>NZ_JAZKLC010000002.1:0-4850842 GCF_036487345.1 Enterobacter cloacae complex sp. CARB60
AACGGTGAGCTTAACGCCGCGTTGCAACTGCTCTTTAACAATTTATCAGACAATCTGTGTGGGCACTCAAAGTGACATGGATTCTTAACGTCGCAAGACGAAAAATGAATACCAAGTCTCTGAGTGAACATACGTAATTCATTACGAAGTTTAATTCACGAGCATCAAACTTAAATTGAAGAGTTTGATCATGGCTCAGATTGAACGCTGGCGGCAGGCCTAACACATGCAAGTCGAGCGGTAGCACAGGGAGCTTGCTCCTGGGTGACGAGCGGCGGACGGGTGAGTAATGTCTGGGAAACTGCCTGATGGAGGGGGATAACTACTGGAAACGGTAGCTAATACCGCATAACGTCGCAAGACCAAAGAGGGGGACCTTCGGGCCTCTTGCCATCAGATGTGCCCAGATGGGATTAGCTAGTAGGTGGGGTAACGGCTCACCTAGGCGACGATCCCTAGCTGGTCTGAGAGGATGACCAGCCACACTGGAACTGAGACACGGTCCAGACTCCTACGGGAGGCAGCAGTGGGGAATATTGCACAATGGGCGCAAGCCTGATGCAGCCATGCCGCGTGTATGAAGAAGGCCTTCGGGTTGTAAAGTACTTTCAGCGGGGAGGAAGGCGATAAGGTTAATAACCTTGTCGATTGACGTTACCCGCAGAAGAAGCACCGGCTAACTCCGTGCCAGCAGCCGCGGTAATACGGAGGGTGCAAGCGTTAATCGGAATTACTGGGCGTAAAGCGCACGCAGGCGGTCTGTCAAGTCGGATGTGAAATCCCCGGGCTCAACCTGGGAACTGCATTCGAAACTGGCAGGCTAGAGTCTTGTAGAGGGGGGTAGAATTCCAGGTGTAGCGGTGAAATGCGTAGAGATCTGGAGGAATACCGGTGGCGAAGGCGGCCCCCTGGACAAAGACTGACGCTCAGGTGCGAAAGCGTGGGGAGCAAACAGGATTAGATACCCTGGTAGTCCACGCCGTAAACGATGTCGACTTGGAGGTTGTTCCCTTGAGGAGTGGCTTCCGGAGCTAACGCGTTAAGTCGACCGCCTGGGGAGTACGGCCGCAAGGTTAAAACTCAAATGAATTGACGGGGGCCCGCACAAGCGGTGGAGCATGTGGTTTAATTCGATGCAACGCGAAGAACCTTACCTACTCTTGACATCCAGAGAACTTTCCAGAGATGGATTGGTGCCTTCGGGAACTCTGAGACAGGTGCTGCATGGCTGTCGTCAGCTCGTGTTGTGAAATGTTGGGTTAAGTCCCGCAACGAGCGCAACCCTTATCCTTTGTTGCCAGCGGTCCGGCCGGGAACTCAAAGGAGACTGCCAGTGATAAACTGGAGGAAGGTGGGGATGACGTCAAGTCATCATGGCCCTTACGAGTAGGGCTACACACGTGCTACAATGGCGCATACAAAGAGAAGCGACCTCGCGAGAGCAAGCGGACCTCATAAAGTGCGTCGTAGTCCGGATTGGAGTCTGCAACTCGACTCCATGAAGTCGGAATCGCTAGTAATCGTAGATCAGAATGCTACGGTGAATACGTTCCCGGGCCTTGTACACACCGCCCGTCACACCATGGGAGTGGGTTGCAAAAGAAGTAGGTAGCTTAACCTTCGGGAGGGCGCTTACCACTTTGTGATTCATGACTGGGGTGAAGTCGTAACAAGGTAACCGTAGGGGAACCTGCGGTTGGATCACCTCCTTACCTTAAAGAACCTGCCTTTGTAGTGCTCACACAGATTGTCTGATGAAAAACAGCAGTAAAAATCTCTGCAGGCTTGTAGCTCAGGTGGTTAGAGCGCACCCCTGATAAGGGTGAGGTCGGTGGTTCAAGTCCACTCAGGCCTACCAAACTCCTTTTAAAGGATGAGCGGTACAGAGATTAAAAACGATGGGGCTATAGCTCAGCTGGGAGAGCGCCTGCTTTGCACGCAGGAGGTCTGCGGTTCGATCCCGCATAGCTCCACCATCTTTTACTGCGAACACAAGAAAACTTCAGAGTGAACCTGAAAAGGTGCACTGCGAAGTTTTGCTCTTTAAAAATCTGGATCAAGCTGAAAATTGAAACGACACATCTTAAATGATGTGTTCGAGTCTCTCAAATTTTCGCAATTTGATGGTGAATCGAAAGAAACATCTTCGGGTTGTGAGGTTAAGCGACTAAGCGTACACGGTGGATGCCCTGGCAGTCAGAGGCGATGAAGGACGTGCTAATCTGCGAAAAGCGCCGGCGAGGTGATATGAACCTTTGACCCGGCGATGTCCGAATGGGGAAACCCAGTGTGATTCGTCACACTATCGTTAACTGAATACATAGGTTAACGAGGCGAACCGGGGGAACTGAAACATCTAAGTACCCCGAGGAAAAGAAATCAACCGAGATTCCCCCAGTAGCGGCGAGCGAACGGGGAGCAGCCCAGAGTCTGAATCAGCTTGTGTGTTAGTGGAAGCGTCTGGAAAGTCGCACGGTACAGGGTGACAGTCCCGTACACGAAAACACACAGGCTGTGAACTCGAAGAGTAGGGCGGGACACGTGGTATCCTGTCTGAATATGGGGGGACCATCCTCCAAGGCTAAATACTCCTGACTGACCGATAGTGAACCAGTACCGTGAGGGAAAGGCGAAAAGAACCCCGGCGAGGGGAGTGAAAAAGAACCTGAAACCGTGTACGTACAAGCAGTGGGAGCACCTTCGTGGTGTGACTGCGTACCTTTTGTATAATGGGTCAGCGACTTATATTCTGTAGCAAGGTTAACCGTATAGGGGAGCCGAAGGGAAACCGAGTCTTAACTGGGCGTTAAGTTGCAGGGTATAGACCCGAAACCCGGTGATCTAGCCATGGGCAGGTTGAAGGTTGGGTAACACTAACTGGAGGACCGAACCGACTAATGTTGAAAAATTAGCGGATGACTTGTGGCTGGGGGTGAAAGGCCAATCAAACCGGGAGATAGCTGGTTCTCCCCGAAAGCTATTTAGGTAGCGCCTCGTGAACTCATCTTCGGGGGTAGAGCACTGTTTCGGCTAGGGGGCCATCCCGGCTTACCAACCCGATGCAAACTACGAATACCGAAGAATGTTATCACGGGAGACACACGGCGGGTGCTAACGTCCGTCGTGAAGAGGGAAACAACCCAGACCGCCAGCTAAGGTCCCAAAGTCATGGTTAAGTGGGAAACGATGTGGGAAGGCACAGACAGCCAGGATGTTGGCTTAGAAGCAGCCATCATTTAAAGAAAGCGTAATAGCTCACTGGTCGAGTCGGCCTGCGCGGAAGATGTAACGGGGCTAAACCATGCACCGAAGCTGCGGCAGCGACGCTTATGCGTTGTTGGGTAGGGGAGCGTTCTGTAAGCCGTTGAAGGTGTCCTGTGAGGGGTGCTGGAGGTATCAGAAGTGCGAATGCTGACATAAGTAACGATAATGCGGGTGAAAAGCCCGCACGCCGGAAGACCAAGGGTTCCTGTCCAACGTTAATCGGGGCAGGGTGAGTCGACCCCTAAGGCGAGGCCGAAAGGCGTAGTCGATGGGAAACAGGTTAATATTCCTGTACTTGGTGTTACTGCGAAGGGGGGACGGAGAAGGCTATGTTAGCCGGGCGACGGTTGTCCCGGTTTAAGCATGTAGGCGGGAGTTTTAGGTAAATCCGGAACTCTTTTAACGCTGAGGTGTGATGACGAGGCACTACGGTGCTGAAGTAACAAATGCCCTGCTTCCAGGAAAAGCCTCTAAGCATCAGGTAACACGAAATCGTACCCCAAACCGACACAGGTGGTCAGGTAGAGAATACCAAGGCGCTTGAGAGAACTCGGGTGAAGGAACTAGGCAAAATGGTGCCGTAACTTCGGGAGAAGGCACGCTGATATGTAGGTGAAGCCCCTGCGGGTGGAGCTGAAATCAGTCGAAGATACCAGCTGGCTGCAACTGTTTATTAAAAACACAGCACTGTGCAAACACGAAAGTGGACGTATACGGTGTGACGCCTGCCCGGTGCCGGAAGGTTAATTGATGGGGTTAGCGGCAACGCGAAGCTCTTGATCGAAGCCCCGGTAAACGGCGGCCGTAACTATAACGGTCCTAAGGTAGCGAAATTCCTTGTCGGGTAAGTTCCGACCTGCACGAATGGCGTAATGATGGCCAGGCTGTCTCCACCCGAGACTCAGTGAAATTGAACTCGCTGTGAAGATGCAGTGTACCCGCGGCAAGACGGAAAGACCCCGTGAACCTTTACTATAGCTTGACACTGAACACTGGTCCTTGATGTGTAGGATAGGTGGGAGGCTTTGAAGCGTGGACGCCAGTCTGCGTGGAGCCGACCTTGAAATACCACCCTTTAATGGCTGGTGTTCTAACGTAGACCCGTAATCCGGGTTGCGGACAGTGTCTGGTGGGTAGTTTGACTGGGGCGGTCTCCTCCCAAAGAGTAACGGAGGAGCACGAAGGTTAGCTAATCCTGGTCGGACATCAGGAGGTTAGTGCAATGGCATAAGCTAGCTTGACTGCGAGAGTGACGGCTCGAGCAGGTGCGAAAGCAGGTCATAGTGATCCGGTGGTTCTGAATGGAAGGGCCATCGCTCAACGGATAAAAGGTACTCCGGGGATAACAGGCTGATACCGCCCAAGAGTTCATATCGACGGCGGTGTTTGGCACCTCGATGTCGGCTCATCACATCCTGGGGCTGAAGTAGGTCCCAAGGGTATGGCTGTTCGCCATTTAAAGTGGTACGCGAGCTGGGTTTAGAACGTCGTGAGACAGTTCGGTCCCTATCTGCCGTGGGCGCTGGAGAATTGAGGGGGGCTGCTCCTAGTACGAGAGGACCGGAGTGGACGCATCACTGGTGTTCGGGTTGTCATGCCAATGGCATTGCCCGGTAGCTAAATGCGGAAAAGATAAGTGCTGAAAGCATCTAAGCACGAAACTTGCCCCGAGATGAGTTCTCCCTGACTCCTTGAGAGTCCTGAAGGAACGTTGAAGACTACGACGTTGATAGGTCGGGTGTGTAAGCGCAGCGATGCGTTGAGCTAACCGATACTAATGAACCGTGAGGCTTAACCTTACAACGCCGAAGCTGTTTCGGCGACGAGAGACAGACAATCAATTTCAGCCTGATACAGATTTAACAGAATTTGCCTGGCGGCTTTAGCGCGGTGGTCCCACCTGACCCCATGCCGAACTCAGAAGTGAAACGCCGTAGCGCCGATGGTAGTGTGGGGTCTCCCCATGTGAGAGTAGGGAACTGCCAGGCATCAAATTAAGTAGTAAGCCGGTGCATAAATCCGGTGGTTACAAGCAGTCTTCGGTGGAGCGGTAGTTCAGTCGGTTAGAATACCTGCCTGTCACGCAGGGGGTCGCGGGTTCGAGTCCCGTCCGTTCCGCCACTTATTAAGACATTAAGCCTGCCTTACTGGCAGGCTTAATGGCAAAAAACTTTAGGGGCGTAGCTCAGTTGGTAGAGCACCGGTCTCCAAAACCGGGTGTCGCGAGTTCGAGTCTCTCCGCCCCTGCCATATAGAATCCTTTGCTTCGGCAAAGGATTTTTTTTTGCCTGAAACGCTGCAGAAAACGCTCTTCTTAATTTTCAGCCAGCATCTCTGCTGGCTGATGTCTCAATCCATTACATTGATTTTTAGCAGATCTTTTATCTGCGATTGCTTATCACTGTTTTGCAGCCAAATCGCATACAGCGGTCTGGTAAGCGTGGTGGAATCCATCACGGTGTGCAGCCCAGCTTTAGTGTCTGCCCAGCGAACAGGTAACCAGGTACAACCTTTCAGCAGGGACAGCTGCTGACAGGCGATCTCTGCAGAACTGGTCGTTAACTGTGGGACATCATCAGGTGCAATCAACCCCGTCTCGTGCTGCTGAAAATCCGGCCCCCATTCCAGGCGTAAATAGGTCAGGTCTGCCTTCATCATCGAAGGCTCAGAGGCATAAAGCGCAAGGCCAAACTGCCCCACAATCTGGCTGCTAAATTCGTCCATCTTGGGGGCTTCCGTAGTGATCAGAAGATCAAGCTGGCGCTCATGAAGTTGCTTAACCAGCGACTGCCGCTGTGCAATCCTTGCTTCAAATTGTAGGTGCCCGTGTGAATGATACAGCCTGGTAAGCCACTGACTTAGCATGCATTCCCACAGAGAAGCGCTGGCCCCTATCGAGAACTCATTATGCCTCGAAGTATGTGCCACCTCTTTACGTGCCGCCTGCCAGGTATTCATCAGCGTTTCTGCGTACGGCAGCAGTTTCTCGCCGGCAGGCGTTAAGCGAATATTGTTACGATGGCGGGTAAAAAGATTCACACCCAATTGATTTTCCAGCTGTCGAATACGAAAACTGACTGCTGACTGCGTCAGGTAAAGGGCTTCAGCTGCTCGCCCAAAGTGGCGTGTTCTGCTCACTTCAAGGAAAGTTTTAAGCAATTCCGTATCCACATCTTTCTCCGCAAAATTATTTGTCGTTATGATTTAAATGTTTTGTTTTACACTCTGTCAAGCGTAACTAATACTCCGCGCCATAAATAGCTCGGCCAAAGAATTAGGAGCGTGTAGGATGGCGGAAAGCTTTACGACGACTAATCGTTTTTTCGACAATAAACATTATCCGCGCGGGTTCTCTCGTCACGGCGATTTCACCATCAAAGAAGCTCAACTGCTTGAGCGCCATGGTTATGCCTTTAACGAGCTGGATCTGGGGAAGCGTGAACCTGCTACCGAAGACGAAAAACAGTTTGTTTCTGTTTGCCGTGGTGAGCGTGAGCCGGAGTCTGAAGCGGAACGTGTATGGATCAAGTACATGGCGCGCATTAAGCGTCCAAAGCGCTTCCATACGCTGTCTGGCGGCAAGCCGCAGATGGAAGGTGCAGAAGACTACACCGAGTCTGATGACTAAAATGAAGAGAAGGGGCTACGGCCCCTTTTTTTATGCCAGCAATTTCTGCAAATGCAGCAGTAAACGATCGATAGCGCGGTAGCTCAGCGCCTCCTGCAAATGTTTCCTCTCAATGTCAGTACATCCCTCCACGTCAGCAATGGTTCTGGCCACTTTCAACAAACGCTGCCACGCGCGTATAGACAGCCCGAACCGCGTCAACGTCTCCTCCAGCCATCCCGCATCCTCAACGTTAAGAGAACAAAACTGCCGGATCCCGGCATTATCCAGCCGTGCATTCAGCCTGTTCTGACGAGCGTACTGCCGCGTCTGGGCTGCAATCACCCGCTCGCGTACATCCGCTGAGCTTTCACCCGTCATGCCCGTTTGCCTGAGCAGACCCGGCGGGGGAAGGGGTATTTCGAGGGATAAATCGAAACGGTCGAGGAACGGGCCGGATAATTTACCCAGATAGCGCAACGTCTGCTCTGGCGTACAGCGGTTATGGTTGCCCTGGTAGTGACCCGTCGGGCTGGGATTCATCGCCGCGACCAGCTGAAACCGTGCGGGATAGCTTATTTTGGCTCGCGTACGTGAGATATGTATCTCGCCGGATTCAATGGGTTCCCTCAGTGCATCCAGCACGCGGCGCTCAAATTCAGGCAGCTCATCAAGAAATAGAATGCCATTGTGTGCCAGCGAGATCTCTCCCGGCCCGGGGATAGACCCTCCGCCGACCATTGCCGTCAGTGAAGCGCTATGATGCGGAGAACGAAAAGGACGACGGCGCCACTGTTTTTGCAACGACGTCGAACTGATAAGGCTATATATGGCGGCGCTTTCCAGCGCTTCATGATTATTGAGCGGTGGAAGCAACCCACTCAACCTGCTTGCCAGCATCGTTTTACCCGTACCCGGTGGACCAATTAACAGAAGATTGTGTCCACCTGCGACCGTAATCTCCAGCGCCCGTTTCCCTTGCTCCTGTCCCATAATCTCGCTGAGATCCTCGGGTGCATCCGCTATAACATCATCACACTCCTCCGGCTCGGACAGTTCATGACGCCCTTCCAGCCAGGCACAAACTTCCTGTAAATGCCCCGCGATGAGGCACCCCTTCTCGGCGATAAGACTCACTTCAGATGCGTTTTCATTGGCGACAATGATTTGCCGCCCTGCACGTATGGCTTCCAGCGCTCCCGATATCGCACCGGGAACCCCTCTTAACGCGCCTGTGAGCGCGAGTTCGCCAACGAACTCATACGAGCCTAGCCGTGTCGTATTAAGCTGCTCAGAAGCCGCGAGAAGGGCAATTGCGATAGGTAAATCGTATCGTCCCCCCTCTTTAGGCAGATCGGCGGGCGCAAGGTTGATGGTGATCTTCTTCGCGGGGAAGGTATAACCGCTATTTATTATTGCGCTGCGAACGCGATCCCTGGCCTCTTTAACCGTCGTTTCAGGTAACCCGACAAGCGTGAGTCCGGGGAGTATTAGACGTCAACTAGTTTTGCCGACTGGCGCCAACTACTCTGGCCGCATCCATTGAGCGAGGTTTTAAGCCACGCTGGTTACTGCCTTCGATGTCTTCTTCCGGTAACTTTCTCCTTTTAGCTCGAACATATATCCGTGATGGATCAGCCTGTCCGCTGCCGCCACCGCCATCGTTTCATCCACGAAGATGCTGCCCCACGTGCTGAACGGATGATTGCTGGTTATGACCAGACTGCCGCGCTCATAACGATGGGCGATCAGCTCGAACAGCACACCCGTTTCCGCGTTGTCGCGTTTGACATACCCGAGGTCGTCTATCACTATCACCCGGTAGCGATCCAGTTTCAGCAGAAGCTCGTTCAGTTTCAGTTGTGTCCGCGCTTTTCGCAGCTCCTGCAGCAGCTCTCCGGCACTGTAGAACCGGGCCCGGTAGCCCAGTCCTACAACGCCATCCACGATCGCTGCCGCCAGATGGCTTTTCCCCAGGCCGCTGGCACCGAACAACAGGACATTTTCTCCGGCATCAACCCAGTCTGTCGTTTCGCAGAGCTGCCGGAACTGAGCGTTATTCAGTTCCGGCACCTGGCTGAAGTCATACTCACCCAGCGTTTTCGCCACCGGCAACCGGGCTTCCTTTTTATAGCGGCGCAGTTTTTCGCTCTCGCGCCACAGGAGTTCTTCATTGCACAGCGTCAGCAGATAGCGTGACGGGGTCCAGCCCTCTGCCAGAGCCCGTTTCTCCAGCGCATGCCATTCAGCGCTGACGCGGGTCAGACGCAGTTTGCGCAGACTACGCTCAAGGTGGTGGATATTGCTCACTGCAGACCTCCTTTGCCGCGCAACAGCTGTTCATAACTACTCAGGTTGTGCTGAACCACACTGACTGTCGGCAGCTCCTTTTCCTTTATCCCCAGGAACCGCATCAGGCGGTGCAGATCCAGCTCACCCGGGGTATTCAGCATCTGTTCCATCCCCCGTGCCACGATCGAGATATCGTCATAGCCCGCCGCCAGTTTCAGGGCGTGTACCATCAGGCGACCAGCCATCTCTGGCTCCAGATGATTGCACAGGCGACGCCACAGTTTTCGCCATTCATCGTCCGGCAGGATGTCATTTCTCAGCGTGGCATGGCAGAACGCACCAGGCTTTTTCGCCAGACTGTCGATCACATGCCGGAAGTCGATGCACCTGGCCCGGGTTTTCCCTTTTTCTGGCCTGACGCGGGCGCAGCTCATCACTTCACTGCTACCCACGTAACAGCTCAGGCGATCATCCCACAAGCGGACGCGTAACAGCTGACCGACAAGTCTGGAAGGGACGCTGTAGACGACGTGCCTGACGTTGATGGTACTGCTGCTACTGACCCTCACCGTCAGTTCGTCATAGTCGGCGCTGCGACGCAGCGGCAGTGGTTTCAGATGGGGGCGCTCTTCTTTCACCAGATCCTGGTTGTTGCGGTTGTGGCGCATGACCTGCTGAGTGATGAAGGCCTGGTATTCTTCCACGGTGCTGAAGTCGTTACTGCCCCTAAGCATCAGCGCCTGGCGGATCCGTCTTTTCAGATGCCCGTGGGCGCTTTCAACTGAACCATTTTCGTGGCCACGACCGGCGTTATTGTGCACGCCCTGCATACCGTAGTGCTGGCAGAGGGCAGCATAGCGCTCAGTCAGCTCGCGGCGACCGTCTTCACCCTGGTGTTTCCATGCTGCCCGCAGGCTGTCCGTTTTATGCTCTGTTGGTACGCCACCCAGTTGCCCGAGGGCTTCCTGCAGGCCTTCAGCCAGGGCAGAGAAGCTCTCACCACCCAGTACAACCCGCATCCAGCTCCAGTGGCTCCACTCCAGGCGGAAGTGATACAGCTTATGCGTCAATAACTTGCCACCGATGGTGACAACTACACCTTTCAGCTCGGTAAAGTCCGACAGGCCGCGCAGGCCAGGCTGATGAAGTTGCCGGAACATCACTTCCTGCTCGGCACCATACTGCAGCTTCCACTCGCGCACCCGCCGTTGCATCGTCCTGCGAAGGCTGCTGGGGTACTGACCGGGATATTTATCCTGCAGCATTTCCAGCAGGGTCGTGGGCATCAGAGCAGGTCTTTCCTTCAACAGGGGAACAAGCTCGCTGTCCCAGACGGCCTCAAGCGGATCTTTACGTGTCCGCCAGTGACGATTACCGGTTTTAGACCACTGATCTTTTTCGATCCTGCGACCTGAGCGAACAGAGATACCGGCCTTCATGGCCGAGATATGCTGGGTTACACCTTTTTTACGCTGAGTCATGTAATAACTGACCTGATGAGTATTGAGCGTCACGCCATTTCCTGTGGGATCATGAACATGGTGCTCAGATTACAAAATCGGCCAGAATAATCAGCGCTAACCGGACTGAGTTATTGTCGCCTAATAGGGGAGTCCATTACTCAAATGAACCTCGACGGAAATAAGCGGTGCCTTTACCCCGAGAGCCGCACGCGTAAAAACAACTGACAGTGACATTTGCACTACCTCCTGGTGTGACTATGCCAGCGCCTGTTTTGTCTGTTTAGCGTTATTTTGCTGATTTACGCCGCCTGTTCAGAGATTTTAAGCGCACACTGAAACCATTGCATAACCGTGGAAGCCTCCTCGCAGAATATAAAAAGCCCCGTTTTGACGCTTAAAACCGCAGTAAAAAATGAAAAATATTCATTTTCTATTTTCCTCATATAAAACAACGATTTTAAGAAATATGATTTGCTGGCTAATCAAATGAGCCATAAATAAATCTTGTGTTTGTTTTGAATTCTGTGATAACTCTTTAGGTATTCCTTCGAACAAGATGCAGAAAGAACTGAAAATGACAGCCCTTCTACGAGTGATTAGCCTGGTCGTGATTAGCGTGGTGGTGATTATTATCCCACCGTGCGGGGCTGCACTTGGACGAGGAAAGGCTTAGAAATCAAGCCTTAACGAACTAAGACCCCCGCACCGAAAGGTCCGGGGGTTTTTTTATGACTAAAAAACGTAAATGAGGAGCAGAGAATGACGACTAGCACAAAATTCTGTTTATCCCGATTTATGACGGAGAACTAACTATGAATGGGGCACAGTGGGTAGTACATGCGTTGCGCGCACAGGGAGTCGAAACAGTATTCGGTTATCCGGGTGGCGCAATTATGCCGATTTACGATGCACTGTATGACGGCGGCGTGGAACATCTCTTGTGCCGACACGAGCAGGGCGCAGCGATGGCAGCCATTGGCTATGCCCGAGCGACCGGTAAAACCGGCGTGTGTATGGCGACTTCAGGCCCGGGTGCAACTAACCTCATCACCGGCCTGGCTGACGCGCTGCTGGATTCCGTTCCCGTTGTCGCCATCACCGGGCAGGTGGCGTCTCCGTTTATCGGTACCGATGCTTTCCAGGAAGTCGACGTCCTCG
This sequence comes from Enterobacter cloacae complex sp. CARB60, assembly GCF_036487345.1. Taxonomy (NCBI): domain Bacteria; kingdom Pseudomonadati; phylum Pseudomonadota; class Gammaproteobacteria; order Enterobacterales; family Enterobacteriaceae; genus Enterobacter; species Enterobacter cloacae complex sp. CARB60. Next base: position 11,785 of record NZ_JAZKLC010000002.1, read on the forward strand.
GTTTATCGCTGGCATGCACCAAACACAGCTTCCTCGTCCAGTCTCTGGAAGAGCTGCCGCGCGTAATGGCAGAAGCGTTCGAAGTGGCAAGCTCTGGTCGTCCTGGTCCGGTTCTGGTGGATATCCCGAAAGATATCCAGGTGGCACTCGGCGATCTGGAGCCGCACTTCTCTACCGTTGAAAGCGACGATGCGTTTCCGGATGCGGAAGTGGAAGAGGCCCGTCAGATGCTGGTGCAGGCGAAACAGCCGATGCTGTACGTCGGCGGTGGCGTAGGCATGGCGCAGGCCGTTCCAGCCCTGCGCGAATTTATCGCAACAACGCAGATGCCAGCGACCTGCACGCTGAAAGGTCTCGGTGCTGTCGACGCGGATTACCCATACTATCTGGGCATGCTGGGGATGCACGGCACCAAAGCGGCAAACCTGGCGGTGCAGGAGTGCGATCTGCTCATCGCCGTAGGGGCTCGTTTTGACGACCGCGTCACCGGCAAGCTGAATACTTTTGCGCCGAACGCCAAAGTCATCCATATGGATATCGACCCGGCGGAGATGAACAAGCTGCGTCAGGCGCACGTTGCGCTGCAGGGCGATCTCAACGCGCTGTTACCGGCATTGCAGCAGCCGCTGGATATCAACGCATGGCGTCAGCACACCGCAGACATGCGTGCCGAGCACGCCTGGCGTTACGACCATCCCGGCGAGGCCATCTACGCGCCGCTGCTGTTGAAGCAGTTGTCCGACCGTAAGCCGGCTGACAGCGTTGTCACGACCGACGTAGGCCAGCACCAGATGTGGTCCGCGCAGCACATGACCTACACCCGCCCGGAAAATTTCATCACCTCCAGCGGGTTAGGGACGATGGGCTTCGGTCTGCCAGCAGCCGTTGGCGCGCAGGTTGCCCGCCCTAACGATACCGTTATCTGTATCTCCGGTGACGGCTCCTTCATGATGAACGTTCAGGAGCTCGGCACCGTTAAGCGTAAGCAGTTGCCGCTGAAAATCGTCTTGCTCGACAACCAGCGTTTAGGAATGGTTCGCCAGTGGCAACAGCTCTTCTTCCAGGAGCGCTACAGCGAAACGACGCTCACCGATAACCCCGATTTCCTCACCCTGGCCAGCGCCTTTGGCATCCCTGGCCAGCACATCACCCGTAAAGATCAGGTTGAAGCGGCGCTCGACACCCTGCTGAACAGCGACGGGCCTTACCTGCTTCATGTCTCAATCGACGAACTCGAGAACGTCTGGCCGTTGGTACCGCCTGGTGCCAGTAACTCACAAATGATGGAGAAATTATCATGATGCAGCATCAGGTCGCCGTACAGGCTCGCTTCAACCCGGAAACCTTAGAGCGCGTTTTGCGCGTGGTGCGTCATCGTGGTTTTCAGATTTGCTCTATGAATATGGAAACGGCCACAGACGCCCAAAACATCAGTATCGAATTAACCGTTGCCAGCCCGCGGTCGGTCGACTTACTGTTTAGTCAATTATCAAAGCTGGTAGACGTTGCCCATGTTGCCATCTGCCAGAGCACAACCACATCACAACAAATCCGCGCTTAAGCGTGACAGGACGAAAAAATGACGACAAAAAAAGCTGATTACATTTGGTTCAACGGTGAGATGGTTCGCTGGGAGGACGCGAAGGTCCACGTTATGTCCCACGCGCTGCACTACGGTACCTCCGTATTTGAAGGCATCCGCTGCTACGATTCTCACAAAGGGCCAGTGGTGTTCCGCCATCGCGAACATATGCAGCGTCTGCATGACTCAGCCAAAATTTATCGTTTCCCGGTTTCTCAAAGCGTCGACGAGCTGATGGAAGCCTGCCGCGATGTGATCCGCAAGAACAACCTGACCAGCGCCTATATTCGTCCGCTGGTGTTCGTGGGCGACGTCGGTATGGGCGTGAACCCGCCAGCCGGCTATACCACCGATGTGATCATTGCCGCGTTCCCATGGGGTGCCTACCTGGGTGCAGAAGCCCTGGAGCAGGGGATCGACGCAATGGTCTCTTCCTGGAACCGCGTGGCGCCAAACACTATCCCGACCGCCGCGAAAGCAGGCGGTAACTACCTCTCTTCACTGCTGGTCGGTAGCGAAGCGCGCCGTCACGGCTATCAGGAAGGTATCGCTCTGGACGTAAATGGCTACATCTCTGAAGGTGCGGGCGAAAACCTGTTTGAAGTGAAAGACGGCATCCTGTTTACGCCGCCGTTCACCTCGTCCGCGCTGCCGGGCATAACCCGCGACGCCATCATCAAGCTGGCGAAAGGTCTGGGTATCGAAGTGCGCGAGCAGGTGCTGTCCCGCGAATCCCTCTATCTGGCGGATGAAGTCTTTATGTCCGGAACGGCGGCTGAAATCACGCCGGTGCGCAGCGTAGACGGTATCCAGGTGGGCGAAGGCCGCTGTGGCCCGGTCACTAAACGTATTCAGCAAGCGTTCTTTGGCCTCTTCACCGGCGAAACAGAAGATAAATACGGCTGGTTGGATCAGGTTAATCACTAAGCATAAATTTGGGACGGCACGCACCGTCCCATTAAATAGTCAGACGGGAGTAAATAAAGCATGCCTAAGTATCGTTCAGCCACCACCACCCACGGCCGTAACATGGCGGGTGCCCGCGCACTGTGGCGCGCCACCGGAATGACCGACGCCGATTTCGGCAAGCCGATTATCGCCGTGGTGAACTCCTTCACCCAGTTCGTACCGGGCCACGTGCACCTGCGCGACCTCGGTAAACTGGTTGCCGAACAAATCGAAGCGTCCGGCGGCGTGGCGAAAGAGTTCAACACCATTGCGGTGGATGACGGTATCGCGATGGGTCACGGGGGTATGCTCTATTCACTGCCGTCGCGCGAGCTGATCGCCGACTCGGTTGAGTACATGGTAAACGCCCACTGCGCCGATGCGATGGTCTGTATCTCCAACTGCGACAAAATCACCCCGGGGATGCTGATGGCCTCCCTGCGCCTGAATATTCCGGTGATCTTCGTCTCCGGCGGCCCAATGGAAGCGGGGAAAACCAAGCTCTCCGACAAAATCATCAAGCTCGACCTGGTCGATGCGATGATCCAGGGCGCGGACCCGAAAGTCTCTGACGAGCAAAGCGATCAGGTGGAACGTTCCGCGTGCCCGACCTGCGGCTCCTGTTCCGGTATGTTCACCGCGAACTCCATGAACTGCCTGACCGAAGCGCTGGGTCTGTCTCAGCCGGGCAACGGCTCGCTGCTGGCGACCCACGCTGACCGTAAGCAGCTGTTCCTCAACGCCGGTAAGCGCATCGTTGAGCTGACCAAACGCTACTACGAGCAGGACGATGCCAGCGCGCTGCCGCGCAACATCGCCAGCAAAGCCGCGTTTGAAAATGCAATGACGCTGGATATCGCGATGGGCGGCTCCACCAACACCGTTCTGCACCTGCTGGCCGCCGCGCAGGAAGCCGAAATCGACTTCACCATGAGCGACATCGACAAGCTGTCCCGCAAAGTGCCGCAGCTGTGTAAGGTCGCACCGAGTACCCAGAAGTACCATATGGAAGACGTACACCGCGCGGGCGGCGTGCTGGGCATTCTGGGCGAGCTGGATCGCGCCGGGCTGCTAAACCGTGAAGTGAAAAACGTGCTTGGCCTGACGCTGCCTGAGTCGCTGGACCAGTACGACGTGATGCTGACCAAAGACGACGCGGTGAAAAAAATGTTCCGCGCGGGTCCTGCCGGTATTCGTACCACTCAGGCCTTCTCGCAGGACTGTCGCTGGGATACCCTGGACGATGACCGCGCCGAAGGCTGCATCCGCTCGCTGGAACACGCCTACAGCAAAGACGGCGGTCTGGCCGTGCTGTACGGTAACTTCGCGGAAAACGGCTGCATCGTGAAAACCGCAGGCGTGGACGACAGCATCCTGAAATTCACCGGTCCGGCAAAAGTGTACGAAAGCCAGGACGATGCGGTAGAAGCCATCCTCGGCGGTAAAGTTGTCGCTGGTGATGTGGTGGTGATCCGCTACGAAGGACCGAAAGGCGGCCCGGGCATGCAGGAGATGCTCTACCCAACCACCTTCCTGAAATCCATGGGCCTCGGCAAGGCGTGTGCGCTGATCACCGACGGACGTTTCTCCGGCGGCACCTCCGGCCTCTCTATCGGCCACGTTTCGCCGGAAGCGGCAAGCGGCGGCAACATCGCCATCATCGAAGACGGCGACCTGATCGAAATCGACATTCCGAATCGCGGCATTCAGCTCAAGCTGAGTGACCAGGAGATTGCGGCCCGTCGTGAAGCGCAGGAAGCCCGCGGCGACAAAGCATGGACGCCGAAAGATCGCCAGCGCGAAGTCTCCTTTGCCCTGCGCGCCTACGCGAGCCTTGCCACCAGTGCAGATAAAGGCGCGGTGCGCGATAAATCTAAACTTGGGGGCTAATGATGGCCGAGTCACAACCCTTATCCGCCGCCCCCGAGGGGGCGGAATACCTGAGAGCGGTGCTGCGTGCGCCGGTCTATGAAGCCGTGCAGGTTACGCCCCTGCAGAAAATGGAAAAACTCTCTTCGCGCCTCGACAACGTGATCCTGGTGAAGCGCGAAGACCGTCAGCCGGTGCACAGCTTCAAGCTGCGCGGCGCCTACGCGATGATGGCCGGGCTGACCGACGAGCAGAAAGCGCGCGGCGTGATTACCGCGTCGGCGGGTAACCACGCCCAGGGCGTAGCGTTCTCGTCTGCCCGTCTGGGGCTGAAGGCGCTGATCGTGATGCCGGTCGCTACCGCAGACATCAAAGTCGATGCGGTCCGCGGCTTCGGTGGTGAAGTGCTGCTTCACGGGGCTAACTTTGACGAAGCAAAGGCCAAAGCGATCGAGCTGGCGCAGCAGCAGGGTTTCACCTGGGTGCCGCCGTTCGACCACCCGATGGTGATTGCCGGGCAGGGCACGCTGGCGCTTGAACTGCTGCAGCAGGATGCCCATCTTGACCGCGTTTTCGTTCCCGTTGGCGGCGGTGGCTTAGCCGCGGGCGTGGCGGTGCTGATCAAACAGCTGATGCCGCAGATCAAAGTCATCGCCGTTGAAGCGGAAGACTCAGCCTGCCTGAAGGCGGCGCTGGATGCGGGTCATCCGGTAGACCTGCCGCGCGTCGGGCTGTTTGCCGAGGGCGTGGCGGTGAAGCGCATTGGGGATGAAACCTTCCGCCTGTGCCAGGAATATCTCGACGATATCGTCACGGTTGATAGCGATGCTATCTGCGCGGCAATGAAAGACTTGTTCGAGGATGTGCGTGCGGTAGCGGAACCTTCCGGAGCGCTTGCTCTGGCGGGAATGAAGAAATACATCGCGCAGCACAACATTCGCGGTGAGCGTCTGGCGCACGTGCTGTCTGGTGCCAACGTGAACTTCCACGGCCTGCGCTACGTTTCCGAGCGCTGCGAGCTGGGCGAACAGCGGGAAGCGCTGCTGGCGGTGACGATTCCGGAAGAGAAGGGTAGCTTCCTGAAATTCTGCCAGCTTCTGGGCGGTCGTTCGGTGACGGAGTTTAACTACCGTTTTGCCGATGCCAAAGACGCCTGTATTTTTGTCGGCGTGCGCCTGAGCCGCGGCGTGGAGGAGCGCAAAGAGATCCTCAACCTGCTGCATGAGGGCGGCTACAGCGTGGTCGATCTTTCTGACGACGAGATGGCGAAGCTGCACGTGCGCTATATGGTCGGCGGGCGTCCGTCGAAGCCGCTCAGGGAACGTCTGTTCAGCTTCGAGTTCCCTGAATCGCCGGGCGCGTTGCTCAAGTTCCTGCACACGCTGGGTACGCACTGGAATATCTCTCTGTTTCACTACCGCAGCCACGGCACCGACTATGGCCGCGTGCTGGCGGCGTTTGAACTTGGCGAGCACGAGCCGGATTTCGAAACGCGGCTGAACGAGCTGGGCTATGAGTGTCACGACGAAACCCATAACCCGGCGTTCAGGTTCTTCCTTGCGGGCTAGGGTGCTCGGGAAAATGCCTGATGGCGCTGCGCTTATCAGGCCTACGTTCTTTCGAGCCGTAGGCCGGATAAGGCGCTCGCGCCGCCATCCGGCTAGTGGTTGGGTAGAATATTCCAGAACGCATCAATAAGCGGCTCATGCAGCCGCTTTTTTTGCACGCACACGCCAAGCTCAAATGGCGTCTTCTCGTCGCTGCGCTCCAGAATCATCACGCGATTGCGTACCGGTTCCGGGCTATTTTCCAGCACTACTTCCGGCAGCAGCGCCACGCCGCAGCCCAGCGCCACCATCGACACCATCGCCTCATGGCCGCTGACCGTGGCGTAAATCGACGGGTTGCTGATCTTCTGACGACGGAACCACAGCTCAATGCGGCGGCGCACCGGACCCTGATCGGCCATGATAAACGGCACCGTGGACCAGTCCGGTTTTTCCACCGACACCTGATTGCGCACCGGGCAGGGCAGCGCCGGGGCAATCAGCACCACCGCCAGATTCTCCAGCATTGAGAATGCCACCGCGCCCGGCAGGGTTTCAGGTTTCCCGGCAATGGCGAGATCCGCTTCGCCCGTCACCACTTTTTCCATTGCGTCGGAGGCGTCGCCGGTCGTGAGCTTAATTTCAACCGACGGATGCGCCGCGCGGAAGCGGTCCAGAATGGGCGGCAAATGGCTATAGGCGGCGGTCACGGAGCAGAAAATATGCAGTTCGCCGGAAAGTGATGGCCCCTGCTGGTCAATCGAGTGCCGCAGCTGCTGGTACTGCAACAGTGTCTGCTGGGCAAAAATGCGCAGTTCTTCACCCGCTTCCGTGAGGGTGACGGTGCGGTTGTCGCGCACAAACAGCGGCTGGCCGAGGTCTTCCTCAAGGCGCTGGATCTGGCGTGAAAGCGTGGAGGGGCTAACGTGCATCGCCCGGGCGCTGCGGCCAAAATGGCGGCTTTCCGCCAGGTGCAGGAACATTTTCAGATCGCGTAAATCCACCGATTCCACTCCCTCTTTTTACATTGCAAAAATTGCAACATGACGTTGTGAATATATCAATTTCCGCAATAAATTTCCTGTTGTAATGTGGGTACATTCTCGCTGAAACGCGAACCGAACAATAAGACACACAACATCACGAGGTATCACCCATGGCTAACTACTTTAATACACTGAACTTGCGCCAGCAGCTGGCGCAGCTGGGCAAATGCCGCTTCATGGCGCGCGACGAATTTGCCGATGGCGCGAGCTACCTTCAGGGTAAAAAAGTGGTCATCGTCGGCTGTGGCGCACAGGGTCTGAACCAGGGCCTGAACATGCGTGACTCCGGTCTGGATATCTCCTACGCCCTGCGTAAAGAAGCGATTGCTGAGAAGCGTGCTTCCTGGCGTAAAGCGACCGAAAACGGCTTCAAAGTGGGTACCTACGAAGAGCTGATCCCGCAGGCGGATCTGGTGGTTAACCTGACGCCAGACAAGCAGCACTCAGACGTTGTGCGTTCCGTACAGCCGCTGATGAAAGATGGTGCCGCACTGGGTTACTCCCACGGCTTCAACATCGTTGAAGTGGGCGAGCAGATCCGTAAAGACATCACCGTAGTGATGGTGGCACCGAAATGCCCGGGTACGGAAGTACGCGAAGAGTACAAGCGTGGCTTCGGCGTGCCGACCCTGATCGCGGTTCACCCGGAAAACGATCCAAAAGGCGAAGGCATGGCGATTGCCAAAGCATGGGCTGCGGCGACCGGCGGCCACCGCGCGGGCGTTCTGGAATCGTCCTTCGTTGCCGAAGTGAAATCTGACCTGATGGGTGAGCAGACTATCCTCTGCGGTATGCTGCAGGCCGGTTCTCTGCTGTGCTTCGACAAGCTGGTGGAAGAAGGCACCGACCCTGCCTACGCGGAAAAACTGATTCAGTTCGGCTGGGAAACCATTACCGAAGCGCTGAAGCAGGGCGGTATTACGCTGATGATGGACCGTCTGTCCAACCCGGCAAAACTGCGTGCTTACGCGCTGTCTGAACAGCTGAAAACCATCATGGCACCGCTGTTCCAGAAACACATGGACGACATCATCTCCGGCGAATTCTCTTCCGGCATGATGGCGGACTGGGCGAACGACGATAAAAACCTGCTGACCTGGCGTGAAGAGACCGGCAAAACCGCGTTCGAAACCGCGCCACAGTATGAAGGTAAAATCGGCGAGCAGGAGTACTTCGATAAAGGCGTACTGATGATCGCGATGGTGAAAGCAGGCGTTGAGCTGGCGTTCGAAACCATGGTGGATTCCGGCATTATCGAAGAGTCTGCGTACTACGAATCTCTGCACGAGCTGCCGCTGATCGCGAACACCATCGCCCGTAAGCGTCTGTATGAAATGAACGTGGTGATCTCTGATACCGCAGAATACGGTAACTACCTGTTCTCTTACGCCTGCGTACCGCTGCTGAAAGAGTTTATGACCACTCTGCAGACGGGCGATCTGGGCAAAGCGATTGCGGAAGGTGCGGTTGATAACGCGCAGCTGCGCGATGTGAACGAAGCGATTCGCAGCCATCAGATCGAGAAAGTGGGCCATAAACTGCGTGGCTACATGACCGATATGAAGCGTATCGCGGTAGCGGGCTAACAACCTTGTCGGGTGGCGCTTCGCTTACCCGACCTACAAAACCGTAAGATGTAGGCCGGGTAAGGCGCAGCCGCCACCCGGCTTTTTTATTTGCGATACAGAACTTTGATAATGTGATACCCGAACTGGGTGTGCAGCGGGCCGGTTGGCTCCAGCACCGGGCAGGAGAACACCACTTTATCGAACGCCGGAACCATCTGGCCCTGGCGGAACTCACCGAGTTCGCCGCCGCGTTTGCCTGACGGGCAGATGGAGTGCTTCTTAGCCAGCTTGCCGAAGTCGGCACCGTTTTTAATCTGCTCCAGAAGATCTAAAGCCAGTTTCTCTTCTTTAACGAGAATGTGCACTGCTGCTGCTGTTTTTGCCATGATCGTGCCTTGAATAGGTTGAAATAAATCGGGGCGCAATATACCACGCGTCAGCGGCGATAAAGCACCTTAATGATATGGTAGCCAAATTTGGTTTTTACCGGGCCGTAGGGCTTCAGAAGCGGGCAGCTAAAGACCGCCTGATCGAACGGGCCGACCATCGCACCTTGTTGAAACTCGCCGAGATCCCCGCCATTGCGCCCGGAAGGGCATTTAGAGTAACGCTTCGCCAGATGATCAAAGCTGATGCCGCGCTCCAGCTTGGTCAGGATCTCCTGGGCCAGTTTCTCTTCTTTTACCAGAATATGCAGGGCTGCTGCGGTCTTTTTCATGGTTATGCTCTACGGGTTAAACGCGATTTCTCCACTTTATCATTAGCCGGTAAATCTGCGCCCGGCTTTCTGCTACAATCCACACCCCGTTCGAAGATTGAGCAACACTCCCATGCGTTTAAACCCTGGACAACAACAAGCGGTCGAATTCGTTACTGGACCATGCCTGGTGCTGGCAGGGGCCGGTTCGGGTAAAACCCGCGTGATCACCAACAAAATCGCCCATCTGATCCACAACTGCGGGTATCAGGCGCGACACATAGCGGCGGTCACCTTTACCAATAAAGCGGCGCGCGAGATGAAAGAGCGTGTCGGTCAGACGCTGGGCCGTAAAGAGGCGCGCGGCCTGATGATCTCCACCTTCCACACGCTGGGGCTGGATATCATCAAACGCGAGTATGCGGCGCTGGGAATGAAGTCCAACTTCTCGCTCTTCGATGACACCGATCAGGTGGCGCTGCTCAAAGAGCTCACCGAGGGGCTGATCGAAGATGACAAAGTGCTGTTGCAGCAGCTGATCTCGACGATCTCGAACTGGAAAAACGATCTGATGACGCCGGCCCAGGCTGCGGCGATCGCCAAAGGCGAACGGGATCGGATCTTTGCCCACTGCTACGGTCTGTACGATGCACATATGAAAGCGTGCAACGTGCTGGATTTTGACGACCTGATCTTGCTGCCGACGCTGCTGCTGCAGCGCAATGAAGAGGTGCGCGAGCGCTGGCAGAATAAAATCCGCTACCTGCTGGTGGATGAATATCAGGACACCAACACCAGCCAGTACGAGCTGGTGAAGCTGCTGGTGGGACAGCGCGCGCGTTTCACCGTGGTAGGCGACGACGATCAGTCAATTTACTCCTGGCGCGGTGCGCGCCCACAAAACCTGGTGCTGCTGAGCAAAGATTTCCCTGCCCTGCAGGTGATTAAGCTGGAGCAGAACTACCGCTCCTCCGGGCGTATCCTGAAGGCAGCAAACATCCTGATTGCCAATAACCCGCACGTATTTGAGAAGCGTCTCTTCTCCGAACTGGGCTACGGCACGGAGCTGAAAGTGCTCAGCGCCAACAATGAGGATCATGAAGCGGAGCGCGTGACGGGCGAACTCATCGCTCACCACTTCGTCAACAAAACCGAATATAAGGATTACGCGATCCTCTATCGCGGCAATCACCAGTCGCGCGTCTTTGAAAAGATGCTGATGCAGAACCGCATTCCGTACAAAATCTCGGGCGGCACGTCGTTCTTCTCACGACCAGAAATCAAAGATCTGCTGGCCTATCTGCGCGTGCTCACTAACCCGGATGATGACAGCGCGTTTCTGCGCATTGTGAATACGCCAAAACGCGAGATTGGCCCGGCAACGCTGCAAAAGCTCGGCGAGTGGGCGATGACCCGCAACAAAAGTATGTTTACCGCCAGCTTCGACATGGGGCTGAGCCAGACGTTAACCGGACGCGGGTATGACTCGTTAACCCGCTTCACCCACTGGCTCGGCGAAGTGCAGCGTCTCGCGGAGCGCGAGCCGGTGGCGGCAGTGCGCGATCTCATTCACGGCATCGACTATGAGTCCTGGCTGTATGAAACCTCAGCCAGCCCGAAAGCGGCTGAGATGCGCATGAAAAACGTTAACCAGCTCTTCAGCTGGATGACCGAAATGCTGGAGGGCTCTGAAATCGACGAGCCGATGACCCTGACGCAGGTGGTCACCCGCTTTACCCTGCGCGACATGATGGAGCGCGGCGAGAGCGAAGAAGAGGCCGATCAGGTTCAGCTGATGACCCTGCATGCGTCTAAAGGGCTGGAATTCCCGTATGTCTATCTGGTCGGCATGGAAGAGGGTTTGTTGCCGCACCAGAGCAGCATTGATGAAGACAACGTCGACGAGGAGCGCCGCCTGGCCTACGTTGGGATCACCCGTGCGCAGAAAGAGCTGACGTTCACGCTGTGTAAAGAGCGCCGCCAGTATGGTGAACTGGTCCGCCCGGAGCCGAGTCGTTTCCTGCTGGAACTGCCGCAGGATGACCTGATCTGGGAACAGGAGCGCAAAGTGATTACGATTACCGCAGAAGAGCGGATGCACAAGGGACAGGCTAACGTAGCAAACATCCGCGCCATGCTGGCAAAAGCCAAAGAGAAAGGATAAGTCCGAAGGGCTTGTAGGCCGGGTAAGCGCAGCGCCACCCGGCATTTTTCACGCTCTTACTTTACTTCCAACACCCAGTGCACATAGCTCTGCCACTGGCACTCCTGCTCGATCATCTCGGCCCCTAACGGGTGACGATCAATCCAGTTCTCCGGCAGCGTCAGCGAAAGCTTCTCGTCATCGGCCACCAGATGAATGGCTGGCAGCAAATCATCGCGGCGGCGGCTGGCAAACAGGATCGCCAGACGCAGCAGGCGGCACAGATGCTCTGCTACGCGCGGCGGTACGGCGTTTTGCTGATGCAAAGAGGAGAGGTCTACGGCGTTGGTCTGGTTCAGCAGCAGCGTTGCCAGCAGCTTTTTCTGTGCTGGCGTGTAGCCCGGTAAATCCAGGTTTCGCACCAGATACGCGGCATGAGCCGGTGCCTGCTTAAAATCAATGCTCAGCCCCACTTCATGAAGCGCGCAGGCGCTCAGCAGTAAATCCCGGCTCAGATGATCAAGATCCCAGACGTTAGCGACCCGATCGGCGAAGCGTGACGCCAGCTGGGATACGCGTCCGGCCTGATCGATATCAACCAGAAAACGACGCTGCACGTTGCGCAGGGTACGGCTGCGGATATCCTGATCGACCGACAGATGCAACATCCCGTAAACCAGACCTTCGCGCAGCGCGCCGCCGGCCAGGGTCATGCACTGGATGTTCAGCTCGGTGAAAATAGCGATAAGAATGGCCAGCCCGCTCGGGAAGACCAGCGCGCGTTCCAGCGTCAGGCCTTCAATTTCCAGCTCTTCCAGGCGTCCGCACTGAATGGCACGCTGTTTCAGCTGCTGAAGTTTGGCAAGCGTAATTCGCTCGTCCATTCCCTGCGCCATCATGATTTCCTGCAGAGCCTGCACGGTACCCGAGGCACCCACGCAGACTTTCCAGCCGTGATAGCGCAGCTCGTCCATCACTGGGCGTAACACTTCGCGCGCGGCATTTTCTGCCTCGTCGAAGTTCTCTTTCCCCAGGTTGCGATCGGTAAAGTAGCGCTCAAGCCAGGTCACGCAGCCCATTGACAGGCTGAACAGCGACGTTGCCTGCGCGCCGGTGCCGGTAACGAGTTCGGTACTGGCACCGCCGATATCCACCACCAGGCGGCGATCGTCACCCCCCGTGGTGTGTGCAACACCCTGATAAATCAGGCGAGCTTCCTCTTCTCCGCTGATAACCTGGACAGGACATCCCAGGATTTCCTGCGCTCTGGCAATAAAATCCACGGCGTTAACGGCCAGACGGAGCGTCGCAGTGGCGACCACGGTGATTTGGGCATGCGGAATATCCTGCAGACGCTCGGCAAAGAGTCGCAGACACTGCCAGCCACGTTCCATGGCTTCAGGTGAGAGGTGATTGTCACTGCTCAGGCCCGCCGCGAGGCGGACCTTGCGCTTAATACGCGTCAGCGTTTGTATGCTTCCCGCCACCTCGCGCACAACCAGCATATGAAAACTATTCGAGCCGAGATCGATTGCTGCAAAAAGCGAGGTGGAGCTGAGCATATTTTCTTAACCTGAACGACGACGATTACGCGGCGCGCCGCCGGAACGACGCGGACCATTGCCGGAGCGTGGGCGGGTTAGACGCTTAGGCGGCGGCAGTTCGCTTAACAGCGCTTCCGGATTGTATTTGCTCTGCGGAATAGAGTGACCGATATACGTCTCAATGGCTGGAAGATTCAGCGCATACTCTTCGCACGCAAGGCTAATTGAGTGACCGCTTGCGCCCGCACGACCGGTACGACCGATACGGTGTACGTAGTCTTCGCAGTCGTCTGGCAGATCGTAGTTAAAGACGTGCGTCACGGCCGGAATGTGCAGACCACGAGCAGCAACGTCGGTTGCGACCAGAATATCGAGATCGCCACGGGTAAATTCTTCAAGAATACGCAGGCGTTTTTTCTGCGCCACGTCGCCGGTCAGCAGGCCAACGCGGTGACCGTCTGCAGCCAGATGGCCCCAGATGTCTTCACAACGGTGTTTGGTGTTCGCAAAGATAATGGCGCGATCTGGCCACTCTTCTTCGATCAGCGTTTGCAGCAGACGCATTTTCTCTTCATTGGAAGGATAGAAGAGCTCTTCTTTAATGCGGTGACCCGTTTTCTGCTCAGGTTCCACTTCTACATATTCGGCGTTGTTCATCTGTTCGAACGCCAGTTCGCGAACGCGGTAAGAGAGGGTTGCAGAGAACAGCATATTCAGACGCTGATTGGCCGGAGGCATACGGCGGAACAGCCAGCGGATGTCTTTAATGAAGCCCAGATCGTACATGCGGTCAGCTTCATCAAGCACCACAACCTGGATTGCGCCGAGGTTGATGTGGTTTTGTTTGGCGTAGTCGATAAGACGGCCGGTGGTCCCGATCAGGATGTCCACACCGCTTTCCAGCACTTTCAGCTGCTTATCATAGCCGTCGCCGCCATAGGCCAGGCCAAGCTTCAGGCCGGTAGACTGCGCCAGAGGTTCAGCGTCTGCGTGGATCTGTACCGCCAGTTCTCGCGTCGGGGCCATAATTAGCGCGCGCGGCTGGTTAACTTTGCGGTCTGCAATCGCTGGGTGAGAAAGTAAATAATGAAACGTTGACGTTAAAAACGCCATCGTTTTGCCGGTACCGGTTTGCGCCTGCCCGGCAACATCGCGACCGGCCAGCGTCAGCGGCAGCGCGAGGGCCTGAATGGGCGTGCAGTTATGAAAGCCTTTGGTTTCAAGGGCTTCAATCACTTTCGGGTGCAGCGCGAAGTCGGAAAACTTCTGTTCAGTTAAATGTGTTTTGCTCATAGTGTGGTAGAATATCAGCTTACTATTGCTTTACGAAAGCGTATCCGGTGAAATAAAGTCAACCTTTAGTTGGTTAATGCGACATCAACACGTCGTTGGTGGAGACAAAACCAACGTACCAGGCTTATTCCTGTGGAGTTATATATGAGCGATAAAATTATTCACCTGACTGACGACAGTTTTGACACGGACGTACTTAAAGCTGACGGGCTGATCCTCGTCGATTTCTGGGCTGAATGGTGTGGTCCTTGCAAAATGATCGCCCCGATTCTGGATGAGATCGCCGACGAATATCAGGGCAAACTGACCGTTGCCAAGCTGAACATCGACCAGAACCCGGGCACCGCACCAAAATACGGTATCCGTGGCATCCCAACCCTTCTGCTGTTCAAAAACGGCGAAGTGGCAGCGACCAAAGTGGGCGCGCTGTCCAAAGGTCAACTGAAAGAGTTCCTGGACGCTAACCTGGCGTAAGGTTTCTCCGCTGTGCGTTCAGAGCTCCCGGCTAAATGATGTGGAACTCTGGACGCCCGGCTGAAGTCGTGCTAAGTTAGCTATGACTTCGTTTTAAACATATCTTGTTGTTTGAATCTTGTTTTACCCGATACTTCCCGTTGTTGACATGAACAGTGCGTGAAGTGGCTAAATTCCGGGCTTGTCACTCAATCCGTCTTGTCGTTTCAGTTCTGCGTTCTTTCCCTGTGACCAGACAGCGAACAGACATGAGTTGATGGCCGCTAAACAGGCATGGATGACCCTGCCATACCATTCACAACATTAAGTTCGAGAATCACCCCGAGTTTAAGAACCCACACCATTATGAATCTTACCGAATTAAAGAATACGCCGGTTTCTGAGCTGATCACTCTCGGCGAAAATATGGGGCTGGAAAACCAGGCTCGTATGCGCAAGCAGGACATCATTTTCGCCATCCTGAAGCAGCACGCTAAGAGTGGCGAAGATATCTTTGGCGACGGTGTGCTGGAGATATTGCAAGACGGATTTGGTTTCCTCCGCTCTGCAGACAGCTCCTACCTCGCCGGCCCTGACGACATCTACGTATCCCCTAGCCAAATCCGCCGTTTCAACCTCCGCACTGGTGACACCATTTCAGGTAAGATTCGTCCTCCTAAAGAGGGTGAACGCTACTTTGCGCTGTTGAAAGTTAATGAAGTTAACTACGACAAACCGGAAAACTCGCGTAATAAGATCCTCTTTGAGAACTTAACGCCGCTGCACGCGAACTCTCGCCTGCGCATGGAGCGTGGTAACGGTTCTACCGAAGACTTAACCGCACGTGTTCTGGATCTGGCATCACCAATTGGTCGTGGCCAGCGTGGTCTGATTGTGGCACCGCCGAAAGCGGGTAAAACCATGCTGCTGCAGAACATCGCGCAGAGCATCGCCTACAACCACCCAGACTGTGTGCTGATGGTGCTGCTGATTGACGAACGTCCGGAAGAAGTGACCGAGATGCAGCGTCTGGTGAAAGGTGAAGTGGTTGCTTCTACCTTCGACGAGCCAGCTTCTCGCCACGTTCAGGTTGCGGAAATGGTTATCGAGAAGGCGAAACGCCTGGTTGAGCACAAGAAAGACGTGATCATCCTGCTCGACTCCATCACCCGTCTGGCGCGTGCCTACAACACCGTGGTGCCGGCGTCCGGTAAAGTGCTGACCGGTGGTGTGGATGCTAACGCCCTGCATCGTCCGAAACGCTTCTTCGGTGCTGCACGTAATGTGGAAGAGGGCGGCAGCCTTACCATCATCGCGACGGCGCTGATCGATACCGGTTCAAAAATGGACGAAGTGATTTACGAAGAATTTAAAGGTACAGGTAACATGGAACTGCACCTCTCTCGTAAGATCGCTGAAAAACGCGTCTTCCCGGCTATCGACTACAACCGTTCCGGTACCCGTAAAGAAGAGCTGCTCACCACCCAGGAAGAGCTGCAGAAAATGTGGATCCTGCGCAAAATCATCCATCCAATGGGTGAAATTGACGCGATGGAATTCCTCATTAACAAACTGGCGATGACCAAAACCAACGACGATTTCTTCGACATGATGAAACGCTCGTAACGCAAATAAAGCCAGCGAACGCCACGTTTTTACGTGGCGTTTTTCTTTTATGGACTATACGCTAGTACCACCAACTCCCATTTTTGACTGGTCAGTGCGACAATAAGATAATTCGCACAGTAAAAACATTAATAGCTTGAATAATAAACAAATGGAACTGAAAGAGGTTTGCTTTATAACTTCAGGCTCAGCGCCTTGATGGTTATACTTCCTTGACTAACATTTGTTGAGAACATCCATTGTGAACCTACTTGATACGTTTACTGAACTAACCAGTATTTTCTTGTTTACCACCTGCTTTTTGTTTCTGGCACGTAAGGTGGCGAAATATCTGGGGTTAGTGGATAAACCCAACTTCCGTAAGCGTCATCAAGGCATGATCCCTTTGGTCGGGGGCATCTCTGTTTTCGCGGGGATCTGCTTCACGTTCGCCATTGCGGATTACTATATTCCACATGCCAGACTGTACCTGACCTGCGCGACGGTGCTGGTGGTGGTTGGCGCTCTTGACGATCGTTATGATATTAGCGTCAAAATCCGCGCCTTCGTTCAGGCCGCTGTGGCTATTGCTATGATGGTGTTCGCTAAGCTGCACTTGAGTAGCCTGGGCTATATTTTTGGCTCCTGGGAGATGGAGCTCGGTCCGTTCGGCTATTTCCTGACACTTTTTGCCGTGTGGGTGGCGATTAACGCGTTCAACATGGTTGACGGTATTGATGGTTTGCTGGGAGGTCTGTCCTGCGTCTCATTTGCCGCAATTGGTTTCATTTTATGGTTCGATGGTCAATACAGCCTTGCTATGTGGTGTTTTGCCATGATTGCGGCCATCCTGCCTTATATCCTGTTAAATCTCGGCGCATTGGGCCGACGCTATAAAGTATTCATGGGTGATGCGGGTAGCACGCTTATCGGCTTTACCATTATTTGGATCTTGCTGGAAACTACTCAGGGTGATGTTCACCCCATTAGCCCGGTAACGGCATTATGGATTATCGCTATCCCGTTAATGGATATGGTTGCGATCATGTATCGCCGCCTGCGTAAAGGGATGAGTCCTTTCTCTGCTGACCGTCAGCACATTCATCATTTGATCATGCGAGCCGGATTCACTTCCAGGCAGGCATTTGTGCTTATTACGCTGGCGGCTGCTATTCTAGCGGCGATTGGCGTGACGGCGGAATATACACATTTTGTGCCTGAATGGGCTATGTTGGTATTGTTCTTGCTAGCTTTTTCTCTCTACGGCTACTGCATCAAGCGCGCATGGAAGGTAGCACGCTTCATTAAACGTATTAAGCGCAGGATGCGTCGTAACAGTGGCAAACATACAACATTAACTAAGTAAAACCGGGACTATGATGACTCAACCGTTGGCGGGAGCGAAATCAGTGGTAACTGAGAATGAGCTGGATATTCGGGGTTTGTTTCGCGTGTTATGGGCAGGCAAACTTTGGATTGCGGGGATCGCGCTGGGGTTTGCACTGCTAGCGCTGGCCTATACGTTCTTTGCAAAACAAGAGTGGAGCGCCACGGCAATCACGGACAGGCCAACGGTTAACATGCTCGGGGGGTACTATTCCCAGCAGCAATTCCTGCGAAACCTGGATATCAAAGCCAATCTTGCCACACCTGACCAGGCTTCCGTTATGGATGAAGCCTATAAAGAGTTTGTAATGCAGCTGGCTTCGTGGGATACGCGTCGCGACTTCTGGTCCCAGACGGATTACTACAAGCAGCGTCGGGTTGATAACACCAAGGCCGATGCCGCGATGCTGGACGATCTCATTAACAATATTCAATTTATGCCGGGCGATGCGCTACGTAACGTCAACGACAGCGTCAAGCTGATTGCAGAAACCGCGCCGGACGCCAACAACCTGTTGCGCCAGTACGTCGCGTTTGCCAGCCAGCGTGCCGCAAGCCATCTGAATGAAGAGCTTAAAGGTGCCTGGGCAGCCCGCACCATCCAGATGAAAGCCCAGGTGAAACGTCAGGAAGAGGTGGCAAAAACCATTTTCGGTCGCCGCGTGCATAACATTGAGCAGGCGCTGAAAATTGCGGAACAGCACAATATTTCCCGTACTGAGACGGACGTGCCGGCTGATGAACTGCCTGACTCTGAAATGTTCCTTCTTGGTCGCCCTATGCTGCAGGCGCGTCTGGAAAACCTGAAGGCCGTAGGGCCTGATTTTGACCTCGATTACGATCAAAATCGCGCGATGCTTAATACGCTTAATGTCGGCCCATCCATGGATCCGCGTTTTCAGACCTATCGTTATTTGAGAACGCCTGAAGAACCTGTAAAACGCGACAGTCCGCGCCGCGCATTCCTGATGATCATGTGGGGGATTGTGGGCGCACTCGTTGGTGCTGGCGTGGCGTTAACGCGTCGTCGTACAAACTAAGAACGCCGTTTACGATGAAGGCTACGGCCTTCATCGCCTAATCGAAGAGAATCGATGTGAAAGTACTAACCGTATTTGGCACCAGACCGGAGGCCATAAAGATGGCGCCTCTGGTTCATGCGCTGGCCAGCGATCCTGATATTGATGCGAAAGTCTGCGTCACGGCCCAGCACCGTGAAATGCTCGACCAGGTTTTAACGCTCTTTTCCATCGTCCCGGATTACGATCTGAATATTATGAAACCGGGGCAGGGTTTGACGGAAATCACTTGCCGCATACTGCAAGATCTCAAGCCCATCCTGGAGTCATTCAAGCCCGACGTCGTGCTGGTGCATGGTGATACCACAACAACGATGGCAACAAGTCTGGCTGCGTTTTACCAGCGTATTCCCGTCGGCCATGTTGAGGCGGGTCTGCGTACCGGCAACCTTTATTCTCCGTGGCCGGAAGAGGCCAACCGTACGCTGACCGGCCATTTGGCAATGTACCACTTTGCGCCAACCGAGAACTCGCGTCAGAACCTGCTGCGCGAAAATATTGTCGATAACAAAATCTTTGTGACCGGCAATACGGTCATTGATGCGTTGATTTGGGTACGTGACCGCGTCCTGGCAAACAGCGAATTGCAGGAACAACTTGCCGCCCGCTATCCATTCCTGAATAACGGCAAAAAAACCATTCTGGTTACTGGCCACCGTCGCGAAAGCTTTGGCCGGGGTTTTGAGCAAATCTGCCACGCGCTGGCTGAAATCGCCGCGCAGAACGACGATGTGCAAATTGTCTATCCGGTACACCTTAACCCTAACGTCAGCGAGCCGGTGAACCGCATCCTGGGCCATGTCGAAAATGTTCTTCTGATTGAACCTCAGGACTACATGCCGTTTGTCTGGCTGATGAACCATGCCTGGCTGATCCTCACTGATTCCGGCGGCATTCAGGAAGAAGCGCCCTCTCTCGGCAAACCGGTACTGGTGATGCGTGAAACCACTGAACGTCCGGAAGCGGTGAAAGCGGGAACGGTGCGTCTGGTTGGCACCAACGCGCAACTCATCGTCGAAGAGGTCACGCGCCTGCTGCACGACGATGAAGCGTATCAGGCGATGAGTCGGGCCCACAATCCGTATGGAGACGGGCAGGCTTGTGGTCGTATTTTGCATGCACTTAAACACAATCGGGTATCGCTATGAGTTTTACTACCATCTCTGTCATTGGTCTTGGCTACATTGGCTTGCCCACCGCGGCGGCGTTTGCCTCTCGTCAAAAACAGGTTGTCGGTGTGGATATCAACGCACGCGCGGTGGAAACCATTAACCGTGGCGAAATTCATATTGTGGAGCCCGATCTTGACCGCGTGGTGAAAGAGGCGGTGGAGGGCGGTTTCCTGCGTGCCAGCACGACCCCAGTTGAAGCGGATGCCTACCTGATTGCCGTCCCTACCCCGTTTAAAGGCGACCACGAGCCGGATATGGTTTACGTCGAGGCGGCGGCAAAATCCATTGCACCCGTGCTGAAGAAAGGGGCGCTGGTGATCCTTGAATCGACCTCTCCGGTTGGTGCTACCGAGCAGATGGCACAGTGGCTGGCCGAGGCGCGCCCTGATTTACGTTTCCCGCAGCAGGCGGGTGAGCAGGCGGATATCAACATCGCCTACTGTCCGGAGCGCGTGCTGCCGGGTCAGGTTATGGTCGAACTGATTAAAAACGACCGCGTGATTGGCGGTATGACGCCCGTCTGTTCCGAACGTGCCAGCGCGCTCTATAAGATTTTCCTCGAAGGCGAATGTGTGGTGACCAACTCCCGCACCGCCGAGATGTGCAAGCTGACGGAAAACAGCTTCCGCGACGTCAATATCGCCTTTGCGAACGAACTGTCGCTGATCTGCGCCGATCAGGGGATTAACGTCTGGGAGCTGATTAGCCTGGCGAATCGCCATCCGCGCGTCAACATTCTCCAGCCCGGCCCGGGCGTAGGCGGACACTGTATCGCCGTCGATCCGTGGTTTATCGTGGCGCAGAATCCGGCGCAGGCGCGCCTGATCCGTACCGCGCGTGAAGTGAACGACAGCAAGCCTCACTGGGTGCTCAATCAGGTTAAAGCGACGGTTGCGGATTGTCTGGCAGAGAGCGGCAAGCGCGCCAGCGAGCTGAAAATTGCCTGCTTTGGTCTGGCATTTAAACCGAACATTGACGATCTGCGTGAAAGCCCGGCAATGGAAATTGCTGAGATGATTGCCGAATGGCACAAGGGCGAAACGCTGGTGGTTGAGCCGAATATCCATGAGTTACCGGCAAAACTGGCGGGGCACTGCACGCTGACGGCGCTGGACGACGCGCTGGCGGCGGCGGACGTGCTGGTGCTGCTGGTGGATCATAAAGAGTTTAAAGCGACGTCCGGCGATGCCGTTCGTCAGCAGTATATTGTGGATACCAAAGGTGTCTGGCGTTGAACAGCCTGAATGGGGTGCTTGAGTCCCTGCAGTGGGAGAGTGCCTTTTTCGGCCTGCCGTCGGCCATTGTGCGTCTGCGCGATGACGCGCCGGTGCTGGCTGAATCAGATTTTATCGCCTGGCAACGGGTGCAGGCGAAGATCCCTGCGGAGCGTGCCGATCTGCTTGACGCGCTCCAGCAACACGGCTTTCAGCTGGTTGAAGGTGAGGTAGACCTTTCCATTACCCTCACCCGGCACGATGCGTCCGGCGCGGAAATTGCAACGGATCGGGACATCCCCGTGCTGCGTCAGATGGCGGCCCGGGCGTTTGCGCAGAGCCGCTTTCGTGCGCCCTGGTATGCGCCTGACGATAGCGGACGTTTCTATGCCCAGTGGATAGAGAATGCGGTCAAAGGTACCTTTGACCACGTCTGCCTGGTTTTCCGTGCAGGGGACGGTCAAATCCAGGGGTTCGTCTCGCTGCGTAAGCTCAACGAGCGCGAGGCGCGCATTGGCTTATTAGCCGGGCGCGGCATGGGTGAGAAACTGATGCAGGCGGCGCTGCACTGGGCGCAGCAGCAGCAGCTTGTGACGCTGCGGGTCGCGACCCAACTGGGCAACACCGCCGCGCTTAAACGTTATATTGCGAGTGGTGCCAATGTCGACGCCACCGCCTACTGGTTATACAGGTGACAAGATGATTCCATTTAACGCACCACCCGTTGTCGGAACTGAACTCGACTATATGCAGTCTGCCATGGGCAGCGGCAAACTCTGCGGTGACGGCGGTTTTACCCGTCGCTGTCAGCAGTGGATGGAGCAGCATTTTCACAGCGCCAAAGTGCTGCTGACCCCGTCCTGTACGGCATCGCTGGAAATGGCGGCGCTGCTGCTGGATATCCAGCCCGGCGATGAAGTGATCATGCCGAGCTATACCTTCGTTTCCACGGCGAATGCGTTTGTTCTGCGCGGGGCGAAAATCATCTTTGTGGATATCCGCCCGGACACCATGAACATTGATGAGACGCTGATCGAAGCGGCGATCACTGACAAAACGCGCGCGATCGTGCCGGTTCACTACGCGGGCGTGGCCTGTGAAATGGACACCATCATGGGCATCGCCCAAAAACATAATCTGTTCGTGGTGGAAGATGCCGCGCAGGGCGTGATGTCCACCTACAAGGGACGCGCGCTGGGCACTATCGGCCATATTGGCTGCTTTAGCTTCCACGAAACCAAAAACTACACGGCGGGTGGAGAAGGTGGCGCGACGCTGATTAACGACCGGGCGCTCGTAGAGCGTGCGGAAGTGATCCGCGAAAAAGGCACCAACCGCAGCCAGTTCTTCCGGGGTCAGGTAGACAAATACACCTGGCGCGATATCGGCTCCAGCTATCTGATGGCGGATCTGCAGGCGGCGTACCTGTGGGCGCAGCTGGAAGCGGCGGAGCGTATCAATCTGCAGCGCCTTTCCCTGTGGCAAACGTATTATGATGCGCTTGAGCCTCTGGCCAAAGCCGGCCGTATTGAACTGCCGACCATCCCGGCAGATTGCGTCCACAATGCGCATATGTTCTACATCAAGCTGCGCGATAACGACGATCGCAGTCAGTTAATTGCCTGGCTGAAAGAGGCCGACATTATGGCGGTGTTCCACTATATTCCTCTGCATTCCAGTCCGGCGGGCGAGGAGTTTGGGATGTTCGCGGGTGAAGACCGTTACACCACCAAAGAAAGTGAGCGTTTGCTTCGCCTGCCACTGTTCTACAACCTCGCGCCTGTTAACCAGCGTACGGTGATTAATACCCTTCTGAGTTATTTCGGCTGATATGTCTCTGGCAAAAGCATCGGTGTGGACCGCCGCGTCCACGCTTGTAAAAATTGGCGCCGGGCTGCTGGTCGTCAAGCTGCTGGCCGTCTCATTTGGCCCCTCAGGCGTGGGGCTGGCGGGTAATTTCCGCCAGCTTGTCACCGTCCTTGGGGTGCTGGCCGGTGCCGGTATCTTCAACGGCGTGACCAAATACGTTGCGCAGTATCACGATGATGCGGCTCAGCTGCGCAGGGTGGTGGGCACCTCCTCGGCGATGGTCACGGGTTTTTCGACCCTGATGGCGATTGTTTTTCTGGTGGCGGCGGCCCCCATCAGCCAGGGGTTGTTCGGGCACACCCATTACCAGGGGCTAGTGCGTCTGGTCGCGTTGGTTCAGATGGGCATTGCCTGGGCTAACCTGCTGCTGGCGCTGATGAAAGGATTTCGTGATGCTGCCGGGAACGCGCTTGCCTTAATCCTGGGCAGCATAATCGGCGTGATTGCCTATTACTTCTGCTTTCGCCTGGGCGGCTATGAAGGCGCACTGCTTGGGCTGGCGCTGGTCCCGGCGCTGGTTGTTGTGCCTGCGGCATTTATGCTGATGCGTCGGGGCGTCATCCCTCTGAGCTACCTGAAACCGCAATGGGATAAGGTGCTTGCCAGCCAGCTGGGTAAATTTACCCTGATGGCGCTCATCACTTCCGTCACGCTGCCGGTGGCCTACGTGATGATGCGAAACCTGCTGGCGGCGCATTATAGCTGGGATGAAGTGGGGATCTGGCAGGGCGTAAGCAGTATTTCCGACGCCTATCTCCAGTTTATTACGGCTTCCTTTAGCGTTTACCTGCTGCCAACCTTATCGCGTCTGACGTCCAGACAAGAAATAACGCGTGAGATTTTCCGATCGCTGCGCTTTGTGTTACCCGCTGTGGCGGCTGCCAGCTTTACCGTTTGGTTATTGCGCGATGTCGCCATCTGGCTGCTGTTCTCTGCGAAGTTCACCGCCATGCGCGATCTCTTTGCCTGGCAGCTGGTGGGTGATGTACTGAAAGTGGGTGCTTACGTTTTCGGCTATCTGGTGATAGCAAAAGCGTCCCTGCGGCTGTATGTCCTGGCGGAAATTAGCCAGTTTGCGTTACTGACAGCATTTTCACACTGGCTGATACCTGCGCACGGTGCGCTGGGGGCGGCTCAGGCCTACATGGCAACCTATATCGTTTATTTCGCCGCCTGTTGCGGCGTATTTTTATTGTGGCGTAAATGCGCATGACTGCACTGATTCACATCCTGGGATCGGATATCCCACACCATAACCAGACCGTTTTGCGGTTCTTCAACGACGAGCTGGCATCGGGTAATCCTGATGCGCGTGAGTTTATGGTTGCAGGTCAGGATAAGGGCCTGAGCGCAGCATTTCCGGCGCTAACTGTTCGCTTCTGGCCGGATAAGGCCGCGCTGGCGAAGGCGGTTGTTGCCAAAGCCAAAGCGGATCGTAAGCAACGTTTCTTTTTCCATGGGCAGTTCAATACCGGCCTGTGGCTGGCGCTGCTCAGCGGGGGGATTAAACCCTCCCAGTGCAGCTGGCATATCTGGGGAGCCGATCTCTACGAAGTCTCCCGCGGCTGGAAATTCCGTCTTTTCTATCCGCTGCGCCGCATGGCGCAGGGGCGCGTAGGCAGTGTGTTTGCCACCCGTGGCGATCTCAACTATTTTGCTAAACAGCACCCGAACGTGCGCGGCGAGCTACTCTATTTCCCAACCCGCATGGATCCTGCGCTGAACGCCATGGCGAATGACACGGTGCGTGAAGGCAAGCTAACGATCCTGGTGGGGAATTCCGGCGATCGCAGTAACGAACACGTCGCGGCGCTCAGGGCGGTGCATCAACAGTTCGGCGACGCGGTGAACGTGGTGGTGCCGATGGGCTATCCCGCCAACAACGACGCCTATATTGATGAGGTTCGCCAACAGGGACTTGCGCTGTTTAGCGCAGAAAATCTGCACATCCTCAGCGATAAGCTGGAATTTGACGAATATCTTGCGCTGCTGAGAAAATGCGATCTTGGCTATTTCATCTTTGCCCGGCAGCAGGGAATTGGCACACTGTGTTTGCTGATTCAGGCGGGTGTACCGTGCGTGCTCAACCGCGACAACCCGTTCTGGCAGGACA
Source organism: Enterobacter cloacae complex sp. CARB60 (assembly GCF_036487345.1). Classification (NCBI taxonomy): domain Bacteria; kingdom Pseudomonadati; phylum Pseudomonadota; class Gammaproteobacteria; order Enterobacterales; family Enterobacteriaceae; genus Enterobacter; species Enterobacter cloacae complex sp. CARB60. Next base: position 36,913 of record NZ_JAZKLC010000002.1, read on the forward strand.
TGGCCGAACAGCATCTTCCGGTGCTGTTCACTACCGATGTGCTCAATGAAGAGGTTGTTCGGGAAGCACAGCGGCAGCTGGCTCTGGTGGATAAAAATTCCATCGACTTCTTTAGCCCGAATTACATTACGCCGTGGCACCGTGCGCTGCGTATCGCAGCAGGAGACAAAGCATGAGTCAGTTGCAATTCAGCGGCTTACTGGTTGTCTGGCTTCTGAGCACTCTGTTTATCGCCACGCTTACCTGGTTTGAATTCCGCCGGGTGCGTTTCAACTTTAACGTGTTCTTCTCGTTACTGTTTCTGCTGACCTTCTTTTTCGGCTTCCCGCTAACCAGCATTCTGGTCTTCCGTTTTGACGTGAGCGTCGCGCCGCCGGAAATCCTGCTCCAGGCGCTTCTGGCGGCGACCTGCTTCTATGCGGTTTACTACGTCACCTATAAAACGCGTCTGCGTTCAGCACAGGCTACTGCCCCGCGTCGGGCGCTTTTTACCATGAATCGGGTGGAGACCCACCTGACGTGGGTGATGCTGATGACCATCGCCCTGGTCAGCGTCGGTATCTTTTTCATGCATAACGGCTTCCTGCTGTTTAAGCTCCACTCCTACAGCCAGATTTTTTCGGCTGAAGTCTCGGGCGTGGCGCTTAAGCGTTTCTTCTACTTCTTCATTCCGGCGATGCTGGTGATCTTTTTCCTGCGCCAGGACAGCAAAGCGTGGCTGTTCTTCCTGGTCAGTACCGTCGCGTTTGGCATCCTGACCTACATGATTGTGGGCGGCACGCGTGCGAACATTATTATCGCCTTCGCGATCTTCCTGTTTATCGGCATCATCCGCGGCTGGATCTCGCTGTGGATGCTGGTTGCGGCAGGGGTGTTTGGCATTGTGGGGATGTTCTGGCTGGCGCTGAAGCGCTACGGGATGAACGTGGCGGGCGATGAGGCGTTTTACACGTTCCTCTACCTGACGCGCGATACCTTCTCGCCGTGGGAAAACCTGGCATTGCTGCTGCAAAACTACGACAAGATTGACTTCCAGGGGCTGGCGCCGATTGTTCGCGACTTCTACGTCTTTATCCCTTCCTGGCTATGGCCGGACCGGCCCGGCGTGGTGCTTAACACGGCAAATTACTTTACCTGGGAAGTGCTGAACAACCATTCCGGTCTGGCAATCTCGCCAACGCTGATTGGTTCCCTGGTGGTGATGGGGGGGGCGTGGTTCATTCTGCCCGGGGCGGTTGCCGTGGGGCTGATTATCAAGTGGTTCGACTGGCTTTACGTGCGTGGCAACGAAGAGACCAACCGCTATAAAGCCGCCATTTTGCACAGTTTCTGCTTTGGTGCCATTTTCAATATGATCGTTCTGGCGCGCGAAGGGCTGGACTCGTTCGTGTCGCGCGTGGTGTTCTTCATGGTCGTTTTCGGCCTCTGCCTGTTGCTGGCCAAACTGCTGTACTGGCTGTTTGACAGCGCAGGGCTTGTGCACAAGCGCGAGCGGCAGGGCAGCACAACGCTGTCGCAAGTCTAAGTAAGGATAGTAATGACTGATAAAATTTCTGCACCGCGCTATGCGCTACGTGGCCTGCAGCTTATTGGCTGGCGCGACATGCAGCACGCGCTGGACTTTCTGTTCGCCGACGGCCAGATGAAATCCGGTACGCTGGTGGCCATCAACGCGGAAAAAATGCTGGCGGTTGAGGATAATGCGGAAGTCAAAAGCCTGATTGAAGCGGCTGAATTTAAATATGCGGACGGGATCAGCGTGGTCCGCTCTATCCGTAAAAAGTATCCTGACGCTAATGTTTCCCGCGTGGCGGGTGCCGATCTCTGGGAGCAGCTTATGGCCCGCGCAGGTGCGCAGGGCACGCCCGTGTTCCTGATTGGCGGGAAGCCGGAGATACTGGCCCAGACGGAGGAGAAACTGCGTCGTCAATGGAATGTTAATATTGTCGGCAGCCAGGACGGTTACTTCAAACCGGAAGATCGGCAGGCTCTGTTTGAGCGCGTTCGTGACAGCGGGGCGAAAATTGTCACCGTGGCGATGGGGTCCCCGCGCCAGGAGATCCTGATGCGCGACTGCCGTCTGGTCTGTCCGGATGCCCTCTACATGGGCGTCGGCGGCACGTACGACGTCTTTACCGGCCACGTGAAGCGTGCGCCCAAGGTCTGGCAAAATCTGGGGCTAGAGTGGCTGTACCGCCTGCTATCGCAACCGACGCGCATTAAACGACAGATCCGTCTGCTTCGCTACCTCACCTGGCATTACACCGGGAAAATGTAATCAAAATGTAGCGCGATATGCTATTCGCGCTGCAACTCGCCTGCAAAACTGCTGATAATCTGTGCAATGCATTCATTTTTTTAATGCATCGTTTGCCATTTGGCAGATTTTAAGAAACCATTCGCTCCGTATTTTAGTACCCCTAAAAAACAATACCCGGTCTTAAGCCGGGAAACAGCAAACACAACCGAGGATCTATGGCAGAGAAAAAACCGGAGCTACAGCGTGGGCTGGAAGCTCGTCATATTGAATTGATAGCGCTGGGCGGCACTATCGGCGTGGGCCTGTTTATGGGCTCCGCAAGTACGCTCAAATGGGCAGGCCCTTCCGTATTACTGGCGTATATTATCGCCGGGCTGTTTGTCTTCTTCATTATGCGTTCCATGGGCGAAATGCTCTTCCTGGAGCCGGTAACCGGCTCCTTCGCCGTTTACGCGCATCGTTATATGAGCCCGTTCTTCGGCTATCTGACGGCGTGGTCATACTGGTTTATGTGGATGGCGGTGGGCATCTCAGAGATCACCGCGATAGGGGTCTACGTCCAGTTCTGGTTCCCGGACATGGTCCAGTGGATACCCGCGCTCATTGCCGTGGGGCTGGTGGCGCTGGCAAACCTGGCCGCCGTGCGCCTTTACGGTGAAATTGAGTTCTGGTTCGCTATGATCAAAGTCACCACGATTATCGTGATGATTGTCGTCGGCCTGGGCGTGATTTTCTTCGGCTTTGGCAACGGTGGACACGCTATCGGCTTTGGCAACCTGACCGAAAATGGCGGCTTCTTCGCCGGCGGCTGGAAGGGCTTCCTGACGGCGCTGTGTATCGTTGTGGCCTCGTATCAGGGCGTGGAGCTGATCGGTATTACCGCCGGTGAAGCGAAAAACCCGCAGGTCACGCTGCGTAGCGCGGTAGGCAAAGTGCTGTGGCGTATCCTGATTTTCTATGTGGGCGCGATCTTCGTCATCGTGACCATCTTCCCGTGGAACGAAATTGGCACGACCGGTAGCCCGTTTGTATTAACCTTCGCCAAAATTGGTATCACGGCGGCGGCGGGTATCATCAACTTTGTGGTCCTGACGGCAGCGTTGTCTGGCTGTAACAGCGGGATGTACAGCTGCGGGCGTATGCTCTATGCGCTCTCGAAGAACAACCAGCTGCCTGCGGCGATGAGCAAAGTCTCACGTGCTGGCGTGCCGGTGGCGGGGGTGGCGGTCTCCATTGTGATCCTGCTGATTGGCTCTTGCCTGAATTACATCATTCCTAATCCGCAGCGCGTGTTCGTTTACGTCTACAGCGCCAGCGTACTGCCGGGCATGGTGCCGTGGTTTGTTATCCTCATTAGCCAGCTGCGTTTCCGTCAGGCGCATAAAAAGGCGATTGAAAGCCATCCGTTCCGCTCAGTTCTGTTCCCCTATGCGAACTATTTGACGATGGCGTTCCTGATTTGCGTATTAATCGGGATGTACTTTAATGAAGATACCCGCATGTCGCTGTTTGTCGGGGTGATCTTCCTTGCGGCTGTAACGGCTGCATATAAGCTTTTTGGCCTGGGTCGCCGTGCCACCACGCATAAAGTGGAGGAATAAGCGGCAAAATGTGCAAACCATAACCAAACGCGCATTTTTTTCAAAAAAGCACTAGACAGCGGGGACGGAGGTACGTAATATCCAGCCCCGCAACGGCGCTAAGCGCCCGTAGCTCAGCTGGATAGAGCGCTGCCCTCCGGAGGCAGAGGTCTCAGGTTCGAATCCTGTCGGGCGCACCATTTACCCGGTGCTGGAGCTGCGGTGGTCTGAGAAGTAGTCAGTACCGCGTGAGTTAAGAATACAGTGGTGGCTATAGCTCAGTTGGTAGAGCCCTGGATTGTGATTCCAGTTGTCGTGGGTTCGAATCCCATTAGCCACCCCATTATTTGAAAGAGTTGTGAATTGCGAAGGTGGCGGAATTGGTAGACGCGCTAGCTTCAGGTGTTAGTGTCCTTTGGATGTGGGGGTTCGAGTCCCCCCCCTCGCACCACGACTTTTTAAATGAATTGAACTAAAAATTCAAAAAAGCAGTACATCGGCGAGTAGCGCAGCTTGGTAGCGCAACTGGTTTGGGACCAGTGGGTCGGAGGTTCGAATCCTCTCTCGCCGACCAATTTTGAACCCCGCTTCGGCGGGGTTTTTTGTTTTCTGCGATTCTTCATCCCCGTCGTCATTCCCCCAACAACGTCCTTTTTCATTGTCGCAATCCAGCGACATGCAACTTGTTGAAATTTAAATAAATAACTATTTATGGGTTTTGCTGTCTCCTCCTGACGACATATTTCTGCGTTTACCGATATGTTGTAGAGATTAAGACGGCGCTCAACAGCATAATTTCCTTTTATCTTAAAATGTTGCGTCATGTAAAACTTCTGGATGTCATGTTGGCACGTTACGTGCAATAATATGCGTGTAGATGCTCATTCCATCTCTTATGTTCGCCTTAGTGCCTCATAAACTCAGGAATGACGCAGAGCCATTTACGGTGCTTATCGTCCACTGACAGATGTCGCTTCGGCCTCATCAGACACCATGGACATAACGTTGAGTGAAGCACCAAATATGTTGTCTTACAGACCTGTTTTAACGCCTGCTTTTATAGCAGGCGTTTTTTTATGGGCGTAAAAAAGGAGGCCGTCTGGCCTCCTTTTTCTTTACTGCTGCGTACCGTTATTTTGCAGCGTCAATAGCAACCCATCACGCCGCATGGCGGCTGCCTCTTCCGGCTTATGCTGCTTGTCCAGCGTATCGGCAAGCCATGCGTAGTCAAAGGCATCAGGACGCTGTTTCAGCGCCGCGCGGAAGGCGAGGCTCGCCTCCTGCCATTCGCCGTGCTTCATCAGCGATTGACCAAGCGTGCTCCACAGCAGCGGGCGGTCACCGACGGTTTTAATCTGCTGACGCAGTATTTTTTCGATTTGCTCAGGGTTATTGGTTTTCAGGCGTGGGATTACCATCACCAGACGATCGTCGTACTGGCGCTTCAGACCGTCGAGAAGGATTTCCTGAGCCGTGTCATGATCGTCACATTCAATGAGATGTTCCGCCATGGCAACCTGCAGAGGAACCTGCTGGCGCGTTTTACGGCTCTGATTCTTCCACCACGTTTTCAGACCGTCGCTGCCCAGGTCGGCGCGCGCCTGATCCATCAGACCAATCCATGCCAGACGCTGAAGCTCATCACGATGTTCATCGTCGCCTACCTCGGCCTTCGCCATTGACGGAATGATGTCCAGCAGCGAGCCCCACGCGCCGGTACGAATATAGGCCTGCTCGGCAAGACGCAGCACTTCCGGATGGCGTGGCGCAACTTCCAGCAGACGATCGATACCGTGGCGAGCCGCGTGATTTTCATTGCGCGCCAGCTGCAGACGAACGCGCGTGATTTCTACCGGAATCGGGTCGCCGTGAGCCAGCTCAGCCGCCCGCTCCAGGTGCTGATTGGCGCGGGCTTCGTCACCGCGCTGCTGCGCCGCTTCGGCTGCGAGCAGATAATTCACCACCGGCTGTTCGGCATGGTCGGCGTTTTTCGACATCAGCTTTTCAACCTGCTGATAGTCACCCTCGGCAAGCTTAAGCAGCGCCTGTTCGGTCTGCTTACGGGCGCGGCGACGTTTACGGCCAACGAACCAGCCGCGCGTGTGGGCACCGGTGCGGAAAATACGGCGCAGGATCCACTCGATCGCAAACAGCACCACCACGCCGAGGATCAGAATGATCGTCAGGCCCGTTACGCTGGTTTCGATGTTGTAGTTATCGGTCTGGATCAGGACGTAGCCCTGATGACCCGCAAGCATGGGGCCCAGCACGATCCCGGCGATCAGCAGGACGAAGAGTAAGAGAACTTTTAGCATCATTACTCTCCCTGCGGTGCGCTTTCAGACGCGGGTGCGGAAGCAGGAGCGGCTGCCGCTCCGCCCGACGGCTCTGCCGGCACGCCCGGCTGCGCCAGAAGGTTACGTACGCGCGTCTGCATCAGTTTCTCCAGAATCGGCTGGCTGGCCAGCTTATCCGGCACGTTCATGGTGATGTTCTGCTGGCTCAGCTTATCAATGTCTTCGAGGAAGGCGGTGGTCGTCGCATCATCGGTGTTGTAGTAGGCGCGTACCCACGTTGAGACGTTATCCAGCGCCTGTTTGTAGGTCTCTTCCTGATGACGCGGCACGGCCTGCGCCGCCACCAGCAAGCGGGAACGAATGTTCTCGCGCAGATAGATATCCTGGTTCGGCGCCAGCAGCGGCACGGCGGTTTCGTCGCGACGGCGGATAGTGATGAAGCTGTCCATAAAGTTCTGCCAGCTTTTCTGCAGGTTTATGCGCCATTCGCTCAGGGAGCTGGAAAGCTCGGTACCGTCGGAATCCATCGGGGAGTCGTCGTCGTTATTATCCGCCAGCTGCAGGTTATCAATCTGATTCGAAAGCTGGTTCACCTTGAGGATAATGCCGTCGTAATCCACCTGCGAGACGGCGGAGAGGCTGGCGATATCTTCGGTGATCGCGCGACGGGCAGCGATGAGGCTCGGGTCGTTCATGTCTGCCAGGCTCGCATCGGCGCTTTTCAGCAGCGCGGCGGCAGTGGTGACGTCCTGATCGCTCCAGAGCTTACGTCCGGCGAGCTTCACCAGGAAGTCAGCCTGCGAGAGCAGCCAGGTTTTGGCATCGGTGCCGGAAATCGTGGCGACTTTCTGCTGCACGTCACCCAGCTGTTTGGTCAGCTCTTCCTGTTTGCTGTTCGCCTCGGCAAGCGCGGCGGCCTGCTGCTTAATCACCGCTTCCAGCTCGGTTTTCTGCGTCTCCTGCGCTTTTTGCAGGGCGGTGAGCTGATTCACCAGCGCATCGCTGGTGGACGTTTGATTAGCCCCCTGTTGCTTCACCAGACCGTACAGGCCCACCCCTGCTGCCAGCGCAATGGCGATGGCAATCGCGCTCAGCGTGAGGCTCGTTTTGTTGCTGCCGTTTTTCTTCTCAGCGGTTTTCTCTGTCGTCTCTGGCTGTGGCGTCGTCTCCACAGTCTCCCTGGTCTCTTCAACCACGGCGGAGGATTTGTCGTGTTCCGTCATTATGGCTTCCCATTTGAGAGTTATTGTAATGCGCGCAGCAGCGCATCGTTGTCGGCGTTATCAGCGATCCGAATATCCTGCCAGCCCAGTTCCCGGGCCTGGTTCGCCAGACGCTCACTGACGACCAGAAGCCGACAGCGGAGTAACCAGTTTTCGCGATACCAAAGCGGTATCAGCGACCAAAGCTGTTGTAACATTTCACCGCTGGTGACCACCAGCGTATTAATGCCGCGCGCGTGCCAGCGCATCGCCTCTTCCGCGCCATCGTAGTGTTTTGCACAGCGCTGATAGCACTCAATGAACGTCACGTCTGCACCACGCTCACGCAGCGTTTCGCCCAGCAGTTCGCGGCCACCGTTACCGCGCAAAATGAGCGCACGCTTTCCGGCAACAGTTTGTAATTCAGGTAATTGTAGCAAGACTTCGCTGATTTCCCGATCTAAAGGGTAACGAACGTCCGCGCTGCTTACGGTATGCAGCGCCAGTGCCGTTGTGCGGCCAATCGCGAAATAGCGGGGGGCGGTTGGCCAGGTCAAACCCTGCTGTTGCAGCTGCGCGTGGGCAAATTCTACGGCATGTTGCGACAGCGCAAACAGCAGGTCGCCTTCCTGAAGGGTATTCATCTGGTCGGCGAGCGCAGAGAGCTCCCGACCGGGGGAGAATTCAATGAGCGGAAAACTCCAGGCCACCTGCCCCAGTGCGCGCAGACGGCTCACTAACTGCTCTCCTGCGGGAGAAGGGCGGGTGACGAGAATACTCATGCAGGGGGCTCTCCATTATAAACGTCAGCCAGAATCTCGCGGGCGCCGTTATCCAGCAGCTCTTCAGCCAGCGACACGCCAAGCTGCTCGGCATCTTGCGCTTTACCGCGACGTTCGCCGCGTACCATCTGCGAACCGTCAGGGGCGCCCACCAGCGCGCGCAGCCACAGTTCACCTTCTGTTAATTCAGCATAGCTGCCAATCGGTACCTGGCATCCCCCTTCGAGGCGGGTATTCATTGCACGCTCGGCTTTTACGCGAATAGCGGTCTCGTCATGGTTCAGCGGTGCCAGCAGTTCGCGGGTACGCACATCGTCCAGACGGCACTCGATGCCGACGGCTCCCTGGCCCACGGCCGGCAGCGACAGCTCTGGCGGCATCGCCACGCGAATGCGCGACTCCAGCCCCAGACGCTTCAGGCCGGCAACGGCGAGAATAATGGCATCGTACTCGCCGTTATCCAGCTTGCCCAGACGCGTGCCGACGTTACCGCGCAGCGAGCGAATGATCAGGTCAGGACGACGTTCTGCGAGCTGACACTGACGGCGTAAACTGGACGTGCCAACCACGCTACCTTCTGGCAGCGCGTCGAGGGAGTCATAGTGGTTAGAGACAAACGCATCGCGCGGATCTTCGCGCTCGCAGATGGTCACCAGCCCCAGCCCTTCAGGGAACTCGACGGGCACGTCTTTCATCGAATGTACGGCGATATCGGCGCGGTTCTCAAGCAATGCCAGTTCCAGTTCTTTGACAAACAGGCCTTTGCCGCCCACTTTCGCCAGGGGCGTATCGAGGATCACGTCACCGCGCGTGACCATCGGCACCAGCTCGACGCGCAATCCACTGTGGCAGGCTTCAAGGCGCTGCTTCACATAATGTGCCTGCCAGAGCGCGAGAGGGCTTTGGCGTGTGGCAATTCTCAAAACATTGTCTAACATGCTTGTTACCGTCATTATCAATCGCTAACCATCCTAACATTGTTGACTCTGGGATGGCAGTTTTACGGTTGATGAAGCGTGAGAGGGACAAGGCGGCGTATTCGTCAGCCATAGCCGTATTCAGGAATTTACACGTACAGAACGGTGCTACACTTGTATGTAGCGCATCTTTCTTTACGGTCAACCGGCAAGGTGTTAAATTGATCACGTTTTAGACCATTTTTTCGTCGCTACCACCAAAAATGATAAGGGCGAAAAAGGGTAACGGTTATCTTTTTGAAATACTGCGGGCCCGCTGTTATTCGTGTTTTGAATAGCTTGCGCCACCCGGAAACATCAGGCGATACGTCTTGTACCTCTATATTGAGACTCTGAAACAGAGACTGGATGCCATAAATCAACTGCGTGTGGATCGCGCGCTTGCTGCCATGGGCCCTGCTTTCCAGCAGGTATACAGTCTGCTGCCGACATTATTGCACTATCACCATCCGCTGATGCCTGGCTACCTTGACGGTAACGTTCCCCAGGGCATTTGCCTTTTCACGCCTGATGAAACCCAACAGCATTACCTGAACGAGCTGGAACTCTACCGCGGCATGCCGCCACAGGAGTCCCCGAAAGGTGAACTGCCGATTACCGGCGTTTACTCTATGGGGAGCACCTCATCGGTAGGGCAAAGCTGTTCTTCGGACCTGGACATCTGGGTCTGTCATCAGTCCTGGCTCGATAACGACGAGCGTCAGCTGCTGCAGCGCAAGTGCAGCCTGCTGGAGAGCTGGGCGGCCTCGCTCGGTGTGGAAGTGAGCTTCTTCCTGATTGATGAAAACCGTTTCCGCCATAACGAAAGCGGCAGTCTGGGTGGTGAGGACTGCGGCTCGACTCAGCACATCTTATTGCTGGATGAATTTTACCGTTCTGCTGTGCGTCTGGCCGGGAAGCGTATTCTGTGGAATATGGTCCCGTGCGAAGAAGAAGAGCATTACGATGACTACGTCATGTCGCTTTACGCGCAGGGCGTACTGACGCCAAACGAATGGCTGGACCTCGGCGGTCTGAGCTCTCTGTCAGCAGAAGAGTACTTTGGCGCAAGCCTCTGGCAGCTCTATAAAAGTATCGACTCACCGTACAAAGCGGTGCTGAAAACGCTGCTGCTGGAAGCCTATTCCTGGGAATACCCTACGCCGCGCCTGCTGGCGAAAGATATCAAGCAGCGTTTGCACGACGGGGAGATCGTCTCCTTCGGGCTGGACGCCTACTGCATGATGCTGGAGCGCGTGACCGAATACCTGAAAGCCATTGATGACACCACGCGTCTTGACCTGGTGCGTCGATGTTTCTATCTCAAAGTCTGTGAGAAATTGAGCCGCGAGCGCGCCTGCGTGGGCTGGCGTCGTGAAGTGGTCAGTCAGTTAGTGAAAGAGTGGGGATGGGACGAAGCGCGTCTGTCCATGCTCGACAACCGGGCCAACTGGAAAATCGATCAGGTGCGTGAAGCGCACAACGAACTGCTCGATGCGATGATGCAAAGCTACCGTAACCTGATCCGCTTTGCGCGCCGTAACAACCTCAGCGTTTCCGCCAGCCCGCAGGACATCGGGGTCTTGACCCGTAAGCTGTACGCCGCGTTTGAAGCGCTGCCGGGTAAAGTCACCCTGGTTAACCCGCAGATTTCGCCAGACCTGTCAGAACCAAACCTGACCTTTATCTACGTACCGCCGGGCCGCGCAAACCGCACCGGGTGGTATCTGTATAACCGTGCGCCAAGCATGGATTCGATCGTCAGCCATCAGCCGCTGGAATATAACCGCTACCTGAACAAGCTGGTGGCCTGGGCCTGGTTTAACGGCCTGCTGACCTCGCGCACGCGCCTGTTTATCAAAGGCAACGAGGTGGTTGATCTCGCTAAGCTGCAGGAGATGGTCGCGGATGTGTCGCACCACTTCCCGCTGCGTCTGCCTGCCCCAACGCCGAAAGCGCTCTACAGCCCGTGCGAGATTCGCCATCTGGCGATTATCGTCAACCTGGAATACGACCCGACGGCGGCCTTCCGCAATCAGGTGGTCCACTTTGACTTCCGCAAGCTGGACGTCTTTAGCTTTGGCGAGCAGCAAAACTGCCTGGTGGGCAGCGTGGACCTGCTGTACCGCAACTCGTGGAACGAAGTGCGTACCCTGCATTTCAACGGCGAGCAGGCGATGATCGAAGCGCTGAAAACCATTCTCGGCAAGATGCACCAGGATGCCGCACCGCCGGACAGCGTTGAAGTGTTCTGCTACAGCCAGCATCTGCGCGGTTTAATTCGTACCCGCGTGCAGCAGCTGGTTTCTGAATGTATCGAACTGCGTCTCTCCAGTACCCGTCAGGAAACCGGGCGCTTTAAAGCGCTGCGCGTCTCCGGCCAGACCTGGGGCCTGTTCTTCGAGCGCCTGAACGTGTCGGTACAGAAGCTGGAAAACGCCATCGAGTTCTACGGCGCGATTTCACACAACAAGCTGCATGGCCTGTCGGTGCAGGTGGAAACCAACCACGTTAAGCTGCCGCAGGTGGTGGACGGATTCGCCAGTGAAGGGATTATTCAGTTCTTCTTTGAAGAGTCGGGCGAGGACGCCGGGTTCAACATCTATATTCTGGATGAGACCAACCGCGCCGAGGTGTATCACCACTGTGAAGGCAGTAAAGAGGAGCTGGTGCGCGACGTCAGCCGCTTCTATTCCTCTTCGCATGACCGTTTCACCTACGGCTCAAGCTTTATCAACTTTAACCTGCCGCAGTTCTACCAGATCGTGAACGTCGATGGTCGTACGCAGGTGATCCCGTTCCGGACCCAGGCCGTAACGCCTGCCGTGCCTGCCAATCAGGAAACCGCGCCGCTGTTGCAGCAGTATTTCTCCTGAGCCTTTTCGCCGGGTGGCGCTGACGCTTACCCGGCCTACGGTTCGAGCCGTTGTAGGCCCGGTAAGGCGTAGCCGCCACCGGGCAACAAAACTACCTGAAACTCACAGCCTCACCCGCCTGCGCCGTCGCCGCCTGTTCCAGCAGATCCCAGAACGGTACCCCGCTACGGTCGCAAACCCATTCCCCGTCTTTCAGATCGAAATGATAGCCGCCCTGTTTAGCGGCTAACCAGACCTGGTGAAGCGGCTCCTGGCGGTTAATAATAATTTTGCTGCCATTTTCGAAGCTCAGGGTCAGAATGCCGCCGTTGATTTCACAATCGATATCGCTGTCGCCGTCCCAGTCGTCAAGACGCTCTTCGATGGTCATCCACAGGTTGTCGGCAAGGCGATGGAATTCACTGTCGTTCATGGTTTTGTTCCTGTTTTTCGTGATGCCGGCAGTATAACCCTAAATAATTCCCGTTGCAGGAAAGCGGCAAACTCTTGCTTTTGTGTCTTCTCCTGCGATGATAGAAACAGATTTGAACTTACGGGCAACTTTATAATGAAAAACGCTTTCCGAACGCTTGCCGTTCTCATCACGCTGTTTAGCCTGACTGGCTGCGGACTGAAGGGACCACTTTACTTCCCACCTGCGGATAAAACCGAGCCGCCGCCGACGAAACCCGTGCAAAGCGGTATTGAGTCTACCACGCCAAATACTAACGATCGTGGCGACAACGGTGGCCCGACTCAGGTTAATCTCTGACGAAAACGTTCTGTACCCGCGCAATGGAGCAAATGATGCAGTTCTCTAAAATGCATGGCCTTGGCAACGATTTTATGGTCGTCGACGCGGTAACGCAGAATGTGTTTTTCTCCCCGGAACTGATCCGTCGCCTGGCGGATCGGCATCTGGGCGTGGGGTTCGATCAGCTGCTGGTGGTCGAGCCACCGTACGATCCCGACCTTGATTTCCACTACCGTATTTTTAACGCCGACGGCAGCGAAGTTAACCAGTGCGGCAACGGCGCGCGCTGTTTTGCCCGCTTTGTCCGCCTGAAAGGGCTGACCAACAAGCGTGATATTCGCGTCAGCACGGCCAATGGTCGCATGGTGCTCAGCGTCACCGATGATGAACTGGTGCGCGTGAACATGGGCGAGCCAAACTTCGAGCCCTCCGTCGTGCCGTTTCGCGCAAACAAAGCGGAAAAGACCTATATTATGCGTGCGGCCGAGCAGACAGTATTGTGCGGCGTCGTCTCAATGGGTAACCCACACTGCGTGATTCAGGTTGATGATGTGGAAACCGCCGCGGTCGAAACGCTCGGCCCGGTGCTGGAAAACCACGAACGTTTCCCTGAGCGCGCAAACATCGGCTTTATGCAGGTGGTGCAGCGCGAGCACATTCGCCTGCGGGTTTACGAGCGCGGCGCGGGCGAGACGCAGGCCTGCGGAAGCGGCGCCTGTGCTGCGGTGGCCGTGGGCATCTCTCAGGGGTTACTGGCAGAAGAGGTTCGCGTTGAGTTACCGGGCGGTCGGCTTGATATCGCCTGGAAAGGACCGGGTCATCCACTGTACATGACTGGCCCGGCGGCACATGTCTATGACGGGTTTATCCATCTATGAAACAACCAGGGGAAGAACTGCAGGAAACAGTGACGGAGCTGGACGACAGAGCTGTTGTTGATTATCTGCTGCGCAATCCTGAGTTTTTTATTCGCAATGCACGCGTCGTCGAAGAGATGCGCGTGCCGCATCCGGTCCGCGGGACCGTGTCGCTGGTCGAATGGCACATGGCGCGCTCGCGCAACCACATCAATCAGCTTGAAGAGAACATGACGCTGCTGATGGAGCAGGCCAGCACCAACGAAAGCCTGTTTTATCGACTGCTGAATCTGCAGGCGCGTCTGGCGTCGGCGCACAGTCTCGAAGAGTTCCTCAGCCGCTTCCACCGCTGGGCCCGGGAGCTGGGGCTGGCAGGCGCAACGATTCGTCTGTTCCCTGACCGCTGGCGCATTGGCGCGCCGTCGGGGTTTACCCATCTGGCGCTCAGCCGTCAGGCGTTTGAACCGCTGCGCATTCAGCGTCTGGGCCATGAACACCACTACCTGGGGCCGCTGAACGGGCCTGAGCTGCTGGTGGTATTACCGGAAGCCAAAGCGATTGGCTCGGTAGCGATGTCGCTGATGGGGCGCGATGGCGATCTGGGGGTGATGTTATTTACCAGCCGCGATGCGCATCACTATGAGCAGGGGCAAGCCACGCACCTGCTGCAGGAGATCGCCCTGATGCTCCCCGAGCTTCTGGAGCGCTGGATTGAGCGCGTATGACGGACGGACTGCTCGCCACTGACGTCTCGCGCTTTCTGCGCTATCTGGGCGTGGAGCGTCAGCTTAGCCCCATTACCCTGCTCAACTACCAGCGTCAGCTTGATGCCATCATGCAGATTGCCGACGAAATCGGCCTGAAAAGCTGGCAACAATGTGACGCTGCGACGGTACGCGGGTTCGTCGTGCGTAGCCGTAAAAAAAATCTCAGCCCGGCGAGCCTGGCACTCAGGCTCTCAGCGCTGCGCAGTTTCTTCGACTGGCTGGTCAGCCAGGGGGGCTTAAAAGCCAACCCGGCAAAAGGGATCGCCACGCCGAAAGCACCGCGCCATCTGCCTAAAAATATCGACGTCGACGACGTAAACCGCCTGCTGGATATCGACCTTAACGATCCGCTGGCCGTGCGCGACCGCGCGATGCTTGAGGTGATGTACGGTGCCGGGCTGCGTCTGTCAGAGCTGGTTAATCTTGATATAAAACACCTCGATCTGGAGTCCGGTGAAGTGTGGGTGATGGGTAAGGGCAGCAAAGAGCGCCGCCTGCCGATTGGCCGCAATGCGGTCTCCTGGATTGAGCACTGGCTTGACCTGCGCGGGCTGTTTGGCACCGAAGAGGATGCGCTGTTCCTGTCGAAACTTGGCAAACGGATCTCGGCGCGTAACGTGCAGAAGCGCTTTGCGGAGTGGGGCATTAAGCAGGGGCTGAACAGCCACGTTCACCCGCACAAGCTGCGCCACTCCTTTGCGACACACATGCTTGAGTCGAGCGGCGATCTGCGCGGCGTGCAGGAACTGCTTGGTCACGCAAATCTGTCGACCACCCAAATCTATACCCACTTAGACTTCCAACACCTTGCCTCGGTGTATGACGCGGCGCATCCACGCGCCAAACGGGGGAAATAATGCGTTTTTACCGCCCACTTGGTCAGATCTCAGCCCTGACGTTTGACCTTGATGACACCCTTTATGACAACCGCGAGGTGATCCTGCGTACCGAGCAGGAGTCGCTGGCGTTTGTGCAGAACTACCATCCCGCGCTGAAAGCGATACAGAACAAGGACTTTCAGAAGCTGCGTCAGTCCCTGCGTGAGACCGAGCCGGACATTTACCACGACGTGACCGAATGGCGTCGTCGTGCGGTTGAGCAGGCGATGCTCAACGTGGGCCTGAGCGTGCAGGACGCGGCCATCGGGGCCGAAGCGGCAATGGAAAACTTCGCCAAATGGCGCAGCCGTATCGACGTGCCGCAGGAGACCCACGAGACGCTGGCGAAGCTTGCTGAAAAGTGGCCGCTGGTGGCCATCACCAACGGCAATGCCCAGCCCGAGCTGTTTGGCCTCAGCGATTACTTTGAATTTGTGCTGCGCGCAGGCCCTCACGGGCGCGCGAAGCCGTTTAGCGATATGTACCATCTGGCGGCGGATAAGCTTAACCTGCCGCTGGGTAACATTCTGCACGTGGGGGATGACCTGACCACGGACGTGGCCGGGGCTATCCGCTGCGGCATGCAGTCCTGCTGGATCAAGCCGGAAAACGCCGACCTGATGACCACGCTGGACAGCCGTCTTCTGCCGCACGTGGAAATTTCACGGTTGGCATCCCTCACGACGCTGATATAATCACCAGTAATATTGTATAAATTACCAGGGGTTTGCAGTTGTAGGCCCGGTAAGCGAAGCGCCACCGGGCGTTTTGCTGTGTTCCTGAATACTATGTGACGGTGCCAATGGACGTTTCTTACCTGCTCGACAGCCTTAATGACAAACAGCGTGACGCGGTTGCCGCCTCGCGCACCAACATGCTGGTGCTGGCTGGGGCGGGCAGTGGTAAGACGCGCGTGCTGGTTCACCGTATCGCCTGGCTGCAAAGCGTGGAGAACTGCTCGCCGTACTCCATCATGGCGGTGACGTTTACCAACAAGGCGGCGGCAGAGATGCGCCACCGTATTGCCCAGCTGATGGGCACCAGCCAGGGCGGCATGTGGGTCGGCACCTTCCACGGCCTGGCGCACCGCCTGCTGCGCGCGCACCATATGGACGCCAACCTGCCGCAGGATTTCCAGATCCTCGACAGCGAAGACCAGCTCCGCTTGCTGAAGCGCCTGATCAAGGCGATGAACCTCGACGAGAAGCAGTGGCCGCCGCGTCAGGCAATGTGGTACATCAACGGCCAGAAAGACGAGGGGCTGCGTCCGCATCACATTCAGAGCTTCGGTAACCCGGTCGAGCAGACCTGGCAGAACGTCTACAAGGCCTATCAGGAAGCGTGCGATCGCGCCGGTCTGGTGGATTTCGCTGAACTGCTGCTGCGCGCCCACGAGCTGTGGCTCAACAAGCCGCATATTCTGCAGCACTACCGTGAACGCTTTACCAATATCCTGGTGGACGAGTTCCAGGATACCAACAACATCCAGTACGCGTGGATCCGCCTGTTGGCCGGCGATACCGGCAAGGTGATGATCGTGGGCGATGATGACCAGTCGATTTACGGCTGGCGCGGGGCGCAGGTAGAAAACATCCAGCGCTTCCTCAACGATTTCCCCGGCGCGGAAACCATCCGTCTGGAGCAGAACTACCGTTCAACCAGCAACATCCTGAGCGCGGCCAACGCCCTCATTGAGAACAACAACGGGCGTCTGGGTAAAAAGCTGTGGACCGACGGCGTCGACGGCGAACCGATTTCGATTTACTGCGCCTTCAACGAGCTCGACGAAGCCCGCTTCGTGGTGAACCGCATTAAAACCTGGCAGGACAACGGCGGCGCGCTGGAGCAGTGCGCCATTCTCTACCGCAGCAACGCCCAGTCGCGCGTGCTGGAAGAGGCGCTGCTGCAGGTGAGCATGCCGTACCGCATTTACGGCGGCATGCGATTCTTCGAGCGTCAGGAGATCAAAGATGCGCTGTCGTATCTGCGCCTCATTGCTAACCGCAACGACGACGCGGCGTTTGAACGCGTGGTCAACACGCCAACGCGCGGCATTGGCGACCGCACGCTGGACGTAGTGCGTCAGGCCTCGCGCGATCGCCAGTTGACGCTGTGGCAGGCGTGCCGCGAGCTGCTGCAGGAAAAAGCCCTCGCCGGGCGCGCCGCCAGCGCATTGCAGCGCTTCCTTGAGCTGATTGACGCCCTGGCGCAGGAAACTGCCGACATGCCGCTGCACGTGCAGACCGACCGGGTGATTAAAGACTCCGGCCTGCGCACTATGTACGAGCAGGAAAAAGGTGAAAAGGGCCAGACCCGTATTGAGAACTTAGAGGAACTGGTGACGGCAACGCGCCAGTTCAGCTACAACGAAGAAGACGAAGACCTGATGCCGCTGCAGGCGTTCCTCTCCCACGCCGCGCTGGAAGCGGGTGAGGGGCAGGCGGACACCTGGCAGGATGCGGTTCAGCTGATGACCCTGCACTCCGCCAAAGGCCTGGAGTTCCCGCAGGTGTTTATCGTTGGCATGGAAGAGGGGATGTTCCCGAGCCAGATGTCGCTGGATGAGGGCGGTCGTCTGGAAGAAGAGCGTCGTCTGGCCTACGTGGGCGTGACGCGTGCGATGCAAAAGCTGACGCTGACCTACGCGGAAACCCGCCGTTTGTACGGCAAAGAGGTCTATCACCGTCCGTCGCGCTTTATTGGCGAACTGCCGGAAGCGTGCGTGGAAGAGGTGCGTCTGCGTGCCAGTATCAGCCGTCCGGTCAGCCATCAGCGCATGGGCTCGCCGATTGCGGAAACCGACACCGGCTACAAGCTGGGCCAGCGCGTGCGTCATTCGAAGTTTGGCGAAGGCACCATTGTGAATCTGGAAGGCAGCGGCGAGCACAGCCGTCTGCAGGTGGCGTTCCAGGGGCAGGGTATCAAATGGCTGGTGGCGGCCTATGCGAAGCTGGAAACAGTCTAACATTCAGAAAAATATCATTATTTTGTAATAATCTGCTAGCCTTATACATTGAAGGTCAATTAATGCCCTTCAGCGTTCCGTTGCGTGTTGACGCCACAGTTATAGCTGGCGTAACATGCGCGCACGATTACGCTAAGAGGACATTCGCCTTGGACACACCCAGTAGATACTGGCTCAATTCCCTGTCATCCAGGAACAACTCCTAAGGCTATCTCCTCTTGCTGATGGCCTTAGTGGTTGTCAGCGACCTGCATTATTCCCGTCGCGCTGAGTCAGGCTGTTTAATGGTCTGAAACCCAATTTGTTTCTGTGTGCCCACCGAACTGTCCGATATTTTTTGCATTGGGAGTCCCGGTCATGTTGAGCGCATTTCAACTCGAAAATAACCGACTGACTCGGCTTGAAGCCGAAGAGTCACAGCCCCTCATTGATGCCGTATGGGTGGATCTGGTCGAGCCGGACGACGATGAGCGCCTTCGCGTACAATCTGAGCTGGGGCAAAGCCTGGCAACCCGCCCGGAACTGGAAGACATCGAAGCATCCGCGCGTTTTTTTGAAGACGAAGACGGTCTGCATATTCACTCCTTCTTCTTCTTTGAAGATGCGGAAGACCACGCGGGTAACTCCACCGTGGCGTTTACCATTCGCGACGGCCGTCTGTTTACCCTGCGCGAGCGCGAGCTGCCGGCATTCCGTCTCTACCGCATGCGCGCCCGCAGCCAGGCGATGGTGGACGGTAACGCGTACGAGCTGCTGCTCGATCTGTTCGAGACCAAAATTGAACAGCTGGCGGACGAAATTGAAAACATCTACAGCGACCTGGAAAAGCTGAGCCGCGTGATCATG
Organism: Enterobacter cloacae complex sp. CARB60; assembly: GCF_036487345.1. Lineage (NCBI taxonomy): Bacteria > Pseudomonadati > Pseudomonadota > Gammaproteobacteria > Enterobacterales > Enterobacteriaceae > Enterobacter > Enterobacter cloacae complex sp. CARB60. The sequence continues at coordinate 55,912 of NZ_JAZKLC010000002.1, forward strand.
GAAGGCCATCAGGGCGATGAGTACGATGAAGCGCTCTCCACGCTGGCGGAGCTGGAGGATATCGGCTGGAAGGTGCGCCTGTGTCTGATGGATACCCAGCGCGCGCTGAACTTCCTGGTGCGCAAGGCGCGTCTGCCGGGCGGTCAGCTGGAGCAGGCGCGTGAAATCTTACGAGATATCGAATCCCTGCTGCCGCACAACGAATCTCTGTTCCAGAAGGTGAACTTCCTGATGCAGGCGGCGATGGGCTTTATCAACATCGAGCAGAACCGCATCATCAAGATCTTCTCGGTGGTGTCCGTGGTGTTCCTGCCGCCGACGCTGGTGGCATCCAGCTACGGGATGAACTTTGAGTTTATGCCGGAGCTGAAGTGGAGCTTTGGTTACCCGGGGGCGATTATCTTTATGATCCTCGCGGGGCTGGCGCCGTATCTGTACTTTAAGCGTCGTAACTGGCTGTAAAAATCTGGCGGGTGGCGCTGCGCTTACCCGCCCTACGATCGAATTCCCTCTCCCTGTGGGAGAGGGTTAGGGTGAGGGCAACATCACAGTCCTTTGCGTACCCTGCGCTGGGTATAAATCGCATCCGCGACGAAAATCGCCAGCGCCACCCAGATAAAGGCGAACGTCACCATCTTATCCGCCCCCGGCACTTCGCCGTAAAACACCACTGCCAGCAGGAACATCAGCGTCGGGCCAATGTACTGAAAGAAGCCCAGCGTGGAGAGACGCAGACGCGTCGCTGCACCGGTGAAGCACAGCAGAGGTATGGTGGTCACCACGCCCGCCGCCATCAGCATCAGGTTCAGCGACCACGGGTTACTGCCCATATGGCTGGTGGCGCTGTCGGCGATGCCGAAGAGATAAATCGCCGCCACGGGCAGCAGCCACAGGGTTTCAAACAGCATCCCGGTTTGGGCTTCCACCGCAATCTTCTTACGCACCAGGCCGTAGAAGGCAAAGCTGAACGCCAGGCCGAGGGCAATAATCGGCAGCGAGCCGAAGGTCCAGAGCTGCACCAGTACGCCGCAGAAGGCCAGAATCACCGCCACCCACTGCATCCGGCGGAAGCGCTCACCGAGGAAAATCATCCCCAGCACGATGTTCACCAGCGGGTTGATGAAGTACCCCAGGCTCGCTTCGAGCATGTGATGGTTATTCACCGCCCAGATAAACAGCAGCCAGTTGCCGCCAATCAGCACCGCTGAAAGCGCCAGCAGGAAGACCTTTTTAGGGGTTTTAAACAGCGTTTTAACGCCCGACCACTGACGGCTGAGGCTCATCAGCGCAATCATAAAGAAGAACGACCAGATAACGCGGTGAGTCAGGATCTCATCGGCCGGAACGTAGGCGATAAGCTTGAAATACGCCGGGGCGATACCCCAAATAAAATAAGCGGCAAGGGCGAGTAAAACGCCCTGCCGCGTCTGTTTAGCATCCATCGGGAAAATCCGTTACAAAGAAGTGAATTAATTTTACCCGATTTTGCCGTATCAACCCACCATATAAGTGGCGGTTGCGCTGGCGATATACACCTGTTCTTCGTTGTGTAACTCAACGCGCGCCACGGCAACTTTATTCCCCGCGCGCAGCAGGCTGCTGGAACAGGTAAAGCGATTTCCGCGCCCCGGGCGAAGATAGTCGACGCGTAAGTCGATAGTACCCATACGCGCCAGACGCTGGCGGAGTTCGTCTTCGTTGATGGTGTCATGGCGGGTCAGCGTACTGCCCACGCAGACCAGGCCTGCCGCCACGTCCAGCGCGGAGGCGATCACGCCGCCGTGCAAAATACTTTGCGCCCAGTTACCCACCATCATCGGCTGGTTGTTGAAGCTCAGTTGGGCGAAGTCTTTCTCGTAACGCTCCAGCTCCAGTCCCAGCGCGCGGTTAAACGGCATATGGTAAACAAAAATCTCGCCCACGAGTTTTAACACTTCTTCGGCGGTAAGCATGGCTGACATGAGGCATCACATCCTTATTGTTAACGAAATGTTGATTTTATGCCTCAGCAACAAGGAATTCCACTTTCAGAAACGAGGATGCAGCAGTTGTCGCAGAAGTCTGTAGAATGTCCGCCACATAACTATTCAGCTAATTTTACTCTTTTGCAGGAGAACACCACCGATGCGGACGTATCTGGCCTGGTTACTGGCGGCGGTTGCGCTGCCCCTCACAGCATATGCGCAGGAAGCGACGATCAAAGAGGTGCATGATAAACCTGCCGTTCACGGCAGCATTATCGCGAACCTTCTTCAGGAGCATGACAATCCGTTCACGCTCTATCCGTATGACACCAACTACGTGATTTACACCCAGACCAGCGATCTCAACAAAGAGGCGATAAGCTCATATAACTGGTCTGATAACGCGCGTAAAGATGAGGTGAAGTTCCAGCTCAGCCTCGCGTTCCCGTTCTGGCGCGGTATTCTGGGGCCGAACTCGGTGCTCGGGGCGTCTTACACGCAGAAATCCTGGTGGCAGCTCTCTAACAGCGGCGAGTCCTCACCGTTCCGTGAAACGAACTACGAGCCGCAGCTGTTCCTCGGTTTTGCAACGGATTATGAGTTTGCGGGCTGGACGCTGCGTGACGTCGAAGTGGGCTTTAACCACGATTCCAACGGCCGCTCTGACCCTACCTCGCGCAGCTGGAACCGTGCCTATACGCGTCTGATGGCGCAGAACGGTAACTGGATGGTGGAAGTGAAGCCGTGGTATGTGGTGGGCGAAACCGATGATAACCCGGATATCACCAAATATATGGGCTACTACCAGCTCAAAGTCGGCTACCAGTTAGGTGATGCCGTGCTCAGCGCCAAAGGCCAGTACAACTGGAACACCGGCTACGGTGGTGCGGAAGTGGGCTTAAGCTATCCAATGACGAAGCATGTCCGTATCTATACGCAGGTGTATAGCGGTTACGGCGAGTCGCTTATCGATTACAACTTCAACCAGACCCGCGTCGGCGTGGGCGTGATGCTGAACGATATTCTCTAGTCTGCTCGAATGTTTTTGCGTTAAACGTTGAAGTTTCTCTCTCAGGCGCTGAAAATAGCGCCTGTTTCATTTCAGGCATATGGGGTTAACGTGGCGCAGGCGGAAGTATTGAATCAGGAGTCGCTGGCTAAACAGGTTTTGCATGAAACCTTTGGCTACCAGCAGTTCCGCCCCGGCCAGGAAACCATCATTGAAACGGTGCTGGAAGGTCGTGATTGCCTGGTGGTGATGCCGACCGGCGGCGGTAAGTCCCTCTGCTATCAGGTGCCCGCGCTGGTGCTTAACGGCCTGACGGTCGTGGTATCCCCTCTTATTTCTCTGATGAAAGACCAGGTTGACCAGCTGCTCGCCAACGGCGTGGCGGCAGCCTGTCTTAACTCCACGCAAACCCGGGAGCAGCAGCAAGAGGTGATGGCCGGGTGCCGCACTGGACAGATCCGCCTGCTGTATATCGCCCCGGAACGCCTGATGCTGGATAACTTCCTCGACCATCTTGCGCACTGGAACCCGGTGCTGCTGGCGGTAGATGAAGCGCACTGTATTTCCCAGTGGGGCCACGATTTCCGCCCGGAATACGCTGCTCTCGGCCAGCTGCGTCAGCGCTTCCCCGAGCTGCCGTTTATGGCGCTCACCGCCACGGCGGATGACACCACGCGGCTGGATATCGTTCGTCTGCTGGGGCTGAACGACCCCTATATTCAGGTCAGCAGCTTCGACCGCCCCAACATCCGCTATATGCTGATGGAAAAGTTCAAGCCGCTGGATCAGCTCTTACGTTACGTGCAGGAGCAGCGCGGCAAGTCCGGCATCATCTACTGCAACAGCCGCGCGAAGGTGGAAGACACCGCCGCGCGTCTGCAAAACCGAGGCTTTAGCGCCGCCGCGTATCATGCCGGGTTAGAGAATCACATCCGCGCCGACGTGCAGGAGAAATTCCAGCGCGACGACCTGCAAATCGTCGTCGCGACGGTGGCGTTCGGAATGGGCATCAACAAGCCGAACGTGCGCTTTGTGGTGCACTTCGACATCCCGCGCAATATCGAATCCTACTATCAGGAAACCGGCCGCGCCGGGCGTGACGGCCTGCCTGCGGAAGCGATGCTGTTTTACGATCCGGCGGACATGGCGTGGCTGCGCCGCTGTCTGGAAGAGAAACCGCAGGGACAGCTGCAGGATATCGAGCGCCACAAGCTCAACGCGATGGGGGCGTTTGCCGAAGCGCAAACCTGCCGCCGTCTGGTGCTGCTCAACTACTTTGGTGAAGGGCGCCAGGAGCCGTGCGGCAACTGCGATATCTGCCTCGACCCGCCGAAACAGTACGATGGCCTGATGGACGCGCGTAAGGCGCTCTCGACCATTTACCGTGTGAACCAGCGCTTCGGGATGGGCTACGTGGTGGAAGTGCTGCGCGGCGCCAATAACCAGCGTATCCGCGACATGGGGCATGACAAGCTGCCCGTCTACGGTATTGGCAAGGAGCAGAGCCACGAGCACTGGGTGAGCATCATTCGCCAGCTGATCCACCTTGGCTTCGCCACGCAGAACATTGCCCAGCACTCCGCCCTGCAGTTGACCGAAGCGGCGCGTCCGGTACTGCGCGGTGACGTTGAGCTCAAGCTCGCCGTGCCGCGCGTCATCGCCCTGAAGCCGCGCGTGATGCAGAAATCCTACGGCGGCAACTACGACCGCAAGCTGTTCGCCAAACTGCGCAAGCTGCGTAAAGCCATCGCCGACGAAGAAAACATCCCGCCTTACGTGGTGTTCAACGACGCGACGCTGATTGAGATGGCCGAGCAGATGCCGCTCAGCGCCAGCGAGATGCTCAGCGTCAACGGCGTGGGGACGCGCAAGCTGGAGCGCTTCGGTAAAGAGTTTATGGCGCTCATCCGCTCTCACGCCGATGGTGATGATGAGGAGTAGTCAGCCGGGCGAAAAAGTGCCAGGATGATGACTCACTGAATTATTTCCCCGCGAGTTAATTATGTTGATGCTATTTCTCACCGTGGCGTTAGTGCACATCGTTGCGCTGATGAGCCCCGGCCCAGACTTTTTCTTCGTATCACAAACGGCCGTCAGCCGCTCCCGCAAAGAGGCGATGATGGGCGTGCTCGGTATCACCATGGGCGTTATGGTCTGGGCGGCCGTTGCGCTGCTCGGTCTTAACCTTATCCTGGCGAAGATGGCCTGGCTGCATAACATCATTATGGTCGGCGGCGGGCTGTACCTGTGCTGGATGGGCTACCAGATGCTGCGCGGTGCGCTGAAGAAAGAAGAGAAAAAACCGGAAGAGCCAAAGGTGGAGCTGGCAACGGGCGGCCGCAGCTTTGTCAAAGGGCTGCTGACCAATCTGGCGAACCCAAAAGCGATTATCTATTTCGGCTCGGTGTTCTCGCTGTTTGTCGGCGATAGCGTCGGTGCGGGCGCACGCTGGGGCATCTTCCTGCTGATCGTCGTTGAAACCTTTGCCTGGTTTACCATCGTGGCCAGCCTGTTCGCCTTACCGGCGATGCGCCGCGGCTACCAGCGTATCGCGAAGTGGATTGACGGCTTCGCCGGCGCGCTGTTCGCCGGCTTCGGCATTCATCTCATCATTTCTCGCTAAGCATGACGCGCTGACGCAAGCAGCGCGCCAACCAGCATAAACAGCGAGCCAAAGACTTTATTCAGGGCCTTCATCTGCTTAGGCCCTTTAATCCACGCCGCAATTCGCTGTGCCAGCGTCGCGTAACCAATCATCACGATGATATCGACGATAATGGTGGTCGCGCCCAGCACCACGTACTGCATCACCTGAGGCTGATGTGGCACGATAAACTGCGGGAACAGCGCGGCGAGGAAAACGATGCTCTTCGGGTTGGTCAGGTTGACGAACACCGCGCGCTTAAACAGATGGCCGCGGTTTTGCGTCTGAGCGAGCGTATTTAGGTTGATGGAGCCTGCCGCGCGCCACTGCTGGATGCCCAGCCAGATCAGATACGCTGCCCCGGCCCATTTCAGCACCTCAAAGGCCAGCACGGAGCGGGAGAACAGGGTCCCCAGACCAATCCCGACCAGCACAATATGAATGCCGAGCCCGGTCTGCAAACCGGCAATCGACGCCGCCGCACCGCGATAGCCGTGGTTGATGGAGGTGGTCATGGTGTTAATGGCGCCCGAGCCCGGTGAAAGACTAAGGATGATGGATGTCAGCAGGTAAGCGAACCACCACTCGAAGGTCATTTGAAACTCCCGAATCGTCTGTTTTTATGCCACAATACGCTATTGTTGAGTCATTTTGTGACCGGTTACGAAAAAACGATATTCCTTGGCTTAGGTGAGTAGAAACCCGATGTTTCAGCAGAAAAAGGACTGGGAAACACGAGAAAACGCATTTGCTGCTTTCTCCATGGGGCCGCTGACCGATTTCTGGCGCCAGCGTGAGGAAGATGAGTTTACGGGCGTCGGCGATATTCCGGTACGCTTTGTGCGTTTTCACGATAAGAAAAATGACCGGGTCATTGTGGTCTGCCCCGGACGTATTGAGAGCTATATCAAATACGCCGAACTGGCCTATGACCTGTTCCATCTGGGCTTCGATGTGTTGATTATCGATCACCGCGGGCAGGGGCTTTCTGGCCGCCTGCTATCGGATACGCATCGCGGCCACGTGGATAACTTCAGCGATTACGTCGACGATCTCGCCGCGTTCTGGCAGCAGGAGGTCGAGCCTGGCCCCTGGCGGAAGCGCTATATTCTGGCGCACTCTATGGGCGGTGCGATTTCAACGCTGTTTTTACAGCGCCACGCGCACCAGTGCGACGCCATTGCGCTCACCGCGCCGATGTATGGCATCGTCATGCGTTTTCCTGACTGGATGGTACGACATATTCTTGACTGGGCTGAGGGCCATCAGCGCATTCGAGAAGGCTATGCCATCGGGACGGGGCGCTGGCGTGCACTGCCGTTTGCGATGAACGTGCTGACCCACAGCCGACAGCGCTATCGTCGTAACCTGCGTTTTTATGCCGATGAACCGCGCCTGCGCGTGGGCGGTCCGACCTATCACTGGGTGCGGGAAGGTATTCTTGCCGGTGAGCAGGTGCTGGCTGGCGTTGGCAATGACGACACGCCAACACTGCTGATTCAGGCTGAAGAAGAGCGTGTGGTGGATAACCGCATGCATGACCGTTTTTGTGAACTCCGCGCTGCCGCCGGCCACCCTTGTGAAGGGGGAAAACCGCTGGTTATTAACGGCGCTTACCATGAGATCCTTTTTGAAAAGGACGCTATGCGCTCAGTCGCGCTCAACGCCATTGTTGAATTTTTCAACAGGCATAATTGATTCTTGTTTTCCACCAGAGGTTGAAATCCCTATGTACCAGGTTGTTGCATCTGATTTAGATGGCACGCTGCTTTCCCCCGACCACACCCTCTCGCCTTACGCGAAAGAGACCTTAAAACTCCTGACCGCCCGTGGCGTGAACTTCGTGTTTGCCACCGGTCGCCACCACGTGGACGTGGGGCAGATCCGCGATAATCTGGAAATCAAATCGTACATGATCACCTCCAACGGTGCGCGCGTGCACGATACTGACGGCAACCTGATCTTTACCCACAACCTGGATCGCGATATTGCCGCCGATCTGTTCGGCGTGGTGCACAATAACCCGAATATTGTCACTAACGTCTACCGCGACGACGACTGGTTTATGAACCGCCACCGCCCGGAAGAGATGCGTTTCTTCAAGGAAGCCGTATTCCAGTACTCACTGTACGAGCCGGGCCTGCTGGAGCCGGAAGGGATCAGTAAGGTGTTCTTCACCTGTGTAAACCATGAGGAATTGCTGCCGCTGGAGCAGGCGATCAACGCCCGCTGGGGCGATCGCGTTAACGTAAGCTTCTCAACCCTGACCTGCCTGGAAGTGATGGCGGGGGGCGTCTCCAAAGGTCACGCGCTGGAAGCCGTCGCGAAACGTCTGGGCTTCGAGCTGAAAGACTGTATCGCCTTTGGTGACGGCATGAACGATGCCGAAATGCTTTCGATGGCAGGCAAGGGCTGCATTATGGAAAATGCGCACCAGCGTCTGAAAGACCTGCACCCGGAGCTGGAAGTGATCGGCACCAACGCAGACAACGCGGTGCCGAAGTATCTGCGCAAACTGTTCCTTGAATAATCTTCATTTGGTTGTTTATTGCTCAGATGTCAACTAAAGAGTTCGCTACAATGCCTCTCCTTCTTTTTGAGAGACAAGCATTGTGGCGCTACTCATTATCACCACTATCCTGTGGGCCTTCTCCTTTAGCCTGATTGGCGAATACCTTGCCGGTTCGGTCGACAGCTACTTCTCGGTGCTGATGCGCGTGGGGCTGGCGGCGCTGGTGTTCCTGCCGTTTCTGCGCACGCGCGGGCAATCGCTGAAAACGATTGTGCTGTACATGCTGGTGGGGGCGATGCAGCTCGGCATCATGTATCTGTTTAGCTTCCGGGCCTACGTCTACCTGTCTGTCTCCGAGTTCCTGCTCTTTACCGTGCTGACGCCGCTCTATATCACTCTGATTTACGACCTGCTCAGCAGGCGCCGCCTGCGTTGGGGATACCTGTTGAGCGCGGCGCTGGCGGTGATCGGCGCGGCGATTATTCGTTATGACAAAGTCAGCGATCACTTCTGGACCGGGCTGATGTTCGTCCAGCTCGCCAACATCAGTTTCGCCATCGGCATGGTGGGCTACAAACGCCTGATGGAGACGCGTCCGATGCCGCAGCATAACGCGTTCGCCTGGTTTTATATGGGGGCCGCGATTGTCGCGGTGGCGGCGTGGTTTATGCTCGGCAATCCGCAAAAACTGCCGACTACCTCCGTGCAGTGGGGCGTTCTGGTCTGGCTGGGCGTAGTGGCGTCAGGGCTGGGGTACTTCATGTGGAATTACGGCGCTACGCAGGTAGACGCCGGTACGCTGGGGATCATGAACAACGTGCACGTTCCGGCAGGGCTGCTGGTCAATCTCGCCATCTGGCAGCAACAGCCGCACTGGCCGAGCTTCATTATTGGGGGAGCGGTGATCCTGGCTTCGCTGTGGGTCCATCGCCGATGGGTCGCTCCGCGCTCCGCACAAACGGAAGATGGTCGCAAGCGTGGTTCCGCGCTGAGCGAATAAACGCCTCCGTAATCGGCTGACGCTGCTCGCCATCGCGCACGGCGGCGTACAGTCGGCTCCACAGTCCTTCACCCAGGGTTTTGGTCTGTACCAGACCCTGGCGTTCAAAACTCTCCACCACCCAGTGCGGCAGCGCCGCGATACCCATTCTGGCCGCCACCATCTGAATCAGCAGCAGCGTGTTATCCACGCTTTTCAGCTGCGGGCTAATGCCTGCGGGCTGCAGGAAGTGGCGCCAGATATCCAGACGACTGCGCTGGACCGGATAAATCAGCAGCGTTTCTGTCGCCAGGTCTTCCGGCGTGATGCGCGTTTTACTCGCCAGCGGATGGTCCGGCGCCAGCACCAGGCGCACTTCATAATCAAACATCGGCGAATAGTGCAGGCCGCTGCGCGGCAGGATGTCAGAGGTCATCACCAGATCCAGCTCACCCTGCTGCAGCGACGGCTGCGGGTCAAAGGTCACGCCGGATTTGAAGTCCATCTCCACCTGCGGCCACTTCTGACGGAAGTTCTCAAGCGCGGGGGTCAGCCACTGAATACAGCTGTGGCACTCAATGGCGATACGCAGTTTGGTTTGCTGCGGTTCGTTGCAGGACTGCAGCGCGCTGGCGATTTGCGGCAGCACCTGATTCGCCAGCTGAAGAAGAATTTCACCTTGCGGCGTAAAGCGTAGCGGCTGGCTCTTACGCACAAAAAGACGGAAGCCGAGGCGTTGTTCCAGATCGCTGAACTGGTGAGAAAGGGCGGACTGGGTCTGATGCAGCGTGGCCGCCGCCGCCGCGAGCGAGCCGCAGTTCCGCAACGCTTGTAGCGTTTTCAGGTGTTTTATCTCGATCATGAAAGTCCTTCACTTCGCCATGAACATTTTGCGCTTGAGGAATATACAGTACCTGCCAATTATAGATGTGTAAACATCTGGACGTCTAAATAACGAATTTCACAAGGGGCATACCATGACAATCCGCAATCACACTCTCGGTTTCCCTCGCGTTGGCCTGCGTCGCGAGCTGAAAAAAGCGCAAGAAAGCTACTGGGCGGGAAACTCCACCCGTGAAGAACTGCTGGCGGTGGGACGCGAGCTGCGCGCCCGTCACTGGGATCAGCAAAAACAGGCGGGCATTGACCTGCTGCCGGTGGGCGATTTCGCCTGGTACGACCATGTTCTGACGACCAGCCTGCTGCTTGGCAACGTGCCGGCTCGTCATCAGAACAAAGATGGATCGGTAGATATCGATACCCTGTTCCGCATCGGCCGTGGCCGCGCGCCAACGGGTGAGCCAGCGGCAGCGGCGGAAATGACCAAGTGGTTTAACACCAACTATCACTATATGGTGCCGGAGTTCGTGAAAGGCCAGCAGTTCAAACTGACCTGGACGCAGCTTCTGGATGAAGTGGACGAAGCGCTGGCGCTGGGCCATCAGGTGAAACCGGTGCTGCTCGGGCCGGTAACCTACCTGTGGCTGGGTAAAGTGAAAGGTGAGCCGTTTGACCGACTCAGCCTGCTGAAGGATATTCTGCCGGTCTACAAACAGGTGCTGATTGAGCTGGGCAAGCGCGGCATTCAGTGGGTACAAATCGACGAACCGGCGCTGGTGCTCGAGCTGCCCCAGGAATGGCTCGATGCCTTCAAACCGGCGTATGACGCGCTCTCCGGGCAGGTGAAGCTGCTGCTCACCACCTATTTTGAAGGCGTGACGCCGAACCTGAAGACCATTACCGCGCTGCCGGTGCAGGGCCTGCACGTTGACCTCGTACACGGTAAAGATGATGTGGCGGAGCTGCACAAGCGCCTGCCAGCGGACTGGCTGCTTTCGGCCGGGCTGATTAACGGTCGTAACGTCTGGCGTGCCGATCTCACTGAGAAATACGCACAAATAAAAGACATCGTCGGCAAACGTGAGCTATGGGTGGCCTCTTCCTGTTCCCTGCTGCACAGCCCGATCGATCTGAGCGTGGAGACCCGCCTGGATGCCGAGGTGAAAAGCTGGTTTGCCTTCGCCCTGCAAAAATGCGAAGAGCTGACGCTGCTGCGCGACGCGCTGAACAGCGTCGACACGGCGGCGATTGCCGAATGGAGCGCACCGATCCAGGCGCGTCGTCACTCGGCGCGCGTGCACAATCCGGCGGTGGAAAAACGCCTGGCGGCCATCACCGCTCAGGACAGCCAGCGCCATAGCCCGTACGAGGTGCGCGCCGAAGCCCAGCGCGCCCGTTTCAACCTGCCCGCCTGGCCGACCACGACTATCGGCTCTTTCCCGCAAACCACGGAGATCCGCGGTCTGCGTCTGGACTTCAAAAAGGGCAATCTGGATGCGAATCACTACCGCACCGGCATCGCGGAACACATCAAGCAGGCGATTATCGAGCAGGAACGCCTGGGGCTGGACGTGCTGGTGCACGGCGAGGCCGAGCGTAACGACATGGTGGAATACTTCGGTGAGCACCTGGACGGCTTTGTCTTTACCCAGAACGGCTGGGTGCAGAGCTATGGCTCCCGCTGCGTGAAGCCGCCGGTGGTCATTGGTGACGTTAGCCGCCCGGAAGCGATCACCGTGGAGTGGGCGAAGTATGCCCAGTCCCTGACCGACAAGCCGGTAAAAGGGATGCTGACCGGTCCGGTAACCATTCTCTGCTGGTCATTCCCGCGTGAAGACGTGACCCGTGAAACCATCGCCAAACAGATAGCCCTGGCGCTGCGTGATGAAGTGGCGGATCTGGAAGCGGCAGGGATTGGCATCATCCAGATTGACGAGCCGGCGCTGCGCGAGGGTTTACCGCTGCGCCGCAGCGACTGGGATGCCTACCTGCAGTGGGGCGTGGAAGCGTTCCGCATCAACGCCGCGGTGGCGAAGGACGACACGCAGATCCACACCCACATGTGCTACTGCGAATTTAACGACATCATGGATTCGATTGCCGCGCTGGATGCCGACGTGATAACCATCGAGACCTCGCGTTCGGATATGGAGCTGCTGGAGTCGTTTGAAGAGTTCGACTACCCGAATGAAATCGGGCCGGGCGTGTACGATATTCACTCCCCGAACGTACCGAGCGTGGAGTGGATTGAAGCCCTGCTGAAAAAAGCGGCCCAGCGTATTCCGGCAGAGCGCCTGTGGGTGAACCCGGACTGCGGACTGAAAACCCGCGGCTGGCCGGAGACGCGTGCGGCGCTCGCCAACATGGTGAAGGCGGCGCAGAATTTGCGTCAGGTGTAGTAATGCTGGATTGCCGGGTGGCGCTATGGCTTACCCGGCCTGTCTGTAGGCCCGGTAAGGCGTAGCCGCCACCGGGCTTTTTTCTTTATGCTTTCTTCCCGCCGTACTGGCTAAACCAGTCCAGCATCCGCTGCCAGCCATCTTTGGCTGATTCTGCGTGATAGCTCGGACGATAGTCGGCGTTAAACGCATGCCCGGCATCCGGGTAGACCACAATCTCCGCCTTCGCATTAGCCGCACGGAGCGCATGGCGCATGGTCTCTACCGAATCAAGCGAAATACCGGTGTCCTGACCGCCATAAAGCCCTAACACGGGGGCATTTAACTCGGTGGCAATATCGACGGGATGTTTCGGTGAATTCAGCGTTTTTTCACCCACCAGTTTGCCGTACCAGGCGACAGCGGCTTTGAGTTGCGGGTTATGCGCGGCATACAGCCAGCTAATGCGTCCGCCCCAGCAGAAACCGGTGACCAGCAGACGATGCGGATCGCCGCCGTTGCGCGCCGCCCAGCTGGCGACGTGATCGAGATCGGCCAGCACCTGAGCGTCCGGGACTTTGCTGACCAGGTTGCTGAGCAATGTTGGAATATCGCTGTAGTCGTTCGGATCGCCCTGACGGAAGTAGAGCTCTGGCGCAACGGCCAGATACCCTTCCAGCGCCAGCCGGCGGCAGAGGTCGCGAATGTGTTCGTGGACACCAAAGATCTCCTGAATCACAATCACGATGGGCAGCGGACCGTCTGCCGATTTTGGCCGTGCGTGATAAGCAGGCATATTCTCCCCCTGCGAGGGAATGGAGGTCTCGCCCGCGGTAATTGCCGCTTCTGGCGTCGACACTATGGTTGAAGCATGTGGGGCCGCAGCAGGTGCAAAACCGGTTTTTTCAGTCATGGCATTCTCCGTACCAATGAGTTAGCGCAAAGGTAAATATAGACACCAGGTTAACAACTCACAGTGCCTTAAACGGTCTATCTTTTGTGCAGCACCTGGCGATATAACTTGTTAATGTGATGTGAATCACCTTTTTATGGAAATTCAATGTAATCATTTTCATTCATGGTGAGGTGCGTCACGAAAATATGCTTACTGCTTCTGTAAAGTACCGTTTTACTTCTTCTGACTAACCGACCCACAGAGGAGTCACCTATGTCTAAGTCTGATGTTTTTCATCTCGGCCTCACCAAAAACGATTTACAAGGGGCTACGCTCGCTATCGTCCCGGGCGATCCTGAGCGTGTGGAAAAGATCGCCGCGCTGATGGATAAGCCGGTCAAGCTGGCTGCCCATCGTGAGTTCACCACCTGGCGCGCAGAGCTGGATGGCAAAGCGGTGATCGTGTGCTCTACCGGTATCGGTGGTCCGTCTACTTCTATTGCTGTTGAAGAGCTGGCGCAGCTGGGCATTCGTACTTTCCTGCGTATCGGTACCACCGGCGCTATCCAGCCGCACATCAACGTTGGCGACGTCCTGGTCACGACCGCGTCCGTCCGTCTGGACGGTGCAAGCCTGCACTTTGCACCGATGGAATTCCCGGCAGTGGCTGATTTCGAATGCACCACCGCGCTGGTTGAAGCCGCGAAGTCCGTAGGCGCAACCACCCACGTGGGCGTAACCGCCTCTTCCGACACCTTCTACCCGGGCCAGGAGCGTTACGACACCTTCTCAGGCCGCGTGGTAAGCCGTTTCAAAGGCTCAATGGAAGAGTGGCAGTCCATGGGCGTGATGAACTACGAAATGGAATCCGCAACGCTGCTGACCATGTGCGCAAGCCAGGGTCTGCGTGCCGGTATGGTGGCGGGCGTTATCGTCAACCGTACCCAGCAGGAGATCCCTAACGCCGAAACCATGAAGCAGACCGAAAGTCATGCAGTGAAAATCGTGGTGGAAGCCGCGCGTCGCCTGATCTAATCCTCTCTTCTGAAATCAAAGGCCGACACGTTCGGCCTTTATTTTTTGCGTAGCGCCTCGCAGGAAAACCCTTTCAAACTGGACGTTTATACAGCACAATTCTATTTTGTGCGGGTAATACGTTGATGCAGGGGGCATTGTGGATATCTCAATCCTGATTTACGCGGTGATTGCGCTGGTGGGCGTGGTGATAGGCTGGCTCATTTCCAGCTACCAGCATGCACAGCAGAAGGCCGACCAGCTGGCAGAGCGAGAAGAGATGGTCGCCGAGTTAAGCGCGGCAAAGCAGCAGCTGGCGCTCAGCGAACACTGGCGCGACGAGTGTGAATTGCTCAATAACGAGCTGCGCAACCTGCGTGATATCAACACCTCGCTGGAGGCCGATCTCCGCGAAGTGACCACCCGCCTTGAATCCACCCAGCTGCATGCGGAAGACAAAATCCGCCAGATGATCAACAGCGAGCAGCGCCTCAGCGAACAGTTTGAGAACCTCGCCAACCGTATTTTCGAGCACAGCAACCGCCGCGTTGACGAACAGAACCGCCAGAGCCTGAACGGTCTGCTGACGCCGCTGCGCGAACAGCTTGACGGTTTTCGTCGTCAGGTGCAGGACAGCTTTGGGCAGGAGGCGCGCGAGCGGCACACGCTGGCGCATGAGATTCGCAATCTCCAGCAGCTGAATGCCCAGATGGCGCAGGAAGCGGTCAACCTGACCCGCGCGCTGAAAGGGGATAACAAAACCCAGGGCAACTGGGGAGAAGTGGTGTTGACCCGCGTACTGGAAGCCTCTGGCCTGCGGGAAGGATATGAATACGAAACGCAGGTGAGTATCGAAAACGACGCCCGCTCGCGTATGCAGCCGGATGTGATTGTGCGGCTGCCGCAGGGTAAAGATGTGGTGATTGACGCCAAAATGACGCTGGTGGCCTACGAGCGCTACTTCAATGCGGAAGATGACTACACCCGCGAGTCGGCGCTGCAGGAACACATCGCCTCCGTGCGTAACCATATTCGTCTGCTCGGCAGAAAGGATTATCAGCAGCTGCCGGGCCTCCGCTCGCTGGACTATGTCCTGATGTTTATCCCGGTAGAACCCGCGTTTCTGCTGGCACTCGACAGACAGCCCGAGCTTATCACCGAAGCGCTCAAAAATAACATTATGCTGGTCAGCCCCACCACGCTGCTGGTGGCGTTACGCACCATTGCGAACCTGTGGCGCTATGAGCACCAGAGCCGCAACGCGCAGCAGATTGCCGATCGTGCCAGCAAGCTGTACGACAAAATGCGCCTCTTCGTGGACGACATGTCCTCTGTCGGGCAGAGCCTGGATCGTGCGCAGGATAACTACCGCCAGGCGATGAAAAAACTCGCCTCCGGACGCGGCAATCTGCTGGCACAGGCCGAATCATTCCGCAGCCTGGGGGTAGAGGTTAAGCGCGAGATTAATCCGGAATTGGTCGAACAGGCCACCGCCCAGGACGACGAGTTTCGCCTGCGAGAAGGGGCGGACGAACAAAAGACAAACAGTGAAGACAACACGTTAGCGGCGGATTTATCACCAGACGAGACCCCAGCGCGTTTCTTTCGCGGTGGTTGAAACGTAGGGCAAACGCGCCCAATCTGTTACACTTCACGAACATTTTACTGATAAGCAGGCTCTAAGATGGCTGACGATTCACAAGACACAACGCACTTTGGCTTTCAGACTGTCGCCAAAGCGCAGAAAGCTGACATGGTGGCCCACGTATTTCATTCCGTGGCGGCGAAGTACGATGTGATGAATGACCTGATGTCGTTCGGCATTCATCGCTTGTGGAAGCGCTTCACCATTGACTGTAGCGGCGTTCGTCGTGGACAAACGGTGCTGGATTTAGCCGGCGGTACGGGCGATTTAACCGCGAAATTCTCTCGTCTGGTGGGCGAAACCGGTCGCGTTGTTCTTGCCGATATTAATGACTCCATGCTGAAAATGGGACGCGAAAAGCTGCGTAACATCGGCGTGGTGGGGAATGTGGAATATGTGCAGGCAAACGCCGAAGCGCTGCCATTCCCGGATAACACCTTTGACTGCATCACGATCTCTTTCGGTCTGCGTAACGTGACCGATAAAGAAAAAGCGCTGCGCTCCATGTACCGCGTGCTGAAGCCGGGTGGACGTCTGCTGGTGCTCGAGTTCTCTAAACCGATCATTGAGCCGCTGAGCAAAGCCTACGACGCCTATTCCTTCCACGTGCTGCCGCGTATTGGCGAGCTGGTGGCTAACGACGCTGAAAGCTACCGTTATCTGGCGGAATCTATCCGTATGCACCCGGATCAGGACACATTAAAAGCCATGATGCAGGATGCAGAATTTGAAAATGTTGAATATTTCAACCTGACGGCGGGCGTCGTCGCGCTGCATCGCGGTTACAAATTCTGAGTGGAGGTGTCCCGTGCCCTTTAAACCCTTAGTCTCCGCAGGCGTCGAGAATGTACTGAACGCTTTTCTGTATCGCGCTCCGGCGCTGAAAGCTGCACGTCAGCGGCTAAACGGGAAGGTATTACGCATTGTTTTAAAAGAGTTCTCGACGCCGCTTGTGCTGGTCTTCAGCGAACGCCAGCTTGACGTTCTGGGGGCGTGGGAAGGTGAAGCCGACTGCTCGGTCATTACGCACATGAGCGTGCTGCCAAAACTGCGCGATCGCCAGCAATTAACGGCGCTTATCCGCAGCGGTGAGCTGGAAGTGGAAGGCGACATTCAGGTCGTGCAGAACTTCGTTGCGCTCACCGACCTGGCGGAGTTCGATCCGGCAGAGCTGCTCGCGCCTTTTATCGGCGACATTGCCGCCGAAGGCATCGGGAAAGTCCTTCATGGTGGTGCCTCCTTTGCGCGTAAAAGCCTCCAACGCCAGCAGCGCTATGCGGCGGAAGTGATGACTGAGGAGTGGCGAATGGCGCCCGGGCCACTGGAAGTTGCATGGTTTGCGGAAGAGACCGCTGCTGCTGAACGTGCGGTTGATGCGTTAACCAAACGGCTGGAAAAACTGGAGGGCAAATGACGCCTGGTGAAATTCGGCGCCTCTATTTTATTATTCGCACCTTTTTGAGCTACGGGCTCGACGAGCTTATCCCCAAAATGCGTATCACGCTGCCGCTTCGTATCTGGCGGCGGATGCTGTTCTGGATGCCCAATCGCCATAAAGGTCAACCGCTGGGTGAGCGTCTGCGCCTGGCGCTGCAGGAGCTCGGTCCGGTTTGGATTAAATTCGGACAGATGCTGTCGACCCGCCGCGATCTCTTTCCGCCTCTCATTGCCGATGAGCTCGCGATGCTGCAGGATCGCGTCGCACCGTTTGACGGCGCGCGCGCGAAAAAGCAGATTGAAGAGGCGATGGGAAATGTCCCCGTCGAGACCTGGTTTGACGATTTCGACATTAAGCCACTGGCGTCGGCCTCTATCGCGCAGGTGCACACCGCGCGTCTGAAGGAAAACGGCAAAGAAGTCGTTATTAAGGTCATTCGTCCGGACATCCTGCCGGTCATCAAAGCGGACATGAAGCTGATTTATCGTCTGGCGCGCTGGGTACCACGCTTGCTGCCGGACGGGCGTCGCCTTCGTCCACTGGAAGTGGTGCGGGAATATGAAAAAACGCTGATTGATGAGCTTAACCTGCTCCGCGAATCGGCAAACGCCATTCAGCTGCGTCGCAACTTTGAAAACAGCCCGATGCTCTATGTACCTGAAGTCTATTCTGACTACTGCAGCCAGGACATGATGGTGATGGAGCGTATCTACGGTATTCCGGTTTCGGATGTGGTGGCCCTGGAGAAACAGGGAACGAACATGAAGCTGCTGGCCGAACGTGGCGTACAGGTCTTCTTTACCCAGGTGTTCCGCGACAGCTTTTTCCATGCGGACATGCATCCGGGCAATATCTTCGTGAGCTACGAACACCCTGAGGATCCGAAGTATATCGGTATCGACTGCGGGATTGTGGGGTCGCTGAACAAAGAAGATAAACGGTATCTGGCAGAGAACTTCATCGCGTTCTTCAACCGCGACTACCGTAAGGTGGCCGAGCTGCACGTCGATTCCGGCTGGGTGCCGCCTGACACCAACGTCGAAGAGTTCGAGTTTGCGATCCGGACCGTTTGTGAACCGATTTTTGAAAAACCGCTGGCGGAAATCTCCTTCGGCCACGTGCTGTTAAACCTGTTCAATACGGCTCGCCGCTTTAATATGGAAGTTCAGCCACAGCTTGTTTTACTTCAGAAAACATTACTTTACGTTGAGGGTGTAGGCCGACAGCTCTATCCTCAGTTAGACTTGTGGAAGACTGCGAAACCTTTCCTTGAATCCTGGATTAAGGATCAGGTTGGCATTCCGGCGCTGGTGCGCTCGCTGAAAGAGAAAGGCCCGTTCTGGATAGAAAAAATGCCTGAAATTCCTGAACTGGTTTATGACAGTTTGCGTCAGAGCAAGAACCTTCAGCACAGTATGGATAAAATCGCCCGCGAGCTTCAGTCCAGCCGTGTTCGCCAGGGACAGTCACGCTACCTCTTTGGGATTGGCGCAACGCTGCTGCTGAGCGGTACGCTGATGCTGATCAACCGTCCGGACTGGCAGATGATGCCCGCCTGGCTGATGGCTGGCGGGGTGGTAGTCTGGCTAGCAGGCTGGCGAAAAACGCGCTGAGCGTGCGTCGCTATCGACAGGTCGCAGACGTATAATGCGACCTGACTCTTTAATCATCTATCCCTGAGGAACATGTATGGGTGGTATCAGTATCTGGCAATTGTTGATCATTGCCGTCATCGTCGTGCTGCTGTTTGGCACCAAAAAGCTCGGTTCTATTGGTTCCGATCTGGGCGCGTCTATCAAAGGCTTCAAGAAAGCGATGAGCGATGATGAGACCAAGCAGGATAAAACCAGCCAGGACGCTGATTTTACTGCTAAATCCATCGCCGACAAGCAAGAAGAAGCCAAAAAGGAAGACGCTAAACGCCACGATAAAGAGCAGGTGTAAGTCGTGTTCGACATTGGTTTTGGTGAACTCCTGCTGGTCTTTGTGATTGGCCTGATTGTGCTGGGGCCGCAGCGTCTGCCGGTGGCAGTGAAAACCGTTGCGGGATGGGTTCGTGCGCTGAGATCGCTGGCCTCGACCGTTCAGAATGAACTGGCGCAGGAGCTTAAGCTGCAGGAATTTCAGGAAAGCCTGAAAAAGGTCGAGAAGGCGAGCATGGATAACCTGACGCCGGAACTGAAAGCGTCAATGGATGAGCTGCGCGAAGCGGCGGAATCGATGAAACGCTCCTATAGCGTTAACGATCCTGAAAAAGCGAGCGATGAAGCGAACACCATCCATAACCCGGTGGTGAAGGGCAGCGAGGAGCAGCGCGAGGGCGTAACGCCTGCCAGCGCTGAACATCAGGCTGCCGCGCCGGAACAGACGCCGCAGGAAACCGAAGTGAAAAAACAGGCGCAGCCGGAAGAGCCGGTAGCAAAAACGGCGGAAGTGAAGCCCGCTGCGTCCGTTTCCGAATCATCCCCCTCGTCGAGTGATAAAGCGTAAACATGGCAGTAGATGATACTCAACCGCTGATTACGCACCTCATTGAGCTGCGTAAGCGCCTGTTAAACTGCATTATTGCGGTTTTACTCATATTCCTGTGCCTGGTCTATTTTGCCAACGATATCTACCAGGTGGTCTCTGCGCCGCTGATCAAGCAGATGCCCCTGGGCGCAACGATGATTGCAACAGACGTTGCTTCTCCGTTCTTTACCCCCATCAAGCTGACCTTCTGGGTGTCGTTGATTGCCTCTGCACCGGTCATTCTTTACCAGGTGTGGGCGTTTGTGGCGCCAGCGCTGTATAAGCATGAACGCAAGCTGGTGATCCCGCTGCTGGTGTCCAGCTCGCTGCTGTTCTATATCGGCATGGCGTTTGCCTATTTCGTTGTCTTCCCCCTGGCCTTCGGCTTCCTCACGCATACCGCGCCGGAAGGGGTCCAGGTGTCGACGGATATCGCCAGCTACCTCAGCTTTGTGATGGCGCTGTTTATGGCGTTTGGCGTGGCATTCGAAGTGCCGGTGGCCATTGTGCTGCTTTGCTGGGTAGGGGTAACAACCCCGGATGACCTGCGTAAGAAGCGTCCATATATTCTGGTGGGCGCCTTTGTGGTCGGCATGCTGCTGACGCCGCCGGATGTGTTCTCGCAGACGCTGCTGGCCATACCGATGTACTGTCTTTTTGAGGTCGGCGTATTCTTCTCGCGTTTCTACGTGGGTAAAGGACGCCGAGCGGATGACGAAGACGATACGTCCGACAAGACCACTGAAGAGTAAAACCAGCCGCCCGTCAGGGCGGTTGTTATATGGGGATTTGCATGTTTGACATCGGACTCAATCTGACCAGCTCGCAGTTTGCGAAAGATCGTGATGAGGTGGTTGCGCGCGCGTTTGCCGCCGGGGTGAAAGGGCTGCTGCTGACAGGCACCAACCTGCATGAGAGCGAGCAGGCGCAGCAGCTGGCGCAACGCTACGATCGCTGTTGGTCTACTGCTGGCGTGCACCCTCACGACAGTAGCCAGTGGATCCCGGAAAGTGGCGACAGCCTGTACAGGCTGGCGAAGACGCCAGACGTTGTGGCGATCGGCGAATGCGGTCTCGATTTCAACCGTAACTTTTCCACGCCTGAAGAGCAGGAAAAGGCGTTCACTGCACAGCTTGCGCTGGCGGCAGAGCTTGGAATGCCCGTATTTATGCACTGCCGCGACGCGCATGAGCGTTTCCTGGCACTTCTCGATCCGTGGCTGGAGAAACTGCCCGGCGCGGTACTGCACTGCTTCACCGGTTCACGGCAGGAAGCGCTGGATTGCCTGAAGCGAGGGCTTTATCTGGGCATTACCGGCTGGGTTTGCGATGAGCGCCGCGGGCTTGAACTTCGGGAGCTGTTGCCAGCGATCCCGGCTGACCGATTGCTCCTTGAAACCGATGCGCCTTATCTGCTACCGCGCGATATGAAGCCCAAACCGGCATCGCGGCGAAATGAGCCCGCGTATCTGGGGCACATTGTTGAGAGCGTTGCGAAGTGGCGCGGAGACGATCCGCACCGGCTTTCGGCGCAGACGGATGACAACGTGCGTAATCTGTTTGGAATAAACGTTTAAAGTTTGCGGAAGTCGGTGTTTTTAACGCTCTGTAGCACCTGCTTGTTCAGCAGATTGAGCAACAGCATAGAGCGTGCTTCCCCGTCCGGCTCGGCAAAAATCGCCTGCAGGCCTTCGAAAGCGCCTTCGGTAATCACGACGCTATCGCCGGTGTAAGGGGTTTCGGGGTCGGTGATCCCTTCAGGCTGCTGATAAACCGACAGCTGGTGAATGACCGTCGACGGGACCGTTGCCGGGTGGGTGCCAAAACGAACGAAGTGGCTGACGCCACGCGTTGCGCTGATGGTGGTGGTGTGGATGACTTCCGGGTCGAACTCCACGAACAGGTAGTTCGGGAACAACGGCTCGCTGACGGTTGTGCGCTTCCCGCGCTGCATTTTTTCAAGCGTGATCACGGGTGTCAGGCAATTTACAGACTGACGTTCAAGATGTTCCTGCGCGCGCTGAAGTTGCCCGCGTTTGCAATACAGTAAATACCAGGCCTGCATAATCACTCTTTCCCTTAGTTCGGGGCGCAAGCATATCAAAACCCTGGCGGGATCGCTAAGTTGATTATAATGGGGGAAAATGGAACAGAACGCATAAGTTCACGCTTATTTAACAAAATTACAGCATCAAGCAGGCTTACGCCGTATAATGAAGCGCTTACAGAGAGGCCATGATTAACTGCATGAAATACCACGATCTCCGCGACTTCCTGACGCTGCTGGAAAAGCAGGGTGAACTCAAACGCATTACACTTCCTGTTGATCCTTATCTGGAGATGACGGAAATTGCTGACCGCACCCTGCGTGCCGGTGGCCCTGCATTACTGTTTGAAAATCCGAAAGGTTACTCAATGCCGGTGCTGTGCAACCTGTTTGGAACACCGCGTCGTGTTGCATTGGGGATGGGGCAGGAAGACGTCACGGCGCTGCGTGAAGTTGGTAAACTGCTGGCGTTTCTGAAAGAGCCGGAGCCACCGAAAGGCTTCCGCGATCTGTTCGACAAACTGCCGCAGTTTAAGCAGGTGCTGAACATGCCCACCAAACGCCTGCGCGGCGCGCCGTGCCAGCAGAAAGTGCTGGAAGGCGATGCGGTAGATCTGACCAAAATCCCTATCATGCAGTGCTGGCCTGAAGATGCCGCTCCGCTGATCACTTGGGGGCTGACCGTTACGCGCGGCCCGCACAAAGAGCGGCAAAACCTCGGTATTTACCGCCAGCAGTTGATTGGCAAGAATAAACTCATCATGCGCTGGCTGTCGCATCGCGGCGGCGCGCTGGATTTCCAGGAGTGGTGCGCCGCGCATCCGGGGGAACGTTTCCCGGTGTCTGTCGCCTTAGGTGCCGATCCGGCCACCATTCTGGGAGCCGTCACCCCCGTGCCGGATACCCTTTCTGAATATGCGTTTGCAGGCCTGCTGCGCGGAACGAAAACCGAAGTCGTGAAGTGTATTTCTAACGATCTCGAAGTTCCGGCCAGTGCAGAAATTGTACTGGAAGGTTACCTTGAGCAGGGTGAAATGGCGCCAGAAGGCCCTTACGGCGACCACACCGGCTATTACAACGAAGTGGATAACTTCCCGGTGTTTACCGTGACGCACATTACGCAGCGTGAAGATGCGATTTATCACTCTACGTATACCGGACGTCCACCGGACGAACCGGCGGTGCTGGGCGTGGCGCTGAACGAAGTGTTTGTGCCAATCCTGCAAAAGCAGTTCCCGGAAATTGTTGATTTTTATCTCCCGCCTGAAGGATGCTCGTATCGCATGGCGGTGGTCACGATGAAGAAGCAGTATCCTGGCCATGCTAAACGCGTGATGATGGGCGTATGGTCTTTCCTGCGCCAGTTTATGTATACCAAATTTGTTATTGTCTGCGATGATGACGTTAACGCCCGCGACTGGAATGACGTAATCTGGGCCATTACCACGCGAATGGACCCGGCGCGCGATACGGTGTTAGTTGAAAACACGCCGATAGATTACCTGGATTTTGCCTCGCCGGTTTCCGGTCTTGGCTCAAAGATGGGACTGGATGCCACAAATAAATGGCCTGGCGAAACCGACCGTGAATGGGGTCGCCCGATCAAAAAAGATCCTGCTGTGACCGCGCGAATTGACGCGATCTGGGACGAGCTGGCCATAATGAATAACGGTAAACCCTGAGCTGACCGTTAAGCCCTATAGACTTCCCGACAGAGAGAGCGAATGACAACCTTAAGCTGTAAAGTGACCTCGGTAGATGCCATCACCGACACCGTATATCGCGTCCGTTTAGTGCCAGAAGCGCCATTCTCTTTCCGCGCGGGTCAGTACCTGATGGTTGTGATGGATGAGCGTGATAAGCGTCCTTTCTCTATGGCCTCAACGCCAGCGGAGCAGGAATTTATTGAGCTTCATATTGGTGCGTCAGAGCTTAACCTGTATGCGATGGCGGTGATGGATCGGATCCTGAAGGAACGTGAAATCGTGGTGGATATTCCGCACGGTGATGCGTGGCTGCGCGATGACGAAGACCGTCCGCTGATCCTGATCGCTGGCGGCACGGGCTTCTCTTATGTGCGCTCTATTCTGTTGACCGCCCTGGCGCGTAACCCGGATCGTGACATCACCATTTACTGGGGTGGCCGCGAAGAGAAACATCTGTACGACCTCTCTGAGCTGGAAGCGCTGAGCGTAACCCATCCTAACCTGCGCATTGAACCGGTGGTTGAGCAGCCGGAAGAGGGCTGGCGTGGTCGTAGTGGGACGGTGCTGACGGCGGTGCTGCAGGATCATGGCACGCTGGCAGGGCACGATATCTATATCGCTGGCCGTTTTGAGATGGCGAAAATTGCCCGTGACCTGTTCTGTAACGAACGTGACGCGCGTGAAGACCGCCTGTTTGGCGATGCGTTTGCCTTCATTTAAATAAAAAACCCGCCCCTGACAGGCGGGAAGAACGGCAACTAAACTCTCTCTCTTCGCCAGTGAAGCCAGTGGCGGTGAGATACCTCTCGTAGGCCGGGAAAGCGCAGCGCCTCCCGGCAAAAGCCCGATGGCGCGATGCTTATCGGGCCTACGTTATAGCCTTACACTCTCTCAAACACCGTCGCGATACCCTGACCCAGCCCGATACACATCGTTGCCAGACCAAACTGGGCATCTTTGCGTTCCATCAGGTTGATCAGCGTCGTGCTGATACGCGCCCCGGAGCAGCCCAGCGGGTGACCGAGGGCGATCGCGCCGCCGTTGAGGTTAATCTTCTCGTCGATCTGCTCCATCAGCCCCAGATCTTTAATGCACGGCAGGATCTGCGCGGCGAACGCTTCGTTCATTTCGAACAGGTCGATGTCGCTGGCGGTTAATCCCGCTTTTTTCAGCGCCAGCTTCGAGGCCGGAACCGGGCCGTAGCCCATGATGGAAGGATCGCAGCCCACGACCGCCATCGAACGTACCCGAGCGCGCGGGGTTAAGCCCAGCTCGCGGGCACGGCTTTCGCTCATCACCAGCATCGCGGCGGCACCGTCTGACAGCGCCGACGAAGTACCTGCCGTTACCGTACCGGTGACAGGATCAAACGCCGGGCGCAGTGTGGAAAGCGCTTCTACGGTGGTTTCCGGGCGGATGACTTCGTCGTAGCTGAACTGCTTCAGTACGCCGTCTGCATCGTGACCGCCAGTCGGGATGATCTCATTCTTAAAGGCGCCGGACTGCGTCGCCGCCCATGCGCGAGCATGAGAGCGCGCGGCAAAGGCATCCTGCATTTCACGGCTGATGCCGTGCAGACGAGAGAGCATCTCGGCGGTCAGACCCATCATCCCCGCGGCTTTCGCCACGTTACGGCTCATGCCAGGGTGGAAATCGACCCCGTGGCTCATCGGCACGTGGCCCATGTGCTCAACGCCGCCCACCAGGCAGGCCTGCGCATCGCCGGTCATGATCATACGCGCCGCGTCGTGCAACGCCTGCATTGATGAACCGCACAGGCGGTTCACGGTGACAGCCGGAACCGAATGCGGGATCTCCGCCAGCAGCGACGCGTTGCGGGCAATGTTGAAACCTTGCTCCAGGGTCTGCTGCACGCAGCCCCAGTAGATATCGTCCAGCGCAGCAGGATCCAGCGCCGGGTTACGCGCCAGCAGGCTACGCATCAGATGCGCGGAGAGGTCTTCCGCACGCACGTTACGGAACGCGCCGCCTTTTGAACGGCCCATCGGGGTGCGAATCGCATCAACAATGACAACCTTTTCCATTGTGACTCCTTAAGCCGTTTTCAGTTCGCCAACCGGACGGGCTGGCTCAACTGCTGGATAGTAGGGTTCGTTATGGCGCGCTTTGTTACGCAGC
Organism: Enterobacter cloacae complex sp. CARB60; assembly: GCF_036487345.1. Taxonomy (NCBI): domain Bacteria; kingdom Pseudomonadati; phylum Pseudomonadota; class Gammaproteobacteria; order Enterobacterales; family Enterobacteriaceae; genus Enterobacter; species Enterobacter cloacae complex sp. CARB60. The sequence goes on from NZ_JAZKLC010000002.1 coordinate 81,632, forward strand.
CCTTCCGGCACCTCATAAAGCGGGCCGAGGTGCTGATACTGCTGAGCCATATCGAGATAGCGGGCGCTGCCGAGCGTGTCCAGCCAGCGGAACGCGCCGCCGTGGAACGGAGGGAAGCCCAGGCCGTATACCAGCGCCATATCCGCTTCTGCCGGGCTGGCGATGATGCCTTCTTCGAGGCAACGCACCACTTCGTTGACCATCGGGATCATCATCCGGGCGATGATTTCATCGTCGGAGAAGTCGCGTTTTGGCTGACTGACTTCAGCCAGCAGGCCATCCACCGCGGCATCTTCTTCTTTCTTCGGTTTGCCTTTGCTGTCTTCTTTATAGCGCCAGAAGCCCAGGCCGTTTTTCTGTCCGAAGCGGTTAGCGTCAAACAGCGCGTCAATGGCGTCGCGATAATCTTTCTGCATGCGCTGCGGGAAGCCTGCCGCCATCACCGCCTGAGCGTGGTGGGCGGTATCAATGCCGACCACGTCCAGCAGATACGACGGGCCCATCGGCCAGCCGAACTGTTTTTCCATCACTTTGTCGATTTTGCGGAAGTCCGCACCGTCGCGCAGCAGCTGGCTGAAACCGGCGAAGTAAGGGAACAGTACGCGGTTGACGAAGAAGCCCGGGCAGTCGTTAACGACGATCGGCGTTTTGCCCATCTTGCTTGCCCACGCCACCACTTTGGCGATGGTTTCGTCAGAGGTTTTTTCCCCACGGATCACTTCGACCAGCGGCATACGGTGTACCGGGTTAAAGAAGTGCATCCCGCAGAAGTTTTCCGGGCGCTTCAGCACGCTCGCCAGTTCGCTAATCGGAATGGTGGAGGTGTTAGAGGCCAGCACGGTCTCAGGACGAACCTTGTCTTCCGTTTCCGCCAGCACCGCTTTTTTGACTTTCGGGTTCTCGACGACGGCTTCGACCACCACGTCCACATGGTCGAAACCGCTGTATTCCAGCACGGGTTGAATGGTGGAAATCACGCCTGCAAGCTTCAGCCCGTCAATTTTTCCGCGTTCCAGCTGTTTATTCAGCAGCTTGGCCGCTTCGGTCATGCCCAGCGTCAGGGATTTCTCGCTGATGTCCTTCATCACCACCGGCACGCCTTTCCAGGCCGACTGGTAAGCGATGCCGCCACCCATAATGCCGGCGCCGAGTACCGCCGCATGTTTTGGCGTCTCAACGTTTTTGGTCAGCTGTTTGGCTTTCCCCTTCACGAACTGATCGTTGAGGAAGATACCGACCAGCGCGCGGGCTTCATTGGTGTGCGCCAGCGGGACAAAGCTCTGATTTTCGAGCTTCAGGGCTTCATCACGGCCCAGGCGAGCCGCGGCTTCAATGGTTTTCACCGCCGTGATCGGCGCCGGGTAGTGTTTACCCGCCGTCTGCATCACCATGCCTTTGGCGATGGTGAAGCTCATGGTGGCTTCAATTTTGCTGAGTTTTAATGGCTCCAGCTTCGGCTGGCGTTTGGCTTTCCAGTCGAGATCGCCGTTGATGGCCTGACGCAGAATGGCGAGTGCGCCTTCAACCAGTTTCTCTGGTTTCACGACGCCGTCGACCAGGCCGATTTTCTGCGCCTGTTCTGCGCCGACATCTTTACCGGCGGCAATGATCTCCAGCGCGCTGTCGGCACCCAGCATGCGCGGCATACGTACGGAGCCGCCAAAGCCCGGCATGATGCCCAGCTTGGTTTCCGGCAGGCCGATGCGCAGGTCCGGCGTCGCCAGACGGTAGTCGGTCGCCAGCACGCACTCGCAGCCGCCGCCCAGCGCATAGCCGTTAACGGCGGAAATGGTCGGGACAGGCAGATCTTCCAGACGATTAAAGACGCTGTTGGCAAAGTGCAGCCACTGGCTCAGCTGTTCTTCCGGGACCAGGAACAGCGAAAGGAACTCGGTGATATCGGCACCGACAATAAAGGCCGCTTTGTTCGAACGCAGCAGCAGCCCTTTTAATTCAGGTTGTTTTTCAAGAACATCCAGCGCATGGCCAAGACTGGCCACCGTCGCGGTATCAAGCTTGTTCACTGAGCCGGGGGCATCGAACACCAGTTCGGCAATGCCATCTTCCAGCCAGTTGAGGTACAGGGTGTCGCCTTTGTAGAGCATGTCAGTCTCCTGAATCCAGCAATTGGATCTGGTCATACCAGATGAATCGGAGTGTGGGATTTATGTTAATAAAATGCAAATTACTCATTAAGAAAATGCTGCATTGATCACGGTCGGTGGAAATCACGCAGCCGGAGTGAGGTGTGCTAAGATGCGATGTCTTGAGGTCAAAAAAACGAAAGGAAGAATGATGGACTCACTGGCTTCGCTTTATAAAAATCATATCGTTACCCTACAGGAACGTACCCGCGATGTACTGGCCCGCTTTAAGCTGGATGCGCTGCTGATCCACTCCGGCGAGCTGATGAATACCTTTCTGGATGACCACGCTTATCCGTTTAAGGTGAACCCGCAGTTTAAAGCCTGGGTACCGGTGACTCAGGTTCCAAATTGCTGGCTGCTGGTGGACGGCGTGAACAAACCGAAACTGTGGTTCTACCTGCCGGTCGATTACTGGCACAACGTAGAGCCGCTGCCGACCTCTTTCTGGACGGAAGAGATCGACGTGATTGCACTGCCGAAAGCGGACGGTATTGGCAGCCAGCTGCCTGCGGCGCGTGGCAACATCGGCTACATTGGCCCTGTACCAGAGCGCGCGCTGGGTCTGGATATTCCGGCAGACAAACTCAATCCGAAAGGGGTGCTGGATTACCTGCACTATTACCGCGCGTATAAAACCGACTACGAACTTTACTGCATGCGTGAAGCGCAAAAAACGGCGGTGAATGGCCACCGTGCCGCGCATGAAGCATTCCAGTCGGGGATGAGCGAGTTCGACATCAATCAGGCCTATCTGACCGCGACAGGCCACCGCGACACCGACGTGCCGTACAGCAATATCGTCGCGCTGAACGAGCACGCGTCTGTGCTTCATTACACCAAACTGGATCACCATGTTCCGTCGGAAATGCGCAGCTTCCTGCTGGACGCAGGGGCAGAGTATAACGGCTACGCGGCCGACCTGACCCGTACCTGGGCGGCGAATGCGGACACTGATTTCGCGCAGCTGATTAAAGACGTGAACGATGAACAGCTGGCGCTGATTGGTACCATGAAGGCGGGAACCAGCTATGTGGATTACCACATCCAGTTCCATCAGCGCATCGCAAAACTGCTGCGTAAGCATCAGATTGTAAAAGACATGAGCGAAGAGGCGATGGTTGAGAACGATCTGACCGGGCCATTCATGCCGCACGGTATCGGCCACCCGCTGGGCCTGCAGGTTCACGACGTTGCGGGCTTTATGCAGGATGATACCGGCACGCACCTGGCGGCACCGTCTAAATATCCTTACCTGCGCTGCACCCGTATTCTGGAGCCGCGTATGGTGCTGACGATTGAACCGGGGATCTACTTTATCGAATCCCTGCTGGCGCCGTGGCGCGAAGGCCAGTTCAGCAAACACTTCAACTGGGAAAAAATTGATGCGCTGAAGCCGTTTGGCGGTATTCGCATCGAAGATAACGTTGTGATTCACGAAAACGGTATCGAGAACATGACGCGAGACCTGAAGCTGGCCTGATGGAAAGCTGGCTGATACCGGCTGAACCGGTCACCTTTGTTGAGGAAATCAAGAAAAGCCGCTTTATTACGCTGCTGGCGCATACCGACGGCGTAGAGGCGGCAAAGGCGTTTGTCGAGTCCGTTCGGGCTGAGCATCCTGACGCACGTCACCACTGCGTGGCGTGGGTGGCAGGGCCGCCTGACGATTCGCAAAGGCTGGGGTTTTCCGACGACGGTGAACCGGCGGGCACGGCCGGTAAACCTATGCTTTCGCAGCTGATGGGCAGCGGCGTGGGTGAAATTACCGCCGTGGTGGTGCGCTACTACGGCGGTATTTTGTTAGGCACGGGTGGGCTCGTTAAAGCGTATGGCGGTGGGGTTCAGCAGGCACTGAATATGCTCATAACCACCCGCAAAACGCCGCTCACCGAATATACTTTACTGTGTGATTACGCCCAGCTATCCGGCATCGAAACGTTGCTGAGGCAGTTTAACGGCGTCATCGCGCACAGTGAATATCAGGCAATGGTGCAATTACGCGTGGCGCTTCCTCAGGCGGAACTGGCTGCTTTTTCAGCAAAACTGGCTGATTTTAGTCGTGGTTCGTTGCAATTGCTGCCGATTGAAGAATAATCCCCACCTCACTTTTGAATACCAAAGGAAGCGGCAGAGATGCATTTTCGTGCCATAACCCGAATCGTTGGACTGCTGGTCATACTCTTTTCCGGGACGATGATTCTCCCTGGACTGGTGGCGCTTATCTACCGGGACGGTGCGGGGCGGGCATTTACCCAGACCTTTTTTGTCGCGCTGGCGATTGGCTCTCTGCTGTGGTGGCCAAACCGTCGTCAGAAAGGTGAGCTGAAATCTCGCGAAGGCTTTCTGATTGTGGTCCTGTTCTGGACGGTGCTGGGGAGCGTCGGTTCGCTGCCCTTTATCTTCTCTGAACAGCCTAACCTGAGCATCACGGATGCCTTTTTTGAATCGTTCTCCGGTTTAACGACCACCGGGGCGACGACGCTGGTGGGGCTGGATTCACTTCCGCACGCCATTCTCTTTTATCGCCAGATGCTTCAGTGGTTCGGGGGGATGGGGATCATCGTCCTGGCGGTGGCTATTCTGCCGATTCTGGGCGTCGGGGGGATGCAGCTCTATCGCGCCGAAATGCCCGGACCGCTGAAAGACAACAAAATGCGCCCGCGTATTGCCGAGACGGCGAAAACTCTCTGGCTTATCTATGTCTTGCTGACGGTGGCCTGTGCGCTGGCGCTATGGTTCGCCGGGATGCCCGCTTTCGACGCCATCGGACACAGCTTCGCGACGATCGCGATTGGTGGGTTCTCCACTCACGATGCCAGCGTCGGCTACTTCGACAGCCCAACGATCAATACCATCATTGCGATTTTCCTGCTGATCTCCGGCTGTAACTATGGCCTGCACTTCTCTTTACTGAGCGGGCGCAGCCTGAAGGTATACTGGCGCGATCCGGAGTTCCGCATGTTTATTGGTGTCCAGCTTACGCTGGTCATCATCTGCACCCTGGTGCTGTGGTTCCATGATGTCTACAACTCCGCGCTGACCACGCTAAACCAGGCGTTCTTCCAGGTGGTATCGATGGCGACGACCGCCGGGTTTACCACGGACAGCATCGCGCGCTGGCCGCTGTTCCTGCCGGTGCTGCTTTTATGCTCTGCATTTATCGGGGGCTGTGCGGGGTCTACGGGCGGTGGCCTGAAGGTAATTCGTATTCTGCTGCTGTTTAAGCAGGGGAACCGCGAGCTGAAGCGCCTGGTCCACCCGAACGCGGTCTACAGCATCAAACTGGGGAACCGCGCGCTGCCGGAACGTATCCTCGAAGCGGTGTGGGGATTCTTCTCGGCGTATGCGCTGGTCTTTATCGTCAGCATGCTGGCGATCATCGCGACGGGAGTGGATGATTTCTCCGCCTTTGCATCCGTCGTAGCAACATTGAATAACCTCGGGCCTGGCCTGGGGGTTGTGGCGGATAACTTTGCCAGCATGAACCCGGTCGCGAAATGGATCCTCATTGCCAATATGCTGTTTGGTCGTCTTGAGGTCTTTACGCTGCTGGTGCTGTTCACCCCTACATTCTGGCGCGAGTAAGGAGCCGTTGATGAAAACACTGATTCTTTTCTCTACGCGAGACGGGCAGACGCGTGAGATTGCCGCGTATCTGGCATCGGAATTAAAAGAGCTGGGTATTTACTCGGATGTGGTCAATCTGAATCGTGCGGAACAGATAACCTGGCAGGATTACGATCGCGTGGTAATTGGCGCGTCAATTCGTTACGGGCATTTCCATCCGGCGCTGGATCGCTTTGTGAAAAAGCACACGGCGGTGCTCAACAAATTGCCCGGTGCGTTTTACTCGGTCAATCTTGTCGCACGTAAAGCCGAGAAGCGTACGCCGCAGACCAACAGCTACACGCGCAAGTTTTTGCTCGGCTCGCCGTGGCAGCCAGACCTGTGCGCCGTCTTTGCCGGCGCGCTGCGCTACCCTCGCTACCGCTGGTATGACCGCTTTATGATCCGCCTGATTATGAAGATGACCGGGGGGGAAACCGATACGCGTAAAGAAGTGGTTTATACCGACTGGTCGCAGGTGGCCAGTTTTGCGCGGGAAATCGCACATTTAACGGGCGATTCGCGACTTAAATAAGCGTTAAGTTTGAAAAGTGAGCGAACGAAAAGTTTTTTGTATTTTGTGCTTGTCACTTCAGAATAACTCCCTATAATGCGCCTCCACTGACACGGAACAACGGCTTACAGGCCGCCGGGTTAGCGGGGTTCAGAGATGAACGCCAGCAGAAGAAAGCGAAAATAAACGCTTGACTCTGAAGCGGGAAAGCGTAATATGCACACCCCGCGCCGCTGCGAAAAGCGAAGCGGCACTGCTCTTTAACAATTTATCAGACAATCTGTGTGGGCACTCAAAGTGACATGGATTCTTAACGTCGCAAGACGAAAAATGAATACCAAGTCTCTGAGTGAACATACGTAATTCATTACGAAGTTTAATTCACGAGCATCAAACTTAAATTGAAGAGTTTGATCATGGCTCAGATTGAACGCTGGCGGCAGGCCTAACACATGCAAGTCGAGCGGTAGCACAGGGAGCTTGCTCCTGGGTGACGAGCGGCGGACGGGTGAGTAATGTCTGGGAAACTGCCTGATGGAGGGGGATAACTACTGGAAACGGTAGCTAATACCGCATAACGTCGCAAGACCAAAGAGGGGGACCTTCGGGCCTCTTGCCATCAGATGTGCCCAGATGGGATTAGCTAGTAGGTGGGGTAACGGCTCACCTAGGCGACGATCCCTAGCTGGTCTGAGAGGATGACCAGCCACACTGGAACTGAGACACGGTCCAGACTCCTACGGGAGGCAGCAGTGGGGAATATTGCACAATGGGCGCAAGCCTGATGCAGCCATGCCGCGTGTATGAAGAAGGCCTTCGGGTTGTAAAGTACTTTCAGCGGGGAGGAAGGTGTTGAGGTTAATAACCTCAGCAATTGACGTTACCCGCAGAAGAAGCACCGGCTAACTCCGTGCCAGCAGCCGCGGTAATACGGAGGGTGCAAGCGTTAATCGGAATTACTGGGCGTAAAGCGCACGCAGGCGGTCTGTCAAGTCGGATGTGAAATCCCCGGGCTCAACCTGGGAACTGCATTCGAAACTGGCAGGCTAGAGTCTTGTAGAGGGGGGTAGAATTCCAGGTGTAGCGGTGAAATGCGTAGAGATCTGGAGGAATACCGGTGGCGAAGGCGGCCCCCTGGACAAAGACTGACGCTCAGGTGCGAAAGCGTGGGGAGCAAACAGGATTAGATACCCTGGTAGTCCACGCCGTAAACGATGTCGACTTGGAGGTTGTGCCCTTGAGGCGTGGCTTCCGGAGCTAACGCGTTAAGTCGACCGCCTGGGGAGTACGGCCGCAAGGTTAAAACTCAAATGAATTGACGGGGGCCCGCACAAGCGGTGGAGCATGTGGTTTAATTCGATGCAACGCGAAGAACCTTACCTACTCTTGACATCCAGAGAACTTAGCAGAGATGCTTTGGTGCCTTCGGGAACTCTGAGACAGGTGCTGCATGGCTGTCGTCAGCTCGTGTTGTGAAATGTTGGGTTAAGTCCCGCAACGAGCGCAACCCTTATCCTTTGTTGCCAGCGGTTCGGCCGGGAACTCAAAGGAGACTGCCAGTGATAAACTGGAGGAAGGTGGGGATGACGTCAAGTCATCATGGCCCTTACGAGTAGGGCTACACACGTGCTACAATGGCGCATACAAAGAGAAGCGACCTCGCGAGAGCAAGCGGACCTCATAAAGTGCGTCGTAGTCCGGATTGGAGTCTGCAACTCGACTCCATGAAGTCGGAATCGCTAGTAATCGTAGATCAGAATGCTACGGTGAATACGTTCCCGGGCCTTGTACACACCGCCCGTCACACCATGGGAGTGGGTTGCAAAAGAAGTAGGTAGCTTAACCTTCGGGAGGGCGCTTACCACTTTGTGATTCATGACTGGGGTGAAGTCGTAACAAGGTAACCGTAGGGGAACCTGCGGTTGGATCACCTCCTTACCTTAAAGAACCTGCCTTTGTAGTGCTCACACAGATTGTCTGATGAAAAACAGCAGTAAAAATCTCTGCAGGCTTGTAGCTCAGGTGGTTAGAGCGCACCCCTGATAAGGGTGAGGTCGGTGGTTCAAGTCCACTCAGGCCTACCAAACTCCTTTTAAAGGATGAGCGGTACAGAGATTAAAAACGATGGGGCTATAGCTCAGCTGGGAGAGCGCCTGCTTTGCACGCAGGAGGTCTGCGGTTCGATCCCGCATAGCTCCACCATCTTTTACTGCGAACACAAGAAAACTTCAGAGTGAACCTGAAAAGGTGCACTGCGAAGTTTTGCTCTTTAAAAATCTGGATCAAGCTGAAAATTGAAACGACACACATGTTATGTGTGTTCGAGTCTCTCAAATTTTCGCAATTTGATGATGAATCGAAAGAAACATCTTCGGGTTGTGAGGTTAAGCGACTAAGCGTACACGGTGGATGCCCTGGCAGTCAGAGGCGATGAAGGACGTGCTAATCTGCGAAAAGCGCCGGCGAGGTGATATGAACCTTTGACCCGGCGATGTCCGAATGGGGAAACCCAGTGTGATTCGTCACACTATCGTTAACTGAATACATAGGTTAACGAGGCGAACCGGGGGAACTGAAACATCTAAGTACCCCGAGGAAAAGAAATCAACCGAGATTCCCCCAGTAGCGGCGAGCGAACGGGGAGCAGCCCAGAGTCTGAATCAGCTTGTGTGTTAGTGGAACGGTCTGGAAAGTCCGGCGATACAGGGTGATAGCCCCGTACACGAAAGCACACAGGTTGTGAACTCGAAGAGTAGGGCGGGACACGTGGTATCCTGTCTGAATATGGGGGGACCATCCTCCAAGGCTAAATACTCCTGACTGACCGATAGTGAACCAGTACCGTGAGGGAAAGGCGAAAAGAACCCCGGCGAGGGGAGTGAAAAAGAACCTGAAACCGTGTACGTACAAGCAGTGGGAGCACCTTCGTGGTGTGACTGCGTACCTTTTGTATAATGGGTCAGCGACTTATATTCTGTAGCAAGGTTAACCGTATAGGGGAGCCGAAGGGAAACCGAGTCTTAACTGGGCGTTAAGTTGCAGGGTATAGACCCGAAACCCGGTGATCTAGCCATGGGCAGGTTGAAGGTTGGGTAACACTAACTGGAGGACCGAACCGACTAATGTTGAAAAATTAGCGGATGACTTGTGGCTGGGGGTGAAAGGCCAATCAAACCGGGAGATAGCTGGTTCTCCCCGAAAGCTATTTAGGTAGCGCCTCGTGAACTCATCTTAGGGGGTAGAGCACTGTTTCGGCTAGGGGGCCATCCCGGCTTACCAACCCGATGCAAACTACGAATACCGAAGAATGTTATCACGGGAGACACACGGCGGGTGCTAACGTCCGTCGTGAAGAGGGAAACAACCCAGACCGCCAGCTAAGGTCCCAAAGTCATGGTTAAGTGGGAAACGATGTGGGAAGGCACAGACAGCCAGGATGTTGGCTTAGAAGCAGCCATCATTTAAAGAAAGCGTAATAGCTCACTGGTCGAGTCGGCCTGCGCGGAAGATGTAACGGGGCTAAACCATGCACCGAAGCTGCGGCAGCGACGCTTATGCGTTGTTGGGTAGGGGAGCGTTCTGTAAGCCGTTGAAGGTGTCCTGTGAGGGGTGCTGGAGGTATCAGAAGTGCGAATGCTGACATAAGTAACGATAATGCGGGTGAAAAGCCCGCACGCCGGAAGACCAAGGGTTCCTGTCCAACGTTAATCGGGGCAGGGTGAGTCGACCCCTAAGGCGAGGCCGAAAGGCGTAGTCGATGGGAAACAGGTTAATATTCCTGTACTTGGTGTTACTGCGAAGGGGGGACGGAGAAGGCTATGTTAGCCGGGCGACGGTTGTCCCGGTTTAAGCATGTAGGCGGGAGTTTTAGGTAAATCCGGAACTCTTTTAACGCTGAGGTGTGATGACGAGGCACTACGGTGCTGAAGTAACAAATGCCCTGCTTCCAGGAAAAGCCTCTAAGCATCAGGTAACACGAAATCGTACCCCAAACCGACACAGGTGGTCAGGTAGAGAATACCAAGGCGCTTGAGAGAACTCGGGTGAAGGAACTAGGCAAAATGGTGCCGTAACTTCGGGAGAAGGCACGCTGATATGTAGGTGAAGCCCCTGCGGGTGGAGCTGAAATCAGTCGAAGATACCAGCTGGCTGCAACTGTTTATTAAAAACACAGCACTGTGCAAACACGAAAGTGGACGTATACGGTGTGACGCCTGCCCGGTGCCGGAAGGTTAATTGATGGGGTTAGCGGCAACGCGAAGCTCTTGATCGAAGCCCCGGTAAACGGCGGCCGTAACTATAACGGTCCTAAGGTAGCGAAATTCCTTGTCGGGTAAGTTCCGACCTGCACGAATGGCGTAATGATGGCCAGGCTGTCTCCACCCGAGACTCAGTGAAATTGAACTCGCTGTGAAGATGCAGTGTACCCGCGGCAAGACGGAAAGACCCCGTGAACCTTTACTATAGCTTGACACTGAACACTGGTCCTTGATGTGTAGGATAGGTGGGAGGCTTTGAAGCGTGGACGCCAGTCTGCGTGGAGCCGACCTTGAAATACCACCCTTTAATGGCTGGTGTTCTAACGTAGACCCGTAATCCGGGTTGCGGACAGTGTCTGGTGGGTAGTTTGACTGGGGCGGTCTCCTCCCAAAGAGTAACGGAGGAGCACGAAGGTTAGCTAATCCTGGTCGGACATCAGGAGGTTAGTGCAATGGCATAAGCTAGCTTGACTGCGAGAGTGACGGCTCGAGCAGGTGCGAAAGCAGGTCATAGTGATCCGGTGGTTCTGAATGGAAGGGCCATCGCTCAACGGATAAAAGGTACTCCGGGGATAACAGGCTGATACCGCCCAAGAGTTCATATCGACGGCGGTGTTTGGCACCTCGATGTCGGCTCATCACATCCTGGGGCTGAAGTAGGTCCCAAGGGTATGGCTGTTCGCCATTTAAAGTGGTACGCGAGCTGGGTTTAGAACGTCGTGAGACAGTTCGGTCCCTATCTGCCGTGGGCGCTGGAGAATTGAGGGGGGGCTGCTCCTAGTACGAGAGGACCGGAGTGGACGCATCACTGGTGTTCGGGTTGTCATGCCAATGGCATTGCCCGGTAGCTAAATGCGGAAAAGATAAGTGCTGAAAGCATCTAAGCACGAAACTTGCCCCGAGATGAGTTCTCCCTGACTCCTTGAGAGTCCTGAAGGAACGTTGAAGACTACGACGTTGATAGGTCGGGTGTGTAAGCGCAGCGATGCGTTGAGCTAACCGATACTAATGAACCGTGAGGCTTAACCTTACAACGCCGAAGCTGTTTCGGCGGACGAGAGACAGACAATCAATTTCAGCCTGATACAGATTTAACAGAATTTGCCTGGCGGCTTTAGCGCGGTGGTCCCACCTGACCCCATGCCGAACTCAGAAGTGAAACGCCGTAGCGCCGATGGTAGTGTGGGGTCTCCCCATGTGAGAGTAGGGAACTGCCAGGCATCAAATAAGTAGAGAGGCCATCCGGAAGGATGGCCTTTTTGCGTTTATACGGCGCACAAACTAATCCCCCAATACCCTGCTTATACGGTAAACTACCTGCGTTTTTGCATCAGGATAGCGTCTATGAACCACTCCCTTAAGCCCTGGAATACCTTTGGCATTCAACGCAATGCTAATCAAATTGTACGTGCCGATACTGCACAGCAGCTGCTGGATGCATGGCAAAACGCGACAGAAAATAACGAACCCGTACTGATTCTGGGCGAAGGAAGTAATGTCCTGTTTCTCGATGATTTTGCGGGAACGGTGATCGTTAACCGCATCATGGGAATTGATGTGGAAGAGCGTGCCGATAGCTGGCTTGTGCACGTGGGTGCCGGAGAAAACTGGCATCATCTGGTGCAATTTACCCTCGAAAAAGGGATGCCGGGTCTGGAAAACCTTGCGCTTATTCCAGGCTGCGCCGGATCGTCACCTATTCAAAACATCGGCGCCTACGGCATCGAACTGAAACATGTCTGTGAATATGTCGACTGCATCGAACTGGCAACCGGAACGGCTAAGCGTTTAACGGCAGAACAGTGCCGATTTGGCTATCGTGACAGTATCTTCAAACATGAATATCAGGACCGCTACGTGATTGTCGCCGTGGGTCTGCACCTGTCGAAGAACTGGCAGCCGGTGTTGACCTACGGAGATTTAACGCGTCTCGATCCGGCTACCGTAACCGCCCGTGACGTTTTTGACTCGGTTTGCCATATGCGGATGACCAAACTTCCCGATCCAAAAGTAAATGGAAACGCTGGAAGCTTCTTCAAAAACCCGGTTATCAGCAGCGAAAATGCAAAAGCCTTCCTTGAAGGATGGCCAGCAGCGCCACATTACCCTCAGGCGGATGGCAGCGTGAAGCTGGCCGCGGGGTGGCTCATCGATCAATGCCAGCTAAAAGGCACTTCAGTAGGCGGTGCTGCCGTTCACCAACAGCAGGCCCTGGTACTGATTAATCAACGCGATGCGACCAGCGATGATGTTGTACAGCTGGCTCATTATGTTCGTCAGCGTGTGGGCGAAAAGTTTAACGTCTGGCTGGAGCCAGAAGTTCGCTTCATTGGCCGCACAGGTGAAGTCAATGCCGTGGAGGCCATCGCGTGAAAGACAATACCATCCCCTTAACCCTGATTAGCATCCTTGCTGACGGTGAGTTTCATTCTGGCGAGCTGCTGGGTGAGCAGCTTGGCATGAGCCGTGCCGGCATTAACAAGCATATTCAGACGCTGCGCGACTGGGGTGTTGATGTGTTCACGGTTCCCGGAAAAGGCTACAGCCTGCCGGAGCCTATTCAATTGCTGAATGAAGAAACGATCCGCAGCCAGATTGGACACGGCAATGTTGCGGTGCTGCCGGTGATTGATTCAACGAACCAGTATCTTCTGGATCGTCTGCCTGAGCTAAAATCAGGCGATGCCTGCGTTGCTGAATATCAACAGGCCGGTCGTGGCCGTCGCGGACGCAAATGGTTTTCGCCATTTGGCGCCAACCTCTATCTGTCCATGTACTGGCGACTCGATCAGGGCCCGGCCGCTGCCATTGGCCTGAGTCTGGTCATCGGCATCGTCATGGCGGAAGTGCTGCACGATCTGGGAGCGGATAAGGTACGCGTTAAATGGCCTAATGACCTGTACCTCAACGATCGTAAACTTGCGGGTATTCTTGTCGAACTGACGGGAAAAACGGGCGATGCGGCACAGATCGTCATTGGCGCAGGCCTCAATATGGTGATGCGCAATGTACAAAATGATGTGGTGAATCAGGCCTGGACTAACCTCCAGGAGGCGGGGATCGTTATCGATCGTAACACCCTTTCCGTACGTATGATTAAAGAGTTGCGTAGCTCACTCACGCTTTTTGAACAGGAAGGGCTGGCACCGTTCCTGTCGCGTTGGGAAAAGCTGGATAACTTCCTCAATCGCCCGGTGAAATTGCTGATTGGTGATAAAGAGATCTACGGAACTTCCCGCGGTATTGACGCACAGGGCGCGCTGCTCCTGGAGCAGGATGGCGCGATCAAACCCTGGATGGGCGGTGAGATTTCACTGCGAAGTGCCGAATAACCGGATTGAGTTAATTATGCGAAAACCCGTCTGCGCGACGCTGGCCGTCATGATGAGTCTGCTGTTCTCGCCTCTCTCTCATGCGGATCGGGCCTGGGAGAGTTATAAGGTCCGCTTTTTCAAACCGGAAGGTCGCATTGTCGATACCGGCAATGGCGGCGTGTCCCATACGGAAGGTCAGGGTTTTGCCATGCTGATGGCGGTGGCCAACGACGATAAAGCCACGTTCGATAAGCTCTGGCAATGGACAGACAGTCAGCTGAAGAACAAAGAAAATGGTTTATTCTACTGGCGCTATAACCCCGCAGAGTCCAACCCGGTCGCCGACAAAAACAACGCTGCAGATGGTGATGTGCTGATTGCCTGGGCGTTGCTCAAAGCCGACGCCCGCTGGCATGACAAGCGCTACAGCGCCGCATCGGATGCCATTACAAAAGCACTGATTGACCACAGCGTGATCCGCTATGCGGGCTACCGCGTGATGCTGCCCGGCGTTCAGGGATTTAAGCTTGAGGGTGAAGTGGTCCTTAATCCTTCCTATTTCGTGTTTCCGGCCTGGCAGGCCTTCGCCGGACGCAGTCATTTGCCGGTCTGGCGCGATTTGATTAAGGACGGGAAACGTCTGCTGGGGAAAATGGGCTCTGGCAAAGCGAATCTGCCCGCTGACTGGGTTTCACTGGCATCTGGCGGCAAGCTGGCTCCTGCTAAAGGCTGGCCGCCGCGAATGAGCTATGACGCGATTCGTATTCCGCTGTACCTTGCTTGGTCTGATAAGCAAAGCCCGTTGCTGACGCCGTGGAAGGCCTGGTTCGGTCAGTTCCCCCGGGAACAAACTCCCGCCTGGGTTAACGTCACGACCAACGAATATGCGCCCTACATGATGGAAGGCGGCCTGTTGGCCGTGCGTGATTTAACGGTGGGACAGCCTTCCGGAGAACCCGAAATCACCTCTAAAGACGACTACTATTCGGCAAGTCTGAAAATGCTGGTGTGGATTTCAGCGCAATAATAACGCACTGACTATCCCCTCTCCCCGATGGGGAGAGGGTGAGGGATAAATCAGTTACTGCGGATACGGTACCCAATCCCCGCCGTTCAGGCGAACGTACGGTTTGTTCTGATATTGAATGACAACCGCGTTGGCGTTCTCTGAGACTTCCGCCGTTTGCGGCAGTTTGCTGGTGAGCTGATCCCAGTTCACGCTATCTTCCACGAACAGCTTCCCGTCAACGGCGCGGGCAACCAGTTCTGAAATCGCCAGATAGCTGGTTGGCTGCGTAATCTCAATCGGTGCGCCCTGATGCGGAGCCTTCATTCCAAAGAATTTGATGCCTGCAGGCACGTTGGTGATGGACGGGCTTGGGATATCACGCAGGCCTGACACCTGCATTCTGTCACCTTTCAGCGCGCCACCGTGCTCAGGCACCACAACCACCATCACTTTACGGCCTGATTTTTCCAGCTCCGTGAAGAACGCGTCCAGCTCGTCGAAGAATTTCTGCGCACGCACTTTATAATCTGCCGTTTTGCTCACGCCCGGGAAATGGTTACCGTCGTGGAGCGGCAGGGTATTAAAGAACGTCGCGCTGCGTGGATTACTGTCTTTTTCGATGGTCTGCAGCCAGCGTTGCAGGACGGCAGTGTCGTCATAAACGGGTGAACCGTCGAAGCCCAGCAGAGAGACAGGAAGACCGGTTTGGTCCATCAGCGGTGCCTGCATGCCACCCTGTTCGCGCACCTCTTTCAGGAAGTTACCGAACTGGCCGTTATGCCCCAGCATCAGATGCTGCGTAAAGCCCAGTTTTGAAAGGTTATCGAACAGATAACACTGGTTGCCGGCGGGTTGATACAGGTTTTTATGCGATGTCTGACCGCAGCTTGCACGCAGCAGGCGGATCGCCGCCGGGCCGCTGTACGAGGTGGCAGAGTTGAAATCTTTAAACTGAATGTCGAAATGTGACCACAGCGGATGAGACATTAAACCGGCGGCGTCCACATCGGCCCAGGAGAGAGAGCAGATGTTGATCACCAGCAGTTCAAACGGTTGAGCATCCGCCGGCAGCGCATCCGGGAATTTAGTCTGTCGCTTGTCTTCTGCGGTATAGAAACTGGAGAGCCAGGCGTTCAGGTTGGTCGAGGTCGGCGGTGCGGTCTGGGTTGGGATATCACCCACCACAGGCGTATCGCCTGCCGTGGTGACGGTTGCCGCTGCGCTTCCCCCTGTGGTGGTCACCGTGGTGGTCGGTTGACCGGCAGGCCACAGCGAAAAGTTCGGCCCAGCCAGCGTCAGCACGTTAAGCCAGATCATAATCGCGACGACAAACACCGTGACGCGGATCCACTGTGACAGGAACAGCCAGGCAACCAGCAGCACAAATACCGCGCCAATCATCTGCCAGTTAATAAAGCGCTCGGTCAGATCGAGGACATAGCTGGCGCTAAAGCCCGCCACCTGCGACCCCTGGCTCATAATGCTGTCAGGCCCCGGTAGCCAGGTATCATGCCAGAACAGCGCAAACCCGACAGGGATGGCTACCCAGTGGCGTAAGCGATGCAGCCTGATATTCGGCAGCGGCATCAGCAGGAAGGCCATAAACACGAGGTTGAGAAGGGGATGGAAATTCAGATAGCCTGCCCACAGCAGACCAAACTTCACCAGAAAGTAGAAGTTCCAGCCGGAAAGGCCGCGCCAGTATTGCCAGAGCGGCGAGGGTGACGAAGCGGTATAGGTAGAGTTAGTCATGTTTTCGGTCTGCCTTGACGTGTGATGCCCGTGTCAGTGTTCCGGCTGGTTTTACGTAGCGAGGTTTTATAAACAGCACCCTGGCCGTATCGCGGATACGGCGTATGGAATGGCGCGCATAGTAGCCAAGCGGGAAAAAGATCAGCGCACAGAATATAACCAGTTGAATGATATCGCTGATATTCATGATGATGCGTTCTCCGCGTTGTCTGTTAATAAGCGAAGGGGTTCCGGAACCCGACGCCACACGTGTCCATCGTGTCTGGCATTGAGGATCGGCTTGGCATCGCTCTTAATGGCGAGCGGCTTAACCCATTGTTCAGGCTGGAGCGCACGCATCTGCACCAGCTCCGCGCCGATGGTATTATCTTCGAACCAAATCATACGGTTCGAGAAAATATCCCCGGTAGGCAGGGGGAAGATGTGGTTAAGTGCCGTATCGAGATCGTTCACCCGGCAGAAGGACAAAAACAGTACCAGGCGATTGTCACCAATGGTCATAATGTCCCCCGTACGGTTCGGGCGACATAAGGTGAGCGCCTGTTCAACGCGAATACCCGGTACGGGACGCAGGGCGACCATGACCCCTTTTCCGTCAGCAGGAAGAAGCGTGTTGCTCATCATGTTGCCGACGGCGTCGCAGAAGGTATCCCATTTTTGGTATCCACGCAGCTTCATCGGCTGCGTCATGGAGAGCAGCGTGGAAATATCTTCCGGTACATGGCGGCTAAACTGCTGGCCCTGAACGCTTTCGATAAGCGTCAGACAGCGTGACAACGGCGCATTCCATGGAATAACCATATTGGCGCCGCAGCCCAGAAGCAGGCGCTCATCGGTGGCGCGCAGGCTGGTATTATTTTCGCGCACGATGATTTTTAACGCACTGCCGCGCTGGCGGCGTAAGGTGTGGATTTGCCTTGCCAGCGTCTCAATCTGGTTATTCTGCATCAGCGAGAAAATAAGGGTTGCCGCCTGGGTTGTGCGGGCTTCATGGAAAAGGGCTTCATTAGATTCAAACAGTGACCAGTTTTCCGACAGGGCAGGTGCTCCCTCTAAAACCGCGATATGGCTCAGGATGCGTTTTTCATCACTGCGCGGCTGCACCACGGTCTCTTCCTGCTGCGCCAGGTGCCACTCGCCCTCGATATGTTTCAGCGTAAGCTGCTGCCTGGCGCTCACGCCTTTTTCATTACACCAGAAGGCAATATCGTAGAGATAGCTGCCCGCCTGGTCACGAATGCTTGCCAGACCGAACAGGGAGCGATATTCGCCCATTAAAAGTGAGAACAGCTTGTCATTATTACTGCCGGGATTGACTATCAATAGCGTGCAATTTTGAAATTTTGCCCATTTATTGATTTTTTCCAGCCATGGCAGCAGTTTTTCAGCAGGCATATTTTGCAGGACGTTATTTGCACATTTAAGAATCACTAAATAGTGATCCGGATCAATAGAGCACTGAACGTCGCGGGACAAAAAGTATAGACTATCGGCTTCCGATGTCATGGAAAATAATCGCACCGTCTGGGGGCCGCGACCACTTTCAAGCGAGATAATTTTCCGGGGTTCTTCGCCCATGCTAATGACGGCCACGCGGGAATCCTTATCCTGAGCGGCAATTGTCTGGTTTACCAGACTGATAGCATCTTCATTACGGTCCGTATTAATCCACCAGACTCCTCCGACTGGCATGTGGCTCAATTCGTCCCATAATGACTGGATGCCAATAGAAAATATGGAGTCCACGGTGTCCCTCTTTTCGTCTAATTTATCTGTATCTCAGTTTACTAGCGAAAGCGTAGAAATAAACCTAACATTGAAATTAAAGAACATCAGATTTAGCATGTAAATGAAATTTCATAGGGCAGGATGCCTCGCTACTTCTGATCTGGCGATTCTACGCAAAGGGATGGAAAAAGAATGGATAATAATGAACCCGGAACCCCAGTCGATTCGACCCTGGGTTACACATTCCAAAACGATTTTCTGGCGCTGACGCAGGCCTTTTCTTTACCTGAAATAGATTACACCGATATTTCCCAGCGGGAACAGTTGGCTGCGGCTATTAAACGCTGGCCGTTATTAGCTGAATTCGCCCATCAACAATAAGGGAGCCATTGATGGCCATACTCGGATTACAGGGTGTCCGTGGCGGTGTGGGTACCACATCAGTTACCGCGGCGCTGGCGTGGTCATTACAGCTTTTAGGTGAATCGGTGCTGGTTATTGACGCCTGCGCCGATAATTTGTTGCGTATGTCGTTTAATGTCGACTTTTCACGCGAAGAGGGCTGGGCCCGCGCGCTGCTTGATGATAAAGACTGGCAGGATGCAGGGATGCGCTATACCTCCCAGCTCGATCTGCTGCCGTTTGGTCAGCTGACCACCACGGAACGCGAGAATGAAGCCGCGTATCAGCGCCTGTTTTCGCAATTCACGCTGGCGCTGCAAACCCTGAAAGAAAAGGGACACTATAAATGGATCCTGCTGGATCTGCCGCACGGTGCCGGCACGCTGACCCGACAGCTCATCGCGCAGTGCGATCATGTGCTCTCGATCGTCAACGTCGATGCGAACTGCCATATCCGCCTGCATCAGCAGGGGCTACCTCAAAATGGCCATATCCTGATTAACGATTTGCGCATCGGCAGCCAGATCCAGGACGATCTGTATCAGGTGTGGCTGCAAAGCCAGCGCCGTCTGCTTCCCATAGTCATCCATCGCGATGAGGGAATGGCGGAATGCCTTGCGTCTAAGCAACCGCTCGGCGAATACCGCAGCGATTCACTGGCGGCAGAAGAGATCCTGACGCTGGCTAACTGGTGTCTGCTGAACTTCGCCAACGGTGCGGAGCAGGCAGGGAGTTCTGTATGAGTCGTCTCGCCAGCTGGTTACTCATCCCGCCGGTCAGTTCGCGTTTGAGCGAACGCTACCGGCATTTCCGCCGGCACGGTGCTTCGGCATTTAGCGCCGCGCTCGGCTGTTTCTGGATGATTCTGGCCTGGATGTTTATTCCACTCGAACACCCGCGCTGGCAGCGCATACGCGCACGGCACAGTGAGCTCTATCCGCACATTAATCCCGACCGGCCGCGTCCTTTGGATCCGGCGCGTTATCTCATTCAGGCCATCTGGCTGGCGGTCACGTCATCCCGCTCAGAGACAATAACGCCGCACTGGCGCAGTTTCTCCCGCGTGCAACAGTTACGCGAACGCTACCACCAGTGGCTGGATAAACTGCCCAACAGCGTAAGCGATAAGACCAGCCACCTGGATAACCACAAAGAGCTCGGGCATCTCCACCCGGGCCTGCGGCGTTTTATCCTCGGCGTGATCGTGGTGTTCTCGCTCATTCTGGCGCTGGTCTGTATTACGCAACCTTTCAACCCTCTGGCGCAGTTCACCTTCCTGATCCTGCTGTGGGGCGTGGCGCTGCTGGTCCGCCGTATTCCGGGCCGCTTCTCGGCGCTGATGCTGATTGTGTTGTCGTTAACCGTCTCCTGTCGATACATCTGGTGGCGTTATACCTCAACCCTGAACTGGGACGACCCGGTCAGCCTGGTGTGCGGCCTGGTGCTGCTGTTTGCAGAAACCTACGCCTGGATCGTGCTGGTGCTGGGCTATTTCCAGGTCATTTGGCCGCTCAACCGTCAGCCGGTTCCGCTGCCTAAAGACACCGCGCAGTGGCCGTCTGTCGATCTCTTTGTACCGACCTACAACGAAGATCTGAGCGTGGTGAAAAACACCATTTATGCGGCGTTGGGCATCGACTGGCCGAAAGACAAGCTCAAGGTCTGGATCCTGGATGACGGCAACCGTCCGGCGTTCCGCCAGTTCGCAGAGGAGGTTGGCGTCGAGTACATCGCCCGTCCGACTCACGAACATGCAAAAGCTGGGAACATCAACAACGCGTTGAAGTATGCCACAGGGGAATTTGTCTCGATCTTTGACTGTGACCACGTGCCGACGCGCTCGTTCCTGCAGATGACCATGGGCTGGTTCCTGAAGGAGAAAGAGCTGGCGATGATGCAGACGCCGCACCACTTCTTCTCGCCGGATCCGTTTGAACGTAACCTTGGCCGTTTCCGTAAAACCCCGAACGAAGGCACGCTGTTCTATGGCCTGGTGCAGGACGGAAACGACATGTGGGATGCCACCTTCTTCTGCGGCTCCTGTGCGGTTATCCGCCGTAAACCGCTGGATGAAATTGGCGGTATCGCCGTCGAAACGGTGACTGAAGATGCGCACACCTCTCTGCGCCTGCACCGTCGTGGCTATACCTCAGCCTATATGCGTATTCCGCAGGCTGCCGGTCTGGCTACGGAGTCACTGTCGGCGCACATTGGCCAGCGTATTCGCTGGGCGCGCGGGATGGTGCAGATTTTCCGTCTCGATAACCCACTGATAGGGAAAGGGCTCAAGCTGGCGCAACGTCTCTGCTACGTCAACGCCATGTTCCACTTCTTATCCGGTATTCCGCGGCTCATCTTCCTGACCGCGCCGCTGGCGTTCCTGCTCCTTCATGCTTATATCATTTACGCCCCGGCGCTGATGATTGCGCTGTTTGTTCTGCCGCACATGATTCATGCGAGCCTCACGAACTCGAAGATACAGGGTAAATACCGCCATTCTTTCTGGAGTGAAATCTACGAAACGGTGCTGGCCTGGTACATCGCGCCGCCGACGATGGTGGCGCTAATTAACCCGCACAAAGGTAAATTCAACGTCACCGCGAAGGGCGGCCTGGTGGAAGAGGAGTACGTCGACTGGGTGATCTCCCGTCCGTATATCTTCCTGGTACTGCTGAATATCGTGGGCGTCATCGCCGGTATCTGGCGCTACTACTACGGCCCGGAAAACGAAATCCTGACCGTCTTCGTCAGTATGGCCTGGGTCTTCTACAACCTGATTATCCTCGGCGGCGCGGTGGCGGTGTCGGTGGAGAGCAAACAGGTTCGTCGCGCGCATCGCGTGGAAATCTGCATGCCTGCAGCGATTGCCCGTGAAGATGGTCACCTCTTCTCCTGTACCGTGCACGACTTCTCTGACGGTGGTCTGGGGATCAAAATCAACGGTCAGGCGAAGGTGCTGGAAGGGCAGAAAGTTAACCTGCTGCTTAAGCGCGGTCAGCAGGAGTATGTCTTCCCGACGCAGGTGGTTCGCGTGGCGGGCAATGAAGTCGGTCTGCAGCTGATGCCGTTGACCAAAAAGCAACATATCGATTTTGTGCAGTGTACGTTTGCCCGCGCGGATACGTGGGCTCTCTGGCAGGACAGCTTCCCGGAAGATAAACCACTGGAAAGCCTGCTGGATATTCTGAAGCTGGGGTTCCGTGGCTATCGTCACCTTGCAGAATTTGCCCCGTCGTCGGTGAAATTAATTTTCCGGTCACTTACTTCGCTGGTTTCCTGGGTCGTGTCGTTCATTCCTCGTCGTCCTGAGCGGGATGAGGCGAAGCAGGCGGACCCGGTTATGGCTCAACAATGATGATAACGCGATGAAAACAAAACTTTCCTGGTTATGTGCAGTGGCAATGGGGATGAATGTTATCCCCGCAACAATGGCTAACGCAGCTCCTGGTAACGCAGCGGCAACGCCTGCGCCAACGGTACCTGTCGTCGCGCAAGCAACCGATCCGGTTGTCACCGCGGCACCTGGTCAAACAGAAAATATCGTGCCGAACCAGCCAACGGAGGGGAACACCCTGCCGGCAGACGGCCAGGTCATCGGGCAGGTGATGCCGGGCGTCCGGGGGGCGAATGCGCCCGTCGTCGCAGACAATGCGCCGTCACGGGACGTGAAGCTGACCTTTGCGCAAATCGCACCGCCTCCGGGCAGTATGGTGCTGCGCGGCATCAACCCTAACGGCGGCATTGAGTTTGGCATGCGCAGCGATGAGGTCGTCTCTAATGCGGTGCTGAACCTTGAATACACCCCGTCGCCGTCTCTGCTGCCGACACAGTCTCAGCTGAAGGTCTACCTGAATGATGAGCTGATGGACGTTCTGCCGGTCACGAAAGAGCAGCTGGGCAAGAAAACCCAGGCTCAGGTGCCGATCAACCCGCTGTTCATCACCGACTTTAACCGTATTCGCCTGGAATTTGTCGGTCACTACCGCGATGTTTGCGAAAACCCGTCCAGCAACACGCTGTGGATGGACGTCGGGCGTAACTCCTCGCTGCAGATGACCTACCAGTCGCTGGCGCTGAAAAACGATCTCTCGGCATTCCCGGTTCCGTTCTTTGACCCGCGTGATAACCGTCCGCTCACGCTGCCGATGGTGTTTGCATCTTCCCCGGACGTGACCGAGCAGCTGGCGGCCACCATTGTGGCGTCCTGGTTTGGTTCACGTGCCGGCTGGCGTGGACAGAGCTTCCCGGCCATGTATGACAAGCTGCCGGACAGAAATGCCATTGTGTTTGCGACCAACGCAAAACGTCCGGCCTTCCTGCGCGATCATCCGGACGTCAAAGCGCCGACCGTTGAGATGATAAGCCACCCGGAAAACCCGTACGTGAAGCTGCTGGTGGTCTTTGGCCGCGACGATAAAGATCTGGTGCAGGCAGCAAAAGCGATTGCCCAGGGCAACGTCCTTTTCCGCGGTAACAGCGTGGTGGTGGATGAGGTCAAACCGCTGCTGGCGCGTAAACCTTATGATGCGCCAAACTGGGTGCGTACCGACCGTGCGGTGACATTTGGCGAGCTGAAAACCTATGAAGAACAGCTGCAGGCGACGGGGCTTGAGCCTGCGCCGATTAGCCTGTCAATGAATCTGCCGCCGGATTTGTACCTGCTGCGTACCAACGGCATTGATATCAATCTGAACTACCGTTATACCGCGCCAGCGACCAAAGACAGCTCGCGCATGGATATCAGCCTGAACAACCAGTTCCTGCAATCGTTCAGCCTGCAAAGCACGCAGGATACTAACCGCCTGATGCTTCGCCTGCCGGTATTGCAGGGTCTGCTGGACGGTAAAACGGATGTCTCTATCCCGGCACTGAAGCTGGGTGCGATAAACCAGCTGCGCTTTGACTTCCAGTACATGAACCCGATGCCTGGCGGCTCGGCGGAAAACTGCATCACCTTCCAGCCCGTACAGAACCACGTTGTGATTGGCGATGAGTCGACCATCGACTTCTCGAAGTACTATCACTTCCTGGCGATGCCGGATCTGCGCGCCTTTGCTAACGCGGGCTTCCCGTTCAGCCGCATGGCCGATCTCTCTGACTCCATTGTGGTGATGCCAAAAGCGCCAAGCGAAGGGCAGGTCACGACTCTGCTGGACACCATGGCGACCGTTGGGGGACAGACGGGATTACCGGCGATTAACGTCACGTTGACGGACGATGGCAGCCAGATTCAGAACAAAGACGCTGACATTCTGGTGATCGGTACCATTCCGGACAAGCTGAAGGATGACAAACGTATCGATCTGCTGGTGAAAGCGGCCCAGTCCTGGGTTAACACGCCGCTGCGCCAGACCGATTTCCCGAGCATTATGCCGGATGAGAACGATCGTCAGGCCAGCGCGCAGACGACGGTAACGTCTCAGGGGGCAATGGCTGCGGTGGTGGGCTTCCAGTCACCATATAACGACCAGCGTAGCGTGGTGGCTCTCCTGGCGGACAGCCCGCGCGGGTATGAGCTGCTTAATACGGCCATGAACGACAGCGGTAAACGTGCCGCGATGTTTGGTTCCGTGTCGGTGATCCGCGAGTCCGGCGTCAATAGCTTGCGCGTGGGTGATGTGTATTACGTAGGCCATCTGCCGTGGTTCGAACGCCTGTGGTATGCGCTGGCTAACCATCCGGTTCTGCTCGCCATCCTGGCTGCGGTTAGCGTGGTCTTGCTGGCATGGGTGCTGTGGCGTCTGCTGCGTATCATCAGCCGTCGTCGTCTGAACCCGGATGAGTAAGATGTGATGAAAGCCTTTCGCTGGTGTGTATTAGCAGCGTTGATGCTGGCGGCGCTTCCTCTTCGCGCCGCCTGTACCTGGCCTGCCTGGGAGCAGTTTAAAAAGGATTACATCAGCGAGGGCGGGCGTGTCGTTGATCCCAGCGACACGCGCAAAATTACGACGTCGGAAGGGCAAAGCTACGCCTTGTTCTTTGCTCTGTCGGCGAACGATCGCAACGCGTTTGACCAGGTGCTGACCTGGACGCGAGATAATCTTGCCAGCGGCAATCTCAACGACCATCTGCCAGCCTGGCTATGGGGTCAGAAAGATAAAGAGACGTGGGCGGTGATTGATACCAACTCCGCCTCTGACGCCGATGTCTGGATCGCATGGTCACTGCTCGAAGCGGGTCGGTTGTGGAAACATCCGGACTATACCCGCACGGGCAAGGCGCTGCTGAAACGCATTGTCAGCGAGGAAGTGGTGAAAGTGCCGGGGCTCGGCGCAATGCTGCTTCCCGGTAAAGTCGGTTTTGCCGATGAACACGTCTGGCGCTTTAACCCCAGCTATCTTCCTCCGCAGTTAGCGAGTTATTTCACTCGTTTTGGTACCCCGTGGACCCAGCTTCGTGAAACCAATCTGCGTCTGCTGCTGGAGAGTGCGCCGAAAGGTTTTTCGCCGGACTGGGTGCAGTATCAGAAAAACAGAGGCTGGCGGTTACAGCAGGATAAGTCGCTGGTGGGCGGCTACGACGCCATCCGCGTTTATCTCTGGGTGGGAATGATGAGTGATAAAGATCCTCAGAAAGCCCGGCTGCTGACGCGCTTCCAGCCGATGGCGGCAAAGACAATGAAACGGGGTGTGCCGCCGGAGAAAGTGGATGTGGTGACGGGTAAACGCACCGGGAATGGCCCGGTCGGGTTTTCTGCCGCCATGCTGCCGTTTTTACAACAACGTGATGCCCAGGCGGTTCAGCGCCAGCGCGTTGCGGACCATTTTCCCGATAACAATGCCTATTACAGCTACGTGCTGACTCTCTTTGGGCAAGGATGGGATCAGCATCGTTTTCGCTTCACCGCTCAAGGTGAATTAATACCGGATTGGGGCCAGGAATGCGCAAGTTCACAGTAAATTTACTCACTTTATCGCTTGGCCTGGCGCTTATGCCGTGGGCCCAGGCCGTCAACTCTCCGCAGCAGAAACAGCTTCTGGAGCAGGTGCGGCTGGGCGAATCGACACAGCGTGAGGATTTGGTTCGTCAGTCGCTCTACCGTCTTGAGCTGATTGACCCGAACAACCCTGACGTCATTGCCGCACGCTTTCGCTACCTGCTGCGCCAGGGCGATAACGCCGGCGCGCAAAAAGAGCTGGATCGTCTGAAAGGGATCGCGCCGGGCTCAAGTGCATACCAGTCATCTCGCAACACGATGCTGCTTTCCACGCCGGATGGCCGCCAGCAGCTCCAGCAGGCGCGATTGCTCGCCACCACGGGACACACGCAGGAGGCGATTGCCGCCTACGACAAGCTGTTTGACGGCAACCCGCCGGGCGGTGACGTGGCGACGGAATACTGGAATGTGGTCGCGAAAGACCCTGCTCGCCGGAATGCGGCCATTAACCAGCTCAAGAAAATAAATACCAGCAGCCCCGGAAATACACAGCTGCAGGCGACGCTGTCCCAGCTTTTGTTCCAGAGCGGACGCCGTGATGAAGGCTTTGCGGTGTTGCAGGAGATGGCCAAATCTACCAATGGCCGTAACCAGGCGTCTGATATGTGGTATGACCAAATCAAAGGCCAGCCTGCCAGCAGCGCCAGCGTCAGCGCGCTGCAAAAATACCTGAGCGTATTCAGCGACGGAGATAGCGTCGCGGCGGCGCGTGCCCAGCTTGAAGCGCAGCAAAAACAGCTCGCCGATCCGGCGTTCCGCGCGAAAGCGGAAGGGCTGGCGGCGGTGGATGCCGGGCAGGGGAGTAAGGCGGTGGCTGAGCTACAAAAAGCCGTCAGCGCCAACCATGCCGACAGTGAAGCGGTGGGCGCCCTTGGTCAGGCCTATTCCCAGAAAGGCGACCGCGCCCGCGCGGTGGCGCAGTTTGAAAAGGCGATTGCCCTCGATCCCCAGAGCGATAACCGGGGTAAATGGGACAGTTTGCTCAAGGTTAACCGTTACTGGCTGCTGATCCAGCAGGGCGATGCGGCGCTGAAGGCGAATAATCCGGCGCAGGCGGAGCGTTACTATCAGCAGGCACGCGGTATCGACAATACCGACAGTTATGCCGTGCTGGGGCTGGGCGATGCCGCCGCGGCGCGTAAAGATAACGACGCGGCGGAACGTTATTATCGCCAGGCGCTGCGTATGGACAGCGGCAACAGCAATGCGGTCCGCGGCCTGGCCAATATTTACCGCGCGCAGTCCCCTGAGAAGGCCTCGCAGTTTATCCAGTCTCTCTCCGCCAGCCAGCGCCGGAGCATTGATGATATTGAACGCAGTCTGACCAACGAGCAGCTTTCCGCTCAGGCAGAACAGCTGGAAAATCAGGGGAAATACGCTCAGGCGGCAGAAATTCAGCGTCGTCGTCTGGCGCTCTCTCCCGGCGACGTGTGGATAACCTATCGTCTCTCGCGCGATCTCTACAGCGCGGGTCAGCGCAGCCAGGCGGATACCCTGATGCGTCAGCTTGCCAGCCAGAAACCGTCCGACCCGGATCAGGTGTACGCCAGCGGGCTCTATCTTTCCGGAAACGATCAGGACCGCGCCGCGCTGGCGCATCTGGACACGCTGCCGCGCAGCCAGTGGAACGGCAATATTCAGGAGCTTGCCGACCGCCTGCAAAGTAACCAGGTGCTGGAAACCGCCAACCGCCTGCGCGACAGCGGCAAAGAGCAGGAGGCGGAAAACCTTCTGCGTCAGCAGCCGACCTCCACCCGCATCGACCTGACGCTGGCGGACTGGGCGCAGCAGCGTGGCGATCTGGCGTCGGCGAAAACGACGTACAGCGCCGTTCTGCAGCGTGAACCGCAGAACGAAGACGCGATCCTCGGCCTGACCGAGATTTATAGCGCGCAGGGTAACAAAGATGCCGCGCGCGCAGAGCTGGCAAAACTGCCCGCCGCGCAAAACGGCCAGCCGCAGTCGCTCAACATGCAGCGCCGGATCGCGATGGCGCAGGCAGGCCTGGGCGATTCCGCTGCCGCAGAACAGACCTTCAACAAAATCATTCCGCAGGCTAAATCGCAGCCCGGCTCCATGGAAAACGCGCTGGTATTACGTGATGCCGCGCGTTTCCAGGCGCAAAACGGGCAGCCTCAGCAGGCGCTGGAAACCTATAAAGATGCGATGGTGTC
Source organism: Enterobacter cloacae complex sp. CARB60 (assembly GCF_036487345.1). Taxonomy (NCBI): domain Bacteria; kingdom Pseudomonadati; phylum Pseudomonadota; class Gammaproteobacteria; order Enterobacterales; family Enterobacteriaceae; genus Enterobacter; species Enterobacter cloacae complex sp. CARB60. Next base: position 109,474 of record NZ_JAZKLC010000002.1, read on the forward strand.
GTCCGGCGTCACGACGACCCGTCCGGCCGACAACGACAGTTTTACCCGTCTGACGCGTAACGATGAAAAGGACGACTGGCTGAAGCGCGGCGTGCGCAGTGATGCCGGTGACTTGTACCGTCAGCAGGATGTTAACGTCACGCTGCAGCACGACTACTGGGGCTCCAGCGGCACGGGCGGCTATTCCGACCTGAAAGCGCATACCACCATGCTGCAGGTGGATGCCCCGCTCTCTGACGGACGCATGTTCTTCAGAAGCGATCTGGTCAATATGGATGCCGGCTCGTTTGCGACGAAGGACGGGAAGTACGATCCGAGCTGGGGTACCTGTTCTGCGACGCCGTGTAGCGGCAATACCCATCAGTCAGACAATGGCGCAAGCGTTGCCGTCGGCTGGCAGAATAAAACCTGGGCGATGGATATTGGCACCACGCCAATGGGCTTTGACGTCGTCGACGTGGTGGGCGGCATCAGCTACAGCAGCGACCTGGGGCCTGTTGGCTATACCGTTAACGCCCATCGGCGTCCAATCTCCAGCTCTCTGCTGGCCTTTGCCGGACAAAAAGATACCAACACCGGCACCACCTGGGGCGGCGTACGTGCCACCGGTGGCGGCGTAAGCGTGAGCTATGACAAAGGAGAAGCGAACGGCGTCTGGTCCAGCCTGAACGCGGAAACGCTGACGGGTAAAAATGTGGAAGATAACTGGCGCGTACGCTGGATGACGGGTTACTACTACAAGCTCATTAATAAAAACAATGAGCGCCTGACGGTCGGCGTCTCCAATATGCTCTGGCACTACGACAAAGACCTGAGCGGTTATACCCTGGGTCAGGGCGGCTACTACAGCCCGCAGGAGTATGTCTCCTTCGCGCTGCCGGTGACCTGGCGTAAACGCACGGAGAACTGGTCCTGGGAGCTGGGGGGCTCGGTGTCCTGGTCTCACTCCAAAACCAAAGACGAGCTGCGCTACCCGATCCAGAGTCTGATCCCGACCGATGAGCCAGGCCGCTATACTGACCGGGGCGCGATGGAAACCGGCAGCAGCTCCTCAGGCACGGGTTATACCGCGCGGGCGATTATCGAACGCCGCGTCACGTCCAACTGGTTTGTGGGCATGGGTGTGGATATTCAGGAAGCGAAAGACTATACCCCAAGCCATGCGCTGATCTATGTGCGTTACTCTGCTGCAGGCTGGCAGGGCGATATGGACTTACCGCCGCAGCCGCTCATCCCGTACGCAGACTGGTAATCGGATTTTCCTTAATCCATTTGTAAGTCTCTCTTAATAGCGCGGCAATCGGGTATACTCAGGCGCGCCAGGTTTGCACCCTGGCGCGCCCTGCGCTTCGAGTTTTGTGGAGAGTCATTTTGCGTGTCAGCCGTTCCTTAACAATCAAACAGATGGCGATGGTCTCTGGCGTCACCATGCTGTTTGTACTGCTCTTCTGCGTAATTTTGCTGTTTCATGCCGTACAGCAGAATCGCTATAACACGGCTTCGCAGTTAGAAAGTATCGCCCGCTCGGTGCGCGGCCCGCTTTCTGCCTCTATCCTGAAAGGGGATATTCCCGAAGCGGAAACCATTTTAAAACGCATTCAGCCTGCTGGCGTCGTTAGCCGCGCCGACGTCGTCTTGCCCAACCAGTTTCAGGCGCTGCGGATGAGCTTTATCCCGGAGCGTCCCGTCCCGATGATGGTGATGCGCCTGTTTGAACTGCCGGTGCAAATTTCGCTGCCCGTTTATTCACTCGAACGCCCTGCGAATCCGCAGCCGCTGGCCTACCTGGTATTACAGGCGGACCCCTACCGCATGTATAAATTCGTCATGAGCTGGGTGGTTACGTTAGTGACCACTTGCTTACTTATGACGCTGATCCTCAGCGTGGCGCTCACCTGGTGCATTAACAGGCTGATTGTTCATCCGCTGCGCCGTATCGCCCGCGAGCTGAATACGCTTGCGCCGCAGGATCAGCTGGGACATCAGCTTGAGCTGCCGCGTCTGCATCATGACGATGAGATAGGTATGCTGGTGCGCAGCTACAACCTCAACCAGCAGCGCATCCAGCGTCAGCAGGAGGAGTTAAACAGCAGCGCCACGCGCTTCCCGGTGTCGGAGCTTCCCAATAAAGCCTTCCTGATGGCGATGCTGGAGCAGACCGTTGCCCGTCAGCAAACCACGGCGCTGATGGCAATCGCCTGTGAAACCCTGCAGGACACGGCTGGCGTGCTCAAGGAGAGCCAGCGCGAAATGCTGCTGCTGACCCTGGTGGAAAAAGTGAAGTCTGTCCTTGCCCCGCGCATGGTGTTGACCCAGGTCAGCGGCTACGACCTGGTGGTGATTGCCAATGGCGTAAAAGAGCCGTGGCATGCGATCACATTAGGTCAGCAAGTACTCACTGTCATTAATGAGCGGTTGCCCATTCAGGGTATCCAGCTTCGCCCGAGCGCCAGTATCGGTATCGCCATGTACTATGGCGATTTAACGGCGGAACAGCTTTATCATCGCGCGTTCTCGGCGGCGTTTACCGCCCGGCGCAAAGGGAAAAATCAGATCCAGTTCTTCGACCCGGAGCAGATGGAAAAGGCCCAGCAGCGCCTGACGGAAGAAAGCGATATCCTGACCGCGCTGGATAACCGCCAGTTTGCCCTTTGGCTACAGCCGCAGGTGAATTTGCTGACGGGAGAAGTGAAAAGCGCCGAGGCGCTGCTGCGCCTGCAGCAGCCGGATGGTTCGTGGGAGCTGCCGGAAGGGCTGATTGAGCGCATTGAGTCCTGCGGCCTGATGGTTACCGTCGGCTACTGGGTGCTGGAGGAGTCCTGCCGTCAGCTTGCGGCCTGGCAGGAGCGCGGCGTGACGCTGCCGCTGTCGGTCAATTTGTCTGCCCTGCAGCTTATGCACCCGACCATGGTTTCAGAGATGCTGGAGCTGATCCATCGTTACCGAATTAAGCCTGATACGTTAACCCTGGAAGTAACGGAGAGCCGGCGCATTGACGACCCTAATGAGGCGGTCGCCATTCTTAAGCCGCTGCGTAACGCCGGCATTCGCATTGCGCTGGATGATTTTGGCATGGGCTACGCCGGGCTGCGCCAGCTTCAGCACATGAAAACCCTTCCGGTGGATGTGCTCAAAATTGACAAAACGTTCGTCGACGGTCTGCCGGGCGACAGCAGCATGGTGCAGGCGATTATCCAGATGGCACGCAGTCTCAACCTGCATCTTATTGCCGAAGGGATTGAAACCGAAGCACAGCGCGTCTGGCTGGCAGAGGCGGGCGTGGAGAGCGGACAAGGCTTCCTTTTTGCCCCTGCTGTTCCTTCGGATGTCTTTGAACAACGATACCTTTCTGGCGCTGACAACCACGCAAAAGTGTAATTTTGTTGCTGGCTTGTGCGAGCCAGCTCAAAGTTCTTAACATTTGTGTTTCAAATTTGAACTGAGTTTATTTCTGTCCTGTTATGTGGGTGTTATTTTAAAGCCGCAGGTTAACCATAACCTTACAAAGCCTGTGGTTTTTCTTCCCAAGGACACCTTATGAAAACCTCACTCTTCAAAAGTCTTTATTTCCAGGTCCTGACAGCCATCGCCATCGGTATTCTGCTGGGTCACTATTACCCTGAACTGGGCGCGCAAATGAAACCGCTTGGCGACGCGTTCGTTAAGCTCATCAAAATGGTCATCGCTCCGGTGATCTTCTGTACCGTCGTGACGGGCATCGCTGGCATGGAAAGCATGAAGGCGGTAGGTCGTACCGGTGCAGTGGCGCTTCTCTATTTTGAAGTGGTCAGTACCCTTGCGCTGATTATCGGTCTGATCATCGTCAACGTGGTGCAGCCAGGCGCGGGGATGAACGTAGACCCGTCAACGCTGGATGCCAAAGCGGTCGCGGTCTATGCCGAGCAGGCGAAGGACCAGGGCGTGGTGGCCTTCCTGCTGGACGTAATACCGGGCAGCGTCATTGGCGCGTTCGCCAGCGGAAACATCCTGCAGGTTCTGCTGTTCGCCGTGATGTTTGGCTTTGCCCTGCACCGTCTGGGCAGCAAAGGCCAGCTTATCTTTAATGTGATTGAAAGCTTCTCGCAGGTCATCTTCGGCATCATCAATATGATCATGCGCCTGGCGCCAATCGGTGCTTTCGGTGCGATGGCCTTCACCATCGGTAAGTATGGCGTCGGTACGCTGGTGCAGCTGGGCCAGCTGATTATCTGCTTCTATATCACCTGTATCCTTTTCGTGGTCGTGGTGCTGGGGTCCATCGCCCGCGCGACCGGCTTCAACATTTTCAAATTCATCCGTTACATCCGCGAAGAGCTGCTGATTGTTCTGGGGACCTCCTCTTCAGAATCGGCGCTGCCGCGTATGCTCGACAAGATGGAAAAGCTGGGGTGCCGTAAATCGGTAGTCGGGCTGGTGATCCCGACGGGCTACTCCTTCAACCTGGATGGCACCTCAATATATCTGACGATGGCAGCCGTGTTTATCGCTCAGGCGACCAACAGCCATATGGATATTTTCCACCAGATTACCCTGCTGGTGGTGCTCCTGCTCTCCTCTAAAGGCGCGGCAGGCGTGACGGGCAGTGGCTTTATCGTACTGGCTGCCACTATTTCTGCTGTGGGTCACCTGCCGGTGGCGGGTCTGGCGTTGATTCTGGGTATTGACCGCTTCATGTCAGAGGCGCGTGCGTTAACTAACCTGGTGGGTAACGGCGTGGCAACGGTGGTGGTGGCGAAATGGGTGAAAGAGCTGGATCACAAAAAGCTCGACGATACTCTGAATAATCGTTCAACTGACAGCAAAAATCCTGGTTTATCTTCTTAATCTTGTCACAAATGCCCGTATTCCCTTGTCGGGATGCGGGCTCCTGCGCATAATAACTGTTCGTACCTGTCATAATTCGACAAGATTTTTTTGGGTATATTTCACTTCTGACCGTGACGTTTTGCCGAACGCGCGGTCTAATCGACGTGTTTTCATCGTCATCTTTAAGAGTGAAGCGCGTCGCGAAACACTCTTTTTTAACCAGGAATGTTGATCAGGGGTTCACATGCAGGGCACAAAAATTCGACTCTTAACCGGCGGTTTGCTGATGATGGCAGCAGCCAGTTATGTGCAGGCAGATGCGCTCCAGCCAGACCCGGCCTGGCAACAAGGGACATTAGCGAACGGTTTTCAGTGGCAGGTGTTAGCCACTCCGCAACGTCCCAGTGACCGTATTGAAATCCGTCTGTCCATTAATACCGGTTCCCTCTCGGAAAGCACTCAGCAAACCGGTTTTAGCCATTTTATTCCCCGGCTGGCGCTCACGCAGAGCGGCAGCCTGCAAGCGGTTCAGGTGCGTTCGCTTTGGCAGCAGGCCATCGATCCGAAACGCCCGCTCCCACCGGCGGTTCTCTCGTATGACTACACCATGTTTAACCTGAGCCTGCCAAACAACCGTAACGACCTGCTTAAAGAAGCGCTTACGTATCTCTCCGATGCCTCTGGCAATCTGGCGATTACGCCGGACACCGTCAACTATGCGCTGAGCAACAGCGACATGGTGGCGACCTGGCCTGGGGATACCAAAGAGGGCTGGTGGCGTTACCGCCTGAAGGGCTCAACGTTACTGGGACACGATCCGGCCGAACCGCTGAAACAGCCGGTGGACGCTGAACAGGTAAAATCGTTCTACCAGAAGTGGTACACCCCGGACGCGATGACGCTGATCGTGGTGGGTAACGTGGACAGCCGCGCGGTGGTGGAGCAGATCAACAAAGCGTTTGGTGATTTGAAAGGCAAGCGTGAAACGCCAGCCCCTGTCCCAACGCTCTCTCCGCTGCGTGCAGAGCCTGTCAGTATTATGACGGATGCCGTGCGTCAGGATCGCCTCTCCATCATGTGGGACAACGCCTGGCAGCCAATCCGTGAGTCCGCGGCGATGTTGCGCTACTGGCGTGCCGATCTGGCGCGTGAAGCGCTGTTCTGGCACGTTCAGCAGACGCTGAGTAAGAACAACGTGAAGAATATCGGCCTTGGCTTTGACTGCCGCGTGCTGTTCCAGCGCGCGCAGTGCGCCATTAACGTTGAATCGCCGGGCGATAAGCTGAATGCCAATCTGGGTGTGGTTGCGAAAGAGCTGGCAAAAGTGCGTAAAGAGGGGCTTTCCGAAGAGGAATTCAACGCTCTTGTGGCGCAGAAAAAACTCGAGCTGCAGAAGCTGTTTGCAACCTATGCTCGCGCCGATACCGACATTCTGATTAGCCAGCGTATTCGTTCCCTGCAGAATCAGGTAGTGGACATTGCGCCGGAACAGTACCAGAAGCTTCGTCAGGACTTCCTGAACGGTCTGACCGTCGATATGCTCAATCAGGATCTCCGTCAGCAGCTGTCGCAGGAGATGGCGTTGATCCTCCTGCAACCGAAGGGCGAGCCGGAATATGACATGAAGGAACTTCAGAAGACCTGGGATTCCATTATGGCTACCGCGCCGCAGCCTTCGCAGGCCGCCACGGCCGATGATTTACATCCGGACGCGACGGATATTCCGCAGGGGCAGTAATGCTTAACCATTCCCTCTCCCTGTGGGAGAGGGTTAGGGTGAGGGCATCAGCCCACACCCTACTTAAACAGGCATCGCCTCGCGCGGAATAATCGCCCCGCGATACTGAATCACCGTGCTGGCCGTCAGGTGCCCACGCTGTGCCGCCGCTTCCGGCGTTCCACCCGTCAGACGTACCGCCAGATAGCCCGCGCTGAATGAATCGCCTGCCGCCGTGGTATCAATCACCTTCTCTTTGGCAAGCTTCACCGCCGGCACGTCAACCAGCGCTTCCCCCGCCACCGCAACCAGGCACGAATCCGCACCGCGCTTAATCACCACTTCGCTCACGCCTGCCGCCTGCGTGCGTGCAATCACGTCCGCTACCGGTTTCTCACCCCACAGAGCGTCTTCATCGTCGAGCGTCAGGAAGGCGATGTCGGTGCACTGCAGCATCTGTTGGTAGACCTGCTGCGTCTCTTCGCGGCTGGCCCACAGGCGCGGGCGGTAGTTGTTATCGAAAATAACCTTCCCGCCGTTTGCACGGCATTCGCGAAGCAGCGAGAGCAGCTTTTCTCGGCTGGCGGGGCTTAAAATCGCCAGGCTAATGCCGCTCAGATAGAGATAGTCAAATGTCGCCAGCTCTTCGCAGATGGCCGCGGCCGCGTCGCTCTCCAGCCAGAATTTGGCCGCGGCTTCGTTACGCCAGTAATAAAACGTGCGTTCGCCGGTGCTGTCGGTTTCGATGTAATAAAGCCCCGGAAGGCGGTTTTCCATACGCTGAATCAGCGACGTTTCAACATGTTCACTCTGCCAGGCCTCCAGCATTTGCTGGCTGAAGCTGTCCGTTCCCAGAGCGGTAACGTAGTTCACGGTGAGCGCGTCAGGCGCAACCTGACGGGCAATGTAAACCGAGGTGTTTAACGTATCGCCACCAAATCCGCGGCTGACTTCCGCGCCTTTTTGTGACAGCTCAATCATACATTCGCCAATCACGGCAATTTTTTTGGACATAGTCGTGAACCTGAACAGAAGAATTATCAGCAGTGTGCGCTGAGTGAATTAACCGGTCAACTATATTAAAACAACGTTCCATTATTTTATTTGAGCCAGCGCGTGTTCCCGCCTATTTCTGTCATCTTAATTTCATTTTCCCGGTGAATTGAACATAAAGTTCTCAATTATCGCGCCGATAATCCTGTGACGAGTCCAGAAAGGCTATCCCAACAACAGGACATCTGAAATGAAGTCAGAGCAGGTTATCCAGCGGCTGAGCACTACGCCTGAGGCAAGTATTGAGAACTTGCAGGAGCATCGCTACTGGCTGCAATGTGAGCGTGCGTACACCTATCAGCCGATCTATCGAACAGATGGTCGACTGATGGCAATTGAAATTTTGACCGTCGTTACGCACCCCTCAAACCCTACTCAGCGCATCGCGCCGGATCGCTATTTTGCCGAAGTTGCCGTTCGCCAGCGTCTGGACGTGCTGGAAGAGCAGCTTCGTATGCTGGCGACGAAGCAGTCCTTTTTCGAACAGCATAATATCCTCGCCTCGGTGAACGTCGATGGCCCAACCCTGCTGGCGCTGCGCCAGAACGCGAAATTGCAGGAGCTGATCGCCACTCTGCCGTGGATGCGTTTTGAGCTGGTGGAGCATGTCCGCCTGCCGCAGGATTCCTCGTTTGCTTCAATATGCGAATACGGCCCGCTGTGGCTGGATGACTTTGGCACCGGCATGGCGAATTTTTCCGCCCTGAGTGAAGTACGCTACGACTACATTAAAGTGGCCCGCGATCTGTTCATTATGCTGCGTCAGACCCCGGAAGGGCGGAATCTGTTTACGCTGTTATTACAGCTGATGAACCGCTATTGCCAGGGCGTGATTGTTGAAGGTGTGGAAACGCTGGAAGAGTGGCGCGATGTGCAAAACTCTCCCGCAGCGGCGGCGCAAGGCTATTATCTCTCTCGCCCGGTACCCATGGATCGCCTCGATAACGTTATAACGACCCTCTGATAAGCCCGCTTCCCTTTGTCTGGACTATAGTTTTACAGAACAGGTCATCAGGAAAGGGGATAAAAATGACAAGAACAACCAGGGTAATCTCCTGGACAGCAGGGATTTTCTTGTTGTTGATCGTGGTCGTCGCCATCATTATTGCGACGTTTGACTGGAACCGTCTCAAGCCGACCATCAACCAGAAAGTCTCAACCGAACTGAACCGGCCCTTCGCCATACGCGGGGATTTAGGGGTGGTGTGGGAGCGTCAGAAAGAGGAGCCCGGCTGGCGAAGCTGGATCCCCTGGCCACACGTCCATGCCGACGACATCATCCTCGGCAACCCGCCGGATATCCCGGACGTCACAATGATCCACCTGCCGCGCGTTGAAGCCACGCTGGCTCCGCTGGCGCTCCTCACCAAAACGGTCTATCTGCCGTGGATCAAGCTTCAGCAGCCCGATGCGCGCCTGATCCGACTCTCAGAAAAAAACAACAACTGGACGTTTAACCTTGCCAGCGACGGCGAAAAGGATCCGAATGCCCAGCCGTCTTCCTGGTCATTCCGTCTCGACAATATTCTCTTCGATCGCGGACGGATCGCCATCGACGATAAGGTCAGCAAGGCGGATGTGGAGATCCTGGTCGATCCGCTGGGCAAACCGCTGCCGTTTAGCGAGGTTACGGGCACGAAAGCAAAAGGCGACGCGGCAAGCGTAGGTGACTATGTCTTCGGCCTGACGGCAAAAGGACGCTACAACGATCAGCCACTCAGCGGTAAAGGGAAAATAGGCGGTATGCTGGCGCTGCGGAGCGAAGGCACGCCTTTCCCGGTGCAGGCGGACTTCCGTTCCGGTAACACCCGCGTGGCGTTCGTGGGCACGGTCAACGACCCGATGAACATGGGCGGCGTCGACCTTCAGCTCAAATTTGCCGGTGATTCGCTGGGCGAGCTGTATGACCTGACCGGCGTACTGCTGCCGGATACCCCGCCGTTCGAAACGGACGGGCATCTGGTCGCCAAAATCGACACCGAAAAATCGTCCGTTTTTGACTACCGGGATTTCAACGGCCGCATCGGCGACAGTGACATCCACGGCACGCTGACCTACACCACCGGAAAACCGCGCCCGAAACTGGAAGGGGATGTTGAGTCTCGTCAGCTGCGTCTGGCCGACCTGGGCCCGCTGATCGGCGTCGATTCCGGTAAAGGTACGAAGTCAAAAGAGGTGAAGAAAGATCTCCAGCCAGCCGGGAAAGTGCTGCCCTATGACCGCTTTGAGACGGATAAGTGGGACGTGATGGACGCGGACGTGCGCTTCAAAGGTAGAAAAATTGAACATGGCAGTACGTTGCCCATCAGCAATCTTTCGACCCATATTCTCCTCAAAAACGCCGACCTGCGCCTGCAGCCGCTGAAGTTCGGCATGGCGGGCGGAACGATCTCCTCGAACATTCACCTGGAAGGCGATAAGAAGCCGATGCAGGGGCGGGCGGAGATCCAGGCGCGTCGATTGAAGCTGAAAGAGCTGATGCCGAACGTAGAGTTGATGCAGAAAACCCTCGGTGAAATGAACGGTGATGCCGACATTCGCGGCGTGGGGAACTCAGTAGCGGCGCTGCTGGGCAGCGGCAATGGTAACCTGAAGCTGCTGATGAACGACGGGCTGGTGAGCCGAAACCTGATGGAGATCCTGGGGCTGAACGTGGGTAATTTCGTTATCGGGCAGATCTTCGGTGATGACGAGGTGCGGGTGAACTGCGCGGCGGCCAATCTGGATCTGGTTAACGGCGTGGCGCGCCCGCAGATTTTTGCCTTCGATACGGAAAACGCGGTGATTAACGTGACCGGTACCGCCAGCATGGCCTCGGAGCAGCTTGATCTGACGATTGACCCGGAAAGTAAGGGGATCCGTATCATCACCCTGCGCTCGCCGCTTTACGTGCGCGGGACCTTCAAAAATCCGCAGGCGGGCGTGAAGCCCGGTCCGCTGATTGCGCGTGGCGCGGTGGCAGCGGCGCTTGCGACGCTGGTTACCCCAGCCGCCGCGCTGCTGGCGTTGATTTCACCGTCAGAAGGCGAAGCGAATCAGTGCCGGAATATTTTGTCGCAGATGAAGAAGTAAGGTGCGGCCTGTTTCGCCGGGTGGCGCTGCGCTTACCCGGCCTACATTTGAATCGTAGGCCGGGTAAGGCGTAGCCGCCGCCCGGCATTAGCTTACAGAGCCTGGTGCTTAGTTTCGTGCGTCAGCAGCAGCGCAATCAGCGTCAGCGCCGCCATGGCCGCCAGATAGACGCCTACATAGAACAGACCGTAGTTCGCCTGCAGCCAGGTGGCGATATACGGCGCAACGGACGCGCCCAGAATAGACGAGACGTTATAAGAGAAAGAAGCACCGGTATAACGCACTTCCGTCGGGAACAGTTCCGGCAGCAGCGCGCCCATCGGGCCGAAGGTCAGACCCATCAGGCTCAGGCCAATCAGCAGATAGGCCATCACCAGCGCCGGGCTACCGGAACCCAGCAGCGGCGGGAAGACGAACAGGGCAAACAGAATGATCAGCGTGGTGATCGTAATCATGCTCGCACGACGACCGAATTTATCCGCCAGCAGGCCCGCAATCGGTACCATCACGCCAAACCCTATCACCGCCATCATCAGCATCCACAGCACTTCGTTACGCGGCAGCCCCAGCCCAACCGGCGCGGCGGTGGTACTGAACGTCATGGAGTAGACGGTCATGATGTAGAACAGCGTATAGGTTGCCAGCATGATAAACGTGCCCAGCACGGTCACGCGGACGTGTTTGGTCAGCAGCGTACCCAGCGGCACTTTCACCTGCTTGTTCGCCGCGGCCACTTTCGCGAAAACTGGGGTTTCATGCAGAGAAACGCGCACATACAGGCCAATCAGCACCAGCACGGCTGAGAAGATAAACGGAATACGCCAGCCCCAGCTCATGAACTGCTCATCCGTCAGCAGCCAGGAGAGCAGCAGGAACGTCCCGTTGGCAAAGAAGAAGCCAATCGGTGCGCCAAGCTGCGGGAATGAGCCATACAGCGCGCGCTTGCGCGCCGGAGCGTTCTCGGTGGCCAGCAGCGCCGCGCCGCCCCATTCACCGCCCAGGCCCAGACCCTGACCAAAACGCGCCAGCGCCAGCAGGACCGGCGCCAGAATGCCGATGGTTTCATAGGTCGGCAGCAGACCAATGGCCACGGTGGAGATACCCATCGTCAGCAGCGAGGCCACGAGGGTGACTTTGCGGCCAATGCGATCGCCAAAGTGTCCAAACAGCGCAGAGCCAATCGGACGCGCAACAAACGCGATGGCAAAGGTCGCCAGAGACTGCAGCGTGGCCGCCGTCGGATCGCCCTGCGGGAAGAAAATATGCGGGAAGACGATGACCGCGGCGGTGGCATAAATATAAAAGTCGAAGAACTCAATGGCGGTGCCAATCAGCGATGCGACGACAACTTTATTGCGCGAGTTTACCGGAACGTTTTCCGTTCCCGAGTCGAGTGTGGTGGCTGTTGCTTGCATAATATTTTCTTATTTTTGTCGAACGAAAGGCCATATTACGCACAGCAAAAGCGACATTTCAATCTGTAACAAAGCCGCGCGCTGGTGATAAAAGCAACAAAAAGCGGATAATTTTCAGTCCAGCCAAAACACGTCTATGAAATGCTTCACAGATTTTAAATATCAGTCAATTAAACTGGTTTTCGGTTAAATAAAAGTTACGGACTGGATTTATATGCTGAAATGATGAATCGGGCTGAAATTTCAGCCCGAGAGCGGGGTTACCGGTGCGTTTTGCCCGGCATTCGCGGGTCGTCTTTGTACTCGGCGGTGGCAATCCACGCCGCGCAGAACAGGGTTAAACGCGCGAAGAAGTAGAAGAACGCCATCAGCCCCAGCACCGAGCCAAACGCCGCGCCGGAAGGGGATTTAACCAGTGACGGTAAGGTGTAAGTCATCACGATTTTGATGACCTCAAAGCCGATCGCCGCAATCAACGTGCCGCGGATCAGCGCCTTCTTGCGCGGACGATGGCGGGGCAAGCGCCAGAAGATCCAGAAGAAGAGCAGGTAGTTGGCGAAGATGGAAATGGCCAGCCCAATGCCGCGCCAGGCGGGCTTCAGCCAGTCGATGTAATCAAGGTAAAGCGCGGAGATGATCATCTGCTGCGCCGAGCCCGCCACGGAGGTAATGGAAAGCGTCACGATGAGCGCGACGAGCAGGCCAATCAGCGAAACAAAATCGCGGAGATACTTAATCCAAATTTTCTCCTGGTCCTGCGGCTTACGCTCCCAGACGTCGCGCGACTGGGCGCGAATGGCCTCGCGCAGGTTGCCCATCCAGTTAACGCCGGAGTATAGGGCAATCAGCAAACCGACGATGCCGACGGTAGTACGCTGCTGAACGGCGGTATTGATGGTGCTTTTGAGCGTGCTGGCCAGGGTCGGGTCACTGACGTTATTCAGGATCTTATTGAAGATATCCTGCAGCAGCGTCGGGTGCGACGCGAGCACAAAACCTGCCGCTGCAAACGACACCATCAGGATCGGGATCATCGACAGGAAGGAAAAATAGGTGATGGCGGCACCAAACTGGTTTCCCATGCGGTCATTAAAACGCTCGGTTGCGCGTATCAGATGCGCAACCATGGGAAACTGCTGAATTCTCGCGGCGAGGCCGGTGACGGTCCCCAGCGCTTTGCTGGTGGTGCCTGGCGAGGTGGCCTCTTCAGGCCCGGTTTCCATCTTTTTGACGGGCTCATACTCTAATTGTTGGGTGGGTCGTTGCGGGTTGTTTTCCGGCGTCACGCGTCTTTTCCTTTTCGTTGAGCTGGATGTGTTTTTGAATTATAGCTTGCGACTAGTCCACGTAAGCTTTTGTGAGTTCGGTTAGCCACTCCATGAACAGATGGACCCGTCGGGAGAGGTTGCGGCGGTGGGGATAAATCAGGGAGACAGGCATCGGTTCGGCCCGGTATTGCGGGAGGATCTCAATCAGCTTCTTTGTGCGCAGTAAATCACGCACCCCAACCCGAGGAACCTGAATAATGCCCAGCCCGGCGAGGCAGGCAGCCTGGTAAGTTTCCGTGCTGTTGACGGTTAACACCCCGCCCGTTTTTATCCACTGGGTCGCACTGCCGTTATAAAACTCAAAGCCCTGCGGGCGGGTTCCCAGCATCGCGGCGTAGTGGATCACGGCGTGCGAGCCTAAATCGTCCAACGTTTCCGGGTAGCCAAAACGCGCCAGATAATCCGGGCTGGCGCAGTTAATCACCGACAGCTTGCCCAGCGGGCGGGCAATCAGCCCTGAATCCTTCAGCGCGCCGACGCGGACGACGCAATCAAACCCTTCACGGATCACATCCACCAGGCGATCGCTGCTGCTGAGTTCCAGTTCAATGCCCGGATAGTGCTGCAGAAAAGCAGGCAGTTTGGGGATGACTAAATTTCGAGCAATGCCGACGGGCATATCCACGCGGAGACGGCCGCTGATGCTGGAGGGATCGTGCTGAAACATGCCGTCGAGTTCATCAAGGTTTGCCAGCAGATCTTTTGCCCGCTCGTAATAGACCATGCCGTCCTGCGTCAGGCTGACGCGGCGCGTGGTGCGGTGCAATAGCTGGGTGCCAAGCCGGTTTTCCAGGGCCTGAATTTGTCGTGAAACGCTGCCTTTCGGCAGGGTTAATGTTTCGGCCGCGCGGGAAAAACTCTCGAGTTCCGCGACGCGGACGAATAGCTGCATTGCTTGAATTTTATCCATAGAGGAAGCTCATTGTTGTTGCTGCTGAAACAGTGAAGCGTTTTAACCCATCTTTATTGATTTTCTATCACCTAATAAGCTCTTTCTCAATCTCCTTAACAGCCAAAACGAGGTATATGATGAGTGAACGTATCGCATTAGTGACGGGTGGTAGCCGCGGTCTGGGTAAAAACGCTGCGTTAAAGCTGGCGGCGGACGGCACGGGAATCGTCCTGACATACAACCGTAGCCAGCAGGAAGCGCTGGACGTTGTGCATGAAATTCAGCAAAAAGGCGTCAACGCAGCGGCATTACAGCTGAACGTCGGGGATATCGCGAGTTTTGATAATTTTGCCCGACAGCTTCAGGACACCCTTAAAACCGTCTGGCAGCGTGAAACCTTTGACTATTTATTGAACAACGCCGGGACGGGTTTATATGCGCCCTATACCGACACGACGGAAGCCCAGTTTGATGAGGCGCTGAACATTCATTTCAAAGGACCTTTCTTCCTGACCCAGCGCCTGCTGCCGCTGCTTAACGACGGGGGACGGATCCTCAACGTCTCCAGCGGGCTGGCTCGCTTTACCCAGCCGGGCTCAGGGACCTACGCGGCCATGAAGGGGGCGATGGAAGTGCTGACGCGTTATCAGGCGAAAGAGCTGGGGGCGCGCGGGATCGCCGTCAATATCATCGCGCCGGGCGCGATTGAAACTGACTTTGGCGGCGGACGCGTGCGCGACAACGCGGAGCTGAATCAGCTGCTGGCCTCGCAGACGGCGCTGGGACGGGTAGGGCTGCCGGACGATATTGGCGATGCCGTTGCGGCATTGCTCAGCGATAAGCTGGGCTGGATGAATGCGCAACGTATTGAAGTGTCAGGCGGTATGTTCCTGTGATGCACGCGCGTAAGGGGAAGGAACCCCTTAAGGAAATCCTTAACATGAATGTGTCTAAATACGGGCAGATATAAAGAACTCGGGGGGATTTGTAACGTCTCCATTCGTTGAGTTTTTTCTTAAATCACCCCTCTGTAGAATCCCTCTTCGCTATTCTCAGAGGGAGAAAAACGATGCGAGTAATCATGTTTGACAGGCATTCACTTTTTATTCACGGAGCGATACACAGTCTTCAGGCGCTAATTCCGGAAATAGATATGACAGGGACCTGTCAGGCAGACGATTTATGGGCGCAGGTTTCCGCTTCACCGTCAGCTATCGTCATGATTGACGGGAACGTAATCCAGGACGACGGGATCGCTTTGCTGGAAGAGATGCTGCAACGCTTTCCGGCGATACGCGTGATTCTGATTTTGGCGAAAAAAGAGGCCAGATGGGTTGAGCAATTGCGGCAGCGAAACGTTATGGCCATCATTCCCCGAAATGCCCACCCCGAGCGGTTTTCCGCCGTGCTGGATTCAGTGTCCAGAGGGATGGTCTGTTTTCCCGGAGAGTGGGTCAGCCTGCCGTCGTCGCCTCAGGCGTTATTATCCCTTAGCGAGCGTCAGCGCGACGTGTTGAAATTGCTGGCGGCGGGGGAGTCAAACAAAGAGATTGGACGCAATCTCAACATCAGTGCGGCCACGGTAAAAGCGCACCTCGAGGCGCTTTTCCGGCGGCTGGAGGTAAAAAACAGAACGCAGGCTGCCATGTACTATACCCGTGCAACGGCCTGAAAAATCGCGTTTGGGAGCGAAGGCATCTCGCCGAAGCTGAATATCATCATAACCAGCGCATCATGCTGCTGTTGGGTTAAAGGATGCGTCACACTTTCCCGCAGCAGCGCCTCACACAGCTGAATATCGTCATGCAGCAAATCTTCTGCCTCGGCAGGCGTGATGGGACCGCGAAAATGCGCCCGATCGCGGATCTCGTGACCATAGCCGATAACCCATAATCCGTTTTCGTCACGATATTTCTCAAGAGAAAGACCCTGATGTTTTTTTATTAACGCAATGGCGGCAGAAGATATTTTCAGCGCATGACCTTTCATATTCGTTTCCTCTTAATAGCGACACTGTAGAGGAAACGACGTTCGAGATATATCCGCCAAATGGCTGTTGATCAGGAATTATTATTCAGGTATTCCTGCTGTAATAAACCAAATAACCAGTCATTTTGCCAGCGCCCCGCAAGGTAATAGCTCTCGCGTAATTCGCCTTCCAGGCGAAAGCGGGCTTTTTCCAGCAGGCGTCTTGAAGCGGTATTCCCCGCGGTAACGGTAGCGGTGAGTCGACGTATACCGCCCTGATGAAAAGCGTAATCACAAAGCGCGTTCAGGGACTCAAAGCCGTAACCATTCCCCTGCGCCTCGGGTGCGAAAAGGAAGCCTACTTCGGCACAGTCCTCCTCCCGATGAATATACCCGGTAACGCCCAGCGGGGCCTGGGAGTCGGTGTCTCGCACGACGAGACAAAGCCAGTGCGCACTGCCCGGTGACCAGGGCGTCAGGCGCGAATCAAACGCCTCGCGGATCGCCGCGACGGGGCGGTCTTCCGCCACAAAGCGCATGACGTCGGGATGCTGCTGTAGCGCCAGAAAAAAGGGCCAGTCTTGTTCCTGCAGGGGCGAACAGGTAAGGCGAGGGGTAATTAAAACTGGCATTCAGATTCTCCTGAAACATTTTAAATGATTTTAGGGTTGTCACTTTATTTCAACAGAAAGTCAGGTATGGTTAACCGCGTATAAATAAAAAGAAAAAAGGCCGTCTCGTGCCCATTTCGGATGTCTTCGTTGTCGCTTAAGGAAAACAATGACTCTCAGCACATCACATCATATTCGCGAACAGTTCGAACACTGTCTGGCGGTCATTCGCCATGCGTCGGTGGAAATTTTACTTCTTCTGAATGTACATGCTTCTGAGGGCAAAGATCCACGCTGGTTCCTGGAACAACTCGACAGCGCGCGATTGGCTCTGGGCGGCTGGGGAGCCGTTGCGAAAAAACTCAACCTGAATGATGCCGAGATGTCGGAATTTACGCTCCAGCTGCGCCTGCTGCAGCAGCGCGTTCCGCAGTATGAAAGCGGACAGGATGTGAGTGAAAACCAGCTTATTGCGGCGATGCGGTTTGTGACCGCGCTGGAACACCTTCGCCTGCAGCAGCCGCTGTTGACCTACAGCACGGACCTGGCGCCGGGAAGCGAACTTCAGCAGCAGCAGGCGCAAAAGCAGGTACGCGCGATTGAGCTGATGATTAAAGGGCTCATCCAGCAGGCCTGGCCCGATCAGGTGCGGTTGAACAACCATCTTAAGACCCTGTTTAACGCTGACCGCGTACGGCGCTGGCTGAAGCTTGGTGAGATCAACGATGTTCTGAGCGGCATGATGTTCAGTGAACTGGCGCAGATGCTGGTGGATAAAAAAGAGTTCAGCCGCTATTACGCTTCGCTGTTCAGCGACCCGTCCATGCTGACGCTGCTGGTTGAACCGCGTAAAACTCTGCAAACCTTCCTCGACGACATTCGGCAAATCCGCAACAGCATCACCGTTCAGAAAACGTTAAGCTCGGCGCAAATTCAGCTGCTGGATAACTACTACGCGCAGATCGCGCGGCCCGTTCAGCGCGCATTTGAAGAGGGGAGAACGCGCGTCAATCCGGCCGGATTTATGGCGGTAGATGCCAGCGAACTGCATACCTTCTGGGAAAAGGCGCAGAAAATGGATCGGGTCACCGGTGGGGATCTGTTTGAAGTCCGTGACACCATTGAAAAGCCGACCCAGCGCGCGCCGCGTAGCCCCGAACAGCGCGAGCAGCTTATTTCCGGTGCGCTATGGGGGGCGGTTGGCGTCATGGTGATTGCCATCGTGGCGGGGGGATTCTGGCTGGTGACCAGCAGCAAACCGCAGCCTGCGACCGCCAGCGCGGCTGAAGCGGCTCCTCCGCAGGAAATGCGCGAGACGCCTTCCTCGCGCGAAACGCTCACGCGCATGGGGGTGACCTGGGACGAGAACAATTTCCGCTCAGCCATTAACCGCAACGATACCCGCGTGACCCTGCTGTTTTTGCAGGGCGGTATGGACTGGAAGCTCTCCTGGACCGAAGAGGCGATGTCGGCAGGCTATGACGATGTGCTGGAGCTGATGTTACGCTACCGGCAGAACATGGTGGAAGAGAAGCCGTGTCGCCGCTTTATCAACACGCTCAGCCACGCCATGTCGAACGGCGAGTCTCTGACCTCGGTACGTAAAGAGTATCTCAAAGCGTTCTGCACCGTGCCTGCCGTGGTGAAACGCCAGCAGCACGATCTCGACATGGCCACACGGCGCGCGCAGTCACAGCCGGATGCCGCCACGAAAAAATGGCAGTCCATTCAGACTGCCATTTATGAGGTGATTCGCTAAAATTTTTCCCCTCACCCCAGCCCTCTCCCCAAAGGGGCGAGGGAGATAAAGAGCGCACCGTGCAGTCCCCTCTCCCCTCTGGGGAGAGGGTTAGGGTGAGGGGTGAGGGCACCAGACCGCACTCCCCTTAAGGCTCCCCATACAACCCAATTAGCCGCCGCACCACGCCGTTCGTCCAGCCGAAACCGTCCTGCAGCGGATACTCACCCCCGCCACCTTCTCGCGGCGTACTGCTGGCGATGTGGTACTTCTCAATCAGCTTATGATGCGTCTGATAAAAATGGTTCACCGTATGCAGCCAGCTCCAGGCGATCTCATCGCCCAGCGAATCGTTGCCGTACTGCTTGAACCCCTGAATCGCCATCCACTGCAGCGGCGCCCAGCCGTTGGGTTTATCCCACTGCTCGCCGGTTTCGTACTCGGTCGCCAGAATTCCGCCCGGCGTCAGCAGCCGCGCTTTGACCGCGTCAGACAGGCGCTCGGCCTGCTCGTGCGTCGCCATGCCAACGTACAGCGGTACAATGCTGGCTGCCGAGAACAGCGCCTGTTCCTCGCGACGCCAGTCGTAATCGCGGTAACAGCCGCTCTCCTCGTCCCACAGATAGCGGTTCACCGCCGCGCGGCGATCGTTGGCTTTCTGGCGGAACACCTCTGCCGTCTCTTTATCCCCTTTCGACGCCGAGATGTTGGCAATAGCGCTTTCCAGCTTAAACAGGAAGGCGTTTAGGTCGATGGGGATAAACTGCGTGGTACGGATGCTGGCGAGCCGCGACGGATCGCGCAGCCAGCGGGACGAATAATCCCAGCCGGACGCCGCCCCCGCGCGCAGATCGCGATACACCTCGTTGGGCGGACGACCCGAGTGGCGGGCCGTTTCCACGTCCTCAATCCACGATTCGTCGCGCGGGGTATCACGGTCGTCCCAGTAGCGGTTGAGCAGCGAGCCGTCCGGCATGCGCACGGCGCTGCGGTAGGCCTGGTTAAGCAGCAGCGACTCCGCGCCGTCCATCCAGAAGGCGTACTCCATTTTGAGGTGGTCCAGATAGCGTTTCGCACCGCGCACGCCGTCCTCCTCGAACAGCTCCACCATCAGGGCAAAGACCGGCGGCTGCGAGCGGCTGAGATAATAGGTGCGGTTGCCGTTGGGGATATGCCCGTAGCGCTCAATCAGCCAGGCGAAGTTGTCCGCCATACATTTGAGCAGATCGTTACGGCCACTCTCCGCCAGCCCCAGCATGGAGAAATAGGAATCCCAGTAGTAGGTCTCGCTGAATCGCCCGCCGGGGACGATATAGGCCTGCGGCAGCGCCAGCAGAGAAGACCAGGGAATATGATCCTGCGGCTCGCGCGTCAGCACCGGCCACAGGTTATCAATGTGCTCTTTCAGGGAAAGGCCCGGGTCGGAGACATATTCTGTGCCGTACGTTTCCGGCATCCAGAAGTGGTTCTCCACAAACTGACGCAGGTCGAAATCCCGGTGGCGTCTGACCTTGCGGTAGCGGATCAGGATATCCAGCGGATCCATCTTCGGCGCGCAGTCGGGGAAGGTTTTACTGTCCGCAAACAGCCGCGACGACTGCACGTGCTCGAACAGTTCAAGATAGCGGTCTGCGGGCGTCAACGCATCGGAGGCGGGTAGCCCCTCGATCATTTCGGGTTCCGGCTCCGCCTCAATCATTTCATCCAGTTTCAACTCGCAGGGATCGGTCTCGTAGCGCAGCTCTTCTGCAATCTCGAACTCGATGTTCTCGGTAGCCTGTAGTTTCTGGTTGAACATGGTGATAGGGACCTCCGGTTGTGTGGTCAAAAGACAGGTTTATCCGGGCGTCTTATAAGCGTAGACATTCGCTTCGGTAGTTGGGGAGGGATATGTGCGGTAGATCACTATTTTCGGAGCATTCGTTTTGCAACGATTTATGAATGTTAAAAAAAAATGCCCCTCGAGGGAGGGGCATCAGAATTAACGCATGGTCACAAACTCTTCTGCGGCCGTCGGGTGGATTGCCACCGTGTTGTCGAAGTCTTTCTTCGTTGCGCCCATCTTCAGCGCCACGGCGAAGCCCTGCAGGATCTCGTCCATGCCGAAGCCGATGCCGTGGATGCCGACAATCTTCTCTTCCGGGCCCACACATACCAGCTTCATGCGGCACGGCTGACGGTGCGAGGTGACGGCGGTATACATCGCGGTGAAGGCCGATTTATACACTTTCACCTGGTCGTCGCCATACTGCTCGCGCGCCTGCGGCTCGGTTAAGCCGACGGTGCCGATTGGCGGGTGGCTGAAGACTACGGTTGGGATAAGGTTGTAATCCAGATGCTCGTCCGGCTTGTTGTTAAACAGGCGCTCGGAGAGACGACGGCCCGCCGCAACGGCCACCGGCGTCAGCTCAACCGCACCGGTGTTATCGCCGACCGCATAAATGCCCGGTACGCTGGTGTTCTGGAATTTATCGACGACGATATAGCCTTTTTCGTCGGTTTTCACGCCGGTCACGCCCAGGTTGAAGTTATCGTTCGCCGGTTCACGGCCAATCGCCCAGATCAGGCAGTCGACGGTCTGGCTGCGGCCATCTTCCAGCTCAAGCGTCAGGCTGCCGTCCGCGTTTTTCACGACCGCTTTTGGCACGGCGTTGGTGTGCAGGGTCGGGCCTTCGGCGTTCATCACTTCAACCAGCGTGTCGACGATCAGCGGGTCAAAGCTGCGCAGCGGCGCGTGTTTACGTACGAACAGGTGCGCCTCAGCGCCCAGGCCGTTAATCACCCCGGCCAGTTCCACCGCGATGTAACCCGCGCCCACAACGGCAACGCGCTTAGGCAGGGCAGGCAGCTCGAAGAAGCCGTCGGAGTCGATGCCGTATTCCACGCCCGGGATGTTCGGGTGGCTCGGACGACCGCCGGTGGCGATCAGGATGCGATCGGCGGTGATCGTCTCGCCGTTCACTTCGATCGTTTTCGCGTCCACAAAGCGGGCGAAGCCGTGGATGACGTCAACGTTATTTTTACCCAGCACGTTGTCGTACGAGGTGTGAATACGGTCAATGTAGGCGGTACGGCTGGCGATCAGTTTGTCCCAGTCGAAGTGGTTGATGGTGGTGTCAAAGCCGTAGTCCGGGCCATACATATGGATAGCTTCACGGATCTGCGCCGCATGCCACATCACTTTCTTCGGTACACAACCCACGTTCACGCAGGTGCCGCCCAGCGCTTTGGCTTCAATCAGCGCGCACTTCTGGCCGTACATGGCCGCACGGTTGATGGAGGCGATGCCGCCGCTGCCGCCGCCGATTGCGATGTAGTCATAATGCTTAGTCATAGCTTTTGTCCTTAATCGTGAATTGCCGCGATTGTATACCTGAAATCAATAGTTTCCACCGATGGCTGCGATTACTCCGGCACGATCCAACTGACCGTGGCGTGGCCTGTACCCGCTGGCACCAGCGTTTTATGCAGCCACGGCAGCACGTTGTTCATCTGCGCTTCGAGCTTCCACGGCGGGTTGATCACAATCATCCCGGAGGCGGTCATGCCGCGCTGATCGCTGTCCGGACGAACCGCCAGCTCAATCTGCAGGATTTTGCGGATGCCGGTCGCTTCCAGGTCTTTGATCATGCGTTTGATTTGCGCGCGCAGCACCACCGGATACCACAGGGCGTATGTCCCGGTGGCGAAGCGTTTGTAGCCTTCGTGGATACCGGTCACCACCGCCTGATAGTCGGTTTTGATTTCGTACGGCGGGTCGATCAGCACCAGGCCGCGACGGGAAACCGGCGGCAGCTTGGCTTTCAGCTGCTGGTAACCGTCGGATTTTTCCACGCGTGCGCGGCTGTCTTTCTGAAATTCAGAACGCAGCAGCGGGAAATCGCTCGGATGCAGCTCGGTCAACTGGAGGCTGTCCTGCTCGCGCAGCAGCTGGCGTGCAATCAGCGGCGAGCCCGGGTAGTAGCGCAGCTGGCCGTTGCGGTTGAAGTGATTTACCACGCCGATGTACGGCTCCAGCTCGGCAGGCAGATCGTCCTGCTGCCAGATGCGGGCAATCCCTTCCAGATATTCACCGGTACGCTCGGCATGCTCGCCGCTCAGCTGATAACGGCCCGCGCCCGCGTGCGTGTCCAGATAGAGAAACGGCTTCTCTTTCTCTTTGAGCGATTCGATGATCAGGCTCTGAACGGTGTGTTTAAGGACGTCGGCGTGGTTGCCTGCGTGGAAGCTGTGGCGATAACTGAGCATGGGTAATGATATTCCGCTGAAGTGACGATTTGCCACAGTTTACAGCAGAACGGCGCAGATTACCCGTAGGCCCGGTAAGCGCAGTGCCACCGGGCGTTTTTCGACAACCTTCGGCATTGAAATCCTCTACACTTAACCCCATTCTAGATCCCATATGCACAGCGCCGGATGCGCGCTTCATTCACCTATTTCAACAGGACAGCGTTTATGACCAATCCATTACTGACGCCTTTTTCGTTGCCGCCGTTTTCTAAAATCCTCCCTGAGCATGTGGTTCCAGCCGTTACGCAATCGCTGGACAACTGCCGCGCGGCGGTAGAAAACGTGGTAGCGCAGTGCGCGCCGTACACCTGGGAAAATCTGTGTCAGCCGCTGGCCGAAGTGGACGACGTGCTGGGGCGTATCTTTTCCCCGGTGAGCCACCTGAACTCGGTAAAAAACAGCCCGGAACTGCGCGAAGCCTACGAACAGACCCTGCCGCTGCTCTCTGAGTACAGCACCTGGGTCGGCCAGCACGAAGGGCTGTACAAAGCCTACCGCGACCTGCGCGACGGCGACCATTATGCCGAACTGAACACGGCGCAGAAAAAATCGGTCGATAACGCCCTGCGTGATTTTGAGCTGTCCGGGATTGGCCTGCCAAAAGAGAAGCAGACCCGCTACGGTGAAATTGCCGCGCGCCTGTCCGAGCTGGGCAACCAGTACAGCAACAACGTGCTCGACGCCACCATGGGCTGGACGAAGCTGATTACCGACGAAGCGGAGCTGGCGGGTATGCCGGAAAGCGCGCTGGCGGCGGCAAAAGCCCAGGCCGAGGCGAAAGAGCAGGACGGTTTCCTGTTAACGCTGGATATCCCGAGCTATCTGCCGGTGATGACCTACTGCGACAACCAGGCGCTGCGCGAAGAGATGTACCGCGCGTACAGCACCCGCGCCTCCGATCAGGGGCCGAATGCCGGTAAGTGGGACAACAGCCCGGTCATGGCGGAAATCCTCGCCCTGCGTCACGAGCTGGCACAGCTGCTGGGCTTCGAAAACTACGCCGATAAATCCCTCGCCACCAAAATGGCGGAGAACCCGCAGCAGGTACTCGACTTCCTGACCGATCTGGCGAAACGCGCCCGTCCTCAGGGTGAGAAAGAGCTGGCCCAGCTGCGCGCCTTCGCGAAAGCGGAGTTCGGCGTGGACGAGCTGCAGCCGTGGGATATCGCCTACTACAGCGAAAAACAGAAGCAACACCTCTACAGCATCAGCGACGAGCAGCTGCGCCCGTACTTCCCGGAAAACAAAGCCGTTAACGGCCTGTTCGAAGTGGTGAAACGCATCTATGGTATCACCGCCAAAGAGCGTACCGACATCGACGTCTGGCACCCGGACGTGCGCTTCTTCGAACTGTATGACGAGAAAAACGAACTGCGCGGCAGCTTCTACCTCGATCTCTACGCGCGTGAGAACAAGCGCGGCGGGGCGTGGATGGACGACTGCGTGGGCCAGATGCGTAAAGCCGACGGCTCTCTGCAGAAGCCGGTCGCCTACCTGACCTGTAACTTTAACCGCCCGGTCAGCGGCAAACCGGCGCTGTTCACCCACGACGAAGTGATCACCCTGTTCCACGAGTTCGGTCACGGTCTGCACCACATGCTGACCCGCATCGAAACCGCAGGCGTGGCCGGTATCAGCGGCGTGCCGTGGGATGCGGTCGAGCTGCCAAGCCAGTTTATGGAAAACTGGTGCTGGGAGCCGGACGCGCTGGCGTTTATCTCCGGCCACTATGAGACCGGCGAACCGCTGCCGAAAGAGCTGCTGGATAAAATGCTGGCTGCGAAAAACTACCAGGCGGCGATGTTCATCCTGCGTCAGCTGGAGTTCGGCCTGTTCGACTTCCGCCTGCACGCCGAGTTTAGCCCGGAGCAGGGTGCGAAAATCCTTGAAACTCTGGGCGAGATTAAAAAGCAGGTTGCCGTTATTCCAGGGCCAACCTGGGGCCGCTTCCCGCACGCCTTCAGCCACATCTTCGCTGGCGGCTACGCGGCGGGTTACTACAGCTACCTGTGGGCCGACGTGCTGGCGGCAGATGCCTTCTCTCGCTTCGAAGAAGAGGGGATCTTCAACCGCGAAACGGGTCAGTCGTTCCTCGATAACATCCTGACCCGCGGCGGGTCTGAAGAACCAATGGTGCTGTTCAAACGCTTCCGCGGGCGCGAGCCGCAGCTGGATGCGATGCTTGAGCATTACGGGATCAAAGGCTGATTGTTACGTGAAGATCTGCCTAGTGGATGAAACGGGCGCCGGAGACGGCGCCTTATCTGTTCTGGCGGCCCGCTGGGGGCTGGAGCACGATGAAGAAAACCTGATGGCGCTGGTGATGACGCCAGCGCACCTTGAATTACGCAAGCGCGACGAACCGAAGCTCGGCGGGATTTTTGTCGACTTTGTCGGCGGCGCGATGGCGCACCGGCGCAAGTTCGGCGGCGGTCGCGGCGAGGCGGTGGCTAAAGCGGTCGGCATCAAAGGGAGCTATCTTCCGGACGTGGTCGATGCCACGGCGGGGTTAGGGCGTGATGCCTTTGTGCTGGCGTCTGTCGGCTGCCGCGTGCGGATGCTGGAGCGTAATCCGGTGGTGGCTGCGCTGCTCGACGATGGGCTAGCGCGGGGCTATGCGGACCCGGAAATCGGCCCGTGGCTGCAGGAACGACTACAGCTGATCCACGCGTCCAGCCTGACGGCGCTGACCGACA
This sequence comes from Enterobacter cloacae complex sp. CARB60, assembly GCF_036487345.1. Lineage (NCBI taxonomy): Bacteria > Pseudomonadati > Pseudomonadota > Gammaproteobacteria > Enterobacterales > Enterobacteriaceae > Enterobacter > Enterobacter cloacae complex sp. CARB60. The sequence continues at coordinate 135,060 of NZ_JAZKLC010000002.1, forward strand.
TCACCCCGCGCCCGCAGGTGGTCTATCTCGACCCCATGTTCCCGCATAAGCAGAAAAGCGCGCTGGTGAAGAAAGAGATGCGGGTGTTTCAGTCGCTGGTGGGGCCGGATTTGGATGCCGATGGCCTGCTGGAGCCGGCTCGTCAGCTCGCGACGAAGCGGGTGGTGGTAAAGCGCCCGGACTATGCGCCGCCGCTGGCGGACGTTGCGACCACTAACGCGGTGACCACTAAAGGACACCGGTTTGATATTTATCCGGGTACGCCGGAATAAAAAAAGCCGGGTGGCGGCTTCGCCTTACCCGGCCTACGTCCTCGATCTATTTCCCTCTCCCTGTGGGAGAGGGTTAGGGTGAGGGGAATTTAACGCGCTTACTCGTCTTCTTCGTCACGCAGTGGAACAATCAGCATATCCACGTGAACGGTGTTAATCAGCTGGCGCGCTGAAGACATCAGCTTGCTCCAGAAGTCCTGATGGTGACCGCACACCACCAGGTCCATGTCGTATTTCTTGATCGCATCAACCAGCACCTGGCCCAGATCGCCGCTGCCGCTCAGGGTTTCGGTAATCGGATAACCTGCGTTGGTGGACAGTTCGCTCAGGGCGTGGTGAGTCTCTTCGGAGATGCGTTTCTGCATATCGCCGAGATTCACGTCGATCAGACCGGTATAGAGGTCGGAGTAATTCACGTCAACGTGGATCAGCGAAACTTTCGCATTGTAGGGGCGTGCCATGGATACCGCTTTATCAACCAGCACTTTGCTCTCCGGGGAGAGGTCTACCGCGATGAGAATGTGTTTGTAAGCCATAGTGTTACTCCTTCCTTAAGTTATCGATGACTAAATGGGAAAGCCGTCGTCTGATGCTTTCATTACGGCCCAGTTAAACATATTTTTCAAGCTTTGGTGTTGATAACGATTAACCTTGTGGCAAAAAAATTAACGGATCTCCTACACTATTAAATGAGCCGTTCGGATATTAAAACGCGAACCGGATCGACTTTTGGTCATTCTTTCACTGAACTGTCTGTCAGGGCATTGGGGTGCGGTAGCTCAGGAGCCTTGCTTCGTGGGCGGACGCCGGGGAGGATGTATGATTAGCACCGTCGCATTGTTTTGGGCGTTATGCGTGGTTTGCATAGTGAATATGGCGCGCTACTTCTCATCGTTACGTGCGCTGTTAGTGGTACTTCGTGGTTGCGATCCGTTGCTTTATCAGTATGTGGACGGTGGAGGATTCTTCACCTCGCATGGACAGCCCAGCAAGCAGATGCGTCTGGTGGGATACATCTACTACCAGCGCTACCGCGATCATCACGATGAAGAGTTTATTCGTCGCTGCGAGCGCCTGCGTCGTCAGTTCATTTTGACCAGCGCCCTGTGCGGGCTGGTCGTAGTCAGTATGATTGCATTGATGATTTGGCACTGAGCACCACAGCAGGCGGGGTCAGCCCCGCCTTCTTTCCTCTGGCTCAGAGCTTAACCGTGAACCGGAGATCGGAGATATCGCTCTCAATCGAAATAACCTTCCCGCTATAGGTGATCTTAACTTCTCCGTTTGTATCAATGCTGGCCGCGGTAATCGTACCTGTACCTTCAATGACAGGATGCTTCATGGTCAGTTGACGGATAATGTCGGTATCTTTTCCTGCTATTTCCCCCGAAAGATAGTAACGGTAGATTGGTGGTACGGTTGTGCCACCCTGATTGTTCACGGTCATATAGAGCCAGACGCTATCGGATAATTTATAAACGCGCTGTAGCTCATCGCTATCTCGCTGATTGGGCTGATGGTTTAACCAGAGAAATCCAATGACCAGAACCAGAAGCGAAACGGTAACAAGGCGATGAATCCATTTAATAGCCGTTTTGAATGGCATACTCTATTCCTTCTCTGATGTTGCGCTGGTCCGTTGGGTCGTCTCCGTAAGGAGGCTTTTCGTACCATTTTCCCCATTCCGGTTTTGAGGTACCTGCCCGACCTTGAGCCCAGCCTGCGCCCATAAGAAGGATGTTTGCAGGGATCCCTGCCGCAGTACCTGCGGCTCCGAAGTTGAAGTTACCAAATGCAGCAAAATAAGGGTCGAATTTTTTATAATCCCAAGGACCACCATTTCGGACTTTTTGGTAGAACCAATAATACGTTGAGGGCGTGGCCATATTGCGTGACATTCCGTTAAGGCGTGCCTCACGCATATTGTTCGCTATAACGATTGAACCCGGTCCTGAGATAGGGACAGAAGCCATACATTCTCCTTTGTCTGGATTTTTCTTCTGGCCGCCATGATAGTTTTTTCTGTGTCTTAAAATTGAACAAAAAATGTTCAGAAAATCCTCATGTTATCAAACACTTCATGGCAAATAGCAGCCATAAAAAAAAGCGGGTCAGTTTCCTGACCCGCTTTTTGTCGCCTTCAACCGATTAAATCAGCTTCAGCGAAATCCAGTACAAACCGCCAGACAGCAGGATAGAGGCCGGAAGGGTGAACACCCAGGCCATCAGAATGTTGGTTACGGTTTTGCGCTGCAGGCCGCCACCGTCAACAATCATGGTACCTGCCACGGACGAAGAGAGTACGTGGGTGGTGGATACCGGCATACCGGTGTAGCTCGCCAGACCGATAGACACTGCCGCCGTCATCTGCGCGGACATACCCTGCGCATAGGTCATGCCTTTCTTACCGATCTTCTCGCCGATGGTGGTCGCCACGCGACGCCAGCCAATCATCGTACCGATACCCAGCGCCAGCGCGACGGCCATGATGATCCAGATTGGCGCGTACTCGATGGTGTTGAGCATATCGCCTTTCAGTTTCTTCAGGAGACGCTGGTCGTCAGCATTCACGTCAGGCAGCTTCGCCACTTTATCCGTCACATCAGAGATGCACAGCATAATGCGACGCAGCTGACCACGCTGCTCTACGGTCAGTTTGTCATAGCTTTCGATATTGCCCAGCATGCCTTTCGCACGTTCCAGCGCGTTAATCGCGTTTGCCGGATGGCAGTGGAACTCACCAGGTGCAGTCGCGGCACCCGCTTCCGGAGAAGGGATTAACTGGTCAACGCCGGTCGCCTTCTTCAGCAGATCGGGATGCTGCTGGAAGTAGGTTTCGACGTTGTTGACCGCATCGCGGGTACGGGTGATTTCGTAGCCGGAAGCATTCATGTTGACCACGAATCCCGCCGGTGCGACGCCAATCAGTACCAGCATCACCAGACCAATGCCTTTCTGACCATCGTTCGCGCCGTGTGAGAAAGCCACGCCGATAGCGGAAATGATCAGGGCAATACGCGTCCAGAATGGCGGCTTTTTCTTGCCGTCTTTCTTTTCACGCTCTGCTGGCGTCAGGTGAATACGGGAGCGTTTTTTAGTATTGCTCCAGTAACGACGCAGGATGAAGATCAGCCCGCCAGCCACCACCAGACCCACGATAGGGGAGACGATGAGTGAGGCGAAGATCCCCAGTACTTTCGGGATATTTAACGCATCAACAACCGATGTACCGGTCATGAGGGCATTCGTTAACCCGATACCGATAATCGCGCCGATGAGGGTGTGAGAACTGGATGCAGGCAGGCCGAAATACCAGGTACCGAGGTTCCAGATAATTGCAGCAAGCAGCATTGAGAACACCATAGCGAGGCCATGGCCAGAACTTACGTTAAGCAGCAGATCCGTTGGCAGCATATGCACAATGGCATACGCAACGCTCAGTCCGCCCAGGAGGACACCAAAAAAGTTAAATACCGCCGCCATAACAACCGCAAGCTGCGATCGCATTGCGCGAGTGTAGATAACCGTCGCTACTGCGTTTGCAGTGTCGTGGAAGCCGTTGATCGCTTCGTAAAACAGTACAAAAACCAGAGCAAGCAATAATAAAAGCCCGGTATGTAAATCCAGGCCGGCAAACAAATGTAGCATAGGACGTTACGCCATTTTGAGGACATGAACGCGGCGCATTATCCAGGACAAATGCACGGCGGGCAAAGTGAAATATAGACTTTTTTTGACATACCACCTGAATTGAGAAAAGTGCCTGAAAGGATATTCTTTAAATTTCAAGGGAATGGCTTTGTAATATCTTTTTACGCTGGTGTGACCACAGAGGAAACTTTACAATCCGCGGCAGTTAACAAAGAGGATTTTGACGTGGAAAGGTTTGATGCCGTGGTAATTGGCGCCGGTGCGGCGGGTATGTTTTGTGCGGCGATGGCCGGACAGGCGGGTCGTCGCGTGCTGCTGCTGGATAACGGTAAAAAGCCAGGCCGTAAGATCCTGATGTCCGGCGGCGGGCGCTGTAACTTCACTAATCTGTATGTTGAACCCGCGGCCTATTTGAGCCAAAACCGTCATTTTTGTAAATCTGCGCTGGCGCGTTACACCCAGTGGGATTTTATCGATCTGGTGGGTAAGCACGGCATTGCGTGGCATGAAAAGACGCTGGGACAGCTGTTCTGCGACGACTCCGCGCAGCAGATTGTCGATATGCTGGTGGCCGAGTGCGAGAAGGGCGGCGTCGTCACGCGCCTGCGCACGGAAGTGCTGGAGGTCGCCCGCGACGACCAGGGCTACACGCTGCAGCTCAACGGTGAAACCGTCAGCGCAGACAGCCTGGTGATCGCCAGCGGCGGCCTGTCCATGCCGGGGCTGGGCGCCTCCCCGTTTGGCTATAAGATTGCCGAACAGTTTGGCCTGAAAGTCTTGCCCACGCGCGCCGGGCTGGTGCCGTTCACGCTGCATAAACCGCTTCTCGAACAGCTTCAGACGCTGTCTGGCGTGTCTGTTCCCTCGGTCATTACCGCCGAAGACGGGACGGTGTTCCGTGAAAATCTGCTCTTTACCCATCGCGGCCTCTCCGGCCCGGCGGTACTGCAAATCTCCAGCTACTGGCAGCCGGGGGAATTCGTCACGGTTAACCTGCTCCCGGACTGCGATCTCGACGCGTTCCTTAACGAGCAGCGTACCGCGCACCCAAATCAAAGCCTGAAAAACACGCTGGCAATGCAGCTGCCAAAACGCCTGGTGGAATGTTTGCAGGTGCTGGGGCAGATCCCGGATGTGTCGCTCAGGCAGCTTAACAGCCGCGAGCAGGAGACGCTGGTTGAGACGCTGACAGCCTGGCGCGTGCAGCCAAACGGCACCGAAGGCTACCGCACGGCGGAAGTGACGCTGGGCGGGGTCGACACGAATGAGCTCTCGTCCCGCACCATGGAAGCACGCAACGTGCCGGGGCTTTATTTTATTGGCGAAGTGATGGATGTGACCGGCTGGCTCGGCGGGTACAACTTCCAGTGGGCATGGGCAAGCGCCTGGGCCTGCGCACAGGCGCTGGCAGAGAAATAATCACGCAACGCAATTATTGCACCAACTTCTTGAGGCCGGACTGTTTGCTGCGTTTTATTTCGTCATCGACGCGTTTAATGACTGGAACACCAGCTTCTATTTTTCACTGGTGAGCTACGCGACGGTAGGATACGGCGACGTCACGTTACCCCAGCACTGGCGGCTCATCGGCGGTGTGGAAGGGCTGGTGGGCGCGTTGATGGTAGGGTGGTCCGTGGCGGTTCTGGTGGCGGTGCTGCAGCGTTTGCGCGGCATGAGCGCCTAAACGGCTGATGCACGATCCCCGTCGGGTAAGGTAAAGTACTCCTCCTTGCGCGGCCAGAAGGCTGCGATTTTGAGGGCGAAGAGGCTGATTAACGGCCCGCCCTTTTCTGTTCCTGGTTTACGCCAGTTTGCATGGTGTTGTGTTTTGTCTGCCAAAAGGGTTTTGTATGTCTGCTGCTCATCTCGGTTTCCCGACGGAAACCGTTGTTGTCTTTGTGGTGATGGCCGTTGGGGCGATGTTTATCGACCTCTTTATGCACCGTCACGATAAACCAGTCTCGCTGAAAAGCGCGGCGATGTGGTCCATTTTCTGGGTCATGATGGCGATGGCCTTCGCCGGATTCCTGTATGTTCACCACGGCGCCGAGATGGCGAGCCTGTTCCTCACCGGCTACGCGCTGGAAGAGGTGCTCTCCGTCGATAACCTGTTTGTAATGATGGCGATTTTCGCCTGGTTCGGCGTGCCGGATAAGTACCGTCACCGCGTGCTTTACTGGGGCGTGCTGGGGGCGATTGTCTTCCGCGGCATCTTTGTGGCTATCGGCACCAGCCTGTTAAGCCTGGGGCCGTACGTTGAGGTGATTTTCGCGCTGGTCGTCGGCTGGACGGCGGTGATGATGCTCAGGCGCAATGAAGAGAGTGATGAAGTGGAAGATTACTCGGGTCACCTCGCCTATCGCCTGGTGAAGCGCTTCTATCCGGTCTGGCCGAAAATCAGCAGCAACGCCTTTATTCTGACGCAGAAAGAGGTGGATGCGGAGCTGGAGAAGCCGGAAAACCAGGACGTGATGGTTGGCCGCGTGAAGAAGGCGAAGCGCTATGCGACGCCGCTGTTGCTTTGCGTGGCCGTCGTCGAACTCTCTGACGTGATGTTCGCGTTTGACTCCGTACCGGCCATTATTGCCGTGAGCCGCGAACCGCTGATTATCTACAGCGCCATGATGTTCGCCATTCTCGGCCTGCGTACGCTCTACTTCGTGCTGGAGGCGCTGAAGCAGTATCTGGTGCACCTCGAGAAAGCCGTGGTGCTGCTGCTGTTCTTCGTGGCGTTCAAGCTGGGATTAAACGCCACCGACCACTTCTGGCATCACGGTTACAGCATTGGCGCGACCGCCAGCCTGTTTGTGGTACTGGGCGTGCTGGCGCTGGGGATTATTGCGAGCGTGATGTTCCCGGGGAAACGTACTGCCTGATGCATCGCCCGGTGGCGCTTCGCTTACCGGGCCTACGGTTTGGTTTTCTCCCTCTCCCTGTGGGAGAGGGCCGGGGTGAGGGCACCAGACCGCACCTAACCCTTAATCGGTGAATTCCGGCGCTTGCGCGGGTGATGGAAGTGTCGCCAGTGCGGATCCTGCGCCGCCGCCAGCAGCTCGTGGTCGCCGCGGGTGTCGCCCCAGGCGCGCAGGTGATAGGCGTTCAGATCGCCATACACCTTTTCCAATCTTGCCACCTTCTGGGCGCAGCGGCAGTTGTTGCCCGTGATGCGCCCCGTCAGCTTGCCGTCTTTCACTTCCAACTGCGTGCCAATCAGCTTAATGCCCAGCTTGTCGGCCCACGGCTGGAGCACCAGCGCAGGAGACGCGGAACAGATGGTCACCTCCGCACCGGAATTTACCTCTGCAGCGACGGCCATCACGCCCTCCGGACGCATCAGCTTGTTCCAGTATTTTTCGCAAAAGGCTTCCGCCTGCTGGCGTAGCCAGTGTTCATCCACGCCCGTCAGGAACGTTTTAATCAGCACTTCCTTCAGCTCATCGCGCGTCAGCTTGCGACGCACGCAGTGGAGCGTGGGCAGCGCCATACGCACCAGGCGGCCCGCGAAGTAACGTTTACCGAAGGCAAAACGCAGGAAAGGAATAAAGCTGTCGTGGTGTGTTAACGTCCCGTCAAAGTCAAAGACGGAGAGCACGCTGGATTTTGCCACCGTCTCGTCGGCAATCATATTGGTCATAAATACGTCTTAGCTGAAATACACATTCTGCGGATCAGTTTACCTGCTTTAGCTGGACAGTCCTTATATCACCACCATTTTTTTCTCGATCTTGCGATCTCAAAGTGAGTCCAATTTTGGCCTCGATAAGGATTGGTGAAAAAATGAACTGTCTATATTATCGCCACATCGCAAGATATTTCGGGGAACCCTTGGGCCCCACAGGTAAGGAAAAACTCACTCACTACTTCTTTATTGATATGACTCTTAGATCGCTTATTTCAATCCTCACGTTAAGTTTTGCTTCGTTTTCTGCAATGAGTTTTCAACTTCCAGCGTCGATGCTATCGATGAACAGTGAGCTGGCAGTATCACCGGCGAAATCTGCGCTGGTGCATCAGGAAACAGGCCCGCTGCGCTCGCGTATTCTCGATCAATACCAGAAATGGAAAGGCACCCAGTACCAGTGGGGCGGAACCACGCATCGCGGGGTGGATTGCTCCGCGCTGATGCAGCACCTGTTCAGCGACGCGGCGCATCTTAATTTACCGCGCACGACGCGCGAGCAGATCCATCGCGGCGTGCAGGTGGCACAATACCGCCTGAGAGCCGGCGATCTGGTCTTCTTCCAGACGGGCCCGAACCGCAAGCACGTCGGCGTTTATATTGGCAATAGCCAGTTTATTCATGCCTCAAGCAGCCAGGGGGTAACAGTCTCAACCCTGACCGATGATTACTGGCAAGCACACTTCATTACCGCCCGTCGGGTTGCAGGCAGTGCGGCCTGACAGCGTCAGATGATGTCATCCACGACGCCGCCGTCGACGCGCAATGCCGCGCCCGAGGTGGCGGAGGCCTGTGGCGAACAGACATAAATCACCATATTGGCCACCTCTTCAACCGTGGCCGCACGCTGAATAACCGAGCTGGGGCGGTTGGCCATCACAAACTCTTTCGCCAGCTGCTCCAGCGATTTGCCGGTTTTTTCGATTTCATCTTTCATCATCTCTGCGAAACCGTCTGACATCGTCGGGCCTGGCAGTACGCTGTTGACCGTCACGCCGCTTCCCGCCGCAAATTTCGCCAGCCCGCGCGCCAGCGAGAGCTGCGCCGTTTTGGTCACGCCGTAGTGGATCATATCCGCCGGGATATTGCAGGCCGACTCGGAGGAGATAAACACCACGCGTCCCCAGCCTTTCTGCACCATGCCAGGCAGCAGGGCGCGGGACAGACGCACGCCGGACATCACGTTGGTCTGCCAGTAACGCTCCCAGGTCTCATCGTCGGTGGAATAGAAATCCTGCGGACCGTAAATCCCGGCGTTGTTAACCAGGATATCGACGCTATTCGCCACCTTCAGAAGCGACTCGACCCCTTCCGCCGTGCTGAGATCGGCAATCGCGGCACGTACCTGTACGCCCGGCACCACCTGCTGTAGCTGCTGAATGCCTTTATTCACCGATTCCGTACTACGGCCATTGACGATCACTTCCGCACCGCTTTCTGCCAGACCTCTGGCAATGGCGAATCCGATCCCGCCGGTTGAGGCGGTCACCAGCGCCACTTTCTCCGCAAAGTCGATTTTCATCATCTGCTCCTTATCCTTTAAACGTTCGGACCTTAAAGCGTAGCAGGTGAGGATGACGGCTCCTGGCTAAAAAGGCGCAACAGCGTCTCAACCTGCTCATCAAGCGGGGCGAGGGAGCGCTTTACAATCAGGTGAAGCGGCGTTGCCCTGCGCGCACCGTGGCTCAGCGGCAGGCGTTTCAGCACGCCTTGATCCAGCTGGGTTTGGATGCGTTCCTCTGGCAGCCAGCCGTACCCGACCTGAGAGACGACGGCTTCAATGGCGGCATCAATGGTGGAAAACGTCCACGACTCGCCGACCGCGCGCGCGGCGGACTGGCTGTCCGCAATCTGGATAAGCGGCCACGGGCGCAGCATCTCATCATTTAGCGGCGCGTCGAGGTGAAAGAGGGGATGCTGGTGATGGGCCACGGCAACAAAGTCGATATTCATCAGCCATTCGCCGAGCCCGGTAATGTCCTGGCGGCGGGTTAAGATCATCACGTCGGCTTCGTCGTTAATGGCGTCGGCGCGGGTATTTTCCAGCACCTCGGTGAGTCGTACCTGGGTCTGCGGATACTGCTGCTGGAACTGACGCAGGATGGCGAACAGGCGGCGGCGCGGGAAAATAGAGTCCACCACCAGATCCAACCGCGTGCGCATCCCGTTGCGAAGGGTCGATGCGCGCGTCTCGACGTACGAAAACGCTTTCAGCAGCGGTTTAACCTGGTTGAGAAGCAGTTCTCCCGCCGGGGTTAACACCGCCCGTCGCCCCTCCGGGACCAGCAGCGCCACGCCCAGCCGCTCCTGCAGCAGCGACAGGTTATAGCTCACCGAGGACTGGCTGCGGTGGGTTTCTTCCGCGGCTTTGGCAAAGCTGCCCGCCTCAACCACCTTCGCCAGTAAGGACCATTGTTCCAGCGTCGTCTTGTGCATAATTTATCTAAAATTTGGATGAATTTGATTAAAACATAGCGTTATTCATTCATTTTTTGAAGGGGTACGATCGTCTCATCAAAACAAAGGAGACATCTTATGAACACCTTCGACAAACATGACTTAAGCGGCTTCGTTGGCAAACACCTTGTTTATACATACGATAACGGCTGGAACTACGAGATTTATGTAAAAAATGAGACCACGCTTGATTACCGTATTCACAGCGGTCTGGTGGCCAACCGTTGGGTGAAAGATCAGCAGGCTTACATCGTGCGGGTAGGGGAAAGCATCTATAAAATTTCCTGGACCGAGCCAACCGGTACCGACGTCAGCCTGATCGTGAACCTGGGCGACAAACTGTTCCACGGCACCATCTTCTTCCCACGCTGGGTCATGAACAATCCGGAAAAAACCGTCTGCTTCCAGAACGACCACATTCCGCTGATGAACAGCTATCGCGATGCAGGCCCGGCGTATCCAACGGAAGTGATTGATGAATTTGCCACAATCACCTTTGTGCGCGACTGCGGTGCAAATAATGAAAGCGTTATCGCCTGCGCGGCCAGTGAATTGCCGAATGATTTTCCTGCTAATCTTAACTAAGCGCGACAGTTGAATGCGCGACAATTGATATAAATAGAAAGTTCCCGGAGGATGACGGAATTCCCACCCAAACCTCCGGGATTTTTATTTTGGTTGAGTATTCATTTACTTTTCTTATAATTTTAATGTAAACGAAATGAAATAGTAGAGTAATCGCTGTGAGTCCACCCACAAAAAACAAAAAAATAGTTAGAATCACTATCTTGCTGTTGTAAAACGACTTTCTATTCTCTTCTATGTGCTGTTTCCCTTCTGCTTCTCACCTGTCTTAATTTTTTCCTAAGAAAACGACGCTACTTTTGCTTCAGTTGATGGTTTGTTGACATAACTGTTATAGCGACTTAATTTTATTTGGTCTTTATTTAATAACCATCTTGCATGATCCCATTGAGCTGCCCATTACGACAGCGCAGTAAAAGATGACGCCTTTAATACAGCAAGGAAATTAATAATGAGTGATTTTCTGCCTTTTTCGCGACCGTCGATGGGCGCTGAGGAAATTGCGGCGCTTCAGGACGTTCTGATGTCGGGCTGGATCACCACGGGGCCTAAGAATCAGGAACTTGAAGAGGCATTCTGTCAACTTACCGGGAATCAGCATGCGATTGCCGTCTGTTCAGCCACCGCGGGGATGCACGTTACGCTGATGGCGCTGGATATTGGCCCGGGCGATGAAGTCATTACCCCTTCCCAGACCTGGGTGTCCACGCTGAATATGATCGTGTTGCTGGGTGCCACGCCGGTCATGATTGATGTGGACAAAGATACATTAATGGTGACGCCTGAAGCCGTTGAAGCCGCCATTACCCCGCGTACCAAAGCCATTATTCCCGTTCATTATGCCGGTGCGCCGTGTGAAATTGACGCTATTCATGCCATTGGTGAACGTCACGGTATTCCGGTGATTGAAGATGCGGCCCATGCCGCCGGAACGTACTACAAGAACCGTCATGTGGGCTGGAAAGGGACGGCGATTTTTTCCTTCCACGCCATTAAAAATATGACCTGCGCGGAAGGCGGCTTAGTCGTCACGGATAATGCCCAGCTGGCACAGCGGATCCGCAGTCTGAAATTCCATGGCCTGGGCGTAGATGCCTATGACCGCCAGACGCACGGTCGTGCGCCGCAGGCGGAAGTGATTGCGCCGGGCTATAAATACAACCTCGCAGACATCAACGCCGCGCTGGCGCTGGTGCAGTTAGGCAAGCTGAAAGAGGCCAACAGGCGCCGCCAGGAAATCGCCGAACGCTACCTGCGGGAGCTTGCCGATACGCCGTTCCAGCCGCTCACCATTCCGTTATGGCCGCACGTGCACGCCTGGCACCTGTTTATTATTCGCGTTGATGAAGCGCGCTGTGGGATCTCACGCGACAACCTGATGGCGGCGCTGAAAGAGAAAGGCATCGGTACCGGCCTCCACTTCCGCGCGGCGCACACCCAAAAATACTACCGCGAGCGTTTTCCTGATGTATCGCTCCCGAATTCTGAATGGAATAGCGCGCGTATTTGTTCCCTCCCTCTTTTCCCGGACATGACTCATGACGACACAACCCGCGTCATTACCGCACTCCATCAGCTTGCAGGACATTGATATGTTCAGTGCACCGCCTGTACAAAAAGTTTCCGTGGTAATCCCGGTTTATAACGAGCAGGAGAGCCTGCCCGAACTGATCCGCCGTACAACGGCCGCCTGCGACACGATGGGCAAGGCTTACGAAATCCTGCTGGTGGATGACGGCAGTAGCGATAATTCCGCGCTGATGCTGACAGAGGCCGCGCAGGCTGAAGGCAGCCACATTGTTGCCGTGCTGCTCAACCGCAACTACGGCCAGCACTCGGCGATTATGGCAGGGTTTAGCCACGTCACGGGCGATCTGATCATCACCCTGGACGCTGACCTGCAGAACCCGCCGGAAGAGATCCCGCGCCTGGTCGCCAAAGCCGATGAAGGCTATGACGTGGTCGGCACTGTGCGTCAGAACCGTCAGGACAGCCTGTTCCGCAAGCTTGCCTCACGTACCATCAACCGTCTTATCCAGCGTACGACCGGCAAAGCGATGGGCGATTACGGCTGCATGCTGCGCGCCTACCGCCGCCATATTGTCGACGCCATGCTGCATTGCCATGAGCGCAGCACCTTTATTCCGATCCTCGCCAATACCTTTGCCCGTAAGGCAACGGAAATTCCGGTTCTGCACGCCGAGCGCGAGCACGGGGAATCGAAGTACAGCTTTATGCGTCTCATCAACCTGATGTATGACCTCATCACCTGCCTGACCACCACACCGCTGCGTCTGCTGAGCGTTTTCGGCAGCATCATCGCCGTGGCCGGGTTTGCGCTGTCCGTCCTGCTGGTGGTACTGCGACTGGTCTTTGGCCCGCAGTGGGCGGCGGAAGGGGTCTTCATGCTCTTTGCCGTGCTGTTTATGTTCATCGGCGCCCAGTTTGTCGGGATGGGCCTTCTCGGTGAATACATTGGCCGTATCTATAACGATGTTCGCGCGCGTCCGCGCTACTTTATTCAACGTGTTGTCCGTCAGGAACACAAAGCATCTCAAGAGGAAATTCACCCATGAAAGCTGTTGTATTTGCCTATCACGATATGGGGTGCACGGGCACGCTGGCCCTGCTGGAAGCAGGCTATGACATTGCGGCAATCTTTACCCATCCGGACACGGCCGGAGAGAATAACTTTTTTGGCTCCGTGGCGCGTATCGCCGCCGAGCGTGGGATCCCGGTTTATGCGCCAGACGACGTAAACCATCCGCTGTGGGTGGATCGCATTCGCGCGCTCGCGCCTGACGTGATTTTCTCGTTCTACTATCGCAACCTGCTCTCCGACGAGATCTTAGGTCTGGCCGCAAAAGGCGCCTTTAATCTTCACGGCTCTCTGCTGCCTGCCTACCGTGGCCGCGCCCCGCTGAACTGGGCGCTGGTGAACGGTGAAACGGAAACGGGCGTGACGCTGCACCGCATGGTGCGCCGTGCGGATGCGGGCGCTATCGTGGCACAGCAGAAGGTCGCTATTGATGCGGACGAAACGGCGCTGCAGCTGCATCAAAAGCTGAATGCGACGGCGCAGACGCTGCTGCGTGATGCACTTCCCGCCATTCTCAGCGGCACTTTTAGCGAGACCGCGCAGGATGAGAGCAAGGCAAGCAGCTTTGGCCGCCGCAAGCCGGAAGACGGTCGTCTGGACTGGAACAAGCCCGCTCGCCAGCTGCACAACCTGGTGCGCGCCGTGACCGACCCGTGGCCGGGCGCGTACAGCTTTGCTGGCGTAAGCAAATTTATCGTCTGGAAATCCCGCGTGCGTGACGACATCCCTGCCGCTAAGCCGGGCACCGTCGTCTCCGTCTCCCCGCTGATTGTGACCTGCGGCGAGCAGGCGCTGGAGATCGTCACCGGACAAACCGACAACGGCCTGTACGTTCAGGGCACGCAGCTGGCGCAGTCTCTGGGTCTGGTGGCCGGGGCGCTGATCACCAGCGCACCGGTTGTTGCCATTAAGCGCCGTACCCGCGTGCTTATCCTCGGCGTGAACGGCTTTATCGGGAACCACCTGACTGAACGTCTGCTCAAAGACGATAACTATGAAATCTACGGTCTGGATATTGGCTCAGATGCGATCGGTCGTTTCCTCGGCAACCCGCGTTTCCACTTCGTGGAAGGGGACATCAGCATCCATTCCGAGTGGATCGAATACCACATTAAAAAATGCGACGTGGTGCTGCCGCTGGTCGCCATTGCCACCCCGATTGAGTACACCCGTAACCCGCTTCGCGTGTTCGAGCTGGACTTCGAAGAGAACCTGAAGATCATCCGCGACTGCGTGAAATACGACAAGCGCATCATCTTCCCGTCCACGTCCGAAGTGTACGGCATGTGTACCGATAAGAACTTCGATGAAGACACCTCCAACCTGGTGGTCGGGCCGATCAACAAACAGCGCTGGATTTACTCCGTCTCCAAACAGCTGCTGGACCGCGTGATTTGGGCCTACGGTGAGAAAGAGGGCCTGCGCTTTACCCTGTTCCGTCCGTTCAACTGGATGGGCCCGCGTCTGGATAACCTGAACGCGGCGCGTATCGGCAGCTCCCGTGCGATCACCCAGCTGATCCTGAACCTGGTGGAAGGCTCGCCAATTAAGCTTATCGAAGGCGGGAAACAGAAACGCTGCTTTACGGATATCAGCGACGGTATCGAAGCGCTGTTCCGCATCATCGAAAACAAAGATAACCGCTGCAACGGTGAAATCATCAACATCGGTAACCCGGACAACGAAGCGAGCATTCGCGAGCTGGCAGAGATGCTGCTGGCCAGCTTTGAGCGCCATCCGCTGCGCGATAAGTTCCCGCCGTTTGCCGGTTTCCGCGAAGTGGAAAGCAGCAGCTACTACGGCAAAGGGTATCAGGACGTTGAGCACCGTAAGCCAAGCATCCGCAACGCGAAGCGCTGCCTGAACTGGACGCCGACGGTGAAGATGGAGCTGACCATCGATGAGACGCTCGATTTCTTCCTGCGCACCGTGGAGCTGTCGGAACAGGACTCATGAAAAAAGTCGGTTTACGCATTGATGTCGACACCTTCAGGGGAACGCGTGACGGCGTACCCAAACTGCTGGAACTGCTGAGCAAGCACGGTGTGCGTTCCAGCATTTTCTTCAGCGTGGGGCCTGACAACATGGGACGCCATTTATGGCGTCTGGTTAAACCGGCATTTCTGTTCAAAATGCTGCGCTCGCGCGCAGCATCCCTCTACGGCTGGGATATTTTGCTGGCCGGCACCGCCTGGCCCGGCAGACGCATCGGCGCGGGTAATGAAGCCGTTATCCGTGAGGCGGCCCGGCTACATGAGGTCGGCCTGCATGCCTGGGATCACCATGCCTGGCAAGCCTGGGCCGGCGTCTGGGACATCCCGCGCCTGTCCCGTGAGGTCGAGCGTGGGATGCTGGAGCTGGAGGCCATTACCGGCCAGCCCGTGCGCTGCTCCGCCGTGGCGGGATGGCGTGCGGATCAGCGCGTCGTGAAAGCCAAAGAAGCCTTCGCGTTTCGCTACAACAGCGATTGCCGCGGAACCGGGCCCTTTTTGCCGCTGTTAGGCGAAAATCGCTACGGTACGGTGCAAATTCCGGTCACGCTTCCCACCTGGGATGAAGTGGTCGGGCGCGAGGTGAAGGCTGATGAGTTCAATCGCTACATTCTGGATCGCATCCATCGTGACGCCGGTACGCCGGTGTATACCATCCATGCCGAAGTGGAAGGAATAGCGTATCAGCATGATTTCGATGAACTGCTGACGATGGCCGCTCAGGAGGGCATTGAATTCTGCCCGTTGAGCGAGCTGCTGCCGGACGACCTCAGCACCCTGCCCGTGGGCAAAGTCGTACGTAATGAACTGGCTGGCCGGGAAGGCTGGCTTGGCTATCAACAAACCGTGAGTCCGGTCCCATGAAAACAGCCCGTTATGGCTTAGCGCTTCTCGCACTGTTTATCGTTTACTACCTCATTCCGGTCGATGTCCGCCTGCTGTGGCAGCCTGATGAAACGCGCTATGCGGAAATCAGCCGCGAAATGCTGGCATCCGGAGACTGGGTTGTCCCGCATTTTATGGGGCTGCGTTACTTTGAAAAACCGATTGCAGGCTACTGGATCAACAGCATCGGGCAGTTGTTGTTCGGGCACACCAACCTCGCCGTGCGCGCCGGATCCATATTCTCCACCGGGGTAGCGGCGCTGCTGGTCATCTGGATGGCCTGGCGTCTCTGGCGAGATAAGCGGACAGCCATTTTCGCCGGTCTTATCTTCCTGACCCTGTTCCTGGTGTATGG
Organism: Enterobacter cloacae complex sp. CARB60; assembly: GCF_036487345.1. Lineage (NCBI taxonomy): Bacteria > Pseudomonadati > Pseudomonadota > Gammaproteobacteria > Enterobacterales > Enterobacteriaceae > Enterobacter > Enterobacter cloacae complex sp. CARB60. The sequence goes on from NZ_JAZKLC010000002.1 coordinate 151,534, forward strand.
CATCGGCACGTATGCGGTGCTGGATCCTATCATCACCCTGTGGCTGGTGGCGGCGATGTGCAGCTTCTGGCTGGCGTCACAGGCCCAAACCGTTGCCGGAAAAGCGGGTGGCTATGTGCTGCTTGGGCTGGCCTGCGGAATGGGAGTGATGACCAAAGGCTTCCTGGCGCTGGCGGTACCGGTGATTGGCGTCCTGCCGTGGGTGATCGCCCAGAAGCGCTGGAAAGAGGTGCTGATTTTTGGCTGGCTCGCGATCCTGAGCTGCGTGCTGATTGTTCTGCCGTGGGCGCTGGCCATTGCGCACCGTGAGCCTGATTTCTGGCGTTACTTCTTCTGGGTTGAGCATATTCAGCGTTTTGCCCAGAGCGACGCGCAGCACAAAGCCCCGTTCTGGTACTACGTGCCATTCCTGATTGCGGGCAGCCTGCCGTGGCTGGCGCTGCTGCCCGGCGCGTTTCGTCTCGGCTGGAATGACAGACAAAACGCGGGTGGCGGGTTCTATCTGCTGGGTTGGGTGGTGATGCCGCTGCTGTTCTTCAGCATCGCCAAAGGCAAGCTGCCGACCTATATCCTGCCGTGCTTTGCCCCGCTGGCTATCCTGATGGCGCGCTATGCCTGCCTCGCGGCGGAAAAAGGCGCCAAAGCGTTACGCATTAACGGCGGGATTAACCTGGCGTTTGGCGTTATCGGCGTGGTGGCGGCGCTGGTGGTTTCACCGTGGGGACTGTCGAAGCATCCGGTCTGGACGTCGGTTGAACTGTATAAAGTCTTCTGTGCGGTGGTGGCATTCCTCATCTGGGCGGCGGTAGGCTGGTTTACGCTCAGGCAGAGTCAGCAGCGCTGGTGGCTGGCGGCACTGTGCCCCGCAGGGCTGGCGCTGCTGATTGGTTTTGCCATTCCAAACATGGTGGTGGATTCCAAACAGCCGCAGTCGCTGGTGGATACCGTGCGCGAGCCGCTGCAGGAGAGTCGGTTCATCCTTGCCGATAACGTTGGGATCGCGTCCGGTATTGCCTGGGAACTTAAGCGTAATGACATCACGCTCTTTGGTCAGACGGGCGAGCTGCGCTACGGGCTAGATTATCCGGACGTGAAAGATCGTTTTGTCAGTAAAGATGATTTTGCACAATGGCTGGCGGAGCATCGTCAGCAGGGCCGCGTATCGCTGGTGCTCCTGCTGTCGAAACACGACGACATTACGCAGTCTAACCTGCCGAAACCGGACAGCCTGTATATCCAGGGCCGTCTGGCCTACCTGCAGTATCTGCCGAAGTGATGACCTGGATCTGGCTGATACTGGCAAGCTTGCTCAGCTGCGCGGGGCAGCTGTGCCAGAAACAAGCCACCCGTCCGGCGAAAGCCGGGCGGCGTGGGGCGCATATCGCGCTTTGGCTGGGTTTGGCACTGCTGGCGCTGGGGAGTGGGATGCTGGTCTGGCTGGTGGTGCTGCAACGCCTGCCCGTCGGCATTGCCTACCCCATGCTGAGCCTCAATTTTGTCTGGGTGACGCTGGCGGCGAAGGCATTCTGGCGTGAGAACGTCGCCTCGCACCACTGGCTGGGGGTCGGGTTCATCATCATTGGGATTGTTGTCCTGGGAGGGAGCCTGTGAAAGGAGCGTTCTGGGCCTTATGCAGCGTGCTGTTAGTCAGCGCGGCGCAGCTGCTGCTGCGCTATGCCATGCAGGCATTGCCGCCGGTCAACGAGGTCCTGGCGTTTGTTTCCGCGCTGTGGCACTTCTCGTCAGGTACCGGTGCGCTGCTGCTGGGGTTGATGGGGTATGTGGCCTCGATGGGCTGCTGGTATCTGGCGCTGCACCGTATGGCGCTCAGCAAAGCCTATGCCTTGCTGAGCCTCAGCTATATTCTGGTGTGGGGCGCCGCGATCCTGCTGCCGGGCTGGGAGGAGCGCTTCTCCTGGCACGGGCTGGTGGGCGTCGGGTTTATTATTCTGGGCGTGTTAGTGATTTTTCTGCCCCGAACGTCCCAACGTGAATAATCGACTCGTTGGTCAGGGCATAAGGCGTCGATGTGCAGACGGCAAGGCTCAGCGAGCCGACCTGTAGCTGACTGACCGCGTGCGTCTGCGCGGTGCTGTCGATGCTGACAATCTGCCAGGCACTGCCGCCACGCTGTTTTACAATCGCTTCTTTCCGCGTCCATATACGCCAGAACGCGGAAAGCCGTTCCTCGGGCGCTTCACGCTCCAGCTCATCATGCTCCGTCATGCTGAATACCGCATTAGCCAAAGCCTGCCAGTTCTTCCTCGGGCGAATCACTTCGATATCACAGCCGACTTCGCCTTCATCGCTCATCAGCAGGGCGATATCGTCACCGCTGTGGCTCAGGTTGAACCACAGCGGATCCCCCTTCGCAAAGGCCGGTTTGCCCTGCTCGCCGTAAATGATGTCGGGGAGCGGGCGAGGGGATAGCGTTCTGGCGAGCAGCGTCCTCCCGGCCAGCCAGGAGGCCTGTCGGGCGCCCTGAGGTGCCCTGTCTGCGAGCGTTGACGCCAGCGGGTCCGCGCAAAGAGTGGAGATTTTTCCCAGTACAAACTGGTACATAGTTACGCCCAGCGTTTAATGATAATCGAGGTGTTGATGCCGCCAAACGCGAAGTTATTGCTCTGCAGATACTCGCAGTCAATCTGACGGGCTTCTCCCATAATATAATCTAAAGCACCGCATTGCTCATCCGGCTGCGTTAAATTGAGCGTCGGGGCAAACCAGCCTTCACGCATCATCTGCAAACTCATCCACGCTTCCAGCGCGCCGCAGGCCCCTAGCGTATGGCCAAAATAGCTCTTCAGCGAGGAAACCGGCACGTTGTCACCAAAGATAGCCGCGGTGGCCAGGCTTTCGGCGATATCACCGCGATCGGTGGCGGTACCGTGCGCGGAGATATACCCCATATCCAGGGCGCTTAATCCCGCCATGGCCAGCGACTGCTCCATGCAAATCTGCATGGTTTCACGCTGAGGCTGGGTGATATGGGCCGCGTCACAGTTAGTGGCAAAGCCCACGATTTCACCGTAAATCGTCACCCCGCGCGCTTTGGCATGCTCCAGCTCTTCGAGTATCAGGGTACCCGCACCTTCCCCAATCACCAGACCATCTCGCTGCGTATCAAATGGCGATGGGGTGTGTTTAGGCGCGTCATTGCGCTGGCTGGTGGCGAACAGCGTATCAAATACCGCCGCTTCAGACGGACATAGCTCCTCAGCGCCCCCGGCAACCATGACGGTCTGATAGCCGTGGCGGATCGCCTCCCAGGCGTAGCCAATCGCCTGACTGCCGGAGGTACAGGCGCTCGACGTCGGGATGACGCGGCCGCGTAACCCAAAGAACAGGCCGGTATTCACCGCGGTCGTGTGCGGCATCATCTGGACGTAGGTTGTCCCGGTGATGTTATTGGTGTGCTTTTCGGTGAGCATGGTGGCGAATTCGCTGACCGGTCCGGTACTGCCCGTGGATGAGCCATAGGCGATACCCGTTTGCCCGTTGGTGAGCACCGCTTCGCCAATCAATCCCGCCTGCTCCAGCGCCAGCTCGGTGGCGCGAGTCGACATCAACGACACGCGTCCCATGGCGCGAATACGCTTGCGGGTATAGTGTTCCGGCAGCGTGAAATCGTCGATCGGCGCGCCCAGCAGGGTATGCAGACCATCATACACCTGCCATTCCGGCATTTTACGCACCGCGTTTTCATACGCCAGCAGCCTGCTGGAAACGGATTGCCAGTTTTCGCCAAAGGCGGTCACGCCGCCCATGCCCGTAATCACCACGCGACGCGTCATAGCATTCCTCCGTTAATGGAAATGACCTGGCGGGTGACGTAGCCCGCAATATCTGACATCAGATAGCTTGCCAGCCCGGCGACCTCCTCAGCCTGGCCCATACGTTTCATTGGGATGATGGACATCGCCTCTTTCAGCGCGGCCTCTTCCATCTCAATCATGCCGGTATCAATCAGCCCCGGGGCAATGCAGTTCACGGTGATTTTGCGTTTTGCCAGCTCGATCGCCAGCGCTTTGGTGGCGCCGATAATGCCCGCTTTCGCCGCGCTGTAGTTCACCTGACCGCGGTTGCCCATCACGCCGGACACGGACGATAAGGTGATAATGCGCCCCCCTTTACGGGTGCCAATCATCGGCATAATGCAGGGGTGAATGACGTTATAAAAACTGTCGAGATTGGTGTGGATAACGCTGTCCCAGTCGTCTTCACTCAGTGCCGGAAAGGCGCCGTCGCGGGCGATCCCGGCGTTACTGACCACGCCATACCACGCGCCATGGGCTTCAATCTCCTGCTCCAGCACCTCGCGACACTGTTCGCGGTTGCCCACATCAAAGGCGAGTAAACGACCGTTGCCACCCGCCTGCGTGATGGCGTCCAGCGTCTCCTGCGCGCCTGCGGCATCACGATGGTAATGCACGCCTACGGTAAACCCGTCGGCGGCAAGCTGGCGGGCGATGGCGCGCCCTATGCCTTTGCTGGCCCCTGTGACCAGTACGGAACGACTCATGCGTTAGATCCCTGATTAAAAAGCGATATTAATTCTTCTGCGCTCGGCTGGAAGGTGTTGACCCGGCCCGTGGCCAGCGTCTCTTCATCAGCGGAAATCGTGCATTCAAAGCTGCCGAAGCGTTCGTCCTGCATCAGCAGTTTTACGGTGATTTCCAGCGTCAGGCCCTGCGTAAAACGCCCGCTGGCGCAGATCAGCTCGCGCGCGCCGAGCACCATGCCCAGCGAAATATGATCCTGCCCCTGCTGCTGGCGATGCCAGCCCGACCAGACGCCGACGGTCTGCGCCATCAGCTCGAGCGCGTACCAGCCCGGCAGGTCGCCATCGGCATTCAGAAACGGTGCCAGGACGCTTTGCCTGTTGACCGCAACGCGGCAAACCGCCGTGTCGTCCGTGACGCACTCAACGGACCCCAGCAGCATCATTGGCGCATCGTGCGGCAAATAGTCGACGGGTGATAGGTAGCTCATGACGCTCTCCCCAGCAGAATGCTGGCGTTATTGCCGCCAAACGCGAACGAATTAGACAAAATGACCGGCTTTTTCAGGGCGGCGCGCTGGTGCAGCAGGCCGCACGGCGCCAGCGTGTCGTCCGGTGCGTAGCGGGCGAAGTCCTGCGGCGGCAAGGGCAGATCGCGCGTCAGAATCAGCCAGCTCAGGGCCGCTTCGGTAATACCGGCAGCGCCCAGCGTATGGCCGGTAAGGTGTTTGGTGGAGCTGCACGGCACGTTTTCCCCGAAGAGATCGTGAACGACCTGCGATTCAATCTGATCGTTGAGCGGCGTGGCCGTGCCGTGCAGGTTGATGTAGCCGATATCCTCCGGCTGCATACCCGCTTCGTTAAGCGCCTGAGCGATAGCCCTTATCGCCCCTTCGCCCTGCGGATGCGGGGCGGAAATATGGTAAGCATCGCTGGATTCGCCCGTCCCGAGCAGCGCCACCTCGGCGGGCTCACGGCTCAGCACCATCAGCGCGGCGGCTTCACCGATGGTGATCCCCCTGCGGTCGCGACCAAACGGCTCGCAGAGCGTAGGGGAGAAGGATTCAAGGCTATTAAAGCCGTTGACGGGCATTCGGCTCAGGGTATCGGCCCCGCCGACAATGGCGATATCCACCAGCCCGGCTTCGATCAGGCGTTTGCCGCCGATCATCGCCCGCGCGCTGGAAGAGCAGGCCGTCGAGATCGTATAGGCCGGGCCTTCGAGCTGAAGCCAGTTGGCAAGGAAGCGGGACGGATCGCCAAGCTCCTGCTGCGGATACTGCCAGCGCGTGCTGGTCTCGCCGTCGGTCATGCGCCTAACGTGCTCATCGCCTTCATCCAGCCCGGAGGTGCTGGTTCCCAGCACTACGGCCACGCGGTCGCGACCGACGCGGGCGATGGCCTCGTCGACGGTCGACTGAATCTGTGCCAGCGCGGCCAGCAGCAGCTGGTTGTTGCGGGTGCGGTGTGCGGAGAAGGTGTCCGGGATGGGCGGCAGCTCGCCTTCCACGCCAGCCAGTACGGCTTCGGGTGAGCCCTGCAGCCAGCCGGTTCGGGCGTGCATCCCCGGCGCCACGCCTGCCGTCAGGTTCGCGGCTATCTCGTCAGGCGAGTTGCCCAGCGCGTTGACCATGCCAACAGCGGAAATATAAATCATCTCAGTCACCCAGATATTGAATGGTGATGTGGTATTTGAACACGTGCTGCTCGATGCTGATCGGCTCGCGCTTGCCTTTGCGCTGCAGGTAGACAATCTCCGTCACCAGCTTGCCGCTGGCGTTGCGCAGCTCGCGTCGATCGCCATTGTCCGTTAACGTCCAGCCCTTCGGCAACTGCGGCTGCCAGGCGCTAATCGGCCAGTGGCTGAGCATTACGTCGGCCAGCACCTGGCTGGCGGGCGGCAGCTGCGGCACGACGATCGACTGCTCGGTATGAATACCGGTCTCATCGTACGTCGCAAGGAACAGACGAATGCCCACGGAAGAGAGCCCGGCCAGCGTCACCTTATGCGCATCCGCGTTGAGCATCACCAGCAGAGACTGCGTTTGTCCGTTAAAGCTGCCGGTCAGCAGCTGTTGGGAGCTGACCGCCGGGCTAATGCCGGGTGGCGGAAGAGTAACTTTCGTTCCCGGCTGGAGCCAGGCCTGGGGACGCGTCTCTTTGGTATCGGTCGAATGGCTGCAGCCTGCCAGCAGCAGCGCCGCGGCCAGCGCGACGGCGCGGTAAAAAGCGTTCATTTACGTTTTCTCTCTTTCTTATCCGGCATCGCCAGCGGAGCCAGCAGGAAGGCGGTAAAAATACCGCTCACCAGCACGATACCAAAGCTGCTGATGGCCTGGGTGGCGCTGAAGACGAGCATGCCCAGCGTGAGCAGCGTGGTCATCATGGCCAGCGTAATCGCCAGCATTGAGGTCAGCGGCGTACCGCGCGGGTTGCTGAAAAACAGCGTGTAGTTAATGCCAATGCCGAGCACCAGTACCAGCGCCAGCAGTGAAAACAGGTTCACCGGGTGGCCCGTTGCGGCCAGGACCGCCAGCCCGCAGCTCAGCGACAGCACGGATGGCACCAGGCTTATCAGCCCTTTACGCCAGCCGAGGCGCAGCATTGCCCCGCAGGCAATCACCGCCAGCGCGGCAAACAGTAGCCCCGTCAGCAGCGTGCGATAGAGGGCAAACAGGCTGTCAAAGCTGGCTTTGCGATCGACCCAGACGACGCCGTCATGGCCCGCGGCCAGTTCACCGAGGAGCGCGCTGTTTTTCGCGCCGTCCACCGGCACCAGCACGCCGCTTTCCCCGTCGGGCAGGGTCAGCCAGAGCAGACGCCAGCCTTCGCTGGCCGGGCTTTTAAGCCACGCGTCCACGCTGATCGGCATGGCGTCGAGATTCGGGGCTACGGTATTAAGCCCGGCGCTTTTCAGCACGTTGGTTACCGCAGGGGCAGCGTCGCGCAGCAGCGTAAGGTCGCTTTTCTGCCGGGCCAGCGAGTTCAGCGGCAGGGTACGCCAGCGGGCAATCTCTCCCGCTTTTTGCGCCTCCGCCAGCGCCGGGGTAAAGGCTTCCAGCCGCTCCAGCGTTTGCTGAGGCGAGGCGCCATGGACCACAAACCATTTCTGATCGACGCTCTGTCCGGTCAGGGCGGTAATGGTCTTCTCCTGCGCCAGAATATCCTTCGGCAGGGCCTGAAGCTGGGCGATGTCGTCGTCCACCCTCAGGGTGCTCATCCCCACGGCGGAGAGCAGCGCCAGCGCGACGGGCAAACCAACGGACAATTTTTTATTGCGTCGCCAGGCGGCCAGCCAGCGCAGCATCAGGACCATCAGCGGGACCGGGCGAACCGGTAAACCTCGGCACAGCCACGGATGCCAGAAAATCACCGTCAGGCAGGAGGCGCTCAGCCCCACGGCGGCGAACACCGCCATCTGGCGGATCCCGGGGAAGGGGGCCAGCATCATAATCAGGTAGGCGGCAACGGTCGTCAGCAGCGCCAGCAGCAGCGCATTGCGCACTTTCGCCAGGCTTTGCCAGGGGGAGTGCTCCGCGCCGTGCACCATCCGTTCGGTCAGGTAGTAGAGCGTATAGTCGGCTGAAATACCGATGATGCTCATGCTCATCACCAGCGTCATCAGGTGCAGTTCGCCAAAGAGCAGCAGCGTTACCACCGTGCCCGCCAGCGCGCCGATGGCAATCGAGAGCACGCTCAGCAGCAGCGGGCGCAGAGAGCGGAACACCGCCACGATGAGCAGGAACACGCCAAGCAGGGTGGCGATGCCCAGCGTCGAGACGTCGCGTTTGGCCTGCTGGCTGGCGTAATCGCTGTAGAACACGGTCCCGCGCGAGAGCAGCTGCGCCTGCGGGTAACGGGCTTTTAGCGTCTCCTGCAGCGCGTTAAGCGTCGTCACCAGCCGGTGGGTCTGCTGCATATCAAATGACGAGCCCGCCAGTTCGCCGTGAAGCAGATACCAGTAGTTTCCCGCCTCATCTTTTGTGACCAGCCAGCCGTCCATCAGCCGCAGCTTCTGGCCGTTTTGCGCCAGCGCGAGCTGGGAGCCGCGCATCAGCATCAGGGGATCGTTTTGCAGCTCTTTGCCGCTGACGCCGGAAAAGGCCGAATAGAGCTGAGATAAAATCCACTGCGCCTGTGCTTCTCCGCCGTTTTGCAGGCGGGCGCGGGTGGCGGGATCGATCAGGCCATTGCGGTGCTGCCAGAAGAACTCTCCCCAGGCCTTTTGCCCGGCGGCGTCCATTGGGCCTTTGACCTCGCTGAGCGCGTCGCTGCTTTGCAGCAGCGTCAGCCACTGCTGCGCCACGCGCGGATCCGGCTCTTTGCCGGGGCTGACCAGCCAGACCAGCTGGCGGTCGAGACGCTGCATAAATCCGTCGTTGAGCGCCGGCGGGATCGCCCCCAGCGTCTGTTTCGGCAGCATGGCCAGCACGCTGCTGTTCAGACGCGCGCCGGGCAGCAGCGACAGCAGCACGCCCAGCAGAATCAGGCATAGCGTGGCCCACAGCAGCGCCGGGCGCAGGGATTTACGGTGCGGCAAAGCGTTGGCGTTCGTCATCGGTCAGGCTGGCGGGCGTCAGTTGGTGGCGTGAAAGGGCGATATCGGTACGGTCGCCCTGTTTGTCGTTCAGACGAATCGTCTCCAGATAGGTCGCCCCGCCCAGATCGAGGGTGGCGAAAATCTTGTCCAGCGGCGTCGTTTTTGGCGTAAGCACCAGCGACCAGCGCCCCGCGCCCAGGTCTTTAAAATCGATGCGGAAGTTCTCTTCAAGCACCTTGCGGTCGGCCTGGAACAGGGCCCGCAGAAGATGGTTGAACTGGAACATCTGCGGATTATTGTCGGCAGTGATGGTTTGCGGCGGCTGGCCGTTAATTGCCTGAACCATCCGCTTGTCATCGAGCAGGAGCGTCATCGGGAACGGCGCTTTTTGATCCCACAGCAGGCCGCTGTCGCGGGCGATCAGCATCTCGCCCTGCGAGCGCAGCGGCTGCGGCATATCTTTTATCGTGCGAACCTGTTCGAAGTGCGCGCGCACGACGGGCTGCTCGGTGAAGCGCTGCTGCAGTTCATCCAGCGTCACGGCGCTGACCAGCGGGCTGACGATCAGCGCCAGCAAAGGCAACCATTTCATGGCGTCACTCCCATTCGTTCAAACAGTATTGCCGGGCTCACAAAGCACATTTCGCGGGTAGCTTCTTCTACCGCTACCTGGATGGTGTAACCGGTCGTGGTGCGTTTGCCGGTCTGCGCATCGAAAATTTGATAGGCAATGCGCAGGCGGTTTTCATACTCTTCAACGTGCGCGCGGACGCGAATGCGCTGCTCAAAGGTCACCGCATCGCGGTATTTCACCCGGGTATCGACGACGGGCCAGACGTAGCCGGAGGCCTTCATCTGGCGGTAGCCATAGTCAAACTGATTGAGCAGCGCCTCGCGGGCGATCTCAAAGTAGCGGAAATAGTTACCGTGCCAGACCACGCCCATCATATCGACGTCGTGGAACGGAACGGTGATCTCGACTTCAGTCGTAAAGCGGGGATCGGTCAGCACCCTCTACTCCTTCTCTCTGGACTCTGGCAGATGCCAGAAATCGAAAAAATTAAACCAGTCGAGCGGCGACGTGAGGGCGTAATGCTCCAGCCGCTGCGCGTAGCGATCGACGGTATCCTGCAGCGCCTGCTGGCGTTCACCGCGTGGCAGCAGCAGCGGGTCGGCAAACGGCTCGCAGTGCAGGGTGAGCTTCCCCTGCTGGTGCAGGGCAAAAATCAGCAGCACCGGGCAGCGCAGGATGGAGGCCAGGATAAACGGCCCCTGTGGGAACGGCGCAGGCTGGCCCATGAACGGACTCCAGATCACGCGCCACTCGCCGCCACGCTGCGGGTTCACCGCGATGCGATCCCCCACAATGGCAACCCACTCTCCGCGCTCAAGCTTCTCTTTGATGGCAATCGCGGTGTCCGGGCCGATGTCGGTAACCGACATCAAGTTCACGCTGGCCTGGGGCGCCATTTCGCTCATAATTTGCTTAAAGCGCTGGGCGTTTTCGCTGAAGACCAGGGCGTTGATGATCTTGCTGTCTTCCAGCTGAGCCAGCGCCCGGCAGGCTTCTACGTCGCCAAGGTGCGAGGCGAGCAGGAGCTTGCCCTGCGGCGCCGCGATATCTAACGCTTCGCCCGCGCCGGGGGCAAAGACCACGTCGCGATCAAACTTCAGCTCACCGCGCCAGCTGGCGACTTTATCCAGCATCGCGTTGCCGAAGCGCATAAAATGGAAAAAGCTGTTGAGCCGTGCGGGAACAGGCATGTTCCGCTGACGCAGCTCTTGCTTCACTCTCTCAATCCACTGCCGCGAGGCCTGCCGCGCCGGACGCGCGATAAGCCAGTACACGCCGATCGTCGGCCACAGCAGCACGGTAAAGGCCCGCCGCCCCAGCAGTTCCCAGACGCGCAGCATCAGGCGCATTCCCCACAGCCCCTTGACCTCCTCCTGCTGCGCCCAGTGCCGGCGGCGTCGACGGAAAAGCAGGCCGGGAATGCGGGGCAGCATGCCGAAGAACAGCCGGGTATGCATCAGGGAGATCCGCACGTTATCTTTTAACGCGTCGAAGTGGGACAGCCCGTCCTGCGGATAGGTGACGCGGGTGGGCAGAAAGACGCTGGTGTTGCCCTGCCAGTAGAGACGCACCATCACTTCGGTGTCAAAATCCATGCGTTTACCGAGCGGTTCACGCGCTGCCAGCCGCAGCGTGGGCGCGACCGGGTAGACCCGAAAGCCGCACATGCTGTCTTTAAGCTGCAGGGATAAGGTCTCAATCCACACCCAGACGTGGGTTACCCAGCGACCGTAGAGTCGCGAGCGTGGAATGGAATCATCGTAAATGGGCTGGCCGGAAATCAGCGCGTCCGGGTGGCGCTCCGCCAGCGCCAGCAGTTTGGGGATATCTTCGATGGCGTGTTGACCGTCCGCGTCGACCTGCACGGCGTGGGTATAGCCCGCGCGCGCGCACGCCTCCAGCCCCCTGATGACCGCGGCACCTTTCCCGGCGTTTTGCGCCAGACGGATCAGCGTCATCTGCGGCTGCTCCTCCGCCAGGCGTTCGAGCTCCTGACGGGTGATCGCTTCGCTGCCGTCATCCACCACCAGGCACGGCAGGCCGAACGGGGCGAGACGCGACAGCACGCTGGCGATCATGGCGCCGTGGTTGTAGCACGGGATCAGCACGCAGGGGCGAAAGATCACTGACATAGACGAATTTTTCCGCTGCTGGCGGTATGGCGTTCCGCCCCGGCGTGACGCTGGTAGCTGAAGGTCAGCATCTGACGTTCGGCATGCCACTCAAGCACCAGCGTCACCGTGGTTTCCGGCAGCAGAGGCGCCTGAAACTTCACGTTTTGAATGCTGTGAAAGCGGTAGCCCGGTGCCAGTAAGGTCGTGGCGTAGTGCATCACCCAGTCAAGCTGCGCAACGCCGGGCAGCAGCGGCTGTACGGCAAAATGGCCCTGAAACCAGAACAGCGCCGCGTCGAGATGCAAAATGATTTCCAGCTTCTCCGGCTGTGTCTGGTGGCGCTCAATTTCATGAATTTTCATGAAATAACTCCTCTAACTGCGCATAGACACGCTTGTTCATACTGTTTACCGGCATTTCATCGACGATACGCCAGTAGCGTGGAACGGCGACCGGCTCAAGCCACGGCAGCAGGGCGCGACGCCAGGCGAACTCCTGCGCTTTTTTATCCTGCATATACCCGCGCTGACGAACCGCTTCGTCCAGGACCAGCAGCGCGCCAATCCCCTGACGGCCTCCGCGCGTGACCGGCAGTACAGCCGCTTCGCAAATGCCGTCGAGCTCCAGCAGGCGACGTTCGATCTCATTAAGCGAGATGCGCTTTTCTTCAATTTTGACCACCCGCCCGCGACGACCGGCGATGCTGAACAGCCCCTCGCTGTCGAAGTGGAGGATATCGTCCAGCTGGAGCCCTTCTTCCTCATGGATCAGTGGCGACGTGACGCGACAGGCTTCCTCTTCCTGATGGAAGATAACGCCGGGGAACGCCAGCCACGGCACGTTATCCTGCTGGCGATGGCGCCAGGCGAGGATCCCGGTTTCGGTACTGCCATAAATTTCGTCCGGCCAGATGTTAAGCCAGCCCGCGGTGGTGGAGACGTCACACCAGGGCAGCATTCCGCCTGCTGAAATCAGCATCCTGACGGGCGGCGCGGCCAGCTCGGTATCCAGGCGCTTCAGAAACGCCGGGCTGCTGATGAACAGGTAATGCCTGTCATGAGGAAGGGCGGCCAGCTGCTCTGCGTAGTAGAGCATCGCGGCGTGCAGCGGCAGGCCCAGCGCCATCGGCAATACGATGCGGAATGTCAGACCGTACAGGTGTTGCGGTACGACCGAGGCGACAACGCTACAGCCGGCCAGACGATCGCCGAAGCGGTCTGCCAGCAGACGGGCTTCGCGATCCAGACTGACGATGGGCTTAATCACCCGGCGCGGGGTACCCGTGGAGCCGGAGGTGAACAGCTCAACGAAGCGGCTTTCGTCAATCTCCGGCAGGGGTGCCCAGCGGCTAGCCGTCTGATGGCTGGAGGCCACCACGATCAGCTTCCCATGGAAATCGAGTGTTCGATCGCTCAGAACGCCGCTAAACAACGCCTGCTGTTCTTCAAGCTGCGAGACGCGGCTATGGCCGGGAATGACCGGCGTTTTACCGGCGTGCAGCGAGGCCAGCAGCGCAACAATAAACAGGTAGCTATTTTCAAAGCACAGCGCCCAGCGCTCGCCTTCCTGCTGACGCAGGGTGTCGACCAGCAGGGTCACGTCGTGGCGCAGCTGGCCCAGCGTCCAGGTACGATCGTCAAGCCAGGCAACGGGCGTGTCTTCAGGGCGCGGCGCGTTTAACCACTGGCCCAGCGGAAGGGGGTTAGTCATTGTGCATCTCTTTTTTTATCACCCGCTGGCGCACCAGCCACTCTGTCGCCATCAGCGTTCCCATCAGAATGTAGGCCACCATACCGTTCCACAGCGTCCACAGATGCATGTCGCCGTGGAGGACGGTGAACAGCGCCATCGCGCCGTTACCGATGAAAAAGCCGCACCAGACGAGGGTCACCCTGCGGGTATAGCGCACGCCTGCGGGGGGCAAATTTGGCTCGCGCAGGCGAGCCAGCCGTTCGACAAGCGGCATCGCGGTCCACAGCGAACCCCCGAACACGGCCAGCATCACCAGGTTGACGACCACCGGGTAGAGCAGCAGCCACTGGTGGGCTTTCAGCAGGTAGCTGGCCGCGCAGAGCGCGATACCCGCCAGCGCCACGCACTGCACCACATACCGCATCGGGCCAGCGTTCCGCTGCGCCTGGCGTAGCCGCAGCAGCAATACCAGCGCCATCACCGGTAACAGCCACTGCAGGCTGTTGTGCGTCAGCCCAAATCCAATCAGGAAGGGCCATGCCAGCAGCATCAGCCCCGTCAGCAGTGGGATGACCGGGAACGTCCGTCCACCACGCACAGTGTCTTACTCTTCGCGCAGAAGCTGTTCGACGGCGTCTACCACATCCTGAACGGTACGAACCGATTTAAAGGTTTCCGGTTTGATTTTCTTGCCCGTTTTTTTCTGCAGATGAACAATCATGTCCACCGCATCAATGCTGTCCAGCTCCAGGTCTTCGTAAAGACGGGCTTCGGGCGAAATATCCTGCGGGTCGATTTCAAAAAGCGTGGTCAGAAGACCACAGACTTCCTGATAAATGGTTTCTTGTTCGGTCATCGTGATTACATCTCAGGCGCGTTGAGCGTTAATAAAGGACGCCAGCGTGGCGACGGAAAAGAAGTGCTGGCGCATCTCTTCGCTTTCGGCGGAAAGCACCACGCCGTACTGGTTTTTCACGGCCAGACCCAGCTCCAGCGCGTCGATAGAGTCGAGACCCAGCCCATCGCCAAACAGCGCGGCATCGGTATCAATATCCTCTGCGGTAAGCTCGTCCAGATTCAGCGTGGTGATAATGAGATTCTTAATTTCAAGATAAAGCGCTTGCATCATTAATTCCTGACAAAGATTGAAGGCCTGATGTTAATCGATGCTGTAGATGCCGGTTTAACTGCCTTGCCGCCAGCGCCGGTTCTTGTTCATTTGCATCGTAAAATTCGTCGATGTGCACGCGGTCGCGGACATCCACGGTGAAGACAGGTTTTTCTGGCGGTACATCATACCAGTGACTTTTTTTATCCAGCAGGTGTTCGCTGCAGTGGATCAGCACCACCCGCAGATCGCTGTTACAGCGCACGGCGATATTTGCCGCGCCGCGCTGGAGGGAGATAGCCTCGCCAAACCGGGTACGCGTGCCTTCCGGGAAGATTAACAGCGTGTCGCCCTGAGCCAGACGCTGCTGGCTGGCCGCGAGCAGGGGCTCGGCTTCGCTGTTAATCAGGTAGTCCGCCGCGCGGATGACCCCGCTGACAAACGGGTTGTGCAGCAGCGCGCTCTTCACCAGACAGTCGGTTTCCGGCATCACCGACGCCAGAATCACGTAGTCAATTAACGTGGGGTGGTTAGCCACCACCAGACAACCCCGATCGCTGCGCAGCGCGTCAAGATTGTGAATGCGATAGTCCAGCACTCCAAGGCTGCGAGCAACCGTCAGGAAGAAGCGGAAGCTGGCCGCAATGCTGCGACGCGCCAGGCGACGACGGCTGGCGCGGTCGCGCTGGACGATCAGCAGCAGGTTGAACCAGACCAGCGACAGCAGCAGCCCGCCCACGCCAAACAGCGCGAAGCAGAAGCCGGTCATCGCCAGACGCCATAACCAGTTGATACGGGCGGCCAGGCGGTTCATGCGCGCGTCCATTGCCACAGCAAACGTTCGCCGGGCACCACAAACTGACGTTCCTCGCTGAGATAGCGTTGCAGGAACATCAGGCTTTGCGGCAGGGCAGGTTCTTCACCCGTGCTGCCGCTGCGGGTTTCACACTGCAATCCGTGGCCGGATTCAATCACCAGCGCCAGCGCGTACGGCCAGGTGGGCATCTGCGGCGGTAGCGCCGGATGGTAAAATTCCGGCAGCGCGCCGTCAAAATCGACCAGCAGTACGCGGGAATAGCCCGCATGCAGCAGGCTCAGCACTTCACATAAGGCCTGCTGGAAGGTGTCCAGCCCGGCAGAAATGGATGACGAGACGATGGTCTGGCGTGCGGTAATCGTAAGATTGCCCACCGCGGAATTGTGCACGGACATGGCGAAGTCGGTGGGGGAAACGGACTGCCCGGTCGCCAGAGCATGCAGAATACGGTAGTTGCGCTCCAGCTCGCCGTGGCGGCTGGCATAGACGACGGCATCAATGGCGTGGTTTTGCAGCATGGCGAGACCAATGTCCACCGCCAGCTTACTGCCTGAATTGAGGCGGCGCGCGGTCATCATGGGTAGAGCGGTCAGCCGGGGAAGCGGGGCCGCTGGGTCAACGGCCAGCTGCAGGCGCGACCACGCCTGCCACTCTGTGGCATCGCTGAGTCCTGGCGCTCTCGCCTGCCAGTCGATAATGTTCAGTGAAAATTTCATCTACGCGCGTCCGCGAAAAAAACCGTATTCAAAGGGCAGGCTGGGCCACCCGGGCAGCTAAGCTGCTCTATTGTTCACGTCTGGTGCATATCAGCAGGGTATGACCGACCCCAAGATTGTCCAGCCGCTGTTCAACGCTGAAACCTGCGCTCTCCAGGTAGCGATAAAACTTCTCTACGCTGTAAAACCGGCTATTGCCATTCGCCATACAGGTGAAATAGAGCGAGGTGGCATTCAGGCTGAAAGAGGCCGCTTCAAATTTCTGGGCATCCCAGAAAAGCTCCATGATGCACAAACGTGCGCCTGGCTTCATGACCTGTGCGACGCGCGTCAGCATGGCGACAATCTGATCCGGAGAGAAACAATCCAGGAACTGGCTCATCCACCAGACGTCGGCGTCACCCGGCAATGCTGCTGGGCTAAGCATATCGACAGCATGGAATGCAATACGATGAGAAAAACCTGCTTTTGCGATGTTTTCCTGCGCCAGCGCTATCTGCTGCGGCAGATCGAGGATCGTCACGGCAACATTTTCGTCATAGCGGCAGCAGCGTAACGACCATTTACCCGTATTTCCGCCCACATCGTACAATTTTGTCGGCGAGCTTGCGAATATATATGGCAAAGCAGCGTCAAAAGCGGCGTCAGAATAGTAATGGTCAAAGGCGAACCAGCTCTCTTTCGCCGGAGCCGGTAATTGGGATAACGCCGGATAGATGGTTGGCCAGTTGCCAAACACGGCTAATCCGGCTGGCTTTTCTTCCTGCAGGGCGTCCGCCAGGTGAAATAGCCCCTGATAACAAACGTCCTGAGTAAAATCCATATTTACGCGGGTCATTTCATCGTGCAGTAAAAAATGGCCCACTTTTGCCAGAAAATAACGTCCATTCTGTTGGGTAACGATTCGACCGCTTAATCCCATATCCAGCAGTACGCTGACGCCATAGCCGCCGAGCGTGCTGTGTTCGGTTATTTCCTCGAGGCTGGCACCCTGTTTACCTTGTTTATCGAGCCAGGCGAGAACGCCTGAGTTACGCAGACAAAGCGCAGTCTGGAATAACATCGGGGCAAAGGCAATGCGTTGCGCTTCGGTAATGGCATCCAGTGCGCTGAGAGTGTCCTTTTCGTACATTACTGCGTAACCTTTTAGGGCAATAAAGAGACGTTATCGGGCCATACGCGGCCCGACTTTAGAAAAATATTACAGCGCGGCACCGGCGGAGAGGTTCAGCTGAATATCGTGGTCGAGGTTATTCACCCAGCGGTTATAATTTTTGTGAATTTTACCGTCTGCCGCTTTCAGGTTAAGGCTGTTTTCATAGTTGATTGAATAGCTTGTTGCCGTATACGGAATACTCACCTGAACCGAGTGGTCGCGTGACTGCAGACGTCCCTTAATCACTCCCGGGCCCGCTTCCGTCATGATCCAGTCACGTTTTTGGCCTGCTTTCAAAATTGCCGTTTTTACCTGATCGGCAGTATGACCCGCGCTGACAATAGAGTGAACCTGGGCGATTGGGGCGGTACGCGCGCAGCCTGCCAGTGCGCCAACGAATACGGCAGCAGCACACCATTTAACGATCTTTTTCATCAACAACTCCATATCAATAATAACAATTAAAGGTAGTGGTTTTTACAAATAATATTCATCCGGCATATTGTTTGCGCTAGATGTATTTTTAATCAATATTAATGTTTGCATTACGTTGACGCGAAGGCGGGGATAATAACATGGAAAATAAATAAGAATTTCATTTTTTATAATTTGCGTTAAATCATGAGTTGCGTTTCAACATAATGCGCGTGGCGTAAATAAAGACAGGGCGAATATCGCCTTAACGCAAATAAAAATACCGCGACGGATTAGGGTCGCGGTAATTTACGGCGTATGACTGACGGTTTAAACCTACCCGTACGGGTAGGCCGGTTATCCGGGTAGCCGGCTTTTCGGCCTCCCCGGCCCGAGCAGGATCGCCAGCTTGCTGCCGCCTTTGGTGGTTTCCATCCAGATTTTACATACGCTGGTCAGGGGGACCGACAGCAGCATACCGACCGGTCCCAGCAGCCATCCCCAAACCAGTAAGGATAAAAACACCACCAGCGTCGACATGCCCAGCCGGTGTCCCATCATGCGCGGCTCAAGAATATTGCCCAGTACCATATGCACGACGAGGAACAGCGCGCCGACCAGCATACATTCGTAGAAGCCGTTAAACAGAAACGCCTGAATCATCGGCGGCACGGCGGAAAGCACCGCGCCAATATTGGGCACGTAGTTCAGCAGAAAGGCCAGTACGCCCCACATCAGCGCGAACTGCACGTCCATCAGCATCAGCCCCAGCCAGACAATCACCCCGGTCCAGACGCTCAGTAGCGTTTTCAGCGCCAGGTATTTGGAGACGCCCTTCAGTGCCCGGTGTAAGCCAGCAATGTGGATTTGTGGATTGTTCAGTGCAAAGCGCAGCTTATAGGGGACGTGGCGGACTTCGAACAGCATAAACACCACCGTCATGACCAGCAGCAGAATACTGGCCATCGCGCCGGAAAGTCCTGTCATCAAGGTGGTGGCGTAGGTCATGACCTTCTCGGAGTCCATCCTGCGCAGCATCCGTTCGGGTGAGATATGCAGATTAAGGAAGGGCACCATCTCCTGCAGCGCGACAATCTTACGCGTCAGCTCTTTGTTGTACTGCGGCAGCATGGTGGAGAATTCGCTCAGCGATGCCGCCAGCACGCCGAAAAGCGCCGTCAGGGCAATCAGCATCACGATGACGACGATGGTGATGGCTACCGGACGGCTAACGCCCCGGCGTAAAAACCAGGTGACCAGAGGATTAAGCACAATGGCAAAAAAGAGCGCCAGCAGGAGCTGGACAATAATGTCGGCGGCAGCATGGATACCCGCAAGGATAACCACCAGACAGGCGAGTTTTAATAAGATGTGGAGTCCTGCTTTGTCGGACGGGTTAGCGCTCATGCGTGTTCCTTAATATGATGACCCGGTAAGTGTAGTGCCCGGGCTCCGCTTCGTCTGGGGCCGTTAATCTGAAAGTCGGGGCTGATTTTCTTATTGCGCCGTGGTAATAGTGAAACACTGTTGTAAAAAACCCAGGTAGAACCCCATGCCCGAACCTGCCGCTGAACCGGCACTGAGCGGACTGCGCCTCAATCTGCGCATCGTTTCCGTTGTGATTTTCAACTTTGCCAGCTATCTGACCATTGGCCTGCCGCTGGCGGTCCTGCCGGGCTATGTCCATGACGTGATGGGCCTCAGCGCCTTCTGGGCGGGGCTGGTGATTAGCCTGCAATATTTCGCCACGCTCCTCAGCCGCCCGCATGCCGGGCGCTACGCGGACACGTTCGGTCCAAAAAGCATCGTGGTGGTGGGATTGTGCGGCTGTTTCCTCAGTGGGCTGAGCTACCTGCTGGCTGCCGCGACCAGCCACTGGCCGCTGGTCAGCCTGGCTCTGCTCTGCCTGGGCCGCGTCATTCTCGGCATTGGGCAAAGTCTGGCGGGAACCGGCTCGACGCTGTGGGGCGTGGGGGTGGTTGGCGCGCCGCACATTGGCCGGGTGATCTCCTGGAACGGGATTGTCACCTACGGCGCGATGGCGCTCGGTGCGCCGCTCGGCGTGGCCTGCTATGCGCTGGGCGGGCTGTATGGGCTGGCCATCACCATTATGGCGGTCGCGCTGCTGGCGATCCTCTTTGCGCTGCCGCGCCCGAAAGTGAAGGCCAGCAAAGGCAAGCCTCTGCCGTTTCGGGCGGTGCTGGGGCGCGTCTGGCCGTACGGCATGGCCCTGGCGCTGGCGACCACCGGCTTCGGCGTGATAGCGACCTTCATTACCCTGTTCTACGACGCCAAAGGCTGGGACGGCGCAGCCTTTGCGTTAACCCTGTTCAGCTGTGCGTTTGTTGGCGCGCGCCTGCTTTTCCCTAACGGCATCAACCGTCTGGGCGGGCTGAATGTGGCGATGATCTGCTTCGCGATAGAGATTGTCGGGCTGCTGCTGACCGGAATAGCGATGGTGCCCTGGGTCGCGAAACTGGGCGTGTTCCTCGCGGGTGCGGGCTTTTCCCTGGTCTTCCCTGCGCTGGGCGTGGTGGCGGTAAAAGCCGTGCCGCAGCAGAATCAGGGGGCGGCGCTGGCGACCTATACGGTGTTTATGGATATGTCTTTGGGCATTACCGGCCCGCTGGCGGGGCTGGTGATGGCCTGGGCAGGGGTTCCGGTGATCTATCTTGCCGCGGCGGGTCTGGTGGTGATTGCGCTGCTGCTGACGTGGCGGCTAAAAAAATGGCCCCCGGTGCAGGCACCGGAGGCCACGTTATCGTCGTGAAGCGTTACTGGATCACGATGGTATTAATGATGTTTTCAGCAGCCGTCTGCGCTTTCTGCTGATCTTCCGCTGGCAGGGTGATCTGCAGGGTCAGCAGTTTGTTATCAACCTTGCCCAGCACCACAGAAGAGTAGGCGGTCTGGCCTTTTGCGGAGATGATGCTGTCGAGCTGTTGCAGCGTGTGGCCTTTCAGCTCGATGGATTTATTGGTGACGACCTGCAGCTGCGGATCGCGGCCGCGCTGCTGATCTTCCAGACGTTTGGACAGAACGGCCAGATCTTCGCTGGTGTCGTCGCCCACAATCACAATGACCGCTTTCTGCCCGGTTGCGTCGGAGTACACGTGCATGTTGTTCGCCTGGGTGCCCAGCTTGCCGCTCTGGTCAGTCATATCGGCTGGCAGAGAGAAACTGAGTTTGCCATCCATCAGATTCACCGGCTGGCCGGTCGCGTTGCTCTCTGCGGATGCGCCCTGAGCAGGCGTTTTCGTGTCGCTGTTATCACAGGCTGCAAGACCCACAACCAGCAGGCCAATCCCGACATATTTAACCAGATTGCGCATTGACTTCTTCCTTTCGATAAACGGCCATAACGGCTCATTCGCTCATCTTATCACAACTGATAAAGCGAACCCTTAACCAGCCTGCAATGCCGTGATTTCAGATTTATCTGCCAGCCTTTTCAGCAGCATATTGAGCAGCACGCCGTACATCGGCAGGAAGAAGACGATGCTGATGAGGACCTTGAAGCAGTAGTCCACCAGCGCGATTTCCATCCAGTGTTCAGCCATGAACGCATCCGGGCTGCGCCAGAAGGCGATGAAGAAGAAGGCCAGCGTATCGCTCACGTTACCGAACAGCGTGGAGGCGGTGGGCGCCATCCACCAGCGATGATTCTGACGCAGGCGGTTAAACACATGCACGTCGAGGATCTGGCCCAGCGCGTAGGCCATAAAGCTTGCCGCGGCGATACGGGCAACAAACAGGTTGAAGTGGGTTAACGCCTCAAAGCCCTGCCAGCTTCCCATATAAAACAGAGAGGAAACCACGTACGAAATGAACAGCGCCGGAAGCATGACGGCAAAAATAATGCGGCGAGCCAGCGGTGCGCCAAAGATACGCACGGTCAAATCCGTCGCGAGGAAAATAAACGGGAAACTGAACGCGCCCCAGGTGGTATGAAAACCAAAGATGGAGATCGGGAGCTGTACCAGATAGTTGCTGGAGGTGATCACCAGCAAATGGAAAAGAGAAAGCCAGAACAACGCTTTTACGCGCTGTGATTCAGAAAACGACGTCATATTGTGACCTTTTTATACGTTGGGGTGAGGGAACCCAATAAAAACCGCAGCATGATACTGCTTTGGCAGGACATTGCAATGGTTAGTTTTTACGCAATCGTTAACCTGGTTTGCATTGATCGCAACCGGGCGTAAACTACAGCCGTTTTTACCAGACCGAGAAGACCATGACCGACCTGTTTTCCAGCCCAGACCACACTCTTGATGCCCAGGGCCTTCGCTGCCCGGAGCCGGTAATGATGGTACGCAAAACCGTGCGCAACATGCAGACCGGTGAAACGCTGCTGATTATTGCCGATGACCCGGCCACGACCCGCGATATTCCCGGTTTTTGTACCTTTATGGAGCATGAGCTGGTGGCACAGCAGACCGAGGCGCTGCCGTACCGGTATTTGATTCGTAAGGGTTAAGTTTTGTAGGCCGGGTAAGGCGAAGCCGCCACCCGGCAAAAATACGTCCTCTGCGGCCTGATGCCCTCACCCCGGCCCTCTCCCACGGGGAGAGGGAGCAAACACTAAAAATGGCCACGTAGTGGCCATTTTGCTTTTACCTAGCCTTTCATCCACGCCCTGATCCCGTCCAGGAACATTTGCGTCGCCATCATTACCAGAATCAGCCCCATCAGGCGTTCCAGCGCGTTCACCCCTTTCTCACCCAGCAGGCGAAGGAACAGGGACGACTGCAGCAGGATAATAAACGTCCCGCCCCAGGCGATCAGCAGGGCAATCACCAGATGGCTCATCTGGTTCGGATACTGATGCGACAGCAGCATCAGCGTGGCCAGAATGGTTGGCCCGGCGACGAGGGGAATCGCCAGCGGCACTATAAACGGCTCTTCACCCGCAGGCAGGCCGCTGCTGCTGCCTTCCGCGCTCGGGAAAATCATCTTAATGGCGATCAGGAACAGAATAATCCCGCCGGAAATCGACACGGTTTCGGCGCGCAGGTTCAGGAACGCGAGAATTTTTTCCCCGGCAAACAGGAAGATAAACATCACCAGCAGGGCGATGAGCAGCTCGCGGATCATGATCGCCCGGCGGCGCTTCGGCTCGGTGTGCTTCAGCACCGACATGAAGATCGGCAGGTTACCCAGTGGATCCATTATCAGAATCAATAAAACCGCTGCGGAAATGATTTCACTCATGTAAATTATCCCTGAAATTCTCTAAGGTTATTATGATAATTAGCTGTATTTCTGATTGCCGGGCAATCATCGATTAATTTCGCTTGCGACTTTGGCAGCATTTTGTAATGTGAAGCATATCCCAGTTCAATACTGGCTTGCACAAACAGCACACACCCTCAGCAGGAAAAAAATGCTATGAAAAACGTTGGTTTTATCGGCTGGCGCGGTATGGTCGGCTCTGTACTCATGCAACGCATGGTTGAAGAGCGCGATTTCGACGCTATCCGCCCGGTCTTCTTCTCCACTTCCCAGCTCGGCCAGGCTGCTCCGTCCTTTGGTGGTACCACAGGCACGTTGCAGGATGCTTACGATCTGGAAGCGCTGAAGGCACTCGACATTATTGTGACGTGCCAGGGCGGCGATTATACCAACGAAATCTATCCAAAGCTGCGTGAAAGCGGCTGGCAGGGCTACTGGATTGACGCGGCCTCTTCGCTGCGTATGAAAGACGATGCCATCATCATTCTCGACCCGGTTAACCAGGGCGTCATCACCGACGGCCTGAACAACGGCGTGAAAACCTTTGTTGGCGGCAACTGCACCGTCAGCCTGATGCTGATGTCCCTCGGCGGTCTGTTCGCGCAGGATCTGGTGGAGTGGGTCTCCGTGGCGACCTACCAGGCCGCGTCCGGCGGCGGCGCGCGTCACATGCGCGAGCTGCTGACCCAGATGGGCCAGCTGCACCAGAGCGTCGCGACCGAGCTGGCAAACCCGGCGTCCGCTATTCTTGATATCGAGCGTAAGGTCACCCAACTGACCCGCAGCGGCGAGCTGCCGGTGGATAACTTCGGCGTACCGCTGGCCGGTGGCCTGATCCCGTGGATCGACAAACAGCTGGATAACGGCCAGACCCGCGAAGAGTGGAAGGGCCAGGCTGAGACCAACAAAATCCTCGCGACCGCGAACACCATTCCGGTTGACGGCCTTTGCGTGCGTATCGGCGCGCTGCGCTGCCACAGCCAGGCCTTCACCATTAAACTGAAAAAAGATGTGTCTATTCCGACCGTGGAAGAACTGCTGGCCGCGCACAACCCGTGGGCGAAAGTGGTACCAAACGATCGCGATATCACCATGCGCGAGCTGACCCCGGCTGCCGTTACCGGCACGCTGACCACGCCGGTTGGCCGTCTGCGCAAGCTGAACATGGGGCCGGAGTATCTCTCCGCGTTCACCGTGGGTGACCAGCTCTTATGGGGCGCGGCAGAACCGCTGCGCCGCATGCTGCGCCAGCTGGCGTAATAATTTGTTAAATACCGGGGGTGATTTTCACCCCTTTTTTTTGCGTACTACATGGAGTAACACGCGTATGTCTTATTTTTTATCAGGAGTCATCTAGAGCGTTGGCTATGCTTTAAGGAAGAGTCATTTCTTACCTGAGGTTCGAACGGAGCAGAATGGATGCACATTTTTGTGCTGTCCCGTTCAGGTCACATTAAAAGTCGTCCCGGAGCGCTTAAAAAGGACGACATAAAAAACAGGATGAATACCATGTCCGATCGTGTGGATAGAGACGTGATTAATGCGCTTATTGCGGGTCATTTTGCTGACCCCTTTTCTGTGCTTGGGATGCATCATACTGAGGATGGCCTTGAAGTTCGGGCACTGTTACCGGATGCAACAGAAGTCTGGGTGATTGAACCCAAAACCGGCCGCAAGGTCGGCAATCTTGAATGCTTCGATTCCCGTGGCTTCTTCTCGGGCGTAATGCCCCGTCGTAAAAACCCTTTTCGCTATCAGCTCGCCGTTCTCTGGCACGGTCAGCAAAACCTGATTGACGATCCTTACAGCTTTGGCCCTCTGCTTAAAGAGATGGATGCCTGGCTGCTCTCCGAAGGAACGCATCTTCGCCCTTATGAAACGCTGGGTGCCCATGCCGATACCATGGACGGCATTACCGGCACGCGGTTCGCCGTGTGGGCGCCTAACGCCCAGCGCGTCTCCGTTGTCGGCCAGTTCAACTACTGGGACGGCCGCCGCCACCCGATGCGCCTGCGCCGGGAAACCGGCATCTGGGAGCTGTTTATCCCCGGGGCGCACCACGGGCAGCTTTATAAATTCGAGATGATCGACGCCCACGGCAAGCTGCGCATTAAAGCCGACCCGTATGCCTTCGAAGCGCAGATGCGCCCGGATACCGCGTCGCTGATTTGCGGCCTGCCGGAGAAGGTTGTCCAGACGGAGGAGCGTAAACAGGCCAACCGTTTTGATGCGCCCATCTCCGTCTATGAGGTACACCTTGGCTCCTGGCGTCGCCACACCGATAACAACTTCTGGCTGAGCTACCGTGAGCTTGCCGACCAGCTGGTGCCCTATGCCAAATGGATGGGCTTTACCCACCTTGAGCTGCTGCCGGTCAACGAGCATCCGTTCGACGGCAGCTGGGGCTATCAGCCCACCGGGCTGTATGCGCCCACGCGCCGCTTCGGCACGCGCGATGACTTCCGCTATTTCATTGATGCCGCGCACGCCGCCGGGCTGAACGTCATCCTCGACTGGGTGCCGGGCCATTTCCCGTCGGATGACTTTGCGCTGGCTGAGTTTGACGGCACGAAGCTGTACGAGCACAGCGACCCGCGCGAAGGCTATCACCAGGACTGGAATACGCTGATCTACAACTACGGTCGCCGTGAAGTCGCAAACTATCTGGTCGGGAATGCCCTGTACTGGATCGAGCGGTTTGGTATTGATGCCCTGCGCGTCGATGCGGTGGCGTCAATGATCTACCGCGACTACAGCCGCAAAGAGGGCGAGTGGATCCCGAACGAGTTTGGCGGCCGTGAAAACCTGGAAGCGATTGAATTCCTGCGCAACACCAACCGCATTATCGGCGAGCAGGTGGACGGTGCCGTGACCATGGCGGAAGAGTCGACAGACTTTGCGGGCGTCTCCCGTCCGCCGTCATTAGGCGGCCTGGGGTTCTGGTATAAGTGGAACCTGGGCTGGATGCACGACACGCTCGACTACATGAAGCTGGATCCGATCCACCGTCAGTACCATCACGACAAGCTGACGTTCGGGATGCTCTACAACTACACCGAAAACTTCATGCTGCCGCTGTCCCACGATGAAGTGGTGCACGGCAAAAAATCCATTCTCGACCGCATGCCGGGCGACGCGTGGCAGAAGTTTGCCAACCTGCGCGCCTACTACGGCTGGATGTTTGCCTTCCCGGGCAAGAAACTGCTGTTTATGGGCAATGAGTTCGCTCAGGGACGCGAGTGGAACCACGACGCCAGCCTCGACTGGCATCTGCTGGAAGGCGGTGACAACTGGCATCACGGGGTGCAGCGTCTGGTGCGCGACCTTAACCTGACCTATCGCCACCACAAAGCGCTGCACGAGCTCGACTTCGATCCGTACGGCTTTGAGTGGCTGGTAGTGGACGACCACGAGCGCTCGGTGTTTGTCTTTGCGCGTCGTGACAAAGCCGGTAACGAAATCATCGTCGCCAGCAACTTCACGCCGGTGCCGCGCGAACACTACCGCTTCGGCATTAACCAGCCGGGTAAATGGCGCGAGATCCTGAATACCGACTCGATGCACTACCACGGCAGCAACGCCGGTAACGGCGGGCTGGTACAAAGCGACGCCATCGAAAGCCACGGACGACCAAACTCCCTGAGCCTGACGCTGCCGCCGCTTGGCACCATCTGGCTGATGCGGGAGGGCGAATGACGCAGCTTACGGCAGGTAAACCCGAACCGCTCGGCGCGCGTTTTGACGGAAAGGGGGTCAATTTCACCCTCTTTTCCGCTCACGCTGAGCGGGTAGAACTGTGCGTGTTTGATGGGGAAGGTAACGAACACCGTTACGATTTACCCGAGCGCACGGGGGATACCTGGCACGGCTACCTGGCCGGAGGACGGCCAGGCATGCACTATGGCTTTCGCGTACACGGTCCGTGGGATCCGGCGCAGGGGCACTGGTTTAATCCGGCGAAGCTGTTGATCGACCCGTGCGCGCACCGCGTGGACGGCGAGTTTAAAGACGACCCGCTCTTCCACGTGGGCTACGGCGAGCCCGACCACCGCGACAGCGCGCCCGTCGCGCCAAAAAGCGTGGTGGTGAACGATCTTTATGACTGGGAAGACGATGCCCCGCCGCAGACGCCGTGGGGCAATACCGTCATTTATGAAGCCCACGTCAAAGGGCTGACGTACCTGCACCCGTCGATACCCAAAGAGATGCGCGGCACCTATAAGGCGCTCGGGCATCCCACAATGATTGCCTACCTGAAACACCTCGGCATCACCGCGCTGGAACTGCTGCCCGTTGCCCATTTTGCCAGCGAGCCGCGCCTGCAGCGGCTGGGGCTAAGCAACTACTGGGGCTACAACCCGCTGGCGATGTTCGCGCTTGAGCCACGCTATGCCGCCCATCCGGAAAAGGCGCGGGACGAGTTTCGCGATGCGGTGAAGGCGCTTCATACGGCGGGCATTGAGGTCATTCTGGACGTCGTGCTGAACCACAGTGCTGAAAGCGATCTCGACGGTCCGACGCTCTCCATGCGCGGAATTGATAACCGTAGCTATTATTGGATCAGGCAGGATGGCGATTATGAGAACTGGACCGGCTGCGGTAACACGCTCAACCTCAGCCATCCGGCGGTCACGCATTTTGCTTATGAATGCCTGAAATACTGGGTGGAAACGTTCCACGTCGACGGTTTTCGTTTTGACCTGGCGCCCGTGATGGGGCGCACGCCGGCGTTTAGCCAGCAGGCGCCGCTGTTTGAGGCGATAAAAAACTGTCCGGTGCTCTCGCAGGTGAAGCTTATTGCCGAGCCGTGGGACATTGGTGAAGGCGGTTATCAGGTCGGGAATTTCCCGCCGCTGTTTGCCGAGTGGAACGATCACTACCGCGATGCCGCGCGCCGCTTCTGGCTGGAACGAAATCTGTCGCTGGGGGAGTTCGCCGGACGCTTTGCCGCTTCAAGCGATCTCTTTAAGCGCGACGGCAAACGCCCGTCGGCCACCGTCAATCTGTTGACGGCGCACGACGGTTTTACGCTCAGGGACTGCGTTTGTTTCAATCAGAAACACAATGAGGCAAACGGCGAAGAGAATCGCGATGGCACTAACAATAACCATAGCTTTAATCATGGTATAGAAGGGTTAGGCGGAAGCCTTGACGTTATCGAGCGGCGACGCGCCAGCGTACATGCGCTGCTGACAACGCTTTTATTGTCGCAGGGCACGCCGATGCTGCTGGCAGGCGATGAGCACGGCCACAGCCAGCACGGTAACAACAATGCGTATTGCCAGGACAACACGTTAACCTGGCTCGACTGGGGTGAAGCCAACAGCGGGCTGATTCATTTTACCGCTGCGCTGATCCATCTTCGCCAGCAGATCCCCGCGCTGACCGCCGACAGCTGGTGGGAAGAGGGTGACGGCAACGTTCGCTGGTTGAATCAAGACGCGCAACCGTTAAGCGCGCAAGAGTGGCAACACGGCGTACCACGCCTGCAAATCCTGCTGTCGGATAAATGGCTGGTCACGCTGAACGCGACGGATGACGTCGCAGAGATTGTTTTACCTGAAGGGGAATGGCGAGCTGTTCCCCCCTTTGCCGGAGCGGATAATCCGGTAGTAATGGCTGTCTGGCACGGGCCTGCGCACGGAGTGTGCGTATTCCAAAGATGATAAAAAAGGAGTTAGTCATGGTTAGATTAGAGAAGAACGATCCCTTAATGTTGGCACGCCAGCTACCATTAAAAACGGTTGCCCTGATACTTGCGGGTGGGCGTGGTACCCGTCTGAAAGATTTGACCATCAAGCGCGCCAAACCGGCTGTTCACTTTGGTGGTAAGTTCCGCATCATCGACTTTGCGCTCTCCAACTGCCTGAACTCGGGCATTCGCCGTATTGGCGTCATAACGCAGTATCAGTCGCACACGCTGGTTCAGCATATCCAGCGCGGCTGGTCATTCTTCAGCGAAGAGATGAACGAGTTTGTCGATCTCCTTCCTGCTCAGCAACGCGTCCACGGCGAGAACTGGTACCGCGGGACGGCGGATGCGGTGACGCAGAACCTCGACATCATTCGTCGATACAGCGCGGAATACATCGTGATCCTCGCCGGGGACCATATCTACAAGCAAGATTACTCCCACATGCTCATCGACCACGTCGAAAAAGGGGCGCGCTGCACCGTGGCGTGTCTGCCTGTGCCCGTTGCTGAAGCGACGGCGTTTGGCGTGATGCACGTGGATGCCGATGACAAAATTATCGACTTTGTTGAAAAACCGGCGAACCCGCCAACCATGCCGGGCGATGACACCAAATCGCTTGCCAGCATGGGGATCTACATCTTTGATGCAGAATATCTTTATGAACTGCTGGAAGAAGACGACAAAGACGAAAACTCCAGCCACGACTTCGGTAAAGACATCATTCCGAAAATCACGAAAGCTGGCATGGCGTATGCACATCCTTTCCCGCTGTCCTGCGTGCAGTCCGACCCGAATGCGGAACCCTACTGGCGCGATGTGGGAACCCTGGAAGCGTACTGGAAAGCGAACCTCGACCTGGCGTCAGTCACGCCTGAGCTGGATATGTACGACCAGAACTGGCCGATTCGTACCCATATGGAATCGCTGCCGCCGGCCAAATTTGTTCAGGATCGCTCCGGCAGCCACGGTATGACGCTGAACTCGCTGGTGTCCGGCGGGTGCATTATTTCAGGCTCGGTGGTGGTGCAGTCGGTGCTGTTCCCCCGCGTGCGGATAAATTCATTCTGTAATATCGATTCGGCAGTCTTACTGCCTGATGTCTGGGTAGGTCGCTCGTGTCGTCTGCGTCGCTGCGTTATCGATCGTGCCTGCGTCATTCCCGAAGGAATGGTGATTGGTGAAAACGCGGAAGAAGACGCGCGTCGTTTCTATCGTTCGGAAGAGGGGATCGTGTTAGTCACACGGGAAATGTTGCGGAAGCTGCAGATCAAACAGGAGCGATGATGCAGGTTTTACACGTATGTTCTGAGATGTTCCCGTTGTTAAAAACGGGCGGTCTGGCGGATGTTCTGGGCGCATTACCGGCGGCGCAAATCGCCGGAGGCGTGGATACCCGAGTCCTGCTGCCCGCCTTTCCGGATATCCGGCGCGGTATTCCCGATGCAAAAGTGGTGACCCGCCGTGAGACCTTCGCCGGACGCATCACCTTGCTGTTTGGACATTACAATGGCGTAGGGATTTACCTGATCGACGCGCCGCACTTATACGATCGACCGGGTAGCCCGTATCACGATACGAACCTGTTCGCCTATACCGACAACGTGCTGCGCTTTGCGCTGCTCGGCTGGGTCGGTGCCGAAATGGCGACGGGGCTGGATCCGTTCTGGCGCCCGGATGTGGTGCACGCGCACGACTGGCACGCCGGGCTTGCCCCGGCGTATCTCGCGGCGCGCGGCCATCCGGCCAAATCGGTCTTTACCGTGCATAACCTGGCGTATCAGGGGATGTACTATGCCCATCACATGAGTGAAATCGATCTGCCATTATCGTTCTATAACATGCACGGGCTGGAGTTTAACGGGCAGATCTCGTTCCTGAAAGCGGGGCTGTACTACGCCGATCACATCACGGCGGTGAGCCCAACCTACGCGCGTGAGATCACCCAGCCGGAGTTTGGCTACGGTCTGGAAGGGTTGCTGCAACAGCGCCATCGCGAAGGCCGCCTGTCGGGCATTCTGAACGGCGTGGATGAACAGATCTGGAGCCCGGAGACCGATCTCCTGCTGGCGGCGCGCTATGGCCGTGATTCCGTGGAAGACAAAGCGGAAAACAAACGCCAGCTGCAGATTGCGATGGGCCTGAAGGTTAACGACAAGGTGCCGCTGTTCGCGGTGGTCAGCCGCCTGACCAGCCAGAAAGGGCTGGATCTGGTGCTGGAGGCGCTGCCCGGTTTACTGGAGCAGGGCGGGCAGCTGGCGCTGCTCGGCGCGGGCGACCCGGTGCTGCAGGAAGGTTTCCTTGCCGCCGCGGCGGAACATCCGGGGCAGGTGGGCGTGCAGATTGGCTACCACGAAGCGTTCTCGCACCGCATCATGGGCGGCGCGGACGTCATTCTGGTGCCGAGCCGTTTCGAACCCTGCGGCCTGACGCAGCTCTACGGCCTGAAATACGGCACGCTGCCGCTGGTTCGCCGCACGGGCGGGCTGGCGGATACCGTATCCGATAGCTCTCTGGAAAACCTGGCGGACGGTATCGCCAGCGGGTTTGTCTTTGAGGACAGTAATGCCTGGTCGCTGCTTCGGGCGATTCGGCGTGCTTTCGTCTTGTGGTCCCGTCCATCGCTCTGGCGTTACGTTCAGCGTCAGGCGATGTCCATGGACTTTAGCTGGCATGTCGCGGCGCAGTCATACCGCGATCTCTATCAACGCTTGATGTAACGAGGCGAAGTTACTGATATGAACGCTCCATTTAGCTACTCTTCACCCACGCTCAGCGTTGAGGCGTTAAAGCACTCCATCGCCTACAAGCTGATGTTCACCATCGGGAAAGATCCGGTTATTGCCAACAAGCACGAGTGGCTGAACGCCACCCTGTTTGCGGTGCGTGACCGTTTAGTGGAACGCTGGCTGCGCTCAAACCGCGCCCAGCTCTCGCAGGAAACGCGTCAGGTTTACTACCTGTCGATGGAATTTTTGATTGGCCGCACGCTGTCCAACGCGCTGTTGTCGCTCGGTATTTATGACGACGTCAAGACCGCCCTGGAAGAGATGGGGTTAGATTTAGAAGAACTGATCGACGAAGAGAACGACCCGGGCCTCGGAAACGGCGGCCTGGGGCGTCTCGCCGCCTGCTTTCTCGACTCGCTGGCGACGCTGGCGCTGCCGGGCCGCGGCTACGGTATTCGCTACGACTACGGTATGTTCAAACAGAACATCGTCGATGGGCGCCAGAAAGAGTCGCCGGACTACTGGCTGGAGTACGGCAACCCGTGGGAGTTTAAGCGCCACAATACGCGCTACAAGGTGCGCTTTGGCGGGCGTATCCAGCAGGAAGGCAAAAAATCCCGCTGGGTAGAAACGGAAGAGATCCTGGCCGTGGCCTACGACCAGATTATCCCCGGCTATGACACCGATGCCACCAACACGCTGCGCCTGTGGAGTGCCCAGGCCAGTAGCGAAATTAACCTCGGTAAATTCAACCAGGGTGACTACTTTGCGGCGGTGGAAGATAAAAACCACTCTGAGAACGTGTCCCGCGTGCTGTACCCGGATGACTCGACCTACTCCGGTCGCGAGCTGCGCCTGCGTCAGGAGTATTTCCTCGTCTCCTCGACGATTCAGGATATCCTCAGCCGCCACCATCAGCTGCACAAAACCTACGCCAACCTGGCGGAGAAAACCGCGATCCACCTTAACGACACCCACCCGGTGCTCTCCATTCCGGAGCTGATGCGCCTGCTGATCGACGAGCATAAGTTCAGCTGGGATGACGCGTTTGAAGTGACCTGTCAGGTGTTCTCCTACACCAACCACACGCTGATGAGTGAAGCGCTGGAAACGTGGCCGGTGGACATGCTCGGCAAAATCCTGCCGCGCCATCTGCAGATTATCTTTGAGATTAACGACTACTTCCTCAAGACGCTGCAGGAGCAGTACCCGAACGATACCGGGCTGCTGAGCCGGGCTTCCATCATTGATGAATCAAACGGTCGCCGCGTGCGCATGGCCTGGCTGGCGGTCGTCATCAGCCACAAGGTCAACGGCGTGTCCGAGCTCCACTCGAACCTGATGGTGCAGTCGCTGTTTGCGGACTTCGCGAAGATCTTCCCGACGCGCTTCTGCAACGTGACCAACGGCGTCACGCCGCGCCGCTGGCTGGCGCTGGCCAACCAGCCGCTCTCTGAGGTGCTGGACGAGAATATTGGTCGTACCTGGCGGACCGATTTGAGCCAGCTGAGCGAGCTGGAACAGCACATTGATTTCCCGACGGTGAACAAAGCCGTGCGCGAAGCCAAGCTGCTGAATAAAAAGCGTCTGGCGGTCTGGCTGGCGATGCACCTCAACGTGGTGGCAAACCCGAAAGCGCTGTTCGACGTTCAGATCAAACGCATCCACGAATACAAGCGTCAGCTGATGAACGTGCTGCACGTGATCACCCATTACAACCGCATCAAGGCCGATCCAACGGCCGAATGGGTGCCGCGCGTGAAGATCTTCGCCGGTAAGGCGGCTTCTGCCTACTACATGGCGAAGCACATTATTCATCTCATCAACGATGTGGCGAAGGTGGTCAACCAGGATCCGGACATTGGCGACAAGCTGAAGGTGGTGTTCATTCCGAACTACAGCGTAAGTCTGGCGCAGATGATCATCCCGGCGGCGGATCTCTCTGAGCAGATTTCTACGGCGGGTACGGAAGCATCCGGCACCAGTAACATGAAGTTTGCCCTTAACGGCGCGCTGACCATTGGTACGCTTGACGGGGCGAATGTCGAGATGCTGGAGCACGTGGGCGAAGAAAATATCTTTATCTTCGGTAATACGACGGAAGAGGTGGAGGCGCTGCGCAGGAAAGGCTACTCGCCGCGTCAATATTACGAAGAGGATGAAGAGTTACGCCAGGTGCTGACGCAGATCGCGACCGGCGTGTTTAGCCCGGATGAACCGAGCCGCTATCGCGATCTGGTGGATTCGCTGATTAACTTTGGCGATCACTACCAGGTGCTGGCGGATTATCGCAGCTACGTGGACTGTCAGGACAAGGTGGACGAACTGTATCGTCAGCAGGAGAAGTGGACCAGCGCCGCGATGTATAACATCGCTAATATGGGGTATTTCTCATCTGACAGGACCATCAAGGAGTATGCCGAGACGATCTGGCATATTGATCCGGTGAGGTTGTAAAACAAAGCCGGGTGGCGGCTACGCCTTACCCGGCCTGGTCGATCCCGTAGGCCCGGTAAGCGGTAGCGCCACCGGGCTTTTTTTCACATCAAGACGCCAGCGACAGCTCACGCTTCCCCGCATTTTGCAGTAACCACTGCGCCACGCGAGACTGCTGCTCGGCGTTGAGCCACATCCCTTCTTTGGTACGACGCCAGATAGCATCATCCAGACGACGAACCCACTCGTGCTCAACCAGATAGCGCAGCTCGGCTTCGTACAGCTCGTGGCCGAAATGCTCGCCCAGATCCGCAATGTCCTTTGCCTCTCCCAGGAACAGCTCGGTATTGCTGCCGTAGGTGCGGGCATAGTGGCGCGCCATTCCTTCGGTGATGAATGGGAAGCGACGGCGCAGCTTCGCGGCGTAATCATCGCGGTTATCGCCGATATCACCGCCGGGCAGTACCGCGCCTTTGGTCCATGCCGGGCCAATGCCTTTATAGTACGGCGCCAGTTTCTCCAGCGCGTGCTCGGCCAGCTTGCGGTAGGTGGTCAGCTTGCCGCCAAACACGGAAAGCAGCGGCGCCTGGCCGTCAACGTCGTGAATATCAAGCGTATAGTCGCGGGTAATCGCCTGCGGTGAGTCAGACTCGTCATCGCACAGCGGACGCACGCCGGAGTAGGTCCAGACCACGTCATCGCGCGACAGCTGTTTCTTAAAGTGCGCGTTAAACACTTTGAGCAGGTAGTTCACTTCGCTCTCGTCGATCTCGACGTTCTTCGGATCGCCTTTGTACTCCACGTCGGTGGTACCGATGATCGAGAATTCGTCCATCCACGGGATCACAAACACGATGCGCTTGTCTTCGTTCTGCAGGATGTAGGCCTGCTTCTGCGTATGCACGCGCGGCACCACAATGTGGCTGCCCTTGATCAGGCGAATGCCGTACGGCGAAGGCAGATGCATACCGTCGTCGAAGAACTGCTTCACCCACGGGCCGGTAGCGTTCACCAGGCCGCGCGCTTTCCAGCTGAATTTCTCGCCGGTATCGATGTCTTCCGCTTCTACAATCCACAGGCCGTTTTCACGACGGGCAGCGGTCGCGCGGGTGCGGGTTTTCACCTCGCCGCCTTTCTTCTCGACCATCTGGGCATTCGCCAGCACCAGGCGTGCATCGTCCACCCAGCAGTCGGAATATTCGAAACCGCGCACGATTTCAGGCTTAAGGACCGATTCTGAGCCAAAACGCAAACCTTTCGAACCCGGGAGGCTGGTGCGTTTACCCAGATGATCGTACATAAACAGACCAATTCGGATCATCCACGCCGGACGCAGATGCGGGCGATGGGGCAGGCGGAAGCGCATCGGGATAGCCAGATGCGGCGCCATTTTCAGCAGCACTTCACGTTCGGCCAGCGCTTCGCTGACCAGGCGGAATTCGTAGTGTTCCAGGTAGCGCAGGCCACCGTGAATCAGTTTGGAGCTGGCGGACGACGTCGCGCAGGCGAGATCGTTAGCTTCCAGCATCAGTACGGATAAACCGCGTCCTGCGGCATCGACCGCAATACCGGCACCGTTGATGCCACCGCCTATCACAATCAGATCTTTGGTTTCCATAACACCCTCATGCACTTTCGTTAAAGCTCAGAAATGTTCGATATCGCTCATAATAGCAAAGGAACGCGCTTTTGGTAACATCAAAAAAACAATTTAGAGTGATATGGATAACATAATGGCGTTTACCCGCCGCCAGGACGTACACTACGGGGTAAAATAGTGCGGTCTGATGCCCTCACCCCAGCCCTCTCCCACGGGGAGAGGGAGATCCGTTTCCCTCTCCCTCCGGGAGAGGGTAGGGTGAGGGGAAAAACGCACCACACCTGAATATAAGATGAGAACACCATGGATCAGTTTGAATGTATTAACGTAGAAGAAGCCCACCAGAAGATGCACCAGGGAAAAGCGGTGCTGGTGGACATCCGCGATCCGCAGAGTTTTGCGATGGGCCACACGCCGGGCGCGTTCCATCTCACTAACGACACGCTGGGCGCGTTTATGCGCGATAACGACTTCGAGACGCCGGTCATGGTCATGTGCTACCACGGCAACAGCAGCAAAGGCGCGGCGCAGTATCTGCTTCAGCAGGGCTACGACGCGGTGTACAGCGTCGACGGCGGCTTCGATGCCTGGCATCGTCATTTCCCGGCAGAAGTGGAATACGCTTTTGAGCGCTGATCCCGCTATACTGTCCCCTTTTGTGTGGAAATAAGCGACCGCTGCCCATGTTGATGATCACCTCTTTTACCAACCCGCGCGTCGCCCAGGCGTTTGTCGACTATATGGCGACGCAGGGCGTTATTCTGACCATTCAGCAACATAACCAGACCGACGTCTGGCTGGCCGACGAGAGCCAGGCCGCGCGCGTAAACGAAGAGCTGGCGCGTTTTCTTGAGAATCCCGGCGACCCGCGCTATCTGGCGGCCAGCTGGCAGTCCGGCCAGACCGACAGCGGATTGCACTACAGCCGTTTTCCCTTCCTTGCCACCCTCCGCGAACGCGCGGGCCCGTTTACGCTGCTGCTGATGGCGGCCTGCATTATCGTCTTCATTATTATGAACGTGGTGGGCGACCAGAGCGTGATGATTGCTCTGGCCTGGCCCTATGACCCGTCTCTTGAGCTTGACGTCTGGCGCTACTTTAGCCACGCGCTGATGCACTTCTCGGTGATGCATATCCTCTTTAACCTGCTCTGGTGGTGGTATCTCGGCGGTGCCGTTGAAAAGCGTCTGGGCAGCGGCAAGCTGATCGTTATCACCCTTATCAGCGCCCTGCTGAGCGGCTATGTGCAGCACAAGTTCAGCGGACCGTGGTTCGGCGGGCTGTCGGGCGTCGTGTATGCCCTGATGGGCTATGTCTGGCTTCGCGGGGAGCGCGATCCGGAAAGCGGCATCTATCTGCAACGCGGACTAATAACCTTTGCGTTAATATGGCTAATTGCCGGATGGTTTGATCTGTTTGGTATGTCTATCGCCAACGGTGCGCACGTCGCCGGGCTGGCCGTGGGGCTGGCGATGGCGTTTGCCGACACGCTCCATGCGCGAAAACGAACATAATTCTCAGGGATAATTGATGAAACAAACACAACGTCATGACGCTATTATCGAACTGGTAAAAAAACAGGGATACGTCAGCACCGAAGAGCTGGTAGAGCAGTTTGCCGTCAGCCCACAAACCATCCGTCGTGACCTGAACGACCTGGCCGATCAGAACCGCATTCTTCGCCACCACGGCGGGGCGGCGCTGCCGTCCAGTTCGGTCAATACCTCCTGGCACGACCGTAAAGCCACGCAGACGGCAGAGAAAGAGCGCATTGCCCGCAAGGTCGCCAGCCAGATCCCGAACGGGGCGACGCTGTTTATTGATATTGGCACCACGCCGGAAGCGGTGGCCCATGCGCTGCTGGATCACGAGAACCTCCGCGTGGTCACCAACAACCTGAACGTGGCCAACACCCTGATGCAGAAAGACGATTTCCGCATCATCCTCGCGGGCGGCGAACTGCGCAGCCGCGACGGCGGAATTATCGGCGAAGCGACGCTCGATTTTATCTCTCAGTTCCGCCTCGACTTCGGCATTCTGGGGATCAGCGGCATCGACAGCGACGGCTCGCTGCTGGAGTTCGATTATCACGAGGTGCGCACCAAGCGCGCGATTATTGAAAACTCACGCCACGTGATGCTGGTGGTGGACCATTCGAAGTTTGGTCGTAACGCGATGGTGAACATGGGCAGCATCAGCATGGTGGATGCGGTCTATACCGACGTGATGCCGCCGGCGGGCGTGATGCAGGTGATTAAGGATAATAATTTGCAGCTGGAACTGTGCTAACGGTTGTGTCGGGTGGCGCTGCGCTTACCCGACCTACAAAACCCGTAGGCCCGTGCAAGCGTAGCGCCGCCGAGCAATGAATTACACTCCGTATCCCATCATCTTCAACAGCTGCTGCGCATGCTGTACCGCATCCTGTCGATGCGCCACACCCAGCTTCTGATACAAATTGCGGATATGCGTTTTGATGGTGGTCGCCGCCACCGCCAGCTCACCGGCAATCTGCTCATTGCTGTAGCCTGAATAGATCAGCCCCAGAACCTGCCATTCGCGCTGGGTGAGCGGGCTGGTGCGGATAAGCTCCGGCACTTCCGGGTGGTTCAGCAGACGTTCAACGAAGTTCTCATCAAAGTGCGCGAACTTGTGCCGATGGTGCTGGTTAATCTCGCGCAGAATGCGCTGGGCGCGATGCTGATCCAGCTCCGGCAGCGTGTTGAGCTGAATAAGCTGACGCAGCTGCTGCGCCATCACTTCACCCTCAATCACAAAGTGGCTGATAAACCCGGTGCGGTTAGCCAGCTGCAGCGCTTCAAGCAGCACGCGCTGGGCATCGTTTTTACGACCCGCCTGCCAGTAGAGCTGGTTTAGCAGCAGCAGGTTGCGGTTCAGGTCGCTCATCAGGCGCAGGCTGCGCGCGTTCTCGTTCAGCTCCTCCAGCACAATCTCAGCGGGCTCTAATTCACCGAGCAGGATCTGCGCGCGGGCAATGTTGCGCCACTGGCTCTGCAGGAAGTGGTTGTTCGCAAATTCTGGTTTTGGCGTCTGACGCAGCCAGTTGGCGGCGGATTTTTTATCGCCGGTCATCTGCCAGTAAATCACCCGGACCTTATCGGCGTTGGAGACCCAGTCGCTATGATACTGACCGTTGCCGAGCAGGTTCTCCAGGCGGTTCAGATGGTTGCGGGCGTTATCGAGATCGCCGCGCGCCAGCGAGCATTGCACCAGCAGCGCCAGACACTGCAGTTGCTGCTGAGGCTGGAAGCTGGAAAGGACATCCACACCCTGGCGGGCGCAGCTTTCCGCTTCATCCAGACGCGACCATGCCCACAGCAGCTGAGCGCGAATACGCAACAGGAACTCGTGCATCGGCAGCTGTTCCAGGTGCTGATCACGAATCAGCTGGAACGCTTTTTCCTGGTTTTCCCAGGCGGCCTGCAGGAACCCCTGCGCGAATAAAATCTCGCTCTGTTGGATCAGGCTCCACAGCGCGTAATGCCAGACATCATGACGGCGCGCCATCTGTTCGGTTTGCTGCATCAGTGAAAGCGAACGCGTGAGGTCGCCTTTACAGTGCAGCACCTCGCCGTGCACCGAGGTCGCCACGATGCGGCTGTAGAAGTTAGCCAGCGGCAGTTCATCCAGCGCGACCATCGCCAGCCGTTCAGCTTCTTCCGGGTCACCAGCGTTAATGGCCACCTGAGCACGCAGCGCGTTGAACTCGCCGTGCAGCGTGGTATCCATTTCGCTTTCCATCTCCTGCTCGGCGCGCGCCAGCAGGGTGTTAACTTCGCTGTAGCGATGCTGACTCTGCATCAGCCAGGCCTGCAGCAGCACCAGACGCGGGTTCTCCAGCAGGCTTTCCCACGGAAGGGCTTTGAGAGACTCTTCCAGCAGCGACAGCTCGCTGTGGTTAAACAGGCCCCACGCGTGGTTGAGAAGGATATCGCGCAGCATGCTGGCATCACCGGCGGCCAGCGCGTGGTGGATGGCCTCGCTCGGGAAGCCTTGTGCCATCCAGCTTTCGGCCGCGGCGCGGTGGATCTCCGGCAGTTCAACCGCCAGTTCCCACTGACAGCGCTGGCGCAGGAAGCTGCCAAACAGCGGGTGATAGCTAAACCACTCGCCCGGATCGTCCATGCGCGTCAGGAAAAGGCCCTGACGTTCAATCTCTTCGAGCTGCAGCTGACCGTTTTCACAGCCCGTCACGCGCACGATGAGCGCATCGTTCATGGAACGCAGCAGGGAGCTTTTCAGCAGGAAATTACGCGTCGAGGGATCGACGCTGTCCAGCACCTCATCCACAAGGTAGTCAGAAAGGTGGCTGGCGTTGATGCCCGCCAGACGGCGTGCAGACTGATGCGCTGGACTGTTGTTTTGCCGGGCAGAGAGCGCGATAAGCTGCAGCGCCGTGGCCCAGCCGGCCACGTCATCACATAGACGGCTGCTTTCGGCGGCCTCAATCGGTGACGTCAGGCGGCAGTCAAAGAACTGTTTCGCTTCCTGGTGGGTAAAGGCCAGCTGCTGGCTGCCTACTTCCAGAAGCTGATCGCGCACGCGCAGGTTGGCAATACCCAGCTGCGGCAGGTTGCGTGACAGCACGACTAAGGTCAGGTTTTCCGGCTGATGGCGCAGGAAGAAACGCATCGACTCATGAATCACCGGGTTAGTGATGAGATGGTAATCATCAATTACCACGTAAAGCGGGCGATGCCATTCGGCCAGTTCGATAAACAGCTGAGAGAAAAGGGAGGACAGGCTGGCGTACTGGCGCTTTTGCACCATCACCTCACTGGCGACGCAGTGTCCATGGGTTGCCTGCTGAATAGCGGCAATCAGATAGCTCGCAAAGCGCTCTTGCTGGTTATCGCCCTCGTCGAGGGAGTACCAGCCGAGATCGCTTTTACCCGCGGCCCATTGCGAAATGAGCGTTGTTTTTCCATAGCCAGCAGGGCTCGTAACCAGCGCCAGTCGGAAATTATGCGCGCCGGAAAGTTTAGCCAACAGACGCTCGCGGACCACTGTATGGTCAAGACGAACCGGGCGACTTAATTTAGACGGAATCAACATAGGTTTCACTTCACTGTGGGGAACGAGAGATTTTATTTTTTTTGCGCTTCGTAATTAATACGATATAAGGTCGGCCAGAAAGGGAACTATTGCAAGTTATGTCTGGGTTTTGTGGTTCTGAATTTGCACTCTGTCACAAAACATTCAGACAGATGTTGGAACTTTCTCGAAAGGGGCTTAACGCCGCGTCACTGCTGGCTTGTCTGTGTTCGCTACCGCTGCGCTGAAACTGGTTTCAGAAAGGGATAGTGACGTCAAATTTAATAAAGTCAGGGTAAAGTTAAGGGAGATTAACAATCTCCTTAGTTATTACCCGATTGCAGAAATATTATTCTACGTAAGTAATCATTTCAGCGGGTTTTAATTTCACCCGAAACCGTATTTCATTTCTTTGACATTCTCGGTGGTTACTTTTTTATCTTCAGGGCACACTCGAACTATGCTCTTAGAGTGGCCTTGATCACACTTTTCTGCTCATCCCCGCTACTCCTCCCTGTCTAATCCCCCACGGGAGGAGGAAGAGGTGAAATGAGCCAGGCACACTAGCGCCAACTTGTGTTTTCTTTCTAAAGGATGCGATCCCCTATGTCACAGCCTACCTTCAACAAAGCTCAATTCCAGGCTGCCCTGACGCGTCAGTGGCAGCGTTTTGGCCTTCATGCTGCAAACGAAATGACGCCTCACCAGTGGTGGCAGGCAGTGAGCGGTGCGCTCGCAGAACAGCTGGATGCTCAGCCTTTGGCAAAGCCGGTGAAGAACCAGCGTCATGTAAACTACATTTCAATGGAATTCCTGATTGGCCGTCTGACGGGCAACAACCTGTTGAACCTCGGCTGGTATCAGGACGTTGGCGATGTGCTGAAAGAACACGACATTAACCTGACCGACCTGCTGGAAGAAGAGACCGACCCGGCGCTGGGCAACGGCGGCCTGGGACGTCTGGCGGCCTGTTTCCTGGACTCTATGGCGACCGTCGGCCAGTCGGCGATCGGCTATGGTCTGAACTATCAGTACGGCCTGTTCCGTCAGTCGTTTGCCGATGGCCATCAGATGGAAGCGCCGGACGACTGGCATCGCAATACCTATCCGTGGTTCCGCCACAACGCGCAGCTGGATGTGCAGGTCGGCATTGGCGGGAAAGTCACAAAGCAGGGGCTCTGGGAACCGGCGTTCACCATTACCGGTGAAGCCTGGGATCTGCCGGTGCTCGGCTACCGTAACGGCGTGGCGCAGCCGCTGCGTCTGTGGCAGGCGAAGCACGCGCATTCGTTTAACCTGACCAAATTCAACGACGGCGATTTCCTGCGCGCCGAGCAGCAGGGTATCGACGCCGAGAAGTTGACCAAAGTCCTCTATCCGAACGACAACCACCTGGCGGGTAAAAAGCTGCGCCTGATGCAGCAGTACTTCCAGTGCGCCTGCTCCGTGGCGGACATTCTGCGTCGCCATCACCTGGCTGGCCGCAAGCTGGCGCAGCTGCCGGACTTCGAAGTGATTCAGCTCAACGACACGCACCCGACTATTGCCATCCCGGAACTGCTGCGCGTGCTGATCGACGAGCATCAGCTGAGCTGGGATGACGCCTGGGCCATCACCAGCCGCACCTTTGCCTACACCAACCACACCCTGATGCCAGAAGCGCTCGAGTGCTGGGATGAGAAGCTGGTGAAAACGCTGCTGCCGCGCCACATGCAGATCATCAACAAGATTAACGACCAGTTTAAAACCCTGGTGGATAAAACCTGGCCGGGCAACAAAGCGGTCTGGGCGAAGCTGGCGGTGGTTCACGATAAGCAGGTGCGCATGGCGAACATGTGCGTGGTCAGCGGCTTTGCCGTTAACGGCGTGGCGGCGCTGCACTCCGATCTGGTGGTGAAAGATCTGTTCCCGGAATACCACCAGCTGTGGCCGACCAAATTCCACAACGTGACCAACGGCATCACGCCGCGTCGCTGGATCAAGCAGTGCAACCCGCTGCTGGCTGGCCTGCTGGACAAGACCCTGAAGAAAGAGTGGGCCAACGATCTGGACCAGCTCATCAACCTGGAAAAACAGGCTGACGATGCGAAATTCCGCGAGCAATACCGCGCGATCAAGCTGGAGAACAAGGTTCGCCTGGCGGAGTTTGTGAAAGTGCGTACCGGGATTGAGATCAACCCGAATGCCATTTTTGATATCCAGATCAAACGTCTGCACGAGTACAAACGTCAGCATCTGAACCTGCTGCACATTCTGGCGCTGTACAAAGAGATCCGCGAGAACCCGCAGGCCGACCGCGTGCCGCGCGTGTTCCTGTTCGGTGCGAAAGCGGCGCCGGGCTACTACCTGGCGAAAAACATTATCCTCGCCATTAATAAAGTGGCGGCGGCGATCAACAGCGATCCGAAAGTGGGCGACAAGCTGAAGGTCGTGTTCCTGCCGGATTACTGCGTCTCGGCGGCTGAAATGCTGATCCCGGCGGCGGATATCTCTGAGCAGATCTCTACTGCGGGGAAAGAAGCGTCCGGTACCGGCAACATGAAGCTGGCGCTGAACGGCGCGCTGACCGTTGGTACGCTCGACGGGGCAAACGTCGAAATCGCCGAGAAGGTCGGTGAAGAGAATATCTTTATCTTTGGCCATACCGTGGAAGAGGTGAAAGCCATCAAGGCCAAAGGCTATGACCCGGTGAAATGGCGTAAGAAAGACAAAGTGCTCGATGCGGTGCTGAAGGAGCTGGAAAGCGGTAAATACAGCGACGGCGACAAGCACGCGTTTGACCAGATGCTGCACAGCATGGACAAACACGGCGGTGACCCGTATCTGGTAATGGCGGACTTCACGGCCTATGTCGAAGCGCAAAAGCAGGTCGACGTGCTGTATCGTGACCAGGACGCGTGGACCCGGGCGTGCATTCTGAACACTGCACGCTGCGGTATGTTCAGCTCTGACCGTTCAATTCGTGATTATCAGGCCCGTATCTGGCAGGCAAAACGCTAAGGAAGCGCGATGGAGAGTAAACGTCTGGACAGCGCCGCGCAGGCGGCGGGGATCAGCCTCAGTTACATTAATGCTCACGGCAAACCGCAGTCTATTGGCGCCGACACCAAAAGACGTTTGCTGGATGCCATGCACAAAACCGACGCGAAAGCGTCGGTTGCGCCGGTGCCGAACGTGAAGGTATTCACCGCAGGCAAAAAGATGCCGCTGGCGGTGGAGGGGCGCGGCGAGTTTAGCTGGCTGCTTACCACCGAAGAGGGGCATCAGCACAAAGGCCACGCCACCGGCGGCAAAACGTTAAACCTTCCGGCGAAGCTGCCGGAGGGGTATCACACCCTCACGCTTACCCAGGATGACCTGCGTTTCCACTGCCGGGTGATCGTCGCGCCAAAACGCTGCTACGAGCCGCAGGCGCTGCTCGAAGGCAAAAAGCTGTGGGGCGCCTGCGTGCAGCTCTACACGCTGCGTTCCGACAGCAACTGGGGCATCGGTGATTTTGGCGATCTGAAAAAGATGCTGGCTTCCGTGGGCGAGCGCGGCGGCGCGTTCATCGGCCTCAACCCGATCCACGCGCTTTATCCGGCCAACCCGGAGAGCGCCAGCCCGTATAGCCCGTCGTCCCGCCGCTGGCTGAACGTGATTTATATCGACGTTAACGCGTTAGATGACTTCAAAAACAGCAAAGAGGCGCAGGCGTGGTGGAAACTCAGCACCACGCAGCAGGCGCTGAAGCAGGCGCGCGACGCAGACTGGGTGGACTATTCCACCGTCACGGCGCTGAAAATGGCCGCGCTGCGTCTGGCGTGGAAAGGCTTTTCGCAGCGTGACGACGAGCAGATGGCCGCGTTCCGCCAGTTTGTGACGCAGGAGGGCGAGAGCCTGTACTGGCAGGCGGCGTTTGATGCGCTGCACGCGTATCAGGTGAAAGAGGACGAAATGCGCTGGGGCTGGCCGGTCTGGCCTGACGCGTATCAGTCCGTCGACACGCCTGAAGTGAAAGCATTCTGTAAAAAATATGCCGATGAAGTGGATTTCTACCTGTGGCTGCAGTGGCTGGCGTACAGCCAGTTTGCCGCCTGCTGGCAGGTAAGCCAGGGCTATAAGATGCCGATCGGCCTGTATCGTGACCTGGCCGTGGGTGTGGCTGAAGGCGGCGCGGAAACCTGGTGCGACCGTGAACTTTACTGTCTGAAAGCGTCCGTGGGGGCGCCACCGGATATCCTTGGCCCGCTCGGTCAGAACTGGGGATTGCCGCCGATGGATCCGCACGTTATGGCGGCGCGCGCCTACGAGCCGTTTATCGACCTGCTGCGCGCGAACATGCAGAACTGCGGCGCGCTGCGTATCGACCACGTGATGTCCGTGCTGCGCCTGTGGTGGATCCCGTACGGTGAAACCGCCGATCACGGGGCGTACGTGCAGTACCCGGTTGACGAT
This sequence comes from Enterobacter cloacae complex sp. CARB60, assembly GCF_036487345.1. Lineage (NCBI taxonomy): Bacteria > Pseudomonadati > Pseudomonadota > Gammaproteobacteria > Enterobacterales > Enterobacteriaceae > Enterobacter > Enterobacter cloacae complex sp. CARB60. Next base: position 196,350 of record NZ_JAZKLC010000002.1, read on the forward strand.
CTGCTGTCGATCCTGGCGCTGGAAAGTAAGCGTCACCAGTGCATGGTGATCGGTGAAGATCTCGGTACCGTGCCGGTGGAAATTGTCAGCAAGCTCCGCGACAGCGGCGTCTACTCCTATAAAGTGCTCTATTTTGAAAACGACCATGAGAAAACCTTCCGCGCGCCGAAAGCGTACCCTGAACAGTCAATGGCAGTCGCGACGACGCATGACCTTCCTACGCTTCGTGGCTATTGGGAAAGCGGCGATCTGACGCTCGGCAAAACGCTGGGCCTGTATCCTGATGAAGAGGTTTTACGCGGCCTGTATCAGGATCGCGAGCTCTCTAAACAGGGGCTGCTGGATGCGCTGCACAAGCAGGGCTGTCTGCCGAAACGTGCCGGACATAAGGCGTCATTAATGTCGATGACCGCTACCCTCAATCGCGGCCTGCAGCGCTATATTGCCGACAGCAACAGCGCCCTGCTGGGCCTGCAGCCGGAAGACTGGATTGATATGGCGGAGCCGGTGAACATCCCGGGCACCAGCTATCAGTACAAGAACTGGCGCCGCAAGCTGTCCACAACCCTTGAGAAGATGTTTGCCGATGACGGGGTGAACAGGCTGATTAAGGATTTGGACAAGCGGCGAAAAGCAGCCGCGAAGAAGTGATAAAAAAACCCGCCAGTGGCGGGTTTTTTTATTATCCGGTAGCGCTCATGTAGGTCGGGTAAGGCGTAGCCGCCACCCGACTTATTACATCAAACCACCATATTCAACAGCAGCACCCCGACCAGACCGCACACCGAAATAATGGTTTCCAGCGCGGACCAGGACTTGATGGTTTCACCGATCGTCAGGTTGAAGTACTCCTTGAACAGCCAGAAGCCAGGGTCGTTAACGTGAGAGAAAATCACGCTACCGGAACCGACGGCGATAACCATCAGCTCAGGGCTTACGCCCGTGGTCGCAATCAGCGGGGCAACGATACCGCCCGCGGTGATCGCCGCAACGGTTGCAGAACCCAGCGCAATACGCAGAACCGCAGCAATAGACCAGGCCATCAGGAGCGGCGACACGTTGGTTTCATGCATCATGGCAGCGATGTATTTGTCCACGCCGCTGTCGACCAGAACCTGCTTGAACGCACCGCCGCCGCCGATGATCAGGAGCATCATGGCAATGATTTTGATGGAAGAGGTCAGCGTGTCGTTGATCTGATCCATTGAACGACCGCGGTTAAGGCCGAAGGTGAACATCGCGATCAGCACCGCAATCAGCGTTGCCATCACCGGGTCACCCAGGAATTCCGCAACGGACAGGAACGCATGACCTTTCGGCAGGATCATCTCCGCCACGGCACGCATCGCCATCAGGATCACCGGTACCAGAGAGGTCCAGACGCTGACGCCAAAGCCAGGCATCTCTTCTTCGGTGAAGGTTTTGGCGCTGTACAGGCCTTCCGGGATCGGCTTATCAATGCCTTTCAGGAAGCGGGCATAAACCGGGCCGGCCAGAATCACCGTCGGGATCGCCAGAATCGTACCGAACAGCAGGGTTTTACCCATATCCGCGTGGAAGATGGTCGCGATAGCGGTTGGGCCCGGGTGCGGCGGCAGGAAGCCGTGGGTCACGGACAGCGCCGCAGCCATTGGCACACCGACATACAGCAGCGGGATGTTTGCCGCAGCCGCGATGGTGAATACCAGCGGCAGCATCAGCACGAAGCCCACTTCATAGAACAGCGCGAAACCGACGGTAAAACCGGTTAACACCACGGCCCACTGAATGTGCTGTTTACCGAATTTGGCAATCAGGGTGGTGGCAATACGCTGCGCGCCACCGCAGTCCGCCAGCATTTTGCCGAGCATGGCACCGAAGCCCATGATCAGCGCCAGGCTGCCGAGCGTACCGCCGACGCCGGCTTTAATGGAGCTAATAACCTTAACCAGCGGCATCCCTTGCATCAGACCGACTGCAAGTGCCACCAGAACCAGAGCGATAAACCCGTTCAGCTTGAAGCGGATCATCAAGAGCAGTAATAACACAACACCGATAGCAACGATGACTAATGGCATGATTTACCTGGCCTTTGAATTGTTATGGGTAACGTCATTGTTTCAACGACAAATTCCGATTGTCCCAACTGGGAACAGAGTGTTAACGGCACTAATACTGATGCCTTGGAAACCGTTAAGTTTAGTCGGCTGTTATGAGTGTGCTTAGTGCCCACGAGAATGATACGGGTAACATGATGTGATTGAGAATCACCCTGGGAGGCTAAATGTGAATTATGAGACGCAGGTCAACATATAGAGGGGGGAGCGGCGGGAAAACAAAAGCCGGGTGGCGGCTTTGCCATACCCGGCCAACGATTCGTGCAGACTGTTTTTGTAGGCCCGGTAAGCGCAGCGCCACCGGGCATTACGGGCGGGCAAAGAATCAGTAGTAAGAGTGCTCGCCGCGCTGGTGCTCGGTCAGGTCACGCACGCCTTTCAGTTCCGGGAACTCGTTCAGCAGCTGCTTCTCGATCCCTTCCTTCAGGGTCACGTCGACCATCGAACAGCCGTTACAGCCGCCGCCGAACTGCAGGATCGCCAGACCGTCTTCCGTGATTTCCATCAGGGTTACACGGCCGCCGTGGCCCGCCAGCTGTGGGTTGATCTGGGATTGCAGCAGATACTCAACGCGCTCCATCAGCGGGGCATCGTCAGACACTTTACGCATTTTCGCGTTCGGCGCTTTCAGGGTCAGCTGAGAACCCAGCTGATCGGTGACGAAGTCGATCTCCGCATCTTCAAGATACGGTGCGCTCAGCTCATCAACGTAGGCGGTGAGCTGTTCAAATTTAAGGGCAGTGTCAGTCGCTTCCACAGCGTCCGGAGGACAATAAGAAACACCACATTCTGCATTCGGAGTGCCTGGATTAATCACAAACACGCGGATCTGCGTCCCTTCTTCCTGATTTGCCAGCAGTTTGGCAAAGTGCGCTTGTGCAGAATCGGAAATACGGATCATAGCTTTGGCCTAATAGTTGACTAAATTACCTGGGTATAATCATACGCCCATTGAAGAAGGGCTACAAGGTACGGCACAGACACCATACCTGAACCGACGCGGCGCCGCTTCGCAAAAGCAGTCGGGAAAGTTCAGCAACGGTACTGCCCGTGGTGACGACATCATCCACAATCGCGATATGGAGACCGTCGACCGGCAATTCAAGGCGAAAGGCATTTTTGAGGTTTCTTTTGCGAAGCCGGGCGCTGAGCTGATGCTGGATGGCGGTGGCATGAACACGTGTAAGCGCGCTGGCCTCATACCGACAGCCGAGCCACCGGGCGAGGGGACGGCAGATCAGGTCACTCTGGTTATAGCCGCGCCGCCAGTGCCGACGCCGGTATAGGGGGACATTCACCACCATGTCGATTTTCGGCAGCGCGCGCTGACGCCGTGCCTGCAAAACCGCCAGCAATAGCAGGCGGGCAAGGGGCTGGGCCAGCGAGCTCTGTCCGGAAAACTTCAGCGCGTGAATCAGCCTGCTCAGCGGGGGAACATAATCATCCACGGCCACCAGCGCGCTCCACGGCGGGGATTTTTTCAGGCAACGGCCACAGGGCAAAGAGGGATTTGTGGCCGGTAAACCACATTGTGGACAGGTCCCGATACGCCATTCCAGCGATCGCGTGCAGACGGAGCATACGCCCCACCGGCTGAGCGCCAGCGGCATTCTGCATAGCCAGCACAACCCAGGTACTGTTAGCATGTGCAACCTCCATGTGAAAAAAGAGAACAGTAACCGATGAAGACGCTGTGGTGGCAGACCGTAGGGACAGGAAATTGCCATCTTGTGCTGCTGCACGGATGGGGCCTGAATGCGGAGATATGGCATTGCATACGTGAGGAACTTGCCTCGCATTTCACACTGCATCTGGTGGATTTACCCGGCTTTGGCCGCAGCCGCGGTTTTGGCGCGTTATCGCTTGATGAGATGGCGCAGCAGGTTCTGGCCGCAGCGCCGCAAAACGCGGTCTGGCTGGGCTGGAGCCTGGGCGGGCTGGTGGCGAGCCAGATTGCGCTGTCGCGGCCTGACCGCGTACAAGCCCTGGTAACGGTGGCGTCGTCACCCTGTTTTAGCGCGCAGGACGCGTGGCCCGGGATCAAACCTGAAGTGCTGGCAGGCTTCCAGCAGCAGCTGAGCGAAGATTTTCAGCGGACCGTAGAGCGGTTCCTGGCATTGCAGACAATGGGCACTGATACCGCGCGTAAGGATGCCCGAACGCTGAAGCAGACCGTGCTTTCACTGCCGATGCCGGAGGTTGAGGTGCTTAACGGGGGTCTTGAGCTCCTGAAAACGGTTGACCTGCGCGAGCCGCTGGCCGCGCTGACGGTGCCGCACCTGCGTATCTACGGTTACCTCGACGGGATTGTGCCGCGCAAAGTGGTTCCGCTGCTGGATTCGCTCTGGCCGGACAGCGAATCGCTGATCGTTGCCAAAGCCGCTCATGCCCCGTTTATCTCCCATCCCACGGAGTTTTGTTCAGCGCTCATTGCGTTAAGTCAACGTTTAGACTGATTATTTTCTATCCAGCCTGGAAAAAGTAACACACCGCAACCATACTCCAGATGTCGTTGCGGTTGTTCAGCCTACGATAATCAAAACAACAATCCTATGGAGAGTCAGGTTATGAAACTTGTTACAGGTATTGTCACTTCTCTGGTTATTGGGTCACTGTCATTTGGCGTCTTTGCGGCAAAAGAGCTGGAAAAAGATAAAGTTGCCGGCATGAATCTGACGAAAATTGGTGAGATTACTACGTCTGACACCACCGCGCCGATGGACGCGAGAAAAGAGCTGTCGAAGAAAGCGGATGAGCTGGGCGGAACGTACTACGTCGTCACCAGCGCTGAAAAGCAGACCAAAAACGTACGCGCAACGGCGGACGTCTACAAGTAATACGACAAAGCCAGGCAGCGATGCCTGGCTTGATTAACGCAGTGCCCACCACTCCCTGAGGCAGGCCTTTCCTTCCGGACAGCTTTTACAACTGCCGGAGAGACAGCCGTCCGCGTCTTCCTGAATCCGCACGGCTTTCCCCATGGCTTCCAGTCTTTCCAGCATGGCATCGATCATCGGCTGCGGCGTATGCAGGCTGAGGCTCAGCTGTTTCGCCTCCATCCGCCCTTGCAGTGCCAGCAGGTCACGAACCTGAATCAACGATGCCATGGTGTGCTCCTTAGTGACAGTCGCCCGCTGGGCTGCTGCAGCAGGTGGCGGCAGTTTTGCGGTTTGCCAGCAGGTCGATGTCGACGCGGCTGCGTGCCCGCCGCAGCAGACCGAGCACGATCACGTTAAACAGCACAACCGCGAGAATGCAGACCAGGCTGTAGCGCGGATGCTGGCTGAAGTTAACGGTTTGATAAAAGAGCGTCGACAGCGAGTACGCAATGTTTAACCCCCACAGGATGGAGAAGCCCATCCAGCCGCGGCTGGACTCGCGGGCAATCGCCCCCATCACGGAGATGCACGGAATGTAGAGCAGAACAAAGATGAGGTAGCTGTAGGCCGCGGACGCGCTGCCAAATTTCTCGCCCATCACGCCCATGGCACCCGTCGCCATTTCGCCGTCGCCTTTGCTCGCCTCAATGGGGTTCGCCAGCACGCTCAGGCTGAAGGTGTCTTTCAGGCTCTGCCAGGTCTCCTCTACGGCACCCAGCAGCTCATGACCGAGATGAAACTCTGCCGGATTAAATTCCTGTTCCTGAATGTTCTCTGCGGTGTAAAGCGTGTTCAGGGTGCCGACAACTACCTCTTTCGCCATTGCTCCGGTGAACAGCCCGACGGTTGCCTGCCAGTTATCCTCATGTACGCCAATCGGTTTGAAGATCGGCGTGATGACGCGGCTGACGGAGGCGAGAGCAGAGTCGTTGATGTTATCTGCCGCCTGCCCGCTGAGGGTGAAGCTGTTCAGCGCGCTCAGGAAAATGCTGACGATGACAATCACCTTACCGGCGCGCAGCACAAAGCCTTTCAGGCGCTGCCAGGTCTGGATCGCCAGGCTTTTCAAATGCGGTACGTGATACACCGGCAGCTCCATCACAAACGGTGACGCTTCACCGCGCATGATGGTGTGCTTCAGCATCAGACCGGTGAGGATCGCCATTACGATGCCCAGCACATACAGCGAGAAGACCGCCAGCGCGCCCTGCTGACCAAAGAAGGCTGCGGCAAAGACCGCAAAGATTGCCAGACGGGCACCGCAGGACATAAACGGCGCCATCATGATGGTCATCAGACGTTCACGCGGCGCATCCAGGGTGCGCGCCCCCATCACCGACGGCACGTTACAGCCGAAGCCGACAATCAGCGGGACGAAGGATTTACCCGGCAGGCCCAGCGCCTGCATCAGACGATCCATCACGAACGCGGCGCGCGCCATGTAGCCGGAATCTTCCAGGAACGAGAGGAACAGATACATCATGCCGATCTGCGGCACCAGAGGCAGAACGGTGTTGATACCGCCGCCGATCCCCTGCGCGAGGAAGATGGTTAACCATTCCGGGAAGTGCAGGGTGTAACCCACCCACTGAATACCGTGCACGAAGACCGCGACGGAACCGGCGTCGAAAATGGGCTGGAGTGCGCCACCGATGTTAATGGCGAGCAGGAACATCACGTACATCACCAGCAGGAAGATGGGCAAACCGAGGAAGCGGTTAAGCACGATCTTATCCACCGCCGCCGTAAAGCGGCTGGGTTCTGCCGTCAGGGCGTTGCTGACAACGTCGCAAATCGAGGCGATGGCCTGGTAACGCGCATCGGCGATGTGCAGCGCCGGGTCGTCCAGCTCGTCGCTAAGACGTGCTACCGTCGCGTCCAGCTTATCTGCCGCATGCCCGGCGTAGGCGCGGCTGTAGATATCGCCTTCCAGCATCTGAAGGCCGAGCCACAGGCGCTGTTTCGCAGGCATGCTGTTGTCCATCTCCTGCGCCAGCACATTGGCTTCGCGCAGGAGAGGCTGCGCGTAATGCACCAGCTCAATGTCGCGATTACCCGCGTGACGGTCAATGGCCAGCTTCAGCGCGTCAATACCGCGAGCGCGCGTCGAGACCAGCGGAACGACCGGGCACCCCAGGCGCGCGGAGAGGGCATCGACGTCGATGCGCAGCTTTTGTTTCTCCGCAATGTCGAGCATGTTGAGCGCCACGATGCAGGGGATGCCCAGCTCCAGCAGCTGCAGCGTCAGATAAAGGTTACGCTCGAGGTTGGAGGCGTCGACCACGTTGATCAGCAGGTCCGCGTCGCCGCCAAGAATATAATGGCAGGCGATCTGCTCATCGAGCGAGGTTTGCGACGAAATGGTGGTTAAGGAGTAGGTGCCGGGAAGGTCAACCAGCGTCACCTGGCTGTCCGTTGTCGTGAACTGGCCTTCTTTACGTTCAACCGTCACGCCCGCCCAGTTGCCTACGCGCTGGCGCGCTCCGGTCAGCTGGTTAAAAAGCGTGGTCTTGCCGGAATTAGGATTACCAATTAAGCCAATAGTTAACTTTTTCATTTTTTTAGACTCACTGAAACCGCTGGCTTGTTATCGGGATAAGGCTTCGACTTCTATTAACGCGAGGTCTTTCTTACGCAGTACCAGATTCACGCGGCGGGTTTCGATGTGAACCGGGTCACCTAGCGGCGCCACGCGCACGACCTGGAATGACGAGCCGGGCAGCATGCCCAGCGACAGCAGCTTTTGCCGATAGGCCGGGCTAATTTCGCGGGTAAAACCGGTAATCTTCCATGCACTGTCTGGAGTGAATTGCATAACGCCTGATTCCACGAAAGGTTAAATTATCTACTATGCGATGATAATGAGAATAGTTTTTATCAGCAATATTAAAACTGTGACGGAATGTTGTTTGCGGTATTAATTTACGGCCTTTTTGACCTTGCTCAATATTTGCTGAAATGCCGGGAAAACGAAAAGGGGAGTATTTGTTAACGGGGTGATAATTAGTGGTTTAAATATGTCTACATCCTATTTATTTTAATTCCCTGCGGCCTGCTTGCCGGGCGGCACTGCTGTATGACCGGATACATAGGTGACAGATCAGACCGGGAACATAGGTAACACTTTTTAGTCTATCCGGAGCACACTCTGGGTTTTTCGGTCATAGTACGCAAGCGTTATTCCGTTAAAGATGATGGCCTCAAGGCCATCATCTTGTTCTTCCAGCATGATGTACTCATCAGTCAGCGCTTCACTCAGGAACACCGTCCCCTTTTTCCCCATATAGAGTGTCCCCCTCGATTTCACCCTGTAGACCGTCCCTCCTTCCGGATAAACATATTCAGGAACCCTGCCATCCCAGTGACGGCCTGAGGGTTTCCATACCGTTCCAGGCGTTGCACCCGCCAGGGCTTCATGCGGCCTTTCGTGGTTAAACTCTTCCCGGTAGTCACTGAACCACCGCTGTTGTTCTTCCATCGTCATGAAGGTGTTGCCCTGTTTCACTGCACTTTTCAGCGAGCGGTGCATTCGCTCATGACGGCCGTTTTCTTCCGGATGCCCCTTTCTGATACGTTCCGGTCTGATGCCCAGCTTTATCAGCCAGACGGCAAGGCGACTTAACCCGGCGATACCTGTTCCCGCGAACGGCTGACCGTTATCCGTTCTCAGGACTTCCGGCAGACCGTACTCCAGGAATGCATCCGTCAGGCACTGCCTGACGAAGGGCTCGCTCTCCCGGTCCGTTCCCCGGCAGCTCAGAAGATACCGGCTGTGATTGTCGGTCAGGGTGAAGGGATGGCAGTACTCTCTGCTCAGCAGCCTGAACTTGCCTTTAAAATCAGCGCTCCAGACCTGATTGTTCTCACTGATGGTGGTCAGGGGCTGGCGATTACCCGGGGTTCTGCGTTTTCGCTTTTTATCCGGAACCAGGCCTTCACGCTTGAGGATATCGCCGATAGTGCTGGCAGCAGGGACGGTAAAATCGACGTGATGATTGAGCAGCCACATCCGCAGTTTTTTGGGGCCCCAGTCAGGGTGTTTTTGACGCAGGGCAGTCAGGTGTCCGGCGATATCATCAGTAACCGTCCGGGAGTGGGAGTGTGGCGCGCGCGACCGGTCAGAGAGAGATGACAGGTCAGAGGGGTCAAAACGCTGAAGCCATTTATAGCCGGTTTTACGGCTGATGCCAAAAAGACGGCAAAGAGCGGAGAAGGAGTCCGTACCTGCATGGCAGGCACGGATAAAATCAAGGCGTTGCATAGGTCGGGTCTCAGTCCAGGGCATAGCGAGTCTCCTCTTCTATGCCAGTTATAACTGTTACCCATGTATCCGGTCTAAAGTGTTACCCATGTTTCCGGTTCATACCCTGCGTTTGCCCGGCCTACAAAACTTTTGGGGAGAGGGTTAGGGTGAGGGGATTGACAACCTTAGCGTTTCTTACCCATCGCTGCCGCCAGCGCATCCATCATCGCGCTGTTGCCTGCAGGCTGAGCATCACGTCCGCGCGGTTTCGCGGCTTTCGCGGCCGGACGCTGCTGCTCGCGGCCACCGCCATTGCCGCCACGGCGCGCGTTGGTGTCGCCTGGCTGCTCGTCCAGACGCATGGTCAGGGCGATACGCTTGCGCGGCAGATCCACTTCCAGCACTTTGACCTTCACGATGTCGCCCGCTTTGACCACGGTGTGCGGGTCTTCAACGAACTTGTCGGCAAGGGAAGAGATATGGACCAGACCGTCCTGATGCACGCCGATATCCACAAACGCGCCAAAGTTGGTGACGTTGGTCACCGCGCCTTCCAGCACCATGCCCGGCAGCAGGTCGTTCATGGTTTCCACACCGTCAGCAAAGGTCGCCGTTTTGAACTCAGGACGCGGATCGCGGCCCGGTTTTTCCAGCTCTTTGATGATGTCGGTGACGGTTGGGACACCAAATTTGTCGTCGGTGAAATCAACGGCTTTCAGGTTGCGCAGGGCGCTGTTGTCACCCATGAGATCTTTCAGTGCCTGCTGGGTGGCGGCCAGAATGCGTTCCACCACAGGGTACGCTTCCGGGTGAACGGTAGAGGCATCCAGCGGGTTATCGCCGTGGTTGATGCGCAGGAAGCCCGCACACTGCTCAAAGGCTTTTGGCCCCAGACGGCTTACCTTCAGCAGCTGCTGACGGTTCTGGAACTGGCCGTTCTCATCACGCCAGGCGACGATGTTCTGCGCCATCATGCGGGTTAAGCCCGCCACGCGGGTCAGCAGGGGAACGGAGGCGGTGTTCAGGTCAACGCCGACGGCGTTTACGCAGTCTTCCACCACCGCATCCAGCTTGCGCGCCAGCTGGGTCTGGCTCACGTCGTGCTGATACTGGCCCACGCCGATGGATTTCGGGTCGATCTTCACCAGCTCCGCCAGCGGATCCTGCAGGCGGCGAGCGATTGAAACCGCACCGCGCAGGGAAACGTCCAGGTCCGGGAACTCCTGCGCCGCCAGCTCAGATGCGGAATAGACGGATGCCCCCGCTTCGCTGACGATCACTTTCTGCGCCGTCACTTTCGGGAACTGCTTCTGCACGTCGAGGTAGAAACGCTCGGTTTCACGTGAGGCCGTACCGTTGCCGATGGCAACCAGCTCCACGTTGTATTTTTCGCACAGCGCCGCCACCACGACGGCCGCTTTCGCTGCCTGGCCGGTATGCGGATAAATGGTGTCGGTGGCGACCAGCTTGCCGGTGCCGTCAACGACAGCGACCTTCACGCCGGTACGCAGGCCCGGATCGAGGCCCATGGTCGCGCGCAGGCCGGCAGGGGCGGCCATCAGCAGGTCGTGCAGGTTACGAGCGAAGACGTTAATCGCTTCATCTTCGGCACGCTCGCGCACGGTGCCCATCAGCTCGGTTTCGAGGTGCATCAGCACCTTGATGCGCCAGGTCCAGCTCACCACGCCTTTGCGCCAGCTGTCCGCCGGGGCGTTGTTCAGGCGCAGGCCAAGATGGTCGATGATGATCTGCTCGCAGTGGCTCTCTTTCGGCGGCTCGTCAAACTGCGGGTCGGCGTTCAGGGAGAGCTGGAGCACGCCTTCGTTGCGGCCGCGGAACATCGCCAGCGCGCGGTGTGAGGGGGCGGTAGAGATCGGTTCGTGGTGATCGAAGTAGTCGCGGAATTTCGCGCCTTCTTCCTCTTTACCCGCGACGACGGTAGAGACGATGTGGGCATTCTTCCACAGGTAATCACGCACTTTAGCGAGCAGGGCGGCGTCTTCGGCGAAGCGCTCCATCAGGATGTAGCGTGCGCCGTCGAGGGCGGCCTTGGTGTCCGCTACGCCTTTGTCAGCGTCGATAAATTTCGCCGCTTCGGTATCGGGATCGTGGGACGGCTCGTTCCACAGCAGGTCGGCCAGCGGCTCAAGGCCCGCTTCAATCGCAATCTGCCCGCGCGTGCGGCGCTTCGGCTTGTACGGCAGATAAAGGTCTTCGAGTTCGGTTTTGCTCAGGGTACCGTTAATGGCGGTTTCCAGATCGGTGGTCAGTTTGCCCTGTTCGCCGATGGATTTGAGGATCGCCTGACGACGTTCTTCCAGCTCGCGCAGATAGCCCAGACGGGTCTCCAGGTTACGCAGCTGCGTGTCGTCCAGACCGCCGGTGACTTCCTTACGATAGCGTGCAATAAACGGCACGGTGTTCCCTTCATCAAGCAGGCGAACGGCAGCTTCTACCTGTTCGGCTCTGGCCTGAATATCACCCGCAATAATGCGGCAGAGCGAATCTTTCATCATGGCTTTATCATCTGTTGAGTCGAAAAATCAGGGGATAGTTATACGGGCTGACACGGCAAAATGCCAGCCGGGGAGGGCGCTCTCGGACTATTTTACGTAGACGATCTCATTGACGTACCAGCTGGCTTCTCCGGCCGGGGTCTGAACGACGGCCAGATCGCCCACTTCCTTTTTCAGCAGCGCGCGGGCCATCGGGGAGTCGATGGAGATGTAATCCTTACGACCAAAAATTTCATCGTAGCCGACAATGCGAAAACGCAGGGTGTCACCGTCGTCGTTTTCAATCTCCACCCACGCGCCGAAGAACACTTTGCCCTCCTGCTGCGGGGAGTAATCGACAATTTTGAGATTCTCGAGGCACTTGGTCAGATAGCGAACCCGGCGGTCAATTTCGCGCAGCCGCTTTTTGTTGTACTGGTAGTCAGCGTTTTCGCTGCGATCGCCCAGGCTTGCCGCCCAGGTGACCTTTTTGGTCACTTCAGGACGCTCTTCGCGCCAGAGGTAATCCATCTCTTTTTTGAGTTTCTCATACCCTTCGCGGGTGATCAGGGGCGTTTTCATGGTAAAGCCTTTGCTGCCTGCCGGTTAACTGTCTTGCGCACAATACGTACCACACAGTGTAACAGACAGGATTAATAATGATTTATGTGATGAAATGAGCAGATAAGCTGCTGTTAAATATGCTTTGTAACAATTTCGACTAGAATTTATACCAGAATTAGCTGGTCGAATACGTGCACTTTTTTAGAATACGCTGTTACAAAGACTATCCGAACCTTTGGGAGTACACACAATGCAAGAGAACTACAAAATTCTGGTCGTGGATGACGACATGCGCCTGCGTGCGCTGCTGGAACGTTATCTGACCGAGCAGGGCTTCCAGGTTCGTAGCGTCGCGAACGCTGAGCAGATGGACCGTCTGCTGACCCGTGAATCTTTCCACCTGATGGTTCTCGACCTGATGCTGCCTGGCGAAGACGGGCTTTCCATTTGCCGCCGTCTGCGCAGCCAGAGCAACCCAATGCCGATCATCATGGTGACGGCGAAGGGCGAGGAAGTTGACCGTATCGTGGGCCTTGAAATCGGCGCGGACGACTACATTCCAAAACCGTTTAACCCGCGTGAACTGCTGGCGCGTATTCGCGCTGTCCTTCGCCGTCAGGCGAACGAACTGCCTGGCGCACCGTCTCAGGAAGAAGCCGTCATCGCCTTCGGCAAGTTCAAGCTGAACCTCGGCACGCGCGAGATGTTCCGTGAAGACGAGCCAATGCCGCTCACCAGCGGCGAGTTTGCGGTACTGAAAGCGCTGGTCAGCCACCCGCGTGAACCGCTTTCCCGTGACAAGCTGATGAACCTGGCGCGCGGCCGCGAATACTCCGCAATGGAACGCTCCATTGACGTGCAGATCTCTCGTCTGCGCCGCATGGTGGAAGAAGATCCTGCTCATCCTCGTTATATTCAGACCGTATGGGGTCTGGGCTACGTGTTCGTCCCGGACGGCTCTAAAGCATGAGGCGAATGCGCTTCTCGCCGCGTAGCTCGTTTGCCCGCACCTTGTTACTGATCGTCACCCTGCTGTTCGTCAGCCTGGTGACGACCTATCTGGTGGTGCTGAACTTTGCGATCCTGCCGAGCCTCCAGCAGTTTAATAAGGTCCTGGCCTACGAAGTCCGTATGCTGATGACCGATAAACTGCAGCTGGAGGACGGCACGCAGCTCGTCGTTCCCCCGGCATTTCGTCGTGAAATCTACCGTGAGCTGGGCATTTCGCTCTATTCCAACGAAGCGGCGGAAGACGCTGGCCTGCGCTGGGCGCAGCACTACGAATTCCTCAGCCAGCAGATGGCTCAGCAGCTGGGCGGCCCAACGGAAGTGCGCGTTGAGGTCAACAAAAGCTCGCCCGTCGTCTGGCTGAAAACCTGGCTGTCACCCAATATCTGGGTGCGCGTCCCGCTGACCGAAATCCATCAGGGCGACTTCTCGCCGCTGTTCCGCTACACCCTGGCGATTATGCTGCTGGCGATAGGCGGCGCGTGGCTATTTATCCGCATACAGAACCGACCGCTGGTCGACCTGGAGCACGCTGCGCTGCAGGTCGGTAAAGGGATTATTCCTCCTCCGCTGCGCGAGTATGGCGCCTCGGAAGTCCGTTCGGTGACGCGCGCGTTTAACCATATGGCGGCAGGCGTGAAGCAGCTGGCGGATGACCGTACGCTGCTGATGGCGGGCGTCAGCCATGACCTGCGCACGCCGCTAACGCGTATTCGCCTGGCGACGGAGATGATGGGGGAAGAAGACGGTTACCTTGCCGAGTCCATCAATAAGGACATCGAAGAGTGTAACGCCATCATTGAGCAGTTTATCGACTACCTGCGCACCGGGCAGGAGATGCCAATGGAGATGGCGGATCTGAACGCGGTGCTGGGCGAGGTGGTGGCGGCGGAAAGCGGCTACGAGCGCGAGATTGATACCGACCTTCAGGCGGGGGAGATCCAGGTGCGTATGCATCCGCTCTCCATCAAACGTGCGGTCGCCAACATGGTGGTCAACGCGGCGCGCTACGGTAACGGCTGGATCAAAGTCAGCAGCGGGTCTGAGCTCAACCGTGCCTGGTTCCAGGTGGAAGATGACGGTCCGGGCATCAAGCCCGAGCAGCGTAAGCATCTGTTCCAGCCGTTTGTGCGCGGCGACAGCGCGCGCAGCACCAGCGGCACGGGCTTAGGCCTGGCGATTGTTCAGCGTATTATCGATAACCACAACGGACTGCTGGAGATTGGCACCAGCGAGCGGGGTGGGTTGAGCATTCGCGCCTGGCTGCCGGTACCGGTGACGCGGGGGCAGGTGAAAGAGAGTTAAAAAAAGGGTGGCACTAGCCACCCTTTTTTGTAGGTCGGGTAAGGCGAAGCCGCCACCCGACAACATAAGACCTCTGCGGCCTGATGCCCTCACCCCGGCCCTCTCCCACAGGGAGAGGGAGAAGGACTACAGCTTCGGTCCCGCACTCACCAGCGCTTCACCTGCCGGGGTATCGGTGTACTTCTCGAAGTTTTCAATAAACAGTTTCGCCAGCGATTCCGCCTTCTCGCGCCACTGCTCCGGCGAACCGTACGTGTTGCGCGGGTCGAGGATATGCGTATCCACACCCGGCAGCGACGTTGGGATCGCCAGGTCAAACATCGGCAGCGTGAAGGTTTCGGCGTCGTCCAGAGAACCATCCAGAATGGCGTCGATAATCGCGCGGGTATCTTTGATGGAGATACGTTTGCCGGTACCGTTCCAGCCGGTGTTCACCAGGTAGGCCTGCGCGCCGGACGCCTGCATGCGTTTCACCAGCACTTCAGCGTACTGCGTCGGGTGCAGCGACAGGAAGGCCGCGCCGAAGCAGGCGGAGAAGGTTGGGGTTGGCTCCGTCACGCCGCGCTCGGTTCCCGCCAGCTTGGCGGTGAAGCCCGAGAGGAAGTGGTACTGCGTCTGGCTGGCGGTCAGGCGAGAGACCGGAGGCAGCACGCCGAACGCATCCGCCGTCAGGAAAATCACCTTAGTGGCATGACCCGCTTTTGACACCGGCTTCACGATATTGTCGATGTGGTAGATCGGGTAAGAGACGCGGGTGTTTTCGGTTTTCGACGCATCGTCGAAGTCGATGGAGCCGTCGGCACGCACGGTGACGTTTTCCAGCAGCGCATCGCGACGGATCGCGTGGAAGATATCCGGCTCGGCCTCTTCAGACAGGCGAATGGTCTTCGCGTAGCAGCCGCCTTCAAAGTTGAATACGCCGTCGTCATCCCAGCCGTGTTCGTCATCGCCAATGAGACGACGTTTTGGATCGGTGGACAGGGTGGTTTTACCGGTGCCGGACAGGCCGAAGAATACCGCCACGTCGCCTTTTTCACCGACGTTAGCCGAGCAGTGCATGGAGGCGATGCCCCGCAGCGGCAGCAGGTAGTTCATGACGGAGAACATCCCTTTCTTCATTTCGCCGCCGTACCAGGTACCGCCGATCAGCTGGATACGCTCGGTCAGGTTGAAGGCAACAAAGTTTTCGGAGTTTAGGCCCTGCTCTTTCCACTGTGGATTCGTGCATTTCGCGCCGTTCATCACGATGAAATCCGGGGTGAAATCCTGCAGCTCTTCGTCGGTTGGACGAATAAACATGTTTTTCACGAAATGCGCCTGCCAGGCCACTTCAGTGATAAAACGCACGGAGAGACGGGTGTCGGCGTTAGCGCCGCAGAAAGCGTCGACAATGAACAGACGCTTGCCGGAAAGTTGATGGGTGACGAGCCCTTTCAGGTGCTGCCAGGTTTCCGGGGAGAGCGGTTTGTTATCGTTCTTCCCTTTGCCCTTGTCAGCCCACCACAGCGTATCGCGGGTGGTTTCGTCTCGGACGATATACTTATCTTTCGGCGAACGACCGGTAAAGATACCGGTATCGACGGCGATAGCACCAAGATTCGTCAACACACCACGCTCGTATCCTTCCAGTGCTGGATTGAGCTCTTCCTGATACAGCGTATCGTAGTCGGGGTTGTAGACGATTTCCTGGACGTCGTGAATTCCATAAGCCTTGAGATCTTGCGGGGTTAAACCAGTAACACGCATATCACTGCTCCTTAGCCAATATGTACTGCCTGAAATTGTAGGGTTTTTCTGAGGTTGTTAACCGCGACGGGGCTCATAGATTTACGCATCTGGACAAAACCCTTACTAACGGAAAACGCTGCGACTCCAGTCACAGTGCAGGCGGATTATCGCAGGAATCGCTTTTTGGTTGGGGAAAATGTTCCTAAAAGGTTAAAGGCTGGTGATTTTATCGGAGAGAATGTGAATGTAATCGCATACACGTAAGAAAATTACGTAAGAGTTACATTGTGAAAACGATTCAGCTTGGGCGGGGGTTTTTGCCCCTCAGCCCAGGGGTTCAAGTTCCCTCTCCCCTTTGGGGAGAGGGTTAGGGTGAGGGGAAAGAGGATTAGTGAACCTGCGGATCCGCCGGGGAGGCGTTGTTGCGGATCTCAGCGATATCCATCGAATTGAACACGTAGTGCGTACCGCAGTAGTCACAGTGCATATCAATTTCGCCGTCTTCCGCCATGATGCTGTCGATCTCTTCATCCGGCAGGGTTTTCAGTGCGCCAGCGCAGCGCTCGCGGGAGCAGGTGCACTTAAATTCCACCGCCTGCGGGTCGTAGACCGTCACTTCTTCTTCGTGGTACAGACGCCACAGCACGTCTGTCGCTGACAGGTTGAACAGCTCTTCCGCTTTGATGGTTTCGGTCAGCGTCGCCAGGTGCTCAAAGTCATTGGTCTGTGCGTCCTGCGCAGGCAGAACCTGCAGCAGCATGCCGCCCGCAGCAGGCTGACCGTCCACTTCTCCGGTGCGGATGAAGAGACGCGTCGGCAGCTGTTCAGAACGCATGAAGTAATCTTCCAGGCAGGCTGCCAGGGTATCGCCTTCCAGACCCACTACGCCCTGATAGCGCTCGCCTTCCTCAGGGGAGATGGTGATCACCAGGTAGCCATTACCTACCAGCGTTTTGAGGTCTGCATTTTCAGGCACGTCGCCCTGAACGCGCGCCACGCCGCGCATCTGCTGCTGGTTATTGCCGTTGATCACCGCCAGCGTCATCGGGCCGTCACCCTGCAGCTGCACGGTGATATCACCGGCAAACTTCAGCGTCGCCGTCAGCAGGCTGGTGGCAACCAGCAGTTCGCCCAACAGGGTCTTCACCGGCAGCGGGTAGTTGTGGTTTTCCAGAATCTGTTTCCAGGTTTCGGATACGGTGACCAGCTCGCCGCGCACGGCGAATTGTTCAAACAGATAGCGGTGTAATTGGTCGTGTTGGGCCATTTTCATCTCTCGTGCGGGTGAGGTTACTCGGTCTCACCGTGTTTAAATTTCATCAGATCGCGGCGCTCTTTTTTATCCGGTCGCCGGTCCGGGTGAGGCATCGTCAGCGCGTTCATTTTGCGCGCCAGCGCGGTCTTCTCGCGTTTTTCAATGCTCTCCGCGGTCTCTTCATAAAGCAGTACGGCTTCCGCTGCGGGTCGACGCTGTTCGGTAATGGCTTTAATCACCACCGTACGTTCATCGTTGCCCTGACGCAGCGTTAAGGTAGCATTCAGCTCAACCAGCTTGCTCGGTTTGCTGCGCTGGCCGTTGTAATGCACTTTTCCGCCGTCAACCATCTCGCGGGCAAGGGCGCGTGTTTTATAAAAACGCGCTGCCCACAGCCATTTATCCAGTCTTACCCCGTCAGAGGGTTTTTCTTTCATGGCGTCTCCTTCACGGTCAGTGAGGGGATCATCTGGCGATAGTCGTTCAGTCCAGGGTGGCGCAGATAGTTTTTTTCAGCCAGGCCAGAGTCAGGATTGGTCACGCCCAGACAGTAGCGAATGCCAAACCTTGCCGCGGAATCCAGAATGGGCTCGCTGTCATCAATGAACAGCGTACGTTCTGGCTGCAACCCCGTCTCTTCCTTCACCGCATGCCACAACCGCTGATCCTCTTTCGGATAACCAAATGTGTGGGTGGAAAGTAATAAATCAAGGTGCGACGCCAGACCGGTATGCTCCAGCTTCACCGCCAGATTATGTGGATGCGCGTTGGTCAGCAAAATACGGCGTTTGCCGCTTGCTTTCAGCGCATCCAGAAAGGGCACGGTATCCTCGCGCAGAACGGCGCGCGGGCCCTGGGCGGTGGTCATGGCACAAATATCCAAACCGAGGCGCTCGCTCCAGTAGTCAAGACAGTACCAGTTTAGCGTATGTTGTACCGCGCTATATTGCGAACGGATGAATGCCTGCGCTTCTGCCGGGGAGATCCCCTGCTGTTCGCCGTAGGTTTCAGGAACCAGCGTTTGCCAGAAATAGTTATCAAAGGCGAGATCGAGCAGCGTGCCGTCCATATCCAGCAGAACGGTATCAACCTCCTGCCAGGCGATATCAAAATGCATTAGGGGGAACTCCAGCCAGAAGAAACGTGCGCGACAGGGTAGCACATCTTGTCGCGCAACGACGTTATCAGATCAGGCTCTCAGACGAGGGGATCAGCTTAGGATTGAGGCAGTTTTCATAATACTGCTGGATATCGGCAAGCCGGGTGCGCGAGCGCTGGTAGCGGCGCAGGGCCATAAAGCCGTTCCAGAAAATGGCAATCAGCATCGCGGTCATCAGCAGGGAGGTGCCGATGTAACGCCATAAGCCTGCGCTATCCGGCATGCGGTGCAGGCCGATATGGCGAGTGCCGTTGGCATCGGTGTAGATGCTTGTGACAATCCCTTCGGCGCTGAACGGCGTTTGCATCAGCATCTGCGCCAGGCGCTGGAACTGGCTCCACTGCTCCTGCGCCGGGTAGTCATAAAGCGCAACCTGCGGGTAAGGCTGATCGACCAGGTCGCTGCCTTCATCGCTGACTATCACAAACCCGCCCGGTGCCGGACTGTTCAGCGCCTGAGCCGCTCGGGTGGTCTCGCGCATCATGAACGGCGAGGTCGAGGTCGCGACCAGGTTATCCAGCGATTCAGCGCTCACCGGACGCAGCAGCACGTTAACGCCATCCAGTCGCCCCGCTTCGGCGCGTTTCACCAGCGAGTCCCAGTCTTTACTGTTACCCAGGTTTACCAGGGCGTTTTTAAGACGTATGCACTCATCCTGAGAGGAGCATAAATCCTGCGTTTTCAGGACGATGTCACCAAAATCATCCAGCAGAACCATGCCTGATTTCTGAATGGCCGAGCGCAGCGCAGGGCTGACGCGCGAATCATCGTCCGGTTTCGGGTGCAGCTGGCGGTTCACCGTCTGGGTAAGCGCCGTGGCCTTATTCACCACTTCGGATTCCGGCAGCGGCAGCGGCGGCGCGTCGTTCCAGATAATTTGCGAGCAGTCGAACGGCATGAACGGCGAGTTCTGACGCGTGTTCCACGTCCCCGGGGTGTGAATATTACACATCCCGGTTCCCTTCAGGCGCAGCGTGTCCCCCACGCGTACACCGGCTTCATCCAGCTTGTTGACGCTGCTCGCTTCAATGGTTTGCGCGCCTTTGATCCACGACAGGGTGAATTTGATGGGCATATCCAGCGGCACGAAAAGCAGCAGCATGACAAAGACCAGCGCGGCGCCGCCGGCAATGACCGCGCTGCGCAGCCAGTGCTGAAGCGGGAAGTTTTTGACTTCATCATGCAGAGACAGGAAGCGCCCCTGACGCACAACGTGGCGGTCAAGGTAGATATCAATATCGGTTTTCTGCCCTAAGTCCTGCGTAATCCACGGTTGCCAGTGGCGCGGGTAGATCAGGTCGATAATACCGAGCGAAATATTGTTGAGATGTTCCTGATCGTTTTCACCGAACAGGCCCCAGCGCTTTGGCGTACCGCGCAGGCAGTGGATCTCTCGCAGCGAGGTTTTGGCCGGTGGGGCAAAGAGTCCCCAAAGCCCGGCTGCCAGCAGCAGCACCGCGCCGCCAGCCAGCCAGGGAACAAACACGTCCGGCGTAAGCAGGCAGATAAAAAAGAGCAGGAAGGCCGCGACGATCAGAATGGCTTCACGGATGCCGTCCGGGCGGCTCAGGGCGTACTCTTCATGCGTCTCCTGGCGAATGTTCAGCAGTTCGATCTGCTCCGTCTCTTCGCCACGAATGGAAGCCTGCGTTGAACTCGCGCGCTCCAGCGCAAAACGCGGGGCTTCCTGAAGGTATTCATTCAGCGTATGGCCGTTAAGCGAAATAACCAGGGGCAACGAATCGGTGTGAATCAGCTCAACGCTGTTCTCGTCATTAATGTACTGCTCCCAGGACGGGGGCAGATGCACTTCGACGGAATCCAGGTAATAGCGCCACTTGTTCGGGTCATCAGTGGTGATGCCATAGCGCGTGATGGAGCGCGTCACGCAGAGCACGGTATCACTTTGCGCGTTAAGCTTTAGCGCGACGGGCGCAGCAGTGGCCCCCGTTGGCCCAGGCGTTAACTGAGAACGGTTCAGGATTTCGAGATAGTTTTCAACCGCATCGCGCTCGTCTTGCGTGAGTTTGCGCGTGCCCGCACCCGCAAATGCATTTAAAAAGGGCAGACGATAACGGCGCTGTACGCGGCGCCTGTACAACCACCCTGCAACCAATGCGCTGGCCAGCATAGCAGCGAGAACAATCAAAATGGTGCTCATGCTTTCCCCATCTTACTTATCTTACAGGTGTAGTCAGTAGCACCTTTACATTGAATGAGAGTCTGTGGTTGGCTATCGGCAAGTATGGAGTCGAACTTGAGCATTCTGAAGCGCATCCCAGTGACCGGTGATGATAGCAAAGCCTGTTATGGCGCGATATCAGCAAATTCCTGGAAACATTTCAACCTCTTGACATTTGTTTTGAATTGAGGATTGATCCCTGCTACGTTGCATAAATGTAAATAAAGAACGATTGACATTGCCGAAACCGTGCGGCATATCGCACAATAACCCCAGTTCTCACTGCTAAGACCCATCACGATGAGCAAACCACTACAAAAACCCACCATTCTGAATGTTGAAACTGTCGCCAAATCGCGCCTGTTTAATGTCGAAAGTGTGGACCTGGAGTTCAGCAACGGTGTTCGTCGCGTTTATGAACGTATGCGCCCCTCTTCGCGCGAAGCGGTGATGATTATTCCCATTATCGACGATCATCTGATTTTGATCCGCGAATACGCTGTGGGAACGGAATCTTACGAGCTTGGGTTCTCGAAAGGGCTTATCGACCCGGGTGAAACCGTCTTCGAAGCGGCAAACCGCGAGCTGAAAGAAGAGGTCGGCTTCGGGGCGAATGAGCTTTCATTCCTGAAAAAACTGAGCATGGCGCCGTCCTATTTTTCCAGCAAAATGAATATTGTGGTGGCCGAAGATCTCTATCCTGAATCGCTCGAAGGGGATGAGCCGGAGCCGCTGCCGCAGGTTCGCTGGCCGTTAGCGCACCTGATGGATCTGCTGGAGGACCCTGACTTTAATGAGGCTCGCAACGTGAGCGCGCTGTTCCTGGTCCGGGAGTGGCTGAAGGGGCAGGGGCGACTGTAGGCCATAAAAAAGCCGGGTGGCGGCTTCGCCTTACCCGGCCTACGATTATTTGCCCGGCTTTTACCGGGCATTTTTATGCTTAAAACAGCTCGTGCGTTTCGCCGTTATCAATAATCTCTGTACCCACCTCATGCACCGCCTGTGTGGTTGGCTGCGTACCCTCGATGAAATACTCTTCGCGACTATTACCGCCGTTGGCGAGCTGGCCCGTGCTGCGGTCGATATTGACGGTCACCACGCCTGGCGGTGGCGTCAGCGGCTGCTCCGGCACGCCTTCGAGAACGGACTTCATGTAGGCGTCCCACGCCGGCTGCGCGCTCTTTGCTCCGCCTTCGTAGCCGGAAATCTGATCCTTAATCGCGCCGGATGCCGTTGTACGGCCTAAGTCACGGCGGTGATCGTCGAATCCGATCCAGACCGATGTCACCACGCCCGGCCCGTAACCCGAGAACCACGCGTCTTTCGAGCTGTTGGTTGTCCCCGTTTTACCGCCGATATCATGGCGCTGCAAATCACGCCCTGCACGCCAGCCTGTACCCTGCCAGCCCGGTTCACCGAAGATGTTGGTGTTCAGCGCGCTTTTGATCAGGAACGACAGCGGCGTGTTGATCACATGCGGGGCATACTCCGGCGCACCGGTTTGTGCCACCAGCGACTGGTTAGCCTGCTCCAGCTGCGGCTGCGGTACAACGCCGTTCGGCTGCTCCTGAGACACGGCAGGGTCTTCCATGTCCTTATTCTCAAGCACGTCAGATTTCGGTGTATTACCGTAAATCACAGGAATATCGCACTCTGCACAGGCAATTTTCGGCTTCGCTTCGAACAGCACGCCGCCCTGATCGTTCTCGATCTTGCTGATGAAGTACGGGTCAATCAGGAAGCCGCCGTTGGCCATCACCGAGTACCCGCGTGCAACCTGAAGCGGCGTAAAGGAGGCGGAGCCTAACGCCAGCGACTCGGTGCGAACGATGTTCTGCGCCGGGAAACCGAAGCGCTGCAGATACTCTGCGGCATAGTCGACGCCCATCGCGCGCATGGCGCGCACCATCACCACGTTTTTCGACTGTCCCAGGCCCTGACGGAGACGAATAGGACCGGCATACTCCGCAGGGGAGTTCTTCGGCTGCCAGTCG
The DNA here is from genome assembly GCF_036487345.1 of Enterobacter cloacae complex sp. CARB60. Classification (NCBI taxonomy): domain Bacteria; kingdom Pseudomonadati; phylum Pseudomonadota; class Gammaproteobacteria; order Enterobacterales; family Enterobacteriaceae; genus Enterobacter; species Enterobacter cloacae complex sp. CARB60. Next base: position 219,258 of record NZ_JAZKLC010000002.1, read on the forward strand.
GAACCGGCACCGGCATCCCAGCGGGAGATTGGCACGTCGTTAAGGATGCTGGCGAGAGTCAGACCCTTATCCATCGCCGCCGTGTAGAGGAACGGTTTGATGTTGGAACCGACCTGACGCAGCGCCTGGGTGGCGCGGTTAAATTTGCTCTGGTTGAAATCAAACCCGCCGACCAGGGCCAGAACGGCACCGTTCTGTGGGTTGATAGAGACCAGGGCCGAGTTGACGTCCGGCACCTGTGCCAGCCACCAGGCTTCGCCGACCTTGCGCACCCAGATTTGCTGCCCGGTTTGTACCGCATCGGTCACTTTACGCGGCGTTGCGCCCTGAAGCGTATCCGAGCGGTACGGACGCGCCCAGCGGATACCGTCCATACGCAGCGAGACGGAAGTACCGTCCGCGAGCGTCGCAACGGCTTCCTGCGGATCGGCCTGCGTCACCACGGCTGGAAGGAGCGGACCATAGGTTGGCAGCGCCTTCAGCGTACTGGTGATTTTTTTGCTGTCCCACGCGCTTTCGCCCACTTTCCAGAGCACGTTTGACGGGCCGCGATAGCCGTGACGCATATCGTAGTCCATCACGTTGTTGCGCACCGCTTCCTGAGCCGCCTGCTGGACTTTGCGGGTGACGGTGGTGTACACCCGATAGCCATCTTCATAGGCCTTGTCGCCATAACGATTCACCATCTCCTGGCGAACCATTTCGGTCAGGTAAGGAGAAGCGAAGGCGATCTCAGGGGCGTGGTAGTTAGCGTCAATCACATCGTTACGCGCCTGGTCGTACTCGCTCTGGCTGATGTAGCCTTCGCTCAGCATACGTGACAGGACGACGTTACGACGCGCGGTGGCGCGATCGAGCGAGTAGAGCGGGTTAAACGTGGACGGCGCTTTCGGCAGACCGGCAATGGTTGCCATTTCGCTTAAGGTGAGTTGCTCAACAGGCTTACCGAAGTACACCTGTGCGGCAGCCCCCACGCCATAGGCGCGGTAGCCCAGGTAGATTTTGTTGAGGTACAGCTCAAGAATTTCGTCTTTGCTCAGCAGCTGCTCAATACGGATCGCAAGGAACACCTCTTTGATCTTACGTATCAGCGTCTTTTCAGGGCTGAGGAAGAAGTTACGCGCCAGCTGCTGCGTAATGGTACTCGCCCCCTGAGAGGCGTGACCAGAGAACAGCGCAATGCTCGCGGCACGGAAAATCCCCACCGGATCGACACCGTGGTGCTCGTAAAAACGGCTGTCCTCCGTGGCGATAAAGGCTTTCACCATCACGGGAGGGATTTGGTTTAAGGTCAGCGGAATACGACGCTTCTCGCCATACTGCGCCATGAGCTCGCCATCGGCGCTATAGACTTGCATCGGGATCTGGAGTCGCACATCGCGAAGCGTGGCGACATCAGGTAGCTGTGGCTCAATATATTTGTACAAACCGTAAATCGAGCCTGCTCCCAGCAGAATGCAACAGACTGCAAGGATGAATAAATACTTTACGAACTTCACCGGAGATTTCCCATTTGGTTTCACTTGGGCAGTTTCTAAACAATCGCGCGGTAGTATAAAGGCAAGCCTGATTCATTGATATAGCCGTCAAGACGACGGGCGATAAGGAGATCGTGAAGCATGGCTTTCAAAACATGGCAAACGGGCGTTCATATTCAACAGGATAGGGTGCTGATCGTCGCGTTGGCCCGGGAGAAGTCCGGCTGGTGCTTGCGCCGCTGGTGGGCGATTCCTCTGGCCGAAGGCATCATTCGTGACGGCAAGATTTGTCAGCCAGAACAGCTGGTTGATGCGTTACGCGACTGGCGGAAAACGCTGCCGCACTACCACCGGGTGTTCCTCTCTTTCCCGGCAGCACGCACCCTGCAGCGGTCGCTTCCCCGCCCGACCGTTACACTGCGCGACAGCGAGCAGCTCTCATGGCTTGGCGCGGCGCTCGCGCGCGAACTGGAGATGTCTGCCGATACGCTCTGTTTCGATTACGCACAGGATACCTTCAGCAATACCTTTCGCGTGACTGCCGCGCAAAACAACGAGGTCGATACTCTACTGGCGCTGGCGAAAACGCTGCGTTTGCGGCTGGTGAGCATTACGCCGGATGCCAGCGCGCTGGCGAATCTTCTTCCTGCGGTGTCGCCTGCTAAATGCGTTGCCTGGCGGGACGAACGGCAGTGGCTGTGGGCGATGCGCCACCAGTGGGGACGCCGCTTTACCACAGAAGCTGAAAGCACGGCCGAGCTTGCGGCGCTGCTGGCGCTTGGTCCGGATGACATCGCGCTGTTTGATAGCCGACGTGACCCGTGGGAAATCCTGGAACGCTGCCATGCCCCGCTACCGGACTGCGGCGCTGACTATACCGTTGCGCTAGCGCTGGCCATGAGCGAGGTGCCCGGATGAACATCATGAACTTTCTGCCCTGGCGACAGCAGCGGCGCGCGCGATGCCTGCGTTTCTGGGGCGCAATGTGTGTCGGCACCGTGCTGTTGATGTTCGTGGCCATTTTCTGTCTGCGGATGAACCCTCTTATGAGGCTGCACGCGCTGCAAACGGATCTGACGGGAATGCAGACCGTGCAGCATGCGCTTCTCTCCCGGCAGAAACTCGCCTCACAGGCGCACAAGCCAGCGCAGACACTTCAACGACGCGCATGGCAACCGGTGCTGGAATCCCTTGCCCGCACCATTCCGGCACAGGTCTGGCTGACAGAGCTGCGCTATCAGCCGCCTGCGCTGATGCTGAGCGGGTATGCCCTAACCCTGCCGGCCCTCTCCGCCCTGCGTGATGCGCTTGGACAAATAACCGGTTTTACGCCCGGGACGGCGGGTGAGCTTCGGCAGGACAGCCAGGGGCGCTGGATGTTCACCCTTCATCTTAAAAGCGAGGGGTGACGCATGGATACCCTGTTAGAACGCTGGTGCGAAAGCCGTCCCTGGAATCGGGTGCTCTTCTGGTGTCTGGGGAGTTTCCTGGCCGGACTGGCCGCGTGGGGCACCTTGCTCAGACCGATAGACAGGCAGTGTGCTGAACGACAGCGCCAGCTGATTCAGGACGCGAGGACGAACGCAGCGTTATGGCCTGCCGTCAGAAAGGGGCCGTTTCGTCCGGAAACACCGGAATCATGGGAGCTGACGCCGTTTTCCCCGCTCGATTTTCAGGGCGATAACACGACGCTGGTTTACTGGAAGCCGCTGCCGAACGGAGGGGAACTGATGCTGGAAGTTAAGTGGCAGGCGCTTCCGGCGCTTTTTTCCCGGCTGGCGCAGCGGGATGTGCAGATCGCCGCTTTCGCGATTTCGCCACAAGGTACAGCGTTGCGCCTGCGGCTGGAGCTGGAACATGCGAAATAGCGCGCGATATTTGCTGGTTTGCTCAGCGCTGCTATTGACCGGCATGCGCGATCCGTTTCGCCCGCCGGACGATCCCTGCGCCATTGGCGAGCTGGCGCAGTGGCACTATCGCGGCATGGTGGGAGGACAGCAGGCTATCGGCATTTTACAGGATGGGCAAAAGCGCTGGTACCGCCTCAAAACGCATGAGCGCTTCCCGGCGGGCTGGACGATAACAGCCATCAATCAAACGGAACTGGTTGTTGATGTGGGTGACACATGTGAACCAGGAAAATGGACGTGGCAACGAGAAGGAACGGATAAGAATGAATTTACGGATAATGCTGTGGCTGCTGGCGTTCAGCCATCCGCTGTGGGCCGCCGCGCCAAAGCCGGTCACGCTGGTGGTGGATGACGTTCCTGTAGTTCAGGTGCTGCAGAGCCTGGCCGCGCAGGAGAACCGTAATCTGGTGATATCGCCTGATGTCAGCGGCACGCTTTCGCTTAACCTGACGCGCGTCCCCTGGCGTCAGGCATTACAGACGGTTGTCACCAGCGCTGGCCTCGTTTTGCGAGAGGAGGGCGGCATTTTTTATGTGCATACCGCGGCCTGGCAGCGTGAACAGCAGGAACGCTCAGAACAGGAGCGGGCGCGTCGACAGCTTGATGCGCCGCTGGTGTCGCACAGCATCCCTTTTTCCTATGCCGATGCCGGAGAGCTGCAAAAAGCCGCAGAAAAACTCCTGAGTCCAAAGGGGAGTTTATCTGTCGACAAACGCACCAACCGACTGCTGATTCGGGATAACCAGACGGTGGTGGAGACGCTGCAGCGCTGGGCCGCTCAGATTGATATTCCCGTCGAACAGGTCGAGCTGGCGGCGCACATTGTGACCATTAATAAAAAAAGCCTGCGTGAGCTGGGAGTGAAGTGGAATCTCGCCGACGCCACCGACGCGGGTAAGGTTGGTCAGCTCACCACGCTTGGCAGCGATCTTTCCGTCGCCAGCGCCACCAGCCACGCGGGTTTTAACATCGGGCGGATCAATGGCCGGCTGCTGGATCTGGAGCTCTCTGCGCTGGAGCAAAAACAGCAGGTCGATATCATCGCCAGCCCGCGTCTGCTGGCCTCGCATATGCAACCGGCCAGCATCAAGCAGGGGAGTGAAATTCCGTATCAGGTCTCAAGCGGTGAAAGCGGCGCCACCTCCGTTGAGTTTAAAGAGGCGGTATTAGGGATGGAGGTCACGCCGGTGGTGTTACCGGGAGGCCGCGTGCGCCTGAAATTACACATCAGCGAAAATATGCCGGGACAGGTTCTGCAGCAGGCGGACGGCGAAACGCTGGCGATCGACAAACAGGAGATAGAAACCCAGGTGGAGGTAAAAAGTGGAGAAACGCTGGCGTTGGGCGGAATTTTTTCGCAGAAGAATAAAACCGGCAGTGACAGCGTGCCGGGGCTGGGAAAAATTCCCTGGCTTGGGCAGCTTTTTCGCCACGATGGGAAGGATAATGAGCGGCGCGAGTTAGTGGTGTTTATTACGCCACGTCTGGTCGGTATTCGCTGACGGGTGACGATCCCCGCAATGATTTTGCATTCAGTTTGTTGCAGATGTTTGACGTGGGGCATGAATTAGCATACAAGGAGTACCGATTTGAGTTGGACTTACGTCTTATTACCTTATGCGCCCGACGCGGTGATTTAATCAGTTGCCAAACAAGCCGGAGTATTGAGATAATTTTTAGTCTGACTCTCGCTCTATTGCATATGAGGTTTCAGTTCATGTCCTGCTACGCTGAGTGTCTGCGCAGCGGGGATTACCATTAACGAATAGTCTTAGTAGTACCGATAAAATGGCAGAGAAACGCAATATCTTTCTGGTTGGGCCTATGGGTGCCGGCAAAAGCACTATTGGGCGTCAGTTAGCTCAACAACTCAATATGGAATTTTACGATTCTGATCAAGAGATTGAGAAACGAACCGGAGCTGATGTGGGCTGGGTTTTCGACGTAGAAGGCGAAGAAGGTTTCCGTGACCGAGAAGAAAAAGTGATCAACGAACTCACGGAAAAGCAGGGCATCGTTCTGGCAACAGGCGGCGGCTCTGTGAAATCTCGCGAAACCCGCAACCGTCTCTCCGCCCGTGGCGTAGTGGTCTATCTTGAGACGACCATCGAGAAACAGCTGGCACGTACGCAGCGCGATAAAAAGCGCCCGCTGCTGCAGGTTGAAACGCCACCACGCGAAGTTCTGGAAGCGTTGGCCGATGAACGCAATCCGCTGTATGAAGAGATTGCTGATGTGACCATTCGTACTGACGACCAGAGCGCTAAAGTGGTTGCAAACCAGATTATTCATATGCTGGAAAGCAACTGATTCTGGCTTTATATACACTCGCCTGCGGGTAAAAGCATTAAAGGTGGATGTCGCGTCATGGAGAGGATTACAGTTACTCTCGGGGAACGTAGTTACCCTATCACCATCGCGGCTGGTTTGTTTAACGACCCAGCTTCCTTTTTACCACTGAAAGCGGGTGATCAGGCGATGCTGGTCACCAATGAGACGCTGGCTCCGCTTTATCTCGACCGCGTACGCCACCTGCTTGAGCAGGCGGGCGTAAAAGTCGACAGTGTGATACTCCCCGATGGCGAGCAGTATAAAAGCCTGACGGTACTGGATACCGTCTTTACCGCATTGCTGCAAAAACCACACGGTCGCGATACAACACTGCTTGCCCTGGGCGGCGGTGTTGTGGGCGATCTGACCGGCTTTGCGGCCGCAAGCTATCAACGTGGCGTCCGTTTTATTCAAATCCCGACTACGTTGCTGTCCCAGGTCGACTCCTCTGTGGGTGGCAAAACGGCAGTCAACCATCCGCTCGGCAAAAACATGATTGGCGCGTTCTACCAGCCCGCATCGGTGGTGGTGGATCTCGACTGTCTGAAAACCCTGCCGAAGCGCGAACTGGCTTCTGGTCTGGCGGAAGTGATCAAATACGGCATTATTCTGGACGGCGAGTTCTTTAACTGGCTTGAAGAGAATATGGATGCGCTGCTGTGCCTGGATGAGGCTAAACTGGCATACTGCATCCGTCGTTGTTGTGAGCTGAAAGCAGAAGTTGTCGCAGCGGACGAGCGTGAAACGGGCTTACGTGCTTTACTGAATCTTGGGCATACGTTTGGTCACGCGATTGAAGCCGAAATGGGTTACGGTAACTGGCTGCACGGTGAAGCCGTCGCGGCCGGAATGGTAATGGCTGCCCGCACTTCAGAACGCCTCGGACAGTTCACACCGGAAGAGACGGCACGCATCATTGCGCTGCTTGAGCGTGCAGGTTTACCGGTGACTGGACCGCAGGCGATGTCGGCGCAAGCGTATTTACCCCACATGATGCGCGATAAAAAAGTATTGGCAGGTGAGATGCGTCTTGTACTCCCGCTTGCAATAGGGAAAAGTGAAGTGCGCGGCGGAGTGCCGCACGATGTCGTTCTTGGCGCTATCGCTGATTGTCAGCAGGCGTAACAACTAGAAAGGTCAGGCCACTGTCGCAGGTGGTCGTTTAGCTTCAGGTGAAATGCAAAGTCGTTAGCATAAGCCTTTGAGTGGGGTGTTAAATGGATGAATTCAAACCAGAAGACGAGCTGAAACCCGATCCCAGCGATCGTCGTACTGGTCGTTCTCGTCAATCTTCAGAACGTGATAACGAGCCGCAGATCAACTTTGACGATGTTGATCTGGATGCAGACGATCGTCGCCCTTCGCGCAGCCGCAACGCGCACGAAGAGCGAGCAGAAGAGGATTATGAGTCCGAAGAAGATTCAATGGACGAACCGCCTGTAGAGCGTCGCCCGCGTAAACGTAAAAAAGCCGCTGCGCCGAAACCGGCTTCCCGCCAGTACATTATGATGGGGCTTGGCGTTCTGGTGCTTGTGCTGCTGATTGTCGGCATTGGCTCCGCGCTTAAAGCACCGTCAACGAACTCAACCGAGCAATCTGCTTCCGCTGAGAAGAGCATCAACCTGTCCGGTAACGATGCGACCAATCAGGCGAATGGCGCACAGCCTGCACCGGGTGCGACTTCCGCAGAGCAGACCGCAGGTAACACCACAGCGCCGCAGGATGTTTCTCTGCCGCCCGTTTCTTCAACCCCAGCTCAGGGTCAGGCACCTGCTGCGCCTGAAGGCCAGCAGCGCGTAGAAGTTCAGGGTGACCTGAACAATGCGCTGACGCAGCCGCAGAACCAGCAGCAGGTTGACAACGTCGTGGTTAACTCCACGCTGCCAACCGAGCCGGCAACCGTTGCTCCGATTCGCGGTGGTAATGCTCAGCCGCAAACGGCTGTGACGGAAACCAAACCGCGCCAGACGCAAACGGCGACACGTCCTGAACGTAAGCAGGCGGTGATTGAGCCTAAGCGTGAAACCAAACCTCAGGCGGTAGTCAAAGCGCCTGAAGTGAAAGCCGTACCGGCACAGCCGAAGCACACCGAAACGGCTGCGGTGAGCGAGCCTGCTAAAGCGCCAGTCACGCAGACCGCGCCGAAAGCAACGGCGACCACAACGGCACCGGCTGCCACCGCTGCGCCTGCAGCAACGGCTCCAGCAGCCACGGCAACAGCTTCCAGCAGCGCCGCAGGCAAAACTGCAGGTAACGTTGGTTCGCTGAAGTCTGCGCCATCCAGCAACTACACGCTGCAGCTGAGCAGTTCGTCTAACTATGACAACCTCAACGGCTGGGCGAAGAAATCAAATCTGAAAAACTATGTTGTTTATCAGACGACCCGTAACGGTCAACCGTGGTATGTGCTGGTCAGCGGTGTGTATGCGTCCAAAGATGAAGCGAAGCGTGCCGTGGCGGCACTGCCAGCAGACGTTCAGGCGAAAAATCCGTGGGCGAAGCCGATTCATCAGGTTCAGGCCGATCTGAAGTAATGTTTAAAGCGCAGGATGCTGTCGGAGCTTTCTCCACAGCCGGAGAAGGTGTAATCAGTTAGTCAGCATGAAAAAAAATCGCGCTTTTCTGAAATGGGCAGGGGGAAAATACCCCCTGCTCGATGATATTAAAAAGCACCTGCCTAAAGGCGAGTGTCTTATCGAGCCTTTCGTGGGCGCAGGATCGGTGTTCCTCAACACCGATTTTTCTCGTTATATCCTGGCGGATATCAACAACGACCTTATCAGTCTCTATAACATCGTTAAGCTGCGTACCGAAGAGTATGTCGCAGAGGCGCGCAAACTGTTTACGCCGGAGAATAATCACCCGGACGTTTACTACCAGTTCCGCGCGGAGTTTAACCAGAGCCAGGATCCGTTCCGCAGGGCGCTGCTGTTCCTCTATCTCAACCGACATGGCTACAACGGCCTGTGCCGGTATAACCTGCGCGGGGAGTTTAACGTGCCGTTTGGTCGCTATAAGCGCCCGTATTTCCCGCAGGACGAGCTGTATCACTTTGCCGAAAAAGCGCAGAACGCAGAGTTTCATTGCCTCTCCTATGAAGAGTGTATGGAACTGGCAGGCGTAAACTCGGTGGTCTACTGTGACCCACCTTACGCCCCACTGTCTGCAACGGCGAATTTCACCGCTTATCACACCAACAGCTTCAGTCCGGCTGAACAGGCTCGTCTGGCGGAGATGGCGGAAAAGCTGGTCAGCAAAAGAATTCCGGTGTTAATTTCGAATCACGATACCCCTGATACGCGCGAATGGTACAAAGCCGCGAAGCATTTTCAGGTCAAAGTGCGGCGTAGCATTAGCAGCAACGGCGGCACACGTAAAAAGGTGGACGAACTTCTGGCTCTTTATCGCCCCTGAGCCGTTTTGCCCGCCGGTAAACACATTTCAAGGAGAAGCGGATGAAACAGTTTTTGATTGCTCCCTCAATTCTGTCGGCCGATTTTGCCCGCCTGGGTGAAGACACCGCCAAAGCTCTCGCGGCTGGTGCAGATGTCGTCCATTTCGACGTTATGGACAACCACTACGTCCCGAATCTGACCATTGGCCCAATGGTGCTTAAGGCGCTGCGCAACTACGGCATTACCGCGCCGATCGACGTTCACCTGATGGTGAAGCCTGTTGATCGCATCGTGCCTGACTTCGCCGCAGCGGGTGCCAGCATCATCACTTTCCATCCGGAAGCCTCTGAACACGTGGACCGCACGCTGCAGCTGATCAAAGAGAACGGCTGTAAAGCGGGCCTGGTGTTTAACCCGGCCACGCCGCTGAGCTATCTCGACTATGTCATGGACAAGCTGGACGTGATCCTGCTGATGTCCGTTAACCCGGGCTTTGGCGGTCAGTCGTTTATCCCCCACACGCTGGATAAGCTGCGTGAAGTGCGCCGTCGTATTGATGAGTCAGGTTACGATATTCGTCTGGAAGTGGACGGCGGTGTGAAAGTGAATAACATTGGTGAAATTGCGGCAGCGGGCGCGGATATGTTCGTTGCAGGTTCGGCAATTTTCGACCAACCGGATTACAAAAAAGTCATTGATGAAATGCGTCGTGAGCTGGCGAAGGTAAGTCATGGATAAATTGCAGGCAATTCGGGGTGTGGCATTCGACCTCGACGGCACGCTGGTCGACAGCGCGCCGGGCTTAACGAGCGCCGTAGACCAGGCGCTGTACGCACTTGAACTGCCCGTTGCGGGTGAAGATCGCGTGGTAACGTGGATTGGCAACGGTGCCGATGTCCTGATGGAGCGCGCGTTGACGTGGGCTCGCCAGGAGCGCGCGTCGCAGCGTTCCGCGCAGGGTAAACCGAGCGTTGACCACGCTGACATCCCTAAGGATGAGCAGCTGCGTATTCTGCGCAAACTGTTCGATCGTTTCTATGAAGAGACCGTCGAGGAGGGCAGTTTCCTGTTCCCGGACGTTAAGGAAACGCTGAGCGCGCTGCACGCGAAGGGCCTCCCGCTGGGGCTGGTGACCAACAAGCCAACCCCGTTCGTTGCGCCTCTGCTGGAAGCGCTGGATATCGCGAAGTATTTCTCCGTGATTGTGGGCGGCGACGACGTGCAGAACAAAAAGCCGCATCCGGAACCGCTGTTGCTGGTGGCAGGAAAATTATCCTTAACGCCTGCGGAGCTGCTCTTTGTCGGGGATTCGCGCAATGATATTCTGGCCGCCCGCGCGGCAGGGTGTCCTTCCGTCGGATTAACCTATGGCTACAACTACGGTGAGGCCATCACGCTAAGTGAGCCGGATGTGGTCTTCGACCACTTCAAAGATTTGTTGCCCGCACTCGGGCTTTCGCACAGTGAACATCAGGAATTGAATAATGACTAAGCCCATCGTTTTTAGTGGCGCACAGCCTTCAGGTGAATTGACCATTGGTAACTACATGGGTGCGTTACGTCAGTGGGTCAGCATGCAGGATGACTACCATTGCATTTACTGCATCGTCGATCTCCACGCGATTACCGCGCGTCAGGATCCTGAGAAGCTGCGTAAAGCCACCCTGGATACGCTGGCGCTGTACCTGGCCTGCGGCATCGATCCTGAGAAAAGCACCATTTTCGTTCAGTCTCACGTGCCAGAGCACGCGCAGCTGGGCTGGGCGCTGAACTGCTACACCTATTTCGGCGAGCTGAGCCGCATGACCCAGTTCAAGGATAAATCCGCGCGCTACTCTGAAAACATCAACGCCGGTCTGTTCGACTATCCGGTGCTGATGGCGGCGGACATCCTGCTGTATCAAACCAACCAGGTGCCGGTGGGTGAAGACCAGAAGCAGCATCTGGAGCTGAGCCGCGATATCGCCCAGCGCTTTAACGCGATTTACGGTGATGTGTTTAAAGTGCCAGAGCCGTTTATTCCAAAATCCGGCGCGCGCGTGATGTCGCTGCTGGAGCCAACCAAGAAGATGTCCAAGTCTGACGATAACCGCAACAACGTTATTGGCCTGCTGGAAGATCCGAAATCCGTCGTCAAAAAGCTCAAGCGCGCGGTCACCGACTCCGACGAGCCGCCTGTTGTGCGCTACGACGTGCAGAACAAAGCGGGCGTCTCCAACCTGCTGGATATCCTCTCCGGCGTGACCGGCCAGAGCATTCCTGAGCTGGAGCAGCACTTCGAAGGCAAGATGTACGGCCACCTGAAAGGCGAAGTGGCAGATGCCGTTTCCGGGATGCTGACCGAGCTGCAGGAGCGCTATAACCGCTACCGTAACGACGAAGCTTTCCTGCAGAAGGTGATGAAAGACGGCGCAGAAAAAGCTAGCGCGCGCGCGTCCGAAACCCTGAAAGCGGTGTACGAAGCGATCGGGTTTGTTGCGAAGCCGTAAGTCTGCTTTGCCGGGTGGCGCTGACGCTTACCCGGCCTACGGGATCGTGTAGGTCGGGTAAGGCGAAGCCGCCACCCGACTAAAAACCACACTCTCCAAAACTAAAAAACCGGGAAAGCCCCGGTTTTTTTACGCCTGAAAATCGCTTACTGCTGCGCCGCCGGGCCGCAACCGCCGATGATCTTCGAAATGGAGATCGCCGGGTGCAGCAGGTAATCATAGCTGCAGTTATTTTTAGTGTTCTGTACGTGACCGGTGCAGGCGGTCAGAGTCGATAACAGGCCAACCAGAACGGCGGCTTTTGCCAGTTTGAACATACGCATTCCTTGTCTTAAAAACGAAAATTGGATGTAACTCAAGGGAATAAAGGGAAAAGTTCCACTTCGGGGCGGTATGTTATCGACAGCGGTAAGAGGGGAGTAGTCCGCTTAAGGACTACTCCGGAAAGGAAGAATATGCGTTAGTGATTCGAGAACCAGTTCAGCTTGTCGCGCAGTTCAACCACACGACCCACCACAATCAGCGCCGGGCTTTCAACCTGCTGCGCCAGCTCGCCGAGCTGCGTCAGCACGCCATTCACCACGCGCTGCTTGATGGACGTACCGTTTTCCACCAGCGCGACCGGCATATCTGCCTTCATGCCGTGCTCCAGTAGCTTCGCCTGAATCGTCGCGGCCTGGTTCAGCCCCATGTAGAACACCAGCGTCTGCTTTTCGGCGGCCAGGTTATGCCAGTCCAGCTCGCTGCCGGTTTTCAGGTGGCCCGTCACCAGCCGCACGCTCTGGGCGAAGTCGCGGTGGGTCAGCGGAATGCCCGAGTAAGCGGAACACCCGGATGCCGCCGTAATGCCCGGCACGACAGAGAACGGAATGCCCGCCTCACACAGAGTTTCCAGCTCCTCGCCGCCGCGCCCAAAGATAAAGGGATCGCCGCCCTTAAGGCGCACCACGCGCTTACCTTTCTGCGCCTCGCGCAGCAGGATCTGGTTAATCTCCTCCTGCGGCACGCAGTGGTAACCCGCCCGTTTTCCAACGAATACGCGGTCGGCGTCGCGACGCACCAGGTTCATGATGTCATCGGAGACCAGGCGATCGTAAACCACGATATCGGCCTGCTGGATCTGCTGCAGTCCTTTCAGCGTCAATAATCCTGCATCTCCCGGCCCGGCCCCGACCAGCACCACTTCGCCGCGATGGTCCAGCGGCTCGCTCAGGAGCCGTTCGGTCGTCTCTTCAACGGCTTTGGTGTCCTGATTCGCCAGCGACTGCGCCAGCCTGTCGTTCACAAAGAATTTTTCCCAGAAGCGACGGCGCTCGCCCACGGTCGCGAAGGTTTGCTTCACGCGGGTGCGGAGCTGCCCGGCGTAATGGGCAATCTGACCAAGATGCTGGGGCAGCACGGCCTCCAGTTTTTCCCGCAGCAGGCGGGCGAGAACCGGCGAGCGTCCGCCGGACGACACCGCAATCATCAGCGGCGAGCGGTCGATAATCGACGGCATGATAAAGCTGGCCTCTTTTGGCGCATCCACCACGTTGCAGAAAATTCGGCGCGCTTCGCAGGCGTCGCTGACGCGCTGGTTCACTTCATCGTCATCCGTTGCGGCAATGGTCAGCCAGCAGGTATCCAGCAGGGAAACATTAAACTCCCCCTGTTCCAGCGTGAGCATCCCTTCCTGGGCCCAGACCTCAAACTGTGGGGCAAAGGCGAGGGCGTTGACGGTCAGTCGTGCGCCAGCTTCTAACAGCAGGCGCGCTTTGCGTTCAGCCACGTCGCCGCCGCCCACGAGCAGGCAGTCGCGGTTGCGTAATTGACAAAAAATCGGCAGGTGATCCACGACGTTACCTCGCAGCATTCATGGAGGGGGTAAGAATTGACGTCAGGATAACAGCAGGAATCGTACAGAACATACGGTTTTTCCTGCCGTTACCCCTAAGAGGTCATAGCCTTTTCTGGTGAAAAGGCGGGGATTAGCCTTTCAGCTGTACCATGCCGTCCTTCACGCGGGCATCGTAGTGCTTCACGGAGATATTTTCATCTTCCATACAGCGCCCGTCAGTTAAGCGGAAACGCTGCTTTTTCAGCGGGCTGGCAACCCACAGTTCACCCTGATGCTCGGCAATCAGTCCACGAGAGAGCACGCTGGCCTCGAAGAACGGGTCGATATTGCTGATGGCAAAAACCTGCTCATCGTGGCGAGGGCGGAAAATCGCAACCTGCTCGTTGCCCAGCAGCGCGCACACGCCGGTGGCGGGGATAATGTCGTTAATATTGCAGATGCTTACCCACTGGCTCATGCGTTTTCCTCCACCAGCGTCACTGGGATGCGTTCATACGGCGTTGCCGGGCGATGCTGTTCACGCTCCGGCACAACCTGTACGTTCGGGTCGCGCTGGGTGCTGTTGATAAAGTGTTTGAAGCGCGTCTGCGCCGCAGGCGTGTTCACGGTTTCAGTCCACTCGCAGATCACCGCCTCGCGCAGGCGGGCCATCTCGGCTTCCAGATGTTCGTTCAGGCCCAGCTTGTCGTCGATGATGACCGATTTCAGGTAGTCGATGCCGCCTTCCAGGTTATCGAGCCAGGAAGCGGTACGGGTCAGCTTATCGGCGGTACGGATGTAGAACATCATGAAGCGGTCGAGATACTGAATCAGCGTATCGCGATCGAGATCCGCGGCCAGCAGGTCCGCATGGCGCGGTTTCATCCCGCCGTTGCCGCAGACGTACAGGTTCCAGCCTTTCTCGGTGGCGATGATACCCACGTCTTTACCCTGCGCTTCCGCACATTCGCGGGTACAGCCGGAGACGCCAAACTTCATTTTGTGCGGGGTGCGGATGCCTTTGTAGCGGTTTTCCAGCTCCACGCCGAAGCCCACGCTATCGCCGACGCCGTAGCGGCACCAGGTGCTGCCCACGCAGGTTTTTGCCATGCGCAGTGCTTTGGCATACGCGTGGCCGGTTTCGAAGCCGGCTTCAATCAGCTGACGCCAGATTTCCGGCAGATCGTCTTTCTGCGCGCCAAACAGGCCGATACGCTGGGAGCCGGTGATTTTGGTGTAGAGATTAAATTCACGGGCAATACGGCCCACGGCCACCAGCCCTTCCGGCGTGATTTCGCCACCGGCGGAACGTGGGATGACGGAGTAGGTGCCGTCTTTCTGGATGTTCGCCAGGAAGTTGTCGTTGGTGTCCTGCAGCGGCGTATGCTCGGGCTTGAGCACGTACTCGTTCCAGCAGGAGGCCAGCAGGGAGCCGACGGTCGGTTTACACACTTCGCAGCCGTAGCCCTGGCCGTGCTTCGCCAGCAGTTCGTCGAAGGACTTAATGCCCTCCACGCGGATCAGGTGGTACAGCTCCTGGCGAGAATACGCGAAGTGCTCGCACAGGTTGTTGTTCACTTCTATGCCCTGTTTCGCCAGCTCGGCGTTCAGCACCTGAGTGACCAGCGGAATACAGCCGCCGCAGCCGGTACCGGCTTTGGTTTCCGCTTTCAGGGCCGCCACGGTGTGGCAGCCTTTGTTGATGGCGGAGATCAGCATGCCTTTAGTGACGTCGAAGCAGGAGCATATCTGCGCGCTGTCCGGCAGTTTATCCACGCCGATAGACGGCTTGCCGCTTGACGCGTGCGCCGGGAGGATCAGCGCGTCCGGGTTTTCCGGCAGTTCGATGGCGTTCAGCACCAGCTGGAGCAGGTTGCCAAAGTCGCTGGTGTCGCCCACCAGCACCGCGCCGAGCAGGGTTTTATTGTCCTGGCTGACGATGAGGCGTTTGTAGACTTCTTTGCTTTCGTCGAGATAGACATAGCTGCGGGAATTCGGGGTGCGGCCATGCGCATCGCCAATACCGCCTACGTCCACGCCCAGCAGCTTCAGCTTGGCGCTCATGTCTGCACCGGTAAACGCATTTTCGCTGCCGAGGATATGGTCCACCGCGACCTGCGCCATTTTGTAGCCCGGCGCCACCAGGCCGTATACGCGGTTGTTCCAGCTAGCGCATTCGCCGATGGCGTAGATATCCGGATCGGAGGTCTGGCAGGTGTCGTTGATCATGATCCCGCCGCGCTGCGCCACGGCCAGCCCGCACTGGGTCGCCAGCTTGTCGCGCGGACGAATACCGGTGGAGAAGACGATGAAGTCCACTTCCAGCTCGCTGCCGTCGGCAAAGCGCATGGTTTTGCGTGCTTCAGTCCCTTCCTGAACGATCTCTTTGGTGTTCTTGCTGGTGTGAACCTTCACGCCCATGCTTTCGATTTTACGGCGCAGCTGGTCACCGCCCATGTGGTCCAACTGCTCGGCCATCAGCATCGGGGCAAATTCGATGACGTGGGTTTCAACGCCGAGGTTTTTCAGCGCGCCAGCCGCTTCCAGGCCCAGCAGACCGCCGCCGACAACCGCGCCGCGTCTGCTTCGGCGCGCGCAGGATTCGATAGCGTTGAGATCTTCAATGGTACGGTAGACGAAGCAATCCTGAGTTTCTGAGCCTTTGATCGGCGGGATCCACGGATAGGAGCCTGTCGCCATAATCAGCTTGTCGTAAAAAACCGTACGCCCGGCGCTGGAGTGAATCACTTTTTCCTGACGGTTGATGGTGATAGCGCGTTCGCCCACCAGCACTTTTACGCCATGCTTCTCGTAGAAACCTTCACGCACCAGAGAGAGCTCTTCGGCGGTATGATGGGAGAAGTAGGAAGACAGGTGCACGCGGTCGTACGCCTTGCGGGGTTCTTCACAGAACACGGTAATATCGAACTGCTCAGCATCGGCCTTATCGAGAAGATCCTCAATAAAGCGGTGGCCGACCATGCCGTTACCGATGATAGCGAGTCTGACTTTGCTCATTATTGCCTCGATTTCTTTTCTATTATTGCCTACCTTAACGATTCAGCAGGGGCGCTTATTGATGCAAATCAAATACGTCTTCGCCTACTCCTTAGGTGGTATGCGACTGATTTGTCAGGATTTTTATAAGTGGCGGAAATCGCAGGCTTTTCGTGCTCGTTGAATTTGTGTACAAATCAGGGACGGTTTTGCCAAAATTGATACGCCTGAATATCAGCGGCGTTTTTTAGGGGAAGGGTATGTCTACAACACCGTTATGGCTTGTTCAGAATGTTCGTTTACCGGGTCGGGAAGGGCTGTGGCAACTCGCCATTGAGAACGGGCGATTTGGTGACATCACCCCGATGGACGACACCCACGCCGAAAGTTATGAAGTATTGAACGCGCGCGGCGGGCTTGCTTTCCCGCCGTTCATTGAGCCGCATATCCATCTTGATACGACCCAGACGGCGGGTGAGCCGAACTGGAACCAGTCCGGCACGCTGTTCGAAGGCATTGAGCGCTGGGCGGAGCGCAAGGCGTTGCTCAGCCATGAGGATGTGAAAGCGCGCGCCTGGAAAACGCTGAAGTGGCAAATTGCCAACGGCATCCAGTTTGTCCGTACCCATGTAGATGTTTCCGACCCGACGCTGACCACCCTTAAGGCGATGCTGGAGGTGAAGCAGGAGGTTGCCCCGTGGGTGACGCTGCAAATCGTCGCGTTCCCGCAGGAAGGTATTCTCTCTTACCCGAACGGCGCGGCGCTGCTGGAAGAGGCGTTAAAGCTGGGGGCCGACGTGGTGGGGGCGATCCCACACTTCGAGTTCACCCGCGAGTATGGCGTGCAGTCGCTGCATATCGCGTTTGAACTGGCGAAGAAGTATGACCGTCCGCTGGATATCCACTGCGATGAAATCGACGACGAGCAGTCGCGCTTTGTGGAGACGGTCGCGACGCTGGCGTATGAAGCAGGTATCGGCCCGCGCGTGACGGCCAGCCACACCACCGCCATGCACTCCTACAACGGCGCTTACACCTCGCGGCTCTTCCGTCTGCTGAAAATGTCGGGGATTAACTTCGTCGCTAACCCGCTGGTCAATATCCACCTGCAGGGGCGCTTTGATGACTATCCGAAGCGCCGCGGCATCACCCGGGTGAAAGAGCTCCAGGAAGCGGGCATTAACGTCTGCTTCGGTCATGACGACGTCTTCGACCCGTGGTATCCGCTGGGCACCGGCAACATGCTGCAGGTGCTGCATATGGGGCTGCACGTCTGCCAGATGATGGGCTATCCGCAAATCGACAGCGGCCTGAATCTCATCACCCATAACAGCGCCCGGACCTTCGGCCTGAGCGATTACGGTATTGCCACGGGAAACCCGGCGAACCTGATTATTCTGCCTGCGGAGAGCGGGTTTGAAGCCGTGCGCTGCCAGGTGCCGGTGCGCTGGTCGATTCGTCAGGGACGGGTGATCGCTACGACGCAGCTGGCGCAGACGTGGATCCAGACGGATGTCGGGGGAGAAGAGGTAAGCTTTGCCAGAAACAGCCCCTCTGCCGAGCGCAAAGGGGCGTAGGAGTTAGTGAGACGCCGCTGCCGCGTTGTGCTGGCGGTGGCGGGTCACGAAGCCCAGGATGAAGCACATGATGAACACCACGGCATACAGACCGTTAGCGGTGTGCAGCGCCGCCAGCGGGCCGCTGTGGGCCACGATCGGGCCAGTGACCACGAAGGTCAGCATGGTGCCGATGGTGCCGCAGGTCAGAACGAAGTTAACCAGCTTCGGCGAGGCCACTTTGGTCTGCAGGGAGCCCAGGGTGATGATCGAGGTATAAATGGCGCTGGAGAAGAAGCCCAGGGTCAGAATGAACCACGGCATATGCTCCGGTGAACCGTTGATGAACAGGTACATCAGCACGGTCGCCATACCCGCCAGCACGGTCAGAATGCGCTGCAGGTCGAAGAAGCGCAGGATGAAGCTAAACGCCCACATGCCGAACATGTAAGACATCCAGAAATCGCTCACCAGTTGACCCGCATCGTTCAGGCTCATGCCCAGACCTTTGGCGTATTCCGGGACCCAGGAGATAAAGCCCAGCTGGCCCAGGATGTAGCACAGGGCGGCAACGGAGAGGAACAGCACGCCGATGCCCCACTTTTCTTTCGCAACGGGCTCTGCGGTAGCTTGCGCTTTCTTGCCCAGCACCGGGAATTCACAGCCGAAGGTCAGAATGAAAATCGCCACGTACACCAGACCAATGCAGGCATAGACCCAGTACCACTCGATGCTGCGCGCCAGCAGAACGGCCGCGACCATCGGGAAAATCATTCCGGCCATGCTGAAGAAGGAGTCGGTAAACAGCAGGCGCGCGCCGCGCTGGCGGCCTTCATACATATGGGTAATCAGGAACGTACCGATCGACATGGTGATCCCGCTGACCAGACCGAGCACGAACATGGCGGCTGAGAACAGCGCGATGCTGTGGCTCAGCATCAGGCCCGCCACGGCGGCGACCATCAGCACAAAGCCAAAGCGCAGCTGGGTCTTCAGCGGAACGATTTCCATCAGCCAGGCATTCAGGAAGATAGAGATCAGGATCCCTGCGTTGAGGAAGGTGAAGGTATTACTCATGCTGGAAACGGGCAACTGGAAGTAGTCTGCGATATTCCCCATCACCATCCCGGTGACGATCACCAACGCGCCGGTCAGAGCGTAGGAGAAGAAGCTGATCCATGTGAGCTTGATGCGATTGCTGTTAGTCATGTCTGGCCTGTTCAGAAAAAGAAAAGCGCCCATGGGGCGCTGATAGCGGGCAGATTTTAGACATTAAAGTGATCTATTCATATCTTTTAAGAGAAATTAGAACTTCATTGCATGTTTTTGTGTGATCGCGATCACACAAAAAGGCGCGAAAGCCAACCGTTTGCGCGGTTACAACTGTTTCAATTTCGTAAAATTAGGTAAAAGGCTGGTCTCCGTTCATACTGCTCTTTAGAATCAAGCTATTCGCTTTTTATACTGCGCTTTGTTAAGGAATTCTCATGCTCAAATCAACACTGGCGGCTGTCGCAGCTGTGTTTGCTCTTTCTGCCGTTTCCCCTGCTGCGCTGGCAGCCAAAGGGGACCCTCACGTTCTGCTGACCACCTCCGCCGGGAACATTGAGCTGGAACTGAATAGCCAGAAAGCTCCGGTTTCTGTGAAAAACTTCCTCGACTACGTGAACAGTGGGTTCTATAACAACACCACCTTCCACCGCGTGATCCCAGGCTTTATGGTGCAGGGCGGCGGCTTCAACGAGCAGATGCAGCAGAAACAGCCTAACCCGCCAATCAAAAACGAAGCGGACAACGGCCTGCTGAACAAGCGCGGCACCATCTCCATGGCGCGTACCGCGGACAAAGACAGCGCCACCAGCCAGTTCTTCCTGAACGTGGCGGATAACGCCTTCCTCGACCACGGCCAGCGCGACTTTGGCTATGCGGTCTTCGGTAAAATCGTGAAGGGGATGGACGTGGCCGACAAGATTTCTCAGGTGCCTACTCACGACGTCGGTCCGTATCAGAATGTGCCGTCAAAACCGGTGGTTATCCTCTCCGCGAAAGTTCTGCCGTAATTCTTCTGAACGCGGGCTTCTCCTGCCCGCGTTATGTAACCCTCCCTGCGAAAGCGCGTTTTGCTGCTTATACTTGTGGCAAACGGACTATTCAGGGAGGCGTTAAGTGAAAAAACTCACCGACAAGCAAAAATCCCGTCTCTGGGAGCAGCAGCGTAACGTCAATTTACAGGCCAGTTGTCTCCTTGAAAAAGGTAATGGTCCCTCCGAACCCCATATTGAGACGCTGGAGCTTGGGCCTTCCGCGCCCGGGTTGCCCCATCTGTGCCTTATTCATCGTCATTTGTACCGCAGCGAGATGAAGCGGGCAGGCGAGCTCCGTACCGACGATATTTTTAAAGGGGATATTCCCTTCTGCCATTTTGAGTACATCGAGAAGATGGGCAACGAGCTGATGGCGGCGCTGGAAGGCGAAAAGTATCTTGTGGGTCTTGAGAAAGCGGCGTTTGTTGACCGGGTTAGCCACTATTACTGCGAAATCAACATGCTGCATCCCTTCATGCGTGGCAACGGTATTGCCCAGCGCGTTTTCTTTGAGCAGCTGGCGCTCCACGCGGGCTACGCGCTGGACTGGCGCGATATCGATCCCGAGCAGTGGGTGGCGGCTAATCGAAGTGGCGCAACGGGGGATTTAACCGCGTTAAACGCTATCTTTGCCAAAGTAGTGAGCGAAGCGCGGGAATCTGAGTAGAATAGGGCGGCATTTTTTTCGGGAGCCGCCATGATTCTGCTGATTGATAACTACGATTCCTTCACCTGGAACCTTTACCAGTATTTTTGTGAACTGGGTGCAGAGGTAGTTGTCCGCCGCAACGACGAGATCGATCTCGCCGATATTGAGACGCTGGCTCCGCAGAAAATCGTGATTTCTCCGGGGCCGTGTACGCCGTCGGAGTCGGGTATTTCTCTGGAGGTTATCCAGCACTATGCCGGCACGCTGCCGATCCTGGGCGTGTGCCTGGGTCATCAGGCCATTGCCCAGGCGTTTGGTGCCACCATTGTCCGCGCCGCGAAAGTGATGCACGGGAAAACCTCTCCCGTCACCCACACCGGCACCGGGGTATTTACGGGGCTTAATAACCCGTTAACCGTGACGCGCTACCATTCGCTGGTGATTGACCCGCCGACGCTGCCCGCCTGCTTTGAGGTGACCGCCTGGAGCGATACCCAGGAAATCATGGGGATTCGCCACCGCGAATGGGACCTCGAAGGCGTGCAGTTCCACCCGGAAAGCATCCTCAGCGAGCAGGGGCACGCGCTGCTGGCAAATTTCCTCAATCGCTGAATATCTGTTGCCTTGCTGTGATTTTTTATGCATATTTTGTGATTATATTTTCACAATCACTGTGACATAAAATGGATGGTCATGACATGGCAACTGAACAACCAGCAATTACCCGCGCGACATTTGATGAAGTGATCCTGCCGATTTATGCACCGGCTGAGTTTATCCCGGTGAAGGGAAAGGGCAGCCGCGTCTGGGATCAGCAGGGTAAAGAGTATGTGGATTTCGCGGGCGGTATTGCGGTCACGGCGCTGGGTCATTGCCATCCCGCGCTGGTGGAGGCGCTGAAAACCCAGGGCGAAACCCTGTGGCACACCAGCAACGTGTTCACCAACGAACCGGCGCTGCGCCTGGGGCGTAAGATCATTGATGCCACCTTCGCCGAGCGCGTGCTGTTTATGAACTCCGGCACCGAAGCCAACGAAACCGCTTTTAAGCTGGCGCGCTACTACGCGACAACGCGCCACAGCCCGTACAAAACCAAAATCATCGCCTTCCACAATGCTTTCCACGGCCGCTCCTTCTTCACCGTCTCCGTTGGCGGCCAGCCGAAGTATTCCGACGGGTTTGGCCCGAAACCGGCCGACATCGTCCACGTGCCGTTTAACGATCTGCACGCCGTGAAAGCGGTAATGGACGACCACACCTGCGCGGTGGTTGTCGAGCCGATCCAGGGTGAAGGCGGCGTGACGGCGGCAACCCCGGAATTCCTGAAAGGGCTGCGCGCGCTGTGCGACGAGCATCAGGCGCTGCTGGTCTTTGATGAAGTGCAGTGCGGGATGGGGCGTACCGGCGATCTGTTCGCGTATATGCACTACGGCGTGACGCCGGATATTCTGACCAGCGCTAAAGCGCTCGGCGGTGGTTTCCCGGTGAGTGCGGTACTGACGACGCAGGAGATCGCCTCCGCGTTCCACGTCGGCTCTCACGGCTCTACCTACGGCGGTAACCCGCTGGCGAGCGCCGTGGCGGGCGCCGCATTCGACATTATCAACACGCCGGAGGTGTTGAACGCCGTGAGCGCGAAGCGCGAGCTGTTCGTAAAACACCTGCAAAAGATTGATGAGCAGTACGACGTGTTCAGCGAGATCCGCGGGATGGGGCTGCTGATTGGTGCCGAGCTGAAGCCGCAGTACAAAGGCCGCGCGCGCGACTTCCTGCACGCCGCCGCGCACGAAGGGGTGATGGTGCTGAACGCGGGGCCGGACGTGATGCGCTTTGCGCCGTCGCTGGTGGTGGAAGATAAAGACATCGAAGACGGGTTAACCCGCTTTGCCGCGGCGGTCGCGAAGATCGTAAAAGGTTAATACGCCGTCCGCTTCAACCTGCGCGTTAACCAAATCCCGTGATGCGGACGCTGACGCCATGCCACCGACGAAATGGTGTGCATGGTGTTCAGATGTCCCAGAACGCGCTGCAAATGCTGCTCCAGCGTGCTCATTGGCCCGTGGGTCAACGTCTCCGGCGCTTCCAGAATGTTCGAATCTCCCGACTCACCCGGCGAGTCATACTCCAGACGCTGCTGACACCTCTGCAACGCAATTTCACACGACTGCAAATAGCGCTGCGCCAGATCCGGCGTCAGCATCGTGTGCTCGCGGGCCAGCGTTGTCATGGCGTTAATGTGCTCGACGATAAACTGGCTGTGCGTCACCCAGAGCTTCATATCTGCCAGATAGTGCGAGTTAAAGCCCGGCTCCTGCATCGCCTGGTTGAGTGAGTTAAACAGGGCGTTGTGCGCCTGGTTGACCTTCATCCGCTGATAGGCCAGCGGGGAGGGCTGCGGGTCGTCGCTCAGGATCAGGCGAATGGCCTGCTGGTCGGCTTCCAGCGCGTCGTGGGCGTTCTGGCGCAGCAGTCCGCTTTGCCACTGCGGCCACAGCCAGACCATGCCGCCAAAGGCAATCAGGCAGCCGATCAGGGTATCAATCAGCCTGGCGACAATAAACTGTTCGCCATTGAGCGTAAGCAGCTGCAGGGTATATACCGCCGTCACCGTAAAGCCCACCATCGCCCAGCCGTAGTTCTTGCGGATAATCAGGTAGCTCACCAGCGTAACCGCCAGCATGCCTGCCAGGGTATAGCCTTCCGGCACGTGGAAGTGCAGCGTCACGCCCGCAATGATCAGCCCGGCCATCGTTCCGCCAGCCCGATGCAGAATACGCACCCGCGTCGCGCCGTAGCCGTTCTGGGTGACAAACAGCACGGTCATTAAGATCCAGTAGGGTTTCGGCAGGTGTAGCGCCATGCCCATCAGGCTGGCGGTACTGAGCATCACGCTAATCCTTGCGGCGTTGCGCAGGGCGGACGATTTAAGAGAAAGATAGCTTTTGAGGGCGGGCAGTAGCGGAAGCCGTTTCTGCTTATCCGCCATCAGGTCGCGGGGATAAAGCGGGCGCTGGGTGCGCAACACGCGGGCGATGCGGCTGAAGTGCCAGGCGGCAAACTGGCCGACGGGGTTATCCGGATGCTGACGGGCGATTTTCTCCAGCGCGCCCAGCTGCTTATCCATGTTAAAGCGCGTCGGGTAGCGGTGATAGAGAATATCATCGGCCAGCACGCGCAGGCGTGCGGAGACGGTCTGCGCGTTCCAGCGGATCACCGCTTCGGCGTGGCTGCGCTCGACCAGCTTTTGCACCTCCTGCGGGTGGTGCAGGCTAACGGAGATATGCTCCTGCAGATCCAGCCCGACCTGGAAGGTGCGCAGCAGCCGTTTGTACTCGTGGTTCTTATTGGCGGCGAGCATATGCAGCTGCTGATAGCACTGGCTTATCAGATCCACCACCTTCTGCTGGCGCGTCAGCAGCGGCGGTAAGGATTTTTCCGGATCGGTATGCTGGGTGAGCAGGGTGTATTTGGCTTCGCAGTAATCCGCAAGCTGCACATAGAGCAGGCTCAGGGATTCACGCAGCGGCTGTTCGCGCCACAGCCAGAACCAAAACCAGTTAAACAGCCCGTACCATAATGTCCCCAGGGCGTAGATCAGCAGCGGCTCCCACACCGGCATATTCCCGGCGAGGCTCAGCGTGAAAATGGCCGCAATCAGCGAAGCGGGAAGCAGGCGGGCGTGCAGCGAACTGATTTCCGCCGTGACGCCGAGGGTCATCGCCAGCACGGTCAGGATCAGCGGCAGCGGGATATCACGAGCCAGTAACAGCTGTACGGTGAGGCTACAGCCCGCAAACAGGCAGCCGCCGATAATCAGGCGTTTGAAAAAGCGCTTATGCGGCGTGTCCAGACCGGCAATGTTGCAGCAGGCGGGCACGAGGGAAAACAGCAGGCCTTGCTGGAGATGTCCGAGGAGCAGACCTATGGCCACAGGAAGACACAACACCAGCGTTTGTCGCAGTGCGTAGTTAACTTCCGGGTGATAGATCAGCCTGCGCCACATGGGGAATAGAGACAAAAACGGCGTGACACCTTGCGATGGCACGCCGTTTAAGCGGAATTAACGCGTTCCGTAGACCACGATGGTTTTACCGTGGGCGGAGATCAGGTTTTGATCTTCCAGCATTTTCAGGATACGGCCCACTGTTTCACGGGAGCAACCGACGATCTGACCAATTTCCTGACGGGTAATTTTAATTTGCATGCCGTCCGGGTGGGTCATGGCGTCTGGCTGTTTCGCCAGGTTCAACAGGGTTTGTGCGATACGACCGGTAACGTCCAGGAAGGCGAGGTTACCCACTTTCTCTGACGTGACCTGCAGACGGCGCGCCATCTGGGAAGAAAGACGCATCAGGATGTCAGGGTTAACCTGAATCAGCTGACGGAACTTCTTGTAAGAAATTTCAGCCACTTCACATGCTGTCTTTGCACGAACCCAGGCGCTACGTTCCTGGCCCTCTTCAAACAGGCCCAGTTCACCGATGAAATCGCCCTGGTTCAGATAAGAAAGGATCATCTCTTTCCCTTCTTCATCTTTGATCAGCACTGCCACCGAGCCTTTAACGATGTAATACAACGTTTCCGCTTTTTCACCCTGGTGAATCAGCGTGCTCTTTGATGGGTACTTATGAATGTGGCAATGAGACAAGAACCATTCGAGAGTCGGGTCTGTTTGCGGTTTGCCAAGCACCATGCGCTGTTATCCTCTGTTATAAGCTGTCACCAGAGTCATCAGATGCATCCGGACTCTGGGGTTGCAATCGAATTCTTACCCATACCCTGGGAAGTCGGCTACCGTAACGTTTCGCAGCCAGTAAAGTTTGATGTCCTCTGCATACATGTGTAACGTCAATGTATTACTGTAGCATCCAGAGTGTTTTAGCATAGCTTTCGCCGCGTGTCTCCTGGTGTCTCGCTTCAGCATGATGCAGGTCGCCTTCCATTGCGAGAAATGTAACGCACGCGTAATCTGTCACCAAAAATGCAACGTTGGAGTTTAAGAATATGCAAGCGCGCGTGAAATGGGTTGAAGGTTTAACGTTCCTGGGCGAGTCCGCGTCAGGACACCAGATTTTGATGGATGGTAACTCCGGCGATAAAGCGCCAAGCCCAATGGAAATGGTGCTGATGGCGGCAGGTGGATGCAGCGCAATTGACGTGGTGTCGATTCTGCAAAAAGGTCGCCATGACGTGACGGATTGTGAGGTTAAACTCACGTCAGAACGTCGCGAAGAGGCGCCACGCCTGTTCACCCATATTAACCTGCACTTTGTGGTCACCGGTAAAGAGCTGAAAGACGCGGCGGTCTCGCGTGCGGTGGACCTGTCTGCGGAGAAGTACTGCTCTGTGGCGTTAATGCTGGAGAAAGCGGTAAAAATCACGCATTCGTATGAAGTGATCGAGGCCTAATCTTTTGGCGGGTGGCGCTTCGCTGACCCGCCCTACAAAAGCACGACCGTAGGCCCGGTAAGCGCAGCGCCACCGGGCAAAACAACTCACGCTATCTGCTTCCCTTCCATCAGTCGCTCCACCAGCGGCGTCATGATGAGCTCCATCGCCAGCCCCATTTTTCCGCCCGGCACCACCAATGTATTCATGTGCGAAATAAACGAGCCCTGCAGCATCGCCAGCAGCCAGGGGTAATCAATGCCTTCGAGATTGCGGAAGTGGATCACCACAAAGCTCTCATCCAGCGACGGGATACTTTTGGCGGCAAACGGGTTGGAGGTGTCCACCGTCGGCACGCGCTGGAAGTTGATATGGGTGCGGGAGAACTGCGGCGTCAGGAAGTTAATGTAATCCTCCATGGAGCGGACCACTGAGTCCATCACCGCTTCGCGAGAATGGCCGCGCTCGCTCATGTCACGCGTCAGCTTCTGGATCCACTCCAGGTTAACGATAGGGACCACGCCGACCAGCAGATCCACGTGGCGCGCCACGTCGTGTTGAGGCGTGACCACGCCGCCGTGCAGTCCTTCGTAAAACAGGACGTCGGTAGGTTCCGGCAGCGGTTGCCACGGGGTAAAGGTTCCCGGCACCTGATTCCAGGGAACGGCTTCATCATAGGTATGCAGATACTTGCGGGACTGCCCTTTGCCGCTCTTACCGTACTCTATAAAGGTTTGTTCCAGCAGGCCGAAGTCATTGGCTTCCGGGCCGAAGTAACTGATGTGTTTACCCGAATCGCGCGCCTTACGGATGGCCATGTCCATCTCCGGGCGCGTGTAGCGGTGAAAGCTATCGCCTTCGACCTCCGCCGCACGGAGATTCAGCTGGGCGAAAATCTTGCGAAATGCGAGGCTGGTGGTGGTGGTTCCCGCACCACTCGACCCCGTAACGGCAATAACCGGATGTCTGGCAGACATAGCAACTCCCTGACTGAAAAGGGTGGAAGATCAGCCGTGAAACGCGTTGCGGGGCATGATATTGACCGTCTCATGCAGTTCTGACCACACCAGCAGCACGTCGCCGCTTTTCAGCTGGCGCTTTACATCGTTGACCTTTTGCTCAAGCGAGCGTTCCTGTTCACCATAATCGGTGCCTTCGCGTAATACAAAGCTTTCAATCAGATTATCGAGCGTTTCGGGAGCCAGATCCTGCCAGGGAATAATCATTTTGCATCGTCCAGATAAGGGGTTAGCCAGTCAGGGATTCGCGTCTCAAGCCACATTTTCGGGCGGCGCAGCGTGCCGCCGATAAACCCGACGTGGCCGCCATGTTCGGTCAGCTGATAGTGAACGTTGTCGGGCAGGAATTCCTGAGCGGGGATCGAGTGATGATCCATAAACGGGTCATCTTTGGCATGAATAATCAGCGTCGGCTGCGTGATCTTGCTGAGCAGCGGCATGGCGCTGCACTGACGATAATAGTCAATCGCATCGGCGAAGCCGTGGATTTTCGCGGTGATCAGGTCGTCGAACTCGCGAATACGGCGCACCTTTTTCAGCTGGCGCAGGCTTACCGGCAGGGTATCCGGGTAGGCCTTCAGCTTACGCGCCGCGTTGGCCTTCAGCAGGTTGAGCAGGTAACGCTGATAGACGCGGGAAAAGCCTTTATCCATGTGGTAGCTGCACTGCTCCAGCATAAACGGTGCGGAGACAATGACGGCGGCATCCAGCGGTACGCTTTCGCCCTCTTTGGCCAGCAGACAGGCCAGCATATTTCCGCCCAGCGAGTAGCCCACCGCGGCGGTTGGCACGGTGCCAAAGTTGTCCCGCAGCCAGTGTAAAAACCACGTTCCGTCTTCGGTTTCACCCGAGTGATAAATGCGTTTCTGACGATTCGGTTCGCCGCTGCAGCCGCGAAAATGCATCACCACGCCGAGCCATCCGCGCGCTTTTGCCGCCTCAATTAATCCATGCGCATACGGGCTGTGCAGGCTGCCTTCCAGACCGTGAAAGACCACCAGACGCGGCTTATGGCGTGCCTGTTCCGGCGCTTCGCTCCAGGCGAGATCCAGAAAATCACCGTCTGGCAGGTCAAGTCGTTGCCAGTGCGGGGTGAACTGAACCTTGCGGCGGATCAGTCGCGGCAGCATGGTCTGCAGGTGGGGGTTAGCCACGCCGCGCATGGGCACGAACTCAGTGCTGTCTTCGGCCGCAATGTCGAAGTCTGATGGAATGATTTGGGTCATAAGGGCGATGCTGATTCTTGTCAGAAATTAACGGTACTTTCCGAATTGTACCCCGTTTAGCCTGGTTTTCCGAAACATGAACTGATCCCGATCACAAATCTTTACCTTGATTATTACTCTCAGGCTAATGATTCCGCTCTACGCTTAATTGATGCCTTTCTCACCAGAGCGCACACTTTACTCAACGTTAAGCAAATCAAAATGATTAGCTGAATCAGGAGGTTAATAATGTTATCTGGGCAAACACCCACCCGGCAATGGAACACGCGACGCAGCGAAAAAGCGCGTCGTCTGGCCTCCGTACCGGTGCAGGGCAAGGTACTGCCAACCGGCGATCTTGTCGCCATGCTGGAAAAATTAATCGCGCCTGGCGACAAGGTCGTTCTGGAAGGTAACAACCAGAAGCAGGCGGATTTCCTTTCCCGCTCGCTCGCCGAAGTGAACCCGCAAATTGTCCACGACCTGCATATGATCATGCCGAGCGTCGGCCGCAGCGAGCATCTGGACATCTTCGAGAAAGGCATCGCCCGCAAGCTGGACTTCTCCTTCTCCGGGACGCAAAGCCTGCGTATTTCGCAGCTGCTGGAAGACGGTCAGCTCGAAATCGGTGCGATTCACACCTACATCGAACTTTACTCACGCCTCTACGTCGACCTTTCGCCCAACGTAGCGCTGATTGCCGGTTTTAAAGCCGACCGCAAAGGCAACCTCTACACCGGGGCGAGCACCGAAGATACCCCGGCGCTGGTGGAAGCCGCCGCGTTCCACGACGGCATCGTCATCGCGCAGGTGAACGAGCTGGTGGACGACGAGTGCGAGCTGCCGCGCGTGGATATTCCGGGCTCCTGGATCGACTACGTGGTCGTTGCGGACAAGCCCTTCTTTATCGAACCGCTGTTCACCCGCGACCCGCGCCTGATCAAGCAGGAACATATCCTGATGGCGATGATGGCCATCAAAGGCATCTACGCAGAGCACCAGGTGCAGTCCCTGAACCACGGTATCGGCTTTAACACCGCGGCGATTGAGCTGCTGCTGCCTACCTACGGCGAACAGCTCGGCCTGAAGGGCAAAATCTGTAAACACTGGACGCTGAACCCGCATCCGACGCTGATCCCCGCCATCGAAAGCGGCTGGGTGGAAAGCGTGCACTGCTTCGGCGGCGAGCTGGGGATGGAAGAGTACATCCGCGCCCGTCCGGACGTGTTCTTTACCGGTGCCGACGGCTCCATGCGTTCCAACCGCGCCTTCTGCCAGCTGGCCGGTCAGTACGCGGTGGATATGTTCATCGGCTCTACGCTGCAGGTTGACGGTTACGCCAACTCCTCAACGGTGACGCGCGGTCGTCTTTCCGGCTTCGGCGGTGCGCCAAACATGGGCCATGACCCGCACGGTCGTCGTCACGCTACCCCGGCCTGGCTGAACATGATCACCGAGCCTGACCCGATGCAGCGCGGTAAAAAACTCGTCGTGCAGATGGTCGAAACCTTCCAGGCGGGCGTGAAGCCAACCTTCGTGGAAAAACTCGATGCCGTTGACGTGGCGAAAGCCTCCGGCATGCCGCTGGCACCGGTGATGATTTACGGCGATGACGTGACGCACGTGCTGACGGAAGAGGGGATTGCTTACCTCTACCGGGCGAAAGATCTGGAAGAGCGTCGGGCCATGGTTGCCGCCGTCGCGGGGATCACCGATATCGGCCTGGGCGTTGACGCCAAACGCGTGGCGGAACTGCGCCAGAGCGGCAAGGTTGTATACCCGGAAGATATGGGGATCCGCCGCACCGACGCCACCCGCTCTCTGCTGGCTGCGGGCAGCGTGTCTGACCTCGTGGAGTGGTCCGGCGGTCTGTATAACCCACCTGCGAAATTCCGGAGCTGGTAATGAAACTTCTGCCCCAGATTCAGGTTGAAGGCGGTGCCGAATGGCTGGCGCGAACCGCCACGCAGTGTCTGATTGACGAAGCACGTTTAAGCCCGAAACCCGGTCTGGTGGACAGTCGGGGGAACGGTGCGCACCACGATTTATCCCTTGCGCTGATGGAGCGCTCCGCGCGCAGCCTGACCCCCACGTTTCAGGCGCTGGCGCAGCAAAGCTGGCTGCGTCCGGCAGATATTGCGCTTCGGCAAACCGTTGGCCGTCTTGGCCGCGTAGGCGAGCAGCAGATGATGGCGGCCACCGACGGGGTGAATACCCATCGTGGCGCGATCTGGGCGCTGGGATTGCTGGTGAGCGCGGTGGCGATGCTGGGCGGGGATGCAACTGCGCAGGTCGTTGCGAATACCGCCGCTCAGCTGGCGAAACTCCCGGACGATGCGGCACCGAAGGTGTTCAGCAAAGGCCTGCGCGCCACGCACCGCTACCGCGTGCCGGGCGCGCGCGAAGAGGCGCAGCAGGCGTTCCCGCACGTTATGCAGCGCGCATTGCCGCAGCTTCGCCTCAGCCGTCTGAACGGCAGCAGTGAGGCGCAGGCCAGGCTCGACGCGCTGATGGCCATCATGACGTCGCTCACCGATACCTGCGTGCTGTCGCGCGCCGGAATGGAGGGGCTGGACGCCATGCAGCACGGTGCCCGTGCGGTACTGAATGCGGGAGGCTGTGCAACGGCTGCGGGCCAGCAGGCGCTGGCGAACCTGGACCGTCAAATGCTGGCGCTTAACGCGTCACCGGGCGGTGCCGCCGACCTGCTTGCCGCCACGCTGTTTCTTGACCGCGTCGAATCGCCTTATTCAAAGCATTAAGAGGAAGTTATGGAAAAAATCACATTGACCGTGCCAGCCAGCCGCGCGTTAAGCGGCAGGGCGCTGGCGGGCGTCGTCGGCTCCGGGGATATGGAGGTGCTCTTCACCGCCGAACCGGGCCAGACGCTAACCATTGATATCACCACCTCAGTCGACAACAGCCGTGGCCGCTGGGAGGCGCTGTTCAACCGCCTGCAAACGGTCAGCAGCCTGCCGGCAGGAAAACTGACCATTCATGATTTCGGCGCGACGCCGGGCGTGGCCCGCATTCGTATCGAACAGGTTTTTGAGGGGGTGAGCCATGCGTGATGACAGCAGCTTTATCGAACTAAAAGCGCGCCAGCGCGCGCAGGCTCTGCTCGACGAGGGCAGCTACCGCGAACTGCTGGATCCGTTTGAAGGCATTATCTCTCCGTGGCTTGGGCCACAGGGCATTGTCCCGCAGGCCGATGACGGCATGGTGGTGGCGAAAGGCACCATCAACGGTCAGCCTGCGGTCGTGGTCGCGATTGAAGGCGCGTTCCAGGGCGGCAGCATGGGTGAAGTGTCCGGCGCAAAAATGGCGGCAGCGCTGGAGCTGGCGGCGGAAGATAACCGCAACGGCATTCCGACTCAGGCGGTGCTGTGCCTCGAAACCGGTGGCGTGCGTCTGCAGGAGGCTAACCTCGGCCTGGCGGCGATTGCCGATATCCACGCGGCGATTGTAGACCTGCGTCGCTACACGCCCGTCATCGGGATTGTGGCCGGGACCGTGGGCTGCTTCGGCGGGATGTCCATTGCGGCAGCGCTGTGCAGCTACCTGATTGTGACCCGCGAAGCGCGTCTCGGCCTCAACGGCCCGCAGGTTATCGAGCAGGAAGCGGGTATTGAAGAGTACGACTCCCGCGACCGTCCGTTTATCTGGAGCATGACCGGCGGCGAAGTGCGCTATCAAAGCGGGCTGGTGGACGCGCTGGTGGGCGACGGCGTAAACGCGGTGAAGGCGGCGATGAACGACGCGATTGCCAAAGGCGTACCGGCGAAACACCGCACCGATAACTACGATGATTACCTGAACCGTCTGACCCATTTCGACACCCGCAAGCAGGCCGATGCCGAACAGATTAACGCGCTTTTTGCCCGGGAGGTGAAATGATGAGTAATTCAAAAAGCCGTGGCGAACTCTGGCTGGAAACCCTCGCCCCGAACGCCAAACGTATCGAAGGGCTGTGCCCGTCCGTGCAGGCGGCAGACGGCGAGCTGAACGGCGAAGCGGTGCGTTTTGTTGCCGTAGTGCCGGATGCCAACAACCACTTCCCGCGCGCGGCGCAGGGTGAAGTCGGCCTGCTGGAAGGCTGGACGCTGGCGAAGGTGGTCAGCGAAACCGTCGCGGCGGATGCCGATAAAGCCGTGAAGCGCCCGATTGTGGCGGTGATCGACGTTCCGAGCCAGGCCTATGGCCGTCGCGAGGAGGCGTTTGGTATTCACCAGGCGCTGGCGGGCGCAGCTGCCGCATATGCTAACGCGCGTCTGGCCGGTCACCCGGTGATTGGGCTTATCGTCGGCAAGGCGATGTCCGGCGCGTTCCTGGCGCACGGCTACCAGGCCAACCGTCTGATCGCCTTTAACGACAAAGGCGTGCTGATCCACGCGATGGGTAAAGAGTCCGCCGCGCGCATCACGCTGCGTACCGTCGAAGCGCTGGAAAAGCTGGCGGCGACCATTCCGCCAATGGCTTACGACATCAGCAACTACGCCACGCTGGGGCTGCTCTCCAGCCTGCTGGACATCAGCAATCCGGATGCTCCGTCCGATAACGATCTGGCTCAGGTGAAAACCACGCTGCAACAGGCCATCAGCGATGCTCGTCAGGACGCGACGCTTAAAAACCGTCTGGGTGCTGACAACCGCCGCAGCTCGTCGCTCGTACGCGAACGTATGCGAGCCAGCTGGTAAGTAAAAAAAGACCTGCCAGAGATGCAAACCCCCGCGAGCGCGTCCGCTGCGCCCGCGTGGGAGCCTGCATCCTGAAAAATAATAAACATCGCACCAGTGCTAAAACTTTTTTTACTACAGGTGATTTATGACTTACGTAATTGTTCATGCTCTTGCACCGATTTTCGTCATCATGCTGCTGGGATTCTGGGCCGGTAAGGCAAAGATGGTCGATAACAAAAATGTTTCCCTGCTCAATATCTTCGTGATGGATTTTGCACTGCCTGCCGCGCTGTTTAGCGCCACCGTGCAAACGCCGTGGACCGGCATCGTGGCGCAGTCGCCGCTGATTCTGGTGCTGACGCTGGCGATGTGGATCACCTATGCGGCCATCTACTTCCTCGCGACTAAAGTCTTTAAGAAATCCCCGCAGGATGCGGCCGTGCTGACCCTGACGGTAGCTTTACCGAACTACGCGGCGCTGGGCCTGCCGATTCTGGGCAGCGTGCTGGGTGAAAGTTCTTCCACGTCGCTGTCCGTTGCGGTTTCTATCGCCTGCGGTTCGGTGCTGATGACCCCGTTCTGCCTGCTGATCCTGGAGCGTGAGAAAGCGCGCGCCGAGGGGAATAACTCGGGCTCAACGCTCTCCATGCTGCCGGTGCTGATGTGGCGCTCCATTAAGAAACCGATCGTGATGGGCCCGCTGCTGGGGGTGATTCTCTCCGCCATCGGGATCAAAATGCCGGAACTGGTGCTTGCCGCGATTAAACCGCTGGGGCTGTCCGCCACCGCTGCGGCACTGTTCCTGACCGGGGTGATCCTCTCTGCCCGCAAGCTGCAGATCAACACCATGGTTATCACCTCAACTATCGCCAAGCTGCTGATTCAGCCAGCCATTGCCTGGGGTATTGTGCTGATCTTCGGTCTGCATGGCTCCGTGGCGATTACCGCTATCCTGATGATTGCGCTTTCTGCGGGCTTCTTCGGCGTGGTATTCGGTAACCGCTTTGGCGTGCAGTCGCCGGATGCTGAAGCCGTGCTGCTGTTAAGCTCCGTACTGTGTATCCTGTCGCTGCCGCTGTTTATCTCGCTGACTTCAGGAATGTAATCATGACCCCAACATTACGCCCGCACGACCTCATCTGGCTTACCGCGCGCGACGCGCTGGAAGGCATCACCGAATCCTGGGTGGAGGCGGCCTGGCATACCGGCCTGCCGGTGGTGGTGCGGCGTGATGTTGATAGTGAAGGCCGCATTCCCGTTGGCGTGCGCGGATTGCGCCGCGACCAGCGGGCGGCCGGATGGGTGAAGCCGGAAAACGTGCTGCGTGTGGTGTCGCCGGAAGACCTGTGCGCCACCGCCGATCTGCTGCGCTCGCCGTTTGTGACACAGCCACCGGTTCAGGTGGCGCTGCAGCTTGCGCAGCAGGCGTGGCCGTGGACGTGGGGCATAACCGGCAGCACCGGCTATGCGCTGGCGACCGGGATTCCGGTGATACACGCCGACAGCGATCTTGACCTGCTGATCCGCGCCCCTGAGCCAATTCCCCCTGACGCTTTTACCGCATGGCAGTCGCAGCTGAGCCGCGCGCTGTGCCGGGCGGATACGCAGGTCGATACGCCCGAAGGGGGCTTTGCGCTGGCGGAGTGGTTACGCGACGGAAAAACGCTGCTGAAAACCCGCCGCGGACCGCGCCTGGTGGCGGATCCGTGGCGCAGGGAGGAGTGATGAAAATACTGTTTACCTTTCCGGGACAGGGCACGCAGCATGAAGGCATGCTGCAAAATTTGCCGGGAACGACGCTGGCACAGGCACGCGAGGTGCTGGGCAGCGAAGTTGATACGCTGGATAGTGCAGCCTCACTCGCTCACACCCGTGCGGTTCAGCTGTGTCTGCTGATTTCAGGCGTGGCCTGGGGGCGCAAGCTGGAACGTCGCGGCGTGTCGCCGGATATCGTCAGCGGGCTGTCCATCGGCGCTTATCCGGCGGCGGTTATCGCGGGCGCGCTGGACTTTTCGGACGCGCTGAGGCTGGTGGCGCTGCGCGGTGACATGATGGAGCAGGCGTACCCGCACGGCTACGGCCTGACGGCAATCATGGGCTTAACCCTGCCGCAGGTGGAAACGCTGATTGAAGGCACCGGAACCTATATTGCCAACCTGAACGCTGAAACGCAGATCGTGATTGCCGGAAGCGATGACGGGATGGCGCAGGTGGCGGCACGCGCGCTGGCAAAAGGGGCGAGCAAGGCCAAACGGCTGGCGGTAAGCGTGCCGTCCCACTGTGAACTGCTGGCGGAGCCGGCACAAAAGCTGGCGGCGGCGTTTGAGTCCGTCACGCTGGCTCGTCCACGCTGCGCATACCTGAGCGGCAGCACCGGACGCGTGCTCTGGCAGCCGGAAAAAATCGCTGACGATCTGGCGATGAATATGGCGCGAACCGTGCGCTGGCAGGAGGCGGTGATTTCCGCTAACGAACGCGAAGCCCGACTGGCGATTGAAATGCCGCCCGGCGGCGTACTGACCTGCCTGACTCGACAGGCTGCGTGGGAAGGAGAGACCCTTTCGCTGGAGCGCAGCGGGGTGGACGTGGCGGTGCACCTGGCGAAGCGGCTTCGTGCGTGAGTTTTTTTGCCCGGTGGCGGCTGCGCCTTACCGGGCCTACGGGTTCGGTTGTTTTGTTTTGTATCACACACTTTCCTGCAAACTGCGCGCATACATCCGCCCCTCGGCGGCTAATGCCCGCAGGCTCGGGTCCTGCTCGCGGTTACGGGCAAAGACAATCGCGATCAGTTGCTGCATCTGGTAAGGCTCCGCCAGCTTCAACAGCTGCACGGAATTCTCGTAGACCTTCTTCATCCTGCCCGGCATCAGCGTAAAGCCTACGCCCGCCTGCACCAGGCTCAGCATTGAGAAAATGTCATTTACGCGGGTCACAATCTCCGGTTCGAATCCGGCGATATGGAACGCTTCCTGAAACCCGGCGTAGGTAGCGAATCCTTCTGCCAGAGCGACAAACTTCTGATCTTTGTAATCACGCAGATCCGCAGGCCCGCTAGTGTTCAGCGTGGCGGA
Organism: Enterobacter cloacae complex sp. CARB60; assembly: GCF_036487345.1. NCBI lineage: Bacteria > Pseudomonadati > Pseudomonadota > Gammaproteobacteria > Enterobacterales > Enterobacteriaceae > Enterobacter > Enterobacter cloacae complex sp. CARB60. Next base: position 255,325 of record NZ_JAZKLC010000002.1, read on the forward strand.
GGCGGGTGCGGCGAGGAAAATGTCGTCGTGGAAGAGGGGCAGCACTTCGAGGCTGTTACGGTCGATATCGCTTTCTGAGATGGAGATAAGAATCGCGTCCAGCGAACCTTCGTCCAGCATGTGGAGCAGGGTTTCGTTAGAGCCCATCGTCAGATCCATCTCCAGATCCGGACGGCGCAGCTTCATGCCCATAATCAGGCGCGGCACGGTTTCCAGCGTCAGGGAGTAGAGCGTGCCCACGCGCAGCCGCCCCTGGCCGATCCCGGCGACTTTGCGGGACTCTTCCAGCCCGCGCTCCATCACCTGCATCACTTCCTGGCAATACTCCAGCAGCGTCCAGGCGGAAGGCAGGGCAATCAGGTTGCGGCCCTTATGGGTAAAGAGCGGGCAGCGCACGTTCTCTTCCAGCGTGTGGAGCGCGCGGTGCACGCTGACGCCGCTCAGGCCCAGAGTTTCGGCGGTACGCGCGATATTCCCTTTCTCCATAAACGTCATGAAGATGCTGAGCTTGCGGAACGTAATCTCGCTCGTGATATCGAAACTCATAACCCTCCCGGCGTGTTATTCAGCCTGCAGCATCGCTTCCAGCTGTTCCTGCGCGTCCAGCCACGCCATTTCGCACTCTTCGAGGCTGGATTTGGTCTTCGCCTGCGTTTGCAGGCAGTCCGTCAGCTCAGCCTTGCGGCTCTGGTCATACAGACCGCTGTCGCCGAGCTTCTCTTCAACGATAGCCAGCGTGGCGTTGAGTTTTTCCATCTCTTTTTCGAGACGGGCAATCTCTTTACGCAGCGGCTGCGTCTGGGTGCGAAGCTCTGCTTCACGACGCTTCTGGTCTTTACGCGCCTGCGCGCTGTTGGCGTTGTCTTTTGCTGACTCTTCCGGCTGGTTTTCCTGCTTCTGCACGTCCGTCAGCCACTGCTGGTAGTCTTCCAGATCGCCGTCGAACGGTTCGACTTTGCCGCCGTGCACTAAATAGAGATCGTCCGTGGTGGAGCGGATCAGGTGACGGTCGTGCGAGACCACTACCAGCGCGCCTTCGAACTCAATCAGCGCTTCGGTTAGCGCCTGGCGCATGTCGAGATCCAGGTGGTTGGTCGGTTCATCGAGCAGCAGCAGGTTCGGACGCTGCCAGACGATCAGCGCCAGCACCAGACGGGCCTTTTCGCCGCCGGAGAAACGCTCGGTGTTTTCAGTCACCTTATCGCCCTGGAAGCCGAAGCCGCCGAGATAGTCGCGCAGCTTCTGCTCCATCTCCTGCGGCGCCAGACGCGCGAGGTGCTGAATCGGCGATTCATCCGCGCGTAAAAATTCCAGCTGATGCTGGGCGAAGTAGCCCAGCTTGATGCCCTTCGCCAGGCCGATTTCACCGCTGACCGGGTTAAGCTCGCCCGCCAGCAGTTTGATCAGCGTCGATTTACCTGCGCCGTTACGCCCCAGCAGGCCAATGCGCGAACCCGGCACCAGGTTGAGCTTGATGGAGTCGAGAATAATGCGGTCGGCATAGCCCGCGCTGACCTTCTCCATCTTCAGCAGCGGGTTCGGCAGACTTTCCGGCTCGCGGAAGCTGAAGTGGAACGGGTTATCCACGTGCGCCGGGGCAATCATCTCCATGCGTTCCAGCATCTTGATGCGGCTCTGGGCCTGCTTCGCTTTTGACGCTTTAGCCTTAAAGCGATCCACGAAGCTCTGCAGGTGCGCCACGCGCTGCTGCTGGCTTTCGTACATGGACTGCTGCTGGGCAAGGCGCGTCGCGCGCTGGCGCTCGAAGGAGCTGTAGTTGCCGGTGTACTCGAACATCGTTTGCTGTTCGATATGAATGATTTTATCCACTACCGGGTCGAGGAAGTCGCGGTCGTGGGAGATCAGAATCAGAGTGCCCTGATAGCTCTTGAGCCACTTCTCCAGCCAAATAACCGCATCGAGATCGAGGTGGTTGGTCGGTTCATCGAGCAGCAGCAGGTCAGAGCGGCAGATCAGCGCCTGCGCCAGGTTGAGACGCATACGCCAGCCGCCGGAGAAGTCGCTGACCGGGCGTTCCAGCTGTTCATTGCTGAAGCCCAGGCCGTGCAGCAGGCTGGAGGCGCGGGAGCGAATGGTCCATGCGTCGATAGCGTCAAGCTTGCCGTGAACGGTGGCGATGGCGTGACCGTCGTTGCGCTCGTTCGCGGCGTTGAGTTCCGCCTCGAGCTTACGGTATTCACGATCGCCGTCGATAACATAGTCGAGTGCCGGTTCGCTCAGCGCCGGCGTCTCCTGGTTTACCCAGGCGAGCTGCCAGTTCCCCGGGAAGGTGAAGTTACCGCCATCCGCGCTAATCTCGTTTTTCAGCAGCGCCAGCAGGGTGGATTTACCGCAGCCGTTTTTGCCGACCAGGCCCACTTTTTGGCCTGGGTTGATGGTAGCAGTGGCGTTATCCAGCAGGACGCGCACGCCGCGACGAATTTGTAACGAGGAGAAAACAATCATAGAAGCGCCGTATGTTCCGACTATGTTAATTTGTCATTATGATAATGTAAGGTGTGCGCCATTTTCCGCGCCGGGCCGCCATGGTAGCCCAAAACAACGACGATACACAAAAACAGAAACAAGACCGGGAGGGGAATGATGTCTCAGACAGCAAAAGTGCTGCTGCTGTATGCCCATCCGGAATCTCAGGACTCGGTGGCAAACCGGGTGCTGCTTAAGCCGGCCACACAGCTCAGCAACGTGACGGTGCACGATCTCTACGCGCACTATCCTGATTTCTTTATTGATATCCCTTACGAGCAGGAGCTGCTGCGTCAGCATGACGTGATTGTGTTCCAGCATCCGCTTTATACCTATAGCTGTCCGGCGCTGCTCAAAGAGTGGCTGGACCGCGTGCTGAGCCGGGGCTTCTCCAGCGGGGTGGGGGGCAACCAGCTGGCGGGAAAGTACTGGCGTAGTGTGATTACGACCGGTGAACCCGAAAGCGCTTACCGTCACGACGGGCTGAACCGTTATCCGATGAGCGACATCCTGCGGCCTTTCGAGCTGACGGCAGCGATGTGCCGTATGCACTGGATGAGCCCGATTATTGTCTACTGGGCGCGGCGACAGGATCCGAAAGAGCTGGCAAGCCACGCCAGAGCCTACGGTGAATGGCTGGCGTCACCGATTCCGGCAGGAGGTCGTTAATGGAAGGATCGAATTTACTCCTCGCCGGGGTGCTGTTTTTATTTGCGGCCGTCGTTGCGGTGCCGCTTGCTGCACGTATTGGTATCGGTGCGGTGCTGGGGTATCTGCTGGCGGGGATCGCGATTGGTCCCTGGGGACTGGGATTCATCAGCGATGTAGATGAGATTCTCCATTTCTCCGAGCTGGGCGTGGTGTTCCTGATGTTCATCATCGGCCTGGAGCTGAATCCGTCGAAACTGTGGCAACTCCGACGCTCTATCTTTGGCGTGGGCGCCGCGCAGGTGTTGTTCAGCGCCGCGATCCTGGGCGGCCTGCTAATGCTGACCCACTTTTCATGGCAGGCGGCGGTGATTGGCGGGATAGGCCTTGCGATGTCGTCGACGGCGATGGCGCTGCAGCTGATGCGCGACAAAGGGATGAACCGTAACGAAGCCGGTCAGCTGGGCTTTTCGGTGCTGCTGTTCCAGGATTTGGCGGTGATCCCGGCGCTGGCGCTGGTACCGCTGCTGGCGGGGTCCGGGGACGATCACTTCGACTGGGCTAAAATCGCCATGAAGGTGCTGGCCTTCGCGGGCATGCTGATTGGCGGTCGTTTCCTGTTACGTCCCGTGTTCCGCTTTATTGCCGCGTCGGGCGTTCGCGAGGTGTTTACCGCCGCGACGCTGCTGCTGGTGCTGGGATCGGCGTTATTTATGGACGCGCTGGGGCTGTCGATGGCGCTCGGGACCTTTATCGCCGGGGTGCTGCTGGCGGAGAGCGAGTACCGTCACGAGCTGGAAATTGCCATCGATCCTTTCAAAGGGCTGCTGTTAGGTCTGTTCTTTATCTCGGTGGGGATGGCGCTCAACCTTGGCGTGCTCTATACCCATCTGCTGTGGGTGATAGTGAGCGTCGCCATCCTGGTGGCGGTGAAGATGCTGGTACTGTACGTCATGTCACGCATCTACGGCTTGCGCAGTTCGGAACGCATGCAGTTTGCCAGCGTGTTAAGCCAGGGGGGCGAGTTCGCGTTTGTGCTGTTCTCGACCGCCTCCTCCCAGAAGCTGTTTAAAGACGATCAGATGGCGCTTTTGCTGGTGACGGTCACGCTGTCTATGATGACCACGCCGCTGCTGATGAAGCTGGTGGATAAACTGCTGTCGCGCCGCCTGAATCCAACTGACGACGAAGACGAAGCGCCGTGGGTGGAAGACGACAAGCCGCAGGTGATTGTGGTGGGCTTTGGCCGCTTCGGACAGGTTATCGGGCGTTTGCTGATGGCGAACAAAATGCGCATTACGGTACTGGAGCGCGATATCAGCGCGGTCAACCTGATGCGCAAATATGGCTATAAGGTTTACTACGGCGACGCGACCCAGCTCGAGCTGCTGCGCTCGGCGGGGGCCGAAGCGGCAGAGTCCATTGTGATTACCTGTAACGATCCGGAAGACACGATGAAGCTGGTGGAGCTGTGCCAGCAGCATTTCCCGCATCTGCATATTCTGGCGCGCGCGCGGGGACGTGTTGAAGCTCACGAATTGTTGCAGGCGGGTGTGAAACACTTCTCCCGTGAGACGTTCTCCAGTGCGCTGGAGCTGGGCCGTAAGGCGCTGATCTCGCTCGGCATGCATCCGCATCAGGCGCAGCGCGCCCAGATGCATTTCCGACGGCTGGATATGCAAATGTTGCGCGAGCTGATGCCGGTACATACTGATACTGAGCAGATCTCCCGCGTGCGGGAAGCGCGTCGCGAGCTGGAGGAGATCTTCCAGCGAGAGATGCAGCAGGAACGACGCCAGCTTGATGGCTGGGATGAATTTGAATAAAGGGTAACGAAAGATGGCTGTACGTAAACGCTTTATTGCGGGTGCAAAATGCCCGACCTGCCAGGCGCAAGATACCCTGGCGATGTGGCGGGAAAATAATGTTGATGTTGTTGAGTGTGTTAAGTGCGGTCACCAGATGCGTGAGGCCGATAAAGAGGCCCGCGATCACGTTCGCAAAGAAGAGCAAGTTATCGGGATTTTTCATCCGGACTAGCGATATGCCCTGAGTTTTTTTAAGCTAAAGGGTACACGGGTGCAGATTTCCGCTACAATCTGCGCCAGCAATTTTCCCACGCTCAGGAGATATCATGAAAGTAGCAAAAGACCTGGTGGTCAGCCTGGCCTATCAGGTACGTACAGAAGACGGTGTGTTGGTTGATGAGTCTCCGGTGAGTGCGCCGCTTGACTACCTGCATGGTCACGGCTCCCTGATTTCTGGCCTGGAAACCGCGCTGGAAGGTCATGAAGTTGGCGACAAATTTGACGTTGCTGTGGGCGCGAACGACGCTTACGGTCAGTATGACGACAACCTGGTTCAGCGCGTTCCTAAAGACGTGTTCATGGGCGTTGACGAACTGCAGGTTGGCATGCGCTTCCTGGCTGAAACTGACCAGGGTCCGGTTCCTGTTGAAATCACCGAAGTGGAAGATGACCACGTCGTGGTTGACGGTAACCACATGCTGGCTGGCCAGAACCTGAAGTTCAACGTAGAAGTTGTTGCGATCCGTGAAGCGACCGAAGAAGAGCTGGCTCATGGCCACGTTCACGGTGCGCACGGTCACGACCATGACCACGATCACGGCCACGATGGCTGCTGCGGTGGTCACGGCCACGATCACGACCATGGTCACGACCACGGTAAAGGTGGTTGCGGTAACGGCGGCTGCGGCTGCCACTAATACCCGTCGTCTTTCAAGCCGCAGGTGCGTTGGCTGCGCTTTCAAACCCCGGTCACATAGTTATCTATGCTCCCGGGGATTTTCAAGCTTGCCGCCTTCCTGCGACTCGAAATCCATAGGGTATTTGGTATGTAGGCCCGGTAAGCTTCGCGCCACCGGGTACAAAAAAAGCGGGATAATCCCGCTTTTTTTACGCCTCAGTAATGAGGTGGTGGCGTCTCTTCTGACTGAGAGGCGATGAGCGATGACTGCGTTGCCTTCACTTTTTCAGTGAGCAGACGCAGCAGATCCCGCAGTTTTGCCATTTCGAGCTCATGTGCGGTCACGGTCTGGTTTAGCTCTTCGATGGTGATGTCCTGAAAAGCCAGGCGGCTTTCCAGCTCAGCCATTCTCGCTTCTATCGTTGTATCCTTCATCATTCACCTCGTTTGTTTCAGATTTGCCATAATGGCCCAGCGGCGGCGCAGTTTAACTGAGTTTATCTTTAAGTACAGTTCGCATCCCCTTGGCAGGAAACTTATTTAAACAAAAATAGTCTGAAAAGTGGCGAGAATTGGACGTGTCTGTCTGTAGATTTCTTCTGCAACGTTTTATAGTACGTCACTCATTTACGTTTAACGCTGGGGTGAAAGTCCCCAGGCCCTGGAGATATGGATGAAATCACTGTTTAAAGTAACGCTGCTGGCGACGACGATGGCTGTTGCGCTGAACGCGCCGCTGTCATTCGCTGCTGATACTGCTGCGAAGCCTGCTGCTACTGCAGACAGCAAAGCGGCGTTCAAAAATGACGACCAGAAATCCGCCTACGCACTGGGCGCATCTCTGGGTCGTTACATGGAAAACTCTCTGAAAGAACAAGAGAAACTGGGCATCAAACTGGATAAAGCTCAGCTGATCGCGGGCGTTCAGGACGCATTTGCAGATAAGAGCAAGCTGTCTGACCAGGAAATTGAACAGACTCTGCAGGCGTTCGAAGCGCGCGTGAAGGGTGCCGCGCAGACTAAGATGGACGCGGACGCTAAAGACAACGAAGCGAAAGGCAAAGCCTACCGCGATACCTTTGCTAAAGAGAAGGGTGTAAAAACCTCTTCTACTGGCCTGGTATACAAAGTTGAGAAAGAAGGTACCGGCGATGCGCCTAAAGACAGCGACACCGTTGTTGTGAACTACAAAGGTACGCTGATCGACGGTAAAGAGTTCGATAACTCTTACACCCGCGGTGAGCCGCTCTCTTTCCGTCTGGATGGTGTGATCCCTGGCTGGACTGAAGGCCTGAAAAACATCAAGAAAGGCGGCAAGATCAAGATGGTTATCCCACCGGATCTGGCCTACGGCAAAACCGGCGTTCCGGGTATCCCTGCTAACTCTACGCTGGTCTTTGACGTAGAACTGCTGGACATCAAACCGGCACCGAAAGCGGATGCCAAGGCAGACGCGCCGGCTGACGATAAAGCCGCTGCTGCTAAGAAGTAATGCTGAAAAAAAACCGCCGCCTTTAAGGCGGCGGTTTTTTATTGTGGGGCAGATATAATTAACACTGGAAAGCGTTAGGCACGCTGTATTAATTTAGTTGTCCGTGTAGATAATGAGCCTGCCCTGAAAACCTAACGACAGGCTCCTGAAAAGGAGTGTTTTTTTCATGTCCAGGTCGCTTTTAACCAACGAAACCAGTGAACTTGATTTGCTGGATCAACGTCCTTTCGATCAGACCGACTTCGATATTCTGAAATCCTATGAAGCGGTAGTGGACGGGTTAGCGATGCTCATTGGCTCCCACTGCGAAATCGTATTGCACTCCCTGCAAGATCTGAAGTGTTCCGCCATCCGCATTGCGAATGGTGAGCATACTGGCCGTAAAATTGGCTCGCCAATTACCGACCTTGCATTGCGTATGCTGCATGACATGACCGGCGCGGACAGCAGCGTCTCCAAATGCTATTTCACCCGCGCCAAAAGCGGCGTGCTGATGAAATCAGAAACCATCGCGATTCGAAACCGCGACCATCGTGTTATTGGGCTGCTGTGCATCAACATGAACCTTGATGTGCCATTCTCGCAAATTATGAGCACCTTTATTCCACCAGAAACGCCGGACGTTGGCTCTTCTGTTAACTTTGCCTCCTCCGTTGAAGATCTGGTGACGCAGACGCTTGAGTTTACGATTGAAGAGGTGAATGCCGATCGCAACGTCTCGAACAACGCCAAGAATCGTCAGATCGTGCTCAATCTCTATGAGAAAGGGATTTTTGATATTAAAGACGCCATCAACCAGGTGGCCGATCGTCTGAACATCTCCAAGCACACGGTCTACCTCTATATTCGCCAGTTCAAAAGCGGCGATTTCCTGGGACAAGACAAGTAATGCGTTTTGCGTTAATGGTGACAGGCCCGGCGTACGGTACTCAGCAGGCCAGCAGCGCGCTGCAGTTTGCGCATGCGCTACTGGCGGCCGGACATGAGCTGGCGAGCGTCTTCTTCTATCGGGAAGGGGTATATAACGCGAATCAGTTTACGTCACCGGCGAGCGATGAGTTCGATCTGGTGCGCGCCTGGCAGGCATTAAACGAAAAGCAGGGCGTAGAACTGCACATCTGCGTGGCGGCGGCACTGCGCCGCGGCGTGACCGATGCAACCGAAGCCGCGCGCCTTGGTTTATCGGGTTCTAACCTGCAGCCCGGTTTTTCGTTGAGTGGTCTGGGTGCATTGGCACAGGCGGCATTAACCTGCGACAGAGTGGTGCAATTCTGATGAAGCGCGTAGCATTTGTTTTTACGTCTGCGCCGCACGGCAGCACTTCTGGTCGCGAAGGGCTGGATGCGTTACTTGCGACATCAGCATTGACCGAAGATATCGGTGTCTTCTTTTTGGGGGACGGCGTATTTCAGCTTCTGGCGGGGCAACAGCCTCAGGCCATTCTGGCGCGTGATTACATCGCTACTTTTAAAGTGCTGCCGCTGTACGATATTGAAACCCTTTATGTCTGCGCCGACTCGCTGGCCGCTCGCGGTTTGGATGATAAGACGCCTTTCGTGCTGGATGCGACAGTCCTGTCTTCTGCTGCATTGCGCGAACACCTTTCCCACTACGACACTATTCTGACTTTCTGAGGCCGTCATGCTCCATACTCTGAGCCATTCACCATGGCAATGTGATACCGACGCGTTACTGAGTATGCTGCGCGAAGGTGATGACCTGCTGCTGATTCAGGATGGCGTGCTTGCCGCACTGGAAGGCAGTCGTTTCGTTGAAATTCTCACGAATGCCCCCATAACAGTCTCTGTGCTGAAAGACGATCTGGATGCGCGGGGTCTTTCTGGTCAAATTTCAGCCAAAATTGACGTGGTTGGCTATACTGATTTCGTCAATCTTACTGTGACGCACGCCAGTCAAATGAACTGGTGATCTGAGATCGCTGTATATTTCTTGACACCTTTTCGACGTAGCCCTAAAATTTCGCGTCCTCATATTGTATGAGGTCGATTTATTACGTGTTTACGAAGCAAAAGCTAAAACCAGGAGCTATTTAATGGCAACAGTTAACCAGCTGGTACGCAAACCACGCGCACGCAAAGTTGCAAAGAGCAACGTGCCTGCGCTGGAAGCCTGCCCGCAGAAACGTGGCGTATGTACTCGTGTATATACCACCACTCCTAAAAAACCAAACTCCGCACTGCGTAAAGTATGCCGTGTGCGTTTGACTAACGGTTTCGAAGTGACTTCCTACATCGGTGGTGAAGGTCACAACCTGCAGGAACACTCCGTGATCCTGATCCGTGGCGGTCGTGTTAAAGACCTTCCGGGTGTTCGTTACCACACCGTTCGTGGTGCGCTCGACTGCTCAGGTGTTAAAGACCGTAAGCAGGCTCGCTCCAAGTACGGCGTGAAGCGTCCTAAGGCTTAATGGTTCTCCGTTAAGTAAGGCCAAACTGATTTATCTTAATGTCAAACTAAACTCTTTGAGTTTTGGACAATCCTGAATTAACAACGGAGTATTCCCATGCCACGTCGTCGCGTCATTGGTCAGCGTAAAATCCTTCCAGATCCGAAATTCGGATCAGAACTGCTGGCAAAATTTGTAAATATCCTGATGGTAGATGGTAAAAAATCTACTGCAGAAGCAATCGTATACAGCGCGCTTGAGACCCTGGCTCAGCGTTCTGGTAAAAATGAACTGGAAGCTTTCGAAGTCGCTCTCGACAACGTTCGCCCAACTGTAGAAGTTAAGTCCCGCCGCGTTGGTGGTTCTACTTATCAGGTTCCAGTTGAAGTTCGTCCGGTTCGTCGTAATGCTCTGGCAATGCGTTGGATCGTTGAAGCTGCTCGTAAACGCGGTGATAAATCCATGGCTCTGCGTCTGGCGAACGAACTTTCTGATGCTGCAGACAACAAAGGTACTGCAGTTAAGAAACGTGAAGACGTTCACCGTATGGCAGAAGCCAACAAGGCGTTCGCACACTACCGTTGGTAATCCCTTCGGAGTATTAGTCACCAGGCGGGCGCTTCAGAGAAGCCGCCCGCTCTGGGTAACTTAACTGAACGCCTAAAGATATAAACGAGGAATCAAATGGCTCGTACAACACCCATCGCACGCTACCGTAACATCGGTATCAGTGCGCACATCGACGCCGGTAAAACCACTACTACCGAACGTATTCTGTTCTACACCGGTGTAAACCATAAAATCGGTGAAGTTCATGACGGCGCAGCCACCATGGACTGGATGGAACAGGAGCAGGAGCGTGGTATTACTATCACCTCCGCAGCGACTACTGCATTCTGGTCAGGTATGGCTAAGCAGTACGAACCGCATCGCGTAAACATCATCGACACCCCGGGCCACGTTGACTTCACCATCGAAGTAGAACGTTCCATGCGTGTTCTTGACGGCGCGGTAATGGTTTATTGCGCAGTTGGTGGTGTTCAGCCACAGTCTGAGACCGTATGGCGTCAGGCGAACAAATATAAAGTTCCACGCATCGCGTTCGTTAACAAAATGGACCGTATGGGTGCTAACTTCCTGAAAGTTGTTGGTCAGATCAAATCCCGTCTGGGCGCGAACCCTGTTCCGCTGCAGCTGGCAATTGGTGCTGAAGAAGGCTTCACCGGCGTTATCGACCTGGTGAAAATGAAAGCCATCAACTGGAACGATGCAGACCAGGGCGTTACCTTCGAATACGAAGATATCCCGGCTGAGATGCAGGACCTGGCTGACGAATGGCACCAGAACCTGATCGAATCCGCTGCTGAAGCTTCTGAAGAGCTGATGGAGAAATACCTGGGTGGTGAAGAACTGACTGAAGAAGAGATCAAAAAAGCTCTGCGTCAGCGCGTTCTGAACAACGAAATCATCCTGGTAACCTGTGGTTCTGCATTCAAGAACAAAGGTGTTCAGGCAATGCTGGATGCGGTAGTTGACTACCTGCCATCCCCTGTTGACGTTCCTGCGATCAACGGCATCCTGGACGACGGTAAAGATACTCCAGCTGAGCGTCACGCAAGCGACGAAGAGCCATTCTCAGCACTGGCGTTCAAAATTGCTACCGACCCATTCGTGGGTAACCTGACCTTCTTCCGCGTTTACTCTGGTGTGGTTAACTCCGGTGACACCATCCTGAACTCCGTGAAAACGGCGCGTGAACGTTTTGGCCGTATCGTACAGATGCACGCTAACAAACGTGAAGAGATCAAAGAAGTTCGTGCGGGCGACATCGCTGCAGCTATCGGTCTGAAAGACGTGACCACTGGTGACACCCTGTGTGACCCAGATCACCCGATCATTCTGGAGCGTATGGAATTCCCTGAGCCGGTAATCTCCATCGCAGTTGAACCAAAAACCAAAGCTGACCAGGAAAAAATGGGTCTGGCTCTGGGCCGTCTGGCGAAAGAAGACCCATCATTCCGCGTATGGACTGATGAAGAATCTAACCAGACCATCATCGCTGGTATGGGTGAACTGCACCTGGACATCATCGTTGACCGTATGAAGCGTGAATTCAACGTTGAAGCGAACGTGGGTAAACCTCAGGTTGCTTACCGCGAAGCGATTCGCGCGAAAGTTACCGATGTTGAAGGTAAACACGCTAAGCAGTCTGGTGGTCGCGGTCAGTACGGTCACGTTGTGATCGACATGTACCCACTGGAGCCGGGCTCTAACCCGAAAGGTTACGAGTTCATCAACGACATCAAAGGTGGTGTAATTCCTGGCGAATACATCCCAGCCGTTGATAAAGGCATCCAGGAACAGCTGAAAGCGGGCCCTCTGGCTGGCTATCCGGTTGTTGACATGGGTGTTCGTCTGCACTTCGGTTCTTACCACGACGTTGACTCCTCTGAACTGGCGTTTAAACTGGCTGCGTCTATTGCCTTTAAAGAAGGCTTTAAGAAAGCAAAACCAGTTCTGCTTGAGCCGATCATGAAGGTTGAAGTAGAAACTCCTGAAGAGAACACCGGTGACGTTATCGGTGACTTGAGCCGTCGTCGCGGTATGCTGCGTGGTCAGGAATCCGAAGTAACTGGCGTTAAGATCCACGCTGAAGTTCCGCTGTCTGAAATGTTCGGATATGCAACTCAGCTGCGTTCTCTGACCAAAGGTCGTGCATCATACACCATGGAATTCCTGAAGTATGATGATGCGCCTAACAACGTTGCTCAGGCCGTTATTGAAGCCCGTGGTAAGTAATCCACAGGATTAAAACCTAAGTCCCGTGCTCTCTCCACAGGGGAGAGCACTATAGTAAGGAATATAGCCGTGTCTAAAGAAAAATTTGAACGTACAAAACCGCACGTCAACGTTGGTACTATCGGCCACGTTGACCATGGTAAAACTACCCTGACTGCTGCAATCACTACCGTTCTGGCTAAAACCTACGGTGGTTCTGCTCGTGCATTCGACCAGATCGATAACGCCCCAGAAGAAAAAGCTCGTGGTATCACCATCAACACTTCCCACGTTGAATATGACACCCCGACTCGCCACTACGCACACGTAGACTGCCCAGGCCACGCCGACTATGTTAAAAACATGATCACCGGTGCTGCGCAGATGGACGGCGCGATCCTGGTTGTTGCTGCGACTGACGGCCCAATGCCTCAGACTCGTGAGCACATCCTGCTGGGTCGTCAGGTAGGCGTTCCTTTCATCATCGTGTTCCTGAACAAATGCGACATGGTTGATGACGAAGAGCTGCTGGAACTGGTAGAGATGGAGGTTCGTGAACTGCTGTCTCAGTACGATTTCCCAGGCGATGATACTCCAATCGTTCGTGGTTCTGCTCTGAAAGCGCTGGAAGGCGAAGCTGAGTGGGAAGCGAAAATCATCGAACTGGCTGGCTTCCTGGATTCTTACATCCCAGAACCAGAGCGTGCGATTGACAAGCCATTCCTGCTGCCAATCGAAGACGTATTCTCCATCTCCGGTCGTGGTACCGTTGTTACCGGTCGTGTAGAGCGCGGTATCATCAAAGTTGGCGAAGAAGTTGAAATCGTTGGTATCAAAGAGACTGCGAAGTCTACCTGTACTGGCGTTGAAATGTTCCGCAAACTGCTGGACGAAGGCCGTGCTGGTGAGAACGTTGGTGTTCTGCTGCGTGGTATCAAACGTGAAGAAATCGAACGTGGTCAGGTACTGGCGAAGCCAGGCTCAATCAAGCCACACACCAAGTTCGAATCTGAAGTGTACATTCTGTCCAAAGACGAAGGCGGCCGTCATACTCCGTTCTTCAAAGGCTACCGTCCACAGTTCTACTTCCGTACAACTGACGTGACCGGTACCATCGAACTGCCAGAAGGCGTAGAGATGGTAATGCCAGGCGACAACATCAAGATGGTTGTGACTCTGATCCACCCAATCGCGATGGACGACGGTCTGCGTTTCGCAATCCGTGAAGGCGGCCGTACCGTTGGCGCGGGCGTTGTTGCTAAAGTTCTGGGCTAATTAATTATCCCTGAATAAAAAAAGGACGCTTCGGCGTCCTTTTTTGTTTTCTGCCGTTTAGGCACTGTCACAAAATTTCGCATTTTTTGCCTGCTCCCGCCCCGTATTGTGGCGCTTGTGCTATTGTAATCATAACCATTCTCACTTACACTTTGCGCATAATTTGAACGGGAGTCTCTATGTACGTTTGTTTATGTAATGGTGTAAGCGACAAGAAAATACGTCAGGCCGTTCGCCAGTTTCAGCCTCAGTCATTTCAGCAGCTACGCAAATTTGTTCCGGTGGGAAATCAATGCGGTAAATGCGTACGTGCTGCGCGAGAAATCATGCAGGACGAATTGATGCAGATCCCGGAATACAAAGAGATCGCGTAAGCGCCCATCTTTTTTTTGACATCCCTGTAGCCCGATCTACGCTTCAATGAGTGGAAGCGGAGGGACTATATAATGAAAGGTGATGTTAAAATCATAAGTTATCTCAATAAATTATTGGGAAATGAGCTTGTCGCAATTAACCAGTACTTTCTTCACGCGAGAATGTTCAAAAACTGGGGGCTTAAACGTCTGAACGACGTTGAGTACCATGAATCGATCGATGAAATGAAGCACGCCGATAAATATATCGAGCGTATTTTATTCCTTGAAGGCATTCCAAACCTGCAGGATCTCGGAAAGCTGGGCATCGGAGAAGATGTCGAAGAGATGCTGCGTTCCGACCTCAGGCTGGAGCTTGAAGGCGCCAAAGATCTCCGTGAAGCCATTGCCTACGCAGACAGCGTACACGACTACGTCAGTCGCGATATGATGATCCAGATCCTGGCCGATGAAGAAGGCCACATTGACTGGCTGGAAACGGAGCTGGATCTGATTGCTAAAATCGGCCTGCAGAACTATCTTCAGTCGCAGATTAAAGTGGAAGAGTAACAACCGTCTTCCAACCTACGCATAAACCCGCTGCTGCCAGAAATGGCCCAAAAGGCAGTGGGTTTTTTAATGCCCTTTTTTCAGGGGTGAGTAACGAAAACACAAGAATGCTAAGTAGCGCCATAAGCGCAGCGAGTAACGCCAGCGCAGGCAGCATGCACCAGCCATGCCACGCGCCAAGCGCCGCCAGGTATTTTACATCGCCATATCCCATCCCTTCACGCCGGCAGATAAACCGATATCCCCAGTAAATAACGGCAAAGCCGATATATCCAGCCATCGCACCCACCACCGCACTCGGCAGAAAATCAGGATGGATACAGAGCTGAAAGAGCAGGCCCGTCCAGAGTAGCGGGCAGAGAAATTTATCGGGAAGCAGTCCGTAGCGAATATCTGCACGGACAAGAAAGGCCGTCAGCGAAAAATAGACCAGCAAAAAGGGGAGGGTGGTTAACATGGAAATGGCCTCAAAAGGGTTTGAGCGCATACTCGTTATAATCGGCCTGGCCGGCAATCGACAAAAACGACAATTGCGTAGGGGCTCGAGACAAAGCATTGAGAAGGGATACATTGCGTGAAAAGTTGCGTGGCCGTACGCATACTGCGCCTCAGGCGCTTAATTTCTAAACGGCACTTGCGTCTTGCCCAGATTTACGTATAATGCGCGGGCTTGTCGTAATTGACGGCGGGTTCAATCTGAACCAGAGTAGCTCATTTTGTTACTCAACAATGCTCCCAATTGGGGAGCTACGTAAGAACGGTTACACTCTCCCATCAATCGTAATGGGTTTGAGGAGTAATCATTTTCGTTTATAAAATAATTGGAGCTCTGGTCTCATGCAGAACCAAAGAATCCGTATCCGCCTTAAAGCGTTTGATCATCGTCTGATCGATCAATCAACCGCGGAAATCGTCGAGACTGCTAAGCGCACTGGTGCGCAAGTCCGTGGTCCGATCCCGCTGCCGACCCGCAAAGAGCGCTTCACCGTTCTGATCTCTCCGCACGTCAACAAAGACGCGCGCGATCAGTACGAAATCCGCACTCACAAGCGTCTGGTTGACATCGTTGAGCCAACTGAGAAAACCGTTGATGCTCTGATGCGTCTGGATCTGGCTGCCGGTGTAGACGTGCAGATCAGCCTGGGTTAATCAGGTCATCGAGCGATTGAGAGGTTGATACAATGATTGGTTTAGTCGGTAAAAAAGTGGGCATGACCCGCATCTTCACTGAAGATGGCGTTTCAATCCCAGTAACCGTAATCGAAGTTGAAGCAAACCGCGTTACTCAGGTTAAAGATCTGGCTAACGATGGCTACCGCGCTGTTCAGGTGACCACTGGTGCTAAAAAAGCTAACCGTGTAACCAAACCAGAAGCGGGTCACTTCGCTAAAGCTGGCGTAGAAGCTGGCCGTGGTCTGTGGGAATTCCGTCTTGCTGAAGGCGAAGAGTTCACCGTAGGTCAGGACATTAGCGTTGAGCTGTTTGCTGACGTTAAAAAAGTTGACGTAACCGGTACCTCTAAAGGTAAAGGTTTTGCTGGTACCGTTAAGCGCTGGAACTTCCGTACCCAGGACGCTACCCACGGTAACTCCTTGTCTCACCGCGTTCCGGGTTCTATCGGTCAGAACCAGACTCCGGGCAAAGTGTTCAAAGGCAAGAAAATGGCAGGTCAGCTGGGTAACGAACGTGTAACCGTTCAGAGCCTGGACGTAGTACGTGTTGACGCTGAGCGCAACCTGCTGCTGGTTAAAGGTGCAGTTCCGGGTGCAACCGGTAGCGACCTGATCGTTAAACCAGCTGTGAAGGCGTAAGGGGATAGCAATGGAATTAGTATTGAAAGACGCGCAGAGCGCGCTGACTGTTTCCGAAACTACCTTCGGTCGTGATTTCAACGAAGCGCTGGTTCACCAGGTTGTAGTTGCTTATGCAGCTGGTGCTCGTCAGGGTACTCGTGCTCAGAAGACTCGTGCTGAAGTAACTGGTTCTGGCAAAAAGCCATGGCGCCAGAAAGGTACCGGCCGTGCGCGTTCAGGTTCTATCAAGAGCCCGATCTGGCGTTCAGGTGGCGTGACCTTCGCTGCGCGTCCACAGGACCACAGTCAAAAAGTTAACAAAAAGATGTACCGCGGCGCGCTGAAAAGCATTCTGTCCGAACTGGTACGTCAGGATCGTCTGATCGTTGTCGAGAAGTTCTCTGTTGAAGCGCCTAAAACTAAGCTGCTGGCACAGAAACTGAAAGACATGGCTCTGGAAGATGTGCTGATCATCACCGGTGAGCTGGACGAGAACCTGTTCCTGGCCGCACGTAACCTGCACAAGGTTGACGTACGCGATGCGACTGGTATCGACCCGGTTAGCCTGATCGCCTTCGACAAAGTCGTAATGACTGCTGATGCTGTTAAGCAAGTTGAGGAGATGCTGGCATGATTCGTGAAGAACGTCTGCTGAAGGTGCTTCGCGCACCGCACGTTTCTGAAAAAGCGTCTACTGCGATGGAAAAAACAAACACCATCGTTCTCAAAGTTGCTAAAGACGCGACCAAAGCAGAGATCAAAGCTGCTGTGCAGAAACTGTTTGAAGTCGAAGTCGAAGTCGTTAACACCCTGGTAGTTAAAGGGAAAGTTAAACGTCACGGACAGCGTATCGGTCGTCGTAGCGACTGGAAAAAAGCTTACGTCACCCTGAAAGAAGGCCAGAATCTGGACTTCGTTGGCGGCGCTGAGTAAGTCGGAGGAGTAATACAATGGCAGTTGTTAAATGTAAACCGACATCTCCGGGTCGTCGCCACGTAGTTAAAGTGGTTAACCCTGAGCTGCACAAGGGCAAACCTTTTGCTCCGTTGCTGGAAAAAAACAGCAAATCCGGTGGTCGTAACAACAATGGCCGTATCACCACTCGTCACATCGGTGGTGGCCACAAGCAGGCTTATCGTATTGTTGACTTCAAACGCAACAAAGACGGTATCCCAGCAGTTGTTGAACGTCTTGAGTACGATCCGAACCGTTCCGCGAACATCGCGCTGGTTCTGTACAAAGACGGCGAACGCCGTTACATCCTGGCCCCTAAAGGCCTGAAAGCTGGCGACCAGATTCAGTCTGGCGTTGATGCTGCAATCAAAGCAGGCAACACCCTGCCGATGCGCAATATCCCGGTTGGTTCTACCGTTCATAACGTAGAAATGAAACCAGGTAAAGGCGGTCAGCTGGCACGTTCCGCTGGTACTTACGTTCAGATCGTTGCTCGTGATGGTGCTTATGTCACCCTGCGTCTGCGTTCTGGTGAAATGCGTAAAGTCGAAGCAGACTGCCGCGCTACTCTGGGCGAAGTTGGCAATGCTGAGCATATGCTGCGCGTTCTGGGTAAAGCAGGTGCTGCACGCTGGCGTGGTGTTCGTCCTACCGTTCGCGGTACTGCGATGAACCCAGTCGACCACCCACATGGTGGTGGTGAAGGTCGTAACTTTGGTAAGCACCCGGTAACTCCGTGGGGCGTTCAGACCAAAGGTAAGAAGACCCGCAGCAACAAGCGTACTGATAAATTTATCGTACGTCGCCGTAGCAAATAATTTTAGAGGATAAGCCATGCCACGTTCTCTCAAGAAAGGTCCTTTTATTGACCTGCACTTGCTGAAGAAGGTAGAGAAAGCGGTGGAAAGCGGAGACAAGAAGCCCCTGCGCACTTGGTCCCGTCGTTCAACGATCTTTCCTAACATGATCGGTTTGACCATCGCTGTCCATAATGGTCGTCAGCACGTTCCAGTCTTTGTTACCGACGAAATGGTTGGTCACAAACTGGGTGAATTCGCACCGACTCGTACTTATCGCGGCCACGCTGCTGATAAAAAAGCGAAGAAGAAATAAGGTAGGAGGAAGAGATGGAAACTTTAGCTCAACATCGCCATGCTCGTTCTTCTGCTCAGAAGGTTCGCCTTGTTGCTGACCTGATTCGCGGTAAGAAAGTGTCGCAGGCCCTGGACATCCTGACCTATACCAACAAGAAAGCTGCGGTATTGGTCAAGAAAGTACTGGAATCTGCCATTGCTAACGCTGAACACAACGATGGCGCTGACATCGACGATCTGAAAGTCGCGAAAATTTTCGTAGATGAAGGCCCAAGCATGAAGCGCATTATGCCGCGTGCGAAAGGTCGTGCAGATCGCATCCTGAAGCGCACCAGCCACATTACTGTGGTTGTGTCCGATCGCTGAGACTCTGGAGACTAGCAATGGGTCAGAAAGTACATCCTAATGGTATTCGCCTGGGTATTGTAAAACCATGGAACTCTACCTGGTTTGCGAACACCAAAGAATTCGCTGACAACCTGGACAGCGATTTTAAAGTACGTCAGTACCTGACTAAGGAACTGGCTAAAGCGTCTGTATCTCGTATCGTTATCGAGCGTCCAGCTAAGAGCATCCGTGTGACTATTCACACTGCTCGCCCTGGCATCGTTATCGGTAAGAAAGGCGAAGACGTAGAAAAACTGCGCAAGGTCGTAGCGGATATCGCTGGCGTTCCTGCACAGATCAATATCGCTGAAGTTCGTAAGCCTGAACTGGACGCTAAATTGGTTGCTGACAGCATCACTTCACAGCTGGAACGTCGTGTTATGTTCCGTCGTGCTATGAAGCGTGCTGTACAGAACGCAATGCGTCTGGGCGCTAAAGGTATTAAAGTTGAAGTTAGCGGCCGTCTGGGCGGCGCGGAAATCGCACGTACCGAATGGTACCGTGAAGGTCGCGTACCGCTGCACACTCTGCGTGCTGACATCGACTACAACACCTCTGAAGCGCACACCACTTACGGTGTAATCGGCGTTAAGGTATGGATCTTCAAAGGTGAGATCCTGGGTGGTATGGCTGCTGTTGAACAACCGGAAAAACCGGCTGCTCAACCTAAAAAGCAGCAGCGTAAAGGCCGTAAATAAGGAGCGTCGCTGATGTTACAACCAAAGCGTACAAAATTCCGTAAAGTGCACAAAGGCCGCAACCGTGGTCTGGCGCAGGGTACGGATGTTAGCTTCGGCACTTTCGGTCTGAAAGCTGTTGGCCGTGGTCGTCTGACTGCACGTCAGATCGAAGCAGCACGTCGTGCAATGACCCGTGCAGTTAAGCGTCAAGGTAAGATCTGGATCCGTGTATTCCCGGACAAACCGATCACCGAGAAGCCGCTGGAAGTTCGTATGGGTAAAGGTAAAGGTAACGTGGAGTACTGGGTTGCCTTGATCCAACCGGGCAAAGTCCTTTATGAAATGGACGGTGTTCCGGAAGAGCTGGCCCGTGAAGCCTTCGGCCTGGCAGCAGCGAAACTGCCTATCAAAACCACCTTTGTAACTAAGACGGTGATGTAATGAAAGCAAAAGAGCTGCGTGAAAAAAGCGTTGAAGAGCTGAACGCTGAGCTGCTGAACCTGCTGCGTGAGCAGTTCAACCTGCGTATGCAGGCTGCAAGTGGCCAGCTGCAACAGACTCACCTGCTGAAGCAAGTGCGTCGCAATGTTGCACGCGTTAAGACTTTACTGACTCAGAAGGCGGGTGCGTAATGACCGATAAAATCCGTACTCTGCAAGGTCGTGTTGTTAGCGACAAAATGGAGAAATCCATTGTTGTAGCTATCGAACGTATTGTGAAACACCCGATCTACGGTAAATTCATCAAGCGTACGACCAAACTGCACGTACATGACGAGAACAACGAATGTGGTATCGGCGACAAGGTTGAAATCCGTGAATGCCGTCCACTGTCCAAGACTAAGTCCTGGACGCTGGTTCGCGTTGTAGAGAAAGCGGTTCTGTAATACAGTACGCCTTCTCAATACGAATAAACGGCTCAGCGATGAGCCGTTTATTTTTTCTACCCATATTGCAGAAGCGGTGTTATAATGCCGCGCCCTCGATATGGGGCTTTTTAACGGCTCTGATTTTAGAGTCTCAGGTAGTAGTTGACATTAGCGGAGCACTAAAATGATCCAAGAACAGACTATGCTGAACGTCGCCGACAACTCCGGTGCACGTCGCGTAATGTGTATCAAGGTTCTGGGTGGCTCGCACCGTCGCTACGCAGGCGTAGGCGACATCATCAAGATCACCATCAAGGAAGCAATTCCACGTGGTAAGGTCAAAAAAGGTGATGTGCTGAAGGCGGTAGTGGTGCGCACCAAGAAGGGTGTTCGTCGCCCTGACGGTTCTGTCATTCGCTTCGATGGTAATGCATGCGTTATTTTAAACAATAACAGCGAGCAGCCTATCGGCACGCGTATCTTTGGGCCGGTAACTCGTGAACTTCGTACTGAGAAGTTCATGAAAATTATCTCTCTGGCACCAGAAGTACTCTAAGGAGCGAATCATGGCAGCGAAAATCCGTCGTGATGACGAAGTTATCGTGTTAACCGGTAAAGATAAAGGTAAACGCGGTAAAGTAAAAAATGTTCTGTCTTCCGGCAAACTTGTCGTTGAAGGTATCAACCTGGTTAAGAAACATCAGAAGCCGGTTCCGGCCCTGAACCAACCAGGTGGCATCGTTGAAAAAGAAGCTGCTATTCAGGTTTCTAACGTTGCAATCTTCAATGCGGCTACCGGCAAGGCTGACCGTGTAGGCTTTAGATTCGAAGACGGCAAAAAAGTCCGTTTCTTCAAGTCTAACAGCGAAACTATCAAGTAATTTGGAGTAGTACGATGGCGAAACTGCATGATTACTACAAAGACGAAGTAGTTAACAAACTCATGACTGAGTTTAACTACAATTCTGTCATGCAAGTCCCTCGGGTCGAGAAGATCACCCTGAACATGGGTGTTGGTGAAGCGATCGCTGACAAGAAACTGCTGGATAACGCAGCAGCTGACCTGACAGCAATCTCCGGTCAAAAACCGCTGATCACCAAAGCACGCAAATCTGTTGCAGGCTTCAAAATCCGTCAGGGCTATCCGATCGGCTGTAAAGTAACTCTGCGTGGCGAACGCATGTGGGAGTTCTTTGAGCGCCTGATCACTATTGCTGTTCCACGTATCCGTGACTTCCGTGGCTTGTCCGCTAAGTCTTTCGACGGTCGTGGTAACTACAGCATGGGTGTCCGTGAGCAGATCATCTTCCCAGAAATCGACTACGATAAAGTCGACCGCGTGCGTGGTTTGGATATTACCATTACCACTACTGCGAAATCTGACGAAGAAGGCCGTGCTCTGCTGGCTGCCTTTGACTTCCCGTTCCGCAAGTAAGGTAGGGTTACTGAATGGCTAAGCAATCAATGAAAGCACGCGAAGTAAAGCGCGTAGCTTTAGCTGATAAATTCTTCGCTAAACGCGCTGAACTGAAAGCGATCATTTCTGATGTGAACGCTTCCGACGAAGATCGTTGGAATGCGGTTCTCAAGCTGCAGTCTCTGCCGCGTGATTCCAGCCCGTCTCGTCAGCGTAACCGCTGTCGTCAAACAGGTCGTCCACATGGTTATGTGGGCAAGTTTGGGTTGAGCCGTATCAAACTGCGTGAAGCCGCTATGCGCGGTGAAGTGCCAGGCTTGAAAAAGGCTAGCTGGTAATTACCAATTGAATCACGGGAGTAAAGACAGATGAGCATGCAAGATCCGATCGCGGATATGCTGACCCGTATCCGTAACGGTCAGGCCGCGAACAAAGTTGCGGTCACCATGCCTTCCGCCAAGCTGAAAGTGGCAATTGCCAACGTGCTGAAGGAAGAAGGTTTTATCGAAGATTTTAAAGTTGAAGGCGACACCAAGCCGGAACTGGAACTTACTCTCAAGTATTTCCAGGGTAAAGCTGTTGTAGAAAGCATTCAGCGTGTCAGCCGCCCAGGCCTGCGCATCTATAAGAAAAAAGATGAGCTGCCAAAAGTTATGGCTGGTCTTGGTATCGCAGTTGTTTCTACCTCTAAAGGTGTTATGACTGATCGTGCAGCGCGCCAAGCTGGTCTTGGTGGCGAAATTATCTGCTACGTAGCCTAATCGGAGGAAAGAATGTCTCGTGTTGCTAAAGCACCGGTCGTTATTCCTGCCGGCGTTGATGTAAAAATCGACGGTCAGGTTATTACGATCAAAGGTAAAAACGGCGAGCTGACTCGTACCCTCAACAAAGCTGTTGAAGTTAAACATGCAGATAATGCTCTGACCTTCGGTCCACGTGATGGTTTCGTGGATGGATGGGCTCAGGCTGGTACCGCGCGTGCCCTGCTGAACTCAATGGTTGTTGGTGTTACCGAAGGCTTCACTAAAAAGCTTCAGCTGGTTGGTGTAGGTTATCGTGCAGCTATCAAAGGGAATGCAGTAGGCCTGTCTCTGGGCTTCTCACACCCTGTTGAGCATCCGCTGCCGGCCGGTATCACTGCAGAATGTCCGACTCAAACTGAAATCGTGCTGAAAGGCGCTGATAAACAGCTGATCGGTCAGGTTGCAGCAGATCTGCGCGCCTACCGTCGTCCTGAGCCTTATAAAGGCAAGGGTGTTCGTTACGCCGACGAAGTCGTGCGTACCAAAGAGGCTAAGAAGAAGTAAGGTAACACTATGGATAAGAAATCTGCTCGTATCCGTCGTGCGACCCGCGCACGCCGCAAGCTCAAAGAGCTGGGTGCAACTCGCCTGGTGGTACATCGTACCCCGCGTCATATTTACGCACAGGTAATTGCACCGAACGGTTCTGAAGTTCTGGTAGCTGCTTCTACTGTAGAAAAAGCTATCTCAGAACAATTGAAGTACACCGGTAACAAAGACGCCGCTGCAGCTGTAGGTAAAGCTGTTGCAGAACGCGCTCTGGAAAAAGGCATCAGCAATGTTTCCTTTGACCGTTCCGGGTTCCAATATCATGGTCGTGTCCAGGCACTGGCAGATGCTGCCCGTGAAGCTGGCCTTCAGTTCTAAGGTAGAGGTGTAAGATGGCTCACATCGAAAAACAGGCTGGCGAACTGCAGGAAAAGCTGATCGCGGTTAACCGCGTATCTAAAACCGTTAAAGGTGGTCGTATTTTCTCCTTCACAGCTCTGACTGTAGTAGGCGATGGTAACGGTCGCGTTGGTTTTGGTTACGGTAAAGCGCGTGAAGTTCCAGCAGCGATCCAGAAAGCGATGGAAAAAGCCCGTCGCAATATGATTAACGTCGCGCTGAACAACGGCACCCTGCAGCACCCAGTTAAAGGTGTTCACACGGGTTCTCGTGTATTCATGCAGCCAGCTTCAGAAGGTACCGGTATCATCGCCGGTGGTGCAATGCGCGCCGTTCTGGAAGTTGCTGGGGTTCATAACGTTCTGGCCAAAGCATATGGTTCCACCAACCCGATCAACGTGGTTCGTGCAACTATTGATGGCCTGGAAAATATGAATTCTCCAGAAATGGTCGCTGCCAAGCGTGGTAAATCCGTTGAAGAAATTCTGGGGTAATTGACCATGGCAAAGACTATTAAAATCACTCAAACCCGCAGTGCAATCGGTCGTCTGCCGAAACACAAGGCAACGCTGCTTGGCCTGGGTCTGCGTCGTATTGGTCATACCGTTGAGCGCGAGGATACTCCTGCTGTTCGTGGTATGGTCAACGCGGTTTACTTCATGGTTAAAGTTGAGGAGTAAGAGATGCGTTTAAATACTCTGTCTCCGGCCGAAGGCTCTAAAAAGGCGGGTAAACGCCTGGGTCGTGGTATCGGTTCTGGCCTCGGCAAAACCGGTGGTCGTGGTCACAAAGGTCAGAACTCTCGTTCTGGCGGTGGCGTACGTCGCGGTTTCGAGGGTGGCCAGATGCCACTGTACCGTCGTCTGCCGAAGTTCGGCTTCACTTCTCGCAAAGCAGCGATTACAGCGGAAATCCGTCTGTCTGACCTGGCGAAAGTTGAAGGCGGCGTTGTAGACCTGAACACGCTGAAAGCAGCAAACATTATCGGTATCCAGATCGAGTTCGCGAAAGTGATCCTGGCTGGTGAAGTTTCTACTCCGGTAACTGTTCGTGGCCTGCGTGTTACTAAAGGTGCTCGTGCTGCTATCGAAGCTGCTGGCGGTAAAATTGAGGAATAAGTAGCAGATGGCTAAGCAACCGGGATTAGATTTTCAAAGTGCCAAAGGTGGATTTGGCGAGCTGAAACGCAGACTGCTGTTTGTTATCGGCGCGCTGATTGTGTTCCGTATTGGCTCTTTTATTCCGATCCCTGGTATCGATGCCGCTGTACTTGCCAAACTGCTTGAGCAACAGCGAGGCACCATCATTGAAATGTTCAACATGTTCTCTGGTGGTGCTCTCAGCCGTGCTTCTATCTTTGCATTGGGTATTATGCCGTACATTTCGGCATCTATTATTATCCAGCTGCTGACGGTCGTTCATCCGGCCCTGGCAGAGTTGAAGAAAGAAGGGGAGTCTGGACGTCGTAAGATTAGTCAGTACACCCGTTACGGTACTCTGGTGCTGGCAATATTCCAGTCGATCGGTATTGCTACCGGTCTGCCGAATATGCCTGGTATGCAGGGCCTGGTGTTAAACCCGGGCTTTGCATTCTACTTCACCGCTGTTGTAAGTCTGGTCACAGGGACTATGTTCCTGATGTGGCTCGGCGAACAGATTACTGAGCGTGGTATCGGTAACGGTATCTCAATCATTATCTTCGCCGGTATTGTTGCGGGCCTCCCGCCAGCCATCGCCCACACTATCGAGCAAGCGCGTCAAGGCGACCTGCACTTCCTCCTGTTGCTGTTGGTTGCAGTATTAGTATTTGCAGTGACGTTCTTTGTTGTCTTCGTTGAACGTGGTCAACGCCGCATTGTGGTGAACTACGCTAAACGTCAGCAAGGTCGTCGTGTCTATGCTGCACAGAGCACACATTTACCGCTGAAAGTGAACATGGCGGGGGTTATCCCGGCTATCTTCGCTTCCAGTATTATTCTGTTCCCGGCAACCATCGCGTCATGGTTCGGGGGCGGTACTGGTTGGAACTGGCTGACAACAATTTCGCTGTATTTGCAGCCTGGGCAACCACTTTATGTGTTACTCTATGCGTCTGCGATCATCTTCTTCTGTTTCTTCTACACGGCGTTGGTCTTCAACCCGCGTGAAACAGCAGATAACCTGAAGAAGTCCGGTGCATTTGTACCAGGAATTCGTCCGGGAGAGCAAACGGCGAAGTATATCGATAAAGTAATGACTCGCCTGACTTTGGTTGGTGCGCTTTATATTACTTTTATCTGCCTGATCCCGGAGTTCATGCGTGATGCAATGAAAGTACCGTTCTACTTCGGTGGGACCTCACTGCTTATCGTTGTTGTCGTGATTATGGACTTTATGGCTCAAGTGCAAACTCTGATGATGTCGAGTCAGTACGAGTCTGCATTGAAGAAGGCGAACCTGAAAGGCTACGGCCGCTAAATGGTCGTCTGAGAAGTTACGGAGAGTAAAAATGAAAGTTCGTGCTTCCGTCAAGAAATTATGCCGTAACTGCAAAATCGTTAAGCGTGATGGTGTCATCCGTGTGATTTGCAGTGCCGAGCCGAAGCATAAACAGCGCCAAGGCTGATTATTTCGCATATTTTTCTTGCAAAGTTGGGTTGAGCTGGCTAGATTAGCCAGCCAATCTTTTGTATGTCTGTACGTTTCCATTTGAGTATCCTGAAAACGGGCTTTTCAGCATGGTGCGTACATATTAAATAGTAGGAGTGCATAGTGGCCCGTATAGCAGGCATTAACATTCCTGATCAGAAACATGCTGTGATCGCATTAACTTCGATCTACGGCGTCGGCAAGACCCGTTCTAAAGCCATTCTGGCTGCAGCGGGTATCGCTGAAGATGTTAAGATCAGTGAGCTGTCTGAAGAACAAATCGACACGCTGCGTGACGAAGTTGCCAAATTTGTCGTTGAAGGTGATCTGCGCCGTGAAATCAGCATGAGCATCAAGCGCCTGATGGATCTTGGTTGCTATCGCGGTTTGCGTCATCGTCGTGGTCTGCCAGTGCGCGGTCAGCGTACTAAGACCAACGCACGTACCCGTAAGGGTCCGCGCAAACCGATCAAGAAATAATCGGGGTGATTGAATAATGGCAAAGGCACCAGTTCGTGCACGTAAACGTGTAAGAAAACAAGTCTCTGACGGCGTGGCTCATATCCATGCTTCTTTCAACAACACCATCGTTACTATTACTGATCGTCAGGGTAACGCATTGGGTTGGGCAACAGCCGGTGGTTCCGGTTTCCGTGGTTCTCGCAAATCCACTCCGTTCGCAGCTCAGGTTGCAGCAGAGCGTTGCGCAGAAGCCGTAAAAGAATACGGCATCAAGAATCTGGAAGTTATGGTTAAAGGTCCGGGTCCGGGTCGTGAATCTACTGTTCGCGCTCTGAACGCCGCTGGTTTCCGCATCACGAATATTACTGATGTGACTCCGATCCCTCATAACGGTTGTCGTCCGCCGAAAAAACGTCGCGTATAACGCTCCGTTTTTTAGGTTAGTTGGAGATAGAAAATGGCAAGATATTTGGGTCCTAAGCTCAAGCTGAGCCGTCGTGAGGGCACCGACTTATTCCTTAAGTCTGGCGTTCGCGCGATCGATACCAAGTGTAAAATTGAACAAGCTCCTGGCCAGCACGGTGCGCGTAAACCGCGTCTGTCTGACTATGGTGTGCAGTTGCGTGAAAAGCAAAAAGTTCGCCGTATGTACGGTGTGCTGGAGCGTCAGTTCCGTAACTACTATAAAGAAGCAGCACGTCTGAAAGGCAACACAGGTGAAAACCTGCTGGCTCTGCTGGAAGGTCGTCTGGACAACGTTGTATACCGTATGGGCTTCGGCGCTACTCGTGCTGAATCACGTCAGCTGGTTAGCCACAAAGCAATCATGGTAAACGGTCGTGTTGTTAACATCGCTTCTTATCAGGTTAAAGCGAATGACGTTGTTAGCATTCGTGAGAAAGCGAAAAAGCAATCTCGCGTGAAGGCCGCTCTGGAGCTGGCTGAGCAGCGTGAAAAGCCAACCTGGCTGGAAGTTGATGCTGGCAAGATGGAAGGTACGTTCAAGCGTCAGCCAGAACGTTCTGATCTGTCTGCGGACATTAACGAACACCTGATCGTCGAGCTTTACTCCAAGTAAAGCTTAGTACCAAAGAGAGGACACAATGCAGGGTTCTGTGACAGAGTTTCTAAAACCGCGCCTGGTAGATATCGAGCAAGTGAGTTCGACGCACGCCAAGGTGACCCTTGAGCCTTTAGAGCGTGGCTTTGGCCATACTCTGGGTAACGCACTGCGCCGTATTCTGCTCTCATCGATGCCGGGTTGCGCGGTGACCGAGGTTGAGATTGATGGTGTACTTCATGAGTACAGCACCAAAGAAGGCGTTCAGGAAGATATCCTTGAAATCCTGCTCAACCTGAAAGGGCTGGCGGTGAGAGTTCAGGGTAAAGATGAAGTTATTCTTACTCTGAATAAATCTGGCATTGGCCCTGTGACTGCAGCCGACATCACCCACGACGGTGATGTTGAAATCGTCAAGCCGCAGCACGTGATCTGCCACCTGACCGATGAGAACGCAGCTATTAGCATGCGTATCAAAGTTCAGCGCGGTCGTGGTTATGTGCCGGCTTCTGCCCGAATTCATTCGGAAGAAGATGAGCGCCCAATCGGCCGTCTGCTGGTCGACGCATGCTATAGCCCTGTAGAGCGTATTGCCTACAATGTTGAAGCAGCGCGTGTAGAACAGCGTACCGACCTGGACAAGCTGGTCATCGAAATGGAAACCAACGGCACAATCGATCCTGAAGAGGCGATTCGTCGTGCGGCAACCATCCTGGCAGAACAACTGGAAGCTTTCGTTGACTTACGTGATGTACGTCAGCCGGAAGTGAAAGAAGAGAAACCAGAATTCGATCCGATCCTGCTGCGCCCTGTTGACGATCTCGAATTGACTGTCCGCTCTGCTAACTGCCTCAAGGCAGAAGCTATCCACTATATCGGTGATCTGGTACAGCGTACCGAGGTTGAGTTGCTGAAAACGCCGAACCTGGGTAAAAAATCTCTTACTGAGATTAAAGACGTGCTGGCTTCACGTGGTCTGTCTCTGGGCATGCGCCTGGAAAACTGGCCACCGGCAAGCATTGCTGACGAGTAACCGGATCACAGGTTAAGGTTTTACTGAGAAGGATAAGGTCATGCGCCATCGTAAGAGTGGTCGTCAACTGAACCGCAACAGCAGCCATCGCCAGGCTATGTTCCGCAACATGGCAGGTTCACTGGTTCGTCATGAGATCATCAAGACGACCCTGCCTAAAGCGAAAGAGCTGCGTCGCGTAGTTGAGCCGCTGATTACTCTTGCCAAGACTGACAGCGTTGCTAATCGTCGTCTGGCATTCGCCCGTACTCGTGATAACGAGATCGTGGCAAAACTGTTTAACGAACTGGGCCCGCGTTTCGCGAGCCGTGCCGGTGGTTACACTCGCATTCTGAAGTGTGGTTTCCGTGCAGGCGACAACGCGCCGATGGCTTACATCGAGCTGGTTGATCGTTCAGAGAAAGCAGAAGCTGCTGCAGAGTAATCTGTAGTAACGTAAAAAAACCCGCTCCGGCGGGTTTTTTTATATCCGCGATATCCCCACTTCTCTACAATGTCTGTATCAATTCTGTTCATCCCCTGGAGCTGGTAATGTGGTTGCTTGACCAGTGGGCAGAACGCCATATTCGCGATGCCCAAAGTAAAGGTGAATTCGACGATCTCCCGGGGAGCGGCGAACCCCTTGTGCTTGATGATGATTCGTACATTGCGCCTGAACTACGGGCTGGATACCGTTTACTTAAAAATGCAGGATGTCTCCCTCCGGAGCTCGAACAGCGCAGAGAGGCTGTAGAACTGGCCGATCTTCTCAAAGGGATCCGCCATGACGATCCGCGATACTCTGAACTTAGCCGCCGCCTCGCCCTACTTGAACTCAAGCTGCGTCAGGCTGGGATGAACACTGATTTTCTGCGCGGAGAATACGGCGAAAGAGTGATGCAGAAAATAAAAGAGGAGTAGCTATGTACCGCATCGGTGAACTTGCTAAGCTTGCGAACGTCACGCCGGATACCATCCGATATTACGAAAAGCAGCAGATGATCGATCATGAAGTTCGTACTGAAGGGGGCTTTCGCCTTTATACCGATAACGATCTGCAGCGCCTGCGGTTTATTCGTTACGCGCGTCAGCTCGGCTTCACGCTGGATTCGATCCGCGAGTTATTATCGATCCGCATCGATCCGGAACATCACACCTGCCAGGAATCTAAGAGCATTGTGCAGGCCCGGCTGGATGAAGTTGAAGCGCGCATTCAGGAGTTGCAAACCATGCAGCGCTCTCTGCAAAGGCTGAATGATGCCTGCTGCGGGACGGCCCACAGCAGTATTTACTGTTCAATTCTCGAAGCCCTTGAACAGGGAGCGAGTGGAGAAAAACTGGGCTGTTGATTTTTAGTTCATCCGGGTCTAGACTCCCGTCGTCATAAACCCTGCTCTGGAGACATTATGAGCCGCTATCAGCACACGAAAGGACAAATTAAGGACAATGCCATTGAGGCGTTACTTCACGACCCGTTATTCAGGCAGCGCGTTGAGAAGAATAAAAAAGGGAAAGGAAGTTATCTGCGTAAAAACAAACATGAAAAACGGGGTAACTGGGAGGCCAGTGGCAAGCAAGCGAATCGCTTATTTACCACTGGCCTTCCTGCTTTTATCTGTTGATTATACGCGGTTATTCTGCTCTTTTAGCAGATCGCGGATCTCACTCAGCAGCACTTCTTCTTTGGTTGGTGCAGGTGCTGCAGCCGGCTCTTCTTTTTTACGGTTGAGCCTGTTGATCAGCTTGATAGCCATAAAAATGGCAAACGCGACAATCACAAAATCAAATACGTTCTGAATAAATACGCCGTAGTGCATAACTACTGCCGGAACATCACCTTGCGCTTCACGCAGTGTGAAAGCGAATTGTTTGAAATCAATGCCCCCGATTAACAGCCCTAAAGGTGGCATGATAATGTCGGCCACTAATGATGAAACAATCTTGCCGAATGCTGCACCAATAATGACACCCACTGCCAAATCCACCACGTTCCCGCGCATCGCAAATTCGCGAAATTCTTTAATAAAACTCATTGTTCTCTCCTTGTGCCAGCTGACGAGTATAAGTTTAACAAATGATTAGCCAATTGCCATTCGGGATAATTAAACGTTATGAAAAATAAAAGGCACAGAAATGAAAAGGATAAAGTGTGGGTGCTCTTTCTCGAGCACCCAATTCTTTAAAGGTTTAAAGGAAGAATGGACTTGGCTGGAATAAACGTTCGACGTCGGTAATAAACTTTTTATCGGTAAGGAACATAATTACGTGATCGCCTTGCTCAATACGTAAATTGTCATTGGCAATCATGACGTCATTCCCGCGCACAACGGCGCCGATAATCGTGCCTGGTGGCAGCTTAATTTCGTCAATCGACCGGCCCACGACGCGTGACGTAGTTTCATCTCCGTGAGCAACGGCTTCTATGGCTTCCGCTACGCCACGGCGGAGCGATGATACACCGACAATATCCGCTTTACGAACATGGCTCAGGAGTGCGGAAATTGTCGCCTGCTGCGGCGAAATGGCAATATCAATTACGCTGCCCTGGACCAGATCGACATACGCCTTGCGCTGAATAAGCACCATGACCTTCTTTGCTCCCATACGCTTGGCGAGCATGGCGGACATTATATTCGCCTCGTCGTCGTTGGTGACGGCAATAAAGAGATCAACTTGATCAATATGCTCTTCAGCCAGCAACTCCTGATCCGACGCATCGCCATAAAATACGATCGTATTTTGCAGTTTTTCCGCCAGTTCAGCAGCACGCTGTTGATCGCGCTCGATCAATTTTACGCTGTAATCTTTCTCTAACCGATGTGCCAGACCTGCACCTATATTGCCGCCGCCGACCAGCATAATGCGTTTATAGGGTTTTTCGAGACGCTGAAGTTCACTCATCACCGCACGAATATGCTGTGAGGCCGCAATAAAGAAGACTTCATCACCTGCTTCGACAATCGTGGAACCTTGCGGGCGGATTGGCCTGTCGTGACGGAAAATGGCTGCGACGCGCGTATCGATATGCGGCATGTGCTCGCGCATGGTGGAAAGCGCATTGCCGATCAATGGTCCACCGTAATAGGCTTTAACCACTGCCAGGCTCACTTTTCCTTCGGCAAAGTTCACCACCTGCAGGGCGCCCGGATATTCGATCAGACGATAGATATTGTCGATAACCAACTGTTCTGGCGCGATGAGATGGTCAATCGGGACCGCTTCGGAATTAAACAGTTTTTCAGCATCGCGAACATAGTCCGGAGAGCGAATACGCGCGATTCGGTTTGGCGTGTTGAAAAGCGAGTAGGCCACCTGACAGGCCACCATGTTGGTTTCGTCAGAACTGGTTACCGCAACCAGCATGTCGGCATCGTCGGCACCCGCCTCACGAAGAACGCGTGGGTGTGAACCATGACCCTGCACCACGCGCAGGTCAAACTTGTCCTGTAAAACACGCAGACGATCGCCGTTGGTATCAACAATTGTGATGTCGTTATTTTCGCCAACCAGGTTTTCCGCCAGCGTCCCGCCCACCTGTCCTGCACCCAGAATGATAATCTTCATATCTCGTGACCTGTTCTCAACATCACTCTTTGATTAGCTTAGCGTAAAAGAAGCCATCACCCTCTTCAGCACCCGGCAGGTTCTGCAGACCCGGGGATTCAGGCGTTCCCGTATCGCGCAGCGCGGCACCCGGGGTACGTTTAATGAAGGCCGCGATTTGCTGGCTGTTTTCTTCCGGCAGTACAGAGCAGGTTGCATAGACCAGCGTTCCGCCAGGTTTAAGATGTGGCCAAATAGCGTCGAGAATGTCGGATTGCAGTTGGGCAAGTTCCTCAATATCACGATCGCGGCGTAGCCACTTGATGTCCGGATGACGACGAATAACGCCGGTTGCAGAGCAGGGGGCGTCCAGCAAAATGCGATCGAATTGTGTTTCACCACACCATTCTGCGGGTTTGCGTCCATCGCCTTGCTTAACCTGAGCCTTCATGCCCAGACGCTTGAGGTTGTCGTAGACGCGTGAAAGACGCTGTTCATCGACGTCCACTGCCATCACGCTGGCCTGCGGAGCCACTTCAAGAATATGCGTCGTTTTCCCCCCTGGCGCGGCGCACAGATCGAGGATCTGCTCACCATTTTGGGGTTCAAGCCAGGTCATGCAACCCTGAGCCGAGGCATCCTGTACGGTTACCCAGCCTTCATCAAAACCGGGTAATGCATGCACCGGTGCCGGTGAGGCCAGGCGTACAGCATCCGGATAGGCTTCATGCGGGAATCCACTCATTCCGGCTTCTTTAAGTAATGCCAGCCATGCGTCACGGGTGTGGTGATTACGATTCACGCGTAACCACATTGGTGGACGCTGGTTGTTGGCATCGGCAATTTCCTGCCACTGCTGTGGATAGGCTTTTTTCAGGCGCTTCAACAGCCAGTCCGGATGCAGAAAACGTGCTTCGCTTTGGGTAAATTCAGCCAGAAGCTCTTCCTGCTGTCTCTGGAACTGACGCAGTACGCCGTTGATCAGCCCTTTCAGCTGAGGGCGTTTAATCGCAACGGCACCTTCCACCGTCTCAGCCAGCGCGGCATGAGGTGGGATGCGGGTATGAAGAAGCTGATAAAAACCCACCATAATCAAATAGTGGACGGTGCGCTGCTTGCCTGTCATTGGGCGTGACATCAGCTTGTTAATCAACCACTCAAGCTGAGAAAGCGTGCGCAGAACGCCAAAGCAGAGCTCCTGAAGCAGAGCTTTGTCTTTATCAGAGACTTTTTGTTGCAGAGGAGGCAGGACGTTACTTAATGACTGACCCTGCTCGATAACCTGCTCGACGGCCTGAGCCGCCATACTGCGTAGATTTTGTTTTTTCATAACCGTAAAAATAAAAATGCCCGGAAACACCGGGCCTTAAGGATAAATTTGCTCAGGCAAGACGATTGCCCGGAATAAACCATTCGCGGCGGGAATTTAACAGATCCTGAGCGCTCATGGCCTTCTTACCGGCCGGTTGTAGCGATTCAAGATTCAGGATCCCTTGCGCAGTCGCCACCTGGATCCCGTTCTTGTTGGCGTCAACAATCGTACCGGGTTCCGCCATGGTATTACCGCTAATGACGGAGGCTTTCCAGACTTTCACCGGCTGCTCATCAATCTCCATCCAGCTCATTGGCCACGGATTAAAAGCACGAATGCAGCGTTCAAGTTGAGCGGCTGAAAGGGACCAGTCGATCCGCGCTTCTTCCTTGCTCAGTTTTTCGGCATACGTCACCAGCGCGTCATCCTGAACTTCCGGTTTCGCCGTATTATCAGCCAGCTGCTGGAGCGTCTCGATAAGCCCTTGTGGACCGAGGTCTGCCAGTTTGTCATACAGCGTGGCGCTGGTATCGTCTGGCGTAATGGGGCAGGCCAGTTTATACAGCATATCGCCGGTGTCTAAACCTACGTCCATCTTCATGATGGTAACGCCCGTTTCGGCATCACCTGCCCACAGCGAGCGCTGGATAGGTGCAGCACCACGCCAGCGCGGGAGCAGAGACCCATGCACGTTGATGCACCCCAGGCGAGGCATATCGAGCACAGCTTTCGGCAAAATTAAACCGTAAGCCACCACCACCATTACGTCGGCATTCAGGTCAGCAACCAGCTGCTGATTTTCCTGTGGGCGTAACGATGCGGGCTGGAAAACGGGTAGCCCATGCTCTTCTGCCAGCACCTTTACGGGGCTCGGCATCAGTTTTTTACCGCGACCTGCCGGACGGTCCGGTTGGGTAAAGACGCCAACAACCTGGTGACCAGAAGATAACAGCGCGTCAAGATGACGCGCTGCAAAATCAGGGGTTCCCGCGAAGATAATTCGTAGTGTTTTAGACACGATGATCCTTGTATCCGGGGGGACGTTATGCGCGAGAACGCAAACGATCCAGTTTTTCTACTTTCTGACGAATACGCTGCTGTTTCAGCGGCGAGAGATAATCGATAAACAGTTTACCGACCAGGTGATCCATCTCATGCTGAATACAAATCGCCAGCAGGTCGTCTGCTTCCAGTTCGAACGGATTACCGTCGCGATCCTGGGCGCGAATTTTCACTTTTTCGGCACGCGGCACTAACGCACGCTGTTCAGGAATGGACAGACAGCCTTCCTCGATACCGGTTTCGCCACTCTTTTCGAGCAACTCAGGGTTGATCAGCACCAGGCGGCCATCGCGATTTTCAGAAACATCAATCACGATAATACGCTTGTGAATGTCCACCTGCGTCGCCGCCAGGCCAATGCCCTCTTCGGCGTACATGGTATCGAACATATCATCAACGATACGCTGGATTTCTGCATTCACTTCTTTGACCGGTTCAGCGACGATGCGAAGGCGCTCGTCCGGAATATGTAACACTTGCAAAACTGCCATAAATTTCCAGAGTCGTGTTCAGGAGTTGATAAGAATACTCTCTCTATTCTAGACAAATCCCCCATCGATTGACAGCATCAGTGACCAATCGCAATGATTGCGGAAGCCGCTTATGGCAGGGGAAAGGATGACGTCTATCGAGATATGGCTACGGCTAATACACACAGGGTCTCTGTGTGGTGATGTAATGCTGGAAGCGGCTGCGCGACTGCAGAAGCAGGAGAATATTGATGCGCTCGTCGCCAGGAACGCCGGACTGACGGCAAAGCAGGCTGAACGGTTCTTTGCGCCAGACGAGAGCGAGCTGGAACGTAGCCTGATGTGGCTTGAGCAGCCGGGAAATCACTTATTGACGGCCAACCATCCGCTTTATCCCCCTTTGCTCCGAACGATTCCTGATTATCCCGGGGCATTATTCGTAAAAGGTAACCCTGAGGCGCTTAATGCGGTTCAACTGGCGGTGGTCGGCAGTCGTGCGCCGTCATGGTACGGCGAGCGATGGGGGAAAATCCTGTGCGAACAACTGTCACAAAGCGGTTTTACGATCACCAGTGGGCTGGCCTGCGGTATTGACGGCGTTGCCCACAGCGCGGCGCTGTCAGTGAAAGGACGAAGTGTAGCGGTGCTGGGGAACGGTCTTTTTAGCATTTATCCGCGCCGACATCAGGTATTGGCGATGCGGCTTATTGAATCTGACGGCGCGATAGTGTCTGAGTTTCCGCTTTCCGCGCAGCCCAGGCCGGCAAACTTTCCGCGTCGTAATCGCATTATCAGCGGGCTTAGCAAAGGTGTGCTGGTCGTTGAAGCGGCGCGGAGAAGCGGTTCGCTGGTCACGGCGCGATGCGCGCTCGACCAGGGGCGAGAAGTCTTCGCCTTGCCTGGTCCGATAGGCAACCCCGGATGCGAGGGTCCCCACTGGCTGATTAAGCAAGGGGCAACACCGGTAACGGAAGTAGGGGATATTCTTGAAAATTTGCAATATGGGTTGCAATGGCTGCAGGAAGATCCCGAAAAGCGACAATATTCATCAGATCAGGGAAAGGTGGCATTGCCATTTCCCAAGCTCCTGGCTAACGTAGGAGATGAGGTAACACCTGTTGACGTTGTCGCTGAACGTGCCGGCCAACCTGTGCCAGTAACGGTAGCACAGCTACTCGAACTGGAGTTAGCAGGGTGGATCGCAGCTGTACCCGGCGGCTATGTCCGATTAAGGAGGGCATGCCATGTTCGACGTACTGATGTATTTGTTTGAGACTTACATCCATAACGAAGCAGAAATGCGAGTGGATCAGGACAAATTGACACAGGATCTTACCGATGCGGGGTTTGAGCGGGAAGATATCTATAATGCGTTGATGTGGCTGGAAAAACTGGCTGATTATCAGGAAGGCCTCGCCGAACCGATGCAGCTTGCTTCTGACCCATTGTCAGTACGCATTTATACCGCAGAAGAGTGTGAAAGGCTGGACGCCAGCTGCCGGGGGTTCATCTTATTCCTTGAGCAGATTCAGGTGCTGAACCTCGAAACGAGAGAAATGGTGATAGAGCGCGTCATGGCGCTGGATACAGCAGAATTTGAACTGGAAGATCTCAAGTGGGTGATCCTGATGGTTCTGTTTAATATCCCGGGCTGTGAAAATGCCTATCAGCAAATGGAAGAATTACTCTTTGAAGTGAATGAAGGTATGCTGCACTAATTCAATGTGCAGCACCAAGAGTTGTTATGGCCAAATCAGCACTATTCACGGTGCATAAAAACGAGCCCTGCCCGCAGTGCGGGGCTGAACTTGTTATTCGGTCCGGGAAACACGGCCCGTTTCTCGGTTGTTCACAGTATCCGGAATGTGAGTATGTCCGTCCCCTGAAAAGCCAGGCGGATGGACATATCGTTAAAATTCTGGAGGGGCAGTTTTGTCCAGTCTGCGGTGGTGAATTAGCCCTGCGTCAGGGGCGTTTCGGCATGTTTATTGGATGTAGCCGCTACCCGGAATGCGAACATACGGAACAAATTGATAAGCCTGATGAAACGGCAATTGCGTGCCCTCAGTGTCAGCGCGGTCAATTGGTACAGCGCCGCTCCCGTTATGGTAAGACCTTCCATTCGTGCGATCGCTATCCTGAATGCCAGTTCGTTATCAATTTTAAACCGGTAGCGGGAACCTGCCCTCATTGCAATTATCCGCTACTCATAGAGAAGAAAACCGCGCAAGGCATGAAACGCTTCTGCGCCAGTAAACAATGTGGAAAGCCGGTTACGGCGGATCAAAATAGTGAATAATAACCTGCCATCAGGCTCCATTGCGCATGCAGTGGACGTACTGAAAAATGAAGAAGTCATCGCCTATCCAACTGAAGCTGTTTTTGGGGTCGGTTGCGATCCTGACAGCGAGACGGCTGTGAGCCGTCTGCTTGCCTTAAAACAAAGACCCGTCGAGAAAGGGCTGATTTTGATCGCTGCGAATTACGAGCAGCTTAAACCCTATATCGATGACTCCATGCTGACGCCAGCGCAGCGCGAGACTATCTTCTCCGCGTGGCCTGGACCGGTGACCTTCGTCTTCCCGGCGCAGCCGACAACGCCGCGCTGGTTAACCGGACGCTTTGATTCCCTCGCCGTTCGCGTAACTGACCATCCGCTGGTGGTTGAGCTGTGTCTGGCGTTTGGTAAACCGCTGGTCTCAACCAGCGCCAACCTGACCGGATTGCCGCCTTGTCGGACAACCGAAGAAGTACTGGCGCAGTTCGGGAATGACTTCCCTGTTGCTGTCGGTGAAACGGGAGGGCGCCTGAATCCGTCTGAAATTCGCGACGCTTTGACCGGCGAACGTTTTCGCCAGGGGTAATCTCATGGAAACCTATGCTGTTTTTGGTAATCCGATTGCACACAGCAAGTCACCGTTGATCCATCAGCAATTTGCGAAGCAGCTGCAGATAAATCATCCCTATGGTTGCGTACTGGCACCGGTGGATGCATTTATTCCAACGCTGGAGGCTTTTTTCGCCGCGGGCGGTAAAGGCGCGAATGTGACGGTCCCTTTTAAAGAGGAAGCCTTCGAACGTGCGGATGAGCTGACCGAGCGTGCTTCATTGGCTGGTGCAGTCAATACCCTAAAACGGCTTGAGGATGGACGCCTTTTGGGTGACAACACCGACGGAATTGGTTTACTTAGCGACCTGGAACGACTGTCATTTATTAAGCCTGGGTTCCGGGTCCTGCTGATTGGTGCGGGTGGCGCATCGCGGGGAGTACTGTTGCCTCTGCTTTCACTGGACTGCGCGGTGACCATTACCAACAGAACCTTTTCCCGCGCAGAAGCGCTGGCGGCGTTGTTTGCGCATACCGGCAGCGTAAGCGCGGTAGCGCTTGACGATCTTGACGATCGTGAGTTCGATCTTGTCATCAATGCCACGTCCAGCGGCATTAATGGCGAGATCCCGGCAATTCCCGCTTCTCTGGTCAACGCGCATATGTACTTCTATGACATGTTTTATCAGAAAGGGAAAACGCCTTTCCTTAACTGGTGCGAACAACACGGCGCGAAACAGTTAGCCGATGGGTTGGGAATGCTGGTGGGTCAGGCCGCGCATGCGGTGCTGCTCTGGCATGGCGTGTTGCCTGCGGTCGAACCTGTCATTGAAAAGTTAAAGCAGGAGCTGTCGGCGTGAACCAGGCTATTCATTTCCCGGACAGAGAGAACTGGGATGAGACTAAACAAGCGGTCTGTTTTCCGGTGCTGGTGCAGGGGATGCAACTTACCTGTGCCATTCATGGGGAAACCCTGCTGCGTCGTTTTGGCGGTGCAGACCCGATAGCGGTATTCTGCGAAAATCGCTGGGATCTGGAAGAGGAAGCCAGCGATTTAATCCGCGAACAGCAGGAAGACGATCAGGGCTGGGTTTGGTTGTCCTGATCCAAATAGTCATTCTTCCAGTTAACGTAGTTGTTCGCCGAGTATTTTAAACCTTCGAGTTCTGCCTCCTTCAGGGGGCGGATCTGTTTTACCGGGCTTCCCAGATAGAGATAGCCGCTCTCGAGCCGTTTGTTCTGCGGGACCAGGCTTCCGGCACCAATCATTACGTCATCTTCTACGATGACGCCATCCAGCAAAATCGACCCCATGCCAACAAGTACCCGGTTTCCGATAGTACAGCCGTGAAGCATCACTTTATGGCCGACGGTAACCTCTTCTCCAATGATGAGGGGATTGCCCTCCGGGTTATAGGAGGATTTGTGTGTGACATGCAGAACGCTACCGTCCTGAATATTGGTGCGTGCACCAATCGACACATAGTTAACATCTCCCCTGATGGCGACGAGCGGCCAGATGCTGACGTCATCGGCCATTCGGACATCACCGATCACCACGCTGCTGGCATCGATCATCACGCGATCGCCTTTTTGGGGGAAGAGATCTTTATAAGGACGTAATACTGCGGGCATATCTACCTCTAACAATGAGCGCTATACAGAAGACTTTGATCATAGTAATGGATCGAGGTAAGGCAAAATACGTCAATATTTAAGCAAATCGGGCGGGATTTCAGCGAAAAGCGCGGAAAATCAGCAGTCGGAAAAAAAGATCTAAAAAATACTTGTGCTAAAAAATGGGATCCCTATAATGCGCCTCCATCGACACGGCGGATGTGAATCACTTCACACAACAAGCGGTTCGGTTGAAGAGAAAAAATCCTGAAATAACGGGTTGACTCTGAAAGAGGAAAGCGTAATATACGCCACCTCGCAACGGTGAGCGAAAGCCGCGTTGCACTGCTCTTTAACAATTTATCAGACAATCTGTGTGGGCACTCAAAGTGACATGGATTCTTAATGTCTTCGGACAATAAATGAATACCAAGTCTCTGAGTGAACATACGTAATTCATTACGAAGTTTAATTCACGAGCATCAAACTTAAATTGAAGAGTTTGATCATGGCTCAGATTGAACGCTGGCGGCAGGCCTAACACATGCAAGTCGAGCGGTAACACAGGGAGCTTGCTCCTGGGTGACGAGCGGCGGACGGGTGAGTAATGTCTGGGAAACTGCCTGATGGAGGGGGATAACTACTGGAAACGGTAGCTAATACCGCATAACGTCGCAAGACCAAAGAGGGGGACCTTCGGGCCTCTTGCCATCAGATGTGCCCAGATGGGATTAGCTAGTAGGTGGGGTAACGGCTCACCTAGGCGACGATCCCTAGCTGGTCTGAGAGGATGACCAGCCACACTGGAACTGAGACACGGTCCAGACTCCTACGGGAGGCAGCAGTGGGGAATATTGCACAATGGGCGCAAGCCTGATGCAGCCATGCCGCGTGTATGAAGAAGGCCTTCGGGTTGTAAAGTACTTTCAGCGGGGAGGAAGGTGTTGAGGTTAATAACCTCAGCAATTGACGTTACCCGCAGAAGAAGCACCGGCTAACTCCGTGCCAGCAGCCGCGGTAATACGGAGGGTGCAAGCGTTAATCGGAATTACTGGGCGTAAAGCGCACGCAGGCGGTCTGTCAAGTCGGATGTGAAATCCCCGGGCTCAACCTGGGAACTGCATTCGAAACTGGCAGGCTAGAGTCTTGTAGAGGGGGGTAGAATTCCAGGTGTAGCGGTGAAATGCGTAGAGATCTGGAGGAATACCGGTGGCGAAGGCGGCCCCCTGGACAAAGACTGACGCTCAGGTGCGAAAGCGTGGGGAGCAAACAGGATTAGATACCCTGGTAGTCCACGCCGTAAACGATGTCGACTTGGAGGTTGTGCCCTTGAGGCGTGGCTTCCGGAGCTAACGCGTTAAGTCGACCGCCTGGGGAGTACGGCCGCAAGGTTAAAACTCAAATGAATTGACGGGGGCCCGCACAAGCGGTGGAGCATGTGGTTTAATTCGATGCAACGCGAAGAACCTTACCTACTCTTGACATCCAGAGAACTTTCCAGAGATGGATTGGTGCCTTCGGGAACTCTGAGACAGGTGCTGCATGGCTGTCGTCAGCTCGTGTTGTGAAATGTTGGGTTAAGTCCCGCAACGAGCGCAACCCTTATCCTTTGTTGCCAGCGGTCCGGCCGGGAACTCAAAGGAGACTGCCAGTGATAAACTGGAGGAAGGTGGGGATGACGTCAAGTCATCATGGCCCTTACGAGTAGGGCTACACACGTGCTACAATGGCGCATACAAAGAGAAGCGACCTCGCGAGAGC
Source organism: Enterobacter cloacae complex sp. CARB60 (assembly GCF_036487345.1). Classification (NCBI taxonomy): domain Bacteria; kingdom Pseudomonadati; phylum Pseudomonadota; class Gammaproteobacteria; order Enterobacterales; family Enterobacteriaceae; genus Enterobacter; species Enterobacter cloacae complex sp. CARB60. The sequence goes on from NZ_JAZKLC010000002.1 coordinate 296,679, forward strand.
AAGCGGACCTCATAAAGTGCGTCGTAGTCCGGATTGGAGTCTGCAACTCGACTCCATGAAGTCGGAATCGCTAGTAATCGTAGATCAGAATGCTACGGTGAATACGTTCCCGGGCCTTGTACACACCGCCCGTCACACCATGGGAGTGGGTTGCAAAAGAAGTAGGTAGCTTAACCTTCGGGAGGGCGCTTACCACTTTGTGATTCATGACTGGGGTGAAGTCGTAACAAGGTAACCGTAGGGGAACCTGCGGTTGGATCACCTCCTTACCTTAAAGAACCTGCCTTTGTAGTGCTCACACAGATTGTCTGATGAAAAGTAAATAGCAAGGCGTCTTGCGATTGAGACTTCAGTGTCCCCTTCGTCTAGAGGCCCAGGACACCGCCCTTTCACGGCGGTAACAGGGGTTCGAATCCCCTAGGGGACGCCACTTGCTGGTTCGTGAGTGAAAGTCACCTGCCTTAATATCTCAAAACTCATCTTCGGGTGACGTTTGAGATATTTGCTCTTTAAAAATCTGGATCAAGCTGAAAATTGAAACGACACACATGTTATGTGTGTTCGAGTCTCTCAAATTTTCGCAATTTGATGATGAATCGAAAGAAACATCTTCGGGTTGTGAGGTTAAGCGACTAAGCGTACACGGTGGATGCCCTGGCAGTCAGAGGCGATGAAGGACGTGCTAATCTGCGAAAAGCGCCGGCGAGGTGATATGAACCTTTGACCCGGCGATGTCCGAATGGGGAAACCCAGTGTGATTCGTTGCACTATCGTTAACTGAATACATAGGTTAACGAGGCGAACCGGGGGAACTGAAACATCTAAGTACCCCGAGGAAAAGAAATCAACCGAGATTCCCCCAGTAGCGGCGAGCGAACGGGGAGCAGCCCAGAGTCTGAATCAGCTTGTGTGTTAGTGGAAGCGTCTGGAAAGTCGCACGGTACAGGGTGACAGTCCCGTACACGAAAGCACACAGGCTGTGAACTCGAAGAGTAGGGCGGGACACGTGGTATCCTGTCTGAATATGGGGGGACCATCCTCCAAGGCTAAATACTCCTGACTGACCGATAGTGAACCAGTACCGTGAGGGAAAGGCGAAAAGAACCCCGGCGAGGGGAGTGAAAAAGAACCTGAAACCGTGTACGTACAAGCAGTGGGAGCACCTTCGTGGTGTGACTGCGTACCTTTTGTATAATGGGTCAGCGACTTATATTCTGTAGCAAGGTTAACCGTATAGGGGAGCCGAAGGGAAACCGAGTCTTAACTGGGCGTTAAGTTGCAGGGTATAGACCCGAAACCCGGTGATCTAGCCATGGGCAGGTTGAAGGTTGGGTAACACTAACTGGAGGACCGAACCGACTAATGTTGAAAAATTAGCGGATGACTTGTGGCTGGGGGTGAAAGGCCAATCAAACCGGGAGATAGCTGGTTCTCCCCGAAAGCTATTTAGGTAGCGCCTCGTGAACTCATCTTCGGGGGTAGAGCACTGTTTCGGCTAGGGGGCCATCCCGGCTTACCAACCCGATGCAAACTACGAATACCGAAGAATGTTATCACGGGAGACACACGGCGGGTGCTAACGTCCGTCGTGAAGAGGGAAACAACCCAGACCGCCAGCTAAGGTCCCAAAGTCATGGTTAAGTGGGAAACGATGTGGGAAGGCACAGACAGCCAGGATGTTGGCTTAGAAGCAGCCATCATTTAAAGAAAGCGTAATAGCTCACTGGTCGAGTCGGCCTGCGCGGAAGATGTAACGGGGCTAAACCATGCACCGAAGCTGCGGCAGCGACGCTTATGCGTTGTTGGGTAGGGGAGCGTTCTGTAAGCCGTTGAAGGTGTCCTGTGAGGGGTGCTGGAGGTATCAGAAGTGCGAATGCTGACATAAGTAACGATAATGCGGGTGAAAAGCCCGCACGCCGGAAGACCAAGGGTTCCTGTCCAACGTTAATCGGGGCAGGGTGAGTCGACCCCTAAGGCGAGGCCGAAAGGCGTAGTCGATGGGAAACAGGTTAATATTCCTGTACTTGGTGTTACTGCGAAGGGGGGACGGAGAAGGCTATGTTAGCCGGGCGACGGTTGTCCCGGTTTAAGCATGTAGGCGGGAGTTTTAGGTAAATCCGGAACTCTTTTAACGCTGAGGTGTGATGACGAGGCACTACGGTGCTGAAGTAACAAATGCCCTGCTTCCAGGAAAAGCCTCTAAGCATCAGGTAACACGAAATCGTACCCCAAACCGACACAGGTGGTCAGGTAGAGAATACCAAGGCGCTTGAGAGAACTCGGGTGAAGGAACTAGGCAAAATGGTGCCGTAACTTCGGGAGAAGGCACGCTGATATGTAGGTGAAGCCCCTGCGGGTGGAGCTGAAATCAGTCGAAGATACCAGCTGGCTGCAACTGTTTATTAAAAACACAGCACTGTGCAAACACGAAAGTGGACGTATACGGTGTGACGCCTGCCCGGTGCCGGAAGGTTAATTGATGGGGTTAGCGGCAACGCGAAGCTCTTGATCGAAGCCCCGGTAAACGGCGGCCGTAACTATAACGGTCCTAAGGTAGCGAAATTCCTTGTCGGGTAAGTTCCGACCTGCACGAATGGCGTAATGATGGCCAGGCTGTCTCCACCCGAGACTCAGTGAAATTGAACTCGCTGTGAAGATGCAGTGTACCCGCGGCAAGACGGAAAGACCCCGTGAACCTTTACTATAGCTTGACACTGAACACTGGTCCTTGATGTGTAGGATAGGTGGGAGGCTTTGAAGCGTGGACGCCAGTCTGCGTGGAGCCGACCTTGAAATACCACCCTTTAATGGCTGGTGTTCTAACGTAGACCCGTAATCCGGGTTGCGGACAGTGTCTGGTGGGTAGTTTGACTGGGGCGGTCTCCTCCCAAAGAGTAACGGAGGAGCACGAAGGTTAGCTAATCCTGGTCGGACATCAGGAGGTTAGTGCAATGGCATAAGCTAGCTTGACTGCGAGAGTGACGGCTCGAGCAGGTGCGAAAGCAGGTCATAGTGATCCGGTGGTTCTGAATGGAAGGGCCATCGCTCAACGGATAAAAGGTACTCCGGGGATAACAGGCTGATACCGCCCAAGAGTTCATATCGACGGCGGTGTTTGGCACCTCGATGTCGGCTCATCACATCCTGGGGCTGAAGTAGGTCCCAAGGGTATGGCTGTTCGCCATTTAAAGTGGTACGCGAGCTGGGTTTAGAACGTCGTGAGACAGTTCGGTCCCTATCTGCCGTGGGCGCTGGAGAATTGAGGGGGGGCTGCTCCTAGTACGAGAGGACCGGAGTGGACGCATCACTGGTGTTCGGGTTGTCATGCCAATGGCATTGCCCGGTAGCTAAATGCGGAAAAGATAAGTGCTGAAAGCATCTAAGCACGAAACTTGCCCCGAGATGAGTTCTCCCTGACTCCTTGAGAGTCCTGAAGGAACGTTGAAGACTACGACGTTGATAGGCCGGGTGTGTAAGCGCAGCGATGCGTTGAGCTAACCGATACTAATGAACCGTGAGGCTTAACCTTACAACGCCGAAGCTGTTTCGGCGACGAGAGACAGACAATCAATTTCAGCCTGATACAGATTTAACAGAATTTGCCTGGCGGCTTTAGCGCGGTGGTCCCACCTGACCCCATGCCGAACTCAGAAGTGAAACGCCGTAGCGCCGATGGTAGTGTGGGGTCTCCCCATGTGAGAGTAGGGAACTGCCAGGCATCAAATTTAGCGTGCTGATATGGCTCAGTTGGTAGAGCGCACCCTTGGTAAGGGTGAGGTCCCCAGTTCGACTCTGGGTATCAGCACCACTTTATACTTAGGTTAAAGTTCGGCAAGAAGTAAAAGAATTTGTCTGGCGGCTTTAGCGCGGTGGTCCCACCTGACCCCATGCCGAACTCAGAAGTGAAACGCCGTAGCGCCGATGGTAGTGTGGGGTCTCCCCATGTGAGAGTAGGGAACTGCCAGACATCAAATAAGTGAAAAGGCCATCCGAAAGGATGGCCTTTTTGCGTTTATGCGCAGAAAAAACGGTAGGCCGGGTAAGGCGAAGCCGCCACCCGGCAGAGCAAACGACTAATGAATCACCTGCGACAGGAATGCTCGCGTGCGTTCTGACTTCGGATGCGCAAAGAACTCATCCGGCGGTGCCTGCTCAACAATCTCCCCGCGATCCATAAAGATCACCCGGTCGGCCACGGTTCGCGCAAACCCCATCTCATGCGTCACACACAGCATGGTCATACCGGATTGCGCCAGCCCAATCATGGTGTCCAGAACCTCTTTCACCATTTCCGGATCCAGGGCAGATGTTGGTTCATCAAACAGCATAATTTTCGGTTTCATGCACAGCGAACGGGCGATAGCCACACGCTGCTGTTGGCCACCCGATATCTGGCCAGGAAACTTATTGGCATGCTCTGCGATACGTACGCGCTCCAGGTAGTGCATGGCTAATGCCTCCGCTTCCTTTTTCGGCATCTTTCGTACCCAAATTGGCGCAAGCGTACAGTTCTGCAGAACGGTCAGGTGCGGAAACAGATTAAAGTGCTGAAATACCATTCCCACTTCCTGACGTACGCGTTCGATATTGCGGATATCTTCATTCAGCTCGATGCCATCAACCACAATGCGTCCTTGCTGATGTTCTTCAAGATGATTAATACAGCGAATGGTTGTGGATTTCCCGGAGCCAGAAGGGCCGCAAAGGACAATGCGCTCCCCCTGCTTTACCTTAAGATTAATGTCCTTCAGGACATGAAATTGTCCGTACCATTTATTCACATTTTCCAGCGTAATCATCGCGTCGGCGGGTGTCATAGTTATTTGGCTCATAATTTCCTCAGTGCGGTGTACGCCCGGTGTTAAAGCGCTTTTCCAGATGCTGGCTGTAGCGCGACATGCTAAAACAAAAGATCCAGTAGATCAGAGCTGCAAAGACATATCCTTCGGTGGACATACCCAGCCAGACAGGGTCAACGGTTGCCTGTTGCACGCTGCTAAAGAGATCGAACAATCCAATAATGATCACCAGGCTGGTATCCTTGAAGAGGGCAATGATCGTGTTGACCAGACCCGGGATGACCAGCTTGAGTGCTTGTGGAAGAATGACCAGCCCCTGCGTTTTCCAGTAACCGAGAGCCAGTGATTCCGCCGCTTCGTACTGGCCTTTAGGTAACGCCTGCAAACCACCTCGCACAACTTCAGCGACATAGGCGGACTGGAAGAGAATCACCCCCACCAGGGCACGGATCAGCTTGTCGATGGTGGTACCTTCTGCCATAAACAGCGGCAGCATGACCGACGACATAAACAGAACGGTAATAAGCGGTACGCCGCGCCAGAACTCAATGAAGATAACGGAGAGCACGCGGACGATCGGCATTTTTGAACGCCGTCCCAGGGCCAGTAAAATCCCCCACGGTAGCGCACCGGCTATCCCCACTGAAGCGATAATCAGCGTCAGCGTCAGCCCGCCCCACTGGCGTGTTTCAACGCGTTCTAGCCCAAGGAAACCGCCGTACAACAGCGCCCAGACGATAATCGGATAAACCACTGCCCAGGCGGCAATATAGCGTCCACGATGAGGCAGCTTTTTCCAGAACATGGCTGCAATAGAAACCAGGCCGATAACCAGCGCCAGATTAATCCGCCAGCGCTGTTCATGGGGATACAATCCATACATGAACTGGCCGAAGCGCTCATGAATAAACACCCAGCAGGCGCCGGCTTTTGTGCAGTCTGATCGGGTTGAACCGACCCAGTTTGCCTGTAAAAACGCCCAGTTCAGCAGGGGAGGAATCAATTCCCACATGAGCCACAGGCAGACAATCGTCAGCAGGCTGTTACTCCAGCTGGAGAAAAGATTCTTACGCGCCCAGAGAACGAAACGTCCACCTGTCGACTTGGCAGGGCGCGAGGAGTGCGACAGTATCGCTTTTGTCATCATAGATCCTTAGCGCTCGACCAGTGCTATACGACGGTTATAAAGGTTCATCAGCAGTGAAATCACCAGGCTGATGATCAGGTAGACAGACATCGTGATGGCGATGGTTTCAATCGCTTGTCCGGTCTGGTTAAGCACGGTTCCGGCGAAGAGTGACACCATATCCGGGTAACCAATGGCAGCGGCCAGCGACGAGTTTTTGACAATATTGAGATACTGGCTGGTCAGGGGCGGAATGATGACCCGCAAAGCCTGGGGAATGATGACCTGGCGAAGCGTCACGGTATGGGGTAATCCCAGTGAGCGTGCCGCCTCGTGCTGTCCATAAGGTACGGCCTGTATCCCTGCACGGATAATCTCTGCGATAAACGCGGACGTATAAATCGACAGCGCCAGCGTCAGGGCTGCCAGCTCGGGAATTAATACCATCCCGCCCTGAAAGTTAAAGCCACGCAGATGTGGAATGTCCCAGTGCAGCGCGGCCCCAAACAGCCAGTGCGCGATTAGCGGCAGGCTAACGATCAGAACGACTGCCGTTGGCCAGGTTCTACGAAGCTGACCGGTTTTGATCTGATGCTTGCGGTTAAAACGGAATACACCAGCAGAGAGAGCAAGCGCTATCACAATCGCGCCAATGAAAGCGTACAGTCCTTCAGCTGTCTGAGGAGAAGGAATGGACAACCCACGGTTACTCAGGAAAAACAGCTCAAACGCGTCGACGGCCTGGCGGGGACCGGGAAGGTTACGCAGTACGGCGAAATACCAGAAGAAGATCTGCAGCAGCGGGGGGATATTGCGGAACGTCTCAATATAAACAGTCGACAGTTTCCGCAGGAGCCAGTTTTCAGAAAGACGCGCCAGGCCAATAAAGAAGCCCAGTATCGACGCGAAGACGATACAAAGCGCCGATACCAACAGCGTATTCAGTAAACCGACTACGAACACGCGTCCGTAGGTGTCACCTTCCTGGTAATCAATAAGGTGCTGAACAATACCAAACCCCGCGCTGCGATCTAAAAACGCGAAACCGGAAGTAATGCCGCGATTATTCAGGTTGGTGATGGTGTTATGGATGAGATACACGGCGATGAGAACAACCGCAACAATAGCAATAATCTGGAATAGCCAGGCGCGGACCGCGGGATGAGAAAAGGATAGCGATCCTTTTACGGCTGAGCGGCGATGGGACATAAAGAAACCTCAGTAACCATGACTCTGGAGTGGGCACTGCCTGAGCAGTGCCCGTTACAGCTATGACTTAACGTACTGGTGGCGCGTACTGAATACCGCCGTTGTTCCAGAGATTGTTCTGGCCGCGTTTGATCTTCAGCGGGCTTTCCGATCCCACGTTGCGCTCAAAGATCTCAGAGTAGTTGCCCACCTGTTTGATGATGTTGTAAGCCCACTTGTTATCCAGCTTCAGATCCTTGCCGAAATCACCTTCTTTACCGAGCAGGTGTGCCATATCCGGGTTGGATGGCTTAGCGGCTTTCTCATCAACGTTTTTAGAGTTGATGCCCATCTCTTCTGCGTTCAGCATGGCAAACAGCGTCCAGCGAACAATGGAGAACCAGTCTTCATCGCCGCGACGAACGACGGGGCCGAGAGGTTCTTTTGAGATCACTTCAGGCAGGACAATCCACTCTGCCGGGTTGCTCAGCTTAATACGTAAGGCATACAGCTGTGACTGGTCAGAGGCCAGCGTGTCACAACGGCCGGATTCCAGCGCTTTAGCGGATTCATCCGAGCGGTCGAAGGTCACCGGGGTGTATTTCATGTTGTTTGCTTTGAAATAATCCGCGACGTTCAGCTCGGTATCGGTGCCCGCCTGGATACAAACGGTGGCACCATCCAGTTCCTTAGCGCTTTTCAGGCCTGCTTTATTGTGGGTCAGGAAGCCGATGCCGTCATAATAGGTCACGCCCGTAAATGACATCCCCATGCCTGCATCACGGGAGGAAGTCCAGGTGGTATTACGGGAGAGCATGTCGACCTCGCCGGACTGAAGCGCCGTAAAGCGTTCTTTCGCCGTCAGCGGGGTGTATTTTACTTTGCTGTCATCGCCAAAAACGGCGGCTGCAACGCCACGGCAGACATCTACATCAATACCGGTAAATTTGCCGTTCGCATCGGCATAAGAGAAGCCAGGCAAACCGTCACTGATACCACATTGAACAAAACCTTTCTTTTTAACGGCATCCAGTGTCGTTCCCGCATGGGCTTGACCGGCTACGGCAAACAACATGCCTGCAGCGGCCAGGCTGGCTATCATCGTCTTTTTCATAATGCATCCTGTGTGGCGAAATTTATCGTTATAGAGGCGTTTTTAAACGCTTAACCTGTCTGTGGCTTTGGCCAACGTTTATAAAGCAAACGTAATGCCAGTTTTGCGTTCGACAAAATAAGAGACGAGTGAACGCTTAATGCTGAGTGTAGACAGGCTTAAATAAAACGAGCGCCCCGAAACGGTGCGAAATTACAACCTGTGCCACAAATCGGAGCAAAAGTTTTGAGTCGGGTCAGGAAAAAGAAGAGATAGTTTCCAGGGTGAATATTGGCAGGGTATTCAATAATATTAATGTGTGAAAATCATCACGATAGAATAAGTAATTTGAATGAGTATGCGAAAAAGTTGTGACTGACTTCAGGCTTGAATTAATTACTTGAATAAATACGGGGCTATTTTTTTACTTATTTGAAAATACTGCACTCATTAAAAGCAAAAGCGCGGCTATAGCCGCGCTTTCTCAACGGATGTTACTTCGTCAGGGCAACAATACCCAGCGTCAAACCTGCTACTGCGGCAGCACCGCCGGCGATAGCACCCGCAGTCTCCCAGTTATCCTGGGTGGTGCCTTTCACACATGTATTGGTATGAACCAGTCGGCCCTGATCGTCGTAAACCGGTACACATGGAGAGTCGTGCGCGCAACCAGCAAGCAGCGCAGCGAGAAGTGCAACGGAAATGAATCTTTTCATGATGTTACCTCAGTATTATTTCTCATCCGCCATAAAGCCAGGAGGGCTATTAACGAACTGGAGGTTATTTTACCACCGGGGTAAGTCCTCGTTACACGAGGAATAATCTCAAATTATGTAGTTTGTAAAAATCGTGGAGAAAAGTCGGTTTAAGGAGGAATTAATGGAGACATTATGAAGATGTAAGGGGCTGTTTTTACTTAATGCAAATCATCATGTTTTAACACTGCCTTTATGTAAAGCCTAATTTATTGTTTATGTTAAAAATAAAAAAGGCACCGTAGGTGCCTTTTCAGGGAAACATTACTCTTTATGGTGAGTAAACCGTCGCCGAACAACCACAAAGAAGACGGGCACGAAGAAAATCGCCAAAAGCGTTGCGGAAAGCATTCCCCCCATAACGCCCGTACCGACGGCGTTTTGCGCGCCGCTCCCGGCCCCGGTGCTGATCACCAGCGGCATGACGCCAAGGATAAAGGCCAGAGACGTCATCAGGATTGGTCGAAGTCGCATCCTGGAAGCTTCCAGCGTGGCTTCAATAATGCCTTTGCCTTCTTTATCCATCAGGTCTTTAGCAAATTCGACGATCAGGATGGCGTTTTTCGCCGATAAACCAATCGTCGTCAGCAGTCCGACCTGGAAATAGACGTCATTATTTAGCCCGCGCAGCGACGCTGCGAGAAGAGCCCCAATGACCCCCAGCGGTACAACCAGCATAACGGAGAACGGAATGGACCAGCTTTCATATAGCGCTGCCAGACACAGGAACACCACGATCAGCGAAATGGCGTACAGTGCAGGCGCCTGGTTACCCGAGAGCCGCTCCTGATAAGACATTCCCGTCCAGTCATAGCCGATGCCGGAAGGCAGTTTTGCCGCGAGACTTTCCATCATAACCATGGCCTCACCGGTACTTTTACCCGGGGCTGATTCACCCAGGATCTCCATAGAGGGCATCCCGTTATAGCGCTCCAGGCGAGGTGAACCATAGACCCAGTGAGCGTTGCTAAACGCTGAGAACGGGACCATTTCCCCATTCGCGCTGCGCACGTAAAGGTTGTTAATATCTCCTGGCAACATACGGAATTTTGCGTCGGCCTGTACGTAGACCTTTTTCACTCGTCCATGATCGATAAAGTCGTTCACATAGGTGCCACCTAAGGCCGTCGAAATCGTCTGGTTGACGTCAGAAAGACTGACGCCCAGCGCCTGCGCTTTCTCCTGATCGACATCCAGCTTGAACTGAGGCGTATCTTCAAGACCGTTAGGGCGCACGCGAACCAGCAGGTCAGGGTGCTCTTTCACCATGCTGAGCAGTTGGTTACGCGCCTGCGTCAGCTGGGTATGCCCCAGGTTGGCCTGATCGATCAATTCAAAGTCGAAGCCCGTGGCGGTACCCAGCTCAATAATTGCAGGCAGGTTAAACGGGAACACAAGGCCATCTTTAATCTGACTGAAGGCTTTCGTCGCGCGACCCACAATGGCTTCGACGCCATTTTCCGCCCCCGGGCGCTCCTCCCAGGGCTTCAGGCTGACGAATGCCATACCGGAGTTCTGACCCTGGCCGCTAAAGCTAAAGCCGTTAACGGTAAAGACGGATTCAACGTTCGCCTTCTCTTTGTTCAGATAGTAGTCCTGAACCTGGTCGAGGACCTGCTGAGTTCGCGTCTGGGTTGCACCCGCCGGGAGTTGAACCATCGTCATAAACACCCCCTGATCCTCTTCGGGCAGGAAGGAGGTGGGCAAGCGCAGGAAGAGCACCGCCATCCCACCGACAATAATGACGTACACCACCAGGTAGCGTCCTGTCTTACGCAAAATACCGCTCACGCTGTTGCTGTAATGCTCCACGCTCTTATCAAAAAGCGCATTAAACCAACCAAAGAGGCCACCTTTCTTCTCATGGTGGTCGCCGGATACGGGCTTAAGCAACGTTGCACAGAGGGCGGGCGTCAGGATGAGCGCCACCAGTACGGACAACGCCATAGCGGAAACGATAGTCAGCGAGAACTGGCGATAGATCGCCCCCGTCGAGCCGCCAAAAAAGGCCATCGGAATAAAGACCGCCGAGAGCACCATGGCGATCCCCACCAGTGCGCCCTGGATCTGCTCCATCGACTTCTGCGTGGCCTCTTTCGGCGGCAGCTTGTCCTCGACCATGACACGTTCAACGTTCTCAACGACCACGATAGCGTCATCGACCAGCAGACCTATCGCCAGCACCATGCCGAACATCGTCAGGGTATTGATGGAGAAACCAAACGCCGCCAGAACCGCAAAGGTACCCAGCAGAACGACCGGCACCGCGATAGTCGGGATGAGCGTCGCACGCAGGTTTTGCAGGAACAGGTACATGACCAGGAAGACGAGAACGATCGCTTCAAACAGGGTCTTCACCACTTCGTGGATGGAGATTTTTACAAAAGGCGTGGTGTCATAGGGATAAACAACCTTCAGCCCCTGTGGAAAGAACTGCTGCAGTTGCGCCAGCTTGCTCTTTATGGCTGCTGCGGTGTCCAGCGCATTTGCCCCGGTTGCCAGCTTAATCCCCAGACCGGTTGCCGCCTGCCCGTTGATTTTAGTGACCATGTTGTAGTTTTCGCCACCCAGCTCAATGCGGGCCACGTCCTTCAGATGAACCATCGAGCCGTCCTGGTTCACCTTGAGCGTCACGCGGCCAAACTCCTCCGGTGATTTCAGGCGGGTTTGCGCAATGATCGAGGCATTCAGCTGCTGCCCTGGAATGGACGGCGTTCCGCCCAGCTGGCCTGCCGCTATCTGATCGTTCTGCGTTTTCAACTGGTTGATAATATCCAGCGGCGTCAGCTGGTATTTGTTCATCGCGTTGCTGTCGAGCCAGATGCGCATCGCGTACTGAGCGCCAAACAGCTGAACGTCACCGACGCCAGACGTTCGGCTGATGGCATCTTTGACGTTTGAGGCGACATAGTCAGAGATGTCGTTCTGCGTGAGGCTTTTGTTGTCTGAAACAAAACCGGCGACCAGCAGGAAGCTGCTGCTGGATTTCTCCACGCCAATCCCTTGCTGCTGAACCTCTTGCGGCAGCAGCGGCATGGCGAGCTGCAGCTTGTTCTGCACCTGCACCTGAGCGATGTCCGGGTCGGTTCCTGACTCGAAGGTCAGGGTGATGGTGACGTTACCCGCTGAATCGCTGGTGGAGGACATATACATCAGGTTATCGATACCGTTCATATTCTGTTCGATAACCTGGGTCACGGTATCCTGCACCGTTTGAGCGTCCGCTCCCGGGTAGGTCGCGGAAATCGCCACGGCGGGAGGAGCAATGGTTGGATACTGTGCGACGGGGAGTTTGATAATGGCCAGCCCGCCTGCAATCATCAAAATGATGGCAAGTACCCAGGCGAAAACCGGTCTCTGAATAAAGAAATTAGCCATGTCGTCGTCCCTTAACCGGTAGGAGTCGTTGTGGTATCCGGCGTGGCGACGACGGTTACCCCTGGTCTGACTTTCTGTAGCCCGCTGACAATCACGCGGTCACCATTTTTCAGCCCTTCCGTCACCAGCCAGCGATCGCCAATTGCCTGAGGGGCCACGACGGTTCGCGGCTCAACCTGGTTTTTATCGTTCACCACCAGCACGGTTGCATCGCCTCGCGGCGTACGGGTCACGCCTTGTTGTGGAACCAGAATTGCGTCCGGCTGGGTGCCTTCATCAATGCGGGCGCGAACAAACATGCCGGGTAACAGCAGATGCTGAGGGTTCGGGAAAATGGCGCGCAGGGTAATCGAGCCGGTACTTTCATCGACCGTGACGTCAGAGAACTGCAATGTGCCTTTCAGCGGATAGGGCTGACCGTTTTCCATCAGCAGTTCGACGCTGCTGGCGGTATCGCCTTTTTGCAGACTCGTCTGTTTCAGGCGCATAAAATCATTACTGGACTGTGTGACATCGACATAAATCGGATCGAGCTGCTGGACCGTTGCCAGTGCTGCAGCTTGTCCGTTCGTCACCAGCGCCCCTTCTGTCACGCTGGATTTCCCGATACGGCCATCAACAGGAGAGGTCACTTTGGTGTAGGCAAGGTTGATACGTGCGCTTTCAACGCCGGCTTTTGCAGCAACAACGCTGGCATCTGCCTGCTGAGCCGTCGCCACGGCCTGGTCATACTCCTGCTTACTGACATACTGGGTGCCTACCAGCGGGAGATAACGTTTTACCGTCAGGTGTGCAATATTGGCCGCCGCCTGAGCCTTCGCCAGTTCGCCTTTCGCGCTGTCATAGGCTGCCTGATAGGTCGCAGGATCAATCTGGTAAAGTGAATCACCCGCTTTTACATCGCTACCTTCCGCGAAGTTGCGGCGAAGGATTATGCCGCTAACCTGAGGACGAACCTCCGCAACGCGAAATGCATCTGTTCTGCCCGGGAGTTCAGTGGTGACAGCCAGAGGCGCGCTTTTCACAATATGCACGCTGACCTGAGGCGCCTGCAGGTGTTGTTGTTGATTTTCCTGACCATCGCATCCAGTGAGCAGTACCGCGCAGACAATGAAACCGGATAAGGGCAAGCGTCTGAAATGATTCGTCATTACTGTTCCTTTAAATACCCATTAACCGATATATGCCGCGAATCGGTATCTGGGGCAGAGGGATAAAAAATAAAATGTAGCTGCGTATAATAATGAGGGTATTTAATGTTTTTTAATTTATAAGTGCGAATGACCATGCTTGTAGAAAAAAATCAGAATCAGACCTGAACCATTCGGGGATATACTTCAGGCATGTTAATCAGGTAAATGCGTTTAATGTTGTCTAATTATTCATTTCGTGAATTTAATTGATTTGATGTATTTGCCTTAATTATAAATTAAGCGGATTGACTTTTTTTGTGCAAAATTAAAACGGATTTTAGTGAATACTTACATTTGCATGAATGCACTATTACCTTTCAACCTTGCGAGTAACGAGTGGTTGCCTATGGCGCGTAAAAAGAAAGAAGAGGCTCAACAAACCCGGCAGCAGCTGATTGAGGCGGCTATCGCACAGTTTGCGACGCGTGGCGTAGCCAGCACGACGCTGACGGATATCGCTGATGCTGCAAAGGTGACGCGCGGCGCGATCTACTGGCACTTCACCAGTAAATCAGAAATATTTAATGCCATCTGGGAGCAGCAATTACCGCTTCGTGACATTATTCGCGACAGGCTTTCCCTTTCCGATAGTGACGATCCATTGTTAAAACTTCGTGAGCAATTTATTACCGCGCTGCAGTATATTGCCCATGAACCCCGGCAATGTGCGCTTTTACAAATTCTCTATCATAAGTGTGAATTTAGCAGTGATATGATTTCAGAGCGTGAAATCAGAAAGCGTATTGGATTCAATGATGACACGCTACGCGCCACGCTGGAGACCTGTATTTCGCGCAATATCATTTCGCCAAAGGTGAATGTTGATCTCACCTTGATCGTATTCCACGGTTTTTTTAGCGGAATAATTAAAAACTGGTTAATGAATAACGACAGTTTTAATCTTTATCAGCAGGCACCTGCTCTGGTCGATAGCATACTGGCGACACTTCCTGTCATTCGCGTGTCGCCTGATGAGGGGGCTTACAGCTCAGCGCCAGGTAACATTTCCCCTCGGGCACAAAGTGCTTCGATGGTCTGCGCGCTGGCGGGTTTACCTAACAGATAACCCTGAAGGGTGTTACAGCCCAGCTCGGTTAAAAAGGCCTGCTGTGCTTCGGTTTCCACACCTTCAGCGACGACCTTCAGGTTAAGGGTTTTAGCGAGGGCCACAATCGCTGAGACAATAGTGGCATCCTCGCTTTCGCCGCTGAGCTCTTTCACAAACGCCCTGTCGATTTTCAATTCACAGGCCGGTAAGCGTTTGAGGTACAGCAGGCTCGAATATCCGGTGCCAAAATCATCAATGGAGGCCTTCACGCCCGCATCCGTCAGCTCTGTCAGCACTCGTACGCTCTCATCCGGATTGCTCATCGCCGTGGTTTCCGTCACTTCGAGGATCAACATTTCCGGTGGCACACGGTGAAGAGCCAGGCAGTCGAGAACCGTTTTAACCAGCGAGGGTTGTTCAAACTGCAGTGTCGACAGGTTTACCGCCATTGACCAGCTTTGATGCCCCTGAAGATGCCATTCCCGCAGCTGGCGACAGGCTTCATTAATCACCCAGTTGCCAATGGGGATGATCAGCCCCGTTTTTTCCGCTAGCGGCAGAAAAAGGTCCGGCGTCAGTAACCCCTGTTTAGGATGCTGCCAGCGCAATAACGCCTCGAATCCGAGGACAGGACCCGCGGGGGCGTGAAATTTTGGCTGATACAGCAGGCGCAGTTCATTGCGATCGAGCGCCATCCACAGATCGTTCATTAACTGGAGATGGGTCTGCGCCAGGGTGTTCATGGAGGGCTGGAAAAAGTGGTAACCGTTACGACCCATATGCTTCGTGTGATACATCGCCGCGTCGGCGTTAAACATCAGCTCACGCTCGGTTTTACCGTCGTGAGGATACAGCGCGATACCAATGCTGAGGGTCACCACCAGTTCATAAGGGCCGAGATTGAACGGGCTATCGATCGCGCGGACCAGCGAATTCGCCAGCGATGCCGCGTCGTCCGGACCTTCTCCCTCGGCCAGCAGAACAAACTCATCACCGCCGATACGTGCAAGGGTGAACTGGCCTTTCAGGAGAAGCAGCAGACGCTGCGTTACGGCGACCAGCAGCTTGTCACCGACATCATGGCCATAGGCGTCATTGATAGCTTTAAAGCCGTCGAGATCCATGAACATCAGGGCAAAGTGGTTCCCTTCACGATCGGCTTTGCTGATGGCCTGATCGAGTCTGTCTTCCAGCAGGATACGGTTGGGCAGGCGCGTCAGGGTATCGTGCAGCGCCAGTTGAGCAAGTTCCCGGTTAGCTTCTGCCAGCGATGAAGCCAGAAGGGCGGTACGTGCCTGAAGGCGGGCATCCAGCATCGACACCAGCAGGGTGATCCCCAGAATAGAGAGCGCGACGACGCTAACCAGCACCGCCAGCCAGCTCCCGTTAATCCCCTCATGATGAACCATTGTGGACATTGGAAACTGCGCCGCTTTCATCCCGGCATAGTGCATTCCGGCAATGGCAATCCCCATCGTGATGGCGGCCCCCATGCGCATCAACACGACCTGTGCGGCTTCTCGCCGCAGGCGGAAGGTCAGCCATAATGCCGCGAGCGAAGCGGCAAGCGCAATCGCGATCGAAATGGCCACCCAGACCTTGTCCCAGATAATCCCGGGCATCACTTCCAGCGCCGCCATGCCGGTGTAATGCATAGCAACAATACCGCTGCCCATCACCAGCGCGCCGGGCAGCAGTCGGCGTAAACGTAATTGCTCGCAGCTCACGAGCCATAGCGCAAACAGCGACGAACCCACGGCGATGACCATGGATAACACCGTCAGGGTGGCGTTGTAGCTCATGCTCATGGAGAGGTCCATCGCCAGCATGCCGATAAAATGCATGGCCCACACGCCAATGCCCATTGCAATACCGCCGCCAGCCAGCCAGACGCGGGCAGCGACGCCCTCACTCCCGGCGACGCGTGCAGCCATGTTCAGCGCGGTATACGCCGCAAGGATGGCAACAACAAAGGAGAGGACGACAAGGATATGGTTGTATTGGCTGACCAGCATGAACGGTTCTACTCGAGTGTGGGGTTACGCTAGAGCGGTTAAGAAGGGCGAGACATTATCACCGTCAGGTAATGGCTCAAAGGGATTTAAATCCCCGTTTTTAGTGGGTAATAACGGGGGCTGGCGTAATCGTGCGGTTAGTCGAGTTCGGAGCAGTTCACGAGTTTCAGCGGATTGACGGAGTTCATATTGCGACACTTATCGGTTTCGGTGCTCATCAGTTCAATCCACTGCATCAGGAGTGCATCGAAAATGAGAACGGAGATTGCAAAGACAACCAGCCACCAGTATTTACGAATCATTGTGTCATTCCGCGAGAAGAACGCCAGTAAGGTGGGGGAAATATACACGAAAAACCGTGGTTGAAAAGCGGGATAAGCGAAGGTTTACAATGCGTTGACGGAGAGGCGCAGGTAATAAAAAAGGCGCTTCCCCATGCCGAAGAGCGCCTTTTTAAACAAGCATTTAACTGATTAGTATCAGTTCATGCCGTATTTTTTCAGTTTCTTACGCAGAGTACCACGGTTGATACCCATCATCAGCGCAGCGCGGGTTTGGTTACCGCGGGTGTATTGCATCACCATGTCCAACAGTGGCTGTTCAACTTCAGCCAGTACCAGCTCATACAGGTCATTAACATCCTGACCGTTCAGTTGAGCAAAATAGTTCTTCAGTGCCTGTTTAACCGAGTCACGCAGGGGCTTTTGAGTTACCTGGTCCTGAGAGTTAACGGTAGAAACGGTCAGTACGTCAGAATTTACGCGTTGTTCGAACATAGTTCTGTCAGCTCTTTATTTCATTACGCAAGATTTTCGAAGTATGCCTCCAACGCCTCCAGCTGTACGCTGGCATCCTCTATGGCGTTGAATGTGCGCCGAAACTGGTCATCTGGAGCGTGCTCCTGGAGATACCAGGAGACGTGTTTACGCGCAATTCGGTACCCTTTTGCCTGGCCGTAGTGGTCATGCAGTTCCCGAACATGCGAACAAAGCAAGCGCTTAACCTCTGCCAGAGGCAGCGGGGCAAGCAGCTCCCCAGTGTCCAGATAATGCTGGATTTCCCGGAAGATCCAGGGTCTTCCCTGAGCTGCACGTCCTATCATCAGAGCATCAGCTCCCGTATAGTCGAGTACAGCTCTGGCTTTAAGCGGGTCAGTTATGTCGCCATTCGCGATAATCGGAATGGAAACTTTCTGCTTAACTGCCCGAATGCTGTCGTATTCAGCTTCACCGTTGAACAAACAGGCGCGAGTGCGTCCATGAATGGTCAGGGCCTGAATGCCACAGTCTTCGGCCAGTTGGGCAATCTCTACACAGTTACGGTGTTCCGGCGACCAACCCGTGCGAATCTTCAACGTAACAGGAACGTCCACTGCGCTGACAACCGCCGTCAGGATAGCTTTCACCTGGTCGGGGTATTGCAGAAGGGCTGAACCTGCAAGCTTGCGATTCACCTTTTTGGCCGGGCACCCCATATTGATATCAATAATCTGGGCACCACTTTCCACGTTAATCCGCGCGGCATCTGCCATCTCTTCAGGCACGCTTCCGGCAATTTGCACGGTGCGAATACCTGGTTCATCAACGTGCACCATCCGAAGGCGGGATTTATCGCTTTCCCAAACCTGCGGGTTAGACGACATCATCTCGGATACGGTTAAACCGGCTCCCATCTCATAGCACAGCGTCCTGAACGGCCGGTCTGTAATACCTGCCATAGGGGCTGCGATCAGGCGATTTCTAAGCTGGTGGTGTCCGATGCGCATGAGTTAAGAAATGACCATACTGTGACTGCAAGGCGGCGTATATTACGCATTTTTTGCACGAGATGAAAGGCCAAACTTTGAACAATCCACTGTTGTAGATCAAGGAATCGCCGCTCAATCTTCCTGTTCAAAATTATTCATTATTTAAATCATTATGTTATACGATAATGGTTATTTTATAGGCGCTTACAATTTCCCGTAACTTCTCATCATTTCTGAATAAATGCTTCGCTGAAGCGGGATAATCTGCTGTTTTTAGCAGCAGATTTCCCCACTTCTTTGCGATCTGCGTCGCATTTTAGAACATGATCGTCATGCGAAAAATGCGTCTTATTCGACCACTACGCGCCCATGCAGCGACTGTACCGGCCGGTTATTATCGTGATGCATTGTATGGGTGAATTTATCAAGCTGTTCTGCAGAAACCGTCAGGGGCTGCTTTAGCACAATCCAGGTGACGCCTTCTGAACACGGAGGGGTGGTCAATGAACCGCTAAAGCGCCAGTACGTTTTATTTTTTGGCAGCAGTTTATTCAGGTTAAGATCCTGTTTGATGGAGACGTTCTGCTCGGCCTGCTGAGGCATAACGCGCCACAGTTTTTCAAGCTCCGGGTTTGCGGCCCCTTTATCAAACATGACCGCCACCACCGTCAGTTCTCCACCGGCATTTTTATGAACCAGATGCATTTCCATCGCATATTTTTTGCCATGAACGGTGTTTTCGCTCGGCGCGTGGAAATGGAACTGCTGTAACGTCCAGGTTTGCTTATCAAGAGTAAGGGTATCGCGGGTGTCAGCCTGTTCACTTGCCTGAATGGTATGGCCGTTGTTTGTCAGCGTAACAGGGCCATCAATGTAGTGGGTTTGTAGCGGGGAGAGGTGGGCGTTAGCGGTCGAATCAATATTAATGGGAGACTGGTTCATTCCGCTTTGACAGGTCTTGTATGCCTCGTCCAGCTCGCCCCAGTGTTCCGGCGAACCTTCTCCTTCGTAGCTCCAGTGTGATGCAAATGCTGAAGCCGAGATCATGCTCAGCGCCAGCAGCGCTGCCTTGCCAGTAATGTGTTTCATCATATTCTTCCGGTGAATTTTTATAATACAAATCAACGTGATTTGTAGGGTTATTTTACCGAAGAATGACCGGGGGAGAGAGGATTATCAAAGGGGGAGAGGCGTGGTCAGATGACCACGCCAAATGCTTATTTTTTACGGCCGGTGATGCGGCACCACTCTTCTTTCTCCACCACAGGGTCGAGGGCAAAGAGATCCGCGTAGGCTTCACACACGCTGTCGGCCTGGCTCGCCAGGATACCGGAAAGCCCCAGCAGACCGCCCTCAACGGGCAGCACGCTGATTAACGGGGCCAGCTCGCGCAGTGGGCCCGCCAGAATGTTTGCGACCACCACATCGGCTTTCATGGCGTCTGGCTGAGCATCCGGCAGATACAGCTCCAGACGATCGGAGACGCCGTTACGCTCGGCATTATCGCGGCTGGCCTGAATTGCCTGCGGATCGATATCGATCCCGATGGCTTTTGCCGCGCCCAGTTTCAGGGCTGCAATCGCGAGGATCCCGGATCCACAGCCGAAGTCGATCACTGTCTTACCGTCCAGATCCAGACCATCCAGCCACTGCAGGCACAGGGACGTGGTTGGGTGAGTGCCGGTACCAAACGCCAGACCCGGGTCGAGCATCACGTTGACCGCATTCTCGTCCGGGACGTCGCGCCAGCTTGGGCAGATCCACAGACGTTTGCCGAACTGCATCGGGTGGAAGTTATCCATCCACTCGCGTTCCCAGTCTTTGTCTTCCAGCTGTTCGATTTTGTGCACAAAGCCCGCGCCCAGCAGAGGATGATTCTCCAGAGTCGCGACAACCTCTTTCATATCGGTTTCGGCATCAAACAGGCCAATAACGTCGGTATCACCCCACAGGCGGGTTTCGCCCGGCAGCGGCTCAAAGACCGGCGTGTCATGCGTGTCCTGGAAGGTGATGGAGACCGAACCGGCCTCCATCAGCGCATCGCTCAGTTCCTCGGCGTTAGCGCCGGTTGTGTTCAGTTTTAGTTGGATCCACGGCATGGCAAAACTCTTTATTTATCAGTAGAAATCATAGCGGGCTGTGGGACGGGCTGACCGAAACGGTTCCCCACCACAAACGCCAGTAAACTTAGCAGTAACGAAGGCACAATTGGATGGAAGCCCAGGTACTGAATCTTAAACGTTGCGAGGACGGCATACAGCACACCGCCGACGATCATGCCGCTCAGCGCGCCCGCCGCGTTTGCGCGTTCCCAGTAAAGCCCTAACACCAGCGGCCACAGGAATACCGCCTCAAGCCCACCAAATGCCAGCAGGTTCAGCCAGATGATCATCTCCGGCGGACGCCAGGCGGCGAGCATCATCAGAATGCCGAGCACCAGCGTGGTCCAGGTTGAGATGCGTTTCAGCTTCTGCTCATTATGCATTTTAGCCGGACGCGCGCTAAGCCACAGATCTTTGATGATGGTGGCGGAAGCCTGAAGCAGGTGCGCGTTAACGTTGGACATGATTGCCGCCATCGGTGCAGCAAGGAACAGCCCGGCGGCCCACGGCGGCAGAACCTGCACCATCAGCGTAGGGATCACCTGATCCGGCACGGTCAGGTGAGGTAATACGGCCCGTCCCAGCGCGCCCGCCAGATGCATGCCCAGCATAAGAAGGGCGACAACGACGGTACCAATCACAATCCCGCGGTGAACGGCTTTGCTGTCTTTATAGGAGATACAGCGCACGGCGGTGTGCGGCAGACCGATAACCCCAAAGCAAACCAGCACCCAGAAGGAGGTCATAAACGCGGGCGTCAGGATATCGTCAGCACCATGAGGGCTGACCAGCTTAGGATCAATCTGTTCCAGCGTTTGCACCGCATTGTGTAACCCGCCGGCCGCATAGATGACGCCAACCAGCAGCACAAGGGTGCCTATCAGCATCACCATGCCCTGCATGGTGTCGTTCAGCACGCTGGCGCGGAAACCGCCAAACGCGGTGTACAGCGCAATCGTGATCCCGAAGATGAGCAACCCGGTCTCGTACTTGATACCCGCAGCCGTTTCCAGCAGGCGTGCGCCGCCAATAAACTGAACGGCAATGGCGCCAACGAAGGCGACAATCAGGCTGATACTGGCAATCCAGACCACCGCACGGCTCTGATAGCGTGCCTGCAGCATGTCGTTCAGCGTAATGGCGTTATAGCGACGGGCGAGAATGGCAAATTTTTTGCCCAGAATGCCCAGCGACAGCCAGATTGTGGGCACCTGAATCATGGCCAGCAATACCCAGCCCAGGCCGTATTTATATGCGGCTCCCGGCCCGCCGATGAACGAACTGGCGCTCACGTAGGTGGCGGTCAGCGTCATCGCCAGCACAAACCCGCCCATCGAACGGCTGCCGAGGAAATATTCGCTCAGAAACGATCCGGTGCTGCGTTTGCGCATGGCATAGAAAGAGAGACCAAATACCACGATCAAATAGACAACCAGCACGGTGATGATTTCAGTTTGCATCACTGTCCTCCAGCGGGAAATCCCGGAAGATAAAGCGCACCATCAGCCAGCTGAGCAGAATGAAAATCAGCGGTACTAACAGACATGCCATTTCAAACCAGTGCGGCAGGCCGGTTATGCCTGTGGTTGAGTCTGGTAAGTAAGCAGTCACTAACCATGCGGCGAGATAGAGAAGGGTCAGCCACAGCGCCCAGCGCGCTTCTTTATGGGCCTGAACAAAACGTTTGTCCATTTTTTGTCCCTTGTGGATGAAGAAAGCGGGGATTGTACATGATGAGGCTTTCCAGGCCCCAGAAATAAAAAAGGCCGGATAATCCGGCCTTTTCGCAAAGATGCTGTATTACTTCTCGTGCAGACCGAGTTTTTTCTCCAGATAGTGGATGTTGGTTCCACCATTCTGGAAGTGCTCGTCGCTCATAATGCGCATCTGCAGATCAACGTTGGTTTTAATACCGTCGATGATCAGCTCCTGCAGGGCGTTCTTCATGCGGGCAATCGCCACGTCACGGTTTTCGCCGTAGCAGATAAGCTTGCCGATCATTGAGTCATAGTACGGCGGTACGGTGTAACCGGCGTAGATATGAGATTCCCAACGCACGCCAAAGCCACCCGGCGCGTGGAAACGCGTGATTTTACCCGGGCTTGGCAGGAAGGTGTTCGGGTCTTCGGCGTTAATACGGCATTCTACCGCATGGCCTTTCACCACAACTTCTTCCTGCTTGATGGACAGCGGCTGGCCTGCAGCGATACGCAGCTGTTCTTTGATCAGGTCAACGCCGGTGATCATTTCGGTAACCGGGTGTTCAACCTGAATACGGGTGTTCATCTCAATGAAGTAGAACTCGCCGTTTTCGAACAGGAACTCGAAGGTACCTGCACCGCGATAGCCGATATCGACACACGCTTTGGAGCAACGCTCGCCGATGTAGCGACGCAGCTCTGGGGTAATGCCCGGTGCTGGCGCTTCTTCGACCACTTTCTGGTGACGACGCTGCATGGAGCAGTCACGTTCTGCCAGATAGATCGCGTTACCCTGACCGTCAGCCAGCACCTGAATTTCGATGTGGCGTGGGTTTTCCAGGTATTTTTCCATGTACACCATGTCATTGCTGAAAGCGGCTTTCGCTTCTGCTTTGGTCATGGAGATGGACTGCGCCAGTTCAGCATCGCTACGCACAACGCGCATACCGCGACCGCCGCCGCCGCCGGACGCCTTGATGATAACCGGGTAGCCAATGCGTTTAGCATGAGCACGGTTAGCATCCATGTCGTCGGTCAGAGGGCCGTCAGAGCCTGGTACGGTTGGAACACCGGCTTTTTTCATCGCGGTGATTGCAGACACTTTGTCGCCCATCAGGCGGATGGTGTCGGCTTTCGGGCCGATGAAGATGAAGCCAGAGCGTTCAACCTGCTCAGCAAAGTTGGCGTTCTCAGAGAGGAAGCCGTAACCCGGATGAATTGCCACCGCGCCGGTGATTTCAGCGGCGCTGATGATAGCCGGGATGTTCAGATAGCTTTTTACGGACGGAGCCGGGCCAATACAGACCGTCTCATCCGCCAGCAATACGTGTTTTAAATCGCGATCCGCGCTTGAGTGCACAGCAACGGTCTTGATGCCCAGCTCTTTACAGGCACGAAGAATACGCAGTGCGATCTCGCCGCGGTTGGCGATAACAATTTTATCCAGCATGTACGCCTCGTTACTCGATGACGACCAGCGGCTCGTCAAATTCAACCGGCTGACCACTTTCGACCAGAATCGCTTTCACAGTACCTGATTTGTCTGCTTCGATCTGGTTCATCATTTTCATCGCTTCAACGATGCACAGGGTATCGCCTACGTTGACTTTCTGACCCACTTCGATGAACGCCTTCGCGTCCGGGCTCGGGGTGCGGTAGAAAGTACCAACCATTGGGGAACGTACGATGTGACCACTGATTTCTGCTGCAGCGGCAGGTGCGGCTTCAGCTGCTGGCGCAACGGCTGCGGAGAGCGCAGGCTGCTGCACTGGCGCAGCATAAGCTTGCTGCATTACCGGGAAGCTAGCGGCTGGGGCTGCACGGCTGATGCGTACAGACTCTTCGCCTTCAGAAATTTCCAGTTCGGAGATGCCTGATTCTTCAACCAGCTCGATCAGTTTTTTAATCTTACGAATATCCATGAGTGGGTTCCGTACTCTTGTTTAGTGTGATTGTGACAAGCGTTTTACCGCTGTCTGTAAAGCGTATGAATAGCCGTCGGCGCCCAGTCCACAAATAACGCCAGCAGCGATATCTGACAGATATGAGTGGTGGCGGAACGGCTCTCGGGCGTGCACATTACTCAGGTGGATCTCGATAAACGGGATACTCACCGCGAGCAGTGCGTCGCGGATAGCAACACTGGTGTGCGTAAACGCGGCCGGATTGATCAGGATATAGTCCACAGTGTCTTTAGCCTGATGAATACGGTCGATGAGTGCGTACTCCGCATTCGACTGAAAATGATCCAAATCCACATTCAGTGACGCTGCTTCCGTTCCCAGACGGTTAACAATTTCACCCAATGTTAGCGTGCCGTACTTCTCTGGCTCACGGGTGCCGAGCATGTTCAGGTTCGGTCCGTTCAAAACTAAGATATGGAACTTATCAGTCATTATGCCGCTATCTCCTGCGATTTTCGGGTAAAAAACAAAATATACCTTCGAAGCGCAAATGTCACCTTTTCAGAGGCTTAAAACCGCTGTCAGGCGAACCAAGGTCGCACATTATAACGATTTCGTAGCATTTAGCAGCTAAATACTGGTCTTATCAGGGAAGATTATCAACCGCTATCCGAAAAAGATTTGCGGTTGACGGGGAATCTGCGGGAAAACGCACAGTTTCGCGAACTATCGCCACCACTGGCGGAACTTCTTGTAACGCCATGCTAAAAGCGCCACGGCCGCCAGCGCATAAAGGACCGGCTGCGGGGAGAGGATCTTCACCGACCACAGGTAATGAATGGGGGCGAGGATCGCGACAAGATAGACGAAGTTGTGCAGCAGCTGCCAGCGCCTGCCCAGTTTTCGCTGCGCATATTGCGTGGATGTCAGCGCTAACGCCAGTAAAACCACCCAGCTCACGATACCCAGCGTCAGATAAGGACGCGTCACCAGTTCGCGGCCAAGCAGCGCCAGATTGTTAATTCCCAGCTCCAGCAGGGCATAGCTGGTGAGATGCAGCGTCGCCCAGGCAAAACACCATAGCCCTAACAGCCGACGGGTACGTATCAATAATGGCTGTTTAGCGTAGCGCGCCAGCGGCGAGACGAGCAAGGTGGCCAGCAAAAATTTCAGAGCCATCCGACCGGTAAAATGCTGGATATCCTTCGCCGGGTCTGCGCTAAAGAGCCCCTGGCTGGCGGCCCAGAACAGCCATATAAAAGGAAGCAGCCCGGCCAGATGCAGCAGCACTTTCAGCCAGGTAATCTGTTTTGCCGTTAAACGCACTCAGAAGTTCTCCCGTAAATTGAGACCACGGTAAAGCGAGGCCACTTCATCCGCATAGCCGTTAAACAGCAGCGTCGGCTGGCGCTTCACGTCCAGCGCACCGCCGGAACCAATAAACCGCTCGGTTGCCTGCGACCAGCGCGGATGATCCACGT
The DNA here is from genome assembly GCF_036487345.1 of Enterobacter cloacae complex sp. CARB60. Lineage (NCBI taxonomy): Bacteria > Pseudomonadati > Pseudomonadota > Gammaproteobacteria > Enterobacterales > Enterobacteriaceae > Enterobacter > Enterobacter cloacae complex sp. CARB60. The sequence goes on from NZ_JAZKLC010000002.1 coordinate 322,208, forward strand.
GCGGGTTCACGTTGGCGAAGAAGCCGTATTCGTCCGGGGCCGCCAGATTCCAGGTGGTTGGCGGACGCTCGCGGGTAAGCTTAATGCTGACGATAGATTTAATCCCTTTGAAACCATATTTCCACGGTACGGTTAAACGGATGGGGGCACCGTTCTGCGGCGGAAGCGCTTTGCCATAAACGCCGACGGTCAGCAGGGTAAGGGGGTGCATCGCTTCATCGAGGCGTAGCCCTTCCACATACGGATACTCAAGCCCGCCGCCGATAAACCGATCTTTCTGCCCGGGCATCTCGTCCGGCGCATAGCGCGTCTGGAAAGCGACATATTTTGCGTTGCTGGTGGGCTCAACCATCGCCAGCAGTTTATGCAGCGGGAAGCCGATCCACGGCACCACCATCGACCACGCTTCCACGCAGCGCATGCGATAGATACGTTCTTCGAGCGGGAAACGGGTGGTGAGATCGTGGTGGTCCAGCGTCAGGGGTTTCGCCACTTCGCCATCAATCTTCAGCGTCCACGGATCGGTTTTGAGGCTTCCCGCGTTCGCGGCAGGATCGGCCTTATCGAGACCAAATTCGTAGAAGTTGTTGTAGCCGGTGACTTTATCTTCCGGCGTGAGCGTCAGTTTGTTTTGCCATTGGGCGGGTTTCGTAAAGGTGAGCGGGGCACCGGAAGGGGCCTTCGGCCGATCGTTGCCTTTAAACCAGTCGAGCAGGTCGGCGTGTGCCGCCGGAGAGAGCGTCAGGGCAGTGGCGCTGATGCCAAGCATTTTTAGGATCTGGCGGCGCTGTAGCATAAAGACAGACTCGGACGTTACGTCGGCTTCCGTCAGTTTTCGGTTTTTCATGGCATCCTCCGTCATGCGTTTTTCTAAGCATGACGGAGGAGAGGGATTCGCGCGAATATGTCACGAAAATTTGAAGATTAGGCGATTTTTACCAGCGCACGACCGTGGAACTGGTTGTCCATGATCTTACTGGCGTATTCCGGCGCCTGGCTGAGGGTTATCTCCGTTGCGCTCTGGGTATAGAAAGATTCAGGCAGATCGCGTACCAGCCGTTCCCAGGCTTCATGGCGACGGGAAGGCGGGGTCATCACAGAATCCACACCCTGCAGGCGTACGTTACGCAGAATAAATGGCATCACGGTGGTTGGCAGGGCAAATCCGCCCGCCAGACCGCAGGCTGCCACGCAGCCGCCGTAGTTCATCTGCGCCAGGACTTTTGCCAGCACTTTGTCTCCGACGGTATCCACCGCCCCTGCCCAAACCTGTTTTTCCAGCGGACGGGTTTCGGCAAATTCGTCGCGGCTGAGAATGCGGCTGGCGCCGAGCTGGCGCAGATAGTCATGGGTACTTTCACGGCCGGAAACCGCAGCGACCTGATAGCCCAGCTTGTGCAGCAGCGCGACTGCCGTGCTGCCCACGCCGCCGCTGGCGCCGGTGACGACAATTTCACCCGACTCAGGGCGAATACCCGCATCTTCCAGCGCCATCACGCACAGCATGGCGGTAAAGCCTGCCGTGCCGACGATCATCGCCTTGCGGCCATCCATACCTTTCGGCATTGGCACCAGCCACTCGCCCTTCACGCGCGCCTGCGTTGCCAGCCCGCCCCAGTGATTTTCACCTACGCCCCAGCCGGTAAGCAGCACCTGCTGGCCCGCGTGGAAACGCGGATCTTCGCTGGTATGAACCCGGCCAGCGAAATCAATACCTGGCACCATAGGGAAATTTCGGATGATTTTACCCTTACCGGTAATCGCCAGCGCATCTTTATAATTTAAACTGGACCAGTCGATGTCGACGGTTACTTCGCCTTCCGGCAGGCGACTCTCTTCTACCGCCTGCACTGAGGCAAGCGTTTTGCCATCCTGCTGTTCTAAGATCAAAGCCTGCATACGGGGTCCTCTCGACTCAGATGATTGGAAAATAATTTCTGAAGACTATACTCGCTCAGGGAAACGCAGTGCCGATTTAACGCAATAAATTGCCAGATACGCCCGATTTGGTAGTATGCCGCATTTGAAATGCAAGTTAGCGCTTACTCGCTACCCCATCAACCCACGGAGTAATCTCAAGGATGCGATTAACGACGAAGTTCTCGGCTTTTATCACCTTGCTGACGGGGCTTACCATTTTTGTCACCCTTCTGGGCTGCTCCCTGAGCTTTTACAACGCCATTCAGGACAAGCTGGTCAACCGGGTACAGTCTGTTGCCTCGGTGATTGATACGCGTCTGCTGACGACGCCGCTGCCGGCGCTGTCCCGCGAGCTCGATGAGTTGATGGTACCTGTTGATATTGTTCAGATCGACATTCAGCAGGGAAAGCATCGTGTTTTAAGCCACGAACGGTCGGGAAGTTATTTGCCCGCGGGCGTGGTGAGCCAGTATCGGGAAGTGACGGTACACTCCCTTAAAAATCCGGGGATGACCATACGCATGGTCTACCTCGATCCGATGGCGAGCTATTTCCGTTCCATGATGACCACCGCGCCGCTCACCGTCGCCGTTGCGTTTATCGTCCTGCTGATCATTCTCGCGGTCCGCTGGCTGCGCCGCCAGCTCTCCGGTCAGGAGCTGCTGGAGATGCGCTCTGTACGGATCCTTAACGGTGAACGTGGCCCGCAGGTGCGTGGCTCCGTCCACGAGTGGCCGTCGCGCGCCAGCAGCGCGCTGGATACCCTGCTCTCCGAAATCCAGTTTGCCAGCGACCAGCGCAGCCGTATGGATACGCTGATCCGCTCTTATGCGGCGCAGGATAATAAAACCGGCCTTAACAACCGTCTTTTCTTTGATAATCAGCTCGCCACGCTGCTCGACGATTCAGAAAAAGTGGGGACACACGGGGTAGTGATGATGATTCGCCTGCCCGATTTCGATCTCCTGCGCGACACCTGGGGACAGCGGGTCGCGGAAGAAAACCTCTTTACGCTGATCAACCTGCTCTCCACCTTTATTATGCGCTACCCGGGCGCGCTGCTGGCCCGCTATCACCGCAGTGACTTTGCCGTGTTGTTGCCTCACCGTACGCTGAAGGAATCGGAAAGCATCGCCAGCCAGCTGCTGAAGGCGGTGGATGCGCTGCCGCAGAGCAAAATGCTCGACAGGGACGATATGGTCCACATGGGGATCTGCGCCTGGCGCGGCGGACAATCCACAGAACAGGTGATGGAACATGCGGAAGCCGCTACCCGCAACGCCGTGTTGCAGGGGGCGAACGGGTGGGCGGTTTATGATGACTCGCTGCCGGAAAAAGGGCGCGGCAACGTGCGCTGGCGAACGCTGATTGAGCAAATGCTCAGCCGCGGCGGGCCGCGTATTTATCAAAAACCCGCGGTCATGAAAAACGGCAACGTTCATCACCGTGAACTGATGTGTCGTATTTTTGACGGCGCGGAAGAGGTTATTTCTGCGGAATATCTGCCGATGGTGCTGCAATTTGGCCTGTCCGAAGAGTATGACCGCCAGCAAATTACCCGGCTGATTCCGTTTTTATCCTTCTGGCCTGAAGAAAACCTGGCGTTACAGGTCACCGTGGAGTCGTTAATACGCCCACGTTTTCAGCGCTGGCTACGTGATACATTAATGCAATGCGAAAAATCGCAACGCAAACACATTATTTTTGAACTTGCTGAGGCCGACGTAGGTCAACACATCAGCCGGTTACGTCCGGTGGTACGTTTGATCAATGCGCTTGGTGCGCGTGTAGCGGTGACGCAGGCAGGTTTAACGCTGGTCAGTACCAACTGGATCAAGGAGCTGGATGTGGAGTTATTAAAGCTACATCCGGGGCTGGTAAGGAATATTGAGAAGCGTACGGAAAACCAGCTGCTGGTACAGAGTCTGGTTGAAGCATGCAAGGGAACGCGAACACAAGTATTTGCTGCGGGCGTGCGCTCCAGAAGCGAATGGCAGATGTTAACAGAGCGCGGTGTGATGGGTGGTCAGGGGGATTTTTTTGCTGCCTCTCAACCGCTTGACACCAACGTGAAAAAATATTTGCAAAGATACTCGGTTTGACCTGCCGTTTACGCTGTTTTCACGTAGAATATCGCGCCTGTAGCTTTGAGTATGTCGAGCAAAAAGCCAGTGAACGACCTGTAACGGGTTACAAACGTCAGTGGGGAACGCTACTGTTTACTCAGCCCTGAGGGAGTCAGGGGATAGTTTGTAACATCAGGAAACGTACTGCACAAATTTTCACCGTTGCAGATGATTTTTGCGCCTTGTCGCTGCTGCGTGTGGTTGGTAAAGTAAGCGGATTTTGTTTTCCGCCCCAGCTTTCAGGATTATCCCTTAGTATGTTGAAAAAATTTCGTGGCATGTTTTCCAATGACCTGTCCATTGACCTGGGTACCGCGAATACCCTTATTTATGTAAAAGGACAAGGCATCGTATTGAATGAGCCTTCCGTTGTGGCCATTCGTCAGGATCGTGCGGGCTCGCCGAAAAGCGTGGCCGCTGTGGGTCATGACGCGAAGCAGATGCTGGGTCGTACCCCTGGCAACATCGCCGCCATTCGCCCAATGAAAGACGGCGTTATCGCCGACTTCTTCGTGACTGAAAAAATGCTTCAGCACTTCATCAAGCAGGTTCACAGCAACAGCTTCATGCGTCCAAGCCCGCGTGTTCTGGTGTGTGTGCCGGTTGGCGCAACCCAGGTAGAACGTCGCGCAATCCGTGAATCTGCCCAGGGTGCAGGCGCACGTGAAGTGTTCCTGATTGAAGAGCCAATGGCTGCGGCCATCGGTGCTGGCCTGCCTGTTTCCGAAGCTACCGGTTCTATGGTGGTGGATATCGGTGGTGGTACCACTGAAGTGGCCGTTATCTCTCTGAACGGCGTGGTGTACTCCTCTTCCGTACGTATCGGTGGTGACCGCTTCGATGAAGCCATCATTAATTATGTGCGCCGTAACTACGGCTCTCTGATCGGTGAAGCCACCGCAGAGCGTATCAAACACGAAATCGGCTCTGCGTATCCGGGCGATGAAGTGCGCGAGATCGAAGTGCGTGGCCGTAACCTGGCGGAAGGCGTTCCACGCGGTTTTACCCTGAACTCCAACGAAATTCTGGAAGCACTGCAGGAACCACTCACGGGCATCGTGAGCGCGGTAATGGTTGCGCTGGAACAGTGTCCACCTGAGCTGGCGTCCGATATCTCCGAGCGCGGTATGGTTCTGACCGGTGGTGGTGCGCTGCTGCGTAACCTCGACCGCCTGTTAATGGAAGAGACAGGTATTCCTGTCGTAGTTGCAGAAGATCCACTGACTTGCGTCGCCCGTGGTGGTGGCAAGGCGCTGGAAATGATCGACATGCACGGCGGCGATTTGTTCAGCGAAGAGTAGTCGAGTTTGAGAGGGTAGCAATTTGCTACCCTTTCTCTCTGACGCGAGAATACGCATAGCCTATGAAGCCAATTTTTAGCCGTGGCCCATCGCTACAGTTTCGCCTCATCCTGGCGGTTCTGGTTGCGCTTGGGGTCATTATTGCCGATAGCCGCCTCGGTACGTTCAGCCAGATCAGAACGTACATGGATACAGCCGTCAGTCCTTTCTACTTTGTTTCAAATGGTCCCCGTGAACTGCTCGACTCCGTTTCTCAAACGCTGTCTTCGCGCGACCAACTCGAACTCGAAAACCGGGCATTACGTCAGGAACTGCTGCTGAAAAACAGCGAACTGCTGATGCTGGGGCAATACAAGCAGGAAAACGCGCGTCTGCGTGAACTGCTCGGCTCGCCGCTGCGTCAGGATGAGCAGAAAATGGTCACGCAGGTAATCTCCACCGTGAACGACCCCTACAGCGATCAGGTTGTGATCGACAAAGGGAGCGTGAACGGGGTGTATGAAGGTCAGCCTGTTATCAGTGATAAAGGCGTCGTGGGCCAGGTTGTTGCCGTGGCCAAACTGACCAGCCGCGTGCTGCTGATTTGCGATGCCACGCATGCGCTGCCGATTCAGGTTCTGCGCAACGACATCCGCGTGATTGCGGCCGGTAACGGCTGTACGGACGACCTGCAGCTGGAACACCTGCCGGCTAACACGGATATCCGCGTGGGCGACGTTCTGGTGACGTCCGGTCTGGGTGGACGCTTCCCTGAAGGCTATCCGGTTGCGGTGGTCTCTTCGGTGAAGCTGGATACTCAGCGTGCCTATACCGTGATTCAGGCGCGTCCAACCGCCGGTTTGCAGCGTCTGCGCTATCTGCTGCTGCTGTGGGGCGCCGATCGTAACGGTGCTAATCCGATGACGCCTGAAGAGGTGCATCGCGTAGCAAATGAGCGCCTGATGCAGATGATGCCGCAGGTTCTCCCGCCTGCGGATTCCATGGGGCCGCCTGCGCCAGTACCGGCGCCGGCAACCGGGTTAACGCAGCCGCTGCCGGATGCGCCGCCACCGCCTAAACTCTCTTCGGGAGGGCAGTAGTGGCAAGCTATCGTAGCCAGGGACGCTGGGTCATCTGGCTCTCGTTTCTCATTGCACTGTTACTGCAAGTGATGCCCTGGCCGGATGACATTCTCGTTTTCCGGCCAAACTGGGTATTGCTCATTTTACTCTACTGGATCCTTGCCCTGCCGCATCGCGTAAATGTCGGCACAGGTTTCGTGATGGGTGCCATACTGGATCTCATTAGCGGCTCTACGCTTGGCGTGCGCGCCTTGTCCATGAGCATTATTGCGTACCTCGTCGCACTTAAATTCCAGCTCTTTCGTAACCTTGCGCTCTGGCAACAGGCCCTGGTGGTGATGCTATTGTCGCTCGCTGCGGATATCGTTGTTTTCTGGGCAGAGTTTTTAGTGATCAACGTCTCTTTCCGACCGGAAGTGTTCTGGAGTAGTGTAGTAAACGGTGTGCTCTGGCCATGGTTATTCCTGCTGATGCGTAAGGTTCGCCAGCAGTTTGCTGTGCAATAAAAGGTTTCTATGACGTCTTTGTATCTCGCTTCCGGCTCCCCGCGCCGTCAGGAACTCCTGACGCAGCTAGGGGTCTCTTTTGAACGCATCGTGACCGGCATTGAAGAAAAACGTGCTGAGGGCGAAAGCGCTCAACAGTACGTGTCTCGCCTGGCGCGCGAGAAAGCGCAGGCGGGCGTGGCGCGTGTGCCACGCGATCTTCCCGTGCTGGGAGCAGATACCATCGTTATTCTGAACGGTGAAGTACTTGAGAAACCGCGCGACGCCGATCATGCGGCGCGCATGCTGCGCAAAATGTCCGGACATACGCATCAGGTGATGACGGCCGTCGCGCTGGCTGACAGCCAGCACGTGCTGGATTGCCTGGTGGTGACGGATGTGACGTTCAGAGTACTTACCGACGACGAGATTGCCGCTTATATTGCCAGCGGTGAACCAATGGATAAAGCAGGTGCATACGGTATTCAGGGGCTGGGTGGCTGTTTTGTCAGGAAGATTAATGGCAGCTATCACGCCGTAGTCGGCTTACCGCTGGTGGAAACGTATGAGTTGCTGAGCAATTTTAACTCACTGCGTGAGGGAAGGGATAATTATGACGGCTGAATTGTTGGTAAACGTAACGCCATCGGAAACCCGTGTGGCCTATATTGATGGTGGCATTCTTCAGGAAATTCATATTGAGCGTGAAGCGCGGCGCGGAATAGTAGGCAATATCTACAAAGGTCGTGTCAGTCGTGTACTACCGGGTATGCAGGCGGCTTTTGTAGATATTGGACTGGATAAGGCGGCGTTTTTACATGCCTCCGATATCATGCCGCACACCGAGTGCGTCGCGGGCGAAGAGCAAAAGCAGTTTGCCGTGCGCGATATTTCTGAGCTGGTACGTCAGGGACAGGATCTGATGGTGCAGGTGGTGAAAGATCCCCTCGGCACCAAAGGCGCCCGTTTGACCACCGACATCACCTTACCTTCCCGCTATCTGGTCTTTATGCCAGGCGCGTCGCACGTGGGCGTTTCGCAGCGTATTGAGAGCGAAACCGAGCGCGAGCGTCTGAAGAAAGTGGTCAGCGCCTACTGCGATGAGCAGGGTGGCTTTATCATCCGTACCGCTGCGGAAGGGATCAGCGAAGAAGATCTGGCGTCGGATGCGGCTTACCTGAAGCGCGTCTGGACCAAAGTGATGGAGCGTAAAAAACGCAACCAGACCCGCTACCAGCTCTACGGTGAGCTGGCGCTTGCTCAGCGCGTACTGCGTGACTTTGCTGATGCGCAGCTCGACCGCATTCGCGTGGACTCACGCCTGACCTATGAAGCACTGCTGGAATTTACCGCCGAGTACATCCCGGAGATGCCTAGCCTGCTGGAGCATTATTCAGGACGTCAGCCAATCTTCGATCTCTATGATGTCGAAAACGAGATCCAGCGTGCGCTGGAGCGTAAGGTCGAGCTGAAGTCGGGCGGGTATCTGATCATCGATCAGACCGAAGCGATGACCACCGTCGATATTAACACCGGCGCGTTTGTCGGCCATCGCAACCTGGATGACACCATCTTCAACACCAACATCGAAGCCACGCAGGCGATTGCGCGCCAGCTTCGTCTGCGCAATCTGGGCGGCATTATCATCATCGACTTCATCGATATGAGTAATGAAGACCATCGTCGCCGCGTGCTGCACTCGCTTGAGCAGGCGCTGAGTAAAGATCGCGTGAAAACCAGCATCAACGGCTTCTCACAGCTGGGGCTGGTGGAAATGACGCGTAAGCGCACCCGTGAAAGCGTTGAGCATGTGCTGTGTAATGAATGCCCAACCTGCCATGGACGCGGAACGGTAAAGACGGTTGAGACCGTCTGCTACGAAATTATGCGTGAAATCGTCCGTGTTCATCATGCCTACGACTCCGATCGTTTTCTGGTCTATGCTTCCCCTGCGGTGGCTGAAGCGCTGAAAGGCGAAGAGTCGCACGCGCTGGCGGAAGTGGAAATCTTTGTCGGCAAACAGGTAAAAGTACAAATTGAACCGCTCTATAACCAGGAGCAGTTTGACGTCGTGATGATGTAAGACGCAGTACGCTGCGTGACGAAAGCTGACAAGGAGAGATGCGTGAGGCGATTGCCGGGGATTTTATTGCTTACAGGGGCAACGCTGGTCGTGATTGTCGCGTTGCTCGTGAGCGGGCTACGCCTCGTATTACCGCATCTGGACAGCTGGCGTCCGCAGCTGCTGGCTAAAATCGAATCCACCACCGGCGTGCCGGTGAACGTAAGCCAGATTAGCGCTAACTGGCAGAATTTTGGCCCGACGCTCGATGTCCGGGATATCAACGCCAGCCTGAAAGATGGCGGCCACCTCAAAATCAAACGCGTGACCCTGGCGCTGGACGTCTGGCAAAGCCTGCTGCATCTGCGCTGGCAGTTTCGCGATCTCACCTTTTATCAACTCCAGTTCCTGACCAATACGCCGCTGTCCGGCGGCGATAGCGGTCAGGGTCTTGAAGCCAACCGCTTCAGCGATCTTTTCCTCCGCCAGTTCGATCATTTCGATCTACGCGACAGCGAAGTGAGCTTTATTACCCTTTCCGGCCAGCGCGCCGAACTAGCGATCCCTCAGCTGACCTGGCTCAACGGTAAAGAACGTCACCGCGCCGAGGGGCAGGTCAATCTCTCAAGCCTGAACGGCCAGCACGGCGTGATGCAGGTGCGTATGGATCTGCGGGACGACGACGGCCTGTTAAACAACGGCAAAGTCTGGCTGCAGGCCGACGATGTGGACGTGAAGCCGTGGCTGGGCGACTGGATCCAGCAAAATATGCAGCTGGAAACTGCCCGTTTCAGCCTTGAAGGCTGGCTGACCCTGACCAAAGGCGAATTTGCCAGCGGCGATATCTGGCTCAAGCAGGGGGGCGCAAGCTGGAAAGGCGAAAAACAGCAGCATCAGCTTTCCGTCGATAACCTCACCGCGCACGTGACGCAGGAGAAAGAGGGCTGGCAGTTTGCCATTCCCGATACCCGCATCACCATGGACGACAAGCCGTGGCCGCGCGGTGCGCTAACGCTGGCCTGGATGCCGGAGCAGGACGTCGGCGGCGCGGCCAGTAAACGCAGCGACGAGCTGCGCATCCGCGCCAGCAACCTCGATTTGGCTGCCATTGAAGGCCTGCGCTCGATGGCGGCAAAGATATCTCCGGACCTGGGCGAGATCTGGCTGGCAACGCAGCCGAGCGGGAAAATAGACGCCCTGGCGCTGGATATCCCGCTTCAGGCGACTGAAAAAACCCGCTTCCAGGCAGCGTGGAAAGATCTTGCCTGGAAACAGTGGAAGCTGCTGCCGGGGGCAGAGCACTTTAGCGGCAAGCTGGAAGGCAGCGTGGAAAACGGCAGGCTGACGGTTGATATGCACGACGCCAAAATGCCTTACGAGACGGTCTTCCGCGCGCCGCTGGAAATCGAACAGGGTAGCGCGGTGCTTAACTGGCTCCGTAACGACAAGGGTTTCCAGCTTGATGGCCGCCATATTGATGTGAAAGCCAAAGCGGTTCACGCGCGCGGCGATTTCCGCTATCTGCAGCCTGAAGGTGATGAGCCGTGGCTGGGCATTCTGGCCGGGATCAGCACCGATGACGGCTCTCAGGCCTGGCGCTACTTCCCGGAAAACCTGATGGGAAAAGCCCTGGTAGACTATCTCAGCGGCGCGATTCAGGGCGGTCAGGCGGACAATGCCACGCTGGTCTACGGCGGTAATCCGCATCTTTTCCCGTACAAACATAATGAAGGCCAGTTCCAGGTGCTGGTGCCGCTGCATAACGCGACCTTCGCTTTCCAGCCCGGCTGGCCCGCGCTGAAAGACCTGGATATCGAACTCAACTTCCTCAATGACGGACTATGGATGAAGTCCGACAGCGTGGCGCTGGGCGGCGTGACGGCCAGCAACCTGACGGCCAACATCCCGGACTACTCAAAAGAGAAGCTGCTGATTGATGCCGACATCAACGGTCCCGGCAAAGCGGTGGGACCGTACTTTGAGGAGACGCCGCTGAAAGAGTCGCTGGCGGCGACGCTTCAACAGCTGCAGCTTGATGGCGATGTGAATGCTCGCTTACATCTTGATATCCCGCTGGACGGGGAGATGACCACCGCCAAAGGTGACGTCCGCCTGAAGAACAATAGCCTGTTCATCAAGCCTCTTGAGAGCACGCTGAAAAATCTCAGCGGGCAGTTCAGCTTTGAGAACGGTAACCTGAAGAGCGAGCCGCTTACGGCCAGCTGGTTTAATCAGCCCGTGAATATTGACTTCACGACCACCGAGGGTGAAAAGGCTTATCAGGTGGCCGTCAATCTGGACGGTAACTGGCAGCCATCACGTATGGACGTCCTGCCGAAGCCCATTGAGAAGTCCGTAGAGGGCTCAGTCGCCTGGCAGGGTAAAGTGGCAATCGACCTGCCTTATCACGCGGGTGCCCGGTATAAGGTCGACATCACGGGCGATTTGAAAAACCTTCACAGCCAGCTGCCTGCGCCGCTGGATAAACAGTCCGGACAGCCGCTGCCGGTAAAGCTGAACGTCGATGGCAATCTGAACAGCTTCGAGCTGACCGGCAGCGCGGGTGGGACAAACCACTTCAACAGCCGCTGGCTGCTTAACCGCAAGCTCACCCTCGACAAAGCCATCTGGACAACGGATAGCCGCTCCACGCCGCCGCTGCCGGAGCAGCCGGGCATTGAGCTGAACCTCCCGCCAATGGACGGTGCAGAGTGGCTGGCGCTGTTCCAGAAAGGGGTTGGGCAAAACGTTGATGAAACCGCCCAGTTCCCGCAGGCCATTACCGTACGTACGCCGTCGCTGATGCTGGGCGGGCAGCAGTGGAACAACCTGAGCATTGTCTCGCAGCCTGGCGCTAACGGCACGAAGGTGGAGGCCCAGGGCAGAGAGATCAACGGCACGCTGACCATGCGCAATCACGCGCCGTGGCAGGCGGCGATCCGCTACCTCTACTACAACCCGGCAAGCGCCGCGAGCGGGAAAGACAAACCGGCAGAGACGTCGCCGCTGAGCCATACCTCCCGCGTCGATTTTAGCGGCTGGCCCGATCTCCAGCTGCGCTGTGCGGAGTGCTGGCTGTGGGGGCAGAAATATGGCCGTATCGACGGTGATTTCACCATCCAGGCAAATACGCTTACGCTCTCCGGCGGCCTGGTTGATACCGGCTTTGGCCGCATGACGGCCGCGGGGGAATGGGTGAATAAGCCGGGCGAGCAGCGAACGTCCCTGAAGGGCGACATTAAAGGCAACAAGCTGGACGCGGCAGCCAATTTCTTTGGTATCAGCACGCCGCTGCGCGGCTCGTCATTTGACATCGATTACGATCTTCACTGGCGTGACGCCCCGTGGAAGCCGGATGAGGCCTCGCTGAACGGCATTCTGAAAACCCACTTTGGCAAAGGTGAAATTGCCGACGTGAGCACGGGGCGAGCCGGGCAGATCCTGCGCCTGCTGAGTTTTGACGCGCTGCTGCGCAAGCTGCGCTTCGATTTCAGCGATACCTTCAGCGAAGGTTTCTACTACGATTCCATCCGCAGTACGGCGTGGATCAAGGACGGCGTTCTGCACACGGACGACACGCTGGTGGATGGCCTGGAAGCGGATATCGCCATGAAAGGCTCCGTCAACCTCGTGCGTCGCGAGCTGGATATGGAAGCCGTGGTGGCACCGGAAATTTCCGCAAGCGTGGGCGTTGCGGCGGCCTTTGTGGTGAACCCGATTGTCGGTGCGGCGGTGTTTGCCGCCAGTAAAGTGCTGGGTCCACTCTGGAGCAAGGTCTCCATTCTGCGCTACCGCATTACCGGTCCGGTAGATAAACCGCAGATTAACGAGGTGCTGCGCCAGCCGCGCAAAGAAGCACAGCAATGATTTGACGTGGGCAGGTAATTGCCTCACTCTCAATAAATACGATCTTTATACCGCCACGGGCGGCAACGAACGAGTAGCAATACGATGAGTCTGAACCTGGTAAGTGAACATTTGCTCGCAGCGAACGGCCTGAGCCATCAGGACCTGTTCTCCATTCTTGGTCAACTGACCGAACGCCGTCTCGACTACGGCGACCTTTATTTCCAGTCGAGCTATCACGAATCCTGGGTTTTAGAAGACAGCATCATCAAAGATGGCTCCTACAACATCGACCAGGGCGTCGGCGTCCGTGCCGTCAGCGGCGAGAAAACCGGTTTTGCCTATGCCGATCAGATTAGCCTCACCGCACTTGAGCAGAGCGCGCAGGCCGCGCGTACCATTGTGCGTGATACCGGCGATGGTCGCGTGAAAACCCTGGGAGAAGTGCAGCACTCTGCGCTCTATACCAGCATCGATCCGCTGCAGAGCATGAGCCGTGAAGAGAAGCTGGATATCCTGCGTCGCGTGGACAAAGTCGCCCGCGCGGCGGACAAACGCGTGCAGGAAGTTTCTGCCAGCCTGAGCGGTGTGTATGAGTTGATTCTGGTTGCGGCAACGGACGGTACCCTGGCGGCAGATGTTCGCCCGCTGGTGCGTCTCTCCATCAGCGTGCAGGTCGATGACGACGGCAAACGCGAGCGCGGCTCAAGCGGCGGCGGCGGTCGTTTCGGCTATGACTGGTTCCTGGGCGACGTTGACGGTGAAGCACGCGCTGACGCGTGGGCAAAAGAAGCCGTGCGCATGGCGCTGGTGAACCTGAATGCCGTCGCGGCGCCGGCGGGCTCATTCCCGGTGGTGCTGGGCGCTGGCTGGCCGGGCGTGCTGCTGCATGAAGCGGTGGGTCACGGTCTGGAAGGCGACTTTAACCGTCGCGGGACGTCCGTGTTCAGCGGTCAGATCGGGCAACTTGTCTCTTCGGAGCTGTGCACCGTGGTGGATGACGGCACTATGCTCGATCGCCGCGGCTCGATTTCTATCGACGATGAAGGCACTCCGGGCCAGTACAACGTGCTGATCGAAAACGGCGTGCTGAAAGGCTACATGCAGGACAAACTCAACGCGCGCCTGATGGGCGTAGCGCCGACGGGCAACGGACGCCGTGAATCTTACGCGCACCTGCCGATGCCGCGCATGACCAACACTTACATGCTGCCAGGCAAATCCACGCCGCAGGAGATTATCGAATCCGTTGATTACGGTATCTTTGCGCCAAACTTTGGCGGCGGCCAGGTGGACATCACCTCCGGTAAGTTTGTTTTCTCCACGTCAGAAGCGTATCTGATCGAGAAAGGCAAAGTGACCAAAGCGGTGAAAGGCGCGACGCTGATTGGCTCCGGTATTGAAGCCATGCAGCAGATCTCCATGGTCGGCAACGATCTGAAGCTGGATAACGGAGTGGGCGTCTGCGGTAAAGAGGGCCAGAGCCTGCCGGTTGGCGTGGGCCAGCCAACGCTGAAAGTGGACAACCTGACGGTGGGCGGCACAGCCTGACCTGACCCTGCATAAAAAAATGGCGCTACTGATGTAGCGCCTTTTTTTTAACGTAAGTTACCCAGCGGTATCTCCGGATCCGGCTCGTGGGTGATGCGGTTACGCAAGTCACGACGAATGATTTCGATCGACCAGAACCAGATCAGATGGCCCACGATCTCTGAAACGTGTTCATACCACGGCAGCTCAAACAGCGGTGGCGTCAGACCCATCAGCGGGAAGGAGATCATATGCACAAAGAGCTGAGCTAACGCACCCGCCAGCAGACCCTGCCAGAGTTTAATTTTCGGGAAGACTTCAGCAACGACACAATATCCAACAGCGAAGACGATAGAGAAGATAATATGCGTCACGCCGACCCAGTTAAATATATGTCCGGCAAATGTATAAACCGCCGCGTTAGGATCGGCCACGCCCAGCCAGTCGCGTAAAAATACATAGGGAGGGTTTAAAAAATTACGTGAACAGTCAATCTGGCTTGCGGCTCTTATTAATTGCTCAGGCCCGCATGCGCCGGTGAATAAATCGGTGGGGCTGCGTGGTGGAAGCGGCACCTCTGCTCCCCATTTGACAAACGCGGAGACAATCCCTGCAATTAAACCAATGAACGCGGCGAGTCCATAGCGCCTGCGTGAAGGCGGTGTTTGTTCAAATAGATTCATTTCTTTTCCTTGTTTAATGTCATCCTGCGAAATACATTTTATTATTCAAATCAGCAACAAATTAATAACAGCCTGAAAGGCAGGCTGTTATTAAGGTAAAGGGCAGGCGGCGGCAGTGTCAATTCGCTATTCCTGATAGTGACGAAGGAATATTCCAGAATGCAGAGGGGTTTCATCCTGGAAATATTCATCGCTCATATATTTTCAGCGTTAAATTGACTATTCCTTCCTTCTTCCCCGCATCCCCTGAAACAGCTCCGCCACGTCCACAAAATACTCGGTCAGATAGTTAATACACACCTGTACCTTGAGCGGGAGTTTGTCTTTTTCGGTATACAGGGCGTAGACCGGACGCGGATCGGACTGGTAGCGCGGGAAGAGGATCTCCAGCACGCCGCTGTTGATCTCGTTGATCACCCACATTAACGGCACGTAGGCGATCCCGGCACCGGCCACCAGCCAGCGCGAAATTGTCATTGGATCGTTGGTGACAAACCGCCCTTCCGGCAGCAGTTTGGTGGAGATCCCTTCCGGGGCAATCAGCTCGAATTCATTATCGGGCCGCACGCTGTATTCCAGCCACGAGTGGTTGGTGAGATCGGCGGGCTTCTCCGGAACGCCGTACTGCGCCAGATAGCTTTTCGATGCACAGACCACCATCGGCATGCTGCCCAGCCTGCGCGAGAACAGGCTGGAATCCTGCAACGCGCCGACGCGGATCACCACGTCCAGGCCGTCGGCAATCAGGTCCGGCGCCGGGATACCCGTCACCAGATTGACGGTCAGCCCAGGGTACTCTTTCAGCATTTCCGCCGTCATGGCAGCGAGAACATTTTGTGCCATAGTTGAAGAACAACCGATGCGCAGCGTGCCGATGGGGGTGTTATTGAAGGCATAGAGCTGTTCGTGAACATCCTGCACTTCAAGCAGCATGCGGCGACAGCCCTGATAGTAAATTTTACCCGCTTCCGTCAGCCCAATGCTGCGGGTACTGCGGTTGAGCAGCTTGACCTGAAGCTCATCTTCCAGTTTGGACACCGTCTGGCTGATGGATGAGACGCTCATCTGAAGCTGGCGTGCAGCGGCGGTAAACGAGCCCAGCTCAACCACTTTGGCAAAGACCGACATGCGTTTTAAACGTTCCATTGTTCACTCTGGCTTAAAAGTGATTTAGATCACATATTATAGATAACAGCATAACAGTTACGTTAATATATTATTAATTACATAACGGCTTCGCCATTCTCGCCCGGCGTTTCTTGCTCTCCTGCGGTGGCGTGCGCTTAAAAATTCTGAAGCCTGCACTCTCTCTTATCAAGGTCAACATGAGTCTGTTTCCCGTTATCGTGGTGTTCGGTCTGTCGTTCCCACCGATATTTTTCGAGCTTCTTTTATCACTGGCGATCTTCTGGCTGGTGCGCAAGGTGCTGGTCCCTACCGGGATCTACGATTTCGTCTGGCACCCTGCATTGTTCAATACCGCGCTGTATTGCTGCCTGTTTTACCTGATATCGCGCATGTTTGTCTGAGGTTGATGTGAAAACGCTAACAAGAAAAATCTCCCGCACTGCCATCACGATGGCGCTGGTTATCCTCGCCTTCATCGCTATTTTCCGCGCCTGGGTTTATTACACCGAATCACCGTGGACGCGTGATGCACGCTTCAGCGCCGATGTGGTGGCAATAGCCCCTGACGTGGCCGGTCTTATCACGGCGGTCAACGTCCATGACAACCAGCTGGTGAAGAAAGATCAGGTCCTGTTCACCATCGACCAGCCTCGTTACCAGAAAGCGCTGGAAGAGGCGGAGGCGGACGTGGCCTATTACCAGGCGCTGGCTGCGGAGAAACGCCGCGAGGCAGGCCGCCGTAATCAGCTGGGCGTTCAGGCAATGTCCCGCGAAGAGATTGACCAGTCCAACAACGTGCTGCAAACCGTGCTGCACCAGCTGGCGAAAGCGCAAGCAACGCGCGATCTGGCGAAGCTCGATCTGGAGCGCACCGTGATCCGCGCGCCGTCCGATGGCTGGGTGACCAACCTGAACGTCTATGCCGGAGAATTCATTACCCGTGGCTCAACCGCCGTGGCGCTGGTTAAACAGAACTCCTTCTACGTGCTCGCCTATATGGAAGAGACCAAGCTGGAAGGCGTGCGTCCGGGCTTCCGGGCGGAAATTACGCCGCTGGGTAGTAACCGCGTCTTTAAAGGCACCGTCGACAGCGTTGCCGCAGGGGTGACTAACTCCAGCAGTTCTAACGATACCAAAGGGATGGCGACGGTAGATTCCAACCTGGAGTGGGTGCGTCTGGCCCAGCGCGTGCCGGTGCGCATTCACCTTGACGAACAGCAGGGAAATCTGTGGCCTGCGGGTACCACGGCGACGGTAGTGATTACCGGTGAAAAGGACCGGGATGCCAGCCAGGACTCGTTCTTCCGTAAAATTGCCCACCGCCTGCGCGAGTTTGGTTAATCGCCATGGGTATCTTTTCCATCGCCAGCCAGCACATTCGCTTCGCCGTGAAGCTGGCGTGCGCCATTGTGCTGGCGCTGTTTGTCGGCTTCCACTTCCAGCTTGAAACCCCTCGCTGGGCGGTATTAACGGCCGCCATTGTCGCGGCGGGTCCTGCCTTCGCCGCGGGCGGGGAGCCCTATTCTGGCGCGATCCGCTATCGCGGGATGCTGCGTATCATCGGGACGTTTATCGGCTGTTTCGCGGCGCTGACCATTATTATTTTGATGATCCGCACCCCGCTGCTGATGCTGATGGTCTGCTGTATCTGGGCGGGTTTCTGCACCTGGATCTCGTCTCTGGTGAAAGTGGAGAACTCCTACGCCTGGGGGCTGGCGGGCTATACCGCGCTGATTATTATCATCACCATTCAGTCTGAACCGCTGCTCGCCCCGCAGTTTGCCGTTGAGCGCTGCAGCGAGATTGTGATTGGTATTGTTAGTGCGATCGTCGCTGACCTGCTTTTCTCCCCGCGCTCCATCAAGCAGGAAGTCGACCTTGAGCTTGACGCGCTGATTGTTGCCCAGTATCAGCTGATGCAGCTCTGCATTAAGCATGGCGACAGCGAGGAGGTGGATAAAGCCTGGAGCGGCCTGGTACGTCGTACCCAGGCCCTGGAAGGGATGCGCAGCAACCTTAACATGGAGTCCTCGCGCTGGGCTCGTGCGAATCGTCGCCTGAAAGCCCTCAACACCGTCTCTCTGACGCTGATTACCCAGGCATGTGAAACCTATCTGATTCAGAACACCCGGCCGGAAGCGGTCACCGACACGTTCCGCGAACTGTTTGCCGAGCCGGTGGAAACCGTGCAGGACGTGCACAAGCAGCTTAAGCGCATGCGCCGTGTCATAGCCTGGACAGGCGAGCGCGACACGCCGGTAACGATTTACACCTGGGTCGGCGCCGCGACGCGCTACCTGTTGCTGAAGCGCGGAGTGATCGGCAACACCAAAATCAGCGCGGCGGAAGAAGAGGTGCTGCAGGGGGAAGTGGTGATCAAGGCCGAATCCGCCGAGCGCCATCACGCCATGGTCAACTTCTGGCGTACGACGCTTGCCTGCATGCTCGGCACGCTGTTCTGGCTGTGGACGGGCTGGACGTCCGGCAGCGGCGCGATGGTGATGATTGCCGTCGTGACCGCACTGGCGATGCGTCTGCCTAACCCGCGTATGGTCGCCATTGATTTCCTCTACGGCACCATTGCCGCCCTGCCGATAGGCGCGCTCTATTTCCTGGTCATCATCCCGTCGACGCAACAGAGCATGCTGCTGCTCTGTATTAGCCTGGCGGTAATGGCGTTCTTTATCGGCATTGAAGTACAAAAGCGGCGCCTGGGATCGCTGGGGGCGCTGGCGAGTACGATTAACATCATCGTGCTCGATAACCCGATGACCTTCCATTTCAGCCAGTTCCTGGACAGCGCGTTAGGTCAGCTGGTGGGCTGTTTCCTGGCCATGATGGTGATACTTCTGGTTCGGGATAACTCGCAGGCAAGAACGGGCCGCGTGCTGTTAAACCAGTTCGTGTCGGCTGCCGTGTCGTCGATGACAACCAATACCGCGCGCCGTAAAGAGAACCACCTGCCCGCGCTCTACCAGCAGCTGTTTTTACTGCTGAACAAGTTCCCGGGCGATATCGCGAAGTTCCGCCTGGCGTTAACCATGATCATCGCGCACCAGCGTCTGCGTAACGCGCCCGTGCCGATCAACGACGATCTGTCGGCCTGGCACCGCCAGCTGCGTCGTACCGCCGATCACGTGCTTTCCGCCAGCAGCGATGACAAACGGCGTCGTTACTTTACGCAACTGCTTGAAGAACTCGATATCTACCAGGAGAAGCTCAAGCACTGGGAAGCACCGCCTCAGGTGACCGAGCCGGTAGGACGGCTGGTGTTTATGCTGCATCGCTACCAGAATGCCCTCACGGATAACTGACTGAAGTAAAAAAACCGACGCCAAAAGCGTCGGTTTTTTTGTGGCTATACTTATTCCAGCACGTTCTTACATTTCAGAAAGGGAGAACACATGACGACGCAGGCGCTTCAGGACCACATCCTTTTTCAGACCGGTTATCTGGTCAACGGAATCTGGAAAACGCTGGATACAACCTTTGATGTGCTGAACCCCGCGACCGGAGAGGTCATTGCTAAAGTTGCAAAAGCGGGTAAAGCGCAAACCGAAGACGCTATCGCAGCGGCTACCCAGGCCTTCCCGGCATGGCGTGCCAAAACCGCGAAAGAACGCTCGGCCATTCTCTACCGCTGGTATGAACTGATTATTGAGAATAAAAGCTGGCTCGGGCGGTTAATGACCACCGAACAGGGCAAACCCCTGAAAGAGGCGGAGGGAGAAGTCGAGTACGCCGCCAGCTTTATCCAGTGGTTTGCCGAAGAGGCCAAACGCGCGAACGGTGAAATTATTCCGCCGATCAAACCCGGCTCACGCATTCTGGCGACCCGTGAACCCATTGGCGTGGTCGCGGCGATTACGCCGTGGAACTTCCCGATGGCCATGCTCACCCGCAAGTTGGGCCCGGCGCTGGCCGCGGGATGTACCGGGGTGATCAAACCGGCCAACAACACGCCGCTCAGCGCCTTTGCGCTGCTTACGCTGGCGAAACAGGCCGGTGTGCCCGACGGGGTTCTCAACGCCGTGGCCGGGAATACGCATGAAATCAGCGATGCGATCATGGTCAGCCGCGACGTGCGTAAAATCTCCTTTACCGGTTCAACCTCCGTCGGCAAAACGCTGGTGCGTAACGCCGCAGAAACCATGAAAAAAGTCTCGATGGAGCTGGGGGGAAATGCCCCGTATATCGTTTTTGAGGATGCGGACATCGACGCAGCGGTTAAGGGGGCGATCGCCAACAAGTTCCGTAATGCCGGGCAGGTCTGCGTCAGCGTGAACCGTTTTTATATTCAGGAAACCGTCTACGACAAATTTGTGAATAAACTTGCCGATGCGGTGAATGCGCTGAAGGTGGGGAATGGTCTTGAGGAGGGAGTGGTCGTCGGGCCGCTGATTGAATCTTCTGCGGTCAACAAGGTGCGTGAGCATGTCGACGATGCCGTTGCCCGGGGCGCAACCGTACTGGCTGGAGGTAAGCCCCATCCGCTTGGCGGGAATTTCTGGATGCCAACCGTGCTGGGCGACTGCCATGAAGGCATGAAGCTGGCAGAAGAAGAGACGTTTGGCCCGGTGGCGGCGTGCTTCCGCTTTACCTCGGAAGATGAAGTCATCCAGCGTGCCAACAATACGCCGTATGGGCTGGCGGCTTACTTCTATACCCAGAACCTCTCACGGGTCTTCCGCGTTTCGCAGGCCATCGAAAGCGGGATGATCGGTATTAACGAGTGTGCCGTCTCCACGGAGCTGGGGCCTTTTGGCGGCGTGAAAGAGTCAGGCCTTGGACGAGAGGGCTCCGTGCTGGGGCTGGAAGAATATCTGGAAGTTAAAACCCTGCATATTGGGGGATTATAATAGACAGGGCGGCATCTGCCGCTCGCCTGGACTGGGTGGCTGGCAATGAAAACCTATACGTTTGATTTTGACGAGATCGACAGTCAGGAAGACTTCTACCGTGAATTTATCCGGGCGTTTGATCTTGAACGGGAAAGCGTGACGAATCTGGATACGCTGTGGGACGTGGTTACCGGCAGTCTGTTGCCGCTACCGCTGGAGATTGAGTTCATCCATTTGCCCGATAAGCTTCGCAGACGTTTTGGCGCGCTGGTATTGCTATTCGATGAGGCGGAAGAAGAGCTTGAAGGACAGCTGCGCTTTAACGCGCGGCATTGAATGAAAAAAAGCCCCTGACCATGAGGCCAGGGGCAAGTCGTATGATGAGATACGACGAGGGTTTATTTATACAGCTCTGCCGTTGCATGCCAGTGGTCACCCTGATTCAGTTCGGTGACGCGATAGCTGCTGGCGCCTGCTTTTTCAGCTTTGGCGGCAAGTTCGTGACGGATATCCATCGGTGAACCGGTGACAGACGTTACGGAGATGCTGCCCATACGCTGTAGATTTTGTGCCTGGTCGGCATTCACCTGCTGTACGGCTGCGCTTGCGCCGAAAGAGAGAACAGATGCCAGACCGAGGGTTGCGATGATCAATTTGGTTTTCATAGTCTTTACTCCTGAATAGGGTTTTTTACTCAACGGCGAGAAGGGTTGAACCGCTATTTTTATGCCTGGTGCCGTTGAGTGGAGATTTACGTTTTCAGTTATTACTAAAACTTATTTGTACAGCTCAGCGGTGGCGTGCCAGTGGTCACCAGAACGCGCTTCGATGATGCGATAGGATGACGCACCCTGTTCTTCCGCTTTTTTGTTCAGCATCTCATGCATGTCCATTGGCGATGTGCCGACCGCGCCGACAGAAACCGTACCGATAGCCTGGCGGGATTGCGCCTGGTCAGCATTGATAGAGTCAGCCGCGAAAGCACCGAATGACAGGACGGACAGGACGCTCAGCGCCGCTACAGTTGATTTGATTTTCATGATTCTTACCTCGTCGAATTTTTTAGTGGGGTCTTGTTTCGTGACCCTCATCACAAAATCAAGTATACACTAATAACGGTAAAAATTAATACCAGGCTAATGGTTTCCCTTGTTATTACGTGTTAACCAGTCTGTTTTTTATAACCAAATTGCATAATGTTGGGCGTTTTCTGTTCACTTTTGATGTTTATATCTAATTAAATCATATGGATATGAGCTTTTGATTTTTTGTGCGATTTTTTGATTTAGCATTCACCAGATGAATGTTAATGGGTGGTAAAAAGCACTATTTGTCAAAGTGAAGGGCAGTGGAAAAGTGGGGGAAACGCAGCAGAAGCAGAACGATCCCCGCAGCGGCGCTACGGGGAGAGGGGATTAAAGTTCCTGTTCGAACAGAACCAGAATCGCTTCGTGGAGATCTTTCACGGAGAAACCGCTAGCCGGTGTGGTAAAGATGGTGTCATCGCCGGCGATAGTGCCGAGGATACCCTCCGTTTTACCCAGCGAGTCCAGCATGCGGGCAATCAGCTGCGCGGCACCCGGGCTTGTGTGGATCACCACTACGGCGTCGTTATGATCGATATCCAAAACCAGATTCTTGAGCGGGCTGGAGGTGGTAGGCACGCCAAGTTCTGCTGGCAGGCAATAGACCATCTCCATCTTGGCGTTACGGGTACGCACCGCGCCAAACTTCGTTAACATGCGGGAGACTTTCGACTGATTGATGTTATCGAAGCCTTGTTCCTGCAGCGCCTGAACAATTTCTCCCTGAGAACTGAATTTCTCTTCTTTGAGTAGCGCCTTAAACGCCTTTACTAATTCTTCTTGCTTAGACGAGCTTCGCATAAGTCACCCGGAATATGACGATAGAAACAACATTATTATGCATTTGGATGAATTTTTATGCAAATTATCTACCCAGCGGTAGGCTGAAATAATGTTATGAAAGGGAGTGATTTTATCAGATTTCGTTATCAGAAAACATGCCTGGGTCACGCCGCGCAAATAAGCTTAAAAGTAAATTAAATGTTATCAAAATGATGTTGTTTTGGTGGCGGGGCAGGGTGTATTGTAACCACCTCTTAAAGCGTTGCCCTCTGTCGTCAGATAGTCTTCTGGTGAGAGATAAAGCCGCGTGACCTCAAATTCTTTAGCTACGAAAATTGTAATTATTTACTTGCTGAATTATGGTCGCCGCAACGGATTTACAGATACTTAAGTTAACCATAATAAGGAGTTTAGGATGAAAGTCGCAGTCCTCGGCGCTGCTGGTGGTATCGGCCAGGCGCTTGCCCTACTACTGAAAACCCAACTGCCTTCAGGCTCAGAACTCTCCCTGTACGACATTGCCCCGGTAACCCCAGGTGTGGCGGTTGACCTGAGCCACATCCCGACCGCTGTAAAAATCAAAGGCTTCTCCGGTGAAGATGCACGTCCTGCACTGCAGGGTGCCGACGTGGTGCTGATTTCTGCGGGCGTGGCGCGTAAGCCAGGCATGGATCGTTCAGACCTGTTCAACGTCAACGCGGGCATCGTGAAAAACCTGGTGCAGCAGATTGCAGAAATCTGCCCAAAAGCATGCATCGGTATCATCACTAACCCAGTGAACACCACCGTGGCTATCGCGGCAGAAGTGCTGAAGAAAGCGGGTGTTTACGACAAAAACAAACTGTTCGGCGTGACCACGCTGGATATCATCCGTTCCAACACCTTTGTTGCTGAGCTGAAAGGCAAACAGCCAACAGAAGTGGAAGTTCCGGTCATCGGCGGTCACTCTGGCGTCACCATCCTGCCTCTGCTGTCGCAGATCCCAGGCGTGAGCTTCACCGAGCAGGAAGTGGCTGACCTGACCAAACGCATCCAGAACGCGGGTACCGAAGTGGTGGAAGCGAAGGCGGGTGGCGGTTCTGCAACCCTGTCTATGGGCCAGGCAGCTGCGCGTTTTGGTCTGTCACTGGTTCGCGCTCTGCAGGGCGAGAAAGGCGTTGTTGAATGCGCTTACGTTGAAGGCGATGGCGAACACGCTCGCTTCTTCTCTCAGCCGCTGCTGCTGGGTAAAAACGGTATCGAAGAGCGTAAATCCATTGGTACCCTGAGCGCGTTTGAACAACACGCGATGGAAGGCATGCTGGATACGCTGAAGAAAGATATCACCCTGGGCGAAGAGTTCGTTAACAAGTAAAACGAACCGTCTCCCGGTAAAAAAAAACGGAGCTTATCGCTCCGTTTTTTTATGCCTGTCAGTTAGTGGCCGGGTATTCCTGAATCGTCACGTGCAGCGTCAGTTTCTTATCGTTGCGCATGACCTCAACAGGGATGATAGAACCCGGGCGAATTTCTGCCACCTGATCCATCGTCTCCAGCGCAGAGACCGCTGGCGTGCCGTTGACCGACACAATGACATCATTGACCTGAATACCCGCATTAGCGGCCGGGCCACCAGGCGACACTTCATTCACCACAATTCCCTGAATCTGATCGATACCGCCGCCCTGGGTATGCATCGGCGCAATTTCGCGCCCGCCGATGCCGATATAGCCGCGGATCACGCGTCCGTCGCGGATCAGCTTATCCATAATTTTGGTCGCCAGCTGGAACGGAATGGCAAAGCCGATCCCTTCCGGCGTCTCACCGTCGTTACTCTTATCGAACGAGAGGGTGTTGATGCCCATCAGTTCGCCCAGCGAGTTGACCAGCGCCCCGCCGGAGTTACCGTGGTTGATTGAGGCATCGGTTTGCAGGAAGTTCTGTCGCCCGGAGGGGTTCAGACCAATACGACCGGTCGCGCTGATAATCCCCTGAGTGATTGTCTGGCCGAGGTTGTAAGGGTTGCCGATAGCCATTACGACGTCACCAATATGCGGGGTACGCTTACGGTTTATCGGTATGACCGGCAAACCGCCCGTAGCGTTAATTTTAAGGACGGCCAGGTCGGTAAGGCTGTCAGACCCGACGAGTAACGCCTCAAACACGCGGCCATCCTGCAGAGCGACGATAATCTGGTCGGC
Organism: Enterobacter cloacae complex sp. CARB60; assembly: GCF_036487345.1. Taxonomy (NCBI): domain Bacteria; kingdom Pseudomonadati; phylum Pseudomonadota; class Gammaproteobacteria; order Enterobacterales; family Enterobacteriaceae; genus Enterobacter; species Enterobacter cloacae complex sp. CARB60. Next base: position 347,239 of record NZ_JAZKLC010000002.1, read on the forward strand.
ATCGTTAATGACGTGCTTGTTGGTAATAATGTAGCCGCGCTCGTCCATGATCACGCCAGAGCCGAGGGTACGGATCTCCAGCTGGTTATGGGCTGAGGTATTCAGGCCACGGTTATAGACATTAACCACGGCAGGTGCGGCACGGCGGACGGCCCCGTTATAGGTGGCCGGCGTTTCATCCGTGCTATCGAACTGGGGAGCCGACAGTTTATTGAACTGACGTAAAGACGGCAGTGCCAGCAGCAGTAGGCCAGCGACAATCAAACCGATGACAATAGAACGTAAGAGCTTTAAAAGCATGATGCGCGTGTCGTTAAAAAAGGAACGATTTGCAGCATAACATGAGTTATCCGGACATCACACGCAGCGGTGATGTCCGGGTCGCAAATGCTTAGCGCAACAGAATATAGATGGACTCATTGCCACGCATGACCTGCAGGGCAATAACCGCCGGTTTACTTTCCAGCACCTTGCGCAGTTCAGCAATGGACTGCACGCGATTGCGGTTTACACCGATGATCACGTCATCCTGATGCAGTCCAGCCTGTGCCGCAGGGCTGCTCTTCTCGACGGTGTCGATGCTAATGCCTTTCGTGCCGTCCTTCAGCTGCCCGTCGCTCAACGTAGCCCCTTGCAGCGCCGGAGCGATAAGCTCCGCACTGGCCGAGGAAGAGGTGCTCTTATCCAGCGTCACTTCAACGTCCAGTGGCTTACCGTCACGTATCAGGCCCAGCTTCACTTTGGCGCCAGGTTCCGTTGTGGCAATCCGCGAACGCAGTTCTGCAAAGCTGCTCAGCGGTTTGTCGTTCAGGCTGACGATCACATCACCCGATTTCACCCCCGCTTTTGCCGAGCCGGAGTTTGGCAGCACTTCACTGACAAACGCCCCGCGCTGTACGTTGATGTTGAACGCTTTTGCGATATCCGCGCTCATCTCCATACCTTTAATCCCCAGCAGTCCGCGTTTGATTTCACCGAACTGGATGAGTTGCTGCGCCAGCGTTTTGGCCATATTGCTGGGGATAGCAAAACCGATCCCGATGCTGCCGCCGCCCGGAGCCAGAATCGCCGTGTTGATCCCAATCAGCTCGCCGTTAAGGTTAAGCAATGCTCCACCGGAGTTCCCGCGGTTGATTGAGGCATCGGTCTGGATAAAGTTTTCCAGCCCTTCGAGATTGAGGCCGCTGCGTCCGAGTGCCGAGACGATCCCGGAGGTGGCGGTTTGCCCTAAGCCAAAGGGGTTGCCCACGGCGACGGCAAAATCGCCGACGCGCAGTTTGTCGGAGTCCGCGATGGCAATCTGGGTCAGGTTGCTCGGGTTTTGAACCTGCAATAGCGCGATGTCGCTTTGGTCGTCGCCGCCGATCAGTTTGGCATCAAATTCGCGGCCATCGTTCAGCTGGACGCTGATTTTATCGGCCTGGCTGATGACGTGATTGTTGGTCAGAATATAGCCTTTTGCCGCATCAATAATGACGCCAGAACCCAGGCCTTCAAAAGGCTGCGCCTGCTGGTCCGGAGACTCATCGCCAAAATATTTTTTCAGTTCTTCAGGGACGCGCTGGCTTTGTACTGCGGTGCCCTCAACCTGAACGCTGACGACCGCAGGCAACACTTTTTCCAGCATGGGTGCGAGGCTTGGAATGGCCGCCTGGCCGGGCACCTGGGTGGGAATGGCGGCGAATACAGGGACGGACGCCGAGAGAGATAACCCGACACTTAACGCGATAGCGCTCAACAGCTGGTTTTTTTTCTTCATCGATGTTGACTCTCGTAACCTGGAATAAAGGAAAAACGGCCCCAAAAAACACGTTGATGTTATTGAATTTTAAACCGCTGAACAATGAGGTGTTTAACTAAATGATAGCTGGGGTCATCAAGAAAGGACGGGCGCAATCGCTGCGCCCGTAAAATAAATTCAGGTTGTGCGATTAATCGCGTTTTACACCGCCGCGCAGCAGGCCGGACGCGCCATCGGAATAATCGCGAGGCATCTGAACGGGTGCCTGATCGTTACCGGCTTCAGAGTCAGCCAGACGGTTGCGGAACGGGTTGGTTTCCGCGGTCATTTCCGGCAGCAGGCTGCTGGAGCTTTTTGCCATATGTTGATACAGCTGGCGATAGTCGGTCGCCATGTTGTCCAGCAGCTCGGCGCTACGGGCAAAATGGCTGACCAGCTCTTCACGATACTCTTCCAGCTCTGCTTTGTTCTTTTCCAGTTCGTACTGCAGTGACTGCTGCTGACGCAATTTGCGATTACCGAAACGCATGGCCACAGCACCGATGACGATGCCGACGACTAAACCGATTAGCGCATATTCCCAGGTCATGAACTTCTCCCGTTGTCTTGTTGTTCCGTAGGGTGTTGGCTCGGCTCCTGCCTGTGCCTGATAATGCCACTATAACCGCTATTTCCGCAGAAGTGGAATCCTGACGTATCATCGCGTAGTGTAGAACGGCCTTTTTTTCATCAGTCACGTCTGCTGGTGAGCGTTAATTGAAGGAATAACAATAAGATTATGCAAAACCTGTCCCCTGCATCGCGATATCAACTGGCCCTTAACGAGGGCACTCATCAGCCTGATGACGTCCAACGTGAGGCGGTAAACCGTCTGGAGATGATTTATCAGGAGCTGACTGCAAAACCCGCTGAAGTTGAACAGAACGGTGGGCTAAAGGCGGCATTTGGGCGGTTGCTCGGTAAAAAAGCGCCACAGGCTCACGCGCCGGTTCGCGGTTTATATATGTGGGGCGGGGTCGGTCGCGGAAAAACCTGGCTGATGGACCTGTTCTATCTGAGCCTGCCTGGCGCACGTAAACAGCGTCTGCACTTCCATCGTTTTATGCTGCGGGTGCATGAAGAGCTGACCGCACTGCAGGGCAAAAGCGATCCGCTGGAGATTGTAGCCGACAGGTTCAAGGCGGAAACGGACGTGCTCTGTTTCGATGAGTTTTTTGTGTCTGACATCACCGATGCCATGCTGTTAGGCGGCCTGATGAAAGCGTTATTTGCCCGCGGTATCACGCTGGTGGCCACGTCGAATATCCCGCCGGATGAGCTCTATCGTAACGGCCTGCAGCGGGCACGCTTCCTGCCCGCCATTGATGCCCTCAAGCAGCACTGTGACATCATGAACGTCGATGCCGGTGTCGATTATCGTCTGCGCACGCTGACCCAGGCGCACCTGTGGCTTTCACCATTAAATGCAGAGACCACCCGCGAGATGGATGCACTTTGGCTGGCGCTGGCGGGGGCAAAACGCGAGCACGCCCCGGAACTCGAGATTAACCATCGCCCGCTGCCCACCCTCGGCGTAGAAAACCAAACGCTGGCGGTCTCTTTTACGACGCTCTGCGTGGATGCCCGCAGCCAGCATGACTACATTGCGCTTTCGCGTCTGTTCCACACCGTGATGGTGCTGGATGTACCGGTGATGACGCGGCTGATGGAGAGTGAAGCACGGCGCTTCATTGCGCTGGTGGACGAGTTTTATGAGCGCCACGTTAAGCTGGTGGTCAGCGCCGAGGTACCTTTATATGAGATTTACCAGGGCGAGCGGCTGAAGTTTGAGTTCCAGCGCTGCCTGTCGCGCCTGCAGGAGATGCAGAGCGAGGAATACCTGAAGCTGGAGCATATGCCGTAACAAATGCCACCCTCTCCCTGAGAAAGGAACCTTGTAGGCCGGGTAAGGCGCAGCCGCCACCCGGCATTTTCCACGCCCTCGAAAAACCCAATTTCAATCGCATTTAAGGGTCGATCTTTGACCTCAACTTCTCTATAATCTTGCGACCCCACGTTACGAGAAGGTTTTTTTCCCAAAACTTTCTATGTGTCGGCATGTGCTATTCGAAGGGGTAGGTTTGCCGGACTTTGTCGTGTGAGCCTCAACTGACTAAACGTTTGGGTGTTCACCAACGTGTAACTTATTTATTTGGGTAAGCTTTTAATGAAAACTTTTACAGCTAAACCAGAAACCGTACAGCGCGACTGGTATGTTGTTGACGCGACCGGTAAAACTCTGGGCCGTCTGGCTACTGAACTGGCTCGTCGCCTGCGCGGTAAGCATAAAGCGGAATACACTCCGCACGTTGATACCGGTGATTACATCATCGTTCTGAACGCTGATAAAGTTGCTGTAACCGGCAACAAGCGTACTGACAAAGTGTACTATCACCACACCGGCCACATCGGTGGTATCAAAGAAGCGACCTTTGAAGAGATGATTGCCCGCCGTCCTGAGCGTGTGATTGAAATCGCGGTTAAAGGCATGCTGCCAAAAGGCCCGCTGGGTCGTGCTATGTTCCGTAAACTGAAAGTTTACGCAGGCAACGAGCACAACCACGCGGCACAGCAACCGCAAGTTCTTGACATCTAATCGGGATTATAGGCAATGGCTGAAAATCAATACTACGGCACTGGTCGCCGCAAAAGTTCCGCAGCTCGCGTTTTCATCAAACCGGGCAGCGGTAAAATCGTAATCAACCAGCGTTCTCTGGAACAATACTTCGGTCGCGAAACTGCCCGCATGGTAGTTCGCCAGCCGCTGGAACTGGTTGATATGGTAGAAAAACTGGATCTGTACATCACCGTTAAAGGTGGTGGTATCTCCGGTCAGGCAGGTGCGATCCGTCACGGTATCACCCGCGCTCTGATGGAGTACGACGAATCCCTGCGTTCTGAACTGCGTAAAGCTGGCTTCGTTACTCGTGACGCGCGTCAGGTTGAACGTAAGAAAGTGGGTCTGCGTAAAGCACGTCGTCGTCCACAGTTCTCCAAACGTTAATCCATTCTGCTTACGCAGAACGATTGGCGAAAAACCCGCTTCGGCGGGTTTTTTTATGGATAATGCGTAGGTTATCCACAATCTCCATGCATATATCTTCTCTTTTTCCACATTTCCAGAATCCCCTCACCACAAAGCCATCAAAATCTGGTAAACTATCATCCAATTTTCTGCCCAAATATCGGTGAATACTCGATTTTTGTTCGTTTCTTGAACAATGTGTTTTCTCTGGGATGGGCGATACAACATCTGGCTGGCCCCTGTTGGGCTGGTAGCAGTAAAAATTCTGAATATACCTGGAGGTTTTCATGGCTGTCGCTGCCAACAAACGTTCGGTAATGACGCTGTTTTCTGGTCCTACTGACATTTATAGCCATCAGGTTCGTATCGTGCTGGCCGAGAAGGGTGTCAGTTTTGAGATCGAGCATGTGGAAAAGGATAACCCGCCTCAGGATCTGATCGATCTCAACCCGAGCCAAAGCGTGCCGACGCTGGTGGATCGCGAGCTGACCCTGTGGGAATCCCGTATCATTATGGAATATCTGGATGAGCGTTTCCCGCATCCGCCACTGATGCCTGTTTACCCTGTCGCGCGTGGTGAAAGCCGCCTGTACATGCAGCGTATCGAAAAAGACTGGTACTCGCTGATGAACGTGATCGTTAGCGGTTCCGCTTCTGAAGCCGACGCTGCGCGTAAGCAGCTGCGTGAAGAGCTGCTGGCAATCGCGCCTGTGTTTGGTCAGAAACCATTCTTCCTGAGCGATGAGTTCAGCCTGGTGGATTGCTACCTCGCACCGCTGCTGTGGCGTCTGCCAACCCTGGGCGTAGAGTTCAGCGGTCCTGGCGCGAAAGAGCTGAAGGGCTATATGACTCGCGTATTTGAACGCGACTCTTTCCTGGCATCCTTAACTGAACCGGAACGTGAAATGCGTCTCGGCCGAGGCTAATGACTGTGGAAATGTCACAACTTACCCCACGCCGTCCGTATCTGCTGCGCGCCTTCTATGAATGGCTGCTGGATAACCAGCTCACGCCGCACCTGGTTGTGGATGTGACGTTGCCGGGCGTGCAGGTTCCTATGGAATACGCGCGTGACGGGCAAATCGTACTGAACATAGCCCCGCGCGCGGTGGGTAACCTGGAGCTGGCAAACGATGAAGTGCGCTTCAACGCGCGTTTCGGCGGCGTGCCGCGCGTGGTCTCCGTACCGCTGGCAGCGGTGCTGGCTATCTACGCCCGTGAAAACGGTGCAGGTACCATGTTCGAGCCGGAAGCGGCATATGATGAAGATGTTGCCAGCCTGAATGATGACGAGTCGGCATCAGGTACTGAAAGTGAGACGGTGATGTCCATTATTGATGGAGATAAACCGGATCATGCTGATGACAACGATCCTGATGACGACCCGCCACCACCGCGTGGTGGTCGCCCCGCATTACGCGTTGTTAAATAATCAAACAGGCCCATTGGGCCTGTTTTGCTTTCTGCTTAGAGCGATTAGCTGTTACGTTCCCGCCACTCTTTTATCATTTCAGCGGTGACTTCATTCTGGTAACAAGTTGGGGCATAGCCACCAGCCTTACGCCATGCACTGCGACATCAATGTATCAGCAGCAAAGAGGTGCCGGTCCAGAATTACACAATCTATTTTGATGATATTATTTGTCGTTTCATATTTGAGAATGCAATGATATTAACTGTGAATATTAATTTAAATATCTATGCTTTTGGTGAATATTATTATCGATATGTCCGGACATAAATGTCACATATGCGGTTGTGTTTGCTCCTAAAAATCACTCCGGTTAAAGACATAATAAAAAGCCCCGAAGGGCTTTTAAATAGCGCACATTTAGGTTTTGATCCCGAGGTGTATTACAAGGGACATCTAATTGCCCTAGGGATATACACGGAACAAAGGCGGTTGATCTAAGTCCTTAAGATGGCGTTCGCGGGCGACGTGAACCGCATAACCCTTTTCCAAAGCCCAATCAGCAGCCTTTTCCTGCGTTTTCTCTGTATGTATCTCTTCGCCGTCAACAATCACCACATGATGGATAACTTCTTCATCCTCACTCGTTGATTTAGGGCGATATTCTACATAGGCATGTTTTTTGACCATTATTTCAAATCCCTTTTGTTTACGGCGCAGATATTACGCCGCTCTTCTATTACTGCGCTATATGAACTTACGCTTCAATACTTAACTATTTATTTGTTGTGGATATACGATTGCGTTCACGATTTAAAGTTAATTACGGATCGTTAATAAAGGCTTATCATGCAATGGATCGTAATAAATCTCAGGCTGAAGGAATAAGCCTGGAATTGAATGGGGAGAAAGAAGGGGGGTTGAACATGCGGTGATCATAAACCGCATGTTCAACCAGTATTACACTTCCAGGTAGTTCAGTATGCCGTCAGCCGCCTTGCGGCCTTCGGCAATCGCCGTTACCACCAGGTCAGAACCGCGAACGATATCGCCACCGGCGAAGATTTTCGGGTTGCTGGTCTGGAACGCATTATCGCTACCTTCTGGCGCGATGACGCGGCCCTGTGAATCCAGCTCGACGCTGTGCTTCGCCAGCCACTCCATGCTGTGAGGACGGAAACCGAACGCCATCACCACGGCATCGGCCGGGATCACGTGTTCAGAACCGGCGACGATCTCCGCGCGACGACGGCCTTTCGCGTCCGGTGCCCCCATCTCAGTGCGCGCCATCTTCACGCCGCTCACTTTACCGTTGGCATTCACTTCAATACCCAGAGGCTGGATGTTGAACTGGAACTCCACGCCCTCTTCACGCGCGTTTTTCACTTCGCGTTTAGAGCCCGGCATGTTCTCTTCGTCACGACGGTAGGCGCAGATCACGTGTGCCGCATTCTGACGAATGGAGGTACGCACGCAGTCCATCGCGGTATCACCGCCGCCCAGCACCACCACGCGTTTGCCTTCCATGCTGACGAACGGCTCATCGGCGGTTTCGCCATAGCCCATGATCTGCTTGGTGTTGGCAATCAGGAACGGCAGCGCGTCAAACACGCCCGGTGCGTCTTCGTTCTCCAGACCGCCACGCATGGACTGATAGGTGCCTACGCCAAGGAACACGGCATCGTAATCCTTCAGCAGGTCGTCGAGCTGCACGTCGCGGCCCACTTCCACGTTCAATTTGAACTCAATGCCCATGCCGGTGAAGATTTCACGGCGGCGGGTCATGACCTCTTTTTCCAGCTTGAAGGCCGGGATACCGAAGGTCAGCAGACCGCCGATTTCCGGATGACGGTCAAAGACTACCGCCTTGACGCCGTTGCGGGTCAGCACATCCGCACAGGCCAGGCCCGCCGGGCCCGCGCCGATGATGGCTACGCGCTTGTCGGTTTGACGCACGCCGGTCATATCCGGACGCCAGCCCATCTCGAACGCTTTATCGTTGATATAGCGCTCGATGTTGCCGATGGTCACCGCACCGAACTCATCGTTCAGCGTACAGGAGCCTTCGCACAGACGGTCCTGAGGACACACGCGGCCGCACACTTCCGGCAGGGTGTTGGTCTGGTGAGACAGCTCGGCGGCTTCAAAAATACGCCCTTCGTTGGCCAGCTTCAGCCAGTTCGGGATGTAGTTGTGTACCGGACATTTCCATTCGCAGTAAGGGTTACCGCAGGACAGGCAGCGGTCTGCCTGCGCTTTGGCCTGACCTTCTGAAAACGGCTCGTAGATTTCAACAAATTCAATTTTGCGGATCTTCAGCGGTTTCTTTGGCGGATCAACACGCTGCAGGTCGATAAACTGGTATACGTTCTGGCTCATCTGAATTCCTTACTGCGCCTGCACGCGCAGCTCTGCTGCGCTACGACTACGGTGACCCAACAGGGCTTTAACATCGCTGGACTTCGGCTTAACCAGCGCGAATTTCGCCGAGAACGCCGGCCAGTTCGCCAGGATCTCTTCGCCGCGCGAAGAACCGGTATGCTGCACGTGTTCGGTAATCAAGCCGCGCAGGTGTTCTTCATGGATAGCCAGCGTATCAACGTCCAGCACTTCCACCAGCTCCGGGTTCACGCGTTTGCGGAACTCACCGTCTTCGTCCAGGACGTACGCAAAACCGCCCGTCATGCCCGCGCCGAAGTTCACGCCGGTTTTACCCATTACGCAAACAATCCCGCCCGTCATGTATTCACAACCGTTATCGCCAATGCCTTCCACCACGGTGATAGCACCGGAGTTACGCACCGCAAAACGCTCGCCCGCACGGCCTGCTGCAAACAGACGACCGCCGGTCGCGCCGTACAGGCAGGTGTTACCGATGATGCTGGCTTCGTGGCTGCGGAAGGCTGAGCCGACCGGAGGACGCACCGCCAGCAGACCGCCCGCCATGCCTTTACCGACGTAGTCGTTGGCATCGCCGGTCAGGTACAGCTCAACGCCGCCTGCGTTCCAGACGCCGAAGCTTTGACCCGCGGTGCCGCTGAAGTGCGCGGTAATCGGATCCGCTGCCAGCCCCTGGTCACCGTGCGTTTGCGCGATATAACCGGAAAGGGAGGCGCCCACGGAGCGGTCGGTGTTGCGGATATCAAACCAGAACGTTTTGCTCTGCTTGTCGTCCACGTACGGCTTCGCCTGCTGCAACAGCTGCGCGTTCAGCACGCCGTTATCAAACGGCGGGTTGTTCTCGGTGCAGTAGACCGCTTTGCCAGGGTGCGGCTGCGCGGTTTCCAGCAGTTTGCTCAACTCCAGCTTCTGCTGCTTAGCGGTGAAGCCTTCCAGCTCTTTCAGCAGGTCGGTACGGCCAATCAGGTCCACCAGGCGTTTAACGCCCAGCTGCGCCATCAGCTCGCGGGTTTCGCGGGCGATGAAGTCAAAGTAGTTGGTCACTTTGAACGGCAGACCGTGATAGTGGTTCTTACGCAGCTTCTCGTCCTGGGTCGCAACGCCGGTTGCGCAGTTGTTCAGGTGGCAAATACGCAGGTATTTACAGCCGAGCGCAACCATTGGGCCGGTACCGAAGCCGAAGCTTTCAGCGCCCAGAATCGCCGCTTTGATGATGTCGAGGCCGGTTTTCAGGCCACCGTCCACCTGCAGGCGGATTTTGTGACGCAGACCGTTAGCCACCAGCGCCTGCTGGGTTTCCACCAGGCCAAGCTCCCACGGGCAGCCCGCATATTTCACGGAGGAGAGCGGGCTTGCGCCGGTACCGCCGTCGTAGCCGGCGATAGTGATGAGATCCGCATAGGCTTTCGCCACGCCGGTGGCGATGGTGCCGACGCCCGGTTCGGAAACCAGCTTCACGGAGATCATCGCCTTCGGGTTGACCTGCTTCAGGTCGAAAATCAGCTGCGCTAAGTCCTCGATAGAGTAGATATCGTGGTGCGGCGGCGGAGAGATCAGCGTCACGCCCGGCACGGAATAGCGCAGTTTGGCGATGTACGGGGTAACTTTATCACCCGGCAGCTGACCGCCTTCGCCCGGCTTAGCACCCTGAGCGACTTTAATTTGAATCACGTCGGCGTTGACCAGGTACGCAGGGGTCACGCCAAAGCGGCCGGATGCCACCTGCTTGATACGGGACACCTTGTTGGTGCCGTAACGCGCCGGATCTTCACCGCCTTCGCCGGAGTTGGAGTTGCCGCCGATGCTGTTCATGGCTTCCGCCAGCGCTTCGTGGGCTTCCGGGCTCAGCGCGCCGATGGACATCGCCGCGGTATCGAAGCGTTTGAACAGTTCGGATGCAGGCTCAACTTCGTCAATGCTGACCGCTTCATCACCCGGGTTCAGGGCAATGAGGTCGCGCAGCGTTGCCGCCGGACGGTTGTTTACCAGCTCAGCGTACTGCTGGTAATCACTGTATTCGCCGCTCTGAACCGCCTGCTGCAGCGTGCGCACCACGTCCGGGTTGTAGGCATGATACTCGCCGCCGTGAACGTATTTCAGCAGACCGCCCTGATCCAGCGGCTTACGTGCCAGCCACGCGCGTTTGGACAGGTTCACCAGATCCTGCTGGAAGTCAGCAAAACCGGCGCCGCCGATGCGGCTGACCACGCCCTGGAAGCAGAGGTTGGCGACCTCGTCATGCAGGCCGACCGCTTCAAACAGCTTCGAACAGCGGTAGGAGGCAATGGTCGAGATGCCCATTTTGGACATGATCTTGTACAGACCTTTGTTGATGCCGTTACGGTAGTTCAGCATCACCGCGCGGTAATCTTTGTCGATCGCGCGGGTATCCACCAGACGGGCCAGCGTTTCGTAGGCCAGGTACGGGTAGATCGCCGTCGCACCGAAGCCTAACAGCACGGCAAAGTGGTGCGGGTCGCGGGCGCTGGCGGTTTCAACAATGATGTTGGCGTCGCAGCGCAGGCTCTTATCGACCAGACGCGTCTGGATAGCGCCAACCGCCATGGGGGCAGGCACCGGCAGACGGTTTTTCGCGATATTACGGTCGGACAGCACCAGCAGAACGGTACCGTTACGCACCATCTGTTCGGCCTTGTCACACAGCGCATTCACCGTCTCTTCGAGGCTCGCTTCGTTCACGTCAAAAGTGATGTCGAGCGTGTCGGCGCGGTAGTGCTCCTCTTTCATGGTGGTGAGCTGTTTGAAATCGGAGTACAGCAGGATCGGCGATTTAAAGGTCAGACGGTGCGCCTGGCCTTCGGCCTCGCAGAAGACGTTCATCTCGCGACCGATGCTGGTCGCCAGCGACATCACGTGCGCTTCACGCAGCGGGTCGATCGGCGGGTTGGTGACCTGCGCGAACTGCTGACGGAAGTAATCGTAAATGATGCATGGCTGGCTGGAGAGCACGGCAAACGGGGTATCATCCCCCATGGAGCCGACCGCCTCCTGGCCGTTTTCACCCAGTACGCGAATAACAGAGTCCAGCTCTTCCGCGCTGTAGTTAAACTGTTTCTGGAAGCTCGCAAGCATATCGTCGTCCAGTTCGCGACGACCCACTTCTTCATCCGATAAATCTTCGAACGGCACGAGGCGACGCACGTTCTTCTCCATCCACTCTTTGTACGGATGGCGACTTTTCAGATCGTGATCGGTTTCGGCAGAGTGCAGAATGCGCCCACCGCGGGTGTCGATAACCATCAGCTCGCCCGGACCGACGCGGCCCTTCTCGACCACTTCGTCAGGCTGGTAATCCCAGATACCGACCTCAGAGGCGCAGGTGATGAGCTTGTCTTTGGTGATGACGTAGCGCGCCGGACGCAGACCGTTACGGTCCAGGTTACAGGCAGCAAAACGACCGTCGGACATGACGATGCCCGCCGGGCCGTCCCACGGCTCCATGTGCATGGAGTTAAAGTCGAAGAACGCGCGCAGCTCAGGGTCCATATCCGGGTTGTTCTGCCAGGCCGGTGGCACAAGCAGACGCATGGCACGCACGATGTCCATCCCGCCTGCCAGCAGCAGTTCCAGCATGTTATCCATTGAGCTGGAGTCAGAGCCGGTCTCGTTCACGAACGGCGCGGCATCGTGCAGGTCAGGGATCAGCGGGGTCTGGAACTTATAGGTACGGGCGCGGGCCCACTGGCGGTTACCGGTGATGGTGTTGATCTCGCCGTTGTGCGCCAGGTAGCGGAACGGCTGAGCCAGCGGCCAGCGTGGAACGGTGTTGGTGGAGAAGCGCTGGTGGAACAGGCAAATGGCCGATTCCAGACGCAGGTCCGCCAGGTCCAGGTAGAAGCGCGGCAGGTCAGCCGGCATACACAGACCTTTATAGATGTTCACCAGGTTAGAGAGACTACAAACGTAGAACTCTTTATCGTCCTGGAGACGTTTTTCAATGCGGCGGCGGGCGATAAATAGACGGCGTTCCATATCACGTGGACGCCAGCCCGCAGGCGCGTTAACGAAAATCTGTTCAATACGAGGCAGCGAGGAGAGGGCGATTTCACCGAGCACCCCTTCGTTGGTTGGCACATTGCGCCAGCCGACAATCGACAGGGTTTCACGCTGAAGTTCTTCTTCGACGATGCGGCGTGACGCGGCAGCCTTTTCAGGATCCTGATTCAGGAACAGCATGCCGACAGCGTAGTTTTTGGCTAAACGCCAGCCGCGTTCTTCCGCTACGATGCGGAAGAAACGATCCGGTTTTTGCAGCAGCAGGCCGCAACCGTCGCCGGTTTTACCATCGGCAAGAATAGCGCCACGGTGCTGCATTCGGGCCAGTGCGTGAATAGCAGTACGCACTACCTTGTGGCTAGGTTCGCCTTCTATGTGGGCGATCAGGCCGAAACCACAGTTATCCTTCTCAAGGGATTTATCGTACAACATATCAGTGAACCTCCCCAGGCTCGTCGGGCTTCCCACTGAACTTAACCGTGGCGCACAGGCACAGAAAGAGCATGGCGACGGGGTTTGCGTATCATACGCGGACCTCGCATTCGCCCTCTTTTTCATCCTTTCGCGCAGGTAAACAAGTTTGAGGACTTGCTTCAGAGGGAATCTCAATTACTGCATAAATATGATGAGCAGGCCGCTCATCCAGAAAGCTTCCAGCGGATTTCCAACTTATCGGGAATTGGTACACAGGTCAAATGGCAATCTTATTTATACAAAAATGTGCTAAAGAGAGTTTATCTTTTTGTAATTAAAGGGAATTTAACTATTTTTACATTGATTGTATGCCCTGGCAGGACGCAGCGGAGTGTGATCTGACTCACTATATGAAAGCGGTATTATCAATGTAGCGTGCTGAATAGCAGTTTTATAGCAGAATATTAATCTGGCATTGACTGCAAACCCGCATAAAGCCACTGTTTTTCAGTGATGGCGCTATAAATGAAAAAAACAATCAGAACATAAGGAAAAGTAATCACGAATAGCGTGAATGAAATTGCAGTAATCCTGAGTATTTATTCATATAGATAAAGGCCGTCCAGGGCGATTGATCCAGGTCATCGCCGACAGAGGCTAAAAGTGGCAGGCTTGTCCCCTTTCTCCGGGACGGTCTATCAGATTATGCAGTTACAGAAATTAGTCAATATGTTTGGTGGGGATCTTTTGCAGCGGTACGGGCAAAAGGTTCATAAGCTGACGCTGCACGGCGGGTTTAGCTGCCCGAATCGCGATGGCACCATCGGGCGCGGCGGCTGCACCTTCTGTAACGTTGCGTCCTTTGCTGACGAAGCCCAGCAGCATAAATCTATCGCTGAACAGCTTGCCCATCAGGCGAGCCTGGTGAACCGCGCGAAGCAATATCTGGCCTATTTCCAGGCCTACACCAGCACGTGGGCGGAGGTGCAGGTGCTGCGCTCTATGTATCAGCAGGCCGTCAGCCAGGCTAACATCGTTGGGCTGTGCGTGGGCACGCGCCCGGACTGCGTACCGGAGGCGGTGCTGGACCTGCTCAGCGAGTACAAAGAACAAGGCTACGAGGTCTGGCTGGAGCTGGGCCTGCAAACCGCGCACGACAAAACCCTGCACCGCATTAACCGTGGCCATGATTTTGCCTGCTACCAGCGCACCACGCGCCTGGCCCGTGAGCGAGGGCTGAAGGTCTGTTCACACCTGATTGTTGGGTTACCCGGTGAAGGTCAACAGCATGGCCTTGAAACGCTGGAAAAGGTGGTTGAGACCGGCGTGGACGGCATTAAGCTGCACCCGCTGCATATCGTTACGGGAAGCATCATGGCGAAAGCCTGGGAAGCGGGGCGGTTAAGCGGTATTGCGCTAGAGGATTATACGGTGACGGCGGGGGAGATGATTCGCCACACGCCGCCGGAAATTGTCTACCACCGCATCTCGGCCAGCGCCCGGCGTCCAACGCTTCTGGCACCGCTATGGTGTGAGAACCGCTGGACGGGGATGCTGGAAATCGACCGCTATCTACAGGAGAACGGTGTACAGGGGGCGGCGCTTGACCGCCCGTGGGTTCCCCGTCTACCGGCGACGGCCGCCTAATAAACTTCCCAGCATGCCGCGCACTATCTGATTGGTGACCTGCCGTGCAGCGCTTTTCGCCATGGTTTGTACCACGCCGTCGCGCTTGCCGCCGCGCGGCCCGGTACTGCCGAACAGGATGTCTTTGAGCCCCCCGAGAATACCGTCATCTACGGCGACAGACTGCCCTTTAGCGGAAGGCGCATCCTGCGATTCGGTGGTCGCCTGCACCCCTTTTTGCAGCATCTCGAACGCGGACTCGCGATCCACCTCGTCTTCGTACTTCCCGTAAACCGGAGAGTGGTTAATCAGGCCGTTACGTTCATCGTCGGTAACCGGCCCCATGCGGGAGCAGGGCGCGATCACCATGGCGCGTTCCACCACGGACGGGCTGCCCTTCGCATCCAGGAACGAGATCAGCGCTTCACCGGTGCCTAACGCCTGAATCGCCGCTTCGGTGTCAAAGGCCGGATTGGCGCGCATGGTTTGCGCGGCGGCTTTCACCGCTTTCTGATCCTTCGGCGTAAAGGCGCGCAGGGCGTGCTGCACGCGGTTACCGAGCTGGCCGAGCACGTTATCCGGAATATCCGACGGGTTTTGCGAAACAAACCAGACGCCGACCCCTTTGGAGCGTATCAGGCGAATGACCTGTTCAATTTTATCCAGCAACACCTGCGGCGCGTCGTTAAACAGAAGGTGCGCTTCGTCAAAGAAGAACACCAGCTTCGGTTTTTCCAGATCGCCTGCTTCCGGTAACTGCTCGTACAGTTCCGAGAGCATCCACAGCAGGCTGGCGGCGTAGAGCTTTGGCATCTGGTAGAGCTTCTCTGAACTCAGAATGTTGATGATGCCTTTGCCGCTGCTGTCGGTGCGCATCCAGTCTTTGATATCCAGCATCGGCTCGCCGAAGAAGTGTTCGGCACCCTGTTGCTCCAGGGTCAGCAACCCACGCTGAATGGCGCCCACCGAAGCGCTGCTGATATTGCCGTACTGGTTCTGGAAGGATTTTGCGTTATCGCCGATGTACTGCGTAATGGCGCGCAGATCTTTGAAATCAAGCAGCAGCAGTCCCTGATCGTCGGCAATGCGGAAGATAATATTCAGCACGCCGGACTGCACGTCGTTGAGGTTAAGCAGACGGGCCAGCAGCAGCGGGCCGAGATCGGAGACGGTAGCGCGCACCGGATGGCCTTTCTCACCAAAGATATCCCACACCACCACCGGATTGTTGTGCGGCGTCCAGTCCGTGATGCCAATATTCTTCAGCCGTTCGAGCAGTTTTTCAGAGGCCGTTCCTTCCTGAGCCACACCGGTTAAATCGCCTTTCACGTCAGCCATAAAGACCGGTACGCCAATCTCCGAAAGCGACTCCGCCAGCTTTTGCAGGGTGACGGTTTTCCCCGTCCCGGTCGCTCCGGTGATCAGGCCGTGGCGGTTCGCCATTGCGGGCAGTAAATACAGCTCTTTTTCCAGCGTCCGGGCAATTAACAATGGTGTACTCATGATGCGCTTCCTCTCTTAGTCCTGGGTGGAGTATAGGCAACCTGATAGCAATTTGGTTGAGTAAATTCCTGACTTTGCGGCGCATTATCCAGCGCGGACTATGCTTTTGCATACGGTTCACAAAATAGTGGGAAACTATGTCCAGATTCTTCTTTAACGATCGCAAACAGCTGGTCAACGATGCCATTGAAGGCATACTGCTTTCTGCGCCACACGCAAACCTCGTCAAACTTGATATCGATCCGGCCATCAGGATTGTCGCACGCGGCGACTGGGACAAAAGCCGCGTGGCGGTGATCTCCGGCGGCGGCTCAGGCCACGAACCCGCGCACGCCGGGTTTGTCGGCAAAGGGATGCTGACGGCGGCAGTGTGTGGCGATCTCTTTGCCTCGCCGAGCGTGGATGCGGTGCTGAATGCCATTGTGGCGGTCACGGGCGATCGCGGCTGTCTGCTGATCGTCAAAAACTACACTGGCGATCGCCTGAACTTTGGTCTGGCGGCAGAAAAGGCCAAACGCTACGGTCTCAAGGTGGAGATGGTTATCGTGGCGGACGATATCGCGCTGCCGGATAACAAACAGCCGCGCGGTATTGCCGGTACGGCACTGGTGCATAAGATTGCGGGCTATGCGGCGGAGCACGGGAAATCGTTGAGCGAAGTGCGGGAGATTGCGCAACAGGCCTGCGACAACCTCTGGAGCCTGGGCGTTGCGATGCAAACGTGCAACCTGCCGGGCAGCGACGAGGAGGAGGGGCGCATTAAGCAAGGCCACGTCGAGCTGGGTCTGGGCATTCACGGCGAGCCCGGTGCTTCCGTCGTGGATACGCAGAACAGCAAAGCCATTATCGACACGCTGGTGACGCCGCTACGCGCGCAGGCGGGAGAGGGGCGCTTTGCGGTATTGATTAACAATCTTGGCGGCGTATCGGCGCTGGAGATGGCGCTGCTGACCAAAGAGCTGGCGCATTCGGCGCTGAAAGAGGAGATCGCGTATTTGATTGGCCCCGCGCCGCTGGTCAGCGCGCTGGACATGAAGGGCTTTTCGCTCACGCTGCTGAAGCTTAATGATTTCTTCGAAAAGGCGATTCACGCTGAGGTCGAAACGCTGGGCTGGCAGAAGCCCGTGGCGTTTGCGCCACTGCGCACCGTGGCGCATAGCGCCATCCACGATCGCGTGGAATACACCCCGTCGGAAAACCCGCGGGTGGGTGAGTATGTTTCTTCGGTAACGAGGACGCTGATCGAACTTGAAAATCGCCTGAACGCGCTGGATGCCAAAGTGGGCGATGGTGATACCGGCTCTACCTTTGCGCAAGGCGCGCGGGATATTGCGCAGCGTCTGGAGGATCGCAAGCTCCCGCTTGATAACGTATCGACGCTGCTGTTGCTGGTGGGCGAGCGGCTGGCCACGGTGATGGGCGGATCGAGCGGGGTGTTAATGTCGATCTTCTTTACCGCCGCCGGGCAAAAGCTTCACGATGGTCAGTCGCTACCCAAGGCGTTACTCAGCGGGCTGGCGCAGATGAAGCAGTACGGCGGGGCAGATCTCGGCGATCGCACGCTGATCGACGCGCTGCAGCCGGCGCTGGAAGCCTTGCAGAAAGACGATATCGAGGCTGCGGCGAAGGCCGCACAGCAGGGGGCTGAAGCGACTGCGAAGATGATGAAAGCGGGCGCGGGACGCTCGTCGTATGTGAATAAAGAGAATCTGGACGGCGTGATGGATCCGGGAGCGGTCGCGGTGTCAGAGGTGTTTTCTGCACTGGTGCGATAGGTGAGAATAGCCCGGTGGCGCTGCGCTTACCGGGCCTACAAAACCGGATGTAGGCCGGGTAAGGCGAAGACGTCACCCGGCAATGTCACATCAAAAATCCGCTTTCAACACCACGCGGTAGCGGGCTTTGCCGTCACGCACGTGCTGGATCGCTTCGTTGATTTTCGACATCGGATACAGTTCGGTGGTCGGGGCCACTTTGGTGCGTCCGGCAAACTTCATCAGCTTGCGTAACTCAAACGGCGTACCGGTCGCGGAGCCTGACACGCTGCGATCGCCGCCGATCAGGGTAAACGCCGGAACCGGCAGCGGCTTCATTACGGCACCTACGGTATGGAAGTTACCGCCGTAGGCCAGTGCTTCAAAGTACGGCTGCCAGTCGAGATCCACGTTAACGGTGTTGATGATCAGGTCAAACTGCCCAGCCAGCGCGTTCAGCGCTTCAGGATCGCGGCTGTTCACGACTTTATCCGCACCCATCGCCAGCACTTCTTTCTCTTTTGCCGGGTTCGAGCTAAACGCCGTCACTTCACAGCCCATCGCGTGCAGCAGCTTGATGGCGATATGGCCAAGACCGCCAATACCGATCACGCCCACGCGGCTGGTGGCGGTGATATGGTGCATCAGCAGGGGTTTGAAGACGGTGATACCGCCGCACAGCAGCGGACCGGCGGATTCGATATCAATACTGTCCGGCAGCGGGATGACCCATTGCCAGTCGGCGCGCAGCTTATCGGCAAAACCGCCTTTGTTGAGAATGGTGGGAACGGCGCCCTCGAGGCAGTTGATCTGATTACCGCTGATACAGGCATCGCAGTGGCCGCAGCTGCGTGCCGTCCAGCCAATGCCCACGCGCTGGCCCACTTTCAGCCCTTTGTCCTGCGCGGCGCTACCGAGCGCCACGACGCGGCCAATGACTTCGTGCCCGGCAACCAGCGGATAGCTCGAGAAGCCCCATTCGTTGTCGATCATCGAGAGATCTGAGTGGCAGATCCCGCAGTAATCCACCTGCACTTCGACGTCTTCTGCTTTTAGTTCGCCAGCATCGTACTCGTACAGCTCAAGTTCTGCACCCGCCTGCGGTGCGGCGTAGCTTTTTATCTTCGACATCGTGTTTCCCCCGTTATGGTGTGAACTGAGAGTGTAGAGCATTCAGTTTACAGCCGCTTAACAGAAGAGGGCAGGAATGAACGTTACAGACTTTTCAGCATTCTGACTTCGCAATCAACGTGGCCGGTACAGCCCAATGGCGCATCAATATGCTCAAAGCCCAGATGTTCATACAGGCCAATGGCCTCTTTGAGGAAAGCGGTGGTTTCAAGGTAGCAGCGGGTAAAACCCTGCTTGCGTGCGTGGTCCAGCGCAATCAGCGCCAGCTTTTTCGCCAGTCCTTGCCCGCGCGCCGTTGGCAGAAAATACATTTTCTGTAGTTCGCAGATATCCGGCTCGCTGCAGCTGAGGGGGGCCACGCCGCCACCGCCCACAACCTGGCCATTCTGCTCGATTACCCAGTAGGCATGCCCTGGCTGGCTGTAGAGCTGGAAAAGGTCGTCCAGGTTCGGGTCAGCAACCGTGTAGCCTTTGTCAGCCGTCAGACCATACTCGGCAGAAACGGTGCGGATAACGGCGGCGATAGCCGGATTATCCTGCTCAGTGATCCGACGCATCGTCGTCGCGACGGGGGTAATCACGCTCATAGCATTACTCATTACAAAAATTGACACATAACTGCTGTTAATAGCACCGCAGAAAGGGGAGTGCAAGCGAGGAGTTTTCAGGAAGGTTACCCCTTACGCCCTGAAGCGTAAGGGGTAAAAGCATTACAGGGCCGCGATAACCGCCTGCTGCTCAATCAGCTTGGTCTTCGCATCGGCGAAAGCAACCAGACGCTCACGCTCTTTCGCGATGACCGCTTCCGGCGCGCGGGCGACAAAACCTTCGTTCGCCAGCTTGCTTTCGATTTTGCCAATTTCTACGTCGACTTTCGCCACTTCTTTCGCCAGACGAGCCAGCTCGGCGTCTTTGTCGATCAGGCCTGCCATCGGGATCAGCAGCTCGGCGCCGTCGATGATTTTGGTCACGGAAACCGGACCTTTGTCATCCGCAGGCAGCACGGTGATGCTTTCCAGGCGCGCCATGGTCTTGAGGAAGGTGTTGTTCTCGGTGACGCGACGAACAGCCGCTTCGCTACAGCCACGAAGCAGCAGCTCCAGCGGTTTGCCAGGGGCGATGTTCATTTCTGCACGGATGTTACGTACAGCGACGATCGCCTGCTTCAGCCACTCGGTATCCGCGGACGCCGCTTCATCAACCTTAGCCGCATCGAATTCCGGGAACGGCTGCAGCATGATGGTATCGGCGTTGATGCCTGCAATCACCTTCACGCGCTGCCAGATGGTTTCCGTGATAAATGGAATGACCGGATGCGCCAGGCGCAGCAGGCCTTCCAGAACGGTAATCAGCGTATTGCGCGTGCCGCGCAGTTCCGCCTCAGTACCGCCGTTCATCACCGGCTTCGCCAGCTCCAGATACCAGTCGCAGAACTGGTTCCAGGTGAATTCATACAGGATGCCCGCCGCGATATCGAAGCGGTAGCTGTCCAGCGCGTCGCGGAACGCTTTCACCGTCTGGTTGAATTCCGCCAGGATCCAGCGGTCCGCCAGAGACAAGGTCATTTCGCCGCCGTTGAAGCCGCAATCCTGATCTTCGGTGTTCATCAGCACGAAGCGGCTGGCGTTCCACAGCTTGTTACAGAAGTTACGGTAACCTTCCAGACGCTTCATGTCCCAGTTGATGTCACGACCGGTAGAGGCCAGTGCCGCCAGGGTGAAGCGCAGGGCGTCGGTACCGTGAGACTCGATCCCGTTCGGGAACTGCTTCTCGGTGCGCTTGCGGATTTTCTCAGCCAGCTGCGGCTGCATCATGTTGCCGGTACGTTTTTCCAGCAGGTCTTCCAGAGAGATACCGTCAACCATATCCAGCGGGTCAATCACGTTACCCTTGGACTTGGACATCTTCTGGCCTTCGTCGTCGCGGATCAGGCCTGTCATGTAGACGGTATGGAACGGAACCTGCGGCTTGCCATCTTCGTCTTTGATGAAGTGCATGGTCATCATGATCATGCGGGCAATCCAGAAGAAGATAATGTCGAAACCGGACACCATCACGCTGGTTGGGTGGAACTGACGCAGCGCGTCGGTGTTTTCTGGCCAGCCGAGGGTGGAGAAGGTCCACAGCGCGGAGGAGAACCAGGTGTCCAGCACGTCTTCGTCCTGACGCAGCGCAACGTCCGCGCTCAGGTTGTTTTCCTGACGCACTTCGTCTTCGGTGCGGCCAACGTAGACGTTGCCTTCGTTGTCGTACCACGCCGGAATACGGTGACCCCACCACAGCTGGCGGGAGATACACCAGTCCTGAATGTCACGCATCCAGGAGAAGTACATGTTTTCGTACTGCTTCGGCACGAACTGAATGCTGCCGTTCTCAACCGCTTCGACAGCCGGTTTCGCCAGCACGTCGGCACGCACGTACCACTGGTCGGTCAGCATTGGCTCGATCACCACGCCGCCACGGTCGCCGTATGGCACGGTCAGATCGTGAGGTTTGATCTCTTCCAGCAGGCCGAGCGCGTCAACGGCAGCCACGATGGCTTTACGCGCGGCAAAGCGTTCCAGCTTCTGGAACTCAGCCGGGATCTCGCTGGAGTAAACGTCGGATTCGTTGCCTTTGGTGTCATACACTTCAGCGCTCTCACGGATATCGCCGTCGAAGGTCAGAATGTTGATCATCGGCAGGGCGTGACGACGGCCGACTTCATAGTCGTTAAAGTCGTGTGCCGGGGTGATTTTCACGCAGCCGGTGCCTTTTTCCATGTCGGCGTGTTCGTCGCCCACAATCGGAATACGGCGGTTTACCAGCGGCAGCACCACAAATTTGCCGATCAGATCTTTATAACGCGGATCTTCCGGGTTAACGGCCACGCCGGTATCGCCCAGCAGGGTTTCCGGACGGGTCGTTGCGACCACCAGGTAATCTTTACCGTCGGCGGTTTTCGCGCCATCGGCCAGCGGATAGCGGATGTGCCACATGGAGCCTTTAGACTCGCGGTTTTCCACTTCCAGGTCAGAGATGGCGGTACGCAGTTTCGGATCCCAGTTTACCAGGCGTTTGCCACGGTAAATCAGGTCTTCTTTGTACAGGCGGACGAAGACTTCTTTAACGGCGTTGGACAGGCCTTCATCCATGGTGAAGCGCTCGCGCTCCCAGTCCACGGAGTTGCCGAGACGGCGCATCTGACGGGTAATGGTGCCGCCGGATTCTGCCTTCCACTGCCAGATTTTGTCAATGAACGCGTCGCGACCGTAGTCGTGGCGGGTTTTTCCTTCTTCAGCGGCAATTTTACGCTCAACCACCATCTGGGTCGCGATACCCGCGTGGTCAGTCCCCGCCTGCCACAGGGTGTTTTTACCCTGCATGCGCTGGTAGCGGATCATGGTGTCCATGATGGTCTGCTGGAAAGCATGACCCATATGCAAACTGCCGGTGACGTTCGGCGGCGGGATCATGATGCAGAAGGACTCTTTGCTTTCGTCGCCGTTAGGCTTGAAATAGCCCTGCTGTTCCCAGTGCTCGTAAAGCGGCTGTTCGATATCGCGTGGGTTATATGTCTTTTCCATTATTTCCAGGTTGCCGTATTCAGGTTAAAACCAGCCAGGCGGTACGCTTTATAGCGTTCGCGCGCCAGTTGTTTCAAAGATTCTTCGTAAGGGACAAAGTCTACCACTTCTGTGAAAGCGGTGGCAAAATCTGCAAAATCTATCCGCAGGCTAATCAGAATATCGCGCGCGCTGCTGTTGCGCTTTTGCGGCCAGGCAATTTCAACCGGTGCTCCACCGCGCGGGCCTTCGCCCGACAGGTTATGCGGCACAAAACTCTCCGGCGGGCGCGCCCACAGCGCCTCATCAAGGCGAATGGCCTGCTGTTCATCTTCACAGGCAATCAGAACGCGTTTACCTGCGCGCCAACGTTCTGCGGCAATTTCACACACCAGCTGTTCGACGGCGCTGAGGCCATCCTGATGGGTGTCGTTGTCCAGAAGGTAGAACGTTGCATTCTTCATATATGGGGCTTCTTGTCGTGGATTTAAATGCAAAGCCGGGTGGTGCTACGCTTACCCGGCCTACGGTTGAATGACGCTGTAGGCCGGGTAAGGCGAAGCCGCCACCCGGCGTTTTACATCACTCGTCGCCGTTAAAACCCGCACGATTGAGCAGGAACTGCGACAGCAGCGCCACTGGACGACCGGTTGCGCCTTTGGCTTTACCGGAGCGCCATGCGGTGCCCGCGATATCCAGGTGCGCCCAGTTGTACTTGCGGGTGAAGCGTGCCAGGAAGCAGCCCGCGGTGATCGCACCGCCAGGACGTCCGCCAATGTTCGCCATATCCGCAAAGTTAGACTCCAGCTGATCCTGATACTCGTCACCCAGCGGCAGACGCCATGCGCGGTCCCCGGCCTGCTCTGAGGCACCAATAAGCTCGTGCGCCAGCGGATTGTGGTTCGACATCAGGCCGGTGATGTGGTGGCCCAGCGCAATCACACAGGCACCGGTGAGGGTAGCGACGTCAATCACCGCTTCAGGCTCGAAGCGCTCAACGTAGGTCAGCACGTCACAGAGTACCAGACGGCCTTCGGCGTCGGTGTTCAGCACTTCAACGGTCTGGCCGGACATGGTGGTCAGAACGTCACCCGGACGATAAGCGCGGCCGCCAGGCATGTTTTCGCAGCCTGCCAGTACGCCGATCACGTTGATAGGCAACTGAAGTTCCGCCACCATGCGCATCACGCCGTAAACCGCCGCCGCGCCGCACATGTCGTACTTCATCTCATCCATGCCTTCGGCAGGCTTGATGGAGATACCGCCGGAGTCGAAGGTCAGGCCTTTACCGACCAGCACGACAGGACGCGCGTCTTCGGACGGATTGCCTTTGTACTCGATGACGGACATCAGGGATTCGTTTTGCGAGCCGTTACCGACTGCCAGGTAAGAGTGCATCCCCAGCTCTTTCATCTGCTGTTCGCCGATGACGCGGGTAATGACGTTTTTGCTGTAGGCGTCGGCCAACTGACGCGCCTGGGAGGCCAGGTACGCCGCGTTACAGATGTTAGGCGGCATATTGCCAAGATCTTTGGCCGCTTTAATGCCGGCTGCGATCGCCAGACCGTGCTGGATCGCGCGTTCGCCGCTGGTCAGTTCGCGACGGGTAGGCACGTTAAAGACCATTTTACGCAGCGGACGACGCGGCTCGCTTTTATTGGTCTTCAGCTGATCGAAGCTGTACAGGCTCTCTTTTGCCGTTTCAACCGCCTGACGCACTTTCCAGTAGGTGTTACGTCCTTTGACGTGCAGCTCGGTCAGGAAGCAGACGGCTTCCATTGAGCCTGTATCATTCAGCGTATTGATTGTTTTCTGAATTACCTGCTTATACTGACGTTCATCCAGCTCGCGTTCTTTGCCGCAGCCAATCAGCAGAATACGCTCTGACAGTACGTTCGGAACATGGTGCAGTAACAGCGTCTGCCCAGGTTTGCCTTCCAGTTCGCCACGGCGCAGCAGGGCGCTAATATAGCCGTCACTGATTTTATCGAGTTGCTCGGCGATCG
Organism: Enterobacter cloacae complex sp. CARB60; assembly: GCF_036487345.1. Lineage (NCBI taxonomy): Bacteria > Pseudomonadati > Pseudomonadota > Gammaproteobacteria > Enterobacterales > Enterobacteriaceae > Enterobacter > Enterobacter cloacae complex sp. CARB60. Next base: position 371,851 of record NZ_JAZKLC010000002.1, read on the forward strand.
GGGAGAGTCGGCGTGGTTCAAAGACGCCCACAACGATGCAGGCACTCCGCTGTTTCTCCGGGCTACCGCTTTTTACACTGAACTCCATGCACTACGCTCCTGAATCTTAAAGACAACGGCGGCTGCTACGGATAGAATTGAAACCTTTCGTAACTCATGTCCGCTGTTGTGGTGACTTCGTGTTAATCTTACGTTACTACGGTTTCGACACGTCAGAAAAAGTCCTGAAGCGTGAATCCGCTGGATGTTTTAATCTTAGCGATGATTTCGACGACTCAAGAGAATAAATGACGTTTAAGCCATGAAACAAGCGAAATTCCTGCAAAGAGACGGGTTTTTACGGGCGTATTTAAAGTGATAATCATAAGATATCTGGTGCGGGAGACGCTCAAGAGCCAACTGGCGATCCTCTTCATCCTGCTGCTGATTTTTTTCTGTCAGAAGCTGGTTAAGATCCTCGGTGCGGCCGTTGACGGCGAAATTCCAACAAATCTGGTGCTTTCCCTGCTTGGTTTAGGGATCCCGGAAATGGCGCAGCTCATCCTGCCGCTAAGTCTTTTCCTTGGCCTGCTCATGACGCTTGGGAAACTCTACACCGAGAGTGAAATCACGGTGATGCATGCCTGCGGCCTGAGCAAAGCGGTACTGGTGAAAGCGGCCATGATACTGGCGCTGTTCACGGGTATTGTTGCGGCGGTGAATGTGATGTGGGCGGGCCCCATGTCCTCCCGTCATCAGGACGAAGTGCTGGCCGAAGCGAAAGCAAACCCCGGCATGGCGGCGCTAGCCCAGGGGCAGTTCCAGCAGGCGACCGACGGCAACTCCGTGCTGTTTATTGAGAGCGTTGACGGCAGTAAATTCAACGACGTCTTCCTGGCGCAGTTACGTCCCAAAGGTAACGCGCGTCCGTCAGTGGTGGTTGCAGACTCCGGTCAGCTTGCTCAGCGCAAAGATGGTTCTCAGATCGTGACGCTGAACAAAGGCACCCGTTTCGAAGGCACCGCGATGCTGCGCGACTTCCGTATTACGGATTTCCAGAACTATCAGGCCATTATCGGCCATCAGGCGGTGGCGCTCGATCCATCGGATACCGAGCAAATGGACATGCGTACCCTCTGGAATACCGATACCGACCGAGCGCGCGCTGAGTTCCACTGGCGTATTACGCTCGTCTTCACCGTGTTTATGATGGCGCTGATTGTCGTTCCGCTGAGCGTGGTGAACCCGCGTCAGGGACGCGTGCTCTCTATGCTGCCGGCGATGCTGCTTTACCTGATCTATTTCCTGCTGCAAACCTCGATTCGTTCTAACGGCGCGAAAGGTAAGCTGGACCCTATGGTCTGGACATGGTTCGTCAACAGCCTGTACATCTTACTGGCGCTGGGATTAAACCTGTGGGATACGGTGCCTGTGCGCCGCATACGTGCCCGATTCTCGCGTAAAGGAGCCATCTAATGCAGGCGTTTGGCGTTCTTGATCGCTATATCGGTAAAACCATTTTTACCACCATCATGATGACGTTGTTCATGCTGGTGTCGCTCTCCGGCATTATCAAATTTGTCGACCAGCTGAAAAAAGCCGGGCAGGGTAGCTATGACGCGCTGGGCGCGGGGATGTATACCCTACTCAGCGTGCCGAAAGATGTGCAGATCTTCTTCCCGATGGCGGCCCTGCTGGGGGCGCTGCTGGGGCTGGGGATGCTGGCGCAGCGCAGTGAGCTGGTCGTTATGCAGGCCTCGGGTTTTACCCGCATGCAGGTTGCGCTGTCGGTAATGAAAACCGCGATCCCACTGGTGCTGTTGACCATGGCGATTGGCGAGTGGGTTGCGCCGCAGGGCGAACAGATGGCGCGTAACTACCGTGCCCAGGCCATGTACGGCGGTTCACTGCTCTCGACTCAACAAGGTTTATGGGCGAAAGACGGTAAAAACTTCGTCTACATCGAACGGGTAAATGGGAATGATGAACTGGGTGGGGTGAGCATCTACGCTTTTGATGACCAGCGCCGTCTGAAGTCAGTTCGCCACGCCTCTTCGGCGAAATTTGATGCCGACAAAAAACAGTGGCGCTTGTCCCAGGTCGATGAATCTGACCTGACCGATCCGAAACAGATCGCCGGGTCTCAGACGGTAACCGGTACGTGGAAGACCAACCTGACGCCCGATAAGCTCGGGGTCGTGGCGCTGGATCCTGACGCGCTCTCCATCAGCGGTTTACACAACTATGTGAAATACCTGAAGTCGAGCGGGCAGGATGCAGGACGTTATCAGCTCAACATGTGGAGCAAGATCTTCCAGCCGATGTCCGTGGCGGTGATGATGCTGATGGCGCTGTCGTTTATCTTCGGCCCGTTGCGTAGCGTGCCGATGGGCGTGCGCGTTGTGACCGGTATCAGCTTCGGCTTTGTGTTCTACGTGCTTGACCAGATCTTCGGTCCGCTGACGCTGGTTTATGGTATTCCGCCGATGATTGGTGCGCTGCTGCCAAGCGCCAGTTTCCTCCTGATCAGCCTCTGGCTGCTGTTAAGACGCTCCTGATAGACCTCTCCTCGCTTCCGGTTAACCGGAAGCGAGGCTAATCTCCTGTTTCACCCCGCACTTTTTCTCACAACCTTCAACGCCCCGCCCTGAATTTGAGTATTATTGAGCGATAAAGTCGTGAAGGGATCCTCTATGAAGCAAATTCGAATGCTTGCCCAGTATTACGTCGACCTGATGATGAAGCTTGGGCTGGTGCGTTTCTCCATGCTGCTTGCGCTGGCGCTGGTCGTTCTGGCCATTGTCGTGCAAATGGCCGTCACCATGGTTCTGCATGGTCAGGTCGAGAGTATCGACGTCATCCGCTCCATCTTCTTTGGCTTGCTCATTACTCCCTGGGCGGTCTATTTCCTTTCCGTGGTGGTTGAACAGCTGGAAGAATCCCGTCAGCGTTTGTCAAAACTGGTCGATAAACTGGAAGAGATGCGTGAACGCGACCTGAAGCTCAACGTTCAGCTCAAAGACAACATTGCGCAGCTGAACCAGGAGATTTCAGATCGTGAGAAGGCGGAGGCCGAGCGTCAGGCTACCCTTGAGCAGCTGAAAATCGAAATGAAAGAGCGCGAAGTCACGCAGATCCAGCTTGAGCAGCAATCCTCTTTCCTGCGGTCGTTCCTCGATGCTTCGCCGGATCTGGTGTTTTACCGTAATGAAGATAAAGAGTTTTCCGGCTGTAACCGGGCGATGGAGTTGCTCACCGGGAAAAGCGAGAAGCAGCTGATTAATCTGAAGCCGCAGGACGTTTACTCTGAAGAGGCGGCGGCCAAGGTCATGGAGACGGACGAAAAAGTCTTCCGCCATAACGTCTCGCTGACCTATGAACAGTGGCTGGATTACCCGGATGGACGCAAAGCCTGCTTTGAGATCCGTAAGGTGCCCTACTATGACCGCGTGGGGAAACGCCACGGCCTGATGGGCTTTGGCCGCGATATCACCGAGCGTAAGCGCTATCAGGACGCCCTGGAGCGAGCCAGCCGTGACAAGACCACCTTTATCTCCACCATCAGCCACGAGCTGCGTACGCCGCTTAACGGCATTGTCGGGCTGAGCCGTATTCTGCTGGATACCGACCTGACCGCAGAGCAGGAAAAATACCTCAAGACTATCCATGTCTCAGCGGTCACGCTGGGTAATATCTTCAACGATATTATTGATATGGATAAGATGGAGCGCCGTAAAGTTCAGCTTGATAATCAGCCTGTTGATTTCACCAGCTTCCTTGCCGATCTGGAAAATCTGTCCGGCTTGCAGGCGCAGCAGAAGGGACTGAGTTTTGTCATGGATCCAACCCTGCCGCTGCCGCATAAAGTGGTGACTGACGGCACGCGTCTGCGCCAGATCCTGTGGAACCTTATCAGCAACGCGGTGAAATTTACCCAGAAGGGGCAGGTGGCGGTGCGCATCCGCTTTGACGAAGGCGATATTCTGCACTTCGAAGTGGAAGACTCCGGGATGGGTATTCCGCAGGAGGAGCAGGACAAAATTTTCGCGATGTACTACCAGGTGAAGGACAGCAACGGCGGGAAACCGGCTACCGGAACGGGCATTGGCCTGGCGGTCTCTAAACGGCTGGCAAAGAGTATGGGGGGCGATATCACCGTTGCCAGCCAGCCGGGTAAAGGGTCAACCTTCACGCTGACGGTCCATGCGCCGGCGGTGGCGGAGGAGGTTGAGGATACCTTTGAAAACGACGACATGCCGCTGCCTGCGCTGCACGTCCTTCTGGTGGAAGACATTGAGCTGAACGTGATTGTGGCGCGCTCTGTGCTGGAAAAGCTGGGCAACAGCGTGGATGTCGCGATGACCGGTAAGGCCGCGCTCGAGATGTTTAAACCGGGCGAATACGATCTTGTCCTGCTGGATATTCAGCTACCGGATATGACCGGGCTGGATATCTCGCGTGAGCTGACGCGTCAGTACGCGGCCGACGAACTGCCGCCGCTGGTGGCGCTGACGGCGAACGTACTGAAAGATAAAAAAGAGTATCTCGATGCCGGTATGGACGATGTACTCAGCAAGCCGCTGGCGGTGCCTGCTCTGACCGCCATGATTAAGAAGTTCTGGGATACCCGTGATGAAGAGGAGAGCACCATGACGTCTGTTGATAGCGCAAAAGCCCAAACGATACTCGATACCGCGATGCTGGAGCAGTACATCGATCTGGTCGGCCCGAAACTGATTACCGACGGTCTGGCGGTATTCGAAAAAATGATGCCGGGCTATCTGAGCGTGCTGGAATCAAACCTGACGGCTCGTGACCAGAAGGGCATTGTGGAAGAAGGACATAAAATTAAAGGTGCCGCCGGCTCGGTTGGCCTACGCCACCTGCAGCAGCTGGGCCAACAGATTCAATCGCCTGATTTACCTGCATGGGAAGATAACGTGGGTGATTGGGTTGAAGAGATGAAACAAGAGTGGCAAAACGATGTGGCGGTGCTTAAAGCATGGGTCGATGCCAGAAAAAAATGACCCCGGCTTAACCGGGGTGCGCGAATACTGCGCCAACACCAGGGAAATCGTGGCTGCGCCTGTTTTTTAAAGTTATTTTCGAAAGGGCGCTGCCTGAAAAATTTAGGCCGCACGCAGATAAGATAGCAAATCTTAAATGGTTTGTTACATGAATCAGTGAAATGTGTGAAGCATAGCGTTTTAATCAAAATTATTAATGTGCTTCAGCAAGTTGCAGAAAAGGATTGTCATGATGAAAAAGATTGGTGTCGTGCTGAGCGGATGTGGTGTTTACGATGGTTCTGAGATACATGAAGCCGTCATCACGCTGCTGGCCCTGGCTAAGCAGGGAGCAGAGGTTATTTGTTTTGCGCCAGACAAAAATCAGTCGGATGTGATTAATCATCTGACCGGCGAGCCGATGGCGGAAACCCGTAATGTGCTGATTGAAGCCGCGCGCATTGCGCGAGGTGATATCCATCCTCTTATTCAGGCAGACCCGACAGAGCTTGATGCGCTGATTGTGCCGGGTGGGTTTGGCGCGGCCAAAAATCTCAGTACCTTTGCTGCGCAGGGCGCGGAGTGTCAGATCGATCCTCATCTAAAAGCGCTGTCGCAGGCCATGCATGCGGCAGGAAAACCGCTGGGCTTTATCTGCATCGCGCCGGCAATGCTGCCCAGGATTTTTGATTTCCCGCTGCGCCTGACTATCGGGACGGATATTGATACCGCAGAGATCGTCGAGGAAATGGGGGGCGAACACGTTCCGTGCCCGGTTGATGACATTGTGGTTGATGAAGATAACAAAATTGTCACTACGCCAGCGTATATGCTGGCGAATAATATCGCTGAGGCTGCCTCAGGAATTGAAAAGCTGGTGGCCCGCGTGCTGGTGCTGACTGAATGAGGCGTAAATTTGCCGCAGGCGCAGGGGTGAAGCGTATTCTCTTGCGTATCGTTCTTGTACTGGCGGTATTTTGGGGAGGCGGGCTGGCTTTATTCAGCATTATGCCGGTTCCGTTCTCTGCCGTTATGGTTGAGCGCCAGCTCGGCGCGTGGTTCAGCGGCGATTTCAGCTATGTTGCCCACTCAGACTGGGTGAGCATGGACGAGATCTCACCGTTCATGGGGCTGGCGGTCATCGCGGCGGAGGACCAGAAATTCCCGGAGCACTGGGGGTTCGACGTTGCGGCCATTGAGAAGGCGCTAGCCCATAACGAACGCCATGAAAACCGCGTGCGCGGCGCGTCAACCTTGTCGCAGCAGACGGCCAAAAATCTGTTTCTGTGGGATGGTCGAAGCTGGGTGCGAAAAGGGCTGGAAGCGGGGCTGACCCTGGGGATGGAAACGGTCTGGAGCAAAAAACGCATTCTGACCGTCTATCTCAACGTCGCTGAGTTTGGCGACGGTGTTTTTGGCGTGGAAGCTGCCGCGCAGCGTTATTTCAATAAGCCAGCCAGCCGTCTGAGCATGTCAGAAGCAGCGCTATTGGCCGCTGTTTTACCGAACCCTATCCGCTTTAAAGCCAGTGCCCCATCAGGGTACGTGCGAAGTCGTCAGGCGTGGATCATACGCCAGATGAATCAACTGGGTGGAGAGGGCTTTATGCAGCGTAATAATCTTATGTAGGGCGGGTAAGCGCAGCGCCACCCGCCGAGGGGCGAACGTTAGTCTTCGTCAAAGCCGGCGTTAAACAGGGCAATTACCGCCGCCAGCGCTTCCTCTTCCTGAGGTCCGGTGGCTTCTACTTCAATCTGGCGCCCTTTGGCGGAATCCAGCATCAGCAGGGCGATCACGCTGTTTGCTTCCGCTTCGGTACCTTCGTCATTCCGCAGCAGAACCTCTGCATCAAAACCCTGCATCAGCTCAAACAGTTTCATCGCCGGGCGTGCATGCATACCCAGCTTATTGGTGATCTCAACGGTTTGTTTTACGGTCATGTTTTACGTTTTTCCAGCGTGCGATGACGGGACTGAACGTTCTTCCCGCGCGAGCGGAAATAGTCGGCCAGCTGTTCGGCGATGTAAACCGAACGATGTTTACCGCCGGTACAGCCAATCGCCACCGTCAGGTAGCTACGATTGTTTGTCTCCAGCATAGGTAACCATAGCTCAAGGTAGCTTCGCGTCTGGTAGATAAAATTGTGAACTTCTGTGTGCCGGTCGAGGAAGGCCGCGACGGGTTTATCCAGGCCTGTCATTGGACGCAGCTTCGGATCCCAGTGCGGGTTCGGCAGGAAGCGCACGTCGAAAACGTAATCCGCATCAATCGGAATACCGTGCTTAAAGCCGAAGGATTCGAACACCATCGTCAGTTCACGCTCGCGTTTACCCAACAAACGGGTACGCAGCATTTCCGCCAGTTCGTGAACGGACATCTCAGAGGTGTCGACAATCAGGTCGGCACGAGAACGCAGCGGCTCCAGCAGGTCGCTCTCTTCATCGATAGCGCTCTCCAGAGAGAGGTTCTTGCTGGAAAGCGGGTGTAAACGACGGGTATCGCTGTAGCGACGGATCAGCGTATTGCGGTCTGCATCAAGGAACAGCAGCTGAGGCGAGAACGCATCAGGCAGGTTGCTCATGGCCTGTTCGAAGATCTCTGGCGATTCAGGCATGTTACGGACGTCGATACTGACGGCGGCAGAGGTTTGTCTCTCCGCAAGCGTGCGTGCCAGGTCAGGCAACAACACGACCGGCAGGTTATCGACGCAGTAAAAACCCATGTCTTCCAGCGCGCGCAGAGCAACGGATTTCCCCGACCCTGAACGGCCACTGACAATCATCAGCACCATGTTCCGTTTCTCCTCAGGACAACAGATGTGAAGGCCATCTCCTGGTTATGCATCATCCTGATTGCCTTCTGCTTCAGTGATAATTTGATAGAGCTCTTCATCACTTTGGGCCGAGCGCAGTCGACGGCAAATGGTTTTATCGGCCAGACGTTTTGCGACCAGCGACAGCGTATGCAGATGGGTTTTCGTCTGGTCGGCAGGCACCAGCAGCGCGAAGAGGAGATCGACGGGCTGGTTATCAATGGCATCGAAGGCGATGGGTGTTTCAAGCTGCACAAACACACCAACGGCACGCAGGGTATCCTCTTCCAGTTTGCCGTGCGGGATCGCGATGCCGTTGCCGATACCGGTACTGCCCATTTTTTCACGGGTCAGAATCGCTTCGAACACCACCTGCGGCGGCAGGCCCAGCTGTTTTGCAGCCAGCTCACTGATGATCTCCAGCGCACGTTTTTTGCTCTGGCAGTGAACCGCACTGCGGGTACATTCCTGGTTAAGGACATTGCTCAGTTGAAGAGCGGAATCGTTGTTCATCATAATTTCACCTAAGCGCTAACTGTACAAATGGCCTGTTGTGTTTCACAACAGGCCGTCCTGCACCCGTTAACTGCCCGGACAATTAGTGTTGTTTCAGTTTATCTTTATGTTTATTGAGCTGTCGTGCAAGCTTATCAATCAAGCCGTCGATAGCAGCGTACATGTCTTGCCCTTCCGCACTGGCATGCAGTTCACCCCCGTTAACATGCAGGGTGGCATCCGAGATATGAGTCACTTTCTCCACTTTCAACACAATATAGACCTGATTGATCCTTTCGAAATACTGCTCGAGTTTTGCAAACTTCGCGTTCACAAAGTCGCGTAAAGCCTCAGTAATTTCGACGTTTTGTCCAGTGATGTTGAGCTGCATAGTGTCTTCCTTATCGGTTGTGTCAGACCAGCTGTTTACGCTGGTTGGACGGCGGAATGGATAAAGACTCTCGATACTTCGCAACAGTACGACGTGCCACCATAATACCCTGATCGGACAGCATGGTGGTTAACTTACTGTCGCTTAGTGGCTTCGCGGGGTTCTCCGCGGCGATCAACTTCTTCACCAGGGCACGAATGGCCGTTGACGACGCTTCGCCGCCGCCCTCGGTATTCACATGGCTGGAGAAGAAATACTTAAGCTCAAAAATACCGCGTGGACTGTGCAGATACTTCTGCGTGGTGACACGGGAAATGGTTGATTCATGCATTTCGACGGCCTGGGCGATATCCGCCAGTACCATCGGTTTCATATACTCTTCGCCCTGCTCAAAGAACGCCTGCTGCTGTTCGACAATACAGCGGCTGACGCGTAGCAGCGTATCATTTCGGCTCTCCAGACTTTTGATCAACCATCGCGCTTCCTGAAGATTGCTTCGAATATATTGATTGTCGGAGTCGTTACGTGCGCTGGTGCACATGGAGGCATACTGCTGGTTGATTTGCAGGCGAGGAATGCTGTCTGAATTCAGTTCAACGACCCAGCGGTCATTGTGTTTTCTGACCAGCACGTCCGGGATGACGTACTCGGGCTCGCTGGTCTGGATCGACTGTCCCGGGCGCGGATCGAGCGACTGGATCAGATTCACCGCTTCTTTCAGCACCTCTTCCTTCAGGCGCGTGACGCGCATCAGGGAGCGGAAATCGTGGTTAGCCAACAGATCCAGATGATCGCTGATGATTAAGCGCGCCTCGTCGATCCATGGCGTCTCTTTGCTGAACTGAGAAAGCTGGATCAGCAGACAGTCGCGCAGATCTTTTGCGGCCACGCCTACCGGATCGAAACGCTGAATGCGCTTCAGTACGGCTTCGATCTCCTCAAGCTCAATCTCTTCATCGCCCATGCTTTCCAGAATATCGTCCAGCGTGACGGTCAAATAGCCGGTGTCGTCAACGGCATCGACAATTGAGGTGGCAATCGCGCGGTCGGTATCGGAGAAAGGGGTGAGTTCCACCTGCCACATCAGATAATCCTGCAGCGACTGGGTGGTTTCTCCCTGATAGACCGGTAGCTCATCGTCCTGGTAGTCTGCACGCGTACCGGAAGGCGTTCCGGCGGTGTAGATTTCATCCCAGCTGGCATCCAGCGGTAGCTCGTCGGGCATCTCTTTTTGTTCGAGTGCATCCGCGGTGTCGAGCGCTTCTGTATCCTGAGATTGCTGGGTATCTACCTCGTCATGAAGATCGGTTTGTTCCAGCAGGGGGTTGCTGTCCAGCGCCTGCTGGAGCTCCTGCTGAAGTTCTAACGTGGACAGTTGCAACAGGCGAATTGCCTGCTGTAGCTGCGGCGTCATCGCCAGTTGTTGGCTGAGCCTTAATTGCAAACCTTGCTTCATGTTCAGAGCATTTTTCTCCGGTTCGGCGTTACGTTACCTCTACCCTATCAGAGTCTGAAGTCTTCCCCAAGATAGACGCGCTTAACATGATCGTCTTCGAGGATCTGCTGCGGCGTACCGTGGGCGATCAGATTGCCCTGGCTCACAATATACGCGCGTTCACACACGGCCAGCGTTTCACGGACGTTGTGGTCGGTGATCAGTACGCCAAGCCCGCTGTCACGCAGGTGTTCAATGATACGTTTGATGTCGATTACCGAAATCGGGTCAACGCCCGCAAACGGTTCATCCAGAAGGATAAATTTCGGGTTTGCGGCCAGCGCACGCGCAATCTCAACACGACGGCGTTCACCCCCGGAGAGTGCCTGACCGAGGCTGTCACGCAGATGCTCAATATGGAACTCTTCCATCAGCTCGTTGGCACGATCCTGACGCTGTTCGCTGGTCAGGTCGTTACGAATTTGCAGGACCGCCATCAGGTTATCGTAAACGCTAAGACGACGGAAAATGGAGGCTTCCTGCGGCAGGTAGCCGATCCCGCGACGCGCGCGCGCGTGCAGCGGCAGAAGGCTGATGTCTTCATCGTCAATGATAATGTTGCCGGCATCGCGCGGCACAATGCCAACGACCATGTAGAAGGTGGTGGTTTTACCCGCACCGTTAGGGCCAAGCAGCCCTACAATTTCGCCGGAGTTGACGGTCAGACTGACATCTTCTACGACACGGCGGCCCTTATAGGCCTTCGCGAGATTTTTTGCAGTTAATGTTGCCATAACGAATTAGTTACTCTTCTTCTGTGCCGGGGCCTGGCCTTTGCCTTTGTCCTGCAGCTGCGACGGAACCAGTACGGTCGTGACGCGTTTGCCTTTCTCGCTGGAGGCCTGCATTTTTTGCTCTTTCACCAGATAGGTGATTCGGTCGCCAGTAATGTTGCTGTCCAGCTGTTCCAGATACGCGTTTCCGGTCAGGATGACCAGATCCTTCGCCAGCTCGTAGTGCATATGCGAGGCGTGACCTTTCACAGGCTTGCCGTTGTCCTGCATCTGGTAGAAGGTTGCCGGGTTACCGTAACCATCAATGATCTCTTTGCCCTGCTCGCCACCCGGACGGGTCACGACCACTTTGTCGGCGTTGATTTTGATGGTGCCCTGAGTCATGACGACGTTACCCGTAAAGGTGACGACGTTGCCCTGCATATCGAGAGACTGGGTATCGGACTCGATATGGATCGGTTGGTCGGTATCGCCCGTTACAGCAAGCGCGGGGAGACTGGTCGCCAGCATCGCGCTGGCGATAATTACTTTAAGGCTGAGTTTGTTTGTTTTGAATTTCATAGGAGGTTCTAACCTTTTCAATCAGCTCGGCGTTCTTGCTGCGTAAGTTCCCGCGCATTCTCAAACCGCTGGAATTAAATGTTGTGCCATACAGTGTGACCAGATCCTGCGAGGTCACGTCCTGGGTTACCAGGTTAATTTGGGCATTATCCGTCGTAATTTTTCGCAGTTGTGAGTCAGCGGTCAGGGCGTTGACTTCAACGTGGCCATACAGATAAAGCATACGGTCATTTGTCAGTTTTGCCCGATCTGACTTAATTGACCACGTCGGCACCTTGTCCTTATCAAACGTGGTCATGACAGGCTGGGTAAACCACGAAATACCGTCATCTGAAAAATATTCAACGTGCTGGGCAATCAGACGATAGTTCAGCGCGCCTTCCGGGCTGTAGACCACGGTGTCGCTGTGATCGCTTTTATAGGTTGGATCGTTATTGTTGACCACTTCCGTTTGCGTATCGTCGCGATCGGCAAGGTTCACGCCAATCAATACCAGTGCGACAAGCGAAAGCAAAATGATAATCCAACGTCTGGTTTTACTCATATCGATTGCCCTTTGGCCTCATCAAGCTTGCCCTGCGCCAGCAAAAGCAGATCGCAGACTTCACGTACGGCACCACGGCCCCCGTTGATGTGGGTAACGTAGTCAGCGCGCGGGATCAGCAGCGGGTGCGCATCGGCAACAGCGATACTCAGACCGACTTCAGCCATAACGGGCCAGTCAATCAGATCGTCCCCGACGTAGGCCACGTTTTCCGGTGCGATAGCCAGTTTACCCAGTAAATCCTTAAACGCCGCCATCTTATCGGACTGACCCTGATACAGATGGGTAATTCCTAAGGTTTCACAGCGGTCTTCTACCAGTTTAGCTTTTCGCCCGGTGATGATAGCCACCTCAATACCAGAAGTGAGCGCACAGCGGATACCATAGCCGTCGCGAACGTTAAACGCTTTCAGCTCTTCACCATTATTGCCCATGTAAATCAGGCCATCGGAGAGTACACCATCCACATCCAGGATGAGCAGGCGAATGTTTTCCGCCTTTGCCATCATCTGGGTACTGACCGGACCATAACAGGTTGCAAGGGATGCACCCGCATTACTCATTGTCTTATCCTTCATTACACTACGCCTGCGCGCAGCAGATCATGCATATGTACCACACCCAGCAACTGGTCGCCATCGGCAACCATAACGGAGGTGATATGACGGGACTGCATCAGGTTCAGCACATCCACTGCCAGCGTACCCGGACGCACGCGGATACCGCCCGGCGTCATCACGTCGGCAATGCCGAGCGTGCGGACATCGACACCCATGTCGAACACGCGACGCAGGTCGCCATCGGTGAAGATCCCCTGAATTTTCATCAGATCGTCGCACACGACCGTCATACCCAGATTCTTACGGGTAATTTCCAGCAGCGCATCACGCAGGGAGGCTTCTTTACTGACGTGAGGGATCTCATCCCCGGTGTGCATAATATCGTTTACCCGAAGCAGCAGCTTGCGCCCCAGCGCACCGCCCGGATGGGAAAGCGCGAAATCTTCCGGCGTAAAACCGCGGGCTTCGAGCAGCGCGACGGCGAGCGCATCGCCCATGACCAACGCTGCGGTAGTGCTGGACGTCGGCGCCAGGCCGAGCGGACAGGCCTCCTTGGGCACTTTCACGCACAGGTGAATATCGGCCGCACGCGCCATGCTGCTTTCCGGACGGCTGGTCATGCAAATAAGCGGCACCTGCAGTCGCTTCAGGACCGGGATCAGCGCCAGAATTTCATTGGACTCACCGGAGTTGGACAGCGCGATGACGATATCCTGCGGCGTGACCATACCCAGGTCGCCGTGCGCGGCTTCCCCCGGGTGTACAAAGAAGGAAGAGGTTCCGGTGCTGGCAAATGTTGCCGCCATTTTGCGTCCAATGTGGCCGGACTTGCCCATCCCCATCACCACGACTTTGCCGGCACAGTAGAACATCTTCTCACATGCCAGACTAAAATCCTGATTAATGTACCGATCTAACTGCGCCAGACCTTCACGTTCAATCTCCAGAACCTCTTTGCCTGCTTTCTGAAAGTCAAAACCCGGCTGCAATTCTATTTGCGACATAATGCGTTTCCGATTACCCAGAGAGAAGAGGCGAGAGCCAGTACAGCATCGCCATCCATACGATAAATCCACCCGTCAGCAGCGCGCCTGCGCCTTTGCCGATCTGTCGTTGCCGCCGCCAGCAGAGCAGGGCAAATATCACGCTGACCAATAACATCACGCCGTAGTCGCGTGAGAACGCCAGGGGATTAAAGGGCCCTGGCGTAATCAGGGCCGGCAGGCCCATCACAATGGCGATATTAAAAATGTTAGAACCGATGATATTACCAATGGCAATGTCATCCTCGCCTTTACGCGCCCCCGCAATAGCCGTGGCCAGCTCCGGCAGGCTGGTACCGATGGCAATCACCGTCAGGCCAATGGTCAGTTCACTGATGGCGAAATAGTTCGCCAGCACCGTCGCGTTATCCACGACCATGCGCGTTGCCATCGGCATGATGATCAGCGCAACGCCAAGCCAGAGCAGGGCAACAGGCAGCGTGCCTTCTCGTGGAAGTTCGGCAACCTGCTCACGCGTAAGGCTATCCTGGCCCTGCTTCTCAGCCAGACGGGCGATTTTAACACTATACAGCAGCCAAATGACGGCCAGCGCCAGCAAGAAAATGCCGTCGCTATAGCTCAATACACCATCGTAAAATACGCAGCCTGCCAGCAGGCTTACGATTAACATTAGCGGCAATTCACGGCGCAGAACATCAGAATGCACGCGAAATGGATGGAGCAGGGCGGCCAGGCCTAAAATCAAGAGTATATTGACGATGTTAGAGCCAATCGCGGTGCCGACTGCCAGGTCTAACTGACCATGCAGCGATGCCGAGACAGAGACGATGATCTCAGGAAGTGACGTTCCAACACTGACCACGGTCATCCCGATGACGACAGGCGGTACGCCCGTCAGGCGACACAGAATAGATGCAGCAAACACTAAACGGTCAGCACTGTAGACCACCAATAGTAAACCAATTATTAACAGTGCTGTTGCTAAAAGCATCAAAAGTCCTTTCTTCAGGTATACTCGTCGGTCCATCGCGCGGGAATGGCTGGACTGCATACAGTCTGAGGCGTAACGAATTCCTAATTTTGACTTTATGCGCCGGAAAAGTAAAACAAATGCCAGCTTTCGCTAACCTCAACGGCTATTATTCTGTAAAAATGCGGAGTTGAGGGCTGATTCAGGCGTCATGCCTTAACGTGAGCAGGGTAATAAAGGAACCATAAATGAGCCAAACGATGGCGAATTTAGTCGATGTTCGCGGTGTGAGTTTTTCTCGCGCCAACAGATTGATATTTGATGATATTTCGTTGACCGTACCGCGTGGCAAGATCACTGCCATCATGGGGCCGTCCGGGATCGGTAAAACGACCCTGCTGCGCCTTATTGGTGGGCAGATCCCACCCGATCGCGGTGAAATCCTCTTTGATGGTGAAAACATCCCGGAGATGTCACGCTCGCGCCTGTATACTGTTCGCAAACGCATGAGCATGCTCTTTCAGTCGGGAGCCTTGTTCACCGACATGAATGTCTTTGATAACGTGGCCTATCCGCTGCGCGAGCATACCAGCCTGCCGCCGGAACTGCTGAAAAGCACGGTGATGATGAAGCTCGAAGCCGTCGGTTTGCGGGGCGCCGCGAAGCTGATGCCTTCGGAGTTGTCCGGAGGGATGGCGCGCCGCGCCGCGCTGGCGCGAGCCATTGCATTAGAACCTGATTTAATCATGTTCGACGAACCGTTTGTTGGACAGGATCCCATCACGATGGGCGTGCTGGTGAAGCTCATCTCTGAACTGAACAGCGCGCTTGGCGTCACCTGCATTGTGGTATCTCACGATGTACCGGAAGTATTGAGCATTGCCGATTACGCCTATATCGTGGCGGACAAAAAGATCGTCGCACACGGTAGCGCCCAGGCGCTGCAGGAAAATTGCGATCCGCGCGTGCGGCAGTTCCTCGACGGTATTGCCGATGGCCCTGTGCCGTTCCGCTACCCGGCGGGCGACTATCGTGACGATTTACTGGGAATAGGGAGTTAAGCCACTCATGCTGTTAAATGCGTTGGCCGCTCTCGGACACCGTGGCATAAAAACCATCAGGACGTTCGGGCGTGCCGGATTGATGTTATTCAACGCGCTGGTCGGCAAGCCGGAATTCCGTAAGCACGCACCGCTGCTGGTGCGGCAGCTTTATAATGTCGCCGTGCTGTCGATGCTCATCATCATTGTTTCCGGTCTGTTTATCGGTATGGTGCTTGGGCTACAGGGCTATCTTGTTCTGACAACCTACAGTGCGGAAACCAGCCTCGGGATGCTGGTGGCGCTCTCGCTGCTGCGTGAACTGGGGCCGGTTGTGGCGGCGCTGTTGTTCGCCGGGCGTGCAGGGTCGGCATTAACGGCTGAAATTGGCCTGATGCGTGCGACCGAGCAGCTCTCCAGCATGGAGATGATGGCGGTCGATCCGCTGCGTCGCGTGATCTCACCGCGTTTCTGGGCGGGGGTGATCTCTTTACCGCTGCTGACGATTCTGTTTGTCGCCGTGGGTATCTGGGGCGGTTCGCTGGTTGGCGTGCACTGGAAAGGCATTGATGCCGGTTTCTTCTGGTCCGCGATGCAGGACGCCATTGACCTGCGAATGGATCTGGTTAACTGCCTGATTAAAAGCGTGGTATTTGCCATTACGGTCACCTGGATTGCATTGTTCAATGGTTACGATGCCATCCCGACGTCGGCGGGCATTAGCCGTGCAACTACACGTACAGTCGTACATTCGTCGCTGGCCGTACTGGGTCTGGATTTTGTGCTCACCGCACTGATGTTTGGGAATTGAGTTCATGCAAACGAGAAAAAATGAAATTTGGGTCGGTGTATTCCTGCTGCTGGCGCTGCTGGCCGCGCTGTTTATCTGCCTGAGAGCGGCGGATATTACGTCTGTGCGCACCGAACCGACGTATCGCATCTATGCCACCTTCGATAACATCGGCGGGCTGAAGGCGCGTTCACCGGTTCGTATCGGCGGCGTGGTGATCGGACGCGTATCTGACATTACGCTTGATGAGAAAACCTATCTGCCACGCGTCGCGATGGATATCGAAGAGCGTTACAACCATATCCCGGACACCAGTTCCCTTTCTATCCGTACTTCCGGCCTGCTGGGCGAACAATATCTGGCGCTTAACGTTGGCTTTGAAGACCCCGAGCTGGGAACGACTATCCTTAAAGACGGTAGCGTCATTCAGGATACGAAATCCGCGATGGTGCTGGAGGATATGATTGGTCAATTCCTTTACAGCAGTAAAGGGGATGAGAAAAAATCCGACGCTGCCCCAGCGCAGAGCGAAGATCATACCGACGTCGCACCGACGCCTGGCGCGACGAATTAATATCAGGAGAAGTCATTCATGTTTAAACGACTGTTAATGGTTGCCATGCTGGTCATCGCCCCTCTTACCGCCGCTCACGCTGCGGATCAGAGTAACCCGTACAAACTGATGGACGAAGCGGCGAAGAAGACCTTCGACCGTCTTAAAAACGAACAGCCTAAAATTCGTGCTAATCCTGATTATCTGCGCGACGTCGTTGACCAGGAGCTGCTGCCGTACGTGCAGATTAAATATGCGGGTGCGCTGGTGCTGGGACGTTATTACAAAGACGCGACCCCTGCGCAGCGTGATGCCTACTTTGCCGCGTTCCGTGAATACCTGAAACAGGCTTACGGCCAGGCGCTGGCGATGTACCACGGTCAGACCTATCAGATTGCGCCTGAGCAGCCGCTGGGCGATGCGACTATCGTCCCTATCCGTGTGACGATCAACGATCCTAACGGTCGTCCGCCGGTTCGTCTGGATTTCCAGTGGCGTAAAAACAGCCAGACCGGTCACTGGCAGGCGTATGACATGATTGCCGAAGGGGTAAGCATGATCACCACCAAACAAAACGAATGGAGCGACCTGCTGCGCACCAAGGGCATCGATGGCCTGACCGCGCAGCTGCAGTCTATCTCTCGTCAGAAAATTAGCCTGGATGAGAAGAAGTAATGTCACAGCAACTCAGCTGGTCGCGTGAAGGCGAGACATTAAAGCTGTCCGGTGAGCTGGATCAGGATCTGCTGAACCCACTGTGGGACAAACGCCATGAAGCGATGCAGGGCGTGACGCTCATCGACTTAACCGACGTCACGCGGGTGGATACGGCGGGGGTTGCGCTGCTTGCCCATCTGGTTGCGGTAGGGAAAAAGCAGGGGGCTAGCGTCACGCTTCACGGCGCAAGCGATAATGTCGTGACCCTTGCGCAGCTCTACAACCTCCCTCAGGACGTACTGCCTCGTTAATATTTTCAGTGCGTTACTTCCGAAAGCCCTGACAGTTTCATCGTCGGGGCTTTTTGCTTGTTTAAGACAACGCCACTTTGCTCTAAGATGTTGGGCTTGTTTTCACTATCAGATGATTAAGAACCCATGGAAAATCATGAAATCCAGACAGTGCTGATGAATGCACTCTCCCTTCAGGAAGCCCACGTCTCTGGCGATGGCAGTCACTTCCAGGTTATTGCTGTGGGTGAGATGTTCGACGGTATGAGCCGTGTGAAGAAACAGCAGGCTGTGTACGCGCCGCTGATGGAATATATTGCGGATAACCGCATCCACGCCCTGTCGATTAAAGCGTTCACCCCGCAAGAGTGGGCACGCGATCGCAAACTAAACGGTTTTTGAGCTGAGGGCGACAGGCCCGCAGCACGGTTGAATTTATAAGAGAGCACACAATGGATAAATTTCGTGTACAGGGGCCAACGCGTCTCCAGGGCGAAGTCACAATTTCTGGCGCGAAAAACGCCGCGCTGCCAATCCTCTTTGCTGCGCTGCTCGCGGAAGAGCCGGTAGAAATTCAGAACGTACCGAAGCTGAAAGATATCGATACCACCATGAAGTTGCTCACCCAGTTGGGCACGAAAGTCGAGCGTAACGGTTCCGTCTGGATCGACGCCAGCAAGGTGAATAACTTCTCAGCCCCATACGATCTGGTGAAAACCATGCGCGCATCCATCTGGGCGCTTGGTCCGCTGGTGGCGCGTTTTGGTCAGGGTCAGGTCTCTCTGCCGGGCGGCTGCGCTATCGGTGCGCGTCCGGTTGACCTGCACATCTTTGGTCTGGAAAAACTGGGCGCAGAGATCAAGCTGGAAGAAGGTTACGTTAAAGCATCTGTTAATGGCCGTCTGAAAGGCGCGCACATTGTCATGGACAAAGTGAGCGTGGGCGCAACGGTCACCATTATGTCTGCGGCGACGCTGGCAGAAGGGACCACTATCATCGAAAACGCCGCGCGCGAACCGGAAATTGTGGATACCGCCAACTTCCTCGTGGCGCTGGGCGCGAAGATCTCCGGTCATGGTACTGACCGTATCACCATTGAAGGCGTTGAGCGTCTGGGCGGTGGTGTCTATCGCGTACTGCCGGACCGTATCGAAACCGGTACCTTCCTGGTCGCTGCGGCGATCTCTGGCGGTAAGATTGTTTGTCGCAACGCGCAGCCTGATACCCTGGATGCGGTGCTCGCGAAACTGCGCGATGCGGGTGCGGATATCGAAATCGGTGAAGACTGGATCAGCCTTGATATGCACGGCCAGCGTCCAAAAGCGGTCAATGTGCGTACGGCACCGCATCCGGCGTTCCCAACGGATATGCAGGCGCAGTTCACCTTGCTGAACCTGGTCGCAGAAGGGACTGGCTTCATCACTGAAACTATTTTCGAGAACCGCTTCATGCACGTACCGGAGCTGATCCGTATGGGTGCGCATGCTGAGATCGAAAGTAATACCGTGATTTGCCATGGCGTTGAGAAACTGTCAGGTGCTCAGGTGATGGCAACCGATCTGCGTGCGTCTGCAAGCCTGGTGCTGGCGGGTTGTATCGCGGAAGGTACAACGATCGTGGATCGTATTTATCACATCGATCGTGGCTATGAGCGTATCGAGGATAAACTGCGCGCGCTGGGTGCCAATATCGAGCGTGTGAAGGGCGAGTAATCGTTCCGGCAGCCCCCTGCCAGCAATGACCGGGGGGTTGCTGTTCCCGCCAAAAAAACGTTATTCCTTCGGTTCTTTCTTTGCCTTTCTTTGGCGAATCATGCGCGTTCTGTCGATAAACTCATGGGTAATGGGATCGTGATAGCGCGAAGGCCAAATCACCCACGGATGCGTATCCAGCGCCGTCGCGATAATTAATTCTCCCTTGGGCCAGGGGCGGGTGAGGGCGTTTGCCAGTGTCGAAGAGCTCAGACCATGGCGACGGGACTCTGCTGCCAGGGAAGTGCCTCTTTTGCGCAGCGCGGCAATAATATCAGCCGTGTGCCAGTCGATAAATTTCGTATCCATAACGCTGTCCTTAAGTTCGGATTCACCTACGCCGTTTCCTCTGAAACGACGAGGTTACTATACCCATTTCAAACTCTTGTTCTAAAAAGTTCGCGTTACTTGAAGGGATATTCAGAATAAGACACGCCTTTATTCATGCGGTCTCTAAACCGATGAATTTACATGAAGGCGGAATTTACAGGTGTGTACTGGAATCTCCCCGCTATGGTCGCGGGGAGAAACAAGGGGATTAACGGTCGCGCTGAACGGCGATGTGGGCAAGACCAATTAGCGCATCGCGCCATGGGCTGTCGGGAATGACCTGGAGAGCTTCGATGGCTTTGTCGGCTTCTTCTTCCGCACGCTGACGCGTCCATTCCAGCGATCCGCAGATAGCCATAGTTTCCAGAACAGGTTCCAGAAGATGGCGGCCATTTCCCTGCTCGATCGCTTCACGGATCATTTTCGCCTGATCGGCCGTTCCGTTGCGCATGGCGTGAAGCAGCGGCAGGGTCGGTTTGCCTTCGTTCAGGTCATCACCCACGTTTTTGCCGAGCGTCTCGCCGTCCGCACTGTAGTCCAGCAAATCATCAATCAGCTGGAATGCCGTACCCAGATAGCGGCCATAGTCCTGCAGGCCTTTTTCCTGGGCTTCGGTACAGTCAGCCAGAATGCCGGAACACTGGGCTGCCGCTTCAAACAGGCGCGCAGTTTTGCTGTAGATGACGCGCATGTAGTTTTCTTCGGTGATGTCAGGGTCGTTGACGTTCATCAGCTGCAGCACTTCGCCTTCAGCAATGACGTTTACGGCTTCGGACATCACTTCCAGCACTTTCAGGGAGCCCAGACTGGTCATCATCTGGAAGGCGCGGGTATAGATAAAATCCCCCACCAGTACGCTGGCTGCGTTCCCGAAAGCGGCGTTTGCCGTGGCTTTGCCACGACGCATATCCGATTCATCCACCACATCGTCATGCAGAAGCGTCGCCGTGTGAATAAATTCGATGAGCGCTGCGATACTGATGTGAGCATTTCCCTGATAACCAACGGCTCTGGCAGCCAGAATGGCGATCATCGGACGAATGCGTTTACCGCCGCCGCTGACGATGTAATAGCCCAACTGATTGATCAGCTGAACGTCAGAGTTGAGTTGCTCCAGGATTGCTGCATTCACACCCGCCATATCTTGCGCGGTTAACTCGTTGATTTTTTCTAAATTCATCGCAAAAGCCGGGCTTTTTATCCTGTTGATCCCATCTTCAATGGGGTAACGAAGGGTTTCGGTTTATCAATAGTAGTGCTGATTGTACTGAAAAAACGGCACAGATAAACGTTACCGTACGTGTTGTGTTTTTTTTCTTCATGTATTGACGGTAGCACTTGTCAAAGGCTCGCGTTTTGCGTAATATTCGCGCCCTATTGTGAATATTTATAGCGCACTCTGAATCATACGAGGACGTGCGCGGAAGCGGAGTTTATATGTACGCGGTTTTCCAAAGTGGTGGTAAACAACACCGAGTAAGCGAAGGTCAGACCGTTCGCCTGGAAAAGCTGGACATCGCAACTGGCGAATCTGTTGAGTTCGCAGAAGTTCTGATGATCGCAAACGGTGAAGAAGTCAAAATCGGCGTTCCTTTCGTTGATGGCGGCGTTATCAAAGCTGAAGTTGTTGCACACGGTCGTGGCGAGAAAGTTAAAATCGTTAAGTTTCGTCGTCGTAAGCACTACCGTAAGCAGCAGGGCCACCGTCAGTGGTTCACTGATGTGAAAATTACTGGCATCAGCGCCTAAGACCTGAGGAGAGATTTAAATGGCACATAAAAAGGCTGGCGGCTCCACACGTAACGGTCGCGATTCAGAAGCTAAACGCCTTGGCGTTAAGCGTTTCGGTGGCGAATCCGTTCTGGCGGGTAGCATCATCGTTCGTCAACGTGGTACCAAATTCCACGCTGGCAACAACGTAGGTTGCGGTCGTGACCACACTCTGTTTGCTAAAGCAGACGGTAAAGTGAAATTTGAAGTTAAAGGCCCGAACAACCGTAAATACATCAGCATCGTTGCTGAGTAAGGTTTTCTCGGTCCGGTAACGGATTAAAGCCCCGCAACGTGTTGCGGGGCTTTTTACATTGGAAACCCGGAAAATTTTCTGTAGGGAAAACGGGCATGAAGCAGCAGGCCGGCATGGGTATTCTTTTGGCGCTCACCACCGCAATGTGCTGGGGTGCGTTGCCAATTGCAATGAAGCAGGTACTGGAAGTGATGGAGCCGCCTACGGTGGTCTTTTATCGCTTTCTGATGGCAAGCATCGGCCTCGGGGCCATTCTGGCTATCAAAGGTAAGCTCCCATCGCTACAGCTCTTTCGTAAACCGCGCTGGCTGGTATTGCTGGCTATTGCGACGGGCGGTCTGTTCGGTAACTTCATCCTGTTCAGCTCTTCCCTGCAATATCTCAGCCCCACGGCGTCGCAGGTGATAGGTCAGCTTTCACCGGTGGGCATGATGGTCGCCAGCGTCTTTATCCTCAAGGAGAAGATGCGCGGTACGCAGATTATCGGGGCGAGCATGCTGTTGTGCGGTCTGGTGATGTTCTTCAACACCAGTCTGATAGAGATTTTTACCCGCCTGACGGATTACACATGGGGTGTCATTTTCGGTGTGGGGGCAGCAACGGTCTGGGTGAGCTATGGCGTCGCACAAAAGGTGTTATTGCGTCGACTTGCCTCACAGCAGATCCTCTTTTTACTGTACACTTTGTGTACAATAGCATTGCTGCCATTAGCAAAGCCGGGCGTGATTACCCAGCTTAGCGACTGGCAACTGGCGTGCCTCATTTTTTGTGGGCTGAACACGCTGGTCGGTTATGGTGCGCTGGCTGAGGCAATGGCGCGCTGGCAGGCAGCGCAAGTGAGCGCGTTAATTACGCTGACTCCGCTGTTTACGCTGTTATTTTCAGATTTGTTATCAATGGCCTGGCCCGATGTCTTCGTCAAGCCGATGCTCAACCTGTTGGGTTATCTCGGTGCGTTTGTCGTGGTTGCGGGCGCGATGTATTCCGCCATTGGTCATCGTCTTTGGGGACGTTGGCGCAAAAATGAAGCGGTTGTAGTAGTCCCCCGCTCAGGCGAATGAGTTACGGAGAGTAAAATGAAGTTTGTTGATGAAGCGACGATCCTGGTCGTGGCTGGTGATGGCGGCAATGGTTGCGTAAGCTTCCGCCGTGAAAAGTATATCCCACGTGGCGGTCCTGATGGCGGCGACGGCGGGGATGGTGGTGACGTGTGGCTGGAGGCGGATGAAAACCTCAACACGCTGATCGACTACCGTTTCGAAAAATCTTTCCGTGCCGAGCGCGGCCAGAACGGCCAGAGCCGTGACTGTACGGGTAAACGTGGTAAAGACGTCAACATCAAGGTTCCGGTCGGTACGCGTGTGATTGACCAGGGCACCGGTGAAACCATGGGTGATATGACCAAACACGGTCAGCGCCTGCTGGTTGCTAAAGGTGGCTGGCACGGTCTCGGTAACAGCCGTTTTAAATCATCGGTTAACCGTGCTCCGCGTCAGAAAACCATGGGGACACCGGGCGATACGCGCGAGCTGCAGCTGGAGCTGATGCTTCTGGCAGACGTGGGTATGCTGGGTATGCCTAACGCCGGTAAATCGACGTTTATCCGTGCTGTATCAGCCGCGAAGCCAAAAGTGGCGGATTATCCGTTTACGACGCTGGTGCCAAGCCTGGGCGTTGTTCGTATGGACCACGAAAAGAGCTTTGTGGTTGCTGATATCCCTGGTTTGATCGAGGGCGCAGCTGAAGGCGCAGGACTGGGTATTCGCTTCCTGAAACACCTTGAGCGCTGCCGCGTATTGCTGCACATCGTTGATATTAATCCAATCGATGAGTCCGATCCGGTCGAAAACGCCCGTATCATCATCGGTGAACTTGAAAAATACAGCGAAAAACTCGCAGGTAAGCCACGCTGGCTGGTCTTTAACAAGATCGACCTGATGGATAAAGCCGAAGCTGAAGCAAAAGCGAAAGCGATTGCTGAAGCGATGGGTTGGGAAGATAAATACTACCTGATCTCTGCGGCAAGCCAGGTTGGCGTGAAGGATCTGTGCTGGGATGTGATGACCTTTATCATCGAGAACCCAATCGTTCAGGCGGAAGAAGCGAAGCAGCCTGAAAAAGTCGAATTCATGTGGGATGACTACCACCGCCAGCAGCTCGAAGAGCTGGAAGGTGAAGAGGATGATGAAGACTGGGACGATGACTGGGATGAAGACGACGAAGAAGGCGTCGAGTTCATCTACAAGCACTAATATCTGTCTAAAGCCCCCATTATGGGGGCTTTTTTTATTCCAGCGTTGAGGGCAACCAGCAGCTGGCGATTAAGCCGCCTTCAGCACCATTCTTAAGCGTCAACCTGCCGTGGTGGAGTTGCACGATACGCTGCACGATGCTCAGGCCCAGACCGCTGCCTCCGTAGCGCTGGTCAAGACGGCGGAATGGCTCGGTAATTGACTGTCGGTGCGCTTCATCAATACCAGGACCCTGATCGATAACGCTGATCTGCGTTCCACCCTCGACCTCGGTTAATGTCACCGTAATCGTTGTCCCAGATGGGCTGTAACGCCCGGCATTCTCAAGCAGGTTGCGCAGCATCAGGCGCAGGAGCACGGCGTCTCCCTGTACCGTGAGCGCGCTTTTAGCGGGCCAAATCACCTTATGCTCTTTGGCTTCATGCCCCAGGCCGAGAGGTTCAATGATATTTTCCGTCCAGCTCACGGTTTCGTAGTGGCCGCTCGCCATTGCCTGTCCGGCACGGGCCAGCATCAGCAGTTGCTCAACGGTATGCATGAGCTGATCGATACGGCTAATCAGCGTTGCGGCCTGAGGCGCGCCTGACTGCGCCATGAGCTCAAGATGAAGCCGGATACCGGCAAGAGGCGTTCGAAGCTCGTGTGCGGCGTCAGCGGTGAAGAGACGCTCCTGCTGAATGGTATTGTCCAGCCGGGCGAGCAGCTGGTTCAGGGAGGTTGTCACCGCGCCGATTTCTTCCATGTCGGAATACATGGGAAGCGGAGTTAAGTTATCCGCCGAGCGGTTAGCCAGGCTGTCACGCAGTTTATTCAGCGGTCGGGTTATCCAGGTGACCGCCCAGAATGAAAACAGCAGCGTGAAACCGACCATCACCAGAGAAGGGACGAGAAGAGAAGCAATCGCCTCGCGGATCTCTTTCTCGACATG
This sequence comes from Enterobacter cloacae complex sp. CARB60, assembly GCF_036487345.1. Taxonomy (NCBI): domain Bacteria; kingdom Pseudomonadati; phylum Pseudomonadota; class Gammaproteobacteria; order Enterobacterales; family Enterobacteriaceae; genus Enterobacter; species Enterobacter cloacae complex sp. CARB60. Next base: position 397,019 of record NZ_JAZKLC010000002.1, read on the forward strand.
GTTATTGCGGGCTTTTGCCGACAGCGTTTCACTGACCAGAAAACCAATCTGCTCGCGGCTTTCATGCCACAGCCAGATGACGCTTATCAGCTGGAAAAATAACAGAATGACCGCCAGCAGCACCATCAAACGCCGACGCATGCTGTTCATTTCTGGCTCTCAAGGCGATAGCCAACGCCACGGACGGTTTTGATTCTGTCCTTGCCGAGCTTGCGACGCAGGTTGTGAATGTGCACTTCAAGGGTATTGGACCCCGGATCGTCCTGCCAGGAGTAAATATCCTGCTGGAGCGTTTCTCTGTGTACCGTTTGCCCGCTGCGCATGATCAGACGCGTAAGCAAGGCGAACTCTTTTGGCGTCACCTCTACCGCCTGATCCTGGCGCAGTACCTGCTGGGTTTGCAGATTCAGCGTAATATCGCCGTCGGTCAGTAAGTTATCACTATGGCCCTGATAGCGGCGAATCAACGCTCGCACCCGTGCCTGCAGTTCCGCAAGCGCAAAAGGCTTCACCAGATAATCATCTGCGCCTGCATCGAGGCCGGTGATACGATCCTCAATGGCATCGCGTGCCGTCAGGATCAATACCGGGTTGGCGATGCCGCGGCGTCGCCACTGGCTGAGCAGCGTGGCGCCGTCTTTATCAGGCAAGCCCAAATCGAGGATCACCAGACTGTATTCGCCGCTTTGAATCAGGGCGTCCGCCTCCGCTGCGGTGCCGGCACAGTCGAGGGCATACCCTTCATTGGCCAGCCCCAGCGCCAGCCCTTCCTGCAATAACAGATCGTCTTCAACTATGAGTAGTTTCATCGCTAGTTATTCTGGTAGATGTCCTTATAAAGCCTGCTTTCGAAGCGAACGAGCGGAATACGACGATTGCGCTGGTCGGTCGGTTCGACGGCATAGCCGGAAAGATACTGCACGAATGCCATGCGTTGTCCGCTGGCGGTAGTGATGAAGCCTGCAAGGTTGTAAACCCCCTGCAGTGAGCCTGTTTTCGCGGATACTTTGCCATCCACACCGGCAGCGTGAAGCCCGGCGCGGTACTGCAGTGAACCGTCATGCCCGGCCAGCGGCAGCATTGAAATAAAGTTTAGCTCAGTGTCGTGCTGAGCAATGTACTGAAGCACCTGCATCATCGTGGCCGGGGAGATCAAATTATGACGCGATAATCCGGAGCCATCGACCGCGATGGTATTACCCAGCTCGATCCCGGCCTGCTGGCGCAGGATCTGACGAACGGCGTCTGAACCCGCGCGCCAGGTGCCCGGCACGCCGAAACGTGCGTGACCAATCATACGGAATACGGTGTCGGCAATCATGTTGTCAGACTTTTTCAGCATGATTCGCAGTAAATCGTGCAGCGGCGGAGACTGTTTGCTGGCGATGACCGTACCGGGCTGGTTGACCTGCGTCTGGCGAAGCAGCGTGCCGGAGTAGGTTATTCCCGCCTGTTTCAGTTCATCTTTCAGAATCGCGCCCGCGTAGCTTGCACCGTCCTGTATCGCAAAGGCCAGCGGCAGCGGATCGGCGCGCTGCGTCAGACAGCCGGTAAGCGTGAAGCGGTTAAGATCGCCTGGCACGACGTCCAGCTCACAATATTGCGCGTCCGGGGAGCCTTTCGCCAGCGTGCGGACCTGGCTAAACATCGTGACCGGGTAGTAGGACGCTATGCGGATAAACGCTAAATCATCTGGCTTTGGCGCGCTGTAAAGCGAAACCGAGAAGCAGTTACGGTCGATAATCGCGGCGGCGGGCGGGGCGCTAAAGCACTGGGTCATGTCGTTCCACGGCCAGCCAGGGGCTTTATCGTGGCTGGCAAAGATGGACGTGTCGATCAGCACATTACCATCAATTTTCTGCACGCCAGATTTTTTCAGCACCGCAACCATATTGCGGATATCCTGGCGCTTAAAGGTCGGATCGCCGCCGAAACGGGCGATAAGATCGCCTTTCAGTTCACCACCTTCGACGTTACCTCTGGTCTCGAGCGTGGTTGTAAAACGGAAGTCAGGCCCGAGCTGGAGCAGGGCGGCGAGGGCAGTGATCACCTTTTGGGTACTGGCAGGCAGGGCCATCTGTTGACTGTGATAGTCAATCTCGGGAGCCTGTGCGCCAACCTTCTGCACCATCAGGGCAAGGTTCGCGCCTGCGGGGAGCTGATTAATGTACTCATCAACATTCGCGGCCTGGGCGGTGAACGTTATACTGGTAGTCAATCCGATGATAAATCTGGAAAATCGCATAATCTCGCGCTAACAACCCGAAAACAAACCGTCATACTACGGTGCATGGCACTGCAAAGTAAACGATGACCCATAGTGAACTTCGCGGTAAAATGCATATCAAATTGAAAAATTGCTGCTGACCTGGGGCATTGCTCCCGGGTCGGTTTTCTTTTTGCTTCTTGCCCGCTTAGGGGGGCAGGAGTAGGGAACACTGCTCCCAACAGGAATGTTTAAGAGGTATAACAAATGCAAGCTATTCCGATGACCTTACGTGGTGCCGAAAAACTGCGCGAAGAGCTGGATTTTCTGAAATCCGTGCGTCGCCCTGAAATCATCGCCGCTATCGCGGATGCGCGCGAGCATGGCGACCTGAAAGAGAATGCTGAATACCACGCCGCGCGTGAGCAGCAGGGCTTCTGTGAAGGGCGTATTAAAGATATCGAAGCAAAACTGTCCAATGCACAGGTTATCGATATCACCAAAATGCCTAACAACGGGCGTGTGATCTTTGGTTCTACGGTGACCGTGCTGAACCTGGACAACGACGAAGAGCAGACCTATCGCATCGTGGGTGATGATGAAGCCGACTTCAAACAGAACCTGATTTCAGTGAACTCTCCGATTGCTCGCGGCCTGATTGGCAAAGAGCAGGACGATGTTGTCACCATCCGCACCCCTGGCGGTGAAGTGGAATACGAAATTATTAAGGTTGAATACCTGTAATTCGCTTCTCTACTAAGATGTTGATACATTGTAAAGAAAAGAAAAAGGCCGCATAGCGGCCTTTTATCAACTCAAGGAGCATGGCATTTTGCTCGCCTGCTGACAGAAATCCCTCGTTTCACACAGAAAATGTGTTTGATTCAGGATATCCTTAGCGTGGCAGCGAGATTTTGCGCTCTTTAGATGGGCGATAGAGCACCAGCGTTTTACCGATGACCTGTACATTACAGGCGCCGGTTTCGCGCACGATGGCTTCCACGATCAAGGTTTTAGTGTCTCTGTCTTCAGAGGCGATTTTCACCTTGATCAGCTCGTGGTGTTCCAGCGCTTGTTCAATCTCGGCAAGCACCCCTTCGGTCAAACCATTGTTGCCAAGCATGACTACAGGCTTGAGCGGATGTGCCAGACCTTTAAGGTGCTGTTTTTGTTTAGTACTCAGATTCATCGTATATTTTTGCTTACGTTGGGATTGAAAACGGTTCATTCTACCGCCATCTCCCTTATATCGCCAAATAGCAGCGTAGAAATTTACGTCAAAAGTAGGCAACGATGAACCCGGACGGAAAAGTTAAATGACAGGTAAAAAGCGTTCTGCCAGTTCCAGCCGCTGGCTTCAGGAACACTTTAGCGATAAATATGTTCTGCAGGCGCAGAAAAAGGGGTTACGTTCCCGCGCCTGGTTTAAACTTGATGAAATACAGCAAAGTGACAAACTTTTTAAGCCGGGGATGACGGTTGTCGACCTCGGTGCGGCACCTGGCGGATGGTCCCAGTATGCGGTAACGCAGATTGGCGGAGCGGGTCGAATCATCGCATGCGATCTTTTACCAATGGATCCCATCGTCGGTGTCGACTTCCTTCAGGGCGATTTTCGTGATGAATTAGTGCTGAAAGCGTTACTTGAACGTGTGGGTGACAGTAAGGTTCAGGTTGTCATGTCTGATATGGCACCAAATATGTGTGGAACACCGGCGGTGGATATCCCCCGCGGCATGTATCTGGTGGAGCTAGCGTTAGAAATGTGTCGTGATGTACTAGCGCCTGGTGGTAGTTTTGTTGTGAAGGTGTTTCAGGGCGAAGGTTTCGAGGAGTATCTTAAGGAAATTCGCTCCCTGTTTGCGAAGGTTAAAGTTCGTAAGCCGGACTCTTCCCGGGCCCGTTCCCGTGAAGTGTATATTGTAGCGACCGGGCGAAAATGATAACCGGTAGATTTCAGGCGAAAGTTTGAATGAAACTGGATATAGAGTATCCTGACGCTGTTTTTAACACAGTTGTAATGTGAGGTTAATCCCTTGAGTGACATGGCGAAAAACCTAATTCTCTGGCTGGTCATTGCCGTCGTGCTGATGTCAGTATTCCAGAGCTTTGGGCCCAGCGAGTCGAATGGCCGCAAGGTGGATTATTCTACCTTCCTGCAGGAGGTCAATCAGGACCAGGTTCGCGAAGCGCGTATCAACGGACGTGAGATCAACGTTACCAAGAAAGATAGTAACCGTTACACGACTTACATCCCGGTGAACGATCCTAAGCTGCTTGATAACCTTCTGACCAAAAACGTCAAGGTGGTTGGCGAGCCGCCAGAAGAACCAAGCCTGCTGGCTTCTATCTTCATTTCCTGGTTCCCGATGCTGCTTCTTATCGGCGTCTGGATCTTCTTTATGCGCCAGATGCAGGGCGGCGGTGGCAAAGGTGCCATGTCGTTCGGTAAAAGCAAGGCGCGTATGTTGACGGAAGACCAGATCAAGACCACATTCGCTGACGTCGCCGGTTGTGACGAAGCGAAAGAAGAAGTGGGTGAACTGGTTGAATACCTGCGTGAACCGAGCCGTTTCCAGAAACTCGGCGGTAAGATCCCGAAAGGCGTGCTGATGGTTGGCCCTCCGGGTACCGGTAAAACCCTGCTGGCGAAAGCCATCGCGGGTGAAGCGAAGGTGCCGTTCTTTACTATTTCAGGTTCTGACTTCGTTGAAATGTTCGTGGGTGTCGGTGCATCTCGTGTGCGTGACATGTTCGAGCAGGCCAAGAAGGCAGCACCGTGCATTATCTTCATCGATGAAATCGACGCCGTAGGCCGCCAGCGTGGCGCAGGTCTGGGCGGTGGTCACGATGAACGTGAACAGACGCTGAACCAGATGCTGGTTGAGATGGACGGCTTCGAAGGTAACGAAGGTATCATCGTTATCGCGGCGACTAACCGTCCGGACGTACTTGACCCTGCGCTGTTGCGTCCAGGCCGTTTCGACCGTCAGGTTGTTGTGGGCCTGCCGGACGTTCGCGGTCGTGAACAGATTCTGAAAGTCCACATGCGTCGCGTACCGCTGGCGCCAGATATCGACGCGGCAATCATTGCGCGCGGTACCCCGGGCTTCTCCGGTGCGGACCTGGCTAACCTGGTCAACGAAGCTGCATTGTTTGCCGCTCGCGGTAACAAGCGCGTCGTATCCATGGTGGAATTTGAGAAAGCGAAAGACAAAATCATGATGGGTGCGGAACGTCGCTCCATGGTGATGACGGAAGCGCAGAAAGAGTCCACGGCATACCACGAAGCGGGTCACGCGATTATCGGTCGCCTGGTGCCGGAACACGATCCGGTGCATAAAGTGACGATTATTCCGCGCGGTCGTGCGCTGGGTGTGACCTTCTTCCTGCCTGAAGGCGACGCAATCAGCGCCAGCCGTCAGAAGCTGGAAAGTCAGATTTCTACCCTGTACGGTGGTCGCCTGGCAGAAGAGATTATCTACGGTGTGGAACATGTTTCTACCGGTGCGTCCAACGACATCAAAGTCGCGACAAACCTGGCGCGTAACATGGTGACGCAGTGGGGCTTCTCCGACAAACTCGGTCCGCTGCTGTATGCAGAGGAAGAGGGTGAAGTATTCCTGGGCCGTTCTGTGGCGAAAGCGAAACATATGTCCGATGAGACGGCTCGTATCATCGACCAGGAAGTAAAATCTCTGGTAGAGCGTAACTATGCACGTGCTCGCCAGATCCTGAACGACAATATGGACATCCTGCATTCGATGAAAGATGCGCTCATGAAATATGAGACCATTGATGCACCGCAGATTGACGACCTGATGGCGCGCCGTGAAGTGCGTCCGCCAGCAGGCTGGGAAGACCCAGGCGCTTCCAATAATTCTGACAACAATGGCACCCCGCGTGCGCCGCGTCCGGTTGATGAACCGCGTACGCCAAACCCGGGCAACACCATGTCAGAACAGTTGGGCGATAAGTAAGTCACTGCTGTTGACGCGTTTGTCTGTACCTCAAACCCTGGAGCTTGCTCCGGGGTTTTTCATTTCTGTTTAACGATATAGATATCAGGGATTTCGCCATGAAATTATTCGCTCAGGACTCGCATCTCGATCTTTCACACCCTCATGTGATGGGGATCCTGAATGTTACCCCTGACTCTTTCTCTGACGGCGGCACGCACAACACGCTTATCGAGGCGGTTAAGCACGCGAATTTAATGATTAATGCGGGTGCCACCATCATTGACGTTGGCGGCGAATCGACGCGTCCTGGTGCGGCGGACGTGTCTGTGGAAGAAGAGCTGGCGCGCGTGGTGCCGGTGGTTGAAGCGATTGCACAGAGATTTGAAGTGTGGATCTCCGTTGATACCTCCAAACCGGAAGTGATTCGTGAAGTGGCGAGAGTGGGCGCTCACATTATTAATGATATTCGCTCACTCACCGAGCCTGGCGCACTCGAAGCTGCGGCAGAAACGGGGTTACCGGTATGCCTGATGCACATGCAGGGTCAGCCGAAAACCATGCAGGAAGCACCGAAGTACGACGATGTCTTTGCCGACGTGAATCGCTTCTTTATTGAGCATATCGCGCGCTGTGAACGTGCTGGTATCCCAAAAGAGAAATTGCTGCTCGACCCGGGGTTCGGTTTCGGTAAAAATCTCTCACACAATTATGCGTTGCTTGCGCGCCTGTCGGAATTCCATCACTTTGGTCTGCCGCTGCTGGTGGGTATGTCGAGAAAGTCGATGATTGGGCAGTTGCTGAACGTGGGGCCGAGCGAACGCCTGAGCGGCAGCCTGGCCTGCGCGGTGATTGCGGCGATGCAGGGTGCGCACATTATTCGTGTCCATGACGTCAAAGAAACAGTAGAAGCCATGCGTGTGGTGGAAGCCACACTGGCAGCGAAGGAAAACAAACGCTATGAGTAATCGTAAATATTTTGGTACCGACGGTATCCGTGGGCGCGTAGGCGATGCTCCCATCACCCCTGATTTTGTCCTGAAGCTCGGCTGGGCTGCTGGCAAGGTACTGGCGCGTCATGGCTCACGTAAAATTATCATCGGTAAAGACACCCGCATTTCCGGCTATATGCTGGAGTCCGCGCTGGAAGCGGGGCTGGCGGCTGCTGGACTTTCCGCTTCCTTTACAGGCCCAATGCCAACGCCTGCGGTTGCGTATCTGACGCGCACCTTCCGTGCGGAAGCGGGGATTGTCATCTCGGCTTCTCACAACCCGTTCTACGACAACGGCATTAAATTCTTCTCCATTGACGGCACCAAGCTCCCGGATGAGGTGGAAGAAGCCATTGAAGCCGAAATGGAAAAAGAGATCACCTGTGTTGATTCCGCAGAGCTGGGTAAAGCGAACCGTATCGTTGATGCTGCGGGTCGCTATATCGAATTCTGTAAAGGCACTTTCCCGAATGAGCTGAGCCTGGCTCACCTCAAAATTGTGGTGGACTGTGCTAACGGTGCGACCTATCACATCGCCCCGAATGTGTTTCGCGAGCTGGGTGCGAAAGTGATCGCCATTGGCTGCGAGCCGGATGGTCTGAACATTAACGAGCAGGTGGGGGCAACTGACGTTCGTGCCCTGCAGGCGCGTGTTCTGGCGGAGAAAGCCGATCTGGGTATTGCGCTGGACGGCGACGGTGACCGCGTGATCATGGTCGACCACGAAGGTAACAAGGTCGACGGCGATCAGATCCTCTATATCATTGCACGTGAAGGTCTGCGTCAGGGACAGCTGCGCGGTGGTGCGGTGGGTACGCTGATGAGTAACATGGGCCTGGAACTGGCGCTGAAACAGCTCGGTATTCCGTTTGTCCGCGCGAAAGTGGGTGACCGCTATGTGCTGGAAAAATTGCAGGAGAAAGGCTGGCGTATCGGTGCTGAGAACTCAGGTCACGTGATCCTGCTCGACAAAACCACCACCGGTGACGGTATTGTGGCCGCGCTGCAGGTGGTTGCCGCGATGGCGCGCAACCACATGAGCCTGCACGATCTGTGCAGCGGAATGAAAATGTTCCCTCAGATCCTGGTAAACGTACGTTTCACAGCCGGTAAAGGCGATCCGCTGGAAAATGAGAACGTTAAAGCGGTGATGGCTGACGTAGAAGCGGCTCTGGGCAATCGTGGACGCGTGCTGCTGCGTAAGTCCGGTACCGAACCGCTAATCCGCGTGATGGTGGAAGGTGAAGACGAAGCGCAGGTAACCGAATTTGCGCACCGTATTGCGGATGCCGTGAAAGCTGCATAATCTTGCACGCTAAATGTTTAAAAAGGCGGCGTTTGCCGCCTTTGTTTTAAGCAATTAATGGCTTTTTGCTGTTTTTTTCCGCAGTTGATACAATGCGTCGAAAATGCCCTTGCGAAGGTGATTCGCTTTGGTTAGTATTCACACCCGCTTCAGTGGGAAACAGAAATCCTGCTAATTGGTCGAAGCATTGGTATGCGGCAAATCCGCAAGGAACAGGTTGATTATGTACGAAGCTCTTTTAGTTATTTTCCTTATTGTAGCCATCGCTCTCGTAGCGCTGATTATGCTGCAGCAAGGTAAAGGCGCTGATATGGGAGCCTCCTTCGGAGCAGGCGCTTCCGGTACGCTGTTTGGTTCAAGTGGTTCTGCGAACTTCATGACCCGCACAACGGCGATTCTGGCTACGCTGTTCTTCATCATCAGCCTGGTGCTTGGCAATATCAACAGCAACAAGACCAGCAAAGGAAGCGAGTGGGAAAATCTGAGCGCGCCAGCGAAAACTGAGCAGACTCAGCCAGCTGCACCGGCTAAGCCAACCAGCGATATCCCGCACTAAGTATTCTGTACCGAGGTGGTGGAATTGGTAGACACGCTACCTTGAGGTGGTAGTGCCCTAACGGGCTTGTGGGTTCGAGTCCCATCCTCGGTACCAATATTCCCGGAAAAAGACGTCGAAAGACGTCTTTTTTTTCGTCTGTAGATTATGTGATGGTTTTGTAGGGCGGGTAAGCGCAGCGCCACCCGCCATTTTGCCAGGTGGCGCTGCGCTTACCGGGCCTACAAAAATCCAAATAAAAAAGGCGTCCATAGGACGCCTTTTTTATTTTATGTGAACGTTACTTCTTATCGCTGTGTTCCAGGTTTTCAACCTGCGGCAGGCCGTTACCGGAGTTCGCGGAGAGCAGGCCATTCTCAACATAGTTGAACAGCTTCTCGCGGGTATCGGTGATGTCCAGGTTACGCATGGTCAACTGGCCAATACGGTCATCCGGAGAGAAGACTGAATCACCTTTCTCCATGGTCAGACGCTCTGCTTTATAGGTCAGGTTGTCAGACACGGTGTTCAGGATGGAGTAGTCGTTACCGCGACGCAGTTCCAGGGTCACTTCACCGGTGATCGCGCTTGCCACCCAACGCTGCAGCGCATCACGCAGCATCAGCGCCTGTGGATCGAACCAGCGGCCCTGATACAGCAGTTTACCCAGCTGACGGCCATGGGAGTGATACTGCTCAATGGTGTCTTCGTTGTGAATACCGGTCAGCAGACGCTCGTAAGCGATGTGCAGCAGTGCCATTCCCGGGGCTTCATAGATGCCACGGCTTTTCGCTTCTATGATGCGGTTTTCAATCTGATCGCTCATGCCCAGACCGTGACGACCGCCAATACGGTTAGCTTCCAGCATCAGCTCAACATCATCAGAGAAGGTTTTACCGTTCAGCGCAACCGGATGGCCGCGTTCGAAACGCACGGTTACTTCTTCAGCCTGGATTTTGACGTTCTCGTCCCAGAACTTCACGCCCATGATAGGGTTAACGATCTTCACGCTGGAGTTCAGGAATTCCAGGTCTTTCGCTTCGTGCGTCGCACCCAGCATGTTGGAGTCGGTGGAATAGGCTTTCTCGACTGACATCTTATAGTCGAAACCACAGGCGATCATAAACTCGGACATCTCATGGCGACCACCCAGCTCGTCGATGAAGTCGGTGTCTAGCCACGGCTTGTAGATCTGCAGCTCGGCGTTGGTCAGCAGGCCATAACGATAGAAACGTTCGATATCGTTACCTTTATAGGTGCTACCGTCACCCCAGATGTTGACGCCGTCTTCTTTCATCGCCGCAACCAGCATGGTGCCGGTGACCGCACGGCCCAGCGGGGTGGTGTTGAAATAGGTCAGGCCGCCGGTGGTGTTATGGAACGCACCACACTGAATAGCCGCGATACCTTCAGCGACCAGTTGCTTACGGCAGTCAATCAGGCGCGCGTTCTCTGCACCATACTCTTTAGCGCGACGAGGAATGGCATCATAGTCGTCCTCATCCGGCTGACCCAGGTTCGCAGTATAGGCATACGGAACCGCTCCCTTCTGGCGCATCCACAGCAGTGCAGCGCTGGTATCCAGGCCACCTGAGAAAGCGATGCCAATACGTTGTCCAACCGGAAGATGCTTGAGAATCGTCGTCATAGAATAAAACCCTGCTTGATTGACTGATTAGAGACCGCTTTCGCTCTCTTGTGCATTTTTATGCAAAATAAGTGAGTATTCATTTAATCATCTTTTGGCGAAGACCGGAAGAGAGTCGTGCGTTTTTTGTAAAAATTTTGGTCTGATCGATCTGGCGGAAGTCGCCTTGACAGGTGGGGTCAACTATCAATATACTAAACGCCGATTTTACGTCCCGTCTTCGGTACCAAATCCCAGCATTATTTGCAAATTCTGTCCAAAACGCGTAGAATTTGCCACGTTTCAGGCGCGGGGTGGAGCAGCCTGGTAGCTCGTCGGGCTCATAACCCGAAGGTCGTCGGTTCAAATCCGGCCCCCGCAACCACTTTCCCATAAAGTTCTTTTTCAAATATACTGTGAAGACTTAGAGCCTTCGTAGCTGGATTTGAAAAAATTCTTTCGGAAAGTGCTCCAGGCCACAGTTGTGGCTATAGGGTTCAGTTATCTAAAGCCCCGATTTATCGGGGTTTTTTGTTATCTGACTACAGAATAACTGGGCTTTACGCCCTTTTTTTATGTCTTGGGGGTGGGCTTGTCCACATTAGAGCAAAAATTAACAGAGATGATTACTGCACCGGTCGAAGCACTGGGCTACGAACTGGTCGGCATCGAATTCGTTCGCGGCCGTACATCGACGCTGCGCATCTATATTGATAGTGAAGATGGCATCAATGTTGATGATTGTGCTGATGTCAGCCACCAGGTGAGTGCGGTTCTTGATGTTGAAGACCCGATTACCGTTGCGTACAACCTGGAAGTTTCCTCACCTGGCCTCGATCGTCCGATGTTCACGGCCGAGCACTATGTGCGCTTTACCGGTGAAGAAGTGGCTCTCGTTCTGCGTATGGCCGTACAGAACCGCCGTAAATGGCAGGGAATTATCAAAGCCGTTGATGGTGAAATGATCACGGTGACAGTCGACGGCAAAGATGAAGTGTTCGCGCTGAGTAATATCCAGAAGGCGAACCTGGTTCCCCACTTTTAACAGTCTGGATTGAGGTGAAAAGCCCGCGATGAACAAAGAAATTTTGGCTGTTGTTGAAGCCGTCTCCAACGAGAAATCACTGCCGCGTGAGAAGATTTTCGAAGCGCTGGAAAGTGCACTGGCTACAGCAACCAAGAAAAAATACGAACAAGAGATCGATGTTCGCGTAGAAATCGATCGTAAAAGCGGTGACTTCGATACATTCCGTCGTTGGGTAATCGTTGAAGAAGTGACCCAGCCGACCAAAGAGATCACGCTGGAAGCCGCCCGTTTTGAAGACGAAAGTCTGAACGTGGGCGAGTACGTTGAAGATCAGATTGAATCTGTCACCTTCGACCGTATCACGACCCAGACCGCTAAACAGGTTATCGTGCAGAAAGTTCGCGAAGCCGAGCGCGCGCTGGTTGTCGATCAGTTCCGCGATCAGGAAGGCGAGATCATCACCGGCGTGGTGAAGAAAGTGAACCGCGACAACATCTCCCTGGAGATCAAATCCGAAGGGTTGCCGGGTAACGCTGAAGCCGTGATCCTGCGTGAAGATATGCTGCCGCGTGAAAACTTCCGTCCAGGCGACCGTATTCGCGGTGTTCTGTACGCCGTTCGCCCTGAAGCGCGTGGTGCACAGCTGTTCGTGACCCGTTCTAAACCAGAAATGCTGGTAGAACTGTTCCGTATCGAAGTACCGGAAATCGGTGAAGAAGTTATCGAGATTAAAGCGGCGGCTCGCGATCCGGGCTCCCGTGCGAAAATTGCGGTGAAAACCAACGACAAGCGTATCGACCCGGTCGGTGCTTGCGTCGGTATGCGCGGTGCGCGCGTTCAGGCAGTTTCTACTGAGCTGGGCGGCGAACGTATTGATATCGTTCTGTGGGATGACAACCCGGCGCAGTTCGTGATCAACGCAATGGCTCCAGCTGATGTGGCGTCTATCGTTGTTGACGAAGACAAACACACCATGGATATCGCTGTTGAAGCGGGCAACCTGGCGCAGGCAATCGGCCGTAACGGTCAGAACGTACGCCTGGCGTCACAGCTGAGCGGCTGGGAACTCAACGTTATGACCGTTGATGACCTGCAGGCTAAGCATCAGGCTGAAGCCCATGCGGCGATCGATACCTTCACTAAATACCTGGATATTGACGAAGACTTCGCCACTGTTCTGGTTGAAGAAGGTTTCTCTACGCTGGAAGAACTGGCCTATGTGCCAATGAAAGAGCTGCTGGAAATTGACGGTCTGGATGAACAGACTGTTGAAGCCCTGCGTGAACGCGCTAAAAACGCACTGACCACCCTGGCGCTGGCTCAGGAAGAAAGCCTTGGCGATAAGAAGCCGGCTGATGACCTGCTGAATCTGGAAGGTCTTGATCGTGCGATTGCGTTCAAGCTGGCTGCCCGTGGTGTTTGTACGCTGGAAGATCTCGCTGAGCAAGGCGTTGATGACCTGGCTGATATCGAAGGTTTAACCGACGAGAAAGCCGGCGAGCTCATCATGGCCGCACGTAATATTTGCTGGTTCGGCGACGAAGCGTAATAAACTGTAGCAGGAAGGAACAGCATGACTGATGTAACTGTAAAATCGCTGGCTGCTGAGATTCAGACCTCCGTGGACCGCCTGGTACAGCAATTTGCTGATGCAGGGATCCCGAAGTCCGCTGATGACTCAGTGACCGCGCAAGAAAAACAAACCTTGTTAACGCACCTGAACCGTGAACACGGTTCTACGCCTGACAAGTTAACGCTGCAGCGCAAAACGCGTAGCACGTTAAACATCCCTGGTACCGGTGGCAAAAGCAAATCGGTACAAATTGAAGTCCGCAAGACGCGCACCTTTGTAAAACGTGATCCGCAAGAGGCAGAACGCCTTGCCGCGGAAGAGCAGGCACAGCGTGAAGCGGAAGAACAAGCTCAGCGTGAGGCGGAAGCAACCGCCAAACGTGAAGCAGAATTAAAAGCTGAACGTGAGGCCGCAGAAAAAGCGAAACGCGACGCAAGTGATAAAGTGAAGCGTGACGCTGCGGAAAAAGACAAAGTGAGCAATCAACAGACAGACGAAATGACCAAAACCGCCCAGGCTGAAAAAGCCCGCCGTGAAAATGAAGCTGCCGAGCTGAAGCGTAAAGCGGAAGAAGAAGCCCGCCGTAAGCTGGAAGAAGAAGCTCGCCGTGTGGCTGAAGAAGCGCGCCGTATGGCAGAAGAAAACGAGAAGAACGGTGTGAATACCGTTGAGCCGACTGAAGACACCAGCGATTATCACGTGACCACTTCTCAGCATGCGCGTCAGGCTGAAGACGACAACGACCGTGAAGTTGAAGGTGGTCGCGGTCGTACTCGCAGTACTAAAGCTGCGCGTCCGGCGAAAAAAGGCAATAAGCACGCTGAGTCCAAAGCTGACCGTGAAGAAGCACGCGCTGCCGTTCGCGGCGGTAAAGGCGGTAAGCGTAAAGGTTCCGCTCTGCAGCAGAGCTTCCAGAAGCCCGCTCAGGCCGTTAACCGTGACGTCGTGATCGGCGAAACCATCACCGTTGGCGATCTGGCGAACAAGATGGCGGTTAAAGGCTCTCAGGTCATCAAAGCGATGATGAAGCTGGGCGCCATGGCAACCATCAACCAGGTCATCGATCAGGAAACCGCACAGCTGGTTGCTGAAGAGATGGGCCATAAAGTTATCCTGCGTCGTGAAAACGAGCTGGAAGAAGCAGTAATGAGCGACCGTGATACAGGCGCTGCGGCTGAACCGCGTGCACCGGTTGTGACCATCATGGGTCACGTTGACCACGGTAAAACCTCTCTGCTTGACTACATTCGTTCTACTAAGGTTGCCTCTGGTGAAGCGGGTGGTATTACCCAGCACATCGGTGCTTACCACGTAGAAACCGAAAACGGCATGATCACCTTCCTGGATACCCCAGGCCACGCAGCGTTTACCTCAATGCGTGCTCGTGGTGCTCAGGCGACGGATATCGTTGTACTGGTTGTTGCAGCAGACGACGGCGTGATGCCACAGACCATCGAAGCTATTCAGCACGCGAAAGCGGCGCAGGTGCCTCTGGTTGTTGCGGTCAACAAAATCGATAAGCCAGAAGCCGATATGGACCGCGTGAAGAACGAACTGTCTCAGTACGGCGTTATGCCGGAAGAGTGGGGCGGTGAAGCGCAGTTCATCCCAGTATCTGCTAAAGCGGGTACCGGTATTGACGACCTGCTGAACGCGATCCTGCTGCAGGCTGAAGTTCTGGAGCTGAAAGCGATCCGTAATGGTATGGCGAGCGGCGCGGTGATCGAGTCCTTCCTGGATAAAGGTCGTGGTCCGGTTGCAACCGTTCTGGTTCGTGAAGGCACGCTGAACAAGGGCGACATCGTTCTGTGTGGCTTCGAATACGGCCGCGTTCGTGCGATGCGTAACGAACTGGGTCAGGAAGTTCTGGAAGCGGGTCCGTCCATTCCAGTAGAAATCCTGGGTCTGTCCGGTGTTCCGGCTGCCGGTGACGAAGTGACCGTTGTGCGTGACGAGAAGAAAGCGCGTGAAGTGGCACTGTACCGTCAGGGCAAATTCCGTGAAGTTAAACTGGCTCGTCAGCAGAAATCTAAACTCGAGAACATGTTTGCCAACATGACCGAGGGCGAAGTTCACGAAGTGAACATCGTTCTGAAAGCTGACGTTCAGGGTTCTGTGGAAGCGATCTCCGACTCCTTGCTGAAACTGTCTACCGACGAAGTGAAAGTGAAGATCATCGGTTCTGGCGTAGGTGGTATCACCGAAACCGACGCTACCCTGGCTGCTGCCTCCAACGCTATCCTGGTTGGCTTCAACGTCCGTGCGGATGCATCTGCGCGTAAAGTGATTGAAGCGGAAAGCTTGGATCTTCGCTACTACTCCGTCATCTATAACCTGATCGACGAAGTGAAAGCAGCGATGAGCGGCATGCTGTCTCCTGAGCTGAAACAGCAGATCATCGGTCTGGCTGAAGTACGTGACGTGTTCAAATCACCGAAATTTGGTGCGATCGCGGGCTGTATGGTTACCGAAGGTAACATCAAGCGTCACAACCCAATCCGCGTACTGCGTGACAACGTGGTTATCTACGAAGGCGAGCTGGAATCCCTGCGCCGCTTCAAAGATGACGTTAACGAAGTCCGTAACGGTATGGAATGTGGTATCGGCGTGAAGAACTACAACGACGTTCGCGTTGGCGATATGATCGAAGTGTTCGAGATCATCGAAATTCAGCGTACCATCGCGTAATCTTCGTCGACAGAAGATTGTTTAGCGTAGGCCGGGTAAGCGAAGCGCCACCCGGCAATAATTTAAAAAAGGGGCTTTAGCCCCTTTTTTGTCTGGAGAATTTATTATGGCGAAAGAATTTGGTCGCCCTCAGCGCGTAGCGCAGGAAATGCAGAAAGAGATCGCGCTCATTCTGCAACGTGAAATTAAAGACCCGCGTGTCGGCATGATGACCACCGTTTCCGGTGTCGAAATGTCCCGCGATCTGGCGTATGCAAAAGTGTTCGTCACCTTCCTGAACGATCAGGACGAAGCGGCAGTGAAAAACGGCATTAAAGCGCTGCAGGAAGCCTCTGGTTTCATCCGCTCCCTGCTTGGCAAAGCGATGCGCCTGCGTATCGTGCCTGAACTGACCTTCTTCTACGACAACTCGCTGGTCGAAGGTATGCGTATGTCCAACCTGGTGACCAGCGTGGTTAAACATGACGATGAGCGTCGTGTTAATCCGGCGGACGACAGCAAGGAGGACTGATGAGTCGTCCTCGTCGTCGCGGTCGCGACGTGCATGGTGTGCTGCTGCTGGATAAACCCCAGGGCGCTTCCAGCAACGACGTGCTGCAAAAAGTTAAGCGTATTTATAACGCCAACCGTGCGGGCCACACCGGCGCGCTCGATCCGCTGGCAACCGGCATGCTGCCGGTCTGCCTGGGAGAGGCGACAAAGTTTTCCCAGTACCTGCTCGACTCCGATAAGCGTTACCGCGTTATCGCTAAACTGGGCCAGCGCACGGATACCTCCGACGCGGACGGTCAGGTAGTGGAAGAGCGCCCGGTGACCTTCAGCGCAGAGCAGCTTGATGCGGCGCTGGAAAGCTTCCGTGGTGACACGATGCAGGTGCCGTCGATGTATTCGGCGCTGAAATATCAGGGCAAGAAGCTCTACGAATATGCGCGCCAGGGCATTGACGTCCCGCGTGAAGCCCGTCCGATAACCGTGTATGAGCTGCTGTTTATTCGCCATGAAGGCGATGAGCTGGAGCTGGAAGTGCACTGTTCGAAAGGCACCTATATTCGCACCATCATCGACGACCTCGGTGAAAAGCTGGGCTGCGGCGCGCATGTGATTTACCTGCGTCGTCTGGCGGTGAGCAAGTACCCGGTGGAGCGGATGGTGACCCTGGAACATCTGCACGCGCTGGTTGAACAGGCGGAAGCGCAGGGGATCGCGCCGGCAGATTTGCTGGATCCATTGCTGATGCCGATGGACAGTCCGGCAGCGGACTTCCCGGTTGTTAATCTTCCTTTAACATCGTCCGTTTACTTTAAGAACGGCAACCCGGTTCGTACGGCGGAAGCGCCGCTGGAAGGACTGGTACGCGTGACCGAAGGTGAAGAAGGGAAATTCATCGGTATGGGCGAAATGGATGGCGAAGGGCGCGTTGCGCCGCGTCGTCTGGTCGTCGAATATCCGGTCGACGCGTGACGGTGATAACGGCTCACCTTGCGATAAGCAGGGGAGACGAGTAGAATATCGCCGCTTAACGCCTGGTAAATTGTTTAACAATCTACGGGGCGTACATTGGATTGCTGAATTAGAGATCGGCATCCTTACATTCTTTATACTTTGGAGTTTGAAAATGTCTCTAAGCGTTGAAGCTAAAGCTAAAATCGTTTCTGAGTTTGGTCGTGGTACTAACGACAGCGGTTCTACCGAAGTTCAGGTTGCACTGCTGACTGCACAGATTAACCACCTGCAGGGTCACTTTGCAGAGCACAAAAAAGATCACCACAGCCGTCGTGGTCTGCTGCGTATGGTTTCTCAGCGTCGTAAACTGCTCGACTACCTGAAACGTAAAGATGTTGCACGCTACACCGCGCTGATCGAGCGTCTGGGTCTGCGTCGCTAAGTCTTGCGAGTTTCAGAAAAGGGGGCCTGATGGCCCCTTTTTTCAACCAGACGGCAGCAATTCACTGGAAACTATTGTATTGTTGCTATAAATGATCTTCATTGCAGAGGTTCGCGCGGCTAATGAGAGGCTTCACCCATGGGGGTGTTGGTTGTCATTAGTCGCGAGGATGCGAAGAAGGTCGGGTTAAATCGACAGCACACCGGTGGTGTGCTGTCAAACATTTAAGAAAGGACAGAACTTTGCTGAATCCGATCGTTCGTAAATTCCAGTATGGTCAACATACCGTCACGCTGGAAACCGGCATGATGGCACGTCAGGCTACTGCTGCCGTTATGGTAAGCATGGATGACACTGCGGTATTCGTTACCGTTGTTGGCCAGAAAAAAGCTAAACCAGGTCAGGACTTCTTCCCGCTGACCGTTAACTACCAGGAGCGTACCTACGCTGCCGGTAAAATCCCGGGTGGTTTCTTCCGTCGTGAAGGCCGTCCAAGCGAAGGCGAAACCCTGATTGCGCGTCTGATTGACCGCCCGGTTCGCCCGCTGTTCCCGGAAGGCTTCGTTAACGAAGTACAGGTTATCGCGACCGTTGTTTCCGTTAACCCACAGGTTAACCCGGACATCGTTGCCATGATCGGCGCATCCGCTGCCCTGTCACTGTCTGGTATTCCATTCAATGGCCCAATCGGTGCCGCGCGCGTTGGCTACATCAACGACCAGTACGTGCTGAACCCAACCCAGGAAGAGCTGAAAGAAAGTAAGCTGGACCTGGTTGTTGCGGGTACTGAAGCCGCTGTGCTGATGGTTGAATCCGAAGCTGAACTGCTGAGCGAAGACCAGATGCTGGGCGCCGTGGTATTTGGCCACGACCAGCAGCAGGTTGTTATTCAGAACATCAACGATCTGGTGAAAGAAGCCGGTAAACCACGTTGGGACTGGCAGCCAGAAGCGGTAAACGACGCGCTGAACGCACGCGTTGCTGCCCTGGCAGAATCTCGCCTGAGCGATGCATACCGTATCACTGACAAACAGGAGCGTTATGCTCAGGTTGACGTGATCAAGTCTGAAACTATCGCGACGCTGGTTGCTGAAGACGAAGCGCTGGACGCTAACGAACTGAGCGACATCCTGCACGCTATCGAGAAAAACGTTGTTCGTAGCCGCGTTCTGGCTGGCGAGCCGCGTATCGATGGCCGCGAAAAAGACATGATCCGCGGTCTGGATGTGCGTACTGGCGTTCTGCCACGTACCCACGGTTCTGCACTGTTCACCCGTGGCGAAACGCAGGCGCTGGTTACCGCGACTCTGGGTACTGCACGTGACGCACAGAACATCGACGAACTGATGGGCGAGCGTACTGACAGCTTCCTGTTCCACTATAACTTCCCTCCGTACTCCGTAGGTGAAACCGGTATGGTGGGTTCGCCTAAGCGTCGTGAAATTGGTCACGGTCGTCTGGCGAAGCGCGGCGTGCTGGCAGTGATGCCAGAAGCGGATAAATTCCCGTACACCGTTCGTGTGGTTTCTGAAATCACCGAATCCAACGGTTCTTCTTCCATGGCTTCCGTGTGTGGCGCATCTCTGGCGCTGATGGATGCAGGCGTGCCGATCAAAGCCGCTGTTGCGGGTATCGCAATGGGCCTGGTGAAAGAAGGCGACAACTTCGTTGTTCTGTCTGACATTCTGGGCGACGAAGACCACCTGGGCGATATGGACTTCAAAGTGGCGGGTTCCCGCGACGGTATCTCTGCACTGCAGATGGATATCAAAATTGAAGGTATCACCAAGGAGATCATGCAGGCTGCTCTGAACCAGGCTAAAGGTGCGCGTCTGCACATCCTGGGCGTGATGGAACAGGCGATTAACGCGCCGCGTGGCGACATTTCTCAGTTCGCTCCACGTATCCACACCATCAAGATCAATCCAGACAAGATCAAAGATGTTATCGGTAAGGGCGGTTCCGTAATCCGTGCGCTGACCGAAGAGACTGGCACCACGATCGAAATCGAAGATGACGGTACTGTGAAGATCGCAGCAACCGACGGCGAGAAAGCGAAATTCGCGATCCGTCGCATCGAAGAAATCACTGCAGAGATCGAAGTGGGTCGCGTCTACGCAGGTAAAGTGACCCGTATCGTTGACTTTGGCGCGTTCGTTGCCATCGGTGGCGGTAAAGAAGGTCTGGTTCACATCTCTCAAATCGCTGACAAGCGCGTTGAGAAAGTGACCGATTACCTGCAGATGGGTCAGGAAGTACCGGTGAAAGTTCTGGAAGTTGATCGCCAGGGCCGTATCCGTCTGAGCATCAAAGAAGCAACCGAGCAGTCTCAGCCAGCTGCTGCGCCAGAAGCACAGGCAGCAGAACAGCAAGGCGAGTAAGTTGCCATTTGCCCTCCGCTTTGCGGAGGGCCTATTATCAGGCAGGACGCCTTGTTAAGCCGCCGGGGGACAGGACGTTCATCCAATAGTTGTCTTCGGGAGTGGGAAATGAAGCCTTTTTTGCGCTGGTGTTTCGTTGCGACAGCTTTAACGCTGGCAGGATGCAGCAACTCTGCCTGGCGTAAGAGCGAAGTCCTCGCAGTGCCATTGCAACCGACTTTGCAGCAAGAAGTGATTCTGGCACGCATGGAACAAATACTTGCCAGTCGGGCTTTAACCGATGAAGAACGCGCACAGCTTTTATATGAGCGCGGAGTGTTGTATGATAGTCTCGGTCTGAGGGCATTGGCGCGAAATGATTTTTCACAAGCGCTGGCTATCCGACCTGATATGCCTGAAGTATTCAATTACTTAGGCATTTATTTAACGCAGGCAGGCAATTTTGATGCTGCCTATGAAGCGTTTGATTCTGTACTTGAGCTTGATCCAACTTACAACTACGCGCACTTGAATCGCGGTATCGCACTGTATTACGGCGGTCGTGATAAGTTAGCGCAAGATGATCTGCTGGCGTTTTATCAAGACGATCCTAATGATCCTTTCCGTAGCCTGTGGCTTTACATCGTTGAGCAGAAGCTCGATGAGAAGCAGGCAAAAGAGGCACTGAAACAGCGCTTCGATAAATCGGACAAGGAACAGTGGGGATGGAACATTGTCGAGTTCTACCTGGGCAACATTAGCGAAGCAACGCTGATGGAACGCCTCAAGGCGGACGCAACGGATAACACCTCGCTCGCTGAGCATCTCAGTGAAACCAACTTCTATTTAGGTAAGTACTACCTAAGTCTGGGGGATATGGACAGCGCTACGGCACTGTTCAAATTAGCGGTTGCTAACAACGTACACAACTTCGTTGAGCACCGTTATGCATTGTTGGAATTATCGCTCTTGGGCCAGGAGCATGACGACCTGGCAGAATCGGACCAGCAATAGCTGACGACATAAACATCAGCCCGTAATCTTTTGATTGCCATCACCTTAACTGGTGAGGGCGTTGTTGTTCGTCAATACACCTACTTTGAGCCGGTTCACACTTTTCAATGAAAATTGCTAATCATTTTCACGATGAGCTAAGTAGACTGGCCGCCATTAATATCGAGGCACTTGTACTACATGGCTGAATTCGAAACCACTTTTGCAGATCTGGGCCTGAAGGCTCCTATCCTTGAAGCCCTTAACGATCTGGGTTACGAAAAACCATCTCCGATCCAGGCTGAGTGTATCCCACACCTGCTTTCTGGTCGTGACGTGCTGGGCATGGCCCAGACTGGTAGCGGTAAAACTGCAGCATTCTCGCTGCCGCTGCTGAACAACATTGATCCGGACCTGCGTGCACCGCAGATCCTCGTCCTGGCTCCAACCCGTGAACTGGCTGTTCAGGTTGCAGAAGCTATGACGGAATTCTCTAAACATATGCGCGGCGTAAACGTGGTAGCCCTGTACGGCGGCCAGCGTTATGACGTGCAGTTACGCGCCCTGCGCCAGGGCCCACAGATTGTTGTCGGTACGCCGGGCCGTCTGCTGGATCACCTGAAGCGCGGTACTCTGGACCTCTCTAAACTGAGCGGCCTGGTACTGGATGAAGCAGATGAAATGCTGCGTATGGGCTTCATCGAAGACGTAGAAACCATCATGGCGCAGATCCCAGCCGGTCATCAGACCGCGCTGTTCTCTGCCACCATGCCAGAAGCGATTCGTCGTATCACCAAGCGCTTCATGAAAGATCCTCAGGAAGTGCGTATTCAGTCCAGCGTAACCACTCGCCCGGACATCAGCCAGAGCTACTGGTCTGTGTACGGCATGCGCAAAAACGAAGCGCTGGTACGTTTCCTGGAAGCGGAAGATTTTGATGCGGCGATTATCTTCGTGCGTACCAAAAACGCGACTCTGGAAGTGGCTGAAGCCCTGGAGCGTAGCGGCTACAACAGCGCAGCGCTGAACGGCGACATGAACCAGGCCCTGCGTGAGCAGACTCTGGAGCGTCTGAAAGACGGTCGTCTGGATATCCTGATTGCAACCGACGTGGCAGCACGTGGTCTGGACGTTGAGCGTATCAGCCTGGTTGTGAACTACGACATCCCAATGGATTCCGAGTCTTACGTTCACCGTATCGGCCGTACCGGTCGTGCGGGTCGTGCTGGCCGCGCGCTGCTGTTCGTTGAGAACCGCGAGCGTCGTCTGCTGCGTAACATTGAACGCACCATGAAGCTGACCATTCCAGAAGCGGACCTGCCAAACGCAGATCTGCTGGGCAAACGCCGTCTGGAAAAATTCGCCGCGAAAGTACAGCAGCAGCTGGAAAGTAGCGATCTGGATCAGTACCGTGCGCTGCTGTCGCAGATTCAGCCTGTTGCTGAAGGCGAAGAGCTGGACATGGAAACCCTGGCTGCAGCACTGCTGAAAATGGCTCAGGGCGAACGTAGCCTGATCGTGCCACCAGATGCGCCGATGCGTCCTAAGCGTGAATTCCGTGACCGTGACGATCGTTTCGAACGTCGTGGCGACCGTAATGACCGCAATGACCGTGGCCCACGTGGTGACCGTCCAGAGCGTGGTGGTGAAGATCGTCCACGTCGCGAACGTCGTGACGCGGGTGATATGGAACTGTACCGCATTGAAGTGGGCCGTGATGATGGCGTTGAAGTTCGTCATATCGTTGGCGCGATCGCTAACGAAGGCGACATCAGCAGCCGTTACATCGGTAACATCAAGCTGTTCGGTACTCACTCAACCATCGAATTGCCAAAAGGCATGCCGGGCGAAGTTCTGCAGCACTTTACTCGCACCCGCATCCTGAACAAGCCGATGAACATGCAGCTAATGGGTGATGCGCAGCCTCGTCCAGAGCGTCGTGGTGGCGATCGTCCAGCGGGTGACCGTCGTAGCTTTGGTGGTGGCGAGCGTCGTGAAGGTAATCGTCCTCCTCGTCGCGAAGGCGCTGCACCTGGTGCCGGTCGTTTCAGCGGTGAACGCCGTGAAAACCGTGGCCCACGTCGCGAAGAAGGCCCAAGCCGTCGCCGTGACGCGTAAGCCTTACGCAACTGACGTAAAGTAAAATATACAGCCCCGATACACGCTATCGGGGCTTTTTTTATTCCTTTTGTACTCTTGTACTGGTACAGTGCGTCACATTAAAATGCAGAACCGCATGATTGACTGGAGAAAAGGCTGTATGGCGACACTAACCACCACCCAAACGTCACCTTCGCTGCTTGGCGGCGTGGTGATCATCGGCGGAACCATCATTGGTGCCGGGATGTTTTCCCTGCCTGTGGTCATGTCCGGTGCGTGGTTCTTCTGGTCGCTGGCCGCGCTGGTCTTTACCTGGTTCTGCATGCTCCATTCCGGGCTGATGATCCTCGAAGCAAACCTGAACTACCGCATTGGCTCCAGCTTCGACACCATCACCAAAGATCTGCTGGGTAAAGGCTGGAACCTGGTGAACGGGCTATCCATCGCGTTTGTGCTCTATATCCTGACCTACGCGTATATTTCGGCGAGCGGCTCGATTCTGCATCACACCTTCTCGGAGATGTCGCTGAACGTTCCGGCGCGTCTGGCGGGGCTGTGTTTTGCGCTGGCTGTGGCGTTTATCGTCTGGATGAGTACCAAAGCGGTAAGCCGCATGACGGCGATCGTATTAGGCGCTAAGGTCATCACTTTCTTCCTGACGTTCGGCAGCCTGCTGGGGCACGTGACGCCCGCCACGCTGTTTAACGTCGCCGAGCTGAACACCTCTTATACGCCGTACCTGCTGATGACCCTGCCGTTCTGTCTGGCGTCGTTTGGCTACCACGGTAACGTGCCGAGCCTGATGAAGTACTACGGCAAAGATCCGCGCACCATTGTGAAGTGCCTGGTCTACGGCACGCTGCTGGCGCTGGGGCTGTATGTGATTTGGCTGCTGGGGACGATGGGCAACATCCCGCGTCCGGAATTTATCGGCATTGCCCAGAAGGGCGGTAACATCGACGTGCTGGTGCAGGCGCTGAGCGGCGTGCTGAACAGCCGCAGCCTGGATCTGCTGCTGGTTATCTTCTCTAACTTTGCGGTGGCGAGCTCTTTCCTCGGCGTAACTCTGGGCCTGTTTGACTACCTGGCGGATCTGTTTGGCTTTGATGATTCTGCGATGGGGCGCTTTAAAACCGCGCTGCTGACCTTCCTGCCACCGATTGTGGGCGGTCTGCTGTGGCCGAACGGCTTCCTGTACGCCATCGGCTATGCAGGGCTGGCGGCAACTATCTGGGCGGCGATTGTGCCGGCGCTGCTGGCACGTAAATCACGTAAACGCTTCGGCAGCCCGAAATTCCGCGTCTGGGGCGGCAAGCCGATGATTGCGCTGATCCTGGTGTTTGGTGCTGGCAATGCCCTGGTGCACGTGCTGTCGAGTTTTAACCTGTTGCCTGTTTACCAGTAAACACATTGCCCGGTGGCGCTACGCTTACCGGGCCTACAGGGATCGCGTAGGCCGGATAAGGCGAAGCCGCCATCCGGCAAAAAACTACCCCACCAACTCTTCTTTCACCTGCATCGCCAGTTCAAACGAATGCAAACGCGCCTGGTGATCGAAAATCTGGCCGTTAACCATAATTTCATCCGCCTGCGTTTCGCGCAGCACCGCGTCCAGCCCGTGACGCACTTTCGCTTTATCGCCTACCAGCGACATACTCAGCGCCTGCTGAACGCCATACTGTTCGGAGGCTGACCACAGCTGGTGCATATTCTCCACCGGCGGCGGAAGCTGGCCCGTTTCACCGCGACGCAGCTTCACAAACGCCTGCTGCATAGAGGTGAAGAGGAATTCCGCGTCGCGATTGCTGTCGGCGGCAATGATGTTGATACACACCATCGCGTACGGTTTCTCAAGACGCTCGGACGGTTTGAAGTTCGTGCGGTAAAGATGCAGCGCCTGATGCAGCATATCCGGCGCGAAGTGCGAGGCGAAGGCAAACGGCAGCCCCAGCTGTGCGGCGAGCTGTGCGCTGTAGAGGCTTGAGCCTAACAGCCACACCGGGATCTTCTCACCGTAGCCCGGCACCGGGCGCACGTGCGGGTTCGGATCGCGCGCGTCGAACCAGTCCACCAGCTCGGCCACGTCGCGCGGGAAGTTGTCGATATCGCCGCTCATATGGCGACGCAGGGCACGCATGGTCGGCTGATCGCTGCCCGGCGCACGTCCAAGGCCCAAATCAATACGCCCCGGATAGAGGGTATTCAGGGTGCCAAACTGCTCGGCAATCACCAGCGGGGCGTGGTTAGGCAGCATTACGCCACCTGAGCCTAAGTGTAGTGTGGTGGTATTGGCTGCCAGATAGCCGATCAGAACCGAGGTGGCGGCGCTGGCGATGCCCACCATGTTGTGGTGCTCGGCCAGCCAGTAGCGGTGATAGCCACGCTTTTCGGCCAGCTGAGCCAGATCCAGAGAGTGCGAAAAGGCTTCTCGTGCCGAGGAGCCTTGTGGGATCGGCGCCAGATCCAGCACCGAAAACGGAATGGTTTTGTCAGTCATAACAGCTCACTTTGTCGACGGTGAATCTTTAATACTGCATTAAAAAATGATAACCGTTGTTAACAAAGTGAGCCTTTTTTACGCCTGCAATTCCAGCCCGGCGAGACGTCGCCAGTAGCCGTTGCAGTCGCTGTTGGCGGTTAGCGGCAGCGGAGACGCGCCGTTTTCGTTGGCGCGGAAGGCGTCCAGCATCGCGAACACGCCGGTATCCAGCGGCGACAGCCGAACCATATCCACCAGACCGTCCATCGACGCCAGCTCGTTGCCGAGGTTATAGACATAGCCGCTCATGGTTTGAATGCCGTTCAGGACAAACACCTGCTGATTCTCCTGCGACAGCACGCTGCGTCCGTTCGGGTACTTAATGCAGCAGGTTTCGCATTCGTCTTTCGGGCGGTCTTCCGAGCGCGCGGTAAAGCAGCGGGCGGAGTAGGCCAGCGGCAAATGACCGTAGCTCAGCACCTCCACTTCAAACTGATTGCGAATGCCCAGCTCTTCGCACTGGTTAAGCAGGTTAGCCAGCCAGTCTCGCGAGAGCTCTACCGGCATACACCAGCGCGTCATCCCCTGTTTGAGCAGCAGGCGCAGGGTCACGGCGTTATAGCAGTTCAGGGCATGACCCGCGACAAACGGCAGTTTACGCTCGGCGCACATGTTCACCACGCCGAGATCGCTCGCTTCCAGCAGGAACTCGCCATTTTCGACGTAGCGCTTCAGCTCGCCCAGTTCGGAAGACGCCTGCACCAGCGCGAGCGTCGAGAGCACCACCTGCTTGCCGCTGCCGACCAGGCTTTTCGCCATATCCAGCCAGTCGCCCACTTTGGTGGCGCGGCGCTTGCTGCACACCGCTTCACCGAGGTAAATCACATCGGCGCTGCTGGTGGTGGCCTGTTGGTAAAAATCTTCCAGCGTCTCTTTTGGCCAGTAGTAGAGCACCGGTCCTAATGAATATTTCATGATTATCTCACTGCCATTTACGGTGATACGCGCCCAGCGTGGTTTGCGTGCCTTCGGACATCGATCCGAGCGTCTCCATCCAGGTCTGCTGCGGAGCGTAGTTCTGCGGATCCGCCATGCAGCGGTCGATGGCCTGACGCCACACTTTCGCCACCTGGCTCACATAGGCCGGGCTGCGCTGACGACCTTCGATTTTCACCGAGGCAATATTGGCCGCCAGCAGTTCAGGCAGCAGCTCCAGCGTGTTAAGGCTGGTAGGCTCCTCCAGCGCGTGGTAGCGCTCGCCGTCGACCAGATAGCGGCCTTTACACAGGGTTGGATAACCGGCGTTTTCACCGTCCTGATAGCGGTCAATCAGCACCTCATTCAGGCGAGACTCCAGCCCCTGCGGGGTCTGCTGCCAGCGAACAAAGCGGGCAGGGGAGCAGGCTCCGACGGTATTCGGCGATTCACCGGTTAAATAAGAGGAAAGATAGCAACGGCCTTCGGCCATGATGCACAGGCTGCCAAAGGCAAAAACCTCCAGCGGTACTGGCGTGACGCGCGCGAGTTGCTTAACCTGATGAATAGAGAGCACGCGCGGCAGCACCACGCGGGCCACGTCGAAGTGTTGATGGTAAAAACGTACGGCCTCTTCGTTGGTGGCTGATGCCTGAACAGAGACGTGGCGCTCAATATGCGGATAGCGTTCTGCCGCATACTCAAGCATGGCGAGGTCGGCCAGGATCAGCGCATCGGCACCCAGCTGTGCCGCCATATCCACCGCGCGCTGCCAGCGGGCGTAGCCGTCAGGATGAGCAAAGGTATTGATGGCGATATGCAGTTTGCGGCGGTGCTGGTGAACGAAGTTAACGGCTTCCTGAAGCTTTTTCTCCGTAAAGTTGAGGCCAGCAAAATGGCGGGCGTTGGTGTCATCTTTCAGCCCGATATAGACCGCATCGGCCCCATTTTCGATGGCCGCCTTAAGCGCCGGAAGATTTCCGGCAGGGCAGAGCAGCTCCATAATTTATCCTGATGTTGTCGATCGCAAAATTGTTAACGAGCTGGGATTTTAATTAACCCATACGCGACAATTTTTGATTTAAGGCAGCTAATGGCGTATTGATGGCACCAATAATGAGGTACGACGGACGACGGTTTGTTGATTTACGCCGCTATGTTGCGCTTCGGATATGGCAAAATAGCAGGACTATAGATATCAGGGAGTAAAGCTCGTGCTGGATAAACTGCGTTCACGTCTCGTACAATTTGGTCCATCAATGCTGAGCGTGCCGGTCAAGCTGGCGCCGTTCGCGCTTAAACGCCAGGTGCTGGAGCAGGTCCTGAGCTGGCAGTTCCGCCAGGCGCTGCAGGATGGCGAGCTGGAATTCCTGGAAGGCCGCTGGTTAAGCATTGAAGTGCGTGACATCGGGCTGCGCTGGTTTACCTCCGTTGAGAATGACCAGCTGATCGTACGCGAATCCGCCGAGGCGGATGTGAGTTTTAGCGCCAACGCCAGCGATCTGCTGATGATCGCCGCGCGTAAGCAGGATCCGGATACGCTCTTCTTCCAGCGCCGTCTGGTGATTGAAGGCGACACTGAGCTGGGCCTGTACGTTAAGAATTTAATGGATGCCATTGAGCTGGAGCAGATGCCGAAAGCGCTGCGCGTGATGTTAATGCAAATGGCAGATTTCGTTGAGGCCGGGCTGAAAACCCCGCCGGACGGTAAACACACTTCAGTAGGTGAGCCATGCTGATTCGAGTCGAAATTGGGATTGATGCGCCGGGGATTGATGCGTTGTTACGCCGCGCCTTTGCGAGCGATGCCGAAGCCCAACTGGTCCACGACCTTCGCGAAGACGGCCTGATTACGCTGGGGCTGGTTGCCACCGATGACGAAGGTCAGGTGGTGGGCTATGTTGCCTTCAGTCCGGTCATCGTTCAGGGCGAAGAGCTGCAGTGGGTAGGTATGGCACCGCTGGCGGTAGATGAAAGCTATCGCGGGCAGGGGCTGGCACGCCAGCTGGTCTATGAAGGGCTGGATTCGCTCAATGAGTTTGGTTATGCGGCCGTTGTCACGCTGGGCGATCCGGCGTTTTATGGCCGTTTAGGCTTTGAGCAGGCCGCGCATTACGATCTGCGCTGCCGCTGGCCGGGGACGGAATCCGCTTTCCAGGTCCATCGTCTGGCGGACGACGCGCTCAACGGCGTCAATGGCCTGGTCGAGTACCACGACCATTTCAATCGCTTTTAATCAGGCTCTCGCGTAGCGCCTCAAAGGAGCCGTCTCCGGTCACGAGGCGCTCTTTCTGGCGCTTCGTCAGCTGTTTGATGCGGTATTCCAGCCTGAGCGCCAGCGATCGGTCGCCGACGGGCGCTGAGAAGGCGAGCTGTAATTCCCCTTTCCCCCGCAGCGCCTTTGCCCCTTTCCCCGTTTGATGTTGCAAAAAACGCCGCGCCACATCGGTGGTGATCCCGGTGTAGAGGGCGTTATCAGCGGTTCGGACAAGATAGAGAAACCAGCACACGGTAAACAGATTCAGTATGTTAAGGTGAACGCACCATAGCATGAGAGAGAACGAAAATGGAAACACTGGCCGCCATTAACCGCTGGCTGGCGAAGCAGCATGTTGTCACCTGGTGCGTCTATGACGAGGGTGAGATGTGGTGCGCAAATGCGTTTTACTACTACGATCCTGAGCGCGTGGCTTTTTATGTCATGAGCGAAGACAAAACGCGTCATGCGCAGATGACCGGCCAGCAGGCAAAGGTCGCGGGTACGGTAAACGGCCAGCCGAAAACGGTCGCGCTGATCCGCGGCGTGCAGTTCAAAGGGGAGATCCGTCGTCTGGACGGCGAAGAGAGCGACGCGCGCCGTAAGCTCTACACGCGCCGCTTTCCCGTTGCCGCTGCGCTAAAAGCCCCGGTGTGGGAAATCCGCCTCGATGAGCTGAAATTTACCGACAACACCCTGGGCTTTGGCAAAAAGCTCCACTGGTTACGCGCCGAGCAGGCGTAGCGCTTCGCGGTTAAACGCCGGGAGATCGTCCGGGGTACGGCTGGTGATCAGCTGGTCTTTGTCGTTGACCACCTCCTGATCGTAAAACTCGGCCCCCGCATTTTTCAGATCGATAACGATCGGTTTCACGGCGGTGAGCTTACGCCCGCGGACCACTTCTGCGCTGATGAGCAGCTGCGGGCCGTGACAGATGGCAAAGACCGGTTTGCCGGTGGAGACAAAGTCCCGGGTGAAGGTCACGAAGCGCTTGTCCCCGCGCAGGGAATCCGGGGAATGGCCGCCGGGTAACAGCAGGGCGTCGAAATCTGAGGGGCTCACGTTATCGATGGTCTCATCGATGGTTACGCTGGCCTCGCCCTTATGGCCTGTCACCGTTTTGCCCGCCTCTTTCTCAATGGTAATGACCTCATGTCCCGCCTTGCGGAACGCCTCTGCCGGAGAGGTGAATTCTGAATCTTCAAACTCGTCGGTAATCAAGACTGCGATTTTCTTGCCCATGCTTCCTCCGTTGTTTTGGCTTCAGACTGATTTTTCTCCGCTTGTGGTAAATACTTACCTGTAACAGACTTCTAAGTGTGGTCGACGACGCTGAGTTCGCAAACGGACAATTCTGTAAAGGGGATAAGATGAGTCAGGTATTGATTACGGGTGCCACCGGGTTAGTGGGCGATCATCTGCTGCGGCTGCTGATTCAGGATCGCCGCGTGAACTATATCGCCGCCCCGACGCGTCGGCCGCTGGCGGACTTATCTGGCGTCTTTAATCCGCACGATCCTCAGCTGACGGACGCGCTGGCGCAGGTGCAGGATCCTATTGATATCGCCTTTTGCTGTCTGGGCACTACGCGGCGGGAGGCGGGCAGCAAAGAGGCATTTATCCACGCCGACTATACGCTGGTGGTGGACACCGCGCTCACGGCGAAAAAGCTGGGGGCCAAACATTTTCTGGTGGTCAGCGCGCTGGGCGCCAGTGCCGGATCGCCTTTCTTCTACAACAAGGTGAAGGGCAAGATGGAGGATGCACTGATAGCGCAGAAATGGGAGCAACTGACGATTGTGCGCCCGTCGATGCTGATCGGCCACCGGGACGAGCGCCGATTTAACGAGTCGATACTGGCCCCGCTGTTTCGCATCCTTCCCGGCAACTGGAAATCCATCGAGGCGCGGGACGTCGCCCGCGCGATGTTAAAAGAAGGACTGGCCCCGTCGAAAGCGGGCGTAAACATTATCCCCTCGGCAAAACTGCGTGAAATCGCGCAGGGCGAGGCGTAAACTCCCCCGGCTAATAACCTAATACTCTCCGGGGAATGCTATGACTGGTCAGTCTTCATCTCAGGCGGCAACACCTGTTCAATGGTGGAAGCCCGCACTTTTCTTTCTCGTGGTCATTGTTGGCCTCTGGTATGTGAAATGGCAGCCGTACTACGGCAAAGCCTTCACCGCCGCCGAAACGCACAGCATCGGTAAATCTATTCTCGCGCAGGCTGAGTCAAGCCCGCTACAGGCGGCGTGGGATTATGCCATGGTCTACTTCCTTGCCGTCTGGAAAGCCGCCGTCTTAGGCGTGATCCTGGGGTCACTGATTCAGGTGCTTATCCCCCGCAACTGGCTGGTGAAAACCCTTGGGCAGCCGCGCTTTCAGGGCACGCTGTTGGGAACGATTTTCTCCCTGCCGGGCATGATGTGCTCCTGCTGTGCGGCACCCGTGGCCGCAGGGATGCGTCGTCAGCGCGTGTCGATGGGCGGCGCGCTGGCGTTCTGGATGGGGAACCCGCTGCTCAACCCGGCAACGCTGGTGTTTATGGGCTTTGTGCTGGGCTGGCATTTCGCATTCATCCGCCTGGTTGCCGGGCTGATGACCGTGCTGGTGGTGGCGACGCTGGTGCAAAAACTGGTGAAGGATACTGCCGTAGAACCCGCAGCCGTTGAGCTGGGCGTCAGCGAGCCGCAGGGGGGCTTCTTTGCGCGCTGGGGCAGGGCGCTCTGGCAACTTTTCTGGAGCACCATCCCGGTCTATATCCTGGCGGTACTGGTTCTGGGGGCGGCGCGCGTCTGGCTCTTCCCGCATGCGGATGGCGCTATCGACAACACCCTGATGTGGGTCATTGCGATGGCCGTTGCAGGCTGTCTGTTTGTGATCCCAACGGCGGCGGAGATCCCGATTGTTCAGACCATGATGCTGGCCGGTATGGGTACCGCGCCGGCGCTGGCGCTGCTGATTACGCTGCCGGCGATCAGCCTGCCGTCGCTTATCATGCTGCGTAAGTCGTTCCCGGCGAAAGCGCTGTGGCTGACCGCGGGGCTGGTGGCGTTGAGCGGCGTGATAGTGGGGAGTATTGCGTTGATGTAAAAAAAGCCCGGTAGGCGCTAGCGCCTACCGGGCCTACAGTCAGGTGTGGCTTACTTAATGTAAGTAAACGCGGTGGTGACGTGCTTCACGCCGCTCACCCGGCTGGCGATATCGGCCGCCGCTTTCCCTTCACGGTCGGTCACCAGACCCAGCAGGAACACTTCACCGTTTTCAGTCGTCACCTTCACGTTGGAGGATTTCACCTGGTCCGAGCCCAGCAGCTGGGAACGCACTTTGGTGGTGATCCAGGTATCGGAAGAGGCGTCACCCAGGCCAATTGGCTTGCCCTGACGCACTTCGTTAAACACCTCTGTGGTCCCTTCGACGCCCATCGCAATCTGTTTCGCACGAGAGGCGAGCTCCAGATTCGGCGCCTGGCCTGCCAGCAGCACTTTGCCCTGATAAGCCGTCACGTTGATACGCGCCTCTTTCTTGATTTGTTCGTCTTTCGACAGCGCACTGTTGACGCGCAGCTCCAGCGTACCGTCATCCACCTGCGTCCCCACAGTGCGCGGATCGGTTGCCGCTTTGGTGCCTACCGCGGCGGTACCCACAACGGCCGCAGCGATACATCCCTGAAGCAGTAATGCAGACATAAGGACTGCGAGGGTCGATAAAGCCTTCATAAGAACTCCTTAATCATCCTGGTGAGGGAAAAGCGTGTTATCGATCAAATCACATAAGCAGTTCACCGTGAGCATATGCATCTCCTGAATACGCGCGCTCCGGTGAGAAGGAATGCGGATTTCCACATCCTGCGGCCCAAGCAGACCCGCCAGCTCACCCCCGTCATAGCCGGTTAAGGCCACGATGGTCATGTCGCGGGTGACGGCGGCTTCAACGGCTTTGACAATGTCCCGGCTATTCCCGCGCGTGGAGATGGCCAGCAGCACATCACCGGCGTGACCCAGGGCCCGCACCTGCTTTGCGTAAATTTCGTCATGCAGACGATCGTTAGCAATCGCCGTTAAGACCACATTATCGGTATTAAGTGCAATGGCGGGTAAACTCGGGCGTTCTGTTTCAAAGCGATTGATCATGCTGGCAGCAAAATGCTGTGCGTTGGCGGCCGACGTGCCGTTGCCACAACAGAGGATTTTGTTGCCATTAAGCAGGGATTGCACCAGCGTCATTGCGGCACGCGAGATAGCATCCGGAAGGGCTTCCGCCGCGGCAATCTGAGTCTGGATGCTTTCTGTGAAGCACACTTTAATTCTTTCGAGCACGTTATCCCTTTTAAATCTTAATTATGCGTCTTCGCCAAAAGCGTTTTTAAGCCATTCGATCTCATTTCCGGTGAAGGCTATCACATCGAACCGGCAATCCACAGTATCAAAGCTCCCATTATGGCGGGCAAGCCACAAGTGGGCAGTCTGTAATAATTTATGTTGTTTGGCGAGCGTCACGCTGGCGGCAGCACCGCCAAAACGGGAGGACTGTCGAAAGCGGACTTCTACAAACACGATGACCTGACCGTCTTTCATGATCAGGTCGATTTCGCCGCCGCGCCCGCGGACGTTAGCGGCGATAAAGCGCAGTCCTTTGCCTTCAAGCCAGCGACGCGCCTTTAACTCCCACGCATCGCCGGTCTCTTTACGGCTTAACTGGCCGGGACGATTTGTCCCTGCTGGTATTTGAGCCATGATAACTTCCTGTTGATCACGCAGTCCTGGGTTGCGGTAAGATCGCCGGTGTTGCCGTTAAGCTCAAAGCCCGGCACCTGACGCATCTGGGTAAAGTGGTTCGCCAGCGCCCATGCATCGACACCCATCGCATACAGACGCGCCAGCGAATAATCGTTACGTACGGTACTCAGCGCCTGCTGCATCAGCGCCGGGTTGCTGCCTGCCAGCATCGGGATTTCGCTGTACTGCAGACCGTCCATTTCCAGACGGAAATCCGGGCCTGCGGTGCCCTGCGCGCTGCGCGAGCTGGCGTAGAGTGTTGCGCCGCTCTGGCTGCCGTTACGCATCGCGATCATCGGTTTGATAAAGGCGATCTCCTGCGGCGTGGCAACAATATAGGCCGCATCCACTTTACCGCCACCGCTAATCTGCGCGTCGGTAGGTGGGGCAGGGATCGTCAGGCCGCCAATCGTCACGCCCTGCTGCTGTGGCAGGCTCGCGGTGACAGGACTGCCGTTAAGCGCGATACCTGCTCCACCGTTTACGCCAGCGCGCAGTTCAGAGACGGAACCGAATTTCTGCTGCAGCACTACGCCGCCGCCCAGCTTCTGCCACTCATCGGCAAAGGCGTTGGCCACGCGATCCCCCAGCGCGCTGCGTGGGATGAGCAGCAGCGGAGCCTGCTTACCCTGCTCGTGAATATGACGCGCCGCGTCGCGGGCTTCATCTTCAGGGGAAAGCGCGAAGTAGCAAATATTGGCTCGGTTCTGAACCTGCTCAGGCTGGTTGAGCGCCAGCACGTTCAGCGTGGTATTGCTCTTCATCAGCTCTTCCACGTTGTTTTTCAGCAGCGGACCGACAACGATGCTCGCCCCGTCCTGTTGAACCTGTGCCAGAACCTGGTCAAGCGGCTGCGAGCTGGTGTCGTAGATTTTCAACTCAGCGCCCGGGTTGGCGCTGGTGGTTGCCACGGCCTGCGGCTGCGCATCAGGTTGAGCCGCGGGTTGCGCAGGCTGCTGTTGAGGCTGTTCTGCTGTTGCGTCAGGCGCTGGTGCCGCTTGCGTCTCGGCCGGAGCCTGAGTAGCAGGTGCTGTAGTAGCCGGTGCAGGTGAAGCCGGAGGCGTCGTCGGAGCCGTCACCGGATTTTGCATCGTACCCTGCGCCGGCGCTTGCGCCGTGGTCAGGTCGCTGGTCTCTGCGGCGGACGGGCTGACAACGTCATTTACGTTAGCCGCCTGGGCCGCCTGCGCGGGAACTGCGCTGCCGGTTACCGACGTCGTGCCGTTTTTCGCCGCTTCAAAGCCCTGCTGAATGGTACGGCCAAACACCGCCGCCTGGCCGTTGAGCGGCAGAAGCAGTGCGATTTTGCTGGTGGACGCTGGCTTAAAGTTCTGCACGTTCACCAGCTGGGTTGGCAGCATTTTCGCCCCCGGGTTTTGCGGGTAGCGCGTCTGCCAGTCCGTAATACCGGCCTTCAGCATCTTTGGATCGCTGCGGTTGTTAAACCACATCTGCTGCAGATCCAGCCAGCCCTGCAGGACGTTTTCATCGGCGTTGATGACCAGCGCCTGCGCCTGTTCCTGGGTCATAGAGGCAAGCGCTTGCCAGGTGGCATCAATATTTTTCTGCTTATCGGCACCGCCGAGCAGCGGCTCTTGCGCGACGAGGGCGCGGAGCAGCGTCAGGGAAGGTCGCCCCTGCTCTGCGGTAATGCCCGCCAGCCAGAAGCGAGCCTGCTGATTTTTATCCAGCGCGCTCACGTCAATATCCCCGAGGATCTTCTTCGCGGCGGCGTAATCTTTCAGCGCGACCTTCAGCTCGGCAGAGAGCAGGCTCTGCTCACGACGCTGGGCGTCGTTAAGATCTTTCGGCAACTGGTTAAACAGTTCGGCAGTCTGCTGGGTTTTACCCTCTTTCAGCAGTGCACGAATGGCGAGTAATTGCCAGTTGGTCTTGGTATCATTTGAACTCTGCGACATTTGTTGCAGATAAAAGCCAGAATCAGCCTGAGCAGAACCCTGAAGATGGGCGGTGCTCTGGTCAGGTGCCTGGGTGCCACAGCCTGCAAATATCAGGGCTGCCAGCAGAAGCGGCACGCTGCGCGTGGCTTTTTTTCGAAGAAACGTTAACGGTACCATACTGTATCCAGTGATTTTTTTTACGCAATGCTCAATATTAAATCGGCAATACGGACGAAACAATGAAACAACACGAAACGGCAGATAATTCTCAAGGCCAGCTTTATATTGTACCTACTCCTATCGGGAATTTGTCTGATATTACCCAACGTGCGCTCACCGTACTGCAAGCTGTTGATTTAATTGCTGCTGAAGATACCCGCCACACCGGCCTGCTGCTGCAACACTTCGCGATTAACGCCCGTTTGTTCGCTCTGCACGATCACAATGAGCAACAAAAAGCCGAAACGCTGGTGGCGAAGCTGAAAGAGGGGCAGAACATTGCGTTGGTCTCCGACGCCGGTACGCCGCTGATCAACGATCCTGGCTATCACCTGGTGCGTACCTGTCGCGAAGCCGGTATTCGCGTTGTGCCACTGCCGGGGCCGTGCGCCGCCATTGCTGCGCTGAGCGCCGCAGGTCTGCCGTCGGACCGTTTCTGCTATGAAGGCTTCCTGCCGGCCAAATCCAAAGGCCGTCGCGACGTGTTAAAAGACCTGGAAGCGGAACCGCGCACCCTGATCTTCTACGAATCCACGCACCGCCTGCTGGAGAGCCTGGAAGATATGGTGACCGTCTGGGGAGAGGCCCGCTACGTGGTGCTGGCGCGCGAGCTGACCAAAACCTGGGAGACTATCCACGGCGCGCCGGTGGGTGAACTGCTGGCGTGGGTGAAGGAAGACGAAAACCGCCGCAAGGGCGAAATGGTGCTGATTGTCGAAGGACATAAAGCGCAGGAAGACGCGCTGCCAGCCGACGCGCTGCGCACGCTGGCGCTGCTGCAGGCGGAACTGCCGCTGAAGAAAGCGGCGGCATTAGCGGCGGAGATCCACGGCGTGAAGAAAAATGCGCTGTATAAGCATGCGCTGGAGCAGCAGGGGGAGTAATCCCCTGCCGCCTGTTTCGCCGGGTGGCGGCTGCGCCTTACCCGGCCTACAGATCTGAACACTTTTTATTTTCCTGGCACCGCCTCAAACACCAGCGTTTCCAGCGGCTGCAGCGTAATCACCACCGCGTTTTTGTACTCCTTCGGTACGGTTGAATTACTGCCGTACACCGCTTTCAGACTAAACTGCGCCGCGTTTCCCGTCGGGATTTCGAAATCTTTCGTCAAATCCAGGAAGTAGCTTTGCGGCTTATCCGACGGGTTACGCAAGCCGAGAATCGCTTTGTCCTTGCGCCAGGATGCCCAGCCGTAAACCTGCAGCGCGGTTGGATCGCCACCAATCCAGTGCGTATCCACCAGCACGCTGGCGTTATCCCGCGACCACTTTGCCGCCTGCGCCAGGGTATCCCACTTCGCCTTGTTCAGCATTGAAGGAGTGATATACAGCTCCTGCAGCTGCGTGCCGGTCGCGAAGTAGCTCCAGACCTGATCGGCAAAATCGCTGTCCGTTTGTACTTTCTCCAGCCCGTAGTAGGCGTTTTCCGCGCTGACGATCCCGTGGTACATCAGCGAGTTCAGCGGGAACAGCGGACCTTTGCGCACAATGGAGCGGTACGTTTCCGCATCGCGGTAGGTCATCCACTGCTGCACCGGCGTGCCGGGGCCGTACAGGTTGATGTCATCGCCCTGGCGCCAGATCGAGTCGGCGTAGAACAGCCAGGACGGGCTGGCGTTAGTACCGGTCGTCAGGTTGATAAACAGATTCGGGTTGGCGCTGCGCATGTTATGCAGCAGGGCGATAGAGGCGTCAAAATCCGAGGCATACGGGCTGCCCTGGATATGCGCGTTGGCATTACCCATCCCGTCCAGCTTGAACGAGGTAATGTGTTCGTTTTTGATAAGCTTAACGATCTGCTCATTGAAGTTCTTAAAGTAGTTCGGCCCCGACAGCGCCAGCTTCCCGTCGACGGTTTCGAACCCATACTCTTTTGCATGCGAGACGCGCACGTCGCGCGGCTTGTTGTATCCTCCCCACGGTGAGAGCCATAGTCCGACCGAGCTGTGCAGGCTGTCGGCTTTTTCCCGAACCTTGCCAAAACCGTTGCTGAATGCCGGGCCAAACAGCCAGCGCCCGGTAAGGTCGTCCCAGCCGTCGTCCAGCAGGAAGGCGTCCAGCGCCACGCCGCGTCCGGTAATAAACTCCTTATTCCACTCGTCCATCCGCCCCAGCACATCCTGCTCGGTGTACGGATTGAAAAAGCCGATATCCATCCAGCTGTTGTAGTGCAGATAAGGCTTGTACGGTCGCGGACGCACGGCATCAATAAACTGATTCACGCTGCGGCGCAGCTGGCTGATTTCCGGGAAGGTGCCGAACCAGGTGGTAAAGCTGACAGGTGTTTCCGGCTGGATCGGCGTTTTCAGCTCTACGTTGAGATTGGTGGTCGCCTCATAGGCGTAAGTGTTAACGATGGGCTTGTCGGGCAAAATAAAGAACGAATCAGCAACGATCGGCGAGCTGTTGATCGCCCCGTCAACATAGGGTGCCTGAGACTGCTTTTTCGTCGGGAAGAAGGTAATTTTCGCCACGTCTCGCGGCTGGCCGACTGCGGCAACGGTGTAGTCGATGCTGGCGTATTTTCCCTTCACCAGGTTCAGCTTCACCGTTACGTTAAAGTCCGGATGGGTAAAGTCGACGACAATTGCGTTGTCCTGCTTTTCGACGTGCTTAATGGTGAAATCCGCGGTGTGGATTTTTATCTCGTCCGGCAGCGTCAGGAAGAACAGCTCCTGCGGCGTGAGCGGATGGTTAGCCTTATTGTCCTTAACCACTACCGTTGAGTTTGCGTCATCAAACGACAGAGCAATATTGTCGTTGTTGAGCGCGTAGTTAGCGGCCAGAGCGCCGTGAGAAACAAACAGGGCCAGCAGCGAGAGAGTGAGCACTTTTTTCATCGGTTAAGATCCTAATCAGTAATGCTTCAGCATTCGGTTGATGGATTGCTCCAGCCAGTAGCGCTGGGTGCCGAAGTTAATCCGCAGGTAGTTTTCGCCGTTTTGCACGTAGTGGCTGCCATCTTCAATCACGACACCGGCCTGCTGGGCGAAATGTTGGGTCAACTCTGTGGCGCTGCGGTCGTCGGCGCTTACGTCTATCCAGGCCAGATACGACGATTCCGGGTTCATCATCTTCCACGCCGGGAAGTGGGTCTGAATAGCGTCCGCAAGGTAGCGGGCGTTCCCTTGCAGATACCCGTTCAGCGCGTCGAGCCACGGCAGGCCGTGCTGGTAGGCGAGAATAATCCCCCATACGCCGAACATATTGGGGGAGGTAATCGAGTTCTTCTCAAGCTGCTGGCGGAAGCGCTGGCGCAGCGAATCGTCCGGGATCATGGAGTAGGACGTTTTCAGCCCGCCCAGGTTGAAGGCTTTATTTGGCGACGTCAGCACGATCAGGTTGTCCAGTGCGGCACAGCCCGAGGTCAGACAGCTGACGAATGTGCCGTCCAGAATATGCTCAGCGTGAACCTCATCGACCACCAGAATCGTGCCGTAGCGTTTACAGAGATCGGAGACCTGGCGTATCTCATCCGCGCGCCAGATCCTGCCCGAGGGGTTATGCGGCGAGCAGAAGAACCACAGTTTTGGACGGTGGGTTTTGAGCTGCTCTTCAATCAGATCAAAATCCAGCTGATAGCGGTTTTCTTCCACGCGAAGCGGGTTAGCAAGGACCTTCACGCCCTGGCGCTGTGCCGCCATCGCAAACGGATCGTAGACCGGCGTGTTCATCATCACGCTATCGCCAGGCGTGCAGAACGCCTGAACCGTGTAATGCAGCGTGGAGACGGTGCCGTAGGTGAGGGTGATCCACGACTTCTCCACCTCAACCTGATGACGCGTGCGCTGGAAGGCCATCACCGCGTCGTAAAATTCGTCGAAGCACCAGGTATAGCCAAAGGTGCCGTGCTCCACGATGCGCTGGAAGCCTTCAATAACGGCAGGCGGCGAGGTGAAATCCATGTCTGCGATCCACAGCGGGATAAACCCCTGCGGGACATCACCAAAGCGCGAGCGGACAAACGCATGGTCCCATTTACGGCACTTATCGCTTTTACGCTCGATGATTTTGTCGAAATCAAACACAACAACCCCCTGTTAAATTAAGGCTTCAATGCCGGTTTTGACGCTCTGCACCTGCGGGCCGATGATCACCTGAACGCTGTGAGCATCCAGCACCACCACCGACAGGGCGCCAGCCGCTTTCAGCGCCTGCCGATCGATAAGCCCCATCTCCTTAACGACCAGGCGCAAGCGGGTGATGCAGTTGTCGAGCGACTCGATGTTCTCTTTGCCACCGAGCGCGCGCAGGATAAGCCCGTGATCGTATTTCGATTTTCCACGCGCGCGGGTGTTGGCTTCGACGGCCTGCTGCGCACCCTGCGCGTCCACTTCACGTCCCGGCGTCTTGATATCGTGTTTGAGGATGTACCAGCGGAAGACGAAGAAGTAGATGGCAAACCAGGCGATACCGACCGGGAACAGCAGATACCATTTGGTCGACATCCCCTGCATCACGCCGAAGATCAGCAGATCCAAAATCCCGCCGTCGGTGTTGCCAATGGTTACCCCCAACAGGGCCATCACCATCAGCGCCAGGCCAGACATCACGATATGGAAGGCGTAAAGCGCGGGGGCGATAAACAGGAACAGAAACTCAATCGGTTCTGAAATACCGGTGACGACAGAGACCAGCACGCCAGAAAGCAGCAGCCCCTTAATCACCGGGCGGTTTTCCGGGCGCGCGGTGCGGTAGATGGCGTACGCCACGGCAGGCAGGCCAAAGATAAAGGTCGGCATAAAGCCTTGCGAAAGAAACGCGGTAACGTGCGGGCTAAACGGCAGTCCGGCTTTCAGCTCGGCGTAGAAAATATTCAGCGCGCCAGCCACTTCATGACCATTGACCATCTCAATGCCGCCTGCCGGCGTGAAGCGCACCATCGCCAGCAGAATATGGTGCAGACCAAAGGGCTTAAGCAGCAGCACGCCTACGCCGTACAGGAACGGTCCGAAAACGCTGGTGCTCTGAATGATATGGCCAATTCCGGCAATCCCCAGCGCCACGTATTCCCACAACAGCGGGATAAACAGCCCGACCAGCGACAGCGTGAGTGCGCTAATGATGGGCACAAAACGAATGCCGCTAAAGAAGGCAAAGGCGTCATGCAGCACCGTGTCCTGAAAACGCTCGTGCAGGAAATAGACGATCACCCCCACCACGATACCGCCCAGCACGCCCATCTCCAGGGTCTGGATCCCCAGCACGATCGATTGTCCTACCTGTCTCATGGTGGCGACGTCGGCAAGCTGGTGGGTGGCGGTCAGGTAGTAGTTGATGCTCATGTTCATCAGCATGTAGCCAACGAACCCGGCAAAGGCGCCCACGGCCTTATTGCGTTTGGCGAGGCCCATCGGGATCGCCATGGCAAACATCAGCGGCAGATAGGTAAAGGCGAAGCCGCCCACCATGGCGATAAAGCCAAAGGTTAGCTGCGTTAACTCGCCGCCCAGAAAGGGAAAACTTTTAATAGTTGAAGGGCTGGTGACGGAGCTACCGATACCCAGCAGCAACCCCATAAAGGCCAGCAGAGAGACCGGGAACATAAACGTCTTTCCCAGGCTTTGGAAAAATTCCCACGCTTTCGATTTAAACGACTTTTCCTGTGTCATGTAGGGACTCCTCGGATTTTTAGGATAATGGAAGGCGCTGTCCGGCTTAAGGACGCGCCTTCATATTTGCGAGGCTTATAGTTATTTTTTAGGTATTGACGTAATGCGCGATGGGATCAGGCTTCGGCAGGAAGCAGGAGCCGGTTTGCCGAGCCGCAAACGGCGATCTTGCTTCTGACCACCTCTTTCATGGCGTCCATGCCGACCCGCATGTAGAAGCGCGGATCGTTCCCCTGCGGGTTTTCGGCAAACCAGGCTTTAACCGCGTCAGAGAAGGCAATTTTCAGCTCGGTGGCCACGTTGACTTTGCACACGCCCAGCTCGATGGTGCGGCGCACAAACTCATCCGGCACATCGCTCGCGCCGTGCAGCACCAGCGGTACGGTGACCACTTCGCGGATTTCCGCCAGCCGTTGGAAGTCAATTTTCGGGCGTTTGGTATACAGGCCGTGCGCGGTGCCGATGGCGACAGCAAGGCTATCGACGCCGGTCAGTTCGACGAAGCGTTTCGCCTCCTGCGGATCGGTGAGGAACGCGCTTTCGGCGTCCACGCTCATGTCATCTTCCACGCCGCCCAGACGGCCCAGCTCGGCTTCGACGCTGCAGTCGTTGAGGTGGCAGAAATCGACCACCGACTTCACCAGCTTCACGTTTTGTTCAAACGGATAGTGGCTGCCGTCGATCATCGCGCTGCGCACGCCCGCGTTGACCTTGCGGCGAATATCGTCCAGCGATTCGTGGTGATCGAGGTGCAGCGCCAGCGGCATGTCGTAGGTGTGGGAGTACGCGCTGCACAGGGCGTAGATCTCTTCCAGCGCAATATGCTTAAAGGTGCCCGGTGTGCCCGCGAGGATCACCGGCGATCGCATTTCGCTGCACGCTTCGAGGATCGCCTGGATCGTCTCCGCGTTGTGGATGTTGAACGCCGGAACGGCGTAGCCTTTTGCCTGCGCGTCCTGCAGAAGATATTTGGTAGAAATAATACTCATGATCCGATCCTCTTAAGCCTGCCACGGGTGAATAACAACGCCCTGCACCACGCGGTTGACCGTCCCGCTGGCGGATGGCGTATCGGGCGTATTGCCTACGCTGAGCGACTGGGTGAGTGCAAAGACCTGGGCATACATCAGGAAGCAGAACGCCTGTTCCATATCGATAAACGGCCGTGAAGGCGGCAGCAGGATGTGCGGACCCGCTTCAATCACCG
Organism: Enterobacter cloacae complex sp. CARB60; assembly: GCF_036487345.1. Classification (NCBI taxonomy): domain Bacteria; kingdom Pseudomonadati; phylum Pseudomonadota; class Gammaproteobacteria; order Enterobacterales; family Enterobacteriaceae; genus Enterobacter; species Enterobacter cloacae complex sp. CARB60. The sequence goes on from NZ_JAZKLC010000002.1 coordinate 439,697, forward strand.
GATCGCTTTCAGCGGCGATGGCGACGACGCGCAGGGCCTGACGATCGCGGCGCAGCTCGGCCAGCAGATCCAGATCGTACTGACGCGTATACGGGTGGCTGGAGATAAACACCACCACCAGCGTTTCGCTATCGACCAGAGACTTCGGCCCGTGACGGAAGCCCGTCGGGGAGTCGTAAAATGCCGCCAGCTTGCCCGCCGTCAGCTCCAGCACCTTCAGCGCCGATTCGCGCGCCGCGCCCTGCAGGCCGCCGCTTCCCAGATACACGATCCTTTTCCACGGCTCGCTGCCAAAGACGCCGTGGCTGAAATCGCCGAGTGAGGCGAGGATCGCCTGACAGCGATCTGCCACGTCGCGGAAGGTGTGGCTATTGATCGTTTCCGGAGCAAACACCGCCAGACAGCTCGCCATCATGGTGGTGATGCTGCTGGTCATCGCGAACCCGCGATCGTGCGTTTCGGCAGGCATCAGCAGGGCATAGGCGTTATCGCTGTCGACGGCGTTCTGGTACAGGCTCCCCGCCTCGTTGCAGGTAATCGACAGGTGGTAGCACTCCGGCACGAACTGGTTTGCCAGCTCAACGGCCGCGACGCTTTCCGGACTGTTGCCGGAGCGGGCAAATGAAATCAGCAGCAGCGGATGCGCAGGGCTGAAGTAGTCCATTGGGTTCGTGACCAGATCGGTTGTCGGGACGGCCGCGAAGTTTTTCCCGGTGTAGCTCGCGAGCCAGGGAGAAACGATATCGCCGATAAAGGCGGACGTGCCCGCGCCGGTCAGGACGATCCGCAGATCGTTCTTGCGCAGCAGCGGCGTCAGGAAACTGTCGATCGAAGCACGCAGGTTATCGATGTTGTTGAGCGAGCGGATCCAGCTGGCAGGCTGCTGGCGGATCTCTTCCTCGGTCCAGGTGCCGGTTGTGGCGGCGGTAGTGGTTTGTGGCATAACTCAGTCCTTAGTCTTGTGAATTCCACATCAGACGCTGGCAATCGTGTCGCTATCTTTCGTTTCGTTTCACTTGTTCACTTAAGCAGTTAAATAAAATCTATAGAAAAGAAATCGAAACTTCAATGGAAGAAAAGAAATAAAACGAAAAGTGTGATCGTGAAAGGAAAGGGTAAGTTTAAGGAAAGGAAAAGAAAGGCCTTACGATCGGGTGCCGTAAGGCCAACAGGAAACACAATGAAAGGGCTAAAGGGGGAGAGCCTGGCCCTGAATCCAGATCTGCTGGAGGTGTAAACCACCGTCCAGCGAAATAATATTGGCGCGTTTACCCGGGGCTATGGATCCGAGCTGACCGTCAACGCCCAGCAGCCGGGCAGGGTGCAGCGAGGCCATATGGATAGCGTCTTCGGGGGTTACGCCCGCATACTCCACCATATTCCTGACCGCGGCATCCAGCGACAGCGTGCTGCCCGCCAGCCCGCCGGAGGCGGTTTTCACCACGCCGTGGTGCATCGTGACCTCTTCACCACAGAGCGTATACCGACCGTCCGGCATACCTGCCGCCTGCATGGCATCGGTAATCAGCACCACGCGATCCTGCGCGCAGCAGCAGCATAAGCGCATCGCCCCCGGATGGACGTGGTGGCCGTCGGCAATCAGCTCCAGCCACGCCCGTTTGTCCGTAAGCCCTGCGCCGACCATGCCGGGCTCTCTGTGGTGCAGCCCCGTCATGCCGTTGTAGCAGTGAACCAGCCCGTCGGCACCCGCATCAAACGCGGCAAGAGTTTGCCGGTACGTGGCAGCGCTGTGGCCCAGCATCACGCGTATCCCGCGCTGTTTAAGATGATGAATTGCCTGCAGCGCACCGGGCTTTTCTGGCGCGAGCGCCACTACCCGCAGCGTGCTCTGTGAAACGTCAACCAGCCTGTCCAGCTCGGCGATATCCAGCTCCCGGAACAGCTCCGGCGGATGCGCCCCTTTGTTCTGCGGCGTAAAGTACGGTCCTTCCAGATAGCTGCCCAGGATCTGCGCGCCGGGGCCGCCGGACTGAGTGCGCCGGGCGATACGCATCAGCGCGGCGTGAATACTCTCCAGCGGCGCTGTCACGGTGGTGGGTAAAAATGCGCCCACGCCTTCGCGGGCTTTATGCATTGCCAGGGTGTCCAGCACGCCGGGCGCATCATCCATGACGTCCACGCCCGCGCCGCCGTGGACGTGCGTATCGATATAGGCCGGGCAAAGTAGCTCCGCATCCCGCGTCGTAACGCCCGCCGGGATGGGTTCAATCGCCGCAACTGCACCGCTTTCAATGCGTAGCTGGTGGTCGTCCAGCCAGCCCTGTTCGGTAAGGATCCGTCGCGCGCGCAGCAGCTGGCTCATATCCCTTCCTCGGCAGGCGCTTCCTCGCGACAGCGCCCCAGCTCGTCCACCAGGCTCGTCAGGCCGCGGTGTCCGCACTCCAGCGCCTGCAGACGAAACGCTTCGCTGCTTAATCCGTCGCGCTCCAGCACCATCTCCAGCAGAAGCTGCAGGTTGGTGCCGGTAATCACTTCGCTGCCCGGCCTTTGCATCGCGAGCGTTGACGCCACGCGGAACGGCGTGCCGCCGAGCAGGTCGGTGAGAAACACAATATCGTGCTGCGCATCGAGTTCGCTCACCGCCTGCTCAAGCTGAGCGGTCAGCCGCGCGGTGGTGGAGGTTTCCGGAAAATCAATGGCGATAAACTGCGGCTGCTCGCCGAGGATCTGCTTCATCGCCTGCTCAAGCCCGCTGGCAAAACCGCCGTGACCCGTCAAAATAATGCCTAACATCGCAACCTCTTTGCTTTTACAGGAAGTGACAGAATTTACCGACAACGCCCAGCAGCACGGTGATACCGATTAGCCGCAGCGGGCTCCAGCCGCGGCGTACCAGCCAGAACATGGTCAGGGTGTAGACCAGCGGCAGGAACGCGGGCATCAGCTTGTCGATGACGTCGGCCTGCAGTTTGACAACGGCATCACCCGCCTTGATTTCGAGCGTGGTATTGAGGCGGACGTAGGTTGCCACCAGCGCGCCGATCACCGTCATCCCGACGATAGACGCCGCGTGGCCTACCTTTTTGGTGTTGGCTTTAATCAGCGGAATGGCCGCGACGCCCATCCGGTAAGCGTAGTGCGCCAGGCCAAAACGCAGGCCAAGGTGTACCACGTTAAACAGCACGATAAAGACCACCGCGCCCAGAATCGACCCTTGCAGCGCCATGCTGGCACCAATACCGCCGCAGATGGGCAGCAGGGTTAGCCAGAACATGGCGTCGCCAATGCCGCCGAGCGGCGCGCCGACGGCAATTTTGGTGCTCTGGATGCTGTTCACATCCTGCTTGGATCGCTCCATCGCCAGAATGATGCCGATAACAAAGGTCACCAGGAACGGGTGGGTGTTAAAGAAGCCCATATGGCCTTTCATTGCCCGCGCCAGGTCCCGCTTGTTGGTGTGGATCTTTTTCAACGCGGGCAGTAGCCCGTACAGCCAGCCGGAGGCCTGCATACGTTCATAGTTGAACGAGGCCTGCAGCAGCATGGAACGCCAGGCTACGCGGTTAATATCCTTTTTCGTCAGCTCGGCACCGATGCTTTGGTCTTCGTAGACGTTTTCATTCACGCCGGTCAGCAGGGTCTCTTCAGTTTCAGAGACGCCCGGTAACGTTGTTTGATTAGATGCCATCTTCGAATTCCTCTTTCTGGGCTGCGGGAGCCGTCGGTTCAGGTGATTTACGCATCAGGTCGATCAGCGCCATGGCCAGCGCGGCGGCCGCAATCGCCAGCACCGGAAGCTTGAGCCAGGCGGCGGCGACAAAACCGATAATGAAGTAAGGGATGTAGACGTTTTTCATCATGATCTTCAGCAGCACGGCGAAGCCGATGGCTGGCATGATGCCGCCCGCGACGCCGAGGCCGTCAATCAGACGCGCTGGCAGAACGTCAATGGCGGTTTTCGCATGTTCCGCACCGAAGTAGATCGGCAGGAACGCGCACAGAAAATAGAAGATGCCGAGCGCCAGCAGCGCAAGATAGTTAACCCGTTCAATACCGTGAGTATCAGCATTGGCCGCCATGCGATCGCAGCGCGACATGACGCCGGACATTACCGAGAAGAGGAACGTAATCCCCATCTGAACCGCAACGGCAAACGGCACGGCGACGCCAACCGCAACTTCTGGCTTCACGCCGGTGCTGATGGCAAATGCGGTACCCACGATGGTGCCGATAATGACGTTCGGCGGCTGGGCACCGGCGAGCGGGGCCAGCCCCATCCAGACCAGCTCTAACGTACCGCCGGTCAAAATGCCGGTGTGCAGATCGCCCAGAATCAGGCCGACCAGCGGCCCGAGTACCACCGGGCGGTGCATGTGCGTTAACCCGTTAAACATATCCAGACCGGCGATAAAGGCGAGTATGCCCAACCCCAGCGCCTGCAACAGACTGATTTCCATTGTGAATCCCTCAGAGCAGTTTAAAGAGATCCAAAGCAGTTTCTGTTGGAACGCCCTGAACGAAGCATTCCACACCGGCCGCTTTCAGGCCGTTGAACGCGGCGATATCGTTCGCGTCGACAGAGACCGTTTTGGCAATTTGTTGTTTGCCACTGGCGTAGTGCATGTTTCCGACGTTAATACGGGTGATGGGCACGCCGCCCTCAACCAGCTTTAGAAAATCGGCGGGTGATTTGCAGACCAGCAGGATTTTCTGGCGGTCAGCGGCGCGATGAATATTGTCGATCGCTTTTTGCAGCGACCAGAAGCGCACGGCGATCCCTTCCGCGAGCACCATTTCCATCAGGTTCTGTTGAACCGGATCCTCTGCGACCTCATCGTTAGCGACCAGCACCAGGTTTGCCCCCGCAAACCCCACCCACTGCACGCCCACCTGACCGTGGATCAGGCGTTCGTCGATGCGGCATAAAACAATGTTTGGCATAGCGTTTTCCTCTTTTTTAATTATGCGTTTTGAGTCGTTACGCCTTCGCAGGCGGCGTGGTACTGCTGGAGTATGTCCTGAATGTGGTCGATGATGAGTTCCCGTGGCGTTGACTTGAGAGCGCCCTCGCGAACTTTGCCGTACTGCAGCGGCAGGTACTGGCTGATCAGCGGCAGAGGAATAGGCTCGTCTGCCAGGTTACGCACCAGCCGTTCAAAGGCGTCGTCGATCTGGCTGTCCGGCCAGTAGTAGCGCACGCGGTCAGAGTAGCTGTAGCCGCGCGCCAGGCGACGCGCGTTGCCGTCACCGTGGTAATGGCTTTGCCAGTACTCTGGGCGATCGAGCATGACGTTTTCCAGCACGTGACGCAGGCCGGAGCTGGCTTTTGCCGGCAGCAGTTCCTCTTCTATGGCGGCCAGCGAGAACAGCGCTTCGCGCAGGGCGAAGGTCAGGGCGGGGCCAACTTTCAGGATCGCAAAGTGATCGTTGACCAGCTGACGCAGCGCCTGCGGCGTCTGGTAGTCGGTGGAGTGCGCTTCAAACACCAGCGTATCGTAGGCTTCAACCATTTTGCTCAGGGCAACGGCTTTCTGCGGCTGATAGTCGCAGACGTGCGCGTGGTCGAACTCCACGCCAGGCTGGACCACCAGGCCAATAATGCGCGGCCAGATGTCGCTTAAGCCTTCCTTTTCGAACGCGTGGCGGTGCGCCTCAAGCGTGGCGCGGGCCGCGTCCGGCGTGGTGACGGCAAGTTCGGTGAGCGTCTCGTGCGCGCCGCCGGGAACCGGCACTTCCGTACCGATAACGTAGACCAGATCGGATTCACCAAACCGATCGCGACAGGTCGCTTCGGCAATCTTCGCCAGGCGTGCGGCGCGTGCGGCAACGATCGCGTCGGTCAGGGGAACCGGGTCGTCCTCGCAGGACATGCTGCAGTCGAGGTGGATCTTTTTGAATCCGGCGGAAACATAGCTTTTGATCAGATCGTCGGCATTTGCCATCGCCTGTTCCGCAGGGAGATTTTGCCAGCGGTTAGGGCCTAAATGATCGCCGCCGAGGATCAGCTGTGAGGTCGGAAAACCGAGCGACTCGGCCAGCTGACAGACAAACCCGTGAAAATCCGCAGGCGTCATGCCGGTATAGCCGCCAAACTGATCCACCTGATTGGAGGTGGCCTCGATCAGCAGCGGCGACTGATGCGAATGCGCGTAACGAATGGCAGCTTCAAGTACCAGCGGATGTGCGGAACAGACGGCATAGATCCCGTTTGAATTCCCTCGTTTATGTTGTTCCACCATTTCTGTCAGATGTTTCACTTTCCTCTCCATTTCGGATGGTAATGATACTTGTCTTTCGTTTTGTTTCATTTAATCCTGCATCATGGTGATATAAAAATAAAACGAAAGATAATAGTTTTCCGATCTGTTTCACAAAAGAAACATAATGAAAGGTTTCAGCGCCATGTTGGCTTGCGTCTGGACGTCAGGCGGGACTTGCATTCCCGAAAAAGAAAGGCCTTAATAGGCAAAACGAAATGAAACGAAAGACAATTTATTAAGGATCTCGTATGAGCAGCACCGATTCATCCGCGGAAAAGCGCATCACCGGCACCAGTGAAAGGCGAGAGCAGATCATTCAGCGGCTGCGGGCGCAGGGAAGCGTGCAGGTTAACGACCTGTCTCATCTGTACGGCGTATCGACGGTGACGATCCGCAACGACCTGGCGTTCCTGGAGAAGCAGGGCATCGCCGTTCGCGCTTACGGTGGGGCATTGATTTGCGAAGGCAACATGCCGGGCGCTGAGCCTTCCGTGGAGGATAAAAGCTCGCTGAATACGGCGGTGAAGCGCAGTATCGCGCAGGCCGCTGCCGCGCTGGTCAAACCCGGGCACCGTATTATTCTGGACTCCGGCACCACGACGTATGAAATCGCCCGCATGCTGCGCCAGCATACGGACGTGATTGCGATGACCAACGGGATGAACGTGGCGAATGCGTTGCTGGAAGCGGAAGGGGTGGAACTGCTGATGACCGGCGGGCATCTGCGCCGTCAGTCGCAATCTTTCTACGGTGACCAGGCAGAACAGTCGCTACAGAATTATCATTTTGACCTGCTGTTCCTGGGCGTTGACGCCATCGATCTCGATCGCGGCGTGAGCACGCATAACGAAGACGAAGCCCGTCTGAACCGCAAAATGTGCGAGGTGGCGGAGCGTATTATCGTTGTCACTGACTCCAGCAAATTTAACCGCTCAAGCCTGCATAAAATCATTGATACGCAAAGGATTGATATGATTATTGTCGATGAAGGCATTCCGGCGGAGAGCCTGGACGGGCTGCGGAAAAGCGGGATTGATGTGGTGTTGGTTTAAGGTTTTTACCCTCTCCCCTATGGGGAGAGGGCAGGGTGAGGGGAAGTCACGTCACCGGTGCCGGGTTAAACACCGCCAGCTGGTTATGCAATCCCCATTGGTCAGAGAAGGTTTTCTTCCGCCCGCTAGCGACATCCAGAATGAAGTGGAACAGCTTCCAGCCCACATCTTCAATGCTCTCTTCGCCGGTGGCGATGGTGCCCGCGTTGATGTCCATTAAGTCATACCAGCGGTTTGCCAGCTCGGTGCGGGTCGCCATCTTGATCACCGGCACCGCCATCAGGCCGTACGGCGTGCCGCGGCCGGTGGTAAAGACCTGCACCGTAATGCCGGACGCCACCTGCTGCGTGCCGCAGACGAAATCGCTGGCTGGCGTTGCCGCGTAAATCAGGCCGCGCTTTGTCGGGCGCTGGCCCGGAGAGAGCACTTCGACAATCGCGCTCTGGCCGGATTTGGCAATCGACCCAAGGGCTTTTTCCACTACGTTGGCCAGGCCGCCTTTTTTGTTGCCCGGCGACGGGTTGGCGCTGCGGTCGGTTTGGCCCATATCAAGATAGTTATCGTACCAGGCCATCTCTTCCAGCAGGCGTTTGCCCACCTCTTCGTTGACGGCGCGCGGCGTCAGCAGGTGGATGGCGTCACGCACTTCGGTCACTTCGGAGAACATCACCGTGGCGCCGCAGCGCACGAACAGATCGGACGCATAGCCCACCGCCGGGTTGGCGGTCACGCCGGAAAACGCATCGCTGCCGCCGCACTGGGTTCCCACCACCAGCTCAGAGGCCGGGCAGGTTTCGCGCTGACGTTTGTTGAGCTTGTCCAGATGGCGTTCAGCCACCTGCAGAATATCGTCGACCATCGACCGAAAACCGACGTGATGCTCGTCCTGCAGACGCACGATGCTGGCATCGTCTACCGGAATCGCTTTCACATCCTCGGTGCCCTGCAGCAGGCGCTCAGGCTGTAACTTTTCACACCCCAGACCGATGACCATCACCTCGCCGCCAAAGTTCGGGTTGAGGGCAATATTGTGAATGGTGCGGATCGGCACCACGGCAGCGGGCGCGTTGATCGCCACGCCGCAGCCGTAGAGGTGGTTCAGACCCACTACGCCATCCACGTTCGGGTATTTCGGCAGCAGATCGCGCTCGATGATTTTCACCACGTAATCCACCACGCCCGCCACGCAGTGCACGCTGGTGGTAATACCGAGCAGGTTCTTGGTGCCGACGCTGCCGTCCGCATTGCGGTAGCCTTCGAAGGTATAGCCCTCCAGCGGTGGCAGCGGTTCAGGCACGCGGGTCGCCAGCGGCAGGGTATTCAGCGGCGGCGCTTTTGGCAGTTCAACCAGCGACTCTTCAATCCAGCTTCCCTGCGGGATAGCGCGGACGGCATAGCCAATAATTTCACCGTAGCGCACGATTTCACCGTGCGCCGGGATATCCACCAGCGCCACCTTATGCCCCTGCGGAATATGCTCAATCAATTCCAGCCCGTCCGGGAAACGGGTTCCCGCTTTTAAGCCGTTGTCGTTGACAATAATCGCCACGTTATCGGTGTCATGTACTTTTATATAAAACGCCGTTGGCGATGCCTGTCGAATTTCAATGTCGGCCATTGTTCACTATTCTCCAGCAAAGTGTCTGATTATTAATGCAGCCATGCAGATAGTTATTTACTTTTATCGAAATAAAGACGCTGCTTTCTTAAATAAAGAATGTCAGGACTTGTGATATAAGAATGTGATCCAGATCACCCCCTAAAGCGAGAGATAGCGCACTGTGGCTGTGAATACGTGATTCTGTGCAGCAGCGCCCAGTGCTTTGTGCATATGCTCAAAAACTTATTCATTTCAGGTGTGATAATTGAGCGTTAATCCAGTGCGATGCCATAAAGTGATGATTATACTAAATCACATTGATATTGCGTCTGGTTAATTACCTGATATTGCCTGCTATCGATAAATAATCAGGAAATATGTTTTCTAAAATTATAAATATAAATTTCGCTGTGCCTGAGGAAATAAAAATGATTCTGGATACCGTTGTAGAATCGAAAAAGGGTGTACCCACTCGCTATTTAATATTATTGATTATTTTTATCGTCACGGCCATTAACTACGCTGACCGTGCGACGCTGTCGATTGCCGGTACGGAGGTGGCAAAAGAGCTGCAGCTCAGTGCCGTCTCGATGGGGTATATCTTCTCCGCCTTCGGCTGGGCCTACCTGCTGATGCAAATCCCCGGCGGCTGGCTACTGGATAAGTTCGGCTCGAAAAAGGTCTATACCTACAGCCTGTTCTTCTGGTCGCTGTTCACCTTCATGCAGGGCTTTGTGGATGTCTTCCCGCTGGCCTGGGCGGGCGTGTCGATGTTCATCATGCGCTTTATGCTCGGCTTCTCGGAAGCGCCGTCGTTCCCTGCCAACGCCCGTATCGTGGCGGCCTGGTTCCCGACCAAAGAGCGCGGCACCGCGTCTGCGTTGTTTAACGCCGCGCAGTATTTCTCGCTGGCAATCTTCTCCCCGCTGCTGGGCTGGCTGACCTTTGCCTGGGGTTGGGAACATGTCTTTACCGTAATGGGCGTGATTGGTTTCGTGCTGACCGGCGTATGGGTGAAGTACATCCATAACCCGACCGACCATCCTCGTATGTCAGAGCAGGAGCTGAAGTTCATCTCCGAAGGAGGCGCGGTGGTGGATATGGACCACAAAAAGCCCGGTGCGCAGGTCGCAGGCGGTCCGAAGCTCCATTACATCAAACAGTTGTTGACCAACCGCATGATGTTGGGCGTCTTTTTTGGTCAATACTTTATCAACACCATCACCTGGTTCTTCCTTACCTGGTTCCCGATTTATCTGGTGCAGGAAAAAGGAATGTCGATTCTGAAAGTGGGCCTTGTGGCCTCCATTCCGGCGCTGTGCGGTTTTGCCGGTGGCGTGCTGGGCGGGGTGTTCTCGGATTATCTGATTAAGCAGGGCAAGTCGATAACCCTGGCACGCAAGCTGCCGATTGTGCTCGGCATGCTGCTGGCATCGTCCATCATTCTGTGCAACTACACCAACAACACCACGCTGGTGGTGGCCCTGATGGCGCTGGCGTTCTTCGGCAAAGGCTTTGGTGCGCTGGGCTGGCCGGTGATTTCCGACACCGCGCCGAAAGAGATTGTTGGCCTGTGCGGGGGGGTATTTAACGTCTTTGGCAACGTGGCGTCCATCGCGACTCCATTGGTCATTGGTTATCTGGTCAGTGAGCTGCATTCATTCAACGCGGCACTGGTATTCGTTGGCTGTTCAGCGTTGATGGCGATGTTCTGCTACCTGTTCGTGGTAGGCGACATCAAACGTATGGAATTGCAGAAATAAGCAAAGGTATAAGCGATGAGTAACGATATCTTCCCGAACAAGTTTAAAGCGGCCCTCGCGGCACACCAGATTCAGATTGGCTGCTGGTCTGCGCTGGCAAGCCCGATCAGCACCGAAGTGCTGGGACTGGCCGGGTTCGACTGGCTGGTGCTGGACGGCGAACATGCGCCAAACGACATCAGCACCTTTATTCCGCAGCTGATGGCGCTGAAGGGCAGCCATAGCGCGCCGGTGGTACGCGTGCCGACGAACGAGCCGGTCATCATCAAGCGCCTGCTGGATATCGGTTTCTACAACTTCCTGATCCCGTTTGTGGAAACGGAAGAAGAGGCGGTGCTGGCCGTGGCCTCTACCCGCTATCCGCCGGAAGGCATTCGCGGCGTGTCCGTTTCGCACCGCGCCAACATGTTTGGCACCGTGCCGGACTACTTCGCCCAGTCCAACAAGAACATCACCATCCTGGTGCAGATTGAGAGCCAGCAGGGCGTGGATAACGTCGATGCCATCGCCGCAACCGACGGCGTGGACGGCATCTTTGTCGGTCCAAGCGACCTGGCCGCTGCGTTCGGGCATCTGGGTAATGCGGGCCATCCTGACGTGCAGCGCGCCATTCAGCACATTTTCGCGCGTGCCAAAGCGCACGGCAAACCGTGCGGCATTCTGGCCCCGGTTGAAGCCGATGCCCGCCGCTATCTGGAGTGGGGGGCGACGTTCGTTGCCGTTGGCAGCGATCTCGGCGTGTTCCGCTCCGCCACGCAGAAATTAGCAGACGCTTTTAAAAAATAACCATCACTGAGGAAAAGATTATGACGCTGAAAGTGGGCTTTATTGGCTTAGGTATCATGGGTAAACCAATGAGTAAGAACCTCATCAAAGCGGGTTACTCACTGGTGGTGTTAGACCGTAATTCAGACGCCGTGGCGGAAGTGATTTCAGCCGGGGCGGAAGCGGCAACCACGGCCAAAGCGATTGCCGAGCAGTGCGATGTGATCATCACCATGCTGCCAAACTCCCCGCACGTGAAAGAGGTCGCTCTGGGCGAGAACGGCATTATCGACGGTGCGAAGCCGGGCCTTGTGGTGATCGACATGAGCTCTATTGCCCCGCTGGCCAGCCGTGAAATCAGCGAGGCGCTTAAGGTGAAAGGCGTGGACATGCTAGACGCACCGGTCAGCGGCGGCGAGCCAAAAGCCATCGACGGCACGCTGTCGGTGATGGTGGGCGGCGATAAGGCGATTTTCGACAAATATTACGACCTGATGAAAGCCATGGCCGGTTCCGTGGTGCATACCGGTGAAATCGGCGCGGGTAACGTCACCAAGCTGGCGAACCAGGTGATTGTGGCGCTGAATATCGCGGCGATGTCAGAAGCGTTGACGTTGGCCACCAAGGCGGGCGTGAACCCGGATCTGGTGTATCAGGCAATCCGTGGCGGCCTTGCGGGCAGCACGGTGCTGGATGCGAAAGCGCCGATGGTGATGGATCGTAACTTCAAGCCGGGTTTCCGCATCGATCTGCACATTAAAGATCTGGCTAACGCGCTGGATACCTCTCACGGCGTGGGCGCACAGCTGCCGCTGACCGCTGCGGTCATGGAGATGATGCAGGCGCTGCGCGCGGACGGTTTGGGCACCGCCGACCACAGCGCGATTGCATGCTACTACGAAAAACTGGCGAAAGTGGAAGTTGCTCGCTAATGACGTCCTGCCCGGTGGCGCTTTGCCTACCGGGCCTACGGTCCAGGCCGGATCCGTGCTGTAACAGGCTACAACTATGAAAATCGTAATCGCGCCAGACTCTTATAAAGAAAGCCTTTCTGCCACCGAGGTAGCTCAGGCGATAGAAAAAGGATTTCGGGAAATCTTCCCCGACGCACTTTATGTTTCTGTTCCCGTTGCTGACGGCGGGGAAGGCACGGTTGAAGCGATGATCGCCGCCACCCACGGCAGCGAACATTATGCCGTCGTCACGGGCCCGCTGGGTGAAAAGGTGAATGCCTGCTGGGGAATGTCCGGCGACGGCAGCACTGCATTTATCGAGATGGCGGCAGCCAGCGGTCTGGCATTAGTCCCTCCGGCACAGCGCAACCCGCTGGTTACCACTTCACGCGGCACCGGGGAGCTTATCCTCTGCGCGCTGGATAAAGGCGCGCGCAATATTATTATCGGTATCGGCGGCAGCGCGACCAATGACGGTGGCACGGGAATGATGCAGGCGCTCGGGGCGAAGCTCAGCGATGCCAACGGCACTGAGATCGGCTACGGCGGCGGAAGCCTGATGGCGCTTAACGGTATTGATCTTTCGGGTCTTGATACGCGTCTTCAGCGTTGTGCGATCCACGTCGCCTGCGACGTCACCAACCCGCTGGTGGGGGAGAAAGGCGCGTCGCGCGTCTTCGGCCCACAAAAAGGGGCGACAGAGGGGATGATCCTCGAGCTGGACGCCAATCTCAGCCACTTTGCAGACGTGATTAAAAAATCCCTGCGTATCGACGTGAAGCACGTACCGGGAGCTGGTGCTGCGGGCGGTATGGGCGCGGCGCTGATGGCGTTGCTCGGCGCGGAACTTAAGAGTGGGATTGAGATTGTCACCCAGGCACTCAACCTTGAAGAGCATATCCACGACTGCACCTGGGTGCTGACGGGGGAAGGGCGCATCGACAGCCAGAGCATTCACGGCAAAGTGCCCGTCGGCGTAGCGAACGTCGCAAAAAAATACCATAAGCCGGTGATAGGCATTGCCGGTAGCCTGACCCAGGACGTTGGCGTAGTGCACCAGTACGGCATTGACGCCGTGTTCAGCGTGTTGACCAGCATTGGTTCACTGGAAGAGGCGTTTCGTGGCGCCTATGACAACATTTACCGCGCTTCCCGCAATATCGCCGCGACTTTGCAGGTGGGGATGCACACCCAAGGGTGACAGCGGCGCGCAAACCCTCTATACTGCGCGCCGAAGCTGACCAGACAGTCGCCGCTTCGTCGTCGTCCCTTTCGGGGGAGACGGGCGGAGGGGAGGAAAGTCCGGGCTCCATAGGGCAGGGTGCCAGGTAACGCCTGGGGGGGAAACCCACGACCAGTGCAACAGAGAGCAAACCGCCGATGGCCCACGCAAGTGGGATCAGGTAAGGGTGAAAGGGTGCGGTAAGAGCGCACCGCGCGGCTGGTAACAGTCCGTGGCACGGTAAACTCCACCCGGAGCAAGGCCAAATAGGGGTTCACAAGGTACGGCCCGTACTGAACCCGGGTAGGCTGCTTGAGCCAGTGAGCGATTGCTGGCCTAGATGAATGACTGTCCACGACAGAACCCGGCTTATCGGTCAGCTTCAACTTATTCTAAAACAATACGTTGGTGTATCTCAGGTGCTCAAAAGCAAAAATGAGTTACATAATGGGATACACCAACGGTTGCAACATCCCCCATACGCTCCGCCGCAACGACATTTACTATGTCTACTTTCGCTTTACTGAACGTCAGTTTTTTCGTTGTTCTTTGGGAACTGATAGCCCCCGTCGCTGCCGGTTTATCATTTCTCGCCTTAGCCCGTACATATCGCTTTTCAGACTTGGTAGGATAGGGCGCGGACAACTTCTCAAGATAATAAAAACGATGAAAAAACTAACGACGCAGGACATTGATTTATTCGTAGCGGGTATGAACGCCGAGATCTTGCAGTATGTGGAAGATATTCCCGGCGAAGCACGTACTGAACGGTTAAATAATGAAGAACCTACGCCGATAGAGTTCAGAGAAGCATGCTCCTCCTTTTTCCAGGAACATTTTCAGGATGCACTTTTCAGCGGTGATGAGTCAGGAGCGGAAAACTACTTTAGACGGGCGCTGTCATCGGAATGTGACATCCAAGGGATGGAAAAAGAAATAGCGTCCGCCGCTGCAAATTACGCCGTGCTTTTGCACCAGTCCCAAGAAGCTCACTCTGCATTTTTACGAAAAGATCTTACTCGTTACTCACAGATTGTATCGAACATAAAACAAAATGCTCCTGTACCCAGATCCGTACAGAATGCCGCTTCTGAAAGTGCCAGCCAGTGCACACTTACCTTAGCTGAAGCCTGGAAGGGGTTTGTAAAATTTAAGTCGGACTGGACTCCCAAGAACCGTCAGGAAAGTGAAAAGTATTACGAAGTCATAGAGGCTGTTCTGGGGGCTGATACTATCGTCGATAGCATCACACGTCGTGATATCAAAAATTTACTCGAGATGGCTGCGGGACTTCCCCAGCAGAATAAAAAGCCGTACAACAAGATGACTACTCAGGAGTGTCTTGACGCGGATGATATCCCTGAAGAAAACCTTGTGTCTTCGAGGACAGTTAACGGTTATTTAAAGCTGTGTCAGGGGTTGTTTGCCTACCTGGTCAAAGAAGAAGATGTTCTTGATTCATCGCCAACAAATAATGTCAAATTTGAGGCGAAAAGCAGAAGCTATGGCAACTATAGCCTTACTGAGATGCGAAAGCTGGTGGCGTACTTTGCAACGCTTGAAGACTGGAAAAAATGGGTGTTTTTGTTGCTTGCATATACTGGTGCTCGTCGCTCTGAAATCGCAGCTTTGAAAGTTTCAGATATCCGTCTGGATGACGACAGCCAGCGACACTACGTTATGATCCAGGACAGTAAGACTGATGCTGGAATACGACAGATTCCTCTTTCGCTTCGCTTGGTAGAAATGAACTTCTTAGGTTATCTCAAAGACAAGAATCCAGATGCAAGGCTCTTCCCTCAAGTCACTAATAAAACACAGTTGACACGAATTTTTCACGGCATACGTGAAACTCTGGGTATACATTACCTAGATGACTTTAAGCGTCGTCGTATCATCCACAGTTTACGCCATACTTTTGTCACTGAAGCTGCGAAAACTAACAATCTTCCACTTGTGCAGCGGACGGTCGGACACGAGCTATCCCGCATTGGTCAAACACAAGTATATATACACGAATTTAACGTCTCTGCTTTGCTTCCGGTCATCGATTGCATTGATTGGCGGTAAATGATAGTAATTCTCATTATCTTGATATTTGGGGCTAATTATGATAAAATAACCTCTGTGATGAATAACTTACAGAGAGGACATTTTGTGCACCGCCTTAACTCCGCCAGCTTTTGTTCCGCCATCGGCAGATGAGCGTAAAATGCTGGCCGATATCCTTAAGCAATTCGGGCTAACGCTGACAACTTCAAGAATCCACCTTCTTCACCACCTGATACAAACTCAGATCCCGTTAACAGCCTTCGACCTGTCAAAGTTGGTAAACCTACCGCTTTCAACAGTGCATCGAAATCTTTCGATGTTCGCTGATTTTGGGCTGGTTGATTTTATCGTTGACCGTTCAAGCGTCTGCCGCTGGTATCTTCTGACCGGAGGCCGTCCGAACTTCTGCCCGACCTGCAACCAGACTTTCAACCCCGCTTACTGATACACCAAGAAATCACGCAAAACAATACTACTGACGCATACCACCAGCGCCAGCGAACAGTTACGCCTATTTATTACCGATACGGAGACCCTACATGACTACAAAAAATAAACCACAGACCCAAATTTCCCCGGAGTTACAAACTTACCTCGACAACATCGCAGCAAAGTATCAGCCTGATCAGGAAGTTCTACAGCGTCAAATTGCAAATGCAGAAGCACGCTATAACCGAACGCAACAGTTTTCCGATATTCCCGCGCGGCTGGTGGTTAAACTCCAGACCTTGATCCTGGACGGCTGGCGGTTTTGTCCTTCTGCTAATTCTTCAGTGCTTTCCAACGCCGCGATGATTGCGGTTACCTTGCATAAGCCTGAATCCGTTATCGAAGAGGAGTTGAAGGCTCTACGCTCCAAAGTCTCCGACAATTACACCGATGAATTATTTTCCAAAATGGAAAACGAGATTGACGAACTAATGCACGAAGCAGCACAGGACGCACAGCTTAAAGCAGCACAGCAAGCAGCCGCCGAAGAAGCCGCAATGCGCGACCAATTACGAGCTGCCCTTGGTAGGGTGAAAGCATGACAGCACAAACCAACCGGACTAAGGGGCGAGAGTGCCCCATCACAGTTATCGACGAAGCCGCATTGAAACGAGCCATTCAGAAAGCAAAGGAAATTGCAGATGCTCACCCGGAAAAGTACCGCCGAGTAAAATAATTCTTGCGCCACAAAGGCATTGACTGTAGTGTTTATAATGGGTTTTTATATGATGTAAACTTTGTACGAAAAAATACACACCATCTTTTAACCCGTTGATGCCTTTAATTGCATAGGCTGGAGTAACTTCCATCTGTCGGGTTTCGCGGTGGACTGGGGTAATAACTTATATGTACGTACATGCACACGAGAGTAAATTTATGTAAATAATCAGAGGGGGATCTTTGTTACATCAGACACAAGCAGAGCTAACACATCAGCCAGAACAACCGCAGCACCCGCAATCAGTACAACCAAAAACTACACCTTGCAAGACTGTCACTCACGACCACGGGCGCTATCCTCTCAACGTCGGTGATACGTTTATTCATAACGGTTACGCTTACCCAGTCAACAGCACAAAGGAATCCGGTGTCAGGCTCGACATCCTCACACCAATAGCCGCAGAGCTTGACGCGATGTTGTCAGCTTACAGCCGCATTTATCTAACTCGCTTTGATCTTCGGTTACCTGCTGGTACACCACTGGAAACCAGCAACGAATGGATGCGCCAGCTATTCAAGAAACTACGCGAACGCCTGAAATCGAAATCTCGCAGACCTCAAGGGCTGGCAGATCCGATCCTCAACTTTGCTTACGGTTGGGTGCGAGAGAAAGAGACGGCAAAACAGGTGCATTACCATTGTTGGGTAGCCCTTCCACAACGGCAGGTCAGGAGGCTTGGAACCCCGACAACGGGCATTGCTGGAGTTATCACTGAAATCTGGATGAATCTGTCAGGAGGTGAAGCCGCGCTGGTGCAGTTGCCAAAATCAAGCAGTAAGTACACGAATCATTACGTTATTGAACGGGGTAAACCTGAAACGCTGGACGGCGCCTTCTTCTGGCTGTCCTACCTGGCGAAAGAGCGCGGAAAGTATCAGACCGGGAAAGGCGATAAGGTTCATTCGACTTCGCAACTTCGTAACAAAAAACCATGATCGCGAAATCCTTTGTGTAAAGCCCGCTACGCCCTCGAAAATCAAAAGCAGTACCAACGCATTATCCACACCACAAAACGCGCTCACAATGGCGCATATTGCGTTTAACAAGGGTCTGTTCCATATATCTTTGGTTAACTTTTAATTATAGCTGTTTATTCTCAACTTCGCGAGAAAATTTTCAATCAGAAAATGCTCTTTGTCTGTGAAGCTGTTGGGGACTTTCCCGGATCAAATACCCGGAATATACACAAAATAATGCCTCACACACTGGCGAGGTTCGTAATGTTCTACGCTCTTTACTGGCATACCAAGTGCTGTTTGTCCAGTTCCTGGAGCTATTTCCTTAACCGTGTACAGTCCAGCAGCTTATGCTTACTCACCCCTGCGCCTGAAAGTTACTGCAAATTCACAGGCAGCATTCTTATTTTTTCAAATTATTATTTTAAGAATTTCTAACCACTCATATATCCACTAAAAATTCATAAAGCGTGAGCAATTTCAAAGAATTATATCCAATATGACGAGATATTTGTTTTTCCATTGTTGCCATATTAACTGGAGGAAAGCATGGAAAATATTTCATATATACCAATACTTAAAACGAAAAGAGCGGAGTTTTCTGCACTCACACAGCTTGCATCACAAGTGAAGGAAAAAATATTACCTTTACTAGAAATTGAGCCAGTACCTATCGACCCAGATACGGAGGTTCCGGATAAAACTTATGATGAAATGCTCGATGGCTTTGGTCAGAAAGTCGCTGGGGCCTGCACTGCAATGCCTTCAATTTTTCTGGACGGGATCCTCATTGAAGAGCAATTTATTTCAACACAAGACACTTATCCGATCATAAATGCAGTGAATCAAGTACGTGCGGCAGGAATACGGGTAATACCGGTTACATCGCCAACGAGAACACAGAATTATCGCAATGCTATCGACACACTTCTTCAAGGTGAGGTTTGTTTAAGACTCACAACGGTCGATCTCGTTAATCCGCAGATGATCTCAACATACATCCAACATCTTGGTTTACCTCCCCAACAAATTGATGTCGTGATCGATTTGAGGGATATGTTAACGGAAGAGAGCGTTAACGCTGGAACAATCAAAATTATGGCATTAGGGCTTATCAACAACCTTCAAAATGTTTCTGACTTTCGAACAGTTGCTCTAGCGTCCGGTTCTTTCCCGGTTGATTTAAGCGCTATTGCGGTTGGTATTTACTCTCAACAAAGGCTGGAATGGACTCTTTGGCAAGATTTGCATACAAGTGGTCAGTTAATTAGGCAGATGGTTTACAGCGATTATGGCGTTCAGCATCCTGAATACACTCGCCTAGCTACTCGTTTTCCAAGCGCTACAGCAAGCGTTCGTTACACAGGTGACAATGACTTCTGGGTATTTAGAGGAAGAGTAGCAACCCGCTATGGCTATGAACAGTATGGGGCCCATAGCCAAGCAATAATTGCACATCCCGAATACCCTGGGGCTAATTTCTGTGCAGGAGATCAAGACATAGAAAACTATGCTCAGGTTTATGCTGCATATCAGCTAAATCCATTACCATCCCATAAATTTGGCAGTCCAGAGGTATGGCGAAGAATTGGTCAAAACCACCACATAACTAAGGTCGTATATCAACTCGCCAATCTCTACGGGCTTTGAGGGTTTCACGGACAATAGATCTCAGCTCATCTGTTGGAAGTGTATCCGCTAGCAGCGTCCATAAGAATTTACGCGGTTTACTTTTTAAACCGCGCTCTTGCCCCAAAGATCGTAGGATGGACAATAGCTCATCTTTCCACAGGAGCATGGACAAGGATAACTTGTCTATATCAGGATTGCGCTTATCGGAGCGTAATGTTTGCAAATGTATGCCGTTTCGCAATCCCTTTGTGACGATTTTTACACCCCACCATTTGGGTATCATTCCAAGTGCCGACTCAGCATGGCACTCTGAGACAACTAATGTTACTTTATCCATAACGGATGAATAGTGTTCTATTTGCGTAGGGAGTCTAAGCAAATTGTCACTTTGGCTTTTTAACTCATAACCGTGCATCAACCCATTGATCACCGCAATGTCCGCACGACTCGCCCCTAAGTTCATTGTAAATTCATCAATAATGAGGGTGCTGGGATCCTTGTGGTGCTCCTTGAGGATCTTGCTGTGTACGGCCCGTCTTACATCAATATCTCTCATTTCTTAACCATTGTAACAACGCATGAAACGCCTCGGATAGTAACGCAACTGGGTTCAATCTAATAATGGTATAGCATGACTTTTTGCAACGCTACTGGATGGGCCTCACAATTCAGCACAACATGATAATGGATGCCCTAGCCATATCTCAATTTTCACAAAGGGTATACTCATACTGAAAGATGCCTTTCATGGAAATACCATTCACAACAGGTATTTTTATATAGCTCTATGTAGTGATTTCACGTATAGTAAAATCATCAAAACCCATTGTGAAAATCAACATGAAAAACGTCCGTATCTACTGCCGTGCGAGTACCAAAGAGCAAGATGCTACACGTGCACTATCTCAGCTTGAACAATTCGCCAGTGAAAAGAGTCTTCATATTGTTGAACGTTATGTTGAAAACGAGTCAGGGACAAAGTTGAACCGTACCGAACTCAGCAACATGTTGAACGACGCTCAGCCCGGTGATGTTCTGCTGGTGGAATCAACAGACCGCTTGTCTCGTCTTGAGTCTCAGGATTGGGATAAGTTGAAGTCTCGCATCAATGACGCCGGAATCTCTCTAGTGATAATGGATTTACCTACAACTCACGGCAACCTGACAACCAGCAACACTGATGACGTTACCATTGGTATCCTTAAAGCAGTCAACTCAATGCTGATAGACATCATGGCTACTATGGCGCGTGAAGACTACACCAAACGCCGCCAGCGCCAGGCTCAGGGGATCGCCAGAGCTAAAGCTGAAAACAAGTACAAAGGCAGACCAGCAGATACGAACCTGAGAAGCAAGATTGAGACGTACCTCACCAAAGGCGGGAACACATATGCGGAAATCGCGAAACTGTGTGATTGTTCCGTTGGAATGGTCGCCAAGGTAAAGAAGATCCTCGAAGCCGCCTGATAATCACCGCAAACACAGCATCCACCAGCCCGACCTGATATTTCAAAAAGAAACTGCATAACCATTGCGAACTGACGAAACCCGCTAGTCCGTGCTGATGATATTTTTCTTCTGTGTGCAATTTGGGGAGGGGGGCTTCTGGACTCTTCGTGGCGGCGGGGGGGGGTGGGTAAGTCGCCGGGAATTTACCCGGCAGACTATATGACAGATTAGTTAAAGGTGCATTTGCCGCCAGACGGTGCACCGATGAATAGCTGCATCTTTTCGCAAGTCACGGTGATCTTCTGCCCCTTATTCAATTTCGACGCCTGCGCCTTCTCTGAATCCGCCATACTCAGACTGACTGGCATGAAGCGATTACCGCTTTCAAGTTTAAGGACTACATCATTCGCGAAATTTTTTGTTATGTCCTGAACAGTTCCGGTCACTTCCACCTTACGACCACCAATTTTGTCATCGGCTGCAACCTCGTTAGCTTTATACAGTTCTGCCAGGTCTTTCGCCTTAGTCCGATACACTCTTTCGTCAGAAGATGTCGCCTTTGGTTTTACGACACCAGCTTGCGGGGCTACAGGCATTAGCCCAGTAAGGGTCATCTTTCTAAAATCCTTCTGTATCAATGCATAAGCACCAACACCACCGCAACTATCTATTCCAATTTTGTCTTTCGTTACCAGAATCAATTTCTGCTTATTAGCATCTTTCAGCTTATCCCCCATCTCAGCGCCAAAGACGATTGAATTGTAAACAGCGTAATAACTTTCCGTGTCGGTACTCATTCCTTTGGTGGCGCTAGCGCTGACGGACTTGATGGCTCTATCAATGGAGTTCGTTCCATCATCTGAAAGTACATGGTCGCAACTGGCTGTAACAAGCGTTTTGACATAAGTAGACAGGTAATCAGGATATGGCTGTATTTCGCCCGAGACCGCTCCACTAGCTACGGATGAGAAAGCGCAGATAAACAGAGGTAACACAATGATTTTTTTCATACTTCTTCCTGTATGCAGACTTGACCGTTAAAATTTATAATAGATTTTATCGATCGAAATTATATTATCGATCGTTTTTATAGATCAATGACTAAGATGCATCCTACTTACGCCGCTTGCAGAAATCATCTTCAATGGAGGTTTAGAGATGGTAAGAAAAGTGTTGTTGATGGGATTTATTCTTGCTGCGTTCAGTGCTAATGCCGGGCGTATAACTATGAGCAACCCGGAGCAGGTAACCACGGCGAACGGGCAAACCTTATGTGTCTATTCCAACAGCATTTACACCTTCACCTACGTCACCAAGTCAAAGCACTGCCCCTACAGCAGGACCTTCGATACGGCTGAAAGCGAGTAAGATCTCAGGACTTTTGTTGCGATACAGAATGCGATACAGTCTGCTACACAACATAATCTCAGCGCTGTAGATACCTGACGTATCGTTGAACGAAGCCGCCTTATCGGTCAGCTTCAACTTCTTTTAAAGCAATCGTTGGTGTGTCTCTGGTGGTGAAATGAGATACACCAACGGTTGCAATAACCTTTATATTACCTCCTGCAACACCATAAATAATTACTACTCTTCTGATCATAAAAATCTTTACGGTTCAGGATTAATAATAAGAGCTTTATTAATTCATTATCTGAATAAGAGTACAGTAATATTCTCATGGTGAATCATTCGAAATGCCATTTTATTTTAACAACAAGACATTCCGAATAATGTGGTTTATTTGTACAATGAGAACTGGGGATAAATAGAACGACATCAAGTAAAGGGACTTATAATGGGAGTCAAGGGTAATTATCTTTTCAGGGGTGATAAAACCGCCTGTGGCGGTGTAATCATAGATGGATGCTCTGACCATCAGCACTTTGGGAAAGATATGGTCTGCGAAGGTCACAGAGCAACCTGTGGCAAGCACGAAGGGCTATACCGTATTGCGGGGGGGATTCGCGACACTATCCACGGTAAAAGAATTGCTGGTACGCTGCACAGCCGCAGTTCTTGCCCATGTCGGTCTCGCCTTGTCCCCTCAAACTTCGATGATGATTACGAGCTTGATAATGAAGTGATTTCGACCAGCATTGGCTCACAGCGGATTGCCGGTCTTCCTGAACTGCCTGAACCCGTTCAGCATTCACAATCTACAAAAAAAGATCCAAAATCTGATAAACCCAAAGGTATCGATGCAGGTTTTACCATTATCCCGTATGGTGGGACAACAGAAGCCTGGCAACGTCTGTTATTCACAGAGAACCCACCTGCAGGTGTAAAAGAACTCTTTGCCGCGTTAAACGGCCCGGATGAAAGATATAAAGCCGGTTCTATTATGCTGGTGGTTGACCCTGATAAGCAGGACCGCGAACAAATTGCACATATGCAGGCCGCGAAAGCGCGAGTTGATGCAGCGTTAGCTCCTCTCTCCATTCAGCAAGCCAACTTTCTCTACAAGCACAAAGACATCATTGAGATGTTCGCTGCTGCTGCCAGTACGGCGAGCGATACTTATGGATATTCAGGTCAAGCCACTGAAGCTGCTAAGGGGTATTTCGAACAGGTAGAAAAAATCCTCGTCGAAATTGAGAAGACGTACAAGAACCAGTACATCACCAGCGGTACTTTGATCGGTGAACAATTTTTTGTTGAGCGCCGCCGCTTGTTTGGTCAGCTTGATAGCGTTCTCAAGATGTTCATGAAGCATCGCTTCATGTTCAACGAGTACGCCGATCTGAAAAGTGCCCTTGGCCTCTCCAGCCGTTCAATCACACACCGCTGGAACGAAACAGGTGTTAGCGATATTGAAGGTTACGCGACGCACATCGAGAAGCTGGCGAAATACGTCAAATGGATGGAAACCGCCGGGAAGATCGGCATCGGCCTTTCTGCCTTTGATACCGCAGCGAAGATCACCGAAGCCTGCACAGTCGGGCGAGATTGTGAACAAACGGCGTTTACTTCCATTGGTGAGTTTTCTGGAAGCCTGATAGGCGGAGCAGTGGGAGCCAAGATTATTGGTGCTGGCGCTGCAAATACCGTTTGCGCTGTGGTTCTGGGGGTTGCAACCATAGAGGCTGGAGGAGCCGGAGCGCTGCTTTGTACAATTGGTGTTAATGGTGCTATTGCATACGGAAGTGACAAAGCAGCATCTGCCTTTGGTGGTTTTGTTGGTAAATCGTTATATGAGGTTACGAGCCATGACCAGTAGCGAACTGCTTAATGCCAAGATAATAGTAGTTATTGGCGCAATTGCTTTTGCTTTTGGGATAGCCAGCATCATGGCTTCTGTTTTGAACCGAAAGCGGTTTAAAGAGATCTGTGTCCTGTACAAAGAAAAATACGGCAGTTTACCCGACGCCGTATTGTTGTTCGAAAACGTCAACACGCTTTACGTCAACATAGCCTATAGTACGAAAGTGCAGTTCATCTACATCCCTCTATTATGGAATCGCAGTTCAATCCTGACCAAAAACGATGACAAGGACTTCATCAGAGGACTTCCCAAACGGCTTATCGGACCTTTCTACGTCGAGATATATCTGGCTGTCGTCAGTCTAATCTTCTTTATCATTGGGGGGATACTGATGGTAGCGATAGAGCGCGGTTGGGTGTGAAAGGCGCGTCCCTTAGCAGGCTTTACAACACAAAGTGCGATACAGTCTGCGACACAAGACAACTCCAGCGCCGCAGATGCCTGACGTATGGATGAACGAAGCCGGCTTATCGGTCAGCTTCAACTTCTTAAAAAACCCCGCTTCGGCGGGGTTTTTGCTTTCAGGGTGTTGTAGGTCGGGTAAGCGCAGCGCCACCCGACAAACGACATCAATTCTCATATTTGCGACATTAAGCACATTTCACTGTTTTTATCCCCTCAGTATCGCTTCTGCATCTGTAGACGATCGCCATCACAAAATTTCACTCTAAAAAACAGATGATTTTTAGTATTGATAATTTGTTATGATTGTTACCTTAATGATCGCGAAACTTTTCTGGTTTGATATCCATATATTGAAAACAAATACATTTCTCCCGTGAATATGTGACGTATTCCACTCTTTTCCGCAAGGCTGAAAATTCACGTCGTAAAAAATTGATAAATTGAAAGAATGTTTCAAACAAATAGCGGTTATTTATTGGCCTTTAATTGCCTGAAATATCGTCTTTATTGATTTTTTCCGAACGGTAAAATTTATCAGGGTTATCGCCATAAAATAAATTTATTACCGCTATTTTTGTTGATCAATATCAGCGTAGTAGCGTATTAGTATTATTGTATCTATTTGATAAATATTGATTTTATTGGTTTTTTGATGTGTGGGTTAAGGGGCCTGGAAAGCAAATTGTGAGTAACAGCACATACCCCTTCAAACATTATTGGGTAGAATTCATCCCGTCATAGGGAAATAAGCGCAGAATATTATGAACACTATTATTCTACCGAAAACACAGCACCTCGTGGTATTTCAGGAAGTCATTAAAAGTGGCTCCATAGGTTCTGCAGCAAGACAGCTGGGCCTGACGCAACCCGCCGTCAGCAAAATCATCAACGATATTGAGTCCTACTTCGGCGTGGAAGTGATGGTGCGTAAAAACACCGGCGTAAAACTCACCGCAGCGGGCCAGGTTCTGCTCTCGTACTCAGAGTCGATTACCCGCGAAATGAAAAACATGGTGAGTGAGATTAACAGCCTGAGTTTCAGCACCGTTATGGACGTCTCCTTTGGCTACCCGTCGCTGATCGGCTTTACCTTCCTGTCTGAGATGATCAAAAAATTCAAGGAAGTGTTCCCGAAAGCGCGCGTCTCGATGTATGAAGCTCAGCTCTCTTCTTTCCTACCGGCCATTCGCGACGGTCGTCTGGATTTCGCTATCGGCACGCTGAGTGATGAAATGCTGCTGCAGGATCTGCACGTCGAACCGCTGTTTGAGTCCGAGTTTGTGCTGGTCGCCAGCAAAACGCGAACGTGCACCGGCCCGACGACACTGGCATCGCTCACGCACGAGCAGTGGGTGATGCCGCAAACCGATATGGGCTACTACAAAGAACTTCTGACCACCCTGCAAGACAACCACATCAGCATCGAAAACATCGTCCAGACCGATTCCGTCGTCACCATTTATAACCTTGTGCTGAATGCCGATTATCTGACGGTCATTCCCCGCGACATGATTGCACCGTTCGGTTCTGACCAGTTTATTGTGCTGCCAGTGGAAGATGAATTACCCGTTGCGCGCTATGCCGCCGTGTGGTCAAAAAATTACAGGATTAAGAAATCGGCGTCAGTATTAGTTGAGCTGGCAAAACAATATTCGTCGATGAATATTGAAAGACGACGATGAATAATTAGCACCCATTTTAAAAACACCCAGAGCGTTAACGTGTTAACGCGCTGATACCCTGACTTTGCCTGAAAAGAATGAATTATTATAACGAGGATATTATGCATATTACCTACGATCTCCCGGTAACGATTGAAGATATTCAGGACGCCAGAAAACGACTGGCAGGAAAGATATATAAAACCGGTATGCCACGTTCGAATTATCTGAGCGAACGTTGTAAGGGCGAAATATTCCTGAAGTTTGAGAACATGCAGCGTACCGGCTCGTTTAAGATCCGCGGCGCGTTTAACAAGTTAAGCTCGCTGACCGAGGCTGAAAAACGTAAAGGCGTTGTCGCCTGTTCCGCAGGGAACCACGCGCAGGGTGTGTCCCTCTCCTGCGCCATGCTGGGCATCGACGGCAAAGTGGTGATGCCGATGGGCGCGCCGAAATCCAAGGTTGCCGCTACCCGCGATTACTCCGCAGAAGTCGTGCTGCACGGCGAGAACTTCAACGACACGATCGCCAAGGTCAGCGAAATCGTCGAGATGGAAGGGCGTATTTTTATCCCTCCTTATGATGACGCCAAAGTCATTGCCGGGCAGGGCACCATCGGTCTGGAAATTCTCGAAGATTTATACGACGTGGATAACGTCATTGTGCCTATCGGCGGTGGCGGTTTAATTGCCGGGATCGCGACGGCAATTAAATCCATCAACCCCACCATTAATATCATCGGCGTGCAGTCAGAAAATGTTCACGGCATGGCGGCATCGTATCAGGCCGGAGAAATAATGAGCCATCGCGTTACCGGCACGCTGGCCGACGGCTGTGATGTTTCTCGTCCCGGTAATTTACCGTTCGAAATTGTTCGCGAGCTGGTTGATGACATTGTGCTGGTCAGCGAAGACAACATTCGCGACAGCATGATCGCGCTTATTCAGCGAAATAAAGTGGTGACGGAAGGGGCCGGCGCGCTGGCCTGTGCCGCGTTATTAAGCGGCAAGCTCGACCACTATATTCAGGGTCGTAAAACCGTCTGCATTATTTCCGGCGGCAATATCGACCTCTCTCGTGTTTCCCAAATTACCGGCTTCGTTGACGCATAAAGGTGACCTATGAGCAACACAGAAAGCATTATCGTTGGCCAGACAAAAACGTCCTCCTGGCGTAAGTCTGATACCACCTGGACGCTTGGCCTGTTTGGTACCGCCATTGGCGCAGGCGTGCTGTTCTTCCCCATTCGCGCAGGCTTTGGTGGATTGATCCCTATCCTGCTGATGCTGGTTCTCGCGTTCCCGATTGCGTTTTACTGCCACCGCGCGCTGGCGCGTTTGTGTCTGTCCGGCAGCAACGTCTCCGGCAACATCACCGAAACGGTGGAAGAGCACTTTGGTAAGACCGGCGGGGTGGTGATCACTTTCCTCTACTTCTTCGCCATCTGCCCGCTGCTGTGGATTTACGGCGTCACTATTACCAATACCTTTATGACCTTCTGGGAAAACCAGCTCCAGATGCCCGCGCTGAACCGCGGCGTGGTGGCGCTGTTCCTGCTGCTGCTGATGGCCTTTGTTATCTGGTTTGGTAAAGACCTGATGGTGAAGGTCATGAGCTTCCTGGTGTTCCCGTTTATCGCCAGCCTGGTGCTGATTTCCCTGTCGCTGATCCCTTACTGGAACTCGGCGGTGATCGACCAGGTCAACCTGAGCGATATCGCCTTCACCGGTCATGACGGCATTCTGGTCACGGTGTGGCTGGGTATCTCCATCATGGTCTTCTCCTTCAACTTCTCGCCTATCGTCTCCTCGTTTGTGGTCTCCAAGCGCGAAGAGTACGAGCCGACGTTCGGTAAAGAGTTCACCGAGCAGAAATGTTCCAAAATCATCGGTCGCGCCAGCCTGCTGATGGTGGCCGTGGTGATGTTCTTCGCCTTTAGCTGCCTGTTCACGCTCTCTCCGCAGAACATGGCGGAGGCCAAAGCGCAGAACATTCCGGTGCTCTCCTACCTGGCGAACCACTTTGCGTCAATGTCCGGAACCAAATCGACGTTCGCGACGGTACTGGAATACGGTGCCTCCATCATCGCGCTGGTGGCTATCTTCAAATCCTTCTTCGGCCACTACCTGGGCACGCTGGAAGGGCTGAATGGCCTGATCCTCAAGTTTGGCTACAAGGGTGACAAGAAGAAAGTCTCTGTTGGCAAACTGAACACCATCAGCATGGTGTTCATCATGGGCTCCACCTGGGTTGTGGCCTACGCCAACCCGAACATTCTGGACCTTATTGAAGCCATGGGTGCGCCAATCATCGCCTCTCTGCTGTGCCTGCTGCCGATGTACGCCATCCGCAAAGCACCGGCGCTGGCGAAATACAAAGGGCGTACCGAGAACATCTTCGTTACCGCGGTCGGCCTGCTGACCATTCTGAATATCGTTTACAAACTGTTCTAACCCATTGCTCAGGAAGAGCGGAGTCACATGATGATTGAGTTTCCGGTTGTACTGGTTATTAACTGCGGATCGTCCTCTGTTAAGTTTTCGGTGCTCGACGCCAGCAGCTGCGATGCCCTGATGACGGGCATTGCAGACGGGATCAACACCGAGAAGGCCTTTATTTCCGTGAACGGGGGTGAGCCAGCCAGACTGGCTCACCAGGACTACGAAGGGGCGCTGGCCGCCATCGCCCTGGAGCTGGAGAAGCGTAACCTGATGAGCAGCGTGGCCTTAATTGGCCACCGCATTGCACACGGCGGCGACCTCTTCAGCGAGTCGACCCTGATCACGGAAGAGGTGATCGCGCAGATCCGCCAGGTCTCCCCGCTGGCGCCACTGCATAACTACGCCAACCTGAGCGGCGTGGAAGCGGCAGAGCGCCTGTTCCCGGGCGTGCAGCAGGTGGCGGTATTTGATACCAGCTTCCACCAGACGCTGCCGCCGCAGGCGTATCTGTACGGATTGCCGTACCGCTATTTTGAAGCGTTGGGCGTGCGCCGCTACGGCTTCCACGGAACCTCTCACCGCTACGTGGCCGCGCAGGCGCATACGCTTCTCGGGCTGTCCCCCGATGACAGCGGCCTGGTGATTGCCCATCTCGGCAACGGGGCGTCCATCTGCGCGGTACGCAACGGCGAAAGCGTCGATACCTCGATGGGGATGACGCCGCTGGAAGGGCTGGTGATGGGGACGCGCTGCGGCGATGTGGACTTCGGCGCGATGGCGTGGATTGCCCAGCAGACCGGGCAGTCGTTTGAGGATCTAGAGCGCGTAGTCAATAAAGAGTCCGGGCTGCTTGGGATCTCCGGCATCTCCTCCGATTTACGCGCGCTGGAGCAAGCCTGGCACGAAGGCAATGAGCGGGCACAGCTTGCAATACACACCTTTGTTCACCGCATCGCGCGACATATCGCCGGGCACGCGGCGTCGCTGCACCGCCTGGATGGGGTGGTCTTTACCGGCGGCATTGGCGAAAACTCGAAGCTTGTCCGCGCGCTGGTGGCGGAACATCTGAACGTGTTCGGCATCCGCCTCGACGACGCCAAAAATGCCCTGCCGGGCAGCGCGGGTGAGCGCGTGATCTCCACCGAGTCGTCCCGCGTGGCCTGCGCGGTTATCCCTACCAACGAAGAAAAAATGATCGCGCTGGACGCCCTCCGTCTTGGGAAGGTTACCCCGGCCGCAGCTTACGCCTGATAAAGCGAGAAACACATGAAAGTAACAATCGATACGGGCGTCGCGCCCTACAGCGACGCATGGGCCGGGTTTCGCGGTGAAGAATGGAAAAACGCCGTCAACGTCCGCGATTTTATTCAGCATAACTACACCCCTTATGAAGGCGATGAAGCTTTCCTCGCGCAGGCGACGCCTGCAACGACGGCGCTGTGGCAGAAGGTAATGGTCGGCATTCGCCAGGAGAATGCCACCCACGCCCCGGTGGATTTTGACACCAACATTGCCACCACCATTACGGCCCACGGGCCGGGCTATATCGACCAGGATCTGGAGACGATCGTCGGCCTGCAAACCGATAAGCCGCTCAAGCGTGCGCTGCACCCGTACGGTGGGATCAACATGATTCGCAGCTCGTTCGAAGCCTATGGCCGGGAGATGGATCCGCAGTTCGAGTACCTGTTTACCGACCTGCGCAAAACCCACAACCAGGGCGTATTTGACGTCTACTCCCCGGAGATGATGCGCTGTCGTAAATCCGGCGTGCTGACCGGTCTGCCGGACGGCTACGGGCGCGGACGCATCATCGGCGACTATCGCCGCGTGGCGCTGTACGGGATCGCTTATCTGGTGCGCGAGCGTGAACTCCAGTTTACGGATCTGCAGGGCAGGCTGGAGCGCGGTGAAGATCTGGAGGCGACGATCCGCCTGCGTGAAGAGCTGGCGGAGCACAGGCGCGCGCTGCTGCAGATCCAGCAGATGGCGGCTAACTACGGCTTTGATATCTCACGCCCGGCGATGAACGCCCAGGAAGCGGTACAGTGGGTCTATTTTGCCTATCTTGCCGCGGTGAAATCCCAGAACGGTGGAGCGATGTCGCTGGGGCGCACGGCCTCGTTCCTCGATATCTACATTGAACGCGACATGCAGGCAGGAAGGCTGAATGAAGTCCAGGCGCAGGAGCTGATCGACCACTTCATCATGAAGATCCGCATGGTGCGCTTCCTGCGCACGCCGGAATTCGACACGCTCTTCTCCGGCGATCCGATCTGGGCGACGGAAGTGATCGGCGGCATGGGGCTGGACGGGCGCACGCTGGTAACCAAAAACAGCTTCCGCTATCTGCACACGCTGCACACCATGGGGCCTGCGCCGGAGCCGAACCTGACGATCCTCTGGTCTGAACAACTGCCGATCGCGTTCAAGAAATACGCCGCGCAGGTGTCGATCGTCACCTCTTCGCTGCAGTATGAGAACGACGATCTGATGCGAGCGGACTTCAACAGCGACGACTACGCCATTGCCTGCTGCGTCAGCCCGATGGTGATCGGCAAGCAGATGCAGTTCTTTGGCGCGCGCGCCAACCTCGCCAAAACGCTGCTGTACGCGATCAACGGCGGGGTGGATGAGAAGCTGAAGATCCAGGTCGGTCCTAAAACCGAGCCGCTGCTGGATGACGTGCTGGAATACGACACCGTGATGGCGAGCCTCGATCACTTTATGGACTGGCTGGCGGTGCAGTACATCAGCGCCCTGAATCTCATTCACTACATGCATGATAAGTACAGCTACGAAGCCTCGCTGATGGCGCTGCACGACCGGGACGTCTATCGCACCATGGCCTGCGGCATTGCCGGGCTGTCGGTAGCCGCGGATTCCCTGTCGGCCATTAAATATGCCACGGTGAAGCCGGTGCGCGACCATACCGGACTGGCGGTCGATTTTGTGATTGAAGGGGACTATCCGCAGTACGGCAACAACGACGACCGCGTGGACAGCATCGCCTGCGACCTGGTGGAACGCTTTATGAAGAAAATTCAGGCGCTGCCAACCTACCGCAACGCGGTGCCAACCCAGTCGATCCTGACCATCACCTCCAACGTGGTGTACGGCCAGAAGACCGGGAACACGCCGGACGGACGCCGCGGCGGCACGCCGTTTGCGCCTGGCGCGAACCCGATGCACGGCCGCGACAGAAAAGGGGCGGTGGCCTCGCTAACGTCGGTTGCCAAACTGCCGTTCACCTATGCGAAAGACGGGATCTCGTATACCTTCTCCATCGTGCCGCAGGCGCTGGGCAAGGACGAGCTGGTGCGCAAAACCAACCTGGTAGGGCTGCTGGACGGGTACTTCCACCACGAAGCGTCCATAGAGGGCGGGCAGCATCTGAATGTCAACGTCATGAACCGGGAAATGCTGCTGGATGCCATCGCGCATCCCGAGAATTACCCGAACCTGACGATCCGCGTGTCAGGCTATGCGGTGCGTTTTAACGCGCTTACGCGCGAGCAGCAGCAGGATGTGATTTCGCGAACGTTTACCCAATCTATCTAAAAGCGAGTTCTCATGCCCCCTCAACGCAGGGGGCATTTTTTTGCCCGCTAAACATACAAAATTGTTTATATAATTACTCACACATATTCATCCGCTCTTGAAAAACAATACGCCTGCTTTTCCCTATAACAGCATGTAAGGACAGTAAGATGATGAAAATGACCCGTATTGCGCTGGTCGCCGCCTCGCTGGCAGTGTGCAGTTTTACGGCACAGGCCGCGAACGTTGAGGCAGCTCCTTCTCCATCGCAGGATCCGCTGGTACAGCACCTGAAGCTCAGCAATGAGCAGGTTAAGAAGATTGAAGATCTGCATAAGCAGCTTGAACAAAATGTCAGCAAGATCCCGGTGACGGGCGTGAAGGACGGCGCGCTGATCGACATGTTCCAGGCGGGTAAATGGGACGAAAGCACGGTGAAAAGCCAGCTTGCTGCCTTTAGCAAAATTGAAGAGCAGACCCGCTATTACCGCGTGAAATATTACTTCGACGTCAGCCAGGTTTTGACGCCGGAACAGCGTAAACAGATTAGAACCGATATGGCCAACGCGCTGGCAGAGTGATTTCGGACGTCGCGTACGGCACCGGATGATTCTGCCGTGGCTCGATCGGTTCCCTCTCCCATTGGGAGAGGGTTAGGGTGAGGGCATTCTTTAAACCGGCAAATCAATCAGCAGCGCGCGCAGCGGCGTATCCGCCACCAGGGTGATATTTGCTTCATCACGAATAAACGCCCCGTCGCCGCAGGTGAGCGCTTCTTTCTCTTCCGTGTGCGTCACCGCATGCACCGTACCGTGAATAGACTGCAAATAGGCGCGCGGACCATGAAGCTGGAAGCTCGCCTGTTCACCTTTCTTCAGCTCGATATGGTGCAGCCACACCTGCTGACGCAGCTGCAGACTACCTTTACTGCCGTCCGGCGATGCAATCAGCTGCTGCTTATCGCCCGTTAAATCTAACTTCTGTACCAGCGGATTTTCCCGCTCAGGGCAGGCGTCCAGCCAAAGCTGCATACGGGTCAGCGTTTTGTCTTTGCTGAGGTTATGCTCGCTGTAGCTGATGCCCGGCTGCGTGGAAATTAACAACGCTTCGCCAGCCTTTGCCTGGACATGATTGCCCTCGCTATCGCGGTATTCTGCCTCGCCTTCCAGGATCAGGTTCAGGATATCGACTTTCGGGTACGTACGCGGCTGGAAGGAGGCGCCCGGGGCGAGCACTTCCTGGTTCAACACGCGCAATGAAGCGTAACCGAGGAGTTTAGGGTCAAAGTAGTGTCCAAAGGAAAAGGTGTAGCGGGCCTGCAGCCAACCGAAATCGGCTTGTCCGCACTGTTTAGCTGTTCTTGTCGTAATCATAAACTTGACCTCTCTTTACACTAAAACAATGGTAAAGGTATGGACGCTGCATTGTTAGCCAGATATTCTGCCCGGTATGTTCAAATTTCCTGAATGAGAACGAGATGGCTAAAGAGAGAGCATTGACGCTTGAGGCGCTTCGCGTCATGGACGCGATTGACCGGCGCGGCAGTTTTGCGGCGGCGGCAGATGAGCTGGGGCGCGTTCCGTCTGCGCTAAGCTACACCATGCAGAAGCTGGAGGAAGAGCTGGACGTGGTGCTGTTTGACCGCTCCGGTCATCGAACAAAATTCACCAACGTGGGGCGAATGCTGCTGGAGCGCGGTCGCGTGCTGCTGGAAGCGGCGGACAAGCTCACGACGGATGCGGAAGCGCTGGCGCGCGGCTGGGAAACCCATCTGACGCTGGTGACGGAAGCACTGGTGCCGACTGAAGCGTTGTTCCCGCTGGTGGACCGCCTGGCGGCGAAGGCCAATACGCAGCTGTCAATCATCACCGAGGTGCTGGCAGGCGCGTGGGAACGTCTGGAGACGGGCAGGGCGGATATCGTCATTGCGCCGGACATGCACTTCCGTTCCTCATCGGAAATCAACTCGCGCAAGCTTTACAGCGTGATGAACGTCTACGTTGCCGCACCTAATCACCCGATTCACCAGGAGCCGGAGCCGCTCTCAGAGGTGACGCGCGTGAAGTATCGCGGCGTGGCGGTAGCGGATACCGCGCGCGAGCGTCCGGTGCTGACGGTGCAGCTGCTGGATAAGCAGCCTCGTCTGACGGTGACCTCGCTGGAAGACAAGCGGCAGGCGCTATTGGCAGGGCTGGGCGTGGCGACCATGCCGTACCCATTTGTGGAAAAAGACATTGCTGAGGGGCGGCTGCGCGTCGTCAGCCCGGAATATAGCCACGAGGTGGATATCATTATGGCGTGGCGTCGCGACAGCATGGGTGAAGCCAAATCGTGGTGCCTGCGCGAAATACCCAAACTTTTCGCCCACCACAATAAATAAACGAGTAGGCCCGGTAAGCGTAAGCGCCACCGGGCGTTATTTTACGCGCCGATCTTAGGATCGGGGCCAAAGCGGTTTTCGCCCGGCGTCCCGCTCTGGCAGTTGAAGATCAAAATCACGATCCAGCCCACGATCGGGATCAACAGCAGCAATAGCCACCACGCTGAACGATCGGTGTCGTGCAGTCGACGGAACAGCACCGCCCATGATGGCAGCAGGACCAACAGGCCATAAATGGTGGTCAGCACGCCTTCGCCGCCAGCCCGCTCCCAGCCGAGAATTTTATCCACAATACCCAGCACCATGATGAGGATGAAGTTCACCAGAACGAACATCCAGTACTCTTTGCGGCGGGCACGGCCACCAAATCCAATGTAGTTGCGCAGTACTTTTAAATACCAGTCCATTTTTCCTTGCCTCAATAGTCGGTCAATCACTTGTTTTCTAAGCAATCAAAGTAAGGATAGATGGAGATTGTGAATTAAAAAAGGGCATCCATTGATGCCCTTAATATTTATCCAAAACGGACGTCGCGCCCGTGAGGTTCATCCAGATCCTGCCACGGACCAATGGAGATAATGCCCGTCGGGTTGATGGTTTTGTGGCTGCGGAAATAGTGTGTGCGAATATGGTCGAAGTCGACCGTGTCGGCGATACCCGGCATCTGGTAGATGTCGCGCAGGAAACCATACAGGTTCAGGTAATCGCTGATGCGGTGCTTGTCGCACTTAAAGTGGGTGACATAGACCGGATCAAAGCGCACCAGCGTGGTCCACAGGCGAATGTCCGCTTCCGTCAGGCGATCGCCCGTCAGGTAGCGATGCTTGCCCAGGAGCTGTTCCAGACGCTCCAGCGATTCAAACACCTTTCCAACCGCTTCGTCATACGCTTCCTGGCTGGTGGCGAAACCGGCCTTGTAGACACCGTTGTTGACGTTGTCGTAAATCCAGCTGTTCAGCTCATCAATTTTCTCACGCAGCTCAACCGGATAGTAATCTCCGGCACGGGCGCCGTGCGCGTCAAACGCGGTATTGAACATGCGGATGATTTCCGCAGACTCATTGCTGACAATCGTCTGGTTTTTCTTGTCCCACAGCACCGGCACGGTAACGCGCCCGGTGTAATGGGGATCGGCGCGCAGATAGAGCTGGTAAAGGAAATCGTGGTGGTAAAGATCGTCGCCGGTCGCCGCAGGGAAATCACTGTCAAACGTCCAGCCGTTTTCCAGCATCAGCGGGTTCACGACTGAAACCGGAATGAAGGATTCGAGACCTTTAAGCTTGCGCACGATCAGCGTGCGGTGTGCCCACGGGCAGGCAAGTGAAACATAAAGATGATAACGGTCTTTCTCAGCCGCGAAGCCGCCTTCGCCGCTCGGGCCTGGCGCACCGTCGGCGGTCAGCCAGTTACGGAAGGCCGAAACTGAGCGCTTGAAGCGACCTCCGGTGGATTTGGTGTCATACCAGACATCCTGCCATACGCCGTCTACGAGTTGTCCCATTTTTTCTCCTCCTTCAGATAGCAAAAGCGAGGAGATGTCTCCTCGCTTTGTGTTCATTCAGTATAGCGTGCTTACCATTTCTTATTCAGAACGCGGTCGATGCTGTATGCGCCCGGCCCAGTGACGGCCAGCAGCAGGAAGCCACCCGCGATGGTCAGGTTTTTCATGAACATCAGAGA
Source organism: Enterobacter cloacae complex sp. CARB60 (assembly GCF_036487345.1). Classification (NCBI taxonomy): domain Bacteria; kingdom Pseudomonadati; phylum Pseudomonadota; class Gammaproteobacteria; order Enterobacterales; family Enterobacteriaceae; genus Enterobacter; species Enterobacter cloacae complex sp. CARB60. Next base: position 475,944 of record NZ_JAZKLC010000002.1, read on the forward strand.
GTTCACGCCTTCCGCAAAGTTGCTGTGGAAGATGAACGCCGTCAGCACGGTGAAGCCTGCGGTAAACAGCGCGGTGGTACGGGTCAGGAAGCCGAACAGTACCGCCAGGCCGCCGCCGAACTCAAGAAGAATGGTCAGCGGCAGCAGGAACCCCGGAACGCCCATGGCTTCCATATACTGCTGGGTACCCGCATAACCGGTGATTTTTCCCCAACCTGCCACGATGAACAGAATTGGCATCAGAATACGCGCGACCAGTACACCAACATCTTCTAATTTTTTCATTTTACTCTCCAGGAAACCACATGAGCGGCTGAACTTTATTTGTCTGCAATTCCGGGTAGATACCGCGGTATTGCTGTCGATGGAGAGCATCATAAACGGGGCGGGTAGCAATTGTTAGCAAGGAAAACTGTCAATCTAATTCAAAGATATTGAGTAAGGCAGGGGAGTGATTTTGCCGGGTGGCGCTGCGCTTACCCGGCCTACGATTGCATGTAGGTCGGGTAAGGCGTAGCCGCCACCCGGCGGGCTAGCGTAATTGCTGCTGACGGATCGTCGCTTTCACCAGACGCCAGGCGCTCCAGGCACCAAATCCACGACGGGCCCAGCGGATCAGCATATTCGGATGACGAACGGACCAGATAGCCATCACGCTGCTGCCGACCAGCGCCCATGAACGCAGGCTCAGGACGGTATTCCAGCCCCGGTCAAACCGTCGCGTCGCGTCAATCCAGTCGCGACGACTGGCAGACAGATCCAGCCGTTGCTGCTGGATCTGGCTTAACAGGTACGCTTTTCGCTTTTGACGTTCGGCATTACCGCTCACGGCTAGTCATCCTCCAGCAGGGCGCGATCGTTCGCCAGCTCCTGACGCGTATGGCGCAGGAAAGTGGACTTGCGCGCTTTACGCAGCGTCCAGATACCGCCAATCAACGCTGCGACCAGCAGAACGACGGTGGTGGCAATCATCGCGTTAAGACGATACTGCGGGTCAATGGCCCAGATGATTAACACCATCAGGCTCATCAGACCAAACGCGGCGAAAAGCATGGTCAGCCCAAGCATCAGCAGCATCTGGAAGAGGTTCGCTTTCTCCTCTTCCAGCTCGACCACTGCCAGCCGGACGCGCGTTTCGGCAATCCCGACCAGCGTGGTTAAAATACGCTGGCCGATGCCGAGGACGTTGTTAGCAGGCCCTTGTGCGTGACGAGGATCTTCCATATCAACGACGCGTCAGAAGGACACCCAGTACCACACCCACTGCGGCACCAATCCCTACACCCGTCCATGGATTATCACGCACATATTCGTCCGCGCGCGCAGCCGCTTCGCGGGTCTGTTTCGCCAGTGCATCACCGGTTTCACCCAGGCGATAGCGGCTCTCTTTCAGTGCCTGCTCCGCCTTGCTGCGCAGCTTGCTGACCTCTTCTTTTGACTTGTCAGCAGAGGAGTTCAGCACCTCTTCAAGGGTATCGGCCAGGGATTTCAGTTCAGCGCGCAGATGTTCAGACGTCGTATCTTTTGACATGATTCTCTCTCCTGTTGAGATTTCCGTTAACTCAATAATCGCGAGCTTCCAGCGCTTTCAGATCATCCTGCGCTTCTTTCAACTTCTTCTCGCGCTTAGCAATTTTTTCCGCATCACCTTTCTCTTTCGCTTCCTGCAGGTCGCGACGGCGCTCGGCTATCTCGTCCTTCTGTTCAGCGATTTTCTTCTTGTGGTCGGCACGAAGCTTGCTGTCTGAACAGTTCGCTTTCACTTCGCTCAGCGCTTTTTTAAGACCATCAACACGGTGCTGATTGTTATGCTTTTCGGCATAACCGATCTCACGCTGAATATCCTGTTCTTTCTCCTGACAGAGAGAGTTTGCGAAGGATGCTGTGCTTAAAGAAAAAAGGGCCAGAGCCAGAGTAATGCGGAATTTCATTATCGAAACCTTCCATTGTGTGGCGGCATAAGCCGCTATCCAAAGTTATGCGGAGTACATCGAGGGGTGCTCCGCGTACTTAAGCATAGTAAGTAAACGGGGGATTCACCAAAGTGAGTGAAAAGATTCGGAATCCTGGAAGTTATCCAAACCGATGCGACGTATCGCGAATCAATGAGAGCCAGGCTGCAGGCTGGCTCTCATCTTCCTGCTGAGCAATGATATACCCGTGCGGAAGCGTACGGTCGAGAACCACTTTCGCGGCGGCACTTTGCGCACGGGAATCAAACTTGATCAGTAAAACATCGTCCTGTGGAGTGATGCTCTTAAAGCGGATACCGTTCGCATCCAGATGATGCCAGACAGAAAAACCGTCAGGCACGCTGGCTCCCTGGTTTACCGGGCGAATAGCCAGCGTCGATTCCTGATGCGAAAGCGCGCTCCATGCCAGCAGCAGGGCGCTGAGCACCACCAGCGTAATCATGGCAAAGGCAAAACGGCGCAGAGCGAGCGGTGAGATTGCCATCGTCAGCCTCTGGCTCCGTATTTCTTTTTCCACAGGACAACCAGTGAGCCAATCAGGCCGAAGACCAGCAGAACCACGGGCAGCAGCATCAGGCAGGACATCAGCTGATCTTCATATTTCATGAAGACCGGGGTTTTACCCAACGCATAACCCAGCGTCGTCAGAATAAGTACCCATAGCAGACCGCTCATCCAGTTAAAGAACTGGAAGCGCGCGCTGCTCAACCCTGACAGACCGGCAATGGTGGGCAGCAGGGTGCGAACAAAGGCGATAAAGCGGCCAATCAGCAGCGCGGAAAGACCGTGCTTGTGGAAAAGGTGGTGCGCCCGCTGGTGATAATGCGCGGGAAGATGAGAGAGCCAGTTCTGGACGATCCGGGTATTGCCCAGCCATCTTCCCTGGATATAGCTCACCCAGCAGCCGAGGCTGGCCGCCACGGTCAGTAATAAAATGGTGTGTGGAAACGCCATCGCGCCTTTGGCACACAGCACGCCGACAAGCACCAGCAAACTGTCACCGGGCAGGAAGGCAGCAGGCAGCAAACCATTCTCAAGGAACAGGATCATAAACAAGACGAAATAGAGCATGCCAATCATGGAGGGGTTGGCCAGCGTTTCAAAATCCTGCGCCCAGAGGGCATGCAGTAGTTGGGTCAAAAGTTCCATTCAGTGTTCCTGGAAATCGGTTAACGTCACGCCTGTTATCCGGGACAAACAGCACGGCGACATTGTTGTGATTTCATTATGGTCGCTCGCGGACACATTGCGGTGTGGCCAACACTGTTCCCTGTTAATTGGCTGGTTAGCAAGCACTAACTTACAAAATAAGGAATTGAATCCAATTGTAACAAAGCCCAACGTTCTGCGTCACAGAATTTGCAGGGGTGAGTTGATTTTGGCGTAAGCCCAGGAAGTGAGCGAGGGGATTTACAAAGGCTGACACTATATATGTTTTGCTTACCCATGTAAGCCGGAAGGCGCAACGTAGCGCCTGCCGGCAGAAAGGTCATCTATTTTACGGCACTGGATGCCGTATCGAGATGAACAACGGGATTATCGGCAAAAAGATAGCGGTCGGCGTTAAATTCGAAGTCATCGCTGGTTTCGTTGAACAGCATCTGCTTGGTGTTTTCCAGGTGCTGCCACATCGCCAGCTTGGCGGCATGCGGATCTTTACGAATCAGCGCCTTAAGGATTTGGTCGTGATCGTCACACCAGTTGTCGACGGTACGGGAATCGATATGGTCGTGCAGTTTTTTCCAGTACGGGTTGTGAACGCGCTGAGTCCACATTTTTTCAACGATTGCCGCCAGGGCCGTATTTTGGGTTGCCAGGGCGACCTGAACGTGGAACTGAAGATCCCACTCTGAATCGCGGAAACATTTTTCCTTACGGGCGTTCTCCTGGATCTCCATCAGCTTCATGATGTCCTGCTTGGTCACCTGCGTGGCTGCAAACTCAGCAATGTTGCTTTCGATCAGCTGGCGAGCCTGGAGCAGCTCAAACGGGCCATAGCTGGCGAATTCCAGGCTTTCGTCCGCGACGGGAGAGTGTTTTGGCAGATTAGAAATCACGTGAATGCCGGAGCCTTTGCGTACCTCAACGTAGCCTTCCACTTCCAGCATGATAATCGCTTCACGCACCACGGTGCGGCTCACGCTTTTTTCATCCGCGATAAAGCGCTCGGCGGGAAGTTTATCACCGACAAGATAGACCCCTTGCTCGATGCGATCTTTCAGCTCCGCAGCAAGTTGTTGATATAAACGACGTGGTTCGGTGATTTCCATATGCGCTCCAGGCAGGGTACGGCAGATGATTTGTTATACCACTTTTGCGTGTCACTCTCCAGATTTTGCCATTAAAAAAGCCACTACTGAGTGGCCTCTAAATGCCCGGCGGCGCTTCGCTTGCACGGGCCTACGGGTTTTGTAGGCCGGGTAAGCGTAGCGCCACCCGGCACAACAATGCTAACTCTGCGTAGCCGGTTTCCCGAGAGACTCTTTCGCCAGCTCCTCTGCCGATTTGCTTTTCAGCACCGTCCAGATAACCACCGCACCCATCAGGTCGAAGATCGCCAGCACGGCGAACAGCGGGCTGAAGCCGATGGTATCCGCCAGCGCGCCGACCACCAGAGCGAACATCGTACTCGCGGTCCAGGCGGCCATGCCGGTCAGACCGTTGGCGGTTGCCACTTCGTTACGGCCAAAGACGTCAGACGAGAGCGTAATCAGCGCGCCGGACAGGGACTGGTGCGCAAAGCCACCGATGCACAGCAGGGCAATGGCGATGTACGGGCTGGTGAACAGGCCGATCATGCCTGGGCCAATCATCAGCAGCGCGCCCATGGTCACCACCAACTTACGGGAAACAATCAGGTTCACCCCAAACCAGCGCTGGAACAGCGGTGGCAGGTAGCCGCCCACGATACAGCCCAGGTCAGCGAACAGCATTGGCATCCAGGCGAACATCGCGATCTCTTTCAGGTTAAAGCCGTAGACTTTAAACATGAACAGCGGGATCCACGCGTTAAAGGTACCCCAGGCCGGTTCAGCCAGGAAACGCGGCAGGGCGATACCCCAGAACTGACGGGTGCCCAGGATCTGCCAGACGGTCATTTTTTTGCCGTTGTTGGTCTGATGCTGCGCTTCCTGACCGCCAATGATGTATTCGCGTTCTTCTTCGGAGAGTTTTTTCTGATCGCGCGGGTGTTTATAGAAAATCAGCCACGCCATCGCCCAGGCAAAGCTCAGCACGCCCGAGATGATGAACGCCATCTGCCAGCTGTGCATCACGATAGCCCACACCACCAGCGGCGGCGCTATCATCGCCCCGATGGACGAGCCCACGTTGAAGTAGCCAACCGCAATGGAGCGCTCTTTCGCCGGGAACCACTCGGAGCTGGCCTTGAGGCCCGCCGGGATCATTGCGGCTTCAGCCGCACCGACCGCACCGCGAGCCAGCGCCAGTCCACCCCAGCTGCCTGCCAGCGCGGTTGCACCGCAGAACACCGCCCAGGCGATGGCGAAGAAGGCATAACCGATTTTGGTACCGAGAATGTCCAGCACATAGCCAGCAACAGGCTGCATGATGGTATACGCCGCGGAATAGGCGGCAATGATGTAGGAGTATTGCTGCGTGGAGATATGCAGCTCTTCCATCAACGTTGGCGCTGCTGCTGCCACGGTGTTACGCGTCAGGTAGCCCAGCACGGTGCCTAACGTTACCAGTGCGATCATATACCAACGTAACCCTTTAATTTTACGCATCTAAAACCTCATCGTTATGTTATTTCCGCGCCGGGGCACGGCAACCTCTCAACCGTTTCCGGGAGCAGTTGTGTAACGGGAGGGGCGTAGCCGGGAACATGTCCCGGAACGGCCCGAACCTTGCCATAAGTAAGCGTGCATAAGTCGGTATCCGTACCGTTAAACCCGATGTATCAAACACCGGCAATGCATTCCGTCGGCTTATAGTTTGCGACGGCGAAAAGATAACTTGTCATACAACTTTAAAAGGTGAGTGACATCACAAATGTATGATTATTTGTGGGGACATTAATCGTTGCGCGCAAAGCCAGTAATGGCGCGGGGTGCAGAAGGGTTTACTCCATTGAGGGTAATTTATTTGTTGGCGTTTATTGATCTCACTCACGAAAAAAGCTTCGGTGGGTGGAAATTGGTGTGATAACTTTGCAGCATATGAACATACGCTTTCTGCGCTCCCGTAATGAGGAAGACGATAATGACGCCGTTTATGACCGAAGATTTTCTGTTAGATACCGAATTTGCTCGCCGCCTGTACCACGACTACGCAAAAGACCAGCCGATTTTCGACTACCACTGCCATTTACCGCCGCAGCAGGTTGCCGAAAATTACCGTTTCAAAAACCTGTATGACATCTGGCTGAAGGGTGACCACTACAAATGGCGCGCCATGCGCACCAACGGCGTCGCCGAGCGCCTGTGTACCGGCGATGCGACCGACCGCGAGAAGTTTGACGCCTGGGCGGCGACCGTTCCGCACACCATCGGCAACCCGCTCTACCACTGGACGCATCTCGAGCTCCGTCGTCCGTTTGGCATCACCGGCAAGCTGCTCTCCCCAACGACCGCCGATGAAATCTGGGATCGCTGCAATGCGCTGCTGGCGCAGGATAATTTCTCCGCGCGCGGCATCATGAAGCAGATGAACGTGAAGATGGTGGGCACTACCGACGATCCGATTGACTCCCTGGAACATCATGCCGTTGTCGCCAAAGACACCTCTTTTGATATCAAAGTGCTGCCAAGCTGGCGCCCGGACAAAGCCTTCAACATTGAGCAGGCCACCTTCACCGACTACATGGCGAAGCTGGCGGAAGTGTCGGATACCGACATCCGTCGTTTCGCTGACCTGCAAACCGCGCTGACCAAACGTCTGGACCACTTCGCGGCGCACGGCTGTAAAGTGTCTGACCACGCGCTGGACGTGGTGCTGTTTGCGGAATCAAACGAAGCCGAGCTGGACAGCATCCTTGCGCGTCGTCTCTCCGGCGAAGGCTTGAGCGAGCACGAAGTGGCGCAGTTTAAAACGGCGGTGCTGGTGTTCCTCGGCGCGGAATACGCGCGTCGCGGCTGGGTACAGCAGTACCATATCGGCGCGCTGCGCAATAACAACCAGCGCCAGTTCAAACTGATCGGTGCGGACGTGGGCTTCGACTCCATCAACGACCGTCCGCTGGCGGAAGAGCTGTCCAAACTGCTGAGCAAACAGAACGAACAAAACCTGCTGCCAAAAACCATCCTGTACTGCCTGAACCCGCGCGATAACGAAGTGCTGGGCACCATGGTCGGCAACTTCCAGGGCGAAGGGATGCCGGGCAAGATGCAGTTCGGCTCCGGCTGGTGGTTCAACGATCAGAAAGACGGCATGGAGCGTCAAATGACGCAGCTGGCACAGCTGGGTCTGCTGAGCCGCTTTGTCGGTATGCTGACCGACAGCCGCAGCTTCCTGTCCTATACCCGCCATGAGTACTTCCGCCGCATTCTGTGCCAAATGATTGGCCGCTGGGTGCACGCGGGCGAAGCGCCAGCGGATATCCAGCTGCTGGGCGAAATGGTGAAAAACATCTGCTTTAACAATGCGCGTGACTACTTCGCCATTGAACTGAACTAAGGCCGTTTGAGGTTGATATGCAATACATCAAAATCCATTCGCTGGATAACGTGGCCGTCGCGCTGACGGATCTCTGTGAAGGCGACGTGGTGACCGTTGATAACCAGAGTGTCACCCTGCTTCAGGCGATCGTTCGCGGACACAAGTTTGCCGTGAAGCCTCTCGCCAAAGGGGACAACGTCGTTAAGTACGGTCTTCCGATTGGTCATGCGCTGGCGGATATTGCGCCGGGTGAACATATTCATTCTCACAATACCCGCACCAATCTGAGCGATCTGGACGAGTACAGCTATCAACCTGATTTACCGGCAGAAGAGCGTCAGGCGGCGGATCGTGAGGTGCAGATCTACCGTCGCGCCAGCGGCGGCGTGGGGATCCGCAACGAGCTGTGGATCCTCCCGACCGTCGGCTGCGTGAACGGGATTGCGCGTCAGATCCAGACGCGCTTCCTGAAAGAGACCAACAATGCCGAAGGCACTGACGGCGTGCATCTGTTCAGCCACACCTACGGCTGCTCCCAACTGGGTGACGACCACATTAACACCCGCACCATGCTGCAAAACATGGTGCGTCACCCGAACGCGGGCGCGGTGCTGGTGATTGGCCTGGGCTGCGAGAACAATCAGGTGGACGCCTTCCGCGACACGCTGGGGGAATTCGATCCTGAGCGCGTGCACTTCATGGTGTGCCAGCATCAGGACGATGAAGTGGAAGCGGGCGTTGAGCAGCTTCATCAGCTGTACGACGTGATGCGCCACGACAGGCGCGAGCCGGGCAAGCTGAGCGAGCTGAAGTTTGGGCTGGAGTGCGGCGGGTCCGATGGCCTGTCCGGCATTACCGCCAACCCAATGCTGGGCCGCTTCTCGGACTACGTGATTGCCAACGGCGGCACCACGGTGCTGACCGAAGTGCCGGAAATGTTTGGCGCGGAACGTATTCTGATGAGCCACTGCCGCGACGAAGAGACGTTTGAGAAGACCGTCACCATGGTGAACGACTTCAAACAGTACTTCATTGCCCACAATCAGCCGATTTATGAGAACCCGTCGCCGGGAAACAAGGCGGGCGGGATCACCACGCTGGAAGAGAAATCCCTCGGCTGCACTCAGAAAGCGGGCGCGAGCCAGGTGGTTGACGTGCTGCGCTACGGTGAACGCCTGAAAACGCACGGTCTGAACCTGCTGAGCGCACCGGGCAACGATGCGGTCGCCACCAGCGCGCTGGCGGGTGCCGGCTGCCATATGGTGCTGTTCAGTACCGGTCGCGGTACGCCGTACGGCGGGTTTGTGCCGACGGTGAAAATCGCCACCAACAGCGAGCTGGCGACGAAGAAAAAGCACTGGATCGATTTTGACGCGGGCCAGCTGCTCCACGGCAAAGCGATGCCGCAGCTGCTGACGGAGTTCGTGGACGCTATCGTGGAATTTGCGAACGGTAAGCAGACCTGCAACGAGAAGAACGACTTCCGCGAGCTGGCGATTTTTAAGAGCGGTGTGACGCTTTAATCGGTGCGGCCTGATGCCCTCACCCTGGCCCTCTCCCACGGGGAGAGGGTACAAACACTAAAAACGGCAACCTCAGGGTTGCCGTTTTGCTGTTAACCTCGCAGGGCGTTCTTCGCTAAACGCGCGTCTTCCGCCTGGCATACGGCGGCGGTGAACATCACGTCGGTGGAGGAGTTAATCGCCGTCTCGCAGGAGTCCTGCAATACGCCGATGATAAAGCCTACCGCAACCACCTGCATGGCGATCTCGTTCGGGATGCCGAACATATTACATGCCAGCGGGATCAGCAGCAGGGAACCGCCCGCCACGCCGGATGCACCACAGGCACAGAGCGCAGCAACGACGCTTAGCAGTAGCGCCGTTGGCAAATCCACCGGGATACCCAGCGTATTGACTGCCGCCAGCGTCAGCACCGTGATGGTAATTGCCGCCCCCGCCATATTGACGGTCGCCCCCAATGGGATTGAGACGGAATAGGTATCGCGGTCCAGATTCAGCTTTTCGCACAGCGACATGTTGACCGGAATATTTGCCGCAGAGCTGCGGGTGAAGAAGGCGGTCACGCCGCTTTCGCGCAGGCACATCAGCACCAGCGGGTACGGGTTACGACGGGTCTGCAGGAACACCAGCAGCGGGTTAATCACCAGCGCCACCACGGCCATACAGCCGATCAGTACCAGCAGCAGTTGGGCATAGCCCCACAATGCGCCAAAACCGGTTGTTGCCAGCGTCGAGGCGACAAGACCAAAAATACCAATCGGCGCGAAGCGGATCACCACCGTCACGATAAAGGTCACGGCGTTAGAAACGTCGGTGATCAGATTTTTGGTGGTGTCATTGCTATGGCGCAGGGCAAAGCCCAGGCCCACCGCCCACACCAGAATGCCGATATAGTTGGCGTTGATCAGCGCGTGAATCGGGTTTGCCACAATGCTCATCAGCAGGCCGTGCATCACCTCGACAATGCCCGCAGGTGGCGTAATGTCGGTTGCGCCGGTGGTCAGCTGCAGCGTGGAAGGGAAGATAAAGCTAACGATAACCGCCGTCAGCGCGGCGGAGAACGTACCCAGCAGGTACATCCACAGAATCGGGCGAATATTGGTTTTTTGCCCCTGCTGGTGGTTGGCGATTGAGGCCATCACCAGGGTCAACACCAGAACCGGCGCGACCGCTTTCAGCGCGCCGACGAACAGCGTGCCGAGCAGGCCGGTGGCCTCGGCGGCAGGTTTCGAGATCAGTGCCAGCGCGATGCCGAGCACAAGGCCAACCAGTATTTGCTTAACGAGGCTGCCGCGCGACAGACGCGCAAACAGACCAGACGAGGATGCGGTCATGGGGATTCCTTAAGTGAAATTGCGTTCCATCCCGGATGTGCTCTTAGTCACATTTATGTCCGGATGTAAGTAAATGTTTGCCTGGTCGAGTATAGGGAAAGTGTCCGTGGAGGGAAGCGTAAAATGCTGGATTTTACGTGTTGCGTCATGTTTTTTAACTATTGATTAACGAAAGTGCCGGGTGGCGCTGCGCTTACCCGGCCTACATTACTTTTCACCCTCTCCCTGTGGGGAGAGGGCCGGGGTGAGGGCATCAGGCCGCACCGAACGTTTTACTCCACCTGCTGCTTCTTATCGTGCTGGCGGTTAACCCAGGTATTGATAATCAGCGTCACGATCAGAATGCCAAACACCACGCCGAGCGAAATGGCGATTGGGATATGGTAGAAATCGACGATCAGCATCTTGATACCGATAAACACCAGGATCACCGACAGACCGTACTTCAGCATCGAGAAGCGCTCCGCCGCGCCCGCCAGCAGGAAGTACATCGCACGCAGGCCGAGGATGGCGAACAGGTTTGAGGTCAGGACGATGAACGGGTCGGTGGTCACCGCGAAAATCGCCGGGATGCTGTCCACCGCGAAAATCACGTCGCTCAGCTCAACCAGAATCAGCACCAGCAGCAGCGGGGTGGCAAAGAGCAGGCCGTTCTTGCGCACGAAGAAGTGCTCGCTCTCAATCTTGTCGGTCATGCGCAGATGCCCACGGATCCACTTCACCAGCGGGCGATCGCCAATCGCGGAGCCATCCTCTTTCGCCAGCGCCATTTTAATACCGGTGAACAGCAGGAACGCGCCGAAGACGTACAGCAGCCACTCGAACTGGGTAATCAGCCAGCTGCCGGCGAAGATCATAATGGTACGCAGAACAATGGCACCCAGCACGCCGTAGACCAGCACGCGGCGCTGCAGGGCAGCAGGCACGGCAAAGTAGCTGAACAGCATCAGCCAGACGAAGACGTTATCAACCGCCAGGGCTTTTTCAATCAGATAGCCGGTGAGGAAGGCGAGCGCCTGAGGATCGGCCACCGCGCGGCCTTCGGTCGAGGCCAGATACCACCAGAAGGCGGCACAGAAGAGCAGGGAGAGGGTGACCCACACCAGAGACCAGGCCGCGGCCTGTTTGATGCTCATGCCGTGTGCGCCGCGACGCCCCTGCAAAAAGAGGTCGATCGCCAGCATGATGAGCACGACAACCGCGAATCCGCCCCACAACATTGGAGTGCCGACAGAATGCATACTATTTTCCTTACGCATAAAAAACAAAAACGGCCATGGTCAGAAGACGATAGCCGTTAGCTTTTTATGCATAGACCTCGCCTTCCGGCAAGGTCTCACTTACAACCACGAGGGTTGCCCGGCGACCGGATGCGCGTTTAACGCATCGTAATGACGATCCACCGGCGAAGAAGTTACTCCCCTTTGCAGGTAACAAAATATGTCAGACCATTGATTTCGTCAATGGTCTGCGCCGTTTCATTACACAGCTTTACGCGATCGCTTCCGCGCCTACGCCGTCTGCCGGGAATACCACGCCGGTCTGGCGGCGGATCTCCGTTTGCAGCTTCGCTGTGGTGCGGCTCACCGCCAGGCCAGGGTGATTCACTTCGTTGTCTTCCACCAGACGGGCGAAGACCTCTGCCTCATAGAGCATAGTGTTAATATGCTGAGGCTGCGTCAGCTCCTGCGCTTTGCCGCCGCGCGGCACAAAGCTCACCTTCTGGCACTCGGAGATCTTCTCGATAACCAGCGAGCCGGCTTCGCCCTGAATCTCGCTTGGCAGCACGGAATCGCTCACCTTGGAGTGCTGCAGCGTGACGCTGAAATCACCGTAGTCCAGCACCGCTAAGCCGTGCGCATCCACGCCGCTCTCCAGCAGGCTGGCGGAAGCCGTCACGCCGTGCGGCTCGCCCCACAGGGCCACGGCGGAGGCCAGGCAGTAGAAACCGATATCCATAATCGAGCCGTTAGAGAAGGCCGGGTTAAAGGTGTTCGGGTTCTCGCCGTCAAGATAGCGCTGGTAGCGCGACGAGTACTGGCAGTAGTTGATAAAGGCTTTACGCACTTTGCCAATTTTCGGCAGAGACTGCTGCAGCAGCAGGAAATTCGGCAGGCTGGCGGTTTTGAACGCTTCGAACAGCACCACCTGGTTTTCGCGGGCAAGCGCGATGGCCGCCTCCACTTCCTGGATATTTGACGCCAGCGGCTTCTCGCAAATCACATGCTTTTTGTGGCTGAGAAACAGCTTTGTCTGCGGGAAGTGCAGGGAGTTCGGGCTGGCGATATACACCGCGTCAATGGCGTCGCTTTGTGCCATCTCGTCGAGCGAGGTGAAGAGATGCTCAACGAGATAGTCGTTAGCAAAACTCTGCGCCTGCTCAAGGCTGCGGGAATAGACTGCGGTAAGTTTAAGTTTGCCGGTTTCGTGGGCGGCGTCGACGAACTGGCGCGTGATCCAGTTCGTACCAATGACTGCGAAACGTATCATAAACGTTTACGTACTCCGTAGCGGGGAACCTTTAGCCACTGTAGCACGTCATCATGACAATTCGCGTGCGCTATTCCGCATTACCATTTAACGATAAATGCGTAAGCCATAGCCGGGTATCAAACTCCAGCTGGTGGTACTGCGGCTCCATGTGGCAGCACAGGGAATAGAAGGCTTTGTCGTGCTCTTTCTCTTTCAGGTGCGCCAGCTCATGGACGACGATCATCCGCAGAAAGGCTTCCGGCGCGTTACGGAAAACCGTCGCGACGCGGATTTCGGCCTTCGCCTTCAGCTTGCCGCCCTGCACGCGGGAGATGGCGGTGTGCAGGCCGAGCGCATTTTTCAGTACGTGGATCTTGTTGTCGTACATCACCTTGTTGATCGGCGGCGCGCTCTTCAGATACCGGCTTTTCAGATCCTGCGTATACTGCCAGAGGGCCTTATCGGTCGCAAAATCGTGCGTGCCGGGATAGCGTTTTTCCAGCACCGCGCCGAGCTTCTGCTCGGCAATCAGGCTGCGAACCTGAGTCAGTAAATGCTCCGGATAGCCCTGGAGATAAGTAAGTTGGTTCATCAACGCCCCAAATTGACAATAAAACGGGTATACTCACGCACCCTTTTCAGGGATACGCCAAATTTTACCATTCAGGAGGGCCGATGAGCCACTTAGACAACGGTTTCCGTTCACTCAACCTTAAACGTTTCCCGGAAACGGACGACGTTAACCCGCTCATGGCGTGGGAAGCGGCGGATGAATATCTGCTGCAACAGTTGGATGAGACTGAAATCCGCGGCCCGGTTTTGATCCTGAATGACGCGTTTGGCGCGCTGGGCTGCGCCCTGGCGGAACATACGCCTTACAGCATCGGCGATTCCTACCTGAGCGAGCTGGCGACGCGTGAAAACCTGCGCCATAACGACATCGAAGAGTCCAGCGTGAAGTTCCTCGACAGCACCGCGGACTACCCGCAGGCGCCGGGCGTGGTGCTGATCAAAGTGCCAAAAACCATGGCGCTGCTGGAGCAACAGCTTCGCGCGCTGCGTAAGGTCGTGACGCCTGAAACGCGCATTATCGCGGGTGCCAAAGCGCGCGATATTCACACCTCGACGCTGGAGCTGTTCGAGAAAGTCCTCGGCCCGACCACCACGACGCTGGCCTGGAAAAAAGCGCGCCTGATCAACTGCACCTTCAGCGCGCCGGAGCTGGCCGACGCGCCGGAGACCCTGAGCTGGACGCTGGAAGGCACCGACTGGACCATCCACAACCATGCGAACGTCTTCTCCCGCACCGGTCTGGATATCGGGGCGCGTTTCTTCATGGAACATCTGCCGGAAAATCTGGAAGGTGAGATTGTCGATCTGGGCTGCGGTAACGGCGTGATTGGCCTGACGCTGCTGGCGAAGAACCCGGACGCCAGCGTGGTGTTCAGCGACGAGTCGCCAATGGCGGTGGCCTCCAGCCGTCTGAACGTGGAAACCAACATGCCGGAAGCGCTGGACCGCTGCGAGTTTATGATCAACAACGCGCTGTCTGGCGTAGAGCCGTTCCGCTTCAACGCGGTGTTCTGCAACCCGCCGTTCCACCAGAAGCACGCCCTGACGGATAACGTCGCGTGGGAGATGTTCCACCACGCGCGCCGCTGCCTGAAAATCAACGGCGAGCTGTACATCGTGGCGAACCGCCACCTGGACTACTTCCACAAGCTGAAGAAGATTTTCGGCAACTGCGTCACTATTGCGACGAACAACAAGTTCGTGGTGCTGAAAGCGGTGAAGCTGGGGCGTCGTCGTTAAGATTGTTTTGCCGGGCGGCGCTGTGCTTGCACAGGCCCACGTAGTGTGCGGTCTGATGCCCGGTGGCGCTTCGCTTACCGGGCCTACAATGGCCTCGGACTCGTAGGCCCGGTAAGCGCAGGGTATGAACCGGAAACATGGGTAACACTTTAGACCGGATACATGGGTAACAGTTATAACTGGCATAGAAGAGGAGACTCGCTATGCCCTGGACTGAGACCCGACCTATGCAACGCCTTGATTTTATCCGTGCCTGCCATGCAGGTACGGACTCCTTCTCCGCTCTTTGCCGTCTTTTTGGCATCAGCCGTAAAACCGGCTATAAATGGCTTCAGCGTTTTGACCCCTCTGACCTGTCATCTCTCTCTGACCGGTCGCGCGCGCCACACTCCCACTCCCGGACGGTTCCTGATGATATCGCCGGACACCTGACTGCCCTGAGGCAAAAACACCCTGACTGGGGCCCCAAAAAACTGCGGATGTGGCTGCTCAATCATCACGTCGATTTTACCGTCCCTGCTGCCAGCACTATCGGCGATATCCTCAAGCGTGAAGGCCTGGTTCCGGATAAAAAGCGAAAACGCAGAACACCGGGTAATCGCCAGCCTCTGACCATCATCAGTGAGAACAATCAGGTCTGGAGCGCTGATTTTAAAGGCAAGTTCAGGCTGCTGAGCAGAGAGTACTGCCATCCCTTCACCCTGACCGACAATCACAGCCGGTACCTTCTGAGCTGCCGGGGAACGGACCGGGAGAGCGAGCCCTTCGTCAGGCAGTGCCTGACGGATGCGTTCCTGGAGTACGGTCTGCCGGAAGTCCTGAGAACGGATAATGGTCAGCCGTTCGCGGGAACAGGTATCGCCGGGTTAAGTCGCCTTGCCGTCTGGCTGATAAAGCTGGGCATCAGACCGGAACGTATCAGAAAGGGGCATCCGGAAGAAAACGGCCGTCATGAGCGAATGCACCGCTCGCTGAAAAGTGCAGTGAAACAGGGCAACACCTTCATGACGATGGAAGAACAACAGCGGTGGTTCAGTGACTACCGGGAAGAGTTTAACCACGAAAGGCCGCATGAAGCCCTGGCGGGTGCAACGCCCGGAACGGTGTGGAAGCCCTCAGGCCGGCACTGGGATGGCAGGGTTCCTGAATATGCTTATCCGGAAGGAGGTACGGTCTACAGGGTGAAATCGAGGGGGACACTCTATATGGGAAAAAAGGGGACGGTGTTCCTGAGTGAAGCGCTGACTGATGAGTACATCATGCTGGAAGAACAAGATGATGGCCTTGAAGCCATCATCTTTAACGGAATAACGCTTGCGTACTATGACCGAAAAACCCAGAGTGTGCTCCGGATAGACTAAAAAGTGTTACCTATGTTCCCGGTCTGATCTGTCACCTATGTATCCGGTCATACAGCAGCGCCACCGGGCGATGCCGTTAAATACTCAGCGCCAACTTCGTTCCCTGCGCAATTGCCCGCCGCGCGTCCAGCTCCATCGCCACGTCGCACCCGCCGATCAAATGCACCGTTTTACCGGCCGCGCGCAGCGGATCCGCCAGATCGCGCTTCGGCTCCTGCCCGGCACATAAAATGACGTGATCCACGCGCAGCAGCTGCGGCTCGCCGCCGATCGTAACGTGCAGACCCTCGTCGTCGATCTTCTGGTAGCTGACCGCCGGGATCATCTTCACCCCGCGCGAGAGCAGGGTGGCGCGGTGGATCCAGCCCGTGGTTTTGCCCAGCCCTTCGCCCGGCTTGCTGGCCTTACGCTGCAGCATCACGATCTGGCGCGGGCTTTTCGGCAGCTGCGGCCCTTCCGGGCGCAATCCGCCGGACTGGCTCAGGCTGGTGTCGATACCCCATTCCACGCAAAACTCGGCAATGTTCTGGCTGGTGGCCTCGCCCGGCTGGCTTAAGTACATGGCGGTATCAAAGCCGATCCCGCCGCAGCCGATAATCGCCACCTTCTCGCCAACCGGCGTTTTGTCTCGCAATACGTCCAGATAGCTCAATACCTTCGGATGATCGATACCTTCGATCGCCGGCAGGCGCGGGACGATCCCGCTCGCCAGGATCACCTCATCGAAACCGATCAGATCCGCTGCGCTGACAAACTGGTTGAGCCGCAGATTGACGCCCGTGAGCTCGATCATCCGGCGGTAGTAGCGCAGCGTTTCATAGAACTCCTCTTTGCCGGGGATCTGTTTGGCGATATTAAACTGCCCGCCAATCTCCGCCAGCGCATCAAACAGCGTCACGCTGTGCCCGCGCGAGGCGGCATTTACCGCGAACGCCAGCCCCGCCGGGCCTGCGCCCACCACGGCCAGGCGTTTCTTATTGACCGCCGGAACGACCGGCATTTTGGTTTCGTGGCAGGCGCGCGGGTTGACGAGACAGGAGGTGACCTTGCCGACGAAGATCTGATCCAGACAGGCCTGGTTACAGCCGATGCAGGTATTAATCTCATCCGCACGGCCGCTTTGCGCTTTGGACAGCAGCTCGGCATCCGCCAGGAACGGGCGCGCCATCGACACCATATCGGCGTCGCCGCGCGAAATCACATCGTCCGCCACCTGCGGATCGTTAATGCGGTTGGTGGTGACCAGCGGAACAGACACTTTGCCCTTCAGCCTGCGCGTTACCCAGCTGAACGCCGCGCGCGGCACCGGCGTGGCGATGGTCGGAATGCGCGCCTCGTGCCAGCCAATCCCGGTGTTGATAATCGTGGCACCTGCGGCTTCAATCGCCTGCGCCAGCTGTACTGTTTCGTCGAACGTCCCGCCGCCTTCCACCAGGTCGAGCATCGACAGGCGGAAGACGATAATAAAGTCCGCGCCCGCACGTTCGCGCACCGCGCGCACCACCTCCACGGCAAAGCGCATCCGGCGGGCATAGTCGCCGCCCCATTCGTCGTCGCGCTGGTTGGTGCGGGCGGCGAGGAACTCGTTGATCAGGTAGCCTTCGGAGCCCATCACCTCGACGCCGTCATAGCCCGCCTCGCGTGCCAGCGCCGCGCAGCGGGCGAAGTCGTCAATCAACGCCAGGATCTCGTCGTGGGTCAGGGCGTGAGGTTTAAAACGGTTAATCGGTGCCTGAAGGGCCGACGGCGCGACCAGGTTCGGCTGATAGCTGTAGCGTCCGGTATGCAGGATTTGCAGGGCGATTTTGCCGCCCTCGCGGTGTACCGCGTCGGTCACAATGCGGTGGTGCGGCAGCTGTGACGCATCGTTCAGGACCGCGCCGCCCTCCATGCCCACGCCGGAAGGCGCTGGGGCCACGCCGCCGGTGACAATCAGCGCCACCCCGTGGCGGGCGCGCTCGGCATAGAAGGCTGCCAGACGCTCGGCCCCGTCCGGATGCTCCTCCAGCCCGGTGTGCATCGACCCCATCAACACGCGGTTTTTGAGTGTGGTGAACCCCAGATCGAGAGGGGCGAATAACGACGGGTAGCGGCTCATAGTCTCTTCCAGTGTAAAATTATTGTTATGTGGTCGGATGAGTTACTAATTTAGCCAGCGGCAGCGGAAAGGTAAAAGCGGGATCGAATGATTGTGATAGATCTCAAAGAACTTCCCCGGTGGTGCTGCGCTTACCGGGGCTACAAAACCGTAGGCCGGATAAGCGCAGCGCCATCCGGCGTATTTTACGGCGCCGTTGCGCGCACCAGCCCCGGTGCCTGCCACATCGACGTCGTCAGCCCGCTGTCCACCAGCCCCAGCTGGTCGGCGTACACCGCCTGCCATTTCTGCATCATGCCGTCGTACAGCTCGCGGTGCTGCGGGTTCGGCGTGAACTCGCGGCTCCACTTCACCAGCCGCTCGCCCGTCGAGGCCATATCCGCAAACAGCCCCGCGCCCGCGCCTGCCGCAATGGCGCAGCCGAGCGCCGTCGCCTCTTTCACTTCCGGCACGCGCACCGGCAGGCCGGTCACGTCGCTTAAAATCTGGCTCCACAGGGCGCCTTTGGCCCCGCCGCCCGCAAACACCAGGCTCTCAAACGTCACGCCGGAGAAGCGTGAAATCTGAGCCAGGTTGCAGGCCGAGACGATCGCCGCATTCTCCTCCAGGGCGCGGAACAGCGTCGCTTTGTTGCACTTTTCCGGGTCGATGGAGAGGTTAATAAACGACGGCGCGGCGTGGTACCACTGCTTAAAATGCATCGCGTCGGAGAAGATCGGCATCACCCCGTGGGAGCCTGCCGGCACGCGGCTCGCCATCTCTTCCAGCAGGGAGTAGGTGTCCATCCCCATCCGCTCGGCAATCAGCTTTTCCTCCGCGCAGAAGGCGTCGCGGAACCAGCGCATGGTCAGCCCGGTAAAGAAGCTGATCGACTCCGCCTGCGCCATGCCGGGAATAACGTGCGGGTTCACGCGGATGTTCATGTCGGGGTCGGTGCGCACCTGCGGCAGGTTCACCACCTGCTGCCAGAAGGTACCGCCCAGCACCGCCGTTTGTCCGGCGCGGACCACGCCCAGCCCCAGACAGCCCAGCTGTACGTCGCCGCCACCCATCACCACCGGGGTGCCTTCGCGCAGGCCGCTCTGCTGTGCGGCCTCTTTGGTGATAGCGCCCAGCACGGTGCCGGTCTCTTTCACCGGGGAGAGGATATCGGCACGCAGCCCGGCCATGTCGAGCAGCGCCGGACGCCAGTCGCGGGAGAAGAGATCCAGCATGCCGGTGGTGCCCGCGTTAGACGGGTCGACCGCCAGCTCGCCGGAGAGCTTCGCCGCCAGCCAGTCGCTGATCATGGTGATGGTCGCGGCCTTGCGGTAAATATCCGGGCGATGGTGCGCCAGCCACAGGAGGCGCGGCATGGCGCTCAGCGCCAGCGTCTGGCCGGAAACTTCATACACTTCGGATTCAAAACGGTCGTCGTGGATCTCTTTGAGTTCGGCCACCTCGCGGCTGGCGCGGGCGTCGACGTTGGCGCAGGCCCAGATGGCCTCGCCGTTGCGGTCATACAGCACGATCCCTTCGCGCATGGAACAGCAGGCGACGGACTGAATGTCCGCCGCGCTCAGGCGCGCGCGCTCCAGCGCCTGATGAATGCACCGGCAGGCCAGCTGCCAGTTGGTCTCGAGGTCGAACTCCATTGACCCCGGCACGTTCTCCACGCTCAGGTGCTTCCACTCGGCCTGGCCGACGGCAATCTGGTTGCCCTGTAAATCGAAAATAACGGCGCGAACGCTGCCTGTCCCTGCATCTAACGCTAAAAGGTAACTCATGAGCTTGCCTCGTTGTTAGCGCAGGACAACCCCGTTACGTCAGGGCCAGCACCGCGCGGGCTGTCGTCTCCTCCGTCACCAGGCCATTGATACGGCGACCTTTCAGTGCGGCATAAATCGCATCGGCTTTCTCTTCTCCTCCGGCCACGCCAACGATGGTGGGCAGCTGCGCCAGTTCATCGAGCGTGACGCCCAGCAGTTCTTTGTGGATCTCCAGCTCCTCAACGCATTCGCCTTCGGCATTGAGGAAATAGCCGAGAATGTCGCCGACCGCGCCTTTGCGGGCGTACATCAGCTGTTCACCTTCGCTGATATAGCCGGAGCGCAGTATCGTGGCGTCACGGCGCTGGTTCACCGAACCAATGCCGACCACCGCCACGTCGGCGGCGGTGGCGGCGAGGATCACGTCCCGCACGCTGGTTTCACGTTTTAAGATCCCGGCCACCTCGGCGGATGACACGCGAAGCGGGGCGGGGATCATGCTGACGCTGCAGGCTGCGTCCAGCTGGCCGATACCGGTCATATAGGGCCCGACGCCGCCGGAGAGCGTCACCAGGCGGATCTGCTGCGAGCTGATAAAGCCGCTCAGGTGCTGCAGGCTGCTCATGGTGGTTTCACCAAACCCCACCGCCAGCAGCTGGCCGGGCTCCAGTACGCCCATCAGCGACTGCGCCGCGCCAATGCCGAGCCGCACGTTCATCGGCGGCGTATTTAACGCGGGCATCACGCGCACCAGCTTCAGGCCAAAGCGCTGCTGTAGCTCGGTCTCCAGCGCCAGGCAGCCCTCGTAGCGGGAGTTAATCTGCACGCGGATCACCCCGGACTGGCGGCCCTTCTCCAGCAGGCGGGAGATCTTCAAGCGCGGCAGCCCGAGCCGCTCGCCGATGTCGTTCTGGGTTAATCCGTCGTGGTAATAGCACCAGGCCACGCGCGCAACCAGTTCCTCTTCCGCCAGTGCCAGCCCGGCAAACCGTCCTTCTTCCGCAGTGCGTTTATCGCTCATAGTTGAACTCTTATAAAAATTTAGATCATATGTTCGTGATGGCGCGAAGGGAAAGTGTGAGCCACGCGACAAAACGGATCTTTTGGATCGTTTCTGGTTTATCTGTATCTCAATCGATAAAACTGTGATCCCTGCACGGTTGTAAATATAGTTCACCGTCTACGCTTTTGAACATTATTAAATCTAAAAATCATTTGTTCAATAGCGGAGCGATGATGACACCACTTCTCGACGCGCGAAATATCAGCAAGCAGTTCTCAGGCGTGCCGGTTCTAAAAGGCATTGATTTCACGCTGCTTGCGGGCCAGGTGCACGCGCTGATGGGCGGAAACGGCGCGGGAAAATCGACGCTAATGAAGATCATCGCCGGGGTTGAAACGCCGGACAGCGGTGAACTTTCTGTCGAGGGGCAGTCATATGCGCGGCTCACGCCCGTGCAGGCGCACAGGTTAGGCATTTACCTGGTGCCGCAGGAGCCGCTGCTGTTCCCCAACCTGACGGTGCGGGAAAACATCCTGTTCCGCCTGCCGCGCGAACGCGATCTGGAAAAGCGGCTGGCGGAGAAACTCCAGCAGCTGCAGTGCCAGCTTAACCTCGACGCCGCCGCCAGCACCCTGGAAGTGGCGGATCAGCAGATGGTGGAGATCCTGCGCGGGCTGATGCGCAATGCCAGGATCCTGATCCTCGACGAACCTACGGCCTCCCTCACGCCCGGCGAAACCGAGCGGCTGTTCCGCCAGATCCGCGCCCTGCAGGCGCTCGGCGTCGGGATTGTCTTTATCTCGCACAAATTGCCGGAAATCCGCCAGCTGGCGAGCCACGTCTCGGTCATGCGCGACGGCGCGGTGGCGCTGAGCGGTGAAACCGCGCAGTTTGACGACAGCGCCCTGATCGCCGCCATGACGCCGGTAAGCCGGGAGAAATCCCTCAGCGATACGCAAAAGCTGTGGCTGGCGCTGCCGGGCAACCGCCGCACTCAGGCGCAGGATTTCCCGGTGCTGCGGGTGGACGATCTCACCGGGGAAGGGTTTATCGATCTCAGCCTTGAGATCTACGCTGGGGAGATCGTCGGCCTGGCCGGTCTGGTGGGATCCGGACGCACCGAGCTTGCGGAAACGCTATACGGCCTGCGGCCGGTGCGCGGGGGCCGCGTCTGGCTGGAGAATCAGGAGATTACCGGCGATCCGGTAAGTTCACGCCTGGAAAAAGGGCTGGTCTACCTGCCGGAAGACAGGCAGGTGTCCGGCCTGTTCCTCGACGCGCCGATCCGCTGGAACACCGTGGCGCTGAACGAGCCGTCGATTTGGCAGCAGCGCAAGCGGGAGTCGGCGGTGGTAGAGCGCTATCACCGGGCGCTGGGGATCAAGCTTAACCATGCGGATCAAACCGTGCGCACGCTCTCCGGCGGCAACCAGCAGAAGGTGCTGCTGGCGCGCTGCCTGGAGGCCAACCCTGTACTGCTGATCGTCGATGAACCGACGCGCGGGGTGGACGTCTCGGCGCGCGCGGATATCTACCAGCTGCTAAAAAGCGTGGCGGCGCAGAACGTGGCGGTGCTGATGATCTCAAGCGATCTTGACGAGTTCCCGGGCCTCGCGGACCGCGTGCTGGTGATGCATCAGGGCGTGCTCAGCGGCGAGCTGCCGCGCCACGCCGTCAGCCTCGACAGGATGATGGCGCTGGCGTTCGGAGGGCAATCATGAAGACCTTACTCAAAAACCGCGAGCTGAGCGCGTTTCTCGCCATTCTGGCGCTGTTCGCCGTGCTGGTGGCGCTGAACCCGTCCTACCTGAGTTTACAGACGCTGGGGATGATCTTCGCCAGCTCGCAGATCCTGATCCTGCTGGCTATCGGCGCGGCGCTGGTGATGCTGACCCGCAATATCGACGTGTCCGTCGGCTCCATCGTCGGGCTGTCCGCCATCGCAGTCGGCGTGGCGCTCAACAGCGGCTACAGCCTGCCCGTTTCCATTCTCTTCGCGCTGTCGACTGGCGCGCTGGCCGGGGCGTTCAACGGGTTTCTGGTGGTGGGGCTGCGCATCCCGGCGATTGTCGCCACCCTCGGCACGCTGGGGCTGTACCGTGGGGCGATGCTGCTCTGGACGGGCGGAAAATGGATTGAAGGGCTGCCGCCGGGGCTGAAATCCCTTTCTGAGCCTGCCGCCGTCGGCATTTCGCCGCTCGGCATGCTGGTGTTGATTGTCGCAGCCACAGGCGCGTGGACGCTGTCGCGCACCGCGTTCGGGCGTGATTTCTACGCGGTGGGGGATAACCTCGCCGCCGCGCGCCAGCTGGGCGTGGCGGTGAACCGCACCCGCATGATTGCCTTTACCCTGAACGGCATGCTGGCGGCCTGCGCCGGGATCGTTTTTGCCGCGCAGATTGGTTTTGTACCTAACCAGACCGGCAGCGGGCTGGAGATGAAGGCCATCGCCGCCTGCGTGCTTGGCGGTATTTCGCTGTTGGGCGGCACGGGCACGCTGGTTGGCGCGCTGCTCGGCGCCTTCTTCCTGACCCAAATCGACACCGTGCTGGTGCTGTTCAGGCTCCCGGCGTGGTGGAACGACTTTATCGCCGGGCTGGTGCTGCTGGGCGTGCTGGTGCTCGACGGGCGCCTGCGCCAGGCGCTGGCGCGCCATCAGCGGGCGCTGAAGTACGGTCGTTTCCAGCCGGGTAACAAAGGGGGAAAGCACGTCACCCCGTTTCCCAAACGCAAAAAAGAGGTGGCGTAAATGAGGCTTAACTGGGAAAGCGCGCTGCTGATTTTACTGGTGCTGGAGATCCTGCTCTTTGGCGCCATCAACCCGCGCATGCTCGACGTCAACATGCTGCTGTTTAGCACCAGCGATTTTATCTGCATCGGCATTGTGGCGCTGCCGCTCACGCTGGTGATTATCAGCGGCGGGATCGACATCTCCCTTGGCTCAACCATCGGACTGTGCGCCATCGCGCTGGGGGTGATGATGCAGGCGGGGTGGCCGATGGCGGTCGCCGTTCCCTTGACGCTGCTGCTGGGACTGCTGTGCGGATTATTTAATGCCGCGCTTATTCACTACACCGGCATCAGCCCGCTGGTGATCACCCTCGGCACGCTCTACCTCTACGGCGGCGGCGCGCTGCTGCTCTCCGGCATGGCGGGGGCGACGGGCTACGAGGGCATCGGCGGCTTCCCGGACAGCTTCACGGCGTTCGCTAACCTCACGGTGCTGGGTCTGCCGATCCCGCTGGTGCTGTTCGCGGTGATTACCGTTTTCTTCTGGCTGATTACCCACCGCGGGCGCTTTGGTCGTCACCTGTTTTTGATCGGGCAGAATCCTCGCGCGGCGCGCTATGCGGCGCTGTCGGTGAACGGCATGCCCTACGCGCTGTACGGGCTGGTGGGCGTGGCCTCGGCGGTTGCCGCGCTGGTGATGGTCTCCTATTTCGGCTCCGCGCGTTCGGATCTGGGGCGCGATTTGCTGATGCCCGCGCTCACCGCCGCCGTGCTCGGCGGGGCCAATATCTACGGCGGGTCAGGTTCGGTTGTTGGTACGGCGCTGGCGGCGCTGCTGGTGGGCTACCTGCAGCAGGGTTTACAGATGGTCGGCATCCCCAACCAGATGTCGAGCGCGCTGTCAGGGGCGTTGCTGGTTGTGGTGGTGATGGGACGTTCGCTGAGTCTGCACCGCGAGTGGGTGCGTTCTCTCTTTAGAAAACTATCCGGAGCGTAAGATGAAAACAAAACTGTTCGTCCTGGCAATGGCCCTCAGCTTCGCCTCGGCGCAGGCGGCGGACCGCATTGCCTTTATCCCGAAGCTGGTGGGCGTGGGGTTCTTCACCAGCGGCGGCAACGGCGCGAAAGAGGCGGGGAAAGACCTCGGCGTGGATGTGACCTACGACGGCCCGACCGAGCCGAGCGTCTCCGGCCAGGTGCAGCTGATCAATAACTTCGTTAACCAGGGCTTTAACGCCATTATCGTCTCCGCCGTGTCGCCGGACGGACTCTGCCCGGCGCTCAAGCGCGCGATGCAGCGCGGCGTCAAGGTCCTGACCTGGGATTCCGACACTAAGCCGGAGTGCCGCAGCATCTACATCAACCAGGGGACGCCTGAGCAGCTGGGCGGCCTGCTGGTGGAGATGGCGGGCAAGCAGGTCACCAAACCGAACGCTAAAGTGGCGTTCTTCTACTCAAGCCCCACCGTCACCGACCAGAACCAGTGGGTGAAAGAGGCAAAGGCCAAAATCGAGAAAGATCATCCGCAGTGGCAGGTCGTCACCACCCAGTTTGGCTATAACGACGCCACCAAATCCCTGCAAACCGCCGAAGGGATCTTAAAAGCGTATCCGGATCTGGATGCGATCGTTGCCCCGGACGCTAACGCCCTGCCTGCGGCGGCGCAGGCGGCGGAAAACCTGAAGCGCGAAGGGGTAGCGATAGTCGGGTTCAGCACGCCGAACGTGATGCGTCCGTACGTTGAGCGCGGCACGGTAAAAGCCTTCGGCCTGTGGGATGTCGTACAACAGGGCAAAATTGCGGTCAATGTCGCCGATCGCCTGCTGAAAAAAGGCGATCTTAACGTGGGCGACAGCGTAGACGTAAAAAATATCGGCGCGCTGAAGGTCGAGCCGAACAGCGTGCAGGGCTACCAGTATGAGGCGAAGGGCAACGGCATCGTGCTGCTGCCGGAGCGCGTGGTGTTCACCAAAGAGAACATCAGCAAATACGATTTCTGACGGGGGAGCAAATGGCTGATTTAGACGACATCAAAGACGGTAAGGATTTTGGCATCGGCACGCCGCAGCAGAATGTGCCTTACACCCTGAAGGGCTGCGGCTCGCTGGACTGGGGCATGCAGTCCAGGCTTGCGCGTATCTTCAACCCGCAGAGCAACCGCACGGTGATGCTGGCCTTTGACCACGGCTACTTTCAGGGGCCGACCACCGGCCTTGAGCGTATCGACCTCTCCATCGCGCCGCTGTTTGGTGAAACCGACGTGCTGATGTGCACCCGCGGTATCCTCAGGAGCCAGGTGCCAGCCGCGACGAACAAACCGGTGGTGCTGCGCGCCTCGGGCGGTAACTCGATTCTGGGCGAGCTGTCGAACGAATGCGTGGCGGTGGCGATGGAGGACGCGCTGCGCCTGAACGTCTGCGCCGTGGCGGCACAGGTATACATCGGCAGCGAGTTTGAGCACCAGTCAATCAACAACATCATCAAGCTGGTGGATGCGGGCGCGCGCTACGGCATGCCGACGCTGGCGGTGACGGGCGTGGGGAAAGAGATGGCGCGCGACGCGCGCTATTTCTCGCTCGCCAGCCGCATCGCCGCCGAAATGGGGGCACAGTTCGTCAAAACCTACTACGTGGACGAGGGCTTTGAAAAAGTGACCGCCAGCTGCCCTGTGCCGATCGTTATCGCCGGGGGTAAAAAGCTGCCGGAGCACGAGGCGCTGGAGATGTGCTGGCGCGCGATTGACCAGGGCGCGTCCGGCGTGGACATGGGGCGCAACATCTTCCAGTCCAGCGCGCCGCTCGCCATGCTGAAGGCGGTGAAAAAAGTGGTTCACGAGAACTGGAACGCCCGCGATGCGTTCCAGTTCTGGCAGGAAGAGAAACAGGGAGAAGCAAAATGAACGTGACGCTGGTTGAAATCAACATCAAGCCCGAGCGGGTGGACGAGTTTCTGGCGGTGTTTCGCGCCAACCACGAGGGGGCAATCAAGGAGCCGGGAAACCTGCGCTTTGACGTTTTGCAGGACCCGAGGGTCAAAACCCGGTTCTTTATCTACGAAGCCTATAAAGACGAGGAGGCAGTGCTGGCGCATAAGCAAACCCCGCACTATCTGGCGTGCGTGGATAAGCTTGAGGAATTGATGTCAGAGCCGCGTAAGAAACGCAGTTTTGTGGGGCTGTTGCCGGAGTAGCAGCGGCAATGCCCGGTGGCGCTGCGCTTACCGGGCCTACGGGGTGCGGGATAGTGCGGTGTTTGCCCGGTGGCGCTAACGCTTACCGGGCCTACGTGGTGCGAGATGGTGTGGTGTTTGCCCGGTGGCGCTAACGCTTACCGGGCCTACGTGGTGCGAGATGGTGCGGTGTTTGCCCGGTGGCGCTAACGCTTACCGGGACTACGGGGGCGGGATGGTGCGGTGTTTGCCCGGTGGCGCTAACGCTTACCGGGCCTACGTGGTGCGGGATGGTGCGGTGTTTGCCCGGTGGTGTTAACGCTTACCGGGCCTACGGGGTGCGGAATAGTGCGGTAGGCCGGGTAAGCGTTAGCGCCACCCGGCGTTGTTCAGGCCAGCTCCAGCAGCTGAACCTGAGCAGTGGCTCCCGGCATCAGCCGCTGCAGGTTGTTGATCAGCTCTTCTCCTGCCTCTTCCAGTGCCGCAAGCGGCATCGACGGCAGGCTTTCAAGAATAAACCACATAGATTGCGCCTGGCTGTCCAGACGAGTCCGTATTCCCTGGCGCCAGTTCCAGCGGCGGCAGGTTACGCCGAGATCGTCGCGCCAGATCACCTCGCCCGGTTCCGGATGTTCCACCACCGGCTGGCCCTCTTTCAGAGTATCGAAGGGTTCATGACCTTCGGCCAGGGTCAGGCGTGGTGCACCGGAATAGGCCGCGAGATTTTCCCCACCCACCGGAATGGCATAGCGAATGCTTACAGCGTTATAGATATCCACCACCGGATCCAGCGACGGCAGCGAACCGTCTTTCAGTACCCGCTTGCGCAGGGCCGCGGCGGAACAGGGCGTGCGTTTCGGTTTCGCGCCGAACGCTTTAAACACCTCATCCCAGTCTGAAAGGTGTGTATCAGCCCACGGTACATCATCATTCAACACCTGCTGACAAGCCTGCGCCAGCGCGGCGGGGGCAACCTCCGGCTGGGTAATCGGCGCAGCTTCAACCAGAATGCTCAGCGCCCGAAAGCCCGGGGCAACTCCGGCAAGTCGTGAATCTATTGACGGCGTAACGAGAGACATAAATAATCCTTTATTGACTGTTTTATACCATGGTAGTGACCAATGACTGAAAAAGTCAATATAATGACTGCGCAGGGGGCCGATGTTGCCCAGGTAAGCCTGGCCGTGGCGAACCGCATCCGCAACTGGCGGAAAGAGAAAAAACTGTCTCTGGACGAGCTGTCCCGCCGCGCCGGCGTCAGCAAAGGCATGCTGGTGGAGATCGAAAAGGGCGCAGCCAATCCCAGCATCGCCATTTTGTGCAAGCTGGCCGCCGCGCTCGGCATCTCCGTGGCGGATATCGTCAACGTCTCCAGCGAGCCGCTGGTGCATGTTATCGAAGAAGAGGCTATTCCGGTGCTGTGGCAGGGCGCGCATGGCGGACGCGCCAGGCTGCTGGCGGGTACGGCTGGCCCGGACATGATTGAACTCTGGCTGTGGGAAATGCATCCGGGGGAGCGTTTTACCTCTCCAGGGCACCCGGCCGGAACGGTCGAGTTATTGCACGTGAGCGAGGGGGTATTAACCCTAACGGTCGATGAGACGGTGACGCAGGTTGCTGCAGGGGCTTCGGCTGTGGCGAAAACGGAAGCGGCGCATGGCTACGCCAATGAAGGCCATTCCGTGCTTCACTTCACCATGACGGTGGCGGAGTTCCACCGGTAAAAAGCTACCCGGTGGCGCTGCGCTGACCGGGCCAGCGGGGATGAGGTGGGAGTCGTTTTGCAAGCCGGATGAGCGTAGGCCACCCGGCTTTTTTCGGTTTTGCTCTACTGCGCTTTTTTGGCGGCGTCCTGCATCTCTTTCATTTTTTGCGCGGCTGCTTGCTGGTTTTGACGTAGGTTTTCGCTCGCGGCAACCAGAAACTCCAGGTGATTAGCCAGATAGATAGATATCGCTTCACCCATTTTTTCAGGATGGGCGGTAAAGTAATCCTCGGCGATTTTGCCGATTTCCGTTTTCTGCTCAACAGTAAATTCGGCAGCGTGGCTCAGGGCCGGCGCGGTCAATGTGACGAAAACGGTCAGAACGGCGAAGGTGTGTTTTGTGAAAAACATGATGGGTACTCATTTCAGATTAAGGATGTTAACCACGGGCGGCATAACCCGACCATAGTCGTTTATGGTTTGCCAGCGTATTTCGCAGCGAGGCGTCTTCTGGCACGCGTCCATTGTTCGCTGGCTGAAAGGGGCGAGGATGCCTGCGTTATCAATGGATGTGTTGTTGATATGCGTCTGGAAGAGGGTCACGTAATAGGGCGTCGGGTTCTTTACCACGAGCTGATTTGCCGAATATGACCAGCGGATTTCCCGATACGCATTTTCTGGATTGCCGTCTAATCCCTCAGGGCGATAGAACAGTTTGAAGCTCGAACGTACGGCCATTTGCACGTTATCGCTGCTCGTTTTACTGGCCGGAATAGCGGAGATGCTGAGCGTGAAAAGCGTTTCACGGTCGGCAGGCAAACTTTCATCGGCACGAAAAATCCTGATGCTATTTTCCCGTCCTGCCTTAAGTGCAAAAAGCGCGGGCGTTGCAACAAGCGCGGATGTCGTTTTCGGGGCTGAGGTTGCCCCTGGCCAGTTTCCGCCAGCATAAATTTTTGTGCTCACCAGCCAGGGAAACGTGGATTTATTGCGCACTGAAACGGTAATGGAATGCTGTTTTTCAGGATAGACGAAACGCGTCCCCCCTATCACAACGCCTGCATGTGCAAAAGAGATGAATGTTAAATTTGCTAAAACAGGGATCAGGATTCGCAGTTTCATCACGGTGTTATCAGGCGTAAGTCAAAATAAAGGTTGCTGCGGCATTGGCTGTTCCAGCCGATACAGCGCCTCCGTCAGCGAGATAACGGGCATAAAAATCAAGCGTGGCAGTGAGCTGATTATTTGACAGCGTAAACAGCTGGCTTTCATCGCCCAGCGGAATAAGCGTTTTGTCCGGATTATAAATACCGATAGCCACGCCGCTGGCATAACCCGGACCGCCTGTCAGCGAAAGCAAATCTGCGTTGCCCTGATTGGGCGTGCCTTCAAAATGGGTACTAATGTTATTCAATCCTGCGCCGCAGTTTTCAAGATTGATAGCAAAATGTTCCCATGGCGTGTCATTTTTCTGGTTCGTAAATTGCCGCGTGGCGACGTCACTCATTGGAACGATAAGATTTTCCGAATCAGGCGATATGATGCAGGTTTTACTTTTGACGGTACCCACGATATAGACGGTCCCGTCGTGCGCCATTGTCCTCGCGCTGCCCAGGTGTATCAGAATAATGCAGAGGAAAAATAGCCGGAGAAACGATTTCATTTATATTCCTTACTGATAAAGCAGGTCAAAATACATAACGGCAGTAGCATTTCCTGACGTCACAACGGGCAGCGTGGATTTATAGTGCAAATAAAACGTGAGCGTATTATCCCCCGGTAGCAGCGGATAAAGCGTGGACTCCGTATTATTGATACGTATTGGGGTGCGATCGGTATCCAGAAGCTCAACGCCGAGGCCCGTTGCCATCATGCGAAGCGTTCCCTTTCCGGTATCAGAAAGTGCCAGTAATGTCGGGTCGTTCGCATCCACATTCCCGGTAAACCAGACTTTGGTGCCAGTAATGGCGCGGGTGCAACTTTTCAAGGTGATATCAAACTTTTTATCCGGCGTTGTCGTGCCAACCGCCGGGAAATCATCCGCGGTAAAGTCACCGAGATCGACCGTCTGCTCTACGCTGCCCGTGTCGACGTTGCAGGACTCACCCACGATGGTGCCGATAAACTGAACATTGAAACTGTCATTATCTGCTTTGGCAGTCTGTAAGGACAACGCCAGATTTGCCAGCAGAAACAGGAGAAAATGGTGCTTTTTCATCACCTAATCCTTATGCGAAATCAACGCGTAACAAGGCCAGAGCGGTGAACACGCCCAGTTCTGGGGAATGGCCCGTTGTGCTGATGGGATACGCTTTCAGCGTCACGTTGGCCTTGCCCGTGTCATCTGTGGTGAAAGGTGCGCTACTTGAAAAGACATTCGGTTTCAGTATGTTGCCTTGTTCACTGGTCACAACGACGGCAACATCAGGATTATCCGATGCCAGCGCTTGCGGGTAGCGAGAGTCCGAGGTGCCCATGACGCGCAGGGTTAATTGTGCCGGCGAGTTCACGTCAGCATTACATTCAATGGGCACATTAAACGTTTTGGGCTGAGCGTTGTCTGGCATCTGCCCGGCGCGCGTAAAATCACCGTGATAAAGAGAGCCCAGGTTCACCGTTACGGTTTGCCCGGCATTAATGACGCAGTTTTGCGGCACGGTAATAACGCCGCTGTAGGTAATCTGGTAGACAATATTGGTCAGGCGATCGTCATTCGACGTGGTGACATACACATTGAACATCAATTTTGGGGGGATAACCACGGTGCCGATAAAAGGCCTGACAATTTGTAATCTAAAGATCAGGTCGTTATCGTTGACAGGAAAAACGCCCCCGGTATCCACTTCATCGTGGCCGCCCATGTGAACGTACTCAACCGGTGGATAAAACTCACCAATGGTTGCGTCATTTATTTTCATGGCGCCAATAATATAATCCGGGTCAAGCTGAAGATATTTCCAATTACCATCCGTTTTGACGACCGAAAAAGGGCTAACATAGGAGCGATAGGTGCGTTTTTCCCAATTACCCGGTGGACAGGTGGCGTTAATATTCACATCCTGTTTTTTTTCCAGTTCTGCGGTGCCACCTTTAATGTTCTGATTGGTGTTCAGCGTGGTGGTCAAATCGTAGTTAACAATCGAGATACCACCGTTAGCATTTTTACAAATAGCGGCCATTCCCTCACGTGAGAATGCCAGCCCGACTAAATAAAATAAAATCATCCATAATTTCACTTATATACACTCCATTTTCAACCGCTGCAGCGGCTGTTTACTTTCAGGTAATTGATACTTCACGCTGCATTGCTTGTCTGACCCTTCACCCCACTGAATTTTCAGCACCCCCGCCGGGCTCAGGCCAGAGAGATAAACCTCTCCATCTTCACCCACAATCGTATCGCTACCATTGTCATCACGTGACACCATGGCGCCGAAAGGTACGGGTTTGTCGCGATGGGTTAAGGTCATTAACGCGCGGGTTCCGGGCCGGGCTTTGAAGGTTGCCCGCACAACCGCGCCACGGGTAGGGACCACATTGGTAACGGCATCATCGATATCCATATCATCAGCCAGTGAGTTGATATCCAGTGCCATGCGGTTCAAGTGATATGAGGATGCATAGGGAACGACGGCATAACCTCGCCAGTCGGTACGAATACCCGGTTCGTTCTCGACCTTGACGTCTCTCGCACCCGGAGCGGCAATCAGCACGTTGGTGTCACCCAGAGGCTGGCTAAGGGTGATGCCATTTTTGTGAGCGATGATGCCGCCGCTTAAGCCATAGTTCACCTGCTGGTAGTCGCCGTTTCCACTGTAGTTATAACCGACGTTCGCATTGCCATAGGCGCTATCGTATTCCAGGTTGCTGGAGCCTTGTGATTTTGTCCCCTGGCTTGAATACCCTTCCTGAACGCTGTAGCTCAGGTTGTTATCCTCAAGCAGCGTGCCGTTGACCCCGGCGTTTTGCGAGGTTTCGCCCTTTTTGTCGGTGCTCATGTTGTAGGTGGCATACGCATAGTTATGCTTCTGACTGACATCGTTTTGTGGACGCAGCCACAGGCTCAATGGCAGTGATAAATTCAGCGCGTAAATCTCGTCACTTTTCGACATGCCCGGCGATTTGTTGTAGTTGTAGGACAGGCTGTAGGACACATCTTTAATGGTTCCGCTGAAGCCTACCTGGAGCAGCGTATTTTTTTCATCGGTATGCCAGTAGGTTTGTTGGCTGCCCGTGATAAAGAGTGAACCTGCATTTCCAAGCTGCTGAGAGATGTTGAACTGAACCTTTCCTCGCTTGGTGTAGTACAGATTGTAATAATCCATCCAGGTATTTTGCTGTTCGGTATCGTCATCCTTGTGGTCGCCTGTGTAGCCGCGCATCTGCTTATAGCTTGTTTCATCCAGCGAATAGAATCCCGATGTCGAGTAGCGGTAGCCCAGCAGCTGGAAGTTAGTGCCGAGGCCGTTAAGGGATTTTGCATACAGAAAACGGATCGATTGCCCTGAATGGCTGCTGTCATCGGCCAGCGTGCTCTTCGCGTGAGTCACATCCGCAGAGATAGCTCCCAGCTCACCCATATTCAGGCCGGTACCGAATGCGATCGCATTGTAATCATTGGTTATCTGCGAGCCGCTATACAGCGTGAAGCCATGCGATAGACCCCAGATTAGGGAACCCTGAATGAAACCAACCTCGTCCTGCTGATCGCTGCTGCTGCGGTATTCTGCCGCTGTTAAAGCGTACTTCACGCGGCCTTCTCGCTGGAGTACGGGAACGCTGGAGTAAGGGACGGAGTAGCTGTTGATGCTACCGTCAGATTCTTTTACCTCAACGTTGAGGTCACCGCTTGAGGACGTTGGAAACAGATCGTTAATCGCAAATGCACCCGGTGGAACATAGCTTTGATAAATGGTGTAGCCATTTTGCTTGATGGTGACCTGGGCGTTGCTTTTTGCAATACCGCGGATCGTGGGCGCGAAACCCTTCAGGCTATCGGGCAGCATATTGTCATCAGAGGCGATTTGCGCACCGCGAAAAGGGAGGCTGTCAAACACGTCTGACGGGGTATAGCTGTCGCCCAGCGTCAATCTTCCTTTCAGCGGAATGACCGTGCGTTCAACATAGGTACTGATGTGCTGCCAGCTGTCGCTGCGTGAGTCATCGCTGCTGTGATGATTCCAGCTTGAGTAATCTCTTAACCGCCACGGGCCAAGGTTTAATCCGCTGTTAAGCCCGAGAAAATAGCTTTTACTGGTTGAGTGGCTATCACCCCGATCGCGGCTACGAGAACCGGTGAAGTTATAATTCAGCAGGAGGGCATTAATGCCTTCATCCCATTGTTCGGGCGGAATGTATCCGCGTGCGCTATTCCTCAGGGCGGCCTGCGGGATACTGATATCCAGCCGCTGATGTTCAAAGTCAAAGGTCGTCGATGAGGCGGGGATGATTGACGCAATATCAATACAACTGTCAGGCTTTT
Organism: Enterobacter cloacae complex sp. CARB60; assembly: GCF_036487345.1. Taxonomy (NCBI): domain Bacteria; kingdom Pseudomonadati; phylum Pseudomonadota; class Gammaproteobacteria; order Enterobacterales; family Enterobacteriaceae; genus Enterobacter; species Enterobacter cloacae complex sp. CARB60. The sequence continues at coordinate 509,972 of NZ_JAZKLC010000002.1, forward strand.
CGGCCGTCAGCGCAGGAAAAGCCTGAAGGTTAACGCCCAGGTTTTCCAGCGCTTTTGCTGATAAACAGGCGGTCAGACCGGTATCATCCGCCTGCGGTTGCGCCGTGGACGCCGTTTTTCTTGCCGTAAAGGTGATATCGCGTGTCGCCACAAACGCCCCGTTCAGCCAGAGATCGACACGATAAACGCCTGGCGCCTGACCATTGGCGGAAAACCGCGACAGGTCGGCAACGGCAGAGGGATCGCTCGACAAAAATGCGGGGTTGAAAAAATATTCTGCACTTGCATCTGCTGACGATAGCAATCCCGCTATCGCCACCGCCAGTGGCGTAAGGGATGTTAAAGAAACTGTGCTAAAAATCAGTGAAGTATTACGTTTCATCTCTCTTCCCTGCAGTAAATGCGAAGTACTTCCTTCCTTGATGACAAAATGCAGGCCTGCTATTTCGTTTCAGGTCGTTAATGGGAACAAATCTGCGTAGGGGTATTTGCGCCAAAATCATTCACTGTCTGGAATTTCACGCTGCCTGTACCGCCGCCGGGGATTTCCATCGTCAGCGTGTTTTTAGGCGAAACCATTGAATTGGGAAGACGGGTTCCCCCCACAAAAAACTGGACCAACGATACGTAATACGGTGATGGGTTCGTTATGATGACTTTTCCATTTTCGGTCTGACACGTCAGCGTTTTAGGCGCATCCACGGAAAGGGATGTTAACTTTTTAGGGCGAATGAATAATTTAATTACACTCTGTGTTGCAATTTGCAGCGTATTACCCTGCAGCTTATTTTTATCGACAGAAGGAATGGCCTTGCTGTTCAGATAAAAAACGGTTTCACGATCGGCAGGAAGGTCGGGGCCGACATACATAATACGCAATGTGTTTTCTTTCTTAGGGTGGATAACAAATAACGGTGGCGTAAGGATAAAGTCTGGCGACTTGATACCCTCTACGTTTGCTACCCATGATTGTATTAAGAATGTATTTTCTGCCGACGAATTGATAACAGGTAACGAAACCTGTTTATCCCCCTGCGGATAAATGACGCGGGTAGCCCCTAAGGCAATTCCACCTGCACAGGCATCCGTTGCCAGACCCATTGTCAGCAGCAACGTACCGGCCACCATCAGGCGAGACAAGGACGTGGGTGTTCTGTTCATTTGCATTGTTCCCTCAATTCTGATGAAAAGGCACTCAGGCCTCTGAGTGTTTTACTGATAGACGACGTTAAACCATACCTGGGCGTCGGCCGTACCAGCCTGAACGTATTCTTGTGTGGAGCGGTATTTCGCCATAAAACGCAGAACATTTTCGCCATTCTGCAAGGGGGCGTACCAGGGGGGGGCTGTATCAGGAATTAGTAGATGACCGGATGCGTCAAATATTCCCACACCAATCCCCTGTGCTGCGCCTGCGCCATAGCCTGCGCGAAAAACCTGCGGGTCTTTTGCATCGGACTCTCCGCTGAAAAGTACGCCTGCACGTTGACTGACGCTGGTATCGCAGTCTTCCAGCGTTATCTGAAAGGCTGTCGGTGCCGCCCAATCGCCCGTTGCAGCAAATTGGTTATTGCGTATTTGACCCATGTGCACAATCTGGTCCTGACTCTCTGCACTGACGGAACAGCCGGTGTTAACGACTTGCCCCTGAAAATGCACGTTCCCGTTGTCAGTTGCCGATGCAGGCAGTGCAACGGATAGCAATACGCTGAAAAACAGCGCTGATTGCCTGGTGACCTGTCGCATAGTGACTCCGTTTCGATGGATCGGCAAAACACCCCCGAAACAAATTCCGAGGGTGTTACTGCAGCTAACGAATCAGGAGTAAACCATCTGGAATGTTGCAGTAGAGGATACGTTACCCGGCGTGGCCGCACCGGTAGCGATATAGTCAACGCTCAGCGGAATGGTGTTCTCGCCATTGATCAGCTTAATGGTGGAGGAGGTATCGCCGAGGTTGAGTACGTTACCATCCGGTCCAAACAGTTGCAGGGCAACGTTACTCGCTGAGCCAGCACCTGCGGTGTTAGCCAGTGAACCTGCCAGGGCAGCGTCTTGCTGACCGTTGAAAATCACAGCGGCGTTCTGGCTTACCGTGGTGTCACAATCTTCCAGAACGATTTTGAAATCTTCTTTCTGGTTCGCCTGCATCCCTTTTGCGGTCAATTTCACAGTACGAACCTGGCTCAGCGTTACGGTCTGATCGACGGAGTCAGCTGCGACAGAACATGCAGCATTAACAACCTGGCCAACGAAGTTGACCGTACCGCCAGAAACCGTTACGGTGTCTGCCTGTGCGTTCATTGCGACGCCACTTACCATTGCCGTTGCAATGACCATTGCTAAAACGTGCTTTTTCATACAAATCCTTTTAAATAAACATCTTTCTGTCAAATTGAAATTGAGTAAAAGCTAAACGCTTTCACAGCGCGAACTTGAATGGTGATTAACAAATTTCGCTCTTTAGAATATGCATTTCGCATAATGGATGGGCTTATTTAACAGCTCTTTTCATCATGTTCATGATGTTCCGCGGAAGGTATTTTAGGAGTCGTGAAGTATTATTTCAATGTATGGCGATGTAATGTGTCGTTAGATTTTTTTAGGTTTGATTTTAGTATTAATTAATATTTTAAATTGATGGGTGAGAGGGGCTTTTAAACAAATTTTTACGGTGGGATCCCTTTTTGGGGTTTAATATATAAATGGGGTGTATGGATATCGGGTGAGTTGTAAAAAAAGCTATGTGAAAGGAAAAGGGTTTATAATGTTTAACCCGATAAACGTATTTCTGAAATATAATTTTATAATTACATTTTGTAATATTTACACCAGCATGAATTAATTCCCCCTTCAGGTAAGAAGGGGGGATTTATTACATTTCTTCGACACTCACTCTAAGTGCTGCCAGCGCTTTACGTGCCGCTTTCAGCACCTGCTCACACTGCTCAATCGTCAGTGTCAGCGGTGGTTCAATGCGGATGGTTTTCGAGTTGTTGAGCGTTCCGGCCACCAGCACCCGCTGGCGGAACATTTCGCTCGCGAAGCTATAGCCGGTTTCGTTATCGACAAACTCAATCGCCATCAGCATTCCTTTACCGCGCGCGTCCTGCACCAGGTCCGGATACTCCCGGCCTAGCTGACGGAAGCCGTCCAGCAGCATGTCGCCTTTCTGCTCTGCCTGCGCGGGCAGGTTTTGCTCCAGCAGCACGTTGATGGTCGCCAGCGCGGCCGCACAGGCCAGCGGGTTACCGCCAAAGGTGGTGGTATGCAGGAACGGGTTGTCGAACAGCACCGAGAAGACCTCTTCGGTGGCCACCGTCGCGCCAATCGGCATCACGCCGCCGCCGAGCGCCTTCGCAAGACACAGTATGTCCGGCTGAACGTTCTCGTGTTCGCAGGCAAACATCTTGCCGGTGCGCCCCATCCCGGTCTGGACTTCGTCGAGGATCAGCAGGGCGCCAAACTCATCGCACAGCTGACGCACGGCGGGCAGATAGCCCTGCGGAGGGAGGATCACGCCGCCTTCGCCCTGAATCGGCTCCAGGATCACCGCCGCCACGTCATCGCCGGTTTTACGGCATTCGCTCAGCACGGTGCGCATGGCGTTGATGTCGCCAAACGGCACGTGGCGGAAGCCCGGCAGCAGCGGCATAAACGGTTTGCGGAAGGTGGATTTAGCGGTAGCAGACAGTGCGCCCAGGGATTTCCCGTGGAACGCGCCGCTGGTGGCGATAAAGGTGAATTTACCGCGCGGCGACTGGTACGCTTTGGCGAGTTTAATCGCCGCTTCGACCGATTCCGTGCCGCTGTTGCTAAAGAAGCTGTACTTCAGTTTGCCGGGCGTTAAGGCCGCCAGCGTTTTCGCAAGCATGGCGCGAAGCGGGTCTAGCAGTTCCTGGCTATGGAGAGGTTGTTTCGCAAGTTGATTCTGTACGGCGGAAACCACAACTGGATTACGGTGCCCCACGTTGAAAATTCCAAAACCTCCCAGGCAATCTATAAACTCCTGTCCCTGGGTGTCGACAAGCGTGTTCAGACTTCCCGCTTGCCACTCTACGGCTCCGTAATCCCCGCCGGCGGTAACAGATTTGCGATACTCCAGGAACCCTGGATTGACGTGCTCTTTAAAGTAATCGATGACCTCTCGGTTAAGTTGTTTCATCTCCTCATGATCGAGCGTTCGCTTCTCAATGAGATTCAGTGCGTGCGCGGTACAGGCAAGAGCCGAGGCGCTGGAAGGTAACCTGTTCAAAATGTGCTCCCGGGGATCGCGTATCACATGATACTGGATTAAGTATTGCAGGGATTACGCCACTTCAGATGACTTAACGAAAATCGGGATAAACGCCAGGTTAAAATAATGTTGCACAATATTTAATCATGCCGGAGCAACCGAAACGGGATTAAGCGGTACAGGACAGAGAGGGTAAATGAGGGCGGAAAAGCGCAACTGCACTAAAGAAGTGCATTCGCTGCGACTTAAGTGGGCATTAACTGGTCATGCTTTATAGGTAATTTCTTTACGAAAGTATTTGAAATCAATGGATTATAAAATCGTACAAAAAGTATGGTTTAAGTCAAATCTGCGATCTTCATCAAGTTTAACAACTAAAGATAAATTGTTTACCGCCGAAAAAACATTGACCCACAAAATTAACATTCAAATAACCTGCAAGGGATGCCCACGATGTCCTCTCCAACCTATGTCACCCAGAATGAATATCCTCTGGACGATGACACCACCCTAATGTCTACCACAGACGTCCACAGCTATATCACACACGCCAACGACACCTTTGTGCAGGTGAGCGGCTACCAGCTTGATGAGCTGACGGGCCAGCCACACAATATGGTGCGCCACCCCGATATGCCAAAAGCCGCATTTGCCGATATGTGGTACACGCTACAGCAGGGCGAGCCCTGGAGCGGGATCGTCAAAAACCGGCGTAAAAACGGCGACCACTACTGGGTGCGTGCTAACGCGGTGCCGATGGTGCGCCGCGGGCAGGTGAAGGGCTATATGTCCATTCGCACCAAAGCCACAGCGGAAGAGATTGCCGCCGTGGAGCCGCTCTACCGGGCGCTGAATGATGGGCGCTGTAAAAAACGTATTCATAAAGGGCTGGTGGTGGGAAAGGGCTGGCTGGGTAAACTGCCGGCCATGCCGCTGCGCTGGCGCGTGCGCAGCGTGATGACGGCGCTTTTTGCCGTTCTCGCCGCCACGCTGGTCGCGACCTCCGCCGGGGGGATGCCGCTCGCCGCAGCCGCGCTAGTGATGCTGCTGGGGACGCTGCTGTTTGAGCAGCAGATTGTCCGCCCTATAGAGAATGTGGCGCGACAGGCGCTGAAGGTCGCAACCGGTGAGCGCAACAGCGTGCAGCATCTGAACCGCAGCGACGAGCTGGGGCTGACGCTGCGCGCGGTCGGGCAGCTGGGCCTGATGTGCCGCTGGTTAATCAATGACGTGTCGAGCCAGGTGGTGAGCGTCCGTGACGGCAGTGACAGGCTGGCGCAGGGAAATGAAGATCTGAACGATCGGACGCGTCAGACCGTGGCGAACGTGCAGCAGACCGTCGCGACAATGAACCAGATGGCCGCGTCCGTTCAGAGTAACTCTGAAACCGCCGCCGAGGTGGATAAACTCTCCGTGGCCGCGAGCAGCGCGGCGACGAAAGGGGGCAACGCGATGCAGACCGTTGTCAAAACGATGGATGACATTGCCGACAGCACGCAGCGAATTGGCTCGATCACTTCCCTGATTAACGATATCGCTTTCCAGACCAATATTCTGGCGCTGAACGCGGCGGTTGAAGCGGCAAGGGCAGGGGAGCAGGGCAAAGGTTTTGCCGTGGTCGCGGGCGAAGTCCGCCATCTTGCCAGCCGCAGCGCCAGCGCCGCGAATGATATTCGTAAACTGATTGATGCCAGCGCCAGCAAGGTGCAGTCCGGCTCTGAGCAGGTACACGCCGCAGGCCGTACGATGGATGATATTGTCGAGCAGGTGAAAAACGTGACGCAGCTTATCGCCCAGATCAGCCACGCGACGTCCGAGCAGGCAACCGGACTGTCAGAGTTGACCCGCGCGGTAGCCGAACTCGACAGCATCACGCAGAAAAACGCCGACCTGGTCGAGGAGAGCGCCCACATTTCTGCGATGGTGAAACACCGCGCCGGACGCCTTAAGGATGCGGTGACTGTGCTCCATTGAGTCAATAATGTTCCGGAAAAGCCGTTTATTTCGTAAGGAATAAGCGGCGTTTTATTTTCTTGTTGTGACTATTAATGTATTTTATTGTTAATTTAATATTAAATAACTAAAGAAAGTGCCTCAGTTATTTATCCCCGCCTAAGTCAATTATCCAGAATGCTATTTTGAAAAACACCTCTCCGGTGGTCTGGTAACGATCGATGGAGCAATATTAATAGTCTCTACCTATCCATTGTGACGGTTATTAAATAAAAAAACGATCAAACTCATAAAGTTAGCGAAATCGTTACCGATAACAGCGATCGTCTGAGAAATAATCACATCGATGGAGAAAATATGTTCTTACATGACGTAAAGATCGGCACGAAATTATTTCTGGCGTTTGGATTCTTTATTGTCCTGATGGCGATCAGCGCGAGCCTGTCTCTGCTGAGTCTGAACCGGGCCAATAACGGGATGCAATCCATTATTACCAGTGATTATCCGACCACGGTAAAAGCGAACCAGTTAATCGATAACTTCCAGGAATTTATTAGCACTCAGCAGCTGATGCTGCTGGACGAGCAGGGCACCTATACGGGGCAATCTCAGCAGCGCCTGAAAGAGATCAGCGAGCACATCACGGTGATCCTGGGCGAGCTGAACAACGCGCTGCAGGATCAAAAGTCTCAGCAGGTGCTGGCGGATATCCGCAGCGTGCGCCAGCAGTATCTGGACTCGCGCTACCGCATTTTGCAGGCGGTGCAGAACAACAATCGTGCGGGCGCTATTCAGGAGATGATGACCACCACCCTCGCCGTGCAGCAGGCTTATAAAGCGAAGGTGAAGGAGCTGATTACCATTCAAAACAGCGAGATGCAGAGTGCAGGCGCGCAGGTGGAAGGGGATTTCAGGTCTAACCGCCTGCTGCTGATCCTGCTCACGCTCTTTAGCGTCGCGGCAGGCAGCCTGATCGGCTGGTTTATCGTGCGCGCTATCACGCGTCCGCTCGGCGAGGCGGTGCATTTTGCAAAAGCCATTTCAGAGGGCGATCTGACGGGCAGCATCACGCCACACGGCAAAGACGAAACGGGTCTGCTGCTGCATGCGCTGATGGAGATGAAGACGCGACTGCTGGACATTGTGCAGCAGGTGCAAACCGGCTCGGAGAATATCTCCAGCGCCGCCGCGCAGATTGTCGCCGGGAACCAGGATCTGGCCGCGCGCACGGAAGAGCAGGCAAGTTCTGTCGAACAGACCGCCGCCTCGATGGAGCAGATCACCGCGACGGTGAAAAACACCGCCTCGCATACCGGGGAAGCAACCAACCTCTCGGCGGATGCCGCCGCGGTGGTCAAAAACAACGGTGAGATGATGAAGCAGGTGACCAGCAAAATGCGCCTGATAAATGAAACATCCAACCGGATGTCCGACATTATCGACCTGATCGACGCCATTGCGTTCCAGACCAACATTCTGGCGCTGAACGCGGCGGTGGAAGCGGCGCGCGCCGGTGAGCACGGTCGCGGCTTCGCGGTGGTGGCCGGCGAGGTGCGCCAGCTTGCCCAGAAGAGCGCGTCGTCTGCCAGCGAAATCCGCGAGCTGATTGAGAGCTCCACCAGCCAGACTCAGGACGGGATGAACCTGGTCGAAAAAGCGAGTGGACTGATCAACGGGATGGTCGGCAACGTGGAAGAGATGGACGTGATCCTGCGGGAAATTCGCCAGGCCAGCCACGAGCAGACGGAAGGTATCTCGCAGATTAACAGCGCGATTGGCCTGATTGACGCCACCACCCAGCAGAACTCCGCGCTGGTGGAGGAGTCTGTGGCTGCGGCAGCATCGCTTAACGAACAGGCGATGTACCTGAAAGAGCTGGTACGCGTCTTCCGCGTGAGCGAGCGCGCTCCGGCTTAATCCAGCTGGGAGATCTCGAGCGCCGCGCGGTCGATTACGCCGATAATCTGCTTGAGCTGCGCGTCGCTGAGCTCTCCCTGATTCACCTTCAGGTCTAACACCGCTTTGAAGTTATCCAGCGCCCGCTTCATCTGCGGGTTTTTGCGCAGCTGAAACCCGACGGAACGCGCTTTGATACGCGCCTGGATCTGTTCCAGCTGTTCCCGGTTTTCGTCCAGCCAGCGTTGTCCTTCAGCGGTAATCGCAATCTTCTTACGGCCGCTCTCTTCTTCCGTGATGGTGATAAAGGTCTGATCCTGAAGATAATCCAGGGTTGGATAGATCACCCCTGGGCTCGGGGTGTAATTCCCCTGGGTCAGATTCTCGATCTCTTTGATTAGCTCGTAGCCGTGGCTCGCGCTGCGGGTCAGGATATCCAGAATCACCAGCCGCAGATCGCCGTGGCCGAAAAAGCGCGGTCGGCGCCCGCTGCCGTCGTGTTCGTGTCGCATAACAGATCCTTCAATTTGATATATCTAAACTATATCTAAGATATATTCAGATGCAATCTAAAAGATCTTGCATTTTTACTGACTAGTAATCATTATCATTTGAAAATTGATTTAGATATATCGTATTCATCAGAGAAGGGGTTACAAATGGCATCTACCCGTTACCCACAGCGCGTTCGTAATGACCTGCGTTTTCGCGAGCTGACGGTGCTCCGCGTTGATCGCGCCAGCGCGGGTTTCCAGCGCATTGTTTTAGGCGGTGAAGCGCTGGAGGGCTTTAGCTCCCGCGGTTTCGACGACCATACCAAAGTCTTTTTCCCGGCCCCTGGGGCGGTGTTTGTGCCGCCAGTGGTCACCGACGAAGGGATCGACTGGGGCGACGGTGTACGCCCGCAGGCGCGCGACTATACGCCGCTTTACGACGAGGAAAATCATGAGCTGGTACTCGATTTCTTTATTCACGACGGCGGCATTGCCAGCCGCTGGGCGGTCGAGGCGAAAGCGGGGGACAAGCTGACCATCGGCGGCCCGCGCGGTTCGCTGGTGGTGCCGGAGGATTACGCCTGGCAACTGTACGTGTGCGACGAGTCCGGCATGCCCGCGCTGCGTCGACGCTTAGAAAGCATTGCTAAACTGCCGGTTCGCCCGCAGGTTCATGCGGTAGTGACGGTCGGGGACGACTCTTATAAGGAGTATCTGGCGCACCTGAGCGAATTCAACATTACATGGGTGGTGGGCCACAACGCGCAGACGGTAGCGGACCATCTGGCGGCGCTGACCGTTCCGGGGGAAGACTACTTCATCTGGCTGACCGGGGAAGGGAAGGTGGTGAAGACGCTGAGCCGTCAGTTTGAAGCCGACGCGATTGACCAGCAACTGGTGCGTGCCAGCGCATACTGGCACGCCAAATAATCAGGCGGCGGAATCCAGCTGCGCTTCGTTCACCTGATGCTCGAGCGAGGCGCGGACTTCGTGCAGCGCTTTCTCCTGCTGAGCGAAGTACGCTTCCATATTGTTCAGCGACGAGACCAGCAGCCAGGATTCCTCTTTCTCCAGTTCCGCCAGCTCGTTCACTAAGATGTCGATCTGCTCGCGGACCTGCGCCATTTTCTTGCGGATGCGTTCCAGATCGTTCAGCCTGTCGCTTGCCATCAGCGGCTCGAAGCCCTGCTGCAGGCGGGCCACCAGTGAGCGAATGGTTTTAACGTCACCACGCTGCTTCGCCTGATTGAGCTGCACCATCATCGCGTTGGCTTCCTCTTTCAGGTCGTCCGCCACCAGGTCCGGATGGCAGAGCTTGCTTGCCTGCCGCCAGAGACGCTTGAGCTCGTTCCGATCCTCTTCCGAGAGATCTTTCCCTTTGCGCAGCCGCACTTCGGCATCGTGATGTTGCTCGCGATACTTCTCGTACTCTTCGTTAGCCTCGTCGCGGGCCTGACGCGCAGGCTCCTCTTCACGCGTTAAGCCGCTCTCCAGCTCCAGCGCTTCGGCCAGCAGGTTGGCAATCAGATTGCTTTGCTGCTCCAGATGCTTGCGCGCCTCGGCGGCCTGTACGGAGTCGGCCGGGAGATCGCGCCAGCGCTGGGTGAGCGTCGCCAGCACCTCTACCGCCTGCGCCATATAGCGCTGGCAGCGACGGTAATCTTCCTCGCGACGACGCGCTTCCGCCTGCTGACGACGCAGGTTTAGCTCTGCCAGCGTTTTACGCAGGGCGAGGATCTGCTGCATCAGCGGGCCCAGACGGGAGAAATAGAGATCGTTGAATTCATCAAGCTGCTGTACCCGGGCGTTGCGGCGGTCAATCAGATCGCGAAGACGCTCTTCCAGCGCCTTCAGCTCCAGCTTGCTGGCAGCCACCTGCGGATCGCGCCACGGGGTCACGGCGCGCTGGCCCTGCAGCCAGGCGGTAATTGCCGCCATCGCAGAGGTGTAGTTCTTCTCCTCAAGCGCCACGACGATTGCCTGTAGCTCATCGTCAAACGCTTCATTTTTCAGGCGTGTCAGCTGGCTCTCGATGATGTCGTCATCTTCCAGCTCAATGGCATTTTTAATGATTTCTAGCCGTTTGATCGGTGTGCTCATGATGCCTTTCGCTTTGGCGCTTAAGTATTTGAGTTAAGGTTAGTTGTTGTAAAAGCTACAGGAAATAATACACACGGATGATGATCGGCGCGATGGGGGATTTCTTTAGTTTTTAGGGTTGGTGAGCAAAGAGACTGGATGGTTTGGGTTCCCGACTCCCGCTCTGCCAATGCCGCCACGCTTCGCCATGGGGTTCGCAGCGCTTTCTGTGCCAGAGGAGCATCATATAACAATGGCCATTTCATTGTACAAATCGTATTAGTGAATTCCTCAAAATCCAACCTCACGCTCATTTTTATTACACTAAAGCTAAATTTATTTTTTTTAGTTGACCTTTATATCTATGAGTGATTTTTTAATAACGTTCAGGGATGTTAATGCCTCGGTATTGTCTCCCGGGAAATAGGCAATGGTATATATAAAGGTAACGTTATGCGATTTTTAAAATATATAATTATTCCAGCAATAGTGAGTCTTTCTGGCTGTAGCACTTTCTTTCCTGAGCCGAAAATGTACACTCCTCCTCCGAGTAGCGAGGATGTGGCTAAGCTTCGCCTTATTGGCCCGCCGATGAGTTATGGCATCTATCAGTATGATAAAGCGGGTAAAGAAACTGGTGGGTGGGTACTTAAGCACAATCGCTATCTGAACCCGTTCCTGGGGTCGACGAAAGATATTGGTCTCCCTAAAGTTACGGGCAAGAAATATGATAAAGACTATTTTGAAACGCTGATTGTGCCAGAAGAAAAAACGACTATTCAGCACGCTTTATACCAGGGATGTAATGTATCGCTCACCTTCAAACCAGAAAAGAAAAAGATTTACGAAGGGCATATTAGCTATAGTGATAAAACGGGATATTGCGTACTTTATATGAAAGAAGTCGCGCTTGATACCGTCAATGGTATTTATATTGAAAAGGATTTTGTACAGTGAGAGCCATTAATGTTTTAGGCGTGGCGTTAGCCTGTCTCCTGAGCACCTCTTGTGCATCTAACTACGATGGTACTAAGGCGACAAGCCTGGCTCAGTATTCTGAAAAAGAGATAAGGCAGAAGCTGATCCCTGAGGTCACGACCCGCAAAGATGTACTGATTGCTTTTGGCGTGCCTGCAAATACGGCTGACTACAATAATTCGCGCCACTGGGAATATACGTCGCAGATCCTCGATCGTCGTATCTATCTCATCATTCCCCTTAATCTGGATCGCAAGCAGCAACTGTCCGTTGATTTTTCAGACAAAGGAGTTCTGACTTCTTACAACTACATAGAAAAATAGCGTTTAAAATCAATAAAAAGGCTGGCGAATATCGTCAGCCTTGAATCTGGCAGCCTCAGCTCACCTCGCTGTAAATCCCCACCACGCGACCCACCGTTTTTATCTCATCGATACCGCATTCAAACGGAACCTTGCCGCCCGCCACGTGGAGTTTTTTACCCGGCAACAGCGTTAGGTCGCGGATGCTGGCGGTGCCTTCAATCTCAACCAGCCACAGGCCGTCGGTTAACGATGCGTCTTTTTCAATAAAGTGCAGCTTCCCCTCTGCCCGGACGGCGATGCCGCGTGCCAGCGGTTTGCTAAAGACAGCAGAGTCGATACTCAAAATGGTATTTTCTTCCAGTCTTCCATCACTAAGAGTGAACGCGGAAACTGAAACGGGATCGCCCGGCGCGGGGTGGCCTTCAAACTGCGCGCCTTGCCCGGTCATTAGCCAGCGAAGGCTCGCGCCGGTGTCCAGCGCACACTGAACCGCAAAGTCGTAAGAGATAGTACCGCGCGCGTAGCGGTTCTGAAGCGAGCTGGCGGCGATATTAAAGTGCCGGGCCAGTTGGATTTTCTGCGTAAAACCATATACCTGACAGATTCTATCGAGTAACTCTTCATTATTCACTTGAGAATCTAAAATCAAAATATATTCCTTCGAGTGTTTACTAATACTCATTTGAGTATTAGTATCATTGCAAATTCGGGCAATCAGCGGCAGACGTTGGCAAACAGAGGCTAATGATTGCAGACATTATCAAAATGGGAATCATGCAGCATGGCTTCTGAAATCGCAATCCTCAAACGGTGGAAAAAAGCCGTGCTGTGCCCGTTTTCAGCACATTAGCGTGCGGTGAATTTATGCGAGGGGAGATATGGCGATAGAAGCTGCCCGTGCAAGGGTTCCACTTAGCGTGGGAGCGCGTCTTAACGGGCTTAACCACGTCGCTGAACTGCGTGCCCGATACGGGAGCGATAGCGGAAAAGAGCTGGCGCGGTTTATGGCCGAGCTGCGCGATAGGCGCGATCCCTGTTTTGAGGAGAACAGCAGGGCGCTGGCCGCCATCTTTTTCCTGGCGAGATTGCCCGTTGCCCGTCATGAGTGCGATATCAGCGAGCTGACGACTCAAGAGAAAAGGGCGTTGATTAACGCCATGAACCATTTTCGTGCTGTTGTGAGTTTATTTCCTGAACGGCTGACCATGCCGATATAACCCAACCAAAAACCTAATGGCGTAAACCCGCCGGGCACTCTATTGCCTGAAATTAAGGAGAACGCGTGATGCGAAACAGTGAAAACCGCCCTTATCCGATCGGAAGTGAAGAACTGAAGCGCCTGCTGATGGAGGCAAAAACGGAGGAACGATGCGCGCGGGCCCTCGCGGTCTCCCTGCGCCTGGAGGCGCTGGCGAGCCATATCTACAAAACCGGCATGAGCGGAGAGGACGTTGCCGGACTGCTGTGCCACGAGGCGGCCCGCTACGAGCGTGAATCACAGGAGCTGCACTGATGGCCGATTTTATCGATCTTGCGCAGGCGCGCGAGCAGGAGGACAGAGAGCGGTACATTAATTGCGCCCGCAGACGGCCCGCATCGCCTTCGCGTTTCCTCTGCGAGGACTGCGAGGCCCCGATACCGGAGGCGCGCCGAATGGCGGTGCCCGGCGTGGCCCTGTGCGTCACCTGCCAGGAGATCGCGGAGATGAAAAATAAACACGTCCGGGGAGGATAAGTTGGCTACGTCATTTGCTTATCCGTGGAATGCCCCACGGTCGGCCATTGCCAGCCCTTATCTCACCCATGCCCAACAGCAGCGCCGCGATCGCCTTTTCGCGGCGCTGCAGCAGGCAAGAATTTCTCTCTCACAGCAGCCCGACTGCGTACGCTTCGAGGTCTGGCGCACGGTTGATGCCCTCGAACAGCATCGGGGCAGCCCGCAGGCTAACGCCTTTTTGATCCGCTTCTGCAAAAGAATGTCACCCCGCCTGCGGCGGGTCTCTGAACGCTATGCCTGTACAGGCCTGCACGACGAGGTCTCCAGGGCCGTGTTTGAGGGCCATTTCGACACTCAGCTTCTGCAATACCTCGCCTCGCGGATGGTCGAACTGGTTGCCCGCTATAACCGCCTTCCGGATATGTCCCGCGCGGATATCGACCTGCTGGCCGCAGATATCGCCAGCTTTATTCGCGGCGAGCTGGCGAATATTAAGGATGCTGAGATGGGTGAATACCAGACGCTGTACGTCTGGTATCAGCGCGCCGCACTGATCGCCAGGCAGTTCAACGTGTCGCCTCCGCACTGGGAGCGGGTGTCGAAGACGTTTTTCGACAAAGATGACGTTGCTGCTGCGGTGATCCGCATGTTTTCCGAGGCGTGGTGGCGCGGGCGTCTGCGTCGGGTCGCGGCTGCCTGGCGCGAGCATTTGCAGATTGCCCTCGGCAACGTCAGCAAACGGAGAACGGCGTATGCGAGCAAACGCTGCGTGACCGAGTGGCGCGAGCAGAAGCGCCGCACCCGCGAATTTCTCAAGGGCATGGAGCTGGAAGATGAAGAGGGCAACCGCATCAGCCTAATTGAAAAAATCGATAGTTCGGTGGCTAACCCGGCGATACGCCGCTGTGAACTGATGACCCGCATCCGCGGGTTCGAAAATATCTGTGAGGCACTGGGCTATGTAGGCGAGTTCTATACCTTAACCGCGCCCGCGCAGTATCACGCGACGCTGAAATCAGGTTACCCCAACGCGAAGTGGACCGGGGCCAGTCCGGCGGATACGCAAGGCTACCTGACCCGGCTGTGGGCGCGTATTCGGGCAAAACTTCACCGTGAGGGGATCCGTATTTTCGGTATCCGCGTTGCGGAACCCCATCACGACGGTACACCCCACTGGCACATGCTGATGTTTATGCTGCCGGAAGATGTTGAATGCGTTCGACAGATTATCGGGGACTACGCCCGGCAGGAGGATGCCGTTGAGCTGCAGAGCGAAAGCGCCAGACAGGCGCGCTTTCACGCGGACGCGATCGATCCGCAGAAAGGCAGCGCTACCGGCTATATTGCCAAATACATCTCAAAGAATATCGATGGCTATGCGCTCGATGGCGAGACCGATAGCGAAAGCGGCGGATTGCTGAAAGAGACGGCGTCCGCCGTGTCTGCCTGGGCGGGGCGCTGGCACATTCGCCAGTTTCAGTTTATCGGCGGCGCGCCGGTAACGGTCTACCGCGAGCTGCGGCGTCTGGCGGATCCCGAGGCCGCGCGCGGTCTGAGCGTTGAGTTTGCCGCCGTCCATGAGGCTGCCGACGCCGGGGACTGGGCGGGTTACGTCACTGCGCAGGGTGGGCCGTTTGTGCGTCGCGATGATTTACAGGTGCGCACCCTGTATGAGCCGCGCGCCGGGTTTAACCAGTACGGTGAGGAAACGGTCCGCATCCGCGGCGTGTACGATCCCGCCGTTGGCGCGGATAGCCCGATTTTAACCCGACTCACGCAGTGGAAAATTGTGCCGAAGCGGGCCGCGGATCATAAGGACGCGCCTGTATCCTCTCGGAGTTCTGTCAATAACTGTACGCAGACCGATCTTTCTCAACCCCTCAGCCGACGTGCGAGGCGGGCGTTAACCAAACGCATCAAATTCATCCGCCCTGGCGCGTCGTCGCCCATCGTTTTCGCGAGCGATCCGCAGAACGGGGTACCGGAGAAGGTGATCGATGAGATACGGCTCGCCACCGGGATAACCATCAGTCGGGGAGAAGCCCTGCATCTAATGGCGGGAGGCATCAGCCGCTTTAACGATAAATGGTGCAGAGGCGCAGCCGACGGATCGCTATTTCCGGCACCGTGTTCTTACCAGCAAAAGGCGCGGAAAATCCTTGAACGTATTGGGTATTTAACGGATCTCTTCGCTCAGAGAGGCCGCTAATCTCCATCCATATCATGTACATACCGTGAAGGGTTCTGATTTTTCGCTTCACTCTTTTTATGAATACGTGCTACTGTATGTTTATACAGTATCTCGTGGTGGAGGTTGTGTGGACAGAGAGTTGAACGAGCAGGTCATGATTGAACGCGTCGAGCTGATTGCCCGACTGACGACAGAAGGAACGTGTCAGGAAAGAGATCGTGAGATTGCCCTGAATTTGATTGCTGAGATTGCGCGGGGAAATTTAATCAAGAACAACGCGTTTACCGTTGTTTTCTCAGCGTCACCTGTTCCGGAACGAATCAAAAAAGAGGGCAACGTTCGGGTGAACATTACTCTCGATAAAGACCAGCAGATTGGCCATGCCGTCGTTGAAGCCTTTCAGTGCGAACTGACCCGCAGAATACGATCCCTGTTTCCGTCATCGCGGGTGAACGTGAAAATAGGATCGGTGACGGGGGTCGAGCTCCAGGGGCTTGAAAAAGAGGCCGATCGCGAAATGCTGGACGCTATTCTCCGGGAAGTCTGGGAAGACGAGAGCTGGCGCTAGCCCCGGCGTCATCACCCGTACCAACACCCTCATTCCTATTTTGCGCTTCCGTTGTACCACGCTTCGCTGCTCGCGGACGATCTGTTGTGCCCGCGATTGTCCATCCGCCAGCGATAGCGAAAAGCCTGCTGGCCCGGGAAACTCTACGGTACCTGGTAACCGGATGTTGGGAGCGTCTGATGAAAATCTATGCAATGCAGGGGGACACGCTTGATGCCGTTTGCGCCCGCTTTTATGGGCGCACGGCTGGCGTCGTTGAAGCCGTTCTGAAGGCCAATCCTGGCCTCGCGGAGTTAGGCGTTATCTTGCCTCACGGCACGCCGGTAGAGATGCCGGAGGTGAATAGCGCCCCCACAAAAGAATCCGTAAACCTATGGGACTGAGCCTGGAGAAAATTACCACGTTTATCGCCTACTGGCTGGCCGTGGCGCTGGCCTGGTTCGGGGCGATGTCTCCTGAGAAAGTCGCGCTGTACGTGGGGAGTCTTTGCGCCATTTTTACCGCGCTGACGAATTACTGGTTTAAGCGCAAAACCTGGCGCTATCTCCAGTCTCTGGGCCTCGATAAGAAGAGCATTCGTGAACTCAATCATTAAGCGTTGCAGCGTCGCCGGCGTGCTGGCCCTGGCGGTGCTGATGCCTGACTTTCGATTACTGAAAACGTCCCCGGAGGGGCTGGCGTTGATTGCCGACCTTGAAGGATGCCGCCTCTCGCCCTACCGGTGTAGTGCTGGTGTATGGACGTCAGGCATTGGCCACACGGCAAACGTTGTGCCGACGCGAGACATTACCGAGCGTGAGGCTGCGGTAAACCTGGTCGCTGATGTGCTCAACGTTGAGCGGCGTCTGGCGGCGTGTGCGCCGGTAGAGATGCCGCCCCGGGTCTACGACGCGCTGGTGAGTTTTACGTTTAATGTCGGCGCAGGCGCCGCCTGCCGTTCGACGCTGGTGTCCTTTATCAAACGTAAGCAGTGGCCGCAGGCATGCGGGCAGCTTACCCGCTGGGTATACGTCAACGGCGTCAAAAATGCCGGGCTGGAAAATCGTCGCGTTCGCGAGCAGGCCTGGTGCATGAAGGGGCTGCCATGAGAACCCTCATGCTGGCGCTGGCCGGGCTGCTGGCCATCACGCTGTGGCTTCGCCATGACAACCTGAACCTGTCCCGTTCCTTAGCCACGGCCAACCGGGTCGCCAGCGAGCAAAAAACGGCCCTCGCCACGCTTAACCAGCAGCTGTCCCTGTCGCAGCGGATGGCCAGAGCAAATGAAAACGCCCAGGTCAGGCTCCGTGAGGAGCTTGTTACTGCGGGCGAGGAGAGGGCAAGACGGGAAGCGACTATCGGGAGATTACTCAATGAAAATGAAGCGTTACGCCGCTGGTATACCGCTCAGCTGCCTGATGCTGTCCGCAGGCTGCACACCCGCACCGCCTGCGCCTCCGCAGCCCATTGTTTACAACGCCTGCCCGAAGGTGAGCCGCTGCCCGATGCCGGGAAGCGAACCCGCCACTAACGGCGATCTCAGCGCGGATATTCGCAGGCTGGAATACGCCCTCATCGCCTGCGCGCTGCAGGTTGAAACCATCAAAGACTGTCAGGATAAACTCGATGCACAAACTCAAGAGCCTGCGTCAGGCATTAATTGACGCGATCCCCCAACTCAATGCCAACCCGGAACGCCTGCAGATGTCGGTCGGAAGCGGCAATATTGACGCCCGACTGGCCTCCTCGCTCTCCTTTGAAAAGCGGTATGCGCTGAACGCGAAGGTCAGCGCTTTCACCGGCGACAGCGAGGGCATTTTCGTCCCGGTACTGGCCTGGCTTCGGGAAAACCAGCCGGATATTTTTACCCTCGATGAAGGGCGCAAAAACGGTTACACCTTCGCGATCGTCTTGAACGATGACGATACGATGGATATCACCATCAGCGTGCAATTAACCGAGCGTATTCTTGTTTCCCAGGGTCAGGGCGCTCTGCACGCGACGTATTCCCCCGAGCCGCCGCTGCCGGAGCCCGTCACGCGGCCGAAGGCGCTATACATCAACGGCGAGCTGGTCAGCCAGTGGGAGGAGTAAGTTCCCCGCGCTGAAGGCCGCCTGCCGTCTGGACCGCTTGTTGTATCATCCCGCAGAAAACCCCGTCTCGTTGCTGCCGTTCTTCCTGAACGGCATTCTCTTCTCATGAATACATTAACTTCCATGAACGGTATCGCTCGCGCGATCCGCAATCTGATTCGTATCGGTATTGTGACCGACGTTGACCTCAACAGAGGGCTTTGTCGTGTCCAGACCGGCGGGATGAAAACCACCTGGCTGAACTGGCTAACCTGTCGTGCGGGACGTTCGCGCGTCTGGTGGGCTCCTTCCGAGGGAGAGCAGGTGCTGCTGCTGGCCA
Source organism: Enterobacter cloacae complex sp. CARB60 (assembly GCF_036487345.1). NCBI lineage: Bacteria > Pseudomonadati > Pseudomonadota > Gammaproteobacteria > Enterobacterales > Enterobacteriaceae > Enterobacter > Enterobacter cloacae complex sp. CARB60. The sequence goes on from NZ_JAZKLC010000002.1 coordinate 528,781, forward strand.
TCGGTGGGGAGCTTGATACCGCCTTTGTGCTGCCCGGCATTTTCTCTGACGACCATCCGGCGCCGTCCGGATCGCCTGACGCGTTCCACGTTTCGTTCCCTGACGGCGCGGTGATCGAGTACGAACCCGGGCGCGGGGCGCTGACGGTTGCAGGGATTAAAACGGCCGATATTACCGCCTCTGAATCGCTGACCGCCACCGTGCCGGAGGTGCGGGTGACGTCAACGTCCCGCATCACGCTGGATACGCCTGAAGTGGTGTGTACCAACAGGTTAATTACCGCCTCTCTTGAAGTGCAGAAGGGCGGCGTGATGGCCGGAAATATCGAGCATTCCGGCGGTAAATTCACCTCCAACGGGGTGCAGGTGGACAACCACGCGCACGGCAGTGTGCAAAGCGGCGGAAGCTGGACTAAGGGGACACAATGACGGTGCGTTACAGGGGGATGAACAGGCAGACCGGGCTTAGCATTTCAGAGGCTGAACACATCCGGCAAAGCGTGCGCGACATTCTGGTCACGCCGATCGGCTCGCGGGTCATGCGGCGGGATTACGGCTCGCTGCTGGCGGCGATGATCGACAGGCCGCAGAGTCCGGCGCTGCGTCTGCAAATCATGGCCGCATGTTATTCCGCCATCCAGCAATGGGAGCCGCGGATAAGCCTGACGGCCATCACTTTCGAGCGTTCGGAGAACGACGGGACGTTGTATGTCGATATCACCGGCACGCGCCCGACCTCCGGACAATCCTTTTCTATCACCATTTCACTGAGTTAAACGCTATGGCTATTGTTGATCTGAGCCAGCTCGCCGCGCCTGATGTCGTGGAGGAGGTGGATTATGAAACGCTGTTGGCAGAACGAAAGGCCACCTTTGTCTCCCTCTACCCGGAAGAGGAGCGAGAGGCGATTGCACGCACGCTGACCCTGGAATCCGAGCCGATTGTGAAGCTGCTGCAGGAGAACGCCTACCGGGAAGTTATCTGGCGCCAGCGGGTTAATGAGGCTGCGCGTGCGGTTATGTTGGCCTATGCCGCGGGCCGCGATCTGGACCAGATTGGGGCAAACGCTAACCTTCAGCGTCTGGTCATTATCCCTGCCGATGACACCACGTTCCCGCCCACTCCTGCTGTGATGGAGTCCGATACCGATTTTCGTCTGCGGATCCAGCAGGCGCCGGAAGGGCTGAGCGTAGCCGGTTCGACGGGTGCGTATCAGTTCCATGGTCGGAGTGCAGATGGCCGGGTCGCGGACATTTCCGTAATTAGCCCACAGCCGGCAAACGTCACGGTCTCCGTGCTTTCCCGGGAGAATAACGGCGTGGCGTCTGAGGAACTGCTCACCGTTGTTCGCAATGCGCTGAACGATGAGGACGTCAGGCCTGTCGCCGACCGCGTCACCGTCCAGTCGGCCAAAATAGTTGACTACAGCATTGAAGCATCGCTTTTCCTTTTTCCCGGTCCCGAAAGTGAGCCGGTACTCAACGCGGCAAGAGCCCGGTTACAGGCCTATATCACGGCCCAGCATCGGCTGGGACGCGATATCCGCAAGTCCGCCATTTACGCTGCACTTCACGTTGAAGGGGTGCAGCGGGTGGAGCTGACCGTACCCGCGGCTGACATCGTGCTTGATGAAACTCAGGCCTCATGGTGCAGCCACTACAGCGTAACCGTGGGGGGAAACGATGAGTAATACGCGTCTTCTACCGGTTGGCTCGTCGCCGCTTGAGGTGGCGGCGGCACGCGCCTGCGCGGACATCGAAAACACGCCCGTTCCGCTGCGCCATCTCTGGAGTGCGGACACCTGCCCGGCGAATCTGCTGCCCTGGCTGGCATGGGCGTTTTCGGTTGACCGCTGGGATGAGAACTGGCCGGAGGCCACCAAGCGGGATGTCATCCGCGCGGCGTGGTTTATTCATGCCCACAAGGGAACGATTGGCGCCGTGCGCCGCGTGGTGGAGCCGCTTGGCTATCTGATTAACGTCACCGAGTGGTGGCAAACCAACGATCCGCCCGGCACCTTCCGCCTTGATATCGGCGTGTTGGACACGGGAATCACCGAGGAAATGTATTACGAAATGGAGAGGCTTATTGCCGATGCAAAGCCTGCCAGCCGCCACCTTATTGGCCTGAATATCATCCAGGACATTCCGGGTTATCTCTATACCGGGGCCCTGAGCTATGACGGCGACATCATCACGGTTTATCCCGGATAAGTGAGAACACAATGACAGTGAAATATAAAACGGTAATCACCAAAGCCGGTGCCGAAAAACTGGCTGCAGCGACCGTCCCGAACGGCAAGAAAGTCAATTTTACGGCGATGGCCGTGGGTGACGGTGGAGGTTCGTTGCCGGTGCCTGATGCCGGGCAGACGAAGCTGGTTAATGAAGTCTGGCGCCACGCGCTGAATAAAATCAGCCAGGACAATAAAAAACGTAACTATGTGATTGCCGAACTTCTCATTCCTCCAGAAAGCGGTGGTTTTTGGATGCGGGAGATGGGGCTCTATGATGACACGGGGACACTGATTGCCGTCGGCAACATGGCGGAAAGCTATAAGCCGTTGTTGGAGGAAGGGTCCGGCCGTGCGCAGACCGTGAGGATGGTGATCATGGTCAGTGATATTGCCTCTGTCGAGCTCTCTATAGATACGTCTACGGTAATGGCGACCCAGGAGTACGTAGATGAGAAGTTCGAAGATCATGAACAGTCTCGCCGCCATCCTGATGCAACGCTAACGGCTAAAGGGTTTACCCAGCTTAGTAGTGCGACTGACAGCTCCTCAGAAGTGCTGGCTGCGACGCCGAAAGCGGTTAAGGCTGCCTACGACCTCGCCAGCGGGAAGTATACGGCTCAGGATGCGACCACAGGACAGAAAGGGATTGTTCAGCTCAGTACCGCCATTGACAGCACGTCTGAGGCGTTTGCGGCCACTCCAAAGGCCGTGAAGACCGTCAGCGATAATGTCGCAATGCTGAAAAACAGTCTCGGCGATGCTGCTTTCAGGAATGTGGCGGGCAAATTCACGGCTGAACTAATTCCTGTTGGATATAAAGGAATTTTCACATCAGAAACGTATCATGGTCCAATTGATTTTGCTACGTATGAATTCGTTGTAGGTGAATCATTATTTATTGATGCACGCTATTCATTCAGTAATCCGCCGTTTCTGAATCAGGATTTTTATTTCATTACTGTTATCAACGCTACTGGTCCTGCACAGGGTGGAAGGGTAAGCAGACCATTAATTCAGTTTGTAAGCTATTCGAACCCAACTGCGATTTATGCTATCCGTGAGGATGATGGGGCTACTATTAGCTGGCGGTATTTTCAGAATCTAAAATTTGATGAGGGTACCCATAATATTACTATTCCAGGTGATATTAGAGCGCTTAATGGAGGAGTTCAGTTAAGCCAAAACACAATTTCCATCCGAGGTGCAGGTAATAAACACCTATGGTTTTATGACCCAAATGGAAAAGAAATGGGGCTGGTGTATGCCTCAGACGATAAAGTGCTGCACCTGCGGGCGGGGGAAGGTCCTGCGATTAATATTACTTCAAATGGTACTCTGGAAGTGCCCGGACCGGTAGGCAGTGAAGGTTTCTATAAGGTAGAACCATCCGGGTCTTACGGCTGGTATGGGGCTGGGGGCTTTGTTAACCAGTATTCAAACACAGCACCTTTTATTATTCCGTTACGATATGCCACGCCAAAGGGGCAGTCTATATACCTCCCCATAATTAAAGGGCTGTCACAAACAGATTATCATGGCTACGGCTCAGCTGTAAGTTTCGGGATTTTACGCTCAGGATTAGGCGACTTTGGTTCCGCAGTAATTCAGGTTATTGGAGATAACGGTAGCGGTGCCATATTGGCATTTAATGCAAATGGTAGATTAGACGTGCCATCGCAAGTTTATAGTGGGGGTCGAGTCGATGCTGCTGGAGATATTACTTCTGCCGCAAATATATATGCATCAGGTCAGCTTAATTCTGGTGGGAATATAGTTGCTGGTCAGGGGGTTTTTGAATCCGGTGGACAGGTAAGAGTTTACTCATCAAATAACCCGCCCCCAAATCAGTCGGGGTCAACAAATACCGGGAATTATTCCGCCTATTACCGTCACGGTAATGGACAGATTTTCATGCAGTGTATTGGTGGTGTGTATTCCAGTTCACGAACAAACCCGGACGTCACCGTATATTTACCAGCATCATTCCCGAACGGGATTCTTGCGATTTCAGGTTCATACAGCGGAAATGGTGGTAATGATTCGGATTCATGGTGGTCAGCTTCTGCTGTAAGCGCAAACGCTTTCAACTTGCACACACGCAATACGGATGGCACATTCTCTTTTGTGGTAACAGGATACTAGTTATGCATAGTCAGTTATTCAGCAATAAAACGCGCGGCTTTTATCCGATAAAAAGTCTGCGCTATTACAAGTCTGTTAACGCTCTGCCGGATGACCTTGTTCGGGTCAGTGATTCAGAACATGAAAAATTTGTCGGCGCTGCCCCCGTTAACTGCGCCCCCGGTTACAACGTCGAGAGCAAACAGATGGAGTGGGTCACTGTAACCGCACCGGTCAGGACACCAGAAGAAACCCTCGCAGCTAATCGCAGAGAGCTATTGAGCAGGCAACGAGAGGCGGCGGTTAGCGCTTTTCCGCTGCAGTCTGCAGTTGATTTGGGGATTGCCACCGAGGAAGAAAGAATACAACTGGAAGAACTGAAAAAATACGTTGTTGAACTGACGGGGGTTGACCTCATTACGCCTGACTGGCCTAAAGCTCCCGAGTGGATATCTGTTTAAACTGTCTTTTTTTATAAAGAAAAGGCCCGCATTACGCGGGCTATTTCTTATTTGTAGGGGCGTCCCTCATATTCTTCTTTCTGTTCCATCACCGACAAAAAATTTCAACCAGCAATAACCCAAAATCCATCATGCAGTCAGAAAGCCTGTTAACCAGAGTAAAATCGTCATCACCTCGTTGATGGCGCAACGATATCGATAATATTCAATCATTAATCATGGTTATCGACGATCAATGACTCATGATTGATCGCTCAAAACGATCGGTCACCTTTCCCGCGTGGGTCAACCACTCACTGTGCGTTGTGCTGTCTTACCTCCAACGGCATTACGTTTCATAACTCCCCCGCCCAAGAGAAACTAGTCTCACCACTAAACGAAGGAGTTAACCGGATGGGCGACTATCACCACGGCGTGGAAGTTATCGAAATCAACGATGGCACCCGCACCATTTCCACCGTCTCGACGGCAATCATCGGCATGGTCTGTACGGCCAGCGATGCTGACGACAAGACATTTCCTTTAAACGAGCCTGTGCTCATTACCAACGTGCAAAACGCGATTGCGAAAGCCGGCAAGGCGGGGACGCTGTCCGCTTCTCTGCAGGCGATCGCCGACCAGTGCAAACCGGTTATCGTTGTTGTTCGTGTGGCCGAAGGTACCGCAGAAACCCCGGAAGAGGCGCGCAAGCAGACCGTTTCCAACATCATCGGTACCACCGATGAAAACGGTAAATATACCGGCCTGAAGGCGCTTCTGACCGCGAAAACGGTAACCGGCGTTAAGCCGCGTATTCTCGGGGTGCCGGGGCTGGACTCTCAGGAAGTGGCGACCGCACTGGCCGCCATGTGCCAGAGCCTGCGCGCGTTCGGCTATGTCAGCGCGTGGGGCTGTAAAACCATTCCTGAGGCGATCGACTACCGCAAAAACTTCAGCCAGCGCGAGCTGATGGTTATCCATCCTGATTTTCTGGCATGGGATACCACCACGAACGCAACGACGACGGCCTGGGCAACCGCCCGCGCGCTTGGCCTGCGCGCCAAAATCGACCAGACAATCGGCTGGCATAAAACCCTGTCAAACGTTGGCGTCAACGGCGTTACCGGCGTAAGCGCCTCAGTCTCCTGGGATCTGCAGGAACAGGCTACCGATGCGAACCTGCTCAACCAGGCTGGCGTTACTACGCTGATTCGCAACGACGGCTTCAAATTCTGGGGTAACCGTACCTGTTCTGACGACCCGTTATTCGTCTTTGAAAACTACACCCGTACCGCGCAGGTGCTGGCCGATACCATGGCGGAAGCGCACGCGTGGGCGATGGATAAACCCATCACGCCAACGCTTATCCGCGACATCGTTTCCGGTATTAACGCCAAGTTCCGCGAGCTGAAAACCAACGGCTATATCGTCGACGGCTCCTGCTGGTATGACCCAGAGTCTAACGATGCATCAACCCTGAAAGCGGGGAAACTGTATATCGATTACGACTACACCCCTGTCCCGCCGCTGGAAAATCTGACCCTGCGCCAGCGCATCACCGATACCTATCTGGCAGACCTGTCAGATTCGGTTAACAGCTAAGGAGCTGAAGCATGGCGTTACCACGCAAACTTAAGTATCTGAATATGTTCAACGATGGCCTGAGCTATATGGGCGTTGTTGAGTCTGTGACCCTACCGAAGCTTACCCGCAAGCTGGAGAAGTATCGCGGCGGCGGTATGCCGGGCTCGGTCTCTGTCGACCTCGGCCTGGACGATGATGCCCTGGCGCTGGAGTGGACCGTTGGCGGTCTGCCGGACGCCGCGCTGTGGGCTCAGTACGCCTCTCCGGGCGCGGATAGCGTGCCGCTGCGCTTTACCGGCTCTTATCAGCGCGATGATACCGGTGAAATCTCCGCCGTCGAAATCGTCATGCGCGGCCGTCATAAAGAGTTTGATGGCGGTGAAAACAAGCAGGGCGAGAGCGGCACCACCAAGATGTCCACCGAATGCGCTTACTACCAGCTGACCATTGATGGCAAAGAGATCATCGAAATCGACATCATCAACATGGTGCTCAAAGTCGATGGCGTCGATCGCCTGGCAGAACACCGTAAGGCCATCGGCCTGTAACCCTTTAACCGGCCGGAATTACCGGCCGGTGAGTTAACTTTCTGAAGAGTAACGAAATGGAAAATATCAACGAGACCGCCATGAACGAAAGTGAAAACCCACATATCGTCACGCTTGATAGCCCCGTTCAGCGCGGCGAGCAAAAAATTGAAAAGGTAACGGTTTCTAAACCCAATGCGGGGACCCTGCGTGGGGTATCGCTGGCGTCGCTGGCGCAATCTGACGTCGATGCGCTGATTAAGGTGCTGCCGCGAATGACCTCCCCGGCGCTGACCGAACATGAGGTGGCGCGCCTGGATGCCTGCGATCTGCTCTCTTTTGCAGGTAAGGTGATCGGTTTTTTGTCACCGGCTTCGGCTCGCTGAAATTTCCCGAAAATGTGTCGGTCGACGATCTGATGGCGGATATCGCGGTGATCTTTCACTGGCCGCCGTCAGAACTGTACTCCCTTAGCGTGACCGAACTCCTCTTATGGCGCGAAAAAGCGCTGCAGCGAAGCGGAAACCACCATGAGTAATAATGTCAGACTTGAGGAGCTGCTTAAGGCAGTCGACCGGGCAACCCGACCGCTTAACGCTCTCCAGAACGCCAGCCTCACTCTCGCGAGCGATATCCGCGATGCGCAGACGGCGCTGGGGGCACTCGATGAGCAGGCGGGGCGTATTAACGGCTTCAGGAAAGCAAACGCCCAGCTCACCGTGACGGAGCAGTCGCTTGCTCAGGCGAAACAGCAGGCAGCGGCGCTGGCGGTGCAGCTTAAAAACACGCAAAACCCCACCCAGGCACAGGCTGATGCGCTGACTGCAGCCCGAAAATCGGCGGCCGACCTTAAGCTTGAGTACAACAGCTTACGCTACTCGGTACAGCGTCAGCGCACTGAACTCGCTCAGGCGGGAGTTAACACGCGCACGCTCTCGTCGGATGAGCGTCGTTTGCGCACCCACATCAGCGAAAAAACGCAGCAGCTTAACCGACAGCGTGATGCGCTGGCCCGCGTCAATCAGCAGCAGGAGCGGCTGAGTACCGTTCAGAATCGCTACGAGTCAGGCAAACGCGTTACCGCGCGGGTGCGTCAGCTTGCGAATGCGGGCGTGGGCATGGCAAAAGCGGGCTTTGACCAGACGTCCCGGTTTATGGCGCCTGGCATCAGCTTTGAAAAGCAGATGTCGGCCATTCAGGTAAATCTTGGTCTGGCGAAGGGAGATCCCCGGCTTGAGGCGATTCGCCAGCAGGCGCGGGAGGTCAGTGCCAGGACCGGAGTCCCTGCAGATACGGTCCTCCGGGCACAAACCGAACTGACTCGTTCAGGCTATGACGCCGATGGGCTGCTTGCGGCCACCGCGCCAACGGTCAACCTCAGCCTGGCGGGGAGTGTCGACGCGGCTAACGCGGCCGATATGATCGCCAGTACGCAGGCCGCGTATAGCCTGGCCGATGCGGACGCGGGACGCATCGCAGATGTGCTTACGCGCGGTTTTACCTCTTCGAATACCAGCCTCGCTGAGATGGTGGCGGCCGTCACCTCTGCTGCGCCCGCTGCGGGTGCATCCGGTATGGGGCTTGAAGAGACCACCGCGCTGCTGGGCGTTCTGGCGGAAAAAGGAATGAAAGGCGCTGCCGCCGGGGACGCGCTCAGCGCGATGTTGCGCCATGTTCAGACTCCGGATGCCATAAAAGCCGCAGGGGCGCTGGCTTCCGCTGCGGGTGATGGATCGCTTGATGAAAAACGCCAGCAGCTGCAGGGGGCAAAAGGCAGTACCGCGATTGCGGCGTCCGTGCAGACCGACAATCTTGACGGCGATATCAACCGATTCCAGGCCGCGTGGAACGGGTTGAAGATTGATGTATTTGATAAAGCGGATGGCGCTCTGCGCAACCTGATAACAACCGCAACCGGCTGGCTTGGCACGGCCTCTCTTTGGGTGAATGCCAACCCTGAGCTGACGCAGACCCTCGCCAGCATCGTTGTCGGCGCGCAGGCGTTTTCTGGCGTACTGGGCGGCGTAGGCACGGTTATCGGCCCGGTTCTGACGGGCGTCAATATGGTTATTACCGCGGCCGGGATGTTGGGAACGGTATTCAGCGTGGTGGGCGGCGCCATCATGACGGTGCTAGGTGCCCTTAGCTGGCCGGTAATTGCCCTTGGCGCGGCGATTGCTGCCGGTGCCTTACTGATTTTTAAATACTGGGAGCCCATCAGCGCCTTCTTTGGCGGGGTGATGGAAGGACTTTCGACGGCTTTCGCACCGCTGGGTGCGCTGTTCTCACCGGTGATGGCGGTGTTTGACTCTATCTCGGAGAAGCTGGGCGGTATCTGGCAATGGTTCACCGACTTGATTACGCCGATCAAGGCGACGCAGGAAACGCTGGATGGCTGTAAAAACGCTGGCGTGATTTTTGGTCAGGCGCTGGGCGATGCGTTAATGGCCCCGCTTGATCTCTTTAACAGCCTGAGCGGCAAGGCCAGCTGGCTGCTGGAGAAACTCGGTCTTATCAAAAACGAGTCGGGCGATCTCGATGCCGCTGCGGCAAAAGCAGAAGCAGCATCTTCACCGGCGGGCAGCGCTTATATTCCGGGCGCGGGGATCTCTGGCGGCAGCCTGGGGTATCAGCCGACCATCGCTACAGGAGGACGCTCTTACGTCGATCAGAGTAAAAGCGAATATAACATCACGCTGCAGGGGGGCACGGCCTCCGGAACGGATCTGACGCGTCAAATCCGGGAGGTAATAGATAACATTGAACAGGATAAAGCGAGACGGCAGCAATCCAGCTTTACGTATGGTTGAGGAGAGAGAAAATGTTAATGGTGCTGGGTCTGTTTGTCTTTGAACGACGAACCTTACCGTATCAGTCAATGATATTCACAAAAGACTACCGCTGGGCATCCAGCGCTCGCATCGGGAAACCCAAAGCCTGGCAGTACCTTGGCGAAGGTGAGACATCCTTTAGCCTCTCCGGCTTACTTTACCCGGAACTCACGGGAGGGCGGCTTTCTCTCAAGGCGGTTGAGCTGATGGCGAATGAGGGGCGGGCATGGCCGTTGATAGACGGTACCGGCATCATTCACGGCATGTTTATCATTGAGAAAGTCACGCATACGCATTCGGATTTTTACAGTGACGGTACCGCCCGAAAAATTAATTTTACTCTGGAGCTTAAACGCGTGGATGAATCGCTGATGACGACGTTTGGCGACCTGCGAACGCAGGCAACAGAGCTGGTGGAAAGCGCGCGGAATAGCATTGGAGGGCTGGTGGGATGATCACCGAAATGAATATCCGGGCGGGTGGGAAAATCGCCCCTGATTTTATGCTTAAGCTTGACGATCGTGATATCACGCAAAATTTCAGCCATCGTCTTATCAGCCTGACCATGACCGACAAACGTGGGCTGGAAGCCGATCAGCTGGATATTCAACTGGATGATTCCGACGGGCTGCTGGACTTGCCTGCCCGGGGGGCAAGGCTGTCCTTATGGCTGGGATGGGAGGGAACCCCGCTCCAGCGGAAAGGGGACTTTACGATCGATGAGATTGAATTCCGGGGCGCGCCGGACACGCTGACCATTCGGGGATGCAGCGCAGATTTTCGTGGAAAGCTAAACGTGCGGCGCGAACAGTCGTGGCATGACACGACGATTGGCGCGATAGTCGATACCATCGCTCAGCGTAACCAGTTGACCGCCAGCGTCGCGTCGGGGCTTGCATCCATCGCCATCTCTCATATTGACCAGTCTCAGGAGACAGACGCGGCGTTCCTCTCCCGCCTTGCTGAACGTAATGGAGCATTTGTTTCAATCAAAGCCGGGAAGATTATCTTTATGAAAGCGGGCCAGGCCGTGACGGCCAGCGGCACTCCGCTTTCCTTAATGATGATTGAACGTGGGGATGGAGATAAGCACCTTTTTTCCATAGCTGACCGTGAAAATTATTCCGGCGTAACGGCCAAATGGCTGCAAACGCGTGACCCCAAACAACAAACTCCTCAATTGAGTATTAATCGTCAGTCCGGAGGGCAGCAGACAGAAGCACTGCAGCACCCGGATGCCGCCGCACCGGTAGCAGGAGCAGCTGGCAAGGAGCAGAAACCGCAAGAGAGGCTGGTGGGATCGACGGAAAACGTATTTGAGCTCACTACGGTTTATGCTTCTGAAGAGCAGGCGCTCAGGGCCGCTGAGGCGAAGTGGCGAGCGCTTCAGCGGGGAACCGTGAAATTTTCCATCCAGCTGGCGCTGGGACGAGCCGACCTGTACCCCGAAACGCCGGTGCTGGTAAACGGTTTTAAACGGGTCATTGACGAGCAGGCGTGGATTATTAGCGAGGTGGTTCATATCCTCAACGAGAGCGGGTTTACCACGCAGCTTAAGCTTGAGCTGAACGTCACCGACGAAAAATTTTCAGTTGATAGTGAGTAATGTAGTTGCTATTGGTTTTGTTTTGGGTATTATTGATTCACAAAATGTGAATCAAGTGGAGGGGTACATGTTTCATTGTCCTAAGTGCAAGCACTCTGCGCATGCGCGTACCAGTCGCTATCTAAGTGAAAATACCAAAGAGCGCTATCACCAGTGCACCAATGTGGACTGCAGCTGTACGTTCGTGACGATGGAGTCCGTGGAGCGCCTGATTGCAACTCCCGCTGCGTCTGAGCGTGTCCGAACGGCTTCGCTGAACCACAGTTAGCGGCTGCGTCACCGGCTCAAAAAGCCAATAAAAAAGCCACTCAATCGAGTGGCTTAATCATATGATTCTAAAACTAAAATTTGGTGGCCCCTGCTGGACTTGAACCAGCGACCTGGCAATCATAAATCCCAATTTAAAGTATTATAAAACAATAGGTTATATTTTAAATGGGTTGTTGCATCGAATAATTTCAAATATGAAAGCATAGTGAATAGGTCTGCTGCCATTTTGCTGCCAATGATGCCTATAAAAAATGATAATCGCCATTCAAGAGGTAGAGGGCTAAACCAATCATAAAGGAGCCGAACAGCGAAAATACAGTGTTATACCAGTAGAAGTAGATAGGTGTTTCGGATCGGTAGATGGAGTAATTTTCATATGTGCCTTTATACCAGCCGACGAAGAACCCGCTTCTAAGAGCTTTTGCTGAATGAAAAATCATCCACCGCCAGCCCCAGCGCGGTACAGGGAGCGGGGAAAGCATGACGGTGACCATATGATTTTTTACGCGTTCCCGGCAGTGTTCGAGGGAGAGATTGCGCGGGGGTTTAACAAAAATCAATTTGCGGAGGTGCTTAAGCCAGGGTGCGAAAGAATTGGCACTAAAAACAATATAGGGCGGATTAACCGCCCCCCTTTTTTTACGCTGTTACACGCTCGTTCCACGCGTCTGAATATTGGACGTTCCCATCGCAATACTTCCAGGTGATCCGCTCATAGCGCAGCTGTACGCCCTCATTATGATTATGCATCTGTAAACCTGGCTCTTTGCAGTTATGCATAACTGGGTTAATGCTGACTACCCGCACATTCTCAAGCAGCATGTTGAAATACTCGACCTCTTGCCCCGCGTCGTTGATTCTGTACCACTTAATTTCAACGCTTTTAAGCGTCTGGCCGGTTGCTACCGCTTTATAGAGATACGGGCTGGAGCTATCAAATTCTTTCTCGATCATAAGCGGCGCATGTAAGCGTGTACCCGTGATTTTGCCCGTGTTGCTATCGGTTGGAACAAGCAAGCCGTGACTAAAAGAGAGAATTTCTACGCTACTTTCACGATCCTGAACATCTACAGACCCCCTGATCAGGTTGCCGCCATCGTCTTTAAGCCACATGTAAGCTGGAATAGCCATTTTTAAAACTCCATTTTATGAGGGTAAACCCTCATTAACGGCTAAAACCGGATCGCTGGTGATACAAATTGTGTTATCGGTATGAGTGATTAAAACGTGTTAGATATTGATATTAATAATAAAAATGATTGATTGATCTCAAACAGTACCGCGCAGCGCCGTTGCTCTTATGTTGCTAGTTTTGCCAGGCAAAAGGGAATAACGATGGCATGTATACCGATTTACCCGCCCCGTGGGCTGGAAATTTTGCGCGAACACATTAGGCTCGCGCGGGCGCGTCACGGAGTCCAGGATATGGCTATCCCGCTTACGTATACGTGGTTTTATGAGCGAGTAAGAAACGGCGGGGTGTGGGATTACAAACAACAAAAACGGGCTTACGCTGACTTCGGGAATTTTCATTACGGCGCGGTGGGTTATGCAGCGTGCATACCTGCAAAGATTTTGCTTATTGCCGCCGGCGCGGCGCAGTGGAAAGCCGGCACATCAAGACCAGAGTGGGGGAATTTCACGGGGGCCCCGCCGTTTGGTGATGATCCGATGGACCAATTTTGGATAAAGCAAGGCATAGACTATGTTAAGCAGCACCACTATTAAGGCGTTTAAGGCGTTGCATTGGGTGGCTACATTCGCTATGGCTATCGTGATTGCGGGGTACTGTTATTTTCAGCATATCCAGCGCTTAACGGTGAGTGACAAACTTTATGAGGTTCGCCAGCTCACGCCCCGGACCTGGTTATACATTACTGTGTATGACGGCTCTAACATGACTACGGGAGAAGTGTATCGCTATTTTTTAGCGAGCAAGATTGACGGCGATCCGCTGGTGGCTCTCGAAAAACAACATATCGCGCCCACGCTTACAGCGAACACCGCCCGCGCGAAAGTTGACGGCATAGGCAACAATATCTCATTTACTGTTTATGGCACCGTGTACAGCTTTACAACATCCGCATTTTTTTATGATGCTGAGGGAATAGCGGCCGTGCCGTCAATCGACTTAACGGCCCGTGGCGAGGGCTGGGACAAGGGGAAATTTAGTCGATAGATAAATATTTATTTAAAAATCCCTTGCAGTCGGGTCAATGACCCGATGAGCCGCGTGTAAGTTTTCACGGCGTACCCGTAGCGGTTCATGGATCAAAAGTACATTGTGATTGCCCGCCGGGCACAAATTGGGTATTGCCCTGCAGGTCAATGGCTGGGGCGTGGGTGAGATCCGGTTGATGTTGCTAGGGAAGAACTTCCCTGCAAAAATTACAGCCAGAATCCTCCATATACGATCAGCGAATTCGCAATTTGACGATTCACCGCAAACTCCCCCACGGGCTGGCTGTGGAGCGGAATGCCGTGAACCGTAAACAGCGAATTCGTTGAGAATTTCCGTTAAAAAACGAAACCGGTACGCGGATCCGTCAAAATTGCGAATTCGCAACTTTTGGTTTAATGATTTCGGGAATCATCATGATGCTTCGATCGTCTCAAAACACATGTCGGCGGTATGTCTGGCGGGTATTTTGGCAGGGGAAGGACGGATAATTCGCGGATATGCCTTACCCTGTTAGCTGTTAAGAAATGATAAGGTTTTTGGAGCATACCTTCAAAAGGGTTTTTGCGTTGATTGCTGCGAGCAAAAAGAAAAGGCAGCATTAACTGATAAGCTTTTCCGGTTGAGTCAACTTTCATGGGCGGATATCCGCCAGCAGCACCGGCATAAACTCGGATACGAAAAAATCTCCCATAACTCAATCAAGGCGGCCATCCCCGCGCATGTTACCGAAGACGTGGAGCTTATTGCATTCCGCTTCTGTAGCAAGGCATCCATGGTAGGTTACAAGCGCGATGCTACGTTTTACGTTCTGTGGCTAGACAGGGCATTTACGCTTTATAACCATTCCTGACACGTTCCCATACTGACTATCTGAAACCTCGCTACTGGGCTACCACCAGCATTAGACTCGTAACAGATAACCAAAATATACAGGTGTATATTTAGCTTTTCTGTATCGGTTTATCTTGCTGCATACCCATGGATAGGAGGGGGAGGATCAATCCCTGAGCCTTTCATTTTGCGGAACGGCCCGCTTCATCGAATTTTTACACCCGCGAAAATAAAAAATTAGGGTAACGAACAACGCAGGAATCTGACGTGCTGGTGGGATTGTGTTTTAAACACCTTTCGGACTGAGGAACATCAGTAAGCCTGTGCCGACGACCGCGCCAAGAAAACCATAACCGCCGATGAAGTACATGGCGATCAGTCCAGAAAAATTCACTACGGCCAGCAAAACACAGAAAAGTAAGGAGGGCAGTTTATTTTTTTTGAGGCTATCAATGCTGCCCCAAACTCCCAGCCCAGCGAAAAGCAAAAGTAGAAGGCCGAAAATCAGCAGCGCTTTTTCATTCGTTAGGTTTCTACAGACATAGTAACAGCCAGCATGAGCATTATTGAGAGGGGCAAACAGAACCGAAGCAGTGATGAAGATCCGTTTCATTCATACCCCTTGCAGTAGTGGTTACTGCATGAAGCTGGTTAATTCCAGTAGTGTATGAACTGTCATAAATTAACCATGAATCACTATGGTTAATTTTTTGGAATATCCCCGGCATATCCCCGGAAAAATCAGGCTGGTGGGTGACTCCCCGCCAGCCCTTGCGGTGTCTGGTGGCCCCTGCTGGACTTGAACCAGCGACCAAGCGATTATGAGTCGCCTGCTCTAACCACTGAGCTAAGGGGCCGTGGCGGTGAATTATAAAGTAACTCCCCGCAGCAATCCAGCCATTCACACCTGCCTGCTGTTTTTATAAACAACGCATAATCAATCCTTTATACTTCCCTGACGATGTATCGAGCGGGAGTAAAGATGATCAACGATATTCTGGCCCCAGGCCTGCGGGTGGTGTTCTGCGGAATCAACCCGGGTAAGTCCTCGGCGCACACCGGTTTTCACTTCGCCCATCCGGGGAATCGCTTCTGGAAGGTGATCTACCAGGCCGGGTTTACCGACAGGCTACTCAAGCCCGAAGAGGAGCAGCATCTGCTGGACACGCGCTGCGGGATCACCATGCTGGTCGAGCGGCCTACGGTGCAGGCAAGCGAGGTCAACCTGCATGAACTGCGCAGCGGCGGGCGGGAGCTGATCAAGAAGATAGAGGATTATCAGCCCGCCGCGCTGGCGATCCTCGGCAAGCAGGCCTACGAGCAGGCGTTTAGCCAGCGCGGAACGCAGTGGGGCAAGCAGAGCATCATGATTGGCGTTACGCAGGTATGGGTGCTGCCGAACCCGAGCGGGCTCAACAGGGCGACTCTGGATAAGCTCGTGGAGGCGTACCGGGAGCTGGATGAGGCGCTGATGGTGCGTGGGCTATAATCCTCTGCGGCCTGATGCCCTCACCCTCTCACCACATGACTGAGGGATCCCCACAACGTTATGGCAGCACGGAACAGTCCCCTCGCCCCTCTGGGGAGAGGGTTAGGGTGAGGGGAATATACGGCCGTGGTGGTCATTCCGTTCACTTTATGTTCTTTGCTACTCTTTAACGACATGGCCTGTGAACGTGCAAGGGTGGCTCAATCGCCACCACCCTGGCGACCCGGGCTCCCGGCGGTAAATCGCCGCTTCGCGGTGCCCTCAGCTTATTCCTTCCGGCTTATCGGGGACGGGCGGAGGTAACGTCCCTGTAAAGCCCGCCCTCTCGGCGCATCCATGCGCCTCGCCCCGGCCTGCAGGAAACGCCTCAGCGATTTACAGCCGGACCAGGGCATCGCTGAAAGTCTTCACTCGTTCTGAAACAAGGTTATTGCTTCTGCTTATAAATTACTGGGGATCCCTCTCCCACAGGGAGAGGGAATAAACAAAAAAAAAGCTCCCGATTGGGAGCTTTTTCACTGTCAGGACCGATTAGTCGTCCAGGAAGCTACGCAGCACTTCAGAGCGGCTTGGATGACGCAGCTTACGCAGCGCCTTCGCTTCGATCTGACGGATACGTTCGCGGGTAACGTCGAACTGTTTACCCACTTCTTCCAGCGTGTGGTCGGTGTTCATATCAATACCGAAACGCATACGCAGGACTTTCGCTTCACGGGCGGTCAGGCCAGCCAGAACGTCGTGCGTCGCAGCACGCAGGCTCTCGGTGGTCGCAGAGTCCAGCGGCAGCTCGAGGGTGGTATCCTCGATGAAATCACCCAGATGCGAATCTTCATCATCACCGATTGGTGTTTCCATGGAGATTGGCTCTTTGGCGATCTTCAGCACTTTACGGATCTTGTCTTCCGGCATCAGCATGCGCTCGGCCAGCTCTTCCGGCGTCGGCTCGCGGCCCATCTCCTGCAGCATCTGGCGGGAAATACGGTTGAGCTTGTTGATGGTCTCAATCATATGCACCGGAATACGGATGGTGCGCGCCTGATCCGCGATAGAGCGGGTGATAGCCTGACGGATCCACCAGGTTGCGTAGGTGGAGAACTTGTAACCACGACGGTATTCAAACTTATCTACCGCCTTCATCAGACCGATGTTGCCTTCCTGAATCAGATCCAGGAACTGCAGACCACGGTTGGTGTATTTCTTGGCGATAGAGATAACCAGACGCAAGTTCGCTTCAACCATCTCTTTCTTCGCACGGCGGGCTTTCGCTTCACCGATGGACATACGACGGTTGATGTCTTTAACCTGCTCGATGGTCAGTCCGGTCTCTTCTTCGATCTGCTGCAGCTTCTGCAGACCACGATAGACATCGTCCTTCACGTCGTGCAGTTTTTCAGACCACGGCTTGTTCATCGCGATAGCGGCGTTGAACCAGGTTTCGCTGGTTTCGTTGCCGGTGAAGAGGGTGATGAAGTTCTTCTTCGGCATTTTGCACTGCTCAACGCACAGCTTCATGATGATGCGTTCCTGGGTGCGTACGCGATCCATCATCACGCGCATGCTGTTTACCAGGTAGTCGAACTGTTTTGGCACCAGGCGGAACTGTTTGAATACTTCAGACAGTTTCAGGATCTCTTCCTGAGCGGCGGCATGGCTGCGGCCTTTCGCTTTGATGGTGTCACGCGTCACTTCGTACTGGGTACGCAGCTCGGCAAACTTCTCACGCGCCAGCTCCGGGTCGATGCTGTTGTCATCGTCCGCGGTGTCGTCGTCGCTCTCTTCCTCATCTTCGTCTTCGTCATCATCCATCTCTTCCTGAGACAGTTCAGAACCGACGTGAGTGGCGGTAGGCGCCATATCTTCTTCAGCGTTCGGGTCGACAAAACCGGTGATCAGGTCAGACAGGCGCGCTTCTTCCGCTTCAACGCGATCGTACTGCTCCAGCAGATAGGTGATCGCTTCCGGGTACTCGGCAACAGAGCACTGAACCTGGTTGATCCCGTCTTCGATGCGTTTTGCGATGTCAATTTCGCCTTCGCGGGTCAACAGTTCAACGGTACCCATTTCGCGCATGTACATGCGGACCGGGTCAGTGGTACGCCCGATTTCAGATTCCACGCTGGACAGTACCTGTGCAGCAGCTTCTTCCGCATCTTCGTCAGTGTTGTTGGAGGTTTCAGCCAGCAACAGATCATCGGCATCCGGTGCTTCTTCCATCACCTGAATGCCCATGTCATTGATCATTTGGATGATATCTTCGATTTGATCTGAATCGACGATATCTTCCGGCAGATGGTCATTGACCTCGGCATAGGTCAGATAGCCTTGCTCCTTACCACGTTGGACAAGAAGTTTCAGCTGTGACTGCGGGTTTTGCTCCATAAGACGGTATCCACACTTAATTCGTTTGATTGGTGTCGGCGATGGGGCTGCCAACCTTTAAAGCGAGGGCGTACTTATATTTTTGCCGCTGCCTCTCAGTGCGGCTGCCGGGGGCTTCCCGATCGATATTCGGCACTTAAGCCGTTAAATTTTTTATTTCTTCGCCAGTTCCTGGTTAATCATCCAGAGCTCCCGGCGTTCTTCGCTGCTTAAACCGTGCGTGCGCTCGCGAGCAATTAACTCTTCCTGGCGCAGCTCAAGCATCGAATCAAACATATGGTTGAGTGAGTCGGTGAACGTTTTTTCTGCAATATCCTTATCTGCTATATCGTCCCACATCGACAATTTTTCAAGGGTAGCGGCCTCTTTTGTGCCGCGATAGTGCTCTAAAAGTTGTCCGGTGGTCAGACCTGGCTGAGACAAACACGTGTTGACCAGTTCTGAAAATAAGCCAAGTCCGGGCAATTTTTCGTGGTTCAAACCCGCCAGCGACGGCACCTGCGGTGCGAGCTCGGGGTTTTGTACCAGCAACCCTATCAGTATACGCATGGTTGTGCGTTTTAGCTGAGGCGCGGGGCGAACCGCGCCGTTTTCAGCCAGTTTAGGCATTAAACGTTCAAGCTGGCTGTCATCCAGAATGCCAAGCTTGTTGCCTAGCTCCTGACGCAGATAGATGCGCAGCGTTTCGCCGGGCACCTGGCTGATTAACGGCAGCGCCAGCGTACTGAGCTGCGCGCGCCCGTCAGGGGTACTCAAATCGACCTGCGGCATCAGGCTGTTAAACAAAAACGTGGAGAGCGGCTGAGCCTGCTCCATCCGCGCTTCAAACGCCGCTTTGCCCTCTTTACGCACCAGCGTATCCGGGTCTTCTCCGTCGGGCAGAAACATAAAGCGTAGCTGACGCCCGTCGGTCATATACGGCAGTGCGGTTTCCAGCGCACGCCAGGCGGCGTCGCGTCCTGCGCGGTCACCGTCGTAACAGCAGATGACGTTGTTGGTCACCCTGAACAGCAGTTGAATATGATCGGCGGTGGTGGACGTACCTAACGACGCAACCGCGTAGTTGATGTCGTACTGCGCCAGTGCCACGACGTCCATATAGCCTTCGACGACCAGAAGACGCGGAGGTTCCGCATTATTCTGCTGCGCCTCATAAAGACCGTACAGCTGGCGGCCCTTATGGAAAATATCGGTTTCCGGGGAGTTGAGGTACTTCGGCAGGGCATCACCCAGCACGCGACCACCAAAACCAATTACCCGGCCACGCTTGTCGCGGATCGGGAACATGACCCGTTCGCGGAAGCGGTCGTAGCTTCGTCCCTGGTCGTTGGTGACCAGCATGCCTGCATCGATGAGAGACTTACGATCTTCGCTATTGCCGCCAAAACGCTTTAACACGTTGTCCCAGCCGGGC
Source organism: Enterobacter cloacae complex sp. CARB60 (assembly GCF_036487345.1). Taxonomy (NCBI): domain Bacteria; kingdom Pseudomonadati; phylum Pseudomonadota; class Gammaproteobacteria; order Enterobacterales; family Enterobacteriaceae; genus Enterobacter; species Enterobacter cloacae complex sp. CARB60. The sequence continues at coordinate 548,690 of NZ_JAZKLC010000002.1, forward strand.
GGGGCGTAACCAATAGCGAAACGCGCAATGACATCGTCGCTCAGTCCGCGCTTGTTCAGATACTGACGCGCAGGCTCAGCCGCAGAGTGCTTAAGAGACTGTTGGTAAAACGAATTCAGGCCATCCATCAGTTGATACAGCGTTTGCCGCTGATGGCGCTCGATCTGACTTGGCCCACTGCCTGCTTCATACGGCACTTCAAGGTTATGCATCGCCGCCAGCTCTTCGACGGTTTCAACGAACTCGAGCTTGTCGTAGTTCATCAAAAAATCGACGGCATTACCGTGTGCGCCACAGCCGAAGCAATGGTAGAACTGCTTTTCACCGTTTACGGTGAAGGAGGGGGTTTTTTCGTTATGGAACGGACAGCACGCATGGTAGTTCTTGCCCTGCTTTTTTAGCTTTACCCGCGCGTCGATGAGATCGACGATGTCGGTTCTGGCAAGCAGGTCATTGATGAAAACGCGTGGGATTCTTCCGGCCATATGCCCCAAAATTTTAAGCGACTTATAAACGAAAACAAGCCGCGCATTCCTTCCGGAAGCACGGCCTTACGACTATTACTCAGTCTGTCAATTGAGGGCTGAGGCCCTCAAACAATTAGTACAGACGAGTACGGCGTGCGTTTTCGCGAGCCAGTTTCTTCGCGTGACGTTTCACAGCGGAAGCTTTAGCGCGCTTACGTTCGGTCGTTGGTTTTTCATAAAACTCACGACGACGAACTTCAGCCAGAACACCTGCTTTCTCGCATGAACGTTTGAAGCGACGCAGTGCTACGTCGAACGGCTCGTTTTCACGTACTTTAATTACCGGCATGTAACTCTCACCTTTAATAAATTCGGTTTGCCGCTGGCATCAACGCCAGCTTATTTCAAAATGGTGCGGAATTTTACTGCAAATGCTGCTGCTTTGTAAAGCACCGATGCGATTTTGAAAGGGACTTTAATAAGGGTGAGGAGTATACACGAGCCTTCTTCCTGGGGCGAACAAAGTTTTACATCAACCCGCCCAGGCTCTACACTGCGCGGTATTGAAACGAGGTAAAACAAGTCATGCGTGTACTGGGTATTGAAACATCCTGCGATGAAACCGGCATCGCCATTTACGACGACGAAAAAGGGCTTCTGGCCAACCAGCTGTATAGTCAGGTGAAATTGCACGCTGACTACGGCGGCGTCGTACCTGAACTGGCCTCTCGTGACCACGTGCGTAAAACGGTTCCCCTGATTCAGGCGGCGCTGAAAGAAGCGGGATTAACGGCAAAAGAGATTGATGCAGTGGCGTATACCGCAGGCCCGGGCCTGGTTGGCGCGCTGCTGGTTGGCGCGACGGTTGGCCGTTCGCTGGCGTTTGCGTGGGATGTGCCGGCCATTCCGGTTCACCATATGGAAGGGCATCTTCTGGCGCCGATGCTGGAAGAGAATCCGCCTGAATTCCCGTTTGTTGCGCTGCTGGTCTCCGGCGGCCATACGCAGCTGATTAGCGTAACGGGCATTGGCAAGTACGAGCTGCTGGGCGAGTCGATCGACGATGCCGCCGGTGAAGCGTTCGATAAAACCGCCAAGCTGCTGGGGCTGGATTACCCTGGCGGCCCGATGCTGTCAAAAATGGCGGCGCAGGGAACGGAAGGGCGCTTTGTCTTCCCGCGTCCGATGACCGACCGTCCGGGGCTGGACTTCAGCTTCTCCGGGCTGAAAACCTTCGCGGCGAATACGATCCGTAATAACGAAAACGACGAGCAGACCCGCGCGGATATTGCGCGCGCGTTTGAAGATGCGGTAGTCGATACGCTGATGATCAAGTGCAAGCGCGCGCTGGATCAGACCGGCTTTAAGCGTCTGGTGATGGCCGGCGGCGTCAGCGCTAACCGCACGCTGCGCGCGAAGCTCGCCGAGATGATGCAAAAGCGTCGTGGAGAAGTGTTCTATGCGCGTCCGGAATTCTGTACCGATAACGGCGCGATGATCGCTTACGCGGGTATGGTGCGCCTGAATGCGGGCGCAACGTCCGACCTGAGCGTGTCCGTGCGTCCGCGCTGGCCGCTGGCGGAACTGCCTGAGGCGTGAACGGCTCTCCCGTCGTCGCGGCGGGGGAGTTTTATATCCTGATGTCGAACATCTGGTTCTTGATGATCAGAGAGTAAAGCTGGTAGTCGTTTTGCACATCCAATTTTTCCATCGCCCGGATCTTATGCGCACTGACTGTTTTGATGCTCAGGTGCATATATATATTGTGCAATCTCCTTCAAATTTAATCCGTTACATATCAGACGCAGCACATCGATTTCCCGCGGCGAGAGTTTTTCAATATCTGTCATCTCATGACGAAAAAGCATATTTACCAGCTGGCTTTCGATATAGATCTCACCTTTAAGAACTGTAGTAATTGCCTGGCTTAAGGTTTGCTCGTTGATATCCCGCGACAAATACGATCTGACGCCTTCCTTTAGCGCCTGACGAATAAACATGGCGTTTGCATAGGGCGAGAGCAGGATAATGCTGAGCGTAGGATAAGTCTGATGGAGCCATTTCAACAGCTTCAGACCGTCCATACCCGTGAGAGGAGAGCGATTAAAGCTGGTTGTCAGTGAATAGCTGAGGATAACGATATCGGGGTTATGCTGGCCAAGAAGCGACAGAAGTTCTGCGGAAGAGGCTGCTTCACCGGTCAAAACACATCTCTGATTCATGCCTGAGGCGGGTAACGAGAGCGGTTGCATCATTGAGGATAAGCCGCGGCGAATCAACGAGGATTCTTCAGCGATAACGATTTTAATGTCCATAATGATGCGTCGTATTAACCCTTACATGATAATGGCGGGGTTGGAATCCCTCGCAAGATATATCGTTATTAAAATCCAGGCTGCGGTAAAATAGCAGTAACAATGAGAGTATTTTTAGCGGCGACGGATATTGATTATTTCATTATGCTTAATCTTTGCAGTTTTTGTATCCAGGTGTATCCTCGCGTTGCGAAATATAAAGAAACGAGATATGGATTTTTCTTATTCAATTATAGAAAGATCGTTCCCCTAGATTAGGAAGTTCTTATTCATCACGGTGCATGTATCACAGATACTGAAAAAGGAGAAATGTCGATTCACAAAGGAACCGTGATTACCATGAAAAAAAGTACCTTGTCCCTTTTTATTTGTGCAGCAATTTCATTTTCCGCTACGGCAGAAAATCATGTGCAAAATGAGTTTGCACATGACAATGCGACCTACACAGCAATTGTACTCAAGCTAAAACCCACTGCAGGTTTGCTAAAAGCGACAAACAATAAAATTACCCTGAATGATCCTTCCCTTATCACCACAAATATGTTTCGGCCGACTAATTTGCGGAGTTCAAATCAGTCATCCGAGTTAACGGAACTCAATAAACGCTATGGCTTTGACCGTTATCTGCGTATCGCGTTACCGCAAGATAAACGTCAGGATAAAACCTACATTAACCATATTATTACTGAGCTGGAGCAGAATCAGAACGTAGAGTTTGTTTATCCGGAGGCCGAACCGGTGTCGCTGGATGAAAACGCCCTTACGCCGCAGGTTAAATCTTCGGTAAATAATAATTTAACGTCTGCTGCCGTTCCGGATTTTCGCAATAAGCAAGATTATCTCAAAGCACCTGATGTTAAGCGCGCCGATTATTATATGGGGGGCGTAAACCGCGAAAGCGTTGATCACTATGCAGGCAGTGCGGGCGAAGGAGTGACGATTATTTCAACGGAGATTTATCCCTGGAATACCTACCACCTCAACTTACCGCCAATGAGCCTCAGCTCTGGAAAGACAACGTATGTTGAAAAGCAAGATCATGACACCGCTTCCGTCGGGATTATGGCAGCGAAAGATATTGGCACCGGTATTCGAGGGATAAGCTGGAAAAGCCGACTGGGGTACGCGGCCTCAGCGCATAATAACCTCTATAATTTAATTCCGTTGCTAAAAGCTGGCGATGTGGTGCAGATTGGGGTACACGTAGCGGGCGGTTATCCAGCGGGTTGTCAGAAGGATTGCTGGGTGGCAATGGAGTCCGAGCCCGCCTATTACGATGTGATTAAAGCGCTGACGGATAAAGGCGTTCACGTTGTTGAGGCGGCAGGTAACGGGAACGTCAACCTGGATAGCCCAGGCTTCCAGGGGGAGTTTGACGTGAACGTGCGGGACTCCGGGGCTATCCTGGCGGGTGCGTTTTGTGCAAAAGACGGTAAAAAAGCGTCGTTCAGCACCTATGGTTCGCGCGTCACCAGCTCTGCATGGGGCTGCTGGGACGTAGTGAGCACAGGTTATGGCGATCTCTATAAAAATGGCGGCGTTAACGATTCTTATACCGCGACGTTTGCCGGAACGTCTTCCTCGAACCCGATTATTGCGGGTGTGGTAGCCAGCCTGTCAGGCATCGCTAAAGCCAACGGTATTACCGTGACACCGCGGCAGATGCGTCAGATTCTGGCGGAGACCGGAACGCCACTGGCCAACGGGGATTCGGCAAAAGTGGGTACTCAACCTGATATGGAGCGTGCGGTGGCCCGTATTATGGCGCTCAAAGACGGTAGCACGCCTGTCGCGCCGGCTCCAACGGCTGTGGCAGGCGCAGATTACGCTCTGGTTTCTCCGACCACGGGGGTGATCACCTACGTGCTGGACGGCAGTAAGAGCCTGAATGCCAAATCGTATAACTGGCGTGTGACGAAAGGGGCAGAAACCTTCTCGCTGGAGGCGACACTGAACGGCACGCTGGTGAAGAGCGTGGACAGCGCGCATGCCTATGCCGTCATTCCTGCCAACAGCGAGGGTGAAGCGACCTTTACACTGACGACGACCGGCGCGGATGGGCGAACCGCGACGGACAGCATGACCATCACCGTCAGTAAACCGGCGGTACTGGCTAAGGATGACACACCGGCAAAAGATGACACACCGGCAAAAGATGACACACCGGTAAATCCTGCGGCACCGGCCTATAACGCCAAAATTGCCTATCCAACCCGATGCACCAAAGCGTATTACAACGGTAAAGTTTGGCTCAACCAGTGGTATGTCAACCCGGGGCAAGAAACGCCGGGAACCGGCGGCGAGTGGGGCGCATGGCGCGAAAAAGGGTCTTCCAATAACAGCTGCAAATAACAATCACGGCCTGGCGTTATGCCAGGCCTTTTTTCAGATCCGCAGCATCCCTTTCTCTTCCAGAAACGCAATAATCGTCGCTAAGCCGTCACCCGCCTTCAGGTTGGTAAACGTCCACGGACGCTCGCCGCGCATGCGGTTGGTGTCGCGCTCCATCACCTCCAGCGACGCACCGACGTACGGCGCGAGATCGGTTTTGTTGATCACCAGAAAATCGGACCTGGTGATCCCCGGCCCGCCCTTGCGCGGAATTTTTTCCCCTTCGGCCACGTCGATGACGTAGATGGTCAGATCCGCCAGCTCCGGGCTGAAGGTCGCGCTCAGGTTGTCCCCGCCGCTTTCAACGAAGATCAGATCCAGATTGCCGAACTTCTCGCTTAACGCTTCCACTGCCGCCAGGTTCATTGAGGCATCTTCCCGAATGGCAGTATGCGGGCAGCCGCCCGTCTCCACGCCTACGATGCGCTCCGGCGCCAGCGCGCCCGCCTCGGTCAGAATGCGCTGATCCTCTTTGGTATAGATATCGTTGGTCACCACCGCAAGATGGTAGGTATCGCGCATCGCCTTGCAGAGCGCTTCCAGCAGCGCGGTTTTGCCCGACCCTACCGGGCCGCCCACGCCCACGCGCAGGGGATGTTTGTAATCAGCCATGTTGACTCCTCAGGAACGGAATAGTCGTGAATATTGGGTTTCGTGGCGCGCGGAGGCGATGGCGGACAGCGGCGTCGCTGCCCCCAGCGCGTCGTCGCTCCGTAAAAATGCCTGTTCAAAACCAGCGGCGTAGTGGTCGCTCAGGTCGATAATCAGCTGCTGCGCGGCCTGTTGCCCAAACGGCACCAGCTTGACGCCCGCCATCACCGCGCTCTCTATCCAGCTGTAGCCGAGGCTCAGCGCCAGCTCGCGCACGCTAATGCCCCAGCGCACGCCGAGCCAGGCCATGCCGCTAAGCTGGCTCTGCATAAACAGCGGCAGCCATTCGGGCGGACAGTCAGGTTCCCAGCTCTTAATCAGCCGCGTAAAGGCCGCGCCGCGGTTGCGCTCCTCTTCGCGCAGCTCGCGCGTTTCCCGGCAGGCGAGAAGGTATGCCGTCCAGCGTTTTGCTTTTGTAAGATCGCGTTGCTCACAGGCCTGATAAAGACGGATAAACAGCGGCAGATCGACGCAGAAAAAGCTCTGCTCCATCTGCTGGATTTGCCAGCGTTTAAAGGCCCCGGCGTCCGTGACCCAGCCCGCCTCAACGGCCCACTCCAGCCCCTGCGACCAGGTAAACGACCCGACCGGCAGGCTGCTGCTGGAGAGCTGCATCAGGCGCAGCCTCTGGCGGGCGTGCTCCATCAGCTCATCAGCGCCAGCAGGGCGGAGACAATCAGCCCGCCGCCGAAGGTTTTACGCAGGCCATCGTGACGGCGCAGCAGCAGCCCTGCGGAAAAGCTGGCGCACAGCACCGTGGCGCTGGCGAGCATAAAGCCGCTGGTGAAGAGCCAGAAGCTGTGGCCGGACATCTCCACGCCGTGCGCCCAGCCGTGGAACATTGCCAGGGCAGGCACCGCCAGCAGCAGGCGGTTTTCAGTTTTGAACATCATCACGCCGGATACCGCCAGCGAGGCGATAATCAGCATCTCCATGCCGCTGAAGCCGCCGAGCAGGCTGCCCGCAATGGCGCCGACAAGCATCATCCCGAGGGTGGCAAACGGCAGCAGGAGTTTGCGACCGCTCAGCGCCGAGAGCACGCCTGCGCCCGCCAGCATCAGCAGGTGATCGAGCCCGGTCAGCGGGTGGAGAAAACCGGCCTGAAAGCTGTCGGCGCCGTGGCCGGGATGCGCGAGCGCAGGAACGGAAAAGGCCAGCAGTAACAGCGGTAAATACTTGCGCATGATGAATCCTTAATGTGAATGAGCGTGAGAATGGCTGTGGCTGTGGGCATCGCTGGCGTAAGCGCCCGCTTCCGGTTCAAACGGCAGGCTGGCGTAGGCCACCTCCAGCCCGAACTGGCGCAGCATGTCGTCGAGAACGTGGTCGTGGTGATAGCGCAGCTCGCCGGGCATGATCTGCAGCGGCACGTGGCGGTTGCCCAGGTGGTAGCAGGCGCGGGCGAGCAGGAACGGATCGGCGCAGCGCACCACGGAAACCGACTCCGGGGCGGCGATCACTTCAATCACCTCGCTGCCGTCGTCGGTAGTCAGCAGGTCGCCCCCGCGCAGCAGCAGGCCGCGCGGCAACATCAGCCCGGCTTCGCGGCCGTCGTTCAGCGATACGCGGGCGCGGCTTTTCACCCGCACGTCAATCGGCAGCGTGACGCTGGCGGTGACGGGGTGGGCATGGTCCAGGCGTTGGGTTAAATAGATCATCATCACTCCTCAAAACAGGAAATAGCGTTGCGCCATCGGCAGAACGTCAGCCGGTTCGCTGGTTATCAGTGCACCGTCGACGCGCACCTCGTAGGTTTGTGAGTCGACGGTGATGTTCGGCTGTAAGCCGTTGTGGATCATGTCCGCCTTTTTCACCGTCCGGCAGCCTTTCACCACCGCGGTGGCGCTTTGCAGGTTGAGCTGCTGCGGGATGCCGTTCGCACTGGCGGCCTGCGAGATAAACGTCAATCGGGTGGCGTGACGCGCGGCGCCCAGCGATCCAAACATCGGGCGGTAATGCACCGGCTGCGGCGTAGGGATCGAGGCGTTGATATCACCCATTGGCGCACAGGCGATCATCCCGCCCTTGACGATGGTGGCGGGTTTGACGCCGAAGAACGCCGGGGACCAGACCACGAGATCCGCCAGCTTGCCCGCCTCAATCGAACCGACCTCGTGGGCGATGCCGTGGGTGAGCGCCGGGTTAATGGTGTATTTGGCGACGTAGCGCTTCACGCGGAAGTTATCGTTCTCGCCGATCTCTTCCGGCAGCGCGCCGCGCTGGATCTTCATGCGGTGCGCGACCTGCCAGGTGCGGATAATCACTTCCCCGACCCGGCCCATGGCCTGCGAATCTGAGGAGGTGAGCGAGAACGCGCCGATGTCGTGCAGCACGTCTTCAGCGGCGATGGTTTCACGACGAATGCGGGATTCGGCAAACGCCACGTCCTCGGCGATATCCGGATCGAGGTGGTGACAAACCATCAGCATGTCGAGATGCTCGTCGATGGTGTTCACCGTGTAGGGCAAGGTCGGGTTGGTGGAAGAGGGCAGAATATTCGGATGCGCGCAGGCGGTGATGATATCCGGCGCGTGGCCGCCGCCCGCGCCTTCGGTGTGGAAGGTATGGATGGTGCGCCCGGCGATAGCCGCCAGCGTGTCTTCGACAAAACCGGACTCGTTCAGCGTGTCGCTGTGCAGCGCCACCTGAATATCCATTTCTTCCGCGACTTCCAGCGAGCAGTTGATCGCCGCAGGCGTCGCGCCCCAGTCTTCGTGGATCTTCAGCCCGATGGCGCCCGCGGCGATCTGCTCGCGCAGGGCATCCGGGTTGGAGCCGTTACCTTTGCCGAGCAGACCAATATTCACCGGCAGCGTATCGGCAGCCTGCAGCATGCGGGCGATATACCACGGCCCCGGCGTGCAGGTGGTGGCGTTGGTGCCCGCCGCCGGTCCGGTGCCGCCGCCGATCATGGTGGTGACGCCGGAGACCAGCGCCTCTTCCGCCTGCTGCGGGCAGATCCAGTGGATGTGGGTGTCGATCCCGCCGGCGGTGACGATCTTCCCCTCGGCGGCAATCACTTCCGTTGCCGCGCCAATCGGGATCGTCACGCCGGGCTGAATGTCCGGGTTTCCGGCTTTGCCAACGGCGAAGATCCGCCCGTTCTTCACGCCGATATCGGCTTTTACGATCCCCCAGTGATCGACGATCAGCGCGTTGGTGAGAACCAGATCCACGCAGCCGTCAGCGGTCATCTGCCCCTGGCCCATGCCGTCGCGGATCACCTTTCCGCCGCCGAATTTAACCTCTTCGCCGTAGACCGTGAGATCGTCTTCCACTTCGATCCACAGCTCGCTGTCGGCCAGCCGCACCTTATCCCCGGTGGTGGGGCCGAACATATCGGCATACGCCCGGCGTGAAATCTCAGCCATGTTTCACCTCTCCCATCACCTCGCCGCGAAAGCCGAAAATGCGCTGCGCCCCGGTGACCTGAACCAGCGTCACTTCCCGCTTCTGGCCGGGCTCGAAGCGCACGGCGGTACCCGCCGGGATGTTCAGCCGGAAGCCTCTGGTGGCTTCCCGATCGAACTTCAGCGCCGGGTTGACCTCGTAAAAGTGGTAGTGCGATCCGACCTGGATCGGCCTGTCGCCGTGGTTTTCGACAACCACGCGTTGGGTTTCACGCCCGACGTTGAGGGCAATGTTTCCGGACCGGATCTGATATTCGCCTGGGATCATCACGCGCTCCTTAGACGATCGGGTTATGGACGGTGACGAGCTTGGAACCGTCCGGGAAGGTGGCTTCGACCTGAATATCCGGGATCATCTCCGGGACGCCCTCCATTACCTGGTCGCGCCTCAGAACGTGTCGGCCCGCCTCCATCAGCGAGGCGACGGTTTCGCCATCGCGCGCGCCTTCCATAATGAAGGCGCTGATCAGCGCGACCGATTCCGGGTAGTTGAGCTTTACCCCGCGCGCAAGGCGGCGTTCGGCAACCAGCGCGGCGGTGAACAGCAACAGCTTGTCTTTTTCTCTGGGGGTCAGTTCCATAACGTTTCTCTTATGTCTGCCAGATACGCGGCGAACAGGCGGGTTTGGTGGTGAGAAGCGGGCGAAGCGACTGCCAGATATCGCGCATCACCCGCTGGCAAATCAGGTTGTCGTGGGAGAGAAAACGCACCGACAGCAGGTCATCGGTGAGCGTTGCACCCGCATAATTTTCCAGCGGTGCGAGCCGTTCGCGCACCGCGTCGAGATGTTTTTCCCGGGCAGGGTAGAACAGCAGCGTGCCGAGCCACGGATGTCCGGCGACGGGCGTGAGATCGCCGTCGCTAAGATGCTGGCGCTCAATCAGGCGCGGTTCGTCTTCAACCCAAATGTCAAGGCGGCTCTCCAGCATGCCGTGGCTGAAGGTCTCTCCGATCACCGGGCGACCCAGACAGTACAGCTCCCACGCCAGCAGCGTGCTGGAGGCCTTCAGGTGGAAGACGGAGCGCAGCGCGGCATTCGCACCGGGAAAAATAATGGTGTCCTGCGGCAGCCACTCCAGGGTGGAATCTTCCTCGAGATAAAAATGCTGGCTCAGACGAGCCTGCGGGCCGCTGCTGCGATAGAACTTGCTGGCGCCGGGCATGCTGATAAGCACATGGCTTTTGGCGTCCAGCCGAACGGAAATGTCCAGCGTATCGCCGCCAACAATCCCGCCGGGCGGGTGCAGCAGGTAAAGGTGGCAGGTTTCCCCTTCGGGATAAAACGGACGCTGAACGGTGAGCGGCCCGACGTGGTGGGCGGAGTGCAGGAGGGTTTTCTCAGGGGTGTGACAAAACTGCAGGGCAAGCGATGCCTGCCAGCCTTTATACGTATTATCAGTGACCTGAGCTGCTAACATGCTGCATCCATTTCCACACCATCGGGATACGTTTCAGTATGCCCTGGCGGAAATGAAGGCTGTCATATGAGTCGCTTATGGATGGTCTGTAATGTAGGCCGGGTAAGCGCAGCGCCACCCGGCAAGAAAGGCGATGACATTATTAATGACGGGGTTTGCGGGACTAGCGGTAATCCTCCGCATCCACATCATATCCGGACGGCTCCCAGCGGATCGCCAGCAGCGATGCCAGGCCGATAAACGGCGCCAGCGCAATCACCCAGAACACGGCGGTATCCAGCGAGGCGACCAGCAGCGGGAACAGGAACAGCGACAGCGTCGAGCTGCTGCGCATCAGCGTCTGGTTGAGACCCACGCCCACGCCCCGCAGCGAGGTCGGGTAGCTCAGCGAGGCAAACGTCATGGTATGCGCGCCCGGACCAAATCCCTGACCGAACAGGAACAGTGCCAGCATCGCGACGGCGAGCACTCCTTCAGAGGCGCCTTCAGGGCGGCCAATCAGCGCCAGTCCCAGCAGCGCGACAAGCTGGCAGGCATAACCCGCAAGCGACATCCGCCAGGCACCGAAGCGCGGCACGTAGCGTACCGCCAGCAGTCCGCCGACGAAGGCAAACAGCAGGTTAAGCACCAGAGAAATGAGTATGGTGGTGAGCATCGACTGGACAAAGAAGCTGGAGATGATCACCGGCAGGCCAAACGCCACGGCGTTATAGGCAAACGAGGAGACGACTGAAAGCAGCGTGGCGAGCGTCGTGCGGCGTAAGTAGATGCCGCGGAACAGGTTCAGATAGTTTGACCATTTCGCTTTATTCACGATAGGTGCGGGCTGGGCGAGCGCGTCCTGCGGCACGTGGGCATTGATGTTGTACGACTGGCGTAAAATCGACGCCGCCTCTTTCAGGTTGCCCTGATTCGCCGCCCAGACCGGAGATTCGCTCATATAGCGGCTGCGGATGGCGATAATCACCAGCGCGGGCACCGCGCCAAAGCCGAGGATCAGGCGCCAGAGCCAGTCGCTGTGGCTTTCCGGCAGCACCGCGTAGAAGAAAAGCACCAGCAGGTAGGAGATGCTGATGGCGGCATACCATGTGGGGCACCACATCGCGACGCTGGAAGCCTTATTTCCCGGCCCTTTCAGCCTGGCGAACTCGCTTAAAAACGCCATCGCCACGGGAAGGTCGATCCCGACCCCAAGCCCCATCACAAAGCGGGCGCCCGCGAGCACATATTCGTTCGGGGCCAGCGCACAGGCGATGGCTGCCACCACGAAGAACACCATATCGGCCATAAAAACGCGGTAGCGCCCGATTTTATCCGTAAGGTAGCCGCCGAGCAGCGCCCCGACAATGGCGCCAAAGGTAATCGCCGAGGCCACCATACCGGTACCGGCGGGCGTCAGGTTAAATTCGCGGGTGATATCTTTAATGCCGAACGCCAGCGCGCCCAGATCGTAGGCATCGAGGAAAATACCGCCCAGCGCGATACCGACCACGATACGGGCGTTTGCCCGGCCCTGAGAACCGTCATTAACGAGGCGTGATACATCCGATGCGCTGCGCACCCACTGAATGTCGCCATCAGGAGGATTACCTGCCGTTGAAAGGGGAGTGGTGTCTGTGATTTCAGCCATTTTCTTCTTAAGTGGTTGTGTTGTGTTATTAACAGTTACCACAGGCAGAAGGTGACCAAAATCACATTTGGCTATAAGGCATAACTAACCCTTCGGAGCGTCTTTTTTCTTTCTCTTGAGCTTCGTCCAGATTTTGGTCTCCTGACGACGCCACAGGCGCTGGATATTGTCGTGATGACGCAGCAGGATAAGACAGGAGAGCATCGACACCGGGAAGGTGAACTGAGGTTTGAACCACCAGACGTAGAACGGCGCGATCAGCGCGCTGACGATAGCGCCCAGCGACGAATAGCCGCTCAGAAGAATGGTCAGAAGCCAGGTCCCGGCCATGACGCCGGTTAAGTCCCAGCCGATGGGCGCAATGGCACCAAAGGCGGTCGCCACACCTTTGCCGCCTTTAAAGCCGAAGAATACGGGCCAGATGTGGCCGACGCAGGCAGCAATAGCAATGAGCCCCAGCCAGAACGGCGTGACGCCCAGCGCATACGCGCCCCAGACGGGTAGCATCCCTTTCAGAACATCAAAAATCAAAACCGCTACGGCTGCTCCCTTGCCGCCAATTCGTAGTACGTTGGTCGCCCCCGGATTCCCGGAACCATTTTCACGCGGGTCAGGTAACCCGGCAATGCGGCAGACCAGAATGGCGCTGGAGATTGAGCCGCAAAGATAGGCGAGGAGGATCATTCCAGGCGCGATTGCACTCATAACGCTGTTCCGTTTTGAAAATGTATCTGTATTCTCAGCATCTGTGGATAATACGCATAATTCGCCGGAAGTGGTATCCGGTTTAGCCAAAAAGCAGGCAGGTCGTGATGGATATTGTATTTATAGAGCAACTTTCGGTAATCACCACAATTGGTGTTTACGACTGGGAACAGACCATCGAGCAGAAACTGGTGTTCGATATCGAAATGGGATGGGATAACCGCAAATCGGCAAAAAGCGATGACGTGAACGACTGTCTGAGCTATGCCGATATCAGTGAAACGGTCATCGCCCACGTTGAAGGGCAACGTTTTGCGCTGGTCGAACGGGTGGCTGAAGAAGTCGCAGAATTGCTGCTGAAAAAATTCAACTCACCGTGGGTGCGCATCAAGCTGAGCAAGCCGGGAGCGGTGGCGCGCGCCGCCAGTGTTGGCGTCATCATTGAGCGTGGCACAAATCTGAAAGGCAAGAATTAACGTCATAATTGCTAAACCATTTTAGGTTATACCGGTCTCAAGACTGTATCTTATCGGTTGTCCGTATGGGACACCGTTTTTTTATATCTTTTTTAGGGGTTTATAGATGAGCGATATGCACTCGCTGCTGGTGGCGGCAATACTGGGTGTGGTCGAAGGATTGACGGAGTTTTTGCCGGTTTCCAGTACGGGCCATATGATTATCGTTGGCCATCTGCTGGGCTTTGAAGGGGATACCGCAAAAACGTTTGAAGTGGTGATCCAACTGGGGTCTATTCTGGCGGTAGTCGTGATGTTCTGGCGTCGCCTGTTTGGCCTGATCGGCATCCATTTTGGTCGTCCGCCTCAGCACGAGGGGGCCGGTAAAGGTCGTCTGTCACTAATCCATATTCTGCTCGGGATGATCCCTGCGGTGGTGCTGGGCCTGGTTTTCCATGACGCCATCAAATCTCTGTTTAATCCGATTAACGTGATGTACGCGCTGGTGGTGGGGGGCTTCCTGCTGATCGCCGCGGAAGTGCTGAAGCCAAAAACGCCGCGCGCGGAAGGTCTGGACGATATGACGTATCGTCAGGCGTTTATCATTGGCTGCTTCCAGTGTCTGGCGCTGTGGCCGGGCTTCTCGCGTTCAGGCGCAACCATCTCCGGTGGGATGCTGATGGGCGTAAGCCGTTACGCCGCGTCAGAGTTCTCGTTCCTGCTGGCGGTGCCGATGATGATGGGCGCCACCGTACTCGACGTCTATAAGAGCTATCACTTCCTGACGGCTGGCGACATTCCGATGTTCGCCGTCGGCTTCATCACCGCGTTTATCGTGGCGCTGATTGCCATTAAAACCTTCCTGCAGTTGATTAAGCGTATCTCGTTTATTCCGTTCGCGATCTATCGCTTTATCGTGGCGGCTGCGGTGTACGTGGTCTTCTTCTGACCGATTGCCCTCAGTCTTTCGGCTGAGGGCAATGCTTTTCCTTCCAGTCCGACACAGCCTGAATTCGCCGTTTCGTGAGCTCTTCGCGAATTTCCGGTCCTTTGAATCCTGCTTCGACAACGTCCTTCGTGGGCACCGCTTTCGCGACGTCCCAGGCTTTACGCAGTAAACGTCCCTGCGGGTAATCGCACGCTTCAAACCCGGTACGACCGCGCACGTCAGCTTCGCTGGTGAGCGCGATTTGCTCTACGCGCTGGGGTTTGCGCCAGGCGTCGATATTATCGAAAAGCTTAACGATGGTAGCCGGCTTCAGGATGGGGAAGGTGTGGATCAGATCGTGGAACTCGGCCACCAGTTTCGCCAGATCGCGGATCTCGTTCGGGACGCGCAGACGCTGGCACAGACCCTCGACCAGCTTCACCCCAGCCGGGCCGTGCCCGTGGTGGCGAGGCCAGAATTCTTTTGGCGTTAAGCCTTTGCCGAGATCGTGGCACAGGGTGGAAAAGCGCACATCCACGTCAGGGCTGAGCATGGCCGCCATGCTCAGGGTCATCAGCGTGTGTACGCCGGTATCAATTTCCGGGTGCCATTTTGCCGGGGCTGGTACGCCAAACAGCGCGTCTATTTCCGGGAACAGCACCTTCAGCGCGCCGCAGTCTCGCAGGACCTGGAAAAAGACCTGCGGGTTGCGCGTGGTGAGCGCATTTTCCGTCTCTTTCCAGACGCGCTCTGGCGTCAGGTGTTCAAGCTCGCCCGCCTCGGTCATGGCGGTCATCAGCGCCATTGTCTCATCGGCAATACGGAAGCTGAGATGGGCGTAACGCGCGGCAAAGCGCGCTACGCGCAGCACGCGGAGCGGATCTTCAGAAAACGCAGGGGAAACGTGACGTAAAAGACGGTTGCGCAGATCGTCCTGACCGCCATAGGCGTCAACGATCTGCCCGTGCTCGTCCTGCGCCAGCGCGTTGATGGTGAGATCGCGGCGCAGGAGATCTTGCTCCAGCGTCACGTCCGGCGCGGCATAGCAGGTGAAGCCCGTATAGCCCGAGCCCGATTTCCGCTCGGTACGCGCCAGGGCATACTCTTCACGGCTTTTCGGGTGCAGGAACACGGGAAAGTCGCGGCCTACCTGCTGGTAGCCCGCGTCGAGCATCTCTTCAGGGGTGGCGCCAACCACCACCCAGTCTTTATCTTTGACCGGCAGACCTAACAACGCATCACGTACCGCACCACCGACCAGATAACTCTTCACGCCCAACTCTCCCGTTTTCTCTTTTCCAGAATAATACGTAAGTCTGGCAGAGAAGACGAATTAGTTCATCCAGCGGTCTTTACGCTTACGGCTTGGGATCAGATGCGGCAGGACCAGACCCATTACCAGACCCACGCCCAGCACGCCGCCGCCATACATAAACCACTGCATGATAATGGTGCGCTGTTTGTCGTCGAGCTGCAGATTCGCGGCATTCACCTTCTTCTGCGCGACAATCAGCTCGTTTTTCAGTTTCTGGTTTTCTTCTTTCAGGCCGTTAATCACACCGTCGCTTTGCGCCACTTTCTGCTGCATTTCAGCGGTGCGCTGGTTCCAGGTGCCGTCTATGTTGTTCAGCTTGTCGGTCAGGGTCTTCACCTGGTTTTCCAGATCCGGCACGCGCGTGCGCAGGCTTGGCACGGTGCTCAGCTCTTTCAGCGGGATCCAGGAAGTACGACCGGTACTGTCGCGAACCTGACCATAGTTGGTGTCCGCGTTAGTTTGTAACAGGGTGACTTCCTCGCCGGCATTGACCGTGCCCACGAGGCGATAATTATCTCCAGGGCCACTGCGTACCCAGGTGTTCAGTTCGTCAGAAACGTAACGCTTCTCTTCAGCGTGCACTGCGGTTGCGGCGCTAAAAGCGAGTAAAGTAAGTCCAATCAGGCGTAATTTAAGCATCATTAGTCGTTATTTTCATAAATAGTGGAACGATAGTAGTGGCAACAGTGTCTCTACGCAAAGCATTCGTCAGCAATCAGAATCATCTGTGTCACGACTCTACAGATTTACGCCCGACAAATTGCTCATTGCATGGCAATTTGGCGCAAAATACTATGTACTGACAAACAAATGGCGAGGAAGTTCGCCCTCATTGACGCGTCTGTGACGCACGCAAAAGTACAAGGCTATGGCACAAGAAATCGAATTAAAGTTTATCGTCGAAAAAGACAGCGTTGACGCACTCCGCCAGCATCTGCATACGCTTTCCGGCGAACACCATGCACCGGTACAACTGCTTAATATCTATTACGAAACGCCAGACAGCTGGCTGCGCCGCCACGATATGGGGCTGCGCATCCGCGGTGCGAGCGGGCGCTACGAGATGACGATGAAAATTGCCGGCCGCGTGGTCGGCGGTTTACACCAGCGCCCGGAATACAATATCGACATCAGCAAGCCAGAACTTGAGCTGGAACGCTTCCCGGCGGAAGTCTGGCCGGAAGGCGAGCTGCCTTCCACGCTGGCGGAACAGGTACAGCCGCTGTTCAGCACCGATTTCTGGCGCGAGAAATGGCTGGTAACGGAAGGCAAAAGCCGCATCGAAATCGCCCTCGATCTGGGGGAAGTGAAGGCGGGTGAGTTCCAGGAACCGATTTGCGAACTGGAGCTTGAGCTGCTGGAAGGGGACGCAAATGACGTGCTGAAGCTGGCGCGCAGGCTGGTGAACCAGTCCGGACTACGTCAGGGAAGCCTGAGTAAAGCCGCGCGGGGTTACCATCTGGCCGCCGGAAATGCGCCGCGCGTGCTGAAAGAGACGACCATCCTGCACGTTGCGCCGAAGGCCAGCGTTGAGCAGGGTCTGGAAGCCGCGCTGGAGCTGGCGCTTTCTCAGTGGCAGTACCATGAAGAGCTGTGGGTGCGAAATGTGAAAAACGCGAAATCCCACGTGCTGGCGGCGATTGCCCTGGTGCGCCATACCCTGACGCTCTTCGGCGGTATTGTTCCTCGCAAAGCGAGTGCTCACTTACGTGACCTGCTGACGCAAACCGAAACGCTGATGCTCTCCGACGTATCGGCGCAAACGGCGATCTACAGCCCGCAAGCCGCGACGGCAAAACTGGCGCTGACCGAGTTCCTGGTGACGCGCGGCTGGCGCGCCTTCCTGGATGCGAAAGCAGAGACCAAAATTGCGGAAAACTTTAAGCGTTTCGCGGATATTCATCTTTCCCGCCATGCCGCTGAACTGAAGACTACGTTTGCTTACCCGCTGGGCGATCAGTATGGCGATCAGCTTCCCCGTCTGTCGCGCAACATCGACAGCATGCTGCTGCTTTCCGGCGCTTATGACGGCGTGAAAACCCAGGCCTGGCTGGAGAACTGGCAGGGTCTGAAGCATGCCATTGAAACCCGCCAGCATATTGAGATTGAGCATTTCCGTAACGAGGCCATTTCACAGGAGCCGTTCTGGCTGCACAGCGGAAAACGTTAACTCTGGCAAGGAACCCCTATAATGCCGCTTTCTTCAGCGTTACAGCAGCAGTGGCAGACCGTTTGCGAACGTCTGCCTGAGTCATTACCGGCGTCATCGTTAAGCGAGCAGGCGAAGAGCGTGCTCGCCTTCAGTGATTTTGTGCAGGAAAGTATCACCGCCAACCCGGACTGGCTGGCAGAGCTTGAGAACGCGCCGCCGCAGGCGGAAGAGTGGCGGCATTATGCCGGCTGGCTGCAAACCGCGCTCGAAGACGTTGCGGATGAAGCCACGCTGATGCGCGTCCTGCGCCAGTTCCGCCGTCGGGTGATGGTGCGCATTGCCTGGGCGCAGTCGCTGGAGCTGGTAAACGAAGAGAGCACGCTGCAGCAGCTAAGCGAGCTGGCGCAAACGCTGATCGTCGCCGCGCGCGACTGGCTCTACGCCGCCTGCTGCAAAGAGTGGGGCACGCCGTGCAGCGAGGAAGGGGTTCCTCAGCCGCTGTTGATTCTGGGGATGGGCAAGCTGGGCGGCTGCGAGCTGAACTTCTCCTCCGACATCGACCTGATTTTTGCCTGGCCCGAGAACGGCTCCACGCGCGGCGGCCGTCGCGAGCTGGACAACGCCCAGTTCTTTACCCGTCTCGGTCAGCGCCTGATTAAGGCGCTGGACCAGCCGACGCAGGACGGTTTTGTTTACCGCGTGGACATGCGCCTGCGTCCGTTTGGCGACAGCGGCCCGCTGGTGCTGAGCTTTGCCGCGCTGGAAGATTATTACCAGGAGCAGGGGCGCGACTGGGAGCGTTATGCGATGGTTAAAGCGCGGATCATGGGCGACAGCGACGACGCTTACGCCAACGAGCTGCGCGCCATGCTGCGCCCGTTCGTGTTCCGTCGCTATATCGACTTCAGCGTGATCCAGTCCCTGCGTAATATGAAAGGGATGATCGCCCGTGAGGTGCGCCGCCGTGGTCTGAAGGACAACATCAAGCTCGGCGCGGGCGGCATTCGCGAAATCGAATTTATCGTTCAGGTCTTCCAGCTTATTCGCGGCGGCCGTGAGCCGTCCCTGCAGTCCCGCTCGCTGCTGCCGACGCTGAGCGCCATCGAGCAGCTGCATCTGCTGCCGGACGGCGACGCGCAAACCCTGCGCGAGGCCTATCTGTTCCTGCGCCGTCTGGAAAACCTGCTGCAAAGCATCAACGACGAACAGACCCAGACCCTGCCGGGCGATGACCTTAACCGGGCGCGTCTGGCCTGGGGCATGCGCGTGGACGACTGGTCAGCGTTGACGGAACGGCTGGACGACCACATGGCGGGCGTGCGCCGCATCTTTAACGACCTGATTGGTGATGACGAAAGTGAATCGCAGGACGATGCGCTTTCCGAGCACTGGCGCGAGCTGTGGCAGGACGCGCTTCAGGAAGATGACACCACGCCGGTGCTGACGCACTTAACCGACGACGCGCGCCATCGCGTGGTGGCGCTGATCGCGGATTTCCGTCTCGAACTGAACAAACGCGCCATCGGCCCACGAGGCCGTCAGGTGCTGGATCACCTGATGCCGCACCTGCTGAGCGAGGTCTGCTCGCGGGCGGACGCGCCGGTGCCGCTGTCGCGTATGATGCCGCTGCTGAGCGGGATTATCACGCGTACCACCTATCTGGAGCTTCTGAGCGAGTTCCCCGGCGCGCTGAAGCACCTGATTACGCTCTGCGCCGCGTCGCCGATGGTGGCCAACAAGCTGGCGCGCTACCCGCTGCTGCTGGATGAGCTGCTCGACCCGAACACGCTGTATCAGCCAACGGCGACGGATGCCTACCGGGACGAGCTGCGTCAGTATCTGCTGCGCGTGCCGGAAGAAGACGAAGAGCAACAGCTGGAGGCGCTGCGTCAGTTTAAGCAGGCGCAGATGCTGCGCGTGGCGGCGGCGGATATCGCCGGAACGCTGCCGGTGATGAAAGTGAGCGATCACTTAACCTGGCTGGCAGAGGCGATTATCGACGCGGTGGTGCATCAGGCCTGGGTGCAGATGGTGGCGCGCTACGGCCAGCCGAAACACCTGGCCGATCGTGAAGGCCGCGGCTTTGCGGTCGTGGGGTACGGCAAGCTTGGCGGCTGGGAATTGGGCTATAGCTCCGATCTGGATTTAATCTTCCTGCACGACTGCCCGGTTGACGTGATGACCGACGGCGAGCGCGAGATTGACGGGCGTCAGTTCTACCTGCGCCTGGCCCAGCGCATCATGCACCTGTTCAGTACCCGCACCTCGTCGGGCATTTTGTATGAAGTGGATGCGCGCCTGCGTCCGTCCGGCGCGGCGGGCATGCTGGTGACCTCAACGGACTCCTTCGCCGATTACCAGAAGAACGAAGCCTGGACGTGGGAGCATCAGGCGCTGGTGCGAGCTCGCGTGGTGTATGGCGATCCGCAGCTCAAAACGCAGTTTGACGTCATCCGCAGGGAGGTTATGACCACCGTGCGTGATGGCAGCACGCTGCAAACGGAAGTGCGTGAAATGCGCGAGAAAATGCGCGCGCATCTCGGCAATAAACATCGCGATCGCTTTGATATTAAAGCCGACGAGGGCGGGATTACCGATATTGAATTCATTACCCAGTATCTGGTGCTGCTGCACGCCCACGACAAGCCGAAGCTGACGCGCTGGTCCGATAACGTGCGCATTCTGGAACTGCTGGCGCAAAACGACATCATGGACGAGCAGGAGGCGCAGGCCTTAACCCGCGCCTACACGACGCTGCGCGATGAGCTTCATCACCTGGCGCTGCAGGAGCAGCCGGGGCATGTGGCGCTGGACTGTTTTGCTCATGAACGTGCTCAGGTAACGGCCAGCTGGCAGAAGTGGCTGGTGGAACCGTGCGTAACAAATCAAGTGTGATATTATCGCGCGCAAATTGTGAATCTTTCTGGAGTCAGGAATGAAAGTAACACTGCCAGAGTTTGAACGTGCTGGGGTAATGGTTGTTGGGGATGTGATGCTGGATCGCTACTGGTACGGGCCTACCAGCCGCATCTCTCCGGAAGCACCGGTACCGGTGGTTAAGGTCGACACCATTGAAGAGCGTCCCGGCGGCGCGGCAAACGTGGCGATGAACATTGCCTCTCTGGGCGCGCAGTCGCGTCTGGTGGGCCTGACCGGCATCGACGATGCGGCGCGCGCGCTGAGCAAGTCGCTGGCGGACGTGAACGTGAAGTGCGACTTCGTTTCTGTTCCGACCCACCCGACCATCACCAAGCTGCGCGTGCTGTCGCGCAACCAGCAGCTGATCCGCCTCGACTTTGAAGAAGGTTTCGAGGGCGTCGATCCCGAGCCGCTGCACGAGCGTATCAACCAGGCGCTGGGCAATATCGGCGCGCTGGTGCTGTCCGACTACGCCAAAGGCGCGCTGGCGAGCGTGCAGACGATGATTCAGCTGGCGCGTAAAGCCAGCGTACCGGTGCTGATCGACCCGAAAGGGACCGATTTTGAGCGCTATCGCGGCGCGACGCTGCTGACGCCAAACCTCTCCGAGTTTGAAGCGGTGGCGGGCAAGTGCAAAACCGAGGAAGAGCTGGTTGAGCGCGGCATGAAGATCATTGCTGATTTCGAGCTGTCAGCGCTGCTGGTGACCCGCTCCGAGCAGGGGATGACGCTGCTGCAGCCGGGCAAAGCGCCGCTGCATATGCCAACCCAGGCGCAGGAAGTGTACGACGTCACCGGTGCCGGTGATACGGTGATCGGCGTGCTGGCGGCGACGCTGGCAGCTGGAAACTCGCTGGAAGAGGCGTGTTACTTCGCTAACGCGGCGGCGGGTGTGGTCGTCGGTAAGCTCGGAACGTCTACCGTTTCGCCAATCGAGCTGGAAAACGCGGTGCGCGGGCGTGCGGATACCGGTTTTGGCGTCATGACCGAAGACGAGCTTAAAGTGGCCGTCGCCGCCGCGCGCAAGCGTGGTGAAAAAGTGGTGATGACCAACGGCGTGTTTGACATCCTGCACGCGGGCCACGTTTCATATCTGGCGAACGCGCGCAAGCTGGGCGATCGCCTGATTGTGGCGGTCAACAGCGATGCGTCGACGAAACGCCTTAAAGGCGAAACGCGTCCGGTGAACCCGCTGGAGCAGCGCATGATCGTGCTCGGCGCGCTGGAAGCCGTGGACTGGGTGGTGTCGTTTGAAGAAGACACGCCGCAGCGCCTGATTGCCGGCATTCTGCCAGATCTGCTGGTGAAAGGCGGCGATTACAAACCAGAGCAAATCGCGGGAAGCGAAGAGGTTTGGGCCAACGGCGGCGAAGTGATGGTGCTCAACTTTGAGGACGGGTGCTCAACCACCAACATCATCAAGAAGATCCAGAGAGACAGTTAATCATTGATATAAAATACATACGGGCCGAAAGGCCCGTTTTTTTTGGGTCAACATACCTCCACCTGCCACACCTGCAAATTTATATTGCGCATCATAACTATAATTTCAAATTATCAATTATTGTTTTTATATATTTATTTTAAATGCATTTTACTGTCAATTAATTTTTTGTTTACTCTGAATGTAGTTTATTTAATGCATTTCGAGGTACATATTTAAAATATAAAAATATATAATCGGACTCCATTTGTTTTAATCATTTCCAGGGAAATGGAAATTGTTGATTGCTTACTTCGCAAGGGAGTTGTGATGAATCGTCTTTTTTGTTTCGTTAAATCTTTTTCGAGATTACCAAAAATTAATGTTAAAGCATTAATCTGCTTTGTGTTTAGTTTTTTTATTTTTGTTGAAGTCAGCCATGCATCAAGTTCCCACATGTCTAACGACAATGTTGCTTCATCTTCAGTAGATCATAAGACTGATGAGCTCACTCGGTTTAATCAGGCGGTTGACTATGATCTGAGTGGCAATCATGCCGAAGCCAGAACGATATACAACCTTCTGAAAAACAGTCGCCTATCAAGTCTTGTTGCTGTTCCTTCCGCCATTAATCTGGTCGATCTCAATAAAGTTGATGCGGCAGAGCAGGCATTTAATGAGATCGTCTCTGGCGGAGCGTTACGCGACCGTGACTATGCGCGCTTATGGCAACTGTGGGTGCTGGCTAAGCGCTGGGCAGGTAAACAAGCCGATCTTGTCAGTGAGCTAAAAGAACAGGCTGGAAATAAGGCATGGTCGCTCTCCTGGGAGAATGACATTGCTTTGGTTTATGCCGGGAAAAAGTCCCCGCAGGATGTATTGCGTATCATGGCTCAGAAAGTGGCAAAAGGTGAAGCTGATAAAGATGCACTAACCGAAACGGTGTTCTTTATTACGGGCTATCTGCACTATGTTCAACATGATGTTAAATCAGCAAAAAAATATGCAAGGCAATATCAATCGTCTTTCAATTATGCATCTTTAGAACGCCCGTTAATCGAGCGTGAGTACATTGCAGGAAAGTAATTAATACACTTAAAAGGAGATGGTGCACCATTACTGGCGCCAGGATTTGTTATGAATAAAATTTACAAAGTTATTTGGGACCCAATTTTAAATATTAATATTGTGGCGGGTGAGTTTTCACGCTCTAAAGGTAAAAAAAGCAGTAAATCCGCACTCGTCGGCGGTTTATTGGGTGCGGTAGCGCTAAGCTTTTCCCCTGTCGAAAGTGCGCAAGCCTATACGGCGGGCGGTGGAGCAACAACCGACGCGGATGGCGTGGCGATTGGCACGAATACCACCGCGGGTGTCGCTGTCACCGTGCCCATAGGGGCGATTGGTACAGGTAATACCGATATCAATGGAGCAAAAGTGTCAAGCGTCTCTATCGGCGAAACGGCAACGTCCGATTCAGGTAGCGTCGCGATTGGCGATCATGCGAATGCCCTGAACACGGGCACGTCCACCGGCGTCAGTGTGGCTATCGGTCCGTACTCCAGCGCGACAAAAGGCGGAAGTATAGCGGTGGGTGCCTCTGCACTGGCGAATGGTCAAAACTCGGTTGCTCTGGGTATTGGTACTGAAACCGGCGTTGATGGCGATGTTGCTATCGGT
This sequence comes from Enterobacter cloacae complex sp. CARB60, assembly GCF_036487345.1. NCBI lineage: Bacteria > Pseudomonadati > Pseudomonadota > Gammaproteobacteria > Enterobacterales > Enterobacteriaceae > Enterobacter > Enterobacter cloacae complex sp. CARB60. The sequence goes on from NZ_JAZKLC010000002.1 coordinate 572,547, forward strand.
TCAAGCGCGTACGCGGGTGATGGCGGCAAAGGGAATACCTCTGTTGGTAACTGGTCCAAAGCCGTGAGCGGATCGGCTGCCGCGTTCGGTGACCTCAGTAATGCCCTGGCGGCAAGGAGCGCCGCAGTAGGGTATAAAAGTACGGCCACGGCCGCAGATTCTCTGGCAATGGGTAGCCAGTCTACCGCCACAGCGGCCAGCGCTGTTGCAGCAGGCCTGAAATCCTCTGCAAATGCGACTGACGCCGTTGCGCTGGGGGCGAACTCTGTTGCATCCGTAGCGGGAAGCGTTGCGCTGGGCGCAAACTCCGTTACGTCCAATGCGGTTGCGACCTCAAGCGCAACGATCAATGGCAATACCTATCAGTTTGCCGGCTCGGTACCTTACAGCACCGTGAGCGTGGGTGGAAAAGGCAGTGAGCGTACGGTTTCTAACGTTGCGGCAGGCCGTCTTAGCTCAACCAGTACCGATGCGGTAAACGGTTCACAGCTTAATGCAACGAACCTGGCCCTTAATTCATTATCCGATGCCAGCGTGCAGTACGACGCTGACAAAGACGGAAATCTGAACCTGAACAGCATCACGCTGAAAGGGACCACCTACAACAGTCAGAACGGCAGCGGCGGAACAACCATCACCAACGTTGCGCGCGGCGTGAATGACAGTGATGCGGTGAATATGTCTCAGCTGAATGACGTGAATAGTGGTATTGCGGATATCAATACGACTATCACAAATCTGGCGGGCAACACGGATACTACCTATATCGAAACGCACGGTTCTGGTACCCGTTATTCGCGTACTAACGAAACAGGCCTGGCGGAAAGTGATTCCACGGCGAGTGGTAAAGGAAGTACAGCGGTGGGTTATAATGCGACCTCCGCCGGCGAAAATAGCCTGGCATTGGGTAACGCTGCGACCGCGACCAACACCGGTGATGTGGCGTTAGGTGCGGGCTCTACAACCGCAGCAGCGGTGGCGACCACCAGTGCCACCATCAAAGGCGCAACCTATAACTTTGCAGGCACTGCGCCTGTGAGCACGGTTAGCGTGGGTAGCGCTGGAAAAGAGCGTACCATCACCAACGTGGCAGCAGGTCGTTTAAGCGCAACCAGTACCGATGCGGTAAACGGTTCACAGCTTAACGCAACGAACCTGGCCCTTAATTCATTGTCCGATACCAGCGTGCAGTACGACGCTGACAAAGACGGTAAGCTGAACCTGAACAGCATCACGCTGAAAGGGACCACCTACAACAGTCAGAACGGCAGCGGCGGAACAACCATCACCAACGTTGCGCGCGGCGTGAATGACAGTGATGCGGTGAATATGTCTCAGCTGAATGACGTGAATGGTGATATTGCAGATATCAATACGACTATCACGAATCTGGCGGGCAACACGGATACCACCTATATCGATGCGCACGGTTCTGGTACCCGTTATACACGCACCAATGCAACTGGCCTGGCGGAAAGTGATTCCACGGCGAGTGGTAAAGGAAGTACAGCGGTGGGTTATAATGCGACCTCCGCTGGCGAAAATAGCCTGGCATTGGGTAACGCTGCGACCGCGACCAACGCAGGTGATGTGGCGTTAGGCGCGGGCTCTACAACGGCAGCAGCGGTGGCTACCACCAGTGCCGTCATCAACGGCGTGACCTATAACTTCGCAGGCACTGCGCCTGTGAGCACGGTTAGCGTGGGTAGCGCTGGAAAAGAGCGTACCATCACCAACGTGGCTGCAGGTCGTTTAAGCGCAACCAGCACTGATGCGGTAAATGGCTCTCAGCTTTACGCAACCAACACGGCTGTGAGTAACCTGACGCAAAGTACAATTCAGTACAACACCAACACTGATGGCTCGACAAACTATGACAGCATCGTTCTGAATGGCGATACATACAATAGTAAGACGAAGGAAGGTGGTACCACCATTAGCAACGTGGCGTACGGCGTTAATGACAGCGATGCGGTGAACGTCCAGCAGCTGAACGAAGCCACCAGCAATATCTACAACTCCGGGGTTAAATACTTCCACAGTACGTCCGAGCTGGCTGACGCCGTTGCATCGGGTGCGGATTCTGTCGCGGTAGGCCCACAGGCCAGCGCGAAAGGCGCCAGCTCAATCGCGATGGGCAATAACGCTGAATCCGTTGGTGCGAACAGCATGGCGATCGGTGCCGGAGCGAAGGCAACGAATGCTAATGACGTAGCGCTGGGTTCCAACTCCGTTACTGAGGCGGCGGTTGCCACAACCGGCGTGACTATTCGTGGACAGGAATATTCCTTTGCCGGTACTGCACCGACCAGCACCGTTAGCGTAGGTAGTGCGGGTAACGAACGCACTATTACCAATGTTGCTGCGGGTCGTATTAGTGCGACAAGCACAGATGCAGTGAACGGTTCTCAGCTGTATGCCACGAACCAGGCGATTGAAAACATTACGGCAAGCGTGTCGGATATCAGTGCCAGTGCGGTCCAGTACAATACGCTGGCAGATGGCTCTGTTGATTACAATACGCTGGTTCTGGGCGGCGATACTTATGACAACGCAACCAACACGGGCGGCACAACAATCGCTAATGTGGCCAATGGCGTAAATGCCAGCGATGCTGTTAACAAATATCAGCTGGACCAGGTAAGCGAAAGCGTTGTGACGCTTGCTGAAGGTAAAGCAGGGATGTTCCAGGTTAACAACACCAGTAATTTGGCCACTCCAGTGCTGACCGGGGCTGATACGACTGCTGTAGGTGCGGGCACAAACGTCAGCGGTAACAGCAGCGTGGCCGTGGGAAGTGGTTCCACTGCCAGCCATAATAACGCTGTGGCGCTGGGAGCAAACTCCTCAACCGATCGTGACAATAGCGTTTCTGTCGGTTCTGCCGGAAATGAGCGTCAGATCACCAACGTTGCTGCGGGTACAAAAAGTACAGATGCTGTAAACGTTGCACAGATGAAAGACGCGGTAAGCGACTCTTATCAGTACACGAATAACAAATTCGGCGATCTGAAGAACATGATCAACGATCAGAAAGACAAGCTGAGCGCCGGTATTGCAGGCGCAATGGCGATGGCCGGATTGCCACAGCCATACTCTGCGGGTGCAAGCATGTTCAGCATGTCTGGCGGTACATATCAGGGTGAATCTGCCGTCGCGTTTGGTGTTTCGACGATTTCTGATAACGGTAAGTGGGTCAGTAAACTGTCGGGTTCAACCAACAGTCAGGGAGATTACGGCGCCGCTATTGGTGTGGGTTACCAATGGTAAGGCATCGTTAATGTATAACCGTCCTCGGCCATATGGCTGAGGACGGTTTTTTTATTTAAATGAATATGATGGCCATAATCTGGCATCAACACTGGTCATTAATAGTATGATAGTTAAACGTTTTTCTCTAATATCTGCAGCATTTCTTCTCTTCCCGGTTATTCCAGTTTTAGCTGCGCCTCAAGATTTGCCCGTTAAGTCTATTAGCGTCCCGGCCTGGAATGTTATTACCGATACATTGTTTGTTATGACGCCTGCTGTTAATGGCAAGCGCAACGATTTCCTGATGCGCATGGTGTGCGGGCTGGCACGTGGTGATATAACGCAGCAACAAGTCAACGCCACGCTGGCAGAAAAAAAAGTCAATATTAACGGCATACCTGAGTCTGGAAGCCCATTATCTTTACTGGTTAATGGCAACGTTACTCAGCAAGCCACAACGTGTGCTGCTTATCTTGCATCATCTTTATTTATGCCTGCGGATAACCAACAGTATTTTGACGAGAAAAAGGTTCCATCGCAGCCCCGCGTAGATGAGGGTAACGGTTTTTGGCAAAGATTGACGGGCAAAAAAACCACAACAAAAAACACGCCCGAAAAGCAAGAGTATGTATTAAATACAGTACGTTTTGAGCAGGGGGCTAAAGAGAAAATAGCGCTTGCGCAGGCTACGGCACAATTTTACGCGATCATTGCAAAAAATATTCAGAGTGCGGTTCCGTTAAGTTATGCCGCGTATCAGAAGCGGACTGCGGATGTCGTAAGAAACTATGCCGGAGAATATCTTCGTTCAATAGGCCAGTTTTATCTGTCACAGGATAAAGCCCACTTCACAGCAATGACGGTAGATATGGGAAGTTTTCGAGTTGAGAATTCGACAGGGAATGCTTTTCAAATGCAGGGGAGTGATTTTCTTCTCACAGCCAGAGGCGTGCCGTGGTTTGGGAACGGTAAGATTTTAGGCAAAGACTATTTTGTTGACGTTGCAATCATTGCGACGCCCGCGGTCGCCGAAGGAAAAGTGCAAACGAAGCAGAAAAAAGGCGGTCTTAACAAATAGTTCAGGCAATAAATACCCGGTCGCGCGGTGCTTCCGGGTATTAACAGGGACTATTCCTGAGCATCCACCGGGGGGAGCGCCGGTGCCGGCTTCACTTCTTCCGGTGCATTGCGGTTTTCCAGCTCGCTCAGACGCTGTTCCAGCAGTGCCAGCTTCTCGCGGGTGCGCAGCAGAACCTGGGTCTGCACGTCAAACTCTTCGCGGCTGACTAAATCAAGGCGAACCAACTGCGCCTGCAGCGTCTGGCGGATTTTCTTCTCAACGTCATCACCAAATTCACGAATACCTTTTGGCATAGATTCATGAACCTGACGCGCGATCTGCTCAATTTTCTTCGGGTCAATCATTGTCGTTTCCCTTGATGGAAAGGTGTTAGTGTCCATTGTAGCGCGTCATGCCCGGGGTAAACAAAATTGTTTGATGCTTATGCATTGCCCAGGATAATCAATAGCGTTATAGTTATCTCGCTTATTCTCAGGGCGGGGCGAAATTCCCCACCGGCGGTAAATCAGCGTGACGCTGAAAGCCCGCGAGCGCTTTGGGTGAAAACTCAAAGGTCAGCAGATCCGGTGTAATTCCGGGGCCGACGGTTAGAGTCCGGATGGGAGAGAGTAACGATCCAGTCGGGCATGGGCCCGCTCACGTTATCTTTTTGCCGCTTATACGGCGCTCCTAAGACTGCCCTGATTCTGGTAACCATAATGTTAATGAGGTTTTTTTACCATGAATCAGACGCTACTTTCCTCTTTTGGCACTTCAACTCAACGTGTTGAACATGCACTGGATGCACTGCGCGAAGGCCGCGGTGTGATGGTGCTTGACGATGAAAACCGTGAAAACGAAGGCGACATGATTTTCGCCGCCGAAAACATGACCGTTGAACAGATGGCGCTGACCATCCGTCACGGCAGCGGCATCGTATGCCTGTGTATTACCGAAGATCGTCGTAAGCAGCTCGAGCTGCCGATGATGGTTGAAAACAACACCAGCGCCTTTGGTACCGGTTTTACCGTGACCATCGAAGCGGCGCATGGCGTGACCACCGGTGTGTCTGCGGCTGACCGTCTGACCACCGTGCGTGCTGCGATTGCAGACGGTGCGAAGCCATCCGATCTGCATCGTCCAGGCCACGTCTTCCCACTGCGTGCGCAGGCGGGTGGCGTGTTGACCCGCGGCGGTCACACCGAGGCGACTATCGACCTGGTGACGCTGGCAGGCTTCAAACCTGCTGGTGTGCTGTGTGAGCTGACCAACGATGACGGCACCATGGCGCGCGCGCCGGAGTGCATCACCTTTGCGCGTCTGCACAATATGCCGGTGGTAACGATTGAAGATCTGGTCGAGTATCGCCAGGCGCACGAGCGCAAAGCCAGCTGAAATTGCTGATGTGAGAAAAGCCGGGGAAACCCGGCTTTTTCGTATCTAGTGATAGTTAATTTTGAACAGAACCACCGTTTCGAATGGACCGGACTGAATCGCTTTTCCTTCGACCGGCGACAGCTCTGCGGTGTATTCCTGATCATGCTGCATCGTGCTGCCCGTAAAATCTGCGTACTCTTTATACTGATTGAACGTGTAAGGTTGCGTCCCGTTGAGGATCCGCAGCTTCAAGCCGTTACCGATTAGTAATGCCGTATCATCAGCACTGAGCGATTCAGTGGTGTAGAACGATGAGTCCATTTTGAATCCGTCCGAGCACTGCGCGTCCTGCACCTTGGTCGTTTTCACCGAAAAGGTCCGTTTACGCGTCTGTTGATTCACAATATCGCGCGCGCTAAAGGTGCCGAAATCAATCTCCTGGTTCTCAGGGTAAATACTGAACGTCGCCCCGCAGTCCAGAACGGTAATATTTTGCAGACCGCTGATGTGATATTTGAGGTTTTTCGCGTCCGACATCTGATTCACGCCGCCTTTTCCGTCAAACTGGACAACGATGTAATCGCTAAGGGAGCTGACGTAACCGTGGGGTGGCATCGTTTTGATTTTTACGTATAAGCGCAGGCGAGCGACAAAGGTTCGTGAAGTGTGGATATCGTCCGGGTTACCGGAACAGATACGATTTTCCCATCCCATTTGCCGGATCTGGTCAGGGGTATAAATTGTGATGTTTTGATTGTCCAGACACTGTCGGGTATCGAGGCCGTTGGGCTGGCCTGTTGCATCGTAGTCTATCCCTTCATAGGTTACACCAAGTTCATAATAGGGATCGGTGGTTGAAGGATACGGATTCACCCAGCCAAAAACATCCTCAGGTTGAAAGCTGCTTGTGACATTGTGATCGCAAGTCACCGGAATTTTGATGTCATCCGATTCCCAAATTTTCTCACCTACCTGCGCATTGCTCGGGATAGCAAACGGCGAGATCGTTTTGGTCTCTTCAACGGGGCCGCCGGAACCGCCCAGGTAGCAGTCTAGCGCCAGAGCTTCTTTTAAAGGCAGCGCTGAGAGCAGCAATATAAACAATACGTTAGCGAGATTTCGCATCTTTTTCGATCTTCCGTTCGGTGAGCGTGCACTGCGCTGTTCCCGCGCACTGTACGTCGACCTTTTTCAGGGCACCGTAATCGTCGATGTATCCGATGCTGTAATAGCTACCGTGGTAATCACCGGTGGACGTCGTGGCCGTTGCGAAGGGCGCAATCATCAGGCTGTCAAAACCGGGCAGCATGGTTTTAGCATTCTTGCTGAGCCATGCCAGGGTGATGTAATACGGCGTGGGGTTATGCACGGTCAGCCCTTTCGCATTGGCTGAGATTTCCATGCGCATTTCCGCAAGCTCACCGGGTTTTTTGGTAATCGCTTTAGGACGCCAGAACAGTTTGATTCTGCTCTGCATCGCGACCTGCATAACGCTACGTCCATCGCTGGCGCTGCTGCTTTTCGGCGGCACTTCGCGCAGGTTGAAATAAAACAGGGATTCTCTGTCTTTCGGCAACTGGCTGGTGGCCGCTTGCTTAACGATCCTGACCTGTGACGCGGAACCCGCTTCAAGGCGTTGAATGGGAGGGAGCGCCATGAAATGCGTGTCTTCTTTGCGCCCGTTTTCATCTTCAACCCAGGAGAGCGCCAGATAGGGCAGCGCCTTGCTCTGGTTTTCAACCTTCAGGCTGCTGGCTTTGTCGCTTTCCGGAAAGACAATGCGCGTGCGGTCCAGGTTTACGGCCGCGTGGGTGGTGAATGCTGTGCCGACCAGCATCAGGCACAGGCTTTTGAGTGAGGTTAATTTCATCATGGTTTCTTACTGACATGGCAGTATCAACTGCATACTGTTTTCAAGGTGTGAAGGTAACGCGAAGCGACACTGCTGATTGTCTCCCCACGTCACGCGGAACTGTTGTTCTGGCTCTACGGCACCGAGCCAGACGTGGCCGTCATCGGCGACCATGGCAATCTGCTGGTCGTTTTCCAGCAGGCGAACAACCGCGCCCAGCGGCGGCGTACCGGAAGCAGTGCGTAAGATGCCTGCAATATCATTGCCTGCACGCGTGGCAATCTGACGGAATCCAATCGCGCCTTCCGTCCAGGTTGAGGTGACGACGCGGGTGTCAACGTCCACGCCATCGGGCAGGTTGTTCATATTGACCTGCACGCTGGAGGGCGAATAGCTGGAGATAGACGGTAAAACACCAATGCCAAACTGGTTGGTTTCATCCCGAGACATGTTAAGGGGAATGTTGCCTACGCCGTCGGTGCTGACCATCACGCGCGGTTCATTACCATAACTACGGCGGTGCAGCGCAGCGCCTTTAGTCGTCGAGGTGAATGAACCGTTCCAACTGGCGCTCAGGGAATTGTATTCATTAGCCTTATAGCTCCCGGAGAGATTCAGATCGCCATAAGGGGAATAATGTTGATAGTTGCCGCTTACCTGCGCGCCTGCGTCTGACTTCTCGCTCTCGGTGCCTGCGGAAACGCCCCAGGTATTATTCCGGTCTGATGTGTCATACCACGATACGTTCTGGCTCAGACTGTCGCTGTTGCGCAGGTCGTAATTCAGTCGATGATCGGGATCGAGCGGCACGCTTAGTGAGAGATAGAACTGCGTATCGTCGTTTTCATCTTCATAATGCGTTTTACTCCACGACAGGGTGATGCCCAGGTTTTTCCAGCGGCCCAGATCAAAGTTGTAACCTGCGGTCACGCTGCCCGTTGTGGAAGGCGAGTCGTTCCACCAGGTTTGACGCAGCATGTTCACATAGAGGTTGAGCGATAACGCCGAAATGTACTGGCTGGCCGTCACGCTAAGCGTCTGTTTTTCTGACTGCCGATCGTTATTGTCATAATCCAGAAAACGGGCGTAGCTCAGGAATTGTCGGTCCGAATAGCGATAGCTGGCGAGCGTAAGCTGGCTGCCTGTGGTATCGAAACGCTTACTGTAGTTAAAGCGGTAGCTGTAGCCCGTCTGGCTATTCTGATTGGGCAACTGGCTGGTCGCCTGCGTAACGTCGAAAGAGAGGGCTCCCAGGTACTCCATGTTTTGTCCGATGCCGGCGGCGACGGAACGGTAATGATCGCCATCGGCGAGTGTACCGCCATAGAGAGAGGTTTGTGACAGCACCCCCCAGGAGAATTCACCGCTCAAAAACGCGTTATCTTCGACGTCATGCGAAGCGTCTTTGCGCGCTTTCCCGGTCGCCAGCTTGTAGCGAACCTGACCTTTGCGGGTTAAAAATGGCACTGATTCTGCAGAGACCTGGAAGGTGCTGACGCGCCCGTCTTCTTCCGTCACCTTTACGTCCAGCGTACCCTGGACAGACTGGTTAAGATCCTGAATCACAAAGGGACCGGGCGGGACTTTGCTCTGGTAAATCACGCGATCGGCAAGGCTGACGGTAACCGTGGCGTTAGTTTGCGCTATCCCGGTAATTTGCGGCGCGTAACCCCGTAGCGACCACGGCAGCATGCGCTCATCGCTAATCAGGGATGCACCGGTATAGGTGAAAGCATCAAAAATAGCGGACTGGAAATCCGTTTCGCCCAGCGTAAGTTTGGCGCCGAGCGAGGGGAGAGGACGGAACATATAAACGCGCGAAAACCGTCCATCATGTTCAGAACCGGCATCGGTATGCGTTTGCGTGTACTGATAATCGCTGCGCAACCGCCACGCGCCCATATTTGCACCCGCGGTGCCGTAGGTGTTGGCGTTGTCCGAGCCTGAGCCGCTATTAGGCTGGTAATGACTGGCGAACAGGTTGTAATCCAGCAATACGCCAGGCACGCCGTTGTCCCAGGTGGATGGCGGCATCCAGTCTGCGGCACGGTACTGTAGCCATGCCTGCGGGACGGTCACCTTGAGCGTCTGGCTGGCCTGGTCAAAGGTAAACTTAATATCGGGTCTGGATGAAAAATCAATGCATCCCTCTTTTTCTGGCAGAGCGCTGCGAATGGAGTCCTGCAGAGCAAAGGTATCGGCCAACTCAGGTGGAATACAGACCTGTACCTGATTATTAATTTCTCGCCAGCTAAGCTGCCAGCCGTTTGCCAGCGGAATATCATTAATGGAAACCGTAACAAAATAGCTACCTGGAATTACGGCGATTTGATCTTTGAAGAGAGATAAGTCAACGCTGCCGCGCTGATCTTTATCAATGGCATTTATGTTAAATTCAGTCGCGGAGGCAGTTTTCGTCATTAACAGGGACGTGATAATGATTATCCATTGTAATTTGTATGTCATCGTCCTGTTACTCAAAAAATATAGAATGCCGGCTGCATTAAATGCCAGCCGGTTTATACCGTGACGCGAAGTTATTATTTATACGCCAGAACGTAGTTAGCGGTGGCTTCAACCTGACCCGCCGTAGCGGTTTTGCCTGCAAGTACTTCCATTAACGCTTTGAAGTGCAGCGTCTGTGTCGTTGAACCTGCCAGCAGCATAACCTCATTAGCAGCACCCAGCGTAATGTTGGCTTCGGCGTTATCCAGAAGACGGACGCCCACATTCTGTGCGCCACTTGCATAGGTGTTGGTCATCAGGCTGGTGTCAGTCGAGTCTGTCGCTGAGCTGGTAAAGGTGACATCGACTTTAGTAATTGGTGTGTCAGTTTCGTCCGCCGGATCGTCAAGCTGGCAGTTTTCCAGATTGATATCAACCGGAACAGCGGTAGATTTCTTGTTGGCGTTGATCACGGCAGTGGTTACTTCACCGAGATCGACTTCTTTATCAACGCTGTCTGGTGCAATGCTGCAAGGAGCATCAATAACGACACCTTTGAATTTGATTTTGCCTGAACCCTGGTCGTCAGCAAAGGCAGAACCCGATACGATGGCAGCCATAGCAGCGGCTAACAGAACTTTTTTACCCATATACATGAAAATATCCTTTTTCAAACGATTCATACTCTGAATATTAATTTCAGGACGAATATCAAGTATACGGGAGGAATGTGGGGGGATGCGATTACCGCATCTTAAAGCTATTTTAAGATTATATTAATATATAATTTATGTTGATTATAAGCATCGACTACCATTCATAGTTGATGCAGTGAGTCAGATAGTATATTTATACATTTCCTTAAGTCTATTCCTATCAAATTATATTATTTATTGTAAGAACTTTGTTGGCTACAAAATAGCGCATTATATCTTTCTGTTTCTTAACGTTTCGCACGCCTGCCTCCGTCTTAGACGGAGGCAGGCTAATGCTAGCCAATACCTGCAGATTGCAATAACACCAGGCTTAAGCCCATTACCGACATTCCGCACAGCACGCCATAGCTGGGGTTGTTATTCGGATCGATCTCTTTCGCAAGCGGCATGAGCTCATCGACGGAGAGCGCAACCATGATCCCGGCAACCGCAGCCATAATGGCAGCCATCACAACAGGGGAGACCAGGCTTCCCAGGATTAACCACGCCAGCACGCCCCCAAGAATTTCGGCCATGCCGGAAATACCCGCCCAGAACACCGCGGTGCGTTTAGAGCCCGTGGCGGCATACACCGGTCCGGCGACGGCAAGTCCTTCAGGAATATTGTGTAAGGCGACCGCCAGCGCGATACCCAAACCCATCTCAAGATTGCTGCTGGCCGTTACGTAAGTCGCTACCCCCTCAGGGAAATTATGCAAGCTGATGCCAAGCGTTAACAGCACGGCGGTACGCTTGATATTACGCGGCATGGGCGCCACGTTTTTCTGCATTAAATCCTGCGGATGCGCGTGAGGTAGCATCCGATCGAGGGCAAAGTATCCCAGCAGGCCAAAGACAAACATGCCGTAACCCAGCAGCGGAGACATGCCTTCTGTGCCCAGTGCGGCAGGCAGCATCTCCATCAGGGAGATGAGCAGCATGATCCCGGCAGCAAAGCCCAGTGAGAAGGCCAGTACGCGGTTAGAGGGCTTTTGGCCGAGCACGCCGAGGAGCGCACCGATAAAGGTCGCGGCACCCGCCAGTATGGTCAGGATCAAGGGGACTGACATGCATTGCTCCTTATGATAATGATTCTCATTAATATAAATGATTCATTTCTGGCAAAGCGAGGGGGGAACCCCGGCTTTACACATTCCTTACATTCAAATTTCCTGATGATGATCTTCACGCTTATCTGCGTTCATCTTTGCCAGATTGCGCGTAATGTAGCACCATTAAATTGACACCTTCTGTAAGGATATCACCATGACTTCTTCCCGTATGCCAGCCCTGTTTTTAGGCCACGGTAGCCCAATGAACGTTCTGGAAGACAACGTCTATACCCGTGCGTGGCGTCATCTGGGCGAGACGCTGCCGCGTCCGAAAGCGATCGTGGTGGTGTCTGCGCACTGGTTTACCCGAGGGACGGGCGTGACCGCCATGGAAGCGCCAAAAACCATTCATGATTTTGGCGGCTTCCCGCAGGCGCTGTACGACACGCATTATCCGGCCCCCGGCTCGCCTGAGCTGGCACAAAAGCTGGTAGATTTGCTGGCACCTGTCCCTGTAACGCTGGATAAAGAAGCCTGGGGTTTTGACCACGGCTCGTGGGGCGTGCTGATCAAAATGTATCCTGATGCGGATATCCCGATGGTGCAGCTGAGCATCGACAGCACTAAACCGGCCGCCTGGCATCTGGAGATGGGCCGTAAGCTGGCAGCCCTGCGTGATGAAGGCATCATGCTGGTGGCAAGCGGTAACGTGGTGCATAACCTGCGTACCGCGCGCTGGCACGGTGAGAACACGCCGTACCCGTGGGCAACCTCTTTTAACGACTACGTCAAAGCGAACCTGACGTGGCAAGGTCCGGCTGAGGAGCATCCGTTAGTGAACTATCTGGACCACCAAGGCGGTTCGCTTTCTAACCCGACGCCGGAACACTTCCTGCCGCTGCTGTACGTTCTTGGCGCGTGGGATGGTCAGGAGCCCGTTACAATCCCGGTTGACGGCATTGAGATGGGGAGTCTGAGTATGCTGTCGGTGCAGGTAGGGTGAAAACATGCCCGGTGGCGCTACGCTTACCGGGCCTACAAAACCGTAGGCCGGGTCAGGCGAAGCCGCCACCCGGCAGATCTTACTTCACAAAGATGTGCGGATAGAATCGTGACAGATCCTGCGTGATCAGCGCGCGATCTTCGCGAATGCCAATCCCGGCCGGCCGATCGTTGATGAGCCAGCTGCCAATCAGCGTATAGCTGTCGCCAAACTTCGGCAGCTGATAGAACTCCTGGACAATCATCCCTTCTTCGCCGTACGGCCCTTCAACCGCTTCCAGCGTCTTACCGTTTTCGATAATCGAGACGTTTGCGCCTTCGCGGGAGAAAATCGGCTTCACGACGTACTTATCCATCTGCGGATGGTCATCTTCCGCAAAGTACGCCGCCAGCAGGTTCGGATGGTTCGGGAACATCTCCCAGAGCATCGGCAGCAGGGCTTTGTTAGAGATAATGCTCTTCCATGCCGGTTCCAGCCAGCGCACGCCAGCATCTTCAAGCTTAGTGGAGAACATCTCGCGCAGCATATATTCCCACGGGTAGAGCTTGAACAGGTTGCTGATCACCTGGTCCTGCATATCCGTAAACTGACCCTTTTCACCCAGGCCGATATCCTCGATATAGAGGAACTCGGTTGCCACTTCCGCTTCGGCAGCGCAGTCCTGCAGATACTGAACCGTGCCACGATCTTCTTCCGTGTCGCGGCAGCAGGCGAGATGCAGCAGGTTGAAGCCATGCTGTTCGCGCAGCTCGGCAAAACGCTCAATCAGCTTTTCCTGCAGGCTGTTAAACTGGTCGCTGCCTTCCGGCAGGTTTCCGGCATTGGCCTGGTCTTCCAGCCAGATCCACTGGAAGAACGCCGCTTCGTACAGAGAGGTTGGCGTATCGGCGTTGTTTTCCAGAAGCTTCGGTTCACCTTTGCCGTCCCACGCCAGATCCAGGCGAGAGTAAAGCGAAGGTTGATCCGTTTTCCACGACTGGCGCACAAAGCCCCATGTGTGCTTCGGAATGCGGAACTTTGCCATCAGCTCGTCGCTGTCGATGACCTTTTCCACGACCTTCAGGCACATCTGGTGCAGCTCGGCGGTCACCTCTTCCAGTTTTTCCACCTGGGCCAGCGTGAGCTTGTAATAGGCGTCTTCACACCAGTACGGCTCGCCGTACATGGTGTGGAAGTTAAAACCATACTCGGTGGCTTTTTCACGCCAGTCCGGGCGCTCGGTGATACTGACTCGTTCCATGATCAGCCGCCCATTGAGCGAGTAGAGGAGGTGCCTGTCGCACTGCGCTGCATGCTGGTCTGCTTCGCCACAGATTCACCAAACCCGCCGCGGGTGATGGTGTTGGTCGTGGCGGGCTTCGGCGCCATCGCCGTTTTCGGAACGGTCACGGTGCGGCCAGGGGTCGCTGCGCCGTAGCCTTTGCCGCTGGCATCGGTATATTGACCGTAAGCCGGGCTGGCCGGGTTTTTCGAGCTAAACAGTGGCTGCTGCTGGTAGCCAGCACCGCCGCCCATCAGACGCCCCATCATGTAGCCTGCCATCAGAGGCATCCAGAAGCTGCCGCTGGACTGCGCCTGCGCCTGATTTTCAGGTGCGGTGCCTGCCTGAGCCGGTGCCTGCTGGCACTGGCCTTCACCAAACTCCGCTACGCAGTCTTCGCGTGAGGCATATTTCGGTGCGGTACGTTCCGCTTCTTTCAGCGCGCTCGTGTAAGCCGTTTTACATTCGGCGGCTTTGCCAGTTGCGGCGGAGCAGTCGTCTGCGTTTTGATACAGCGAAACCGTTTCGTCATTTTTCTCACAGCCTGCCAGCATAAAGACAGCCGTAACCGCCAGCGCAACAGGGGTGAGGTGACGCGCGTTCCAGCTCTTGCGGAACGAAGCGTGATTTATAGATTTTGTCCGTTTCATCTTTGTCTTCCTGGACCCAGTGGTAATAACGCTCAGGATAGAGGATGAGTGGTTGAAAATGAAGCGAAGAGGGGCGGAATCAGGGGGATCTTTACGTTGGCTTACGTTCGGGGGTGATTTTGCGCCGGGTGGCGCTTCGCTTACCCGGCCTACGATTACGTAGGCCCGATAAGCGAAGCGCCATCGGGCAATGCTTAGTTACGGAACGGATTATTGCCTTTGCTGGCAGGCGCAGTGGTACGCGCGGCAGCAGGCTGTGCAGCAGGGGTGTTGCTGTTACCGTTGAAGTTATCTACGGCGGCAACCTGATCGGGATTCTCAGGTGCAACGCTCTCCGGAGAGGTGGAGACCGGTTTGCCCAGCGCGCTGTTCAGCATCTGCAGGTCTTGCTCGTTCAGCGTACCCAGAGCCTGTTTGATGTTCAGCTGGTTGATCAGGTACTGGTAACGCGCGCTTGAGAGCTGCTGCTTCGCGTTGTACAGCGTGGTGGTCGCGTCGAGCACGTCAACAATAGTACGTGTACCGACCGAGTAGCCCGCTTCCATTGCGTCCAGGGAGCTCTGTGCAGACACAACGGCCTGTTTATAGGCGTTGATGCTGCTGATAGAAGCATTCACGTTGTTGAAGGAGGAGCGCACGGTCTGCACCACGTTGCGATGCGCGCTTTCCAGCTGCTCACTCGCGCCAACAAAGTTGTACTGCGCCTGTTTCACCTGTGAGTTGACCTGTCCACCCTGATACAGCGGCAGCGAGAAGCTCAGGCCCACTTTATTCTGACCAACATTGCTATCGTCATATTGTTGGGAAGAGTTGGTTTTAGAGCCGCTATAGCTGGTATCAGAGACACCGGTAGAGGCGCTCAGGCTCAGGGTTGGCAGATGGCCGTCCTGCGCCTGACGAATTTGCTCGCGGGCCAGGTCCTGGCTCAGACGCGCCTGCAGCAAACTCAGGTTGCGGTTTTCCGCCTCTTTCAGCAGGGCGTTAACGGCCTGCGGTTTATCCGTTTTAAAGCTGTCCACGTTCAGAGACGCCAGCTCAGGATAGTAGTTACCGGTGACCTGACGCAGGGATTCCAGGGCGTTATCGAGGTTGTTACGCGCGGTCACTTCGTTGGCCAGCACGGTATCGTACTGTGAACGGGCGTTCTGCACGTCGGTGATCGCGACCAGGCCCACGTTGAAGCGCTGGGTGGTCTGATCTAACTGGCGGTAAATCGCCTGTTTCTGCGCTTCGGTGTAGGAGAGCGCGTCAATGGCGCTCAGCACGTTGAAGTACGCCGTGGCGGTGTTCAGAATCAGCGTCTGCTGGTCGGTCTGATAAGTCACATCCTGGATACCCGCGCTCTTTTCCTGCAGGGTCAGGGCGCGCCATTTGGACATATCAAACAGCGTCTGTGTCAATTGCAGTGAGGCGCTGGTAGCATTGGAGTTAACGCCGTTAGCGTCGCGGAAACCGTTGCTGTAGGTATAATCTGCACCTAAACCTAACTGTGGCAGCAAGGGGCTACGCGCTTCGTTAATCTTTTCAAACGCAGCATCACGATCGGCCGCTGATTTACGTAAATCAGGGTTGCCCAGACGTGCCTGCTGGTAGACCTGTAACAGGTTTTCCGCCTGGCTCATTGCACTGAAGCCCGTCAGGCTCAGGCCGATAAGGATGGGGAGCAATTTCTTCATTTGCATTCCTTGTTGTGAAGCAGTATTAGCGCTGATCTAATTAAAAAAATAATTGCCGATTCTAACAGAATCTTCCATACCAAAAGGTTGGCGTTACGTGCCATCTGGCGGTAATTTGCACCAATCTACCATATAGCCTTACAAACGGCAGCCAAACAGCCTTGAAATTCACAATATCATCACCATTGCTACCAGGACTCGACTCATGCAAAAACCAGAAAAGTTGCCCGTGACATTCGCCAAAAACGATGTAGAAATTATTGCACGAGAAACGCTTTATAGCGGTTTTTTTTCAATGGATCTTTACCGTTTCAGGCATCGCCTGTTTAACGGGGAAATGAGCGGCGAAATCAGACGCGAAATTTTTGAGCGCGGGCATGCGGCAGTCTTGCTACCCTTTGACCCAGTGCGTGACGAAGTTGTGCTGGTGGAGCAGATCCGCATCGCCGCTTATGACGTCAGCGAGAGCCCGTGGCTGTTGGAGATGGTGGCCGGGATGATCGAAGAAGGTGAGTCGGTTGAAGACGTCGCCCGGCGCGAGGCGCTGGAAGAGGCGGGGCTGGTGGTAGGCCGCACCAAACCGGTGCTGAGCTATCTGGCAAGCCCGGGAGGCACCAGCGAGCGCTTGTCCATTATGGTGGGCGAAGTGGACGCCACGACGGCGGAAGGGATCCACGGTCTGGCAGATGAAAACGAAGATATTCGGGTTCATGTGGTGAGCCGGGAGCAGGCTTATCAGTGGGTAGAAGAGGGGAAAATCGACAACGCAGCGTCTGTCATCGCCCTGCAATGGCTACAGCTGCATTATCAGACATTACGAAACGAGTGGAAAAAATGAAGCGCTATACGCCTGACTTCCCAGAAATGATGCGCCTGTGCGAAACCAATTTCGCACAGTTGCGCCGCCTGCTGCCGCGAAACGACGCGCCCGGCGAAACGGTAAGCTATCAGGTGAGCAACGCGCAGTATCGGTTAACGATAACAGAATCAACGCGCTACACTACGCTGGTGGAGATTGAGCAAACGGCACCCAGCATTAGCTACTGGAGCCTGCCGTCGATGACGGTGCGCCTCTATCACGACGCGATGGTCGCTGAAGTGTGTTCAAGCCAGCAGATCTTTCGCTTCAAGGCGCGGTATGATTACCCGAATAAAAAGTTGCATCAACGCGACGAAAAGCATCAAATTAACCAGTTTTTAGCCGACTGGCTAAGATATTGTTTAGCACATGGAGCAATGGCGATTCCGGTTTGTTAGCGTCATAAACCTACCTAAGGACACCATTTGGAAAGCCTGTTGAACCTGACTGTTGCTGGTGGGGCGCCAGTCAGGATATTACAAATCACCGATACCCACCTTTTTGCCGAAAAGCATGAGACGCTACTGGGGGTCAACACCTGGGAGAGTTATCAGGCGGTGCTTAACGCCATTCACGCTGAAAACCGTGCATGCGATCTGATTGTCGCAACGGGCGATCTGGCGCAGGATCAGTCCTCCGCGGCCTACCAGCATTTTGCTGAAGGCATCGCGAACTTCAGCGTGCCTTGCGTCTGGTTGCCAGGAAACCATGACTTCCAGCCTGCCATGTTCAGTTCTCTTCAGAATGCGGGGATTTCTCCGGCGAAATGTGTTTTTGCGGGTGAACAGTGGCAGATCCTGCTGCTGGACAGCCAGGTGTTTGGCGTCCCGCACGGTGAGTTAAGCGAGTTTCAGCTCGACTGGCTTGAGACCAAACTGGCTGCAGAACCTGAACGTCACACGCTGCTGTTGCTTCATCATCATCCTCTGCCGGCGGGCTGCAGCTGGCTCGATCAGCACAGCCTGCGAAACTCCGCGGCGCTGGATCGCGTGCTGGCGAAGTTCCCACTGGTGAAAAATCTGCTGTGTGGACATATTCACCAGGAACAGGATCTCGACTGGAACGGACGCCGCATGCTGGCGACGCCGTCAACCTGCGTTCAGTTTAAGCCGCACTGCGCCAACTTTACGCTGGATACCATCGCGCCAGGCTGGCGCTGGCTGGAACTGCATGCCGACGGCACGCTGACCACGGAAGTCTGCCGTTTGACCGGTGCCAAATTCCGCCCGGATACTGCTTCAGAAGGCTATTGATGTCTACGCTCCTTTATCTGCACGGATTCAACAGCTCGCCGCGCTCCGCAAAAGCGACACAGTTTCGCCAGTGGCTTAGCGAGCATCACCCCGACGTTGAGATGATTATCCCGCAGCTGCCGCCTTACCCGGCAGAGGCCGCAGAGATGCTGGAATCTATTGTGCTTGCGCACGGCGGCGAAACCTTCGGTGTGGTTGGTTCATCCCTGGGCGGGTATTACGCCACCTGGCTCTCACAATGCTTCATGCTGCCCGCCGTTGTGGTTAATCCGGCGGTTCGGCCATTTGAGCTGCTGAGGGACTTTCTTGGCGAAAACGAGAACCCCTACACCGGCCAGCAATATGTGCTAGAGTCACGCCATATTTACGATCTCAAAGTTATGCAGGTCGACCCGCTTGAGGCGCCGGATCTCATCTGGCTGCTGCAACAGACGGGTGATGAAGTGCTGGATTACCGCCAGGCAGTGGCGTATTACGCCTCCTGCCGCCAGACTATAGAAGAGGGCGGAAACCATGCTTTCACGGGCTTTGAGAATCATTTCACCCAGATTGTCGATTTTCTTGGACTGCACAGCCACTGACAATCAATGCGAATTGCTAGTTTAAATCATGACGCAAACCTATAACGCTGATGCCATTGAGGTCCTCACCGGGCTTGAGCCGGTTCGCCGCCGCCCGGGGATGTACACCGATACGACGCGCCCAAACCATCTGGGCCAGGAAGTTATTGATAACAGTGTGGACGAAGCGCTGGCGGGGCATGCCAAACGCGTTGACGTTATCCTGCACGCCGATCAGTCGCTGGAAGTCATCGACGACGGGCGCGGCATGCCGGTGGATATCCACCCGGAAGAGGGCGTGCCTGCCGTTGAGCTGATCCTCTGTCGTCTGCATGCGGGCGGTAAGTTCTCTAACAAGAACTACCAGTTCTCCGGCGGTCTGCACGGCGTGGGCATTTCCGTCGTGAACGCCCTGTCCAAACGCGTGGAAGTCAACGTTCGTCGCGACGGCCAGGTCTATAACATCGCGTTTGAAAATGGCGATAAGGTGCAGGATCTGCAGGTTGTCGGCACGTGCGGCAAACGCAACACCGGCACCAGCGTCCACTTCTGGCCTGACGAAAGCTTCTTCGACAGTCCGCGCTTTTCCGTTTCTCGCCTGACGCACCTGCTGAAAGCGAAAGCGGTGCTGTGTCCGGGCGTAGAAATCACCTTTACCGATCACGTTAACAATACCGCACAAACCTGGTGCTACGCCGATGGTCTGAACGACTACCTGTGCGAAGCGGTAAACGGCCTGCCGACGCTGCCGGAAAAACCGTTTGTCGGTAACTTTAGCGGCGATACCGAAGCCGTGGACTGGGCGCTGCTGTGGCTGCCGGAAGGCGGCGAGCTGCTGACGGAAAGCTACGTTAACCTGATCCCGACCATGCTCGGTGGTACCCACGTCAACGGCCTGCGTCAGGGGCTGCTGGACGCGATGCGCGAGTTCTGTGAATACCGCAATATCCTGCCGCGCGGCGTGAAGCTGTCGGCGGAAGATATCTGGGACCGCTGCGCCTACGTGCTTTCCGTGAAGATGCAGGATCCGCAGTTTGCCGGTCAGACCAAAGAGCGCCTGTCGTCACGTCAGTGCGCGGCGTTCGTCTCCGGCGTGGTGAAAGATGCGTTTACCCTGTGGCTGAACCAGAACGTTCAGGCGGCAGAAATGCTGGCCGAAATGGCCATTTCCAGCGCCCAGCGTCGTCTGCGCGCCGCGAAGAAAGTGGTGCGTAAAAAGCTGACCAGCGGCCCTGCGCTGCCGGGCAAGCTGGCAGACTGTACCGCGCAGGATCTCAACCGTACCGAGCTGTTCCTCGTGGAAGGGGACTCGGCGGGTGGATCGGCCAAGCAGGCGCGCGATCGTGAATATCAGGCGATCATGCCGCTCAAGGGTAAGATCCTGAATACCTGGGAGGTCTCTTCTGATGAAGTGCTGGCCTCGCAGGAAGTCCACGATATCTCGGTAGCGATCGGCATCGATCCGGACAGCGACGATCTGAGCCAGCTGCGCTACGGCAAGATCTGTATCCTCGCGGATGCGGACTCCGACGGTCTGCACATTGCTACGCTGCTGTGCGCGCTGTTTGTGAAGCACTTTAAAACGCTGGTGAAAAACGGTCACGTCCACGTGGCGCTGCCGCCGCTGTACCGTATCGACCTCGGCAAAGAGGTTTACTACGCGCTGACGGAAGAAGAGAAAGCGGGCGTGCTGGAACAGCTGAAGCGCAAGAAGGGCAAACCGAACGTGCAGCGCTTTAAAGGGCTGGGCGAGATGAACCCGATGCAGCTGCGCGAAACGACGCTGGATCCGAACACGCGCCGTCTGGTGCAGCTGACGATCAGCGACGAAGACGAACAGCAAACTAACGCCATGATGGATATGCTCCTTGCCAAGAAACGTTCGGAAGACCGACGTAACTGGCTGCAGGAGAAAGGCGATATGGCGGATATTGAGGCCTGATGCTGAAAAAGCCCTGCGATGCAGGGCTTTTTTTTGCCCGGTGGCGCTGCGTTTACCGGGCCTACGATCGATCCCCTCGCCCCTTTGGGGAGAGGGTTAGGGTGAGGGGAACACCCCGCACTGACGTCAAAACTCCATCTTAACCGTAAACTGCACTTCGCGCGGATCGCCAATCTGGTTGCCCAGGTTGTTGGTCGCAATGGACGATGTGTAGTAGGTCTTATCAAACAGGTTCTTCACGTTCACCTGCAGCGTCACTGGATACTGCAGCTTCATCTTATACGCCGCAAACGCATCCGCTACGAAATAGCCCGGCAGATAATAATCCGCACCGTTGGTTGCGGAACGACGGCTTACGCCGTGCCCGCCGCCGCCCAGCGTCAGGGTATTCCCGGCAAACGCATTGTGAATATCGTAGGTCAGGAACAGGGAGCCGGTATGGCGCGGCACGTTCGGCAACGGTTTGCCCGCATAGTCCGGGTCTTCCAACACCTTCGCGTCGGTATAGCCGTAGCTGGCGATAATGTTGGTGTTCTCGGTCAACGATCCGGCAAGATCCACTTCCACGCCCTGCGAGCGCACGCGACCTGCGGTTTTGGCGACGGTTTCATCACCAATGCTTTCGGTGTACAACACGTTGCGCTTGTGGATATCAAACAGCGCGATGTTGGCGGTAATGCCGTCGAACAGGTCAAACTTAGCGCCGATTTCATACGCGTTCGACGTCTCCGGCGGCAGGTCGCCGATGTAGCTCGCAATGGACGATTGCGGCATAAACGTCTGGGAATAGTTGGCAAACAGCGAGACCGCCGGGGTGAGCTTATAGACAAGACCCAGCTTCGGCGTCCACTGGTCGTCGCGGCTGTCGGTGTTCACGTTAAACGGACGTCCTTTTCCCGCGTACTGGGTGTAATACTGGTAGCGCAGTCCGGCGACGGCGATCCACTTATCGGTCAGGTACAGCGCGTCCTGGGCGTAGGCGGAGTAGCTCTCCTGCTTGATGGTTTGATCGCTGTCGGACGCCGAGACGGTGGTGCACTTGCCGAGGCTGCCGTAGCTCGGGTTGTAAATATTGAAGTCCTTAACGTTCTTACAGCGGATCATGTCCGTACGCAGCAGATCGTAATTCTCATACGACACGCCGGTCAGGATCTCATTGTAAAAGCCCGCGATGTCCACGTTCCCCTG
The DNA here is from genome assembly GCF_036487345.1 of Enterobacter cloacae complex sp. CARB60. Classification (NCBI taxonomy): domain Bacteria; kingdom Pseudomonadati; phylum Pseudomonadota; class Gammaproteobacteria; order Enterobacterales; family Enterobacteriaceae; genus Enterobacter; species Enterobacter cloacae complex sp. CARB60. Next base: position 594,672 of record NZ_JAZKLC010000002.1, read on the forward strand.
CAGATCCGCTCGCGTCGTGTGCATACGCTGGGTCGAGCCCTGGGTCGCATCCACGCGGCGGGTCAGGTTGCCGGTTTTTGAATCGTAGGCCATCACGCGGGCCTGGTTATCGCTGTACTTATCCTGGCTGTAGCTGTAGTCGAACTTCGCGGTCCACTGGCTGTTGAGGCGATATTCTGCGTTGAGCTGGGCGAGATCGGACTGGCCGTCGGTCACGTTAAACGGCTCATCGAAGCGGGTTTTGCGATCGACGTTGACGGCTTTCTTAGTGTTGAGATCGAAGATCGTCCCGCGATCGAACGGCGTTTTATAGTCGCGATGCGAATAGAGCACGGTCACGGTGGCATCGTCGCCAAACCAGGTGAGCGACGGGGCGATAAAGGTGCTGCGTTCGGTGCCGAAATTGCGCCAGTAATCCTCGTCCTGATATTCGCCCGTCAGGCGATACGCCAGGCGCGTGCCGTCAATCGGGCCGGTAACATCGATCTGTCCGGTGCCGCCGCCAAAGCTGGAAGAGGTGGCGGAAAGGGAACCGCCGAAGGTTTTCTCCGGGCGTTTGGTGACGACGTTAATCAGGCCGCCCGGATCGAGAATGCCATAGAGCGTTGAGGCCGGGCCTTTCAGCACCTCCACGCGCTCGGTTGCGGCATTGAAGCTGCGCGGCAGGACGGTGCGCAGGCCGTTGGTCATGATCGAGCCGTCGCGGTTCGCGCCAAACCCGCGGCGCACGAAGGCATCCTGCGTACCGCCCAGGGTGTTGGTCTGCACTACGTTGCTGACGTTATAGAGCGCTTCATCTAGCGTGGTGGCGTGCTGATCCTCCAGCACTTTATCGCTGACGGTATTAACCACCTGCGGGATATCCAGCATCGGCATGTTGGTTAACGTAGCGGTGGAGGTATTCAACGGCTGATAGCCATTCGTGGCCTCTGCCGCAGTAGTTGGATCGGCGGTGACGGTAAGCGTTTCGCCGTCTTTAGCCGTGGTGGTGCCTGCTGCCTGCACCAGCGGCGCCATAAACAGCAGTGAAAAGAGCGCGCGCCCTTTTACCCCAGAGAGTGAAGGTGTGAACGTAGCCATTACATCTGTTATCCCGAAATATCCCGCGAATGACGTTTCGCGGAAAAATGTGTGAGTCATTGCCCTTTTACGGTCTGTCCGTTAGCCACAGCGGGCATCGAACATGTAATTGAGAATCATTCAATCACGTGCGAATGTAGTAGTAAATGGAAAAACGAAAAAATCGACTACAGCGTTTAACCCTACGCATAAGCACAGCGGAATAATAATTAACTTATTGAAATTAAAGTTTTTGTAAGCCATGCCATGTTCATCTTCCCTCTGGCTTACCCCTGGTTTTTTCAGGGTGTTTCTTCTCTTGACTACTACATGGCGCAGCGTCAAACTCTCAAAAGAGAATGAGTTTTATTTTTATTTGTTGGTTTTTCATTACGTTGGCGTTCACGTGGCTCACAACACAAAACAACCGGGACTGGTTCTGGAGAACCTCTCTGCGGGCTATCAGAAAAAATCATCGTTGATGATATCTCTCTTGCGATCCCACAGCAGAAAATGACGGTGCTGGTAGGGGCGAACGGCTGTGGAAAATCCACGCTGTTGAGCACGATCGCGCGGCTGCTGCAGCCGCTGGGAGGCGCCGCGCTGCTGGACGGTAAAGCCATTCATGAGCAGCCGACCAAAGCTGTCGCCCGTCAGCTTGGCATTCTCCCGCAGTCTCCGCTGCTGCCGGAAGGGTTAACCGTTTTTGAACTGGTCTCGCGCGGGCGTTTTCCCTGGCAGAACTTTATGCGTCAGTGGAGCGACGAGGACGAACTGGCGGTGGAAGAGGCCCTGCGCCTGACCGGTACGGCAGAATTTGCCCATATGCCGGTGGAAAGCCTGTCCGGCGGCCAGCGTCAGCGCTGCTGGATCGCCATGGCGCTGGCGCAGCAAACGCCGTATATCCTGCTTGACGAGCCCACGACGTTTCTCGATCTCCGCTATCAGGTGGAGATCCTGGAACTGCTGCACGTCCTGACCCGCCGGCACGGGCGTACCGTGGTGGTGGTGCTGCACGATCTCAACTTCGCCGTGAACTACGGCGATTCGCTGGTCTTTTTACGCCAGGGAAAAGTTGAAGGCGTATTGCATGAGGGCGATGCCTGCACGCCGGAGCTGATCAAAGCGGTGTTTGATGTGGACGTGCATATGTCCATAAACCCGTTGACCGGCAAGCCGTTCTTCATGCCGTTTCGCCAGGTTACCGTTCAGCCATGATGCGCTCCTCTCTGGCCTTTCCGATCTTCGCGTTGCTGCTGGCACTGGGCGCAATTATGCACCTGGGGATCGGCGCGCGCTTTATTGCTCCGCAGACGGTGGTGGAGGCATTCTTCCATTTCGACCCGCGCAATTTCGACCATACCGTCATTATCAAATTACGACTGCTGCGCCTCTGCGCCGCGATGGTGACGGGCGCCGCCCTCGGCGTGGCGGGCGTGCTGCTGCAGTCCGTGATCCGCAACCCGCTCGGCGAGCCGCATATTCTGGGGCTCAACGCCGGGGCCGCGCTGGCGGTAGTGATTACCAGCGCGCTTGAGCTGTCGCTGCCGTTTGGTCGCCCGCTCGTTGCCGCCGCCGGTGCCGCCGCGCTGTTTTTGCTGGTGCTGATGTTTTCCTCGTCCGGCCGCACCGGGCTTACGCCGATGAAGGTCACGCTGTGCGGCGTGGCGATGTCGGCGTTTGCCTCGTCGATTACCGCCGCGGTGTTAATTCTTGATGAACAGACGCTGCTCGCCATGCGCACCTGGCTGGCAGGGGACCTGGCCGGGATCAACGTGCAGACGCTCCAGAGCGCCCTTTGGGCGGCGGCAGCCGGTTTTGTTCTCGCTATCGGACTGTCTCCCTCGCTCAACATGCTGGCGCTGGGAGACCGGATGGCGCAGGGGCTCGGCGTGTCGCTGCTGAAAACTCGCCTGCTCGCCCTGCTGGCCATCGCGCTGCTCTGCGGCGCGGCCGTCTCTGTCGCCGGGCCGATTGGTTTTATCGGCCTGGTCGTGCCGCAGCTCATTCGCCGTCTGGTGTCGGTTGATTTACGCGTGATGGTGCCGCTGTCTGCCCTGTGCGGCGCGCTGGTGTTGCTGCTGGCGGATATCGCCGCCCGCACGCTGTTTACGCCCTGGGAGCTGGCAACCGGCATTATGACGGCCCTGGTCGGCGCGCCCGTGTTCATCTTTATGGCATCGAGGATGTTCAAATGAACCGGGCCGGATTCCGCGCGATCCGTATTGGCCGCCTCTCGGCGCTGGTTCGCCCGCGGGCGCTGGCGTGCCTGACCCTTTTAGCGCTGGTGGCGCTAAGCCTGCTGGGCTTTGGCCTGATGCACGGTTCTCTGCCCATTCCCGCCTCCGCCATCGGGCGCGCGCTGTTTTCGCCTGAGAGTCTGACGGCGGAGACGCGCTACATCGTGATGGATATCCGCCTGCCGCGCCTGCTGATGGCGGTGCTGTGCGGGGCGATGCTCGGTATGGCGGGGGCGGCAATGCAGTCCATCACCCGCAATGGCCTGGCTGACCCCGGGCTTATCGGCGTGAAGGAGGGCTGTAGCGCGGCGGTTCTGCTGCTGATTTTTCAGTTCCCGGCGCTGGGCCTGGCCTGGCGTCCGCTGGTCGGCATGGCCGGTGGGCTGCGTACCGCGCTGCTGGTAATCGCCCTGGCCCGCGATATCTCGCGCCCGCGATTCATCCTGATCGGCATCGGCGTGTCGTGGGCCTTTGCCGCGGCAATGGGCGTCTTTATCACCACCGCCGACGTGCGGGACGTGCAGACTGCGATGCTGTGGCTGGCGGGAAGCCTGCATGCGGCAAACTGGACGCTGGTGGGGTTAGCCGCGCTCTGGGCTGCCCCCGCGTTTGCGCTGCTGCTGTTTACCGCGCGGGCAGCGGACGTGGCGTTGCTCGGCAATCAGGCCGCAGCGGGCCTTGGCGTACGCACAACCCGGCTGGCGCTGCTGCGGGTTCTTGCCCCGGTGGTGCTGACGGCGGCCTGCGTCTCCTGCGTGGGCAGTATTGGTTTCGTGGGGCTGATTGCCCCGCATATGGCGCGCCTGCTGCTGCGCGGTGGGCAAACGGCGCTCCTGACGGGAAGCGCCGCGCTGGGCGCGCTGCTGGTGCTGCTGGCGGATAACGTCGGACGTCTGGCATTCCTCCCGCTGCAGCTGCCGGCGGGAATTGTGATTTCATTGATTGGCGGACCGTTTTTCCTGCTGCTGCTCTGGCAGCGTCGGGACAGATTTTAGGGGACTATAATGCGCGTAGTGTTTTCGATGCTGTTGCTGGTGGGGTTCGCGGTGAGTGCGGCGGAGCCGACGCAGACGTTTACTGACGATCTGAACCGAAAAGTGGTGGTGCCGGTTCATCCGAAGCGGATTGTCTCCTTACACGATCTGGATATCACCATTCCGCTGATTGAACTTGGCGTACCGCCGGTGGCAAGCCATGGCCGCACGCGGCCGGACGGCAGCCACTTTCTGCGCTCAAGCGGCATGTTGACCGGCGTCGACTTCGATAATTCCGACATTAAATTTATCGGCACGGCCGATATCGACATTGAAGCTATCGCCGCCGCAAAGCCTGACCTCATTATTACCGAGCCGACCCGCAACACCCCGGTGGAACAGCTGGAAAAAATTGCCCCGACGGTAAGCATCGATCATCTCGACGGCGGCGCGCCGGAAATCTACCGCAAGCTGGCGCAGCTGACGGGAACGCAGGCGCGGCTCAAGGTTCTGGAGCGGCGCTATCAGGAGCAGATTAAGGCGCTGAAGGCGACTATTGATACCCGCAAGGTGACCGTGTCCGTAATTCAGGCGAATCAGGGAAAGATTAACGCCATGCACAGCTACCACTCGCTGGGCCGCGTGCTGCGCGATGCCGGGTTCACCTTCCCGCCGCTGATTGAGTCCATCCCGGAAGGGGGGCGGATTGACGTCAGCGCCGAGCGCCTGCCGGAGCTGGATGCCGATTTCGTCTTCGCCACCTGGCGCGGGGATACGGGCGGTAAACCGCAGGACGAGCTGGCGGCCATGGAGGCGGTGATGCCGGGCTGGTGTCAGTTCCTGAAGGCCTGCCGAACCGGGCACTACGTGCTGATCTCGCGCGAAGAGGCCATCTCGAATTCGTTCGCCTCTTTAGGGCTGATGGCCGCGCAGGTGCAGTCGCAAATTGCCGGGCGTCCGCTGCCGGAGGCGACACGGTGATCCGCAAAGAGAAAGGGCGCGTGGATGTCTACGGCGACCGCTTTCGCGCCCGCGCGCATCAGCTGACGCCGCGTCTGCTGCAGGTTGCACGCTATATTCATGACAACCGCGAAGCGGTGATGGAACAGACCGCAATGGAGATTGCGGCGTTGTTGAAAACGTCGGATGCCACGGTAGTTCGCGCCATTCAGGCGCTGGGTTTCGCCGGGCTGCGCGATCTCAAGCAGACGCTGGAGCAGTGGTTTGGTCCGGTGGTCACCTCCAGCGAAAAGATGTCCTCCACGGTGAACACGCTCGCCAGCGACGTCAACGCGAGCATTGATTTTGTGCTGGAGGGGCATCAACACACCTGCGAGGTGTTATCCGAGCCCCACAACCGCTACGCGATGGCCCAGGCGGTCTCTCTGCTGGCGCAGGCGAGGCAGGTCGCCATATTTGGTATTGGCGCCTCCGGCATTCTGGCCGAGTACACCGCCAGGCTGTTCAGTCGTATGGGGTTACCCGCCACGCCGCTTAACCGTACCGGGATAGGGCTTGCCGAGCAGCTGATCGCGCTTCAGCGCGGCGACGTGCTGGTGATGATGGCGCAGAAATCCGCGCACCGGGAGGGGCAAACCACGCTGCGTGAAGCAAAACGTCTGGGCATTCCAACCATCCTGCTGACCAACGCCCTCGATTCACGCTTCAGCAAGGAGGCCAGCGTGGTTATCCACGTTCCGCGCGGCGGCGAAAAGGGCAAAATCCCGCTCCACGGCACGGTGCTGCTGTGTCTGGAGATGATTATTTTATCCGTGGCCTCCACCGAGCCGCAGCGCACCATCAAGTCGATGAAGCGCATCAACGAGTTACACCGTGGGTTAAAACCGGGGAAGAAAAGCAGCTAAAACAAAGCCCGGTGGCGCTAGCGCTTACCGGGCCTACGGTTCAGGTTTTGTAGGCCGGGTAAACGCAGTGCCACCCGGCAAATACCACGAGCTTAAACCCCTTGCTCCAGAATACGGATGTGGGTTTCCAGCACGTCACCCTTCACCGCGTCGCTCCACGCTTTCATGTGCGGGGTCTGCAGGTGCGCTTCAAGATGCGCGACGGTTTCCCACTGCTCAACCATGATGATCGAGTCTGGCGCGGTCGCCTGGAAGCTGGCGTCAGTGGCAGCATCCACCATCGGCGCGTAGCCGTGGCAGCCTTCTTCTTTCAGTACGGTCGGGATAATTTTCGCGAACTGATCCAGCACCGCCTGACGGTGATGTTGACCTGGACGAGTACGGATTTCTGCGATAACGGTAAGCATGTTTACTACTCCTTTAATTCCAGGCTACCAGTTAAGCAAAAATTTCCGCGAGATGCTTGCGATATTCTGCGATATAGCTCGGGACGTCAGGCATTTTAATCACGTCGTTGACGATAAAGGTCGGCAGCGGATCCATGCCCAGGAACTGATTCGCCTTGTGGAACGGCAGGTACGCGCCGTCAACGCCTACGCCTTCGAAGAACTGATCTTTCTCGGTGAAGGCTTCCAGCGGGGCGTTCCAGGTCAGGGAGAGCATATATTTTTTGCCCTGAATCAGGCCGCCCGAGCCGTATTTCTTAGAGGCGTCAGAGCGGGTGCGGCCATCGCTGGCATACAGTGAGCCGTGACCTTCAGTGAACACGTCGTCCATGTATTTTTTCACGGTCCACGGCGCGCCCATCCACCAGCCTGGCATCTGCCAGATCACCACGTCAGCCCACAGGAAGTTCTGCACTTCGGCTTTCACGTCGTAGTTGCTGTCTGCACGCACGACCTTAACATCATGCCCGGCGTCGCGGAGGAAACCGTCCGCGACCTCGGTCAGGGTGTCATTCAGCTGGCCTTTAGAGTGCGCAAATTCTTTTGCGCCGTTGATAATCAGAATGTTGCTCATGAGTTGTCCTCGATGATGAGAGTATGGCGAGTATTCTACGCGCGAGGACGGTGCGGTAAAATGAGCAAAATGTGCAAAGTCTTTTGCATTAAACGCAATAATCCCTTACCAGCTGACCTTCGCGTCAAAACCGCCTTCAGGGGCATTGCTCAGCGAAACGCGCATCCCGTGCAGGGCGGCGATGCGTTTTACGATGGATAATCCCAGCCCGCTGCCCGTCGCATCCTGGCCCGGCGGACGATAAAAGCGCTCGCCGACGCGCGCCAGCGCGTCCGGTGAAATGCCGGGACCGTTGTCGCGCACGGTAAAGCTACGCGCGTCCAGCGTCACGTCCACCACGCTGCCGCGCGGGCTGTAGCGAATCGCGTTATCCAGCAGGTTGCGCACCAGCAGGCTCAGGAGCAGCTGCTGGCCCGGGCGTTTAACCTCTGGTGCATGGATGTTCAGGCGAACATCAATGCCCGCCTGCTGCGCCGGATGCCAGATATCCAGCACGGCCGACTGCAGTAAGTCGGCAAGGGGAATCGGTTCGACATCGTCAAGGTTATCCAGCGTGTCCAGACGCGACAGCGTGAGGAGCTGATCCACCAGCCGGGAAGCGCGGTCGATGCCCGCATGCAGCTGCGTCAGCGCCTTTTCCCGCGCCTGCGGATCGTCATGAGAGAGCAGCGCCACGTCAGTTTGCACCTTCAGGGCCGCCAGCGGGCTGCGTAACTCGTGGGCGGCATCGGACGTAAAGCGGCGCTCGCGGGTCATCATCTCCTGGGTGCGGGCAAAGAGATGATTCAGCGCGTCGAGCAGGGGGCGCACTTCCGTCGGGACTCCCTCCGTCGGCAGGTTATCGGTGGCATCCGGCGAGCGGGAGCGCAGGGTCTGCGCCAGCTTTTTCAGCGGCTTCAGCTCGCGGCTCAACAGCAGGATCAGCAACAGCAGCATTACGGGCAGCGCCACCAGCCACGGCGTAAGCTGCGAGCTGACCACGTCCAGCGCCATCTCCTGACGGTACTCCCACTCCTGGCCGACCACCACGCGGTACTTCCCGTCGGGTGAGGTCAGCCATAAAAAGCGCCATTCGTCGTTGTCGCCCTGTAGCTGCCCGTTATCGAACCCGTCGCGGCGATAGTGGTACGGAATATCGCGCCCGTTTTCGCCGTCGTTGAGGATCATTTTGCCGTCGACGGCGTAAATGGCGAAAGCCAGCGCGTCATCGTCCAGACTACCATGCTTCACTTTTTTCGGGATCTCGCGCATGCGTTCGGGGGCGCGGATCTCGTCCAGATCCATCGTCAGCAGCCGCTTGGCAAACAGCATCTGCTGGGTATCGAACAGCTTGTCGAGCTTGTGGGTCGTCTGCTGCCAGGCGACAACGCTGGCGGCAAACCAGGCCGTCAGAGACAGGAGTAAAAAGAGAAGCGTCAGGCGCAGCTTCAGGCTCAGGCGTTGCGTCAGCTTCATGCGTCACCCAGGGTGTAGCCGATGCCGTGCACGGTGCGGATAAACTCGCTGCCAAGCTTGCGGCGCAAATGATGGACGTGAACCTCGATGGCGTTGCTGGAGACGTCGTCGTCCCAGGTATAGAGTTTTTCCTCGATCAGCTTTCGCGGCAGCACCCGGCCCGCGCTACGCATTAACAGTTCCAGCAGCGCGAACTCTTTCGGCTTGAGCGTCAGCGGCTCACCGTCCAGCGTGGCGACGAGACGGGTCGGATCGAGCGTGACCTTCCCGTGACGTAGCTCGCTACGCGCCTGCCCGTGGCTGCGGCGGACCAGCGCTTCGATGCGGGCGCCCACTTCAATCAGCGCGAACGGCTTACAGAGATAATCATCCGCGCCAAGACGCAGCCCTTCGACGCGCTGGTTAAGGGCATCCCGCGCCGTCAGAATTAATACCGGCTCGCTGCGCCCGCTTTCGCGCCACGCGCGCAGGATCTCCAGACCGTCAATTTCCGGCAGCGTCAGATCCAGCACCACGGCATCATAGGGTGCAGAAGAGAGCGCGGCCTGACCGGTTTTTCCGTCGGTAAACCAGTCCACGCTAAAGCCCATTTTGCTTAACCCTGCCTTGATGCCGTCGCCAATTAACCTGTCGTCTTCTACCAGTAAAATGCGCATGTTCCCTCCTTGATGCCGTCAGTAAACCCTCTGCAAGCGCCCGCTGTACAGCAATAATAAATAAATTTTTCCCTTAAGAAGTTGTTAAGGATTACCCTGTTAAATGGATTGCGAAACGACATTAAAGGGAGAGATGAAGATGAAAAAATTCGCTGCAATTGCTGCCATCATGATGATGACCACCGCGCCGGTCTTTGCTGCTCAGGGCGGTTTTACTGGCCCATCGGCCACGCAGACCCAGACGCAAACTCAGCAGGGCGGTTTTGTCGATAACAACGCCAACCTCACCACCGCGGCAAAAGTGAAAGACCTGAAGGACGATGCCTGGGTGAAGCTGCGCGGGAACATTACCGAGCGCCTGTCCGATGACCGCTACACCTTCCGCGATGAGACCGGCACGGTCAACGTGGAGATTGACCACAAGCGCTGGAACGGCGTGACCGTCACCCCGCAGGATAAAGTGGAAATCCAGGGCAAGGTCGATAAAGAGTGGAACGATTTTGAAATCGACGTGAAGCAGGTTATTAAGCTGAACAAATAACCCGAAAAGGGCCGCAGATGCGGCCCTTTTTCTTTGTGACTCAACTCGCCAGATAAGGTAGTATCTGCGGCAATATTGCCTGAAACCCTTCGGTTTCTGAGTTGAGGAATCACACGTAATGAGCGATATGGCAGAGCGCCTCGCGCTACATGAATTCACGGAAAACGCCTACCTGAACTACTCCATGTACGTCATCATGGACAGGGCGTTGCCGTTTATCGGAGATGGCCTGAAGCCCGTTCAGCGCCGCATCGTCTATGCGATGTCCGAGCTGGGCCTGAGCGCCAGCGCCAAGTTCAAGAAATCCGCCCGTACCGTCGGTGACGTGCTGGGTAAATACCATCCGCACGGCGACAGCGCCTGTTATGAAGCGATGGTGCTGATGGCGCAACCGTTCTCTTACCGCTACCCGCTGGTGGACGGGCAGGGGAACTGGGGTGCGCCGGACGATCCGAAATCCTTCGCGGCGATGCGTTATACCGAATCCCGCCTGTCTAAATATGCCGAAGTGCTGCTGGGCGAGCTGGGTCAGGGAACCGTTGACTGGGTACCAAACTTCGACGGTACGATGCAGGAGCCGAAGATGCTGCCTGCGCGTCTGCCGAACATCCTGCTGAACGGCACCACCGGTATCGCGGTCGGTATGGCGACGGACATTCCGCCGCATAACCTGCGTGAAGTGGCGAAAGCCGCCATCACCCTGATCGAGCAGCCGAAAACCTCGCTGGACGAGCTGCTGGATATCGTGCAGGGGCCGGACTATCCGACCGAAGCCGAAATCATCACCTCGCGCGCGGAAATCCGCAAAATCTACCAGAACGGCCGCGGCTCCGTGCGCATGCGCGCGGTGTGGAACAAAGAGGACGGCGCAGTCGTCATCACCGCGCTGCCGCATCAGGTTTCCGGTGCCAAAGTGCTGGAGCAGATCGCCTCCCAGATGCGCAATAAAAAGCTGCCGATGGTGGACGACCTGCGCGACGAATCTGACCACGAGAACCCGACCCGTCTGGTGATCGTGCCGCGCTCGAACCGCGTGGACATGGAGCAGGTGATGAACCACCTGTTCGCCACCACCGATCTGGAAAAAAGCTACCGCATCAACCTGAACATGATCGGCCTCGACGGACGCCCGGCGGTGAAAAACCTGCTGGAGATCCTCACCGAATGGCTGACGTTCCGCCGCGATACGGTACGCCGTCGTCTGAATTACCGTCTGGAGAAAGTGCTTAAGCGCCTGCATATTCTCGAAGGTTTGCTGGTGGCGTTCCTCAACATCGACGAAGTGATTGAGATCATCCGTACCGAGGACGAGCCGAAGCCGGCGCTGATGTCGCGCTTTGGCATCAGCGAAACCCAGGCCGAAGCGATCCTCGAACTGAAGCTGCGCCATCTCGCCAAACTGGAAGAGATGAAGATCCGCGGCGAGCAGAACGAGCTGGAAAAAGAACGCGATCAGCTGCAGGCGATCCTCGCGTCCGAGCGCAAGATGAACACCCTGCTGAAGAAAGAGCTGCAGGCCGATGCAGACGCCTTCGGCGACGACCGTCGTTCTCCGCTGCACGAGCGCGAAGAAGCGAAGGCGATGAACGAACACGACATGCAGCCGTCCGAGCCGGTGACCATTGTTCTGTCGCAGAGCGGCTGGGTGCGTAGCGCCAAAGGCCACGATATCGACGCGCCGGGGCTGAGCTACAAAGCGGGCGACAGCTTCAAAGCGGCGGTGAAAGGTAAGAGCAACCAGCCGGTGGCGTTTATCGATTCCACCGGTCGCAGCTACGCCATTGACCCGATCACGCTGCCTTCCGCGCGCGGGCAGGGCGAACCGCTCACCGGCAAGCTGACGCTGCCGCCGGGTGCGACGGTCGACCATATGCTGATGGAAGCCGATGATCAGAAGCTGCTGCTGGCGTCCGATGCGGGCTACGGCTTTATCTGTACCTTTAACGATCTGGTCTCCCGCAACCGCGCCGGTAAGGCGCTGATCAGCCTGCCGGACAACGCCCACGTAATGGCGCCGCTGGTGATTGAGAACGAAAGCGACATGCTGCTGGCGATCACTACCGCCGGACGTATGCTGATGTTCCCGGTCAGCGATCTGCCGGAACTGTCGAAAGGCAAGGGTAACAAGATCATCAACATCCCGTCGGCGGAAGCCGCGAAAGGCGAAGATGGCCTGGCGCACCTCTTCCTCCTGCCGCCGCAGAGCACGCTGACCATTCACGTCGGCAAGCGTAAGATCAAGCTTCGTCCGGAAGAGCTGCAGAAAGTGGTGGGTGAGCGCGGTCGCCGCGGCTCGCTGATGCGCGGCCTGCAGCGCATCGACCGCGTGGAGATTGACTCTCCTGCACGCAGCGCCGCGGGTGACAGCGAAGAGTAATGTCGTGATATCCCCCTCTGCCCGGAGGGGGAATTTCAGTAAAATTTCCCGTAAAATCGTTGTTAATTCGTGCGTTGCGATTAACAATACGCGCTCGTAATAAAGTCCTTACCTGGCCACAGGTGAAGTATAATTGTCAGCTGTTGGGGCTTCAGAGGTCGCTATGCTATATATTGTTCGTCTTATTCTTACCGTTATCTACTGCATTCTGGTCTGTATTTTCGGCTGCATCTATTGCCTGTTCAGTCCGCGAAATCCTAAGCATGTTGCCACCTTCGGCCATATGTTCGGTCGCCTTGCGCCGCTGTTTGGTCTGAAGGTTGAAAAACGTCTGCCTGAAGGGGCGGAGAATTTCGGTAACGCCATCTATATCGCTAACCATCAGAACAATTACGATATGGTGACCGCCGCAAATATCGTTTTGCCGCCGACCGTGACGGTGGGGAAAAAAAGCCTGCTGTGGATCCCGTTTTTTGGCCTGCTGTACTGGCTTACCGGTAACCTGCTGATCGACCGTAACAACCGTGCAAAAGCGCACAGCACCATTGCGGAAGTGGTGAATCATTTTAAAAAGCGCAGAATCTCAATCTGGATGTTCCCGGAAGGAACGCGCAGCCGCGGCCGCGGCCTGCTGCCGTTTAAAACCGGTGCGTTTCATGCTGCAATTGCGGCAGGTGTTCCAATTATTCCCGTGTGCGTTTCCAATACTTCGAATAAGATTAATCTTAACCGCCTGAATAACGGGCTGGTGATTGTCGAAATGCTGCCCCCCGTCGATACCAGCAAATACGGTAAAGACCAGGTGCGCGAGCTGGCAGCGCACTGCCGTGAGCTGATGGCTCAGCATATTGCGCAGCTCGACAAAGAAGTCGCAGAGAGAGAAGCCGCCGGTAAGATTTAATCCGGCGTTGAAGGGAAAACGAATTCCCGCGTTGTTAGTCGTTTCAGATGGAGCTTATATGTCACTCAGTCGGCGTCAGTTTATTCAGGCTTCCGGGATCGCCCTTTGTGCGGGTGCGATGCCGCTGACAGCCAGCGCCGCCGGGCAGCAACAGCCGCTGCCTATTCCGCCATTAATTGAATCTCGTCGTGGCCAGCCGCTTTTCCTGACGCTGCAGCGCAGCCACTGGTCCTTTACCCAGGGGACGCGTGCGTCTATCTGGGGCATTAACGGACGTTATCTTGGGCCGACCATACGCGTGTGGAATGGCGATGACGTAAAGCTCATCTACAGCAACCGAACCCCTGAAAATGTTGCCATGACCGTCAGCGGCTTACAGGTTCCAGGCCCGTTGATTGGCGGCGCGGCGCGAATGATGTCACCCAGCGCCGACTGGGCGCCCGTTCTGCCGATTCGCCAGAGCGCGGCAACCCTGTGGTATCACGCCAACACGCCTAACCGCACGGCACAGCAGGTCTATAACGGTCTGGCCGGAATGTGGCTGGTGGAAGATGAGGTCAGCAAATCCCTGCCGATCCCGAACCACTACGGCGTGGATGACTTCCCCATTATCATCCAGGACAAACGTCTGGATAATTTCGGTACGCCGGAATACAGCGAGCCGGGTAGCGGCGGCTTCGTCGGCGATACGCTACTGGTCAACGGCGCGCAAAGCCCGTATGTCGAAGTCTCGCGCGGCTGGGTGCGCCTGCGCCTGCTCAACGCCTCCAACTCGCGCCGCTATCAGCTGCAAATGAGCGATGGCCGCCCGCTGCACGTGATCTCCGGCGACCAGGGCTTTTTACCTGCGCCGGTTTCCGTCAAACAGCTGGCGCTCTCGCCAGGTGAACGTCGCGAAATTCTCGTGGATATGACCAACGGGGATGAAGTGTCGCTGACCTGCGGCGAAGCGGCGAGCATTGTTGACCGTATTCGCGGGTTCTTTGAACCGTCGAGCATACTTGTCTCGACCCTGGTGCTGACCCTGCGTCCAACCGGTCTGCTGCCGCTGGTGACCGATAGCCTGCCAATGCGTCTGCTGCCGCAGGAGATCATGAGCGGCTCGCCGGTGCGCAGCCGTGATATCAGCCTGGGCGACGATCCGGGGATCAACGGCGCGCTGTGGGACGTCAACCGCATCGACATTACCGCGCAGCAGGGCACCTGGGAGCGCTGGACGGTTCGTTCAGATATGCCGCAGTCGTTCCACATTGAAGGGGTGTCATTCCTGATCCGCAACGTCAACGGCGCGATGCCGTTCCCGGAAGATCGCGGCTGGAAAGATACCGTCTGGGTAGACGGTCAGGTTGAACTGCTCGTCTACTACGGTCAGCCTTCGTGGCCGCACTTCCCGTTCCTGTTCCACAGCCAGACGCTGGAGATGATGGACAGGGGCTCCGTGGGGCAGATGCTGGTGAATCCGGCACCGTAAAACGAGTCGGGTGGCGGCTTCGCCTTACCCGACCTACAGGCCCGTAGGCCCGGTAAGCGTAGCGCCACCGGGCAATAAATACCCCTTCATTTCCCACATTGATCCAGCGTATAATCCCGCTCCTTTTGTCTATTTTTTCTTCGGAAGCATTATGAGCGCAATTTCCCTGATCCAGCCGGATCGTGACCTCTTCTCCTGGCCCCAGTACTGGGCGGCCTGCTTTGGACCGGCGCCGTTCCTGCCGATGTCCCGTGAAGAGATGGACCAATTGGGCTGGGACAGCTGCGACATCATTCTGGTCACGGGCGATGCTTACGTTGACCATCCGAGCTTCGGTATGGCCATCTGTGGCCGTATGCTTGAAGCGCAGGGCTTCCGCGTGGGGATCATCTCCCAGCCTGACTGGAACAGCAAAGACGACTTTATGCGTCTGGGTAAGCCGAACCTGTTCTTCGGCGTCACCGCAGGCAACATGGACTCGATGATCAACCGCTATACCGCCGACCGTAAGCTGCGCCATGACGACGCCTACACGCCGGATAACGTGGCGGGTAAACGCCCCGACCGCGCGACCCTGGTCTATACCCAGCGCTGTAAAGAAGCCTGGAAAGACGTGCCGGTGATCCTGGGCGGCATCGAGGCGAGCCTGCGCCGCACCGCGCACTACGACTACTGGTCAGATACCGTTCGCCGCTCGGTGCTGGTGGATTCCAAAGCCGACATGCTGATTTACGGTAACGGCGAGCGTCCGCTGGTGGAAGTGGCGCACCGTCTGTCGCAGGGTGAACCGGTGAGCAGTATCCGCGACGTGCGCAATACCGCGATCATGGTGAAAGAGGCGCTGCCGGGCTGGAGCGGGGTGGATTCCCGCATCATTGATATGCCGGGCAAAATCGACCCGATCCCGCACCCGTACGGCGAAGATCTGCCGTGTGCCGATAACAAGCCGGTTGAGCCGAAAAAAGCGGAAGCGAAGGCTATCGTTGTGCAGCCGCCGCGCCCGAAACCGTGGGAAAAGACCTACGTGCTGCTGCCGTCCTACGAGAAGGTGAAAGCCGACAAGGTGCTCTACGCGCACGCGTCCCGTATTCTGCACCATGAAACCAACCCGGGCTGCGCCCGCGCGCTGATGCAGAAGCACGGCGAGCGCTTTATCTGGATCAACCCGCCGGCGATCCCGCTCTCCACCGAAGAGATGGACAGCGTCTTTGCGCTGCCGTACAAGCGCGTGCCGCACCCGGCGTACGGCAACGCCCGTATCCCGGCGTATGAGATGATCCGCTTCTCGATCAACATCATGCGCGGCTGCTTCGGCGGGTGCTCGTTCTGCTCCATTACCGAACACGAAGGCCGTATTATCCAGAGCCGCTCTGAAGATTCGATCATCAATGAGATCGAAGCGATTCGCGACTCGGTGCCGGGCTTTACCGGCGTGATCTCTGACCTCGGCGGTCCAACCGCGAACATGTACATGCTGCGCTGCAAGTCGCCGCGCGCGGAGCAAACCTGTCGTCGCCTCTCCTGCGTCTATCCGAGCATTTGCGAGCACATGGACACCAACCATGAGCCGACGATCAACCTCTACCGCCGCGCGCGTGACCTGAAGGGCATCAAGAAGATCCTCATCGCTTCCGGGGTGCGTTACGACATCGCCGTGGAAGATCCGCGCTACATCAAAGAGCTGGCGACGCACCACGTCGGCGGCTATCTGAAGATTGCGCCGGAGCACACCGAGGAAGGCCCGCTGTCGAAAATGATGAAGCCGGGCATGGGCAGCTACGACCGCTTTAAAGAGCTGTTCGACACCTACTCAAAGCAGGCGGGCAAAGAGCAGTATCTGATCCCGTACTTCATCTCCGCGCACCCGGGCACGCGCGATGAGGACATGGTGAACCTGGCGCTATGGCTGAAGCAGCGTCGCTTCCGCCTGGATCAGGTGCAGAACTTCTATCCGTCGCCGCTCGCCAACTCGACGACCATGTATTACACCGGCAAGAACCCGCTGAGTAAGATTGGCTACAAGAGTGAAGAGGTGGTGGTGCCGAAAGGGGATAAACAGCGTCGTCTGCACAAGGCGCTGCTGCGTTACCACGATCCGAAAAACTGGCCGCTGATCCGTCAGGCGCTGGAAGAGATGGGTAAAAAACACCTGATCGGCTCCCGCCGCGACTGCCTGGTACCGGCCCCGACGCTGGATGAGATGCGCGAAGCGCGTCGCCAGAACCGCAATACGCGCCCGGCGCTGACCAAGCACACGCCGATTGTGCATCAGCGTTCGAACGGTAATTCGAGTGTGAAGAAACCCCTGAAGCGCAAAGCGTAAATAAAAAACCCCGGCAAGCCGGGGTTTTTTATGTCGACACGTAGGCCGGGTAAGGTGAAGCCGCCACCCGGCTTTTTTACGCGATTAACCGCCAAACTGGTCCGGATCCGGCCCAAGCCGCTTGCCCTTATCCAGCTTCGCAATCTCACCCAGCTCATCTTTATCCAGGCGGAAATCCCAGACGTCGAAATTCTCGGCGATGCGCGATGGCGTGACCGATTTCGGAATGACCACCAGGCCGTTGTCCAGATGCCAGCGAATAACGATTTGCGCCGGGGTTTTACCGTATTTATCCGCCAGCTCACGGATAATCTTTTGATCAAACACCCCTTCGCCGCCCTGCGCCAGCGGGCTCCAGGACTCGGTCTGGATTTTATGCGTGGCGTTCCAGGCATGAAGCTGGCGCTGCTGCATCAGCGGGTGCAGCTCGATCTGGTTAATCACCGGCGCAACGCCCGTTTCGTCAATCAGCCGCTGCAGGTGATGAACCTGGAAATTACAGACGCCGATGCTTTTCACCAGCCCCTCTTTTTGCAGTTCAATCATCCCTTTCCAGGCATCAACGTAGTGATCGATAGCCGGAACCGGCCAGTGCATCAGCCAGAGATCGACGAAATCGAGCTGGAGCTTTTCAAGGCTCTCCTGCAGGGCTTCGCGGGGGCGTTTTTGATCGTCGTTCCAGAGTTTAGTGGTGATGAATAACTCATCGCGGGGGACGCCGGCGCTGGCGAGTGCCTTACCCACGCCGTCCTCGTTTTTGTATGCGGCAGCGGTATCAATGGACCGATAGCCGACTTCCAGGGCTTTATGAATGGCGGAGACGACCTCGTCGTTACCGGCTTTCCATACACCTAGCCCCAACTGGGGCATCACGTTGCCGTCCTGCAGCTTGATTACGGTTTGGTTTGCCATTTTTCCTCCTTCAGGTGCGCATCGCCGGAGGGTTCCTCCGGCGATGGGGTGTGCATTAAGTCTGGACGAAATGTCAAAAAACGAAAGTCGGGAGGGCAAAAACGCTTAGCGCGCCGCTTCGTAGATGCGACGGCTCACGTCCAGCGTAATGTCGCCGTGCTCGCCCAGGTGGGTCATGCCGTGTTCTTCGAGTTTCGCCAGCAGGGCAGGGATGGAGCTGCCGTCCAGACCGTAGCCGGACAGGCGCGTTGGCACGCCCAGACCTTCAAAGAAGCTGCGGGTCGCTTCGATGGCGGCATCAATACGCGCATCGTCAGAACCCTCGGTGATGTTCCACACGCGCTCGGCGTACTGCAGCAGCTTGGCGCGCTTGGTATCGCGTTTTTCGTTCCACAGGGCAGGCAGCACAACGGCCAGCGTCTGAGCGTGGTCCAGACCGTGCATTGCCGTCAGCTCGTGGCCCAGCATGTGGGTTGCCCAGTCCTGCGGCACGCCAGCCCCGATCAGGCCGTTCAGCGCCTGCGTTGCGGCCCACATTACGTTGGCACGCACGTCGTAGTTTTCCGGCTCTTTCAGCGCTTTCGGGCCGTCTTCGACGAGCGTCAGCAGAATGCCTTCCGCGAAGCGATCCTGAATTTTGGCATTCACCGGATATGTTACGTACTGCTCAACGGTATGAACAAAGGCGTCGACCACGCCGTTCGCCACCTGACGCGCAGGCAGGGTGTAGGTGTAAACCGGGTCCAGAATGGCGAATACAGGCTGAACGTGTTCGTTCATAAAGGCTTGTTTGTCGCCGGTGGTTTTACGGGAGATCACCGCGCCCTTGTTGGATTCAGAGCCGGTCGCTGGCAGGGTCAGCACGGAGCCCATCGGGATGGCGCTTTTAATGTCGCTGCCGCGGGTTTCCAGGATGTGCCACGGATCGATGCCGTCAGCGTAGTGCGCTGCCGCCGCGATGAATTTGGTGCCGTCCAGCACGGAGCCGCCGCCGACGGCCAGCAGGAAGGTGATGTTTTCTTCGCGGGCGATTTTCACCGCGTTCATCAGCGTTTCGTAAGACGGGTTTGGCTCGATGCCGCCGAACTCACGCACGTCCAGACCGTCCAGCGCGCTGTAAACCTGATCCAGCACGCCGGTTTTTTTCACGCTGCCGCCGCCGTAGGTGATCAGTACGCGGGCGTCAGCAGGGATCTGCTCGCGCAGATCGGCGATAGCGTCTTTACCAAACAGAATGCGGGTTGGGGTGTGAAGATTAAAGTTGTTCATTGCTCGTTCCCTTTAGTGGGTGAAAAACCGTGGTGGCGCGGAGGGCTACCTGATGCTGCACATTGTGGCCGCCCGGGGCTATCCTCTCAATGCACATTCCTGCCGATGTCTTGCCCATTTCTACAGAGCGCTGGAGAAAGCATGGAAAACGACGCACACTGTTAACGTCGAAAACCGTATCCGGAGTAACGCAAGATGAACCGTGAGGCTATCTGCCAGCAGCTCACTGCGCAGATTAAGAGATTGATAGATAATGATAATCGTGCCAGCGATCTGCTGCCGGACATTCGCCTGCTCTATGGCACGCAGCCGGGGACGCGCACGCCGGTCATGTACCAGCCGGGCATCGTTTTTCTCTTCTCGGGCCATAAAATTGGCTATATCAACGAGCGCGTGTTCCGCTACGACACCAATGAATATCTGCTTCTGACAGTACCTTTACCCTTCGAATGTGAAACCTTCGCGACAGAGGCCGTTCCGCTGGCGGGTATTCGCGTCAACGTTGACATCCTTCAGCTGCAGGAGCTGCTGATGGAGATTGGCGAAGATGAGCTCTTCCAGCCGTCAATGGCGTCGAGCGGGATTAACTCGGCGACGCTGTCGGAAGAGATCCTCTGCGCCATTGAGCGTCTGCTGGACGTCATGGAGAGGCCGCTGGACGCGCGCATTCTGGGCAAGCAGATTATCCGCGAAATTCTCTACCACGTGCTGTTGGGCCCGGGCGGCGGGGCGTTACTGGCCCTGGTGAGCCGACAGACCCACTTCAGCCTGATAAGCCGCGTGCTCAAGCGTATCGAAAGCCAGTACACGGAAAACCTCAGCGTCGACCAGCTGGCGGCGGAAGCGAACATGAGCGTCTCGGCGTTTCACCATAATTTTAAATCGGTGACCAGCACCTCGCCGCTGCAGTACCTTAAAACCTATCGGCTGCACAAGGCGCGGATGCTGATGATCCACGACGGCATGAAGGCCAGCGCGGCGGCGATGCGGGTGGGTTACGAAAGCGCGTCGCAGTTCAGTCGGGAGTTTAAGCGCTATTTCGGCGTTACGCCGGGAGAAGATGCATCACGCATCCGAACGATGCAGGGAGCCTGACGGGAAATGTAGGCCGGGTAAGCGATAGCGCCACCCGGCTTTGTTGAATTATGCGCTGCAGTACTTCTTCTTAATCACTACCGCGATGGTCCCTACCAGCCCTGCCACCAGCAGGAACATCGGCAGCACCATCAGGAAGGTCATCACCTGATCTTCGTGGTGTTTCACAAAGGGGATCATATTCAGCGCGTAGCCGAGCGTGGTGACTACACCTACCCACAGCAGGGCGCTCAGCCAGTTGAAGAACTGGAAGCGGCGGTTCGACAGACCGGAAATGCCCGCCATGGTAGGCAGAAGCGTGCGAACAAACGCCAGGAAACGCCCCGCCAGCAATGCCAGCAGGCCGTGCCGATCGAACATGCAGGTCGCACGCTGATGATATTTATGAGGTAACTGCGCCAGCCAGCCTTTCACGACGCGGGTATTCCCCAGCCAGCGGCCCTGCAGATAGCTCAGCCAGCAGCCCAGGCTGGCGGCGGAGGTGAGAATAACCATCGTTGACGTGAAGTCCATAACGCCTTTGCCGATTAACGCCCCGGCCAGTAAAAGCAGGCTGTCACCGGGAAGAAATGAGGCTGGCAGTAATCCATTTTCCAGAAACAGCGTTGCGAACATCACGAGATAGACGATACCGACGACGTGAGGATCCGCCAGCGCGGCAAAGTCGTGATGCCAGAGCGCCGCGATAATATCTTGAATAACAGCCATGGACTTTCCTGTGGAACAGCAGATATAGCGCTATTGTACTCCCTTATTCGCCCTTCGGGTTTGATCCCGGGCGCAACTCATGCAGACTTTTCTGCTTGCGGTGTCCACAAAAGCGTCCAGGGAGTACATTTTCAGCCAGCACTCTACACGATACGCTCGAACCCTGCTGCTAAATCGGCAATCAGATCGTCAACATTTTCTAAACCGATATGCAGTCGAATCAGGGTACCGCTGAAGTCCACTTCTCCGCCGGGGCGCAGAGCCGCAACCTGTTCCGGCTGGTTAGGCAGGATCAGGGATTCAAAACCGCCCCAGGAGTAGGCCATGCTGAAGAGGGTAAAATTATCCAGATAGCTCGCCAGCTCGTCGTTATTCAGCCGTTTTTTCAGCACGAACGAGAACAGACCGCTGCTGCCCGTAAAGTCACGCTGCCAGAATTCGTGGCCTTTACTGCCCGGCAGCGCGGGGTGATTAACGCGCTCAACCAGCGGATGCTGCGCCAGCCATTCGGCCACCTTCAGGCTGCTTTCATGGTGCTGACGCAGGCGAACGCCCAGCGTGCGGATACCGCGACTGGTCATGTAGGCCGTGTCTGCATCCACCATCTGGCCCATCAGATAGGCATTTTCTCGCAGCTGATCCCAGCAGCGCGCGTTGGAGACCGCAGTGCCAATCATGCCGTCAGAGTGGCCTATCAGGTATTTCGTCGCCGCCTGAATCGAGATATCAATGTCGAATTCCAGCGCTTTGAACAGCACGCCTGCCGCCCAGGTGTTGTCGATCATCACGATCGCCTCTGGCGCTTTGCTGCGCACGGCCTTCACGATAGCCGGCACGTCGTGAACTTCCATTGTGAGTGAACCCGGAGATTCCAGGAACACAATGCGGGTGTTTGGCTGAATAAGTTCGGCAATGCCTTCACCAATCAGCGGGTCAAACCAGCCGGTGGTCACGCCGAGCCTGCTGAGGATTTTGGTGCAGAAGTCCTGGCTGGGCTCGTAGGCGGTGTTGGTCATCAGGATATGATCGCCCTGTTCCACAAACGCCAGAATGGTGTTGGCGACCGCAGCCGCCCCGCACGGGAACAGCGCGCAGCCCGCGCCGCCTTCCAGCTCGCACATCGCCTCCTGCAGAGAAAAATGGGTTAGCGTGCCGCGACGGCCATAAAACAGCCCGCCTTTCGCGCGGTTGCGCGTGGCGATTTTTTTCTCCTCAACGGTACCAAACACCAGCGAGGAGGCTCGTTGAATCACGCTGTTGACCGATCCCTGAGTATATTTTTTGCTGCGTCCTGCCTGTACCAGCGTGGTATCAAGATGCTTTTTTGTCATGTTCGCTAACCCTGTTTTTTATACGTCTGGACGTCCAGACTACCACGATTGGAAAAACTGCACCCGGAGGCTTATCGAATAAGCAGAAAATATTAGCAAAAAAGCGCATAAGAAATTTTTACTGCGTAAGCGCAAGGAAAGTGAGCGAAAATTACGGCACCATGCAAATACTAATGAGAACTACTATCAATTCGACGACGTTTTGATATTATTACGCTCAGATTTTGTGATTTGCGTCCTGGAGATACAGAGTGGGTAATAATTTGATGCAGACGGATCTCTCCGTTTGGGGCATGTATCAGCATGCTGACATCGTGGTTAAGATTGTGATGATCGGCCTGATTCTGGCGTCCGTTGTCACCTGGGCTATCTTCTTCAGCAAAAGCGCCGAGCTGCTTTCGCAGAAGCGTCGCCTTAAGCGGGAACAGCAGCAGCTGGCTGAAGCCCGCTCTCTGGATCAGGCTTCAGACATGACCTCATCCTTCCATGCGAAAAGCCTGACCACCCTGTTAGTGAATGAAGCACAGAACGAGCTGGAACTCTCCGCTGGCAGTGAAGATAACGAAGGCATTAAAGAACGTACCGGTTTCCGCCTGGAGCGTCGCGTTGCGGCCGTTGGCCGACACATGGGACGCGGCAATGGTTATCTGGCGACCATCGGTGCGATCTCGCCGTTCATCGGTCTTTTCGGTACGGTCTGGGGCATCATGAACAGCTTTATCGGTATCGCGCAGACCCAAACCACCAACCTGGCGGTCGTGGCGCCGGGTATCGCCGAAGCGCTGCTGGCGACGGCAATCGGTCTGGTAGCCGCTATTCCGGCGGTAGTTATCTACAACATCTTCGCGCGTATGATTGGCAACTACAAAGCCACGCTGGGTGACGTTGCCGCGCAGGTTCTGCTGCTGCAAAGTCGCGATCTCGACCTGAATGCCAGCTCGGTTAAGCCGGTGCATGCGGCGTCTAAACTGCGCGCAGGTTAATAGTATGGCGATGCGTCTAAACGAAAATCTGGACGATAACGGCGAAATGCATGAAATCAACGTGACGCCGTTTATCGACGTTATGCTGGTTCTGCTGATTATCTTCATGGTGGCTGCGCCGCTGGCGACGGTGGATGTGAAGGTCAATTTGCCTGCCTCTTCCAGCCAGCCGCAGCCGCGCCCGGAGAAGCCTATCTACCTGTCGGTGAAGGCGGATAAATCCATGTTCCTCGGGAACGACCCGGTGACGGCCGACTCGGTCATCCCGGCGCTGGAGCAGCTTACCGGCGGTAAGAAAGACACCACGGTCTTCTTCCGGGCGGATAAAACCGTTGATTATGAAACCATGATGAAGGTAATGGACACGCTGCATCAGGCGGGTTACCTGAAGATTGGACTGGTCGGCGAAGAGAAGGCGGCCTCGAAGTGATAAAGAAGCTGGCGAAAGCCGGCTTTTTTTATGCCTGTCGGTTTATGCGTTTTTGCTATCCGTCGGTGCGGTAGGGGGTGTTGTCAGCGCGTCCTCATCAAGCGCCACGCAGGTGACGTTTGAGGTACGGTACTCACCGTCTGACAGCTTGCGCGTCAGGCGCAGGGTGGCGATTTCTCTCGCAAGCAGGTACTGATAATTGGCCTCAAGACGTCCGAGGATCTTCTCTTTCAGTTCTGGCCGCTGTTCAATGATGGCGTTCATCACGGCACCGTATATTTCTTCTTTAACCTGTAGCGGATAAATTTCACGGCGATTCTGCCATTTCAGACGAACCAGCGTCGCCGGGATCGATACCAGGTCTTGTGTAATACGCGTCATCTCGTCATTTTTTGTTTTTCTGAGTGCGTCGAGATTTTGCTTTAAGATAAATTCATCACTTTTTTTATCATCTAAAGTCAAATAAACGTCGTTATTTTTAACTTCTTTCACGTTAATCTTCCCCCAGGGTATAAAAAATTGGGTTATTTTTTTCGCGCGTAATTAAGTTAAGCCAAATTTCATTGCCCGCTTCATTAATTTCTTCAGTTTTCTCGGCTATTATTTGACTTAGTTTCTGGGCATCTATTTCACCTTCGGCCTGCAGGTCATTCAGCAGGTGGACAAAGGCTTCAATTTTTATGGCGCGAAATAAGCGGTCTTTTATATGGCGATCGTGCTCTTCCAGCAACATATTTCGGGATTTGCCAGTTCGGGAAACACCAATTAATATATCGGGCTCGAAATCAGAGAGCTTTCTTTTCCCCTGAGTGAAACTGGCCTCTTTTTCTGCTTCCGTCGGTTGCTGTTCCACAGGCGTGATGTGGTACTTAGCCGGGACGAGATAGTCGGGCAGCATTTTTAATTTCCTTTAATTTCAACAGGGTGGGGTTGGTAAAGGCGTGAGATTCGTTGACAATATCATGAGGCAAATTTAAAATCAAAAAAAATGGAGCCTACCCATGAACAGCATCTTTTTTACGGTCATCACATTACTATTACTGACCGCTGGTGTTCTTTTATTGATGCAGGAGTTCAATAAAACGAAAGTGTCGGAAGACGCCAGTGAACCCCCGCAACCTGAACTGATGACAAAAGAGGAAGGTGAAGACCATTTCTCTGTATTGATGAACTCCGTTACGCCTGTCTGGTACTGGCGGGTGAACCACGAATATATCGACTTTTTACACGCGACAATTAAACGCATGAAAATGTCGGAAATTAATGACACACCTGGACTGTTTGAGGCGCAGCGTCGCTGCAGCGACCTGAATTCAGCAGTGTATAAATATTATGACAATATCAAAAAGCGCTGCCTTAACGGCGAGAAGGTATCTTATTCCGATCTGGACGTATTAAATTTGCGGCAGTGTTTTCGCGAGTTCAGCCTGGAAGCCTATCCTGAGCTGGTGGCGCTTGTCTGGCCGGAGTACGCACGTCCCGAGGTTAACCCGGACAACGTCTGAGTGACGTACCGTTGAGTTATTGCAAACAGTCAGCGCCGTTGAGATATACTGGGCGCTGGTTTCTTTTGCAAACAGGACTTTATGGAACGCTTTTTTGAAAATGCCATGTACGCCTCTCGCTGGATACTGGCTCCCGTCTATTTTGGCCTTTCGCTGGCACTTGTCGCGCTGACGATTAAGTTCTTTCAGGAAATCTGGCATGTTCTGCCGAACATTTTTTCCATTGCCGAAGCGGATTTGATTCTGGTTCTGCTGTCGCTGGTGGATATGACCCTGGTGGGCGGGCTGCTGGTGATGGTGATGTTCTCCGGCTACGAGAATTTTGTCTCCCAGCTTGATATCGACGAGCGTAAAGAGAAGCTCAGCTGGCTGGGCAAAATGGATGCTTCGTCGCTGAAGAATAAGGTCGCCGCGTCGATCGTGGCGATCTCCTCCATCCACCTGTTGCGCGTGTTTATGGACGCGAAGAACGTGCCGGATAACAAGCTGATGTGGTACGTCATCATCCACCTGACGTTTGTGCTGTCTGCGTTTGTGATGGGGTATCTGGATAAGATCAGTAAGAAATAATTTCCCCTCACCCTAACCCTCTCCCACAGGGAGAGGGCCGGGATGAGGGCATCAGACCGCACTATTTATCCGACGACGCCTGCCACAGATTCAACTCCCCATCCGCAACATGCCGATCGATTCTTTCCAGCTCATCTTCGCTAAAGTGCAGGTTCTCCAGAGCCTGAACATTCTCTTCCAGCTGTTCCGGGCGGCTTGCGCCAATCAGTACGGACGTCACGCGCGCATCTTTCAGCAGCCAGCTTAGCGCCATCTGCGCCATGGTCTGACCGCGGGCGTGCGCCATCTCATTCAGCAAACGCAGGCTTTCCAGGTTGGCGTCGGTCAGCATCTTCTGCGTCAGGCCGCGCGCTTTATTCCCTTCGCGCTGCATGCGTGAACCTTCAGGAATACCGTTCAGGTATTTTCCGGTCAGCAGACCCTGCGCCAGCGGGGTAAAAGCGATACACCCCGTACCGTTTGCTTCCAGCGCATCCAGCAAGCCGGTCTTATCGACCCAGCGGTTAAGCAGGTTATAGGACGGCTGGTGGATCAGCAGCGGGATTTTCCACTCGCGCAGCAGCTCGGTCATTTTTTGCGTGCGCTCGGTCGAGTAGGAGGAAATGCCCACATACAGCGCTTTGCCGCTCTGCACGGCGTGGGCCAGCGCAGAGGCCGTCTCTTCCATCGGCGTGTTTTCATCCACGCGGTGGGAGTAGAAAATATCCACGTACTCGACGCCCAGACGCTTCAGGCTCTGGTCGAGGCTGGCGAGCAGATACTTACGCGAACCGCCCGAACCGTACGGCCCAGGCCACATGTCGTAACCCGCCTTGGTGGAGATAATCAGCTCGTCGCGGTACGCGGCAAAATCCTCGCGCAGCAGGCGACCGAAGTTCTCTTCCGCGCTACCCGCCGGCGGGCCATAGTTATTGGCGAGATCGAAATGGGTGATGCCGAGGTCGAAGGCTTTTCGCAGCAGCGCGCGCTGGGTATCAAGAGGCTGGACGTGGCCGAAGCTGTGCCACAGACCGAGCGAAAGCGCGGGCAGGCGCAGACCGCTCTTTCCACAGTAGCGGTACTGCATATGTTCATAGCGGGTAGCGTCAGGGTACCAGGACATGATGTCTCCTTTTCTTATCGATAATTTTTTGAAACGTCGTTTTCATTCTGAACTTATCACATCACAAAGAGCGAAGATAATGGTTAACGGCGGCTGTGCGACCAGTGAAGCCACGCTAATTAAAAATGATCACAAAACGTTATAATTTCCCTCGTTCCTGCCGATAACGAGAGTAGTACTCGCCTCTGGGCGAACTCACCCTCACGGCAAGGAAGACTTATGAATATGCTCCGTAATTTCACGATCCGCTTCGTCATGCTGATGATTCTCGGGATCTTTTGTTTAATGTGGGCGGGCGTTGGCTTGTACAGCACCTGGTCCCTTTCTCGCGTAACGGATGGCAATGAAGTCGATCGCCAGCTGGTTAAACAGATGACGGTACTCAGCCAGGGCAACGATCAGTATTTCCGCTTTGTGACCCGTCTGAGCCGCGCGATGGAAGTTAAAGCCGCAGGCGGCACGCCGGATTTGGCCTCTGCCCAACAGGCGCTGGATAACATGGGCAAGAAACTGGCCGAGATGAAAGCGATCTCCCCAGGCCCGATGGATGAGCAGATCTCTTCCCGGGTGATCGGCACCTGGCAGGCGCTGCTTGAACAGGGCGTCACGCCGCAAATGCAGCAGGCGAAGCAGGGGGCTCTGGACGGGTATCGCCAGCAGGCCAATAACGTCACGCCTCCGCTGAGCCGGGCATTCGGCGCGGCCGCTGAGGAATTCAACAATGCTGCCGCGAAGTCGCTCGACAGCACCCGCGTGGTGGTGGACGGCCTGACAAGCATGACCCGCACGGTGATAATCGTCGCCACGATTATCGGCCTGCTGATCCTGCTCTTCACCGACCGCTACCTGGTGGCGATGCTGGTCAAACCGCTGGACCGCATTCGCCAGCAGTTCCGCCAGATTGCCCAGGGCGATCTCAGCCAGCCCATTGAGCCGTTTGGCCGCAACTGCGTGGGGCAGCTGGTGCCGCTGCTGAGCGCCATGCAGGACAGCCTGCGCGAAGCGGTCAGCACGATTCGCTCCGGCAGTGAAAATATCTGGCGCGGCGCGACGGAAATCTCCAGCGGTAACAACGATCTCTCTTCCCGTACCGAAGAGCAGGCGGCTGCGCTGGAAGAGACGGCAGCCAGCATGGAGCAGCTGACCGCCACGGTGAAACTGAACGCGGAAAGCGCGCGTCAGGCAAGCCAGCTGGCCGATGTGGCCTCAACCACCGCCAGCCGCGGCGGTTCGCTGGTGGAAGAGGTGGTGACCACCATGAGCGGAATTTCGGAAAGCTCGAAGAAAATTGCTGAAATCACCAACGTGATCAACAGCATTGCCTTCCAGACCAATATTCTGGCACTTAACGCGGCGGTTGAAGCGGCGCGCGCGGGCGAGCAGGGTCGTGGCTTCGCGGTGGTGGCAGGTGAAGTTCGCAACCTGGCAAGCCGCAGCGCCAACGCGGCTAAAGAGATCGAGGGGCTGATTACCGACTCCGTTTCCCGCGTAGAGCAGGGGGCGAAGCTGGTGGGCGACACCGGCACCACCATGGATGCCATTTTGCGTGACGTGACGGAAGTGACGACCATCATGAAGCAAATCGCTTCCGCCTCTGAGGAGCAAAGCAAGGGCATTTCGCAGGTCGGGATTGCCATTACCCAGATGGACGGTGTTACCCAGCAAAACGCCTCGCTGGTGGAAGAGGTTTCCGCGGCGGCGGCGGCGCTGGAGCGCCAGACCGAAGATCTTCAGCGCTCGGTGCAAAAGTTCCGCCTGACGGCATAACGCAACGTTGCAAGGCCGCCTTGTGCGGCCTTGCATTATTAACGCCTTTCCCATTCAGCGCGCGCTGAAACTGCTATTCTTTTGCTAATCCCCCTGACGTTCTGGACTCTCTTCTATGAGGTGTTGCTATGAACAGATCGTTATCAGTTATCCCTGTTCTCTCTTTCATATTTCTGATGCTGTTCTCGGTTTTTGCCAGTGCGACCCAGCAGGCGCAGGAACGGCGCGTGGCGCGTGATGTCAGGCAGGAAACCCGCGACGCGTCACGGCAGGTGAAGCAGACCTGCGTGGCGAACAATAACCAGAGCAATCACGACTGCCGTCAGGACAAGCGTCAGATGAAACAGTCCGGAAGACAAAAAGCGCGGGACATTAAGTATTAATCAGATTTGCGAGACGGCTTCCGGGAATGCCCCTTGTCGCCTCGCGCTAATCGCAGTATCTTCTTGCCGCGCCTGCAAAATCAGGCGTCGGGATTGACCTCCTGGTATAAG
Source organism: Enterobacter cloacae complex sp. CARB60 (assembly GCF_036487345.1). Classification (NCBI taxonomy): domain Bacteria; kingdom Pseudomonadati; phylum Pseudomonadota; class Gammaproteobacteria; order Enterobacterales; family Enterobacteriaceae; genus Enterobacter; species Enterobacter cloacae complex sp. CARB60. The sequence continues at coordinate 623,720 of NZ_JAZKLC010000002.1, forward strand.
TTACAGGTGACATGGATTACTATGTCGCGCGCACGGTTTCACCTCAATGGCGGACCGGGCGGGGGCGTCGAAAGACGCGCCGGTTTCCTGTAACGCCGGTAAGGTCAACCTCGTCTGGCTCCGCCACCCGTGAGATTGACCTCTCCGATGGCGGATATAAATACCGTTACAGGAGGCTGCCATCATGGCTACAACCCCAACCCAGACACACGCGTTATTTACCACGCCGTTTTCTCATACCACCGATTTCACCGAGCTGGATAAATACGCCGGAAGGTCATATCGCGATTAATTAAGATTGTTTTATGCCGCCGGGCGGCGGCTGCGCCTTGCCCGGCCTACGTTATTATTTTCATTTGTTAATGTAACAATATATTTGGCATTTTATGCACCATAAATACGATGGCTATTAATATAGTCTTAAGCTTATCCCTGCATTATTAATTTTCTTATTGTATCGGAAATAATACAGTCTATGAAAAAGCTCTATATCGTATTGGCCGCCATGGCAGGCCTGGCTATGGTCAATTCCGCCATGGCGCAAAGCGTCACCGTGGATGTCCCGAGCGGTTATAAAGTGGTGATTGTCCCGTCATCCACCACGGTTCCGCAGGCGGTGACCGTTGTGCCAGCACCGTCACAAACTGTCTATGCCGCGCCAGCTCCGGTTTATCACCCGCGTGCGCGGCATGTGGCGAGCGTGGCGGAAGGGATGGTGATTGAGCATCAGTACGACGATCATCATTGATGCTTCGCCCGGGTAGTACATCCGGGCCTATTTTGATGCACCTCTCACGCTGTTGCGTTTAATCCTGCTGTTGCAATTCGGGAAATCGGGTTTCCCGTTGCAGATGCCACTTCTGCGATACGCTTAAATGATGGGTTACCGTTTGGTGAAAGTGATTTGTAGAGTGATTCGCGGGAAATACCTGCACGTTTTGCGATGACGGTCATCCCGCCAGAGGCTTCAATAACATGCCGTAAAGCCAGCATGAACGCCTCATAGCCTCCGGGCTCGTCAATTTCAATGAAAGCCTGATGAAGATAAACGGGCGCGAAATCCGGAGAATCTTTCAGGAGTTGTACCATTGCGTCATCATGAAGTACTGATTTAGCCATTGCGATTTCCTCTTATATTCTGCGCTTGTAGTCGTTGAGGTACTCAACGGCCCTTTCAATATCTGCATTTTGCTTTTTCTTCGTTCCAGTCAATAACACCAGACTCACTGCGCCATTTGCCGGATCGGAGACTTCGCTGAAATAGACACGGTAACCCGGCCCCTGGTTAATTCTGAGCTCTGAAACGCTCTCTCTGCATGGTTTGCAATCACCATAGTTACCCGTTGACATTCTGGCGACACGCGTAGCAATCATGGCTTTTGCTATGGGATCTTTCACACTTCTCAGATAGGCATCAAAAGGGTCGTACCCGTCAGCTGTGATGTAGTGTTTAACCTTAGCCATTATTGTAGCCTGTAGTTTACGATAAGCAAATGCATTGTAATCTTCAGGCTACGACAGGCAACTGTTCACAGGGTTGTGACAGTGGGGAAGATGTGATTTCTGAAAGCGGATCGCAAAAATGAGAGACCGCTGTGCCCGGCCTTTCTCAGCATCGCCCTCAGCAATGCGGCAGCAGGCTAAGCGCCTGCTTAACCGCCGCCTGCAAACGAGATTCCGGAACACCGTCCCGGGCCTGCACCGACAAACCATGTAAAAAGACGGCAAAAAAGTCTCCCAAACTCTCCGCATCGGTCGTATCCGGCAGTTCACCGTTATGCACTGCCTGATGGAGACGGTCGATGATCTGCTGCGTACGCTGCAGGCGATGCTGTGCCAGCCAGGTTTTGAGCGTTTCATTTTCCGCACTGACGCTGGCAGCAGAGGCCACCACCATACATCCTTGAGGCAAATCCGGATGGCAGTACAGATGAACCGCATCCATTAACAGCGTCTGGATGGTATCCCGCACGTTGCCACCTGCGGATAAGGCCCGATCCGCAAAACCGCCTTCCTGTTTTTCGTAATCGGCGATAGCTTCCCGAAAGAGCTGCTCTTTTGAACCGAACGCCTTGTAAATCCGTGCCGATGCAATCCCCAGCTCCGCCACCAGATCCGACATTGAGGTTCCTTCATAACCCTGTCGCCAGAACAGGTTGCGCGCTTTGATAAGCGCCTGGTCACGATCGAACTGGCGCGGTCTGCCTGCCATTTTGTTGCTCCGGTTGGTCCTGAATTCAGTGAAACAGGATCGCCTAAATCATCTGGATTACCAATGAATTTATAATTTTCGCTTGCGGTTATCCGGCTTTACTCCTATTGTTTGTCAATCGACAAACAATAGGAGTATACGATGAAAACCCTTAAAGGTCCCTCTCTCCATCTGGCTCAGTTCAGCGATGATGCGGCCCCATTCAATAATTTGCCTGCAATAGCCCGGTGGGCGGCGGAAACGGGGTTTAGCGCTCTGCAAATCCCGGCATGGGATCGCCGTCTCTTCGACGTGGCGACGGCGGCAGAAAGCCAGACCTACTGCGACGATCTGACCGGTATGCTGGCGGAGCATGGCCTGGTGGTGAGTGAGCTGACCAGCCACATCTTCGGCCAACTGATGGCGGTACATCCTGCTTACGACAGCTTATGCGACAGCTTTGCGCCGCCGGAAGTCCACGGCAACCCACAGGCCCGCGGCGAATGGGCACAGCAACAGCTGCTGATGGCGGTCAAGGCCTCTGCCAGGCTTGGACTCAGCGATCTGGGTACCTTCTCTGGCTCGCTGGCGTGGCCCTATTTGTTCCCGTTCCCGCAGCGCCCGGAAGGGTTAATTGAAACTGCCTTTGACGAGCTGGCCAGGCGCTGGATGCCGGTGCTCAACGCCTGTGACGAGCAGGGTATTAACCTCTGCTATGAGATCCACCCGAGCGAAGATCTGCATGATGGGGTGACGTTTGAAATGTTTTATCAAAGGGTGAAAGAGCATCCCCGCTGCCGGATACTTTTCGATCCCAGCCACATGGTGCTACAGCAGCTTAACTATCTGGAGTTTATTGATATTTATAAGGACATGATCAACATGTTCCACGTCAAAGACGCTGAATTTAATCCGACCGGGCGTCATGGTATTTATGGTGGCTATCAGTCCTGGGTCGATCGTGCAGGACGTTTTCGCTCATTGGGTGACGGCCAGGTTGATTTCAGGGCTATTTTCTCGAAGCTGACCCAATACGATTATGCTGGCTGGGCAACCCTGGAGTGGGAGTGTTGTCTGAAAAACCCGCTGGATGGTGCCAGAGAAGGGGCAGCGTTCATCCGCGACCACATTATTCACATCACCGATAAAGTCTTCGATGATTTCGCCGGTGCGCCAGTTAACCCTCAGCAAATCAACGCATTACTCGGCATTCGCTAAGCCACAACATCACAGAGAGTCCCCATGGAACAACAATACGGTGAGATCGCGCACGCGGATCTCAGGGCAGAACACGTCTATACGAAAGTGAACGGACAGCGCATCCACTGCGTCGTGGCGGGAAAAGGACAACCGGTATTGCTGATACCGGGCTGGCCGCAGACCTGGTATACCTGGCGCTATGTCCTTCAGGCGCTGGCGGCGGCGGGTTTTCAGGCGATAGCGGTCGACCCTCCGGGCATTGGTGAGTCAGATAAACCGCGCGACGGCTATGATACCGGACGTGTCGGCGCCATGCTGCATACCATGATGGCGCAGTTGGGTCATGCGCGTTATAGCATAGTAGGCCACGATATTGGTATGTGGGTTGGATACGCCATGGCGAGCGATTTTCCTCAGGCGATAGAACGACTTGTGCTGACAGAAGCGGTTATCCCTGGACTGGCCCCACCTCCGCCGATTTTTGTCGCACCGGAAGAGAACATCTTTCTCTGGCACTTCATGTTCAATCAGCTGGCGGATCTACCCGAAACCCTGACCAGCGGGCGCGAATCACAGTATCTCAGCTATATTTTCGACCGCTGGTCTCATCGACGTGAACGGGTTGCCGCAGAAGTGTATATCGCCGCCTATTCAACACCCGGCGGGCTGCGTGCGGGCTTCGACTATTATCGCGCCATCCCGGAAACCATCCGGCAGAACCAGCGCCGTGCGCAAACGCCTTTAACCATGCCGGTGTTAACGGTGGGGGCCGAACATGCGACGCGCGATGCGCCGTTGATAACCCTACAGGGCAATGCCCTTGATTTGCGTGGCGAGACGGTGGCGGACTGCGGGCATTTTATTACCGAAGAGTGTCATGAGGCGTTTATTGGGCTAATCGTACCCTTTCTCTCAGAGGACACCACTCGTGCCGCTTGATAAACACATTGCTGACTTTCTGGCTGCATCATCGGGCGCGCCGCAACCGGCGTCGTTAGCCGACCTGCGTGCCGCCACCGAGGTGGATTTGCTGCGGCTACAGGGTGAGGAGGAAACAGGTGGCGGCATTCAACATTACGTTGTTATCGCTGACGATGGTTACGCTATCGGTCTTCGCGCGTATACGCCTGCTGCCTCAAACGCTGAAATCGCGCAGCCTGCAATGCTGTTTGCTCACGGCGGCGGATGGTGTCTGGGCTCGCTGTCGCTGTACGATCGGCCCTGTCAGGCACTGGCCAATGCGACTGGCCGGAAAATACTCTCCGTTGATTACCGTCTGGCACCCGAGTTCCCCTTCCCAAGGCCGTTAGAAGATGTTTATCAGGCACTGTGCTGGGCCAGTGAACAGGCCGCGCTTTTGGGAATAGATGCGACCCGTCTGGCGGTGGGCGGCGACAGTGCAGGCGGCAATCTTGCTGCCGCGACAGCTCTGCTGGCACGGGATCGCGGCGGTCCTCACATTGAGCATCAGCTGCTGCTCTACCCGGCGTTAAGTCGCGAAATGTTGTCCCAAAGCTATTGTGAATTTGCTGAAGGTTATTATTTAACCCGTGATGCGATGGCGTTTTGCTGGGAAAACTATCTTGGAGAATGTCGTCATCCTTATGCCGAGCCGCTGCATATGGCCTCGCTGAAGGGGTTACCGCCAGCAACCATCCTGAGTTGTGAATATGATCCCCTGCGCGATGAGGCTGAAGAGTATGCGCTGCGGCTTGAGGAGGCGGGGGTGCCAGTACGCTGTGAACGGTTGCCGGGAATGGTACATGCCTGCATTCATATGTCAGGGTTAACGCCAGCCGCGCGTCGGTTGTTCGAACGTGCGCATATCTGATTCAAAAATACAAAAAACCCAGCGCGATCGCTGGGTTTATTATTCATGCCTGTTCACAAGGTGGCACACAGCCTTAGTGCGTCGCTTCACCAATCAGCGCGCCTGTACCCGCACCAACCGCCGCACCTTTCAGCACGCTCTTGCCGGTAACCGCCGCGGCACCTGCGCCCACGGCAGCGCCTACCGCGCCACCTTTACGCGCGGCTTTACCTTTGTCGCCGTTTTTGAACATGGCACCGGTGCCTGCGCCAACAACGGCACCGCCAACGGTCGATTTCAGATCTTTGCCCGTGGCCGCGCCAATGGCAGCGCCCGCTACCGCGCCAGCGGCGGTTTTGTCGATGGCCATTCCAGAGGTGGAAAAAATGAGGGCGCTGATAACCAGCGTTGTTTTAATCAGTTTCATAACAGATCCTTTGTGACTGCTGTCGGTTGAGACGTCATTTCTCACTCTCTGACGCGAGAAAAACGTCCAGATAGTGCCAGCAATACCGACTCAACCTTTAAGCTAATCATGCCCTGGATAAGGATCGTTGCTGCCGGGCGGCGAACCGCCCGGTCAGTCGTCACGCCTGACGTTTGTCTTCGGTATTCGTCTCGAAGTCGCTCGCCGCGTGGCGTTCGTGAAGCTGCTCGTTCAGCTCGCCGCTGGTGCGGTTGACGATGCGTCCGCGCTTAACGGCATGGCGGTTCGCCACGTCTTTCGCCCAGCGCTGCACGTTAGCGTACTTCTCTGCATCCAGGAACTCGGCGGCGTTATACACGCTGCCCAGCGCCACGCAGCCGAACCACGGCCAGATGGCGATATCCGCGATGGTGTACTCCTCGCCCGCCACGTAGCGACCGCGTGCCAGCTGTTTATCCAGCACGTCGAACAGGCGTTTGGCTTCCATGGTGAAGCGGTCAATCGCGTACTCAATTTTCACCGGGGCATAGTTGTAGAAGTGGCCAAAACCGCCGCCGAGGAACGGCGCCGCGCCCTGCAGCCAGAACAGCCAGTTCAGCGTCTCGGTGCGTCCCGCCGGATCCTTCGGCAGGAAGTGACCGAATTTCTCTGCCAGATAGAGCAGGATATTGCCGGATTCAAAGACACGCGTTGGCGGGGTCGTGGAGTGGTCACGCAGCGCCGGTATTTTCGAGTTCGGGTTCACGTCTACAAACCCGCTGGAGAACTGATCGCCTTCGCCGATGCGGATCAACCAGGCGTCATACTCCGCGCCCGTCACGCCCAGCGCCAGCAGCTCTTCGAGCATGATCGTCACTTTCTGGCCGTTGGGTGTGCCCAGCGAGTAGAGCTGCAGCGGGTGGGAGCCTACGGGTAAATCCTTCTCATGCGTCGCGCCGGAGATCGGGCGGTTAATATTGGCGAACGCGCCACCGCCGTTCTTTTTCCATTCCCACACTTTTGGTGGCTGATACGTGTTGTCTGACATGTTGGCCTGCCTTTTGAGTGATGTGTTGAGGCAGTGTAGCAGGAGATTTGTGAAGCGTTTAACGAACTGAGCGTAATCGATCCGCCGCTATTCCTTCCGGCGCTTATATATATCAAATCCGGCATAAGCTTAATCGAAAATCGCATTTTCATAATTAATGCGTAAACCGATAAAGCTGAATATGATGCTTCAACATAAATAAAAGATGCAGTAATAAACACTTTATAAGGCAAGGAGTTAGTGAGATGCGCAAGCTTCTGTTATCGGCAGTGGTCGTTTCGCTCGCGTTAGGCCTGGCGGGCTGTGATGATGCGAAAAATAAAGAGACAAACACGCCCTCAGCGGCAAAAAGCGACGCGCCAAAAGAGGGCGGTTCGCTGATTATCGGTATTACCTCCGGCGACCCGTTAGCCGTTAATCCGCTCTATGCCAGTGACCGTACAACGTTAACGATCATGCAGGCGCTTTATGCCCCGCTGTACAGCTTTAATAACGGCAACATTGAGTGGGGCCTGGCGGAAAGCCTGACGCCCTCCGCCGACAACCTGAGCTATACCCTGACGTTAAAACCCAACCTTAAATGGCAGGACGGCCAGCCGCTGACGGCGGACGACGTGGTCTTCACCTTCAATAAGCTGCTGGACGCCAAACAGCACAGCTTCTTCCGCAGCATGTTTACCTACGGCGGCAAGCCTGTTGAGGTGAGCAAGGTGGATGAGCGCACCGTTAAGTTCACCTTACCGCAGGTCAGCGCGGCCTTTACCGGCACTCTGGTACAGATCTACCCGATCCCGCAGCACGTGTTCGCCGGTGAAGGCGACCTGGAAAAGAGCACCAAAAACGATGCGCCGGTCGGCTCCGGGCCGTTCAAATTTAAAGAGTATCGCGCCGGGCAGTACTACGCCTTGACCCGTTTTGATGATTACTGGAACGGCAAAGCGAAGCTTGATTCGGTCACCTACCGTTTCGCCAAAGACAGCAATGCCGCCAACCTGGCGCTGCAAAACGGTGAAATCAACCTCAAGATGGTTGACCCGCAGGATGTGAACCGCCTGAAAAATACCGGTAAGTTTGACTTCGTGGTCTATCCGGAAGGCCGTCTGGCCTATATGACGTTCAACCAGAACGTGCCGGTGATGAAGAGTAAAGAACTGCGTCAGGCCATTGCTTACGCCATCAACAAGGACGAGCTGACCCAGACCGCGTTTACCTCGCTCGACTACGCCAAACCGGCAACCTCGTTCCTGACGCCAGATACGCTTTACAAGACGGATGACGTCGAGCAGTACAAATTCGATCTGCAAAAAGCCAAAGACCTGCTGAAGACGTCCGGCGCGCCGGACAACCTCAAGCTGCGCCTGGCGTATGTGAACACCAACAAAACCCAGGAGAGCATGGCGCTCTACATTCAGCAGGCGCTGAAGGGCATTGGGGTGAACGTGGAGCTGATGCCGCTGGACTCCAACGCCATGTCCCAGCGCAGCCTCGATATGAACAACACCGCGTGGGAGCTGAACCTGGGCGGCTACATCATGGGCTCAGAGCCGGACGGTTACAAATCGCTGTTCATGAGCAACGAAGCCTATAACTACGCGCACTACAAAAATCCGCAGTTTGATGCCCTGTGGGATAAAGGCGCAGTGGAAACCGACGCCGCGAAACGTGCCGATATCTACAAGCAAATTCAGCAGACCGTGGCGAACGACATGACGTACTACCCGATTGCCTACACCAACGCGACCGTCGCGGTGGACAAGCGCTTCGGCGGCACCCAGGAAGCGGAGCCGAAACCGGTCTATCTGTTCCAGGATCTGTCAAAAATCTATCAGAAATAAGTGATTGCCCCGGCCGTCAGGTCGGGGATTTTGTAAGGGCACGTCGTGAACACACTCCTCACGCGTCGGCTGCTGCAACTGCTGCCGATGCTTTTCTTCATTTCGCTGGTGGCGTTTTTGCTGGTCAAGCTCGCGCCCGGCGATCCGGTGGCGGCGTACATCACGCCGCGCATGGCCCCGGAGGATATCGAACGTATTCGCCAGAGCCTGGGGCTGGATAAGCCGCTGGTCACGCAGTACGTCCTGTGGCTGAAAAACGTCCTGCAGGGCGATCTCGGCTATTCGCTGATTTACCACCGCCCGGTGCTGGAGATGATCGGCGAACGCATTCCGGCCACGCTAGGGCTGATGGGCGCGTCGCTGCTGATGGCGATCGTGCTGGCGATCCCGCTGGGCCTGCTGGCGGGGGCATTTAAGCACCGCTGGCTGGATCACCTGCTGAACCTGTTCGCCTATATTGGCATCTCGGTACCGATTTTCTGGTTCGGCATTTTGCTCATCACCGTTTTTGCCGTGCAGCTTAACTGGTTCCCCAGCATGGGGATGCGCACCATCGGCATGGAGGACAACGGGCTGGACCTGCTGCGTCACGGCGTGCTGCCGTGTATTGCCCTCACGTTCTACAACCTCTCCAGCTACGTGCGCTACATCCGCTCCAACACCATCTCGCAGCTTTCGGCCGACTACGTGCAGACCCAGCTTGCCTACGGCGCGACGCGTTCCAGTATTCTGTTCCGCCACGTGCTGAAAAACGTGCTGCTGCCGGTGATTACCCTGTTCGGCCTGTCGTTCGGCGAGCTGATTGTGGGGGCTTATGTAACCGAGAGCGTCTTCTCCTGGCCGGGGATGGGGCTGCTCGGGATCCAGTCGATCGCCTCGCTGGACTACCCGCTGATCATGGCGATCATCATGCTCTCGTCGATGATGCTGATCGTCGGTAACCTGATCGCCGACGTGCTTTATCGCTTCGCCGATCCCCGCATTCGTACGCTGAGGTAACCCGGATGAGCAGACGCTGGCAGCAGGTTCGTCACCAGCTGCGCCGCAACCGTCCGGCGCAGTTCTCTCTTTTTGTGCTTTTTATTTTCGTTGTCGCCGCGCTCTGCGCGGGGTTAAGTCCGTACGATCCGGATCGGATGGCGCTCGGCGCACGCACGCTACCGCCGGATGCCGCGCACTGGTTCGGCACCGACGAGTATGGCCGCGACTACTTTACCCGCGCGCTGTATGGCGGCCAGATCTCCCTGATGGTTGGTTTTCTGGCGATGCTCTTTTCCACGCTTATCGGCACGGTGGTGGGAACGGTGAGCGGCTATTTTGGCGGCTGGCTGGATAACCTGATGATGCGCGCCGTGGATATCCTGATGGCCATTCCGGCCTTCTTCCTGCTGCTTGTAGTAAATGCTTACCTCAAGCCGGGCGTGGATAACATTATTCTGATTATCAGCCTGCTGACGTGGATGAACATGTCGCGGCTGGTGCGTGCTGAAACCCTGTCGGTGAAAGAGCGCGAGTACGTGCTTTATGCCCGCGCGTCGGGAGAGCATCCGCTGCGTATTATCGTGCGCCATATCATTCCCGGCGTGCTGCCGACCATTATCGTGGCGGCCACGCTCAATATCGCCTCGGCCATTCTGATGGAGTCAACGCTCAGCTTCTTAGGGCTGGGCGTGCAGGCGCCTGCGGCGTCGTGGGGAAGTATGCTTAACAACGCGCAGTCTTATATTGGCGAAGCGTCGTGGCTGGCGATGTTCCCCGGCATTCTGATCCTGCTGACGGTGTTCAGCTTTAACGTGCTGGGCGATGTGTTCCGTACCGCCTTTGAGCCAGGAGCGAATCGCGATGAGTAACTTATTAGCGCTTGAGAACCTGCAAACCACGTTCCGCACCCGCGAGGGCGAGGTTCACGCGGTGCGCGGCGTAAGCTTTCAGGTTCAGCCGGGTGAACTCGTCGGTATCGTCGGCGAGTCGGGCTGCGGGAAAAGCGTCACCTGTAAGTCGATTATCCAGCTTCTGGGGAGCAACGGACGGATAACCGGCGGCAGCATTCGCTTCCAGAATGAGGACCTGGCGCAGAAAACGCCCGCGCAGATGCGCGCCATTCGCGGCAACGAGATCGCGATGATTTTCCAGGATCCGATGACCGCCCTGAACCCGGTGCTGACCATCGGCAAGCAGATGGCTGAGATCCTGATGCGCAACAAAGGGCTGACCAAAAAAGCGGCCAAAGCGGCGGCGATAGCCATGCTGGAACAGGTGGGCATTGCCGAGGCGGAACGCCGATACGACCAGTATCCCCACGAGTTCAGCGGCGGGATGCGCCAGCGGGTGATGATCGCGATTGCGCTCTCCTGCAACCCGAAGCTTCTTATTGCCGATGAGCCGACCACCGCGCTGGACGTGACCATTCAGGCGCAGATCCTGCGCCTGCTGAAAAGTCTCCAGCAGCAGACCCGGACCGCGATTTTGCTGATCACCCACGATCTCGGCGTGGTGGCGCAGGTCTGCAGCCGCGTGGTGGTGATGTACGGCGGGCTGGTGATGGAGGAGGGGAGCGTGGAGGACATTTTTTATCGCCCTGCGCATCCTTACACCCAGGGTCTGCTGGCCTCGCTGCCGCGCCCGGATGAGGTGAATCAGCGTTTATCGCCCATTGAAGGTTCGCCGCCCGGCCTGCTTAACCCGCCGCCGGGCTGTCCGTTCGCGGAACGCTGCCCGAAGCGCATGCCCCAGTGTGAACGACAGCCCGCATTTTACACCGCCGGAGAGGGCCATCGCGCCGCCTGCTGGCTATGGGCCGATAAGGAGATTCAGGCATGAGTGAACAACAGGCGCCATTAGTGAGCGTACGGGACCTGCGCAAGCACTATCCGCTTAGCGGCGGTTTGCTGCGTAAAGGCGTGGCCGTGAAGGCGGTTGATGGCGTGAGCTTTGATATCCAGCCCGGCGAGACGTTTGGCCTGGTGGGGGAGTCCGGCTGCGGAAAATCCACCCTCGGGCGCGCCATCCTGCGCCTTTTCGATATCACCTCGGGCGAAATCCACTTCGCCGGACAGGCGATCGCCCACGCCCGTGAAAAAGAACTCAAGCCGCTGCGCAAGCGGATGCAGGCGATCTTTCAGGATCCTTACTCCTCGCTCAACCCCGGTATGACGGTGCAACAGCTGGTGGCCGAACCGATGCAGATCCACGGCTACAGCCGTGAAGAACAGCGGGAACGCACGGAAACGCTGCTCTACAAAGTGGGGCTGAAGCACGAACACCTTGAACGGTTCCCGCACGAGTTCAGCGGCGGGCAGCGTCAGCGCATCAGTATTGCCCGCGCGTTGTCCGTGCATCCTGAATTTGTACTGTGCGATGAGCCGCTCTCGGCGCTGGACGTCTCGGTGCAGGCGCAGGTGGTGAATATTCTGCAGGATCTGCAGCAGGAGCTGGGGCTAACCTACCTGTTCATCGCCCACGATCTCTCGATGGTGCGCCATATCTCCAGCCGCATTGGGGTGATGTATCTCGGTAAACTGGTGGAGGTGGCCCAGGCGAATGAACTGTATCAGCGTCCGGCACACCCTTACACCCGCGCGCTGCTGGCGGCGGTTCCCCAGCCCGATCCGCGCATACGCAATCTCGAAGACGCCACCCTGCGCGGCGACATTCCAGGCCCCACGTCCGTGCTGCCGGGCTGTAAGTTCTGCAGCCGCTGCCCGCACGCCATGCCGGTTTGCCAGACGCAGGAGCCTGCCATGCAGGAGATTGCGCCAGGGCATTTCTCGGCGTGCTGGTTGTTTAAGATTTGAGCCTTAAACGTGTCGGGTGGCGCTTCGCTTACCCGACCTACAGGGGATTGCGTTTCGTAAGCCGGGTAAGGCGCATTATTTGCCACGCAGGTGTATGATAAATATCCCTCTGTCAGGTTAATTACAACGTGCAGACGACGACAACCCCTAAAAAAATTGCCGCCTGCCTGTTTTAGGTTGGATACATGCGTAAAGGAAAGTTAAGCAGTGATGCGCCATTCGGGACATTGTTAGGCTATGCGCCCGGTGGCGTGGCGATTTACTCTTCAAATTACGGCAGTCTGGACCCGCGCAACTACCCGGAAGACGCGGATTTCCGCAGCTATATCGGCAACGAATACATGGGCCACAAGTGGCAGTGCGTTGAGTTTGCCCGCCGTTTCCTGTTTCTCAACTATGGCTTCGTGTTTACCGACGTCGGCATGGCGTGGGAAATCTTCTCCCTGCGCTTTTTGCGTCAGGTGGTGAACGATAACATTTTGCCCCTTCAGGCTTTTGCCAACGGTTCGAAACGCGCGCCTCGCGCGGGAGCGCTGCTGATCTGGCAAAAGGGCGGCGAGTTTCACGAGACCGGCCACGTGGCGGTGATCACCCAGCTTCTGGACGATAAGGTGCGTATTGCGGAGCAGAACGTGATTCACTCCCCGCTGCCGCTCGGGCAGCAGTGGACGCGCGAGCTGCGTCTGAGCGTGGAGAACGGGTGCTATACAATCCATGACACCTTCAACGACACGGAGATCCTCGGCTGGATGATCCAGACCGACGACGCGGAACACAGCATTCCCCAGCCGGAAATCGACGGCGAGCTGCTGAAAATCAGCGGCGCGCGGCTGAAAAACACGCGTCAGTTTGACGGAAAATGGCTGAACGAAAATGACGCATTGCAGCAGGCGTATATCCGCGCGAACGGCCATGTGATCAACAAAGATCCCTGCCAGTACTTCACCATTACCGAAAGCGCCGAGCAGGAGCTGATTAAGGCCACCAACGAACTGCACCTGATGTACCTGCACGCGACGGACAAGGTGCTGAAAGACGACAGCCTGCTGGCGCTTTTCGACATCCCGAAAATCCTCTGGCCGCGCCTGCGCCTCTCCTGGCAGTGGCGTCGCCACCATATGATCACCGGTCGTATGGATTTCTGCATGGATGAGCGCGGCATTAAGGTCTACGAGTACAACGCCGACTCTGCGTCCTGCCATACCGAGGGCGGGCTGATTCTCGAAGAGTGGGTGAAAAACGGCTATCGCGGTAACGGGCATAACCCGGCGGAAGGGCTGCTGGAAGAGCTGACCGGCGCCTGGAAGCACAGCCACGCGAGGCCGTTTGTCCACATCATGCAGGACAACGATGTCGAAGAGGACTATCACGCGCTCTTTATTCAGCGTTCGCTGATGCAGGCCGGTTTCGAAACCAAAATCCTGCACGGGCTGGAGGCGCTCAGCTGGGATACCGCCGGGCAGCTGATTGACGACGAAGGCCGTCACGTCAACTGCGTGTGGAAAACCTGGGCGTGGGAAACGGCGATAGAGCAGATCCGCGAGGTGAGTGAAACCGAATACGCCGCCGTGCCGATCCGCACCGGGCATCCCGAGGGCGAGGTGCGACTGATTGACGTCCTGCTGCGCCCGGAGGTGTTGGTCTTTGAGCCGCTGTGGACCGTGATCCCCGGCAACAAGGCGATTCTCCCGGTCCTGTGGCAGCTGTTCCCGAATCACCGTTACCTGCTCGACACCGATTTTGAGGTTAACGATCTGCTGAAGCAGACCGGATACGCCGTCAAGCCGATTGCCGGACGCTGCGGCAGCAATATCGATCTGATCAGCGCCCAGGACGAACTGCTGGATAAATCCAGCGGCAAGTTTGTCGACCGCAAAAACATCTACCAGCAGCTGTGGTGCCTGCCGAAGGTCGACGGCAAGTACATACAGGTCTGTACCTTTACCGTGGGCGGGAACTACGGGGGAACCTGTCTGCGCGGCGATGACTCGCTGGTGGTGAAGAAAGAGAGCGATATCGAGCCGCTGATTGTGGTTAAAGATAAGTAATTCACACCCGCGATAAAAAAGCCCCCGCAGGACATTCTGCGGGGGCTTTTCGTTACTGTTCTTCCTCTTCCAGCTGCTCGCTGATCTTCAGATCGATGATGCGGCCAATCTGGTCATGGTACACCGTCAGCAGGTTGTACTGGCTCATCTCGGAGATGATCTGCGGTGAGACATTAAAGCTGCGGGCCAGCTCCTCCTGGTGAAAATAGCCCGGCTGACGCCGCCTCACGTGGGCGCGGCGGCGGTTGTACTGATACCACAAAATCAGCAGCCAGCCGTTGAGCGCGGCGAACAGCAAATAGATCAACACCGTATTAAAGGACGCGATAATCACGCCCCAGCGGTGGTCGCTCTCATCGGTTAGCTGCATCCAGAGCCGGGCATACAGGAAAAACAGAAATCCTCCCCATGCCACCAGCGTTAACGCGGCATCGAAAAGACGTGGCAATAGCCGATGCTCGGTCAAAATTAAGGTATTTTCGTTCATTGAATGCTTCCTTTTCCCCGGTCCGGGCTGATCCAGCGCGCGCGGGCGCGCTGGCGTTTAAGCATGACTTTTGGAAATGCGACGAGGGTGGTGAACAGGCCGATCATCCAGTACACCATCGGGAACCAGATGACCCAGAAAAGCGAGCTGGCCACTCTTCGTTCATAGCGTCGCTCGATGAACAGGCTGACCAGGAACTGCAGGAGACACATCACGCCCAGCAGCAGCCCGGTAAATTCCGGTGGAAAAAGGCTCTCCACGGTCAGCCTGGCGGGAACAGGCGCAACCTGGCTGAGGAGGAACAGCAGCACCGTCATCGCGTACGCGAAGGCCCACAGCGTTGACAGCGCGTACTCCATAAACAGCGGCCACATGCGGTGATGCTCCCAGCGCACAATCCTGCGCAGGTTGACCAGAAACACCTCCGCGCCTCCCTGGGCCCAGCGCAGACGCTGTTTCCACAGGCCCTTCAGCGTCTCCGGCATCAGGATCCAGCACAGCGCCCGCGGCTCAAAAAAGATATCCCAGTGGCGCAGCTGGAGCTTCCAGCTGATGTCGATGTCTTCGGTGATCATGTCCGGGCTCCAGTACCCGACGTCCGCCAGCGCCTGTCGGCGAAAGGCGGCGATGACGCCGGAGACGGTAAAGACCCGGCCATAGATCCGCTGCGTCCGCTTGATGAGCCCAATGATGGAGGAGAACTCGCCCACCTGAATGCGGCCAATCAGCGTGGAGCGCGTGCGAATGCGCGGGTTCCCGGTAACCGCGCCGACGTGGGGGTACTGAATCAGCGGGGCCACCAGATAAGCGGCGGTATCGCGATCGAGCAGGGCGTCGCCGTCAATGCAGACCAGCAGATCGCCCCGGGCCGCCGCCGCCCCGGCCTTGAGCGCCAGCGCTTTCCCCTGGTTCTCCGCGAGGTTAATCACCCGCAGTCGCGGCTGTTCCTGCGCCAGCGCCTGCAGTACCTCCGCCGTGTTGTCAGACGAGCCGTCGTTGATGGCGATCACTTCTATATTTTCATACCGCTGATCCAGCGCGGCGCTGATGGTCTCCCGGGCATTTCGTCCCTCGTTGAAGCAGGGGATAAGAATGGAGATGAGCGGCTCACCGGCGAGCGTCGGGGCGGGCGTGTCTTTATCCCACGACCAGTGGCGTTCAAGCTGAAACCAGAAATAGAGGCCGCCGGTTATCCAGAGCACCGACATGAACAGCGGCCAGAAGAACACAAAATCCAGAATCAGTTCGCCGGTAAAGAGGGCGGCCACGCCCAACGGCAACCCGAATACCAGACATAAAATAGAGAATGCGATAATCCGATCAGTCATTGTCAGGGTACCAGTACGAAGAAAATTCAGGCCTGATGCGTGAGATATCAGGTTGGTTGTTGAGGAAGTCGTCGGGGTAGTAACCGTAGTTTTTGACGCCGTTCAGCTGGAGCACGCGCATCCACTGCGCAAGCTGGCTATCGGACACGGCGCGCTGCGGTTTCTGATCCCAGTCCCTGGCCTGCAGCTCGAAAATCGTTTTATCGAGCGCGCCGGGGCGCGTGGCGACCGCGTTAACCAGGCGCGTCAGCCAGGCATCGCTCTCGTCTGCCGGAACGGACTCCATCAGCGGCATGGCCATCGGTACCGTCCAGTCATACTCCGCCAGAAAATCATCAAGATTCTGCGCGAACCACGCCTCGCTTTCGGGCTGCAGAATGGGTAAGGCGAACATGTTGCGGGCGGTTTTTATCTGCGGGCCACGGATATGCTTCACCGCCAGGCTCAGGGCGTGGGTAAACCCGATAAGCCGTTGGCTTTTCTGGCGCGTGGTGTCCTGTCCGGCATCGTCCACGTCCGTTAGCACCGCATCGTCATGGAACAAAATCCCATTGAAGCTGGCATAGCGGGCCAGATCTTCATAGATATCCGTTACCTGCTGGCGCACCTGCGGGTCCCACGGGGAGAGCCGGATATAGGGCTCGGTGGCTTCGCGCAGCTGGCCGGTTTGACGATCCCGGCGCTGCACGCGCGGCAGGGAAGGATCGAGATCGAACGAGAGCACCGGCATCCACGCGAAGACTTTTACCCCCGCGCGGGTTTGTAGCTGCCAGGCGACAAAATTAAAGAGATCGGCCCGGACCGGCAGCCGACGGTTGGGGAAATAGAGCGCCTTGATCCTGCCGTCGCCCTGCGGGTCGGCAAACGCCTGCAGGAAAACGTGGCTGATTTTCATGTCATAGACCCGCTGGATCAGCCTGTTGATGTTTTGGGTCTGCTGGGCCGGATCGGGATCGTAAACGTAGTCGAGATCGACGTGCATGACGCGCACGGGATCGCGCTCCTGAACCTGGCTTACCGTACTGGCAAACGCCTTGAGCGAGGGATTTCCGGCGATCAGCAGACGGGGGATGTTGCCCAGATCCTGTACATTCCCCAGCCCGTCCTCAAGGGTGAAGGCAAGCTGATAACCTTGCTGTCTGGCGATAGCGAGCGACGTACCGTTGGCGGCGCCGTAGGGCCAGACCCAGGCGCGCGGCGCTTTGCCCGTCACCTGCGTGATTTTTTCAGTCACTTTGCGAACGTCATCGCCGATCCGCTGGCTGAACTGCTGGTCGGTTTCATAGCGGCCCGTGGCTTTGTCATAAAAGCGGTTGGCGATCGCCGGTTCCCGGCTGCCCTGCGGGTTGGCTGGAATGCCGTAATGCGAAGCCCAGGTATGCGATCCGATCTCAATCAGCGGGGACTGGCCGAGCTCGCGCACCATTTCCCACGTCGCGAAGCGATCGCGGGGCGTCATCAGGCCGCCGAAGTTAACTTTTTGATTTGCCGGCGTATCCACCCAGCTGCCCACCGGCGCCCACAGCGCAGGAACGTTCCACGCCTGAAGCAGCGGCCAGACGCGGGTATAAAAGCTGCTGTAACCGTCGTCAAAGCTGAGCAGAACGGCTTTTGGCGGCAGCGTTTTTTTCCCGTCATGGGCATCGAGAATGTCCTGCACGCTGACGGCGTGATAGCCGTTGTGCAGAAGCCAGCTTATCTGCTCGTTTAACGCGCTGGTGCGCACGGAGAGGTAGCGCTGATCGGCGGCATCGTCTTCGACGTCGTGGTAGGCCAGGACCAGAAACTGGTTCTCCGGCCAGGGTTTACTCGCCTCCAGCTGCGGCCGCGCTTTGGGCGCAATGAACGAGATCGCCTGCGCGCAGACGCTCGCGCCGAGGCAGAGCCAGCCGAGGAGTATCAGGCTCACGGAAAAACGTGTGTTCAGCATATTCATCCTTAAAAGCGTAAAGTCGCGTCAAACGTGACGGAGAGGTTGCTCTCGCGTTTGCCGTCGTAAGGGCGTTTATCCCAGTTCAGCATCACGCCGGTATCAATAACGTTGTTCCACTGAACGCGTTGTCCGTAACCCAGCAGGGCGATGGCGCCCGCAGACTGATTTTTCTGCCAGTAGCTGCCCCCTCCCGCCACGAACTGCTGGCTCCAGAGGGTGTCGTAATGGCGGACCATTTCATGGTCAACGGCCAGGGCAGCCGTCACGGACAGATCCCGCGCCGGGTTGTAATAGAGCGTGTCCCGCAGGCTGTTTTTACTGGCGGCGATCCCCGGTTCGAAATCCAGCGTCAGGGACGGGGTCTGCCAGAGACGCTCCTTGCCCGTGAGGGTGTATTCCTGGCGGCGGTTACGATCGGAGAAGCGGCTGAGGGCGGCGCTGAACTGGTACTCCCGCCGCTCGTTTTGGTACCAGTGCACCCCGCCTTCACCCCGGTTGGCGCTGATCCCGTTGCGTAACGCCCGCAGGGGCGTCGTGCGCGACAGGCGTTCAAGGCTGCCGCTGACCTGCCAGCTATCGGTCACAAAGTACGTTGTTGAGAGGCGAGCGCCCGGCTTGTTTGCTCCGTGATAGCGGTTGCTGGAGAGTTCGGCTTCGAGCTGGAGGTCGCGTGGCCGCCATTCGACGCCGCCCAAAAGGTGACGGCTGGTGCCTTTGCCTTCATCGAAATTACTCTGCGCATAGCGGGTGCCTGCAAACAGCCGCCAGCTGTCCGCTACGGGTGGGCCATAGAGCGTGGCGTCCCAGCTCAGGTCGTGCGTCCCGCTGACGGGGCTATCGGAGTGCAAGCCCTTGCCTGCGTTGAGGCGCAGTTCGGACATGTGGTGGACCGTTCGGAGCCTCTCGAGACGCCGGGCGCTGCGATCGGCGGGCGCGCGAGCCAGCACGTCGTCGGCCAGTAAATCCATCTGTCGCCACTCCTGTAGATCCATCGCGACGTAGGCCTGCTGCTGCTCGAGTTCCAGATTCGATGGCTCCAGCGCCTCCGCCGTTTTCAGCTTTTGCTCGGCCGCGCGCGGCAGGCCCCGAGCCTGAAGCAGGGTGGCGTAGTCAATCTGTAACCCCTGATTGCCCGGCGCCGTTGTCGCCAGACGGTGCGCCAGCGTTTCGGCTTCCGGCAGGGCATTTGTCGCCAGCAAATAGTTAAAGCGGAGCGACTGCCCGGTAAGCCACCGATCGTTCGGCTGAGGGGTAGGGGAGCCGAAATCGTAGCGGATCCAGGGGACGTTGCGGGTCTGGCGCTCAACGTATTGGTGGGCGGACTGGTACTGTCCCGTATCCAGCCAGGCGTAGAAAAGCGCGTGCTCCTCGTCCTGCGGGTCGGAAGCGTATTGCGGATAGCGTCGCAGAAGCGCGAAGGCGGCGGCCGCGTTTTTCTCCTGCAGATACGCGGAGATGACCCAGCCGACTGCCCAGCCCGGCACCGGATGCTGGGCTGCCGTAAGATCCTGATATTCGCTAATCACCTTTGGGTAATCAGCATGGGCGTACAGCGCGCCAAGCCTGTCGATACGCGCAAGGACGACGTCTTCCGCAGCCTGCGGCTCGTTTTGCCAGCGAGCAAGCAGAGCGTCGTAACGATTCAGCGCTGATTGCGCAAGCTGCAGGCGCTCCTTTTCTGTTCTGCCAGGTACATCGGCAAGGCGAACCCGTTCGGCGGCGGCATTACGCTCAAGACGGCGACGCTCCGCGGGAGACAGCGTCACGCTTTGTGAAAGCTGGAGCGCGGGGGTATTCACCCGGTTATCCGTAAGCGCGTCAATCAGCTCGCTGAGGAGCGCTTTATTCTCCGGTGCGATATTCAGCGCGCGCGTGTCTGCCAGCAGCCGATCCCAGCTTTTTCCCTGACGTAACCAGACATACGAGAGTGTCTGAAGATGCGCCTGAGAGGGATTTTCCGCCACCAGCCGTCGGGCTTCCTGCAGGGCAAGCGTATCCATGCGGGCATCGGCAAGGGTTTTGATGTAGCCGATACGATAATCGTCGTTATCCGGCGCAAGGCTACGCGCCTCTTTCCAGAGCGCCAGGGCCGGCTGCCACGCTTTTTGATTTCGCCTGGATTGCGCGGCAGCAGCAACGCCACGGGCGGGCAGCGGCATATAAATGCCGTAACGCTGCCAGACCTGAATAACCTCGTCATCATGACCCGCCCAGGCTGCAACCTGTAACCAGTCCGCAACTTGTTCAGGCGTCAGGGCATGCTGCTGCTGATAACGCTGAAGATAATCGAGAAACGGCGTGTAATTACCGTTACGCGCCTGTTGAATCTGTTGCTCATAAACGGATTCAGTCGCCTGAGCCAGAACAGGAAAGAGGAATAACAGAAACAATAATGTTGGGGCGCGATAAAAGAATAACGTATTGAAGCGAAGCGATCTTTCCATATCTATTTGCCATTTGTTTATCATGAATCCATTGCATAACACGGCCGCCTTTAAACTCAGCGTTAAAGGCCATAAATGAGAACATTAAATCTGAATGCAGTTATGTTACGGGGTACTTACCTAAAGGTAATTATGGATCCTTATCTCAGTGGACTGGGTGAAAGCTAATGTACACCTGATATGTTGCCGGATAAATATGTTGAAAAGCGGGTGTATCGTTTTGAGATAATTCTGTATTGAGCGGTTTGCGATGATTATTTTGAATTGATGGGTTATTTGTAACTAGTTGAAATTAATGTATTTTATTTTTACTGTGACAACTTTGTATATATTTTTAATGCTGCTTACCTGCCTCAATTAAAGTACTTTCTGGTGCATGTTTGGGAAGTTTCATGACAAAAATTCTTAATGTTTAGAGAAGTGACTTTTCTGCGATTGTTTTTTATTTATAATTAATGGCAGCCATTGAATGATAGTCTACAGGAAGTCTTACTCATCAATGTCTGTATTGAGGGATGTCCAAAGCCAGAATACATTTATCGTTAATATAACAGCGCTATAAAACGAAGGCGGCCTTCTTTCCGAGGGATCGTTCTTGCTTTAATCTAAAAGGGATGGTTAGTGGCAACTTCAATAGTGTTAGTGACTCAGGATCGCTACCTTGTCAGGGGGATGCGGATATTTTTTCCGGATATTATCCTGCTCGACTCGATTGACAGAAACATATTTGATAACGGTGCAGATGAATATTCTGTATTGATTGATAGTCGTTCTCCGCTCCGTTTATATGATTACCTGATACGCCATCCGGCCAGAACGAAAAAAACAATCTGCTGCGTTATGCTTGATATGCGACACCGCGAGGAGAATCTGCTCAGTATGAAGTTATTTATGAACACGTCGCTCACCGCCCCGGATATGGCCTCGCTGTTTAATCTGGTTCTCAATATGAAGGGCAGGCGCCTGACCACGAAGTGGCTGCTTAATTTACGGCTTAGCACGCACGAAGCGATCATGCTGCGGCTGCTGAGGGCAGGGATGTCGATGGAAGCCATTGCCGATGAGCTGAATACGTCGGTGAAAAGCCTCTATCGCAAACGCACGGCGCTCTCGGAACGCCTGGGGGCGGAGAACTTCAACGAGGCGTGTTTGTTTATCTTTAAAAACAAACTGCTGGACGCAGGTGGGAACGATCCCTAGGTTGGGGAGAATCCAAAAGCATAAAACTGACTTGCGGGCGGTATTCTGAGTTCTAAGAAAACTGGAAGCGGACAACATCCTTGTTTTAGCTATCGATTTACTCTGGCTCAAAACGAGAGAAAGGACGTTGTAATGGACACGGTTGAAGAGACTGGTTGGAAACTTTTCTGATGCTACATGATGAGCAAGGATTTTTAGATTACCTCACTGAGAATTACAGTGACGGTAAATCTCCGGCAAAGAAAAAATGGACCTTCCAGGAGCATTTCAGTCTCATACCTGAGTTCGACAGTTTCCATAGGGTTTTCGTTAGGGTTAATGAAAAACGAATAGTATCTTCTGCTCTTTAACCCCGTTTATGAACTGCCAGAGGCTAAGCCATGAGTTTTATCCTGAGCGGGTGATACCAGAAGGAGACTCCTGGAAGTGATTGAAAAATTTAAAAGGACGTTAGAAATGAATAAATATCTGTCTGGTCTGTGTGTTGTTTCTTTTTTTTATTTTTCTTCAATAGGTTACGCGCACTCTGCGGGTCCAAATAAAGTTCAGGTTAGTATCAAACCCAGCAGCGGTAATATAGGATATATCCCGGTAATTTCTGATGCAGATGAAATCGAGCCTTCTGATTTCAGGGCGTCGGATCTAAAGGAGATGCAGGATAGCCTGAGGAAGATGAAGTCCGACAACCGCAAAGTCGATGAGCTAACTCAGAAGGTTTTACAGCTTGAGAGAGAGAATTCTGAGCAGGAGAGTAAGATCGAGCGATTGCAAAGAAGCCTTGATGACATGAAGCGGAGCAACGACAACCTTTCAAATCAGGTCAGCAATTTATCCGGCAAAATTAAGTGATAAAAAAGAGCCACCGCCTGTATTAAGTTACCGGTTTATTAGCGTAAGCGTGCCTGCATTAAAGCCACGCTTATCAGCGCCCAGAAATCTGCCGTAGCCATATAGCAAAAACCCGCCTTTTGGGCGGGTTCTTTAAATAGTGGTGCCCGGACTCGGAATCGAACCAAGGACACGGGGATTTTCAATCCCCTGCTCTACCGACTGAGCTATCCGGGCAACGGGGCGCATTAAACCCGATCTGCCCCCTGCCGTCAACGAAAAATGTTGTTTTCGTTACAGACTGCGCAATCTCTCACCATTTCGCCGCATCCTTAAGCGAAAAAGTGCGTCCAGAGCGCGGAGAGCGGCATGGCGAGCAGCAGTGCGGGCAGCATGTTCACCACGGCAAACATCTTAATTCCACAGATGCGCAGCCCGGTAGCCAGCAGCAGCAGGCCGCCGACGGCGGTAAAGTCTGCCATCATCGCCGGCGTGGTCAGCGGGAGAATCAACGTGGCGCAGGTGGCAAGCGCCAGCTGAATTAGCAGCATCGGCACGCAAATCGCGGCAACGGCAACGCCGAGCGTGGTGGCAAAAATAGTGGCCGTAAAGAAATCAAGAAACGCCTTCGCAATCAAAATGCTTGGGTCGCCCGTCATCCCCTCCTGCATCGAACCGAAAATCCCGGTGCCGCTGGCGCAGAACAGAATGATGATGGCGACATAGTTTTGAATAAACGATTCGTGCGTGCCGTGTTTCGCCTTGCCGCCCGGTCGGGCAATCAGGTTTTTGGCTTTACTCACCGCGCTGTTGATGCCTTTTTCCAGATAGCAGAACTCGCCAATCAGCGCGCCGAGCAGGGTGGCCAGCACCATCACCGGCAGGTTGGCGCATTTGATGACTAAAAGAATACCGATCCCTAACGATGCCAGGCCGAATATCGAGGGCATGGAGGTACGAATACGCTCCGGCAGCCGCTGGCTCAGCACGGCACCGAGTACGCCGCCCAGCAATACGGCGCTTGCGTTAATAAATGGCCCGATAACCAAAGTTAACTCCTGTTATTTAATCATTGATATTGCATTATTATGGCACGCCAGGGCTGCGCGGGCGTTAGCTTTGGGTGGTTTCGTGCATACTGATTCCTTCTTGCACCTCAAAATAAAAGGTGACATTATTGCGCGAATTTTCTCCTCCCTGTCTCACCGCTCGGTGAGGGTAACTGCGCCTATGAAAACCATGAAAATTGCCGTCAGCCGCGAGCTGGCCTCCACCGTGTCTACGCACCGCGAAAAGGTGACGCTGGACAGCACTGATTTTACCGATGTGGCGGCCGTCGTCATCACAACAGCTGAAAGTCGCAGCGGCATTCTTGCACTGCTGAAACGCACGGGCTTTCAGCTACCGGTGTTTATTTTCTCGCAGGAGCCAACGGACGTTCCTGAGGGCGCCACCGCGGTTATCTCGGGTAAGGCTCAGGAGTTTCTGGAACTGGAGAGCGCAGCCAGCCGTTACGAAGAGAACCTGCTGCCGCCCTTTTTTGACACCCTGAGCCAGTATGTGGAGATGGGCAACAGCACTTTTGCCTGTCCGGGCCACCAGCACGGTGCATTTTTCAAAAAACACCCGGCAGGGCGACAGTTCTATGATTTCTTCGGTGAGAACGTGTTTCGCGCCGACATGTGCAATGCCGACGTGAAGCTGGGCGATCTGCTGATCCACGAAGGGTCCGCCAAGGACGCGCAAAAGTTCGCGGCGAAAGTGTTCAACGCGGACAAAACCTACTTCGTGCTGAACGGCACGTCGGCGGCCAACAAGGTGGTGACCAACGCGCTGCTGACCCGCGGCGACCTGGTGCTGTTCGACCGCAATAACCATAAATCTAACCACCACGGGGCGCTGATCCAGGCGGGCGCCACGCCGGTTTATCTTGAGGCCGCGCGTAACCCGTTTGGCTTTATTGGCGGGATTGACGATCGCTGCTTTGACGATGGGTATCTGCGGGAGCTGATCCGCGAGACGGCACCGGAGAAGGCCAACGAGGCGCGTCCGTTCCGCCTGGCGATCATTCAGCTTGGCACCTACGATGGGACGATCTACAACGCCCGTCAGGTGATCGACAAGATCGGCCACCTCTGCGACTACATCCTCTTTGACTCCGCCTGGGTGGGCTACGAGCAGTTTATTCCGATGATGGCGGAAACGTCCCCGCTGTTGCTGGAGCTGAACGAGAACGATCCTGGGATTTTCGTGACCCAGTCGGTGCACAAACAGCAGGCCGGGTTCTCGCAAACGTCGCAGATCCATAAAAAGGATAACCACATCCGCGGTCAGGCGCGCTTCTGCCCGCACAAGCGGCTGAACAATGCGTTTATGCTGCATGCCTCCACCAGCCCGTTCTATCCGCTGTTCGCCGCGTTGGATGTGAATGCGAAGATCCACGAAGGTGAAAGCGGACGCAGGCTGTGGGCGGAGTGCGTCGAGCTGGGGATTGAGGCGCGTAAGGCAATCATTGCCAACTGTCATATGATCAAACCGTTTATCCCGCCGGTGGTGGCGGGGCGGCCGTGGCAGGATCATCCGACGCACGCCATCGCCAGCGAGCTGCGCTTCTTCAGCTTTGAGCCGGGGGCTAAATGGCACGGGTTTGAGGGCTATGCCCGCGAGCAGTACTTTGTCGACCCGTGCAAGCTTCTGCTGACCACGCCGGGTATCGATGCCGAAACCGGGGAGTACACGGAATTCGGGATCCCGGCGACGATTCTGGCGCACTATCTGCGCGAAAACGGCATCGTGCCGGAGAAATGCGACCTCAACTCGATCCTGTTCCTGCTGACGCCTGCCGAAAGCAGCGAGAAGCTGGCGCAGCTGGTGGCGATGCTGGGACAGTTTGAACAGCATATAGAAGACGACACGCCGCTGGCGGACGTGCTGCCGACGATCTTCCAGAAATACCCGGTGCGCTACCGGGATTACACCCTTCGCCAGCTGTGCCAGGAGATGCACGATCTCTACGTCAGCTTTGACGTAAAGGATCTGCAGAAGGCGATGTTCCGCAAGGAGAGCCTGCCTGAGGTGGTGATGAACCCGCAGGATGCAAACCGGGCCTATATTCGCGGAGAGGTGGAGCTGGTTCGCATTCGGGATGCCGCAGGGCGCATTGCTGCCGAAGGGGCGCTGCCCTATCCGCCGGGCGTGCTGTGCGTGGTGCCGGGTGAGGTCTGGGGCGGGGCGGTACAGCGTTACTTCCTGGCGCTGGAGGAGGGCATTAACCTGCTGCCGGGCTTCTCGCCGGAGCTGCAGGGGGTTTACAGCGAGAAGGATGCCGACGGGATTAAGCGGCTGTATGGGTATGTATTAAAGTAGCCCCCCTCACCCTAACCCTCTCCCCAAAGGGGAGAGGGGATTGCACGGAGCCGTCTTTTCACCCTCGCCCCTTTGGGGAGAGGGCCGGGGTGAGGGGAGTTAAGCCGCACTACGCTTGTACATCCTCCTCGGATGCCCAATTTTGCCGTACAGCATCTCCACCGTCAGAAAGCCCGCCTCTACGCAGTGCTCCAGATAGCGCCGGGTGGTGGTTTTGCTTAATCCCGTTTCGCTCACCACCTCATCCACGGTAAAGCAGTGCGTTGCCTTGTCGTTGAACAGCGTCTGCACCCGCGCCAGCGTATTTTCCTCAATGCCTTTGCTGCCGTTGTCCAGGCGATAGTTTTTCGCCTGCAGCTGATAGAGCGAATCCACGTTCTGCTGGTCGACAATCTTCCAGACCCGCTGCTGTTCGGCAAACTGCACAAACCGCTCCAGCGACTGGCTGAGCCGCTTCCAGGAGACGGGTTTGAGGATGTAGTCGAACGCGCCGTTGCGAATCGCCTGGCTGCAGGTGTCCATATCGCTGGCGGCAGTAATAAAAATCACCGAGCAGTTGGCGCGGGCCAGCATGGGGTTATTGATAAGCGAGATACCTTTGCCGTCCGGCAGATAGTTATCCAGCAGCATCAGCTGCGGCTGTTTGCTTTCAAGCTCTGCCTGGGCTGCAGCCAGCGACGAGGCAATGCCTACCAGCCTCAGACGCGGATGTTTGCCTATCAGCTCCGCGTGCAGTTGCGCCAGTTCGTTCTCGTCTTCAACAATCAGTACGTCGATAAGTTCATGTTGCATAGTCGGTGTCTTCCAGTTGCCGGGCGGTTCCCGTAGCCGGGATAAACAAGGAGAAAATGGCGCCGCGCGGGGTATTATCGGCAACTTCTATCGCGCCGCCAGCCTGTGTGACATAGCTTTCGATCAGATACAGACCAATCCCATGATCGCCGCGCGTTTTGGTGGTGATGCCGCGTTCAAAGATCCGGTCACGGATCGCCGGTGTAATGCCAACGCCCTGGTCGGCCACTTCAATAATCAGCTCCTGTTCGCTGAGTTTGATCAGCACTTCTACCGGCGCGTGGGGAAGCGGCGATCGCTGCGTCGCTTCGATGGCGTTATCCAGCAGGTTGCCAATAATTGAAATCAGCTCTTGCTCCCCAAGGGGCAGGAACGGTCTGTCCAGCCGACAGGCCGGGTCGAAACTGAGCTCGACGCCTTTCTCCCGCGCGCGGGCGGCTTTCCCAAGCAGCAGGCCGCACAGGGTCGGGGAGCAGAAGCGCGAAGAGATAAAGTCCAGCAGCTCCTGAGCATGCTCCGACTGCGCCTGAATGTAGCCAATGGCTTCCTCATAGCGGCCCATATGCAGCAGGCCGGACAAGGTCGTCATCCTGTTTAACTGCTCATGACGCATAATGCGCAGGTTATCGACATAGCGTTTTACCTGGCTGAGCTGGGCGCTCAGCGAGTCGATCTCGTTGCGATCGCGGAAGGTGATCACCCAGCCCTGCAGCGACCCTTCAAGCATGATGTGCACCCGGCTGGCAATCACCGTGAGATCGTTAAAACGGCAAATCTCGTCATGGGTATCTTTCGCCAGCATCGTCTGCGTGTCGAAGAACGGGACCGGATCGATCACCTGGCTTATCAGCTGTCCGCGCAGCTCGCGGGCCGGCTGGCTCAGACCCAGCAGTTTGCGCGCCGCCTGGTTGATCACTTCAATCCGCCGCCGATCGTCAATGGCAATCACGCCTTCATAAATAGACTCCATCATCGCCTTCTGCTGGCGCACCAGCAGGCCGATCTCTCGCGGCTCAAGGGAGAAGATCTGCTTCTTGATGCTGCGGGTAAAAAACCAGGAGAAGATAAAGAGAGCGATCAGCAGCAGCACGGCGGCAATCAGGATATTGACCACCTTACTGACGGTAATGGTGTCCAGGTAGCTGGTGAGATAGCCGACCGAAACAATGCCGACCACCTGTCCGGCAGCGTTGAAGATGGGGGCTTTACTCCGCAGCGAAATGCCCAGCCCGCCTTTGCGGATGGTGGTGGTGCTTTTACCCTGCAATACGGCTTCATTGTCTCCGCCAACCAGGGTTGTGCCCACTCTGTCGGCAAAGACGGAGTGAAAAAGATGCTGCCCTTTATTATCACCAATCACAATAAAGCTGGCGTCACTGTGCGCAGAAATCTTCTGCATAAAATCATGGATGGCGTAGATATTCTTTTGTTCAACTTCATTACGCAATGTCGGAATAAGCGCAATCTCTTCAGCCTGTATTTTGGCTCGCGTACTCATTTCCTGATAAAGCTGTTTCCCGACATCGGCATAATAATATCCGCCCAGCAGCGCAAAAAGTACAGAGAAAAAGGCAACCAGCGAAATAAACAGCTTGATCTGGAAAGAGACTTTCATAACTATCACGCGAGGTAGCAGCAAAGATCGCCAATATATCATCTTTTTTCGCGCGGACGCCCGCTTTGCAGAAAACTTGTGATCCCTTGCACAGCGGGCGCTGTAAAAGAGTTATCCTAAAGGCTAACGGGCTTTTGGCTACGCGAACAAATGTTATTTGTTTGTTCAATTCGGAAAAGAAACCATAAAAACCACGCCAATAAATAAGGTATAAATCACATTAAATAAAAGAAACCATTAAAACCATAGCTGCCATTAAAACTTCGCTTTTAATATGCCATCCCTCACATAAAGTAAGCCTTTGTGACTCTAAGCTGAACGCACAAAATAACCAAGGGGCTTATTATGAGCACAACTGACGATTCTTTCTCTGTTACCCACGACCCGATTGAAATTCAGCGGCCTTCGCTCAAAGAGCGCTGGTGGCATATTATGGATACCTGGAAAATTGGGATTATTCCTCTGCCGCTGTTCGTTCTGGCGGGCGCGCTGATTGCGATTGATTGCCTGGGCGGGAAACTGCCGAGCGATATCGTGGTGATGGTGGCCACGCTGGCCTTCTTCGGCTTTGCCTGCGGCGAGTTCGGCAAACGCCTGCCGATTGTCGGCAAGCTCGGCGCGGCGGCGATTTGCGCCACCTTTATCCCTTCCGCGCTGGTCTACTATGGCCTGCTGCCGGACGTGGTGGTCGAGTCCACCACCAAGTTCTACAAATCCACTAACATTCTCTATCTCTATATCTGCTGCATTATCGTCGGCAGCATTATGAGCATGAACCGCACGGTGCTGATTCAGGGCTTCCTGCGCATCTTCTTCCCGATGCTGTGCGGCGAAATCGTCGGCATGCTGGTGGGGATGGGCGTGGGCCTGGCGCTGGGCCTTGAGCCGTTCCAGATCTTCTTCTTTATCATTCTGCCGATTATGGCGGGCGGCGTCGGGGAAGGGGCAATCCCGCTTTCCATCGGCTATGCCACCCTGCTGCACATGGACCAGGGCGTAGCGCTCGGCCGCGTGCTGCCGATGGTCATGCTCGGCGGTCTGACGGCAATCATCATCTCCGGCTGCCTGAACCAGCTCGGTAAACGCTATCCGCACCTGACCGGCGAAGGCCAGCTGATGCCTAACCGCGCGAATGCCGATGCTACCGTCTCTCAGCCTGCGTTTTCCGGCAAGGCGGACGTCACCACTATCGCCTCCGGCGCGCTGCTGGCGGTGCTGCTCTACATGCTGGGCATGCTCGGCCACAAGCTGATTGGCCTGCCTGCCCCGGTCGGCATGCTGTTTATGGCGGTGCTGGTGAAGCTCTGCAACGGCGCCTCTCCGCGCCTGCTGGAAGGCTCGCAGGTGGTGTACAAATTCTTCCAGACCTCCGTGACCTACCCAATCCTCTTCGCCGTCGGCGTGGCCATCACCCCGTGGCATGAGCTGGTGGCGGCGTTCACCGTCAGCAACCTGCTGGTGATTGTCAGCACCGTTTCCGCACTGGTGGCCACCGGCTTCTTCGTCGGTAAAAAGATTGGTATGCACCCGATTGATGTCGCCATCGTCTCCTGCTGCCAGAGCGGCCAGGGCGGTACCGGCGACGTGGCGATCCTGACCGCAGGCAACCGCATGAGCCTGATGCCGTTCGCCCAGATTGCTACCCGTATCGGCGGGGCGATTAACGTCTCTATCTCACTGCTGATTCTGGGCAACTTCCTCGTTTAAGTTTTCAGGAAAGAACAATGAAACTCGCAAGCTTTTTATACCAGGGAAAACGCAGCTACGGCATCGTCCAGGCCGACGGCGTGATTGATTTAGGCCGCCGTCTCGGCGACCGCTACGGCGACCTCAAGGCGCTGCTGCAGGGCAACGGGCTGGCGCAGGCCACCCGCTACCTGAACGACGCCGTGGACGTGCCGCTGAGCGCCATCACCTTCTTGCCGGTGATTGTGCAGCCGGAAAAAATCCTCTGCGTGGGCATGAACTACGCCGACAAGCGCAAGGAGTTTGACCAGCATAACCCGGCCCCGACGCTGTTTGTCCGCTTCCCGGATTCACAGACCGGCCACAACGAGCCGGTGCTGAAGCCGCGCCACTCCAGCGAATTCGACTACGAAGGCGAGCTGGCGGTGATCATCGGCAAAGGCGGGGAGAACATCAGCCGCGACGACGCCCTGCGCCACGTGGCGGGCTACAGCTGCTACATGGACGGCTCCGCCCGCGACTGGCAGCACACCTGGTTTACCGCCGGTAAAAACTGGCGTCAGACCGGCGCGTTTGGCCCGTGGATGGCGACGGCGGACGAGATCCCGGATCCGCATCAGCTGGCGATCCGCACCTGGCTGAACGGCCGCATGGTGCAGGAAGACAACACCAGCAGCATGATCCACAAGGTTGCGGAGCTGATCGAGTACATCAGCACCTTTACCCGCTTAAGCCCGGGCGACGTGATCATCACCGGATCTCCGGGTGGGGTGGGTAAAAAGCGTAACCCGCCGCTGTTTATGAAAGAGGGCGATCGCATTGAGGTGGAGATCGAGCATATCGGTCATCTGAGCAACGTGATCGTGGAAGCGCCAGCCGTCGGGCTTGCGGCAGCACATTAGGTAAGGCGGCAGCATGTACTCGCAACCCATTGATTTTCGCCACACCCTTGTGGCGAAACACCCGGAACGCTTAAGCCAGATCCGCTACCTGCTGGCAGACAGCGGCCTTGGCCTGGACAACGACATCACGCTGTTTGTCGAAGCCTGGTCCGGCCCGCAGCTGGTGGGTTGCGCAGGGCTTGCTGCCAACGTCATCAAATGCGTGGCGGTTAACGAACAGCTTCGCGGCGAGAACCTCAGCGCGCGGCTGCTGGCAGAGGTAGAAAATGCGGCGCTGGAGCGCGGCCATTTTCACCTCTTCCTCTGCACCCGCCCGTGCAACCGGGAGCGCTTTGCGCGCAGCGGCTTCTGGCCAATTGCCCAAAGCGGGAACAACGCGGTGCTGATGGAGAACACCCCGCAGGGGATCGAACGCTACTGCCGTTCCCTGCGCGCGAAGCGCAGGTGCGGGGAGAACATTGGCGCGATAGTGATGAACGCCAATCCGTTCACCCTCGGCCATCGCCATCTGGTGGAGCAGGCGGCGACGCGGTGCGACGCCCTGCATCTGTTCGTGGTGCGTGAAGACGCCTCGTTCTTCCCGTTCAGCGCACGGCTCGAGATGGTGCGCGCGGGCGTGGCGCATCTGCCGAACGTGGTGGTGCATGAAGGCTCGCAGTACATCATCTCCCGCGCCACCTTCCCGGCCTACTTCCTGAAGGAGACCGGCAAAGTGCAGCAGGCGTGGAGCGAAATCGACGTGCTGATCTTCCGGGACTTCGTCGCCCCGGCGCTCGGCATCACGCACCGCTTCATCGGCTCGGAGCCGTTTTGCGATATCACCCGCCAGTACAACCAGACGCTGCACGACCTGCTGGCCTCGCATATCGAAGTGGTGGAAATGCCGCGCATCAAGGCCACCGGCAACGCTATATCAGCGTCTGAAGTGCGCCGCTTACTGAAGACACAGCAGTTTTCCCGGATCCGGGAGATTGTCCCGGACTCCACCTTCGCGCATCTCGAAACGCATTACCGTGCGAGTGCGGAAGTCGCTTAACTACCAGGAATTTATCATGAAAATTGTAAGGGAGGCGCTGGCCGGAACGCAGGAGTCCAGCGACCTGATGGTGAAAATCGCTCCCGCTCACGGCGAGCTGGAGATAGTCATCCACAGTGAAGTGATTAAGCAGTTTGGCGAGCAAATTCGCCAGGTGGTCAACGACACATTGCGCGCCATGAACGTGCACCAGGGACTTATCATTATTGAAGACAAAGGGGCGCTGGACTGTGTTATCCGCGCCCGCCTGCAAAGCGCGCTGATGCGTGCCGCCGATGAACAGGGCATCAGCTGGGGGGCGCTGAAATGAGCAAACTCCGCCGCAGCATGTTGTTCCTGCCGGGCGCCAACGCCGCCATGCTCTCAACCGCCTTTATCTACCGTCCCGACTCCATCATGTTTGACCTTGAGGACGCCGTCGCCCTGCGCGAGAAGGATACCGCGCGCATGCTGGTGTTCCACGCGCTTCAACACCCGATGTATCAGGATATCGAAACCGTGGTGCGCATTAACCCGCTCAGCACGCCGTTTGGCCTGCTGGATCTGGAGGCCGCCGTACGGGCCGGCGTGGACGTGATCCGCCTGCCGAAAACCGACACGCCGGACGATATCTACGAGCTGGAAGGCCACCTTGAGCGTATCGAGCGCGAGTGTGGGCGCGAGGTCGGCTCCACCCGCGTGATGGCGGCGATTGAATCAGCCATTGGCGTTATCAATGCCGTGGCGATTGCCCGCAGCTCTCCGCGCCTCATCGGCATCGCGCTGGCCGCCTTTGACTACGTGATGGACATGCAGACCGAGCGCGGCGACGGCACCGAGCTGTTCTACGCCCGCTGCGCCGTGCTGCACGCCGCCCGCGCGGCGGGCATCGACGCCTTCGACGTGGTGTGGTCAGACGTTAACGACGAGGCCGGGTTCCTTCGCGAGGTCGATCTGATCCGCAAGATGGGCTTCAACGGCAAATCGCTGATTAACCCGCGCCAGATTGACCTGCTGCATAACGCTTACGCCCCGACTCAGGAAGAGGTGGATCACGCCAAAAGGGTGATTGAGGCCGCAGAAGAGGGCGAACGTAACGGCCTGGGCGTGGTGTCGCTCAACGGCAAAATGGTCGATGCCCCGATTATCAACCACGCGCAGGTCGTGCTCGAACGCGCGGCGGCCTCCGGCGTGCGTCGGTAAGGATGAGATGATGAATCAGACAGAACTTCTTCACGTGAATTTTCCCCATCTGCGGGACTTAAAACCCTTCGATACCGCCCACAGCGCCACGCCGTGGCTGGCTGACAGCGACGCGAAGCACAGCCGCAAGCTCTGCGCCTCTGTTGAAGAGGCGGTGATGCGAAGCGGCCTGCAGGACGGGATGACCATCTCATTCCATCATGCGTTTCGCGAAGGCGACAGGGTGATTAACACCGTCGTGGCGCTGCTGGCGCGGATGGGTTTTAAAAACCTGACGCTGGCCTCCAGCTCGCTGATGACCTGCAACGACGCGCTGATCGAGCATATTGAAAGCGGCGTCATCACCCGGATTTACACCTCGGGCATGCGCGGCAGGCTGGCGGATGCCATCTCCCACGGGCTGATGGACGAGCCGGTGCAGATTCACTCCCACGGCGGGCGCGTGAAGCTGCTCCAGGACGGGGAACTGAACATCGACGTGGCGTTTCTCGGCGTGCCGTGCAGCGATGAGTTTGGCAACGCTAACGGGACGCACGGTAAATCGTGCTGCGGGTCCCTGGGCTACGCGATGGTGGACGCGCACTTTGCCCGCAAGGTGGTGCTGCTGACGGAAGAACTGGTGCCGTTCCCCAATATGCCCGCCAGCCTGGTGCAGGACCAGGTGGACTACATTGTGCAGGTGGAGAGCGTGGGCGACCCGGCGAAAATCAGCGTCGGCGCGGCGCGCGTCACCAGCAACCCGCGCGAGCTGATGATCGCCCGCTATGCGGCTGACGTGATCGAACACTCCGGCTACTTCAAACCGGGCTTCTCGATGCAGACCGGCTCCGGCGCGGCGGCGACCGCCTGTACGCGCTTTATGGAAGAGAAGATGGAGCGCAGCGGCGTGAAGGCACGCTTTGCGCTCGGCGGCATCACCGGCAGCCTGGTGGATTTGCACGAGAAGGGGCTCATCGAAAAGCTGCTCGACACCCAGTGCTTTGACGGCCAGGCGGCGGCCTCGCTGGCGCGCAACCCGAACCACGTGGAGATCTCCACCAACGTTTACGCCAACCCCGGCAGCAAGGCGGCAAGCTGCGACCAGCTCGACGTGGTGATCCTCAGCGCGCTGGAAATCGACGTCGATTTCAACGTCAACGTGATCACCGGCTCCGATGGGGTGATGCGCGGCGCGTCCGGCGGTCACTGCGACGTGGCCGCCGCGGCGAACCTGACCATTGTGGTCGCGCCGCTGCTGCGCAGCCGTATTCCGACGGTCGTGAAGCGTGTTACCACGCGCCTCACGCCGGGCGAAAGCATCGACGTGCTGGTCACCGACCACGGCATTGCGGTCAATCCGGCGCGCCCGGAGATCCGCGAGCGGCTGCTGGAAGCCGGGCTTAAAGTTGTGGATATCAGCGCGCTTTACGAGCGGGCGATTTCCCTTACGGGCGTACCGAAACCGATTGAGTTTACCGACAAAATCGTCGGGGTGATCCGCTACCGCGACGGCAGCGTGATCGACACCGTGCGACAGGTAAAGGAGTAGTTATGACAATAGCGACACCCGTGCGGGCGGGTGTCGGCCTGGACGAACTGCTGGCGGCGAAAGATCGCCGCGCGGCGCGCCAGGCTGACATGCTTGAGCACTATCAACAGCCGGTGATTTCCCTCACGCTGGTCACGCCAGGGGAAATTAAAGACAGCCTGCGCTATCGCAATACCATGGGCGTGGCGCTGCAAATGTGCGACCAGCTGCTGTGGGAAAACCGCTGGCAGGTGCTGGACCGCCAGGTGCTGTGGCTCCCGACCGGGCCAGAAGCCCTGTGGTGCGTGGCCCATCCGGCGGCGGAAATCAAAGCGCACTGTGCGGATCTGGAGCAGACGCACCCGCTCGGCAGGCTGTGGGATCTGGACGTGATCTGCCCTCAGCACGGCCACGTCGGGCGTCAGTCGCTGGGGGCGAATCTCAGACGCTGCCTGATCTGCGACGAGCCCGCTCACGCCTGTTCCCGCTCGCGAAAGCATCCCGTTGAGCTGGTGGTTTCCCGCGTGGAGAAGACGATCGATGACTGGTTTGCTCGCGACTAAACCGCGCCCGGCTGACGTGCCCGCGCTTGCCGAAGCGGCGATGTGGCAGGAGCTGGAGCTGACGCCCAAGCCGGGGCTGGTGGACAAGCTCAATAACGGTTCCCATCGCGATATGGACCACGCGCTGTTCGTCCGCAGCATTGCGGCGATTACGCCGTGGTTTTCGCGCTTTGCCGAACTGGGTAGTGCGCATGCGGATAAACCCGCTGACGCACAGCTGCGGATTATCCGCCCGATGGGGATGGCCTGCGAGCAGGCGATGTACGCCGCGACGAACGGAGTGAACACCCACAAGGGGGGGATTTTTGCCCTCGGTTTACTGTGCTTCGCCGCCGGGCGTGTGAAAAATATCTCCGCAGACAGCCTATGTTGTGAGGTGAGTAACATCTGCCGCGGGCTGGTGTCGCGTGAGCTGGCCGCACGCAGCGGGCAGGCGACGGCGGGCGAGCGGCAGTTTCAGCAGTACGGCTTAACCGGCGCGCGCGGTGAGGCGGAAAGCGGCTTTGCGACGGCGCGTAGGGCGCTGGCGCAGTGGAGCGGACAGTCGCTTCACGGGCTGCTGCTGCGCCTGATGGCGGTTAATCAGGACACTAATCTCGTGTCGCGCGGCGGCATTGAAGGGCTGCGCTACGTTCAGGGCTACGCGCGGGAACTGCTGGCTAACGGCTGGGATCGCGAGGCGTTGCTTAAGATGGATAAGGCATTGATTGAACGGAACCTAAGCCCGGGCGGCAGCGCGGATTTGCTGTCGGTGGGGTGGGTGCTGTCTGCAATAAAATAAAAAGCCGGGTGGCGCTAACGCTTACCCGGCCTACGGTCTGCTTTTGTAGGCCCGGTAAGCGCAGCGCCACCGGGCACAACAATCAATGCGCAATCGGCTGCGCACCGTGCGGCTCGCGCACGTGCTTGTACTTGAACAGCGCGATGAACGCGAAGAACAGCACCAGCGAGTACGCGGCGAAGATCAGCCACACGGGCTGCCAGTTGGTGATGCCGTTGGTGGTGTACATCTCTACCACTTTACCGCTCACCACGCCGCCCAGAATACAGCCGAAGCCGTTGGTCATCATCAGGAACATACCCTGCGCGCTGGCGCGGATTTCAGGCTTCACCTCTTTTTCCACAAACACCGAACCGGAGATGTTGAAGAAGTCGAAGGCGCAGCCGTAAACGATCATCGACAGCACCAGCAGCACGGTGCCGAACGCGCTCGGGTCACCGTAGGCGAACAGGCCGAAGCGCAACATCCATGCCGCGATACTGATCAGCATGACGTTTTTGATGCCGTAGCGGCTCAGGAAGAACGGGATGGTCAGGATGAACAGCGTCTCAGAGATCTGAGAGATGGACATCATCACCGACGCGTGCTCGACGATAAAGCTTCCGGCAAACAGCGGGTTGTTATCGAAGCTGTGCAGGAAGGTGTTGCCGAACATGTTGGTGATTTGCAGCTCAGCGCCCAGCAGCATGGAGAAGATAAAGAAGATCGCCATGCGCTTGTTTTTGAACAGCGCGAACGCGTCCAGGCCGAGCATGGCGCTCCAGCTCTGGTTTTTCTGCTGGTTAGAAACCGGAATGTGCGGCAGCGTCAGGGTAAACACGGCCAGCACCACGGAGAGCGCCGCACCGATATAGAGCTGCATATGGCTCAGTTCAAAGCCCGCGAAGCTCACGCCCCACATCGCCATGATAAAGCCGATGGTGCCCCAGATACGGATTTGCGGGAAGTCGGTCAC
This sequence comes from Enterobacter cloacae complex sp. CARB60, assembly GCF_036487345.1. Lineage (NCBI taxonomy): Bacteria > Pseudomonadati > Pseudomonadota > Gammaproteobacteria > Enterobacterales > Enterobacteriaceae > Enterobacter > Enterobacter cloacae complex sp. CARB60. The sequence goes on from NZ_JAZKLC010000002.1 coordinate 660,657, forward strand.
GATGTCCATGCCCGCAGACTTGATGCGGTGGTAGGAGATGGTGTTGATCAGGCCAAGCGTTGGCATATAGGCCAGCGAGTTAAGCAGGATCACCATGAACATTGCCCCCGGCGTGGTCACCTGGGCTGCCATAAACAGCGTCCCCGCGCCCACCAGATGACAAAGCATGTACAGCCACTTTGCACTCAACCATTTATCCGCCACGATGCCCAGCAGCGTTGGCATGAAGACAGCCGCAATACCGAGCGAGCTGTATACGGCACCGATTGACGCTCCGTCGAACTTGAGCGTTACAAACATATAGGAGCCGAGCGTGGTCAGCCAGCTACCCCACAGGCAGAACTGCAGAAACGACAATATTTTAAGCTGCAGCTTAAGGTTCATGTTACTTTCCTCACAAGTGAGCGGGAGATATGTTGTTATAGGAACATTCAGGGTTGTTATTTGATGCAATTCTATCAGTTGGCAACGATATGTTTTGTTACCTCCCGCAAAAAAATGCAATCCACATTAATTTGCAGTTTGGATTGTGATGCAAATAACATTTTCGTATGGATGGAGTGAGTGAGTGCGGCCTGATGCCCTCACCCTGACCCTCTCCCTGTGGGAGAGGGAAAGCAGAACACCTTCTCCTTGCAGGAGAAGGTGTGTTGATTATCGACGACGATAGTTCTTCTGCGCCGTATTCACCTTATACAGATAGCGGCGTGATTCCGCAGACGGGTGGCGGGTGGTGAGGGTTGAGTAGACATCCCCCGGCGCCATGCTGTTGATGATGTTTGCGGCCTGCACCTTGTCATTGGAGAAGACGCGCAGCACGCTGCCCGCACCGCCGTTATAGGCGGTGATCACCGCATAGCGGCGCGACGTTGGGTTATCAATGCCGCCCAGGTAGACATTGTTCAGCATCGCCAGGTAGGCCGTGCCGGTATCAATGTTGCTCTGCGGATCGAACAGATAGCTGCGGCTCGGCGTGCCGGATTTCCCCTGCGCGCGGAAGACGTCTTTACCGGCGCTGTGCTGCACAACCTGCATCAGCCCCAGGGCGTCGGAACGGCTCACCGCGTACGGGTTGAACGAGGATTCGGTCTGCATAATCGCCAGGATCAGCGACTCATCCACGCCGTACTTACGCGAGGCCTGACGCACCATCCCAATGTACTTATGCGCACGCTTGTCGAGGTGGTTCGGGACGAGGTTGATGGTGACGCTGTAGATAATCTTCAGGCCGTTAGAGCGGCTTTTCAGGCGCGTCTGCAGCAGGTAGTCGGCAAATTTCGTGGCGCGACCTTCCCAGCGGATCGGTTGACCGGTCTGATCGACAACCTGGCCGTACAGGAACGGCTCTTTCGAGATAGTGATATCGTCGGCATCGGAGTAGAGATCGATAGATCCCGGATCGTCACCCATCAGCAGGGTTTTGACGATCGCCTGACGGAGTCGTGCCGCAGGGTCGGTGCCTGCGATGGTCTCAATCGTGATCGTACCCTCATCAAAGTTGATGTGGCTACGGGTCTGATAGGCATCGGTGTACTTAACGTAGTCCTTAGGTCCGGCAATAAGAACTTCGTTAAATCCCCATATATTCTCGATGTTGTGGGCAAACTGCCCCATCAAAATGTCAAAACCGTTGGTGTCCTTGATCCAGGCTTCGTTGTAATCTTCGCCTTTTTTTGACGAACACGAGACAAGCAACGGCGCAACAAGGGCTAGCGCTAATAGTTTTTTCATCATTCCGGGAGTGCGTGTTGTGTTTGCTTAGTCGTTGCTATTGCCCGGCGGCGCTACGCTTGCACGGGCCTACGGTTTTGTAGGCCGGGTAAGCGCAGCGCCACCCGGCAACAGCCGCTCGATATTATTTTTCCGGTGGCGTATAGCCTTCGATGTGCACGTCTTTGCCTTCAAACAGGAAGCTCACCATCTCCTGCTCCAGCAGCTTGCGGTGTTCCGGGTTCATCATGCTGAGTTTTTTCTCGTTGATCAGCATGGTCTGCTTTTTCTGCCACTGTCCCCAGGCTTCTTTGGAGATTTCATTGTAGATGCGTTTACCCAGGTCGCCCGGATAAAGCTGGAAATCCTGGCCCTCAGCGTCACGCTGCAGGAAAGTACAAAAAATCGTTCTGGCCATACTCATTCCTCTTTTTCTTGTCGATGCTAAACCATTGCACCGGCACGTAATTGCTGTAACAGGCGCTCCACGGGAGCCGCCAGTCCGACTGATGGCGGTTGCGCTAAGTTATACCAGAGAGCGGTGCCTTCATCCATGCACGAGGCAAATGACGACACGGGAAGCCACATGGGTACAATATCCAGGTGGAAATGGCTGAAGGTATGGCGAAACGCGGTCAGCTGCGTCAGGTTATCGGCAGCAATCCCGCGCTGTTTAAGCCATTCACGCAGCAAGTCTTCATTTTCAAACTGTGGGAAGCAGTATAGACCACCCCACAAACCGCTCGGCGGACGCTGGGCAAGGAACACGTCGTCGCCGTGCTGCATCAGCAGCATATAGCCGGTGCGCTCCGGCAGCGTCTGTTTGGGTTTCTTACCCGGATATTGCGCCCATGAATGGTTGGCATACGCCACGCAGAGATTATTCACCGGGCAGAGTTCGCATTTTGGTTTTGAGCGCGTGCAGACCATCGCGCCGAGATCCATCATCGCCTGGTTGAAACGCTCAACGCCGTTGGCCGGGGTGACCGCTTCACTTATTTCCCAAAGACGTTTTTCAACGTCCTTCTTCCCCGGCCAGCCGTCGACGGCATAGCAGCGTGCCAGCACGCGCTTCACGTTGCCGTCGAGGATCGGGAAATGCTTGCCTAAAGACAGGGAGAGAATAGCGCCTGCGGTTGAACGTCCGACGCCGGGGAGATCGGCCACCTCGTCGAAGGTTTCCGGGAATGTCCCGTTGTGGCGCGTGGCGACCTGCTGTGCGGCCTTGTGAAGGTTACGCGCGCGGGCGTAGTAGCCAAGCCCGGTCCACAGGTGCAGCACCTCGTCCAGCGGCGCGTTGGCCAGATCGGTCACCGTCGGGAAGCGCGCCATAAAACGCTCAAAGTAAGGGATCACCGTGGCGACCTGCGTTTGTTGCAACATCACCTCGGAGAGCCATACTTTGTAAGGCGTTTTTTCAATTTGCCAGGGCAGGGTTTTACGCCCGTATTTGTCGTACCAGTCCAGCACCTGGGCTGAAAATTGAGAGGCTTGCATGGTCATCGATTCACATAATCAGGGACGCAGATTGCAGCACAGCGTCAATCTGCTGTAAACCGGATCTTTCCCATGCTTGCATAGAAGCCTTAACTTTGGATAATGCCCGTTTCCCGAACATTCTCACAAGCAGACAACTCTTTTATGAAAAACGACGTCATTTCACCGGAATTTGATGAAAACGGTCGCCCGCTGCGCCGTATTCGCAGCTTTGTCCGCCGTCAGGGCCGCCTGACAAAAGGGCAGCAACATGCGCTGGACAACTACTGGCCGGTGATGGGCGTTGAGTTCAGCGAGCAGCCTCTGGACTTTACTGAACTGTTTGGCCGCGAAGCACCCGTCACGCTGGAGATCGGTTTTGGGATGGGCACCTCGCTGGTGACCATGGCGAAAGCCCGTCCGGAGCAGAACTTCCTCGGTATCGAAGTCCACTCCCCGGGCGTGGGGGCATGCCTGGCAACGGCCCATGAAGAGGGCGTTGAGAACCTGCGCGTGATGTGTCACGACGCGGTGGAAGTGCTGCATAAAATGATTCCTGACAATTCTTTAACCATGGTTCAGCTCTTTTTCCCTGACCCGTGGCACAAAGCACGTCATAATAAACGCCGTATCGTTCAGGCGCCGTTTGCCGAGCTGCTGAAAAGTAAGCTGAAGTTGGGCGGTGTCTTCCATATGGCGACCGACTGGGAACCGTATGCGGAACATATGCTGGAAGTGATGTCGTCGCTGGATGGCTATAAAAACCAGTCAGCGAGCAACGACTATGTACCGCGTCCGGAATCGCGTCCGGTAACGAAATTTGAACAGCGTGGCCATCGTCTTGGTCACGGTGTATGGGACTTAATGTTCGAGAGGGTGAAATAATGGCAAAGAATCGTAGCCGTCGTCTGCGTAAAAAGATGCACATCGAAGAATTCCAGGAAGTGGGCTTCTCCGTTGCGTGGCGTTTCCCGGAAGGCACCAGTGTAGAACAGATCGATCAGGACGTAGATGCGTTCATCAACGACGTGATTGAGCCAAACAAGCTGGCCTTCGACGGTAGCGGCTACCTGGCATGGGAAGGTCTAATCTGCACCCAGGAAGTGGGTAAATGCACCGAAGAACATCAGGCGCTGGTACGTAAATGGCTTGAGGACCACAAGCTGGAAGATGTCCGCGTCAGCGAACTTTTCGACGTTTGGTGGGACTAATAAAGCAAGTACGGGGCCAGCATTAGCTGGCCCATTTTGTCTGAGGGAGTGTTTAAGATGCGCAAAACGTTGCTGGCTGTTGCTTTGATGGCAACCGGATTCACCGCCCATGCGGATTATCAATGTAGCGTCACCCCGCGTGATGACGTGGTGTTAAGCCCGCAAACCGTGCAGGTCAAAGGCGAGAACGGCAATCTGGTGATTACGCCGCAGGGGAACGTCACTTTTAACGGCAAGCAGTACAACCTGACTGCCGCACAGCGTGAGCAGGCGAAAGACTATCAGGCCGATTTGCGTACCGCGCTGCCATGGATTAATGAAGGCGCGCTGACCCGCGTTGAGAAAAGCCGTGTCGCGCTGGATAAGATCATCACCAAAGAGGTGGGGGAGAGCAGCAACATGCGCACCCGCCTGACGAAGCTCGATAAGCAGCTTAAAGAGCAGATGAACCGCATTATCGAGACGCGCACCGACGGCCTGACGTTCCACTACAAGGCGATTGATGAAGTGCGTGCCGACGGGCAGCAGCTGGTGAATCAGGCGATGGGCGGCATCCTGCAGGACAGCATCAACGAGATGGGCGCCAAAGCCGTGCTGAAAGGTGGCGGTAACCCGCTGCAGGGCGTGCTGGGCAGTCTGGGCGGCTTGCAGACCTCCATTCAGAACGAGTGGAAGAACCAGGAAGATGATTTCCAGCAGTTCGGCAAAGACGTGTGTAAACGCGTGGTGTCGCTGGAAGATAGCCGGAAGGCGCTGGTGGGGACGCTGAAGTAAGATCTCTGCGCGCTGGGCCCCTCACCCCGGCCCTCTCCCACTGTACGGTCCGGGGACATAGTGAACACTTGTTCGGGGACATGGTAGACACTTACAACTAAGGCATAAGAACCCGTTTATGGAGTCGCTTATGCCCTGGGATGCGAGAGATACCATGTCATTACGTACCGAGTTTGTTTTGCTCGCCTCGCAGGACGGGGCGAACATCCGTTCCCTCTGCCGTCGCTTCGGCATTTCACCTGCCACCGCCTACAAGTGGCTTCAGCGCTGGGCTCAGGAAGGCCCATCCGGCCTTCAGGACCGGCCCCGCATACCGCACCATTCCCCGAACCGCTCATCTGACGACATCACCGCCCTGCTGCGCATGGCCCATGAGCGCCATGAACGCTGGGGCGCCCGCAAGATTAAGCGCTGGCTAGAAGACCAGGGGCACACCATGCCCGCCTTCAGCACCGTCCATAACCTGATGGCCCGCCATGGCCTGCTGCCGGGCGCTTCACCGGGCATTCCCCCCACGGGACGGTTCGAACACGATGTGCCGAACCGCCTCTGGCAGATGGATTTTAAGGGCCACTTTCCCTTTGGCGGGGGCCGCTGCCATCCGCTCACCCTGCTGGACGACTACTTCCGTTTTTCCCTGTGCCTGGCGCACTGTACCGATGAACGGCGCGAGACCGTGCAGCAGCAGCTGGTCAGCGTGTTTGAGCGTTATGGCCTGCCGGACCGGATGACGATGGACAACGGCTCACCGTGGGGAGACACCACCGGCACCTGGACGGCGCTGGAGCTGTGGCTGATGCGCCACGGTATCCGGGTGGGGCACTCCCGGCCTTATCATCCGCAGACGCAGGACAAGCTGGAGCGTTTTCACCGCAGCCTGAAGGCAGAGGTGCTGCAGGGAAAATGGTTCGCAGACAGCGGTGAGCTGCAGCGCGCCTTCGACCACTGGCGCACGGTGTACAACCTTGAACGCCCGCACGAGGCGCTGGATATGGCGGTACCGGGCTCGCGGTATCAGCCGTCAGCGCGGCAGTACAGCGGCAGCACAACGCCTCCGGAATATGACGAGGGCGTGATGGTAAGGAAAGTGGATATCAGCGGAAAGCTGAGCGTGAAAGGGGTAAGCCTGAGCGCAGGCAAGGCGTTCAGGGGAGAACGGGTCGGGCTGAAGGAGATGCAGGAAGACGGCAGCTATGAGGTGTGGTGGTACAGCACGAAAGTGGGGGTGATCGACCTGAAGAAAAAGTCGATCACCATGGGTAAAGGATGTTAAAAAGTGTTCACCATGTCCCCGAACACCTGTCTACCATGTCCCCGGACCGTACAAGGAGAGGGCTGGGGTGAGGGTATTACTTAACGGGGATCGCTTTCAGCAGTTCAGTCAGCAGCGTCCAGTAGTGACCGACGCTTTCGATATGAACCTGCTCATCCGGGGAGTGCGGACCGGTAATGGTTGGCCCGATGGACACCATATCCATATCCGGATACGGTTTCTTGAACAGGCCACATTCCAGGCCGGCGTGGATCACCTGAATGTTCGGGGTGCTGTTGAACAGACGCTGATAGGTTTCACGCACCAGCGCCATCACCGGAGAGCTCGCATCCGGCTGCCAGCCCGGGTAGCTGCCTTTAGCGGAGGTTTTCGCGCCCGCCAGCGTGCCCAGAGATTCCAGCATGCTCACCACGTACTCTTTACCGCTGTCGATAAGCGATCGGATCAGGCAGATGATTTCTGCGCTGTCGTCGCTCATGGTCACCACGCCCACGTTCAGTGAGGTTTCCACCACGCCTTTCGCCACGTCAGAGTTGCGGATCACGCCGTTTGGCGTCGCGTTCAGCAGCTGAACGAAGGTGTCACGAGACTGCGCGGTCAGCGCGGCTTTATCCGTAGATACGGATTCCAGTACCACGGTCAGGTTTTTCTCTTTCGCCGACAGTTCGTTTTTCAGGATATCCAGATATACGGCGGAGAGTTTTTTCAGCTCGTCCGCTTTTGCCGCCGGTACTGCCACGGTGGTGAACGCTTCGCGTGGGATCGCGTTGCGCAGGGTGCCGCCGTTGAAGTCGACCAGACGCAGATCCAGCTCGGCCGCATGGCCTGCCAGGAAGCGCGCCAGCAGCTTGTTGGCGTTACCCAGGCCCAGGTGAATATCACCGCCAGAGTGGCCGCCTTTCAGCCCTTTCAGCGTCAGCTTGAAGGTCTGGAAGCCCGCAGGAATCGCTTCGCGCGACAGCGGCAGGGTAGAGATGAAATCAATCCCGCCCGCGCAGCCCATGTAGATCTCGCCTTCTTCTTCTGAGTCGGTGTTGATCAGGATGTCCGCCTGCAGCCAGTTCGCCTGCAGACCGAACGCGCCGTCCATGCCCGCTTCTTCGGTCATAGTCAGCAGCACTTCCAGTGGACCGTGCTCAACGCTGTCGTCAGCCAGTACGGCCAGCGCAGAGGCCATACCGATGCCGTTATCCGCACCCAGGGTGGTGCCGCGTGCTTTCACCCAGTCGCCGTCGATGTACGGTTGAATCGGGTCTTTGGTGAAGTCGTGAACGGTGTCGTTATTCTTCTGTGGCACCATGTCCAGGTGCGCCTGCAGCACAACCGGTTTGCGGTTTTCCATGCCTGCAGTAGCAGGTTTACGGATCAGAATGTTGCCAACCTGGTCACGTTCAGCATGCAGACCTTTTTCCTTCGCCCAGCCCATAATATGTTCGGCAAGCTGTTCTTCATGGTAGGAAGGGTGTGGAATGGAGCAGATTTTTGCAAAAATATCCCACAGCGGCTGCGGAGATAATTGAGACAGTTCAGACACGATAAGTCTCCTTGTCGAGGCGCTGCAAACAGGGTTGCAGGCCACAGGGTTAGCAGGTTAATAGTTACCACAAGTCAGGCTTGCGAGATGAAACTGAGAATACCACTTTCTCTGCTGGCTGGTAGCATAAAGCATGTAAAAACTCAGGCAGAGGGCGCTAAACACTGGTTTTTAGTGCGTCAGATCTCTATAATCTCGCGCAACCTATTTCCCCCTCGAACACTTTTTAAGCCGTATAAAAACAGGCTGGGACACTTCACATGAGCGAAAAATACGTCGTCACCTGGGACATGTTGCAGATTCACGCACGCAAACTGGCTGCGCGTCTGATGCCTTCCGAACAGTGGAAAGGCATTATTGCCGTCAGCCGTGGCGGTCTGGTACCGGGGGCGCTGCTGGCACGTGAGCTGGGCATTCGTCATGTCGATACCGTTTGCATCTCCAGCTATGACCATGACAACCAGCGCGAGCTGACCGTGCTGAAACGTGCGGAAGGCGACGGTGAAGGCTTCATCGTTATTGATGACCTGGTAGATACCGGTGGTACTGCGGTTGCTATCCGCGAAATGTATCCGAAAGCACATTTCGTCACTATCTTCGCGAAGCCTGCTGGCCGCCCGCTGGTTGACGATTACGTGATTGATATCCCGCAGGATACCTGGATTGAACAGCCATGGGATATGGGCGTGGTCTTCGTACCGCCTATTTCAGGCCGTTAATACCAGTACGTAACTTTACACGCCCGGCTATGTCGGGCGTTGTTCTTTTTGGCCTGCCACGCGTTACAATAGTCTTCATATGACGTATTCATGGAGGCAACGCAATGACGCAGGCGAATCTCACCGAGACTCTCTTCAAACCCCGTTTCAAACACCCTGAAACGTCGACGCTGGTGCGTCGCTTTAATCCGGGTACCCAGCCTGCCGTCCAGTCCGCGTTAGATGGCAAAAACGTGCCTCACTGGTATCGCATGATTAACCGCCTGATGTGGATCTGGCGCGGTATTGACCCCCGTGAAATCCTTGATGTCCAGGCACGTATCGTGATGAGCGAATCTGAACGGACCGACAGCGAGCTTTACGATACGGTGGTGGGCTACCGTGGCGGCAACTGGATCTATGAGTGGTCGAAACAGGCGATGCTCTGGCAGCAAAAAGCTAGCCAGGAAGAGGATGCCACGCGCAGCGGCAAGCACTGGCTGCATGCGGCCAATCTCTACGCCATTGCCGCGTATCCACATCTGAAAGGTGATGAGCTGGCGGAGCAGGCCCAGGCGCTGGCGAACCGTGCTTATGAAGAGGCGGCGCAGCGTTTGCCGGGCCAAATGCGCGAGCTTGAGTTCAGCATTCCAGGCGGCGCACCCGTCACCGGGTTCCTGCATATGCCGGAAGGCGACGGCCCGTTCCCGACCGTACTGATGTGCGGTGGGCTGGATTCCCTGCAAATCGATTATTACAGCCTCTTTGAGCGCTACTTCGCACCAAAAGGGATCGCGATGCTGACGCTTGATATGCCCTCAATCGGTTTCTCATCCAAATGGAAACTGACGCAAGATTCCAGCCTGCTGCACCAGCATGCGCTTAAAGCGCTGGAAAACATTCCGTGGGTTGACCACACCCGCGTGGCGGCATTCGGCTTCCGTTTTGGCGCGAACGTCGCGGTGCGTCTGGCCTACCTTGAATCGTCTCGTCTGAAAGCCGTTGCCTGCCTTGGTCCGGTCGTTCACGCCCTGCTCAGCGATCCTGCTCGCCAGGGGAGCGTACCTGAAATGTACCTTGATGTGCTGGCCAGCCGTCTTGGCATGCATGATGCATCAGACGAAGCGCTGCGCATTGAACTCAATCGCTACTCGTTAAAAACGCAAGGGTTGCTGGGTCGTCGCTGCCCAACGCCGATGCTGTCGGGATTCTGGAAAAACGATCCGTTCAGCCCGGAAGAAGAGTCGCGCTTAATCACTTCGTCATCTGCGGATGGCAAATTGCTTGAAGTGCCGTTCAGCCCGGTCTATCAGAATTTCGACAAAGCGCTGAAAGAGATTACGCGCTGGATCGCTCAGAGATTGTGTTAATAGATTGCTAAATTTCGCTGGTTTGGTAAAACAGTGGCTTCACAAAAGGAGATCGCAATGACGTTACCGAGTGGACACCCGAAAAGTAGACTGATTAAGAAGTTTATGGCTCTCGGCCCGTATATTCGAGAAGAGCAGTGTGAAGAGAATCGCTTTTTTTTCGACTGCCTGGCTGTATGCGTCAACGTGAAGCCTGCACCCGAAAAACGTGAATTCTGGGGCTGGTGGATGGAAATGGAAGCAGAGGAAAAACGTTTTACGTATAGCTACCAGTTTGGCCTGTTTAATAAAGACGGCAACTGGCAGGCCACCTCTATTAAAGATCAGGAAGTGATTGACCGCCTGGAATATACGCTAAAAGAGTTCCACGATAAGGCTCGCGCGCTGCTGGCTACTCTGGATCTCAAGTTCGAACCCGCGGATGACTTTTCCAGCGAAGCGGTGAAGCTGACTGCCTGATGGTGTTAGAGCGCCGGGTGGCGGCTTCGCCTTACCCGGCCTACAAAAACTGATGGTTTTCTCCCTCTCCCTGTGGGTGTACGGTCCGGGGACATAGTGAACACTTGTTCGGGGACATGGTAGACACTTACAACTAAGGCATAAGAACCCGTTTATGGAGTCGCTTATGCCCTGGGATGCGAGAGATACCATGTCATTACGTACCGAGTTTGTTTTGTTCGCCTCGCAGGACGGGGCGAACATCCGTTCCCTCTGCCGTCGCTTCGGCATTTCACCTGCCACCGCCTACAAGTGGCTTCAGCGCTGGGCTCAGGAAGGCCCATCCGGCCTTCAGGACCGGCCCCGCATACCGCACCATTCCCCGAACCGCTCATCTGACGACATCACCGCCCTGCTGCGCATGGCCCATGAGCGCCATGAACGCTGGGGCGCCCGCAAGATTAAGCGCTGGCTAGAAGACCAGGGGCACACCATGCCCGCCTTCAGCACCGTCCATAACCTGATGGCCCGCCATGGCCTGCTGCCGGGCGCTTCACCGGGCATTCCCCCCACGGGACGGTTCGAACACGATGTGCCGAACCGCCTCTGGCAGATGGATTTTAAGGGCCACTTTCCCTTTGGCGGGGGCCGCTGCCATCCGCTCACCCTGCTGGATGACTACTTCCGTTTTTCCCTGTGCCTGGCGCACTGTACCGATGAACGGCGCGAGACCGTGCAGCAGCAGCTGGTCAGCGTGTTTGAGCGTTATGGCCTGCCGGACCGGATGACGATGGACAACGGCTCACCGTGGGGAGACACCACCGGCACCTGGACGGCGCTGGAGCTGTGGCTGATGCGCCACGGTATCCGGGTGGGGCACTCCCGGCCTTATCATCCGCAGACGCAGGACAAGCTGGAGCGTTTTCACCGCAGCCTGAAGGCAGAGGTGCTGCAGGGAAAATGGTTCGCAGACAGCGGTGAGCTGCAGCGCGCCTTCGACCACTGGCGCACGGTGTACAACCTTGAACGCCCGCACGAGGCGCTGGATATGGCGGTACCGGGCTCGCGGTATCAGCCGTCAGCGCGGCAGTACAGCGGCAGCACAACGCCTCCGGAATATGACGAGGGCGTGATGGTAAGGAAAGTGGATATCAGCGGAAAGCTGAGCGTGAAAGGGGTAAGCCTGAGCGCAGGCAAGGCGTTCAGGGGAGAACGGGTCGGGCTGAAGGAGATGCAGGAAGACGGCAGCTATGAGGTGTGGTGGTACAGCACGAAAGTGGGGGTGATCGACCTGAAGAAAAAGTCGATCACCATGGGTAAAGGATGTTAAAAAGTGTTCACCATGTCCCCGAACACCTGTCTACCATGTTCCCGGACCGTACACCCCATGGGAGAGGGTGTAATCGTTCCCTCTCCCTGTGGGGGAGGGTTAGGGTGAGGGCATCAGGCCTTGCAGTCGTTGAAGAATGATATTTAACACTTCATCTTCGTTAACGCGAAATTCATTATTCCAGAACCGTACGACTTCCCAGCCGTTAGTATTCAAATAAGCAGTTCGTCGCCGATCGTAAGCCTCTTTTTCCTGATGTTGCCCCCCATCCAGCTCAACGATCAGTTTCGCCTTAAAGCAGGCAAAATCGACGATATAGGTCCCGATCGGCATCTGACGGCGAAACTTATACCCAAAGAAACGACGACCTCTGAGCAAATACCAGAGGCGTAATTCTTCGGGCGTCATTTGTTTTCGGAGTTGTTTTGATTTTTCCATCCCCACACTCTGCCAGCCTTTCCCTCAGCCGGCAGAACGGGATGCAAAATCCTGAATCAGCCTTCAGGAATCTTCGGCGAGGAACAGCTCAAGAAGGGAGTTTAAGAACAGTTTGCCGTGCTCGGTGATCTGCCAGTATTCCTCGCTCTCGGTGAGATACCCCTGGGCCAGCGCCTCGTCGATCTGCGGGCGAATCACCGACTCCGGCAGTCCGGTGTAACGCGAAAATTCCGCGCGCGGCGCGGCTTCCAGCAGACGGAAACGGTTCATAAAGAACTCAAACGGCTTATCCGCCGCCTCAACGTCGTGCTGACGCTCCAGGTAGCGGCCTTCCATATACCCGCGAGGATGACGGGTCTTAGCGGTACGCAGAATGCGCCCGTCCGGGAAGGTCACCTTGCCGTGCGCGCCGCAGCCAATCCCCAGATAGTCGCCAAAGCGCCAGTAGTTCAGGTTGTGCTGACACTGATAGCCCGGCTTCGCGTACGCGGAGGTTTCATACTGCTGATAGCCCGCAGCGGTTAGAAGCCTGTGGCCCTGCTCGAAGATATCCCACAGCGCGTCGTCGTCCGGCAGCACCGGCGGGCGGGAGCCGAACAGCGTGTTTGGCTCAATGGTGAGCTGATACCACGACAGATGCGGCGGGTTCAGTTCGATCGCCTGGCGCAGGTCGTCCAGCGCCTCTTCCAGCGACTGGTCCGGCAGGCCGTGCATCAGATCCAGGTTAAAGCTGCGAAGATTAAGCCCGGTCGCCAGGCTTGCCGCACGCTTCGCCTCTTCCGGGCCATGAATGCGCCCAAGACGTTTTAGCTTCGGCTCGCTAAAGCTCTGCACGCCGATGGAGATGCGGTTCACGCCCGCGCGCTGATAGTCGACAAAACGGTCGGCTTCAACGGTGCCGGGGTTGGCTTCCATCGTAATTTCAGCATCCGCCGCCAGGTTCAGGCGCGCACGCACGCCGTCCAGCAGCGTCTGCATCGCCGGGCCGGACAGCAGGCTCGGCGTACCGCCACCAATGAAAATGGTCTTAACTTCACGTCCCTGTGCGTAAGCAACATCGGCGTCCAGGTCGGCCAGCAGATGCGCAACGTAGTCATCGTGCGGCACTTCGCCCTTCAGCGCGTGAGAGTTGAAATCGCAGTACGGGCATTTCTGCACGCACCACGGGATGTGAATATAAAGACTCAGAGGCGGCAAATTAGCCATTACGCAGTGCTTCCAGTAACAGTTTCAGCGCGCGTCCACGGTGGGAAATCGCGCTTTTCTCTTCGCGGGTCAGTTCCGCAGCGGTTTTGCCCTCGGTCGGGACAAAGAAAATCGGGTCGTAGCCAAAGCCGCCGCTGCCAGCCGCTTCACGGGTTATCACGCCCGGCCAGCTGCCGTGGCAGACGATCGGCGTAGGGTCTTCCGCGTGACGCATATAGACCAGCACGCAGTGGAACTGGGCGGTGCGCTGCTCGTCCGGTACGTCTTTCAGGGCGACAAGCAGCTTTTCCAGATTCTGCTGGTCGGTGGCGTCAACGCCGGAGTAGCGCGCGGAGTAAATCCCCGGCGCGCCGCCGAGAAAATCCACGGCCAGGCCGGAGTCGTCGGCAATCGCGGGCAGGCCCGTAATCTGCGCAGCGTGGCGTGCTTTCAGGATCGCGTTTTCGATAAACGTCAGCCCCGTCTCTTCGGCGGACTCCACGCCAAGATCGGTCTGGGCGACCATGTCCAGCCCAAAGTCATTTAATAGCGAGGCCAGCTCGCGCACTTTACCGGCGTTGCCGGTCGCGAGAACAACTTTCTGCATGGTTTAGTCCTGTTCTTTCAGAGCCGCGACTTCCGTCGGGATAGATTGCGGATTAAGGATTTTTACCTGTTTATGTCGCCCAAGTTCACCTTTTTCAATGATGACCTGGCTTTTGGCGACGCGAAACTGTTTTGCCAGATATTTGGTCAGATGCGCGTTCGCCTGGCCGTCAACCGGCGGGGCGGTGATGGCGACTTTTAACTCGTCGCCATGCAGCCCAACAATACTGTCACGGCTGGCTTTGGGCTGAATATACAGCCGCAAAACCAGCCCGTCAGCGCAGGTGCTTACGGCACTCATAGCGCCATCCACAGCCCCGGCAGCAGCATGTTGCCAGTGGCCTGTAACAGCTCGGCAATCCCCATATTGGCCACATAGAGCAGCAGAACCAGGAGCATCGGGGAAAAGTCGATGCCGCCCATAGACGGAAGCAGGTTACGGATCGGACGCAGCAGCGGCTCGGCCAGCTGAATCAAGGCATACTCCACCGGGCTACGCCCCTGGCTTACCCAGCTCATGATGGCCATGACCAGCAGCACCCAGAAAATCAGCAGGCCGACGGTTTTGACCAGAATCAGGACCGCAGCAATCCAGATAATCGGCTGGAAGGTAATGACCATAAACAGCACGATTGCTTTGATAACGCTCAGAATAAACGCCACCAGCAGAGACGAACTGTCGATGGGACCCATCGCCGGGATAATACGGCGCAATGGTCCGACAATAGGTTGCGTGATTTTCACGACAAACTGCGAGAACGGATTGTAAAAATCACAGCGGGCCCACTGCATCCAGACGCGCAGCAAAAGCGCCATCGTATACAGCTCAAGCACAGTTGAGAGCAGGAAAGTCAACGTCTTCATGGCGTTCCTCAGGTTTCCTTATTATTTTGAGTAGTCGCGCGCACCGAAAATTGCCGTGCCGATGCGCACCATAGTGCTGCCTGCCGCGATGGCGGCTTCCATATCATCCGACATGCCCAGAGAAAGCGTGTCTACCGTGTTATAGCGCGCTTTAAGCGCCTCAAATGCTACAGCCATTTGCTGTGCCACGGCAAACTGCCTTTCATAACTTGACTCAGGTGCCGGAATGGCCATCAGCCCGCGCAGGGTTAAGCGCGGCAGTTCGGCCACCTCTGCGGCCAGCGCGTCCAGCTCGCTCAGCGCAATGCCGGACTTGCTGTTTTCGTCGCTGATGTTGACCTGAATAAGCACGTTGAGTGCCGGCATGTCTGCCGGACGCTGGTCATTCAGACGGGTAGCAATGCGCAGACGGTCGATGGTATGGCACCAGTCGAAGTGCTCTGCCACCAGACGGCTTTTGTTCGACTGCAGCGGGCCAATAAAGTGCCATTGCAGACTCGTCTTCCCCTGTTCCCGGAAGTAGCGAATTTTATCCACGCCTTCCTGCACGTAGTTTTCACCAAACGCCCGCTGGCCTGCATCAATGGCTTCTGCGATGGCGCTCGCAGGCTTGGTTTTGCTGACTGCAAGCAGCGTAATTTCTTCTGAAGCCCGGCCGCAACGCGTTGCAGCGGCTGAGATTTTGTCCCGGACCTGTGCCAGGTTATGCGCAATGTCGTTCATTTTCCGAGGAGTAGTCTATGGATGTGGAAGAAATTGTGGCCCTTAGTGTAAAGCATAACGTCTCCGATCTACACCTGTGCAGTGATTCACCGCCGCGCTGGCGCAGATTAGGCCGGCTTGAGCCTGCTCCCTTTCCGCCTCCCGACGTTGGGGCGTTATTAAAAGCGTGGCTCAACGATGAGCAGCAGGGAACCTGGTGGGCGAACGGGCAGGTGGACTTTGCCGCGACGGTAACGGGAGGCCAGCGTCTGCGCGGCAGTGCCTTTAAGCAGATGAGCGGTATCTCTGTGACGCTGCGGCTGTTGCCGCGTACCTGCCCGCAGCTCGCTTCGCTGGGCGCGCCGCGGGCAATCCCGGAACTGTTGTCCAATGACGCCGGGCTGATTCTGGTGACAGGGGCAACCGGCAGCGGTAAATCCACTACGCTGGCGGCGATGGTCGATTTTCTTAACCGCCATGCTGACGGCCATATCCTCACGCTTGAAGATCCGGTGGAGTTTATCTACCAGAGCGAGCGTTGCCTGATCCAGCAGCGGGAGATAGGCCAGCACAGCCCGTCATTTGCCGAAGCGCTGCGCAGTGCCTTACGCCAGGATCCGGACGTGATTCTGCTGGGAGAGCTGCGCGACAGCGAAACGATCCGCCTGGCGCTGACGGCGGCGGAAACCGGACATCTGGTGCTGGCGACGCTGCATACGCGCGGGGCATCGCAGGCGATTGAACGGCTGGTCGATACGTTCCCGGCGCAGGAGAAAGATCCGGTGCGTAACCAGCTGGCCGGCAGCCTGCGGGCGGTGCTGGCGCAAAAGCTGCTTCCCGATCTACAGGGCGGGCGCGTCGCGTTGTATGAACTGCTGGTGAACACCGCAGCGGCGGCGAATCTTATTCGTGAAGGGAAAACGTGGCAACTGCCCGGCATCATCCAAACCGGTCAACAGGCAGGAATGCAGAACTTTGACCAGAGCCTGGCGGAGAGACGGGCGCAGGGGCGGCTGTAGGCCCCTGCGTTTAAAAGCCCTGTTCGAAATAGCTTTCGAGGATGATGACTGCTGAAGCGGAGTCCACGCTGCCCTTGTTGAGCGCCCGGAAGCCGCCGTGCTCAAACAGGCCCGCACGCGCTTCGACGGTGCTAAGACGCTCGTCGTGAAGCTTCACGGAGACGCCAAAGCGGCCATGGATTTTATTGGCGAACTTACGCGCCCGGGCGGTCAGCGGCTGTTCGGTGCCATCCATGTTCAGCGGCAGCCCAACAATCACGTCATCCGGCTGCCACTCTTTGAGCAGACGTTCGATAAGATTCCAGTCAGGCGTGCCGTCATTAGCCTTCAGGGCCGTGAGCGGACGCGCGGTACCGGTGATGCGTTGACCCACGGCGACGCCAATGCTTTTGGTGCCAAAATCGAAGGCCAGAAGCGTTCCGCTCATCAGGCATGCCCCGCTACGCCAGGCATGGTCAGGATATCAATGCCAATCAGCTTAGCCGCGTCACGCCAGCGATCGGCGATAGGGGTTTTAAACAGGATATTCATGTCCGCAGGCGCGGTAAGCCAGGCGTTATCGAGGATCTCTTGCTCAAGCTGGCCTTTCTCCCACGACGAATAGCCCAGCGCCACCAGCACTTCAGAAGGCTGCTCTGCGGTGCCCAGCGTTTCGAGCACGTCACGCGAGGTGGTGATAACGGTGTTGTCGGAGATGCGAATGCTGGAAGAGAATACCGGCGGCGTATGCAGGATAAAACCGCGATCTTCTGCAAGAGGTCCACCCAGCATCACGGGTTTATCAAGCCGGATTTCCGGCAGTCGCGCTTCAGCCGGGATTTTCAGCTTGTCCAGAATCCCTTCAACCTGAAGATTTTCCAGCGGTTTATTGATGATAATGCCCATCGCGCCGTCTTCATTGTATTCACAAATATACACCACAGCGCGGCGAAAAATCGGGTCCTGGAGAGCAGGCATGGCAATAAGAAAGTGATGCTGTAAATTCATTGTCAGAGGTACTGTTTCCTGGTTTAAAAAGCGACAGCGCCCAGTATGGGGACAAACACAGGCGCTGTCACTAATAGTATTGTTAGGTTATTTCTGTAAACGTTTTTCGATAGCGTCCATCAGCATTCCGGTGATCGAAACCGGGAATTCCGCTTCAATTTCACGAATGCAGGTCGGGCTGGTGACGTTCACTTCGGTCAGACGATCGCCGATGATATCCAGGCCAACGAAGATCAGGCCTTTGGCTTTCAGCGTCGGGCCAACGCGACGGGCAATTTCCCAGTCGCTTTCGGTCAGCGGACGGGGTTCGCCACGGCCACCGGCGGCCAGATTACCTCGGGTTTCGCCACCCTGCGGGATACGTGCCAGGCAGTAAGGAACCGGTTCGCCATCCACCACCAGAACGCGTTTGTCGCCGTCTTTGATCGCAGGAATATAGTTCTGCGCCATGCAGTAACGCGTGCCCAGGTCGGTCAGCGTTTCGGCAATCACACCAATGTTCGGATCGCTCTCTTTCACGCGGAAAATCGACGCGCCGCCCATGCCGTCGAGCGGCTTCATGATGATATCGCCGTGCTTCTGCCAGAACTCCTTCAGCTGCGCTTTGCTGCGGGTCACCAGGGTTTCCGGCGTCAGGTCAGAGAACCAGGCGGTGTAGAGCTTCTCGTTGCAGTCGCGCAGGCTCTGCGGCTTGTTGACGATCAGCGTCCCTTTCTCTTCAGCACGCTCGAGAATATAGGTGCAGTAGATGTATTCGGTGTCGAACGGCGGATCTTTACGCATCAGGATGACGTTGAGATCGGCCAGGGCAATGTCCTGCTCGGTGCCGAATTCGTACCATTTGTCGTAGTTCTGCTCGACGTTAACGATGCGGGTGCGCGCGCGGGCTTCACCGTTGATAAGGTAAAGATCGTTCATCTCCATATAGTGGAGTTCAAAGCCGCGACGCTGCGCTTCCAGCAGCATGGCGAAGCTGGAATCTTTCTTGATGTTAATGTTTGCGATGGGGTCCATCACGATGCCGAGCTTGATCATGTTCTTCTCCGTTAATGCTTCAACCCAGATCGCCAAACCGTACCTGTAGCGCGGTAATGGCCGTGAGTGCCGTTGTCTCAGTGCGCAGAACGCGAGGTCCCAACAGAATATCAGTAAACTGGTAACGTGCCGTCATCGCAATTTCGTCCGCCGACAGGCCGCCTTCGGGGCCAATCAGCAGGCGTACGCGCTCAACGGGCAGGGGCAGCGTATTGATGCTGGCGCTGGCGCGCGGATGAAGATTGAGCTTCAGCCCACGGTCCTCTTCTGCACACCAGTCCTCCAGATCCATCGCCGGGCGGATCTCCGGAATACGGTTGCGGCCACTCTGTTCGCAAGCCGCAATGGCAATTTTCTGCCACTGCTGGATCTTTTTGTTCAGACGTTCCGCATCCAGTTTAACGCCACAGCGCTCAGAAAAAAGTGGCGTAATGAGGCTTACACCCAGTTCAATGGATTTCTGAATAGTGAACTCCATTTTCTCGCCGCGCGACATCACCTGGCCCAGATGGATGTGCAGCGGTGATTCCCGGTCATCCACTTCGCCACGCAGCACGTTAACGTGCACGCTTTTTTTATCAGACCGCGTGATTTCCGCGTCGAAAACCTGGTTCGAGCCGTCGAACAGCTGGATAGCCTGACCTGCGCCCATGCGCAGCACGCGGCCAACGTGGTTGGCGGCGTCATCAGACAGGGCGATTTCGCGGCCTGCGGTAATCAGTTCAGGATGGTAAATGCGGGGAATGCGCATAGTCAGAAATTCCATGTGTCATGCGATATAAGCGAATTGCCGTAGTGTAGGTTAGCTCTTTTGCGCCTGGCAAGCCCGCTGGACGTAAGGGTTGTGATTCCCCTGGACTCTGGCGATACGTTCGTCGCGCTGGCATTCCCACTCCGTCACCGGGTACTGCTTGTCCCAGGCGTTGAACAGCTGCGTCTGCTGGCGGGAGAGGTTGAGGTCGTAACGGTCACGCATATAGAAGTAGGTGCGGGCGATACTGCCGCGCGCGCGGGCAGGAGGCTCGGCGACTTTCTCTTTAAAATCAACCTTCATACCGCACTGGCCGTACTGGCCTTCGCCACCGTTCCACTGGCTGTACATGAAATTACCGCGGTCGCCGTTCACTTCACCTACGGCAGGCTGCAGGTTATGCATATCGCTTTCCATCTGGCGGTAAACCGGATCTTTGGCGCAGTTTTTACGTCCGCCATCCTGCCAGCACTGGCGCTGGTGGCCAAACTGCCAGGCCGGAACGACATGCTCCCATTCGATGCGGCTGGCGCGGTTTTCATTTTTACGCACCTTATAGCCGCAGGACTCAAGGTCAACGACCCCTTTTTTACCCTGCCAGTTTATTTTACAGCCGCAGTAGAAATCGCCCGGCACATCGGCGTTCACCTTCACGCCTGCTGCCTTGGCCTGGGAAAAACTGTTGATACCATCGGCCAGCGCATGGCCTGAGAGTGCCGTCGTCAGAAAGGCGACCGCGAGAGAAAAATTACGGGACATCTTACACTCCGTGTCAAAACGAGCCCGCAACGTAACGAATGTTGTTCCTGTATGCAATCAGTCAGATCAGGAAAGTTCCTGAAAGTTCAGATGATTATTCCGCAACCAGCGGCTCGCCGCATTTGACGCAGCGGTAAGTCGCCTCGCCGCGCACCACGCGATTATGGCGGCGGACGGTAAGCTGGTGCTGCTGACACTGGCAGCGGTAGGGGAAGGTATTGCGGCGCACCGATCCCAGCTCGAACTGATGGGTACGGCGTGCCGGAACGCCGAGCACCGCTTCCATCATCCACTTCCACTCTTTCCCGTGGGGCGCGACGCGTCCGAAGTGTTTCCACACCAGCAGATGCGCCAGCTCGTGCGGTACCACTTCCTCGATAAACGCCTGCTGGTTTTCCATCATCAGCACCGGGTTAAGGCGGATCTCATACGACTCAAGCCAGGCGGTGCCGGCCGCGGTGCCGCGCTGCTGATAAACGATTTTAGGTTCAGGGTAATTGCGACCGAGCTTCAGGTTCGCCTGGGCGAGTTTTTCCCGCAGGCTGCGCATAACGGCTTGCTGAAGGGCGATGGGGAGACGGGGTGCTTTCATAGGGGCAGAGCATAAAGCGCGAAGCGGGGAGGCGCAAGAGGCGCCTCCCGCATGAGGATCAGTCGTGGGCGCCGATTTCGCGCAGAGGACGACCTTTCATCAGGTTACGTTCAATATGTTCCAGAGAAACGTGTTTGGTTTCTGGAACCAGCCAGATAGTCAGCACAATAAAGAAGATATTCAGACCGGCGTAGACCCAGAAGGTGTTCGCGTTGCCCAGGGTATTGAGCATGGTCAGGAACGTTGCGCCGACGATCATGTTGGCAATCCAGTTGGTTGCGGTAGAGCAGGTGATACCAAAATCACGCCCTTTCAGCGGCTGGATCTCAGAGCACAGCACCCAAATCAGCGGGCCGGCGCTCATCGCAAAACCGACGATAAACATCAGCAGCATGCCTACCGCAAAGTACTGGGCGGTTGGTGAGTGAATGCCCACATGCATCATGGTACCGAGGACACCCATACCGACCGCCATCACCAGGAAGCCCAGCGTCAGGGTTGGCTTACGTCCCCAGCGGTCCACCAGACCGATGGCGATAAAGGTGGCCAGCACGTTGGTCAGACCCACGATGACGGTCCCCCACATCTGCTCGGTGGTGTTGGTATAGCCCGCCAGCTCGAAGATTTTTGGCGCGTAATACATGATGACGTTCATCCCAGTGAACTGCTGCATCACCTGAAGCAGTACGCCGAGGAACACCGCGCGACGGAAGTTGCTGTTCTCTTTAAACAGCGCCCAGCCGGACTGTTTGACCTTCAGGCTTTCGCGGATCTCTTCCAGCTCGTTTTTCGCTTCGGCGCTGGTGTCGCGCAGGCGCATCAGTACGCGTTCGGCATCGTGGAATCGACGTTTGGCGGCAAACCAGCGCGGGCTGTCCGGCAGGAAGAAGACGCCAATCAGCAGCAGAATGGCCGGGATGATGATCACGCCGAGCATCCAGCGCCATGCGCCGCTGTAGCTAAACGCGGTATCGGAAAGGTACGCGCCCAAAATACCGATGGTGATCATGAGCTGATACATCGAAATCATACTGCCGCGGATTTTCTCCGGCGCGATTTCAGACAGGTAAAGCGGGGCAGTATAGGATGCCACGCCCACGGCCAGGCCGAGCAGCACGCGGGAAACCAGCAGGACCTCAACGTTAGGCGCTGCGGCAGAGAAGAGTGAACCGGCAACGAACAGGATCGCGCCGATCATCAGGCTCTTTTTACGCCCGAGCTTGAAGGAGAGCCAGCCGCTGCCGACGGCCCCGACGGCCGCGCCAAACATCATCGAGCTGACCACCCACTCCTGGGTGTGAGCGCTGATCTGGAACTCGTCAGTGATGAAAGGTAATGCACCGGCAATCACGCCGATATCCAGGCCAAAAAGTAATCCTGCCAGGGCGGCGAGGAAACAGACGAAGAATGTCATCGCCTTGTTGGACGTACGCCCCTGTTTTTTATTGTCAGGCATTATGCCCTCCAGTTGGGTTATCAGTTTTATTGATGTAAAGGGTAGGTGAGTGACCCATAAAAATATGTGAGATTAATCACATAGGTGTAATCGGTTACACTAACGTGGAACCGTAAAAATAATTAAAGCTTTGAAAATATAGAGGTAAACGAGGTGATACGCATCGCGTTTGTTTGAATTTCGGACTTAACTGAAATGAAATGTAACAGCAGAAGAAAGGCGATCAGGCAAAGAGATTATTCTGAAAGCGGGATATATTCGGCATGGTGTAAGCGGTTTCAAACATTGCCGGGTGGCGGCTGCGCCTTACCCGGCCTACCAACACCGCAAAACCCGTATGCCCGTGCAAGCGAAGCGCCGCCGGGCAAAGATGATTGCACAAATGCAAAAGGCCAGACCGAAGGCTGGCCTTTTATAAAGCAGCTGTCAGTCGATTACTTCAGACCGGCAGCTTCACGCAGCAGGGCGGCTTTGTCGGTTTTTTCCCATGGGAAATGTTCACGACCAAAGTGACCGTATGCCGCGGTTTCTTTGTAGATTGGGTGCAGCAGATCCAGCATCTGAATCAGACCGTATGGACGCAGGTCGAAGAACTCGCGCACCAGCAGCGTCAGCTGTTCTGAAGGCACTTTTTCAGTACCGAAGGTTTCAACCATGATGGAGGTTGGTTCAGCCACGCCGATAGCGTAGGAAACCTGGATCTCACAGCGGTCAGCCAGACCGGCAGCAACGATGTTTTTCGCCACATAACGTGCAGCGTACGCCGCAGAACGGTCAACTTTAGACGGATCTTTACCGGAGAACGCACCGCCACCGTGACGCGCCATGCCGCCGTAGGTATCAACGATGATTTTACGACCGGTCAGACCACAGTCACCCATTGGGCCGCCGATAACGAAGCGTCCGGTTGGGTTGATGAAGAATTTGGTCGCAGAGCTCAGCCATTCGGTCGGCAGAACCGGCTTGATGATCTCTTCCATCACTGCTTCCTGCAGGGATTTCTGATCGATATCTTCGGAGTGCTGGGTAGACAGAACCACCGCGTCAATACCGACGATTTTGCCGTCATCGTACTGGAAGGTGACCTGGCTTTTCGCATCCGGGCGCAGCCACGGCAGGGTGCCGTTTTTACGCACTTCAGCCTGACGCTGCACCAGACGGTGTGCGTAGGTGACCGGTGCTGGCATCAGCACGTCGGTTTCGTTGGTTGCATAGCCGAACATCAGACCCTGGTCGCCCGCGCCCTGTTCCAGCGGATCGGCACGGTCAACGCCCTGGTTGATGTCGGGAGACTGTTTGCCAATCGCGCTCAGTACCGCGCAGGAGTTGGCATCAAAGCCCATATCAGAATGCACATAGCCGATCTCACGCACCGTGTTACGGGTGATCTCTTCGATATCAACCCATGCGCTGGTGGTGATCTCACCGCCAACCAGAACCATGCCGGTTTTGACATAGGTTTCACACGCTACGCGCGCTTTTGGATCCTGCGCCAGGATCGCATCCAGCACCGCATCGGAGATTTGGTCAGCAATTTTATCAGGATGTCCTTCTGATACAGACTCGGACGTAAACAGGTGTTTTGCCATGTTTTATTTCACCTAAGAGGAATTTGGTTAGCTCAAGCTGCTGTGTGGAATAGCCAAAGGAGATAATTCTACCAAGGCCTGCAGGTTTTTGACACTGGCAGTATGAGTGTTAATCAGTATAGATGGATTAACATCTGGATGGCTATTTTAGGTCACTTCTTCGCCCGATTTCCAGTTTTTTTTGACTAACCTCTCACTCAGTTGAAATTGCGGCTGGCAATAATTCCTGACGGCCCCGGCAACACGCACATTTATCTTTTGCTTTTTACCCCTGTTCTCGGTATAAAACGCGGCGCGCGGCTCATACAAAAAAGCGCTCGATGAACTCATCGTGTCGCCACTTCCAGCCGGGTTAAGCAGTGAACTTTTAGCTTTGGCTTGTGGTCCGTTTCAGCAGAGGCGGCCGTGGAGGTGATAACAGATAATGAACCATCGTTTTCCGCTAATTCAGCGCAGCCGTTCTGGCGCGTATTTGATTCCCGCAACCCGCATTTCTAGTCTGCAAACCTGCCGATGTTATACCCATCTCGGCGCTTCTCAGGATTCAAGGGCCGGTTACGCTCTGTGAAAACTGAACAAGGGCGCTCTTGTTAATACAAGAGTTTTCTCGTGGTTTCGCCGAACCTTGTCATACAGAGTTCGGATACGTGTTTTACAATGATATGAATAAGAAACCGGTCGCACGGTCTGGTTTTCAGCATACTCTGCTGGGAAACGGAGCCGTTTATGGGTTGTTATCGCCGTATAACGCTGCGATAGTAGTCAACTGTTTTACACTTAATACAAAGAGTTGAGGTTCGCTATGTCTGACGACATGTCTTCTTTTTCGCCTTCGTCAGCGGGCGAACAGGGTGTACTACGTTCTATGCAGGAGGTTGCGATGAGCTCCGAGGAAGCCAGCAAGATGCTGCGCACTTACAATATTGCCTGGTGGGGCAATAACTACTACGACGTCAACGAACTGGGCCACATTAGCGTCTGCCCGGATCCGGACGTCCCTGAAGCGCGCGTGGACCTTGCCAAACTGGTGAAAGCCCGTGAAGCTCAGGGCCAGCGTTTGCCTGCACTGTTCTGCTTCCCGCAGATCCTGCAACATCGCCTGCGTTCTATTAACGCCGCCTTCAAGCGCGCGCGTGAGTCCTACGGCTATAAAGGCGACTATTTCCTGGTTTACCCGATCAAGGTGAACCAGCACCGCCGCGTGATTGAATCCCTGATTCACTCCGGCGAACCGCTGGGCCTGGAAGCAGGCTCCAAAGCGGAGCTGATGGCGGTTCTGGCGCATGCGGGCATGACCCGTTCGGTGATCGTCTGTAACGGCTATAAAGACCGTGAATACATTCGTCTGGCGCTGATTGGCGAGAAGATGGGGCACAAGGTCTATCTGGTTATCGAAAAGATGACCGAAATCGCCATCGTGCTGGAAGAGGCTGAGCGTCTGAACGTGGTGCCACGCCTTGGCGTGCGTGCGCGTCTGGCGTCGCAGGGTTCCGGTAAATGGCAGTCCTCCGGCGGTGAAAAATCCAAGTTCGGCCTGGCGGCAAACCAGGTGCTGCAGCTGGTGGAAATCCTGCGCGAGCGCGGTCGTCTGGACAGCATTCAGCTGCTGCACTTCCACCTCGGCTCGCAGATGGCCAACATTCGCGACATCGCCACCGGCGTGCGTGAATCCGCGCGGTTCTACGTGGAGCTGCACAAGCTGGGCGTGAATATTCAGTGCTTCGACGTGGGCGGCGGCCTCGGCGTGGACTACGAAGGGACCCGCTCGCAGTCTGACTGCTCGGTGAACTACGGCCTGAACGAATACGCGAACAACATCATCTGGGCGATCGGCGATGCCTGTGAAGAGAACGGCCTGCCGCACCCGACGGTGATCACCGAATCCGGTCGCGCGGTCACCGCGCACCATACGGTGCTGGTCTCTAACATCATCGGCGTTGAGCGTAGCGAAATCTCCGAGGCAACGCCTCCGGCAGACGATGCCCCGCGTTCCCTGCAAAGCATGTGGGAAACCTGGCAGGAAATGCACGAGCCGGGCACGCGTCGTTCCCTGCGCGAATGGCTGCACGACAGCCAGATGGACCTGCATGACATTCACGTGGGTTATTCTTCAGGCACCTTCAGCCTGCAGGAGCGCGCGTGGGCGGAGCAGCTCTACCTGAACATGTGCCATGAAGTGCAGAAACAGCTCGACCCGAGCAACCGCGCGCACCGTCCGATTATCGACGAGCTGCAGGAGCGTATGGCGGATAAGATTTACGTCAACTTCTCGCTGTTCCAGTCGATGCCGGATGCCTGGGGTATCGACCAGCTGTTCCCGGTTCTGCCGCTGGAAGGGCTGAACCACGCGCCGGAACGCCGTGCGGTGCTGCTGGATATCACCTGTGATTCCGACGGCGCTATCGACCACTACGTTGACGGCGACGGTATCGCAACGACGATGCCAATGCCGGAGTACGACCCGGAGAACCCGCCGATGCTGGGCTTCTTTATGGTCGGCGCGTATCAGGAGATCCTCGGCAACATGCACAACCTGTTCGGTGATACCGAAGCGGTGGACGTGTTCGTGTTCCCTGACGGCAACGTGGAAATTGAGCTGTCCGATGAAGGGGACACCGTGGCGGACATGCTGGAATACGTTCAGCTGGATCCGAAAAAACTGCTCACCCAGTTCCGCGATCAGGTGAAGAACACCGGCCTGGACGATGCGCTGCAGCAGCAGTTCCTGGAAGAGTTTGAAGCGGGTCTGTACGGGTACACCTACCTGGAAGACGAGTAGCCGCTGATGCCCGGTGGCGCTGCGCTTACCGGGCCTACGAATGTAGGCCGGATAAGGCGAAGCCGTCATCCGGCATAATGCTATACTCACTTGAACCCGTATGCATTACCGGCGATAATTCGCCCCAATAAGCGATTTACGAATCAATCCCTTCCTCGTCGGGTTTAACGACGCGGAGGGGATTTTTTTTCATCTGTTTTTAATGTATCGACTTTAAAAGAGGTCAGGACATGAGCACTTTAGGTCATCAGTACGATAACTCTCTGGTATCTAACGCGTTTGGTTTTTTACGCCTTCCGATGAACTTCCAGCCGTACGACAGTGACGCTGACTGGGTGATCACCGGCGTGCCGTTCGACATGGCAACATCTGGCCGTGCGGGTGGTCGTCACGGCCCGGCAGCGATTCGTCAGGTTTCCACTAACCTGGCCTGGGAGCATAACCGCTTCCCGTGGAACTTCGACATGCGCGAGCGCCTGAACGTGGTGGACTGCGGTGACCTGGTGTACGCCTTCGGCGACGCGCGTGAGATGAGCGAAAAGCTGCAGGCGCACGCCGAGAAGCTGCTGGCTGCCGGCAAGCGCATGCTCTCCTTCGGCGGCGACCACTTCGTGACCCTGCCTCTGCTGCGCGCCCATGCCAAGCACTTCGGTAAAATGGCGCTGGTGCACTTCGATGCGCATACCGACACCTACGCGAACGGCTGTGAGTTTGACCACGGCACCATGTTCTTCACCGCGCCGAACGAAGGTCTGATCGACCCGAACCACTCTGTGCAGATCGGTATTCGCACCGAGTTCGACAAAGACAACGGCTTCACCGTGCTGGATGCGGGCCAGGTTAACGATCGCGGCGTCGATGACATCATCGCTCAGGTGAAGCAGATCGTGGGCGATATGCCCGTGTATCTGACCTTCGACATCGACTGCCTGGATCCGGCATTTGCACCGGGCACCGGTACGCCGGTCATCGGCGGTTTGACCTCAGATCGTGCCATCAAGCTGGTGCGTGGTCTGAAAGATCTGAACATTGTCGGGATGGACGTGGTGGAAGTGGCGCCTGCGTACGATCAGTCCGAGATCACCGCGCTTGCCGCAGCGACCCTGGCACTGGAAATGCTCTACATTCAGGCTGCTAAAAAAGGCGAGTAAGCCTCGCCTGGCGTAAAAAAAACCTCTCTCTTGAGAGGTTTTTTATTGCCTTTAGAACACGTTAAACGGGTATTCCACGTAAGCGCGGATCTCGTCCCCGCCCACGTTGTACTCGCTGGCGTTGCTGGAGACGCGCAGGACGGAGTAGCGCAGTTTCAGCTTCAGATCCTTCGCCGGACCATCCTGCACCTGGTACTGGATCTGGTTAAACCACTCGTGCTCTTTGCCGTTGCTGGTTTCAGAGGTTTTGATGTTATCGCCACGCACGTAGGCGGTGGTCCAGCTCAGGCCCGGTAAGCCAAGGCCGCCAAAGTCCAGACCGTAGGATGCCTGCCATGAACGTTCATCTTCGCCGTTAAAATCAGACCAGTAGGAGTTCGCCAGCCAGATGGTGTTACCGCCGTCACCCACGCCACCCTTGTCGCGATAGCCGCCGTAGTTATAGCCGGTGCTGCCGCTGCTCTGCTGGTAGGCCACTTTGAACGTGTGAATATCCCAGATGTAGCTCGCCGCCAGGCTCCAGATGGTATTGCTGCGGCCCGTGTCGAGGCTGTCCGCGTAACCCTGGTCCAGACGGGAGTTATAGCCGTTGAAGTCGAGTACCAGCTGCTGCCCGGTGCTGAACGGCTGTTTGAAGTTCATGCCCAGGTACTGCTTGTTCATCACCTCTTCATTATGAGAGGCGTACAGCGCGCCGCTGAACTGGTCGTTAAACTGATAGCTCGCGCCGCCGAAGGAGAGGCTCTTCAGTCCGCTGTCGTGGCGGTCATCGCTTTTACGCTGCTCGTCGGTGAAGTAACCGGCGTTGACTTCCAGACCGTCGATCTCTTTCGAGGTCAGCATGGTGCCTGTGTAGCTTTCAAACAGCAGGCGGGAGCTGTCGGCATTGATGATAGGCAGCTCAGGACGCTGATTTCCGTAGCTCAGTACGGTGTTTGATATGCGCATTTTGGCGGTAGCGCCAAACTTTGCCAGATCGGATTTTGCCCGGCCATCGTCTTCCTGTTTAAAGAAGTCGATGCCGCCTGCGCCGCTTTTGCCACGGCCGCCGTCCAGGCGCACGCCGTATTGAGCAATACCGTCCACACCAAAGCCCACCAGCCCTTCGGTATAGCCGGATGCAAACGTGGCGATGATCCCCTGACCCCATTCGGCTTTGTCCTGCTGGCCCTGATGGTAGTCGCGGCTGATATACGCATTGCGTAAAAACAGATCCAGATGGCTGTCGTCAATAAAACCCTGGCTGTCGGATTGCTGGCTTGCAGCGGCAGGTAATGCGGCAAATAAACTTAAAGCAATTAATGATAATTCTTTTTTCACGGAGGGAACGTCTCTGTCTGGATATATTAATTTGAATAACTGCGGGGTGATAATTACCGGAAAAAGTAACCTTTGCAATATTTATGTGACCAGACATTTCAATGTGATAGGGCAGATTTGGCGGGGCTTTCAGGGGTGTTATCGATACGTGCTGTTAAGTTAACAATTCATGCGAAATAAAAGGGAGGCAAAACTGCCTCCCGGTAAAATTATTTAATTCCGTCTGCGGCCATGCGGTCGCGAATATGCTGTGCGCGTTCTTCTGAGGCAGGGTGATCGTCAAACATGGAGCTTTGGCGTCCCGCTTCCAGCTTGGCCAGTTTTTCAAAGCTGGTGGCTAAACCTGATGGATTAATGCCGCGTTTGCGCAACAGATCGTAGGAGTAGTCATCCGCCTCGGACTCCTGACGCTGTGAGAACTGAGAGTTAACCAGCTTTTCACCCACGTCGCCAAGCTGTGACTGCGACAGGCTGCCAACGATACCGCCCGCTGAGGCCGCCGCTGCGCGGATGGCATTGGTGCCCAGGGCAACCTGCATCCCTTTCTTCACGTGGCCCAGGGCAACGTGGCCCATTTCATGGCCGATGACCGCTTCCACTTCGTTGTCGGTCATCATGTCCATCAGCCCGCTATAGACGCGGATACAGCCGTTCGCCATCGCGAAGGCGTTCACGTCTTTCGCCATGTACACCTTGTAGTTCACCGGCTGGCCGTTGATGTTGTCGCCCAGCGCGGAAGCAATCTTATTCAGACGCTGCGTGTAGGTACTGTTAGCCGGCGCAAGCGTGGCTTTTCCGTCCATATCTTTACAGGCCTGGTCGCTCAGCGCTTTCACCTGCGCATCGCTCAGGGAATAGGCCTGAAAGGCCTCTGCGCCTGACGTCATCAGACCGTTAGAATCCATATTCTGACAGCCGCTCAGCAGGAGCGTTGTACCCAGGGCCAGCACTATTGCACGCATTTTCATGAGGTTGCTTCCGTACTCGTTAATCTGAATAAAATCCGAAAAATGCACCGTCAGCGAAGCCGGTGTCGGGCTAAGTATAAGGAATATCGACAGAGGCGGGCGAGTAGATTGCGCAACATGCGAGCATGATCCAGAGATTTCTTAACAAGCAAAAGAATGCTCCATGTACATGACTTGCGGCTTGGGTTACATTGTTGGCACTTTTTTCCGGCGTAGCCCAAAACGCGCTGTCGTCAAGGGCATGGCCTTTAACAGTCCGATCTGGAGTTAAAATGTCCTCACGTAAAGAGCTTGCTAATGCTATTCGTGCGCTGAGCATGGATGCAGTACAGAAAGCCAAATCCGGCCACCCAGGGGCCCCTATGGGTATGGCTGATATCGCCGAAGTCCTGTGGCGTGACTTCCTGAACCACAACCCGCAGAACCCGTCATGGGCTGACCGCGACCGCTTCGTGCTGTCCAACGGCCACGGCTCAATGCTGATCTATAGCCTGCTGCACCTCACCGGCTACGATCTGCCAATCGAAGAGCTGAAAAACTTCCGTCAGCTGCACTCTAAAACTCCAGGTCACCCGGAAGTGGGTTACACCGCTGGCGTAGAAACCACCACCGGCCCGCTGGGTCAGGGTATTGCTAACGCTGTGGGTATGGCGATTGCTGAGAAGACGCTGGCGGCGCAGTTCAACCGCCCTGGTCACGATATCGTAGACCACTTCACCTACGCGTTCATGGGCGACGGCTGCATGATGGAAGGCATTTCTCACGAAGTGTGCTCCCTGGCAGGTACCCTGAAGCTGGGCAAACTGGTTGCGTTCTATGACGACAACGGTATCTCCATCGACGGTCACGTTGAAGGCTGGTTCACCGACGACACCGCAGCACGTTTCGAAGCCTACGGCTGGCATGTTGTGCGTGGCGTTGATGGCCACGATGCTGACTCGATTAAACGTGCAGTGGAAGAAGCGCGCGCTGTGACGGACAAACCGTCCCTGCTGATGTGCAAAACCATCATTGGCTTCGGTTCGCCGAACAAAGCGGGTACTCACGACTCCCACGGCGCGCCGCTGGGCGATGCGGAAATCGCACTGACCCGTGAAGCGCTGGGCTGGAAACACCCTGCATTCGAAATCCCATCTGAGATCTACGCTCAGTGGGATGCAAAAGAAGTGGGCCAGGCGAAAGAAGCGGCGTGGAACGAGAAGTTCGCTGCCTATGCGAAAGCGTTCCCGCAGGAAGCGGCTGAATTCACCCGTCGTATGAAAGGCGACATGCCGTCTGACTTCGACGCGAAAGCGAACGAGTTCATCGCTAAGCTGCAGGCGAACCCGTCTAAAATCGCGAGCCGTAAAGCGTCTCAGAATGCGATTGAAGCGTTCGGTCCTCTGCTGCCTGAATTCCTCGGCGGCTCCGCTGACCTCGCGCCTTCTAACCTGACTATCTGGTCCGGTTCTAAAGCGATCAACGAAGACACTGCCGGTAACTACATCCATTACGGTGTACGTGAATTCGGTATGACTGCGATTGCCAACGGTATCTCCCTGCACGGTGGTTTCCTGCCGTACACCTCTACCTTCCTGATGTTCGTTGAATATGCACGTAACGCCGTGCGTATGGCTGCGCTGATGAAACAGCGTCAGGTGATGGTCTACACCCACGACTCCATCGGTCTGGGCGAAGATGGCCCAACTCACCAGCCGGTAGAGCAGGTGGCTTCCCTGCGCGTGACCCCGAACATGAGCACATGGCGTCCATGTGACCAGGTTGAATCCGCGGTGGCGTGGAAATACGGCGTTGAGCGTCAGGACGGTCCAACCGCGCTGATCCTCTCCCGTCAGAACCTGGCACAGCAGGAGCGTACGCCAGAGCAGTTGGCGAACATCGCTCGCGGTGGTTACGTGCTGAAAGATTGCGCGGGCCAGCCAGAGCTGATCTTCATCGCCACCGGTTCTGAAGTTGAACTGGCGGTTGCAGCGTGGGAAAAACTGACTGCCGAAGGCGTGAAAGCGCGCGTGGTCTCCATGCCGTCTACCGACGCGTTCGACAAACAGGATGCCGCTTACCGTGAATCCGTACTGCCTAAAGCGGTTTCCGCTCGCGTGGCAGTGGAAGCGGGTATCGCTGACTACTGGTTCAAATACGTGGGCCTGAACGGTGCCATCGTCGGCATGACCACCTTCGGTGAGTCTGCTCCGGCAGAGCTGCTGTTCGAAGAGTTCGGCTTCACCGTTGAGAACGTTGTCGCGAAAGCGAAAGAACTGCTGTAATCGCCGTTTTGCCCGGTAGCGCGCTAGCGCTTACCGGGCCTACAAATGGCACGAAAGTAGGCCGGGTAAGCGCTAGCGCGCCACCCGGCTTTTTTGTAGGCATTATTCCACCAGAAATGTGACGCAAGTCATATAGCTCGCTTATTCATCTGGACAGACATTCCTTTTATTCCCCGATTCGCTTATTCTTGCTGAAGCGTTTCAGTCGATTAAATGTTCGACAATTGACCAATCAATCGCAGTTTGTGACAGCAAGGATTCCCCTTCGGGCGTAGCTGGATTACTCTTTCAGCCACCTCAAACTCAGGGATTGCTTTGCAGGAGATCTATGACCGTACGCGTAGCGATTAATGGCTTCGGTCGCATCGGACGTAATGTGGTTCGTGCTTTGTATGAATCCGGACGTCGGGCGGAAATAACCGTGGTGGCAATCAATGAACTGGCGGATGCTACGGGCATGGCGCATTTGTTGAAATATGACACCAGCCACGGACGCTTTGCCTGGGATGTTCGCCAGGAAAGAGATCGGCTGTTTGTGGGTGACGACGCTATTCGTGTGCTGCATGAGAACAGCATCTCCGGGCTACCCTGGCGTGAACTGGGTGTGGATGTGGTGCTTGACTGTACCGGTGTCTACGGCAACCGCGAACATGGCGAAGCGCATCTGGCTGCCGGCGCGAAAAAAGTCCTGTTTTCTCATCCCGGCAGTAACGACCTCGACGCGACCGTCGTGTTTGGCGTCAACCAGCATGAGCTGCAGGCCGAACACCGCATTGTTTCCAACGCCTCCTGTACCACCAACTGCATTATTCCGGTCATCAAACTGTTAGACGATGCGTATGGCATTGAATCCGGCACCGTGACCACGATTCATTCCGCCATGCACGATCAGCAGGTTATCGACGCCTACCATCCGGATTTACGACGCACTCGCGCGGCGAGCCAATCAATCATTCCGGTGGATACGAAACTGGCGGCAGGGATCACCCGAATTTTTCCGCAGTTTAATGACCGGTTTGAAGCGATTGCCGTGCGTGTTCCGACGATTAACGTGACCGCGATCGACCTCAGCGTGACGGTGAAAAAACCGGTAAAAGCCTGTGAAGTCAACCTGTTGCTGCAAAAAGCGGCACAGGGAGCATTTCATGGTATAGTTGACTATACGGAATTACCGTTGGTCTCAGTAGATTTTAACCACGACCCGCACAGCGCCATTGTCGATGGCACGCAAACGAGAGTCAGTGGCGCACACCTTATCAAGACGCTGGTCTGGTGTGATAACGAATGGGGCTTTGCTAACCGAATGCTCGACACCACGTTAGCAATGGCCGCTCAAGGTTTCAGGTAAGACGCATTGTGCGTCTGCAAAACTTTAAGAATCAACGAGAGGATTCACCATGTCTGTAATTAAGATGACCGATCTGGATCTGGCTGGTAAACGCGTTTTCATCCGTGCCGATCTGAACGTACCGGTTAAAGATGGCAAAGTGACCAGCGACGCGCGTATCCGTGCAT
The DNA here is from genome assembly GCF_036487345.1 of Enterobacter cloacae complex sp. CARB60. Taxonomy (NCBI): domain Bacteria; kingdom Pseudomonadati; phylum Pseudomonadota; class Gammaproteobacteria; order Enterobacterales; family Enterobacteriaceae; genus Enterobacter; species Enterobacter cloacae complex sp. CARB60. The sequence continues at coordinate 694,451 of NZ_JAZKLC010000002.1, forward strand.
CTCTGCCAACCATCGAACTGGCTCTGAAGCAGGGCGCGAAAGTGATGGTCACCTCCCACCTGGGTCGTCCAACTGAAGGCGAGTACAACGAAGAGTTCTCTCTGCTGCCAGTGGTTAATTACCTGAAAGACAAACTGTCCAGCCCGGTTCGCCTGGTGAAAGATTACCTGGACGGCGTTGAAGTTGCTGCCGGTGAACTGGTTGTTCTGGAAAACGTTCGCTTCAACAAAGGCGAAAAGAAAGACGACGAAACCCTGTCTAAAAAATACGCTGCACTGTGCGACGTATTCGTAATGGATGCCTTCGGTACGGCTCACCGTGCACAGGCGTCAACCCACGGTATCGGTAAATTCGCAGATGTTGCTTGCGCCGGTCCTCTGCTGGCTGACGAACTGGAAGCGCTGGGTAAAGCACTGAAAGAACCTGCTCGTCCAATGGTGGCTATCGTTGGTGGTTCTAAAGTTTCTACCAAACTGACCGTTCTGGATTCCCTGTCTAAAATCGCTGACCAGCTGATCGTTGGCGGTGGTATCGCGAACACCTTCGTTGCCGCTCAGGGCCACAACGTGGGTAAATCCCTGTACGAAGCAGACCTGGTTGACGAAGCCAAACGCCTGCTGACCACCTGTGATATCCCGGTTCCAACTGACGTTCGCGTTGCGACCGAGTTCTCCGAAACCGCAACCGCGACCCTGAAATCTGTAAACGACATCAAAGATGAAGAGCAGATTCTGGACCTGGGCGACGTTTCTGCACAGAAACTGGCTGAAATCCTCAAAAACGCAAAAACTATCCTGTGGAACGGTCCTGTTGGCGTGTTCGAATTCCCGAACTTCCGCAAAGGTACTGAAATCGTTGCTAACGCGATCGCAGACAGCGAAGCGTTCTCTATCGCAGGCGGTGGTGACACCCTGGCAGCAATCGACCTGTTCGGTATCGCTGACAAAATCTCCTACATCTCCACTGGTGGCGGCGCATTCCTCGAATTCGTGGAAGGCAAAGTACTGCCAGCAGTAGCAATGCTCGAAGAGCGCGCTAAGAAGTAAGCCATTCAAGGGCAGGGAAACCTGCCCAATTTTCAGCGCGCTTATAAGAGCTCGCACCTTTTCTAACGGCCGAAGATACAGGACTAAGCAACATGTCTAAAATTTTTGATTTCGTAAAACCTGGCGTTATCACTGGTGATGACGTACAGAAAGTGTTCCAGGTAGCTAAAGAAAACAATTTCGCTCTGCCAGCAGTTAACTGCGTGGGTACCGACTCCATCAACGCCGTACTGGAAACTGCTGCTAAAGTTAAAGCTCCAGTTATCGTTCAGTTCTCTAACGGCGGCGCTGCGTTCATCGCAGGTAAAGGCGTGAAAACTGACGTTCCTCAGGGTGCTGCAATCCTGGGTGCTATCTCTGGTGCGCACCACGTACACCAGATGGCTGAACACTACGGTGTTCCAGTTATCCTGCATACTGACCACTGCGCCAAGAAACTGCTGCCGTGGATCGACGGTCTGCTGGACGCGGGTGAAAAACACTTTGCGGCAACCGGTAAGCCACTGTTCTCTTCTCACATGATCGACCTGTCTGAAGAGTCACTGCACGAAAACATCGAAATCTGCTCCAAATACCTGGCGCGCATGGCCAAAATGGGCATGACCCTGGAAATCGAACTGGGTTGCACCGGCGGTGAAGAAGACGGCGTGGACAACAGCCATATGGACGCTTCTGCACTGTACACCCAGCCAGAAGACGTTGATTACGCTTACACCGAGCTGAGCAAAATCAGCCCACGCTTCACCATTGCAGCGTCCTTCGGTAACGTACACGGCGTTTACAAACCAGGTAACGTGGTTCTGACCCCGACTATCCTGCGTGATTCTCAGGAATACGTTTCTAAGAAACACAACCTGCCGCACAACAGCCTGAACTTCGTCTTCCACGGCGGTTCCGGTTCTTCTGCTCAGGAAATCAAAGACTCCGTAAGCTACGGCGTAGTGAAAATGAACATCGATACCGACACCCAGTGGGCAACATGGGACGGTATCCTGCAGTACTACAAAACCAACGAAGCTTACCTGCAGGGTCAGCTGGGCAACCCGAAAGGTGAAGACCAGCCGAACAAGAAATACTACGATCCACGCGTATGGCTGCGCGCTGCCCAGACTTCTATGATTACTCGTCTGGAGCAGGCATTCAAAGAGCTGAACGCGGTAGACGTTCTGTAATTTGAGCTGCTGACAGTATCAGAAGGCCCGCAAATGCGGGCCTTTTTTTATGCTTTTTCAATACCCTGCCAGGCCGGTTTTTGTGATCTGTTTGGCAATACTTGCGCTTTTTGTTTACCCTTTACGGACCTGCCTGTCTCCATGGGGGATGGATTTTGTGTTTTGGTTTAACAAAAGGAAGAATAAATGGAACAACTCGATGTTGTAGACAGCATCAATAACGCCGGTAACTGGCTGGTGCGCAACCAGGCGCTGCTGCTGAGCTATGCCGTGAACATCGTCGCGGCGATTGCCATCATCATCGTCGGGATGATCGTGGCGCGTATCGTATCGAACGCGGTTAACCGCGTAATGCTGGCCCGTCACATTGACGCCACGGTGGCTGACTTCCTCTCCGCACTGGTGCGCTACGGTATTATCGCCTTTACGCTGATTGCGGCGCTGGGCCGTGTGGGCGTACAGACTGCCTCCGTCATTGCCGTTCTCGGTGCCGCCGGTCTGGCTATTGGTCTGGCGCTGCAGGGCTCGCTTTCAAACCTGGCGGCAGGCGTTCTGCTGGTCACCTTCCGTCCGTTCCGTTCCGGCGAATACGTTGACCTTGGCGGCATTGCCGGGACCGTGCTGCAGGTGCAGATTTTCTCAACGACCCTGCGTACCGTCGATGGCCGCATCGTGGTCGTCCCGAACGGGAAAATCATCGCGGGCAACATCATTAACTTCTCCCGTGAACCGGTGCGTCGTAACGAACTGATTATCAGCGTGGCGTACGACTCCGACATCGATCAGGTGAAGTCGCTGATTAGCAACATCATTGCTTCAGACGATCGCATTCTGAAAGACAAAGAGCAGACGGTTCGCCTGAACGAGCTGGGCGCGTCCTCGATTAACTTCGTGGTGCGTATCTGGAGCAAGAGCAGCGATCTGCAAAACGTGTACTGGGACGTGCTGGAACGCATTAAGCGCGACTTCGACGCCAACGGCATCAGCTTCCCGTACCCGCAGATGGACGTAAACGTCAAAAAAGTCAAAGAAGTAGAATAACGTCACCCGCAGGCCCGGTAAGCGCTAGCGCCACCGGGCTTTATTTTTATAAGCGCTGCTAATCCCCAATTAATATTATCCATTTCCTCTAATGTGCTTCGCGCAGTATAGTCACCTTCCAGAACAATACTGTGAGAATTTCGTTATGTTATCCTATTACTTTCAAGGGCTTGCCTTGGGCGCAGCTATGATCCTTCCCCTCGGCCCGCAAAATGCATTCGTGATGAACCAGGGCATCCGCCGCCAGTATCATCTGATGATTGCCCTTCTGTGCGCGGTAAGCGATTTACTGCTGATCTGTGCCGGGATTTTTGGCGGCAGCGCATTGCTGATGCAGTCTCCCTGGCTGCTGGCGCTGGTCACCTGGGGCGGCGTGGCGTTTCTGCTCTGGTACGGTTTTGGTGCCCTGAAAACGGCGATGAGCAGCAACCTCGAACTGGCGAGCGCGGAAGTCATGAAGCAGGGTCGCTGGAAGATTATCGTCACCATGCTCGCGGTCACCTGGCTTAATCCGCATGTTTATCTGGACACCTTCGTGGTGCTGGGCAGCCTGGGCGGGCAGCTGGACGTTGAGCCGAAACGCTGGTTTGCGCTTGGCACGGTCAGCGCCTCTTTCCTCTGGTTCTTCGGTCTTGCCATTCTGGCGGCATGGCTGGCACCTCGTCTGCGTACGGCCAAAGCCCAGCGCATCATTAATACGCTGGTGGGGCTGGTGATGTGGTTTATTGCTTTTCAGCTGGCAAAAGAGGGGATTCACCACGTTCAGGAATTGTTCAACTAATCCTTGTCTTATGGACAACTGAACAAGACCCGCTAAGCTTGCTGGCATGCGCCCTGTTAATGGGCACTCTTCGCAACATGGAGGAATAACAGTGAAGTTTAAGGTGATGGCCCTGGCGGCATTAGTAAGTTTTGGTGCGGTGTCGGTGCAGGCAAGTGAACTGCCGGATGGCCCGCACATCGTCACTTCAGGCACCGCAAGCGTGGACGCGGTACCCGATGTTGCAACGCTGGCAATTGAAGTCAATGTGGCTGCGAAGGATGCGGCATCTGCCAAGAAGCAGGCTGACGATCGCGTTGCGCAATATCTCTCTTTCCTCGAGCAGAACGGTGTTGGTAAAAAAGATATCAACTCCGCGAACCTGCGTACTCAACCCGATTACGACTACCAGAATGGTAAAAGCATCCTGAAAGGCTACCGCGCCGTGCGTACCGTTGAAGTGACCGTGCGTCAGCTGGATAAGCTTAACGCGCTGCTGGATGGCGCGCTGAAGGCGGGTCTGAACGAAATTCGTTCCGTGTCGCTGGGCGTTGCGCAACCGGAGAAATACAAAGACGAAGCGCGTAAAGCGGCAATTGATGATGCCATTCACCAGGCGGAACAGCTGGCTTCTGGCTTTAAGAGCAAGCTCGGCCCGGTTTACAGCGTGCGTTACCACGTCTCTAACTACCAGCCAAGCCCGATGGTACGGATGATGAAGGCTGATGCAGCCCCGGTGTCCGCTCAGGAAACTTACGAGCAGCCAACCATTCAGTTCGACGATCAGGTGGATGTGGTCTTCCAACTGGAGCCTGTTGCAGCACAGCCGAAACCGGCTCAGTAATCTGTAGGCCGGGTAAGGCGAAGCCGCCACCCGGCTTATTTTTTAATCCTGTCTCAACACCTTGTGCCCAAACGCCAGCAGCGCGTCGGTGACGTTGCGCATCATGCGGCTTTCCGGCGCAAAACGGTGCCAGTAGAGCATCCGACGCTGATACAGCCCCGGCGTTAGGTCAATCAGCTCACCGCTTTTCAACTCTTTCTCAATCTGCAGATGCGGGATCATGCAGCAGGTGGTGCCCTGACGCGCAAGCTGCACAAAGGCTTCTGACGAGTTAACGATATGGCACGGCACGCTGCCCGGCGGCAGATCGAAGTTTTGCTGCAGGAACGCCTGATGCATATCGTCCAGATGGTCGAACGCGACGGCGGGGGCTTTCAGCAGCGCGGCGCGGGTGACGCCGTTCGGGAAGTAGCGCTCGGCAAAGGCTTTTGAACCCACAAACAGGTAGTCCAGGGCGCCCAGCTGATCGACAAGACAGCTTGGCAGCGCCTGAGGCTGGATACTGACCGCCCCAACCACTTCCCCGCGACGCAGGCGTTCCTGGGTACGGGTTTCATCTTCAACCTGTAAGTTCAGGCGAATAGGGGAATCCGCTAATACCGGCGCAAGGGCCGGCAGCAGCCAGGTCGCCAGACTGTCGGCGTTGACCGCCAGAGAGAGCAGCAGCGGGGTAGAGCCCGTTTGTTCGTCACCCAGCCACTCGTCTTCCAGCAGTTCAACCTGGCGCAGCAGGGCGAGGAGCTTTTGCCCTTGCTCGGTTGGACGTGGCGGCACGGTACGCACCAGCAGCGGCTGGCCGAACATGTTTTCAAGCTGTTTGATACGCTGTGATACGGCGGACTGGGTGATGCAAAGCTTTTGCGCCGCGCGCTCAAAACCGCGTTCACGAATAACTGCATCAAGTGCCTGTAGTGTTCTGTAGTCCGGACGTTTCATTGCTCTGGCTGGCTCCTTAATTTTGCTTATTCTGCACTATGACACAATTTTCCCTTTGTGGCAGACGAATTCCATTCGACGTGTTCTATAATGCGCCCTGAGTTTTCACACCACAGGCAAAACGATCATGACGCAGGATGAACTGAAAAAAGCAGTAGGATGGGCCGCTCTCCAGTACGTGCAGCCGGGTACCATTGTCGGTGTCGGTACGGGATCAACCGCGGCACACTTTATCGATGCACTGGGCACGATGAAGGGGAAAATCGAGGGCGCGGTTTCCAGCTCTGATGCTTCCACGGAAAAGCTGAAAAGCCTCGGCATTACCGTTTTCGATCTCAACGAAGTGGATCGTCTGGGGATTTACGTTGATGGTGCGGATGAAATCAACGGCCACATGCAGATGATCAAAGGCGGCGGCGCGGCGCTGACGCGCGAAAAAATCATCGCCTCCGTTGCGGACAAGTTTATCTGCATCGCGGACGCCTCCAAGCAGGTCGACATTCTGGGTAACTTCCCGCTGCCGGTCGAAGTGATCCCGATGGCCCGTAGCGCGGTTGCCCGTCAGCTGGTAAAGCTGGGCGGTCGTCCGGAATATCGTCAGGGCGTCGTCACCGACAACGGTAACGTGATCCTCGACGTTCACGGTCTGGAAATTCTCGACGCAATTGCGCTGGAAAATGCCATCAACGCTATCCCTGGCGTAGTGACCGTAGGGCTATTCGCCAACCGTGGCGCGGATGTGGCGCTGATCGGCACCGCTGACGGCGTGAAAACCATCGTAAAATGATCTGACGGGGGGAGTCCTCCCCCCGCTAAAAAATTTTTGAAAAGCTAAATTCGGTGACTTGTGTCACGTTTTTCCGCCTCTTTTGCCGATCCTGCCGAGTTTGTAAATTTCCATAGCATTTTCCTCTGACATTTTGCCCTGGATGACTTTTCTTCAGAGTGCCGACGCAAACGTTCATATTGCTGCAATAGTTTTTTTTGATATGTTGGCTACAGCGGATTCATATCCAGCACAACATCAGTTCAGACAAAAACAGGGTCGGGTAAATGGCAAAGGTATCACTGGAGAAAGACAAGATTAAATTCCTGCTGGTCGAGGGCGTGCATCAAAAAGCAATCGATAGCCTTCGTGCGGCAGGTTACACCAACATCGAATTTCACAAAGGCGCGCTCGATACCGAAGAGCTGAAAGCGTCTATCCGTGATGCCCACTTCATTGGCCTGCGATCCCGTACTCACCTGACTGAAGACGTTATTGCCGCGGCGGAAAAGCTGGTGGCTATCGGCTGCTTCTGCATCGGTACCAACCAGGTTGACCTGAACGCCGCCGCCAAACGCGGTATTCCCGTCTTCAACGCCCCGTTCTCCAACACCCGTTCCGTGGCGGAGCTGGTGATTGGCGAACTGCTGCTGCTGCTTCGCGGCATTCCAGAAGCGAACGCCAAGGCGCACCGCGGCGTGTGGAACAAGCTGGCGTCTGGCTCTTTCGAAGCGCGTGGTAAAAAACTGGGGATTATCGGCTACGGTCACATCGGTACGCAGCTCGGTATTCTGGCGGAATCTCTGGGTATGCACGTGTTTTTCTACGATATCGAAAGCAAGCTGCCGCTGGGCAATGCGACCCAGGTTCAACACCTGTCTGACCTGCTGAACATGAGCGACGTGGTGAGCCTGCACGTGCCGGAAAATGCCTCCACCAAAAACATGATGGGCGCGGAAGAGCTGGCGCTGATGAAGCCGGGTTCACTGCTGATTAACGCCGCGCGCGGCACGGTTGTCGATATCCCGGCGCTGGCGGATGCGCTGAAGCGTAAGCATCTGGCGGGCGCGGCCATCGACGTGTTCCCGACGGAGCCAGCCACCAACAGCGATCCGTTTACCTCTCCGCTGTGCGAGTTCGACAACGTGATCCTGACGCCACACATCGGCGGTTCTACCCAGGAAGCGCAGGAGAATATCGGTCTGGAAGTGGCGGGTAAACTGAGCAAATACTCCGACAACGGTTCTACGCTTTCTGCCGTGAACTTCCCGGAAGTGTCTCTGCCGCTACACGGTGGTCGTCGTCTGCTGCACATCCACGAAAACCGTCCGGGCGTGCTGACCGCGATCAACCAGATCTTTGCCGAGCAGGGCGTCAACATTGCCGCGCAGTATCTGCAAACGAACTCGCAGATGGGCTATGTGGTCATTGATATCGAAGCGGATGACGATGTGGCCGAAAAAGCGCTGCTGAGCATGAAGTCTATTGCGGGGACGATTCGCGCGCGTCTGCTGTACTGATGGTGCGGTTTGTGGTGTCGGGTGGCGGCTGCGCCTTACCCGACCTACGCTGAGAATTTGTAGGCCGGGTAAGCGTAAGCGCCACCCGGCTTTATTCTACCAGATCCAGATTTTGCTGGGCGTCACTACCGCCGGTAACGGCACATCCCACTTCTCCACCGGCAGCGCCTCCACGCCCTGACAATCATGCGCGTAACCCACCGGCTGCAACCCGTACTGCTGCCAGTTTTGCAGCGTCCTGTCGTAAAAACCGCCGCCCATCCCTAAGCGCTGGCCCTGTTCATCAAACGCCACCAGCGGCGTAATCAGCACATCCAGCTGTGACAGCGGCAGCACGTCCCGCACGTCGAGTTTCGGCTCGGTGATTTTCAGACGGTTTACCACCAGCTCGCTGTGCGGGTGGTAGTGCAGAAACAGCAGGTTACCGTTGCTAAACGGGTGCAGCACAGGCAGATAGACCTTCTTCCCGGCGCGCCAGAGCTGTTCTATCAGCGGTTGGGTATCCAGCTCTCCGTCAAACGACAGAAACAGCGCAACGGTGTGCGCCATCACGACAGGGGGATACGCCATCATACGGGCGGCGGCCTGCTGGGCAAAATGCGCTTGCTGATCGGGGGTTAACGCACGGCGGCGCTGACGAATTAACTGACGGATGTCCTGGCGTGAAGCAGAAACTTCAGGGAATTGAGTCATGGTAGTTGGTAGAAGAAAAGAGAGGGAATCTCCGAGATGCCGCCGCAGGCTGTAACCCTTGAACCCTTGGTTCAAGGTGAATGTGTCGTCATAGTTTTAAGGCTTCTCGGACGGACCGAGCATGCTCACCAACCATGGAGCGCCACATTCTTGTGGTATGAAATATCGGCTCAGGGGACTGGCCCGCTTGCGAACATCTCAGAGAAATTTTGTCTTCACAGTTACTCTACCATAGTCAACTGAGAAGTGTTATTCAAACTTTGGTCCCGGTCTTTCGGGATTGCGACCTTGATCAAGCAATGCCTGTTCTATGGTCTGCTGGAGCATTTTAATGCGTTGCTCCATGCTTGCCGCGTAGTCGCGGGTCTTCGCTTTTTCCTGAGTCAGTTCATAGCTGATGTTCAACGCGGCGATGAAAACCAGCTGCTCAGTATTTGTGACTCTAGTGCGTTCTTTTAGATCTTGCAACCGCTGATTCAAATCGTCCGCTGCCTGATTCAAAGCATCCCTTTGTTCAGGCGGACAATTCACTCGCAGTGAACGGCCAAAAATCTGGAGATCGACGGGTTGTGCAGACATGCCACCTTCCTGCTGATTGACTGCGCTGCCTTCGCTTACTGCCCCGGGGGCTGCGAAGGGGCGACACTATAGCTACCCTGATGTGAAGATACAAGCCCTTTTCTGGTATCACCAGGGTCCAAAGTGGTAGCATATCATGAAACTTCCCCCCTTTGATGACGAATGCTCATGTCTATACAGAACGAAATGCCTGGTTACAAGGATTTAAACCAGTTACTGAACCAGCAGGGAGTCGGTTTAACCCCTGCCGAAATGCACGGTCTGATCAGCGGCATGCTGTGCGGCGGAAACAGCGACAGCTCATGGCAGCCGCTGATCCACGACCTCACGAATGAAGGGCTGGCGTTTGGTCACGAGCTGGCGGAAGCGCTGCGTAAAATGCATGCCGCAACCAGCGATTCGCTGGAAGACGATGGCTTCCTTTTTCAGCTTTATCTGCCTGAAGGCGACGACGTTAGCGTGTTCGATCGCGCCGATGCGCTGGCCGGCTGGGTAAACCACTATCTGCTGGGGCTGGGCGTGACGCAGCCTAAACTGGATAAAGTGACCGGCGAAGCGGGTGAAGCGATCGACGACCTGCGCAACATCGCCCAGCTTGGCTACGATGAAGACGAAGACCAGGAAGAGCTGGAAATGTCTCTTGAAGAGATTATTGAGTACGTGCGCGTGGCGGCACTGCTGTGCCACGACAACTTCACGCGCTCACAGCCGACCGCGCCGGAAGTCCGCAAGCCAACCTTACATTAAGAAAAATAACGCACAGGAGGGTGTCATGGTTATCTCGAGTCAAGAGTATTCGCGCCGCCGTCAGGCGCTGCTGGCAACAATGCAGCCGGGCAGCGCCGCGCTGATTTTTGCTGCGCCAGAAGTCACGCGCAGCGCCGACAGCGAATATCCCTATCGTCAGAGCAGCGATTTCTGGTACTTCACCGGCTTTAACGAGCCGGAAGCGGTGCTGGTGCTGATTAAGAGCAATGACACCCACAACCACAGCGTGATTTTCAACCGCGTGCGAGACTTAACCGCTGAGATCTGGTTTGGCCGCCGCTTAGGCCAGGAGGCCGCACCGGCGAAGCTGGGCGTTGACCGCGCGCTGGCGTTTAGCGAAATCAACCAGCAGCTCTATCAGCTGCTTAACGGTCTCGACGTGCTCTATCACGCGCAGGGTGAATATGCGTACGCCGATGAGATTGTTTTCACCGCGCTGGATAAGCTGCGCAAAGGCTCGCGGCAGAACCTGTCCGCGCCGGCCACGCTGACGGACTGGCGTCCGGTGGTGCATGAGATGCGCCTGTTCAAGTCAGAAGAAGAGCTGAATTTGATGCGTCGTGCGGGCGAAATTAGCGCCCTGGCGCACACTCGCGCGATGGAGAAATGCCGTCCCGGGCTGTTCGAATACCAGCTGGAAGGCGAAATTCACCACGAATTTAACCGTCACGGCGCGCGTTATCCCTCCTACAACACCATCGTTGGCGGTGGGGAGAACGGCTGCATTCTCCACTACACCGAAAACGAAAGCGCTTTGCGCGACGGCGATCTGGTGTTGATTGACGCCGGTTGCGAATTTCAGGGCTACGCGGGGGATATCACCCGTACCTTCCCGGTGAACGGTAAATTCTCACCGGCACAGCGCGAGATTTACGACATCGTCCTGGAATCGCTTGAGACCGCGCTAAGGCTTTATCGTCCCGGAACCTCCATGCAGGAAGTGACCGGTGAAGTGGTGCGCATCATGATTACCGGTCTGGTCAGGCTCGGGATCCTGAAAGGGGATGTCGACACCCTGATTTCTGAAAATGCGCATCGACCGTATTTCATGCACGGCCTGAGCCACTGGCTGGGGCTGGATGTACATGACGTTGGCGCGTACGGCACGGACCGTTCGCGCGTGCTGGAGCCGGGCATGGTATTAACCGTGGAGCCGGGTCTGTATATCGCGCCGGATGCCGACGTGCCTGAGGAGTACCGCGGGATTGGCATTCGTATTGAAGACGACATCGTTATTACCGAAACCGGTAACGAAAACCTGACCGCGAGCGTCGTGAAAAACGCTGACGACATCGAGGCGCTGATGGCAGCGGCACGCGTATGAGCGTGATTATCGTTGGCGGCGGCATGACCGGCGCCACGCTGGCGCTGGCCATTTCTCATTTGACGAAAGGCCAGCTTCCGGTGCACCTGGTGGAAGCCGTCACGCCAGAGGCATCTAACCACCCCGGTTTTGATGCCCGCGCCATTGCGCTCGCGCAGGGAACGTGTCAGCAGCTGTCGCGCATTGGCATCTGGCAGGCCATTGCCGACTGCGCCACGGCAATTAAAACCGTTCACGTCAGCGATCGCGGCCATGCTGGCTTTGTCACGCTGGACGCGCAGGATTACCGAATTGATGCTCTGGGTCAGGTTGTTGAGCTGCACGACGTCGGATTGCGTCTGTTCCGCCTGCTCCAGGATGCGCCGGGCGTCACGCTGCATTGTCCTGCGCGCGTGGCCAGCGTGAGCCGCAGTGAGGCCTCGGTCAGCGTGACGCTGGAAAACGGCACCGTCCTTGACGGCCAGCTTCTGGTCGCCGCGGACGGCTCGCGCTCGTCGCTCGGCACCCAGTGTGGCGTCGAGTGGCGGCAGCAGCCTTACGGGCAGGTTGCGGTCATTGCGAACGTTTCTACCGCAGCAGAACACCACGGCAGGGCGTTTGAACGCTTTACGCAGCACGGTCCGCTGGCCATGCTGCCGATGTCGGACGGGCGCTGTTCCCTCGTCTGGTGTCACCCGCAGGATAAGGCTGAAGAGGTTAAGGCTTGGTCAGACGAACGTTTTTGTACCGAGCTGCAAAAAGCCTTTGGCTGGCGGCTGGGGCGTATTACCCATGCGGGCCAGCGGGCGGTCTACCCGCTTTCGCTGACGACAGCCTCTCAGTCCATCTCCCATCGTCTGGCGCTTGTCGGTAATGCCGCGCAGACGCTGCACCCCATCGCGGGGCAAGGGTTCAACCTTGGTCTGCGGGATGTCATGAGCCTGGCGGAAACCCTTTCGCAGGCGTGGGGCGAGCAAAAAGACTGTGGCGCATACCCGGTACTCAGCCATTACCAGAAGCGACGTCAGGCCGATAAAGAGGCGACGATTGGCGTCACCGACGGCTTAGTCCATCTCTTTGCCAATCGCTGGGCACCGCTGGTTGCAGGCCGCAACCTCGGGCTGATGGCGATGGAATTATTCATTCCGGCACGCGACGTGCTGGCGCAGCGGACTCTTGGTTGGGTCGCGCGTTAAGGAGTTATCACCGTGCAAAATGTTGATGTCGCCATCGTTGGCGGCGGTATGGTCGGACTGGCGCTGGCCTGTGGTTTACAGGGCAGCGGTCTGCGCGTGGCGGTGCTGGAGCAAAAGCAGCCTCAGCCCGTTGCACCAGATTCTCCGCCGGAACTCCGCGTCTCGGCGATCAATGCCGCCAGCGAGAAATTGCTGACGCACCTTGGCGTCTGGGCAGATATTGTGGCGCAGCGCGCCAGCTGCTATCACGGCATGGAGGTGTGGGATAAAGACAGCTTTGGTCATATTGCTTTTGATGATGAAAGCATGGGCTATAGCCATCTTGGCCACATTATCGAGAATGCCGTTATCCATCACGCGCTGTGGCAAAAAGCGCAGTCCTGTAGCGATGTCACCCTGATGGCACCCGCGCAGATCCAGCAGGTGGCGTGGGGTGAAAACGAGGCGTTTATTACCCTGCAAAGCGGCGACATGCTGACCGCGCGTCTGGTGGTGGGCGCTGACGGTGCCAACTCCTGGCTGCGGAATAAAGCCGATATCCCGCTGACCTTCTGGGATTATCGTCATCATGCACTAGTGGCAACAATCCGCACCGAGGAGCCGCACGGCGGCGTGGCGCGGCAGATTTTCCACGACGACGGCATTCTGGCGTTCCTGCCGCTTGCCGATCCGCACCTGTGCTCGATTGTCTGGTCCCTGGTGCCGGAAAAAGCCCAGCTGATGCAGGAGGCGACGCCGGACGCCTTTAACCAGGCGCTGTGCGTGGCGTTTGATAACCGCCTTGGCCTGTGCACGCTTGAAAGCGAGCGCCAGGTATTTCCGTTAACCGGCCGCTACGCGCGTCAGTTTGCGGCGCACCGTCTGGCGCTGGTGGGCGATGCGGCGCATACCATTCATCCGCTGGCCGGGCAGGGCGTTAACCTTGGCTTTATGGACGCGGCGGAGCTGGTCGAGGAGCTGCGTCGCCTGCACCGCGAAGGCAAAGATATCGGCCAGCATCTCTACCTGCGTCGCTACGAGCGCAGCCGCAAGCACAGCGCGGCGATGATGCTGGCGGGCATGCAGGGCTTCCGCGAGCTGTTTGCCGGGGCGAATCCGGCGAAAAAACTGCTGCGCGACATTGGCCTCAAGCTGGCCGACACCCTTCCGGGTGTTAAACCTCAACTTCTTCGTCAGGCGATGGGTCTTAACGACCTGCCGGACTGGCTACGTTAATTTAGACCCCCGTCACACTTTATTTTCCCGGCCTCTGAGCCGGGGAAATCCCCTCGTTTGAAATATTCTAATTTCACGTCATTTTTCGCATTAGATAATCTAATGTCGTGTTTTTGTCGTTACGGAAATTCGGCCCGTTTTTCCGCACGAAATATCACCATCTGCTAAATCCTGTTAGATCATTGTTAATTTTGTGCGGGGTTAATCGCATTTTTCCAGTGAATAACTCTGTAGGCTTTTCAGCGTTTTTTGGTCATAAGCTAATGTGATGACCCGCTTTACCTTATGGTTAACCGCCGGGTTCGGTGGTAAGTTCAGGTAAAAGAGAACGTTTGCGTCGGCGCCAGGAAACGGGGCCGATACCGGGTTTCACGGTGAATTTTTCAACGAGGACAAGATGGCTCAACAGACTCCTTTGTACGAACAACACGTGTTATGCGGCGCCCGCATGGTGGACTTCCACGGCTGGATGATGCCGCTGCACTACGGCTCGCAGATTGATGAGCACCACGCGGTGCGCACCGATGCCGGTATGTTCGACGTGTCCCACATGACGATTGTCGATCTGCGCGGTAGCCGCACCCGGGAGTTTTTGCGTTATCTGCTGGCAAACGACGTCGCCAAACTGAAGACGCCGGGTAAAGCGCTCTATACCGGCATGCTGAATGCCTCGGGCGGCGTGATTGATGACCTTATCGTCTATTACTTCACTGAAGATTTCTTCCGCCTCGTTGTAAACTCCGCCACCCGCGAAAAAGACCTCTCCTGGATCACCCAACACGCCGAACCTTATGCCATCGACATCACCGTCCGTGACGATCTGTCGCTGATCGCCGTGCAGGGGCCGAACGCGCAGGCGAAAGCCGCGTCTCTGTTTAACGACGAGCAGCGCAAAGCAACGGAAGGCATGAAGCCGTTCTTCGGCGTGCAGGCGGGCGATCTGTTTATCGCCACCACCGGCTACACCGGTGAAGCGGGCTACGAAATTGCCATGCCGAACGAGAAGGCCGCTGATTTCTGGCGTGCGCTGGTGGAAGCGGGCGTGAAGCCTGCGGGTCTGGGCGCGCGCGATACGCTGCGTCTGGAAGCGGGGATGAACCTCTACGGTCAGGAGATGGACGAAGGCGTCTCTCCGCTGGCCGCCAACATGGGCTGGACCATCGCGTGGGAACCGGCTGACCGCGACTTTATTGGCCGTGAAGCGCTGGAGATGCAGCGCGAGAAGGGCTCTGAACAGCTGGTGGGGCTGGTGATGACCGAGAAGGGCGTGCTGCGCGGTGAACTGCCGGTGCGTTTTACCGATGCTGACGGCAATCCTCGTGAAGGCGTGATCACCAGCGGTACCTTCTCCCCAACGCTGGGCTACAGTATTGCACTGGCACGCGTGCCGGCGGGTATTGGCGAAACGGCGGTGGTGCAAATCCGCAACCGCGAAATGCCGGTCAACGTAACCAAACCGATTTTTGTTCGCGCCGGTAAGCCGGTCGCCTAATCATTTTTATCAGGAGAACTTCAATGAGCAATGTGCCAGCAGAACTGAAATACAGCAAAGAACACGAGTGGCTGCGCAAAGAGGCGGACGGCACTTACACCGTAGGGATCACCGAGCACGCGCAAGAGCTGCTGGGCGACATGGTGTTTGTTGACCTGCCTGACGTGGGCACGACCGTTAGCGCGGGCGACGACTGCGCCGTAGCGGAGTCCGTAAAAGCGGCATCTGACATCTACGCTCCTGTGAGCGGCGAAATCGTTGCCGTCAACGACGCGCTGAGCGATTCGCCGGAGCTGGTGAACAGCGAGCCTTATGAAGGCGGCTGGATCTTCAAGATCAAAGCCAGCGACGAATCTCAGGTTGCCGCGCTGCTGGATGCGACCGCGTACGAAGCACTACTGGAAGACGAATAACGTTGTGCCGGATGGCGCTGTGCTTATCCGGCCTACAGGTCAACGTAGGCCCGGTAAGCGTTAGCGCCACCGGGCAACAGCGTTACAGATAACTACGATTCACTGCACGTTTCAGGAACCATCGCTCATGACACAGACTTTAAGCCAGCTTGAAAACCGTGGCGCCTTCATTGAACGTCACATTGGGCCGGATGCTCAGCAACAGCAGGAGATGCTGAAGACAGTTGGCGCGGATTCATTAAACGCACTGATCGGCCAGATTGTGCCAAAAGACATCCAGCTTGCCACGCCGCCTCAGGTGGGGGAAGCCACTACGGAATTCGCCGCGCTGGCGGAGCTGAAGGCTATCGCAGGCCTGAACAAGCGCTATAAGTCTTACATTGGCATGGGCTACACCAACGTGCAGTTGCCGCCGGTTATCCTGCGCAACATGCTGGAAAACCCGGGCTGGTACACCGCTTACACCCCATATCAGCCAGAAGTCTCTCAGGGCCGTCTGGAAGCGCTGCTGAACTTCCAGCAGGTGACGCTGGATCTGACCGGGATGGATATCGCCTCCGCTTCGCTGCTGGATGAAGCGACCGCTGCCGCCGAAGCAATGGCGATGGCTAAGCGCGTGAGCAAGCTGAAAAATGCCAACCGCTTCTTCGTGGCGGCGGACGTGCATCCCCAGACGCTGGACGTGGTGCGCACCCGTGCGGAAACCTTCGGCTTTGATGTGATCGTCGACGACGCCGACAAAGTGCTGGATCACCAGGACGTCTTCGGCGTGCTGCTGCAGCAGGTAGGCACCACCGGCGAAGTTCACGACTACGGCAGGCTGATTGCCGAGCTGAAATCCCGCAAAGTGGTTGTCAGCGTTGCAGCAGATTTTATGGCGCTGGTGCTGCTGACGGCGCCGGGCAAACAGGGTGCGGATATTGTCTTCGGTTCAGCGCAACGCTTCGGCGTGCCGATGGGCTACGGCGGCCCGCACGCGGCGTTCTTCGGCGCGAAAGATGAATTCAAACGCTCCATGCCCGGCCGTATTATCGGCGTCTCAAAAGATGCTGCCGGTAACACCGCGCTGCGCATGGCGATGCAGACCCGCGAGCAGCACATCCGCCGCGAGAAAGCGAACTCCAACATCTGTACCTCGCAGGTGCTGCTGGCAAACATCGCCAGCCTGTACGCCGTGTTCCACGGCCCGGCCGGCCTGAAGCGCATTGCCAGCCGCATTCACCGCCTGGCCGATATTCTGGCCTGCGGCTTGCAGCAGAAAGGCCTTAAGCTGCGCCATGCTCACTACTTCGACACCCTGTGTGTGGACGTGGCGGACAAAGCGGCCGTGCTGGCGCGCGCGAATGCGGCAGAGATCAACCTGCGCAGCGACATCCACAACGCCGTCGGCATTACGCTGGATGAAAGCACCACCCGCGACGATATCCTGAACCTGTTCAGCGTGCTGCTGGGTGACGCGCACGGTCTGGACGTTGACGCGCTCGACAAAGAGGTCGCGCTCGACAGCCGCTCCATTCAGGAAAGCATGCTGCGCAGTGATGCGATCCTGACGCATCCGGTCTTTAATCGCTATCACAGCGAAACCGAGATGATGCGCTACATGCACTCTCTGGAGCGCAAGGATCTGGCGCTGAACCAGGCGATGATCCCGCTGGGCTCCTGCACCATGAAGCTCAACGCCGCGGCAGAGATGATCCCTATCACCTGGCCTGAATTCTCCGAGCTGCACCCGTTCTGCCCGCCAGAGCAGGCGGAAGGTTATCACATGATGATCAACCAGCTTTCCGACTGGCTGGTGAAATTGACCGGTTATGACGCGCTCTGCATGCAGCCGAACTCCGGCGCGCAGGGCGAGTACGCGGGCCTGCTGGCGATCCGTCACTATCACGAAAGCCGCAGCGAAGGTCACCGCGATATCTGCCTGATCCCAAGCTCCGCCCACGGTACCAACCCGGCCTCTGCTCAGATGGCGGGCATGGAAGTGGTGGTGGTGGCGTGCGATAAGAACGGCAACATCGATCTGGCCGACCTGCGTGCGAAAGCCGAGCAGGCGGGCGACAAGCTCTCCTGCATCATGGTGACCTACCCGTCTACCCACGGCGTGTACGAAGAGACCATCCGCGAAGTGTGCGAAGTGGTGCACCAGTACGGCGGTCAGGTATACCTCGACGGCGCAAACATGAACGCTCAGGTGGGCATTACCTCTCCGGGCTTTATCGGCGCGGACGTGTCGCACCTGAACCTGCACAAAACCTTCTGCATTCCGCACGGCGGCGGTGGCCCGGGCATGGGTCCTATCGGCGTGAAAGCGCACCTGGCACCGTTTGTTCCGGGCCACAGCGTGGTGCAGATTGAAGGCATGCTGACCCGTCAGGGCGCGGTCTCTGCGGCACCGTTCGGCAGCGCCTCTATCCTGCCAATCAGCTGGATGTACATCCGCATGATGGGCGCGGAAGGGCTGAAGCAGGCGAGCCAGGTGGCGATCCTGAACGCCAACTACATTGCGACTCGCCTGAAGTCCGCCTTCCCGGTGCTCTACACCGGCCGCGACGGTCGCGTGGCGCACGAGTGCATCCTCGATATTCGTCCGCTGAAAGAGCAGACCGGCATTAGCGAGCTGGATATCGCCAAGCGTCTGATCGACTACGGCTTCCACGCGCCAACCATGTCGTTCCCGGTAGCGGGTACGCTGATGGTGGAGCCAACGGAATCTGAAAGCAAAGCAGAGCTGGACCGCTTTATCGACGCGATGCTGGCGATCCGCATGGAGATCGATCGCGTGCAGGACGGCGAGTGGACGCTGGAAGATAACCCGCTGGTTAACGCCCCGCACACCCAGCACGAAATGGTGGCAGGGTGGAACCACGGCTATTCCCGCGAGCTGGCGGTCTTCCCGGCAGGCGTGGCAAACAAATACTGGCCGACCGTGAAGCGTCTTGATGACGTCTACGGCGACCGTAACCTGTTCTGCTCCTGCGTGCCGATGAGCGAATACCAGTAATATTGCTGATGTAGTAACGTAGGCCGGGTAAGGCGAAGCCGCCACCCGGCTTTTTTATTGGGAGAAGCAAATGGCAATTGCACTGGTCACCGGCGCGAGCCGGGGCATTGGGAAAGCCACCGCGCTGCAGCTGGCGCGCGAAGGCTACACCGTGGCGGTGAACTATCATCACAACATTAAAGCCGCGACGGACGTCATCAAGCAGATTGTGGATGCGGGGGGTAAAGCGTTTGCCGTCCGCGCAGATATCAGTGATGAAGCCCAGGTGCTGGCGATGTTTGACAGCCTCGATCGTGAAGGCGAGCCGCTTCGGGCGCTGGTCAATAATGCGGGCATTCTGTTTGAGCAATCCACTATCGAGAATCTCTCCGCTGAGCGCATTAACCGCGTTCTGGCGACCAACGTCACGGGCTACTTTCTCTGCTGTCGGGAAGCGGTAAAACGCATGTCCTTCAAGCATGGCGGCAAGGGTGGGGCGATAGTGAATGTCTCTTCCGCGGCGTCCCGCCTGGGTGCGCCGGGTGAATATGTGGATTATGCCGCGTCTAAGGGGGCGGTGGATTCGCTGACAACCGGGCTATCGCTGGAGGTGGCGGCGCAGGGTATTCGCGTCAACTGCGTGCGTCCGGGACTGATTTATACCGATATTCATGCGTCCGGCGGAGAGCCGGGGCGGGTGGATCGCGTTAAGTCGCTGCTGCCGATGCAGCGCGGCGGCCAGCCGGAAGAGGTGGCGCAGGCGATTGTCTGGCTGCTGAGCGAGAAGGCGTCGTACGTAACGGGCAGTTTTTTAGAGTTGGCTGGCGGGAAATAAGCCGGGTGGCGGCTTCGCCTTACCGGGCCTACACGAATAGTAGGCCCGGTAAGCGCAGCGCCACCGGGCAAAAAAATTACAGCGCCTCGCCGTTGCTGGCAATCACGCCTTTATACCAGTTAAAGCTTTTCTTACGTGAACGCGACATATCGCCCGTGCCGTCGTCGTGCTTGTTCACGTAGATAAAGCCGTAGCGCTTGCTGTACTGGCCGGTGGTGAACGACACGCAGTCGATGCAGCCCCACGGCGTATAGCCCATCAGATCCACGCCATCGTGGGTGACGGCTTTGATCATCTCTTCCACGTGGGCACGCAGGTAGTCGATGCGATAGTCGTCGTTGATGCTGCCGTCTTCTTCCACCTTATCGTAGGCGCCGAACCCGTTTTCCACGATGAACAGCGGCTTCTGATAACGTTCGTACAGTTCACACAGGGCATAACGCAGGCCCACCGGGTCAATCTGCCAGCCCCAGTCGGACGCCTTCACGTGCGGGTTCGGCACGCTGCCTTCGAAGCCGGAAATGGCATCGCCGGTACCGCCTTCCGCTTTGACCGCGTTGGTCATGTAGTAGCTGAAACCTAAGTAGTCGCAGGTACCTTCACGCAGGATCTGCTCGTCGCCTGCCTCCATCTTGATGGAGAACCCGCGGCGCTCCCACTCGTTCAGCACGTAGGACGGGTAGTAACCACGCAGCTGGACGTCGGTAAAGACATAGCGCTCGCGCATCGATTCCTGGGCGAACATCACGTCTTCCGGCTTGCAGGAGAACGGATAGAGCGCCACCATCGCCAGCATGCAGCCGACTTTCATCTCCGGATTGATGCGGCGCGCGGCTTTCACCGCCAGGGCGCTGGCCACAAACTGGTGGTGCAGGACCTGGTACATGGTCTCTTCCGGATTGTCATGTTCGGTATAGACCACGCCCGAGCAGCAGTAACCGAACAGCGGTGCGCGCCAGTTACGCTGGTTATTGATTTCGTTGAAGGTCATCCAGTATTTGACCTTGTTTTTGTAGCGTTCGAAGACCACTTCCGCGAAGCGTACAAAGAAATCGACCACTTTACGGTTGGTCCAGCTACCGTACTCCTGCACCAGGTGCAGCGGCATTTCGAAGTGGGAGAGGGTGATCACCGGTTCGATGTTATACTTCAGCAGCTCATCGAACATGTCGTCGTAAAACTTCAGACCCTCTTCGTTTGGCTGGGTTTCGTCACCTTTCGGGAAGATGCGCGTCCAGGCGATAGAGGTGCGGAAGCACTTGAAGCCCATCTCGGCAAACAGCTTGATGTCTTCTTTATAGTGGCCGTGGAAATCGATAGCTTCATGATTGGGGTAGTATTTACCCGGCACCACCTCCTGCGTGATTTCGCGCGGCACGCCGTGTGCGCCGCCGGTCAATACGTCGCAAATGCTTGGCCCTTTGCCGCCTTTGTTCCAGCCGCCTTCAACCTGGTGAGCCGCAACCGCGCCGCCCCATAAAAAATCTTTTGGTAAGGTCAATTTTTTCATCGCTGCTATTCTCAATAAATGGCTTATTGGCATCGAGTCTAGCAAAGCGAAATTAAATGTCACGATATAACAATTCACAGTAAATGTGATTTGTTACATCAAAAAAACAGGGTGTTTTATTCTGTGAGTTTCTTCGCCAGCTTACGTCCGAGAGATTCCAGAATATAAATGACGGGAATTTGCGTAGTGATGTCGTAGACGCCTGCAATACGCGTCTGAGGAACATGCCAGGAGAGATTAAAATCCGCCAGTTTTGCGAGACGCGAGTGCTCGTGGCTGGTAATGGAGAGCACCTTGCAGTGATGCAGGCTGAACTGGCTGGCGAAGCGCAGGATCTCCTCGGTCTCGCCCGAGACGGAGAGCACAATCGCCAGCGCATTTTTCGCCATATCGTTGGTGACCGGGAAATAAGGGTCATCAATATGGTTACTGAATTTCCCGATATTAGAAAAGAAACGTGCGCCATATTTTGCCAGCGAACCCGATGTCCCGGCACCGACAAATATAATTCGCTCGGACGATAAAATAATATCTACCGCATTATCTAATAACGCGTCGAACTCTTCATTATTCACGCTTTTAAAAAAGCTGATAATTTCGCTGGCACCGAAGTTCGCCTGCTGGGGCTCGTTCTGTTCAAGATAAAGCTTAAAGCGCACGCGGAATTCAGAATAGCCTTCGCAGTTAAGCTTGCGGCAAAAGCGCAGGATAGTGGTGGTTGAGACGTCTGCCGCATCCGCCAGCTCGCGGATGGTCATGTACATGACTTTGTCACGATTTTTTATGACATAGTTGTAGACCATCATCTCCAGGTTATTGAGACTGGCAATGGCGGAGTGGGTGAACATACTCACAATGGCATAACTCTCATTCTGACCTCATCGTCACATCATAACATGCACCCAGACGGCAGGATCCATTTTTATGCTCTTGATTCATAATGATTAAATTTTTATGTGAACAATTGTTAGGTGAAAGATTTCTTTATGTCTATGATTTTTAGGTATAAATTTTGAAATGATTTTTTTTTAGCTAACAGGTGTTCACTGGAATCATTCTCAGTTAGCATAGTTATGCGATGAATAATCATCTTTTTTTTCCCGGAGTTTTGTATGGTGAGCAGACCATTAATCGCACAGGGATATTCGCTGGCTGAGGAAGTAGCCAACAGCATCAGCCACGGCATTGGCCTGGTGTTTGGGATTGTCGGTTTAGTATTATTGCTGGTGCAGGCGGTGGACACCAATGCCAGCGCGATGGCCATTACCAGTTACAGCCTGTATGGCGGGAGTATGATCCTGCTGTTCCTGGCGTCGACGCTGTATCACGCGATCCCGCATCAGCGGGCCAAGACGTGGCTCAAGAAATTTGACCACTGTGCTATCTATCTTCTTATTGCAGGCACCTACACGCCGTTTTTACTGGTGGGGCTCAACTCACCGCTGTCGCGTGGCCTGATGATTGTTATCTGGAGCCTGGCACTGCTGGGGATCCTGTTTAAGCTGACCATAGCGCACCGGTTTAAGGTGCTGTCACTGGTCACCTATTTGACCATGGGCTGGCTGTCGCTGATTGTGGTGTATCAACTGGCGGTCAAACTGTCGGTAGGGGGCGTAACGCTTCTGGCCTTAGGTGGCGTGGTGTACTCGCTCGGCGTGATTTTCTACGTCTGCAAGCGCATCCCGTACAACCATGCCATCTGGCACGGCTTTGTGCTGGGCGGCAGCGTGTGCCACTTTTTGGCGATTTATTTGTATGTGGGGCAGGTGTAGTTTTTTTGTCGGGTGGCGGCTTCGCCTTACCCGACCTACGGGATAAGTAGGCCCGGTAAGCGCAGCGCCACCGGGCGATACAGCATCACTCTTCCAGAGAATACGGCAGCGGCTCAATACTCAACGTATTCGCATCGTCACGCACGCGGAACACGCTGTCGGCTTCCATGTCGTTGTTCATCACGGCTTGAACCAAAAGACGCCCATCATCCAGCTGTACGGCGGCTAACACGGTGCCGGTGCGGCGCCAGTTATCACCCATCTTCAGCTCTAAGTCTTCACCCGCTTCAGGGACACGGCTCGCATGGCCCGCCAGCGTCCACAGCGCGCGTTTGTTTGCGCCGCGGAATTTTGCACGCGCCACCATCTCCTGGCCGGTGTAACAGCCTTTTTTAAAGCTGATGCCCCCCAGCGCCTGCAGGTTGGTTGCCTGAGGAATAAACTGCGCGCTGTTTGCGGCGTCAATCACCGGCAAACCCGCTTCGATGTTCAGCGCCAGCCACTGCTGACTGTTGTTAAACTGCGCTTCACCGCGCAGCGCTTCGGTCACGCGTTCGGCGGTTGCCGCATCCGTGACTAACAGGAAACGCTCTGCCGGGTGTTCAAACCACAGGATGGAGGTCGCGCCTTCACTGACCACCTGCTTTTCAGCATCCGGCAGTTCGCTAAAGAGATTTTTCAGGGCCGCACGCGCCTGGAAACCGGCCACACCCAGCAGCACATGTTCGTCGTCCGGGGCGATCGTGACTTTGGAAAAGACCGCGTACTTTTTCAGCTCTTTGAGCTGGGCCTCTTGCAGGCTGCGGCGCTCAATAAAGGCAAAGCCGTCCTGACGGCGGAAGATACGCAGATTACTCCACATTTTGCCTTTTGGATCGCAATGCGCGGCCAGCAGGTGCTGGTGTTCTGTCATCTGGCTGACGTCGGCGGTCACCTGGCCCTGCAGGTATTTTTCGGCGTCGGCACCGGTGAGCGTTGCCAGCGCCCAGTCATCAAGAGAAATAAGCGTCAGCGGCAGACGCGCAGAGGCGGCGGGCTGGCGAGGAGAAAATGGTGTAAATGCCATAACGATATCCTGAATTGCTTAACGCTTTGATAATGCCTAATGGTAAAAGAGCCTGCAGGCAATGCAAGCGCTTTCAACAGACCATTTGTGCCATAAACCGGTTATGCGTAGCGCTACGCAAAATAATGTAATCCGCTGTCTTTGTAGGGATTATTCTGGAAGCCTGCTCGGCGATCGCAATATTCCAGTAATGAAACGGTCAAAAACACGTTACACTAGCTGGTGTCCCCGTAGAGAAATAAAGAACACTGAACGGGGTACCGACTGTGCCAAACGTAATGCAGGAAACTGAACATGGATATTAACAACAAGGCCCGTATTCACTGGGCGTGCCGTCGCGGCATGCGTGAACTTGATATTTCCATCATGCCTTTCTTCGAATATGAGTATGACAGCTTAAGCGATGACGATAAGCGTCTGTTTGTTCGCCTGCTTGAGTCTGACGATCCGGATTTGTTCAACTGGCTGATGAACCACGGCAAACCCGCCGACACCGAGTTGCAACGGATGGTGCAATTAATTCAAACACGGAATCGGGAACGTGGTCCTGTGGCAATCTGATCTTCGCGTCTCGTGGCGCTCGCAGTGGATGTCTTTATTGCTCCACGGCCTGGTTGCGGCCTTTGTGTTACTGATGCCATGGCCGCTGAGCTATACGCCTCTGTGGCTGCTGTTACTGTCGTTTGTCGTTTTTGACAGCGTTCGCAGCCAGCGTCGCATTAATGCCCGCCAGGGAGAGATTAAATTACTGATGGATTCCCGCCTGCGCTGGCAGGGGAAAGAGTGGGATATTCTCGGTATGCCCTGGATGCTCAACTGCGGCATGATGTTACGGTTACGCAAGGTGGACGGCGGGCGTTGCCAGCATCTGTGGCTGGCGGCTGACAGTATGGATGCTGCCGAGTGGCGAGACCTGCGCCGGATGCTGTTGCAACAGACGACGCAGGGGTAACGCGCGTTAGCTAAACTTTTCTGCCATTTCGCCCAGGATCTGCTCGCACCAGCTTTGCAGGCGTTCATCGCTGAGATCGTACTGATTGGTTTCATCCAGCGCGAGTCCAACAAACAGCTCGCCGTCGGCGATAATCGGTTTTTTACTGGTGAACTCGTAACCATCGGTTGGCCAGTAGCCGATAAACGACACCCCTTTCGGCGCCAGTTTGTCGTGCAGCATGCCGAGCGCGTCCAGGAACCATTCCCCGTAACCCAACTGGTCCCCCATGCCGTACATGGCAATGATTTTGCCGTCGAGGTTGAGCGTATCAAGCTGGTCCCAGATAGCTTCCCAGTCTTCCTGTATCTCGCCGAAATCCCATGTCGGGATGCCGAGGATCAGCACGTCATACTGCTCCATCAGCGTAAGCGCGTCATCTTTCAGGTTATGCAACGTCACCAGTTCCGGGCCAATGATGTCGCGAATTTTCTCTGCCGCCATTTCGGTGTAGCAGGTGCTGGAACCATAGAACAGACCAATATTCATCGCGTAACTATCTCAATTCTTGCTTTGACTATGCGCGTAGTGTACCAGAAACCGGTCGCAATCAGGCATAATGGCCTGACTGCAGAATCAAAGGGGCTGATGTGGAAAAGGATCTCGCACTGATCGAACAGTTTCTCGACGCGCTGTGGCTGGAGAAAAATCTGGCCGAGAATACCCTCAGCGCCTACCGTCGCGATCTCACCATGCTGGTGGAGTGGCTTGCGCAACGGGGGTTATCCCTTGCGAGCGCACAACGTGACGACCTGCAGGCGCTGCTTGGGGAACGTATCGCGGGGGGCTACAAAGCCACCAGTTCCGCACGTTTGCTCAGCGCCATGCGACGGCTGTTCCAGTACCTCTACCGTGAGAAGATTCGCGAAGACGATCCCAGCGCGCTGCTGGCATCCCCTAAGCTTCCGCAGCGGCTGCCGAAAGACCTCAGCGAAGCACAAGTTGAGAGATTATTACAGTCACCGGCTGTTGACCTGCCGCTGGAGTTACGCGATAAAGCCATGCTTGAGCTATTGTATGCTACCGGCTTGCGCGTTTCGGAACTGGTTGGCCTGGCGATGAGCGACATCAGCCTGCGTCAGGGCGTGGTGCGCGTCATCGGTAAAGGAAACAAGGAAAGGCTGGTTCCGCTGGGTGAAGAGGCGGTTTACTGGCTGGAAACGTACCTGGAGCACGGTCGTCCGTGGCTGCTCAATGGTACGTCTATCGACGTCCTGTTTCCGAGCCAGCGCGCCCAGCAGATGACGCGGCAAACGTTCTGGCATCGCATCAAGCATTACGCCACACTGGCGGGTATCGACAGTGAAAAGCTTTCGCCGCACGTATTGCGTCACGCCTTCGCGACGCATCTGTTAAACCACGGCGCTGATTTACGCGTGGTGCAGATGCTGCTGGGGCACAGCGATCTTTCCACGACGCAAATTTACACCCATGTCGCGACGGAACGCCTGCGGCAGCTACACCAACAGCACCACCCTCGTGCGTGAGTGCCGACGAATTGTAACAGGATCACATATGAAAAAGTCTTTCGCGCTGTTCACCCTGCTGGCAGCCTCATTTACCGGTTTCGCCCATGCGGACGACGCCGCCATCAAACAGTCGCTGGCTAAGCTTGGCGTCACCGGTAGCGATATTCAGCCTGCCCCGGTTGCCGGCATGAAAACGGTACTGACCAACAGCGGTGTGCTGTACGTCACCGAAGACGGCAAACACATTATTCAGGGGCCAATGTACGACGTAAGCGGCGCGCAGCCGGTAAACGTTACCAACCAGCTGCTGATGAAAAACCTGAACGCGCTCGAAAAAGAGATGATCGTCTATAAAGCGGCGCAGGAAAAACATGTCATTACCGTCTTCACCGACATCACCTGTGGCTACTGCCACAAGCTGCATGAAGAGATGAAAGACTACAACGCGTTGGGCATTACCGTGCGTTACCTGGCCTTCCCGCGCGCGGGCGTGCAGAGCCAGCCAGAGCAGGACATGAAGGCGATCTGGTGTGCGAAAGACCGCAACAAAGCGTTTGACGACGCGATGAACGGCAAAGGCGTTAAGCCAGCCTCCTGCGACATTGATATCGCTAACCACTACGCGCTCGGCGTGCAGTTTGGCGTGAGCGGTACGCCAGCGATTGTCCTGAGCAACGGCTATGTCGTTCCGGGCTATCAGGGACCGAAAGAGATGAAAGAGTTCCTCGACGCGCACCAGAAACAGTTTGGTGGTGAATAATCCGCGTGAAAGCCCCAATAAAATTGCGCCGCCGCGAGGCGGTTGAACCGGTTGATTTGCCAGACGATCTCCCGGCGCTGCTTAAGCGCCTCTATGCCAGCCGCGGCGTGCGTAGCGCTGAGGATCTTGAACGCAGCGTGAAAGGGATGCTCCCCTGGCAGCAGCTGAGCGGTATCGAAAAAGCCACTGAAATGCTCTACGACGCGCTTCGTGAGGGGACGCGGATTGTGGTGGTGGGCGATTTCGACGCCGACGGCGCAACCAGCACCGCGCTGAGCGTGCTCAGCCTGCGCGCGCTGGGCTGCGATAACGTCACGTATCTGGTGCCGAACCGTTTTGAAGACGGCTATGGCCTCAGTCCGGAAGTGGTCGATCAGGCCCACGCGCGTGGCGCACAGATGATCATGACTGTCGATAACGGGATCTCTTCCCATGCGGGCGTCGATCATGCTCACGCTTTGGGGATCCCGGTGCTGGTCACCGATCACCACCTGCCGGGCGAAACGCTGCCGGATGCGGAAGCGATTATTAACCCCAACCTGCGCGACTGCGATTTCCCATCGAAATCCCTCGCAGGCGTGGGCGTGGCGTTTTATCTAATGCTGGCGTTGCGTACCCTTTTACGCGACAAGGGCTGGTTCGACTCCCGCGGTATTGCCGTACCGAACCTGGCCGAATATCTCGATCTGGTGGCGCTGGGTACCGTCGCGGACGTGGTCCCCCTCGATACCAATAACCGCATTTTGACCTGGCAGGGCTTAAGCCGCATCCGGGCAGGCAAGTGCCGTCCGGGGATCAAGGCGCTGCTGGAGATTGCCAACCGCGATCCGCTCAAGCTGGCGGCAAGCGATTTGGGCTTTGCCCTCGGGCCGCGTCTTAACGCAGCCGGAAGGCTGGACGATATGTCCGTCGGCGTGGCGCTGCTGCTGTGCGATAACATTGGTGAAGCACGCGTGCTGGCCAACGAGCTGGACGCGCTGAACCAGACCCGTAAAGAGATTGAACAGGGGATGCAGGCCGAAGCGCTGACCCTGTGCGAAAAGCTTGAACGCAGCGGCGATACGCTGCCGGGCGGCCTGGCTATGTACCATCCTGAGTGGCATCAGGGCGTGGTCGGCATTCTGGCGTCGCGCATTAAAGAGCGTTTCCACCGTCCGGTGATCGCGTTCGCGCCCGCGGGCGACGGCACGCTGAAGGGCTCTGGCCGCTCAATCCAGGGTCTGCACATGCGCGATGCGCTGGAGCGTCTTGATACGCTGTACCCGGGTTTGATGATCAAGTTTGGCGGCCATGCGATGGCGGCGGGCCTGTCGCTGGAAGAGGCGAAGTTCGACGAGTTTCAGCGTCTGTTTGGTGAGCTGGTCACCGACTGGATCGACCCGGCGCTGTTGCAGGGGGAAGTGGTGTCCGATGGCGAGCTTTCACCGCTTGAGATGACGATGGACGTGGCGCAAATGCTCCGCGATGCCGGTCCGTGGGGGCAAATGTTCCCGGAACCGCTGTTCGACGGGCGTTTCCGCCTGCTGCAGCAGCGTATCGTCGGCGAACGTCATCTGAAAGTGATGGTCGAGCCCGTGGGCGGTGGTCCGCTGCTGGACGGCATCGCCTTCAACGTTGACACGGCGGTATGGCCGGACAACGGCGTGCGCGAGGTTGAGCTGGCGTACAAACTGGATATCAACGAGTTTCGCGGTAACCGCACCCTTCAGATCATCATCGACAATATCTGGCCAATTTAGCGGCAGTAATCTCTATAAAAAAGGGCGTGGATTCGGTACAATCCCGCTCTTATCACCGCATTTTGACAAGTCCATAAAAGAAAACAGACCATGTTTGAAATTAATCCGGTAAAAAACCGTATTCAGGACCTCACGGAGCGCTCTGACGTTCTTAGGGGGTATCTTTGACTACGATGCCAAGAAAGAGCGTCTTGAAGAAGTAAACGCCGAGCTGGAACAGCCGGACGTCTGGAACGAACCTGAACGCGCACAGGCGCTGGGTAAAGAGCGTTCCTCTCTCGAAGCTATCGTAGATACGCTGGATCAAATGGCCCAGGGGCTGGAAGATGTTTCCGGTTTGCTGGAGCTGGCCGTCGAAGCTGACGACGAAGAAACCTTTAACGAAGCCGTGGCAGAACTCGACGTGCTGGAAGAGAAGCTGGCGCAGCTTGAGTTCCGCCGTATGTTCTCCGGCGAATACGACAGCGCTGACTGCTATCTCGATATTCAGGCCGGTTCTGGCGGCACCGAAGCGCAGGACTGGGCCAGCATGCTGACGCGTATGTACCTGCGTTGGGCAGAAGCGCGCGGCTTCAAAACCGAAATTATCGAAGAGTCTGAAGGTGAAGTCGCGGGTCTGAAATCCGTCACCATCAAGATCATTGGCGATTACGCCTACGGCTGGCTGCGTACTGAAACCGGCGTTCACCGCCTGGTGCGTAAGAGCCCGTTCGACTCCGGTGGCCGTCGTCATACCTCCTTCAGCTCCGCGTTTGTTTACCCGGAAGTTGATGAAGATATTGATATCGAAATTAACCCGGCGGACCTGCGTATCGACGTTTACCGCGCATCCGGTGCGGGTGGTCAGCACGTTAACCGTACGGAATCTGCGGTGCGTATTACCCACATTCCAACCAACACGGTAACGCAATGCCAGAACGACCGTTCCCAGCATAAGAACAAAGACCAGGCCATGAAGCAGATGAAAGCGAAGCTTTATGAGCTGGAGATGCAGAAGAAAAATGCTGAGAAACAGGCGATGGAAGACAACAAGTCCGACATCGGTTGGGGTAGCCAGATCCGTTCTTACGTCCTTGATGACTCCCGCATCAAAGACCTGCGTACCGGGGTTGAAACCCGCAACACGCAGGCGGTGCTGGACGGCAGCCTGGACCAATTTATCGAAGCAAGTTTGAAAGCAGGGTTATGAGGAACCAACATGTCTGAACAACAAGCACAGGGCGCTGACGCGGTAGTCGATCTTAACAATGAACTGAAAACCCGCCGTGAGAAGCTGGCAGCGCTGCGCGAGCAGGGCGTGCCGTTCCCGAACGATTTTCGTCGTGACCATACCTCAGACCAACTGCACGCTGACTTCGACGCTAAAGAGAACGAAGAGCTGGAAGCGCTGAACATCGAAGTGGCCGTTGCTGGCCGTATGATGACCCGTCGTATCATGGGTAAAGCCTCCTTCGTGACCTTGCAGGACGTGGGCGGCCGTATTCAGCTGTACGTTTCCCGTGACGACCTGCCGGAAGGCATCTACAACGAGCAGTTCAAGAAGTGGGACCTGGGCGATATCCTGGGTGCGAAAGGTAAACTGTTCAAAACCAAAACCGGTGAACTGTCTATCCACTGTACCGAGCTGCGTCTGCTGACCAAAGCCCTGCGCCCGCTGCCGGACAAATTCCACGGCCTGCAGGATCAGGAAGCGCGCTATCGTCAGCGCTACCTGGATCTCATCTCTAACGATGACTCCCGCAAGACCTTCAAAATTCGCTCCCAGATCATGGCCGGTATCCGCCAGTTCATGGTCAACCGCGACTTTATGGAAGTGGAAACCCCGATGATGCAGGTGATCCCTGGCGGCGCGTCTGCGCGTCCGTTCATCACCCATCACAACGCCCTGGACCTGGACATGTACCTGCGTATCGCGCCGGAACTGTACCTGAAGCGTCTGGTGGTCGGTGGTTTCGACCGCGTGTTCGAAATCAACCGTAACTTCCGTAACGAAGGTATCTCCGTTCGTCATAACCCAGAGTTCACCATGATGGAACTCTATATGGCGTACGCGGATTACAAAGATCTGATCGAACTGACCGAATCCCTGTTCCGCACCCTGGCGCAGGATATTCTCGGCACCACGCAGGTCCCTTACGGTGAAGAAGTCTTCGACTTCGGCAAGCCGTTCGAAAAACTGACCATGCGCGAAGCGATCAAGAAATACCGTCCTGAAACCAACATGGCGGATCTGGATAACTTCGACTCTGCGAAAGCGATTGCCGAAAGCATCGGTATCAAGGTTGAGAAGAGCTGGGGTCTGGGCCGTATCGTGACCGAGATCTTCGAAGAAGTGGCCGAAGCGCACCTGATTCAGCCGACCTTCATCACCGAATACCCGGCTGAAGTCTCTCCGCTGGCGCGTCGTAATGACGAGAACCCGGAAATCACCGATCGTTTCGAATTCTTCATCGGCGGCCGTGAAATCGGCAACGGCTTTAGCGAGCTGAACGATGCGGAAGACCAGGCGCAGCGTTTCCAGGACCAGGTAGATGCGAAAGCGGCAGGCGACGACGAAGCGATGTTCTTCGACGAAGACTACGTGACCGCGCTGGAGCACGGCCTGCCACCAACGGCGGGTCTGGGGATTGGTATCGACCGTATGGTGATGCTGTTCACCAACAGCCACACCATCCGCGACGTGATCCTGTTCCCGGCGATGCGCCCGGTGAAATAAGGCGTTAAGATGTAAAAAAAGCCCCGAAAGGGGCTTTTTTATTGCGCCGCGAAGGCTTTGAGTTTATCGCGGGCAGTTGTCGCTTCCATGACCATCCACGGGCTAAAGGCCCAGGGCGTCGCGTCCAGCGCGCGGAATAACGCGTCCAGCTCAACCCACTGATAGTCCATCACTTCATCTTCGTTTATCGTTACGTCGTTGGTGATGCGGGCAGCGAATACCGGGCAAATTTCATTTTCCACGATCCCGGACGGGTCGGCTTCCCGATAGCGAAATTCAGGGGCGACGGCGGTGATATCGGTCAGTTCAGCGCCCACTTCAAAGCGGCAGCGGCGGATTATCGCCTGTATCGTCTCTTCGCCGGACTGCGGGTGGCCGCAGACCGAGTTGGTCCAGACGCCGGGCCAGGCTTTTTTGGTTAAGGCGCGTCGGGTGATCAGACATTCGCCGTTTGCGTTAAAAAGCCATGAAGAGAAAGCCAGATGCAGCGGGGTATGTAAGGTGTGCGCGGCATATTTTTCCTGAGTGCCAATCACCATTCCCTGGTCGTTTACCAAAATAACGTGTTCTTGAATACTCATTGATGCTCCAGTGCCAAATTGCCGAGTGGTTCAGCACCATCAGCCGGATCATTATACGGCATTCTTATACGAACGGTTTGGCTCGTAGAGCGGAAAAGGGCATGACCCATATTCGTTTTGGCTGTTATCATAGTGCGCCATTCACGCTGACCGAGGATCTGTTTTGTTTGCAGGAAGCCTGACGAGAAACCCCATCACCGCCATTTTTTGCCTGACGCTGACGCTATTACTGGCGGGCTGTTCAGGAAGCAAATCGTCGGATATGGGCAGCTATTCCGGTTCGGTCTATACCGTTAAGCGCGGGGACACCCTGTATCGAATCTCGCGCGCAACGGGGACCAGCGTGAAGGATTTGGCGCGGCTGAATAATCTCTCACCGCCCTATACCATCGAGGTGGGGCAGCAGCTGAAGGTTAGCGGCGGATCGTCCTCGGGTAAAAAATCCTCTTCGAAAGGCAAAACCGCCAAAGTGACGCCGTCTTACGCGGTGCCGCAGTCGTCCTGGCCGCCGGTCGGCCAACGCTGCTGGGTCTGGCCGGCCAGCGGTAAAGTGGTGCTGCCGTACTCCCTGTCTGAGGGGGGTAACAAAGGCATCGATATCGCTGCCGCGCGCGGTACCCCGGTTTATGCGTCCGGTGCCGGAAAGGTGGTTTACGTGGGTAACCAGCTGCGCGGCTATGGTAACCTGATCATGATTAAGCATGGCGAAGACTACATCACGGCCTATGCGCACAACGACACGATGCTGGTCAACAACGGGCAGAACGTAAAAGCCGGGCAGAAGATTGCCACCATGGGCAGCACCGGTACGGACGCGGTGAAGCTGCATTTCCAGATTCGCTATAAGGCGACGGCCATCGATCCGCAGCGTTATCTTCCTGCGCCAGGCAGCAAACCGAAGTGCTAAGTGATTATTTAATCGCCGGTTAGTTGCGAAGAGGCTTGTATGAAGGTGTGTAAGGTCTATAATGCCTTACGCACCTCAAAGCGGGCGTAGTTCAATGGTAGAACGAGAGCTTCCCAAGCTCTATACGAGGGTTCGATTCCCTTCGCCCGCTCCAGATCTCTCCCCTTGTGGCAAAACACTGCCAGTTACTGGCTTAAACGTGTTTCGCTATCAACAACTTACCTTAAAGTAAGTTGTCGTGATCGTTCTACCATTGAACGGCAAACTATCACCACAAGGTACACTTTTAGTTGTCACGGATAGTTACTATGGAAGTGAGAGTATAACTATTCGGCGGCGGCAGTTTCAACCTCACACCGCGATAGCACAACGTGAAGGAAAAGCCTGATCCGGGCATAGTTTCTCATAAACTTTCAGTGAAGCGCATTTTTGCCGATGCTCCCACATGCCACACGTCGTGATGACGTTGCAGGGAATAAACAGGTTTTATGGTGGTTATGGTACTTGCACACCACATGCAAGCTCTGCCAGCGGTTCGGCCTCGCTCCTTCGGGTACATGGTCATCCTGATAAACTTCACTGTCTGACATTCCCTGATGTTGTCGCCTAACGGCTCCGCACGCTGTCTTACCACCAACGGGCTTATTGGCCTCTATCGCCTTGATTTAAGTATGGTATCATGTGAGGAAAATCTTAAAAGAAGGGTGGTTTATGGGCTGGTCTTCGTTGGTTAGGATAACCGTGGGCACATTTCTGTTAGCTGGGTTGTCGTTTTCTGCATACGCAAAGAACTGCAAGAAAGGGATTCCATGTGGAAATTCATGTATTGCAGCATGGAAAACATGTGGTGGAGGTTCTCGCTCTTCTTCGGCCTATAACAGCAATTTATACTCTTACCCTTCATCTTCTCTTCAACGTTCAGTTCCAAAGTCATCAGTTCAAGCTTCGAAGAAAGTCGATGGAAAAAGCACGGCTTCGACCTCTAAAACTTATCTCTGTCAGTATTCGATAGCGGCAATAAAGAATGGCAGAATAGGCGCTCTACGTGTGCTGGGGAGTGCTGAAGTAACGTTGTATGTTGATAGCTTCAAAGCTAACCGTTTAAACGGCACATACTTGTTATCGCCAAAGCTGGAAACTAAAGGCAAGTTGATGACGGCAGATGATAAAAGCAAAGTGTACGCCTATGATTCGTGGCTGATGAACTTTGCAATAAGTGACCGTATAGCAAGAAGCACTGAGCAATGGGATCATTGTACGCTGGTTCACAATTAATAAACTCAATTCGTGGGGATGGAATGAAAAAACTACTCATGGCTTTCGTAATTCTAACTTTACCTCTGCTCTCATTAGCTAAGGGCATTGGTTATGGAAATACTAAATGGGGCATGAATCCGTCAGAAGTTGTTGCGGCTCAGGGCAGTGGCGCACATCTGATCTCACCAGAAAAGTATAATGATAATTTTGGGAAAGTGCAGATTGATAATGTATCGATCGGTAGCGGTCTTTATACTGTCACATTCCTTTTTAATAGCGCTGATCGTCTTGTACAAACGAACGTAGCCAGTAATGAGAAAAAAAATGAAGGTATCGCTGCGAGTCAATTTGACACATTGAGTCAATTGCTAACTCAGAAGTATGGGAAACCTGAGTTTTCAGATTCAGACAAAGCAACATGGAAACTTCGTGACACTACGGTTGAGTTAAGCCAGATGGTTATTTCTGGGATTATGGCGCAGACCATTGTTCGTTACATTCCGAACAGCCGAGTCGCAAGCGATACTTCGAATCTTTAGAGCATGACGCCTGAAGCGAGTGGCTAAAATTTTGAATTAAGGGGCATAAGCCCCTTTTCAGTTCTTTCTTCTGTGTGTAAACCGATACGGCGCTATCCGTTATGATCATTATCTATTATGCTATTTCCACTGATAGCAATGAGTTACGAGTACCTTGAATGTCTGACAATTATGAAGAGAGATCCGCTTTAGTTATGGGGCGACTTTTCGCTTTACATCTTACTCCAGACCGTTTGATGAAAATTGGAGCATTTGTGGTTCAGTATGGGTTGTTTGAAACAGCGCTTGAGCGAGCAGTTTGGACATTAACTGAAACTGACGTTCGGGGGATAAGACCATTTACAGAGAAATTGAAGGTTGAAGATGTGCTCAATACCTTCGGTGCTGGGAATGCAAAGTTAAGCGAAAAATGCAATGCAGTATTACAGGATGCTTCACTGGCGGCTCTTGATTTGTCAAATTACAGAAATAGCCTTATGCATGGCTATCTTATTCCATCTGAAACAAGCCCTTGTTTCTTAAGAAATCCCGGGTGGAACGGCGAAGTGCGAAATAAAAAATCAGGAGATGCTTATGTGGGCGAGCCGCTTCTTGATTTAGCCATTATTTCAGCATGCACTTTACATGAAATTGCTGGGCATGCGGCTGAAGTATTCTCAGACTCTAAGAACGGAAAAAGAATTGAAGCGTTAGAGTCAAATGTCAGAGAGGCCAGAAGTTGTGCGAGTGAATTGCGCTATCTCAGAAGTTTGATGAACGAAGAGAAGTTTTAAATCGCTACTCCTCCTCAAAGGTCATTGTGTAGCGGCATTGCTGCGACAGTCTGATCGTCACTGTCTCCGTATAATTGGCGTTGCTGTATACGCAAATCTTCGCGTTGTCTGTCTCCTCTTCATCACTCAGAATCAGGGTGATGCGCCCTGCGTGGGCGAGGGCTGATAATAGCGCCAGCGTCAGCACCAGTAAGCTGTTTTTCATGTGTTCCCCCTTATAAGTTCATCTCATTGATCACACGGCTAACGGCTTGCTTGTCTAAATCCAGGCCGCGCCTGGTATCGGTAATGTTACGGTGAACAAGTGACCGTATTGCGTGGGCCGTTAAGCTATAAGTTTTGGCGTCCTTAATCCTGACGGGGACGCCCGTCAAATATCAGGGCTGGTGGTGGGATAGCGGGGCTGACAAGGCCCCAGAAAGGATTCTGTTAAGCTGTGGCTTACGCCTCCAGCACTTTGTTAATGGTGGTTCGGGCTGCACCTGTGAGGCGATGGATCTCGCTCTTTGTCTTACCAGCTTCATGCCATGCGCGGATCTGTTCGTGTAGCTTGTCATTCACTGGACGGCCCTTGTAAGCGCCCTCAGCTTTCGCCTTGCTGATGCCCTCAGCCTGACGGCGGCGGCGGTCTGTGTAGTCTTTACGCGCGATTGCTGCCAGCATTTCTAACATCATGCCGTTGATAGCTTTCATCATGGATTGCATAAACTCGCCTTGGGGTTTTAACACTTCGTAACTGGTAGGCAGGTCGAGAGCCACCACTCGCAAACCTTTACTATCGATCTGGGCTTTCAGTGTCTCCCAGTCCTCAGCGTTAAGGCGGCTCAGGCGGTCTACTTGCTCCACTAATAGAATGTCACCAGGCGCGGCTATGTCTATCAGGCGCATAAGCTCCGGACGCTGTAAACTGGCTCCGCTCACGTTCTCAGTGAAGTAAGTGACGTGGCCCAAATCACGAGCGGCGGCGAACTCTGCCAATGCTGCTTTGGCGCGTGTCGCGTCCTGCTCTTTAGTGGAGGCGCGAAGATAGGCATAAACTCGGCTGGTGGTCATCAGGGCAGTCCTTATGTAGCGTTTGGATTGTAGTATAATTGCATGTAGCGTTTAAATAGTCAAACGTCATTTAAACTACATTTTTTAGGCCACTTTTATCACGTAGCGCTAATGTATACTCAAATGCTACGCTTGTGTGATGGCGTGAGGATTCACGCCATTAAGAGATAGAAGGGGATTACTCTTCAAAAAACTGTTGAACAGCCCAGCCACCGTGACCACCTGGAGTGATGAAGGAAACAAAACCCTTTTCGTCTACGTTCTGAATCTCAACTGTCATCGATTCTTTTAGGAGACGGCATTTACCGGAAGTAATGAGACCAATCATACCTTGCTGGTCTTTGTCCTGAATGTTACTGATCATCTCGTAAAAATCGGTCAGCTTCTTACAGTTAAATGTTCCTTCTTTTAGGGTGGCTCTATCCCCGTGGCTCAACGCGTAAGCGTTAGTCGCCGTCGCAATCAATACTGCCGCCATAAGAATCTTTTTCATAATGTTCCTGGTTTGTGTTCTGTGGAAGGAGCAAATCATACAACATTAGTTCGAAATGTCACGATTAGAGCGTGGCTGATTAGAGGTCTAAACTTGCATCTTTAGCAGATGCAAAAGAATCTAAGAGCCTTGTTTGGACAAAGAGTTAAACAGCTTCGCATTGCTTCTGGTCTTAGCCAGGAAGCATTTGCTGATCGCTGTGGGTTTGCTCGTAGCTACATGAGCAGGATTGAACGAGGGACGTCAAATGCGTCGCTTGATGCTATTGAGACATTGGCTCGTGCGCTTGGGGTTGAAGCATGGCAACTCTTTGCATCTAATCAAACTGAAAATACAGAGATTGTGATTGTTCCGTATGCGAAGGACGGCACTTGTTTTAATCCGGGGCTTGCGAGTAATCGGGATCGGTCTTATGTCGTTGGCGAGGCTGATAACCTTAAGAGGTTTCTAATTTTCGAAGAGGCTTTAGACTACCTGCGTAAGATGGAGACTGCGAAATGGAAGCGACCAAATGCAAACGGCAACTGGGGGATAGTTTCTGCGGTTCGCTGGGACTCTCTCGAAAAGTAAAACGCTAAACGAAGGTGTAAACGATGGCGTGATCTTCCAGCTTCCACGGAAAGCGTGAGTTAACTACAAAGTGATTCCACTGGTACGAGATTAGCTCCGGGTCAACCGTCTGGCGCGGTTCTTGCGCGTCTATCACGCTGCGCCCGTCGCGGTACGCTTCCCACTCAAGGCGATGGATGTAGTATCCCGGCAACCACTCGATGATTGGCGTGTTTGGAATAACACGAGGGAAATGGTCTTCCATGTTTTCCGTGCTGAGTTCCTCCGCTTCAAGCTGACGGTGGTTCTGGTGGTCTGTGTTCATAAGCTGGCGCTCAACTTCTTCTATGCGCTGTGCCTTGCGCCCATTTTGGAAAAATTCTTCGTATACAGCTTTGCTGCGTCGTGCCATTACATGGCCTCCTGAATAAAAGTGATTTGTTTTGATGCCCTGGCTGTGCGCTGGCACTTTCTGGGCGGGAATGTGTGCGGCTACCCTCGCCGCCCGGATGGGGCGCAAGTACAGACTCGCTGTATGAGTGATTTAAAGATTTGCTTTTTAATACTTGTTCAGCAGATCGCTACACCATGACGAACGTCACGGCGAGCGGCTGAAATGGGGCGGCTAATGCCTTGCGGGAAACTCTGGCGGGAGTCTCCTCTTCCCGTTATAAAAACGGTGAAGTCGATAAAGATCTAAGAATACTTGATAAATAGCCCTGTTAGCCTTGTAGCCCTGATCAGGCCAGTGGCGGCGCGGATTTCAAAATACAGGGCTAAAACCATAGCCCTGTAGCCCTGATCACTGGGCCGGGTAATACTTATCAACAAACCAGGAGAGAACACTCTCCGGGATCTTGCTGCTGCCGTCCTGCGGCGCTTGATACCAGACTGATTTAAGCCCTGCGCGAGTGCTCACTCTGGCGCTCATGTACCCGTTATCACGTAGCCATTGACTCGCATCCTGTGGTCGTGGGAATGATGGGCAAGCGTCATGAAATGCCTGGAATGCAAACGCCGGATTTTCTCCGGTGAAGATCTCCGCTTCGTTCTGCTCTTCCGTGATGCTGGCTTGTTTCATGCGCTCAAGTGCCAAACTGAACGGTGGGCGATACGGATTGAAGGATTCCAACGGGTAAGCCATTAGCCAGGCGTGTACGGCTTCCAGACCGCCCACGGCGAGCCAATCAGCAAGACGGGCAATAAACTCTGCTGTTTCTTCCCTATTCGCCCGGTGGCGTATGTAATGGGTGCAGTAATGGCGGCGATCATTCGCCTCCACTTCAATCGGACTCTCACTGTTGCTGAACGTGAAAAACCGGGTGTAAGTGGCTACCTTTCGAGGCTGCTCATACTTCCTGTTAATCTCGATCATCGGTTCAGTCTGGATGCTTTTTAACCGATCTGCCATGTTACGTCTGGCTGGCGGTGGGTCATCGAACAGGATCAGGATTGTACGGGCCATCGCATCATTGTGGACGCCCGTCAGGGTGCCGTAGTTGGAGTAAAGCGTTGTCTGGTGCATCAGGAGCGGCGAGAGGATTTGATTGAACAAAAAACCTTTGCCTGTCCCGGTATCACTCGGAATAACGATGTGCCAGCTTGGGCGCTGTTCCGGGTGCTGGAACATGTGCGCCATGTATGCGCTCACTGTGTCGCGGTCTGCCTGGTCAGGGAAGAGCCTCGCCAGATACTCAAGCCAGAGAGTCAGATCTGCGGCTGGTGTCTTGTCGCTGTGCCAGCGCCTGAACGTATTCAGGGTTCCATTCTGATCGATACCGTATGGCTTCGCCGGGTTGAAATCGCAAACTTTGATGAATGGAATGTGATCCCAAAGAAGGTTTAAATAATCCCGCCGCCACTTTCTACCAGTTGATAAATGGTATTCCCTTTCGAGAATGTCCAGACAGTGATTTGTATTCGTGGGGATGTGGTGGAGGAGTATTTTACCTTGAGCGCTGATAAACGCGTACTTTTCTGCTTGTAAATGGTCAATCAGTGGTCTTATTTGTTGCTTTTCTGTCATCAGTGCCCTCGTTCATAGCATTTCGTAAAGTTTTAATAATGAATGTTGGGCGGCTGTCCTCGCCCTTATTTGCATCAATCCAGCTGAGCACGTCGCGTGCAATAATGAGTTTCAACATTATTTGTTATCCTTAGTTTTGAAGATGTAGCCTTCGGAAAGTAACCACTGATAGAACTGACCAATGGTGATTTTATCTACTGCTTTGTCGAATAACTCTGGCTTGTTCAGTGGTTCGAGCTTGATTTCTGATTTCTGCATGTCCTGTTGCTGGTGGCTCCAATAGTGCTTTAACCAGGCTAAGGATTGTTGCGGGTTTTTGGTCATCGGTAATACTCCAGGTGGTGAAGTTGGTCAAAGCGGACGGCGTAATACACCGCAAACTGTTTTAAGATAAATCCGAAGTCATCTTCTTTGAGAAAGCCGTTCCTGCGGTCGAGCGCTGCGTCGTATAACTCATCGTACAGATCGCTATGATGACCGAAATAAACTTCCCACAAGAGCGGTGTGAAGTCTTCACGGTAGGCAATGCGAGACAAGATGCGATTGAAATCGCCTTCAATGGCATTCGTTACACGGTTCAGGATAAGGCGGCAATGCCCTGTTCTGTGGTCGTGGTCAATAACTGGATCTGTCAGTGGCGAGCCTGTTATGAAATCTTTCCCGCCCTGTTCGGCGGTCATCATCTGGCGATAGGCGCTGGCGCTTTTCTGAGAGAGCTTCGCCGGGTTTCTCTTCTGAGCATAGTGAATGAACATAACCTGTCCCTTACCTCGCAGTGTCCGCGAGGGCGACACGTAAACGGCTGGCGAACGTCTGGGCCTCGGCTGCTGCTGCGGCTTGCGCGGCTGCTTCTGCATGTTGGCGGCGTTCCTCTTCGGCTACGGCTTGGGTGTAATATTCTTCTGCTTGAGCCATCAGGGACGCCATAAGCTGGGCTTCTGCCTCTGTGGTGAGGGCAGTACGGTCAGCCTCGATTTCATCTTGCTTGCGGTTCAACACAATGCGAATTGCAGGTTCCCCGGTGTTATAGAACGGCTGGCGGTTATAGTCGGCTATGGTGTACCCGTCGAGGATAGCTTGCTGTAGCGTGGTGAGGATCACAGGGTAGAAGTCTGAGATGCTGAACACATCAGACAGATGGGCTTCAATGTATCCTGAAATGTAACTTTCGCGCTGGGCCTTAAATTCTGCTTTTACTTCACGCATTAATGCGGCTGGTAGTTTAGTCACGCTTTTGTTTCTCCTTGATTTCTAATAGTCGTTTGATGTTGAGGCGGTTGCAGCGTGGGCAATAAAACGGACTCTTCCCACCGACGAGGTAAGACGTTACGTAATACGTTTTGCCCTGGTAAAACTCCATGCCGATGTAGCAGGATTGCAACCATCTGTTGATTTCGCGGTGATCGTTGCCATTGCTCCACTCGTTTACGAAGTCCTCGAAGGTGAAGCAATGTTGCATCACTTCCTCAGCCCAATACATAAACGCTACTCGCTGCGGGGTGGTTGGCATTCCGTACTGGCGTAGCCTGTCGCGGTAAACGTGGAACTCAAAGCGGGGGAGCCATTCGGCAATGGTTTTTAATGTCTGACTTTTCAACTGTAATGATTTTCCTTATGTTCAAATGCAGGAAAGCCCCCAGGAAGGATTGATCCAAATGTCCAACACAACCACCCAGATCGGGTTCTGGTGTCAACAACGGGTAAAAAGTGATCCACTAACCGTCACCACCAACGGTTTAATATTGATCCACCTTGTTTACTCAGGATTAGCTTCCGCTATAACCCCGGCCTTTCGTTTCTGCTTCAGTCGATAGCTCTCTCCTTTTATCTGGACTACGTGTGAGTGATGTAAGATCCGATCCAGCATCGCCGATGTCAGGGCCGCATCACCTGCGAACGTCTGGTCCCACTGCCCGAACGGCAGGTTGGAGGTCAGGATCATCGCGCTCTTCTCGTAACGTTTGGCGATGACCTGGAAGAACAGCTTGGCTTCCTCCTGACTGAACGGCAGATAGCCTATTTCATCGATGATAAGCAGCTTCGGGGCCATGACACCACGATTGAGAGTCGTTTTGTAACGGCCCTGACGCTGTGAAGTGGACAGCTGTAGCAGCAGGTCCGCTGCTGTTGTGAAGCGAACCTTGATGCCCGCCCGTACTGCTTCGTAGCCCATAGCTATCGCCAGATGTGTTTTTCCCACGCCCGATGGCCCCAGCAACACGATGTTTTCGTTACGCTCTATGAAGCTCAGGGATCGCAGCGACTGGATTTGCTTCTGAGGAGCGCCGGTGGCGAAGGTGAAGTCGTACTCCTCGAACGTCTTCACCGCCGGGAAGGCTGCCATCCGCGTGTACATCGCCTGTTTACGCTGATGCCGGGCCAGTTTCTCCTCATGTAACAGGTGCTCCAGGAAGTCCATGTAGCTCCATTCCTGATCCACCGCCTGTTGCGACAGCGCCGGCGCTGCGCCGATAAGACTGTCCAGCTGCAGCTGTTCAGCAAGTACCATCAGCCGTTGATGTTGCAGTTCGACCATCATGCGGCTCCTCTGCAGAACGTGTCATAGATGGAGAGTGGATGATGCAACGGCTGCCTGTCGAAGGTCATCAGGCTTTCATCAACCTGCACGTCATACTGTTTCTTCTCCGGTGGCAGTGCCAGCATGGATTGCTGTTCCTCCACCCAGCGATCACAGGGGCGGGTCTGGATAGTTTCATGCTTACGTTGATTGGCCACATCGTACAGCCAGCGCAGGCCGTAACGGTTTGCGGTTTCAACATCGAGGGTGATCCCCATCGGGCGCAGGCGCGTCATTAACGGGATATAGAAGCTGTTTCGGGTGTACTGCACCATCCGCTCCACCTTGCCTTTAGTCTGCGCC
Organism: Enterobacter cloacae complex sp. CARB60; assembly: GCF_036487345.1. Lineage (NCBI taxonomy): Bacteria > Pseudomonadati > Pseudomonadota > Gammaproteobacteria > Enterobacterales > Enterobacteriaceae > Enterobacter > Enterobacter cloacae complex sp. CARB60. The sequence continues at coordinate 737,092 of NZ_JAZKLC010000002.1, forward strand.
CTGAAGGGACGGCACAGGCGGGGAGAGAAGCCCATCTCTTTACCGAACTGCCACAGGGAAGGATGGAACCGGTGCTGCCCGGTCTGGTAAGCATCACGCTGCAGCACCACCGTTTTCATATTGTCGTACAGGACTTCCTGCGGTACACCGCCGAAGAAGCTGAACGCATTGCGGTGACAGGCTTCCAGCGTGTCGTAGCGCATGTTGTCGGCGAACTCGATGTAAAGCATTCTGCTGTATCCCAGAACAGCAACGAACACATGCAGGGGTGACTTGCCGTTTCGCATGGTCCCCCAGTCAACCTGCATCTGCCGTCCGGGCTCGGTTTCGAAGCGAACGACCGGTTCTGCCTGTGCTGGCAGGGTCTGTTTGCGGATGAACTCTCTCAGGATAGTAAGCCCTCCACGATAGCCCAGCTCCATGATTTCCCTGGCAATAACGGTCGCCGGAATTTTGTAGGGATGCGCATCGCTGATCCGCTTAGAGATGTAATCACGGTATTCATCGAGCAGTGATGATGGTGCCGGGCGTGGTGAATACTGCGGCTTTTCAGATTTAGCTTTCAGGTGGCTGCGGACAGTATTGCGCGAAATACCCAGCTCCCTGGCAATGGCCCGGATACTCATTCCCCGCTTGTGCAGGACTTTAATTTCCATACGAATCTCAAAAGTGATCATAAGCTCCCCTGTATTCAGAGGAGCAGATTAACCCCTGGATCAATTTTCAACCGCTGGGGTGGATCAGTTTTGCACCGTTGGTGACATCTGGGCTAAGGAGAAAAACATTCGGCAACCTGGAGGCTTTATTCTGCGGAGAGTGTACGACGTTGCGCACGGTCATGCTTGCTACTATGGGAATAGCGTTAGGGGAGTAGATTCTATAAAAGGCGGCGAGATCTCGCGTGTATTCCCCGATGGGGTACGCTCATACCATGTGACGAATGAGCACCGTTTCAACATTGCTTCCCTATATGATTTATAATACAGGAAAAAGCACTTTTTGTCAAGTTGTTTTTGTTGACTTTTGTATTTAAATGTGATTTGAGAGTTGTATTGTCTGGATCTGCATGGTCGGAAGTGGATAGTGGGAATACAGTGAAGCTGTCAGAGAGAACGGCCCGGAGCACTCATTAGAGCGTAGGCATTTGATCGGGGGGCTTCCACTCTCCACAACGTCAGGTAGCGCCGCTGGTGGCTCTGGGAATCATCTTCTGGATGTTGCACCAGTGAGAAGGGCGACGGCTGCACGATGTGCCAGTTTGGGCGCTGCTCTCGCTTCGTCTGCTGCGTTGTGTGCTGCTTTCTCTCAAAGGATGGGTGAACGTCAGGGAGACAGGCTGTAATGCGTTCAGGGGCTGCTGGTGGACGTGGTTAAATGAAGACGGTAATCATCGAGACGACTCTCCAGCATACTCTGGAATCTCATCGAGATGGATCTCTGGTGGTGGTTATCGGTGAGTAACAGGAAGGGATTATTATAAAGGTTAAGTTTATGATAGTTGGATCAGTGCATGACTTCGGATTACTCATACCTACGTAGCTACATCAGGTAGTAACAAGAACAGATTATTATCAGGGTAGGCTAATGGTTAATTCAGATCGGAGGTAGAGAGTACACCTGAGTAGTGATTGATACACAGGAACAGACATACTCTCTCTTTCATGACTAACATGAAAGAATACTATTGTACAAAGGTAGCTCTATCCCTTCGGGATAACAAACCTCCCTCGCTTCGCTCGCGAACTTCGTGTGTAGGGTAGCACATTTCCTTACTGAAAGTCAAGCCATTACCATAAAAAATTAACGATTTCCACATGTTTTTTTAGCTCCTCCATGCTCGCGCCCTGGGAATAGGTGCGGAAGGCTTCCGTCTTCGATTTCTGGTCTGTGTGTCCCGTTATGGCTCCGATCCGCTGTTCTGGTACTCCTGCACGGTCTAAGCAGGTTATGAACATACCGCGCAAGCTGTGGAAGCATTGGCGGTCTGTGGCTGTAGGAAGCACACGACGGCGTAGTCTGGTGAACGCTTGAGAGTAGAAGGGGCCTTTCTTGCCGTCCTTCCGGTTAATCCTGTTAGCCTGTGGAAACAGGTATTCGCCGTAAGCGTGACTCAAATAGTCATCGACAATCTCAGATAGCCGGGAGTGAATAGGGACATGCCTGATCCCCGCTTTGGTCTTTGACTTCGAGATGTAGAAACAGCGTACACCTTCCACCGTTTGGATCTCTGACTTCTTGAGGCTTGCCAGTTCATCAAGGCGGCATCCTGAAAAGAGTCCCATAGTGATAATGTTCCTGATCTCTGGCTCTGCTGAATCCAGTAGCTTTTGCATCTGGTCAGGATCGAACGGCTGATAACTTTCAATCGTCGCCCTCGCTTCGAGGTTCATGCCGTGAAACGGGTTATCCGGCGCTATGTCGTCATGACTTCTCCGAGCATACTCGTACAGGCTCCCCAGGCACGTTAGCCAGTTCTGGACGGTTTGAGGGGCTTTCTTGCCCTGCTGGTTGATGAACATCGTCACTTGTGACCGTCTGATCTCAGTGATTTTAACATCTACCCGATCCAGCGATGCGAGAAACACCTCGACGGCGCGAGCAGATTTAGCCAGCGTCGAGAATGAGCGCTTGTCTCTGTATTTGTCCGCGTATTGATCGCGGATAGTGGTTAGTGTCGGTACTGTTTGGAGTGGGGCGCGTAATGTGGCTTGCTTATGCAGTCCTGCGATGGCGTGTTGTATGCGCCTTTCCTCCGTATCCGGGGAATACTGTTCTTTCAGGGTTTTCCACTCGATCAGCATGTGATTACGGAAATGTTTTGCTGCTGCCAGATCCCTGGTGCCTGTAGATTTCCGGTACAGGCGTTTCCCTCCGAAGATGTGGCGCATGTACACCGGAATGAAGATCTGGAACATCCAAACGCCGTCAGCAGTAGGATATAAATAAGATTGGGCCTTGATAGACATGAGATTTTTCCTCTACAATCTCCGTCATCAACTACCAGTTTTGAGATCTTTCAAGGCTGTTAAGGGAGGTTGTTCGATTCCCTTCGCCCGCTCCAGTTTCAAGTCTACTACACTCATTTTTCCCAGAATAAATCAGCAGTCTCAGCATTCCACACCGAGATAACTATGTTACTGATCTTTGGCGGTCTGCCCGGCACCGGGAAATCAACCATTGCTCGCCTGCTTGCCGCAAGGCTGGATGCAGTCTGGTTACGCATTGATTCGATTGAGCAGGCGCTGATTCGCGCCAAAACCGTCACTACGCAGGATATGGGGCCCGCCGGCTATCTGGTGGCGTACTCCCTAGCCGAGGATAACCTCAGGCTGGGTAACCTGGTGATTGCTGATTCGGTCAATCCCATTGCCATTACCCGCCAGGCCTGGAGAGAGGTCGCGACCGTGAATGCCGTGCCTTTTCTGGAGATAGAATTTACCTGCTCCGACCAAACCCAGCATCGATATCGCGTTGAAAACCGCACTGCGGATATTAGCGGCCATATTTTGCCGGACTGGCAAAAGGTGATTACCCGTGAATACGAACCCTGGCGTTCTGCTAGCCTGACTCTGGACACTTCCATGCTGACCGCCGAAGAGGCGGTAGAGCGGATCCTGCAGCATATGAAGTCGCGCGGTTTCTGCACGCCGGTAAGTTCATAGAGTAAGCCGGGTAACGGCTGGAGTGAACATTACGTTGCAAAACGTGGTTGGTTTTTCAGATTATCTTTCTCAACCATTTCCACCCTTTATAATTTACCCTGCCAGGACGTTTTGCATCACAAAACACAAAATTCCGCGAGGGTCCCGTATCTGATGAGCGATTAAAAGTGTACTCTTTTGAGTATGGCATCTGAGCATGCCGCTCAAATGACTTGTGATGCCTCTCGTTATATATGGATAACCGCTATGCCAAAAGAGAACAAAAATCCAAAGCTGCGCAACTACGATCCCCGTTTTATCTACTCTCTTGTTGTTAAGCGTTATTTCTCTGAAATGAAGACGAAAATAGAAATCGCCGAGGAGCTCGGTCTGTCTCGCTTCAAAGTTGCACGCCTGATTGATGAAGCCATTGCGCAAGAGTATGTAAAATTTACCTTCCCTAAACAGCAGGCTCTGGACGAGGAAATAGCGCAAAATCTCTGCAAAAAATACGGATTGCAGGATGCCGTTGTGCTCTCCGTTTCCGAGTCCTGGTCTTCCCAGGAACAGCTAAACGTCAAGCTGGGAGGGATAACGGCGACCTACCTGAGTGAGATCCTCAAAGAGGGTATGAAATTTGGTCTCGCCTGGGGTCGGGTTCTTTCAAGTACTGTGAGTCAACTGACGACATTACCCGTGCTGGATGTGGTTCAGCTTTCTGGCGTTCATCCAGGCATTGAATTTAGTCAGGGGCCGATTGATTTAATTCACAAAGTCGCTGCCATTTCCCACGGAAGAGCGCACCCGATGTATGTACCCATGTGGGTGGATGACGAAAGTTTAGCCCAGAAACTCGCAGACGATCAGGCTGTTCAGGATACGCAAAAGTTTTACTCAAATATGGATGTCGTTATTACGGGCATTGGGGCCTGGAAAACCGGCTCTTCCAGTTTATGCGATATATTCCCTGAAGCGTGGCGTGAGACTTTACTTAGTCAGGACATTACTGCTGATGTATGCGTAACCCTGGTAAATAGCAAAGGCGAAATACTGGATAGCCCGCTGAACCGCCTGGGGTTCGGCATTACGACAGAACAATTGCGGGCCACAAAGAAACTGATTGGGGTTGCTGGGGGGGACGAAAAATATGAAGGTATAGTTGCCTCTCTCAAATCAGGTCTTCTGAATGTGCTGATTACTGATTTTGATACGGCTATAAAACTTCTGGATTAATGGTCACATTGAATTCATTTTGCGCCGCATTGTGTTTCATATATGCACTGCTTCCTTCCTGATTTGAAAAAGGCAGATAAGGGATATCTGCCTTTTGTTTATCAGGAGGCTACAAGCATCTCTTCAACATATTTCCCGACTTCGTGCGTTTTAAGGTTACGGCACGACTCGATGAACGAAATATCCTGGAAGAGCGTAAAGAGGCGGCGCAGCACAGACATATGCTGATCGCTGGTTGCGAAGGCGAGATTAAACATAATGCCGCATTCCACTGTGAGGTCAGCATCTTCCATCTGACCAAACACGACTCCTTTATTAGACGTCAACTAGTTTTGCCGACTGGCGCCAACTACTCTGGCCGCATCCATTGAGCGAGGTTTTAAGCCACGCTGGTTACTGCCTTCGATGTCTTCTTCCGGTAACTTTCTCCTTTTAGCTCGAACATATATCCGTGATGGATCAGCCTGTCCGCTGCCGCCACCGCCATCGTTTCATCCACGAAGATGCTGCCCCACGTGCTGAACGGATGATTGCTGGTTATGACCAGACTGCCGCGCTCATAACGATGGGCGATCAGCTCGAACAGCACACCCGTTTCCGCGTTGTCGCGTTTGACATACCCGAGGTCGTCTATCACTATCACCCGGTAGCGATCCAGTTTCAGCAGAAGCTCGTTCAGTTTCAGTTGTGTCCGCGCTTTTCGCAGCTCCTGCAGCAGCTCTCCGGCACTGTAGAACCGGGCCCGGTAGCCCAGTCCTACAACGCCATCCACGATCGCTGCCGCCAGATGGCTTTTCCCCAGGCCGCTGGCACCGAACAACAGGACATTTTCTCCGGCATCAACCCAGTCTGTCGTTTCGCAGAGCTGCCGGAACTGAGCGTTATTCAGTTCCGGCACCTGGCTGAAGTCATACTCACCCAGCGTTTTCGCCACCGGCAACCGGGCTTCCTTTTTATAGCGGCGCAGTTTTTCGCTCTCGCGCCACAGGAGTTCTTCATTGCACAGCGTCAGCAGATAGCGTGACGGGGTCCAGCCCTCTGCCAGAGCCCGTTTCTCCAGCGCATGCCATTCAGCGCTGACGCGGGTCAGACGCAGTTTGCGCAGACTACGCTCAAGGTGGTGGATATTGCTCACTGCAGACCTCCTTTGCCGCGCAACAGCTGTTCATAACTACTCAGGTTGTGCTGAACCACACTGACTGTCGGCAGCTCCTTTTCCTTTATCCCCAGGAACCGCATCAGGCGGTGCAGATCCAGCTCACCCGGGGTATTCAGCATCTGTTCCATCCCCCGTGCCACGATCGAGATATCGTCATAGCCCGCCGCCAGTTTCAGGGCGTGTACCATCAGGCGACCAGCCATCTCTGGCTCCAGATGATTGCACAGGCGACGCCACAGTTTTCGCCATTCATCGTCCGGCAGGATGTCATTTCTCAGCGTGGCATGGCAGAACGCACCAGGCTTTTTCGCCAGACTGTCGATCACATGCCGGAAGTCGATGCACCTGGCCCGGGTTTTCCCTTTTTCTGGCCTGACGCGGGCGCAGCTCATCACTTCACTGCTACCCACGTAACAGCTCAGGCGATCATCCCACAAGCGGACGCGTAACAGCTGACCGACAAGTCTGGAAGGGACGCTGTAGACGACGTGCCTGACGTTGATGGTACTGCTGCTACTGACCCTCACCGTCAGTTCGTCATAGTCGGCGCTGCGACGCAGCGGCAGTGGTTTCAGATGGGGGCGCTCTTCTTTCACCAGATCCTGGTTGTTGCGGTTGTGGCGCATGACCTGCTGAGTGATGAAGGCCTGGTATTCTTCCACGGTGCTGAAGTCGTTACTGCCCCTAAGCATCAGCGCCTGGCGGATCCGTCTTTTCAGATGCCCGTGGGCGCTTTCAACTGAACCATTTTCGTGGCCACGACCGGCGTTATTGTGCACGCCCTGCATACCGTAGTGCTGGCAGAGGGCAGCATAGCGCTCAGTCAGCTCGCGGCGACCGTCTTCACCCTGGTGTTTCCATGCTGCCCGCAGGCTGTCCGTTTTATGCTCTGTTGGTACGCCACCCAGTTGCCCGAGGGCTTCCTGCAGGCCTTCAGCCAGGGCAGAGAAGCTCTCACCACCCAGTACAACCCGCATCCAGCTCCAGTGGCTCCACTCCAGGCGGAAGTGATACAGCTTATGCGTCAATAACTTGCCACCGATGGTGACAACTACACCTTTCAGCTCGGTAAAGTCCGACAGGCCGCGCAGGCCAGGCTGATGAAGTTGCCGGAACATCACTTCCTGCTCGGCACCATACTGCAGCTTCCACTCGCGCACCCGCCGTTGCATCGTCCTGCGAAGGCTGCTGGGGTACTGACCGGGATATTTATCCTGCAGCATTTCCAGCAGGGTCGTGGGCATCAGAGCAGGTCTTTCCTTCAACAGGGGAACAAGCTCGCTGTCCCAGACGGCCTCAAGCGGATCTTTACGTGTCCGCCAGTGACGATTACCGGTTTTAGACCACTGATCTTTTTCGATCCTGCGACCTGAGCGAACAGAGATACCGGCCTTCATGGCCGAGATATGCTGGGTTACACCTTTTTTACGCTGAGTCATGTAATAACTGACCTGATGAGTATTGAGCGTCACGCCATTTCCTGTGGGATCATGAACATGGTGCTCAGATTACAAAATCGGCCAGAATAATCAGCGCTAACCGGACTGAGTTATTGTCGCCTAATACTCCTTTATCAAAACGCACAATGCTTATGCTGTTAGTTTTTACCAGCGTATAGTCTGCATGCGGGATGGCAATGCCCTGACCGTTCGCCATTAATAAACCAGTTGGATAAGTCTTCTCACGCTCCAGGCAAGCCTGAATATACTCGGGAGTGATATAGCCTTTTTCCAACAGCTTCTGGCCTGCAAACTCAATTGCTGCATGCCAGTCAGCGATCGTACCCTCGACATCGTTTACCAGAATCTCAAGTTTCATCATTTCTCCTGACTAAGCATTTCTTCTTTAACAGCATCAAAAATCTCATCTTCGCCCAGACCCGTTAACAGGCCCGCTCCCACAATCACACGAGTAGTGATGCCTGGGTTATCCAGCTTGGTTGAAGAAACAATCAGGTCATAGCTGTTAAACGTGTCCGTGGTGCAGGCCATTAAAGAGGATTTATCTACCTGCGCTTCGATGTTCTGTTCTTTCAGGTAATCCTGCAGGACAGAAACCATAATGGAAGAGGAGGCAATACCGTTTCCGCATACAACTAAAATCTTTTTCATTTTTAATTACCTTCTGAAGTTTTAAGCCGTTTTTTCTGCCTCAGTTTTCAACTGGCGGCGCGCTTTCTGTTTGAGTAAATAGCCTACGGACAACAGCAACACAGCGGCGAGAGCATAGCCTGCGATGCCAACATGGCTGAGTCCAGCAAAGAGACCGGTGAAAGGGTTAGCTGACGGGTTAAGCGATGAGTACATCACGCTGGCATCGGGATTGGTGCCGAACTTCTGGAACACTTCATTTGTTGCCGGAGCCATCCAGGAGGCGATGTATAAGCCGCCGCCAAACAGGATGATGGAGGTCACCCAAGTACGAATAATGTTGCCATTAAAAACAGGTACCATACATGCAATAAAGAATACGAACTGCGAGAGGTCCCCCAGAGGCATCACTCGGTTGCCGGGAAGGACAACGGCGAGGATAACAATGACCGGGATCAGCAGCAGTGCAGGTGCGATAACTGAAGGATGACCAACAATCAGCGCGGTATCCATCCCGACAGTGATCTCACGATCCGGGAAACGTTTAACCAGTTTCTTACGTGCCACGTTGGACAGTGGTACCAGACCTTCCATCATGATTGAGGTCATGCGCGGCAGCAGGAGCATCACGGCGGCAAGGTACATACCCAGCTGCAGGCTGGCGATAATGGTGTGATACGGAGATTCCCAACCATAACCACAGAAGCCAAGAAGAATGCCAATAATGAAACCAACCATGGTCGGATCGCCAAGGATACCAAAGCGTTTCTGAATGCTCTCCGCCGTGACGTTCAGGTTACGGAATCCATGGATACGATCGTAAATCCAGTTAAACGGATAAGCGAACAGCAAATAGGTATTTGCAACCGGGTGAGAGATGGCAACGCCTTTTGGCAGGTTGAAGAATTTCTCGTTGTTTTTGGCACCCAGGTCAGCCGCGATAAGCGCCCAGACATGGAACAATGCAGCCGTAAGAACGCCGTAAAGGAAGCTGCCGGAGTAAGCGCCAACAATGGCACCCATTGAGGCATTCTGATGAAGGTTAAACACGTCAACGTTTACGCAGTCCGTCAGACGGGCTACCAGCATGGCAATATTCACCGCGACGCACAGAGGGATAATAATCGCCCCCATGCTTGAGCCAAAACCCATGACGGCGGTGGCTGCGCCGCCAACGTCAATGGCGCTCAGTGATGAGCCGGTGGCCTCCGCAAGCCCCGTCACCGCTGGCTGCATTTTTTCAAGCATCAGCTTGATGGTCATGGTTAATGCAATAAAACCAATGCCGACTTTAATGGCTGATGAAATACATTCCGACAGGGGGCGCCCCAGAAGTTTCATCAGTATAAGGAAGATGACCGGTATAAAAATAAAATTACCCAGGTCATTGATAAACTGTGTGATCAGTTCCATTTATTAGCCCTCAGATTTCTCATCATCTGGTCTGAAACCCATATTCCATCGAACATCTTCAGGTTTCGTCAGCAATGCGTTGTCACTGCGTTCGGCTTCCAGTAGATTCTTTTTGGAATTTTCCCTCGCGGTGGCAAAGTCGAATGCATTGTCATACCAGGCATCAACGATCATTTTTGTGTATTCAAGATCATTCACTCTGCAGCCAAGTCCAATCACCTGCGCATTGTTACTGAGTCTTGCTCGCTTGGCCGAGTACGGGTTGGTGACGGCGACAGCACGAATCCCCCAGTGTTTATTTATCTGGCAAGTAAAGCCAATTCCGGTTCCGCAAATGTAGATACCAAGGCGGCATTCGTCCCGCTGAATAACACCTGCCATTTCATCCGCAAGACGAGCGAAGTTGTTGAAACCGTCTTCTTTTCGTTTAACGGGATCGTACACGACCTCGGCATTTTTCTCTTCTTCGAGGTATTTTTTAATCTCCTCCTTACGATCAAATCCCACATCATCACATGCGATTGCAATTTTCGTTTTCATCTCATCTAACCTGTCATAAAGAACTTAAGCCAAGTATGCGGTTGGTAAATATTGGTTGTCAACTGAGATCTAAATCACAAGATTTATAACATATTGATTTGATTGAATTTAAAAGCCAATAAAAACAAACAAAAGCTAATTTTAGCCAATGTTTCAGTGTTGATCAGGAAAAGGGGATTTACAGACTGTAGCGATGAAAATTGATGGGTTTTAATTAACTTATTGATTTTATTGTTTTTTATTAAATCCTTACTGTTGTTCTCAGAAACGACGGTTCCCAGACCCAGTGCTATTTGTCCTCTCCTTGTGTTTGTTTTAGTTTGCATCTTCTGTGCTATGATTCGTTTCATTGCACTGAGCTGAAAGGTTATAGGGGGAAGGATGTACCTGGTTGAAGAAAGGAGAAAATTGATCCTGGAAGAGATTATTTCGGCGGGTACCGTGTACGTGAGCGACCTGGCCAAAAAGTATGAAGTCACTTATGAAACCATCCGCAAAGATCTCACTTATCTTGAAAAAAAAGGGCTGCTGGTTAAAAGCCATGGAGGGGCAACCTTAAAGCAGGGGGCTGTCGAGCATCCTTTCCAGGTCAGGGAAAAAGAAAACAGTACCTTCAAACAAGCTATAGCCAGGAAAGCGCTGGACTTTATTCCCCCCAATAGCTCAATGATCATTGGTACAGGGAGCTCTAACTATGAACTGGCCAATCTGTTGTGCATGAAATCTGGCTTTAAAATTTTTACCGATTCTCTCCCGGTGGCCAGCGTGCTGATCGAGTCAGATAACCAGGTCTTTCTGTTCGGCGGAGAACTGAGGAAGAAAAGCTCTTCTGTCTTTGGCGGGTGGGCTGTGTCAATGATTAATGATATTAACGTCGATCTCTGCTTTATCGGTACCGACGGCTTCAACAATATGACGGGCCCGTCCACTCCATCCTCTTCGGATGCCTTTCTTGATCGAACGATCATTGCCCATTCCGAGAAGAAATATATCTTAGGCGATTACACTAAGTTCCAGCGAAGCAGCTTGTTTAAGATCTGCGACTGGTCTGAGATTACCGCGCTGATCACTAATGATATTGCTGATAAAGACGGTATTGCCGAGGTTGCGAAGCATACGACAGTAATAACCTGCTGATTTTTAATCCAATAACTCCATTAACGGTACATAGTATGTGCCGTTGTCCCGCAGAAACAACATCAACCTGACGCTCTGCTCATAAGAGCATTTTGCGTATCGCTATCTTAAAAGTCTCTCCAGCATAAAGTGAGTTAATGAAATCCGATAAATATCATTAACTTACATGTTTTGCCCGGATTATCTCTCGCCAATTAATGCTCACATGAGCGCATCTTATTATGCGCTTATGTGATTTATTGTGATCAAGATATAACTTTTGCAAGCTCCCCATTTTAGCAAATCACCGATGTGCTATAACTGCTCATGTGATTAGTTAAGTGCTCACATGAGCATTTGATAAGGTGAGGAGAAAAAAGTGGGTACAATTTCTATCAGTGTCGCGGATGGGGCGGCATACAAAACGTATGATGAAGTGCTGGAGCACATTCACAAGAAACATCAGGCCGAGGGGATCGTCAAAGAGACTTACCTCCAGGCACTGCGTGAACGTGAAGCTGATTACCCAACCGGGATTTTACTTGATGGCTATGCTGTCGCCATTCCACATTGCGATAGCCAGCACGCCGTCAGCCCGGCGATATATATCATCCGTTTGCCACAAGAAATTGAAGTTAATCAGGCAGATGGCGATGAAAAATTATGGGTTCGCCTGGTTGTCAACCTGGTTGTTACTCAACCTGCAGATCAACTGCAATTGTTGAAGGCGCTGTTTAACCATCTTCAGCTAACTGATTTTTACCACCAGATGCTGGAGCTTCCTGCTGAAGAAGCACAGGCATTGTTTATTAACACGATAATTAAATAACAATTACCCGGAGATTTTACCATGATTACTATCCTCGTAGCCTGCGGAAGCGGTGTAGCAACCTCCACACTAGCCGCTGATGAAGTTAAATCGGTTTGTGCTGAATACGGCATTGCCAACGTTAAGATTAATAAATGCAGTATGTCCGAACTGGCCTCTGAAATGCAAAGCGCTGATGTTGTCCTGACAACGAATAATTATAAAGGCGATATTGGTAAGCCGCACATGAGCGTCGCAGGTTTTATTACCGGTATTAACGAAGCCGCGTTGCGTCAAAAATTAGGCGAACTGTTAAGCGAAATTTCCAAAGGCTAAAGTCTGAAAAAGACGGGGGATGGTTAAATGGAAATGTTAAAAAGCATCATGTTTACTATTACAAGCATGGGCGCTACAGCAATATTGCCGCTTGTTATTTTCCTTTTAGGTCTGGTTTTTCGAATGAAAATTGGTGCTGCCATTAAATCTGGCATCACTGTCGGTATCGGTTTCATCGGTCTGGGACTGGTTGTTGGGTTGCTAAACACAGCCCTGCAGCCAGCAATTGCGTATTACTCAAAAATTGGCAGCGGATTCACCGTGGCTGATATTGGATGGCCTGCCGTTGGCGCAGCTGCGTGGGTTGCCCCGTTTGCCGCAATGGTTATCCCTATTGGCATTATCCTGAACCTGATCCTGGTTCGTCTGAAGCTTACCAAAACTCTCAATGTGGACATCTGGAACTACATGCATTTCCTTGTTCCGGGGGCGCTTGCGTATTTCGTCTTTGACAGCTTTTTCCTTGGGCTGGGTGTCGCCGTGGCTCTTAGCGTAGCCGCGCTGTTTATTGGCGATCTTATTGCGCCAAGATGGCAGAAATACTACGGCCTGGAGGGAACGACCTGTACCACGATGATCCACATCGGATGGACACTTCCATTTGCATGGGTTGTTAACAAAATTATCGATTTCATTCCAGGTTTAAACAAGCTGGATGTGGATTTAGAGAGCGTTCAGAAGCGACTGGGTGTATTCGGTGAACCCGCAATCATCGGCGTGATTGTCGGTTGTCTCCTGGGATTGTTAACCAAACAACCTATTACAACCATCGTGCCAATGGCGATGGGCGTGGCTGGCGTCATGGTGCTGTTGCCAAAAGTGGTTGGGGTCCTTATGGAAGGGCTTAACCCGATAGGCAAGAGCGCTAAAGAAATCATGCAAAAGCAGATGGGTAAAGATGCGGAACTGAATATCGGGATGGACTGCGCCCTGGCGCTTGGCGACCCAGCGACGGTTACGGTCACCGTTATTACCATCCCTCTGACAATGCTTTGTGCGCTGGTTTTACCGGGTATTCAGATATTCCCAATCGGCGTGCTGATGTCAATTATCTACATGACGACCATGACGGTCATGGTCAGTAACGGCAACGTTATTCGCTCGATTATCTCAACCTTACTGTTCTGTGTGGTGGTTATGTATCTGGGAGGATATGTCGCGCCCGGTGCAACTCAGTTCCTGAACGGTGCTGGCGTCGGCCTGAATGGCCAAGGCACGGACTTCGTATTAACCGGCCCATGGGAGATTCTCACCTACTGGTTGAGCACAGTTACTCATTAATTTACGGAGTTGACTAAAATGGCACAAATTTTACCATCAATATTTGGTGCAAACATATTACGTTTGCAGGAAGAGCTTCAGTTTCTGGAAACGGAAAAAACAGAAATTCTGCATGTTGATTTAATGGACGGCACTTATGTAAGCAATATAGCTTTCGGTCCTAATCAAATTGCGGCAATGAAAAAAGCCAGTTCAATGACATTTGATGTGCATATGATGCTGGCTAATCCGGAAAGACATGTTGATGATGTTATTAAAACCGGCGCGGAAATGATTTCTGTTCATTATGAATCAACGCCACACGTGCATTATATTATTCAGAAGATCAAAAAAGCGGGGCGCAAAGCTGGCGTAGTACTCAATCCGGGGACGCCGGAACACGTAATTGAATACCTTCTCGATGATATTGATTACATTTTAATTATGACCATTAACCCAGGTCAGCCAGGCCAGACATTTATTGAAAAAAGCCTGGAGAAGATCAGAAACACTAAACAGATGGTCGCCGGACGCAATATTCAGATTGAAGTTGATGGCGGCGTTAACGCTGAAATTGCTAAAAAGGTAAAAGAAGCGGGTGCTGATTTAATTGTTGTTGGTGGTGCATTATTTAATGATGCACCCCGAGAAAGCTATCAGGAATTAAGGGTGGCGATCCAATAGCAGTTTGGTACCAAATAAACCCAGTAACCCTGCACGCTATTATTAGCATTAATTAAATCACCAATTGCCTGAAAGGGGAGTTGTCCTCCCCTTTTTCCTAAGATTTTGAGGAGTATAGTGAAATGAGTAATTTTGAAGGTAAAGTCGCGCTAGTAACTGGTGGGGCACATGGAATCGGTAAAGGTATTGCTAAGCAATTCGCTGACCGTGGGGCTCATACTGTCATTGTCGATTACAATGAAGGAAATGGTAAAAAGACGGCCGAAGAGTTAACTTTCGGTAATGTTAAATCCTTATTCGTTAAAACCGATGTATCCGATCCGAAGGCTCTGGAAAACGTTCGCGAGCAGGTTTTTCAAACCTTCGGACGTATTGATATTTTGGTATTAAACGCGGGCGTGGCGTTTGCTAATAAGGTTAATAACATCACTTTTGAAGAGTGGAATAAAACAATTGCAATTAACCTTACAGGCCTGTTTAACACCGTTAAGGCGTTCTACGACGACTTCACCACTAACCGTGGATCTATCGTTTATATCTCATCTGGCTCCGCGCTTTCCGGCACTGGTGGCGGTGTAAGTTACCCGGCCAGTAAAGCAGGCGGTGAGGGATTGATTCGCGGCCTGGCAAAAGAACTGGGGCCTAAGGGTGTCAATGTTAACGCTATCGCTCCACGCCTGATTGATACCGGTGAAATGATGCGCGTCAATTATCCTACCCAGGCCGATCTTGATGCTGTTCTGGAAAAAATTCCGGTGCGCCGCCTTGGCACCATTGACGATGTGGCTAACCTGGCAATCTTTTTGGCGGATAAAGACAACTCGTACATCCAGGGGCAAACCATTCTGATGGATGGTGGCCGTACCATCGCTTAAAGGGAGGGAATCACATGAGCGTTCAACAAAATACCTTAAATATCCTGAGCGAGCTGCAGCAAAATGCGATGAAAATTGATGATGCCCAGGCAGCCCAATTTGTCGCACAGATTAAGAATGCCAGGCATATCTTTCTGCAGGGCGCGGGTCGTAGCGGCATCGCCATCCGCGGCTTTGCAAACCGTCTTCTCCACCTCGGTTTTTCAGTAAGCGTTGTAGGCGAAATTTCTTCTCCTCATACGAAACCGGGCGACCTGGTCATTATTGGCTCCGGCAGCGGTGAGACCGGCAGTCTTGTGAGCCTGGCGCAGAAGGCCGTAGCCTGCGGCGTGGATGTGGCGCTTGTTACGATGAAAGCCGAGTCCACAATCGGCAAACTGGCCAAAAGCACGCTTGTGTTGCCTGGCACCGTAAAAGAAGACAACGATCGGGAAGACGGTGCTTTTTCCCAACCCATGGGATCGGCTTTTGAGCAGCTCTGCTTTATCGCCTATGACGCAATCGTGCTTGAGCTGATGGCCCAGCTCGGCGAAACCAGCGACACGATGTTTAAGAGACACGCTGACCTTGAGTAATCGCCAGGAAGCGTCCATTTAACGGGACGTCTTAAGTTTTGATAGGCCCGGTAAGCGCAGCGCTGCCGGGCAAGGGTTGTCTAATTAGTCGATAAACGTCGGGTGAAGGCATTGCCTTACCCGACCAATAACCCGTCGTTTTTTTAATTTTTCGGAAACACCCAAACATGCTTCTCCGGCAGCGAAAGATGGCAGTGCTGCGGATCCCGAACCTCATGCCCATACGCGCGAATGACAAAATCATCTCCCACCGTGCGGAACAGGTACTCCCACCGGTCGCCGAGATACATGCTGGTGAGCAGCGGCAGCTCAAGCTGATTTTCCCCTGGCCCCTCGACCACCGCCACGCGCTCGACGCGGATCACCGCCGTGGCTTCATCACCGCTCTGCACCCCTTCACCGGCCTGGCCCCACAGCACCCAGCCTTTTCCTTCGATACGCGCTTTGCCGTCGCGCACTTCGGTGACCTTGCCGTGCAGGCGGTTGTTGCTGCCCATAAATTCGGCGGTAAACAGCGTTTTCGGCGAGCCGTACATCTCCTGCGGCGTGCCCTGTTGCTCAATTTTTCCGTTGTTAAGCAGCAGAATACGGTCAGAAATGGACATCGCTTCGTTCTGGTCGTGCGTCACCATCAGTGCCGATAACCCGAGCTTGATAATCAGCTCGCGCAGGAACACGCGGGCCTCTTCGCGCAGCTTGGCGTCGAGGTTTGAGAGCGGCTCGTCCAGCAAAATCACCGGCGGGTTGTAGACCAGCGCACGGCCAATCGCCACGCGCTGCTGCTGCCCACCGGAGAGCTGGTGCGGGTGACGTTTGCCAAGATGGCCCAGACCCAGCTGGTCCAGCACGCCCTGCACGCGCTGCTGGATCTCTTTGGCCGGAACTTTACGCAGCTTGAGCGGATAGGCCACGTTCTCAAACACGGTTTTGTGCGGCCACAGGGCATAGGACTGGAAAACCAGCCCCAGGTTACGCTCTTCCGCCGGGACCTCGCTGCGCGGCGTGCCGTCGTAAACTTTATTGTTGCCAATGACAATCGACCCCTGCGTCGGTTTTTCCAGACCCGCAACGGCGCGGAGCAGGGTGGTTTTACCGCTGCCGGAGGGGCCTAACAGGGAGACCACTTCGCCACGCTTCAGGTTCATGGAGACACCTTTTAAAACAGGATTGTCGCCGTAGGTTAAGTGCAGATCGTCAACCGCTAATTCAATCATGTATTTTCACTCCGAAACGAAGGGCAATGCCCAGACCTACCACGACCAGCAGGATGTTAATGAAAGAGAGCGCCGCCACGATATCGATGGCACCCGCGGCCCAGAGGGAAACCAGCATCGAGCCGATGGTTTCCGTGCCGGGTGAAAGCAGGTACACACCCGTTGAGTATTCGCGCTCAAAGATCAGGAACATCAGCAGCCACGAACCGATAAGACCGTAGCGGGAGAGCGGAATGGTGACGTGGCGGGTGATCTGCCCGCGCGTCGCCCCGGTGCTGCGCGCCGCTTCTTCAAGCTCCGGCCCCACCTGCAGCAGCGTGGAAGAGATAAGCCTCAGCCCGTAAGCCATCCACACCACGGTATAGGCCAGCCAGACGCTGAAAATGGTGCTGCGCAGCGAACGTAGCCAGACGATGACGTTTTCGCGCATCCAGTCGGTCCAGGCGAACCCGGAAAGCCAGCCGGATTTCAGGGAGTTATCCAGCCACATCGGCAGGAACAGGAACACCCACAGGAACGCCAGACCCGCCAGCAGGCCAGGCACGGCGCGCGGCACCAGCACGCTGTAGTCCAGGAAGCGCGTGGTGTTATCCGGCTTGCGGTGCATGGCAATGCCGACAAACAGGTAGCACACCACGGCCAGCGCGCCGCCAATCACGCCAATCGCCATGGAGTTAACGATGGCGCGCAGCAGGTTGGGCTGCGCCCAGATGGTGCGGAAGGTGTTCAGAGAAAGCTCGTCCCACAGCGAAACGCCCACGCCCCAGTTGGAGATAAACGCGCGCAATACCACGCCGAGCAGCGGAACGCCGATGGTGACGGTGAGCCAGAAGGCAATCACTCCGCCAGCCACCCAGCGCCATTTACCCAGCGGCAGCGCACGGGCCTGCGAGGCTTTCCCCTTCATGGTGACGAAGCGGTTGGCGGTACGCATCAGGCGACGCTGGAGCATCACCAGCGGGATGGTGATGCAGATCAGCACCACGGCAACCGCCGCCATCAGGTTATAGGATGGGGTGCCCATCTTGTTCGTCAGCTTATAGAGATAGGTCGCCAGCACCATGTTGCCTTCCGGGTCGCCGAGCACCAGCATCAGGCCAAACACTTCCAGCCCCAGGAAGAACAGCAGCACGGTGGCGTACAGAATGGACGGGCGCACCATCGGCAGGCTGACGGAGGTCATCACCTGCCAGGGCGACGCGCCCGCGGTGCGCGCGGCTTCTTCCACATCGGAGCCCACGCTGCGCAGCGCTGACGAGATATACAGATAGGCGTGCGGGACGTGCGTCAGGCCGGCAATGACCACAATGCTCGACATGTCGTAGATATTCCACGGCACAAAGCCAATCAGCGCCTCCGCCCACTGGGAGAGAAAGCCCACCGGACCGGCGGCCACCACGTAGCCGAAGCCCAGCACCATCGGTGAAACGAAAATCGGGACCAGGATCAGCGGCTCAATCAACCGACGGCCGGGCAGGTCGGTACGCACCATCAGAAACGCCAGCACGCCGCCCAGCGGAATGGAGATAAAGACCAGCCCGAAAGCAAGAATAAAGCCGCTTTTCAGGGCCTTATAAAAATCAGGGTCGGTGAAAATAAATTCAAATGATTCAAAGCTCCACTCTTTTGACGGCGAAAAGAACGGGGCGGACAGGAAGCTCTGTATCACGATAAACGACAGCGGCGTGTAGATAACCAGGGCGGTTATCAGCACGACGATGCCTCGCGGCAGGCTTTGCCACTTTCTGCGTAATGTATTCATGGGGTATCCCTGGTGTTGCAGCCCAGAAAAACGAACTCAGTCGATAAGGGAGCGCGGCGGCCTGCGCCGCGCTCAGACGCTTATTTACCGGCGGCGGTACGCCACTCTTTGATGTACTCCAGGCGTTTTTTCGGCTGCAGGTATTCCAGCAGCGTTTCATCAACCGGAATTGGCTTCAGCGCGTTGCCGAGGATTTTGGTCAGGCCGTCGATATCATTCTTGCCTTCGATATCGTTACGAATGGAGGGAATGTCTGCCTGATTGGCCAGAATGTTCTGCCCTTGTTCAGACAGCACATAGTCCAGCCACAGCTTCGCGGCGTTGCCGTTTTGCGCCTGCTGGCTGATGAACGACACGCGCGACAGCACCAGGGTGTAATCTTTTGGATAGGAAATGCCGAGCGACGGATCGTTCTTCGCACGCGCTTCCGCGTAGGAGCCGAGGATGTTGAAGCCGATCAGGTTTTCACCGGAGGAGACGCGCTCCATCATGGTGCCGGTAGACGACTGCACCGATAAGCCACCTTTGGCGACGTCGGCCAGGGTTTTAAAGTAGTTAGGATCGGCGTTGTGATCCTGAACCGAGAGCATAAAGCCCAGACCCGATTTTTCGATGTCGTAGGTGGTGACTTTGCTCTTGAATTTGTCCGTCTGGCTGGCAATCAGCTTCGCAAGCGCGGCGTGAGAATCCGGCACGTCGCCAGCCGGGATCAGGCGCTTGTTGTAGATAAAGACCACCGGCTCATAGGTAGTGCCGTATGCCTTATCTTTCCAGACCGCCCATTTCGGCAGCTGGCTTTGCTCCGGAGATTTGTACTCCATGGCGTAGTCGGTGGCGAGCTTCAGGCCCGTGTCCATTGAGGAGCTCCAGACCACGTCGCCGCTCACGCCACCGGAGGCCTGTTCGCTGATGAAACGGTTGTACAGCTCGGTGCTGTTCATATCGTTGTATTCAACTTTAATGCCCGGGTAGGTTTTTTCGAAGCCCTGGATCAGCGGCCCGGCGGCTTTGATGTCGGTGGTAGAGTAAATAACAACTTTGCCCTCTTTCGTTGCGGCATCAACAACTTTTTGATACTCGGCAGGATAGCCCTGCGGCAGGGCAGACAGTGCAGAAGCAGAGAACAGTACGGTAGCGGTAAGCAGAGAAATTCGGAACGTGTTCGACATTATAGTTAACCTTTTAGTTACATTTGAGGAACTAATTGTCAACATAGCGTATCGGGCTCCACCCACAATAGGGGGGAGCGGGTAATGATTCCGAAGTGTGATTGTCGCCGTCGTTTCAGCAATTAACACCATAAAATCCGCGAACGTTAGCCTGTGAACGGTTCTGGATTACGGTTTATCGGGCGCTTTGCGGTATAACCTTCGCGGATGACCAATATTGCCGTACAGCATTTCGACGCTGATTAACCCGCTCTCCACGCAGTATTCAAGGTAGCGACGTCCCGTGGTTTTGCTGATCCCCACGTTATCCACCACCTCTTCAACCGACATCGCGTTGTCGGGACGCTCGGCGAACAGGCGTTTAATCCGTTCCAGCGTCTGGGGCTCAATGCCCTTCGTAGAGGGCGTAATGGAGGCTTCCGCAGCAGGCAGATTAAACAGACGATCCAGCGCATGCTGGTCGACAACCTTCACCTGCTGCACGGTGTGGATGAAGCGCATAAACCGCTCCAGCGAGGCGTGCAGGCGCTGGAAAAAGACGGGCTTAATCAGGTAGTCAAACGCGCCGCTGCGCATGGCGTGGCTGCAGGTCTGCATATCGCTGGCGGCGGTGATGAAGATCACCGAGCATTCGTAGCTTTTCAGCAGCGGGTTATCGATGAGTTCCACGCCTTTACCGTCCGGGAGATAGTTGTCCAGCAGGATAAGCCGCGGCTGATGCTGACGAATCAGGCTGCACGCCTGCTCAATCGACGCGGCGATGCCCGCCACGCGCAAATGAAAATTTTGCTCAATATACTCGCGATGCAGCTCCGCCAGGTGCGGCTCATCCTCAACGATCACAACGTCAAGTGGTCGGGTCATGCTGTTGCCCATTCGGAATAAACACGGAAAAAATAGTGCCCTGCGGCGTGTTGTCGGCAATCTCAATACTGCCGCCGGCCTTGTCGATATATCCTGCCACCAAAAACAGGCCAATACCGTGTTCGGTACCCACAATATCGTTTTCGCTGTCCGGTTTGCTGCTAAACCCCTGTCGGAAAATATGCGGCTTCATCGCATCGTCCACCCCGCAGCCCCGGTCGGCCACCTCGATCAGCATCTCCTGGTTACGGTCAGAAATGTAGAGTTCAACCGGCGCGTGGACCGGCGCGTTGAGGGTCGCCTCCACGGCGTTATCCAGCAGATTACCAATAATGGACATCAGCTCCGTTTCACTCAGCGCGGCAGGCATGCGTGTGAGCTGGCAGGCGGGATCAAATAGCAGCTCGATGCCTTTTTCACGCGCGCTGACGTATTTTCCGAGCAGCAGCCCGCATAGCGCCGGAGAGACAAAATGGGCAGAGACAAAATCCAGCACGCGCTGCGCGCCTTCTGACTGCACCTGGATGTAACGGATCGCCTCGTCATAGTGTTTCATCTGCAGTAACCCGACGAGAGTGGCAGTCCAGTTCAGCTGTTCGTGGCGCATGATGCGCAGGTTATCCGCATAGCGTTTGATCTGGCTAAGCTGGCTGCTGAGCGTGTTAATGTCATTTTTGTCGCGAAAGCTGTACACCCAGCCGCTTTCAACGCCCGGTTCGACCTCAATCGCTACGCGGTTGACGATCACCTCCCGCTGGTTAAGCACCGCAATTTGGTCGTGGCTCCCGCTGCTTACCGAGGCGTAGCGCTGGGATAAAAAGCCCGGCGACGTCTGCAAAATGTCTTCCAGCGGTTTGCCGATAAGGTCTTTCTCACTTTGCCGAATATCCAGCATCTCTCGCGCGGCGCGGTTAATTAGAATCAGCTGCTTCTCTCCGTTGACGGCAAATACCCCTTCGTACATGGCTTCTAATAGCGCCCGCTGCTGTAAAACCAACTGAGCGATATCTTTTGGCTCCAGTCGAAACATCTGTTTTTTGAGGTTGCGGGTAAACAGCCAGGAGAAAATAAACAGCAGCAGCAGAAGACCGGCGCCGTATAACCCGGACTGCCAGAGAATGCGGGCGTTAATGTTGGCAATATACGAGGTCAAATAGCCGACCGAGACAATGCCAATCACCTGATGCTGCGCGTTGAAGATGGGGGCTTTGCTGCGTAGCGACACGCCAATCCCGCCCTGACGCACGGAAATAATGGTTTTACCCTTTAACACCTCCGCATTATCCCCGCCGATCATCGGTAAATTAATACGCTCCGGGGATTCCGAATGATAAAGGTGCTGTTCCCCGGTATCGCCAATCACAATGTAGCTGGCATCGCTTTCGGCGCGCAGGGGCTGAATTAATCGGGCGATGCCGGGGATATCTCTGGCCGTAACCATTCCCGCCAGACCCGGCATCAGCGCGATCTGGCTGGCCTGAACCCGGGCGCGCTGGCCGAGATCGTGATGGAGCTGTCGGTCAATAAAATGAAACAGGATTGTTCCCAGCAAAACTAACAGCAGGCAGGAGAAGCACACCAGCGCTAAAAACAGCTTTACCTGAAAAGAGAGTCTGCGTTTCATTCAACCTGCGCTAGCCCTGTAAAAGAGAGATATTTGCGGAGCCTGACATGTGCCAATAGCGGACGCAATCTGGCGAGAAAAGAGTTGTGACCTGGCTTTTCGTTTTCGGCCTTATAGCCATCAGGATCCCGTGGGGCTATGCTTCATTCAGCACGATAATAATTACAGAGGCAATGTCATGGATAAAGAATTACTGGATGCGGGTTACCGGGCCTATACCGGCGAGAAAATTGACGTTTACTTCAATACCGGGATTTGCAAACACTCGGGTAACTGCGTGCGTGGGAGCGCAAAGCTGTTTAATCTGAAACGTAAGCCGTGGATTATCCCCGATGAAGTGGACGTTGAAACGGTTGTACGCGTGATTGATACCTGCCCGAGCGGTGCGCTGAAGTATCGCCAAAAATAAGCGAGGAACCATGGATATTCTGGAAGGCCATAACAAGTTTTACGTGAATGATGCGAGCGGCAATCAGGTCGCGGAGATTGTCTTCGTACCGACCGGCGAGCACCTGAGCATTATCGAGCATACCGACGTGGATGAGAGCCTGAAAGGGCAGGGCGTCGGTAAACAGCTGGTGGCGAAAGTGGTGGAGAAGATGCGCGGCGAGAACCGCAAAATTATCCCGCTGTGCCCGTTTGCGAAACATGAATTTGATAAAACGCGGGAATATGACGATATTCGGGCGTAACTAACACCGGCGATGGCCGGTGTTTTTTTATCTCGCCTGCTCAAACAGCAATATTAACGCGATCAGCACCATTATCCCTCCCGAGGCCCTGCTTACCAGACGCGCCGCCTGTGGCCGGGTCGCCAGCACCGCTTTCGAACCATACCCCACCAGCAGGTAGACCAGCGTACAGGTGATGAGGTGCATCACGCCAAGCGCGGACATTTGCATCGCTATCGACCAGCTTCCGGTCGGGTCTGTAAATTGCGGAAGCAGGGCCAGGAACAGTAAAAAAACTTTCGGGTTAAGGCCGCTAATGCAGAGTCCTTTCACCGCCCACTGCGTCCAGTTTCCCGCGTGTTGGGTGGCCTTTTCCGGTGCGGCCGGGTGTCGCAGCAACGTTATGCCAAGCCACAGGAGATACAGGGCTCCCGCCACGGTCAGCCCGGCTAACGCCAGCGGATGTTGAGCAATCAGTACCCCCACGCCAGCCACCACAATCAGCGTGGCTAACAGATGCCCGGACATCAACCCCATCACCGCCGGGACCACGCGTCGGCCGTTAATCCCGGCGCTAATGGCGTAGGCCCAGTCGGCGCCCGGGGTCATGATGAGCAGAAAAGAAACCACCCAAAAGCCGGCCACAATACTCATTTCCATCGTCCTGAAAACTCCCGCAGTGCGTTATACGTTGCGAAAAAGAATATCGCTAACACTGCGAAATAGGCTTTCAATGTTATGCTCATAACACGGTGAAATTGAGAAAATCTTCCACATGGATAGCATCGATCGAAAAATTCTTGCTGAGCTGCAGTCTGACGGCCGCCTGTCGCTTACCGAGCTGGCTGAGCGGGTGAACCTGAGCCTTTCGCCGTGCCATCGTCGCGTGCGGGCGCTGGAGCAAAGCGGGGCCATAACGGGATACCGTGCCAGCCTCGACCCCGCCAAAATGGGGTTTAACTTCCTGGCGATAGTGTTCGCGACGCTGAAGGAGGGTGACCGCAAGGCGGTTAGCGCGTTTGAAGCGGCGGTGGAGGAAATTCCGCAGATCGTGCTGGCACAGCGTTTATTTGGCGATCCTGATTATCTGATGCACGTCGTGACCCGCGACCTGTCGGCTTTCCAGAAGCTCTACGACGAGAAGCTCTCCGCCATGCCTGGCGTGCAGCATCTTCGCTCAACGCTTGTCATGAAAACGGTAGTGCAGGACAGGCCTTTTCCGCTGTAAATGACCTGCCCGGCAGAGCGCCGGGCAGGAAAGGGGATTAGCCGACAAACATCACCGACACGCACAGCACGCCGACGATCAGCGTCAGCAGGTTGCCAATGGAACGGTACTGTTTCAGCGACGGGATCAGATACGTCGACAGCGTCGGCATGATAAACAGGATCATGGCGATAAGCGGGCCGCTGATGGCGTAAATCATCGAAATGGCGTTCGGGTTAATGCAGCAGACGGCAAAGGTGATTAACGACACCCCCATAATGGAAATCGCGCGGTTAAAGGCGCGGCTCTTTTTCACGCCCACCTGATTGAGCGACGACTTCACGATCTCCGTCGCCCCTTCAATCACCCCAAAATAGGTGCCGAGGAACGATTTCGACATCGCAATAATCGCCACGATAATCCCGGAAATGCCCAGCCACGCCGGTGAAGAAGGCATCATCGACAGCGCGGACAGGATCGTTACCCCTTGCTCTTTGGCGGCCACAATGTATAACGGCGGAATAGAGAGCAGGCAGCTGAAGACAAAGAACAGCACGCTCAGGCAGATAATCAGGTACGCCACCTTCATGATTTTCTTGCATTTATCCATGGCGCCGTCGGCAAATTTCTCACGACGGTCAACGGCAAACGTTGAGATAATCGGGGTATGGCTGAACGCAAACACCATCACCGGAATCGAAATCCATACCTGATGCAGGGTGTGACGATCGACGGCCATCTGGCTGGTCAGCAGCGAGGGTTGCCAGCTGCCGATGAGATAGAGCGAGACAAACAGGAAATAGGCGATCAGCGGAAACACCAGGAAGCCCATCACTTTTATCGTGATATGGCGTCCCATCAGGAAGATCAGATTCAGAACCAGCACCACCCCCAGGCTGACCAGCACGCGAACGGTGGTATCCACCGTCAGGTGTTTTGCCAGCTGTTCCGTGAGCGAGTTGGTGATGGCCACGGCATAAATCTGCACCACCACAAAGAAGGCGATGAAATAGAGCGTGGTGATCAGATTGCCAATCTTCCTGCCGTAGTAGTGCGAGACGGCGCCGGTGATCCCTTCATTGCCTTTTGTTTTTGACGACAGGATAAATTGCGCCAGCGCTCTGTGCGGCCAGTAGGTTAAGGGGTAGGCCACAAGGGCGGTAATAAACAGGACAATAGCGCCTGCGGAGCCCAGCTGAATGGGCAAGAACAGCGTTCCTGCGCCCACGGCCGTGCCATAGAGAGCGAAACTCCAGAGAGTCTCATCTTTTGACCAAATTTTCGACATTAGAGCAACGTATCAACTATCAAACCATCGGAATGGAGTGCAATTTACCATAGTTATGCACATAGAGCGCAGTTGCTTCGAAGGCGTTTGGCCGGAACGGGCGTCCGGCCAGAGGCGGTTTAGCCTGCCAGGGCGCGCCGTTGCTGGCGACGCTTAAGAAATTTCTCGCGCAGGTTATCGTACGCCCAGTTATAGAACATGGTGTACGGCAGGAAGAACAGGAAGAAACCTATCTCAAGTGTGAATGCCTGAAGCAGGGTGACGCCAAGCACTGCGGCGACAATCGACACGCCAATCACAATAAACCCGCATTCGAACCCCAGCGCATGCAGCGCACGCACTTTTGCCGTACGTTTGACGCGCTGAACCGGCCAGAAACGGTCGAAGCCGAAGTTATAAATAATGTTCCACAGCATGGCGGTGGTGGCCAGAATAATGGTCAACCCACCCATCTCCACCACGGAACGCTGCATGAGCCACGCCGCCGTAGGGGCGAGGATCGCCGTTGCAATCCCTTCAAAACAGACAGCATGAAAGATCCGCTCCGGCAGTTTACGTTGGAGTGCATCCTGTTGTTGCATAGTCATAGACCTCATTAATTCGCCGGTATGGGCGTTGATGCTGCCTATTTTCATCGCTAAAGATGATATGTTAAAGATAGTATCCATCGTAAAAGTAGATAGGTTATGCGCTATTCACCCGAAGCCCTTAATGCGTTTGTCGAGACCGTTGCGGCGGGCTCTTTTTCTGCCGCCGCACGCCGGCTGCGTAAAAGCCAGTCGACGATCAGCACGTCCATTGCCAATCTTGAGGCCGATCTCGGTTTCGAGCTGTTTGACCGCTCGGCGCGCCAGCCGGTGTTAACGGTCCAGGGAGAACAGGTGCTGGGCTACGTGCAGGCCATCCTGGCCGCCAGCACGCGGCTGGACGAGCTGGCGGTGTCGCTAACGGCGCAAACGGAGGCGCGTCTGACGTTTGTTCTTTCCGATACCCTCAACCCGGACGTGCTGGAAGATATGATGAAACAGTTTGACGCGCGTTTTCCCCATACGGAATTCGAATGTCTGATTGGTGAGGAAGAGGACGTGATCGATCTGCTGCAAAAGGAGCGAGCGCAGGTTGGCCTGACGGAGGCGCGAGACAGTTACCCTACGGATATTGGCGTCACCCGCCTGCCGATGCAGACCCGCATGGCGATCTATGTTGCGACCACGCATCCGCTGGCCGGACAACATGACGTCCAGCGTGACGAACTGCACGGCTGGCGCGAGCTGCGGCTGAGCACCTATCTTGAGCGCGAGGCTGAGATCGCGCGCGGGCCCGTCTGGTCAGCACCGAATTACCTGTTACTCTTGAGTATGGCGGTACAGGGATTTGGCTGGTGCGTATTGCCGTGTGCGCTGGTGGATGAATTTGCCGCCGCGAAATCCCTGGTACAGCTCGATGTTCCCGGCTGGCCGCGGGCGATCGGCATCGATCTGCTGTGGAATAAACGATCCCCTCCCGGCGTGGCCGGAAGCTGGCTGCGGCAGTATCTGCAGGATGCGCGCTGATCCTTGTGATTAAACTCACTATTTTTAAACAATTAAGATAATTGCCAGTAACAATCCTCTACTATCGTCATGTTATTTAACACAGAGGTCGTGATGAAAGATGTCGTAATAGTGGGTGCGTTGCGTACAGCTATCGGCTGTTTTCAGGGAGCGCTTGCGCGTCACTCGGCGGTTGACCTGGGAAGCGTGGTGGTGAAAGCGCTGGTGGAACGCAGCGGGATCGCAGCACATGAAGTGGATGAGGTGATCCTGGGACAGGTGCTCACGGCTGGCGCCGGGCAAAACCCTGCGCGCCAGGCCGCGCTCAAGGGCGGGCTGCCCAATACCGTCTCCGCCATTACCATCAACGACGTCTGTGGGTCAGGATTAAAAGCGCTGCATCTCGCCACGCAGGCCATTCAGTGTGGTGAGGCGGATGTGATCATTGCCGGCGGGCAGGAGAATATGAGCCGCGCGCCGCACGTGTTGACCGACAGCCGTACCGGCGCACAGCTGGGCAACAGTCAGCTGCTCGACAGCCTGGTGCATGACGGGCTGTGGGATGCGTTCAATGACTACCATATGGGCGTGACGGCGGAAAACCTGGCGCGCGAGTACGGCATCAGCCGTGAGGTGCAGGATGCCTATGCGCTAAGCTCGCAGCAAAAAGCGCGTGCGGCGATTGATTCCGGTCGTTTTCGCGACGAAATTGTCCCGGTCAGCACGCAGCGTCAGAGCGGCGAGCCTGTCGTCGTGGATACCGATGAACAGCCGCGCACCGACGCCAGCGCGGAAGGCCTGGCGAGGCTGAATCCCGCGTTTGAAATGCAGGGCTCGGTGACGGCGGGAAATGCCTCTTCCATTAACGACGGCGCTGCCGCCGTCATGATGATGAGCGAAAGCAAAGCCCTTGAACTCGATCTCCCCGTGCTGGCCCGCATTAAGGCGTTCGCCAGCGTGGGGGTTGATCCTGCGTTAATGGGGATCGCGCCGGTCTATGCGACACGCCGCTGTCTGGAACGCGCGGGGTGGCAGCTTTCGGATGTGGATCTGATCGAAGTGAACGAAGCCTATGCCGCGCAGGCGATCTCCGTCGGAAAAATGCTGGAGTGGGATCCCCTGCGGGTCAACGTTAACGGCGGCGCGATCGCGCTGGGTCATCCTATCGGCGCGTCCGGCTGCCGGATCCTGGTTTCGCTGGTCCACGAAATGAAAAAGCGCAACGCCCGGAAAGGGATTGCCACACTCTGTATAGGCGGCGGGCAAGGGGTGGCGCTGGCCATCGAACGCTAACCTCTCCTCATTGAAAATGACCTCCTCCGGGAGGTTTTTTTTCGTGTTCTTTTTCTCCCTGCGGCTTAAATGTGATCCGAACATCATTTTCGTTAGAAACAAAAATAAAAATGAAACGTTGTTTTAAATATAATTGAAAAGGCCGCTTTATGCCGATAGTATGTGTTCATTATGAAAAACGGAACGCTGTTTCGTTTATTTCCGCCTTCGGGCATGACCACATCTGGAGGTTACCGTGGACGTCAGAGAAAGCATCCACAGTGCGCACGCCAAAACGCTGGATACTCAGGGGCTGCGCAATGCATTTTTAGTCGAGCAGGTATTCGAGGCCGACAGGTACACCATGGTTTACAGCCATATCGACCGCATTATTGTGGGCGGAATTATGCCCGTCACGAACAGCGTCTCCGTGGGCGGTGAGGTCGGTAAACAGCTGGGCGTGAGCTATTTCCTCGAGCGTCGCGAGCTGGGGGTGATTAACATCGGCGGGCCGGGCACCATCACCGTAGACGGACAGTGCTATGAGATTGGCCATCGCGAGGCGCTGTACGTGGGAAAAGGGGCGAAAGACGTGGTCTTTGCCAGCATCGACGGCAGCAAGCCTGCGAAGTTTTACTACAACTGTGCACCGGCACACAGCACCTACCCAACCAAAAAAGTGACCACGGCAGACGTCGCACCCGTGACGCTGGGCGACAACCTCACCAGCAACCGCCGCACCATCAATAAATACTTCGTGCCGGACGTGCTGGAGACCTGCCAGCTCAGCATGGGATTGACCGAACTGGCACCGGGCAACCTGTGGAACACCATGCCGTGCCATACCCACGAGCGCCGCATGGAAGTCTACTTCTACTTCAATATGGATGATGACGCCTGCGTGTTCCACATGATGGGACAGCCGCAGGAAACGCGCCATATCGTGATGCACAACGAGCAGGCGGTGATTTCACCGAGCTGGTCTATTCACTCCGGCGTAGGGACGAAAGCCTACACCTTTATCTGGGGAATGGTGGGCGAAAACCAGGTCTTTGATGATATGGACCATGTTGCGGTCAGCGATCTGCGCTAGTGGCGGGCAGTGAAGCATAAACCTGCCTGTGAGTGACAGGCTCTGAAAGAGTAAGGAATAAACATGATTCTGGATGCATTCTCTCTGCAGGGGAAAGTGGCCGTGGTTTCCGGGTGCGACACCGGGCTGGGTCAGGGGATGGCGTTAGGGCTGGCGGAAGCGGGCTGCGATATCGTCGGGATTAATATCGTTGAACCGACTGACACCATCGAACGCGTGACGGCCCTGGGCCGCCGTTTCCTGAGCCTGACCGCTGACCTGCGTAAAATCGATGCCATTCCTGAACTGCTGGACCGCGCGGTGGCTGAATTCGGTCATATCGACATTCTGGTGAACAACGCCGGGCTGATCCGCCGCGAAGACGCGATCAGCTTCAGCGAGCGCGACTGGGACGACGTGATGGATTTGAATATCAAGAGCGTATTTTTTATGTCCCAGGCGGCGGCGAAGCATTTTATTGCGCAGGGGAAAGGCGGCAAGATCGTTAATATTGCCTCTATGCTCTCGTTCCAGGGCGGCATTCGCGTGCCGTCTTACACCGCGTCCAAAAGCGCCGTAATGGGCGTGACCCGCCTGCTGGCGAACGAATGGGCGAAACATAATATCAATGTGAATGCGATTGCGCCGGGCTACATGGCGACCAACAACACGCAGCAGCTGCGCGCAGACGAAGAGCGCAGCGCGGCGATCCTGGAGCGTATTCCTGCGGGACGCTGGGGCCTGCCGAGCGATCTGATGGGGCCGATTGTCTTCCTGGCCTCCCCGGCGTCGGATTATATCAACGGTTACACCGTGGCTGTAGACGGCGGCTGGCTGGCGCGTTAATTCCACCTGTATTAAGAACCTCTGCCCCTGGGCGGAGGTTTTTTTTGCGCTAAATTGGCTTAGTCCATATCGATAAAGATGAAAAATCCATACTGAAAAATCATAAATGACGGCAATCACACTTTTATTGCTTAAATATTAGATGATTAGTAAAAATACGTGATTATTCGCCACGAGTTGAAATTGTAATGTCCATCACAGAACCGTATGCCGTAGCGGAATAATCCATAACTTCGCGATTTCCAGCCTGACACTTTTC
This sequence comes from Enterobacter cloacae complex sp. CARB60, assembly GCF_036487345.1. NCBI lineage: Bacteria > Pseudomonadati > Pseudomonadota > Gammaproteobacteria > Enterobacterales > Enterobacteriaceae > Enterobacter > Enterobacter cloacae complex sp. CARB60. The sequence goes on from NZ_JAZKLC010000002.1 coordinate 767,602, forward strand.
CTCGCTTTCTCGTAATTTCAGTTAACGAATTTTGCTGTTGAGGCAGGAAAAATATGACATCTATAAATGACTCTACCCTAATGCCCGCTGCGCTGCGTGACACCCGGCGCATGAATCAGTTTGTCTCCATTGCCGCCGCCGTGGCGGGCCTGTTGTTTGGACTGGATATCGGCGTCATTGCTGGCGCATTACCGTTTATTACCGATCACTTTACCCTCAGTAACCGTCTGCAGGAGTGGGTGGTGAGCAGCATGATGCTCGGCGCGGCCATTGGCGCGCTGTTTAACGGCTGGCTGTCGTTCCGCCTGGGGCGCAAATACAGTCTGATGGTCGGGGCAATCCTGTTCGTCGCGGGGTCGATCGGCTCCGCGTTTGCGACAAACGTAGAAGTGCTGCTGCTCTCCCGCGTGCTGCTGGGCGTGGCGGTGGGGATTGCCTCCTACACCGCGCCGCTTTATCTCTCCGAAATGGCGAGTGAGAACGTGCGCGGCAAGATGATCAGCATGTATCAGCTGATGGTCACACTGGGTATTGTGCTGGCGTTCCTGTCTGACACCTACTTCAGCTACAGCGGCAACTGGCGCGCGATGCTGGGCGTGCTGGCCTTACCGGCGCTGGTGCTGATCGTCCTGGTGGTTTTCCTGCCAAACAGTCCGCGCTGGCTGGCGCAAAAAGGGCGCCACGTGGAGGCAGAAGAGGTCCTGCGCATGCTGCGCGATACCTCGGAAAAAGCGCGCGAAGAGCTGAACGAGATCCGCGAAAGCCTGAAGCTGAAGCAGGGCGGCTGGGCGCTGTTTAAGATCAACCGCAACGTGCGCCGTGCGGTCTTCCTCGGCATGCTGCTGCAGGCGATGCAGCAGTTCACCGGGATGAACATCATCATGTACTACGCGCCGCGCATTTTCAAAATGGCCGGGTTCACCACTACGGAACAGCAGATGATCGCGACCCTGGTGGTCGGGCTGACCTTTATGTTCGCCACGTTCATTGCGGTATTCACCGTGGACAAAGCCGGGCGTAAACCGGCGCTGAAAATCGGCTTCAGCGTGATGGCGATCGGCACGCTGATCCTCGGCTACTGCCTGATGCAGTTTGATAACGGCACGGCATCAAGCGGGCTTTCCTGGCTTTCTGTTGGGATGACCATGATGTGTATCGCAGGTTACGCGATGAGCGCCGCGCCCGTGGTGTGGATCCTGTGTTCCGAAATTCAGCCGCTGAAATGCCGTGACTTTGGCATCACCTGTTCTACGACCACCAACTGGGTGTCGAACATGATCATCGGCGCGACGTTCCTGACGCTGCTGGATTCAATTGGTGCTGCCGGAACCTTCTGGCTCTACACGGTGTTGAACGTCGCGTTTATTGGCGTCACGTTCTGGCTAATCCCGGAAACCAAAGGCGTGACGCTGGAACACATTGAACGCAAGCTGATGGCTGGGGAGAAACTGCGTAACATCGGCGTGTGATTCTTTTTCCTAACCGAAGGTTTTAATACTTACCGAAACTAAAAAGGAAAAGGTGGCTTAATCACAATAATAATGTGATTAAGCTCACTACTAACTCTGGTAGGGAGTAGACAGCGAGAGGTATCTGGCATTAGGATTTTTCTTATGTTGTTGTATTATCGGGCCACCGCTATCAATTGTGAAAAGATGCGTTGCATCCGGAAAAAGAAGAATCACTATGTCAGAGATGGATTTCAAAAAAAGTACGGACCTCGACTTTCCCCGTTATACCGCCCCGGCTTTAAGCGAAAAAGAGATAGATCTTCTGGGACTCTTTGCGCTCCTTCTGGCGGCGAAAAAACGTATCGCCACCATTATTTTTGCTTTCGCGCTGGCGGGGCTGGCCCTTTCATTTTTACTGCCGCAGCACTGGACCAGTAAAGCGGTGATCACCCCGGCAGAACAGCTGCAGTGGAACCCGTTGCATCAAATGATGGTGACGTTACAGGTACTTGATGTGGACGTGAAGATTACCCGTCCGCAACTCTTTGACCTGTTTATTAAAAAGTTCCAGTCACAGTCATTGTTCGAAGAGTACATGACGACCTCTCCTTACGTGATATCGCTGTTGAATGGGGCCGAGGTTGATCCCATAGAATTGCATCGTGCGATAGACAACATTTCAGACCGACTGAAAGCGGTGAATAACGTTCAGGCAAAAGACGTGGATAACGCACCTTATGTTTCATGGACATTAAGCTTCTCAGCTCCGACAGCCGAAGATGCGCAAGCCGTCCTGTCGGGATATATCGGTCATATCGCGGCTATTGTTGAAAAAGAGACGGTGCAGAATATTCGCAACCAGATCGCCCTGAAAACGAAGGTGGTTGAGCAGCAGCTGGAACTGGATCGTGTCCGTCTGACCAATGTTCACAATGCCAACCTGCAGCGACTGAATTATTCGCTGGAAGTGGCAAATGCCGCAGGCATCAAGAAGCCGGTTTACAGCAACGGGCAGGCCGTAAAAGATGACCCGGATTACTCCGTTGCGCTCGGTGCTGACGGTATCGCGCAAAAGCTGCAGATTGAAAAAAATCTGAAGGATGTGACAGAGCTGAATGCAGAGTTCCAGAACCGGGAATACCACCTCGCACAGCTGAAAAAGCTCTCCTTTTCCGATGTTAAACTTGAGCCATTCAGGTATCAGCTTTCGCCTTCCATGCCGGTGAAAAAGGATGGCCCGAGCAAGGCTCTGATTGTCCTTCTGGCGGCGCTCATGGGGGGCCTGTTTGCCTGCGGTAGCGTTTTGCTGCGTGAGGCGATGCTCACCCGTGCTCCGAAGCCACAGCCGGTGACGGAATAAATTCTGAAGTTTAAAAAGGCGCTGAATAGAGCGCCTTTTTTTATGGGCATCGGTTATGTTAAAAAAAGAGACCAAAGATAAGGAGGGATGATGAAAACGATCGGCCTGTTAGGTGGAATGAGCTGGGAATCGACAATCCCTTATTATCGCCTGATTAACGAAGGGGTAAAGCAGCGACTGGGTGGTCTGCACTCCGCAAGCCTGCTGCTGCACAGCGTTGATTTCCATGAAATCGAAGCCTGCCAGTCGAGCGGTGAGTGGGATAAAGCCGGGGAGATCCTGGCCCAGGCTGCGCTGGGGCTGGAACGCGCCGGCGCCCAGGGTATCGTGCTTTGTACCAATACCATGCACAAAGTGGCGTCGCACATTGAGGACCGCTGCGCGCTGCCGTTTCTGCATATCGCGGACGCGACCGGGCGTGCGATTGCGGCCTCCGGGATGCGCCGCGTAGCGCTTTTGGGTACACGCTACACCATGGAGCAGGATTTTTATCGCGGACGTTTGCACAGTGAATTCGGGATCGAAAGCCTGATCCCTGGTGAAGAAGATCGGGCGCGCGTCAACCAGATTATCTTTGACGAACTTTGCCTCGGTACCTTCAGCGACTCTTCCCGCGCGTATTACGTCAGCGTCATTGATAAACTCGCGCAGCAGGGGGCCGAAGGGGGGATATTCGGCTGCACCGAGATCGGTTTACTGGTGCCCGTCGAGCAAAGCCCTGTCCCGGTATATGATACCACCGCCATCCATGCCGCGGATGCCGTGGCGTTTATGCTGTCATAACGGGTTTTGCAGGTCAGGTAAGCGAAGCGCCACCTGACGCGCGTGCTCTGTTAAGTGTTCGGTGAAAGCGTCCACCAGCGCGGAAGCCGGACGGTGCAGCGGGCGGATCAGGCTCACGGTGAACGGGACGGACACGCTAAAGCGGCGGATGACGATCCCGCCTCCGGCATAGTCCAGCGCCGTGAGCGGATTCACCACCGCGACGCCGACGCCTGCACGCACCATCGCGCAAATCGAAGCCGCGCTGTGCGTTTCCACCACCATTCGCCGTTTGACCTGATGCTCGGCAAACAGCGTATCCAGCAGCTGTCTGTAGCTGTCGGTTTGCGACAGGCTAATGTAGTTTTCCCCGTGAAAATCCTCCGGTGTGAGCACCGCCTTACCGGCAAGCCGATGCCCGACGGGCAGAACGCACACTTCATCTAACGAGAGCAACTCCGTGCGCGCCGTTCCCGCTGGCGTGGAGAGGGTTTCGGTCAGGCCTAAATCATGGCGCTGAGCCGAAAGCCACTCTTCAAGCAGGGGGGATTCCTGAGGCACGATGGTGAGGTTGACCTCCGGGTATCGGGCCAGAAAGGGTTGAAGCAGCATCGGCAAAAAAGATTGCGAAAAGACGGGCAGGCAGACGATCGACAGCTCGCCCTGGCGAAACTCGCGCAGGCTTTCCGCAGCGCTCACTATTCTGTCCAGTCCGTACCAGGAGCGCTGAACTTCCTCGAACAGGCGTAACCCCTGTACCGTTGGGTGAAGCCTGCCGCGGGTGCGTTCGAACAGCTTCAGCCCCAGCACTTTCTCGAAGCGCGCCAGCTCGCGGCTCACCGTCGGCTGCGAGGTATGCAGCATCTGCGCGGCTTCGGTGAGATTGCCGGTGGTCATCACGGCGTGAAAAATTTCGATGTGGCGTAAATTGACGGCGGGCATAGGGCACCTGAAAGCAGATTACTGTCCATATCATTTTTGCATAGACTCGCGATAAAACGATATTTTTTATTCTCTTCGCGCTGTGGCGTAATCATCAAAACGCATTTATCCGGAGAAGACCATGCCACGCCCGCTGAACCAGACTGATACCGATTTGAACGCCGACAACCTGCTGCGCCTGCCCGCCGAGTTTGGCTGCCCGGTGTGGGTCTACGACGCGCAGATCGTTCGCGAGAAGATCGCCGCCCTGCATCAGTTTGACGTGGTGCGTTTTGCCCAGAAGGCCTGCTCTAATATCCATATTCTGCGCCTGATGCGTGAGCAGGGCGTGAAGGTCGACTCCGTCTCACTGGGCGAAATCGAGCGCGCGCTGGCGGCGGGATTCGATCCGAAAGCCGACGGCGACGCGATAGTCTTTACCGCTGATGTGATCGACGATGCGACGCTTGCGCGCGTCCACGAACTGCAGATCCCGGTAAATGCCGGTTCTGTGGATATGCTGGAGCAGCTGGGTCAGGTTTCTCCCGGCCATCGCGTCTGGCTGCGCGTGAACCCGGGCTTTGGTCATGGGCACAGCCAAAAAACCAATACCGGCGGCGAAAACAGCAAGCACGGGATCTGGTATGCCGATATGCCTGCCGCGCTGGAGGTATTACAGCGCTACAGCCTGAAGCTTGTGGGTATTCATATGCACATTGGCTCTGGCGTCGATTACGGCCACCTGGAGCAGGTGTGCGGCGCGATGGTGCGCCAGGTTGTCGACTTCGGCCAGGATCTGGAGGCGATCTCTGCCGGTGGTGGTCTCTCCATTCCCTATCGCGAAGGGGAAGAGGCGATCGATACCGATCACTATTACGGTCTGTGGAGCGCCGCGCGTGACCAAATTGCCGCGCATCTTGGCCACGCGGTGAAGCTGGAAATTGAGCCGGGTCGTTTCCTGGTGGCGGAAGCCGGTGTGCTGGTTTCACAGGTGCGCAGCGTGAAAGAGATGGGGTCTCGCCACTTCGTATTGATTGACGCAGGCTTTAACGATCTGATGCGTCCGTCCATGTACGGTAGCTATCACCACATTACCGCCCTGGCTGCCGACGGCCGCGATTTAACGCAGGCGCCGCGGGTTGAGACGGTCGTTGCGGGGCCGCTGTGTGAATCGGGTGACGTGTTCACTCAGCAGGAAGGCGGCAAAGTGGAGACCCGCGCGCTGCCAGAGGTCAAACCGGGTGATTATCTTGTGCTGCATGATACCGGTGCCTACGGGGCGTCGATGTCATCTAACTACAACAGCCGCCCGCTGCTGCCGGAAGTGCTGTTTGATAACGGTAAAGCACGTCTGATCCGTCGTCGCCAGACTATTCAGGAACTGCTGGCTTTAGAACTCATCTGATTAAAGTACGGCCCCGTCGTGACCGAATCGCGTAAGACCAGCGTGCCGGTAAACGGCGGGATGGCATCGACCGGCTGGTTTTTTGCCAGCCGGATCGCCTGATCGATGGCCGTGACAATCATATTGTCGATAGGCAGATAAACCGATGAGAGCGCAGGCTCCAGCCATTTCGCGCTTGGAGCATCGTCAAAGCCGAACAGCGAAATATCCTGCGGAATTTTACGCCCCGCCTGGTGTAACGCTTTGGACGCGCCCAGCGCCATATCGTCGTTACAGGCAAACAGGGCGCTAAACGGCACGCCGTCGGCAATCAGCTCCTTGCACAGCTCGTATCCCCGCGTCATTCCCGCATCGCCGTACTTTATCCGACGCTCGTCCAGGCGGATGCCGTGCTTTTCCAGCGCCTTGCGATAGCCCATCAGCCTCGCTTTCCCGGTTGGGGTATGGATCGGCACGGTGATACAGGCGATCTCCCGATGTCCCTGGCTTATCAGGTAATCCACGGCCTTAAACGCCGCATCCTGCTGCTCGAAGAACACGCAGCGATCCGGCGCCTGGCTCACTTCACGGTTAATGACCACCAGCGGCGTTTTCACGGTGTCCATCAGTTTGACGATCGCTTTCTCGCTCATATAGCGCGTGTAAAGCACGATGGCATCGCACTGGCGATCGGCCAGCATCTGCACCGCCTGTTCTTCCTGTTCCGGCGCGTCGTGACCATCGGTGACGATCAGCTGTTTCCCGTGGGTTTCCGTCTGCCGCGACGCCTGCTGGAGAAGGCGGCCAAAGTAAAAGCCGTCGAAGGTAGAGACGACCAGACCAATGCTGTTGCTGGTCTGGTTAGCCAGTGAACGCGCGAGAAAGTTCGGGCGATAGCCCAGCTCTTCCATCGCCGCAAACACCTGCTGACGCGTACTCTCTTTAACCTGACCTGTGCCGTTCAGCACGCGCGAGACGGTAGCCTTCGACACGCCCGCACGCAGTGAGACATCCAGCATTGTTGCCATTCTACATTCCTGCTTCCACGTAATGGTCTGCAGTTTAACACAGACCTCAGGGCGTATAAGCGATGCGGGAAGCGCAAAAACTCCGCCACGATCACGCTTTTTAGTAACGATGCATCTGGCCTGCCTGAAGTAAAACTAAATAGTCTGAGTCTGGTAAAATAATCGCCGAACCGGGCCGGAGCTTCAGGCCAGCAGATACATGAGAAAAAGCAGGTGAAACGTGAAAAAGAGTGTCATCCTCCCGCTTTACCAGGCACCGCACTATGCGGAGCAGGTCACCGACTGGCTCTGGCAGGCCTTTGGCGAAGGGCTCCCCCGGGAATTTTTCCACAGCATCGTTGAGCACAGCCAGACGCCGGGAGCATTACCGCTGACTTTTATCGCAGTAGAAGACGAACAGCTTCTTGGTACGGTAGGGCTCTGGCGCTGCGATTTGATCACCCGTCAGGATCTCTTTCCGTGGCTGGCGGCGCTCTACGTCGACGACGCGGCGCGAGGTAAGGGGTTGGCAGGACGGTTACAGCAGCACGTTATTACCTGGGCGGCACAGGCGGGATATGAAGAACTGCACCTCTGGTCTGCCTGCCGCGACTTTTACGAACGTTACGGCTGGCAGTATATCGGTGATGGGCTGGAATACCCCAACACGCGGGTTCACCTCTACCGTTATTCGCTCTGCGCTTCCGCAGGTGAGGCAACGGAGTGACGGCGAACCAGCGTCGGGCTAAACAGATGCGTAATATCCGGCGGCTGGCGCTGTTCAGCCAGCGCTAACGCCAGCTCGGCGGCCTGCGTGGCCATTGTGATAATCGGGTAGCGCACGGTGGTCAGACGCGGGCGCACGTAGCGAGAGACCAGCACGTCATCGAAGCCAATCAGCGAAATTTCTGCCGGTACCTCAATTCCGTTGTCATTCAACACCCCCATTGCCCCTGCGGCCATAGAGTCGTTATAGCTGGCAACCGCCGTGAAATTCCGTCCGCGGCCCAGCAGCTCGGTCATGGCCTGCTCACCGCCGCTCTCATCCGGTTCACCGTAGGCAACCAGGCGATCGTTACACGGCAGTCCGTTTTCGCGCAGGGCATCGTAGTAGCCCTGCAGGCGGTCTTCTGCATCAGAAATCGGGTGATTTGAGCAGAGATAGCCAATCCGGGTGTGGCCCTGTTGAATCAGATGACGGGTCGCAAGCCACGCGCCGTAGCGGTCGTCGAGCGCCACGCAGCGTTTTTCAAACCCGGGAATAATGCGGTTGATAATGACCATTCCGGGGATCTGTTTCATCAGATGAATCAGTTCTGCATCCGGGATCATTTTGGCGTGAACCACCAGCGCCGCGCAGCGGTGGCGGATCAGCTGCTCAATGGCCTGGCGTTCTTTTAGCTCATTATGATAGCCATTGCCGATCAGCAAAAAATTACCTGTCTGATAAGAAACCTGTTCAACGGCTTTCACCATCGCGCCGAAAAAGGGATCGGAGACATCGCCTACCACCAGACCAATGGTTTCTGTGGACTGCTGGGCGAGCGCGCGGGCATTGGCATTGGGATGATAGTTCAGGGATTCCATGGCGTTTTGTACCGCCTGGCGTGATGCGTCACTGGCTTTCGGTGAGTCGTTAATCACGCGGGAGACGGTTGCCACCGACACACCTGCCAGACGGGCCACATCCTTTATTGTCGCCATTCATTACCTTCTTATTGGGGGGTAAGCGTTTACACACCAAATAGTGTTGCGGAAAAGCGGCGCGCATTCAAGGGGAGCGGATTTCCGCTCTCCACAAACGTGACGCAGCACAACCCTGGTAGTGTAATCGTTACACGCGCAGTCATGTCTGAAAAATGTCAATCTGAACCTTTGGTTACACTTTGCCTCAGGCTGTTGCGATTGTCCGATAGCGAGGACGTTAAAGAGGTTGATACAGTTGAGATCCCAGAGGTATTGATTGGTGAGAATTCTTAGTACGGTTTCGTACTCATCTCTTGCACCAACCTGCGCGGATGCGCAGGTTTTTTTTCGCCTCCACTTTTGCTGTCGCTCCCATATCACTTCTCGTGTAATCTGCCACCATTTACTATCAACCCTCCACACTGGCTGGCAAAGGGAGTTGAGATGCTATTTGGGTTCTTCCGTACACTATTCCGTATTCTCTTTCGCATCCGCGTTACTGGCGATACCCAGGCGCTTCGCGGCGAACGCGTTCTTATCACACCAAATCATGTTTCCTTTATAGATGGCATCCTGCTGGCGCTGTTTCTGCCCGTGCGCCCGGTGTTTGCGGTTTATACCTCCATCAGCCAGCAGTGGTATATGCGCTGGCTCACGCCGCTGATTGATTTTGTGCCGCTCGACCCGACAAAGCCGATGATGATTAAGCATCTGGTGCGTCTGGTCGAGCAGGGGCGTCCGGTGGTCATTTTCCCGGAAGGGCGGATTTCAGTGACCGGTTCGCTGATGAAAATCTACGACGGCGCGGGGTTTGTCGCGGCGAAGTCAAAAGCGACCGTGGTGCCGCTGCGCATTGAAGGCGCAGAGCTGAGCCATTTCAGCCGCCTGAAGGGGCTGGTGAAGCAGCGTCTGTTCCCAAAAATCACGCTGCATATTCTGCCGCCAACGTCGCTACCGATGCCCGACGCACCGCGTGCCCGCGATCGCCGTAAAATCGCCGGGGAAATGCTGCATCAGATTATGATGGAAGCGCGCATGGCCGTGCGCCCGCGCGAAACGCTGTACGAATCTCTACTTTCCGCGCAGCACCGCTATGGCGCGAAGAAAAACTGCATCGAAGACATCAACTTTACCCCGGATACCTATCGCAAACTGCTGACCAAGACCCTGTTTGTGGGCCGCATTCTGGAGAAGTACAGCAAGAAGGGCGAAAAGATTGGCCTGATGCTGCCTAACGCAGGTATCAGCGCGGCGGTGATTTTTGGTGCGGTTTCCCGGGGGCGCATCCCGGCCATGATGAACTACACGGCGGGCGTGAAAGGGCTGACCAGCGCCATCACCGCTGCCCAGATTAATACCGTCTTTACCTCTCGTCAGTTCCTGGACAAAGGCAAGCTATGGCATCTTCCCGAGCAGCTCACCCAGGTGCGCTGGGTCTTCCTGGAAGATCTGAAAGCGGACGTGACCACCGGCGACAAGCTGTGGATTTTTGCTCACCTTATGATGCCGCGTCTGGCGCAGGTCAAACAGCAGCCGGAAGATGATGCGATTATCCTCTTCACGTCGGGATCGGAGGGCAACCCGAAAGGCGTCGTCCACAGCCACAAGAGCATTCTGGCGAACGTTGAGCAGATTAAAAGCATTGCCGACTTTACCGCGGATGATCGTTTTATGTCGGCGCTGCCGCTGTTCCACTCCTTTGGCCTGACGGTGGGGCTGTTTACGCCGCTGCTGACCGGCGCAGAAGTGTTCCTCTATCCAAGCCCGCTGCATTACCGCATTGTGCCGGAGCTGGTGTATGACCGTAACTGCACCGTCCTGTTCGGCACCTCGACCTTCCTGGGCCACTATGCGCGTTTCGCCAATCCGTATGACTTCTATCGCGTGCGGTATGTGGTGGCCGGTGCGGAAAAACTGCAGGACAGCACGCGGCAGATTTGGCAGGACAAGTTCGGCCTGCGCATTCTCGAAGGTTATGGCGTTACCGAGTGTGCTCCCGTGGTCTCGATTAACGTACCGATGGCGGCGAAGCCGGGTACGGTGGGCCGAATTCTGCCGGGAATGGATGCGCGTCTGCTGGCCGTGCCGGGCATTGAGGACGGTGGCCGTCTGCAGCTGAAAGGGCCAAACGTGATGAACGGTTACCTGCGCGTGGAAAACCCAGGCGTGCTGGAGGTCCCGACGGCGGAAAACGTCGACGGCGAGGTTGAAACCGGCTGGTACGACACCGGTGATATTGTCCGTTTTGATGAACAAGGCTTTGTTCAGATTCAGGGACGTGCGAAACGCTTCGCAAAAATCGCCGGTGAAATGGTCTCTCTGGAAATGGTTGAGCAGCTGGCGACGGCCGTGTCCGCGGACAAGATGCATGCGACGGTGGTGAAGAGCGATGCCAGCAAAGGCGAGGCGCTGGTGCTGTTTACGACCGACGCTGAGCTTAAGCGCGACAGGTTACTGAGCCACGCGCGTGAACACGGTATCCCTGAACTGGCCGTGCCGCGCGATATTCGATATCTGAAGCAGCTCCCGGTGCTGGGTAGCGGGAAGCCCGATTTCGTGACCCTGAAAGGCATGGTAGAAGAGGCGGAACAGCAAAATGCGTGAGTCAGTACACACTAACACATCGCTCAGGTCGAAAGGCATGATGGCCGTCATCGCCGCACAGTTTCTCTCTGCGTTCGGTGATAACGCGCTGCTGTTTGCCACCCTGGCGCTGCTGAAAGCCGAGTTTTACCCCGACTGGAGCCAGCCGATCCTGCAGATGGTGTTTGTGGGCGCTTACATTATCTTTGCTCCGTTCGTAGGGCAGGTGGCGGACAGTTTCCCCAAAGGCCGGGTGATGATGTTTGCCAACGGTCTCAAGCTGCTGGGTGCCGCCAGCATTTGCTTTGGCTTCAATCCGTTTATTGGCTATACGCTGGTGGGCATTGGCGCTGCCGCCTACTCTCCGGCGAAGTATGGCATTCTCGGAGAGCTGACCACGGGCGATAAGCTGGTGAAAGCCAACGGCCTGATGGAGTCGTCAACCATTGCCGCTATCCTGCTCGGATCCGTTGCGGGCGGCGTACTGGCAGACTGGCATGTCCTGGCGGCACTGGGCGTATGCGCGGCAGTTTATGGCGGCGCGGTCGTGGCGAACCTGTTTATTCCCAAACTGCCTGTGGCTCGCCCGGGGCAATCCTGGCGCTTTAAGCCGATGACCGGCAGTTTCTTTACCGCCTGTCGCGTGCTCTGGCGTAACGGTGAAACGCGTTTCTCCCTGATGGGAACCAGTATGTTCTGGGGCGCGGGCGTCACGCTGCGCTTCCTGCTGGTGCTGTGGGTGCCTGTGGCGCTGGGTATTACTGACAACGCGACGCCGACCTATCTTAATGCGATGGTGGCCATCGGCATTGTGGTGGGAGCAGGCGCGGCGGCGAAGCTGGTGACGCTCGAGACGGTAGCACGCTGCATGCCCGCAGGGATCCTGATTGGCGTCGTGGTGCTGATTTTCTCGCTGCAACATGCATTATTGCCTGCCTATGTCCTGCTCATCCTGATTGGTATTCTGGGCGGTTTCTTCGTGGTGCCGCTGAACGCGTTGCTGCAGGAACGTGGCAAGCAGACCGTCGGGGCCGGGAATGCCATCGCCGTACAAAACCTGGGCGAAAACCTGGCGATGCTGCTAATGCTGGGGCTCTACTCGCTGGCGGTAAAAGTGGGTGTGCCGGTGGTGGGGATTGGCGTAGGGTTTGGTGGGCTGTTTGCCCTGGCGATTGCGGGATTATGGATCTGGCAGCGTCGGCGTTGATAAGTGCGGCCTGATGCCCTCACCCCGGCCCTCTCCCACAGGGAGAGGGAGCAAACCCTAAAAACGGCAACGTGCGTTGCCGTTTTGCTTTTATTACGGCGCCGGGTATGTGTATACCTGATGCACCGCTTCAATCTCCGCTAACACCTCTTCACTCAGGTTCAGATGGAAACTCTCAATATTGGTTTTCAGCTGTTCCATCGTGGTCGCGCCCAGCAGAGTGCTGGCAACAAACGGCTGACGACGCACGAAGGCCAGAGCCATCTGCGCAGGGTCAAGACCGTGACGTTTTGCGATATCCACATAGGCTGCAACGGCTTTCTGCGTCTGCTCGCCGCTGTAGCGGGTAAAGCGGCTAAAAAGGGTATTTCGCGCCCCGGCCGGCTTCGCGCCGTTCAGGTATTTTCCCGTCAGCGTGCCAAAGCCGAGACAGGAATAGGCGAGCAGTTCCACTTCTTCATATTGCGTCACTTCGGCCAGACCCACCTCATAGCTACGGTTAAGCAGGCTGTAAGGGTTCTGGATGGTGACGATACGCGGCAGATCGTGTTTATCTGCAAGGTGCAGATAGCGCATTACGCCAAAGGCCGTTTCGTTAGAGACGCCAATGTAGCGAATTTTTCCCGCACGCTGGCACTCGGTCAGCGCTTCCAGCGTTTCCAGCAGCGTTACGGCGGGGGCGCTCTCATTCCAGCTGTAGCCGAGCTTACCAAAGCAGTTGGTTGGGCGCTGCGGCCAGTGCACCTGATACAGGTCGAGGTAGTCGGTTTGCAGGCGCTTCAGGCTGGCGTCCAGTGCGGCGCGGATATTCTTGCGATCGAGGATCTGATTCGGGCGGATCCCGGTATCGTTGTTGCGCGCGGGACCGCTGACTTTTGAGGCAATCACCAGCTTTTCACGGTTGCCGTGTTTTGCCAGCCAGTTACCGACGTAGGTTTCGGTAAGCCCCTGCGTTTCCGGACGTGGCGGAACAGGGTACATCTCCGCGACATCAATCAGGTTGATCCCCTGGCTGACGGCGTAATCGAGTTGTGCATGGGCATCGGCTTCGCTGTTTTGTTCACCAAATGTCATCGTGCCCAACCCCAGTTGGCTTATTTCCAGAGCGCTGTGGGGGATACGGTGATAATGCATAGCCGGCTTCCTCAGTAGACTTATAGACCGCGTCAGGGCGTGCCCGACAAAGGAATATAAACATGGCAGAGGGGAAGCAAAAGGGGAAGAAAAAAATCAAAAAGGCCAGCAAGCGACTGACCTCTCTCTGTTTATCGCTCGATAATTTGCGATACTTCGTCGCGATTGATCTGCATTTTATTGCCTTCCTGGTCGCGGTAGCTGACCAGACCGGTATCATCGTCGACTTCGGGTTTGCCGTCGGTCAGGATCATCCGACCGTCTTTTGTCGCCATAACGTAATCGCTGCTACAGCCCGATACGGCAAACGCTAAACCGACTGCAGAAACTAACACTGCCCATTTTTTCATCGTTATCGTCCTCATCTGGCGCGTATCAAATCATAATCTAGTAATAACCCGATATGGCGACTTGAGGAAGCGGTAAAATCTTAAAAAGCAGTCGATTATGTTTGAGAGCTCTCAAAATAAGTAAAAAACTATGTTTTTAACAGGAAATGACGTGCCAGGAGTGCGCCGGTGAAATTCTTTTTGAGATAAAAACCGCGCGGCAACGTCAGTATCGGCTCGCCCCGCGCGCCGATTGCCTCGGTAAGCGCTTTACTGTTGGCCGCTTTCGGGCGCAGTTGTAATACTTCTCCGTGTCGGGCGGTGATGCGCTCTACCTGCCCAAGCACAATCATGTCCATCAGCTCCTCCCAGTCCAGCCGCAGCTGATGCTCTTCATCGTCGTTCGGGCTCCAGAGCAGCGGCGCGCCAACGCGACGCTCAGCCAGGGGGATCTGACGCTCACCTTCAACCGGTACCCACAACACGCGCTTCAGCTTGTGGCGAACGTGGCTGGTTTCCCACGTCACGCCGGTGTTGCCGGTTAATGGCGCAACGCAGACGAAGGTGGTCTCAAGGGGCTTGCCCTGGCGGTCTACAGGGATGGTTTTTAACTCCACGCCAAGTGCTGCAAAATCCTGCTCGGGTTTGCTCCCTGCGCTGGCGCCCAGCCACAGCTCAAGCAGCATGCCGATCCAGCCTTTATCCCGCTTGAGATCCTTCGGGATCTGAAGCCCGGCCATTGCCGCCAGCTCGCCAAGCGAAAAGCCTGCCAGTCGCTGTGCCTGCTGGAGCAACTGGCCCTCGCTGGACGGCGGTGAGAGCAAGGGTGTAAGCGGATGCATGAAGATAACCTTTTGATTAAAAAACGAACGAAGAAATTGTCCCCTGTGGATAGAGTTTAACTATTTCTGTACCAATATTCCATGTCTATGATTTATAGGTTTTTTTATGGGTTTAAAATCGTTCCATCTGTGTCATAAAACAGGTTGTTCAAATCTGGTCACTGACAATGAACAGGATCTTACACCATGTTATCCACAGAAAAATGGGATAACTGGGCATAACCCTGACTACTGTTTCAATTTACAGCCTTGACGTGCGATGAAAATCGAATTTTCAAACAAATTGTGACTAACTTATTGGCACAATCTGTGGATAAAACCGACGCTGTTCGATCTTTCATCAGCACGACGATCCCTGATGTGACGATCGTCACGCTATTCTGTTTTATGTTCATGGTAATGCATTTAACTATATGAAAATAATTACATTATTTAATCACGGTAAAAAAGGGGGCACGGCGTTGTTTGAGGTTGTTCATCGGTAATCAGACACTTCTTCACAACTATATCCACAGAAAAGGTGAATAAAATTCCCTTCACTGACGCTCATCTGTTCATAACTCAGCACTTATTTGTGAGTTATTCAAATGTTATTAGGCTGCAGCCCTGTAAGAGAGTGGTTTACCGCCTCCCTGTAGTGTGAAACAATCATTCATATATAAGGTTTAGTTTGGGGTAGTCCGGTGATTGATGACGATGGCTACCGCCCGAACGTAGGAATAGTAATTTGTAATCGTCAGGGCCAGGTAATGTGGGCCCGGCGATATGGTCAGCACTCCTGGCAGTTCCCGCAAGGCGGGATCAATCCAGGAGAGTCCCCAGAACAAGCGATGTACCGGGAGCTTTTTGAAGAGGTCGGTTTAAGCCGAAAAGATGTTCGCATCCTGGCTTCGACCCGCAACTGGTTGCGTTACAAGTTACCGAAACGTTTGGTGCGTTGGGACACAAAGCCGGTTTGTATCGGCCAGAAACAGAAGTGGTTTCTGTTGCAGTTGGTGGGCAACGATTCAGACATCAATATGCAAACCAGCAGTACGCCGGAGTTCGATGGCTGGCGCTGGGTGAGCTATTGGTATCCTGTTCGTCAGGTCGTGTCATTTAAACGCGATGTTTACCGTAGGGTGATGAAAGAGTTTGCAAGTGTGGTAATGCAGCTTCAGGAGATCCCGCCTAAGCCGCAGAGCGCACCTGCATGGCGACGTAAAAGAGGTTAAGCTACGCAAATCATGCTCACCCGCTTGCGAGAAATAGTCGAGAAGGTGGCCAGTGCTCCGCGTCTGAACGAGGCGCTGAATATTCTGGTCACTGACATCTGTCTTGCGATGGAGACCGAGGTCTGTTCGGTGTATCTGGCCGACCACGATCGGCGCTGCTATTACCTGATGGCGACCCGTGGTTTGAAAAAACCACGTGGACGCACCGTAACGCTGGCATTTGATGAAGGTATCGTCGGTCTGGTTGGCCGGCTGGCTGAACCTATCAACCTTGCTGACGCGCAAAAACACCCCAGCTTTAAATACATTCCTTCCGTAAAAGAAGAGCGCTTCCGCGCTTTCCTTGGCGTGCCGATTATCCAGCGTCGCCAGCTGCTCGGCGTGCTGGTTGTCCAGCAGCGCGAGCTACGTCAGTACGATGAAAGCGAAGAGTCTTTCCTCGTCACGCTGGCCACGCAGATGGCGGCGATCCTCTCTCAGTCCCAGCTTGCCGCGCTCTTTGGTCAGTATCGCCATACGCGCATTCGTGCCCTTCCTGCCTCGCCAGGCGTCGCGATAGCGGAAGGCTGGATGGACGCCACCCTGCCGCTAATGGAGCAGGTTTACGAAGCCTCAACGCTTGATGAAGCGCTTGAGCGCGAGCGTCTTACCGCCGCGCTGGAAGAGGCGGCGAATGAATTTCGTCGTTACAGCAAGCGCTTTGCCGCAGG
The DNA here is from genome assembly GCF_036487345.1 of Enterobacter cloacae complex sp. CARB60. Lineage (NCBI taxonomy): Bacteria > Pseudomonadati > Pseudomonadota > Gammaproteobacteria > Enterobacterales > Enterobacteriaceae > Enterobacter > Enterobacter cloacae complex sp. CARB60. The sequence goes on from NZ_JAZKLC010000002.1 coordinate 784,192, forward strand.
CGCACAAAAAGAGACGGCGGCCATCTTCGACCTCTATTCGCACCTGCTCTCCGATGCGCGTCTGCGTCGTGAGCTGTTTGCAGAAGTGGACAAAGGCTCGGTCGCAGAATGGGCGGTTAAGAAGGTCATCGAAAAATTTGCCGACCAATTTGCGGCACTGACGGACGGTTACCTGAAAGAGCGGGCTGGAGATCTTCGGGCTCTCGGACAGCGCCTGCTGTTCCATCTTGATGACACCATTCAGGGGCCGAATGCCTGGCCAAAACGGTTTGTTCTGGTCGCCGATGAACTATCGGCAACGACGCTGGCTGAACTGCCTCAGGACAGGCTGGCCGGTGTGGTGGTGCGCGATGGTGCCGCCAACTCCCACGCCGCCATTATGGTGCGCGCACTGGGTATTCCTACCGTTATGGGGGCGGATATTCAGCCGTCGGTACTGCACCGCCGTACGCTGGTGGTTGACGGCTATCGCGGTGAGCTGCTGGTCGATCCTGAGCCGGTTCTGCTCCAGGAATACCAGCGTCTTATCAGCGAAGAGAATGAATTAAGCAAGCTGGCGGAAGATGACGTTAACCTGCCCGCACAGCTGAAGAGCGGTGAGCGGATTAAAGTCATGCTCAACGCCGGTTTAAGCCCTGAGCATGAGGAAAAGCTTGGCAGCCGCATCGACGGTATTGGCCTGTACCGTACTGAAATTCCGTTTATGCTGCAGAGCGGTTTCCCCTCGGAAGAGGAGCAGGTGGCGCAGTATCAGGGCATGCTGCAGATGTTTAACGACAAACCTGTCACCCTGCGAACGCTGGACGTCGGGGCGGATAAACAGCTGCCCTATATGCCGATCAGCGAGGAAAACCCGTGCCTGGGCTGGCGTGGGATCCGCATTACGCTCGACCAGCCGGAGATCTTCCTGATCCAGGTGCGTGCGATGCTGCGCGCCAACGCGGCGACGGGCAATCTCAGCATCTTACTGCCGATGGTCACCAGCATTGATGAGATCGACGAGTCCCGGCGACTGATCGAACGTGCGGGCCGTGAGGTGGAAGAGATGATCGGCTACGCGATCCCGAAACCCCGTATCGGGGTGATGCTTGAAGTGCCGTCTATGGTCTTTATGCTGCCGCAGCTGGCAAACCGTGTTGATTTTATCTCTGTCGGCACAAACGACCTGACGCAATATATCCTGGCCGTTGACCGTAACAATACCCGCGTCGCCAGTATCTACGACAGCCTGCATCCGGCGATTATTCGCGCGTTAGCGATGATTGCCCGTGAAGCGGAACAGTACGGCATTGATTTACGCCTGTGCGGTGAAATGGCCGGGGATTCCATGTGTGTTGCAATCCTGATTGGTCTGGGATACCGCCATCTGTCGATGAATGGTCGCGCGGTCGCCCGCGTGAAATACCTGCTGCGGCATATCGACATCAATGATGCTCGCGAGCTGGCTGAACGCAGCCTTGACGCGCAGTTGGCCGCTGAGGTTCGTCATCAGGTCGCGGCGTTTATGGAACGACGCGGTATGGGCGGCCTGATCCGCGGTGGCCGCTAATCGTCTTTCGCCCTCTCCCTGTGGGTGAGGGCGCCAGCGCGCATCAAACCCTATACACATCTTTTACATCTCTGGCGCATCCCCCGCGCCCGCCTTGTGCTATGATTCGCAACTTTGGAGCCTCTGCTTACAGCAGAATCGCATTTCTACCGCTGGCCACTTTCAGCGGAATAACAACATCTTGTGGTGACAGATGAACAGTGGTTATCTGCATTTTCCGGAATTTGATCCGGTCATTTTCTCAGTAGGACCTGTTTCGCTTCACTGGTACGGTCTGATGTACCTGGTGGGGTTCATTTTTGCCATGTGGCTCGCTGGCCGTCGCGCCAGCCGTCCGGGCAGCGGCTGGACTAAAAACGAAGTTGAAAACCTGCTTTATGCGGGCTTCCTCGGCGTGTTCCTCGGTGGCCGTATTGGGTATGTGCTGTTCTATAACTTCCCGGTATTCCTGAATGACCCACTCTATCTGTTCCGCGTCTGGGACGGCGGCATGTCCTTCCACGGCGGCCTGATTGGGGTGATCCTGGTAATGGTAATTTTTGCCAAACGGACCAAACGCAACTTCTTCCAGGTATCAGATTTTATCGCACCGCTGATCCCGTTTGGTCTCGGCGCTGGCCGTCTGGGCAACTTTATCAACGGTGAGCTGTGGGGCCGCGTCGATCCGAGCGTGCCGTACACGATGCTCTTCCCGGGCTCTCGCGCAGAAGATATCGCGCTGCTGCCATCACATCCGGAGTGGCAGTCCATTTTCGATACCTACGGCGTGCTGCCGCGCCATATGTCTCAGCTGTACGAGCTGGCGCTGGAAGGCGTGGTGCTGTTTATCATCCTCAACCTGTTTATCCGCAAACCGCGTCCGATGGGCGCTGTCTCCGGCCTGTTCCTGATCGGCTACGGCGCATTCCGTATTATCGTCGAGTTCTTCCGTCAGCCAGACGCGCAGTTTACCGGCGAGTGGGTACAGTACATCAGCATGGGGCAGATCCTCTCCATTCCGATGATTGTCGCGGGTGCCATTATGATGATTTGGGCGTATCGTCGTCGTCCACAGCAACAAATTTCCTGAGGAACCATGAAACAGTATCTTGAATTGATGAAAAAAGTGCTCGATGAGGGCACGCCGAAAAACGACCGCACCGGTACCGGTACGCTCTCCATTTTTGGCCACCAGATGCGCTTCAATCTACAAGAAGGCTTCCCACTGGTGACGACAAAGCGCTGCCACCTGCGCTCGATCATTCATGAACTGCTCTGGTTCCTGCAAGGCGATACCAACGTTGCGTATCTGCACGAAAATAACGTCTCAATCTGGGACGAATGGGCAGATGAAAACGGCAACCTGGGCCCGGTTTACGGCAAGCAGTGGCGCGCATGGCCAACGCCTGATGGCCGCCATATTGACCAGATCACCACCGTGATGAACCAGCTGAAAAACGATCCGGATTCGCGCCGAATCATCGTTTCCGCCTGGAACGTCGGCGAGCTGGATAAAATGGCGCTGGCACCATGCCACGCGTTCTTCCAGTTCTATGTGGCGGATGGAAAGCTTTCCTGTCAGCTCTACCAGCGCTCCTGTGACGTGTTCCTCGGCCTGCCGTTTAACATTGCCAGCTATGCGCTGTTGGTCCACATGATGGCGCAGCAGTGCGACCTGGAAGTGGGTGATTTTGTCTGGACCGGTGGGGATACCCATCTTTACAGCAACCATATGGAACAGACGCATCTCCAGCTGACCCGCGAACCGCGTGCGCTGCCGAAGCTGATTATCAAACGCAAACCGGCATCAATCTTCGACTACCGCTTTGATGATTTCGAGATTGAGGGCTACGACCCGCATCCGGGCATTAAAGCGCCCGTCGCTATCTGATGCGATAAAGCGTGACATAACCGGTGCTGTTTAGCGCCGGTTTTTTTTTGCCTTTATCCCGTTTCCCGAGGCGTTATCCACAAAGCGTGCAACGCGCTGCAACTCTCCCCATTCTCCGGATAACGCCTCGTAAAAAGAGGATCCGTCGCTCGTCATCTTCACGGCGCTTCGCCACACTCCCGGTATGAAAAAAGAGAACGGTTTTACGCTTATCGAAACGCTGGTCGCGGTTTCGCTTGTCGTTATCCTCAGCGCCTCAGGCCTGTACGGCTGGGACAGCTGGCAACGGCAGCAGCGGCTGTGGCAAACCGCCAGCCAGGTGCGAGATTACCTGCTGTTTTTGCGCAACCATGCCAACCGCCACAACCGCGACCATCAAATTACCCGTCAGCAGGTGGGGGGGCGGGACTGTCTGGTGAGCTCTGCCGTGCAGGGCTGTGAGAAGGGCAGTCCCTTTGTACTGATTCCGCTCTGGCCTGAGGTCGAGGTCAGTGAGGTCACGCCGTCGCTGGCGTTCTTTGGATTAAGGGATACGGCATGGGCGGGGCGGATACGCGTTCAAAGCCGTGCAGGAGCATGGCTGATTATCGTCTCAAATGGAGGACGCATCAGGATGTGTAAGGTCTCGGAGGGAGGTTCATGTTGATGAGGCAGCGCGGTTTCTCACTGACTGAAGTTCTGATTGCCACGGCGATTAGCAGCCTTTTGCTGATAAGCGCATCGCGTTTTTTACCCGGCTTGCAGCGGGCGGTCTTAGTGCAATCCGGCCAGAGAGAGCTGGAGGAAGAGGTCTGGCAACACCTGTTTGCCCTTGGCAAGCAGCTTCAGCGTGCGGGGTACTGTGCCGGAAACTGTCAGGGACAGGCGCTGGTGACCGCGAGGCTTGGAGGCTGCGTCATCGTGCGGTGGGATGCCAACAGTAACGGCAACTGGGATAACACGGCATCAGAAAATGACAGCACCGGTTTTCGTCTGGAATCGGGGGCGCTGGAAACCCAGCGTGGGGCGACGTCGTGCGAAGGAAAAGGATGGGAAAAGCTCACGGACCCGGACAGGCTTACGATCGCGCATTTTGTGGTGAGGAAAGTGGAACATGCCGGTTTTGCGCCAGAGGTAAATATCGAACTGGCCGCGATACGTAAAGGCGGGCAGGGGGAGCCCTGGCAGGCGGTGTATACGGTCACGGGGTACAACCTGTGAACCGTCAGCGCGGAATGTCTTCGCTGGCGCTGGTTCTGCTTTTACTGGTGCTCGGTACCCTGATCCTCACGGGGCTCAATCAGCAACTGACAACGTTTAGCGCGCTCGTTGGCGGCGAGAGCCGCTCGCTTCAGCAGCAGGCGACGGTACAGTCCGCGCTTGAGTGGGGACGGGTTCAGAGCTGGTCGTCAGAGCCACAGGTTCAGTGCAAAAAGACATCGGCGTGGCGAGTGTGTTTGCGCCATTTGAGTGAGGGGCGTGTGCTGCTGATTGCCGGAGACATCGACCTGTTGCTCTGGCGTGCGGGAGAGATAATCGACGGGAAAGTACGCTTTTCGCCTCACGGCTGGAGTGATTTTTGTCCCCTTAAGGAGAGCGCGTTATGTCAGCTGCCGTGAGCAGAGAAAAAGGGTTTAGCATGGTGGAGGTCCTGCTGGCGATGATGCTGCTGGTAATCGTCGTGACGGCTCTGTCGGGTTATCACCGGGCGCTGGCGGCGCGGTTTAGCGTGTTTAACCAGTATCGCCAGCTCTGGCACCATGCCTGGAATCAGTCTCAGCTCTCAACAAATGTTCTCCCCGCAGGCTGGCAGGCCAGTCGGGGGCAGACAACGCACGCAGGATGTGTCAGCATCACGGTTACACTTATTTCTCCTCTGGGGCGGCGCGGTGAGATAACGCGTCTGCATTGCCCGGTTAGCCAGTAGTCGGGAGCGTCTATGTTAAGGGTCTACCACTCAAATCGTCTGGATGTGCTGGAAGCACTGATGGAGTTTATCGTTGAGCGCGAGCGGCTTGACGATCCTTTTGAGCCCGAAATGGTGCTGGTGCAGAGCACCGGTATGGCACAGTGGCTGCAAATGTCGCTTTCCCGTAAATTTGGCATAGCCGCGAATATTGATTTCCCGCTGCCCGCGAGCTTTATCTGGGACATGTTCGTTCGCGTATTGCCGGACATCCCGGAGCAGAGCGCCTTCAACAAGCAGAGCATGAGCTGGAAGCTGATGGCGCTGCTGCCGGACATGCTGCAGCGCGATGAATTCGCCATGCTGCGCCACTACCTCAATGACGATACCGATAAGCGCAAGCTGTTCCAGCTGGCGTCGCGCACCGCCGATCTCTACGACCAATACCTTGTTTACCGTTCTGACTGGTTAATTCGTTGGGAAGCGGGCGAGTTGATTGAAGGGTTGCCGGAGGCGCAAATATGGCAGGCACCGCTGTGGAAAGCGCTGGTAGATCATACTGAGAAACTTGGCCAGCCGAAGTGGCACCGTGCCAATCTGTACGATCGGTTCATCTCGATACTTGAAAATGCGTCAGAGCGCCCGGCCCGACTGCCGTCACGCGTCTTTATCTGCGGGATATCCGCATTACCCCCCGTCTATCTGAAGGCGTTGGATGCGCTGGGCAAGCATATTGATATCCATATTTTGTTTACCAACCCATGCCGACAATACTGGGGGGATATCCTCGACGAACGTTGGCTTGCCCGGCTGGTTACCCGCCAAAGAAAGCGCCTTTTTGAAGAACGTTCCGTTCCGCTATTCAAAGACGGCTCGACTGCCGGGCAGCTTTTCGATGAAGAAGGAATCCAGAATCTGCCCAATCCGCTGCTTGCCTCGTGGGGGAAGCTGGGGCGTGACTACATTCACATGCTTTCAGACATCACTTCATCAGGTGAAGGCGACGTGGACGCCTTTGTCGAGATTGCCCCCGATAGCATGCTTCATCATATTCAGCTGGATATTCTGGATCTGGAAAACCGTGCCGTGATGGGCGTGACGGCGAACGAGTTCGAACGCAGCGACAGCAAGCGGAAGCTGGACGCTGACGATCGCAGCATCACGATCCATGTTTGCCATAGCCCACAGCGTGAGGTCGAAGTGCTTCACGACCAGCTGCTGGCGATGCTGCAGGACGATCCCGAACTGACGCCACGCGATATCGTGGTGATGGTGGCGGATATCGACAGCTACAGTCCCTTTATTCAGGCCGTCTTTGGCAGTGCGACGGGCGAGCGATACCTGCCTTACGCTATCTCTGACCGTCGTGCCCGCCAGTCGCATCCGGCATTGCAGGCATTTATCACTCTGCTTTCACTGCCGGATAGCCGCTTTATCTCCGAAGATGTCCTGGCGTTACTGGATGTTCCCGTGCTGGCTGCACGCTTCAACATCAATGAAGAGGGCCTGCGCTACCTTCGCCAGTGGGTGAATGAGTCTGGCGTTCGCTGGGGGATCGATGACGATAACGTTCAGGAGTTCGAACTTCCCCCAACCGGGCAGCACACGTGGCGATTTGGCCTGACGCGTATGCTGCTGGGCTACGCCATGGAGAGCAGCCAGGGCGAGTGGAACGAGGTGCTGCCTTATGATGAGTCCAGCGGGTTAATTGCTGAACTGGTGGGGCATTTAGCGTCACTCCTGATGCAGCTTAACCGCTGGCGACACGAGCTGCTGCAGCCGCGTCCGCTTGACGCGTGGCTTCCGGTTTGCAGGGCGTTGCTTAATGATTTCTTCCTGCCAGACGGTGACACCGAAGCGGCAATGGCACTCATTGAAACGCAGTGGCAGGCTATCATCGACGAAGGCGTGAATTCCCACTATCAGGAGGCCATCCCGCTGTCGCTGTTGAGGGATGAGCTGACGCAGCGGCTGGACCAGGAGCGAATCAGCCAGCGTTTCCTGGCGGGCCCCATCAATATCTGCACCCTGATGCCAATGCGTTCTATCCCGTTTAAAGTGGTCTGTCTGCTTGGCATGAACGACGGCGTTTATCCGCGCGCGCTGGCACCGCTGGGGTTTGATTTGATGAGCGCAAATCCAAAGCGGGGCGACCGTAGCCGCCGTGATGATGACCGCTATCTCTTCCTTGAGGCGCTCATTTCTGCCCAGAATAAGCTCTATATCAGCTATATCGGCCGTTCCATTCAGGATAACAGCGAGCGTTTCCCCTCCGTTCTGGTGCAGGAGCTGGTGGACTATATCGGCCAGAGTCACTATCTGCCGGGCGATGAAGAGCGCAACTGCGATGAAAGCGAGCAGAGGGTGAAAGCCCATATCACCTGTTTCCACAGCCGCATGCCGTTTGACCCGGTGAACTACACGGCCAGCGAGCGCCAGAGCTATGCACAGGAGTGGCTACCGGCGGCGAAAAAGGAGGGGAATGCACATACCGATTTTATTCAGGAGCTTGACCCGCTACCCACTAAAACCCTGACTTTCGAACAGCTTCAGCGGTTTTGGGCGCATCCGGTACGGGCCTTCTTCCGGCAACGATTGCAGGTCAACTTCCGTTCTGAAGAGAGCGAAATTCCGGATGCAGAGCCTTTTACGCTGGAAGGGCTGGAGCGCTATCAGCTAAACCTCCAGCTGCTGAATGCGCTGGTTGAAGAGGAAGATGCTGACCAACTTTACCGTCGCTACCGTGCTGCAGGGCAGTTGCCTTATGGGGCGTTCGGGGAAATTGTCTGGGAGGCGCAGTGTCAGGAGATGACCGCCCTGGCAGAGCGGGTGAGAGCGTGTCGGCAGCCGGGGAAAAGTATTGAAATCGATCTCAACTGCAATGGCGTAGAGCTCACGGGCTGGTTAACCCAGGTTCAGCCGGACGGGCTGCTGCGCTGGCGACCCTCTATGCTGAGCGTTTCACAGGGGTTGCAACTCTGGCTGGAACATCTTGTCTACAGTGCGGGTGGTCATAAAGGTGAAAGCCGGATTTTCGTGCGCAAAGAGGGCGAATGGCGCTTCCCGCCGATGGAGTCTGAGCAGGCGTTACGGTATCTGTCTTTGTATATTGAGGGCTACCGTCAGGGAATGAACAAACCGCTCCTGTTACTGCCGGAAAGTGGCGGTGCGTGGATAAAAGCCTGTTATGACGTGCAGAATGATGCGATGTTAACGGATGAGTCTTCGCTGCAGAAAGCACGCAGTAAATTTTTGCAGGCCTATGAAGGTAACATGATGGTGCGTGGCGAAGGTGAAGATGTCTGGTATCAACGCTTATGGCGAACGCTTGAGCCAGAGTACTTCGAGGCTATCACGGAAGAGGCGCAGCGCTACCTGCTGCCGTTGTTTAAATTTAATCAGTCCTGAGCGCTGTATAAAAATTGCGCAGTATGGGGTGTTCATTTATGATGCACTTCTTATCACGGACTGATGTACCCAATAAAGAGATGTTGGCGTGTCCAGCACGCAATGTGTTAATGATGTAGCCGTGATAAAGAGGTCGTAATGCCAGGCAGCACCTTGTTTAAAGCGTTTGTTTTGTTTGTCGCCCTCTGGGCACCTGTCACTCAGGCAGACTCCGGTTGGCAACCCGTTCAGGAAACTATTCGTAAAAGCGAAAAAGATACCCGTCAATATCAGGCTATTCGTCTTGATAACGGCATGACCGTACTGCTGGTTTCCGATCCGCAGGCGGTGAAATCCCTTTCGGCATTAGTGGTGCCGGTTGGATCGCTGGAAGATCCTGACGCTCATCCTGGGCTTGCACACTATCTGGAACATATGACGCTGATGGGGTCAAAAAAATACCCGCAGCCAGATAGCCTGTCCGAATTTCTGAAAATGCATGGTGGCAGCCACAATGCCAGCACGGCACCTTACCGCACGGCCTTTTATCTTGAAGTCGAAAATGATGCGCTGGAAGGCGCGGTCGATCGCCTTGCTGATTCCATCGCCGCCCCCTTGCTGGATAAAAAATATGCCGATCGTGAACGCAATGCGGTGAATGCCGAGCTGACCATGGCCCGCACGCGAGACGGTATGCGCATGGCCCAGGTCAGCGCTGAAACCATCAACCCTGCGCACCCGGGTTCGCGTTTCTCCGGCGGTAACCTGGAGACGTTAAGCGACAAACCGAACAGCCCGGTGCTTGATGCCCTGCACGCGTTTCGCGATAAATACTACTCCGCCAACCTGATGAAAGCGGTCATCTACAGCAATAAACCGTTGCCAGAACTGGCAGGCATGGCGGCTAAAACGTTTGGCCGGGTGCCGAATAAAAATATCAACCTGCCGCAGATAGACGTACCGGTTGTCACGGACGCGCAAAAAGGGATCGTTATCCACTACGTGCCGGCAATGCCGCGCAAAGTGCTGCGCGTAGAATTCCGCATTGATAACAACACCGCACAGTTTCGCAGTAAAACCGATGAGCTGGTGACCTACCTGATAGGTAACCGTAGCCCGGGTACGCTTTCTGACTGGCTGCAAAAACAGGGGCTGGTGGAAGGTATTCGCGCCGATTCCGATCCGGTTGTGAACGGCAATAGCGGCGTGCTGGCGATCTCCGCCACCCTGACCGACAAAGGGCTGGCAAACCGTGATGAAGTGGTGGCGGCGATCTTCAGCTACCTCTCTTTACTGCGTGAGAAAGGCGTCGATAAGCGCTATTTTGATGAGCTCGCCCACGTGCTGGATCTCGATTTCCGTTACCCGTCCATTACCCGCGACATGGATTACGTTGAGTGGCTGGCGGATACCATGATCCGCGTGCCGGTGGAACACACCCTCGACGCGGTGAATATTGCCGACCAGTATGACGCCGAGGCGGTAAAAGCCCGCCTGGCGATGATGACGCCGGAGAATGCCCGCATCTGGTACATCAGCCCGAACGAACCGCATAACAAGACGGCATATTTTGTCGATGCCCCTTATCAGGTAGACAAAATCAGCGCGCAGACCTTCACCGACTGGCAGAAGAAGGCCGGGGAGATTGCGTTGAAGCTGCCGGAGCTGAACCCCTATATTCCGGATGACTTCTCGCTGATCAAAACGACTCAAGATTACCCGCACCCGGCGCTCATCATTGATGAGCCGACGCTGCGCGTGGTGTATACCCCAAGCCGCTATTTCGCAAGCGAGCCAAAGGCCGATGTCAGCGTGGTGCTGCGTAACCCGAAAGCGATGAATAGCGCTAAAAATCAGGTGATGTTCGCGCTCAATGACTATCTCGCCGGGATTGCGCTCGATCAGCTTAGCAACCAGGCGGCCGTGGGCGGCATCAGCTTCTCCACCAACGCCAACAACGGTTTGATGCTCAATGCAAACGGCTATACCCAGCGTTTGCCTCAGCTGTTCCAGGCACTGCTGGAGGGGTATTTCAGCTACACGCCGACGGAAGAGCAGCTTGAGCAGGCCAAATCGTGGTATGCGCAGATGATGGATTCTGCGGAGAAGGGTAAAGCCTACGATCTGGCGCTTATGCCAGCGCAAATGCTGTCGCAAGTTCCTTATTTCCAGCGTGAAGACCGCCGCGCGCTGTTGCCTTCGATCACCTTAAAAGACGTGCTGGCTTACCGTGACGCGCTGAAAACCAACACGCGCCCGGAGTTCCTGATCGTCGGCAACATGAGTGAGGATCAGGCCAAAACGCTGGCGGAGAATGTGCGCACTCAGCTCGGTTCGAAGGGCGACGAGTGGTGCCGCAACCAGGACGTGCTGGTTGAGAAAAAACAGAATGTGATTTTTGAAAAGGCGGGTAACAGCACGGATTCCGCGCTGGCCGCAGTGTTTGTGCCAACGGGCTATGATGAATTCGCCAGCTCAGCGCAGAGTGCCGTGCTGGGGCAAATTATTCAGCCGTGGTTCTATAACCAGTTGCGTACAGAAGAGCAGCTTGGCTACGCGGTGTTTGCCTTCTCCATGAACGTAGGCCGACAGTGGGGTCTGAGTTTCCTGCTGCAAAGCAGCGATAAACAACCGGCGTATCTCTGGCAGCGTTACCAGGCCTTCTTCCCGCAGGTGGAAGCAAAACTGCGCGCCATGAAGCCGGAAGAGTTTGCCCAGATCCAGCAGGCCGTCATCGCGCAGGTGATGCAGCCGCCGCAAACGCTGGGTGAAGAGGCCTCGCAGCTGAGCAAAGATTTCGATCGCGGTAATCTGAAATTTGATTCGCGTGATAAAGTAGTGGCCGAGATAAAACAGCTGACGCCGCAGACGGTTGCCGACTTCTTCCATCAGGCGGTCATTAAGCCGCAGGGTATGACCATTCTGTCCCAGGTTTCCGGTAGCCAGAACGGGAAAACGGAGTACGTGAACCCGAAAGGCTGGAAAGTCTGGAAGAGCGTCAGCGCGCTGCAGCAATCTATGCCCTGGAGTAAGAAAGAATGACCGATACCGCTGAGTCCCTTGATCCCTTACGTTTACCTCTGCAGGGTGAACGATTGATTGAAGCCTCAGCGGGAACGGGAAAAACCTTCACCATTGCCGCCCTGTATCTGCGTCTGCTGCTGGGGCTTGGCGGCAACGCGGCTTTTCCACGCCCTTTGAGCGTGGAAGAGCTGCTGGTGGTGACCTTCACCGAGGCTGCCACCGCTGAGCTGCGGGGTCGTATTCGTACCAATATCCACGAGCTGCGCATCGCCTGTCTGCGTCAGAGCACGGATAACCCTCTCTACGCGAGCCTTCTGGAAGAGATTGCCGATAAGCAACAGGCAGCCCAGTGGCTGCTCCTCGCCGAACGGCAGATGGATGAAGCGTCCGTCTTCACCATTCACGGTTTTTGCCAGCGCATGCTGAGCCTGAATGCGTTTGAATCCGGCATGCTGTTTGAACAGCAGCTTATTGAAGATGAATCCGTGCTTCGCTATCAGGCCTGCGCGGATTTCTGGCGTCGCCACTGCTACCCGCTGCCGCGCGATATCGCCGAAGCGGTACACGCGTTGTGGAAGGGCCCGGAGGCGCTGCTGCGCGCTATCGATCGTTATCTGCAGGGGGAAGCGCCGGTCATCAAATCCCCGCCGCCTGCGGATGAAACGCTGGCCTCACGGCATGAAAAAATCATCGCGCAGATTGCCGACATCAAGCAAAAATGGATTGAGTCCGTCGGCGAGATTGACGCAATCATCGAAAATTCCGGGATTGACCGACGCAAGTTTAACCGTGGCAATCAGGGTAAATGGATCGACAAGATCAGCGCCTGGGCGCAGGAAGAGACGCGAGGCTATCAGCTCCCGGACGCGCTGGAAAAATTTTCCCGACGTTTCCTGGTTGAGCGGACCAAAGCCGACGGCATTGTGCCTGAGCATCCCCTGTTTGTGGCGATTGAAACCCTGCTGGCTGAGCCCTTAACGCTCAACGATCTGATGATCGCTCGCGCCATGACGGAAATTCGCGAAGCCGTCGCGCGTGAAAAACGCCGCCGGGGTGAGCTGGGGTTCGACGATATGCTGAGCCGCCTCGATGCGGCGCTGTGCAGTGAAAACGGCGAAGCGCTTGCCGCCGCCATTCGCACCCGTTTCCCGGTGGCGATGATTGACGAATTTCAGGATACCGACCCTCAGCAATACCGCATTTTCCGCCGTATCTGGCGCCAGCAGCCCGGCACCGCGCTGTTGTTAATAGGCGATCCGAAACAGGCCATTTACGCCTTTCGCGGTGCGGATATTTTCACCTATATGAAAGCCCGCAGCGAAGTTGACGCGCACTACACTCTCGACACCAACTGGCGCTCCTCTCCCGGCATGGTGGAAAGCGTCAACGCGCTCTTCAGCCGCATGGATACGGCGTTTATGTTCCGGGAGATCCCGTTTCAGCCGGTAAAATTCGCCGAGAAAAATGCCTCGTTGCGCTTCGAGTTCAACGGCGAGACGCAGCCTGCCATGAACTTCTGGTTGCTGGATGGGGAAGGCTGCGGCGTTGCCGACTATCAAAACGCCATGGCCCAGCACTGTGCCGCGCAAATCCGTGACTGGCTCAGTGCGGGCGCGCGCGGTGAAGCGCTGCTGTGGAAGGGGGATCAACCCACCCCCGTAAAGGCATCTGATATTACGGTACTGGTGCGCAGCCGTCAGGAGGCCGCGCTCATCCGCGACGCCCTGACGCTACTGAATATCCCCTCCGTCTACCTCTCAAACCGCGACAGCGTCTTTGAAACGCTGGAAGCGCAGGAGATGCTATGGCTGCTGCAGGCCGTGCTGGCCCCGGAGCGGGAAAGCATGCTGCGCAGCGCATTAGCCAGCGCTATGCTCGGGCTGAATGCGCGTGACATTGATGCGCTTAACAATGACGAAGCCGCATGGGATGCCGTGGTGGAAGAGTTTGTTCGCTACCGCGAAAAATGGCAGAAGCGCGGGGTCATGGCGATGGTGCGCGAGCTCATGGCTCAGCGCCACATTGCGGAGAATATGCTGGCGACAGCGGGCGGCGAGCGCCGGCTGACCGATATTTTGCACATCAGCGAGCTGTTACAGGAAGCGGGTACGCAGCTGGAGAGCGAGCACGCTCTGGTACGCTGGCTGGCGCAGCAGATTGCCGACCCGAACAGCAATTCGTCCAGCCAGCAGATGCGCCTTGAGAGCGATAAACATCTGGTGCAGATCGTCACCATTCACAAATCGAAAGGCCTGGAATATCCGCTGGTCTGGCTGCCGTTTATTGCCAATTACCGCGTCCAGGATCAGGCCTTTTACCACGACCGCGAGTCTTTTGAGGCGGTGCTCGATCTCAGCAACGCGGAGTCCAGCGTTGAGCTGGCAGAGGCCGAGCGTCTGGCGGAAGACCTGCGCCTGCTCTACGTGGCGCTGACCCGTTCGATCTGGCACTGCAGCCTGGGCGTTGCGCCTCTGTTCCGTCGCCGTGGCGAAAAGACCGGGGAGAGCGATTTTCATCTGAGCGCGCTGGGGCGGCTTATTCAGCACGGCGAACCCAAAGACGCGGCGGGCCTGCGCCAGTGTATCGAATCACTTTGCACACAGCATGTTGCCCTGCATATTCCGTCGCAGCCCGACAATAGCCGCTGGCAGATGCCGGAGCTGCGTGAGTCAGCGCTCCATGCCCGCCAGGTTGTGCGTACCATTGCCGACGACTGGCGCGTCACCAGCTACTCCGGTTTACAACAGCACGGGCAGAGTATTGCGCAGGATCTGATGCCAAAACTGGACGTGGATGCCGCAGGAGCCGGTAGCGTACCCGCTGAGCCGGTGCTTACGCCGCACCAGTTCCCGCGCGGCGCCTCGCCGGGCACGTTTTTGCACAGCCTGTTTGAAGAGCTGGATTTTACCCAGCCGGTTTCCGAAGAGTGGGTGCTGAAGATGTTACAGAGTGGCGGCTACGACGCTCAGTGGCAGCCGGTTCTCACCGACTGGATCCGCGCTGTACTGCACGCGCCGCTCACGGCGCAGGGGATCTCGCTGAGCCAGTTGACCGCCAAAGATAAGCAGGTGGAGATGGAGTTTTATCTCCCCATCGCCAGCCCGCTCAGAGCCGAGGCGCTTGATGCGCTGATCCGCGAGTACGATCCGTTATCCGCCGGGTGCCCGCCGCTGAACTTCCGCCAGGTGCAGGGGATGCTCAAAGGCTTTATCGACCTGGTTTTCCGCCACGAAGGGCGCTACTACCTGCTGGATTACAAATCGAACTGGCTGGGTGAAAGCAGCGAAGCCTACACGCAGGACGCGATGGCCTCTGCCATGCAAATGCATCGCTACGATCTGCAGTACCAGCTTTATACCCTGGCGCTGCACCGTTACCTGCGTCATCGCATGGCCGATTACCGCTACGACGCGCATTTCGGCGGCGTAATTTACCTGTTCCTGCGCGGAGTGGATGCTAACGACCCGCGTTCCGGCGTCTTTAGTACGCGTCCGGCTGCGGAACTGATTGAAAAAATGGATAACCTGTTTGCTGCAAGCACGGAGGAGGTGGCATGACAATGCAGGCGCTACTGCTGGACGCGGTTGAACAACGATTACTGCGCCACCTGGATGTGCAGTTTGCCATGATGGTGGCAGGTGAGGAGCCTGCCGTCATGCTTGCCGCCGCCATTCTAAGCAAAGACGCGGGGGAGGGGCACGTGTGTCTGCCGCTGTCGCGTCTGGCGGTGGATGAGAAGATGCCTCCGGCTTTACAGGCGTGTTTCGCCCTGCTGGGTGACGAAGTGGACTGGCAGGAAATACTACTCGGCTCGCCTGCCGTGAGCGGCGACGATACCGGGACGCCAATGATCCTTGTCGGCGAGCGTTTGTATCTTAACCGGCTGTGGCGTAACGAACTGACGGTAGCGCGCTTTTTCAGCGAGACTAACGCCCCGCTTCCCTGCGATGAAGCACAGCTCCGGCAAACGCTGGATACGCTGTTTATCTCTGACGACGAGACTGACTGGCAGAAAGTGGCGGCAGCCGTGGCCTTAACGCGACGGATCTCGGTGATTTCTGGCGGCCCGGGCACCGGGAAAACGACCACAGTGGCAAAACTGCTTGCTGCCCTGATTCAGCTATCGGGTGAGCAAAAGTGCCGTATTCGCCTGGCGGCCCCCACCGGTAAAGCGGCGGCACGTCTGACGGAATCGTTAGGCGGCGCGCTGCAAAAACTGCCGCTAACCGGGGATCAGCTTGCGCTTTTCCCCAATGAAGCCAGCACGCTGCACCGTTTGCTTGGCGCACAGCCGGGTAGCCAGCGTTTGCGCTATCATGCCGGTAACCCGCTGCACCTTGATGTTCTGGTGGTGGATGAAGCGTCGATGATTGACCTGACGATGATGTCGCGTTTGATCGATGCGCTCCCGCCGCACGCGCGGGTTATTTTCCTCGGCGATCGCGATCAGCTTGCCTCCGTAGAGGCCGGGGCCGTATTAGGTGATATCTGCACGTATGCCAGCCTGGGATATACCGCTGAGCGCGCTCAGGAGCTGGCCCGTCTCACCGGATGTTCGCTCACCTCTGAAAACCATTCGCTTGCAGGGGCGCTGCGCGACAGCCTGTGTCTGCTGCAAAAAAGCTACCGTTTCGGCAGCGACTCCGGCATCGGCCAGCTTGCGGCAGCGGTGAACCGGGGCGACCGGCGCACCACCACGGCGGTATTTGACGGAACCTTTACGGATATTGAGAAAAAATCGCTGCAAAGCGGGGAAGAGTATCAGGCGATGCTTGACGATGCCCTGCAGGGGTACCAGCGCTTTCTGACGGGCGTACAACAGCAAAGTACGCCGGAGCAGGTCATTGCCGCGTTTGGCGAGTATCAGCTGCTCTGTGCGCTGAGGGAAGGCCCCTTTGGTGTCCGGGGTCTTAACGACAGGCTGGAACAGCTGCTGGCGCAAAAACGCAAAATTAACCGTACCCCGCACTCGCGCTGGTATGAAGGGCGACCGGTGATGATCGCCCGCAACGACAGCGCGCTGGGGTTGTTTAACGGGGACATCGGGATTGCGCTCGACTGCGGTCAGGGCCTGCGCGTCTGGTTCCAGATGCCTGACGGGAGCGTGAAGTCTTTCCAGCCGAGCCGTTTGCCCGAGCATGAAACCGCCTGGGCGATGACGGTGCATAAATCTCAGGGCTCCGAGTTTAACCATGCGGCGCTGATCCTGCCCACGCAGCTTTCACCCGTCATTACCCGCGAGCTGATCTATACCGCCATTACGCGCGCGCGTCAGCGCCTGTCGCTGTATACCGATGAAAGGGTGCTGGTGCAGGCGATCGCCACCCGTACGGAACGCCGAAGCGGGCTGAGCGCGATATTTGAGTCCCTCTGAACGAAAGCCCTCGCCGGACGGTGAGGGCGTCGTATCACCCCAGATCGGCCATCAGCACTTTTGAACGACGCTGATAGTTGTACATCTCTTTCTTCGTTTCCGGCAGAGAATCGATATCCACCGGCGTGAATCCGCGCTCCTGGAACCAGTGAATGCTGCGCGTCGTCAGGACGAACAGCTTGCTTAGCCCCATCTGGCGCGCCTGTACCGCCACGCGCTCAAGCAGCATTTCGCCGCGTGAAGAGCTACGGTAATCAGGATGTACCGCCACGCAGGCCATTTCACCGATCTTCTCTTCCGGGAACGGATAGAGCGCGGCGCAGGCAATGGTCAGGTTATCGCGCTGAATAATGGTGAATTTGTCGATCTCCATCTCCAGCTGTTCGCGTGAGCGACGCACCAGAATACCCTGCTGTTCCAGCGGGCGGATCAGCTCCAGAATGCCGCCGATGTCGTTGATGGTGGCGCGGCGGATCTGTTCCGCACTCTCCATCACAATCTGTGTACCAATACCGTCGCGGGAGAACAGCTCCTGCAGCAGGGCCCCGTCTTCCTGATAGCTGATCAGGTGGCTGCGGCGCACGCCGCTGCGGCAGGCCTTCACGGCGCCACGCAGGAAGCGGACGGTGCCGGAGTGGTAATCGCCTTCGGCTTCCAGCGCCTCTACGCGAGCCTGGGCTTCGTTCGGGAAGAGTTCCGGTACGATTGTTCCTTCATCGTTCACGACGCCCTGGGAGGAGCAGAACCCAATCATTTTTTCCGCCTTCAGCTTGATCGCCAGCTGCGTGGCAATCTCTTCAGACGTCAGGTTAAAGCTTTCGCCGGTCACGGAAACGGCGACCGGGCCCATCAGCACGATGGCACCGCTGTCCAGCTGGCGGTGAATAGCTTCTTCATCAATACGACGAATGCGGCCGCTGTGGCAGTAATCCACGCCATCGTCCACGCCGAGCGGCTGGGCAATGATAAAGTTGCCGCTCACGACGTTAATATGCGCGCCCTGCAGCGGCGTATTGTTCAGGCTCATGGACAGGCGAGCGGTAATATCCAGCTGCAGCAGACCCGCCGCCTGTTTCACCAGCTCAAGGGTTTTGGCGTCGGTAACGCGGGTATGCTTGTGGTAAATCGGCTCGTGGTGATGAGCGGCCAGGTTGGCGTCGATCTGCGGACGCGCGCCATACACCACCACCAGGCGGATCCCGAGGCTGTGCAGCAGGCCAATGTCATTGACGATGCTGGAAAAATTTTCATGCTCAATGGCTTCGCCGCCAAGCATGATGACAAACGTTTTTCCCCGATGGGCGTTGATATAGGGAACAGAATGGCGGAATCCCTGGACCAGTTCGGTTCTACGTTCCTTCACCATGGCACAACCCTTAATGAATGTTTATTCGTAATTTCTGTATTTTTATTCGATTGTGGTCGCGTGTGCAAGCGCAAATTTTCCGCGACCCACAGAAATTAGTAAGTAATCCGTGCGTTAGCGTATGATTGTTTACCCTTTTATAGATGACAGTTTATGCGTCATTCGTTAAAGTTTTCGGTCAATTTGGACATTTTGTATATCAGTCAGTGTTCTTGCTCGGGAGAAGCATGTCGGGATCCAATTCAGCAATAAGCCGCCGCCGTTTGTTAAAAGGGGCCGGGGCAATGTGGTTGCTTAGCGTCAGTCAGGTCGGTCTTGCAGCCACCAGTCAGGTGGTGGCGGTGCGCGTCTGGCCGTCGTCGACCTATACGCGCGTCACGGTCGAATCCAATCGCGTGCTGAAATATAAGCAATTTGCCCTCAGCAACCCTGAACGCGTGGTGGTGGATCTCGAAGGCGTTAACCTCAACTCCGTGCTGAAGGGTATGGCGGCGCAGATCCGCGGCGACGATCCGTTTATTAAATCGGCGCGCGTCGGGCAGTTTGATCCGCAAACCGTGCGCATGGTGTTTGAGCTGAAGCAGAACGTTAAGCCGCAGCTGTTTGCCCTGGCGCCCGTTGCGACCTTCAAAGAGCGCCTGGTGATGGATCTCTACCCGGCCAATGCGACGGATATTCAGGATCCACTTCTTGCCCTGCTGGAGGATTACAACAAGGGCGATTTGCAGCGTCAGGTTCCACCTGCGCAAAGCGGCCCGCAGCCGGGCAAAGCAGGGCGCGATCGTCCGATTGTGATCATGCTCGATCCCGGCCACGGCGGCGAAGACTCCGGTGCGGTGGGGAAATACCGCACGCGTGAAAAAGACGTGGTGCTGCAAATTGCCCGTCGCCTGAAAGCGTTGATTGATAAAGAAGGCAATATGCGCGCCTATATGACGCGCAATGAAGACGTCTTTATTCCGCTGAAGGTCCGGGTGGCGAAAGCGCAGAAGCAGCGCGCCGATTTGTTCGTGTCGATCCATGCGGATGCGTTTACCAGCCGCCAGCCAAGCGGCTCGTCGGTGTTTGCGCTCTCAACTAAAGGCGCGACCAGTACCGCAGCAAGATTCCTGGCTGACAGCCAGAACGCCTCTGACCTGATTGGTGGCGTGAGCAAAAGCGGCGACCGCTACGTCGACCATACTATGTTCGATATGGTGCAGTCGCTGACCATTAACGACAGCCTGAAGTTTGGTAAAGCGGTGCTGGGCAAGCTGGGCAACATCAATAAGCTGCATAAAAACAGCGTTGAACAGGCCGGGTTTGCGGTACTCAAGGCACCGGATATTCCGTCCATTCTGGTAGAAACCGCGTTTATCAGTAACGTTGAAGAGGAGCGTAAGCTCAAGACGGCAAAATTCCAGCAGGAAGTTGCGGAGTCGATTCTGGCGGGGATACGGGCGTATTTCTCAGACGGGGCGACGCTGGCGCGGCGCGGGTAAATCTTTCAGCCGGGTAAACGCCCGGCAAATTCACAAACGACAGATACAAAAAAACACCCTTAAGGGTGTTTAATGTTTTTAGAAGTGTTGGTTGCGGGGGCCGGATTTGAACCGACGACCTTCGGGTTATGAGCCCGACGAGCTACCAGGCTGCTCCACCCCGCGTCCGTCTTTCTACTCGTGTAGAAACTTACTTCTTCAAATTTGATTGGTTGCGGGGGCCGGATTT
Source organism: Enterobacter cloacae complex sp. CARB60 (assembly GCF_036487345.1). NCBI lineage: Bacteria > Pseudomonadati > Pseudomonadota > Gammaproteobacteria > Enterobacterales > Enterobacteriaceae > Enterobacter > Enterobacter cloacae complex sp. CARB60. Next base: position 804,357 of record NZ_JAZKLC010000002.1, read on the forward strand.
GAACCGACGACCTTCGGGTTATGAGCCCGACGAGCTACCAGGCTGCTCCACCCCGCGTCCGTCTTTCTACAGTCGTAGAAGATACTTCATCAAATTTTAATTGGTTGCGGGGGCCGGATTTGAACCGACGACCTTCGGGTTATGAGCCCGACGAGCTACCAGGCTGCTCCACCCCGCGTCCGTGGATGCGCACTATACTCGGATAGGTTTGTGATGCAACCCCTTTTTCACATAAATCATGATTTTGTATGTAAATTGAACGACATGGCTCTGTTTGGACTATTTTTGCGCAAAATTTGCCAAAGGGCATGCGATCGCATTTCATTAGCCCTGGCGGTTTGTTATCTTCATCACGCGGAAATGGGCAACTTAAAGACGAGATATAATGAAAGGACGTTGGGCGAAGTATCTGATGGCGGGCGCAATGGTAGCGATTCTTGCGGCCTGTTCTTCCAAACCGACCGATCGCGGTCAACAGTATAAAGACGGGAAGTTATCCCAGCCTTTCTCTTTAGTTAATCAGCCTGATGCTGTCGGCGCACCGATTAATGCCGGTGATTTCTCCGAGCAGGTCTACCAGATCCGCAACGCGTCGCCGCGTCTTTATAGCTCACAGAACAGTGTTTATAGCGCGGTACAGGACTGGCTGAAAGCAGGCGGCGATACGCGCAACATGCGCCAGTTTGGTATCGATGCCTGGCAGATGGAAGGGGCCGATAACTACGGCAACGTCCAGTTTACCGGCTATTACACCCCGGTTATCCAGGCGCGACACTCCCGTCAGGGCGAGTTCCAGTATCCTATCTACCGTATGCCGCCAAAACGCGGTCGTCTGCCGTCTCGTGCTGAGATCTACGCCGGTGCGCTGAGCGAAAACTACGTTCTGGCCTACAGCAACTCCCTGATGGATAACTTCATCATGGACGTTCAGGGAAGCGGCTACATCGATTTTGGCGACGGTTCGCCACTTAACTTCTTCAGCTATTCCGGTAAAAACGGCCACGCCTATCGCAGTATTGGCAAGGTGCTGATCGACCGCGGTGAAGTGAAGAAAGAAGACATGTCGATGCAGGCTATCCGCGAGTGGGGCGAGAAACACAGCGAAGCCGAGGTGCGTGAGCTGCTGGAGCAGAACCCGTCGTTCGTCTTCTTCAAACCGCAAAACTTTGCGCCGGTGAAAGGGGCGAGTGCCGTTCCGCTGATTGGCCGCGCGTCGGTAGCATCGGATCGTTCGATTATTCCTGCAGGCACCACGCTGCTGGCGGAGGTTCCTCTGCTGGACAACAACGGCAAGTTCAGCGGCCAGTATGAGCTGCGTCTGATGGTGGCGCTGGACGTCGGCGGGGCGATTAAAGGCCAGCACTTCGACATCTATCAGGGTATTGGCCCTGACGCAGGCCATCGTGCGGGCTGGTATAACCACTACGGACGCGTATGGGTACTGAAGGCGGCGCCGGGCGCTGGAAACGTATTCAGCGGCTGATTGTGGTATTCTGAGCGCAATACGGATTACTGTTCAGGGTGAGGAAAACCTCACCCTTTTTACATCTGAGGTTTTATGTCTGTGGTAATCAGCGACGCCTGGCGCCAGCGTTTTGGCGGTACGGCACGTTTATATGGTGAAAAAGCCCTGCGGCTGTTTGCGGATGCGCACGTCTGCGTCGTGGGCATTGGTGGTGTGGGGTCGTGGGCGGCAGAAGCGCTGGCGAGAACCGGTATTGGCGCAATCACGCTGATTGACATGGATGACGTTTGCGTCACCAACACCAACCGTCAAATCCACGCCCTGCGCGATAGCGTCGGCCTGGCGAAGTCTGAGGTCATGGCGGAGCGTATCCGTTTAATCAACCCGGAGTGCCGCGTGACGGTGATCGACGACTTTGTGACGGCTGATAACGTCGCGGAGTATATGAGCAAAGGCTACAGCTATGTGATTGACGCCATCGACAGCGTGCGGCCAAAAGCGGCGCTGATCGCATACTGCCGTCGCTACAAGGTGCCGCTGGTCACGACGGGCGGTGCGGGCGGGCAAATCGATCCGACGCAGATCCAGGTGGCCGATCTGGCGAAAACCATTCAGGATCCGCTGGCTGCCAAGCTGCGCGAACGCCTGAAGAGCGATTTTAACGTGGTGAAGAACAGCAAAGGCAAGCTGGGCGTTGACTGCGTGTTCTCGACCGAAGCGCTGGTCTACCCGCAGGCGGACGGGTCAGTCTGCGCAATGAAGAGTACGGCGGAAGGGCCAAAGAGAATGGATTGCGCCTCCGGGTTTGGTGCGGCCACCATGGTGACCGCCTCCTTCGGCTTTGTGGCGGTGTCTCACGCCCTCAAGAAAATGATGGCGAAGGCGGAACGTCAGGCCTGAGCCTGACGTGCGGCATCCAGTACCGCGTCGCTGAGCGCGATCAACCCCTGACCGCGCGAGGCGCTGAGCTGCGCGCGCAGCCCAAGCTCATCAAATAGCGCCAGCGGCGAATGTGCCAGCAATTCCGCCGCGCTTTTTCCTTCCACTGCTGTCAACAATACGGCCAGCAGGCCCCTGACGATGCGGCCTTCGCTGTCGCCAAAAAAGTGCAGCTTCTCGCCGGAGACGCTCACGCCCAGCCAGACGCGGTTTTCACAGCCTGCGATCTCTTTCGCCTGCGCTTTGAGATCGTCTGAAAGCGCAGGGAGCTGTTTACCCAGCAGGATCAGCTGTCGATATTTATCTTCCCACTGCTGGAGCGGGGCGAAGGTCTGTTTTAAGGTCTCTTCTGTGATGACCGTGCCAAACGGATGTCCGGCTAAAGCAGCGCTAGTCATTAATCCACCAGTATTTCAAGGGCGCGGTCAACGGCGGCAACCAGCGCGTCGACATCGCTTTGGGTATTATACGGCGCAAACGAGGCGCGCAGCGTACCGTTAACGCCGAGCGCCGCCAACAGCGGCTGGGCGCAGTGCTGTCCGGCACGCAGGGCAATGCCGTACCCGGCCAGCAGCGTCACCATGTCGCTATGATGAACGCCCGCAAAATCAAAGGCGAGCAGGCTGGAGTCCTGAACGCGGAACGAGCGGAGGCCCGGGCGCTTTTTGAGTTCTTCCTCTGCCAGCGTCGCCAGTCCCCGGCTCCAGCTTTCAGCCTGGACAATGTCGGTTTCAGCCAGCCACTCCAGCGCCGCGCTTAAGCCAATCACCCCCGCCACGTTCGGCGTACCGGCCTCCAGACGATAGGGAACGTCCTGCGTTTTGAAGCCATCGAACGACACTTCGGTAATCATTTTGCCGCCACCGAGCCACGGCGTCATTTTTGCCAGCAGTTCTGGCTTGCCGTACAGCGCCCCAATACCGGTTGGTCCGTAAAGCTTATGTCCCGAGAAGGCATAGAAGTCGATATCAAGCGCCTGCACATCAGCGGGGAAATGCACCACGCCCTGAGCGCCGTCGACCATCACCACCATCCCGCTGGCATGGGCGATGCGAATGGCCTGAGCCAAATCCGGGCAACCTCCCGTGACGTTCGACATCTGCCCGAGCGCCAGAATGCGGCTGCGGGGAGTAATCAGCTCGGGGAGACAGGCCACGTCGGGCAGAAGGTCTGCACCCAGTGGGAGTTTCACCACGCGTGCACCCGTTTGCTCCGCCACCATCAGCCATGGCACCAGGTTGGCGTGATGTTCCGCTTCGCTGACGACGATCTCATCGCCCGGCTGAAGCAGCGGGCGCGCGTAGCACTGGGCTACCATATTGATGGCCTCGGTCGTGCCGCGCGTCCAGACGATGTTTTTCCCGCTTTCGGCATTGATCAGGCGCGCGACCTGATCGCGTGCGGCTTCGTAGCGCGCGGTTAATCGCTGCGCTTCGGCAAACTGACTGCGATGCACGTTCCCGGCGCTCAGGCTGTAGAAATGCTGCGTGGCCTCAATCACCGCCTGTGGCTTAAGGGCGGTGGCGGCGCTATCCAGGTAAATACCGGCATCGGCCAGGGCCGGAAACTGTGCGCGGAACTGCGCAGGACTGAAAGCGTTCATGGGATTCCTCATTTCAATATAGCGATCGTCGCGCAATTTCAGCGGCAGGGCAAGGAGGTTGATATCTATCAGAATTGTCTGCTTATCCTTACGACCTCAAAAAAGCAGGTTATGCTAAATAGTGTTAGGCGGATGTTTTAGCCTGTTATAAATCGAGGTTTGAATAGCATTAATTGCTAAAGGAGAATAATCATGAATAAGACAGCTGCAATCATTTCTGCCTGTGCGTTTACCTTTGCCCTGAGCGCGTGTTCTGGTAACAACTACGTGATGCACACCAACGATGGTCGTTCTATCGTTTCGGAAGGGAAACCGACTACCGATAATGATACCGGGATGATTTCGTACAAAGATGCTAACGGGAACAAGCAGCAGATCAACCGCACGGACGTGAAAGAGATGAAAGAGATCGAGCATTAACAGATCGATAAGCAAAAAAAAGCACCGCAAATTGGCGGTGCTACATTAATCACTATGGACAGACAGGGTAAATGTACAGGAAGTGAAAAATTGGTAGCGTTGCTACCGTGGTCTGAATCGCAGACCAATTGCAAACACAACAACACAACATCACAACCGTAAGCCAAAAGCCCTTCAGAACACGCATTCCGAAAAAAGCTCTTCGTTCCGGCTCAGGAAGTGCCGCCACTATAGGTATTTGCTGGTAGTTCCTCAACGGACAAATTATAATGGCTCAGATAAAAAAAACTAATAGGTTAAACGTTGTTTCCTGTTTGTTAAAATCCGTTAACATCTAAGCCAGATAACCATGTCAAAGCGATTGCCACCCCTCAATGCATTACGTGTTTTTGATGCAGCAGCACGTCACCTGAGCTTTACCCGCGCAGCAGATGAGCTTTTTGTGACACAGGCCGCAGTAAGTCACCAAATCAAGTCTCTGGAGGATTTTCTGGGCCTTAAGCTGTTTCGTCGACGCAACCGTTCGTTGCTGTTGACCGAAGAGGGGCAGAGCTATTTTCAGGATATTAAAGAGATTTTTTCCCAGCTTACGGAAGCCACGCGTAAGCTGCAGGCTCGCAGTGCAAAAGGTGCCCTGACTGTTAGTTTATTGCCCAGTTTTGCCATTCATTGGCTGGTGCCGAGACTCTCAAGCTTTAACTCAGCTTATCCGGGGATCGACGTTCGAATCCAGGCGGTAGATCGTCAGGAGGACAAACTGGCCGATGACGTGGATGTCGCCATTTTTTATGGTCGCGGTAACTGGCCGGGCTTGCGTGTTGAGAAATTATACGCAGAATATCTCCTGCCGGTCTGTTCTCCCCTGCTGTTAACAGGTGAAAAGGCGCTGAAGTCTCCCGCTGACCTGGCTCAGCATACGCTTTTGCATGATGCCTCTCGCCGCGACTGGCAAACTTATACCCGTCAATTAGGTCTTACACATATAAACGTGCAGCAGGGACCCATTTTTAGCCACAGTGCGATGGTGTTACAGGCTGCCATTCACGGGCAGGGCGTGGCGTTGGCGAACAACGTCATGGCGCAGTCCGAAATTGAGGCAGGCCGCCTGGTTTGCCCTTTTAATGATGTACTGGTCAGCAAGAATGCGTTTTATCTGGTTTGTCATGACAGTCAGGCAGAACTGGGTAAAATAGCCGCCTTCCGGCAGTGGATACTGGCGAAAGCGGCAACCGAGCAAGAAAAATTCCGCTTCAGGTATGAGCAATAACGTTTGTGTGCCGGGCACGCATCAATTCAGGACTTAAACATGACCAGCCGATTCATGCTGATTTTTGCCGCGGTGAGTGGCTTTATTTTTGTAGCACTGGGCGCCTTTGGCGCACATGTATTAAGCAAATCTTTGGGCGCAGTAGAGATGGGCTGGATCCAGACCGGCCTTGAATATCAGGCGTTCCACACGTTGGCTATTTTTGGGCTGGCGGTGGCGATGCAGCGTCGTATCAGTATCTGGTTTTACTGGAGCAGCGTGTTTATGGCGCTGGGTACCGTGTTGTTCAGCGGTAGTCTGTACTGCCTTGCGCTCTCACATCTGCGCCTGTGGGCGTTCGTTACACCTGTCGGCGGCTTCAGCTTCCTGGCAGGTTGGGTATTAATGTTTATCGGAGCTATCCGTCTGAAACGCAAGGGCGTTGTTCATGAATAAGGTTGTTTTATATTGTCGCCCGGGGTTTGAGAAAGAGTGCGCCGCGGAAATTACCGATAAAGCGGCGAAGCGCGAAGTCTTCGGCTTTGCCCGCGTAAAAGAGAACGCGGGCTATGTGATATTCGAGTGCTATCAGCCTGAAGACGCAGACAAGCTGGCGCGCGAGCTGCCGTTCAGCTCGCTGATCTTCGCTCGCCAGATGTTTGTTGCGGGTGAGCTGCTGAAGGATCTTCCGCCGGAAGACCGCATCACGCCTGTTGTCGGCATGCTGCAGGGCGTGGTGGAGAAGGGCGGCGATCTGCGCGTTGAAGTGGCGGATACCAACGAAAGTAAAGAGCTGATGAAGTTCTGCCGTAAGTTCACCGTGCCGCTGCGTGCAGCGCTGCGTGATGCGGGCGTGCTGACGAACTACGAAACGCCGAAGCGTCCGGTGGTGCATATCTTCTTTATCGCACCGGGCTGCTGCTATACAGGCTATTCGTACACCACCAACAACTCTCCCTTCTTTATGGGCATCCCGCGTTTGCGCTTCCCGTCCGATGCGCCAAGCCGTTCCACGCTCAAGCTGGAAGAGGCGTTCCACGTCTTTATCCCGGCAGATGAGTGGGATGAGCGTCTGGCAAACGGCATGTACGCCGTTGACCTTGGCGCGTGCCCGGGCGGCTGGACCTATCAGCTGGTGAAACGCAATATGTGGGTATCGTCCGTTGATAACGGCCCAATGGCACAAAGCCTGATGGACACCGGGCAGGTCACCTGGCTGCGTGAAGACGGTTTCCGCTATCGCCCGAACCGAAACAACATCTCGTGGATGGTGTGCGATATGGTTGAGAAGCCGGCAAAAGTTGCCGCGCTGATGGCCTCCTGGCTGGCGAACGGCTGGTGTCGTGAGACCATTTTCAACCTCAAGCTGCCGATGAAAAAGCGCTATGAGGAAGTGTCGCAGAACCTGGCGTACATTCAGGAGCAGATGGACGAACACGGTATTAACGTGGAGATCCAGGCGCGTCAGCTGTATCACGACCGTGAAGAGGTGACGGTGCATATTCGTCGCTGGTGGGCTGCGGTCGGCGGACGTCGCGACGAGCGATAGTCCGTGTTGTATTGCCCGGTGGCGCTGCGCTTACCGGGCCTACAAAACCGTGTAGTGGTTTTAACTTTCTAAACGCAGCTGCTGTAAATTCCCGTCCAGCTGCAAATCCGTCTGTAGCGTTGCGATTTCCCGGCAGATAAACGCCATCTCTTTATGTGCCTCCAGCTTCTTGCGCCACTTTTCTGGCACTTCATCCAGACGGGCGTAAATCCCTTCCAGATTCTGAAAATCGGTCAGCAGCTGCGCGGCGCTCTTCGGCCCAATACCGGCGACACCCGGAACCTTAGAACTGCTGATGCCTGCCAGCCCCCAGTAATCCGGCAGTTGCTCAGGCGAGACGCCGAACTCGCTGGCAATAAACGGCGCGTCCAGCCAGCGTTTTTGAAAATAGTCGCGAATGCGGATAGTGGGGGAGAGCAGCTGGCAGTAGCCTTTGTCAGTTGAAACGATAGTGGCCTGATGCCCGGCACTTGCCACCTTGACGGCCAGGGTGGCCGCGAGATCGTCGGCTTCGTTTCCCTGTGCGCCCCAGCAGGGGACGCCCCGCTGTTCAAATGCAGCGCGCAGCATGGGCAACTCAACGTGAAGATCGTCCGGCATCGGTGCGCGTCCGGCTTTGTAGTCCGGCAGACGCTGGTGTCGCCAGCCCGTGTTTCGGGCTTCGTCATCAAATACCGCGACCGCGTGGGTGGGCTCACTGTGGCGAATAAGCTGTTCCAGCGCGTGCAGGCAGGTGTCTTTACAAGGCGTCCCCTGTACCGCATGGATACGGCGAATCAGGTTAAGAGCATCGACGATAAGTAAATGAACGGCCACAGATAATCTCCCTTCTATCTAATGCGTGAAGGGTAACACTGTCAGCAGCGTGAAACTATGAATGGTGGGGAAAACAGGAAGAAGCCTCGCAAAACGAGGCTTCCTGAGAGGCTTAATCGCAGGTCACGATCTTCATCGCCAGGCCGCCGCGAGAGGTTTCGCGGTATTTGGCGTTCATATCTTTACCGGTTTCGTACATGGTTTCGATAACCTTATCGAGACAGACGCGCGGCTCGCTGGTGCGGCGCAGCGCCATACGTGCTGCGTTCACCGCCTTCACGGAGGCAATCGCGTTACGTTCGATGCACGGCACCTGTACCTGTCCGGCAACCGGGTCACAGGTCAGCCCCAGGTTATGTTCCATGCCGATTTCCGCAGCAATGCACACCTGTGTCGGGCTTGCACCCAACAGTTCGGCCAGACCCGCCGCCGCCATGGAGCACGCCACGCCGACTTCACCCTGACAGCCCACTTCCGCACCGGAAATGGACGCGTTCATCTTGTACAGCGAACCAATCGCACTGGCGACCAGCAGGTAGCGCGCCAGTGAGTTCGCGTTTACTTCACGGATAAACTTGTCGTAGTACGCCAGCACCGCCGGAACGATACCGCAGGCACCGTTAGTCGGCGCGGTGACCACACGGCCCCCTGCGGCGTTCTCTTCGTTCACCGCCAGTGCGAACATGTTGATCCAGTCTACGACGGCCATTGGGTCCGTTGTCGTTTTGTCGGTGCTCACCAGCATACGGCGCAGCGCTGCCGCACGACGCGGCACGCGAAGCTTGCCCGGCAGAACGCCTTCGGTGGTGATCCCACGCTCAATACCGCCGCGCATCACTTCCCAAACGCTAGTGAAATGCTGTTCCAGCTCTTCTTTTCTGTGAAGTGCCAGCTCGTTTTTCATCATCAGGCCGGAGAGGGAAAGGCCCGTCTCCTGGCAGTGACGCTGAAGATCCGCCGCTGTTTTGTACGGATACGGCACCTCGACGGAAGCGTTATCGGTTTGACCAAAGTGGTCTTCGTCGACGATAAACCCGCCGCCGATAGAGTAATACGTCTGGCTGTATACCGCTTTGTCGCCGGCCAGCGCGGTAATGCGCATGCCGTTTTCGTGCAGCGACAGGTTGTCCGCATGGAAATTCATGCAGTGGTCAACCGGGAATTCAACCTCATGCTCACCGTTCGCCAGCAGCAGGCGACCGTGGGTGTTCACATCCTGGATGAAGCCAGGGATCGCATCAATATCAACGGTATCCGGCAGATTTCCCGCCAGGCCCATGATAATGGCGATATCGGTATGGTGGCCTTTCCCGGTCAGGGAAAGCGATCCGTATACATCGACAACCACGCGGGTAATGTCATGCAAGATGCCGCGTGCAATCAAATCATCCGTGAACTGCTTACCGGCTTTCATTGGTCCGACGGTGTGAGAGCTGGAAGGACCAATACCGATTTTGAAGATATCGAATACGCTAATCATGATGCGTCCATTGCTTTCAGTCAGAGAGGGAGGAGTGCGCCGTCCGAAGACGGCGCGGGTGATAATTAGAACATGGTGTACAGGGAGTAGAAGATCGCAGAGATTGCGATAAGACCCATGATAACTACAAAGACGTTGCTCACATGACCGCTGTACTTACGCATCGCAGGGACTTTCTGAATCGCGTACATCGGCATCAGGAACAGAATCATCGCAATGACCGGGCCGCCCAGGGTTTCAATCATGCCCAGGATGCTTGGGTTCAGCGTTGCTACCGCCCAGGTGGTGAGCAGCATGAACAGCGCAGTGATTTTGTTCAGCTTGTTAATTTCAATGCTCTTGCCTTTACCGCGCAGAGATTTAATCACCATACCGTTGAAGCCTTCACGTGCGCCGAGGTAGTGGCCCAGGAAGGATTTGGTGATGGCGATAATCGCGATGATAGGCGCCATCCACGCAATAACAGGTGCGTTAAAGTGGTTCGCCAGGTAAGACAGAATAGAGATGTTCTGCTCTTTTGCTGCCGCCAGATCCACCGGGGAGAGGCTCAGTACGCAGCTGAAGACGAAGAACATAACGGTTAGTACCATCATGATGTGAGCGCGTGCCAGGATGCTGGAGCACTTCTTCTCTGCGCCATTACCGTACTCTTCACGTTTCGCAACAGCGAAAGAGGAGATGATTGGGGAGTGGTTGAAAGAGAACACCATCACCGGGATCGCCAGCCAGAGGGTCATCAGCAGCCCGTTACCGGTTACCGATGCGCTGCTCAGGGACAGGGTTTCCAGTGCTGCACCGTTCCACTGTGGGATCAGGTAGCAAGCCAGCACCATCAGAGCAATAACGAACGGGAAGACCAGTACGCTCATTGCTTTCACAATCATCTGCTCACCGAAGCGCACGATGGTCATCATGCCCACAATCAGGATAAGAGACAGAATCGCACGCGGAGGCGGCGTCATGTGCAGCTGGTGCATCATGAAGCTTTCAACGGTGTTGGTGATCGCCACGCTGTAGACCAGCAGAATAGGGTAAATCGCGAAGAAGTAGAGCAGGGTAATCAGTTTACCTGCGCCAACGCCGAAATGCTCTTCAACCACTTCAGTGATGTCTTCGCCCGGGTTTTTACCGGACAGCACGAAGCGGGTCAGACCGCGGTGTGCGAAGAAGGTCATCGGGAAAGCGATGATAGCCATAATGATCAGCGGGATCAGACCGCCGACGCCTGCGTTGATAGGAAGGAACAGTACACCAGCGCCGATTGCCGTGCCGTAAAGGCCAAGCATCCACATGGTATCCGTTTTGCGCCAACCACTTCGGGATTCAATCGAAGCAACGGTGCTGGTTTGAGTGGTTTCCATCTATATCTCCTGGAGGAAGCGAATTGTCAGGTTTTTTAGTCAAATCCGATGAAAAAGTGCCTGACGGTAATATGAAATTCGTTCAGTGACGGTTTTTTAATAATTTTCGCCCGTAACTATTGGCGGGCGGAAAGATACATTCTAGTTATGAATCTATCAGTGATCGTGATCCCAAATGCAATAATCCACTTATGATGTGGGCATCTTTAGACCATTTATCTGTTAAAAAAACATCAAAGAGAATTTACGGGCGCGAAGGCTACCACCAACGACATGTGAGCTGAAAGACTGACCCGCGATATAGGTGTCTTTAGCTGTAAAGAAATGAGTTTTTAGGATTTTCTGGCGAGTAATTTGGATTAAGGCTGATAACTCACGGTTGTAAAAAAAAGGTAATCGTTTGCGTTTGTGAATAGTTTGTAAAAGTCATAAGAGATGCCTATGAATTGCTTCGGTAAAAAAAAACCGGGACGCGCGAGAGGGCGACCCGGTTTTGATGAGACGCTGCTAAGCGTTAGGTGCAGATTTCGTAGCAAGGAATGTAGGCAGAGCCCGGCAGCTTCATGCGGTGCTGAGCGACGAAGCCCTGCAGCATGTCGTCCATACGGCGCATCATCTCCGGGTCGCCGTGGATCTTGTACGGCCCGTACTGTTCAATGGCGCGGATGCCCATCTCTTTGACGTTGCCCGCCACAATCCCGGAGAAGGCACGACGCAGATCGGCTGCCAGGACTTCCACCGGCTGGTCCGGGTAGAGTTTCAGGTTCGCCATATTTTCATGCGTTGGTTCGAACGGGATCTGCAGGTCTGGCGCGATGCGAATTGACCAGTTAAAGCTGTACGCATCGCCGGTATCGCGACGGTTCTCTTTCACCAGCGGCATTGCTTTCTTCATCTGGCGCGCCACTTCTGCGGCATCGTCAATGATGATGCGATAGTGACGACGCGCGGCTTCACCCAGCGTGTGCACGATAAACTCGTCCAGCACGCGGAAGTAGTCGGCGCTCTCTTTTGGCCCGGTCAGGATCAGCGGCAGAACCTGATCTTTGTTGGCCGGATTCATCAGAATACCCAGCAGATAGAGCAGCTCTTCCGCTGTCCCCACGCCGCCCGGGAAGATGATAATGCCGTGGGCGATACGGACAAACGCCTCAAGACGTTTCTCGATATCCGGCATGATAATCAGCTCGTTAACCAGCGGGTTAGGCGGCTCAGCGGCGATAATTGACGGCTCGGTCATGCCGATAAACCGTCCTTCTTTATAACGCTGCTGCGCGTGCCCCACTGCGGCACCTTTCATCGGCGCTTCCATCGCACCTGGACCACAGCCGGTACAGATGTTCAGCTCGCGCAGGCCGAGCTGCGTTCCTACCCGACGCGCATAAAGGTATTCGGTTTCGTTAATGGAGTGACCGCCCCAGCAAACGACCATGTTCGGCGCTTCACCAACGTGCAGGGCACGGGCGTTACGCAAAATGGAGAACACCAGGTTGGTAATATGGACCGAGCTTTCCAGGTCGAGATGCTGAAAACGGCCTGCGTTGTGGATCTGCCCGTTAACAAACAGGATGTCACGCAGCACGGCAAACAGGTTAGCCTGAAGTGAACGAATGATGCGCCCGTCGACAAAGGCCTCTTCCGGCGGGTTGATGACTTCAAGCTTCACGCCACGCTCGCGGCGCAGCACGTTGATATCAAAGCTTTCGAAGCGGGACAGCAGTTCTTTACTGTTATCTGTCAGGCTTCCGGAGTTCAGTACGGCAAGTGAACAGTTACGAAACAGTTGATAAAGATCGCTGCTGGCCGTGCGCTTAAGCATGTCCACTTCCAGCTGCGACAACATATCCATTGAGCCAAGCGGGCTAATATGTGTAATCAAGTGAGCTCCTTACGGGACGATTATCGTCTTTCCCTGTTGATTACAATAGCCCTGCCGCGTGACGTTTCACAACCTAAAGCGCGGAAGATACCGCGCATATTGTGAAAATATTTATATTATTGACGCACCAGCCGTCCCGTCGCAGGCACAAAATCGGTGTTGGTGCGCCACGGGTTAATGTCCAGACCGCCACGGCGGGTGTAGCGCGCATAAACGCTCAGTTTTTCTGGCTGGCAGAAACGCTGAATATCGCTAAAGATACGCTCCACGCACTGCTCGTGGAATTCGTTGTGATGGCGGAACGACACCAGGTAGCGCAGCAATTTTTCCCGGTCGATTTTCGGGCCGCGGTACTGGATCTGCACCGAGCCCCAGTCCGGCTGGTGGGTGATCAGGCAGTTGGATTTCAGCAGATGGCTGACCAGCGTCTCTTCGACCACCTTTCCGCTCGCCGCGTTTTCGAGGTAATCGGCGCTGAATTCATAATTCTCCACCTCAATATCCTGATCGTCGATGCAGGTCCCGTTGAAGTGGGCGACCGGCTGCCCTTCCAGCTCGTGCAGGCGATACAGTGAAACGCTTACCTTTCCCTGCGCGCAGGCGCTTAAATCACGTTCCAGGGTGTGCTGAACGTCGTCCCAGCTGTTGAATTTTGTCTGGTTATAACTGTTGAGATAGAGCTTAAAGCTTTTGGACTCGACGAGATTAACGCTGGCGTAATCCAGCTCAACGTGGCCCACCGCCACCTGCGGCAGACCGCGTGCGTTGAGCCAGGAGAGTTCGTACAGCGTCCAGATATCGCCGCCGACAAACGGCAATGCGTCCGCATGCAGACCCAGAGGATCGCGATTCAGGCTGCGCGGCACGCCCTGCAGCAGGCCTGCATCGTAGGTATCGCGGTAATCGGTCGATTTACCCAGCGTTAAGCCGGTTAACGCCTGATGATTTTCGTAAGACATGTTTCATAGCCACTTTACAGGTACACTTATGGGCTGAGTTTATCCTGTCTGACAAGAAGAGAGAAATCGGTGGACATCGAAACTGCAAATGCCCTCACTACCTTCACGACCCGCTATTGCGACGCATGGCATGAAAAGCAGGGCTCGTGGCCGCAAAGTGCTGATTTATATGGCGTACCCTCGCCGTGCATTATCTCTTCGCTCGACGACTACGTTATCTGGCAGCCGAAGCCCAATACCGGCGAGCAAAATGTAAATGCGGTTGAACGGGCGATGGACATTGTGGTACAACCAGCGGTTCACGCGTTTTATACCACGCAGTTCGCAGGGGATATGCCCGCGCGCTTTGCTGATATCACGCTGACGCTGTTGCAGACCTGGAGCGAAGACGATCTGCAGCGTGTTCAGGAAAACCTGATTGGTCATCTGGTCACGCAAAAACGCCTTAAGCTTTCTCCGACGCTCTTTATTGCCACGCTGGACAGTGAACTGGATGTGTTATCCGTCTGCAACCTGTCAGGTGAAGTGGTTAAAGAGACTATCGGTACCCGCAATCGCGAGACTCTCGCCCCCTCTCTTGCGGATTTCCTCACCCGACTTGAGCCACTTCTGTAATCCATGATGCTATAGCGCGTGTGAGAGATCTCTTACAAGGTTTGTGAGAGATCGCTGGAACATTCAGTATTACCTTATTTAATTCAGATTAATATCACTCTATTTTTCAATGGATTAATGCTTTACTGCATTGTTTTTAGGGATTTCTTACGGCTTACAACCCCGAAAGGGTGGGTTGTAAGACGAAGCGGAATAGCGGATTCTATCTCCGTCGACAGGACGCCGACACGAAAAACGAACATCAGGATGATGACGTTTCTCACACAGGACTCGTCAGGATGACGCTGCAGGAAGGCTTCAGGATGAAGCAAAGTGGATAACGCAGGATGCGTAAGGGACACCTCCAGGAAGGAGAACGAGAGCCGGTCAGGATGGTCGGTGGGTCAGGAAGGCCAGGACGTTTCAGGATGAAACAAACACGTCAGGAAGATGTGTGCAGGATGCAGCGGTTTACGGATGACCAGGCCTTCGGGCTTCAGGAAAAGTTGTCACGGATGAGCAGGGAGCACGAATTGTAGCTGGAATGCTGCGGAACGAACCGGGAGCACTGTTTTTACAGTGCTCCCTTTTTTTATTTCTGCCTTCCGCAATGCTATGCTGCGCGCCGTTCACTTTTTCAGTTGAGGTTACTATGACGCAACACGATAGCGTTCGTGCGCAGTTGCACGCCATCGAAGCCCTTTTGCGCCAACATCAGCTGTGGCAGGAGACCGCGCCGCAGCCAGAAGCGTTCGCGAGCACCCAGCCCTTCTGCCTGGATACGCTGGCCCCGTTTGAGTGGCTGCAGTGGGTGTTAATTCCGCGCATGCACGCTCTGCTTGAGGGCGGTCACCCGCTGCCGCAGGCGTTTGCTGTCTCTCCCTACTATGAAATGGCGCTCGAGGCGACGCACCCTGCGCGCGACGTGATGCTGGTCGAACTGGAAAAACTGGATACCCTGTTTGCCGGTGAAGATGCATGACGCTTGAGATCCTCTATCAGGACGAGTGGCTGGTGGCGGTAAATAAACCGTCAGGCTGGCTGGTACACCGCAGCTGGCTCGATCGTGATGAGAAAGTGGTGGTGATGCAGACCGTTCGCGACCAGATTGGTCAGCATGTTTTTACCGCCCATCGTCTCGACAGGCCGACCTCCGGCGTGCTGCTGATGGGGCTTTCCAGCGAGGCGGGACGCCTGCTGTCACAGCAGTTCGAACAGCACCAGATGCAAAAGCGCTACCATGCGATCGTCCGTGGTTGGCTGACCGAGTCCGCCACGCTGGACTACCCGCTGGTGGAGGAGCTGGACAAAATCGCCGATAAATTTGCCCGCGATGACAAAGGTCCGCAGCCCGCAGTGACGGATTATCGCGGCATGGCGACGACCGAAATGCCGGTGGCAACCAGCAAATTTCCGACCACACGCTACAGCCTGGTTGAGCTTCTGCCTAAAACCGGGCGTAAGCACCAGCTGCGACGCCATCTCGCGCACCTGCGCCACCCGATTATTGGCGACAGCAAACACGGTGATTTGCGCCAGAACCGCAGCGCGGCCGAACACTTTGGCTGCCATCGTCTGATGCTGCACGCGAGCGAGCTGAGCCTGACGCACCCGTTTACCGGCGAGCCGCTGACTATCCGTGCGGGGCTGGACGACGTCTGGATGCAGGCGCTGTCACAGTTTGGCTGGCTGGGACAACTCCCCGAAAATGAAAGGGTTGAGTTTGTATCGGGCAACGTTCAGGATGAACGGTAAACGCATTCATTATGGGAAAATATCATGGCTGAAGTAGGCATTTTTGTCGGCACAATGTACGGCAACTCGCTGCTGGTAGCGGAAGAGGCTGAGGCAATACTCGCCGGCCAGGGCCATAAAGCCACGGTCTATGAAGACCCGGAACTGGCGGACTGGGAAAAGTATCAAGATAAATACATTCTGGTGGTGACCTCCACCACCGGGCAGGGCGATCTGCCGGACAGCATCGTGCCGCTGTTCCAGGGCATTAAAGACCAGCTTGGCTATCAGCCGAACGTGCACTACGGCATCATTGCCCTGGGCGACAGCTCTTACGCCAACTTCTGCGGCGGCGGCAAGCAGTTCGATGCGCTCCTGCAGGAACAGAGCGCCCAGCGCGTCGGCGAGATGCTGCTGATTGATGCCGGGGAGCACCCGGAGCCAGAAAGCGAATCAAACCCGTGGGTCGAGCACTGGGCAACTCTCCTTAAATAGTTATGTAGGCCGGGTAAGGCTTAGCCGCCACCCGGCAACGAAGCCGCAGCAAATCCTCAATTCCGTGAACCACCTTCCACTCCCTTGGGCTTATGCCATAAACAACCTCTCATACACCCTTCAATACTGTGTTTCTGCACGGTGAGAGAACGTGTCACTCCTTCATATACTTTCCCGGTCACTATAAAACGGCTTCAGGCCGTACCAAAACGACAAAACACAAGTCTCATTCTGATTACCCTACCGGTGCTGTACAGAATGAACCAGGCGAAAGCTATGTTTCAGGAGTGCAACAATGAGTACATTAAGCCACGCAGCGAGCAGCGCTGAAAAGCGCACCAACGCCCGCTACTGGATAGTGGTGATGCTGTTTATCGTCACGTCCTTTAACTATGGTGACCGCGCCACGCTGTCGATTGCCGGTTCGGAAATGGCAAAAGATATCGGCCTTGATCCCGTGGGCATGGGTTACGTTTTCTCCGCATTCTCATGGGCCTACGTCATCGGGCAAATTCCTGGCGGCTGGCTGCTGGACCGTTTTGGATCTAAACGCGTCTATTTCTGGTCCATCTTTATCTGGTCGATGTTTACCCTGTTGCAGGGTTTCGTTGATATCTTCAGCGGCTTCGGCATTATCGTGGCGCTCTTCACGCTGCGCTTCCTGGTGGGGTTAGCGGAAGCGCCTTCCTTCCCGGGGAACAGCCGCATTGTGGCGGCATGGTTCCCGGCGCAGGAGAGGGGAACGGCGGTGGCGATTTTCAACTCCGCACAGTACTTCGCAACGGTGATCTTCGCGCCAATCATGGGCTGGCTGACGCATGAGGTGGGCTGGTCACACGTATTCTTCTTCATGGGCGGGCTTGGGATCGTCATCAGCTTCGTCTGGCTGAAAGTGATCCACGAACCCAACCAGCATCCTGGCGTGAACAAAAAGGAGCTGGAGTACATCGCGGAAGGCGGAGCGCTGATCAATATGGATCAGAAATCCGCAAAAGCAAAAGTCCCGTTCAGCCAGAAATGGGCGCAGATCAAGCAGCTCGTCGGCTCGCGCATGATGATCGGCATCTATCTGGGCCAGTACTGTATTAACGCCTTAACCTACTTCTTCATCACCTGGTTCCCGGTATACCTGGTGCAGGCACGCGGCATGTCGATTCTGAAAGCGGGCTTTGTCGCCTCGGTCCCGGCAATCTGCGGCTTCGTCGGCGGCGTGCTCGGCGGGGTGATCTCCGACTGGCTGATGCGCCGCACGGGGTCACTGAACATCGCGCGTAAAACGCCGATTGTGCTCGGCATGCTGCTCTCCATGACCATGGTGTTCTGTAACTACGTCAATGCCGAATGGATGATTATCGGCTTTATGGCGATGGCCTTCTTCGGCAAAGGCATTGGCGCGCTGGGCTGGGCGGTGATGGCGGATACGGCGCCGAAAGAGATCAGCGGCCTGAGCGGCGGTCTGTTCAACATGTTCGGCAACATCTCCGGGATTGTCACGCCAATCGCTATCGGCTACATCGTCGGCACCACCGGCTCATTCAACGGTGCGCTGATCTACGTGGGTGTGCATGCGCTGGTGGCGGTACTGAGTTATCTGGTGCTGGTGGGGGATATCAAGCGCGTCGAACTTAAACCTGTAGCGGAGCGTGGATGATGACAACGCAATCGAGTCCAACCGTCACGGAGATGAAGGTCATCCCGGTGGCCGGGCAGGACAGCATGCTGCTCAATATTGGCGGTGCGCATAACGCCTGGTTTACCCGTAATATCGTCGTGCTGAAAGACAGCGCAGGGAATACCGGCGTGGGCGAGGCCCCTGGCGGAGAGGTGATTTACCAGACGCTGGTCGATGCCATTCCGCAGGTGGTGGGCCAGGAGGTCGCCCGTCTGAACAAGGTGGTTCAGCGGGTGCATAAGGGCAACCAGTCGGCAGACTTTGATACGTTCGGTAAAGGTGCCTGGACGTTTGAACTGCGGGTCAACGCGGTCGCCGCCCTGGAGGCCGCCCTGCTCGATTTACTGGGTAAGGCACTCAATGTTCCGGTTTGCGAGCTGCTGGGGCCAGGCAAGCAGCGCGATGCGGTTACCGTGCTGGGCTATCTGTTCTACGTTGGCGATCGCAATAAGACCGATCTCCCCTATCTGGCGCGATCCTCGGGCGATCACGACTGGTATCAGCTGCGCCACCAGGAAGCGCTCTCCAGCGACGCGGTGGTGCGGCTGGCCGAGGCGGCGCAGGATCGCTACGGCTTTAAGGATTTCAAGCTGAAGGGCGGCGTGCTGCCCGGCGAGCAGGAGATTGAAACGACCCGGGCGCTGAAAAAACGCTTTGCGGATGCACGGATCACCGTCGATCCCAACGGCGCGTGGCTGCTGGATGAAGCGATTAGCCTGTGCAAAGGGCTGGGGGATGTCCTGACCTATGCGGAAGACCCCTGCGGCGCGGAGCAAGGCTTCTCGGGCCGTGAAGTCATGGCCGAGTTCCGCCGCGCCACCGGGCTGCCTGTAGCGACCAATATGATCGCTACCAACTGGCGTGAAATGGGTCACGCGGTGATGCTGAATGCCGTCGACATTCCGCTGGCGGATCCGCACTTCTGGACGCTTTCAGGCGCAGTGCGCGTGGCGCAGCTCTGCGATGACTGTGGGCTGACCTGGGGCTGTCACTCGAACAACCACTTTGACATTTCGCTGGCGATGTTTACCCACGTTGGCGCGGCGGCGCCGGGTAACCCGACCGCCATCGACACCCACTGGATTTGGCAGGAAGGGGAAGCTCGCCTGACGAAAAATCCGCTGGAAATCATCAATGGCAAGATTGCCGTACCGGATGCGCCGGGCCTGGGCGTGGAGATTGACTGGGATCAGATCCATAAAGCCCATGAGGCGTATAAAAAGCTACCGGGCGGCGCGCGTAACGACGCGGGCCCGATGCAGTACCTGATCCCCGGCTGGACATTTGACCGTAAGCGCCCTGTTTTCGGACGTCACTGATAAAAGGATTGAACGATGAGTACTTTTTCTACCCCTGTAGTCACCGCCATGCAGATCGTTCCGGTTGCGGGCCATGACAGCATGTTGATGAACCTGAGCGGCGCGCATGCGCCATTCTTTACCCGCAACATTGTCATCATCAAAGACAATTCCGGCCATACGGGCGTGGGCGAAATTCCGGGCGGGGAGAAGATCCGCCAAACGCTGGAAGATGCCATTCCGCTGGTGGTGGGCAAAACGCTGGGTGAGTACAAAAATGTCCTCAACACCGTGCGCAACACCTTTGCCGATCGCGATGCCGGAGGGCGTGGCCTGCAGACCTTCGATCTGCGCACCACCATTCATGTGGTGACCGGGATTGAATCCGCCATGTTGGATCTGCTGGGTCAGCATCTGGGCGTTAACGTTGCGTCGCTATTGGGCGAGGGCCAGCAGCGCAGCGAAGTGGAAATGCTGGGCTATCTGTTCTTTGTCGGCGACCGCAGGTTGACGCCACTGCCTTATCAGAGCCAGTCGGATGAACAATGCGACTGGTACCGACTCCGCCACGACGAGGCGATGACCCCGGATGCGGTGGTGCGCCTGGCGGAAGCCGCTTACGAAAAATATGGCTTCAATGATTTCAAACTGAAGGGCGGCGTGCTGGCCGGTGAGGAAGAGGCGGAAGCCGTCACCGCGCTGGCAAAACGTTTCCCGCAGGCGCGCGTGACGCTGGATCCGAATGGCGCATGGTCGCTTGATGAAGCGATCAAAATTGGTAAGCAGCTGAAGGGCGTGCTGGCGTATGCGGAGGATCCCTGCGGTGCTGAACAAGGCTTCTCAGGACGTGAAGTCATGGCGGAATTCCGCCGCGCAACGGGGCTGCCGACCGCGACCAATATGATTGCGACAGACTGGCGTCAGATGGGACACACCCTGTCATTGCAGTCTGTCGACATTCCGCTGGCGGACCCGCACTTCTGGACGATGCAGGGGTCGGTGCGCGTGGCGCAGATGTGCCACGAGTTTGGCCTGACCTGGGGCTCGCACTCTAACAACCACTTCGACGTGTCGCTGGCGATGTTCACGCACGTTGCCGCCGCCGCGCCGGGCACGATTACCGCTATCGACACGCACTGGATCTGGCAGGAAGGTAACCAGCGTCTGACTAAGCAGCCGTTTGAGATCAAAGGTGGCATGGTGCAGGTGCCTTCCACGCCGGGGCTGGGAGTTGAGCTGGATATGGACCAGGTCATGAAGGCCCACGAGCTGTATCAGAAACACGGTCTGGGCGCGCGCGACGACGCGATGGCGATGCAGTACCTGATCCCGGACTGGACATTCGACAATAAACGTCCGTGCATGGTACGATAAACGCATTGGGACCGCTCCCATGAGCGGTCTTTTACGTGGTGTATGCTTAACGTAACGACTATGCGTAAGGATGGCTTATGAAAATTGTTATCGCACCGGACTCGTATAAGGAAAGTTTGAGTGCGCTTGAGGTTGCGACAGCGATAGAACGTGGTTTTCGCGAGATCTTTCCCGAGGCGGTTTACGTCAAACTGCCGGTCGCGGACGGTGGCGAAGGAACGGTTGAGGCGATGATCGCGGCAACGCAGGGACGCATTGTGAACGTTCCGGTGACCGGCCCGCTGGGTGAGCGCGTGGAAGGATTTTATGGCTTATCCGGTGACGAGCAGAGTGCCTTTATTGAAATGGCGGCGGCAAGCGGCCTGGAGCTGGTCGTCCCTTCGCAGCGAAATCCCCTGAAAACCACCTCGTGGGGCACGGGCGAACTTATCCGTCACGCGCTGGATGCGGGCGTTAAGCATATCATCATTGGCATTGGCGGCAGCGCCACCAATGACGGCGGAGCAGGGATGGTGCAGGCGTTGGGGGCAAAGCTTCTGGACGCCAGCGAGCAGCCCCTTGGACAGGGCGGGGGCGAGCTGGGAAAACTCGCGCGTATCGACCTGAGCGGGCTGGACAGACGTCTGGCGGAGTGCCGGATAGAAGTCGCCTGTGATGTGACGAATCCGCTCACCGGAAAGGATGGCGCGTCAGCCGTATTTGGCCCGCAAAAAGGGGCTACTCCCGAGATGATCGCTACCCTGGACAACGCGCTGGCACAGTATGCGAGGGTCATTGCCCGGGATCTGGATATTGATGTGCTAAACCTTGCTGGCGGCGGCGCAGCGGGGGGCATGGGGGCCGCACTGTACGCCTTTTGCGGCGCGCAGCTGCGCCAGGGCATTGAGATCGTGACCGATGCGCTACACCTGGCTGACCAGGTGGCCGATGCGGATCTGGTGATCACGGGAGAGGGTCGCATCGACAGCCAGACGATCCACGGCAAAGTCCCGGTGGGCGTAGCGAAAGTGGCAAAACGCTTTAACAAACCCGTCATCGGCATTGCAGGAAGCCTGACGGCGGACGTTGGCGTGGTACACGATCACGGCATTGATGCGGTGTTTAGCGTGATCTACACGATCTGCTCACTGGAAGACGCGCTGGAAAATGCCAGCGAGAACGTCAGGATGGCCGCAAGGAATATCGCGGCGGTGCTGAAGGTGGGGCAGGGAATGTAGTTCTCCCTCTCCCCGTGGGAGAGGGGCGGGGTAAGGGCATCAGGCCGCACCCGCAATTGTAGGCCCGGTAAGCGTAGTGTATGACCGGATACATAGGTGACAGATCAGACCGGGAACATAGGTAACACTTTTTAGTCTATCCGGAGCACACTCTGGGTTTTTCGGTCATAGTACGCAAGCGTTATTCCGTTAAAGATGATGGCCTCAAGGCCATCATCTTGTTCTTCCAGCATGATGTACTCATCAGTCAGCGCTTCACTCAGGAACACCGTCCCCTTTTTCCCCATATAGAGTGTCCCCCTCGATTTCACCCTGTAGACCGTCCCTCCTTCCGGATAAACATATTCAGGAACCCTGCCATCCCAGTGACGGCCTGAGGGTTTCCATACCGTTCCGGGCGTTGCACCCGCCAGGGCTTCATGCGGCCTTTCGTGGTTAAACTCTTCCCGGTAGTCACTGAACCACCGCTGTTGTTCTTCCATCGTCATGAAGGTGTTGCCCTGTTTCACTGCACTTTTCAGCGAGCGGTGCATTCGCTCATGACGGCCGTTTTCTTCCGGATGCCCCTTTCTGATACGTTCCGGTCTGATGCCCAGCTTTATCAGCCAGACGGCAAGGCGACTTAACCCGGCGATACCTGTTCCCGCGAACGGCTGACCGTTATCCGTTCTCAGGACTTCCGGCAGACCGTACTCCAGGAATGCATCCGTCAGGCACTGCCTGACGAAGGGCTCGCTCTCCCGGTCCGTTCCCCGGCAGCTCAGAAGATACCGGCTGTGATTGTCGGTCAGGGTGAAGGGATGGCAGTACTCTCTGCTCAGCAGCCTGAACTTGCCTTTAAAATCAGCGCTCCAGACCTGATTGTTCTCACTGATGGTGGTCAGGGGCTGGCGATTACCCGGGGTTCTGCGTTTTCGCTTTTTATCCGGAACCAGGCCTTCACGCTTGAGGATATCGCCGATAGTGCTGGCAGCAGGGACGGTAAAATCGACGTGATGATTGAGCAGCCACATCCGCAGTTTTTTGGGGCCCCAGTCAGGGTGTTTTTGACGCAGGGCAGTCAGGTGTCCGGCGATATCATCAGTAACCGTCCGGGAGTGGGAGTGTGGCGCGCGCGACCGGTCAGAGAGAGATGACAGGTCAGAGGGGTCAAAACGCTGAAGCCATTTATAGCCGGTTTACGGCTGATGCCAAAAAGACGGCAAAGAGCGGAGAAGGAGTCCGTACCTGCATGGCAGGCACGGATAAAATCAAGGCGTTGCATAGGTCGGGTCTCAGTCCAGGGCATAGCGAGTCTCCTCTTCTATGCCAGTTATAACTGTTACCCATGTATCCGGTCTAAAGTGTTACCCATGTTTCCGGTTCATACCGTAGCGCCACCGGGCTTTTACCTCAGTTCCCCAGCACCTTCATCGCTTCCCGCGTTACGTTATCCATCTCATCCAGCAGCTCCAGGAACTCCGGTTCAAGCTCCGATTCCGGCGTACCGGCGCGAAGCTGCTGCTCCAGCAGCTGGCAAAGGTTTTTCAGCCGCGGCACGCCGCTGTAACCGCAGCTGCCGTGCAGCTTGTGGATCGCGTCCAGCAGGTCTTCCGGGTTTTCACCCACCAGCTGCTCTTCCACCTTATTGCGAATTTCCGGCAGAAACGCGACCAGCATTTGCAGCATTTCGCGGGCCAAATCGGGTTTACCTGCCGCCTGGCGCAGAGCAAGCTGCCAGTCAAAGGTCGCGTTCTGGTTGACGCTGATTTCAACCGGCTCGCTGGATACCGTGTACGTCCCGCCAATATGACCCGGCTTATAGCGTAACAGCAGGTTATGAAGTTTCTCTTCATCGATTGGCTTCGCCAGATAATCATTCATTCCGGCGCTCAGCAGCTTCTCTTTCTGACCGGCCATCGCGTGCGCGGTGACCGCAATGACCGGCGTTTGCTGCTGATGCGGCAGCTGGTGGATCAGCTCGCAGGCCCGAATGCCATCCATGCCCGGCATTTGAATATCCATCAGTATCAAATCAAACTGCATCTGCTTAGCCTGTTCAACCGCCTGCGCGCCGCTGGTGCACAGTTCAACATGCTGAACCTGGTCTTCAAGCAATACGCCAATGAGCTTCAGGTTGGCCGGATTATCATCCACCGCCATCACGCTCATCGGTAATTTTTGCTCATCGTCAATCAGCGGGAGGGCATGCTGGCTAAGACGGCAATACTCCGTGAGCGCGGGCAGCAGGCGGGTCGCGGTGAGCGGTTTCAGCAGACACGCGGCGGCCCCGTCATTTTTCAACTCTTCAGCATTGAGCTGGGCATGGCAGGGCAGCGCCAGCAGCAGGTAGTCGGTCATTGACGCGGCTTTCGCCAGCCGCTCCTGCTGCATGGTCAGTTCGCCGGTGAAGGTGACCGGGATCCCCATCAGCAGAATATCGTAGTGCTCAACGGCAAGCGCTGAGAAGGTTGGGCTGTAGACCACCTCCAACGGCGTGGTGCTTAAAATATCGAGCGCGCACTGCGCCGCCGCCGCGTTAGGTTCGACGTAGGCCAGACGCTTGCCTTTCAGGCAGTCCGTCACCGGGCCATCGGTCAGTACGTTCGGATTGAGATCCAGGTTAATGTGGAACCAGAAGGTTGAGCCGCGGTTTGGCTGGCTGTGGAAAGAGATATCGCCGCCCATCTCGTTCACCAGACGTTGCGTGATCACCAGCCCCAGGCCGGTACCGCCATGACGGCGGGAGATACTGGCATCCGCCTGGCGGAACGCCTGGAACAGACGCGACTGATCCCGCTCCGGAATACCGATGCCGGTATCGCGGATCTGGACTTCAATCTGGACCTTATTGCTGCTGATCGAGCGTTTTTCTACCAGAATGTCGATGTTACCGCTTTCGGTGAATTTAATGGCATTCCCGACAAGGTTGGTAATGACCTGCTGCAGACGCAGCGGATCGCCAATAACGTTATCCGGCACGTCGTTTTTAATGTTGAGCGTCAGCTCAAGGCCTTTGTCGTGCGACGAGTGCGCGAGCAGCGTCACCACCTCATCTAGCGTACTGCGCAGCGGGAAGGGAATACTCTCCAGGATCAGTTTGCCCGCTTCCAGCTTGGAGAAGTCCAGCACGTCGTTGATGATCGCCAGCAGGTTGTTGGCCGAGCGTTCGATGGTGTGCAGGTGATCGCGCTGAGTCGGGTTGAGCTCGCTTTTCAGGGTCAGGCGGGTGAAGCCGATCACGCCATTGAGCGGCGTACGCAGCTCGTGCGACATATTGGCCAGGAATTCCGACTTAATACGTGCCGCTTCCTGAGCGCGTTTTTTCGCCAGGTCCAGCTCAACGTTCTGGATCTCCATCTGCTCCAGCGTTTCGCGCAGGTCCGACGTCGCCTGGTCAACGTTGTGCTGCATCTCTTCGTGATACGCCGCCAGCGACATGGCCATCGAGTTGATGCCGTTCTTCAGCATATCCAGCTCGCCCAGCATAAACCCTTCCACCCGGCTGTCGAGCTGTCCCCGGCGGATGCGGTCAACCGTGTTAACCATGTTGCGGATGGGGCCCGTCACGTCGCGCATGAGGCGCCAGCCGAAGATCAGCGCAATGCCAATGCAGAACAGCATCATCACGCCAGAGATGAAGATTTCTTTGTACTGCTGTAGCCGGACCGACTTGAGATCCAGCTCCAGCGCCACGTACCCCAGCATATTGTTGCTGGATTTTGCGTCGGATTGCGCGGACTCATCGGGTGAATAGCTTTCCGATACGATCGGCGTGCGCAGGATCATGATATCGCCGCGCCGCAATACGGTGAGGTGGCGCGGGAACGGTGTACCGTCGGGGATCTTCAGCGCCGCCGGATCGAGATGAAAATTCGAGGTGACAAACAGGCGGTTATGTTCGTCGTAAACGGAAATGGCGCGTACGATGTCCGAGTGGCGGCGGTGGAGTACGCTGATTAACTGACCAATGGATTCGCGGTTTTGCAGGTTCATGCCGTACTCGCTGGAAACGGCAAGCGGTTCGATAATGCTGGCGCCTGCATCCTCCAGCTGTCGCTGCAAATCGTTATAGCGGTGCACCACAAAGAAGATACTCAGCAGCAAACCGATGAGAACGGTGGGGGCGAGGATCAAAATCATCATGCGCGCGCGCAGGCTGTAGTTGGTCATGGCGTTCCGTTATGGGACAATTAAGATAATTATGTTTATGTGAGAAAAATCTCGGCGATGGCGCAATTCTACTCTGCAAAGCGACGCGTGACGACGCGTCAAATCATCACTGTTGAAGCCACGGACCTCGATCCGTTTGGTCAGGGAGTGGCACGTCACAATGGTAAGGCTCTGTTTATAACAGGTTTACTGCCTACAGAACGAGCAGAAATTACGCTGACGGAAGATAAACGCCAGTTCGCGCGCGGACAGGTTAAGCGTCGCCTCAACGATAGCCCGGAGCGCGTGAAGCCCCGCTGCCCACATTTTGGCGTTTGCGGGGGCTGCCAGCAACAGCACGCGAGCACAGAATTACAGCAAAAAAGCAAAAGCCGCGCGCTGGCGCGTCAGCTTAAACATGACGTTAACGAAATTCTTGCCGACGAGCCCTGGGGCTACCGTCGGCGCGCGCGCCTGAGCCTCAGCTATCAGCCAAAAACGGCGCGGCTGGAGATGGGGTTTCGCAAGGCCGGCTCCAGTGACATCGTCGATGTGAAGCAGTGCCCTATTTTGGTGCCCCATCTTGAGGCGTTGCTTCCGGATGTGCGCACCTGTCTCTCCGGACTGGACGGCGTTCGCCACCTCGGACATGTCGAACTGGTCATGGCCAACAATGGACCGCTGATGGTCCTGCGCCATACCGCGCCGCTGTCGAAAAAAGATCGCGAAAAACTGGAACGCTTTTCGCATTCCCACGACCTGGCGCTTTTCCTTGCACCACAAAGCGAGATACTTGAGCAGGTTACCGGTGAGGCGCCCTGGTATGCGTCAAACGGGCTACGCTTAACGTTCAGCCCGAGGGATTTCATTCAGGTGAATGATGGCGTAAACCAGCAGATGGTTGAGAAAGCGCTGACGTGGCTGGATGTTCAGAAAAGCGATCGGGTGCTCGATCTGTTCTGCGGAATGGGCAACTTCACGCTGCCGTTGGCGCGAAAAGCGGCCAGCGTCGTCGGCGTGGAAGGCGTTGAGGCGCTGGTGGCTAAAGGGCAGGAGAACGCACAGCAGAACGGCTTGCAAAATGTGACATTCTTTCATCAAAATCTTGAGGAAGATGTCACCCAACAGCCGTGGGCAAAACAGGGCTTTGATAAAATTTTGCTCGACCCGGCGCGTGCCGGTGCCCCGGGTGTGATGGCACATATTATTAAACTCGCGCCGAAGCGTGTGGTCTATGTTTCCTGTAACCCGGCAACGCTTGCCCGGGACAGTGAGGCATTAATCAGCGCGGGTTACCAGATTCAGCGTCTGGCAATGCTGGACATGTTCCCGCACACTGGTCATCTGGAATCGATGGTGTTGTTCGAGCACATCTAATTTGTTTGGCTTGTCGACTTCGACAGGCCCTGGTCCCTAAAGGAGAGGACAATGGTTGCGGTAAGAAGTGCACATCTCAATAAAGCTGGGGAGTTTGACCCACAAAAATGGATCGCAAGTCTGGGAATTTCCAGCCAGCAGTCGTGTGAACGCTTAACCGAAACCTGGGCCTATTGTCTGCGCACCACGCAGGGGCATTCGGACGCCGATCTTCTCCTGTGGCGCGGCGTGGAGATGGTTGAAATCCTGTCCATGCTGAACATGGACATCGAAACGCTGCAGGCCGCGCTTCTCTTCCCCCTCGCGGATGCGGACGTGGTCAGCGAAGACGTGCTGCGCGACAGCGTCGGGACATCCGTCGTCGCGCTGATCCACGGCGTGCGCGATATGGCGGCTATCCGCCAGCTTAAAGCTGCCCATACCGATTCCGTCTCCTCTGAACAGGTCGATAACGTTCGACGGATGCTGTTGGCCATGGTGGATGACTTCCGCTGCGTGGTCATCAAGCTTGCCGAACGTATTGCCCACCTGCGTGAGGTGAAGGATGCGCCGGAAGACGAGCGAGTGCTGGCTGCCAAAGAGTGTACAAACATCTATGCGCCGCTGGCGAACCGCTTAGGGATCGGTCAGCTGAAATGGGAGCTGGAAGATTACTGCTTCCGCTACCTGCACCCGGCGGAATATAAACGTATTGCCAAACTCCTGCATGAGCGTCGTATCGATCGCGAGCACTATATCGAGGAATTTGTCGGCGGCCTGCGCCAGGCGATGAAGGAAGAGAACGTGCGCGCCGAAGTCTACGGGCGGCCTAAGCATATCTACAGCATCTGGCGCAAAATGCAGAAGAAACACCTCGCCTTTGACGAGCTGTTTGACGTGCGCGCCGTGCGTATCGTGGCGGAGCGTCTGCAGGACTGCTACGCCGCGCTGGGGATAGTACACACTCACTTCCGTCATCTGCCCGATGAGTTCGATGACTATGTCGCCAACCCCAAACCGAACGGCTATCAGTCTATCCATACCGTTGTGCTTGGCCCTGGCGGCAAAACGGTTGAGATTCAGATCCGCACCAAGCAGATGCACGAAGACGCCGAGCTGGGCGTGGCCGCGCACTGGAAATACAAAGAAGGTACCTCCGGCGGGGCGCGTTCAGGACATGAAGACCGCATTGCCTGGCTGCGCAAGCTGATTGCGTGGCAGGAAGAGATGGCCGATTCCGGCGAGATGCTCGACGAAGTGCGCAGCCAGGTCTTTGACGACCGCGTCTATGTCTTTACCCCGAAAGGGGACGTTGTCGACCTGCCTGCGGGCTCTACGCCGCTCGATTTTGCCTACCACATCCACAGCGATGTGGGACACCGCTGCATCGGGGCGAAAATCGGCGGACGCATCGTACCGTTCACCTACCAGCTGCAGATGGGTGACCAGATTGAAATCATTACTCAGAAGCAGCCCAACCCGAGCCGTGACTGGCTTAACCCTAACCTGGGCTACGTCACTACCAGCCGCGGGCGCTCGAAAATTCACGCCTGGTTCCGTAAACAGGATCGTGACAAGAACATTCTTGCCGGTCGCCAGATCCTTGACGACGAGCTGGAGCATATTGGGATAAGCCTGAAAGAGGCGGAGAAATTCCTGCTGCCGCGCTACAACTTCAACGAGCTTGACGAGCTGTTAGCGGCCATTGGCGGCGGTGATATCCGTCTGAATCAGATGGTGAACTTCCTGCAGGCGCAGTTCAATAAGCCAAGCGCGGCTGAGCAGGACGCGGCGGCGCTGAAGCAGCTGCAGCAGAAAACCTATGCGCCGCAGCAGCGCAGCAAAGACAACGGTCGCGTGGTGGTTGAAGGCGTCGGTAACCTGATGCACCACATTGCCCGCTGCTGCCAGCCGATCCCGGGCGACGATATCGTCGGCTTTATCACCCAGGGACGCGGGATTTCGATTCACCGTTCCGACTGCGATCAGCTTGCCGAGCTGCAGTCGCATGCGCCGGAGCGCATCGTGGAAGCGGTCTGGGGTGAGAGCTATTCCGCTGGCTATTCGCTGGTGGTGCGCGTCACTGCCAACGACCGCAGCGGCCTGCTGCGCGACATCACGACCATTCTCGCCAACGAGAAGGTCAACGTGCTGGGCGTCGCCAGCCGCAGCGATACCCGCGAGCAGCTTGCCACCATCGATATGACTATCGAAATCTACAACCTGCAGGTGCTGGGCCGCGTGCTCGGCAAACTGAACCAGGTGCCGGATGTGATTGACGCGCGTCGTCTGCACGGCGGTTAAACACACTCTTCTGTAGGCCGGGTAAGGCTTTGCCGCCACCCGGCTTGTTTTTTAATGGAAAAAACTATGACTCAAATCGACCGCCTGCTCGGCATCATGAAACGCCTGCGCGACCCGGAAAACGGCTGTCCGTGGGACAAAGAGCAGACTTTCGCCACCATCGCCCCTTACACCCTTGAAGAGACCTATGAGGTGCTGGACGCGATTTCCCGCGAAGATTTTGACGACCTGCGCGGCGAGCTGGGCGATCTGCTGTTCCAGGTGGTGTTCTATGCGCAAATGGCGCAGGAAGAAGGGCGCTTTAACTTTGACGATATCTGCGCTGCCATCAGCGACAAGCTGGAGCGCCGTCACCCCCATATCTTTGGCGATGCCACCGCCGGGAACAGCGCGGAAGTGCTGGCCCGCTGGGAGCAGATCAAAAGCGCCGAACGGGCGGAAAAATCTCAGCACTCGGCACTGGATGATATTCCGCTGAGCCTGCCCGCGCTGATGCGCGCGCATAAAATCCAGAAACGCTGCTCAGCAGTGGGTTTTGACTGGACCTCCCTCGGCCCGGTGCTGGATAAAGTGCACGAAGAGATTGATGAGGTCATGCACGAAGCGCAGCAGGCGGTGGTGGATGAAGCAAAGCTTGAGGAAGAGATGGGCGACCTGCTGTTTGCGACCGTCAACCTTTCTCGCCACCTGGGTGTAAAAGCGGAAACCGCACTGCAAAAAGCCAACATAAAATTCGAACGACGCTTTCGCGAAGTTGAGCGGATTGTGGCCTCGCGAGGCCTGGACATGACCGGCATTGACCTCGAGGCAATGGAAGAAGTCTGGCAGGAAGTAAAGCGCCAGGAATCTGATCTCTAACGAGATTTTGCGATCAAGCGCAATTTGTGTGATTTTTTAAATGACAAGCGCTTGATTTGCGTCAAAAACATTTACCCAAAAGGGGCTATTTTCTCACTCCTTATGTTTGTCATGGCCTGGAATGGAGACGGAGAATGAAAGTTTGTGGCGCTCGCCGTGTTCGGGTATACTACTTTCCCGTCCTGGTTATTCCATCGTTTCACCCTAACTTCTCAGGTTCAGCATGACAACGAACTATATTTTTGTGACCGGCGGGGTCGTATCCTCTCTGGGTAAAGGCATTGCCGCAGCCTCCCTCGCAGCCATTCTTGAAGCCCGTGGCCTCAATGTGACCATGATGAAACTGGATCCGTACATCAACGTCGATCCGGGCACCATGAGCCCAATCCAACACGGGGAAGTGTTCGTTACTGAAGACGGCGCTGAAACCGATTTGGATCTTGGCCACTACGAGCGTTTCATCCGCACCAAAATGACCCGTCGTAACAACTTCACGACTGGCCGCATCTACTCCGACGTTCTGCGTAAAGAGCGCCGTGGTGACTACCTGGGTGCAACCGTTCAGGTTATCCCGCACATCACTAACGCAATCAAAGAACGCATTGTTGCGGGTGGCGAAGGCCACGACGTGGTGCTGGTTGAAATCGGCGGTACCGTGGGTGATATCGAATCCCTGCCATTCCTGGAAGCGATTCGTCAGCTGGCGGTAGATATTGGCCGTGAAAACGCGCTGTTCATGCACCTGACCCTGGTGCCGTACATGGCCGCCGCAGGTGAAGTGAAAACCAAGCCGACTCAGCACTCTGTGAAAGAGCTGCTCTCTATTGGTATTCAGCCAGATATCCTGGTTTGCCGCTCCGATCGCGCGGTTCCGGCGAACGAACGTGCGAAAATTGCATTGTTCTGTAACGTGCCTGAAAAAGCCGTTATTTCAATGAAAGATGTCGATTCCATTTATAAAATCCCGGGCCTGTTGAAATCGCAGGGCCTGGACGATTATATTTGTAAACGATTCAGCTTGAACTGTCCGGAAGCTAACCTGTCTGAATGGGAACAGGTTATTTATGAAGAAGCCAACCCGGCTGGCGAAGTGACTATCGGTATGGTCGGCAAGTACATTGAACTGCCGGATGCCTATAAGTCAGTGATCGAAGCGCTGAAACACGGTGGTCTGAAGAACCGTGTCTCCGTGAACATCAAGCTGATTGATTCGCAGGATGTAGAAACGCGTGGCGTTGAAATCCTGAAAGATCTGGATGCTATCCTTATCCCTGGCGGCTTCGGCTACCGTGGTGTAGAAGGCAAGATCGCCACCGCGCGCTATGCGCGTGAAAACAATATCCCATACCTCGGCATCTGTCTGGGTATGCAGGTTGCGCTGATCGAATTCGCGCGCAACGTAGCGGGAATGGAAAACGCGAACTCTACGGAATTTGTGCCAGACTGTAAGTACCCTGTGGTGGCGCTTATCACTGAATGGCGTGACGAAGAAGGTAACGTCGAAGTCCGTACCGAGAAAAGCGATCTGGGTGGCACCATGCGTCTTGGCGCACAGGCCTGCCAGCTGTCTGACGATAGCGTGGTTCGCAAGCTGTATGGCGAGCCGGTCATCACCGAGCGCCATCGTCACCGCTATGAAGTCAACAACATGTTGTTGAAACCTATTGAAGCTGCGGGCCTGCGTGTTGCGGGCCGCTCCGGGGATGATCAGTTAGTCGAGATCATTGAAGTGCCAAACCATCCTTGGTTTGTCGCCTGCCAGTTCCACCCGGAATTTACTTCAACGCCGCGTGATGGGCACCCGCTGTTTGCAGGCTTCGTGAAGGCCGCCAGCGATTACCAGAAGCGTCAGGCGAAGTAAAAAAAGTTAGAACGGCAACGCGTACCTTTGGTACGCGTTGTTTGTCTGGAGTTTTAGTTTAACTTGTACTGAGGAAAATCTAATGTCCAAAATCGTTAAAGTCATCGGTCGTGAAATCATCGACTCCCGTGGTAACCCGACCGTTGAAGCCGAAGTTCACCTGGAAGGTGGTTTCGTTGGTATGGCTGCTGCTCCATCAGGTGCTTCTACCGGTTCTCGCGAAGCGCTGGAACTGCGCGATGGCGACAAATCCCGCTTCCTGGGCAAAGGCGTACTGAAAGCGGTTGGCGCTGTAAACGGTCCGATTGCTCAGGCAATCCTTGGCAAAGACGCCAAAGACCAGGCTGGCATCGACAAGATCATGATCGATCTGGACGGTACTGAAAACAAATCTAACTTCGGTGCGAACGCAATCCTGGCTGTTTCCCTGGCGAACGCCAAAGCAGCTGCAGCAGCGAAAGGTCAGCCACTGTTCGAGCACATCGCTGAACTGAACGGCACCCCAGGCAAATACTCCATGCCTGTACCAATGATGAACATCATCAACGGTGGTGAGCACGCAGACAACAACGTTGATATTCAGGAATTCATGATTCAGCCAGTTGGCGCGAAATCCCTGAAAGAAGCGGTACGTATGGGTTCTGAAGTGTTCCACAACCTGGCTAAGGTTCTGAAAGCTAAAGGTATGAACACTGCTGTTGGTGACGAAGGTGGCTATGCGCCAAACCTGGGTTCTAACGCAGAAGCACTGGCTGTTATCGCAGAAGCAGTAAAAGCTGCTGGCTACGAGCTGGGCAAAGACATCACCCTGGCGATGGACTGTGCAGCATCTGAATTCTACAAAGACGGTAAATACGTTCTGGCTGGCGAAGGCAACAAAGCGTTCACCTCCGAAGAGTTCACTCACTTCCTGGAAGACCTGACCAAACAGTACCCAATCGTCTCTATCGAAGACGGTCTGGACGAGTCTGACTGGGCTGGCTTCGCATACCAGACTAAAGTACTGGGCGACAAAATCCAGCTGGTTGGTGACGACCTGTTCGTAACCAACACCAAGATCCTGAAAGAAGGCATCGAGAAAGGCATCGTTAACTCCATCCTGATCAAATTCAACCAGATCGGTTCTCTGACCGAAACTCTGGCTGCGATCAAAATGGCGAAAGACGCTGGCTACACCGCTGTTATCTCTCACCGTTCTGGCGAAACTGAAGACGCTACCATTGCCGACCTGGCTGTTGGTACCGCTGCAGGCCAGATCAAAACCGGTTCTATGAGCCGTTCTGACCGTGTTGCTAAATACAACCAGCTGATTCGTATCGAAGAAGCACTGGGCGAAAAAGCACCATACAACGGTCTGAAAGAGATCAAAGGCCAGGCATAATTGCTTAAGCCTTAAAATGAAAATGCCAGTCGAATGACTGGCATTTTTTTTGGCTATTTAAAATCGACCGCCATTTGCTCCGGAATGGTCAGCCCCTGGGTGGTTTGCACGCAGCGGGCGATGTAGTCCGTAAACCGGGGTGGCTTCGGCATCCCCATGCTCAGCAGCTTATCGTTGCTGAAGCGCACGTTAAGCGTGGCAAACGCACCGTATAAACGCATGGCTTTCAGCATCAGACGTTCGTTGCACGGCCCAAAAATATGTTTCAACTCGCGGCGCATTCTGACCAGCGTTTCGTAGCTGACCTGCGCATATTTATCCCCGACGGGGGCTTTCTCCAGCGCCTGCGCCATTGCCTGATCGATATCCGCAAAGCGAACGCTGTTCTCTTCTCCCGCAGAAATGTGTACCACTTCTCCTGGACGCGCGTTGCTGTTGAGCAGCATTAACAGCGCATCGGCGCAATAATCCACCGGAACAACGTCGATCCGGTCTTCCATTGAGCACATAAACTTCTGCAGCATCAGGCCCATGCTAAAGACCCAGAAAATGCTGCTCGACGGCGTACAGCCGTGACGGGTATGGCCGACGACGATGGACGGGCGGGCGATGAGCAGCGGCAGGTTCGGACACTCCTGACGCATCAGCTGTTCAATGGTTGACTTCGAAAACGTGTATTCCACCAGGTGTTCAGCATTCTCTCTGAATTCAGCGCTTTCGGCGACCAGTGAATCCTGCTCCGGCGTGCATGACATCGCGGTGCCGACGTGGAGGAAACGCTGCAGTCCTGCGACCTGCTCCATACGGCGTGCCAGCGCGAGCGTACCTTCAACGTTGACCTTCCAGATCAGCGGGTTATTACCAAATGAGGCGACGGCCGCACAGTTAACGACATGCGTGACCCGATCCAGACGGGGATCGTTCAGAAAGGCCTCTGGCTGGCTGAGATCGCCAATCAGGATATTATCCACGCTCAGGGAGGCCAGTTTGTCCTCGGGAACGTTGAACTTGCGCATATTCTCCAGCACGCGCTGCAGTCCGCTTTGCGGATTGCCGGCACGCGCGAGCAAAAGCAGTTTTACGGGTTGATCGTTGGTCAGGATTTTTTCAAGAACTGCACCGCCCAGAAATCCGGTCACGCCTGTAATCAATAACATCTTCATTAATACCGTCTCATTATGATTGATGAGGCGGATTGTAGGCGCGCAAAAGTAAACGGCATTTAAATAATAAAACGCCGAAATCAATGGCGTCTTAAGCTTATTTTAAGGAAAGGAAATCGGGTGGATATATTGGACATTAATGAAATGGTAAAGATTCATTTTATTAAGATATAAATTTTAACTAATTGAATTTAATGGTTTTTATTGGTGGCGCGTCAAATGGTGAAGGTAATTCAAAATGTAATAAATATAATAATTTGTTACACCAAACATTTACCAAATAAATGATTTAAACACCACTTAACTCAAATCATTCGCAGGCCTATTTATTTAGCCTGCGAATGCTTTTCAGAGCAAAAGGGGAAGCGTGGCGCTGGCTGTTTGTTGGCTAACGTCGCCGTAATGACCATCCAGCGCAATCATGGACGTGGTCAGCAGCTCGACCAGCAGCATCACCCCAACCTTAGCATTGAGCGCGCCTGCGCTAAGGGGCCCCTCTGGTTTGGCGGCAACCAGCAGCATGTCGCTCAGAGACGCCAGCGGGCTGCGGGGCGTATTGCTGAGTGCCAGAACTTTAACGCCGCGCTTGCGGGCAAGCTTCACCACGTGGAGTAGATCCCGCGTTGAACCCGAGCTGGAGATGGCCACGACCAGCGTCTCTTTCGAAAGCGTTGTCGCATTCATGGCTGCGCGGTGCATATCGCTAAACAGCTGTGCGGGTTTACCCAGCCGCAGCAGCTTGTAATGCAGATACTCCCCGAGGATCGCGCTGGCCGCGACGCCATAAATCTGCACGGATTGCGCCTGGTGCAGCGCCAGCGCGGCCTTTTCAAGCAGCGTGCGGTCGAGGAGTCTGGCGGTATCCTGCAAAGCCTGCACCGACTCATCCACGACGTTATCAATCTCATCCCCCGCCTGACGCGCGGGCTGGCCCTGCTGAATATCCAGCGCAAGCGCCATTTTAAATTCGTTATAGCCCTTGCAGCCCAGCGTCCGGCAAAGGCGCGTGACGCTGGCCTCGCTGGTGTGGCTCTCGCGCGCCAGCTCAGTGATCGTCAGGTAGAGCACCCGGGCGGGATCGCTGAGGACAAACTCGCCGAGTTTTTGTTGCGTTGGGCTGTACCCGGAAGCCTCCTGGCGGAGCTTCAGCAGCAGATTTTCATGGTCCGACATGCCACGTCCTTAATGTGTTTCGCTGCGACTAGTGTGGCGGAAAGGAGGGGAAAGATGCCAGTCATTTTGAAAAAGTATGATCGGCTTCCTGGTTTTTGATGATAATTTTCACTCTTATATATTTATGTGGTAAAAATTTTCATCACTTAATGGGGAGATGAAAAAATGATGCAAATGTTCAGTGGCGCTTCTTCGGGGGGATGGTTTGAAAAAGCGCAGCGCTTTGGTAAATCCTTTATGTTGCCCATCGCCGTGTTGCCCGCGGCGGGTCTGCTGCTGGGGATAGGCGGCGCGCTATCGAATCCCAATACGCTGGCGGCTTATCCGTTTTTAGACGTGGGCTGGCTGCAGGCCATTTTCACCATCATGAGCAGCGCCGGTTCAATTGTGTTTGCGAACCTCTCGGTGCTGTTTGCGGTTGGGGTAGCCGTAGGGTTGGCAAAAAGCGATAAGGGCACGGCTGGGCTGGCGGCGCTACTCGCGTTTCTGGTGATGAATGCCACCATCAACGCGCTGCTGATCCTCACCGGCAAACTGGCGCACGAGAACCCGGGCGCTGTGGGGCAGGGCATGACGCTGGGTATTCAGACGCTGGAAACCGGCGTGTTTGGCGGCGTGGTGATTGGTCTGGTGACCTGCGCGCTCCATCATCGGTTTAATAAAATTGCGCTTCCGCAGTTCCTCGGGTTCTTTGGCGGCTCGCGCTTTGTCCCCATTATCAGCTCCCTGGCGGCGATACTCGTCGGCGCGCTCATGACCGTGGTCTGGCCGCATTTCCAGAAACTGATTTTTGGTCTCGGCGGCCTGGTGGATGCCACCGGTTATCTGGGCACCCTGCTGTACGGCTTCATTTTGCGCATGCTGGGCCCGTTTGGTTTGCACCACATCTTCTATCTGCCGTTCTGGACCACCGCGCTCGGCGGCAGTGAGATTGTCAACGGTCACCTGGTTGAGGGCACACAGCGGATCTTCTTCGCCCAGTTGGCCGACCCGAACACGCAGCATTTCTATGAGGGCACGTCGCGCTTCATGTCCGGGCGCTTTATTACGATGATGTTTGGCCTGCTCGGCGCGTGTCTGGCGATGTACCACACGGCAAAACCGGAGAACAAAAAGCGCGTTGCCGGGCTGCTGCTCTCTGCGGCGTTAACCTCGTTCCTGACCGGGATTACCGAGCCTATTGAGTTCTCCTTCCTGTTTATTGCGCCGGTGCTTTACGTCATTCATGCGCTGTTTGACGGGCTGGCGTTCATGCTCGCCCACATGCTGCATATCACCATCGGACAAACCTTCTCCGGCGGGTTTATCGACTTCGTGCTGTTCGGCATTTTGCAGGGGGAGGCCAAAACCAACTGGATGTTCGTTCCGCTGGTCGGCGTGCCGTGGTTCTTCCTTTACTACTTCACCTTCCGCTACCTGATTAACCGCTTCGATTTCGCCACGCCGGGTCGGGAAAAGGAGGCGGTGGCCGATGAGGTGACCTTCTCGCAGAGCGAGCGCGCCGTTGCGGTGATCGCTGGATTAGGCGGAAAAGACAATCTGGAAGAGGTGGACTGCTGCGCCACGCGGCTTCGCGTCACGGTGAAGGACGGCAGCAAAGTGAATGACGCGGCGCTGAAAGCCACCGGCGCGCGCGGCGTTATCGTGCGCGGTAACGGTGTTCAGGTCATTTATGGCCCGCACGTCACGATTATCAAAAACGAAGTGGAAGAGATCTTATCGTAATGAAAACTGTACTGGATAACCTGAAGGGAAAACTGGTCGTCTCCTGTCAGGCGCTGGAGAATGAACCGCTGCACAGCCCGTTTATTATGTCGCGGATGGCGCTGGCGGCGGCGCAGGGCGGGGCCGCTGCCATTCGTGCCAACAGCGTGGTGGATATCGAGGCCATTAAGCAGCAGGTCTCTTTGCCGGTCATCGGCATCATCAAACGGGATTACCCGGAAAGCGAAGTGTTTATCACCGCCACGATGAAAGAGGTGGATGAGCTTATGAGCGTCTCTCCGGAAATCATTGCGCTTGATGCGACGGCGCGGGAGCGCCCCGGTGGGGAATTCCTGGAAACGCTGGTCACGCGCATTCGCTCGCGCTATCCCGCGGTGCTGCTGATGGCGGATATCGCCTCCGTGAGTGAAGCCGTGACGGCGCAGGCGCTTGGCTTTGACTGCGTCGGCACCACGCTTTACGGCTATACGGCGGAAACGGCGGGCCATTCGCTTCCGGAGAACGACTGCGCGTTCCTGAAGGCCGTGCTGGCTGCCGTGACGGTACCCGTGGTTGCCGAAGGTAACGTGGATACGCCTGAACGCGCGGCCAGATGCCTGGCGCTGGGCGCGCATACGGTCGTCGTCGGCGGCGCGATCACCCGTCCACAGCAAATTACCGAGCGTTTTATGGCGGCGATTGGCGCGCAAAGCACCGATGGAGCATGACCATCCGGCGGGGATCTGCGATACTTATCGTTTATCCCCTTTACTGAGATGACTATGCAGTACCCGATTAACGAGATGTTCCAGACCCTGCAAGGCGAGGGTTACTTTACCGGCGTTCCCGCTATTTTCATTCGTTTACAGGGATGCCCGGTTGGCTGTGCCTGGTGTGATACCAAACATACGTGGGATAAGCTCGCAGATCGGGAAGTGTCGCTGTTTAGCATACTGGCGAAAACCAAAGAGAGCGATAAGTGGGGCGCGGGCAGTTCAGAAGATCTGCTGGCCATTATTGGTCGTCAGGGCTGGACGGCGCGCCACGTGGTGATCACCGGCGGTGAACCCTGCATCCACGATCTGACGCCGCTGACCGAGCTGCTCGAAAAGAACGGCTACAGCTGCCAGATTGAAACCAGCGGCACCCATGAAGTGCGCTGTTCACACACGACCTGGGTGACGGTATCGCCAAAAGTGAATATGCGCGGCGGATATGACGTGCTGTCTCAGGCGCTGGAACGCGCGGATGAGATTAAGCACCCGGTAGGGCGCGTGCGTGATATTGAAGCGCTGGACGAACTGCTG
Organism: Enterobacter cloacae complex sp. CARB60; assembly: GCF_036487345.1. NCBI lineage: Bacteria > Pseudomonadati > Pseudomonadota > Gammaproteobacteria > Enterobacterales > Enterobacteriaceae > Enterobacter > Enterobacter cloacae complex sp. CARB60. The sequence continues at coordinate 843,696 of NZ_JAZKLC010000002.1, forward strand.
GCCACGCTGACGGATGAAAAGCAGCGCGTCATTGCGCTCCAGCCGATCAGCCAGAAAGACGACGCCACGCGCCTGTGCATTGAAACCTGTATTGCGCGTAACTGGCGCCTGTCGATGCAGACGCACAAGTACCTGAATATTGCCTAAAAAAAAGCCCGGTGGCGCTAGCGCTTACCGGGCCTACGGTTCGAGGCTCTTGTAGGCCGGGTAAGCGTCAGCGCCACCCGGCAAGCATCACTCCCCGCGATAGATACAGCCAGCGGTGCAGGTCTCTTTGATCATCACCGCGCTCAGCAGCGGCACCAGCGGCTTCATCTGATCCCAAATCCATTTTGCCAGCACTTCGCTGGTCGGGTTTTCAAGGCCCGGGATATCATTCAGGTAGTAGTGATCCAGACGATCGTAGGTCGGCTTAAACGCCGCCTTCAGCTCGGCAAAATCCATGATCCAACCGGTATGCGGATCAACTTCACCGGTGATCTCAAGACGCACCATGAACGAATGCCCGTGCAGACGGCCGCATTTATGTCCTTCTGGGACATGCGGAAGGTGGTGGGCGGCTTCGAAGGTGAAATCTTTAAACAGTGTGGTGGACATGATCGCTCTCAGTAATGCGGAAAAAACCGCCGCATAGTACCGGAAAGCACAATTTTTAGCATTAACTAAAACGGCTCAATAGGTACTGAGCCGCTAAATGTCCAGTTTTCGTTGATTTTCGTATTATATTTCAACGGGTTAATTAATCGCTTTTACTGTTAAGAACGATAAGTAAAACAGGTTAGTCCATTTGGTTATTTATTATTTCCATCCCTTCTTTAATTGTTATTATCCTCGCCGTTAACCTTATCTTCAGTTTGGATTTATTCGCTTAAAGTCCGCTTGGCTACTGGAACATAACGACGCATGACAACACAGGCCCCACCTTCAAATTTGCTTCCCCTGAACCCGGAGCAGCTGGCGCGCCTTCAGGCTGCCACCTCTGATTTTTCTCCCACTCAGCTTGCCTGGGTCTCCGGTTATTTCTGGGGAATGCTCAATCAGCAGCCTGGCGCTGTGGCGGGTGCACCGGTAACGGCCGTTGAAATCCCTGCCATTACCCTGATTTCGGCCTCGCAGACGGGCAATGCCCGCCGCGTGGCCGAAGCGCTGCGTGACGACCTGCTGGCCGCCAAACTGAACGTGAACCTGGTCAACGCCGGGGATTATAAATTTAAGCAAATCGCGTCAGAAAAACTGCTGGTGGTGGTGGCCTCTACGCAGGGTGAAGGTGAACCCGCTGAAGAAGCGGTGGCGCTGCATAAGTTCCTGTTCTCGAAAAAAGCGCCGAAGCTGGATGGCACGGCGTTTGCCGTCTTTGGCCTGGGCGATACCTCCTATGAATACTTCTGCCAGTCCGGTAAAGACTTCGACAGCAAGCTGGCGGAGCTGGGCGCGGAGCGCCTGCTGGACCGCGTTGACGCGGATGTTGAATACCAGACCGCCGCCGCCGAATGGCGCGCGCGCATCGTTGAGGTATTGAAAGCGCGGGTGCCGAAAGAGACGTCGGCGCAGGCCGCGTTCACCGCGACGGGTGCCGTCAACGACATTCACACCAGCCCGTACACCAAAGAGGCGCCGCTCACGGCGAGCCTGTCGGTGAACCAGAAAATTACCGGACGCGACTCGGAAAAAGACGTGCGCCATATCGAAATCGATCTCGGCGACTCTGGCCTGCGCTATCAGCCGGGCGATGCGCTGGGTATCTGGTATCAGAACGATCCGGCGCTGGTGAAAGAGCTGGTTGAGCTGCTGTGGCTGAAGGGTGACGAGCCTGTCAGCGTTGACGGCAAAACCCAGCCGCTTTCAGACGCCCTGCAGTGGCATTTCGAGCTGACGGTGAACACCCCGAATATCGTCGAAAATTACGCCACCTTAACGCGCAGCGAATCCTTGCTGCCGCTGGTGGGCGACAAAGCGAAACTGCAGCATTACGCCGCGACGACGCCAATTGTCGATATGGTGCGTTTCTCTCCGGCTCAGCTGGATGCCGATGCGCTGATCGGCCTGCTGCGTCCGCTGACCCCGCGCCTGTACTCCATCGCCTCTTCGCAGGCCGAAGTGGAGAGTGAAGTGCATGTTACCGTGGGCGTGGTGCGCTACGACATCGAAGGCCGTGCCCGTGCGGGTGGGGCCTCTGGCTTCCTGGCCGATCGCGTGGAAGAAGAGGGCGAAGTGCGCGTCTTTATCGAGCACAACGACAACTTCCGCCTGCCGACGAACCCGGAAACCCCGGTCATCATGATTGGCCCAGGCACCGGTATTGCGCCGTTCCGCGCCTTTATGCAGCAGCGCGCGGCAGACGGCGCGCCGGGTAAAAACTGGCTGTTCTTCGGCAACCCGCACTTTACTGAAGATTTCCTCTACCAGGTTGAGTGGCAGCGCTATGTGAAAGAAGGCGTACTGACCCGCATCGATCTGGCCTGGTCCCGCGACCAGAAAGAAAAAGTATACGTACAAGACAAACTGCGCGCACAGGGCGCAGAGCTGTGGCGCTGGATCAATGACGGTGCCCACATTTATGTCTGCGGCGACGCCAATCGCATGGCGAAAGACGTTGAGCAGGCACTGCTGGAAGTGATTGCCGAATTCGGCGGTATGGATGCCGAAACGGCGGATGAATTTTTAAGTGAGCTGCGCGTTGAGCGCCGTTATCAGCGAGATGTCTACTAATGAGCGAAAAACATCCAGGGCCACTGGTGGTCGAAGGTAAACTGACAGACGCCGAGCGCATGAAGCTGGAAAGCAACTATCTGCGCGGCACCATTGCTGAAGATCTGAATGACGGTCTCACCGGCGGTTTCAAAGGCGATAACTTCCTGCTGATCCGCTTCCACGGTATGTACCAGCAGGACGATCGCGACATCCGCGCCGAACGTGCTGAACAAAAGCTGGAGCCGCGTCACGCGATGCTGCTGCGCTGCCGCCTGCCGGGCGGGGTGATCACCACCAAACAGTGGCAGGCTATCGACAAGTTTGCGGGTGAAAACACGATTTACGGCAGCATCCGCCTGACCAACCGTCAGACCTTCCAGTTCCACGGTATTCTGAAGAAGAACGTCAAGCCGGTGCATCAGATGCTGCACTCGGTCGGGCTGGACGCGCTGGCGACCGCCAACGACATGAACCGTAACGTGCTTTGCACCTCGAACCCGTATGAGTCCGAGCTGCACGCCGAAGCGTACGAGTGGGCGAAGAAGATCTCTGAGCACCTGCTGCCGCGCACGCGCGCCTACGCAGAGATTTGGCTCGATCAGGAAAAAGTCGCGACCACGGACGAAGAACCGATTCTCGGCCAGACCTATCTGCCGCGTAAGTTTAAAACTACTGTCGTGATCCCGCCGCAGAACGATATCGATCTGCACGCCAACGACATGAACTTCGTGGCGATTGCCGAAAACGGGAAGCTGGTCGGCTTTAACCTGCTGGTGGGCGGCGGCCTGTCCATTGAGCACGGTAACAAGAAAACCTACGCCCGCACCGCGAGCGAGTTCGGCTTCCTGCCGCTGGAGCACACGCTGGCCGTGGCGGAAGCTGTGGTCACCACCCAGCGCGACTGGGGCAACCGTACCGACCGTAAAAACGCGAAAACCAAATACACCCTGGAGCGCGTGGGCGTAGAGACGTTCAAAGAGGAAGTGGAGCGTCGTGCAGGCATCAAGTTTGAGCCGATCCGCCCTTACGAATTCACCGGTCGCGGCGATCGCATCGGCTGGGTGAAGGGTATCGATAATAAATGGCACCTGACGCTGTTTATCGAAAACGGCCGTATTCTGGATTATCCGGGCCGTCCGCTGAAAACCGGTCTGCTGGAAATTGCTAAGATTCATAAAGGCGAGTTCCGCATTACCGCTAACCAGAATCTCATCATTGCCGGCGTGCCGGAGAGCCAGAAGGCGAAGATCGAGAAGCTGGCGCGCGATCACGGGTTGATGGATGCGGTCAAACCGCAGCGTGAAAACTCGATGGCCTGCGTGTCGTTCCCGACCTGCCCGCTGGCGATGGCCGAAGCGGAGCGTTTCCTGCCGTCATTCACTGACAAGGTAGAAGCGATTCTGGAAAAACACGGTATTCCGGACGAGCATATTGTTATGCGCGTCACCGGCTGCCCGAACGGCTGCGGTCGTGCAATGCTGGCCGAGCTTGGGCTGGTCGGCAAAGCGCCGGGTCGTTACAACGTACACCTTGGCGGTAACCGTATGGGGACGCGCATTCCGCGTATGTACCGTGAAAATATTACGGAACCGGAAATTCTTGATTCCATCGACGAGCTTGTCGGGCGCTGGGCGAAAGAGCGCGAAGCGGGTGAAGGCTTCGGCGACTTTACGGTGCGTGCGGGCATCATTCGCCCGGTGCTCGATCCCGCAAGGGATTTCTGGGAGTAACCCATCCTTTGCCCGGTGGCGCTTCGCTTACCGGGCCTACGGGTTTTGTAGGCCGGGCAAACGCAGTGCCGCCCGGCAAAACAGGCAAACGAGGTTCTTATGTCCGTACTCGATCTAAACGCCCTTAATGACCTGCCAAAAGTCGAACGCATTCTGGCGCTGGCAGAAACCAATGCCCACCTTGAAAAGCTGAACGCCGAAGGGCGCGTGGCGTGGGCGCTGGAAAACCTGCCGGGAGACTATGTTCTGTCGTCGAGCTTTGGTATTCAGGCGGCGGTCAGCCTGCATCTGGTGAATCAGATCCGTCCGGACATTCCGGTGATCCTCACCGATACCGGCTACCTGTTCCCGGAAACCTACCAGTTTATTGACGAGCTGACGGACAAGCTCAAGCTGAACCTCAAAGTTTACCGCGCGACGGAAAGCGCGGCCTGGCAGGAAGCGCGCTACGGTAAGCTGTGGGAGCAGGGCGTTGAGGGCATTGAGAAATACAATGAGATCAACAAAGTTGAGCCGATGAACCGGGCGCTGAAAGAGCTCAATGCGCAGACGTGGTTTGCGGGGCTACGTCGCGAGCAGTCCGGCAGCCGTGCAACCTTGCCGGTGCTGGCGGTCCAGCGCGGGGTGTTTAAAGTGCTGCCGATTATCGACTGGGATAACCGGACGGTGTATCAGTATCTGCAAAAACACGGGCTGAAGTACCATCCGCTGTGGGACCAGGGCTATCTGTCGGTGGGCGACACCCACACCACGCGCAAATGGGAACCGGGAATGGCGGAAGAAGAGACGCGATTCTTTGGGCTGAAGCGCGAGTGCGGGCTGCACGAAGGATAATGTCATTTCGCCCGGTGGCGCTGCGTTTACCGGGCCTACAAAGGCTCGATCGATACGTAGGCCCGGTAAGGCGTAGCCGCCACCGGGCTTAACGACCTCAGGCTTTCCCCGCTTTCGCCAGCTCCTTCACCAGCGGAAGCATCACCTTCACCACGTCACGGCTGCGGTGCTCAATCCGCTGCGGCAGCGCGCTATCAATGTGCTGCTGATTATCCAGCATCACGTTGTGCCAGCTTGTCCCGTCCGGGAAGGCTTTCGATTTAGCCCGCTGCTGATAGCCATCTTTCTTGCCCAATCCCCAGTTTGTCGCTTCCACGTACAGCACCGGAATGCCCGCCTTATCGAACACTTCCCCGTCGTTGCAGCAGCCTGTTCCTCGCGGATAACCCGGGTTACCGCCGGGGTTGCTGGTGGCATAAACCCCATGGCTGCGGGCAATCGCCAGCGCGCGGTCGCGCGTCAGTTTCCGCACGGTACCCGGCGTACTCTGCCCGCTGTTGAAATAAAGTTTATCGCCGACGATCAGGTTATCGAGGTTAATCACCAGCAGCGTATTTTTCTTCTCCTCAGCGCTCATGCGTTTAAGGAGATTCTCAGCGCCGAGTTTGCCCTCTTCTTCACCGCTGGTGGCCACGAAACGAATACCGTACTGGGTTGGAATATCCTTCATCCGCTCGGCCAGTTCGAGCATCACGCCCAGGCCTGCCGCGTTGTCGTCCATGCCCTGCAGCGTCAGCCCGCCGAGGTTGTTATCCGTATCGGCATCGCTCAACGGGGCGTAGGTATCAAGGTGCGCCATAATAATAATCTGCTCGTTTGCACTCCCTTCATGCGCCGCGATAACCGTACTGCCGGTCACGTTATGCCAGTTTTTGGTTTTATTTCTGGAGGTATAAACGTAGCGGCTGTGAAACGCGCGGATATCGCTCTGGTAACCCATGTCGGCAAACTGCTGGCGAAGATAGTCCGCGGAGAGCATTTCCGCAGGCGAACCGGTCATGCGGCCGGGGAAGACGGTGGCAATATGCCGCGCCTGCGTAGTGGCGATTTCACCATAAGGTTGGTTTTTTGCCTGGGCCGGAAGAATAAAGCAAACGCCGAGCGCCAGGGCAGCAATACGGTGGCGCATTGCGGAAAACATAGTGAGTCCTTAAAAACTGAGCAAAATAATAACCTGCTTAGTATGAAACTGTGATCGTCCATACACAATTTGAATTGCTCTTAAATCCCCGAAATTTCGCGTGTTAAGCATTTTTTGGTATTAGCTTTTTCACGGCGTTATTCCATTGAGTAACTACTCATTCCAATTCGTAATTTCATTCGGTCTAAGCCGCCCCCTATAGTCCCTTTATTCCTCGTTGTTAGTGAGTTGTTGCTTGTGGACTATCTGCCCTTATTTGCCGCGATAAAAGAGAAGCCGGTGCTGGTTGTAGGCACGGGTGAAATTGCCGATCGCAAAATCGCGTTTCTGCAGTGCGCAGGGGCGCAGGTGCGGGTAGTAGCAGAAGCGGACTTTGACGAATCACAAATCGACAGCGTCGTGCTGGTGATTGCGGCGACCGAAGATCGCGACCTGAACCGGCGGATTTCCGATGCCGCTCAGGCCCGTTACCGCCTGGTAAACGTGGTGGACGACCAGCCTTTATGCTCGTTTATCTTCCCGTCGATCGTTGACCGTTCGCCGCTGCTGGTGGCGATCTCCTCCGGCGGCACCGCACCGGTGCTGGCGCGCGTGCTGCGTGAAAAAATCGAAGCGCTGCTGCCGACCAGCCTCGGGCGCATGGCGGAAAAAGCCAGCTTTTGGCGCAACCACCTGAAAACGCGTCTGACCAGCGTGACGGAACGCCGTCGCTTCTGGGAACGCGTATTTCGCGGCCGCTTTGCCAGCCTGATGCATGCCGGTAATGAGACGGCGGCGCAGAAAATCCTCGAGGACGAACTGGATAACCCCGGCAGCACGGGCGGGGAGATCATTCTGGTGGGGGCAGGGCCGGGCGATGCCGGGCTTCTGACGCTGCGCGGCCTGCAGGTGCTGCAGGACGCGGACGTGGTGTTTTACGACCATCTGGTCACCGACGGCGTGCGCGAGCTGATCCGTCGCGACGCGGAGCAAATCTGCGTCGGCAAACGGGCTGGCGAGCACTCGGTGCCGCAGCACGAGACCAACCAGATGCTGGTTGACGCCGCCAGGGCGGGTAAAACCGTGGTGCGCCTGAAAGGGGGCGATCCGTTTATCTTCGGTCGCGGCGGCGAAGAGCTGCAGGCGGCAGCCGAAGCGGGCGTACCGTTCCAGGTGGTGCCCGGCATTACGGCGGCCTCTGCGGTAACGGCCTACGCCGGTATCCCGCTGACCCACCGCGATTACGCCCAGAGCGTGACCTTTGTGACCGGCCACTACAAGGCTGACAGCACGCCGTTCGACTGGTCGCATCTCGCCCAGAGCCGCCAGACGCTGGCGATCTACATGGGCACGATGAAGGCGGCGGATATCAGCGAACAGCTTATTCAGCACGGTCGCGAGGCGACGACGCCCGTTGCCGTTATTTCTCGCGGCACGCGCGTCGATCAGCACGTTGCGACGGGCACGCTGGAACATCTTGCAACCCTGGCGAAAGACGCCCCGATGCCCGCCCTGATCGTGGTGGGAGAAGTGGTGCAGCTGCACAGCACGCTCGCCTGGTTCCAACACACAACCGATACAGAAGGCTTTGGTTCTTCTGTTGTAAATTTGGCTTAAGGAACGGTTATGGACCAAAAACGTCTTACACACCTGCGGCAGCTCGAAGCGGAGAGTATCCATATCATCCGCGAAGTGGCTGCCGAGTTTTCTAACCCGGTGATGATGTACTCCATCGGTAAAGATTCCAGCGTCATGCTGCATCTGGCGCGTAAAGCGTTTTATCCGGGCACGCTGCCGTTCCCGCTGCTGCACGTGGATACCGGCTGGAAATTCCGCGAAATGTACGAGTTCCGCGACCGTACCGCGAAGGCCTACGGCTGTGAGCTGCTGGTGCATAAAAACCCGGAAGGGGTGGCGATGGGTATTAACCCGTTCGTGCACGGTAGCGCCAAGCACACCGATATCATGAAAACCGAAGGGCTGAAGCAGGCGCTGAATAAATACGGTTTTGACGCGGCCTTCGGCGGCGCGCGCCGTGACGAAGAGAAATCCCGCGCCAAAGAGCGTATCTACTCCTTCCGCGACCGTTTCCACCGCTGGGATCCGAAAAACCAGCGCCCGGAGCTGTGGCACAACTACAACGGTCAGATTAATAAAGGCGAAAGCATTCGCGTCTTCCCGCTCTCCAACTGGACCGAGCTGGATATCTGGCAGTACATCTACCTGGAAAACATCGAAATCGTTCCGCTGTATCTGGCCGCCGAGCGCCCGGTGCTGGAGCGCGACGGCATGCTGATGATGATCGACGACGATCGCATCGACCTGCAGCCGGGTGAGGTAATCAAAAAACAGATGGTGCGTTTCCGTACCCTCGGCTGCTGGCCGCTGACCGGCGCGGTGGAATCCAGCGCGCAGACGCTGCCGGAGATCATCGAAGAGATGCTGGTGTCCACCACCAGCGAGCGACAGGGGCGCGTGATTGACCGCGACCAGGCAGGCTCCATGGAGCTGAAGAAACGTCAGGGTTATTTCTAAGGAGCCGCCATGAATACCACTATTGCTCAACAAATTGCCAACGAAGGCGGAGTGGAAGCGTATCTGCACGCGCAACAACACAAAAGCCTGCTGCGTTTTCTGACCTGCGGCAGCGTGGATGACGGGAAAAGTACCCTGATTGGCCGTCTGCTGCACGATACGCGCCAGATTTATGAAGATCAGCTCTCTTCCCTGCATAACGACAGCAAGCGCCACGGCACCCAGGGTGAAAAACTCGACCTGGCCCTGCTGGTGGACGGCCTGCAGGCGGAGCGCGAGCAGGGCATCACCATCGACGTGGCCTACCGCTACTTCTCTACCGAGAAGCGCAAATTTATTATTGCCGACACCCCGGGGCACGAGCAGTACACCCGTAACATGGCGACCGGCGCCTCCACCTGCGACCTGGCGATCCTGCTGATGGACGCGCGTAAAGGCGTGCTGGATCAGACCCGTCGTCACAGCTTTATCTCGACGCTGCTGGGGATCAAACACCTGGTGGTGGCGGTCAACAAGATGGATCTGGTGAACTTCAGCGAAGAGAAGTTCGAGGAGATCCGCCAGAGCTACCTTACCTTTGCCGAACAGCTGCCCGGCAACCTGGATATTCGCTTTGTACCGCTTTCGGCGCTGGAAGGGGATAACGTCGCCTCCCAGAGCGCGAACATGCCGTGGTACAGCGGTCCTACGCTGCTGGAGGTGCTGGAAACCGTTGACATTCAGCGCGTGGTCGATACCCAGCCGATGCGCTTCCCGGTGCAGTACGTGAACCGTCCAAACCTCGATTTCCGCGGTTTCTCCGGCACCCTCGCGTCAGGCTCCGTGAAGGTAGGTCAGCGCGTCAAGGTGCTGCCATCCGGCGTGGAATCGACTATCGCCCGTATCGTCACCTTCGACGGTGACCTGCAGGACGCGGGCGCCGGTGAAGCCGTAACGCTGGTGCTGAAAGACGAAATTGATATCAGCCGGGGCGACCTGCTGGTCGACGCGCAGGAAACGCTGGCGGCAGTGCAGGGTGCCTCCGTGGATGTGGTGTGGATGGCGGAGCAACCCCTGACCGCTGGCCAGAGCTATGACATCAAAATTGCCGGCAAGAAAACCCGCGCCAGCGTGGACGGTATTCAGTATCAGGTGGATATCAATAACCTGACCCAGCGTGACGTCACCGAGCTGCCGCTGAACGGCATCGGTCTGGTCGATCTGACCTTCGACGAGCCGCTGGTGCTGGATCCGTATCAGCAGAACCCGGTCACGGGCGGGCTGATCTTTATCGACAGGCTGACCAACGTTACCGTCGGGGCCGGTATGGTACGCGAACCGATTAAACAGGCTGCCGCGACGTCTGAATTCAGCGCCTTCGAGCTGGAATTGAACGCGCTGGTGCGTAAACACTTCCCGCACTGGGGCGCACGCGATCTGCTGGGAGGCAAGTAATGGCCGCCCATGATGAGAACGTCGTCTGGCATCCTCATCCGGTGACCGTCGCCCAGCGCGAACGGCTCCACGGTCACCGTGGAGTTGTGCTGTGGTTTACCGGGCTGTCCGGCTCGGGGAAATCAACGGTGGCGGGCGCGCTGGAAGAGGCGTTGCATCAGCAGGGCGTAAGCACGTACCTGCTGGATGGCGACAACGTGCGTCACGGCCTGTGCAGCGATTTAGGGTTTAGCGACGATGACCGCAAAGAGAACATCCGCCGGGTGGGCGAAGTCGCCAGCCTGATGGCTGACGCCGGGCTGGTGGTGCTGACCGCGTTTATCTCTCCGCACCGCGCCGAGCGCCAGATGGTGCGCGAACGCGTGGGCCAGGATCGCTTTATCGAGGTGTTTGTCGATACGCCGCTGGAGATTTGCGAAGCGCGCGACCCGAAAGGGCTGTACAAGAAAGCGCGTGCCGGAGAACTGCGCAACTTCACCGGAATTGACGCGGTATACGAAGCGCCTGAATCGCCTGAGATTCACCTGGAAGGTCAACAATTGGTAACAAATTTAGTAAGCCAATTATTAGACCTGCTCCGACGGGACGATATTATCAGATCCTGAGACGGTATCGTTCGGGAGCTGTCTTCCCGAACGATGAGTCACGGTCACAGGATTAGCTATGCGCAACAGTGAACATTACATCACCACCACCGGGTCGGAGCCGCTCGCGACCGACGACGAAACGACCTGGTCATTTCCTGGGGCCATCATTGGCTTCGTCTCATGGCTGCTGGCGCTTGGCATTCCGTTTCTCATCTACGGCGGCAACACGCTGTTCTTCTTTCTCTACACCTGGCCTTTCTTTCTGGCGTTGATGCCCGTGGCGGTTGTCGTCGGCATTGCGCTGCACTCTCTGCTCAACGGTAAGCTCCTGTACAGCACCGTGGTCACGATTGTGACGGTGGTTCTGATGTTTGGTCTGTTATTTTTGTGGCTCATGGGCTAACTTCAGCCATAATTCAAACCGTAACCAACTGTGTAACGATATTGTGCAGGACGATTCTGCGGAAAAAATGTGGTACATTTGCCCGCGATGTTGCGGCATCTCTGTTACCCCGGCGTAGTGCTCTGGGGAAGTCTTGGGATGATGATGCCGTTTTTCAGGGGGCAGGATGGGTAAACTAACGCTGCTGTTGCTGGCTTTGCTAATCTGGCTGCAATATTCGCTGTGGTTCGGTAAGAACGGACTGCACGACTATAGCCGGGTGAGCGATGACGTCGCGGCTCAGCAGGCAACAAACGCCAAACTTAAGGCGCGAAACGATCAACTCTTTGCTGAAATTGATGACCTCAATGGCGGGCAAGAGGCGATTGAGGAACGCGCACGCAATGAACTCAGTATGACTAAGCCGGGCGAAACCTTTTATCGTCTGGTTCCGGATGCGTCTAAACGCAATCAGGGCTCAGCACAAAACAATCGATAATCAGGCCCAGGATTACGACATGGCAGTAACTTTTTCGGACGTATGCGCCGTGGTGCCGGCCGCAGGTTTTGGCCGGCGCATGCAGACAGAATGTCCCAAGCAGTACCTCTCTATTGGCGATAAAACGATCCTCGAGCACGCTGTGGCAGCGCTGCTGGCGCACCCGCGTGTGACGCGTGCGATCATCGCTATCAGTCCTGGTGATGCGCGCTTCGCGCAGCTGCCGCTGGCAAATCATCCACAGATTACCGTCGTAGACGGTGGCGCCGAGCGTGCCGATTCCGTGCTGGCGGGCATTCAGGCCGCCGGAAACGCGCAGTGGGTGCTGGTGCATGACGCGGCGCGTCCGTGCCTGCACCAGGACGACCTTGCGCGCCTGCTGTCCCTGAGCGAAACAAGCAAGGTTGGCGGGATTCTGGCCGCGCCGGTGCGCGACACCATGAAGCGCGCCGAGCCGGGCAAACAGGCTATCGCCCACACCGTCGATCGCGTCGATTTATGGCACGCGCTGACGCCACAATTTTTCCCCCGCGAATTACTCCACGACTGCTTAACGCGTGCGCTTAAAGAAGGTGCGACCATCACGGACGAAGCCTCTGCGCTGGAATATTGCGGTTTCCACCCTGAGCTTGTTGAAGGACGCGCTGATAATATTAAAGTGACGCGTCCGGAAGATTTACAGCTCGCGGAATTTTATCTTACCCGTTCGACCCATCAGGAGAAGGCATAATGCGAATTGGACACGGTTTTGATGTACACGCCTTTGGCGGAGAAGGCCCAATTATCATTGGCGGCGTGCGCGTTCCTTATGAAAAAGGACTGCTGGCGCATTCTGATGGCGACGTGGCACTGCATGCGCTGACCGACGCGCTGTTGGGCGCTGCCGCGCTGGGTGATATCGGCAAGCTGTTCCCGGACACCGACCCGGCGTTTAAAGGGGCGGACAGCCGCGAGCTGCTGCGCGAAGCGTGGCGCCGTATTCAGGCGAAAGGCTACACCCTCGGCAACGTCGACGTGACGATTATTGCCCAGGCCCCGAAAATGCTGCCGCACATTCCGCAGATGCGCGTGTTTATTGCAGAAGATCTGGGCTGCCATATGGACGACGTGAACGTCAAAGCGACGACGACCGAGAAGCTGGGCTTTACCGGGCGTGGCGAAGGGATTGCCTGTGAAGCCGTGGCGCTGCTGGTGAAGGCGAGCAAATGACAGACTTCGACAACCTGACATACCTGCACGGTAAACCGCAGGGGAACGGGGTGCTGAAAGCCAGCCCGGAAGATTTCCTCGTGGTGGAGGATCTGGGCTTTGAGCCGGATGGCGAAGGCGAACATATCCTGGTACGTATTCTGAAAAATGGCTGCAATACCCGCTTTGTGGCCGACGCGCTGGCAAAATTCCTCAAAATTCATGCCCGCGAAGTGAGCTTTGCCGGGCAGAAAGATAAACACGCCGTCACTGAACAGTGGCTCTGCGCGCGCGTTCCCGGCAATACGATGCCTGATTTAAGCAAATTTGAGCTTGAAGGCTGTAAGGTACTGGAGTTCGCCCGCCACAAGCGCAAGCTGCGTCTGGGGGCGTTGAAGGGGAACGACTTTACGCTGGTGCTGCGTGAAGTGTCCCACCGTTCAGACGTTGAAAAACGTCTGAACGCTATCAGTGAACGCGGTGTACCGAACTACTTTGGCGCGCAGCGCTTTGGCATTGGCGGCAGCAACCTGCAGGGGGCGCTGCGCTGGGCGCAAAGCGATGCACCGGTGCGCGACAGGAATAAACGCAGTTTTTGGTTGTCGGCGGCCCGCAGTGCGTTGTTTAATCAGATTGTGAGCGAAAGGCTGAAAAAACCGGACGCGAATCAAGTTGTTGTTGGCGATGCGCTACAATTAGCGGGACGCGGGAGCTGGTTTGTGGCAACGGCCGAAGAAATGGCCGATGTGCAATCGCGCGTGGACGCAAAAGCGCTGATGATTACCGCCGCGCTGCCCGGTACGGGCGACTGGGGAACCCAGGGCGACGCGCTGGCCGCCGAGCAGTCAGCCGTAGCGGATGCGCCAGAATTGCAATCTTTGCTGGTGCGGGAAAAAGTCGAAGCGGCACGCCGCGCGATGCTGCTTTATCCGCAGCAGTTAAGCTGGAACTGGTGGGATGACGTAACCGTCGAGTTACGCTTCTGGCTACCGGCAGGTAGCTTTGCCACCAGTGTTGTCAGGGAACTTATCAACACCTCGGGTGATTATGCGAATATTGCTGAGTAACGATGACGGGATCCACGCGCCGGGCATTCAGACCCTGGCGAAACACCTCCGCGAATTTGCGGATGTGCAGGTCGTGGCACCCGATCGTAACCGCAGTGGAGCGTCTAACTCTCTGACGCTGGAGTCGTCGCTTCGCACCTTTACCTTTGAAAATGGCGATATTGCCGTGCAGATGGGGACGCCAACCGACTGCGTTTTTCTGGGCGTGAACGCGCTGATGCGACCGCGTCCGGATATCGTCGTCTCCGGCATTAACGCCGGTCCTAACCTCGGCGATGACGTGATTTACTCCGGTACCGTGGCGGCCGCAATGGAAGGGCGCCATCTGGGATTCCCGGCGCTGGCGGTCTCGTTAAACGGCCACACGCACTACGACACCGCCGCCGCGGTGACCTGTTCGATCCTGCGGGCGCTCGGCCGCGAGCCGTTGCGTACCGGGCGCATCCTCAATATCAACGTGCCTGATCTTCCTCTCGATGAAATTAAAGGTATTCGCGTCACCCGTTGCGGAAGCCGACATCCTGCCGATCAGGTGATCCCGCAGCAGGATCCTCGCGGCAATACGCTTTACTGGATTGGCCCTCCCGGCGATAAGTGCGATGCGGGTCCGGATACCGACTTTGCCGCGGTAGATGAAGGCTATGTTTCGGTTACCCCGCTGCACGTAGATCTAACCGCGTATAGCGCGCATGATGTGGTGTCGGGCTGGCTGGAGCGCGCAGGAGTGAACGCGCAATGGTAAACAAACGTGTACAAACTCTTCTGGAACAACTCCGCTCGCAGGGGATCCGCGACGAGCACGTGCTTGAAGCGCTTGCTCAGGTTCCGCGTGAGAAATTTGTAGACGAGGCGTTTGAACACAAAGCGTGGGAAAACGTGGCGCTGCCCATCGGGCAGGGCCAGACGATTTCGCAGCCTTACATGGTGGCGCGCATGACGGAGCTGCTGGAGCTGACGCCCGACTCCCGCGTGCTGGAGATTGGCACCGGATCGGGATATCAGACCGCGATCCTGGCGCATCTGGTTCATCATGTATGCTCCGTTGAGCGGATTAAAGGTTTACAGTGGCAGGCGCGTCGTCGCCTGAAACAACTTGATTTACATAATGTTTCGACACGGCACGGTGATGGATGGCAGGGTTGGAAGGCGCGCGCGCCGTTTGACGCAATCATCGTGACGGCGGCCCCGCCTGAAATTCCTGCAGCCCTGTTGTCGCAGCTGGATGAGGGGGGCATTCTCGTTCTGCCTGTCGGGGACGAACAGCAGCTTTTGAAGCGCGTTCGTCGGCGCGGCGGCGAGTTTATTATCGACACCGTGGAAGCCGTGCGCTTTGTGCCTCTGGTAAAGGGGGAGTTGGCCTGAGACTCGGAATTATCCAGGGTTATTAAGGCAAATTCAGCGTATGGTGTGGCGCGAAAGATTCGTGCCATCACGGTAAATTTTAAGTCACTGGTAGTTAACACATTCCTGGGGGATAAATGAGCGCGGGAAGCCCTAAATTCACCATCAGCCGTGTTGCGGCATTATCACTGGTTTCGCTCTGGCTGGCAGGCTGTACAAGCTCTAACAACGCGCCTGCGCCCGTCAGTTCTGTCGGTGGAAACAGCGGCTCGGGTAACACGTCCAGCGGAATGTTGATCACACCTCCGCCTAAAATGGGCACCTCTACGGCGCAACAAAATCCGCCAATTCAGCCGGTTCAGCGTCCAATGACGCAGCCGACGCAGATTCAGCCAGTGGAACAGCCTGTTCAGACCCAAAATGGCCGCATAGTCTATAACCGTCAGTATGGGAACATTCCGAAAGGCAGCTATACCGGTGGCAGCACCTATACCGTGAAACGCGGCGATACGCTGTTCTACATTGCGTGGATCACCGGGAACGATTTCCGTGATCTCGCGCAGCGCAATAACGTCCAGGCCCCGTATGGTCTGGAAGTCGGGCAAACGCTCCAGGTGGGCAACGCGACGGGCACGCCGCTCACGCCTGGCAACACCGTTTCAGCGGCCGATGTGACGGCTCAAAATAACAGCGTTAAGCCTGCACAAAAATCCACCACGGTGGTTGCTTCACAACCTGTAATTACGTATTCTGAGGATTCAGGTGATCAGACTGCTAACAAAATGTTGCCGAATAATAAAGGGACTGCGACTGTTGTCACAGCACCGGTAACGGCACCTGTGGTTAGCTCTACTGAACCGACTGCCAGCAGTATGACCTCCAGTTCGCCAATCTCTGCATGGCGCTGGCCAACTGACGGCAAGGTTATCGAGAACTTCTCTTCCTCCGAAGGGGGAAATAAAGGGATCGATATCGCAGGGAGTAAGGGACAGGCTATCATCGCGACCGCAGACGGACGCGTTGTGTATGCCGGTAACGCTCTGCGCGGTTACGGTAATCTTATTATCATCAAACATAACGATGATTACCTGAGTGCCTACGCCCATAACGACACAATGCTGGTCCGGGAACAACAAGAAGTTAAGGCGGGGCAAAAAATCGCTACCATGGGTAGCACCGGAACCAGTTCTACACGCTTGCATTTTGAAATTCGTTACAAGGGGAAATCCGTAAACCCGCTGCAATACTTGCCGCAGCGATAATTTGACGGGGCATGCCAGCCAGGGTGTCTCGTTCAGGGATCACGGGTAGGAGCCACCTTTATGAGTCAGAATACGCTGAAAGTTCATGATTTAAATGAAGACGCGGAATTTGATGAGAACGGAGTAGAGGCTTTTGACGAAAAAGCCTTAGTAGAAGAGGAACCCAGTGATAACGATTTGGCTGAAGAAGAGCTGTTATCGCAGGGCGCCACACAGCGTGTACTGGACGCGACTCAGCTTTACCTTGGGGAGATTGGTTACTCCCCACTGCTAACGGCCGAAGAAGAAGTCTATTTCGCACGTCGTGCTTTGCGTGGTGATGTTGCCTCGCGTCGTCGCATGATCGAAAGTAACCTGCGACTGGTCGTGAAAATTGCCCGCCGTTACGGCAATCGCGGTCTGGCTCTGCTGGATCTGATTGAAGAGGGCAACTTAGGTCTCATCCGCGCAGTTGAGAAGTTTGACCCGGAACGCGGGTTCCGCTTCTCAACCTACGCGACCTGGTGGATTCGTCAGACCATCGAACGGGCTATTATGAACCAGACCCGTACGATCCGCCTGCCGATTCACATCGTCAAAGAGTTGAACGTTTATCTGCGCACCGCGCGCGAGTTGTCCCATAAACTGGACCACGAGCCAAGCGCAGAAGAAATTGCCGAACAACTCGATAAACCGGTTGATGACGTAAGCCGTATGCTGCGTCTCAACGAGCGCATTACCTCCGTTGACACCCCGCTGGGTGGCGACTCCGAAAAAGCGCTGCTGGACATCCTGGCCGATGAAAAAGACAACGGTCCGGAAGACACCACGCAGGACGATGACATGAAACAGAGCATCGTCAAATGGCTGTTCGAGCTGAACGCCAAACAGCGTGAAGTGCTGGCACGTCGTTTCGGTTTACTGGGGTATGAAGCTGCGACACTGGAAGACGTCGGCCGTGAAATTGGCCTGACCCGTGAACGTGTTCGTCAGATTCAGGTTGAAGGTCTGCGCCGCCTGCGTGAAATCCTGCAGGGGCAAGGTCTGAATATCGAAGCGCTGTTCCGCGAATAAGCAACCTTTCGTCAAAAAAGGCCCGTCGTGAGACGGGCCTTTTTCTTTTGCGCTACGGCTGCGCCGTTTCGTGCAGCAGGCGCCACACTATCCGATCGCCTTCCTGATTGAGCACCGCGGTTGACCAGCGCACGTTGACGGGCAGGTCGGGCCGGGTTTGCGTCTCCCGGTAGTGCAGCACCTCGCCACGATCCCAGCGCTGGATCGTGGATAATTCGTCAATGACGATCTTCAGGCCGGGACGGCTTCCGCGCTGTTTTTCCAGAAAACTGACAAGACCGATATAGTCGATATGAACGCCGCCCGGCGGGATCATCAGGAAATCTGGATGGAAGCGGGCGAGCAGGGCGTCGGAATCACCTTCACCTTTGCCTAACCAGTCTTCAAGCGCAATGTGGAGGTCGATAATGTCGTGTTCGAAAGGCGTCATGAATTCTCCTGTCGCAGCTGGGTGAGCACCTGCGTATTGTTAAGACGAAAAACGTACAGTGCAGGCAGCAAGGTCATGCCTGCGGCAAAAATAAACATCCCGTGCCACGCGGCGAGCGGCGGCAGCCAGGCCTGCGCCAGGTTTAGCGCCTGCGCCAGCAGCAGGGCACCGGCAAAAAAGCTCAGCTGACGATTAAGATTCCACAGCGCGCTGGCATCCGGCATCTCTTCCCGGCGCGTGGTCAGAAACGCGCTGCTCTGAGCCGTACTGCTGCACAGGCTTCCCCCCGCGCCCATCAGGGTAAACGCAACGGCAGGCAGCAGCGTAGCCGAATTGACGTTAATCAAAAGCAAAATACCCGTCGCCTGCAGCAGGCAGCCTACGACAATCAGCG
The DNA here is from genome assembly GCF_036487345.1 of Enterobacter cloacae complex sp. CARB60. Taxonomy (NCBI): domain Bacteria; kingdom Pseudomonadati; phylum Pseudomonadota; class Gammaproteobacteria; order Enterobacterales; family Enterobacteriaceae; genus Enterobacter; species Enterobacter cloacae complex sp. CARB60. The sequence goes on from NZ_JAZKLC010000002.1 coordinate 862,243, forward strand.
GTCGGGGGCCAATACGGTTAAAATAGCGTCCCGTTGCCGTGATGGCGATAAACGATGCCGCGGACCACGGCAGCATGAGCATCCCCGTTGCGGCGGGGCTCATGTTCGCCACGTGCTGAAGATAAAACATGCCCGTGACGTTCACCCCAATAAATACGCCAGGCACGCATAAATAAACAAGCATGGAAAAACGTAAAAGCGGGTCCGCGAGCAATGACAGGTTTAACAGTCTGGCCGCGTTCATCGCGGGCATTTCGTGTTTAAGCCACAGGCAGGCTAAAACAAAGGTCACGATAGCGACAGGTAGCGTAGCGAAAAATATCCATCGCCAGCTTAGCGTCTGCACCAGCAGGCCTCCGATAGCAGGGGAACATGCCGGGGCAAGCAGCGCGACCAGCATCACCGCCGAGGAGAGTCTGGCACGCTCGTGAGGCTTAAACTGTTGCCAGGTCAGCGCCTGTCCGACGGGGATCAATAATCCTCCTCCCACGCCCTGGAGCACGCGCCAGGCGATCAGACTTTCAAGCGTTGCAGACAAGCCCGCCGCTGCGGAGGCTGCGCTGAACAGAAAAAGCGAGAGCAGGATGACGCGCTTTGGCCCGATGCGGCGCGTGAGCACGCTGCTGAACGGGATCACCAGCGTCAGACCGGCAATATACCCGTTACTGACCCAGGCAAGGGCTGAAGGCGTGGTGTTAAAGGCGTGAGCCATTGCCGGGAACGCGACGCTGGCAATAAACATGTTGATCAAATCAAGAAAAAAGCCCAGCAGATAAACAACGGCGACTTTGCTGCGATACGTCATGGTGGATCCTCCGGTGAGGTGGCGTATCGTATCGACCCGGGAAGCACGGATAAACCTGACAAAGCGCGATATACTGTCAAAAATATTTTGACAGTAAAAGGCGTGATGATGATTAACCTGCAGCGAACGCAGATGTTTGTCGCGGTGGCCGATACCGGCAGTTTCACTGCTGCAGCCGAGGCAATGGGGCTGACAAAAGCCGTGGTTAGCTTCAATATTCGCCAGCTTGAAGATGAGCTGGGCGTTACGCTGCTGCTGCGCTCCACCCGCCACCTGACGTTAACCGAGGCGGGCGCGCTTTTTCATCAACGCAGCGTGGCGCTTCTGAAGGATGCGGAACGGCTGCAGGATGATGTCCGCGCGAATCATGCGGGACTCACGGGGGAGCTGCGGATCACGACTACGCCCGAATATGGCTCACAGGTGGTGGTGCCGCTGCTGGCCAGGTTTAGCCAGCAGCACCCGGATCTTCGCGTGCGACATGTTTCGTCGTCCCTGCACGCCGACCTTATCTCGGAGCGCTTTGACGTGGCCATCCGGCTGGGAACGCTTGCCGATTCGCGCAACCACGCCGCGCTGATTTCGCACTTCTCCATTCTCCCCGTCGCGACGCCCGGGTGGCTCGTTAACCATCCGATCGAAACGCTTGCGCAGCTGGCCCACGCGGACTGGATTATTCACGAGCGTCTGGCCTCGCCGCTGCGCTGGCAGGTGAGAGATGCCAGCGGTGCGCCTGAAACGCTGGAGATAAAAAAAGCGCCGCGCCTGTTTGCCGACAGCGCTCAGGCCCTGATGGCTTTTGCGCTCGCAGGCGGAGGCGTGGCGTTACTGCCGGAATGGCTGGCGCGCGATGCGCTTGATGCGGGAAAACTGGTCCCGGTTTTACCGGGATATACCTTTGCGCAGCAGGGCATCTATGCGGTTTATCCTGATGCCCGGCATGTGTCAGCGAAAGTGCGCACCTTTATCGATTTTATGCGCGCCAGCGTGAATTAATCGTGCATCATTTTTTTGATGAGCACGGAGAACTGCTCCCGCTCGGCCTTGTTAAGACGTCCTAAAAACGCCTCATCCACCTCGTTGCCAACCGGTTTACAGCCTGCAAGCAGGGCTTCGCCTTCTGGCGTCAGGAAGACAAACCGGCGGCGCTTATCGGCAGGATCGTGCTCGCGTTTGACCAGCCCGCGCGCCTCCATGCGGCTGAGCATCTCTGCCAGGGTCGCTTTTGTGCTGACCGCCACTTCGGTCAATGCCACCTGTTCAATACCCGGATGTTCGGCAATGGAGCGCATCACCGCATACTGTGGCTTGGTCAGTTCCGGTAAGGCATGTTGCCACTGCGCGGTATGCTGTTGAAAAAGCTGACGTAACAGGTGGAACGCCTCTTGTCTTAGTTCCATGAACACTCCGACGGAAAAAATCTCCCTCTATGATAGCCGCTATTGCTCTCAATTTTAACGCGGCATTTTTTAGCCATTCGTGTGATCGTATGCGAACAATCTTGTCATGAAACCGATCCTGGAGTAGTTTATTCATAATGTTCGTGTACGAACAAATATTTGAGGTGATGAATGAGATTGATCGTGGGAATGACGGGAGCAACGGGTGCTCCGCTGGGCGTGGCGCTGCTTCAGGCGCTGCGGGAAATGCCGGAGGTGGAGACCCACCTGGTTATGTCTAAGTGGGCAAAGACCACCATTGAGCTGGAAACGCCTTACACCGCGCAGGACGTTGCTGCTCTGGCTGACGTTGTCCACAGTCCGGCTGACCAGGCCGCCACCATCTCCTCCGGCTCGTTTCGCACCGAAGGCATGATCGTCATTCCCTGCAGCATGAAAACGCTGGCGGGTATCCGCGCCGGTTACGCCGAGGGGCTGGTGGGCCGTGCGGCAGACGTGGTGCTGAAAGAAGGGCGCAAGCTGGTGCTGGTTCCCCGTGAAACGCCGCTCAGCACCATTCATCTTGAGAACATGCTTGCCCTTTCCCGCATGGGCGTGGCGATAGTGCCGCCCATGCCTGCTTATTACAACCACCCGCAAACCGCCGATGACATTACCCAGCATATTGTGACCCGCGTGCTCGACCAGTTCGGTCTGGAGCATAAAAAGGCGCGCCGCTGGAACGGGCTGCGGGAGGCGAAACATTTTTCACAGGAGAATAAAGATGGCATTTGATGATTTGAGAAGCTTCCTGCAGGCGCTCGATGAGCAAGGGCAACTGCTGAAAATTGAGGAAGAGGTTAACGCCGAGCCCGATCTGGCGGCGGCGGCCAACGCGACCGGCCGCATTGGCGACGGCGCGCCCGCGCTGTGGTTTGACAATATTCGTGGCTTTACCGATGCCCGCGTGGTGATGAACACCATCGGCTCCTGGCAGAACCACGCCATTTCTATGGGGCTGCCTGCGAACACCCCGGTAAAAAAACAGATCGACGAGTTTATCCGCCGCTGGGATAAATTCCCCGTCACGCCGGAGCGCCGCGCCAACCCGGCCTGGGCGCAGAATACGGTGGACGGTGAAGACATTAACCTGTTCGATATCCTGCCGCTGTTTCGCCTGAACGACGGTGACGGCGGTTTTTATCTCGATAAAGCGTGCGTTGTCTCGCGCGATCCGCTCGACCCGGACCACTTCGGCAAGCAGAACGTCGGGATCTACCGCATGGAAGTGAAGGGCAAGCGCAAGCTCGGCCTCCAGCCGGTTCCGATGCACGATATCGCCCTGCATCTGCATAAAGCGGAAGAGCGCGGTGAAGACCTGCCGATTGCGATTACGCTGGGCAACGACCCGATCATCACCCTGATGGGCGCCACGCCGCTGAAATACGATCAGTCCGAGTATGAAATGGCCGGCGCGCTGCGTGAAAGCCCGTACCCGATTGCCACCGCGCCGCTGACCGGCTTCGATGTGCCGTGGGGTTCTGAAGTGATCCTTGAAGGGGTGATTGAGGGCCGCAAGCGTGAAATCGAAGGGCCGTTCGGCGAGTTTACCGGACACTATTCCGGTGGCCGCAACATGACGGTGGTCCGTATCGACAAAGTCTCTTACCGCACCAAGCCGATTTTCGAATCCCTCTACCTTGGCATGCCGTGGACCGAGATTGACTATCTGATGGGACCGGCCACCTGCGTACCGCTCTACCAGCAGCTGAAAGCAGAATTCCCGGAAGTGCAGGCGGTGAACGCGATGTACACCCACGGTCTGCTGGCGATTATCTCTACCAAAAAACGCTACGGCGGTTTTGCCCGCGCGGTCGGTTTACGCGCCATGACCACGCCGCACGGTCTGGGCTACGTGAAGATGGTAATCATGGTGGATGAGGATGTCGATCCGTTCAACCTCCCACAGGTGATGTGGGCGCTGTCGTCAAAAGTGAACCCGGCAGGGGATCTGGTGCAGCTGCCGAACATGTCGGTCCTCGAGCTTGACCCTGGCTCCAGCCCGGCGGGCATTACCGACAAGCTGATTATCGATGCCACCACGCCGGTTGCACCGGACACCCGAGGCCACTACAGCCAGCCGGTACAGGATCTGCCTGAAACCAAAGCCTGGGCCGAAAAATTGACCGCGATGCTGGCAGCACGCCAATAAGGAGGAAAAGATGATTTGTCCACGTTGTGCCGATGAGCATATTGAAGTGATGGCGACGTCGCCGGTAAAAGGTGTCTGGACCGTTTACCAGTGCCAGCATTGTTTATATACCTGGCGCGATACCGAACCGCTGCGTCGTACCAGCCGCGAGCATTACCCGGAAGCGTTCCGCATGACGCAGAAGGATATTGACGAGGCGCCGCAGGTGCCGACGATCCCGCCGCTGTTGTAAAAAAAGCCCGGTGGCGCTGCGCTTACCGGGCCTACGGTTTTGTAGGTCGGGTAAGGCGAAGCCGCCACCCGACAAACAGACCGCAGACAACTAAACCAGACTCTTCAACCGATAAATCCACTCCAGCGCCTGACGCGGCGTCAGTGAATCCGGGTCGAGGTTCTCCAGCGCTTCCACCGCTGGGGACGTCTCTTCCGCAGGCACCAGCAGCGACATCTGGGTACCATCAATTTGCGTCGCCGCCGCATTCGGCGACAGGCTTTCCAGTTCACGCAGTTTCTGCCGCGCGCGCTTGATCACGTCCTTCGGCACACCTGCCAGCGCTGCGACGGCCAGGCCATAGCTTTTGCTCGCCGCGCCATCCTGCACCGTGTGCATGAAGGCAATGGTATCGCCGTGCTCCAGCGCATCCAGATGAACGTTCGCAACCCCTTCCATTTTCTCCGGCAGCTGCGTCAGTTCGAAATAGTGGGTGGCGAACAGCGTCATGGCCTTGATTTTATTCGCGAGGCTTTCGGCACAGGCCCATGCCAGCGACAGGCCATCATAGGTTGACGTTCCGCGTCCGACTTCGTCCATCAGCACCAGGCTGTGCTCCGTCGCGTTATGGAGAATGTTTGCCGTTTCGGTCATCTCGACCATGAAGGTTGAACGACCGCTCGCCAGATCGTCCGCTGCCCCGACGCGGGTAAAGATGCGGTCGATTGGGCCAATCTCCACGTTCTGCGCAGGGACGTAGCTGCCGATATACGCCAGCAGCGCAATCAGCGCCGTCTGCCGCATATAGGTACTCTTACCGCCCATGTTCGGACCGGTAATGATCAACATTCTTCTCTGCGGTGACAGGCTCAGCGGGTTGGCGATGAACGGTTCATTCAGCACCTGCTCTACCACCGGGTGACGGCCTTCTGTGATACGAATGCCGGGCTTGTCGGTAAAGGTCGGGCAGGTATAGTTCAGGGTTTCAGCGCGTTCAGCCAGATTCACCAGCACGTCCAGCTCCGCCAGCGCGCTGGCGCTCAGCTGCAGGTCGGCCAGGTGCGGCATCAGCATGTCGAACAGCTCGTCATAAAGCTGTTTTTCCAGCGCCAGCGCTTTACCTTTCGAGGTGAGGACTTTGTCTTCGTACTCTTTCAGTTCAGGAATAATGTAGCGTTCGGCGTTTTTCAACGTCTGGCGACGCACGTAGTGAATCGGCGCCAGGTGGCTCTGCCCGCGGCTGATCTGAATATAGTAACCGTGTACCGCGTTATACCCCACTTTCAGGGTATCGAGCCCAAGACGTTCGCGCTCGCGGATCTCCAGCTTGTCGAGGTAGTCCGTCGCACCGTCGGCCAGCGCGCGCCATTCGTCCAGCTCTTCGTTGTAGCCTGGGGCAATCACGCCGCCATCACGCACCAGAACCGGAGGCGCATCGATAATGGCGCGTTCCAGCAGCTCGCGAAGCTCGGTAAACTCGCCCATGGTTTCGCGGAGTTTCTGCACCGGCGCGCTGTCAACGTCACTCAGCTGCGCGCGCAGTTCCGGCAGCTGCTGGAAAGCATGACGCATCCGCGCGAGGTCGCGTGGTCGCGCGGTTCGCAGAGCCAGACGGGCCAGGATACGCTCCATGTCGCCCACCTGGCGCAGGACCGGCTGCAGCTCGGCATAGCGATCCTGCAGCGCGGCAATCGTCTGCTGACGGCAAACCAGCGTATCGGTATCGCGGATCGGCATATGCAGCCAGCGTTTTAGCATGCGGCTGCCCATTGGCGTCACCGTACTGTCGAGGACCGACGCGAGCGTATTTTCTACGCCACCCGCCAGGTTCTGCGTGATCTCGAGGTTACGGCGCGTGGCGGCATCCATGATGATGCTGTCCTGCTGGCGCTCCATGGTGATAGAGCGGATATGCGGCAGAGAGGTGCGCTGGGTATCTTTCACGTACTGCAGGAGACAACCAGCCGCACACAGCCCGCGCGGGGCATTTTCAACGCCAAAGCCAATCAGATCGCGGGTGCCAAACTGCAGATTCAGCTGCTGGCGCGCGGTATCAATTTCGAATTCCCACAGCGGACGGCGGCGCAACCCGCGACGACCTTCAATCAGCGCCATCTCGGCGAAATCTTCGGCATAGAGCAATTCTGCCGGGTTGGTGCGCTGCAGTTCGGCTGCCATCGTTTCACGGTCAGCCGGTTCACTCAGACGAAAACGTCCGGAGCTGATATCCAGCGTCGCGTAGCCAAACCCTTTTCCGTCCTGCCACAGCGCGGCCAGCAGGTTATCCTGGCGCTCCTGTAACAGGGCTTCATCACTGATGGTGCCGGGCGTGACGATGCGCACCACTTTGCGTTCCACCGGGCCTTTTGAGGTCGCCGGATCGCCAATCTGTTCGCAGATGGCGACGGACTCACCCTGATTCACCAGTTTCGCCAGGTAGTTTTCTACCGCGTGGTGCGGGATACCTGCCATAGGAATGGGTTCGCCTGCCGATGCGCCACGTTTGGTCAGCGAGATGTCGAGCAGCTGCGATGCGCGCTTAGCATCGTCATAAAACAGCTCGTAAAAATCGCCCATACGGTAAAACAGCAGGATTTCCGGATGTTGTGCTTTCAGCTTCAGATACTGCTGCATCATCGGTGTATGGCTAGATAAGTCCTTGTCTATGTCTTCATTCATTTTGATTTTACTCGTTTTTTTAATCTTTCAGGTACTCATGTGGCCCCGTTTAAATCTCTGTTAAACTCACATGAACCCGCAAATTTGTAGCTCACCTGTAGCTCAGAACGTGATAGATTGGTTTTACTCTTTTTCTGGGCTACAAACAGTGGTGGTACTTTGAAAACAACTCTCACTCAGTCTTTTATTATCAACAAGTTAAGCATCCATGTTAAGCCAGAACTTAGTAGCTCTGGAAAAGTTGTTTTCGAAGCTAACCCTGATCAAAAACCTTACATAGTCTTTGATGATCACAGGGACGCCCCTGTGGGATTCGGGGTAAAGGTAAGTTTGACGAAAAAAACCTATGTAATCCAGCGAAGAGTATCTTCTGGTGATCGTAGTGTGAGTGAAGGTAAGAAACCAAGTTCTGTGCTTAAAGTAAAAGTTGGGAATGTTTCTGATTTTCCGAGTATCGATCAAGCTCGTGAAGCAGCACGACAGTTGGTTCAGACGATGATCGCAACAAAGAGGAATCCTAATAGGATTAAGCGAGAAACAGAAGCTTCAGAACTCACTATCAGTGAAGTGTTCGCTCAATACCGTCAACACCTACTTGGAAGGTCTAAACCAGCAAAGCCGAATACACTTAATGTGCTGAACAAAGCAGAAAATCGTCTGAAAGAGTGGGAAGCTTTACGAGTGAAGGATCTCACTGGTAATGACATCCTTCGTAAGTTTGATGAAATTGCCTCAAGAGCCAGAACAGCAGCGGAGCAGACATTCAGGTGGGCCAACGTTGCGGTCAAACACGCAATCGAGATTGAAGCAGGGAATGCGCAGACACAGCAACGGCAACCTTCACTATCCTACAACCCTTTTAGTATTTTAAAGGTACAGAAAAAATTCAGGACTCGTTCTGAGCTTGAGGATAGCTACAAAGCGAAAGGTGTTCGAAACCCACTTTCTCCGAAAGACAGCTTAGGTAGATTTCTGACTGCACTACACAACAAGAGAAGCTTTAACCGTTTGGGTTGTGATTACCTACTGTTGACGGTTCTTCTTGGTGCTCGTAAAGAAGAAACAGCTTCTCTGTGCTGGCGAGAATACCTTACTAACGAAGAAGCCAAAACGACAAGCTATGTCGATCTCGAAAATCGAAAGATTCGATTCTACGACACAAAGAACCGAAATGACCACGAGCTTCCTATTTGTGATGCTGTGAAACGGGTGCTGGAAGACAGAAGGGACATTGTTCAGGAAGCAGAAACTCGTCAAGAAAGACTAAAATGGGTTTTCCCTGCCCGTTCCAAAAGAAGCAAAGCTGGACACTATTCAGATAGTAAAAGTTTGAGAGAGTATCTATGTACGGAAGCTGAGATCGTCAAACTTGGTATGCATGACCTAAGACGAACTTTCGGAAGAGTAGCAGAAGAACTTACTTCTTATGCTGTCGTTAAGAAGCTGCTTAACCACCGCAATACGACAGATCCAACAGAGCGTTATGCTGTTCCAGACGAAGATCGGGTTTATGAGGCTCTACAGCGCATTGAATTGCATATGTTGATGACTGCGCCTACGTTATACAATGCACTTTTAGCATCAGCAAAATATCCACCATTATCTGACAACAGGGAGTAATGGATGAGTGTTGTTGAAACATTGAGAGAACTGTCCGAAGTTTGGCAGTTATTTGGTGATATGCCTGATGACACTACGTTAGGTGTCGATTTAGCGGCACTCTACCTTGGTATCAGTGTCAAAACTCTTGCCCGTTATCGTCAGAACGGCGATGGACCAACCTACGTCCAGTATCAATCTGAAGACAGTAAAGCCAGAAACCAGCGGGTTAATTACCTATTGAAAGACCTTCGTTCCTGGAGAGATAGCCATAGAGTCAGTAGCACAATGCACGCTGCTCAATGTCAACAACGGGTAAAAAGTGATCCACTAACCGTCACCACCAACGGTTTAATATTGATCCACCTTGTTTACTCAGGATTAGCTTCCGCTATAACCCCGGCCTTTCGTTTCTGCTTCAGTCGATAGCTCTCTCCTTTTATCTGGACTACGTGTGAGTGATGTAAGATCCGATCCAGCATCGCCGATGTCAGGGCCGCATCACCTGCGAACGTCTGGTCCCACTGCCCGAACGGCAGGTTGGAGGTCAGGATCATCGCGCTCTTCTCGTAACGTTTGGCGATGACCTGGAAGAACAGCTTGGCTTCCTCCTGACTGAACGGCAGATAGCCTATTTCATCGATGATAAGCAGCTTCGGGGCCATGACACCACGATTGAGAGTCGTTTTGTAACGGCCCTGACGCTGTGAAGTGGACAGCTGTAGCAGCAGGTCCGCTGCTGTTGTGAAGCGAACCTTGATGCCCGCCCGTACTGCTTCGTAGCCCATAGCTATCGCCAGATGTGTTTTTCCCACGCCCGATGGCCCCAGCAACACGATGTTTTCGTTACGCTCTATGAAGCTCAGGGATCGCAGCGACTGGATTTGCTTCTGAGGAGCGCCGGTGGCGAAGGTGAAGTCGTACTCCTCGAACGTCTTCACCGCCGGGAAGGCTGCCATCCGCGTGTACATCGCCTGTTTACGCTGATGCCGGGCCAGTTTCTCCTCATGTAACAGGTGCTCCAGGAAGTCCATGTAGCTCCATTCCTGATCCACCGCCTGTTGCGACAGCGCCGGCGCTGCGCCGATAAGACTGTCCAGCTGCAGCTGTTCAGCAAGTACCATCAGCCGTTGATGTTGCAGTTCGACCATCATGCGGCTCCTCTGCAGAACGTGTCATAGATGGAGAGTGGATGATGCAACGGCTGCCTGTCGAAGGTCATCAGGCTTTCATCAACCTGCACGTCATACTGTTTCTTCTCCGGTGGCAGTGCCAGCATGGATTGCTGTTCCTCCACCCAGCGATCACAGGGGCGGGTCTGGATAGTTTCATGCTTACGTTGATTGGCCACATCGTACAGCCAGCGCAGGCCGTAACGGTTTGCGGTTTCAACATCGAGGGTGATCCCCATCGGGCGCAGGCGCGTCATTAACGGGATATAGAAGCTGTTTCGGGTGTACTGCACCATCCGCTCCACCTTGCCTTTAGTCTGCGCCCTGAAGGGACGGCACAGGCGGGGAGAGAAGCCCATCTCTTTACCGAACTGCCACAGGGAAGGATGGAACCGGTGCTGCCCGGTCTGGTAAGCATCACGCTGCAGCACCACCGTTTTCATATTGTCGTACAGGACTTCCTGCGGTACACCGCCGAAGAAGCTGAACGCATTGCGGTGACAGGCTTCCAGCGTGTCGTAGCGCATGTTGTCGGCGAACTCGATGTAAAGCATTCTGCTGTATCCCAGAACAGCAACGAACACATGCAGGGGTGACTTGCCGTTTCGCATGGTCCCCCAGTCAACCTGCATCTGCCGTCCGGGCTCGGTTTCGAAGCGAACGACCGGTTCTGCCTGTGCTGGCAGGGTCTGTTTGCGGATGAACTCTCTCAGGATAGTAAGCCCTCCACGATAGCCCAGCTCCATGATTTCCCTGGCAATAACGGTCGCCGGAATTTTGTAGGGATGCGCATCGCTGATCCGCTTAGAGATGTAATCACGGTATTCATCGAGCAGTGATGATGGTGCCGGGCGTGGTGAATACTGCGGCTTTTCAGATTTAGCTTTCAGGTGGCTGCGGACAGTATTGCGCGAAATACCCAGCTCCCTGGCAATGGCCCGGATACTCATTCCCCGCTTGTGCAGGACTTTAATTTCCATACGAATCTCAAAAGTGATCATAAGCTCCCCTGTATTCAGAGGAGCAGATTAACCCCTGGATCAATTTTCAACCGCTGGGGTGGATCAGTTTTGCACCGTTGGTGACACTCAAGTTCGGGGATTAGCATTTACCTGCCTATCTGATTTAACCGAGCCTCAACCTTTCTGGCAGATCACCAACAATACTGGCTCTACAAGCAAAATCATATCCCATGCACTAACTACTCCTGATGATATCTTCAGGCAGCTACTGGAAGAACCTAATAAAAAAGTAATCTGGACCTCCATAGAAGAAGCTCTCTTTAAGGATTGGATTAATGTCGATGAAAGAAAGAAATGGAATGACTTGTTTAATGAGGTTTTAAATTACTTAATTAAAAGCTCAAATGCTGCATTGGAAAAGCAAACTATTGAAACAGCCCTTAACTTGAAAGGAATGTAGAAAAAATGAAAACAGGCTCATACAAAAGTAAGTCAAAAGAATACTACATCGATAAGAGGCTTAAGAAAAAGAGTAATCTAGAAGATAAGGATGAATATGAATATTTCCTTGTTAATAAAAATGATCCAACAGACGAAATTGGACCATTTGAAACACTGCAAAAAGCAGAAGATGAATTAGTTAAACTAAACCCTCACTATCGCCCTGAGTAGTTAAAGAAACTCGGATATAACCTTTATATTGGTCTTTTAAAATTTCTAATGGGAGATCTATATCACATAGCCTCCCATTGTTTTCACCTGGAGACAACAGACGGCGAATATTTCCCGATTTTCTATAATGGTTATCGGGTTCATCTATAATATCATTTTCTTTTGAGTATTCGTTATTAAAAGAAAGCATTACACAGTTATCTTTTTCAACAAAATCAACAATCGTATTTTCTTTAATTAAGGACACTACAGGTATCTTTATTTTTCTCCTGAAAATATTATTATTTGCATCTCTGAATAAAAATTCTCGGTATTCACTAAATAACTCATCATCGTAATTATTCTTGGATTGGAAAAACTCTGTTTCATCTATATCATCATTTTCATGGAAAAACTGTATTTTTATTTTATTCATATAGCACCTCTATAAATATATGGTATTTACTAATATCTATAGTGAAATAAATCTAAAGTCAACGTATGAGTTGAACTTAATATTCTATGAAAATTTTATAATCAATAAAACTTAACTATATGGTTAGGTGTGTGCGGAAAAACACGACCAATGGAACACTGGCCGTGTTTTATGCATACGCCTACTTCTCTCTATACATTTCCATGTTAAAATTATTTCCAAAGGGATTTATCACATCAAGTTTTTTGTAATTGTGGTTATCAATGATGATTCTATACGATTGGCTTGCCCCTTTCGCCAGCATGTCTTCTACAGCAGGGAAATTTTTGTTTGTGAGTTTTTCAAGAAGAGATAAGTTCTGAAGATCGACTTCTTCTCCATTATAGATGATTTTATCAGGATTTGATTTCAAATTGTTGAGAGAGATAACTAACTCTTTATCATTGATTTGCCATTCGCCAGCACCATTTACTCTATAAGATACAAACAAATTAGTATTATTGATTTTATCGGAGCTATAAGACATTTCGCCACTAACATTGTATTTTCCGTTTGAAAAATAAGATGTTTTTACCTTTGTGCTTACTATAATTCCCTGTTCATTATATGAATACGAACCATTTGTTGCCCACGTTCCTATTATATCTTCCTTCCGGTGCATATCTGGTGCATTAGGAAAATATCCAAAGTATATTCCGTAAAAAACACCTATAAGTGGCAATCCAATAACGAGTGTTTTCAATACTCTATTCATGGTGAACCTTCCATAGTCAATGCATTTGCAAACCAGAAGACCATTGTATCACGCTTTTATTTCCAGAGAGATAACTACTGATAACGGTATATTAATTTTTTTTTGGTTTTGCTGAAAATAAATTTGTACTGCATACATTCTATCATGTAATGTTATAAACAATAATTTTGTCAATTATTTTCAGGGCTTATTTCGAGTTATTTGCAATATTTTTTACGTTTGTTATTACAGGTATTGTTTATACTACTTTCTCGTAATTAAAAGGAAAAGGCAGTAAACATAACAGAGCTTAGTTCTACTATTAAATGAAATTGTAAAAAATTTGCAAAAAAAGACAAATGTTCCATATATTTATGATTTATTTAGGATTGGAAAAAATAGTCAAAATTAAAGAGAGTTAAATTGCAACCATAGTTAGAGAATAAAAAGTAAAAAAAGGGGGTTATTGTGGGTAATTTTTATGTAAAGAATTTCATGTTTGAGAACGGTGAGAGGTATTGTTTGTTATTTGATAGGGCGACTAACATACCGAGATATTACGAAAACATGTATATAACAGTAGAGGTGAGAAACCGAACTCACTCAGTAAAGACGATGGAAGCAGTAATCAGGACCTTACTGTTATTGAATGATTATTTAAATCTGAAGAATATAGACATAATAGAAAGGATAATGGAATTAGAATTCCTGACTATTCAAGAGATAGATGAATTGGTCTACTATTTAGGTTTAAACCATACTACAAAAAAAGTTGTAAAAATTACACATGGAAGAAGGCAACCAATAAGTGTAAAAACTAAGTATAACAGGATAAATTGGATTAGCAGGTATTTCACATGGCTTTCTAACTATCTTTTATATGATAAGAAAGTGGAAGTAAAAAAACAAAATGTATTCATAAGAACGCTGGACAGCAAAAAACCGAAACTTTGTTATGATGATGACTATTATACCTCAGAGTCAAAATCTCTTGATGATCACCAAAAGAGGCAACTTTTTTCTGCAATAAAATCATCCTCTCCTCAAAATCCGTTTTCAAAGACAGTTCGCACAAGGAATGAATTAATAGTAATCATGCTGTACATGTTGGGTGTGCGAGCAGGAGAACTTTTGAACATTCGTTTGCGAGATATAGATCTTGAAAACAGGACGATCAAAATTATTCGTCGTCATGATGATCTTACGGATAACAGGATCAAGCAGCCGCTTGTTAAAACTTTGAACAGAAACATTTACATGTCAGAGTGGCTTGAAAGTAAGATCTACTTTTACATACAAGGTGAACGACAAAAGAACATAAAGAAGCACAAACATGATTTTCTGTTCATAACACAGGGTAGCTCTCTTAATAGAGGATTACCGTTGACAATGGCAGCGTATGAGAAGTTATTCGAGCGAATAAAAGAGATTGATAGCTTACCAAAGAATTTTTCAGGACATAAGTTGAGGCATACCTGGAACTATGAATTTTCTAAAGAGGTAAGGAATGCGACGATAGAAAATGGGAACATAAATGAAGAGTTAATTCGATCTTATGTTATGGGATGGGTTCCGAATACAAACATATCGAAAGTGTACAATCAAAGATTTACAAAAGAGATCTGTAGCCAAATCCAAAAAGCTATGCAAAAAAAGATGTGTAAAATATTTGAGGTGATGGGCGATGATTAATCAGACAATACTTAAAGAAGAATTCAATATAAGATATAGTATGGCTGGATATGAATTTGATCTCAGAGAAAAAATTTGGAATCTAAAAAGGGGAGTAATAATTAACTTATCATTTCTGGATGATTTTTTAGAAAAATTTATCATGAAGGTTTCATTCATACTCTTTCTTATTTTGCACAGGTATACAAACCAGAGTCAGTAAGTTCATTTGTTGTTAAAATAAAAGCTATTATGTTTGGTTATAATGTTAGGACTTTCAGTGAACATGAACTTATTACTGCATATAGCGACTTGCAGAGCAAAGATTACGAAAAATTCATAACGTTTAAGAGCTTTATAATTAAATGGAAAGAACTTGGTTATTATGGAATAGATGACAATGCTTATGAATATTTAAAAGTAATAACTATCCCTACAAGTATTCATGGAGATGTCGTTAAAAGAAGAGACCCAAAATTAGGTCCATTTAATGATCTGGAAATTAAAATGATTGTAGATGGACTTGAAACAGGTATAAATCGAGGCACAGTAAGTGAGTATTGTTATATTTTCACAAGGATTTTACTACTAAGTGGTAGAAGACCTATTCAAATCATGTCATTAAAACACCGAGATGTTATAAAGAATGAAGGGGGATACTTTTTAAGAATACCGAGAGCTAAGCAAAAGAATAATGTGTTCAGGGGGACGTTCAGAGAAATAGAAATTACAGAGGAAATCTGGCAATATTTAATAAAAGTAATGGTTCACAATATAGATAAAGTTAAAGAAATTATTGCTGAAGATTTAAATGAGAATTTTTTTGACGATTTGCCTATATTTCTTTCAATCCCGCAATTATGTAAAGTTTCAGATGGGATAGATTTCTCTAAGTACCTACAATGTGATTTTTTACATATCAGAACAGGTCAGGCTCGATTTTGGTTAAAAGATTTCGCTAAGAAATTTAAAATATATTCTCCAAGAACAGGGGAATTATTGAAAATTCATCCAGTAAGGTTTCGCTATACATTCGGGACGTTATTAGCCAGAAGTGGGGGGAACTTAAGCACAATTGCTTTCGCAATGGATCATTCGTCTGATACCAGTGCAGGTTGTTATATTAAAAACTTACCTGATAACGTCAATGTTATAGACAAAGCAGTAGAACGTTATCTAACAGATATATCAGATGTATTTCTTGGTAAAAGAGGATACCAGGGAGATTTATTACAAAAAGCCCTCACAATGGACATAAAAAAAGGAAATAAAAACAATAGAAACTGTGATGGTTGCCAACATTTTAAAGCATGGAATAGGAGGGGGAATGACAGTCTTAATATTTAAACCAGCTAATGATGAGCAGGAGAAAAATTTAGAACAATTCATATCATTTTGTAAACAGCAATTTAACCGTCAAAAAAGAATGCATACATGGGATGACAATATTTGGTATAAGTTGGGCACATTCACCAAACTAAAAACCAAACATTGGGAAGATGGTAATGCAATGAATTTGGAGTTTGTTGACTTTGCGAAGTCTTACATTATTTATCAAAGAGGTCTAACAAGGAAGAAGAAATTTCAACGAGAGATGGTTGTTTTAAAATGCATCGAAGAATCACTAATCAAATTAAAGGGCAGTGCATGTATAACTAATTGTGATACTATGGTTTTTGATTTGGCTTTAAATATAATGAAAAAAAGTTTTTCAGAATACTCTGTATACAAACTATCAAAAGTATTAGAAAGGTTTTCTATATTCTTGGTTGAAAAGAAATTAGTCAGAAAATTTTTTATAGGATGGGTGTCTCCTTTAAAATTAAAACAGGTCGAATGTTATAAACCGCTTTCAGAGGTAATTGGAGAAAATGGAAAATTATCAAATTTATCTGCCATTGAAGCATTAGCGAGTATTTTTGCAAAAGAAGATTCGAAACTAAGTGAAAAGGATCAGTATGTAAGTTCTGTATTCGCTCTTTTGATGTGTGCTCCGAGTAGAATTTCAGAGATCCTTGCTTTACCGGCCGATTGTGAAATCGTTGAACAAGATAAAGATGGTGCAGAGCATTATGGGCTTCGCTTTTATTCAGCAAAAGGATATGGAGCAGATATTAAATGGATACCTTCGATAATGGTTCCCGTAGCTCAAAAAGCAGTGGCAAGACTCAGGAGACTATCAGCGAACGCAAGAGCCATCGCGTTATGGCATGAAAACAAATCATCAGTTTTTAGACTGCCTACTTGTCCAGATGTAGATGAAGAACAACCTCTAACAAGTGCTCAGGTATATAAAGCTTTAGGTTATGATGTTAATTTAAAATGGAAACATGGTTATAAAGCCAAAATAGAATCTTTGTTATTAAATGATAAAAAAACATTCTTGGGTAAAAAGTACTCCTATACACTGAAAACTCTATTCCAAACAATCCATAATTCGCCGCCGCCAGATTTCCCATATTACGATAGGGAAAAAGGGATTAAATATTCTAATGCTCTATGTATTGTTAATGGTTATCAACTTAATGAAGATGCACAAACTAATCTGTGGCAAATTCACAAATATTCAGCTAATAGCCTCATGTTGGAAATTGGACACAAAAAGATAGGAGGACCAAATATATTTGAAAGACATGGTTTTTTTGATAGAGATGGCAAACCATTGATTGTATATAGCCATCAGGCAAGGCATTTACTTAATACGTTCGCATATCTTGGCGGGATGAATGATTTTGATATCGCACGATGGTCTGGGCGTAATAGGATTACAAGCAATAGAGATTACAACCATGTTTCCGAAGAACACATGAAGGGGTATGCCATTGACATAAGCGAACAGAAGCAATGTACCATTGAGCCTTTCTTAGGAACTGATAGTGGCATCTCTGACCCGAACCTTGATCCTGATGTGCATGGGGCTGTGCTTGCTACAGAACAGGGCTATTGCCTACATCACTACTCTATCAAACCCTGCTCCAGGTTCTCTGGCTTAGATGACACAACAGGTAGCGGCAGCACCGAGCTGACCGATCTTGTAGACAAGCTGGTATATAGAACTGAACAGGATAAGAACGATGGAGTGTATGGTGCAGAACAATGGTTAGAACTACATCTTAAATATAAAGAAAAACTCAATAAAAAATAGGAGGGAGTATGGCAAAGCATTTAAGTAGAAGAGATATCGATTATATACTTTATTCAATCACCGAGTGGAACATGAAAGGCGACAAGCTAACTTGGGATAACTTATGCAAAAAAGTATCAAGAAAGATCGGGAAAACCCCAACAAGGCAATCCTTATATACACACAAAGAAATCGTAAATTTATACATGGCTAAAAAGAAGGCTATCAGGCAGAAAGTTGATCTCGTTGACAAACCATCCAGCATTAAAAAAGCCTACGAAAAGATCGATAAATTAGAAATCAAAGTTGCAGAACTGTCTAACCTGAACAATATACTGCAAGAGAATATAGCTAAGCTACAGTACTCTTGTTATCTCAAAGGGATTAAAGAACACGAAATTGAAGAAAACTTTCCCATCATTAAAAGATAATATTGATAGGTTTTAACTATTGACATGATTGAATATTATGCTAATTGTATAGACAGAAATACGGACGTTAACAATTGCAAGGATGCATATTATGGGAAAATTAAATAGCATGGAGCGTTTTCTAATACTTTTTGAACGCTTCATTAAAAAGCTCGAAGAGTCTGGATTGTCAGAGTCAGACATAATAGATAAATCTTATCTGTTTTGTGTCGGCTTCTATATCAAGTACAAAAATGACATTGATAATATAGAGTTAGCTAACAGAGATGTTGTTTTATCATTTATGCTTACTTCTTATTATTGCTTCATAAATAATATAGAAAATAGAGTAGTCGATTCTGATAAAATAAGAAGAATGTGCAGTCTTCTTATTCACTTTATTTTGAATAACAAAACAAATACTGAAAATGTTTTCATTAACGAAAAAAGAAAATATGATCGTTCCGTGTTAGCAAAATCATTAAGAGATAGGAATGTAAACTATATAGCTAACTATAACAAAAATGCTTAAACAGAATCTACTTCGATATAGACTCTGTTTTAAGCAAGATGTGTTTTGATTTCATGCTGCATCTAAGTTTTGATCAAAAATTTCCATCCATTGATTAAGTTGTGCTTTGAGATCCTTAATACCCTTATGAGAGTTAAAAGAATCATTACGTGGATAGAACCGGATGTGCCATTCAGGGTTTTTAATGTCTTTTACGCGGATAAAGAGACCTGTATCAGCGATGTTTTGACCTAATGTTTTACTGTTATCTCGGATACTCTTTAAACCACCACCGGAAATTTCTCCACCATAACTGATGTTGTAGTTCCACTCTTTAATTTCCTCGAAAGAATACGTTTTTGCACCCTCATCATTTTTGAGGAAAACCTCTTTTTTATTTGTGTCTAACCGGATTTCACAATCATTGAATTTATGAAGATAGATCCCATCATTATTGTCGTTAAGATAATTGACTGTTGCAGAGTTATTCTTTCTGACAACATATTTACCAAAAGCTGTTGCACACAACATAGCGCTGATGAAAAAAAGAGGAACCCAATATACTGACATCACTTTAGAACCCCCAAAGTAAGCAACAAAAATAGGGAGTGCAATCGCCAGCAATACACGCTTCATCATGAAGTATTTCATACGTTTGTTCCTGTACGATGTACAAAAAATTGAAAATAGGCTAGTAAAATCAATCTATTAGCCGATAGTTCTTTCAACGTACATTTTGTACCAACCTGTAAAGTTATCAAATCATTTGTACCGATCGATATTTTACATTTTGATAGTTAGTGCCTATCATTTATGCATTTATAGATCGATATAAACGATCAATTATTTTACGTAAAATCAGTGATATAGCTGTTTGTCGGTCTAATTTGGTCAGTTTCACAGTCTAAAAACGCTCTTTTTGGATGTTCTTTCAGCAGAAGGTGTGTATGCAATATTTACATGAAGTGGTGAAGCTGAATGGACTTTTACTGCTGCATTTGGATGCTTGAGCAATGGATTACCTAATTTTTTGAGGATGCTAACTATTGAATCAATATAGGGGATTGTTTCTATCCATCTCATCGCTACGTCCACATAGCTTTTGCTTTTACCACGGGTTTTTTCATCAACTACAAGCGAGACAGCTTCAGGTGAGGGAAGCTGTATGTCCTCCATATCTATTCCAACGAAAAAATTAGATGCATCGGTTTCTTTTTTATCTAACATTTCTGTTGCTGCAATTTGGATCGCTTCATCTGGAACAGGTGCATTGAAGACAATGGGAGCTTTTTTGTTATCCATTGAGGGAGCAACATTGATAATGAACGGTTCTAAATTTTTCCATGAATACTTTTTACCAAGCTGAGAAGCTTTGAATGAAATGTTGGCGTACTCAAAGGAAAAACCATTCATCTTCCCTGTTGACGCTCTGTTAGGAACAGCTTTTATCTTCTTAACTGCGAGCTGCTGCACAAACTCTTCTTCTGAAATCTGGCTTGTGATCAGTGTATCTATAGCTTCTTGTATGATTGTCTTTGCACATTTCTCGCCAGTTCTCTCTTCTAACATTGCTTCATTACGTGATTTTTTACGTTTGGCAGGTGAGGTTGAAGGTTTCAGGGCATTAGTTCCTTTTGTTTTGGTCAACTGGTAGTCTTTTTCAAGATCCTGGATGATACGGGTGCTGATAAGGTTCTCATTTTTACCTAAGTAGAGCTTCCCGGATGTTGCATCGATGCGACTTGCCACTATGTGAATATGTTGGCCATCTTTATCATCATGCAGGACATAAGCTCGTAGATGCGTTTCAGAGAAGCCCATACGCTTCATGTAGTCATCGGCTAACAGCTTCCATCTCTGTATTGGTAGATGCTCACCAGCAGGAAGACGCAGAGAATTGTGCCAAACAGGTTTACTGACATCGGAGCGTAGAAGCTTTGTCGCATTGAACTCTGCACTTAACGCTTCTGCGAAGCTCTCAATGACATTACCACCTACTACATACGGTTCTGACTTGTGGTGCGAAGCAGGTTTTAATAAATAAGAAATAAGTCCATTAAAGGTTTTTCCTCTTTTGATTTTTTGCATTCCCTTCACTGATCTACTTCCATAAGTCAGCAGTAATCAGGTTCATGCGAAGCTCCGAAATCTGGCGCTTCACTGCGAATAGTTCTGTTTGCGTCAGGGAGCTTCCTTTACTCTTGGTTTCAAGGTGTAGGACAAGTCTGTTTAGTTTCTGGGACATGTCAGCCAGTGATTTCCATGCTTCCATGTTTATAGCTGGAATGGCTACAGGAAGTTTATTTAGGAAAGTTAAACGAAGCCATTCACCCTTGCTTTTCTCTCCACGTTTAGCATTGAGAAGCTGTAGTTCTTCATGGTTCAGTCGAACGCTGATACAATGTGTTCTTAATAAATTTTTATGCGATTCATTTTTATTAAAAGTATTTTTCATACAAACTCCTTTCGTGTATTTAATCAAAAGCATATTCCTTATGCTTATAATATTTATATTGCAGAAGATAAAAATGTCAATGCACACGGAATTTTTTGGTGGAATGGAAATAGAATCTATTGCTGAAATGACACAACGTTTACAGGGTGTTTTGCATTATTGTTTTTTGGGTTTTGATGTTCTTTTTCAACCGAAGGGCGAAAAAGCAAGGTCAACTTGAG
This sequence comes from Enterobacter cloacae complex sp. CARB60, assembly GCF_036487345.1. Taxonomy (NCBI): domain Bacteria; kingdom Pseudomonadati; phylum Pseudomonadota; class Gammaproteobacteria; order Enterobacterales; family Enterobacteriaceae; genus Enterobacter; species Enterobacter cloacae complex sp. CARB60. Next base: position 883,474 of record NZ_JAZKLC010000002.1, read on the forward strand.
AAGCGTAGCTTCGATAAGTTAGCCCTTGCTTAATGAGGAAGGAAATCTTTTACTGATTGGATTATAGTTAATACTTTAGAAATTATGTCTTCTTTGAATTGATACAATACAAACATCGTCCAAACCGATACGCCGAAGAAAACTAAACCTTCCAGTATCGTTAAGGTTTTTTCAGCGCTTCTCTTTTTAATTTTAAGCTTCCCAACAGCATCTGTTGTAATCTGGTTTATTTTTTTAGTTAATGCAGCATCATTTTCATCAATGCTTTCCTTTGTAAAAAGAACCATTGTTTTATTTGATGATTCAATTATGTCTGCAAGTGAATTTCTTGCATTACGAATACCTAAAATGACAACAGCACATGTAAGAAGCATCGCTATAAAAATAAGTAAGAGACCAGAAGGTGTCCAGCCTTTAATTATGGCGGTGCTAACCAGAACGGCTGGAATTGATAAAGATTTAGTCTGATGCTCCTGAACAAGTGAGTTCAGCTTCGAGAGGAAGTCTAATTTTTGCGTTTCGACCTCATGTATTATTTTGTTTATGGAATATTTATTGATATATATTTCATAATTTATCGAAAATAAATCCCAAAGCTTTTGAGGTGATCGTAATATTGAACTAAGGAATGAAACTTTATCATTTGAATCATTGTAAAGCTCAATCAGTGATGATCTTAAAACTAACTTTCTTTCATATGAGTGTAGATCGACGCTTGTTAGTGTTGATACATCACATGGACTAATATCAATTGAATTTAGGAAGTCCTTTTCAATGTTCTTTAATGGAAGATTATAAGTCGTTATCTTCTTAGACTTACCACCCTCCATTACAAATATATAACTTGGCCATGCATTGGAGTCGTCGTATTCTACATGGTCTGATATTTTCGAAAAGATCTCACACCATTGCATATATGCTTTTGAGGAATTTGAAATGCTTTCAATTTCTTCTTGTTGCAGATTTTCTATGTAAAAGCCATCAATATTTTCTTTGTTGTTTTTTATTCTTAACCTTAAAGCTTTGAAATAGTCATCAACAGATGAATACCAGCATATATCTGTAGTTAATAATAGCGTTACTTTTGTTTGTTCTGCTCGTTTAGTTGTTTCTAATTCTAGACAGGCTATTTCTTGCAGACGAGTAATATCATCCTCTATCTTTAAATATGAGGAATTATCAAAAACCCATACATGGTATGGGTTATCAAACTCAATCTTTATAACCTCTTGCTTGACTTTAAGCAGGAGGCTAATAATTTCTTGATTATTCATTTGCAAGTTCTTTTAATCGAGCAATGATTATTGGATCATCAATTTTTTGAGTGAGTTTCACTTCATTTGTTTCGGCGTCAAAAACGATAGGTCTATTTGATCCAGGAAGACCTATCTGATGTTTTTTTACACTCATTTTCGCAATGCTGGTTTCAATATCTAACCATTCATATTGTTTTTTATCACTTGCTGAAACTTCAAATTCTTCGTTAACTTCAAAACCATTTTCATTTACGAAATCGACAAAGGTATTTTTATGCTCTGCTAAATCTACAGGGATTATTGCGTCAATTTGCGTTTGAATCTTATCTAAAGTTATAGATTGACCACGTTTGCAATTATTAAATAATTCTTGAACCTTAGATTCTATTTTTTCTCGTAAAGCACGACCAAAATCTTTTTGATGAGAAAACTCTTCTAATGCTTTAATACATTGTTCACTACTGGTTTTATTTGAAATAATATCTTCGGCACCTATTGATTCCGTAAAATATTTCCTAACATCACCAGTTCCGCGAATAAAGCAAAGGTTGTTTTTATCATCATCTTCGTCATCTTCTGATATGAACCTGGTTATATCAACTCTTGCACCCTGTAAAAACTTATCCAAATCAATAATATCGACAGGATTTAGTTGCAAGTTTTCTTTAAATCTTAATGCATCTGTATTTTTCAGCATTAAAACTAAAAGCCTTTCAAAGTCTTTATGCACATTACCTTCATCATCTTCATGTTGAAGCTGATAATGAGTAAAAACCAGGATTGCACCATTACTTGCTCTGGATTGCTTCGCTGAGATAATTAATTTCTTTTGAATAAAGTCATCTACAAAAACTTCAAATGAGGTTCGTTTCTCTAAAAAATTAGTTAACTTAGAGGGGAAAGAGCTTCCGGGATAAGGTTTTTGAAACTTAGCGTAAGACTTACTGCTTCTTTGAAATCTTGCATCTACTTTTGTTGTGAATGTGATTACCTCATCCTGATCACAGGGCCAAAGGGCACCCAGCTTGTAGGACCAATCCTTCTGCTCGTCTTCAGGAGGTGTGATTCTAACTGCTATAGCATTCAAAACTTGTAAAGAAGCCAATGTTAACTCCTAACCCATTGATATTTGTAGAGTTGTATAAGTTCATATTCTTACGTTTCATTTTACCATATTTTTGAATCTGGACAATATAGCAACTTATCATTCTATGATCTTAACCAAATTTTTATAATCGTACTCTGGATTAATACAATAATAATAATGTGAAATTATTAGCTTGCCAATTCGGTTGACTAATGATGGATTTTATTTATAAGAGATATATGTATTTCATGTTTGAGGATTGTATATGAAGTTAATTTTATATTTTTTCTTATTGTTTTTATTTGTATGTTCAAATACGCTGTCGATTCTTCTCTTTAATGAAGACGTGAATATTTTCTGGGAGTGGTTTACTTCAGCTAACCTGGCAATTACTTTAGTATTTGGTCCATTAATAGTTGCACTTTTTTTCTTTAATTACCCGAAGAAAATATAAGTATTTTCATTTCAACAGTAAATATAATAGAAATACCATTAACCCTGCTTTGGTATCTATCCTTGCTTTTTCATCACTTGGTATATGTACCCGATTTCTTTCATTTTTACTTATATGGATATTAGTTTCATCTCTATATGCTTCGACTGCATCGCAATAGGAAACGCAACATTTAATTACTGTAATGATAGCTATAAAGTATAACAGCAAAAAGATCATAATTGAGTTTATTTCAAAGCTCTTACCCAATACATCAAATATTTTTTCGTGTATTATTATATATGCAATAGCAGTGATGGATGATGAAAAATAAAGTATAAAGTCAACAACAGATTTGAGCGTTTTTTTATAGTTAGGATATGATTTGTAAGTTATAAAGATTCCGAAAAATAAAGGAAGGAATAGCAGAGTTGACTTACAGCCGAATTTAAAGATATATGATATAGACGTCAATATAACTAAGACAAGTAATAATAAAATTACTGTCAAAGTCTTTTCTTTTCTATTGTAATTGAACACATGTAGCCCTCTATTAGGAGCTTTGCCATATTTCATTTATTTTTTTGATATTTCTGTATGAAGAGTTAACACCAAAATCAGCTGGGAAAGTGTCGATAGTTTCATTAAGCATATTTCTGTATTCAGAACGCCAATCTTTATCAACTAAATATTTTTTATCTATGCAATAGCAAAGTCTGTCGAGTGAGTTTAAATAGTTTTCTTTTGTAGTCTCGAAATAATTTTCTAAAATCTCTATTTTTTCATCTATATTATTTTCATTTACATCAGAGGTTATATTAAGTAAACGAATTTCTTTTGATGTTTTGTCGAACTCTAATTTTCTAGCATTCATCTCTGTTTCTATGTCCAGAACTACTTTCAAACATTCAATTCGATGATTTTTGTTTGTATATATAACAACAATTATGGAAATGATAATAGCTAATGCACTGAAGACTAAGGACAAGATGTTATACCACGACATTTTTATTTCCCTTGCTTCTTCTTGTTGATTATTTTTTGTGCTGCTTGAGCATTTGTTAAAGTTCTCTTATTGGATTGTTCTTCAAGACCTACAACTGAATATAGAATGTAGTTATTGGCATTTTCGTCAATATCATATACATCTTGAAGCATACCAATTGTAATTATTAATTTTTCAGTTAATTTTTCTGAAGGGGTACCTTCCATTTCTTTCGAGATGACTTCTAATAATTCTTCGAGAGTGATGCTATCAGGTAGATTTTTCATGTGTAAACATCCAGTGTTATGTGTTTTACATTTAACAGTAAAATATTAGATAAAATAGACCCTTAATAACATCTCACATATTACACTAACTTTCAATGGTCTTTTTGTTGACTTTCTTGAATTATCCAAAAGTAACTTGCAAATTTTATAGTATGTAGCTCATAAGTATACCATTCATTATGGTTTATATATTTCTATTTATTTATCAATTGGTTGTATTTAAAGTTGATGTACTGCTGCATCATCGGCGTATGTGCGTCGAAATTGTCGATTGTGCTCATGGAGTTATGATGTCCATTTCTTTGAAAATAAACCGTTTTGATCGGCTCAGTGGCCGCTTGTTCCTTCTATTGTCGCATGAAAAAAAGGTACGGCGCAGAAAAATGTCGTGGCTTTACGAGCCGCCCTCCGACATTAATTCAATGATAATTTTTCCATGCTCCACGCCCACTCTGACTCTGGAATGGGTGGTAAACCCCGCCTCCTCAAGCCAGTCTCCTTTTAAGCTCAGCGCCGCATGCACGCTGTAGCGCTTCGGTATCTTGGTTTTGCGGTCTTCATGGCGCTTTCTAAAATATCCCACTGTTAAATGGCGATAGGGTTTGCCGATCGTGAACTCTTGCATAGGGTCTCCAGACAACACGGACAAAGGTCATTTCTGATGCCTGTATAAAATACCAGTGATTATCGGTCGGTGCAGGGCTAAAACTGGAATCAGGCTTCAGGAAACGAAATGCAACCGCTGAAATCCAGCGCGGAAAGGTGTATTATTAATGCACTTTATTATTCGGTAAGCCGTTATGTCCGGGAAACGTATCTCACGAGAAAAAAAGACCATCGCGAAAATGATCACGTTGTATGAAAAGCAGTGCCCGCAGGCATCTCAGGAGGAAGGGTATTATCTGGCGCTCAACGCGTATGCCAATAAGCGCCTGGATAAGTGCGTTTTCGGTGAGGACAAGCCTGCCTGCAAGCAGTGTCCGGTACACTGCTACCAGCCTGCCAGACGTGAAGAGATGAAGCAGGTTATGCGCTGGGCCGGTCCGCGTATGTTGTGGCGTCACCCCATCCTGACCGTTCGTCATCTGATTGACGACCGTCGCCCCGTACCGGAACTGCCGGAGAAGTATCGTCCGAAAAAAGAGGCCCTCACCAAAGGCGGTATCAGAGAACTACCGCCAGGCGAAACCGATTAAACCAGGCTCTCTTTATCAATCCCGAGACGCTTCATGCGCGACAGCAGGGTGGTGCGTTTTAACCCCAGGCGCTGGGCGGCACCTTTTGGCCCGGCGACCACGCCGTTGGTCTCTTTCAGCACGCGCATAATGAGCTGATATTCATCTTCTCCCTCTTTTGCTGTCTCGGCGGCAGGCGCGGTTACGTCAGGAAGCGTAACCTCAGGCAGGGAAAGTTGCAGCACGTTACCGCGCGTCAGCAGCACCGCGCGTTCGATGACGTTTTCCAGCTCGCGCACGTTGCCGGGCCATTCCATGGATGAAAGGGTACGCAACGTCTCGGCAGGGATACTGTCGATATTTCGCCCCATCCGGCGCGCGATCTTTGCGGTAAACGCTTTGACCAGCAGGGGGATATCTTCCGGGCGTTCGCGCAGCGGCGGCAGGAAGATCGGGAAGACGTTCAGGCGATAGTAAAGGTCGCTGCGAAACTCGCGGTCGGCGACCATTTTTTTCAGATCGCGGTTGGTGGCGGCAATCAGCCGCACGTCGGTCTGGATAAGCTTGTTGCTGCCCAGGCGCTCAAACTCCTGCTCCTGCAGCACGCGCAGCAGTTTCGGCTGTAGCTCCAGCGGCATATCGCCCACTTCGTCGAGGAACAGCGAGCTCTTGTCCGCCAGCTCAAAACGGCCCAGCCGCTGGCTGCTGGCCCCGGTGAAGGCGCCGCGCTCGTGGCCGAACAGATCGCTTTCCAGCAGTCCCGCGGGCATCGCGGCGCAGTTCATCTTCACCATTCGGCGGCTGTTGCGGTTGCTCAGGTTGTGGATGGCGCGGGCAATCAGCTCTTTACCCGTCCCGGTTTCGCCCAGAATCAGCACCGTGCTGTCGCTTTGCGCCACCATCTCAACCTGCTTGAGCACGCTGTACATGGCGTCGCTGCGCCCGATGATTTCACCAAACTCGCTGTCCACGTTGTTGAGCTGTTCGGTCAGGGCGAGGTTTTCGTCCACCAGCCGCTCTTTCAGTCGGTGGATCTCCTGGTAGGCGAGGGCGTTATCCAGGGCAATAGAGATACGCTCGGCGATCTGGCGCAGCAGCTTCAGGTTGGCGGTGGTGAACACGCCCTCCTCGCACTGCGCCAGCTTCAGCACGCCCAGCATGGTGTTGCCGGACATCAGCGGCAGCAGGCACAGGGTCTGAATTTTATTGCCCCAGGTGTTGAACAGCATTCGCTCGTACGGCGCGACCGGGTCCTGCTCGTTCAGGTTGAGCAGAAGGATCTCTTTGCTTTTGAAGACCCGTTCAGACAGGGTGCCCGCTTCGTCCACTTCGCTCTGCTCGTGCGCCGGGTTGGCTTCATCGAGATAATGCGTGGAGTAGATGTTCAGCTTGCCCTTGCGATGGCCGCGAAGCGCAATGCTGATGGCGTCGATTTTGAAATAGTGGTGGATCTCTTTCGAGACTTCGCTGACCAGCTCGTCCATGTCGAGCCGTGACAGCACGGCGTTGGTGATGGCGACCAGAATGCGGAAGTTGTCGCGCTCGCGGCTCAGCAGGTCGTAATCGACATTATTGGTGACGCGGCTTTGGATCTGCTCCGCGACGACGGCCACAATCTGGGTAAAGGTGTGCAGGCGCTCGTATTCCGCCTCGCTCCAGGGCTGGTCGGTCGTGCGGATAAACTCGCAGCCGCCAAAAATCTGGCCCTCTGCCGCCAGCGGCAACATGCAGTAATGCCCGAAAGGCTGATAGAGGTTGCTTTCCGCAAGCCTCGGCCACGCCTGGCGGAATTCCGCAAAGCTGCAGTGCAGCACTTCAGGACGGGAGAGTATGCGGCGCACCGGGCCATGCGCCAGATACGTTTCGTCTTCGTATTCAAACGTTTTGCCATTGTCACGCGTTGAGTAGTAGCTCGCGCGGTGCGTTCCGCTATGCCAGAGCACAATCGCGGCGCTGTCCGCCAGCGCCGATTGCCTGACCAGCCGCGTCAGGGCATCGCTCAGCGCACCGAGGTCGGGCTGCTGTAAAAGTGTGCGCGTGATGTCAAACAGGCCCTGCTGTCCAAGATCGCTCATCGGTGTATACGGCATATTGCTTTCCAATAGAAACTGGCAAAAAAAGAGACATTCAGTGCTGACCGCTTTTGGCGCGGTTCTAGCAAATACGGGGTAAGGGTTCCGCGTGCGGCAGATCCAACGTCCGCTTCACGCCATAAAGCCCGGTCAGGCGCACCCCTTTGCGCTCGACGACTTCGCCGATGATTGCCGCGTCTTTCCCTAAGGGATGCGCTCGCAGTTGTGCAAGTACGGCCTCCGCGGCCGAACGTTCAACGCCAATCACCAGCTTGCCTTCGTTAGCAAAGTTTAGCGGGTCGAGGCCCAATAGCTCGCACAGCCCGCGAACGGCAGGCTTAACGGGCAGGCTGCGCTCGGTCAGTTCGATCCCGTACCCGCAGCTTGCCGCAAACTCATGGACTACGGCGTTTACGCCGCCTCGCGTGGCGTCCCGCAGGGCTTTCACGCCGGGCACGGCACGCAGCGTCTGAATCAGCGGGGTGAGCACCGCGCAGTCGCTGCGCAGCTCCCCGTCCAGCCCCAGGCCTTCGCGCAGGTTAAGGATGGTCGCCCCGTGGCAGCCCAGCGTGCCGGTCACGATCAGCACGTCGCCCACGCTAAGCTGCTGCGCGCCCCAGTGAATATCGGCGGGGATCGCCCCCATGCCGGCGGTGTTGATGAACAGCTTGTCGGCCGCGCCGCGCTGCACCACTTTGGTATCGCCGGTGACGATAGCCATTCCCGCCTCGCGCGCGGTCTGCGCCATGCTGTTGACCACTGTCGTGAGCGTCTCCATCGGTAACCCCTCTTCGAGGATAAACCCGCAGGAGAGATAGCGCGGAACGGCACCGCTGACCGCCACGTCGTTGGCCGTGCCGCAGACGGCGAGCTTGCCGATATCGCCGCCCGGGAAGAACAGCGGGTCAATCACGTAGCTGTCGGTGGAGAAGGCCAGCCTGTCGCCCTGCGCGGTGAGGGTGGCGAGGTCAATGCGCGCCTGGTCTTCCTGCTCGGCGAGCCAGGGGTTGTTGAAGGCTTCCATAAACAGCCGGTTAATCAGCTGCTGCATCGCCTGTCCGCCGCTGCCGTGCGCCATTTCAACCGTATTCATGCTTCACTCTCCTGGTTGCGATACTGATACCACGCGGCACACGCCCCTTCGGAGGAGACCATCAGCGCGCCAAACGCCGTTTGCGGGTTACAGGTATTGCCAAATAACGGGCATTGATGAGGTTTGCATTTACCGGTGAGCACGTCGCCGCAGCGGGCCCGGGGATCGTCGCAAACCTGCTGCGGCTGCGGGCGGAAATGCGCTTCGGCGTCGAACGCGCGATAGGCTGACGTCAGATGCACGCCGGATTCGGCAATCAGCCCCAGACCACGCCATTCGCTGTCGCCTTCGACGCTAAACACGTCGGCTATCGCCTGCTGCGCCCGTTGATTTCCCGCATCCGGCACCACGCGGCGGTACTGGTTTTCCACGGTACTCAGGGCCGCTATTTTCTGCTCAACCAGCATGGTCACACCTTGCAGTAGATCAAGTGGTTCGAAACCAGCGACCACTAACGGACGATTGTACTGTTCAGCGATAAAACCGTAGGCGTCTGTGCCAATCACCATGCTGACATGCCCCGGTGCCAGAAAGGCGTCTATCCCGTTTTCCGGCTCTTCCAGCAGGCTGCGCAGCGTGGGGATGAGCGTAATGTGCTGGCAGAAAAAGAAAAAGTTATCGACGTTGCGCGCTTTCGCCTGCTGCAGGGTGATGGCGGTGGCGGGCATGGTGGTTTCAAACCCCAGGCCAAAAAACACCACCTTGCGCGCGGGGTTATTCTCTGCCAGCGTCAGGGCATCCATCGGCGAATAGACGATCCGGATGTCGGTTCCGCGCGCTTTTGCCTGCAGCAGCGAGCCGTTTTTCCCCGGCACGCGCATCGCGTCGCCAAAGGTGCAGAAAATGACGTCGGGCTGGCTGGCAATTTCGATGCAGCTGTCGATGCGCCCCATCGGCAGAACGCAGACCGGGCAGCCGGGGCCGTGGATAAACTCGATGTTCTCCGGCAGCAGCTGGTCGAGGCCAAATTTGAAGATGGCGTGCGTGTGTCCGCCGCACACCTCCATGATCCGCAGCGGTTTTTCCGCCGTGTAGTCCAGCAGCGACGCGCGCGTTTTCAGGTGCCCGATAAGCTGCAGCACCTGCTCCGGCGCGCGGTATTCATCAACGTAACGCATGGCTAACGCTCCTCGCCGTACAGCAGCGCGCCCACGTCAGGCTCCACGTCGAACATGTTTTGCAGGGCATCCAGCGTGTCGCGGGCTTCCGCTTCGTTAATCACGCTCATGGCAAACCCCACGTGAACCAGCACCCACTGGCCGAGACGCGAGGCGCCCGTTTCATCGCTGCTGCCCACCAGCGTCAGGTCTACGTCGCGCAGGATGCCGCAGACCTCGACTTTGGCCTGATTACCGTCGATGGTGTGAATTTGTCCGGGGACGCCTATGCACATCGTTCGTTCTCCAGCCACTGTAGCCAGCCGTCCATGCCGTCACCGCGCGTGGCGGAGACCAGCAGGATCTCAATCTCCGGATTCACTTCACGGGCATATGCCAGGCACTTATCCACGTCGAAAGTCAGGTACGGCAGCAGGTCAACTTTGTTCAGCAGCATGATGGAGGCGGCGGCAAACATATGCGGGTATTTCAGCGGTTTGTCTTCGCCTTCGGTCACCGAAAGCACCGCCACCTTGTGTCGTTCGCCAAGATCGAAGCTCGCCGGGCAGACCAGGTTGCCGACGTTTTCAATAAACAGAATGCCGTTATCCGCCAGCGGCAGGCGCGGGGCGGCATCGGCAATCATCTGTGCATCCAGATGGCAGCCCTTGCCGGTATTAACCTGAATCGCCGGGGTGCCGGTTTCGCGAATGCGCGCCGCGTCGTTCACGGTTTGCTGATCGCCTTCGATCACCGCGCAGGAGACGCGTCCGTTCAGGCGCTTGAGCGTTTCCGTGAGCAGCGTGGTTTTGCCGGAGCCGGGGCTGGAGACCAGGTTTAGCACCAGCTGTTTGCGGGTGGCAAAGCGCGCGCGGTTGCGGGCGGCGATCTGGTTATTTTTGTCCAGCACGTTGATCTCTACTTCCAGCATCTGGCGCTGGCTGATGCCCGGCGCGTGGGTACCCGCCTCCCCGTGGCCGTAGTGCAGGTCGCCAGCATCGGAGCGCTGCGGAGCGAAGGTGATGCCGGTCAGTGCCGCAGAAGGGCGTGGGGCAGGTGAAAAGGGCGCGGAGCGAAACGCGGAATGGGGGTGATGTTCATCCCCTTCTATATACAGGTTGCCTTCGGCGCAACCGCAGGTGCTACACATACTTTACTCCTTCTCGATTTCGAGGCGTTGGATCTGCATGCCGTCATCCGCCACGATGCGAAGACCGGTGCTCTGACACTGCGGACAGCGCTGAACCTTTGATGACAGTAGGGTGACGTACTGCTGGCACTGCTCGCACCAGCACTCCGCCTGCTGCTCTTCAATATGGAGCTCGCAGCCTTCCGCCAGCGTGCCGCGACACACCAGCTCAAAACAGAAATGCAGGGCGCTGGTCTCGACGCAGGAAAACGCTCCGACCTTCAGCCAGACGCCGGTGACGCGCTTCGCGTGGTTTTGCACTGCCTGCTGTTCGATAAGTTCCAGAGCCCGCTGGCAGAGGGTGATTTCGTGCATGACGCCTCCTCAATGAATTGCGCCATTGAATGCAATAACGGTGCCATCTTGATTTTTGTTAAGGCGTGACGATGTCAACGCTGTCGAAATGACACGTCGACACTGCGGCGTTGACAGCGGTTTTGTAATTAAATCCATTTAAAATCATAAAGATAAAAACTGGCATGGAATCTGCTTAACAGCCGCTATCTCCATTAAACGGATACCTTCTATGACTATTTGGGAAATCAGCGAAAAAGCGGATTACATCGCGCAGCGTCATCAGCAGCTGCAGGACCAGTGGCACCTCTACTGCAACTCTCTGGTTCAGGGCATAACCCTCTCGAAAGCACGCCTTCACCACGCGATGAGCTGCGCGGCGCAGGGCGACATGCGCTTCGTCCTGTTCGGCCATTTCACGATCAACGTTACCCTGGCGGACAACTTCAACAGCCACACCATTGAGTACCACCTCGAGACAAAAGACGGCGAAAAACAGTGTATTGCGAAGGCGCAGCTGATGGCCGATGGCATGGTGGACGGCCACGTCAGCAACCGCGATCGCCAACAGGTGCTGGAGCACTATCTGGAAAAAATCGCGCCGGTCTATAACGGCCTGTACGCCGCCGTTGAACACGATCTCCCGGTCAACCTGAAGCAGCTGATGGACGGAAATGCCTCAGCGAACGTGGCCTGACCCTTGCGTGTCGAGAAGTGTCGACAAGACAGTTTTTCGTCAAAAATGACTATCACCAGAGGATAACCCGGTGAACCGTTTTGTAATTGCTGACTCGACGGTCTGCATTGGCTGTCGAACCTGTGAGGCGGCGTGTTCGGAAACGCATCGCCTGCATGGGCTGCAGTCCATGCCGCGCCTGCACGTCATGCGTAATGAAAAAGAGTCTGCCCCGCAGCTCTGCCACCACTGTGAAGATGCCCCCTGCGCGGGCGTCTGCCCTGTGAATGCCATCACCCGCGTTGATGGCGCTGTCCAGCTGAACGAAAGCCTGTGCGTAAGCTGCAAGCTGTGCGGCATTGCCTGCCCGTTCGGCGCGATTGAATTTTCCGGCAGCCGTCCGCTGCACATTCCGGCGAACGCCAACTCGCCAAAAGCCCCGCCCGCGCCGCCGGCGCCTGCTCGCGTAAGCACGCTGCTGGACTGGGTGCCCGGCATCCGTGCCGTTGCGGTGAAATGCGACCTGTGCAGCTTCGACGAGCAGGGCCCGGCCTGCGTACGCACCTGCCCGACTAAGGCGTTGATTCTGGTTAACATTCGCGACATCGCCCGTACCAGCAAGCGTAAACGCGAGCTGACCATCAACAGTGATTTTGGCGACCTTTCTCTGCTACAGGCGCTTAACGAGGGGGCGAAATGAACGCGGCGATGATGATTACCAGCGCGGTAGCCTGCTTTGCTGCCGCCGCTGTTCTGGCGCTGATCTTCTCATTCCATAAAACCCTCAGCGGCGCGATCGCCGGGATCGGCGGGGCGGTAGCTAGCCTGATGACGCTGGCAGCAGGCGGCGTTGTCCTGCTCGGCGGCCAGTCCGTAGAGGCCGTGATGCCGCTGATTCGCCACACCGTGGAGATCACGCCGCTGAACGCCATCTGGCTGGTGACCTTTGGCCTGTGCGGGGTGTTTATCAGCCTGTTCAATATCGACTGGCACCGTCACCCCAACACCAAAGCCAACGGCCTGCTGGTTAACCTGCTGATGGCGACGGCGGTCTGCACCGTTATCGCCAGCAACCTCGGCGCGCTGGTGGTGATGGCGGAAATCATGGCGCTGTGCGGCGTGTTCCTGACGGGCTGCAGCGCCTCCGGCAAGCTGTGGTTTGCGCTGGGACGCCTCGGGACGCTGCTGCTTGCGCTGGCCTGCTGGCTGGTGTGGCAACGCTTTGGCACGCTGGATTTCTCTGCGCTCAACGGGCATCCGCTGGGGAATGACGTCTGGCTGCTGGGCGTTATCGGCTTTGGCCTGCTCGCCGGGATTATCCCGCTGCACGGCTGGGTGCCGCAGGCGCATGCGAATGCCTCCGCGCCCGCCGCCGCGCTGTTTTCTGTGGTGGTGATGAAGGTGGGTCTGTTCGGGATTCTGGCGATTACGCTGACCGGCGGACAACCGCCGCTGTGGTGGGGCATCGTGCTGCTGGTCGCCGGAATGATTACCGCGTTCGTCGGCGGCCTGTACGCGCTGATGGAGCACAATATCCAGCGTCTTCTGGCGTACCACACGCTGGAAAATATCGGCATCATCCTGCTCGGTATTGGCGCGGGCGTGACCGGGCTGGCGCTCAATCATCCGGCGCTGATAGCGGCCGGTTTTATCGGCGGCCTGTATCATCTCGTCAACCACAGCCTGTTTAAAAGCACCCTGTTCCTCGGCGCGGGCAGCGTCTGGTTCCGCACCGGTCATCGGGATATCGAAAAGCTGGGCGGGATTGGCAAAAAGATGCCGGTGATTTCACTGGCGATGCTGGTCGGGCTGATGGCAATGGCCGCGCTGCCGCCGCTGAACGGCTTTGCCGGGGAGTGGGTGATCTACCAGTCCTTCTTCGCGCTCGGTCAGAGCGATGTCTTCATCGCGCGTTTGCTTGGCCCGCTGCTGGCGGTCGGGCTGGCGATTACCGGGGCGCTGGCGGTGATGTGCATGGCGAAAGTCTACGGCGTGACCTTCCTCGGCGCGCCGCGCACCCGCGAAGCGGAAAACGCCTGCTGCGCACCGGTACTGATGTGTGCCAGCGTGGTCGCGCTGGCGCTGTGCTGCATCGCGGGCGGCGTCGCCGCACCGTGGCTGCTGCCGCTGCTGGGCAACGCCATTCCGCTGCCGCTGACCGTGGCGAATACCACCGTCTCTCAGCCCATGATTACGCTGCTGTTGATTGGCGCACCGCTGCTGCCGCTCGTCCTGATGCTGGTCTTCAAACGCGACAGGCTCACCTCCCGCTCGCGCGGTGCGGCGTGGGCCTGCGGCTACGAACATGAACAGTCGATGGTCATCACCGCCCACGGTTTCGCCATGCCGGTGAAGGAGAACTTCGCTGCCGTGCTGAAGCTGCGCCACTGGCTGAACCCGGTAGGCTGGGTGCCCGGCTGGCAGAGTGCCGCCGCGCCCGCGCTGTTCCGCCGTCTGGCGGTCATCGAGCTGGCGGTGCTGGTGGTCATTGTGATTTCACGAGGAGCCTGACATGAGTCTGTTACTGGCAATTCTTCAGGCGCTGGTGCTGTTCGCCGCTGCGCCGCTGCTTTCCGGGGTGAGCCGCGTGGTGCGCGCCCGGATGCACAACCGTCGCGGGCCTGGGGTGCTTCAGGAGTACCGCGATCTCTTCAAGCTGCTTTCTCGTCAGAGCGTGGCACCGGACGCCGCAGGCTGGGTCTTCCGCCTGACGCCGTTTGTGATGGTGGGCGTCATGCTGACCATCGCCACCGCGCTGCCGGTGGTCACGGTGGGATCGCCGCTGCCGGTGCTCGGCGATCTGATTACGCTTATCTACCTCTTTGCCATCGCCCGCTTCTTCTTTGCGATTGCGGGCCTGGACACCGGGAGCCCGTTTACCGGCATCGGCGCCAGCCGCGAGGCGATGCTCGGCGTGCTGGTTGAGCCGATCCTGCTGCTGGGGCTGTGGGTCGCCGCGCAGGTGGCAGGTTCCACCCACATCAGCTTTATCACCGACACCGTTTACCACTGGCCGGTGGCGCGCTCGATCCCGCTGGTGCTGGCGCTCTGCGCATGCGCGTTCGCCACGTTTATTGAGATGGGCAAACTGCCGTTCGATCTGGCTGAAGCCGAGCAGGAGCTGCAGGAAGGGCCGCTTACCGAATACAGCGGCTACGGCTTCGCGGTACTGAAGTGGGGCATCAGCCTCAAACAGCTGGTGGTGCTGCAGATGTTTGTCGGTGTCTTCTTCCCGTGGGGGCAGATGACGCACTTCTCCGCGGGCGGTCTGGCGCTGGCCGTGGTGATTGCCGCCCTCAAGCTGCTGGTCGGCGTGCTGGTGATTGCCCTGTTTGAAAACAGCATGGCGCGCCTGCGTTTTGTCGAAACGTCACGCATCACCTGGGCCGGTTTTGGTTTTGCATTTTTAGCGTTCGTCTCCTTGCTGGTGGCGTGATTAAAGAGAGTATTTATGTCTGAAGAAAAGAAAGGTCAGCAGTATCTCGCCGCGTTGCATCAGGCTTTCCCCGGCGTGGTGCTGGAGGAGTCCTGGCAAACCAAAGACCAGATAACCGTCACCATTAAGGTGAACTACCTGCCGGAAGTGGTGGAGTTTCTCTACTACCGGCAGGGCGGCTGGCTGTCGGTGTTGTTCGGCAACGACGAGCGCCAGCTGTGCGGCAACTATGCGGTGTACTACGTAATGTCGATGGAGCAGGGCGAAAAGTGCTGGCTCACCGTGCGCGTCGAAGTCGACCCGAATAAGCCGGAATACCCGTCCGTCACGCCGCGCGTGCCCGCCGCCGTCTGGGGCGAGCGCGAAGTGCGCGACATGTACGGCCTGGTGCCGGTCGGCCTGCCGGACGAGCGCCGCCTGGTGCTGCCGGACGACTGGCCGGACGAACTCTACCCGCTGCGCAAAGACAGCATGGACTACCGTCAGCGCCCGGCGCCGACCACCGACAGCGAAACCTACGAGTTCATCAACGAGCTGGGCAGCAAGAAGAACAACGTGGTGCCGATCGGCCCGCTGCACGTCACCTCCGACGAACCGGGCCACTTCCGCCTGTTCGTCGACGGCGAGAACATCATCGACGCCGACTACCGCCTGTTCTACGTCCATCGCGGCATGGAAAAGCTGGCGGAAACCCGCATGGGTTACAACGAAGTGACGTTCCTCTCTGACCGCGTGTGCGGCATCTGCGGCTTCGCCCACAGCACCGCCTACACCACCTCGGTGGAGAACGGCATGGGGATCGTAGTGCCGGAGCGCGCGCAGATGATCCGCGCCATTCTGCTGGAGGTGGAGCGCCTGCACTCGCACCTGCTGAACCTCGGCCTGGCCTGCCACTTTGTCGGCTTTGACTCCGGGTTTATGCAGTTCTTCCGCGTGCGCGAGGCGTCGATGAAGATGGCGGAGATCCTCACCGGGGCGCGTAAAACCTACGGCCTGAACCTGATCGGCGGGATCCGCCGCGACCTGCTGAAGGACGACATGATCCAGACCCGCCAGCTGGCGCAGCAGATGCGCCGGGACGTGCAGGAGCTGGTGGACATGCTGCTCAGCACGCCCAACATCGAGCAGCGCACCGTCGGCATCGGTCGCCTTGACCCGGAGATCGCCCGTGACTTCAGCAACGTCGGCCCGATGGTGCGCGCCAGCGGCCACGCTCGCGACACGCGTGCCGATCACCCGTTCGTCGGCTACGGCCTGCTGCCGATGACCGTGCACAGCGAGCAGGGCTGCGACGTCATTTCGCGCCTCAAGGTGCGCATCAACGAGGTGTTTACCGCCCTGAACATGATCGACTTCGGCCTCGATAACCTGCCGGGCGGCCCGCTGATGGTGGAGGGCTTCACCTACATTCCAAACCGCTTTGCCCTCGGCTTTGCCGAAGCGCCGCGCGGGGACGACATCCACTGGAGCATGACCGGCGACAACCAGAAGCTCTACCGCTGGCGCTGCCGCGCGGCGACCTACGCCAACTGGCCAACCCTGCGCTACATGCTGCGCGGCAACACGGTTTCCGATGCGCCGCTGATCATCGGCAGCCTGGATCCGTGCTACTCCTGCACCGACCGCATGACCGTGGTCGACGTGCGCAAAAAGAAAAGCCAGGTGGTGCCGTACAAAGAGCTTGAGCGCTACAGCATCGAGCGTAAGAACTCGCCGCTGAAATAAGGACTCGCCATGTTTACCTTTATCAAAAAAGTGATCAAAACCGGCACGCAGACCAGCCGTTATCCGCTGGAGCCGATGCCGGTGGATAAAAACTTTCGCGGCAAGCCGGAGCACAACCCGCAGCAGTGCATCGGCTGCGCGGCCTGCGTCAACGCCTGTCCGTCGAACGCCTTAACGGTGGAAACGGATCTCAAAACCGGCGAGCTGGCCTGGCAGTTTAACCTCGGTCGCTGCATCTTCTGCGGCCGCTGCGAGGAGGTCTGCCCGACGGTGGCCATTCGCCTGTCGCAGGAATACGAGCTGGCGGTGTGGAAGAAAGAGGATTTTCTGCAGCAGTCGCGCTTTGACCTGTGCAGCTGCCGCGTCTGCAAGCGCCCGTTCGCCGTGCAGAAAGAGATCGACTACGCCATCGCGCTGCTGCAGCACAACGGCGACGCCCGCGCGGAGCATCACCGCGAAAGCTTTGAAACCTGCCCGGAGTGCAAGCGTCAGAAGTGCCTGCTGCCGTCCGACCGCATTGATATCACCCGCCATATGAGAGAGGCCAGCTGATGGAAAACCTACTGGGCCCGCGCGACGACAACGGCATTCCGGTGCCGATGACGGTGGACGAATCCATCGCCAGCATGAAGGCGTCGCTGCTGAAAAAAATCAAACGCTCGGCCTACGTCTACCGCGTGGACTGCGGCGGCTGCAACGGCTGTGAGATTGAGATCTTCGCCACCCTGTCGCCGCTGTTTGACGCCGAGCGCTTCGGCATCAAAGTGGTGCCGTCCCCGCGCCACGCGGACATCCTGCTGTTCACCGGGGCCGTCACCCGCGCCATGCGCTCGCCCGCGCTGCGCGCCTGGCAGTCCGCGCCGGACCCGAAAATCTGCATCTCGTACGGCGCCTGCGGCAACAGCGGCGGCATCTTCCACGACCTTTACTGCGTCTGGGGCGGTACCGACAAAATCGTGCCGGTGGACGTCTACATTCCTGGCTGCCCGCCGACGCCCGCCGCGACGCTGTACGGCTTTGCCATGGCGCTCGGCCTGCTGGAGCAGAAAATCCACGCGCGCGAGCCGGGCGAGCTGGACAACCAGCCTGCCGCCATTCTGCACCCTGACATGGTGCAGCCGCTGCGGGTGAAGGTCGACCGCACGGCGCGGAAGCTGGCGGGCTATCGCTATGGGCGTCAAATTGCCGACGATTATCTGCGCCTGCTGAGCCAGGGCGACCATCAGGTGGCGCGCTGGCTGGAGGCGGAAAACGATCCGCGACTCAATGAGATCGTGGCGAACCTGAACAGCATTGTGGATGAGGCGCGTATCCGATGAGTGAAACGGTGGTGTTCAGCCAGCTGAGCCGTAAGTTTATTGATGAGAACGATGCCACGCCGGATGCGGCGCAGCAGGTGGTCTATTACAGCCTGGCGATTGGGCATCACCTCGGGGTGATCGACTGCCTGGAGGCGGCGCTGAGCTGTCCGTGGCCCGAGTACCTGACGTGGATCGCCACGCTGGAGGAGGGCAGCACGGCGCGGCGCAAAATGGAGGGCGTGCCGAAGTACGGCGAGATCGTCATCGACGCCAACCACATTGCGATGCTTGCCAACGCCTTTGACGCGGCGCTGAGCAGGCAAACCCCCGAGCAGCAGGCGTGGAGCAAAACGCTGCTTAGCATGCTGCACGATATTCATCAGGAGAGCGCCATCTACCTGATGGTGAGGAGATTACGTGACTGACGTTTTACTGTGTGTCGGCAACAGCATGATGGGCGACGACGGCGCGGGCCCGCTGCTGGCAGAGATGTGCGCCGCGAACCCGCAGGGCAGCTGGGTAGTCATCGACGGCGGCAGCGCGCCGGAAAACGACGTGGTGGCCATCCGCGAACTGCGCCCGGACAGGCTGTTAATCGTCGATGCCACCGATATGGGGCTCAACCCCGGCGAGATCCGCCTGATTGACCCGGACGACATCGCCGAGATGTTTATGATGACGACGCACAATATGCCGTTGAACTACCTGGTCGATCAGATTAAAGACGACGTGGGCGAGGTGCTGTTTTTGGGGATCCAGCCGGACATTGTCGGGTTCTATTACCCGATGACGCCGCCGGTGAAAGAGGCGGTGGAAGTGGTCTATTCACGGCTGGCCGGATGGGTTGGGGACGGGAATTTCTCCCGGCTCTGAACAGCGCCCGGTGGCGCTACGCTTACCGGGCCTACGTTTTTGTAGGCCGGGTAAGGCGAAGCCGCCACCCGGCAAAACGGGCTACTCCAGATCCGCCCCGTTACTCGCAATCACCTTCTTATACCACCCGAACGATTTCTTGCGCTTGCGGTCCAGCGTGCCGTTGCCCGCGTCGTCGCGGTCAACGTACACAAACCCGTAGCGCTTGCTCATCTCGCCCGTTGAGGCCGACACCAGGTCTATACAGCCCCAGGTGGTGTAGCCCATCAGCGGCACGCCGTCCTCAATCGCGTCGCCCATCGCGCGGATGTGCTCGCGCAGGTAGCTGATGCGGTAGTCGTCGTTGATCTCGCCGTTTTCATCAATCACGTCTTTCGCCCCGAGGCCGTTTTCCACCAGGAACAGCGGCTTCTGGTAGCGGTCGTACATCATGTTCATGGTGATGCGCAGGCCGAGCGGATCGATGCCCCAGCCCCATTCGCTCACCTGAATGTGCGGGTTGCGCAGGGACTTAACGATGTTCGCCGCGCTGGTATTGCCCGCGTTCATCTCCGCCGACGCGCAGCGCGAGGCGTAATAGCTGAACGAGACAAAGTCGACGGTGTTTTTCAGAAGTAGATCGTCGCCAGGATCTTTCACAATCACCACGCCTTTCTCGCGGAACACGCGGGCGGAGTAGGCCGGGTAGCTGCCGCGCGCCTGCACGTCGATAAAGAACAGGTTCTCGCGGTCTTTCTCCAGCGCCATCCACACGTCTTCCGGCTTGCAGGAATACGGGTAGAAATTCCCGCCCGCCAGCATGCAGCCGACCTGGTTTTCCGGGTTCACCTCGTGGGCGATTTTGGTCGCCAGCGCGCTCGCCACCAGCTCGTGGTGTGCGGCCTGGTATTTCACCTGGTCTTCGTTTTCACCTTCCTCAAACACCAGCCCCGCGCCGGAGAAAGGGCTGTGCAGCATGATGTTGATTTCGTTGAAGGTCAGCCAGTATTTCACCAGCCCGTTAAATTCTTCAAAGCAGGTGCGGGCGTAGCGGGCAAAGAAATCGACCATCTTACGGTTGCGCCATGAGCCGTACTCCGTGACCAGGTGCATCGGCACGTCGAAGTGGCACAGGGTGACCAGCGGCTCAATGTTGTACTTTTTGCACTCCTCGAACACCGCGCGGTAGAAGGCAATCCCCTCTTTGTTCGGCAGCGGCTCGTCGCCGTTCGGGTAGAGGCGGCTCCAGGCAATCGAGGTGCGGAATACCGTAAAGCCCATCTCCGCCATCAGGGCGATGTCCTCTTTATAGCGATGGTAAAAATCAATCGCCTCGTGGCTCGGGTAGAACTCGTCGTCACGCAGCGAGAAACGCTTTTCCTTGCCGAGCTTCACCGCCAGGCGGTTCGCGCCGTGGGGGATCATATCGACCGTCGTCAGCCCCTTGCCGCCTTCACGGTAAGCACCTTCACTCTGGTTGGCGGCAAGCGCGCCGCCCCATAAAAATCCTTGTGGAAAAACAGACATTCTTACCTCGCTTTCAATTTATGCTTTTTCTGCTTTGCTCTGTACCGGTGCGGTCTGCAGGGCGCGCGCTTTTTCGGCCTCGTCTTCGACCGGGATATCCTCAAAGCCGAGTATCAGGGTCAGAACAAACGACAGCACCACCGCCAGCCCCATCACGCCGAACACCCAGACGATGGTCATCGGGTTCGCCGGGTCGAAGAACTGCACGCTGGTGAACAGCCCCGGTGCCGCCATCGAGTGGCTGGCAAGTCCGGCCATGCCGGCGACCGCTCCGCAGATAAAGCCGCTGATCAGGCTCGCAATCAGCGGACGTTTCAGACGTACCGCCACGCCGTAAAGCGCCGGTTCAGAGATCCCCGCCATGATGGCGGAGGCTGCCGCCGCCAGCGCCGTCTGGCGCAGCTCCGGGTTTTTGGTTTTCCAGGCTACAGCCAGCGACGAGCCGCCGAGCGACAGGTTGGCGCCGATCTCCGACGGCATCACCATCCCTTCTTTGCCCGTCTCGGCAATGGTCTGAATGATGGTCGGCGTAAAGACGCGGTGCATCCCGGTCATCACCAGCAGCGGCCACAGCGCGCCCATGATGGCGACGGAGAGCCAGCCCAGATAGCCGTGAATGGTGTAGACCAGCGCGGAGATGGCGCTACCGATCCAGATCCCCAGCGGGCCAATCAGCACGATGGCGAGCGGGGCGGCAATCAGCACGATCAGCATCGGCTTGAGGAAGTTCTTCGTCACCGCCGGGGTAATGCGATCCACCCAGCGTTCGATGTACGACAGGCACCAGGTCATGACCAGCGCCGGGATGACGGTGTAGGTGTATTTCACCGCCGTTACCGGAATAAAGGCGAACTCAACGTGCTCGCCCTGCGCGGCTTTCGCCATCAGCTCGATAAAGCTCGGGTGCACCAGCACGCCCGCGATGGCGATGGCCAGCGACATGTTGGTTTTGAATTTCACCGCCGCCGAGGCTGCCACCATCAGCGGCAGGAAGAAGAAGGCGCCGTCGCCGATGACGGTCAGAATAGTGAGCGTCGGCGCGCCTTTTGGCAGCACCCCGGTCATCTCGAGGATCATTGCCAGCAGCTTGACCATCGAGCCGCCGATGATCGCCGGGATCAGCGGCGACATGGTGCCGATCAGCGCGTCGAGGATCCCGGCGCCAATGCGGCGTAAGGTCAGTTTCTGCGGGCCTTCCGGTACGGCAGGCTGCAGGCTGGTTGGCAGCAGGCTCACCACTTCGCGGTACGCCTGTGAAACGGTATTGCCGATGATGACCTGGCACTGGTTGTCGTTGCGCACCACACCGAGCACGCCGCTGATGCTTTTCAGGCGCGCAGCGTCGGCAAGGCTTTCGTCTTTCAGAACGAAACGCAGACGCGTCATGCAGTGGGTGACGGCGACAATGTTCTCTTTGCCGCCCAGCGCGCTGACAACGTCGTTCGCCAGCGCGGCGTAATTTTTGGCCATCGGATGTGATCCTGTTATCGTTGTGAGAAATGTAGGAAACCGGTTCCACATAATCATCATGAGTTTCTTTGAATGAAACAAGATCGCTTTTTGACCATTTTTTCGTTTCGTGATGCAGATCGCAATGGGGTGACGAAAGCGTGATTTCACCGCTGCGACAATTTTTTTGCAGTGCAGTACACTGCGCTTCATCAGATTCAGACGGAATAACAACATGACCACGATGCTTGAAGTGGCGAAGCGGGCAGGCGTTTCGAAGGCCACGGTATCCCGGGTGCTGTCGGGAAATGGCTACGTCAGCCAGGAGACCAAAGACCGGGTGTTTCAGGCCATTGAAGAGAGCGGCTATCGCCCGAATTTGCTGGCGCGCAACCTGGCGACAAAACGTACCCAAACGCTGGGGCTGGTGGTGACCAACACCTTGTATCACGGCGTTTACTTTAGCGAGTTGCTGTTTCACGCCGCGCGCATGACGGAAGAAAAAGGGCGGCAGCTGATCCTCGCGGACGGCAAGCACAGCGCGGATGAAGAGCGCGAGGCGATCCAGTACCTGCTCGATATGCGCTGCGACGCGGTGATCATCTACCCGCGCTTCATGAGCGTGGATGAGATGGATGAGATCGTCGAGAAGTGCGAGCAGCCCATTATGGTGCTCAACCGCCGCCTGCGGAAAAACAGCAGCCACAGCGTCTGGTCCGATCATAAAGCCTCCTGCCAGGACGCGGTGTCGCAGCTGATTGCGAAAGGGCACCGGGAGATCGCGTTTATTACCGGCTCGCTGGATTCCCCCACCGGGGTTGAACGTCTCTCCGGCTACAGGGACGCGCTGGCGCAGCACGGTATTCCGCTGCGCGAGGGGCTGATTGCGCAGGGGAAGTGGAACCCGGCCAGCGGCGCGGCGGCGGTGTCCGAACTGCTTGCTCGCGGCGAACGCTTTACGGCGCTGGTGGCGAGTAATGACGACATGGCCATCGGCGCCATGAAGCAGCTGCACGACAGCGGCGTGGCCGCACCGGACGCGGTGTCGGTGATCGGTTTTGACGACGTGGCCATCGCGCCCTACATCGTGCCGTCGCTTTCCAGCGTGCGTATTCCGGTGACGGAGATGATCAAAGAAACCATCAGCCGCCTGATCTTCATGCTCGACGGCGGTGAGTTTAAATATCAGCAAACCTTCTCCGGCGAGCTTATCCTGCGCGACTCGGTTATTGACGGCCCGCACCGCTGATGTCGACAGCTGTCATCGTCATAAGTGACGATGACAGCGCCGCTTTGATTTTTAAATACCTATAAAATCAATAAGTTAATTATTGGCACGGTTTATGAATATCTCCGCGCATAACTGTAATGCTGGAGAAGCAGATGAACCGTTTTATTATGGCCGATGCCAGTAAGTGTATTGGCTGCCGTACCTGTGAAGTGGCGTGCGTGGTTTCCCATCAGGCGGAGCAGGACTGCGCGTCGCTTACCCCTGACACCTTCCTGCCGCGCATCCACGTCATCAAAGGCGTGAATATTTCTACCGCCGCCATCTGTCGCCAGTGCGAAGACGCACCGTGTGCGAACGTCTGCCCGAACGGGGCGATTAAACGCGAGAAAGGCTTTGTGCACGTGATGCAGGAGCGCTGCATTGGCTGCAAAACCTGCGTGGTCGCCTGCCCGTACGGCGCGATGGAGGTGGTCGTTCGTCCGGTGGTACGCAACAGCGGCATGGGGCTGAGCGTACGTGCGGACAAAGCCGAAGCCAACAAATGTGACCTGTGCTACCACCGCGACGCCGGCCCGGCCTGCATGGAAGCCTGCCCGACGCACGCGCTGGTCTGCGTGGATCGCGACAAGCTTGAGCAGATGAGCGCCGAAAAGCGCCGCCGCGCGGCGTTTGACACGTCGTCATCTCTCCTGTTCTGAACCGTATGTGCAGCAACGGTGTACAGCTGCGCGTGCGCGGCAAGGTGCAGGGCGTGGGGTTTCGTCCCTTCGTCTGGCAGCTGGCGCAGGCGCTTCAGTTGACCGGTGACGTCTGCAATGACGGGAAGGGCGTGCTGGTGCGCCTCGCGGGTAATGGGGGGGCCTTTACCGCGAGGCTGCATCAGGACTGCCCACCGCTGGCACGCATCGACCACGTTGAAGCGCAGCCGTTTACCTGGGCGCACCTGCCGGAGGACTTTACCATCCGCCACAGCGCGGGCGGGGCGATGGACACGCAGATTGTGCCGGATGCCGCGACCTGTCCGGCGTGTCTGGCTGAAATGCGCGACCCCGGCGAGCGCCGCTATCGCTACCCGTTTATCAACTGCACCCACTGCGGGCCGCGGTTTACCATTATTCGCGCCATGCCCTATGACCGTCCGGCCACGTCAATGGGCGCATTCCCGCTCTGCGCGCCGTGTGAGAAGGAATACCGCAATCCTGCCGACCGCCGCTTTCACGCCCAGCCGGTCGCCTGTCCGGACTGCGGGCCCGCGCTGGAATGGCGTTCGGGCGACGTTCTTGCCACACGCGAAACGGCACTGAGCGCGGCGGTAGAGATGCTGAAAAGCGGCGGCATAGTCGCGGTTAAAGGGCTGGGCGGTTTTCACCTCGTCTGTGATGCGCAAAACCCGCAGGCGATACTGAAATTGCGGTCACGCAAGCAGCGCCTGTCGAAGCCGCTGGCGGTGATGATCCCGCAGGCGGATAAGCTGCCTGAGTCGATTCAGACGCTGCTCGGCTCACCCGCTGCACCCATCGTGCTCACGCCAAAAGCCTGGCTGCCTGACTTCCCTGAGGCTATCGCACCGGGTCTGGATAGCGTGGGCATCATGCTGCCCGCGAACCCGCTCCAGCATCTTCTGATGATGGACTGCCGGCGACCGCTGGTTATGACCTCCGGCAACCTCAGCGGCAGACCGCCTGCCATCAGTAATCAACAGGCGCTGGATGAACTTGGCAGCATTGCGGACGGCTTCCTGCTGCACAATCGCGATATTCTTCAGAGGATGGACGATTCGGTGATGGATCGTGACGGCGCGATGCTTCGCCGCGCGCGCGGTTTTGTGCCGGATGCCATCACGTTGCCTGCGGGTTTCGAGAATATCCCCGCCATGCTATGCACCGGCGCGGAGATGAAAAACACCTTCTGCCTGGTGCGTGGCAGCCAGGCGGTGCTGAGCCAGCATTTTGGCGATCTCGGTGATGAGGGTGTCGAAGCGCAGTGGCGCGGCGCGCTCTCGACGATGCAGGACATCTACGCCTTCCAGCCGGAACGCGTGGTGTGCGATGCCCATCCGGGCTATCACACACAACAATGGGCGCAGGTGCAGGGGCTGCCGGTCGAAACCGTACTGCACCATCACGCTCACGCGGCGGCGTGCCTGGCCGAAAACGGCTGGCCGCGTGAGGGCGGAGACGTTATCGCTCTGACGCTGGACGGGATCGGCATGGGTGAAAACGGCGCGCTGTGGGGCGGGGAGTGCCTGCGGGTCAGCTATCTCGCGTGCGAGCGTCTGGGCGGGCTGCCTGCCGTTGCGCTGCCGGGCGGCGATCTGGCGGCGCGACAGCCGTGGCGCAACCTGCTCGCCCACTGCCTGGCGTTTGTCCCTGACTGGCAGCAGTATCCGGAAACGCGCGCGGTACAGCGCCAGAACTGGCCGCTGCTGGCGACGGCGATAGGGCGCGGCATCAACGCGCCGCGTGCCTCATCCTGTGGTCGCCTGTTTGATGCCGTCGCCTGCGCGCTTGGTATCGACGCCCAATCCTGGGAGGGTGAAGCCGCCTGCAGGCTGGAAGCGCTGGCCTCGCGGTGCGCGGGCGTCGACCATCCGGTGACGCTCGACGCGGATAACCTCGCGCTTTTCTGGCAGCAGTGGCTGGCATGGCAGGCTGAGCCGTGCGAGCGCGCGTGGGCGTTTCACGATGCGCTGGCTAAAGGGCTTGCGGAACTCGCCGCGCGCCATGCCCGACGCCTGTCGCTGTCAACAATCTGTCTCAGCGGCGGCGTGCTGCACAACCGTCTGCTGCGCGCGCGCCTGCGTCATTATCTTTCTGACTTTACGCTTCTTTTTCCTTCGCGCCTGCCCGCAGGCGACGGAGCGATCTCCTTCGGGCAGGCGGCGATCGCCGCCGCCCGGTCATGTTCACAAAGGATTTAAAATGTTACGACTCTTACGCAATGAACCTCGCGCCGCGCTTCTGCTGCTGGCTCTGGTAATGGCAAACCTGCTGGCCTGGGGATGGGCATGGCACGCCTTTAGCGGCAGCACGGCGCTGATGGCGGCCAGCCTGCTGGCGTGGTGCTACGGGCTGCGTCACGCGGTGGACGCCGATCACATTGCGGCCATTGATACCGTGACGCGTAAGATGATGCAGCAGGGCAAACGCCCGTCCGGCGTGGGGGCGTGGTTCTCTCTGGGGCACTCCACCATCGTGGTGCTGGCCTCCATTGCCATCGCCGCGACCGCGACGGCGTTTCAGAAAAACATGGAATGGTTCCACGAAACCGGCAGCGTGATTGGCACCGCCGTTTCCGCCACTTTCCTGCTGGCGATGGCGCTGGTGAACATGGTGATCCTGCGCGGCGTCTGGTGCAGTTTTCAGGCGCTGAAACGCGGCAGGCCCGTGCAGGGCGACATCACGCTCCCTGCCCAGGGCGGCGTCATGAACTGGCTGTTTGGCAAAACCTTCCGCCTGGTGAATAAAAGCTGGCAGATGTACCTGGTCGGTTTCCTGTTTGGCCTCGGTTTTGACACGGCTACCGAGATTGGCGTGCTGGGGATCTCGGCCGCCAGCGCGTCAAGCGGGATGTCGGTGTGGTCAATCATGATCTTCCCGGCGCTCTTCGCCAGCGGCATGGCGCTGGTGGATACGCTCGACAACCTGCTGATGGTTGGTGCCTACGGCTGGGCGTTTAACAAGCCGCAGCGCAAGCTCTACTACAACATGACCATCACCGGCACCTCCGTGGTGGTGGCGCTGTTTATCGGCGGGCTGGAAGCGCTGGGTCTGCTGATGGACAAATTCGCCCTCAGCGGCGGCGTTTGGGATCTGATTGGCGCGGTGAACGACAACCTGGGCAACGCCGGGTTTGTGGTGGTCGGGCTGTTCGTTGCCTGTTGGCTGATCTCCATGGTCAACTACCGCTGGCGCGGCTACGACGCGCTGGTAGTGCGATCCTGAACTACCCAGTCCAGTTTTTGCCCGGCGGCGCTACGCTTGCGCGGGCCTACAAGGTTTGCCGTTTTGTTGTTGAGTAGGCCGGGTAAGCGGAGCGCCACCCGGCAATGCGAGAGTTAAGCAGGTAACAGTTTCAGCAGGGCGAAAGCCTCCTTCATCCGATCTTCACTGACGACAAAAGCGCGTAGTTGACCCTCATTATCGGCACCGCGCGCGACCATTCCCTGCGGTTCGAGGGTAATTTGCCAGTTCAGATCCTGACGCTGCGTTTCACCGGCAAGATGCAGCGGTAACTCCGGCGTTTTGACTTTAATCAGCATGGCGGGTAATTTCAGCGGCGCGCTGCCGCCGAGCAGGTTTTTCGCCAGATACATTGCGCTTAATTGAATCGGCTGTAAAAAGGGCAGCACCTGACCGTTAATTTCAGCGCAGTCGCCTAACGCGTAAATATCGGGCTGGGTGGTTTGCAGGTAGCTATTTACCTTCACGCCGCGGCCTGTTTCGGCGCCTGCGCGATGCGCCAGCGCGGTTTCCGGGCGCAGGCCCGTCGCCGCGATAACCGCATCCACCTCAACGCTGCGGCTGCGGTCGAGCGCGGCACGAATGCCGCCCTCGGTTTTGCTCAGACTCAGTAGCTGCGATTTGAGCAGCAGATGCACCCCCATGTCGGTCAGGCGATGCTGTAAGCGACTGCTTACTTCTGCGGGCATCAGCGACGACAGGATGCTTGCCGCATGGTCGACCAGGGTGACGGATTTGCCCGCCCGGCAGAAATCCATCGCCAGCTCGGTGCCTATCAGCCCGCCGCCGACAATCATTACCCGCTGCGCGTCGCGAAGCGCCGTTTCGCTGGCCTGGTACTCCTGCTGGCTGTTGAGGGTGAGCATCAGCTCGCGGCCCTCAATCGGCGGCACAAACGCAGAGGCACCCGTGGCGAGCACCAGCCTGTCGTACTGCCAGGTCTTCTCTTTCGCTTTCACCACGCGGGCGGCGGCGTCGATATCGGTGACCCAGGTGTACGGGAACAGGCGCAGGTTAAACTGTTCCGCGAACTCCCCCGCCGTCTGGCGGGTGAGATCTTCGGCGCGCTGATTCTGGCTAATGACGTGGCTTAGATCGGGCTTGTTGTACTCGTCCATGCTGTCGGCGGCGATCACCGTCAGCGGCACGCTGGCATCCTGCTTGCGGATATTTTTCACCAGCTGGCGGGCGGCAAAGCCCGAGCCGATGATGACGATACCGTTGCTCATTTTGCCTCCGTACCCAGTTCGTCAAAGACGTCTTTACCGAGTGAACATTCCGGGCAGAGGAAGTTGTCCGGCACGTCGCGCCACGGCGTGCCCGGGGCAACATCCTGCAGCGGTTCGCCCAGCTCTGGGTCGTAAATCCACTGGCAGACGCTGCACTGCATGCGCGGGCCGAGATCGGCGGCTGCCGCGGCGGCACAGGCGCAGGCGTCCTGCTGTTCGGATGGTTGTGCCGCTTGCGGAAGGGGGGCGAGCGCCCACTGACGGGCAATGTCGCGACCGTGCTGGCGGCAGATCTCCAGCGCGTCGATATCCGGACGCCATTTCGCCTTCAGGCTGAGGGACATCTCAAAGCCCGCATCCTGTAAACGGGTGGAGAGACGGTCTACCGCGCCGCCGCTCCAGCCGTGGGAGCCAAAGGCGCTGGCGCGCTTGTTGCGGAAACGCAGGCCGGTTATCTCTTCTACCAGTCCCGCAATTTTCGGCATCATCACGTTGTTCATGGTGGAGGTACCCACCAGCACGCCCTTAGAGCGGAACACGTTGGTCAATACCTCGTTCTTATCGCTGCGCGCCACGTTGAAGATCTTCACCGCCACGTTCGGGTCGACTTCGTTGATGCCCTGGGCGATGGCGTCCGCCATCATGCGGGTGTTGTTGGACATGGTGTCGTAAAAGATCGTTATGCGGTCTTCCTGATAGTCCGCCGCCCATTTCAGATACAGTTCCACAATCTGGGTTGGATTATCACGCCATACCACGCCGTGGGAGGTGGCAATCATGTCCACCGGCAGGTTGAAGCCGAGGATCTCGGTGATTTTTGGCGTCACCAGGCGGCTGAACGGGGTCAGGATGTTGGCATAGTAGCGCTGGCACTGCTCGAACAGTTCGGTCTGGTCCACTTCGTCGTTGAACAGGCGCTCGTCGCAGTAGTGCTGGCCGAAGGCGTCGTTGCTGAACAGCACCGCGTCGCCGGTCATGTAGGTCATCATGCTGTCCGGCCAGTGCAGCATCGGGGTTTCCACGAAGATCAGCTGCTTGCCGTTGCCGATATCCAGCGCGTCGCCGGTTTTCACGGTGTGGAAGTTCCACTCCGGATGGTGGTGGTGGCCGTTGATCGAGTCGATGGCGTTGGTGGTGCAGTAGATAGGCGTGTTCGGAATGTAGGACATCAGCTCGGTCAGCGCGCCGGCGTGGTCTTCTTCCGCGTGGTTGATGATGATGTAGTCGATGGCGTCCAGGTCGATTTCGCTGCGCAGGTTCTGCACGAACTCGCGGCTGAACTTATGATCGACGGTATCGATCAGCACATTTTTTCCTTCGCGGATGAGATAGCTGTTATAGCTGCTGCCGCGCAGCGTTTTGTATTCCGTCCCGTGGAAATCGCGCACTTCCCAGTCACGTTGACCCACCCAATGAATGTTATTTTTAACCAGAATAGACATAGCAACCTCTACGTAATACAGCATTTTCAAATAAGATGGTTTGCTTATATCAAGTTACGTGCCAACTTTTAATTTATTGATTTTACTAAATTAATATTTTTATGATCCGTAGTGGGTAGTCATTATGACTATCAAAAAAAGTGTCAATATGACAATATGTATTGTCAAAATGACAGCGAGGTCACTATGAGCTTTTCCGTAGACGTGCTGGCGAAGATCGCCATTGAGCTACAGACCGGTATCGGCCATCAGGACCGCTTTCAGCGGCTGATCTCCACGCTGCGCCACGTGCTGGCGTGCGACGCGTCGGCGCTGCTGCGCTACGAGGGGCGACAGTTTATTCCGCTGGCTATCGACGGGCTGGCGAAGGACGTGCTCGGACGGCGTTTTACCCTTGAGGGCCATCCGCGTCTGGAAACCATCGCCCGCGCGGGTGACGTGGTGCGTTTCCCGGCGGACAGCGACTTGCCCGACCCGTACGACGGGCTCATTCCCGGACAGGAGAGCCTGAAGGTGCACGCCTGCATCGGCCTGCCGCTGTTTGCCGGACAAAATCTGATTGGTGCACTGACCCTCGACGGCCTGTCGCCGGACCAGTTCGACACCTTTAGCGACGAAGAGCTGCGCCTGATTGCCGCCCTGGCCGCCGGGGCGCTGAACAATGCCCTGCTGATTGAACAGCTGGAGAGCCAGAACATTCTTCCCGGCAGCCCGGCGGCGTTTGAGCAGGTGACGAACACGGAGATGATCGGCCTTTCTCCGGGCATGGCACAGCTCAAAAAAGAGATTGAGATTGTTGCCGCCTCCGATTTGAACGTGCTGATCTTCGGGGAAACCGGCACCGGTAAGGAGCTGGTGGCGAAATCGATCCACGAAGCCTCGCCGCGCGCGGTGAACCCGCTGGTGTACCTCAACTGCGCCGCGCTGCCGGAAAGCGTGGCGGAAAGCGAGCTGTTTGGCCACGTTAAGGGGGCGTTTACCGGGGCCATCAGCAACCGCAGCGGCAAGTTCGAAATGGCCGATAACGGCACGCTGTTTCTGGATGAAATCGGCGAGCTCTCCCTGTCGCTGCAGGCCAAGCTGCTGCGCGTGCTGCAGTACGGCGACATCCAGCGCGTGGGGGATGACCGCAGCCACAGAGTGGACGTTCGCGTGCTGGCGGCCACCAACCGCGACCTGCGTGAAGCGGTGCTTGCCGGGCAGTTCCGCGCCGACCTGTTCCATCGCCTGAGCGTGTTCCCGCTTACCGTGCCGCCGCTACGCGAGCGCGGGGACGACGTGCTGCTGCTGGCGGGCTTTTTCTGCGAGCAGTGCCGTCTCAGGATGGGGCTTTCCCGCGTGGTGCTAAGCCCGGGGGCGAGGTCGCACCTGCTGAGCTACGGCTGGCCGGGCAACGTGCGCGAGCTGGAACATGTGATTCACCGGGCGGTGGTGCTGGCGCGAGCGGCGCGTTCGGGGGATGAGGTGGTAATTCACGCGCGGCATTTTGCACTGCATGAGGAAAGTGCCCCGACCGTGAAGGCTGCTGTGTCTGAGAGCGCAAACGAGAACCTGCGCGAGGCCACGGAAGCGTTCCAGCGCCAAATGATCATCCGCGCGCTGGAGCAGAACAACCGCAGCTGGGCGGCGTGCGCGCGGGCGCTGGAGATGGACGTCGCCAACCTGCACAGGCTGGCGAAACGTCTGGGGCTGAAGGGTTAGATAATTCCGGCCTGATAGAAATCCTGCAGGTTGATGGCGCCGCACAGCCTGCCGGCATCATCCACCACCGGTGCGGCGGTGATTTTGCGCTTCATCAGCACCTCTTTGGCTTCAATGGCGCGGCTCTCGGCGTTGAGCGTCAGCCCACCCTGGGTCATGGCGTCCGACACGTTGGTCTCCAGCCTGCCGCCGCCCACCAGCCAGCGGCGCAGGTCGCCGTCGGTGAACACGCCCTTGACGCTCCCGTTGTCATCGCATACCGCAACCAGCCCCAGGCCGGTGCGGCTCAGTTCCAACATCGCGTCCATAACGCTGGTATCGAGTTTGACCTGCGGAATGGCATCGTCGGTGCGCATCAGGTGGTGAACCTTGTTGAGCAGGCGTGCGCCGAGCGCACCTGCCGGATGCGAACGGGCGAAATCTTCTTCGTTAAAGCCGCGCGCCTGCATCACCGCCATGGCCAGCGCGTCGCCCATCATCAGGGTATTAACGGTGCTGGAGGTCGGCGCGAGGTGCATCGGGCAGGCTTCACGCTCAACGGAAATATCCAGCGTCGCTTTGGCGGCCAGCGCCAGCGGCGAGCGGGATTTGCCGGTCATCGCCAGCAGGGCGACCGATTTTTCCTGCAGGCGCGGAATAATCAGGTCCAGCTCTTTGGCCGAACCGGAGTAGGAGATAAACAGCATCACGTCGCGGCTTTCAATCATCCCCAGATCGCCGTGCAGCGCCTCTGCCGGGTGCACGAAGAACGCCGGGGTGCCGGTGCTGGCGAGCGTCGCGGCAATCTTTTTGCCGATATGGCCGGATTTACCGATGCCCGCCACGATCACTTTGCCTTCGCAATGGATAATGGTGTTGGCGGCGCGGACAAAATCCTCGCCCAGACGTTCCGGCAGGCGGCTGGCTTCCTGCAGTTCCAGCATCAGCGTCTGGCGGCCCGTTTCTAACAGAAAATCACTCATCTCTTTCTCCGGTTACGATCACGTCGATTCCTTTCTCTTCCAGCGCTTTCTTGAACGCCGGGTCGATACCCGCGTCGGTAATCAGCTTATCAACGCTTTCCAGGCTACAGACAATATTGGGGCTTTTGCGGCCAAACTTCGACGAGTCTGCCATCAAAATCACTTCCCGCGCGGCGTTGCACATGGCTTTACTGACGCTGAACACCTCGTTGAAGGTGGTGACGCCCGCGTTCAGGTCGATGCCGTCGGTGCCCATAAACAGTTTATCAAAGCTGAAGTGGTCGAAGGCATTCTCCGCCAGCTGGCCGTGAAACGACGCCGATTTTTTGCGGAAGGTGCCGCCGGGCATCAGGATGGTCTGCTCGCAGTCGTTCTCCGACAGGGCGTTGACGATGTGCAGGCTGTTGGTCATCACCGTGATGTTGTTAAAGCGGCTGAGCAGCGGGATCATCTGCAGGACGGTACTGCCTGCATCCAGAATGATGGAATCGCCATCGTGGATAAATTTTACGGCGGCTTCGGCAATCAGCGCTTTCTGGTGGGTATTGATCAGCGTTTTGTGATCGATAGGCGGGTCGGCTTCGTCTTTATTGAGCACCACGCCGCCGTAGGTTCGAATGACGGCGCCAGAGTTTTCGAGCAATACCAGGTCCTTGCGTATTGTCGTGCCGGTGGTGTCAAAGTAGTGGGCCAGATCCTCTACCGAACATTTTCCCTGCTTTTGCAGATGTTCGAGAATGGCCGCCTGCCGCTGACGAGGTTTCATAGGCGCTTCGTTCCTTAGGTTGCGAAATGATAATTTCGCAAGTCTATAGCTTTCACAACGAAATTATCCATGTTTCAGATTAAGCGCTAATGATAGTGCATTCTGACAGAGTGGATCATGGGGAAAGATCACATCAGGCCGTAATTCCTGCAGCGAAATACCGTTGATTGCCTGGATTTTCACCGGTCGGGCAAACACCGTCATGCCGCGCATAATGAGTGAATCGCAGACGTTATTGTTTTCATCCAGCGCAACGGCGACGACCACGCGCGGTTTGAAGCGTCCGCCGGAACGCCCGACCCCGACGCGACCTTTCTGGCACAGGGCATCAAACGCGCGGTTAAACTGGTGGATCTGCCAGCCGCCAAACACCATCTGGCAAATCCAGGCGAGGGCGGCGACGGTGATGAGTGCGGTTACCATATCGACTCCTTTAATTGCCGGGTGGCGGCTGCGCCTTACCCGGCCTACGGGATTTGTAGCCCCGGTAAGCGCAGCGCCACCGGGGAATGAACTCAGAACATGACCTGCCCACCCGTCACGTTAATCGACTGCCCGGTGCAGTATGAGGCTTTCGGGCTGGCGTAAAACAGCAGCATATTCAGCACGTCCTGATAATCGCACCCGCGCTTCAGCGGCACTTTATCGATGTAGTACTGCTCCACTTCCTCAGCCTTAATGCCGAGCTTGGTGGCATACTGCGGCAGCAGGGACTGGAACATCGGCGATTTCAGCAGGTTGCCCAGCATCAGCGAATGCACGGTAATGCCGTACTCGGCCAGATCCAGCGCCAGAGACTGCGTCAGCCCCACGCCGCCAAACTTCGCCGCGCTGTAGCCGGAGTTGTGCTTGCTGCCCACTTTCCCTGATTTTGAGTTGATCTGAATGATGCGCCCCTGAATGCCGTCGCGGATCATCAGGCGGGAAAACTCGCGGGCGCAGAGGAAATAGCCCACCAGATTCACCTGCAGCGAGCGGTCAAAATCCCCCAGTTCGAAATCGCTGATAAAGGCCGCTTTCGCAATCCCCGCGCTGTAGACCAGCAGGTCGGTACGCCCAAAAATCTCGTCCACGCCGCGGGCCAGCGCCATCACGCTCTGCTCGCTGGTGGCGTCGGCACCAAACCCGTACGCCATCCCTTCACCAAACTCGGTGTTGAGGGTATCCGCCACGCGGGCGGCCTTTTCACTCTGAATGTCCACTACCGCCACGCGGTAACCCTCAGCGGCAAGCCCACGGCAGAGGAACTCGCCTAAGGTTTGTCCTCCACCAATGACAACGGCAACCTGACTCATGTGTTTCTCCTTAATTACGCAACAAATTTTAACGTGCAGCCTGGGGTGACAGCCTGCGGAACCGGGCCCGCTACGTGAACCGTACCGGGATACTCGGCCTGCGGCTGGCCGTCGAAACGCAGGGTGATGTGGCCCAGCTCGCGCAGGTTTTGCTCGGCCACGTCGCCGACGGCGGTCACGGCATAGCGCGCTTCGCCCAGCTCCAGCTGGCTTCCTGCCTTCAGCTCGCCCTTCAGCTCGCCGTGGCAGTGGATAAAACAAAACTCTTCGATATCCGCCGGAGCGCCTTCGCGGAAGGTGATCAGCATCTGGTCGCTCAGCGCGTCGGCCGCGCTCTGGCCGATACGGGTAATGGTGGTCTGGTAAATGACGGTCATCGCAGGAACCTCTTATTGATAAATAAAGCCGGAGACAAACCAGGCAATCAGCACCGTCGGCGCGCCCGTCAGGAAGCGGCTCACCAGCACGGACGGCACGCCCACGCGCACGGTATCCTGGCGCGCTTCGGCCAGCGACAGCCCAACGGGGATGAAGTCGCACGCCGCCTGGGCGTTAATGGCAAACAGGGCGGGCAGGGCGAGGTGCGGAGGAATGTTCCCCAGACCAATCTGCACGCCAATCAGCACGCCGATGACCTGAGCAATCACCGCGCCCGGGCCGAGGAACGGCGACAGCAGCGGGAAGGAGCAGATCAGCGCCAGCGTCACCAGCCCGAGCGGGTGGCTGGCGAGCGGGGCGAGGCCGTGGGCAATCCAGTCGCCCAGGCCGGACGCCATGATGATGCCGATCAGCGCCGAGACGAACGCCATAAACGGCAGGATGGTTTTCAGCACCGTGTCGATGGTGTCGCGCCCGGACTGGAACAGCACCGCCACGGCGGACCCCATGCCCATCCCGACCTTCGCCAGCAGGCCGTCGCTCTGCTCGGTGATTTTCTTGCTGGTGTCGTACTCGCGCGGGGCCGCTTTTTTCGGCGAAGGAGTCCCATTCACCAGCGTGATGTTGTCCTCCTTCACGCCCGAGACATAAATGTCCTCAAGGATGTACTGCGCCAGCGGGCCGGATTTTCCGGTGGAGTGAATATTCACCGTCGGAATGCGGCGCTTCGGATAGATACCGCAGCGCAGCGTGCCGCCGCAGTCGATCACCGCCACGCCGATTTCCGCTTCCGGCGGCTCGCCTTCTTTGAAGCCGTCGACCGCTTCCCAGCCGGTCAGCTCGCGCAGCCTGTCGACGATCGCCGGGCGCGTCCCTGCGGTGATGTAGACAATCTTTTTGCCTTCGGTGGCGTCGAACTCCAGCGGGCCGCCCCAGCCGCCCGTGCCTTTCTCAATGCGGATCCGGTTCATGCTGTGGCTCCTGAAAGATGGACTTTCTGTTCAAGCTGGATGCCCATTTTTTCCTCAAAAATGGCGGTCGTGAGGTCGGTCACCCAGCCGCGGAAGAAGTTGGTCACCAGGCCGACCAGCAGATAGCTCACCGCCAGCGGGCCGAGCGGCAGGCCAAGGGTGGTGAGGCCGCTGGCGATCCCGAGATAGACAAACAGCTCGCCGGGGTTGATGTGCGGGAACAGGCCGTTCATGGAATGGCAGCTGTAGGAGGCGGCGGCGTAGTAGCTCGGCTTGTACTTTTCCGGCATGAAGCGACCGAGGCTTAAGGTCATCGGGTTACAGAACACGAAGGTACCGATGAACGGCAGTACCAGGTAGCGGGACAGCGGATTCCCGGCACAGCGCTGGGCGAAGCGTTCAATGCGCTGCTGGCCGATAAAGTTGATCAGCGCGTTCATGATCACCAGCAGGCTGATCAGCAGGGGCAGGATCCCGGTCACCATGCCGGTGAACACTTCTCCGCCTTTCTGAAACAGCCCGATGAACCACTCGGCGCCGTGGGTGATGGTTTCTATCATTCTTCTCTCCTGTGGGGCTTTTTTGTTTTTGTCTGACTGGGCTAATAATAATCACTTTGAAAGGTTTTAAAGTGTTAATTAGATCTCACAATGAAAGAAAAATGGATTATTTTGAAAGTTTATTGATGAGGGCAATGATTTTCGGTGGAAAAAAGCGCGGATTTGCGTGGGGGAGGTGCGTACCGCTTCCTTGAGGTGTTGCGGATGCTTTACCATACTGGGTTCTTATCGAACCCGTTAAATGGATGTCTCATGTTCAAGCGTCGTTATGCAGCGCTGTTGCCTGCGCTTATTCTGCTGTCTGCCTGTAGTAGCAAACCTAAGACCGAAGCCGTTCAGCAAACGGCGGGCGCGCCTTCCGGAGGATTCCTGCTGGAGCCGCAGCACAATATGATGCAGATGGGCGGCGACTTCGCGAATAACCCGGCGGCCGAGCAGTTCATCGATAAAATGGTGAGCAAACACGGCTTTGACAGACAGCAGCTGCACGAAATTTTGTCTCAGGCCAAGCGTCTGGACTACGTGCTGCGCCTGATGGACAGGCAGGCGCCGACGGCCCAGGTGCCGAGCGGGCCGAACGGCGCGTGGCTGCGCTACCGCAAACAGTTTATTACCCCGGACAACGTGCAAAACGGCGTGGTGTTCTGGAATCAGTATGAAGACGCGCTCAACCGCGCGTGGCAGGTGTACGGCGTACCGCCTGAAATCATCGTCGGGATTATTGGCGTGGAAACCCGCTGGGGCCGCGTGATGGGTAAAACCCGCATCCTGGATGCGCTGGCGACGCTCTCCTTTAACTACCCGCGCCGCGCGGAGTATTTCTCTTCCGAGCTGGAAACCTTCCTGCTGATGGCGCGCAGCGAGCAGGACGATCCGCTCGATCTGAAAGGGTCGTTTGCCGGCGCGATGGGCTACGGCCAGTTTATGCCGTCTTCCTATAAGCAGTATGCGGTCGACTTTAACGGCGACGGCCACATCAACCTGTGGGATCCGGTGGATGCCATCGGCAGCGTGGCGAACTACTTCAAAGCGCACGGCTGGACGCCGGGTGGGCAAGTTGCGGTGCAGGCAAACGGTGAAGCCTTTGGTCTGGAAAACGGATTCAAAACCAAATACAGCGTTGCGCAGCTGACGGCGGCTGGCTTAACGCCGACCCAGCCGCTGGGCAATGTCGACCAGGTGAGCCTGCTGCGTCTGGACGTGGGAACGGGCTATCAGTACTGGTACGGCATGCCGAACTTCTACGCCATCACCCGCTATAACCACAGCACCCACTATGCAATGGCTGTGTGGCAGCTGGGGCTGGCGGTTTCGCAGGCGCGCGTTCCTGCGGCGTCGCCGTTTAGTCAGTAAGTTGCTCAGACGGGTAGGCCGGGTAAGGCAACGCCGCCACCCGGCATGCCTGCACGCACGGTGCGGCCTTATGCCCTCACCCTGACCCTCTCCCACGGGAGAGGGTAGTTTTGCAGAAACATTTCGCCACACTCCCTTTTCAAACCCGCCATTTACATCTTAACCGCCTTTCATTATTGTTATGTTATAACATTTAATGTGGTGTCGACATGTCAACGTCCCTTTTTTCTCTGTCTGCTCTGGTTCGGCTTTTGCTGGCGCTGGTGCTGGTTGTCTTTATCGGGCTGGCCGTGCGCTGGGCGGTGGCATTGCCATGATCGTGATGAACGAACTGGTCGCGGGTTATGAACGCCAGCCCGTTACGCGGCCTCTCTCGGGCACGATTGAGCGCGGAAGCATGACCGCCATTATCGGCGCTAACGGCTGCGGGAAATCCACGCTGCTGAAAACGCTGGCGGGGTTTATTCCTCCCGTCAGCGGCGGTTTTCGCTGGCAGGGTAAGCGCCCGGTAATCGGCTGGCTGGCACAGCGTCACGCGCTGGAGGCGCAGTTTCCCCTGACCGTACAGGACGTGGTAAGCATGGGCTGCTGGCCGGGCATTTCGCTTTTTTCCGGGTTTCGTCGCGAAACGCGGCTGCGCATTGCCAGCGCGCTTGAGCTCGTCGGGCTTGAGTCCATGGCGTTATCCACCATTGATGAACTCTCCGGCGGTCAGTTTCAGCGCATGCTCTTTGCCCGTGTCCTGGTGCAGCAGGCACCGCTGGTGATGCTGGATGAACCCTTTACCGGGGTCGACGAAGTCACCTGCAACGTGCTGATGGATTTGATGCTGGAGATGTATAGGCAGGGGCAAACGCTGCTCGCGGTACTGCACGACAGCGAGCGCGTGTCGCGCCATTTCCCGCAGACGTTACGGCTGGATGCTGACGTCCCCCAGTGGAAAACCGAGCGGGTGAGGGTGGCATGATCTGGCATCTCTTTTTTCAGCCGTTTATTGAGTACGGCTTTATGCGTCGCGCGCTGGTGGTTTGCCTGGCGCTCTCCGTCAGCACTACCGCGCTCGGCGTGTTTCTTCAGCTGCGTCGAATGAGCCTGATGGGCGACGCCCTTTCTCACGCCATTTTGCCGGGTGTCGCCGTGGGGTATTTGCTCAGCGGTATGTCGCTGCTGGCGATGAGTATTGGCGGTTTTATCGCGGGAATTACCGTGGCGCTGCTGGCCGGTCTGGTCAGTCGACGCACGCCGCTGAAAGAAGATGCGAGCTTTGCCGGGTTTTATCTTGGCTCGCTGGCGCTG
This sequence comes from Enterobacter cloacae complex sp. CARB60, assembly GCF_036487345.1. Taxonomy (NCBI): domain Bacteria; kingdom Pseudomonadati; phylum Pseudomonadota; class Gammaproteobacteria; order Enterobacterales; family Enterobacteriaceae; genus Enterobacter; species Enterobacter cloacae complex sp. CARB60. Next base: position 922,554 of record NZ_JAZKLC010000002.1, read on the forward strand.
GGGGTCACGCTGGTGTCGCTGCGCGGGTCAAATGTCGATCTGCTGCATCTGCTGTTTGGCTCCATCCTCGCCGTGGACAACGACGCCGCGCTGTTTGTCACGGGCGTTTGTATGTTCACCCTTATTACTCTGGCGCTGTTTTATCGCGGGTTGGCTACAGAAGCGTTTGATACCGCCTGGCTACAGGTGAACGCCCGCTGGCTGCCTGGCCTGCTGCACGGACTGTTTCTGGCGCTGCTGGTGCTTAACCTGGTGGCCGGTTTTCAGGTGCTCGGCACGCTGATGGCCGTCGGGCTGATGATGCTTCCAGCCGTGGCGGCACGCTGCTGGGTGCGCACGTTACCTGCCTTACTCCTGATGGCGGGTATCAGCGGTATTTTCTGCGCATGGCTGGGGTTGAGCCTCTCCTGGGCGATGAGTCTACCGGCCGGGCCATCTATCGTGCTCACCGCCAGCGCGCTGTTCTTTATTTCCATTTTATTGGGTACGCGAAGCAGGCTCGCTGGCAGCCTGCGGGCGTATTTTTAACGCAAGGGGAAACGATGAAACGTACAGGATTTGTAGTGGCGCTCGCGCTGGGGATGATGTCGCACGGCGTGATGGCGAAAACGCTGAATGTGGTGACCAGCTTTTCGATACTGGGGGATATCACGCAGGAGGTAGGCGGTGACCATGTGAACGTGACGACGCTGGTCGGGCCGGACGGCGATCCGCATACCTTTGAACCGTCGCCGAAAGACAGCGCGGCCCTGAGCAAGGCTGATGTGGTGGTGGTGAACGGCCTGGGGCTGGAAGGCTGGCTTGACCGTCTGGTAAAAGCCTCCGGATTTAAGGGGCAGCTGGTGGTGGCTTCAGCCGGGGTGAAAACCCACACTCTGGAAGAGGACGGCAAAACCGTCACCGATCCGCACGCGTGGAACAGCGCGGCAAATGGGGCGCTGTATGCGCAAAATATCCTGAACGGGCTGGTGAAAGCCGATCCGGATGATAAAGCCGCGCTTGAAGCCTCCGGTAAACCGTATATCGCGCAGCTTAGCAAGCTTGATAACTGGGCCAAAACGCGCTTTAGCCAGATCCCGCTGGCGAAGCGTAAAGTGCTGACCAGCCATGACGCGTTCGGCTATTTCAGCCGCGCTTACGGCGTGACGTTTATGGCGCCGCAGGGGCTGTCGTCTGAGAGCGAAGCCAGCGCGGCGCAGGTCGCTGAGATTATCAATCAGATCAAAGCCGACGGCGTGAAAACCTGGTTTATGGAAAATCAGCTCGATCCGCGTCTGGTTAAACAGATTGCGTCGGCGACGGGCGCGCAGCCTGGGGGCGAGCTTTACCCCGAAGCGTTGTCGGCAAAAGGTGGGGTGGCAGACACCTACGTTAAGGCGTTTCGCCACAATGTGAACACCCTCGCTGACAGCATGAAATAACCTTTCCACCGCCGGTACGTCCGTACCGGCTTTTTTCTGAAGCCCCCTCGTAAAACCTGAAGTGCATCCCCACATCTGACGAGAAAGTGCTATCTTGTGCAGCACGTTTTTCTGATGCCTGGAGCGAGAATGACTGACCATGAATTGATGCAGCTTAGCGAGATCGTTGGCCTTGCGCTGAAGCAGCGTGGCGCGACAATCACCACTGCGGAATCCTGCACCGGCGGCTGGGTGGCGAAAGCGATTACCGATATTGCCGGCAGTTCCGCCTGGTTTGAACGCGGTTTTGTGACCTACAGTAACGAAGCTAAAGCACAGATGATTGGCGTGCGTGAATCCACGCTTGAACAGCATGGCGCGGTCAGCGAACCGGTGGTGATCGAGATGGCCATTGGTGCGCTCAAAGAGGCGCGCGCAGATTACGCGATTTCCATTAGCGGCATTGCGGGCCCGGACGGCGGCAGCGACGTGAAGCCTGTCGGCACCGTCTGGTTTGGGTTCGCCACCTCCAAAGGGGAAGGGATCACCCGCCGGGAGTGCTTCAGCGGCGATCGCGAAAGCGTGCGTCGTCAGGCAACCGTTTATGCGTTAAAAACGCTCTGGCAACAATTTCTACAAAACACTTGATACTGTATGACCATACAGTATAATTGCACCAACAGAACAGAAATCCACGGTGAAGCACAGTCGCTTCTCCCGGCATGACAGGAGTAATAATGGCTATCGACGAAAACAAACAGAAAGCGTTGGCGGCAGCACTGGGCCAGATCGAAAAGCAATTCGGTAAAGGCTCCATCATGCGCCTGGGTGAAGACCGTTCCATGGATGTGGAAACCATCTCCACCGGTTCGCTTTCTCTGGATATCGCGCTGGGCGCTGGCGGTCTGCCTATGGGCCGTATCGTAGAAATCTACGGGCCAGAGTCCTCCGGTAAAACCACCCTGACGCTGCAGGTGATTGCCGCGGCACAGCGCGAAGGTAAAACCTGTGCGTTTATCGATGCCGAGCACGCGCTGGACCCTGTTTATGCCCGCAAGCTGGGCGTGGATATCGACAACCTGCTGTGTTCTCAGCCGGACACCGGTGAGCAGGCGCTGGAAATTTGTGACGCGCTGGCGCGTTCTGGTGCCGTTGACGTTATCGTGGTCGACTCCGTTGCCGCACTGACGCCAAAAGCCGAAATCGAAGGCGAAATCGGTGACTCTCACATGGGCCTCGCGGCACGTATGATGAGCCAGGCGATGCGTAAGCTGGCCGGTAACCTGAAGCAGTCCAACACGCTGCTGATCTTCATCAACCAGATCCGTATGAAAATTGGTGTGATGTTCGGTAACCCTGAAACCACCACCGGTGGTAACGCACTGAAATTCTACGCGTCTGTCCGTCTGGATATCCGCCGTATCGGCGCGGTGAAAGAGGGCGAGAACGTGGTGGGTAGCGAGACCCGCGTGAAGGTTGTGAAGAACAAAATCGCCGCGCCGTTCAAACAGGCTGAATTCCAGATCCTCTATGGCGAAGGGATCAACTTCCTCGGCGAGCTGGTTGACCTGGGCGTGAAAGAGAAGCTGATTGAAAAAGCGGGCGCCTGGTACAGCTACAACGGTGACAAGATTGGCCAGGGTAAAGCGAACGCAATCTCCTGGCTGAAAGAGAACCCGGCTGCGGCGAAAGAGATTGAGAAGAAGGTGCGTGAGCTTCTGCTGAACAACCAGGACTCCAAACCTGATTTCGTGGTGGATGCCGCGGATGCTGAAGAAACAAACGAAGACTTTTAATTCTCTCGTTTAACGATGAAGGGCTGCTGATGCGGCCCTTTTTGCATTTCTGAATCAGCAGGTTTTTTATGAGTGAACCGACAACACGTCGACCCGCGTATGCACGCTTACTGGACCGCGCGGTGCGCATCCTGGCCGTTCGTGACCACAGTGAACAGGAGCTGCGGCGAAAACTGTCGGCTCCGGTGATGAGTAAAAACGGGCCGGAAGAGATTGATGCCACGGCGGAAGATTATGACCGCGTGATCGCCTGGTGCTATGAGCATCATTATCTCGATGACGAGCGTTTTGCCTCACGGTTTCTCGCCAGCCGGGGCCGCAAAGGATATGGGCCCGCACGCATCCGGCAGGAGCTGAACCAGAAAGGGGTGGCCCGGGAATCCATCGAAAAAGCGATGCGCGAATGCGATATTGACTGGTGCGAGCTGGCCAGAGAACAGGCGATACGTAAATACGGCGAACCGCTGCCGCGTGAATTTTCAGAAAAAGTCAAAATCCAGCGCTTTTTGCTCTACCGCGGCTTTCTGATGGAAGATATTCAGGATATCTGGCGTAATTTTGCCGATTGAACGCATGCGGGATTTTACTTCCCACCCAAGAAAACTTATCTTATTCCCACTTTTTCCAGTAGCTGGTCTGTCCAACGGTTTACCGATACAGGCTGGCTACGACATTTCGTTAGCTTGATTTCAGGATAATTATGAGCAAGAGCACCGCTGAGATCCGTCAGGCGTTTCTCGATTTTTTCCATAGTAAGGGACACCAGGTTGTTGCCAGCAGCTCCCTGGTACCGAACAACGATCCGACTCTGCTGTTTACCAACGCCGGGATGAACCAGTTCAAGGATGTGTTCCTTGGTCTCGACAAGCGTAATTATTCCCGCGCCACAACCTCACAGCGTTGCGTGCGTGCGGGCGGTAAACACAACGACCTGGAAAACGTCGGTTACACCGCGCGTCACCATACGTTCTTCGAAATGCTGGGTAACTTCAGCTTCGGCGACTACTTCAAACACGATGCCATTCAATATGCGTGGGAACTGCTGACCGGTGAAAACTGGTTCAACCTGCCGAAAGAGCGTCTGTGGGTTACCGTCTATGAAACCGATGACGAAGCCTACGAAATCTGGGAAAAAGAAGTCGGGATCCCGCGCGAGCGTATTATTCGCATCGGTGATAACAAAGGCGCGCCATACGCGTCTGATAACTTCTGGCAGATGGGTGATACCGGCCCTTGCGGTCCGTGCACCGAGATCTTCTACGATCACGGCGACCACATCTGGGGTGGCCCTCCGGGCAGCCCGGAAGAAGACGGCGATCGCTACATTGAGATCTGGAACATCGTGTTCATGCAGTTCAACCGTCAGGCCGACGGTACGATGGAGCCGCTGCCGAAGCCTTCCGTCGATACCGGTATGGGCCTGGAGCGTATTGCCGCGGTTCTGCAGCACGTTAACTCCAACTACGAAATTGACCTGTTCAGCACCCTGATCAAAGCCGTTGCGAACGTTACCGGCGCGACCGACCTGAACAACAAATCGCTGCGCGTTATCGCGGACCATATTCGTTCCTGTGCGTTCCTGATTGCCGACGGCGTTATCCCGTCGAATGAAAACCGTGGCTACGTGCTGCGTCGTATCATTCGTCGTGCTATCCGTCACGGCAACATGCTGGGCGCGAAGGACACCTTCTTCTATAAACTCGTTGGGCCACTGATTGGCGTGATGGGTGCTGCCGGTGATGAGCTGAAACGCCAGCAGGCGCAGGTAGAGCAGGTTCTGAAAACCGAAGAAGAGCAGTTTGCGCGTACACTGGAGCGCGGTCTGGCGCTGTTGGACGAAGAGCTGGCGAAACTTAAGGGCGACACGCTGGATGGCGAAACCGCTTTCCGCCTGTACGACACCTACGGCTTCCCGGTTGACCTGACGGCGGACGTTTGCCGCGAGCGCAACATCAAAGTTGACGAAGCGGGCTTCGAAGCCGCGATGGAAGAGCAGCGTCGTCGCGCGCGTGAATCCAGCGGTTTCGGTGCGGACTACAACGCGATGATCCGCGTTGATAGCGCGTCAGAATTCAAAGGTTATGACGCACTGGAACTGACCGGCAAAGTGACCGCTCTGTTTGTTGACGGTAAAGCCGTGGACAGCATCAGCGCGGGTCAGGATGCGGTTGTCATTCTGGACAAAACGCCGTTCTACGCAGAGTCCGGCGGCCAGGTTGGCGATAAGGGCGAACTGAAAGGCAACGGTTTCAGCTTCAGCGTCAGCGACACCCAGAAATACGGTCAGGCGATTGGTCACCAGGGCAAACTGGTTTCCGGTTCTCTGAAAGTGGGCGAGGGCGTACAGGCTAACGTGGATGAAGCTCGCCGCGCGCGCATTCGTCTGAACCACTCTGCAACCCACCTGATGCACGCAGCCCTGCGCGACGTGCTCGGTACCCACGTTGCACAGAAAGGTTCTCTGGTTAACGACAAAGTGCTGCGTTTCGACTTCTCGCATTTTGAAGCGATGAAACCGTCTGAAATCCGCGCGGTGGAAGATCTGGTGAATGCGCAGATCCGCCGTAACCTGCCAATCGAGACCCATATTATGGAACTCGAGGATGCGAAGAAAAAAGGTGCGATGGCGCTGTTTGGTGAGAAGTATGACGACCGCGTTCGCGTGCTGAGCATGGGCGACTTCTCTACCGAGCTGTGCGGCGGTACGCACGCAACGCGCACCGGTGACATTGGCCTGTTCCGCATTGTTTCCGAGTCGGGTACGGCGGCAGGTGTGCGTCGTATTGAAGCGGTGACCGGTGAAGGTGCGATTGCCAGCCTGCATGCGCAGAGCGATCAGCTGCACGACATCGCGCAGTTGCTGAAAGGCGATAGCCAGAACCTGGGCGAGAAAGTGCGCGTTGCGCTGGATCGCACGCGTCAGCTGGAAAAAGAGCTGCAGCAGCTGAAAGAGCAGGCTGCGGCGCAGGAGAGTGCAAACCTCTCCAGCAAAGCTGTAGACATTAAGGGCGTCAAGCTGCTTGTCAGCGATCTGGCGGGCGTTGAGCCTAAGATGCTGCGTACTATGGTCGACGATCTCAAGAACCAGCTTGGTTCTACCGTTATCGTGCTGGCGACAGTGGCAGAAGGTAAGGTTTCTCTGATTGCGGGCGTCTCTAAGGATGTGACCGACCGCGTAAAAGCAGGGGAACTGATTGGTATGGTCGCTCAGCAGGTGGGCGGCAAGGGGGGCGGTCGTCCGGACATGGCGCAAGCCGGTGGTACGGATGCGGCGGCACTTCCGCAAGCTTTGGCCAGCGTTGAAAGCTGGGTAAGCGCGAAACTGTAATAACTACAAAGCACAAGCAGACGCCATAGCGGTAACGTTATGGCGTCTTGTTCACTGTGCTATCGATAACGATAAAGTCAGGTTGAGTTTGTGTATATCGGCTAAACTTACGTTTAACAGAATGTGATGCCGTGACTGCTTACACTTTACGTGTTTGTCATCGCTTACTTTTTGGCGTTATATGATGGATAATGCCGGGATACAAGAGACCCGACTCTTTTAATCTTTCAAGGAGCAAAGAATGCTGATTCTGACTCGTCGAGTTGGTGAGACCCTCATGATTGGGGATGAGGTCACCGTGACAGTTTTAGGGGTAAAGGGTAACCAGGTACGTATTGGTGTTAACGCTCCTAAAGAAGTATCTGTCCACCGTGAAGAGATCTACCAGCGTATCCAGGCTGAAAAATCCCAGCAGTCCAGTTACTGATATTGTCGCGTCTCGCTGTCGGGCGAGACGCAACCCTCCTGTCATTTTTCCTGCTCAACGTTACCGTTTAATTTCAATCGCTCTCTTTTTAACCACTCGGTTACCCTAAACTCGCCCTTACGCCGCCAATTCTGCATAGGTTTTCTGTGAAAATGCCTGCAAAATCCGCTTATAAAACACCCTCTTTGCGGCTTTTACATGCGAATTGCGTGTGATTTGTGCAAACGATAAAAGCTTTTGGAAAATTGTTTGACTTATAAGTCCCAGAAAGTAATATATGCGCCACGCAGCGACGAGAAGCTCTTAACGAGTAACTCGAAGCACTCGAAAGAGGCGTTGTGTGGTGAGGTGGCCGAGAGGCTGAAGGCGCTCCCCTGCTAAGGGAGTATGCGGTCAAAAGCTGCATCCGGGGTTCGAATCCCCGCCTCACCGCCATTTTGCATCCGTAGCTCAGCTGGATAGAGTACTCGGCTACGAACCGAGCGGTCGGAGGTTCGAATCCTCCCGGATGCACCATTTACTATTTCTGAAAGCAGTACCCTGATGCATCCGTAGCTCAGCTGGATAGAGTACTCGGCTACGAACCGAGCGGTCGGAGGTTCGAATCCTCCCGGATGCACCATTTACTATTTCTGAAAGCAGTACCCTGATGCATCCGTAGCTCAGCTGGATAGAGTACTCGGCTACGAACCGAGCGGTCGGAGGTTAGAATCCTCCCGGATGCACCATTATTATTTCTGAAAGTAGTTCCCTGATGCATCCGTAGCTCAGCTGGATAGAGTACTCGGCTACGAACCGAGCGGTCGGAGGTTCGAATCCTCCCGGATGCACCATATTCTCCTGGATAACAGCGATGCTGTTGTTTTAAGGTCTGCGAGTTAATCGCAAGCACCAGGGAGGATAACGTTGCTTTAGCAACGGCCCGCAGGGCGAGGCGTAAGCCGAGTAATCCTCCCGGATGCACCATCTTCTCCTTCTTTGTTTATTCCTTCGACGTTCCGTCAGCAATCACACTCTCAATCAGCGACAAAAATCACCATTTACGATAAAGTAATGCTTTGTTAATCGTTTAGCGAGAGCACGATGTACGCACAGTATGACGGTTTGATCTTCGATATGGATGGCACTCTCCTGGATACCGAACCCACGCATCGTCAAGCCTGGACTGACGTCCTGGGCCGCTACGGTATGCGTTTCGATCTTCAGGCGATGATTGCCCTCAACGGATCCCCCACCTGGCGTATTGCACAGGCCGTGATTGAACTGAATCAGGCCGATCTCGACCCGCACCTGCTCGCGCGCGAAAAAACCGATGCGGTAAAAGCCATGCTTTTAGATACCGTACGCCCTTTGCCGCTGATTGATGTGGTAAAAGAGTGGCACGGGCGTCGTCCGATGTCGGTAGGAACGGGTAGCGAAAGTGCGATCGCTGAGGCATTACTCAACCATCTTGGCCTGCGCCACTATTTTTCTGCCGTGGTCGCCGCCGATCATGTTAAACATCACAAGCCCGCACCGGATACCTTCCTGCTTTGCGCAGAGTTAATGGGCGTCCCGGCGGCAAAATGTGTCGTGTTTGAAGATGCCGATTTTGGTATCCAGGCCGCGCGTGATGCCGGAATGGATGCGGTGGATGTGCGCTTGCTGTGAGTGACGCGCTGTCACTCGCCTCATTATTCGCCAGCAGTTTTTTAAGCGCCACGCTGTTACCGGGAAATTCGGAAGTGGTGCTGGTGGCGATGCTGTTGTCCGGCGTGAGTCAGCCCTGGCTGCTTGTATTAATAGCAACAATGGGTAATAGCCTTGGAGGGCTGACTAACGTTATTCTTGGGCGTTTCTTTCCGCTGCGCGAAAAATCGCGCTGGCAGGAAAAGGCAGTCGGCTGGCTAAAACGCTATGGCGCTGCCACGCTGTTATTAAGCTGGATGCCTGTAATAGGCGATTTACTGTGTCTGCTGGCGGGATGGATGCGCATCTCCTGGGGACCGGTGCTCTTTTTTTTGTGCCTTGGCAAGGCGTTGCGCTATGTTCTCGTGGCGTGGGCAACACTACAGGGTATGACGTGGTGGCACTAATTGGTGGAATGAATACGCGACCTTCAATCGTCAACCATTACAATTATGCTGAGTAACATTACTTTGACAGGCGGGAGGTCAATTTGATCCCGGACGTATCTCAGGCGCTGGCCTGGCTGGAAAACCACCCTCAGGCATTGAAGGGTATTCAGCGTGGTCTTGAGCGTGAAACGCTGCGCGTTAACGCGGACGGTAGCTTAGCGACGACGGGTCACCCGAAGGCGTTAGGCTCGGCGCTGACACATAAATGGATCACAACCGATTTCGCTGAAGCGCTGCTGGAGTTCATTACGCCAGTAGAGGGTGATATTGATCATATGCTGACGATCATGCGCGATATCCATCGCTATACCGCGCGCAACATGGGCGACGAGCGTATGTGGCCCCTCAGCATGCCGTGCTATATCGAGCAGGGCCAGGAGATTGAGCTGGCGCAGTACGGCACGTCAAATATCGGTCGGCTGAAAACGCTCTATCGCGAAGGGCTGAAAAACCGCTACGGCGCGTTGATGCAGACCATCTCTGGCGTGCATTACAACTTCTCGCTGCCTATGGCGTTCTGGCAGGCGAAATGCGGTGAAACGGATAAAGACGCGATCTCTGAAGGCTATTTCCGCCTGATCCGCAACTATTACCGTTTCGGCTGGGTGATCCCGTATTTATTTGGTGCCTCCCCGGCGATCTGTTCTTCGTTCCTGCAGGGGAAACCGACCACGCTGCCGTTCGAGAAGACCGAGTGCGGAATGTACTATCTCCCGTACGCTACCTCTCTGCGCCTTAGCGATCTCGGTTATACCAATAAATCGCAAAGCAATCTCGGTATTACGTTTAACGAATTGCACGAATATGTGGCAGGATTGAAGCGGGCGATCAAAACCCCGTCGGAAGAGTACGAGAAAATCGGCCTCGAAAAAGACGGCAAGCGCCTGCAAATCAACACCAACGTGCTGCAGATTGAAAACGAGCTGTATGCGCCTATTCGTCCTAAGCGCGTAACGCGCAGCGGTGAAACCCCGTCGGATGCGCTGCAGCGCGGCGGGATTGAATACATTGAAGTACGCTCGCTGGATATCAACCCGTTCTCACCGATTGGCGTTGATGAACAGCAGATTCGCTTCCTGGATCTGTTTATGGTCTGGTGCGTGCTGGCGGATGCGCCGGAAATGAGCTCAGACGAACTGCTCTGCACCCGTACAAACTGGAACCGCGTGATTCTGGAAGGGCGTAAACCGGGTCTGACGCTGGGTATCGGCTGTGAAACGGCGCAGTTCCCGCTGACCAAAGTCGGCAAAGATCTGTTCCGCGACCTGAAGCGCGTTGCCCGGACAATGGACAGCATCGACGGCGGCGACGCGTATCAACAGATCTGCGATCGGCTGGTGGAAAGTTTTGATAATCCGGAACTGACGTTCTCAGCACGCATTCTGCGTTCTATGATCGATCAGGGCATTGGCGGCACGGGGCGTTCACTCTCAGCGGAGTACCGTGAGATGCTGATGCAGGAGCCGTTAGAAGTACTGAGCGAAGCGGATTTTGTAGCGGAACGCGATGCGTCCGTTATGCGTCAGAAAGAGGTTGAAGCGGCGGATACCGAGTCGTTTGAGGCTTTTCTGGCGAAGCAGGCTTAAGCAGAAAAGAAAAAGGCCACATCGCTGTGGCCAAAATATACATCTCTGAATTCAGGGATGATGATAACAAATGCGCGTCTTTCATATACTCAGACGCGCATTCTGTAGAAGAGTTCAGTTTATTTTAAAAAAAAATCACTATCGGAGGTGACGTATGCCGTTATTAGATAGCTTTACTGTCGACCATACCCGTATGGAAGCACCTGCAGTTCGCGTGGCGAAGACCATGCACACCCCGCACGGCGACACGATCACCGTCTTCGATCTGCGTTTCTGCGTGCCAAATAAAGAAGTGATGCCTGAGAAAGGCATTCATACCCTGGAACACCTGTTCGCTGGCTTCATGCGTGACCACCTGAACGGCAACGGCGTTGAGATCATCGATATCTCTCCGATGGGCTGCCGTACCGGTTTCTACATGAGCCTGATTGGCGTGCCTGACGAGAAGCGCGTCGCGGATGCGTGGAAAGCGGCGATGGAAGACGTGCTGAAGGTGAAAGAGCAGAACCAGATCCCTGAGCTGAACGTTTACCAGTGCGGGACCTACCAGATGCACTCTCTGGAAGAAGCGCAGGAAATCGCGCGTCACATCATCGAGCGTGATGTTCGCGTGAACAGCAACGAAGAGCTGGCCCTGCCAAAAGAAAAACTGCAGGAACTGCACATCTAGTAATGAGCCTGTGGATGCCCGGTGGCGGCTACGCTTACCGGGCCTACGGATGGCGGCCCGGTAAGCGTAGACCGGGTAAGCGTAGCCGCCACCCGGCATCCTGAGCACAGGACTAGTGCGCGCCACCGCCGCCGCTACCGGCACCAAACGGTGGTTTAGCAAACCACACCAGCCCCAGCAGGACGATAAAGATCCCCGCCGATATCCAGAAAATCTCGTTGGCCGAGATAATCAGCCCCTGGTTGGTGATCTGCTGAGCAATCCACCCTGACGCCTGCTGCTCCGTCATGCCCATTCCCTGCAACTGGCTGTACATCTGCTGAGAGTTCGGGTTGAACGGATTCACCGCTTCGGTCAGCTGCGCATGGTGCATCGATTCACGGTTCGTCCACAGGGTGGTGGTGATCGACGTACCAATCGAGCCCGCCAGCGTTCGCGTAAAGTTCGACAGGCTCGATGCCGCCGCCATGCGCTCAGGCGGTAAACCGGAAAGCGTGATGGTGGTCAGTGGCATAAAGAAACACGCCACGGCAAAGCCCTGAATAAACTGCGGCCACGCGGAGGCGCCAAAGTCCATTCCCGGTTCGAACGTATACGCGCGCCAGTAGAAGCACACGGCGTACATGATAAAGCTGAACGTCACCAGCCTGCGCATGTCGAGCTTGTGGGCGAAGCGGCCAATAATCGGCGACAGCAGAACCGGAATCAATCCAACCGGCGCCGAGGCTAAACCTGCCCAGGTTGCGGTGTAGCCGTATACCTCCTGCAACAGCTGCGGCAGCAGTACAATTGCGCCGAAGTAGAGCATATAGGCGAGGCTGATACACAGACAGCCTATGGTGAAGTTTCGCGACTTAAACAGCGACAGGTCGACTATCGGGTTGTCGTCCGTCAGCTCCCAGACAATCAGGAAGCTCAGCGACACCACCGCGACAATCGTCAGGATGATGATCTCCCGGGAGTTGAACCAGTCCAGCTCTTTGCCCTGGTCGAGCATGACCTGCAGGCTACCGATGCCGACAACCAGCAGTGCCAGACCAATGGCGTCGATGCGCCGCTGTTCCGTCCGGGTTTCTCTGCCGCGCAGCGACTGGAGCGTCATCATTACCACGATGGCGCCAATCGGTACGTTGATGAAGAAGATCCAGCCCCAGTGATAGTTGTCGCTGATATAGCCGCCTAAGATAGGCCCGCAAATCGGGGCGACAATCACGGTCATCGACCACAGCGCCAGCGCAATCGAGCGCTTGGCGGGCGGGTAGTTGTTCAGCAGTAAACTCTGCGACAGCGGAATCAGCGGCCCGGCCACAATCCCCTGAATAACGCGGAAGAAGATCAGCATCGTCAGGCTGCTGGACATGCCGCACGCCCAGGAGGCAAGAACGAACAATACCGTCGACCAGAGGAACAGCTTCACTTCACCGACGCGCTTTGCCAGCCAGCCGGTAATCGGAATGGAGATGGCGTTTGCCACCCCAAACGAGGTAATGACCCAGGTTCCCTGGCTCAGCGACGAGCCAAGGTTACCGGCGATGGTCGGGATCGCCACGTTTGCGATGGTGGAGTCCAGCACCTGCATGAATGTCGCCAGCGACAGCGCGATGGTCATAATGACCAGCTGCGCGCCTTCCAGCGGTTTTTGCGGCTTTTGCTGTTGCATAACGCTCACCTTCGGATTAACCGGCGTTTGCCTTCACGATGTCATCGATCAGCTTGTTGACCGGATCGAGGCTAATTTCACGGGCGTTGCTTTCATAAGCCGGGCTGCTACGCACCTGGCTTGCCAGGATCTGACCGTCGCGGTTGGCGGTGTCGACCGTCACCAGCGTAGAGAGGCCGATACGCAGCGGGTGATCCGCCAGCTGTTTGGCGTCCAGCTCAATACGCACAGGCAGACGCTGAACCACTTTGATCCAGTTACCGGTGGCGTTTTGTGCAGGCAGCAGGGAGAAGGCGCTGCCGGTCCCCATATCCAGGCCAACCACTTTCCCGGTGTACTTCACGTCATCGCCGTAGATGTCGCTGACGACCGTCGCGGTCTGGCCGATACGCATATGGGCAAGCTGCGTCTCTTTAAAGTTGGCGTCTACCCACAGATTGTCTGCCGGCACGACCGCCATGAGCGGCGTGGTTGGGCTAATTTGCGCACCAGGCTGTACGGAACGACGGGAGACATAGCCGGTCATCGGGCTGACGATTTTGGTACGCTGCAGGGCAAGCCATGCGTTGCGCACTTCGGTCGCCGACTGCTGTACGGCGGGCTGGTTTTCCAGGCTGGTGCCCAGCACCATCGCCTGGTTGGCGTTGTACTGTTGAATGGCCACATCCAGCTGTGCCTGAGCGCTGGCAACGGCATCGCGTGCGTGCTGCAGCTCTTCACGGCCAATCAGGTTAGCGGTGCCGAGCGGTACGCGGCGGTTCAGGTCGCTCTGCGCCTGAGCCAGCGCCGTTTTCTGCACGTCGATGTTGGCCTGCAGCTGTTTGCTGTTGATCATCAGCTGGCGGGTCTGACGGACGCTGGAGGCCAGCGCGGTCTGTGCTTTTTCAAACGCCTGCTGGGCGTCGGTTGGATCGAGGGTCACCAACACATCGCCTTTTTGCACAAAGTCGGTATTGTCAGCCCAGACTTTCGTCACGCTGCCCGACACCTGCGCCATAATTTGTACCTGGTTCCCTGCCACGTACGCGTCGTCAGTCTCTTCAGCATGACGCAGTACTAAAAACCAATAGATCCCATATGCCACGGCAATAATGATAAAGAGCAAGGTCAACAGAAGAAGGGCGCTCTTACGTTTGCCTTTCTTGTTGCCCGGCTGCTGCGGGGTAGTGCTCTCCGCATTTGCGCTCATTGTAGTTCTCCACGATCTTCTTATTTTCACATCGGCTGAGCCGACCTGTCGTCAGAAAGGCCAGCAGTGTGACGTGCTGGCCTGTCGGTTTTCTTATGAATCTGGAATGGTGAGCGTGTCGTCGCGTTAGCGCAGCGCCTCAAGAACGGCGCCGTCTTCATCCATCTGGTCCAGACGGGTGAGCAGCTTGCGAGTGATGTGCTCAAGCTGGTCGCGCTCGGCGGTGCTGAGGGCAGACCAGAGTTTGTGCAGGCAATTGTGCTGAGGTGGCAGCACCTCACGCAGGAACTGGTGACCTTTATCGGTCAGTTGCAGATGCAGGCAGCGGCGATCGTTGTCGCTTTCACGGCGTTCAATCCAGCCACGCTTTTCGAGTTCATCGGCAATTCGGGTCGCATTGGTACGGGAGGAGCCCAGCGCGCAGCTCAGTTCGGAAGGCTGAATGCTGTGATTTTCCTGAGACTCCAGCGTAATCAACGCCATAAACAACGTCTCGTTAATCCCTTGAGCTTTCAGCATTTTATTACGGTTTTCCAGTAGCTTACCCTGCATGTGCATGCACAAGCGGGTCAGCAGGATTTCCTGGTACGGGAAGTCCTCATGGCGACTGGCGCGGAATTTAAGCATTTGTTCAATGGGCGTAAACGAACTATCCATTTGGGCATAACCTCATTAATTACAGCCGATATAGTAACGATAGTGACAAATAATGTAAATGTATTATTTGTGCGGTTATATCCGCCAAACTTATGTCACCATCAGAAAGCGCCGGGTAAGTCCGTGACCCGGTGAGCACAGAAAGCGTAGGGTGTGAACCCGCTGAAGAGAGGATGTGAGGACGGGGGTCTGAACTATTCATGCCGATTGTAAATATGTCACCCACATTAAAATTTCTGGGATAAATGATTGCGTTTACATTAACAGAGTGAAGGGCCTCTTAACACCCTAAGAGGCCAACGCAATGTAAATCTTAGTTAATTGCATCCTGACGATGGTAGCCGCGCCACCATACTAGCAGGTTAAGGGCGGCGACGATGGCCCCAATCGCACATACCCCCGACCAGCCTGCATGCTGCCAGGCCGACGCTGAAATGAGCGAACCCGCAGCGCCGCCAATGAAGTAGCTGGTCATGTATCCTGCCGTCAGGCGGTTACGCGCCTCTGGCTTCACGCGATAGATGACGGTCTGATTGGTGATGTGAACGCCCTGTACGGTGAGATCGAGTACCAGGATACCGACGATCAGCGCCAGCACCGAGATGTGTCCGTACCAGATCGCCGCCCAGGAGAGCAGAAGTAAAACCAGCCCTGCGGAGGTGGTCAGGTGGGATTTGCCCTTGTCGGCCAGCCCGCCTGCGGGACGCGCGCCCAGTGCCCCTGCGGCGCCGGCCAGGCCGAACAGGCCAATCACCCCTTCGGAATAATTGAACGGCGGCGCGGCCAGCAGAAACGCCATCGACGTCCACAGGATGCTGAAGTTAGCGAAGGTGAAGCAGCCCAGCAGGGCGCGGGTGCGCAGAAGCTTATCCTGGGTGAACAGACTGAAAACGGAGGCCAGCAGCTGAGGATAGTTCAGGTGGTTTTCCTGCTTCACCTTTGGCAGCCCGCGCCACAGCGCCAGCGCCATGACGACCATCAGCACGCTCGCCACCCAGTATACGGTGCGCCAGCCGCCCAGGCTTGCCAGCAGTCCTGCAACGGTACGCGCCAGCAAAATCCCCAGCAGCAGGCCGCTCATGATGGTTCCCACCACCTTGCCGCGTTTTTCCGGAGAGGCGAGGGTCGCGGCGAGCGGAACCAGGATTTGCGCCACCACGGAGAACAGCCCCGTTAGCGCGGTACCGACGATCATCATCGTCAGCGACTGGCTGCTGGCGGTGATCAGCATCCCACCGGCAGCCAGCAGGGTCATGGAGACGATCAGCATTCGGCGTTCAAACATATCGCCGAGCGGCACCAGGAACAGCAGCCCGGCGGCATAGCCCAGCTGTGCAGCGGTGACGATAAAGCCTGCGGAGCTGGCGGAGAGATTGAACGCACGGGCGATGGTGTCGAGAAGAGGCTGCGCGTAATAGTTGCTGGCGACTGCCAGACCCGTTGCCACGGACATTAAAAGGATGAGCGCGGGGCTAAGCCCTTGGGTTGTTTTTGTCATTAGTTTCAGGAATCGTTAGTTGAGTGATTATTTTTCCGGAAACCATAATAGCTAATGATTGTGAATGTTGGGGGATTGTTGGGTGATGTATTGTGCGGTTTAGGGGATGGTGCGGATTGATCCCCTCACCCCAGCCCTCTCCCCTTTGGGGAGAGGGTTAGGGTGAGGGGTAGGGTTTTGTTTTTACTTCTGCGCCTCTAGCGCCTCTTTCACCCAGCCGTCAAACTGCTGCTGGTGGGCTTTGATCCAGCCGTCCACGTGGCCTTTCACATCCGCTTCAGACGATTTGCCCGCGTGCATCATCGCGTTCTGGGCGTTAATGTCCGCCAGCGGCAGCTTCATCACCGAGAACAGCTTCGCCGCCGCCGGGTTTTTCTCCGCCCAGGCTTTGTTGGCCACGATATGCATGGTGTTCACCGGGAAGCCGTAGTTCATGCCGTTCGGCAGTTTGGTGTCGATATCTTTCTGCTCGCCCGGCAGGGAGGAGAACGGTACCTGCAGCCACACCACGTCTTTACCCGGCTTCAGGACGTCGCTCACCCAGTACGGCGTCCAGGTGTAGTAGATCACCGGTTTACCCTCTTTGAAGCGGGCAATGGTGTCGGCCATCATCGCTGAATAGTTACCGTGGCTCACGTCGACCGTTTTCGCCAGATCGAAGGCTTTGTTCTGGTGGTTAATCACCGCCTCACAGCCCCAGCCCGGCGAGCAGCCCATCATGTCGGCCTTGCCGTCGCCGTTGGTGTCGAACAGCCTGGCGATCTTCGGATCTTTCAGCTGTTCAATATTGGTGATGTGGTACTTATCGGCGGTTTTCTTGTCGATCAGATAACCCTGCGCTGCACCCGTCACGAAGGTCCCTTCGCGATAGAACTTCTTGTCGCCACCGGCGGCGGCATACATGTCGTCGTGCAGCGGCTGCCAGTTCACCGCGGTAAAGGTGGCGTCACCGGAGGCAATCGACGTGTAGCCCACGTTGTAATCCACTTCGCTCGGCGTGTTGACCGTATAGCCCAGCTTCTCCAGCGCGCGGCTGACGATCTGGGTCTGGAAGCTCTCTTCTGAAATGGTGCTCTGCACCGGCTGCACGGTAATGCCTTTGCCCGGCAGGTCTGCCGCAACCGCGCTGGTGGAGACAAGGGTGGCAAACGCGGTAGCAAAAAGTACGTTATGTCGCATCGTTGTTCCTTATTTTGATTTTGTGAAAGGGCGGGTGAGTAACCCGACAGGGCCGGTGCTATACCAGCGACGGTTGCCGCGACTGCGTGAATCACGACCGACGGCCTGGGTCAGGCGGTCAAGAATAATAGCGAGGATCACGATCCCGACGCCGCCGACGGTGGCCAGCCCCATGTCGAGACGGCCAATGCCGCGCAGCACCATCTGGCCCAGACCGCCAACGGCGATCATCGAGGCAATCACCACCATCGACAGGGCCAGCATCAGCGTCTGGTTAACGCCCGCCATGATGGTCGGCATCGCCAGCGGAAGCTGAACTTTAAACAGCATCTGGCGCGGACTGGCACCGAACGAGCGTGACGCTTCTATCAGGTCAGCAGGCACCTGGTTGATCCCCAGAATGGTCAGACGAATAATCGGCGGCAGGGCGAAGATGATGGTCACCACTACGCCCGGCACGTTGCCGATGCCGAACAGCATCACGATAGGCACCAGATAGACGAACGCCGGGGTGGTCTGCATCGCATCCAGCAGCGGACGAATAATCTTCGCCGCCCGCGGGCTGCGCGCCAGCCAGATCCCCATCGGCAGGCCGATGACAATGCAGAAGAACAGGGCGGTCAGCACCAGCGCCAGGGTGATCATCGCCTGCGACCAGGCGCCAATCGCGCCGATGGCAATCAGCGAGATCAGCGTGGCGACCCCCATCCCTGCGCTACCGAACTGCCAGGCGATCAGGGAGAACAGGATAATGGCGACCGGCGCCGGCATGCCCAGCATCAGCTGCTGGAAGCCGTTCAGGATGTAATCCACCGGGACGCGGATCCCCTGGAAGACCGGACGGAAGTGCGTGACCACCCAGTCGATCCCTTCCGTGACCCAGCTGTCCAGCGGGATCAGCGTTTTGTGGAACGGATCCATGATGTTGAAGTGTTCTGGCGCAGGCGCGGGTGCGCTGTTGAGCCAGTCTGCCGCGCCGCCGCCATCGGCAGGGGCGGGCGTGGAACCCCACGCATCGGTGGATTGCGTAGCGCTATCCGCTGCTTCAGCGGTGCCCCACGGGTTAGATTGATCGGTCATTGTTTGCCCCCTCGCGATCTAAAGCCTGCAGCAACATCCCTTTTGAGATGATGCCGACGTACTGTTGTTCCTCACCCACGACCGGCACGGCGCACGGCGCCTGTCCCACGTGAGAGAGCAACTCGCTGAGCGGCGTTTCGGCGTCCACGGCAAGCGGAGCGTCAATTAACGCCGCATCGATTCCCCGGTTTTCGCCTAGCGCGGTTTTCAGGGAGTCGATGGAGACAATGCCAACAAATTTATTGCCGCGTTCAACCAGATAACCGTATTCACGGTCTTCGTCCTGCAGCAGCTTCAGCGCCGAGCGCGGGCCGAAGCCTGGCGTTTTACGGATAATGCCGTTTGGCGCTCGACGGGCAATATCTTTAGCGCTAAAGACCTGGCTAATATCCACGCCGCGGAAGAAGGTACGGACATAATCATTGGCCGGATTATTGAGAATTTCATCCGGCGTGCCGACCTGCACCACTTCACCGTTTTGCATAATGGCAATACGGTCGCCAATACGCATGGCTTCATCCAGATCGTGGGAAATAAAGACAATAGTTCGCTGATGTTTAGCCTGTAATTTTACCAGCTCATCCTGCATCTCGGTGCGAATTAACGGATCGAGGGCGGAGAAGGCTTCATCCATTAATAATATGTCTGGATTAATGGCTAATGCACGGGCTAATCCCACGCGCTGACGCATACCGCCGGAAAGTTCATCCGGGTACGCATGTGCATAATTTTCCAGCCCGACCTGACGCAGTGCATCAAGGGCTTTTTCCTGACGTTCCTGAGCGGGCGTACCGGCTAATTCCATGCCGAAGGCGGTATTATCCAGCACCGTCATGTGCGGCATCAGCGCGAATGACTGGAACACCATTGCGATCTTCTTTCTGCGCACCTCGCGAAGCTCTGCGTCTGATATTCTGGCGATATCCACGCCGTCAATCAGCACCTGTCCGCGGGTGGGTTCAATCAGGCGATTGAGAAGGCGAACCATAGTGGATTTACCCGAGCCGGATAATCCCATGATGACAAAAATCTCGCCTTCTTCAATGGCCAGACTGGCGTCTTTAACGCCAAGCGATAGCCCGGTTTTTTCCAGAATTTGTTCTTTCGTAAGGCCTTTCTCAATATATTTGAATGCGCGCTGCGGGTGCTCGCCAAATACTTTATAAAGATTTTTCACTTCTAATTTAATTGCCATGCAATAGAGAGTGTCCTGTTATTTGTTTATGCCGATATGATTACCATGGTAAATTGTTAACGGGCATAACCCTAACATACTCAGAATCTGAGACAACCCTGAGTCGAGCTGAGGGCAGAATTTTGACGCAAGCGAAACGGCTGAATTTCCCATGAATAAAGGGCTGAGGGCGGTTTGAATTTTTCTCAATTTTTTGCTGCTGCATCGGGAAATTTCGCCTGAATCGGAATCATTCAGGCGAATATGACGCGGAAATTACAGTGTAGTTGTTTTGTAAATATTCGAGAGATAATTGTTGGGTTTATATTAAATTAACGAACGTTAGCGTTCATTAAAAATCCCAGTCTTCATCCTCGGTTTCCACCGCTTTGCCCATCACATACGATGAGCCCGACCCCGAGAAGAAATCGTGGTTTTCGTCGGCATTGGGCGACAGCGCGGCCAGAATCGCCGGGTTCACCTCCGCCATTTCCGGCGGGAACAGCGCCTCGTAGCCCAGGTTCATCAGCGCCTTGTTGGCGTTGTAGCAGAGGAAGGCCTTCACGTCGTCCTCCCAGCCGGTGCCGGCGTACAGTTCCTCGGTATAGCTCAGCTCGTTGTCGTACAGATCCATCAGCAAATCAAGCGCAAAGCCTTTAAGCTCCTCGCGCTTCGCCTCGCTGACTTTCTCCAGCCCTTTCTGATACTTATAGCCGATGTAATACCCGTGCACCGCTTCATCACGAATGATGAGGCGAATCAAATCGGCGGTGTTGGTGAGCTTGCCCCGGCTCGACCAGTACATGGGCAGCCAGAAGCCGGAATAGAAGAGGAAGGATTCCAGGAACACGCTGGCGATCTTCTTCTTCAGCGGCTCGTCGGCGCGATAATACGCCAGCACCAATTCCGCCTTTCTCTGTAGTGACTCGCTCTCTTCGCTCCAGGCGTAGGCCGCGTCCACGTCTTTGGTCTGGCACAGGGTGGAGAAAATCGAGCTGTAGGAGCGGGCATGCACCGCCTCCATAAAGCTGATGTTCGACATCACCGCTTCTTCGTGCGGCGTCAGCGCGTCGCTCATCAGAGCCGGAGCACCGACGGTATTCTGAATGGTGTCCAGCAGCGTCAGGCCGGTAAAGACGCGGATCGTCAGCTGCTGCTCGGCGTGGCCGAGCGCTTGCCAGGCCGGAATATCGTTGGAGAGCGGGACCTTTTCCGGCAGCCAGAAGTTGCTGGTCAGGCGGTTCCACACTTCCAGATCTTTGTCGTCCTGGATCTTGTTCCAGTTAACGGCGCTCACGCGTGACAGTTTCATCCTTTCTCCTTACAGCGCGCAGGACACGCAGCCTTCGATTTCGGTGCCTTCCAGCGCAAGCTGGCGCAGGCGAATGTAGTAGAGCGTTTTGATGCCTCTCTTCCAGGCGTAGATCTGCGCTCTGTTGATATCCCGCGTGGTGGCGGTGTCCGGGAAGAACAGCGTCAGCGACAGCCCCTGATCCACATGTTTCGTCGCCTCGGCGTAGGTATCGATAATTTTTTCCGGGCCAATCTCATACGCGTCCTGATAGAGCGCCAGGTTCTCATTGGTCATAAACGGGGCAGGGTAGTAAACGCGCCCGGTTTTGCCTTCCTTACGGATTTCAATTTTCGACACGATCGGGTGAATGCTCGACGTGGCGTGGTTGATGTAGGAAATCGATCCGGTCGGCGGGACGGCCTGCAGGTTCTGGTTATAAATGCCGTAGCGCATCACGTCGTCACGCAGCTGCTGCCACATCTCGCGCGTCGGCAGGGTAATCCCCGCGCGGGCAAACCGTTCGCGCACTTTTTCGGTTTTCGGCTGCCAGTCGCCTTCCAGATACTGGCTGAAATACGCCCCGCTGGCATAGCGGGACTGCTCAAATCCCGCGAACCGCTGGTTGCGCTCGCGCGCCAGCATCATCGAGGTGTGCAGCGCGTGCCAGGTAATGGTGTAGAAATAGAGGTTGGTGAAATCCAGCCCTTCCGGACTGCCGTAGGCGATGCCTTCCCGCGCCAGATAGCCGTGCAGGTTCATCTGCCCCAGCCCGATGGCGTGCGACGCGGCGTTACCCGCTTCAATAGACGGCACGCTGCGGATATGGCTCATGTCCGACACCGCCGTAAGCCCGCGAATGGCGGTCTCCACCGTGCGGCCAAAGTCTGGGGAATCCATGGTGTGGGCAATATTCAGCGACCCGAGGTTGCAGGAGATATCCTTGCCGATGTCCGCGTAGTCCAGGTTTTCGTCGTAGGCTGACGCGCTGTTGACCTGCAAAATCTCCGAGCACAGGTTGCTCATGTTTATGCGCCCGGCAATCGGGTTCGCGCGGTTTACCGTATCTTCATACATGATGTACGGATAGCCGGACTCAAACTGGATCTCCGCAAGCGTCTGGAAGAAATCGCGGGCGTTAATGGTTTTTTTGCGAATGCGATCGTCGGCCACCAGCTCGTCATAAAGATCGCTGATGGCCACATCGCCAAACGCTTTGCCATAAATACGCTCAATATCGTACGGCGAGAAGAGCGCCATGTCGGCATTCTCCCTGGCCAGTTTAAAGGTGATATCCGGGATCACCACGCCGAGCGACAGGGTTTTGATGCGGATTTTTTCGTCGGCGTTTTCGCGCTTGGTATCCAGAAAACGCAGAATGTCCGGATGATGCGCGTGCAGGTAAACTGCCCCCGCCCCCTGGCGCGCGCCAAGCTGGTTGGCATAGGAGAACGCATCCTCAAGCATCTTCATCACCGGGATCACGCCGGAGGACTGGTTTTCGATGCGCTTGATCGGCGCGCCCGATTCGCGCAGGTTAGAGAGCAGAAACGCCACGCCGCCGCCGCGTTTGGAAAGCTGTAGCGCCGAGTTCACCGCGCGGCCAATCGACTCCATATTGTCTTCGATACGCAGCAGGAAGCAGGAAACCAGCTCGCCGCGCTGGGCCTTGCCGCAGTTGAGAAAGGTCGGCGTGGCGGGCTGGAAGCGTCCGGAGAGGATCTCATCGACTAGCTGCTCCGCCAGCGCCTCATCGCCCTGTGCCAGCGTCAGCGCTACCATCACGGTGCGATCTTCAAAGCTCTCTAAGTAGCGCTTGCCGTCAAAGGTCTTCAGGGTGTAGCTGGTGTAGTACTTCCACGCGCCGAGGAAGGTCTGGAAACGAAAGCCGCTGGCGTGGGCGCGTTCAAACAGCTTCACCACAAAGGCGCGGTCGTAGCGGGTCAGCACGCGTTCTTCGTAGTAGCCTTCTTTAACCAGATAGTCGAGACGTTCATTCTGGCTTGCAAACGTCACGCTGTTGGGCCGCACGTGGGCGGCAAAAAAGGCATCCACCGCCTCACGATCTTTATCGAACTGGATGCGCCCCTCGCGATCGTAGAGGTTAAGCATGGCGTTTAATGCGTGGTAATCCGGTGTCGCCTGAATCACCCGTTCTGCGGTTGTCGTTGCCAAAATTCGTTCACTCCTTTACGCACGTTTTCGACGTCCTGCTGTGTCCCCATCAGCTCAAAACGATAGAGATACGGCACGCCGCATTTTTGAGAGATGACATCTCCGGCGCGGCCAAAGGCGTCGCCGAAATTGCGATTGCCCGCCGCGATCACGCCGCGAATCAGCCCGCGGTTATGAGGATCGTTCAGAAAGCGGATCGCCTGGCGGGGTACCGCGCCCGCCGTGCCGCCGCCGCCATAGCTCGGCACCACCAGAATGTACGGTTCCTCTACCCGGATCCGCTCCCGCTCGTTGAGCGGAATGCGCACCGCAGGCAGCCCGACGCGCTCGATAAAGCGGAGCGTGTTTTCCGAGCTGCTGGAGAAGAAAACCAGCCCACTCATGCCCGGGCGGCCTGCGCGGCGAGGCGGTTAATCATGTCCGGGCGAAAGCCAGACCAGCTTGTCTCCCCGGCGACCACCACCGGAAGCTGACGAAAACCCTGCGCGCGCAGGGTATCGGCGGCCTCGGGCTGCTGGTCAATATTCACCATCTCAAAAGCCACCCCGCGGCTTTCCATTGCCCGTTTTGTGGCGTGGCACTGAACACAATCGTTACGAGTGTAAATAATAATGCTCATGATTCGTATTTCCATTTAAAATGAGATTGCGGCGCGAATCGTCGCGTCAGGTTGTGTGTGTCTTGCTAAAAGGAATACTAGATGTAGTTGTCTTAAGTTTCAACCATACAAGATATGGGAAATTTAGATTGATGTTGCCCCTATGATGAGCACAGCGGGGCAGGGCAGGCTGTGCGGCTTTTTCAGGCAAGAAGGCAAAGAAAAGCCCCGGCAGCCATTGGCCACCGGGGCTGAGAAACGTGCGCGAGGGATTATTTACGCAGGCTAAGCAGGGCACCCACGAAGATCCCGACGGCCGCGACCGTGCCCAGCGTGCAGAGCGGTTTTTCGCGCACGAAGGTCGTTGCGCAGCTGACCGCATCGCAGGCAGCCTGAGTCGTGCGCGTACGCCCGTTCAAACGCGCGCGGGTTTCACGGAGCAGAGACTGAGCCTTACGTTTTGCGGCATCCGCTTCGTCCTTCGCGTCAGTTCCCCAGGACTTCAGCACCTCTTCCAGCGTATCCGCTAATTGGCTGACATCATTACGAATATCCTGAGCGTCGTCATTAATATCGTTTCGGTTCGGTCTGTTAAACATACGATCCTCCGTAATTTTGTGTTCCCGTTCAGTTTAGTTCAGAAATTTAATATCTGAAGCGCATCACGCGTTATCCGGCAGTTTATGGATTATTCTGAAAGCCCTGCTAATGCTGAATACTGTAAGGTTGCCGGGCAGGAAAAGATAACGAGGAAAAGATATGTATTTACGACCTGATGAGGTGGCGCGCGTTCTTGAAAAAGAGGGATTCACCATGGATGAGGTGACATCAAAAGCGTATGGATATCGCCGTGGCGAGAATTATGTTTACGTTAATCGCGAAGCAAGAATGGGACGTACCGCTCTCATTATTCACCCGACACTGAAAGACAGAAGTCTGTCATTTGCTGAGCCTGCCTCGGATATTAAAACCTGCGATCATTATCAGCAATTTCCGCTCTATTTAGGCGGCGAACGGCATGAGCATTATGGTATTCCGCATGGTTTCAGCTCACGCATGGCGCTGGAGCGGTTTTTGAAGGGACTGTTTGGCGACGTACAGTAAATTCGCGACTGGCGTGCGCCAGTCGCTTCACATCACGCTTTTGCCTGGCTGTACTGGCTGACCTTAAACAGGCGGCGGCAGTAGTCGAGGAAATAGCCGTATACCGCACCCATCAGCATTGAAATCACAATATTCGAACTCACGGCCGCAGCGATCTGGTGCCAGTCTGCACCCACCGTCAGCAGAATAGCCACGTAAACCGGCGACTGGAACGTCACATACGCCAGAACGTCCGCCAGGTTTTTCGCCCAGCCTGCGGGGCTGATACGACGCGCGAAACGCATTACCGCATCGCGGTATAACCCGTAAGGCCATGCAATAATAATATTGACCGGGATTGCCACCAGACGAGAAGAAAGTGACTGCTCGAAGGACATTCCGGAGAGGAATATTTCGATCAGCATGTTCACAACGGAACAGTAGACAACCATCGCGAAAGTATCCGCCACGGCATGGCGAAGGCGTGATTGCGGTGAGAACATGTCTGAACTCCTTGAGAAGCGCACAAAAGAAACGATTTTCCCGAAGCGATTAGTGCTTTAGGTTGGTTTGTTTGACGTGTATAGCGTATATCTCTGCATTTGAACTAACAACTAGTGATTAATTTTTATTTAATCGCCTTTTGTCCACAAAATTCTCTAAAGTTGGTTGTTTTTTGTTCGGTTCGTTATAATCTGTCTCGCTTGATGATTTTTTTCATGTAAATCAGATGGTTGATGTTTGTGGCGTCGAGATGGGATTTGCTCCTCTTGCGCGTAGCGCAGGATGCTGAAATTTTGATTAAGGTTGACCATTTATATTGATGTGATGATTGAGTCTGTGCATATCCCATATGCGTCATAAGATAATATTAACGGTAGTATTTAACTATATTTACATTACTGGCAGGACGGGCTCGCGGGTAGATATTTCTATGGAAATGAATTATTCTGTCGGCGATTTATCTATTTACCCTAAAGAGAAGGTTTGCAAATAATATGTCTTTGACGTTACAGAATCTTAATAATATCCGAACTCTGCGCGCCATGGCGCGTGAATTAACCCTGGACGTTCTTGAGGAAATGCTGGAAAAGGTCAGGGTCGTTACCGAAGAGAAACGGAGTGAGCTGACGGAATTAGAGCAGCAGCGTGCTGAGCAGCAGGAAAAAATTAATGCCCTGCTGGAACTGATGAAAGCCGATGGTATTTCACCGACCGATCTGCTGGGCTCTGAACTGGCGCAGGCGGGTAAACCCGCGAAAAAGCGCAAGCCGCGTGAAGCAAAATATCGTTTTATTGACCAGAACGGTGAAGAGAAAACGTGGACCGGCCAGGGCCGCACGCCGAAGCCTATTGCCAGCGCGCTGGCTAAAGGTAAATCACTGGATGATTTTCTGATCTAACAGGTGAGCCGGGCGGAACACGCCGCCCGGCTGGCTGTTCAGCAGACGCCGAAATCGCCTTCTTCGGTATACGGCGCCAGATCGGCAGCTTTCAGAGTATATTTCTCGCCTTGCTCATTGCTGGCCTGGACCGCCACAATGCTGTCACCGTTCACTTCGAGCACTTTCAGCTTCGGGCCGCCTTTACGCGGTTGCACATAATCACCGACAGAAAACATATTACCTCCTCATCGTTTTAGCGATCTTCACCTTAGCCCACGCATGACGCCGGGTACAGCGTATTTCACCGATTACTGCTTATGAGGTACGCCGGTTCCAGGGCATCACCTTGAGCAGTCGCGCCATACCGCAAAAGCCCGTGACACCGGCGAACAGCAGCCCGGCTCCGACAAAACCGCTGAGCAGGAAAAAGCCGCTGGAGACGCTATAGCCCAGCACTACGCCACAGAGTATCAGCAGCCCGGCGGCAATTTGTACCTGACGCATCAGTGGCAGCGGCTGGGATTTGTCTTCGACGGTCGGCAGCCCGGCCTGCTTCCAGCCCTGAATGCCTCCCTCGACGACAAATGCCTGTGCGGACGCGGCGGCCTGAGCAAGGCGGTCGGCATTCCCCGACGTCCGGGCGCCGGACTGGCAGTGAAAAATCACCGTATCACCCGCCTGCGCGTTAAGTCCGCCGGGTAAGGTATCCAGCGGCACGGATCGCGCGGCGGGAATATGCTCGCGGGCGTACTCATCGGCATCACGGATATCAATCAGTTTTGCGCCTTCAGCGACGCGGGCATTGGCCTGGTGCGGTGAAAGAAGAGGAAGGGACATGGCGACTCCTTACGGGCAATAAAGGGTTTTCAGGGTGCTGATTAGCTGGTGTACCGCATCGTTTTTAATGAAATAGAGGATGCGCTGCGCGTCGCGGGTGCTGTCGATAAGACCTTCCTCACGCATGCGCGCCAGATGCTGCGACGTGGCGGAAGGACTTAGCCCCGTGGCTCGCGCCAGTTCTCCCGCGCTGGTGCCGGGCGCTCCGCACAGGGTACAGAGGATCAGCAGCCGGCGCGGGTTGCTCATCGCTTTTAAGAGTGTGGCGGCCTGCCCGGCGCTGGCCTGAAGCTGTTCAAGTTCGGTCATGGTAGTTTAGCATTTTCTTAATTAAGTAAATGCTAAACTAATTTGTGGCCTCGCGCCAGAGGAGATCGCTATAGATGTGGGTCAGCACCCCCGCGGGGCCAAACTGCTGTTTGATCCACCGCGTGACCTGGCCGGTTGCGGCATGCTGCGTGGCGAGCAGCATACGAGAGTCCTGACGCGGGTTATTAATACGTCGGGTAACCAGCAGCCCCGCTTCTACCGCCTCGCGGGTCATATACTCCGGTAAAAAACCTATCCCTTCCCCCAGGATCTGACACTGACATTTGGTGTTAAAGTCCGGCACCAGAATGGCCTCCTGCCCGTGCAGCAGCCAGCCGACCTTTTTGTTAATGGTGTGCGCGGTATCTTCCACCATGATGTTGGGATACAGGCGCAGCTGGCTTTCCGCTATCGGCTCCGGGGTGAACGCCAGCGGGTGTTCAGGCGCGATGGCAAAGACCCAGCGGATGGCGCCGATCTCGGTGTAATCAATCCCGCCGCCGTCGAGCAGCGTGTCCGGCGCGCCAATCGCGATATTGGCCTGGTTGTTGATGATGGAGTCCCAGACGCCGTTGTACACCTCGGTGGTCACGGTGATCTGACAGGTCGGAAACTGTTTTTTCAGCACCTGCAGCAGCCTGGCGGTGTGGCGCGGCGTATATAAAAGCTGATTGATACAGATGCGCACCCGCGCCTCAATGCCCTGCGAAATAGTATCTATGCCGCGCTTGATGGCGTGGAAGTCGTTAAGCAGGTCGGTGGCCTTACGGTAAAAGTAAAACCCGGACTCGGTCAGCTCAATGCTGCGCGTGCTGCGGACAAACAGCACCACGTCCAGCCCGGTCTCCATGCGCTTAATGGTGTAACTGATGGCGGAGGTCGTCACGCCCAGCTCGGCGGCGGCTTTGCTGAAGCTGCCGAAGCGTGCGGCGGTAGTAAAGGCCAGCAGATTCTCTTCTGTAAAGATGGAATTCATATCTCACTCCCTTCAGCCATCAGTTTTGAACATATTTTAACAGCGCTGTTACAACGCATTTGAAGCCGATCACAGTTCTGACTCTTTGTCGAAAGCCGCACGCGGTAAGGCTTCGTCAGACATAAGCATAATGCAGTGTCGGGCGCTAAAACGCGGGGAAACATAAGGAAAAGGTTGCACAGACGCACGTTTTGACCGGTTTGTTGAATTTACCTCAACAATGAATTGACTGTCGATGAATCATTTTTAAGCGGATTCTTTTATGACCAGGCTGTTGCTATTCTCAGGTCAACAGAAATAAAAACATCGGGAGTCTGAATATGTCTGCGAACGAACTCGTTACTGAATTTCTGCTGGCGGCAGAAGAGGGCAATAGCGATGCGCTAAAAGCCTGCCTGGAAAAAGGCGTGGATATTAACGCCACCAACCGCCAGAAAAGAACCGCCGTTATTATTGCCAGCCTGAAAAAGCATTATTCCTGCGTAGAATTATTAATTTCCGCCGGGGCGGATATTGATAAACAGGATCAGACCTGCTTTAACCCCTTCCTGATTAGCTGCCTGACCAACGATATCACCCTGCTGCGCATTGTCCTTCCGGCAAATCCGGATCTCGACCGCCTGACGCGTTTTGGCGGCGTGGGCATTACGCCAGCCAGTGAAAAAGGGCACGTGGAGATCGTGCGCGAGCTGCTGGAAAAAACCGATATCAACGTCAACCACACCAACTTTGTCGGCTGGACGCCGCTGCTGGAAGCGATCGTGCTCAATGACGGCGGCGCGAAGCAGCAGGAGATCGTCAAGCTTTTGCTGGAGCATGGCGCGAACCCGCACATGACCGATAAATACGGCAAAACCCCGCTCGAACTGGCGCGGGAAAAAGGCTTCGATGCGATAGCCGACCTGCTGCTGGCGGCGGGCGCATAACGTATTCGGCCAGCCTTTTCCGGCTGGCCGTTAATTCAAAAGTATTTTTTACCGACGTGCATTTTGCACGACGGCGGCCCCCTTTTATCCGCTTTCAGGAGAAAATAATGCCAACGAAAATCGTCATAAAAAAGAACACCTATTTTGACTCCGTATCATTAATGTCCGTTTCCACCAAAGCCAATAAATTAGCGGGCGTCGAGCAGGCTTTTGTGGCCATGGCAACGGAAATGAACAAAGGCGTCTTAAAAAACCTCGGGCTATTAACGCCGGAATTAGCCGAGGCTAAAAACGGCGACCTGATGATCGTGATTAAAGGCGACGCGGCGAATGATGAAACGCTGGCCGCTATTGAAGCGCTGTTCACCCGTAAAGAGAGCGCAGGCTCCCATGAGGCGCGCTACGCGACGATTGCCAGCGCCAAAACCCATCGCCCGGACAGCAACCTCGCGGTCATTTCCGTCAACGGTACCTTCGCCGCCCGCGAAGCGCGCCAGGCGCTGGAAAACGATCTTAACGTGATGCTCTTCTCCGATAACGTATCGCTCGACGACGAGCTGGCGCTGAAGCAGCTCGCGCACCGGAAAGGGCTGCTGATGATGGGGCCGGACTGCGGCACCGCCATCATCAACGGCGCGGGGCTGTGCTTTGCTAACGCGGTGCGCCGCGGGCCAATTGGCATCGTCGGCGCATCCGGCACCGGCAGCCAGGAGCTGAGCGTGCGCATTCACGAATTCGGCGGCGGCGTGTCGCAGCTGATTGGCACCGGCGGGCGCGATCTCAGCGAGAAAATTGGCGGCCTGATGATGCTCGACGCCATTGATATGCTGGAAGCCGACGAGGGCACCCAGGTTATCGCGCTGATCTCCAAGCCGCCCGCGCCAGCGGTGGCAGAAAAGGTGCTGACCCGCGCCAGAGCCTGCCGCAAGCCGGTGGTTGTCTGTTTCCTCGGCCGCAGCGAACCGCCTGCCGATGAAGACGGCCTGCAGTTTGCGCGCGGCACTAAAGAGGCTGCCCTGAAGGCCGTCCTGCTCACCGGCATCAAAAAAGAGTCCCTCGATCTGCATCCGCTCAACTGGCCTTTGATTGAAGAGGTGCGCGCCCGCCTGACGCCGCGGCAGAAGTACATTCGCGGCCTGTTCTGCGGCGGCACCCTGTGCGACGAGGCGATGTTCGCGGCACTGGAGAAGTTCGACGACGTTTACAGCAACATCCAGCCGGATCCGGCTAAGCGCCTGAGCGACATCAGCGTCAGTAAAGCCCACACCTTCCTCGACTTTGGCGACGACGACTTCACCAACGGCAAGCCGCACCCGATGATCGACCCGACCAACCGCATCAGCCGCCTGCTGCAGGAGGCGCGCGATCCGGAGGTGGGCGTGATCGTCATGGACTTCGTGCTGGGCTTTGGCGCGCATGAGGATCCGGTGGGGGTGATGATCGACGCTATCAAAGAGGCGCAGGCCATCGCGAAGGCCGATCGCCGTCCGCTTGAGATCCTCGGCTACGTGCTCGGCACCGACCAGGATCCGCAGTCGCTGGCGCAGCAGTGTCAGCTGCTGACCGACGCAGGCGTCATCTGGGCCAGCAGCAGTACCAACACCGGATTACTGGCTCGCGAATTTGTTTGCAAAGGGGAGAAAGCATAATGACGACCTTATTCAACCAGCCGCTGAACGTCATTAACGTTGGCATTGCAATGTTCAGCGACGATCTCAAAAAACAGCACGTTCCCGTGACCCTGCTCGAATGGACGCCGCCGGGGCAGGGCAATATGCAGGTCGTTGAGGCGCTCGACCAGCTGGCGGAAAAACCGCTGGCGGAGAAAATCGCCGCCGCTAACCAAATCGCCCTTGAGCGTATTATTCAGTCCCATCCGGTGCTGGTGGGCTATGACCAGGCCATTAACGTTGTGCCGGGGATGACCCGCACCACCATTCTGCACGCCGGTCCACCCGTCTCCTGGGAAAATATGTGCGGGGCGATGAAGGGCGCGGTCACCGGGGCGCTGGTGTTTGAAGGGCTGGCGAAAGATCTGGACGACGCGGCAAGGCTGGCGGCCTCAGGCGATATTACCTTCTCGCCGTGCCACGAGCATGATTGCGTGGGCTCGATGGCGGGCGTCACCTCCGCGTCGATGTTTATGCACATCGTTGAAAACAAAACCTACGGCAACCGCGCCTTCACCAACCTCAGCGAGCAGATGGCGAAGATCCTGCGCATGGGGGCCAACGACCAGAGCGTGATCGACCGCCTGAACTGGATGCGCGACGTGCTCGGCCCGATGCTGCGCGACGCGATGAAGATTATCGGCGAAATCGACCTGCGCCTGATGCTGGCGCAGGCGCTGCACATGGGCGACGAGTGCCACAACCGCAACAACGCGGGCACCACGCTGCTGATCCAGGCGCTGACGCCGGGGCTGATCCAGGCGGGCTATCCGGTGGAGCAGCAGCGCGAGGTGTTCGAGTTTGTCGCCAGCAGCGACTACTTCTCCGGCCCGACGTGGATGGCGATGTGTAAAGCCGCGCTGGACGCCGCTCACGGCATTGAGTACAGCACCGTCGTTACCACCATGGCGCGCAACGGCTACGAGTTTGGCCTGCGCGTTTCCGGCCTGCCGGGGCAGTGGTTCACCGGCCCGGCGCAGCAGGTGATTGGCCCGATGTTCGCGGGCTATAGGCCGGAAGACTCCGGGCTGGATATCGGCGACAGCGCGATTACCGAAACCTACGGCATCGGCGGCTTTGCGATGGCGACGGCCCCGGCGATTGTTGCGCTGGTGGGCGGGACGGTGGATGAAGCCATCGACTTCTCCCGTCAGATGCGCGAAATCACCCTCGGCGAAAACCCGAACGTCACCATTCCGCTGCTCTCGTTTATGGGGATTCCGACCGCGATCGACATCACCAAAGTCGCGGGCAGCGGCATTCTGCCGGTGATTAACACCGCCATTGCCCATAAAGACGCGGGCATCGGCATGATTGGGGCGGGCATCGTTCACCCGCCGTTTAGCTGTTTTGAAAAGGCGCTGTTGACCTTCCGCGATCGCTACTTTTTATAAGGCATGCATCCATGAAAAACATGAAACTGGAGTGGAAAAGAGGTGACTGGGCGGCCTATTTCGGGTTGATGACCAACAACCTGACCAATTTGCTGACCATGATGGGGCTGCTCATTTTTGTCGTCGGCATCCCGAAGGAGATTGTTTATGGACGCATCGCGCCGGCCTTCGGGCTGGCGGTGCTGGCCGCGAGTATTTGCTACGCATGGTTCGGCATGCAGATGGCGCGCGCCACCGGGCGTACGGACGTCACCGCGCTGCCGTCCGGCCCGAGCGCGCCGTCAATTTTTACCGTGACCTTTCTGGTCTTAATGCCGGTCTACCAGCAAACGGGCGATGCGGAGTTCGCGATCCAGATTGGCCTGGT
Source organism: Enterobacter cloacae complex sp. CARB60 (assembly GCF_036487345.1). NCBI lineage: Bacteria > Pseudomonadati > Pseudomonadota > Gammaproteobacteria > Enterobacterales > Enterobacteriaceae > Enterobacter > Enterobacter cloacae complex sp. CARB60. The sequence goes on from NZ_JAZKLC010000002.1 coordinate 955,326, forward strand.
GTGGTGCTTCGTGGAGGCGATGATCCTCGCGGGCGGTTCGTTTTTAGGGGAAACCATCCGCAAGATGATCCCGCGTACCGTGCTGCTGTCGTGCCTCTCCGGTTTAGGCCTGCTGCTGCTGGCGATGAACCCGATGCTGCAGGCGTTCGAAGCGCCGACCGTGTCGTTCATCGTATTGCTGCTGATCTTCATTAACTGGTTTGGCAAAAAGCCGATTTTCGCCCGTATCCCGACCGGCCTGCTGCTGCTGATAGCCGGTACGGCGCTTGCGTGGATTTCCGGCCTGCAAAGCCCGGAAGCGATTAAAGCGTCCATGTCATCCTTCGGCTTTAACCCGCCGCAGGTGCACGTGGAAGGCTTCCTGCAGGGCCTGCCGCACGCGTTGCCGTATCTTGCCTCTGCCGTGCCGCTGGGGCTGGCGAACTACATCTTTGACCTGGAGAACATCGAAAGCGCCCACGCGGCGGGGGATGCGTACCCAACGCGTAAGGTAATGCTGGCGAACGGCCTGGCCTCCATGCTCGGCTGCCTGATGGGGAACCCGTTCCCGGTGACGGTCTACGTCGGCCACCCAGGCTGGAAAGCGATGGGGGCCAGCATCGGCTACACGCTAGCCTCCGGCGTGACCATGTTCATCGTGCCGCTGTTCGGGCTGGGGGCGTTTATGCTCGCCATCATTCCGATGACCGCCATCGTGCCAATTCTGGTGTTTATCGGCGTCGTCACCGCCAACCAGGTGGTAAGGGAAACCCCCAAAGTGGAGGTGCCCGTTATCTTCATCTGCCTGTTCCCGTGGATCGCCAAATGGGCGCTGACCATGATGAACAGCGTGATGGGGGCGGCAGGCACCAGCGCGGTCAAAATCGACACCGACGTGCTGCACAGCAAGGGGATCTACTACGAGGGATTAGTCCATCTGGGGAACGGCGCACCGCTCGCCAGCATGCTGTGGGGCTGTATCGCCATCTTCGCCATCATCAACAAGCCGCTGCGGGGCGCGATTGCTGCTGCCGTGGGCGCACTGCTTGCGCTGTTTGGCGTGATCCACGCCCCGGTGGTGGGATTTGCCGAAGGCAGTTCGCTGATGTTCGTCACCGCGTATCTGATGATGGGCGGCATGTTTGTGGTGAAGCATGTGCTGGATATCTCTGTTAATCCCCCTCTCCCTTTGGGAGAGGGCCGGGGTGAGGGCACCAGAACGCACCTTCTAAAGGAAACAAAATGAAAGAGCTTATGGTCGTCGCCATCGGCGGCAACAGCATTATCAAAGACAACGCCAGCCAGTCGGTTGAACATCAGGCGCAGGCGGTGAAAGCGGTGGCGGAGTCGGTGCTGGAAATGCTGGCCTCCGACTATGACATCGTGCTCACCCACGGCAACGGCCCCCAGGTGGGGCTGGATCTGCGCCGCGCCGAAATCGCCCACGAGCGGGAAGGGCTCCCGCTGACCCCGCTGGCAAACTGCGTGGCGGACACCCAGGGCGGTATCGGCTACCTGATCCAGCAGGCGCTCAACAACCGCCTGGCCGCGCGCGGGGAGCAAAAAGCGGTCACGGTCGTTACGCAGGTTGAGGTGGATAAAAACGATCCCGGCTTTACGCACCCGACGAAACCGATCGGCGCGTTCTTCAGCGAGGCGCAGCGTGATGAACTACAAATCGCCCATCCGGACTGGCATTTCGTAGAAGACTCCGGTCGGGGCTATCGTCGCGTGGTGGCCTCACCCCAGCCGCTGCGGATTGTCGAATCGGAGGCCATCAAAACCCTGACGCAAAAAGGCTTTGTTGTGATTGGCGCGGGCGGCGGCGGGATCCCCGTTGTGCGCTCGGCGCAGGGCGATTACCAGAGCGTCGATGCGGTGATTGATAAAGATCTCTCCACGGCGCTGCTGGCGCGGGAGATCGGTGCCGACGTGCTGGTGATTACCACCGGCGTGGAAAAGGTGTGCGTCAACTTCGGCAAGCCAAACCAGCAGGCGCTGGACACCGTTAACGTGGCGCAGATGACGCGTTATATGGACGAAGGCCACTTCCCGGCGGGCAGCATGCTGCCCAAAATCGTCGCCTCGCTGGAATTTTTACACCACGGCGGCAAGCGGGTGATCGTCACCTCGCCGGACTGCCTGCCCGCGGCGCTGCGCGGGGAAACCGGCACCCATATTGTTAATGAAGGAAGATAAGATGAGTGAAAATAAAAGCCGCCGCGAGTTTATTAGCCAGAGCGGCAAAATGGTCACCGCCTGCGCGCTGTTTGGCGCGACCGGCTCCGTCGCGTATGCTGCGGATACCGCAAAGCCAACCTGCGAGACCGGCAAACCCATGAACATCACCGCAAAACACTACTACCTCGACAACGTGCTGCTGGAGGCCGGGTTTAACGTCGACGGCAGCGTAGCGACGAGCACCCGCACCGAGCTGAAAACGCTGGAAATTAAAGACGGGAAGATCGTCGCCCTGCGCGACAACAAGAGCCACGCCGACGCCACGCTGCCGCACTATGACGCAGGCGGCAAGCTGATGCTCCCGGCGATGCGCGACATGCACATCCATCTGGATAAAACCTTTTACGGCGGCCCGTGGCGCTCCCTGAACCGTCCGGCGGGCACCACGATTCAGGACATGATCCGCCTTGAGCAGAAGCTGCTGCCGGAGCTGCAGCCCTACACCCAGGAGCGTGCGGAAAAGCTGATCGACCTGATCCAGTCCAAAGGTTCCTCCATCGCCCGCAGCCACTGCAACATTGAGCCGGTTTCTGGCCTGAAAAACCTGGAAAATTTGCAGGCGGTGCTGGCGCGCCGCAAAGCGGGTTTTGACTGCGAAATCGTCGCCTTCCCGCAGCACGGGCTGCTGCTGTCGAATTCTGAAAAGCTGATGCGCGAGGCGATGCAGGCCGGGGCGCACTACGTGGGCGGGCTGGACCCCACCAACGTCGACGGCGCCATGGAGAAATCGCTCGACACCATGTTCCAGATTGCGCTGGATTACGACAAAGGGGTAGACATTCACCTGCACGAAACCAGCCCGGCGGGCGTGGCGGCGGTGAACTATATGGTCGAAACCGTGGAGAAAACGCCGGAGTTGAAGGGGAAACTCACCATCAGCCACGCCTTCGCGCTGGCGACGCTCAACGAGCAGCAGGTGGATGAGATCGCCACCCGCATGGCGGCGCAGCAGGTGACCATCGCCTCCACCGTGCCGATTGGCACCCTGCATATGCCGCTGAAGCAGCTGCGCGAGAAGGGCGTGTTCGTGATGACCGGCACCGACAGCGTGATCGATCACTGGTCGCCGTACGGTCTGGGGGACATGCTGGAGAAAGCGAATCTCTATGCGCAGCTCTATATTCGCCCCAACGAGCAGACGCTCTCCCGCGCGCTCGGTATCGCCACCGGCGACGTGTTGCCGCTGAACGACAAAGGCGAGCGCGTGTGGCCAAAAGCGCAGGACGACGCCAGCTTTGTGCTGGTGGATGCCTCCTGCTCCGCCGAGGCCGTGGCGCGCATTTCACCGCGTACCGCGACGTTCCATAAGGGAAATCTGGTCTGGGGTACCGTAGGCTAAAAGCGAGCCGGGTGGCGCTGCGCTTACCCGGCCTACTGAAACCCTCAAATCGTAGGCCGGGTAAGCGCAGCGCCACCCGGCAATGTTTTATACTGGGAGTCACATTCTTAAAGAGGGATCTGCCATGGCACAAAACATCTACGACAATCCGGCGTTTTTCGAGGGCTACGCCCAGCTTTCGCGCTCGGTTCAGGGTCTGGACGGCGCGCCGGAGTGGCCCGCGCTTAAGGCCATGCTGCCGGATTTAACCGGCAAATCGGTTGTCGATCTCGGCTGCGGCTACGGCTGGTTCTGCCGCGCAGCGCGCGAGCTGGGCGCTGCTGACGTCACGGGAGTCGATATCTCAGAAAAGATGCTCGCCCGCGCGGCGGAGCTTACCGCTGATCCACAGGTTCACTATCAGCGTAGCGATCTGGAATCTCTCACGCTCAACGAGAACAGCCTCGATCTGGTCTACAGCTCCCTGGCGCTGCACTACCTGCCGGAGCTGGACACGCTGTTCGCCGGGGTTCAGCGTGCGCTCAAACCCGGCGGCAGCCTGGTCTTTTCGATGGAGCACCCGATATACACCTGCGCCACCCGTCAGGGCTGGCTGACCGACGACAGCGGCGAGCGGTTCTGGGGCGTGAACCATTATCAGGATGAAGGCAAGCGCGTCAGCAACTGGCTGGCGGACGGGGTGGTGAAATACCACCGCACGCTGGGCACCACGCTTAACGCGCTCATCAGGGCCGGATTAACGGTAAGCGAAGTCAACGAGTGGGGGCCAGCGCAGGCGCAGATTGACGCCTGGCCCGCGCTGGCCGAAGAGGCGGAGCGCCCGATGCTGGTACTGATCGCCGCCCGTAAGGCTCAGTAACCCACCTTATACACCCGCCCGCTCTGCACCCCTTCCACGCTGCGGCGGTAGGCGTTCGCCACGGTTGCGGCGGGAACGCTCTCAAAGCCGGGGAAGAAGCCGTCATACGCTTCGGCGGATTCGGTGAGCACCGTTGGGCTAATGAGGTTGATGCGGATCCCGCGCGGCAGCTCGCAGGCGGCAGCGCGAACAAACCCTTCCAGCGCCGCGTTTACCGTGGTGGCGTTAACTCCCTGAGCAATCGGCTCGTGCGCCACAATCCCGCTTATCAGCGTAATCGAGCCGCCTTCGTTCAGGTAGTGCTGGCCGGTCAGCGCCAGGCGCACCTGCCCGAGCAGTTTATCCTGCAGGCCCTGGTTGAAGTCGCTGTCTTTCATGGTCGCGAGCGGGCCAAAGTGAAGGCCACCGCTGGCGGAGACAATCGCATCCACCGGGCCGATTTTCTCAAACAGCGCCTGGACGCTCGCCTGCGAGGTGATATCCACCTGCTCGTCTCCCTGCGTGCGGCCCACGCGGATGACCTCGTGGCGACGACCCAGCTCTTCCGCTACTGCACGACCGACCGTACCGCTGGCACCAATAATGACGATTTTCATAGCCGACTCCTCATGTTGTGAGCCTTCATTCTTTAATAAATTAAAATGCAGATAAACTGGGTTAAAGTTAGAAGATTGCTAACTAGGGGTTTGGAATATGGATAAGCTTCGCGGTATGGAGACGTTTATTGCGGTGGTGGAAAGCGGCAGCTTTACCGGCGCGGCGTCACGTCTGGAGATGTCGGCGGTGATGGTGGGCAAGTACGTTGCGCTGCTGGAGTCCCAGCTCGGCACGCGACTGCTGGAGCGCAACACGCGCCGTCAGAGCCTGACCGATGCCGGACGGGTCTATTTCGACGAGGCGAAGCGGGTGCTGGAGCAGGTCTCCATTGCTGAAAATGCAGTCGAGCGGCTGCGCGCCGCACCGTCCGGCACCCTGCGCGTCACGGCACCCACGTCGTTTGGCGGCTGCGTGATTGCCCCGCTGACGGCAACCTTTTTACAGCGCTACCCGGAGGTACGCATCGAGCTGGATCTCACCAACCGGATGGTCGATCTGGTGGAGGAGGGCGTCGATCTGGCCATTCGCATTGGTGACGTTCGCAATGACGATCTGGTGGCGAAATACCTGTGCCCCTACAACATGGTGATCTGCGCCGCGCCGGATTATTTAGCGCGACACGGCACGCCGCAAACGCCTGCCGATCTGGTGGATCATCTGTGTCTTTCGCACACGGTGTGGACGGCACGCAACGAGTGGCGGCTGCCGGGTGTGGAAGGGGAGGTGCGCTGGAAGCGGGATGCGATCTTAAGATGTAACGACGGCTACGGCTTACGCATGGCGGCGCGAGCCGGGGCGGGGCTGTTGCTGCAGCCGGAGGTGCTGGTGGCGGAGGATCTGGAAAGCGGCAGGCTGGTGCGGGTGATGGAGGAGTACATTCCGGCACCGAGACCCGTGCATTTATTGTGGCGTCAGGATTTACGTCAACTGCCTAAGCTTACGGAATTTATCGCCCATATTCTGCTAAGATTGGGCACAATATAAAAAAAGAAGGTAATCAAAGAATGTCTGCAAACAAACTCGCCAGCAGCGCGCAGGGCCTGCAATCATCTGCTATCCGTGAATTATTAAAACATAGCAAAATGGCAGGGGTGATTTCGCTGGGCGGGGGTATTCCTAATCCCGATCTGTTCGATCACGAAGGGCTTAAAATTGCTGCCAATGCCGTCTTATCACAGCATTTTGGCGAGGCGTTTCAGTACGGCCTGACGGAAGGCGTCCCGGGGCTGCGCGAGGAAATTCAGCGCATCTGCGAGGGGCGCGGTATCGCCTGTAAGGCCGATGATGTGGTCGTGACCTCTGGTTCACAGCAATCGCTTGACGTGCTGGCGCGTGCGTTAATCAACCCGGGTGACACCGTTGTCGTTGAGCGTCCAACCTATCTCGCCGCGCTGCAGGTCTTCGGCCTGGCGCAGGCCAACTTTGAATCCGTTGGCACCGACGGCGACGGTATGAAGGTCGACGAACTTGAGGCCCTGGTGGCAAAGAAAGCTATCAAAGCGGTCTATATTGTTCCGACGTTTGGCAACCCTGGCGGGGTAACCCTTTCTGAAGTACGTCGCAAAAAGCTGGTGGAATTATCAAAGCGCTATGACTTCGTGATTATCGAAGACGATCCGTACAGCGAAATTAACTATACCGACGAAGTCTTCCGCCCGTTAATTGCCCATGCCAAAGATATCGGCAACGAAGAGAACGTGGTGTATACCTCAACCTTCTCTAAAATTCTCGCGCCGGGGACTCGCGTAGGCTGGGTGCTGGTGCCGGAATGGCTGAAGCGCGCGGTGGTGAACCTTAAGCAAACCACCGATCTGCACACCAGCACGCTGTCGCAGCTGATGACGTATGAGTACCTGAAAACCGGTCGTCTGCCCGATCAGATTAAAACGATCCGCGAAGCCTATCGCCAGAAATACCAGACGTTCGCAACCGAGCTGGAGGCCGAGCTGGGCGATGTGATGTCGTTCCACAAGCCGAAGGGCGGCATGTTCCTGTGGGCGAAAATGAATAATGGTACTAATACCACCCGCTGGCTGGAAAAAACGTTAAGTATCGGCGTAGTATTTGTGCCGGGCGAATTTTTCTACTGCAATGAGCCAGACCCAACGACGCTGCGCATGTCATTTGTGACGCCAACGGATGAAGATCTGAAAGAGGCGGTTCAACGCCTGAAAAAATCGCTCTAAAAGACCTGCGCATAATGGCATTTCTGCCGTTATGCGCAATACGCGTTCAGGGCGGCACGGGCCGCGATCGTTCATGGTGAGTTCCATGTTTGAATTTCTGATCGGTGTCGTTACGCACACGCCCGCCTGGGTGTGGATGCTGTTTATTTTCCTCATCTCTCGCGGCATTAAAGCCCGCAGGCCCGCCACCGTTACGCTGGAGAGGCTTGCCATTATTCCGGCGATCTTTCTTATCTGGGATATTTACGATCTGGTGGTCTACCGCACGTTAACCCCCGGGACTGTCGCATTGTGGACGGCGGGGATCCTCGCCGGGGCCGTGCTGGGGTATTTCCTGATTAAGCAGGCTGTTATCACCCGCGCAGAGGCGCCGCGCACCCTTTTCCGCCAGGCAGACTACACCGCGCTGCCGTTTATGATGCTGGCGTTCGGGGTGAAGTATGTGCTGGGCGTGATGAGCGCGGTCTCTCCCCAGACGATGCAGCAGCCCGCCATGAGCGCGCTGGCGATCGTCTCCGGCGGCGTGTTTGCCGGCGTGTTTCTCGGGAAATTTGCGCGCTATATTGGGGTGTATGTCGCCCGTGTTCCGGTCTGAATTTACAGCAGGCCCTTTTGGGCGAAGGTAATGTGCGTGGCTTCGTTGAGATCCAGCTCTTTTAACGATTCCGGATAAACCCAGGCGATCTCCTGAAACTCTTCATTAAACGTGACTTCCCGGTTGGCACTGATGCAGTCGAAGATCAGATAGATCATGTAAATCTCCTCAGTGGTGCCATCGGCGTAGGTTTTCACCCTGATGTCATCTCGAAAAGCCCACGGTGTGACCGAGACGATCTCCAGCGCTTCGCCAAGCTCTTCGCGGATCTCACGGCGCAGCGCCTGTTCCATTGTTTCGCCCGGCTCCATTCCTCCACCGGAGAGGGCCCACTGGCCGGGGAACACGCCGCGATCGTCGGCCATTTTACACAGCAGGTAGGCACCGTCGTTCTGGATGATGGGGCAGACTATGGTTCGTTGGCGCATGGTTTCTTCCTGAAAATGAGTTTGGGCTACTTTAGCAGAAGAAGTGGGGAGGTTATGTTAGGGGTGTTCGATTCTCGCTCCCTCGGTTTTCCACGTTTTGTGACGCCCTCACCCCAGCCCTCTCCCACAGGGAGAGGGAGAAAACCACGTTCCCCTTAGCTTTAGAACGTAGACCCGGTAAGGCGATTGACTACCGCTCCCTCAGCGCCTCTTTCGCCCGGTTAAACGGCTTGATCAGATAATCCAGCACCGTTTTCTCTCCGGTCTTAATGTCCACCGTCGCAATCATTCCCGGCACAATCGAGAAGTGCCTGCCCGCCTTATTCACCAGGTAATCCTGGCTGGTACGGATAAACACCCGGTAATAGAACACTTCCGGCTTGGCTTCGTCCTGAATGGTGTCCGGGGATATCGTCTCCACCACCCCGTGAAGCCCACCGTAAATGGCGTAATCGTAGGCGGTGATTTTGACCAGCGCCTCCTGGTTCGGGTGGATAAAGGCGATATCGCGCGGCGACAGGCGGGTTTCAATCAGCAGGTGATCGTCCACCGGCACAATCTCCATCAGCTCGCCGTTGGGCGGGATCACGCCGCCGATGGTGGTGACCTTGATGTTTTTCACGATCCCGCGCACCGGGGATTTTACCGTCAGACGGGTGACGGAGTCCTGGCGGCCCTTGAGGATCGCCGAAACCATATCCACCTCCGCGTTGGCTTTGGAGAGCGCCTCGCGCGCCTGAACGTAATACTGCGAGCGCACGTCGGTGAGCTTCAGCTCCAGATCGCTTTTCTGCCGCTGCAGGCGCAGCACCTCCACGTGGCTGGCGGCGCCGGTTTTGACCAGACGCTGGGTGATGGCCAGCTCCTTATTGGCGAGATCTAACGCGGCGCGCAGCTCCCGCTGGGTATCCTCCAGCTGCGCGCGGCGGGAGTTGTAGAGTCGCGTTTCGTCAGCAATCAAATCCGGCCATTTTGCCAGCGAGGGGGGGAACTTCAGCGGGAGATCGTTCACCTCGGCGTACAGGCGGGCGCTGGAGGCCAGTGAAGCCCGATAGCGCGCCGCGCTTTCGCCGACGTTCGATTCGGAACGCGTCGGATCGAGCCGCGCCAGTATCTGTCCGGCCTGCACCTGATCGCCCTCGTGGACGTTAAGCTCGGTGAGGATCCCGCCGTCGAGAGACTGTAAGACCTGCTCGCGCGAGCTGGGGATCACTTTACCCGAGCCGGTTGACACCTCGTCCAGCACGCCAAACCACGCCCAGACGCCCAGCACCACAAACATCAGCAGCGAGAAGATCACGATCCGTCGCGCGCCGGTGTAGCCGCTTTCGGAGTCGAGCGCATTATCCAGATCGTCCATTGCCGCCACGTCACGCTGACTGATTTTCATTTTTCCACTCCCGTCCGGTTGCTGCCTGCTGCTGCTGTTGCTGCATGCGGCTGTTGTTCAGCGCCTGGGCTTTCGGCGCGTCCATCACCAGCATCCCCTCTTTCAACACCACAACCCGCTCCACCAGTTCCAGCACCGGTACGCGATGCGTGGCGACAATCAGGGTGCGATGCCCGAGCCAGTCGCCCAGGCGCTGGATGAATTCCCGCTCGGTGTGCTCGTCCAGCGAGGCGGTGGGTTCATCCATCAGCACAATATTCGGATCGCGCAGCAGCATTCGCGCCAGCAGAATCGACTGCCGCTGACCGCCGGAAAGCCCCACGCCGTTTTCCATGATCGGGTAGTCCAGCCCCTTGGGCAGCTTCTGCACGAAGCCTGCCGCGCCGGTCAGCTCCAGCGCCTCAAAAATCTCTTCGTCGGTGGCGCGCGGCATGCCGAGGGTGATGTTTTCGCGTAGGGTGCCGTAAAACAGCCGCGCGTTCTGGGTCATAAAGCCGACGTTGCGCCGGACGTCGGCGACGTCGAGATGCGGCAGGCTGAAGCCGTCGAGCCGCAGCTCGCCGGCCGCCAGATCCATCCCACCCGCCATGGCCTGCAGCAGGGTCGATTTGCCCGCGCCGTTGCGCCCGAGGATCGCCACTTTTTCTCCCGGCTTGATCTCCAGCCGGTTAATGCGCAGCGCCATGCGCGGATCGTCCGGCTGATAGCGGAACTGCGCCTGCTCGAAGAGGTAGTGACCGCGCAGCACGTCCTGGCGGATCGGCGTCTCCTCACGCTGGTTTTCGGTGGGAAGCTGCATGATGCTGTCCAGCCCCTCTTTTGCCGCTTTGACCTGCTGCCAGCGGGCCAGCACGCCGCACAGCGTCGCCATCGGGGCGATCATGCGGGAGGCCAGCATAGACGCGGCGACCACCGAGCCGGTGGTCAGGGTGCCGTCGATCACCATCGGGGCGCCGACTACAATCACTCCGGCGTAGACCAGGCTCTGAATGGTCATCCCCCAGCTAATCAGGTTCTGCGTCAGCTCGCGAGTGCGCAGGCCGGATTCCGCGGTGATCTGGATATAGCTGTTCCACTGCTGCAAAAAGCGGTTTTCCGCCTGCATCAGCTTGATGTCCTCCAGCCCCTGCACGCTCTCCACCAGCACCGCGTTGCGCAGGGTCGATTCATGGGCTGACTGCTTCGCCAGCTCCGCCAGCTTCTTCTGCATCAGCAGGCCGGGCAGGACCATGATCACCGCCGCGACCGGGGCGATCCACGCCAGCTGCGGGGCGATGATCGCCAGCACCACCACGAAGAGTAAAAAGAAGGGCAGGTCGACAATCGTCGAGATGGTGGACGAGGTCACCATCTCGCGGATCTGCTCCAGCTCGCGCAGCTGGGAGATAAAGCTGCCGGTGGAGCGGGGGATCGCGCTGTTGCGCAGCCGCAGCGCGTGCCCGAATACGCGATCCGAAACGCGCATATCCGAGCGCTTGCCCAGCAGATCCATAATGTGCCCGCGCGCCACGCGCAGCACAAAGCCAAACAGGGTGGCAATCAGCACCCCGATGGTCAGGACGTAAAGCGTCGGATAGGACTGGGCGGGGATCACCCGGTCATAGACCTGCATGGAAAAGACGATCCCGGAGAGCGACAGCACGTTGATAAACAGCGCGGCGAGCATCACCCAGCTGTAGGGGCGCAGGTCGCGCATCACCAGACGGTAGAGCCAGTCAGGGCGGTATTTTGAAATATAGGCGTCCACGCGGCTGTCCTTCAGCGCGGCGAGTGGACGCAGGGCAATAACGTGGCGGATCGCGGGCAGCATCGCCGTCATCGACAGCCGGTTGGTGTAGGTCTCATCGCCGAAAAAGCTGACCTCCAGCGTATCGTCCCCGTCGAAATGCTCGATCACGCCGATCCTGCCGTCATGCATCGCCACCACCACCGGCAGACGCCAGCTGTTGATCGCCTGCCGATCGTCGGTAAGGAGCTGAAACGACAGCCCCGCTTCGCGGGCCAGCTGGGTGAGGGCGGGTACCATCGGTTTGCCTTTCAGCCACGGTGCGCCTGCGATTAGCGCGCCGGGCGAGCAGGCGACGCGGTAGCGCGTGGCGACAAAACCAAAGGCCTGCGCCCACTGCGCCAGCGCCTCATCCGTCATGTTTTCACCTTGCGGGATATCACGCTGCTTCATGGCTGGATCTCCACGGTCTGGATGGTGCGGTTATCAAGATCGAACGCATGACGCAGCTGCCCGGTGTTATACAGGCAGTTGAGCTGCAGCTGGTGCAGCTGACCGAGGGTCTGCTGCTGGGTGAAGCGCGCCTGATAAACCTCCTGTTCGGCGTTGAGCACGTCGAGCAGCGGGCGCGAGCCGAGGTCAAGATACTGCTGCTGGTACAGCTCGCGGGTGCGGGCGCTGAGCGCCTCCTGGCGGCCCTGGATTTGCAGCGTGCTTTGCAGGCTCATCACCTGGCTGCGGGCTTCCAGCAGCTTCTGGCGGACGTCAAGACGCGTGCGCTGAATGGTGGACTGCGCCGCCTCCACCGCGTGTCCGGCAGCGTTACGCCGGGCGGTGAGGCCGCCGCCCTGGTAGAGCGGCATCTGCACTTTCACCCAGGCGGAATACTGGGTGCGATCCCGGGTTTCACTCCCCGCATAGCGATCGTTCATGTAGTGGCGCACCTCCGGCTCCAGCGAGACGGTTGGCGTCATCTGCGCGTCGGCGTAGTCGAGGTTAGCCTGGGCGACGTTAGCCTGCGCCCAGGCGGCGAGAACGGCGGGCACCAGGCGGTCGTCCGGCTCGGCGATGTCGCAGCTCCGGCCCAGCTTTTGCGGGAAATCGTTGCCGACCGCGTTCAGGCTGTTCCAGCCGAGAAAGCTCATTAGGGTGGCGCGGGCGCTGTCCAGGCTGGCCTGGTACTGCATCAGCTGGGCGCGCGCGCCTTCGATACGGGCATCGGTCTGCACTACGTCAGAGAGCGACGTGGCCCCTTCGTCGTTACGCTGGCGGGTCAGCGTGCCGATGGAAGAGAGGGCCGCAAGCTGCTCTTTGGCGGTCTCGACCATCTGCTGCAAGGTTTGCACCTGCACCATGGCGATGGCGGTATCGTGAGCGATGGTGTCGATACTCACCAGCACGTTGGCCTGCTGCTGGGCAACGCCCGCGCTTTCGGCGCGCACCTGGCTGTCCACTTTGCCAAAGTCGTAGAGCATCTGTGAGAGAGAGAGCACCAGCGACGGCGTAAAGCCGTTCTGATCGCCGTCATGGGAATAGCCGTTGTCCACGCCGGCATTAATCTGCGGATAGTATTTTGATTTCGCGACGTCTACCTCTTCGCTCTGCTGGTAGAGTTTCCCCACGGCTTCGCTGATGGCCGGGTGCCAGGTGACGGCGCGGTTGACGGCCTCGCCAAGCTGTAATGAACCGGGAGCGGCTTGGCCAGCCGCAGGGGCCACGCGACCATTGAGCGAGGGGAGTTCCTGCGTTTCGCGGAGCTGTCCGGTATTGATGGTTGCCGCCGGGTTCGCGCAGAGAGCGGGCACAGATATCAGGCAGCACGAGAGCCACCAGTAAGGCATCTTCATTCCCATGTCATGTCCCTATTAAAAAGAGTACGGCTTTATTATTTATGCCCGGGCGCTGTGCGCCCGGGTCATCTCTTGCAGGTGTTATCAGGTAATGATGTGCTGCTGGTTAACAAGCTCGTCGTAGGTGGTCTGAACGCCATCAAGCGTAACGAGCGTGGTATTAGTGTAGGTGCTCCCTGTACCGTCACGGTCGATGGAGATCACGGTATTGCCATTACTATTAGTGACATGGAGATAATTCCCCAGCGTCGAGGCGCTACCGTTCCAGCCCACCAGCAGATCGCCGATGTCAATCTTGTCCCCCTGCGCCAGCGAGAAGCCGGTCCAGTGATCGCCCGCAGTGCTGCTGACGTTACCCGCCGTGGCATTCCCTACCGTACTGTTCAGCACCTGGTAAATCAGCGTATCGCCGTAGGCCGTACCGGTGATGGCGTCGTTATGCTCCGAGCTGATGAACTGCGGCGCCATATTGATGGTCAGCGTGGCGCTGTCCGTTCTCCCGGCAGAATCGGTCAGGGTGTAGTTGAAGGTCTCCTTCGACGTCATGGATGAGAGCGATACCCCGCTGTTGAGGGTATAGGTGTAATGACCGTCTGCGCCGATCGCCAGGATGCCGTAATGGCCGGTGATGTTCACCGTTGCGCTGCCGGTATACGGATCCAGCGTGGTGGCCACGCCGTTGTAACCGGTCACGCTCAGACGGGTATCCACCGAGTGGAGTTGATCCAGCACGCCGCCTGAGTCGGTGCCGTCAAAGATATTGCCGTTGACGGTGTGGCTGCCGGTCGCGTCGAATTGTGACAGAGAGTAGCTGGTGCCCGTGACGCTTGGGGTGATAGTGATGGTGCCTACACCTAGTGCACCAACGTTACCGGTATAGCTCAGGGTGTAAGTGCCTGCGCTCAGGTCAAGACCTGTTAAAGGAACATCCGCATTACCGCCCAGCAATATGCCGCCGTTAAATGAGCCGGTGCGGATGGTTGTGCCGTCCAGTGACAGCGTCCAGTTGACCGTCAATCCACCCAGTGACAGGAGCGAGGCCACGTTGAAGTGCAGTACTGCATTATGCAGGGCGGTGTTTGGATCCACCACAAAGGTGCCGCTACCACTACCCGATGAGGGAAGCGCCAGCGTGCTCCAGCTTGCGCTGCCTACGGTCGTATCCGAGTAGGCGGTTGTATGGTGCACTGACGTTACATCCATCGTGCTGCTGACATCGTTCACCGCATCCATCGCCCGCGCGGTTGGGGTGATGTTAAGCGATGCCGTATCCTTCGAGCCGTCTAGCGCGGTAACGGTGTAGACGAAGGTGTCCGGCGTGCTGATATGGTCCGCCCCCACGCCGCTTCTCAGGGTATAGGTGTACTGGCCGGACGAATTGATGGTCAGCGTGCCGTATTCCCCCTGAATGTCGGTTGTTCCACTGCTGTTGACCGTCACGCCGTTTACTTCGGTGACCACCGTGCCCGCCGGAACAGGGTCATTCGCCAGCACGTCGCCCGTGGTGGTTTCGCTGATACTCGCCACGCTGTAGACATGATCCTGCAGGACGCTCAGCGTGTAGCCCGTCAGGACGGCGATGCCCGAGGCGGTATTGAGTAAGAACAGGTACTCACCGGCAGGCAGATTCAGCGTCAGCTGGGATGACGTTCCCCCCAGCAGCGGGGCGCGCAGCCAGCCCGACTCGACGCGAACCTGCTCGAAGGTCTGTGTGGCGTTGTTGAACTTATAGACGTACAGATCGAATACCGACGCCAGCGCCACGCCGCCCACGGAGGCCTGAATGGTCATGGTGCGGGTCGTGCCTTCCTCCACGTTATAGATTATCGGGTTGGTCATGTCGTCCAGCAGGTTAAGCCCCAGCGTGCTGCCGAGATTAATGCCCACCAGGGTAAAGCCGCCCTGAGACGAGGCGCCGTTATTGATTTCGTGCACGGTGGTGTCGAAGGTCAGGGCGTTGGTGTCGTCAACGGCGACAATGCCGTTGATAACCGTGCCGGCACCCAGAGACAGCACCAGCTGTGCCGACGCGCTGACGCCGTTATGGGTGATGGTGTAGGTGAAACTCTCCGTCCGGCCAATGACCGACGCGCTGGTGTCGGTCAGGTTATAGGTGTAGCTGCCGTCGCGGTTAATGGTCAGCGTACCGTACTGACCCTGGATCACCGTGCCGTCGGCGTTCACGCTGGTGGTGACGCCCTGGGCGTTAGTGACAGCGGAGAGGGTGGTTCCAGCCGGCGCGTTGTCGCTGCCGGCGGTCGGGTCGGTATCGAGGATCACGTTACCGTTAAGGCTGGTATCGCCCGTGACCGTACCCGGACCGGTCTCTTTCACCGCCACGTCGAGGCTGGTGTAGGAGCCGGTCGCCAGCAGGTTGGTGTTGTAGCTGAGCACGCGATAGTTGCCGTCAGCCAGCCCGCTGAGGTTCAGCGATACGCCGGTTGCACCGAGGGTCAGCAGATCGGCAAACTGCGGTTGGCCGGTATCCACCACGGTGGTCCAGGCGCCGTTGACGTAATGCTGAACCACCAGCTCCAGTGTGTTGAGCAGAGAGAGCACCGCCCCGGTAGCGTTGGCGTTCACCACGATATCCGCGCTGCCGCCGCTGCCCACCGTGAAGTTCACCTGGGCGGTATCATTGCCCAGCAGCGTCAGGACGTTGCCCACGGCGCCGACCAGCAGGAAGCCATAATCGCTGTACTGGCTGTTGGTCACGGTTGCCGTGGTGCTGAGGTCCAGCTCTTCGACGTTATTGCTGGCGGAGAGCGGCACCACCGGCGCAAGGGCGGAGCCCGGCAGCGAGGTGTTGCCTGCGACGTCGGTGGCGGTGATCTGCAGCGTCTGGCCTTCGATCTGTTTGTTAATGAAGGTGTAGCTGTAGGTGCCGTTGCTGCCCGCAATGGCGGTTACCGTCGAGCCGTCCGCAAGGCGGATAGCGACGGTGCTGCCTGCTTCCGCAGTCCCGGTCAGGACGCTACCGTCGGCGTTGAAGGTCCCGGTCGGCGCCGTTGGGGCGGTCGTATCGACGATAATGGTCGTCACGGTTGACGCCACGCTGGTGTTGCCCGCCGCATCGGTGGACGTGGCGGTGAAGTTATGCGTTCCTTGCGTCAGCGTGGTGGTTTGCGGCAGGGTCCAGTTGCCGCTGCTATCGGCGGTCACCGTGCCCACCAGCGTGATGCCATCGTAGATCCGGACCGTGGCATTTGCTTCGGCTGTCCCGTTAAGCGTTGGGCGCGTGTCGTTGGTCGGATTCGTACCGGTCACCGGCCCGGTGACGCTGCCGACATCATCAATGACCGAGCTGATGACCGGTGCGCCCGGCGCGAGGGTATCGACGTTAATCACATACCCGGCGGTAGGCGCGCTGGCGTTGCCCACCGCATCGGTGGCGGTAAAGGTCAAATTGTGCGGACCGTTGCTCAGCGCCGGGGATGGCGTAAAGCTCCACGCTCCGCCGGTCGCCGTCACGCTGCCGATCTGTACGCCGTTATCAAAGATTTTCACCGTCGATCCCGCTTCCGCCGTGCCGCTGAGGGTCGGCTGCGCGTCGTTGGTAAACCCGCCGTTCACAACCGGCGTTGCGGCATTGCCCACGTCATCAAGAACGCTGGTCAGCACCGGCAGCGCTGGCGGCGTGATGTCGACGGTGAGGCTGAAGCTGGTGGACGACACGCTGGTGTTGCCTGCCGCATCCGTCGCCTGCGCGGTGAAGCTGTGCGCTCCCGCCGTCAGCGTGGTGTTGAGCAAGATACTCCAGCTACCGGTGTCACTCGCGGTGCCCGTTCCGACAAGCGTAGTTCCCTCATAGATCTTCACGGTGGCAAACGGTTCGCTGGTCCCGACAAGGCGCGGTACCGTGTCGTCGGTTGTTTGCCCGGACGTAAGCGGGCCGGTGATGCTGCCCACGTCGTCTATCGCCTGGCTGATAACCGGCGCGTTCGGTGCCGCGGTATCAACAATCAGGGTAAAGGTCGGCGAGGTCGGGCTGACGTTGCCCGCTGCATCGGTGACCGTGGCGGTCCAGGTGTGGCTGCCGCTGGCCAGCGGCGTTGACGGCGTAAAGCTCCATGCGCCGGTACCGTCCGCCTGAACGGTGCCGACCGGCTGCCCGTTTTCATACACGGTGACCGTGGCGTTGGCGGTCGCGGTGCCGTTGAGCGTTGGCGTGGTATCGTCGGTG
The DNA here is from genome assembly GCF_036487345.1 of Enterobacter cloacae complex sp. CARB60. Lineage (NCBI taxonomy): Bacteria > Pseudomonadati > Pseudomonadota > Gammaproteobacteria > Enterobacterales > Enterobacteriaceae > Enterobacter > Enterobacter cloacae complex sp. CARB60. The sequence goes on from NZ_JAZKLC010000002.1 coordinate 972,699, forward strand.
CTCTGCCCGGAAGAGAGCGGGGTTTGAATGCTGCCCACGTTGTCAGCTGCGGTCGAAATGACCGGCGCCGACGGCACGCCCGTGTCCACCGTCAGGTTAAACGGCGTCGTCGTGCTGCCGGTATTGCCTGCCGCGTCGGTGGCGTTGAAGGTGATGGCGTGCGGCCCGTCGACCAGATCGGTACCCGGGGTGAAGGTCCAGTTGCCCTGGCCATTGACCACCGCAGTGCCAATTTCGTTGCCATCAACGATCACGTGCACGGTAGAACCCACTTCGCCCGTGCCGTTGAAGGTTGGACGCGCGTCGTTGGTGCTGTTGCCCGACGTGAGCGTCCCGGTAACCGGACCGATATCGTCAATCACGCTGGTTACCACCGGTACGCCAGGGGCCGCGGTATCAATGGTAAAGGCGAAGACCGATGAGTTAGCCGAGGCGTTACCTGCCGTATCCGTTGCATACGCGCGCAGGGAGTAGCTGCCGTCGCCCAGCGGCGCGGTCGGCGTAAAGGACCAGTTCCCACTTCCGTCAACGATAGCAGTGCCAATCTGCGTGCCGTTGTTCATGATGTGAATCGTGCTGCCCGCCTGTCCGGTGCCGCTAATCGTTGGGGTGCTGTCGTTGGTCGTTTGCCCGCTGGTGAGGTTGCCCGTAACGCCGCCAGGGGCGTTGTCGTTCACATTATCGAGCGTTGGAACCGTCGGTGCCGTCAGGTCAACCACCACGCTCCAGGAGGCAGAGACCGCGCTGACGTTGCCCTGCGGATCGGTCGCCCGGACGGTGAAGCTGTGCGAGCCTTCGCCGAGCGCGGTGTCAGGGGTAAACGTCCACGCGCCGGTGCCGTCAGCCGTGACCACGGCAATCTGCGTGCCGCCGTCGAAAATGGTCACCACGCTGTTTGCGTCCGCTGTCCCCGAAAGGGTTGGCGTGGCGTCGTTCGTTTCGCTCCCGCTGACCACCGTGGTGGCGGCGTTACCGACGTTATCCGTGACGTTGGTGATGACCGGCGTGGCGGAAACGGAGTCCACCACGACGGTGAAGCCCGCCGAAGAACCGCTCTGGTTTCCTGCCGGATCGGTTTCGCGGATGGTCAGGACATGGTTGCCCTCTGTCAGGACGGGCGTGGTGTAGCTCCAGGTACCGGTATTACCGACGACCACGCTGCCCAGCAGCGTCCCGTTGTTATAGATGGAGATGGTATCACCCACCGCGCCGGTGCCGGTGAGGGTCGGCTGGTTGTCGTTGGTGGTCTGGCCGCTGGTCAGCGGGCCGGTGCCCGGACCGACGTCGTCAATCACCGCGCCGATAGTTGGCGTGCCCGGCGCGGTAAGGTCGACGGTGACGCTGGCCGCCGGAGAGCGGCCGCTGGTCAGACTATTGAGGGTCGCGGTCACCTCAAAGGTGTGCAGCCCTTCGCCAAGCGCGGGTGACGTATAGCTCCAGTTGCCGCTGCCGTCGGCGGTTACCGTCGTCAATGGCGTCGTGCTACCGTCCAGATAGAGGGTAATCAGGCTGCCCGCCTGAGCCGTACCGGTGAGGGTTGGGGTAGTGTCGTTGGTGGTTTTGTCCTTCACGTCGCCAGTGATCGGGGCGACGTCGTCGTTGATCGCCGTGATCACGGGCACGTCAGGAAGATTCGGAAGCGTACCGGTAACATTGTAAGTCGCATCAGGGCTGGTACGCCCGGAGGCATCGGTGGCGCTGACGGTCAGCGCCGCGCCATCCTGCGGGACCGGGCTGATCGCGATGGAGAAGTTCCCGCCGGTCGCAACCCCGGTACCAATGACGTTACCGTCGCTATCCTTAACGGTGATGAGTGCGCCTGCTTCGGCGGTGCCTGTCAGCGGCGTACCTTCTTGAGCAAGGCTAAGATTGCCCGGGGCGGCTGGGTCCAGGGTATCCACCGTCACGCTCAGCGGGGCTGAACTTCCTGACGTGTTACCGGCAGGATCGACAGACGAGACGGTGAACGTATGCGAACCATCCGAAAGCGTTGTGCCTGCTGTCCAGCTCCAGCTGCCGTCCGGCTGTATTGTCACCGGCACGCCCGACGGGATACCGTCGACGGAGACGATAACGGTGGTGCCGGGTTCGCTGGTCCCGGTAAGGGTCGGCGTACCGTCGCGGGTATAGAGCACGTTGTTGGTGAGCTGGCTGTCTGAGACGGTATTAATCTGCGGTATCCCAGGCGCAACGGTATCGAGCGTGACGGTAAAGACCGAACTCGGCGCGCTAACGTTGCCCGCTGCATCCACGCCCGCCACGGTAATGTTTAGCGGGCCGTCCGTTTGTGTTGGAAGCGTCAGGCTCCATTCTCCGTTAGCCACCACGACGCGGCCCAGCTCGACGCCGTTGTTGTAGACGATCACCGTCTCACCGTTAACGCCGGTTCCGCCCACGGTCGGTGTGGTATCCGTGGTGTAGCCGCCGTTCGGCTCACCGCCGACGGCGCTAATGACCGGCGTATCCGGCGCCACGGTATCCACGGTAATCGTAATCGCTGGCGACGGGTCAGAGACGTTGCCCGCCTCATCGGTGGCGGTGGCGGTATAGACGTGGCTGCCCTCCGCAATGTCGCTGCCAGGGCGCCAGCTCCAGTTGCCGTTGCTGTCTACCGTGACGGTGCCAACGACTGACGATGTGCCGCCGTTGACCGTGTCAGTGATGTTGATTACGTCGTTCGGCGTGCCGGTGCCGCTCAGCACCGGGCGCGGATCGTTGGTGGTGCCACCATCGGGAACGGGGCCGGTGATCTGGGTGACGCTGTCGGTGACGATCGGTGCCGCAGGCGTAGCCGGCGGGTCGGTATCAATGGTGATGGTTACCGGCTGCGACGGGGCACTTTCGTTGCCCGTGCCGTCCATATTGGTCACGGTCAGGGTAATGTCATAGGTGCCGTTAGGCAGCGGGGTTGATGGCGTCCAGGTCCAGTGGCCGGTACCGTCCACGATGACATCATCAAGTTTGACGCCGTTGTTGTAGATCGTCACGGTATCGCCCGCCGTGCCGGTACCGCTCAGGGTTGGCGTGGTGTCGCGGGTGGTTTCGCCCGGGTTCAGCGGCGTTGCCGTTCCGTCAGGATTGACGGTGATTGCCGGAATATCCGGCGTGGCAGGCGCGACGGTATCTACCGTCAACACAAACGGGCTGGAAATGGTGGTATTGCCGGCGGCATCCGTGGCGTGAACAGTCAGGGAATGCGGGCCGTCGGTGAGCGGATTAACGGGCGTAAAGCTCCAGCCGCCGCTGCCGTCGAGGGTGGCAGTGCCGAGCAGGGTGGCACCGTCATAAATGGTGATCACCGCATCAGCCGGGGCGGAGCCCTGCAGCAGCGGTTTGGTGTCATCCGTGGTATCGCCGCTGCTGAGCGTGCCCTGAACGCCGCCGACGTCATCGGTCACGGTGGCGATGGTGGCGGCCACCGGTGGAGTGATATCGACGGTCAGGGTGAAGCCGTTTGACGGCTGGCTGGTGTTACCCGCCGCGTCGGTGGCGACGACGGTAAAGGTATGAGGTCCGCTGCCAAGAGGCGTGGTGAGGGTATAGGTCCACGCGCCGTTGTTGTCGACCGGGACCGTAACAAGATCGGCGCCATCCAGGCGGATGGTGACGGTTGAGCCTGGTTCAGCCGTGCCGTTGAGCGTCGGCGTGGTGTCGTTGGTGCTGTCGTTCGGGTTGAGCGCCCCGAGGCGCTCCGGCACATCATCTATCACCTGGGTAATAACCGGAGCAGCAGGCGCAACGCTGTCAATCGTCAGAGTCCAGGTGTTGGAGACGCCGCTGGTGTTACCTGCCGCGTCGGTCGCGACGGCGGTCAGGGCGTGCGGCCCCTCACCGATCGGCGAGGAAGGCGTAAAGATCCATACGCCGAGGCCATTGGCGACGGTCGTACCAATAGCAACACCGTCCACGCGGAGGGTGACCGTCGCGTTTGGTTCGGCGGTACCGCTGAGCGTCGGGGTGGCGTCGTTGGTGGTCTCATTGATATCGAGCGAGCCGGTACGCCCGGGAACATCGTCCACGACTTGTGAAATCACCGGGGCGCCAGGTGCCGTCCCGTCGACGTTAATTGTCCACGTGGTTGATATGCCGCTCGGGTTTCCGGCGGGATCCGTCGCCGTTGCCGTCAGCACGTACGTGCCATCGGTCAGCGGTGTGGGCGGCGTAAAGCTCCACAGGCCGGAGGAGGGAACAACCACCGTACCGAGGACATCGCTGCCGTTGTAAATCGTGATGGTCGAGCCCGCCTCGCCCGTTCCGTTCACGGTAGGCGCCCGGTCGTTGGTAAGCCCGTTCGGGCCCACGGGACCGGTGGTGGCCTGCACGTCATCAATCACAGACACGATAATCGGGGTCTGCGGTGGGGTAATATCCGGTGCCGCCGCAGAGGTTGCAGGCCCCGTGTTGCCTGCCGCGTCGGTGGCGTCAGCGGTCAGGATCTCGCCGTTGAGCTTCGCTGGGGTCAGCGTCAGGCTGAAGTTACCCTGGCTATCGGCAACAGCTGTGCCAAGGGTGACGTTACCTTCGCGGATGGTCACCGTGCTGCCTGCCTCCGCGATACCGCTGATGGAAGTGCCATCATTTGAAACCACGAGGTTTCCTGGGGCAGACGGCGGCGTGGTGTCCACGATGAAGCTGACAGGCTCCGATGCCGCGCTTTTGTTCCCGGCGGCATCGGTTTCAGTGACGGTAATTGAGTGCGCTCCGTCCTGGAGCGGGCGGTCTGGCGTGACGCTCCAGGTGCCGTTGGGCCGCACCGTTGTTGTGCCAATCGCCACGCCGTTATCGTAGATGGTGATGGTCCCACCGGGCTCGCCCGTTCCCGCCAGGATCGGCTTTGAAGCATCGGTAGGTACGCCCGACGTGATTGTTCCTCTGATAAGGCCCGTATCGTCGGTCAGCACAATCGCGGTTGGGGCGTCCGGCGGAGTAAGATCCACCGTCAGCGTAAACACCGGTGAGGCTGGGCCGGTGTTGCCGGCGGCGTCAGTTGCCCGAACGGTAATCTGGTGAGTACTTTCACTCAGGGCCGCCGACGGGGTAAAGGTCCAGGTACCGTTGCTGGCCACGACCGCCGTACCAATGGCGACTCCGCCGTCATAAATCGTCACGGTCGAGCCCGCTTCGCCGGTGCCGGTAATCTGCGGGCGCTGATCGTTGGTGCTGCCACCGTTGCTGACTGCCCCCGTCTGCGGGGCAATATCGTCCGTTACGCTGGTGATTGCTGGCGCATCGGGCGCGGTGGTGTCCGGCGCGTTGAGCGTTGTGCCCGGGCTGGTATTGCCGGCGGCATCCGTCGCGGTGGCTGTTACCTGCTCACCGTTGGTCAACGGCGTGCCGAGAGAGACGGTAAAGTTGCCGTCGCTGCCCGTTTTTCCTGTGCCAATGACATTGCCGTTTGCGTCTTTCAGCGTGATGGTACTGCCGGGTTCGGCGGTACCGGTGACGGTTTTGCCATCTGGAGAGAACTTGAGACCGGAAGGCGCATTCGGCGGTGTCGTATCCGGATCGCCAGGATCGGCAGGAACGGTGGGTTTGCTGGGGTTGCTGGGGTTGGAGCCATTGTTATTGCCGTTATTGCCGCCATTATCGCCATCACCGCCGCCGCCGCCACCACCACTTGCCGCCGCCGCGATGCCGCCCGCGGCGACAATGCCGCCCAGTGCCCATGGCCAGATGGCGGCACCGCCGGTATCACTTCCGGAGGCCGCGAGCAGCACGTCCGTAGACGTGATGGATTCGTACGTGGCGGCTCCGGTAGGATCTTCTATCCACCATAACGCACCGCTGCTGTCCTGCAATACCAGCTGGCTCACACCCTGCGCGTCCGTGACGTAGAAATTTTTAAGGGTGATCACCTCGCCGGAGTGCAGCGTAACCAGCAGATCGTTACCATTTCGCGCGAAGTGGGAGACGCTCGCTCGCTCGACATGAAGCTCAACGATAGAGGAATGGCTCAGCGTAATCTGTGTGCCTTCCGTGGTCGTTTCCACGCCAGTAAGTTTCGAAATAACAGAGATTTGGCTCATTTAGGTATTACTCCAGCAGATGTGTCATGAACGGCGAGCAAGACGAGCCATCTCTGCAGAAGGTAAAGGGCGCCCCCGGCGCAGTCGCTGTTATAACGCAGCACTGACCGTTGTTTTAGCGCGCACGATGCCCGCCAGGATTCAGAGTGGCAACATCAGAGCGAATCTAATTACTTATGAAAGAGAACCGTTTTTATTGGTGTTTTTTGTCGTATAAAACCCTGTAATTAATAGAGGAATTATTTTTGAGGATATAAAAATGATATAGACAGAAAACACGGCTTGTGCAACTTAAGCTTTCGTAAATAAATGCGGAAACAGTGAGGAAGGCATTGATATATTGGTGTTGTTAATAATGGCATTGATACAACATTATGTTTTATATGAATTTAATTTCGTATCGTGATGTTATTTATTAATGTGGGTCAGGCAGTGTGATAATTGGTAGGAGGTGCTTTTAATATAATGTAAAACGTTATTGTTTAATTGTGCTTAATATCTATTTAAGTTAGGGTAACGTTTTTGATATAAGATATATTATATCACCTGCGCAATAAAATATATTCTTATGATGGGTTTAAATTCTGCTATCACGCGAAAATAATAACGTTAAAACAAGGATAAAATAACCTGATTCATTTTCATTGGGGCTACGACGTCAGCATGATTTTGCGACGGTAAAAAAATTACGAGGAGAATGAATAAAAATCGTCAGTCGGGCGTTTACTGACGTCACTTCCTTCTTACCCTGGAGCTTTATATGAACACGACCTCGTTTCGTTTAATCCCGGTGCTGATTTTTTCCCTGCTGTCCCCCCTGGCGCTGGCAATGGGCAATAATAGTACCGAGAGCAAAACGCCCGACTGTCCTTCCGGACAGGTGTATGACAGCGCCACCCAGAAATGCGTGCCGGACAAGAGCAGCAGCCTCAGCGACCAGGACAAAACCAACTATGCGTACCATCTCGCAAAGAAAGGGGAATACCAGGCGGCGCTGAATCTGCTTGATTCGCTGAAAAATGGCAATACGGCTGAAGCGTGGAACTATCGCGGGTTTGCCACGCGCAAACTTGGCCGCACGGACGAAGGCATTGGTTACTACCAGCGAGCGCTGGCTATCGCACCGGATTATGCCAAAGCCCGGGAGTATCTCGGGGAAGCGTGGATGGTGAAAGGACGTCCTGACCTCGCGAAAGAACAGCTCAAGGTCATTGCCGGTATTTGTGGCCAGTCCTGCGAGGAGTACCGAGACCTGCAGGCCGCTATCAACGGCCATCCGGAATCCTGATTTTCTGGTGGAGGGTAAACAAATCGCTACCAGTGAGGTTCGTCAACAGTTAGCCGCACACCTGCCGCGTCTCTGGCGCTATGGGCTGGTGTTGTCGCGAAACAGGGATATCGCCGAAGAGCTGGTTCAGTCCACCTGCGTGCGTGCGCTTGAAAGAAGCTGCCAGTATACGCCGGGCACGCGCATTGACAGGTGGCTGTTCGCGATACTGCACTCCATCTGGATCTCTGAGCTTCGGGCACGACACGTTCGTCAGGGGCAGGGATTTGTGGCCAGCGACGAGCTTCTGGCGCCGGACACCCGCGAACAGGATGAGACGCGCCTGCATTACCTGAGGGTGATGCAGCGCGTTAACGCGCTGCCTGAAGCCCAGCGCAACGCGGTATTTTTGGTTTATGTCGAAGGCTTTACCTACCAGGAGGCGGCGGAGACCCTGGCGGTGCCGATCGGCACCGTGATGAGCCGGCTGGCGACGGCACGGGCTCGGCTTGCCGGGTCCGCTGACGCACTGCCTCCGGTAAAGGAGAAACGCTCTTGAACTCGCACCGTTTTGCACCGCCCTATAACGACGACGCTATCGTGGCATGGATCGATGGCGAGATGTGCCGCGCCGACGCGCAGCAATTTGAAGAACACTTGAAAAGTGACGAACGCCTCTCCGGGCGAGCCGCCGAACTGATGAAAAGCAGCCAGGATTTCGCCGGGGCGTTTGCCTCCCTGCTGGATGACGCCCCTCTGGAGACGATGCAGGCGCGTCTGGCAGCGATTCCCGATGCACAGTCCTCCACGCCGATCGGCGTCAGCAGGCGGGCGCTGATTGCCGCGTCGGTTAGTTTTTTGATGGTCGGATCCGGGCTGGGCTACCTGATGCGGCCCGCTTCCGCGCCTTCGGATGAGAACGCCCATATTCGTGACCTGGAAGCGCAATATATGTCCCTGTACAGCGTCGAGACGCTGCTGGATATGGACAGCGCAACGCCGGTCCTGCAGCGCGGGCTGGACCGGGCCGCGCAGGATATCGGCATGAAGCTGCACATGTCGCAGCTTGTCCTGCAGGGGGCAGAGCTGAAAATGGTGCGCATGCTGCGCTATGAAACCACCTCGATCGCGCAGATTGCCTGGATCAACGCCGACTACGGCCCGATGGCGCTCTGTATCTCTCCTGTTGATGAGAAGACGACGGCCTCTCTTCGCCAGGAGCAGCGGCACAGCATGAACCTGGCGTGGTGGCAGGAGGCGGGCTACCAGTTTGTCCTGATTGGCCGCAACCCGCCGTCTCACCTGCGGGGAAACGCGGAGCAGCTACAGCGGCTCATCTCAGGATGACGGCACGTCGTTCGTCTTAATCGCAATGTCGATGGCAATACGATCGTCCACCACCAGCGCAAACTTATCCATCCCGTAGGCCGAGCGCGAGATCGCCGTCGTGGCATCCAGCGTGAGGGCCTGCGCGAGCGTGTCTTTCATGATGGCCTCCAGGATCACCGGGCGGGCAATATTGCGCACGGTCAGCGTGCCGAACACCCTGAACCGCCCGTCGCCCTGGGCGACCACGCGAGAGCTGATGAACTCAATAGTTGGGTAGCGCTCTGATTCAAAAAACATGTCGCTTTTCAGCTGCCAGGTGAGCAGCTTGTTTGAGGCCACGAGAGTCGCTACGGGAATGGTAACGTGAATATGGTCGTCGACGTCCTTTTCCGGGTTGATCGTGACGGCGCCCGTCACGCCGCTGAACGTCGCCCATGAGAGGATGCCGCCGAAGGCATGCCAGGATAGCCGAATGTCGGTGTTATCGGTGTCGATTATGTAGCTCTTCGGGGCTGCCATCGCCCACGGACAAACCAAAACAAGCACTATCACCAGGCGTCGCAGCATCTCAGGATCTCTTTTAGGGGGGCAGGGAGTAAACGCATTACCTCCGGGATCTATTCGGCTTTGTTGACATTATTTCAACCGGAGCGCGATAACCGGACCTGGTGACAAGTGTAGCCTTGAGAACGCAGAGAAGTGGGGAATAAAAAAGGCCGCGTGCGCGGCCTTTCGAAGGGATTACTCAGTGACTTTCTTTTCCAGCTCGCTGGCACCTTCTTTGGTTTTGTTCCAGCCTTTCTCAGCGCCTTCTTTGGTGGCATCCCACCCTTTCTCAGTGCCTTGTTTGGTTTTATGCCAGGCTTTCTGGGAATCTTCGCTGACCTTGCTGCCCAGGCTCTCGCTTTTGCCTTCAGCAGCATGCTTCTGTTTCAGCTTCAGCTCTTCACCTTTGTTCTGCTCTTCGTGCAGTTTTTGCTTCGCCTCGTTGGCGTTTGCGTTCGCCGCAGCGACGGTATCGTCAGTTGCATGTGTGGTCGCAGCAAATACTGGGGAAGCCAGCAGAACGGCAGATAATGCGATAATTGTTTTTTTCATAATATCCTCATTTAACGTTATCGGTTATGAGCGTGATTCAGCATGGCACAGGCGAAGCGGGATGGCTTTAGGAAAAAACTGTAATGAGATCAATGTGCCCTGATGAGGAGTATTTCGCCTGAGGATTATCCAAAGGATAAAAAGCCTATTTCAGCAAGGGCGGCGAGGGTCAGGAGAATGAAGATTATGATGGTTATGGGTTTGTACATGGTTGCGGTTCCTTCCGGGTTGAGGCGGCTAATCCGTAGCGCTGGGTGGTGTTTTTTTATTCTGCATAAAGGGAGGGGAGGTGTCGTTGATGTTTGTCAAAGGGAAACATTTAGCGAAAGAAAAATGTCGAATAGGCATTGTAGAGTATTAGCAGTCGCGACAATTGGCTATTATAATGAAAGATATACTCTAATGTTTTTAATTGTTGATCGGATTTAACTTATTGATTTTAAATGAAATTGTAATTTAAGAATATAATTCTTTTAACCAATTTTTTAATGATTCAAATGTAATTCAGGTTACATACGTTTTGTAAACTTCCTTTCGGAAGTTATCAGTGGCGTTTAATTGAAATGAATGATAGACACACGTTCAAAATTTATTTTATTGTTAAACTAACATTCAACCCACTGATTTTTTTATGGGAATTTGTTGTTGATCACGGTTTCATTATTTTGGTAATTGTTTCGTTTTTTTTTGTTGACTCTGCTTAAAAGATAGAAGATAAATCTATCAAAGGTGATTTTGGGGAATGTAAATCATCTTTATCCGATTTTTTAAAGGGAGGTTCTTATGGCTGCATGTAGTTGTTGTGGTAAAGCTCTGAATAAAGGGATTTGGTCTATAGATGGTAAACACAAAAGTTGTCCGCTTTGTTCCTCTACTCATGGTCAACAGCATATATTTCGACGTTATCCTGAGGATTTTGGTACAACGGAAGCCAGAGTCACACCCACCAACCCTGATGGTGCTCAAAGCTATTGTATTGACTGTAGGGGGGCAGATAAAGGACAATCTTCACCGGTTGATCTCACCCAACAGAGATTATGCAATACAGTGATAACTTAATGAATTTAAATAATTTAGATGCAGTAGAATGGCTTAAAACACTCCCGACTGGGAGTGTTGATCTTTTTGTGACAGATCCTCCTTACGAATCACTTGAAAAACATAGAAAAGTAGGAACAACCACTCGTTTGAAAGTAAGTAAGTCGTCAAGTAATGAGTGGTTCTCTATCTTCCCAAATCATAGGTTTGGAGAGCTTTTGACGGAAATGTACCGTGTTCTTAAAAATAATCGACATACTTATATTTTTTGTGATCAAGAAACAATGTTCCACTTGAAACCAGTTGCTGAAGAAGTAGGCTTTAAATTTTGGAAGCCGATTGTCTGGAACAAAATGTCAATTGGAATGGGGTATCATTATCGTGCCAAATATGAGTTTGTATTATTTTTTGAAAAAGGTAAGAGGAAGCTCAATAATTTGGGGATACCTGACATTCTTGAGGCCAAGAGAGTTGCAAGAGGCTACCCAACCGAAAAACCTGTTGATCTGATGAAAATATTGATTGAACAAAGTACCATTCAAGGTGAATCTGTTTGTGATCCATTTTTTGGTTCCGGTGCCGTTTTAATTGCTGCTTCTGAGCTCGGACGTACATGTTTAGGAACAGATATTTCACCTTCAGCGCATTCTTACTTAAAAAATAGGTTATGATTAGAACGGGCATAATTAATTACCGACCACTATATAATGATAATTTCCTATATTGATATATGCTACTAACTGATTAATGGTGTTAATGATGCTGACTTTTTTTTAGTGGTCTTTTTATCTTTTAAGTGCGTTGAATGAAGTCCCCTATGAATAACTAAAAAATATTACGCCGATAGGATGTCGGCATCTTCTTTATTTGAACGAAGTCACAAAAAATGAATGGAACTGAAACGGTTCTATTTACTGTCTGGCTTGTTCTTACCGGAATTACATAGTCTTTTAGCGTCTCGTAATTAATAAAGCTTTATTATATGCCTAAAAGGTGTGAATTTAATTAGTTGGCTTCAGACTTCGCAGGACAAATTGAGGACACAAAAAAGCCCGCAGGGCTTGCGCCGTGCGGGCTCTTAGGACTTCATCGGATGACTCTGGTAATCACCGATGGAGAATTTTGGTGGAGCTGGCGGAGTCTGAATTGGTTGTGTAATTTATTGAATTAATTTGAATAACTGCTAGTTCAACTTTTCTTAGGGGCCTATTTGGGTGCCTAAAAGTTTTTTCTCCCTTTGATGAGAAAGAAGACGAGATAGGGACTGTGCGTGGTGATATCTAGTTGAGTCGTCACACTGAAAAACAGATTTGACCTGGTAACCATTTCTTGCGCAGCAAACGCGCCGCGCATATACGGTTTGGGCTTACCTTTTATCAAACGCTTAGACTACTATTCGCCTGCGAAATTTTTTGGATAAAAGCCATCATCACCAATGCAGCATCGAAAAATGCTTAATTAAAAATGCTCACGCCTGCATCCCCTTACCTCGTGCCAGGTTAATTCTTTCAACGCATTCCTTAAACGCTTTAAGTTGCTCCGTAGATAGTTCAGATTCATCAATTTTGACCAGAAGAGCGTTGAGAGAGCGTTCAATATCATTTTTAATTAACCGTAAGCAGATAACCTTAACCCAACGTGGAGAGAGCTTACTGAGGCCAATTGCTCTTGTGATTTGTAATTTCATGCGATGCCTCTCAACCGCCAGTGTGCCGGTTTTCAACCTCGGTTATAACACGCAATGGACAGGACTTCTGTTATTCCTTCGCCTAAAATTTAGCATGAAGCGCTTAGCTTGGGTGCAACCAGGATTTCATTAAACATCAAAATTAGTTTTGCATCATGACGCGCAAGCGCCACGTCATAACCAGAGTTACTAGTTCACCTCAAGGTAGTTTTTCATATTCTGACACAGGATGGGATATCTCCTTTGTGCCATAGTGGATGTTATTAATCTCATGCAGTATGGATTCACGAAAAATATACGTTAAATTTTGTCCTGATTGACACGGGATGAAAGCTCCTGATAGCTCTCTTTTCTCTCGCTGTAACGATCTGCAAGATAACCAGTTTGTCCCTTAAGCAGCACCGTGATTTTAAACAGCTCCTCGGCTACATCGACGATACGGTCATACCATGACGAAGGTTTCATTCGGCCGTTTTCGTCGAACTCTTGCCATGCCTTAGCAATGGAGGACTGGTTGGGGATAGTGAACATCCGCATCCATCGGCCCAGAATGCGCATTTGGTTCACCGCATTAAAGGACTGCGAACCACCGCAGACCTGCATCACTGCAAGTGTCTTGCCCTGCGAAGGACGAACCGCGCCTTCACTTAAGGGTATCCAGTCTATTTGCGCCTTCATCACCGCGCTCATCGTCCCATGCCGCTCAGGGGAACTCCACACCATCCCGTCACTCCATCTGACCAGGCCGCGTAGTTCGGTGACCTTAGGGTGCGTGTCTGGCGCATCATCAGGCAGGGGTAAACCAGAGGGGTTAAAGAATTCCACCTCCGCGCCCATTGCAGTCAGAAGACGACCGGCTTCCTCCGCGGCAAAGCGGCTGTAGGAGCGCTCTCTTACTGAGCCATACAGGATAAGAATCCGTGGTGGCGCTTGCAGGTTCAGGCGTTCAGCGATGTGTTGATCAAAGAATTCAATATTAAGGGCAGGAAATTGTTCCATTTTTCTCCTCCGGAGAGAGTAGATGATTTCAAATTTAACACATATGATTTATCATATATATATTCTAAAGGGAACGGAGTGAAAAATGCTACAACCTGTTCAGCTTTTCAAAATCCTGTCGGATGAAACTCGGCTCGCCATCGTCATGATTCTCCGGGAGTCAGGAGAACTGTGCGTTTGTGATATCTGCGCAGCCATTTCCGAATCACAACCCAAAGTCTCGCGACATATGGCTATCCTTCGTGAGGCCGGGCTGGTTCTGGACCGTCGTGAAGGCAAATGGATCCACTATCGTCTGTCACCCCACATACCGGCATGGGCAGCTGAGACAATCACGACGTCCTGGCAGTGTATGCGGGAGGATTTGTGTAAATGGCTAGATAAATCAGCCTGCATCTCCTGCTGAGAAAAGAAAACAAATTCACATAATCATATATAACGGAGTCTGAGATGCTTTTGGCGGGGAGTATATTTTTACTGACGTTGATACTGGTGATCTGGCAACCCGGAGGCCTGAGTATTGGCTGGAGTGCGAGTATCGGGGCTGTGCTGGCGCTGGTAACTGGAGTCATCCATATCGCTGATATTCCCGTTGTCTGGAATATCGTCTGGAACGCGACAGCGGCATTTATTGCGGTCATCATCATCAGCCTGCTGCTTGATGAGTCCGGCTTCTTTGAATGGGCCGCACTGCACGTCTCCCGCTGGGGTAACGGACGTGGCCGCCTTTTGTTTAGCTGGATAGTCTTGCTTGGGGCTGCTGTTGCTACACTGTTTGCCAATGACGGAGCCGCACTGATCCTGACGCCGATCGTAATTGCGATGCTGCTCGCACTGGGATTCAGTCAGGGCACGACACTGGCCTTTGTCATGGCCGCAGGATTTATTGCAGATACGGCTAGCCTGCCGCTCATTGTTTCTAACCTGGTGAATATCGTCTCGGCGGACTTTTTCGGTCTGGGCTTTACGCAGTATGCCTCCGTGATGATCCCCGTAGATGTGGCCGCGATTACGGCCACGCTGGTCATGCTGCATCTCTTCTTCCGCAGGGATATTCCGGTGACGTATGACGTTTCGCTGCTGAAGACGCCTGCCAGTGTGGTAAAGGATCCGGCAACGTTCAGGGCGGGCTGGATTGTCCTGTTTTTGCTGCTTGTCGGTTTCTTTGTTCTGGAACCTCTTGGGATCCCGATAAGTGCGATAGCCGCTACTGGCGCAGCAGTACTGTTCATAGTGGCGAAAAGAGGTCACGCCATCAACACAGGAAAAGTCCTGCGCGATGCACCATGGCAGATAGTTATTTTTTCACTGGGCATGTACCTGGTGGTCTATGGCCTGCGCAATGCAGGGCTCACGGAGTCTCTGTCTGACGTGCTAAACCTGCTGGCAGAAAAGGGGTTATGGGCAGCAACGTTCGGCACCGGCTTCCTGACCGCGTTCCTGTCGTCGGTAATGAATAACATGCCGACGGTGCTGATTGGTGCGCTGTCGATTGACGGAAGTACGGCGACAGGCGTCGTCAAAGAGGCAATGATTTATGCCAACGTGATTGGCTGCGATTTAGGCCCGAAAATCACTCCGATTGGCAGTCTGGCAACCCTGCTGTGGCTACATGTGCTGGCACAGAAAAACATGACCATCACCTGGGGATATTACTTCCGCACCGGCATAATCATGACCCTGCCCGTGCTTTTCGTCACTCTGGCTGTGCTGGCGTGGCGGCTCTCTGTCACCTTGTAGCGAGATATTGATATGAGCAATATTACCATCTATCACAACCCGGCCTGTGGCACCTCACGTAACACGCTGGAGATGATCCGCAACAGCGGCAACGAACCGACAATAATTTATTATCTCGATACTCCCCCGACCCGTGATGAGCTTATTAAACTTATTTCAGATATGGGGATTACAGTGCGCGCCTTGCTGCGTAAAAACGCTGAACCTTATGAACGCCTGGGTCTTGATGAAGAGAAATTTAGTGATGAGCAGTTGATTGATTTCATGCTTCAAGATCCAATCCTGATTAATCGGCCGGTAGTCGTTACGCCGCTCGGTACTCGTCTTTGCCGCCCTTCGGAAATAGTGCTGGATATTCTTCCGGAAGGTCAGAAAGGAGCGTTTACCAAAGAGGATGGCGAGAAGGTCATTGACGAAACGGGAAAGCGGGTTAGGTAATCTGTCCACTTCAAGATATCGGACGCCTGTTTAATCTACGAGGGCGTCCGCTTGCCGTTCACTAAAGACCTCCAGCCTACTAACCCCGTCCGCATTATGCTATGAGAGGAAAAACTGTGGTGTTGGCTGCATTACAACTGCGTAATGTCACCATTAATACCTTCTTTACCCAGTTTATAGCGCAACATAATCTCTTCATGAAACACCTTGTTGAAGCCGGTTACGAACCAGATGCTTCTCGACGATCCTCTAAGGATGGTTGTGGGCTATCCGTAAAAAGAGCCGGGTATGCCCGGCTCTTTTTTAGCTGATTTCGAAATCTTTTAATTCTCCACCTTCAGCAATCAGATTTGAGATCCGCTTCGGCATTCGCCCCTGACCTGACCATGTTTTTGACTCTCCAGTTTCGTCAGTATATCGATACTTCGCGGGGCGGGGGGAGCGCGTCCTTTTAGCCTTACCCGGAGAGCCAATAGCAGCTAAAAGTTCGGAGGGGTCGATACCCTCATCAAGCATCATCTGACGAAGTGTTTCCAGTTTATCGCGGCGCTGACTTTCATTTGCAAGACGTAATGTCTCTTCTTCTCGTCGTTCTATAAGAATAATTTTAAACTTTTCCAGAACATCTTCCAGTACATCTAATGACATTTCACGAGTCTGAGAACGTAAGGTACGGATATTGTTTAACTGTGTAAGAGCATCTGACATAAAGAGACCTTTTAAAGTTTTTTCGTTGTTCAGCAAATACCAATGTCGACGGTTGCTCATCAATCCGATTTTTCTTACTGAGCATTTTAATCCGATTGGTACATATTGTTATTAACGAGGTTTAGACTACTTATATAAATCTCTTATCGCAAGACAAAATTAAGAAGAATGTGCAAGAACTAAATTACAACTCCTACGAAATGTCCATGCATTTTTGAAGGTACTTAAAACTATGATGCCAGGAGTCATCCGGAGAGCCTTTTTATACCCTCATAACTTATTGCTTCAGTCACACCTGATGAGATTTAAAATGAGGAGAGACAGCGCCGCCACTTAGCAAGGTTTTCACAAATGGCAAGATGGCACGCAGGGGGGAGACACCTGCATTTTGTCAGAGGGTAGCGAATTACTCTCTCTTTATAGAGACGTTTCTAAAAAAGTGTAATGTAAAAAAAAAGCCTGCTGTTAGCAGGCCATAAATGCTTTTAACTCATTTTTTGTTCGATTCTGATAAATAGGATAAGCATGCAATTAAACGTGGAGCAGAGAGCATGACAAAAATTCTATAAATATTTCCTGGCCGCATCAAGTATCTCCTGTGACGTTAACTCCCTGTCAGTAGCCACGTAAACAATACCATGATCGCCAGTTAAGGAAGGAAAACCTGCAGACATAATCCGAAGATGTGTTTCTTCACCGTTTGGATATTCCTGCCTGATAGAGGATATACCTTCCAGAACGGTCATGACTTTACAGGATTCAGCATTAAAGAAAACAAGGACTTTAATCATATTCTATTACCCTGTTCTCTCGTGGATATTAACTGGCAGATGCCATTAAGGTCAAAGCCATTACGCACTTCTTATTTAACATGTGGTTAGCTTGTGCTTTTAGACTTTTTATGCAGTAGTACTGCACTTCATCACATCGCTTAGCATACTCATAATTTTGAAAAATATGCTGATCAGATATTAAGAATAAACGACTTTCATCTGATTTAAGTTATGGATCTGTCTACTCAGGAATAATCCTTCATCGTTATCGCAGGCCCACAATGATTTATTTATCGCAAAGTGTTACATTTGCAGCAGCAGGACCCTTGTCTCCGCGGTGAATGGCGAATTCAACTTTCTGACCTTCAAATAAAGTTTTAAAGTTGTCGCCATTAAGTGCAGACAAATGGACAAAGATATCTTTGCTGCCATCAAGAGGAGAGATGAAGCCAAAACCTTTGTCTTCGTTAAACCATTTAACCAAGCCCATAATTCTCGAGGTCATACTGACTCCGTTATACATGATTGTATTGATAGTAAACGTATAAGATTAAACGTATGGACTCAAAAGAGGGGATATCAACGATAGCGCCTGGTAATGAGAACTGCCCGGAAAATTTCTAACTTTCATTAGTACATCGAACTGATGGGATTCATTAAGACACAGGGAATCGATATAAGCAAATTATCTTTTAGCCGTCCAGAGGTCCTGCAGGGAAAATAAAAGTGGCTGAATGCCATTTTCAATGTATAGCCTTTACGTGTTTTCAATAAGGAATTGACTTGTCCTATAAAATGTCAGGAACTGTCAAAAGTTATGACATTCTTAGTGTTAAATGTCTCATCATCCCTTCTGATAGCCGAAAAGACGTTCTGCTTCACATTTCAGCCGTTAACTCTTGCTAATCAGAATTACTCATCCCTGGAAGCCGCATAGAGTCTTGCCGGATAAACGGTCTCAGGGGGCCTGTGGCTGCGAACATTTATCTTTCCTGATTTTCAGTATGTCAAAATAGATAGATTAAAACTTAACCACATGTGGTACGGTGAAGCTCATTCATTGAAAGGTTAATGGTTATGTCTGTTATCAATTACGCAATGAAATTCTTCAGCAGTGCGTCTACTGCCACTGCTGCCTGTCCTGTTTGTGGCTTAAAATCAGTACAACCGTTGTCAAAAATCCGGCTCAACCAGACCATGCTTTGCCCCGGATGTAAGGCTCTGTTTATCTCCCGACGCTAGCTCGACCAAAATCGCAGAACAGAGCTCATGTCCTATACTTATGTTAGATTCCGGCAGCTGTTAAATCCCTGATGCCTGACGCCCATCCTGAGAGAACGTTTCTGAACTGATTTCGCAACTGCTCCTGCGCGCTAACGTCGCATCAGAGCAATGCTATGAAAATGATCCCCAGAGCGTGGTTTAACCGCTCCCGTATTCTGATGAATGCTGCCGAAAACATAACGTTTTCGGCGAACGATCCTGCCGGTGAAAGCTCGCCGCGGTCAGAACTCTTTTCGACCGTCCAGATGGAACGCTACGGCCAGAAGCTGGCGCGGACTCATAAAGTATCACCGGATAGGCATCCTTATTATCTTCTGAAACGGCTTGGCGACAATGAGGCCGTCATTACCCAAAACTGCTATGAGCTTAACGCGGGTAAAAAGACCAGTATCATGCCCGCCGGTGAATGGCTGCTGGACAATTATTATCTGATTGAGGAACAAATCCGCACTGTCCGCCAGCATCTGCCGAAAAGCTTTGGCAAAGGTCTTCCGTCGCTGGTATCGCCGTTGAATTGCCCACGAATTTATCATATTGCATCAGAGGCCATTGCTCACGGCGATGGCCGCTGGGATGCCGCCAGCCTGACCAGCTATCTCACTGCCTATCAACAGGTGACGCCGCTGACGCTGGGTGAAGTCTGGGCGTTACCGGGAATGCTGCGCCTGGCGCTGATTGAAAATCTTCGTCGTATCAGTATGGAAGTGATAAAAGCGCAGCAGGACAGAAACCTTGCTGATACGTGGATAACAAGGATTGTCGAATGCGCAGAGAGTGCGCCTGGTGATTTAATCATGGTGGTTGCCGATATGGCGCGCTCCCGACCTCCGTTAACCAGTGCGTTTGTCGCAGAGCTGGTGCGGCGCCTGCAGGGGCATGGCAACGCGCTGTCGTTACCTCTGACCTGGGTTGATCAGTGCCTTCGGGAACAGGGGATCACCACTGACGTTCTCATACATAGTTTCAATCAGCAGCTTGCCGCCAGCCAGCTGTCCGTCAGTAACAGCATCGCGGGCCTGCGTTTATTGAGTGAAACGGACTGGGCTGATTTCGCCGAAACGATAAGCGTTGTCGAACAGGCATTACGCAATGATCCTGCCGGCATCTATCCCCGGATGCACTTCAATACCCGGGATCATTACCGGCACGTAGTTGAGGTTCTGGCCAGAGACAGCGGTCTCAGCGAGCCTGAGGTTGCTGAGAAGGCGCTGGCGTTTTCAGAGGAAAAAGCGCCCGATACACCGGAGCATCATGTTGGTTATTATCTTGCGGGCGAAGGTCGACAGGCGCTGGATATTCATCTCCTGGCAGACACTTCAGGGCTCATACGCTTGCGGCACAGTTTCAACAGAATAACCCTGCTGTCATGGCTTGGAAGCCTGGCGTTGCTGACAACCGCAGCGACCGCAGCAATATTGCACGAAACCGCCATGCAGGGCGCAGACTGGCTATTGATCGCGGTGATATTACCTCTGATTATCGCATTAACTCAGTTAATGAGCGATTTGCTCAGTGATGCAACCACCCGTTTTCGCGTTCCTCGACCCTTGCCGGGGATGGATTTTTCAGCCGGTATTCCCGCTGACAGTGCCACCATGTTAGTCATTCCCTGCATGTTGACCAGCCACGAAAGTTTCAGCCAGCTCCTCACCAGTCTTGAAGTCTGCTGGTTGGGGAATGAAAACGAAAATCTCAGGTTCGCGCTGCTCACCGATTTTGCTGATTCTGAAAATGAACCCTCACCGGAAAGTCACGCGCTGCTCAGACAGGCTATCGCCGATACGCAGGCGCTTAATCGCCGCTACCCCTCCGGCCGACCACGTTTTTATCTGTTACATCGCCAGCCTGAATGGAACCCCTCGGAAGGCGCGTGGATGGGCTATGAACGCAAGCGGGGAAAACTGGCGTTACTGAACAGCTGGTTGCGCCATCCCGGAACGCAATTCGTCAGCGTTGCAGAGATGCCTGCCCACCTTTTACCGGGTCACATAAAATACGTCATTACCCTGGACTGCGATACGGTGCTCCCGCGCGATACGGCACACAAACTCGTCGCGACGATGGCGCATCCGCTGAATACGCCTGAGTATGATCCGGTACGCCAGAGGGTTGTCAAAGGATTCGGTATTTTACAGCCCGGTCTTGCGGAGGAGATACCACGCAACGGTCAGGGGCGTTACGCAGCCCTGCGCAGCAGCGTACCGGGCAATAACCCTTATTCGATGATGTCTTCGGATATTTATCAGGATCTCTTTGGGGAAGGCTCGTTTGTGGGCAAAGGGATTTACGATGTTGATATTTTTATGCAGGCCACTACCAACATCTGCCCGGAAAATCTGGTACTCAGCCACGATCTGCTTGAAGGATGCTATGCACGTTCGGGTCTGCTGAGCGAGGTGTTACTGTACGAACAGTACCCTAATAATTATCTGTCGGATGTTGCACGACGTTCACGCTGGATCCGGGGTGACTGGCAACTGCTTAACTGGCTAAAACCACGCGTCAGAAAAGCCGATGGAACCCGGGTCAGGAATCCGCTGACCGCGCTTTCTTACTGGAAATTACTCGATAATCTACGTCGCAGTCTGGTCGCCCCCTCCTTACTGGTATTGCTGTTCTTCACTCTGCTTTGGGTACCCAATCCGGTTTACTGGCTGGGCATACTGTTGCTGATATGGCTGTTGCCAGCCATCCTCTGCATCAGCCACGACCTTCTGCATAAACCTCTGCGTCGCCGCGTGAAGCCGCATCTGTTACTGGTGGGGGCGGGCGCGCTAAAGCGTCTGTCAGGTATCAGCCTTAATTTTGCGATACTGCCGCACGAAGCCGGATATTCGCTGAAAGCGATCGCCGTGACGCTATGGCGACTGGGGATAAGCAGGCGTCACCTCAGCCAGTGGGTCAGCCACAGCCAGGACAGCAGTCAGGCCAGACCCACTGTTGCACGTTTTTATCAGGCGATGTGGCTGAACGTTGCCGGTGGCGTGGCGCTGACAATACTGACCGGACAATTTGCCCCACAGCTGCTGGGGATTGCGTTACCGATCGGTTTGGTATGGTGTGTGGCACCGCTGCTGATGAGCTGGCTGAGTCGCCAGCCCGTGCGTAAGGTTTTTTCGCCTAATCAGGAACAAAAACAGCTGTTACGCCAGACAAGCCGTGAAATCTGGGCTTTTTTTGAAACATTTGCCACAGCAAAAGAGAACTGGCTTCCGCCTGATAATTATCAGGAAATACCACAACCGACGGTGGCACACCGAACTTCTCCTACCAATATTGGTCTTTCCCTTATGGCTAACCTGACGGCATGGGACTTTGGCTACCTGCCTGGCGGAGAGGTGCTCCGGCGCGTGTCGCTCACGCTCGACACGCTGGATAAAATGGAGCACTACCGGGGCCATCTCTACAACTGGTATGACACCCGTACGCTGGTCCCCCTAAGTCCACGCTATATCTCCAGCGTCGACAGCGGCAATATGGCCGGGCATTTATTGACCCTGCGTGCAGGCCTGTCCGCCATGCGTCATCAGCCTGTTTTAAGCAACCAACAGATACTGGCAGGACTGAACGATACGCTGGATATTCTGGAAAAACAGTGGGGTAAGAACCCACCTGACAGCCTGAGACTGCTGCGCAAGCATTGCCTGAACGCGGTGTCGCTCTCTCCGCAGGCGCTTTTCAGCGAACTGAAAAGCATGCGCACCCAGTGCAACCATCTGACCAGCGCATGTCATCAGGGATCTCCTCTTCAGATGCGCTGGGCTGGACATCTGGAGCATCAACTGGTTCAGCTTTGCCATGAGTGGTCTCTGTTGCTTGGCTGGTTGCCTGCATCCTGGAATGAACAGACGCTGCCGACGCTGAGCGAGCTTGCCCGTCCGACATTAACCGGTACAGGAACGCCTCCGGCGTCAGTGGCGGAGCAGGCCCGAATGCGACTCAATATTATCACCGAGCTGGAACAGCGGCTGGATGAGCATGCCCGGATGGATTTCGCCTTTCTGTACAGTGAAGCAACCAGTCTGCTCAGCGTCGGTTATAACTGTGACACCAATATGCCTGACAAGAGCCACTACGATCTCCTGCCGTCTGAAATCCGCCTGACCAGTTTTCTTGCCATTGCGACTAATCAGCTGCCTCTTAAAAGCTGGTACGCGCTGGGTCGATTGTTTACCACGATTGATAATGAAACTGCCCTGATGTCATGGAGCGGATCCATGTTTGAATATCTGATGCCGAATCTGGTGATGCCCACCTGGCCCGGCAGCCTGCTCGATGAAATGAGTCAGTCGGCGGTTATGCGCCAGATTCACTGGGGGAAAGAACGCGGGGTACCATGGGGTGTTTCAGAGTCCGGCTATCATGCTTTTGATGTTCAGCATAATTATCAGTATCAGGCATTTGGCGTACCGGGGCTCGGTCTGCGCAGGGGACTTGCCGATGACATGGTTGTTGCTCCTTACGCCACGCTGCTGGCGCTGATGGTTTCCCCACAGAGAGCCTGTGAGAACCTGTTCAGGCTGCAAAAAAATGGTGCACGCGGAGAATACGGTTTTTATGAAGCGCTGGACTATACCCCCTCACGTCTTGCAACCGGTCAGCTCTATGCGGTGGTACAGTCCTGGATGGCGCATCACCAGGGTATGGCATTTCAGGCGCTGGCTCATGTGCTGCTTGACGCCCCCATGACTGAACGCTTTATGTCCAGCACGGTATTCCGGTCAGCGAGTCTGCTGTTACAGGAGCGCGTGCCGGATGCGGTCGATCTGTACAGTCCGCGCCGTCATTTTGAATCTCATGAGGGCATGGTCAAACCCGTCCGCTATGAACCCCGTATTTTCTATAGCGTGGATACTCCCGCCCCGGATATTCAACTGCTGTCCAACGGCCATTATCATCTGATGTTGACCGCGGGGGGCGGTGGTTACAGTCGCTGGAATGATATTGCACTAACGCGCTGGCGCAGTGATACCACCCGTGATAACTGGGGAGCATTCTGCTACATCCGCGATACCCAGACGGGAGATGTGTGGAGCAATACCTGGCAACCGACAGGCTACACCAGCGGACAAGACGAGGAAGTGTTGTTCACCGATGCGGGGGCAGAATTCAGACGCAGCTTCGGGGGACTCAGCGTCAAAACTCAGGTGGTGATCTCTCCGGAGGATGATGTTGAATTGCGACGGCTCACACTGATTCATCGTGGTCGCAAGCCTCGCTCTCTGGAGCTGACAACCTATGCTGAAGTGGTACTGGCACCTGATGCCAGCGATCTGGCACACCCGGCATTCAGCAATTTGTTTATTCAGACTGAGCTGGCTCCTGAGCGTGACGCTATTCTTTGCCACCGGCGCCCGCGCTCACCGGATGAACCGGGCCCTTGCCTGTTTCACATGATGGTGGTGCATGGCGATAACCGACATAACGTGTCGTTTGAAACGGACAGGGCAAGATTTATTGGACGTGGCAGAAACCCTGCGAATGCCCAGGCAATAGAGACGGGAGGGATGCTAGGCAACACGTCGGGCTCGGTGCTGGATCCGATACTGGCAATTCGCAACGCCATCATTCTGCAGCCGGGGCAGCCGGTTACGATTGATATCATTTATGGCATCAGCGAGACCCGTCAGCAGAGCCTGGCGTTGCTGGAGAAATATCGCGATTACCCTATCGCCGATCGCGTCTTTGAACTGGCCTGGTCTCACAGTCTGGTGGTATTGCGCCAGATGAACGCCAGTGAAGATGATGCCACGTTGTTCAATTGTCTCGCCAGCGCTGTGCTTTACCCTGTCCAGGAGCTGCGCGCCGAAGGACAGGCGATCGGCCGCAACCGGCGTGGCCAGTCCGGACTGTGGGGCTGGGCAATTTCAGGGGATCTGCCGATAGTGCTGCTGAGTATAACCAGCGAGGAAAGTATCACCTCAGTGACCACACTGATTCAGGCACACCGTTACTGGAGACAGAAAGGGCTGAATGTTGATTTGGTTATCCTGAATAACAGCCCCGGCGGCTACCAGCAGGGATTACAAAATCAGATTATGGAGTTAATTTATGCCGGGTCTGAAGCCAGTCTGCTGGATAAAAAGGGCGGGCTTTTTGTCCGCAACGGTGAGCATCTCTCTGCTGAGGATAAGTTGCTTTTGATGAGCGTGGCCTGTCTTTATCTTGATGACCGCGCAGGGGGTATTATTGAGCAGCTTAATCAGCGTATTCATACCCTGAAATCGCCGGCAAGGGCATTCATTCCGCGTGCTGTGCGCGAGCGTAATCAACATACGGACTGGAGCCCTGATACCAGTCAGTTATGCCATTTCAATGGGTACGGTGGATTTTCTCAGGATGGGCGGGAGTATCAGATCGTCCTTCGGGAAAATGCGCTTACACCGGCTCCCTGGTCGAACATACTGGCAAATTCCCGTTTTGGCAGCGTGATCTCAGAGGCAGGGCAGGCCTATACCTGGTATGAGAATGCCCATGAATACCGGTTGACACCGTGGGAGAACGATCCGGTGAGCGATCGCAGCGGCGAGGCATTTTACCTGCGCGATGAAGAGAGTGGGGAGTGCTGGTCGCCGACGGCTTTACCTGTTCGCGGACACGGTGATTACCTGACACGCCATGGTTTTGGCTACAGCGTTTTTGCCCATCGTGAGAGTGGTATAGACAGCGAGTTGACGGTCCTGGTTGCCGAAGCGGATCCGGTTAAACTGGTGCTCCTGACACTCAGTAACTCTTCGGGACGGACACGTCAACTTTCCGTCACAGGCTATGTAGAGTGGACGCTCGGAGAAACACGAACGCGCTCAGCCCCTCACATTGTGACACATGTGGCCAGAACGCCCGGGGGCTGCGGGGTGCTTGCGAATAACTTTTATGGTGATAATGGTGGCGGCCGAACTGCATTTTTTGCCGTCAGCGGTAATGACTGTTCTCTGACAGGGGACCGCCGGGAGTTTATTGGTCGTAATGGTTCCCTTCACGCCCCTTCGGCCATGAAACTGCAAAAGCTTTCTGGTAAGACGGGGGCCGGTCTGGATCCCTGCGGAGCGGTGCAATCGGCGGTTACATTAATTGACGGGGACCAGAGGACGTTTATTTTTATCCTCGGCACAGAGGAGAATGATGTTTGTGCTCAGGAGACGCTGGCCCGCTACATGAACGAGGATACGGTCCGCCAGGAGCTGAACCGGATTCATAATCACTGGCACAATGTTCTCGATAAAATCGTAGTTAACACCCCCGACACGTCCGTAAATTTACTGGTTAATGGCTGGCTGTTGTATCAGACGGTCGCCTGCCGTCTTATGGCCCGGAGTGGCTACTATCAGTCTGGCGGTGCATTTGGTTTTCGCGATCAGCTGCAGGATACGCTGGCTCTGAGCCACGCTGCTCCGGACCGGATGCGTGAACAGATAATACTCTGTGCATCACGGCAGTTTATCGAGGGGGATGTGCAACACTGGTGGCACCCGCCACACGGCAACGGTGTGCGTACCCGCTGTTCCGATGACTATCTTTGGCTGCCGCTTGCTGTTTGCCACTATGTTGAAACGACGGGGGATATGGATGCACTGGAAATACGCATTCCTTATCTGGAGGGACGCTCGCTTCAGCCTGGTGAAGAGTCTGTCTATGACACGCCGGTCATCAGCGGCACCGAAGAGACACTCTGGTTACACTGCGTCAAAGCTATTCACTATGGACTTCGCTTCGGGGAGCATGGCCTGCCGCTGATGGGGGCTGGTGACTGGAATGACGGGATGAACCGGGTGGGTATCGAAGGCAAAGGTGAAAGCGTCTGGCTGGGCTTCTTCCTGTACGACATTTTGCAGCGGTTTGCAGCGCTGGCGGAGCGCAGGCTGGATGAAAGCGTCGCCGCGATGTGCCGTTCACAGGCTCTGCGCCTGCAAAGTAATCTCGAAGCCCACGCCTGGGATGGGGAATGGTACCGGCGCGGGTATTTTGACGATGGTACTCCTCTGGGATCGAAAACCTCACAGGACTGCCGGATTGATGCGATTGCGCAGAGCTGGTCTGTATTGTCCGGCGCCGCGAGCCCGGGACGGTGCGCAAAGGCCATGCAGGCGCTGGATAAGCACCTTGTGGATAACGAAGGAGGGCTGATCAAACTGTTAACGCCTCCTTTCGACGGACACGGCCCAAATCCGGGCTACATACAGGGGTACCTGCCCGGTGTGCGGGAAAATGGAGGGCAGTATACGCATGGCGCCATCTGGGCAGTAATGGCCTTTGCCCGAATGGGGAATGCCGAACGAGCCTGGCAACTCTGGTCAATGCTCAACCCTGTAAATCATACCCTGAATGCGGACTCTGTCGGGATTTATAAAGCTGAGCCTTATGTCATGAGTGCTGATGTCTACAGCGTCGCTCCCCATACCGGACGTGCAGGGTGGAGCTGGTATACCGGTTCCGCAGGCTGGGCCTGGCGTTTACTTACCGAGGAATTACTGGGGATAAAACGTTCCGGCACTGACTTTAGTGTTCATGCCGGGTTACCGGATGAGTGGTCGTCTTTTTCTATGGCATATCAATATGGTGAAAGCCATTATCAGATTAGTGTTTCACGCGGCGATGCAGAATATTGCGTGACGCTGGATGGTGTTCTCCTCCCTGATGACAGAATACCGCTGAAGGATGATGGACAAAACCATACGGTTGAGATCATTCAGAACTGACACTGATCCCGGAGGTGCATTAACGTCTGCCGTTAATGCGCTGATTATCCCTGAGAACATCAATCGCAGTCTGCATGGCGATTTTGTCATCCCGCCTTTTTTGTTTGTCCTGCATGACCTGAAGGTATTCCAGCAAGGTGCGGGTATTAATCGGTCGGCCCTGTTTACCCACAGCCAGCACGGCTTCGCCAAGAATAATTTTCACAGGCGGTAGTTGTGCCGGATACCAGTCAAGGGTGTCTTCTGATTTCATCTTAAATTTCTCACGGAAGGGTAGTGTACCATAAATCAGACGTTCAATTTTCAATATCTGATAACCTCATTCAGACACAACTTAACATAACTTATGCCAGTTATTTTTATATTAAAGCGTATAATAATTACTGTATTCCTCAGAGAATTATTTATGTCTTATACAAATGGGCTCAGGTATTTTAAAGAAAGACCGGTTCATGTTGCCTGCCCGGTATGCGCACACAGAGCCGATCAGAAAGCAGGTAAACTAAGAAAAGATGCGGTTCTTGAGTGCCCTGCCTGCGGACTGTTGTTCAGACCTTCAGAATGCTGGTGTATCGGCGGCTGATCAGCTTCTGCCACTTAACGTCAGTGATGTCGGAAAATGACAACGTTCCTCGTGTACTGCAGTTGTCGAGGGTATTATAATGAAATCTAAAAAATCTGTTTTTATTGAAGGGCATATCATGTCGAACAGCTGTCACGGACAGGCTGGCCAACCTTTCTGTATTCACCGGGTCAGGTTTAGTAATGGTAAATATGCGATTATTCGGGTGGCATCCGGGATATGTTTCAAACCAGGCGAAATTATTCAACGAAACGATTGTGAGTGGTTTTATAAACTTACCAAAATTCGGCTTCTTTCTTTTGAGTACCTTGATGATGATGAATCAAGAAGACAATTCCTTGAGTATCAATGATAAAACCATGGATTTATAACAGAATAAACTTGCTGGCTTACAATTCATCCCTGGCTCTTTAAATTATTCACCAGTCATTGGAAAATATTTTTTCCTGAATTTAGATGGATTTAAATTATCTAAAACAAAATGTATCGCTAAAGACGAATTGCCTCATTGTTTTCCTTTTGCGTTATAACCTTCATTAGCATTAAGGAAATTTATGGCACAGACTTTTACTCATAATTTACTTCATCCTCGCCACTGGCTTACCTGGTCTGGTTTGGGTCTGCTGTGGCTTCTCGTTCAACTTCCTTACCCGGTTTTACATATTCTGGGTTCTGGCCTTGGAAAAATATCCAGACCCTTTCTGAAACGCCGGGAAGGAATTGCGATTAGAAATATCGAACTGTGCTTTCCCGAGATGACACCGTTTGCCCGGAGCCAGATGGTCAATAAAAACTTTGTTTCTCTCGGGCTGGGACTGATGGAAACAGGTATGGCCTGGTTCTGGAGCGATGCGAGAGTCAAAAAATGGTTTGATGTCGAAGGGCTTGAAAACCTGACCGGTGCGACAAGGGGAGTAATGGTTGTCGGGATTCATTTTATGTCCCTTGAGTTGTGTGGAAGAGTAATGGGGTTATGCCATCCTATGATGGCAACGTATCGTCCACACAATGATCCATTAATGGAATGGGTACAGACAAAAGGGCGTATGCGTTCAAATAAAGCTATGATTAATCGACGTAATTTATCTGGTTTTGTTCATGCGCTAAAAGCTGGTGAAGCCGTTTGGTTTGCACCAGACCAGGATTATGGGTCTAAAGGAAGCGTTTTTGCACCTTTTTTCTCGGTAAAAAAAGCAGCCACGACGAACGGAACGTATGCTCTGTCAAAACTCGCTGGTGCACACTTGATCACACTTAGCATGATTCGACGTAGCGATAAAAAAGGTTATCACATGTATATCAGCAATCCGTTGTCAGGCTATCCAGGGGAAGACAAGGTCGCCGCAGCGGCTTATATGAACAAGATCATCGAGCGTGAAATTCTCCGTGCTCCTGAGCAATACCTGTGGATGCATCGCAGGTTCAAAACGCGTCCTGAAGGCGAAGTCTCTTTATACAAATGAACCACTCTACTTGTCATGAGCCAGAATCTATCTTTCTTGCCACTGCGTATTTGTAAAAAATGCGATAAGGAATTTTCGATCGGATTCATGCTAACGATGGGTTGACTGACAGCCAAGGTTAATCAATTAAACCGGTTCGGATTTGAAGGTCCGTTTTTCGCTTATAGCTGCCATTCAAAGCGATAATAATTTTTGTATATTTTCTCTTCCACATGATGTCAGTTATCGGGAATGGTTTGACTATCCAGCAGGCATAGCATCCTTTACAGCTCGACAAACCGAACGCTCCGATAGGGTATGCAGGCACACGGATGGCGTGTAAAGCAGAGTGAAAAAGATGATCGATTAAACCGATCGATTTTATAAAATTGATCTGCAAAATGAATTATCCGGCACGCTAGTGCCTGTGCTAAATTCCCAGCAATTCATTTAACGTATTGTTTATTAGTTTATTTCCTGTCCTCTGGTGGGCGCCCTTCTTTTGTCCTGCGGGCACGGCATGGGAATGCGACAGCAGGTGATGGAATGAAAAGATGTGCCCGATGTAACAAGAAAAGAAGCATTCTGGACCGGATTTTCGGGCTGGATAAAGAATTTTGTGATGGCTGTCTGATGGTGGTTAACCAGGAAATCAGAGAAAAACGAGTGGTGTCCACACCAGCACGAAAATCACCGGGACGCTCTTCCTGACAATGTTTCGTACCCGGCAGGTTATTGCCTCTGATGGGGTAACAACTCTGAAGCTTCCCTCTGTTTACATTCCCTTTGATCAATGAAAATCAACATCGATATCAGCGTCATCATTCCTGCCTTCAATGCAGTTGACAGCATCGGGGCTCTGGTCCATACACTGCTTGGCGAAACAACGCTCAGTACTGAAATCATTGTTGTGGATGACGGTTCAACCGACGAAACATGGACGCTACTCAGCGCCATTACAGATGAACGGCTTATTCTCATTCGTCAGGAAAATCAGGGCGTGTATGCTGCCCGTAATGCTGCACTGGCGATTCACCGTGGTGAATGGGTGGTGTTCCTGGATGCGGATGACCGGGTTGCGGCAGATTTTCTGCAGGAGCGGCTGCGCACAGCCCGCGAAGCACAGGCCGATGTCGTCCTTTTCAATGCCCGGCATACAGACAGCGCCGGACATCTGCGGCATACCGTTCACCGCAGACAGCCTTACGGTCAGACGCTGACGGGTCAGCAGTGGATACGCCATTGCGTCAGTCAGAGGGAATGGCCGCATTATCTGTGGCTGCAGATAATCCGTTCAGCGTATATTCGCGAGCATGACCTGCGATTCCAGGAAGGGAAAAGCCACAAGGACATTCTCTGGACGATACAGCTTGCCGCCGCAGATGGCCGATTTTATTTCTCTGACAGACAGGATTACCTGTGGGTTATTAGGCGACAATAACTCAGTCC
Organism: Enterobacter cloacae complex sp. CARB60; assembly: GCF_036487345.1. Lineage (NCBI taxonomy): Bacteria > Pseudomonadati > Pseudomonadota > Gammaproteobacteria > Enterobacterales > Enterobacteriaceae > Enterobacter > Enterobacter cloacae complex sp. CARB60. The sequence goes on from NZ_JAZKLC010000002.1 coordinate 1,003,256, forward strand.
GGTTAGCGCTGATTATTCTGGCCGATTTTGTAATCTGAGCACCATGTTCATGATCCCACAGGAAATGGCGTGACGCTCAATACTCATCAGGTCAGTTATTACATGACTCAGCGTAAAAAAGGTGTAACCCAGCATATCTCGGCCATGAAGGCCGGTATCTCTGTTCGCTCAGGTCGCAGGATCGAAAAAGATCAGTGGTCTAAAACCGGTAATCGTCACTGGCGGACACGTAAAGATCCGCTTGAGGCCGTCTGGGACAGCGAGCTTGTTCCCCTGTTGAAGGAAAGACCTGCTCTGATGCCCACGACCCTGCTGGAAATGCTGCAGGATAAATATCCCGGTCAGTACCCCAGCAGCCTTCGCAGGACGATGCAACGGCGGGTGCGCGAGTGGAAGCTGCAGTATGGTGCCGAGCAGGAAGTGATGTTCCGGCAACTTCATCAGCCTGGCCTGCGCGGCCTGTCGGACTTTACCGAGCTGAAAGGTGTAGTTGTCACCATCGGTGGCAAGTTATTGACGCATAAGCTGTATCACTTCCGCCTGGAGTGGAGCCACTGGAGCTGGATGCGGGTTGTACTGGGTGGTGAGAGCTTCTCTGCCCTGGCTGAAGGCCTGCAGGAAGCCCTCGGGCAACTGGGTGGCGTACCAACAGAGCATAAAACGGACAGCCTGCGGGCAGCATGGAAACACCAGGGTGAAGACGGTCGCCGCGAGCTGACTGAGCGCTATGCTGCCCTCTGCCAGCACTACGGTATGCAGGGCGTGCACAATAACGCCGGTCGTGGCCACGAAAATGGTTCAGTTGAAAGCGCCCACGGGCATCTGAAAAGACGGATCCGCCAGGCGCTGATGCTTAGGGGCAGTAACGACTTCAGCACCGTGGAAGAATACCAGGCCTTCATCACTCAGCAGGTCATGCGCCACAACCGCAACAACCAGGATCTGGTGAAAGAAGAGCGCCCCCATCTGAAACCACTGCCGCTGCGTCGCAGCGCCGACTATGACGAACTGACGGTGAGGGTCAGTAGCAGCAGTACCATCAACGTCAGGCACGTCGTCTACAGCGTCCCTTCCAGACTTGTCGGTCAGCTGTTACGCGTCCGCTTGTGGGATGATCGCCTGAGCTGTTACGTGGGTAGCAGTGAAGTGATGAGCTGCGCCCGCGTCAGGCCAGAAAAAGGGAAAACCCGGGCCAGGTGCATCGACTTCCGGCATGTGATCGACAGTCTGGCGAAAAAGCCTGGTGCGTTCTGCCATGCCACGCTGAGAAATGACATCCTGCCGGACGATGAATGGCGAAAACTGTGGCGTCGCCTGTGCAATCATCTGGAGCCAGAGATGGCTGGTCGCCTGATGGTACACGCCCTGAAACTGGCGGCGGGCTATGACGATATCTCGATCGTGGCACGGGGGATGGAACAGATGCTGAATACCCCGGGTGAGCTGGATCTGCACCGCCTGATGCGGTTCCTGGGGATAAAGGAAAAGGAGCTGCCGACAGTCAGTGTGGTTCAGCACAACCTGAGTAGTTATGAACAGCTGTTGCGCGGCAAAGGAGGTCTGCAGTGAGCAATATCCACCACCTTGAGCGTAGTCTGCGCAAACTGCGTCTGACCCGCGTCAGCGCTGAATGGCATGCGCTGGAGAAACGGGCTCTGGCAGAGGGCTGGACCCCGTCACGCTATCTGCTGACGCTGTGCAATGAAGAACTCCTGTGGCGCGAGAGCGAAAAACTGCGCCGCTATAAAAAGGAAGCCCGGTTGCCGGTGGCGAAAACGCTGGGTGAGTATGACTTCAGCCAGGTGCCGGAACTGAATAACGCTCAGTTCCGGCAGCTCTGCGAAACGACAGACTGGGTTGATGCCGGAGAAAATGTCCTGTTGTTCGGTGCCAGCGGCCTGGGGAAAAGCCATCTGGCGGCAGCGATCGTGGATGGCGTTGTAGGACTGGGCTACCGGGCCCGGTTCTACAGTGCCGGAGAGCTGCTGCAGGAGCTGCGAAAAGCGCGGACACAACTGAAACTGAACGAGCTTCTGCTGAAACTGGATCGCTACCGGGTGATAGTGATAGACGACCTCGGGTATGTCAAACGCGACAACGCGGAAACGGGTGTGCTGTTCGAGCTGATCGCCCATCGTTATGAGCGCGGCAGTCTGGTCATAACCAGCAATCATCCGTTCAGCACGTGGGGCAGCATCTTCGTGGATGAAACGATGGCGGTGGCGGCAGCGGACAGGCTGATCCATCACGGATATATGTTCGAGCTAAAAGGAGAAAGTTACCGGAAGAAGACATCGAAGGCAGTAACCAGCGTGGCTTAAAACCTCGCTCAATGGATGCGGCCAGAGTAGTTGGCGCCAGTCGGCAAAACTAGTTGACGTCTAATAGTGGGTGAATAACCCGGCGTCAATTACCCACCGCCCGGATTATTACGATATCCGCGCGTTCAGCTATTGCGACGTGATTGCAGATATTCTGGCACTCAGTACACAGACGCAGTACCGATCTGTCAGACGAGCGCTGGTCAGGCATGCGCTGGTGGAAAGCCGCCATTTTCTGGGCCTGTACCGGCGCAGGGTGAATGACCGGCTGGCGGTCCGGGCGCGTTTTCGTGCGCGGATAGCCTTTCGCCATCTGGTATCCGGCGTGAGCAACCTGAGCGATGTCTTTTTCCTCCTGAAGCTGGTCCGCAATATTTATCTGCCTGGTGTCCGCAATACTCCCGCAGCCGTTTCGCAGGTGCGGCGTTAATCCATGGATATCGCAACGCTTCTGGCGCGGTCGTGGCAAACTGCGACAACGGGTGATGACTCCATTCGCTCCGCCAGGGATATCGTCGAACACTGGTATGATAAAGGCGGTGACCTCACCCGACGGACCCGACGGTTTATGCTGCGGGAATGCCTGTGGATAGCCGCACATTACCGGGACACTGAAACGGTACTCACCCGACAGTTTCGCCTGCTGGCCGTGTTACTGTATCTGGGCGGTTATTTTCCGAAAGGAAATGTCGACGGTATGCTCCCGGAGAAATGTTTCATTTTACTGAACGCCCCGGAATTAAGCCCCATCCTGACAGACGATACGGCCCCTGATGTTCTGGCGGCGTCCTGCCACACCCTCTTCTACCTCAGACGGATATCTCCGTTAAGGTGTTACCACCATACGCGCTGTCTGAGCGAACATCTTTTTCAACTAATGGAGATCTGATAAAAGCGCCAGTCTTTGTACTGGTACCTGAGGGGCTGATCGCTGACGGTGTTGGCGTCAACGATCAGGGCTAACGTCATTATTTCCCTCCGCTGAATCTGCCACCTGTGATGTCAGTAACGGTTTTATATCCCTTGCGGGTCATCAGCCCGGTAGCCTTCCGGTCTCGGAGCATATCAAGGCTGCCGATAAACGGAGACTGCTCTTTCACGCTGAAGCCGTGACGGTCAGTACGCACCAGGTCGTACTTTTCCACGATAAAATTCACCGCGTCACACAGTGAGATTCCCGCATCAATGTGTTTCTGGATCATACTGTCGTTGCCAAACGGTGTGTCGTTGAGGGTAAGGCCGTAGTGTTGCTCCAGCAGATACTCCAGTAATTTTTGCCAGATTTTGACTGATGACAGACGTGACGATGCCGCCCTTTGAGGGGGCAGGGATTGTATTTGCATGGTTTGCACTCTTTTGACGAAGGAAAAGCGTCCGGGGTTTATGCGGTTGTTGCAGACGCCGGATAAATTACGATATACAAATAGCCACAGGAACCGAGCGTATCGGCCTTACATATCAGCCCTTTTGCATGGAGCGTGATGCAGCGCTGAATGCGGGGCATGAGTTCGCTGCTGGTCAGCATGAGCTCCATCTGCTTCATCAGTAACGGAAATGCCTGGTCCAGATGGCGTAAATCTGAGTCATTAAATGTCCCGGTGGTGCTGGCGCGGTCAGCAAGGTAATGCAGGCGGTTACCCTCCTGTACCAGCCGGGCACCAAAACATGGCGTGACGTTGCGTCTGAGGCCCCACCAGGGTTCCGCGATGTTATGGTTGATTACACGGGTTGCTTTCTGCATGTAAGTACTCCTTAACGGTGAGTTAATTCAGGGTGACGCTGCGCAGGATCACATACGGACCGTTGCGGTCCTGTCGACGTTCAGCAAACACGGCCAGTACACCCCGGATATCCTGCACTTCCCTGCCGTAGTAATGGCAGATACTGCCGGACCACTTATATTTCCCGATACAGAAGCGAAACAGCCGGGACTCAGAATGCTGGCGGTATATCGCCATTGCCTGACGTTTGCTGATGATTTTCATCGTTATTCTCTCCCTAAAGCCAGCCACGCTCGGCAAACGAGACGATGTCCATGCCTCCCACTACCAGGTGGTCCAGCAGACAGATATCCACGAGTTTAAGTGCCTGCTTCAGATGGTCAGTAAGCAATCTGTCGGCATGGCTGGGTTCGGCATAACCTGACGGATGATTGTGTGAAAGCACGATGGCAGCCGCGTTGTATTTCAGTGCTGCCTTTATCACTTCACGGGGATGTACCTGCGTATGGTTGATGGTGCCGGTGAAGAGCGTTTCATGGGCAATAAGACGATGCTGGTTATCGAGGAAGAGCACCATGAATACTTCACGCTCCAGTGTGGCGAGCTGCAGGCGAAGCCAGTCGCGAACTGCATGGCTGGAGGTAAATGCCTCGCCGGGCTCGCGTAACTGGCGTTCCAGCAGGGTCAGAGCGCGTCTGATGGTGCGCTGCGCGGTGGGAGATATTCCCCCGCTGTCAGGGGGACACGTGGTGATATTCATTTGCTTTTCCTGTCTTTTGACGCGTTGGGAGGAGATGTGTTGTACAGTTTTTCGGCAACGACGAACTCGTCGTGCAGGGATTCAAACCATCACCAGATATGGAAGAGAGGGGTACCCGTCAGGAAATGCAGGAAGGGTTCGTCGGTCACAAGGTCACCGTCCTCATCCCTGACCGTTGTATTCCTCAGCGTATCCCACAGGGCATTAAGGTGAGACAGTTCATACGGCATGGCGGGATGCTCAGTCGATAATGCGCATGATGGCGCTGCATTCTGCGTGGTTCAGCGCATAGTCACGCAGACGCCAGTAATGTTCCGTCATGGAGTCGCATTCCGTGCGGCAAGCGTGATGACTGTAAGCGATAAGACAGACTGCAATCCCTGCAGCTTCGGCGCTCATGTCTGAGGCGTTGCCGTTCATGGCGTTGAACAGCGACCAGAAGACATCGTTGTCCGTTTCCGGAACCATGAAGGCCCCGCCGTTGCTGAGAGTATAAAAATTCCAGACACCGCCGCTGTAGTCAGCGCAGAACCGATCCATCCAAGCAAAGACCTGCGGTTCAAGGGTTATCCACTGCGGGATGTTGCCAAAGTGCTGCGGCCAGAACTCCACACGCTGTTCGTCTGGTACGGGCGCGGCTGTCAGAGCATGTGCAGAACCGTTATCGTCAGCCTGCAGAGGTAGCTGATTTTTATCGTTAATATTAATCATGTCGGTCATGTTAATTTTTCCTTATGCATGGAGATGTTGAATGGAAGACTCGGGCCGGGGATTGATTTCGGTGGCGGGGCGCGGGTTATTACCCGCCCAACAGGCCCATCATGTTTTCGGCCATCACCCAGAGCGCACGGTTTAACTTAACGTCGCCATCAATCCCGTTTACTGCGCGGGTATGGGTACGTTTACCCTGCGCGGTACGGCCACTTAGCCCGCCTTTCAGCAGGTTTTCCTGAATGCGCTGGTAGGTAGTCCACAGGTCATCGCTCTCGTCCTGCCAGCGGCGAGGTGCAAGGATTTGCGATTCAGTCACTGGCTGGTACTCTTCCCCAAAACGGTAGGCCAGCGCCGCTTTAGCAAGTGCATGCTGTGCTGGTGACGGGAGTTGCAGGGACTGCATAGCGTCACGTTTCTCTTCCACCCGGTCAAAGACGCTGAGCACCTCATAGGCACCCTCAATCACCTTCCCGACGACATCCCCCCTGTGTGGCACGCGGATCTCGCCAAACGACTGTCCGCAGACGAGCGAATTAGTGCAGACACTTCGGAATATCCCCGGCAGTAACTGAAAACTCGACGCGCCATCGTGCGAATTCAGAATGATGATTTCCGGCACCTGCTGACCGTTTATCTGACCGGCACGACGCAGGCGCAGCATATGCTTTGTATGTTCCCGTCGGCTCTGGTCGCGCACTCGTGACTGACAGGCAAAGAATGGCCGGAACCCTTCGCGTTTAAGGTTCTCCAGCAGGGTGATCGTGGGTATGTAGGTGTACTTTTCGCTTCTGGAGTCGTGCTTGTCTTCCCCGAAGATGCTGGGGACATGCTGCATCAGTTCTTCGTGGGTTAAGGGACGGTCACGGCGAATCTGGTTCACCCGACCAAAACGGCTGGCTAATCGCATAGTTGATTCCTCATCTGGTTAATCTGAAGGCATAAAAGCAAAAGCCCCTGCTCCGTGAGGAGGCAGGGGCTGGATGTGTTGTTCTCAATGAACGGATAGGGCGGGATTACAGCGTATCCAGAATCTTCAGTATCTGCGCCATCAGGGCGGAGATAAGTGCAGTGACCAGCAACGTGACCGCTTCCCGGGCTGTATCAATGCAGTCGTCATCGTAACCGGCCTGACGAAAGCGGATTTCAATATACTGCCGGGCATGATGTCCGCCGCACCAGGTCAGCGCCTGGCTCAGGGCGGTCACCAGCATTTTCAGAAAGGTCATAGGATTTACTCTGGACTGCGCAGCGGCAGCCCGTTGGTCATGTGGCATTTTTTAGGTTGGGAAACGTTAATCAGGGGCGGGGACTCAGTGGTAAGTGTAACGCCATCCCCCCTTATCAGTAGTGACGACGACTTCTGAAGCCACGCAGTTATTATAAAAACTCACGCTGACGGACTGCCCGTAACGCAGGGTGGCAGGCAAAATAGTTTCTTTATTACTGGAGTACAGATATTTCTGGTTGGCAATGCGACAGTTTCCCCGGTTCACGTCAATATTTTCGACTTTCACGGTGTTATCCAGTGCAGTGACCACGACCGTGACGTAGCGTGTTCCGGCAGGGTGAACCTGATTACTGGTCTCCACTTTGATGGATGGCGTTGGCTCTGCCAGCGCCAGGGCTGATAGTGCAAACAGTGCGGGCACCAGCATGTGTTTAAATTTCATAAACTGTTCCTTTTAAAAATAACGTAATCAACAGGTATTAAATTCAGATGCAGGCTAGAGTGCATCTTTACCCACGCAGCCGTGGGTCCCGAATACTGGCAATACCTTTGCTGCCCCAGCCAGCGTGAATGTGGCATCCTTAACACCGTCTCCGGTTACTGAGACCTGTTTGCCATTACGTAGCTGAGCCCAGGCCAGCGCCAGGTTATTACCGCCCACTCGACTGCCAGATTCGCTGATGTCGATGGGGGCTCCACCGTCGATACTGACCTGAAGGCTTTTATCTTCATCCATACTGACCTGATGCCCGCTGGCGTCAGTGAATATGACCGTGGCCGGTTGCGAGCCGTAATCCTCACAGGTCAGAGACAGTTGCGATTGACTTTCCCCATTGATAACAAACTCTGATACTCCCTGGCCCCAGCCCCGGGTCCAGGTGGTTTGATTACCGAAGGCCATTGCCACTGCCGGTACCAGCGCACAGGTCAGTAGTAAAGGGTGAATCATTTTTCTGTTCATTTTTGTGCACCTCTGGTTTTCGTAAAACGCTACCCGGAAAGGGTATCTGCATGATTTTTAGTAGAAGACAGACAGTCATAAGCATCCCGTTGGGATTTTATAGCTGCAAAAAAGAAGGGGATAACGATGAAATTCGATCGAACCGATCGACAAAATTGATCGTGGTTCAGTAAATATATTTACCGTAAACCTCGCCCGAGTTTATCGATGGTCCGGTTTCACTTCAGAAGGGTGATATATATCTGAGATTTTATTGAACACAGGCTGAGGAAATGCATCACTGAGGCGGTATGGCGCAGACACCGTCCTCTGTGACAGGAGGAACACTAAAAAAGCGGTTATAGAAGAGATTACAGGCTCTGTGGTCGCTAGTGTCAATGTGAAAATATTTTGCCATGTACTGGCTGAGTATATGCTGAAATTCGTCGTAGATTTGTTGAGACCCCCGCTTGTGCTTCACCCTGATTTCATCGACTAAACGATAACATTGCTCCAGCAGGCGGTCGCCGTCGCCGTTCAGCAACGCATGAAACGCGGCAACGGCAAATAATTCATTCGCAGGCCCGGCATTAAGCCAGATGCTGACTTCGGTACAAACCAGCGTTTCCCATAGTGACATCAAATTCAGGCGTAAGGCTTCCTCTTTTAACAGACGGGTTAGTGGAGGAAATGCGTAAATATCAGTGTCAAATAGCCTGCGTGACAGACTTAAATCAGCAAAGGCAAGATGCTTAACTCCGTACAATGCTTCCTGTACAGCATCTGAACCGTATTTATCCGTTAACGCTTTCAGTAAGGTCGATTTAACCGGTTGAGGTGTTTCCATTGCTTTTATGCCACTCAGCACTCCTGACTGACAGCAGGGGATAAAATCCTTCATCATCCGGTTTATAGCAGCAGGTGCGATGATAATGTTTCTGGCGATATTTGCACCGCCCTTAGAGTTAGGGTAAATGTGGCATAGCTCAAGATCCAGCCAGGGGATTAACCTTTTTGGCGTATCAGCAACTCTGTGCCCGTTCAGCGTATTATACGTTTTCTGGTGGTCAGCTTTGCGCTGATATAACCGAATGAGGTCTGCAATATCCGTCGGACCGGTGATACTCCCCAGTCCAAGGGAATTATTTTTTAGCATAGCTTCCACATTGAGCCAGTAAGAGTGCTTAACCAGTCTTATAATAGCATCGTCATCGATTAACCTCCGGGCTTTATCCCGATGTTCCTTACAACAATAAAACTGATTGCGGGTTTCAGATATACTGATACCACAGGCGGGATACTGGCATATTAATGCTGCTCTTTCCGTTCGTCTGGCTGCATTTAACTGTCTGCCCTGATAATGTGCCGGGCATAGCCGTAATATCCGTTCAGCGGGTGAATGGCCGATCTGTGCCATGCAGTTATTTCTTTTACATACGGCCATAATCAAACTCTTATTTAATATAATAATATCTTTGTTTTTATTGACAATAACGGTGATGATATTTTACGTATCATTAAATATATTTATTGGTTAACATAAATTAAATATTAATGTATTTGTCTCAAATGAGTAAGAAATACACCAGCAGAACTATTTTATTAAATTACAGGTTTTGATGGCTGTTAATGATTCATATCCACAGAGCTTTACACCTGCCGTCATTATCTTTTTTTACTACTGTATTCTGAGAAAACCCCGCGCAGATCGCGACCAGTAGCGACTGGCGCGGGGTTTTTGCCTCTGTGGTTGTTTTCGAAGACGTTTAACCAGTGTACGCTCTGGCCATCCGGGCCTCTGTAGTGAGATGTCCCGATTAATATTCCAGCCTGTTAAAGTCGAAGTATTCAAAACCATACCTGCCAGTGACATTCTCTGGCGATGCAATAATCGGATTATGTCCGTTCTCCAGGAATGCCGGTGGAATACACCATGAGTGGCGACATTCCAGGGAAGGCATGGCAATATACACCGCAGAATGACGGCCGGGACGAATAAAACAAATCAGACCCAGTGCGATTAACTGCTCAAGAACAGATTGTGATTTACTGGCGTCACGCAGCCGGTTCGGGCCGTTCCGGTTTACCTCATTTTTCCTGAGTGGATATCCCTCATTATCGAGAAATTTCTCCTTAAGCCACCTGAACATCTCGTAAACGTCCTCCATAAATGCATTCCGTTCAGAAGAAGGGAAAAACAGCCTTTCCGCTTCTTCAAGATGCCATTCCACAATTTTGAAGGCGGCCTGGATGACCCCCCGCGAAATACATAAACTCTCAGGTGAATACATATATGTCAGAATGGCCGCAACCCTGAGGGCATTCGCCCCCGCTTTGGCTGCAATTTCACTGATATGCTCCATCTGCTGTCCGGGGGCTGTTTTACGGCTGAGCTCTGACTGTTTATCTGCCCAGTAAGTGGTCGCATCATCAGATAACCTGAGCGTTTGTTTCTGCGTATCGTGACTATAAAAACGCGCCTTTTGCTTATCAAGTAACTGGTTAATTTTACTGTGGAACACATTTAATGCTTCATCAGAATGAGCGTGGTCTGTATTTGTGCGGCGACGTCCCAGCGTGCTGATGGTATTGATATAAAGAAACCGCGACAGAAAACCACTTCCCTTGCTGAGTTCACCGTGGTTACGGCGGTAATTTTCAAAGACCGGGGGCTGAACCATTAATGCCAGGGTCAGGCAGGCGTTGATATCGTACTCCTCACCGCCCGGGCGGTGGTATTCATAGGTCTCCCCGTCCCAGGCTTTATTCAGTAAACCGAGGTTGTTTTTCAGATACCCTTTAAAAAAGGTAATTGCCTCATCTGAGAGCACCCCGGCTTCAGAATACCGGCTCAAACCTTCCAAGAGCGCCTTTGCGGTGGTGTCGTCATAAAGCATCGCCAGGCGGGTCGGAGGCTGCTGCCGGGTTTCTGCATGTTCATCTAACAGCCGTTCTTCCTCCGTCCCCTCAGAACCGCTTTTGATGGCAGTGTACAGATTACTGGTCAATGCTTTCTGGTGTATTTTCCAGATATTGTCAGCACGCAGGTGTGCCTTCATCAGACCGTCGTGCTGCTGCTTCATTTGCTCAGCGAACCGGTAAAAAGGCTTCATCACTTTTTTGCTGATACTGGTCTTACCTTCACCGGAGACCGCCAGCGTCAGTAAATACAGTGCACAGTGCATCGGATCCGATGAGTGTGGTGGTACCACCTCAATATGAGCCTGACAGGCGAGGGAAGAGGCTGCCAGTACGGCCCCCGCTATCAGTTCCGCCGGGATACCCGTCTCGTTATAAAGAGCATCAATGACATCCCGCATCACCGGCGGGAACGCGCAGACAGGGTAACCCTCCGGGGTTCTGTTTTGTACGGGAATATAAGGCTCCGGCATTTTCGGAATGACAGTGTGTGGCAGTATATTCTGCATGTAATATTCTCCTTGGTTACTGTTTTCAGTAACGGGTTAGTTGTGAATATAATAAAATAGCCAAGCGTCAAAATTTATTTAAAGTAATAATCTTACCCAATAAATAATCGCATTCAGTTTCCTTGCAACTGGCAAAAATATGTCGCAGCGAGCACATATTTAAATCAGAGACGTTGTTATATAACCTGCGTATCCTCCTTTAATTTTTACCAATACTATCTCATCGCTTATGATGCCTGCTGGCGTTCCAGCAGCCATGCATCCAGCTCTGACTCAAGCCAGCCGACGGACTGCATACCCAGCCTGCGCTGTTTCGGAAAGGTCGGGTCGTGGCGCGGCGACTTCGGGTTGATCCAGTCATAGATGGTTGAGCGGGCGATGCCCGTTTTGTTAACAACGGCGCGTATGCGCAGTATCCTGATGCTTTGTATGGTCGTACTCATTTGATTCCCTTTAGCGCTGCATGGATTGATAGTGTCACGGTACAGGGAGTAAAAATGATCGGGTAGACGCAGACCAAAAATACTAAATGATTTTGCTCAACGTACTTTTTAAGGAGATATTTTGTCTGATAACAACGAATTGTGTTCATGTGATGCTGAATGCACGGATGTTTTTTTCTCAATAGTTAAAGATCAGGTGCAGAGCATGTATTCCCTGCTTCATCAGGAAAAAAGACTTACCAGCGAAGAGGAAAAAAGACGAGTAAAACAATGGTTTCGGGATGCCTTGAGTGATATGAGGGGGTGGAGTCGAGAATCTAAAACCAGAATTGTTAATGGGAAGGTGAATGATTGTTACGAGCAGTCTCACCTTAAGGTCGGTGTTTTCGGAAAGGATATAGATTGTTACCTGGATGCTGCCGGAATCCTTTTCTGGTGGGGGCAATATGTCTGGAAGAGAGGTGGTCTGGGAGAAGGTATTCGCGCCATGCTGCGAGCAACTCACTGCCTGGGGGCATGGCAGGGAGCCCATCATCAACTCGATAAGCAAGAGGAGCATCGGTCACTCAGTGAAGTGCGGAGCGAGGCTGGAAAAAAAGGGGCAAAGTCTAAAAGGGAGTTGTTTGAACCAGTAAAAAAAGAATTTCTGTCCCTGATTGAGGAGCATATGCCCGCCGAAGGCTGGAAAAGCCGGGCCCAGGCAGTTGAGAGTGTTGAGTCTGAGTTACGTTTATTCATCGTCGGGCAGAAAATAAAGCCTGAACCGATTGATCTGGAACGTCTGATTGGTGACTGGTGTCGGGATAAAACGTCACCAGAATTTGGCAAACAAGTTAAGGAACTTTTAAAAAGGCCCGGAACTTGATTGCATCGGGAGACGGTTCAATGTTCTGAGGAGACGACGCTGGAGTGTATGATTGATTGTTAAAGCCTGTAAAACCCTCAACAGCGTATGGGAATCTGCTGCCTTACCAAAGGTTCCCTGCCGGAACAACAGCCAGTTAACGGCCACCAAATGGGGGGAACATATCAGTCTTAAGATATGCCTTGTCAGCCTGATTAACTTTGCTGGCTATGGATTGTTGTTTTGCCGGTATCACTGGGAAAAAGTTCGTCAGATAACTAAGGGCAGGGATAAGGCCAGAGGGGGGTCACCTTTGTTATTGTTGCTGATTGCAGACCGAGCGCAAAACCGTCTGCACTTCAGAGCAATCTAGGACCTTGATATGCAGGCTTATTATCGGGAATCCGTTGAGATTTTCTGTCTCAGTTCTTGCTTTCCCTCTTTATCTGACACTGCGTATTCATCTTGATCGCACAGTAAAAGTCTTCATAGTCTGACTGGGTGAGGAATGCTCTTCATTTCTTTACGGGAAATGCGAACAAATTCTGATGGATTTATAAAGTATTCAAATTTTCCAGTTAAAAATTCGATTATGTCTATTTCGATGCAATTTTTTCTGATTTTAATTCACATTTCATGGTTTTTATGCGAATTTTATCTGTGGTAGTTGCATGCGGCAGAAGGGCTCTCTATAATCTAAAAATCATTTAACTGGATAAGTATACAGGTGTCATGTGGAGAACTTTAAAATCGTAGCGGCTTTATGTCGGCAGATTATCAAGGATGGGGCCTCCGCAGGTGCTTTGCAGCAGATGGAGCGCCTTTATGATGCCCTCAGAAACGATCAGCAGGTTGCAGAAGCAAAGCTGCTCAGGGGACTGATTAACAAAGCCAGTACGCTCAATACCCTGGAGCCAGCCAGGGTTGAGCTCTCCCGTGTCTCATTTCTCAGAAAGCAGGAGCTCAGGGAAAACGTTAAAGTGCCTGTGGATAAAGAAAGTGGTTCTCCCCTTGCGCAGATCATTTTTCCGGAAGAGCTTGCCAATGCCGAGCTTCCGGTCATGCCCGACGAGCTGGCATCCGCGGTCAGTCAGCTGATTGAGCAATGGAATAATCTGGATAAACTGGCTCGGTTTGGTGTGATGCCATCGCTGAGCTGCCTGCTTTTCGGACTGCCGGGGACGGGTAAAACCATGCTTTCCTTTTATATCGCCAGGATGCTCGGATTACCGATCGTGCTGGCCAAGCTGGATGGGCTTGTTTCGTCTTTACTGGGTACCAGTGCAAGAAATATCAATAATCTGTTTGATTTTGCTGCTCAGTATGACTGCCTGCTGCTGCTGGACGAGTTTGATGCTGTGGCTAAAGCCCGCAATGACAAACATGAGGTCGGTGAAATCAAGCGTATCGTCAACACATTACTGCAGTGTATTGATGCCAGATCGAAGAGTGGTATGACGCTGGCAATTACCAATCATGAAGTATTACTGGATCCTGCAGTCTGGCGAAGATTTGAGATGCGTATACTGGTACCTAAGCCAAATTACGTAGCAAGGTTGAAGATTATTGAAAAATATATTAATCCCTTGAACTTTACGGCGGAAGAGATAAAATTTTTGACCGTACTGACAGATGGATTTAACGGTTCAGATATTCAGTTAATGTTAAATCACTTCAAGAGAATGTCCGCTATTGGTAACGCCGATCAGACTTTTATTGAGGCTGTTCGGTCATTTGCAGTCATTCATGCAGGCAGTGAAGTTAACGAATTCATGCAGTTGTTATCAAATAATCAGGACGCAGCAATAATGAGCTTGTTGCATAAAAAGCATGAGTTCACGCAAAAAGAGATTGCGCTGGTTTTTGACGTTACTCAGTCAAAAGTTTCCAGAAATATAAAAGAGTCCTGACTGTCGTCGGGAGGTTGATTGCTAAGGATTGGGTAACATATGAAAAGAAATAATCCGGTTCAGGTTATTTTAAATTCAGAGCAGTATAAAAATACGCCACAACGCAGAGCGATGGGTAACAATACTGATTTTTACGCTGATCGTGATGATGCCTTCAAAAAGCACAAAAGAAACCTCCTTGATGAAGTAGGAAATGTCAGAAGCCAGCTCAACCGGTCAGGTCACGATCTTGGCCTTGTGAAAGTTGAGCTTAATCCTCAGGCGCTGGCGAAATCTCACCGTCCCGTTGACTCTCTCTTTCCCGGAAGTAAAGCGCCTGTGGTGGGCGCCCTGGGAATAGGGGAGCTGCTCATACAGGTGACGGATAAAAATCTGGTTCATCTTTACAACAAAATTGATAGCGCTGAAGAATATACCAAAAAGGTATACGACGAAAAACTGCGCAAAAATGTCAATAAGCCCAGCGAAGCAAAAAGCGAGACGGGGGCAATTGACCGTATCAGTTTTTATGGCAGTGAAGAGAAAATTGCCTTTTCTGCGGAGGATAGCGCTGCCTGGCATGCCGATAAGGATGAGGGATTTGCCGGCTATCAGGTTGAACTGGTTGATTTCAGACCCGTTGACGCCAAGCTGTTTACCGTGACCAGCGATGCCATAAGTTCGATGAAGCGGTCTCTGAGGGAGCAGCTCAAGATGCTGGGGGCCGGCGTGTATGCGACAAAAATGAGCCGTTATCCGTCATCATCTGAAGCCATCATGATCCAGCTTCTCAGACCGGATTCAGGACACGATTTTAAGGTGGATTTTGACAAGAGGCTGGAGCTGAATTTTTTACCTTCTGACGTTGATTATTCCTCGAAAAGGCACAGGCTCCTGCTTTCTGTTCTTAGCGCAAGCCCGGTGGTGAAGCGTATTTCCCTGCCGCCAAAAATTTCCCGGGCGAACCCGTCACACTCTCCGGTGGAGATGGACTTCTCGCTGCCCGTCCGAACGGAGGGAGAAGATTATCCCCGTGTGGGCGTCATTGATAGTGGTATCCATCATGCCGAACTGGCCCAGTGGTGTGTGGAAGTATCCGATGGCTTTGAAGCTGAAGACTGCGATCCCAACCATGGCTCACAGGTGGCCAGCCTGCTGGTCTGTGGGGGCATGCTGAATCCGGAGCTTCCTCAGGTCGATGATGACGGTTGTCTGCTCTATGATATCTGGATCCCCGTTCACAACAGTAAATCCAATACGTTCACCAGCTATTTTTCCGACCCGGGTGACTTTTTCGACTGGCTGGATATTGAGGTTGGTGATGCGGTGGCGAAGGGGTTTCGCATCTTTAACTTCAGCCTCAACTTCCGCGAGTTTGTCCGCGATGATTCCTACAGCTTTGCCGCCACGCAAATCGACCGCATTTCCAAAAAATACGATGTGCTCTTTGTCATTTCTTCCGGAAACCTGCGTCCTATAGATTTCCGGGCCCCCTGGGCTTCAAGACCGGCTGCGCTGCATTTTTCTGACGTTGACAGGCTTTCTCAGCCTGCGGAGGCCGTCAGCGCCATTACCGTGGGAGCGGTAAATCCGCCTGGATGTGACATCAGCGTTCACGGTGCACCTACGGTCTATACCCGTCGCGGACCCGGAGTGGCCATGGGCGTAAAACCGGATGTGATCCACTATGGCGGGTACTCCCTGAAGACGGGGCGAACCGGACTGGTTTCCATTGACGGCAGCGGAGAACTCGTGGAAGAGGCGGGAACCAGTTTCTCTGCGCCCTTGGTATCCAAAATTCTTGCCAGTCTGGACCAAAGGACAGCAGGCAAACTGTCACGCAATTCTCTTGCCGCTATGCTGGTTCATCACTCAGACCTGACGCCGCCACTCAGAGATAAGAGCGTGGATATCTCTTCAGCAAGGCGATTCGCCGGATTCGGCATGCCACTGACCTCCCGCGATATGCTTCACAGTGACGACAGCAGTATTACGCTGGTGCTGAGCGGAAGCCTTAAGCGCAGCGAAGTACTGGAGTTTGATTTCAACTGGCCCCGTAGTCTGACCACGGAAGGCGGAAAGTGCCACGGTAAAGCCACGCTGACCATTGCCTACGATCCCGTCATTAATCAGAACTATGGCGCAGAATATTGCCGTGTCAACGTTGACGCTGTGCTTCAGCAGTTTAAGCGGGACTCTCAGACTGATGAATGGGCGTACCGGAAAAACTGCCAGTCAGTCTGGGACGTTCGCCTCGGTAAAGACGTTAACTATGAGAAAAGCCAAATTGACTTCGGCCTGAAGTGGTGGCCCGTCAAAAAATATGCGTTTGAAACCAAAACTAAGGCTGGCGTAGGTGCTTCTGACCAGTGGCGACTGAAAATCAGTTCAATCGAGAGAACGCCAGGAGAGTTTCCAGACGAGGAAGTTGGTTTTACCGCACTACTCACAATCGAAGATACACAGAACAGAACGAATGACCTTTTCAACGAGGTCAGACAGGAGCTCAGCGCTTATGGCATTGAGTTTGAGGATATTACCGTGACACAGCATCTCAATATTAGGGCAGGCCAATAATGTTAAACAGAAATCTAGAGGTTCTGACCTCCTACTTCAATGGCCTGTTGGAATCAGCGCCGCAGCATCGGGAAAATGTGACAACAATCCTTGCTCAGATTGAAATCATGAAATCGCGGCCAGTTTTCTCTATGGAGCCCTCGATTCTTCTTGCCCGCAAGGAAACCGATGAATGCACGATCTGCAAGAAGCAGGTGCTGTGTGATGAGTGAGCCAAAATGTTATTTTGTGGTTTCGCGATATCCCAATGATTCCGATCCTAAGGGAATTGGCTTTTCCCCTGTTGGCAACGGGAAGGTGCCTGAGGAATATCTGGCGTTTCGCCTTGATGTGGATCGTGTTGTTCAGACCGTTAATGCACTGTTTGAAAAGGATAAAGAAAAGCGGCTAGAAGTCTACGAGCAGGTATTTCAGGCTGCGAAGGTCTGTTTCTCAGGCCGGGAGGCTGACTTTGTTCCGGCAAGCCAAGCGCTCAGTGAGCTGAAAAAGACTATCCTGAGTTCGTCATGGACCTTGGTCAGAAACCGGATAATGGGGGTATACGGTCTCTATGCCCTGCTACTAATGATTATTCTGGGCGCAGCACAGTATTTTTATAATGCTGAACTGAAAAACGTACCCGCCGTGCTCATCGGGACCTGTATAGGTTCCTGGCTGTTTGTTTCAATCAAAACCAAAAGCATCGTATTTGATGAAATCTACGAGAACATCAGCCAGCATCGCAGTCTGCTAATGAGGCTGATTTACTGCTGCACACTGTCATCGGCTGTTACATTATGCCTTCTGGCAGGATTTTTTGAGATTAAACTCGGGGAAGTTTCAACGGCGCTGATCCCCGGTAACGCCATCATTGCGGTGGCGGCCGGGATTTTTTTTGGGCTGGGTGAATCTTCACTTGCCACAAAATTGTCAGGCAATGTTAAAGACGCTATTTAATCTCTGCGCCCGCAGAAATTGTTTGCAGCAATCTGCCATCTTGTCAGACAGTTTGCTGCACCGGCAGACCCTGTTCAAGGTCTCTGACATGCTTCATAAAGGATGATTATGGACGATAATGCGTACCCGCAGCGGCATCACTCCCACGTGACTGACAGTATAGCTAAAAGCATGCTCCGGCTCTTTATTCCACCTGAATGGATACTGCGGGAGCTGTCTGAAAATGACTACGGCATTGATTTTCAGCTTGAGTTCACCAGCCCGGGCAATCAGGTTACGGGGCAGATTGTGGGGATTCAGCTTAAAGGCACCTCCACCGGAAATATGAGCAATCAGGGCAGCCATAGCGTTTCCGTTAAACGGAGTACGCTGAGGCTCTGGCGCAGTTATGAAGCACCTGTATTAATTGTTCTGGTTGATACCGTATCCGGCATGATTTACTCGAAATCAATTGAGCGCGAAATTCGACGGGATCCAGACAGATATATTCTAAGCAACTCAGAATCACTCAGCTTCACCTTCACTTCAGCCGACCTATTAACCAAGGAGAAAGCGTTCAATGACTACCAGAATGGTAAAATCCTGCGACGTATGGACCACGATTTGCCTTCAGTGATTCAGGTCCATCGTGACTTTATGAAGCTTTTCTGGCGTTACGGACGTGACGAGCATATGCCCGTAGACGGCGATGGCACATTCGATTTGGAAAACTTCGGAAAGCATAAGTACGAGCGTCAGTTGCGTGGTGTTTATTCGCGGATGCAAAAATTGAGTTATTTTCTTGGTCTCAGTTGGAATGTACTCACGGTTGAGGCAGTCATCCGTAATGAAAAATGGAATAGCTACGATGGGAATGAAATGATGGAGCATCATTTTACGTCTATTCTGGACCGGCTGGACATTCAGTTTCAGGATATCCTGGCACTCGTGCAAAAGATTGTAGTGGCTTACAAACGGTTCTGGGAGATGGCTGACCCGGAGCTGGTAAATTTTGCGCTGAATCCCTGCCCCATGCTGTCAAAGCTTACTTGGAATGAGCGCCGGAAGTATCTCGGTGATTAATTCTACTGCATTTCGTTTTGCTGATAACGGCAAATAGACACATTAGAGGGAAGAATGATGATTACCGCTGGATCCCGACTTAATAGCCTGTGCTATGAGTTTTTCATCGAATTTGCACGATATGAGTTCTGCCTCAAAATGACGGGTTTTACGCAGGGGGACGGGGCAGCAAAGGCCAACTGGGATCGCTATGCGGCTGAGGTTGAGGACATCGTCGCTTCGCCCGGAACCACAGAACTGGCCGGCGCTATTGACTACATTCTGAGTCATCCTCCCAAAAAGCAGATTGTCAGAAACGGTGAACTAGCCTGGGATGAAAGCCCCGTACAGAGCACAAGTAAGGCGCAGCTGGTCCTGCTGTTAATACGCAGAATACGAAACAACCTTTTCCACGGCGGGAAGTTTAATGGTCGCTGGTTTGAGCCTGAGCGAAGTGAACTTCTAATGCACCACGCGCTGATTATTTTAAAGGCCTGTGCTATGAACCATGCGGGTGTCAGTGAGGCTTATAACTGCATGGATGTATCTCTATAGTCCCCGCACCTTCGGGATGCTTATTCCTTGAGGGCTAAATTATCAAGTCGGTCTGAGTTCCACTTTCCATTCTGCTTTTATACGACCCGGCTGCAAGTGACCTGCTCCTTGCTGATAATGCGCCACAATGTTAGAAACTTCCGCTCTTGGCATGAAGTGGCCTGTGAGTCTGCATCGCGCCCAATATCTGGACACGATGCAGTTAGGGCATAGATAGTAATTTAATGCCTTTAGACCCACCTTCAATAATACTTCCACGGTCTGCCGCTTGAACAAAATTCGCCCACCACTGCATCATTGGGCGACGTTGTTCGAGATAGTCACTGCGGTTATAAGCACGACGCACCTCATTCTTATCCACATGGGCCAATGCCGCTTCAATAACATCAGGCGGAAAAGCCTGTTCATTAAGGGCTGTGCTGGCGATAGAACGCAAACCGTGTGAAACGAGCACACCACCAAAACCTGCACGTTTTAGCGATGCGTTAACGGTCTGACTATTCATCGGTTGGTTTGGCTTGATGCGGCTGGGAAAGATAAATTCTCGATTTTCACTTATCGGCTTCATCATCCCCAGTATCGCAATTGCTTCATCTGACAATGGAACAGTATGGTCGCGGTTCATTTTCATGCGTGCGGCAGGAATCTTCCATTCTCGTGCTTCTAGGTCTACCTCTTCCCAGCGAGCTTCAGCCGCTTCGGCAGGGCGGGTAATAGTAAGAAGTTGCCACATGAACAGGCAGCGTGTGGAAAGGCTAATGCTGGCCGTTCGCATTGTATGCATCAGTTGAGGTAGCTGATCAGGTCGAATGCTGGGCATGTTCTTTTTCTGAGGCTTCTCGAAGGCTTTACCGATATTAACGCTGGGAACAGCATCAATCAGCCCTGTGTTTTGGGCATAGATCATGACCTCATTAATGCGTTGGCACAGGCGACGAACGGTTTCCAGTGCTCCTCTGGCCTGAACTGGTTGGACGGCCTGAACCAGTGTATGAGCTTTAATATCGGTAACGCTAACGTCGCCAATCGCAGGAAAGATATCTCTTTCAAGAGAGCGCCAGATATCTTTCGCATAGTCCTTGGTAACACTGGCTTTCTTCACATTCCACCAACGTTCTGCCACGAGCTGGAAAGTATTAGTTTTGGCTTCAAGCGAACTACGCAGTTGTTCTTGCTGATGTTCCTGGGGATCGATTTGTTTCGCAAGAAGAGAACGGGATTCTGCCCGATAGCTTCGAGCATCGGCAAGCGTAACTGACGGGTAGGGGCCAATGCTCTTTTTCGCTCGCTTCTTGGTGACGGGGCGAATGTAGCGAAATTGCCAGATTTTACTCCCGCTGGATTTGATCAGTAGCTCAAGGCCATCGCCATCATAGAGCACATAGTCCGCTTCATTGGGTTTGGCAGATTCGATTTCCTTAACGGAGAGAGGTTTGGTTTGTCTTGCCATTGCCGGGTTTCCATAGTTTTAGGCACCTCAAAAACAATAAAGCTTTATGAGGTGCCTAACAAGGTGCCTAAAAGGTTCGGATTTAATTAGTTCTCTTCGGACTTCGCGGGACAAATTGAGGACACAAAAAAGCCCGCAGGGCTTGCGCCGTGCGGGCTTTCAGGACTTCATCGGATGACTCTGGTAATCACCGATGGAGAATTTTGGTGGAGCTGGCGGGAGTTGAACCCGCGTCCGAAATTTCTACATCCTCGGTACTACATGCTTAGTTTGTCTTTACATTCGCACGCCAGCTGCGGACAGACACGCCACTAACGAACTAGCCTGATTAGTTTTAACGCTTCAACCCCAGGCAGGGCTTCCACGCGATCTCTTTTGGGTTTGACCTCTCTTTGATCCCCGTCTTAAGAGCGGAAGCTAGGGAGAGAGGGCTCAGAGCAGGTTATTAAGCTGCTAAAGCGTAGTTTTCGTCGTTTGCGACTATTTTTTTGCGGCTTTTAACGAGGCAAACCGCCCCTCGGCATGCACCTTGGGTTTCGCAAATCCCGTCGAATCCAGAATCAGCCCCAATAGTGTTGAACTGAGTATACCAGATTTTACATCCTGGATACCAGCCCGGAACGCTAACTTATTGAATAGTACAATAAGGGCGCAGAATCAACGTCCTGCGTTTTTCATGATGCGCGCTTTGTCCAACTGCCACTCGCGCTCTTTCAAGTCAGTACGTTTGTCGTGCTGTTTTTTACCCTTCGCGACGCCAACTTTCACTTTGCACCAGGCGTTTTTCCAGTACAGCGACAGGGCGACCACGGTGAAACCTTCACGGTTGATGCGTCCGTAGAGGGATTCCAGCTCACGCTTGTTCAGCAGCAGCTTGCGGGTGCGCGTTGGGTCACACACGTAGTGTGAGGAGGCGACGGTCAGCGGCGTAAAGTTAGCGCCGAACAGGAAGGCTTCGCCATCTTTCAGGATCACGTAGCTATCGCCGATGTTGGCTTTCCCGGCGCGCAGCGATTTTACTTCCCAGCCCTGCAACGCAAGGCCAGCTTCGAATTCTTCTTCAATGAAATACTCGTGGCGAGCACGCTTGTTGAGCGCAATGGTCGCCGAGCCTGGTTTATGTGCTTTTTTCTTCGTCATAAGTGTCGTAAAGCCGTCGGTAATCTGATTTCAAAAAGTCACCTCATTGCGTCCTGTGAGGTCTAACGCGCTATCTTAGCACGAGATGAGGCTTAGCGTTTTTTTAACAGGTGATAAATGTTATTATTTGTCCGTTGTGTGACCATGGGAAATGCTATGCCTCAGATTAGCCGTACTGCGCTTGTGCCTTACAGCGCGGAACAAATGTATCAGTTAGTGAACGATGTTCAGTCTTATCCAGAATTTATTCCGGGGTGCACCGGGAGCCGCGTTCTGGAGTCCGGCCCGACGCAGATGACCGCGGCGGTGGATGTCTCCAAAGCGGGGATCAGCAAGACGTTCACCACCCGCAATACGCTGACCAGCAATCAGAGTATTTTGATGCATCTGGTGGATGGTCCGTTTAAAACCCTGATGGGGGGCTGGAAGTTTACGCCGCTTAGCGCTGACGCCTGTCGCATCGAGTTCCAGCTGGACTTTGAATTTACCAATAAGCTGATTGAGCTGGCGTTTGGCCGCATCTTTAAAGAGCTGGCGTCCAATATGGTTCAGGCGTTCACTACCCGCGCCAAAGAGGTTTACAGTGTCGCATAAGATAGCTGTAGAAGTGGTGTACGCGCTGCCGGAGAAGCAGTACCTGCAGCGCGTCACGCTGGAAGAGGGCGCGACCGTCGAGGCGGCTATCCGCGCGTCCGGCATCCTTGAGCTTCGCAGCGATATCGGCCTGGCGAAGAATAAGGTCGGGATTTATAGCCGTCCGGTGAAGCTGGGTGATGTGCTGAAAGAGGGCGACCGGGTGGAGATTTATCGTCCGCTGATTGCCGATCCGAAAGAGCTGCGTCGTCAGCGTGCGGAGAAAGCGGGTAAGTAGCGCTTTCTCCCCCGGTGGCGCTTCGCTTACCGGGGCTACGATTCTGCGTAAGAATTCAGATACAAAAAAGGTGCTCATTGAGCACCTTTTTGCATTTCTGACTTCTGATTATTTGGTCAGGGCAGGCTTGTTGTCGATGTTGGTCAACACACCGGCGCTGCTAAAGGTCAACGTCAGGGTCTGCTGGGTCGCATCTTCGTGGCCCGGCTTCTGACGGAATACATAGAACCAGGTGTTAGTGCCGAACGGATCGGACATCATCGGGGTTCCCAGTGTATAAGCGACCTGCTGTTGTGTCATCCCCACACGGATTTTGGACACATCGTTAGGGGTAAGGTAGTTCCCCTGGTTGATGTCAGGACGGTAAACCACTTTCTCCAGAGTGGAACAGCCTGCGGTCAACATCAGAAGAACCGCTGCGGCAGCGGTCAGCATTTTACAACGCATAGTGATTTGATTCCTTTTCGGGCCCGAGCAGAACGCGGCTCATATGTAATATGCCGATGATAATAGACCTTGCCCCACTTTGAAACCGGTCTGGCGGCGTTTTTGTTGTTCTGTATGACCCTGAGATCCCGAAAAAGTTTATGCCGCCAGCAGTTCTTTCGCGTTCGCGAGCGTGTTACGCGTGACTTCGCTGCCGCCGAGCAGGCGTGCCAGCTCCTGCAGACGCGCGCGTTTATCCAGCGGCTTCATGTGCGTTTCGGTCATTTCACCGTCGGTTTCTTTGCTGACGATAAAGTGATGATGACCACAGCCCGCGACCTGCGGCAGGTGGGTGACACACATCACCTGCGTTGATTCGCCTAGCTGGCGCAGCAGTTTACCTACTACCGCCGCCGTTGGGCCGCTGATGCCGACATCCACTTCATCGAAAATCAGCGCCGGGGTTTCCATTTTACGCGCGGTAATCACCTGAATCGCCAGCGCAATACGCGACAGTTCACCGCCGGAGGCCACTTTGGAGATAGCCTGCAGCGGCTGCCCCGGGTTGGTGGTGACGCGGAACTCGATGCGATCCGCACCTTCCGCCGTCAGGTGGTTCTCTTCAAAGCGGACATCAATGGTGAAGACGCCGTGCGGCATCGCCAGCGTGTGCATGCTGTCGGTGATGTGCTGGCTTAGCTCCTGGGCGTAATGCTGACGGATTTCATGCAGTTTTTGTGCTGTTGCCAGCGCCTGTTCATGGTGCAGGTTCACCGCCAGAGAGAGGGTTTCCTGTGAGTCAGCCTGATCGTCAAGCTGCTGCTGTTCTTCCAGCAGAGACTGATAGTAGCCCGGCAGCTCTTCCGGCGTGACGTGGTGCTTGCGCGCCAGTGAGATCTGACGGGAGATACGCTGCTCCAGCTCAAACAGACGGTTCGGGTCAAGATCCAGACGTTCACAGTAGTGGCGCAGTTCGTCGCTGGCTTCGGAGATCTGAATCGCCGCTTCTTCCAGCATATCCAGGACGCCAGAAAGCTTGCTGTCCATGCCGACCAGTTCGGTAATCAGCTGGCGGACGTTATACAGCTGGCCTTGCAGGTTCACGTCTTCGCTATCCGCCAGCAGGTTGAGCGCATTCTGGCTGGTTGAGAGCAGGTGACCGCTGTTCGCCAGACGCTTGTACTCTTCGTCGATTTGCTCAAACTCACCCGGCTGCGGGTTGAATTCGTTCAGCTCTTTGAGCTGGTACGCCAGCAGCTCCGCGCGTGCGGCGCGCTCCTGGCTTTGCTGCTGATGTTGGGCGAGCTCGCGGCAGCTCTGATGCCACTGGCGATAGTGCTCTGCCATAAGCTGAGTAAGCGCATACTCACCCGCATAGCCATCCAGCAGCGCTTTTTGCTGTTCTGGTTTGACGAGTTGCTGGTGCGCGTGCTGG
This sequence comes from Enterobacter cloacae complex sp. CARB60, assembly GCF_036487345.1. Lineage (NCBI taxonomy): Bacteria > Pseudomonadati > Pseudomonadota > Gammaproteobacteria > Enterobacterales > Enterobacteriaceae > Enterobacter > Enterobacter cloacae complex sp. CARB60. The sequence continues at coordinate 1,027,975 of NZ_JAZKLC010000002.1, forward strand.
CCGTGGATTTGGATAAGCAGCTGGCCGAGTTCGCGAAGCTGGGAAAGCGGAACCGCCGTGCCGTTGATAAAGCCACGTGAACGACCGTCGCTGCTGATCACGCGGCGAAGTAAACACTCACGTCCATCTTCAAGCTGGTTCTGTTCCAGCCAGCGCTGGGCGGCAGGGGTGTCTTTCAGGGAGAAACGGGCGCACAGGTCGGCACGGTTTGCGCCCATGCGCACCATATCGCCCTCTGCGCGGCCGCCAAGGCACAAGCCGAGGGCATCAATGGCAATGGATTTACCTGCACCGGTTTCCCCGGTGATCGCCGTCATGCCGCTGTGGAAATCGATCTCAAGCTCGCGAACAATGGCAAAGTTGCTGATGGTCAGTTGTGCCAGCATAATTGTTTTCCTGTATGAAAAACCATGACTGTGTTTTCATACAGTATAAACTGGTTTTATATACAGTAAAGTACTGGATGCAAAATCAGAATAATTTTTTTGACCAGCCAAGCTTCGAGCTTAATGTGTTGAAATAGCTGTAATCTTTCGGATGAATCAAATTCAGGTGGTAATCACACCGACGAATCAGAACATCTTCACCTTCCTGGATCGGCAGCGCTATCTGGCTGTCGCAGCTGATCTCCAGGTCGTTACGGCGGTGCGAGAAGCGCAGACGTATCGTGCTGTCGCCGTTGATAACCAGAGGGCGGGCGGAGAGCGTGTGCGGGAACATTGGCACCAGGGTAATGGCGTCCAGTGAGGGCGTCAGGATCGGGCCGCCGGCAGAAAGCGAGTAGGCGGTTGAGCCGGTCGGGGTGGAGATAATCAGCCCGTCAGAACGCTGGGAGAAGGCAAAGATTTCGTCGATGTAGACTTCGAACTCGATCATGTGCGCCACTTTACCGGGGTGAAGGACCACCTCGTTAATCGCGGTGCTGATGCGCTTTTGGCAGTCCTGCTGGCACACCTGCGCTTCCAGTAAAAAGCGTTTTTCACTGATATAGTGGCCTTCCAGCACGTCGGCCAGCTGCTGTTGCGCATTGTCCGGGTCAAGGTCGGTTAAAAAGCCGAGATTGCCACGGTTGATGCCGATGACCTTGATGTCATAGCGCGCCAGCGTGCGGGCCGCGCCGAGCATGTTGCCGTCGCCGCCCACCACCACGGCGAGATCGGCCTGTTGGCCAATTTCCGCCAGCGTGCCGGTTTTGACGCTCTTCAGCTGCAGCTCTTGCGCAATCTGCTGCTCGACCATCACTTCATAGCCTTTGCTACACAACCAGCGATACAACATTTCATGTGTCGTCAATGCAGTAGGGTGACGCGGATGCCCGACGATCCCAATACACCTGAAATGATTATTCATTTTCTGGAGGTCCTTGTGCCTGATGAATGATGACAATCTGTCTTGTTCCCTTGAATCCCGGAAACTGATCCCCATAATAAGCGAAGTTAGCGAGATGAATGCAGAAAAACGCGGAGAAATTCATGAGTAGTAAAGAACAGAAAACGCCTGAGGGGCAAGCCCCTGAAGAAATTATCACGGAACAGCACGATGAAGTTGAGGCTGTAGAGCCAGACGCATCTGCTGAGCAGGTGGACCCGCGCGATGAAAAAATTGCGAATCTGGAAGCCCAGCTGGTAGAAGCACAGAATCGCGAACGCGATGGTGTTCTGCGCATCAAGGCGGAAATGGAAAACCTGCGTCGTCGTACCGAGCAGGACGTTGAGAAGGCGCATAAATTTGCGCTGGAGAAATTCGTCAACGAACTGCTGCCGGTAATTGATAGCCTCGATCGCGCGCTGGAAGTGGCTGACAAAGCAAATCCGGACAACGCGGCGATGATCGAAGGTATCGAACTGACGCTGAAATCCATGCTCGACGTAGTGCGTAAGTTTGGCGTGGAAGTGATTGCCGATACCAACGTTCCGCTGGATCCAAACGTTCACCAGGCGATTGCGATGGTGGAGTCCGAAGAGGTGGAAGCCGGTAAGGTGCTGGGCGTAATGCAGAAAGGTTACACCCTGAACGGCCGTACCATTCGCGCTGCAATGGTGACCGTGGCGAAAGCGAAAGCGTAATTTGCCATTCGTAGTGCCGGGTGGAGGCGTTCGCCTCACCCGGCCTACAGCCTTACTCAGCGATACTTTCGCGCAGGGGTTTCACGGGCAGGACTTTCACCTGCTTAATCATGTTGTCCTGTACGTCCAGGATATCAATATCGTACTGCTCGATGCGCACCCGCGTGCCCGCCGCGGGGATCTCTTCCAGCGCTTCCAGAATCATCCCGTTAATGGTTCGAGCCTCATCTTCCGGCAAATGCCAGTTAAAGGCTTTGTTGAGTTCACGAATGTTCGCGCTACCGTCAATCAGCACCGAGCCGTCGTTTTGCGGGGTGACCTCTTCCGCGAGGGAAGGCGACATTGACGTGGTAAAGTCCCCGACAATCTCTTCCAGAATATCTTCGACCGTCACCAGCCCCTGAATATCGCCGTACTCATTGACCACCAGGCCGACTTTCTTCTTGTTGCGCTGGAATTTCACCAACTGCGTGCTGAGCGGGGTCCCTTCCGGCACGTAGTAAATCTCGTCGGCGGCGCGCAGCATCACCTCTTTGGTAAACTCTTTTTTCTCGGTCATCAGACGGTAGGCTTCGCGCACGCGCAGCATGCTGATGGCGTCATCCAGCGAGTCGCGATAGAGCACAATGCGCCCGTGCGGGGAGTGCGTCAGCTGGCGAACGATGGCTTTCCAGTCGTCATTGATGTCGATACCGACGATTTCGTTACGCGGCACCATGATGTCGTTCACGCTCACCTTTTCCAGATCCAGAACCGACAGGAGCATGTCCTGATTGCGTCGGGAGATCTGCGAGCGGGATTCATGCACGATGGTGCGAAGTTCTTCTTTGCTGAGCGCACTGCTGATGGTGACATCGGCCTTGATTCCCACCATCCGCATCAGTACGCGCGTCACCATGTTCAGCAGCCAGACCAGCGGCATCATCAGGATCAGCAGCGGTGCCAGCAGGAAGCTGCTCGGGTAGGCGACTTTCTCAGGGTAAAGCGCGGCGATGGTTTTCGGCAGCACTTCGGCAAACACCAGCACCACGAACGTCAGCACGCCGGTGGCAATCGCCACCCCGGCGTTGCCGTACAGGCGCATCCCGACGATGGTACCGAGGGCAGAAGCAAGAATGTTGACGAGGTTGTTGCCGATGAGCACCAGGCTTATCAGGCGATCCGGCTTGCGGAGCAGTTTTTCAACGCGACGTGCGGCACGGTTACCCTGCTTAGCGCGATGACGTAACCGGTAGCGGTTTAAGGTCATCATGCCGGTTTCCGAGCCGGAGAAATAGGCGGAGATGACCACCATGACGATCAGCGTAACGATCAGCGTGGTGGTGGAGATGTGTTCCAGGGGGAACTCCTTTGTTTCTTAGCCAGCAAATTGCTGTATGAAGCGGCTACCAAAATAGGCAAGGGTGAGAATGCCCGCACCCGCGACGTTGAACCAGACCACGCGACGACCGCGCCAGCCTTCATGATAATGGCCCCATAACAGGACAATATAGACAAACCACGCGATGATGGAGAGCACCGCTTTATCGATATTCTCCACGCTGAACAGGTTCTTCATGTAAAACAGGCCCGTGCAGAGCGTCAGCGTCAGCAGCACCACGCCCACCTGGGTGATGTGGAACATCTTACGCTCAATGACCATCAGCGGCGGCATTTCATGGTTAAACGCCAGCTTTTTGTTTTTCAGCTGGTAGTCAATCCAGGCGAGCTGCATGGCGTAAAGCGCGGCGATGATCAGCGTCGCGTAGGCAAAGAGCGACAGGCCGATATGCACCAGCATCCCCGGGGTGGCCTCAAGATGCGTAATGAATTCATTAGGCATAAAGGTGGCGAGAGCCAGATTGATCAGCGCGAAGGTATAGATAATCGGCAGCAGCAGCCAGCCGCGATTTTTAGACGCGACGATGGTCATTACCGTACAGATCATCAGGCTGACCAGCGAGCCGACGTTGAGGACGCTCAGGTTTTGCACGCTGCCGTCGCCGGGGATTATGCGTGATTCCAGCGCAAACGCGTGGCTAATCAGTGCGATCACCGCGGAAAGAATAGCCATGCGCCGCCAGCCGCTGTTTTTTTGTAGCAGTCCGGGAACGATCAGCGCGAGGCTGACAGAGTAGGCAACAAGGGCGATCAGTGCGAAAACAGGCATATAGGCATCGACAGTTGTCTTAATAAGAAAGAGAAGCAGTATAACGTTACGTGACGCCTGCTCCAACCGTTGCATAACAACAAAGGCGCCTTCATGTTATACTCCGGCAAAATTCTGTGTATGTGTCGCCCATGGCGGCCCAACGTTTCTACTCAGGCGAGAGACAATGTTTGATAATTTAACCGATCGTTTGTCGCGCACGCTGCGCAACATCAGCGGCCGCGGACGCCTTACTGAAGAGAACATCAAGGAAACGCTGCGCGAAGTGCGCATGGCGCTGCTGGAAGCAGACGTGGCGTTGCCGGTTGTTCGTGATTTTATCAACCGCGTAAAAGAGAAGGCGGTTGGTCATGAAGTTAACAAGAGCCTGACCCCGGGTCAGGAGTTCGTCAAAATCGTTCGTAATGAACTGGTTTCGGCGATGGGCGAAGAGAACCAGGTGCTTAACCTGGCAGCTCAGCCGCCGGCCGTGGTGCTGATGGCGGGCCTGCAGGGTGCGGGTAAAACGACCAGCGTCGGTAAGCTGGGTAAGTTCCTGCGTGAAAAGCACAAGAAGAAAGTGCTGGTGGTCTCTGCGGACGTCTATCGCCCGGCGGCGATCAAACAGCTGGAAACCCTGGCCGAGCAGGTCGGCGTAGATTTCTTCCCGTCCGACGTGGCGCAGAAGCCTGTCGACATCGTTAACGCGGCGCTGAAAGAGGCGAAGCTGAAGTTCTACGACGTGCTGCTGGTGGATACCGCCGGTCGTCTGCACGTTGACGAAGCGATGATGGACGAGATCAAGCAGGTGCATGCCTCTATCAACCCGGTAGAGACCCTGTTCGTTGTCGACGCCATGACCGGTCAGGATGCGGCGAATACCGCGAAAGCATTTAACGAAGCGCTGCCGTTAACCGGCGTGGTGCTGACCAAGGTGGACGGTGACGCCCGCGGCGGTGCGGCGCTCTCCATTCGTCACATCACCGGTAAGCCGATTAAATTCCTCGGCGTGGGTGAGAAGACGGAAGCGCTGGAGCCGTTCCACCCGGATCGTATTGCCTCCCGTATCCTCGGCATGGGCGACGTGCTGTCGCTGATCGAAGATATCGAGAGCAAGGTTGACCGCGCGCAGGCCGAGAAGCTGGCCAGCAAGCTGAAAAAAGGCGACGGTTTCGATCTCACCGACTTCCTTGAGCAACTGCGTCAGATGAAAAATATGGGCGGCATGGCCAGCCTGATGGGCAAACTGCCGGGCATGGGCCAGATCCCTGACAACGTGAAAGCGCAGATGGATGACAAGGTACTGGTGCGTATGGAGGCGATCATCAACTCGATGACCCTTAAAGAACGCGCTAACCCGGACATCATCAAAGGTTCCCGTAAACGCCGTATCGCAGCCGGTTGCGGCATGCAGGTACAGGACGTGAACCGCCTTCTCAAACAGTTCGACGACATGCAGCGCATGATGAAGAAAATGAAGAAAGGCGGCATGGCGAAGATGATGCGCGGTATGAAAGGCATGATGCCCCCAGGTTTCCCAGGACGTTAATCGGCCTGGCTTGTTTGCCATTTTGACGCCGGGGAGTGCTCGAAATGCTCACGTACTACGTGTACGCTCCGCTTTCTGCGCGCTCGCCGACGCCAAACTGGCTGCACCGCCGACGGCCTTTTACAGCAGACTTATCAACTGCTGATTGCATTTTCCCCAAAAATCAGTAAAATTTTCGGGCTTTTAATATGACACCCGGGCTCCGTTCCTCGATGGGGCCCGGTTGTTTTATTCACACAAGAGGATGTTATGGTTACTATTCGTTTAGCTCGTCACGGCGCTAAAAAGCGTCCGTTCTACCAGGTTGTTGTTACTGACAGCCGTAATGCACGCAACGGTCGCTTCATCGAGCGCGTTGGTTTCTTCAACCCACTGGCCGCTGGCGCAGAAGAAGAAACTCGTCTGGATCTGGATCGTATCGCTCACTGGGTTGGCCAGGGCGCTACTGTTTCCGATCGCGTTGCTACGCTGATCAAAGCAGCAAACAAAGCAGCTTAATCTGTCACGGTGGTCATGATGAGCAATAAAGCACCTGTTGAACCGATCATATTGGGAAAAATGGGTTCTTGCTACGGTATCCGTGGTTGGCTCAGAGTGTTTTCCTCCACTGAAGACGCTGATAGCATTTTTGATTACCAGCCCTGGTTTATCCAGAAAGGCGGTAAGTGGGAAGAGGTCGAGCTGGAAAGCTGGCGTCACCACAATCAGGACATCATCATCAAGCTGAAAGGCGTTGACGATCGTGATGCCGCGAATGCGCTGACTAATTGTGAAATTGTCGTGGATTCGTCGCAGTTGCCACAGCTGGAAGAGGGCGACTACTACTGGAAAGACCTTATGGGTTGCCAGGTAGTCACTACCGAAGGCTACAGCCTGGGGAAAGTCATCGATATGATGGAAACCGGGTCAAATGACGTTCTCGTCATTAAGGCAAACCTGAAAGATGCATTTGGCATCAAGGAGCGGTTGGTTCCGTTCCTCGATGGACAGGTTATCAAGAAAGTCGATCTCACTACTCAAACCATTGAAGTAGATTGGGATCCTGGTTTTTAAATTCTCCGGATAAACGGTAAAAGACGGCGCTATGTGGATTGGCATAATTAGCCTGTTTCCTGAAATGTTCCGCGCGATTACCGATTACGGGGTAACTGGCCGGGCAGTAAAGAATGGCCTGCTGAGCATCCAGAGCTGGAGTCCTCGTGACTTTACTCATGACCGGCACCGTACCGTGGACGATCGTCCTTACGGCGGCGGACCGGGGATGTTAATGATGGTGCAACCCTTACGGGACGCCATTCACACAGCAAAAGCCGCGGCAGGTGAAGGCGCAAAGGTGATTTATCTGTCACCTCAGGGACGCAAGCTTGATCAAGCGGGCGTGAGCGAACTGGCGACGAATCAAAAGCTGATTCTGGTCTGTGGGCGCTACGAAGGGATAGATGAGCGCGTAATTCAAACCGAGATTGACGAAGAATGGTCTATCGGCGATTACGTTCTCAGCGGTGGTGAGTTACCCGCAATGACGCTGATTGACTCCGTCGCCCGGTTCATTCCGGGGGTTCTGGGCCATGAAGCTTCGGCAACGGAAGATTCCTTTGCCGATGGGTTGCTGGACTGCCCACACTATACTCGTCCTGAAGTGTTAGAAGGGATGGAAGTACCGGCAGTGTTACTGTCTGGAAACCATGCCGAGATACGTCGCTGGCGTTTGAAGCAGTCGCTGGGCCGAACCTGGCTTAGAAGACCTGAACTTCTGGAAAACCTGGCTCTGACTGAAGAGCAAGCAAAGTTGCTGGCCGAGTTCAAAACTGAACACGCGCACCAGCAGCATGAACATGATGGGAATGCGTAATACGCTCCCGAATATCAGTTTACCCAGGATAAGAGATTAAATTATGAGCAACATTATTAAGCAACTTGAACAAGAGCAGATGAAGCAGGACGTACCTTCCTTCCGTCCAGGTGACACCGTGGAAGTGAAAGTATGGGTTGTTGAAGGTTCCAAAAAACGTCTGCAGGCATTCGAGGGCGTGGTTATCGCTATTCGTAACCGCGGTCTGCACTCTGCATTCACTGTTCGTAAAATTTCCAACGGCGAAGGCGTTGAGCGTGTCTTCCAGACTCACTCTCCGGTAGTTGACAGCATTGCTGTTAAACGTCGTGGTGCTGTACGTAAAGCTAAACTGTACTACCTGCGTGAGCGTACTGGTAAGTCTGCTCGTATTAAAGAGCGTCTGAACTAAGATTCGCTTAAGCGACATCCTGTTAGAAAGGGCTGGCCGAAAGGCTGGCCCTTTTTTTGTTCCTGCGCACCTCTCGCGTTAACCCTTTTGTCATAAATCATTTACAATGCTTGCCTCTTGAGTGGAGGGGAAGTGGATAACGTACTGCATCAGCCTAACCGGAAACGCGCAGCGGCATTGACCGCGCTGTTTGCGATCCTGCTGATTGTGGTAGCGCCGCTTATCTCCGTCTCGTTGCAGAAAGATCCCATGAGCGCGATGCCTGGCATGCATCATGACATGAGCATGATGTCGATGGATGAGCATCACGGCGATATGCCGCACACGATGCCTGTCGACCATGCGGAAGCGTGCGGCTACTGCGTGCTGTTAGCGCATGTCCCTGGCGTGATGCTGGCGCTGATCGTTCTGCTCAGCGTGATGCTGCAGAGGCTTCGCGTTAAGCCGCCGCGCCAGGCGGTCAGCCACTGGCACTTTTTCCCCTGGCTTTATCCTGATACCCGCGCGCCGCCGCGGCAGTCTGCTTTTTCCCTTTAAAAAATAAATCGATAACTTACTGCCTTAAAAAGGAAAAGTATGACTACCTGCACTCCGCGCGCGGCATGGGGAAACCTGCTGCGTCGCCTCCATTTCTACGTTGGGCTGTTTGTCGGCCCGTTTATCTTCTTTGCCGCGCTGACCGGGACGCTGTATGTGGCGACCCCGCAGCTGGAGAATGCGCTCTACCGGCACGCGCTCCACACGAATGCCGTGGGCGAGCCGCAGCCGCTGGCGGAACAAATTGCCGTGGCGGAAAAAAACGTTGGATCGGATGTGCGTTTGCACGCCGTGCGTCCGGGGCTGGCTGAAGGTGAAACCACCCGCGTGATGTTTGCTGACCCTGCGCTTGGGCCATCGGAGAACCGGTCTATTTTTATTGATCCGGTAAGCCTGACGGTGCTGGGGGAAATGACGGTATACGGCACCAGCGGGATTTTACCGCTGCGTCAGACCATTGATTACCTGCATACCTCTCTGATGCTGGGCGACGTTGGGCGACTCTACAGCGAGCTTGCGGCCTCCTGGATGTGGGTTGCCGCGCTGGGCGGTGTTGCCCTGTGGTTTTATACCCGACCCAAACGGCGGATCAATAATCGCTTCCAGAATCGACGTCGCCTGCACGTGACGCTGGGCTGGAGTCTTCTGGGCGGAATGCTGCTGTTCTCAGCAACCGGGCTGACCTGGTCCCAGTGGGCTGGCGGGAACGTTGACAGGCTGCGGGCAGAGATGAACTGGCTGACCCCGCAGGTGAACACGACGCTTTCCGGCCAACATGAGATCGTGGATGAACATGCCGAACACCGTGGCCATCACGGCGGAATGATGATGCCGGAAATGGCGATGGATTTGACGCAGTTTGACGGAGTGTTAAACGCGGCGCGTAAAGCAGGGATTGATGCCAACAGGCTGGAGATCCGCCCGGCGAAAACGGCGGATCGCGCCTGGACGGTGACGGAAATCGATCGCAGCTGGCCGACCCAGGTCGATGCCGTTGCGGTTGATCCTTCTACTATGCAGATCCTGGACAGAACCCGATTCGAGAATTTCCCGCTAATGGCAAAACTGACCCGCTGGGGCGTAGATTTCCATATGGGGATCTTATTCGGGCTGGTGAATCAGCTGCTGCTCGTGGCGTTCGGCCTCGCCCTGTGCGTGCTCATCATCTGGGGTTACCGGATGTGGTGGATGCGTCGTCCGGCACAGTCGGCCGTGGATCCGGTGCAGACGCTTTGTCAGAGCTGGCTGGCGCTGTCAGGGTGGGGAAGAGGGGTTACGGTGATAATCAGCGTACTGCTGGGGCTGGCCTTGCCGGTCATGGGCGTGAGCCTGGCGCTGTTTATTCTGGTGGACTGGCTGCGCTGGCGAGCGGCAACCAGGGTGACGCTCGCCGAACCATCCGCTAAATAACCCTATGGCGTGCTGATAACCACTGCGACGCGGCGGTTTTCAGCGCGCCCTTGCGGGGTACTGTTGCTCGCAACCGGGTATTTTTGACCTAATCCCTGAGTGGTGAGATTGCTGCGTGGGATATTTGCGCCCTTAGCCCAGGCATCGGCCACGGCATTGGCGCGTTTTAACGACAGCGCTTCGTTGTAGCTTTCTTCACCGTAATTATCCGTGTGACCGTCCATTCGCGCGTGGTTCAGGCCGGTTTCCGCCAGGCGGGAGGCCATGGACTGGATCTGCGTTTCACTTTCCGGGCGCAGTCTGGCGTCATTTTTATCAAACAGGATAGTGTCCGACATGCCAAGCGACCAGTCACCGTTCAGTTCGTTAAAACCGTAAGACTTCATCGCCGCAATTTGCTCAGGAGTGAATTTGCCTTCCGGCGGCGACTGACAGCCTGCGAGAACCAGTGAGGCCAGTAGTATCGGCGCGAAGTAACGTTTTAACATAGTGTATCCTTTCTAACTTATTGTTTTCGTACGCTGGTTTTTCACCTGGTACATATTGCGGTCAGCCCTCTCCAGTAACGCTTCCACGGAAGCATTTTCCCACGCCAGAGCAAAGCCAATGCTGAGTGACATTGATGCTTTTTGTCCGTTATGAAGATCAAACGGACGGATAAACTGCTGCGAAAGCGCAGCACAAATGTGTTGAACCTCAAGCTCAGAGTGAACGCCGTATAGCACCATGGCGAATTCGTCACCGCCAAGGCGGTATGCCTGGTGACGCTTGTCGCCAAACTCCATCATCCTGCTGGCGACTTCAATCAGCACGCAGTCTCCCGCCGCGTGTCCCCAGGTGTCGTTAATAAACTTAAAATTATCACCGTCGAGGAAGAGCAGGGCCGAGTTCATTTTGGCAGAAGGGTCGTTCATTAAGGCCGCAATGCTGTTACGAAACGCAGCGCGGTTGGCAAGACCGGTGAGCGGGTCGTGCATGGCGGTGCGCAACAGCTGGGCGTTTTTCGCCTGGAGCTTCAGCTGCCACTCTTCCATCTCATCCAGAAGGCTGTTGAAGTCTTCACCAAACTGGTGAAATTCTTCGATACGCCCGTCTTTCACCCGACGGGAGAAGTTGCGGTTGGTACGAACGTCATGCACAACGTCGGTAATGTTTTGCAGGGCCGTGACCATGCCGTGATGCAAAGACTGGGTAATGGCGAGCGCGACGGCGGTAGCAAAAAGAATGCAGCCGGTAAGCACTGCAAACGACATCCAGATGAAATGACTGATGAGACTGTCGCGCGCGGTAAGGCGGATTTCGCCGATCATTGCACCGTTATGCATGATGGGCTGCGCAACCGGTACGGGGAAAAGCCAGCGGCTGACCAGCGCGCCCAGCGTGTCGTTGTTATCTTCCGGGTTCCAGGACCAGTAGGCAAACCGCTTTTTATGCGCGTTGATAACCTCGGCCTGGGCAAACTGGCCCTGTTTACCCAGGGCTGCGAGCGTTTCGTTGGCCGCCAGGGAATCGTTGAAGACCAGTGAGGCTTCCAGGCTGTGGCTCATTGTGGCGCCGGTTAATTCGAGATTCTTTTGCGCGTATTGTTTTAAGGTTACGACGGAAGCAAAACAGAGCAACAGCCATATTAACGTCATCGTGATGATGACGCTTATCATGCTGTTTCGCCTCAACGTTCTTTTAAACGTCGGACGCGGCGTTGAAGTGAAATCTTTATCCATGCTGCTTATTCCGTGCAAGCATTAATACATCCGGATTGACTCTAACGCCACTGCGCGTCAATGCATCCAGATTGACGGAGAACCGAACCTGGCCGCGATCGATTATCAGGCAAAAGGCACTGCCAATTACGCATTCCGGATTTTGCTCTGAGATTAATAGCAATGCTCTGCCCTGATATTGACTTATTAATTCAAGTTGTTTTGCCGGTGATTCTGACCCGAAATAAATTGCATCGCACGTAGCGGCCAGGGCTTCCCGATCGTTACGTACAATAACGGGAGTATAAGGTAACTCGCTATGGCCTTCATCGCCGCTGAGGGCGTGCGTATAGTGAGAAGTGGCGTAGACGCAAAGTTTAGGCTGCCCGGAAAGTGACGGCCATCGCGTATAGCTCACAATGCCTGAGACAATCGAACGTACCGATTTATCCGTTTCCGTAAGTGTGCCTGCCGCCGCAGGGCCCACCATAAGGAACAGCATTAACACCAGAGTGAGTCGGAAAAAAGAGATCAAGAATAAATTTCTCACCAGAATCCGCCACATCGCTCCGGAAATAGATGTCCTTAAGAGTTGCGGGCAGAATACCATTGTTTGTCAGAGCCGTCATTATGTCAGAAATAGCCTGAGGCCGACCTAAGCTAAATCCTACTGTTGTTTATTTTCCGGTGGATAAAAATAGCCTTAATTCAGCCTGCTGGATTGCATACTTTCATCCATCCCTTTCTGCCATGACGCACGCAGTTTTGTCGCGTTTTCGGCAGTATCGCAGCTGGCAGGGAAAGATTTGCCGGCTAATCCCCACGCGTGAATAAACCCTTCTTCACAGACTTTCTTCTGACCATCGGCATAGCCGCGAAGATATTCACTACGATCAACGTGTGTGTCGTTAAAACTATCGGCCAGGGCCTGGTTATCTTTAACCGGCAGGCCATTCATGGCGTCTTCTTTACCGGCATCAAACCAGGATGGGCTGGTCCAGTCGGGCTGGAAGGTGTAAGGATTGATCTGACAGCCCGTTAAAAACAGCGACAACAGCGCGAGAGCAATTGAACGCATAACCATTCTCCTTTTTTCTTCAGCATAGCCTGGCTAAAGAAAATCTGTCTGTAATATAAAGTTTACGTTTTTATCGGCTGATTTTTGCAATAAATTGGCTTGTGTAAACTAATGTGTACGTATTTTGGATTGAAATGTTTACTTTTTATGGTATCGTGGTTTCACCTCATTGAGGAAAACAACTATCGCAAACGAGCTTTACAGGATCGCCATCATGCAAAAAGACGCGCTGAACAACGTACATATCACTGACGAACAGGTTTTAATCACTCCGGATCAGCTGAAAGCAGAATTCCCGCTGAGCGTCGCGCAGGAGGCTCAGATCGAGCACTCTCGCCAGACCATTTCTGACATTATCGCCGGCCGCGATCCGCGCCTGCTGGTGGTATGCGGTCCTTGCTCTATTCACGATCCTGAAACCGCCATTGAGTACGCTCGTCGATTTAAAGCATTAGCGGAGGAGGTCAGCGATAGCCTCTATCTGGTGATGCGCGTCTATTTTGAGAAGCCGCGTACGACCGTCGGCTGGAAAGGGTTGATTAACGATCCGCACATGGATGGCTCGTTTGATGTGGAAGCAGGCCTGAAGATTGCTCGTCGCCTGCTGGTGGAGCTGGTTAGCATGGGGCTGCCGCTGGCAACCGAAGCGCTGGATCCAAACAGCCCGCAGTACCTGGGCGATCTGTTCAGCTGGTCCGCGATTGGTGCGCGTACCACGGAATCACAAACCCACCGCGAGATGGCGTCTGGCCTGTCGATGCCGGTTGGCTTTAAAAACGGTACCGATGGCAGCCTGGCGACGGCGATCAACGCCATGCGCGCTGCCGCCATGCCGCACCGTTTCGTCGGTATTAACCAGGCGGGCCAGGTATGCCTCCTGCAAACGCAGGGTAACCCGGACGGCCATGTGATCCTGCGCGGCGGGAAAGCACCTAACTACAGCCCGGCGGACGTGGCGCAGTGTGAAAAAGAGATGGAGCAGGCGGGACTGCGCCCGGCACTGATGGTAGATTGCAGTCATGGTAATTCGAATAAAGATTACCGTCGCCAGCCTGCGGTTGCGGAATCCGTGATCGCACAGATCAAAGATGGCAACCGTTCGATTATCGGTCTGATGATTGAGAGCAACATTCATGAAGGCAATCAGTCATCTGAACAACCGCGCAGCGCAATGAAGCACGGCGTCTCCGTGACGGATGCCTGCATCAGCTGGGAGACGACCGATGCGCTGCTGCGTGAGATCCACAAAGATTTGAACGGCCAGCTGGCGACGCGTCTGGCTTAAGAGGTTTGTTATGGTTGCTGAATTGACCGCACTGCGCGATCAAATTGATGAAGTAGATAAGGCGCTGCTGGACCTGCTGGCGCGCCGCATGGCGCTGGTTGCCGAAGTCGGTGAGGTGAAAAGCAAATACGGCCTGCCGATTTACGTCCCGGAGCGCGAAGCCTCAATGCTGGCCTCCCGTCGTAAAGAGGCGCAGGCGCTGGGCGTTTCGCCAAATCTGATTGAGGATGTTCTGCGTCGCGTGATGCGGGAGTCCTATTCCAGCGAAAACGACAAGGGCTTCAAAACCCTCTGTCCGTCCCTGCGTCCGGTGGTGATTGTCGGCGGGGCAGGACAGATGGGGCGTCTGTTTGAAAAAATGCTGACGCTTTCTGGCTATCAGGTGCGCATTCTGGAAAAAGAGGACTGGGCGCATGCTCCGGAACTTATGAAAGATGCCGGGATGGTTATCGTCAGCGTGCCGATCCACGTGACGGAGCAGATCATCGAAAAGCTGCCTCCTTTACCGAAAGACTGCATCCTGGTGGATCTGGCCTCCGTCAAAAATGGTCCGCTGCAGGCCATGCTGGCTGCACATACGGGCCCGGTGCTGGGTCTACACCCGATGTTTGGCCCGGACAGCGGCAGCCTGGCAAAGCAGGTGGTGGTTTACTGCGACGGTCGTCAGCCGGAAGCCTATCAGTGGTTCCTGGAACAGATTCAGGTATGGGGGGCGCGACTGCACCGCATCAGCGCGGTCGAGCACGATCAGAACATGGCGTTCATTCAGGCGCTGCGCCACTTTGCGACGTTTGCTTACGGTCTGCATCTGGCGGAAGAGAACGTGCAGCTTGAACAGCTGCTAGCGCTCTCTTCACCTATCTATCGTCTGGAGCTGGCGATGGTCGGGCGCCTGTTTGCTCAGGATCCGCAGCTTTACGCGGACATTATTATGTCCTCCGAGAACAACCTGGCGCTCATCAAGCGCTACTATCAGCGCTTTGGTGAAGCCATTACGCTGCTGGAGCACGGAGACAAGCAGGCGTTTATCGACAGCTTCCGCAAGGTTGAGCACTGGTTTGGCGATTACGCGCAGCGTTTCCAGAGTGAGAGCCGGACGCTGTTGCGCCAGGCAAATGACAGTCGCCAGTAATGCGATGATGTATATACTGAAAGCCAGCAATGCTGGCTTTTTTTATTTTGGGGAACTGTCATGGCCGAACCGCAGCTGCTGTTGAATTACACCGGGCATCTGCCTGAATGCCCGACGTGGAGCGAAGAAGAACACGCGCTCTACTGGGCCGATATTCTGGAAGGGGAGATCCACCGCTACCATCTGCCGACGGCAGAACACACCGTGCTCTCTTTCCATGAGGAGGTGGGCTGTTTCGCGCTGCGCGAGCAGGGTGGTTTTATCGTTGCGATGCGAACGGGTATCTGGCTGACCGATAAACACGGCCTGCTGCGCCGCAAGGTGTGTGATAACCCCTCTAACCCGCAGCTTGCACGTTTTAACGACGGCGGCACCGATTATCTGGGGCGGTTCTACGCGGGCACGTTTTGGGGGCCGGGAGATTACAACGGCGCGTTGCTGATGCGCATCGACAACGACCTGACGCCGAAAGTGATCCAGTGCGATATTCATGGGCACAACGGCTTAGCGTTTAGCCCGGACAAGCGGTGGATGTTTATCTCAGACACGCCAAACGGCGTTATTTACCGCACGCCGCTTGACGAGCAGGGCGAACCCGGCAGGCGTGAGGTGTTTCGTCAGTTTAAAGAGGGCGAAGGCATACCGGACGGCGCGGCCATGGATGTGGAAGGTTGCTACTGGAGCGCGCTGTTTGACGGCTGGGGTATTGCGCGTTTTTCTCCGCAAGGGGAGCAACTGGAAGAGTACCGCATGCCGGTGCGTTGCCCGACGATGGTCTGTTTTGGCGGTGATGATATGAAAACGCTGTTCATTACCACCACGCGGGAAAATATGGATGCGGAGGAGGTGGCGAAGTATCCGCTCTCCGGCGCCATCTTCACCCTGCCTGTCAGCGTGGCAGGGATGAAGAAAAGCCGGTTTATCGAACGTTAAGCCGGGTCAACCGGGACCACGTTCTCGCTCGGATAGCAGCCCAGCACCTTCATGGAGCGCGTGATCTCGCCCAGTTCGCGCAGGGCTTTCTGCATGGATGCAGATTCCAGGTTGGCCTGGATATCAAGGTAGAACATCTCTTCCCACGGATTACCGTGAATCGGACGTGATTCCAGCTTCGTCATGATCAGATTGTGATTACGCAGCACCAGCAGGGCTTCAACCAGCGCACCGGCCTGCTGGCCGGTGGCCATCAGCAGGGTCGTTTTAGCCGGAACCTGATCCGAGACATCAATAGCTTTACGCGCCAGCACCACGAAACGGGTGATGTTTTGCGTCTGGTTTGCCAGATTGCGTTCCAGTACCTGTAAACCATACAGCGCGCCGCCCGCTTCGCTGCCGAGCGCAGCGACGGTTGGGGAGTTAGCCTGCGCCACTTTTTCCATCGCCGCCGAGGTGCTTTCGGTGTATTCAATTTTCCAGTTCGGATAGCGGTTCAGGAACTGGCTGCACTGCTGGAACGGCTGTGGATGACTGTAGACCGTTTCGATCTTGCTCAGGTCGGTTGAGCCGGAAACCAGCACGCAGTGGTCGATTGGGATCGTCAGCTCGCCAACCAGCGACAGGCTGGTGTGCTGCAGCAAATCGTAGACATCATTAATGGCGCCGGAGCTGGTGTTCTCAATAGGCACCACGGCGTAATCCGCCTGGCCGGTCTCAACCTGATTAAATATGTCGGCAAACTTCGCACAGCCGCTCTCGATAAATTCTTCGAAATGGCGTGCGGCATACTGACGTGCGGCCAGGTGAGAATAAGAGCCCTTCGGACCGAGGAAGGCGATACGCGCAGAGTGCGGATTGGTTTTGTTCAGATGCTGCTGGAGTAACGCTTGCTGGGTGAGAACGGAGTCTTCGATGATGAGCTGGAACAACCGGGTGATGTAGTGGGCATCGAGGTGATGCGCTTTACCGAGCTGGATCAGCCGCTCCAGCAGATCGCGCTCGCGGTCGATATCACGTACCGGGCGATGGGAGTCCAGCTTGGCTTTACCCACTTCGACGGCGAGCGTGCGGCGTTCGGCCAGCAGCGCCAGTAATTTCTCGTCCAGCGCGCTGATTTTTACGCGCAGATCCAGTAACGGGTTTTCCGGTGTCATAGTGTTGCCTGTCTCATTTTATCGTTATCAATAAAAAAGGCCTCCCGCTGTGGGAGGCCTTGTTGTTCGTCTTCGCATTCTTTATCACACGACGAAACGCCTCCCAGTCAGGGGAAGGTAAAAAAGAATGCGAAGAAGAACGGCGTAAGTTTCATGAAGTCATCCTGTGATTGATACCGTTAAAGTACCCGTACTGTTTTCACCCTGTCAATAAAAAACAAAAAACGCGCCCGAAGGCGCGTTGGCGGTACACTCAATTTAAAGGATTACTCTTCTTCAACTTCTTCCGCGAAGCTGGCGTCTTTCACCGATGTTGCGGCGCGACGGGCTTCACCTTTGTGTTGCACTTTATTGAGCTGCCGTTCCAGCTTGTTGATCAAATCGTTAATCGCGGTGTACATATCCTCGTGTTTTGCGCTGGCGACCAGATGGCCGTTTGGAGTATTGATAGTTGCGTCAGCGATGAAACCCTGCGGCTCCTTGGACAGGATGATATGTGGATTAATCAAATGAGTTTGCCATTTATCCAGTTTGGCGAGACGGTCTGCGACGTGCTGGCGGATTGCCGGAGTAATTTCCATTTGTTTACTGGTAATGTTCATTGTCATAAATTTTACCTCTTGTCTTTCCGTCTTGGTGATTCCAGCATACCCGACCTAATGTCAAAATGTGTGATTTAGATCACGTTATTTTGTCGGTTTTTGTCAGGGAATCTTTTTTGTGAGGCAGGGCAGGAAGAGGTGAGATTTACCTTGTCGAAGGCAAAAATTGGGGCCATAGTTGACTGGATGTGTTGGGGCTAACGTGGTTCAGCGACGCGCTAAAATGAATAAAAAAACGGCAGCCTTCGGGCTGCCGTTTTGCATTGAGGCAAGATCAGGTGTTGCTGCTGTTCGCGGCGATGATTTTCGCCACTTTTTCAGCCTGAGCTGTCATCTGCATCTGACGGTAAGCGTTTTCCATCAGCTTCAGGCCGTCGCGCGTTGCCTGAGTATCCGGATAATCACGCAGCATACCTTCTACGCGGTTAACCACGGCAACCCATGCGCCACGGCGGGTATAGTATTCCGCTACGGAGTATTCATATTTCGCCAGACGATCTTTCAGGAACACCAGACGTTTGGTGGCGTCGGTCACGTACTGACTGTTCGGATAGCCGCGCACCAGCTTGGAGAAGTCATTGAAGGCATCACGCGCATGCTGCGGGTCACGGTCTGAACGATCCACGCCGAAGAAGCCCTGCAGCGCACTGTCGTCCAGCGCCATGTTGGTGAGGCCGCGCATGTACATCACATAGTCGATGTTAGGATGAGTCGGGTTCAGACGTATGAAACGATCGATGGTTGCCTGAGCCAGCGGCAGATCGGCATTTTTATAGTATGCATAGATGAGATCTAACTGTACCTGCTGCGAATACGGACCAAATGGATAGCGATTATCCAACGCTTCCAGTTGCGTTATCGCCTGTTTCCAGTTACCGTCCTGCAACTTTTGTTGTGCAGTCGCATAGATTTCATTCGGCGGATTGTCAGGGACCTGTTCATTTGAACCGGAGCAGCCCACCAAAGCCAGGCTCAACGTGGCCGCTGCCACCAGATATTTCATGCGCGTCATGACGTTTTGACTTTCCTCAAATGTTTGTCCGGGAGAAACTCTGTTCCTGCTCCCGATTAAGACCAGCTACAATAGCACACTATATTAAACGGCAAAGCCGTAAAACCCAACGTTAAACGAAGAAGCAGTTTATGGCACAACGAGTAGAACTCACCGCAACAGTCTCCGAAAATCAGCTCGGTCAACGCTTAGATCAGGCTTTGGCCGAATTGTTCCCTGATTATTCGCGTTCACGCATAAAAGAATGGATCCTTGACCAGCGCGTGCTGGTAAACGGCAAGATCTGGGACAAACCAAAAGAGAAAGTGTTAGGTGGGGAAGCTGTCGCCATCAATGCTGAAATCGAAGAGGAAATCCGCTTCGAGCCGCAGGATATCCCACTGGACATCGTCTATGAAGATGATGACATTCTGGTGATCAATAAGCCGCGCGACCTGGTTGTTCATCCGGGCGCGGGGAATCCTGACGGTACGGTACTTAACGCACTTCTCCATTACTATCCGCCGATCGCGGATGTCCCGCGCGCGGGCATCGTGCACCGTCTGGATAAAGACACCACCGGCTTGATGGTGGTGGCGAAGACCGTTCCTGCTCAGACCCGTCTGGTGGAGTCGCTGCAGCTGCGCGAAATCACCCGCGAGTATGAAGCCGTAGCCATTGGGCATATGACCTCTGGCGGAACGGTGGAAGAGCCAATCAGCCGTCACCCAACCAAACGTACCCATATGTCGGTGCATCCGATGGGTAAACCGGCGGTGACGCACTATCGCATTATGGAACACTTCCGTATTCATACGCGCCTGCGTCTGCGTCTGGAAACCGGGCGTACTCACCAGATCCGCGTGCATATGGCCCACATTACCCATCCGCTGGTGGGGGATCAGGTCTACGGCGGTCGTCCGCGTCCGCCTAAAGGCGCATCGGATGAGTTCATCAGCGTATTGCGAAAATTCGATCGTCAGGCGCTGCACGCGACCATGCTGCGTCTTTATCACCCTATCACCGGTATTCAGATGGAGTGGCATGCGCCTATCCCGCAGGATATGGTGGACCTTATTGACGCCATGCGTGCTGATTTCGAAGAACATAAGGATCAAGTGGACTGGTTATGACCAAACTGATTGTCCCGGAGTGGCCATTGCCTGCGGGCGTGGCTGCCTGTAGTTCAACCCGTATTGGCGGTGTTAGCCAGGGCGCGTGGGAGTCTTTGAACCTCGGTGCGCACTGTGGCGACAACCTGGAACACGTTGAAGAGAACCGCAGGCGTCTGTTTGCTGCGGGGAACTTGCCGTCGAAACCGGTCTGGCTGGAACAGGTTCATGGTAACGCGGTACTGAAGTTGACGGGGGAACCCTATGCTTCTAAACGCGCTGATGCCTCTTACAGCAATACTCCGGGAACCGTTTGTGCCGTGATGACCGCCGATTGTCTGCCGGTTCTGTTCTGTAACCGTGCAGGTACCGAGGTGGCAGCAGCACACGCGGGCTGGCGTGGTCTGTGTGAAGGCGTGCTCGAAGAAACCGTCGCCTGCTTTAACGATGAGCCCGCCAATATTATGGCCTGGCTTGGCCCGGCCATTGGTCCTCGTGCTTTTGAAGTGGGGCCAGAGGTGCGCGAAGCCTTTATGGAAAAAGATCCGCAAGCGGTGGAAGCTTTCCTGCCTTCGGGGGATAAATATCTGGCCGATATTTACCAGCTCGCCCGCCAGCGCCTGAATAACGTCGGCGTGACGCAGATCTTCGGCGGCGATCGCTGCACATTCACCGAAAAGGGTGATTTTTTCTCCTATCGTCGCGACAAGACCACGGGACGTATGGCAAGTTTCATTTGGCTGATATAACCTAAAGAATCAAGACGATCCGGTACGTGCCGTTTTCTTTTCACATAATTCAGGTCATTAACCTTGAATAATTGAGGGATGACCTCATTTAATCTCCAGTAGCAAATTTGACCTGTTATGGGAGGAGTTATGCGTCTGGATCGTCTTACTAATAAATTCCAGCTTGCTCTCGCCGATGCCCAGTCCCTCGCACTGGGGCACGACAACCAATTTATCGAACCTCTTCATTTAATGAGCGCCTTGCTGAATCAGGAAGGGGGATCGGTACGTCCTTTATTAACGTCCGCTGGCATTAATGCTGGCCAGTTACGCACCGCTATCGATCAGGCGCTGAGCCGTTTGCCGCAGGTAGAAGGTACCGGCGGCGACGTTCAGCCGTCGCAGGATCTGGTACGCGTGCTGAACCTTTGCGACAAGCTGGCGCAAAAACGTGGGGACAACTTTATTTCGTCAGAGCTGTTTGTTCTGGCGGCGCTTGAATCACGCGGTACCTTGACCGACCTGCTGAAATCTGCCGGTGCGACCACCGCCAATGTGACTCAGGCGATTGAGAAAATGCGCGGAGGTGAAAGCGTGAACGATCAGGGAGCCGAAGACCAACGTCAGGCTTTGAAGAAATTTACGGTCGATCTGACCGAGCGTGCTGAGCAGGGCAAACTTGACCCGGTTATCGGCCGTGATGAAGAAATTCGCCGTACAATTCAGGTACTGCAACGTCGTACCAAGAACAACCCGGTGCTGATTGGTGAGCCGGGCGTCGGTAAAACCGCCATTGTTGAAGGGCTG
This sequence comes from Enterobacter cloacae complex sp. CARB60, assembly GCF_036487345.1. Classification (NCBI taxonomy): domain Bacteria; kingdom Pseudomonadati; phylum Pseudomonadota; class Gammaproteobacteria; order Enterobacterales; family Enterobacteriaceae; genus Enterobacter; species Enterobacter cloacae complex sp. CARB60. Next base: position 1,049,433 of record NZ_JAZKLC010000002.1, read on the forward strand.
GCGCAGCGTATCGTCAACGGTGAAGTGCCGGAAGGCCTGAAAGGTCGCCGCGTACTGGCGCTGGATATGGGCGCGCTGGTGGCCGGTGCGAAATACCGCGGCGAGTTCGAAGAGCGTCTCAAAGGCGTGCTTAACGACCTGGCGAAGCAGGAAGGCAACGTTATCCTGTTTATCGACGAACTGCACACCATGGTCGGTGCCGGTAAAGCGGACGGCGCGATGGATGCCGGGAACATGCTGAAACCTGCGCTGGCGCGCGGTGAACTTCACTGCGTCGGCGCCACTACGCTTGACGAGTATCGTCAGTACATTGAGAAAGATGCTGCGCTGGAACGTCGCTTCCAGAAAGTGTTTGTTGCTGAGCCAAGCGTTGAAGATACCATCGCGATCCTGCGTGGTCTGAAAGAGCGCTATGAGCTGCACCACCATGTGCAAATTACTGACCCGGCCATCGTTGCGGCGGCGACGCTTTCGCATCGTTATATCGCTGACCGTCAGCTGCCGGACAAAGCGATTGACCTGATCGACGAAGCTGCATCAAGCATTCGTATGCAGATTGACTCGAAGCCGGAAGAGCTGGACCGACTCGACCGACGCATTATTCAGCTCAAGCTGGAGCAGCAGGCGCTGAAGAAAGAGTCTGATGAAGCCAGTAAGAAACGCCTGGATATGCTCAATGAAGAACTGGACGATAAAGAGCGCCAGTATTCTGAGCTGGAAGAAGAGTGGAAAGCCGAGAAAGCTTCCCTTTCCGGCACCCAGACGATCAAAGCAGAACTCGAACAGGCAAAAATTGCCATTGAGCAGGCTCGCCGTGTCGGCGATCTGGCGCGGATGTCTGAACTGCAGTACGGCAAAATTCCTGAGCTGGAAAAACAGCTTGAGATAGCGACGCAGTCAGAAGGGAAAACGATGCGTCTGTTACGTAATAAAGTGACGGATGCAGAAATCGCGGAAGTGCTTGCTCGCTGGACCGGTATTCCGGTGGCGCGCATGCTGGAAGGCGAGCGTGAAAAACTGCTGCGCATGGAGCAAGATCTCCACAATCGGGTGATTGGTCAGAACGAAGCGGTTGAGGCGGTATCGAACGCTATTCGCCGTAGCCGAGCGGGGCTGTCCGATCCAAACCGCCCGATTGGTTCGTTCCTGTTCCTGGGGCCGACGGGTGTCGGTAAAACCGAGCTGTGTAAAGCGCTGGCAAACTTTATGTTCGACAGCGACGATGCGATGGTGCGTATCGACATGTCTGAGTTTATGGAGAAACACTCCGTCTCACGTCTGGTCGGTGCGCCTCCGGGATACGTTGGTTATGAAGAAGGTGGCTATCTGACAGAAGCGGTTCGCCGTCGCCCTTATTCCGTCATCCTGCTGGATGAAGTGGAAAAAGCGCATCCGGATGTGTTCAACATCCTGCTTCAGGTGCTGGATGATGGCCGTCTGACCGACGGGCAGGGGAGAACGGTCGACTTCCGTAATACGGTTGTCATTATGACCTCTAACCTGGGTTCCGATTTGATTCAGGAACGTTTCGGCGAACTGGACTATAGCCATATGAAGGATCTGGTGCTGGCGGTCGTGAGCCAAAACTTCCGTCCGGAGTTCATCAACCGTATTGATGAAGTGGTGGTCTTCCATCCTCTTGGTGAGAAACACATTGCGTCGATTGCACAGATCCAGCTGCAGCGTCTGTATAAACGTCTGGAAGAGCGTGGGTATGAAATTCACATCTCCGACGAGGCGCTGAAGCTGCTGAGCGAGAATGGTTACGATCCGGTGTACGGTGCACGTCCATTGAAGCGTGCTATCCAGCAGCAGATCGAAAACCCACTGGCGCAGCAGATCCTCTCCGGAGAGTTGATCCCAGGCAAAGTTATCCGTCTGGAAGCCAACGACGATCGCATTGTGGCAGTGCAGTAAGTCACAAAACGCAAAAACGAGCCGCTTGCGGCTCGTTTTTGTTTAAAAACCAGGCGAAAATTGAGGTCTGGAGTTAGTTTTGCCTGGAAAGTGAGCAGTCAGTAAATAAATTTAACTTTATCCTTGCAGGTTCGGAATTACTCCCTATAATGCGCCTCCACTGACACGGAACAACGGCACACACGCCGCCGGGTCAACAGAGAAAAGCGAAAATAAACGCTTGACTCTGAAGCGGGAAAGCGTAATATGCACACCCCGCGCCGCTGCGAAAAAGCGAAGCGGCACTGCTCTTTAACAATTTATCAGACAATCTGTGTGGGCACTCAAAGTGACATGGATTCTTAATGTCTTCGGACAATAAATGAATACCAAGTCTCTGAGTGAACATACGTAATTCATTACGAAGTTTAATTCACGAGCATCAAACTTAAATTGAAGAGTTTGATCATGGCTCAGATTGAACGCTGGCGGCAGGCCTAACACATGCAAGTCGAGCGGTAGCACAGGGAGCTTGCTCCTGGGTGACGAGCGGCGGACGGGTGAGTAATGTCTGGGAAACTGCCTGATGGAGGGGGATAACTACTGGAAACGGTAGCTAATACCGCATAACGTCGCAAGACCAAAGAGGGGGACCTTCGGGCCTCTTGCCATCAGATGTGCCCAGATGGGATTAGCTAGTAGGTGGGGTAACGGCTCACCTAGGCGACGATCCCTAGCTGGTCTGAGAGGATGACCAGCCACACTGGAACTGAGACACGGTCCAGACTCCTACGGGAGGCAGCAGTGGGGAATATTGCACAATGGGCGCAAGCCTGATGCAGCCATGCCGCGTGTATGAAGAAGGCCTTCGGGTTGTAAAGTACTTTCAGCGGGGAGGAAGGTGTTGAGGTTAATAACCTCAGCAATTGACGTTACCCGCAGAAGAAGCACCGGCTAACTCCGTGCCAGCAGCCGCGGTAATACGGAGGGTGCAAGCGTTAATCGGAATTACTGGGCGTAAAGCGCACGCAGGCGGTCTGTCAAGTCGGATGTGAAATCCCCGGGCTCAACCTGGGAACTGCATTCGAAACTGGCAGGCTAGAGTCTTGTAGAGGGGGGTAGAATTCCAGGTGTAGCGGTGAAATGCGTAGAGATCTGGAGGAATACCGGTGGCGAAGGCGGCCCCCTGGACAAAGACTGACGCTCAGGTGCGAAAGCGTGGGGAGCAAACAGGATTAGATACCCTGGTAGTCCACGCCGTAAACGATGTCGACTTGGAGGTTGTGCCCTTGAGGCGTGGCTTCCGGAGCTAACGCGTTAAGTCGACCGCCTGGGGAGTACGGCCGCAAGGTTAAAACTCAAATGAATTGACGGGGGCCCGCACAAGCGGTGGAGCATGTGGTTTAATTCGATGCAACGCGAAGAACCTTACCTACTCTTGACATCCAGAGAACTTAGCAGAGATGCTTTGGTGCCTTCGGGAACTCTGAGACAGGTGCTGCATGGCTGTCGTCAGCTCGTGTTGTGAAATGTTGGGTTAAGTCCCGCAACGAGCGCAACCCTTATCCTTTGTTGCCAGCGGTCCGGCCGGGAACTCAAAGGAGACTGCCAGTGATAAACTGGAGGAAGGTGGGGATGACGTCAAGTCATCATGGCCCTTACGAGTAGGGCTACACACGTGCTACAATGGCGCATACAAAGAGAAGCGACCTCGCGAGAGCAAGCGGACCTCATAAAGTGCGTCGTAGTCCGGATTGGAGTCTGCAACTCGACTCCATGAAGTCGGAATCGCTAGTAATCGTAGATCAGAATGCTACGGTGAATACGTTCCCGGGCCTTGTACACACCGCCCGTCACACCATGGGAGTGGGTTGCAAAAGAAGTAGGTAGCTTAACCTTCGGGAGGGCGCTTACCACTTTGTGATTCATGACTGGGGTGAAGTCGTAACAAGGTAACCGTAGGGGAACCTGCGGTTGGATCACCTCCTTACCTTAAAGAACCTGCCTTTGTAGTGCTCACACAGATTGTCTGATGAAAAGTAAATAGCAAGGCGTCTTGCGATTGAGACTTCAGTGTCCCCTTCGTCTAGAGGCCCAGGACACCGCCCTTTCACGGCGGTAACAGGGGTTCGAATCCCCTAGGGGACGCCACTTGCTGGTTCGTGAGTGAAAGTCACCTGCCTTAATATCTCAAAACTCATCTTCGGGTGACGTTTGAGATATTTGCTCTTTAAAAATCTGGATCAAGCTGAAAATTGAAACGACACACATGTTATGTGTGTTCGAGTCTCTCAAATTTTCGCAATTTGATGATGAATCGAAAGAAACATCTTCGGGTTGTGAGGTTAAGCGACTAAGCGTACACGGTGGATGCCCTGGCAGTCAGAGGCGATGAAGGACGTGCTAATCTGCGAAAAGCGCCGGCGAGGTGATATGAACCTTTGACCCGGCGATGTCCGAATGGGGAAACCCAGTGTGATTCGTTGCACTATCGTTAACTGAATACATAGGTTAACGAGGCGAACCGGGGGAACTGAAACATCTAAGTACCCCGAGGAAAAGAAATCAACCGAGATTCCCCCAGTAGCGGCGAGCGAACGGGGAGCAGCCCAGAGTCTGAATCAGCTTGTGTGTTAGTGGAAGCGTCTGGAAAGTCGCACGGTACAGGGTGACAGTCCCGTACACGAAAGCACACAGGCTGTGAACTCGAAGAGTAGGGCGGGACACGTGGTATCCTGTCTGAATATGGGGGGACCATCCTCCAAGGCTAAATACTCCTGACTGACCGATAGTGAACCAGTACCGTGAGGGAAAGGCGAAAAGAACCCCGGCGAGGGGAGTGAAAAAGAACCTGAAACCGTGTACGTACAAGCAGTGGGAGCACCTTCGTGGTGTGACTGCGTACCTTTTGTATAATGGGTCAGCGACTTATATTCTGTAGCAAGGTTAACCGTATAGGGGAGCCGAAGGGAAACCGAGTCTTAACTGGGCGTTAAGTTGCAGGGTATAGACCCGAAACCCGGTGATCTAGCCATGGGCAGGTTGAAGGTTGGGTAACACTAACTGGAGGACCGAACCGACTAATGTTGAAAAATTAGCGGATGACTTGTGGCTGGGGGTGAAAGGCCAATCAAACCGGGAGATAGCTGGTTCTCCCCGAAAGCTATTTAGGTAGCGCCTCGTGAACTCATCTTCGGGGGTAGAGCACTGTTTCGGCTAGGGGGCCATCCCGGCTTACCAACCCGATGCAAACTACGAATACCGAAGAATGTTATCACGGGAGACACACGGCGGGTGCTAACGTCCGTCGTGAAGAGGGAAACAACCCAGACCGCCAGCTAAGGTCCCAAAGTCATGGTTAAGTGGGAAACGATGTGGGAAGGCACAGACAGCCAGGATGTTGGCTTAGAAGCAGCCATCATTTAAAGAAAGCGTAATAGCTCACTGGTCGAGTCGGCCTGCGCGGAAGATGTAACGGGGCTAAACCATGCACCGAAGCTGCGGCAGCGACGCTTATGCGTTGTTGGGTAGGGGAGCGTTCTGTAAGCCGTTGAAGGTGTCCTGTGAGGGGTGCTGGAGGTATCAGAAGTGCGAATGCTGACATAAGTAACGATAATGCGGGTGAAAAGCCCGCACGCCGGAAGACCAAGGGTTCCTGTCCAACGTTAATCGGGGCAGGGTGAGTCGACCCCTAAGGCGAGGCCGAAAGGCGTAGTCGATGGGAAACAGGTTAATATTCCTGTACTTGGTGTTACTGCGAAGGGGGGACGGAGAAGGCTATGTTAGCCGGGCGACGGTTGTCCCGGTTTAAGCATGTAGGCGGGAGTTTTAGGTAAATCCGGAACTCTTTTAACGCTGAGGTGTGATGACGAGGCACTACGGTGCTGAAGTAACAAATGCCCTGCTTCCAGGAAAAGCCTCTAAGCATCAGGTAACACGAAATCGTACCCCAAACCGACACAGGTGGTCAGGTAGAGAATACCAAGGCGCTTGAGAGAACTCGGGTGAAGGAACTAGGCAAAATGGTGCCGTAACTTCGGGAGAAGGCACGCTGATATGTAGGTGAAGCCCCTGCGGGTGGAGCTGAAATCAGTCGAAGATACCAGCTGGCTGCAACTGTTTATTAAAAACACAGCACTGTGCAAACACGAAAGTGGACGTATACGGTGTGACGCCTGCCCGGTGCCGGAAGGTTAATTGATGGGGTTAGCGGCAACGCGAAGCTCTTGATCGAAGCCCCGGTAAACGGCGGCCGTAACTATAACGGTCCTAAGGTAGCGAAATTCCTTGTCGGGTAAGTTCCGACCTGCACGAATGGCGTAATGATGGCCAGGCTGTCTCCACCCGAGACTCAGTGAAATTGAACTCGCTGTGAAGATGCAGTGTACCCGCGGCAAGACGGAAAGACCCCGTGAACCTTTACTATAGCTTGACACTGAACACTGGTCCTTGATGTGTAGGATAGGTGGGAGGCTTTGAAGCGTGGACGCCAGTCTGCGTGGAGCCGACCTTGAAATACCACCCTTTAATGGCTGGTGTTCTAACGTAGACCCGTAATCCGGGTTGCGGACAGTGTCTGGTGGGTAGTTTGACTGGGGCGGTCTCCTCCCAAAGAGTAACGGAGGAGCACGAAGGTTAGCTAATCCTGGTCGGACATCAGGAGGTTAGTGCAATGGCATAAGCTAGCTTGACTGCGAGAGTGACGGCTCGAGCAGGTGCGAAAGCAGGTCATAGTGATCCGGTGGTTCTGAATGGAAGGGCCATCGCTCAACGGATAAAAGGTACTCCGGGGATAACAGGCTGATACCGCCCAAGAGTTCATATCGACGGCGGTGTTTGGCACCTCGATGTCGGCTCATCACATCCTGGGGCTGAAGTAGGTCCCAAGGGTATGGCTGTTCGCCATTTAAAGTGGTACGCGAGCTGGGTTTAGAACGTCGTGAGACAGTTCGGTCCCTATCTGCCGTGGGCGCTGGAGAATTGAGGGGGGCTGCTCCTAGTACGAGAGGACCGGAGTGGACGCATCACTGGTGTTCGGGTTGTCATGCCAATGGCATTGCCCGGTAGCTAAATGCGGAAAAGATAAGTGCTGAAAGCATCTAAGCACGAAACTTGCCCCGAGATGAGTTCTCCCTGACTCCTTGAGAGTCCTGAAGGAACGTTGAAGACTACGACGTTGATAGGTCGGGTGTGTAAGCGCAGCGATGCGTTGAGCTAACCGATACTAATGAACCGTGAGGCTTAACCTTACAACGCCGAAGCTGTTTCGGCGGACGAGAGACAGACAATCAATTTCAGCCTGATACAGATTTAACAGAATTTGCCTGGCGGCTTTAGCGCGGTGGTCCCACCTGACCCCATGCCGAACTCAGAAGTGAAACGCCGTAGCGCCGATGGTAGTGTGGGGTCTCCCCATGCGAGAGTAGGGAACTGCCAGGCATCAATTAGAAGAACCCCGTACCGTAAGGTGCGGGGTTTTTTGCTTTGTGCTTTCCCAATCTGGCCTTTCTCTTAATCCCTTATCCTGCTAATGGAATGTGTGATCTCTGTCTCAATGTTATTTATAACAAAATTATAACATTTCATTTACGAGGTAATTGAGTCTCCTGGCTCAATACGCCGCTGTTTATGGCAGGAGCATAATCACAATGACAGAAAGTATTACATCAAACGGGACGCTGGCTAACAGTGATACCCGAAGAAGGGTATGGGCAATCGTCAGCGCCTCTTCAGGGAATCTGGTTGAATGGTTCGACTTTTACGTCTACTCATTCTGTTCACTCTATTTCGCACATATTTTCTTCCCCTCCGGCAACACCACCACGCAACTTCTTCAAACGGCGGGGGTATTTGCCGCAGGATTTTTAATGCGGCCCATCGGGGGCTGGCTGTTTGGCCGCATTGCGGATCGTCGCGGGCGTAAGGCTTCTATGCTGATCTCGGTGTGTATGATGTGCTTTGGCTCTCTGGTGATCGCCTGTTTACCGGGATATGAATCGATTGGTACCTGGGCACCGGCGCTACTTTTACTGGCCCGCTTATTCCAGGGATTATCGGTGGGCGGTGAATACGGTACCAGTGCGACCTACATGAGTGAGATTGCACTGGAAGGCCGTAAAGGTTTTTACGCCTCATTCCAGTACGTCACGCTGATTGGTGGTCAACTGCTGGCCATTCTTGTGGTGGTGATCCTGCAGCAGATTTTGACGGACGAACAACTTCACGCCTGGGGATGGCGAATTCCTTTCGCGATGGGCGCTGTGCTGGCGATCGTCGCACTTTGGCTACGCCGTCAGCTAGATGAAACCTCTCAGAAGGAAGTCAGAACGCTGAAGGAGGCGGGAACATTCAAAGGATTATGGCGTAACCGCAAAGCTTTCCTTATGGTGCTGGGCTTTACTGCGGGCGGCTCTCTTAGTTTCTACACGTTCACCACCTATATGCAAAAGTACCTGGTGAACACCACCGGCATGCACGCAAATGTCGCCAGCGTAGTCATGACCGTGGCGTTGTTTGTCTTTATGCTCATACAACCGATTATCGGTGCGCTCTCGGATAAAATCGGTCGACGCACGTCGATGCTGATTTTTGGCGGGCTGTCGGCGTTATGTACCGTACCTATTCTGTCTGCCCTTCAGCATGTGACTTCACCGTATGCCGCGTTTGCGCTGGTGATGCTGGCGATGGTGATTGTCAGTTTCTATACCTCTATCAGTGGGATACTGAAAGCTGAAATGTTCCCTGCGCAGGTACGTGCTTTAGGGGTAGGGCTATCTTATGCGGTTGCTAATGCGCTATTTGGCGGATCGGCGGAGTATGTTGCGTTGTCGCTTAAATCATGGGGAAGTGAAACGACATTCTTCTGGTACGTAACGATAATGGGCGCACTGGCCTTTGTTGTTTCCCTGATGCTGCATCGCAAAGGGAAAGGCATTCGACTTTAATAGCGCGCCATCTGCCACACGGCATAGCCGGTCGTTGCGCCGGCGACATCCCAGGCGAAATCTTTCCAGCTCCAGCCGCTCCCTGCGGGGCGGCTATCCCACAGTTCTTTTGATGCCCCAAGACCCACTGAGAACATCAACCCTATCGCCGCGCTACGATCCCGACTGTATCCCTGATGCTGCGCATATTCATTACCGGCTGCGGACAACATAGCGGAAGCAATGAAATGCTGTGCTTTATCCTGTCCGGACCAGCTATCGTTGGCCATATGGCTACAGCCACTTAGAAAGAAGACGCTCAGTAACAGAGGAATACGCATCAACGGGCCCCATAAAAAAGCCCTGCGGGTGGCAGGGCCTGGACATTACAGAATACGGCTGATAAGTCGGTCGATACGGATACGACGTAAGCGGCGGATAAGCTTGCGAACTTTTACCGGGTAATCGGCGATGCTCTGCAGTTCGCGGTAATGATTAACCACAGTGGTATGTGTGCGAATCAGCTCGAGCTCACGCTCACGTTTTGCGGCTAACTCATGCTGCGGGTCATGGATCAGGATAGCGTTTTCCAGATCCAGTCGCCACGCGCGTGGGTTCAGGTTGTTACCGGTCAGCAGCATCCACTCATCGTCGACCCACATTCCTTTCAGATGGTATGTGTTGTCCTCATCTTTCCAGAGACGCACAACCAGCTGGTCAGTGTTTACGTAATACTGTAAACGGCTCAGGAAACGGCGCAGATTAATCTCATAGAGGTAAGGCAGCGCACCGATGATTTTGAAAGGCTGATCTTCAGGAATGAAGAAGTCGTTTGCGGTTTTATCACCAACGATGATTTCCACCTTTTTACCGTCGCGCAGCAGCTGAATGATATTACGCACTAGCACGGCAGGAAGGTTGAAGTACGGCGTACAGATAGTGAGTTTCTGCTCCGCACACGGCATCAGATGGAAGATCGTTTTGTTCAGCAGGCTTGATTTGCCGAGTCCTACCAGCGGGGTAACGGATAACTCTTCGTTGTTCGCATCGCCCTGGAAATGATAGACCGCATCACGCAGCTCCTGGCGGAAGGCGCGAACATCGTTTTTGATTTCCGGGCTTTTAGGACGCTCGGGATCGTCAAGGCGATTAACACCGCGGCCATGGACCAGATTTTTATCAACCCAGTTAAACATGATATCGGCCATCTGCGGATTACGGATCAGATGGTAGCGGTCGTAGCGATATTTATCGAGCTGATGAAGGTAAACATCATTCAGACTTGCGCCGCTGTAAAGCACGCTGTCATCAATGATGAAGCCCTTGAAATGAAGTACGCCGAGCGCTTCACGGGTATTAACCGGGACGCCATAAACAGGCACATCGACGCCAGGGTTTTCCTGCGCCGTGCGGCAATACCAGTCAGCGTTGGTGTTTGACGCGGCAGCGCCAATGCGGCCACGCTGAGCGCGATGCCAGTCGACCAGCACGCGAACATCGAGTTCCGGGCGCTGACGTTTGGCTTCATAGAGCGCGTTCAGGATCGCGCGCCCGCCTTCATCCTGTTCAAGATACAGCGCAACAATGCAAATGCGTCGCGTGGCGCTGGCAATCTTTTCCAGAAGCGTCTCCCGAAAATGAGCGGGAGCGTAAAAGAACTCTACATCATCAACTGACTGAGAAATCTTCGGTAGTTGAGCAAGGTGTTGTTGATGTTTATTACGCTTAAATTTTGACAACATCACAGTGCGTTTCTTCTCTGTTCATTGAAGGGTTGTCTGTACCATGCAAACAACATAAGCGGACAATGATACCACCAGTCCCGTCCAAAGTGGGTAACATTTCCAGTAGCTTACTCGCGTTTGTCTGCTGATGTCAGACTGAGGGACAAGGCCACAATACCTTCGTCCAGCTGAATATCAACGTCAAACCCAAGTTTTCGCGCCAGGGTCACCATACCGCGATTGTTAGGCATAGTAATGCCATTGAGGCGTAATAATCCGTGATCTCGCGTATAACTGATGAGTTTTTCCAGCAGCCGTCTTCCCAGACCCAGGCCTTTAAGATCGGAGCGCACCAGCACCGCAAACTCCGCATCGACGTTATCCGGGTCAGAAATAGCACGCGTGACGCCGAGGATCTCATCCCCCTTATCGGAGCGACGAACGGCAACAAACGCCATTTCTCGATCGTAGTCGATCTGGGTCATATTGGCTAAATCATCGTGGGTAAATTCGTTGATTTCGCTAAAATAGCGATAATAAAGATCCTCTTTCGTGACCTGAGAGATAAAGGCTCGCAGCTGGGGCTCATCTTCCGGCAGAATAGGGCGGAACAAGGCGCGTTCCCCATTCTTCATCTCAACCCACTCCTCCAGCTGCAGGGGATACGGGCGGATTGCCAGACGGCTCTCTCTGTCTCCTTCGAAGGGTGCGATATCCAGGGTCACGTCCAGCGCCGTAAACTCATTGCCGGAGGCGAGCAGCGGATGAATGTCCAGCCGCTGGATCTCGGCACAGTCCACAATCAGGTTAGAAACCTGCACCAGGAACTGGCTTAACCCGGCAATATCAAGCGGACGCAGCGCGCTCCGGCCACGGATCTTTTTACTTTTAATCGCCTGGATGATCAGATAACGCGCCAGGTTCATGTTCAGCGGCGGTAAAGCGACCACGGCCTGCTCCTCCGGGCGCCACTCAACGCCGCCCTCTCCCAGCATAATGAGCGGGCCGAAGACGGGATCGTGTTCGACCACTACCCGTAATTCCTGAGCCCCAGCGCGGTTGGCCATGCTTTGCACCAGCAATCCGTGGATCCTTGCCTGCGGCCAGGCCATTTTGACCCGGTCGAAAATGGCATCAGCTGCCTGCTGCACCTCACTCGCCGTACGCAGGTATAACATAACCCCCTGAACATCAGACTTATGCGGGATATCCGGGGAGCGCAGCTTCAGGGCAACCGGATAGCCAATTTGCTCGGCAATATGCACGGCCTCAGCGCTGTCGCTGGCGATCCAGGTCGGCAGGGTTTGCATCCCGTAGCTGCCCAGAATGGGCTGGACCTCATGCGTATCAAGCGACGTCGCGCCTTCTTCGATGGCCTGCTGCAACAGCCGATGAACGTCGACGGTGTTCGCCGTCAGATTTCCGGGCAAAGCCGGCGTCTCACGCAGCTGTTTCTGGTTGCGGCGATATTCCACCATATGCATGAACGCGGTGATGGTGCCTTCCGGCGTGCGGTAGGTCGGCAGCCCGGCCTCGCTGAACAAGCGCCGCGCCTCCTGAGAAGAAAATTCACCGCACCAGTTGGTAAGCAGGGTGACATATTTGCCTCGCGGATGGTTGCACACGGCGTCAATGAGCGCCCGCGCGCTTTCGCTGCCCGGTGCGACCGCGCTGGGAGAGTGGATAATCATCAGCGCATCAAAATCCTGGCTATCCAGCAAAATGGAGATTGCCCTGGTATAGCGGTCACTGCTGGCGTCATCGCGCAAATCAAGCGGATTGCCGGGCGTCACGCTGCTTGGAAGCGCTTCTTTCAGGCGCTGCAGCGTCTCTTCATTCAGCGTAGCCAGCTTGCCGAAGCGCCGCCAAAGCTCATCCAGCGCGAGCGCGGCAGGGGCTGCACCGTTACTAACAATCATCAACTTCTCGCCGCGCAGCGGACGCATATGGCTTAACGTCTCAACGGCGGAAAAAAGCTCGTGCGTATCCTGTACCCGCAGCAACCCCGCGCGCTGGATGGCGGCGTCCCAGGCGGGATCCATGCCGGAATGCGAATGCAGCAGACGCTGCGCCGCAGGGCTTCGTCCGCTTTTGATCACCAGGATCGGCTTATTGCGCGAAGCGCTTCGCGAAGCCGAGACAAAACGCCGGGCGTCGCTGAGGTGCTCAAGATAAAGCAGGATCGCACTGGTTTTGCCGTCACGCGCCAGAAAATCCAGTAGCTCATCAACATCGATATCCAGGCTGTCGCCCAGGGCAATGAAGTAGGAGAATCCCATTTCACGCTGCTGCGCCCAGTCGAGGATGGTGTTCGATACCGCAGCCGACTGCGAAATAAACGCGAGTTTGCCTTTGCGGATCGGAACCGGGGAGAAACTGGCATTCAGCCCCTGCCAGGGGGCGAGCAGGCCCAGGCTGTTTGGCCCAAGAATGCGCATTTGATAGCGGCTGGCGCAGGCCAGAAGCTCGGCTTTCTGTTCAGGGGGAGACGAGAGAATAATGCAGGTTTTACACCCCTTCTTGCCGAGTGATTCCAGCAGTTCCAGGTTACGCTTCGCGTTTGTACAGAGTACGGCAAGATCCGGCACGAAAGGCAGGCTTTGTACGTCAGGCCATGCAAGCACCCCCTGAACGGCCTTATAAGCCGGCGTGACGGGCATGACGGGGCCATTAAATCCCCCGGCCAGCAGGTTGCGCATCATCAGATAGCCAGCACGATCCGGTTTCATTGATGCGCCGATGACGGCAATGGATTTAGGACGAAGTAGCGCTTCTAACCCTCGCTGGCTCATGCAGGCCTCCTGTGAATGCAAGCGACCTGATGATTTTAAACGCTTTCTGGCTCGAGTGCTGTGACGCTGCCCTTATGAACGGTTTTTCCCGCCAGATAGCGCTCCCGGAAGCATGAGAAATGGTTGCCCAGGGCACCAGCTGCGGCGGTATCTCCCGCTAAATCCAGAAGCGCAATGGCTACTTCGGCGGTGCAGTATTGCCCGTCAGCATGTGCTTCACGCAGGCGGTAGGCGGAGACGCGGGAAAGATCGACAGAAATCACCGGCAGCGCGTCGAGATAGGGGCTTTTGCGAAACATTTTTCGCGCTTCGGTCCAGGTGCCGTCCAGCATAATAAACAGCGGTGGTTTACCGGATGGCGGCACTGAAAGCACCTGGCGATCCACGCGTGCATATGACGCGGGGAAAACGACCATCGGCTGATAGTCCTTGCTTGCCACTAAGTCGAGCAGGGCCTGAGGTGGCTCCGTACGGGACCACTGAAACGCGGCGGTATCCGGCAGAATATCGGCGATAAGACGCCCCGTATTGCTGGGTTTCATCGGCTCGGTATCGAACATGACCAGACAAAAACGGCTCTCCGCCGTACTCGGAGCCAGCGTCTCGCACAGACAAACCTTCAGCGGCAGCAGGCAGCGCTGACAGCGGCGAATACGGTTGCCTCGGGCGAGGAACGGTCGGGTGGCGCGCGCAAGGCGTTCGGCGCGTAATTTAAGGACAGCGTTATCAGTCATGGGCGAAATGCAGGAAAAACACTATTTTCGCAGAGGCGGGAGCGGGGCACAAGGTGTGCCCCGTGAATGTTACAGCGACTCGTTTAACCAGCTTTCAAAAGGCGCTTTTGGAACCGCACCGTTGAGCATATCGATCACTTCACCATTTTTGAAAATCATAATGGTCGGGATGCTGCGAATACGAAAACGCGCGCTCAGTTCGGGTTCGGCTTCGGTATTGACCTTAACGAACCGCATTTTTCCGCTGCGCTCTTCGGCCACATCTTCGAAGATCGGCGCGAAGCTACGGCATGGACCGCACCATGGCGCCCAGAAATCGATCACGACAGGAAGATCGTCCTTGAGGAGTTTGTCCAGCGTAGCACCCGTCGCGTTAATGACATCGCCATCAAATAATTCATGGCCACAACGTCCGCATTTCGCACCATCTTCCATCCGATCGTCCGGAATGCGATTAAGAGCCTGACAGTTGGCACATACGGTATTCATAACTAACCTCTGATAGAGCCGCGGGACAGCGGCGGAACGCCGATAATGTTTCTAATATGTTACATATTATCAATGAGCCTGTTTGAAACAACAATGCGTTTTATTCAATGAGAACAATAGTCACAGGCTTTTGTACGAAATTATGGCTATGCGCTGGCACATCGGGTAATCTGCGCGCTTCGCGCAGCGCTGGTGGAGAAAAGCATGAACGACGAAATGAAAAACAAAAGCGGCAAGGTCAAAGTGATGTATGTCCGCAGTGATGATGACTCTGATAAACGCACCCAAAATCCGCGTACCGGAAAAGGTGGCGGGCGTCCGGCGTCTTCTCGTGCAGACGGTGGCCGTCGCCCCGCCCGCGATGACAGAAATAACCGCGGTGATGACCGCAAACGTGACGATCGCAAACGCGATGACCGTCCGCGTTCCGACCGCCCACGCAGTGAACGTCCACGCGACGATCGTCCGCGTGATGACTTCTCACGCGATAATGCCTCCCCGTGGCGCACCGTTTCTCGCGCCCCTGGCGATGAGACGCCGGAAAAAGCCGATCACGGCGGTATCAGCGGTAAAAGCTTTATCGATCCGGAAGTGCTGCGCCGTCAGCGTGCAGAAGAGACCCGCGTGTATGGCGAGAACGCCTGCCAGGCGCTGTTCCAGAGCCGTCCTGAGTGTATCGTCCGCGCCTGGTTCATCCAGAGCGTGACCCCGCGCTTCAAAGAAGCGCTGCGCTGGATGGCCGCGAACCGCAAAGCCTACCACGTCGTGGATGATGCCGAGCTGACCAAAGCGTCCGGTACTGAACACCACGGCGGCGTCTGCTTCCTGATCAAAAAACGTAACGGCACGACCGTGCAGCAGTGGGTCAGCCAGGCAGATGCCGATGACTGCGTGCTGGCGCTGGAAGACGTGGGTAACCCGCACAACCTGGGCGCAATGATGCGCAGCTGCGCGCACTTTGGCGTGAAAGGCGTGCTGTTGCAGGATGCCGCGCTGCTGGAATCCGGCGCCGCGATCCGTACTGCGGAAGGCGGAGCCGAGCACGTACAGCCGATCACCGGCGACAGCGTTCTGGACGCCCTTGAGCAGTTCCGCAAAGCGGGCTACTCCATCGTGACCACCTCGAGCCATGCCGGTACGCCGCTGTTTAAAGCGACGCTGCCGCGTAAAATGGTTCTGGTGCTGGGTCAGGAGCGCGATGGTCTGTCTGACGCGGCGCTCTCCAGTGCGGATCTGAGCGTCTCTATCGACGGAACAGGCAATGTGGAAAGTCTGAACGTATCCGTTGCGACCGGCGTACTGCTGGCCGAGTGGTGGCGTCAGAACAAGGCATAAGCCTCTTAATGTGCCGGGCCTGACCCGGCACATTCAAATCCTACTCGCTCTCTGCCGGTAATACAGGCATCCAGTCAATTGGCGTTTCGCCACGTTTTTCCAGCCATTCATTCGCCAGAACAAAATGATTACTGCCAAAGAAACCGCGATGCGCAGACAGCGGTGACGGGTGCGGTGCTTTCAACACGTGATGACGCTGACGATCGATAATCGCCCCTTTCTTCTGCGCGTGAGAACCCCAGAGTAAAAACACGACCCCTTCACGATGCTCGTTGATAAGGCTGATGACTTTATCGGTAAAGGTCTCCCACCCAAGGCTGGCGTGCGAGTGCGCCTGGCCCGCCCGTACGGTAAGCACCGTATTCAGTAACAGCACGCCCTGGCGCGCCCAGCTTTCCAGGTAGCCGTGGTTTGGCCGGGTAAACCCGGGCACGGTTCCCTCAAGCTCTTTATACATGTTGAGCAGAGAAGGAGGGATAGCCACGCCCGGACGGACGGAAAACGCCAGCCCATGCGCCTGCCCTGGGCCGTGATAGGGATCCTGGCCCAAAATCACCACTTTCACATCGCTCAGTTCGGTGTAGCGAAAGGCGTTGAACACATCTTTCTGCGGCGGGTAAATCGTCTGTCCGGACTGACGCTCAGCGGCAACGGTGCTGAGCGTATTGATAAAATAAGGCTGCTGCTTTTCTTCTGCCAGCACGTCATGCCAGGTTAAAGGTGTTGTCATCTCGCTCTCCTGCGAATCTCAATCTGCGACTAGCTTACCTGTTTAACCCCGGTGAGCAAAATTACGCGCTGAAAAGTGCGCTAAGTGGCTAAATTTATTTTGAAAAGATGCAGGGCGAGTTGAATTGGTAAGGCTGCGAAATTGATCTAAAACAATAAACTCAAACCACACTCTTTATGTGGTTGGTGTTTTTGTTGATTTAAATCAATAAATCACCGGGGTGTGAATGATATATATACACACAAGAAACAATGGTTTTACCAATTGGCCGCGAGAGGCCGACATCAGTTAATGTAGCCTAGGGAGGCAACACATGATTACAGGTATCCAGATTACTAAAGCTGCAAATGACGATCTGCTCAATTCTTTCTGGCTGCTGGACAGCGAGAAAAACGAAGCGCGCTGTGTCGTTGCGAAAGCGGGTTTTGCTGAAGATGAAATCGTGCCGGTGAGCAAACTGGGCGAAATCGAGTACCGTGAAATTCCAATGGAAGTGAAACCGGAAGTGCGCGTGGAAGGTGGTCAGCACCTGAACGTAAATGTACTGCGCCGCGAAACGCTGATGGACGCGGTTGAGCACCCTGAAAAATACCCGCAGCTGACTATCCGCGTGTCCGGCTATGCGGTTCGCTTTAACTCACTGACTCCAGAACAGCAGCGCGACGTTATTGCCCGTACCTTTACTGAAAGCCTGTAACGGCTTCAGCAGGGGGGAATAAAAAAGCCGGGGAAATCCCCGGCTTTTTTTTACTCTTCAGTTTTCGTCTCTGGCGCGGCAGAGCTTGGCTTACGGCGCTTACCAATATTTTTGGTATCGCGGTGGCGCTGCTTCACGCGCGGTTTCTCTTTTTCTTTCTCTTTTCTCTCAGCACGTTTCGCGAGCGCTTTCTTGGACGGTTTACCCGTCATCTTTTCACTCGGCGCGCGCGTGGTCGGGCGGAGTTCGTCAATAACGCGCGCTTTCAGCGGCTCATCAACATAGCGGCCAATCTTCTGCAGCAGCAGGTAGTCATGCGCTTCGACCAGTGAAATCGCAATCCCTTTGCGGCCCGCGCGGCCGGTACGGCCAATACGGTGCAGGTAGGTATCTCCGCTGCGCGGCATATCGAAGTTAATGACGTGGCTGACGTCCGGGATGTCGATCCCACGAGCGGCAACGTCAGTCGCAACCAGCACGTTAACGCGGCCGTCGGTCAGGCGCTTGATGCCTTCGGTACGCTTGATCTGCGCCATCTCGCCTTCAAGATAGCAGTTGTTGATCCCGGCGTTACGCAGCATTTCAGCCAGCTCGTGCACGCGCTCGCGCTTGCGCACAAACACGATTGTGCGCAGAGCATCTTCCTGCTTCAGCAGGTGTTTAAGCAATTCGACCTTGTGCTCGAGGTTGTCCGCGCGGTAGTACCACTGGTGGATCTTCTTACGCTCGCGGGTGGACGGCGTCGCCGAGACTTCCACCGGATCTTCCAGCAGACGCTCTGCGAAGTCTTTGATCGCTTCCCCTTCGAGGGTGGCAGAGAACAGCATCGTCTGGTTACGCCAGCGCGTTTCCCCGGCAATGTGCTCGATATCCTGTGCGAAGCCCAAGTCCAGCATACGGTCGGCTTCGTCGAGGATCAGCGTTTCAACCGCGCGGCAGTCGAAGTTCTCTTCTTTAATGTACTGCAGCAGACGGCCCGTCGTCGCAACGACGATGTCCTGGTTTTCGCTGAACACTTCGGCGTGGTTCATATACGCAACGCCGCCGGTGATGGTGGCGATATCCAGATGAGTATTTGCCGCGAGTTCACGCGCGTGATCGGCAACCTGCATTGCCAGTTCGCGCGTAGGCGTCAGGATTAAAATACGCGGCGGGCCAGATTTTTTACGTGGGAAGTCGAGCAGATGCTGCAACACAGGCAGCAAATAGGCTGCTGTCTTCCCCGTGCCGGTTGGCGCAGAACCGAGCACATCGCGGCCCTCAAGCGCAGGCGGAATGGCCGCTGCCTGAATGGCGGTCGGGCGTGTAAAGCCTTTGCTCTCAAGTGCATTGAGCAGGCTTTCATCGAGTTCAAGTTCGGAAAAAGTCGTTACAGTCATGTTCTACCTCTGTGTGGGGCGCTGATTATAGACGTTACGGCTGTAATCTTCATCTGTTTGTATGGATATCGCTTTTCGGCCACTTCGCTTTCCCCTATGCTACTCCAGTTTCAGTTAGAAGGTTGCCCTGACATGTCTCAACTCAAAGCGCAGCTGCGCCGCGATGGTTTTACGTTTAAACAATTTTTTGTCGCCCACGATCGCTGTGCCATGAAAGTCGGTACAGACGGTATTTTACTGGGAGCGTGGGCGCCTGTCGCAGGCGTTAAGCGTATTCTTGATATCGGTACCGGCAGCGGGCTGGTGGCGTTGATGCTGGCGCAGCGTACGGAAGAACATGTCACCATTGATGCCGTCGAGCTGGATGCGCAGGCCGCAGAGCAGGCGAGTGACAATATGGCCGAATCTCCGTGGGCGGCCCGAATGAAGGTGGAATGCGCAGATGTGCTGGCCTGGGCGCCTGAACAAACCGCTCGTTACGATCTGATCGTCAGCAACCCTCCCTACTACGAGCCCGGCGTTGAGTGCGGGACACCCGAGCGTGAACAGGCGCGTTATACCGGCTCCCTCGATCATAAAGCGCTGCTCACCAGTGCGGCAGAACTCATCTCAGAAGAAGGTTTTTTCTGTGTGGTCCTACCAGAGAGTACCGGCAACACGTTCATCGGTATCGCGCAGGAGATCGGCTGGACGTTACGTCTGCGTACCGATATTTCGGATACGGAAGGACGACTGCCGCACCGCGTGCTGCTGGCGCTCTCGCCAAAAGAGGGTGAATGCTTTAATGACCGAATGGTGATCCGTGGGCCAGACCAGCGTTATTCCGAAGATTACACTGCCCTGACCCAGGCGTTTTATCTGTTTATGTAAACCTGTGGGGCGAGTATTGACGGGCCGGACTCAGCAAGCTGATCCGGGTAGTCCAGGGTATAGTGCAGCCCGCGGCTCTCTTTACGCATCATCGCGCAGCGAACAATCAGCTCGGCAACCTGCACCAGATTGCGCAGCTCCAGCAGGTTATTGGATACGCGGAAATTGGCATAGTACTCATCAATTTCCTGCTGCAGCATGGTGATGCGGCGCAAGGCGCGTTCCAGGCGTTTCGTGGTGCGCACAATCCCCACGTAGTCCCACATAAACAGCCGTAGCTCATGCCAGTTGTGCTGGATCACGACCAGCTCGTCCGGATTATCCACGCGGCTTTCATCCCAGGCAGGCAGGTGCTCTGTCTCGCGGGCATAAGGCATGCGCTTGGTGATGTCTTCCGCTGCTGACCAGCCGTACACCAGACATTCAAGCAGCGAGTTAGAGGCCATACGGTTCGCGCCGTGAAGTCCGGTATAGCTGACCTCACCGATAGCATACAGACCGTCCACATCGGTACGTCCATGATCGTCAACCATCACGCCACCGCAGGTATAGTGGGCCGCAGGCACAATGGGCACCGGATCGCGCGTTAAATCAATGCCAAGATTGAGCAGCTTTTCGTAAATCATCGGGAAATGCTGGCGAATGAACTCTGCTGGCTTATGGCTGATATCCAGATACATGCAGTCCACGCCAAGACGTTTCATTTCATGATCGATGGCGCGGGCAACGATATCGCGCGGGGCCAGTTCACCCCTGGCGTCAAAGTCGGGCATAAAGCGGGAGCCGTCAGGGCGCTTCAGATAAGCGCCTTCACCGCGCAGGGCTTCCGTCAGCAGGAAGTTGCGCGCCTGAGGGTGGAACAGGGCCGTTGGGTGAAACTGATTAAACTCGAGGTTCGCCACCCGGCAGCCGGCGCGCCAGGCCATCGCGATACCGTCTCCGGAGGCAATGTCCGGGTTCGTGGTGTACTGATACACCTTGGAGGCGCCGCCCGTCGCCAGCACCACAGCCTTCGCCCGGCAGGTTTCCACCTTCTCTTTATTACGATTCCAGACCCAGGCGCCCACCACGCGACGCGTGCCGGGCAGGCCAATCTTGTCGGAAATGATCAGGTCAACGGCATTACTTCGCTCGAGAACGCGAATATTAGGATGGTTCAGCGCTTTACTGACAAGCGTAGTTTCCACTTCTTTTCCGGTGGCATCCGCTGCGTGCAGGATGCGGCGGTGGCTATGGCCGCCTTCGCGTGTCAGGTGGTAGCTCTCTTCACCGTTGGGTTGAATCTGAGTGTCGAATAAGACGCCCTGGTCGATGAGCCACTGAACGCAGTGGCGGGCATTGCTGGCGACAAACTCCGCGGCGTGCGCATCAACGATCCCGGCCCCAGCAATCAGCGTATCGTCGACGTGGGATGCAATGCTGTCTGTTTCATCAAACACGGCGGCAATACCGCCCTGGGCATAAAACGTGGAACCTTCACTTATCGGTCCTTTACTTAGAACGATAACGTTTTGATGCTCGGCCAGGCGCAGCGCCAGCGAGAGACCGGCAGCGCCGCTGCCGATGATCAGTACATCACAATGAAGTTCAGGTGTTGTGTTCATGATTGTTGTTTAATTTACTAAACAGTGTTGGGGCAGAATAGCACCCGAATGCGATATATCGCACGTTTTTTTTAGAGGCTGTTGCAATGGCTAAACGCGTAAGCGGAGGTAAACGGAGGGTAAATGAGTGAAATTATTTTGCGAAGCAGATCGTTAGCGTCAGATTTTGTGGTGAAATAAAGCCTGTGTTGCGTTACTCTTCTGGCGGGAAAAAGATGTTTCTTGTCAGAAAGTGGTGCGTATCGTGAACAGACTTATAATGAGAGAAAATGAACGGTCTGCGGCGCGATGAACAAAAACAAAGGCGTTACGGAACTTATTGAAGATCAGACACTCTAAATCGGTGCTTGCTCAAAGTGCGGTATTTTAGAGTGGCGTTTCGATAACGCGTGGAATTTAGGTTTGGGGAGACATTACCTCGGATGAGCGAGCAGTTAACGGACCAGGTCCTGGTTGAACGGGTCCAGAAGGGAGATCAGAAAGCCTTTAACCTACTGGTGGTGCGCTACCAGCATAAGGTGGCGAGCCTGGTTTCCCGCTATGTACCGTCAGGCGATGTGCCTGATGTGGTGCAAGAGTCTTTTATTAAGGCCTATCGCGCGCTGGATTCTTTCCGGGGAGATAGTGCTTTTTATACCTGGCTGTACCGTATTGCGGTCAATACGGCAAAGAATTATCTGGTCGCTCAGGGCCGTCGTCCGCCTTCAAGTGATGTGGACGCAATCGACGCCGAAAACTTCGAAAGTGGCGGCGCATTGAAAGAAATTTCGAACCCTGAGAACTTAATGTTGTCAGAAGAACTGAGACAAATCGTTTTTCGCACGATCGAGTCGCTCCCGGAAGATTTACGCATGGCAATTACGTTACGGGAGCTGGATGGTCTGAGCTATGAAGAGATAGCCGCTATCATGGATTGTCCGGTCGGCACGGTACGTTCACGAATTTTCCGTGCGCGAGAAGCTATTGATAATAAAGTTCAACCGCTTATCAGGCGTTGACGATAGCGGGATACTGGAAAAGGTATTAGGCATGCAGAAAGAAAAACTTTCCGCTTTAATGGATGGTGAAACGGTGGATAGTGAGCTGCTCAACGAGCTGTCTCATTCACCCGAAATGCAAGAGACCTGGGAGAGTTACCATCTCATCCGTGACACCCTTCGCGGTGACACCGGCGAGGTTCTCCATTTCGATATCTCAGCCCGCGTCATGGCGGCGATTGAGAATGAGCCTGTTCATCAGACCACTCCGCTGATTCCTGAAGCTCAACCCGCGCCTCACCAGTGGCAGAAAATGCCGTTCTGGCAAAAGGTGCGTCCGTGGGCCAGCCAGCTTACCCAAATGGGTGTGGCTGCATGCGTATCGCTTGCAGTTATTGTTGGCGTCCAGCACTATAATACTCAGTCTGAAACTAATCAGCAGCCAGAAGCGCCAGTGTTTAACACACTGCCGATGATGGGCAAAGCCAGCCCGGTAAGCCTGGGCGTACCGGCTGATGCTTCCGCCAGCGGCGGTCAGCAGCAGCAGGTTCAGGAGCAGCGCCGTCGCATTAATGCGATGTTGCAGGATTACGAGTTGCAGCGTCGTCTGCACTCTGAACAGCTTCAGTTTGAGCAGGCCCAGACACAGCAAGCTGCTGTGCAGGTGCCCGGAAACCAAACTTTAGGAACGCAATCGCAGTAATGAAGCAACTTTGGTTCGCCATGTCTCTGATGGCGGGTAGCCTGTTCTTCTCTGCCAACGCCTCGGCTGATGTTTCATCCGGGGCGTTGTTGCAGCAAATGAATCTGGCCAGCCAGTCACTCAATTACGAGTTGGCATTTATCAGCATTAATAAGCAGGGCGTAGAGTCGTTACGCTATCGTCATGCCCGTCTTGATAATCAGCCGCTCTCCCAGCTTTTACAGATGGATGGCCCGCGTCGGGAAGTTGTCCAGCGTGGTAACGAAATCAGCTATTTCGAGCCAGGCCTGGAGCCTTTCACGCTGAATGGCGACTATATTGTTGATTCTCTGCCGTCACTCATTTACACCGACTTCAAACGGCTTGCCCCTTACTACGATTTTATTTCGGTAGGGCGTACCCGTATCGCGGACAGACTGTGCGAGGTGATTCGCGTTGTTGCCCGGGACGGAACGCGCTACAGCTATATCGTCTGGATTGACGCCGAAACCAAACTCCCCATGCGTGTTGACCTCCTCGACCGTGACGGTGAAACGCTGGAACAGTTCCGGGTTATCTCCTTCAGCGTGAACAATCAGGTTGGTAACAGCATGCAGAACCTGGCTAAGG
This sequence comes from Enterobacter cloacae complex sp. CARB60, assembly GCF_036487345.1. Classification (NCBI taxonomy): domain Bacteria; kingdom Pseudomonadati; phylum Pseudomonadota; class Gammaproteobacteria; order Enterobacterales; family Enterobacteriaceae; genus Enterobacter; species Enterobacter cloacae complex sp. CARB60. The sequence goes on from NZ_JAZKLC010000002.1 coordinate 1,072,895, forward strand.
CCAGCCTGCCGCCGCTGCTTTCTGTACCTGCCGGGGATACCGTTAATTTCAACTGGGTACCTGCCTGGATCCCGCAAGGATTTAGCGAAGTATCCAGCAGCCGTCGCCAGCTGCCAACGATTGAAACGCCGGTGGAATCGCGCCTCTATTCCGACGGCTTGTTCAGCTTCTCGGTGAATATCAATCGCGCAACGGCAAACAGCGCCGAACAAATGCTGCGTACCGGACGCCGTACGGTGAGTACAACGGTCCGCGATAACGCAGAGATCACCATTGTGGGAGAACTTCCTCCGCAAACGGCGAAGCGCATCTCCGACAGCATTAAATTCAGGGCCGCACAATGATCAAAGAGTGGGCGACGGTTGTCTCGTGGCAGAACGGCATTGCGCTGGTGAGCTGCGATGTAAAAGCCTCATGTAATAGCTGCGCATCCCGCGCCGGCTGCGGCAGCCGCGTGCTGAATAAGCTCGGGCCGCAAACATCACACACGATTTCTGTGCCAAGCGAACAGCCGCTGATGGCGGGGCAAAAGGTAGAGCTGGGCATCGCGGAAGGCAGTCTGCTCAGTTCCGCCATGCTGGTGTACCTCTCTCCTCTGGTCGGGCTGTTTATTATGGGCGGCCTGTTTCAGATGCTGTTTGGTACCGATGTGGCCGCCATGTGCGGTGCCGCATTGGGTGGCGTAGGGGGATTCTGGCTTGCCAAAGGTCTCTCCCCGACGCTCGCCGCGCGCGAGGAGTGGCAGCCTGTCATTCTCAGCGTTGGGCTGGCACCAGATCAGCTTCGTGTTGAAACGCTCTCTTCTGAGGCCCGGTGATCCATCGGGCTTTATCATTTTTTACACCCTAAAACAGAAAACGTCCTTTCTTCACGCTATACCTGTCTCTAAGTGCATTTCCAGGTAGCGAGGATGTAGTGTAGAATGCTGCGTTTTCGCACTGAAAAACGTCAGGCTAAGAACAGCGGCCTCCAGGAATTCGTAAGGCATAATTATTTAACTATATGAAGAACATACGTAACTTTTCGATCATTGCTCACATTGACCACGGTAAGTCGACGCTGTCTGACCGTATTATCCAGATTTGCGGTGGCCTGTCTGATCGTGAAATGGAAGCCCAGGTTCTGGACTCCATGGACCTGGAACGCGAACGCGGTATCACCATTAAAGCGCAGAGCGTTACGCTTGATTACAAAGCGGCTGATGGTGAAACCTATCAACTGAACTTTATCGACACCCCAGGCCACGTTGACTTCTCCTATGAGGTTTCACGCTCGCTCGCGGCCTGTGAAGGCGCGCTGCTGGTGGTGGATGCCGGGCAGGGCGTTGAAGCCCAGACCCTGGCAAACTGCTACACCGCGATGGAAATGGATCTCGAAGTTGTGCCGGTTCTGAACAAGATCGACCTGCCAGCCGCCGATCCTGAGCGCGTAGCGGAAGAGATTGAAGATATTGTCGGCATTGACGCGACCGACGCCGTGCGCTGCTCCGCGAAAACCGGTGTGGGCGTAACCGACGTGCTGGAACGCCTGGTACGTGACATTCCGGCCCCGGAAGGCGATCCGGATGCGCCACTCCAGGCGCTGATTATCGACTCCTGGTTCGATAACTATCTGGGCGTTGTCTCACTGGTGCGTATTAAAAACGGCACCATGCGTAAAGGCGACAAAATCAAGGTAATGAGTACCGGGCAGGTCTACAACGCCGACCGTCTGGGTATCTTCACGCCAAAACAGGTTGACCGTACCGAGCTGACGTGCGGCGAGGTAGGCTGGCTGGTCTGCGCCATTAAAGACATCCTCGGCGCGCCGGTGGGCGATACCCTGACCGGTGCGCGTAACCCGGCAGATAAAGCGCTGCCAGGCTTTAAAAAGGTGAAACCGCAGGTTTATGCGGGCCTGTTCCCGGTCAGCTCTGACGACTATGAAAACTTCCGTGACGCGCTCGGTAAGCTGAGCCTGAACGATGCTTCCCTGTTCTACGAGCCAGAAAGCTCAACGGCGCTGGGCTTCGGCTTCCGCTGTGGCTTCCTCGGTCTGCTGCACATGGAGATCATTCAGGAGCGTCTGGAACGTGAATACGATCTGGATCTGATCACCACGGCACCGACCGTAGTGTATGAAGTTGAAACCACCTCGAAAGAAGTGATCTACGTCGATAGCCCGTCCAAGCTGCCGCCGCTGAACAACATTCATGAACTGCGTGAGCCTATTGCAGAGTGTCACATGCTGCTGCCGCAGGAGTTCCTGGGTAACGTCATTACGCTGTGTATTGAGAAGCGTGGCGTGCAGACTAACATGGTTTACCACGGTAACCAGGTGGCGCTGACCTATGAAATCCCAATGGCGGAAGTGGTTCTCGACTTCTTTGACCGTCTGAAGTCCACCTCCCGTGGCTATGCGTCACTGGATTACAACTTCAAACGCTTCCAGGCCTCCAACATGGTGCGTGTGGACGTGCTGATCAACGGCGAGCGCGTGGATGCGCTGGCGCTGATCACCCACAACGACAATGCGCCATACCGTGGCCGCGAGCTGGTTGAGAAGATGAAAGAGCTGATCCCGCGTCAGCAGTTCGATATCGCGATTCAGGCGGCCATTGGCAACCACATTATCGCGCGTTCAACCGTGAAACAGCTGCGTAAAAACGTTCTGGCCAAGTGCTATGGCGGTGACGTCAGCCGTAAGAAAAAGCTGCTGCAGAAGCAGAAAGACGGTAAGAAGCGTATGAAGCAGGTCGGTAACGTCGAGCTGCCGCAGGAAGCATTCCTTGCCATCCTTCACGTTGGTAAAGACGGCAAATAACCCTAAGGAGTTGGCATGGCGAACATGTTTGCCCTGATCCTGGTCATTGCTACCCTGGTGACAGGTCTGCTGTGGTGTCTGGATAAGTTTATCTTCGCCCCAAAACGTCGTGAACGTCAGGCTGCCGCACAGGCAGCCACTGGCGATGGGATTGACGCGAAAACCCTGAAGAAGGTCGGCCCGAAACCGGGCTGGCTGGAAACGGGCGCCTCGGTATTTCCGGTGCTGGCGATTGTGCTGGTGGTACGTTCGTTTATTTACGAGCCGTTCCAAATCCCATCAGGTTCAATGATGCCAACGCTGCTGATTGGTGATTTTATTCTGGTAGAGAAGTTTGCCTACGGCATTAAAGATCCTATCTACCAGAAAACGCTGATCGAAACCGGTCATCCGAAACGTGGCGACATCGTGGTGTTCAAATATCCGGAAGATCCGCGCCTGGACTACATCAAGCGTGCGGTAGGCCTGCCGGGTGATAAAGTCACTTACGATCCGGTAGCGAAAGAAGTCACCGTTCAGCCGGGCTGCAGCTCCGGTACCGCATGTGAAAACGCGCTGCCAATCACCTACTCAAACGTTGAGCCAAGTGATTTTGTGCAGACCTTCGCCCGTCGTAATGGCGGCGAAGCGACCAGCGGATTCTTCCAGGTACCGAAAGGTGAAACCAAAGAGGACGGCATCCGTCTGGTAGAGCGCAAAGAGACGCTGGGCGATGTGACGCACCGTATCCTCACCGTGCCAATCGCGCAGGATCAGCTGGGTATGTACTATCGCCAGCCGGGCCAGCAGCTGGCGAGCTGGATTGTACCGCCAGGACATTACTTCATGATGGGTGACAACCGGGATAACTCTGCGGACAGCCGTTACTGGGGCTTTGTGCCGGAAGCGAATCTGGTGGGTAAAGCTACCGCCATCTGGATGAGTTTTGAGAAGCAGGAAGGCGAATGGCCGACCGGTGTACGCCTGAATCGTATCGGCGGAATCCATTAATTCTCAATAAATGAACGCGTAGCCGCTTTAATTAGCGGCTACGTGAATTATTTCCACGATAAATCTCTTCGAACTAACGACATCCCCTGTCGTTGTGTATAGAATATTCCCCCGAAGTTTAAGGTTGGCCCTGCAAGGGTGCCACGGCACACGAAACCGCGTTGGTCTTCTCAGGTCGGTTTCGTGTGCTGCATTTTTGACGCATTCATTTATTGGTATCGCATGAACCCCATCGTAATTAATCGGCTTCAACGGAAGCTGGGCTACACTTTTCATCATCAGGAGTTGTTGCAACAGGCATTAACCCACCGCAGTGCCAGCAGCAAACATAATGAGCGTCTCGAGTTTTTAGGCGACTCTATTTTAAGTTTCGTGATTGCGAATGCGCTTTATCACCGTTTCCCGCGTGTGGATGAAGGGGATATGAGCCGCATGCGTGCCACGCTGGTTCGGGGTAATACCCTTGCGGAAATCGCGCGCGAATTTGAGCTGGGCGAATGTCTGCGTCTTGGACCGGGTGAACTGAAAAGCGGCGGCTTCCGTCGTGAATCTATTCTTGCCGATACGGTCGAAGCATTAATTGGTGGTGTGTTCCTGGACAGCGATATCCAGACCGTAGAAAAGCTGATCCTGAACTGGTATCAGACCCGTCTGGACGAAATCAGTCCGGGCGATAAACAAAAAGATCCGAAAACGCGTCTGCAGGAATATTTGCAGGGTCGTCATCTGCCGCTGCCATCTTATCTGGTGGTGCAGGTACGTGGCGAAGCGCACGATCAGGAATTTACCATCCATTGCCAGGTCAGTGGCCTGAGTGAACCGGTGGTGGGCACAGGTTCAAGCCGTCGTAAGGCTGAACAGGCTGCCGCCGAACAGGCGTTAAAAATGCTGGAGCTGGAATGAGCGAAGAAAAAACCTATTGCGGATTTATTGCCATCGTCGGACGTCCGAACGTCGGCAAATCCACCCTGTTGAATAATCTGCTCGGGCAGAAGATTTCTATCACCTCGCGTAAGGCGCAGACCACGCGTCACCGCATCGTCGGCATCCATACTGAAGGCGCGTATCAGGCGATCTACGTCGATACCCCGGGCCTGCACATGGAAGAAAAGCGCGCCATTAACCGCCTGATGAACAAGGCGGCGAGCAGCTCGATTGGCGACGTAGAGCTGGTGATTTTCGTTGTTGAAGGTACCCGCTGGACGCCGGACGACGAGATGGTGCTGAACAAGCTGCGTGACGGCAAAACGCCGGTCATCCTCGCGGTCAACAAAGTTGATAACGTGCAGGAAAAGGCCGACCTGCTGCCGCATCTGCAGTGGCTTGGAAGCCAGATGAACTTCCTCGACATCGTTCCGCTGTCTGCTGAGACCGGCCTGAACGTTGATACCATCGCGGGCATCGTGCGTAAGCATCTGCCGGAAGCGATTCATCACTTCCCGGAAGACTACATCACCGATCGCTCTCAGCGCTTTATGGCGTCTGAAATCATCCGTGAAAAGCTGATGCGTTTCCTGGGCGCTGAGCTGCCGTACTCTGTGACGGTGGAGATCGAGCGTTTCCAGACCAACGAGCGTGGCGGCTATGACATCAACGGTTTGATCCTCGTTGAGCGCGAAGGGCAGAAGAAGATGGTGATCGGCAACAAAGGGGCCAAGATCAAAACCATCGGTATCGAAGCCCGTAAGGACATGATGGAGATGTTCGAAGCGCCGGTTCACCTCGAACTGTGGGTGAAAGTGAAATCTGGCTGGGCCGATGATGAGCGTGCTCTGCGCAGCCTCGGTTACGGCGAAGACCAGTAACTTAAGACGACGAGCATATGGATGGATGGCAGCGCGCCTTTGTCCTGCATAGTCGTCCCTGGAGCGAAACCAGCCTCATGCTGGACGTCTTCACGGAAGAGTCGGGTCGCGTGCGCCTTGTTGCGAAAGGCGCACGTTCCAAACGTTCTAATCTGAAAGGTGCCCTACAGCCTTTCACACCGCTGCTGGTACGCTTTGGTGGGCGAGGGGAGGTCAAAACCCTGCGCAGTGCCGAAGCCGTCTCCCTGGCGCTTCCTCTTTCTGGCATCACCCTCTACAGCGGTCTGTATGTCAACGAACTCATCTCACGAGTTCTTGAGCATGAGACTCGCTTCTCTGAACTTTTCTTCGATTATCTGCACTGTATCCAGGCGCTGGCTGGCGCAACCGGTACGCCTGAACCTGCCTTGCGTCGTTTTGAGCTGGCGCTGCTGGGCCACCTCGGGTACGGCGTAGATTTTCTGCACTGTGCGGGCAGCGGTGACGAAGTGGAAGACACCATGACCTACCGCTACCGCGAAGAAAAAGGCTTCATTGCCAGTATTGTGATAGACAACAGCACCTTTACCGGGCGCCAGCTCCGGGCGCTGTATGAGCGCGAGTTTCCCGATCAGGAAACCTTACGCGCAGCAAAACGCTTTACCCGGATTGCCCTCAAGCCGTATCTTGGCGGCAAGCCTTTAAAGAGCCGCGAATTATTCAGGCAGTTTGTGCCGAAACGTTAGACCACAGAATCGAAAAGAAAACCGAGGATTGTCATGGCTGAATTACTTTTAGGCGTCAACATCGACCACATCGCCACGCTGCGTAATGCGCGCGGCACGGCGTATCCCGATCCGGTTCAGGCGGCGTTTATCGCTGAGCAGGCTGGCGCCGACGGCATTACCGTTCACCTGCGTGAAGACCGTCGCCACATTACTGACCGTGACGTGCGCATTCTGCGTCAGACGCTGGACACCCGTATGAATCTGGAGATGGCGGTCACCGAAGAGATGCTGGCCATTGCCTGCGAGACCCAGCCGCATTTCTGCTGCCTGGTGCCGGAAAAACGCCAGGAAGTGACCACCGAAGGCGGTCTGGACGTGGCCGGGCAGCTCGACAAAATGCGCGATGCCTGCAAACGTCTGGCGGATGCCGGTATCCTGGTTTCTCTGTTTATCGACGCCGATTTCGCCCAGATTAAAGCGGCGGCCGACGTGGGCGCACCGTATATCGAAATTCACACCGGCTGCTATGCCGATGCCAAAAATGATGCCGAACAGGCCAAAGAGCTGGAGCGTATCGCCAAAGCGGCCACGTATGCCTCAAGCCTGGGCCTGAAGGTTAACGCCGGTCACGGCCTGACCTACCACAACGTGAAGGCCATTGCCGCCCTGCCGGAAATGCACGAGCTGAACATCGGCCACGCCATCATTGGCCGTGCGGTGATGAGCGGTCTGAAAGAGGCGGTTTCAGAAATGAAACGCCTGATGCAGGAAGCGCGTCAGTAATGGCCATTCTGGGCTTAGGTACCGATATCGTTGAAATAGCCCGCATTGAAGCGGTGATCGCCCGTAGCGGCGATCGCCTCGCAAGACGCGTGCTGAGCGATAACGAATGGGCCATCTGGGAAGCGCATCAGCAGCCGGTGCGCTTTCTGGCAAAGCGCTTTGCGGTAAAAGAGGCGGCGGCCAAAGCCTTCGGGACCGGCATTCGTAACGGCCTGGCGTTTAACCAGTTCGAAGTGTTTAACGATGAGCTCGGTAAGCCAAGCCTGCGTCTGTGGGGGGAAGCGCAAAAGCTGGCGGAAAAGCTGGGGGTGAACCACATGCACGTGACGATCGCGGATGAACGCCACTATGCCAGCGCGACGGTGATCATCGAAAGTTAAAGCTTGTCCGCGTGGTGCATCAGGACAAACTTATCCCATAGCTGCTCTTCGCTCTCGACGTGGGCCGGATCCTTCAGGATGGTATTTGGGATCGGGCACACTTTCTGACAGGTCGGCGTTTCATAGTGGCCGATGCATTCCGTGCAGCGGTCGCTGTTAATCTCATAAATGCTGTCGCCCATCGAAATCGCCTGGTTTGGGCATTCGGGCTCGCACATATCGCAATTAATGCATTTTTTGGTAATTAACAGCGCCATCAGGAAATTCTCAGAAACAACACAAACTGGGCGGGCATTATACGCGTCAAACCAGTTTCTTTACCAGTTCTTCGCTGTGACGAATGCGTTCGGGCGCGCGCTCGAGATCCTGCTGCACCAGCGCCATAAACAGCAGGTCCGTCAGCATCATCTGCGCACTGGTGGACGAGATAGCCGCGCTTCGCGTGGCCTGCTCTTCGGCAATGGTATATAAACAGCGCGTGGCCCGCTGCTGTAGGGCATTCGGCGTAAAACCGGTGATCGCCAGAATTTTACCGCCGACGCGCAGCACTTCATCGGTGGCCATATTGATTTCACGGCGCTCGCCGGAGTAGGAGATAGCCAGCAGCAGATCGTCAGGATCCATCGCCTGTACGGTCGCCAGCAGGGCGTGCATATCCTGCTCGACGATGGCGTTAAGCCCAATTTTCGTCAGCTTCCAGCCAAAGTTACGCGCTACAAGTCCGGACGCGCCGATACCGGTCAGGATGATGCGCCGCGCGCCGCGCAGCATCGCCACGCTCTCCAGCAGCTTCTCTTCCGTATTCACATCGAGCGTCGCATGCATGGCCGCCACGTTCTCTTTGATCAGCTTTTCGCCGACCAGCCGCATCGGGTCATCGCCGCGGATCTGATTATGCACCGGCATGGACTGCGGGTTGGGGTTGCTCACCAGTGCTTCACTGATCGCCAGCTTGAGGGCGGGGAACCCCTTAAAACCAATCTTCTGGGCAAATTTCACCACGCTGGACTGGCTCACGCCAGCTTCACTCGCCAGCTGCTGCGAGCTGAGATGGCGCGCGCGATCGGGTTGAGAAAGCAGAAAATCCGCCAGCTTCTTGTCGCTTTGGGCAAAGCCTGCGTAGCGCTGGCGAATGCGAATTAAACAGTTCATACGGTCTCCTGGCGAAAATGTGATTATCTGCGCAAATACGAATTTTGCTCGCCTGAATGAATTTTATATTCCATTATAGTGTGATTATTATGAATTAAAAATTCTTGAGGTACAAAAATGAATCTTGGCTCACTTGTTTCTGAAACGCGTAACCCGCAAACCATGGATCTGGATGCGCTCTCCACCCTGGAGCTGGTTAACCGCTTTAATCAACAGGATACGCTGGTCGCGCAGGCAGTGAAAGAGACATTACCCGAGGTGGCGAAAGCTGTCGACGCGGCGGCGGAAGCCCTCAAGGCCGGTGGTCGCATTATCTACATGGGGGCGGGCACCAGCGGGCGTCTTGGGGTGCTGGATGCGTCAGAATGCCCGCCAACCTTTGGGGTTCCGCATGGCCTGGTCGTCGGGTTGATTGCCGGTGGACCCGGCGCGCTGCTGAAAGCCGTTGAAGGGGCGGAAGATAACAAACAGCTGGGTGAGGATGACCTGAAGGGTCTGAATCTGACCGCGAAGGATCTGGTGGTCGGGCTGGCTGCATCCGGGCGCACGCCGTACGTCATTGGCGGTCTGGAATACGCCAACCAGACCGGCTGCACGACGGTAGCCATCTCCTGTAATCCGGGCTCCCCGATTGCGCAGGTGGCCGCTATCGCTATCTCTCCGGTTGTCGGGCCGGAAGCGCTCACCGGCTCCACGCGCCTGAAGTCCGGGACCGCGCAAAAGCTGGTGCTCAATATGATCTCCACCGGCGCGATGGTGAAGTTCGGCAAGGTGTATCAGAACCTGATGGTGGATATGCAGGCCACCAACGTCAAGCTGGTGGACAGAGCCTGCCGCATGGTGATGGAGGCGACAGGCGCAGGCCGTGAAGAGGCGGAAGCGGTACTCAAGCAGACCGATCACGATGTTAAACCGGCCATTTTGATGATCTTAAGCGGGCTGGATGCGGCGACCGCGAGAGCCAAACTCGCTGCGCATAACGGCTTCTTACGGGCGGCATTAGAAAACTAACAGAGGCGTCTATGGACAAAACAGCAGCGCTCGCCAGCGATATCCTGCAGGGGATTGGTGGGGAAGATAATATTCAGCGTCTCGAAAACTGCATGACGCGCGTGCGCGTCGAGGTGCATAACGACGACCAGCTTGACGTGCCGCGCCTGAAGCAACTCTCCGGCGTCAGCGGCTACGTGAAGCAAGGGAGGCAGCATCAGCTGATCGTCGGGCCCGGGAAAGCGGCGCAGGTTGTTGATGCCATGCGCGCGCTGATGGGCGTTAGTGCGAGCGTGTCGATTGACGATGCGGAACGCACCAAAGCGCAGGCAAAGGCCAAATACAAAGCCCCCATGAGCGATGCGCTGCGTCAGCTGGCAAACGTCTTCATTCCGCTGATCCCGGCGTTTATTGCCTCAGGCCTGATCACCGGGATCATCAACATCCTCAAGCGACCGGATATTGTGGGGGATTTCGCCACGCAGTATCCGAACCTGCTGGGGATTCTCGGGATCTTCGGCAGCGCTGTTTTCGCCATCATGAACATTCTGGTCGGGGTGAATACCGCGAAGGTGTTTGGCGGGTCGCTGGCCATGGGCGGGGTAATGGCGGGTATCTTGTCCAGCCCACAGCTGGCGCAGATCACGCTGTTTGGCGAGGCGCTCCAGCCCGGGCGCGGCGGGGTGATCGCCGTGCTGCTGGTGGTCATCCTGATGTGCTGGATCGAGAAAAGGCTGCGCGCGATCCTGCCTGGCTCGATCGAGCTGATCCTCAACCCGCTGTTGACCACGCTGATTACCGGTAGCGTAGCGATTGTGGCCCTTCAGCCGCTAGGCGGATGGATCTCAGAAGCCATCGCTCACGGTGCGTCTCTGGCGATTGACCGCGGCGGCCTGGTAGTGGGAGCGGTGCTGTCTGGTACCTTCCTGCCGCTGGTGCTGACCGGTCTGCACCAGGGGCTGGTGCCGATCCACGTCGAGCTGGTGCAGTCGCACGGCTATAACGCGCTGCTGCCTATCCTGTCGATGGCGGGGGTGGGGCAGGTCGGCGCGGCGATTGCCGTACTGATGAAAACCCGCAACGCGCGTCTGAAAAAAATGATTAAAGGCGCACTCCCGGTCGGACTGCTCGGCATCGGCGAGCCGCTGATTTTCGGCGTCACGCTGCCGCTGGGTAAACCGTTCCTCGCGGCGTGTCTGGGCGGTGCGGTAGGTGGGGCGCTGATCAGCTACTGGAAAGTCGCCACCGTGATCACCTTTGGGCTTTCCGGTTTACCGCTGGCATTAACTATCGTGACCGGAAAAGTGATGCTCTATCTGTTAGGCTATTTAGTAGCGGTGATGGCCGGGTTCCTGTTTACCTGGCTGTTAGGTTTCAACGACCCAGAGGAGTAAGGTTTGGCAAATCACGCGCGTCGCGTTGTCTTTTTCGACCTGGATGGAACGCTGCATCAGCAGGATATGTTTGGGACGTTTATGCGTTACCTGCTGCGGCGTCAGCCTTTGAATGCGCTGCTCGTGCTGCCGCTCCTACCGGTTATCGGTATCGCGCTGCTGGTGAAAGGCCGTGCGGCGCGATGGCCGATGAGCCTGCTGCTGTGGGGATGCACCTTTGGGCACAGCGAAGCGCGGCTCAAACAGCTCGAAAAGGATTTTGCGCACTGGTTTCGCGGCCACGTCGCCGCCTTTCCGGTGGTGCAGGCGCGCCTGACCGGCTACCTCGACGCGAACGATGCCGACATCTGGTTGATTACCGGCTCCCCGCAGACGCTGGTGGAGCAGGTCTATTTTGATACCCCCTGGCTTCCGCGCGTGAATCTTATCGCCACGCAAATCGCCCGCGGCTACGGCGGTTGGGTGCTGACCCTGCGCTGCCTGGGGCATGAAAAAGTGGTCCAGCTTGAGAAACGCATCGGGACGCCGCTGCGCCTGTACAGCGGCTACAGCGACAGCAAGCAGGACAACCCGCTGCTCTATTTTTGCCAGCACCGCTGGCGCGTCACGCCATCAGGTGAACTCCAGCAACTCGAATAGTTTTATCCATAATCGGCGTGTATAATGCCGCCCGCTTTCGACTGGAGTATCAACTGTTGTCCAACCCTGAACTCGACCATGAATACTGGATGCGCCATGCGCTGGCGCTGGCTCAACGCGCCTGGGAAGAGGGCGAAGTGCCCGTGGGCGCGGTGCTGGTTCATAACAACCAGGTGATTGGCGAAGGGTGGAACCGTCCTATTGGTCGCCACGATCCTACAGCCCACGCGGAAATCATGGCGCTTCGCCAGGGCGGTCTGGTGCTGCAAAACTATCGCCTGCTTGATACCACGCTGTATGTGACGCTGGAGCCGTGCGTGATGTGCTCCGGCGCGATGGTGCACAGCCGGATCGGGACTCTGGTCTTCGGTGCGCGGGATGAAAAAACCGGTGCGGCCGGTTCGCTGATGGACGTGCTGGGTCATCCGGGGATGAACCACCAGGTGAAGACTATCGGTGGGGTGCTTGCACCAGAGTGTTCGGGGCTATTAAGCGATTTCTTTCGAATGCGCCGTCAGCAGAAAAAGCAGCAAAAGGCAGAATTGAAGCTGTCGGACGATTAAGCTCGTCCGGCGCCACGACCGGGTAACTTTGAGCCAGCTGTTTGGCCTCCGTCGCCTCTTTCTCTTTCTCCAGCAGATACCCGACCAGGCTAATCTGATATTTACGGATATTTTCCACGTAGGCGTAGGCTTCATGCCCGCGCGCGTAGCCGTATGTCAGCTTGTTATACCATGGCTTCTGGCTCAGCAGCGGCAGGCGCTGCTTAACGTCTGACCAGCTGTCCGGGTTACCTTTCGTTTTGGCCGTCAACGCTCGTGCATCAAGCATATGCGCGTAGCCCATATTGTAGGCCGCCAGCGCAAACCAGATCCGCTCTTCTTCCGGCACCGTTTCCGGTACTTTGGCCATCATATCCTGCAGATAGCGCGCGCCGCCGCTGATGCTCTGTTCGGCATCGGTCCGGTCATTCACGCCCAGGCTCAGCGCGGTATTTTTGGTTAACATCATCAAACCGCGTACGCCCGTGGGCGACGTGGCCTGGGTGTCCCAGTGGGATTCCTGATACGAAATAGCCGCCAGCAGCTTCCAGTCAATCTCCTGGGCGTATTTTTCGAACAACGGCTGCAGGTCCGGCAGGACGCTGTCCACCGCGCGCAGGAAGCTGCGGGTGTCAACGTAGTCAAAGTCATCGCCGTGCCCGAGGTACTTCTCCTCCAGACGCGCCAGGGTACCGTCTTCATTGATGGTGTTGAAGAAATCAAGCATCGCGGCAGAGAAGGTCTGATCATCATCAAGCTGGCTAAACCAGGTCACGGGCTGCTCGTCGGTGACGTCCAGCGCTACGGCGATTTCAGGATGCACCCGCTGGAACAGGCTGATCGCGACTGAATCGGCGATGGTGTAGGGCACTTTCTGGTCTTTTACCTGCTCCAGCAGCTCGGTCGTGCCGAGTTTCGGATCCACCGTCCAGCTCAGGTCGGGATATTTCTTCTCCTTGAGCTCACGCAGATCGTCAATAACCACGTGGCCGGGCGCAATCGTCAGCTGCCGATCGTTAATCGAGGCCAGCGAGCGCGGGCGCAGGCTCCCGACACGGTAAACCAGCTGCTGCGAAACGGAGTAGTAGGTCGGGCCCGGCTGGTAGTTCTTGCTGCGCTCGCTGTTATACACCAGCCCGGCGGCGAGCATATCGGCATCGTCGTTATCGAGGTCGTCAAAGAGCTGGTTGATATTCTGGCGGACGGTGATTTTAAGCTTCACGCCAAGGTAATCGGCGAATTGCTGTGCCAGCTCGTAATCCAGGCCAATGATTTTGCCGTTGATGTCGCTGTAAATCAGCGGAGAGTTGAGGGTACTTACGCGCAATTCCCCCCGCTCCTGAATGGCGGCGATACGGTTTTCGGCTTTGCCGAACCAGGGGATGGAAGGCCAGAGGGCCACTGCCAGCAGCAACGTTACAATGCCGATGAGCAGATAATTAATCTTTAATTTTTTCAATTAGTTAATTCTCTGCGACGCCGGTTGCCTCAGTCTGCTGTAGCCATGTTAATCATAAGGTTTGCCATTGAATGAGCGGCATTTTGCGTAAACTTGCGCCACTTGGCAACCAATTAGAGAGACAGGTCACATCTATTGTTAAATCTCTGTGCGAATTTTATTTCGACGCAAACGGTTTCGTCGGCGCTCAGGATTCTCTATAATGACGCCCGTTTTCCCCCCTTGCGCACACTGTAAGCGCCCCGGCGCTTCGAAGACGAGAGACTTATGATGGAAATTCTGCGTGGTTCGCCTGCACTGTCTGCCTTCCGTATCACTAAACTGCTGGCACGTTTTCAGGCGGCCGACCTTCCGGTAAGCAATATTTACGCTGAGTATGTCCATTTTGCTGACCTGAATGCCCCCCTGAATGCAGAGGAGCGCGTACAGCTGGAACGCCTGCTCAAGTATGGTCCAAGCCTGAGCAGCCACACGCCAACCGGCAAACTGATCCTTGCGACGCCTCGTCCGGGCACCATCTCCCCCTGGTCTTCCAAAGCCACCGACATCGCCCACAACTGTGGCCTGAGCCAGATTAACCGTCTGGAACGCGGCGTGGCGTACTACGTGGAAGCCTCTACCCTGAGCGACGCGCAGTGGCAGGCGGTTGCGGCTGAACTGCACGATCGCATGATGGAGAGCGTATTTGCCTCTCTCGATGACGCGCAGAAGCTTTTCTCTCACCATCAGCCTGCGCCGGTACAGAGCGTAGACCTGCTGGGGCAGGGCCGTCAGGCGCTGATTGACGCCAACCTGCGTCTCGGCCTGGCGCTGGCAGAAGACGAAATCGACTACCTGCAGGATGCGTTTGTTAAGCTCAACCGTAACCCGAACGACATCGAACTCTACATGTTCGCGCAGGCGAACTCTGAGCACTGCCGCCACAAGATTTTCAACGCCGACTGGATTATTGACGGCGAACAGCAGCCGAAGTCGCTGTTCAAAATGATCAAAAACACCATGGAGCAAACCCCTGACCACGTGCTGTCTGCCTATAAGGACAACGCCGCGGTAATGGAAGGTTCCGAGGTGGGCCGCTTCTTCGCCGATCGCGAAGCAGGGCGCTATGACTTCCATCAGGAACCCGCGCATATCCTGATGAAAGTGGAAACCCACAACCACCCGACGGCGATCTCCCCGTGGCCGGGTGCGGCGACCGGCTCCGGCGGTGAAATCCGTGACGAAGGCGCGACCGGTCGTGGCGCTAAACCTAAAGCGGGTCTGGTCGGTTTCTCCGTTTCCAACCTGCGCATCCCGGGCTTTGAACAGCCGTGGGAAGAAGATTTCGGCAAGCCGGAGCGCATTGTAACCGCCCTGGATATCATGACCGAAGGCCCGCTGGGCGGCGCGGCGTTTAACAACGAGTTTGGCCGTCCGGCGCTGAACGGTTACTTCCGTACCTATGAAGAGAAAGTGGACAGCCACAACGGCGAAGAGCTGCGCGGCTACCACAAACCGATCATGCTGGCGGGCGGGATCGGCAACATCCGTGCCGATCACGTGCAGAAAGGCGAGATCGTCGTCGGCGCGAAGCTGATCGTGCTCGGCGGCCCGGCGATGAACATCGGTCTGGGCGGCGGCGCGGCCTCTTCTATGGCCTCCGGCCAGTCTGATGCGGATCTCGACTTCGCCTCCGTCCAGCGCGACAACCCTGAGATGGAGCGTCGCTGCCAGGAAGTGATCGACCGCTGCTGGCAGCTGGGCGATGCCAACCCGATCCTCTTCATCCACGACGTGGGCGCGGGCGGTTTGTCCAACGCCATGCCGGAGCTGGTGAGCGACGGCGGTCGCGGCGGCCGTTTCAACCTGCGCGATATCCTGAGCGATGAGCCGGGCATGAGCCCGCTGGAAATCTGGTGTAACGAATCCCAGGAGCGCTACGTGCTGGCGGTTGCTGCGGATCAGCTGCCGCTGTTTGACGAGCTGTGCCGCCGCGAGCGTGCGCCGTATGCCGTCATCGGTGAAGCGACCGAAGAGCAGCACCTTTCCTTAAGCGACACCCACTTTGACAACCAGCCGATCGATCTGCCGCTCGACGTCCTGCTCGGTAAAACGCCGAAGATGACCCGCGACGTAACGACCCGTAAAGCGGCAGGCAAAGCGCTGGATCGCCAGGGCATTACCGTGGCAGAAGCGGTTAACCGCGTGCTGCACCTGCCTGCCGTGGCGGAGAAAACCTTTCTCGTAACCATCGGCGACCGCACCGTGACCGGTATGGTATCGCGCGATCAGATGGTCGGCCCGTGGCAGATCCCGGTCGCTAACTGCGCCGTGACCACCGCGAGCCTCGACAGCTACTACGGCGAAGCGATGGCCCTGGGTGAACGCACCCCGGTGGCGCTGCTGGACTTCGCGGCCTCTGCCCGTCTGGCTGTCGGTGAAGCGCTGACCAACATCGCCGCGACGCAGATTGGCGATATCAAACGTATCAAGCTTTCCGCAAACTGGATGGCCGCAGCCGGCCACCCTGGCGAAGATGCTGGCCTGTATGAAGCCGTGAAAGCGGTGGGCGAGGAGCTGTGTCCTGCCCTCGGCCTGACCATTCCGGTGGGCAAAGACTCCATGTCGATGAAGACCCGCTGGCAGGAAGGCAGCGAGCAGCGCGAGATGACCTCTCCGCTGTCGCTGGTGATCACCGCGTTTGCGCGCGTGGAAGACGTGCGCCACACCGTTACGCCGCAGCTTGCGACCGAAGACAACGCCCTGCTGCTGATTGACCTGGGTAAAGGCCACAACGCGCTGGGCGCAACCGCGCTGGCGCAGGTTTACCGTCAGCTCGGCGACAAGCCAGCGGACGTGCGCGACGTTGCCCAGCTGAAAGGCTTCTACGACGCGATTCAGGCGCTGGTGGCGCAGCGTAAGCTGCTGGCCTACCACGACCGTTCCGACGGCGGCCTGCTGGTGACGCTGGCAGAGATGGCCTTCACCGGCCACTGCGGCGTGGAAGCGAACATTGCCACGCTTGGCGAAGACCGTCTGGCGGCGCTGTTCAACGAAGAGCTGGGCGCTGTGATTCAGGTGCGTGCAGCGGATCGCGACGCGGTTGAAGTCATTCTGGCGAAGCACGGCCTGGTGGACTGCGTCCACTATCTGGGTAAAGCCGTTCAGGGCGACCGCTTCGTCATTGAAGCAGACGGCCACGCGGTGTTCAGCGAAAGCCGCACCACGCTGCGCATGTGGTGGGCGGAAACCACCTGGCAGATGCAGCGCCTGCGTGATAACCCGGAATGTGCCGACCAGGAACACAACGCTAAGGCTAACGACAACGATCCAGGCCTGAACGTGAAGCTCTCCTTCGACATCAACGAAGACATTGCCGCGCCGTACATTGCGACCGGCGCGCGTCCGAAAGTGGCGGTGCTGCGCGAGCAGGGCGTTAACTCCCACGTTGAGATGGCGGCTGCCTTCCACCGCGCGGGCTTTGACGCTATCGACGTCCACATGAGCGACCTGCTGGCCGGGCGTACCGGTCTGGAAGATTTCCAGGCGCTGGTGGCGTGCGGCGGCTTCTCCTACGGCGACGTGCTGGGTGCGGGCGAAGGCTGGGCGAAGTCCATCCTGTTCAACAGCCGCGTGCGTGACGAGTTCGAAACCTTCTTCCACCGTCCGCAGACCCTGGCGCTGGGCGTGTGTAACGGCTGTCAGATGATGTCTAACCTGCGCGAACTGATCCCGGGCAGCGAAGCCTGGCCGCGCTTTGTGCGCAACCAGTCTGACCGCTTCGAAGCGCGCTTCAGCCTGGTGGAAGTGACCCAAAGCCCGTCTCTGCTGCTGCAGGGGATGGTCGGTTCACGGATGCCAATCGCCGTTTCCCACGGTGAAGGTCAGGTAGAGGTGCGTGATGCTGCCCATCTGGCTCAGCTGGAGAGCAAAGGCCTGGTGGCGCTGCGCTTTGTCGATAACTTCGGCAAGGTGACAGAAACCTACCCGGCTAACCCGAACGGCTCCGCCAACGGTATTACGGCGGTGACCAGCGAAAGCGGTCGCGCGACCATCATGATGCCGCACCCGGAACGCGTGTTCCGTACCGTGAGCAACTCCTGGCACCCGGAAAACTGGGGCGAGGACAGCCCGTGGATGCGTATCTTCCGCAACGCGCGTAAGCAGCTGGGTTAAGTTTTAGGCACTACCTGTAGGCCCGGTAAGCGTAAGCGCGACCGGGCTTTTTTATGCGTGTCGCAAAACTGAGACAAAGAGGGTATGCGACTGTCTCTAAATGGAGACATTTAACTCTTTGATTTATATATAACAGGACGGGTTCCTGTTAAGGTGTTGCTTAATAGCGACACTTAGCCTGGAAATCATTCAACCGTTAATTAACAGGTTAAACGAGTAAAAATCATATATTTCAATGTGTTAATATTTTGTTTTGCATTCTGGCACGGGTGTTGCATAATATTAACCAGTGGCTCATTCACCTTCTTATGTCAGCCCCTTCGGGACGCGCTACATAAACTTCGAATGACGCACAAAAAGGTGCCTGCCGTCCAACTACTGATCATAGCAATGCTTTATCAGGCCAGGGCGAAACGTCGAGTTAGGCACCGCCTCATTCCATGACAAAGCCGGGTTTTTACCCGGCTTTGTTGTATCTGAAGGGCAGACTCAGTTACGCTCTGCGTAAACCCCCATTAAGAGAGTAATGCGTTGAAACGCTGGCCCGTTTTTCCCCGCTCGCTACGACAGCTCGTCATGATGGCCTTCCTGCTGATCCTGCTGCCGCTGCTGATCCTCGCCTGGCAGGCGTGGCAAAGTCTGAACGCGCTTAGCGCGCAGGCGGCTTTGACCAACCGAACGACGCTCATCGACGCCAGACGCAGTGAAGCGATGACCAACGCCGCGCTGGAGATGGAGCGTAGCTATCGTCAGTATTGCGTGCTTGACGATCGGACGCTGGAAAAGGTTTATCAGAGTCAGCGTAAACGCTACAGCGAAATGCTGGATGCTCACGCGGGGGTATTGCCTGACGACAAGCTGTATCAGGCGTTACGTCAGGATTTGAACGATCTTGCGCAGCTGCAGTGCCACAATAGTGGCCCGGATGCCGCCGCCGCCGCGCGCCTTGAGGCTTTTGCCAGCGCCAACACCGAGATGGTGCAGTCAACGCGCACGGTGATTTTCTCTCGCGGCCAGCAGCTCCAGCAGGAGATTGCCGAGCGCGGCCAGTTCTTCGGCTGGCAGGCGCTGGTGCTGTTCCTGGTGAGTCTTGGGCTGGTACTGCTCTTTACCCGCATGATCATCGGCCCGGTGAAGGGCATTCAGCGTATGATCAACCGTCTGGGGGAGGGGAAATCGCTCGGGGATACGGTCGCTTTTAAAGGCCCGCGCGAGCTGCGATCCGTAGGCCAGCGCATTATCTGGCTGTCCGAGCGCCTGGCGTGGCTCGAATCTCAGCGCCATCAGTTTCTGCGCCATATCTCTCATGAGCTTAAAACGCCGCTGGCCAGCATGCGTGAAGGAACGGAGCTGCTGGCGGACGAAGTGGCCGGGCCCCTTACGCCAGAACAGAAAGAAATTGTCGAGATCCTGGATAACAGCAGCCGCAATCTGCAAAAGCTGATTGAGCAACTGCTGGACTACAACCGCAAGCTGGCAGACGGGGCGGTCGTCCTGGAAAACGTTGAGATTGCGCCGCTGGTGGATATGGTGATCTCCGCCCATAGCTTGCCAGCAAGAGCTAAAATGATGCATACCGGCGTCGAGCTGAATGCGCCTGCCTGCCTGGCTGAACCCATGCTGCTGATGAGCGTTCTGGATAATCTTTACTCCAATGCGGTGCACTATGGTACTGAATCCGGTAACATTTATATCCGAAGTAATACGAATGGTTCACGGGTGTTTATTGACGTCGCAAACACCGGCACCCCGATCCCCGATGACGAAAAAATCATGATCTTCGAACCCTTTTTCCAGGGGAGTCATCAGCGGAAAGGCGCGGTAAAAGGAAGCGGGCTTGGCTTGAGCATTGCCCGGGACTGCATACGACGCATGCAGGGTGAGCTAAACATTGTCGCGGACGAACGTTCAGATGTTTGCTTCCGTATCGAACTGCCCCTGAGCCGGAAAAATCAATAAAATGAATCTATGTCTGGTGAGTATGTCACACGTCTTTCTCCGCGCCGTACGCGCGGTGTTTTCCAGCAACACGCTTCGCCTGAGCCTGCCCTGTTTATTTCTGGCAGGGTGTATTTCCCATGCGCCACAAAGTGCAATTAGCGATAAACAAGAAGATAAATGGCCCGATAACCAGCTGGCAGATTTCCTCTCAACCCGCTGCGAAGACATCTGGAACCTGTCAGGACATGACGTTGAAAGCAACCCGCTGTTCTGGCTGCGTGGAATAGATTGCGCCCAGCGTCTGGCGCCGGTAGACGCCCGCTCAAAGGCGGCGATGCTGGATGACGACACCTGGCAGGACGCGTTCAAGCGTGGGATTTTACTCGCAGATGCGAAAATCACGCCCGTTGAACGCCGCGTCAATGTGACCCGGCTGGATACGTTTGTGGTCAATCTTCCCGTACAGGTACGCCCGGTATACCAGCTCTGGCGCGATGGGCAGACATTACAGCTTCAGCTGTCTGAAGAGCGCTCCCGCTACAGCAAGCTGCAACAGTCAACCGACAGCGAGCTTGATACGCTGCGTCAACAGCAGCAACATTTACGTACCGAGCTGGATACCACGACGCGTAAGCTGGAAAACCTGACCGATATCGAAAGGCAGCTCTCGTCGCGTAAATATCAGCCGGGGAGTTCATCCGCGGCACCGGACAGCGATACGCCGAAACAAGAGGATGTGAAGCATGACGAGCCGTAAACCTGCTCATCTCTTACTGGTGGATGACGATCCCGGGCTGTTAAAGCTGCTGGGCATGCGTCTGGTCAGTGAAGGCTACAGCGTCGTGACCGCTGAAAGCGGGCTGGAGGGGCTGAAGATCCTCAGCCGCGAGAAAATCGATCTGGTGATAAGCGACCTGCGGATGGACGAAATGGACGGCCTGCAGCTGTTTGCTGAGATCCAGAAGCAGCAGCCGGGTATGCCCGTGATTATCCTGACGGCGCACGGGTCGATCCCGGATGCCGTTGCCGCGACGCAGCAGGGGGTATTCAGCTTCCTGACCAAGCCGGTGGACAAAGATGCGCTGTATAAGGCTATCGACAGCGCGCTGGAACATGCCGCCCCGGCGGGGGATGAAGCGTGGCGGGAGTCCATCGTCACCCGCAGCCCCATTATGCTGCGTCTGCTTGAACAGGCCCGGATGGTGGCGCAGTCCGACGTCAGCGTGCTCATCAACGGCCAGAGCGGAACCGGGAAAGAGATCCTGGCGCAGGCGATCCATAACGCCAGCCCGCGCAGTAAAAACGCCTTTATCGCCATTAACTGCGGCGCGCTTCCGGAACAGCTGCTCGAATCTGAACTGTTTGGCCACGCCCGCGGCGCATTCACCGGCGCGGTGAGCAGCCGTGAAGGGCTGTTCCAGGCCGCGGAAGGCGGCACGCTGTTCCTGGACGAGATTGGCGATATGCCCGCACCGCTGCAGGTCAAACTGCTGCGCGTGCTGCAGGAGCGAAAAGTTCGCCCGCTGGGCAGCAACCGCGACATTGATATTAATGTGCGAATTATTTCCGCCACCCACCGCGATCTGCCAAAAGTGATGGCCCGCAACGAGTTTCGCGAAGATCTCTACTACCGCCTGAACGTGGTGAACCTGAAGATCCCGGCGCTGGCGGAACGGGCGGAAGACATCCCGCTGCTGGCGAACCACCTTTTGCGCCAGGCGGCCGATCGCCATAAACCGTTCGTGCGCGCGTTTTCCACCGATGCGATGAAGCGGCTGATGGCCGCAGGCTGGCCGGGTAACGTGCGTCAGCTGGTGAACGTGATTGAGCAGTGCGTGGCGCTGACCTCCTCACCGGTGATCAGCGACGCGCTGGTGGAGCAGGCGCTGGAAGGGGAAAACACGGCGCTGCCGACGTTTGCGGAAGCGCGGAATCAGTTCGAGCTCAACTATCTGCGCAAGCTATTGCAGATCACCAAAGGCAACGTGACCCACGCGGCGCGCATGGCCGGACGCAACCGCACCGAGTTCTACAAGCTGCTGTCGCGCCACGAGCTGGAAGCAAACGATTTTAAAGAGTAATGCCGTATGGTACTGTGAGCAATCGATTACGAGGCAGCTTACAGGCAAGCGTTTAAGGACCCACCATGAAAAAGATTGATGCGATTATTAAACCTTTCAAACTGGATGACGTGCGTGAAGCGCTGGCGGAAGTTGGCATCACCGGGATGACCGTGACGGAAGTGAAAGGTTTTGGTCGTCAGAAGGGCCACACCGAGCTTTACCGTGGCGCAGAGTACATGGTCGACTTTCTGCCGAAAGTAAAAATTGAAATCGTGGTCAGCGACGATATCGTCGATACCTGCGTGGATACCATTATCCGCACCGCGCAGACGGGCAAAATTGGCGACGGTAAAATCTTCGTCTTTGACGTGGCGCGCGTGATCCGTATCCGTACCGGCGAAGAAGACGACGCCGCGATTTAACATTGCCAACGGTTTTGTAGGCCGGGTAAGGCGCAGCCGCCGCCCGGCGAAAAAAAAGCCCCTCGAACGAGGGGCTTTTTCATTACAGCACCTTATGTGGCCCGAAACATTCGTAATGAATGTTATCTTTGTTCACACCCAGCTCAACCAGCTGCTTCGCGGCATACTGCATAAACGCTACCGGCCCGCAGACGTAGAACTGCATGTCCGGCGCGCTAAACGCCCCTTCTATCTGGCTTAAATTCATCAGACCTTCGCTGTCAAACCGTGCGGCTGCGCGGTCTGCATCCGTCGGCAGGCGATACCAGGTGTGCGCGGTGAAGCGCGGCAGGGACGCCCCGAGCGTTTTCACTTCATCCGCAAAGGCGTGCACGTCACCGTTTTCCGCAGCGTGGAACCAGTTGACCTGCGCGCCGTGGTTTGCTTTCGCCAGCGTATCGAGCATCGCCAGCATTGGCGTTTGGCCGACGCCCGCAGAGATCAGCGTAACCGGGGTAGTCGCTCCAACGGCCATGAAGAAATCGCCCGCCGGCGCGGCCAGATGAACCACGTCGCCCACGTTAGCTTCGTTGTGGAGCCAGTTGGAGACCTGACCGTCGTCCTCACGCTTCACGGCAATGCGGTAGCCTTTGCCGTTTGGCTTGCGGGTAAGAGAATACTGGCGGATCTCCTGATGCGGGAAGCCTTCAGGCTTCAGCCACACGCCCAGATACTGGCCCGGCTGGTAATTGGCTACCGGCTGTCCGTCCACCGGCTCAAACTCAAAGCTGGTAATCAATGCGCTGCGCGGGGTTTTCTCAACGATGCGGAAGGCTCGCGTGCCTTCCCAGCCGCCGTTCTTGCTGGCGTTTTCGCTGTAGATCTGTGCTTCACGGTTGATAAACACGTTTGCCAGCACGCCGTAGGCTTTACCCCACGCGTCGAGCACTTCCTGTCCCGGGCTGAACATCTCGTCCAGCGTCGCCAGCAGGTGGCTACCCACAATGTTGTACTGCTCGGGCTGGATCTGGAAGCTGGTATGTTTCTGCGCAATCTTCTCTACCGCAGGCAGCAGCGCCGCCAGGTTTTCAATATTGCTGGCGTAGGCCGCGATGGCGTTGAACAGGGCTTCACGCTGATCGCCGTTACGCTGGTTGCTCATGTTGAAAATTTCTTTGAGCTCCGGGTTGTGCGTGAACATGCGATCGTAGAAATGGGCGGTGAGTTTAGGACCGGTTTCCACCAGCAGGGGAATGGTGGCTTTAACGGTAGCGATGGTTTGAGCGTCGAGCATGAGCGCATCCTTCTGATGTGACTTTAATGATGTATTTTAAATGCATCTTATAAAAAATACCCCTGCGTTGTAAATGGTTCTTTGCAAGATGAAAAATATGCATCACAAACCTGAAAAGAAATCCGCTGGAAATGGCGAGAGCTTTATTCCTCAAACCCTTGCGTGGTGCGTAGGAAAACGTTTGCGTAAAATCGTTTGTCAAGACCTGTTATCACAGAACTAATCAGTTATACTGTTGCCCGTCGTCCAACAGGACTGCCTTTTCAGGCCAAAATTTACTTGTTAGCTGAGTCAGGAGATGCGGATGTTAAAGCGTGAAATGAACATTGCCGATTATGATGCCGAACTGTGGCAGGCTATGGAGCAGGAAAAAGTACGTCAGGAAGAGCACATCGAACTGATCGCCTCCGAAAACTACACCAGCCCGCGCGTCATGCAGGCGCAGGGTTCTCAGCTGACTAACAAATATGCTGAAGGTTACCCGGGCAAACGCTACTACGGCGGTTGCGAGTACGTTGATATCGTTGAGCAGCTGGCTATCGACCGTGCGAAAGAACTCTTTGGCGCTGACTACGCAAACGTGCAGCCGCACTCTGGCTCTCAGGCTAACTTCGCGGTCTACACCGCGCTGCTGCAGCCGGGCGATACCGTTCTGGGTATGAACCTGGCGCAGGGCGGCCACCTGACTCACGGCTCCCCGGTTAACTTCTCCGGCAAACTGTACAACATCATCCCTTACGGTATTGATGAGTCCGGCAAAATTGACTACGAAGACATGGCTAAGCAGGCTAAAGAGCACAAACCGAAGATGATCATCGGTGGCTTCTCTGCTTACTCCGGTATCGTTGACTGGGCAAAAATGCGTGAAATCGCAGACAGCATCGGTGCTTACCTGTTCGTCGACATGGCGCACGTTGCGGGCCTGATTGCCGCTGGCGTCTACCCGAACCCGGTTCCACACGCTCACGTTGTGACCACCACCACCCACAAAACCCTGGCGGGTCCACGCGGTGGCCTGATCCTGGCGAAAGGCGGTGACGAAGAGCTGTACAAAAAACTGAACTCCGCCGTGTTCCCAAGCGCGCAGGGCGGCCCGCTGATGCACGTTATTGCGGCGAAAGCGGTAGCGCTGAAAGAAGCGATGGAGCCAGAGTTCAAGGTTTATCAGCAGCAGGTTGCTAAGAACGCCAAAGCAATGGTGGAAGTGTTCCTGAACCGTGGCTACAAAGTGGTATCCGGCGGTACTGAAAACCACCTGTTCCTGCTGGATCTGGTTGATAAGAACCTGACCGGTAAAGAAGCTGACGCAGCCCTGGGCCGCGCCAACATCACCGTGAACAAAAACAGCGTGCCAAACGATCCGAAGAGCCCGTTCGTGACCTCCGGTATCCGTATCGGTTCTCCGGCCGTGACTCGCCGCGGCTTTAAAGAAGCGGAAGTAAAAGAGCTGGCTGGCTGGATGTGTGACGTTCTGGACAACATCAATGACGAAGCGGTAATCGAGCGCGTCAAAGGTAAAGTTCTGGATATCTGCGCACGCTTCCCGGTATACGCATAATTCCTCTGCTTTGCAGAAATAAAAAAGGCCGCGCTTGCGGCCTTTTTTTATGGCTTAACGCCGGTCAAGGGAAATCGCGCCCGGACCAACAATGGCCAGCAAAATAAAGGCACCGGCAATACTGATATTCTTGTAGAAGTTAATCATATTCGGCACGACCGCATCTCCGGTCATATCCCAGTAGTGGTGTCCAATCACCGCCGTTCCGAGGGTATAGAATACAAACAGTACCGCGAGAGGACGGGTGAAAAAGCCCAGGACGATCAGAATGGCGGCAGGCACTTCCATGACCACCGCAATAATGGCCGCCAGCATGGGCATCGGCGCGCCCAGCGAGGTCATATATTGTACGGTGCCGCTAAACCCCGTCAGTTTTGGATAACCAAAGATAATAAACAGCACGACAAGCGCGATGCGGCCAATCAGCAGCAGCAGGTGACGTGACTGACCGAAATCGAAATAACGTAGTGAGTTCATGGCAGAAAAACCTCTGCAAGTGGAGTAATTTAAACGTAATACATATTTTCATTCCCTGCCATAAGCCAGGCGACTGCACAAGATGTTAATTTTTCGTTAATTTATAGCAGGCTATCGACTTGCTTAATTTTTATATTCTCGCCAGACTATGGCCTCGATTTCGGGAGGGATTCATGGTCTTGCATTCCACGCGCTGGCTGGCGCTCAGTTATTTCACCTATTTCTTTAGCTACGGTATTTTTCTGCCCTTCTGGAGCGTCTGGCTCAAGGGTATCGGCTTGACCCCCGAGACCATCGGCGTCCTGCTGGGGGCCGGGCTGGTGGCGCGTTTCCTCGGCAGCCTGCTGATTGCCCCGCGCGTTAGCGATCCCTCTCTACTGATCAAGGCTGTGCGCATTCTGGCTCTGCTGACGCTGGTCTTTGTTGCCTGCTTCTGGGTCAGCCACCAGTTTGCCTGGCTGATGGTGGTGATGGTCGGCTTTAACCTGTTCTTCTCACCGCTGGTACCGCTGACGGATGCCCTTGCGAACACCTGGCAAAAGCAGATCACCATGGACTATGGCCGCGTGCGCCTGTGGGGCTCTATTGCCTTTGTGATTGGCTCCGCGCTGGTGGGTAAACTGGTCAGCCTTTACGATTACCACGCCATTCTCGCCCTGCTGAGTATCGGTATTGCCTCAATGCTGCTGGGCATGCTGCTGCGGCCGTCGATAATGCCGCAGGGGGAAAGCCGCCATCAGGAGAGCGCCGGCTGGCCCGCCTGGCGGAGCCTGGTAGCACAAAGCTGGCGTTTTCTGGCGTGTGTCTGTCTGCTTCAGGGGGCGCATGCGGCGTACTATGGGTTCAGCGCCATCTACTGGCAGGGGGCGGGATACTCTGCTTCCGCAGTGGGCTATCTGTGGTCGCTGGGCGTGGTGGCCGAAGTCATTATCTTCGCCCTGAGCAAGAAGCTATTCCGTCGCTTTGGCGCGCGTGACCTGCTGTTGCTTTCCGCCGTGTGCGGCGTGGCGCGCTGGGGCATTATGGGCTGGACGACCGATCTGCCGTGGCTGATAGTGGCGCAAATTCTTCACTGCGGCACCTTTACCGTATGTCATCTGGCGGCGATGCGCTATATCGCTGCGCGCGAGGGCGGGGACGTTATTCGCCTGCAGGCCGTCTATTCGGCGGTCGCAATGGGGGGCAGTATTGCGATCATGACGGTCTTTGCGGGGTTCCTCTACCAGCACCTGGGGCATGGCGTCTTCTGGGTGATGGCGCTTGTCGCCTTACCCGCTATCGTTGTTCGCCCTAAAGTGGCCGCTCGCGCGTCGCTATGATTCCAGCATGGCGCGAATATGTTCTTGCTGCTGCGTGTTCAATGTCTCAACGGCATGGATCAGCGGCGGCGAGAACAGCGGCAGGGCAGTAGGGTAGGGGGTGATAACCAGCGCGGCCTCGCGCGGTGCCCCCTCTTTCTGGAAAGCCTGCAGCGTCAGATAGCGAATGTTAAGCGGCAGCAGCGTCAGCTCGCGAAGCTGCTGTTCAATCAGATCCTCGCTGGCTTTATCGTCTCCCGTCAGCAGGATCACCTGTTTTTCATGCAGATCGGTCTCCTGCATCAGCCAGGCACCGAAAATCACCGCGACAAGGCTCATCTCTTCATCAGAAAAACGCAGCCCAAATTCCGCCTCCAGCTCAAACAGCGCTTCTTTCGTGGTGCGTAACAGCCGGGGATAGAGACGATGGATCTCCTCCGGCAGGCTCGTGTCGATGCCAATCTCAAACAGCGAGCGGTCCAGCGCCTGAGCAAGATGGATATAGAGCTGATCGGTCAGCCCTTGCTCGTCGCTGAAGTTCATCCCGGTCTGCGAGCGAAAACGGGCGACCATGCGCACGATGGCCCGGCGCAAGCGCTGATCCTGCTGGTGTTTGTCGAGCACCGGATCGGGCGTGCGGAGCATCATAAACAGCAGCGCCAGAAACAGCTGTTCATCCCCGTGTGCACCCTGTGGGACGCGCCGTCTCCAGTGACGCACGATCTCCTGGGCCGTAAAATACTCCCCTCTCGACTGGGTCCAGCTGCGCTGAACGTGAGAAAACTGTGGCGTGTTCCCGAGCTGGTGCTGAATAAGACAGTATTGTAAATAGAGCTGTAAAAACTGGACGTCGCGGCATTCAAACTGACGCTGGAGCTTGCGTGAGCAGAAGCCGATCAGCGCCCGCAGGTTCGCATCGTCGTAAAGCGGCCGCGCAATGCCGTGTTGTTTAAGCGCGGTTTTTAATGCAGGGGTAAACTGGTGCGAGACAAACTGCGGGCAAAGCCGCAGCGCCCGGCGCAGCCAGTGCAGCAGGCATAAACGCTGATTCAGGGCCGAGCCTTCAATCCGGTAGCAGCCGTCGTGGTGCGTGACGATATCCAGCCGGTGATAGCGCTGGATTTCATCGCGCGTCTCGGCTATATCTTGCCGTGCCATCGCGTCGTCCACCCCGTTGGCAGCAATGATGCTCTGTGCGGTGACGGCAGCATCGGGCAGGTAAAGCATCAAAAGCACCTGGCAGCGGCGCTGCGAACTGGAAAGCACAGATGGAATTTCAAGCGTCGTCATCATCTGTCGGGTATCCAGTGTGAATGTTTGATAAGAATAGCTAAAGGATGAGCGCTGAAAAGCGCGCCGGCAGGCCTTTCACTCAGGATTGCTGGGGAACATCACAGAATTTTTGACGTGAGGAATTGATGCAAACAGTTAAACAAAGTGCGATGGCGTTATTTTTGGCGGCGATCGGCTTCACCGCCAGCGCACACCCTCACAGTTTTATTGACCTTCAAACCGAGCTGGTCACCGACGGCACGCAGCTGAGCGGCCTGAAGATGCGCTGGACGATGGATGAAATCACCTCGGCCGATCTGCTCTACGATGCGGGAAACGCGAAGCCCGGTGACGAAATCTGGAAAAAGCTGGCGGCGGAAGTGATGGCCAACGTGCTCGGCCAGCACTACTTCACGGAATTCTGGCACAACGGGCAGAACGTCAAATTTCTTAACCGGCCAACGGAATACGGTATGACGCGTGACGGGCATCAGGCGGTGCTGACGTTCGTGCTTCCTCTGGCACATCCGCAGCCGCTGGCGGGGCAAACGTACCGCTTTTCCACCTTTGACCCAACCTACTATGTCGACATGCGCTATGACAAAGACAGCGACGTACGGCTGCCGGACGCTCTGCAAAAAAACTGTAAAATTGGCGTGCACACCCCGAAACCCAGCGAAGAGACGCTGAACTTTGCGGTCTCGCTTGATAAAGAAGATGCACCGCCTGAGGACATGGAGTTGGGTAAACAGTTCGCGCAGGAGGTGACGTTACAATGTCAGTGATCTCCTCTCCGGTTCGGAAACCGCGCCGCTGGCTTCAACTTTGGCCGCTGGCGATATTTTTGCTGTTCGCCTTTTGCGGTTCGCTGTGGCTGTGGCAGGCCTGGCCGCAGGTCATGATGAAAAGCATTGTCTGGCAGCGTGAGGTCAACCAGCAGATGAGCGGTCTGCTGAAGGCGGTGGCGGAGAACCCGACCAAAGCGGGTGGCTCCCTGCTGGCGTTCAGTTTTATCTATGGCGTTCTGCACGCGCTGGGGCCGGGGCACGGCAAAATCGTGATAACGACCTGGCTTGCCACACATCCGTCGAAGCTGAAATCGAGTATTGGCCTGACGCTGGCCTCCTCACTGCTTCAGGGCGGCGTGGCGATTGCGCTCGTCGTGGTCGTCCTTTCACTGTTACAGCTTCCCGCACGCCAGTTGCACATGAGCAGCTTCTGGCTGGAGAAGGGGAGCTACGCGCTGGTGGGCGTGCTGGGGCTGATCCTCTGCTGGCGGGCGCTGAAAAAGCTGCGCGTGCTGCTGCAAAAACCGAAATTCAAAACCTTTACGCCGCACCACGTTCATGATGAAAGCTGCGGCTGCGGGCATCAGCATTTGCCCACGCAGGAACAGTTGCAGAACGGCGACGACTGGCGCGCGCGGCTGATGATTGTTCTCTCGATGGGCATGCGCCCGTGTTCGGGTGCCATCATGGTGCTGCTGTTCAGTAAGGTAATTGGCGTATTCGGCTGGGGAATGCTCTCCGCGCTGGCGATGGCGGCAGGAACGTCTCTCACCATTTCGTCGTTAGCGCTGCTGGTACACAGCTTCCGTCAGCTGGCGGTCAAACTCAGCGGCAATAAAACGCCGGTATTGTGGCGACAGGTAGGGTGGACAACGCTTGCGCTGGCGGGCGGGGTGATTCTGCTGGTAGCGGCGGTGACGATGTGGATGAGCGCGGTGCCGATGGGAAGGGGATTGCGGCCTTTCTAACGTACTGAGCGATTTTGTAGGCCCGGTAAGCGTAGCGCCACCGGGCTTAACAAACTGGATTAACGCTTCAGCGCATCGCTCAGTTCATCACGCATGTTTGCCAGCATGGCTTTAACAACGCGTGGGTTACCTGCAACGATGTTGCCAGTGGTCATGTAGTTGTGGCCGCCGGTGAAGTCGCAAACAATCGCGCCAGCTTCACGTGCGATCAGCTCGCCCGCAGCAAAGTCCCACGGCTTCAGTGACAGCTCGAAGTAACCGTCAACGCGGCCGGTCGCCACGTAGGCCAGATCCAGCGCAGCAGAACCGGTGCGACGGAAGTCCGCGCATTCGGTGAACAGTTTGCCCAGGATATTCATATAGGTGGTCGCGTGCTGTTTCGCCTTGAAGGGGAAACCGGTCGCCAGGATGGTGCCGTCCAGATCGCGTGCGTTGCTGCAGCGCAGACGGTAGCCGTTCAGCTGTGCGCCCTGGCCGCGGGTAGCGGTGAACAGTTCGTTACGCATTGGATCGTAAACAACGGCGACTTCAGTACGGCCTTTAATGCGTACTGCGATAGACACAGAGAAGTGTGGCAGGCGTTTGACGAAGTTGGTGGTGCCATCCAGTGGATCGATAACCCATTGAACATCCTGATCGGTACCTTCATGTTCACCGCTTTCTTCGGTGATGATGGTGTGCTGCGGGTAAGATTTGCGGATTGTTTCGATAATAATCGCTTCTGCGGCTTTATCGACGTTAGTCACGAAATCATTGCTGCCTTTCTGGCTGGTTTCTACGGAGTCTGGCGTTTCGTAGTGTTTGGCAATTACATTACCCGCCTTGCGCGCTGCGCGCACGGCGATGGTCAGCATCGGATGCATCGGTCTCTCTCACTGGATGTTAAAGAACAGGAAAATCGGCGCAGAGTATAGCAGTGGGATCGGATTATGTCTCCCGTTTATGATAATATGCCGGAATATTCTTCAGACGCTGAATTCAGACATTAAAAATTATGCTGCAAAACATTCGAATCGTGCTGGTCGAAACCTCGCACACCGGCAACATGGGCTCCGTTGCCCGCGCTATGAAAACCATGGGATTAACAAACCTGTGGCTGGTTAATCCGCTGGTGAAACCAGACTCGCAGGCCATCGCCCTGGCAGCCGGTGCCAGCGACGTGATCGGCAACGCCCAGATCGTCGATACCCTTGACGAAGCGCTAGCCGGTTGCAGCCTCGTTGTCGGCACGAGCGCGCGTTCACGCACGCTGCCGTGGCCGATGCTGGATCCGCGCGAATGCGGCCTGAAAAGCGTCTCAGAAGCGGAGCAGGCCCCGGTTGCGCTGGTGTTTGGCCGCGAGCGCGTTGGCCTGACCAACGACGAGCTGCAGAAGTGCCACTATCACGTTGCCATCGCGGCGAACCCGGAATACAGCTCGCTAAACCTGGCGATGGCGGTGCAGGTTATCGCCTATGAAGTGCGCATGGCCTGGCTGGCGACGCAGGAGAAACCGGTCGAACCGAAAGAAGAGACGGCCTACCCGCTTGTGGATGACCTTGAGCGCTTCTACGGTCACCTGGAGCAGACGCTGCTCTCAACCGGCTTTATCCGTGAAGGTCACCCGGGCCAGGTAATGAACAAGCTGCGCCGTATGTTTACCCGTGCGCGCCCGGAAAGCCAGGAGCTGAACATCCTGCGCGGAATTCTGGCGTCGATTGAGCAGAAGAATAAGGAATAGTGCCGGTTTGTTTTCTCCCTCTCCCCGTGGGAGAGGGCCGGGGTGAGGGCATCAGGCCGCACCCAGGTAAAACGGCACGGAAGGTTAAATACCTGACTAAAACAGTCAAGTAAATAGTTGACCATTTTAGTCAGGAATGTCAGACTTGGCCCTGCTATGCAATACCCCATTTTACTATAAAAAACCCCGGGCAGGGGCGAGTTTGAGGTTAAGTAAGACATGAGACTGACATCTAAAGGGCGTTATGCCGTGACCGCGATGCTGGACGTTGCGCTCAACTCCGAAGCGGGCCCGGTTCCGTTGGCTGATATTTCTGAACGACAAGGGATCTCCCTCTCTTATCTGGAACAGCTGTTCTCCAGACTGCGTAAAAATGGACTGGTTTCCAGCGTTCGTGGCCCAGGCGGCGGTTATCTGCTGGGTAAAGACGCGGGCAGTATTGCAGTTGGTGAAGTGATTAGCGCAGTTGACGAATCCGTTGACGCGACCCGTTGCCAGGGGAAAGGCGGCTGCCAGGGCGGCGACAAATGCCTGACCCACGCGCTGTGGCGCGATCTGAGCGACCGTCTCACCGGCTTCCTGAACAACATCACCCTGGGTGAACTGGTCAATAACCAGGAAGTTCTGGATGTCTCTGGTCGTCAGCACGGTCAGGATTCCCAACGCAGCACCCGCGCGCAGGACGCTATCGACGTCAAACTGCGCGCGTAATAAAACGATAAAGATTTCAGAATCAGGCCGGGGCGGTCACGCCCCGTGTACTCGGTCGTACATCCAGCCGGTTGCCTGATTCCTTGCATTGAAGCGATGTACGGAGTTTAAAGAGCAATGAAATTACCGATTTATCTCGATTACTCCGCAACCACGCCGGTGGACCCGCGTGTTGCCGAGAAAATGATGCAGTGTCTGACCCTGGACGGAAACTTTGGTAACCCAGCTTCCCGTTCACACCGTTTTGGCTGGCATGCTGAAGAGGCGGTTGATATCGCCCGTAATCAGATAGCTGACCTGGTGGGTGCCGACCCGCGTGAGATTGTTTTCACCTCCGGTGCGACCGAATCCGACAACCTGGCGATCAAAGGTGCAGCCAACTTTTATCAGAAAAAAGGCAAGCACATTATCACCAGCAAAACCGAACACAAAGCCGTGCTGGATACCTGCCGCCAGCTGGAGCGTGAAGGGTACGAAGTGACTTACCTGGCGCCACAGAGCAACGGTATTATTGACCTCAAAGAGCTCGAAGCGGCCATGCGTGATGACACCATTCTGGTTTCCATCATGCACGTCAACAACGAAATAGGCGTAGTACAGGACATCGCGACCATCGGCGAAATGTGCCGCGCGCGCGGTATCATCTACCACGTGGACGCGACCCAGAGCGTGGGCAAACTGCCTATCGACCTGAGCCAGCTGAAAGTAGACCTGATGTCCTTCTCCGGCCACAAAATCTATGGCCCGAAAGGGATCGGCGCGCTGTACGTTCGTCGTAAGCCACGTATCCGCATCGAAGCACAGATGCACGGCGGCGGTCACGAGCGCGGCATGCGTTCCGGCACGCTGCCTGTTCACCAGATCGTGGGCATGGGCGAAGCGTACCGTATTGCAAAAGAAGAGATGGAAACCGAGATGGCGCGCCTGCGCACGCTGCGTAACCGTCTGTGGGACGGCGTGAAAGATATGGAAGAAGTGTATCTGAACGGCGATCTTGAGCAGGGCGCACCCAACATCCTCAACGTGAGCTTCAACTATGTTGAAGGCGAATCGCTGATCATGGCGCTGAAAGACCTGGCGGTTTCTTCCGGTTCTGCCTGTACGTCTGCAAGCCTGGAGCCATCCTACGTGCTGCGCGCGCTGGGTATGACCGACGAGCTGGCACACAGCTCTATCCGTTTCTCTTTAGGTCGTTTCACTACCGAAGAAGAGATTGACTACACCATCAAGCTGGTTCGCAACTCCATTGGCCGTCTGCGCGACCTTTCTCCACTGTGGGAAATGTTCAAGCAGGGCGTGGATCTGAACAGCATTGAATGGTCACATCACTAATCGGTACATAAGGAGAATTCAATCATGGCATACAGCGAAAAAGTCATCGATCATTACGAGAACCCGCGCAACGTTGGCTCTTTTGACAACAGCGACGAATCTGTCGGTAGCGGCATGGTTGGCGCACCGGCGTGTGGCGACGTGATGAAGTTGCAGATTAAAGTCAACAATGAAGGTATCATTGAAGACGCGCGCTTCAAGACCTACGGCTGCGGTTCTGCTATCGCGTCCAGCTCCCTGGTCACCGAATGGGTGAAGGGCAAGTCTCTGGACGAAGCACAGGCGATTAAGAACACGGACATTGCTGAAGAACTCGAACTGCCACCGGTGAAAATTCACTGTTCAATTCTGGCAGAAGACGCGATCAAAGCCGCCATTGCGGATTACAAAAGCAAACGTGAAGCAAAATAATTGAGGTTTGAGTATGTCGATTACCCTTAGCGACAGCGCTGCCGCGCGAGTAAGCTCTTTTCTGGCGAACCGTGGTAAAGGCTTTGGCCTGCGACTGGGCGTACGTACCTCCGGCTGTTCTGGTATGGCTTACGTACTGGAGTTTGTTGATGAACCGGCGTCTGACGACACCGTGTTTGAAGACAAGGGCGTGAAGGTGGTGGTCGATGGCAAAAGCCTGCAATTCCTCAACGGCACTCAGCTGGACTTCGTTAAAGAAGGCCTGAACGAAGGGTTCAAATTCACGAACCCGAACGTCAAAGACGAGTGTGGTTGCGGCGAAAGCTTCCACGTTTAACCGCGCGTCATCCGAAACCCCACCGTGGCGTACCTGCTGCGCGTGGGGTTTGTTCTAACAGGCTACCCCTGAGATTGTTATGGATTACTTCACTCTCTTCGGACTACCCGCTCAATACCCGATTGATCTCCAGGCGCTGACGATCCGCTTTCAGGATCTGCAGCGTCAGTATCATCCGGATAAATTCGCCAGTGGTACTCAGTCAGAGCAACTGGCTGCGGTCTCGCACTCTGCGACCATCAACCAGGCCTGGCAGACGCTGCGCCATCCGCTGAGCCGTGCAGAATATCTGCTCTCGCTCCACGGTTTCGACCTGGCGAGCGAACAGCATACCGTGCGCGACACCGCGTTTCTGATGGAACAGCTGGAGCTTCGCGAAGAGCTGGATGAGATTGAACAGGCCAAAGACGAAGCGCGTCTGGAAAGCTTCATCACGCGCGTGAAGGGCATGTTCGATACCCGCCATCAGCAGATGGTGGAGCAACTGAACAACGAGACCTGGGACGTGGCGGCAGATACTGTGCGCAAACTCCGTTTTCTCGATAAACTGCGAAGCAGTGCTGAACAACTCGAAGAAAAGCTGCTCGATTTTTAATTTCGGAAGCAATTATGGCCTTATTACAAATTAGTGAGCCTGGCTTAAGTGCCGCACCGCACCAGCGTCGTCTGGCGGTGGGTATTGACTTGGGCACCACCAATTCCCTCGTGGCGACCGTGCGCAGCGGCCAGGCGGAAACGCTGGCCGACGAGCAGGGCCGCCATCTGCTGCCTTCCGTGGTCCACTACCAGCAGCAGGGTCACGCGGTCGGCTATGACGCCCGCGCCAACGCCGCGCGCGATCCGGCCAACACCATCAGCTCCGTAAAGCGCATGATGGGCCGCTCGCTGACCGATATTCAGACCCGCTACCCGCATCTGCCGTATCAGCTCCAGGCCAGTGAAAACGGCCTGCCGATGATCGCGACCGCGGCCGGTCTGCTGAACCCGATTCGAGTTTCCTCCGACATCCTCAAAGCGCTGGCGGCGCGCGCTACGGCGACGCTCGGCGGCGATTTAGACGGCGTGGTGATCACCGTTCCGGCCTATTTTGACGATGCACAGCGTCAGGGCACCAAAGACGCCGCGCGTCTGGCGGGCCTGCACGTGCTGCGCCTGCTGAACGAACCGACGGCGGCGGCGATTGCCTACGGCCTCGACTCCGGTCAGGAAGGGGTCATTGCGGTTTACGATCTCGGCGGCGGTACCTTTGATATCTCGATCCTGCGCTTAAGCCGCGGGGTGTTTGAAGTGCTGGCGACCGGCGGGGATTCCGCGCTGGGCGGCGATGACTTCGACCATCTGCTGGCTGACTACATTCGCGAGCAGGCGGGCATCAGCGATCGCAGCGATGCGCGCGTGCAGCGTGAGCTGCTGGATGCGGCCATCGACGCCAAAATCGCCCTGAGCGATGCGCAGACGGTTACCGTCAATGTTGCTGGCTGGCAGGGTGACATCACCCGCGACCAGTTCAACGATCTGATTGCCCCGCTGGTGAAACGCACCCTGCTGGCCTGCCGTCGCGCGTTGAAAGATGCGGGCGTTGAGGCGAGCGAGGTGCTGGAAGCGGTCATGGTGGGCGGCTCGACCCGCGTGCCGCTGGTGCGCGAGCGCGTGGGCGAATTCTTTGGCCGCACGCCGCTGACCTCCATCGATCCGGATAAAGTGGTTGCCGTGGGCGCTGCAATCCAGGCCGATATTCTGGTCGGCAACAAGCCGGACAGCGAAATGCTGCTGCTGGACGTCATCCCGCTGTCGCTGGGGTTAGAAACCATGGGCGGCCTGGTGGAGAAAGTGATCCCGCGTAACACCACCATTCCGGTGGCGCGCGCGCAGGAGTTCACCACCTTCAAAGACGGCCAGACCGCGATGTCCATCCACGTGATGCAGGGCGAACGCGAGCTGGTGCAGGACTGCCGCTCTCTGGCGCGCTTTGCGCTGCGCGGTATCCCGGCGCTGCCTGCGGGCGGGGCGCATATTCGCGTCACCTTCCAGGTGGATGCGGACGGCCTGCTGAGCGTGACGGCGATGGAAAAATCCACCGGCGTGGAGTCGTCCATCCAGGTGAAGCCGTCCTACGGCCTGACCGATGGCGAAATCGCCTCCATGATTCAGGACTCAATGAGCTACGCCGAGCAGGATGTGAAGGCGCGTATGCTGGCTGAACAAAAAGTTGAAGCCGCCCGCGTGCTGGAAAGCCTGAACGGCGCGCTTGCTGCCGATGCCGCGCTGTTAAGCGCCGCTGAGCGCCAGGTGATTGACGATGCTGCCGCGCACTTAAGCGCTGTCGCAGTAGGCGATGACGCTGATGCAATAGAAGAAGCCATTAAAAACGTTGATAAACAAACCCAGGACTTTGCTGCTCGCCGCATGGACAAATCTGTCCGCGTCGCGCTGAAAGGCCAGTCCGTGGACGAGGTTTAATATGCCAAAGATTGTAATTTTGCCTCATGCGGACCTCTGTCCGGATGGCGCTGTTCTGGAAGCTAAGACCGGTGAAACCATTCTCGATGTTGCCCTGCGTGCAGGTATCGAAGTGGAACACGCCTGTGAAAAATCCTGTGCCTGCACCACCTGCCACTGCATCGTGCGTGAAGGATTCGACTCTCTCGCCGAGAGCACCGAAGACGAAGACGACATGCTGGATAAAGCATGGGGTCTGGAGCCAGACAGCCGCCTGAGCTGCCAGGCCGCGGTGACCGATGAAGATCTGGTCGTGGAATTCCCACGCTACACCATCAACCACGCACGCGAGCATTGATATGGGACTGAAGTGGACAGACAGCCGTGAAATCGGCGAAGCGCTCTACGACGCGAACCCGGATCTCGATCCGAAGACCGTACGATTCACCGACATGCACCAGTGGATCTGCGATTTAGAGGATTTCGACGACGATCCAAACGCATCCAATGAAAAAATTCTGGAGGCGATTCTGTTAGTCTGGTTAGATGAAGCAGAATAAATAACATAACGGGCTGCCTTCAGGCGGCCCGTTTGCTAGTTGCTAATAAGGAAAAATAAAATGACCGAAGCGATGAAGATTACGCTCTCGAATCAGCCTGCCGACGCGCGCTGGGGCGAGAAAGCCACCTACAGCATTAATAACGACGGCATTACCCTGCACCTGACGGGCAAAGATGATACCGGCCTGATCCAGCGCGCCGCCCGCAAAATTGACGGCCTGGGCATTAAGCATGTCTCCCTGGCTGGCGAAGGCTGGGACACCGACCGCAGTTGGGCATTCTGGGCAGGCTACAAAGGCCCGAAAGGCACCCGCAAAATCGAGTGGGCCAACCTTGATGAAGCCGGCCAGAAAGAGCTGGAAAGCCGCCTGCAAATCATCGACTGGGTGCGCGACACCATCAACGCCCCGGCGGAAGAGCTCGGTCCGGAGCAGCTGGCGCAGCGCGCAGTTGACCTGCTGTGCGGCGTGGCGGGCGAGAAAATGTCCTACCGCATCACCAAAGGTGAAGACCTGCGCGAGCAGAACTACATGGGCATCCACACCGTGGGCCGTGGTTCTGAGCGTCCTCCGGTCCTGCTGGCGCTGGATTACAACCCAACCGGCGATAAAGCAGCGCCGGTCTTTGCCTGCCTGGTCGGTAAAGGCATCACCTTCGACACCGGCGGCTACAGCCTGAAGCAGAGCGCGTTCATGGACTCCATGAAGTCCGACATGGGCGGCGCGGCAACCATCACCGGCGCGCTGGCGTTCGCCATCACCCGCGGCCTGAACAAGCGCGTGAAGCTGTACCTGTGCTGCGCGGATAACATGGTGAGCGGTAACGCCTTCAAGCTGGGCGACATCATTCGCTACCGCAACGGCAAAAACGTCGAAGTGATGAACACCGACGCCGAAGGCCGTCTGGTGCTGGCCGATGGCCTGATCGACGCCTCTGCCCAGAAGCCGGAGCTGATTATCGACATGGCGACCCTGACCGGCGCGGCAAAAACCGCCCTGGGTAACGACTACCATGCGCTGTTCAGCTTCGACGACAAGCTGGCCGCTCGCCTGCTGGCAAGCGCCGCTGCGGAAAACGAGCCGTTCTGGCGTCTGCCGCTGGCCGAGTTCCACCGCAGCCAGCTGCCGTCCAACTTTGCCGAGCTGAACAACACCGCGAGCGCGGCTTACCCGGCGGGGGCAAGCACCGCAGCAGGCTTCCTGTCCCACTTCGTTGAGAATTATCACGAAGGCTGGCTGCACATCGACTGCTCCGCAACGTACCGTAAAGCGGCGGTTGAGCAGTGGTCCGCGGGCGCGACCGGTCTGGGCGTGCGTACCGTGGCGAACCTGCTTACGGCGGAGTAATCGTCATTGCCCGGCGGCGCTGCGCTTGCGCTGGCCTACGGAGTGATCGTATTGCCCGGCGGCGCTGCGCTTGCACGGGCCTACGGTTTTGTAGGCCGGGTAAGCGAAGCGCCACCCGGCGTTTTTAGAAGTAGCGAAACTATGTCCGAAACCAAAAACGAATTAGAAACCCTGCTGGAGCAGGCGGCGACCGAGCCCGCCCACCGTCCGGCATTTTTCCGCACGCTGCTGGAGTCCACCGTCTGGGTGCCGGGCACCGCGGCGGAAGGTGAGCAGGTTGTCGAAGACAGCGCGCTGGATCTGCTGCACTGGGAGAAAGACGACGGCACTTCGGTGATCCCGTTCTTCACCTCGCTGGAAGCCCTGCAGAAAGCGGTAGAAGACGAACAGGCGTTCGTGGTGATGCCGGTGCGTACCCTGTTTGAAATGACGCTGGGCCAGACGCTGTTCCTCAACGCTAAATTGCCGACCGGGAAAGAGTTCACGCCGCGCGAAATCAGCCACCTGATAGGTGAAGAGGGCAACCCGCTCAGCACCCAGGAAGTGCTGGAAGGGGGCGAAACGCTGCTGCTGTCTGAAGTGGCCGAGCCGCCCGCGCAGATGATTGACTCCCTGACCACGTTGTTTAAAACCATCAAGCCGGTGAGACGTGCGTTTCTCTGCTCCATTAAAGAGCGCGCGGACGAACATCCGATACTGCTGATTGGTATTGAGGCGGACGGCGATATCGACGAGATCATTCAGGCGGCGGGAAGCGTGGCGACCGACACGCTGCCGGGAGATGAACCGATTGATATCTGCCAGGTGAAAAACGGTGAGAAGGGCATCAGCCACTTTATTACCGAGCACATCACGCCGTTCTACGAACGTCGCTGGGGCGGCTTCCTGCGCGATCTCAAAACTAACCGCATCATCTGATTACGGCGGGGTGAATATCACCCCGTTGCTTCCAGCAGCAGTAAATCCATCAGCAGCACCAGATTCGACTCAAACGACGTCACCCCCGCGGCTTCGGCGGCGAAGTGTACCGCTTCGTCATAGAGGGCGAAGTGCACGTCCGCCATCCCCGCCAGCGTATTGGCCGAGGCGCGGGTAAAGGCGACAATCGTCATGCCGACGTTTTTGGCAATCCGCGCTTTATCCAGCACCTGCTCCGTTTCGCCGCTGCGCGAGACGGCAATAAACACCTGATAGCGGGCGGCGTTGCTGAGGAAAATATTCCGGCTGTCCCCCGGCCCGGAGATAAACGCCGTTTTGCCCAGCACCTGCAGCTTCTTGGTCAGGTACTCCGCAAAAAGATAGGAAAACCCGGCGCCGTAGAGAAAGAAGCTCTCTTTCTGGCGCAGCAGGTCGGCAAACTGCTGGCGCTTCTCCTGCGTGACCCACTGGAAGGTGTGCTGATAGTTGGCAATAAACTGATTAAACAGCGCCGGGAGTTCAGGAAGCGACTGCCCCTGAGCGGCAATATGCGGCGTGTCGGAGAGCAGCTGCTTGCAGTGCCAGATAAACTCGCTAAAGCCGCTGAACCCCAGCTTCTGACACAGCCGCATGATGGTGGCGGTAGAAACAAACGTCGCCTGCGCCAGCTCTCGCACCGTGATGTTGCCCACCAGCAGCGGATGCTCCGTGAGGTGGGCGAGGACGCGATACTCCGCGCGGGTCAGCGAT
The DNA here is from genome assembly GCF_036487345.1 of Enterobacter cloacae complex sp. CARB60. Classification (NCBI taxonomy): domain Bacteria; kingdom Pseudomonadati; phylum Pseudomonadota; class Gammaproteobacteria; order Enterobacterales; family Enterobacteriaceae; genus Enterobacter; species Enterobacter cloacae complex sp. CARB60. The sequence goes on from NZ_JAZKLC010000002.1 coordinate 1,113,278, forward strand.
GCCCCGCGCGTTAACAGCGTGGCCAGGCGGTTATCCATTATTTCGCGGGTTCGACAGGCAGATCGTCTCGCGCACCCCATTCGCTCCAGGCGCCGTCGTATAGCGTGACGTCGTTCGCGCCGAGCGTGGCAAGCGCCAGGATCGCCACGCAGGCCGTGACGCCGGAGCCGCAGCTGGCAATAATCGGACGATGTAAATCCACGCCTGCACGGTCAAAAATGGCGCGCAGCTCGTCGGTGGTTTTCAGTTCGCCCTCAAACACCAGATCGCCCCACGGCACGTTCAGCGCGCCCGGAATATGGCCGCGCTTCAGCCCCGGACGCGGTTCATCCGCTTGTGCGTTGAAGCGCGGAGCAGGACGGGCATCGACGATTTGCGCTGTGCTTTCATGGCTAACGACCAGCACGTCGGTCAGGCGTTTCACCACGTGCGCGTCGAACGTGGCATCGAATTCGCCTTCCGGCAGCGTCACGTCGCCCTGCTGAAGGGGCAGCTCGTCACGCTTCCAGCCTGCGAGGCCGCCCGCCAGAATCGAGACTTTTTCCACGCCGAAGTTTTTCAGCATCCACCACGCGCGCGGCGCAGAGAAGAGGTTACCTTCGTCATAAACAACGAGGTGTTTGTCTTTGCTGACGCCCAGCTCGCGCATCGCCACGGAAAACGCTTCCGGGCGCGGCAGCATGTGCGGCAGGGGAGAGTTGCGATCGGAGAGGGCTTCGATATCAAAAAATACCGCGCCAGGCAGGTGCCCTGCGCGGTATTCACCGGGCACGTCGCGATGCTCTTGCCCCGGCGGGGCCATACGCGCGTCAATTATCTGAACTTCCGGATCGTCACCGTGCTCAATCAGCCAGTCGGCGGCGACAAAATATGAGGTGGACATGGGTTGCCTCCATTCTTTTCCGTAAAAAAGGATTGTCGGTGTTTTTTCTGACACCGACAAGCAAACCACGTTCAACTCGCGAGCAAGCCCCTATTTTTTCACCGTTTCGCCGTCCTGCCAGGCTTTTTGCAGCGCAGGCCAGTAGTCGCGGTTGGCCTCGATCATCTCATCCAGAATCGCTTTTGCATGTTCCATGGTCGGCACGGTGCGGTTGAGGGTGAACGCCTGCAGGGCTTTCTCATAGCTGCCCTCGATGGTCGCCTCCACCAGCAGCTGTTCGGAGGCGAGCTGCTGTTGCAAAAGGGTCTGATGGAACAGCGGCACCTGACCGATGCGAATCGGTTCCGGGCCTTCGGAGGTGATATACGCGGGCACTTCCACCACGGCATCGTACGGCAGGTTGGTAATCGCCCCGCGGTTTTCCACCATCACCAGATGGCGGCTCCGCAGGTTAAAGGCCAGCGAGCAGGCGACGTCAACGATAAACTCGCCGTGCACGCCCACGTGGAAGGCGTCCGGCAGGATCCCGGTGAGCTTGTATTCTTCAGCTGCGGCGAACAGTTTTTTCTCACGCCCGTCCATCACTTCATTGGCGCGGGTATAGTCCGGGTTCTGATGCTCCACAATCTGGTTCGGCATCAGGTAGTACTGCAGATACGGGTTCGGCAGATACTCCGGGAAGTTATCCATGATCGGCTTAATGTTGCGCCAGGTTTTTACCCACGAAGGATCCGAGTGCTGCGGGTCGGTTTTGGCCGCATCTTCCGTCAGCAGGCCAAACTTCGCGATATGCTTACGCAACTCGGGCAGCTTGTCTTCGCCGTCCACCAGTACGCGGGTAAACCAGCCGAAGTGGTTCAGACCGAAGTAGTCGACTGCGAGCTTGTGTCGATCGACGCCCAGAATCGCCCCCATATTGCGCATCGCGGCCACCGGCATATCGCAGATGTTCAGCACCCGCGCATTTGGCCGCAGGCGGCGCACGCCCTCCGCGACGATCGCCGCCGGGTTGGAGTAGTTCACGATCCAGGCTTTTTCATGCGCGTAGCGATCGACCAGATCGATAAGCTCCACCATCGGCAGGATCGTGCGCAGTCCGTACGCCAGCCCGCCGGGTCCGCACGTTTCCTGGCCGACCACGCCGTGACGCAGCGGGATCTTCTCGTCCTGTTCGCGCATTTTATACTGGCCGACGCGCATCTGGGCGAAGACGAAATGCGCGCCGCTGAAGGCCACTTCCGGATCGCTGGTGACGGTAAATTTGATGCTCTGACTGTGGTCGCGAATAACCTTCTCGACGACGGGCGCAATGGTGTTCTGACGCGCCTCGTCGATGTCATAGAGGCGGATTTCGGCCAGCGGGAAATCCTGCAGGCGCACCATCAGGCTTTTCACAATACCCGGCGTGTAGGTGCTGCCGCCGCCGGCAATTGACAGAATAAATGGGGGTGTAAACATTTTTAGCTCCTTTCAGAGAAACGTCTCAACGGCTTCTCGCATTTTTTTGACGTGCAGCCCGTAGACCACCTGAACGTTGTTACCTTGTTTGATAATCCCTTTCGCGCCGGTCGCCTTCAGCCGCGGCTCGTCGATGATGGCGACGTCCTTCACCGTGACGCGTAAGCGGGTGTAGCAGTTATCCACCACTTCAATATTTTCCCGGCCGCCCAGCCCCGCCACGATGGATTCGCCCAGCCCGTCGTTATTGCCTTTGGCCTGGTACTCCTGCTTGCTGTAGAGGCGCGTCTCCTTATCGTCATCCTCACGGCCTGGCGTTTTCATGTTGAAGCGCAGGATCAGGAAGCGGAACACCACGAAGTAGAGGGCAAACATGATCAGCCCGACCACGATGTACATCGGCCAGTTGGACTTCTGCGTGCCGAGCGGCAGGTTGTAAAGGATGAAGTCAATAATCCCGTTGGCGCCGATGGCGTGAACGCCCAGCAGCGAGAACAGCAACATGCCGATGCCGGTCAGCACCGCGTGCACCACGAAGAGCAGCGGGGCGACGAACAGGAAGGAGAACTCAATCGGCTCGGTCACGCCGACCAGCAGCGAGGTCAGCGCCGCCGGGATCAGAATCGCTTTCGCAATCGCTTTACGCTCCGGCTTTGCGGTCATATACATCGCCAGCGCGGCGGCAGGCAGGCCGAACATCTTGCTGATGCCGCGCGCGTCCCACACCACGGTGCTGCTGAGCTGCTTCACGTACGGGCAGGCCATCTCGGCGAAGTAGATATTGCGCGCGCCCTGATAGGTTGCGCCGCACACCTCCTGCGTGCCGCCCAGCTCGGTATAAAGGAACGGCGTATAAACCAGATGGTGCAGGCCGGTGGGGACCAGAATGCGTTCCAGGAAACCGTAGATTGCTACGCCAAACGGCCCGGAGCCTTTGATGGCCAGCGCCAGGGCGCTAATGCCGTGCTGGGCAAACGGCCACAGTTCACTCATCACCACGCCGAGCAGCATGGAGACGGGGAGCATGACGATAGCGACAAAACAGTGGCCGGAGTAAATCGCCATCGCGCCGTTAAACTGTACGCCGGAGTATTTGTTGTACAGATAGCCGGAGAGCGCCCCGGTCAGGATCCCGGCAAAAACCCCCATCTCCAGCACCTGCACGCCCAGCACCATGGTCTGCCCGGCCGCTTTCATCTGGGCAGCTGGCGCCAGCGCGCCCTGCAGCTGCAGCGTGACGTTCATGGCGTTGATGAACACGACAAAAGTCACCAGCCCAATTAGCGCGGCATAGCCTTTATCGCGCGTCGCCAGGCCAATCGGGATCCCGACGGCAAACACCAGCGCCAGGTTCACCAGCACCGACACGGCAGATTTCGCGATAAGCTGACCAATATGCTGAATCAGGGGATGGCCAAGAAACGGCAGGTATTCAGCGAGATTACCGTTACCCAGCACGTTACCAAAGGCGATAAACAGACCGACGATCGGTAAAATAAGTACCGGTCCGTACAATGATTTTCCGAAATTTTGTAGGGCGTTCACGGCTCGTTTCATGGCTTTCTCTCTTTTTGAACCGCGCACTCGGGGTGCGTCATGGTCATAAAACTAGCAGTCTTCAGGCGCACTTATCCAGCTATCTTCTTGTTTTAAAAACAAATGACGTGAAAGGTAACATGTGACGTTATGTGCTGTGATCGCGGTTCCATCACGGCGTAGCGGCGTGATGCCATTCTGCGAGGCGCTTTCCAGATTCTAAAATTGGACTTTTTGAATTAATGAAACTTGCGGATAATACTTATCCGGACGACGACCAACAGGCTCCATGGGCCAGGGACAAAGGATGAAACCGTTTCGCTTAGCCGCGCTCTCTCTTGCGCTGCTTACCACGTTTACGCTTGTCGGCTGTGATAACAGCGACGATAAATCTCAAGCTGCGGCTCCCGCGGCATCCACCGCATCAACACCGAAAGCCGCGGAAAAACCCAGTGCAGAAACGCTGGCTAAACTGGCTGCTCAGAGTCAGGGAAAAGCGCTGACGCTGCTGGATACCTCAGAAGTTCAGCTCGACGGTGCCGCCACGCTGGTGCTGACCTTTTCTGTTCCGCTGAATCCCGATCAGGATTTCGCGAAAACCGTGCATGTCGTGGATAAGAAAAGCGGCAAGGTTGATGGGGCGTGGGAACTTGCGCCTAACCTGAAAGAGCTTCGCCTGCGCCATCTGGAGCCTAACCGCAACCTGGTCGTCACCGTTGAACGTGGCCTGCAGGCGCTGAACAAGGCGACGTTCGGCATTGATTATGAAAAAGCCCTGACCACCCGGGACGTTGAACCCACTGTCGGTTTTGCCAGCCGCGGCTCGCTGCTGCCGGGCAAGGTGGTCGAAGGTCTGCCGGTGATGGCGCTCAACGTCAACAATGTTGATGTTAACTTTTACCGCGTGAAGCCTGAATCGCTGGCCTCCCTTGTCAGCCAGTGGGAGTACCGTAACTCGCTGACAAACTGGGAATCCGACAATCTGCTGAAGATGGCGGAGCTGGTTTACACCGGTCGATTCGATCTTAATCCGGCGCGCAATACGCGCGAAAAATTGCTGTTGCCTCTGAAGGATATTAAACCTCTCCAGCAGTCTGGCGTTTATATCGCGGTCATGAACCAGGCAGGGCACTACAACTACAGCAACGCCGCGACGCTCTTTACCTTAAGCGATATTGGACTGTCCGCTCACCGTTATCACAACCGCCTGGACATCTTCACCCAGAGTCTGGAAAACGGTGCGGCGCAGTCCGGCGTGACCGTCACCCTGCTGAATGACAAAGGCCAGACGCTTGCCGAAGCAAACAGCGATGCCGACGGCCATGCGAAGCTTGAAACCGACAAAGAGGCCGCGCTGATCCTGGCCAGTAAAGATGGCCAGACCACGCTGCTCGATCTCAAGCTACCGGCCCTCGACCTGGCGGAGTTTGATATCGCTGGGAGCCCGGGCTACAGCAAGCAATTCTTCATGTTTGGCCCGCGCGATCTCTACCGCCCGGGTGAAACGGTGATCCTCAACGGTCTCCTGCGCGACAGTGACGGTAAGCCACTTCCGGATCAGCCTGTGAAGCTTGACGTGCTGCGTCCGGATGGACAGGTCGCGCGTACGATTGTCGTCAAGCCAGAGAACGGGCTCTATCGCTTTAACTATCCGCTGGACAGCGGGGCGCAGACCGGTATGTGGCATATCCGCGCCAACACGGGCGATAACCTGCAGCGCCTGTGGGACTTCCACGTCGAAGACTTCATGCCAGAGTGTATGGCGCTCAACCTGAGCGGACAAAAAACGCCGGTTTCACCGCAGGATAACGTGGACTTTAACGTGGTGGGCTATTACCTGTATGGCGCCCCGGCCAACGGTAATTCTCTGCAGGGCCAGCTTTTCCTGCGTCCTCTGCGTGACGCGGTGGCTGCGCTGCCGGGCTTCCAGTTTGGCGATATCGCCGAGGAGAACCTGAGCCGCAGTCTGGATGAAGTTCAGCTTACGCTTGACGAGCAGGGGCGTGGACAGGTTTCTACCGAAAGCCAGTGGAAAGAGGTGCACTCTCCGCTGCAGCTGATCCTGCAGGCCAGCCTGCTGGAGTCCGGCGGCCGTCCGGTGACGCGTCGCGCTGAGCAGGCCATCTGGCCGGCGGCTGAGCTGCCGGGTATTCGCCCTCAGTTCGCCAGTAAAGCCGTTTACGACTACCGCACCGATACCACCGTCAACCAGCCGATTGTTGACGAGAACGGCAACGCCAGCTTCGACATCGTTTACGCTGATGCCAGCGGCGCGAAAAAAGCGGTGTCCGGTTTGCAGGTTCGCCTGATCCGCGAGCGCCGTGACTACTTCTGGAACTGGTCTGAGAGCGAAGGCTGGCAGTCTCAGTTCGATCAGAAAGACCTGGTTGAAGGCGAGCAGGAGCTGACGCTCAAGGCCGACGAGACGGGTAAAGTTACCTTCCCGGTGGAGTGGGGCTCATATCGTCTGGAGGTTAAAGCGCCTGATGAGATGGTCAGCAGCGTGCGCTTCTGGGCGGGGTATAGCTGGCAGGATAACAGCGACGGCACCGGGGCCGCGCGCCCTGACCGCGTGACGCTGAAGCTGGATAAGCCAGCCTATCAGCCTGGCGACACCATCAACCTGCACATTGCAGCGCCGGCAGCAGGTAAGGGCTATGCGATGATCGAGTCCAGCGAAGGGCCGCTGTGGTGGAAAGAGATCGACGTACCGGCAAACGGGCTTGATCTCGCTATCCCGGTCGACAAAGCCTGGAAACGTCACGATCTCTACCTGAGTACGCTGGTGGTACGTCCTGGGGATAAATCCAAATCCGCCACGCCGAAGCGCGCGGTCGGCCTGCTGCATCTGCCGATGGGCGACGAAAATCGCCGCCTAAATATTGCGCTCGATAACCCGCTGAAGATGCGTCCAAACCAGACGCTCTCGGTGAAGGTGAAAGCCAGCGTGAAAGAGGGTGCGGTGCCGCAGAAAGTGAACGTTCTGGTCTCGGCGGTGGACAGCGGCGTGCTGAACATCACCGATTACGTTACGCCCGATCCGTGGCAGGCTTTCTTCGGCCAGAAGCGCTACGGCGCGGATATCTACGATATCTACGGCCAGGTCATTGAAGGGCAGGGCCGCTTGGCCGCGCTGCGCTTTGGTGGTGACGGTGATGAGCTGAAGCGCGGCGGCAAACCGCCGGTGAACCACGTCACTATTATTGCCCAGCAGGCACAGCCGGTGACGCTGGATGCCAATGGAGAAGGCACGATTACGCTGCCGATTGGGGACTTCAACGGCGAGCTGCGTCTGATGGCGCAGGCCTGGACAGAGGACGATTTCGGCAGCAGTGAAAGCAAGGTTGTGGTGGCCGCACCGATCATTACCGAGCTTAATACGCCGCGCTTCCTGGCAAGCGGAGATACCTCGCGGCTGACGTTGGATCTCACCAACCTGACCGACAAGCCGCAAACGCTGAACGTCGCCCTGACCGCAACGGGCAAACTGTCTCTGGAGGGCGCACAGCCGCAGCCGGTTCAGCTATCTCCTGGCTCGCGCAGCACCCTGTTTATTCCGGTGCGTGCGCTGGAAGGTTATGGTGACGGTGAGGTGACCGCTCAGGTGACTGGTCTGCAGCTTCCGGGCGAGACTTTCGCACCGCAGCAGAAGAGCTGGAAAATCGGCGTGCGTCCGGCGTTCCCGGCGCAGACGGTGAATACTGGTGCCATGCTGAATCCCGGCGAGTCCTGGACCGCACCAGCGCAGCACAGCAACGGTTTCTCTCCTGCCACTCTGCAGGGGCAACTGCTGCTGAGCGGCAAACCACCCCTCAACCTGGCGCGCTATATTCGCGAACTGCAGGCGTATCCGTATGGCTGCCTGGAGCAGACCACCAGTGGCCTGTTCCCGTCCCTCTACACCAACGCGGCGCAGCTTGCTGCACTGGGCATCAAGGGCGACACCGATGACAAGCGCCGTGCAGCGATTGATATTGGCATCTCCCGTCTGCTGCAGATGCAGCGTGAAGACGGTGGTTTTGCTCTGTGGGATAAAAATGGTCCGGAAGAGTACTGGCTGACGGCCTACGTGACCGACTTCCTGGTGCGCGCGGGCGAGCAGGGTTACAGCGTACCTGCCGAGGCAGTGAATAACGCCAATAGCCGCCTGCTGCGCTACCTGCAGGACCCGGGCATGATGTCCATTCGCTATATCGATGATACTCAGGCCAGCAAGTTCGCCGTGCAGGCCTATGCCGCGCTGGTGCTGGCGCGTCAGCAGAAAGCGCCGCTGGGCGCGCTGCGTGAAATCTGGGATCGTCACGGGCAGGCGGCTTCCGGGCTGCCGCTGATGCAGCTGGGCATGGCGCTCAAACTGATGGGCGATGCGCCGCGCAGCCAGCAGGCGCTGGACCTGGCGCTCAAAACGCCGCGTAACGACAGCAAAACCTGGATGGCCGATTACGGCAGCACGCTTCGCGATAACGCGCTGATGCTCTCCCTTCTGGAGGAGTACAAGCTGCTGCCGGATGCGCAAAATACGCTGCTGAATGCGCTGTCTGAAGAGGCCTTCAGCCAGCGCTGGCTGTCAACGCAGGAGAGCAATGCGCTGTTCCTGGCAGGACGTTCGCTGCAAACCTTGTCCGGTACGTGGCAGGCGAAAACGTCTCTGTCTGAGACCGCATCAGGCGGCGATAAGTCACAGGTAGAAAACGTGAGCGGCGACCAGCTTGGCGCGCTGCAGGTAACCAATACCGGAACGACACCGCTGTGGGTACGTCTGGACAGTACGGGTTATCCGGAATATGCCCCTCAGCCGAGCTCGAACGTGCTGCAGGTTGAACGTCATATCCTGGCAACCGACGGCAGCAGTAAATCGCTCTCTTCCCTGAAGAGCGGCGAACTGGTGCTGGTGTGGCTGGAAGTAAAAGCCAGCCAGAACGTGCCGGATGCGCTGGTGGTGGATCTCCTCCCTGCGGGTCTGGAACTGGAAAACCAGAACCTGGCGAGCAGTAGCGCCAGCCTGCAGGATAGCGGCAGTGAGGTACAGAACCTGCTCAGCCAGATGCAGCAGGCGGATATTCAGCATATGGAATTCCGCGATGACCGCTTTGTGGCTGCCGTGCCGGTTAACGAAGGTCAGCCGGTCACGCTGGTTTACCTGGCCCGAGCCGTGACGCCGGGAACCTACCAGGTGCCGGTGCCGATGGTGGAGTCTATGTACGTTCCGCAGTGGCGGGCAACGGGGGCGGCCAGCGGCCCGCTGATTGTTGTTCCATAATATGCGAATGGCACGTCTGACACGCTCCCGCTGGCTATGGCTGGCGGGAGCGCTTCTCGTTTTATGGGGGCTGATTGTCGTCGCCGACCGCCTGTGGCCGTTGCCTCTGAAAGAGGTTAACCCTGCACGGGTGGTGGTGGATGAACAGGGCACGCCGCTGTGGCGCTTTGCGGACAGCGACGGGATCTGGCGCTACCCGGTTACGATTGAAGAGGTCTCTCCCCGTTATCTTGAGGCGCTGATCCAGTACGAAGATCGCTGGTTCTGGGATCATCCTGGCGTAAACCCGCTCTCTGTCCTGCGCGCCGCCTGGCAGGATCTCAGTTCCGGCAAAGTCGTCTCTGGCGGCAGTACGCTGACCATGCAGGTGGCACGCCTGCTGGACCCGCATCCGCGCACCTTTGGCGGCAAAGTTCGTCAGCTCTGGCGAGCAATACAGCTGGAGTGGCACCTCTCTAAACGCGACATCCTGACGCTCTATCTCAACCGTGCCCCCTTTGGCGGCACGCTGCAGGGCGTCGGAGCTGCAAGCTGGACCTATCTCGGCAAACCGCCGTCGCAGCTCAGCTATTCCGAAGCGGCGCTGCTGGCGGTACTGCCGCAGGCGCCCAGCCGCTTACGTCCGGACCGCTGGCCTGAGCGGGCCGAAGCGGCGCGCAATAAAGTGCTCGACCGCATGGTCACACAGGGCGTCTGGTCTGCGAAGCAGGTTAAGGAATCGCGGGAAGAATCGGTATGGCTGGCGCCCCGACAGATGCCGCAGCTGGCACCGCTCTTTGCGCGCATGATGCTCGGTAAAAGCCGCGACACTAAAATAGTCACCACGCTGGATGCCGGGCTACAGCGGCAGCTGGAAGAGCTGGCGATGAACTGGAAATCGCGCCTGCCGGCGCGCAGCTCGCTGGCGATGATCGTCGTGGATCACACCGATATGAAAGTGCGTGGCTGGGTCGGCTCGGTGGATATCAACGATGACACGCGTTTCAGCCATGTGGATATGGTCAATGCGATCCGATCCCCAGGATCGGTGTTAAAGCCCTTTATCTACGGTATGGCGCTTGACGATGGCCTGATCCATCCCGCCTCGCTGCTCCAGGACGTTCCCCGAAAAACCGGTGATTATCGCCCAGGGAATTTTGACAGCGGGTTCCACGGACCGGTCAGCATGAGTGAAGCGCTGGTGCGCTCCCTCAACCTGCCCGCAGTACAGGTACTGGAAGCCTACGGGCCAAAACGGTTTGCCGGGATGCTAAGCAACGCAGGCTTGCCGCTGATCCTGCCCGCGGGGGCGCAGCCGAATCTCTCTCTGATCCTGGGCGGGGCAGGCGCGCGGCTGGCCGATATCGCCGCGGCCTATAGCGCCTTTGCCCGACACGGTAAGGCGGGAAGGCTTCGGTTACAGCCGGGCGATCCGCTGATTGAACGTCCGCTGTTATCGCAAGGCTCGGCGTGGATTATTCGTCGTATTCTGGCGAACGAGGCGCAGCCGCTCCCGGATAATGTGCTGCCGCAAATCGCGCCGCTGGCGTGGAAAACGGGCACCAGCTACGGCTACCGTGATGCCTGGGCCATCGGTCTGAATGCCCGTTACGTGATTGGCATCTGGACCGGACGACCGGACGGCACGCCGGTGGCTGGGCAGTTTGGTTTCGCCAGCGCGGTTCCGCTATTAAACCAGGTGAATAACCTGCTTCAGTCACGCTCAACGGTAGACGAAGCCCGCCTGCCGCGCGACCCGCGTCCGGAGAGCGTCGGGCGGGGCGTGATCTGCTGGCCGGGCGGCCAGTCGCTGTCGGAAGGGAGTGAAAACTGTCGGCGTCGCCTGTCGACCTGGCTGCTGGAAGGGAGTGAACCGCCCACGCTGCTATTGCCCGAACAGGAAGGTATACGCGGCATTCGCTTCCCGGTCTGGCTGGATAAAACGGGTAAACGTGTGGCGTCAGATTGCCCCGATGCAGCTGAAAAAGTCCTTGATGTCTGGCCGCTGCCGCTGGAGCCGTGGCTGCCCGCCGCGGAAAAAAGGGCGGCGCGTCTCCCTGCTGCATCAACGGTTTGCCCGCCGCTTGATAACGGCAATATCGCACCGCTTATGCTGTCAGGTGTCAGGGAGGGGGCCGTGCTCAAACATCTTCCGGGTGAGACAAATATAACGCTTTCGCTCTCTACCAGTGGTGGAGAAGGGCAGCGATGGTGGTTTTTAAATGGCGAGCCTTTAGAAGGCCATCATTATAATTATTCACTTAAACTATATTTGCCTGGTAAGTATCAATTAATTGTTATGGATGAAACAGGGCAAATGGCGACGGTAAATTTCGAAATGGATTATTAATTAAGCCAGAAGAGTTAGCTTGATAATTATCAATGTTCGTTCTTTCAAAAAAACGAGAATGCGTTTTTATTTGAAGGAACGAACAATGAAGAAAAATAAGAAACTGAGAGAGAGTCTTAATCCCGCACTCTCCCGGCGCCACTTTATTCAGGCCGGGTCCGCACTTGCCGCCCTGCCGTTTGTGGTGAAAGCCGGCAAAGCAGAGGCGACAGCTTCGCCGGCTGCGATGAATGCTCCAGAAGAAAACGTCATTCAAACCTGCAGCACCTTTGACTGCGGGGGAAAATGCGATATTCGGGCGCACGTTAGCGACGGTGTGGTAACGCGAATCTCCACGCGTCCGGATAATGAACTGGATCCAAAAATGCCGGTGATGCGTGCTTGTGTTCGTGGGCGCGCATACAGAAAATTTGTTTATCATCCAGACCGGTTGAAATATCCAATGAAACGCGTAGGAAAACGTGGCGAAGGAAAGTTCGAACGTATTTCCTGGGATGAAGCCACCACGCTTATTGCCAGTCAATTAAAAACCATTACGCAAAAATACGGCGCCGCATCGCGTTATGTGCATGTTGGCACTGCAGTTTCTGGGGGAACTTTCTCCGGCGATAAAATGGTCCGTCGCCTGCTTAATTTAACGGGTGGGTATCTCGAAAGCTATCACTCGGTCAGCATGGGCAACACGGCGGCAGCAACGCCGTATACCTACGGCACCGCCGCCAGCGGCAGCTCGCTGGACACGCTGCTGGACACTAAGCTGGTTATCCTCTGGGGGCATAACCCCACTGAGACGATCTTTGGTCACAGTAACTACTTCTTCCAGAAGATGAAGCAAAACGGCACCCGCTTTATCGTTGTCGATCCGCGCTATTCGGACACGGTGTCATCGCTGGCCGACCAGTGGATCCCGCTGCTCCCGACGACCGATAACGCGCTGATGGATGCGATGATGTACGTGATCGTTACGGAAAATCTGCACGATCGCGAGTTTATTCAGCGCTATACCCTGGGCTTTGACGAAGACGGCATGCCGGAAGGGGTTCCGGCTAATGAATCCCTGATGGCTTATCTGACCGGCGCAAAAGATGGCATGGCGAAAACGCCAGAGTGGGCAGAGAAAATCACCCATGTGCCTGCGCAGACCATCCGCCAGCTGGCGCGGGACTACGCAACCACGAAACCCGCCGCGCTGATCCAGGGCTGGGGTCCACAGCGTCATAACTGCGGCGAGCGCACCGCGCGCGGCTCGACGTTGCTGGCCACGCTGACGGGTAATGTCGGGGTGAAAGGCGGCTGGGCGGCAGGCTATGGCGGCTGCGCTAACCGAAAATTCGCGACCGGGCCGGAGATGCCGGATAACCCGGTCAAAGCCAAAATTTCGGTGATGAACTGGGTGCAGGCGGCTGACGATGCCACCAGGGTGACGGCAGAGGACGGCCTGAAAGAGGCAGAGAAGCTGGACAGCAATATTCGCATCCTGTTCTCGCTGGCGGGTAATTATCTGGCTAACCAAAACCCGGACCTTCATCAGGCCACCCGTGTCCTGGAAGACGAGTCGAAAATCGAGTTTATCGTCGCAAGCGATCTGTTCATGACGCCGAGCGCTAAATATGCCGATCTACTGTTACCGGAAACCAGCTTTATGGAGCGCTGGAATATCGGCGAAACCTGGGGTACCGCAAGCTATCTGATCCTGTCTGAAAAGCTGATTGAACCTGAATTCGAACGCCGTTCGGATTACGACTGGCTGCGTGAGGTTGCTGCAAAGCTCGGCGTTGAGCCTGCGTTCAGCGAGGGTCGTGACGAAAAAGGGTGGATTGAACACATCTGGGAGCAGACGCGGCTGTCCATGCCGGAGGAAAACCTGCCGGACTTCGTGACGCTCCAGAAGACGCGTCAGCATCTTTTTAAAAGCGAGCCGTTCGTCGCCTTTGAAGACAACATCCGCGATCCGCAAAATCATCCGTTCCCGACGCCGTCCGGGAAAATTGAGATCTTCTCTAAGCGTCTGTACGACATGCATCACCCGGAAATTCCGGCTCTGTCGCACTACGTACCCGCCCATGAAGGACCGGAGGACGCGCTGGCGAAAACCTTCCCGCTCCAGCTGATTACCTGGAAAGGGAAAAATCGCGCTAACTCTACCCAGTACGCCAACCCCTGGCTGGTTGAAGCCCAGCAGCAAAAGCTGTGGATCAATCCTCAGGACGCGCAAAAGCGCGGCATTGGGCAAGGGGATATCGTGCGTATTCATAACGCGCGCGGCATTTGTGAGATCCCGGCGGAGGTTACCCCGCGCATCATTCCAGGCGTTGTGGCCATGCAGGCAGGCGCCTGGTGGCAGCCTGACGACCGGGGTATTGATAAAGGTGGCTGTGCGAACGTGCTCAGTTCAGCCCGTATTACCGCGCTGGCGAAAGGGAATTCACATCAAACCATGCTGGTGGAGGTAGCTAAAGCATGAGTCAGTTTAAACACTATGCGCCGGTGAGCGACAAACAGCTGGGCTTCTATATCGACTCTTCACGCTGCTCGGGCTGCAAAGCTTGTCAGGTGGCGTGCAAAGATAAAAATAATCTTGAAGTCGGACGTCGCTTCCGCCGCGTGTACGAAGTCAACGGCGGGAATTTCATCCCAACCGGGCAGGGCGGCGTCAGCAATAACGTCTTTGCCTACACGCTCTCTATTTCCTGTAACCACTGTGCGGATCCCATTTGCACCAAAAATTGTCCGACCACCGCAATGCACAAACGTCCGGGCGACGGCATCGTGCGCGTCGATACGGATAAATGCGTCGGCTGCGGCTACTGTGCCTGGTCCTGCCCTTACGGCGCGCCGCAGCTCAACGAGCAGACCGGACAGATGTCGAAATGCGATTTCTGTGTGGATCTGCAGGCAAAGGGGGAAACACCGGTATGCGTGGCAACCTGTCCGCTGGAGGCAATCAAATTCGGTCCGATAGATGAACTTCGGGCGAAATACGGTACGGTCTGTGACGTGAAAGGTCTGCCTGATTCTTCCCTCACAAAACCAAACCTGGTGATCAAGGCGCATCAGGGCGCAGAGAAAGAGGAGAAGCGTCATGCATGAGTTACCGCTGCTGATATTTACGCTGTTCCTGCAGGGCTCGGTTGGCGTGACGCTCTGGCTGGCATTCGGGGGTGAACATGCTTCACCGCGTAGCGCGCTGCTGCCTTCTGTCGGGGCGTTTATGCTGGCGAGCCTCGGGCTGCTCGCCTCGGCGCTGCACATGGGGTATCCGCTCAATGCCCTGAACGCGCTGCGCCATGTTTCCAGCTCCTGGCTGAGCCGTGAAATTGTCTTTGCCAGCCTTTATCTCGGATCGCTTGGCCTTGCGATCTTGCTGTTGTTTGCGAAAAAGCCAGGAGGGAGGCTGCTTTTGGCTGTGGCGGGCCTTGTCGGGCTGGTGGATGTGTTCTGCATGGCGCAGATTTACATGCATACGTCCGTGGTGACCTGGCAACACATTAATACGCTGGTGCTGTTTATCGGCTCGGTGGGAATTATCGGTTCAGCCTGCATGGCCGTTGTGACGCGTTCTCAAACTGCCCTGCGCGCGGCGGTGGTCATTATCACTCTGCTGGTCCTCGTGCGTCTGGTGATGCAGCAAGTCTGGCTGGCAGACCTGGCTGCCGTGGACAATACCGTGGTGACGTTCCCTCACGCTCCGCTACAGATGCTGGCGCAACTGCGCACCGTGCATCTGCTGAGCTGGTGCGTTTCCGTTGCGGGTATGCTGTGCTTTGCTGCGGGCGGTCTGAAAGCGGCACGCGGCCCGGTGCTGCTGGGAAGCGCGTTGCTGATTGTGGGTGAGCTGATGCTGCGCTTCGTTTTCTTCAGTATTGGCTGATGGGCGGATTAACGTTTGCCCCGGCGATGGACGTGACGCATGCGTGCGTCCGTCGCCGTTTTCGCCGCGCTGCCTGCTGCGCCTGTGCGGACGCTTGTCCTGCGCAGGTTTTTTCTTTTACGGACAAGGGCGTTTCGGTTGATGAGAGCCGCTGTATTGAATGCGGTGACTGCCTGTTTGTTTGTCCCACCGAGGCCATTATCGGTATCGCGCCGCGAAAACGCTTTCTGCGTGAGGATACTCTTGTTGGGCCTTTTACTGAACGAGCTCCAGGGGGAAATGAGCTGCTTCTGTGGCATGCGCAATACCACGTTCGTTTTATCAGTATCGAGGCGGAGCAGCACCCTGAATGGATGCTGGCGCTTGCCCGGCTTAATCTTGTGCTCCGGCGCCGCGGTGAAAGGTCCTGGACGTTTAATTCTGTCCCGAACGGTGAGGTTAATATCGCCCGGCGTGCGCTTATGCACGTTCCACGGGAAGATGTGAGAGGGTGCACCGTAATGCCCGGTCAGCGAGAGCTGCGGAGGGCATTCTCAGGCTTCAGCGAGTCAGATATCGTCCTCAAGATCGGGAAGTGCGTACTCTGCGGGGCATGCTGGCGAAGCTGTACGGAAAACGCGATTCGTTTCGAGAACGGCGTGCTGGTCGTGGAAACCGGGCGCTGTACCGGCTGTGGAGGGTGCGAAGCGGTATGCCAGCATGACGCGATAAGCGTGACGCATAGGGAAGGGATAGCGAAAAGCATCGTCACTCCAGCATTTGAAGCAGTTTGCCAGACGTGTCACCGTCATTTCTGGTCGTTTACGTCTGATGAAAAGCACTGCCCACTCTGTTTACACCATCATTACGGTATGCGAAATTCGACCTGTTGCTAATCTTCGTCTCATTTTAAAAAAATGTTATGCAGAACCATAGGCAATGGCGCTATTGCTCATTATAATCCGCGCCACACCATACTCAGGTATGCAAAACAACAGAACATTGACAGAGGTTATCATGGCTATTGAACGTACTTTTTCCATCATCAAACCAAACGCGGTGGCAAAAAACGTTATTGGCAGCATCTTCGCTCGCTTTGAATCTGCAGGGTTCAAAATTGTTGGCACCAAAATGCTGCACCTGACCGTTGAGCAGGCTCGCGGCTTCTACGCTGAGCACGAAGGTCGCCCATTCTTTGACGGCCTGGTTGAGTTCATGACCTCCGGTCCAATCGTGGTATCCGTGCTGGAAGGCGAAAACGCAGTACAGCGTCACCGTGACCTGCTGGGCGCAACCAACCCGGACAACGCGCTGGCAGGTACTCTGCGCGCTGACTATGCGGACAGCTTCACCGAGAACGGCACCCACGGTTCTGATTCTGTTGAATCTGCTGCACGCGAAATCGCTTTCTTCTTCGCTGAAGGCGAAGTGTGTCCACGTACCCGTTAATTTAACGGTTTCGTTTACACATTATTTTCGTAAATGCCGCGTCCAGACGTGGCATCCCTGCGCCAGACTTTGTACAATGCAACGCCCCGGATGAGCAGACTGCTTTCCGGGGCGTTTCTATTCAACCCTCCATGGGCCATAACGTGTAACAACGAGGCCGGAAAATATTATGTCTGAACTAGTGAATACCTCCGAAGTCGCCATTCCTGCGGTTCCCACTAAAAATGGAAAAATCAACCTGCTGGATCTGAACCGTCAGCAGATGCGCGAGTTCTTTAAAGAGATGGGCGAAAAACCGTTTCGTGCCGATCAGGTCATGAAGTGGATGTACCATTACTGCAGCGACAATTTTGATGACATGACTGACATCAACAAGGTCCTGCGCAACAAGCTCAAAGAAGTGGCTGAAATCCGCGCCCCGGAAGTGGTGGAAGAGCAGCGCTCCGCAGATGGCACCATCAAATGGGCGATTGCGGTCGGCGATCAGCGCGTTGAAACCGTCTACATCCCGGAAGAAGACCGCGCCACGCTGTGCGTCTCCTCTCAGGTAGGCTGTGCGCTGGAGTGCAAATTCTGCTCAACCGCGCAGCAAGGCTTTAACCGTAACCTGCGCGTGTCAGAAATTATCGGCCAGGTCTGGCGTGCCGCGAAAATCGTGGGCGCGGCAAAAGTGACCGGTACGCGTCCTATCACCAACGTGGTGATGATGGGGATGGGTGAGCCGCTGCTGAACCTGACCAACGTGGTTCCGGCGATGGAAATCATGCTGGATGACTTCGGTTTTGGTCTGTCCAAGCGTCGCGTCACGCTGTCTACCTCTGGCGTTGTGCCTGCGCTGGACAAGCTTGGCGACATGATTGACGTTGCGCTGGCGATCTCCCTGCATGCACCAAACGACGAAATTCGTGACGAAATTGTGCCGATCAACAAAAAGTACAATATCGAAACCTTCCTCGCTGCGGTGCGTCGCTATCTGGAGAAATCCAACGCTAACCAGGGCCGCGTGACCATCGAGTACGTGATGCTTGACCACGTCAACGACGGTACTGAACATGCGCATCAGCTGGCGGAACTGCTGAAAGATACGCCATGCAAAATCAACCTGATCCCATGGAACCCGTTCCCGGGCGCGCCGTATGGCCGTAGCTCGAACAGCCGTATCGACCGTTTCTCCAAGGTGCTGATGGAGTATGGTTTCACCACCATCGTGCGTAAAACCCGTGGTGATGACATTGATGCAGCATGCGGACAGCTGGCAGGTGATGTCATTGACCGTACCAAACGTACCCTGCGTAAACGCATGCAGGGCGAGACGATCGCGGTTAAAGCTGTTTGATTATTATGCACTCGCGGCGCATTATCTGCGCCGTGTAGCATAACCTTACTGAATAATCAGTCAGATTCGTGATGACTGATCAATAATTACGGTGCGTTTCATTCGACTTTCGGGCAGTATGTAACGACGTAACAACAGTTTAGCCGTACGGGCAGGGCTGTACTGTCATCTCCGGGCTGACAGTCTTATACTCTCTGTTCAAGGTTAACTGACCAGAAGTTTCGCGGTGCGGGTGGCATTGTGACTCACCGGCACCTGAACCCTTATTTTTCACGTACCAGTAGTTGTAGCGAATGAATACTGAAGCCACTCACGACCAACATGAAGCACTCTCCACTGGCGTTCGTCTTCGCAACGCCCGTGAACAACTCGGACTCAGCCAGCAAGCCGTTGCGGAACGCTTGTGCCTGAAGGTTTCCACGGTTCGCGACATTGAAGAAGATAAGGCACCTGCCGATCTGGCTTCAACTTTCCTGCGCGGTTATATCCGCTCTTACGCAAAACTGGTGCATATCCCCGAAAACGAATTACTGCCAATGATGGAGAAGCAGGCCCCGGTCCGTGCAGCAAAAGTTGCGCCGATGCAGACCTTCTCCCTGGGGAAACGTCGTAAAAAACGTGATGGCTGGCTGATGAGCTTTACCTGGCTGGTGCTGTTTGTGGTGATCGGTCTGACCGGTGCATGGTGGTGGCAAAACCACAAGGCGCAGCAGGAAGAGATCACCACCATGGCCGATCAGTCCTCCGCTGAACTCAACCAGGCCGGAAGTGATAACGGCCAGAGCGTGCCGCTGAATACCGACGGCGCAGCTTCTTCCAGCGAGCCACAGACCGCAGCGCCAGACGCGTCGGCGACCGGTGCAGCACAGGCCCCGGCAGCAACGGCTAACACCGCTGCGCCGCAGGCTCAGGATCAAAACGCGGTTGTTGCCCCTTCTCAGGCGAATGTTGATACTGCGGCGAACGCGCCTGCGGCTACTCAGCCTGCAGACAATAGCGCAGCCTCTCTGCCAACCAGCCCGGCGGGTACCGCCACAGCAGCCGATCCCAACGCGCTGGTGATGAACTTCAGCGCCGACTGCTGGCTGGAAGTGACTGACGCGACAGGTAAAAAACTGTTCAGCGGCCTGCAGCGTAAAGATGGCACGTTAAACCTAACTGGCCAGGCTCCCTATAAACTTAAAATCGGCGCTCCGGCAGCGGTACAGATCCAGTATCAAGGAAAACCTGTCGACCTGAGCCGCTTTATCAGAACTAACCAGGTTGCGCGTCTTACCGTTAATGCCGAACAATCAGCAGCACACTAACAGACGGGCAACGCGGGAGATTTTTCATGCATAACCAGGCTCCGATTCAACGTAGAAAATCGAAACGGATTTACGTTGGGAATGTGCCAATCGGCGATGGTGCACCTATCGCCGTTCAGTCGATGACCAACACGCGCACCACCGATGTGGAAGCGACGGTCAATCAAATCAAAGCATTAGAACGTGTAGGCGCGGATATTGTTCGCGTCTCCGTCCCAACCATGGATGCCGCTGAGGCGTTCAAGCTGATCAAACAGCAGGTCAGCGTTCCGCTGGTGGCTGACATCCACTTCGATTACCGTATCGCACTGAAAGTGGCCGAATACGGGGTCGATTGCCTGCGCATTAACCCGGGCAACATCGGTAACGAAGAGCGTATCCGCATGGTAGTGGACTGCGCCCGCGATAAAAATATTCCTATCCGTATCGGCGTTAACGCCGGTTCACTGGAAAAAGACCTCCAGGAAAAATACGGCGAGCCAACGCCGCAGGCGCTGCTCGAATCCGCGATGCGCCACGTTGATCATCTCGATCGTCTCAACTTCGATCAGTTCAAAGTCAGCGTAAAAGCGTCCGACGTATTTCTCGCGGTTGAATCTTATCGCCTGCTGGCAAAGCAGATCGACCAGCCTCTGCACCTCGGGATCACCGAAGCGGGCGGCCTGCGCAGCGGCTCTGTAAAATCCGCGATCGGTCTGGGGCTGCTGCTCTCTGAAGGGATCGGTGACACCCTGCGCGTCTCGCTGGCGGCCGATCCGGTCGAAGAGATCAAAGTCGGTTTCGATATCCTGAAATCACTGCGTATTCGCGCGCGTGGGATCAACTTCATTGCCTGCCCAACCTGCTCACGTCAGGAGTTTGATGTGATCGGGACGGTGAATGCCCTGGAGCAACGTCTGGAAGACATTATCACCCCGATGGACGTCTCCATCATCGGCTGCGTGGTAAACGGTCCGGGTGAAGCACTGGTGTCAACCCTGGGCGTCACCGGCGGTAACAAGAAAAGTGGTCTCTATGAAGATGGCGTTCGTAAAGATCGTCTGGATAATAGCGACATGATCGACCAGCTTGAAGCCCGCATCCGCGCCAAAGCCGCCATGATGGACGAAACACAGCGTATCAGCGTTCAGCAGGTTGAAAAATAACGTGATGGGAAGCGTGCCGCTTCCCATGTATGATTGAACCCATTCTTTGGGTTTTTTTTGTATATAGAAAGAGAATAAACGTGGCAAAAAACATTCAAGCCATCCGCGGCATGAACGATTATCTGCCTGGCGAAACCGCCATCTGGCAGCGCATTGAAGGCACGCTGAAGCAGGTGCTCGGCAGCTACGGTTACAGCGAAATCCGTTTGCCGATTGTAGAGCAGACCCCGTTATTCAAACGCGCGATTGGTGAAGTCACCGACGTGGTTGAAAAAGAGATGTACACCTTTGAGGACCGCAACGGCGACAGCCTGACCCTGCGTCCGGAAGGTACGGCGGGCTGCGTACGCGCCGGCATCGAACATGGTCTTCTGTACAATCAGGAGCAGCGTCTGTGGTATATCGGCCCGATGTTCCGCCACGAACGTCCTCAGAAAGGGCGTTATCGCCAGTTCAATCAGCTGGGTGTGGAAGTCTTTGGCCTGCAGGGCCCGGACATCGACGCTGAACTGATTATGCTGACTGCCCGCTGGTGGCGCGCCCTCGGTATCGCCGATCACGTTTCCCTTGAGCTGAACTCTATCGGTTCTCTGGAAGCACGCGCTAACTACCGCGATGCGCTGGTTGCGTTCCTGGAACAGCATAAAGAGAAGCTGGACGAAGACTGCAAACGTCGTATGTACAGTAACCCGCTGCGCGTACTGGATTCCAAAAACGCGGACGTTCAGGCACTGCTGAACGATGCGCCTGCGCTGGGTGACTACCTGGATGAAGAATCTCGCGAACACTTCGCTGGCCTCTGCAAGCTGCTTGAAGCGGCAGGTATCGCCTATACCGTGAACCAGCGCCTGGTGCGCGGTCTGGACTACTACAACCGTACCGTGTTTGAGTGGGTGACCTCCAGCCTCGGCTCTCAGGGTACCGTATGTGCGGGCGGCCGTTATGACGGTCTGGTTGAGCAACTTGGCGGTCGCGCTGCGCCTGCTGTTGGCTTCGCAATGGGCCTTGAGCGACTTGTTTTGCTGGTTCAGGCAGTTAATCCGGAATTTAAAGCAGAATCCGTTGTCGATATATACCTGGTAGCCTCAGGCGCGGAAACGCAGTCTGCGGCGATGCAGCTTGCCGAACGCGTGCGCGATGCGCTGCCGGGCGTTAAGCTGATGACCAACCATGGCGGCGGCAACTTCAAAAAACAGTTTGCTCGTGCCGATAAGTGGGGCGCAAGTATTGCACTGGTGCTGGGCGAGTCCGAAGTGGCTAACGGCGAAGTGGTGGTGAAGGACCTGCGCTCTGGTGAGCAGACAACGGTAACGCAGGACGGCGTTGCGGCGCACTTGCGCACTCTATTGGGCTAAGGAGAAGGACTGCGTGGAAATTTACGAGAACGAACACGATCAGGTCGACGCGATTAAACGCTTCTTTGTTGAAAATGGCAAAGCGCTGGTTGTTGGGGTTATTTTAGGTGTCGGTGCGCTGATGGGCTGGCGTTACTGGAACAGTCATCAGGCGGATTCCGCGCGCGGCGCGTCACTGTCCTATGAAACTACCGTTAGCGCAATTCGTGCCGATCAGCCGCAAACGCTGGCTGCGGCAGAAAAATTTGCGGCTGACAACAAAAACACCTACGGTGCACTGGCTGCGCTGGAAGTGGCTCAGCAGTACGTTGATAAGAACGAACTGGATAAAGCCGCTGCTCAGCTCTCTCAGAGCCTTGCTGCGGCCAGCGATGAGAACCTGAAAGCGGTGATCAATCTGCGCCTGGCACGTATTCAGGTTCAGCAGAAGAAAGTTGACGATGCGCTGAAAACGCTCGATACCATCAAAGGCGAAGGTTTTGCTGCCATCGTTGCCGATCTGCGCGGTGAAGCACTGCTGAGCAAAGGTGACAAAGCGGGCGCGCGTAAAGCGTGGCAAGCTGGCGTAGAGAGCAATGCCTCACCTGCGCTGAGCGAAATGATGCAGATGAAAATAAATAATTTGTCCGTCTGAGAGGGACCCGATGCAATTGCGTAAATTACTTCTGCCAGGACTGCTTTCTGTTACGTTATTGAGTGGTTGTTCACTGTTCAGTGGCGAAGAAGACGTTGTGAAAATGTCCCCACTGCCGACGGTTGAAAACCAGTTTACCCCATCCACCGCGTGGGATGTCTCCGTGGGCAATGGGATTGGTGATTTCTATTCCAACCTTCATCCGGCGTATGCAGACAGCGTTGTTTATGCCGCTGACCGTAAAGGTACCGTGAAAGCGGTGAACGCCGATGACGGGAAAGAAGTCTGGTCCGTTAACCTGGCGGAAAAAGACGGCTGGTTCTCCCGTAAACCTGCACTGCTGTCTGGCGGTCTGACCGTCGCCGGTGGTCATGTCTACGTGGGCAGCGAAAAAGCGCAGGTTTATGCGCTGAACAGCAGCGACGGCTCCATTGCCTGGCAAACAACCGTGGCGGGTGAATCCCTGTCTCGTCCGGTGGTGAGCGACGGCCTGGTGCTGATTCATACCAGCAACGGCCAGCTGCAGGCGCTGAACGAAGCGGACGGTCTGGTGAAATGGACCGTTAACCTGGATATGCCTGCGCTCTCTCTGCGCGGCGAATCCGCGCCGGCTACCGCATTTGGTGCTGCCATTGTGGGCGGCGACAACGGTCGCGTGAGCGCAGTGCTGATGCAGCAGGGCCAGATGATCTGGCAGCAGCGTATCTCTCAGGCCACTGGCTCAACGGAAATTGATCGTCTGAGCGACGTAGACACAACGCCGGTCATCGTTAACGGTGTGGTTTACACGCTGGCCTATAACGGCAACCTGACCGCGCTGGATCTGCGCAGCGGCCAGATCATGTGGAAACGTGAGCTGGGTTCTGTGAACGATTTCGTCGTTGAAGGTAACCGCATCTATATGGTTGACCAGAACGACCGTCTGCTGGCGCTGAGCACCGAAGGCGGCGTGACGCTGTGGACGCAAAGCGATCTGCTGCACCGTCTGCTGACTTCACCAGCGCTGTACAACGGTAGCCTGGTAGTCGGTGACAGCGAAGGGTATATGCACTGGATCGATCCGGATAACGGCCGCTTTGTTGCACAGCAAAAAGTCGACAGCTCTGGTTTCCTAACCGATCCGGTTGTGGCCGACGGCAAACTGCTGATTCAGGCAAAAGACGGCACGCTGTACGCGATCACGCGTTAATTACCCGGCGGTTGTAGTATACTAAACGGCTCCTGTTCACTCAGGAGCCGTTTTGACATTTTTAAAAACGCCGCAAAAGCGACGTTATTTTGAATTTTATGAGGCTTCAAACATGGTACCTGTGGTCGCGCTTGTCGGGCGCCCTAACGTTGGAAAATCCACTCTTTTTAACCGTTTAACACGCACCCGTGATGCGCTGGTTGCGGATTTCCCGGGGCTGACGCGTGACCGTAAGTACGGTCGTGCAGAGGTGGAAGGACGCGAGTTCATCTGTATTGATACCGGTGGTATTGACGGCACAGAAGACGGCGTTGAAACCCGCATGGCGGAACAGTCGCTGCTGGCGATTGAAGAAGCGGATGTGGTGCTGTTTATGGTGGATGCGCGCGCTGGCCTGATGCCGGCGGACTCCGCTATTGCCAAACACCTGCGTTCACGCGAAAAGCCGACCTTCCTGGTGGCGAACAAAACTGACGGTATCGATGCCGATCAGGCCGTCGCGGATTTCTGGTCTCTCGGCCTGGGTGAAATCTACCCGATTGCGGCATCGCATGGCCGCGGCGTCACCAGCCTGCTGGAAACCGTTCTGCTGCCGTGGGTTGACGAAGTGAACCCGCCGGAAGAAGTAGACGAAGACGCTGAATACTGGGCGCAGTTCGAAGACGGAGAAGAGGGCGAAGAAGAGCCTGAAGACGACTTCAACCCGCAGGATCTGCCGATCAAGCTGGCTATCGTGGGTCGTCCAAACGTAGGTAAGTCTACGCTTACTAACCGTATTCTGGGTGAAGAGCGCGTGGTCGTTTACGACATGCCAGGCACCACCCGTGACAGTATCTACATTCCTATGCAGCGCGATGAGCGCGAGTATGTTCTCATCGACACCGCCGGGGTGCGTAAGCGCGGGAAAATCACCGATGTGGTGGAAAAATTCTCCGTTATCAAAACCCTGCAGGCGATTGAAGATGCCAACGTCGTGCTGCTGGTCATCGACGCGCGTGAAGGTATCTCCGATCAGGACCTCTCTCTGCTCGGCTTTATCCTCAATAGTGGGCGCTCACTGGTTATCGTGGTCAACAAATGGGATGGCCTGAGCAATGAAGTGCGCGAGCAGGTGAAAGAGACCCTCGACTTCCGTCTGGGCTTTATCGACTTTGCCCGCGTGCACTTTATCTCTGCGCTGCACGGCAGCGGCGTCGGTAACCTGTTCGAATCCGTGCGTGAAGCGTACGACAGCTCCACCCGTCGTCAGAGCACCGCGATGCTAACGCGCATCATGAACATGGCTGCAGAAGACCATCAGCCGCCGCTGGTGCGTGGCCGTCGCGTGAAGCTGAAATATGCCCACGCCGGTGGTTATAACCCGCCAATCGTGGTGATCCACGGCAACCAGGTAAAAGACCTGCCGGATTCCTACAAGCGATATCTGATGAACTACTTCCGTAAATCTCTGGACGTGATGGGCACGCCTATCCGTATCCAGTTCAAGGAAGGGGAAAACCCGTTCGCCAACAAGCGCAACACCCTGACGCCAAACCAGATGCGTAAGCGTAAGCGCTTGATTAAGCACATTAAGAAAAGCAAATAACTTTCATCAGGCCGCACCAAGTTTGATGCATTACCGAAACCCGCTAACCATGCGGGTTTTTTTGTCTGAGATAGCATAACGAATCGCGGCCATCTTCGATGGTTTCGGGAGTTGCATGTCTGGCATGTATGGAATGAACTGCACGCCCTGGCTGACGGTCAGGGGCCGCTACTATTGTGCTGCGAGATGGCCGGTAAGTTATGCCATCGCTAACTCATCGCCCAATGGGGCCGCCGCTAATTCAACGTGCTTGTAAATGAATATGTTCCGATGGCAATCGGGCAGAAAGAAATCCCTTAATTTAAGTTAGCCCGTTAAAACAGGAACTATTTTTATTTCGTGATTATAACGAAATAAGCGGTGGAGGCGCGCAGCGGAAGCGGTACGCCGCAATGACTGCCAGAGGATACTTAATAGCGTAAAGCATAATTCAAATACCTCTGGAAATCACATATCAATATTCGCAGTAATTATTTATTGTCAGGAAATTATTTGATTATTCGATATGAACCAAAAATGCTGAATAAAAATGATAAACCCTTATCCGTAGTAGAATTATTTGGATTTTTTAATTGGCTAGAATTAAAGGGGGTTTATATGAATCAGCAATACACCAATGAATTAACGCCAGAAATAAAAGCCCAGCAGGCTAAATCGCCATTCTCAGCGGAAGAAATTGTCGCAATGGACGATGGAGCACGCGCGATAATCGCAGAGGGAAAGGAACTGGAACGGAAACATCCTGTGAAAGCTAACGGCGATGAAATTATCACTCCCCCGCAAGGGCATACTTACCTGGCCACGCGTGAAGAGATTGCATCCGGGGCGGATTTCCTGACAGTTACCGGAGTGTAACGCATGGGTTACCGTACCGATAATTATGGCCGAGGGCAGGCGCTTGAAAATGATAAAACCACTACCGGTGCCAGGTGTATTGCATCCATTACGGACAGCACCGAATTTGGGCGCAGAATTCTCAGGGTAGGTGATAAAACTACCCCCTGCCCCAAATGTGGCAAGAAGGGTGTGATTGTATCAGGTGAGGAACGGGTAACATTTCACGGTGTACCCGTAGCCGTTCATGGTTCAAAAGTGCATTGTGATTGCCCGCCAGGTACGAACCGGATGATTGCCCCTGCAGGTCAGTGGCTTGGGCGTGGACGAGACCCGGTTAATGTTGCCAGGGAAGAACACACCGCCAGGCTGGCAGCAGAAAAGCAGGCCGAAGAAAAACGCAGAGAGGAGGAAAGGGAGCGCAACCGCGTATTTGCAAAGTCCTGCCTGCGCGGTAATGGGTGCAATGATACCGGTGACCAGCGTGAACCCCACACCCATTTTGCTGATATGGCATTTTTTCAGGCCATGCCCGCCAGCAATCCGGCAACCGATTCAGACGCCCCGCAGCACGCACAGACCGCAAAAAAGAAAAAGCCAGAGGACATCCCCAAACCGAAAAAGCGCAGCGCCCTTTATCGCTGGTGGAACGGCAACCATGAGGAAATGGATTATCAGGCGGCCGTTGCTGCCGCTTCTGCTGCTGCACGCGCGCAGACGGCCACGGCAGGTGCAAGCCTGCTGGAGCTGATAAGCGGCAGGGCGCTGACCTACGGCACCTGGGCGGTGCGTGGCGCTGCCGGGCTGGGTGAGGTGGCCGCCACCGGAGCGGGCGTCCCCATGGCCGGGCTGCTGGTGGGAATGATGCCCGGCAGGCTGAACGACGGCGAACAGGACTTTATCGACCGTATGCGCCTGGCGCAGATGCGTGACGCCCCAAGCCGTGTTCGCTATACGTGGGAGAACGACAGCAGGGGTAACCCGGTGCCGCACGGCTGGCACACGCCACCTGGCCGGGACAGTGTGCGCGTCAGAAAAATGGAGTACGACAGCAGGGCGCAGGCGTACACGTTCACCACGGAGGAAGAACCGCACATAACCATCGTGTGGACGCCTGACCGGACAGACGAGAAAACGCCGTGGAATACCGGCAACCAGGCGCGGCCGGTGCTGCCGAACCCGGTGGTTGTTGACCCATTGCCGGATAACACCGGAATAACGGCGACCACCAGCCCGGCACCGGAGGAAAAGAGCTTCGCGGATTACATTCTGATCCTGCCGTTTCCTGACCTGCCGCCGATTTATATTTACCTGAGCAAACCACTGGTGGAGTTTCTGGAAGTCGAGCTATACAGTGACTTTAAACGCCGTTCGCGGCAGGGGATTTACGAGGCGGATCATATGCCGTCAAGAGCGGCTGTTGAAGCATATTTAACGGCGCTTTATCCTGATGTTGATCCAAAAGATATCAGTAAATTAGCTGATGATGTGGCAGCAATAGTAATCCCTAAAGAAGTGCATCAAAAAATTAGTGAAACGTATGGAGGCCGTAATACTCCGGCACAAATCGATCTCGATTCAAGAAACTTACGCGCGGCGCTTGAGCGCAACCTGGATGCTATCGAACCAGCGCTAAAAGCAAATGGAGCAACAGAAAGCCAAATTGAGGCGGCGAGGGCGAAAATGCACAGACTGAACAGTGAACAGGGATTATACAAATGACAATAAACGTTAATGCACTAATTGAGGGGTTAGGGAAAAGTTACAAAGAGCTGATTGATTCTGAATTAATCATATACAAGTCACCTCCTAAAGGTGCGTCCGGCTCTCCAGTTCTAAGTCTCGATATGTCCAAAGAAGGGGTATTTTTATCTTTTTGGCGAGAAGGACGGATTTTGAAGGCACTGACTTTAACCATTCAGGACGATGACAAAGCCGATTGGGTGTTTCCAAACAATCTGCCTGAGCCATTAGCTAAAAAGATGAACCGGAAATGGGTACATGAAAATATTGGTGAGCCATTAAGAAGCACTCCCCCTAAGGTGATTATGAAGCGTTCTTTTGGATGGACGGATCTTTATGAGGCAAAAGGGTATGTAAATCCTACGAGCATGCAGATTAGTTATGACGTAGCGGATAGCGTGAGGTCTGTAACCTTCATGCCAACGTCAGAACTTCGCTGGTAACATCGGAGATACTTACCGCAACAAAACACCAGCCAGGATCCTTCGTCTTGGCTGGTGGAATCGGTCGATAGTTTTAAGTGTGAAAATTAATTCTCTTTATGGGTACCAATGAAAATGATGTACCCAAGTGTGTACACATTGATTGATCTGTATTGAAAAAGATTTATAAAACAATAATTTTTGCCTTTAATATTCTTTCACATTAAGCAAAGCAAAAACCTTAGCTGAGCCCGCTATAACCCGCCTCTGTCGCGGTTTTTTTTCGCGCTTTCACAGCAATGGCTAACCCGGTGTGAAGTCAATCACTATTCACTCCTAACCATCTTTAAATCCAGAAAAGTAGACAATCGTCGAATTTTCATCTTAAAGTCCAGGGTCCGGTACTAGACAAAACTAGCGCCTGGTTATCAAATGGTTAACTAATTTTTCGCCGCATGTAAAAAATCGGCCAGATACGTAACTGGCCGGCGTACCTGCTGGTGTTTACAAGCACGACACATACCTTTCGGGAGAATTATGCAATCCACTGTTAATCAAAAAGAGAGCCGAACGTTCTTCGGCCATCCGTATCCGCTCGGTTCCCTGTTCTTCACCGAGATGTGGGAGCGTTTCTCGTTTTACGGCATCCGTCCGTTACTGATCCTGTTTATGGCCGCCACCGTCTATGACGGCGGGATGGGCCTGGCGCGTGAAAACGCCTCGGCGATTGTCGGTATCTTTGCCGGTACCATGTACCTGGCCGCGCTGCCTGGCGGCTGGCTGGCCGATAACTGGCTGGGGCAGCAGAGAGCCGTCTGGTACGGTTCGATCCTGATTGCGCTCGGTCACCTGTCGATCGCGCTCTCCGCAGTGATGGGGAACAACCTGTTCTTTATCGGCCTGATGTTCATCGTGCTTGGCTCCGGGCTGTTTAAGACCTGTATCTCGGTGATGGTCGGCACCCTGTATAAAAAAGGCGACGCGCGCCGTGACGGCGGTTTCTCGCTGTTCTATATGGGTATCAACATGGGCTCGTTCATCGCGCCGTTGATTTCCGGCTGGCTGATCAAAACCCACGGCTGGCACTGGGGCTTTGGTATTGGCGGCATCGGTATGCTGGTGGCGCTGATTATCTTCCGCGTGTTTGCCGTTCCGGCAATGAAACGCTATGACGGCGAAGTCGGCCTCGACTCTACCTGGAACAGCCCGGTGGTGAAGCGTAACGGCGTGGGCGTTTGGCTCCTGGCGCTGGCGGCAGGCGTGGCAACGATCGTGACGCTGATTGCGCAGGGCGTGATTGTGATTAACCCGGTCGCGGTAGCCAGCGTGCTGGTCTACGTGATTGCGGCGTCCGTTGCCCTCTACTTTATTTATCTGTTTGTTTTTGCGGGGCTGAACCGTAAAGAGCGCGCCAGGCTGCTGGTCTGCTTTATTCTGCTGATTTCCGCGGCGTTCTTCTGGTCCGCGTTCGAACAAAAGCCAACCTCGTTCAACCTGTTTGCCAACGACTACACTAACCGCATGATTGGAGATTTTGAAATCCCGGCGGTGTGGTTCCAGTCAATCAACGCCCTGTTCATCATCCTGCTGGCACCGGTGTTTAGCTGGGCATGGCCGAAGCTGGCGAGCAAAAACATTCGCCCGAGCAGCATCACCAAGTTTGTTATTGGTATTCTGTGCGCGGCGGCGGGCTTTGGCCTGATGATGCTGGCGGCACAGAACGTGCTGAGCAGCGGCGGGGCGGGCGTGTCGCCGTTCTGGCTGGTGGGCAGCATCCTGATGCTGACGCTCGGCGAACTGTGCCTGAGCCCGATTGGCCTGGCGACCATGACGCTGCTTGCGCCGGAAAGAATGCGCGGCCAGATGATGGGGCTGTGGTTCTGCGCCAGCGCGCTGGGTAACCTGGCGGCGGGCCTGATTGGCGGCCACGTGAAGGCCGATCAGCTGGATATGCTGCCGGATCTCTTTGCCCGCTGCTCCGTCGCGCTGCTGATTTGCGCCGCGGTACTGATCGTCCTCATTGTTCCGGTGCGCCGCATGCTGGAAAATGCGCAGACTAAACCGGCAGCTAACGCCTCTTAAACCTCGATCTTGCCGGGGCGGCGTTATGCCCCGGCAATTTATTCGACGAGGTAAGAACATGCTGTTAGGGTTTGTTGGTCTTGGCGCAGTCGTTGAAACAGCTTACCTGCCCGCAATACGAAAATGCTTTGATAATCTCCCTCGCTGTTTAGGCTTTGATATCCAGCCCGTAAAACAGCCCGAGGGCGTAACGCGCTGTGCCACACTGGCTGAACTTCTCTCCCAGCCGCTTGATACCCTGTTTATTACCACGGCGTCGCTGCACCATCTTGAGGTGCTTGAACATGCTCTCGCCTCATCGGTTTCCCGCATCGTGGTTGAAAAACCGATTGTCGCCACGCTTCCCCAAACAGAAAAGCTCAACGCGCTGCTGGCGGACCCCGACGTCGCCTCCCGCGTGCTGGCGCTCGATCACTGGATGGCGCGCATCGAAACGGTGAAGCGGTCGCTGGTTGGCAATATCGCTGACATCGTCAAAATCGACGGTTTTTTGCAGGAGCCGAGCGGATATAACGCTGCAGGGGAGCCCATTGCGCTTAACTTTGCCACGGGTGAGCCGGACGCGCGTACGCTTCGCCACCCTGATGGCGTGATTCTGGATATCGGTACGCATGTGCTGGCGATGCTGCGCGAAACGGTGCGCTATCTGGGCGGGAATGATGAGATGACGCTGCGGGTCGTCACGGCTAAAGATCGCCTGGGGCGCGATATTGCAAAAGGCGACCTGACCACGGCGGAAGGCGAGGCGCATCTTCAGGGAAGCATCAGCAGCGTGCTGGTGGATATCTGGCTTAACAAATACGCGGGACCTGCGGGCGGGCAAAAAGGCTTACGGCTCTATTTGCGTGACGGGCGGACCATTAGTTACGACCGGCGCGGCGCTGAAGATGTGCTGGAGCTGATGAATGGCGACACGCGCCAACGCTGGAACATTCCCGGCACGATCTACGAGCGCTGTCTTGCAGAGCATATCCTGGGCGCCAACAGCCTGTTTGAACGGGATCCGCACGAGGTGAGCCGCACGACGCGCCGCAGGATAGATGAAGTGACGCTACTTCTAACGTTACAGCAGCAGCTGCGTGGCTCGCACTGAACGTAACGTGGTAAAATTATCGCAGACCTGAACGCTTTAAAGGAGTCACCATGACGATTACCTGCCCGGATTGCCAGGCACCGCTTGAGCCTCAGAATGGGGTAGCACACTGCGAGAGCTGTAACAAGGATATTGCGCTCGAAGCCCGCTGCCCGGAGTGCCATCAGCCGCTCCAGGTATTAAAAGCCTGCGGGGCGGTGGACTATTTCTGCCAGAACGGCCACGGTCTTATCTCTAAAAAACGCGTGGAGTTTGTTCGGGCCGAACGTTAATCACACACGCAGCCTTCGCCTTTCTTCCACAGCTCGACCAGCGACTCGGGCGCTTCCTGCTCGGGCACCAGCACGATGATATCGGCGTAGTGCGCCTGATTTTGCCCGGTCCAGATAATCTGGATACGGAAATAGCGCTGGTCGCCGCTGCCGGGTGAAGAGGCTTGCCCCGGCGGCTGGCCGCGTGGAAAAGCCTGCTCCAGGATGCTCACCAGGCGCTGGCGCTGGGCCTCATTGAGCGACGAAAGCGCGATGGTGCGCTGCCCGCTCAGCTTGGGAATAAAAGCGACGCCGCCTTCACGGGCCAGCTCAACCACGGCGTCATCCGTCAGTTCCGGAACCTGCATTTACAGCACTCCCACCTGTTCCCAGGCTTGTTTAATGGCCGCCCCAGCGTCGCCGCCGGAGCGTTTCTCTCCGTGCGCGATCGTCAGTTTTGCGAAGGCCTCAAAATCCGCATCCTGCGCCAGTTTGCGATCGCAAACCGTGTCGTACCATGCATAACCCGCTTTTTCCCAGGCGTAGCCGCCGATCGCCGTCGCGGCCAGGTAAAATGCGCGGTTGGGGATGCCGGAGTTCAGATGCACGCCGCCGTTGTCCTCGCGCGTTTTAATGAAATCTTTCATGTGGGCAGGCTGCGGGTCTTTGCCCAGCAGAGGATCGTCATAGGCGGTGCCGGGTACAGACATTGAGCGCAGCCCTTTGCCGTTGATCCCTTTCGCCAGCAGCCCTTCACCAATCAGCCAGTCAGCTTTATCGGCGGTTTGCTTCAGATGATACTGTTTGACCAGCGAGCCAAACACGTCCGACAGAGACTCGTTCAGCGCGCCCGACTGTTCAAAATATATTAGCCCGGCTTCGGTCTCGGTCACGCCGTGGCTCAGCTCGTGCGCCACCACGTCGATGGCGATGGTAAAGCGGTTAAATATTTCCCCGTCGCCGTCGCCGAATACCATCTGCTGACCGTTCCAGAAGGCGTTCTGATATTCCCGACCATAATGCACGGTGCCGGTCAAAATAAGCCCTTTATTATCGAGCGAATCACGCTGATATTCTTTCCAGAAGAAATCATGGGTAATACCCAAATAATCGTAGGCTTCATCCACCGCCACATCGCCGTTGGATGGCTGACCCTCGTAACGCACCTGCGTACCCGGCAGCTCCTGGGTTTGCTTCGCGTCATAAATATCGCGCTCCAGCTGTCCGGCTTTATTCACGTGCGGCGCGGCGGGTTTGCCGGGCATGTGGGCCATCAGCGTCTGGACGTGGGTCAAGGTCTGACGGGCACAGCGCTGCTGCGGCTCGGAACCGCTTTCGATAATACGACGAAGAATATAAGGGGGAATAACGCTATGAAGATGGGGCATGCTGCTCTCCTTATTAAAAAAGGGAATAGCAGCAGTATAGTAAGTAACCGGCGAAGAATTATCCGGTTTTACGCTGACGCGTCTTTTTCACCGGTTTAATTGATTTCACTTCGCTTTCTACCCAGCCGTCTGACAGACGCGTCGTCAGCACATCGCCGGTATTCACCTGTTTGGTTTGCTTCAGCACTTTGCCGTCCGTCGCCGTCGTCACGCTGTAGCCGCGCGCCAGCGTGGAGAGGGGGCTGACCGCTTCAAGATGGGTCACCGCATTGCCGAAACGTTCGCGGGTGGTGCTCAGTCGGGCGCGGATAGTCTCCGCCAGACGATACTCCAGCTGCTGAAT
Source organism: Enterobacter cloacae complex sp. CARB60 (assembly GCF_036487345.1). Classification (NCBI taxonomy): domain Bacteria; kingdom Pseudomonadati; phylum Pseudomonadota; class Gammaproteobacteria; order Enterobacterales; family Enterobacteriaceae; genus Enterobacter; species Enterobacter cloacae complex sp. CARB60. Next base: position 1,146,750 of record NZ_JAZKLC010000002.1, read on the forward strand.
ACGCGTTTGCGCGCGATAAATTTTTGGCTGCGGGTTCTGCTGGTTCAGGCGCTGGGTTACGCGCTGCTGGCGCGACACCGCGCGCTTAAGCTGCGCGTCCACCGCAACGTTCATGCGCTGACGCAGGCGCTCCAGCACGGTCTGCTGACGCGCCAGACGCAGCTGCGGGTGCTGCTGCTGAAGTCGGTGATGAAGCTGGGTAAAGCGACGGGTACGGTTGGCAAGGAAGTAGTCCATCGCCATCTCAAGGCGCTGCTGGCCGTTCTGAATCTGACGCAGCAGCTCCAGCTGGTTGCGGCTGACCACTTCCGCCGCCGCGGACGGCGTAGGCGCGCGCAGATCCGCGACAAAATCTGCTATTGTTACGTCCGTTTCGTGGCCGACGGCGCTCACCACGGGGATAAGGCTTGCAAAGATGGCCCGCGCCACGCGCTCGTCGTTAAAGCTCCATAAATCTTCCAGCGAGCCGCCGCCGCGCCCGACGATGAGCACGTCGCACTCCTGACGGGCGTTCGCCAGCTCAATGGCGCGAACTATCTGGCCTGGCGCATCGTCACCCTGAACGGCTGTCGGGTAGATGATGACGGGCAGGGAAGGGTCGCGACGCTTCAGCACGTGCAAAATATCGTGCAGTGCCGCACCGGTTTTCGAGGTGATGACCCCAACGTAGTGGGCGGGGGAGGGCAGCGGTTTTTTGAACTGCTGGTCGAACAGCCCCTCGGCAGAGAGCCTGGCTTTTAACTGTTCATACTTCTGCTGCAGCAGGCCTTCGCCCGCAGGCTGCATGCTCTCGACGATAATTTGATAGTCGCCGCGCGGCTCATACAGGGTGATATTGGCGCGAACCAGAACCTGCTGGCCGTGCTGAGGGCGGAACGTCACGCGGCGGTTGCTGTTGCGGAACATCGCGCAGCGCACCTGGGCGGTGTCGTCTTTTAAGGTAAAATACCAGTGGCCGGAGGACGGCTGCGTGAAGTTAGAGATCTCACCGCTGATCCAGACCTGCCCCATTTCCTGCTCAAGCAGCAAACGCACCGTCTGATTAAGGCGGCTGACGGTATAAATTGAGGGGGATTGAGAGGATAACATGTGAGCGGGATCAAATTCTAAATCAGCAAGTTATTCAGTCGATAGTAACCTGCTGAGAGGCAATCGCAAGCATTTTTTTTAAAAAAGTGTAGATGCAATCGGTTACGCTCTGTATAATGCCACGGCAATATTTAACCACCCAGGTCAGAGATATTGCCCATGCTACGTATCGCTAAAGAAGCACTGACGTTTGACGACGTCCTCCTCGTTCCCGCTCACTCCACCGTTCTGCCGAATACTGCCGATCTCAGCACGCAGTTGACGAAAACCATTCGCCTGAACATTCCTATGCTCTCTGCGGCAATGGACACCGTGACTGAAGCGCGCCTGGCTATCGCCCTGGCACAGGAAGGTGGCATTGGCTTTATCCACAAAAACATGTCCATCGAACGTCAGGCGGAAGAAGTTCGCCTGGTGAAGAAACATGAATCCGGCATCGTGTCTGACCCACAGACCGTTCTGCCAACCACCACGCTGCACGAAGTGAAGGCCCTGACCGAACGTAACGGCTTCGCCGGTTACCCGGTTGTGACCGAAGAGAACGAACTGGTCGGTATCATCACCGGTCGTGACGTGCGTTTCGTGACTGACCTGAACCAGCCTGTCAGCGTTTACATGACGCCAAAAGAGCGTCTGGTTACCGTTCGCGAAGGCGAAACCCGCGACGTGGTGCTGGCAAAAATGCACGAAAAACGCGTTGAAAAAGCGCTGGTTGTTGACAGCAGCTTCCACCTGCGCGGCATGATCACCGTTAAAGACTTCCAGAAAGCAGAACGTAAGCCTAACGCCTGTAAAGACGAGCATGGCCGCCTGCGCGTTGGCGCTGCGGTTGGCGCAGGTGCCGGTAACGAAGAGCGCGTTGACGCGCTGGTTGCTGCGGGCGTTGACGTCCTGCTGATTGACTCCTCTCACGGCCACTCCGAAGGCGTTCTGCAACGTATTCGTGATACCCGTGCCAAATACCCCGATCTGCAGATCATCGGCGGCAACGTAGCCACTGGCGCAGGCGCTCGCGCGCTGGCTGACGCCGGTTGCAGCGCGGTGAAAGTGGGTATCGGCCCTGGCTCTATCTGTACCACGCGTATCGTGACCGGCGTGGGCGTTCCACAGATCACCGCCGTGTCTGACGCGGTTGAAGCGCTGGAAGGCACCGGTATTCCGGTTATCGCTGACGGCGGTATCCGCTTCTCTGGCGACATCGCCAAAGCGATCGCCGCGGGCGCCGCTGCCGTAATGGTTGGCTCCATGCTGGCCGGTACCGAAGAATCCCCGGGTGAAATCGAACTCTTCCAGGGCCGTTCTTACAAATCTTATCGCGGTATGGGCTCCCTGGGCGCGATGTCCAAAGGTTCCTCTGACCGTTACTTCCAGACCGATAACGCCGCAGACAAACTGGTGCCGGAAGGTATCGAAGGTCGCGTTGCCTATAAAGGCCGCCTGAAAGAGATCATCCACCAGCAGATGGGCGGCCTGCGCTCCTGTATGGGTCTGACCGGCTGTGGTACCATTGACCTGCTGCGTACTAAAGCGGAATTCGTACGCATCAGCGGTGCGGGTATCCAGGAGAGCCATGTTCACGACGTGACGATCACCAAAGAGTCCCCGAACTACCGTCTGGGCTCCTGATAAGTTTCCGCGCCCGGCTTCTGCCGGGCGCTCTGTTTTTGTTTCACTTGCCTCGGAATTAGCGTCAATGACGGAAAACATTCATAAACATCGCATTCTCATCCTGGACTTCGGTTCTCAGTACACTCAGCTGGTGGCGCGTCGCGTACGTGAACTGGGCGTTTACTGTGAGCTGTGGGCGTGGGATGTCACGGAAGCACAGATTCGCGAATTCAATCCAAGCGGCATCATCCTGTCCGGCGGCCCGGAAAGCACCACCGAAGAGAACAGCCCCCGCGCGCCGCAGTACGTGTTCGAAGCTGGCGTGCCGGTATTCGGCGTGTGCTACGGTATGCAGACCATGGCCATGCAGCTGGGCGGCCACGTAGAAGGCTCCAACGAGCGCGAGTTTGGCTACGCACAAGTAGAAGTTGTGACCGACAGCGCGCTGGTGCGTGGTATCGAAGACTCCCTGACCGCAGACGGCAAACCGCTGCTGGACGTGTGGATGAGCCACGGTGACAAAGTTACCGCCATCCCGTCTGACTTCGTGACCGTTGCCAGCACCGAAAGCTGCCCGTTCGCCATCATGGCGAACGAAGAAAAACGCTTCTACGGCGTGCAGTTCCACCCGGAAGTGACCCACACCCGTCAGGGTATGCGCATGCTGGAGCGCTTCGTGCGTGACATCTGCCAGTGTGAAGCTCTGTGGACTCCGGCAAAAATCATCGACGACGCCGTTGAGCGTATTCGCCAGCAGGTTGGCAATGACAAAGTCATCCTCGGCCTCTCCGGCGGCGTGGACTCCTCCGTAACCGCGATGCTGCTGCACCGCGCCATCGGCAAAAACCTGACCTGCGTGTTCGTGGACAACGGTCTGCTGCGTCTGAACGAAGCCCAGCAGGTGATGGACATGTTCGGCGACCACTTCGGTCTGAACATCATTCACGTGGAAGGCGAGCAGCGCTTCCTGGACGCGCTGCAAGGCGAGAACGATCCGGAAGCGAAACGTAAGATCATCGGCCGCGTGTTCGTGGAAGTGTTCGACGAAGAAGCGCTGAAGCTGGAAGACGTGAAGTGGCTGGCGCAGGGCACCATCTATCCGGACGTGATCGAATCCGCGGCCTCCGCAACCGGTAAAGCGCACGTCATCAAATCTCACCACAACGTGGGCGGTCTGCCGAAAGAGATGAAGATGGGCCTGGTTGAACCGCTGCGCGAGCTGTTCAAAGACGAAGTGCGTAAGATCGGTCTGGAACTGGGTCTGCCGTACGACATGCTATACCGTCACCCGTTCCCGGGCCCGGGTCTGGGCGTGCGCGTGCTGGGCGAAGTGAAGAAAGAGTACTGCGACCTGCTGCGTCGCGCGGACGCTATCTTCATCGAAGAGCTGCACAAAGCTGACCTGTACAACAAAGTGAGCCAGGCGTTCACCGTGTTCCTGCCGGTTCGCTCCGTCGGCGTAATGGGCGATGGCCGCAAGTACGACTGGGTTGTTTCCCTGCGTGCGGTGGAAACCATCGACTTCATGACCGCGCACTGGGCGCACCTGCCGTATGACTTCTTAGGCCGCGTGTCTAACCGCATCATCAACGAAGTGAACGGTATTTCCCGCGTGGTGTATGACATCAGCGGTAAGCCACCGGCTACGATTGAGTGGGAATGATTCCTCTGTATTAAAAACAAAAGCCCGCATTGATGCGGGCTTTTTTATGAGTTACGTACGTAACCGACGCCCGCTTTTCTCCTCAAACAGGAAGACCCGCGAGAGATCGGCTTCCAGCAATACCGCATCGCCAGGATTGACATCGAGTTTCTCATGGGACACGACAATCATCTCCTGGTCGCCGACCCGTACCAGAATCTCCTGGCCTTCTCCGGTCATCTCTACCAGTACGATTTCTGCTGCAACCCCGGTATTACTGATGCGAATGTGATGTGGACGAATAGCGCAGACGATCTTCATCCCGTCTATATACGATGTCAGCGGGCAGGGGAAGCGGTAGCCGTTCGTCAACACCACGCTCCCGTCATGGATAACCCCTTTTATGGTGTTGATCTCCGGGGTGCCGATAAATCCCGCGACAAAGAGGTTGTCCGGATTGTGATAAAGCTCTTCCGGTGTCCCGACTTGTTCAATATTGCCAGCATTCAGCACCACGATGCGGTCCGCCATGGTCATTGCTTCGGTTTGATCGTGGGTGACATAGATTGTCGTGCGCCCGATTCTCTGGTGGAGCTTGCGAATTTCACCGCGCATTTTATGGCGAAGCTTAGCGTCCAGGTTGGACAGGGGTTCATCGAACAAAAAGGCTTTAGGAGCACGGACAATCGCCCGGCCCATCGCGACGCGCTGGCGCTGGCCTCCGGAAAGCTCACGCGGTACCCGGTCGAGCAGATGCGTCAGTCCGAGTATTTCAGCCGCTTCTTCAACCCGTGCCATGCGTTCTGCTTTGGGCACGTTGGCGAGCTTTAACGCAAAGCTCATGTTGTCCCGCACTTTCATGTGCGGATAGAGTGCGTAGCTCTGGAACACCATTGCGATATCGCGTTTTTTGGCGGGCAGGGTGGTTACCACTTCGCCCTGCATGAGCAGTTCGCCAGACGTGATATCTTCAAGCCCGGCAATCATTCGCAAAAGTGTGGATTTACCGCAGCCGGAAGGGCCGACCAGCACAATGAATTCACCTTCGTGGATATTCAACGAGATGTCTTTGATGATGCTGACGTTGCCGTAGGATTTTCCCAGGTTGTTCAATACAATTTGGCTCATGTTACTCTCCTCGACCGGCGTTTTGCGCCGGCTGCAAAAACGGCATCACGTTGTAGCGGTATTCTTTCGCCGCGTTGAGATCCTTTTGGATAATGCATTGCGCTGTTTCGGTAAACCGCAGCGCGGCAGCGCGGAGATCGAGCCGGTTGGCGTGTTCAATCCCGGCAAGCACGTCCGGCTCGATAATCGTGTTACCGTGCAGGGCACCGAGAATGGCTCCGCTCATGACCCCGATAGAATCCGTGTCGCGCCCGGAGTTGATGGAGTCCTCTACCGCGCCACGGAAGTCGCCCTCCCGAAGCAGGCAGAACGCCAGCGCCATAGGGAGTTCTTCGATCGACATCAGACGTGAAGGCTGATACGCCATGGTCGGCACTCCGGCTTTTTCCGGTCCATGCATCAGGTCATCACCCATTGGTGACCAGGGCAGAAGCGCCTCGTGGAGCGCATCGACAATCTGCAGATAATCCCAGAGTTGGCCGCGATAGCAGCAGGCAACATCCAGCGTGGCGCTAATAGCCTCACGCGTGCCGTCTTTTGCCAGCTGCAGGGCGATATCAACGATGGCATCCAGGGTGATCCCCGGAATGAACGCCGCCGAGACGCAGGCGGCGAACACGCCGGCAGCCTCCAGCCCATAGCTCTGCTGGTGCCCCAGCGTGAAGTTGATGGCCTCCTGGTAGGCGGCGGTGGGGTTACAGGCGTTAATTACGCCGATGGGCGCGGCGTACATGGCGGCGCCGCAGTTGACCATATTGCCAACGCCGCCCTGGCGAGGATCGCAGGCCGCGAGCTGCAGACGGTGAAATATCCATTTTTCCGGGTAAAACAGGCGCTCAATGACCAGCGCTTCCCTGTCCAGCTCCGGCACCCAGCGGGGTTCCCAGGCGATTTTCCGGACAAACGATCCCGCCATATCCCAGGCGTCAATGTGGCGCCCCAGCTCGTCGTACACTTCCATCAGACAGAGCGTCATTAACGTGTCGTCTGTGATGATCCCATTGCCGCGAATGCGGTTATTGCGCCGTGAGGACGGCTCGTCCATTCGGTGCCAGCGCTGGTTGATGGAGGTCACTTTTCCATATTTTTCCTGAATCTGACGGGCAGACAGTTTCTCGACCGGGCCTCCCAGCGCATCACCAAATGCAACGCCGTAGAGCATGCCAAGAACCCGGGAGCTGAAAGATAAGTTATCTGTCATTTTAATTTTTCCTGTGCGTATTGAGTCATGGCGTTACCCCCGGCAGATTTCCAGGCATTGACGTATTGATCCCACATATCAAACGAGACCCTTCCAGAGACGAATTTGTAGGCCCATTCGTTGTAAATGCTGCTGGTGGAATCGAGTGCGGCAGCAAAGGTCGACGGGAAAATAAACGCGTTGTCGGCCGCAAAATAGCGCTGTGAATTGTCGATGTAGCGCAGCATGGCGGGTGAGCGCCACTCCACCGGTGGTTTCCAGTTGGCGGCATAGATAAATCGCGGATACCAGGTATTAATCTTTGGCGTGACGGTAATCGCATCGTCTTTACGAACGTAGTGGGTGCCTTCAAACCCCATCTGCTCCATCATTTGCCCTTCTGGGCTTGCCAGGAAATCGAGCAAAATCATGACCTCTTTCTTATGTTTCGACAGCGTCGACATCGCGAAACCCCGGGTCTCCATCGATACATCCACCGCCGCCAGACCTTGCCCGCCCGGACCTTTCGGGGGATCGAGCAGCGTCAGCGTGGCATCCGGGTGGACCTGGCGCATTTTCTCCTGATAGACACCCACGTTTCCCGGTGATGAGACGGATACGACGCCTACTTTACCGGTGTAAAACTGATCTTCTTTCAGCTCCCAGTTGGTGGTGATGTACTGCGAAGAGAGCAGTCCTTTCTCATACAGTGAATGGTAATACTGCAGTTTGTCGCGCTCCTGCGGGCTAATCTGCGCGTGGATCCACTGATCCTGTACGTCCTTAAGCCACGTAGCGCGGATCCCAAACGCGGGATTTAAAAAGCCATCCAGATCGCGGAGATCTTTTTCAGAGGTGATCCCGGCCGTATCTGCTTTGCCATCGCCGTTGAAATTACCGCTGTGAATGGCATTAAACAGCGTCACGTACTCCTCCAGCGTTTTGGGTGACGCATTGAAGCCACCCTTTTGCAGCCAGTCTTCGCGGATCACCGGTTGACGCGCCCGCAGCGGATAGACGTAAAGCAGCGTCGGATGGTTTTGCAGACGCAGCTTGTTATGCGGCCACAGTGCCTCTTTCAGGTAATGGGTCTGAGCGATCCACGGACGCCAGTCCTCAAGAATACCTTGCTCAACCATTTTCTGATCGCTGCCGTTGAAGTAGATCAGGTCCGGGATGGTACCGGACAGCAGCATCACGTTCAGCACGTTGGAATAGCCGGAGGAGGAGAGGTTCACGATCTCAATTTTGATATCGTGGCCCTGCCGTGCCAGCGCCTGTTCTATCCGATGGATATGCTCCACGTCTTCCCGGTTGGTGGTGAGCAGATCTTTCTCTACTACCCTGATCGTTACCGGCTCTGCCTGGGCAACCTGACACATCAGTACGCCGCCCAGCAGGACGCGGGTAAGGGTATTGAATACGTTCATCGTCATTGCTCCTTGTTAACCCTTCACCGCACCGGACATGGTGCCTTTGGTGAAGAAGCGCAAAATAATGGGGTAAATGGCGATAAGGGGAGCAATAGTCAGCGTAATCATGCCGGCTTTGAGCGCCTTAATGCTGATCTGGCTGGCATCGGTGTAGTTAGACATGCTTTCCACACCCACCATGGACAACTTATCTCCCTCAACGACAAACTGACGCAGCACAACCTGCAGCGGCCACTTGTCGGGATCGTTGAGGTACACCATGGCGCGGAAAAATTCGTTCCAGTGCAGCACCATATAAAACAGCGTGATCATGGCAATAGAGGATTTAGCAACCGGCAGAATGACGTACCACAGCGTCTGGAAAGGATTCGCGCCATCCAGCTCGGCGGCTTCCAGCAGCTCTTCCGGGATCTCCTCGAACAGACGCACCAGAATGATCAGGTACCACGCGAAAACAGCGCGATAGAGAATGACTGACCAGTAGCTGTTCAGCAGGCCCAGCTTCTTCATCACCAGAAAATCGGGAATGATGCCCGGCTCAAAAACGATGGTGAAAAGGACGAAGATGAAGAGCAGGCGACGCCCCGGCAGGCGTTTTTGCGCCAGCGCCCAGGCCAGCAGCACGGTAAAGACCACGTTGATAACGGTGCCCACCACGGTGATCAGCATCGCGTTTCCAAACCCGCGAAGAACAGCCTTATTGCTCAGCAGCAGCTTCCAGACATCGAGCGAGAAACCCTCCGGGATAATGGAAAGACCGCTCATACCCGCCACTTTCGCCGGGCTTGAGAAGGAGACGGCCACCAGATTCAGGATGGGCTGAAGCGTAACGATAACCAGCAACAGCAGAACGGAGAGAATGAGAACATACTCAATGCGTTCAAATGGGGTACTTCGAGATGACCAGCGCATTACCAGACTCCTTTACCCGTCAGGCGTTTAGAGACGTTGTGAGCCAGCACGATAAGGACCATGCCAATCACGCCTTTGAATAACCCTGCCGCCGTTGCCAGTGAGAATTCGCCGGTGCGCAGGCCCATGCGGTAGACATAGGTATCGATGATATCGATCTGCCCGTTCACCACGTCGTTGCTCATGTTGAACACCTGATCAAAGCCCTGGCTCAGGAACAGCCCGACGTTAAGGATGAACAGCGTCGCGATAGTGGGCGTAATGGCAGGCAGAGTGATGTGCCAGATTTTCCGCCAGCGGCCTGCTCCGTCCATCTCCGCCGCTTCGTACAGCTGTGGGTCAATCGCCAGGATCGCCGCGATATAGAGCAGGGAGTCCCATCCGGCGCTGCGCCACATTTCAGTGAAAACCAGCACCCAGCGAATCGAGCCGGTATCCGTCATAAACGGAATCGGGTCGTATCCCATAGATTTAATGACGTCGTTAATCGCGCCGTCGACGGGCGACAGCGCGGCGATAGCAATACTGGCAATAACAACCCAGGATAAATAGTGCGGTAAATAAATGACCGACTGGACGAATTTACGATAGCTGGATGAACGCACCTCATTGAGCAGTAGGGCAAGAATAATCGGTACCGGGAAAATAAAGAGCAGTTTCATTGCGCCAATGATGACCGTATTTTGTATCACCTGCCAGAAAACGGGAGATGACATCAGCGTTGTGAAATATTGCATACCAACCCATATATTGGGCGGAATGATCCGGTATTGCTCAAAAGCGATTTTCGTTTCCCAGATGGGTAAATAGTGCCAGATAAAAAAATAAATCACACCCGGAAGTGCCATCACATAAAAAGGCCACCACCTGCGCATCTTTTGACGAAAGCGCGCGGCACGAGTGACGGTTCGTTGCTGTGATATATGGCTTGCAAGGGATATCCGCTCGCTGGGTTTTGTTTCAGTTAAAGCCTTCATCGAACTTACTCCCATTACTTTAATGGTTGCAGCGAATGCAATATAAAAACTGCATCGGACGTTAATAAAAAAAGCGATAAGCCGTGGTGTTAATTTTTCTCAACGTGAATGGCGATATTTTCATATTGTGTCAGACGGGTGAGAACATCTTTGTATTCAGGCATATTTGACGCCCCCTCTTTTTCGACGGCCAGGGAGGCAAACGCGCAGGCAAATTTTGCGGCCTGAACGAGAGACTCCCCTTTGGCCATACTGGCCGTGAATGCACCGTTAAAGGCATCTCCGGCCCCTGTCGTATCCACGCATAACGCTTTTAGCGCAGGTATATGAATAAACTGCTCGCCGTCATAAATAAGCGCGCCTTTGGCTCCCATCGTAATAATGACGCAGCCGACGCCTTTGGCCTTGATCGCTTTGGCCGCCGCTTTCGCGCTAGCCATGTCCGTAACGGCAATACCCGATAGCAATGACGCTTCTGTTTCATTAGGCGTAAGAAAATCAACGTTTTTCAGACAGCTCGCCACCTCAGAAGAGAAGGGCGCGGGGTTTAAAACCACCTTAATATCGCAGCAACGGGCAAGTTCAATGGCCCGAAACGTAGCGGGCAGATTATTTTCCAGCTGAGTTAAAAAGATATCCGAGTTTTTTAACTCCGGGATAATGGCTTCAACCTCATCTGCGGTAATCGATTGATTGGCTCCGGGGCTAATGGCAATCATATTCTCACCGTCGCCCTGACAAACATAAATAAGCGCCGTGCCTGTTTTCTTTTCTTTATCCTGATAAAGCATAAAGCTGTCAATTGCCGACGAGGTCAAATGTTCATATGCCATCTGGCTAAACTGGTCGTTTCCGACTTTACCGACAAAGTGCGTTTTCACATTACATTTGCTTACTGCCAGCGCCTGATTCGCCCCTTTCCCCCCCGGCCCGATAATGGTATTTTCTGAAAATATCGATTCACCGCTTTGCGGAAAACGGTCCACATTAGCAATTATGTCAACGTTAAACGACCCTAAAATACAGACTTTGCCTTTCATCTTTCGCCCTTTATGTCGATATTTGGCTGTTTTTTTTGACTGAGCAGATTCAAAAAAAAGAATGATATTGCTATCAAGATTATTTACGGACTGAGTGTGAAAAATACGGCGCTTAATAAGGGCGCCACCATGGCAGCGCTCAACGCCACCTTCCTTCGATAATATATTCAGGTCACTACGAATCGTTTCTCGGGTGACGCCAAAAATTTTAGCGAGATGGCTGACCGTCGCGCGCTCATATCGGTTGAGGTAGGTCAGTATTGCGTAATGACGTTCTTTATTGAGCATGATGTCACCTCTGAAAGTTATATTATTGTTTCAGTGGTGTTAATTCCTTGAGGGTATTCACAGAATGGTGGGCAAAGCAAAAGGAATCGGAAATGAAATGGCAATTAGATCATTAAATTCAAATGATTAAATGTCATTACGGAGGGTGATTATTTTATTGAATTTCGTGACGGGAGAGGGCATTCGCAGAGTAAAACCCGCGGCCCAGCGTACCGGGCCGAATGTGTGAACTATTTTCCGCTGTTATCCCGGCGATACGCCAGCGCCACCACCAGCGACTGCACCAGGCACAGCGTTGCCGACTGAGATCGGAACGCATCCACCTGCGCCTCTTTCACTACAAAGCAGAGATCGCTGAACGTCGCCAGGGGGCTTATCTGGCTGTCCGTAATCACGATCTGCCGCGCGCCGACGCTGGCGGCGGTTTCGCTGACCATCACCGTCTCTTCCGCGTACGGCGAGAAGCTGATCGATACCACGATGTCGCGCGCCTTAATGCGGCTGATCTGCTCGCGCAGCATCCCGCCCATGCCGTCGAGCAGGATAGGGCGACACTCGAGGTGGCTCAGGGCGTAGGTGAGGTACGCGGCGACGCTAAAGGAGCGGCGCAGCCCGGCGATGTAGATGGTGTCAGCGTCGGCCAGCAGCTGTACCCCGCGCTCCAGCATCTCCGGTTCGGCGCGGGCGGCCAGCTGCTGCAGCGCCTGCGCGTTTGAACGGGCGAACTCCTGCAGGATATCGAGCGGCGTTTCCGGCACGGCCTCACTCTCCATTTCGCGGAACAGCCGGGCGCGGTCGCTGTAGCTGGCGGTCTCCTCCACCAGGTTCATGCGAAACAGCTGTTTCATTTCGTTGAAGCCGGTGAAGTCAAAGGCGTTGGCAAAGCGGATCAGCGTCGAGGGCGGCACGTCGGCGCGCTCGGCAATGACGGCAACCGTATCAAAGGCCACGCTGTTGGTGTTATCCAGCACGTAGCGGGAGACCTGCTGCAGCCTCTTGCTCAGGCTATCGTAGCGATCGCGGATTTGCTGCTGCAGTTCGTTCAGGCTGGTTGCTGTCGTCATCTTATCCCCCAAGTACAGTCTTATGATTCTAAACGCAAAACCGCGTCTTTTAAATGTCGGCCATCCATCTGGCAGCAAAAATGAAACAGAAACTTCAGTCATTTCCTCGCCCGAAATCCCTTAATAGCGCACGCTGCGTCAGTGTTGTTGGCTGTTAACATAAAAATCCATCCTTGATCACAATAATCATCATTTATTTTATTTCAACTTAAAATGGAATATTTGTTTCATATATAGTGTTCAGTACACAGTGTTCAGGTAACAGTCACGTATCAACAGCGAGAGGTTAAGGATGGAGACGGTAGCGAATTTTATTCACGGCGAATGTGTCACCGGTTCAGGCCAGCGCGTTCAGGCGATCTTCAACCCGGCCACCGGCGAGCAGATCCGCCAGGTGGTGATGAGTACGGCGCAGGAAACCGAACAGGCGATTGCTGCCGCGCAGCAGGCGTTTCCGGCGTGGGCGCGCCATGCTCCGCTGAAGCGCGCGCGCGTGATGTTCCGCTTCAAGGCGCTGCTGGAAGAGAATATGGATCGCCTGGCCCGCATCATCAGCGAAGAACACGGCAAGGTCTTCTCCGACGCTGTGGGGGAACTGACCCGCGGCCTGGAAGTGGTGGAGTTTGCCTGCGGCATCCCGCATCTGCAAAAGGGTGAACACTCTGCGAACGTCGGTACCGGCGTCGACAGCCACTCGCTGATGCAGCCGCTCGGGGTCTGCGCCGGGATCACGCCGTTTAACTTCCCGGCGATGGTGCCGATGTGGATGTTCCCGATTGCGCTGGCGACCGGCAACACCTTCGTGCTGAAACCGTCGGAAAAAGACCCTTCCCTGGCGCTGGCGCTGGCGCAGCTGCTGAAAGAGGCCGGCCTGCCGGACGGCGTGTTCAACGTGGTGCAGGGCGATAAGGAGTCCGTTGACGTGCTCCTGACCGATCCGCGCGTGCAGGCGGTGAGCTTTGTCGGCTCCACGCCGATTGCGGAATACATTTACCAGACCGCGTCCGCCCACGGTAAGCGCTGTCAGGCGCTGGGCGGCGCGAAAAACCACTGCATCCTGATGCCGGATGCCGACGTGGAGATGGCGACCAACGCCATCATGGGCGCGGCCTACGGCGCGGCGGGGGAACGCTGCATGGCGCTCTCGGTGGTGCTGGCGGTGGGGGATAAAACCGCCGATGACCTCTGCGCCCGGCTGGAGAAACAGATTGCCGCGCTACGCGTCGGGCCGGGTCTGGACCAGTCGCCGGAAAACGAAATGGGGCCGCTCATCTCCTCCGCGCACCGCAGCAAGGTGCTGGGCTACATCGACAGCGGGGAAGCGCAGGGGGCGAAACTTCGCGTGGACGGTCGCGGCTTCAGCGTGAAGGGCCACGAGCAGGGCTACTTCGTCGGGCCGACGCTGTTCGATAACGTCACCCCGGAGATGACCATCTATAAAGAAGAAATTTTTGGCCCGGTGCTTTCTGTGGTGCGCGTAGCAGATTACGCCAGCGCGGTGGATCTGATTAACCGCCATGAATATGGTAATGGCTCGGCGATCTTCACCCGCGACGGCGGCTGCGCGCGCCGCTTCTGCGAAGAGGTGCAGGCGGGCATGGTGGGGGTCAACGTGCCGATCCCGGTGCCGATGGCGTTCCACAGCTTTGGCGGCTGGAAGCGCTCGATTTTTGGCGCGCTCAACGTCCACGGCAACGACGGCGTGCGCTTTTACACCCGAATGAAAACCATCACCGCGCGCTGGCCGGAAATGCAGCAGGAGACAGGCGCTGCGTTCTCCATGCCAACGCTGGGCTGACAGGAGGTTTTATGCAAACCGAACGTATGACCATGGCCCAGGCGCTGGTCCGGTTCCTCAATCAACAGTACGTCAGCGTGGACGGCAACGAAACGCCCTTCGTGGAGGGCGTGGCCACCATCTTTGGGCACGGCAACGTGCTGGGTATCGGCCAGGCGCTGGAGCAGGACCCGGGCCATCTGCAGGTGATGCAGGGCTGTAACGAGCAGGGCATCGCCCATATGGCGACGGGGTTCGCCAAACAGCACCGCCGTCAGCGCATTTTTGCCGTCACCTCCTCCGTCGGGCCGGGCGCCGCCAATATGGTGACCGCCGCGGCCACCGCCACGGCGAACCGCATCCCGCTGCTATTGCTGCCGGGCGATATCTACGCCAGCCGCCAGCCGGACCCGGTGCTGCAGCAGATCGAGCAGTATCACGATCTCAGCATCAGCACTAACGACTGCTTCCGTCCGGTTTCCCGCTACTGGGACCGCATCAACCGGCCGGAGCAGCTGATGAGCGCCATGCTAAGCGCGATGCGAACGCTTACTGACCCCGCCAATACCGGCGCGGTGACCATCTGCCTGCCGCAGGACGTGCAGGGGGAGGCCTGGGAATACCCGCTGAGCTTCTTCGCGCGTCGCGTGCATCACATCGAGCGCCGTCCGCCTGACCCGCAGCGTCTGGCGCAGGCGCGGGCGCTGATCGCCCGCAAGCGTCGTCCGCTGGTGGTGTGCGGCGGCGGCGTGCGCTATTCCGGCGCGCATGAGGCGTTTCGCGAGTTTGTCGAGACGCTGCGGCTGCCGTTTGCCGAAACCCAGGCCGGAAAGGGGGCGTTGGTAAGTGACCACCCACTTAACCTGGGCGGCGTAGGGGTGACGGGGGGAATGGCCGCCAACCAGCTCGCGCCACAGGCCGATTTAGTGATTGGCATCGGCACGCGCCTGACCGATTTTACCACCGGCTCCAAGGCGATCTTTTCCCACCCGGACGTCGAATTCCTGCTGCTGAACGTGGCCGAGTTTGATGCCCTTAAGCTGGACGCGACCGCGCTGATTGCCGATGCCCAAACCGGGCTGACCGCCTTGACCCACGCGCTCGGCGAGTATCGCAGCGGCTGGGGAGAGGCGATCGCCGAGGCGAAATCCGCCTGGCGCGACGAGTGCCGCCGCCTGTGGGATCGCCAGTGGCGCCCTGACGACGCGCCCGAAGTGGCGGGGCACCTGGATGCGCAGCTGGCGGAATACGGTGAGACGCTCAACACCCGCCTGACCCAGACGCGGGTGCTGGGGCTGATCAACCAGCATATTGAAGATAACGCCGTTGTGGTGGGCGCGGCCGGTTCGCTGCCGGGCGATTTACAGCGTCTCTGGCAGGTCAAAACGCCGGACAGCTATCACCTGGAGTACGGCTACTCCTGCATGGGCTACGAGATTGCGGCAGCTCTCGGCGCGAAGCTCGCCAGACCCGAACTGCCGGTGTATGCCATGGTGGGGGATGGCTCCTACATGATGCTGCACTCCGAGCTGCAAACCGCCGTTCAGGAGGGCATTAAGATCGCCGTTCTGCTGTTTGATAACGCCAGCTTCGGCTGCATTAACAACCTGCAGATGGGGCACGGCATGGGCAGCTTTGGCACGGAAAACCGCCATCGCAACCCGGAAACCGGGCGGCTTGACGGGCCGCTGGTGAAGGTCGACTTTGCGCAAAACGCGGAAAGCTACGGCTGCCGCGCGTGGCGGGTGAACGATGAGCAAAGCCTGCTGGCGGCGCTTGAGGCGTCTCGGGCGCATCCGGGCCCGGCGCTGCTGGACATCAAGGTGCTGCCGAAGACCATGACCCACGACTACGCCTCATGGTGGCGAACCGGCGATGCTCAGGTGGCGGCGTCGTCTGCCGTGCGTGAGGCCGCGGAGCAAACGCAGGCGCAGGTGAAAAAAGCCCGTCAGTATTGAGTTTTCTCTTCGTAACGAAATTTTCATTTCATTTTCCCCTCACCCTAACCCTCTCCCCAAAGGGGAGAGGGGATAGTTTGGTGCGCGCTTTTCTCCCTCGCCCCATTGGGGAGAGGGCCGGGGTGAGGGGAGTTGCCGCACGTCCTTCCATGTTGTGAGATTGATAACAAAATTTATCTCATTCATCTCAAAAGTGTTAACCCGCACTCAAAAACATAATTTTCACTATTTATAAAAATGAAATAAATGTTTTATTTATAGGGTCGTTAGTTCACCGCATTCACCAACACCGGGAGCCGTTATGTTTAACATTGCTTTACTGGGCGCTGGCCGAATTGGCCAGGTACATGCAGCTAACATCGCCAGCCACGGCGCGACCACCCTCTGGTCCGTGGTTGACCCTAATAAGGAATTTGCCACCCGTCTCGCCGCGCAGTATCAGGCCCGCCAGCAGAGCCTGGATGAGGCGATGGCCGACCCTAACGTTCATGCCGTGCTGATTGCCTCCGCAACCGATACCCACGCGGATCTGATTGAAATGGCCGCCCGCCACGGCAAGGCCATCTTCTGCGAAAAGCCGGTACACCTTGACCTCGCCCGCGTGCGCGACTGCCTGAAGGTGGTCAAAGAGTACGACGTGCCGCTGTTTATCGGCTTTAACCGCCGCTTTGACCCGCAGTTCCGCCGCGTGAAAACCGACGTGCAGGCCGGGCGCATCGGCAAACCGGAATCACTGCTGATCATCTCCCGCGATCCGTCTCCGCCGCCTGCGGAGTACGTGCGCGTCTCCGGCGGCATGTTCCGCGATATGACCATTCATGACTTTGACATGGCCCGCTTCATCATGGGCGAAGAGCCGGTGTCGGTGTATGCCCAGGGCAGCAACCTGGTGGATCCGGCGATTGGCGAGGCGGGGGACATCGATACCGCGTTTATCGTTCTGAAATATGCCTCCGGCGCGATGGCGACCATCGTTAACAGCCGCCGTTCATCTTACGGCTACGACCAGCGCCTGGAGCTGCACGGCTCCGAAGGGCTGCTGTGCGCGGGCAATATTCTGGAAAACCAGGTGCAGCACTACGGCAAACAGGGCTGCACCAGCGCGCTGCCGGAACACTTCTTCCTGCAGCGTTACAAATCCGCTTACGCCGCGGAATGGGAACACTTTGTTGCGGTCCTGCGCGGCGAAGCGGTACCAGACTGCAGCGGCGATGATGGTGAACGTGCGCTGTACCTTGCGGATAAAGCGCTGGAGTCACTGCGCAGCCAGCGCGAGATCGTCCTCTAAACACAACAACCCTACACAGAGAGACATAATAATGAAAAAACTGATCGTAGCCGCCCTCATCGCCATGACGTCCGGGGCCGCCCTCGCCGAAAACGAGCAAATTGTTTTCAGTACGCCAAACCTGGCCATGCCGTTTGAAGTTCACATGCAGCGCACGGCGGTGAAAGCCGCAAAAGAGATGGGCGTGAAGCTTCAGGTGCTGGACGGGCAGGGCAGCTCGCCGAAGCAGGTGGCTGACCTGGAAAACGCCATCACCCGCGGGGCGCAGGGCTTTATCGTCTCCCCGAACGACGTCAATGCGGTCTCCAGCGCGGTGGATGAAATTCAGGATGCGAAGCTGCCGATCGTCACTCTTGACCGCTCCGTCGACAGCCAGAAGAAAGTGCCGCACTTTGGCGCCAACAACTACAAGGGCGGCCAGGCGGTTGGCGACTTCGTTAAAACCAAATTCCCCAATGGCGCGGACATCATTCTCCTCACCGGCCAGCCGGGCTCCTCTTCCAATATTGAACGCACCAAAGGGATCCGCGACAGCCTGAAGGCGGGCGGGGACAAATACAAGATCGTCGCCGATCAGACCGGCAACTGGATGCGTTCGGAAGGGATGCGCATCGTTGAAAGCGTGCTGCCTTCGCTGCCGAAGCGCCCGCAGGTGATCCTCTCCGCCAACGACGATATGGCGCTGGGCGCGATTGAAGCGCTGCAGAGCCAGGGCGTGAAGCCGGGTGAAATCCTCGTGACCGGGTTTGATGCGGTGCCGGAAGCGCTGGCCCGCGTGCGCGACGGCTGGCTGGCGGTAACGGCGGATCAGCGTCCGGGCTTTGCGGTGCAGACGGCGATGAGCCAGCTGGTGGCCAACGTGCGCGAGAAAAAAGCCATCACCGGGGCCGACTATCCGCCGACGCTGATCACCAAAGAAAACCTGCAGCAGGCTGAGCGTATCGGTGAGGCCGGTAACTGATTTATCCGCAGCCGCCGCTGGCGCGGCGGCTCACTCTAAAGGAGGAGCAGACCGATGTCGCAACCCTTACTGAAAGTGACCGACCTGGCAAAAAGCTTTTCCGGCGTCTGGGCGTTAAGCAGCGCCCAGCTGACCGTTGGCGCTGGCGAGATCCACGCCCTGCTGGGGGAAAACGGGGCGGGTAAATCCACGCTGCTGAAGGCGCTCGCGGGGGCGCAGCCGCAAACGCGCGGGGATATCTGGTTCAACGGCGAAACGCTGCCGGTGGACGACTCCCCGGTGGCGCGCCAGAACAAGGGCATTATCACCATCTATCAGGAATTCAACCTGCTGCCCAACATGACCGTCGCGGAAAACATGTTTCTCGGGCGCGAGCCGCGCAGGCGTAACCTGATCGTCGACGAAAGGGCGGTTAACCAGGAGGCGCAGGTCATTCTCGATTACCTGCAGCTGAACGTCGCCCCGACCACGCCGGTCGCCCGTCTGAGCGTGGCCCAGCAGCAGATGGTGGAGATCGCCCGGGCGCTGACCCTCAACGCCCGGTTAATCATTATGGACGAACCTTCCGCCGCGCTGAGCGACAGCGAGGTGGAAAGCCTGCACCGCGTGGTGCGGGAGCTTAAAAACCGCGGCGTGAGCATTATTTATGTTACCCACCGTCTGCACGAGGTTTTCCAGCTCTGCGATCGCTTTACCGTTTTCCAGGACGGCCGTTTCACCGGCACCGGCGCGGTGGCGGAGACCAACGTCGAACAGCTGATTCGCCTGATGGTCGGACGCGACGTGGCCTTTAACCGTCGCCCTGCAAGCGAAACCCATCATGAGGACAAACCCGTCCGCCTGGCGGTGAAGGGGCTGAGCCGCGAAAAGCCGCCGCTCGATCCGCACGGCATCGCCCTGCACGACATCAGCTTCCACGTCCACGCCGGGGAAGTTCTGGGCATTGCCGGGCTGGTGGGCGCCGGACGTACCGAAGTGGCCCGCTGCCTGTTTGGCGCTGATGCCTTTACCTCCGGGAGCTTTGAGCTGGACGGCGTGCCGTACCAGCCGCGCGACCCGCTGTATGCCCTCGATCAGGGCGTGGCGCTGGTGCCGGAAGACCGCAAAAAAGAGGGGGCGGTGCTGGGGCTGTCGATTCGCGACAACCTGTCGCTCTCCTGCCTCTCTTCGCTGCTGCAGTGGCGCTGGTTCGTGAACACCCGCAAAGAGGACGACCTGATTGAGTCCTACCGCAAGGCGCTGCAGATCAAAATGGTCAACAGCGAGCAGGAGGTGCGCAAGCTCTCCGGCGGCAACCAGCAAAAAGTGATCCTCGCGCGCTGCATGGCGCTTAACCCGCGGGTGCTGATCGTCGATGAGCCGACGCGCGGCATCGACGTGGGGACCAAATCGGAAGTGCACCAGGTGCTGTTTGACATGGCGAAAAAGGGCGTGGCGGTGATCGTGATCTCCTCCGATCTGCCTGAGGTGATGGCGGTGTCCGACCGGATCATCACCCTCAGCGAAGGCCGGGTGACCGGCGAGATCCACGGTGACGACGCTAACGAAGAACGGCTGATGACGATGATGGCCATCAACCACAACGCCCTGAACGCGGCATAACGGAGTTTCTCATGACGCAGATGATTTCTAAAACGCAGGCCCCGGTCAAACGCGCCGGACGCATCGATCCCATCGCCTTCTTCGAGCGCTTCGGGGTGCTGATTTTCATGATCCTGCTGCTGATCTTCTTCCAGTCGCAGAACAGCAACTTTTTCTCTGAACGCAATATTTTCAACATCCTTACCGAAGTCTCCATCTACGGGATCATGGCCGTGGGGATGACCTTCGTCATTCTCACCGCCGGGATTGACCTCTCCGTCGGCTCCATTCTGGCGGTGTGCGCCATGACCGCGGCGTACGTGATCAAAGGCGACAACTTCACTACCGTCGACCCGAACGCCTGGGGCGGCATGAGCTGGCTGATTGGGCTGGGGATTTGTCTGGCCATGGGCACGGCGATTGGCTTCCTGCACGGCCTGGGCGTCACCCGCCTGCGCCTGCCGCCGTTCATCGTTACCCTCGGCGGGATGACCATCTGGCGCGGCCTGACGCTGGTGATTAACGACGGCGCGCCGATTGCCGGTTTCGACCCTGGCTACCGCTGGTGGGGACGCGGGGAGCTGCTCGGCATCTCTATTCCTATCTGGATCTTCGCCATCGTCGCCGTCGGCGGCTATCTGGCGCTGCATAAAACCCGCTGGGGCCGCTTCGTCTACGCCATCGGCGGCAACCCGGAGGCGGCGCGCCTGGCGGGGGTAAACGTCAAGCGCGTGCTGGTCAGCGTCTACGTGCTGATCGGCTGTCTGGCCGGGCTGGCGGGCTTCATCCTGAGCGCGCGACTGGGAAGCGCCGAGGCGGTGGCCGGGATCTCCTTTGAGCTGCGCGTCATCGCCTCGGTGGTGATCGGCGGCACCTCGCTAATGGGCGGCTACGGGCGCATCGGCGGCACCATTATCGGCTCCATCATTATGGGCATTCTGATTAACGGCCTGGTGCTGATGAACGTCTCGGCCTACTACCAGCAAATTATCACCGGATTAATTATCGTTCTGGCGGTGGCATTCGATACCTATGCCAAAAGCCGTCGCGGCGCACTGTGAGGATCACGATGAAAGAGGTTCGTATTGGATTAATTGGCACCGGGTATATCGGCAAGGCGCACGCTATCGCCTATGCCCAGGCCCCGACGGTGTTCAACCTGCGCGGCAGGCTGGTGCGCGAGATGGTGGCGGAAGTCACGCCGGAGCTGGCGGCAGCGCGCGCGCAGGCGTTTGGCTTCAATCGCTCCACCGGGGACTGGCGGGCGCTGGTGGCCGACCCGGCCATTGACGTGGTGGATATTTGTTCACCCAACCACCTGCATAAAGAGATGGCGCTGGAGGCGATCCGCCACGGCAAGCACGTCTACTCCGAGAAGCCGCTGGCGCTTAACGCCCACGACGCGCGCGAGATGGTCGACGCCGCGAAGCGGGCCGGGGTGAAAACGCTGGTGGGGTTCAACTACATGAAGAACCCGACCGCGCAGCTGGCGAAGGAGATTATCGCCCGCGGCGAGATTGGCGAGGTGATCCACTTCTACGGCACCCATAACGAAGACTATATGGCCGACCCGCTGTCGCCCATTCACTGGCACTGCTTTAAAGAAACCGCCGGGCTGGGGGCGCTGGGCGACCTCGCGGCGCATATCGTCAATATGGCCCAGTACCTGGTGGGGGATATCGAGCAGGTCTGCGGCGACCTGAAGATCGTGGTCCCTGAACGCCCGGCGAAGGCCGGATCGTCTGAGATGATTGCCGTCGAAAACGAGGATCAGGCCCACGCGATGGTGCGTTTTGCGGGAGGGGCGCAGGGCGTGATTGAAACCTCCCGCGTTGCCTGCGGCCGCAAGATGGGGCTGTCGTACGTCATCACCGGGACGAAAGGCGCCATCAGCTTCACCCAGGAGCGCATGGCCGAGCTGAAGCTCTATCTGCATGACGATCCGGTGAACCGTCAGGGGTTCCGCACGCTGCTCGTCGGCCCGGCGCACCCGGACTACGCCGCGTTCTGCATGGGCGCGGGACACGGGATTGGCTTTAACGATCAAAAAACGGTGGAGGTGCGCGACCTGGTGGATGGGATTGCCGCCGACGCGCCGATGTGGCCGGACTTCGAAGAGGGCTGGAAGGTGTCGCGCGTGCTGGACGCGATTGCACTTTCGCACCGGGAAGGCCGCTGGCTGAACGTGAACGACATTGTCTGATGAGGTATCAACGTGGAAAAGCAGTTTGATGTGATATGCATGGGCCGCGTGGCGGTAGACCTCTACAGTCAGCAGATTGGTGCCCGTCTGGAGGACGCGTCGAGCTTCGCCAAATATCTCGGCGGGTCGTCCGGCAACGTGGCGTACGGCACCGCGCGTCAGGGCCTGCGCTCGTCGATGCTGGCGCGCGTCGGCGATGAACATATGGGTCGCTTCCTGCGGGAAGAACTCAACCAGGTGGGCTGCGATACCAGCCATCTGATTACCGATAAACAACGCCTCACGGCGCTGGTGCTACTCGGCATTAAAGACCGGGACACCTTTCCACTGATTTTTTATCGCGATAACTGCGCGGACATGGCGATTACCGCCAGCGATGTGGACGAACGCTACATTGCCTCCGCACGTTGTCTTGCCATCACCGGGACGCATCTTTCTCATCCGCAGACCCGCGAGGCGGTGCTGACGGCGCTGGGCTATGCCCGCAGCCACGGCGTGCGCACGGTGCTGGACATCGACTACCGTCCGGTGCTGTGGGGGCTCACCGCCTTAGGCGACGGCGAAACGCGCTTTATCGCCGCCGATACGGTCACCCGCGAGCTGCAGGAGGTGCTGCACCTCTTCGACGTCATTGTCGGCACCGAAGAGGAGTTTCACATTGCGGGCGGCAGCACGGAGACCCTGCAGGCGCTGGGGCAGGTGCGCGCCGTCAGTGAAGCTGCGCTGGTCTGCAAACGCGGCGCGCTCGGCTGCTCGGTCTACACCGACGCCATTCCGCCCCGGCTGGACGACGGCCTGACGGTGACCGGCGTGCGCGTGGAGGTGCTGAACGTCCTCGGGGCGGGGGACGCGTTTATGTCCGGTCTGCTGCGCGGCTACCTGAACGACGAGGGCTGGGAGCAGGCGTGCCGCTACGCCAACGCCTGCGGCGCGCTGGTGGTCTCGCGCCACGGCTGCGCCCCGGCGATGCCGAGCAAAATCGAGCTGGATGACTATCTTTCCCGCGCTTCGAACGTGCCGCGCCCGGATCTCGACCCGCGTCTTAACCATCTCCACCGGGTAACCACCCGCCGCCGCGAATGGCCGGAGCTGTGCGTGATGGCCTTCGACCACCGCAGCCAGCTTGAGGATATGGCGATGCAGTGCGGCGCGTCGCTTAAGCGCATTCCGGCGCTGAAGCAGCTGATCCTGCAGGCCAGCCGCGAGGCGGCGAGCCGCGCCGGGCTGGAGGGCAAAGCGGGCCTGCTGTGCGACGGCACCTTTGGTCAGGACGCGCTGAACGCGATCACCGGGGAAGGGTGGTGGATTGGCCGCCCCATCGAGCTGCCGGGCTCCCGGCCGCTGGAGATGGAGCACGGCAACATCGGCACTCAGCTTATCAGCTGGCCGCAGGAGCACGTGGTGAAGTGCCTGGTCTTCTTCCACCCGGAAGATGCCCACGGCCTGCGCCTGGAGCAGGAGCAGAAAATCGCCGAGGTGTACCACGCCTGCTGCCGGTCCGGGCACGAGCTGCTGCTGGAGGTGATCCTGCCCGCGACCATGCCGCGCAGCGACGAGCTCTACCTGCGCGCCATCTCCCGCTTCTACAACCTGGGTATTTACCCGGACTGGTGGAAGTTGCCGCCGCTCTCCGCCGACGGCTGGACGGCGCTGAGCGAGATTATCGAACGCAGGGACCCGCACTGCCGCGGGGTGGTGATCCTCGGCCTGGACGCCCCGGCGGAACAGCTGCGCGCCGACTTCAAAGCCGCATCGGGTCAGGCGCTGGTAAAAGGCTTCGCCGTGGGGCGCACGCTGTTTGGCGATGCCTCCCGCGCGTGGCTGAAGCACGATATTGACGATGCGCAGCTGGTGGCGCGCATCCGGGACAACTACCTGCAGCTTATCGCCTGGTGGCGCGAGCGCGGACACGCATAATGGAGACGACAATGAGTGTACAACTGGGCATTAACCCGCTGACGTGGACGAACGACGATCTGCCTTCTCTCGGCGCGGAGACGTCGCTGGAGACCTGTCTGAGTGAAGGTAAAGAGGCCGGTTTTGCCGGTTTCGAACTGGGCAATAAATTCCCGCGCGAAGCGCGCCTGCTCGGCCCCATTTTGCAGCGCCATGACCTGCAGCTGGTCTCCGGCTGGTACTCCGGCCGCCTGCTGGAGCGCAGCGTGGAGGAGGAGATCGCCGCCGTGCAGTCCCACCTGACGCTGCTGCGCGAGCTGGGGGCGAAGGTGCTGGTGTTTGCGGAAGTGAGCGGCTGCATTCACGGCGAACAGCAGACCCCGGTGCACCTGCGCCCGCGCTTCCCGCAGGAACGCTGGAAGGAGTACGGCGAGAAGCTCACCGAATTTGCCCGCTACACCCAGCAGCAGGGCGTGCAGATTGCCTACCATCACCATATGGGCACGGTGATTGAGTCCGCCGACGACGTGAACAACCTGATGATCCACACCGGGGAGGAGGTTGGATTGCTGCTGGATACCGGCCATCTGACCTTTGCCGGGGCCGATCCGCTGGCGGTGGCGCAGCGCTGGGCGTCGCGCATCAACCACGTTCACTGCAAAGACGTGCGTGCCGAAGTGCTGGCGGACGTCAAAAACCGTAAAACCAGCTTCCTCGATGCGGTGCTGAGCGGCGTGTTTACCGTGCCGGGCGACGGCTGCGTGGATTATCCGCCGATTATGCGGCTGCTGAAGGAGCAGGATTATCACGGCTGGCTGGTGGTCGAGGCGGAGCAGGATCCGGCGATTGCCCATCCGCTGACCTATGCCCGTCTGGGGTATAACAACCTGAGCCGTCTGGCGCGCGACGCCGGACTGATTTGAGGAGGGGACATGTCACGTCTGTTATCACGCTGGCAACAGCCGAACGCGGAGGGGCGCACCCAGTCCGTCACGCCGGAAAGCGCGGGGTGGGGCTACGTCGGCTTTGCGGCGTATGAGCTGCAGGAGGGGCAGACGCTGACGCTGCCCGCCGTCAGCGAAGAGCGCTGCCTGGTGCTGGTGGCCGGACGCGCCTCCATCCGCACGCCTTCCGCGCAGTTTAACGACATCGGCGAGCGGATGAGCCCGTTCGAGCGCATCAAGCCGTGGGCGGTGTACGTCACCCCGCAGGAGACGGTGCAGGTGAAGGCGCTGACGAAGCTGGAGCTGGCGGTCTGCGCCGCGCCGGGCAAGGGCACGTATCCGACGCGGCTGATAGCCCCGCAGGACATCGACGGCGAAGCGCGCGGTAAGGGTCACAACCAGCGCTACGTGCATAATATTTTGCCGGAAGACAGGCCCGCCGACAGCCTGCTGGTGGTGGAGGTGTGGACCAACGAGGGCTGCACCAGCTCGTACCCGAGCCACAAGCACGACACGGATAACCCGCCGCAGGAGACCTATCTGGAGGAGACCTACTACCATCGCCTCAACCCGGAGCAGGGGTTCTGCATGCAGCGCGTCTACACCGACGACAGAACGCTGGATGAGTGCATGGCGGTCTACAACCGTGACGTGGTGATGGTGCCGAAGGGCTACCATCCGGTCGCGACGATGGCTGGGTATGACAGCTACTACCTCAACGTGATGGCCGGGCCGGTGCGCAAATGGATGTTCACCTGGGAGGATGACCACGCGTGGATTAACCGGGATTATCCCGCAGATAGCGGTGGCTGAGGCTGTTTTTTGCCGGGTGGCGCTGCTGTATGACCGGATACATAGGTGACAGATCAGACCGGGAACATAGGTAACACTTTTTAGTCTATCCGGAGCACACTCTGGGTTTTTCGGTCATAGTACGCAAGCGTTATTCCGTTAAAGATGATGGCCTCAAGGCCATCATCTTGTTCTTCCAGTATGATGTACTCATCAGTCAGCGCTTCACTCAGGAACACCGTCCCCTTTTTCCCCATATAGAGTGTCCCCCTCGATTTCACCCTGTAGACCGTCCTTCCCTCCGGATAAGCATATTCAGGAACCCTGCCATCCCAGTGCCGGCCTGAGGGCTTCCACACCGTTCCGGGCGTTGCACCCGCCAGGGCTTCATGCGGCCTTTCGTGGTTAAACTCTTCCCGGTAGTCACTGAACCACCGCTGTTGTTCTTCCATTGTCATGAAGGTGTTGCCCTGTTTCACTGCACTTTTCAGCGAGCGGTGCATTCGCTCATGACGGCCGTTTTCTTCCGGATGCCCCTTTCTGATACGTTCCGGTCTGATGCCCAGCTTTATCAGCCAGACGGCAAGGCGACTTAACCCGGCGATACCTGTTCCCGCGAACGGCTGACCATTATCCGTTCTCAGGACTTCCGGCAGACCGTACTCCAGGAACGCATCCGTCAGGCACTGCCTGACGAAGGGCTCGCTCTCCCGGTCCGTTCCCCGGCAGCTCAGAAGGTACCGGCTGTGATTGTCGGTCAGGGTGAAGGGATGGCAGTACTCTCTGCTCAGCAGCCTGAACTTGCCTTTAAAATCAGCGCTCCAGACCTGATTGTTCTCACTGATGATGGTCAGAGGCTGGCGATTACCCGGTGTTCTGCGTTTTCGCTTTTTATCCGGAACCAGGCCTTCACGCTTGAGGATATCGCCGATAGTGCTGGCAGCAGGGACGGTAAAATCGACGTGATGATTGAGCAGCCACATCCGCAGTTTTTTGGGGCCCCAGTCAGGGTGTTTTTGCCTCAGGGCAGTCAGGTGTCCGGCGATATCATCAGGAACCGTCCGGGAGTGGGAGTGTGGCGCGCGCGACCGGTCAGAGAGAGATGACAGGTCAGAGGGGTCAAAACGCTGAAGCCATTTATAGCCGGTTTTACGGCTGATACCAAAAAGACGGCAAAGAGCGGAGAAGGAGTCCGTACCTGCATGGCAGGCACGGATAAAATCAAGGCGTTGCATAGGTCGGGTCTCAGTCCAGGGCATAGCGAGTCTCCTCTTCTATGCCAGTTATAACTGTTACCCATGTATCCGGTCTAAAGTGTTACCCATGTTTCCGGTTCATACCCTGCGCTTACCCGGCCTACGAAACCGTAGGCCCGTGCAAGCGCAGCGCCGCCGGGCAAAATTGAGCTCACCGGATCCGCCGCGCCTGCTCAACTGACGGGTTCTTAAAAATGGTGGACCGCCGCGTGGGGCGGGACGGTGAATTCAACGGCTTTGTGGTCGAGCGGCTTATGCGTCGGGTCGGCCAGAATAATGGTCACCTTGTGTTTCCCAGCGGGCAGCCCCACCAGGATCACCGGCTCTCCACTGGCGTCAGCCCAGTGCCACGGCGCGCCGTCCACCACCACGTGAATGTGCCCGATGCGCGGGGTGACCTTGAGCGCTTCGGGGCCGAATACCGGCTCGATGCGCAGGTTTTCGGCACGGTACTGAATAAACACCGCGCCTTTGCTCAGCGGCCCGGCAAGCGGCGGATCGACTATCAGCTTTGCGGGCGGCTGCGGCTGCGCCAGCGGAGCAACGGCGGCGGGGCCGTTCACGTCAGCGGCGCTCAGGTTGTCCAGCGGTGTGGCCTGGGCATGGACTACAGATGCCAGGACAAGCAGGGGGATAAGTGCATAACGACGAATCATCGGTTTCTCTCCTCATCGGTTCTGAATGGCGACAGGGAAAGAAAACCATTTTTATGTATCGGAGATATTTGCCGGAGGCGGCGTTTTGTACCCGTTTGTCAGCGTGGCGCTCTGGATACAGTGCGATACACTTTGCCTGCCGGGACGGCGCACAATCGCTATCGCCAGCCCGGCAATCACCAGCGTCAGGCCCGTAGATACCCACATTGCCCCGGTGATACCCAGCGTTTTATTCAGCCACGCATAGGCAAACGGTGAGGCTGCCGCCATCAGCTGGCCGGGGATAAGCAGCATGCCCGTGCGGCGGGCATAGCTTTCGGTACTAAACAGCTCCAGCGGCAGCGTGGCTTTCACGATGGTGACCAGCCCGTTGATGGCGCCATAGCCCAGCACAAAACCGGCCGCGCACCAGACAAACAGGGTGCTGCTCATCCCCAGAAGGAAGCAGAGCGGCATGGCGAGCGCGGTAAAAAGCGTGAGTTTGAAGGGGGTTAAGCGGGCACCCGCCAGCACTTCCAGCGAGCGAGCGCCCGTCTGGCCGAGTCCCCACAGCATGCCGATGGCGACAGGCAGGCCGAAGTGGGCAATAAACTCCGGCAGATGGGTGGACGTGCCGTTAGAGACAAAGGTGATGAGGGCAATGAAGGCGGCATAAAGCCAGCCGTTACGCCGCTCGTTGTTCAGCGGCGGCGCGGCGACCTTTGTCGTCACCGTCAGCCGCTGCCGGGGAAGCGTTCTTATCAGCGCCGCGCTCAGCAGGCCGAAGAGAGCATAGACGCGCAGCGCCTCCTGCCAGCTCATCACCTGAAGCAGAGCATCGCCCAGCGGCCAGAAGACGGCGGAGGCCAGCCCGCCCGCCAGCGTGACGCGTGAAATCGTTCTTCGCGCCTGCTGCCCGTAGAGGTTCACCAGCGCGGCGAACAGCGCATCGTACAGCGACAGGCGCATCCCTATACCGCACAGTAGCCAGGCGCAGTACCAGCCAAAAAGCGTCTGGGTATAGGCCATCCCTGCGCAGCTTGCGGCGATCAGCAACGTGCCGCTCATCACCACCGTCTGGCCGCCAAAGCTCGCCAGCAGGCGGGCGACAAACGGGGAAACTGCCGCCATCACCAGCATCGCCAGCGTCAGGCCGAGGTAAATCTGCGGAGATGACCATCCCCGGTCGGCTGCAATGGCCAGCGCAAAGGTGCCGGGCATATAAAACGAGATCCCCCAGTTGATGAGTTGATTACATCCCGCCGTCAGGGCGAGGCGGCGAGGCAGGGCAGGTGTTTCCATTATTTTTCATTCCGCTATGCAGTTGTCCTGAGCATAACTCGCGCGGTATTGTGCTGGCAGGGCCGCAACCTTATGCGCGGTATAAGAGAAACTTTGAATGACGACGCTTAATCTGGGCTATCTCGCCACGTTCCGTCTGGTGATCCAGCGCGGCAGCTTTTCAGCGGCAGCGGATGCGCTGGGCATTTCCCAGCCCGCCGTCAGCCTGCAAATACGCCAGCTGGAGCAGTTTTTGCAAACGCGTCTGGTAGAGCGGACCGGGCGAGGGATTAAGGCGACGGCTGCCGGGCAGGCTTTGCTGGTGCACGGGGAGCGTATTCAGCAGGCGGTGGATGACGCTATCCGGTCCGTGAGCGCCTTCAGCCACGATGTGAGCGGCACTATTACGCTGGGTACGGGGGCAACGGCCTGCATCCATCTTCTGCCGCCGCTGCTGGAGAAGCTACGCCGCGACTATCCGCTTCTGAGCGTGGGAGTCACGACGGGCAACACCCTCGACATCGTCAGGGCCATCGAAGAGAACCGTCTCGATATGGGGCTGGTGACGCTGCCGGTGAGCGGTAGGGCGCTGGACGTCATGCCGGTGATGGACGAAGAGTTTGTCTTTATCGCGTCGCGGGAGCAGCAGGAGGCTTTCAGGGCGTTCACCCCGGAGGCGCTGCACGCTCAGCCGCTGATTGCCTTTGAATCAGGCAGCGGTACCCGGGCGCTGATCGACGGCTGGTTTGCAGCCAGTGGATTAGCGATCGTGCCGGCGATGCAGCTTGGCAGCATCGAGGCGATCAAACGCATGGTTCGCGCGGGGCTGGGCTATAGCATCGTGCCGCGAATGGCGGTCGAACAGGATGCCGATCGCGAAGGGCTATGCGTGACGTCGCTTACGCCCATGCTGCAGCGGCAGCTGGCGGTGGTGATGCGGCAGGATAAAATCCTCAGCAAAGGGATAGCAGGCATCATTCGGATAGTGCAAAACCCTCCGGCGGCCTAGCGGTCAGCGGTGTCGACGGTCAGGCTGGACTGCTGCGACTGGGTTTTATCCTGATGGTGATACCAGGCGCCAATCGAAGAGTAAACAAAGCGGCCAAAGAAAAACAGGAAGCTGATGAGCAGTATGATGCGGGTCATTCGGGTGTTAAATTGATGTCGTTTGCGCATACGCGTGACCTGACTCACTCTGTTTATCCTGGGTAAGCCCTTTTGGGCGATAGGGACATTAAGGCACAGCGGGAAGGTGGGGTCAATTCTGCTGTGTGTAAATAACCGTCAATGTTTACATTAATTAATGTTATTAAAATTAATTAATGCATTTACCATATTGATAATATGAAGAAAATGATTTCAAAAAAACGCCGCGAAAAAGATATTTGCGTAAATTAGTTTGATTTAAGTCAACGGGTTCCCGGCCCTGATATTTAAAATCCTTCCTCCACACTGTTCGCCCCGCACGCCGCCGGGCGGTGCGTACGTCAGGTTGGATGCCTGTCTTTATTTTCCCTCTGGAGCGAAAGGGGTTTAACCGGGCATCTATGAACATTCTCGCTTTCCTGAAAAAAAATGAAAACCGCTGGTGGGCACTGCCGCTTATTTTGCCTGTGGTTTTACTTCCCGTGCTGAGCATTGCGAATACGTTCACGCAGCTGGGCGACGGCATTGTGGCACTCTATTATTTACCCCTCTCATTTTTGCTTTCGCTGATGATGTTCTTTGGGCTGGAAGCGCTGCCCGGGATCGTATTGTCGCTGTTTATTCGCTATTACCCCTCGGTCGGCATGTTCGAAACGGTCGCCGGCGTACTCCATTTTATCGTCCCTTTAGTGCTCAGCTGGGGCGGCTACCGGGTGTTCGCGCCCAGACGGAATATGACCGCGTACGGCGACATCCGGCTGATGGCGCAGCGCATCTTCTGGCAGGCCTTCTGCCCCGCAACGCTATTTCTGCTGCTGTTTCAGTTTGCAGTGTACTTAGGCGTGTATGAGAGCCGGCAGAGCCTTGCGGGATTAAACCCCCTCAATATTCGCACGCTCATCAACTATCAGACGCTGCTGGTCAGCGGGCTGACGGGCGTGCCGCTGAGCTATCTGCTGATCCGCCTGATTCGTCATCCGCGCTATCTCAAAAGCCTTATCTCGCAGATCCGTTCCCAGATAGACAAAAAGGTGACGATCGTTGAGTTTCTTGTATGGGCTATCGCGCTTGGCGGGCTGCTTTCGCTGCTGCTGCTCCCGATGAATGAAAACAGCTCCATTTTCACCACTAACTACACCCTGTCGCTGCTGATGCCGGTGATGCTCTGGGGCGCGATGCGCTTTGGCTATAAGCTGGTGTCGATAATCTGGATACCGGTACTGCTGGTGTCTATTCACTATTTTTACCGCTATATCCCGGTGAACCCGGGATATGACATTCAGCTGGCGATCACCTCTTCCAGTTACCTGGTCTTCTCGTTTGTGGTGATTTATATGTCGATGCTGGCGACCCGGCAGCGCGCGGTGAACAAACGCTCCCGCAGTCTGGCGCTGCTCGACCCGGTCGTCCATATGCCTAACCTGCGGGCGCTGTCGCGCGAACTGGCGAAAAACCCGTGGTCGGCGCTGTGCCTGCTGCGCATTCCGGAGCTGGAAATTCTGGGCCGAAATTACGGCGTGTTGCTGCGCATTCAGTACAAACAGCAGCTGGCGCAGTGGGTGAATGGCACGCTCCAGCCCAATGAGCAGGTCTATCACCTGACCGGGTATGACCTGGCGGTACGGCTCAACGCGGAATCGCACCAGCAGCGGATTGAGGCCCTGGACGAGCATCTTAAACAGTTCCGCTTTGTCTGGGACGGCATGCCGCTGCAGCCGCAGGTGGGCGTGAGCTATTGCTATGTCCGGTCCCCGGTTAACCATCTTTATCTGGTGCTGGGTGAACTGGGGGTGGTTGCCGATCTGTCGCTCTCCTCCAACCATCCGGAAAATCTTCAGCAGCGTGGGGCCGTCCATCTGCAGCGCAGCCTGAAGGATAAAGTCGCGATGATGAGCCGCCTGCAAAAGGCGCTCGATAACGACGAGTTCACCCTGCTGGTTCAACCCGTTCGCGGCCTGCGTGGCGATCGCTATCACGAAGTCCTGCTGCGGATGCCGGATGTCAACGGGCTACTGCTCTCCCCCGACCAGTTCCTGCCCGTCGCGCAGGAGTTTGGCCTCTCCTCGCGGGTAGATTTGTGGGTGCTGGAGCATACCCTGCGCTTCCTTGCCGCGCATCGCGAAAAACTGCCCGGCCAGCGCTTTGCCATTAATCTGGCCCCGTCGACCGTGTGCCGGGTGCAGTTCCCGCTTGAGGTGAGTCGCCTGCTGGCGAAATACGCCATTGAGCCGTGGCAGCTCATTTTTGAAGTGACGGAGTGCAGCACTTTCGGCAGCGGGGAGCAGGCGCGACATATTCTCCAGCAGCTGCAGAAAATGGGGGTACGCATTGCGATTGATGATTTTGGTACCGGGTATGCGAGCTATGCGCGGCTGAAAAGCGTGGATGCCGACATTCTCAAGATTGACGGCAGCTTTATCCGCAATATCGTCAACAACAGCCTGGATTATCAGATCGTGGCGTCTATCTGCCATCTGGCGCGCATGAAGAAGATGCTGGTGGTGGCCGAGTACGTCGAGACGGAAGAGATACGTAGCGCGGTTCACGCGCTAGGCATCGATTATGTGCAGGGCTATCTGATTGGCAGGCCGGAACCGCTTGAGTCTCTGCTGGAAGCGGAGGCGTCCACCGCGGACGCCTGAGCCGTTATGCGGCGACGTCGGCGCTCTCTTCTTCGATTTTGAGCAGCCAGCCGGTGACCGCTTCCCAGTACTGTTGCTCTTTTTCCAGGTCCAGCAGGACCAGCGCGTTCTGGCTGAACCAGTCGTGCGGGAAGCTCAGCGTCCAGTGATGGTCGTCGGTTTTCAGCTTCAGCGTAGGCGGCGTGGTGGTGGCCTGGCGCTGGTTATTGAGTAGCACGCCCAGGCGCAGCAGCTGAATCAGCGGCAGGAACTGCTTCTTCTTGAACAGCGTGAAGCGCGGCAGGTCGTCGAGCTTGATGGCTTTGCGGTGATAGCGCACCAGGGTCGCCATCATGGTTTGCTGCTCCTGGTTGAAGCCGGGCAGATCGCTGTTTTGTAGAATGTAGGCCGAATGACGATGCATCCCGCTGTGGTTGATGTTCAGCCCCACCTCGTGCAGCATCGCGGCCCATTTCAACAGCGCGGCAAGCTGCGGGTGCGCGAGCTTCGGATTTTGTTCTTCCCACTGTTCGTACATCTGCACCGTAGTTTCCAGCACGCGCTTCGCCTGTTCGCGATCGATGTTGTACTGGTTGGCCAGGCTTTGCGCGGTGCGGCTGCGGATATCCTGATGGCGGAAGCGACCTTCCATCTCATACAGCACGCCTTCACGCAGCGCGCCGTCTGAAAGACGCAGCTCCTTAATTGCCAGCGCATCAAACACGCCGCACAGGATCGCAAGCCCCGGTACGAAGACTGATTTGCGCTCATCGGACAGGCCCGGCAGGCTCAGGGCGTCGAAGCTTTTATGCTTCAGCACCTCTTCGGTGAGCAGAGCCAGGCGTTCAGGGGTAATAATCCCGTCTTTTTCACCCATCGCCAGCAGCACTTCATGCGCGGCTTTAATCGAGCCGGATGCGCCCAGCGCCACGTTCCAGCCCTGGATACGGTACTGCCAGGCCAGGTTTTCCAGCTTCTGGACAGCCGCCATACGCGCACGCTGGAAGTTCTCGCGGGTGATGGTGCCGCCCGGGAAATACATCTGCGCGAAGCTGACGCAGCCCATACGGCGGCTTTCCACCAGGCGCGGCTCAAAGTCTTCGCCGATCACCAGCTCCGTTGAGCCGCCGCCGATATCGATAACCAGCTTGCGCCCTTTTTCCGGCTGGGTGTGCTCAACGCCCATGAAAATCAGACGCGCTTCCTCGTTGCCGGAGATGATCTCAATCGGGTAGGGGATCACCTTTTCGGCCCGCTTGAGGAACTCCGGGGCGTTCAGGGCCTGGCGCAGGGTGTGGGTGCCAACGATGCACACGCTGGAGGGCGAGAAGCCCTGCAGGCGTTCAGCAAACAGCGACAGGCAGTTTAACCCGCGCTCCATTGCCTCTTCGCTGAGCATGCTGCGTTCATCAAGGCCATCCGCCAGGTGCACGCGCTGCTTCAGGCGACCGATGATCTGCAGCGCACCATCCACCTCACGGGCGATGACCATGTGGAAACTGTTAGAGCCAAGATCGACCGCGGCGAATTCCTGCGGGCGTGGGGTCTTATCATTTATCGGCATAGGTTAATCGGGTTGCTCGAGTGATTTGATATAGTCGTAAATCGCCAGTTGCGACCGCACTTTGCGGCGGTTGCCGCGCGGCACATAGCGGTTACTGAGTTCTTTGTCGATATAGCGTGCTTTCACGGTATCGCTGAACAGAATCTCGATGATGTCGAGGATCTGCTGCTTCAGGCGCGGATCCAGCAGCGGTGCCGCGACTTCAATTCGGTAGTCAATGTTGCGCGTCATCCAGTCTGCCGAAGAGAGATAGACCTGTTTATCACCCGCATTATCAAAAATATAGATCCGATCGTGTTCCAGGTAACGGTCAACAATGCTGATCACGCGAATATTGTCGCTGATGCCTTCCAGTTCCGGGATCAGCGAGCACATGCCGCGGATCAGCAGATTAACCGGCACGCCGGAGCTGGACGCCGCGTACAGCCTGTCCACCAGCCCTTTGTCGACAAGGTTGTTGAGCTTCAGCGTGATGCCGGACGACAGCCCTTTCTGGGCATTGGCGATCTCTTTATCGATCATATCGTACAGCAGACGGCGCGAGTTCTGCGGCGAGACCAGCAGATAGTCAAAGCTCACCGGACGGTACGGGTTCTCAATAAAGTTAAAGACCCGGCGCACCTCGTTCGTGATGCGGGCATCGGCGGTCAGCAGCGAGTAGTCGGTATAAATTCGCGCCGTTTTCTCGTTAAAGTTCCCGGTACCGATGTGGGCATAACGCACCACATCGTCGCCTTCTTTACGGGAGATGAGGAACAGCTTGGCGTGAATTTTTAGCCCCGGCGCGGAGAAGATGACGTGCACACCGGCTTCCGTCAGACGGCGCGCCCAGTGAATGTTCGCCTCTTCGTCGAAGCGCGCCTGTAGCTCAACCACCACGGTGACTTTTTTGGCGTTGTGCGCCGCATGGATCATCGCGTCGATGATGCGGGAATCTTTTGCCACGCGGTAGATGTTGATTTTGATCGCCAGCACGCTCGGGTCGAAAGAGGCCTGACGCAGCAGTTCCAGAACGTGTTCGAACGTGTGGTACGGATAGTAGAGCAGCACATCGCGTTCGCGGATGGCGTCGAATCCGTTGCGGAATTTATCAAACCACAGATGGCGCAGGCGCGGCAGCGGCTTGTTCACCAGGTTGGCCTTGCCGACGTTCGGGAAGCCAATAAAGTCTTTAAAGTTGTGGTAACGACCACCCGGCACGATGGAGTCATAGCGCGAAATGGTCAGTTTATCGCGCAGCATCTCCACCATGGCGTCCGGCATATCGCGCTGATAAACAAAGCGCACCGGCTCGGCCGTCAGGCGCTGTTTCAGGCTGGAGGACATCAGCTCCATCATGCTGGCTTCCATCTCGTGCACCAGGTCATATTCGGCGTCACGGGTCATCTTCATCGAGTAGGCGTTTAACGCATCGTAATCGAAGAAGCCTTTGAAGATGTCGTCCAGACAGTAGCGCAGGATGTTGTCCAGCAGGATCATCGGCTTGCGTCTGCGCGGGGTTTCCGGCGGCAGGTTCACAAAGCGCGGCACCTTGTCGGACGGGATCTCCAGCAGCGCGTAACGGATGGATTCACCGCGAATAATTTCCACCGCCAGGTAGGTGTAGTCATCCTTCAGGAACTGTACCAGATCGGTTTCGCGGTTGATCAGAATCGGGGTAATGTGCTGGCGCAGGTAGTGTTTGAAGTAATGGCGCAGCCAGTTTTGTTGGTTAACGGAAAGCTGGCGTTCGTTAATCAGGAAGATTTGATTGCGCGCCATCTCCAGCAGCAGTTCGTTATACAGGCCGTCAAATTCCTGATCGGCTTTCAGCACGCGGGACTGGATTTTGCCCAGCAGATGCCGCGAGTGCGAGTTTAGGCCCTGTTCTTCGCTGATGATGATGCGTCTTTTCAGCTCGGCAAAGCGAACCTTGTAGAACTCATCCAGGTTGTTGGAATAAATGCCCAAAAAACGCATGCGCTCGATCAGCGGGTTACTTTTGTCTGCCGCTTCCTGGAGTACACGTTCGTTAAATGCTAACCAGCTTAGCTCTTTCTCGATATATAACTTTTCCTGACCCATTACAGCTCACACTCCAGTTCAATCACAGGACGTGGTAAATCCGTCTCGTCCTTATTATGGCGAGCATTTCCACGATATGTCCAACAGTGCCAGAAAAGTATGACAGTTATTTTTTTTGTTGGGGATTTTAGAAGGTTGGAGAAGGGGATATCGGGTAATGCAATGTACAGCTCGGGTAAGCGCAGCAGCGCCACCCGACATAACAAACTACTCTTCCGCCGCATGACCCTGCGGGGGTAACTTCACGCCGTCCAGCCAGGCTGCGCCGTCGCGCATCTCGAGACGCCCGTCGACAAACCAGCTCACCACCAGCGGGTAGATGGCGTGTTCCTGGGTCTGCACGCGTTCGGTCACGTCTTCTTCGCTGTCACCGTCAAAGACCGGGACTTTGGCCTGCAGGATCACCGGACCGCCGTCCAGCTCGTCGGTAACGAAATGCACGGAGGTGCCGTGCTCCTCATCGCCGTTTTCCAGAACCTGACGATGGGTGTGCAGGCCGGGATATTTTGGCAGCAGGGAAGGATGGATATTCAGCAGACGACCGGCGAAGTGTTCGACGAAAGCCGGGCTCAGAATACGCATATAGCCCGCCAGCACGACCACGTCCGGCGCGTAGGCATCAATCTCCTGAACCAGCTCGCGGTCAAAGGCTTCACGCCCGGCGAACTGGCTGGCTTCCAGCGCGTGCGCAGGAATGTTCGCTTCCCGCGCGCGCTCAAGGCCGAACGCGTCGGCCTTGTTGCTGAAAACTGCCCGAATGGTGCCATTGATTTTCTTCTGTTTGCAGGCGTCTATGATGGCCTGCAAATTGCTTCCGTTACCGGAAATGAGCACCACGATGTTTTTCATTCAATGACCACACGCTGTTCGGAATCGGAAGATTTAATCGTACCGATTTTCCACGCGTTTTCACCTTTCTCTGTCAGCAGCTTAACCGCTTTGTCCGCTTCGCTTGCCGGCAGGGCGATAACCATGCCCACGCCGCAGTTAAAGGTGCGGTACATTTCGTGAGAGCTCACGTTGCCTGCGGTCTGCAGCCAGTTGAAGACGGCCGGCCACTGCCATGAGGATTCGTCGATCACCGCCTGGGTGTTATCCGGCAGGACGCGCGGGATGTTTTCCCAGAAGCCGCCGCCGGTCAGGTGAGCGATAGCGTGAACGTCGACGTTCTCGATAAGCTCAAGCACGTTTTTCACGTAGATACGGGTCGGCGCCAGCAGATGGTCAGCCAGCGGTTTACCGTCAAGCTCGGTAGTCTGCGGGTCGCAGCCGCTCACTTCGAGGATTTTACGCACCAGGGAGTAGCCGTTGGAGTGCGGGCCGCTGGAGGCCAGCGCGATCAGCATATCGCCATCCGCCACTTTGCTGCCGTCGATAATTTCTGATTTTTCTACTACGCCGACGCAGAAGCCCGCGACGTCATAATCTTCGCCGTGATACATGCCCGGCATTTCCGCGGTTTCACCACCGACCAGCGCACAGCCGGACTGCAGACACCCTTCGGCGATACCGTTAATCACGCTGGCAGCGGTATCCACGTCCAGTTTGCCGGTCGCGTAGTAATCGAGGAAGAACAGCGGCTCTGCGCCCTGAACCACCAGGTCATTCACGCACATCGCGACCAGATCGATACCGATCGTGTCGTGACGCTTTAAATCCATCGCCAGGCGCAGTTTAGTGCCTACACCGTCAGTACCCGAGACCAGAACAGGTTCACGATATTTTTGCGGCAGCGCGCACAGTGCGCCGAAGCCACCCAGACCACCCATCACTTCCGGGCGGCGGGTTTTTTTCACCACACCTTTGATTCGGTCAACCAGCGCATTACCTGCGTCAATATCAACACCGGCATCTTTGTAGCTGAGAGAAGTTTTGTTGGTCACGGCTTAAATCCCCACGCGATTGCATAGCTAGTAAGAAAAATCGGCGCAATTCTAACAGTCCAGGCAAACGTTTGCGAGCCTATTCTGGACGTGAGGATCTTTTTTTCTGTGTGCCCCAGGAATGCAGCCAAACTTGACTCTGTTCACGAAAATGAAACCGGTTTCTGAGAACTGCTTGCAACGGTTATTCCCTTTGCACATCATCGAACTGAAACCGGTTTCTGTAATTGTTTTTGCAGAAAATAACGCAGAATGAGGGAAAGCGAATGTCAGGATTTAAAGCAGATTTTCTGTGGGGTGGGGCCGTAGCGGCGCATCAGCTGGAAGGCGGCTGGAAAGAGGGCGGCAAGGGCGTGAGCGTGGCCGATGTGATGACCGCGGGCGCGCACGGCGTGCCGCGTGAAATCACCAACGGCGTGCTGCAAGGGAAAAATTACCCTAACCATGAAGCCATCGATTTCTATCATCGCTATAAAGAAGACATCAAACTCTTTGCCGAGATGGGGTTCAGGTGCTTCCGCACCTCTATCGCCTGGACGCGGATCTTCCCGAAAGGGGACGAGCTTGAGCCTAACGAGGCTGGCCTGAAATTCTATGACGATCTGTTCGACGAGTGTCTGAAGCACGGCATCGAACCGGTTATCACCCTGTCTCACTTCGAAATGCCTTTCCATCTGGTCACGGAGTACGGCGGCTGGCGCAACCGTAAGCTGATCGACTTCTTCGTTCGTTTCGCAAAAGTGGTCTTCCAGCGCTACCAGCATAAAGTGAAGTACTGGATGACCTTCAACGAGATCAACAACCAGGCCAACTTCCACGAAGACTTTGCGCCGTTCACCAACTCCGGGCTGAAGTACGCGCCGGGTGAAGACCGCGAGCCGGTGATGTTCCAGGCGGCGCACTATGAGCTGGTGGCCAGCGCCCTGGCGGTGAAGGCGGGGCGCGAGATTAACCCGTCGCTACAGATTGGCTGCATGATTGCCATGTGTCCTATCTATCCGCTGACCTGCGCGCCGGACGATATGATGATGGCGATGAACGCCATGCACCGCCGCTACTGGTTCACCGACGTTCACGTGCGCGGCAGGTACCCGCAGCATCTGCTCAACTACTTCGAGCGTCGCGGCTTCGCGCTGGATATTACCGAAGAAGATAAAGCGGCGCTGACGCAGGGCTGCGTGGACTACATCGGGTTCAGCTACTACATGTCCTTCGCCACCAAGGCGACGCCGGACAACCCGCAGCTGGACTACGACGAAAGCAAGAGCCTGGTCTCTAACCCGTACGTGCAAAAATCCGACTGGGGCTGGCAGATTGACCCGGTGGGGCTTCGCTACTCCCTCAACTGGTTCTGGGATCACTACCAGCTGCCGCTGTTTATCGTTGAGAACGGCTTTGGCGCGATCGACGTTCAGGAGAGCGACGGCACGGTGAACGACCAGTACCGCATTGACTACCTGTCCGCCCACATTCGCGAGATGAAAAAAGCGGTTGTGGAGGATGGCGTAGACCTGATGGGCTATACCCCGTGGGGCTGTATCGACCTGGTGTCTGCCGGAACGGGCGAAATGAAAAAACGCTACGGCTTTATCTTTGTCGATAAAGACAATGAAGGGAACGGCACGCTGAACCGCAGTAAGAAGAAATCGTTCGACTGGTATAAGCAGGTGATTGCGAGCAACGGCGATAACCTGTAATTGTCGGGTGGCGCTAACGCTTACCCGACCTACACTACACGTAGGCCCGCGTAAGCGCAGCGCCACCGGGCAGAACCCGCACCCAAGCCGGAGTCTCGCCTCCGGTTTTTTTGTCTCTAAATCACTTTGCTTGATATACATCAAGCAACATGGGTATGGCCTAATCCGAAAAAAGCGGTATAATCCCGCGATTTTTTTGCGGACGCCACCTCAGAGGAGAAAGAGAATGAAGATTGTGGAAGTGAAACACCCACTCGTTAAACACAAGTTGGGCCTGATGCGTGAGCATGACATCAGCACGAAGCGTTTTCGCGAACTGGCATCTGAAGTCGGCAGCCTGCTGACCTACGAAGCGACCTCTGATCTGGAAACAGAAAAAGTCACCATCGAAGGCTGGAACGGCCCGGTGCAGGTTGAGCAGATCAAAGGTAAGAAAATTACCGTGGTGCCAATCCTGCGTGCCGGTCTCGGCATGATGGAAGGCGTGCTGGAGCACGTGCCAAGCGCGCGCATCAGCGTGGTCGGGATCTACCGTAACGAAGAAACCCTTGAGCCGGTTCCTTACTTCCAGAAGCTGGTGTCTAACATCGACGAGCGTATGGCGCTGGTGGTTGACCCAATGCTCGCGACCGGTGGTTCTATGATCGCTACCATCGACCTGCTGAAAAATGCGGGCTGTAACAGCATTAAGGTGCTGGTACTGGTTGCCGCTCCGGAAGGGATCGCGGCGCTGGAAAAAGCGCACCCGGACGTTGAGCTGTATACCGCCTCTATCGACCAGGGGCTGAACGAGCACGGGTACATCATCCCGGGGCTCGGCGATGCCGGCGATAAGATCTTTGGTACGAAATAATCGAATAACGATAAATAAGCCGACTTTGATAGTCGGCTTTTTTTTGAATAAAACACCAACAATACTACACAGAGGAAAACACTATGACGCGCCGTGCTATCGGGGTGAGTGAAAGACCGCCGCTTTTACAGACTATCCCGCTTAGTTTGCAGCACCTGTTCGCTATGTTTGGCGCAACCGTGCTGGTGCCAATCCTGTTCCACATTAACCCGGCTACCGTGCTGCTGTTCAACGGCATTGGTACGCTGCTGTACCTCTTTATCTGTAAAGGCAAAATCCCGGCGTATCTCGGGTCGAGCTTCGCCTTTATCTCGCCGGTGTTACTGCTGCTGCCGCTGGGTTATGAGGTCGCACTGGGCGGCTTTATTATGTGTGGCGTCCTGTTCTGCGTGGTCTCCTTCATTGTGAAGAAAGCCGGTACCGGCTGGCTGGACGTCATGTTCCCCCCTGCGGCGATGGGCGCAATCGTTGCCGTCATCGGTCTGGAGCTGGCGGGCGTGGCGGCGAATATGGCCGGTCTGCTGCCTGCTGACGGCCAGTCACCGGATTCCAAAACCATTATCATCTCGCTGGTAACGCTGGGCGTGACGGTATTTGGCTCCGTGCTGTTCCGCGGCTTCATGGCGATTATCCCGATCCTGATCGGCGTGCTGGCGGGCTATGCGCTCTCCTTCGTGATGGGCGTGGTGGACACCACCCCGATTGCTCAGGCGCACTGGTTCGCCCTGCCAACCTTCTATACGCCACGCTTTGAATGGTTTGCGATCTTCACCATTCTGCCTGCGGCGCTGGTGGTGATTGCAGAGCACGTCGGCCACCTGGTGGTGACGGCGAACATCGTTAAGCGCGATTTAATCCGCGACCCGGGCCTGCACCGCTCCATGTTTGCGAACGGTTTCTCCACCATCATCTCCGGTTTCTTTGGCTCCACGCCAAACACCACCTACGGCGAGAACATCGGCGTGATGGCGATTACCCGCGTCTACAGTACCTGGGTTATCGGCGGCGCGGCGATCATCGCCATCCTGCTCTCCTGCGTCGGCAAGCTGGCGGCAGCGATTCAGATCATTCCTGTGCCGGTGATGGGTGGCGTTTCTCTGCTGCTGTACGGCGTGATCGGTGCCTCCGGTATTCGCGTGCTGATTGAGTCCAAAGTGGATTACAGCAAGGCGCAGAACCTGATCCTGACCTCCGTTATCCTGATTATCGGCGTGAGCGGTGCGAAGGTGCATATTGGTGCAGCCGAGCTGAAAGGCATGGCGCTGGCGACCATCGTCGGCGTGGGCCTGAGCCTGATCTTCAAGCTGATCTCGGTAATCCGCCCGGAAGAAGAAATTCTGGACGCGGACGACAGCGAAAAAGCGCCACATTGATCCTTTAACCGGGTGGGCGATCCGCCCGGTTCTCTCCTTGCAGGTTCCGTGCTAAACTCCGTTCCGATTTTATGTAAGATCTGGTTGAGGTACTTCTGAACGGACCGGCACAGCTCTCTCTGCCACTCTATCTCCCTGACGACGAAACTTTCGCGAGTTTCTGGCCGGGTGATAACCCCTCTTTACTGGCTGCACTGCAAAACGTGCTGCGCCAGGATCACAGCGGATACATCTATATCTGGTCACGCGAAGGCGCGGGGCGCAGCCACCTGCTGCATGCCGCCTGCGCGGAGCTTTCGGCGCGCGGAGATGCGGTAGGCTATGTGCCGCTGGATAAACGTACCTGGTTCGTGCCTGAGGTGCTTGAGGGAATGGAACATCTTTCGC
Organism: Enterobacter cloacae complex sp. CARB60; assembly: GCF_036487345.1. Lineage (NCBI taxonomy): Bacteria > Pseudomonadati > Pseudomonadota > Gammaproteobacteria > Enterobacterales > Enterobacteriaceae > Enterobacter > Enterobacter cloacae complex sp. CARB60. Next base: position 1,189,271 of record NZ_JAZKLC010000002.1, read on the forward strand.
TGGTCTGCATCGATAATATCGAATGCGTGGCGGGGGATGAGCCGTGGGAAATGGCGATCTTTAACCTCTACAACCGCATTCTGGAATCGGGTAAAACCCGGCTGCTGATCACCGGCGATCGTCCGCCGCGTCAGCTCAATCTGGGGCTGCCGGATCTGGCGTCTCGTCTGGACTGGGGGCAAATCTACAAGCTCCAGCCGCTGTCGGATGAAGATAAGCTTCAGGCCTTACAGCTGCGCGCTAAGCAGCGCGGGTTTGAGCTGCCGGAGGACGTGGGGCGCTTCCTGCTGAAGCGTCTGGATCGCGAAATGCGCACCCTGTTTGACACGCTCGATCAGCTCGATCGCGCCTCCATTACCGCCCAGCGCAAGCTGACCATTCCGTTTGTGAAAGATATTCTCAAGCTTTGAGTTTTTTGCCGGGTGGCGGCTGCGCCTTACCCGGCCTACAGGCGGGTTTTGTAGGCCCGGTAAGCGTAGCGCCACCGGGCGAAACGGTTAAAGGATATCGAGCACGTCTTCCGGCGGGCGTCCAATGCGCGCCTGGCCGTTCGCCACCACAATCGGGCGCTCAATCAGCTTTGGATTTTCTACCATCGCCTGGAGCAGCTCAGCCTCGGTGAGACGGCTGTCATCCAGGTTAAGCGACTTATACAGATCTTCTTTCTGGCGCATCAGCTCTCTTGCGCTGCCCATTCCCAGCATGTGAAGCAGCTGGCGGAGGGTTTGCGCGTCCGGTGGAGTGTCGAGGTACAGCACCACCTCCGGCTCAACGCCGTTAGACTTCAGCAGGCTCAGGGTGTCGCGGCTCTTGGAGCAGCGAGGGTTGTGATAGATTTTTACGGCGTCTGTCATGACGTGAATTCTCCTTTATTACATCTTCTCGTACGGCTTAAAGCGCTGCTGCAGGCCGCGTAGCTGATCGATACGCGCGTCGTAACGGGCCTGCTGGAGGCTGCCGAGTTTGACCTGCGCGCTGGCGCTGCTGAGGGTGGAAATCGCCTGATCGAGGCGGCCCACCAGGGCAAAACCTTCGGCACGCGCCGCCAGCTCCTGATCGCGGTTGCCGAGCTGGGCTTCCGCCTGAGCGAGCAGATCCCAGCCGTTTTGATCGTCTTTATTATTAAAGGTGTAGCGGTTCAGAATGGTCGCCGCTTCTCCCGGCTGGCCGCCCTGTAAGTAAGCGTTCGCCAGGTTAAGCTGCAGCACCGGGTTGGTACGGACCTCTTTCGCCCCTTTCAGACGGTTGATCGCATCGGCCGTTTTCTTCTGCCCCAGATCGATATCCGTCGACAGGTCGAGGTACCACGGGTTATTCGGGTCGGCCGCCAGAAGCGGCTGCAGCGCTTTACGCGCCTCGTCGTATTTGCTGGCTTCCATCGCCTGGAGCGCCTGACCATACTGCGCGGCGTTTTTCTCACGCACGTTGCCTTTCGCCAGGGTATCCAGCAGGTCGCTGGTGAGCTGGTTACGCCCGGAATTGTACATCCCCAGCGTTCTCACCTTCGCCATGTAGAAATCCTGTGATGACTGGACCACGACCGGACGCATCTGGTTGGCACGGTTACGCGCGTCCGACAGACGGCTTTCAGGTAATGGGTGCGTCAGCAGGATTTCCGGCGGACGGGAAGAGTAACGCGCCTGATCGAGCAGTTTTTCCAGGAAGCTCGGCATGGCCTGCGGGTCAAAGCCCGAACGCTGCAGCACCTGAATCCCGATGCGGTCCGCTTCCTGTTCGTTTTGCTGGGTAAAGCTGATCATCCCCTGACGCGTTCCCGCCAGCGTACCGGTCAGGGCTGCCATCCCGGCCTGCGGGCTGGCCATCGCCAGCAGAATAGAGCCCAGCGCGCCCACCCAGGTGAGGGGGGCGTTACGTTTCTGATCTTCCATGGCACGCGCCAGGTGGCGCTGGGTGACGTGTGAAATTTCGTGCGCCATCACCGAGGCCAGCTGGCTTTCGTTGTCAGAGTAACGGAATAACGCCGAATGCAGCACCACGTTACCGCCAAAGAAGGCGAAGGCGTTGATTTCGTCATTATTGATTAAATAGAAATGGAAGGGCGTTTTTACCGAGTCGGCGTGCGAAACCAGACGCATCCCCAGCCCGTTAATGTACTGTACCAGCAAAGGGTCATTAATCAGCGGGGCGCTGCCGCGCAGCTGGCGAACATAGTAATCCCCCATTTGCATCTCTTGCCCAATGGAGAGCGTGCTTCCTGCTGTGGTGCCCATGTCCGGCAATGAATCGGACGAGTCAGCAAAAGCGGGCAACACCTGACCGATCGTCACCGCGGCAATCAGTGTTGCAACCAGTGTTTTTCTCAACTGCCTGAACATAACCACTGTCCTGTATGTTGGATGTGCTAATTTGACCGATGAACCGGCTTATCGTTCATCTCTGCTGCCCTGCGAGTGTAGCCGTGTTACCGCATGAAGAAAATCCCATTCAGCAGGCTTTTACGGATTGTGTCAGCGATACAAAAAGCGAAAGTCTTTTTTGTGACAGTTAGATACAATTCACCGTCTCACTCCCGCCATTCGATTCAGGGAAGGGTTGTATGCTCGAAATGTTAATGCAGTGGTACCGGCGTCGGTTCAGCGATCCGGAAGCCATTGCTTTGTTGGTTATTCTGGTTGCCGGGTTCGGTATTCTTTTTTTCTTCAGCGGCCTGCTTGCGCCCCTGCTGGTGGCGATTGTGCTGGCGTACCTGCTGGAGTGGCCAACGGCACGACTGGAGCATATCGGCTGTTCCCGCCGCTGGGCGACCAGCATCGTCCTGGTGCTGTTTGTCGGCATCCTGCTGTTAATGGCCTTTGTGGTGATGCCGGTAGCCTGGCAGCAGGGGATCTACCTTATTCGCGATATGCCCGGCATGTTGAACAAGCTGTCTGATTTTGCCGCCACGCTGCCGCGCCGTTACCCGGCCCTGATGGATGCCGGGATTATTGATGCGATGGCCGAAAATATGCGCGCCCGCATCATGACGATGGGCGATTCGGTGGTGAAGTATTCTCTGGCGTCGCTGGTCGGGCTGCTCACGCTGGCGGTTTACCTTGTGCTCGTGCCGCTGATGGTTTTCTTCCTGGTGAAAGACAAAGACCAGATGCTCAACGCCGTGCGCCGTATTCTGCCGCGCAACCGCGGGCTGGCAGGGCAGGTCTGGGAAGAGATGAACCAGCAGATCACAAACTACATTCGCGGCAAGGTGCTGGAGATGATTGTCGTGGGGGTAGCCACCTGGATTGGCTTCCTGATTTTCGGCCTGAACTACTCGCTGCTGCTGGCGGGGCTGTCGGTCCTGATTCCGTACATCGGCGCGTTTGTGGTGACCATTCCGGTTATTGGGGTCGCGCTGTTCCAGTTTGGGCTGGGGACTGAGTTCTGGAGCTGCTTCGCGGTGTACCTGATTATTCAGGGGCTGGACGGTAATCTGCTGGTACCGGTGCTGTTCTCCGAAGCGGTGAACCTGCATCCGCTGGTGATTATCTTATCCGTGGTGATTTTCGGCGGGCTGTGGGGCTTCTGGGGCGTGTTCTTTGCGATTCCGCTGGCGACGCTGATTAAAGCCGTGGTCCACGCGTGGCCGGATGTGCCGGCGGTGGAAGAGAAGTAGTTTTTGTGCGGCCTGATGCCCTCACCCCAACCCTCTCCCGCGGGAGAGGGTGCAAATACTAAAAACGGCAACCAGGTTGCCGTTTTGCATTTATCTTGTAGGTCGGGTAAGGCGAAGCCACCACCCGACACTCACTTTCAGGCACTTTGTTTCAGCCAGTTCAACACCACGTCGTGGTGGTTGCTGGTTTTGAAGTCGTCAAACACATGTTCAACTTTACCGTCAGCGTCAATCAGGAAGCTGATGCGGTGAATGCCGTCGTAGGTTTTACCCATAAACGTCTTCTCGCCCCAGACGCCAAACTGCTCGCACACCTGATGATCTTCATCAGAAAGCAGCGTGAAGTTCAGCAGCTCTTTTTCAGCAAATCGTGACAGCTTTTCTGGTTTATCCGTGCTGATACCCAGCACTTCCACGCCAACTTTTTTCAACTCATCCATGTTATCGCGTAAGCCGCAGGCCTGTACGGTGCAGCCGGGGGTCATGGCTTTCGGGTAGAAATAGACCAGAACACGCTGTCCCTGGAAGTCGGTCAAATTTACTTGCTCGCCGTCTTGATCCGGTAAGCTAAATTTCGGTGCGATGTCACCGGCTTTCAGTGGGTTCATTACTCAACTCCATCCTGTTCGTGCTGCGAATAATTGACGACGCTTATACTGCCCTGCGCGTTTAATTCTGTACAGAGGGCTTTGAACGCTTGCTCGATATTTGACGCATCCTGTGAGGCAGGGCTGTGCGCGGTAATTTGAATAAACAGCACCGGAAGACCATGGTCATCGCTTGTCTGCGTACGGGAAACCAGTTCGGCAATATTCATCTGATGACTGTCAAAAAGCGCCGTGAAACGCTCAATCAGATGCGGAGAATCAGGGACTTCAACCTGCACCCAGACGGTAGAAGGCAGTGCCGGACGCGGACGCGCCGTGGTGCGCTTCATGACAATCAGCAAATCCAGTTCGGCCCCCTTCAGCGGCAGGGTCGATTCAATCAACGTAATGGCGTTCCATGTCCCTGAAAGCAACATAATAAATGTGAACTCTTCGCCAAGCATAGCCAGACGGCTGTCTTCGATATTACAGCCGCAGCTGCTTACGTGGCGGGTGATGGTGTTCACGATACCCGGCCTGTCGGCACCCAGCGCAGTGATAACCAGGTAATGTTGTGATGAGGTTGTCAAACCTGTTCTTCCTTTGCATGGTTAAGTCTTCCTAAGGAAAGCATAAAAAAAACATGCATACAACCGCCTGAGAGCCTCAGGTCGCTTGCTTTTATTACAGTTCCAAACGTAACATTGAGGCTCTTGTTCGCACAGAGGATGGCTCATGTTCACGGGAAGTATTGTCGCGCTTGTTACACCGATGGATGAAAAAGGTAATGTCTGCCGGTCAAGCATGAAGAAGCTCATTGATTACCATGTCGCCAACGGAACCTCGGCGATCGTTTCGGTAGGGACTACCGGTGAATCCGCAACGCTGAGCCACGACGAGCACGGCGATGTGGTGATGCTGACCCTGGAACTGGCTGACGGACGTATTCCGGTCATCGCGGGGACAGGGGCGAATGCAACCGCAGAAGCTATCAGCCTGACTAAACGTTTTAACGACAGCGGCATCGTTGGCTGTCTGACGGTGACCCCTTATTACAACCGTCCTACTCAGGAAGGTTTGTTCCAGCACTTCAAAGCCATCGCTGAACATACTGACTTGCCACAAATTCTGTATAATGTGCCGTCCCGTACCGGTTGCGATATGCTGCCGGAAACCGTTGGTCGTCTCTCGGAAGTAAAAAATATTATCGGTATTAAAGAGGCGACAGGGAACTTAAGCCGCGTTCATCAGATCAAAGAGCTGGTTTCAGACGACTTTATCCTGTTGAGTGGTGATGATGCGACCGCGCTGGACTTTATGCAGCTCGGTGGTCATGGCGTGATCTCCGTAACGGCAAACGTTGCGGCGCGTGATATGGCTGAAATGTGCAAACTGGCCGCAGCCGGCCACTTTGATGAAGCGCGTGTTATTAATCAGCGTCTGATGCCGCTGCACAATAAATTATTTGTCGAACCCAATCCGATCCCAGTGAAATGGGCATGTAAGGAGTTGGGACTTGTAGCATCCGACACGCTGCGTCTGCCAATGACACCGATTACCGACCACGGTCGTGATATCGTCAGGGCGGCGCTGAAGCATGCCGGTTTGCTGTAGAGTTTAGGGAGATTTGATGGCTTATTCAGTACAGAAGTCGCGCCTGGCGAAGGTTGCGAGTGTTTCGCTTGTTATGCTGCTCGCTGCCTGTAGTTCAGATTCGCGCTACAAGCGCCAGGTGAGCGGTGATGAATCCTATCTGGATGCGACCCCGCTTGCTGAACTTCACGCACCGGCTGGTATGATCCTGCCGATTCAGAACGGCGATTATAATATTCCCGTGACCAACGGCAGCGGCCTGGTCGGTAAAGCGCTTGATATTCGTCCGCCAGCACAGCCTCTGGCGCTGGTGAGCGGGGCGCGCACCCAGTTCACCGGTGATACGGCGTCTCTGATGGTTGAGAGCGCGCGCGGCACCACGCTGTGGCCGCAGGTTGTCAGCGTTATTCAGTCGAAGAACTACACCATCGATAAACGCGATGACGCCAGCCAGACGTTAACCACCGACTGGATCGAATGGAACCGTCTGGATGAAGACCAGCAGTACCGCGGTCGTTATCAAGTCTCCGTCAAACCACAGGGTTACCAGCAGGCGGTTAACGTTAAGCTGTTGAACCTGGAGCAGGCGGGTAAACCGGTTGCGGATGCCGCGTCCCTGCAGCGTTACAGCACCGAAATGCTGAACGTGATTGCGGCGGGTCTGGATAAGACCGCTACCGATGCCGCCAACGCCGCGCAGAGCCGCAACGGCGCGACCTTCGATGTGCAAAGCGGTGCGGATGATACCGGCCTGCCAATGCTGGTGGTTCGTGCACCGTTTAACCAGACCTGGCAGCGTCTGCCAGCGACGCTGGAAAAAGTGGGCATGAAAGTGACCGACAGCACGCGTTCGACCGGCAGCATGACGGCAACGTATAAGCCGCTCTCCGACAGCGCATGGCAGGAACTGGGCGCGAAAGATCCTCAGCTTGCCTCCGGCGACTACAAGATTCAGGTAGGCGACCTTGATAACCGCAGCAGTCTGCAGTTTATCGATCCAAAAGGTCACACGCTGACCCAGTCGCAGAACGATGCGCTGGTCGCTGTCTTCCAGGCAGCATTCAGCAAATAAATACGAGGGCTGGTGAATCCAGCCCTTTTTATTTTAGTGCCACGCAAACGTGTGCGTGGCATAATATCCCCAGTTTTGAACACAAATCATCACACCAGGAGTAATGAAGATGCAGAAGCAAGCTGAGTTGTATCGTGGCAAAGCGAAGACCGTATACAGCACGGAAAACCCGGATCTGTTGGTGCTCGAGTTCCGCAATGATACGTCAGCAGGGGATGGCGCACGCATTGAGCAGTTCGATCGTAAAGGCATGGTGAACAACAAGTTCAACCACTTCATTATGACCAAACTGGCCGAAGCGGGTATCCCGACCCAGATGGAAGCGTTGCTGTCCGATACGGAATGTCTGGTGAAAAAACTGGATATGGTTCCGGTCGAGTGCGTTATTCGTAACCGTGCGGCGGGCTCCCTGGTGAAGCGTCTCGGCATTGAAGAAGGTATCGAACTGAATCCACCGCTGTTCGACCTGTTCCTGAAAAACGATGCTATGCACGACCCGATGGTCAACGAATCCTACTGCGAAACCTTCGGCTGGGTGAGCAAAGAGAACCTGGCGCGTATGCAGGAGCTGACCTACAAAGCCAACGACGTGCTGAAAAAACTGTTTGATGACGCGGGCCTGATCCTCGTCGACTTCAAGCTGGAGTTTGGTCTGTTCAAAGGCGAAGTGGTGCTGGGCGATGAGTTCTCACCAGACGGTAGCCGCCTGTGGGATAAAGAAACCCTGGATAAAATGGACAAAGACCGTTTCCGTCAGAGCCTGGGTGGCCTGATTGAAGCGTACGAAGCGGTTGCTCACCGTTTAGGCGTTAAGCTCGACTAACTCCCTCACTTGCCAAAGGATGTTCTCATCCTTTGGCGTCTTACCCTTGTTTCCTATGGTAATCTTGCCGTTAACCGCCTACGATCATAGCTATTATAAATGGAATAGTTCGAGGTGGTTATGCGCTGGCAAGGGCGTCGTGAAAGTGACAATGTAGAAGACAGACGCAGTGATGGCGGCGGCGGTCCTTCAATGGGTGGGCCAGGCTTCCGGTTACCCAGCGGCAAGGGCGGGATAATCCTGCTGATTGTGGTTTTAGTCGCGGGTTACTACGGCGTTGACCTCACCGGTTTAATGACCGGTCAGCCGCTGCAACAGCAGGAGCATTCTCAGCGCTCCATCAGCCCGAATGAAGATGAAGCGGCCAAATTTACCTCCGTTATTCTCGCCACAACAGAAGACACCTGGGGTCAGCTGTTTGAGAAGATGGGGCGTACCTACCAGCAGCCGAAGCTGGTGATGTACCGCGGGGCAACCCGAACCGGATGCGGTACCGGGCAATCTGTGATGGGGCCGTTCTACTGCCCGGCAGACGGCACCGTCTATATCGATCTCTCTTTTTACGATGACATGAAACGCAAGCTTGGCGCTGACGGTGATTTTGCCCAGGGCTATGTGATCGCGCATGAAGTCGGCCATCACGTGCAAAAGCTGCTGGGAATTGAGCCAAAAGTGCGCCAGCTCCAGCAAAATGCGTCTCAGGCTGAAGTGAACCGCCTTTCCGTTAAAATGGAGCTGCAGGCAGACTGCTTTGCGGGCGTCTGGGGCCACAGCATGCAGCAGCAGGGCGTGCTGGAATCCGGCGATCTTGAGGAGGCGTTAAATGCCGCTCAGGCTATCGGTGACGACCGTCTTCAGCAGCAGAGCCAGGGGCGCGTCGTGCCGGACAGCTTCACTCACGGTACCTCACAGCAGCGCTATAGCTGGTTTAAACGCGGCTTCGACAGCGGCGATCCGGCGCAGTGTAATACCTTCGGTAAAGCGATGTAATGCTGGAGTTTGAACAGCTGATAGGCGAGCTTGAGCGCACCGGCCATCGTCGGCTGGTGGTGCTCAGCGGTGAAGCGCAGTGGACGTTAACCCAGGCGGTTGCCCTGCGTGACGCCTTGCCCGGAGACTGGGTAAGGCTTGACGAACACCCTTCAAAAGCCATCAGCGGCCTGCTGGGACGCGAGTTCCGCCATGCCGTTTTTGACGCCAGCGCCGGGTTTGATGTCGCCGCGTTTGCCGCCCTGAGCGGAACGCTGAGCGCCGGAAGCCTTCTGGTGCTGCGGGTTCCGCCGCTCGACGCGTGGGCCGAGTTGCCAGACAGCGATTCACTGCGCTGGAGCGACAGCGCCGAAGCGATAGCCACGCCGCATTTTGTACACCATTTCTGCCGCACGATTGCCGCCGATCCCGACGCGATTGTCTGGCTTCAGGGCCGCGCGTTATCCCTTCCGCCTTTACCCGACGCGCCTGACTGGCAGCCTGCCAGCGGCGCACCGCAGCGCGAGCAGGCTGAGATCCTGGATGTGCTGCAGGGGATGGCGGAGGGCATCGTGGCCGTCACCGCCGCGCGCGGGCGCGGAAAATCAGCCCTGGCGGGCATGCTGCTGAACCGCATTGCGGGCAGCGCCGTGGTCACCGCGCCGTCGAAGGGGGCGACGGATATCATCGCCCGCTTTGCCGGAGAGCGTTTTCATTTTATGGCCCCGGACGCGCTGCTTGCCTCTTCACATCGGGCTGACTGGCTGATTGTCGATGAAGCCGCTGCGATCCCCGGACCTCTGCTGGAAAAGTTAGCTGTCCGCTTCCCTCGCGTGCTGTTGACCACCACGGTGCAGGGATATGAAGGGACGGGTCGGGGATTCTTGCTTAAATTCTGCGGTCGGTTTGCCGGGCTGCAGCGCTACAGCTTATCTACACCGGTGCGCTGGGCTGCGGGCTGCCCGCTTGAGCGGGTTGTCGCCAGCGCGCTGCTGTTTGACGATACGCTGATTGACCGCCGCCCGGAAGGAGAGGTGCGTCTAACGTCCCTGACGCCAACGGCATGGGAAAGCCGCCCGGCGCTTGCAGCGAACGTATACGAGCTCCTCTGCGCGGCGCATTATCGTACCTCGCCGCTCGATTTACGCCGCATGATGGACGCGCCCGGGCAGCGGTTTGCCGTTGCCGAAACGGACCCGGATATCGCCGGGGCGCTCTGGCTGGTGGAGGAGGGCGGGCTGTCCCCCGAGCTTAGCCGCGCCGTGTGGGCAGGGTACCGGCGTCCGCGCGGTAACCTGGTGGCGCAATCTCTGGCGGCGCACGGCGGCTCTCCGCTGGCGGCGACGCTCAGAGGACGACGGGTGACCCGCATTGCCGTACATCCTCACCGTCAGCGGGAAGGGATTGGCCAGGCGCTTGTTCGCAGCGCCAGCGGCGAAGATTATCTGTCGGTGAGCTTTGGCTATACCGATGAGCTTTGGCGTTTCTGGCAGCAATGCGGGTTTGTGCTGGTGCGGATGGGAAGCCATCGTGAAGCCAGCAGCGGCTGCTACACCGCGATGGCCTTGCTGCCGCAGAGTGAGGCAGGGCATCAGCTGTGCGAGCAGGCGCAGCAGCGTCTGAAGCGCGATGCGCGGGTGTTATCGGCCTGGAACGGTGAAAAGATACCCGTGGAGGATGGCTGGGAAGCTACCCTTAATAATGACGACTGGCTGGAGCTGGCGGGGTTTGCTTTTGCGCATCGGGCGTTTTCAACCTCGGTTGCCGCACTGACGCGGCTGTTGTTAACCGTGGACATGCCGCTTCCGGCCCTGCGTGGGAAAATGGAAGGGAAAGTGGAAGACGTCGGGCGAAAAGCGTTGCTGGCAACGTTGCGCAGTGAAACCGCGCAAGCGATTGAAAGTCTTGACTATCCGCGCTGCCAGCAGCTGAAAGAAGATATTTTGCAATGGCAATTTTTTCAATGACTTCTTCAGTAAAGTGGCATGGTCATTCACGTCGGGAGGCGTAGAATCCAGGGCATCTATTAAGGAGACCACCATGAAACATGACCATTTTGTTGTTCAAAGCCCTGACAAACCGGCTAAACAGTTACTGCTTCTGTTTCATGGCGTTGGCGATAATGCCGTCAATATGGGTCAGATTGGCAGCTGGTTTGCGCCTGTTTTTCCGGAGGCATTGATTGTCAGCATCGGTGGCGTAGAGCCGTGTGGTCCGAACGGACGCCAGTGGTTCTCTGTTCAGGGCGTGACGGAAGAGAATCGTCAGGCTCGCATCGACGCCATCATGCCCACCTTTATCGATATCGTCCGCTACTGGCAGCAGCAGAGCGGCGTGGGTGCCGACGCAACCGCGCTGATTGGCTTCTCGCAGGGGTCAATCATGTCGCTGGAAAGCGTTAAAGCGCAGCCGGGTCTGGTTTCACGCGTCATCGCGTTTAACGGCCGTTTTGCGACGCTACCGACCAGCGCGACCACGCGGACGACCATCCACCTCATCCACGGTGGTGAAGACCGGGTGATTGAGCTCTCGCATGCGGTTGCCGCCCAGGAAGCGCTGATTCGCGAAGGTGGGGATGTGACGCTGGATATCGTTGACGAGCTGGGCCACGCGATTGACGACCGTAGCATGCAGTTTGCGCTCGATCGTTTGCGCTATACCGTACCGAAGCACTACTTTGATGAAGCGCTCAGCGGCGGTAAGCCGGATGATAGTGATATTGTAGAGTTTATGTGAGGTTTCCCCCTCTCCCGGGGAGAGGGGAAACTTAACGATTACTTCTTCTGGTCCTTCTTCGGCCAGTCGTCGTCATCGTCCCACTTGTCGTTAAAATCACGGTGCGGGGGAAGATCCGGTTTGTTGGCGAGAAATTTTTTATGGTCAACGCGCTTAAGATCTTTAATCACGTTAAGCAATACGCCAACCAGAAAAACTAACACCAGAATCCACCAGTACTTTGAAAGCCAATCCATTCGCTATTCCTCTCAGAGCGTTCGTCAGGCGACGAGTTGCTCCATAATACGTTGATACATACGGGCCAGCAGTTGCAAATCTGCCGCATTGACACACTCATTGATTTTATGAATGGTTGCGTTCACTGGACCCAGTTCGACAACCTGGGCGCCCATACGGGCGATAAAGCGTCCGTCTGAGGTGCCACCCGTTGTCAGCAGCTGTGGCTTAATTTCATTATAGTGCTCGATGGCGTTCACCACCGCATCCACCAGTTTACCGCGCTGCGTCAGGAACGGCTGGCCGGAAAGCCACCACTCCACTGTGTAGCGCAGCTGATATTTTTCCAGCAGGGCGACAATGCGCGCCTTGATCATCTCATCGGTCAGTTCGGTGCTGAAGCGGAAGTTAAACTGGACGAAGTAATCACCCGGGATCACGTTGTTGCTGCCGGTCCCGGCCTTGACGTTCGCAATCTGCATGCTGGTTGGCGGGAAGAATTCGTTGCCTTTATCCCACTCGATGCCCACCAGCTCGCTCAGCATTGGCGCAGCGCGATGGACCGGGTTATCGGCCAGATGCGGGTAAGCAACGTGCCCCTGAACGCCGTGAATGGTCAGGTTACAGGTCAGCGAGCCACGGCGCCCGTTTTTGACGACATCACCCACCACTTCGGTACTGGACGGCTCACCGACCAGACAGTAGTCGAGACGCTCGTTACGCGCCATCAGCGCTTCAACGACCTTCACGGTACCGTTATGGGCGCTGGCTTCTTCGTCGGAGGTGATTAAAAACGCCAGACGGTTTTTGTGGTTTGGATGCTGGGCCACAAAGCGCTCTGCCGCCACGACCATCGCCGCCAGAGAGCCTTTCATGTCTGCCGCGCCGCGACCAAACAGCATGCCATCGCGGATGGTCGGTTCAAACGGCGGGTTAATCCAGCGATCCGCATCACCGGCGGGAACGACGTCAGTATGCCCGGCAAAGGCTAGCGTTTCACCCTGGCCACGCCACGCCCAGAAGTTCTGGGTATCGCCAAAATCCATGCGTTCAACGGTGAAACCGATGGCGCGCAGGCGCTCAATCATAAGTGCCTGACAACCTGCGTCGTCCGGGCTAAGGGAAGGACGGCGAATAAGCTGCTGAGTCAGCTCAATGACCGGGCATGACATAAACTACACCTCAACGAAAAAAGTCGGAATAAAGGGTTTCACTGAAACCCAGCAGCATAGGCTGCCCTGGCGCGCAGAGCAATGGGCGTTTGATCATTGCCGGCATCTCGAGCATCAGTTTTGCCGCGCTGTCGGCGTTGTTGATGCTGGCGCGCAGAGATTCATCGAGTTTACGCCATGTGGTGCCGCGCGTATTCAGCAGGGCTTCCCACCCCAGTTCGCCGATCGCGTTATGCAGAAATTCTGCATCAAGCCCGTCGGCACGGTAATCGTGGAAGCGGTACTCCACGCCGTTAGCTTCCAGCCAGCGGCGGGCTTTTTTGATGGTGTCGCAATTTTTAATGCCGTACATCACAACCATGGTGAATCCTTTTGCTCTTATGGCGATTAAATGTTCAGTAAATTCGAAGATATATCCTTAAGTGGAATATAACACATTCAGGAATCGTCTGGATTTACACTTCATCTTAATTCAACTCACATCTGTACGCTGAATATTCTTTCACCCTTTAAGCATAGATGTCCATAAGCTTTAAATTTCGAATAAACTCAGCAGGTAAAATAAAACTCACCCGTCCGTGGGGTTATTTCAAAATATTGCTAGCCGTCACAAAAAATTGATGGCTCTCCGTTCATATTTATCATAAATCCCCGCAGGACGTGGGGTACAATCACAGCAATTGGTTAAATAGTCTTCACAATGATGGTCCGTTTTTGTAGAATGCGCATAATAATAAGAGAGGTTGTTATGATTGAACGTGAACTGGGGAACTGGAAAGATTTTATCGAAGGCATGCTTCGTAAATGACATTCAGTAAGAATTGCAAGAGCACTAAAATAAGTAAAATAACCATAGTGTGAATTAATCACACAATAAAAAGGCGGCCGATAAAGCCGCCTTTTTTTATTTCAATCACTTACTCAGCGCGTTCCTTTAACGGGAAGCGGCGACGCACCAGCACAAAGAACAACGGCACGAAGTAAATGGCCAGAATGGTGGCCGAAATCATGCCGCCCATGACCCCGGTCCCTACCGCGTGCTGGCTGCTGGAGCCTGCCCCCGTACTGGTTGCCATCGGCAGCACGCCAAAGACAAACGCCAGCGACGTCATCAGGATCGGGCGTAAGCGCTGACGGCAGGCGTGCAGCGTGGCGGCCATCAGCTCGTGGCCTTTGGCATTCATCTCGTTGGCAAACTCAACGATCAGAATGGCGTTTTTCGCCGACAGGCCAATCACGGTGAGCAGACCCACCTGGAAGTAAACATCGTTCTCCAGGCCGCGCATCCAGGTCGCCAGCAGGGCACCGATAACCCCAAGCGGCACGACCAGCATGACGGAGAACGGGACCGACCAGCTTTCATACAGTGCGGCAAGGCAGAGGAAGACCACCAGCAGAGAGAGCGCGTAAAGCGCGGGGGCCTGTGCCCCGGAGAGACGCTCCTGGTAGGACATGGCCGTCCACTCGAGACCAAAACCGGCGGGCAGCTGCTGCACCAGTTTTTCCATGGTATCCATGGCGGTACCGGTACTGACCCCCGGCGCGGCTTCCCCGACGATTTCAACCGCAGAGTAGCCGTTATAGCGCTCCAGACGCGGCGAGCCGCTCTCCCAGTGCGAGTTGGCAAAGGCGGAGAAGGGCACCATGCCGCCGGCATTGTTCCTGACAAACCAGCGGTTTATATCATCCGGCAGCATGCGGAACGGCGCGGCGGACTGGACATACACTTTTTTCACGCGGCCGCGATCCATAAAGTCATTCACGTAGCTCGAGCCCCACGCCGTTTGCAGGGTGTCATTAATATCGTTGATCGAGACGCCCAGCGCCTGCGCCTTGCGCTGATCGATATCCACCTGGAGCTGCGGGCTGTCGTCAAGACCGTTATGGCGAACGCGGGTCAGGCCCGGCTCGTTGCCTGCCAGCGCTAGCAGCTTATCGCGTGCCGCCATCAGCGCCGTATGGCCCGCCCCGGCGTGATCCTGCAGCTCCATATCAAACCCGGCGGAACTGCCCAGGCCGCTTATCGCCGGCGGGCTGCTGGCGAAGACGCGCGCCTCTTTGATGTGCGCAAAGGCTTTGGTCGCGCGTTCAATAATGGCAAATGATGTTCCCGTTCTGGTATCGCGCTCGTCCCAGTCCTTCAGGCGGACGAACATGCGGGCGACGTTCTGCCCGTTTCCGCCCGGGCCAGAGCCCACGGTGGAGAAGACCGACACAACGTTATCTTTCTCTTTGGTGAAGAAGTACTGTTCCACCTGCTGGACCACCTTCAGCGTCTGCTGCTGCGTTGCGCCGCTCGGGAGCTGCACCGAGGTGGTGAACATTCCCCGGTCTTCCATCGGCAGGAACGAGGTGGGAAGATGCATAAACAGCCAGACCATGCCGCCCAGCAGCACAACGTAAATCATCATCCAGCGCAGGCTGCGATGGAGCACGCCACCGACGGCCGATTCATACCGCGCGGCATTGCGGTTGAACATGCGGTTAAACCAGCCGAAGAACCCTTTTTGCCCGTGCTGCTCCCCTTTGTGCAGCGGTTTCAGAATAGTGGCGCACAGCGCAGGGGTGAGGATCAGCGCCACCAGCACGGAGAGCACCATCGCCGAGACGATGGTTATCGAGAACTGACGGTAAATCGCCCCGGTGGTGCCGCCAAAGAAGGCCATCGGGATAAAGACGGCCGACAGCACCATCGCAATACCGACTAACGCCCCCTGAATTTGCCCCATGGATTTGCGCGTCGCCTGGCGCGGTGAGAGACCTTCTTCGCTCATGATGCGCTCGACGTTTTCAACCACCACGATGGCATCATCCACCAGAAGGCCAATCGCCAGCACCATCGCAAACATCGTCAGGGTGTTAATGCTGTACCCGAACGCGTAAAGCACCGCAAAGGTCCCCAGCAGCACCACCGGGACGGCAATGGTGGGGATCAGCGTCGCGCGGAAGTTTTGCAGGAACAGGTACATCACCAGGAACACCAGCGCGATGGCTTCCAGCAGGGTCTTCACCACGTCCTCAATCGACGCTTTAACGAAGGAGGTGGTTTCATAGGCGACTTTGTACTCCAGCCCGTGCGGGAAATACTGTGAAAGCTCGTCCAGACGGTCCAGCACCAGTTTGGCCGTGGCCATTTCGTTTGCGCCGGAGGCCAGTTTAATCCCCAGACCGGAGGCCTGATTGCCGTTAAAGCGGCTCAGGTAGTCGTATTTTTCCGCCCCCATTTCCACCGTGGCGACATCGCCCAGACGCACTTCCGACCCATCCTGATTCACGCGCAGGGTGATGTTGCGAAACTGGTCCGGCGTCTGCAGAAGGGATTGTGAATTGATGGTGGCGTTCAGGGCCTGCTTATCGACGGACGGCGTTCCTCCCAGTTGCCCCACCGCAATCTGGGCGTTCTGGGCTTTAATGGCATCCGTCACGTCGGTTGCCGTCATCTGGACGCTGTTCAGCTTGTTGGGATCGAGCCAGATGCGCATTGAGTACTGTGAGCCGTAAGCGTCGATATCGCCGACGCCGTTAATACGGCTGATGGGATCCTGAATATTACTGGCGACGTAGTCCGCAATGTCCTGTTTATCCATCGAGCCATCAGTCGAGACAAATGCGATGGTCAAAATGTTGGTATCACCGGTTTTACGCACGGTCACGCCCTGATTCTGCACCGCCTGGGGCAGCTTGCGCATGGCCGACTGCAGCTGGTTTTGTACCTGCTGCACCGCTTCGTCCGGGTCGGTGCCCGCCTTAAAGCTCAGGGTCACCGTCGCCTGGCCCGTGGCGCTACTTTGCGAGGACATGTACATCAGGTTATCCAGACCCGTCATGTTCTGCTCGATAACCTGCGTCACGGTGTTTTCCAGCGTTTGTGCGGAAGCGCCGGGGTAGTTTGCGGTGACGCGCACGTTAGGCGGTGCCAGATCGGGGTATTGCTCAACAGGAAGTGAAGTAATCGCCAGGACACCTGTCAGACACAACAGGATGGCAAGCACCCAGGCAAAAATGGGGCGATCGATGAAAAAATTCGCCATGAAAGTGTGACCTCGTTTTGCTGCACGTCATTATTGTTTATTGCCCGCATAACTTTAGCGGTAAGGGCCAGGTCAAACGTGGAGAAATAAAGGAGATAATGTAAATTATCATGCGCTTTTCCCTGCGCTTCCCTCTTTACCGTTATTTACCCGTTAACGGCGCGGGCGCCGGGAACGTCACGCTGACCAGCGTGCCGCCGTTTTGCGGCTGCGAAAAGTGCAGCAATCCGCCGAGCCGTTGCGCGCGTTCGCGCATAATGTTCAGCCCGTAGTGTCCCGGCGGCTCGCTGGCTTCGCCAATCCCGATGCCGTTGTCACGAATGCTGACGCTGTGCGTACCGTCCGCTGCGGTCACGCAGCTTACGGTGATCTCGCTGGCCTGTGCGTGCTTAATGGCGTTCAACACGGCCTCACGCACGATCTGCAACAGATGCACCTGCTTTTGCGCGTCCAGCGCCAGCGAGGAGAGACGGCAGTCGAGATGCAGCTTCGCCTGCGTCTGGCTCTGCAGGACGTCGAGGGACTCCTGAAGCGCAGCGGGCAAGTTCGCGTGGTTCAGCGTCAGGCGGAAGGTGGTGAGCAGCTCGCGAAGCTGCTGCCAGGCATTGTTCAGCTCGCGGGAGAAGTCGGTGATGATGGTCTGCGCAGGGGTATTGTCCTCCGGCACGGCGCGTTTGAGCAGCGCCAGCTGAATGCGCAGATACGATAGCACCTGCGCCAGCGAATCGTGCAGCTCGCGGGCAATGGTGGCGCGCTCTTCCATCAGCAGCAGCTGCTGGTAATGCTTTTGCGCCTGGTTAAAGTACAGCCCGCGCCCGAGCATGGTCGCCACGCTTCTCATCAGCGGGAGGGGGACGCTGTCCGTCTCGCTTTGCCAGCGCAGCTCGCCGTAAAGGGTGTCCTGCATCAGTACCGGCAGGTTTTGCAGAGGGATGCCCTCAGACTCCGCCCCTTCGCACAGCCGCCAGTCGTCGCTGGTGCGCAGTTCCAGATAATTCATCTGCGTATAGTCATGGACAATCTGCAGGATATGCCGGAAGCAGTGGCTGTCTATCTGGCCGGTATTCAGCGCCTGAGAGCACTTGAACAGCATGTCGAGCTGCTGGTGGGCTTCATGCAAATGCCGCGTCTTTTCCGCGACCGAGGCCTCAAGCGAACGATAGAGCGTATCTAATTCGGCGGACATGTGGTTAAAGGCGCGGGAGAGTTGGCCCAGCTCGTTCGGCAGGGCGGTATCCGGCGCCGGGGTTGCAAATTCCCCGCGCTCAATCCGTTCGCTGGCCGCCACCAGATTGTTCAGCGGCAGCACCACCCGGCGACGAATGCGTCGCAGGGTAAACAGCGTCAGCAGCAGGATCCCGAGAGCGCCCGCCAGAGAGAGCAGGGTCACCGTCTGAATTTTATGTTCGGTGTAGTGCTGGAGGGCGAGCACAAAGGCATCAATGCGGCCAACAAAATCCTCAATGTGGGTTTGATACCACGCACTGTCGCCGCGGGCGATGTGCGCATCCATCTCCAGCCAGGCCACGTGCAGCTGCTGGTAGCGCGCTTTTACATTGTCCGGGACGTACCAGCGGTTCAGCTTCTGCAGGGCAGGCGCGCTCAGCGTCTGTTGCCAGCTGTCGCGATGCGCCGCAAGGGAAGGGCTGTTGCGCTGCATCTCGTAGCCCAGACGATAGCTCTGCATGCGCAGCGAACCCGCGATATTAATGGCTTCGGCGTCACGCTGGCTGCTGGCAAGCGTCAGCAGGGCGACGGTGCTGGTCAGCACGGATAAGACAATGATCGAAAAGAAAGCCCAGGCAAGGCTTCCGGAAACGGGTCGTTTAACGGTCACAGAACGGCTCTCTGAATAAAATTGATCTGCCACAGGTTCACTGTAAATAATTGGGCATCCTGGGCATTTGAACATTGCCCGATCGCGACGTGATGCGTAAATACCATATTCATACAAAGAATAAGGTTATTGAACCAAAAACAGGTGTGGTTATGAATCGTTTTATTATGGCTAACAGCCAGCAGTGCATTGGGTGTCGCGCCTGCGAAGTGGCCTGCGTGATAGCGCACAACGATGAGCAGCACGTCCTGAGCGAGCGCCATTTTCATCCCCGTATTACGGTCCTGAGATCCGGCGACAAGCGACGCCCCGTCACCTGCCATCACTGTGAAAATGCACCCTGCGCGCAAAGCTGCCCGAACGGCGCCATCAGTAAATGCGATGACAGCGTACAGGTGAATCAACAAAAATGCATCGGCTGTAAGGCCTGCGTGGTGGCCTGCCCGTTTGGCACGATGGAGATTATCGTCACCCCGCTCGACAACGGCAGCGTGAAGGCCTCGGCCAACAAATGCGATCTCTGTCTGACGCGGCCACGCGGCCCGGCCTGTATCGAAAATTGCCCGGCAGATGTCCTCTCACTGGCGACGCCTGCTGTCCTTGATAATCTGGCGAAGTCGCGCCGACAGCGCACGGCCTGCCTGGAGGCGCAGCCCTGGCATGCGGAGGTCGTCGGAGAAGCCGCTCCGCGCACCAAACTGCAGCAGATGCAGGCGACGGCGCCACGCGGCGAGCCCGACAAACTCGCTGCCGCAGAGCGCGTGGGCCATTTTAACGAAATTTACCTGCCGTTCCGGGACGGGCAGGCCGCCCGCGAGGCATCGCGCTGCCTGAAATGCGGCGAGCACAGCATTTGCGAATGGACCTGCCCGCTGCATAACCACATCCCGCAGTGGATTGAGCGCCTCAACGCGGGGGATATCGCCGGCGCGGTCGAGCTTTCTCATCAGACCAACTGTTTACCTGAAATTACCGGCCGCGTCTGTCCGCAGGACCGATTATGCGAAGGTGCCTGCACAATACGTGAAGAGGCGGGATCCGTGACCATCGGTAACATCGAGCGCTATATCTCCGATCGGGCGCTGGCGATGGGCTGGCGGCCGGATATGTCCGCCGTCACGCCGTCGGGTAAACGCGTCGCGATCGTCGGCGCGGGACCTGCCGGGCTGGCGTGCGCCGACGTGCTGGTGCGCAGCGGCGTGAGCGTGACGGTCTATGACCGGCATCCGGAAATTGGCGGATTGCTGACCTTTGGCATCCCGGCATTCAAGCTGGACAAATCGCTGCTCGCGCGGCGCAGAGAGATATTTACTGCGATGGGGATCGGCTTCGAACTGAACTGCGAGGTGGGGCAGGACGTGTCGATGTCGCAGTTAAAGAATGATTACGACGCCCTGTTTATTGGCGTGGGAACCTACCGCTCGATGAAGGCGGGTATCCCGCATGAAGACGCGCCGGGGGTCTATGACGCGCTGCCTTTCCTGGTGGGCAACACGCGGCACGTTATGGGGCTGGCGGCGACGGCCAGCGAACCGTTCATCGACACCCAGGGTTTAAACGTGGTGGTGCTTGGCGGGGGCGATACCGCGATGGACTGCGTCCGCACCGCGTTACGCCACGGTGCGGCGAAGGTGACCTGCGCCTATCGTCGGGATGAGGCCAACATGCCGGGCTCGAAGAAAGAGGTGAAGAACGCCAGAGAAGAGGGCGCGGCGTTTGAATTTAACGTCCAGCCGGTTGAGCTGACGCTGGATCCTGACGGAAAGGTCAACGGTATCCGGATGCTGCGTACCGAGCTTGGAGAGCCGGATGCGCAGGGACGGCGTCGGCCCGTTCCCGTGGCGGGCAGCGAGTTCGTGATGGCCGCGGATGCGGTCATCATGGCGTTTGGTTTTAACCCGCACGCGATGCCGTGGCTGCAGGCGCAGGGTGTCGAAACGGATGACTGGGGACGGATCGTTGCCTCCGTCGAGAGCCGTTACCGTTACCAGACGACCAACCCACAGATCTTCGCCGGGGGCGATGCGGTACGCGGCGCGGATCTGGTGGTGACCGCAATGGCGGAAGGGCGTCATGCGGCACAAGGGATACTTGACTGGCTGGGGGTTAACGCGCCAAAACATCATTAAACCGACGGGCGACAAAGCGGGATTCACGGCGTAGTATAGGACGACTCATTGTGTCGTGGAGCCCGTATGACCCTGAAAATTAACGTTATCAAAGACAAAATTCTCTCTGAAAACTACTTTGTCCTGCGTAACATCACCTACGATCTTACGCGTAACAACGGTGAAGTGATTCGCCACAAGCGCGAGGTCTACGACCGCGGCAACGGAGCAACCATTCTGCTCTATAACCGTGAAAAGCAGAGCGTGGTGCTGATCCGTCAGTTCAGGGTGGCGACATGGGTCAATGGCAACCCCGACGGACGTCTGATTGAAACCTGCGCGGGCCTGCTCGATGATGATGAGCCGGAAGTCTGTATCCGCAAAGAGGCCGTAGAAGAAACCGGCTTCGAAGTGGGCGAGGTCAAAAAGGTCTTTGAGCTGTTTATGTCACCGGGCGGCGTGACGGAGCTCGTCCATTTCTTCATTGCAGAGTACAGCGACGCGCAGCGCACCCACCGGGGCGGTGGCGTTGAGGATGAAGATATCGAAGTGCTGGAGCTTCCTTTTTCCCGGGCACTGGAGATGATGCGTTCAGGGGAAATCAGGGATGGTAAAGCGGTGATATTACTGCAGTATTTACAGACAACCGGGTTAATGAACTCTGCTTTCTAATGGATGTAGTATGTTTTTCAGGTATATCTGACAAATCCGATTGAGCAACCCCGGCGGGAACACGAAGATACTGCCCAGTTAAGCGTTTTCGTTCCGGGATTGTGCCATTCATGCGCTACAGCGTCTTTTTGTTTTACCTGTTTTGTGTGCTCCTCGCGCCGCAGGTGCGGGCTGCACCCGCGCAGCAAGCCTTCTCTGACTGGCAGGTGACCTGTAACAACCAGAACTTTTGCCTTGCGCGCAACACGGGTGAGCACCGCGGTCTGGTCATGACGCTCACCCGAAGCGCCGGGGCGAAAACGGATGCCACGCTGCGTATCGATCTCGGCGGTCTTGATACGCCCTCCGTCAAAGAGCCAGAGATTGCCCCCCGGCTGCTGCTGGATAATGTTCCCCTTACGCTGGACAAACAGCGCTGGCAGCTCACGCCCTGGCATCTGAAAACGGACGATGCGGCCACCATTACCGCCTTTCTGAAAAACATCCAGGAAGGGAAGGCCCTGACCCTGCGCGGCGGTAAGCAGATTATTTCACTGAGCGGTCTGAAAGCCGCGCTGCTGTTTATTGATGCGCAGCAAAAGCGCGTCGGCAGCGAAACCGCGTGGATCAAGAAAGGTGACGATCCGCCGCTAAGCGTTCCACCTGCACCCGCCTTAAAAAAGGTGGCGGTCGTCAACCCGACCCCGACGCCACTCTCCCACGCCGAACTGAACGACCTGCTGGACTATGGCACCGGACGGATGAACAGCAGCCAGTGCTCTCTGGATCCTAACCGCCGGGAAGTGCGCGTCACCGCGTTAACCGATGACAAAGCGCTACTGATTGTCAGCTGCGAGGCGGGGGCCTATAACACGGTCGACCTCGCGTGGCTGGTTTCACGTAAAAAACCGTTCACCGCGCGCAGCGTCAGGCTGCGTCTTCCGTTTACGCCGTCAAGCGACGGCAGTGAAATGGAGTTGATGAACGCCAGCTTCGATGAGAAGACGCGCGAGCTGACCACGCTCGCGCTGGGACGCGGTTTGGGCGATTGCGGGATCCAGACGCGCTGGCGTTTTGACGGCCAGCGTTTCCGCCTGGTGCGCTACGCCGAGGAGCCCAGCTGCGACAGCTGGAACGGGCCAGATGCCTGGCCCACGCTGTGGATCACGCGGTAGCTTTTTCCGGGTGGCGGCTACGCCTTACCCGGCCTACGAATCCTGCGGCCTGTGACAATGTGCCGGGTGGCGGCTACGCCTTACCCGGCCTACGAATCCTGCGGCCTACGACAATGTGCCGGGTGGCGGCTTGGCCTTACCCGGCCTGCGAATCCTGCGGTCTGTGACAATGTGCCGGGTGGCGGCTTCGCCTTACCCGGCCTACGAATCCTGCGGTCTGTGGCAATGTGCCGGGTGGCGGCTTTGCCTTACCCGGCCTGCGAATCCTGCGGCCTGTGACAATGTGTCGGGTGGCGGCTTCGCCTTACCCGGCCTACGAATCCTGCGGCCTGTGACAATGTGCCGGGTGGCGGCTTTGCCTTACCCGGCCTGCGAATCCTGCGGCCTGTGACAATGTGTCGGGTGGCGGCTTGGCCTTACCCGGCCTGCGAATCCTGCGGTCTGTGACAATGTGCCGGGTGGCGGCTTCGCCTTACCCGGCCTACGAATCCTGCGGCCTGTGACAATGTGCCGGGTGGCGGCTACGCCTTACCCGGCCTGCGAATCCTGCGTTCTGTGACAATGTGCCGGGTGGCGGCTTCGCCTTACCCGGCCTACGGATCCTGCGGTCTGCAAAAGCTCGAACCGTAGGCCGGGTAAGCGATAGCGCCACCCGGCAAAGCAGACCGCACTCTGGTTACTGTTTACGGAAAAAATCGTTATACAGCATGTAAAGATGCGCCGCGCTCCACGAGAAATTAGGCGCGCCTTGCTGTGCCCCGGTCAGCGGGTTGTAGTTTTCCTGAATCGGGCCGTCGGACGTTAACCCCTTTGCGTGCTTAAAGAAGCTTTCTGCCAGCGTTTGCGCCTGTTCCCGGTAGCCATAGCGTTCCATCCCTTTCAGGCCAAACCAGAACTGGTCGACCCAGACCCGGCCGCGCCAGTAGATATCCGGACCAAATGCCGGGTTGGTTAGCGCGGCAGTCCCGAGCGGCACGTACGTGTTGAACTCTTTCGGATCCAGCATCACCTTCACCACGGCATCCGCATGCTCCTGCGTTGCCGCACCGTTAAACAGCGGCGACCAGCCTTCCGGTCCTTTACCGCGCTCGACGATAGGTTTGCCCGCACAGCCGTTCGCCAGCGGTTTATCCTCGATACGTATGTCATAGTAAAAACCGCTCTTTGCGTCGAACATGCAGGTATTGATGTAGCTCGCGAGCCTATCCGCCAGCTGACGGTAGCGGCTGGCCTCCTGCTCTTTACCCAGCAGGCTCGCCATCTGTGCCAGATAGTGATTGTCGCTGTACATATAGCTCGCCTGGTCGACGGACTCCTGCAGCAGCGAGTAGCCCAACAGCTTGCCCTCTTTGTCGCGGTTTTCGGCAAACTTCACCGTCCAGTCGCTGCGTTTACCGCCGTTTTCGATGTATTTATCCAGCTGGGATTGATCGATAAAACCGAAGACGGCGGCGTCATCGCGCCCTGATTCCCACGAGGCCGCCACCTGCGCCGGGATCTCCAGACTGTCGTAATGGCCTTTGTCGATGACCCTTGCGTAATTCTTCAGCCCGGAGAGGGATTCTTCTTTGTCGCCTCTTTTCACCGTGAAGAGCATGTCGCCGCTGGCGGTATTATGGGCCTTGTCGCGCGTCGCGCCGTACTCCGGCACGCCGTTGCCGTTGTGGTCGCGGTTGCGCAGCCACCAGTCGTGGTAGGCCACCAGTTTAGGATACATTTCCGCCAGCCAGGCCTTATCCTGCGTGGTGTTGTACACCTCCATCACCGACCACGCCGCCAGGCTCGGTTTGGTATTACGTTCATTCCAGTTGCCGCCGTCGCCGCCGCGTTCCGGGCTCAGGTTCCAGGCGATGAGGTCCGGCACAAAGCCCGCATCCTGGGGGCGCACCGGATCGTCGGGTTTGATTTGCCAGGAAAAGACCGCACGAATGTTCTCTTTGGCGATTTCCGGGTTGAAATGCGACATGGCAAACGCCTGTTTCCAGGTATCCCACGGCCATGTCTGGTTGCCGGAGAACCAACGTCCGGTGACGGATGGCGTCACCGTGTTATAGCGCACCGCGCCCCCCGGCGAGCGCCAGTTGCCGTTCAGCGTTTCGATGGCCTTCACCGCCACGCGGGTTTGCTCTGGCGTCGCATCAGGGTTGGTTAGCCCTTTCTGCAAATAGCCTTCCCAGCGCCGCTGCGAGGCCGTCATATAAGCGGCCGGGCGCGCCAGAATATCGCGGATCTGCACCTGCTCGCGCTTTACCTCATCGGCATTCAGCAGATGGGAGTAGGTGGTATACAGCGTGGTGCTGCCGGTAACGTGCGCCCGGCTGGTAAAGCGGTGCCCGTCGACGGTGGTGTCAACGGGGAGGGATTTATGCACCTGGTATTCGGAGCTGCCGGAGGTCAGCAGATCCCAGGTGGAGCGCACTTTGCCAAAGGTCACCTTCAGGCCGTCACGCGCGGGAACCAGCCTGCGCTGGTAATCCGGATACGCGCCGTCGATGGTCTTATTCGACAGCGGTTTGCCCTCTTTAGCCTCCAGCTTTTCCAGCAGTTCGCCGTCCCACACCAGGTCGAGCGGTGACTTGCTGATGATGCGGGTTTCCAGCAGCGAGGTGCGCGCGGTGGCAAAGCGCAGCGTCATTACTATCTGCACATCTTTTGCGCTCAGCTTCTGCACCAGCGCGCCGGGCAGGCTGTATGCCTCAAGGGTAAAATCGACTTTTTGCCGTTCTGATACACGCTCAGGCGATCGAAATTGGTCGCCATAAAGTTAATATACTCTTCGGTGAGCAGCGCTACGCCGGGAAATCCTCCCTGGGTCTGCGGCCCGTCCGGCAGCAAATGCCCATGCCAGGCACCCAAATCGAAAAAGGGATTGAAACGCTGGTGGTCGTCAGCGTCGAAATCGTGCATAAACGCCGGTGCACCGGTGCGGTTGATGACGTTTTTAAAATCAGCTGGGGTGGTGGCGTGAGCCGAAAAGCTGAGTGCCAGCGCGCAGGCCAGCGGTGTAAGGCTGAGTTTCATGATGGAAGATCCTTTTACCAGTAGAAATATTGCATCAGGAAGACCTGGTCGCTCGGGACGCCGGAGGCATTTTTCATGTAGAAGCGGCTGTCGGCCGCGGTAGCAAAACGGCCACCGCCGTACTCGTACCAGATACCGAACTGCATAAACGAGGTCGTTTCATCGGCGGCATTGTCCGGGCGATGCTTTGCGTAGCTGTAGGCGGTGGAGAGATAGACGCCTTTTAACGCTTCAACCATGGCGCTGACCATATACCCGGTCTCTGTGCCGGAGACGTCCCTGCCGCTGGCGCGTCCGGTGTGATGCCAGGCGCGCGCCGCCAGGTTGGGCGACAGAATGCCGGTCAGGAAGAGTTGGCCTGTCCCGTCGGTGACCTCAAGGCCGTTCATCCAGGTGACGTCTTTGACGATGTCATACTGGATATAGCCGTTGGCCATCGCCGGATAGGTATACTTATCGTCATAGCGATCGTATTTGCCAAAATGCAGCCAGGCTTTGCTCTCGTCATGGTGCCCCGCAGGCGTGGCGGTGACGCTGTAGCGCAGGTTCCCGGAGCGGTTCTGTACCTTGAGCGCGTACATAATGTCGCGGGTATTGGGGATCACATATCCCAGATCGGGCGTGAAATCCCCCCACCACTGCAGGTCATCGAGGGAGGAGTCCTGACGCAGGCTGAGCATGATTTCGGTATTGCCGTCAGTTTTGTAGCCGCCGTAAAAGCGGTTAAGCCCACCTTCAAACCCGCCCCAGCTGTGGTCGGGCACCCAGGCGTTCCCCTGATGGTCAGCCTGTACGGTCCAGCCCTCGCCGTAAATCAGGCCGAACCAGTGCCCGTGCTTCATCTCCAGACCGCCCTCAATGTAGGTGCCGTCACTGTATTTATGCTTATTCTGGCCTTCTAAATCCATATATCCGCCAACCCCCAGCTCGCCATAAAAACGAAACGACGGAGAGGTGATTTCCGGGGTTCGGGTATCGTCATGTTCAGCGGGTCTGATTTCTTCTGCGGCAATTGCAGGGCAGCAGAAAGAGAGGGCAGCGAGTGCCCCAATCGTTTTCTCTTTAATTTTCATGCACTCATCCCAATGAGAGAATATCCATGCCTTAAGTGTTAATTAATATTTGAGGCAGGTGACGCTTCTATTTGTTGTTGTTCTTTTGATAATCCCCGGACGTATTTGCTGTATTTCCACCAGGCAAATCCGAGGAATAACACAATGCCACCGACGTTATAGAAAATAATCGTCAGAATATTGGCACCGGTGGGGAAGGTTGAGGCCACAAAGCCGATGGCAAAAATCACAATCAGCATCGACACCACCACCATCCCGGTAGTGCGTGAGCCCATTTTGAAATCGCGCGGGAGATGGTCGAGCTTACGACGCAGATTGAGGTATGCCAGCATGATAAACAGCGGCGGTAACATAGACGCGGCCGCGGTCATGTTGATGACGGTATTCATCAGCTCCTGCGCGGTGTTCGATCCCATGGTTGGGATAATCATTAACGGAATGACGATCAAATACTGGATCCACGCCGCGCGCGCCGGTACGCCGTTCTCATTCAGCGCCACGGTTTTTGGCCCAAAGATGCCGCTCGGGATTTCAGAGAAGAAGATTTTGACCGGGGTCGCCGTCCACATCAGCAGGGAACCGAACATCGCGGTAAAGGAGACCAGGCCGACAAAGCGGTTCATCAGCACTTCCGGCAGGCCAAACCATACCGCCAGGCCGTGGAACACCTGTACCGAACCGCCGGTGAACTTCAGCTCTTTGCTGCTGATAAAGACGTTAATCAGCACCGAGGAGATGGAGTAGAGCACGCCGATGAAAATCCCCGCCAGAATGATCACCCTGACGAAGGATTTTGACCCGCCCTTCACGTCGTTAACGTATACCGCAACGGACTCTGCGCCCCCGGCGGCCATAAATATCCAGGTGGTGATGCCAAGAAACGCCCAGTTAAAGTTCGGGATCATCGCGTCAACGGTAATCGGGTCGGCTGGCTGCACGCCGCCCATCAGCGCCGCACCGGCCAGCAGAATATAGGAGAGGGTCAGCAGCAGCATCAGCGTTGAGGTCACAGACGTGATCGGCCCCAGCATTTTCGCCCCGTTGGTGGACACCCAGGTTGAGAAAGCGAACAGCACCATGCTCAGGACTGTGGTGGCAAACGGCGTAAGAATGTACTCATAGCCCAAAAAGGCGTAAGAGGCGTAGGCGATGACGCGGGGTAATAACGAGGTAAAGAAGAACAGATTTACGAACCAGTAGGTGTAGGCGGTAATAAACGCCCAGCGCCCGCCCAGCGAGCTTTTCACCCAGGCGTACACCCCGGCTTCGGAGTTTTTATTCAGGGAGACAAACTCTGCGATGATTAAGCAGAAAGGAATGAAGTAGAACAGGGTGGCTAAAAAGAACATCGGCGCCGAGGCGAGGCCCAGTTCGATATTGTTATTGATAACGTTGTTAAAACTAAATACGGCGGCAAACGTCAGCGACAGCAGGCCGAATTTACCGATGGTATTACGTTTGATCGTTTCAGACATAATGTTTCTCCGGGTACGAGGAGGATTTCGCGGTGCTTCATTGGCACCGCTGAATTTTTATTTGTTATGGAAATAGCCATCTTCGATGGTCACATAGAGGACGACTTTTTTAGCCGGCGTTTCGCTGATAAAGCGATAGGCCTCGTGATTCTCGCAAATGACGATTTGCCCCTCATGGATGAGTTCGGTATGGCCCACGCCTTTTAGGTACTCGCGGTCGGTTTCATCCCGGTAGCACTCCACAAGCTGAAGGGCGTCTTTTGCGGCGTACTCAATTTTCTGCGCGCC
The DNA here is from genome assembly GCF_036487345.1 of Enterobacter cloacae complex sp. CARB60. Classification (NCBI taxonomy): domain Bacteria; kingdom Pseudomonadati; phylum Pseudomonadota; class Gammaproteobacteria; order Enterobacterales; family Enterobacteriaceae; genus Enterobacter; species Enterobacter cloacae complex sp. CARB60. Next base: position 1,217,711 of record NZ_JAZKLC010000002.1, read on the forward strand.
CTGCAGGTAGTAATGGACCTCGAAATAGCGGCGATGGCCGACGAACAGCGCGTCGGTGCTGGCATCCTGGGTCACGCGATAGGCCAGAGAGTCGCCAATCGAGTGGGCAACGCCGGGCTGGATGTTGTCGATGTTATTAATGGCTTCTGTGCAGCGCTGCCATTTACGGCCCGTGCGATAACGCTGCTGGAACTGTTCCAGGCTGTCGAGAACGATCATTTTTCTGCCTCGCTGTGCGAATTCATGGAGAAGAAACCGGTGCCGAACCGATGGTGTACCAGTGCCTGCGCGCTAGTTTGTCCGCCTTCCAGCGGGAGCAGGGTGAAGCCGTAGCGGAACGGCCTGAACCAGACGCGCCAGGTGTCCAGCACTTCGCTTCCCCAGGAGTTGGAGCCTAAGCCCAGTACCTGATGATCGAGATTGAGGGTGATGTCATCGCTGCGGCGCAGTTCGTTGCAGTGCTGCGCGGCGTGGATGTTCTCTGCCGTGTAGTGCCAGGCGCTGAAATGGATGGGTTGTTCAGGCACCACCAGAAGACCGCTGCCGTGACGGTTTGCGAGCGTTGCCCAGCGCACCTGCTGGCGGTTGCCGTTGTTCTGCGGGAACGGGTAGTTTTCGAACATCTCGTCCACGGTGGTGTGCCATTGGTCTATGGTGCTGGCCTGCTGGCTGTCCGGGTAGTTCTCTCCGGGGCCGCGTCCGTAGTAGCTCACCTGGTCGAATTCGCCGTTGATGCCGAGGGTGAAGCCGATGCACGGGATAATGTGCGGGTAATCGCCGTAGCGTTCGCCGCTTAGCTCAACGTTAATTTGCCCGTCGGCGGCAATGCGCCAGCGGTAGGTGCAGCGCATACCAAAATCAAACACTGGCGGAGCAATCAGCGTGCGGGTCGTAATGACGATCGCATCGTCCTGCTGCTCGATCTCAAAACCGCGCAGATGCTCCTGCATAATCTGCAGGTGGTTGGGTTGCCATAGCCCCTCATATTCCTGCTTGTGGTTATCAATCATCGGCTTGAAGAAATTAATCTTCGGTTCGCGGGTAATCTTATCTTCACCGTTAACCTGCCAGGCGCTGAGTTTTCCCGTCACTTTTGAGAAGCTTGCGCGGAAGTTATGTCCGGTCACGGTACAGTTCAGGCGGTCCTCTTCCAGCAGCAGCGGCGTGGCGTTGGCGTTAATAAACGGCGTCGCGTGAGCCGTGCGCGCTTTTAGCGGGAACTGATACACCGCAATCTCGTGCCCCGCCTCGCTATAGCGGGTGCGGCTGTTTTTGCTGATGCGCACGGTCAGGAACGCTTCGCGCTCGTCGAGTTCGGGCAGGTTCAGGCTCACGCTGCGGGTGCTGTTGGGGGCCAGCCCGGTCATTGTCAGCGGCTGGCTGTACAGGGTTTCACCTTCGGCACGCACCTCAACGAGCAGGGTGTAATCGTCCAGGCTGGTGAACCAGAAGCGATTTTCAACGTGCAGCTCGCCGTTCTGCCAGCGCAGCTTGACCGGGGCAATTACCTGCTTATATTCGCGCAGGCCCGGACCCGGCGTTTGGTCGGAGTAGATCAGCCCGTCGAGGCAGAAGTTGTAGTTGTTCGGGTAGTCACCAAAGTCGCCGCCGTAGGCGTAATACGTATTGCCGCTGGCATCTGCCGCCTGAATACCGTGGTCGCACCACTCCCAGACGTAGTGGCCCTGAATGCAGTCGTGGCGATCGAAGACGTTTTGATACTCGCTCAGACCGCCGGGACCGTTGCCCATCGCGTGGGCGTATTCGCAGATGATGCGCGGTTTGGCGTGGGGATACTCGCCGAACAGGTTCATCAGCGGCACGCGGGTGTACATGGTCGAGATGATATCCACCACCTCAGCGTCGCGATCTTCTTCGTAATGCAGCAGGCGCGTGTCGTCCAGCGCCTTTGCGGCCCGCGCCATGGCGCGGATATTGCAGCCGTAGCCGGACTCGTTGCCAAGCGACCAGATGATGATTGAAGGATGGTTTTTCTGCGCGTGAATATGGCGTTCGATGCGTTCAACGTAGACATGTTCCCACAGCGGATCGTCCGTGATGCGGCTCAGATCGCCGACGTTGGCAAAGCCGTGAGATTCCACATCCGTCTCCGCCATCACGAACAGGCCGTAGATGTCGCACAGCTCGTAGAAGCGTGGATCGTTGGGGTAGTGGGCGGTGCGCACCGAATTGATGTTGTGCTGCTTCATCAGGATCAGGTCGCGCTCGACCCGATCCATGCCCACGGCGCGGCCTTTCTGGTGATCGTTGTCGTGACGGTTTACGCCGTGCAGCTTCAGGTAGCGATTGTTGATGTAGAACAGACCGTCGCGCACCCTGATGTCGCGAAAACCAACACGCTGCGGGATAACCTCCAGCGTCTGCCCGTTCGCATCTTTTAGCGTTATTACCAGATGGTAGAGAGAGGGGGATTCCGCATACCACTGCTGAGGCTGTTTGACCTCAATGCTGAAGGCGGTTTCCGCGCTGCGGGTCACGGTCAGGCTGTCGGTTGTGCCCTGATGGATCGCTGCGTCGCCATCATACAGGGCATACTCCAGCGACACGGCTGATGCGTGCGGGGCCAGGTTTTCCAGCTCAAGCTGACAGAAGAGAGTGGCGTTTTTGTAAGCTTCGTCAAAGGTGGTTTTGATCGTGACGTCGCGCACGTGAGTGGGATTTTTGCCGATCAGATAGACGTCGCGGAAAATACCGGCCGTCCACCACATGTCCTGATCCTCAATGTAGGTAGAATCCGCCCACTGCATCACCCGCACGCACAGCAGGTTTTGCCCGCCATGCACCGTGTGGCTGATATCAAACTCGGCGGTCAGCCGGCTGCCCTTGCTAAAGCCAATGTAGTGACCATTCACGTAGACTTCGAAATAGGTTTCGACGCCGTCAAACTTGATGAGGGTCTGCTTGCCCTGCCAGCCGTCCGAAAGCGTGAAGTAGCGCTGATACGCTCCGGTTGGGTTATCCGCAGGCACCCAGGGGACGTCGACCGGGAAGGGAAAGCCTTCGTCGGTGTACTGCAGCTGGCCGTGGCCTTCCATCTGCCACATGGCGGGGACGGTTATGTCGCCCCAGTCGGCCATGTACTCAGAGGTGAAGTTTTCCGGCACCAGAAGCGGGTTGGTGAAAAAGCGAAAGTTCCACTTACCGCTCAGAGACAGAAAGTGGCTGCTGGCTTCGCGGGCAAAGGTGCGAGCCTGCGCGACGGTGTCGTATGAGAAGAAGTACGCACGCGGCGGAAGCCGGTTCTCATGCGTGAGTTGAATATTTTCCCAGCGATTCATGCGATCTCCCTGTAGGGGTAAAACATCATTGCTGAGGATTTTAGTAAATATTTTACTAAATAAAATCAGTAAAATTGATTTGCTTTAACTCGATCACGAAATAAAAAAAAAGCCGGGCATGCCCGGCGATGTGTCAAACGAGGGGGATTAGCGGGTGGTGCCGCGGAGTTTCAGCACGCTCGGCACGAAGACCTGCAGCGGCAGCGCCCGGCCATCGCGGGATTTTTCCAGCAGCAGGTTAACCCCCTGGCTGCCCATCATTTCAGAGTGGATGCGTACGGTAGAGAGCGGCGGGAAGGTGAAGCGGGCGGTCGGGATATCGTTCACGCTAATGAGCGAAATGTCCTCCGGGATAGCCAGCCCTTTTTCATGGATAGCGCGCAAGACGCCGATGGCTATCGAATCAGAGGCCACAAACAGGGCGGTTGGCCAGCTTGTCTGTGCCAGCATGGTTTTCGCCAGTTCGTATCCGGACGAGCTGGAAAAACCGCCGCGCCAGATATCCTGTTCAGACACCACCCCTTTCAAACGGCCATACTCGACAAAAGCGGCTTCGCGGATATCGGCTTTGCCGGGTTCATCTTCCCCGCCGATAAAGCCAATGCGCTTAACGCCCTGATCAATAAAGAAATCAACGATCTGCTTGCTGATGCGCGAGAGGTCAATGTCGACGGAATCGAACGCGCTGCCGGGTTCGTGAAAGTCGATAAAACAGACGTTGTCCGTCAGGGCCATTGCGCTACGGCGAGTTGCTGGTGAAGGTTTGCCCACAATCAGTACGCCGGTCAGTTTTTTACTCTCCGGCAGGGTGGCATTGGCGTAACAGTTGCTCAGTTCGACGCCTAGTTTCTCACACTGCGTCTCAATGCCGTGGCGGATGGCAAGGTAGTAAGGGTCGTTAATCTCCAGCTCTTGCTGGTAGCTGTAGAGTGCCAGAATGTGTTGCTGACCCACCGCGGCAGACTGCAGTTTGCGGGACGTTGTGCTCTTATATTCCAGCTTTTCCGCAATCTCCAGAATGCGGTGTTTGGTCTCTTCTTTTACGTTCAACGTTGGGTCATCGTTTAAAACCCGGGATACCGTCGCCAGCGAAACGCCAGCCTCCGTCGCGATGTCTTTGAGCGTAGCCATGTTTGTCCTTATTCCCCACGTGATAACCCATTGTAAAGGATGGGCCAGGACATGCATCAGTTTTTACTAAATATCATGCCCATTGCGTCCGGCAAATAGCGTGCTAGTATTTAGTAAAATTTTACTAAGGAGAGAGCATGGACACGATAGCTTACGATGACTTTGCAAAGCTGGAGATGCGTGTGGGGACGATCGTGGACGTTAAGCGCCACGCTAACGCAGATAAACTCTATATCGCGCAGATTGATGTGGGCGGAAAAACGCTGCAAACCGTCACCAGCCTGGTGCCGTATTACCGGGAAGAGGAGCTAATGGGAAAAACGGTGGTGGTGCTGTGTAATCTGGCGAAAGCAAAGATGCGCGGCGAAACGTCCGAATGCATGTTGCTTTGCGCGGAAACCGATGACGCCAGCGAAAGCGTGTTGTTAACGCCGGAGCGGGCGATGGCCGCGGGCGTGCGGGTGGTATAAAAAAGGGTGGCAAAGCCACCCGATTGTTGTAGGCCCGGTAAGCGTAGCGCCACCGGGCACGCAGGCCGCACTAGATAACGCTCAGCGCCTTCTCCACCACGTTCTCAACGGTAAAGCCGAAGTACGGGAACAGCTTATCGGCAGGGGCGGACTCACCGTACCCCCGCATGCCGACAATCGCCCCTTTGAGCCCGACATACTTGTACCAGTAGTCGGCAATACCGGCTTCCACCGCCACGCGAGCCGCGACGCTGGACGGCAGGACCGATTCCCGGTACGCCTCGTCCTGGGCGTCAAAGATATCCGTTGAGGGCAGGGAAACCACGCGCACCGCGTGTCCTTCGGCGGTCAGTTTCTCCGCCGCTTTCACCGTGATTTCCACCTCGGAACCGGTGGCAATCAGGATCACGTCCGGCTTGCCGCCGCTGTCTTTCAGGATGTAGCCGCCGCGAGCGATGTTTTTCACCTGCTCCGGGGTACGCTCAATCTGCGCCAGGTTCTGGCGTGACAGAATTAATGCCGTTGGGCCATTGTGGCGTTCCACCGCCAGCTTCCAGCCCACCGCCGCTTCGACCTGATCGCACGGACGCCAGGTGCTGAAGTTTGGCGTCAGGCGCAGGCTCGCCAGCTGTTCAACCGCCTGGTGCGTGGGCCCGTCTTCCCCCAGCCCGATGGAGTCATGGGTATAAACCATAATCTGTCGCGCCTTCATCAGCGCCGCCATGCGCGCCGCGTTACGGGCGTACTCGACGAACATCAGGAAGGTGGCGGTGTACGGCACAAACCCACCGTGATGGGCGATGCCGTTGGCAATGGCGGTCATGCCGAACTCGCGCACGCCGTAGTGGATGTAGTTCCCGGCGATGTCCTCTTTGAGCGATTTCGAGCCGGACCAGATCGTCAGGTTGCTTGGCGCCAGGTCGGCCGAGCCGCCGAGCAGTTCGGGCAGAATAGGGCCGATTGCGTTCAGGGTATTTTGCGACGCCTTACGGGTGGCGATTTTCGCCGGGTTGGACTGCAGGTTTTCAATCAGCGCCTGGGTTTTATCGTCCCAGTCTTCCGGCAGACCGCCGCTCATGCGCCGTGAAAACTCGGCGGCCAGCTCCGGATGCGCTTTTTTGTAGGCGGCAAACTTATCGTTCCAGGCGTGCTGGGCTTTCTCACCGTCTTCACGGGCATCCCAGGCTCTGTAGATCTCTTTCGGGATCTCAAACGGTGGGTATTTCCAGCCCAGCTTCTGCCGGGTCAGCGCCACTTCCTCGTCACCCAGCGCCGCGCCGTGCGCCTCTTCTTTGCCCGCCTTGTTCGGCGAGCCGAAGCCGATCACCGTGCGGCAGATAATCAGGGACGGTTTGTCCTTCACGCTCTGCGCTTCCTGAATTGCTTTTTTCACCGCCTCAGGGTCGTGACCGTCGATCTCATGCACCACGTGCCAGTGGTAGGCTTCGAAGCGTTTTGCCGTGTCGTCGGTAAACCAGCCTTCGGTCTCCCCGTCAATGGAGATGCCGTTGTGATCGTAGAAGCCGATCAGCTTGCCGAGCCCCAGCGTGCCCGCCAGGGAGCAGACCTCGTGGGAGATCCCCTCCATCAGGCAGCCGTCACCCATAAACACGTAGGTGTAGTGGTCGACAATCTCGTGATCCGGCTGGTTAAACTGCGCCGCCAGCGTGCGTTCGGCAATCGCCAGCCCAACCGCATTGGCCAGCCCCTGACCGAGCGGCCCGGTGGTGGTTTCCACCCCTGGCGTATAGCCAATCTCCGGGTGACCCGGCGTTTTGGAGTGCAGCTGGCGGAAGTTTTTCAGCTCCTCGAGCGGCAGATCGTAGCCGGAAAGGTGCAGCAGGCTGTAGAGCAGCATTGAGGCGTGACCGTTGGAAAGAATAAAGCGGTCGCGATCGTACCAGGTGGGGTCATTGGGGTTGTGCTTCAGAAAGTCGTTCCACAGCACTTCGGCAATATCAGCCATGCCCATTGGCGCGCCGGGGTGGCCGGAATTGGCTTTCTGCACGGCATCCATGCTGAGGGCGCGAATGGCATTGGCTAGCTCTTTACGGGACATAGTTCACTCCGTGGCAAGGTTAAAGTTTGGCGGCGAGAAGATCTTCAAGTTTGCGCTGGTCGACGGCGAACAGGCGGATACCTTCCGCCAGTTTTTCCACGGCCATGGCGTCCTGATTGTGCTCCCAGCGGAACTCCGCCTCTGTCATGGCTTTCGGTTTTGGCAGAACGGTGGAGGTCGGCACCAGCTTGCGGATCACCGTTTCTTCTTTGTCCTGTAGCTCCTGGAGCAGGTTAGGGGAGATGGTCAGGCGGTCGCAGCCCGCCAGGGCGAGGATCTGCTCGGTACGGCGGAAGCTGGCCCCCATCACGATGGTTTCGTAGCGGTGCTGTTTGTAATAGTCGTAGATATTACGGACCGATTTCACGCCCGGATCCTCATCCACTACGTACGGATCCATCGGCTGTTTCGCCTGATACCAGTCGTAGATGCGCCCGACAAACGGCGAGACGAGGAACACGCCCGCTTCAGCGCAGGCGCGCGCCTGGGCAAACGAGAACAGCAGCGTCAGGTTGCAGTGGATACCCTCTTTTTCCAGTACCTCTGCCGCGCGGATGCCTTCCCAGGTGGAGGCGAGCTTAATCAGGATGCGTGATTTATCGATCCCCTGCTCCTGGTAGAGTTCCACCAGACGACGCGCCTTATTAATGCTCTTTTCTGTATCGAACGAGAGGCGCGCGTCGACTTCGGTTGAAACGCGCCCCGGGATGCTTTTAAGAATTTCCGCACCAAAATTAACCGCCAGCTTGTCGCTGGCTTCGGCGACCTGCTGCTCCTGCGTTTTCCCGCGCTGTTTACCGTAGGCAATGGCGTCATCAATCAGATGACTAAAATGGGCAAGCCCTGCCGCTTTGAGCAGTAGCGAAGGGTTGGTGGTCGCATCCTCCGGCTGATAGTGGCGAATCGACTCGATATCGCCGCTGTCTGCAACCACGGTGGTGAATTTTTTGATGCCGTCTAGCTGGTTCATAAAAGATTACTCCTTGGAAATAAAAGAGTTAGATGAGTGCGTTAGTTCACACTTCTGGAAAAATCATGATGGACTTAACAAAAAAGCATAGCAGACGGGGGAGGCATTGCTTTTGAGACGGGTAACATGGCTGTTATAAATTGATAACAATTTTTAATGTGTGATGGTGAGAGTTTGGCAGCCTTCAAAGTTTAGGAGGCGGCCTGAGGCGATACTAGGCGGCACACCAGGGTGTGCATCAGGATCGCTTACGTCACCCTTTTGACCGATACGTGAAAGGAAAAATAAGATGGATGAGCAGTTGAAACAGAGTGCCCTCGATTTTCACGAGTTTCCTGTCCCGGGGAAAATCCAGGTCTCCCCAACCAAGCCGCTGGCAACCCAGCGCGATCTGGCGCTGGCCTATTCGCCGGGCGTCGCTGCGCCGTGTCTGGAAATCGAAAAAGACCCGCTGGCGGCCTACAAATACACCGCGCGTGGCAATCTCGTCGCCGTGATCTCTAACGGCACGGCGGTGCTGGGGCTGGGCAATATCGGCGCGCTGGCCGGCAAGCCGGTGATGGAAGGGAAGGGGGTACTGTTCAAGAAATTCGCCGGTATCGACGTGTTCGATATCGAGGTGGATGAACTCGATCCTGACAAATTCATCAACGTGGTGGCCGCGCTGGAGCCGACCTTCGGCGGGATTAACCTGGAAGACATCAAAGCGCCGGAATGTTTCTATATCGAGCAGAAGCTGCGCGAGCGTATGAACATTCCCGTGTTCCACGATGACCAGCACGGGACCGCGATTATCAGCACCGCCGCGATTCTGAACGGCCTGCGCGTGGTTGAGAAAAATCTCTCCGACGTGCGCATGGTGGTGTCTGGCGCTGGCGCGGCGGCCATCGCCTGTATGAACCTGCTGGTGGCGCTGGGTATGCAGAAACACAACATTGTGGTCTGCGACTCCAAAGGCGTTATCTATAAAGACCGCGAGCCGAACATGGCGGAAACCAAAGCGGCGTATGCGGTGGACGACGACGGTAAACGCACCCTGGACGACGTGATAGACGGCGCGGATATCTTCCTCGGCTGCTCGGGTCCGAAAGTGCTGACCCAGGAGATGGTGAAGAAGATGGCGCGCGCGCCGATGATCCTGGCCCTGGCGAACCCTGAGCCGGAAATCCTGCCGCCGCTGGCGAAAGCGGTGCGTGAAGACGCCATTATCTGTACCGGTCGTTCTGACTACCCGAACCAGGTCAACAACGTGCTCTGCTTCCCGTTCATCTTCCGCGGCGCGCTGGACGTTGGCGCAACGGCGATCAACGAAGAGATGAAGCTTGCCGCCGTTCACGCCATCGCGGAGCTGGCGCACGCCGAGCAGAGCGAAGTGGTCGCGTCTGCGTACGGCGATCAGGATCTGAGCTTCGGACCGGACTACATCATTCCAAAACCGTTCGACCCGCGTCTGATTGTCAAAATTGCCCCAGCGGTGGCCAAAGCGGCGATGGACTCCGGCGTGGCGACGCGTCCGATTCACGATTTCGACGCTTACGTCGATAAGCTCACCGAGTTTGTCTATAAAACCAACCTGTTCATGAAGCCGATCTTCTCCCAGGCGCGCGCCGACGCGAAGCGCGTCGTGCTGGCGGAAGGGGAAGAGGCGCGCGTGCTGCACGCCACCCAGGAGCTGATCACCTTAGGCCTGGCGAAACCGATCCTGATTGGTCGTCCGAGCGTGATTGAGATGCGTATCCAGAAGCTGGGCCTGCAGATCAAGCCGGGCGTCGACTTCGAGATCGTTAACAACGAATCCGATCCGCGCTTCAAAGAGTACTGGAGCGAATACTACGCGATCATGAAGCGCCGGGGGATCACCCAGGAGCAGGCGCAGAAAGCCGTCATCAGCAATACGACGGTGATCGGCGCGATCATGGTCCATCGCGGCGAAGCGGATGCGCTGATCTGCGGCACTATCGGCGATTACCACGAGCACTTTAGCGTGGTGCAGGAGATCTTCGGCTATCGCGACGGCGTTCATACCGCCGGGGCGATGAACGCGCTGCTGCTGCCGAGCGGCAACACCTTTATTGCTGACACCTACGTTAACAACGATCCGACCCCGGACGAGCTGGCGGAGATCACCGTGATGGCCGCCGAGACCGTGCGTCGCTTTGGTATTGAGCCGAAGGTGGCGCTGCTGTCGCACTCTAACTTTGGTTCGTCTAAATCCGCGGCGGCCTGCAAAATGCGTCAGACGCTGGAGCTGGTGCGCAAGCGTGCGCCGGAGCTGATGATTGACGGGGAAATGCACGGCGATGCCGCGCTGGTGGAGAGCATCCGTAACGAACGTATGCCGGACAGCCCGCTCAAGGGATCGGCCAACATACTGATTATGCCGAACGTGGAAGCGGCGCGTATCAGCTATAACCTGCTGCGCGTCTCCAGCTCTGAAGGGGTGACCGTAGGACCGGTACTGATGGGCGTGGCGAAACCGGTACATGTGTTAACGCCGATTGCCTCCGTGCGTCGTATCGTTAACATGGTGGCGCTGGCGGTGGTTGAGGCGCAGACGCAGCCTCTGTAAGCGGGTGGTGTCGGGTGGCGCGTTCGCTTACCCGACCTACAGGTTGAGTAGGCCGGATAAGCGCAGCGCCATCCGGCAGTTACACCCAGTCCCGAACCTGAATAAACTCACGCAAGGCAGCCTCCGGGCTGCCTTCTTTTGGTTCGTAGCAGTATTCCCAGCGCACCAGCGGCGGCATCGACATCAGAATCGACTCCGTGCGCCCGCCGGTCTGCAGGCCGAACAGCGTCCCGCGATCCCACACCAGGTTGAACTCCACGTAGCGCCCGCGGCGGTAAAGCTGGAACTCACGCTCGCGCACGCCGTAGTCGGTGTTTTTACGGCGTTCGACGATGGGCAGATACGCGTCGGTATAGCCTTCGCCCACCGCGCGCATAAAGCTGAATGCGGTATCAAAATCAGGCGTGTTGAGATCGTCAAAGAACAGCCCGCCGATGCCGCGCTGCTCGTCGCGGTGCTTCAGGTAAAAGTAGTCGTCGCACCACTTTTTAAATTTCGGGTAGACGTCTTCGCCAAACGGCAGGCAGAGGTCCCGAGCGGTGGTGTGCCAGTGCACGGCATCCTCTTCGAAGCCGTAGTAGGGCGTTAAGTCGAAACCGCCGCCGAACCACCAGACCGGGTCGGCGCCCGGTTTTTCCGCAATGAAAAAGCGCACGTTGGCGTGGCTGGTGGGCACAAACGGGTTGTGCGGATGCACCACCAGCGAGACGCCCATCGCCTCGAAGCTGCGGCCCGCCAGTTCAGGACGATGAGCCGTCGCAGACGCGGGCATGGCGTCGCCGTGTACGTGGGAAAAATTCACGCCCGCCTGTTCGAATATGCCGCCGTTTCGCAGCACGCGGCTGCGCCCGCCGCCCCCGGCCTCGCGCTGCCAGTTATCTTCCTGAAATTCACCGCCGTCTGCGGCGGCCAGTTTCTGGCAGATCTCATCCTGCAGCTGCAGCAGGAAGGTTTTTACCAGTTGAGCATCGGGTTTCATCAACGTTTCCTGGAGTGCGCTTTTTGGTTATCGAACCAGTTGAAGTAACTGATAATGCCGGAAGCGATGGCGTTGGCGATCTTCTGACGAAACGCCGTGGTGCCGAGGAGTCGCTCTTCTTCCGGGTTGGTAATGAAGGAGGTTTCCACCAGCACGGACGGGATGGACGGTGATTTCAGAACCACAAACGCCGCCTGCTCGGTGCCTTTGCTGTGCAGACGATGCACCGGCTTAATCTTCTTCAGAATATGCGAGCCGAGCGTCAGGCTGTTTTTGATCGTATCGGTTTGCACGAGGTCGAACAGCACCTGCTGTAGCAGATGATCTTTGTCGGTGGCTTTCTTCCCGGCGACTTCATCCGCCCGGTTTTCGCGGTCGGAGAGGTATTTTGCCATGGCGCTACTGGCGCCACGGTTGGAAAGCGCAAACACCGAGGCGCCCGCCGCAGAAGGGTTGGTAAAGCCGTCGGCGTGGATCGACATAAACAGATCCGCACCGTGCTGGTGGGCGATCTCTACGCGGTCATACAGCGGAATAAAGGTATCGCCAGAGCGCGTCAGACGGGCGTCAATGCCGTTACTACGTAAAATTGCGCGCACATTTTTTGCAATTGCCAGCACGACATGTTTTTCTTTCGACCCGTTTTTGCCGATGGCGCCGGTATCAATACCGCCGTGTCCCGGGTCGAGCATCACCAGACGCTTCGCGCCCGGCTTTTTGGTTTTCGGTTTGCTGTGTCCGTTACTGGTTTTGAGCGTGCTCTCGTCTTTCGCCTGAGCCTGCTTTGCGATGCCCGTTAACGTTAAGGCCGCCAGCCCCGCTTTGAGAACCTGACGACGCGATGTGAGTGCTTTTAATGGTTTGAATGTGCTCATGCGGCCTGAATACTAAAAAAAGGGGTCCTGGTGTTATATCGTATCGTGTTTCCCGTTACGACAGTCCATATTGAGAATTGTTTTACTTTTCATTTCAATACGTGACAAAGTGACATTATGCCAAATTTTGGCGAGATTTTCCCCGGTTATTGGCTAAAGGCGTGGTTCACGCCATAATCACTGTTTTTAAACCTGAAAAGGCGGTTAATACCATGGAGATACGCGTTTTTCGCCAGGAAGATTTCGAAGAGGTGATCACCCTTTGGGAGCGCTGCGATCTGCTGCGTCCGTGGAACGATCCGGAAATGGATATCGAACGTAAGGTGAATCACGACGTCAGCCTGTTTCTGGTCGCGGAAGTCAATGGCGAGGTCGTGGGGACGGTAATGGGCGGTTACGACGGCCACCGCGGGTCGGCCTATTATCTGGGCGTCCACCCGGAATACCGTGCCCGCGGCATCGCCAATGCGCTGCTTAATCGTCTCGAGAAGAAGCTTATCGCCCGCGGCTGCCCGAAAATCCAGATCATGGTGCGGGAAGATAACGACGTGGTGCTGGGCATGTATGAGCGTCTGGGCTATGAACACGCTGACGTGCTGACTCTGGGCAAGCGTTTGATTGAAGATGAAGAGTACTGAGATCCATCCGGCTGACTATGACGCGCAGGGCCGCGTCAGGCTGCCCTTTTTATTCTGGTGCGTTCTGCTGCTGCAGGCCCGGACCTGGGTGCTGTTTGTAATGGCCGGGGCGTCGCGCGGGCAGGGCGACACGCTGCTGAATCTCTTTTATCCCGATCACGATGCCTTCTGGCTCGGCTTGCTGCCGGGCGTACCGGCGGTGGTCGCTTTTTTATGCAGCGGACGACGGCAGGCGATCCCCCGTTTTTGGCGCGCGCTTCGCTGGCTGCTGATCCTCGCCCAGGTTGCGCTGCTCTTCTGGCAGCCGGTACTCTGGTGGTACGGTGAACCGCTGACGGGCACCGGCGTTGCGCTGGTGGTTGCCGATATTGTGGCCCTGCTGTGGCTGCTGACCAACCCGCGTCTTCGCGCCTGTTTTGCGCATCAGGATGATTAATCCGGCACTTTTTGCCGATGTCGCACTCCAACAAGCGTTGATTTAACAAGAAAGGACGTTTCAATGAAATCGCTGCGTTTACTGTTATGCGCTCTCCCGCTGGCCTTGACCGGCTGTTCGACGCTCTCCTCCATTAACTGGTCCGCCGCGTATCCGTGGAACTGGTTTGGCTCATCAACGGAAGTGACCGAGCAGGGCGTGGGGAAAATTACCGCCGCGACGGCGCTGGATCAGAATGCTATTCAGGATGCGCTCAGCAGCGATTACCGCCTGCGCAGCGGCATGAAAACGGAGAATGGCAATATTGTTCGCTATTACGAAGCGCTGAAGGGCGACAAGCTGGCGCTGGTGATCAACGGTGACAAAGGCACGGTAAACAGAATTGCCGTGATGGATGAAGATATTCCGACGGCGAGCGGTGTGAAGGTGGGTACGCCGTTTAGCGAACTTTATAAGCAGGCCTTTGGCAACTGCACCAGCTTGCCGTCTGACGACAAGGTCGCGGTGGAATGTAAGGCTGAAGGCAGCCAGCACATCAGCTATGTCTTCACCGGAACCTGGAGCGGACCGGAAGGACTGATGCCGTCTGACGACACGCTCAAGAGCTGGAAAGTGAGCAAAATACTCTGGAAGCAGTAATTTGCGCCTGAACAATCCGCCTCGCTGAAATCCGGGTATAATACCCGCCATCAATGCCACGCTGACGTGGCATCTTTATTTCAGGAGGAGCGATGTCTCAGGTTCAGAGTGGCATTTTGCCAGAACATTGCCGCGCGGCGATTTGGATTGAAGCCAATGTTAAAGGGGACGTGGATGCCCTGCGTGCGGCCAGTAAAGCGTTTGTTGATAAGCTGGCCACCTTCCAGGCCAAATTCCCGGAAGCCCACCTCGGCGCCGTTGTTGCCTTTGGCAATAACGTCTGGCGTCAGCTGAGCGGCGGCGAAGGGGCGGAAGAGCTGAAAGACTTCATCCCTTACGGCAAAGGACTGGCGCCGGCGACCCAATACGACGTGCTGATCCACATTCTCTCCCTGCGTCACGACGTGAACTTTTCCGTTGCCCAGGCGGCGGTAGCGGCCTTTGGCGACAGCATTGAGGTGCAGGAAGAGGTTCACGGCTTCCGCTGGGTGGAAGAGCGCGATTTGAGCGGCTTCGTCGACGGGACGGAAAACCCGGCGGGCGAAGAGACGCGTCGTGACGTGGCGGTGATTAAAGACGGCGTGGACGCGGGCGGCAGCTACGTGTTCGTGCAGCGCTGGGAGCACAACCTCAAGCAGCTTAACCGCATGAGCGTGCACGACCAGGAGATGATGATTGGTCGTACTAAAGAAGCCAACGAAGAGATCGACGGCGACGACCGTCCCGTTACCTCTCACCTGACCCGCGTTGACCTCAAAGAAGACGGCAAAGGGCTGAAGATTGTTCGCCAGAGCCTGCCGTACGGTACCGCAAGCGGCACGCACGGCCTTTACTTCTGCGCCTACTGCGCGCGCCTGTATAACATTGAGCAGCAGCTGCTGAGCATGTTTGGCGATACCGACGGCAAGCGCGACGCCATGCTGCGCTTCACCAAACCGGTGACCGGCGGCTACTACTTTGCGCCGTCCGTTGAGCGCCTGCTGGCGATGTAAAACTGCTCTCCATACGTAGGCCGGGTAAGCGCTAGCGCCACCCGGCAATTTCGCCCGTCCCCTTATTCCCTTTTCTGCTTCTAAATCACCAAACGGTATATAAAACTGTTACTCCTTTCATCCCCGTTATAAATATTATGACTATAAGATAGTCATCACATTTATAAGGGTGCGCAATGGCCGTTACTGTACTGAAAAAAGGAACTCTGGCGCTGGCAGGTTTACTGCTGGTGGCGCAGGCGCAGGCGACTGAACTGTTAAACAGTTCGTATGACGTCTCCCGCGAGCTGTTTGCCGCCCTTAATCCACCGTTCGAACAGCAGTGGGCGAAAGACAATAACGGCGACAAGCTGACCATCAAGCAGTCCCACGCCGGGTCGTCCAAGCAGGCGCTGGCGATTCTGCAGGGCCTGAAAGCGGATGTGGTGACCTACAACCAGGTGACTGACGTGCAGATCCTGCACGACAAAGGCAAGCTGCTTCCGGCCGACTGGCAGAGCCGTCTGCCGAACAACAGCTCGCCGTTCTATTCCACCATGGGCTTCCTGGTGCGTAAGGGCAACCCGAAGAATATCCACGACTGGAGCGACCTGGTGCGTTCCGACGTGAAGCTGATTTTCCCGAACCCAAAAACTTCCGGTAACGCGCGTTATACCTATTTAGCGGCGTGGGGCGCGGCGGACAAGGCTGACGGTAACGATAAAGCCAAAACCGAGCAGTTCATGACCCAGTTCCTTAAAAACGTCGAAGTGTTTGATACCGGCGGCCGCGGGGCAACGACAACCTTCGCAGAGCGCGGTCTCGGCGATGTGCTGATCAGCTTTGAATCGGAAGTGAATAACATCCGCAAACAGTATGAAGCGCAGGGCTTCGAGGTCGTTATCCCGAAAACCAATATCCTGGCCGAGTTCCCGGTGGCGTGGGTGGATAAAAACGTGCAGGCAAACGGCACCGAGAAAGCGGCAAAAGCCTATCTCAACTACCTGTACAGCCCGCAGGCGCAGACCATCATTACCGATTATTACTACCGCGTGAATAACCCGGACGTGATGAACAAACTGAAAGACAAATTCCCGCAGACCGCGCTGTTCCGCGTGGAAGATCATTTTGGCTCCTGGCCTGATGTGATGAAAACGCATTTTGCCAGCGGCGGTGAGTTAGACAAATTGCTGGCGGCGGGGCATAAGTAATGTTTGCAGTTTCGACAAAACGCGTGCTGCCGGGCTTTACCTTAAGCCTTGGGACCAGCCTGCTGTTCGTCTGCCTGATCCTGCTGTTGCCGCTCAGCGCGCTGGTGATGCAGCTTGCTCAGATGAGCTGGGCGCAGTACTGGGACGTGGTCACCAACCCGCAGGTGGTGGCGGCCTATAAGGTGACGCTGCTGTCGGCGTTTGTCGCCTCCGTTTTTAACGGCGTGTTTGGCCTGCTGATGGCGTGGATCTTAACCCGCTATCGCTTCCCGGGCCGCACGCTGCTTGACGCCCTGATGGATCTGCCGTTTGCGCTGCCGACGGCGGTGGCGGGCTTAACCCTCGCGTCGCTCTTCTCCGTGAACGGGCTGTACGGTGAGTGGCTGGCGAAATTCGACATCAAAGTGACCTACACCTGGCTCGGTATCGCGGTGGCGATGGCCTTTACCAGCATCCCGTTTGTGGTGCGTACCGTGCAGCCGGTGCTGGAAGAGTTGGGTCCGGAATACGAAGAAGCGGCGGAAACGCTGGGCGCCACGCGCTGGCAGAGCTTCCGCAAGGTAGTTCTGCCGGAGCTGTCTCCGGCGCTGATGGCGGGTGTCGCGCTGTCGTTTACCCGCAGCCTCGGTGAGTTCGGCGCGGTGATTTTTATCGCCGGGAACATCGCCTGGAAAACTGAAGTCACCTCGCTGATGATTTTCATCCGTTTGCAGGAGTTTGATTATCCGGCGGCGAGCGCAATTGCCTCGGTGATCCTGGCGGCCTCGCTGCTGCTGCTGTACTCGATTAACACTCTGCAAAGTCGCTTTGGTCGACGTGTGGTAGGTCACTGATGGCGGAAGTTACGCAATTGAAGCGATACGATGCACCCCGCATCAACTGGGGTAAATGGTTTCTGATTGGGGCGGGCGTGCTGGTTTCCGCCCTCATTCTCGTCGTGCCGACGGTTTATATCTTCGTTCAGGCGTTCAGCAAGGGCCTGATGCCCGCGCTGGAAAACCTGGCGAACCCGGATATGCTGCATGCCATCTGGCTGACCGTGCTGATTGCGTTGATCACCGTGCCGGTGAACCTCGTGTTCGGTACCCTGTTGGCCTGGCTGGTAACCCGCTTCAACTTTCCGGGACGTCAGCTGCTGTTGACCCTGCTGGACATTCCTTTCGCCGTATCGCCGGTGGTGGCGGGTCTGGTGTACCTGCTCTTTTACGGCTCCAACGGCCCATTGGGCGGCTGGTTGGACGAGCATAACCTGCAGATCATGTTCGCCTGGCCGGGCATGGTGCTGGTCACCATCTTCGTGACCTGTCCGTTTGTGGTGCGTGAGCTGGTGCCGGTGATGTTAAGCCAGGGGAGCAACGAAGACGAAGCGGCGGTGCTGCTGGGTGCGTCAGGCTGGCAGATGTTCCGTCGCGTGACGCTGCCGAATATCCGCTGGGCGCTGCTTTACGGCGTGGTGCTGACCAACGCCCGCGCGATTGGTGAGTTCGGTGCCGTTTCCGTCGTCTCCGGCTCCATCCGGGGTGAAACCCTGTCGCTGCCGCTACAGATTGAGCTGCTGCAGCAGGATTACAACACCATCGGCTCGTTTACTGCCGCAGCGTTGCTGACGCTGATGGCCATTTTGACCCTGTTTTTGAAGAGTGTGGTGCAGTGGCGTTTAGAAAATCAGGAAAAACGTCAGCATCAGGAGGGAAATCATGAGCATTGAGATTGCCAATATTAAGAAGTCTTTTGGTCGCACCCAGGTGCTGAATGATATCTCGCTGGATATCCCTTCCGGACAAATGGTGGCGCTGCTGGGGCCGTCTGGCTCGGGTAAAACCACGCTGCTGCGTATTATCGCCGGGCTTGAGCATCAGACCAGCGGGCACATTCGCTTCCAGGGCACCGACGTGAGCCGCCTGCATGCCCGCGATCGTAAGGTAGGTTTTGTATTCCAGCATTACGCGCTGTTCCGCCACATGACCGTGTTCGACAACATCGCGTTTGGCCTGACCGTGCTACCGCGTCGCGAGCGCCCGGATGCGGCAACCATTAAGGCGAAAGTGACCAAACTGCTGGAGATGGTGCAGCTGGCTCACCTGGCGGACCGTTTCACGGCCCAGCTGTCCGGCGGGCAGAAACAGCGCGTGGCGCTGGCGCGCGCGCTGGCCGTTGAGCCGCAAATTCTGCTGCTGGATGAACCCTTCGGCGCGCTGGATGCGCAGGTGCGTAAAGAGCTGCGCCGCTGGCTGCGCCAGCTGCATGAAGAGCTGAAATTCACCAGCGTCTTCGTGACCCACGACCAGGAAGAGGCGATGGAAGTCGCGGATCGCGTGGTGGTCATGAGCCAGGGCAACATTGAGCAGGTTGACGAGCCGGAACAGCTCTGGCGAGAACCGGCGACCCGCTTCGTTCTGGAGTTTATGGGCGAGGTAAACCGTCTTCAGGGCACTATTCGCGGCGGCCAGTTCCACGTTGGCGCGCACCGCTGGCCGCTGGGCTATACCTCCGCGCATCAGGGGCCGGTCGATCTGTTCCTGCGTCCGTGGGAAGTGGACGTGAGCCGCCGAACCAGCCTGGATTCACCGCTGCCGGTGCAGGTGCTGGAAGCTAGCCCTAAAGGTCACTACACCCAATTGGTGGTACAGCCGCTGGGCTGGTATACCGAGCCGCTGACCGTGGTCATGCGCGACGACGTGCCGCCGCACCGGGGCGAGCGCCTGTTTGTTGGGCTGCAGCACGCCCGTATTTATCACGGGAAGGAGCGCATCGAGACGCGCGAGGATATTGCTCTGGCGGAGTCAGCCTGATAGGTTATTAGGATGTTTATCGCCCGGTGGCGCTGCGCTGACCGGGCCTACAGTTATCACTGCGTCTTGTAGGCCGGGTAAGCGAAGCGCCACCCGGCTTTTTTATTGAGTAAAAATCGTGAATACACTCGAACACACCATCGGCAACACTCCTCTGGTCAAGCTTCAGCGCATGGGGCCAGACAACGGCAGTGAAATCTGGGTCAAACTCGAAGGCAATAACCCGGCGGGGTCGGTGAAAGACCGCGCGGCGCTGTCGATGATTGTCCAGGCCGAAAAACGCGGAGAAATTAAGCCTGGCGACGTGCTGATTGAGGCCACCAGCGGCAACACCGGTATCGCCCTGGCGATGATCGCCGCGCTGAAAGGCTACCGCATGAAGCTGCTGATGCCGGACAACATGAGCCAGGAGCGCCGCGCCGCGATGCGTGCCTACGGGGCCGAGCTGATTCTGGTGACCAAAGAGCAGGGAATGGAAGGCGCGCGCGACCTGGCGTTAGAAATGGCCGAGCGCGGCGAAGGTAAACTGCTCGATCAGTTCAACAACCCGGACAACCCTTACGCGCACTACACCACCACCGGCCCGGAAATCTGGCAGCAAACCGACGGGCGTATCACCCATTTTGTCTCCAGCATGGGCACTACCGGCACCATTACCGGGGTATCGCGTTTTCTGCGCGAGCAGGAAAAAGCCGTCACCATTGTTGGTCTGCAGCCGGAAGAGGGGAGCAGCATTCCGGGCATTCGCCGCTGGCCTGCGGAGTATATGCCCGGCATCTTTAATGCGCAGCTTGTGGACCAGGTGCTGGATCTTCACCAGCGCGAGGCGGAAAATACCATGCGTGAGCTGGCCGTTCGCGAGGGTATCTTCTGCGGCGTCAGCTCGGGCGGCGCGGTAGCGGGTGCGATTCGGGTGGCAAAGGCAAACCCGGGGGCGGTGGTGGTGGCGATTATTTGCGATCGCGGCGATCGCTATCTTTCTACCGGCGTCTTTGGTGAAGAGAGTTATTCGCAGGGGGCGGGGATTTAAGCGTCATGGAGATGATTCTATTCCGGGATAATACCCGGGCGCAGCAAACCGACATTGTCGCCGTGCAGTCGCAGGTGGTTTACGGCAGCGTGGGGAACAGCATTGCGGTTCCGAATATTCGTACCCACAGGCTGAACGTTACCGCCGTGCCGACGGTACTGTTTAGCAACACGCCGCACTACGACACGTTTTATGGTGGAGTGATCCCCGACGAGTGGTTCAGCGGCTACCTTAAGGCGCTGGAAGAGCGCGAGATCCTGCGCGAGCTTAAAGCGGTCACCACCGGCTATATGGGCAGCGCCAGCCAGATCGTTCTGCTGGCTCAGTGGCTGAAGGTGGTCAAAGCGCAGCATCCTGACCTGCTGGTGCTGGTCGACCCGGTCATCGGCGATATCGACAGCGGAATGTACGTGAAGCCCGAGATCCCGCAGGCGTATCGGGAGCACCTGCTGCCGCTGGCGCAGGGGATCACGCCAAACGTCTATGAGCTGGAAGTGTTGAGCGGCAAACCCTGCCGAACGCCGGAAAGCGCCATTGTGGCGGCACAGGGATTGCTCTCCGACAGCCTGAAATGGGTGGCAATCACCAGCGCGCCGGTGGCCGATGACCCGGAAAACATCCACGTGGTGCTGGTGACGAACGAGGGCGTGACCGTCAGCGCGCACCCGCGCGTTGAAACCGATCTGAAAGGGACGGGCGACCTGTTCTGTTCAGAGCTGGTGAGCGGAATTGTAGAGGGGAAAACCGTTGCCGATGCCATTCGCATGGCTGGCGATCGGGTAACTGACGTGATGCTGTATACGCAGTCGAAAGGGTACGACGAGCTTATCCTCCCCGCATAAACAAAAATGGCGCCCGAAGGCGCCATTTTTCTGTGCGGCAAGAATTACTTCTTGATGCGGATAACCGGGGTTTCACCCACGGTGACGCTGCCAGACAGTTTGATCAGTTCTTTGATTTCGTCCATGTTGGAGATAACAACCGGCGTCAGGGTAGACTTGGCTTTTTCTTCCAGCAGTGGCAGATCGAATTCAATCACCGGGTCGCCAACTTTAACACGCTGGCCTTCTTCCGCGATACGTTTGAAGCCTTCGCCTTTCAGTTCAACGGTGTCGATACCGAAGTGAACGAACAGTTCGATACCGCTATCAGATTCGATAGAGAACGCATGGTTGGTTTCAAAAATTTTACCGATGGTGCCGTCAACTGGAGCAACCATTTTGTTGCCAGTTGGTTTGATAGCAATGCCATCACCAACGATTTTCTCAGCAAACACTACATCCGGCACGTCTTCGATGTTGACGATCTCGCCGGAGAGCGGAGCAACAATCTCAATAGTTCCGGAGTCTTTTTTATCATCAGAAACCAGAGATTTCAGTTTATCGAACAAACCCATGATCTTCTCCTAAGCAGTAAATTGGGCCGCATCTCGTGGATTAGCAGATTGTTTTTTCTTCAATGAACTTGTTAACCAGCGTCATTAACTCGTCCGTTGTCGGTTGAGCAAGAGCCTGCTCTGCTAATACCTTCGCATCTTCGAAGTTCGTGTTACGGATAATCTTCTTAATGCGCGGGATGGAAATGGCGCTCATAGAGAATTCGTCCAGACCCATACCCAGCAACAGAAGTGTAGCACGTTCGTCGCCTGCAAGCTCACCACACATGCCAGTCCATTTACCTTCTGCATGAGAAGCATCAATAACTTGCTTGATCAAGTTCAGTACGGACGGTGACATTGGCTGGTAGAGATGTGAAATCATATCATTACCACGGTCAACTGCCAGGGTGTACTGCGTTAAATCATTGGTGCCGATACTAAAGAAATCAACTTCTTTGGCTAAATGACGCGCAATGGTCGCCGCCGCAGGTGTTTCCACCATCACGCCGATCTCGATTGACTCGTCAAACGCTTTACCTTCGTCGCGCAGTTCCTGTTTGTAGATTTCGATCTCTTTCTTCAGTGCACGCACTTCTTCAACAGAGATGATCATTGGGAACATGATGCGCAGTTTACCGAAAGCAGAGGCACGCAGGATTGCGCGAACCTGGTCACGCAGGATCTCTTTACGATCCATCGCGATACGGATTGCACGCCAGCCCAGGAACGGGTTCTCTTCTTTCGGGAAGTTCATGTACGGCAGCTCTTTATCGCCACCGATGTCCATGGTACGGACGATAACCGCCTGAGAGCCACACGCTTCAGCCACGGCTTTATAAGCAGCAAACTGCTCTTCTTCCGTTGGCAGCGCGTCGCGGTCCATGAACAGGAATTCTGTACGATAGAGACCTACGCCTTCCGCACCGTTGCGCTCAGCGCCATCAACGTCGCGGACGGTACCGATGTTTGCGCACACTTCTACCTGATGGCCGTCCAGGGTGATGGCTGGCAGGTCTTTCAGCTTAGCGAGTTCCGCTTTTTCAGTCGCAACTTGCTCCTGAACCGCGCGCAGTTTATCGATCTCTTCATTGGTTGGGTTGACGTAAACCAGATTGTTTACGGCATCCAGAATCAGATAGTCGCCGTTTTTCACCTGAGAGGTGACGCTACCGGTACCCACGATGGCAGGCAGTTCCAGAGAGCGCGCCATGATAGAGGTGTGGGAGGTACGGCCACCCGCGTCGGTGATGAAACCGAGGACCTTTTTCAGGTTCAGCTGTGCGGTTTCAGACGGGGTGAGGTCAGCGGCAACCAGGATCACTTCATCCTGAATCGCGCTCAGGTCGATGATAGCCAGGCCCAGGATGTTGCGCAGAAGGCGCTTACCGATGTCACGTACGTCAGCCGCACGCTCTTTCAGGTATTCATCATCCAGTTCTTCCAGGGCAGTTGCCTGACCTTCGATAACTTCATGCGCAGCCGCGTCGGCCGTCATGCCTTTATCTTTAATCAGGGCTATGATTTCCTGCTCCAGCTCCTCATCTTCGAGCAGCATGATGTGCCCTTCGAAGATGGCTTCTTTTTCTTCACCGAAAGTTTCGCCAGCTTTAGTTTTGATTGCTTCCAGTTGCGCAGATGCCTTGGCACGACCGCTCAGAAAACGTTCAACTTCCTGATCAACCTTGTCGGCAGAAATTTTTTTCCGGTCGATGACGATCTCGTCTTCTTTCAGCAGCAGTGCTTTGCCGAAAGCGATACCCGGGGATGCTAAAATGCCTGAAATCATAACCCTACCTTACTTGTGACTGATATTTAAAAGAACCCGGAAACTTACTCGAGCTCAGCCATCAGTTTAACCAGATGCTCAACTGCTTTCTGCTCGTCTTCACCTTCTGCAGAGATGGTGACAACGGTGCCCTGAGTCAGGCCCAGAGTCTGCAGTTTGAACAGGCTTTTTGCGCTCGCGCTTTTGCCGTTGGAAGTCACAGTGATTTCAGAAGTGAAGCCTTTTGCTTCTTTAACAAACTGAGCAGCAGGGCGGGTGTGCAGACCGTTCGGAGCGGTAATGGTAACTTCTTGCTGGAACATTGTATTTCCCCAACTTATAGGTTTAGTGTTGTGGAACTAAAGTCTAGCCTGGCGACTGAACTTTAGCCTGTATTGTTAGCGCTGACGTTTCGATCGTCATTAAACATTATGCAGCGAAAGCAAGACTTGAACCAAATCATAAAATCGATTCAGCAAGGCTATTTCGTTCACTGATTAATTTCACGCATCAAAATAATTGCTGGTTTAAATACCAGACCCAACGGGGTGAAGCAATGCCAGGAGGGGCAAAAGTTTGAAGCAGGCCACAAAAAAGCACCTGAAAAGGTGCTTTTTTACGCGTTATTAACATGCTGGCACTACTGTTGCAGCTCTTTTTCGGTAAACAGATCGGCAAACAGTGCGGTGCTCAAGTAACGCTCACCCGAGGAAGGAAGGATAACCACAATATTCTTATTGGTAAAGGCTTCATCTTCCTGAAGTTTGAGCGCCGCCGCAACGGCCGCACCGGAAGAGATACCCGCCAGAATGCCTTCTTCATCCATCAGGCGACGCGCGGTAGAGATGGCTTCTTCGTTAGTGATGGTAACCACTTTATCGATCAGCTTCAGATCCAGGTTGCCCGGAATGAAGCCTGCGCCGATACCCTGGATTTTATGCGGGCCTGGTTTGAGCTCTTCACCCGCCAGTGCCTGGGTAATAACCGGTGAGTCAGTCGGCTCAACGGCCACGGTGATCAGATCTTTTTTACCCTTTGTGCCTTTAATATAGCGTGACACGCCGGTCAGCGTACCGCCGGTACCCACGCCGGAGATAAAGACGTCAACCTGACCGTCGGTATCTTCCCAGATTTCCGGACCGGTGGTCTTCTCGTGAATTTCCGGGTTAGCCGGGTTGCTGAACTGCTGCAGCAGCAGATATTTCGCCGGATCGCTGGCCACAATCTCTTCGGCTTTCTGAATGGCACCCTTCATGCCCTTCGCGCCTTCGGTCAGCACCAGGTTCGCGCCCAGCGCTTTGAGCAGCTTACGACGCTCGATGCTCATGGTTTCTGGCATGGTCAGCGTCAGCTTGTAGCCACGCGCGGCAGCCACATAGGCCAGAGCGATACCGGTATTGCCGCTGGTCGGTTCCACCAGCTCAACGCCCGGCTTCAGTACGCCACGTTTTTCAGCATCCCAAATCATGTTTGCACCGATACGGCATTTTACGCTGAAGCTCGGGTTACGTGATTCGACCTTCGCCAGAATGCGTCCATTACCGATACGGTTCAGTCGAACCAGGGGCGTATGACCGATAGTCAGCGAGTTGTCTTCATAAATCTTACTCATGGCCTGTCCTTAACTGTATGAAATTGGGATACCGACCCAGCATACCTGCTAAGCAGGTAGGGGGAAGTAAGGAATTCGCATATCTATATACTGCAAGGAAATAATGGGGATCAGTATGGAATAAGGGGCGGCATAAGCCACCCCTGCTTTACACATTTTTGCATTATTTCCATAACGCGTGCTTAGCACGGTAGCAGTCGACCCACATCGCCGTCGCGCCGCAGACGGCGACGGGCATGATGAACAGATTCAGGAAGGGAATCATGGTGAACAGGCTGGTCAGCGCGCCAAACTGCATATTGGCGACCTTCTGGCTGCGCAGGGCGGTGCGCATCGCTTTAAACGGCACCTTGTGGTTATCGAACGGATAATCGCAGTACTGAATGGCCAGCATCCAGGCGCTGAACAGGAACCACAGTACCGGTGCCACCGTCTGGCCAATGCCTGGCACAAAGTAGAGGATAAGCAGCACGATCGCGCGGGGCAGGTACCAGGCAAACTTCTGCCACTCGCGCTTCATGATGCGGGGCAGGTCTTTCATGATCCCCAGCACGCCCGTATCCGGCGGCGTTGCGCCGGTAAGCCGCGCTTCCAGCTGTTCCGCCAGCAGACCGTTAAACGGTGCGGCTATCCAGTTCGCAATCGTCGAGAAAAAATACCCAAACACCAGCAGCACGGAGATCACCGCCACCGGCCAGAGCAGGTAGTTAAGCCACTGTAGCCAGTCCGGCACATAGCTCATCAGCGACGGGATCCAGCTCTCCAGCTTTGTGAACAGCCACCAGAACGCGCCGCCCATCAGAATAATGTTGATCAACAGCGGGAGAATGACGAAGCGTCGAATCCCCGGCAGGGAGACCAGTTTCCAGCCCTGAGAAAAATACCAGACGCCGCTGCGCGGGGGAGAAGAAGATGTTGAAACCATAGCCAGGCTGTACTCCTTTTTACACAACCAGTGGAATTGCCCGCCTATATTATCCACTTACGGAGCAATGACCAGTTCGGAAATGTTCGAAAAACCAGCAAAAAGCACGATTTCCTTCATCTTTATGCTGTGAATGCTCTGCACACACTTGCACTTGACGTAAACGGCAAATACTCTTAGTGAGTAAATGTTTGCCGTGGTGGCAAGGTGTTAGAACAACAGAGAATATAATGATGCAGGATTTGCGTCTGATATTAATCATTGTTGGCGCGATCGCCATAATCGCTTTACTGGTACATGGTTTCTGGACCAGCCGTAAAGAGCGTTCCTCGATGTTTCGCGATCGCCCACTGAAGCGCATGAAGTCCAGTCGTGACGACGATGACAGTGAAGATGACATCGACGGCAGCGATGACGACGGCGTGGGTGAAGTTCGTGTTCATCGGGTCAATACTGCGCCCGGCGCAGGCCATGGGGAGCATGAAGCGCCTCGTCCTTCGCAGCACCAGTATCAACCGCCGTATGCTTCTGCACAGCCGCGCCAGCCAGCGCCGCAGCCTGTGGAAGAGCCGGTGCGCCAGCCGCCGCAACAGCCTGTCTATCAGCAGCCTGCCCAGCCGGTTCAACAGCAACCGGTGCAGCAGCCCGTGCAACAACAGCCTGCTCAGCCGGTACAACAGCCGCAGCAGCCTGTTCACGTGCAGCCCGCGCCTCAGCCTGCTCCGGCCACGCACGTTGAGCCTGAGCCTGTTGTAGAGCCAGAGCCGGTTGTCGAAAAACCGCAGCGTAAAGAAGCGGTGATCATCATGAACGTGGCCGCGCATCACGGTAGCCATCTCAACGGTGACGTGCTGCTTAACAGTATTCAACAGGCAGGCTTCAAGTTTGGCGATATGAACATTTTCCATCGCCACCTGAGCCCTGACGGTAGCGGCCCGGCGCTGTTCAGCCTGGCCAACATGGTTAACCCTGGCACCTTTGATCCGGAAATGACCGGTGATTTCGTGACCCCTGGCGTGACTATCTTTATGCAGGTGCCGTCCTACGGCGATGAACTGCAAAACTTTAAGCTGATGCTGCAGTCCGCTCAACACATCGCTGACGAAGTTGGCGGCGTGGTGCTCGACGATCAGCGTCGAATGATGACCCCGCAGAAGCTGCGCGAGTATCAGGACCGCATCCGCGAAGTTAAGGAAGCTAACGCGTAATCGTCGCGTTTACTTCAACTCCTCCTCAACCCCCGCCTGTCGGGGGTTTTTTCTCATTGATGGTGCGATATGGACTCAATCGAACAACAACTCACTGAACTGCGAACCACGCTTCGCCATCATGAATATCTCTATCATGTTATGGACGCGCCGGAAGTCCCGGATGCGGAATATGACCGCCTGATGCGCGAGCTGCGCGAGTTAGAGGCGCAGCATCCGGAGCTCATTACGCCGGACTCCCCCACCCAGCGCGTCGGCGCTGAGCCGCTGGGGGCGTTCAGCCAGGTGCGCCATGAGGTGCCGATGCTGTCGCTGGATAACGTCTTCGATGAAGAGAGCTTTCTGGCGTTTAACAAGCGTGTGCAGGATCGCCTGAAAAGCAGCGATTCCCTCACCTGGTGCTGCGAGCTCAAGCTGGATGGCCTGGCGGTCAGTCTTCTCTACGAAAACGGCGTGCTGGTGCGCGCCGCGACGCGTGGCGACGGCACGACGGGCGAAGACATCACCACCAACGTGCGTACCATCCGCGCGATCCCGCTGAGACTGCAGGGTGACAACATTCCTGCGCGTCTGGAAGTGCGCGGCGAGGTGTTCCTGCCCCAGGCGGGCTTCGAGAAAATTAACGAAGAGGCGCGTCGCACCGGCGGGAAGGTGTTTGCTAACCCGCGTAATGCGGCGGCAGGCTCTCTGCGCCAGCTTGACCCGCGTATCACCGCGAAGCGACCGCTTACTTTCTTCTGCTACGGTGTGGGTATTCTTGAGGGCGGCGAGCTGCCGGACACGCACCTCGGGCGTCTGCTGCAGTTTAAGGCGTGGGGCCTGCCGGTGAGCAACCGCGTTCAGCTCTGCGACTCGCCGGAAGCGGTACTGGCGTTTTACCACAAGGTGGAAGAGGACCGTCCTACGCTCGGGTTTGATATTGATGGCGTCGTGATCAAGGTTAATTCACTGGCGCTGCAGGAGCAGCTGGGCTTTGTGGCGCGCGCGCCGCGCTGGGCGGTGGCGTTTAAGTTCCCTGCTCAGGAGCAGATGACCTTCGTTCGTGACGTAGAGTTCCAGGTCGGCCGTACGGGTGCCATTACCCCGGTTGCCCGTCTCGAGCCCGTGCAGGTGGCGGGCGTGCTGGTGAGTAATGCCACGCTGCATAACGCCGATGAAATCGAACGCCTGGGCCTGCGCATTGGTGACAAAGTGGTGATTCGCCGCGCGGGCGACGTGATCCCGCAGGTGGTTAACGTCGTGGAGTCAGAACGCCCTGCCGAAACGCGCGAGATCGTCTTCCCGACCCACTGCCCGGTGTGCGGCTCTGACGTTGAGCGTGTGGAAGGGGAAGCGGTGGCGCGCTGTACGGGGGGCTTAATCTGTGGCGCGCAGCGTAAAGAGTCGCTGAAGCACTTCGTCTCCCGTCGGGCGATGGACGTCGACGGCATGGGCGATAAAATTATCGATCAGCTGGTTGAGAAAGAGTATGTCCACACGCCAGCGGATCTCTTCAGGCTGACGGCAGGTAAACTGACCGGCCTTGATCGCATGGGGCCAAAGTCAGCCCAGAACGTGGTGAACGCGCTTGAAGCCGCGAAAGAGACCACCTTCGCCCGCTTCCTGTACGCGCTGGGCATTCGTGAAGTGGGTGAAGCGACGGC
Source organism: Enterobacter cloacae complex sp. CARB60 (assembly GCF_036487345.1). Lineage (NCBI taxonomy): Bacteria > Pseudomonadati > Pseudomonadota > Gammaproteobacteria > Enterobacterales > Enterobacteriaceae > Enterobacter > Enterobacter cloacae complex sp. CARB60. The sequence goes on from NZ_JAZKLC010000002.1 coordinate 1,246,311, forward strand.
CGCGGGCCTGGCGGCGTACTTCGGCACGCTGGAGGCGCTGGAAAAGGCTAGCATTGACGAGCTGCAGAAAGTCCCGGACGTTGGCATCGTCGTTGCCACGCACGTCTTTAACTTCTTCGCCGAAGAGAGCAACCGTGAAGTCATCGGCAAGCTGCTGGAAGAGGGCATCAGGTGGCCCGCGCCGGTGGTGGTTAACGCCGAAGAGATCGACAGCCCGTTCGCCAGTAAAACGGTAGTGCTGACCGGTAGCCTGAGCCAGCTTTCACGCGACGATGCGAAAGCACGTCTGGTGGCGCTGGGGGCTAAAGTGGCGGGCAGCGTGTCGAAGAAAACCGATCTGGTGATCGCCGGGGAAGCGGCGGGTTCGAAGCTGGCAAAAGCCCAGGAGCTCGGCATTGCGGTTATAGACGAAGCGGAAATGATGCGTCTGTTAGGAGAGTAACGTGGAGAAAGAACAGCTCGTTGAGATCGCCAATACGGAGATGCCGTTCGGTAAATACAAGGGCCGCAGGCTGATTGATTTGCCGGAGGAGTATCTGCTGTGGTTTGCCCGCAAGGATGAATTCCCGGCAGGGCGGCTGGGCGAGCTGATGGCTATCACGTTACTGATCAAAACCGAGGGGCTGAGCCAGCTGGTTCAGCCCCTGAAGCGTCCTTAAGCCTTCGCGGCGCGGGTCTCTTCCTGCGCCAGCTTTTCGGTCTGGCGCTTGTAGCGACGCGCCAGCACCGCACAGACCATCAGCTGGATCTGATGGAAAATCATCAGCGGCAGCACCATCATCCCAATAACCGAGGTCGGGAACAGAATGTTGGCCATCGGGATACCGTTCGCCAGGCTCTTCTTCGAACCGCAGAACACAATCGTAATTTCATCCGCTTTGTTGAAGCCGCACCTGCGCGCCACAAAGACGTTTACCGCAATCACAATTGCCAGCAGAACGATGCTGACCACCACGATAAACAGCAGCGAGCCTGCCCCCACCTTGTGCCAGATCCCGTTCACAACCGCTTCGCTGAAGGCGGAGTACACCACCAGCAAAATCGAGGTCTGGTCGGTTTTTGAAATCCACTTTTTATGCTTCGCCACAAACGCGCCGGTCCACGGTCGGGAAAGATGCCCCAGCACAAACGGCAGCAGCAGCTGCAGACAGATTTTGCCGACCTGCTCCAGGTTACCTTCCGCACCGTGCATGTTCATCAGCAGGCCCACCAGCAGCGGAGAGACGAAAATCCCTAACAGGCTGGAGGCGGATGCTGAACAAACGGCTGCCGCTACGTTGCCGCCTGCCAGCGAGGTAAAGGCAATGGCAGACTGCACGGTCGCGGGGAGAATGCACAGATACAGGAACCCGGTATAGAGGGCAGGGTCGACATTGACCGGTGCCCACCAGGCAAACAGTACGCCGAGTATCGGGAACAGAATGAAGGTGCTGCACATTACCCACAGGTGCAGTCGCCAGTGTCCGCCGCCTGCGATAATGGCCTCGCGGGAGAGTTTGGCACCGTGCATAAAGAACAGCAACGCGATGGCCGCCGTGGTTAGCCCTTCAAAGAACGGAACAAAACCGCCGCGTGCGGGGAAGAAGGAGGCCAGTAAAACAGTGACCACCAGGGTAAGCGTGAACGGATCAAGGATACGAAACAGTTTCATAATGACTCCTGAAATCAGATATCGCTATTGTGCTTTTTTCCATTTGAGAAATAAAATTGATTTATTGCATCCATTCATGAATGAAACAGATGAATTACTCCTTACGTCAGCTTCGTATTTTCGTCACCGTCGCCCACGCCCGCAGCTTTAGCCGGGCAGGGGAGATGATTGGCCTGAGCCAGTCGGCGGTCAGCCACAGCGTAAAAGAGCTGGAGAATCAGACCGGGGTGAAGTTGCTTGACCGCACCACGCGCGAAGTGGTGTTGACCGAAGCAGGCCAGCAGCTGGCCCTGCGCCTCGAACGACTGCTGGATGAGCTTAACAGCACGCTCAGAGACGTGGGGAGGCTGGGGCAGCAGCTTTCGGGAACCGTGCGCGTCGCGGCCAGTCAGACGATCTCTGCGCACCTTATCCCGCAGTGTATTGCCGAGGGCAGTTATCGCTACCCGGACATTGATTTTGTGCTGCATGACAGGCCGCAACAGTGGGTGCTGGAAAGCATCCGTCAGGGAGATGTGGATTTTGGTATTGTTATCGATCCCGGTCAGGTGAGCGATCTGGCGTGCGAAAGCGTACTTTCTGAGCCCTTTTTGCTGCTCTGCCGTGACGACGATCCGCTGGCCGCGTTGCGGGAGGTCAACTGGCAGTCCCTGACGGGCGCGAACCTGGTGTTACAGGATTATGCCTCGGGCAGCCGTCCGCTGATTGATTCCGCGCTGGTGAATCAGGGCGTAAAGGCAACAATCGTGCAGGAGATTGGTCACCCGGCGACGCTGTTTCCGATGGTGGAAGCCGGCATTGGCATCAGCGTGTTGCCCGCCCTGGCGCTTCCCCTGCCGCAGGGAAGCCGACTGGCCGTCAGGCGATTAACGCCCGTTGTCGAGCGAAAGCTGATGCTGGTGCGGCGAAAAAATCGTTCACTCTCGGGGGCGGCGCAGGCTATCTGGGAAGTGGTGCGTATCCAGGCACAACGACTAACCGAAGCCCGCATACGCGACCCACTGTTTAACGCATCAGAAGATTAGATGTAGATATCGATCTGATTATTGTCTGACGGGCTGTTTACCCCTTCTACTTTGCCCAGCTTTTGATCCTGCTTCTTCTGGGCCTCTTCGGCCTGCTGGCGCTGCAGCGCGGCGAGCTGCGCCTGCAGCACTTTGATCTGGGTCTGAATAAGTTCCTGCTGCTTCTTCTTCTCATCAGTGCTGACGGGACTGTTTGCCAGTTCTTTTAACTGCTGAGTCAGCTTTTTGATCTTGTCGAGAATGCGTGTGATTTGTGCAGAGATATCGTTACTGCTCGAAGTTCCACTCGCGCCGCTGGTTTGAATCTGTTGGGTTGAAGCCTGAATGGTCGTCATACTTTTTCCTCGCGTTATAAAACAGAGGTATCGGCACCGATGGGATTAGCTTGAGCAAAACTGCCATAACTGGCAGGGAGTTGCATTGATACACAATCAGTATTGATGGTGCGGTGAAAGTGTATTGGAGGTCACCGTCAGGCTGCGGATATAAGACGTAAGTCATGCGATCCCTGCTATCGCGATCTTAATCCTTAAGGAGCCTCTATGACCCTCTCGAATAACCCGTGGTACTGCGCCGACATCATTCGCGCCGCTAAGCCGAACTTCACGCCTCGCGTGGCGTTTATTCTCGGCTCTGGCCTGGGCGCGCTCGCCGACCAGATTGATGACGCCGTTTCCCTGAGCTACGAAAAGCTGCCGGGCTTCCCGGTGAGCACCGTGCATGGTCATGCCGGCGAGCTGGTGCTCGGGCATCTGGCCGGGGTGCCTGTGGCCTGCATGAAGGGGCGCGGCCATTTTTATGAAGGGCGCGGGATGACCATCATGACCGATGCGATCCGCACCTTTGCGCTGCTGGGGTGCGAGATGCTGTTTAGCACCAATGCGGCGGGCTCGCTGCGCCCGGAGGTTCAGCCAGGAAGCCTGGTTGCCCTGAGCGACCATATTAACACCATGCCGGGCACGCCGATGGTGGGGCTGAACGATGAGCGCTTTGGCGATCGTTTCTTCTCTCTGGCCAATGCTTACGACGCGGATTACCGTGCTGTTCTGCAAACCGTGGCAACGAAAGAAGGCTTCCCGCTGCATGAAGGGGTGTTTGTCTCTTATCCCGGCCCGAACTTCGAGACGGCGGCCGAGATCCGCATGATGCAGATTATCGGCGGCGATGTGGTGGGGATGTCCGTGGTGCCGGAAGTGATTTCCGCGCGCCACTGCGGCCTGAAGGTCGTGGCCGTTTCTGCAATTACCAATCTCGCCGAAGGTTTGGGTGAGGTCAAACTCTCACATGAACAAACCCTTGCCGCCGCCGAGCTCTCCCGCCAGAACTTTATCAATCTTATCTGCGGTTTTCTTCGCCATATTGCCTGAGTAAAACAATAAAGTGGCCCGCCAGGGCCACACTGCTATAAGGAATGGGTTATGAACATCACGACTCGCTTAAAGATGATGTCCTTTATGCAATATTTTATCTGGGGGAGCTGGCTGGTTACCCTCGGCGCTTACATGATTAACACCCTACACTTTACCGACTCCGACGTGGGCATGGTGTACAGCTCCAAAGGACTTGCCGCGATCGTTATGCCTTCGCTGGTGGGGATTATTGCCGACAAGTGGCTGCGGGCCGATCGCGCCTACATGATTTGCCACCTCGTCTGCGCCGTCGCGCTCTGCTATGCCGCGCAGGTCAATGAGCCCGGGCTGATGTTCTGGGTCATGCTGGTGAATGCGATGGCCTTCATGCCCACGATTGCGCTGTCGAACACCATTTCCTACTCCTGTCTTGAACAGGCAGGGCTGGATACGGTGAGCCATTTTCCGCGAGTGCGGGTGTATGGTACCGTGGGCTTTATTGCCGCGATGTGGGCCATAAGCCTGATGGGGGCGGAGCTGAGCAACGTGCAGCTCTATATAGCGGCTGCCGCGTCCCTGCTGCTGGCGCTCTATTCTCTGACGCTACCGGCCATTCCGGTTGCGAAGACAAAAGTGTCTCCGTCTCTGGCAAGCAAGCTGGGCCTCAATGCGTTTATCCTGTTTAAACAGCCCCGCATGGCGGTGTTCTTTTTATTCGCGATGCTGCTGGGCGCCGTGCTGCAGATAACCAATACGTTTGGCAGCCCCTTCCTGCATGATTTTGCGCGTAATCCGGCGTATGCAGATAGCTTTATCGTCAAATATCCGTCCATCCTGCTCTCCGTTTCGCAAATGTCTGAGGTGTTCTTCATTCTGACCATTCCGTACTTCCTCGGACGATTTGGCATTAAAGCCGTTATGCTGATGAGCATGGTGGCCTGGATGCTGCGGTTCGGGCTATTTGCCTTTGGCGATCCGTCCGCAACGGGCTTTGTGCTGCTCATGCTCTCAATGATTGTCTACGGCTGCGCGTTCGACTTCTTCAATATTTCAGGCTCGGTATTTGTTGAACAGGAGGTCAGCGCCGATATCCGCGCCAGCGCGCAAGGGTTGTTTATGACGACCGTTAACGGTATCGGGGCGTATTTCGGTTCGGTATTGAGCGGTATGGCCGTTGATTATTTCTCGGTGGACGGGGTGAAGGACTGGCAGACGATCTGGCTGGTGTTTGCGGCCTATGCCCTGGCGCTCGCGGTGATCTTTTACTTCAGCTTTAACTACCACCACACCTGTAAAAACAGCGGGATGCGCACAGTTGCGCACTAAATTTTCCTTCCGGACGCTGAAAGGCTTTAAGGTAGGCGTATAAGTGTTATCGCCAGGATATGTTTTGATGGAACGCGTCTATCGGACCGATCTCAAGCTGCTGCGCTATTTTCTGGCCGTGGCGGAGGAACTGCATTTTGGACGGGCTGCGGCCCGTCTCAACATGTCTCAGCCGCCGTTAAGCCTGCATATTAAAGAGCTGGAAAGTCAGCTGGGCACGTTACTGTTTATTCGCCACTCGCGGAGCGTCGTGTTGACGCATGCCGGTAAAGTGCTGATGGAAGAGTCCCGTCGGCTGCTGGCCAGCGCAAACCAGGCTCTGGCTCGCGTCGAGCAAATTGGTCGAGGTGAGGCAGGGCGCATTGAGCTAGGAATTGTCGGCACCGCCATGTGGAGCGAGGTGCGCACGGTGATGCGCGCTTTCCTGAAAGAGCATCCGAATGTTGATGTCGTTTTTCGCGAAAAATCGCCGGTCATGCAGATGGCGCTGCTTGAGCGCCGGGAGCTGGACGTTGGCATCTGGCGAATGGCAACGGAACCTACCGCGGGGTTTACCAGCCTGCGGTTGCGTGAGGCGGCTTTTCTGGTGGCGATGCCGGAAGATCACCGGCTGGTCAGGGAGCCTTCCATTGCGCTCGCAGAATTGCAGGACGAGTATTTTGTCACGATGCCGTCGGCCCATTCTGACTGGGCATTTTTACATCGCGTCTGCCAGCAGGCCGGTTTTTCGCCGATGATTGTGCGCGAAGCCGTTGAACCACAAACCGTGCTGGCGATGATCAGCATGGGGATGGGGATTACGCTCGCCGCAGACAGCTACGCGCAAATGCAGTGGCCGGGCGTGGTGTTCCGCCCGCTGAAAGAGCGTATACCGGCAGATTTGTATGTGGTGTATGACGAGAAGCAGGCGACACCTGCGGTGAAGACGTTGATTGCAACACTGGTGATGTAAATCGCAGATAGCAAAAAAGCGCCTTTAGGGCGCTTTTTTACATTGGTGGGTCGTGCAGGATTCGAACCTGCGACCAATTGATTAAAAGTCAACTGCTCTACCAACTGAGCTAACGACCCGAAATGGTGGGCGATGACGGGCTCGAACCGCCGACCCCCTCCGTGTAAAGGAGATGCTCTACCAACTGAGCTAATCGCCCATTTCGGAACTACTGCGATAAGGTGAGAATGGTGGGCGATGACGGGCTCGAACCGCCGACCCCCTCCGTGTAAAGGAGATGCTCTACCAACTGAGCTAATCGCCCAATCTCAATTCTTATCTACACTGCGAGTCTACCGAAGTAGATGGTGGGTGATGACGGGCTCGAACCGCCGACCCCCTCCGTGTAAAGGAGATGCTCTACCAACTGAGCTAATCACCCCCGCTGTGTGGAGTCGCATTATAGGGAGAGTTGAAAATGAGTCAACGCATTTTCTAAAGTTTTTATTCGTTCGTCGTAAAATTAAACAAAACGATCGTGAAACGGGCTGTGGCGCATGATTTCTAAACAAAAATCGCAAACTCGGTCACGATAAAGGGATCAACATTGAGGAATCCCCCCACAGTGATAGAATATTGCCCATCGTTTTTTCCCCAGGATTTGCCGATTGCCGGCATCTTTATAACGTAAGGCCATTTCATGAAAATCAAAACTCGCTTCGCGCCGAGCCCGACAGGCTATCTGCACGTCGGTGGTGCACGTACCGCTCTCTATTCCTGGCTTTTCGCACGCCATAACAAAGGTGAGTTCGTGCTGCGTATTGAAGACACCGATCTTGAGCGCTCCACGCCGGAAGCAATTGAAGCCATTATGGATGGGATGAACTGGCTGAATCTGGAATGGGACGAAGGCCCGTATTTTCAGACCAAACGCTTTGACCGCTATAACGCCGTCATTGATGAGATGCTGGTCGCGGGCACGGCGTATAAGTGCTACTGCTCTAAAGAGCGTCTGGATGAACTGCGTGAAGCGCAGATGGCGAACGGTGAAAAGCCGCGTTATGACGGCCGCTGCCGCCACGACCACAGCGAGCATGCTGCTGATGAGCCTTGCGTGGTGCGTTTTGCTAACCCGCAGGATGGCTCTGTGATCTTTGACGACCAGATCCGTGGCCCAATTGAATTCAGCAACCAGGAGCTGGACGATCTGATCATCCGTCGCACCGACGGTTCCCCAACGTACAACTTCTGCGTAGTGGTTGACGACTGGGATATGGAAATTACCCACGTTGTCCGTGGTGAAGACCATATCAACAATACCCCGCGTCAGATCAACATCCTGAAAGCGCTGAATGCCCCTGTTCCGGTCTATGCGCACGTCTCCATGATCAACGGCGATGACGGGAAAAAACTGTCTAAACGTCACGGTGCGGTGAGCGTCATGCAGTATCGCGACGACGGTTATCTGCCGGAAGCGCTGCTGAACTATCTGGTGCGCCTGGGCTGGGCCCACGGTGACCAGGAGATCTTCAGCCGTGAAGAGATGATCGAACTGTTCTCTCTGAGCTCTGTGAGCAAATCAGCGAGCGCATTTAATACCGACAAGCTCCAGTGGCTGAACCATCACTACATCAATACCATGCAGCCAGAATATGTGGCGACGTACCTGCAGTGGCACATTGAGCAGGCAAATATTGATACCCGCACCGGCCCTGAACTGGCGGAGCTGGTGAAACTGCTCGGCGAGCGCTGCAAAACGCTGAAAGAAATTGCCGAAAGCTGCCGCTACTTCTATGAAGAGTTTGATGCGTTCGACGCGGACGCCGCGAAGAAACACCTCCGCCCGGTTGCGCGTCAGCCGCTGGAAGTGGTGCGCGACAAGCTGGCTGCACTCACCGAGTGGACCGCTGAGAATGTGCATCACGCTATTCAGGCGACGGCAGACGAGCTGGAAGTCGGTATGGGTAAAGTCGGTATGCCACTGCGCGTTGCGGTGACCGGTGCGGGTCAGTCTCCGGCGCTGGATGTGACGGTTCATGCCATCGGCAAGTCACGCAGCGTAGCGCGCATTAACAAGGCGCTGGATTTTATCGCTGAACGTGAAAGTCAGCAGTAAGTACGCCTCAGATAAAAAAACGGCAGGGTAACCTGCCGTTTTTTTATGCCTTTTATTCAGTGATACCCAGCCGCGTAAGAAAGCCGTCTATGCCTTCGCGTTTCAATAAGGCGTCCAGACGCATCTGCTCCGGCGGAGTCATACTCTCCAGCGTCTCAATAATACCCGGAGACAGGTTTGAAGAGGGGTCACTGTAGGAAGCGGTGACCTCCGCGAGATGGTAAACCGCCTGACGGTTACGGATCGCCGGGAGGCTCATAATATGCTCCTTCACGCGCGTATCAACATGAATGAGCCGTGCTCGACCACCCTTCACGCCGTTGAGTCCTTCCGTTTTCCATCCCTGCTGGCGTATCCAGCGATTAACCGTTTGTCTGGCAACGCCCAAACTCTCCGCCAGCTCTTCCGTGGTCATTTTGCTACGTAATTTTTTCATATCAGTTCTGATCGCGAATCCCTAAACGTTGCAACAATCCGGTAATCCCTTCCCGCATTAATAGCGATGTCATCTGCTTCTGCTCTTCCGGCGTCATTTCATTGGCCAGCGTCAGGAGCAGGGTGTGAAGCGAACCGTCATGGCTGGCGCCGTCTGGCAGTTCAGACGTTTCACTTGCCCGACGTGCGCTGCGGATAAAGTCACGGACTTTTTCGTTCACATGTACCAGGCGCGCTTTCCCGCCCTGAACGCCTGGCTTTGGTGACGTAATCCAACCCTCTTTGCGTACCCATTTATTGATGGTCTGGCGGCTATAGCCAGTGAGGAGGGCTAACTCTTCTGGCGTCATTCGTTCCTTGATCATGCAATTTCCTGAATATCTGTGGGGTTAATTAACGGCTCATTTTATAGCACCGTTTTACGTGAAAACGTGACAGGCTTAACTCCTGGCTGCGAGCAGGCTCGCAAAGTGATTCATTTGCATGATTTTTCGGCGATTGAATGGCTGGGATTGATTTTGCCGTTGACACTCCGCAGCGGAATTCATATTATGCCGCCCGTCAACATGACAGCTTTACGATGGGGCTATAGCTCAGCTGGGAGAGCGCTTGCATGGCATGCAAGAGGTCAGCGGTTCGATCCCGCTTAGCTCCACCAAACTCTGAACCCAACAGAGTGCGGTTAGTAAAGTAACATGTGGGGCTATAGCTCAGCTGGGAGAGCGCTTGCATGGCATGCAAGAGGTCAGCGGTTCGATCCCGCTTAGCTCCACCAAAATTGTAAACCCTCGTCAAAAGACGAGGGTTTTTTTATGTGTTTGTAACACCCACCCCCGTATTTTGTTATCAAAAAGAAGGTATTCCCATACCTCACCTCAATCGACATCAATAAACCAGTCTATAAATAGACTTGAACTTGATTCGTGCAATTAATAAACCTATTATCCATCCGGTCAATGATTCGAACGGATAATATACTCATCAGCTTAATGAATAGAAAAACGTACAATAATGTAAAGATATTTATAATTGCCCTGACACTTTGTCTGATTGCGGTACCTGTCTCCCGTTATCTTTCTCCCCGTGCAATTGTTAATGGTCACGACGTTTATTTAGCATGGCTACCGCTAAGCGTTATGCTGGCGGTTGTTCTGCTATTTGGGCGCAGGGCTATTCTTCCCATTGTGTTAGGTTTTACTGTCACTAATCTATTTTATATTAATTTAGCACCGCTACAATATGCAGTATTACTGTTTTGTCAGACCTTTGCGTTGTTCTCGGCATGCGGCGTTCTGCGCATCATACTGGGTAAGCGTTGGCGCTACTGCATCCCTAACAAGCACATCGGTTTACGTATATTCTGGCTTGGTTTTATCGTGCCGATAGGTATTAAACTGTCGATGTATTTGGCGGGCTATTTATTTGATTTTCCTGTGACAATATCGACCTTTTTCGGCGAGGGAACGGTAATTTATAACGTTGTAGATATACTGAGCCTGATATGTGCGGCGTTGATTTTTACCATGATGTTCTATTACCCGCTAAGAATGATAATTAATCCTCGCTATGCGAGAAAGTTCTGGCGGCAAAGCGTGAAGCCCGTGTTTTTTCACAAGAATTCATTATATATTTTTGTCTGGCTAATGCTTTTAATTTTCATTCTCGTCATTTTATGTGGTCCTTTTGAATCACCCGTCATTGCCGGCTATTTGATGCCGCTGATTTTTATTCTTTTTACCTTAGCGATAAGCCGCCTGACCTATGCGCTTATCTCTCTGCTGTGGGCTGCATCCGCGCTCCTGCTGTTGACCTACAACTACAACTTCCTTAACGGGGTGGAAACGGGCCATTCGCTCTCTTTTATCCTGTCCGTGCTTATCTCTTTCGCTATCTGTTTGCTTTACATGTCGCGGATCTATCAGCGCAGCGAATGGCTAAAGCGGGGCTGGCAGGACAGGGCGCTCACCGATCCGCTGACCGGGTTGCCGAACATCCGTGCGCTGGAGGATTATCTTGAGATTCATCCGGATGCCAAAGTGTGCATTCTGCGCATGGATAACCTGGAATTTTTGAGCCGCCACTACGGGATTATTATGCGGGTCCATTGCAAACGAACGATCGCCACGTCGCTTCAGCCGCTCCTGCAAAAAGATGAGATGCTCTTCCAGTTGCCCGGAAGCGAGCTGGTGCTGGTATTGCTTGGGCCTGAAATTGCTGAACGTCTCCAGCATATGGTCGATCGGCTCAACAGCAGTAAGATTTTCTGGAACAACGCCGGGCTGGATATTGAGTTTGGCGCGTCCTGGGGAATGGTCGAAAATGGCGAAAAGCTGCATCACACGCTGGGGCAGCTGAGCTGGCTGGCAGAGCAGGCCAGCGGAGCGCAAAACGTTCTCGCACTCACGAATAGCCTCGAGGCGGCATCAGGGCAAACAACGGAGCGCGTCCTGATGCTGGCGCGGATTAAGCATGCTCTGGAGACGGATCGATTCCATTTATACGCGCAGCCGATCCAGAAGGCGGACGGGAGCGGGTATTACGAAATTCTGGCGCGTATGGAGAGCGAGGGCGAGATCTTCACTCCTGACCGCTTTATTCCTTTGATTGCCCAGTTCAACCTCAGCCACCGGTTTGATATGTGCATTATGGAGAAATTACTTCTGTGGCTGCGCGATCACCCTGCAACGCAGGCTGGCGCCCGTTTCTCTGTCAATCTGATGCCGCTCACGCTGATGCAAAAAGAGGTGGCGACCGAAATTTGCGCGCTCTTTGAACGCTACGGCGTTGCGCCTCAGGCCGTCGTGATTGAGATCACCGAAGAGCAGGCCTTCTCAAATTCAGGCTGCAGCATCCACAATATTCAGCAGCTGCGGGATTACGGTTTCCGGATTGCCATTGATGATTTTGGTACCGGCTACGCCAACTACGAGCGTCTCAGACGCCTGCAGGCAGATATCATTAAGATTGACGGTTGTTTTGTTAAAGACATTTGTACCGACGATATGGATGCGATGATCGTCCAGTCGATGTGTAATCTGGCGAAGACGAAATCGCTGTGCGTCGTAGCGGAATACGTAGAAACGCCGGCCCAGAGGGAGATGTTGCTTCGCTTCGGCGTGGATTACCTGCAGGGCTACCTGATAGGTAAACCCAAACCGCTGGAAGAATTGCGGGCATAAAAAAACCGGGAGCCAGGCTCCCGGTTTTTGTTTAACGGTAAACGTTACAGGACCAGTGCCGCGATGGAAGCAGACAGGACGCTCACCAGCGTAGAGCCGTAAACCAGCTTCAGGCCAAAGCGAGAAACCACGTTACCCTGTTCTTCGTTCAGACCTTTAATCGCGCCCGCGATAATCCCGATGGACGAGAAGTTCGCGAAGGAGACCAGGAACACGGACAGAATGCCTTCCGCGCGCGGAGAAAGCGTGCTCGCAATTTTCTGCAGATCCATCATCGCAACGAATTCGTTAGATACCAGTTTGGTTGCCATGATACTCCCTACCTGCAGCGCTTCATGAGCCGGAACACCCATCACCCATGCAACCGGGTAGAAGATGTAGCCCAGAATACCCTGGAAGGAGATACCCAGCACCGCTGCGAACAGGGCGTTCAGCGCAGAAATCAGCGCAATGAAGCCGATCAGCATGGCGGCAACGATAATCGCTACTTTGAAACCAGCCAGAATGTATTCACCCAGCATTTCGAAGAAGCTCTGGCCTTCGTGCAGGTTAGACATCTGGATGTTCTCTTCGCTGGCGTCAACGCGGTAAGGGTTGATCAGCGACAGAACGATAAAGGTGCTGAACATGTTCAGAACCAGCGCCGCAACAACATACTTTGGCTCCAGCATGGTCATATACGCGCCCACGATAGACATGGAAACGGTAGACATTGCGGTTGCCGCCATGGTGTACATGCGGTTGCGGGACATTTTGCCGAGAATATCTTTATACGCGATGAAGTTCTCAGACTGACCGAGGATCAGGGAACTGACGGCGTTAAAGGATTCCAGCTTGCCCATGCCGTTCACTTTGGATAACAGGAAGCCAATTCCACGAATAACGAACGGCAGAACGCGGATGTGCTGCAGAATACCGATCAGCGCGGAGATGAAGACGATTGGGCAGAGAACCTTCAGGAAGAAGAACGCCAGACCTTCGTCGTTCATTTTACCGAAGACAAAGTTGGTCCCTTCGTTGGCGAATCCGAGCAGTTTTTCGAACATTTCGGAGAAGCCTTTCACGAAGCCCAGACCTACGTTGGAGTTCAGGAAGAACCACGCAAGTAAAACTTCAATGACCAGCAGCTGGACAACATAACGGATACGAATTTTTTTGCGGTCTGTGCTGACCAGCAATGCAAGTGCAGTAACGACAACAAGTGCCAGGACAAAATGAAGGACGCGGTCCATATTTGCTCCAAATATGAGGCAGGTTTAATTTTCGTGCACATTCTATGTAACAAGCGAAAAGAAAACGAGATCGAGGACACACTATAGTTACATCCTGTGACGAGTCTCAAAAATAGTGATCCACAATACATTTTTGTTATGTTAGGTAAATGAGTGAAAAGTTAAGTTTGTGTGCTAGGCTTCACAAAAGCGCGCGCGATTTCAGTTTCTGTTAGATCGCCCCACTTACCCGCCCGCCTATCGTTCAAAGCTATCAGAGAAATCACTGTAAACTGCATAAATGATCTTGATAATCATTCTCATTTTGGTAGCATTAAACATAGCAAAGGCTATATTTCAGAGGCAGAAATGACAAACAGTCGCGTAGAGGGTAGCAGTGGCAGAGCCGCGCGCAAGTTGCGGTTCGCATTAATGGGACCTGCGTTCATCGCTGCCATTGGCTATATCGATCCAGGTAACTTTGCGACCAATATTCAGGCCGGGGCCAGCTTCGGCTATAAGCTGCTGTGGGTGGTCGTCTGGGCTAACCTGATGGCGATGCTGATTCAGATGCTCTCCGCAAAGCTGGGGATTGCCACGGGCAAAAACCTGGCGGAGCAAATTCGCGACCATTATCCGCGTCCGGCCGTCTGGCTCTACTGGGTCCAGGCTGAAATCATCGCCATGGCCACTGACCTCGCAGAATTTATCGGCGCAGCGATCGGCTTTAAGCTGATTCTGGGGGTGTCGCTGTTGCAGGGGGCGGTACTGACCGGGATTGCCACTTTCCTGATCCTGATGCTGCAGCGTCGGGGCCAAAAGCCGCTGGAGAAGGTCATCGGCGGCCTGCTGCTGTTTGTCGCGGCGGCCTATATCGTTGAGCTGATTTTCTCACAGCCGAATCTGGCGCAGCTTGGTAAAGGTATGGTGATCCCAAGCCTGCCAACCTCGGAAGCGGTGTTCCTGGCCGCCGGGGTATTGGGGGCGACCATCATGCCGCATGTGATTTACCTCCACTCCTCGCTGACTCAGCATCTGCACGGTGGGACGCGCAAAGAGCGTTACTCCGCCACCAAATGGGACGTGGCGATCGCCATGACCATCGCGGGGTTTGTCAATCTGGCGATGATGGCTACCGCAGCCGCGGCTTTCCATTTTAACGGTCATACCGGTATTGCCGATCTCGACCAGGCCTATCTCACGCTGGAGCCGTTACTGAGCCATGCTGCCGCCACGATATTTGGTCTCAGCCTGGTGGCTGCCGGTCTCTCTTCGACGGTGGTGGGCACGCTGGCAGGCCAGGTGGTGATGCAGGGATTTGTTCGGTTCCATATTCCGCTGTGGGTTCGTCGCTCTGTTACCATGCTCCCGTCATTTATCGTGATTCTGATGGGGCTCGACCCAACGCGAATTCTGGTCATGAGCCAGGTGCTGCTGAGTTTTGGTATCGCGCTGGCGCTGGTGCCGCTGCTGATCTTCACCAGCAACAAAACCCTGATGGGCGAACTGGTCAACTCAACGCTGGTGAAAAGGACCGGGTGGGTCATCGTGGTGGTAGTGGTGGCGCTGAACCTGTGGCTGCTGATTGGTACCGCGTTGGGGCTCTAAAAGAAAAAGGAGCCGGGAGGCTCCTTTTTGCTGTTAGTCGTCATGACCGTGATGGCCATGTCCGTGACCTTTGCCGCGACCCCAGCCACCGCGACGGTCGTCACGATCGTTCCAGCCTTCGCGGTAGCCGCGCTCATACGCGTTGTTTTTATACCAGCCGCGGTGTCTGCCGTTATCATGTTTCCACCAGCGGTCTCCGTGCCACTCATAGTGACGGTTCCAGTAGTCACGGTCGCGCCAGTAGCCACCGTCCCAGTATCTGCCGTAGTCGTCACGATCGCCAATTTGTAATTTTACTGATGGCAACAGGGTGATTTCGCCCGCAGTGGCGATCAGCGGGGCTGAAGCCAGTAATACCGCTGCAAGAATCAGTGACCTGAACATACTCTTTCTCCTTCACGATCGGGGCCTTTGTTGGGCCTGTTAATGCAATATTACGAGTTGGTAAAGCCTCGTTTCATCGCCTCAACTCCGAATTCCTGGGTGAGAGCACTTTTTGCTAAAAGTGGTTCTACTTTGAGCAGTTCAAAATCTCTTCAATATGGGCTAATTCTTCCGCAGAGAAATGGCGATTTTCCAGCATGCCTACGGCGTCATCAATCTGAGCTGTTTTACTTGCCCCAATCAGCACGGACGTCACATTCTCATGGCGTAATACCCAGGCCAGTGCCATCTGGGACAGCTTCTGGCCGCGCTCTTCCGCCATGGCGTTCAGCTTTCTTACCTTCTCCAGCTTCTCTTCGGTGATCTGGTCAGGATTAAGGAACTGACTGCCGCTTGCCGCGCGTGAATCAGCCGGAATGCCGTTCAGATAGCGGTTGGTCAGTTGCCCGCCTGCCATCGGCGAGAAGGGAATACAGCCAACCCCTTTTTCCTGCAATACGTTCAGCAACCCCGCTTCCGGCGCACGCTCAAACAGAGAGTATTTCGGCTGGTGGATCAGGCAGGGCGTACCGAGATCGTCAAGAATATCAATCGCCTTGCGGGCCAGTTCTGCAGGGTAGTTGGATAAGCCGACATACAGGGCTTTTCCCTGGCGCACCACATGGTCAAGCGCTTTCATGGTTTCCAGCAGCGGCGTTTGTGGGTCAGGACGGTGATGATAGAAGATATCGACATACTCCAGACCCATACGCTTCAGGCTTTGATCGAGGCTTGCCAGCAGGTATTTACGTGACCCCCAGTCGCCGTACGGACCCTCCCACATGGTATATCCCGCCTTCGTGGAGACGATCAGCTCGTCGCGCCAGGGCAGAAAATCCTCCTGCAAAATACGGCCGAAATTTCGCTCGGCCGACCCCGGCGGGGGACCGTAGTTATTGGCAAGGTCGAAATGCGTAATACCCAGGTCGAACGCGCGCTGTAAAAGTTGACGGCTGTTTTCGATAAGCGTGGTGTCGCCAAAATTATGCCACAGCCCAAGCGAGATAGCGGGCAGCCTGAGCCCGCTTTGGCCGCAACGGCGATACTCCATTGTCCGATAACGATTTTTGTCCGGCTGATAACCCATTCTTATGACCTCTGGCGCTGAAGAAATAATCAGTGTATGCGTTTACATTAACGTGAAAAAAAGCAGCATAGCGCAGCCTTTTTTGTAAAGCATTCTTTCCATGACCTACTTATCGCCAATTCTGGACAGTCATCACGCTTATTTAATACTCAAGGTGAGGTCAACATTAGAAGGATACCTGTTTATGCGTACCCCATACTGCGTCGCCGATTACCTGCTGGACCGTCTTACAGATTGTGGAGCCGATCATCTGTTTGGCGTGCCGGGCGACTATAACCTGCAGTTTCTCGACCATGTGATAGACAGCCCGGATATCTGCTGGGTGGGCTGTGCCAACGAGTTAAACGCCTCTTATGCCGCGGACGGATATGCCCGATGTAAGGGCTTCGCCGCGCTGCTGACGACATTTGGCGTAGGGGAGTTAAGCGCGATGAACGGCATTGCGGGCAGCTATGCCGAGCACGTTCCGGTGCTGCATATTGTGGGCGCGCCGGGTACGGCGTCACAGCAAAGAGGGGAACTGCTGCACCATACGCTGGGCGATGGTGAGTTTCGTCATTTTTACCATATGAGCGAACCGATCACCGTTGCACAGGCGATCCTGACCGAACAAAACGCCTGCTATGAGATTGACCGGGTGTTAACTACCATGCTCCGGGAACGTCGCCCCGGCTATCTGATGTTGCCCGCCGACGTGGCAAAAAAGGCCGCCACGCCGCCTGTAAACGCTCTCACTCTCCGGCACGCGCATGCCGATAGTGCTTGTCTGAAAGCCTTCCGGGATGCCGCAGAGAACAGGCTGGCCATGAGCAAGCGTACTGCGCTGCTGGCCGATTTCCTTGTCCTGCGCCATGGCCTGAAGCATGTCTTACAGAAATGGGTCAAGGACGTGCCGATGGCGCACGCCACCATGCTGATGGGTAAAGGCATCTTTGACGAGCGTCACGCCGGTTTTTACGGCACGTACAGCGGTTCGGCGAGCGCCGGCGCGGTAAAGGAGGCGATTGAGGGAGCAGACACGGTGCTGTGCATCGGCACGCGATTTACCGATACCCTCACAGCTGGCTTCACGCATCAGTTAACCCCCTCACAAACAATTGAAGTTCAGCCTCATGCCTCACGCGTCGGTGACGTCTGGTTTACCGGCATCCCCATGCTTCAGGCAATCGAAACGCTGGTGGAGCTGTGTAAGCAGCACGTGCATGGTACGCCGGTACCGTCCTCTCAAAGCGCGATGCCCTATCCGCAGCCGGATGGCTCGCTGACGCAGGAGAATTTCTGGAAAACGCTGCAGACGTTTATCCGCCCGGGAGACATCATTCTTGCGGATCAGGGAACCTCGGCCTTCGGCGCGATCGACCTTCGTCTTCCGGCTGACGTGAATTTTATCGTCCAGCCGCTGTGGGGATCGATCGGCTACACGCTGGCGGCGGCATTTGGCGCGCAAACCGCCTGCCCGAACCGGCGCGTGATTGTGCTGACGGGAGATGGCGCGGCGCAGCTCACCATCCAGGAACTTGGCTCGATGCTGCGGGATAAACAGCACCCCATCATTCTGGTCCTTAACAACGAAGGGTACACGGTGGAAAGGGCGATCCACGGGCCTGAGCAGCGGTATAACGACATCGCGCTATGGAACTGGACGCAACTACCGCAGGCCCTGAGCCTTGATCCTCAGGCTCAGAGCTGGCGTGTCAGTGAAGCGGAGCAGCTGGCGGACGTACTGGAAAAAGTCGCGCACCACGAGCGGCTCTCGCTGATTGAGGTGATGCTGCCGAAAGCAGATATCCCACCGCTGCTGGGGGCGCTTACCAAAGCGCTGGAAGCGCGCAATAACGCCTGATCACTTGTCGTTTCGCCAGGCCATCATCATCGGTTTGCCCGCCAGCAGGAGCCAGGCGGGCAACATCACGATACAGAGCAGGGGGAAAAGCGTTGAATCGGGTACTACCACCGCCGCCATAAACAGGCTGAGCCACGCGTCGCGCGTGACCACCAGAACCAGCCCCAGAATAGAGCAGGAGACGGTAATGGCCGCCGGCACCGCATCGACATGTTCGTGCAGCATCAGCCCCAGCGCTACGCCGACAAAGACCGCCGGGAAGATGCGCCCACCGCGGAAACCGCAGGCTGCAGCCACCACCAGCGCGGCCAGCTTAATAACGGCAAACAGCAGATAGTCGGAGACGCTGAACACCTGGCTGAAGGCCAGCTGCTGCATCTCGTCCAGACCTTTGAACAAAGTCACCGTCCCGCCGATTGCCCCTAAAATACCAAGAATCAAACCGCCGGCCCCCAGGATTAACACCGGGTGTTTCAGTTTATGCACCAGCCGGTGCAGGCGCGGAAGACACCATACCGCGACCATCCCCAGCGCGATGGCGATGGCGACAACGATGGCGCCGCTGAAAATATCGGCTATCTGCATCTGGCCGTAGTGAGGGAGCGAGAGCGAAAAATGGGGATGGAAAAACAGGCTGGTCGTCAACGCGCCGGCGGCTGCGGCCATTAGCGGCGCAAAGAGTTTATCCCACAGCGGGACGTCGTTATTGCTGCTGAGCGTCTGCGAAAAGATCAGTGCAGCAGCGACGGGCGTGCCGAAAAGCGCCCCGATGGTGCCTGCGGAGGCGAGGATGGTCCAGTCCAGCGCGCCGACGCGGGGCAAAATGCGTGAACCGAGGAAAACCGCCAGGCCAATATTCACCGCCATAATCGGATGCTCAGGCCCCAGGCTGACGCCGCCGGCCAGACCGATAATCAACGCGATAATCAGCCCCGGCAGTGCCGAAGGGGAAACCGGGGCGCCAATCAGGGGTTCCTGCGCCGGGTCTGGCCCGGCATGGCCGGGACTGAAACGGATCACCAGGCCCACTGCAATACCGGTCAACGTCAGCATCACAACGATCCAGGCAGGAGAATCCGCGGTAGCGCCCAGTGTTGCCGGAAGCGCTGTCCATAACATTGTTTGTAGTACCGACGCGACTTTCATCACGACAATGAGCACCAGGCTTGAGGCTACGCCAATGATTAACGCCGGAATGGCCAGCAACAGCATGGTTCTGGCTCGCGGGTGGAGCATGATGATTTCCTTGTACAAAACGGTATTACGTTACTTTGCACATTAAGCTTTATGGCAATAGTGCAAAAGGTGCTGAAACGGTAAAGTTATTCTGTGACGAAGATCGATAATCCATGGGCATTCACCTTACGGCCGTTGTTGTTATCACGCCTTGAATTTACAGTGTCCCAAAGATTTATTCTGACTTTAGCGGAGCAGTAGAAGAATGACAAAGTATGCTTTGGTAGGTGATGTGGGCGGCACGAACGCGCGCCTCGCATTATGCGATGTAAGTAGCGGTGAGATTTCCCGGGCGAAAACCTACTCAGGGCTGGATTATCCAAGCCTTGAGGCCGTTGTCCGCGTCTATCTGGACGAGCATCAGGTGAGCGTTGAAGACGGCTG
This sequence comes from Enterobacter cloacae complex sp. CARB60, assembly GCF_036487345.1. Classification (NCBI taxonomy): domain Bacteria; kingdom Pseudomonadati; phylum Pseudomonadota; class Gammaproteobacteria; order Enterobacterales; family Enterobacteriaceae; genus Enterobacter; species Enterobacter cloacae complex sp. CARB60. The sequence continues at coordinate 1,266,115 of NZ_JAZKLC010000002.1, forward strand.
CATCGCGATTGCCTGCCCGATAACCGGCGACTGGGTCGCAATGACCAACCATACCTGGGCATTCTCCATCGCAGAGATGAAAAAAAACCTCGGTTTTGCGCATCTTGAAATCATCAATGACTTCACCGCGGTCTCCATGGCGATCCCGATGCTGAAGCCTGAGCATCTGATCCAGTTTGGCGGCGCTGAACCGGTCGAAGGCAAGCCGATTGCGGTTTACGGGGCCGGTACCGGCCTGGGCGTGTCGCATCTGGTGCATGTTGCCCAGCGTTGGGTGAGCCTGCCGGGTGAAGGCGGCCACGTAGACTTCGCGCCAAACAGCGAAGAAGAGGGCATTATCCTCGAAGAGTTACGCGCTGAGATCGGCCACGTCTCCGCCGAGCGCGTCCTTTCAGGTCCGGGGCTGGTGAACCTCTACCGGGCGATTGTGAAATCTGACGGTCGTCTGCCGGAAAACCTGCAGCCGAAAGACGTCACCGAGCGCGCGCTGGCGGACAGCTGCATTGACTGCCGTCGTGCCCTGTCGCTGTTCTGCGTGATCATGGGACGTTTTGGCGGCAACCTGGCGCTGACGCTGGGTACCTTCGGTGGGGTCTATATTGCGGGCGGGATCGTACCGCGCTTCCTCGACTTCTTTAAAGCCTCAGGCTTCCGTGGCGGGTTTGAAGATAAAGGGCGTTTCAGAAGCTACGTGCAGGACATTCCGGTTTATCTGATCGTGCATGATAACCCTGGCCTGCTGGGTTCGGGCGCCCATCTGCGTCAGGTTCTTGGTCAAATCCTCTGACGCATAGCCCTCTCCCGCGGGAGAGGGCGCTTTCTTTACAGGTGCATCAGCTGGCGGAACTCTTTCACCTTGCTGCGGCTCACCGGCACCTGAAAATCCAGATCCTTCAGACGCAAAATGTAGGTGTTGTTAAACCAGGGTTCGATCTCGCGGATCTTGTTTAAATTCACGCAGAACGAACGGTGGCAGCGGAAAAAGTGTGCCGTCGGCAGCTTGCTGCAAAACTCGGTGATGTTCATTGCCATCACGTACGATTCCCGCCGCGTATAGACAAACGTCATCTTTTCATGGGCTTCGGCATAGTAGATATCGTTGACCGGCGTCACGATGATGCGCTCGTCTTTAACCAGGTTAATGGTGTCGTTTTCCCGTACCGCTGGGGTGGCGCTAGCGGGAGCGGTCTGCTGCTGCCATGCGGCCTCCAGCTTTTGCAGCATGCTGACAATCCGAGACTCCTGATAAGGCTTAAGAATGTAGTCAAACGCCTCCAGCTCGAAGGCCTCTACGGCGTGCTCTTTCCAGGCGGTGACGAAAACGATAAACGGCTTGTGGGCAAACTGATTGATGTTTTGCGCCAGCAACACGCCATCCAGCGACGGGATATTGATATCCAGGAAAATGGCGTCGACCCGGTTATGCTGCAAAAACTTCAGCACGTCCAGACCATCATCAAACGTACCCACAATCTCCATCTGGCTGTGGTTTTTAATAAGCCAGGTGAGCTCCTGTTGAGCCAGGAACTCATCTTCTACGATGATAACTTTCATGGGCTACTCCACCTGGGGCAACAGTGATGTCGTCGTATGCGCGAGAGAGCGTTCATTCGGGACGTAAAAAGAAATTTCGGTGCCCGGCTCAAGACGGTGAATATGCAGTCCGTCGCCGTAAAGCAGCTTGACCCGGTGGTGCACGTTCAGCAGGCCGATTTTATTCCCGGGCATCTCGTTAGACTCCACGCGCTCAATGACTTTTGGATCAATCCCGTGGCCGGTATCGCGCACGGCAATACGCACGCGGTTGCCGCTTTCGGTGACGCTGATGGTGACGACGCCTTTGCCTTTACAGGGCTGAATACCGTGAACAATCGCGTTTTCGACCAGCGGCTGGATAAGCAGGCTCGGGATCACGCAGTTGACCTCTTCATCAATATCGTAAATGACCGTGAGCTTGTCGCCAAAGCGCGCCTGCTCAATCGCGATGTAGTCCTTGATTTGATACAGCTCTTTTTTAATGTCGATCTGCTCGTCATCTTTCAGCTCGATGTTGTAGCGCAGATAGCGCGACAGGTTGAAAATCAGCTGGCGCGCGGTGTCCGGATTAAGACGAATGGACGAGGAGATAGCGTTCAGCGCGTTAAACAGGAAATGGGGATTGATTTTGCTCTGCAGCGCGCGCAGCTCTGCCTTATTTGCCATCTCACGCAGCTGTTCCGCCCGTGAAACCTCAAGCTGGGTGGAGATAATCTGCGACAGGCCAATCGCCATCTCCTGCAGGGAGGAGGTGATCTGATGCGCGTGACAGTAATAAATTTTCAGGGTGCCCGTCACGACGCCTTTCTCCCACAGCGGGATCACCAGCATCGAGTGGATCTCCGGCGTTCTGTGGGCTTCATCATTGTTTTTAATAATAATTTTACCGTAGTTAATCGCCTGCCTGGTGGTCGGGCTAATGGTGTCATCGTTGTCGCGATAGTTGTGTTCGCCGACGCCAACGTAGGCCAGCACGTGGTCAATATTGGTAATGGCGACGGCGTCAGCATGGATATCGTGGCGGATAATTTCGCAGACCTGACGCAACGATTCCGCGTTAACGTGGCGGAAAAGCGGCAGCGTTTTGTTGGCGATATCCAGCGCCAGCTTGGCCTGACGGGCGGCACTGGCCTCTTTTTCCCCTTCAACGCTTTGCACCAGCAGCACGATAAAACCGATGCACACGCTGCCCAGGATCATCGGAATACCGATTTTTGAGACGATATCCAGCCCCAGCGCGGTGGTGGGGGCCCAGACGACGACCAGGATCATGGTCAGCGTTTCGCACACCATGCCTGCGACGATCCCGGCGCGCCAGCGCTGTTTTTTCGGGGTTTTTCGGCCGATCCAGCCGGAAAGCACCCCGGCGATAATGCTGGTGATAAAGCACGGCACCGCCGTTACGCCACCGATATCAATCAGGTAGCGGTGCGTCCCGGCAATCAGGCCGGTGATGACGCCCACCCACGGACCAAACAAAATCCCGCCGGACATGACGGCGATAATACGCACGTTAACCAGCGAACCCTCTACCGGCACGCCGGACCAGGTGCTGAACAGGGCGAACAGCGAAAAGATGGCGGTAACGGCCAGCAGCTCTTTTGGCGAGTGGGCTGATTTGTGCAACAGCTCGCGAAACAGGCGAATGCGAATGAGGAAGAACAGGCAAATCAGCATTAATGCCGCACGGTCAAAAACCGCCAGCAGCATAGTGAATATTTCGTGCACGAGGAGACCTGGGAAAACGGGAAAGAACCATGATAAAAAACCTGACGCGTATTGACCAGCTATCCGTCAGGTTTATCAAATGAGGAAAACCATAATTTGCAAAGGGGATTATCTGGCGGTGACCGATGCGTCCTGTTTTTTCCTTGCCCGCGTAACGTCAGGTAACTGGTTTGATATCATCATGTTAAATAACAGCTATCAGAAAGCCGATTCCGAAACAGAGGCTTCCGCTTTTAGGCGCAGCCGGGTTCCGGTTTTCAGACGATCGCTTTTTTTTCATTTCCCTCTCGACAGCATGATTTTTTTCAGGTTATTTTCTAAACATGCCACATCGGTGGCAGCGTCGCTCGGACGGTCCGGGCGCTAACGTTAATCTGAGGAATCTATGGCTGAATTCAGTCCTGAACGCCGTTTTACGCGTATCGATCGTCTCCCCCCTTATGTTTTCAATATCACTGCTGAACTGAAAATGGCTGCGCGTCGGCGCGGCGAAGATATCATTGATTTCAGCATGGGTAACCCTGACGGCCCAACGCCGCCGCATATCGTTGAAAAGCTCTGCACGGTTGCCCAGCGCCCGGATACGCACGGCTACTCAACCTCTCGCGGTATCCCCAGATTACGTCGCGCGATCTCGCGCTGGTATCAGGATCGCTATCAGGTTGATATCGATCCGGAAAGTGAAGCGATTGTCACCATCGGCTCGAAAGAGGGGCTGGCACACCTGATGCTGGCCACGCTGGATCATGGCGATACGGTGTTAGTGCCTAATCCAAGCTACCCGATCCATATCTACGGCGCGGTGATTGCCGGGGCGCAGGTCCGCTCCGTGCCGCTGGTGGAAGGTGTCGATTTCTTTAATGAACTGGAACGTGCGATTCGCGAAAGCTATCCGAAACCCAAGATGATGATCCTTGGCTTCCCGTCGAACCCAACGGCCCAGTGCGTGGAGCTCGATTTCTTCGAGAAAGTTGTCGCGCTGGCCAAGCGTTATGACGTGCTGGTGGTTCACGATTTAGCCTACGCTGACATCGTCTATGACGGCTGGAAAGCCCCGTCGATTATGCAGGTCCCGGGCGCGCGTGACGTGGCGGTAGAGTTCTTTACTCTGTCTAAAAGCTACAACATGGCGGGCTGGCGTATTGGTTTTATGGTGGGTAACAAAACGCTGGTGAGTGCACTGGCGCGGATTAAGAGTTATCACGACTACGGTACCTTCACGCCGCTGCAGGTCGCTGCTATCGCTGCCCTGGAAGGCGATCAGCAGTGCGTTCATGAGATTGCCGCCCAGTATAAGCGCCGCCGCGACGTGCTGGTAAAAGGGTTGCATGAAGCTGGCTGGATGGTGGAAATGCCGAAAGCGTCCATGTACGTCTGGGCGAAAATTCCGGAGCCATATGCGGCGATGGGATCGCTGGAGTTTGCCAAAAAGCTGCTGCAGGATGCGAAGGTGTGTGTGTCACCGGGCATTGGCTTTGGTGATTATGGCGACACCCATGTGCGATTTGCTCTGATTGAAAACAGCGACCGTATTCGTCAGGCGGTGAGGGGCATCAAGAGTATGTTCCGTGCCGACGGTCTTCTCACCTCAAAGAGTGTCGCAGAACACCCCGCGTCGTCATGACATAAAAAAACAGGAGCCGATGGCTCCTGTTTTTTTGACTGCATGTTCTTCACTAGATCATCAGGGCAAAGGTTCCGGCCCAGACTAAAACAATCACCGAAATGCCCATAAAGAAATATTTCACGTTTCATCGCTCCGCGTATCTTGTGGTACGCATTTAAAAACAGAGTCCACCTGATTATAGAGAACTGAAATCCGGTCAAAACGGAAATGAGAGTTTTCCCGTTACGCCGTTAACTCCAGCTCAGAATTCTGTGCTTTCCTGTTGCCATACGGCGCTAATGTACGCCTAAAAATGAGGGGTGACAAGAGGCATTTTTTTAAATAATTTCCGTCACTTACGAGTGTCGTGGAACGGCGACAGTTTGATTTCGCTTCGCAATAAATTTACTTTGGGCGACGCAATCAAAGACGGTTTTCAGCGGGAAGACAGGTGATTGAAAAGGTTAGTTTCTTAGCGAAACTAACCTTCATGAAGGGCTTAAATATAGAGCGAGGATTCGCCAAGAGGGCGGGTTTTGAAACGGCGATGCATCCAAAGATACTGCTCTGGCGCACGCATGATTTCAGTTTCGATGACTTTATTGATAAACGCTGCGGCTTCGCACTCGTTTTCCGGATAGTTAGCCATTTCAGGGGAGATGTGCAGACGATAGCCTGACTTATCTGCTTTTCTCACCATCGTCACGGTCAGCATGGAGGCGCCAGACAGACGTGAAATGACAAAGGTGCCGTTAGTCGTCGCAACGTCTTTCACCGCAAAGAAGGGCGCAAAGCTGCTGCCTTTACGTCCATAATCCTGATCGGGTGCAAACCAGACGGCCTCTCCTTTCTTGAGAGCACCGACCATACCGCGCAGGTTGTTACGGCTGATCATCGCCTTATTGGAACGCATGCGGCCTCGCGTCTGCACCCACTCCATTAGCGCACTGTTGTGCGGTCTGTAGGTTGCCATCATTGGCTGACAAAGCCCCATCACGCGGCCGCCCAGCTCCAGCGACATAAAGTGAACGCCAACGACCATCACGCCGCGTTTTTGCATCTGCGCGCGTTTAAGGTTATCCAGTCCTTCCACGTCAAACCACTTGCGGACACGCTCATCGGGCCAGAACCAGGCCATGCCGGTTTCAAGCAGCGCCATGCCGATAGACTTGAAGTTTTCAGCGATGAGTTTCTCGCGCTCTTCAGCATTGTACTGAGGAAAGCAAAGCTCAAGATTTTTACGCGCGATGGATTCGCGACGTTTCAGGAAAACGCGGGAAGCGCTGCCCAGTTTCGATCCCAGCAAGCGCAGAACAGGGTACGGAAGTTGAACCAACAGCCAGAGTACGCCAAGACCAAACCATGTAAACCAGTAACGCGGGTGCAAAAATGCGCGTTTGAAATTGGATTGAGACAAAATAGAGAAACCTATGTAGAGCCGGTGAAAGTAACGCATAGTGCGATACCACGTGCCTATTAGACCGTAGTACAAGGTCATGGTTGCAGGCTTTACCGATCTTTACGGCGTTACCTGGCCATAGCTGACATTGGGTGGGCGGCATAATGTAACACCGTTATACGATATGTGCTATTACTCGTTTTTGATTAAAAAAGCGGCAGTTCGGAAGGTGTTTGATTTTACAGATTTTATAATCAATCGCTGCAAGAACAGGCCGTCTGCGTGAGTTGAGCAGGTAGCTCATCTTCTGATGAGGGCGTGAACAGGCAAAAAGAGCGGCGTATATATTCGTGACAGATTGCTCATTTAAGAAATTTATTTATCGCTTCTAAATGAGTGATTAGGAATATTCCTTGTGAAATTTCCTATGTGTTATTTATGCGATCAATAATTCAGTTTTCATTGATTATTTCCAAATATCTTATTTTTATCTTGCCGCAATAAGCATTGCGGTCCATTCATGATTTTTGGTTTCGGCTTCTTGATGTAAATCAATATAAGATGTTTTTCCTGGTGTCTATCTGCCTGCAATCATTTTTTCGATATAAATATTCGGTTTACATACCAAAAGTAGTGTCTTTTTCTGAGGCGGCAGGGTAATTTGCCATAATATTTTAGTGGAAAATTCTTAAGAAATTTCTTGTCGCAGATAAAAGATCTGTGTATTTGATTTTGTTTCGATCATTATTCTATTATTGCGCATCAAGAACGATACCGTGAAGTTGGCATAGCAAAACAAAGAGGGATGATGAGATGGCTGACAGTTTTCAGAATGAGGTGCCTAAGGCACGTATTAACCTGAAGCTTGACCTGCATACAGGCGGAGCAAGCAAGAAAATGGAATTACCCTTGAAGTTGCTCGTTACGGGTGATTTCAGCAATGGGCAGGAATCTGCGACAATATCCGAGCGCGAAAAGATTAACATCACCAAAAATAATTTTGATAGCGTTCTTTCCGAATATTCCCCAAAAGTTAATCTGACCGTTAAAAATACGCTGTCTGATGATGGCGGCGAGGACAATATTCAGCTGACTTTTCAGAATATGAAAGATTTCACGCCGGAGCAGGTGGCTGCTCAGATACCGCAGCTGAAGGCGATGCTGGCGATGCGCAACTTGCTGCGCGATCTGAAGGCCAACCTGTTGGATAACCAGACTTTCCGAAAAGAGCTGGAAAAAATCGTTTTGGACCAGTCGCTTAGTGCTGAGCTGCGAAATGAGCTTTCAGCACTGGCATCAAAACAACCTTAACCATCGCGCTGTTTTAACGGATTAATCAAGGAATGCTCATGTCTGTACAAAATAATATTGCTGGCGGTGAAAGCGTGGTGCTGGAACGTCCTGCTGCGGGTGGGGTTTATGCCTCCCTGTTTGAGAAAATCAATCTGAGTCCTGTCTCCGAGTTGAGCGCGCTAGACATCTGGCAAGATGCGCAGGCGATGTCAGATGCGACCGCTGATGAGCGTCTGACTGCCGGTATGCAGGTCTTTCTGGAGTGTCTGACCAAAGCAGGCTCGAAGGTCGAAAAACTGGATAAAAGCCTGATTGATCACCATATCGCTGAGCTCGATTATCAGATCAGCCGTCAGTTAGATGCGGTTATGCACCATGACGAGTTTCAGGCGGTTGAAAGCCTGTGGCGCGGGGTGAAGTCGCTGGTTGATAAAACAGATTTTCGCCAGAACGTGAAAATTGAGCTGCTGAGCATGTCTAAAGAAGACCTGCGCCAGGACTTTGAAGACAGCCCGGAAATTATCCAGAGTGGTCTCTATAAACACGCCTACATTGATGAATATGATACCCCAGGCGGCGAGCCGATTGCGGCGCTGATTTCCGCTTACGAGTTTGATGCTTCAGCGCAGGATGTCGCTCTGCTGCGCAACATCTCTAAAGTTTCCGCTGCTGCGCATATGCCGTTTATCGGCTCTGCAGGTCCAAAATTCTTCCTCAAGGAGTCAATGGAAGACGTCGCGGCGATTAAAGATATTGGCAACTATTTTGACCGCGCAGAGTACATCAAGTGGAAATCGTTCCGCGATACGGACGACGCTCGCTACATCGGTCTGGTGATGCCGCGCGTACTGGGTCGTTTACCGTATGGCCCGGATACCGTTCCGGTTCGCAGCTTCAACTATGTCGAAGAAGTCAAAGGTCCGGATCACGACAAATACCTGTGGACCAATGCCTCGTTTGCCTTCGCGTCCAACATGGTGCGCAGCTTTATCAACAATGGCTGGTGTGTACAAATCCGTGGCCCGCAGGCCGGCGGTGCGGTTCAGGATCTGCCTATCCATCTGTATGACCTGGGTACCGGCAATCAGGTAAAAATCCCGAGCGAAGTGATGATCCCTGAAACCCGCGAATTCGAATTCGCGAATCTGGGCTTCATTCCATTGTCCTACTACAAAAACCGCGACTACGCCTGCTTCTTCTCAGCCAACTCTACTCAGAAACCGGCGCTGTATGACACAGCAGATGCGACGGCTAACAGCCGCATCAACGCCCGTCTTCCTTACATTTTCCTGCTGTCGCGTATCGCCCACTACCTGAAGCTAATTCAGCGCGAGAACATCGGTACCACCAAGGATCGCCGACTGCTGGAGCTGGAGCTGAACACCTGGGTCCGCAGTCTGGTGACCGAAATGACCGATCCGGGCGACGAACTGCAGGCGTCTCATCCACTGCGTGATGCGAAAGTCGTGGTGGAAGACATTGAGGATAATCCGGGCTTCTTCCGCGTGAAATTGTATGCGATTCCGCACTTCCAGGTGGAAGGTATGGACGTCAACCTGTCGCTGGTTTCCCAGATGCCGAAAGCGAAGTCGTAAGAACAGGCAGGAAGCCGATGAAAACGGAACAACCGTTATGGGGTAGGGGCGTTATGGTCTCTCCCCAGCATTTTCAGCAACAGGTCGCGTATGCGGCCTGGTCTGCCGAATGTATTGCCCGGCTGGGCCTCTCCTGTCCGTGGGGGGTTATCAATGCCACTTTCGAACCGGAAGCTCTCAGGCTTGGTCGTTTGCAGGCCCGTCATCTGCATGTCCGTTTTCAGGACGGCACGCTGATTGATACAGACAATACCGATACTCTGCCTCCAGTGCTGTCGCTTGAAAGCGAATCGCAGGTGGTAGAGGTGGTGCTGGCGCTCCCGCTACTGCGGGCGAACGGCGGCAACTGCCTGAAGCCTGATGAGGTAGCCGAGCGTCCGGTGCGATATCGTCAGCGCTGGCGGGATATACGCAATACCTTTGGGGAAGACACCCGTCAGATTGCCGTGATGCAGCCGGAACTGACGCTGCGTTTTGCCCATCAGAACAACAGCGACTATCTGACCTGCCCGGTCGCCCGACTGCAGCAAGACTCGCAGGGGACATGGCAATCAGATGAGACGTTTCTCCCTCCGCTGTTGACCCTCCAGGCGAGCCGTTGGTTGGTAACTCAACTGGAACAACTGATGACCCAACTGCGTGCTCGCCTGGGCCGTCTGATGGCAATGCGGCGTGAAAGCAATGAGCGCATGGCTGATTTCGCCGTAGCAGATGTATCCCTGTTCTGGCTACTCAACGCGCTGAACAGCGCCGAGCCCGTGCTGGGTCAGTTCCAGCGTAACCTGCAAAGCCCACCGGAACGTCTGTATCCGGAACTTTCTCGCCTTGCAGGGAGTTTGCTGACCTTCTCTCTGGAGCATCAGGTGAGCGCCATACCGGCCTGGCATCACGAGCAACTTAATGCGGTGTTTCCACCGCTGTTTGATTTGCTGGGTGATCTGCTTGAAGCCAGCCTGCCGTCCCGCGTGGTGGCCCTGTCACTCGACTATGACCCACGGCTGCACTTCTGGCAGGCTCGCCTGCATGACCCTCGTCTGCGCGAAGGGGCTGATTACTATCTTTCTGTACGCTCGCCGATCCCGGTGGCGCAACTGCAGGAACAGTTCCCGCGTCAGTGTAAGGTGGGCAGTCCTGACCATGTGCGGGGGATTGTCAACTCTTCCCGCGTGGGCGTGCCGTTGACGCCGTTGCGCCATGTACCAGCCGCCATTCCGCTGCGCCTGGAAAATCAGTATTTCAGTCTCGATCTCTCCCATCCTCTGGCGACTGAGATGCTCCAGAGTGGGACGTGCATGTTTTACGTCCCAGGCATGCTTGGCGAGCCTGAACTTGAACTCTTTGCGGTACTGAGAACATGAGTGAACGTAAAAACGGCGCTGCCGTGTCTGTTGATATTGACGCCCTGCTGCAGGATACCTGGCTTCAGGTCATTAGCCTTCGCCATGGCCCGCAGTTTCAGGAAGGTGATGGTCGGGTATTGTGGGAGCGCTGTATCGCTGATGTGGAGCGCGTTCAGCGCGAACTGAAAGCGAGTGAACTCGATGAAGCCAGCTGTGAGCATATTCTCACTGCGCAATGTGCATTGCTTGATGAGGCGGTTAAAGGACGCGGTGTGGAGGATGACGCCTGCGTGCAGTGGTATGACATTCCTCTGCAGGGGCACTTCCTCGGCACGATGGACGCCGGCGACACCCTGTGTGACAGGATGCGTGATGTGCTGCGAGAACCTGCACCAGACAATGCCGTACTGACCTGCTTCCAGCGGGTAATGATGCTCGGATTCCTGGGAGACTTTCGTGCGCTGAACGATCCTGAACGCCAGAAGCTGATCTGCGCACTCAGTGAACATGTCGCGCCGTTCAGCTATCCGCAGACCCATCCTGTTCTGGCAGAAAGCCGCGCAGGGCGGGGAATGGGCGGATGGTTTGCATCGTGGCCCGCACGTATTGGACTAAGCGTGATTGTTCTTGCCGCGCTCTGGTGGGGACTGGATCGCTGGCTCGATCAGATGCTGCTGACCCTGCTGCCGGGAGCCATAAAATGACTTCTGCACAACAGCGCGGGCTTGCGCTGTGGGCCGCCCTGCTGAGTGCAGTGGTCTGTATGGCTTTTCTGCCGGTCTCCCGGCTGGCTTCGGTGCTCGTTCTGCTGGCGATGCTCGGGGTTATCTTCGTGTTCTGGTATATCACCAGACCTCGTGCGGAGCATGACGTCACCCTGCGTCTGGATGACCTTCCTGAAGCCACTTATCGTCAGCCCGTGGTGCTGGTTTGTGGCGATCTGCCGCTGACCTGGCCGCAACAGTCACCGGTGCTAATTGTCACGCAGGGATGCTGGATCCGCGTTGAGGACCATCAGGATCTGGAGCAGGTTGCCCGCCAGATACTGTGGCAGCGCCCGGACTGGGGGCGTCAGCTGTCGGTGATGGTCAGTATCTGCCCGCAGAAACACGTCGACAGCGAAGCCCTGACAAGTCGTTTACTGGCTCTGCGCTGGCAAATCAGCCAGCTGCGTAAAGAGACGGGTCATTCTGTGCCATTGATTCTGAATGGTCAGATCGGCAGCGCGATGACGGATGACATGCTCTGGCAGGCTGCTATTCCTGGTGAAGAGAGGAGCGTCTGGCGTGAGTCGAATGCGCCTTGTTCGATCGCCGCGTGGGTCAACACCGGCGGTGCGCCCGTGATGCAGCAGCAGGTGCTGATGAACAGCCTCATGAGCTGGTTCCATCAGCATGTCCAGGCGGTATTTATCGATGAGAATCCTGATGTTCCGACCATCGCACCTGCAGCAGTGCTGTGGGGGATGGGGCCGATTCTTGCCGCGAGCCTCGCGTCATCGGCCTGGACGGCGTGGTTGTCGCGTCACACCGCCATGCAGCAGGTAGCCGGCTGGCAGCCGGTGGGGACGGACAGCACGGTGATCTCACCCTTCCCGGATTTCATCCTGCCGCTGCTACCGGAGGGAGGAGGACTCACTCCCCGGGCCCGCACCTGGCGCTGTGTCCTCGGTCTTTTCACCCTGGCGGCCATCGCCGCGCTGCTCAGCAGTGGCTGGAACAATCGCCAACTGCTACATCGCGTGAGTTTCGATATTGCACGTTACGACAGCCTCTCCATGGATGACTACGTCCCGAAGGCTAGCGCCGTTGCGGTCCTCCGCGAGGATGCGACGCTGCTGGATGACTATGCCCGTAACGGCGTACCGACCCGGCTGGGTCTGGGGCTTTATCAAGGGGAACGTCTACGGATGCCGGTGCTGGAAGCGATCCGCTCGTATGTGCCGCCACCTCCGCCACCCAAACCACAGCCGACCCCAAAACCGGTACCGAAAATTGTGCGGCTCGACAGCATGTCGCTGTTCGATTCCGGCAAGTTCATGCTGAAAGCGGGTTCCACCAAAATGCTGGTCAATTCCCTGGTGGGGGTTAAGGCCAAACCGGGCTGGCTGATTGTCGTGTCCGGTCATACCGATAATACCGGTACTCCGCAACTGAACCAGACGCTGTCCCTGAAACGTGCCGAAGCGGTGCGCAACTGGATGCGTGACACCGGCGATGTGCCGGAAAGCTGTTTTGCGGTGCAGGGCTATGGCGAAAGCCGTCCGATCGCAACTAACGACACCCCGGATGGGCGCGCGCTCAACCGCCGTGTCGAAATCAGTCTGGTACCGCAGGCCAATGCCTGCCAGATACCGGGCCACACCCAGGCGTCATCGCAGGATGATGGCGCATCACAACACAATGGAGAGTAATTCCATGGCAATTCCTGTTTATCTTTGGCTGAAAGACGACGGCGGCGCGGACATTAAAGGTTCTGTGGACGTTCAGGATCGTGAAGGCAGCATCGAAGTTGTCGCTCAGGAACATAACCTGTACATCCCGACCGACAACAACACCGGCAAGCTGACCGGTACCCGTATCCACACCCCGTTCCTGTTCACCAAGGAAATCGACTCGTCCAGCCCGTACCTGTACAAGGCTGTGACCACCGGTCAGACCCTTAAGTCTGCGGAATTCAAGTGGTACAAAATCAACGACGCGGGCCAGGAAGTGGAGTACTTCAACACCAAACTGGAAAACGTGAAGGTGGTGAAAGTGAATCCTGAAATGTATGACATCAAGGATCCTTCTAAAGAGAAGCACAACCACCTTGAGCGCGTTGAACTGCGTTACGAGAAAATCACCTGGACCTACAAAGACGGCAACATCATTCATTCCGATTCCTGGAACGAACGCGCCACCGCGTAAGTCGCAAGCGGGCAGATTTCTCTGTCCGCTTTTCTCTTTGCTGAACGTCTGCAGTGGCGGGCGCTGAGCAAAGAAAACATCATATCCCGGAAACAGACCTTATGGGCCTCGGTAACGGCCAGGGGCGGTAGCGTGCCTGTCAGGTCCTCAACAGTGAGTAAAACCAACATGGAAAACCCGGCAATCCTCCTTCGACGTCTTAATCCATACTGCGCTCGAGCTCTGGAAGGTGCAGCTTCGCTCTGCCAGACCCGCGCCCATGCAGAAATTCTGCCTGAGCACTGGCTGCTGAAGCTGCTGGAGCAGGGGGAAGGTGACCTGACGGTGTTGGCGCGTCGCTACGAATGGGATATGGATAGCATTTGGCAGGATTTGCTCGGCTGGCTGGATAGACAACCTCGCTCTGTTCGCCATCGGCCTCAGCTGTCTGATGACATCCAGACTCTGATGCAGCAAGCCTGGCTACTCGCTTCACTTAACGAAGAAGAGCATATTCGCAGCGTCCATCTGCTGATGGCACTGGTGGAAAAACCGAAACTGGCACGTTGTGACGGCCTTTGGCCGTTGTTAACCCTTGGTCAGAGTCAGCTGGAGCGCCTGCGACCTTTGCTGGATGCGCAATCGGACGAGCGTCTGGAAATGCAGCGCGAAGCTGAGCTGGCACAGAGCCATGGTGGTGAGGTGGAATTTGTCGGACGCCCGGCTGGAGTAGAAATGAAAGAGGGGGAGCTGAGCCCGGCGCTACAGAACGCGCTGGATAAATTCACCCTTGATGTCACCGCCAAAGCCAAAGAGGGCAAGATTGACCCGGTATTTGGCCGTGATACCGAAATTCGTCAGATGGTGGACATTCTCTCCCGCCGTCGCAAGAACAACCCGATTCTGGTGGGCGAGCCGGGTGTCGGCAAAACTGCACTGGTTGAAGGTCTGGCACTGCGTATTGCCGAGGGGAATGTACCGGAATCCCTTAAAACGGTTGTCCTGCGTACCCTTGACCTGGGCCTGCTGCAGGCTGGCGCGGGCGTGAAAGGTGAGTTCGAACAGCGCCTGAAAAACGTCATCGATGCGGTGCAGCAATCGCCTGTACCTGTCCTGCTTTTTATTGATGAAGCGCACACTATCATCGGCGCAGGTAACCAGGCGGGTGGTGCAGATGCTGCCAACCTGCTGAAACCGGCGCTGGCGCGTGGTGAATTGCGCACTATTGCGGCCACCACCTGGTCCGAGTACAAACAGTACTTCGAACGCGATGCCGCACTGGAGCGCCGTTTCCAGATGGTAAAAGTGGATGAGCCTGACGATGACACCGCCTGCCTGATGCTCCGTGGCCTGAAATCCCGCTATGCCGAACACCATAATGTGCATATTACCGACGATGCGGTTCGCGCGGCAGTCACCCTCTCGCGCCGCTACCTGACCGGACGTCAGCTTCCTGATAAAGCGGTGGATCTGCTGGACACCGCTGCCGCCCGCGTGCGTATGAGTCTTGACACGGTACCGGAGCAGCTAACCCGCCTTCGCGCGAGTATCGCTGCGCTCGACATGGAAAAGCAGGCGTTACTGGAAGATATCGCCATTGGCAATCAGTGCCATGCCGAGCGCCTGAGCGAAATTGAGCAGGAAGAGGTGCGCCAGATAGTGGCACTCGACGAACTGGAAACCCAGTACGGTCAGGAGATGAAACTCACCGAGCAGCTACGCGAAAGCCGTCAGGATATCTCACGTCAGCGTGAGACTCATAGGCTGCAACAGGAGCTTAACGAGATGCAGCATAGCACCCCGCTGCTTTCCCTGGATGTGGATATCCGCACCGTTGCCAACGTGATCGCCGACTGGACAGGCGTGCCGTTGTCATCGCTGATGAAGGACGAGCAGACCGAACTGCTGACCCTGGAAAATGAAATCGGTAAACGTGTGGTTGGGCAGGATGTGGCGCTTGAGGCTATCGCCCGGCGTCTGCGTGCGGCAAAAACAGGCCTTACGTCCGAGAACGGCCCGCAGGGCGTATTCCTGCTGGTAGGGCCGAGCGGCGTGGGGAAAACCGAAACAGCGCTTGCGCTGGCCGATGTCATGTACGGCGGCGAGAAGTCACTTATTACGATTAACCTCTCTGAATACCAGGAGCCGCACACGGTTTCCCAGTTGAAAGGGTCACCTCCGGGCTACGTCGGCTACGGCCAGGGCGGGATCCTCACCGAGGCCGTGCGTAAGCGCCCTTACAGCGTGGTGCTGCTGGATGAAGTGGAAAAGGCGCACCGCGACGTGATGAATCTGTTCTATCAGGTCTTCGATCGCGGCTTTATGCGCGACGGCGAAGGGCGCGAAATCGACTTCCGCAATACCGTCATCCTGATGACTTCCAATCTCGGAAGCGACCACCTGATGCAGCTGCTGGACGAAAACCCGGAAGCCGCCGAAGCAGATCTGCAAGAACTGCTGCGTCCGATACTGCGCGACCACTTCCAGCCCGCGCTGCTCGCGCGTTTTCAGACGGTGATTTACCGTCCGCTGGCTGAAGCTGCCATGCGTACCATCGTGGAAATGAAACTGTCACAGGTCAGCAAGCGCTTACATCGTCACTACGGCCTGACCACGCATATTGATGAGAGCCTGTATGACGCGCTGACTGCCGCCTGCCTGCTGCCGGACACCGGCGCACGCAACGTCGACAGCCTGCTGAATCAACAAATTTTGCCGGTGCTGAGCCAGCAGTTACTGACCTGCATGGCCGCAAAACAGACGCCGCACTCGTTACGCCTTGGCTGGGACGATGAAGAAGGGATCGGCCTGGAATTTGACTGGAATCAGGAAGCAACGTATGAGCACTAATCCTCCGATCAGATATAGCCATAACCATCACCTCCTCGTGGTGAAAGGCTGTGAAGCCGAACCCGACGTGCTGGCTTTTGATGGCGATGAAGCCCTGAGCAGACCGTTCAGCTACCGTGTTGAGTTCACCAGCCGCGACCATGGCATCAGCAAAGAGATGATGCTGATGAAGCCCGGTTCTCTGACGCTGCAGGCCCCGGTTGATCAGGGTTACGGCATCAAAATCCAGCAGCCGCTGCGGGTGATTCAGGGGGGGTGACCGGTTTGAACGCCTCGGCACCTCAAAAGATGAAACGCATTACGCCCTGACGCTTCAGCCGCGTCTGGCACTGCTTGACCGTTCGCACCAGAACGCCATTTACCAGGATATGTCGGTCCCGCAAATCGTGGAAAAAATCCTGCGCGAACGTCACGGCATGCGCGGCCAGGACTTTCTGTTCTCGCTCACAAAAGAGTACCCCCGCCGTGAGCAGGTGATGCAGTACGGCGAGGACGACCTGCACTTTATCACCCGCCTGCTTGGCGAAGTGGGCATCTGGTTCCGCTTCACCACCGACACGCGCCTGAACATTGACGTGGTGGAGTTTTACGATGGTCAGCAGGGGTATGAAAAAGGCCTGAGCCTGCCGTCGGTACCGCCGTCCGGGCAGCACTCGCAGGGTGTGGACTCGGTGTGGGGGATGGAGAGCCACCACAATGTGGTGCAGAAGCAGGTCAGCACCCGCGACTACAACTACCGGCAGGCCACGGAGGATATGAATACTCAGGTTGACGTCACCCGGGGCGACGCGACCACGTACGGGGAAGCGTACCACTATGCCGACAATTATCTGACGCCGGGCAGCGCGTATGAGCGTAATCCGGCGCCCGAGTCCGGCGCGTTTTATGCCCGCATCCGGCATGAACGCTACCTGAATGGCCAGACGCAGACGCGGGCCATCACCAGCAGTCCGGCGCTCTCTCCGGGTATGCTGCTGAAAGTCACCGGCGGGTATGAAGTGGCTGACGTGTTTGCTGCGGGTGTGGTCATCACGGCGATGCTGCTGGAACAGCAGCTGACAGACCTCAAAAAATCAGTGCTGCTGATGAGCGCACCGGATGGAATGGCGCTGAATTCTACCTTTAGCCAACGCTATAAATGATGGCAGCCATAATATTCGTTATTTGTGTGTAGATGATAATGGCGTACCGATGTTAAATACCCCTTACAAGGCATTTCTGGCTGATAGTTTGGTATCAGAGGGGGTTAGTGATGGTGAGGGGTATACGAAGTTGTTTACGTCTGCATAGACTCAGGATGTTCTACTACATATGATGCCGGAGGCTATTAATGCCTAAATATAGTATTTATACAAAAATTGAATCGAATGTTTCAGCAGTCGACCTTTTTTATGATCTCAATGTGTATAGAACTGATGCCAATAATAAAAAACATATGCTACTGTCAGTGGCGAAACAACCAGTAACTTCGAATTATCAAACTCAGTCCCATGAAACGAATGAAACTGAGGATGATCTATCTGTAATCTACATTATGGAAATGAACTTATACCGCAAGCACGGCGGTAAGTTGGTTTCTGTGCTTTTATCACCTGCGAAAAAAATGTACACACTTGGTGAAATGGCATCAGGGCAAGCGTACTCTAAAAATAAACGCGAAAATGTCTGCTATTTTGAAACTAAAGCTCTGACAAAACCGGTTAATGAGAGCGGGGGTGACAATATCCACCGTATACAAATCACTTGTATGCCAAGATTTTTTGTCGCACAGGAACATCCAATAGGAGATCCATTAGACCCTTTCACGAAAAATAATATAAAAAATGAACTTGAAGGCAGAAAGGCTGCTTCCCTGTTAGGCCCGGAAGGGGAATACTATCCAAACCAATATTATTCGATGCTATGTGGTCCTGCAGCATTTTATTATTGTTTAATGATGGATCGATATGATGTTTATGAGCAACTGGTCTGGGATCTGTGGAATAATGGTAAAGCAAGGCTGGGTTCTTACTTACTTGAGCCAAGTATTAGCACGTTGAAAGTGAATGATTTATTTTCAGGAGCAAATCATCCTCGGGTTTCCGCACTTGATTGGATTACAATGGCCAGTTTGCGTGACTCATCTAATTCTTTGTTAAGATATGAATCAGTTGGCGATAATGTATCGGCAATAACATTATGGGGTGATATTGAAAAATGGATGCTGAGTATAGGTGCGCAGAAAATATTTAGTAATATAAGTTTATATCACAGCAGTTTAAACGATATTTGTAAATTAAACTCATTAATGAGTAATGATGTCCATATCTTTAGTTTGATATCTGCTGGCATGCTCCAACAAGGCGCAGATGTTCCATTTAAAGACCATTGGATTGTTTGGGATGGAACGTTAAAGTTAGTAAACGGGGGACGTATTACTAACAAAACCAATTTAGAGGAGCCTGTCTCGTTGAGACTTTTTTCATGGGGTGAAGTTAAAGATAATTCGCTTCGGGCATCATTAACATTAGGTGACTTTCTTAACCATACTTTTGGGGGGATGGTATTTACAAAAATACCATAATCAAAAAATGAATCACTATCTAACAACCTTTATTATTTCTTTGTTTTTGACAGGATGTAGTAATAACCTTATATTTGAGCCCAATAATTTGCCAGATGGGTATATTAATCAGGAGTATTATGTTCCAGTCTCCATCACTGGAGGTACAGGACCGATTGTTGATTTGACTTATGAAGTCCATCCATCAAACTCAGGATTGAAACTGGTCTTCGCTGAAAAAAAATATTACACTAAATACATATATAATAATTTCACCATACAAGGCAAGCCTAAATTACAGGGAGTTGTAACAATCAATATTAGGGGAGGGGTTGTTGCTAGTGCTGGACAATATTTTGAAAAAAAATATGAGATTAATGTTCGGAAATAAATAAGCAATAAAGTATTTTTGAGTATTAAAGAATTTAAAAAAATCATGAGTATTAAAAGATCGCTGAGGAATGGTGATTCGTTGCTAAAGAATGACTGAGGATCCTAGGATAAAATCCTAAAGATAATTTAGGAAATATCTAAAGTCATTAGGTGAGTACAAGGAATACTAGGTTTTTTTACCGTAATCCTAAAAAGCCTAACGAGGTAATCGAAAGATCCTGCCCTAGTAATTTAGGTATGGAGTTTGTAGGGGGATTGAGAAAAGAATTCAATCAGGGCAACCAACTAAATATAAATAATCCTAGGGGGTATGGGTAATGCTAACAGGATAAATTGTTGTTGGGTTGCTGTCACAATGGTATTAATATTGTCCCTTGTATGTTTTTTTGTTGGTGTTGAGCAGGTGTCTGGTGAATTCAAGGAAGATACAGAATATGTTTTTATTAAAAAGCATATGAGTGCAAAACTTTTTTTGTGGATCCAATAAATTGTAATGCAGGTTGTGATATACCATTACTTAGTAATTTAAATGATAAATACTCAAGCAATTCTAGGGTTATTGTTTTTATAGATGTTATTTATCTTCTGAAGAGGTTTATTATAACATGCATATAAAAGTAATAATTGAATTGGTAGAGGGGTTAATTGCGAGAGATACATTATTAATGCAGTGGACTGATTGCTTTTTATTTATGCTAACAAAATGGCTATTCAACAGCCAGAACCTAACTGTGAGTGATTTGATATTATTAATTTCAAACGGATGGGTCTAATAAATGTTTATGGCTTAATGAGCTATATACCTGTTTTTTTATATTATCAGTAGGCATAAAAGTTAGGCGTGAATTAACAATCCATTTTGGCAAAGACTTTCATAAAGAATATACGATAAAAACTAAGCAATAATTAACTTACTTAATGCATGGCTGCTTTTTTCTGAGCATAATTTTTCTGCCAATGTGAAGGAATACAATGAGCATCAATACCCCGATAAGATTCAGCCATAACCATCACCTGCTCGTGGTGAAGGGCTGTGAAGCCGAACCCGACGTGCTGGCTTTTGAAGGCGACGAAGCCCTGAGCAGACCGTTCAGCTACCGTGTTGAGTTTACCAGCCGCGACCACGGCATCAGCAAAGAGATGATGCTGATGAAGCCCGGTTCGCTGACGCTGCAGGCCCCGCTTGACCAGGGTTACGGCATCAAAATCCAGCAGCCGCTGCGGGTGATTCAGGGGGTGGTGACCGGTTTTGAACGCCTCGGCACCTCAAAAGATGAAACGCATTACGCCCTGACGCTTCAGCCGCATCTGGCACTGCTTGACCGTTCGCACCAGAACGCCATTTACCAGGATATGTCGGTCCCGCAAATCGTGGAAAAAATCCTGCGCGAACGTCACGGCATGCGCGGCCAGGATTTTCTGTTCTCGCTCACAAAAGAGTACCCGCGCCGTGAGCAGGTGATGCAGTACGGCGAGAATGACCTGCGCTTCATCACCCGCCTGCTGGGTGAGGTCGGTATCTGGTTCCGCTTCACCACCGACACGCGCCTGAATATTGACGTGGTGGAGTTTTACGATGGTCAGCAGGGGTATGAAAAAGGCCTGAGCCTGCCGTCGGTGCCGCCGTCCGGGCAGCACTCGCAGGGTGTGGACTCGGTGTGGGGGATGGAGAGCCACCACAATGTGGTGCAGAAGCAGGTCAGCACCCGCGACTACAACTACCGGCAGGCCACGGAGGATATGAATACGCTGGTTGACGTCACCCGGGGCGACGCGACCACGTACGGGGAAGCGTACCACTATGCCGACAATTATCTGACGCCGGGCAGCGCGTATGAGCGTAATCCGGCGCCCGAGTCCGGCGCGTTTTATGCCCGCATCCGGCATGAGCGCTACCTGAATGGCCAGACGCAGACGCGGGCCATCACCAGCAGTCCGGCGCTCTCTCCGGGTATGCAGCTGAAAGTCACCGGCGGGTACGAAGTGGCTGACGTGTTTGCTCAGGGTGTGGTCGTTACGGCGATGCGGACCCACGCGCGGCGGGATGAAGACTTTCGCCTCCGTTTTGACGGCATTCCGGACAGCCCGGATTTCAGCTACCGCCCTGAGCCGGGGGCACGCCCGGTGATGGCAGGGACGCTGCCGGCCCGCGTCACCAGTACCACCGAGAACGACACCTACGGCCATATCGATAAGGATGGGCGCTACCGCGTCAATATGCTGTTCGACCGGGACAGCTGGGAAACGGGATTCGAGAGCCTGTGGGTGCGGCAGTCACGCCCGTATGCAGGCGACACCTACGGTCTGCACCTGCCGCTGCTTGCGGGCACCGAGGTGGCGATTGGTTTCGAGGACGGTAACCCGGACAGACCGTACATCTCCGGCGTGCTGCATGACTCGGCGCACGGTGACCACGTCACCATCCGCAACTACAAACGTAACGTCCTGCGGACGCCGGCAAACAACAAAATCCGCCTCGATGACGAGCGCGGGAAAGAGCATATCAAGGTCTCCACTGAGTACGGCGGCAAGAGCCAGCTGAATCTCGGACATTTAGTGGATGCTGAGAAGCAGAAGCGAGGTGAGGGTTTTGAGCTCAGGACGGACAGCTGGGGGGCCATTCGTGCGCAGAAAGGCATTTTTATCAGCGCTGACGGCCAGACGAAGGCGCAGGGTCAGGTGCTGGATATGCAGCCGGCGGTCAGCAATCTGGGTGATGCCCGGGAGCAAATGACGTCCATCTCCGATGACGCGCAGAAGGCAACCGCGAACCCGGCCGATCTCCAGGCGCAGATCAAGCTGCTGGAACAGCAGCTGACAGACCTTAAAAAATCAGTGCTGCTGATGAGCGCGCCGGATGGAATGGCGCTGACCAGCGGACAACATCTGCAGGTATCTGCCGGGCAGAACCTGATAGCCACTGCCGGTAAAAATGCCGACGTCAGCGTGGCGAAAAATCTGTTCATCGGGGTGGGTAATGCCCTGAGCGTGTTTGTTCGCAAGCTGGGGATTAAGCTCATCGCGAACCAGGGGCCGGTGCAGGTACAGGCGCAGAGCGACCTGATGGCGCTGCTGGCCCGGAAGGAAATCAGCATTGTCAGCACGGAGGATGAAATCAGAATCATCGCAAAGAAGAGGCTCACCCTTAACGGTGGGGGGAGTTATATCACTCTGGATGGCAATGCTATTGAGTCAGCAACTATTGGCGACTATCGAACCTGTGCAGGTCATTATGACAGGCAAGAGAAAGCTTCCAATAGACCTGAATTGCCGGAGATGCCAGTTCTTTCTCCTGGCTCTAATCACATGTTTACAAGGATCAAAGGAATGAATGGTTCAGACGCTGAAGGATTAATTTTCAAATCATTTCCGGTGGAGGGGGTGTGATGGCTGACAACTTAATACCCCTGTTTCACAAACCTGTTGATGAGCCAACGGATTTTCATGGGCTTCTGGGATGGTCAGCCGACTGGCGATGCATAAATGATCCCGAAGAAAAACCCGTGCCGTTAGATCATATTGAATCTCTTAATCCCAAAGATAACGTCATTATGGTTCAAAAGGGCGATACTCTAGGAAAAATAGCCAAGGATAACAATATCTCGATAAAAGAGCTGGCAGAGTATAATGAAATAAAAAATGCTTCTCTGATCTATCCTGGACAAGTAATTATATTACCATCATATAAATATCCCGGTGAGATATCGATTTCTGAAACTCCTTCCCATGAAAAATGTGTTATGTCATTTACATTTCAGGACCTTATTGAGAAACCAATTCAAAATCTTAAAGTGAAATTGGTTGCATTGAGTGGAGAGGTATATGAGTCGGTGACAAACGATCTGGGTAAAATTAGTGATTTTATACTCGATAAGGTTTCCGACGTACAGGTGTTTGTTTCTGCTGGGTCTGGTGAGCCAAAAAAAATTGCAGACATATCTCCATCAGAATCGAAAAACAACATTCAGCTAACAAGTCCGAAAGTTAGAATTAGAGGGACGTCATCCGCATTAAATGGTCAACCCGGTCATCTTGACTCTCAAGCTGGAGAGTTAAATACAGTCACAAAAGGACGTGACAGTAAAGGGAATCCTGTACTTCAAATTAATCATGCTTGCCCTAATGAGTATAATCTTAACCTTGGAAGAAATATAATTTATTGGGATGACATAATTGCAGCCTCTAAGCGTAGTGGGATTATACCTCAAAGTATTGCCGCGGTAATAAATGCAGAATCGGCTAAAGATAAAGAGTTGGTCTGGAAACAAGAATCAGTTTGCTATAATTATGGCGAAATGAAAAAGAGAAAGGAAGCCAGAACCAAAGCTGATTTACCTCCGCTTGATATTGTGCTGTATAAAAGTTCAGCTGCGGGGATGACGCAGTTTCTTAACAAAACATGGTTTGGAGAGACTTTTAGAAAGGGAACCTTCTTAAATGACAAAGCCAGAGAAATGGGATTACTAGCTGAAAAACCCAAAATGGATAAGCAAGGAAAGCCCGTTCTAAAAAAAGATAAAACTCCTGTTCTGGAAACTCAGTTCAATGTTTCCCCTGATGTTTGGAAATCAATGTCTGATATAGTTAAAAGTGATTACTTAGTCGGGGAAACACCATACCCACAAAAATCAACAAAATCGATTCAAGATTGGTTAAATATGAGATTTAAGTCACTTTATGCAATTATGGCTGCAGTAGATTATGGAGTGTATAATTTATCTATCCTGAAGAGTATTGGTTACAATATTGATTCCTTAAATGATGCAGATAAAGCTAAAATTATATACTTAACTCATCACCTTGGTGTATCTGATGCATGTAAGTTTATTAACAATGAAATCAGCGAGGTTAGGGCAAAAAAATTACTTATTGCTCAGATTAAAGAGAAGAATGCTAAAGTTAGGGCGGAAGATTGTGATGGAAGCTATCTATTGGCTCATCGACAATGGTTAAGTGGATATATTAATTCAAATATTAAACTTTTCAATTTTTATTGTCCAAAGGTTATTGGTAATCAAGTTAAAGATGTACGGCTTTTTAGCGTTATTGATAAATTATGAGGCTGAAATGAAAGTTAATAACTTAATCCTGACATATTTTCTTATAGTTCCTTCCAGTGTTTTTGCTGCACTAAATTGTTCATCTAATCAAGATGGATGTGAAACAGTGAGCGGACTGTTGCGTTCAAAATTGAACTTTGCAGGCGATACTGATTTAATATTAAATAATGAAACTATTTTAACTCTTCCGACTGATGAGGTAGACGAAGCCTTTGTCTACAATAACTTACCCTATCATAAAAATAATATAAAAAAGATTGATCAGATAATAATTTCCTACAATTCCAACTCCTGCAAGCTAGATGATGCAGAAGTAAACTGCACGAAATACAAGTTGCTAAATTTTAAAAATAAATTAATTATATCTAATGCATTTTACCCTAAAGTTGCGAATTCAAATTTAATGAATGTTACATGGGGCACGGATAATGTTCTAATCAAATTTGAAGATTCTTCAGTGTTTGAATTCAAAGCAGGTGAGATAAGTCTTAAATCTGGTGGAGTTGAAGTTCGAAGTGATAGATTCAAATCTCAAGATAACATAACTTCTAACTGACATTTCAGTCTTTTTTAGGTGTTGGTTTTCTATTGGATAACAACTAATGAATATGCATGTTGGCAGTTATGTAAATGCAGTGAAGTGAGTTAATCAATATGAAAAAAATAGTCAGCGCAGTTTTAGTATCTTTTATAATTCACCGCGGGAGCTGCTTTGCAGCGAGCTATTCTTCAATTCAATCTATGCTGGAAGCAAATTACTCTCATTCTAATGATGCTGGGAACCCCTGGCATAAAGATAATTCAGAAAGTGAAATGAATAATTATAGTTTATGTAAAAAGGATAAGATCCAATGTATTATATCTGACTTTTTAATTCTAATGTACCCAGTTCAAGACCTTGCAACATCACTTAATCAATATATCCCTACTGATATTTATTGGGTGAGAAAAAGTTCAAAAGGTATTTATATTATAAGTTCAGTCAAATATCTCGGCGAGCATTATGTTAGTATCATGACAGTATCACCGATAAAATAGGCAACTGAGGTGTCTTATGGTTCAAATAATCAGGGTTATTTGCAAGAACATCATCTGTTAGGTTTTTCGCTAACAATGATTTTAGTATGATTGCTCAGTGGACGGCTATCATGGAAGATCTAGATGGCAATAATTCAATGCAAAATACATTATCTATCGAAACAAAAAACCGTTAGTCAATGATTCCTATCTGTTGTATATAATTTCATTATCAATCAATGAGAAAAAGAAAATCGAGAAAAATTTTTAATTGCATTTTGACACAAATAATAGCAGCTACATTATTCCTGAAGAATTGAATGGCAGTTATTAACTCACGAATGAGTGATAGATGGTTGATTTAATATATGTATTCACTTAAAAACTTACCTCCCTTATATGGCTTCCCCCCTCCTCTTAAAGGAGTCCGCTGGTTTTGCTTTTTAGTTTTCATTACATGTCTTAGCATAATACTGATGCGCATGTTTGGCAGCTACATTAAAGGTCAAAACTTTTGGTTTCTCGCAATTGGCATTCCCTTTACATGTTGGTTTATCATTGGTTCTGTCTGTGTCGTCATTTGGATACTAAAAGGCATAAAAGCGAACAGCTACGATAAGCGACGAGAAAAGTGGATTCTAAGTGAGACACGAAAAAGCAGAAGGGCGTTTCAGGTTTTATCAACATCATTAATCACCGGGCATAAAGTAAAAGGTAAAGATGACTTATTAAATTTATTAATTACGAATAAATCTATTCTTTTCTCACAAAAAGATCGGGCTGGAAATGAAGGTGTAAGGCTAAGCCTGCTTCAGGACGATAATAATAATCTATCTGAACTTATTCTTTGTCTATTCAATAAATTGATTTGCCAGCTACCTCTGAGTTATATCCCGAACAATGTAAACTTAGTTATTGCATTGGATGTGTCATCAGCAATCCCTAAAGAGAACATCAATGAAATGTGGCTCAAATCATGGCGTGAGTTTGGCAGTTTGCATTCTTTTGAATTAATGGAAAACAATGGTCCAGTAATTTTAGAACATTGGTTAAATAGCAAAACAAAAGAAAATTCACTGCTTTTGGTTGTAGCATTACAAGTTGCACCTATTCATGCGACCAATAGCGCAGAAACTGCAGTTGCATTACTTCTGGGTAACAGACTTATGCAGGAATCAATAACCCCAATGGCAATACTTCATCGCCCCGATCCCTCTTCAGCTGAAGAGCTTGAATCCGGTATGCGAATGGCTGCCTACAACGTTCCGATCAAGGATGGTGTGCTCAAACATCTCTGGTTATCCGGACTCACTGATCAACAACATGCCGAGGTGGTGATTAATCAAAATAAATCACCGGTTCGGGCGGTTGAAAGCGATACTGTCATCAATCTCGATAGTTCCATGGGCCACGCAGGAGCGGCAGCGCCGTGGTTAGCAATTGCCGCTGCTTCGGAAACGGCGCAGCAAACACAGTTACCCCAGATGATTATCTGCGGTGACACGACACAGGATGTGCTGTGGAGCACAGTTGTTACCCCAACGTTTTTCCGACAGGAGATGGATTCGTGAGGTTATCTGCGTTACTTCCTAGAACAATAGTCGGGCGTTATCTTGCTTTGGTCGTCTTCTTCTTGATTTTATTAGGGGCAATGACATTTATCGTCTGGAAATATCCTGACGTTGCTGGTCTGTCAGCAGATACTGAGCAACAGACACACTGGCTTATTGCTGGCTACTGCCTGATCGGGAGCTTAATTGCTGGAGCAATACTGCTATTTATTGCTGTCCAGCATACTGGTAGTAAAGAGTTCGAGACCATCGTTCAAATAACCAACGGCGATGATGAGAAGAATCGTAAGAAAGAGAAAACACCTCATACTCCTGAAGCTATGATGTACGGTGATATTAATCACCACCTGCGCAAACGTTATAACTTCTTCTGGCACCGCAAAATCCGTCTGCTACTGATCACCGGCGATGAAGCCGCGATTGACCAACTGGTGCCTGGCCTGCGACAGCAGCTTTGGCTTGAAGGAAACCGCACCGTGCTGATTTACGGCGGCAGTCTGACAGCTGAACCGGATAAGGAGAAATATACCGCGCTGCGTAAACTGCGTCGCGAGCGCCCACTAGACGGGATTATCCGGGTCATGCCTCAGTCGCTTAACCTGACTCCACGAATCAGCGACAACGACCTCCGCGGACTGGAAAAAATCAGTGAGTTGCTGCATTACTCAACACCGATCTGGCTGTGGCAACTGAGTGACAGCAAGTGGCCGCAGACGACACGTACTGAACAGGTGGTCGGGGCGACGTTCCCGCTGCATGCCAAAGCAGACGATATTACCCGTCAGCTTGAGCTGATGTTGCCTGCATTGCGGACGCAGGGTATGAGTCAGGTCGCTGAGAACAGCGGCCACGACTTCCTGTTGCGCCTGGGCCAGCGCCTCAAAGACGGTGGTATCGTCCGCTGGACTCAACAACTGGTGCCATGGTTGGCTGCCTCCCAGCAGCGTGTTCCGCTGCGTGGTCTGATGTTCAGCCTGCCGGATAGTCAACCTATTCATACGTCTGAGGGCACAGCTGGCGCTGAGAAATATGTCTCCGAATCTCAGCGTCATGCCCTGACCCTGCCAGCAACCTGGCAGGGCATCGTGGATGACTGCACCCGCGTGCGTGGCCGCCGTGTCGGTATGGCCTGGGAGCAGACCCTTGCCTGGACACTGATGACAATCATTGGTGTCTGGGGGGCGGGAATACTGCTGTCTTTCGCAGTCAACCGGATGCAGATAGTTTCTGTTGCTGAGCAGGCTCATGCCCTGGTCGAGCATCCTTCCGTATCCGACTATCAACTGTCGGCACTGCATGAACTGCGAAACGACGCCGGCCGCCTGTTGCACAATGTTCAGGAGGGCACGCCCTGGTATCAGCGTTTCGGTCTTGACCATAACCAGCAGTTGCTCAACGCAATGCTGCCCTGGTACGGCGTGGCGAACAACAGCCTAATACGCGACCCGGCAAATGCTGCCCTGGCGCAAAAGCTCACAGATCTGATCAACTCTGCGCCAAATAGCGACCAGCGTGCACAGCTGGCGAAACCGGGTTATGACCAGCTTAAAGCCTGGCTGATGATGGCTCGTCCGGATAAAGTCGACGGTGCGTTTTACGCACAAACTATGAAAACCGTGCAGCCGACGCGTATGGGGATCTCCACCGGGCTATGGCAAAGCCTGTCGCCGGATTTATGGGCCTTCTACATCTCCGAACTACCAAAGCAGCCACAGTGGAAAATCACGCCGGATGCACAGCTGGTTAGCCAGAGCCGTCAGGTGCTGTTACAGCAGATTGGCCGCCGCAATGCAGAAAGCACGCTGTATGAGAACATGCTCAAATCCGTGCGCCGTAACTTTGCCGATGTATCTCTGGAAGACATGACCAGCGGTACCGATGCGCGGCGGCTGTTTACCACTGAAGAGGTGGTGTTGGGCATGTTCACCCGCCAGGCATGGGAAGGCGGGATTCAGCAGGCCATTGAGAAGGCTGCTGGTTCTCGCCGGGATGAAATCGACTGGGTGCTGAGTGATTCCCGTAAAGCCGTATCGGCGGATATGTCGCCTGAAGCGCTCAAAGCACGCCTGACTGAGCGTTACTTCACTGACTTTGCCGGCAGCTGGCTGAACTTCCTTAACAGTCTGCGCTGGAATCCTGCGAATAATATTGCCGATGTAACCGACCAGCTAACGCTGATGAGTGATGTCCGCCAGTCGCCAATGATTGCCCTGATGAATACTCTTGCCTGGCAGGGGCAGACCGGCCAGAAAAGCGAAGGCCTTTCTGACTCCATTATCAAATCGGCAAAAGATCTGGTTGGTGGAAAAGACAAACCCGCAATTGACCAGTCTGCGACAGGTCCACAGGGGCCACTGGATGAAACTTTCGGTCCGCTGCTTCAGCTTCTGGG
Source organism: Enterobacter cloacae complex sp. CARB60 (assembly GCF_036487345.1). Lineage (NCBI taxonomy): Bacteria > Pseudomonadati > Pseudomonadota > Gammaproteobacteria > Enterobacterales > Enterobacteriaceae > Enterobacter > Enterobacter cloacae complex sp. CARB60. Next base: position 1,295,325 of record NZ_JAZKLC010000002.1, read on the forward strand.
CAAAAACACGGGCAGCAACGTCATGTCGGCTGACAACACTCTGAGTCTGCAGACCTATCTGACCCGTATCACTCGCGTGCGCCTGCGCCTGCAGCAGGTGGCCAGCGCCTCAGATCCGCAGGAGATGATGCAAACCCTGGCGCAGACCGTATTTCAGGGAAAAAGCGTTGACCTGACCGACACCCAGCAGTATGGCAGTCTGATTTCGGCAAGCCTTGGTGAAGAGTGGAGTGGTTTTGGTAGCACGATGTTTGTGCAGCCGCTGACCCAGGCCTGGGAGACTGTACTCCAGCCGTCGGCGGCGAGCCTGAATGACAAATGGAGCCGATCCGTAGTGGCGAACTGGCGCACCGCCTTTGATGGGCGCTTCCCGTTTGCAGCGAGCAAGAGTGACGCCTCTTTGCCGATGCTGGCAGAGTTCATCCGTAAAGACAGTGGTCGCATAGATCGATTCCTGACCACAGAACTCAGTGGGGTGCTTCACAAAGAAGGTAGCCAGTGGGTACCGGATAAGGTCAACAGCCAGGGGCTGAGTTTTAACCCAGCTTTTCTGCGGGCCATTAATCAGCTGAGCGAGCTGTCAGACATTCTGTTTACCGATGGCAGTCAGGGCATCAGCTTCGAGCTGCAGGCACGCCCGGCATCGCAGGTTGTGGAAACGCAACTGACCATGGATGGACAAAAGCTGCACTACTTTAACCAGATGGCTGACTGGCAGTCCTTCCGCTGGCCGGGAGAGACTTACAAGCCGGGAACCATGCTGACCTGGACCACGGTCAACGCCGGTGCGCGTCTGTTTGGGGATTACCGCGGAACCTGGGGCTTTATTCGTTGGCTGGATCAGGGCAAGCGTCAGCAGCTTGACCGCAGTCAGTGGATGGTCAGTTTCACCGCTCCGGATGGTCGTACCCTGCAGTGGGTACTGCGTTCACAGCTGGGCAGTGGGCCACTGGCATTACTGGCACTGCGTGGCTTCACGCTGCCGGATCAGATTTTCAGCGTTGACAGCGCGGCCACGGCTCAGGCGCTGATGGCCAATACGGAAATCAGTGACAGGGATGGAATCGAATAATGAGCACTTTGCAGAATCTGATTGCCGCCTGTCAGGCGGATGAAATTGCGTTGCGACAGCAGGCAGAGGCGCGCACGGAACGCTGGCAGACCTGGCTTGCCCCTGTCAGCGATACCAGTCCCACTGGGGAGGAGCCAGGCTATGATGATGATTTCCAGCGTATCAGAGAGGAGGTCAATAAACTCTCCGGCATCGATACAGGGCTGATTTGTACGCTTGCCGAAAAACTGCTGACCACTACCGCTAAAGATATCCGTATTGCGACCTATTACTGCTGGGCCCGTCTGCACCAGGATGGAGAAGCTGGCTTTGCCGAAGGGCTTGAACTGCTGGCGGGATTGCTGCAGCGCTACGGTGCGCAACTTCATCCACAGCGGGAGCGAAGCCGTAAACCGGCACTGGAATGGCTGGCAGGCTCTCGTCTGCTTGACAGCCTTTCCCTGTGGCCTGAAGTGGTACGCGACGATGCTATACGTACAGCCGGTGCGCTGTTGCTCATCCGCAGCAGTCTGGATGCTGAGCCGGAAACGTCACGTCCCGAGTTGAATGCGCTGTACAGCGCGCTGGAATCCCGCCTGATGAAGGCCGGTGGCGTAGATGCTTTGGTTCCGCAGAACGCCAGTAACAGCCTTCAGTCACAGACCTCTGCACACGCGACAGATCATGACGCACCAGTCCTAAGCCACATCACATCCGGTCAGGATTTGTTGACTCAAGCCCGTACTCTGGCGGGATATTTGCGTGAACAACCCGATGGATGGCTTCCTGCACACCGGCTGATGAAAAGCCTGCGTCATGACACGCTGAGAGCTATCCCTGCACCGGATGCTGAGGGGAAAACGCGCATTGAACCGCCGCGGGCTGACCAGCGGGCCATGCTCAAACGCCTGTACCTGCAGCAGAGCTGGCTGGAGATACTTGAGCAGGCGGACAGCACCTTCTCGCGTGGCGCCAATCACCTCTGGCTGGATTTGCAGTGGTATATCCATCAGGCTCTCGTGAAGTTAGGTCAGGATGTGCTGGCCGACATCATCATCGCCGACCTGAAAGGGCTGCTGCGACGCCTCACCGGGCTTGAAACGCTGGCCTTTAATGACGGAACGCCGTTTGCTGATGAGGTCACGCTTAACTGGATCAATCAGAGCGTGCTGGACGATATGTCCGTCTGGCGTGATGAGCAGGTCAGTGCTGTCAGTGGGTCGGACAATGATATCCTGGCCCTCGAGCCGGAAGCGCTTGAGAAAGCTGACACGGATGGCTTGGATGCTACGCTCCTCTGGCTTCAGACACGTCCCGGGACGGACTCCACGAAAGACAAATGGTTGATGCGCCTGCTGATGGCCCGCGTGGCAGAGCAGAAGGGTAAGAACGAACTGGCCCTGCATCTGCTGGGTGAACTCGATGCTGCAGCACAGTCAATCACACTGACGCAGTGGACGCCGGCGCTATTGTTTGAAGTCAAATCGCGTCGTCTCAGGTTACTGCGCATGAAAGCCACACGCAGTGAAACCGATAAATCACGGCTTCAGCCCGAGATGGATTTGCTTCTGTCCGGTCTGATTGCGCTCGATCCGGCCAGCAGTGCAGTGCTTTGCGGGTAACCAAGACTGAATCAAAGGAGTGAACTATGACAAAAGGTTATTATCTCGTCCAGGGGGATATGACAACCTGTGGCGGCAAGATTGTGGACGGTGCAAGTGATCACTGCCTCTTTGGGAAGGCGATCGCCCTTGAACGCGATCGGGTGACCTGTGGTCAGCATCCAGGAATGTATATGATTGCGGGCGGGATCTCGAATGACAGCGTACATGGACGTAAAATGGCGGGTACTCTAGACAGCACCAGTTCCTGCCCCTGCAGGGCGCGCTTTGTGCCATCGATGATGCGGGACACTTACGAGAAAGGAGGAGAGTGTATAAGCTCTTCATTTACACTTGATGGGCTTATTGCTTCTTTACAGACTCCCTATGAGAACCTGCATTCGGAAAATAAGAGTGAACGTCATTGTGCTCATACTGATGGAGCCATTAAGGTTGCTGAATATATACTCAGTGAAATCAAAGCTAATGTCAGAGGCCGTAAGGCAGAAACAATTCGAGGTTTAATTGACGAAGATACATTAAATAAAAGACGTGCCGAATGGGATAACCTTCCCTTTTACTCAAAGTTATCTCTCCCTCCCCAACCTGATCTGCTGGCTGCCATGGCTATCTGGTATCAGACTGTAAAAACGGGTTCTACATGGGATCATAAACCAATAATTCGCGATAGATTTTCGTCAGTGGCTGTTGCACGACCTTTACCTAGAAAAGGAAAACCATCAAGATCTTATTACCACAAGTTTAAACAACACGATTACTTTTATGATGTGTGGTCAAATATACATTATGGCTATGTTGGCCTTAGTGTCGGTTTTTCTGAATCATTGCTCCTAAAAGGTTCTACTTGGGAACAAAATATGACGCCAGGTGCCATTGGGGATGATACGGTAGACGATGTTACGAGCATGAAAATCGGGTTTGCTCTGTTTCATCAATATGGGAAATATGCAGAGAATTTGACTGTAGATAATATACTTGACGCGCTCGTGAAAACACCTGATGTGCTACTTCCTCACTCAAGAGAAAAACATTGGTGCTGGAATGGAAATAACTCAGAAAAGATTGAGGAGTGATTTTGGCAAAGAAAATAAGACTGATTTTTATTATGTTTTTTTTAGGTCTATTGGTGCTGGTTGCTCAAGTTATCCCGATACGACCCGTAATTACCATTATAAATCATACTAATAAATATATATACGTCTTTGCAGGTGTGAGTGTCTATAATGTCGACCCTGATCCTGGCGAAGTTGAGCGAATTGTAAAAGCAAAGCCAGAAATTATAGCGCCTGGTGGGGAAAGTGTATTTACGCCTTCATTTATATCTCTATTCAGAAAGGATGCAGCAATTGATATCAGTTGGAGGGTTGGTAGTCAATATGAATATAATCAAACTGGTGGGGGAGGGCGAAATTTTATCCTGTCTTCAGTTGAGGGTTCTTGTTCTGTATTGATTAAAATAAAAAACGGACGCAATGACGATGCTCTTGAAAGTGTTCCTGGTGATTTGTGTTTAAAGAAGATAAAAGCATTCAGATATAAATATTGATCAATATCTCTTCCTTTTTGATGGCACCTTATTAAGTTTGATATTTTCAGTTCATTAATTAATGAGAAAAATTAATAAAAAACCTATGGACGATTTAACCCTGCGTTATTACGACGCTGAAATGCGCTACCTGCTGGAAGCCGGTGAAGAGTTTGCCCGTGCTCACCCCGAACAGGCGGCAATGCTCAATCTCGATAAAGCGGGCGCACGCGATCCTTACGTGGAGCGGCTGTTCGAGGGCTTTGCCTTCCTGATGGGGCACCTGCGTGAAAAGCTCGATGACGACCTGCCGGAACTAACCGAAGGGCTGGTCAGCCTGCTGTGGCCGCATTACCTGCGTACCATTCCGTCAATGTCGGTGGTGGAGTTCACCCCTGACTGGCGCGAGATGAAAGAGCAGATGCGCATCGTCAAAGGTTTCGAGGTGAACTCGAGGCCGATCGGTGAGAAGGGTACTCGCTGTCGGTACACGACAACCAAAGAGATTACCCTTCAGCCGCTGTCGCTGGAACACGCTCGCCTGTCAACTGACCCTGACGGGCGTTCGGTCATCAGCCTGCGGTTTAACTGCAGCCACCTTGCCGACTGGAGCCGTGTCGATCTCAGCCAGCTCCCGTTCTACTTCAATGCAGACGCCCCGCTGGCCTGCGCCATGCATGAAGCCTTTACCATGAACACGGCGCGTCTCTGGCTGCGGATGCCGGGTGACATGGACAGAAGACCGCTCGACGGGTACTTCGCCGCGCTGGGATTTGGCGATGACGATGACCTGTGGCCGAAGGGAAGCAGCAGCTTTAGCGGCTACCAGCTGCTTCTGGAGTACTTCACCTTCCGTGAGAAATTCATGTTCACGGGGCTACGTGGGCTGGAGACTGTGGTCTTTCCGGCTGAGCTCTCCTGGTTTGAAATCGACGTGGTACTGGCGGAGCGCTGGGAGCATGATTTCAGCTTTACTGAAAAGCATCTGCGTCTGAACTGTGTGCCGGTGATTAACCTGTTCCCGCTGGAGTCTGACCCGCTGACGCTCAACTCCCTTCAGACCGAATATATGCTGCGCCCGATGCGCGTGCAGGATGGCCATACCGATATATACGCGGTGGATTCAGTGATGTCATCGAGCCAGCATACCTACGTGCCGTTCTCCAGCTTTCGCCACAAAGGTGGAATGATGCGCCATGAAGCCCCGGAATATTACTACCACACCCGCGTGCGCCGCGGTCCCTCCGGGCTGCATAACACCTGGCTTATCCTGGGGGGCGAAGCGTTTGATAACCACACCGTCCCTGAAGATGAAAGCCTGTCGCTGACGCTCACTGGTACCAACGGCCAACTGCCGCGACGAGCATTGCAAAGTACCGTGCTCGATACGGTAATGAAAACCACGTCGGCCAGTATCGCCGTGCGCAACCTGTGTGCGCCAACGCTTCCTTGTTACCCGCCGGCGCAAGACCGTTTCCACTGGCGCGTGCTGAGCCATCTCGGTAGCGGGTTCCTGTCGATGATGGATAACGCCGATGTGCTGCGCGGCACCCTTGCGCTGTATGAATGGACCGATAGTGAGATGAACCGCCGCCGCCTGGAAGCCATTATCGACGTGAAGCATAGTGAAACCGAGCGATTTGAGCAGGGTTACCTGGTGCGCGGCGTGCAGATTGAAGTAACGCTGGATAGTCACGGCTTTGCCGGGCGCGGCGACATCTGCCTGTTCGGCGAGATGCTGAGCCGCTTCTTCGCGCTCTACACCGACATCTATCTGTTCAATCGCCTTATTATTATTCTGCAACCAACCGGAGAGCGTCTGGAATGGGAAGAGAAGCACAACCGCCGCATTCCCGGCTGACACCGAGGCTTGAAGCCGACCTTCACCGCATTAACTTCTATCGGTTATGTCAACTGCTGGAGAAACGCAACCCGGGCAGACCGATAATGGGATCGACCAGCCATCCCTCTGATGATCCGGTGCGTTTTGCGCCGCATCCTGGGATGGGGTTCCCGGCCAGCGAACTGAAGGCTGTCGAATATGACGAAGAAGATGACAGCAAGCCAGCTGTTATTCGCACCACCTTTATGGGCATGTACGGTGTCGATTCGCCCTTACCGACGGCGTATCTCGATGATATCACCTTGCGCCGGGAAGGGCATGAGACGCTGCAGGGTTTTCTGGATATCTTCAGTCATCGCATTCTGACGCAGTTTTACCGCGTCTGGCGTAAATACTCTTACCCCGCCACGTTTGAGCCGGGCGGAACGGACAGCATCTCGCAGTCGCTGCTGGGGCTGGTGGGGTTGGGTATTCCCGGTACTGCGAAGCATATTGCCACTCCAGTATCCCGTTTTCTGTCGCTACTTGGAGTGCTACAGCAGCCGGGAAAAACCCAGGAAGGGATCCAGGCTCTTGTGAGTCTGCTGGCCCCCGATACAACGGTGCAGGTCAGCCCCTATTGTCTCCGGCCTGTAGAGATCGACAGGCCGCTGGGTTTTTACGGCGACGAAGATTTTCTGCTTGATGGCAATACGCCGCTGGGTGACGAAGCGATGGATGCAGGTAGCCAGCTGCTGATTGCTCTCGCGACGGATAATGAACAGGAAGCGCAGGGCTGGAAGCCTGATGGACAGTTGTACCTGGATTTCCTGGTTATGTTGCGGGTGTATCTGGGCTGGCGGTTTAAGGCCAGAATGACCCTCACGACGTCTGTTCGACTGCTTGCCGTACCCCCGCTGGGTGAGAATCCTTTCTGGCTGGGAATGAACGGCGTGCTGGGAGCAGAAGGGGATAGCCTTCCTGACGACATCCCTGAAACCTTTACGACAGAGCTGGGTTATTACAGCGGGCTGGAGCCCGCGCAACCACAACAAGGAAACCGACATGTTACGTACAAGTTTAATTAAGACTACGTGCTGGGTGATGCCTCTGATAGCGCTTACTCTGACAGGTTGCGGGGTGACGCAGAGCGTCGCCGACGGTACCAAATCGGCGTTTAATTCTGTGTTCTATAAAAAGATTAAAATCCTGCATCTGGATTTCACCGCCCGTGAAGCGCTGAACACCGACTCTCGCGAAAATAACTCGCTGTCAGAGCCTGTCGTGCTTCGGGTTTACCAGCTCAAAGACCGTAAAACTTTTGATAATACGGTTTATCAGCACCTGCTTCAGGATGATGCCAGCATTCTGAAAGAGGATATGCTGGCCAGTCGTGATGTCGTGGTGAAGCCGGGCGGTGATGCGAGCCTTGATATGCCGATGGAAGAAGAGGCGCAGTTTGTCGCGGTAGTGGGGTTATTTCGCCATCCGGATATGACCAACAACACATGGAAGCAGGTTATCAAACGCAGCGATCTGGATCCGGATAAACCGCGCATTCTGGAAGCTGGTGAGAACCATCTGACGCTGCAGCCGCTTAAGGACGACTGATGCCCCAGAGACATAACACCCCTTCGCTGTATGAAATGCTAACCGGAAATTTTACAGGTGGCCTCAACCTCAACCAGGTCAGTGAAGAAAATCAGGTCATTCTCTCGGTATTGGATAACATGCAGCGCGTACTCAACTGTCGCGCCGGCACGCTGGCGCATTTGCCTGACTACGGGTTGCCTGATATGACGAAAATCCTGCAGGGGATGCCGGGAACGGCCCATGAGCTTATGGGCACATTGTCTGCCGTCCTGCTCAAATATGAGCCACGGCTGAAAAAGATAGACGTTGTTCTGCTGGAGCAGAACGTACCCGGCGAGTTGCGCTATGCCATTGACGCCGAACTTAAAGGGATTGGTCTGGTGCGGTACGGCACTGAGTTTATGCCCGAAGGACGGGTCCTGTTGCGACATCTCAGGCAACAGCAGTATCTCGACACAACAACCCGTATATAAGGTCAGATAACATCATGTCCGTAAAATCACAGTTCCTGAAGAAGCTTCAGGAAAGGCAACCCGTTCCGGCTTCTCCTGGCAGTAAGTGTCAGACTGATATAGCAGAGTTTCGCCTGCGAATGGAGCAACTTCAGACGCAGATGGATGAGTGGCTGACAGGTACTGGGCTGAATGTAGAGCCGCTGGCGGCATTTGTTCCGGACCTGCTGGTAGAGGGAGGTACTTTCGAGATTTCCGGTATCGTTCTGCGTTATGACAGCCGTGCGGTAAAGTTTATGCCGATATTTCTGTATGGCCAGGGCGTGGCTGGCTGTGTCGATGTAACTTTCTGTTCTGGGGAAAAGATTATTTCTCAAGGACGCCTGTTCATGCGGGTGGGGTGTGTGAGTAACTGGACTTATACTCCCCCTGAAACGTCATCTCAGTCAGGGCAACTATTTGATGAAGGTACTTTTTTTGGTCTGATTTTAGCGTTATTGCCATAGCGATAATATTCATTCTCTTTATTAGTCACTGCGAATTGACCCGTGAAATGATCATGGAAGTAATAATGAAAAAACTAAGCCTCTTTCTTATGTTCAGTGTCCTTTTTACCTTACAGGCTGAGGCCGCACGAGGAAGACAGCCCTGCTCAGGTTCAAAAGGAGGGATTGCACATTGCACCTCGGATGGCCGTTTTGTCTGTAACGACGGCAGTTTTAGCCAGTCGAAGCGATTCTGCTCCGGGTACGGTAATGCCGCAACTCACCAGCAGGAAAATTTTTCCGCGCCTACAAGTAAAACACGGACTAAAAAGGTGAAAACCCCGAAAAAACAGGAGCAGCAACCCGTTATGGAAAGTGTTGAGCCAGTCAATACGCAACCCCGTCAGCCCACATGCGCTCCTCTTTATATGGCAAACAAACCCGGCTTCACCCATTTACCGATTTGTTCAGGGAATCAGTATTAATCCTTGTGGAAGAGGTTCCTTCTCCACTATGCGGATTGAATGAACTGGAATGCAAGAAGAAAGGAAATAAAAAATGGCACGTAGAAAAAAGGATAACAATTCTGCGGGAATTATTCTGGTTATTATTGGTGTAATTGCCTGGGGTATTTATGTCGCGGTAAGAGCATTAATTAACCTTAATGAGCGATTTATTGAATCAGTGTCGAATCCGGTCGGAATAGTCGGTCTGTTTTTTGGTTTACTGATAGCTGTTGCCCTGATAATACGGGTTTTCATTTACCGTGGCTTTCTGAAGAAAACAGCGGAGCTTGAGCAGGCTATGTCGTACCTCATTCAGAAAGAGAAAGCCTTTGAAGAGACGGTCAGCACTGAAGTGGCTCGCGGTCTGTATCACGAAAAGAAACAGCTTTCGGGTCAGTGGGAGGAATTTCGCAATGCCAGAAATAAAGCCTCCCGGGCACTGCAGCGTATTGTGGATTCTGCATATAAATTCAAAGTCAAAACCCTGCTTTCCGGTACCACGGTGAATAACTGGCAAAGCAAGTATGACCAGCTCAGGAAGGAGAGAGACGCTTACGCTGCTATCAGCGAGAAAATCACCTTTCTGGAACTTGTGTCAACAACGGGTAAAAAGTGATCCACTAACCGTCACCACCAACGGTTTAATATTGATCCACCTTGTTTACTCAGGATTAGCTTCCGCTATAACCCCGGCCTTTCGTTTCTGCTTCAGTCGATAGCTCTCTCCTTTTATCTGGACTACGTGTGAGTGATGTAAGATCCGATCCAGCATCGCCGATGTCAGGGCCGCATCACCTGCGAACGTCTGGTCCCACTGCCCGAACGGCAGGTTGGAGGTCAGGATCATCGCGCTCTTCTCGTAACGTTTGGCGATGACCTGGAAGAACAGCTTGGCTTCCTCCTGACTGAACGGCAGATAGCCTATTTCATCGATGATAAGCAGCTTCGGGGCCATGACACCACGATTGAGAGTCGTTTTGTAACGGCCCTGACGCTGTGAAGTGGACAGCTGTAGCAGCAGGTCCGCTGCTGTTGTGAAGCGAACCTTGATGCCCGCCCGTACTGCTTCGTAGCCCATAGCTATCGCCAGATGTGTTTTTCCCACGCCCGATGGCCCCAGCAACACGATGTTTTCGTTACGCTCTATGAAGCTCAGGGATCGCAGCGACTGGATTTGCTTCTGAGGAGCGCCGGTGGCGAAGGTGAAGTCGTACTCCTCGAACGTCTTCACCGCCGGGAAGGCTGCCATCCGCGTGTACATCGCCTGTTTACGCTGATGCCGGGCCAGTTTCTCCTCATGTAACAGGTGCTCCAGGAAGTCCATGTAGCTCCATTCCTGATCCACCGCCTGTTGCGACAGCGCCGGCGCTGCGCCGATAAGACTGTCCAGCTGCAGCTGTTCAGCAAGTACCATCAGCCGTTGATGTTGCAGTTCGACCATCATGCGGCTCCTCTGCAGAACGTGTCATAGATGGAGAGTGGATGATGCAACGGCTGCCTGTCGAAGGTCATCAGGCTTTCATCAACCTGCACGTCATACTGTTTCTTCTCCGGTGGCAGTGCCAGCATGGATTGCTGTTCCTCCACCCAGCGATCACAGGGGCGGGTCTGGATAGTTTCATGCTTACGTTGATTGGCCACATCGTACAGCCAGCGCAGGCCGTAACGGTTTGCGGTTTCAACATCGAGGGTGATCCCCATCGGGCGCAGGCGCGTCATTAACGGGATATAGAAGCTGTTTCGGGTGTACTGCACCATCCGCTCCACCTTGCCTTTAGTCTGCGCCCTGAAGGGACGGCACAGGCGGGGAGAGAAGCCCATCTCTTTACCGAACTGCCACAGGGAAGGATGGAACCGGTGCTGCCCGGTCTGGTAAGCATCACGCTGCAGCACCACCGTTTTCATATTGTCGTACAGGACTTCCTGCGGTACACCGCCGAAGAAGCTGAACGCATTGCGGTGACAGGCTTCCAGCGTGTCGTAGCGCATGTTGTCGGCGAACTCGATGTAAAGCATTCTGCTGTATCCCAGAACAGCAACGAACACATGCAGGGGTGACTTGCCGTTTCGCATGGTCCCCCAGTCAACCTGCATCTGCCGTCCGGGCTCGGTTTCGAAGCGAACGACCGGTTCTGCCTGTGCTGGCAGGGTCTGTTTGCGGATGAACTCTCTCAGGATAGTAAGCCCTCCACGATAGCCCAGCTCCATGATTTCCCTGGCAATAACGGTCGCCGGAATTTTGTAGGGATGCGCATCGCTGATCCGCTTAGAGATGTAATCACGGTATTCATCGAGCAGTGATGATGGTGCCGGGCGTGGTGAATACTGCGGCTTTTCAGATTTAGCTTTCAGGTGGCTGCGGACAGTATTGCGCGAAATACCCAGCTCCCTGGCAATGGCCCGGATACTCATTCCCCGCTTGTGCAGGACTTTAATTTCCATACGAATCTCAAAAGTGATCATAAGCTCCCCTGTATTCAGAGGAGCAGATTAACCCCTGGATCAATTTTCAACCGCTGGGGTGGATCAGTTTTGCACCGTTGGTGACATATGTGGATTGACTACTGCAACAACCCGGCAGATGCATGGCCGATTATCGCTGAGAACAAAATCAAGATTGAGCCCGTGAAACGAGTTAGAAACTACAACGAGTGGTATGAGGAATGGGATGCTAGCGTTAATTCACCGCATTTCTGTGAATCACATAAAAACCCATTACGCGCGGCGATGATTGTGTTCCTGCTATCTCAGGACGACAAACATGCTTAGCCAATCAGAAGCCCAATCCTACGAGCAGCAGAGCATACGTCGAACGTTGTGCGCAGGCTGCACGAAGGAGCTATCCGACGATGAGGCTCACGTATGTGAGGAATGTGCGGCACTGGCAATAGCGTATCGCGACCCTAACGGATTTATGACGGAGGAAGATGAGTCGTGAAATTTAATATCAATAACTACGTAATGGTTAAATTAACCGATGCTGGAAGAAATGAGCTACAGAGGCAGCATGATGAGCTCGTTAAAACAACCGGATACAGGGGTGCATATCAGCATCCAAACACCGATAGCAATGGCTACTCCAGATTCCAGTTGTGGGATTTGATGGCGACATTCGGTCATATGATTTTTAACGGCTGTACGCCTCCTTTCGAAACTGAAATCATCATTGGTGAAAAAACGGAGAGTTAAAAATGGCTAAAGGCAAAACGCCGAAGCCTAAGACCTGTCCAATCTGCTCTACCGAATACACCCCCCGAAGTTCTCTCCAGAAAGTCTGCCACAACTACAAATGCGCCATTGCGTTCAATAAGCAACGTGATGCGGAAATTGCTGCCCGTGAACAGCGCAAGCGCGACAAGGAAGCTCGTGCAAAGTGGCGAGAGCGCAAGGCTGAAGTTAAGCCGCTAAAGCACTGGGAAGACCTGACGCAGCGAGTAGTTAATGACTACATCCGAGAACGAGACAGGGATTTGCCATGCATCAGCTGCGGAACGTGGACAACGGTACAGTGGGAAGCGGGGCATTTTAGGTCAAGAGGCAAGGCATCACATCTGAGGTATCACGAAGACAATATCCATGCTCAGTGCCATCACTGCAATGTGCATCTGTCAGGAAACCAACAGCAGTACCGAATCAATCTCATAGCCAAAATCGGCGCAGAACGCGTTGAGGCGCTCGAAAACAACAATACCCCTCACCGAAACACCAGAGAAGAACTGGACGCCATCAGAAAGCGTTACAGGGCTTTGCTGCGCGAACTGGTTAGGGCGAGACAGGAGGCAGCATGACTGATAAATACACTCTTATTTATGCAGATCCACCTTGGGTATATCGCGACAAAGCAGCCGATGGAAATCGCGGCGCTGGGTTCAAATACCCAGTGATGAACGTACTGGATATTTGCCGGCTTCCAGTTTGGGAGTTAGCAGCAGAAGATTGCCTGCTGGCTATGTGGTGGGTTCCCACTCAGCCTGTTGAAGCATTAAAGGTTGTAGAGGCATGGGGATTCAGACTAATGACCATGAAGGGATTCACCTGGAATAAATGCGGTAGCCGACAGGCAGATAAATTGGTGATGGGGATGGGGCATATGACTCGGGCTAATAGCGAAGACTGCCTGTTTGCCGTACGCGGAAAGTTACCTGAGCGCATTAATGCCGGGATTATCCAATCATTTACTGCTCCGCGCCTTGCACACTCGCAAAAGCCGGATTGTGTGCGAGAAAAACTGGTGAAGTTATTAGGTGATGTGCCGCGCATTGAGCTTTTCGCACGCCAATCTTCGCATGGGTTCGATGTATGGGGAAATCAGTGTAAAGGTCCAGCGATTGAATTAATTAGCGGAAAGGCAGTTCATCTTAATCGCAAGGAGGTCGCATGAGTACCGTAACCAACATCCAGCAAGTCAAATGGCAGCGTCACGCAGATGAGCAGGAACTTAAATCACTCGATGCGAAGATTGCTGATGCGGAGAAGGCGGTTAGCTTGCTCAAAAAGCGCCGCGGCGAGCTTGAGAGCAAGCTTTTCATCAACAAGCCTGACAATGACCCCGAGGCTGCCTAGATGAACATGAGTATAAGTTCACTAATCCCCCTTCTTGGTTGGTTCGCAGCAATTTTATGGTTAGCCCACGACATTCTGAAATACAGGGAAGAGCACAGGGTAAGGACTGTAATTGATGCCGCTGAGAGATTTCATGTCGAATATAGATTGATGAAAATCCACAAAACGTCATACCGGAGAGCTAAAGCATGAAGCACACACCGATATTCGGCATGGTCAACTTCATCGACGATGCTCATTTCCGCCGCGTATGGAAGCACCCAAAGAAAACCATCAACTCACGCCAGAAGGCATGGGTTCACTACATGCTCCAGGTATGGGGAAAGGTTAACGCCGGAGATGATTCCCCGGGTGGTGCAATCAACGTTATCGGCCGCCTGATGATTCGTAGCCAGTGGAGTGATGACAAGGCTAAGCAGATTGAGTCTGTCGTCATGCGGCTGTACGAAGAAGATGGACTGCGTGGAGATGCGCTCTATAAGAAAGCTCGCGAACTGGTCATCCCTCAATCATCGTTCAGCAACATCATCGCTCTCGCCAAAGAATCCGATGATGCTGCTTTCGTTGAACGTGTGATGGTCAAGACGTTTCACCGTGAAAGCCCCGTCCGCGATGTAGCTATTAAGCGATATTGCAATCGCAATTGCACGCAAGATATCGCCAGGCTGATGAATGCAGTAACCGGAATGGATATCCAGTCATGCAGGCGTAGGGTTGTCTGGTGCGAGAATGTGCTCGATTCGGAAATCTTTTATGCGATGAGGCGTGAAATTGAGAAGGAATTTCCACAAGCAGCATAATATTTAGGTCAATTGCCCTAAATAACTTGCCATCGCGAAATTGAAGTAGTACATTTTGTGTATGCTCGGAGCAAAAGCGAACAGAGCAGCCAAACAAATAAGCCCTGAGGTTCACGCCTTGGGGCTTTTTGCGTTAATGCCGATAGCAAAACACATCGTCACTGTGGCGGTGTTATCTTGCATGAGGTGGAAGAGTAGCGCTCCTTCCCGTCAGCTCCACGAAACGGAGCCCATAACAGGTAAAATCATTGCCCCGGCGAGTCCAGGCACACTTCCCTGGCGCGGCAATGATTTTTCCGTTGTGGTGAATGCGCAGGCTGATGCGACAAATGTGATGGCGCTGCAAACGCCAAATCCATTTATAGGGGCTAAGCGTGTCCTGTCATGCCTTTAAGACTCGCGAACTTATTGGTACTGAAAGCCGGATATCAGCACCGGCCACCACACAATGAGCGTTTCCTTCCCGCGTCGGCATGAATTGGAAGGTGTAGGTCAGCATTAACATGTCGCCTGATGAAGCTTAAGGCAGAAACCGAAAGGTCGCGACACTTCCCCGAGCTGACTACGATGGGAAGACAGGCCGACACCATTCAAGCCCTTGCAGAAATGCAGGGGCTTTTTATTGCACGACCTTTCTGAAAATGCCCTTCCACCAACAACCAGAACCTCACTCACACACCTCATGCGCTTCGTGGTCACGGGGTAGGGCATTTTACAAAAAAGAAAACCCGCTCAATGGCGGGCTTCGTGAAGATGGGTGGCAAGAGACTGCTCGAACAGCCTCTTGCCTGATTTGCTCATGCCTTTAGTCACGAACAAACCACGTTACCGCAAAATGTATCCTGGATTTGTTCTCAAATACATCAACCTTTTCTTAATAATGAACAAATCCCCCAAAATGAGGGGTGGAAATGAAACGTATGCCAGATAAAGAAAGCATGGCGGGACTCTCATGGCTGGTCTTGCTTGGGCTGGCTTGCTGGGGTGGTCTTGTGCGCTACCTCATCGACGTGAAAAACAATAAAGCAACCTGGAGCTGGGTTAACGCTCTGGCACAAATAGCAGTATCAGGACTCACCGGGGTGATAGGCGGCCTGATAAGCCTGGAGGGTGGACTGAGTTTCTATCTTATTCTTGCTGCATCTGGATTGAGTGGGGCAATGGGGTCTGTTGCGCTGACTTATTTCTGGGAGCGGCTTACAGGAATTAAAGATGCAAATAATTAATTCTCAGCGCAAGGCTTTCCTCGACATGCTTGCATGGTCGGAAGGAACCGATAAGCCCGGGCAGAAAACAAATAATCATGGTTATGATGTAATTGTTGGTGGATCAGTATTCACCGATTATTCAGATCACCCTCGCAAGCTAGTAACACTGAACCCTAAGTTAAAATCCACAGCAGCCGGTCGCTATCAGCTTCTGGCTCGTTGGTGGGATGCATACAGAAACCAGCTTGGGCTGAAAGATTTCTCGCCAGCCAGTCAGGATGCAGTAGCGTTGCAGCAGATTAAAGAACGTGGCGCACTGCCTATGATTGATAGTGGCGATATACGCCAGGCTATCGACCGATGCAGCAATATCTGGGCATCACTGCCCGGCGCTGGATATGGTCAGTTTGAACACAAAGCTGACAGCCTTATCGCCAAATTCAAAGAGGCTGGCGGCATCGTTAATGAGCCAAAATCATGAGCAGGTTAACCACAATCATCATTGCTGTTGTCGTCTGCATCATCGTATCGCTTGGGTGGGCTGTTAATCACTACCGTGATAACGCCATAGAATACAAGAAGCAACGAGACACGGCGGTTAACGAAGCTGCACTGGCAAAAGCAACCATTACCGATATGCAGACTCGTCAGCGCGACGCTGCCACTCTCGACGCCAAATACACACAGGAACTCGCAGATGCAAAAGCTCAAAATTATGCTCTGCAGCGCAAGCTTGATAATGGTGGCAGGGTGCTCGTCAAAGGCCGCTGTCCAGTGCCAGCCTCAACCCAAACCGCCGTCACCTCCAGCATGGGCAATGATGCCTCCGTCGAACTCTCTGACGTTGCTGGACGAAACGTTCTCGGTATCCGCTCCGGAATCATCAGTGACCAAGCATCCCTGAGAGCCCTGCAGGAATACATCAACACTCAGTGCCTGAAATAGCCGCATAAGGAACCTTCATGCTTAAGCCAAAAATCACTTTTGATTCCTACAGGAAAAGATGGAGATGCCAGACCATTGTTCAATGGCCTGGAGAAAAGTGCTTTGTAACTGGCGTGGGCACGACGATTAATGGTTCATATGCTCGCTGGAAAGTTCTGCAAAGAGTCTGCGACCAGAGAGGCCCAGAGTAACCCACCATATCGCTACATCTTCGCTGCTTACCTGCATTAGCCATGACTGCAGTCCCTCCTTTCTGCAAGAGCGTGCAGGTTATTCGAAAAAGATGATACCGCGTCACAGCATTGCGGGATGTCTGTGGCGTTCATAGCTGCCTTCTCAAGCAGTGGTAGAAGAATTGAGGATATATAAAGTTCTGCAAATGGTGTCGGTAAAGCGCCATTGACAGAGTTTTATGTAGATTTGAAGCGTCACTGGTGTCGAGAATTCCCAGTGAGATATCCAAACATCCAGCAGGAAATTCCAAAATGACTAAACGCGCTATCTCAACTGGTGGTTATCCAATCGAAGTATCCACCCCAACTGACCCGGTAACCATCCCTGCAGCGACAACCTCAGCAATCGGCGGGGTTAAGAAGATGGCTGCACAGGCTGATTCAACTGCAACTGATGTTGCTGGCCTGTTGGCTGACTTCAATGCTCTACTGGCTAAAGCTCGTGCTGCCGGGCTGATGTGATGATCACCATGAAGGTGGTCGCACAAAAGCGGTGGTGGGTAAGCCCATTACTTTCCGTGCTTAAGGCATTTGTCTATGCACGCATCGTTAAAGATAAACACTTCAGATCCCTTTCATGCTTCATTGCTCGATGGGGATTCAAGTTCAAGAAGGAGAAGTGAAATGGCCCTCATACATATCACGCGTGAAAACGGAAAGTATATTGCGCGAGGCTATGGCCACAGCAATGCCAGTCATTCACCAATAAGTGCATATGTTGGGCTCAAATTGATGAGAATGTATAGGCTTGGTCTTATTGGCAGCAAGTATCCATTTACCAGAATCGAATGGATACACATCCAAGCAAAAAACATCACTAACAAACTCTCCATGGAGCGCAAGCTAATGAATCAACGCTTTGCGACACCAAGAGTGACATTCTGAAAGAGAAATAACTATGGCCAGGCCAACCAAGTACCAGAAGGCGTACGCCGAGCAGGCTCGCAAGCTGTGCATGCTTGGCTACACCGACGCTCAATTAGCAGACTTCTTCGAGGTCTCTGAAGCAACTATCAATACGTGGAAGAAAGAGCACCCAGAGTTTCTGGAGTCCGTAAAAAAGGGCAAAGACCTTGTTGACGCTGAAGTGGTCGATAGCCTCTTCCAGCGAGCAATGGGTTATGTAGCCCCTGACACAGATATCCGCGTTATTGATAACCAGATAGTCAAAACGCAAATCAAGAAGCATTACCCTCCTGATACTGCAGCCGCCATCTTCTGGCTTAAGAATCGACAGAAGAAAGACTGGCGAGACAAAATTGACCACGCTATCGAGGGTGCCAATGGCGGCCCGGTAGAAGTCGTCAATTACACAGCAGCAGATTACGCGGCAGCTCAGGCAGCAATGGAGGAGAAACTAAAAGGCCTGGACTGATATGAACGAAATTATCGAATGGGATGATTTGTCATTCCCTGAGCGTGTAGTGCTTCGTTCAAAGTCCACCAAATCGTTTCTCAACTTCACTCGCCTGTGGTTTGAGCTGATTCAGGGCGATCGCCTTCTGGTTAACTGGCATCACCGGTTAATGGCGTCAAAGATTGATGACCTGATAGCCGGTCGATTAGAGCCTGGCAACCTGATTATCAACATTCCTCCTGGCGGGACGAAAACTGAGTTCTTCTCGATTCACTTTCCGGCCTACGTCAATGCACTGGTGCAGGAAGGCAAGCTCAAGCGCTTTCGTAACCTGAATATCTCATTTGCTGACACTCTGGTTAAGCGTAACTCACGCCGCACCAGAGACATTATCGCCAGCAAGGAGTATCAGGAGTTCTGGCCTTGCTCATTCGGCGTTAATCAGGCTGAAGAATGGGAGATAAAAGACGATCGCGGGCGCTCAATCGGGCAGACGGTTTCCCGTTCAAGCAACGGGCAAATTACCGGTGGTCGTGGTGGTTACTACGGTCCAGAGTTCTCCGGCATGGTTATGCTGGATGACTACAACAAGCCAGTCGACATGCTCAGTGAGTCGCGCAGGAATAGCGCCAACACGCTTCTGGTGAACACCATTCGCTCTCGTCGTGGTGATAAGTCCAAAGAGCACCCAACGCCGTTTGTGAGCATTCAGCAGCGCCTTCACACCGATGATGCAACAGGTTTCATGTTATCTGGCGGGATGGGCGTAAAGTTCCACCATGTAGCTATCCCTGCCCTGATTGACGAGAAGTACATCCAGTCTCTTGCTGAGCCATGGCGCTCTCTGTGCTGGGAGACGGTGAAGGATACTGACTCTGTGGAGGTATCCGGCACTCGCTACTGGTCATACTGGCCGCAGATGGAAGACGTGAACGACCTCCTGCAACTCTGGGAGAAAGACCGTTACACATTCCTCTCTCAGTACCAGCAGAATCCTATGGCGCTCACTGGTGGAATCATCGATACCGACTGGTTCCAGACCTACACCACGCTTCCCAAGCTCACTCACCGAGCCGTATACGTTGATACGAACAGCGGCAAAGTTGAGGACTGGCTTGACTACACGGTATTCACGCTTGTTGGCATGGGTGTTGATGGCAACCTCTATATCATCGATGTAGTGCGTGGTCGCTGGGACCCTGAAGACCTCCTGAAGAAAGCGGAAGAGGTCTGGGAGAAATGGCGTATGCAGGGCTCGCTACGAATCATGCCAATGCGTCATATGGCTATCGAAGAGAAACAGGCCGGGCAAGGTCTGATAACCACCCTCAAGAAGCGCAACAGCATACCGGTTAAAGAGATACCTCGCGGTGCAGGACAGAACAAACTGGTTCGCTGCCTCAACGTCATACCTCAGATTAAAACTGGCAAGGTCTATGTTCCTGCCACTCACGATGAGCACGGAGCTATCAGGCCTCACGTTTACTACGAGGACGGAACGGTAGCTGGTACTACCTCATGGGTTATCACCGCAATGACTGAATGCGCCGCTTTCTCTGCTGACGACAGTCACGACAATGACGACATCCTTGACACCTGGATGGACGCCATTGACGACAATCTTATTTCTGGTCGCCAGCCAATGGTTATCGACCCGAGCCAACTCAGGAGAATTTAAGTGTGGCCGTTTAAAAAGAAACAAGTCGCCGCGCCTGAGCCGGTGAAAGAACAAAAGCCTGAGATGAAAATCCGGGCAGAGGCGGTAGCAGAGATTCAGGCTAAGCCGCATCGCGAGATTGAACAGTACAAGCCACCGAAAGGCGTTATCCCTGAGAGCATAGAGAAAGGCATACTGGCGATGGACTCAACGCCATACGCCTCTCTGAACGAAGCTTATATGGGATATACCTATGGCTATCCTGACAGTTTTCCTGGCTATCCATATTTGGCTACGCTCGCTCAAAAGCCTGAGTATCGCAAGATGGTCGGAACCATCGCCGAAGAGATGACCCGCAAGTGGGTCAAGCTTAGGACGGTTGGCGATGACGATAAAGCAGATCGCGTCCAGAAACTCTACGCTGCAATGGAAAAGTTCAAGGTTAAGGACCGATTCCGCGAGGCAGCAGAGCATGACGGTTATTTTGGCGGCGGCCAGATTTATATCGATGTTCAATCGGCTAAAGGCGTTTCTGCATGGACTGACCCGGTAGAATTGCAGTCAAAGCTTTTTCTGTCTGACAAGAAGATTAAGAAAGGCAGTCTCAAGGGATTCACCGTTATCGAGCCAGTCTGGACTTACCCTGGCGTCTACAACACAGATAACCCGATGAGCCCTGACTTTTACAAGCCGACAGAATGGTTTGTGATGGCTAAGACGGTAAATGCCAGCCGTATGCTGGACTTTGTGTCACGAGAAGTGCCTGACCTTCTTAAAGCGGCGTATAACTTCCGGGGGCTAAGCCTTACGCAGATTGCCGAGCCGTACGTTAATAACTGGCTGAGGACGCGGGACAGTGTAAGCGACCTGATTCACTCGTTCACCATTCCTGTTCTCTCAACCAATATGGCGAAAGTGTTACAAGGCGGTGGCGCAGAGTCGCTAATTAATCGCCTTCAGATGTTCAATCAGTGCCGGGACAATCGCGGTGCTTTTGCTGTAGATAACACACCCGCACAAGAGGAAAAGGCTGAGTTCATTAGCGCGCCTCTTGGTGGTCTTGATGCCTTACAGGCGCAGGCACAGGAGCAAATGGCAGCGGTTTCCAGCATACCGTTGGTCAAGTTGCTAGGCATTTCTCCTGCTGGCCTTAACGCATCATCTGATGGTGAGATTAGAGTCTTCTACGACTACATCCACGCACTGCAGCAATCCATCTTCAAAGACAACCTGAAGCGCGTTCTGGACATCATCCAGCTTTCAGAGTTTGGCAACATCGACCCAGATATCTACTTCGAGTTTGAGCCTCTCTACGAGATGACCGAGAAAGAGAAAGCAGAAATCCGCAAGATTGATGCTGACACCGATGCGGTAAACGTAGCAACTGGAGCGCTGACGGGTAACGAGATTCGGCAGAAGATCGCAAATGACCCCGACAGCCCATACCACTCACTGGACTTAAGCGATGACATCGAAATCGAAGACGACTACGAAGACGATGACCAGCGGGAAGAAGAAATCGACGCGGCAAACGCTGAGGGCAATTCATCCTAATGCCGGTGTTGAGGCGTGGTATCGCAGACAATTAGACAACCAAATCAGAGAGATGCAGAAGTCTGTTGTGTACTGGCTGACCGCTAATTACAAAGCAAGTGGTGCAGCGGTGGCAATGGACGCATCTCCTGCCGTGTTTATGCGTGATGCCATGAAGAAACTCGCTAAGCGATGGACAAAGGCATTTGACAACGTGTCTCAGAAGTTGGCTGAAAGGTTTGCCGGTGACGCGATGAAGAATACCGATGTATCTCTCCATAACGCACTTGAAACTGCTGGATTCACGGTTGAGTTCAAAATGACCGCGCCGATGAATAACGCACTTCAGGCGACCATTGCAGAGAATGTTGGGCTGATACGCTCGATTCCGGAGAAGTATTTCACTGAGGTTGAGGGGCTGGTAATGCGCTCGGTTGCACGAGGTCGTGACCTGTCTTACCTCACTGACGAACTTCAGAAGCGTTATGGCATTACGCGCAGGCGTGCAGCATTAATCGCTCGCGATCAGAACAACAAGGCGACTTCAGTAATGCAGGCAGCAAGGCAGCAATCACTTGGTATCACTCAGGGCGTCTGGAAGCACTCTCAAGCTGGCAAGGAACCACGACCATCGCACGTTAAAGCTGATGGAAAGGTATTTGATCTAAGCAAGGGAATGTATCTGGATGGTAAATGGGTTATGCCAGGTGAGGAAATCAATTGCCGTTGCACCTGGTCACCAGTCATACCCGGTCTTAGCTAGACGGAATAAACAATGAAAACAACTGAACGGTTGGCATTTGACCGCGCATCAGTGCGCTCGTTTGATGGCAACGGCAGGCTTCAGATCGCAAAGACAAACATCAGCAAGGCCAATGTGTGCCCATATTACGGTAAAGAAATACCGAATTGGGAAGCACTAGGACTTGAGCCTGACAAGATATACAGGCTATGGCGTCATCCTGATGAACTGAAAAAAGCCGCTGCAACATTCAATAACATCCCTGTTTTGAGCACTCACATCCCTGACTTCCCTGGCGACCCACCAAGGCAATATCGGGTAGGAACCACCCATTCTAACTGCGAGTTTGACGGCAAATACCTGACCGTAGGGATGAGCATTTGGGATGACTCGGCGATTGCTGGTATCGAGACAGGCGAACAAAAAGAACTCTCTGCATCGTACCAGTACGTCGCAGATATGACCCCCGGCACTACCCCTGATGGTGAAGTTCATGACGGCATCATGAGAGAGATTGTTGGGAATCACGAAGCGCTGGTAGAGACCGGCCGAGCGGGACCAGATGTACTGGTCGCAGATTCATTACCCCCGGAGTTAATGCTCATGAGCAAACGTAAAGCCGCGATTATTCGCGCAACGCTGAAGCCGTTACTGGCAGCTGATGCTGATTTGGAGGCTGAAGTACGGAAGGCGCTTCTGGCGCTGGATGAGGCCGAAAAAGAAGACGAGAAAGAAAAGAAACCGGCTGAAGACGAGGATGACGACAAGGGCGACGAGAAGAAGAAAACCGCTGACGACGAAGATGACGAAGACAGCGATGACAAAAAGAAAAAGCCAGCCGAAGACGAAGACGATGAAGACGATAAAAAAGACGACAAAGTCTCCAAAACGGCAATGGACAGCGCGATCCGTTTAGCAGCCGACAGCGCAACCAAACGTGCGGCGGAGAACTTCCGCAAAGTGCGTGAAGCTGAGCAGGCTGTGCGCCCACTGATTGGCGATGTCGTTGCAATGGACTCAGCTGATGATGTCTACCGCACTGCGCTTGAGCAGGCTGGCGTGGATATCGAAGGCGTTCATCCTTCGGCCTTCCCTAAGATGGTCAAAATGGCTATCGAGCAGCAGAACAACAAACGACCTGTCATTGCGCAGGATTCCGCATCTCACAGCGAATTTGAGAAAGCTTTCCCGACCGCTGGCAAACTGAAACGAGGTTTCTAACATGGCAGGTTTTCAGAGTGTAATTAACCAATACCCAGCACCGGGTGTTGAAGGTGGCTTTGCTAGCACCAACCCTCACGCCACTTTCCTGGCTGGCGAAGCAGCATTGGTAGCTGGCACTAGCGGTCTTACTGTTGGTCGCTTTGCGTGGGCTGTCGATGGTGTTGCATCAAATACCGGCACAGGCGCTCCTTCAGGATTCGTTCATCGCGATGGTCAGGCTTCAATCACTGTATGGCTTGGTGAGGCTTCAATGCTCATTCAGCCAGGCCGTGAAGTAACCCTGATGACCGCTGGCGACTTCTGGGCTCGTACCGCCACTGCAGCAACTCGCGGTCAGAAAATCTTCGCTGTGCTTGCTGACGGCACCATTAAAACCGGTGCGGCAGGAGCAACCATTTCCGGCGCAGTCGAAACGCCTTTCTATGCTGGTAGCGCTTGTGATGCAGGCGAACTGGTCAAAATCAGCACCTGGAGCAAGTAATGAACGAATTTCAGAAACACTATTCCGCTGCTAGCGGCAAATACGGCATCATTCTGCCGGGCGCGAAAGACTACCTGAAGCCTGACTTCGCAGAAAACTTCCAGATGGCTATGGATGCCCAGCCAACCATGGTTACTGCGAACAACGCAGGTATCCCGGCGTATTTCACCAACTACGTTGATCCTGAGCTGATTCGTGTTCTGGTCACGCCAATGAAAGCCGCTCAAATCTACGGCGAAGTGAAAAAGGGCGACTGGACCACCTTGACCGCGCAGTTCCCAATCGTTGAAAGCACCGGTGAAGTTAGCTCCTATGGTGACTTCAACAACAACGGCATGGTTAGCGCCAACGTCAACTGGGTGCCTCGTCAGTCATACCACTACCAGACCCATACCCGCTGGGGTGAGCGCGAGCTGGATATGTACGGCGCGGCGCGTATCGGTTACGCAGCAGAGCTGAACGTAGCATCTGCTCTGGTTCTGCAAAAGTTCCAGAACAAATCCTACTTCTTCGGCATTGATGGGCTGATGAACTATGGCGCACTGAATGACCCTAGCCTTCAGCCATCCGTAACTCCAGCGCCTACTGGAACAGGTGGTAGCGTTCTTTGGGATGACAAAGATGGACAGGCGGTTTATGACGACATCGCCGGACGTCTGTGGAAGCAACTCGTAGCGCAGACCAAAGGCCTTGTGGAGCGCACCGATCGCCTCAAGCTCGGCATGTCTCCAGTGTTAGAGGTCAACCTGACCAAAACTAACATGTACAACGTGAACGTCACTGACCTTCTGAAGAAAAACTTCCCCAACCTGACCATCGAAACTGCTGTTGAGTATTCAACCGATGCGGGCGAAATCGTGCAGTTGATCGCCGAGCGTCTGGGTGAGCAAGACACCACTTATGCTGCATTCACTGAGAAGATGCGTGCGCATGCTGTGGTAGTAGAGGAATCATCCTGGAAGCAGAAAAAATCCGGTGGCACCTGGGGCACCATCATCCGTCAACCTCTGGCAATTGCCAGCATGCTGGGAGCATAAGAAATGGCTGAAGTAGTTACTGTTGGTTGCAAACTGCCTAACGGCCTTCTGATTGATGTTGACGGTGTGGTTGTCCATATCAATGGGGCAAATTCCTCGTCTGTAGTTGGAGGTTACGGCCTGACTGAAGGTGTTGATAAAGACTATTTCGAAAAATGGTTGAAGCAACACGCAAATCAGCGCTACGTGAAAGGCGAACTGGTATTCGCTCAGGCAAAAACCAACAGCGCACAGTCCAAGGCTTCCGAAAACGCCAAAGTGAAAACCGGGCTTGAAGGTCTGCCGCAGGACAAGCCTATGGAAGGCGTGGTGAAAGACGAAGAAGCAATGAAGGCGCGAGGTTAATCATGGCGATCGTTGTTTTCGACATTAACGCATTCCGTGAGCGTTACCCCGAGTTTGACACGGTAAGTGGCACGCTGCTGAATGCGTATTTCGTTGAGGCAACGGTCTACCTTGATAACACTGATTGCAGTCCTGTTACCGATGTAAATGTGCGTGCGGTGTATCTGAATATGCTCGTGGCGCACATTGCAGCCCTGAATTCAGGCGTGGGTGGTCAGAAGCCATCCGGACTTGTCGGCAGGGTTGCGAGTGCATCTGAAGGGTCTGTGTCAGTGTCTACCGGTGAGGTCCCTGTAAGTCCATCGTCATGGTGGTATCTGCAGACACCTTACGGCGCTGCTTACTGGCAGGCTACCGCTCCTTACAGGACGTTTAAATACGCTCCTGGCGCATCACCATCATTCTATCCCGGACATTATTACCGCAGGCCAGTTACCCGGAGGTGAGCATGACCACGTTTAGTGGTGGCGCAGCTTTAGAGGCGAAACTTGCTGAACTGGCGGAAAAGCTTGGTGACGGTAAAACGCTAAGGGTCGGATTCCTTGAAGGGGCAACATACCCTGACGGGCAATCTGTCCCAATGGTTGCCGCAGCCAACGAATATGGCGACCCGGCAATGAACAGGCCGCCACGCCCATTTTTCCGGAACATGATCGCCGAAAAGTCACCAGAATGGCCGCAGGATATTGCGAAAATAGCTGAGGCTACAGGTTATGACGCAGAAGCGATGCTGGGGCTGATGGGTGAGCACATTAAAGTCCAGTTGCAAGGCTCAATCAGGGATTTGATGGAGCCTGCGTTATCTCCAGTTACGATCGCCAAAAAGGGCTTCTCTAAGCCACTCATTGAAACATCCCACATGCTAAACAGCGTCGATTACGACATTAAGGATGGCGTATGAACCTGAGAGGCATAGCCAATAGCGCAACGAGAGCAATAAACCCCAACGTTGATGGAGTGTTCCGGATTAATACCGGATTCACTACGTTACCTGGCGGAAAGCGAGAGCAGACGTACAGCAACGTCGATGTTGAAGTGCAGATGCAGGAGCTATCGTCCACCGACCTACGACAGGTAGATGCTATCAACATTCAGGGCATCCTTAAAAGTGCGTATCTGAATGGAAATTTCAACGGCGTTAACCGACCAGATCAAAAGGGTGGCGACATTCTTATCGTTAACGGTCAGCAGTGGTTGGTGGTGAAGGTTCCTGAGTTATGGCCTGACTGGTGCCGAGTGATTGTTAACCTTCAGAGGTCGCCATGACAGCCACAGTAGACATCACCGAGCTTGACCTGCGCATTGCGCTGCAGGCGTTTCTGATGGATATCACCGGCCTCACCATCGACAACGTACTGGTAGGTCAACAGAACCTCACGCCCATGCCGCTTCATGACTTCATCATCATGACGCCGCTGAAGCAGATAGGACTGTCTACCAATCGAGTCAAATACGACGACAACGGCGTGTATGGCGAAGGTAAGCAGCTAAACCAGCGCAGCACCCAATGGCCTTGCCAGATTGACTGTTACGGCGAGAACGCGGCAGATAACGCAGCAATCATCGGTACGCTAATCCGATCAGACTTTGCCTGTGAATGGTTCAGACAATACGGCAACGTCATCACACCTCTTTACTGCTCAGACCCTCATCAGACAACGATGATAAACGGCGAGCAACAATACGAAGGACGCTGGACGATGGAATTCATCGGGCAATTCAACCCGTCTGTTACCACACGCCAGGACTTCATGGACAGCATTACAGTCGGCGTTATTGCCGCAGATTTAAAATACCCTCCGGAGAGTTAATAAATGGCAATCCCATTAAGAAAGGACGTCCAGATTAACCCTGGCGTTTTGCCTGCTGGCGGTTCAGCGCTTGACTTGAATGGCCTTATCCTTACCGACAGCGCTTATGCTCCGGTGGGGAGTGTTATCACGTTCACAAACAAAGAAGATGTAGCGGCCTATTTCGGCAGTGCATCTGCTGAATTCAGCATGGCTGAAGTGTATTTTCAGGGCTACGACAATTCCACCAAGACCCCGGGTGCATTGCTGTTTGCACGGTTCAACCCGGAAGCAGCTGCAGCATGGTTGCGCTCGGGGTCAATGGCGGCCGTAACGTTAGACCAGCTCAAATTGCTGAGTGGTGTACTGACACTGACCGTTGACGGAACTGCGCATACCTCAGCCAGTATCGACCTGAGCACAGCAACCAGCTTTGCTATGGCTGCTGACCTGATTGAGACTGGTATCGGCTCCACCGTAACTGTAGAGTTTGACACCACACAGAAGCGCTTCATCATCACCAGTGCGACCGATGGCGCAGCGAGTACCATCACATACGCAACCGGTACTTTGTCTGCTGGACTGAAACTGACAGCGGCTACTGGCGCTCAGTTGTCACAGGGAGCAGATGCAGCAGTGGTCACCACGGCGATGCAATCAGTGCTTGATAGCTCTCAGAACTGGGCAATCTTCACTACATCCTTCACGCCGACCGAACAAGAGGCGCTGGACTTCTCAGCCTGGGTTAACGGTCAGAATTACCGATTCGGCTACGTGCCATTCACGCTGGAAGAATCCGCGCTGGTGTCTGGCTCAACTGATACGCTGGCGTACAAAATCATCAGCACTTACGACTATTCCAACGTCGTACCGGTATTCGGTGACCAAGCGCACGCAGCAAGCATCCTTGGATACGCTGCATCTCTTGACTTCGACAGGTTAGAAGGTCGCGTAACCCTTAAGTATCGTGAACTATCCGGGTTGTTGACAGAAGTAAGCACCTCAGCAAATTACGATGCTCTTATCGCGAATGGGTACAACTTCTACGGTCAATACGCAGAAAACAAAGTGGAAGAAAATTACTGGGCTGACGGAACGATCACTGGTGATTTTAAATGGGTAGATTCTTTCTGCTTCCAGATTTGGCTAAATGCCAACCTGATGGGCGACGCAATTCAGTTGTTTAAATCAAACCGGTCTCTCCCATATAACACCCGAGGCGATGCGGCAATTGAGGCTTCATTTGCCGACACCATCAATCAGGGCATTGCATTTGGTGGTATTCGTACCGGAATTGATCTTTCCAGCTCTCAGGCATCAGAAATCAATAATGCTGTTGGAGCCGATGTAATTCCATCTATCACAGCAAAAGGCTGGTATTTGTACATTCCTAAGGCAACAGCAGAACAACGCGCTCAGCGTATTCGCCCGGGGTGCTCGCTTTATTACACCGATGGTGGAAGCGTACAGAAACTCACTTTAGCCTCAGTAATGGTTCAGTAAGGAGCAATCAATGTCTAACACAATTACGAGTGCAGACTCTATTTTTGCCCTCACTGTTACCAACCTGTTCCCCAGCGCTCAAACGCTGGAAGGATACGCAGCGGACGCGATGTTTGCTCTGGGTGATACAGAAATGGCGGTTTCTGTCCGTGGCGCTGACGGTAAGCTCTCTGGCGGTTTCGTTTTCGGTGAGTATCTGCAGACGATCACAATCATGCCTGACAGCCCATCTCGTGACCTGTTCGAGACATGGCAGCTGACGTCTCTGACCTCAAAGGCAGTATTCCGCTGCAACGCAACAATCATCCTCCCGGCGATTAGTCGCAAGTTCACGTTGACCAACGGCATTCTGCAACGCGTAAAAGCTATCCCTGATGCTCAGCGCGTACTGCAGGCAATGACCTTCCAAATCAATTGGGAATCAGTCGTGGGCGAAGCGTACAACGCATAAGGATTAACATGGCACGCAAAGAGATTTTCTACACCGTCGAAGATAAAGGCCGTGACAATGGGAAGATGTTTTACATTCGCGAAATGTCAGCTACTCAGGCTGAGTGGTGGGCAATTCGTGCCGGACTGGCAATGGCTAAAAACGGCGTTAATCTTCCGGATAACTTTTCAGATATGGGTATGGCAGGCATGGCGAAAGTCGGCCTCGAAATGGTGGCTAAAATCCCTCCAGAGGATGCACGGCCTCTCCTGGACGAGTTGATGAAGTGCGTTCAGGCCGTTCCAGACCCAGCCAATCAGAGTGTTAAGCGCAACCTGATTGACGATGATACTGAAGAAGTTATGACTCGCCTGAAACTTCGCGGTGAAGTCTTTAAGCTGCACGTCGATTTTTTAACCGCCGCCGCCAGTTAGACATCCCTCCGGTAATGGGTCAGCAAATCGCTGGCCTGACCGACTATGCCAACGTACCTAAAACAATAGCAACGGTTATGTCATCGGGTAAATGCTCGTTGACGGAGCTAAGCACAACGCTTGGTGTAGAGGATTTATGGTGGTGGCTTGAGGTCATTACGATCGACAATTACAACCAAATGGTCATCAACAGGGCTCAGGAGAATGGCTGATGCCAACGATTATTGACTCACTGGTAGTCACTCTTGGTCTTGACTCTTCCGGATTCAAGAAAGGCCAGACAGAAGTAAAAAAAGGCCTGGACGATACCAGAAAGAATGCTGACCAGACAGCTAAAGACATGGAGGCCGCAGGTAAAAGAGCGGCCTCATTTTTTGGCTCAATCCGAACAGAATTACTTGCGCTGGTAGGTGTTACTTTATCAGCGCAGGGCATCAAGACTTTCATCACCAACATGACATCGGATTTGATGCGGTTGGGGATTGAATCACGCGCTCTGGATATCTCGGCTAAGTCTCTTGATGGATGGGAGCGAGCAGCAGCGGCAGCAGGCTCTACTGCAGAACGCATGGCTGGAACGTTGGGCAACTTCCAGAAGACGCTGACAAACATTCGCACCGGTGGCGGACAGGACGATCCACTTTTCGGTGCTCTGGCATCATTCGCCGGTGCAACAGGCGCTAACTTCGACTACCAGAACGACAACGCCGAAAAAATCATGCGCAAGATTGCCGGCAACTGGGGCAAATTGAGCAAAGACGCTCAGCGTAGATTTGGCGGCATGTTTGGGTTTGATAATGCCACTCAGCAGGGGCTTGCAAGCGGTTCTCTGGTACAGGATGCGGACAAGTTCACGAAGACATCCCGTGCAACCGAAGAGGCGACCAAAAAGGCACTGGAATTTAATCGCCGCGTAGAAGAAATGAAGCTGTATTAGACGTCAACTAGTTTTGCCGACTGGCGCCAACTACTCTGGCCGCATCCATTGAGCGAGGTTTTAAGCCACGCTGGTTACTGCCTTCGATGTCTTCTTCCGGTAACTTTCTCCTTTTAGCTCGAACATATATCCGTGATGGATCAGCCTGTCCGCTGCCGCCACCGCCATCGTTTCATCCACGAAGATGCTGCCCCACGTGCTGAACGGATGATTGCTGGTTATGACCAGACTGCCGCGCTCATAACGATGGGCGATCAGCTCGAACAGCACACCCGTTTCCGCGTTGTCGCGTTTGACATACCCGAGGTCGTCTATCACTATCACCCGGTAGCGATCCAGTTTCAGCAGAAGCTCGTTCAGTTTCAGTTGTGTCCGCGCTTTTCGCAGCTCCTGCAGCAGCTCTCCGGCACTGTAGAACCGGGCCCGGTAGCCCAGTCCTACAACGCCATCCACGATCGCTGCCGCCAGATGGCTTTTCCCCAGGCCGCTGGCACCGAACAACAGGACATTTTCTCCGGCATCAACCCAGTCTGTCGTTTCGCAGAGCTGCCGGAACTGAGCGTTATTCAGTTCCGGCACCTGGCTGAAGTCATACTCACCCAGCGTTTTCGCCACCGGCAACCGGGCTTCCTTTTTATAGCGGCGCAGTTTTTCGCTCTCGCGCCACAGGAGTTCTTCATTGCACAGCGTCAGCAGATAGCGTGACGGGGTCCAGCCCTCTGCCAGAGCCCGTTTCTCCAGCGCATGCCATTCAGCGCTGACGCGGGTCAGACGCAGTTTGCGCAGACTACGCTCAAGGTGGTGGATATTGCTCACTGCAGACCTCCTTTGCCGCGCAACAGCTGTTCATAACTACTCAGGTTGTGCTGAACCACACTGACTGTCGGCAGCTCCTTTTCCTTTATCCCCAGGAACCGCATCAGGCGGTGCAGATCCAGCTCACCCGGGGTATTCAGCATCTGTTCCATCCCCCGTGCCACGATCGAGATATCGTCATAGCCCGCCGCCAGTTTCAGGGCGTGTACCATCAGGCGACCAGCCATCTCTGGCTCCAGATGATTGCACAGGCGACGCCACAGTTTTCGCCATTCATCGTCCGGCAGGATGTCATTTCTCAGCGTGGCATGGCAGAACGCACCAGGCTTTTTCGCCAGACTGTCGATCACATGCCGGAAGTCGATGCACCTGGCCCGGGTTTTCCCTTTTTCTGGCCTGACGCGGGCGCAGCTCATCACTTCACTGCTACCCACGTAACAGCTCAGGCGATCATCCCACAAGCGGACGCGTAACAGCTGACCGACAAGTCTGGAAGGGACGCTGTAGACGACGTGCCTGACGTTGATGGTACTGCTGCTACTGACCCTCACCGTCAGTTCGTCATAGTCGGCGCTGCGACGCAGCGGCAGTGGTTTCAGATGGGGGCGCTCTTCTTTCACCAGATCCTGGTTGTTGCGGTTGTGGCGCATGACCTGCTGAGTGATGAAGGCCTGGTATTCTTCCACGGTGCTGAAGTCGTTACTGCCCCTAAGCATCAGCGCCTGGCGGATCCGTCTTTTCAGATGCCCGTGGGCGCTTTCAACTGAACCATTTTCGTGGCCACGACCGGCGTTATTGTGCACGCCCTGCATACCGTAGTGCTGGCAGAGGGCAGCATAGCGCTCAGTCAGCTCGCGGCGACCGTCTTCACCCTGGTGTTTCCATGCTGCCCGCAGGCTGTCCGTTTTATGCTCTGTTGGTACGCCACCCAGTTGCCCGAGGGCTTCCTGCAGGCCTTCAGCCAGGGCAGAGAAGCTCTCACCACCCAGTACAACCCGCATCCAGCTCCAGTGGCTCCACTCCAGGCGGAAGTGATACAGCTTATGCGTCAATAACTTGCCACCGATGGTGACAACTACACCTTTCAGCTCGGTAAAGTCCGACAGGCCGCGCAGGCCAGGCTGATGAAGTTGCCGGAACATCACTTCCTGCTCGGCACCATACTGCAGCTTCCACTCGCGCACCCGCCGTTGCATCGTCCTGCGAAGGCTGCTGGGGTACTGACCGGGATATTTATCCTGCAGCATTTCCAGCAGGGTCGTGGGCATCAGAGCAGGTCTTTCCTTCAACAGGGGAACAAGCTCGCTGTCCCAGACGGCCTCAAGCGGATCTTTACGTGTCCGCCAGTGACGATTACCGGTTTTAGACCACTGATCTTTTTCGATCCTGCGACCTGAGCGAACAGAGATACCGGCCTTCATGGCCGAGATATGCTGGGTTACACCTTTTTTACGCTGAGTCATGTAATAACTGACCTGATGAGTATTGAGCGTCACGCCATTTCCTGTGGGATCATGAACATGGTGCTCAGATTACAAAATCGGCCAGAATAATCAGCGCTAACCGGACTGAGTTATTGTCGCCTAATAGGAATTGTCGACCATGAAAACGGCAAGGGCTACATCAGCTCATCTGACATCATGGGCGGCATTCAGTTGGGCGCGGGTTCATCGGCATCTCGCAATATGCCAACTGCTGCTGGAAGCCAGACCAACATCAATATCGGTAAAATCGACATGCAGACATCGGCTGGTAATGCCAATGCGCTTGGTACTGATATCCAGAGAAACCTTCAGAGAAACCGCCTGGTGAATCCAGCGATGTCAGGGCAGGGATAATATGGCCTTTTCACTGAACGAAACAACGCTACTCAGCGCGATAAACAGCGGCAACATCTTTTCCATTATCAACAGTACCCTTTCGCCTGGTTACGGGATTTACCTGAAATCAGGCCTAAGGGCATTGTCTCCTTCCTCATTTCTTGGGATTGAGTATGGGGCTGATGCTTCAGTGGTATCAACTCCAATTGAACAGGGCTCTTACAGCAGCTTTAACAAGGTAAAACGGCCGCCAATTATCCGGGTTCTGTTTACGCTGGAAGGATGGACGGGGTTTAGCGGTAGCATCCCTAACCTCACCAACTTCACCCTGACTAGCCGATCTGACATGCTTGAAGCTCTTGATGCGATGGTTGCTGATGCGCAGGTGTACGACATAGAAACGCCGGACACGACATACGAAGATTACGACCTTGTTCGATACAATTACCGGACATCAGATCGCGATGTGACCCTTCTGACGGTGGAAGCTATCTTCCAGGCTGTTTTGCAGGAAGCTGAAGTCACCCTGACAAGCACCACAGCCAATAGCAACACCACATCAAACGGCACAAGCAAGGCAGCCAGCGTCGTTACTGAGAAGGCTAACTCAACGGCGACAAATTCCACTCTTGAGGATGTAAAAGGCGCATTAACTGGTCTGAAAGAGTCAGTGTCCAGCGCGGCAACAACTGTCGCAACGTCTGTCACAAATGCCGTTAGCAATGCAACGTCAGGTGCAACGAGTGCCATCAATGGCGCGGCGACATCGGCTATCAAAAACCTTGCGACAACGGTGGATGAACTGGTAGCGGGGTTATCCTGATGCAGAACATTTCTCTCAAGCCCCTCAAGGCTCAGGAAGTCAGCGTTAACCTTGATGGTCAGTCAGTCACTCTTCGCATTGTACAGCGCTCTACAGGCATGTTTATCGACGTTGGGTTGGATAATTTGTGGATAGCCCAAGGTGTGCTTTGCCATAACTGCAACAAGATAGTCCGTTATCCCTATCTCGGCTTCAAGGGTGAGCTTTTCTTCGCTGATACCAAAGGAAGTCTTGATCCTGTTTATGACGAGCTTGGGACGCGATTCAAGCTGTTCTACGCCACAGCAGATGAGATGGCAGCATGACCTATAAAAAGAGAACGCTGAAATTTCAGTTCACGCTGAAAGACGGTGCTTTCGATGAGTCAGGAAACAATATCCTGACCATCGACAACATCAAGGCAGAAATAGAGATAGGTGCTTACGGCGGGATATCAGGAACGACACTGGAAGCAAGGGTGTTTGGACTAAGCATCGAAAACATGGCTCTACTGAGCTATAAGGGCATCCAGTTAAACGGTGCCAAGCAGAACATGATGAAGGTTTGGGCGGATGACAGGCCGGTATTCTTCGGCTCTATCACTAACTGCTTTGCCGACCTTAACCAGATGCCAGATGCGCCACTGATAATCAGCGCCTTTTCTACAGGGTTCGACCAGTCAATCACTGCGCCTCCTTTCTCAAAAGAGGGCATTGCAAGCGTTGCTGAAATTATCACGACAATAGCAGCAAGTATTGGCTATGCGGTGGTTAACAACGGCGTTCTGGCGAAGCTTGAAAATCCTTACTTCGAAGGTAACCCGATAGCGCAGATTCAGCAATGCGCTCACGCTGCAGGCATCGAGATTGATTTCAGGCTGGGAGCTATTTACATCTGGCCGCAGGGTGGAAGCATCGACGACACAATACCTCTCATATCACCAGAACACGGATTAATTGGATACCCGGTATTCAGTAACTACGGGATTAACTTCCAGTGCCAGTACAGTGATCTGATTTTGCGAGGTCGCAAGGTGCAAATAGAAACCTCACTACCGAACGGAAGCGGGGTTTATACGGTGCAGTCGGCAATTCACCATCTTTCGACATGGACTGAAGGCGCTCCGTGGGCAACCATCGTGTGGGCATCAATCGGACAGCTAACAGTGAGGCAGTAATGAACCTATTTACTACGCGGCCTCAGGACACGGCAACCGATGCCAACTCTCAGCAATTCCTGATGCATCAGTTTCTGATGGGAAAGTCATTCATCACGCTGGCGATCGTAACTTCGGTTAATGAATCCGGAGAAGTCGTGTCAGTGAAGCCAATGGTGGAGGGGTTCACTGGGGGCGGAGACCTAATTCCGAACTCGGTTATTCACGGCGTTCCGGTCTGGCGATTGCAGAGAGGTGCCAGCGCCGTAATCATGCCTCCCGTAGAGGGAGATATTGGTCTTATTGCCATATGCGATCGCGATATCACGGCAGTGAAGAAGACAAAACAATCCGCATTGCCCGGGTCAAATCGCACGCACAGTTACTCAGACGCCATCTATCTAGGCGGGGTGCTGAATGCAGAGCCAAGCCAGTATGTGAAGTTCGCCAATGATGGGATAGATATCGTGTCTCCACTGGTTGTGCAGGTTAATGGCAACACGGTTGTAGTCAATGCCGACGACAAAATCTCGCTCAATGCCCCAGTCATTGAAGCAAACGGCCAGCTTACTCAGGGCTCTGGTAGCTTCGGTGGCAATGCGACATTCGGAGGTACGATTACCGCAACCGGAGAAGTCACAGGAAATGGCATCCATCTCAGTACGCACAAACACGGTGGCGTACAAACAGGCTCCGGAAGCACCGGAACGCCAACAAACTAACCCGCTTCGGCGGGTTTTTTATTGCCCGGAGTTTACATGCTCACCAAATCACTGCTTTTGACTGACCAGTGGGATATCACGCTAGACGACAGCGGAAGCATGGCAATCACAGCCAATCCATATGCAGTAGCACAGGACGTTGCTTGCGCGTGCTCAACATTCCTCGGTGAGCCCTGGTATGACACCACGCTCGGCATTCCGTATTACGAGCGGATTCTCGGTCACTGGCCGGGGACGCAGCTCATCAATACCAAGATGGCCACTGAAGCAAAAAAACTCCCTTACGTTCAGTCAGCATTCTGTACCACAACGGTTGGCAAAGCAGATCGCCTTGCATCCGGCGTTATGACCATAACAGACCAAAACAATATCACATCAACGGTGGTTTTCTGATGACTCATGAAGAATTAAAGACATGGCTTAAATATGACATGAAAACTGGATGTTTTACGTGGAATAAAAAGCCTTCTCGCAGAGTTTGCGTTGGTGATATTGCAGGAACTCTTGATACCGATGGTTATAGGAAAATTAAGGTTATGGGAAAGGTAATCCATTCCCATCGACTTGCCTGGTTTTATGTTCATGGCTATCTGCCAGAGCAGGAAGTAGACCACATCAATAGGATTAGATCGGACAACAGAATTGAAAATTTAAGGCTCGCAACACGATCTGAAAATGCGAAAAACAAAGAAAAGTCCAAGGCAAACACAAGTGGCTTTAAAGGTGTTAGTCAGCAAAAGAAGACTGGTAACTGGGTAGCGCATATTAGGTTAAACGGAAAAAATAAGCATCTTGGCACCTTCAGAAGCCCAGAAAGAGCCTCGATTGCATACCGAATAGCAAGTCATTTTCACCACAAAGAATTCTCTCCCACATATGAGGTAACAAATGGCTGAAGTAACAGTTAGCACAGCCGTCCCCTCTGTCACGTTTTCCGCTACCGGCATTGCCGTTCCTGATGAGATAGATATTCTCAACGGGCGATTAACTGACCTTGATACCGCCATGGGCGGAGGGATGAGTAAGAGTCTGACGACTCCGCAGGGACAGATTGCCATGAGCGACACGGCAATCATCGGAGACAAGAATGACAATCTGGCATGGCTGGTTAATCAGATTAACCCTGACTTTGCTGAGGGTCGCATGCAGGATGCGATCGGACAGATTTACTTCATTGACCGTATCGCGGCGATTGGAACAACGGTAACCGCTACCTGCACCGGCCTTGTCGGAACGGTTATCCCTGCTAACAGCATTGCTCAGGATGCCAGCGGTTATCTTTACTTCTCGCTTGCTGACGCTGTTATTCCTTCCTCTGGTTCCGTAGATGTAGTTTTTCAGAATCAGGCTTCAGGGCCAATACCGTGTCCAATCGGATCGCTGGAAACAATCTATCGAGCGATTCAGGGATGGTCAGGTATAACCAATGCAACCGCTGGAGTGCTGGGAAATGAAGTAGAGAGTCGGGCTAACTTTGAGTATCGTCGCAAGCAGTCAGTTGCTGGTAACTCCAACAATCAGCTCGGAGCAGTATACGCAAACGTGCTGGCAGTCAGTGGTGTTACTGATGCATATGTGACGCAGAACAACACCAGTCTGACGGTAACAAAGGGGTTCACTAACGTATCACTGGAGCCGCATTCATTGTATGTGTGCGTGTACGGTGGAACGTCGGCAGATATCGCAAAGGCGATCTGGCAGAAGCTTCCGCCTGGCCCGTCAATGGTAGGAAACACAACATACACGGTGGTTGATGATGTGAACTATGTTCAGCCATATCCAGAGTATGAGATTAAATGGCAAACACCATCAGCGATCAGCGTCTATTTCAAAGTTGAACTTGCAGACAATAACGCATTGCCAGGCGATATCGTCAACAGAGTTAGAGCCGCCATCCTTAGCTCTTTTAATGGCGAGGATGGCGGAACACGAGCACGCATTGGCTCAACCATATATGCCGGTCGTTACTATGCAGGCGTACAGGCAATTGACAGTGACAACGTTGATATCTTCAGCATCACAATAAGCCGTGACGGAACGACATATCAAACATCTGCATCCTTTGGCATTGATGAAGTGCCGACACTGGATGCATCAAACATCTCGGTGACACTGGCATGATAAACGTCGCGGATACAATCCTGACGCAATATGCCGACAGCCCGAAATTAAAATCCCTGATTTATTCGTTCAATGAAGCGGTAGGTATTGAAGGTTTTCTGGATGATTTCTATGACGTGATATGGAACATCCAGACAGCCGATACCTACGGCCTGGACGTGTGGGGAAAAATCGTGGTTGTCAGCAGACAGCTGACGGTAACAGAGAACCAGATATATTTCGGTTTTAATGAAGCCTCATCGACACCACCAGTAGTGGATGATCCACAGCCATTCAACCAGGCACCGTTTTACTCTGGCGAGATTTTAACATCCACCGTGACTCTTTCAAATGATGCCTATCGTAAGCTCATCATGATGAAAGCTGCAGCAAACATCTCCGACTGCACAATCCCAAATCTAAACAAACTTCTTACCTTTATGTTTGGTGATAGTGGCCGCTGTTACGTTAGAAACGATGGGGACATGGTAATGAGCTATGTATTCGAATTTGCTCTTTCCACATCGGAACTCGCAATAGTTCAAAGCTCAGGTGCACTTCCTTCCCCAATCGGGGTAACTGTTAATATTGTTCAGCAGGTATGACATGAACTCCTCAGACTCACCATCGAAAATAATCAAAGCCTTTGGTGTTAATGGGCTAAAAAACACCATTCCTGTTGATTCAAGCACGACGACGGATAACAACGGGGTAGCCACTTTTGATAAAGGTTTCCCGCCGATTACCATGCAGCCTTTGAGTGCAGGAGGCATTCCCCCGTCCGGCAAAGACGTGAATGGCGTGCTGTACTCAGTAACAATTCAGCAGCAATGGCAAAACGCTGGCATGGGATATCTGTTCGATTCCACCTATGCGTCAAATATCTCTGGCTATCCACAAGGTGCCACTATTCCATCAAGTGATTATTCTGGTTTCTGGATTAATACCACAAATGGAAACACAAACAATCCAGAAAGCGCAACAGCACTTCCAACAGGATGGGTTCCTGGTTATGCCTACGGCAGCTCAGCAGTAACTATTTCAACTGCAAATGTTAATGTCAGCGATCTCCAGGCGGCAAAAGACAGAATTATTCTAACCGGAAACCTAACAGGTAACAGAATACTTTACCTACCACAATGGATTAAAGACTGGACAATTGAAAATAAATGCACTGGAACTAATTTCTCAGTAATCCTAAGCACAAGAGCCGCTGGAACAACAGTTCAGTCATTGCCTGGATCAATCCAAAATATTCATTGTGACGGTGTAAATATTTCACCTGAAGTGCCCTCTATATCAGGGAAGGCCAGATTCTCAACTCCTGGAACATTTTCATTTACGGTACCTGCTGGAGTTACGACTTTATATTTGTCTGGTTGTGGCGCTGGAGGCGGTGGCGGCGGAGGCGGTGGCGCACCAGATTCAATCAGTAAAACATCCTCATCAGGCGGTGGTGGTGGCGCTGGAATTTCAGCTTATAGCCTGCCGGTATCCGTTACTCCTGGAATGACATATGCAGTCGTTATAGGAGCAGGTGGCAGCAAAGGAAATGGTGGGGGAGCTGGAGGGGATGGGTTTAACGGGGGTGATGGTGGAGATACATCATTTGGAACTCTACTTACTCTCCCAGGTGGAAAGGGCGGAATTAAAGGCCTGGCAGCAATTGGTACGTTCCCAAACCCAATAGGTGGAGATGGTGGGTTTCCTGGTGGATCGGCAGGAACAACAGGCTCAATCAATTCAATTGTACCATCGGTAGGGGGTGGAGGTGGCAGTGGTCCATTTGGAACTGGAGCAGGATCATCACGAGGAAGTACTGGACAAGGTAGCTCATCTGGTTCTGGCGTAAGCGCACCATCTCCATCTGGATTTGGTGCCGGAGGCGGTGGCGGTGCTGGGACTCTTGGGGCAACTAATACTGCCGGGAATAATGGCACCCCAGGAACTGGCGGACTGATGATCGTTGAATGGTGATTTATTATTAACTTAATAACCCCGCTTTTGCGGGGTTTTTTATTTCCAGGAACCGCAAATGTCAATTTCAGACACATTAAAAGCACAGAAATATGCTTCAATTGCAGAGGTTGCAGCAGCTCAAAGTAAGTTATATGCAGACAAACTAGAAGCGGCTCCAGATTATGCAGCACAGGCCGCGGCATCAGCAAGCCTTGCTGCCACGTCAGCTTCACAAGCAGAATCTGCATCATTAACTGCTATATCTGCAGCGAATTCCGCAACAGCATCAGCTATTTCTGCTTCTAACTCAGCGGAAGCTGCAGGAGAGGCCGCTGCTGATGCAATTCAAAACTATATAGATCAGAGTGTCAGGGTTCCTGGTTCTGAAACAATTAACCCAGTTCCTGTGGCAGCATCACGAGCGAATGCTGTTTTTCTCTGGGATGGCGCATCACAGCCCACAGGAAAGCTTCTTTCTGAATTTGCTACTTTGGATGGTACCGGAAAGATTCCGGTATCCATGATCCCATCTATCGCATTAACAGAGCCATTTGTGGTTAGCTCCCAGGCGGCCATGCTTGCACTGAATGCGCAAGTAGGGGACATCGCAAAGAGGACTGATTTAGGCTATTCATTCTGCCTTGCATCCCTGCCCCCATCTACACTGGCCAACTGGGTTCAGCTTACCGATGATGTCCTGGCTCAGCTTGGGCTTTCATCTGGCGCAACGATGGTTGGTGCCGTTGACGATAGCTCAAACCCTACAACCGTTCAGGGCGCGCTAAACCTGAAGACCTCCATAGCATCTCTTGCTGCATCAACCGGTGCAACACTAATTGGTGCGACTAACAATGCAGGGGCAACCTCTACGGTTCAGTCTGTATTAAATCTGAAACTGGAGAAAACAGAATTAGCTGCAACCGATGGAGAAAAGTTTATAGGAATATGCCCGTCTATAGCTACTCTGCGCTCAACAGAGCCGACATCGAATGGTCAGAGAATTACCCTTAGGGAGCATACGGTCGGTACTGGGAAAGGAGGAGGTCAGTTCCGGGCTGTACTTTCTGGTTCAAGTTACACAGACAACAACGGAACTATCATTAAAACATCTGGCGGTGCCGCCTGGTTGCGTATTAATTCTGAAATTACTAACCCATTAATGTTTGGCGCTCAGGCAACTGTAGGAGTTGATGACTCATCAGCAATCAATGCAGCCATAGCGGCTACAATTACAGAATGCGATGGCTTAGGTTACAGCTATCAAATTGCTTCTACAATAGCAATAAGCCAGCCAAGCAAGCGCTTTAGAAAAGCCAGAATATCCCTTACATCTACTGCCTCAGTTTCTACTGTCATGCTGCGTATGCGCGCTAACTATTCAGAGATAATTGATTGTGTATTTGACGGAAACGGCGGGGCCAATACTAGTGCCGCTATTATCTGGGAAGGAGCATTATGTCAGAGTGGTGGCGTTGTTCGTAATTGCCAGTTTTTGTATTGTGGAGCAAATGGTATTAGTGTAAGTGGAGATTACACTAATAGTTTATTCAATGATGGAGGCGTCATTCAGGATTGCTTCTTCAACACTTGCGGAAGCACCAACCCAAATGATAACCGTCGTTGCTCTATCCTGGCTGATGGTGTTTCTAACTTCCGTATCCAGGGTTGTGATATCCGCAAGAGCAATTGGGGTATATATGTTCGCCAGGATACGAGTTTAGCAGGAAGACCACGCAAATCTGGCAACAAAATTCTAGATTGCCATGTGGAAGGATCAGGTAGAACTCACCCAACCTACACTGTTGCACAAGGTCTTTCTGCAAACCGTCAGGAAGGAATGATTGTTAACAACGTCCGTGTGCATGATTTTGCTGACAACGGGTTTGACTTTGGTAGCAGCAGGGATTGCCAGATATCAAATGCATATTTTAACTCAGTTAAGGATGCTATCTTCATCGGTGATATCTCATGCGAACGATACAATATCAGTAACGTCATTGCAGAAAGTTGTGACCGTGGTCTTCGTGTTGTTATGGATGGCACAATATATCCAACTGAGACAGCACAACAAATACGCATTTCAAACATGCAAGTATTTGACCCTATCTATATCGGTTTCTCTATTGTCAATACTGGTGCAACAACCGTTGTGAAAGATATAGAGCTTGTTAACTGCAATGTAGATTCAACTAACTCGTGGAGTTTAAGTACATACACTCAGGCTTATCGCATTGTTGGATGTCAATTTATTGAGCTACTAAATTGCTCAGCAAATGTGAATAAGCAAGCGGCTATATATATCAAAGCATCAGAGCTTGTAAGCGTTAGAGGCGGAATCTTCCGTAGTTCCGCCAAAGATGGAACAAGCTCTTATGCCATTACCGTAGAGAATGACAGCAACCGCGTAAGCATTTCAGACACTATGATGTTTGGAGAATCAACCGCTGGTGCGGTACTCCTTGCTGGCGGGTCTGGGCATTCAGTGAAACATACCAGATGGAGATCTATGACTGGAGGCGTTAGCTCCAGTGGTGCCACCTCACCTTACTTGCTTGATAATATAGCGTTCTAATAAAAGGCCGCATATGCGGCCTTATTTTTATGCTTCTTTCGGTCTTGATTCAGTGCGCGTAATAAGTCTTCCCTCAATTGACTTTCCAAATCGAATCATTGGCCTTTCAACTAGATAATGAAGGACCGCTCCAGCAGATATGGTAATGGTAGTCATCATGAAGAACTTTGCAATTCCGTTTACGGAAGTGAAAAACTCAGGTTTATAGTATCCAAATATGTTTATAAACAAATAGTGTGATATGTAGATAGAATATGAAACATCACCAAGAAAATTAAGTGATGCACGCTCCTTTACCCCAACAGACCTCTCATAAATAAGATAGCCTATAAAAATAACTAAAGAAATTACTCCTGCCTTATCCAAACCAAAGCCGCTAAAGATACCACTAAAATAGTGAGTAATGAAAAAGCCTAGCGACACAAAGAATATGAAAGTACCAACTCCCTTGCCGAGATCAAAGCTGAATTTTCTAAACGATTCATATATCATCATGCCAATGATGAACTCAATCAGTATTGGAGATGAGGCAAATCTTAGAAATGAAAAAAACTGGCTATCATATGGAACGTTTGCAGCAGCATCTCCAGAAATTGAAATGCCTCCATTATATATGTATTGAATGATAAATATCTGAGACAATAAAATAACAGATGTGATTAGCGTCCGGTATTTATGAGAAATGGACATGGCAATGCAGAATATGGAATAAAAATATATTTCATAAGTAAGCGTCCATGCCGGTCCAAGAATGTTGTATCCGAATCCAGGTGACTCTATCCTGTAGTCTCTATGAATGAAAAGCATGGCTCTTGCCAGGTTTTCTAATGGTTCTATGCTATATACAGAAAGAGCTCCAATAGCGAAGACAACAAAAAATGCCGGATAAATCCTGAAGAACCTTCTTACGGCAAACACTGAGCATGGAGTTGGGTTTTTTGTTGAAAGCGCTATGATGAAACCGCTTATCATAAAGAATAGATCAACGCCAAACGCGCCCGAGTTAAACAGTATTGAACCGATATCTTTTTGCGCATACTGGCCATTGAGATACCCTCTGAAGTGAAAGAAGACAACCATTAAGGCTGCAATTCCCCTCAGCTGATGTATAGACAAAATCTTAGAGTTCATATTTATGAGTCTTATTCTTTCTTGTTTATCAAAGTGAATGCATGTAACACATATGCATTGTGACCTATATCACTACTTAGTTAATCTTTCTTTAATGGAGTTGACGGCATTTGCAATGTTAGACCAGTCAGACATTAGCCATATTAAAATCATAACTATTTCAGATATCTGTAGCTGATAATTGTTAGAGCTAAACCCTGTGACCAATCCAAGAAAAGATAACAGGGCGCAAAATCTAACCAGAAAATTAACCATTTTGTAATCAC
Source organism: Enterobacter cloacae complex sp. CARB60 (assembly GCF_036487345.1). Taxonomy (NCBI): domain Bacteria; kingdom Pseudomonadati; phylum Pseudomonadota; class Gammaproteobacteria; order Enterobacterales; family Enterobacteriaceae; genus Enterobacter; species Enterobacter cloacae complex sp. CARB60. Next base: position 1,338,944 of record NZ_JAZKLC010000002.1, read on the forward strand.
TTGCGTCATAACCGTACCATGCGACCATGTTAACACCAGCTCATCTCTTGATCACCAATAAAGATCTAATATACTGTATGTACATACAGTCATTATCGGAGGTGCACCATGGGATTCCCGTCGCCAGCAGCAGACTACGTAGAAGATCGCATATCGCTAGACAAGCGCCTTATCGCGCATCCTGCAGCCACATACATGATGATAGCGGGCTCTACATACCTGCGTGCTGGCATCATGAAAGGTGCAATGCTTATCGTCGACTCGTCGCTGACACCGAAAGATGGTTCTCTGCTGGTGTGCACTATTGATGGTGAGTTCAGGATTATGCGCTACAGGACACATCCGCAGCCGTATCTGGAAAACCCTGAAAATGGGAGAAGGGAGCCGTTACCGCTGAAGGACGAAGTGTCGGATACATCGCGGCCGGTGTTCGGGGTGATTACGTACTGCATCAACGATGCTCGCTCTGGTGAGTTTGATGATTGTCCGGTGATGTAACATAAACAAAAAACCCCGCTTTGCAGCAGGGCTTCAGGGGGGGGGGGAAGGATTTTCTTCCAGAGCACAGGTTAACCGTGACTCTTTCGTGTGGAAACTAAAGAATAGTGCTGTTATACCTTTTCGTCAAGCCAGTCTGCCCAGAACTGCATCATCTCGCGACGCGTATCGAGATATTCTGCGTGGTTGTACACTGAGCGAGTTCCGCCGCTAACGTGCGCCAGCTGCATCTCTATCGCGTCTTTGTTCCAGTGCTTCTCGTTGAGTACGGTGCTGAACTGGTGGCGCATACCATGCCCGCTTGTCTGACCTTCATAGCCAATGCTGCGTATCACGCCGAGCACGGCATTTTCACTGATAGGCTTCTTCCTGTCAGTTCTGCCCGGGAAGCATATCTCATACTGGCCAGTGATTTGTTGCAGGAATTTGAAGAGTTCGATAACCTGGTCTGACATTGGAACGACATGCAGCTTTCTGCCTTTCATGACTTCCGGGTCAACACTGATTAACCTGGTTTCGTAATCAATTCCCGTCCATACCAGCGAACGCAATTCCACTGTGCGCATAGCCGTATAGTGAAGAATCTGCGCCGCTATCTTCGATACAATCCAACCGCCATACGCGTTTAGGGCCCTCTGGAATTCGTGGATGCGGTGCATTGGAAGGAAAGGGTAGTTCTTCTTTCTGTATCCCTTCATCGCTCCGGCAAGGTCTCTCGATGGATTGTATTTAGCCCTGCCAGTTATGATCGCATAACTGAACACCTCACCACACCTGCGCCTCGCCTTATCAGCGCGCTCCATTGCACCCCTGTCCTCGAATATCCTGATTATCTTCAGCAACGTCATTGGTTCAACGTCATCCATGCGTAAGTGACCAATGACAGGAAGTATGTCGTCATTGAACATACTCATCATCTCGTCAGCATATCCCTTAGACCACACCTTAGATTTATGTGCATGCCACTCACGGAAGATATCTCCGAACGAGTCAGCCGCCTCTTCTTTCTCTTTCTTCTTTAATGCCTGCTTCTGCTCTGCCGGGTCGACACCAGTCAGCAGTTTCATTTTTGCTTCAGACTGCTTCGCCCTTGCTTCAGTGAGAGAGATTTCCGGATAGGGCCCAATGACCAGTGTCTTTTCCTTTCCCTCGAACCGGTAACGCATACGCCACACCTTCTTACCAGATGGCGGAACGAACAGGAATAGCCCTCCAGAATCTGCGAGGCGATATGATTTTTCAGCAGGCTTAGCTGCGTCTATTTGCTTTACCGTAAGCATGTGGGCATAAATCCGTGGTCATTTTGCAGTGTGCCCACAATATGCCCGCAAAAGTTTGCTGTAGTCAATTCGCTTTGGTTCGCTTCGGTTGAGTATGAATGTCTAATTATAAAGGTGTGATGGGCGTTTGGTTCTGAAGCGGAGAGGTGGGTTCTGTTAAAAATGGTGTCCCCTGCAGGAATCGAACCTGCAACTAGCCCTTAGGAGGGGCTCGTTATATCCATTTAACTAAGGGGACGAGGCGGCACGAGTATAGCGTTATTTACACTTTGCGTTAAGCACATCGCCGCCTGACTGCTCAAAGAGTCACCATTCAGGTCGATTTTTTTGTCGATTTATCATCATTTTCCCGTGCCTTTAGCTCAGCTTTGCGTTTGTTCGACATGTCGTTACGGATTTGGGCATGGCTTAACAGCGCAAAGATAAACGTTCCGCCGCAGATGTTTCCCGCCAGCGTCGGAAGGGCGAACGGCCAGAAAAAATCGCTCCAGTGAAGCGTACCGTTAAAGACCAGATAGAGGATTTCAACGGTACCGACCACAATATGCGTGGTATCCGCCAGCGCAATCAGCCAGGTCATTAGTATGATCACCACGATTTTAGCGCTTCCCGCTGAAGGAAACATCCACACCATCGTGGCGATAATCCAGCCAGAGATGATGGCATTTGAGAACATCTCGATCGGGGTGTTTTTCATCACATCCATGCCTATTTTCACAAACGCATCCCGGGTGGGTTCATCAAAGATCGGCATATATTCAAATGCCCATGCTGCGATGCCTGTACCGATGATATTACCCAGCAGGACCACGCTCCATAGACGCATCAATAAACCGAAATTGCCGAGGGTGGGGTTTTGCATCACCGGCAGCACGGCGGTCACCGTGTTTTCGGTAAACAGCTGCTGGCGGGCCATAATGACAATAATAAAGCCGAAGGTATAGCCGAGGTTCTCCAGTAAAAATCCGCCGGGTACGCCTTCCAGCTGCACATGAAATATCCCTTTTGCGAGGAGTGACGCGCCCATTGAGAGCCCGGCAGCGATGGCTGACCAGAAGAGGGCCATCGCGTCGCGCTCCATCTCTTTTTCGCCATCCTGGCGTATATGCTCGTGGATGGCCATCGCGCGGGAGGGGAGGCGATCTTCATCAATTTCTATCCTCTCACCGCGCGCCTTCTCCTCGCTTTCAATTTCAAGATCCTCATTGTTCTCGCCAATTTTTTCTTCGCCCACGTCTTTCATATTTGCTCCCGGAGGTTGATCTTTCTGTTAAGCGTAGCGGCTTTTATCGGGATGCCTGTGGGGATGCTCTTAAATTGGCGGCAATGACAACAAAGGTGATACATCTCTTTCAAAGTCATTATAAAATTGGCAGCGAAACGAATTCCAAAAGCCAGGCTATGCTGAGATCAGAGTCACGGTGGTTACTGCCCGTAATTGTGCTCATAGACATCGGTAAACGTGCTGTTACAATCGCTTGCACGTTTACAGACGGAGCGTCAACGGCTCCGTTACGGATGGCAATCAACGATAGCCATACTGAACAGGGAGATATTTATGAAACTTCGGCTGTCGGCGCTTGCGCTTGGCGCGACGATGCTTGTGGGCTGCGCCAGCTCCGGTGAGCAAACGGGACGCTCGGATCCTCTCGAAGGATTTAACCGCTCAATGTATAGCTTCAACTACAACGTACTGGACCCGTATGTGGTTCGTCCGGTGGCAGTAGTATGGCGCGATTATGTTCCACAACCTGCGCGTAACGGGTTAAGTAACTTTACCAGCAACCTCGAAGAGCCTGCGGTAATGGTGAACTACTTCCTGCAGGGTGACCCGTATCAGGGGATGGTCCACTTTACCCGCTTCTTCCTGAACTCCATTCTGGGGATGGGGGGCTTTATTGATGTTGCAGGTATGGCTAACCCGAAACTGCAGCGTGAACAGCCGCACCGTTTCGGCAGCACGATGGGGCACTATGGCGTCGGGTATGGCCCATACATGCAGTTACCGTTCTACGGTAGTTTCACCCTCCGTGATGACGGCGGCGATATGGTGGATACGCTGTATCCGGTCCTGTCATGGCTGACCTGGCCGCTGTCGGTGGGTAAATGGACGGTGGAAGGGATTGAAACCCGCGCGCAACTGCTCGATTCTGATGGTCTGCTGCGCCAGTCTTCTGACCCGTACATTATGGTACGTGAAGCGTACTTCCAGAATCATGACTTTATTGCCAACGGCGGTAAGCTGAAGCCGGAAGAGAATCCAAACGCGAAGGCGATCGAAAACGAACTAAAAGATATCGATTCGGAATAAATAAAAAAGGTGAGCAATGCTCACCTTTTTTGATTACAGCGCGATTAGAACGCGTAGTTGAAGTTCGTACCGAACAGCCAGGCTTTACCTTCAGAGGTAAACTCGTACGGACCTTCCTTGAACGTCACTTTCTGACCGTGCATATAAGATACGCCCGCGTCGATGGAGGCATTTTCGTTCAACGCATAGGTTGCGCCAGCACTTAACCAGAAGCGGTCCTGATCCGGAATGGAAATGGAACGTTTGTCTGCCGGAACCGGGCTGTCGTCAAATGCGATACCGGAGCGGAAAGTCCAGTTTTTATCGTAGTAGTAGGTGGTGCCCAACGCAATACGATAGGCGTCGTGGAAGCTTTCGTCCTTATAGAACAGCGTCTGGCCATTGGTTCCGGTCGCTTTCAGTTCCTGGAACTGGCTCCAGCTGGTATAGGCCAGGCTGTAGTGAATAGCCCATTGTGGTGCAACACGGTTGTAACCCGAGACTTCCCACATTTCTGGCAAATGCAGTGACAGTGAACCTGGAACGGTCTGGTTTGACGTTCCCCAAGGAATGGTGGTACCAGCACCTGGAACCAGACTGTTCACAGGCGTCAGGATGCCGCTCTTGTAATCGCCGTCGAAGTCAATTTTGACTTCAGAACGATAGGTCAGGCCCCAGCGATTGTTTTTGTCCAACTCGTACAGGATGCCGGCGTTCCAGCCATAGCCCCACTCATCACCTTTAAGGCTGGCAATTTTGTTGCTGTTTCTTGGCAGGCTAGACGTTTGTTCCCCGGCATAACGTTCGATTTTGGCATCGGCGTAGACGGCATCAAAGCCCAGACCAAAGCTCCAGCTATCGTTCAGGCGATAAGCACCGCTCAGGTTCAGGTTCAGCGTAGTAAGGTCTGTTTTACCGCCGTATTCACCTGCCGGGTAGTTGTTATTGAACTCGGTAGCAAGGCCGTAGTTAGACGTTACGGATGCACCCCAGCCAAACTGTTCATTTATAGGCGCAACGAAGTGCAGGTTCGGGATCCATGCTGTTGGGGCAATATTGTCCGCTTTAAGGCTCGCACCCGTATAAGGCGACTTACCAGAAACGTTGACATCAGGATCGATATAAACCGCACCGGCAGAGAAAGTCGGACGATCAAACATCATGATCAATGCAGGGTTACGACTCGCGTTACCTGCATCATCAGCAATAGCGCCTTCCCCGGAATACGCGCGGCCAAGGCCAGAGGAAGAAAATTCGTTTAACTGAAAGCCCGCTGACCAGGCGGAAGTGGAGACGAGTGCCACTGCGACTGCCAGCGCAGTCTTGTTGAACAGGGTTTTCTGGCTCATGACCATAACCTCATTGAGTTATTTTTATTCAATAATTGTTACATACCGTAACAGGAGCGCGAAGTGTAGGGTCTGAGGTATTACAGACAAATCAGACCAGTGGCCAGAGTATAGGTCTGACCAGCCTGAATGTTGCAAGTTTGTTTATTAATATTTTCAAACATGTTTCGTGAAACGAGATCTGGTTGGCAAAATTGTGACCATCGCGACTCACCCAAAAGGGTGGTTTTTGTTTTAGATCATTTTTTAGTGTGATATTGGTCACTTATCCGATTTTGCGCCATTAACGGCTGGAGAGAGCCCGCGCCGGGGCGTAAAATAGCAGCATCGTGTTTATCTCGCGCGCTGCGCGAATACAGAGGAAATTGAGCTATGAGTAAATGCAGTGCTGATGAAACCCCGGTTTGCTGCTGTATGGATGTTGGGACCATCATGGACAACACCGATTGCACCGCCTCTTACAGCCGCGTATTCACCAACCGTGCCGAAGCGGAAGAGACCCTGAACGCGCTGAGCAAGCGTGCGCGTGATGTTGAATCCGATCCGTGTGAAATCAAGTCTACCTTTACCGAAGTGGAAGGCGGCGTGAAGCTGGATATCGACTTTGTCTTAGCCTGTGAAGCTGAAACGCTGATTTTCCAGTTAGGCCTGCGTTAACCTCTGCTGCCTGATGCCCTCACCCCAACCCTCTCCCACGGGAGAGGGTGCAAACACTAAAAACGGTAACCTACGGGTTACCGTTTTGCTTTTACCTCGGGGCATTTTCTTTTTCTTCTCTGTGCCTTAGCTCGCACTTTTTCGTTTCCCCGATTGGCTGAATGTAAAAAAATGGTTAAGACTATTATCAGGTCAGACCACTTTGTGTTTGCGAAAATTTTTTACAGGGGAGTGTTATGAGTCAGGCATTACCGCTTATTACCCGTCAGGGCGATCGCATTGCCATAGTCAGTGGATTGCGCACACCGTTTGCGCGTCAGGCAACGGTGTTTCATGGCATACCGGCCGTCGACCTGGGGAAAATGGTAGTGGGGGAGATGCTGGCTCGCAGCGAAATTCCGCCTGAGATTATCGAACAACTGGTATTCGGTCAGGTCGTGCAGATGCCTGAAGCGCCCAATATTGCGCGGGAAATCGTCCTCGGTACCGGGATGAACGTGCATACCGATGCCTACAGCGTCAGCCGCGCCTGCGCAACCAGCTTTCAGGCCGTGGCTAACGTCGCTGAAAGCTTGATGGCGGGCACGATCCGCGCCGGGATTGCGGGGGGGGCGGACTCCTCTTCGGTGCTGCCGATTGGGGTCAGTAAAAAGCTGGCGCGCATCCTGGTTGATGCCAATAAAGCCCGCACGATGGGGCAGAAACTCAAACTCTTCTCGCGTTTACGCCTGCGCGACCTCATGCCTGTGCCACCTGCCGTCGCGGAATACTCTACCGGCCTGCGCATGGGCGATACCGCCGAGCAGATGGCGAAAACCTACGGCATTACCCGTGAACAGCAGGATGCCCTGGCGCATCGTTCGCACCAGCTCGCTGCAAAGGCCTGGTCGGAAGGCAAACTTGCCGACGAGGTGATGACGGCTTATATCCCGCCTTATCGTGAACCGCTCGCGGAAGATAACAATATTCGCGGCACCTCGACGCTGGCGGATTACGCAAAGCTGCGCCCTGCGTTTGACCGCAAGCATGGCACGGTAACGGCGGCGAACAGTACGCCGCTGACGGACGGTGCCGCCGCCGTGATCCTGATGACTGAATCCCGCGCGAAGGAGCTGGGCATCACTCCCCTGGGCTATTTACGCAGCTATGCCTTCACCGCCATTGATGTCTGGCAGGACATGCTGTTAGGTCCGGCGTGGTCCACGCCTCTGGCGCTGGAGCGCGCGGGGCTGACGCTGGCTGATTTAACCCTTATTGATATGCACGAAGCGTTTGCCGCGCAAACCCTGGCAAATGTTCAGCTGCTGGCAAGCGAGCGTTTCGCACGCGATGTGCTGGGCCTCGCCCACGCCACAGGCGAAGTGGATCAGAGTAAATTCAACGTGCTGGGCGGCTCTATCGCCTATGGTCATCCGTTTGCCGCCACGGGGGCGAGGATGATCACACAAACATTACATGAACTCCGTCGCCGTGGCGGCGGGTTTGGCCTTGTTACCGCCTGCGCGGCGGGTGGCCTTGGCGCAGCAATGGTTCTGGAGGCTGAATAATGGATATGCCATCTGCATTTAATCTGACGGTTCGCCTCGATAACGTGGCCGTTATCACTATTGATGTGCCTGATGAAAAGATGAATACCCTGAAGGCCGAATTTGGTGTTCAGGTGCGCGCGATGCTAAAGCAGATCCGCGACAACAAAGCCATTCGTGGTCTGGTGTTTATCTCTGCCAAGCCGGATAACTTTATCGCAGGGGCCGATATCAACATGATCGCCCGGGCGCAAAGCGCTCTGGAAGCCGAAGAGCTGGCGCGTCAGGGTCAGCAGGTGATGGCGGAGATCAACGGCCTGCCGATCCCGGTCATTGCCGCGATCCACGGTGCCTGTCTGGGCGGCGGGCTTGAGCTGGCGCTGGCCTGCCACAGCCGGATTTGTACTGACGATGCGAAAACCATTTTGGGTCTGCCGGAAGTGCAGCTGGGCCTGCTGCCTGGCTCCGGCGGAACGCAACGACTGCCGCGCCTGGTGGGCGTCAGCACTGCACTGGAGATGATCTTAACCGGTAAACAGCTGCGCGCCCGTCAGGCGCTGAAGGCCGGTCTGGTCGATGACGTCGTGCCTCACTCCATTTTGCTGGAGGCCGCGGTTGAGCTTGCGCTGAAAGGGCGTCAGGCAAGACGGCCTCTGCCGGTACGCGAGCGCGTGCTGGCCGGTCCGCTGGGGAGAACGCTCCTGTTCAACATGGTGGGCAAAAAGACCGAACAAAAAACCAAAGGCAATTACCCGGCGGCAAAGCGGATCCTGGAAGTGATCGAAACCGGGCTGTCGCAGGGCAGCAGCAGCGGCTATGCCGCGGAGGCCAAAGCCTTTGGCGAACTGGCGATGACGCCGCAGTCTCAGGCGCTGCGCAGCATCTTCTTCGCCAGCACGGACGTGAAAAAAGATCCCGGCAGCGAGGCTGAGCCTGCGCCGCTGCGTGCTATTGGCGTGCTGGGGGGCGGGCTTATGGGCGGCGGTATCGCTTTTGTTACCGCCAGCAAAGGCAAATTGCCTGTACGAATAAAAGACATTAATCCTAAGGGGATCAACCACGCGCTGCAGTACAGCTGGCAGAACCTTGATCAAAAGGTCAAACGCCGCCATATCAAGGCAAGCGAGCGTGATAAAACCCTGGCGATGATCTCCGGCACTACGGATTACAGCGGTTTTGCGCACCGCGATCTGGTGATTGAAGCCGTGTTTGAGGATCTGGTGCTTAAGCAGCAGATGGTGGCAGACGTTGAGCAACATTGCGCCCCGCATACCATTTTTGCCTCAAACACGTCGTCATTACCGATTGGCGATATCGCGGCGAAAGCCGAGCGTCCGGAGCAGGTGATCGGACTGCACTACTTTAGCCCGGTCGAAAAAATGCCGCTGGTGGAGGTGATTCCGCATGCGACCACCAGTCCGCAAACCATCGCCACGGTAGTCAAGCTTGCGAAGAAGCAGGGGAAAACGCCGATCGTGGTAGCAGATAAAGCCGGCTTCTACGTCAACCGCATTCTGGCTCCCTACATTAATGAAGCAATGCGGTTGCTGACGGAAGGCGAGAAAATCGAGCACGTCGACGAGGCATTGGTAAAGTTTGGTTTCCCCGTTGGCCCAATCCAACTTTTGGATGAGGTGGGAATAGACACCGGCACTAAAATTATACCAGTGCTGGAAGCCGCCTATGGCGATCGTTTTAGCCCACCTGCAAACATTGTTTCTGCAATTTTGAAGGACGATCGCAAAGGCAGAAAAAATGAACGCGGTTTCTATCTTTACGGCGCGAAAGGGCGTAAAAGCAAGAAACAGGTCGACCCTTCGGTTTATGGGCTTATTTCGACCACCGGTCAGGGAAAACTGTCCGCCGTTCAGTGTGCTGAGCGCTGCGTGATGATGATGCTCAATGAAGCGGCGCGCTGCTTTGGTGAGCAGGTGATCAAGAGCGCACGCGATGGTGACATTGGCGCGGTATTTGGCATTGGTTTCCCGCCTTTCCTTGGCGGCCCGTTCCGTTATATGGATACGCTCGGCGCGGGAGAAGTGGTTGCTATCCTGCAACGTCTGGCTTCGCAGTATGGTCCACGGTTTACACCGTGTGACGAATTATTGCAGATGGCGGAACGCGGCCAGACATTTTGGCCTGCAAGGGAAACTGTCCTCGTAAGCTGAGGTCAAAGAAGGGTAAATCCTGAAGTGAATGAACCTGTTCTGGCGATTTTGTAAACAGAGATTGACTATACTTACGCCAATGAGGTAAAAAACAGCGTTTCATTCACCGAATGGATCAGGCACAATGCCCGACCATCGGGTTTTCTACCTCGCGGCGTTTATCGCGGGTAGCTAACGCCGGTGATTCTGGTTAACAAAAGCGGTGCAATATGCAAGTTTTTATCATGCGTCACGGCGACGCGGCACTCGATGCTGCCAGTGACTCAGTACGTCCTTTGACCGTCTGTGGCTGCGACGAATCTCGTCTAATGGCGACCTGGCTTAACGGTCAAAAAGTGGACATCGAACGCGTTCTGGTGAGTCCGTTCCTGCGTGCAGAACAGACGCTGGACGTGGTAGGGGAGTGTATGAACCTGCCATCCAGTGTGGATGTTCTCCCTGAACTCACCCCATGTGGCGATGTAGGCCTTGTCAGCGCTTATCTTCAGGCGCTGTGCAATGAAGGTGTCGCTTCCGCGCTGGTCATTTCCCACCTGCCACTGGTTGGCTATCTGGTATCTGAGCTGTGCCCTGGCGAGACCCCGCCGATGTTCACGACATCCGCCATTGCCAATGTTTCTCTCGACGAAACGGGCAAAGGTGTCTTCAACTGGCAAATGAGTCCGTGCAACCTGAAGATGGCAAAAGCGATCTGACGTGACGTGCGATATGGCGGGGGCAATGTGCTTCCCGCCATTCTGTCAGGGCAACTCTGGCGGCTGCCACTCTTCCACTTCAATCAACACCAGCAATGCGGCATCTCCGCCGTACTCTTTGGGTGCCTGATGAAAAGCCATCACGTGTGGATGCTGAGCCAGCCACAGCGGCGTCTGTTGCTTAAGGATATGTTTACCGTGGCCATGCATCACGCAGGCGCAGAAAACATGTTCACGGCGACAGGCCGCGATCAACGCCCCCAGCTCCTGTTTCGCCTGCATCTGCGTTAAACCGTGCAGATCGAGAAACAGCTCGGGCGAATAATCTCCGCGACGTAACTTTTTCAGCTCAAAATGGCTGACGTCTTCGCGTACGTATTTTACAGCCCCCTGCGTATTGAGCAGCGGCTGAAATTCATCTGAAAAATAGTGGCTGTTATCGGCCTGCTCCTGCAGCAGGCGTTTGACCGGTACTTCGCTGATTTTTTTGCGCTGCGGGCGATGGACGATGGTGTCCTGCGTGATTTTACGCGTCCCGGTCATTAGCTGTCGGAAGAGCGCCTGATCCTCCTCGCTGAGCGATGTTTTCTTTTTCATTCGTCATTCTCATCTCGTATTTCCGACAGTGTACCCGACTAAACGCATTTTTTAACCTCAAGCGAGACGCGTCATTGCTGATTTATCGCCGTCTTCATGGCAAACTAGCCGCCGAAAATTATGCGAGCATGCCCTGGAGGAAAGAGTGGATAAAATTTTTGTCGATGAAGCAGTAAACGAGCTGCATACCATACAGGACATGTTGCGTTGGTCGGTTAGCCGCTTCAGCGCCGCCAATATCTGGTACGGTCACGGTACCGATAACCCGTGGGATGAAGCCGTGCAGCTGGTGCTGCCGTCGCTCTACCTGCCGCTGGATATCCCGGAAGACATGCGCACCGCGCGCCTGACCTCCAGCGAAAAACACCGCATCGTTGAGCGCGTCATCCGCCGCGTGAACGAGCGTATTCCGGTCGCCTATCTGACCAACAAAGCCTGGTTCTGCGGCCACGAGTTCTACGTCGATGAACGCGTGCTGGTGCCGCGCTCGCCGATTGGCGAGCTGATTAACAACCACTTTGAGGGCCTGATCGGCCATCAGCCGCAGCACATTCTGGATATGTGTACCGGCAGCGGCTGCATCGCGATTGCCTGCGCCTATGCCTTCCCGGAGGCAGAAGTGGATGCCGTCGATATCTCCACCGACGCGCTGGCCGTGACCGAGCACAACATTGAAGAGCACGGCCTGATCCATCACGTTACGCCAATTCGCTCTGACCTGTTCCGCGACCTGCCGACGCTGCAGTACGATCTGATCGTCACCAACCCGCCGTACGTCGATGCGGAAGACATGTCCGATCTGCCGAACGAATACCGTCACGAGCCGGAGCTGGGTCTGGCGTCAGGCTCTGACGGCCTGAAGCTGACCCGCCGCATTCTGGCCTGCGCGCCAGATTACCTGACCGACGACGGCGTTCTGATTTGTGAAGTGGGCAACAGCATGGTACATCTGATAGAGCAGTACCCGGATGTGCCGTTCACCTGGCTTGAGTTCGACAACGGCGGTGACGGCGTCTTTATGCTGACCAAAGCGCAGCTGCTCGACGCGCGCGAATACTTCAGCATCTATAAAGATTAATCCAGCGGGCTTCGGCCCGTTTCACAACGCTCAAACACAAACAACAATATCGGAGCCGTGATGGCAGGAAACAGTATTGGACAGTTATTCCGCGTGACCACCTTTGGCGAGTCGCACGGGCTGGCGCTGGGCTGTATCGTTGATGGCGTACCGCCAGGCATCGAACTGACCGAAGCCGATTTACAGCACGACCTCGACCGTCGTCGTCCGGGCACCTCTCGCTACACCACGCAGCGTCGCGAGCCGGACCAGGTAAAAATTCTCTCCGGCGTCTTCGAAGGCCGCACCACCGGGACCAGCATTGGTCTGCTGATCGAAAACACCGATCAGCGCTCCCAGGACTACGGCGCCATCAAAGACGTCTTCCGTCCGGGACATGCCGACTATACCTACGAACAAAAGTACGGCTTCCGCGACTATCGCGGCGGCGGGCGTTCTTCCGCGCGTGAAACCGCGATGCGCGTGGCGGCAGGGGCAATTGCTAAGAAATACCTGCAGCAGAAATTTGGCATCGTCATTCGCGGCTGTCTGACCCAGATGGGCGACATTCCGCTGGCGATCAAAGACTGGGATCAGGTTGAACAAAACCCGTTCTTCTGCGCCGATGCCGACAAGCTTGAAGCGCTGGACGAACTGATGCGCGGCCTGAAAAAAGAGGGCGACTCCATTGGGGCGAAAGTCACCGTGGTGGCGGACGGCGTCCCGGCTGGCTGGGGCGAACCGGTATTTGACCGTCTCGATGCCGACATTGCCCACGCGCTGATGAGCATCAACGCGGTGAAGGGCGTAGAGATTGGCGACGGCTTTGACGTGGTTCAGCTTCGCGGCAGTCAGAACCGCGACGAAATCACGAAGGCGGGCTTCCAGAGCAACCATGCGGGCGGCATCCTGGGCGGGATCAGCAGCGGGCAACAGATTATTGCCAACATCGCGCTGAAGCCAACCTCCAGCATCACCGTGCCGGGCCACACGATTAACCGCGATGGCGAAGAAGTTGAGATGATCACCAAAGGACGTCACGATCCGTGCGTGGGGATCCGCGCGGTGCCGATCGCTGAAGCGATGCTGGCGATCGTGCTGATGGATCACTTCCTGCGCCAGCGCGCGCAGAATGCGGATGTGACGACCACCATTCCACGCTGGTAAACATGAAAAAAACCGCAATTGCTCTGCTGGCGCTGCTCGCCAGTGGAGCCAGTCTGGCCGCGACGCCATGGCAAAAAATCACCCACCCGGTGGCGGGAAGCGCGCAGTCGATTGGCGCCTTTTCCAACGGCTGTATCGTCGGTGCCCAGGAGCTTCCTCTCCAGTCTGATACCTATCAGGTGATGCGCACCGATCAGCGGCGTTATTTCGGCCACCCGGATCTGGTGCTGTTCATCCAGCGTCTGGGAAATCAGGTGCATAACCTGGGGCTGGGCACGATGCTGATTGGCGATATGGGGATGCCTGCCGGCGGGCGTTTTAACGGTGGACACGCCAGTCACCAGACCGGACTGGATGTCGATATCTTCCTGCAGCTGCCGAAAGCACGCTGGACCTCCGCCCAGTTGCTGAAACCGCAGGCGCTGGATCTGGTGGCGAGCGACGGTAAGCGCGTTGTGCCGTCCCTGTGGACGCGAGACGTATCCAGCATGATCAAGCTGGCTGCGGAAGATAACGACGTCACGCGGATTTTCGTTAACCCGGCCATCAAGCAGCAGCTTTGTCTGGATGCCGGAACCGACCGCGACTGGCTGCGCAAAGTGCGCCCGTGGTTCCAGCATCGTGCGCACATGCACGTTCGTCTGCGCTGCCCGGCGAACAGTCTGGAGTGTGAAGATCAGCCGCTACCACCGCCAGGCGATGGCTGCGGTGCGGAACTGCAAAGCTGGTTTGAACCGGCAAAACCTGGAACCTCTAAGCCTGAGAAGAAGACACCGCCTCCGTTGCCGCCTTCCTGCCAGGCGCTACTGGATGAGCATGTACTTTAATGGATAATTTCGTCGATCTGTTTATGGTGTCACCGCTGCTGCTGGTGGTGCTGTTCTTTGTGGCCATGCTGGCCGGTTTTATCGATGCGCTCGCCGGCGGCGGCGGGTTGTTAACCGTGCCCGCGCTGCTGGCGGCGGGCATGAGCCCGGCACAGGCGCTTGCCACCAACAAGCTTCAGGCCTGCGGCGGCTCGCTCTCGGCGTCGCTCTATTTTATCCGCCGCAAGGTAGTGAGCCTGGCCGATCAGAAGCTCAATATCCTGATGACCTTTATCGGCTCCACGTCTGGCGCGCTGCTGGTTCAGCACGTGCAGTCTGATATTTTGCGTCAGATCCTGCCGATTCTGGTTATCTGCATTGGCCTCTACTTTTTGCTGATGCCAAAGCTCGGTGAAGAGGATCGCCAGCGTCGTCTGCACGGCCTGCCGTTTGCGCTTATTGCGGGCGGCTGCGTGGGGTTCTACGATGGATTCTTTGGTCCCGGAGCTGGCTCGTTCTACGCGTTAGCCTTCGTGACGCTGGCCGGGTTTAACCTCGCCAAATCCACCGCCCATGCCAAAGTGCTCAACGCAACCTCAAACGTCGGTGGCCTGCTGCTGTTTATCATCGGCGGCAAGGTCATCTGGGCAACCGGATTTGTAATGATGGCAGGGCAGTTCCTGGGCGCGCGCGCGGGCTCGCGCCTGGTGTTAAGCAAAGGACAAAAGCTTATTCGCCCGATGATCGTCATCGTCTCGGCCGTAATGAGCGCCAAACTTCTTTATGACAGCCATGGACAGGAGATCCTCACCTGGTTGGGGATGCACTAATGAACAGTACGCATAAATACGAACAGCTTATTGAGATTTTCGACGGCTGTTTTGCTGATGATTTTAATACCCGTCTGATTAAAGGCGACGACGAACCGATCTATCTTCCTGCTGATGCAGAGGTTCCGTATAACCGCATCGTCTTTGCCCACGGCTTTTACGCCAGCGGCTTGCACGAGATTTCACACTGGTGCATTGCGGGGAAAGCGCGGCGCGAGCTGGTGGATTTCGGCTACTGGTACTGCCCGGACGGACGTGACGCCGCAACGCAGGGTCAGTTTGAGGATGTGGAAGTGAAGCCGCAGGCGCTGGAATGGCTATTTTGCGTCGCGGCGGGTTTCCCGTTCAACGTGAGCTGTGACAATCTCGAAGGCGACTTCGAGCCAGACCGTATCGTCTTCCAGCGCCGCGTTCACACGCAGGTGATGGAATATCTTGAGAAAGGCATCCCGGAACGTCCGGCGCGCCTGATTGAGGCCTTACAGAATTATTACCACACGCCGGAAATCACGGCGGAATGCTTCCCGTGGCCGGAAGATCTTTAACAGAGGAAAGAAGATGATCGCAGAATTTGAATCACGCATTCTGGCGTTAATTGATGACATGGTGGAACACGCCAGTGATGATGAGCTGTTCGCCAGCGGTTATCTGCGTGGTCACCTGACGCTCGCGGTAGCCGAGCTGGAAGCGGGTGACGATCACTCTGCCGACGCCGTTCACGCTGAAGTCACTCGCAGCCTGGAAAAAGCCATTCTGGCCGGGGAGCTCTCTCCGCGCGACCAGTCACTGGTGCTGGGCATGTGGGACAATTTGTTCCAGCAGGCTAAACGCTAAGTCATCGTATTTCGCCCGGTGGCGCTGCGCTTACCGGGCCTACGAATATCCCCTCAGCCCTATTGGTGAGGGCACCCTACTTAACCTTCTTCCCCTTCAGCAGTTTCCGTACCCACAAGCGATTCGGATTCAGCCCCGCAAGCGTAACCCTGTCCAGCGGAATCGGCTCGTCGCTCATTTGTGCAGCTAACACTTCCGCCAGCAGCGGTGCGGAACACAGCCCGCGAGACCCTAATCCACCGAGCATATACAGCTCCGGATAAACCGGCGCGCTTACCGCTTTATCCCGGTTATCAGCAAGGTCCTGATAGGCCGTAAGCGTCGCGTCGTAGTCCGGCACATTTCCCGCCATCGGCAGATGATCGCGTGTGGCACAGCGCACGCCGCAGCGCGCTTCCCCCTCGCTGACGTCAACCGCTTTCGCCCACGCCGCATCCGGGAAACAGTCAATCAGGCGCTGGCGGTTCTGCGCCTGATCCGCGTCGCTGTAGCGCATATCCGTTTCGCCACGATGATAGCTGGCCCCGATGCAGTGATGGCCGTTAGACGGATTTTGCGGCGTCAGATAGCCGTCATAGCACAGCACCTGACGCAGTTTGCTCAGTACGGGCGCGGAAGGAATATGGCTTACCTGGCCACCGACCGGATAAACCGGCAACGCCTCCGTCTGGATAAATTGGCCGATGTTATGCCCGTTTGCCAGCACAACGCTGGCATGGCTCGCCTCTCTGCCATCGGCAAAACGCAGATTCCAGCGTTCTGTCCGGCTCAGCGATTCAACGGTGTGTGCATAATGCGCCGTCAGCCCGCGCGACTGCGCCAGGGCAATGACCGCCGCGGTCAGTTCAGCCGGGCACAGCCAGCCGCCGAGCGGATACTGAATACCCCCACAGCCGGTTTCTACGCCAGCGGTGTCCGCCACCTCTTGTGCACTTACCGCGCGGGCAATCTCGTCAGGCAGGCCCAGCGACAGCATCTGCGTGATTTTTTGCTGGCTCTTTTCATCCCAGCCGAGCTGCGTCACGCCGCACCAGTCATGAGCGAACGCCACCGGCAGGGCGTCGTACAGGCGACGAGCGAAGGTAAACGCCGCCGGGAAAAACTGGAACAGCGCCGGGTCGTGCGCGCTTAAAAGCGGATAGAGCGCCCCCTGGCGGTTGCCGGACGCGCCGCCTGCTGGCGCGTCGTCAGCGCAGTAGAGCGTGGCCTGCCAGCCGCGGTGGAGAAGCGCGAGAGAGAGCAGGGCGCTGGCGATCCCCCCGCCGACTATCGCCACCTCACGTGATGCGCTGGCGCGGCGTGCAAACCAGGGGGACTGAGCGGGAACGTCCAGCGTCTGCTCCATCCTGCCGACCAGCATGTCGCGCTTGCGGCCAAAGCCTTTGGTCTTCTGCATGGTAAAGCCCGCCTCCTGCAGCCCGCGGCGGACAAAGCCCGCCGAGGTGAAGGTGGCAAGCGTTGCGCCAGGACGCGCCAGCCGCGCCATCGCGCTAAACAGATGCTGGCTCCACATGTCCGGGTTTTTGGCGGGGGCAAAGCCGTCCAGGAACCACGCGTCGACCGTCTGATTCATCGAATCATCGAGCGTATCGGTCAGGTCGTTGATGTCGCCAAGCCATAAATCCAGCGTTACGCGTCCGCCGTCCAGAATCAGACGGTGACAGCCGCCGATGTGAGGCGGCCATTGCGCCTGAAGCTGCTCCGCCCAGGCTGCAAGCTCTGGCCAGCGCTGATGAGCGAGCCGCAGATCGTGCGCGGTGAGCGGGAATTTTTCGAAACTGATGAAATGTAATCTTTGTAGCGTAGCCTCAGGGTGTGCAGCGTGAAACTGGTTAAACGCCTGCCAGAGGGTTAAAAAATTCAGCCCGGTGCCGAATCCGCTCTCCGCGACCACAAACAGGCTGCGCGGATGCTCCGGGAAGCGGGTGCTGAGCTGGTTTCCATCGAGGAAAACATAGCGAGTTTCTTCGAGTCCGTTATCATTAGAAAAATAGACGTCATCAAAATCTCGGGAAACAGGTGTACCCTCAGCGTTGAATTCGAGGTTGGCGGGTTGTATAGCGTTTTGTTTCACGTAAGTTACTCGTCTGACAGGCAGTGGCACGATCTTAACGATGTGAGTCCATCGGTGCAAATTTCCGCAGAAAATGTCTGATCGGACTTGTTCGGCGTACAAGTGTACGCTATTGTGCGACTCGAAACTTACTATAGTGCGACTTACAGAGGTATTGAATGAAACGTGCAGTGATTACTGGCCTGGGCATTGTTTCCAGCATCGGTAATAACCAGCAGGAAGTCCTGGCATCTCTGCGTGAAGGACGCTCCGGGATCACTTTCTCTGAAGAGTTTAAAGATTCAGGTATGCGTAGCCACGTATGGGGTAACGTCAAACTGGACACCACCGGTTTGATTGACCGCAAAGTGGTTCGTTTCATGAACGATGCCTCTATTTATGCTTATCTCTCCATGCAGGAAGCGATCAAAGATTCCGGCCTGAGTGAAGAGGTTTATCAGAACAACCCGCGCGTGGGTCTGATCGCCGGTTCCGGCGGCTCATCAAAAGCGCAGGTATTCGGCGCTGACGCAATGCGTAGCCCGCGTGGTCTGAAAGCAGTAGGTCCGTACGTGGTTACCAAAGCCATGGGTTCTGCGGTTTCCGCATGCCTGGCGACCCCATTCAAAATCCACGGTGTGAACTACTCCATCAGCTCCGCGTGTGCAACTTCCGCACACTGCATCGGTAATGCTGTTGAGCAGATCCAGCTGGGTAAACAGGACATCGTATTTGCTGGCGGCGGCGAAGAGCTGGGCTGGGAAATGGCCTGTGAATTCGACGCGATGGGCGCATTGTCCACCAAGTACAATGAAACCCCGGATAAAGCATCCCGTACCTATGATGCTCACCGTGACGGTTTCGTTATCGCTGGCGGTGGCGGTATGGTTGTAGTTGAAGAGCTGGAGCATGCCCTGGCACGTGGCGCGCACATCTACGCTGAAATCGTGGGCTACGGTGCAACGTCTGACGGCGCCGACATGGTTGCGCCATCCGGCGAAGGCGCGGTGCGCTGCATGAAGATGGCGATGCACGGCGTTGATACCCCAATCGACTACCTGAACTCCCACGGTACCTCTACTCCGGTAGGCGACGTGAAGGAGCTGGGTGCGATCCGTGAAGTCTTCGGCGACAACAGCCCGGCGATCTCCGCGACCAAAGCCATGACCGGTCACTCTCTGGGTGCGGCTGGCGTGCAGGAAGCGATCTACTCTCTGCTGATGCTGGAAAACGGCTTTATCGCGCCAAGCATCAACATTGATGAGATGGACGAGCAGGCTGCTGGCCTGAACATCGTAACCAAACCAATGGACGCGACGCTGACCACCGTCATGTCAAACAGCTTCGGCTTCGGTGGCACCAACGCCACGCTGGTCATGCGTAAGCTGAAAGCATAAGCGTTTGAATGTATAGTAGAAGGGAGCCTGATGGCTCCCTTTTTTTATGCCTGAATTCGGAGTTATGCATGACGGCCGCAACCTCAGAAAAAAACGCCACGTCCGGGAACACCTCGCTGTTCCGCATCGCTTTTGCGGTATTTCTAACCTATATGACCGTTGGCCTGCCGCTGCCGGTGATCCCGCTGTTCGTTCATCAGGAACTGGGCTATGGCAACACCATGGTCGGCATTGCCGTGGGCATTCAGTTTTTAGCCACGGTTTTAACCCGCGGTTACGCCGGACGGCTGGCGGATCAGCACGGTGCAAAACGCTCGGCGCTACAGGGAATGTTTGCCTGTGGGCTTGCTGGCGGCGCATGGCTGCTGGCGGCTCTCCTGCCGGTAGACGCCGCGTATAAATTTGCGCTGCTGGTGCTGGGCCGTTTAATCCTTGGCTTCGGTGAAAGCCAGCTGCTGACCGGCACCCTGACCTGGGGAATGGGCCTGGTGGGGCCAGCACGCTCCGGCAAGGTGATGTCCTGGAACGGTATGGCCATCTATGGCGCGCTGGCCGCGGGCGCACCGCTTGGGCTGCTGATTAATAGCCAGTTTGGATTTGCGGCGCTGGCCGCAACCACGATGGTTTTACCCCTGCTGGCGTGGGCGTTTAACGGCTCGGTGCGTAAGGTGCCCGCGCACAAAGGCGAGCGGCCTTCCCTGTGGAGCGTGGTTGGCCAGATCTGGCAGCCGGGTCTTGGCCTGGCGCTGCAGGGCGTGGGTTTTGCGGTGATTGGTACCTTCGTCTCGCTCTATTTTATGAGCCGCGGCTGGGCGATGGCCGGTTTTACGCTTACCGCGTTTGGCGGCGCGTTTGTGCTGATGCGCGTGCTCTTCGGCTGGATGCCGGATCGCTTTGGCGGCGTGAAGGTGGCGGTGGCGTCGCTGGTGATTGAGGCCATCGGTCTGCTGCTGCTGTGGAATGCACCCGTGGCATCCGTTGCGCTGCTTGGTGCGGCGCTGACCGGCTGCGGCTGTTCACTGATCTTCCCGGCGCTGGGCGTTGAAGTGGTGAAGCGCGTGGCCCCGCAGGTGCGCGGTACGGCGCTGGGCGGCTATGCGGCGTTTCAGGATATCTCATACGGGGTCACCGGGCCGCTGGCAGGGGTGTTAGCCACCTCGTTTGGCTATCCGTCCGTCTTCCTGGCCGGTGCGGTTTCTGCGGTGGTGGGGATCGTGGTGACGCTGGTGGCGTTTCGCAGGACTTGAGCCGTTGTTGCCGGGTGGCGGCTGTGCCTTACCCGGCCTACGGTTCGAGCAATTGTAGGCCCGGTAAGCGTCGCGCCACCGGGCAAAACCTCAGGCAACCAGCCAGAAAATCGCCAGTGCAATCAGTAGCGCAATAAACATCAGCCCCGGACGCGCAGAGAGCGTTCTGAACGTCTCGACGACTGGTGCAAACAGCGGGCTGTAGATCGGCTGAATGTTTCTCACCTCCGGCACGCCGCCCTCACGCTCGGCGCGACGAACGAAGATTTGATTGAGCAGATCCTGCACCTGCGCGGTGGTCAGGACCGTTTGCGGCGTGGCCTGCCAGTTTTGCTGGGCGTAATCACGAATCACGTCGAACTCATGCGGATCAAGCGGCTGTTTAAGTGCCGCCTGGACGGTATGCAGGGTAGGGGCATTCTGGGTGCTGAGCGTCTGGCGCGCCTGGAGCCAGGTCGCCAGATGAGTAAACTGTTTGGCCGGGATCAGCTCACCCGCCTTCACGCCGGACAGCTCCAGCATGGATTGCCAGATAAGCTTCGTCGGTTCGCCGGTGGCCGCAGCCAGCTTTGTCACCATCTGCTTGAGCGTGTTGTGCTCGGCAGGCAGCAGCGGACGCTCGGTCGCCGGGCGCACCTGAGGCTGCGGAATCGACAGCTCGTTGTTCTGCAGCAGCGTCAGCACGGTTTTGAGCTGGTCGGGCGTCAGCTGGCCCAGCGCGGTCTGACCATACTGCTGGCGAATAAAATCACTCACCGCCTGGCGGTTATTGCCCTGGCCCAGCAGCTCCGTCAGCTGAGCGACAATCTGGCGCGTGGTGTGGTTCTGCTGCGCGGTAGTGATACGCTGGTTCAGGTTTTGCTCGGCAGCAGGGAAATGACGCGACTGCAGCGGTGCGTCGTTCCTCACGCCTAGATCATGCTTAACCCCGGCCCAGACTTCCGCATTTTGCTGTGAAGTCAGCGCAATCAGGCGCGTGATCAGTCGCTCCAGCACGGTGCGCTGTTGCGTGGATAGCGGTTGTTCACCGGCAACGTTTGGCGTGACGGGGCCTTCACCCGGAGGGCGTGGCGGCGTACCTGAAATGGGCTGCATCGTCAAAAATCCTTAAAGTCAAAACTCAGCGTTAACCAGGTATACGTATATGCCTGGCGGCCAGATTATGGCACACTTGGCAGGTTTTCTTCCTCTCAAACAGGTACTCAGACGTGAAAATCCTCGTTGATGAAAATATGCCTTATGCCCGTGAGCTATTTAGCCGCCTGGGTAACGTTAAGGCTGTCCCTGGTCGCCCGATCCCGGTCAACGAACTGGATGACGCAGATGCGCTGATGGTGCGCTCGGTGACCAAAGTAAATGAGGCGTTGCTCGCCGGTAAAGCGATTAAGTTTGTCGGAACCGCAACGGCAGGGACCGATCATGTGGATGATAAGTGGCTGAAGCAGGCTGGAATCGGTTTTTCCGCCGCGCCGGGCTGTAACGCCATTGCCGTCGTGGAATATGTTTTCTCCTCGCTGCTGATGCTGGCCGAGCGCGACGGGTTTGCGCTGAAGGACCGCACCGTGGGGATTGTCGGCGTGGGTAACGTCGGCGGACGCCTGCAAAAGCGCTTTGAAGCGTTAGGGATCCGCACGCTGCTGTGCGATCCGCCGCGCAAAGACAACGGCGATGAGGGGGATTTCCGCCCGCTGGACGAGCTGGTCGAACAGTGTGACGTGCTGACTTTCCACACGCCGCTGTTTAAAGAGGGGCCGTATAAGTCGCTGCATCTTGCTGACGAGGCGCTGATCCGTCGTCTGAAGGCTGGCACTATTCTGATAAATGCCTGCCGGGGCCCGGTTGTAGATAACGCCGCGCTGCTGACGTGTCTGAACGAAGGACAAGACCTCAGCGTGGTGCTGGACGTCTGGGAGCCGGAGCCGGATCTCAACGTTGATCTGCTTAACAGGGTGGACGTGGGCACCGCGCATATCGCCGGTTACACCCTCGAGGGGAAAGCGCGCGGCACGACGCAGGTCTTCGAGGCCTACAGCGCTTTTATCGGCCATCCGCAGCAGGTAGCGCTGGATACCTTACTCCCCGCGCCTGAATTTGGCCGCATTACCCTGCACGGTCCGCTCGATCAGGCAACGCTGAAAAGGCTGGTGCATTTGGTGTATGATGTGCGCCGCGATGATGCGCTGCTGCGTAAAGTGGCGGGGATCCCGGGTGAGTTTGATAAGCTGCGCAAGAACTACGTTGAGCGCCGCGAGTGGTCTTCCCTGTATGTGATGTGCGACGACGCCTCGGCGGCGACGCTGCTGCATAAGCTGGGATTTAACGCCGTTCATCACCCGGCACGTTAATGTCTTCTTAATGCTCCCTGTCGGATACTCCGACAGGGACGCTTTTTTATTTCTGGAGTAAACCACCATGTCTGAAGGCTGGAACATTGCCATTTTAGGTGCCACGGGTGCCGTGGGCGAAGCCCTGCTCGAAACCCTTGCTGAGCGTCAGTTCCCGGTGGGCGACATCTATGCGTTGGCGCGTACGGATAGCGCGGGTGAGCATCTGCGTTTTAACGGTAAATCCGTGATGGTCCAGGACGCGGCCGCGTTCGACTGGACGCAGGCGCAGCTGGCGTTTTTTGCCGCGGGCGCTGAAGCGACTGCTGCATACGTTGAAGAGGCGACCAACGAAGGCTGCCTGGTGATCGACCTGAGCGGCCTGTTCTCAATGGAGCCGGACGTGCCGCTGGTGGTGCCGGACGTGAACCCGTTTGTGCTCGCTGACTACCGCAACCGTAACGTCATTGCGGTTCCGAACAGCCTGACCAGCCAGCTGCTCACCGCCCTGAAACCGCTGATCGACGACGGCGGCCTGTCGCGCATTACCGTCACCAGCCTGCTGTCCGCGTCCGCGAACGGCAAAAAGGCCGTTGACGCGCTGGCCGGGCAGAGCGCGAAGCTGCTGAACGGTATCCCGATTGATGAAGACGATTTCTTTGGCCGCCAGCTGGCGTTCAACATGCTGCCGCTGCTGCCGGACCGCGAGGGCTCCGTGCGCGAAGAGCGTCGTATCGTCGATGAAGTGCGTAAAATTCTGCAGGACGATGGCCTGATGATCTCCGCGAACGTCGTGCAGTCCCCGGTCTTCTACGGCCACGCGCAGATGGTAGGTTTTGAAGCGCTGCGTCCGCTGGCGGCAGAAGAGGCGCGTGATGCGTTTGGCCGCGGTGAAGACATCGTGCTTTCTGAAGAGAGCGAGTTCCCGACCCAGGTAGGTGACGCCTCCGGAAGCGCGCATCTTTCCGTTGGCTGCGTGCATAACGATTACGGTATGCCGGAACAGGTTCAGTTCTGGTCCGTTGCCGACAACGTTCGCTTTGGCGGCGCGCTGATGGCGGTCAAGATCGCTGAGAAACTGGTGCAGGAGTACCTGTACTGATGTCAGACGTTGAACAAAAGCCGGTCCATAGAATTGCCCTCGGAATTGAGTACGATGGCAGTAAATATTATGGCTGGCAGCGTCAGAACGAGGTGCGCAGCGTCCAGGAAAAGCTGGAAAAAGCGCTCTCTCAGGTGGCAAACGAGCCGATTAACGTCCTGTGCGCAGGACGTACGGACGCGGGTGTTCACGGTACGGGGCAGGTGGTGCACTTTGAAACCGCCGCCGTGCGTAAGGATGCTGCCTGGACGCTGGGCGTAAATGCGAATTTGCCTGGTGACATTGCGGTGCGTTGGGTAAAAGCTGTGCCGGATGATTTTCACGCGCGCTTCAGCGCCACGGCGCGTCGCTACCGTTATGTCATCTACAACCAGCGCCTGCGTCCGGCGGTGTTAAGCCAGGGCGTGACGCATTTTTATGAACCGCTTGATGCAGAACGCATGCATCGTGCGGCGCAGTGTCTGATTGGTGAAAATGACTTTACGTCGTTTCGTGCGGTGCAGTGTCAGTCCCGCACGCCGTGGCGCAACGTCATGCACATAAACGTCAGCCGTTTTGGCGCGTATGTGGTGGTGGATATCAAAGCCAATGCCTTTGTACATCATATGGTTCGGAATATTGTGGGCAGCCTGATGGAAGTGGGTGCCGGACACCAGCCGGAGAGCTGGATTGCAGACCTGCTGGCAGCGAAGGACAGAACGCTTGCGGCAGCCACGGCGAAAGCGGAAGGGCTATATCTGGTCTCGGTTGACTATCCGGATCGGTTTGACCTGCCGAAACCGCCAATGGGTCCGCTATTTTTAGCGGACTAAACAAAGGTGCAATTAGGGTTTAGACAATATGGACGTAATTCGTTTTTTAATTGATTTCATCCTGCATATTGATGTTCACCTGGCAGAACTGGTCGCGCAGTATGGCGTCTGGGTTTACGCCATTCTGTTTCTTATTCTGTTTTGTGAAACCGGGCTGGTCGTTACCCCATTCCTGCCAGGGGATTCACTGCTGTTTGTTGCCGGCGCGCTATCGGCGTTACCCACCAATGACCTGAACGTGCATCTTATGGTTGTGCTGATGGTGATTGCCGCCATTATCGGTGATGCGGTTAACTATACGATTGGACGGGTGTTCGGTGAGCGGCTTTTCAGCAATCCTGATTCAAAAATTTTCCGTCGCAGCTATTTAGATAAAACCCATGCGTTTTATGAACGCCATGGCGGAAAAACCATTATCCTTGCGCGTTTTGTGCCTATTGTACGCACTTTTGCACCGTTTGTGGCGGGAATGGGGCATATGTCCTATCGTCATTTTGCGGCATACAACGTGGTTGGCGCGCTGCTGTGGGTACTGCTGTTTACCTATGCAGGCTACCTGTTTGGCGATCTTCCGATCGTTCAGGAAAATCTTAAGTTACTGATTGTAGCGATTATTGTGCTTTCAGTACTGCCGGGCGTTATCGAAATCATTCGTCACAAACGTGCGGCGGCAAAGCAAGCGAAGTAAATGCACGCTGGCGGTTCGACCACTTTTTTATCCAAAGTTTCGGGCTGTTATGTTTTAATGTGCAACATTCATGGTCTGTTGGAGGCAAAAATGGCATTATTCGCCTCTTATAGCAAAACTGGCATACGACCAGGTTCAGGCAGAAAGGTTATCAATGAGCTGGATTGAACGAATTAAAAGCAACATTACCCCAACGCGTAAAGCGAGCATTCCTGAAGGGGTATGGACGAAGTGTGATAGCTGCGGCCAGGTTCTGTATCGCGCAGAGCTGGAGCGCAACCTTGAGGTGTGTCCGAAGTGCGACCACCATATGCGTATGTCGGCGCGCAACCGCCTGCATAGCCTGCTGGACGAAGGCTCTCTGGTAGAGCTGGGTAGCGAACTCGAGCCAAAAGACGTGCTGAAGTTCCGCGACTCCAAAAAATACAAAGATCGTCTGGCCTCTGCACAGAAAGAGACCGGCGAGAAAGACGCGCTGATCGTCATGAAAGGCACCCTGCATGAGATGCCGGTTGTTGCCGCTGCGTTTGAGTTCGCCTTTATGGGCGGCTCAATGGGCTCCGTGGTCGGTGCGCGCTTCGTGCGTGCCGTTGAGCAGGCGCTGGAAGACAACTGTCCGCTGATCTGCTTCTCTGCCTCCGGCGGTGCGCGTATGCAGGAAGCGCTGATGTCGCTGATGCAGATGGCGAAAACCTCTGCTGCGCTGGCGAAAATGCAGGAGCGCGGTCTGCCGTACATCTCCGTGCTGACCGACCCAACCATGGGCGGCGTCTCCGCGAGCTTCGCGATGCTGGGCGACCTGAACATCGCTGAGCCAAAAGCGCTGATCGGCTTTGCGGGTCCTCGCGTTATCGAGCAGACCGTTCGTGAAAAACTGCCGCCTGGCTTCCAGCGCAGTGAGTTCCTCATCGAGAAAGGCGCCATCGACATGATCGTCCGCCGTCCGGAAATGCGCCTGAAGCTGGCGAGCGTCCTGGCGAAGCTGATGAATCTGCCAGCGCCGAACCCGGATGAGCCGCGCGAAGGCGTGGTGGTACCGGATCAGGAACCCGAGGCCTGATAACTGAAAAGGGCAGGGCCGGTTGGCGCTGCCCTTTTGCTTTCTAATCTGTTAATGACAACCGGGCATTATGGAAAATAAAAGCATTCCCCAAGCCACGTCGCCCCTGGCCGCGTGGCTTTCTTATCTGGAAAACCTGCACAGTAAAACCATCGATATGGGGCTTGAGCGCGTAAGCCAGGTCGCCGCGCGTCTTGATGTGCTCAAACCGGCACCTTTCGTATTCACCGTCGCGGGCACCAACGGTAAAGGCACGACCTGCCGCACGCTGGAATCAGTCCTGATGGCCGCGGGTTACAAAGTTGGCGTGTACAGCTCTCCACACCTGGTCCGCTACACAGAGCGCGTTCGCGTGCAGAACAGCGAGCTGCCGGAATCGGCGCATACGGCGTCGTTCGCGGAAATTGAAGCCGCACGCGGTGAGATCTCATTAACCTATTTTGAATACGGCACCCTGTCGGCGCTGTGGCTGTTCAAACAGGCGCAGCTGGACGTGGTGATTCTTGAGGTTGGCCTCGGCGGACGTCTTGATGCGACTAATATGGTGGATGCGGACGTGGCGGTAGTCACCAGCATCGCGCTGGACCATATCGACTGGCTGGGACCGGATCGTGAAAGCATTGGCCGCGAGAAGGCCGGTATTTTCCGCGCAAATAAGCCCGCGGTGGTTGGCGAGCCGGATATGCCGCATACCATTGCTGACGTGGCAAACGAGAAGGGCGCGCGTCTGCTGCGCCGCGACGTTGACTGGCAGTATGAGGTTCAGGAAAATATCTGGCGCTTTAGCGATGCCCAGGGCGCGCTGGACAACCTGCCGCTGCCGCAGGTGCCACAGCCGAACGCGGCAACCGCGCTGGCGGCACTGCGCGCCAGCGGCCTCGCGGTCAGCGAGCAGGCGATCCGCGACGGCATTCAGAGCGCAATTCTGCCCGGACGTTTCCAGATTGTCAGCGAGTCACCGCGCCTGATTCTGGACGTGGCGCACAACCCGCATGCGGCGGCGTATCTCGCGGAACGTCTCAAATCGTTACCAAAAACCGGGCGCGTGCTGGCGGTTATCGGTATGCTTCATGATAAAGATATCGGCGGGACGCTGGCCTGCATGGAGAGTGTGGTCGATAGCTGGTATTGTGCTCCTCTGGAAGGGCCGCGCGGCGCGACGGCTGAGCAGCTGATGGAACATCTCGGCAAAGGCGCAATCTATAGTAGCGTGGCTCAGGCCTGGCATGCCGCGATGGCGGATGCTAAACCAGAAGATACCGTGCTGGTGTGTGGGTCATTCCACACGGTGGCACATGTCATGGAAGTGATGGACGCGGGGAGAACCGGTGGCGAGTAAGTTTCAGAACCGTTTAACAGGAACCATTGTGCTGGTCGCGCTCGGGGTGATTATTCTCCCGGGTCTGCTCGACGGGCAGAAAAAGCATTATCAGGATGAGTTTGCCGCTATTCCGCTGGTGCCGAAACCGGGTGACCGCGATGAGCCGGATATGCTGCCAGCGGCGACGCAGGCGCTGCCTGCTCAGCCTCCGGAAGGGGCGGCGGAAGAGGTGCGTGCAGGCGATGCCGCCGCACCGTCGCTCGATCCGTCTCGCCTGGCGGCAGCCAGCAACAGCGATATCGATCCGGTGCCGGTAGAGCAGCCTAAGCCTGTTGAAAAACCGAAGCCGGTTGAGAAGCCGCAGCCGAAGCCGCAGCGGGATAAAGCGGCTGACCAACTGGCTGCCGCCTCAGAAACGCCACCGCCAGCGAAACAAGACGCGGCACCGGCCGGTAAAGCCTATGTTGTGCAACTGGGCGCGCTGAAAAACGCCGATAAGGTCAACGAGGTTGTGAGCAAACTGCGCAGCGCGGGCTATCGCGTTTACACTTCTCCTTCCACGCCGGTGCAGGGTAAAATCACCCGTATCCTCGTGGGGCCAGAAGCGTCTAAAGACAAACTGAAAGGTTCGCTCGGTGAGCTGAAGCAGATCTCCGGCCTGAGCGGTGTGGTGATGGGCTACAGCGCGAACTAAGTACGACCTGCTCCTTAAAGAGAGAGGCGATAAGCCACGGCGTTGAACATTTTTTCAGCGCCTTTTTTATTTACGCGCGGGAAGGAAATCCCTACGCAAACGTTTTCTTTTTCTGTTA
Source organism: Enterobacter cloacae complex sp. CARB60 (assembly GCF_036487345.1). Lineage (NCBI taxonomy): Bacteria > Pseudomonadati > Pseudomonadota > Gammaproteobacteria > Enterobacterales > Enterobacteriaceae > Enterobacter > Enterobacter cloacae complex sp. CARB60. The sequence goes on from NZ_JAZKLC010000002.1 coordinate 1,367,514, forward strand.
GAATTCGCCCCGAACTGGATGACAGGGCGTTAAATCGTGGGACACATATGGTCTGGATTGATTACGCCATCATTGCGGTGATTGGTTTTTCCTGTCTGGTTAGCCTGATCCGTGGCTTTGTTCGTGAAGCGTTATCGCTGGTGACTTGGGGTTGTGCTTTCTTTGTCGCCAGTCATTACTACACTTACCTGTCTGTCTGGTTCACGGGCTTTGAAGATGAACTGGTCCGAAATGGAATCGCTATCGCGGTGCTGTTTATCGCAACGCTGATTGTCGGCGCTATCGTGAATTACGTGATAGGTCAGCTGGTCGAGAAAACCGGTCTGTCAGGAACGGACAGGGTGCTCGGGATCTGTTTCGGGGCATTACGAGGCGTGCTGATTGTGGCCGCGATCCTGTTCTTCCTGGATACCTTCACCGGGTTCTCCAAAAGCGAAGACTGGCAAAAATCGCAGCTCATTCCAGAGTTCAGCTTCATCATCAGATGGTTCTTTGACTATCTGCAAAGCTCGTCGAGTTTTTTGCCCAGGGCATAAACCCTGAGATGTGGCTTAACGAGGAAAAGACGAATGTGCGGTATTGTCGGTATCGCCGGTTTCATGCCGGTAAACCAGTCGATTTATGACGCGTTATCGGTGCTTCAGCACCGTGGGCAGGATGCTGCGGGTATCATCACCATTGATGCAAACAACTGCTTCCGTTTACGCAAGGCGAATGGCCTGGTAAACGATGTGTTTGAAGCCCGCCATATGCAGCGTCTGCAAGGTAATATGGGTATCGGTCACGTTCGTTATCCTACTGCTGGCAGTTCCAGCGCTTCTGAGGCACAGCCTTTCTACGTCAACTCACCGTACGGCATTACCCTTGCTCATAACGGCAACCTGACCAACGCGCACGAGCTGCGTAAAAAGCTGTTCGAAGAAAAACGTCGCCACATTAACACCACCTCTGATTCTGAAATCCTGCTCAACGTGTTCGCCAGCGAGCTGGATAACTTCCGTCACTACCCGCTGGAAGCTGACAACGTCTTTGCTGCTGTCGCTGCGACAAACCGTCAGATCCGCGGCGCGTACGCCTGCGTCGCGATGATCATCGGTCACGGCATGGTGGCCTTCCGCGATCCAAACGGCATTCGTCCGCTGGTGCTCGGCAAACGCGACCTCGGCGATGGCCGTACCGAATACATGGTTGCCTCTGAGAGCGTGGCGCTGGACACCCTGGGCTTTGAGTTCCTGCGTGACGTTGCGCCGGGCGAAGCGGTCTATATCACCGAGAAGGGCCAGCTGTTTACCCGCCAGTGTGCCGATAACCCGGTCAGCAATCCGTGCCTGTTTGAATACGTTTACTTTGCCCGCCCGGATTCCTTCATCGACAAGATTTCCGTCTACAGCGCGCGCGTCAACATGGGCACGAAGCTGGGCGAGAAGATTGCCCGCGAGTGGGACGATCTCGACATCGACGTGGTTATTCCTATCCCGGAAACCTCCTGCGATATCGCGCTGGAAATCGCCCGCATTCTGGATAAGCCATACCGCCAGGGCTTCGTGAAGAACCGCTACGTTGGCCGCACCTTTATCATGCCAGGCCAGCAGCTGCGCCGTAAGTCCGTGCGCCGCAAGCTGAACGCCAACCGCGCGGAATTCCGCGACAAGAACGTTCTGCTGGTGGATGACTCCATCGTTCGCGGCACCACCTCTGAGCAGATTATCGAGATGGCGCGCGAAGCGGGTGCGAAGAAAGTCTACCTGGCCTCTGCTGCGCCGGAGATTCGCTTCCCGAACGTGTACGGCATCGATATGCCAACCGCCAACGAGCTGATCGCTCATGGTCGTGAAGTGGATGAAATTCGCCAGATCATCGGTGCCGACGGCCTGATTTTCCAGGATCTGAACGATCTCATCGACGCCGTGCGTGCCGAGAACCCGGAAATTCAGCAGTTCGAATGCTCCGTGTTCAACGGTATTTACGTGACCAAAGACGTTGACCAGCAGTACCTCGACTATCTTGATTCGCTGCGCAACGACGATGCGAAAGCCGTCCAGCTGCAGAACGATCTTGAAAGCTTAGAGATGCACAACGAAGGTTGATGGTCCGGCAGGTGAGGGCGAATGCCCTCACTTGCAACTCCCCGCAAAATCCTGCACAGTCTGCCCTGAAATCAGTAAGGGCGAAAATCATGAAACGACTCATTGTTGGGCTCAGCGGTGCCAGCGGCGCGATTTACGGCGTACGTCTGTTACAGGTTCTGCGTAACGTGGCGGAAGTCGAGACTCATCTGGTGATGAGCCAGGCGGCGCGGCAGACCCTCTCTCTGGAAACCGATCTCTCCCTGCGCGATGTTCAGGCACTGGCAGACGTGGTTCACGATGCCCGTGATATCGCCGCCAGCATCTCCTCAGGCTCGTTTAAAACGGCCGGCATGGTTATCCTGCCCTGTTCCATTAAAACGCTCTCAGGCATTGTGAACAGCTATACCGACACTCTGGTAACGCGCGCGGCGGATGTGGTGCTGAAGGAGCGTCGTCCTCTGGTGCTCTGCGTGCGGGAAACGCCGCTGCACCTCGGCCATCTGCGTTTAATGACCCAGGCCGCTGAGCTTGGCGCCATCATCATGCCGCCGGTACCGGCGTTTTATCATCGCCCGACCTCGCTGGATGACGTGATTAATCAGACCGTTAACCGCGTGCTGGATCAGTTTGACATCGACCTGCCTGAAGACCTTTTCACCCGCTGGCAAGGGGCCTGATTCTGTGCACAAACAGAGTGCATGAAAAGAGACGTTGCCCTGTTTCAGGGCAATTATGCAACGGCGATCATATCCTCGACATTTAATTCGTTTTTTCCCTTTTTCTCTTTCCGGTTCGTTCGGCAGACCTGCTATCTTTCACCATTAAGGCAATATCGCAACGTTTTATTAACATATTTAACGTCGAAGTTTTGACCAGACGGCAATGTGGCATAAGACCTGCAAGATGAAGCCTGCAACACAACACACAACACAATACATAATAAAATCACGGTACTTGAGGGTAAATGTATGAAGAAGACGGTTCTGGCTCTGTCTTTGCTCGTGGGGTTAAGTGCGGCAGCAGGTAGCTACGCAGCGCTTCCACAGACGGTTCGTATCGGTACAGACGCAACCTACGCGCCATTCTCTTCCAAGGATGCGAAAGGCGATTTCGTGGGGTTTGATATCGATCTGGGTAATGAAATGTGCAAACGCATTGCGGTGAAATGCACATGGGTGGGCAGCGACTTTGACGCGTTAATCCCGTCGCTGAAAGCCAAGAAAATCGACGCCATTATCTCTTCTCTCTCCATCACCGAAAAACGTCAGCAGGAGATTGCCTTCTCTGACAAGCTCTACGCCGCGGATTCTCGCCTGATTGCGCCGAAAGGTTCCCCGATTAAGCCAACCATCGACTCGCTGAAAGGCAAGCATGTTGGCGTGCTTCAGGGGTCGACCCAGGAAGGTTATGCCAATGCGACCTGGCGTGAGAAGGGTGTAGACGTGGTGGCTTACCAGAACCAGGATCTCATTTACTCTGACCTGGCAGCAGGCCGTCTGGACGCGGCATTCCAGGATGAAGTCGCCGCGAGTGAAGGCTTCCTGAAGCAGCCTGCGGGTAAAGACTATGCGTTTGCGGGCCCGTCTGTGAAAGACAAAAAATACTTTGGTGACGGCACCGGTATTGGCCTGCGTAAGGATGATACCGAACTGAAAGCCGCCTTCGACAAAGCCTTTGCAGAGCTGCGTAAAGACGGTACTTACGACAAACTGGCGAAGAAATACTTCGACTTCAACGTATACGGTGAATAACACCTGGCGCTAACGCACCGTAAAGGTGCGTTACGGGAGCGGTTGACCCAATGCGGTGCATTTGTTGCACCGTATTGGATCGCTTTGTGCATACTTACGCATTTATAATGCAAAAATTCCCGCCTGGAGGGCATTAGTCTTTGCCTGACAGAGGGGATTGATGGCACATTAACACCACCCCTTCGTCGTAAAAATCCCGTATGAAGACAGTTTGTTGAGGACAAATATGAAAAAACTCGTGTTGTCACTATCTCTGGTGCTGGCCTTTTCCAGCGCCACCGCGGCATTCGCAGCCATTCCGCAGAAAATTCGGATTGGTACCGATCCAACCTATGCGCCGTTCGAATCGAAGAATTCAAAGGGTGAACTGGTGGGTTTTGACATCGATCTGGCCAATGAGCTGTGCAAACGCATCAAAGCACAGTGTACCTACGTTGAGAACCCGCTGGATGCGCTGATCCCGTCCCTGAAAGCGAAAAAAATCGACGTGATTATGTCCTCGCTCTCCATCACCGAAAAACGCCAGCAGGAGATTGCCTTCACCGACAAACTCTACGCGGCCGATTCTCGTCTGGTGGTGGCTAAAGCTTCTGACGTTCAGCCAACGCTGGAGTCCCTGAAAGGCAAACGCGTCGGCGTGCTGCAGGGCACCACGCAGGAAACCTACGGCAACGAACACTGGGCGCCGAAGGGGATTGAAATCGTCTCCTATCAGGGCCAGGAAAATATCTACGCAGACCTGACGGCAGGCCGAATTGATGCGGCATTCCAGGATGAAGTTGCGGCAAGCGAAGGCTTCCTGAAAACGCCGGTGGGTAAAGATTACAAGTTTGGCGGCCCGTCCATTAAGGACGTGAAGTTGTTTGGTGTGGGCACCGGTATGGGCCTGCGCAAAGAAGACAACGAGCTGCGTGAGGCGCTGAACAAAGCGTTTGCTGAAATGCGCGCTGACGGCACCTACGACAAGCTGGCGAAAAAGTACTTTGATTTTAATGTTTACGGCGGCTAATCGCCCCGTCAAATAACGTGCGGCCCCTCCCGCTGCGGGAGGGGAAAAGACACGGTTCCACCACTCACGATACGACAGGGCTCGCGGTATGCTGTACGGATTTTCTGGCGTTATTTTACAGGGCGCGCTTGTCACCCTTGAGCTGGCTATCAGCTCCGTGGTGCTGGCGGTGCTGATAGGTCTGGCAGGCGCAGGGGCGAAGCTTTCGGCTAACAAACCGCTGGCGCTAATTTTTGAAGGCTACACCACGCTTATTCGCGGCGTTCCCGATCTGGTGCTGATGCTGCTGATTTTTTACGGTCTGCAGATTGCGCTGAACAGCGTAACGGACGCGATGGGCATGGGACAAATTGATATCGACCCGATGGTGGCCGGTATTATTACCCTCGGTTTTATCTACGGTGCCTACTTCACCGAAACCTTCCGCGGTGCCTACATGGCCGTGCCGAAGGGCCACATTGAGGCGGCTACCGCATTTGGTTTTACCTCTTCACAAACGTTTCGCCGGATCATGTTCCCGGCCATGATGCGCTACGCGCTGCCGGGCATCGGCAACAACTGGCAGGTTATCCTCAAAGCGACAGCGCTGGTCTCGCTGCTTGGTCTGGAAGACGTCGTGAAAGCGACTCAGCTGGCGGGCAAGAGCACCTGGGAGCCGTTCTACTTTGCGGTGGTCTGCGGCGTGATTTATCTGGTCTTTACGACCGTCTCCAATGGTGTGCTGCTTCTGCTCGAGCGTCGCTACTCCGTGGGTGTGAAGAGGGCTGACCTGTGATTGAGATTATTCAGGAATACTGGAAATCCCTGCTGTGGACCGATGGCTACCGCTTTACCGGCGTGGCGATTACGCTCTGGCTGCTGATCTCCTCCGTGGTGACGGGCGGTATTCTGGCGGTGTTTCTCGCCATTGGCCGCGTGTCGAACAATAAATTTATCCAGTTCCCGATCTGGCTGTTTACCTACGTGTTTCGCGGTACGCCGCTCTACGTGCAGCTGCTGGTGTTCTATTCGGGGATGTATACGCTTGAGATCGTAAAAGGCACTGAGATGCTGAATGCGTTCTTCCGCAGCGGTCTGAACTGTACGGTGCTGGCGTTGACGCTCAACACCTGCGCCTACACCACCGAGATTTTCGCCGGGGCCATTCGCTCCGTCCCTTACGGTGAGATTGAAGCGGCGCGCGCGTACGGCTTCTCGTCGGTGAAACTCTACCGCTGCATCATTCTGCCGTCGGCCCTGCGTATCGCGTTACCGGCGTACAGTAACGAAGTGATTTTGATGCTGCACTCCACCGCGCTTGCCTTTACCGCGACGGTGCCGGATCTGCTCAAAATCGCGCGCGATATTAACTCCGCGACCTATCAGCCGTTTACCGCGTTTGGCATTGCGGCGGTGCTCTATTTAATTATCTCTTATGTTTTGATTAGCCTGTTCCGTAAGGCTGAAAAACGCTGGTTGCAGCATATAAAACCTTCTTCGACGCACTGAGAAAGATGATGGCTGAGAACAAATTAAACGTTATTGATTTGCACAAACGCTACGGCGAACATGAAGTGCTGAAAGGGGTGTCGCTGCAGGCTAACGCAGGCGATGTAATCAGTATCATCGGCTCATCCGGCTCGGGTAAAAGTACTTTCCTGCGCTGCATCAACTTCCTCGAAAAGCCGAGCGAAGGTTCGATTGTGGTGAGCGGGCAGAATATTAACCTGGTCCGTGACAAAGACGGCCAGCTGAAGGTCGCGGATAAACACCAGCTGCGCCTGCTGCGTACGCGCCTGACGATGGTATTCCAGCACTTCAACCTCTGGAGCCACATGACGGTGCTGGAGAACGTGATGGAAGCGCCGATTCAGGTGCTGGGGCTGAGCAAGCAGGAAGCCCGCGAGCGTGCGGTGAAATACCTGGCGAAAGTGGGTATCGACGAGCGCCAGCAGATTAAATACCCGGTGCATCTCTCCGGCGGTCAGCAGCAGCGTGTCTCCATCGCGCGTGCGCTGGCGATGGAGCCTGAAGTGCTGCTGTTCGACGAACCGACCTCCGCGCTGGATCCGGAACTCGTTGGCGAAGTGCTGCGCATCATGCAGAAGCTGGCCGAAGAGGGCAAAACGATGGTGGTGGTGACGCACGAGATGGGCTTCGCCCGTAACGTCTCGAACCACGTGATTTTCCTGCATCAGGGGAAAATTGAAGAGCAGGGCCACCCGGACGAGGTGCTGGCGAACCCGCAAAGCCCGCGTTTGCAGCAGTTCCTGAAGGGGTCTTTGAAGTAGATTTTGCCCTTCTCCCTCTCCCTGTGGCTCTTCGCTTACCGGGCCTACGGGCTGGATGTTCTCCCTCTCCCTGTGGGAGAGGGTTGGGGTGAGGGCATCAGGCCGCAGAGCAGCCCAATCGCCCGGTGGCGCTTCGCTTACCGGGCCTACAAATTCTATTGCCGTTCGGCACACTCCAGCCGATACACCCAGTCGTCATAGCGCACGCCGTCAATTTCATACGCCTTTTCGAGCACCTGCGTACGCACAAACCCCGCTTTCTCCAGCACCCGCACCGAACCGCCGTTATCCGCCAGCACATACGCGTTAATCGCTTTTACGCTGGTCTGGTTGAACGCATAGCCACATACCGCGCGCAGCGCCTCGCTGGCAATCCCTTTTCCCTGCGCGGCAGGCACAACCGTATAACCGATATCGGCCTCTTCACGATTCTCAGGGCTGATTTGCAGGCCAATATCACCCAGCGGCGTATCGTCCTCCAGAGAGCGGATCACGAAGACATGCTCCGCCATCAGGCGTGCGGCAAACGCGCGTCGGGTCTCTTTTTCCGGCGCGATGGCGGCCATGTAGCGCATGATGCTGCGATCTTCACGCAGCGAGCGGAAGAAGGTCCAGTCGGTGGGTTCGAAAGGAGTGAGGTGAAGTCGGGGAGTGGTGATTGTTGCCATTGTTACGCCATTTCTTCGGAACATGGCCTGTCACTGTAACATATTCACCGCACCACATCCCCCAGCACCTCTTCTAATTCATACCAGCGGAACGCAAAGCCGGCCGCTTCCAGCCGTTTTGGCAGCGCCCGCTGTCCGCCTAATACCAGCACGGACGCTTCACCCATCATCAGGCGAATGACCGTGGCAGGCACGCGCAAAATCGCCGGGCGGTGCAGGGCATGCCCCAGCGCGTGAGCAAACTGTTCGTTACGCACCGGATACGGCGCAACCATGTTAAACGGCCCGCGCAGATCGTTATCCAGCAGCCAGAGAATACCGTTGACCATATCGTCGATATGGATCCACGCCAGGTACTGACGACCATTCCCAATGGGGCCGCCGAGCCCGAGCCGGAAAGGGGGAAGCATCTTCGCCAGAATGCCGCCTTTCGGCGCAAGCACGACGCCGGTCCGCAACAGGCAGACGCGGGTACGATCGCTCTGCGCCGCGCAGGCGAGACGCTCCCACTGGGCGCAGAGTTTATGGGTAAACTCGTTATGGGGCGGCTCTTCCTCGGTCACCACCACCTCACCGAGATCGCCGTAATAGCCTACCGCTGAACCCGAAATCAGCACCGAAGGCGGGGTGTGGCTATTACGGATCAGCTCGACCAGCTTTTCGGTAATGTTCCATCGGCTGCTGCATAACAGCTGTTTTTGCTCTTCCGTCCAGCGCTTATCGGCGATGGGTTCACCCGCGAGGTTAATGACGGCGTCGAAGCCGTCCAGATTTTGCTGATCGGCCAGATTTTTCCAGATATCGACACCTGCCCCCAGCACCTGACGCGCTTTCTCCGGGCTGCGCGTCACCACGGTAATGTCGTGATGCAAGGCCTGCAGACGCGCAATGAGGTGACGACCAATAAGGCCTGTACCGCCGGTCAGCAAAATCTTCATACAACCTCCAGGTTTACGCCTGGCGTCGCCAGCTTAACGTCATAGAGACGGAATCGGCGTAGCGCAGGGCGTGAAGTTTATCGATCTCAACTTCAGCATAAGTGACCCAGTGATGTTCGCGTGCGATATCGAGCACATCCTGAGTTAATTTTTCCAGCAGAGAGAAGCGGTTATTCTCCACGTACTGAATGATATTTTTGGTGATTGTGCGGTAGTTCAGCGCGTCGTTGATGTCTTCGCTGGCCCGCGCTTTGTCTGCGGGGTAGTGAATCACCACGTTAATGACAATATCCTGACGGTTGGCGATCTCTTCCTCTTTGATACCGATGAAGGTACGCAAGCGTAAATTTTTTATACGAATAACAGCGTCTGGCTGTGACATTGCAGGTCTTCTCCGTGTCAGTATTTCCTGCTCATAATACATGAGAGGCTCGCAGGCACCCAGTCTCATAGACGGTTAAATCTGCTGGATTTTTTGCATCGCTCGCTCGGTGGCCGGACGGGTTCGGATGCGCTCAAACCAGTTATTCACCGCCGGGTAAGAGGCCAGGTCAATTCGGTGTTTTTCATGCGTATTCACCCACGGCCAGCAGGCGATATCGGCAATACTGTAATGATCGCCCCCGAGCCAGGGGGTTTTCTCCAGCCGCCGGTTCAGAACGTCATAGAGCCGTTGAGTCTCAACCTGATAGCGTTCTATCGCATAAGGGATGGGCTGCGGGGCGTAAGCGGTAAAGTGATGGTTTTGACCCAGCATGGGCCCCAGCCCGCTCGTCTGCCAGAAGAGCCATTGCAGGGTATGGTGACGCTCGCGCAGTTCACCGCTCAGCAGTTTGCCGGTTTTCTCCGCCAGGTAGAGCAAAATTTCACCGGATTCAAACAGGCTCAGCGGTCTGCCCCCATCCGCAGGCCGGTTATCAATAATGGCCGGGATTTTATTATTCGGCGAGATAGCCAGAAAGAGAGGGCTGAACTGTTCGCCTTTGCTGATATCCACGCGAATGATCCTGTAATCCAGCTCGGCTTCTTCAAGAAAGAGGGTGATCTTATGGCCGTTTGGGGTAGGGGCATAATAAAGGTCGATCATTCTCAACTCCTGTCCATGCGAAGAGTGGTGCCATGACAAATGAGTATAGGTGGTTGTTGTAAATCGTGAGTTTTCATCAAGTGACAGCGAGACAAAGAGATTATATGTTGAGTAAAAACCGATCAGCCTATGAGGATGTTATGAACCAGCCCGCCATCACGTTGTGGTCCGATGCGAATTTCTTTTCTCCCTATGTTATGAGCGTATACGTTGCGCTGGCCGAAAAAGGGCTCACTTTTACGCTGAGGACCGTTGATCTTGACGGCGGTGAACACCTCAAACCGCAGTGGCAGGGCTACGACCTGACCCGACGCGTGCCTGTGCTGGAGATTGACGGTTTTGCCCTGAGCGAATCGTCGGCGATCGATGAATATCTGGAAGATCGGTTTGCGCCGCCTGAGTGGGAGCGTATCTATCCTCACGACCTGCAAAAACGCGCGCGGGCGCGGCAGATCCAGGCGTGGCTGCGAAGCGATCTGGTACCGATTCGCGTGGAACGCTCGACGGACGTCGTGTTTGCCGGGGTGAAAAAGCCAGCGCTCAGCGCAGAAGGCAGCGAAAGCGCGCAAAAACTGATTGAAGCCGCCACCTCGCTCCTCGCCCACGGCAACCCAAACCTGTTCGGCGAGTGGTGCATTGCCGACGCCGATCTGGCGCTGATGCTCAACCGCCTGATCCTCAACGGCGATGAGGTGCCGCAGCTGCTGGTGGATTATGCCGCGTTTCAGTGGCAGCGCGCCTCCGTGCAGCGCTATGTGGCACTCTCGGCCAAGCGCGCGGGCTGATAAGCCCTGACGCTTCAGGTATGATGGGGGCAGTCTGTTTTCCCGAGGAGTGACTGATGAAACTGATGTTTGCGTCGGATATCCATGGCTCGCTGCCCGCTACCGAGCGTGTCCTCTCCCTGTTTGCACAAAGCGGCGCGCAGTGGCTGATTATTCTGGGCGATGTACTCAATCACGGCCCGCGCAACGCGCTGCCGGAGGGCTACGCCCCGGCACAGGTTGCCGAAAAGCTCAACCCGTATGCCTCGCGTATCGTTGCCGTTCGCGGCAACTGCGACAGCGAAGTGGACCAGATGCTGCTGCATTTTCCCCTTACCGCGCCATGGCAACAGGTGCTGCTGGAACAAAGCCGCCTGTTCCTGACCCATGGGCATCTTTTCAGCCCGGATAATCTCCCGGCGCTCGCGGCTGGCGATGTCCTGGTTTACGGTCATACTCATATTCCGGTTGCTGAAAAGCGCGGTGAGATTTATCACTTTAACCCGGGTTCGGTCAGCATACCGAAAGGCGGATACCCTGCGAGCTATGGCATGCTGGATGGAAATACCCTGAGCGTTATCGCACTTAATGATCAGCAAGTTATTGCGCAGGTAGCGATTAATCCGTAAGTTACACCTCAACTGCAAACGCGCCGAAAGAGCGCTTAGAAGAGAAGGTTTCCCGATGGTGGAGCAGAGTCATTTGGCAAGTACAGAGTGGGTTGACATTGTCAGCGAAGAGAATGAAGTGATCGCGCAGGCCAGCCGCGAACAAATGCGTGCGGAGCGTCTGCGCCACCGCGCAACGTACATCGTTGTGCATGACGGTATGGGCAAAATTCTGGTCCAGCGCCGTACGGACACCAAAGATTTTCTCCCGGGCATGCTGGACGCCACCGCAGGTGGGGTTGTGCAGGCAGATGAAGTGCTGCTGGATTCCGCACGTCGTGAAGCGGAAGAAGAGTTAGGTATCGCCGGCGTGCCGTTTGCCGAGCACGGTCAGTTCTATTTCGAAGACGAAAACTGCCGCGTCTGGGGCGGGCTGTTTAGCTGCGTTTCTCACGGCCCGTTTGCACTGCAGGAAGAAGAGGTGAGCGAAGTCAGCTGGATGACGCCGGAAGAGATCACCGCGCGCTGCGACGAGTTTACGCCGGATTCGTTAAAAGCGCTGGCGCTGTGGATGACCCGCAACGCCAAAAACGAATCGACCAGATCAGAGAAAGAGGAAGAGGCTGAGTAAGATTCAGCAACTCTCTCTCAGACACAGACTGGACGCGATGGGCTTTTGATCGCGCCAGTCACCGTCATTCAGACGCTCCAGCAGCGCTTTCCCGGCTTCAATTCCAATCTTACGATGCGGCACCGCCATCGTCGTCAGCGGCGGCTGACAGACGCGGCTCACGTCGCAATCGCCAAAGCCGACCACCGCCAGATCGTCCGGCACCTTGATTCGCCTGCGCTGGCATTCGTACAGCGCGCCGCAGGCCAGTTCATCAGACACGCAAACCAGCGCATCCAGCTCTGGCCATGCCAGCAAAAACTCAGGCAACTGCGCAGCACCCGTGGAGAAGCTCGGCGGCATCGCCGCGTTTATGACCCGGTTCGGCGACATATGGTGGCGAAGCATGGCTTTATACCAGCCCTGTAAATGCTGCTGGAAAATCCACTGCTCCTGGTTGGCGCACAGCAGCCCAATATTTTGATAGCCGCGCTTAATCACCATTTCCGTGAGCTCATACATGGCCGCTACGTTATCAATCCCGATATTCATATCTATCGGGTCGGCGCGCATGGCGCCCATCTCCATCACCGGAATAGAGGCATTTTTCAGCCAGTGGCGAACGGTGTCGGTATGTTCAACGCTGAGCAGGATAGCGGCGGCAATATTCGACGCCAGCAGCGTCTCCAGCAACTTCTCCTCCTGCTCAAGACGATGCTGGGATTCAGCCAGCATGATCTGATATCCGGCAGGCTGTAGCACCTGCTGTAGCCCGGCGAACATCTCCGAGCAGCCGGCTTCGGAGAGATTAGGCACCACCATGGCTATCGTCCATGACGACGCCGAGGCCAGCGCGCTGGCGGCAAGATTAGGCATATAGCCCAGCTCCTGCACGGCAGCTTCAATTTTTTCTCGTAGTTTATCGGAAACCTGTTCGGGCGTGCGGAGTGCACGGGACACGGTCATCGTGCCCACACCGGCAAGCTGTGCGACATCGGCGAGTGTCACTTTACCAGTACTGCGCCGTTTTCGGGTTAAAGACATACACCTTCCTGCTGACCAGACGCGTTCTTCATTTCCTTCGCTTCACGTGACAGGCAGTATACGCCTTAAATCCCTTTTTTTGCTGTGATTTAGCGCCGCGATTGCAATTTGATAGCGCTATCACATTTCTGCATGTTAACCGTTGGTAGCGCTATCTTTGTGATCGCGATCGCAGTCATCCAGCGATGTGTTGAATAAAGTTTGCTCATCTTTAAGCGTGTAGCGGGAGTGAAAAGTGCTCAAAAAATGGATATATGATACAACCATCACGCTGCAGGATAGCGTGGAAAACTGGCCGCAGGCGCTGGAGCTGTGCGCGAAGCCGCTTCTTGATTTGCAGGTGATTGAGCCTGAATACGTCACGGCCATCATCCAGCAGCACCACACGTTAGGACCCTATTATGTGCTGGCACCAGGGCTGGCGATGCCGCATGCGCGGCCGGAGGAAGGCGCCAAAGGACTGGGGTTGTCTTTATTAAAACTAAAACAGGGCGTCTCGTTTGGTGCCGGTGAGTTTGACCCTGTCGATGTCATTATTATGCTCGCGGCACCCGACAAAAATAGCCATATCGAGATGATCTCATCGCTGGCTGAATTATTTTCCAGCGATGCAGATATGGCTGAACTGCATCAGTCGAATACCCTGGAGGAAATTAAAACGATTATTGACCGCTTCTGATTTAATTCTTTAATCCGATTATTCACAACATTACGCGCCAGCGTGATGGGGCGTGCTCTACTCAAAATAAGGGGACAACAATGAAAATCATGGCTATTTGCGGTTCCGGCCTGGGCAGTAGTTTTATGGTCGAAATGAATATTAAAAAGGTGCTTAAAAAGCTGGAGATTGAGGCTGAGGTTGAACACTCCGATCTCTCCTCGGCCACGCCGGGCGCGGCCGATCTGTTCGTGATGGCAAAAGACATTGCGGCCAGCGCCAGCGTGCCGGAAAGCCAGCTGGTGGTGATTAACAACATCATCGACATCAACGAACTTGAAGCGCAGCTGCGCGCCTGGTTCGACAGACAATAACCCTGATAAGGCGAGGTGGATATGTTTATCCTTGAAACGCTGAATTTCGTTGTTGATATTTTAAAAGTCCCTTCGGTGCTGGTCGGTTTAATTGCGCTAATTGGTCTGGTTGCGCAGAAAAAAGCGTTTTCGGACGTGGTGAAGGGGACAATTAAAACTATCCTGGGTTTCATCGTGCTGGGCGGCGGCGCCACGGTGCTGGTGGGGTCGTTAAATCCTTTGGGCGGTATGTTTGAGCACGCCTTTACGATCCAGGGCATTATTCCAAACAATGAAGCGATTGTGTCAATCGCGCTGGAAAAATACGGTGCAGCGACCGCGCTGATTATGGCCTTCGGCATGGTGGCGAATATTATCGTCGCGCGCTTTACCCGCCTGAAGTACATCTTCCTGACCGGTCACCACACGTTTTATATGGCGTGCATGATTGGCGTGATCCTGACGGTCGCGGGCTTTGAGGGCGTGGGTCTGGTCTTTACCGGCTCGCTGATCCTCGGCCTGATCATGGCCTTCTTCCCGGCAATTGCCCAGCGCTACATGAAGCGCATTACCGGCAATGATGAAATTGCCTTCGGCCACTTCGGCACGCTGGGCTACGTGCTGTCCGGCTGGATTGGCAGCAAGGTCGGCAAAGGCTCCCGCTCAACCGAAGAGATGAACCTGCCGAAGAACCTGAGCTTCCTGCGTGACAGCTCGATCTCCATCTCCCTGACCATGATGATTATCTACCTCATCCTGGCGGTGAGCGCCGGGCGCGAGTACGTTGAGGCCACCTTCAGCGGCGGCCAGAACTACCTGGTCTACGCCATCATCATGGCGATCACCTTTGCGGCGGGCGTGTTCATCATCCTGCAGGGCGTGCGCCTGATTCTGGCGGAGATCGTTCCGGCCTTTACCGGCTTCTCGGAGAAACTGGTGCCGAACGCCCGTCCTGCGCTGGACTGCCCGGTGGTGTATCCGTATGCGCCAAACGCGGTGCTGATCGGCTTCCTGTTCAGCTTCCTCGGCGGGATTGTGGGGTTGTTGATCTGCGGTCAGTTTAGCTGGGTGCTGATCCTCCCGGGCGTCGTGCCGCACTTCTTTACCGGCGCAACGGCGGGCGTGTTCGGTAATGCCACCGGTGGACGTCGCGGGGCAATGATCGGCGCCTTTGCTAACGGCCTGCTGATCACCTTCCTGCCGGTCCTGCTTCTGCCGGTGCTGGGCGCCATTGGCTTTGCCAACACCACCTTCTCGGACGCCGACTTCGGCGCGGTCGGGATTGTCCTCGGCAACCTGGCGCGCTTCCTGTCGCCGCTTGCCATTACCGGGCTGGTCGTTGCGCTGTTCGCGCTGCTGGTGGCGTACAACGTCTTCGCGAAAAACAAACCTGCGGGCGGTAACGCGCAGGAAAACACCGGAGCCAAATCATGAATGAGAAAGAGATAACCGAACTCGCGCGTCAGATCCGTCTTGAGACGCTGAAATCCCTGACGCAGCTGGGCTTTGGACACTATGGCGGCAGTATGTCGGTGGTTGAAACCCTGGCCGTGCTGTACGGCGCGGTGATGAAAATCGACCCGGCGGATCCGGACTGGCCGGAGCGAGACTATTTTGTCCTGTCGAAAGGTCATGCGGGACCGGCGCTCTACAGCACGCTGGCGATCAAGGGCTACTTCCCGGTGGAAGAGCTGAGCACCCTGAACCAGAACGGCACGCGCCTGCCAAGCCACCCGGACCGCCTGAAAACGCGCGGCGTGGATGCCACCACCGGTTCGCTGGGGCAGGGGATCTCCATTGCCGGCGGTATGGCACTCTCGCACAGGCTGGCGGGGCGGCCGAACCGGGTCTTCTGCATCGTCGGTGACGGCGAGCTGAACGAGGGGCAGTGCTGGGAAGCCTTCCAGTTTATCGCCCACCATCGCCTGAACAACCTGACGGTGTTCGTGGACTGGAACAAACAGCAGCTCGACGGCGAGCTGGACGAGATCATCAGCGCGTTCGACCTGGAGGGGAAATTCCGCGCCTTTGGCTTTGACGTGGCGACGGTGAAAGGCGACGACGTTCCGGGTCTGCTGGCGGTAACGTCGCGGGTCCCGGCTGCCGATGCGCGTCCGTTAGTCGTCATCCTCGACAGCATCAAAGGGCAGGGGGTGCCGTACCTGGAGCAGCTGAGCAACTCGCACCACCTGCGGTTGACCGCGGAGAGCAAAGCGGCCCTCAACGAGACGATTCGCCAACTGGAGGCTTCACATGATTAAGGTTGCACCGGCAGGACAGAAAGACGCCGTTGAGATGCGCAAGGTCTACGCGGGCTTCGTGGCAAAGCAGATTGAGGCAGGAAGCGAGATTATCGCCCTGGAAGCGGATCTGATGAGCTCGATGGCGATGGACGGGGTGGCGCGCGATTACCCGCAGCACGTGATTAACTGCGGCATCATGGAGGCCAACGTGATCGGCACCGCGGCGGGGCTGTCGCTTACCGGACGTAAGCCGTTCGTGCACACCTTTACCGCGTTTGCCAGCCGTCGCTGCTTTGACCAGCTGTTTATGTCTCTGGACTACCAGCGCAACAACGTGAAGGTGATTGCCTCGGATGCGGGCGTGACGGCCTGCCACAACGGCGGGACGCATATGTCGTTTGAGGATATGGGCATCGTGCGCGGTCTGGCGCACTCGGTGGTGCTGGAGGTGACCGACGCGGTGATGTTCGAGGACGTGCTGCGCCAGCTTATCGACCTCGAAGGTTTCTACTGGGTGCGGACTATTCGTAAGCAGGCGCCGAGCGTGTATGCCCCGGGCTCAACCTTCACCATTGGCAAAGGCAACGTGCTGCGCGAAGGAACCGATATTACCCTGATTGCCAACGGCATCATGGTGGCGGAAGCGCTGGAAGCGGCGCGCCAGCTGGAGCAGGAGGGGGTAAGCGCGGCGGTCATCGACATGTTTACCCTGAAGCCCATCGACCGGATGCTGGTGAAAAACTACGCCGAGAAGACCGGACGCATCGTCACCTGTGAAAACCACAGTATTCACAACGGCCTGGGGTCGGCGGTGGCGGAAGTGCTGGTGGAAACCTGCCCGGTGCCGATGCGGCGGGTGGGCGTCAAGGAGCGTTACGGCCAGGTGGGGACGCAGGATTTCCTGCAGACGGAGTATGGCCTGACGGCACATGACATTGTGTCGGCGGCGAGAGAGCTGCTGTAAATAAAAAAGGCGACCCTTTGTGGTCGCCTTTTTGTTGCCCGGTGGCGCTAGCGCTTACCGGGCCTACGGTCCTGTAGGCCGGATAAGCGAAGCGCCATCCGGCAAGACCTTACAATTACTGCTGCTGCGAAGACTGAATCGCGGTCAGTGCGATGGTGTAGACGATATCGTCAACCAGCGCGCCACGGGACAGGTCGTTCACAGGTTTGCGCATGCCCTGCAGCATTGGCCCGATGGAGATCAGGTCTGCAGAACGCTGTACCGCTTTGTAGGTGGTGTTACCGGTGTTCAGATCCGGGAAGATGAACACGGTAGCACGACCTGCAACCGGAGAGTTCGGCGCTTTGGATTTCGCAACGTCGGCCATAACGGCAGCGTCGTACTGCAGCGGGCCGTCGATCATCAGGTCAGGACGTTTTTCCTGCGCCAGACGGGTCGCTTCACGCACTTTCTCTACGTCGCTACCTGCACCAGAGGTGCCGGTGGAGTAGGAGAGCATCGCTACGCGCGGTTCGATACCGAAGGCAATCGCAGAGTCCGCGGACTGGATAGCGATTTCTGCCAGCTGTTCTGCGGTTGGATCCGGGTTGATCGCGCAGTCGCCGTAAACGTAAACCTGTTCAGGCAGCAGCATGAAGAACACGGAAGAAACCAGAGAGCTGCCCGGTGCGGTTTTGATCAGCTGCAGCGGTGGACGGATGGTGTTCGCCGTGGTGTGAACCGCACCGGAAACCAGACCGTCAACTTCGTCCTGCTCCAGCATCAGCGTGCCCAGCACCACGTTGTCTTCCAGCTGTTCGCGCGCAACGGCTTCGGTCATGCCTTTGCTCTTACGCAGCTCAACCAGACGGGCAACGTAGCTTTCGCGAACCACTTCCGGGTCAACGATTTCGATGCCAGCGCCCAGCTCAACGCCCTGAGACGCCGCAACGCGGTTGATCTCATCCGGGTTACCCAGCAGCACACAGGTCGCGATGCCGCGCTCTGCACAGATAGCAGCCGCTTTAACGGTACGTGGTTCGTCGCCTTCTGGCAGAACAACGCGTTTGCCCGCTTTACGCGCCAGCTCGGTCAGCTGGTAACGGAATGCAGGAGGAGACAGACGGCGGCTGCGCTCGGAGGTCGCAGTCAGGGATTCGATCCAGTCTGCGTTGATGTAGCCCGCAACGTATTCCTGAACTTTCTCGATACGCTCGTGGTCATCAACCGGTACTTCCAGGTTGAAGCTCTGCAGGCTCAGGGAGGTCTGCCAGGTATTGGTGTTCACCATGAAGACCGGCAGGCCGGTAGCGAACGCGCGTTCGCACAGCTTGCTGACGCGTGGGTCCATCTCGTAGGCACCGGTCAGCAGGATCGCACCGATTTCCACGCCGTTCATCGCGGCCAGGCAGGCTGCAACCAGCACGTCAGGACGGTCTGCGGAGGTCACCAGCAGGGAACCTGCACGGAAGTGTTCCAGCATATGCGGAATGCTGCGCGCACAGAAGGTCACGGACTTCACGCGGCGGGTGTTGATGTCGCCTTCGTTAACCACGGTGGCGTTCAGGTGACGCGCCATGTCGATTGCACGGGTGGCGATCAGATCGAAGCTCCATGGCACCGCGCCCAGTACTGGCAGCGGGCTGGATTCCTGCAGCTTAGCCGGGTCAACTTTGACAACTTTCGCTTTGGAAGAGTCGTCGAAGATCTCGGACAGGTCAGGGCGAGTACGGCCCTGCTCATCCACCGGTGCGTTCAGTTTGTTCACGATCACGCCGGTGATGTTGGTGTTTTTCGCGCCGCCGAAGCTGCTGCGCGTCAGTTCGATACGCTCGTTCAGCTGCTCTGGAGTGTCGGTGCCCTGAGACATCACGAAAACGATCTCTGCGTTCAGGGTTTTCGCGATTTCAAAGTTCAGAGACTGGGCAAACTGGTGTTTGCGCGTCGGGACCAGGCCTTCAACCAGCACCACTTCCGCGTCTTGCGCGTTAGCATGGTAGTTGGCGATGATCTCTTCCATCAGCACGTCTTTCTGGTTGCTGGACAGCAGAGACTCAACGTGGCTCATCTTCAGCGGTTCAGCCGCTGGCAGATTGGAGTTCTTGCGAACGATAGTGGTGGTCTGGTCTGGCGCATCGCCACCGGCACGTGGCTGGGAGATTGGCTTAAAGACGCTCAGACGAACGCCTTTGCGTTCCATAGCACGGATAACGCCAAGGCTGACGCTGGTCAGGCCGACGCTGGTTCCGGTAGGGATCAGCATAATAGTACGGGACACGGTTTATCCTCTTTCGTTACCGCCCAAATGGGGCGGGTTACAAAACAGCACCGCCAGCATTGCTGGCGGTGTGGAATCAGGCAGTCAGGCGGTGCGCGTCTTGCGCAATGACCAGTTCTTCGTTAGTTGGGATAACGAGAGCAGGGCGGGTGCCTTCTTTGTTGATGAAGCCAGACTTGCCGAAGCGGGCAGCCAGGTTACGCTCGTGATCAACCTCGAAGCCCAGAACGCCCAGTTTGCCCAGGGACAGTTCACGAACCATTGCCGCGTTCTCACCGATACCACCGGTGAAGATAACCGCGTCCAGACGGCCTTCCATCAGCGCAGTGTAAGAGCCGATGTACTTCGCCAGACGGTGGCAGTAAACGTCCATTGCACGTTTAGCGTCTTCTTTCTCTGCGTAGTTGTCTTCAACGTAACGGCAGTCGCTGGTGACTTCGGTCAGACCCAGCAGGCCAGACTCTTTGGTCAGCATTTTGTTGATCTGGTCAACGCTCATGCCCAGGGTGTCGTGCAGGTGGAAGATGATCGCCGGGTCGATGTCACCGGAACGAGTACCCATCACCAGACCTTCCAGCGGGGTCAGACCCATGGAAGTATCAACACATTTACCGTTGCGGATAGCAGAAACAGAACCACCGTTGCCCAGGTGGCAGGTGATGATGTTCAGTTCTTCAACCGGCTTGTTCAGAACTTTTGCAGCTTCCTGAGTCACATAGAAGTGGCTGGTGCCGTGCGCGCCGTAACGACGTACGCCGTGTTCTTTGTACAGGCTGTATGGCAGGGCATAGAGGTAAGACTCTTCCGGCATGGTCTGATGGAACGCGGTGTCGAATACGGCCACGTTTTTGTCTTTCAGATTCGGGAAGGATTTCAGCGCTTCAGCGATACCGATCAGGTGAGCCGGGTTGTGCAGCGGTGCGAAGGACGCAGAGTCCTTGATGCCCTGGATCACAGATTCGTCGATCACGACGGAGCTGGTGTATTTTTCGCCGCCGTGGACGATACGGTGACCAATCGCAGTCAGCTGAGCAGACAGTTCTGGTTTTTGTGCCAGAATAGTGTTAACGATAAAGTTCAGCGCTTCACTGTGAGCGGCGCCTGCACCTAAAGCCGCTTCTTGTTTGCTGCCGTCCATCTTCCACTTGATACGTGCTTCAGGCAGATGGAAACATTCGGCCAAACCAGAGAGGTATTCGTCACCGTTGAGCGCATCGATGATGGCGAATTTCAGTGAGGAGCTACCGCAGTTCAGAACCAGTACTAACTTACTCGACATGGAAGTACCTATTATTGATACGTGGCTAAAAAAACGTCAGTGAGTCTAACAGCGTAACGCATGATGACTCAGACATTTATGATTAACATCATGCCAAACAAACATTGTGGCATGATGGAAGAAATAACTATGATTTTATGCCATTTTGCACAATTTTCAGCCAATGGCATAATATGCAATAATTTGACGAGTTAATGATTCTCGTCTATGGCCCTATCAGGCTGGCACAGGATACCCGATACGGGGTAGAGATGACAAAATATTTTGAACGTTGTCATAGCTTGTTGTGGTTTTGCACGAAAATTTTAATTTTTATATGTGAAGTTGAGGTACAGCCATGTCGACACCAGAAAACCCGTCCGTAAATTTCTTTAGTCTGTTTCGCCGGGGACAGCATTACGCAAAGACGTGGCCGATGGAAAAGCGCCTTGCGCCTATGTTCATTGAGAATCGCACCATTCGCGCCACGCGCTATGCGATTCGCTTTATGCCGCCTGTCGCTGTCTTTACGCTGTGCTGGCAGATTGCGTTGGGCGGGCAGCTTGGTCCTGCGGTCGCGACGGCGCTCTTCGCGTTAAGCCTGCCGATGCAGGGCCTGTGGTGGTTAGGTAAACGCTCCATCACCCCGCTTCCCCCTTCTATTTTACACTGGTTTTATGAAGTGCGCGGAAAACTGGAGGAGGCCGGGCAGGCGCTGGCCCCGGTCGAAGGCAAGCCGGATTACCAGGCGCTGGCGGACACGTTAAAGCGCGCTTTTAAGCAACTGGATAAAACATTCCTCGATGACTTGTGATTGATCATCGAAACGACGACGAAAAGAAGGCACAGTAACAATCAGTTACCGTGTCTTTTTTTTAAAGTGCAATGCGCTACAGGAGTCGAAAGATGGAAATGACCCATGCTCAACGTCTGATTTTGTCTAACCAGTACAAGATGATGACTATGCTTGATCCCGATAACGCTGCGCGCTACAGCCGCCTGCAAACCATCGTCGAACGCGGTTTTGGTTTGCAAATGCGCGAACTGGACCGCGAGTTTGGCGAGCTGAAAGAAGAAACCTGTCGCATCGTGATCGACATTATGGAGATGTATCACGCCCTGCACGTCTCCTGGACGAATCTCAAAGATCAGCAGTCCATTGACGAGCGCCGCGTGACTTTCTTAGGCTTTGATGCCGCAACGGAAGCGCGTTATCTGAGCTATGTTCGCTTTATGGTGAATACAGAAGGGCGCTATACCCACTTTGACGCGGGCACCCACGGCTTCAACGCGCAGACCCCAATGTGGGAGAAATATCAGCGTATGCTGAGCGCATGGCACGCCTGTCCGCGTCAGTACCATTTAAGCAGCAACGAAATTCAACAAATCATTAATGCCTGACGGAGGTGCGTGTGCAGTGTAGAGGTTTTCTGTTTGATCTGGACGGTACGCTGGTGGATTCGCTGCCGGTTGTGGAGCGTTCCTGGTGCCATTGGGCTGACAGACATGGCATCGACCATCAGGACGTGCTGAATTTTATCCATGGCAAACAGGCCATCACCTCGCTACGGCACTTCCTTGCCGGACGCTCTGAGGACGAAATTCAGGCGGAGTTCAAATACCTGGAACACATTGAAGCCACGGATACGGACGGCATCACCGCCTTACCGGGCGCGCGCGAGCTGCTTGAGCATCTGAACGAAGCGCAGATCCCGTGGGCTATCGTCACCTCAGGCTCCATTCCCGTCGCCCACGCCCGTCATAAGGCGGCAGGTTTACCGAAGCCAGAAGTGTTTATCACTGCGGAGCGCGTTAAGCGCGGCAAACCGGAGCCCGATGCATTTTTACTGGGGGCTGAACTGCTGGGCCTCGCCCCTGCAGAGTGCGTGGTGGTGGAAGATGCGGCCGCTGGCGTATTGGCCGGACTGAACGCCGGAAGCCACGTTATCGCCGTTAACGTTCCTGCGGGATCCCCCCGGCTGGAGGAGGCAGACTTTGTGCTGGATTCACTGACGGCACTGGCTGTTTCGAAAGCCTCTGACGGAGTTGTAACCGTCTCGCTAAAAATGTAATCACATGATATAGCCCCACATTGCTGGGGCTTTTTTATGGCACAATTTCTCCTCTCCCACTGACAAGGACATGTTGTGAACGGTGAACTGATTTGGGTCCTGAGCCTGCTTTTAATCGCCATCCTTCTTTTTGCAACGGGCAAGGTACGCATGGACGCCGTCGCCCTGTTTGTCATCGTCGCGTTTGTGCTGAGTGGTACGCTCACGCTGCCGGAAGCCTTCTCCGGGTTTAGCGATCCCAACGTTATCCTGATTGCCGCCCTGTTTATTATCGGTGATGGGCTGGTGCGTACCGGCGTGGCGACCATCATGGGGTCGTGGCTGGTGAAGGTGGCGGGCAGCAGCGAAACCAAAATGCTGATCTACCTGATGGTGACCGTCGCCGGGCTGGGGGCGTTTATGAGCTCAACGGGCGTGGTCGCCATCTTTATTCCGGTGGTGCTGAGCGTCTCCATGCGGATGCAGATCTCGCCGTCGCGCCTGATGATGCCCCTGAGTTTTGCCGGTTTGATCAGCGGAATGATGACGCTGGTGGCAACGCCGCCGAACCTGGTCGTCAACAGCGAGCTGCTCCGGGAAGGATTCCAGGGCTTCAGTTTTTTCAGCGTTACCCCGCTTGGGCTGGTCATTCTGGTGTTGGGCGTGGTCTACATGCTGCTGACCCGGTTTGCCCTGAAAGGTGAAAAACAGGATAAGAATAAAGAAGGGTGGAAGCGACGCACCTTCCGCGATTTGATTAAAGAGTACCGCCTCACCGGGCGCGCGCGCCGTCTGGCTATTCGTCCCGGCTCACCGATGGTAGGACAGCGCCTGGACGACCTGAAGCTGCGCGAGCGCTATGGCGCGAATGTGATCGGCGTAGAGCGCTGGCGTCGTTTTCGCCGGGTGATCGTCAACGTCAATGGGGTGTCGGAATTCCGCGCGCGGGACGTTCTGCTGATTGATATGTCCACCGCGGACGTGGATCTGCGCGAGTTTTGCAGCGAGCAGCTGCTGGAACCGATGGTGCTGCGCGGGGAGTATTTCTCCGATCAGGCGCTGGATGTCGGCATGGCAGAAGTATCGCTGATCCCGGAATCGGAACTGTTGGGTAAAACCGTGCGGGAAATGGGGTTCCGAACCCGCTATGGCCTGAATGTCGTGGGGCTGAAGCGCGATGGCGTAGCGATGGAAGGGGCGGTGGTGGATGAGCCGATCCTGCTGGGCGATATCTTCCTGGTTGTCGGTAACTGGAAGCTGATTAGCCAGCTCGGGCAAAAAGGGCGCGATTTTGTGGTGCTCAACATGCCTGTCGAGGAGAGCGATGCCTCCCCGGCGCACAGCCAGGCGCCCCACGCGATTTTTTGTCTGGTGCTGATGGTGGCGCTGATGCTGACCGATGAAATCCCCAATCCGGTCGCGGCAATCATCGCCTGCCTGTTGATGGGCAAATTCCGCTGCATTGACGCCGAAAGCGCGTATAAAGCCATTCACTGGCCGAGCATTATTCTCATCGTCGGGATGATGCCCTTCGCTCTGGCGCTGCAAAAAACCGGCGGGGTGGATCTGATCGTTAAAGGCTTAATGGACGTTGGCGGCGGGTATGGGCCGTACATGATGCTGGTCTGTCTGTTTATCATGTGCGCCACCATCGGTCTGTTTATCTCCAACACCGCGACGGCGGTACTGATGGCGCCGATTGCGCTGGCGATGGCCAAATCCATGGGCGTGTCGCCGTATCCCTTTGCGATGATGGTCGCAATGGCGGCCTCCGCGGCGTTTATGACACCAGTATCTTCACCGGTGAATACGCTGGTGCTGGGGCCCGGGAATTACAGGTTCAGTGATTTCGTGAAGCTGGGCGTGCCGTTCACCGTGCTGGTGATGCTGGTATGCGTGGTATTGATACCGGTCCTGTTCCCGTTTTGAGAATTTTGCCGGGTGGCGGCTGCGTCTTACCCGGCATACAAACTAAAAATTACAACGGTGAATCCTGGCTAATCTCATCCAACGATAAATGGAAGCTCGGCACAAACACCTGCATAAAGTAATCCATCTCTTCGCTGCGGCGGGATTCCAGCGTTTTTTCCAGACGCGTTTTCGCCAGTAAAAATTCGTTATTCCCCGCGGACAGCTCTTCCAGACACTTCAGGTAGGCGCAGAGCGCGTCGGCCTGTTTGACCAGCGACTTTTCATCTTCCGTGTACTGATGCTCATCAATGAGCGGCTCAAAGATGTCGCGCAACTCGTCCGGCACCATGTCAATCAGCTTCTGCTGGGCAATCTTCTCAATGGCCTTATATTCCTGCGCAATCTGCGAGTTGAAATATTTCACCGGCGTAGGCAGGTCGCCGGTCAGCACTTCTGACGCATCGTGGTACATCGCCAGCAGGGCAATGCGCTCTGGATTGACCTGACCGTTGAATTTGCGGTTTTTAATGGCGGCCAGCGCGTGAGCGACCATCGCAACCTGCAGGCTGTGCTCTGACACATTTTCCGTGCGGACATTGCGCATCAGCGGCCAGCGGTTGATGAGTTTCAGGCGGGAGAGGTGGGCAAAGAAATGACTCTGACTCATAGGTTACCTTTTGTCTTCACTGCGACAGGCGTTCATTGTGCGGGGAGGGGAGGGAAGATGCAAATCTGAGGGTGTTGTAGGCCGGGTAAGCGCAGCGCTACCCGGCAGAAAGCCAGCGTTACTGATGATAACCGGACAGGAAGCGCCCGAAGCGGCTGATGGCCATTTCGAGGTCATCTTCGCGCGGCAGCGTCACGATACGCACGTGATCCGGCCACGGCCAGTTAAACGCCGTACCCTGAACCAGCAGCACTTTTTCCTGCAGCAGGAAATCGAGCACCATTTTCTGGTCGTCGTGAATATTGAAGCGCTTCGCGTCAATTTTCGGGAACATATAGAGCGCGCCATTCGGCTTCACGCAGGAGACGCCCGGGATATCGTTGATCAGTTCCCACGCGCGGTTGCGCTGTTCGTACAGGCGACCACCGGGAACGATGAACTCGCTAATGCTCTGATAGCCACCCAGCGCGGTCTGGATTGCGTGCTGCGCCGGAACGTTGGCACATAAACGCATGGAGGCCAGCATTTCCAGCCCTTCAATATAGCCTTTGGCGTGCTTTTTCGGACCGTTCAGTACCATCCAGCCCTGGCGGAAACCGGCCACGCGGTAGGTTTTAGACAGGCCGTTAAAGGTGACGGTCAGCAGATCCGGGGCCAGCGCAGCGATCGAGTGGTGCTGTGCCGCGTCGTACAGGATCTTGTCGTAGATTTCGTCAGCAAAGATGATCAGGTTGTGCTGGCGGGCGAGCTCGACGATCTCCATCAGCAGCTCTTTTGAGTATACCGCGCCCGTTGGGTTGTTCGGGTTGATGATCACGATGCCGCGCGTGCGGGGCGTAATTTTTGCGCGAATATCATCGAGGTCCGGGAACCAGTCAGAGGACTCGTCGCACAGATAGTGCACGGCCTTACCGCTGGACAGTGATACGGCAGCCGTCCACAGCGGATAATCCGGCGCGGGTACCAGCATTTCGTCCCCGCTGTTCAGCAGCGCCTGCATCGCCTGCACAATCAGTTCGGAGACGCCGTTGCCGATATAAATATCTTCAACGGTAACATCACGCATACCGCGTGCCTGGTAGTGCTGCATGATGGCTTTACGCGCGGAGTACAGTCCTTTTGAATCGCAATAGCCTTGTGCAGTAGGAAGGTTGCGGATCACATCAACCAGAATTTCATCCGGCGCTTCAAAACCAAATGGCGCAGGGTTACCAATGTTGAGTTTCAGAACCTTGTTGCCTTCTTCTTCAAGGCGTTTTGCCTCTTTCAGAACCGGGCCGCGGATGTCATAACAGACGTTATCTAGCTTGCTGGATTTTTCGATAGGGGACATGAACCTTTAACCTTTTCGCTATTATTGCCACTCCCTGCCGTGGAAGTCAGCACGGAATAATGTACTCCCACCTCGCTTCGTTTTGAAGGGTGTGCAGTAGAAGATTTTGTGCCGGGAGGAAAATTTTGATAAATCTTTTTCGCTGTGCGGGCGCTTTTATGCTGGCGTAAAGTTGTGCGCATGGCGTCGTGTTGGGTTAAATGTGCTATTCATTTGTCAAAATTGTGTATATTGTGCTGGTGAAAATAAGTGGTAAGCAGGACAAAGGTAGCAATCACCCTGAGTGACATTTCGTTAAACCTGAATGCTTGATACCTGTTCCTGTAATAGCATACTGTGGCTAAAAGTTACTCATGTGAAATTAATGTTAAGTGCCATTAATGAATGGTCTTAATCTAAATTAAAATTTATTTATTATTAACCTAAAAAATGCAACTTTAGTTAATTCTAATAAAATTAGTTTAGAAGCTTAACATTCTTCTTTAATCCTCAATATTGCAATAAGACTTATAAATAAAGTGGATTTGGGTTAAGATGTCTTTCAGGAAAGCAGAGGTCAGATGCCAGCTTTTTGTATATCTGACACTGATTTTCCGAATTAATTGATTGTTATTGTTGGAGTTATCTCTGGCTGGAATGTGTCGAACATCTCCTGCTACGTTGACAGCGCTGCGATAAAGATGGCAGAAAAGGTGTTACACCTTTAATGTAATTTACATAAACCTGCGAACATCTAAATATCCTGAACGTTTAAGAGAATAAAAATAACGTCATGAAACGTGCTTTCTGACTGTTGATATAAAGCAGCACAATAACTATCTGTCAGGCAGTCTGCCGGGCCGGGATGCGAGGGAAAATCTTCAGAGGGAATTGCTTAACTGTACACACACAGCTTCAACCCGGGCAGCTCCGCACGAGCAACCTGAAAGTGAATAGATATGATAAATGCAAATCGTCCGATAATGAATCTCGACCTCGATCTGCTGAGAACGTTTGTTGCGGTCGCCGATCTCAACACTTTTGCAGCAGCTGCTGCCGCCGTTTGCCGAACTCAGTCCGCCGTCAGCCAGCAAATGCAGCGGCTGGAGCAACTGGTTGGTAAAGAGCTTTTTGCGCGTCATGGGCGTAATAAGCTCTTAACGGAACACGGTATTCAGCTTCTGGGTTATGCCAGGAAAATTCTTCGCTTTAATGATGAAGCATGTATGTCATTAATGTTTAGCAACCTTCAAGGGGTGCTAACGTTAGGCGCATCTGATGAGTCAGCGGATACTATATTGCCGTTTCTTCTCAATCGTATTAGTTCGGTTTATCCGAAGCTTGCGCTGGACGTTAGCGTAAAGCGTAATGCCTTTATGGTTGAGATGTTAAATGAGAATAAAGTTGACCTGGTGGTGACGACGCATCGTCCCGGGCAGTTTGATTGCCTGACGCTGCGCACATCGCCTACGCACTGGTATTGCGCAGCCGAATACGTGCTGCAAAAAGGCGAGCCGGTTCCACTGGTCTTACTGGATGACCCGAGCCCGTTCCGCGACATGGTGCTCACGGCGCTGAATGAGGCCAACATTCCGTGGCGTCTGGCGTATGTGGCTTCCACGCTGCCAGCGGTCCGTGCCGCCGTGAAGGCCGGTCTGGGCGTAACGGCCCGTCCGGTAGAGATGATGAGCCCCGATCTGCGCGTTCTGGGAAAATCCGATGGCCTTCCTGCGCTGCCGGATACGGAGTATCTGCTCTGCCACAATTCGTCCAGCCATAACGAGTTGGCCAAAGTGGTGTTCGAGGCGATGGAAAACTACCATAACCCGTGGCAGTTTGAGCGCGTTACCTCCGAAGGGGGGGACGACTCCCTGATCGTTGAAGGGGATTTTGAGTGATCGATAGCTCAAAATTCTGGTAACAAAATGTAAGTGTAAAAAAAAGCCACTCGTGTGATTTTCACATGCAGTGGCTTTTTTTAGCAATAATACCCGCTTATGGCGCATGGATTTTCAGGATATTCTATATTTATCAATAATCTAAATGCTTTTGCTTAAAACTTGTCCGTTTTCCGTTCTAACTTCATCCACATCCCTCTCATGTTAAAAAAACAGGAAATATGTTGCCGTTTTCCAGGTTGAATTAACAAAAGCGTGTCTCAGATCAAGAAAATACTC
Source organism: Enterobacter cloacae complex sp. CARB60 (assembly GCF_036487345.1). NCBI lineage: Bacteria > Pseudomonadati > Pseudomonadota > Gammaproteobacteria > Enterobacterales > Enterobacteriaceae > Enterobacter > Enterobacter cloacae complex sp. CARB60. The sequence continues at coordinate 1,396,183 of NZ_JAZKLC010000002.1, forward strand.
CTATTTGGGGGGAGGAATCGTTGGCAAATCCTGTCAAAATAGGAGGGTTATTTTTTTTACTTCCGAAACGGACACGATTCAACAACATACATTTGACGGAAAGTCATGCACCCACCAGGGTTAAAGGGCACCAAATGTTAATGAGAATCGCTCGATGTAATTTAATGTGAAGAAACCTTTGTTAAAGTTGACAATAGGTTATAGAAAGGAGTAAAAAACCCCATCATTTTGCTGTCTACGTCTCATTTATGACAGTTAGTGTAAGGTTATTTGTTCCTCCCCATGAATCGATGTGATGCCCATCTGCCAGCAAGAGCAGTGTCGTTGGTATCACTTTTGATGAGTAAGCAATGAGTATGTCAACATCCACAGAAGTCATCGCTCATCACTGGGCATTCGCAATCTTTCTTATTGTAGCCATTGGCCTGTGCTGCCTGATGTTAGTCGGCGGCTGGTTCCTGGGCGGTCGCGCCCGCGCAAGGCACAAAAACACACCTTTCGAATCAGGTATTGATTCAGTAGGTACCGCTCGCTTACGCCTGTCTGCCAAGTTCTACCTGGTAGCCATGTTCTTCGTCATCTTCGACGTGGAAGCGCTTTACCTCTTCGCGTGGTCTACCTCCATTCGCGAAAGTGGTTGGGTGGGCTTTGTCGAGGCCGCAATTTTCATTTTAGTGCTACTGGCCGGTCTGGTTTATCTGGTGCGTATTGGCGCGCTGGACTGGACACCTGTGCGTTCACGCCGTGAACACATCAACCCGGAAAACAGTATCTCTAATCGTCAGCAGTAACAGCGAGGCAATAAGATGGATTATACGCTCACCCGCATAGATCCTAACGGTGAGAATGACCGTTACCCCCTGCAAAAACAGGAGATCGTAACCGACCCCCTGGAGCAAGAAGTCAACAAAAGCGTGTACATGGGCAAACTCGAACATGCCATGCACGATATGGTCAACTGGGGTCGTAAGAACTCCATCTGGCCATACAACTTTGGCCTTTCTTGCTGCTACGTTGAAATGGTGACGTCATTCACTGCGGTGCATGACGTTGCGCGTTTTGGGGCTGAGGTACTGCGTGCTTCCCCACGTCAGGCTGACCTGATGGTGGTAGCCGGTACGTGCTTTACTAAGATGGCACCTGTCATTCAGCGTCTTTATGACCAGATGCTGGAGCCTAAATGGGTTATCTCCATGGGCGCATGTGCAAACTCTGGCGGTATGTACGACATCTATTCCGTCGTGCAGGGCGTAGATAAGTTTATTCCAGTGGATGTGTACATCCCGGGTTGTCCGCCACGTCCGGAAGCTTACATGCAGGCGCTGATGCTGCTGCAGGAGTCTATCGGTAAAGAACGTCGCCCACTGTCGTGGGTTGTTGGCGATCAGGGTGTGTATCGCGCGAACATGCAGTCTGAGCGCGAGCGTAAACGTGGTGAACGTATTGCCGTCACCAATCTGCGTACGCCTGACGAAATTTAATTTGCGCCTGTAGGCCTGGAGAACACCTTCGCATATCACTACTCAAATAGCGCGAAGCCAGGCTCAACAGTCACCACGGACCATTTGCAATGGTGAACAATATGACCGACTTAACCGCGCAAGAAGCCGCCTGGCAGACCCGGGATCATCTGGATGACCCAGTCATTGGCGAACTGCGCAACCGTTTTGGGCCGGATGCCTTTACTGTTCAGGCTACCCGCACCGGGGTACCCGTTGTTTGGGTGAAGCGTGAGCAATTGCTGGAAGTTGTCGATTTCCTCAAGAAATTGCCAAAACCGTACGTCATGCTGTTTGACTTACACGGCATGGATGAACGTCTACGTACCCACCGCCAGGGTCTCCCTGCTGCGGATTTTTCCGTTTTCTACCACCTGATCTCAATAGACCGTAATACGGATATTATGCTCAAGGTGGCATTGTCTGAAAACGACATGCATCTGCCGACTATCACCAAACTGTTCCCGAACGCCAACTGGTACGAGCGTGAAACCTGGGAAATGTTCGGCATGACCTTCGACGGCCACCCGCACCTGACGCGCATCATGATGCCGCAGACCTGGACCGGCCACCCGCTGCGTAAAGACTACCCGGCACGTGCAACCGAATTCGATCCGTTTGAGCTGACCAAAGCCAAGCAGGATCTGGAGATGGAAGCGCTGACCTTCAAGCCGGAAGACTGGGGCATGAAGCGCGGTACCGACAACGAGGACTTCATGTTCCTCAACCTCGGTCCGAACCACCCGTCTGCGCACGGTGCATTCCGTATTATTCTTCAGCTTGATGGCGAAGAGATTGTCGACTGCGTGCCTGACATCGGCTACCACCACCGTGGTGCTGAGAAGATGGGCGAGCGTCAGTCCTGGCACAGCTACATTCCGTATACCGACCGTATCGAGTACCTCGGCGGCTGCGTCAACGAGATGCCATACGTGCTGGCCGTTGAGAAACTGGCGGGAATCGTTACCCCGGATCGCGTTAACGTGATTCGCGTTATGCTGTCAGAACTGTTCCGTATCAACAGCCACCTGCTGTACATCTCCACGTTCATTCAGGACGTCGGCGCGATGACGCCGGTCTTCTTCGCCTTTACCGACCGTCAGAAAATCTACGATCTGGTGGAAGCGATTACCGGTTTCCGTATGCACCCGGCCTGGTTCCGTATCGGCGGCGTGGCACACGATCTGCCGCGCGGCTGGGACCGTCTGCTGCGTGAATTCCTCGACTGGATGCCAAAACGTCTGGCGTCTTACGAGAAAGCCGCGCTGCGTAACACCATCCTGAAAGGCCGTTCCCAGGGCGTTGCCGCCTACGGCGCGAAAGAAGCGCTGGAGTGGGGTACCACCGGTGCAGGTCTGCGTGCGACCGGTATTGATTTCGACGTGCGTAAAGCCCGTCCTTACTCTGGCTACGAGAACTTCGACTTTGAAGTCCCGGTGGGCGGCGGTGTCTCCGACTGCTACACCCGCGTGATGCTGAAAGTAGAAGAGCTGCGCCAGAGTCTGCGCATCCTTGAGCAGTGCCTCAACAACATGCCGGAAGGCCCGTTCAAGGCGGATCACCCGCTGACGACGCCGCCACCGAAAGAGCGCACGCTGCAACATATCGAAACCCTGATCACCCACTTCCTGCAGGTTTCCTGGGGTCCGGTCATGCCGGCGCAAGAATCCTTCCAGATGATTGAAGCGACCAAGGGTATTAACAGTTACTACCTGACCAGTGACGGCAGCACCATGAGCTACCGTACCCGCGTGCGTACGCCGAGCTTTGCGCACCTGCAGCAGATCCCGTCCGCCATCCGCGGCAGTCTGGTCTCCGACCTGATTGTGTATCTGGGTAGTATCGATTTTGTTATGTCAGATGTGGACCGCTAATTATGCACGAGAATCAACAACCACAAACCGAGGCTTTTGAGCTGAGTGAAGCAGAACGTGCCGCCATTGAGCATGAGATGCACCACTACGAAGACCCGCGTGCGGCGTCCATTGAAGCGCTGAAAATCGTACAGAAACAGCGTGGTTGGGTGCCGGATGGGGCGATCTACGAGATCGCGAAAGTGCTGGGTATTCCGGCAAGCGACGTAGAGGGCGTAGCCACGTTCTACAGCCAGATCTTCCGTCAGCCGGTTGGCCGCCATGTGATCCGCTACTGTGACAGCGTTGTCTGCCACATCACCGGTTATCAGGGCATCCAGGCTGCGATTGAGAAGAAGCTCAATATCAAGCCGGGCCAGACCACGTTCGATGGACGCTTTACTCTGCTGCCAACCTGCTGCCTGGGTAACTGCGACAAGGGGCCGACCATGATGATTGATGAGGACACTCACAGCCATCTGACGCCGGAAGCGATTCCTGACCTGCTGGAGCAGTACAAATGAAAACTGTAATTCGTACTGCTGAGACGCATCCGCTGACCTGGCGTCTGCGCGATGACAAACAGCCGGTATGGCTCGACGAATACCAGAGCAAAAATGGCTATGCCGGTGCGCGTAAAGCCCTCGGCGGCATGGCACCGGATGACATCGTTAATGCGGTGAAAGACTCCGGCCTGAAAGGGCGCGGCGGTGCGGGCTTCTCCACCGGTCTGAAGTGGAGCCTGATGCCGAAAGACGAATCCATGAACATCCGTTACCTGCTGTGTAACGCCGATGAAATGGAGCCGGGCACCTATAAAGACCGCCTGCTGATGGAACAGCTGCCGCACCTGCTGGTGGAAGGCATGCTGATCTCCGCGTTCGCGCTGAAAGCCTACCGTGGCTACATCTTCCTGCGCGGTGAGTACATCGAAGCGGCGGAAAACCTGCGTCGCGCGATTGCCGAAGCCACCGAAGCGGGTCTGCTGGGTAAAAACATCCTGGGCACTGGCTTTGACTTTGAACTGTTCGTGCACACCGGCGCCGGGCGTTACATCTGCGGTGAAGAAACCGCGCTGATTAACTCCCTGGAAGGCCGCCGCGCGAACCCGCGTTCCAAGCCACCGTTCCCGGCAAGCTCCGGCGTATGGGGTAAACCGACCTGCGTAAACAACGTTGAAACCCTGTGTAACGTTCCGGCTATCCTCGCCAACGGCGTGGAGTGGTATCAGGGCATCTCCTCAAGCAAAGATGCCGGTACCAAGCTGATGGGCTTCTCTGGTCGCGTTAAAAATCCTGGCGTCTGGGAACTGCCGTTCGGTACCACCGCACGTGAAATTCTTGAAGACTACGCGGGCGGCATGCGCGATGGCCTGAAATTCAAAGCCTGGCAGCCGGGTGGGGCAGGGACTGACTTCCTGACCGAAGCCCACCTTGACCTGCCAATGGAATTCGAAAGCATTGGTAAAGCAGGCAGCCGTCTGGGTACGGCGCTGGCGATGGCCGTCGACCACGAGATCGGCATGGTCTCGCTGGTGCGTAACCTGGAAGAGTTCTTCGCCCGCGAGTCCTGCGGCTGGTGTACACCGTGCCGTGATGGTCTGCCGTGGAGCGTGAAGATCCTGCGTGCAATCGAACGTGGCGAAGGCCAGCCAGGGGATATCGAGACGCTTGAGCAACTGTGTCGATTCTTAGGCCCGGGTAAAACCTTCTGTGCCCACGCACCGGGTGCCGTCGAACCTCTGCAGAGCGCGATCAAATATTTCCGCGACGAGTTCGAAGCAGGCATCAAGCAGCCCTTCAGCAATACCCATGCGATTAATGGGATTCAGCCGAACCTGCTTAAAGCGCGCTGGTAACGACAAGAATTTTGATTAACGCTCGGTTTCGACCGAGCCAACTGGAAGCATGCTAATGGCTACGATTCATGTAGACGGCAAAGAATACGAAGTCAACGGGGCGGACAACCTGCTGGAAGCTTGTCTGTCTCTTGGCCTCGATATTCCGTACTTTTGCTGGCATCCGGCGCTGGGCAGCGTCGGTGCTTGCCGCCAGTGTGCGGTGAAGCAATATCAAAACGCGGAAGACACGCGTGGTCGCCTGGTGATGTCCTGTATGACGCCAGCCACCGAAGGCACCTTTATTTCGATTGATGACGAAGAAGCGAAACAGTTCCGCGAAAGCGTTGTGGAATGGTTGATGACCAACCACCCGCACGACTGTCCGGTCTGTGAAGAGGGCGGTAACTGCCACCTTCAGGATATGACCGTGATGACCGGCCACAGCTTCCGTCGCTATCGCTTTACCAAGCGTACCCACCGCAACCAGGACCTGGGGCCGTTCATCTCTCACGAAATGAACCGCTGCATCGCCTGCTACCGCTGCGTGCGTTACTACAAAGACTATGCAGACGGTCAGGATCTGGGCGTATATGGCGCGCACGATAACGTCTACTTCGGTCGTCCGGAAGACGGCGTGCTGGAAAGCGAATTCTCCGGTAACCTGGTAGAAATCTGCCCGACCGGCGTATTCACGGATAAAACCCACTCCGAGCGTTACAACCGTAAATGGGACATGCAGTTTGCGCCAAGCATCTGCCAGCAGTGTTCCCTCGGCTGTAACACCAGCCCGGGTGAGCGTTACGGCGAACTGCGTCGTATCGAAAACCGTTACAACGGCACCGTTAACCACTACTTCCTCTGCGACCGTGGTCGTTTCGGCTATGGCTATGTGAACCTGAAAGACCGTCCGCGTCAGCCGGTTCAGCGCCGTGGCGACGACTTCATTACCCTGAACGCTGAACAGGCGATGCAGGGCGCGGCAGACATTCTGCGCCAGTCGAAGAAAGTGATCGGTATCGGCTCCCCGCGCGCCAGCATCGAAAGCAACTTCGCGCTGCGCGAGCTGGTTGGCGCGGAAAACTTCTATACCGGTATCGCCCAGGGCGAGCAGGAACGTCTGCAGCTGGTACTGAAAGTGCTGCGTGAAGGCGGTATTCACACCCCTGCGCTGCGCGAAATTGAATCTTATGATGCGGTCCTGGTGCTGGGTGAAGACCTGACGCAGACGGGCGCACGCGCGGCTCTGGCGGTTCGTCAGGCGGTGAAGGGTAAAGCACGTGAAATGGCAGCGGCGCAGAAAGTGGCTGACTGGCAGATTGCGGCAATCCTGAACATCGGCCAGCGCGCGAAGCATCCTCTGTTTGTGACCAACGTCGATAACACCCGTCTGGACGATATCGCGGCGTGGACCTACTGCGCACCGGTTGAAGATCAGGCGCGCCTTGGCTTTGCGATTGCCCACGCTCTGGACAGCAGCTCTCCGGCCGTTGAACTGGAACGCGACCTGCAGAACAAGGTTGACGTGATTGTTCAGGCGCTGGCGGGAGCGAAGAAACCGCTGATTATTTCCGGGACCAACGCCGGCAGCGCCGAGATTATTCAGGCGGCAGCCAACGTTGCCAAAGCTCTGAAAGGCCGCGGTGCGGACGTCGGCGTGACCATGATTGCCCGTGCGGTAAACAGCATTGGTCTGGGTATGATCGGCGGCGGCTCGCTGGAAGAAGCGTTAAGCGAACTGGAATCCGGTTCTGCCGACGCCGTTGTGGTGCTGGAAAACGACCTGCACCGCCACGCCTCTGCCGCTCGCGTTGACGCCGCGCTCTCCAAAGCGCCGCTGGTGATGGTCATTGACCATCAGCGCACCGCGATCATGGACAAAGCGCACCTGGTGCTCTCTGCGGCAAGCTTCGCAGAAAGCGACGGTACGGTGATTAACAACGAAGGCCGCGCACAGCGTTTCTTCCAGGTTTATGACCCGGCGTACTACGACAGCAACACCGTGATGCTGGAAAGCTGGCGCTGGCTGCACTCCCTGCACAGCACCGTGCAGAGCCGTGAAGTGGACTGGACGCAGCTCGACCACGTTATCGACGCGGTAGTCGAAAAACTGCCTCAGCTGGCAGGCATTAAAGATGCCGCACCTGAAGCAAGCTTCCGCATTCGCGGCCAGAAACTGGCGCGTGAACCGCACCGTTACAGCGGTCGTACCGCGATGCGTGCCAATATCAGCGTACACGAACCGCGCCAGCCGCAGGATAAAGACACCATGTTCGCCTTCTCTATGGAAGGGAACAACCAGCCGTCTGCTCCGCGTTCACAGATCCCATTCGCATGGGCTCCGGGCTGGAACTCCCCGCAGGCATGGAACAAGTTCCAGGCTGAAGTGGGTGGCTCCCTGCGCCATGGCGATCCGGGCGTGCGTCTGATTGAAGCCTCCGAAACCGGTCTGGACTTCTTCACGACCGTTCCGGCGAGCTTCCAGGCGCAGGATGGCAACTGGCGTATCGCGCCGTACTACCATCTGTTCGGTAGCGACGAGCTTTCCCAGCGTTCACCGGTCTTCCAGACCCGCATGCCGCAGCCGTACATCAAGCTCAACCCGGCGGATGCCGCGAAGCTTGGCGTTAACGCGGGCGCAAACATTGCCTTTAGCTATGACGGCCAGACAATCAGCCTGCCGCTGATTATCTCCGAAGGTCTGACAGCGGGGCAGGTGGGTCTGCCGATGGGTATGCCTGGCATCGCGCCGGTTCTGGCGGGTGCGCGTCTTGATAACCTGCAGGAGGCAAAAGCATGAGTTGGTTAACGCCGGATCTTATCGACATTCTGCTGAGCATTCTGAAAGCGGTTGTTATCCTGCTGGTGGTGGTCACCTGCGGCGCGTTCATGAGCTTTGGTGAACGTCGTCTGCTCGGTCTGTTCCAGAACCGTTACGGACCGAACCGCGTGGGCTGGGGTGGTTCACTCCAGCTGGTTGCGGACATGATCAAGATGTTCTTTAAAGAGGACTGGATCCCGCGCTTCTCGGACCGCGTGATCTTTACTCTGGCACCGATGATCGCCTTCACCTCGCTGCTGCTGGCGTTTGCTATCGTTCCGGTCAGCCCGACCTGGGTGGTTGCTGACCTGAACATCGGCATTCTGTTCTTCCTGATGATGGCAGGCCTCGCGGTTTACGCGGTGCTGTTCGCAGGCTGGTCCAGTAACAACAAATACTCGCTGCTGGGTGCGATGCGTGCTTCCGCGCAGACGCTGAGCTACGAAGTGTTCCTGGGTCTCTCCCTGATGGGCGTGGTGGCGCAGGCCGGTTCATTCAACATGACCGACATCGTCAATAACCAGGCCGACATCTGGAACGTTATCCCGCAGTTCTTTGGGTTTATTACCTTTGCTATCGCGGGCGTGGCCGTGTGTCACCGTCACCCGTTTGACCAGCCAGAAGCCGAACAGGAACTGGCCGACGGTTACCACATTGAATATTCCGGTATGAAGTTCGGTCTGTTCTTTGTGGGCGAGTACATCGGTATCGTCACCATTTCCGCGTTGATGGTAACGCTGTTCTTCGGTGGCTGGCATGGCCCGTTCTTACCGCCGTTCATCTGGTTCGCGCTGAAAACCGCGTTCTTCATGATGATGTTCATTTTGATTCGCGCAGCGTTACCGCGTCCGCGTTATGACCAGGTAATGTCCTTCGGCTGGAAAGTGTGCCTGCCGCTGACGCTCGTCAACTTGTTGGTAACGGCGGCTGTCATTCTCTGGCAGCAGCCATAAGGGGCTATAGACCATGACCTTAAAAGAATTACTGGTAGGCTTCGGTACCCAGGTACGCAGTATCTGGATGATCGGCCTGCACGCGTTTGCCAAACGCGAAACCCGGATGTACCCGGAAGAGCCGGTATATCTGCCGCCGCGCTACCGTGGCCGTATCGTGCTGACGCGCGACCCGGACGGTTCCGAGCGCTGCGTTGCCTGTAACCTGTGTGCGGTAGCGTGTCCGGTAGGCTGTATCTCTCTGCAGAAAGCAGAGACGGTAGACGGCCGCTGGTACCCTGAGTTCTTCCGCATCAACTTCTCACGCTGCATCTTCTGCGGTCTGTGTGAAGAAGCGTGCCCAACCACGGCGATTCAGCTGACTCCAGACTTCGAGCTGGGTGAGTACAAGCGTCAGGACCTGGTGTACGAGAAAGAGGATCTGCTGATTTCCGGTCCGGGCAAATACCCGGAATATAACTTCTACCGGATGGCGGGTATGGCAATCGACGGCAAAGATAAGGGCGAAGCAGAGAACGAAGCTAAGCCTATCGACGTCAAGAGCCTGTTACCGTAAGGAGAGGGCAATGGAATTCGCTTTTTATATCTGTGGCCTTATCGCCATCCTGGCTACGCTGCGAGTGATCACGCACACCAATCCGGTGCATGCGCTGCTGTACTTAATCATCTCGCTGCTGGCCATTTCCGGGGTGTTCTTCGCGCTGGGTGCACACTTCGCCGGTGCGCTGGAAATCATCGTCTACGCCGGGGCCATCATGGTGCTGTTCGTGTTCGTGGTGATGATGCTGAACCTGGGCGGCTCTGAAATTGAGCAGGAACGTCAGTGGTTAAAACCGCAGGTGTGGATTGGCCCGGCAATTTTGTCGGCCATCATGCTGGTGGTGATCGTTTACGCCATTCTGGGCGTGAACGATCAGGGTATCGACGGAACGCCAATCAGCGCTAAAGAGGTCGGTATTACGCTCTTTGGCCCATACGTTCTGGCGGTTGAACTGGCCTCAATGCTGCTGCTGGCAGGTCTGGTTGTTGCTTTCCACGTTGGCCGCGAAGAGCGCGCTGGCGAGGTGCTGAGCAACCGCACTGACGACCGCGCGAAAAGAAAAATGGAGGAGCGCGCATGATCCCCTTAACACATGGACTGATCCTCGCTGCGATTTTATTCGTCCTGGGTTTGACCGGTCTGGTTATCCGCCGCAATCTGCTGTTTATGCTGATCGGTCTGGAAATCATGATTAACGCCTCCGCGCTGGCCTTCGTGGTCGCCGGAAGCTACTGGGGCCAGACCGATGGTCAGGTGATGTACATTCTCGCCATCAGCCTCGCGGCTGCCGAAGCGAGTATTGGCCTGGCGCTGTTGCTGCAGCTCCATCGTCGCCGCCAGAACCTGAACATCGATTCAGTAAGTGAGTTGCGTGGATGAACATGCTTGCCTTAACCATTATTTTTCCGCTGATTGGCTTCGTGCTGCTGGCGTTTTCTCGCGGCCGCTGGTCTGAGAATCTGTCAGCGACCGTGGGCATTGGCTCCATCGGCCTGGCTGCGCTGGTCACAGCGTATGCGGGTATCGACTTCTTTAACAACGGGCGTCAGCCTTTCAGCGTGCCGCTGTGGACCTGGATGTCGGTCGGTGATTTCAACATCGGCTTCAACCTGGTGCTGGACGGCCTCTCGCTGACCATGCTCTCCGTGGTCACCGGCGTTGGCTTCCTGATCCACATGTTCGCCTCCTGGTACATGCGCGGTGAAGAGGGTTACTCCCGCTTCTTCGCCTACACCAACCTGTTTATCGCCAGCATGGTGGTTCTGGTGCTGGCCGATAACCTGCTGCTGATGTATCTGGGCTGGGAAGGCGTGGGTCTGTGTTCTTACCTGCTGATCGGTTTCTACTACACCGATCCGAAGAATGGCGCAGCGGCCATGAAAGCGTTCGTCGTAACCCGCGTGGGTGACGTCTTCCTCGCTTTCGCGCTGTTCATTCTGTACAACGAACTGGGCACGCTGAACTTCCGCGAAATGGTGGAACTGGCGCCGGCGCACTTCGCCGCAGGCAACAACATGCTGTGGTGGGCAACGCTGATGCTGCTGGGTGGTGCCGTGGGTAAATCCGCGCAGCTGCCGTTGCAGACATGGCTGGCCGACGCGATGGCGGGTCCAACCCCTGTCTCCGCGCTGATCCACGCCGCGACCATGGTAACCGCCGGTGTCTACCTGATTGCGCGTACCCATGGCCTGTTCCTGATGACCCCGGAAATTCTGCATCTGGTGGGTATCGTCGGTGCGGTAACGCTGGTGCTGGCAGGCTTTGCCGCGCTGGTGCAGACCGACATCAAACGCGTTCTCGCGTACTCCACCATGAGCCAGATTGGTTACATGTTCCTGGCGCTGGGCGTCCAGGCGTGGGACGCAGCCATTTTCCACCTGATGACGCACGCGTTCTTTAAAGCGCTGCTGTTCCTCTCATCCGGTTCTGTGATTCTGGCCTGCCATCACGAGCAGAACATCTTCAAGATGGGCGGACTGCGTAAGTCCATCCCGCTGGTTTATATCTGCTTCCTGGTGGGCGGCGCGGCGCTGGCGGCACTGCCGCTCATCACCGCGGGCTTCTTCAGTAAGGACGAAATCCTTGCGGGCGCCATGGCGAATGGTCATATCAATCTGATGGTTGCGGGTCTGGTCGGTGCGTTCATGACCTCCCTGTATACCTTCCGTATGATTTTCATCGTATTCCACGGTAAAGAACAAATTCACGCTCACGCAGGGAAGGGGATTACCCACCACCTGCCGCTGATTGTGCTGCTGGTACTGTCCACCTTCGTTGGCGCGATGATTGTGCCGCCGCTGCAGGGCGTACTGCCAGACACCACCGAGCTTGAGCACGGTCGCGTTCTGACGCTTGAAATCACCTCCGGCGTGGTCGCTATCGCGGGCATCCTGATTGCAGCATGGCTGTGGCTGGGTAAACGTACGCTGGTGACTGCCGTTGCCAACAGCGCCCCGGGCCGTCTGCTGGGCACCTGGTGGTACAACGCGTGGGGCTTCGACTGGCTGTACGACATGATCTTCGTTAAGCCGTTCCTGGGCATTGCGTGGCTGGTGAAGCGCGACCCTCTGAACAGCCTGATGAATATCCCGGCGATCCTCTCCCGCTTTGCAGGTAAAGGCCTGCTGTACAGCGAGAACGGTTACCTGCGCTGGTATGTGGCGTCCATGAGCATCGGTGCGGTTGTCGTACTGGCGCTGCTGATGGTGTTGCGATAGTGGTTTTGCCCGGTGGCGCTGCGCTTACCGGGCCTACGAGACCGTAGGTCGGGTAAGCGTGAGCGCCGCCCGACACCACAAACCGCACTAACGCGTGAATTTTGTCGAATTTGTTGAAAATCGGTCCCTTAGGGACTTTAACAAGGAATAAAAATCGCCATGTTACTACCCTGGCTAATATTAATTCCCTTCATCGGCGGCTTCCTGTGCTGGCAGACTGAACGCTTTGGCGTGAAGATGCCGCGCTGGATCGCGCTGATCACCATGGGATTGACGCTCGCGCTTGGCCTGCAACTGTGGTTGCAGGGCGGTTACTCACTGACCCAGTCTGCGGGTATTCCACAGTGGCAGTCTGAGTTCATCCTGCCGTGGATCCCGCGTTTCGGGATTACGATCCACCTGGCGATTGACGGTCTGTCGCTGCTGATGGTGGTGCTGACCGGTCTGCTCGGCGTTCTGGCGGTACTTTGCTCCTGGCGAGAAATCGAAAAATACCAGGGCTTCTTCCACCTGAACCTGATGTGGATCCTGGGCGGCGTTATCGGCGTGTTCCTTGCCATCGACATGTTCCTGTTCTTCTTCTTCTGGGAGATGATGCTGGTGCCGATGTACTTCCTGATCGCGCTGTGGGGCCACAAGGCGTCCGACGGTAAAACGCGTATCACGGCGGCAACCAAGTTCTTCATCTATACCCAGGCGAGTGGTCTGGTGATGTTGATTGCCATTCTGGCGCTGGTGTTTGTTCACCACAACGCGACCGGCACCTGGACCTTCAACTACGAAGATCTGCTGAAAACGCCAATGTCCCACGGCGTTGAATACCTGCTGATGCTGGGCTTCTTCATCGCGTTCGCGGTGAAAATGCCGGTCGTTCCGCTGCACGGCTGGCTGCCAGACGCGCACTCTCAGGCACCAACGGCGGGTTCCGTTGACCTGGCGGGCATCTTGCTGAAAACGGCGGCCTACGGTCTGCTGCGTTTCGCACTGCCGCTATTCCCGAATGCCTCCGCTGAGTTCGCACCGATTGCCATGTGGCTGGGTGTGATCGGTATCTTCTACGGTGCCTGGATGGCCTTCACGCAGTACGACATCAAGCGTCTGATTGCCTACACCTCCGTTTCCCACATGGGCTTCGTGCTGATTGCTATCTACACCGGCAGCCAGCTGGCGTACCAGGGCGCGGTAATCCAGATGATTGCGCACGGTCTGTCCGCAGCTGGCCTCTTCATCCTGTGCGGTCAGCTGTACGAACGTCTGCATACCCGCGACATGCGCATGATGGGCGGTCTGTGGAGCAAAATTAAGTGGCTGCCAGCGCTGTCCATGTTCTTCGCGGTGGCTACCCTGGGGATGCCGGGTACCGGTAACTTCGTCGGCGAATTTATGATTCTGTTCGGCAGCTTCAAAGTGGTGCCGGTGATTACTGTGATCTCCACCTTTGGTCTGGTGTTCGCTTCCGTGTACTCGCTGGCGATGCTGCACCGCGCTTACTTCGGTAAAGCGAAGAGCGAAATTGCTGCACAAGAACTGCCGGGGATGTCGCTGCGTGAGCTGTTCATCATCCTGCTGCTGGTCGTACTGCTGGTGCTGCTGGGCTTCTTCCCGCAGCCGATTCTGGATACCTCGCATAGCGCGATGGGTAATATCCAGCAGTGGTTTGTTAATTCTGCTTCTACTACAAGGCCGTAATTCGCCATGACAATAACTCCACAACAACTGATCGCGCTGCTACCGCTGCTGATCGTCGGATTGACGGTGGTGGTTGTGATGCTCTCCATTGCGTGGCGACGCAATCACTTCCTGAATGCCACGCTGTCGGTCATCGGCCTGAATGCCGCGTTAGTCTCTCTCTGGTTTGTTGGCCAGGGTGGGGCGATGGACGTCACCCCGCTGATGCGCGTTGACGGTTACGCCATGCTGTATACCGGTCTGGTTCTGCTGGCGAGCCTGGCAACCTGCACCTTTGCGTACCCGTGGCTCGAAGGCTACAACGACAATAAAGAAGAGTTTTACCTGCTGGTTCTGATTGCCGCGCTGGGCGGCATTCTGCTGGCGAATGCGAACCATCTGGCCGCGCTGTTCCTCGGTATTGAGCTGATCTCTCTGCCGCTGTTCGGTCTGATTGGTTACGCCTTCCGTCAGAAGCGCTCGCTGGAAGCAAGCATCAAGTACACCATTCTGTCTGCTGCTGCGTCCTCGTTCCTGCTGTTTGGTATTGCGCTGCTGTACGCACAGTCCGGTAACCTCTCCTTCATGGCGCTCGGCAAGAGCCTCGGTGACGGCATGCTGCATGAGCCGCTGCTGCTGGCGGGTCTGGGCATGATGATCGTTGGCCTCGGCTTTAAACTCTCTCTGGTGCCGTTCCACCTGTGGACGCCAGACGTATACCAGGGCGCTCCGGCTCCGGTGTCGACCTTCCTGGCGACGGCGAGCAAAATCGCTATCTTCGGTGTGGTCATGCGTCTGTTCCTGTACGCACCGGTAGGTGACAGCGAAGCGGTTCGCGTGGTGCTGGGCATTATCGCGTTCGTCTCCATCATCTTCGGTAACCTGATGGCGCTGAGCCAGACCAACATCAAGCGTCTGCTGGGCTACTCGTCTATCTCTCATCTGGGCTACCTGATGGTGGCGCTGATTGCGCTGCAGAGCGGTGAGATGTCGATGGAAGCCGTGGGCGTGTATCTGGCCGGCTACCTGTTCAGCAGCCTCGGCGCCTTCGGCGTGGTGAGCCTGATGTCCAGTCCTTACCGTGGTCCGGATGCCGATTCACTGTTCTCCTACCGTGGTCTGTTCTGGCACCGTCCAATTCTGTCCGCGGTGATGACCGTGATGATGCTCTCTCTGGCGGGCATCCCGATGACGCTCGGCTTTATCGGTAAGTTCTACGTGCTGGCCGTCGGTGTGCAGGCGCACCTGTGGTGGCTGACTGCGGGCGTGGTTATCGGCTCCGCGATTGGTCTCTACTACTACCTGCGCGTGGCCGTGAGCCTGTACCTGAGCGCGCCTCAGCAGCTCAACCGTGATGCCCCAACCAACTGGCAGTACAGCGCCGGTGGTATCGTAGTGCTTATCTCCGCGCTGCTGGTGCTGATCTTCGGTATCTATCCGCAGCCGCTGATTGATATCGTGCAGCGAGCGATGCCGCTGATGTAAGGTGAAAGCAAAAAGGCAACGAAAGTTGCCTTTTTTAATGTTTGCGCCCTCTCCCAGTGGGAGAGGGATGGGGTGAGGGCACCAGCCCGCACGTAACGAAAAAACCCGCCTCGGCGGGTTTTTTTTATGGTTTGCCCAGCGGCGCTACGCTTGCAGGGCCTACGGGTTTTGTAGGTCGGGTAAGCGTAGCGCCACCCGACTAAGCCAGCTGCTTCCGGCTAATCAACGGCCCGTCAATCTTCTTCATCGAGCGGTCCAGCACTTCCTCAATCACCGACGACAGCTCGTTCAGCTCAAACTTCGCGACATACCCGTCCGCCTTCACCTTGCGAATATGGTCTTCGTTGGCGTTGCCGGAAAGGGAAGAGTGGATCACCACCGGAATGTCTTTCAGGAACGGGTCGGTTTTAATTTTGCGCGTCAGCGTAAAACCGTCCATCTCCGGCATTTCGAGGTCGGTCAGCACCAGAGCGATCTTATCGGTGATGGGAACCCCTTCAGCCTGGGCCTGTGCCGCCAGCACGCCAATTTTTTCCCACGCCTCTTTGCCGGTGATATGCAGCTGCGCCGGGATCTCCATTGCCTGCATACCTTTCTCCAGCATCGAGCGCGCCACTTTGGAGTCTTCCGCGACGATGGCGACAGCGCCTGGCTTGATATGGAATTTGGTGGTCTTCAGGTTCGTGGCGTGCAGATCGTGATTGGCCGGGGTGATGTCATACAGGATCTGCTCAACGTCCAGCACCATCGCCAGATCGTTGGTATCGGTCTTCTCGTCAAGACACGCAATGCTGGTGATGTAGCGACCGCTGACGGCGGTTTCCGCCGCGTGCACCTGCTTCCAGTCCAGACGCATGATGTTCTCAACCGATTCCACGGCAAACGCCTGCACGCTGCGCGCATATTCGGTAATCAGCAGGATGTTCAGTCCGGTGGTGGGCTTACAGCCCGCCACGGCGGCCAGGTCAATCACCGGGATCACCTGATCGCGAATATTCACCATTCCCATCAGCGGTGATTTCATCCCGGCGGGTTTCGTGAACTCCGGCATCGGCACAATTTCACGCAGCTTAAAGACGTTAATGCCAAACAGCTCGGATTTATTTTCGTTAAGAGAGGTGCCAAGACGGAACAGCAACAGTTCAAAACGGTTCGACAGGGTCAGATTCGCCCTGTCATCAATATCTTTCTGGAAATTATCCATTCTACCCTCGAGAGAAATGCTGACCTTTTAATCGTTATCGGCATCCTGAGGGAAAAATGAAGGACTAAACGCTGACCTGAGCGAAATCTTCGGCCAGCTCACATTCCGGAAACAGCGTGCGGCACTCTGCCAGCAGGCTTGCGCATCCCCGCGCGTCGTAGCGCGAGCTGACGTGGGTGACGATGAGCCGCCCGACGCCCGCGTCACGGGCAAGCTGCGCCGCCTGACGCGTGGAGCTGTGGCCCCGGCTGTTGGCTTTCTCTTCCATCGCCGCTTCAAGCGTCGCTTCATGCACCATTACGTCCACGCCCTGGGCCAGCGTGAGCGCCGCCGGGCACGGGGCCGTATCGCCAAAAATCGCCAGTTTTTTGCCGGGCTGCGGTGCGGCGAGATAATCCTGGCCGTTGATGACGCGTCCGTCCTCCAGCGTGACGGTCTCTCCGTGCTTCAGACGCTGGAACAGCGGCCCGGGTTTTACGCCGTCGGCCATCAGCGCGGCGGCATCCAGCGCGCCGGGTTTGTCATGCGCCTCAATGCGGTAGCCATAGCACTCCACAGGATGATTGAGCGGTTGAGCAGTCACCCGATAATCCCCGTCGTCGAAAACCAGGCCTTCGGTTATCTCAACGACCTCCAGCGGATAATCGGTCCATGACCCGCTCAGGCGCAGCGTAGCTTCAACAAATTCACGAATACCCGCTGGCCCGTAAATCGTCAGCGGGTTGGCGTTACCGGCCATCGAGCGGCTGCAGAGCAGGCCGGGCAGGCCAAACAGATGGTCGCCATGCAGGTGGGTGATAAAAATTTTATCCAGCTTGCCGGGGTGATAAACGGTGTGTAACAGCTGATGCTGCGTCCCTTCACCGCAGTCAAACAGCCACAGCCCGCCCCGGGTGGGGTGCTTAAGATCCAGCAGGATCGCCGTCACGTTCCGTGAGCGGGTTGGCACGCCAGCGGACGTACCCAGAAAAATCAGTTCCATAACGCAATCAGCCCTTTGCCGAACGGGGAGGGGTTTAGTATAACGTGATGAACCCCAGGAAGGAGACTGACATGATCCAGTGGCAAGATTTACATCATAGTGACCTCACCGTTAATGCACTTTACGCCCTGCTGAAACTGCGCTGCGAAGTGTTTGTTGTGGAACAGACCTGCCCGTATCAGGACATCGACGGCGATGACCTCGTTGGCGAGAACCGCCATATCCTCGGCTGGCGGGATAACGAGCTGGTGGCGTATGCGAGGATTCTGAAAAGCGAAGACGATTTTGAGCCTGTCGTCATTGGCCGCGTCATCATCAGCGGCAAGGCGCGCGGCGAAAAACTGGGCTATCAGCTGATGGAAAAAACGCTGGAGGCGTGCCGGAAACAGTGGCCGGACAAGGCGTTATACCTGGGCGCGCAGGCGCACCTGCAGTCGTTCTATGCCCACTTTGGCTTCACGCCGGTAACGGAAGTGTATGACGAAGATGGCATTCCCCACATCGGCATGGCGCGGGAAACGAAACAGGCGTAATGGCGGCACGTTGGCTATAGTTAGCGGACTGGTGTACTAACATGGAGAAAAATATGTCATTTCAATCCTGGGATACCCGTATCGACGACGACCTGGCCTTACTGAGCGAAACGCTTGAAGAGGTGTTACGTTCCTCGGGCGACCCTGCCGATCAGAAATATATTGAGCTAAAGGCCCGTGCCGAGCAGGCGCTGCATGAAGTGAAAAACCGCGTCAGCCATGCGTCAGATACTTACTATTACCGTGCCAAAAAAGCGGTGTATCGTGCCGATGATTACGTGCATGAAAAACCGTGGCAGGGCATTGGAGTGGGTGCTGCCGTAGGTCTGGTACTGGGGCTGCTCTTAGCCCGTCGTTAAGCCGCTTAACCACTCCCTATACGTGGGTACTGCTATTTATGGTCAGTACCCCGTATAATACGAGGTTTTAACAGGGAGAGGTTCGCGTGAATTCGATTTTCCTCGCGCTGGAGCAACTGCGTAGCCAGCTATCGCAAGCGTTACCCGCAGCACCCGGCATACGTCATTTCGACGTCTCTTTCCCGTTAAACGACGCCTTCGATCCCCTCGCCTGGCTGGGCGAGCAGCAGTGTTATCCGCAGTTTTACTGGCAGCAGCGTAACGGCGATGAAGAGCTGGCCGCGCTGGGGGCAGTCACCCAATTTTCCTCTCTGGCGTTAGCCTCGCAGTTTTTGCGCGAGCAAAACGCAGCAGGTGATACCCGTATCTGCGGCCTGAACGCCTTTAATCCGGAGCAGGGTAGCCTCTTTTTACCGCGACTGCTCTGGCGACGCACCGCCGGTAACGCCACGCTGCGCCTGCAGCTGTGGAGCAACCGCTCGCTTCAGGAGGATGCCCGCGCCGCGCTGGATTTTTTACAGCAGCTCCGTCCTGCGAGATCTATCCGTCCGCTGTCCGTTCAGGTTGAGCACGAAACCCATCAGCCGCAGCAGGCCGAATGGCTGAAGCTTATCCGCACGGCGACGGAGACCATCGTGCGCGGTGATTTTGAAAAGGTCGTCCTCGCGAGGGCAACCGATCTGCAGTTCACGCAGCGCGTTAACCCCGTCGCGCTGATGGCGGCCAGCCGCGCCCTGAATTTACACTGCTACCATTTCTGCATGGTATTCGACGCCAGCAACGCGTTTCTTGGCTCTACGCCCGAGCGTCTCTGGCGGCGGCGCGGCAAGCTGCTGCGCACGGAAGCGCTGGCGGGCACCGTCGCCAGCCACAATGATGATAAACAGGCGCAGCGTCTGGGCGAGTGGCTGCTCAATGACGATAAAAACCAGCGCGAAAATATGCTGGTCGTGGAAGATATCTGCCAGCGACTTCAGCACCATACGCAGACGCTTGAGGTACTGCCCGCCCAGGTGGTACGCCTGCGTAAAGTGCAGCATTTGCGCCGCTGTATCTGGACCGAGCTCAAACAGGCCGATGATGAGCAGTGTCTGCTCATGTTACAGCCGACCGCGGCCGTTGCCGGATTACCCCGACAGCCTGCGCGCGAGTTTATCCAGAAGGTTGAACCCTTTAACCGCGAATGGTACGCCGGTTCGGCCGGATATTTATCTCCCGAACAGAGTGAGTTCTGCGTGGCGTTGCGCTCCGCGCGCGTTCTGGAGGATTCTCTGCGGCTCTACGCCGGCGCCGGTATTGTCAGCGGGTCTGACCCGGAGCAGGAGTGGCAGGAGATTGAAAACAAAGCCGCCGGATTGCGCTCTCTGCTCCTAAGGGATTAATACTGAATCGCGCAATCCCGATTCATATCAAAATTCCAATTTTTTCTATTATTTATACTGTGTCGCATTCTTGATACCGGACAATCTCATGTCAGTAAGTTCTTTTAACCGACGCTGGGCGGCGGTGATCCTTGAAGCCTTGACGCGCCATGGCGTCAGGCACGTGTGTATTGCACCGGGTTCTCGTTCAACGCCGCTGACGCTGGCGGCCGCTGAAAACCGGGCGTTGATTCACCACACCCACTTTGATGAACGCGGTCTCGGCCATCTTGCGCTCGGGCTGGCGAAAGTCAGCAAAGAACCTGTAGCGGTGATCGTCACCTCCGGTACCGCCGTGGCGAACCTCTATCCGGCCCTGATTGAAGCCGGGTTAACCGGTGAAAAACTGATCTTACTGACGGCCGATCGCCCCCCTGAGCTTATCGACTGCGGCGCCAATCAGGCCATTCGCCAGCCGGGGCTCTTTGCTTCGCATCCTTCGCAGACGATTTCGCTACCGCGTCCCACCCACGATATTCCGGCAAGCTGGCTGGTCTCCACCGTCGATCACGCCATGGAGACGTTGCGCAGCGGGGCGTTGCATATCAACTGCCCGTTTGCCGAGCCGCTCTACGGTGAGCTGGACGACACGGGTCTTGACTGGCAGCAGTCGCTTGGCGACTGGTGGGAGAGTGAAAAACCGTGGCTGCGCGAGCAGACGCATCTTGAGAGCGCAAAGCAGCGCGACTGGTTCTTCTGGCGGCAGAAGCGCGGCGTGGTGATCGCCGGGCGCATGAGCGCCGCCGAAGGCAAACTGGTTGCCGAATGGGCGCAAACCCTTGGCTGGCCCCTGATAGGCGACGTGCTTTCCCAGACCGGTCAGCCGCTGCCGTGCGCCGATCTCTGGCTGGGTAATGCCAAAGCGGTCACCGAGCTGGCGCAGGCGCAGATTGTGGTTCAGCTTGGATCGAGTTTGACCGGCAAACGGTTACTGCAGTGGCAGGCCACCTGCACGCCGGAAGAGTACTGGCTGGTGGACGCGCTGGAAGGGCGGCTTGACCCGGCGCACCACCGCGGTCGTCGTCTGGTCAGCAGTATTGACGCCTGGCTGACGCTTCATCCGGCTGAAAAACGCAAGCCCTGGGCGGTGGCCATCCCGGACCTTTCGCGCCAGGCGTGGGAGCTGACCAAAGCGCACTGTGAAGCGTTTAGCGAGGCCGGGCTGGCGCACCGTATTCGCCAGTGCCTGCCTGAACAGGGGCAACTGTTTGTCGGCAATAGCCTGGTCGTGCGCCTGATTGACGCGTTTTCGAAGCTGCCCGTGGGCTACCCGGTGTACAGCAACCGCGGTGCCAGCGGCATCGACGGGCTGATCTCCACGGCGGCGGGCGTGCAGCGCGCCAGCGCGAAGTCGACGCTGGCGATCGTGGGCGATCTCTCCGCGCTCTACGATCTCAACGCGCTGGCGCTGCTGCGTCAGGCGTCAGCCCCGTTTGTGCTGATTGTGGTCAACAACAACGGCGGGCAGATTTTCTCCCTGCTGCCAACGCCGCAGAGCGAGCGCGAACGCTTTTATCTGATGCCGCAGAACGTGCAGTTCGAACACGCCGCGGCGATGTTTAGCCTGAAATACCATCGCCCGGAAAGCTGGGAACAGCTGGACGCGGCGTTAAGCAGCGCCTGGAAGCAGCCGGGGGCGACGCTGATTGAGCTGGTGGTGAACGATGCTGACGGTGCGCAGGCCCTGCAAAGCCTGCTTGCGCAGGTGAGCCAGCTGTGATCCTCTCTGGCGTGCAGCGGGCTGGAAAACCAGGCTATCCCTGGCTGGTCTTTTTGCACGGTTTTTCCGGGGACTGCCGCGAGTGGCAGAGGGTCGGTGAAGGGCTCAGCGATTACCCCCGGCTGTACCTGGATCTGCCGGGTCACGGTAGATCCCGGGATCTGGCCGTGGCGGGGTTTGACGAGATGAGCAGGTTGCTCACCCGAACCCTTCTTAGTTACAACATACTGAAATTCTGGCTTGTCGGGTACTCCCTCGGCGGCCGCATTGCGATGTTCCATGCCTGCCAGCAGCCGAAGGGGCTGCTGGGCGTGATGGTGGAGGGCGGTCATCCGGGCCTGCAGGATGCCGATGCGAGAAATGCGCGGCGGGCATCCGACCGCCGCTGGGCGACGCGTTTTCGCACCGAACCGCTGGAGAAGGTGTTCACTGACTGGTATCAACAGCCCGTGTTCGCCTCCCTCACGGACGCCCAGCGCGAGGCGCTGATTACCCTGCGCAGCCAGAACTGCGGCGCGACGCTGGCGATGTTGCTCGAGGCGACCTCGCTGGCCGTGCAGCCTGATTTGCGTGCCGCGCTTGGCGCACGCGATTTCTCTTTTGACTATCTCTATGGCGAACGGGATGAGAAGTTCGCGGTCCTTGCCGCGGAAGTGAACGCCGTTCGCCATGTAATTCCCAATGCCGGACACAACGCACACCGGGAAAACCCCGATGCGGTTATCGCGAGTCTGGCTCAGATACTGCGTTATCGAATAAAGGACACTCTATGATCTATCCTGATGAAAACATGCTCTACGCCCCGGTTGAATGGCAGGACTGCTCCGAAGGCTACACCGACATTCGCTACCACAAATCCACCGACGGCATTGCCAAAATCACTATTAACCGCCCGCAGGTGCGTAACGCCTTCCGTCCGCTGACCGTGAAAGAGATGATTCAGGCCCTGGCGGATGCGCGGTACGACGACAACATCGGCGTGATTGTCCTGACCGGCGAAGGCGATAAGGCGTTCTGCTCCGGCGGCGATCAGAAAGTGCGCGGCGACTACGGCGGATACCAGGACGATGCGGGTACGCACCATCTGAACGTCCTCGATTTCCAGCGTCAGATCCGCACCTGTCCAAAACCGGTGGTGGCGATGGTGGCGGGTTACTCCATCGGGGGCGGTCACGTGCTGCACATGATGTGCGATCTGACCATTGCCGCCGAGAACGCCATCTTCGGCCAGACCGGTCCGAAAGTGGGATCCTTCGACGGCGGCTGGGGTGCCTCCTACATGGCACGCATCGTCGGGCAGAAAAAAGCCCGCGAAATCTGGTTCCTGTGCCGTCAGTACAACGCTCAGGAAGCGCTGGATATGGGCCTGGTGAATACCGTAGTACCGATTGCCGATCTCGAAAAAGAGACCGTGCGCTGGTGCCGTGAAATGCTGCAAAACAGCCCGATGGCGCTGCGCTGTCTGAAGGCCGCGCTCAACGCCGACTGTGACGGTCAGGCGGGTCTGCAGGAGCTCGCGGGCAACGCCACCATGCTGTTCTACATGACCGAAGAGGGTCAGGAAGGGCGCAACGCGTTTAACGAAAAACGCCAGCCGGACTTCAGCAAATACAAACGGAACCCGTAATGCGTCGCGCGCAGGTTTACCGCTGGCAGATACCGATGGACGCGGGCGTGGTGCTGCGTGAACGGCGGTTAAAAACCCGTGACGGCTTCTTTGTGCATCTGCAGCAGGACGAGCGGGAAGGCTGGGGCGAGATTTCGCCTCTGCCGGGCTTTAGCCTGGAGTCGCTGGATGACGCGCAGTCAGCATTGCTGGCGTGGGCGGACGCGTGGCGTGAGGGGGCGGATCCGGCGCTGCCGGACGTGCCTTCCGCGGCTTTTGGTCTCAGCTGTGCGCTGGCGGAGCTGGACGGTAGCCTGCCTGAAGAGGCTAACTACCGCGCGGCACCGCTCTGCACGGGCGATCCTGACGAGCTGTTCGCGCTGCTCTCCGCCATGCCGGGCGAGAAGGTGGCGAAAATTAAAGTCGGTCTCTACGAAGCGGTGCGCGACGGCATGGTCGCCAACCTGCTGCTGGAGGCGATCCCCGACCTTCATCTGCGTCTGGACGCTAACCGCGCCTGGACGCCGCTCAAGGCGCAGCAGTTTGCAAAGTACGTCAACCCGGCGTACCGCAGCCGCATTGCCTTCCTCGAAGAACCGTGCAAAACCCGCGACGATTCGCGCGCGTTCGCCCGCGAAACGGGGATAGCCATCGCCTGGGATGAAAGCCTGCGCGAGGACGATTTTGAATTTGTCGCCGAGCCCGGCGTCAGCGCGGTGGTGATTAAACCGACGCTGACCGGCAGCCTGGCGAAGGTGCGCGAGCAGGTCGCGGCAGCGCACGCCTCTGGGCTGACGGCGGTCATCAGCTCGTCGATTGAGTCCAGCCTTGGGCTGACACAGCTGGCGCGCATTGCCGCCTGGCTAACGCCGGACACGATCCCCGGCCTCGACACGCTGAACCTGATGCAGGCTCAGCTTATCCGCACGTGGCCGGACAGCGCGCTGCCGTGCCTCGACGTCGCGGCGCTGGAGCCGCTGCGATGAGTTTTACCGACTGGCCGTGGCGGCACTGGCGCGCGCAGTTTGCTGATAAACCTGCCCTCAGGCTGAACGACGAGGTGCTCAGCTGGCAGCAGCTGTGCACCCGCGTCGACCGCCTGGCGGCAGAGTTTCACCTGCAGGGCGTGGAGGAGGGCGACGGCGTGCTGCTGCTGGCCCATAATCACCCGCAAACCCTGCTGGCGTGGCTGGCGCTGCTCCAGTGCGGGGCGCGTATTCTTCCCGTTAATCCGCAGCTGCCGCGCCCGCTGCTGGACGTGTTGCTCCCGCAGATGACGCTGCGCTTTGCGCTGGTGCTGGACGGTACCTGTGAGGGTCTTCCTGCCCTGCGCATGCGCGAGCGCGCGGGTGGATATCGCGTTGCGTGGCAACCGTCGCGGCTCGCGTCCATGACGCTGACCTCCGGCTCTACCGGGCTGCCGAAAGCGGCTGTGCATACCTGCGAGGCCCATCTCGCCAGCGCGCGCGGCGTGCTGGCGCTGATGCCCTACGGTGAAGACGACGACTGGCTGCTTTCGCTGCCGCTGTTTCACGTTTCCGGGCAGGGGATTTTATGGCGCTGGCTGCAGGCCGGGGCGCGGTTAACCGTGCGCCAGAAACAGCCGCTGGCGCAGGCGTTGCTCGGCTGCACCCACGCCTCGCTGGTGCCGACCCAGCTCTGGCGCCTGCTTAATACCCACCAGCCTGTCGCACTGAAAGCGGTGCTTCTGGGCGGAGCCGCCATCCCTGTTGAATTGACGCAGCAGGCGCGCGAGCAGGGGATTCGCACCTTCTGCGGCTACGGACTGACCGAGTTTGCCTCTACCGTCTGCGCGAAAGCGGCGGACGGCGAGCCGGACGTAGGCGATGCGCTGCCGGGCAGAGAGGTGCAGGTGGTTAACGGCGAGGTCTGGATCCGGGCGCAGAGTATGGCTTCAGGCTACTGGCGGGACGGCGATCTAGTTCCGCTGACCAACGCGCAGGGATGGTTCGCCACCCGCGATCGCGGTGAATGGCATGATGGCCGCCTGACGATCCTGGGCCGCATGGACAACCTCTTTTTTAGCGGCGGAGAAGGGATCCAGCCGGAGAGCCTTGAGCGTGTTATCGCCCGCCATCCGCAGATTAACCAGGTGTTTATCATCCCGCTGGACGACGCCGAGTTTGGGCAACGTCCGGTGGCGGTGGTGGAGTGCGAGCCGGGCACGGATATCACCTGTTTACCTGACTGGGTCAGGGATAAGGTGGCGCGTTTTGAGCAACCCGTTCGCTGGCTGCTGTTGCCGACCGAGCTCAAAAATGGCGGCATTAAAGTCTCGCGCCGCGCGTTGCAGCAGTGGGTGAACGCATCGCTGAAGGGATAACAGCCGTTTCAATTAGTTACAATCTACCGTTCTGCCGCACGCAGAGTGCTTGATCCCCGGGAGACTCCGGTTAAAATCTCGCGGTTTTGGGACTTCTTTATAATAATTGTGCGGGATCACGACAATGAAAAAAGTGGCATTACTGGGCTTCGGCCTGATGGTTGTATCTGCGGCGGCTAACGCTATCAGCATTAACGGCTCGGCGGGTCAGGATTACACCCACCTGGGCTTTGGCATGGGTACCGAGACTTCCGGTCTGGCGATGACCGGCGGCTGGACGCATAACGATGACGACGGCGACGCGGCGAGCCTCGGCCTGGGTCTGAACGTTCCTCTTGGTCCGTTCCTGGCCACCGTCGGCGGTAAAGGTATCTATACCAACCCAAATGACGGTGACGAAGGGTACGCGGCGGCAGTGGGCGGCGGGCTGCAGTGGAAAATTGGCGACAGCTTCGGCCTGTTTGGTGAGTACTACTATTCACCGGATTCCCTCTCAAGCGGTATCGAAAGCTATGAAGAGGCCAACGCCGGCGCGCGCTGGACTATCATGCGTCCGATTACCATCGAAGCGGGCTATCGCTATCTGAACCTGGCCGGCAAAGACGGCAACCGCGATAACGCGCTGGCCGACGGCCCGTACGTGGGCGTCAGCGCAGGCTTCTAATCACTCCGGCGCGGCGTTCTGCCGCGCCAGTTTCTCTCTTCTCCACCCCGCGTTTGCGCTATAGTGTTTTGACCAAATAAGCGGGAGAACATAATGATTAACGTGGAGATGTTATCCACCGGCGACGAAGTGCTGCATGGACAAATTATTGATACCAATGCTGCCTGGCTTGCCGATCTTTTCTTTGAGCAAGGATTACCGTTAACGCGCCGCAATACGGTGGGCGACAGTCTGGAGTCGCTGGTTGCTATTCTGCGCGAGCGCAGCGAGCACTGCGACGTGCTGATTGTGAACGGCGGGCTCGGCCCCACCAGTGACGATCTCAGCGCGCTAGCCGCCGCTACCGCAAAAGGCGAAGGGCTGGTGCTGCACGAGGCGTGGCTTTCGCAGATGGAGCGCTTTTTCTCCGAACGTGGCCGCGTGATGGCCCCCAGCAACCGCAAACAGGCTGAAATTCCCGCCAGCGCCGAGCTGGTCGATAACCCGGTCGGGACCGCGTGCGGGTTTGCCATGCAGCTGAACCGCTGCCTGATGTTCTTTACGCCGGGCGTGCCCTCAGAATTTAAAGTGATGGTCGAGCAGCAGATCCTGCCGCGCCTTCGCGATCGTTTTACCCTGCCTCAACCTCCGCTGTGCCTGCGTCTGACCACGTTTGGCCGCTCGGAAAGCGATCTGGCCCAGAGCCTAGACCCTCTCCCGCTGCCGCCGGGCGTCTCCATGGGCTATCGCTCCTCCATGCCGATCATTGAACTTAAGCTGACAGGCCCGGCCGAGCAGAAAGAGGCGATGCTGGCCCTGTGGCCCGAGGTGCAGCGCGTGGCGGGCGAAAGCCTGATCTTTGAAGGAACGGAAGGTCTACCCGCGCAGATTGCGGCGCATCTGCAGTCGCGTCAGCTGAGTGTGACCTTAAGCGAGCAGTTCACCGGTGGCCTGCTGGCGCTGCAGCTGTCGCGCGTCAACGCGCCGCTGCTGGCCAGCGAAGTGGTGCCGTTCCAGCAGGAGACCCTGGCGCAAACCGCCCGCTGGGCTTCCGAGAGAAGGGTGAAGCATTTTGCCGGTCTGGCGCTGTTTGTCGGGGGGCTGGATGAGGAATACCTTAACTTCGCGCTGGCGACGCCGGAAGGCACCTGGGCGCTGCGGGTTAAAATGAGCATCACCCGCCATAGCCTGGCGGTGCGTCAGGAGGTTTGCGCCATGATGGCGTTGAACATGCTGCGCCGCTGGCTGAATGGTAAAGAGGTTGCCAGCGAGCACGGCTGGATCCATGTGGTCGAGTCGCTGTTCATCGAGTAAAACCTGTGCCGGGGCGTTTCGCCCCGGCTATGTTCAGCCCAGCGCCTTCGCCAGCAGGGTAATCGGATGTTCACAGCGCTTGCTGGTGGACATCTCAATCTGCCACTTGCAGGTTTCGCAGTCGGTCACCACGATATCCGCGCCGCTCTCTTCAATCTGACGGAACAGCGGGGCGCCGATCGCCTGTGACGTTTCGTAGTTCTCACGCTTAAAGCCGTAGGTTCCCGCAATCCCGCAGCAGCGCGAATCCAGCACCGTCAGCTCCAGGCCTGGAATAAGCCGCAGCAGCTCAAGCGTATAGAGCGACCAGCCCATTTTCTCCATGTGACACGGCGTGTGGTAGACCACTTTCAGCGGTAATGTCCCCAGCGGCAACGTCTGCCCGCTATCCTGTTTGCGCCATAGGAAGCGTGTCGCCAGCTCGATGTGCTCGCGCAGGCCGGTGTTATCCACGTCCAGCAGATGCGGGTACTCGTCGCGCAGGGTGAAGGTACAGGTGGACGAGGTCGCCAGCACCGGAATACCTTTATCGACAATCGCTTCGCGCAGGGAGGTGACATTGCTTTGAGCCTGCCTGCGCGCTTTATCGGTAAACCCGTTGGCAATCAGCGGCACGCCGCAGCACTTCTCTTTGTTCAGTAGCTGAACGCCCGTTCCCATGGCGTTCAGCACCTTCAGCAGATCTTTACCCAGCTGCGGGTGGTTGTAGTTCACATAGCAGCCGTGGAAAAAGACCACCTGGTCGGCATACTTCGCCTGTTCCGCCGCGACGGATTTGTACCAGCGGCGGAAGGTGCCGTGAGAATATTTCGGCAGGCTGCGGTGATGGTCTATCTTCAGCGTCGCATCCAGCAGCTGGCGCACCGGCTTGAGCGAGGTCGCGGCATTCACCATCGGGGCAAACGGCGTCGAGACGCTGCCCATCAGGTCGGTATGGCTCAGGATCGCGTCCCGCAGCGTCGGCTTTTGCGTGCTGTAGCGCGCCCGGGCACGCTGGATGATATCGCCGATTTTAACATCCGACGGGCAGGCGACTTCGCAGCGTTTGCAGTTAATGCAGTATTTCAGCGCCTCGTCGTACAGCTTGCCGTCCTTCAGACGCAGACGCTCGCCGTCCGGCCCGGCCTGCTTTGGCCCGGGATAGCGTGGGTTCACGCCGCTGACCGGGCAGACGGTGGTACACACCGTGCATTTAATGCAGCTTTCAAAACGGGTGTCGTTCATTGTTCAGCCTCCGTGCGCTGGCTAATCTGCTCTGCCACATACAGCGCCGTGACGGCGCAGACCCCGCCACCGCATCCCTGGGCAATGGGATCGTACCCGCCCAGCAGCGAGCCGATGGCAAAGAGATTACTGACGGGCTTACCGGAAAGCTGCGGATGCAGCTGGCTATCGACAATCACGCCGAACTGCTGCCAGGGCTGCGGCGAGAAGAAATCACTCTGATACCAGTCCGCGCGGGAGGCTCGCTGGCGAACATCCAGCCCCATAATGGCTTCCCGGATGCCCTCCCGGCTGCTCAGCAGCCCGTTGCTGAAGAAGCTGCCGCTTGCCAGCACCGTATAGCGGGCACGAAGCGGAATATCGTCGTGGTTGCGCGTCCAGATTTCGCTCACCGCGCCGTCGGTCAGGGTGATTTTTTTCACCTCATCACCCGCCATCCACACGCCGCCCTGCGCGACAAACTGGCGCTGGAGCTGGGTATGCAGGCGAATGCCGGGTACGGAAGGGGGCAGCGTGGGCAGCAGGCCGAGCGAGCAGGGCAGACGATCCGAGAGCCAGCGCCAGAGCCGGTTGTCGCGTAAACCAAAGCAGGCGGGCATCAGCAGGGCGTCACAGCCGTCGCTAAGCGGCCTGAGCGCGTCATACAGCAGCGGCCATTTGTCCTCGTTATCCAGAAAGCGGGCGATATTCACCGCGCGAAACTCGCTCGGGTTATCGCGCAGGACATCAAGCTCGGGCAGCTCTATCTCTGCCGTTTCGGCGTTAACGCCCTGGCGACAGAGCGACGCCGCCGCGAGATGGGGCTGAAAATCCAGAAAGCCGCTAATACCCACGACCCGCACGCGCGCGGCATTGAAGGGAGCAACGGGTACCTCCTCCGGGCTGAGCCAGGCAGAGCGCAGGGTGCCGAGCGGCGTGACGCGCTGGTGATTGAGCCGGGCGCTCCCCTTCAGACGCGCGCCGCAGTCCGCCAGCAGCGCTTCGGTTTCCAGCGCAAAGCGGTCAATATGCTGCGCGCCAATCAGGTGATACGGGTGCTCCGGCGGCAGCTTGTCGCGGTACGCTTCGTCCACCAGATCCAGCGAGCCCGACGAGAAGTGCAGGGCGCTCTGGCCCCGGGTGATAATGGCGCAGCGCAGCCCCTGCTTCGTGAGCTTGATGCCGCAGAGCAGGCCTACCAGCCCGCCGCCGACGATGACGGTATCAAATTTCATCGCGTTGCTCCTTCTCAAGACCGCAAAGCCCCTGGTAGACCCAGCGGGTAAATTCGCTTTCGCGCAGGGCATCGCCCCACGCGACAGGCTGAATGCCTTTCCAGCGCTCGTTTAAAAACGCGCTGAGCTGATCGAGCGACTGGGTGGCGGTGGTGGTGTGAAAACGCTGCAATAGTCCGGCGGCACGACAGGCGCACAGCTCGCCCTGACAGGTCCCCATTCCAACGCGGGTGCGGCGGCGAAGATCGAGCAGGCTGTTGACCGTCAGGCTCTCCACCGCGTACTGCACCTCACCGGCGGTGACGGCTTCGCACTCGCACACCAGGCTGCGGCTCAATCTTCCTTCACCGAGCCACTGTGGCGTTCTGTCGCCGTGGCGGTAAATAGCGGATCCGCGCAGCGGCGCGGGCAGGGAGATAATTTTTTGCAGCGTTTTTTCGGTGGACTGACGCGAGCCGGGCAGGGCTTGTTCTGCCGTCACGCACCGTTCGGTATTGCCCAGCTTGCGGCAGACGGCGTCGGTCGCCCACTCGGCCATCAGGCGGTAGGTCATCAGCTTGCCGCCGGTGATGGTGATAAACCCGTCCATGCCGTCGCGCTCGGCGTGATCGAGCAGCACGATGCCCCGGCTGACGTTACGTCCGCTCGGGTCGTTATCGCTGGCGACCAGCGGACGCACGCCCGCGTAGGCGCGCAGAATACGCGTCTGCGCCATCACCGGGGCCAGTTTTTCCCCTTCGCGCAGCAGGATGTCGACCTCTTCGGCGGTCACGCGGTTGTAGTCAATCTCGCTGTAGTCCACGTGGGTTGAGGTGGTACCGATTAACGAAATGGTGTCGCCAGGGACGAGGATATCAGCATCAGACGGTTTACGGCAGCGGTTGATCACGTGGTTATTGATGCGGTGGTCGAGGATCAGCAGCGAGCCTTTCGCCGGGAACATGCGCACCGACAGGTCCGCGTATTCCGCGATGCGCTGCCCCCAGATCCCCGCCGCGTTGACCACAACGGCGGCATACAGCTCGCTGTGTTCGTTATATTGCGTATCAAGGATCCGCACGCCGCAGATGCGATGACCTTCGCGGATAAGCCCGGTCACCTCGTGCCCGGTCAGGATGTGCGCGCCATGCTCGCGGGCGTCCAGCATATTGGCGGCGGTCAGGCGGAAGGGATCAACGGTGCCGTCAGGCACTTTCACCGCGCCAATAAGCGCCGGGTTAACCGACGGCTCCAGCCGTCGCGCTAGCGCCGGGTCCATGGCCTCAGCCTGAATGCCTGCCACAGTGCAGGCGGTAATAAAGGTGTCCTGAAAGGCGAGGTCATCTTCGGGAAGGGTAATAAAGAGGCCGTCGGTCGGCTCAATGCAGTGGCGGGCGATACGCTTGAGGATCTGGTTTTCAGCAATACATTCGCGCGCGGATTCACCGTCGGTAACCGCGTACCGCGCGCCGCTGTGCAGCAGGCCATGGTTACGTCCGGTTGCGCCCGTGGCGATATCATGGCGCTCCAGAAGCGTGACGCTTAAGCCGCGAAGGGCGCAATCGCGTGCGATCCCGGCGCCGGTTGCGCCACCGCCAATGATTATCACATCGCTGTAGCGAGGATCGTGAATGGTCATTGTTTACCCTCTATGTTCGTTTTTTTATCATTTAGCCATATCAATAGTGTGGTTTGTTTGATTTCGAACATAAACGCGCGAAATTCGAAAGTGAAACGTGATTTCATGCGCTTTTTTGCGCATTCTGTCATATTTCTGTAACAATCTGTGCGTTGATTCACAGTAACAATCACCGTGATTTCTTAACATCCCCGCCTCTGGAATTCAGGTGCGAGCCACCTGCTCATTCAATTCAAGGCCACGGAGGCTGTTATGCTCAGTATCTTCAAACCTGCGCCGCATCGGGCGCGTCTGCCAGAGGCAGAAATTGATCCGCTATACCGCCGCCTGCGCTGGCAAATTTTCCTGGGGATCTTCTTCGGGTACGCGGCGTACTACCTTGTACGTAAAAACTTCGCGCTCGCCATGCCGTATCTGGTGGAGCAGGGCTTCTCCCGCGGCGATCTGGGGTTCGCGCTGTCGGGGATCTCAATCGCCTACGGTTTTTCCAAATTCATCATGGGTTCCGTGTCGGATCGCTCGAATCCGCGCGTGTTCCTGCCCGCCGGCCTAATCCTGGCGGCCGCGGTCATGCTGTTCATGGGCTTTGTGCCGTGGGCAACCTCCAGCATTGCCGTCATGTTCGTCCTGCTGTTCCTCTGCGGCTGGTTCCAGGGGATGGGGTGGCCGCCGTGCGGACGCACCATGGTGCACTGGTGGTCGCAGAAGGAGCGCGGCGGCATCGTGTCGGTGTGGAACTGCGCGCATAACGTGGGTGGCGGTATTCCGCCGCTGCTGTTCCTGCTGGGGATGGCCTGGTTCAACGACTGGCACGCTGCGCTGTATATGCCTGCCTTTGGCGCCATCGTCGTGGCGATTATCGCCTTCGCGCTGATGCGCGACACGCCTCAGTCCTGCGGCCTGCCGCCGATTGAAGAGTACAAAAACGACTATCCGGATGATTACAGCAAAGAGCACGAAGAAGAGCTGACCGCAAAACAGATCTTCATGAAGTACGTCCTGCCGAACAAGCTGCTGTGGTACATCGCCGTGGCGAACGTGTTCGTTTACCTGCTGCGCTACGGCATCCTCGACTGGTCGCCAACCTACCTGAAAGAGGTGAAGCACTTCGCGCTGGATAAATCCTCGTGGGCCTATTTCCTGTATGAATATGCCGGGATCCCGGGCACGCTGCTGTGCGGCTGGATGTCGGACAAGGTGTTTAAAGGTAACCGCGGCGCGACGGGCGTGTTCTTTATGACCCTGGTCACTATCGCGACCGTCGTGTACTGGCTTAACCCGCCGGGTAAT
This sequence comes from Enterobacter cloacae complex sp. CARB60, assembly GCF_036487345.1. NCBI lineage: Bacteria > Pseudomonadati > Pseudomonadota > Gammaproteobacteria > Enterobacterales > Enterobacteriaceae > Enterobacter > Enterobacter cloacae complex sp. CARB60. Next base: position 1,429,029 of record NZ_JAZKLC010000002.1, read on the forward strand.
CCGGGTGTGGACATGGCCTGCATGATTGTTATTGGCTTCCTGATTTACGGTCCGGTGATGCTGATCGGTCTGCACGCGCTGGAGCTGGCACCGAAAAAAGCGGCAGGCACGGCGGCAGGCTTTACCGGTCTGTTCGGCTATCTGGGCGGTTCGGTCGCGGCGAGCGCCATCGTGGGCTACACCGTTGACTTCTTCGGCTGGGACGGCGGCTTTATGGTGATGATCGGCGGTAGCGTGCTGGCGGTACTGCTGCTGATTGTTGTGATGATCGGTGAGAAACGTCACCACGCGGAAGTGCAGGCGCGTCGTCAATAAGGAGCAATGCCATGAAATTATCTTACGTAACAACCGGCCTGCTGCTGGCGGGCCTGATGACCGGCTCCGCGCTGGCGGCGGATAAAATCGTTATCGCCCACCGCGGTGCCAGCGGCTATCTGCCGGAGCACACGCTGCCGGCAAAAGCGATGGCCTATGCCCAGGGCGCGGATTATCTGGAGCAGGATCTGGTGATGACGAAGGACGACCAGCTGGTTGTCCTGCATGACCACTATCTGGACCGCGTGACGGACGTGGCGGAGCGCTTCCCGGACCGCGCGCGAAAAGATGGCCGCTACTACGCCATCGACTTCACGCTGGCGGAGATCCGTTCCCTGAAGTTTACCGAAGGCTTCGAGATTGAAAGCGGCAAGAAGGTGCAGGTCTATCCGGGGCGTTTCCCGATGGGCAAATCTGACTTCCGCATTCATACCTTCCAGGAAGAGATTGAGTTTGTTCAGGGGCTGAACCACTCAACCGGCAAAAACATCGGTATCTACCCGGAGATCAAAGCGCCGTGGTTCCACCATCAGGAAGGAAAAGACATTGCTGCGAAGACGCTGGAGATGCTGAAACAGTACGGCTACACCAGCAAGAAGGACAAAGTCTACCTGCAGTGTTTTGACGCCGCCGAGCTGAAGCGCATCAAAACCGAGCTGGAGCCGAAGATGGGGATGGACCTCAATCTGGTGCAGCTGATTGCCTATACCGACTGGAATGAAACCCAGGAGAAGCAGCCGGACGGGAAGTGGGTGAACTACAGCTACGACTGGATGTTTAAGCCGGGCGCGATGAAGCAGATTGCGCAATACGCCGACGGCATCGGGCCGGATTACCACATGCTGGTGGCGGAAGGATCGGCCCCGGGCCACGTGAAGCTGACGGCGATGGTGAAAGAGGCGCACGCCAGCAAGATGCAGGTGCATCCGTACACGGTGCGTGCAGACCAGCTGCCGCCGTATGCCACGGACGTGAATCAGCTTTATGAGGTGTTGTATAACCAGGCGGGCGTGGACGGACTGTTTACAGATTTCCCGGATAAAGCAGTGAGCTTTTTGAAGGATTAACGCTGAAATTGCCGGGTGGCGGCTGCGCCTTACCCGGCCTACGAACTGCGGTTTTGTAGGTCGGGTAAGCGAAGCGCCACCCGACGCAATCACATCTCGATCTCTATATCGCCTTTTGCCCGGCAGCAGCAGGGCAAAATTTCCCCTTCGTTGATAAAGGCCAGCGGCTCGGTCAGCCAGTCCACCTGGCCGGCGATCAGACGGCAGCGGCAGGAGCCGCAGTAGCCGGAACGACACTGGTACTCTACTTCTACCTGATGCGCCTCAAGCGCCACCAGCAGAGAAGGGTGCTCCTCCCGACACAGTACCTCAGTGCCGGAAAGGCTTAACGTGACGCGTGACATCAGAGCTGGAAGTCGCTCAGGTCGTCGGTGTTGACTTCAGAATCAATCTGACCGACCAGATAAGAGCTGACTTCCACTTCCTGCGGCGCAACCTGCACGTTATCGGACACCAGCCAGGTGTTGATCCACGGGATTGGGTTAGAGCGCGTCTGGAACGGCAGGTCGAGACCGACGGCCTGCATGCGGATGTTGGTGATGTACTCAACGTACTGGCACAGGATGTCTTTGTTCAGGCCAATCATGGAGCCGTCGCGGAACAGGTAGTCTGCCCACTCTTTCTCCTGCTGAGCCGCCAGCACGAACAGGTCGTAGCACTCCTGCTTGCACTCTTCGGCGATTTCCGCCATCTCCGGATCGTCCGTACCGCTGCGCAGCAGGTTCAGCATGTGCTGGGTACCGGTCAGGTGCAGGGCTTCATCACGGGCAATCAGGCGGATGATTTTGGCGTTGCCTTCCATCAGCTTGCGCTCGGCAAAGGCGAAGGAGCAGGCGAAGCTCACGTAGAAGCGGATCGCCTCCAGCGCGTTAACGCTCATCAGGCACAGATACAGCTGTTTTTTCAGCGCGCGCAGGTTCACGGTAACGGTTTTACCGTTCACGTTGTGCGTGCCTTCACCCAGCAGATGCCAGTAGCTGGTCATCTCGATCAGCTCGTCGTAGTAGTGGGAAATGCCTTCCGCGCGCTTCTGGATCTGCTCGTTGGTGACGATATCGTCAAACACCACCGCCGGATCGTTCACGATGTTGCGGATGATATGGGTGTAAGAGCGGGAGTGGATCGTCTCGGAGAACGCCCAGGTTTCCACCCAGGTTTCCAGCTCAGGAATCGAGATCAGCGGCAGCAGCGCCACGTTTGGGCTACGGCCCTGAATGGAGTCCAGCAGCGTCTGGTATTTCAGGTTGCTGAGGAAGATATGCTTTTCGTGATCCGGCAATGCCTGGAAATCAATACGATCGCGGGAAACGTCCACTTCTTCCGGGCGCCAGAAGAAGGAGAGTTGCTTTTCGATCAGCTTTTCGAAGATGTCATATTTTTGCTGATCGTAGCGTGCCACGTTGACCGGCTGGCCGAAGAACATCGGCTCTTTGAGCTGGTCGTTTTTCGTCTGTGAAAAGGTGGTATATGCCATGAGTGTGTCCTGTGAGAGATTTTGTCAGTCGGGCAAACAAAATCGTAGGCCGGGTAAGCGTAACGCCACCCGGCATTTACATTAGATCTTACATGCGCCGCTTTCGCAGCCATCGTCCTGAATTGACGGCACCATGTCGTCCTGCGCGTCTTCCGCACCGTCACGGGTGTTGTGATAGTACAGCGTTTTCACGCCAAATTTGTAGGCGGTGAGCAGGTCTTTCAGCAATTGCTGCATCGGTACCTTGCCTGACGGGAAGCGCGTCGGGTCATAGTTGGTATTGGCAGAAATCGACTGGTCGATAAACTTCTGCATGATACCCACCAGCTGCAGGTAGCCGTCGTTGTTCGGCATTTCCCACAGCAGCTCGTAGTTATTACCCAGCGTTTCGTAGTCCGGTACGACCTGACGCAGCACGCCGTCTTTCGACGCTTTGATGCTGACGTGGCCGCGCGGCGGCTCAATACCGTTGGTGGCGTTGGAGATCTGCGAAGAGGTCTCGGACGGCATCAGGGCAGAGAGCGTGGAGTTACGCAGGCCGTGGGTCTTGATGGACTCGCGCAGGCCTTCCCAGTCGAGATGCAGCGGCTCGTTGACAATCGCATCCAGGTCTTTCTTGTAGGTGTCGATTGGCAGAATGCCTTTCGCGTAGGTGGTTTCGTTGAACCACGGGCACGCGCCTTGCTCTTTCGCCAGCTCGTTAGAGGCTTTCATCAGGTAGTACTGAATGGCTTCAAACGTCTGGTGCGTCAGGTTGTTGGCGCTGCCGTCAGAGTAACGCTTGCCGTTTTTCGCCAGCCAGTAGGCGAAGTTGATTACGCCGATACCCAGGGTACGGCGGCCCATTGCACCACGCTTGGCGGCCGGGATTGGGTAATCCTGGTAGTCCAGCAGGGCGTCGAGCGCGCGAACCGCCAGCACGGCCAGTTCTTCCAGCTCGTCCAGGCTCTTAATTGCACCCAGGTTGAACGCGGACAGCGTACACAGCGCGATTTCGCCGTTTTCGTCGTTCACGTCTTCCAGCGGTTTGGTCGGCAGGGCGATCTCCAGGCACAGGTTAGACTGGCGCACTGGCGCGACGACCGGGTCAAACGGGCTGTGGGTGTTGCAGTGGTCCACGTTCTGGATGTAGATACGGCCGGTAGAGGCACGTTCCTGCATCATCAGGGAGAACAGGTCTACCGCCTTCACGCGCTGCTTGCGGATGCTGTCGTCTTTTTCGTATTTGGTATACAGACGCTCGAACTCGTCCTGATCGGCAAAGAACGCGTCATACAGGCCCGGCACGTCGGAGGGGCTGAACAGCGTGATGTCTTCGCCTTTCAGCAGACGGGTGTACATCAGCTTGTTGATCTGCACGCCATAGTCCATGTGACGCACGCGGTTGCCTTCCACGCCGCGGTTGTTTTTCAGGACCAGCAGGCTTTCCACTTCCAGGTGCCACATCGGGTAGAACAGGGTCGCAGCACCGCCGCGCACGCCGCCCTGAGAGCAGGATTTTACTGCCGTCTGGAAGTGTTTATAGAACGGGATACAGCCGGTGTGGAACGCTTCACCGCCGCGAATCGGGCTGCCCAGCGCACGGATGCGACCGGCGTTGATGCCGATACCGGCACGCTGGGAAACGTATTTCACGATGGCGCTGGAGGTGGCGTTGATGGAATCAAGGCTGTCACCACACTCGATCAGTACGCAGGAGCTGAACTGACGGGTTGGGGTACGCACGCCGGACATGATTGGCGTCGGCAGAGAAATCTTGAACGTGGATACCGCATCGTAGAAACGCTTCACGTATTCCAGACGGGTGTCACGCGGGTAGTTAGAGAACAGGCAGGCGGCCACCAGAATATAGAGGAACTGGGCGCTTTCGTAGATCTCACCGGTTACACGGTTCTGAACCAGGTATTTGCCTTCGAGCTGCTTCACCGCCGCGTAGGAGAAGTTCATGTCGCGCCAGTGATCGATAAACCCGTTCATCTGCTCGAACTCTTCTTCCGTATAGTCTTCCAGCAGATGCGTGTCGTATTTGCCCAGCTCAACCATTTTCACCACGTGATCGTAAAGCTTCGGCGGCTCAAACTGGCCGTAGGCTTTTTTACGCAGGTGGAAAATCGCCAGACGCGCAGCGAGGTACTGATAATCCGGTGCTTCGCGGGAGATGAGGTCAGCCGCTGCTTTGATGATCGTTTCGTGGATATCAGACGTTTTGATGCCGTCGTAGAACTGAATATGGGAACGCAGTTCGACCTGGGAGATAGATACGTTGTTCAGTCCTTCTGCTGCCCAGTCGAGAACTCGATGGATTTTGTCCAGATTGATACGCTCGGTAGTACCGTCGCGCTTTGTCACCAGCAGACTCTGATTCATGTGGGTTTTACCTGTCCGTGAAATAAAAAATATCCCCCGCTTATCCACAGATCCGTCTTGTGACTAACTCTGTGGATAAATACTACATATAGGGGGTTTGCGATAAGAAAAACGCTATATGGTGAGTATTCTAGTATCGAATCTTTTCAGCACAAGGGTTGATTTTGACGTTAAATTGAGGTTGTGAAAGGGTAAAAAAGGCTAAGTCCTCGTACCGTAAGGCCTGGAAGACATGTCAATAATTAAGAAAAAAAATTCAAAATTTGATCGAGTGCTGATTTCTTCAACGGGAGGTCAGAATTGCGCAACATGATGTCGCGCAATCTTTATAAGAATAACGAATGACGTTAGTCGTTTTTGGCGGTGGTGTGCAACATATAGTTAACATCAACGCCCGGTGCGAGCTTGAATTTATCGGTCAGCGGATTGTAGTGCAGGCCGGTGATGTGCTGCTCTTTGAGCCACGTCTGGTCAACCCAGCTTAACAACTCCGCAGGCTTGATGAATTTCTTCACGTCGTGGGTCCCTTTCGGCACCATGCGCAGCACATACTCCGCGCCAACGACGGCCATCAGCCAGGCTTTACCGTTGCGGTTGATGGTTGAGAAGAAGACCTGACCGCCAGGTTTCACCAGTTTTGCACAGGCGTGCACCACCGACTGCGGATCGGGAACGTGCTCCAGCATCTCCATGCAGGTCACCACATCATACTGATGGGCGTGTTTCGCCGCGTGCTCTTCCACGGTTTCCTGCACGTATTCCACCTGTATACCGGACTCCAGCGCGTGAAGGCGGGCCACCTGCAGCGGTTCAAAGCCCATATCCAGGCCAGTAACATTCGCCCCTTCGCGCGCCATGCTCTCAGCCAGGATGCCGCCGCCGCAGCCGACATCAAGCACTTTCTTACCGAACAGACCGCCGGAACGCTCCGCGATATAGCCCAGACGCAGCGGGTTAATGCGATGCAGCGGTTTGAACTCACCTTCGAGATCCCACCAGCGGGACGCCACCGCTTCAAATTTGGCAATCTCTTCGTGGTCAACGTTGTGAACCACCGGGGATTTTTCGGCATTCATGGGCGCTTTTACTCCTTATTTAGCAAGACAAAGGAGTATATCAGGCAATCCCCGTGAATAAAGCGTATAGGTTTACCTCAATCACCTCGGCTGTGTTATAATTTGCGACCTTTGAATCCGGGATACAGTAGAGGGATAGCGGTTAGATGAGCGACCTTGCGAGAGAAATTACACCGGTTAACATCGAGGAAGAGCTGAAGAGCTCCTATCTGGACTATGCGATGTCGGTCATTGTTGGCCGTGCGCTGCCGGACGTCCGCGATGGCCTTAAGCCGGTACACCGTCGCGTACTATACGCCATGAACGTATTGGGCAATGACTGGAATAAAGCCTATAAAAAATCTGCCCGCGTCGTCGGTGACGTCATCGGTAAATATCACCCGCATGGTGATACCGCCGTTTATGACACCATCGTTCGTATGGCGCAGCCATTCTCCTTGCGTTACATGCTGGTAGATGGTCAGGGTAACTTTGGTTCAGTCGACGGCGACTCCGCTGCGGCGATGCGTTATACGGAAATCCGTATGTCGAAAATCGCTCATGAGCTGATGGCCGATCTGGAAAAAGAGACCGTTGATTTCGTCGATAACTACGACGGCACCGAGCGAATTCCTGATGTGATGCCAACCAAGATCCCGAACCTGTTAGTGAACGGTTCGTCCGGTATCGCGGTCGGTATGGCAACCAACATTCCGCCGCACAACATCACCGAGGTGATCAACGGCTGCCTGGCCTATATCGACGATGAAGACATCAGCATTGAAGGGCTGATGGAACACATCCCGGGTCCGGACTTCCCGACGGCGGCGATCATCAACGGTCGTCGCGGTATTGAAGAAGCGTACCGCACCGGCCGCGGCAAGATTTACATCCGTGCCCGCGCCGAAGTGGAAGCTGACGCTAAGACCGGCCGTGAAACCATCATTGTTCACGAGATCCCGTATCAGGTGAACAAAGCGCGTCTGATTGAAAAAATCGCCGAGCTGGTAAAAGAAAAACGTGTTGAAGGCATCAGCGCGCTGCGTGACGAGTCTGACAAAGACGGTATGCGCATCGTGATTGAGATCAAACGCGACGCGGTGGGCGAGGTTGTGCTGAACAACCTGTACTCCCAGACTCAGCTTCAGGTCTCCTTCGGTATTAACATGGTTGCACTGCACCATGGTCAGCCGAAGATCATGAACCTGAAAGAGATCCTGAGCGCGTTCGTGCGCCACCGCCGTGAAGTGGTGACCCGTCGTACCATCTTCGAACTGCGTAAAGCGCGCGACCGTGCGCACATCCTTGAAGCGCTGGCGGTTGCGCTGGCCAACATCGACCCGATCATTGAACTGATCCGTCGCGCGCCAACCCCGGCGGAAGCGAAAGCAGCGTTAGTGGCTCGGCCATGGGCGCTGGGTAACGTTTCTGCGATGCTCGAACGTGCGGGCGACGACGCTGCGCGTCCTGAGTGGCTGGAACCTGAGTTTGGCGTGCGTGACGGTCAGTACTACCTGACTGAGCAGCAGGCCCAGGCGATTCTGGATCTTCGTCTGCAGAAACTGACCGGCCTTGAGCACGAAAAACTGCTCGACGAATACAAAGAGCTGCTGGAACAGATTGCCGAGCTGCTGCACATCCTGGGTAGCGCAGAGCGTCTGATGGAAGTGATTCGTGAAGAGCTGGAGCTGGTCCGCGATCAGTTCGGCGATGAGCGCCGCACCGAAATCACCGCGAACAGCTCTGATATCAACATTGAAGATCTGATCAACCGCGAAGACGTGGTGGTCACCCTGTCTCATCAGGGCTATGTGAAGTATCAGCCGCTGACCGACTACGAAGCACAGCGTCGTGGCGGTAAAGGTAAATCTGCAGCACGTATTAAAGAAGAAGACTTTATTGACCGCCTGCTGGTGGCAAACACCCACGACACGATCCTCTGCTTCTCAAGCCGCGGTCGTCTGTACTGGATGAAAGTCTATCAGCTGCCGGAAGCAAGCCGCGGCGCACGTGGTCGTCCAATCGTGAACCTGCTGCCGCTGGAAGCGAACGAACGTATCACCGCCATCCTGCCGGTACGCGAGTACGAAGAGGGCGTGAACGTCTTCATGGCGACCGCCAGCGGTACCGTGAAGAAAACCGCGCTGACCGAGTTCAGCCGCCCACGTTCCGCCGGGATCATCGCGGTGAACCTGAACGAAGGCGACGAGCTGATCGGCGTGGATCTGACCTCCGGTTCTGATGAAGTGATGCTGTTCTCTGCCGCCGGTAAAGTGGTGCGCTTTAAAGAGAACGCCGTCCGTGCAATGGGTCGTACCGCTACGGGCGTTCGTGGTATCAAACTGGCTGGCGAAGACAGCGTTGTTTCTCTGATCGTTCCGCGTGGTGAAGGCGCAATCCTGACCGTTACGCAGAATGGCTACGGTAAACGTACGGCAGAAAGCGAATACCCGACCAAGTCTCGCGGCACGCAGGGCGTTATCTCTATCAAAGTGACCGAGCGCAACGGTTCCGTTGTGGGCGCGGTGCAGGTGGACGATGCCGACCAGATCATGATGATCACCGATGCAGGTACGCTGGTGCGTACCCGCGTGTCTGAGATCAGCGTGGTGGGGCGTAACACCCAGGGCGTAATCCTCATCCGTACAGCGGAAGATGAAAACGTGGTGGGTCTGCAGCGTGTTGCTGAGCCGGTGGATGACGAAGAGCTCGATTCCATCGACGGTAGCGTTGCGGAAGGCGATGATGATATCGCGCCGGAAGCCGACACTGACGATGACGCAGCGGATGACGCTGACGAGTAATGTCTCCTGATGCAAAAAAGGGCCGGATTCCGGCCCTTTTCTTTTGCAGAAGCAGATAAGTCAACGTTGCGACCTGGCGCGTTTACCGCTACCTTAACCACATTCTTTTGACCCCGACGGCGGAGCCTCGCCCCCTTGAAATACCTCGTCTCCTTTCGTACTACGCTGAAAGTCTCTCGCTATCTGTTTCGGGCGCTGGCGCTCTTGCTCTGGCTGCTGGTGGCATTGTTCTCGGTGTTTTACATCGTTAACGCGCTGCACCAGAAAGAAGCGGAGATCCGCCAGGAGTTTAACTTAAGCTCCGACCAGGCCCAGCGCTACATTCAGCGAACGTCTGACGTGATGAAGGAGCTGAAGTATATTGCCGAAAATCGTCTGACGGCGGAAAACGGCATCCTTGCGCTTCGCGGGCGTAATGACAAAACCGAAGTCCCGGACTTCCAGCCGCTGTTCCCGGACTCCGATTGCTCCACCATGAGCAACACCTGGCGCGGGTCGCTGGAATCCCTTGCCTGGTTTATGCGCTACTGGCGCGACAATTTCTCCGCCGCCTACGACCTGAATCGCGTATTCCTGATTGGCAGTGAGAATCTCTGCATGGCTGACTTTGGCCTGCGCGATGTGCCCGTTGAGCGTGACGATGCGCTGAAAAGCCTGCATGAGCGTATTGTGAAATATCGCAATGCGCCGCAGGACGAGCGCGGGAATAACATCTTCTGGGTTAGCCAGGGCCCGCGCCCGGGCGTGGGCTATTTCTACGCCCTGACGCCGGTGTATCTCGGCAATCGCCTGCAGGCGCTGCTGGGGATTGAGCAGACCATTCGCATGGAAAACTTCTTCACCCCAGGCAGCCTGCCCATGGGGGTGACCATTCTGGATGAAAACGGTCATCAGCTGATCTCGCTCGCCGGGCCGGATAGCCGGTTAAACGTCGAACCGCACTGGATGCAGGAGCGGTCGTGGTTTGGCTATACATCAGGTTTCCGCGAGCTGGTGCTGAAGAAGAGCCTGCCGCCTTCGTCGCTGAGTATTGTCTATTCGCTGCCGGTGGATATGGTGCTTGAGCGGATCCGCATTCTTATCATGAATGCCATTCTGCTGAACCTGATCGCGGGTGGGGCGCTGTTCACCCTGGCGCGCATGTATGAGCGGAAAATCTTTATTCCCGCCGAAAGCGACGCCCAGCGGCTGGAGGAACACGAGCAGTTTAACCGGAAGATCGTCGCTTCGGCGCCGGTGGGGATCTGTATTCTGCGTACTCAGGACGGGACCAATATCCTGAGTAACGAACTGGCGCATAACTACCTGAACATGCTGACGCATGAGGATCGGCAGAGACTGACGCAGATTATCTGCGGTCAGCAGGTTAACTTTGTCGACGTGCTCACCAGCACGCACACCAACCTGCAGATTAGCTTTGTCCATTCCCGCTATCGCAATGAAAACGTGGCGATTTGCGTGCTGGTGGATGTCTCCGCGCGCGTGAAGATGGAAGAGTCGCTGCAGGAGATGGCGCAGGCCGCGGAGCAGGCCAGCCAGTCGAAATCCATGTTCCTTGCCACCGTTAGCCACGAGCTGCGAACGCCGCTGTACGGGATCATCGGTAACCTCGATCTGCTGCAGACGAAAGAGTTGCCGAAAGGGGTCGACAGGCTGGTGACGGCGATGAACAACTCCTCCAGCCTGCTGCTAAAAATCATCAGCGATATTCTCGACTTCTCTAAAATCGAGTCTGAGCAGCTGAAAATCGAGCCGCGGGAGTTCTCGCCGCGCGAGGTCATGAACCACATCAGCGCCAACTATCTGCCGCTGGTGGTGCGTAAACAGCTGGGGCTTTACTGCTTTATCGAACCGGACGTGCCGCTGACGCTGCACGGCGATCCGATGCGCCTGCAGCAGGTCATTTCTAACCTGCTCAGCAACGCCATCAAATTCACCGATGTTGGCTGTATTGTGTTGCACGTCTGCCGGGCGGGGGATTACCTGAGCATTCGCGTGCGCGACACGGGCGTCGGCATCCCGGCGAAGGAAGTGGTTCGCCTGTTCGACCCGTTCTTCCAGGTCGGGACCGGCGTGCAGCGTAACTTCCAGGGCACCGGGCTGGGGCTGGCGATCTGTGAGAAGCTCGTCAGCATGATGGACGGTGATATCTCCGTGGATACCGAGCCCGGCATGGGCAGCCAGTTCACCATCCGTATTCCGCTCTATTCGGCGCAGTATCCGGCAAAAGCGACGGTGGATGGGCTGAGCGACAAGCGCTGCTGGCTGGCGGTGCACAACGCCTCGCTGAATGACTACCTGACGGCGCTGCTTGCCCACAGCGGCGTGAGGGTGTGTCGCTATGAAGGTCAAACGCCGGATGTGGACGATGTGCTGATCGCCGACGAGATGCCGGAACAGCCGTGGCAGGGGAGAGGGTCGGTGCTCTTCTGTCGTCGCCACATCGGCATTCCTGTCGAGCGTGCGCCTGGGGAATGGGTGCACAGCGTCGCTACGCCGCACGAGCTGTTGAGCCTGCTGGCGCGCATCTACAAAGTGGAGCTGGAAGAGCGCGACGGCGCGGGCGGATTGCCGTCACCGGACTCTCTGGCGTCGGTGAATGACGATATGATGATTCTGGTGGTGGATGACCATCCGATTAACCGCCGCCTGCTGGCTGACCAGCTTGGATCGCTGGGCTACCAGTGCAAAACGGCCAATGACGGCGTGGATGCGCTGAATGTGCTGAGTAAAAATCATATTGATATCGTGCTTAGCGACGTCAACATGCCAAACATGGACGGCTACCGTCTGACGCAGCGCATCCGACAGCTTGGCCTGACGCTGCCGGTGGTGGGCGTAACGGCGAACGCGCTGGCAGAAGAGAAACAGCGTTGTCTGGAGTCAGGCATGGACAGCTGTCTGTCGAAACCGGTGACGCTGGACGTGCTGAAACAGACATTGTCGATTTACGCGGATCGCGTGAGAAAAACCAGAATATAAAAAAGGCCCGCAAGGGCCTTTTTATTTGCCCGGCGGCGCTGCGCTTACGCGGGCCTACGGGCTCTGTAGGCCGGGTAAGCGCAGCGCCACCCGGCATTTACAGTGGGGATCAATCCTTGTCCGTTGCGCTCAGCGTAACGGAGGAGAGATAGTTCAGCAGTGCAATATCGTTGTCCACGCCCAGCTTCATCATCGCTGATTTCTTCTGGCTGCTGATGGTTTTAATACTGCGGTTCAGCTTCTTGGCAATCTCGGTCACCAGGAAGCCTTCTGCGAACAGGCGCAGAACTTCACTCTCTTTCGGGGACAGGCGTTTGTCACCGTAGCCACCCGCGCTGATTTTTTCCAGCAGGCGAGAGACGCTCTCAGGCGTGAACTTCTTGCCTTTCTGCAGCGCAGCGAGCGCTTTTGGCAGATCGGTCGGCGCGCCCTGTTTCAGCACAATCCCTTCGATGTCCAGATCCAGCACCGTGCTCAGGATCGCCGGGTTGTTGTTCATGGTCAGAACGATGATCGAGATATCCGGGAAGTGACGTTTAATGTATTTGATGAGCGTGATCCCATCACCGTACTTATCTCCTGGCATGGAGAGATCGGTAATGAGCACGTGTGCATCAAGTTTTGGGAGGTTATTGATCAGTGCTGTAGAGTCTTCAAATTCACCGACTACATTCACCCACTCGATCTGTTCAAGTGATTTGCGAATACCGAACAGTACAATCGGATGGTCATCGGCAATAATTACGTTCATATTGTTCATGTATAAGGCTACCTTGCTACAGCAAGCTTTTGACGTAGGCGTCAATGTCGCTGATGTATTTTTCAATGCCAGAGGCATCTTTCTCACGAATTAGATGTTCCAGCGTTTCACATAACTGCTTGCCGGGAACCAGATTAAGCATGGCAAACACCCCTTTAAGCCGGTGTGCTGTCTGTGCCAGCGCTGCAAAATCATTCGCAGCGGACTCAGTATACAACCGCTTAACATCATCTGGTACTGTATCAACAAAGAGTGAATAGTATCCGCTGGCGTGAAGCTCGGCATTTTCATTACCGCCTAACGGCGATTCCGCTATCTCTTCCTGCGCCAGCTGCTCTTCTATTAGTTGTAGTACAGCTTCCTGCATCGCATTGCTTATATTAAAGTTGACGCGCAGCTGGCCAGGGCCGATTTTCCGCACGCCTGACTCATCATCGCTTAAAAGCAAGCCGGAGGCAGTAAGATTAGACGGATTATCAGTTAAAAACAGATCAAATTCTTGACTTGCAAGTCTTTCATCCGGCGTGATGCAGGCCGCACCCCAGTTTTCTAACTGGCGAACAACAATATTGCGGATCTCGTTCGAGGTCACATCGACCATCACCACGACATCATCCAGCAGACGTTCTTCATCTTCTTCCTGCGGATTGGCCGCCATTTTCACGTGCAGAGAATAGCGGGTGCCGAGGGATTCACGGGCTTTGATATTCAGATGGCCGCCGAGCTTACGCGCCAGCTGATCGCATAGCCAAAAGGTCAGGGCATTGGCCTTGCCGTAGCGATCGCTTTGCGTGTCATTCAGGAACGGGAAGTGCAGATTATCAATTTCACTCGTTGTGACGCCTTCCCCGGTGTCCAGGATGCGGAACGCCAGGCGGTCTTCTGCCGACTCCTCCGCGCTGACTTCAAGGGTGATCTTGCCGATCTGCGTGGTGGTCACGGCGTACTGAATAATCATCAGCAGAATGCGGCGCAGCGCTTCGCGATCGCCGTGGCGTTTGTCATTCGCAGGGAGATTGTTATTGATCAGCAGCTGCAACCCTTTGCGTTTAATCACGGGCAGCACGTCCGGCACCACTTCATCAATCAGATCCTGAATGGAGAAGAGGGTTGGGGTTCCCTTCCAGAAATCATTCTCCAGCATGTTCGCCAGCTGGATCTCATCAACCATTCTGACCAGCGAATCGGCCTGGCAGGCAAGCTGGTGGCTTTCAGAGGTGTTTAACGCTGCCGCCTGGGTCGCTAGCGTTTTTAACGGCTGCTTGAAGGCATCGCCAATGTTCTGCATGAATGCGGCGCGCCCCTGCTGGTTTTTCTCATACAGTCTTTGTGCCTGCTTGAGCTTTTTATTGACCAGCACTTCGCGATCCTGGTCGCGAATAATGAAGATTTGCGTGCGGGGAGCCACCTGGCTGCGGAACTGACGGATCTCGTACAGTTCATTGTTAATGGTGGCCTGAATCACCCCCTGGTGTTGGTCCGCCATGGTGGTGATGTTCTGCAGGTTAAGATGCGGCAGCAGATGGTCGGCAATTTTGTTGCTCATCACCGTACGATTCGCCTCCTGGTCGTGAACCAGGACCCCAAGCGGCAGCACGGAAACAATCTCTTCATTCAGTGCACGCAATACGCGCAGCTCATTGCTGGTGCCGGCCGGAACCGCAGACGCGTCGCTCTGACGCCCCGACTGGAAACGGAAGGTGCTGTAGCCAAACAGCGCCAGCGCCAGCAAACCGATATTCAACAGCAGAGGCAGCAGGATATTTTGCAGGGTGTCGAGCAACAGCGTGCCAAACGGCACCTGCCACACCAGACGCATACCGGTCGAATTCAGCGATGAGGCAATTTCGATTTTCGAGCCGTTAAAGGAGATCGATACGCTCTCGGCGGCCTCTTTGTCCGACGCCGCACGCATGTTCTGGGTGCTGCTGTCTGGCTCCATGCGGAAGCTGTCGAGCGGCATGTCCGGCGGGATTAAATCATTAATCGGTAAATCGAAGGCCACCACCGTCGCCAGATGTCCTGGCTGGTTGAACGTGGTGCGCAGGGTAAAATAATGACCGTTTTGCCAGGCCAGACGGCGCAGGGAAGAGAAGCTCTCACGTTCATCAAGAGCATTCGCCTGCTGCAGCATCTCTGCCCGGCGGGAATCGACGATGCTGCCGACGGTTGTCTCTTTAAAACCGGAAGAGAGATCTTTTAACGGCAGCGTTGAGATCAGAATCATGCTGTTGTCCTGACCGTTCAGATAGTACATCGACCACGGCACCGTTTCAGCGCCCCAGAGGGTATCCAGATAGGTCGAAATACGCTGCGTCATCTCAAGCGTCGCGCTGTCGTGAGAGCCAAAGATAAGCGCCTCGGTCTTACGCTGCGGTTTTTCGAGATAATAGACATCCTGCTTAAGCCGCGTCTCCTGAAGTCCATCCCCGGACGAGGAGGTCGGGGCAGCCGCGATATTGTCGTAAATCTGCCAGGTGGCGTAGCGCCAGGTATCTATGCGCTTGTGCACGGCATGGGTGATATCAACGACCTGATAGCTCTTATCCTTCAGCCAGGCGTTAACCGCGCTTTGTACCATCACCCCCATGGTGACTAACAGCACAACAATCAAAAGAAGAAAGAAACGGGTGATGCTCCCGGGAAGGAGGGAAAATTTGCTCGGGGCGGTAGTTTCAGTCTGACTCATTGATATCTTTAACCCGTTATGGTCGTGCTCTGTGGCGATAGGGCAGTATAAAGGGTAATAACTGAATTTCCAGCGCCACCGTCCGGGAAGAGGCGACTTTTTCACTGGACAATATCGGCAGCGAGGCGTGCAGTAAACATGTACAAACTCGCCACAGGCGTACAAATAACAGGCGCATGCAGCCAGAAAATAGCACGAATTAACAAGAAATTAAGTTTTGCCTCAATTTTTTTCCCTCGCAAGTTACCCGACGAGAATTTAGTTAATAGTCGTTACAATTACGGAGCGGTAGCACAAAAAAAGAGAAGTTACGTAAAGAAAGGTAAAAAAAAAACCGAATGCGACGCATCCGGTTCAATTAGGGATAAACAGACATTCAAAACTGAATGACGGTAATAAATAAAGTTAATGATGATAGCGAGAGTTATTTTAGAGATTAGGTGCGATCTTGTTTTGTCATTCAGTGCTGTAACGGATTTTATTGTAACTCTTTGATGTTTATATGGTGATTTTTCTGTTTGATTATAAATGCTAATTTTCTAAGCTATTTGTGCTTTGTAAAAGTTCCTTGATATTTACATTTTGAAACATGTTGATAGATAAATGAAACATCTTCAAAGTTTTCGTATCATATTCGCATTGGATTATTCTGTAATTTTGCGGAGAATGAAATTGCCGACTGGTTAATGAGGGTTAACCAGTAAGCAGTGGCAATTATAAGGCATATAACAGAGGGTTAATAAAATGAAAGTTAAAGTACTGTCCCTCCTGGTACCAGCACTCCTGGTGGCAGGCGCAGCAAATGCGGCCGAAATTTATAACAAAGATGGCAACAAATTAGATCTGTACGGCAAAGTTGATGGTCTGCACTATTTCTCTGACGACAAGAGTGCCGACGGCGACCAGACCTACATGCGTCTTGGCTTCAAAGGCGAAACTCAGGTTAACGATCAGCTGACCGGTTACGGCCAGTGGGAATACCAGATCCAGGGCAACACCTCTGAAAGTGACAACCAGGCCTGGACGCGTGTGGCGTTCGCGGGTCTGAAATTCGCTGACGCGGGTTCTTTCGATTACGGTCGTAACTACGGTGTGATCTACGACGTAACCTCCTGGACTGACGTTCTGCCTGAATTTGGTGGCGATACCTACGGCGCGGACAACTTCCTGCAGTCCCGTGCTAACGGCGTAGCGACCTACCGTAACCAGGACTTCTTTGGCCTGGTGGATGGCCTGAACTTTGCCCTGCAGTATCAGGGTAAAAACGGCAGCGTAAGCGGCGAAAACGACACCGGTCGTAGTCTGCTGAAACAGAACGGCGACGGCTACGGTGCATCCGTGACCTATAACCTGGGTGAAGGCTTCAGCATCGGTGGTGCAATGTCTTCTTCCAAACGTACCGCTGACCAGAACAATACGGCTAACCTGGCGCTGAAGGGTGAAGGCGATCGTGCTGAAGTCTATTCTGGTGGTCTGAAATACGATGCCAACAACATCTACCTGGCGGCGCAATACTCCCAGACCTACAACGCGACGCGTTTCGGCAACTCTCAGAGCAGCAGCGAGATTTACGGCTTCGCTAACAAAGCGCAGAACTTCGAAGTGGTTGCGCAGTACCAGTTCGACTTCGGCCTGCGTCCATCCGTGGCTTACCTGCAGTCTAAAGGGAAAGACATCGAAGGATACGGCGATCAGGATCTGCTGAAATATGTTGATGTTGGTGCGACTTACTACTTCAACAAAAACATGTCCACCTACGTGGATTACAAAATCAACCTGGTTGATGAAAATGAATTCACCCGTCAGGCGGGTATCGGTACTGACGATATCGTCGCGCTGGGCCTGGTTTACCAGTTCTAATCGCTTCATCGTGTGACGTAAGGGGCCTGATGGCCCCTTTTTTGTGCCTCTCTGATTCTCACAACTCACCCGTTTTGGTGTACTCTTGCCGCCCTGGCATGAGGATAATAATGAATGGACATGACTTTTTTACGCGCCAGCTTTCTGGCTATGCTTTTTTTCCTGACCGCATGTAACGATCCCACCCCCGTGGCGAAAACCGACGCACCCGCCGCGACGGTGCTCGAAGGCAAAACGATGGGGACCTTCTGGCGCGTCAGCGTGATGAACCTCGATAAAACACGCGCAGATGAACTTCGCGGCAAAATTCAGTCGCAGCTGGACGCCGACGATCAGCTGCTGTCGACCTATAAAAATGACTCGGCGCTGATGCGTTTTAACCTCTCAACCAGCACCTCCCTATGGCCGGTGAGCGAGGCGATGGCCGATATCGTGACCGAGGCAATGCGCGTGGGTTACAAAACCAACGGCGCGATGGATGTGACCGTCGGACCGCTGGTCAACCTCTGGGGATTTGGCCCTAACAAACAGCCGGTGACCACGCCTGAACAGGCGGCTATTGATGACGCCCGCGCGAGGACAGGGTTGCAGCATCTGACGGTGATCAATCAGTACGGGCAACAGTACCTGCAAAAGGATATCCCCGATCTGTTTGTCGATCTGTCGACGGTTGGGGAAGGCTATGCGGCGGATCATCTTGCCGCGCTGATGGCCCAGGAAGGGATTTCCCATTATTTGGTCTCCGTGGGCGGCGCGCTAGTTAGCCGGGGCATGAACGCCAGCGATAAGCCGTGGCGCGTAGCGATTCAAAAGCCGACCGATCGGCAAAATGCCGTGCAGGCGATAGTGGATATCAACGGTCATGGCATCAGTACCTCCGGAAGCTACCGTAACTATTACGAGCTTGACGGGAAGCGTATTTCGCACGTTATCGATCCGCAGACCGGACGTCCCATCACGCATAACCTGGTCTCGGTGACGGTCATTGCTCCCACCGCGCTGGAAGCGGATGCCTGGGATACCGGATTAATGGTTCTCGGCCCGGAAAAAGCCAAAGAGGTGGTTCGTCAGGAAGGGCTGGCGGTGTATATGATCACCAAAGAGGGCGACGGGTTCAAAACCTGGCATTCACCGCAGTTCGACAGCTTCCTGGTGCGCGAAAAAAATTAAAAAGCAAGGTTGCGGGTTTTTTATCAGTGGCACTCAGGCAGGCTCTATGTATGCTTACAAGAGGAGCCGATAATGAGAAACTCGACCTTTATTACCGATGAGGATCGCTGGCAGGCCGTACTGGCCCGCGATCCGCTCGCTGACGAACAGTTTGTCTTCGCCGTGCAGACCACGGGTATTTTCTGCCGCCCGTCATGCCGCGCCCGCCACGCGCTGCGTAAAAACGTCCGCTTTTATCCCGATGCCCACCATGCCGTTCAGGCAGGGTTTCGTCCGTGCAAGCGCTGCATGCCGGACAAACGCAATCCGCAGGAACAGAAGCTGGTGAAAGTAGAACACGCCTGCCGTCTTCTGGAGCAGGAACCTACGCTAACCCTGGAGGGGCTGGCGCAGCAGGTTGCCATGAGTCCTTTCCATTTCCACCGTCTGTTTAAGGCCGTGACCGGCATGACGCCAAAAGCCTGGCAGCAGGCCGCGAGAGGCCAGCGCCTGCGCACCGCGCTGGCACAGGGAGACAAAATTACCGACGCCGTGCTGGCGGCGGGGTTTCCCGACAACAGCAGCTATTATCGTAAAGCCAACGATGCGCTGGGCATGACGGCGAAGCAGTACCGCAAAGGGGATGCGGCAGTGCGTTATGCCATCAGCGACTGTTCGCTAGGACGCTGTCTGGTTGCAGAAAGCGAGCGGGGGATCTGCGCGATCCTGCTGGGTGACAGCGATGCAGAATTAGCCGAGGAGCTTGCCGCGCATTTTCCAAAAGCAGCGCATGCGCCGCTGGAAGAAGATTTCGCGCAGCGGATCCAGCAGGTGATTGCCAGTATTGATAACCGCGACGTACCGCTTGCGCTGCCGCTGGATATTCGCGGAACCGCGTTCCAGCAGCGCGTCTGGCAGGCCCTTCGCAACATTCCCTGCGGCGAAACGGCAAGTTACCAGCAGGTGGCGCAGGCGATTGGCCAACCCAATGCGGTACGCGCCGTTGCCGGAGCCTGTGCGGCAAACACGCTGGCGATTGTGATCCCCTGCCATCGCGTGGTTCGTCACGACGGCGCGCTGTCGGGTTACCGTTGGGGCACGGCGCGAAAGGCGCTATTACTGAAACGTGAGGCGAAACGCCAGGAGGGATAATGCTCGATCTTTTTGCGGATGCTGAACCCTGGCAGGAGCCGCTTGCGCCTGGGGCGGTGATCCTGCGTCGCTTTGCACTCTCCCGTGCGGCGGCGCTGCTTGAGGGTATCGACGAGGTGACGGCGGTTTCGCCGTTTCGCCATATGGTGACGCCGGGCGGCTACACCATGTCGGTGGCCATGGCCAACTGCGGCGAACTGGGCTGGGCGACGAACGAGCGGGGCTATCTGTATGCCCCGAACGATCCCGCGACCGGCCAGCCGTGGCCGCCGATACCTGCCGTTTTTCAGGCTCTCTGCCACGAGGCCGCCGTAGCAGCGGAGTATCCTGACTTTCGGCCGGATGCCTGCCTGATTAACCGCTACGCCGTCGGCGCGAAGCTCTCGCTGCATCAGGACAAGGATGAACCCGATCTGCGCGCGCCTATCGTCTCGGTATCGTTAGGTCTGCCCGCCGTTTTCCAGTTTGGGGGATTACGCCGCAACGATCCGCTCAAACGCATCATGCTGGAACATGGCGATGTGGTGGTGTGGGGCAGGGCGTCGCGGCTTTATTATCACGGCATTCAGCCGCTGAAGCCCGGAGTCCACCCCCTTACGGGCGAATACCGTTTTAACCTGACCTTCCGTCAGGCGGGGGCGAGTAAACTAAAATAAGAATTATTCTTGATGTCCGCGCAGGGCAGTTTACACTGCTGGCTGTTTTTTATTGTCCGGATTGCCTGCATGCAACTACTTCTCCTTGTCTGGCGTCAGTACCGCTGGCCCTTCATCGCCGTAATGGCATTAAGCCTTGCCAGCGCCGCGCTGGGTATTGGCCTGATCGCGTTTATTAACGTGCGGTTGATCGAAATGGTCGACACCTCGCTCTCCGTATTGCCGGAGTTTCTCGGCCTGCTGCTCCTGTTGATGGCGGTTACGCTCGGCTCCCAGCTTGCGCTGACCGCGCTCGGACACCATTTCGTTTTCCGTTTGCGCAGTGAGTTTATCAAGCGGATCCTGGACACCCAGATAGAGCGCGTTGAGCAGCTCGGCAGCGCTTCCCTGCTGGCGGGGCTGACCAGCGACGTGCGCGCCATTACCATCGCGTTCGTGCGTCTGCCGGAGCTGGTGCAGGGGATCATTCTGACCTTTGGCTCGGCCGCATATCTCGCCTGGCTCTCCAGCAAAATGCTGGCGGTGACCGCGCTGTGGATTGCCATTACCATCTGGGGCGGTTTTGTGCTGGTGTCGCGCGTTTATAAACACATGGCGGTACTGCGCGAAACTGAAGATAAGCTCTATAACGATTACCAGACGGTACTGGAAGGGCGCAAAGAGCTCACCCTGAACCGCGAGCGCGCCGAGCATATCTTTAATCATCTCTATATCCCGGACGCGCGCGAATACCGCCACCATATTATTCGCGCCGATACCTTCCACCTGAGCGCGGTGAACTGGTCAAACATCATGATGCTGGGGGCTATTGGCCTGGTGTTCTGGATGGCGAACAGCCTGGGCTGGGCGGACACCAACGTCGCGGCAACCTACTCGCTGACGCTGCTGTTTTTGCGCACGCCGCTGCTCTCGGCGGTCGGTGCGTTGCCCACCTTGCTGAGTGCGCAGGTGGCATTTAATAAGCTCAAAAAATTCGATCTCGCGCCGTTTAAAGCCGAATTCCCACGCCCGCAGGCCTTCCCGAACTGGCAGACGCTGGAGCTGCGTAACGTCACGTTCCGCTATCAGGACAGCGGCTTCTCCGTGGGGCCGGTCAACCTGACGATCCACCGCGGTGAACTGCTGTTCCTCATCGGCGGCAACGGCAGCGGTAAATCTACGCTGGCGATGCTGCTGACCGGACTCTATCAGCCGCAGTCGGGCGAGATTTTGCTGGATGGCACGGCGCTGAGCGCGGAGAAGCCCGAGGATTACCGCAAGCTTTTCTCGGCGGTGTTCACCGACGTCTGGCTGTTTGACCAACTGCTGGGGCCGGAAGGGCAGCCGGCCAATCCTGCGCTGGTGGAAAAATGGCTGGCGCAGCTGCAGATGTCGCACAAGCTGGAGCTACAGGACGGGAAGATCCTCAACCTGAAGCTTTCCAAAGGGCAGAAAAAGCGCGTGGCGCTGCTGCTGGCGCTGGCGGAAGAGCGTGACATCATCCTGCTGGATGAGTGGGCGGCCGATCAGGACCCGCATTTCCGCCGCGAGTTTTATCAGGTGCTGCTGCCGCTGATGCAGGCGATGGGCAAAACCATTTTCGCCATCAGCCATGACGATCACTACTTTATTCATGCTGACCGCCTGCTGGAGATGCGCGACGGCAGGCTGAGCGAGCTAACCGGTGAAGAGCGCGATGCAGCCTCGCGTGACGCGGTGGCGCGTACGGCCTGATGCCAATGTGCCGGGTGGCGGCTTCGCCTTACCCGGCCTACGATTTTGTAGGCCCGTGCAAGCGTAGCGCCGCCGGGCATGCCGCTTTTTTCTCCATCCCGTCCCGTTGTTTATTCTTATTTACATATCCCCGCGCTATGCTTAACCCCAACTCATTTAATGGATTTATGATTGATGTCGGTATTAAAGAAAAACAGCGCCAGACAGCGTGACCAGGAGCGCGCGCGACTCATCTGGCTTCTCACGACCGATAAAGCGGTCACCTCTACGCTATTAGGCAAACTGACCCTGGCTGAGCAATATGATGTCGGCACCCTGGCCGACGATATTGCTGAGGTAGGCGCGCTGGTTGCTCATTTACCCCCGCCGGATCTCGCGGATACCCTTGAAGCGCTTCCCTCGGAAGAACGTCACGCCCTGTGGCGTCTGGTGCAGGATCACGAGCGTGGTCAGGTATTGCTTGAAGCCTCTGAAAACGTCTGGGATGACCTGATCGACGAGATGAGCGACCGGGATATTCTCGACGCTCTGCAAACGCTGGATATCGACGAGCAGATTTACCTCGTTCAGCACCTGCCGCGAAACCTGACCGGTCGCCTACTGGCGTCGCTGCCTGCCGATGAACGCGCGCGCGTGCGTCAGGTGATGCACTACGAGAAAAACAGCGTCGGCGCGATCATGGAGTTCGGCGTTATCACGGTGCGCCCGGACGTGACGCTCGGCACCGTGCAGCGCTACCTGCGTCGTCTGGGCAAGATGCCGGACAACACCGATAAACTGTTTGTCACCTCCCGGGATAAAACCCTGCTTGGCGAACTTGAGCTGAAAACCATCCTGCTCAACAGCACCCAGCGGAAGGTGAGCGAGGTGATGGAAAACGAGCCGATGGTCTTCTCCCCGGAAGACGATGCGGAGAAAGCGGCGCGTACCTTCGAACGTGACGACCTCGTCAGTGCCGCCGTCGTGGATTCTGTCGGCAAACTGATGGGGCGTCTGACCATCGATGAGATCGTTGATGTGGTCTACGAAGAAACCGACAACGACCTGCGCGCGCTCGGGGGGATCAGCGCCGAAGATGACGTCCATGCCTCCGTCGGCAAGGCGGTGAAAACGCGCTGGGCGTGGCTGGCCATTAACCTCTGTACCGCGTTTATCGCCTCCCGGGTGATTGACGGGTTTGAACACACCATTTCTCAACTGGTGGCGCTGGCCTCGCTGATGCCGATTGTGGCCGGAATTGGCGGCAACACCGGAAACCAGACCATCACCATGATCGTCCGCGCGCTGGCGCTGGAAAACATTCAGCCCGGTAACTTCGCCTTTCTGATCTTCAGAGAGATGGGCGTGGCGCTGATCAACGGCCTGGTGTGGGGCGGCATTATGGGCGGCATCACCTGGTGGCTGTATGACGATATGGCGTTAGGTGGGGTGATGATGCTGGCGATGGTGCTGAATCTGCTGGTGGCATCAATGATGGGGGTCATTATCCCGCTGACGATGACCAAACTGGGGCGCGACCCCGCGGTGGGGTCGAGCGTGATGATCACCGCCATCACCGATACCGGCGGTTTCTTTATTTTTCTTGGGCTGGCGACGATTTTTCTTCTTTAAGCCGACGCTTAATGCGGGCGGGGAGGAGCGCCATAACGATAATCCCGCCCAGCACGCCAATCGCCAGATTGCCGGTGGATACCGTGGCGGCTACGGTGACCAGCATGACTACCGTTTCTGCAATCGGGGCCGTTTTCACCGTGGCTGGCTGAAGGCTGTGCCAGCTGAAGGTTTTGACGGCGACAATTGCCATAATGCCCGCCAGCACCGCCATCGGGATTTTGGCCATCACTTCGCTGAGCGCCGTCACCAGGATCAGCAGCACAATGCCCGCCGCAAAGGTTGAAATGCGGCTTCGACCTTTCCCCATCTCCACGTTGACGATGGTTTGCCCAATCATCGCGCAGCCTTCAATTCCGCCATAAAATCCGGCCAGAATATTGCCGACGCCTAATCCAATGCTTTCGCGGCGTTTACCTGACGGTGTCGCGGTCAGCTCATCCACCAGCTTTGCCGTCAGCAGGGATTCCAGCAGGCCGACAAAGGCGATGCTCAACGCGCACGGCCAGATAATGCTCAGCGTCTGTACGTTGAGGGGGACCAGAAGTTCGGTAAGACCTGGCAAACCGCCGCTCATGGAGCCTTCATCGCCCACGGTCGGCAGGATTTGTCCGGTTGAAACGGTGAACAAAGTAAGCACAACAATCGCAATCAGCGGGGAAGGGATGCTTTTGATATAGCGCGGCGCCCACTGCACGATCAGCAGCGTCAGCACGAACAGGCCCACAATCAGCGGGCTTCGGCTCCAGAAATGCGGCACCTGAGCGAAGAAGATCAAAATACCCAGGGCGTTAACAAACCCGGTCATGACCGACTGGGGTATAAAGCGCATCAGCCTTGCCATGCCCAGCACGCCAAACAGAACCTGAATCACGCCAGCCATCAGCACGGCGGGAAGAATGTACTGGACGCCGTGCTGATGCACCATCGGGCCAATGACCAGCGCCACGGAACCGGCCGCAGCCGTGACCATCGCCGGACGACCGCCCAGCACGGACAGGGCAAGACACAGCACCACGGAGGCGATCAGGCTGACCTTCGGATCAACGCCCGCCACCACCGAAAATGAGATGACTTCGGGGATCAGCGCCAGGGCGGTAATCACGCCTGCCAGCGTTTCACGCGTCAGCTGCTTAGGGGAACGCAGCACGTTGGCTACGCGGTTTTCGGGAGATACGGCAGAATGGGGTAAGGACATAACAGTTCGCTGGTTAGGGCAGGCTTCCGTGCGCGCGATCACAAAGTGCAGGATAGTAGCCAGAAAATGCCCCTATTGCCAGCCGCCAGAGTAATCCCCCACAAACAATCCATCATTAAATTTCACAATTACAATAATTTCGTAACCTTTAAACAATATTTAAAAGTTGTTACCGTGCCCCCGCAGCTTTTTTCACCTGCAATTTCCACGCATCAAGCACTTTTACACTAAGGCATAAATTATGAAAAAAATGACTGCCATGCTCTTTTCTCTGGCCGTGGGGCTTAACACCGTCTCCATGGCGGCGAAAGCTGACGCACCAAAAGAGCAGGAAACGGACGTCCTTTTAATTGGTGGCGGTATCATGAGCGCCACGCTGGGAACCTATCTGCAAGAACTGCAGCCGGACTGGTCTATGACCATGGTCGAGCGCCTTGATGGCGTGGCGCAGGAGAGTTCGAACGGATGGAATAACGCCGGTACCGGACATTCGGCACTCATGGAACTGAACTACACGCCGCAGAAAAAGGACGGTTCCATTAGTATCGAGAAGGCGGTAGAGATCAACGAAGCATTCCAGGTTTCTCGCCAGTTCTGGTCTCATCAGGTCAACAGCGGCGTGATGCACGATCCGCACTCCTTCATCAACACCGTGCCGCACATGAGCTTTGTGTGGGGCGATCAGAACGTCAACTTCCTGCGCGCGCGCTACGCCGCTCTGCAGCAGAGCACGCTGTTCCGCGGGATGAAATACTCCGAAGACCACGCGCAGATTAAAGAGTGGGCTCCGCTGGTCATGGAAGGTCGTGACCCGAACCAGAAAGTGGCGGCGACCCGTACCGAAATTGGTACCGACGTTAACTACGGCGAAATTACCCGTCAGCTGGTGACGTCTCTGAAGAAAAAAGAGAACTTCAACCTGCAGCTCAGCACCGAAGTGCGCGGTTTCAAGCGCAACGCGGATAACAGCTGGAGCGTGACCGTTGCCGATCTGAAAAACAACGAAGCCGAGCACGTCATCAAGGCGAAGTTTGTCTTTATCGGTGCGGGCGGCGCGGCGCTGAAGCTGCTGCAGGAGTCCGGTATTCCGGAAGCTGACGACTACGCGGGCTTCCCGGTGGGCGGCCAGTTCCTGGTGTCGGATAACCCGGAAGTGGTGAACCGTCATCTGGCAAAAGTGTACGGCCAGGCTTCCGTTGGCGCACCGCCGATGTCTGTTCCGCACATCGACACCCGTATGCTTGACGGCAAACGCGTGGTGCTGTTTGGGCCGTTCGCGACCTTCTCCACGAAGTTCCTGAAAAATGGCTCCCTGTGGGATCTGCTCAGCGCCACAACCACCTCTAACGTCAAGCCGATGATGGACGTGGGTCTGGATAACTTCGACCTGGTGAAATACCTGATTAGCCAGGTGATGCTCTCTGACGACGACCGTTTCGAGGCGCTGAAAGAGTACTATCCGCAGGCGAAGAAAGAAGACTGGCGTCTGTGGCAGGCGGGTCAGCGCGTACAGATCATCAAGCGCGATCCGAAAGAGGGCGGCGTGCTGCGTCTGGGTACCGAAGTGGTGAGCGATAAGGATGGCACCATCGCCGCGCTGCTGGGTGCGTCACCGGGCGCGTCTACCGCTGCGCCAATCATGCTGCACCTGATGGAAAAAGTGTTTAAAGATAAAGTCGCCAGCCCGGAATGGCAGGCGAAGCTGAAAACCATTATTCCATCCTACGGCACGAAGCTGAACGGCAACGTGAGCGCGACGGAGCAGGAGCTGGAATACACCAGCCGCGTACTGCAGCTGCAGTACATCAAACCGCAGGCTGCGGATGCTGCGCCAAAAGCGGAGCTGAAGCCTCAGCCGGAAAACAAACCGGTTGCGGATATCGCGCTGTAAGGTAAAAGCAAAACGGTAACATCCGTTACCGTTTTTAGTGTTTTCTCCCTCTCCCGGTGGGAGAGGGTTGGGGTGAGGGCACCAGAGCGCACCCTTTCCGGGTCGGGTAAGGCGAAGCCGCCACCCGACTTAATTTCAACGTACTACGGCTTGACCTACAGTCTCATCGGCCTTCCACACGCGATACTTCACTTCCACGTTTTCAGGCGTATACACCACGATCGGCAGCTTGCTGTTGTAGCGCAACAGGCTGTTGTCGCCCAGATACGCCGTCACAAATTTCTTCTCTTTCTTGCCGTCCGGGCACGCCATCATGGTGGAGACCGGAGACGTCACTTTATCAAAGACGTAATAGTCGTAACCCCAGCCTTCCAGGGTTTTGCTTTCCAGCTGACCGCCCAGACGGTGCTGGTTGCAGTCCACTTCCAGCGTCTTGCCAATTAACAGTTCCACTTTGAAGTTCGCTTCATCCTGCTGAACCGGCAGCTGAATCACCTGACGCTTCATCCCTTTGTCCGCCTGCGGGTACGGAGCCACTTTTTCCAGCGGCTGCTCTTTTGGGGTTTCGCTGGCGAAAGCACTGCTGCTGACGCACGCGGCGGCGATGAGGGCGATGGCAAATTTAGGTGCGTTTTTCATTGTCATTCCTTTATGTCAAAACGGTCCTGCGCAGGTTAACATAACAACTATGAATGATTGGTGTTATTTACTTACATTTTCACTCTGTATAGCGTTATGCGCTTTTAAATTACCTGTTTAATGGTTGTTTATGCTGGTGTGGAGTCGGGTGCCAGTTCGTGTTATTTTAGACCTTATATAATGTTATTCATCTGTAAAAGGGAAGAGAGATGGTTCGTGCAAAACTGAAAACACCTGAAGGCCGCAAATTCCTCCTGGCGCTGCTGGTCGTGTTTATGATTGCTGCCGCGTGCGTGGGGCGGGCAACCATTGTTGGCGTGATCGAACAGTACAACATCCCCCTCTCTGCCTGGACAACCAGCATGTATGTCCTGCAATCGGCGATGATCTTCGTCTACAGCCTGGTGTTCACCGTTCTGCTGGCCATCCCGCTGGGCATTTTCTTCCTGGGTGGACGTGAGAAGCGCTAAGCATTCACCTCAGAGAATGAAGCCAGCCTGCGGGCTGGCTTTTTTTATATCAGATGATTTTTATTCGCATTTCCAGGATATTCTGTTTCGAACAAGATTGTTCGACATAAAGCAGGAGATGCGCAATGTTATCCCGGTTTGCAACGCTCAGCCGGATCCCGAAAGGAGTCTGGGTTGTGGGTGGCGTCAGTATGCTGATGGATATCTCCTCGGAGATCATTCACAGCCTGCTGCCGTTGTTTATGGTCACGACGCTGGGTGCCAGCGTGATTTTCATCGGTTTGATTGAAGGTCTGGCTGAAGCCACGGCGCTGTTTATCAAGGTG
Organism: Enterobacter cloacae complex sp. CARB60; assembly: GCF_036487345.1. Classification (NCBI taxonomy): domain Bacteria; kingdom Pseudomonadati; phylum Pseudomonadota; class Gammaproteobacteria; order Enterobacterales; family Enterobacteriaceae; genus Enterobacter; species Enterobacter cloacae complex sp. CARB60. The sequence goes on from NZ_JAZKLC010000002.1 coordinate 1,457,207, forward strand.
TTTTCCGGCGCAATCAGTGATTATCTTGGCAAACGTAAAGGACTGGCGGTTCTGGGCTACGGTCTTGGCGCGTTGAGTAAACCGTTGTTTGCTATTGCCTCTTCCTCCGGCATGATTCTTGGGGCACGCTTAATCGACCGGGTAGGAAAGGGGATCCGGGGGGCGCCGCGCGATGCGCTGGTCGCTGACGTTACGCCGCCGGAACTCCGCGGCGCGGCCTTTGGTTTGCGTCAGTCGATGGACACCATCGGCGCATTTCTCGGGCCGCTGCTGGCCGTCGGCTTAATGCTGCTGTGGAATGATGATTTTCGTACCATTTTCTGGATTGCGGTGATCCCCGGCGTACTCGCCGTTGCCTTGCTTTTCTTCGGCCTGCATGAGCCTAAAACCCCTGTCGAGCATAAACGAACGAATCCCATCAAAAGAGAGAACCTCAGGCGCCTCGGTAAAGGCTGCTGGTGGGTCATTGGCCTGGGGGCCATCTTCACGCTCGCACGTTTCAGTGAGGCATTTCTTGTGCTTCGCGCTCAGCAGTCGGGTGTACCGCTGGCGCTGATCCCGCTGGTGATGGTTGCCATGAATCTGCTCTATTTCCTCTCTGCCTATCCGTTTGGCAAGTTATCCGACGTGATGAGCCACACCCGATTATTGCAGTGGGGGCTGGTGGTGCTGATTGGCGCGGACATTGTGCTGGCGCTGAGCACCCACTGGGCAGGCATTATTTTAGGCGTTGCGCTTTGGGGGATACATATGGGCATGACCCAGGGGCTGCTGGCGGCAATGATTGCTAAAACCGCACCTGCGGATCTGCGCGGTACCGCCTACGGTATTTTTAGTCTGGTCAGCGGCGTGGGGTTATTAGTCGCCAGCCTGGGGGCAGGGGCCATCTGGGAGACGTTTGGTGCGCAGTATACGTTTTATGCCGGGGCGGTGATTTGTCTGGCGACGCTGGTTTATCTGCGAAAAACACCTGACGAAATGGAATAAAAAAACCAGCCGTAAGAGGCTGGTTTTGATAATAATTTTGGTCGGCACGAGAGGATTTGAACCTCCGACCCCCGACACCCCATGACGGTGCGCTACCAGGCTGCGCTACGTGCCGACGCATAAAAAGAATACTACTCGATTCCGTTTTGAATGCAAGGGAATCTGTCGCTAACTGGTTTATTATTAATCAGTTAGCGATAAACCGCTTCTCATCCGTCAGGACCTGCAGCAGGAGGCTCAGCTGCGGTTTCTGGTCTTTCAACCGTTCACCCTGCAGATTATACGTCTGATAATTCCCGTTGCTGTTCAGCACCAGCGTCAGCTTCGGCGTGGTCACCACCAGCGTATTATTCCCCGCAGCCGTTACCCAGTTGTGGCGGCGCGCGGCGCTGAAGAGATCCTGCCCCTGCGAATACTCGTTTGCCGGTGTGCTGACGTGCAGCAGGCGTTGCATCAGGGTAGTCATCACATCTTTATGCTCAGTGAGCATATTGATGCGCTGCGCAGGCGTGCCTGGCCAGTGGATCACCAGCGGAACCTGCAGATTCGGACGAGACCAGCTCATACTCTTCGTCTCGTCACCTAACGGCACGCCATGACCCGCGGTTACGATCACCACGGTGTTGTCCAGCTTGCCAGACTCACGTAGCGCGTCGAGCACGCGGCCTATCTGCGCATCAACATCGCCAGCCGCGCGGCCATAACGGCGCGCAAAGTCCTTCTTATTGCTGTCAGCAAGCGTTGTGCCGTTAAAGGCAACCCATGAGAACCAGCGGTTATCTTCCTGGGCGTAGCGCTGCAGCCAGTTTATCCATTGGCTGGCGGTCTGCGCATCGGACTGATTTTGTGCCGTTGGCAGTGAGAAATCGGACAGCAGCGCCTGGCGGTAGAGCGGGCTGTTAAATCCATCGGAGGAGAACAACCCTAACTGATAGCCTTGCTGATTCAGCCCGGTGATCAGCGCCGCAGGCGTGCGGGTAGACAGTACGCCGTCCATGTAGCCAGCTGAAATGCCATAGAAGAGGCCAAAAATGCCCGCATCGGTTGAGTTACCGGAGCTCATATGCTGAGTAAAGGAGACGTTTTTACTGGCGAAATCGGCCAGCGCAGGCATCTGCTTCTCGTAGCGCGAGTAGTTCAGGCCATCGACGGTGATCAGCAGGACGTTTTGCCCGCGTCCCATATCGCGGTACTGCAGGTCGCTCAGAGGATACTGAACGCTGACCGCTTCCGGGTTACCCTGTTCGACCAGGCGTCGCTGGTACTCCTGCGCATCAAGCAGGCCGTGTTTCTCGAGGAAGCGACGGGCCGTCATCGGATATGAGAGCGGCAGGTTAGCGCGCTGCATGGTAATAGGGCGATAGAAGTTCGCATCCGCCCAGATATACATGATGTGCGAACTGATAAAGGAGACGAAGAAGAGTGCGGCGACGGGCTTCGCGTAATGGCGTCGCCGGGTCAGGCTGCGAAGTTTTTGCCAGCTCCAGGTGGCAAACAGCATCTCAATCAACAGGATCACCGGGACGCTGATAAACATCAGCTGCCAGTCACGGGCCGTTTCGTTCTGGTCGGGGTTAATCACCAGTTCCCAGACGATGGGGTTGAGGTGCAGGTGGAAGCGGGTGAACACTTCACTGTCAATAAGCAGCAGCGTCATCCCCACCGTCGCAAGGATGGCGGACAAGAATCGCATCAGACGCTGCGACATGACGATAAACGTCAAGGGGAACAGGATCAGCAGATAGGTGGCGAAAACCAAAAAGCTAAAGTGACCGACAACGCTTATCCAGGAGTAGATACGCCCGGTTAGCGTTGTTGGCCAGTCTGCGACAAACAGATAACGACAGCCAATGACCGTCGCCAACAGAATGTTGAACAGGGCAAACCAGTGCCCCCAGCTGACCATCTGGGAGACTTTTTCACGGTAGCGCTGACGATTCGTCACCATAAACTGTTGTTCGTATCCCTTAATGGGCCGGGTCGTTGCTGACGGACGACTGTAAAGCCTGGGCGAACGATTTTGCGATCGCCTGACGCTGAGCCGGAGCAACGCTGGTGTTAATCAGGTTGGTGACCATATTTCCCAAAACCATCAGGGAGAGATCGGTCGGCGTTTTATGTTTTTCCAGTACGTTGACCAGCTCACTGAGCAGTTGTTCAACGTGTTCATCACTGTAGCGGGAATGTTGTGGCATAAATCAAAATCAGTTTGTTGATGAAAGGGCAACATATTACCGTAGCAACAGCTTTTTTTCCCCTTTTTTATCTGTTGTTGCACACATGTCCTGGTGGTGGTTGAATACCGCCCGGTCTAAAAGGAGAGTTTATCATGAGTCTGGAAATCAACCAGATTGCCTTGCACCAGCTTATCAAGCGTGATGAGCAAACCCTTGAAGTGGTGCTGCGCGATTCGTTAGTGGAACCCACGGCGACCGTTGTGGAGATGATGGCAGAGCTGCATCGCGTCTACAGTGCCAAAAATAAAGCCTATGGCCTGTTCAGCGAAGAGAGTGAACTGGCGGATAGTCTGCGCCTGCAGCGTCAGGGCGAAGAGGATTTTCTGGCGTTTAGCCGCGCCGCAACCGGGCGTCTGCGCGACGAGCTGGCGAAATATCCGTTTGCCGACGGCGGGATCGTGCTGTTCTGCCACTACCGCTATCTGGCGGTAGAGTATCTGCTGGTTACCGTGCTGAATAACTTAAGCAGCATGCGCGTGAACGAGCAGCTGGATATCAGCTCAACGCATTATCTGGATATCAACCATGCGGATATCGTGGCGCGTATTGATTTGACCGAATGGGAAACCAACCCGGAGTCGACCCGCTACCTCACTTTCCTGAAGGGGCGCGTGGGCCGCAAAGTGGCGGATTTCTTTATGGATTTCCTCGGTGCCAGCGAAGGTCTCAATGCCAAAGCGCAGAACAAAGGGCTGCTTCAGGCGGTTGACGACTTCACAGCAGAAGCGCAGCTCGATAAATCCGAGCGCCAGACCGTGCGTCAGCAGGTCTACAGCTACTGCAACGAACAGCTGCAGGCAGGGGAGGAGATCGAACTGGAGTCCCTGTCAAAAGAGCTGGCTGGCGTCAGCGAAGTCAGCTTCCAGGAATTTACGGCTGAAAAAGGCTATGAACTGGAAGAGAGCTTCCCGGCGGATCGCAGTACGCTGCGTCAGTTAACCAAGTTTGCCGGCAGCGGCGGTGGGTTAACCATCAACTTTGACGCAATGTTGCTGGGTGAACGCATCTTCTGGGATCCGGCCACCGATACGCTGACCATTAAAGGCACGCCGCCGAACCTGCGCGATCAGCTTCAGCGCCGCACCTCGGGCGGGAAATAACAGCCATAAAAAAACCCCGCAGAAGCGGGGTTTTTTTTCGACGTGTTTGCGATTACGCGCGAACGAAGTCGATGTGAGACAGTTTTGGCTTGAACGGGTGACGCTGAACAGCCTGAACTTTCACTTTTTCTTCTTTACCGCCAACAACGATGGTCAGAACTTCGCTGTAGAATTCAGCTTTGGTCTGCAGGTTCCACAGTTTGTCGTGATCCAGTTCGATTGCAACTGGAGCAGCTTCGCCACCGTAAACGATAGCCGGGAACTTGTTAGCGTTACGCAGGCGGCGGCTCGCACCCTTACCCTGCACGTTACGTACTTCTGCTTCGATAGTGAACATTGATTTCTCTCTGTATTTAAAACCCTGCTACAGGCGACCCAGCAGCAGGTGAGTGTTCTGCCTCACGGATGTGAAGCGGGCGGCATTTTATACTCAAATGCCCCTCACATCAATGAAAAGTCCCGCTAACCGCGCAATTCGTTGGCGCGACGGAAGCGACCTTCGTAGTCAAAGAGTTTCTCACGCACCTGCCAGAACTGGCCTTTCTTACGGGCGACGACAAAATCCGGATGGCGCAATAGCACCTGCTGGCGCACGATATCGGCCACGGTTATCCAGCGCAGGGGGACGCCCGGCGTTCGGGTATGCGGGCGGATAAACAGCTGTTCGAAGGCCATTCGCTGAGCAGGCGTCTGGACCCGGAAGCGCTCGCTGACGTCCGCCCCGTCTTCGTCGTAATAGGTGATTTTCAACCACTCACCTTTTTCATCGGCGCCGGGCTGCAGCGCCATGCCGGAACAGCGCAGCACCAGCGCATCTTTCAGCTTTAGCGCCGCTTTCAGCATGTCGTCCGGGTCAACCAGCACCGTGTCGCATTCCCGGCAGCGGCGCGCGGCAATGTCGTTTTCGGCGTTGCACTGCGGGCAGTTTTTGAACCGGAAGCGGAAATCGCACTGCTCGCGATGCCCGTCATCATCTTCAAACCAGCCCTGACAGCGGCGGCCAAAGTGTTCGATCAGCGTACCGTCGGCGGTGGTTTTTCCCCAGAAGGTGTTGGCAAACCCGCAGGCAGGGCAAAAGACCTGCACGGGCACGTTGTCGCTTTTCCCTTTTGGCGCGCCGACTTCAGGCGTATAGAGATCGTGCGGGTTACCCGCATAATCCAGGATCAGGCAGTCGGTTTTTCCCGGGGCCAGGCGCAGGCCGCGGCCAACAATTTGCTGATACAGACTGACCGATTCGGTCGGGCGCAGAATGGCGATCAGGTCGACGTGCGGGGCGTCAAAGCCGGTGGTCAATACCGACACATTTACCAGATAGCGGAACTGCTGGGCCTTAAACGCGTTAATCAGGCTGTCGCGCTCCGGGCCGGGCGTCTCGCCGGTGATTAACGCCGCGTCGCCGGAGGGTAGTAACCCGGTGATTTCTCGCGCGTGCTCAACGGTGGCGGCAAAGATCATCACCCCTTTACGCGTCGCGGCGAACTCCTCAATCTGGCTGATGATATGCGGCGTAATACGCTTCTGCTTTTTCAGCTCCTGGTTGAGATCCGCTTCGCTGAATAATCCGTTGCTCTGCGCCTGCAAACGGCTGAAATCGTACTGCACCACCGGCATATCCAGCCGTTCAGGCGGCGTCAGGTAGCCATGTTTAATCATGTAGCGCAGCGGAAGTTCGTAAATGCAGTCGCTAAACAGGGCCTTGTCATCGCCGCGCACCATGCCGTGATAATGGTAGCGATAGATCCAGCCTTTCCCCAGACGAAACGGGGTCGCCGTCAGGCCCAGCAGGCGCAGGCGAGGGTTCACCGCTTTCAGGTGAGCCAGGATTTGCTGGTACTGGCTGTCGTCGTCATCGCTGATGCGGTGACACTCGTCGACAATCAGCAGCGAAAATTCGCTGCGAAACAGGTCCAGATTGCGCGCCACCGACTGCACGCTGCCAAAGACCACTTTGCCGTGGCTCTCTTTGCGCTTCAGCCCGGCGGCGAAAATATCGGCTTCTAGCCCAAGTGCACAATACTTGGCGTGGTTTTGCGCGACGAGCTCTTTGACGTGCGCCAGCACCAGCACGCGACCGCGCGCCAGACGCGCCAGTTCGGCGATGACCAGGCTCTTGCCTGCGCCGGTCGGGAGCACAATCGCCGCCGGCTCGCGGTGTTTACGGAACCAGGCGAGGGTGGCGTCAACGGCTTCCTGCTGATAGGGACGAAGTGTAAAAGTCATAGGGTCTCGGTTTCGTTATTCCGCACATAGTATGCCACGAAACTTTTTCCCTTGAGTGGCGCAACCAGACCATTATACTGAACCGTTCCAGACTGCTTCTTTTTTCGGACCTGTTGTCCGACTTCCAGCACCATTAAGGCTAAAAAGATTTCATGCGACTTGATAAGTTTATCGCTCAGCAACTCGGCGTAAGCCGCGCTATTGCCGGGCGCGAAATTCGCGCCTGCCGCGTTACCGTGGATGGCGACATTGTGAGAGACACCGCTTTCAAACTCCAGCCCGAGCATCAGGTGGAATATGACGGCAATCCGCTGACCCAGCAGCACGGTCCGCGCTACTTCATGCTCAATAAGCCGGAAGGCTACGTCTGCTCAACGGACGATCCGGATCACCCAACGGTGCTCTATTTCCTCGACGAACCGGTGGCGCACAAGCTGCACGCCGCAGGCCGTCTCGACATCGACACCACGGGTCTGGTGCTGATGACCGACGACGGGCAGTGGTCGCATCGCATTACTTCCCCGCGTCACCACTGCGAGAAAACCTATCTGGTCACGCTGGAGTCGCCGGTGTCGGATGACACGGCAGAGCAATTCACGAAAGGCGTTCAGCTGCATAATGAAAAAGATCTGACCAAACCCGCCGTGCTTGAGGTAATCACGCCGACCGAAGTCCGTCTGACCATCAGCGAAGGGCGTTACCATCAGGTGAAACGTATGTTTGCCGCCGTGGGGAACCGCGTTGTGGGCCTGCATCGTGAGCGGATTGGTGCGATTGAACTCGATCCCGACCTGGCGCCAGGCGAATATCGCCCGTTAACGGAAGAAGAGATCGCCAGCGTCGGTCTGCCTTCGCACTAATTTCAGGAGAGCTCTGTGACCACCAGGCCACACTCGTCGTTCAAAATCGTCTTCATTCTTGGCCTGCTGGCCATGCTGATGCCGCTGTCTATTGATATGTACCTGCCTGCGCTGCCGGTAATTTCTGCACAGTTTGGCGTCCCGGCGGGCAGCGCGCAGATGACGCTCAGCACCTATATTCTCGGCTTTGCCCTCGGCCAGCTGTTTTATGGCCCGATGGCGGACAGCCTTGGACGCAAGCCCGTCATTCTGGGCGGGACGCTGGTCTTTGCGGCCGCAGCGGTGGCCTGTGCGCTGGCGCAGACCATCGATCATCTGATTGTCATGCGCTTCTTCCACGGTCTGGCGGCGGCAGCGGCAAGCGTGGTGATTAACGCCCTGATGCGCGATATCTACCCGAAGGAAGAGTTCTCCCGGATGATGTCGTTCGTGATGCTGGTGACGACGATTGCGCCGCTGGTGGCACCCATGGCCGGTGGTGCGGTGCTGGTGTGGTTTAGCTGGCACGTGATTTTCTGGATCCTGGCCCTGGCCGCGCTGCTGGCCTCCGCGATGATCTTCTTCTTTATTGATGAAACGCTCCCTGTCGAGCGCCGTCAGAAATTCCACATCCGAACCACAATCGGCAACTTTGCCTCGCTGTTTCGCCACAAGCGCGTGCTCAGCTATATGCTGGCAAGCGGGTTCAGCTTCGCCGGGATGTTCTCCTTCCTGAGCGCCGGGCCGTTTGTCTACATCGAGCTGAACCACGTTTCGCCGCAGCACTTCGGCTACTACTTTGCGCTTAACATCGTCTTCCTGTTCATCATGACCATCATCAACAGCCGTTTTGTCCGGCGGGTGGGGGCGCTGAACATGTTCCGCGCCGGGCTGTGGATCCAGTTTGTGATGGCTATCTGGCTGGTGGTGAGCGCGTTTCTGGGCGTGGGCTTCTGGGCGCTGGTGGTTGGCGTGGCGGCCTTTGTCGGCTGCGTGTCGATGGTGTCATCTAATGCGATGGCGGTGATCCTGGATGAGTTTCCGCACATGGCGGGCACCGCATCGTCCCTGGCGGGGACGTTCCGCTTCGGCATCGGCGCTATCGTTGGCGCGTTGCTTTCGATGGCTACCTTTACGACGGCATGGCCCATGCTGTGGGCGATGGCTTTTTGCGCAACCAGCTCGATACTCTTCTATCTTTACGCCAGTCGACCGCGAAAAGCGGCCCACTAAAACACAGAGAAGGCCCGACAGGGCCTTTTTTGTTGATGCATATCAACCAAACCCCCGTTCGTTTATTCCGTGTTTGTTTATTTTATGTAAAATCTATTTGTGTAAAAAGTCACATCATTGTATTCAAAAAGGTTGAGTTAGATCGCAGAAACGGGTACATATAGCGCCGACGCGAGCCTGGAAATAGATAAAAAAGCGCTGAATAGTGCAGGCTGGCGATGATGTGTTACTATAAATGTAAATAAATTGTGAAGTAAATTTTGCTTCCGGGGAACGAACGTGAATACATTACAACTCTCCATTGTCCATCGCTTGCCCCAGAGCTATCGCTGGTCGGCGGGTTTTGCAGGTTCGAAAGTTGAACCGATTCCGCAAAGCGTCGCGGGCTGCGAAAACTGCCTGGTCGCGCTCAAGCTGCTGAGCCCGAGCGACGAAAATGCATGGCGGGTGATGGAGCGTCTCAGTCAGGCCCTGACGGATATCGAAGTGGACAGCTCCGTACTGGAGTGTGAAGGTGAGCCGTGCCTGTTTGTGAAAAGCCAGGACGAGTTTGCCGCCACCTGCCGTCTGAAGAATTTTGGCGTTGCCATCGCTGAGCCTTTCTCCGGCCAGTATCCCTTCTGACCGCTAGTCTGCCGATAACAGCTGGCGCGTGTAGCGCTGCGTTGGCGCGCTAAATACGCGCTGGCACTCACCCTGCTCGACCACTTCTCCCTGTCGCAACACAATCACCTGATGGCATAGCGCCCGCACCACCTGTAGATCGTGGCTGATAAAGATATAGGCCAGCCGGTGCTTTTCCTGAAGCCCTTTCAGCAGGGCCAGGATCTGCGCCTGAACGGTTCTGTCCAGCGACGACGTCGGTTCATCCAGAATAATCAGCTCCGGTTTCAGGATCAGCGCGCGGGCAATGGCGATACGCTGGCGCTGTCCGCCGGAGAATTCAGCCGGATAGCGGTGGCGGGTCTCGGCGTCTAAGCCTACTTCGGCCATCACCCGCATAACTTCCTGCTCTCGCTGCTGAGCGCTCAGGCCGGGCTGATGCACGCGCAGACCCTCTTCGATAATCTGTAACACGCTGAGCCGTGGGTTAAGCGAGGAGTTAGGATCCTGAAACACCACCTGCATGCGGGGCCGCACGGGCAGCATCTGACGGCGGTTCCAGCGGTGCAGCGGCATATCGTCGAAGAGGATCTCGCCCTCAGAGGCAATTAAGCGCAGCAGCGCCAGACCGGTGGTGCTTTTGCCCGAACCGGATTCGCCCACCAGCCCGAGGGATTCTCCCGGGCGCAGCGAGAAGCGGATGTTTTTCAGCACCGGGTTCCGATCGACAATGCGGCGCAGAATACCTTTGCGGATCGGGAACGAGACGGACAGATCCTCAACGCGCAGCAGCGGTGTGCTGTCAGCCGCGAGAGGAACCGGGTCGCCGGAGGGTTCGCTGTCGAGCAAACGCTGCGTATAGGGGTGCTGCGGCGCGCTCAGCAGCGTGGACGCGGTATTCTGTTCAACGCACCGTCCGTTTTGCATCACCGCGACGCTGTCGGCCAGCTTTCTTACAATGCTCAGGTTATGCGTGATAAACAGCAGGCTCATGTTCAGCTCGTCACGCAGCTCCCGCAGCAGCGTCAATATTTGCGCCTGTACCGTCACGTCCAGCGCCGTTGTAGGCTCGTCGGCAATCAACAGCTCGGGGCGCGTGAGCAGCGCCATGGCAATCATCACGCGCTGGCGTTCGCCCCCGGAGAGCTGGTGCGGAAAATCGTTCAGCCGTTTGGCCGCGTTACGTATGCCCGTTCGCTCCAGACAGTCCAGAATTTCTCCCCGCGCGGCCTCTTTGCGCATCCCCCGATGCAGGGAGAGCACTTCATAGAGCTGTTTTTCAAGACTGTGCAGAGGGTTAAGCGAAACCATCGGCTCCTGGAAGATCATGGCGATTTTGTTGCCGCGAATGCCGCGCAGGGTATGTTCGTCGGCATGCAGCAGCGAACTGCCGTGAAAAAGAATATCTCCCTGCGGGTAGCTCACCGGCGGAGAAGGCAGCAGCCGCAGGATGGAGAGTGCCGAAACGCTCTTGCCTGAACCCGACTCGCCCACCAGGGCCAGCGTTTCCCCGGGCTGGATCTGCAGCGACAGGTCGGTGACCACGGTGCGCGTCTCGCCCTGCGTTGAAAAAGCAATCGACAGGTTATCAATACTGAGAAGGGGCTGGGTCATTTTATACCGCCTTGTTCGGATCGAAGGCATCGCGCACGGCTTCGCCAATAAAAATCAGCAGCGAAAGCAGCACGGCCACGGAAAGAAAGGCGGCGATGCCTAACCACGGTGCCTGCAGGTTGTTTTTGCCCTGCAGCAGCAGTTCGCCGAGCGACGGGGAACCCAGCGGTAGCCCAAAGCCAAGAAAATCCAGCGAGGTGAGGGTGGTGATGGAACTGCACAGAATAAACGGCAGGAAGGTGAGCGTTGCGACCACCGCGTTGGGCAGCATATGGCGGAAGATGATCCCGCGGTCGCTCACGCCAAGCGCCTGCGCGGCGCGAATATAGTCGAAATTACGGGTACGCAAGAACTCCGCCCGCACCACGCCCACCAGCGCCATCCAGCCGAACAGGACGGTGATGCCTAACAGCCACCAGAAGCCAGGCTGCACCACGCTGGAAAGCAGGATGATCAGAAACAGCGTTGGCATACCTGACCAGACTTCAATAACCCGCTGGCCCCACAGGTCGATTTTCCCGCCGTAGTAGCCCTGAACGGCGCCCGCCACGACGCCCATCACGCTTGAGAAGATCGTCAGCATCAGCCCAAAAAGAAGAGAAATTCGCGTGCCATAAAGGATGCGCGCCAGCACGTCGCCGCCGTTCGCATCGGTTCCCAGCCAGTTTTGCGCGGAGGGCGGGGAAGGGAAGGGGGTCGTAGTGGAGAAGTTAATGCTGTTTGCGCCAAAGCGCACCGGCGCCCAGAGTGCCCAGCCGTGCTGCTCAATCTGCTGGCGAAGCCACGGATCCTGATACTCCGCCGGTGTCGCAAACGGGCCGCCAAAGTCGCTTTCGCTGTAGTTGGCGATAACCGGCACGTACCAGCGGTCGTTAAAATGCACCAGCAACGGTTTGTCGTTGGCGATCAGCTCCGAACACATGCTTAAGGCAAACAGCACGGCAAAAATCCACAGCGACCAGTAGCCGCGGCGGTTGTGGCGAAAACGGGCCCAGCGGGCCTGGTTGACGGGGCTTAAACGCGGCATCAGCGGCCCTCAAAATCGATTCGGGGATCGACCAGCGTATAGCTGATATCACTGATGATATTCAGCAGCAGGCCAATCAGGGTGAAAATATAGAGTGTGCCAAACATCACCGGATAATCGCGCGATACGGTAGCCTCATAGCCCAGCAGCCCCAGGCCGTTGAGCGAGAACATCACCTCTATCAGCAGCGAGCCGGTAAAAAACATGCCGATGAACGTGGCCGGAAATCCGGCGATCACCAGCAGCATGGCGTTACGGAACACGTGTTTCCACATGATCTGCTTCTCGCTCACGCCCTTGGCGCGGGCAGTCACGACGTACTGTTTACGAATTTCATCGAGAAAGGCGTTCTTGGTCAACATGGTCAGGGCCGCAAACCCGCCGATGACCGTTGCCAGCACCGGCAGCGTGATATGCCAGAGATAGTCAGTGATTTTCTGATACCACGGCAGGGAGCTGAAATCGGCGGAGACCAGCCCCCGCAGCGGGAAGAGGTCGAAATAACTCCCCCCGGCAAAAAAGACAATCAGCAGGACGGCAAACAGAAACGCCGGAATGGCATAGCCGATGATGATGAACGTGCTGCTCCAGATATCGAAGCGGCTGCCGTTATACACCGCTTTGCGGATCCCGAGCGGTATAGAGACCAGATAGATAATCAGCGTTCCCCACAGCCCCAGCGTTATCGACACCGGCAGGCTTTGCTTGATCAACGTTAACACTGAGGCACTGCGAAACAGGCTATCGCCAAAATCAAAGCGGATGTAATCCCAGAGCATTTTGAAATAGCGCTCGTGAATCGGTTTGTCAAAGCCGTAGCGGTGGGTGATCTCGGCGATCACTTCCGGATCCAGCCCGCGGCCGCCGCGATAATGGCTTTCACTGATATTCCCTACGCCGGTTCGCGCATGGCTCGCGCCCATCCCTTCGCCGCCGCCGGGCATGCCGCCGCTGTTGCCAAATTCAATAGCGGCAATCGCCTGATCGACCGGGCCGCCGGGGGCGATTTGCACGATAAAAAAGTTAATCGTGATGATGGCCCACAGGGTGGGGACGATCAGCAGGAGACGACGTATAAGATAGGCACCCATGATGATTCCTTAGCGCCGCTCAGCGGGAAGTCTGGCGGCTTTGTTAACGTCATACCACCAGGTATCAAAGCCCAGGGAATAGACAGGGCGCACGGCGGGCACGGAGAACTTGTCCCAGCGCGCCAGGCGATCTTCGCCCATATACCACATCGGCAGCATGTAGTAGTTCCAGGTTAAGACCCTGTCGAGGGCGCGCCCGAGCGGCAGGAGCTTTTCTTTATCCCCCTGCGCCGCCACTATTTTCGCAATCAGCGCGTCAATCGCCGGGCTTTTTACCCCTGGCGCATTGTATGAGGAGTCGATGTAGCTGGAGGCCCAGGAAATTTGCAGGTCCGAGCTGGGCCACGGCTGGGCGGGCCACAGGCGCTGCATCATGTCGTAATCACGGCTGCGCATGCGGCTCGTTATCTGCGCGTTATCGACCTGGCGAATGTTCATGGTCACGCCCAGCCGCTCAAGGTTATGCTTGAACGGCAGTACCCACTGATCGTTGCCCCCGGACGAGAGCAGCAGCTCAAAGCTGAGAGGCTTACCCGTTTTGGCATCCACACGCTTTTGATTTTTCAGGTGCCAGCCCGCGTCATCCAGCAGCTTGCTGGCCTTGAGCAGGTTGTCGCGGTCGTAACCGTCCCCGTTCGAGGCGGGCGGCTGAAACACGGTGGTGAACACCTGCGGCGGAACCTCCGCTTTCAGCGGTGCCAGCAGAACCAGCTCGTCGGCTTTCGGATAATCACGCGCGGCGTACTCGGTATTTTGAAAATAGCTGTTGGCGCGGCTGTAAGCCCCGTAAAACAGCGCTTTGTTCATCCACTCAAAATCAAAGGCCAGAGATATCGCTTCCCGCACCCGGCGGTCATTAAATACCGGACGCTGAATATTAAACGCCAGCCAGCGGGTGTCCTGGGCAGACTCATTTTTGTGCTCGTCTTTGACGATATAGCCTTTTGCGAAATTTTTGCCGATATAGCGGGTCGCCCAGTTTTTGGCGCTGCTCTCTACGCGTAAATCGAAGGCGCCGGCTTTGAACGCTTCAAACGCCACGTTATCGTCGAGGTAGTAATCATAGCGAAGGGTGTCGAAATTCCAGCGCCCGCGGTTTACCGGCAGGTTGGCCGCCCAGTAGTCTTTAACGCGAGAGTAAACGACATATTGCCCCATGCGCCAGTCGGTGATGCGGTATGGGCCGCCCGCCAGCGGCGGCGTGGAAAGCGGGTCGCTTAGCTTATGATTTTTCCAGAATGATTCAGGCATCACCGGCAGAGAGAACAGGCTAAGCATGTTCTCCTTGTTCGGTTCGCTCAGCTCGATGCGCACGGTGAGCGGTGCGATGGCTCTGACGGATGCGCCTTTATACACGATGCGGAACTGGGGGACGCCTTCGGTCATGAATTTATGGAAGGTGAAGGCGACGTCGCTGGCCTTCACCGGCGTACCGTCATGAAAACGTGCCCGCGGGTTCAGCGAGATTTCCGCCCAGGCGAAGTTATCGGCGTAACGCACGTTCTCGGCAATCAGCGGATAGTAGCTGCCGGGCTCGTCATCAGACGTGACAAAGAGCGTATCGTAAAGCGATTCCGTCCGCGCGGCCGCCACGCCGCGCAGGGCGAAGCGGTTGAAGTTGTCGAAGGTGCCGGTAGCGGAAAGCGTGACCTTTCCACCCTTCGGCGCGGCTGGGTTAACGTAATCGAAGTGCGTGAAATTGACCGCATATTTCGGCTCGCCAATCACCGCGAAGGCGATATTTTCTTTGATGGCCTGCGCCTGGCTGGACAGGCTCGTTAATGCCAACATCAGCAACATAAAGCGCATAAGCATCTCGCGGCAGCTCCCTCTTTTACAGACCGGCTCGGTTAAGCTGAATAATAAGTGACGTCACGGGCAATGTGAAATTATTCACCGTCGGGTGAAACGTCAGGACGCCATTTGCGGAACTGTTCCAGCGGCATCGGGCGGCTAATCCAGTACCCCTGAAGGAAGTTAACGCCATGCTCGCGCAGCCAGGCGGCCTGTTCCGGCGTTTCCACCCCTTCGGCGACGGTCAACATACTCAGCCGTCTTGCCAGCGTCAGCACGGCATCCAGCACCGGTGACGTTACCGTCTCAGTCCCTATCGCATTAACAAACCCACGGTCGATTTTGAGGTAGTCCATGGTGAAATGCTCAAGATAAATCAGCGCGCTGTGGCCGGTGCCAAAATCATCAATGGCGATTTCAAACCCTTCGTTATGCAGCCATTCGAAGAGGCTGTTGGCTTCCCGATGATTCAGCATGTCGCGCTCGGTAATTTCCAGCACGATCTGGAAGTAATCCGGGGGCAGTAACGCTTTGAAGGTGCGCATATCGTCCTTGAAGCTTTCCGCATGCAGATGCCCCGGCGCAATGTTAATGCCCACCTTTGCGCCCGGAGGTAACAGGGTTTGTAACACGGGGGCATCGTGAATGATAAGGTCAAAGAGATGCAGCGTCAGCGGGACGATCAGCTTCTGCGCTTCGGCGAAGTTGATAAACGCGTCCGGCGGAATTTCCCCCATTGTCGGGTGTTTCCAGCGCATCAGCACTTCAAGGCCGGTCATTTTGAGCGATTTGGCATCAACGACGGGCTGATAGACCACGTAAAACTGGCCGCGCTTAATGGCGCTTAAAATCTCTTTACCCGGATTGAGCCGAATGCTGAGGATATAGTAGTTGAGCGATCCGGCACAAATACCGCACACCAGCCCGAAAAACAGGGCGTAGAGAATTTCATCGCTGGTCCATGCGTCCGCATACAGGTTTATGGTCAGGGGAATGTCTTTCAGCGTCGCGGTACGGGCCGGGATTTCATCCAGGTCATGCGCGTTGAGCAGCGTGCTGGACCGCGTTGACAGCGCATGATCGCCAATGATGATGGCTATCCCTGTGAATTCGTCCTGGCGCGCGGTGTAGAGCAGGTAAGGCGTCAAATTGAGATTCACCGAGGTGAACACGCCGCCGTCCTTCACTAACGGGTTACGGTACCAGATGGCGATGGCAGGCTTGTTGGGCAACATCGGGGTGCCTGGAAGCAACGCCATATCGATCTGCTTATCGATGTGCAGCTCGGGTATCAGCTCCTCCATCGGGAAATTCATCGGGCCGGTGGCGGAAGAACAGAACGCCATTTTGTCTCTGACCAGCAGGAATGCGCGAACATTAATGCTAAAGGCCGCGCGCGAGGTAAGCTCCTGATTGACGTCGTGGCAGTTGTTCAGCGTGAGCGGCTGGAGGGTATCGACAGCGTTTTTCAACTCATCGAAATAGCTCTCCATATAGCTGCTCACGTCGTGGATCAGGGTGTCGAATTTGACTTCCCGCTTGTGGTAGCTCCAGAAAAATTGCAACGAGCCCAGGAGCAGGGCGGCGATCAGGCCTGTGATAATGCTGAGGATTAATATCTTGCGATTGCTGGAGAAGTAGCGGGTGAACATAGACGTCGTGATTCCTGAAATGCCGCTGGATGTATTCAGTGTAACGGGCAAAAAAAAACACTGCCGAAGCAGTGCTTTTTTTCATCATATCGTCAGCCAAGGGATAACCAACGATACAATAGTCATATTAACTGCGGGTCAGTACGCGGCGTGCTTCGTTATAGCGCTTCTTCCAGTATGGTTCATTCATGCTGGAAATGGTCACACCGCTACTGGTGGAGGCATGTACAAACTGGTCATTACCAATGTAGATGCCAACATGTCGACCTGTAGAACCGGCACGGAACAGGACTAAATCACCGGTGCGCAGTTTGGTACGTGAAATCGACTTGCCCATCTCCTGCTGTTCATAGGTTGAACGCGGAAGATCTAACCCAAACTGCTCGCGGAACGTACGCTGTACAAAACCGGAACAATCAATACCTGTTTTTGTGCTGCCGCCAAGACGATAGCGCACGCCTTTCCAGCTTGCATACTGGTCCATAATACGGGACTTAACGTCCAGATTACGTACCATATTTTCAAATTCATCCTGAGAGGCTTGCAGTGACGAGGAATCTTCCATTCCCACAACACGCGTCTCAGGATGCATATTCTTTGCGGTGTTCGATGTACTACATGCAGACAACAGTACCGCGACTGCTATCGCCGGGATCCCCCGTAAGATATATCTCAGAAACGGTTGAGATTTGACCATGTTGTTTATTATCCCTTGAAGTCCTTAACGACAAATATCGTTATAAAAATGCCAAACGTGACGAGACTAATTATCTGTTCACATTGAGACAATTGTTTCTGGTCACATTTGTGGCACAGCGCACAAAATTATTCACCAAGGAAATAATTATCTCTATGGGGCAAAACGAGTTCGAGATTAACCGATTGCCAGGGGTATTGCGAGTAAAAAAAGCCTTTTTTTTATAAGAAAATGTGATACAGAAAGTAAAAACATAGAATTGCGCAAAATAGCGACGGATCCGCTGCGCCAGTATGCAATTGCTTCATTTTTAACATGAATATGATGACGAGAATATGACAGCGGGGAAAGATCGCGGCGAGAACGCTATCAGGGATCATGTCGATCCCTGATAGCCCACGTTAATTTAGGTTAGTTATTTGTTTAATTGTTGTTGCGCTTTACCGGGAAGATAGCGATCGAACAGCGCTATTATCCTGTCGCTCAGCGGGGTCATTAAACACCACGGCAGCGCAATCAGCGCCACGGAGAGCGAACCGACGGCAATATCGGTGAACCAGTGGGCGCCAATCATTACGCGCGGGAAGGCAAAAACCACAAAAATAATCAGGGCTATGGCAAAGGCTTTTCTGCCGAAATAGCGAAGCATAATTGCGGAAAAAATAAGCAGCATCATGCCGTGATCGCCGGGGAAACTGTCCTTCGACGCATCTTTTGTTGGAATATGCAGCAGTTCGCTGACGCGATTAATATCGGTGAAGAATAGCGTTGGGCTTGAACGCTTAACCGGAATAATCGCGGTTGCCAGCTGGTTAATGACGACGGCAAACAGCAGCATCACCAGACCGATAATGAGAATACGCCGACGCCCGGCTTTATCCTCTTTCAGCCAGAAAGAGAGCATCAGGCAGCCCATGGCCAGCAGCGAGAAGCCGTCGAAGGCGCGGTTGTTGGTAATTGCTACCAGCCACAGGAACGCGTTGCTCTTCACCAGCTCCTGGTTGAAGAAGTGAAAAATGGCAGAATCCAGCGGGAACCAGAAACCATGATCCGCCGGGATATACCAGGAGAAGAAAAGCGCCAGACCGGCGACATTAAGCAGTAATATCAGGGGAAATCGAGTTGTCATAACGTTCTGCATAGAGTGAAAACTGGGGCAACGTTAGCCGCCCGAACTTAAACGAATCCTCAACAGGCTGGACTGGAGGGCATTCCAGTCGGCGTTAACCGCACTAATTAACTCTATTCGGCTGTCAGGCGGCGCCACATTTTGGGTTTCAATAAAGAAATCGTCGCCCTGACGGTTGATCCGCACCAGCCCGTCCGGCGTGCGCATGATCCCTTTCACGCGATCGACGGGAGCAAGTCTGGCCCACTCCAGGATCCCGATGGTATCGAAAACGGTTTCAGCATCAAAAATCCATCCGCAGGCCTGATATCCCTGGCCGCTGTTCAGGTTACGACGCCAGCGCTGGTGCTCCGGCAGGCTGAGGGCAGCCAGGCCCTGCTTAACCGGATGACTGTGCGCATGATCGGCGCTGGCAGGCAGCTCGGTGAGGTTCAGACGAGGAAGGTCAAGCAGGGCGCTATCAATATTCCCCTGGGTGGTCTGCACCCGCGTGCGATTGCCGCCGAAATGTTGCCACCACGCGTCCAGCGCGGCCTGGCTTTCCGCCGTGGCGCGATCTTCTTTATTGGCGACGATAACGTCCGCCGAGGCGAGCTGATCGCGGAAGTTCTCATTGGCCACCGCCTTGTCATCCAGAAGCTGACGCGGATCGAGCAGGCACAGGGTGGCGCGCAGATCGATCCACGGCTCGTAAACCGGCGCGGTCAGTAAATCGAGGATCTGCTTCGGGTGACCCAGCCCGGTGGGTTCGATCAGCAGGCGGTCAGGTTTGCCCTGACGCAGCAGGGTATTGAGCCCGACCTGCATCGGCAGACCATTGACGCAGCACATGCACCCGCCGGGGATCTCTTTAATCATCGCGCCGCTGGATGACAGCAACGCGCCGTCAATGCCCACCTCGCCAAATTCATTGACCAGCACGGCCCATTTCTCGGCCGGATCTTTGTTTGCCAGCAGGTGGAGAATTGAGGTGGTTTTACCGCTGCCGAGAAAACCGGTGATAAGGTTGGTTTTGGTCACGTGTGCTCCGAAAGAGAATTGTGATGCTATAACACTGTTCTCTCTATCCTGGCGAAAAACGTGACCTGTGAGAAGAGGAGGGGCGAACGGAGGCCTCATCCGTTCGCGTTAAGCGCAATAATCGTTAAATATTTAACGTTTCGATAACAGCCTGACGTGCGCCGTGGCGGGTAATGCGCTGGTATGCCTGGCTGACCGCCTCTACAAACACGCTGTTTTGCGCGAGATCGTGACCAAAGACCTCGCTCAGCCCCAGCAGGGCGTTAACGCGGTCGGCGTCGCTGCTGGCGACGACCATCGTGCGGATTTTCTCGCTGAGGGGATCGCGAACATCAATCGCGTTGCCACGGTCGTCGGTGCCGCTGACGTAGCGTATCCAGCCGGCCACGCCCAGGGCCAGCAGCGGCCACGGTGTTTTTCGCTCAAGATGAACGCGGATCCCGTCCAGCATTCTTTGCGGAAGCTTCTGGCTACCGTCCATCGCGATTTGCCAGGTCCGATGCTGGAGTGCCGGGTTGGCAAAGCGCTCGAGCAGGCTATCGGCGTAGGCGGTGAGGTCGACATCCTTAATGCGTAATGTGGGTGCCTGCTCGTCCAGCATCAGCCGACGGGCGGCTGCACGGAACGCAGCGTCCTCCATGCATTCATTAATATGGGCGTAGCCCGCGAGGTACCCCAGATATGCCAGGAAAGAGTGGCTGCCGTTGAGCATGCGCAGTTTCATCTGCTCCCAGGGCAGAACATCCTGCACCATCTGGACACCCGCGACTTCCCACTCCGGACGACCGGCGACAAAATTATCTTCCACCACCCACTGAATAAACGGTTCACAGCTGATGGCGCACGGATCTTCAACGCCGAGCGCGTCGGTGATTTCCGCCAGCGAGGCGTCTGTCGCAGCGGGAACAATTCTGTCGACCATCGTTCCCGGGAAGCTCACGTGGCTATCAATCCATTCTGACAGCGCCGCGGAACGCTTTTGCGCCATGCCCAGCACCGCGTTTTTCACCACGTGCCCGTTGTCGGGGATATTGTCGCAGGAAAGCACGGTAAACGCAGGCAAGCCTCGCTCGCGGCGGCGGTGAAGCGCTTCGACCAGGATCCCGGGGGCGGAATGCGGCTCTGAGGGGGTTTCAAGATCGTGAATTATCCGGGCGTTGTGCAGATCGAGTTTCCCGGTCGCGGGATCGATGCAGTAGCCTTTTTCCGTGATGGTGAGCGACACAATAGCGACCTGAGGCTCGCAAAATTTCTCAATAATGGCGGGCAGAGAGTCCAGCTTTGCGTTCAGGCATTCATGAACGGCACCGACGATAATCGCCTCATTGCCTTCTGCACCTTTCTCCAGCACGGTGAACAGGTGATCCTGCGCGCGCAGCTGGCCCATCAGCACGTCGCCGCTGAAGAGGCTAATCTCACAAATCCCCCAGTCGCCGCCTTTTTCATTCAGCACCCGGTTTGTTAACAAAGCCTGGTGCGCGCGGTGAAAGGCACCAAAGCCAAAATGGACGATGCGGGAGCGTAACTGCGTGCGATCGTAGCGAGGTTGCTGAACGTGGGCAGGAAGGGCGGTGGAGGCAATTGTCTTCATGAGATACACACCTGATTAACCATTAATTAACAATGCCAGTGTAAAGTTATATGACAGCAAATAAAATTGGTGAGCCGTAAATATCCCCGTTCTGTGAGTTTGATCAATCAATGTGTGGCGGTATATTGACCCTTAGCGGTAAACATGTATGGTAGTCGTCATTGCAGTAACGCATATTGGTATAACAACTTAAGAGGGTGAGGCAATGGAACAAACCTGGCGTTGGTACGGGCCGAACGATCCGGTTTCTCTTGATGATGTGCGTCAGGCTGGCGCAACGGGTGTCGTCACGGCGCTGCATCATATTCCAAACGGTCAGGTATGGCCGGTTGAAGAAATTCAACAGCGTCAGGCGCTGCTGGCGGAGAAGGGGTTAACCTGGTCTGTAGTGGAAAGCATTCCGGTTCACGAAGACATCAAAACCCATTCCGGTGAGTACCAGACCTGGATTGCTAACTATCAGCAGAGCATTCGCAACCTGGCGACCTGCGGCATTGATACGGTCTGCTATAACTTTATGCCCATCCTCGACTGGACGCGCACCGACCTTGAATACCAGATGCCGGACGGCTCGAAAGCGCTGCGTTTCGATCAGATTGCCTTTGCGGCATTCGAGCTGCACATTCTGAAACGCCCTGGTGCCGAAGCGGATTACACCGCGGAAGAGCAGCAGCAGGCGCTTGCGTGGTTTAACGCCGCCAGCGACGCGGATATCGAAAAGCTGACCCGTAATATTATTGCGGGCCTGCCGGGGGCTGAAGAGGGGTATACCCTGGATCAGTTCCGCGCGCGCCTGGCGGAATACGGCGATATTGATAAGCACCAGCTGCGTGAAAACATGGCGTACTTCCTGCGCGCTATCGTGCCGGTCGCAGAAGAGGCGGGTGTACGCCTCGCCGTGCATCCGGACGATCCACCGCGTCCTATCCTCGGCCTGCCGCGTATCGTTTCCACCCTTGAAGATATGCAGTGGCTGAAAGAGACGGTAAACAGCATCTATAACGGCTTTACCATGTGTACCGGCTCCTACGGCGTGCGTGCGGATAACGACCTGGTGCAGATGATCGAAACCTTCGGCGATCGTATCCACTTCACGCATCTGCGCGCGACCTGCCGCGAAGAGAATCCAAAAACCTTCCACGAGGCGGCGCACCTGGGCGGCGATGTGAATATGGTGGCGGTGGTAGACGCCATTCTGGCGGAAGAGGCGCGTCGCAAGCAGGCGGGCGATGTGCGTCCTATTCCGTTCCGTCCGGATCACGGTCACCAGATGCTGGACGATCTGCGTAAGAAAACCAACCCGGGCTATTCGGCGATTGGCCGTCTTAAAGGGATGGCGGAAGTGCGCGGCGTTGAGCTGGCGCTGAAGATGACGAAGTATCCTGAGCTTCTGTAAGCTCTGTTGCCCGGTGGCGCTGCGCTTACCGGGCCTACAAAAAAACCGGCCTGAGAGCCGGTTTTTGTATTTTTCCAGGTCGGGTAAGGCGAAGCCGCCACCCGACAAACGCCGCAATCAGTCAGCGCGACCCATATAGCGTTTTTCTTCGATATGGATGCGGATTTTCTCGCCAGCGGAGAGGTATTCCGGCACCTGCACAACCAGGCCGGTCGTCAGGGTAGCCGGTTTGTTGCGGGCACTTGCGGATGCGCCTTTGATGCCCGGTGCGGTTTCAACGATTTCCAGATCGACGGTCTGCGGCAGCTCCAGCGCCAGCAGCACGCCGTCCCAGGTCAGGACCTGCATGTCAGGCATGCCGCCTTCAGGGATGAACAGCAGCTCTTCTTCAATCTGATCTTTGGTGAAGATGTACGGGGTGTAATCTTCTTTATCCATGAACACGTATTCGTTGCCGTCTATGTAAGAGAAATCAACATAGCGACGGGTCAGGGTCACGGTATCGACGATATCGTCACCTTTAAAGCGCTCTTCCACTTTCAGGCCGGTACGCACATCGGCGAAACGCATTTTGTACAGCGTTGCTGCACCACGGGCGCTCGGGGCCTGAATATCGATATCTTTCACAATCAGCAGTTTGCCGTTGTAATTCAGCACCATACCTTTCTTAATTTCGTTCGCTCTTGGCATTGCAGTAATCCTGTTTACGGGAGGTAAAAAATATCGCGCCAAATTACTCGCGCGCGGCCTTTCAGGCAAGAGGAATTCGTGGCTTTTGCTATCAATACGCAAAAGGTGTTACTGTGCGCGCGATGCCCGACTGCGCGGGCGATCGTCAGCGAAAGAGAGCATTTATGGATTGCCGTCCAGACTGTGGCGCGTGCTGTACTGCACCGTCCATTTCAAGCCCCATTCCAGGAATGCCGGAGGGTAAACCTGCCAATACCCGCTGCGTTCAGCTCTCTGAAACCAATCTATGCATGATCTTTGGCTCACCGTTGCGCCCGAAAGTCTGCTCCGGGCTTCAGCCCGCTGCCGAAATGTGTGGCAGCACGCGAGGGCAGGCGATGACGTATCTTCTTGAGCTGGAAGCGCTCACCGCGCCTTAAACGTCTTTAATCCTCGCCAGACAGCCAATCGTCAGGGTACACATCACCAGCGCAATCCAGAACACCGTGTGATAGTTCCAGATTTCGGCCACGACACCGGCCATTGAGCCCGCGATAATCCAGCCCACGCGGGTGGTATTAGTATAAAGGGTGGTGGCAGAGCCCGCCTGACCCGGCATCAGATCCTGAAAATAGAGCATGCCTATCCCGGCGAGAATGCCAATATAGATGGCGTTCAGCAGCTGTAATGCCAGCAACAGCCCCGGCGTATGTACCGTCAGCATACCGATATAGAACAGCAGGCCGGCGACGGCGGCGATGCGCATTAAAAAACGCTTCCCGAAGCGCTTTGCGTAATAGCCCGCTATAAGCATGGTCGGGATCTCCAGCCCGGCGGCGGTACCCATCATAATGCCCGCCAGCTTCTCCGACAGGTGCAGTTCATCAATAATAAACAGCGGCATATTGATGATATACAGGCTGTTGGTGCCCCACATCAGCGTGCAGACAACAAACAGGAGCAGGGCATCGCGGCGGTTGCGGCGCGGCGCTTCCAGCACTCCCGTTGCCACTTTCGGCTCTTTGCGCATGGACGGCAGGAAGAACCACACCAGCGCGCCGCACGCCACAAACGCGACGGCCGCACTCAGGTACATCACCGTAAAGCCAAAACCCATCGCCAGCGCGTAGGCCAGCGGCGGACCAATCACCCATGCCAGCGACACCTGAGCGCGCAGGACGGAGCTGAACATCACCGCTTCACGTCCGGTATGGTCGGCGTGTTCGCGGGCAAGGGCGAACAGCTGGGGGTTCGCCGTTGAGCCAAAGCTGCTCAGGAATACCCCGACGAAGAGCAGAATGAAATAGTTGCGGTTCCAGGCAAACAGAACGCAGGCCATGACCCCCAGCAGACAGCAGAAAACGATCAGGCTTTTACGATCGCCTTTTCTGTCGGAGCGTCCCGCCAGAAACTGGCTGACCAGGATGCCGATGATGGCGCTTCCGGTAAAAAAGAAGCCCACCATTGCCGGGCGGACGTGAACCTCATTTGTCAGGAATAAGCTCAATGTCGGGGTCTGTAACGCACCGGCAATGCCCGTGAAGAAGGCAACCACCAGGAATGCCGCTGAGGTCAAATCAAAGGGCTTCGGCGAGACGGCCGCAGGGGTGTTATGCATGTTTTATAATTAGCGAGTAGCAGAGAGGAGGCGGAGTTTACGCCGTCAGCTAAAAAATAAACAGTGGGTGCGGTCAATGATGCCACGAAAAATCAAAATGGCATTTCAACTTATCTCTCACCTGGCTGAACTTAGCTGAAACTGTCTTGCTGAACTTCAGCAAAATTCAGCTGAACGAAGAAGAAATGTGCTGTATCTCTAAATTCTGAGATCGGAAATACGAGTTTACTTGCAAGACATTGCAGAAAGCGCAAGACTTTTTGAAACGTTTCAGCGCTATCTTGTTTTAACAAACGGAGCAGGCTAGCGCATTTTTTCTCATTAAAGCTGAAACGATTCAAGTTCAGCAGGAGTGGAGAACCATGTTCCAGTTATCTGTTCAGGATATCCACCCGGGCGCTCAGGCCGGGGATAAAGAAGAGGCTATTCGCCAGGTTGCCGCTGCGCTCGTGCAGGCGGGTAACGTCGCGGACGGCTATGTCAACGGCATGCTGGCCCGCGAACAGCAGACCTCAACCTTCCTCGGCAATGGCATTGCCATTCCGCACGGCACAACCGACACCCGCGATCAGGTGTTGAAAACCGGCGTTCAGGTTTATCAGTTCCCTCAGGGCGTGCTCTGGGGCGACGGTCAGGTGGCCTATGTGGCTATCGGCATCGCGGCCAGCAGCGACGAACACTTAGGTCTGCTGCGTCAGCTGACGCATGTCCTGAGCGATGACGATGTGGCTGAACAGCTGAAGTCCGCTACCACAGCTGAAGAGCTGCGCGCCTTGCTGATGGGCGAAAAACAGAGCGAAGCGCTGAAACTGGATAATGAAACGCTGACGCTGGATGTGGCTGCCTCCGATCTGGTGACGCTGCAGGCGCTGAACGCGGGTCGTCTGAAAGAAGCCGGCGCGGCGGATGCCACGTTTGTGGCGCGCGTAATTAACGATAAACCGTTGAATCTGGGTCAGGGTATCTGGCTGAACGACAGTGCTGAAGGCAACCTGCGCAGCGCTATCGCCGTGAGCCGCGCGGCCAATGCGTTTGACGTGGAAGGCGAGCGAGCGGCCATGCTGGTGACCGTGGCGATGAACGACGATCAGCCGGTTTCCGTGCTGAAGCGTCTGGGCGATCTGCTGCTGAACAACAAAGCTGAAAAACTGCTGAACGCTGATGCCTCCACCGTGCTGGCTCTGCTGACCAGTGATGATGCGCCGACTGAAGACGTGCTGACCGCTGAGTTCGTGGTACGTAACGAACACGGCCTGCATGCCCGTCCGGGCACCATGCTGGTGAATACCATTAAACAATTCGAGAGTGAGATCACCGTGACGAATCTTGATGGCACGGGCAAACCGGCCAACGGCCGTAGTCTGATGAAAGTTGTCGCGCTGGGCGTGAAGAAAGGCCACCGTCTGCGTTTCACCGCGCAGGGTGCCGATGCTGAACAGGCGCTGAAAGCGATTGGCGACGCCATCGCGGCGGGTCTGGGGGAGGGCGCATAATGAGCAGACGTGTTGCGACTATTACGCTGAACCCGGCTTATGACCTGGTAGGATTTTGCCCGGAAATTGAGCGCGGCGAAGTCAACCTCGTGCGTACCACTGGCCTGCATGCTGCGGGTAAAGGGATTAACGTCGCGAAAGTGCTCAAGGATCTCGGTATCGACGTCACCGTGGGTGGATTCCTCGGTAAAGATAACCAGGATGGTTTCCAGCAGCTGTTCAGCGAGCTGGGTATTGCCAACCGTTTTCAGGTTGTTCAGGGCCGTACCCGCATCAACGTTAAGCTTACCGAGAAAGACGGTGAAGTGACCGATCTGAACTTCTCTGGCTTCGAAGTAACGCCGTCGGACTGGGAGCGTTTTGTTAACGACTCTCTGACCTGGCTTGGTCAGTTTGACATGGTCTGCGTCAGCGGCAGCCTGCCGTCCGGCGTGAGCCCGGAAGCGTTTACCGACTGGATGACGCGCCTGCGCAGCCAGTGCCCGTGCATCATTTTTGACAGCAGCCGCGACGCGCTGGTTGCGGGCCTGAAAGCCTCGCCGTGGCTGGTGAAGCCGAATCGCCGCGAGCTGGAGATCTGGGCGGGTCGTAAGCTGCCAGAATTAAAAGATGTGATTGACGCTGCCCATGCGCTGCGCGAGCAGGGTATCGCTCACGTGGTGATCTCTCTTGGTGCAGAAGGCGCGCTGTGGGTTAACGCGTCTGGTGAATGGATCGCCAAACCGCCGTCAATGGAAGTTGTCAGCACCGTTGGCGCAGGGGATTCCATGGTTGGCGGCCTGATTTATGGTCTGCTGATGCGTGAATCCAGTGAACATACTTTACGTCTTGCCACCGCCGTTGCTGCCCTGGCCGTAAGCCAGAGCAATGTCGGCATTACCGATCGTACCCAGTTAGCCGCGATGATGGCGCGCGTTGACTTAAAACCTTTTAACTAACAGCAGGAGAGGAATAATGAAAACGCTGCTGATCATTGACTCCGGTCTCGGACAGGCTCGCGCCTATATGGCGAAGACCTTGCTGGGCGCGGCGGCACAAAAAGCACATCTGGACATTATCGATAATCCAGGCGATGCAGAACTGGCCATTGTACTGGGCGACAAAATCCCGGCTGACAGTGCGCTGAACGGCAAAAAAGTGTGGCTGGGCGATATTAATCGCGCGGTGGCACACCCGGAACTGTTCCTGAGCGAAGCGAAAGGTCACGCGTCTGTCTACAGCGCGCCTGTCGCGACGGCACCGGCTGCGGGTCCGAAACGCATTGTTGCGGTGACGGCCTGCCCGACGGGGGTGGCTCACACCTTTATGGCAGCTGAAGCCATTGAAACCGAAGCGAAAAAACGCGGCTGGTGGGTTAAAGTTGAAACGCGCGGCTCCGTCGGTGCCGGTAACGCTATCACCCCAGAAGAAGTGGCTGAGGCCGATCTGGTGATCGTGGCGGCGGATATCGAAGTGGACCTGGCGAAATTTGCCGGTAAGCCAATGTATCGTACGTCTACCGGCCTGGCGCTGAAAAAGACCGCGCAGGAGTTTGATAAAGCGCTGGTGGAAGCGAAGCCGTATCAGGCAACCGGTGCGCGTCCAACCGCGACGGAAGGTAAGAAAGAGTCTGCAGGCGCCTATCGCCATCTGTTGACCGGTGTGTCTTACATGCTGCCGATGGTGGTTGCGGGCGGTCTGTGTATTGCCCTCTCGTTCGCATTTGGTATTACCGCGTTTAAAGAGCAAGGCACGCTGGCCGCTGCGTTAATGCAGATTGGCGGCGGATCCGCGTTCGCACTGATGGTCCCCGTTCTGGCAGGCTTTATTGCCTTCTCCATCGCTGACCGTCCTGGCCTGACGCCGGGTCTTATCGGCGGTATGCTGGCCGTGAGCACTGGTTCTGGCTTTATCGGCGGTATTATCGCGGGCTTCCTCGCCGGTTACGTCGCGAAGCTCATCAGCTCGAAGCTCAAGCTGCCGCAGAGTATGGAAGCGCTGAAACCGATTCTGATCATCCCGCTGATTTCCAGCCTGGTGGTCGGTCTGGCGATGATTTACCTGATTGGTAAGCCGGTTGCAGGCATCCTGGCGGGTCTGACCCACTGGCTGCAAACCATGGGCACCGCGAACGCGGTTCTGCTGGGTGCTATCCTCGGCGGCATGATGTGTACCGACATGGGTGGTCCGGTGAACAAAGCGGCGTACGCCTTTGGTGTTGGCCTGCTGAGTACCCAGACCTACGCACCGATGGCTGCCATCATGGCGGCAGGCATGGTGCCGCCTCTGGCGCTCGGTCTGGCGACGATTATTGCCCGTCGTAAG
Source organism: Enterobacter cloacae complex sp. CARB60 (assembly GCF_036487345.1). Taxonomy (NCBI): domain Bacteria; kingdom Pseudomonadati; phylum Pseudomonadota; class Gammaproteobacteria; order Enterobacterales; family Enterobacteriaceae; genus Enterobacter; species Enterobacter cloacae complex sp. CARB60. The sequence continues at coordinate 1,485,524 of NZ_JAZKLC010000002.1, forward strand.
TTCGATAAAGCGCAACAGGAAGGCGGTAAAGCGGCGCTGGTGCTGGGCTTGTGCTTCATTACCGAAGGCGCGATTCCGTTCGCAGCACGTGACCCAATGCGCGTTCTGCCATGCTGTATCGTCGGTGGTGCGGTAACGGGTGCAATCTCCATGGCGATTGGCGCGAAGCTGATGGCACCGCACGGCGGTCTGTTCGTGCTGCTGATCCCGGGCGCCATCACCCCGGTCCTGGGCTATCTGCTGGCGATTATCGCGGGTACGCTGGTGGCGGGTCTGTCTTACGCGGTGCTGAAGCGTCCGGAAGCGGAAGTCGTGGCAAAAGTAGCGTAAGCGTTAAACAACAAAAAAGCCGGGTGCATAATGCAACCCGGCTTTTTTTATGCCGCCTGTTCAGCGGTTTGCTGTGCCTTCAGCCAGGCAATCTCTTCCGCCCAGATGTCCGGGTTAATGGTTTCCAGCACCATCGGAATACCGTCGAAGCGGGCGTCCTGCATGATGAAGCGGAACGCATCATGGCCAATGTTGCCTTCGCCCAGGCTGTGGTGGCGGTCAACGCGGCTGCCGAACGCACTTTTTGCATCGTTCAGGTGCATGCCGCGCAGGTACTGAAAGCCCACAATGCGCTCGAACTCATCAAACGTGTTTTTCGTTGCCTCGGTGGTGCGCAGGTCATAACCGGCGGCAAACGCGTGGCAGGTATCAATGCACACGCCAACGCGGGATTTATCCTCCACGCCGTCGATAATCGCCGCCAGATGTTCAAACCTAAAGCCGAGGTTGCTGCCCTGACCGGCGGTATTCTCAATCACCGCGGTGACGCCTTTAGTCTTGTCCAGCGTGATGTTGATGGATTCGGCAATGCGCGCCAGGCAGGCATCTTCGTCGATTTGCATCAGATGGCTACCAGGATGGAAGTTCAGCAGCGTCAGCCCCAGCTGTTCGCAGCGCTGTACTTCATCAAGAAACGCCTCGCGGGATTTTTCCAGCGCCTCTTCAACCGGGTGACCGAGGTTGATCAGGTAGCTGTCGTGGGGGAGGATCTGGCCGGGCCCGTAGTGGTATTTCTCACAGGCGGCTTTGAAATCATCAATCACCTCAGCGGTGAGCGCTGCGGCGCGCCACTGGCGCTGGTTTTTGGTGAACAGGGCGAAAGCGGTCGCCTCGATTTCGGCGGCGCGAATGGCGGCATTCGCAAGGCCACCTGCAGCGCTGACGTGCGCTCCAACGTATTTCATAAAAAAACTCCTGCTAACCCGAAACGCTTATGATAGCGGGTTAGCAGGAGAAGGACGAGATGGTTTATGCCATCAGGCTGTGCACCGCGAGGTTAATCGCACCGCCGCCGACAATCAGCCAGATGAAGAGCACCAGCGCCATCAGCAGCGGTTTGGCACCGGCTTTTTTCAGCGCGCTGACGTGTGTGGTGACCCCCAGCGCCGCCATCGCCATCGCCAGCAGCACGGTATCCAGCGTCACCAGCATATCGACAACGGCTTTCGGCAGCAGGTGGAAGGAGTTGAAAATCGCCACCACGATAAACAGGATCGCAAACCACGGAATGGTGATTTTGCTTTTCTGATTACTGTCCGCCGGTGCCAGCTGCTTAACCCGCGCCGCGAGGAAAATCAGGAACGGCGCCAGCATCATCACGCGCAGCATTTTGGCAATCACCGCCGCGTTTTCTGCTTCCGGGTTAATGGCATGTCCTGCCGCCACCACCTGGGCCACTTCGTGCATGGTCGAACCGATGTAGATGCCGTAGGTTTCCGGGCTAAACCAGTGCGCCACCAGCGGATACATTGCCGGGTAAAGGAAGATCGCCAGCGTACCGAAGATTACCACCGTCGCCACCGCCACGGTCACCTTGCTGGCTTCGGCTTTAACCACGGGCTCTGTTGCCAGCACCGCCGCCGCTCCGCAGATACTGCTCCCGGCACCGATCAGCCAGCTGGTTTGCTTATCCAGGCCAAAGACTTTCTGGCCGATAAAGCAGGCCAGTAAAAAGGTGCTGGTCAGGGTCAGGACGTCGATAGCAATTCCGCTCACGCCCACGTCCGCAATCTGCGAAAAGGTGAGGCGGAAGCCGTAAAGGATGATCCCGAGGCGCAGCAGGTGCTGTTTGGCAAAGATCACGCCGCCGTCGCAGGATTTCCAGATATGCGGGTAAACGGTATTTCCCACGACCATGCCCAGCAAAATGGCCAGCGTCAACGCGCTAAAGCCTGCGCCTGCGATAGCCGGGATGCTGCCGCCCCATAATGCTACGGCGGTCACTGCTGCGCTAAGCGCGAGGCCCGGCACGAAGTGCCACACTGTACGATGATGTTGTAAGGTGATTTCTGACATAACCTTCTCCTTTGTCTGGCTAAAGGTTACGGCGCTCTGGCTTAAAAATAAAATTGATTATATACTTATAATCAATCTATATAAGTGGTAAGTAACCATGCACATTACATTGCGTCAGCTGGAGGTGTTTGCCGAGGTGCTGAAAAGCGGTTCGACGACCCAGGCGTCACAAATGCTGGCGCTCTCGCAGTCTGCGGTCAGCGCGGCGTTGACCGATCTTGAGGGACAGCTGGGCGTTCAGCTTTTCGACAGGGTAGGGAAGCGTCTGGTGGTCAACGAGCACGGCCGTCTTCTTTATCCACGCGCGCTGGCGCTGCTCGAGCAGGCTATCGAAATCGAACAGCTGTTCCGCGAGGACAACGGCGCGATCCGCGTCTACGCCAGCAGCACCATTGGGAACTACATCCTGCCGGAAGTGATTGCCCGCTACCGCCGGGATTTCCCCACCCTGCCGCTGGAGATGAGCGTGGGCAATAGCCAGGACGTGATCAACGCGGTGATCGATTTCCGCGTGGATATCGGCCTCATCGAAGGGCCTTGCCATAACGTCGATATCATTGCCGAGCCCTGGCTGGAAGACGAGCTGGTGGTGTTTGCGTCCCCGGCCTCGTCGTTATTGCAGGGCGAGGTGACGCTGGAGCGCCTGGCGCAGGCGCAGTGGATCCTGCGCGAACAGGGCTCCGGCACGCGTGAAATTGTCGATTATCTGCTGCTTTCCCATCTGCCGCATTTCCAGCTAGGGATGGAGCTTGGGAACTCTGAGGCCATCAAGCACGCGGTGCGTCATGGCCTGGGGATCAGCTGTCTTTCGCGGCGCGTCATTGCCGAACAGCTTGAAACGGGGTCGCTGGTTGAAATCCCGGTTCCATTGCCGAAGCTGGTGCGCACGCTATGGTGCATTCATCACCGCCAGAAACACCTTTCCAGTTCTCTGCAGCGTTTTCTGCGCTACTGCGCCATTTAACGCTCCCCGGTGGCGCTTCGCTTACCGGGGCTACGCGCGCCTGTCACCCCACATTTTTATGCTTTACTTATAATCCTGGCCGAGTCATGAAGCTCTCTTATAACTGAGTATTTCTGCCGGAAGGAACGCGGATCGTCTGCTACAATCGCGCCTCATTTATTAAATGGACAGCATTTTCATATGGTTTCAGAAATTAAAACCACAGAAGCGCCCACGCTACGTCGTGAACTCAAGGCGCGTCACCTGACGATGATCGCTATTGGCGGCTCAATCGGTACAGGTCTTTTCGTTGCCTCTGGCGCAACAATTTCGGCAGCAGGCCCGGGTGGGGCACTCTTCTCTTATATCCTGATTGGCCTGATGGTGTACTTCCTGATGACCAGTCTCGGCGAACTGGCCGCGTACATGCCGGTATCCGGTTCGTTCTCGACCTACGGTCAAAAATACGTTGAAGAAGGCTTCGGCTTCGCGCTGGGCTGGAACTACTGGTACAACTGGGCGGTCACTATCGCCGTTGACCTTGTCGCCGCACAGCTGGTGATGAACTGGTGGTTCCCGGATACGCCGGGCTGGATCTGGAGCGCCCTGTTCCTGGTCGTCATCTTCCTGCTGAACTACATCTCCGTGCGCGGTTTCGGCGAAGCGGAATACTGGTTCTCTTTGATCAAAGTGGCAACCGTCATCATCTTTATCGTCGTCGGTGTGGCGATGATCGTTGGTATTTTCAAAGGCGCAGAACCTGCTGGCTGGAGTAACTGGGCGATAGGCGATGCGCCGTTTGCCGGGGGACTGTCGGCGATGATTGGCGTGGCGATGATTGTCGGCTTCTCCTTCCAGGGGACCGAGCTGATTGGTATCGCCGCCGGTGAGTCAGAGAACCCGGAGAAAAATATTCCGCGTGCGGTCCGTCAGGTCTTCTGGCGTATCCTGCTGTTCTATGTGTTCGCGATCCTGATTATCAGCCTGATCATCCCGTACACCGATCCAAGCCTGCTGCGTAATGACGTAAAAGACATTAGCGTCAGTCCGTTCACGCTGGTCTTCCAGCACGCCGGTCTGCTTTCAGCCGCGGCAGTGATGAATGCCGTTATCCTGACCGCTGTGCTTTCAGCCGGTAACTCCGGGATGTACGCGTCCACCCGTATGCTCTATACGCTGGCATGCGACGGTAAAGCACCGCGTATCTTCGCGAAGCTGTCCCGTGGCGGCGTACCGCGTAACGCGCTGTATGCCACAACGGTGATTGCCGGTCTGTGCTTCCTGACCTCCATGTTTGGCAACCAGACGGTATACCTGTGGCTGCTTAACACGTCCGGGATGACGGGCTTTATTGCCTGGCTGGGGATTGCCATTAGCCACTACCGTTTCCGCCGCGGCTTCGTCAAGCAGGGTCACGATATTAACTCGCTGCCGTATCGCTCCGGCTTCTTCCCGCTGGGTCCCATTTTCGCTTTCATTCTGTGCCTGATCATTACGCTTGGGCAGAACTATGAAGCGTTCCTGGCGGACACCATTGACTGGGGCGCCGTCACGGCGACCTACATTGGTATTCCGCTGTTCCTCGTCATCTGGTTTGGCTACAAGCTGACGAAAGGAACAAAATTCGTTCGCTACAGTGAAATGGAATTCCCGGAACGATTTAAACAATAACCGCACTTCCTCTCTTTTAACCCGCTCATTCGAGCGGGTTTTTTTATTCCCGCAGGCTGAAACAAAGATATATTTCTTAACAATTTAATTGATAATAATTATCGTTTGCTTTATCGTTATCAAAAATAAGCGTGTCACCGACCCACCGCAGATGTGGGCGGCAGGGAAGACGCTGTGAGCAATGATGATTTGATTTAGTTGTATTTACCTCATGGAGATATGGAATGTTTAGGTTGAATCCCTTCGTCAGGGGAGGACTTTGTGCGTCCGCAATGTCCCTGGCCCTGCCTGTTATCGCAGCGGAATCCGGCGACACAATGGTTGTAACGGCCTCCGCGACCGAGCAAAACCTGAAAGATGCACCCGCAAGCATCAGCGTGATTACCCAGGAAGATTTGCAGCGCAAGCCCGTTCAGAATCTGAAAGATGTGTTACGGGATGTGCCGGGCGTTCAGCTCACGAGCGAAGGGGACAACCGTAAAGGGGTAAGTATTCGTGGACTGGACAGCAGCTATACGCTGATCCTAGTCGACGGCAAGCGCGTCAACTCGCGTAACGCGGTGTTCCGCCATAATGATTTCGACCTCAACTGGGTGCCGGTTGACGCCATCGAACGAATCGAAGTGGTACGCGGACCGATGTCTTCTCTGTACGGTTCCGATGCGCTGGGCGGCGTGGTGAACATTATCACCAAAAAAATCGGCCAGAAATGGACGGGCACCCTGAGCGCCGACTCCACGATTCAGGAACACCGCGACCGTGGAGATACGTACAACGGCCAGTTCTATACCAGCGGTCCGCTGGTGGACGGCCTGCTGGGGCTGAAAGCCTACGGTAGCCTCGCGAAGCGTGAGAAAGACGGTCAGCAGAAATCCTCCACCACGGCGAGCGGTGAAACGCCGCGCATTGAAGGCTTCACCAGCCGCGATGCGAATGTGGAGTTCGCCTGGACACCGTCTGAAAATCATGACTTTACGGCGGGCTACGGTTTCGACCGTCAGGATCGTGACTCGGATTCCCTCGATAAAAACCGCCTTGAGCGTCAGAACTACTCTCTCAGCCACAACGGTCGTTGGGGCGTCGGCAACAGCGAGCTGAAGGTCTACGGCGAAAAGGTGGATAACAAAAACCCGGGCAACAGCAATCCGATCACCTCCGAGAGCAACGCGGTGGACGGAAAATACGTGCTGCCGCTGGGCGAAATCAACCAGCTGCTGACCTTCGGCGGCGAATGGCGTCACGATAAGCTGAAAGATCCGGTCAACCTGACGGGCGGTTCCAGCAGCAGTACGTCGACAAGCCAGTATGCTCTGTTCCTGGAAGATGAGTGGCGTATTTTTGAACCTCTGGCGCTGACCACCGGCATCCGTATGGACGACCATGATACCTACGGCGATCACTGGAGCCCGCGAGCCTATCTGGTCTACAGCGCGACCGATACCGTAACGGTGAAAGGGGGCTGGGCCACCGCGTTTAAAGCGCCGTCGCTGCTGCAGCTAAGCCCGGACTGGGTCACCGGCTCGTGCCGCGGTGCCTGTGAGATTGTCGGTAACCCTGATCTGAAGCCGGAAACCAGCGAGAGCTTCGAATTCGGTCTCTACTACAGCGGGGAAGAGGGCTGGTTAGAGGGCGTGCAGGCCAGCGTCACCACCTTCCAGAATAATGTGGATGATCGCATCAGCATTAACCGTACGGCCAGTGTGACACAGGCCCAAAGCTACCCTAACTACGTTGGCCTGAATGCGGACGGTGAACCGATTTTCCGCTACTACAACGTTAACAAGGCGCGCATCCGAGGGGTAGAGACCGAGCTGAAATTCCCGCTGGCGGACGACTGGAAAGTGACGCTGAACTACACCTACAACGACGGTCGTGACATCAGCAACGGCGGCAACAAGCCGCTGTCCGATCTGCCGTTCCACACCGCTAACGGTACCGTTGACTGGAAGGCGACGCAGGACTGGTCGTTCTATGTTCAGGGCAACTATACCGGTGAGAAACGCGCGCTGACCAGCAGTGCAGCAACGCCGGGTGGCTACGTCATCTGGAATACCGGCGCCGCGTGGCAGGCGACGAAAAGCGTGAAGCTGCGCGCGGGCGTGCAGAACCTGCTGGATAAAGATCTGAGCCGTGACGATTACAGCTATACGGAAGATGGCCGTCGCTACTTTGTCGGTGTGGATTATAAGTTCTGATGTAACCTTTATGCCCGGTGGCGCTTCGCTTACCGGGCCTACAACAACCACGAATGTAGGCCGGGTAAGGCGAAGCCGCCACCCGGCAATCACCCGCACTTACCCAAACAAATGCTTCGCATGGAAGCGGAGATGATCCTCAATAAAGGACCCGATAAAGTAATAGCTGTGGTCATACCCCGGCTGGATGCGCAGCGTTAGCGGCCAGTCCTTCTGGCGTGCCGCTTCTGCCAGCACCGCAGGCTGTAGCTGTCCGGCGAGGAACTGATCCGCATCGCCCTGATCGATAAGCATCGGGATCGCATTTGCCGAGCTGCTGGCCAGCATCAGCGCATAGCTGTCCCATTCCTGCCATTTTGCTTCATCTTCACCCAGATAGTTCGTGAAGGCTTTCTGCCCCCACGGCACCTGAGTAGGGTTCACAATTGGCGCAAATGCCGACACGCTGACGTATTTTCCCGGATTTTTGAGCGCCATGATTAGCGCTCCGTGTCCACCCATGGAGTGGCCGCTGATGGCGCAGCGGTCGCTTACCGCAAACCCGGAGTGAACCAGCGCGGGCAGCTCGTCGCGAATGTAATCATACATGCGGTAGTGGCGCGCCCAGGGCTGCTCGGTTGCATTCAGATAAAACCCGGCGCCTTTGCCCAGGTCGTATCCTGCGTCGTCGGCCACATCGTCGCCACGCGGGCTGGTGTCTGGCATCACCAGCGCAATGCCCAGCTCGGCGGCAAGTCGCTGCGCGCCCGCTTTGGTGGTGAAGTTTTCGTCGTTGCAGGTCAGGCCTGACAGCCAGAACAGAACCGGCGGATTTTCCGCTGGCGGCAGGAAAATGCTGAACGTCATCGCACAGTTCAGAACGGTGGAGTCATGCCGCCAGCGCTGCTGTCGACCTTCAAAACAACGGTGCTCTTCGAGCAGTTCCATGCAGGGCTCCTTAATGAGAATGCGTATTCATAAAAACCATAATACAGCCTTTTCATTGACCTGTGAGTAACTTTCACTTTCGCCAGACGGCGAGATGCTGCATCATAAATTTACTTTTCTTTAACAATTGGAGCCGTCATGGCGCTGCGTATTGCGCTCAGTGGGTTTGTCGTTCTGGTGGTGGCGATGGGGATAGGGCGCTTTGCCTTTACGCCTCAGGTGCCGCTCATGATTGCTGCCGGGCAGCTTACGCTGACCAGCGCGGGTCTGGTCGCGGCGATGAATTATCTGGGCTATCTGGTGGGCGCATGGGATGCCATGCGCGCGCACCGCTTTGTGGAAACGCGCCTCTGGCTTGGCATTACCGGTGCGGTTGCGCTGACGCTGCTCTCCGCGGCGGCGGATAATGCCGTCGTGCACGGCCTGCTGCGCTTCGTGATTGGCTGCATGAGCGGCTGGTCCATGGTACTGATTGCCGCCTGGACCAACGAACGGCTGGGGCAGCTGGGTAAACCGGGCCTGAGCGCTGCCGTGTTTGCCGGACCGGGGGCGGGCATTGCCCTGAGCGGGCTGCTCGCCGTCTATATTCAGGCGAAATCCCTTTCGGCCGGGGCGGCATGGCAAATCTACGGCGTGCTGGCGCTGGTGCTGATTGCGCTGGTGGCGCGTTACCTGCCGCGGTCCGGGCAGCTCCATCGGCCAGGCACCGCGCCGGAGCCGCTGGTGCTGACGGCGGATTTAAAGCGCCTTGTCTGGAGCTACAGCCTGACCGGGTTTGGCTATATCCTCCCGGCGACCTTCCTTTCACAAATGGCGGCGGTGCGTTTTCCCGGCAGCCTGTTTGCCCAGTTTGTCTGGCCGATTTTTGGCATCGCCGCCGTGGTGGGCATTGCGCTCAGTATTCTTTTACGCCACACCTCAACGGCTAACCGCAGGCTGGCTATCGTGCTGTGGTTACAGGGGGCTGGCGTGCTGGCGGCCTGGCTGCTGCCGGGGATTGGCGGTTTGCTGACGGGCGGGCTGCTGGTGGGCGGCGGCTTTTTGTGCGCCGTGCAGCTCTCTCTTTTATATGGTCGCGAGCTGGCGCCAAACCATACGCGCTATATGGCAGGCCTGCTCACCACCGGGTATGCGGTTGGGCAGTTGATTGGCCCGATGACCTCGGCGTTATCAACCTGGCTTACCCACCGGCTGGAGCCCGCGCTGGGGCTGGCGGGCGTTGCGCTGTTCGTCGGGGGAGCCCTGGTCTGGAATCGTCACGCTGAAAGGCAACAGCAATTGCAATAATTATCGTCGTGAATACTGGATTATGTGCGCGGCCTCACGCACAATGAGCGCATACTTTTGCCACAACGAGGGCAAAAGACGCCACACCTGCAGGAGAACAAAATGTCATCACTCAGTAAAGAAGCTGCCCTGGTCCACGAAGCCCTGGTTGCGCGCGGTCTTGAAACGCCACTGCGTCCGCCCGTACAGGATTTGGACAATGAAACCCGCAAGCGTCTGATTGCCGGTCATATGACCGATATCATGGAGCTGCTGAATCTCGATCTGAGTGACGACAGTCTGATGGAGACGCCGCACCGCATCGCGAAAATGTACGTCGACGAAATTTTCTCCGGTCTGGATTACGCCAACTTCCCGAAAATCACCGTCATTGAAAACAAGATGAAAGTGGATGAGATGGTGACGGTACGCGATATCACGCTGACCAGCACCTGCGAACACCATTTTGTGACCATCGACGGTAAAGCGACCGTGGCGTATATCCCAAAAGATACGGTGATTGGCCTGTCGAAGATCAACCGCATCGTGCAGTTCTTTGCTCAGCGTCCGCAGGTGCAGGAGCGTCTGACGCAGCAGATCCTGACCGCGCTGCAAACGCTGCTGGGCACCAATAACGTGGCCGTATCTATCGACGCGGTTCACTACTGCGTGAAGGCGCGCGGCGTGCGTGATGCGACCAGCGCGACCACAACAACCTCGCTGGGCGGCCTGTTTAAATCGAGCCAGAATACCCGCCAGGAGTTCCTGCGCGCGGTACGTCACCACAACTAAGTCTTACAGGGCAGGAACCATGGAGCGAAACGTCACGCTCGATTTTGTTCGCGGCGTCGCCATTCTCGGTATCCTGCTGCTTAATATCAGCGCCTTCGGTCTGCCGAAGGCGGCTTATCTCAATCCAGCCTGGTATGGCGACATCACGCGCAGTGATGCCTGGACCTGGGCTGTCCTCGATCTCTTCGCGCAGGTTAAATTCCTCACGCTGTTTGCCCTGCTGTTTGGCGCTGGTCTGCAGCTCCTCCTCAAACGCGGTACGCGCTGGATCCAGTCGCGCCTGACGCTGCTGGTGCTTCTCGGCTTTATCCACGGCCTGTTCTTCTGGGACGGCGATATTCTTCTCGCGTATGGGTTAGTCGGGCTCATCTGCTGGCGTCTCATTCGCGATGCGCACAGCGTAAAAAGCCTGTTTAACACCGGCGCGATGCTCTACGTCATGGGGCTTGCTGTACTGCTGCTGCTGGGGATGATCTCCGGCGAGGCGACAAACCGTGCCTGGATCCCGGATGCCGCCAACCTGCAGTACGAGCAGTTCTGGAAGCTGAAGGGCGGTACGGAAGCGATAAGCAACCGCGCGGATATGCTGGGGGATAATCTCCTTGCGCTGGGGGCGCAATACGGCTGGCAGCTGGCGGGCATGATGCTGATGGGCGCGTCACTGATGCGCACCGGCTGGCTGAAAGGCGAATTCAGCCTGCGTCACTATCGGCGAACGGGTGTCGGGCTGGTGCTGCTCGGCGTGCTGATTAACCTCCCGGCGGTCATTGCGCAGTGGCACCTCCACTGGGATTACCGCTGGTGCGCATTCCTGCTCCAGGTGCCGCGCGAACTGAGCGCACCGTTCCAGACCATCGGCTACGCGGCGCTGATCTATGGCTTCTGGCCAACGCTTTCCCGCCTGTGGATCGTCAGCGCTATCGCCTGCGTGGGCCGCATGGCGTTGAGCAATTACCTTCTGCAAACACTGATATGCACCACGCTTTTCTATCGCTTTGGCCTGTTTATGAAATTCGACCGCCTCACGCTGCTGGCGTTTGTTATCCCGGTCTGGGTGATTAACCTGGCGTTTTCTGTTCTCTGGCTACGCTATTTCCGCCAGGGACCGCTGGAGTGGGTGTGGCGGCAGTTAACCGCACATGCTTCAGGGGTATCATTGAGAAACACATTCAGATAACGATCTGGATCACAATCATTAACAAAACGGATGTAAGCGTTTTCATGAGTGTGAGCTTCTTCACGTAGTCCCCTTCCTCTCGCTGCCAAAATAGCCACCTTGCTAAACACAGGGGGTGTCTGTGAGTTGCTGCAATCCTTTGAAGGATGGTGAATATGATCACCATTCGTGACGTCGCCCGTCAGGCGGGCGTTTCTGTGGCTACCGTGTCACGCGTTCTTAACAATAGCGCGCTGGTCAGCCCTGATACCCGTGAAACCGTAATGAAAGCCGTGACCCAGCTCGGGTACCGGCCAAATGCCAATGCGCAGGCGCTTGCGACGCAGGTCAGCGACACCATCGGCGTGGTGGTGATGGATGTATCGGATGCCTTTTTCGGCGCGCTGGTGAAAGCGGTCGACGTGGTCGCCCAGCAGCATCAGAAATATGTCCTGATCGGCAATAGCTATCATGAGGCGGAAAAAGAGCGCCATGCCATCGAAGTGCTGATTCGCCAGCGCTGTAACGCCTTGATTGTCCACTCAAAAGCCTTGAGTGATGAAGAGCTAACCGGCTTTATGGATCAGATACCCGGCATGGTGCTGATCAACCGCATCGTTCCCGGCTATGCCCATCGCTGCGTCGGGCTGGATAACGTCAGCGGCGCCATGATGGCCACGAAAATGCTCATCAACAACGGACATCAGCGGATCGGTTATCTGGCCTCCAGCCACCATATTGAAGATGACGACATGCGGCGCGAGGGGTGGCAAAACGCCCTGAAAGAGCACGGCATAACGCCGTCAGAAAGCTGGACAGGCACCGGTACGCCGGACATGCAGGGCGGTGAGGCGGCTATGGTCGAGCTGCTGGGCCGCAACCTGCAGCTTTCTGCGGTGTTTGCCTATAACGACAGCATGGCGGCAGGGGCCCTGACGGCGCTGAAAGATAACGGCATTGCAGTGCCACAGCATTTGTCACTCATTGGCTTTGATGATATCCCGATTGCCCGTTACACCGACCCGCAGCTGACAACGGTGCGCTACCCCATTGCTTCTATGGCGAAACTGGCGACTGAGCTGGCGTTACAGGGGGCGGCAGGGCTGCTGGACCCGGGTGCAACGCATTGTTTCATGCCGACTTTAGTGCGTCGGCACTCCGTCGCGGCTCGACAAATTGTGGTTCCGATCACTAACTGATTACATGATGTGATGTAACCGTTTTCAATCTGTGAGTAAATTCACAGTATCTTAACAAGGCGCTGACTATGATGTCAGCGTTTTAGGAGCTGAAACGCTATGTAACGGTGATTATTCACTTTCACTATAGCCAACGTGCCGCAAACAACGAATAAAACGCATTTCTGGAGCGTTACCGAACACGGAAGATAGAAATTTTATAAGTGAACTTCGGCTGTCAGTAACGTTTTATTAACACCTGCCCGCCGATCGTTATTCACAAGAACTACCCTGCATAAAAAAAACCGGAGATACCATGAATAAGAAGGTGTTGACCCTGTCTGCTGTAATGGCAAGCATGCTTTTTGGTGCAGCAGCGCACGCTGCGGATACCCGTATTGGTGTGACCATCTATAAATACGACGACAACTTCATGTCTGTTGTGCGTAAAGCGATTGAGAAAGATGCGAAAGCAGCGCCAGACGTTCAGCTGCTGATGAACGACTCCCAGAACGACCAGTCCAAACAGAACGACCAGATCGACGTTCTGCTGGCGAAAGGCGTGAAGGCCCTGGCCATCAACCTGGTTGACCCGGCTGCAGCAGGCACGGTTATTGAAAAAGCGCGCGGCCAGAACGTGCCAATCGTCTTCTTCAACAAAGAACCTTCCCGTAAAGCGCTGGATAGCTACGACAAAGCGTTCTACGTCGGTACCGACTCCAAAGAGTCCGGTATTATTCAGGGCGATCTGATCGCCAAACACTGGGCGGCGAACCCGAACTGGGACCTGAACAAAGACGGTCAAATTCAGTTCGTGCTGCTGAAAGGCGAACCTGGCCACCCGGATGCTGAAGCCCGTACCACTTACGTTATCAAAGAGCTGAACGACAAGGGTCTGAAAACCCAGCAGCTGGCGTTAGATACCGCGATGTGGGATACCGCTCAGGCGAAAGATAAGATGGACGCGTGGCTGTCCGGCCCTAACGCGAACAAAATCGAAGTGGTTATTGCCAACAACGATGCGATGGCAATGGGTGCGGTAGAAGCGCTGAAAGCGCACAACAAATCCTCCATTCCTGTGTTCGGCGTCGATGCGCTGCCGGAAGCACTGGCGCTGGTTAAATCCGGTGCAATGGCCGGTACCGTGCTGAACGATGCCAACAACCAGGCGAAAGCGACCTTCGATCTGGCGAAAAACCTGGCCGACGGTAAAGGTGCGGCTGATGGCACCAACTGGAAAATTGAAAACAAAATCGTTCGCGTACCTTACGTGGGCGTAGACCAGTCCAACCTGGCTGAGTTTATCGGTAAATAAGTTAGTTGTTATGTCTCCACTGGGCGCAATTCGTTGCGCCCATTTATAACGCGATATGCGAGGCCAACAAGGTATAATTATGGTCAGCACAAATACTCAGTCGTCCGGTGAATACTTGTTGGAAATGAGCGGGATCAACAAGTCCTTTCCCGGTGTTAAGGCACTCGATAATGTTAATTTAAAAGTGCGTCCTCACTCTATTCACGCCTTAATGGGTGAGAACGGTGCGGGTAAATCAACATTATTAAAATGTCTTTTTGGGATCTATCAAAAAGATTCTGGCAGCATTCTTTTTCAGGGGAAAGAGATCGATTTCCATTCAGCGAAAGAAGCGCTGGAAAACGGTATCTCGATGGTTCACCAGGAATTAAACCTGGTGCTGCAGCGTTCAGTCATGGATAACATGTGGTTGGGGCGTTATCCAACCAAGGGTGTCTTTGTCGATCAGGAAAAAATGTATCGCGACACCAAAGCGATTTTCGATGAGCTGGATATTGATATCGATCCGCGCGCCCGCGTGGGAACATTATCCGTCTCCCAGATGCAGATGATCGAAATCGCCAAAGCGTTCTCCTATGATGCGAAAATTGTCATCATGGACGAACCAACATCGTCATTAACGGAAAAAGAGGTTAATCACCTTTTTACCATTATTCGTAAGCTAAAAGATCGCGGCTGCGGCATTGTGTATATCTCCCACAAAATGGAAGAGATCTTCCAGCTGTGCGATGAGATCACCATCCTGCGCGACGGTCAGTGGATTGCCACGCAGCCGCTGGAAGGGCTGGACATGGACAAGATCATCGCCATGATGGTTGGCCGTTCCCTGAACCAGCGCTTCCCGGATAAAGAGAACAAGCCGGGCGAAGTCATCCTGGAAGTGCGCAATCTGACCTCGTTACGCCAGCCGTCCATCCGCGATGTCTCCTTCGACCTGCACAAGGGTGAAATCCTGGGGATTGCCGGTCTGGTCGGTGCAAAACGCACCGATATCGTGGAAACCCTGTTTGGCATCCGTGAGAAAGCTCAGGGCACCATTACGCTGCACGGAAAGAAAATTAACAACCACAACGCCAACGAAGCCATTAATAATGGTTTTGCGCTGGTGACGGAAGAGCGTCGTTCGACCGGTATTTATGCCTATCTGGATATTAACTTTAACTCGTTAATTTCTAACATTCGCAATTACAAAAACAAAGTCGGACTGCTGGATAACTCCCGCATGAAGAGCGATACCCAGTGGGTTATTGACTCCATGCGCGTGAAAACGCCAGGACACCGCACCCAGATTGGTTCGCTGTCAGGCGGTAACCAGCAGAAAGTCATTATCGGACGTTGGTTATTAACCCAGCCAGAAATTCTGATGCTGGATGAACCGACCCGCGGTATTGACGTCGGCGCGAAGTTTGAAATTTATCAGCTGATTGCCGAGCTGGCGAAAAAGAATAAAGGGATCATTATTATTTCTTCCGAAATGCCGGAATTGTTAGGGATCACGGATCGTATTCTGGTTATGAGCAATGGTCTCGTCGCCGGTATTGTTGACACCAAAACGACAACGCAAAACGAAATTTTGCGTCTTGCGTCTTTGCACCTTTAAGATCAGGGGCTCCTCATGAGTGCGTTAAATAAAAAAAGTTTTCTCACTTACCTGAAAGAAGGCGGTATTTACGTTGTTCTTTTAGTACTGCTGGCTATCATTATTTTCCAGGACCCTACGTTCTTAAGCCTGCTGAACCTGAGTAACATTCTGACCCAGTCCTCCGTGCGTATTATCATTGCGCTGGGCGTGGCGGGCCTGATCGTGACCCAGGGGACGGACCTTTCTGCCGGTCGCCAGGTGGGTCTGGCGGCGGTTATCGCGGCAACCCTTCTGCAGTCGATGGAAAACGCCAACAAGGTCTTCCCGGAAATGGCCACCATGCCGATTTTCGTGGTGATCCTGATTGTCTGCGCCATCGGTGCCGTGATTGGTCTGATCAACGGTATTATCATCGCCTACCTGAACGTGACGCCATTTATCACCACGCTGGGTACGATGATCATCGTTTACGGTATCAACTCCCTGTACTACGACTTTGTCGGTGCTTCACCTATCTCGGGCTTTGACAGCGGCTTCTCGACCTTTACGCAAGGGTTTATCGCGCTGGGCAGTTTCCGCCTGTCGTATATCACCTTCTATGCGCTGATCGCGGTGGCCTTCGTCTGGATCCTGTGGAACAAAACGCGCTTTGGTAAAAACATCTTCGCTATCGGCGGTAACCCGGAAGCGGCGAAAGTCTCCGGCGTAAACGTTGCCCTGAACCTGCTCTTCATTTATGCGCTGTCCGGCGTGTTCTACGCCTTCGGCGGGATGCTGGAAGCGGGCCGTATCGGCTCTGCAACCAACAACCTTGGCTTCATGTACGAGCTGGATGCGATCGCAGCCTGCGTGGTGGGCGGCGTTTCCTTCAGCGGCGGTGTGGGTACGGTACTGGGCGTGGTGACCGGTGTGATCATCTTCACCGTCATCAACTACGGGTTGACCTATATCGGCGTGAACCCGTACTGGCAGTACATCATCAAAGGCGCCATCATTATCTTCGCAGTTGCGCTGGATTCACTGAAGTACGCGCGTAAGAAGTAAGCTTCTCGCGTGTTACACGGCCCGCTCACCGAGCGGGCTTTTTTTATGCATTATGCCAGCTGTGACTCCTCTCGGGTCACAATGCGTTCAAACCAGTCGAGTTCAGAGAGCTTGCAGGCGACCCACTGTTCGGAAAAGGCGTCGCCCAGGCTGTCGGTGAGGTATTGACAGCGGGCAAAGGTCTCAATCGCCTCCTGCTGAAACAGCGGCAGTTCGGGCTGCTCATCCTGCGGTTCGGGCAACTCCTCCTCGTCGATGTTTTCCAGCCCGTACAGCATACCGGTAAGGATAGTGGCTGCCACCAGATACGGATTGGCATCAGCCCCGGCCAGCCGGTATTCGATACGACGGTTGTGGTCATCCGAGCAGGGAATACGCAAAGCGGCGGAGCGGGTGTTATAGCCCCAGGAGTTAAATACGGGTTCCGTCAGGTTTTTACGCAGGCGACGAAACGCGTTGACGCCCGGCGCAAGAATGGCGATAGAGGCGGGCATCAGCGCCAGCTGGCCCGCGATGCACAAGCGCATCATGCTGTTAAGCGCGTTCACCGGAGAAGCAAAGACGTTTTCGCCGTGACTGTTATTCAGGCTGAAATGGAAGTGCAAGCCGCTGCCGGACAGCTGGCTGAAAGGCTTAGCCATAAAGTTTGCCTGCAGGCCGTGCTTTTCGGCAACGTATCGGGTCAGGCGACGAAGCGCCAGCACATTATCGCAGACCTCAACGACGCGATGGCCGTGCTTCAGGTTTAATTCGTACTGACTGGACTCGGCCTCCGCCACGATCCCGGACAGCGGGATGCGCTGCAGGTGCGCCAGCTGTTCCAGCTCGTCAAACAGCGCCGCGCGGGCTGTCGTAGTATCCATGTGAAAACAGCCCTGATTTTGCGGATCCCGATCGTCATGCCCCGTCAGATAGAACTCGATTTCCGGGGCAATCACCGGGAAGAGGCCGTGCTGGTGGAAGCGGGCCAGCACGTTCTGCAGTATCACGCGCGGCTCAAGCGGGCAGGGGGTGTCGTCGCTATCTTTCATCGTCAGCAGGATCTGCGCGTTGTGCTGCGGATCTTGCGGACAGGGGCGCAGGGAACCGGCGACCGGAACGCAGAGTCGGTCCGGCTCATCATGAAGCGGGGCGGCGATTTTTCCTTTCTGATCCATCAAGTAGACCGAAAGGGGAAAATAACAGCCTTTTTCCAGGGTCAGCATGCTCTCCACCGACAGACGCTTGCCGCGCATCGTGCCGTTGATATCGTTCAGGTAAACGTCTACATGTTTCGTCTGCGGGTAACGTTCCAGATAATCTGCCACTTCCACTGAAATGTTGTGCTGCAGGGCGTCAATTTTTTCATCAAGCCAGAGACCGGAATTGAGAGCGCCGGGAAGTGATAAACCGGGAAAGTTAAAATACGGACGGAGACTTTTGAGGAAAAACGCATTCATTATTGAGTTCATAGTCATTCTTCAATGAAGCCGTAGCGGCAGTGAACTCAGCTTAAAGGGGGCGGCGTAAAGGGGGGATAAAAAGCCTCAGGACCGGCGTAAAGAAAGCATAAAGGCGGTCCTGTTATTTCTCTTTTTTCTGCATATCAAGCAGCTGTTCGGGCGTGACGGCCGGGTAACCCTGGGCATCTTCCGGTACTTCATGCATCGCCGGAATGGGCACCAGCGGGCCTAAAAAGCGCGGTTCGCGTTTGAAAATATACAGGTCAGCCAGCGCGCCAAAACGGGCGCCAAACTCGCGGACGCGCACGCTCAGCATATCTTTTGGCGACGGCACCGCGTAGCACTGCGCCTGAATGCCCATGTGCAGCGCGATAAACAGCGCGCGTTCGCAGTGGAAGCGCTGGGTGATGATGATGAAGTCGTTGGTGTCGAAGACTTTGCGCGTGCGCACGATGGAGTCCAGGGTGCGGAATCCGGCGTAGTCGAGCACGATATCGGCAGGGTCCACGCCCGCCGCAATCAGGTCCTTCCGCATCGTCACCGGTTCATTGTAGCTTTGCAGGGCGTTATCCCCGCTTAACAGCAGGTAGTTCACCTTGCCGCTGTTGTAGGCGTTCAGCGCGCCCTGAATGCGGTAACGGTAATACTGGTTAATGACGCCGGTGCGGTAATACTTGGCGGTGCCGAGCACCACGCCAACCTGACGATAGGGCAGGTCCTGCAGGTCATCAAAGATGTAGGGGGCGGTTTTCCAGCTCATCCAGCGGTCGAGACCCAGCACGATCAACAGCAGTATGCCGACCAGGACAGACAGGCTGTAAAAAACGCGCTTTAACATGGAGATGGCTCGTTCGTGGATGAAATTTAACTCAGGCTACTTTACCCGCCTGGTTAGCGCAAGAAACAGCGACTCAACTGAGGGGTTTTTCAGCAAACTGGCGGGCATTTCTGCCCGCCAGAAGGATTACGCAAGCAGTACGCGGTCAATTGTCGTACAGCCTAACGCTTTGAGCGTTGCGGCGGTGGCATCCCACTGGAGCAGTGGCGCATCGGCAATCTCAGCCAGAACGGCGCGCTGAATGTCCGGATAGTCATAGCCGTTCAGGCTCAGCAGGTTAAGCGCGCCCTGCAGCGGTGGCAGCGTTGGGTTAAACGCGGCGTTTTCCGCATAGCTGCCGCTAAAGATTCGGCCATCGCGGCACTGCAGCGCCACGCCGCTCGGGGACTTGCTGTACGGCGTATGGCTCTTGTTGGCCGCGGCAATGGCTGCCTGGTTCAGGTCATCGCCGGACAGGGCGAAACCGTGGTCCTGTTCGTCCATCAGCAGCGTTTTGATCTCCAGATCTTTCGGGCCAAACGCGTCTGGAAGGTAATCTGCCAGCGTGTGCGGCGCGCGGCCCGGCAGGTTGATGCGCAGCTGCAGCCCGCTGTTCAGCTCGTTCATGAACTGACGGCAGTGGCCGCAGGGGGTGTAGTTAACGGTAATGGCGCTCAGGGCTTTTTCACCGCGCAGCCAGGCGTGGCTGATGGCGCTCTGCTCGGCGTGAACGGTCTGCTGCATGGTCGCGCCCAGGAACTCCATGTTGCCGCCGAAGTACCAGGTTCCACTGACGCCGCGCGCAATCGCCCCGACGTTAAAGTGGGAGAGATCGGCGCGCGCGCAGGCGGCAGCCAGGGGAAGCAGTGCGAAAGCCAGCGCGTCTTCGTCCAGTCCCGTTGCCTGTTTCAGCATCGTGACCTGCTCCGCGGTCAGCAGGGCGGGGAAGTGTGCATCTGCCAGAACGGGAGCCAGGGCTGACTGCAAATTCTCTGCAAGCTGGGCGAAAGCAGCTTGAAAACGTGGGTGCATGGCGTTTGCCTCATAAAGGTTAATGGATCGGTAGTTTACGGAGCCGTCAGGGCTTTATATGTGATCCACTTCTCATTATGTATGCAACTTATGAAATCAAAATGAAATTTGCGCGACGCATCGCAAATTTTAGCCCATCACCGCCAGAATCAGCGGGAAAATGAACGGGGCCAGCAGGGAGGTAATAATCCCGCAGATCACCAGCGCCAGCGAGCTAAACGCCCCTTCCTGATAATCCAGCTCCGCACAGCGTGCAGTGCCCAGGGCGTGGGAGGCGGTCCCCATCGACAGCCCACGTGCCGCTTTAGTGTGAATACGCATGCCGTTCAGCAGGGTATGACCAAACACCGCACCGAGAATACCGACGAAAATGACGCACATCGCGCTGATGGCCGGGATCCCGCCGAGGCTGCCACCGACCGCCATCGCGATAGGCGTGGTCACCGATTTAGGCAAAATAGAGGCGGCAATCTGCGGGGAGGCCCCCATCAACAGCGCCACCGACGTGCCGGTGATCATCGCCACCAGGCTGCCCACAAAACAGATGGTGATGATGGATTTCCAGCGGGCGCGGATCTGGTGGAGCTGCTCATATAAAGGAAAGGCGAGCGCCACAACGGCGGGTTGCAGCAGGTCGTTTAGAATTTTGCTGCCGGCAAAGTAACGTTCGTAAGGAATGCCGGTGAGCAGCAGGAACGGAATAATGACCACCATCGCCACCAGCAGCGGGTTCAGCAACGGCATTTTGAAACGTGCGGCAAGCTTGCGCGCGGCGAAGAATACCACCAGGGTTAACGGCAGCGACCACCAGATATTGGCCATCATTTTTTTGTTTTCTCCCCGACCACGTTACGTTCGCCATGCACCAGATGCGAACTCCAGCTCACCACCAGGAAAACCACCAGCGTGCTGACCGCGCAGGAGACCACAATCGGGCCGAACTGGGCTTTGAGCAAATCAAAATACTGCATGACCCCGACGCCGATAGGCACGAAAAGCAGCGCCATATAGCGAATGAGGACGAAGCAGCCGGGGTTGACCCATTTTGCGGGCAGGATTTGCAGCGCCAGCAAAACAAAGAGGATCAGCATACCGATAATGCTGCCGGGAATGACGATGGGCAGCAGCGACGCGATGAAAATCCCGGCATACAGGCAGGCGTAAATCAGGACGAATGCGCGCAGATATTGCCAGATAATGTTCAATGATTTGCTCATGGTGTTAGTCCTTGCTGAAACGCATTCATCATACAATTAAACCTAAAAATGTGCCACGGATCACATCATGAAATTTGAGCATACCAGACATTCCAGAATGGAACGTCCGGTATCTCCGCACAGGGCCAGGCTACAGTTTAGAGGAAAGGGCGTGCGGTGGCGAAGTGAGGAGCCAGTGAAATGCCTCTGAGTCAGGCATGGTGTTGGGCGGTGAGTTTATCCAGAAAGGAAAACAGCACCTGATTCATTTCGCAATAATCATGCGAGCGAAGTTTTTCCGCCGTTTCGACAAAACGAAATTCAGCCGCGCGGCGGAGATCGTTCTGCGAATGTTCAATCAGCCGCTCAACGACCTCCGGCGTCAGCTCCATATGGCACTGAAAACCGTAAACCCGTTCGCCATATTGCACGATCTGACGGGGACAGCCCTCGCTGTAAGCGAGCACCTTAGCCTGCGGCGTTAACCCTGGCATGTCGTTATGCCAGTGACCGACGCTCAGCTCGTGGCCAAAATCCTTAAACAGCGGGTTGGCCTTGCCTGCCTCTGTGAGCCTGACGGGGAATTTGCCGATCTCTTTTTCCGGGCTATGGCAAAACGCTGCGCCCAGCGCTTCACCGATAAGCTGCGAGCCCAGACAAACGCCAATCACCGCTTTACCCGCCTCTATCGCGCGGCCGATGAGCCGCATTTCCGCCTGCGCATCAAACCAGGGGCACTCCTTAAGCGTGGTGGCAGGCGACTGCGGGCCTCCCATGATGATAAGCACGTCTGTGCTCTCCAGGTCTTCGGGTAGCGGATCGCCCTGATAAACTCTGGAGTAGCTCAGGCTACAGCCGCGATTTTTCCCCCAGATTTCATAGGCGCCTGGCGCTTCGAAATGTTCATGAATGATAAAATGAATGTGCATTGCGTCTCTCTCCGGTTACGTGTACAAGCAGCATCATAAGAGGAAGGGAGGAATGTGAAATGCCAACCGTTATCGATAAAACGCCAATTCACGACGATGCCATCGGATGGTCCAGAGGGGCAATTAGCTATACGCGCGGCGAAGTGGATCCGCCTCACCGGCATTCGCAGGGGCAACTTTTGTTTGCCATCAAAGGGGTGATGCTGGTCGAAACCGGCAATAAGCGTTGGGTCATACCGCCTCAGCGCGCGCTGTGGATCCCTCCCTTTCAGGAACACACCTACAGCGTGTTATCCGCAACGGAGCTCCGGGCGGTCTGGTTTAGCCCGGCGCTGATATCACAATGTGAACCTTTTAAACGAAAAGAAGAGGTTCACGTGATTATGGTGACAGCGTTGTTCAAAGAGCTGATTGCCGGGCTGTTCAGCGCGGAATACCGGCCAGCCACTCAGCGCAGCATGGCCGTTTTGCTGCTCGACATCCTCAGCGAGACGCAGCAGATTTCGGCCGAATTACCGATGCCCGTTGATGAGCGCTTACATCGCGTTGCCTGTGACATCATTGCCAACAATCTCTGGGATGTTTCTATGGAAAGGCTGGCGGAACAGGCCGCGATGTCTGAACGCACATTTTCACGCGCGTTTATCAAAGATACAGGGTTTAGCTTCCGGGCGTGGCGACAGCGCGCAAGGATTTGTGCCTCGCTGGACCTGCTCGCAAACGGATACCCGGCTAAGCAGGTGGCCTGGACGCTGGGGTTTTCTGGCCCGGCGGCATTTGCGGCGGCGTTTCGCGCCATTGTCGGGGCAACGCCGGCTGACTTTTTCCCTGAACAGAAGCGCTTCCCAGCGGTATAGAGAGCGGCTACTATAGCGCGTCTTTTTTCACAGGTACTGCTATGCGTGTTTTACTGGCCCCAATGGAAGGCGTGCTCGACTCCCTCGTGCGCGAGCTTCTGACCGAGGTGAACGATTACGATCTCTGCGTGACGGAATTTCTGCGCGTGGTTGATATGTTGTTGCCGGTAAAATCCTTCTTCCGCCTGTGTCCCGAGCTGCACAACCAGAGCCGGACCTCTTCCGGCACGCTGGTGCGTATTCAGCTGCTCGGCCAGTACCCCGAATGGCTGGCGGAGAACGCCGCCCGCGCGGTTGAGCTGGGTTCTTTCGGGGTGGATCTCAACTGCGGCTGCCCGTCGAAGCTGGTGAACGGCAGCGGCGGCGGGGCGACGTTGCTGAAAGATCCTGAGCTGATTTACCGCGGCGCGAAAGCAATGCGTGAAGCCGTGCCCTCGCATTTGCCGGTAACGGTTAAGGTGCGCCTGGGGTGGGACAGCGACGCGCGGCAGTTTGAAATCGCCGATGCGGTGCAGCAGGCCGGGGCCACCGAGCTGGTGGTGCATGGCCGCACCAAAGACGATGGCTACAAAGCCGAGCGCATTAACTGGCAGGCTATCGGTGAGATCCGCAAACGCCTCACCATTCCGGTGATCGCCAACGGCGAAATCTGGGATTACGAGAGCGCGCAGGCCTGTCTGAACGCCACCGGCTGCGATGCGGTAATGATCGGTCGCGGCGCGCTGAATGTGCCCAACCTCAGCCGGGTGGTGAAATATAACGAGCCGCGTATGCCCTGGGCAGACGTCGTCACGCTGCTGCAAAAATACAGCCGTCTGGAAAAGCAGGGCGACACCGGTTTGTATCACGTCGCGCGAATTAAACAGTGGCTGAGTTATTTACGCAAAGAGTACGATGAAGCGCTGGGGTTATTTCAGGAGATTCGGACATTACAGACTTCGTCTGATATTGCCCGGGTGATTCAGTCTAAATAATAAGCGTTAAATTGCTCACACTTTTTTAAATCAGAAAACAGTTTAGGTTTTCAACGTGGCGCGACGGTGTTAAGGTGCCACTGTTTTCAACGCAGGATTGTTACTGGTTAACAGGCAAAACCTAAGCGTTTCACAGCATTTTGCTGTGGAGCGCTTAGGTTTTTTTTTGCCTGTCGTTTACGCAGGAGTGACATTTGGCTTAGCGCTTTTTACTGATTTTAAAAAATGAAATATCGACAGGAAATAGAAAAATTTCCTGCGGCCGGTTACGCACTCAATACTCAATCACAGGTTGTTATCATGGCATATAAAAATAAACTCTATGCGCTCGCCTTATTGACGATATCCCCGCTGTCGATGGCGCAGGACTGGAACGGAACGGTATTAGGGTTTGAAGCTCCACCGGAGCCTGTTCTGGGCGAAATGCTCGGAATACGTAAAATCCTTAACGATAACGGATTTACCTATAACCTCGGATACCTGAATGAAATTGGCTGGAACGGCGGTGGCGGATATAACCACGACTCCCACGTGGCCTATATTGACCAGTTTGCGCTGACCTTCAACCAGGACCTGGAGCGCTGGACCGGTATCCCGGATGCGCGTATCGAGGGGAACATCGTCAACCGTAACCACAATGACGACCTCACCACCAAACGCGTGCAGGATCCGCGCGTCAACTTTAACGACCTCACCCAGGAGAGCTGGGGCGGGCAGTCGATTACTCGTCTCGGCTGGCTGACCTTTGCCCGCAGCTTTGACGACCGGCGTCTGACCTGGCGCATCGGGATGATGAACAAGGTGCAAACCTTCGATCAAATTATCCCCTGCGATTTCCAGCTGCTGTCGCAGTGCGGCGGGAAGTCAGCCAACTCGCTGACCTGGAACAACTGGAACGTTCACACCTGGGGCACCACGCTTGCCTATAAATTAACGCCGACGCTGACCCTGAAGGGCGGCGTGATGGAGCAAAATCCGGAGGCCTCCAGCCGCAGCCACGCCTGGAGCTGGTCGACGAAGGGCAGCAAAGGGGTCTTACTGCCGGTTGAAATCGAAGCGCGTCCGCTGATTAACGGCCTGCCGGGCGCGTACAACCTGGGCGTGGTGTTTACCAACGCGCCGCAAACCGATCTCTATCGCGGTAAATCCGGCGGTGCGGGCGCGACGGACCCTAACGGCTTTGATACCCACAGCCGGACCTGGTTCATGTATGCCGGTCTGAACCAGCAGATAACGCAACATCAGGATGACCCGAATCGCGGGTTGAGCACCTCTTTCAGCATGAGCCTTGCGGATCAGAGCACTAACTACATGCACCAGGTTTACGCCGCCTCGCTGCGCTACCGGGGGCTGTTTGATGCGCGACCGGAGGACTGGATTGGCTTTGGCTTAACCTGGATTGATATGAGCAGCCAGTACGCCCGCAATCAGCGTTACCTGAACAGCCTGAGCGGCGTGAGCGATTACAACAATCCGGCATATCACCCGGTGCCGGGCCATTCCCTGAACGGCGAGTTTTACTACCGTTTTCGTCCCGTGCCGTGGCTTGAACTGCAGCCGGGCATTCAGTACTGGCACCATCCCGGCGGGGTCAGTCGCACCCAGGATGCCTGGGTCACCGAGCTGAAAACGGTGGTGAGCTTCTGATATCAGCGTAGCAAGTTCGATCCGCGTCACGTTTCTGATGCGTGACGCATTGAGGCTACGAATGAAACTGATAGAGTGCCAGAACTGGATTGTTACTGCTTAGGCAGGCAAAACCTGATTTTCTGGCATCTGCCGGAGGTCAGGTTTTTTTGTTTCTGGGGTTCAGATGAAAATCGCCAAGATACTCAATAATAACGTGGTGGTTGTTCAGGATGAGCGCGGGCGCGAACAGGTGGTGATGGGCCGTGGGCTGGCCTTTCAGAAGCGCGTCGGTGAAGCGCTGGATACCGCGTTGGTTGAAAAGGTGTTTGCGTTACAAAGCGATGAGCTGGTGCGTCGACTTGGGGAGCTGCTGAGTCAAATTCCGCTGGAGGTGATGACCACCTGCGACCGCATCATCGGGCTGGCGGCGCAGCGGCTGGGCAAGTTGCAGGAGAGTTTGTATATCACCCTAACCGATCACTGCTACTTTGCTATTGAGCGGCAGAAGAAAGGGCTGGCCATCAAAAACGTGCTGCTGTGGGATATTAAACGGCTGTATCCGAAGGAGTTCGAATTAGGGCAGGAGGCGCGGGCCATTATCGCCAGACGCCTTAACGTCGAACTGGAGGAGGATGAGGCCGGGTTTATCGCGCTGCATCTGGTCACCGCGCAGCTGAACAGCGAAATGCCGGAAGTGATGCACGTGACGCGGGTGATGCAGGAGATCCTGCAGCTGGTGAAGTATCAGCTGCAGCTTGAGTACGATGAAGAGTCGCTCAGCTATCAGCGTTTTGTTACCCACCTGAAGTTTTTTGCCCAGCGGATGCTGACCCGCACCGTGGTGGAAGATGACGACGTCTCGCTGCATACGGCAGTAAAAGACAACTACGCGAAAGCGTGGAAATGCGCCGAGAAAATCGCGCAGCACCTGAACAAAAGCTATCAGCGTGAGCTGACAACCGAAGAAATTATGTTCCTCGCCATTCATATCGAGCGGGTGAGAAAAGAGGGGCGTTAAGCCTCAAAACAGGATTGTTACTGCATCACGCAGGCAAAACCTGAGCGCGGCCTTCGTAAGAAGGTCGTTCTCGGGTTTTTTTATTTTTTGTACTCAGTCAACAGGTGCCTGCGGGCATCGGATGTAAGGAAATCGAGATGGAATACCAGGCTTTAGCGAAGGATATTCTCGGCCACGTTGGCGGAAAAGAGAACATCGTCAGCCTCGTGCACTGCGCGACCCGGCTTCGCTTCAAACTGAAAGAGAACCAGAAAGCGGATGCGGAAGGGCTTAAGAAAAACCCGGGCGTCATCATGGTGGTCGAAAGCGGCGGCCAGTTTCAGGTGGTGATTGGCAACCACGTTCACGACGTCTGGCAGGCGGTGCGCAATGAAGCAGGCCTTTCCGATGACGCGCCCGTGGCGGAAGAGAAGGGCGAAAAGGGTAATCTGCTGGGCCGCCTGATTGATATCGTCTCCGGGATCTTCACCCCGTTTATCGGCATTCTGGCCGCGTCCGGTATTCTGAAAGGGCTGCTGGCGCTGGCGGTTGTCTGCGGCTGGCTGAGCACCGAGAGCGGCACCTATAAAATCTGGTTTGCCGCCAGCGACGCGCTGTTCTTCTTCTTCCCGCTGGTGTTGGGCTACACCGCCGGGAAAAAATTCGGCGGCAACCCGTTTATTACCATGGTGATCGGCGGGGCACTCACTCACCCGATGATGATCGCCGCCTTTAATGCCAGCCAGCAGCCGGGGGCGGTTTCCGAGGCGTTTCTCGGCATCCCGGTGACCTGGTTTAACTACAGCTCGTCGGTGATCCCGATCATTCTCGCCGCGTGGGTCAGCTGCTGGCTGGAAAAACAGAGCACCAGGCTGCTGCCGTCCTCGATGAAAAACTTCTTCGCGCCGCTGATCTGCTTAGGATTAACCGTGCCGCTGACCTTCCTGGTGATTGGCCCGCTGGCAACCTGGCTCAGCCAGCTGCTGGCCAACGGCTACCAGTGGATTTACGTCCTGGCACCGTGGCTGGCGGGCGCGGCGATGGGCGCGCTGTGGCAGGTCTGCGTCATCTTCGGCCTGCACTGGGGGCTGGTGCCGCTGATGATTAATAACCTCGCGGTGCTGGGGCATGACTCCATGCTGCCAATGCTGCTGCCTGCGGTGTTCGGCCAGGTGGGGGCTGCGCTGGGGATCTTCCTGCGTACCCGCGACGCACGTCAGAAAATGCTGGCCGGGTCGTCCGTGACGGCAGGGATCTTCGGCATCACCGAGCCAGCGGTCTATGGCGTTAACCTGCCGCTGCGCAGACCGTTTATTTTCGGCTGCGTGGCGGGGGCAATCGGCGGCGCGATTGTCGGCTTCAGCGACACCCACGTGTACTCCTTTGGCTTTGCCAACGTCTTTACTATCGCCCAGATGATCCCGCCGGGTGGGGTAGACGCCACGCTGTGGGGCGGCATTATCGGCACCGTGGTGGCGCTGGTGCTGAGCTGCGCCCTGACCCTGGTGGCGGGCATGCCGGCACGCTCAGCGCCCGAGGCGGTTGCGCCAGCGGGTGAAAACGATGTGCTGGCGCCGATGACCGGCACCGTTCTGGCGCTCGACCAGGTGCCGGATACCACCTTTGCCAGCGGCCTGCTGGGCAGCGGTGCCGCGATCATTCCCTCCGACAACAGGGTGGTTGCCCCGTTTGCCGGCGTGGTGGCTTCGCTTTTCCAGACCAAACACGCCATCGGCCTGCTCAGCGACAGCGGGATTGAAGTGTTGATCCACGTGGGTATCGACACCGTGAAGCTTGACGGCAAGCCGTTTACCGCCCACGTGACGGTGGGCGACAAGGTGCGGCCGGGCGACCTGCTGCTGGAGTTTGACCGACAGGCGATTATCGACGCCGGATACGACCTGGCGACCCCGATTATTATCAGTAACAGCGATGAGTATCGTGACGTGGTGACCGTGGCGGCAACGTCCGTCAACGCCGGTGCGCCGTTACTCAGCGTAAGCCATCAATAACAGGAGAACGTGATGAAAACTTTCCCGGACGATTTTTTATGGGGCGGCGCGGTTGCCGCGAATCAGGTAGAAGGCGCGTATCTGGAGGATGGCAAAGGGTTGTCCACCTCAGACGTTCAGCCGCAGGGGGTCTTCGGCCCGGTGGTTGAGCGCGTGGCGGGCGACAGCGGCATCAAGGATGTCGCCATCGACTTCTATCACCGCTACCCGGAAGACATCAAGCTGTTCGCAGAGATGGGCTTTAGCTGCCTGCGCGTCTCCATTGCCTGGACCCGCATTTTTCCGAACGGCGACGAGCTGCAGCCGAACGAGGCGGGGCTGGCGTTTTACGACCGGCTGTTTGACGAGCTGGCCGCGCACGACATTACCCCGCTGGTGACGCTGTCGCATTACGAGATGCCGTGGGGGCTGGTGAAACAGTACGGCGGCTGGGGCAGTCGCCAGACCATTGGCTTCTTCGAGCGCTACGCCCGTACCGTGTTTACGCGCTACAAAGAGAAGGTGAAGCTCTGGCTGACCTTCAACGAGATCAATATGTCCCTGCACGCGCCGATGACCGGCGTGGGCCTGCCGGAAACCAGCAGCAAAGGGGAGGTGTACCAGGCGATCCACCACCAGCTGGTGGCCAGCGCGCTGGCGGTGAAGGCCTGCCATGAGATTATCCCGGATGCCAGAATCGGCAACATGCTGCTGGGCGGCCTGATGTATCCGCTGACCTGCAAGCCGGAGGATGTCCTGGAGACGCTGCAGGAAAACCGCGCGTGGCAATTCTTTGGTGACGTACAGTGCCGCGGGTCGTATCCAGGGTATATGCAGCGCTTCTTCCGCGACAGCGGGATCCAGCTTGAGGTCACGGATGCCGACCGCGAGGCGCTGAAATCAACCGTCGATTTTATCTCGTTCAGCTACTACATGACGGGCTGCGTCACCGCGGATGACGCTCTCAACCAGCAGGCGCGCGGCAACATCCTGAGCATGGTGCCAAACCCGCATCTGGCCAGTTCCGAATGGGGCTGGCAGATTGACCCCATCGGTCTGCGCACCCTGTTAAACGTGCTCTGGGATCGCTATCAGAAGCCGTTGTTTATCGTGGAAAATGGCCTCGGGGCGAAGGATAAACCGGAGGCGGACGGCGTGGTGCAGGATGACTATCGCATCAGCTACCTCAACGACCATCTGGTACAGGTGCGTGAAGCGATTGAAGACGGCGTTGAGGTGATGGGGTATACCAGCTGGGGGCCAATTGACCTGGTGAGCGCGTCTAAAGCTGAACTCTCTAAGCGCTACGGCTTTATTTACGTCGATCGCGATGATAGCGGTAACGGCACGCTGGCGCGCAGCCGTAAGAAAAGTTTCTACTGGTATAAAGAGGTTATTGCCACGAAAGGCGCTTCGCTGAAAGCGTGATATCAAGGCCGTTGCCCGGCAATGCGCCGGGCAAATAAATCAGAAAATCATCTTGAATACGCCGGTGACCACTAAGAGCCCTATCAGAAATATAATCAAAATAACCCACAGTAATATTTTCATTCCCTTCTCCTGCTCATGTATGTCCTGAATAAGTGTAGCAGCGTATTTATATTTGGCATGAATGTATTCAACTTAATCATTATCTTTGGGAATAAATTTCCGAGTATTAAAATGTATGACAATTTGCGGATTGCCACGCGTTACTAAAACAACGAACGACATCGAGCGTAACGTGCGCCTTTATTTTTGAGTTTATGGCGTCATGAAACGTTCTCTTATTTTATCTCTGAGTGCTCCCTTCGTTTTTATTCTGGCCGCCTGTGCGCCTGAACATGCCACGGTATCTCCCATTAAAGCGCAAACCACTGCGGCGTCGGTGAATACGGTTCTGAATCATCAGGACTGGCCGAAAAATGAGTGGTGGAAAGCGTATAACGATCCCCAGCTTAACGGGCTGATTGCGAAAGCATTAAGCGATGCGCCGGATATGCAGATTGCCCGCCAGCGTATTACGCTTGCCGAAGCCCAGGCCAAAGCCGTTATGGCGGCCGATGGTCCACAAATTGATTTTTCCGCCGATGCGGAACGGCAGAAAATGTCCGCCGAAGGGCTGATGGGGCCCTTCGCCGTTACCGACCCGGCTGCAGGCACCACCGGGCCGTGGTACACCAACGGCACCTTTGGCCTGACCGCAGGCTGGGATCTCGATCTGTGGGGCAAAAATCGCGCCCGGGTCGAGGCCCGGATTGGCAAAGTGAATGCGCAAAAAGCGGAGCTGGAGCAAACCCGCCAGCTGCTGGCCGGCAGCGTGGCGCGGCTCTACTGGGAGTGGCAAACTCAGGCCGCCGCGGGGGAGGTTCTCGCGCAGATCAAACATGAGCAGGACAACATTATCGGCGCCGACCGCGAGCTGTATCAGCACGGGATCACCTCCTCCGTTGAAGGGGTGGAAACCGATATCGACGCCAACAAAACCGAAGAGCAGCTGGCAGAAGTCAACGGGAAGATGAAAGCCGTCGAGGCGCGTCTGGTCGCGCTGACGAACTCTTCCTCCGTGACGCTTACGCGCCATGTGCTGCCAACGGTAGACGCTTCGTTACCGTCGACGCTCGGTTATGAACTGCTGGCACGCCGTCCGGATCTTCAGGAAGCGCACTGGTACATCGAAGCCTCCATGAGCGAGGTGGAGGCGGCCAGAGCGGCGTTCTATCCTGACGTAAACCTGATGGCGTTCTTACAGCAGGATGCCCTCCATCTGAGCGATCTGTTTCGCTCGTCAGCGCAGCAGATGGGCGTGACCGCCGGATTGACGCTGCCGATTTTTGACAGCGGCAGGCTGAACGCCAGCCTTGATATCGCCCAGGCGCAGAATAATCTCTCGGTGGCAAACTACAACAAAGCGGTGGTCGAAGCCGTCAATCAGGTGGCACGCACGGCCAGTGAAGTCGAAACGCTGACGGCGAAGAACCGCCATCAGCAGCTGGTTGAAAAAGATGCGGCGCGGGTTGTGGCGCTGGCGCAGGCGCGTTTCAGCGCGGGGATCGTTGCGGGCTCCCGGGTCAGTGAAGCCAGAATACCGGCCCTCAGGGAACAGCTCGCCGGAGTGCTGCTGAAAGGCCAGTATGTTGACGCCACGCTGCAGCTGACGTCGGCGCTGGGCGGTGGCTATCACCACGGCTAAAAAAGGTCATTATCTATACTTACCTCTTCGCAGTTTTTCAGGAGGTGAGTATGACCAGAGTAGCGATTGTCACCGCATCGGATTCCGGGATTGGTAAAACCACGGCCCTGATGCTCGCCGGGCGCGGGTTTGATATTGGCGTCACCTGGCACTCGGATGAAAAAGGCGCGCTGGAAACCTGCCGCGAAGTCGAAGCGCAGGGGCAGCGCGCAGAGGCTATCCATCTTGATTTAAGCACGCTGCCGGAAGGCGCAGAGGCCATTGAAACGCTGATTGCGCGTTTTGGTCGGCTGGACGTGCTGGTCAATAATGCGGGTGCGATGACCAAAGCGCCGTTCCTTGATATGCCGTTTGACGACTGGCGGACGATTTTCACCGTCGACGTGGACGGCGCCTTTCTCTGTTCACAAATTGCCGCCCGGCAGATGGTGAAGCAGGGGGAAGGGGGGCGAATTGTGAACATTACCTCGGTGCATGAGCACACGCCGCTGCCGGAGGCCAGCGCCTACACGGCGGCAAAACACGCGCTCGGCGGGTTAACCAAATCCATGGCGATGGAACTGGTTAAGCACAATATTCTGGTGAACGCCGTCGCGCCGGGTGCCATTGCCACACCGATGAACGACATGGACGACAGCGAAGTGAAGGACGGTTCAATGCCGGAAATCCCGCTGGCAAGGCCAGGTCACACCAGAGAGATTGCCAGCCTGGTCGCGTGGCTGTGCGACAGCGACGCCAGCTACACGACGGGGCAATCGTTTATTGTCGACGGGGGTTTTATGCTGGCGAACCCGCAGTTTAAGCCGGAGGGGTAGATACCTTATTCCCTCTCCCTGTGGGAGAGGGTTAGGGTGAGGGCATCAGGCCGCACCCGGCTACTCATCATCCCGCGTCTTTTCCCGATGCTTCAGCCACAGCCTGACCCCAATCACCGCCACAACCACCAGAATCAACCACGCCCAGTGCTTCAGGTGCTGGTCGAGATTATGCAGCCATGGCGCAATCACTTCGCCCCCCACGTAGCCGAGCGTCGTAAAGATCAGCGCCCAGGCAATCGCACCCGCAATATTGAGCGGCAGGAAAATTTTGGGCGGCAGATGGCTGGCGCCAATCAGTATTGGCCCGATGATGCGAAAGCCATACATAAAGCGCGTGCCGATGACGAACAGATAGGGATGACGCTGAATGAGCCGTTGAGCGCGGCGGATTTTCTTCTGGTGCTTTGCGAAACGCTTAAGCAGCGTTGGCCCGAAGCGCAGCCCGAGAAAGTAGAGCAGCTGATCGCCAATCATCCCGCCCAGCGCGACCGCGGCGACGACCAGCGGGAATTTCAGCAATCCCTGATGCGCGGCGACGCCGCCTAACAGCGTGATGGTTTCACCTTCTGCCACGCTGCCGATGACCAGCGCGGCATAGCCATATTGTTCAATGAGTGCGTTAATATCCATTACGTAAATGTTATCTCCCTCTGCGTACCTCGTTTAATCATATACCCCATGAATCAACAGCGGGGAAATCAACGGAAATTTCCCACTGTACAGAAAATAATCTAAAGCCTGCATTATACTTAAGGTATCGCTGACGGGCCGACAACAAGGGGGCGCTATGAACCATGTCTGGGGACTTTTCTCCCATCCCGATCGTGAAATGCATGTCATTAAAAGTGAGAACGAAACGGTCTCGCATCATTACACGCATCATGTGCTGCTGATGGCTGCGGTGCCGGTAATATGCGCTTTTATCGGAACAACACAAATCGGCTGGAACTTCGGTGACGGCACCGTGGTTCAGCTTTCCTGGTTTACCGGGCTCTATCTTGCCATTGTTTTTTATGGCCTGATGCTGGCGGGCGTGGCGATAATGGGGCGTGTCATTCACTGGATGGCGCGCAACTACCCGCAACGTCCATCGCTGGCGCACTGTATGGTCTTTGCCGGATACGTCGCGACCCCGCTGTTCTTAAGCGGTATTGTTG
Organism: Enterobacter cloacae complex sp. CARB60; assembly: GCF_036487345.1. Taxonomy (NCBI): domain Bacteria; kingdom Pseudomonadati; phylum Pseudomonadota; class Gammaproteobacteria; order Enterobacterales; family Enterobacteriaceae; genus Enterobacter; species Enterobacter cloacae complex sp. CARB60. The sequence continues at coordinate 1,518,950 of NZ_JAZKLC010000002.1, forward strand.
CGCTCTATCCACTGGTCTGGCTGTGCGCGCTGATCGGTACTATTGCCCTCTTTTACACCGGGTATCTGCTGTATCTGGGGGTTCCAACCTTCCTCAATATCAATAAAGAAGAGGGCCTGAGTTTTTCCAGTTCGACACTCGCCATTGGGGTGCTGGTGCTGGAGGCGCTACTGGCGCTGACGGTTATTCTTTGGGGTTATGGATACCGTCTCTTCTGAGTCCACTGCATTGCTGGCGTAAATGCCAGCAATGCAGCATCTGTTCACGATTATCCGCTGGCGACAACGCCCGGTGACCGCTATGATGCCGAAGCCAGCCTGTGTTTATCCGTTGATACAGGCGGTGTACGTCATGACGTGCGTGAATAATTATCAGAAGTCTCACCATGCTGAAATTCCGAGTCTCTTTACTTAGCCTGGCGCTGCTGCTGGGCGCGTCCGCTGCCGTGCCGGCCGTCGCTAAAACGCCCGCGGTGACCGCCGCCGCTGCCCAACCGCAAATTGCGTCCGGCAGCGCGATGATTGTCGATCTCAACACCAATAAGGTGATCTACGCCAGCCACCCGGACCTGGTGCGCCCGATCGCCTCGATTACCAAATTAATGACCGCGATGGTGGTGCTTGATGCCCATCTGCCGCTGGACGAAAAGCTGAAAGTGGATATCAGCCACACGCCGGAGATGAAAGGGATCTACTCTCGCGTGCGTCTGAACAGTGAAATCAGCCGTAAAAATATGCTGCTGCTGGCGCTGATGTCGTCTGAAAACCGTGCGGCGGCGAGCCTGGCGCACCACTATCCGGGCGGCTACGACGCCTTTATCCGCGCGATGAACGCGAAAGCCAAAGCGCTGGGGATGACCAATACGCATTATGTTGAACCGACGGGTCTGTCGATCAACAACGTCTCCACGGCCCGCGATCTGACGAAACTGCTGATTGCCAGCAAACAGTATCCACTGATTGGTCAGCTCAGTACCACCCGTGAAGAGATGGCGACCTTTGCTAACCCGGCCTATACGCTGCCGTTCCGCAACACTAACCATCTGGTATACCGCGATAACTGGAATATTCAGTTAACGAAAACCGGCTTTACCAACGCGGCAGGACACTGTCTGGTGATGCGCACCGTGTTTAACGGTAAGCCGGTGGCGCTGGTGGTGATGGATGCCTTCGGCAAATATACGCACTTTGCGGACGCGAGCCGCCTGCGTACCTGGATTGAGACCGGGAAAGTGCAGCCCGTTCCGGCCGCAGCATTGACGTATAAAAAGCAGAAAGCGGAACAGATGGCGACGGCGCAGAACGACTGAGCCGTTTGTGCGCGCTGATGCCCTCACCCCGACCCTCTCCCACAGGGAGAGGGAGAAAACACTAAAAACGGTAACCCAGGTTACCGTTTTGCTTTTATTCCGGCAGCGTCCAGTCTCCATCGTTGAGCGGGCGCTGCATAATCACCGTATCCCGCCAGTCGCCTTTCTTATACCCCACGCTGCGCAGCTGGCCGACAATCTCGAAGCCGTGCTTTTTATGCAGCCGCAGCGAGCCTGAATTATTGTTGCCATCTCCCACAACGGCAATCATCTGCCGCCACGGGCCTTGTTCGCAGCGTTCAATCAGCGCAGACATTAACGCCGAGCCAAAACCGCGCCCGGTAATGCTGGCATCCACGTAAATCGACTCTTCCAGGGTATAGCGGTAGGCGTGTCGCGGACGGTAAGGCGTGGCGTAACAGTAGCCCACCACGATGCCGCGATACAGCGCGATAAGCCACGGTAAACCGCTCTCAGCCACGCTTTTCATACGCTGACGCATTTCATCAACGGTGGGGGGAACTTCTTCAAATGACGCGCGCCCGTGAAGCACATGCCAGGCATAGATCGCGGCGATGGCATGCACATCATCGGGAAGGGCATCGCGCACTTCCAGTTCGGTCTCGGATAAAACATCAACAGCCGACATGATGTGCCTGCTCCTCGTTATAGAATGCCGGAGAAACGTTACTCCGGCGTCAGAGAGTCACTCTATTACGATTAAGGCGCGCTAAACAATCTCTCAAATTTGGCTGTAGGAATTAATCAGACGCTTGCGTTATGCGCTGCTCCGCATCTGCGCTCTCTTTCCAGTATTTCTTCCGCGTTGTTTTACCAATCCCGGGATTCATGCTGTTTGTGGGGTCATTCTCGCGATAAAACTGCTTAAGTGCGTCAGGGGCATTATAAAGATGCCCGACGTTGTGTTCCGCAGGATATTGTGCGCCGCGTTCATGCAGCAGGGCGAGCATCTGCTCCTTCAGTTCGTGTGCATCGACCCCTTTTTTGACGATGTAATCCTGATGGAAGACATAACACATAAAGTGGCCGTAATAGAGCTTATGCACCAGCTTGCTGTCGATTTCCGGCGGGAGGTGCTCAAACCACTCGGTGTCGTTACGGCGCAGGGCGATATCCAGCGCCAGAATATCTTCCACCTCTTCGGAATGCACCGCCTGGTAACGGATGGCGGCACCCGCAGCAGCGAAGCGGTGCAGGAAGGCTTTGCTGCCTTCTTCCGGCGTGCAGGCAAAGAAATCACCCTCAGCGGTTTTGAAGAACTCGGTAAGCCAGGTCTGCGCTTCGGCAATCCCGTCCCCGGCCATTTTCAGCAGCAGGTGGTGTTCGTATTTGTCGCGCCAGGTTTTCATTCTCTCCGGTAAATGCGCCGGGAAAACGTTGCCCAGCTTCTGCATAAAGCGGTCGGTGAAGTGGGGTTTGAACAGCGACACTTTCTCCAGCATCGCGTCGGTGCGGCCCTTCATGGTGAAGAAGAACGGCATTTTGTCGGTGCCGAGCTTGTCGATCATCAGGAACGTATCTTTGCCGTAACGCTCGGCGATGTCGTAAATGTCCCGGTGCATGTACTCGCCCGCTACCGGCAGATGGCTGAATTCCCCCAGAATATGACGGCGGATCTCCGTCAGAACCTCAGGCTGATTGGTACCGATGTAAAACACCTGCTGCTTTTTCTCTGCCGGGAAGGTATCCAGACGCACGGCAAAAACGGCAAGCTTCCCGGCGCAGCCGGAGGATTCAAACAGGCGGTCCGGGTCGGCGTTATAGCGCGCAGGCGTATCCGCGTCGATATCCCGCACGCGGGTCACGTAGTCGTGATCGTGCGCGTGGCGGCCATCGTGCTGCACGTCTTCGTCCTTCACGCGATCGTCATCAAGCTTGCTGAGGATCTGCTCTGGCGTCACGCCGAGATCAATCCCCAGATGGTTCACCAGCGTCAGCTTGCCGTTTTCGTCAATACGGGCAAACAGCGACATCTCGGTGTAGGCCGGGCCGCGCTGCACCAGCGAGCCGCCGGAGTTATTACAGATCCCGCCGACCACCGAGGCGCCAATACAGGATGAGCCAATCACCGAGTGCGGCTCACGACCCAGCGGCTTAAGCGCTTTTTCCAGGGAGTAGAGCGTCGTGCCGGGGAACGCGAGCACCTGCTCGCCTTTATCGAGCAGGTGAAGCTTGTCGAGGCGCAGGGTGCTGATAATCACGATGTCGCGATCGTAATCGTTGCCGTTCGGCGTAGAGCCTTCAGTCAGGCCGGTATTGGCGGCCTGCATTAAAATAATCTTGTCGGCGGTGACGCAGGCGCTGAGAACGCGCCACAGCTCCAGCAGCGTGCCGGGGAACACCACGGCCAGCGCCTCGCCCTGACCGGAGCGGAAGCCCTTACGGTAGCGGGCGGTTTTGGCCGGGTCGGTAAGCAGGTGAGAGGAGCCAACCAGGCGCGACAGTTCGTTAATAAAAGTCGTGTTATCGTTTGTTCGAACAGAAGACATCTTCCACTCCTTGTGGTGGGGCAAATTTCTCGTTTTAAAGCATAGCGCGATTAACTGTTAAGCGGTCGAGTATTCACGAGAAAAATCAGAGAATAACCCTGCAACGTTCTGAGGGTTTATGGCACACTGCGCTTTTCGCACGGTATGGCCGAGATCGTCCGGCGGTTATTGATGAGAGAGTAAAACGACATGAAATGGCTATGTTCTGTAGGTGTCGCCGTCAGCCTGGCGCTGCAACCTGCGCTGGCAGAGGATTTGTTTGGTAATCACCCGCTCACGCCTGAAGCACGGGACGCGTTTGTCACGGAATTGCTCAAGAAAATGACGGTCGATGAGAAAATCGGCCAGCTGCGTCTTATCAGCGTCGGCCCGGATAACCCGAAAGAGGCCATCCGTGACATGATTAAAGAGAGCCAGGTGGGGGCGATTTTTAACACCGTCACCCGTCAGGATATCCGCAAAATGCAGGATCAGGCGATGGAACTCAGCCGCCTGAAAATTCCGTTATTCTTCGCCTATGACGTGCTGCACGGCCAGCGTACCGTCTTCCCTATCAGCCTCGGCTTAGCCTCCTCCTTTAACCTCGACGCGGTGAAAACCGTCGGGCGCGTGTCGGCCTATGAAGCGGCGGACGACGGCCTGAACATGACCTGGGCGCCAATGGTGGACGTCTCGCGCGATCCGCGCTGGGGCCGTGCGTCGGAAGGCTTTGGCGAAGATACGTATTTAACGGCCACGATGGGGAAAACCATGGTGGAAGCGATGCAGGGCAAAAGCCCGGCAGACCGCTACTCGGTGATGACCAGCGTCAAACACTTCGCAGCCTATGGCGCAGTGGAGGGCGGCAAAGAGTACAACACCGTCGACATGAGCCCGCAGCGCCTGTTCAACGACTACATGCCGCCGTACAAGGCAGGGCTGGATGCGGGCAGCGGCGCGGTGATGGTCGCGCTGAACTCGCTGAACGGCACGCCTGCGACGTCCGATTCCTGGCTGCTGAAAGACGTGCTGCGCGACCAGTGGGGCTTTAAAGGCATCACCGTTTCTGACCACGGCGCGATTAAAGAGCTGATCAAACACGGTACCGCCTCCGATCCGGAAGACGCCGTGCGCGTGGCGCTCAAGTCCGGCATCAACATGAGCATGAGCGACGAGTACTACAGCAAATACCTGCCGGGGCTGGTGAAGAGCGGCAAGGTCACGATGGCGGAGCTGGACGATGCCGCGCGGCACGTGCTGAACGTGAAATACGACATGGGGCTGTTTAACGATCCATACAGCCATCTGGGGCCGAAGGATTCTGACCCGGCAGATACCAATGCAGAAAGCCGTCTGCACCGCAAAGAGGCGCGTGAAGTGGCGCGCGAAAGTCTGGTGCTGCTGAAAAACCGCCTCGACACGCTGCCGCTGAAAAAATCCGGCACCATTGCCGTGGTGGGCCCGCTGGCCGACAGCAAGCGCGACGTGATGGGCAGCTGGTCTGCCGCGGGCGTGGCCGATCAGTCCGTGACCGTGCTGACCGGGATCAAGAGTGCCGTGGGTGATAACGCGAAGGTGGTGTACGCCAAAGGGGCGAACGTCACCAACGATAAAGACATCGTCACCTTCCTCAACCAGTACGAGGAGGCGGTGAAGGTCGATCCGCGCACGCCGAAGGAGATGATCGACGAGGCGGTGAGTACCGCGAAGCAGTCTGACGTGGTTGTCGCGGTCGTGGGCGAAGCGCAGGGGATGGCGCACGAGGCCTCCAGCCGTACCGATATCACCCTTCCGCAGAGCCAGCGCGATCTGATCGCCGCCCTGAAAGCCACCGGCAAGCCGCTGGTGCTGGTACTGATGAACGGGCGTCCGCTGGCGCTGGTGAAAGAGGATCAGCAGGCTGACGCTATTCTGGAAACCTGGTTCGCCGGTACCGAAGGCGGTAACGCCATCGCCGACGTGCTGTTTGGTGATTACAACCCGTCGGGCAAGCTGCCGATGTCCTTCCCGCGCTCCGTCGGGCAGATCCCGGTCTACTACAGCCACCTGAACACCGGTCGCCCGTACAATGCCGACAAGCCGAACAAGTACACGTCTCGTTACTTCGACGAAGCTAACGGCCCGCTGTATCCGTTTGGTTACGGCCTGAGCTACACCACCTTCAAGGTCTCTGACGTGAAAATGTCGGCACCGAGCCTGAAGCGTGACGGCAAAGTTACCGCCAGCGTTGAGGTGACCAACACCGGCAAGCGCGAAGGGGCGACGGTGATTCAGATGTACGTTCAGGATGTCACCGCGTCGATGAGCCGTCCCGTGAAGCAGCTGCGCGGCTTCGAGAAGGTCAACCTGAAGCCTGGCGAAACCCAAACCGTCAGCTTCCCGATTGACGTGGATGCGCTGAAGTTCTGGAACCAGCAGATGAAATACGATGCGGAACCCGGCAAGTTTAACGTCTTTATCGGCGTGGATTCCGCCCGCGTGAATAAAGGCGAGTTCGAGCTGCTGTAACCTTTCCCTCCTTTGCATCCCCCGTTCTGCGGGGGATGCGTCTTACCTTATGCTAAAAAGGCATTTTGACGGTTAATTCGGCCGTTTTAAGCTACGCTTTTCTCTCAAGCCTCTGAAAAAGGCAGCAAAATAAATGAGGATAGTAGAATGACGATGGCAAAGGGGATGTTGGGATCTGCGATGCTGCTGGCGGCGCTGAGTCTGCCGCTACAGGCGGCGGAGCCGGTAAAAGTGGGCTCAAAGATCGATACCGAAGGGGCGTTGCTCGGCAATATTATTTTGCAGGTGCTGGAAAGCCACGGCGTGAAAACCGTCAATAAAGTCCAGCTTGGCACCACGCCCGTCGTGCGCGGCGTGATCACCTCCGGCGAGCTGGATATCTACCCGGAATACACCGGCAACGGCGCGTTCTTCTTCAAACAAGAAAACGATCCTGCATGGAAAAACGCCAGCGCCGGGTATGAAAAAGTCAAAAAACTCGATGCGGAGCAGAACAAGCTGGTCTGGTTGACGCCTGCGCCTGCGAACAATACCTGGACCATCGCGGTGCGCAAGGACGTGGCGGAGAAAGGTAAGCTGACCTCGCTGGCGGATCTCAGCCGCTATCTGAAAGAGAAGGGCGACTTTAAGCTCGCGGCGTCCGCGGAGTTTATCGAGCGTCCTGATGCGCTCCCGGCGTTCGAAAAAGCGTACGACTTCAAGCTCGACCAGGCGCAGCTGCTTTCGCTGGCGGGCGGGGATACCGCGGTGACCATCAAGGCGGCGGCGCAGCAAACCTCTGGCGTTAACGCGGCCATGGCCTACGGTACCGACGGCCCGGTGGCGGCGCTCGGCCTGCAAACCCTGACCGATCCTAAAGGCGTACAGCCGATTTACGCCCCGACTCCGGTTGTGCGTGAGGCGGTGCTGAAAGCCTATCCGGAGATTGCCGACTGGCTTAAGCCGGTCTTCGAAAAGCTGGATGAAAAAACGCTGCAGCAGCTGAATGCCAGCATTGCCGTCGAGGGGCTGGATGCCAAGAAAGTGGCCGCTGACTTCCTGAAACAACAAGGGCTTGTGAAGTAACGGGAAAGGGCTGTGCCAATAAAATGTCATAACCGCGTACTGCTGCTGTTGGCCTGCGTGGCCATCGCGGCAGTCGCGCTGCCGTTTGTGAATGTCGCTCCTAACCGCCTGATGTCAGGGGAGGGGCGCTATCTCTGGGAAGTGTGGGCGTTCACGCCGTGGTGGCTGGCGGCGGCGCTGGGTGCGTGGGTGGCGCTATCGCTCTGGCAAGGGCGTACGGCGCAGTGGCTGACGCTGCTCCTCGCGGAAGGGCTGTTTATCATCCTGTTCTGGGGGGCCGGACAGGCGGCGACGCATATGGCGTCGGCGGAAAGTCCGCTGGCGAGAACCACGGTGGGCAGCGGCCTCTGGCTGTGGCTGGCTCTGTGCCTGCTGGCCAGCAGCGATGCTATTCGTCGACTCATCTCCAGCGCCGTCTGGCGCTGGGTGCTCAACGCGCAGATATGGTGCATTCCACTTTTCCTGCTGTTCAGCGGTGAGCTGAACAATCTCTCGCTGTTAAAAGAGTACGCCAACCGTCAGGAGGTATTTGATGATGCCCTGGCGCAACACCTGACGATCCTCTTCGGCACGCTTTTTCCGGCGCTCCTGCTCGGGATCCCCCTGGGCATGTGGTGCTATCGCCACCCTTCACGACAGGGCGGGGTCTTTGCGGTACTCAACGTTATCCAGACCATTCCTTCCGTTGCGCTGTTTGGCCTGCTGATTGCCCCGCTGGCCGGGCTGGTGAAGTCATTTCCGGTGCTGGGAACGCTCGGCATAGCCGGAACGGGGTTAACGCCCGCGCTCATCGCGCTGGTGCTGTATGCGCTGTTGCCGCTGGTGCGCGGCGTGGTCGCGGGGCTGGGCCAGGTCGCGCCGGATGTGCTTGAAAGTGCCCATGCGATGGGGATGAGCGCACGGCAGTGTTTCTGGAAAATTCAGCTCCCGCTGGCGCTGCCCCTGCTGCTGCGCAGCCTGCGGGTGGTGGCGGTACAAACCGTCGGCATGGCGGTGATTGCGGCGCTGATTGGCGCGGGCGGCTTTGGCGCGCTGGTGTTCCAGGGGCTGCTGAGCAGTGCGCTCGATCTGGTGTTATTGGGCGTGGTTCCCACGATTGCGCTGGCGGTTGTCGTCGACGCGCTGTTTGCCTTATGGCTCGCGCTGCTCAGGAGAAGAGCCAATGATTGAATTTCATGATGTCAGTAAAACCTTTGCAGGTCGCCCGGCGGCGAGCCACCTGAACCTCAACTTTGCCGAGGGCGCGTTTTCCGTGCTGATTGGCACCTCTGGCTCGGGAAAATCCACCACCCTGAAGATGATTAACCGTCTGGTTGAGCATGACAGCGGGTTGATCCGCTTTGCGGGAGAAGAGATCCGCAGCCTGCCGGTGCTGGAGCTGCGCCGTCGGATGGGCTATGCCATTCAGTCTATCGGTCTCTTTCCCCACTGGACGGTGGCGCAGAACATCGCCACCGTGCTGCAGCTGGAGAAATGGTCGCGGGCAAAAATCGCTGACCGGGTGGATGAACTGATGTCTCTGCTGGGCTTAGAGCCCGCGCTGCGCGACCGCTATCCTCATCAGTTATCCGGAGGCCAGCAGCAGCGCGTGGGCGTGGCGCGCGCGCTGGCGGCCAACCCCCAGGTGCTGCTGATGGATGAACCCTTCGGCGCGCTGGACCCGGTCACGCGCGGGGCGCTGCAGGCAGAGATGACCCGCATTCACCGCATTCTCGGACGCACGATCGTTCTCGTGACGCACGATATTGATGAAGCGCTGCGCCTGGCCGACCATCTGGTGCTGATGGATCATGGTGAAGTGGTGCAGCAGGGCTCGCCGCTTGAGCTATTAACATGGCCGAAGAACGACTTTGTGCGCGAGTTTTTTGGCCGCAGCGAGCTGGGCGTGAGGCTGCTCTCCCTGCGGACGGTCAGCGACTATATGCGTCGGGAGGAGCTCCCGGTGAGCGGCGAACCGCTGCAGGCGCAGATGAGCCTGCGGGATGCTCTCTCGGCGTTTGTCGCGCGCCAGTGCGAGGTATTGCCCGTCTCGGACTCCGGCGGGGCGCCGTGCGGAACCTTACATTTTCGCGATCTGCTGGCCGGGGAGGTGACGCGTGAAGGCACTGCGTGATCCGCTCCTCTGGCTGGTAGCGCTCTTTATCGCCTTACTGTTTCTGATGCCTCACAGCGCGGCGCTGTTTAACACCCTTTTTCCCGGGCTGCCGCGGCCGGTCTATCAGCAGGAGAGCTTTATTAATCTCGCCCTGGCGCATCTCTGGCTGGTGGCGCTCTCAAGCGCCATCGCGGTTGTGTTGGGGGTAGGGGCAGGTATCGCGGTCACGCGGCCTGCGGGCAAGGAGTTTCGTCCGCTGGTGGAGACGATAGCGGCCATTGGTCAGACGTTTCCCCCGGTGGCGGTGCTGGCGATAGCGGTTCCGGTGATGGGCTTTGGCCAGCAGCCCGCCATTATTGCGCTGATTTTATACGGCGTATTGCCGGTGCTGCAGGGCACGCTGGCGGGCCTCGCGGCGGTACCGGCGTCGGTGCTGAGCGTGGCTGAAGGGATGGGGATGAGTCGCGGCCAGCGGCTGCGCAAGGTTGAACTGCCGCTTGCGGCACCGGTTATCATTGCCGGGATCCGCACGTCGGTCATTATTAACATCGGGACGGCAACCATTGCGTCAACTGTAGGTGCCAATACGCTGGGAACGCCGATTATTATCGGCCTGAGCGGGTTTAATACGGCTTATATTGTGCAGGGGGCGGTGCTGGTCGCGCTGGCGGCAATCGTCGTCGATCGCCTTTTTGAGCGGCTGGCGCTGTACCTCAGCCGACACCGCCGCGAACAATAAACGAATATCCTGCCAGCATCACGCCGCCGATACCGCTCACGGCCATCAGGACAAAAAGGGTAATAATGGCCAGTTTGGTTGCCTTCATCATGTGCTCCTGTTGTTAATGGAACAATTATACGGTGAAGCGCAACTGTTAATGAACCATTAAATGCCGTTATGGCTCATCCGGGCCAAGGGAATAAACCGGGTAACCATTCTCGCGCCATTCCGTCAGCAGCTGTTGCTGCGTGGCGGAGGGCACTTCACCACACCAGACCAGCAGGGTCTGGCCGTCGAAAAACTCGGGCTTAAGCTGCGCCAGCGAGTGCGCCAGGACATCCACGCGCCAGCCCTTCTGGGTCGCAATCCACGCTTCCAGCCACAGGCGGGTGGTATCGTGCACGTTCCAGCCGACCACCAGCGCATCTTTTCCGGCTTTGTTCTTCGCCGAGGCCAGGCAGACGGCAATGTAGTTGATCAGCACCCCGTCGAGCATGCTGAGCAGCGCCTGCAGGGTGGACTGCTGGCACTGCAGGCGTCGACGGAGCGGAATGAAAAGGTGGTTGATCAGCGTCTGTGCCGGATAATCACGGCCCTGCTCTTTTATCCATGCGCGCAGGCGCTGAAGATTGCCCGCCTGCAGGAGTCGCAGCAGGGTTTCCTGCTGTTCGCGCCAGAGGTGATGCGTGTCCGGATCGTCGTGGCTCAGCAGGGACTTCACCTTGCCGACCTGCACCCCGTTGTCGATCCAGCTTTTAATTTCGCGAATGCGGTCGATATCGGCCTCATTGAAAAGGCGATGCCCACCGTCGGTCCTCTGCGGTTTGAGTAATCCATACCGTCTCTGCCACGCCCGTAGGGTAACGGGATTGATATCACAAAGGAGTGCCACTTCACCTATTGTGTAAAGCGCCATATTCGCCCCCTGGCTTACGCGTCCCCAGCTTAACTGTAGACTCACTTTGGCGAACCAGGAAGGATTGGTTGATTTTTGAACAAACAATGCGAAGCATGTGCGATATTCTGAAAAAGGTGTGATAACGGACACGATTTTGCGCTTTTTTGGGATGCTTCAAAGAAAGTAAACCCGCATCAGTGTATGTTACGCGTTTTTAGCGTGTGCGGTTTTGAGTATGTACGAGTTTAATCTGGTGCTGCTGTTGCTTCAGCAGATGTGCGTGTTTCTTGTCATTGCCTGGCTGATGAGCAAAACGCGCCTGTTTATCCCGCTGATGCAGGTCACCGTACGTCTGCCGCATAAGCTGCTCTGCTACGTCACCTTCTCTATTTTCTGCATCATGGGGACCTATTTTGGTCTTCATATCGAAGACTCTATTGCCAATACGCGCGCGATCGGCGCGGTGATGGGCGGACTGCTGGGGGGGCCCGTCGTCGGTGGCCTTGTCGGTTTAACCGGGGGACTGCATCGCTATTCCATGGGCGGGATGACGGCGCTCAGCTGTATGATCTCCACGATCGTGGAAGGGCTGCTCGGCGGGCTGGTGCACAGCTACATGATCAAACGCGGCCGCCCGGATAAAGTCTTTAGCCCGCTCACCGCCGGTGCCATTACCTTTGTGGCCGAAATGGCGCAGATGGCGATCATTCTGCTCATTGCCCGTCCGTTTGAGGATGCGCTGCACCTGGTCAGCAGCATTGCCGCCCCGATGATGGTAACCAACACCGTGGGCGCGGCGCTGTTTATGCGTATTCTGCTCGACAAGCGCGCCATGTTTGAGAAGTACACCTCGGCGTTTTCCGCCACGGCGCTAAAGGTCGCCGCCTCGACCGAAGGGATCCTGCGGCAGGGATTTAACGAAGAGAACAGCATGAAGGTCGCACAGGTGCTCTACAAGGAGCTGGATATCGGCGCGGTGGCCATAACCGACCGCGAGCGGCTGCTGGCCTTTACCGGCACCGGGGACGATCATCATCTGCCGGGTAAACCGATCTCCTCAGCCTACACGCTGCGCGCCATTGAAACCGGTGAAGTGGTGTATGCCGACGGTAACGAAGTGCCTTACCGCTGTTCGCTGCATCCGCAGTGCAAGCTGGGCTCCACGCTGGTGATTCCGCTGCGCGGGGAAAATCAGCGGGTGATGGGCACCATCAAGCTGTATGAGGCAAAAAACCGTCTGTTCAGCTCGATCAACCGCACGCTGGGGGAGGGGATCGCCCAACTGCTGTCAGCGCAAATTCTTGCCGGGCAGTATGAACGGCAGAAAGCGCTGCTGACGCAGTCCGAAATTAAGCTGCTGCATGCCCAGGTCAACCCGCACTTCCTCTTTAATGCCCTCAACACGCTTAAAGCGGTGATCCGCCGCGACAGCGATCAGGCCGCGCAGCTGGTGCAGTTTCTGTCGACCTTTTTCCGCAAGAACCTGAAACGGCCGTCGGAGATCGTCACCCTCGCCGATGAGATTGAGCACGTGAATGCGTACCTCCAGATTGAGCAGGCGCGTTTCCAGTCGCGCCTGCAGGTGACGCTCTCCGTTCCGGACGAGCTGGCGTATCAGCATCTTCCTGCCTTTACTCTGCAGCCTATTGTCGAAAACGCCATTAAACACGGCACGTCACAGCTTCTGGGGACAGGGGAGATAACCATTGCCGCCAGCCGTTTTAATCACCATCTGGTGCTGGATATTGAAGATAATGCCGGGCTTTATCAGCCTTCCGCCTCCGGCGGTTTAGGGATGAGCCTGGTGGATAAACGCCTGCGCGCGCATTTTGGCGACGACTGCGGTATTACCGTCGCCTGCGAGCCAGACCGATTTACCCGTATTACCGTACGACTGCCGCTGGAGGAAAACGCATGTTAAGAGTGCTGATTGTGGATGACGAGCCGCTGGCACGGGAAAACCTGCGCGTTCTGCTGCAGGAGCAGCCTGATATTGAGATTGTGGGGGAGTGCGCGAACGCGATTGAGGCCATCGGGGCGGTGCACAAACTGCGCCCGGACGTGCTGTTCCTTGATATTCAGATGCCCCGCATCAGCGGGCTGGAGATGGTCGGCATGCTCGACCCGGCGCATCGCCCCTACATCGTGTTTCTGACGGCGTTCGACGAATATGCCGTTAAGGCCTTCGAGGAGCACGCGTTTGACTATTTACTCAAGCCGATTGAAGAGACGCGTCTGGAAAAAACGCTCACCCGTTTACGCCAGGAGCGAACCGTACAGGACGTTACGCTGCTGCCGGAAAACCAGCAGCCGCTGAAGTTTATCCCCTGCACCGGGCACAGCCGGATCTATCTTTTGCAGATGGATGATGTGGCGTTCGTCAGCAGCCGCCTGAGCGGGGTGTTTGTCACCAGCGCGGAAGGGAACGAAGGGTTTACCGAACTGACCCTGCGCACGCTGGAGAGCCGTACGCCGCTTATCCGCTGCCATCGCCAGTATCTGGTGAACATGGCGCACCTGAAGGAGATCCGCCTGGAAGATAACGGCCAGGCCGAGCTGGTGCTGCGTGCCGGGCAAACGGTACCCGTCAGCCGTCGCTATCTGAAGAGTTTGAAAGAGGCGATTGGCCTGTAAAACTGGTACACTGCGCGCCATTGCAACATCGACAGTTAAAGGCACTCATGATTAGTAATGACATTCTTCGTAGCCTGCGCTACACCCTGAAAGCAAACAATAACGACATGGTGCGCATTCTTGCGTTGTCCGATATGGAAGCCACGTCTGCAGGTTTCGATACCTGGATGACCAAAGAAGATGAAGAGGGCTTTGTTCGCTGCCCGGATATTATCCTTTCTGGCTTCCTGAACGGCCTTATCTACGATAAGCGCGGCAAAGATGAGTCTGCGCCAGAGCTGGCGCTGGAGCGTCGCGTGAACAACAACACGGTGCTGAAAAAGCTGCGCATCGCGTTCTCGCTGAAAACGGACGATATTGTGGCGATCATGACGGAGCAAAAATACCGCGTATCCGTGCCGGAAGTGACCGCCATGATGCGCGCGCCGGATCATAAAAACTATCGCGAGTGCGGCGACCAGTTCTTGCGCAATTTCCTGCGCGGGTTGACCCACCGGGTGCATCACCCGAAGGCGTGATTTTTAGCCGGGTGGCGGCTTCGCCTTACCCGGCCTACAAAACCCGTAGGCCCGTGCAAGCGCAGCGCCGCCGGGCAAAAAAAAGCCGGAGACACTCTCCGGCTTTTTTGTTATTTCACCTGCTGACCCGGCTTCGCGCCTTCGTCTGGGCTTAACAGGAAGATATCTTTCCCGCCAGGGCCCGCAGCCATCACCATCCCCTCAGAGATGCCGAAGCGCATTTTGCGCGGCGCCAGGTTCGCCACCATCACGGTCTGACGACCGATCAGCACCTGCGGGTCCGGATACGCTGAGCGGATGCCGGAGAAGACGTTGCGCTTCTCGCCGCCCAGATCCAGCGTCAGGCGCAGCAGCTTGTCAGAACCTTCCACGAACTCCGCGTTTTCAATCAGCGCCACTCGCAGGTCGACTTTGGCGAAATCGTCAAAGGTAATGGTTTCCTGAATCGGATCGTCCGCCAGCGGGCCGGTGACCGGTGCTGCAGCCGCCTTCACCTCTTCTTTAGACGCTTCCACCAGGGCTTCAACCTGCTTCATCTCGATGCGGTTGTACAGCGCCTTGAAGGTGTTCACCTTGTGGCCGAGCAGCGGCTGCGCCATTGCATCCCAGGTCAGTTCAGTGTTCAGGAACGCTTCAGCACGGGCTGCCAGCTGCGGCAGAACCGGCTTCAGGTAGGTCATCAGCACGCGGAACAGGTTGATGCCCATAGAGCAGATGGCCTGCAGATCGGCATCGCGACCTTCCTGTTTCGCCACCACCCACGGTGCCTGCTCGTCCACATAGCGGTTTGCCAGGTCGGCCAGCGCCATGATTTCGCGCACGGCTTTACCGAATTCACGGGTTTCCCATGCTTCGCCAATGGTCGCTGCCGCGTCGGTAAAGGTTTTGTACAGGGCAGGGTCAGCCAGTTCAGCCGCCATCACGCCGTCAAAACGCTTGGCAATAAAGCCCGCATTACGGGAGGCCAGGTTCACCACCTTGTTGACGATGTCCGCGTTCACGCGCTGCACGAAATCTTCCAGGTTCAGGTCGATATCGTCGATGCGGGAAGAGAGCTTCGCGGTGTAGTAGTAGCGCAGGCTGTCCGCATCGAAGTGGTTCAGCCAGGTGCTGGCCTTGATGAACGTTCCGCGGGACTTGGACATCTTCGCGCCGTTCACCGTCACGTAGCCGTGTACGAACAGATTGGTTGGCTTGCGGAAGTTGCTGCCTTCCAGCATCGCCGGCCAGAACAGGCTGTGGAAGTAAACGATATCTTTACCGATGAAGTGATACAGCTCGGCCGTGGAATCTTTCTTCCAGTATTCGTCGAAGCTGACGGTGTCGCCACGCTTGTCGCACAGGTTCTTGAAGGAGCCCATGTAGCCGATTGGCGCATCCAGCCAGACGTAGAAATATTTGCCCGGTGCGTTCGGGATTTCGAAGCCGAAGTACGGTGCATCGCGGGAGATATCCCACTGCTGCAGGCCGGATTCGAACCACTCCTGCATTTTATTCGCCACCTGCTCCTGCAGCGCGCCGCTGCGGGTCCACGCCTGCAGCATTTCGCTGAAGGACGGCAGGTCGAAGAAGAAGTGCTCGGAATCACGCATCACAGGCGTGGCGCCGGAAACCACGGATTTCGGCTCGATAAGCTCGGTCGGGCTGTAGGTCGCGCCGCACACTTCGCAGTTATCGCCGTACTGGTCCGGGGATTTACATTTCGGACAGGTGCCTTTGACGAAACGGTCCGGCAGGAACATGCCTTTTTCCGGATCGTACAGCTGAGAGATAGTGCGGTTTTTGATAAAACCGTTCTCTTTCAGACGGGTGTAGATCAGCTCCGACAGCTCGCGGTTTTCATCGCTGTGCGTGGAGTGATAGTTGTCATAGCTGATGTCAAAGCCAGCAAAATCAGTCTGATGCTCCTGACTCATTTCGGCAATCATCTGCTCCGGGGAAATCCCCAGCTGCTGCGCTTTCAGCATGATCGGCGTGCCGTGGGCATCGTCCGCACAGATGAAATTAACCTCGTGGCCGCGCATTCGCTGGTAACGGACCCAGACATCAGCCTGGATATGCTCCAGCATGTGGCCGAGGTGGATTGAGCCGTTGGCGTACGGCAGTGCGCACGTTACCAGAATTTTCTTCGCGACTTGAGTCATAGTAGGCATTACTTCTTTTAACTGTGAAAAGGGTTTTTGATATTACCAAAAGGGGCATTATTAAGTAAGCACAAACCACGGCCTTTCAGGTAAACTTGTTCATCTAAGGTCTTATTCACAAGAACAAAGGAGTCGGGATGAGTTCTCAATCCCAGGCCAAATCACCGGAAGCCTTACGAGCAATGGTCGCCGGGACGCTGGCTAACTTTCAGCATCCAACCCTGAAGCACAATCTCACTACGCTGAAAGCGTTACACCACGTTGCCTGGCTGGACGATACGCTGCACATTGAGCTGCAGATGCCGTTCGTCTGGACCAGCGCCTTTGACGCGCTGAAAGAGCAGACCAGCTCTGAGCTGCTGCGCATTACCGGCGCAAAAGCCATTGACTGGAAGCTGAGCCACAGCATCGCCACGCTGAAGCGCGTGAAAAACCAGCCGGGCGTGAACGGCGTGAAAAACATCATCGCCGTGAGTTCAGGCAAGGGCGGGGTGGGGAAATCCTCTACTGCCGTAAACCTGGCGCTCGCGCTGGCGGCAGAAGGGGCAAAGGTCGGTATTCTGGATGCGGATATCTACGGCCCGTCTATTCCGAACATGCTGGGCGCGGAAAACCAGCGCCCAACCTCGCCGGACGGCACCCATATGGCGCCAATCATGGCGCACGGTCTGGCGACCAACTCCATCGGTTATCTGGTGACCGACGATAACGCGATGGTCTGGCGCGGCCCGATGGCCAGCAAGGCGCTGCTGCAGATGCTGCAGGAGACGATGTGGCCGGATCTGGATTATCTGGTGCTGGACATGCCGCCGGGCACCGGTGACATTCAGCTGACGCTGGCGCAAAACATTCCGGTCACGGGGGCAGTCGTCGTGACCACGCCGCAGGATATCGCGCTGATCGACGCCAAAAAAGGCATCGTGATGTTCGAGAAGGTGGAAGTGCCGGTGCTCGGTATCGTCGAGAACATGAGCATGCACATCTGCAGCAACTGCGGTCACCACGAGCCTATCTTCGGTACGGGTGGCGCAGAGAAACTGGCCGCGAAGTATCATACCCAGCTGCTGGGACAGATGCCGCTGCACATTACCCTGCGTGAAGATCTGGACAGCGGAAAGCCGACGGTGGTCAGCCGTCCGGACAGCGAGTTTGCGGAGATGTATCGTCAGCTGGCGGGTCGAGTTGCGGCGCAGCTCTACTGGCAGGGCGAAATCATCCCAGGTGAAATCGCGTTCCGCGCGGTGTAATTCCCCAGCGCTGGATTGCCGGGTGGCGCTTCGGTATGAACCGGAAACATGGGTAACACTTTAGACCGGATACATGGGTAACAGTTATAACTGGCATAGAAGAGGAGACTCGCTATGCCCTGGACTGAGACCCGACCTATGCAACGCCTTGATTTTATCCGTGCCTGCCATGCAGGTACGGACTCCTTCTCCGCTCTTTGCCGTCTTTTTGGCATCAGCCGTAAAACCGGCTATAAATGGCTTCAGCGTTTTGACCCCTCTGACCTGTCATCTCTCTCTGACCGGTCGCGCGCGCCACACTCCCACTCCCGGACGGTTCCTGATGATATCGCCGGACACCTGACTGCCCTGAGGCAAAAACACCCTGACTGGGGCCCCAAAAAACTGCGGATGTGGCTGCTCAATCATCACGTCGATTTTACCGTCCCTGCTGCCAGCACTATCGGCGATATCCTCAAGCGTGAAGGCCTGGTTCCGGATAAAAAGCGAAAACGCAGAACACCGGGTAATCGCCAGCCTCTGACCATCATCAGTGAGAACAATCAGGTCTGGAGCGCTGATTTTAAAGGCAAGTTCAGGCTGCTGAGCAGAGAGTACTGCCATCCCTTCACCCTGACCGACAATCACAGCCGGTACCTTCTGAGCTGCCGGGGAACGGACCGGGAGAGCGAGCCCTTCGTCAGGCAGTGCCTGACGGATGCGTTCCTGGAGTACGGTCTGCCGGAAGTCCTGAGAACGGATAACGGTCAGCCGTTCGCGGGAACAGGTATCGCCGGGTTAAGTCGCCTTGCCGTCTGGCTGATAAAGCTGGGCATCAGACCGGAACGTATCAGAAAGGGGCATCCGGAAGAAAACGGCCGTCATGAGCGAATGCACCGCTCGCTGAAAAGTGCAGTGAAACAGGGCAACACCTTCATGACGATGGAAGAACAACAGCGGTGGTTCAGTGACTACCGGGAAGAGTTTAACCACGAAAGGCCGCATGAAGCCCTGGCGGGTGCAACGCCCGGAACGGTGTGGAAGCCCTCAGGCCGGCACTGGGATGGCAGGGTTCCTGAATATGCTTATCCGGAAGGAGGTACGGTCTACAGGGTGAAATCGAGGGGGACACTCTATATGGGAAAAAAGGGGACGGTGTTCCTGAGTGAAGCGCTGACTGATGAGTACATCATGCTGGAAGAACAAGATGATGGCCTTGAAGCCATCATCTTTAACGGAATAACGCTTGCGTACTATGACCGAAAAACCCAGAGTGTGCTCCGGATAGACTAAAAAGTGTTACCTATGTTCCCGGTCTGATCTGTCACCTATGTATCCGGTCATACACTTCGCTTACCCGGCCTACAAATGGCACCATCACGTAGGTCGGGTAAGGCGAAGCCGCCACCCGACTTTAACCCAACCGATAGTGCATCAAATAATACTCTCCGTCCGGAGAATTACCCGTCGCCTCAATGTGCCAGCCGTGTCGCTGGTAAAACGCAATAGCCCGCGCATTCTTCACCAGACACTTAAGCGAGCCCGTACTGGTAAACGTTTTCTGCACCTGTTCCAGGAGCACATGCCCGACTCCGAGGCTTTGATACCCCGGGTCAACAAACAGGTTGTGCAGGAAATTATCGTTCGCCCAGACGGAGGCAAACCCCAGGCGATGGCCGTTCTGAACAGCAACCCAAATCACTTCGTCACGGGTTGCCGCGTCAAAATCTTCAAGCTGCCAGTCAGAACTGTCCAGCCATGGCCAGGCAACGCGCCGGGCGTGGAGGTAGAGCGTGCGCAGGAAAGGGCGGTCACTTTCCTGCCAGGAGCGAATCAGAATTGCGTTAGCGGTGATAGAAAATATCTCCATTGTAGGCTTTGTAGATCTTGCCATCAGCATCGCCAATCAGCACGTAGTTCTCACCCATGTAGGTCCAGTGGGTTCCGGCATCCGGAGCCGGCAGGTTACGCAGCTGGTACTGTTTGATAGTGTACTCCGGCGTTTGATACTGCGCCGGTGCCGTGTCGCCAATCTTGAATTTCGTAAAGTCAGCGATGAACTCTTGTTCTTCATAGGCCTTGATGCCAGATGGCGCAGCGGCCGTTTGCGGGGCTGCGAATGCGGATCCCGCCAGAGACAGTAATACACCCAGAAGCAGCAATTTACGCTTAGCCATTTTTTCTCCAGTGATATCGTTACAGATACTTTTCGTCTGCGGATCGTGCAAAGCGGAGCAGACAGTCCATTTTAAGTATCAACGCAGGTGATGTTTGAAAAAAAATGTAACAAAAGTGGACGGTTTTGTGTAGTCGAATGGGATGATATTTATCGGTATGGTGAATATTGTATGTGTTTTATATTTTTAAAATTTATAATTTCATTAATCAATTCTGAAAATAACTTCCCGCGTCAAAATTACACTGCTATGCGAATGCTTTCCCACTTAAGAAGATTTAATATCGTCTTCGGGTGAAGCGCGCTTACTTCCGTTTTCTACAAGACCGTTGTTTTTTAAGAGACCGGATGGGGTGCGTTTTATCATGCCATAATTTCATATTGCAGAATAATAATTAATTAAATTTCATGGATTTACGTTGAGTCCCTTTGCAAGCTTGACGATAAACGCAACGTTAAAAAGAAATATTTATATAAATGAAAACTACAACTGCATTTTCGCTGTTATTTCTTACTGTCAGTCAGTTGACAGGGTGTGTATTTTCCCCCGGCCAGAGTTTGAGTGTATCCGGAAAAAAAGTCATTGCTGTGGAAGACGCTAATTATCAGCTTGATAAGCGCGTAGAAATTTTTCCTCTGACGCCGGGATTGATTGAAAAGCTACGCCCGACCGTATCGAAATCTCAGGCAAATCCTAATCTGGATGAGCAGATCAAAAACTGGGAATACCGTATTGGCACAGGCGACATCCTTACGGTCACCGTGTGGGATCACCCAGAATTAACGACGCCCGCGGGACAATATCGTAGTGCGAGCGATGCCGGCAACTGGGTCAACGCCGATGGTACGCTCTTTTATCCCTACGTCGGTAAACTGCGGGTGGCGGGTAAAACGGTTTCACAGGTCCGTGAAGAAATTACAGCTCGGCTGGATAAGGTCATTGAGAGCCCGCAGGTGGACGTCAGCATTGCCGCCTTCCGTTCCCAAAAAGCCTATGTCACCGGAGAGGTCGAAAAATCGGGCCAGCAGCCCATCACTAATATTCCGCTGACGGTGATGGATGCGGTCAACGCCGCTGGCGGTCTTTCTGCAGATGCCGACTGGCGTAACGTTGTGCTGACGCATGGTGGCCAGGACTCCCGCCTTTCGCTCTATGCGCTGATGCAGCACGGCGATTTGACTCAAAACAAGCTGCTTTATCCGGGCGATATCCTGTTTATTCCCCGTAACGACGCCCTGAAAGTGTTCGTGATGGGCGAGGTAGTTAAGCAAAGCACGCTTAAGATGGATCGTAGCGGCATGACGCTGGCCGAAGCTCTGGGGAATGCCGGAGGGCTTAACCAAAACATGGCCGATGCAACCGGCATTTTTGTTATTCGGCAGGTAGCGAAAAAAGGCGATACGGACAAAATTGCCAATATCTATCAACTGAATGCGGAAGATGCGTCAGCCATGGTGCTGGGGACGGAATTCCAGCTGGAACCGTATGACATTGTCTACGTCACCACAGCACCGTTATCGCGCTGGAATCGCGTGATCACCCAGCTGGTGCCTACCATCAGCGGCGTCCATGACCTGACCGAAACCGTTCGTTTCATCAGATCGTGGCCGCAGTAATGTTCCAGTCAATCTTAGTGGTCTGCACCGCCAATATTTGTCGTTCACCGATTGGTGAGCGGCTGTTGCGGCAGTTATTACCCGGCAAGCAGGTGACTTCGGCTGGTATTTTTGGACTGGAAGGACGCCCGGCGGATGCGGCTGCGCAGGCTGTCGCCAGGCGTCATGGCGTTTCGCTGGAAGGGCATGTTGCCCGCAAGGTGACGCGCAGCCTGTTGCAAAAGTCCGATTTGATTCTGGTGATGGAGCCAGAACACCTCCGTTTCATTGCCACTATGTCCCCCGAGAACCGGGGTAAATCGCTGCTCTTTGGACAATGGCTGGAAATCAGGGATATTCCCGACCCGTATCATAAAAGTCGTGAAGCCTTCGAATATGTTTTCGAGCAATTGGGAAAAGCCAGTCAGGAATGGGCTCGTCGTTTGAGTCAACAAGGAATGAAGCAGTAATGTCGTCTTCAAAATTAGAAAAATATAGTGCTGCGACGCCGCAGAATAATGAGATCGATCTACTTCAGCTGCTTGCTGAGATGTTTGATCACCGGATGATGATCGCGTGCGTCACGCTCCTGCTCACGGTATGTGCGGGGATCTACGCATTCAGCGCCACGCCTGTTTATCAGGCTGATGCCCTGGTTCAGGTTGAAGCGAAACAGAATAACTCGCTGCTCAAGGACCTGGCCTCGTTCGGGTCCGATCTTTCGCCAGATGTTGCACCTGAACTTTTACTCCTTAAATCACGGATGATCCTGGGAGAAACCGTCGATCGGTTAGGGATGACGTACCGCGTTAAGCGGCGCGTGTTCCCTGTCATCGGGGCGTTATGGGAAAACGTGCTGGGACTTAAATCCGATAAAATAACGATTGGCGCGTTGACTATTCCTCTTCTGGAAGGTAAGCCGCAAACGCTTTTACTCACCGTACGGGAGCAAGGGCGGTATCGTCTTGAGGGAAATACGGTTGAAGCAGACGGCGTTGTGGGGAAAACGCTGGTTAAAGATGGAATATCGCTTCTGGTGACATCCCTCAGCGCAGAACCCGGCACCCAGTTTACCCTCGAAACCGTCACCAGACTTGATGCGATCAACGCCATTCAGAACAGGCTTACGGTTGTTGAGTCGGCGAAACAGAGCGGTATGATCGCATTAACGTTAACGGGTGAAGACCCCGGCAAGATCGCCACGGCGCTTAATACGATTGCTGAAAATTATCTCAGTCAGAATATTGCGCGCCAGGAAGCGAAAGATTCGCGCAGCCTTACGTTCTTACAGGATCAATTACCTAAGATCAGCCATGAACTGGATGAAGCCGAAGCGCGACTGAATGCCTATAGAGAGCAGCGTGATTCTGTCGATTTATCTCTCGAGGCGAAGTCAGTCCTTGATCAGGTGGTTAACGTGGAGAATCAGCTTAACGAGCTGACGTTCCGCGAAGCGGAGGTTTCCCAGCTTTTCAAAAAGGACCATCCCACCTATCGTGCTTTACGCGAGAAGAAACAAACGCTTGAGCGGGAGCGCGCGCGTCTGAATAACCGCGTCTCATCCATGCCTTCCACGCAGCAGGAAATATTACGCCTGAGTCGTGACGTTGAATCCGGGCGTACCATATATCTACAGCTGCTGACGCGTCAGCAAGAGCTGAGTATCTCGCGCTCCAGCGCTATTGGAAACGTGCGGATTATTGATCCAGCGGTGACGCAGCCAGACCCAATCAAACCACGCAAAGGGCTCATTATCGTATTCGGTATGCTGATGGGGTTGATGCTCTCTGCAGGAACGGTCCTGGTGCGTTCAGCCTTTAAGCGGGGCATTACCTCATCTGAACAACTGGAAGTGCAGGGGATACCGCTTCTGGCGACGCTCCCGCGCTCGGTGTGGCTCTGGAAAAAAACGCACCTGCGCAGGAAAAACCTGTTTGCTTCCCACTGGAAGCACAGGACGTCGAACATACCTTTTCTGCCCGTTCACCGTCCGGCAGATATGTTCGTCGAGGCGGTACGCGGGCTGCGCACCAGTCTGCATTTTACCATTATGGATGCCACAAACCGGATCGTCGTGGTGTCTGGCCCCACGCAGGACTGCGGAAAGACGCTGGTCAGTACTTCACTGGCGTCGATTGCCGCTCAGGCCGGACAGCGAGTGCTGTTTATTGATGCGGATATGCGCAAGGGCTATGTCCACAATGTTTTCAAACTGAGCAATCATCGGGGATTATCCAGTGTGCTCGGAGGCGCCGTTGAGTGGCAGGAGGCGATTCAACGCTTCGAGAAAGGTGGAATTGATGTACTGACCTGCGGACCCCAACCTTCGCATCCCGTTGAGCTGCTCATGAGTGAACGCTTCCTGGGGGTGATATCGCAGATTGAAAAGCAGTATGACATGGTGATTGTCGACACTCCGCCTGTGCTTGCCGTGACGGATGCCTTGCTGATAGCCAGAGCTGCAGCCACCACGCTGCTGGTTGCCCGCTTTGGTAAAACCAGCGTTAAAGAGATCGAGACTAGCCTGAAGCGTATGGAACGGATGGGCGTGAAGGTAAATGGCGCGATCCTGAATGATATCGTGAAATCGGCTGCGCTCTATTACAACTCGGGATATAGCCATTACGACTACGGCTATACCCAGGAGTAAACCTGGCGCGACACTTCTTTACAGCGTAATGGCGTATTGCCCGTTAAGATGACCTTCGTTAAAACATGAGGTCACAATGGATAACCGCAAAATCAGTCGACTGCGTCGCTGGGCGAGGGAAGGGATCATGCTCGTTCTGCTGACGCTGGCCGTGGTGTGGGGTGTTGATCAGTATCGAAAACCGCAACTCCCCGTCAGTTTTAGTGCAACACCGATGCAGAGCATCGACGGCACTATTCACGATATCGCGGCGCTCAGCCAGGAGCGCCCGCTGCTGATATACGTCTGGGCCACCTGGTGCAGCATATGCCGTTATACGACGCCTTCGGTTAATCTGCTGGCAGAAGAGGGTGGAAACGTGGTGAGTATTGCCATGCGTTCCGGAGATAACGCAAAGCTTGCGCGCTGGGTTGAAAAGAAAAAGCTGAGTATGCCGGTGATTAACGATGCAAACGGTGACTTGTCGCAACAGTGGCAGGTGAGCGTCACGCCAACGCTTGTGGTTGTGTCGAAGGGAAAGGTGGTCAGTACCACGACGGGCTGGACGAGTTACTGGGGATTAAAAATCAGGATGTGGTGGGCAGGCGTATAAAGATAAACCCCTCTTCCGGCGGAAGAGGGGTTTTGTATTACTTAGCCAGAACTTCCTGCGCGGTGCGCTCAACCAGCGACAGCAGGATTTTAATATCCTCCAGCGTCACGGTTGGGTTCAGCAGCGTCAGCTTCAGGCAGGTGACGCCGTTATGCTCGGTCACGCCGACGTTCGCACGGCCGGATTCCAGCAGCGCATCACCAATTTTCTGGTTCAGCAGGGCAATACCCGCGTCGTCCACCTGGACCTGACCACGGAAGCGGAACAGAACGCTTGCCAGCTGTGGCTGCATAACCAGTTCCAGAGCAGGCTGCTCTTTCACGTAGGCCGCAACCTGCTGCGCCAGCGTCACGCCGTGATCGATGATCGCCGCGTACTGCTCCTGACCCAGCGCTTCCAGGCTCATCCACAGCTTCAGCGCGTCGAAACGACGGGTGGTCTGCAGAGATTTGGACACCAGGTTAGGCACGCCCGCTTCTTCGTCGAACTCAGAGTTCAGATAGGCCGCCTGATAGCGCATCAGCTCATAGTGACGCGCTTCTTTCAGCAGGAACGCGCCGCAGCTGATGGTCTGGAAGAACTGCTTGTGGAAGTCCAGGGTGACGGAATCCACTAGCTCGATACCGTCCAGGTAATGACGATACTGCTCAGACATCAGCAGCGCGCCGCCCCAGGCCGCATCAACGTGTACCCAGATGTTCTGCTTCGCGGCCAGCTCTGCAATGGCACGCAGCGGGTCGATAGCACCGGCATCGGTGGTACCTGCCGTCGCGACGATCGCCAGAATCTGTTCGCCGTTCGCATTGCACTGCTCAATTTTCGCCGCCAGATCGGTGAGATCCATGCGGGAGAATTCGTCCGTTTTCACCTGCACCACGGACTGGTAGCCCAGACCCATCAGCGCCATGTTTTTCTGCACGGAGAAGTGGGCGTTTTCGGAGCACAGCACGCGGATCTTACGCAGATCGCCCACCAGACCGTCCTGCTGAACGGAGTGACCCTGACGCGCGAAGAACGCATCGCGAGCCAGCATCAGGCCCATCAGGTTGCTCTGAGTACCGCCGCTGGTGAAGACACCTGCGTCGCCGGCCTGATAACCCACGCGGGTACGCAGCCACTCAATCAGTTTGATCTCGATAATGGTTGCGGACGGGCTTTGATCCCAGGAGTCCATACTCTGGTTAGTGGCGTTAATCAGCACTTCCGCCGCCTGGCTTACCACCAGGCTTGGGCAGTGCAGGTGCGCCACACACTGCGGGTGATGAACGGACAAGCTGTCTTTCAGGAAGAACTCTACGGCGCGTTCAATCGCCGCTTCGTTGCCCAGCCCTTTCGGGTTGAAATCCAGCTTAATACGGTCGCGCAGTTCCGCGACCGTTTTGCCCTGGTACATCTCAGGCTGTTTCAGCCACTGCATCACAGCCTGAGTGCTTTGCTCAATCGCCTGCTGGTAAGCTTCAATGCTCTGCGCAGAGGAGAACAAAATTGGGTTTGAATCAGACATCGTAATCAATAACTCCGGTTACGCCGGGCGAACGCCCGCAGCAAGCAGTGCCTGCTCAAATTTATCCAGGAAGATTTTCAGCTCTTCGTCGCTGATCAGCAGAGACGGCAGCAGACGCAGAACGATACCGTTACGGCCACCGCGCTCCAGAATCAGACCGGCTTCGAAGCACTTCTTCTGAATCAGTGCCGACAGCTCGCCGTCGCCCGGGAAGCAGCCCATGTGGTCAGCGGCTTCGTGTGGCTTAACGATCTCAATACCGATCATCATGCCCAGACCGCGCACGTGGCCGATGACCGGATAGCGTTTCGCCATCTCTTTCAGCTGGCCTTTCAGCCATTCGCCTTGAGCTGCCACTTTGCCTGCGATGTTCTGGTCTTTCAGGATTTTCAGCGTCGTCAGACCGGTTGCCATCGCCAGCTGGTTGCCGCGGAAGGTACCGGTGTGGTGACCTGGCGCCCATGCATCGAACTGCTTTTTGATACCGAGCACGGCCAGCGGCAGACCGCCGCCCACTGCTTTAGACATCACGATGATGTCTGGCTCAATCCCTGCGTGTTCGAAGGCGAAGAATTTACCGGTACGGGCAAAGCCAGCCTGAACTTCGTCGAGGATCAGCAGAATGCCGTGTTCCTGAGTCACTTTACGGATGCGCTGCAGCCACTCAGCCGGAGCCGGGTTCACGCCGCCTTCGCCCTGAACCGCTTCCAGAATCACCGCGGCAGGTTTACGCACGCCGCTTTCAACGTCGTTGATCAGGTTATCGAAGTAGTAAGTCAGCGCTTTCACGCCCGCTTCACCACCGATACCCAGCGGGCAACGGTACTCGTGCGGGTAAGGCATGAACTGTACTTCTGGCATCATACCGTCAACCGCTTCTTTCGGAGACAGGTTGCCGGTCACGGACAGCGCGCCGTGGGTCATACCGTGGTAACCACCAGAGAAGCTGATGATACCGCTACGACCGGTCACTTTTTTCGCCAGCTTCAGCGCCGCTTCAACGGCGTCCGCACCGGATGGACCGGTGAACTGCAGGCAGTACTCTTTGCCCTGACCAGGCAGCAGAGAGAGCAGGTATTCAGAAAACGCGTCTTTCAGAGGCGTAGTCAGATCCAGGGTATGTAACGGCAAGCCGCTGGTAATGACATTTTGGATGCTTTTCAGCACATCAGGATGGTTATGGCCAAGCGCAAGGGTCCCCGCGCCTGCTAAACAGTCAAGGTATTCTTTATTGTCTGCATCGGTGATCCACACGCCTTCTGCTTTAGTGATGGCTAAAGGCAGTTTGCGCGGATAACTCCTGACGTTAGATTCAAACTCGGCCTGACGGGCCAGATAGGTTTCGTTGCTTTTGTGGGCATCTACGGTGTCAATACGGACTTTATCCGTCATCATATCACTCCTACAACCGCCGCTTCGTTATGAGCCACGATTGAATAAAAAGTTAAAAAACAGATGGGGGCCTGAAAAAAACGCCGCCAATATAGAGCCTTTTGCCACGGGGCTCAATGGTTAATTTGTTTACTGTTTTGTGACACGGGGCTATGGGGAGAAAATATCCCCATTTTTAAAATGAAAATTGCATTTTATGCCAAATAAAAACAGCCTGTTACAGGCTATTTGTCCGGTGTGTAAAGTCGCAGAAAAGAGTGTGACAAAACGTGCCATCGAATGGCAAAAAGGAGGCTGGCTCTCTCTATTCCTTTGTCATGCGCAAAAAGCGGTGCTCATGATGCATGCACAATGGAATCACGCATTAAAAAAGGGCTTTCAACGCGCGTGGTGTTCTGATGCTCTTCACCGTTAATTATATGCAAGGCGCTCAGGCGACCAATTTCATAGTGCGGCAGTTGAACCGTAGTGAGGGGAGGCAGGAACAACTCCCCAATACCCACCATATTGTCATAGCCGATAACCGCGACATCCTCCGGTATGCGAAGCCCTTGCGCCAGCAGCGTCTGGTACACCATAAACGCAATACGGTCATTGCCGCAGATAACGGAGTCGAACTGGGGAATACCATCCTGCATGTGCGCCAGCAACACTGACGGGATATCACGATAGTGCTCGTCCCCTAAGGCCATATAGCTGTGCGACAGGCTGTGCGGGTCGAGCCCCGCTTCACGGCATGCGCGTTCCAGCCCCTGACGGCGTCGGGTTGTGGCCAGGTGTCCCGCAGGTAAATGCAGGCAGAGAGGTCGTCGATACCCCTGTGCGAGTAACGCCCGCACGGCGGTATATTGCCCCTGTTCATCATCGGGAATATAGCTGGCGACCTTTTCGCCGTCACTTTCGCAGTTGGCCAGCACGCAGGGAAGGGTGAGGAGTTTGGCCGGGAGAGGAACCTGACGTAACCCCATGGTGGTGTAGATAATTCCGTCAGGCCGATGAGAGAGGAGAAGGTCGACAATGGCGTCCGGGTTGTCATCGGTAAACATATTCATCACGAAGCTGTTCCAGCCGTGCATTCTGGCCGTCTCTTCAATAGACAGCGTGATGTCCACCGAGAAAGGTGTCGTCACCGTATCGAGCGCCAGTACGCCTATGGTTTTCGGCGAGGCATGCGCGCCGCGTATTTTCTTGGCGGACAGGTCAGGAACGTAGCTGGTCTGCTCGATAGCCAGCTGCACTCGCGCCAGCGTTTCCGGTTTAAGGCGCTCCGGGCTGTTAAGCGCGCGGGAAACCGTCATCAGCGATACGTTAGCCAGTTTTGCGACGTCCTTCAGGGAAGCCATTTTGTTACTCCGTTAATGCTCTGTGTGAGAGGGTATACAACTAAGTCGCTGATGTAAAAGGAAGGCTGATGCCCGGATGAGGTCATGCTGACCTCAGTGATGAATATTTGATCGCGATCTCACTTTCTCAATGTTAACGTTAACTTTCGTGATTAACATCTTAAATTTTAGCCAAACAGCATGAGAAAGAAACAATGTTATCGTTACCATTGCGTCATTACTCCAACATGAGAATGTCATGATGAAAACGCATCGCTCTCACAGCTACCCTTTACTGAGCGCATTACTGTTTTTCTTTTTTGTCACCTGGTCATCTTCCGGCTCGTTACTCTCCATCTGGCTTCATCAGGAAGTAGGCTTAAAAGCGGGGGATACCGGCGTTATCTATGCCGTGCTTTCCGTCTCCGCGCTTTTTGCACAAATCTGCTACGGGTTTATTCAGGACAAACTCGGCCTGCGCAAAAACCTGCTCTGGTTTCTGACCAGCCTGCTCGTTCTTTCTGGTCCGGCTTTTTTGCTGTTTGGCTATCTGCTGAAGATTAACGTGCTGCTCGGCAGCATTTTCGGCGGGATTTTTATTGGCCTGACGTTTAACGGCGGGATAGGAGTGCTTGAGTCCTATACCGAGCGCGTGGCCCGCCAGAGCCAGTTTGAGTTCGGCAAGGCGAGGATGTGGGGATCGCTTGGCTGGGCGGCGGCAACCTTTTTTGCGGGGCTGCTGTTTAACATTAATCCGAAGCTGAACTTTGCCGTCGCGAGCTGCGCAGGGCTGGTGTTTTTTGTTTTGCTGGCGCGTCTCAGGGTCTCTTCCGCACCGCACGCTATGCAGGAAGCGGTGTCCGGCGGTAAGGTCACGCTGGAAGATGCCTTGCGCCTGCTGACGCTGCCGCGTTTCTGGGCGCTGGTGTTTTTCGTTATCGGCACCTGTATTTATGGCGTTTATGACCAGCAGTTCCCGGTCTATTTCTCCTCCCAGTTCCCGACGTTGCAGGAAGGAAACGCCATGTACGGCTATCTCAACTCCTTCCAGGTTTTCCTTGAGGCGGCCGGTATGTTTTGCGCCCCGTGGCTGGTGAATCGCCTCGGTGCGAAAAATGGCCTGATTTTCGCGGGAATGGTGATGGCGATGCGTATGGTGGCATCGGGTCTGGTTGAGGGGCCGGTATTGATCTCCATTACCAAGCTATTGCACGCGGTTGAGCTGCCCGTTTTGCTGGTCTCAATCTTTAAATACAACAGCCTGCATTTTGACAAGCGGCTCTCTTCCACCCTCTATCTGGTGGGCTTTGCCTGTACAAGCTCGGTGATCGCCTCGGTTCTGTCGCCGCTGGCCGGTTACAGCTATGAGAAATACGGCTTTGCCCAGTCCTATCTCATTATGGGTCTGTTAGTTTTCAGCACCACGCTCATCTCCATCTTCCTGTTGCGCTCGGGTAAGTCCTCTTCTGACCCGTTAATGCCGCAACCCTCCACTATCTGACTGAAAAGAGTAGACAAATGACATATTCCATTGCCAAAGCTGAACAGGAACTGCAGGCCAGAGAAGGCAGTCTTAACCTGCGCTGGTATCCGCGTTACCACCTCGCCGCGCGTGCCGGCTGGATGAACGACCCGAATGGCCTGGTGTGGTTTGACGGCTGGTATCACGCCTTTTACCAGCATCATCCATACTCGACCCAGTGGGGGCCGATGCACTGGGGCCATGCGCGCAGCAGGGACTTAGTTCACTGGGAGCACCTCCCGGTTGCACTGGCGCCGGAAGGGCCAGAAGACAAGGATGGCTGTTTTTCCGGATCGGCGGTAGTCGATGGCGATACGCTGGCGCTGATTTACACCGGACATAAATTCCACGGCGACCCTGATGATGAGGCTAATCTCTACCAGGTGCAGTGTCTGGCGACCAGCCGTGACGGTATTCATTTTGCCCGGCAGGGAATGATTGTTGACACGCCGCCAGGCCTGCATCACTTCCGCGATCCGAAAGTGTGGCGTGAAGGGGAGAGTTGGTACATGGTTGTCGGCGCGCGGGACGGTGAGACGGGCCAGGTGTGCGTATACCGTTCTGCCGATCTGCACGAGTGGCAGGATATGGGCATTCTTGCGGTGGCTGAAAAAGAGATGGGCTACATGTGGGAATGCCCGGACTTTTTCACCCTCCAGGGTAAACGCGTGCTGATGTTTTCGCCACAGGGGTTGGCGGCAGACGGATTCAAAAATCGTAATCTTTTTCAGAGCGGCTACCTGCTGGGCGAGTGGCAGCCCGGTCAGCCTTTCGTGCGTGAAGGGGAATTTGTGGAGATGGATCGCGGGCATGATTTCTATGCGCCACAAAGTTTCCTGACTCCCGACGGCCGCCGCATCATTATTGGCTGGCTGGACATGTGGGAATCGCCCCTGCCGGAACAGCAGGATGGCTGGGCGGGTATGCTCTCTTTACCGCGCGAGCTGACGCTTGGTGCGGATAACCGTCTGCAAATGCGCCCGGCCAGAGAAGTCGAAAGCCTGCGCAGGGCGTGGTTCCCCTGGCCGGTGAGCACGCTTAACAATCAGCAAATCACTCAGGTGGAAAGCTGCGACGCGCTGGAGGTCATTCTCCAGTGGGATTGCGTCAACAGCAGCGCGGAGCAGTACGGTATTCGTCTCGGAGACGGGTTACGTATTTATGTCGATGCCCAGATGCAGCGCCTGGTGCTGGAGCGTCACTATCCGCAGTATGGCTTGTGTGGGACCCGAAGCGTCGCGCTTAACCTGAGCGACACGCTAAACCTGCGCCTATTTTTTGACAACTCGTCGGTGGAGGTGTTTGTCAATGAGGGGGAAGCGTGCCTCAGCAGCCGCATTTATCCTGAAGCGGGGGCTCGCGAGCTGGCGTTGTTTGCCTGGACGGGGAGTGCGTCGCTCATTGATGCCGGGGCGTGGCAGTTAGAGTAAATGGGTTACATCAGAAAAATCCAGTAAGGTTCGGGAATAATAAAGGCGACGGGTGTCGCCTTTATTATTATTTAATCTTTCTGGCGTAGCCCTGGAACTGACCTTCTTTACTCACCGCTAATTTGCCTTTAGCAGGGTAGTAAATGAAGGTGTATAACCCTTGCGAATAAACCTTTGCCCGAGGCTCGTTTTCATCCAGCGCGCCTAATACACCGTCAACATTTAGGATCTCTCCTCTAATCGCGATCGTCATCTTTTCCCATTTAAAGGCGTGCGTTGCTTTAGCTGCCTGAGCATGTTGTTTCGCGTCTTTCTTAACCCAGATACCCGTACCTGCGGCGGCATCACGCGCGTTCGCCCATGCTGCATTTTGTGCGGATTCATTGTACGCATTCTGGCGGTTTTGCTCAGCCAGGTAGCACGTATCTGTGCTAATCCCCTGGCGTTCACATTCAGCCATGCGCTGAGCAGGCGACGTACATGCAGAAAGCAGAGCAGCAGCACCCGCCATGACTACCGCTAAGCGTGTTTTTTTCATTATGCAAAGACCTTAAATTAAAAATATACAGCAGGAGGATGTTCAATATCCGCAAATATAATAAGAGTGATACATACAACCTAACCATATGCCAATAAGGATAAGTGCCATATATAATATTAAAGAGATAAAAATATACTTTGCCATGCTGCTTTTCTATTAAAAGCCGATACCTACACCGACGGAAGCACCCATGTTATTCGCGGTGTCATCAGAGAAACTGACTTTGGCGATCGTATGTGAATTGACGTTAACGGATGCCCCGACGGCAAGGGCGCTTTCACTATTGTACGTTGCACCGCCAGCAGAAAACATAACATGCTGATTTGTTTGTACCTGCGGTAAACCTGCCATCGCCATAGCGCCCGAGATACCGGCGTTGGCCTGCTTCTTATTATTATCCACTTCGTCGTGCAACGATTTGAACTGCTGGCTGGTGTTGTTATTCATTGCCTGTAACGTCTGCTTGGTTGCCTGAAGTTCCTGAGCGGTGGCGGTAACAGCCTGGCTGTTGTTGGCCACTTTCGTTTGCGTTGCTGCGTCTACCTGCACGCGCGTTACGGTAGTCGCCACGCCATCTTTACCGTTATGACCATCTGCGCCGTCGCGTCCGTTAATTCCTGCTGCCCCCTGTGCTCCCGTATCTCCCTTTTCACCTTTCGCACCATCTTTTCCATCTACGCCGTTGACTGGTTTTGGCACATTCTCTAAAGAGGTGATGCGTTGCTCGTGATCTGTCAATACGTTGCCTTGTAATTGGGTTTGGTTTTGAAGCTGAATGATATTAGAACCATTTTTTACAACGTCTAATAACGCAGTGTCTGCTTTTTGACTAGCGGTATCAGCAAGAGCACCGGCACGTTTAGCCTCACCATCAACACGATTAATTTCATCTACCCGATTACGGGATTCAGCATCTAAATCGCCGCGTAAAAGGGATATTGACGTGGAGTTAGAACTCACTCCACCTTTAAGCTTATCAATATCATCTAAATCATAAGATTTGATTGATTCGTCTTGACCGTGGATGGAAAGAAAAACATTGCTACCATCAGTTGTTTGGATCATCGCTTCAGCAGCTGTAGCAACATGGAATGAACCACCAGCAACCACATACAGTGCAAAAACAGAAATAACAGACTTATTCAAAGGTTTCATTTTAAAGGACCACATCATTAAAGTATTGAAAAATAATATTAGCTGAACGGTTTTCGTCAGACAGATGATTAACCATCAGTGACGGTTGAACTCTGTCTTATTCTTTTTTAGTAACGTGAATTAACTATCAATTAAACCCAAGCTAATGATTTTGATCTAAATCATAAATAATATGAATAAATACAGCGAAGGGGTGCGGTAACTCTATGATTTATTTAATGTATACATTAATTTGTGAGTTGCGTGATAAATTTATAACTCGCTTTAAGTAATTGATTAAATATGAATATTCAGCGTGGTTAAACAGCTGAGTGGATTCTCTTTATTTCATATGAAAGAGGTTCGTGTGTCTTATAAAAGAGTAAGTCACACGTAATAAGAGAGAAAAAATAATAGCCTTGGTAAAAGTGCGTAATAAAGGTTTTCAATAACGCGTTAACAATTATTGAACCAGAATTAACTAAAGCGTAATAAATATAGTCAA
The DNA here is from genome assembly GCF_036487345.1 of Enterobacter cloacae complex sp. CARB60. Lineage (NCBI taxonomy): Bacteria > Pseudomonadati > Pseudomonadota > Gammaproteobacteria > Enterobacterales > Enterobacteriaceae > Enterobacter > Enterobacter cloacae complex sp. CARB60. Next base: position 1,552,921 of record NZ_JAZKLC010000002.1, read on the forward strand.
ATGACTGGAAAGTACGACTAGAAATTTCCGCTGTGACTAGCCCGGCGATAAATCGAAACTCCTTGCGCCTGGCCTACGGCCGCGGTTACACTATATATTGTTAATGATTTTTCATAACTCTCTGTTTTATATGTATTTTGACTCGGGGTGCCCTTCTTTGTGAAGGCTGAGAAATACCCGTATTACCTGATCTGGATAATGCCAGCGTAGGGAAGTCAGATGCCTTCCCGGTCATCGCTTCTTCACGCAAGGCAGGAGCGAACCCATGCAGCCTGACCTGCTCGATTTACACGTATTACACCACTTCCGAACCCGTTCTCCGCTGACTCACTGTATGACCAACGATGTCGTACAAACCTTTACGGCCAACGTTCTGCTCGCGCTTGGCGCATCCCCCGCGATGGTGATTGAGGCCGAAGAGGCCGAACAGTTTGCCGGAATTGCCGATGCGCTGCTGATTAACGTTGGCACGCTGACTTCACCGCGCGCCCAGTCGATGCGCCGGGCGATTGAGAGCGCAGTGGCGGCAGGCAAGCCCTGGACGCTGGACCCGGTTGCCGTGGGCGCCCTGACGTTCCGCACCCGTTTTTGCCATCAAATCCTTGCCCTGAAACCGGCCGCCATTCGCGGCAATGCCTCTGAAATTCTTGCCCTTGCCGGAATGAGCGCGGGCGGGCGCGGCGTTGATACGACCGATACCGCCGCCAGCGCGGTGCCCGCCGCACAGGCGCTGGCTCGCCAGACTAATGCCGTTGTGGTCGTCAGCGGCGAGGTGGATTACATCACTGACGGGCAACGCACCCGCTCGGTAACGGGCGGTGACCCGCTGATGACGCGCGTAGTGGGAACCGGATGCGCGCTTTCTGCCGTTGTGGCGGCGAGCTGCTCGCTGCCGGGCGATCGGCTGGATAACGTCACCGCCGCCTGCGGATGGATGAAGCGGGCCGGAACGGTGGCCGTTGCGCAGTCACGTGGGCCAGGCAGTTTTGCCAGCGCGTTCCTGGATGCGCTCTATACGCTGGAGGAGCAGGCATGAAGCGGATTAACGCCCTGACCATTGCCGGCACCGATCCCAGCGGCGGCGCGGGTATCCAGGCTGACCTGAAAACCTTCTCGGCCCTTGGCGCGTACGGCTGCTCGGTCATTACCGCGCTGGTGGCGCAAAACACGCGCGGCGTGCAGTCGGTTTACCGTATTGAGCCGGATTTTGTTGCCGCGCAGCTGGATTCGGTGTTCAGCGACGTCCGCATCGATACCACCAAGATCGGCATGCTGGCCGAGACGGACATTGTAGAAGCGGTAGCCGAACGGCTTAAGCGCTATCAGGTGCAAAACGTGGTGCTGGATACCGTCATGCTGGCAAAAAGCGGCGATCCGTTGCTCTCCGTCTCCGCCGTCGAGACGCTGCGCAAAAAGCTGCTGCCGCAGGTGGCGCTCATTACGCCCAATCTGCCGGAAGCCGCCGCGCTGCTAGGCACATCGCATGCGCAAACTGAACGCGAGATGAAAGCGCAGGGGAACGCGCTGCTGGCAATGGGCTGCGGCGCGGTGCTGATGAAGGGCGGGCACCTGGATGATGCCGAAAGTCCGGACTGGCTCTTTACCCGCGACGGCGAAGTACGTTTTACCGCGCCGCGCGTGCGGACCAAAAACACCCACGGCACCGGGTGCACGCTCTCTGCCGCGCTGGCGGCGCTGCGTCCCCGGCATGATGGCTGGGCCGATACGGTGCGCGAAGCGAAAATCTGGCTCTCCGCGGCGCTGGCAAAAGCCGATACTCTGGAAGTGGGTCACGGTATTGGGCCGGTTCATCATTTTCATGCATGGTGGTAACCCAGTATACTGGCAGGAAACACCACGCCTGGGAAAACAGAGATGGAACAAGCGCATACCCGGTTAATCGCTCAACTGAATGAACGGATCGCCGCGCCTGACAACACGCCGCTGTACCTGAAATTTGCCGAAACGGTAAAAAACGCGGTGCGTAGCGGGGTGCTGGAGCACGGGAATATTTTGCCCGGCGAGCGCGATCTGAGCCAGTTAACCGGCGTGTCGCGCATCACCGTGCGAAAAGCGATGCAGGCGCTGGAGGAAGAGGGCGTGGTGACGCGTTCCCGTGGCTATGGCACGCAAATCAACAATATCTTCGAATATTCGCTGAAAGAGGCGCGCGGCTTTTCCCAGCAGGTGGTGCTGCGCGGCCAAAAGCCTAATACGCTATGGGTCAACAAGCGGGTGGTGAAGTGCCCGGAAGAGGTCGCAAACCACCTGTCGATCTCGCCGGACAGCGAAGTCTTTTTGCTCAAGCGCATTCGCTATGTGGATGACGATGCGGTGTCGATTGAAGAATCCTGGGTACCGGTTGGGTTAATTCCCGATGCGGATGCGATTGGCATTTCGCTGTACGACTACTTCCGCAGCCAGAATATTTTCCCGCAGCGCACCCGTTCACGGGTAAGCGCCCGTATGCCGGACAGCGAGTTTCAGGCGCACATAAAGATGGACGAAAAAATACCGGTGCTGGTGATCAAGCAGGTCGCACTTGACCAACAGCACCGGCCGATTGAGTACAGCATCAGCTACTGTCGCAGCGATCTATACGTCTTTGTGTGCGAGGAGTAGCGCCTCGCGAGTCGGGGCGCAATCCCCGCCGCGGTGGCTGACCACCCAGGACGCCACGGCATTCCCCAGCAGAACGGCGTCTGCCAGTGACCATCCCGCCGCCAGCCCGGCAAGCGTGCCGCCCGCGTGGCTGTCGCCAGCGCCAATGGTATCCACAACCGTCGCCGGGAACGCCGGAACAACGCCCGAGGCTTCGCCGTCATACCACGCGGCGCCGTCTTTATCATGCCGCACAATCAGCGCAGCGCCGAAACGCAGCTGCCACTCCGCTCCCAGATTTTCAGCCGCAACGCCCAGGCGTTCGGCTGCGATCTCCGCTTCCTGACGATTAAGCGACACAATCGGCCTGCAGGCCATAATCCGCGCCATCAGCGCGTCGGGGATATCCGCGATGCGGGGACCGAAATCAATAAAGGCCGTCACCTCCTGCAACCCCTCCAGCCAGCATGTCAGCAGCTCGCCGCACGGCGAGGCCAGCTGATAGCCGGATAAATAGATCAGGCTGTTCGACGGGATGTTAAGCACATCAAGCCAGCGCTGCTGCCACTGGTTCTCCACGCCGCTAAAGGACATAAAGGTGCGCTCGCCGTCTGGCTCCACGAGCGCCAGGCACCAGCCGTTATCGCCGGTTTCGGCCTCGATGGCGCTGTGCAGATCCTGCTTCGCCATGGCGTTGCGGATGATGTCCGCCCACACGCCATGACCGACGGGCAGGGCGTTTTGCGCCGTAATGCCGAGACGCTTCAGGGCGATGGCAATGTTCAGCGCGCAGCCGCCAATATTCACGCCCTGCTGTTTGAGCTCGATATCGCACCCGCGCCAGGGCAGGGCGTAGGCGTCGGCGATGACGTCAATCACCGCTGCGCCCAGCACCGTTACCGGGCGCGTGGCGTGCAGGGTGTCGAGGCGTTGGGCAAATGAATTCATAGGCCCTCCCTTTGCTCCCGGTAGTGCAGCAGTTTCTCGCAATAGTGGCCGAAATCGAGCCGGTTGACGGCGTCGAGTTCGGCTTTGAGCGCCGGGTTAATGGCCTGCACGCCGTGGAGCGCGCCGCAGATGGCCGTCGCCATTGCGCCAATGGTGTCGGTATCGCCGCCCAGATTGGCGCATAAAATGGCGCAGCGGTTCGGGTCGGTTCCCGCCAGTTCTACCATCGCGATGGCCGCCGGGACGGACTCAATGGTGCTGGTTCCTGCGCCGACAAGCTGATAAATCTGCTCGCTGGCGGAGTCGATGCCGTTGGCTTCCCGTACGGTCTTAAGCGCCAGCTCAATACGTGCCGCCAGCGACGCGCTGAAGGTGGTGGTTTTCGCCTCCTGCGCATAGCGGGCGATACCCGGCAGGGCATCGACGATGTTCTGCCAGCTTTCGCCGTCGACGGCGCGGGAAACCGCCCAGGCAATCACCGCCGCACCGGCAATGGCGAGATCCGATTTATGGGTCGGGCTGGAGGCCAGCGCGACCTGCTCAACAAAGTATTCCAGACGCGTGGCCGGGAGTAGGCAGCCCAGCGGGGAGGCGCGCATCGCCGCCCCGTTGGTCACGCCGTTGTTTTCCAGTTCGCTAACCGGTTTCCCGTCGCGAATCGCGTTAAGCGCGATTTTGGAGGTCGGGCCGAGCACGTTCTTATTAAATGCGTCGAAATCGAGCGCCCAGCGCAGAATATGCTTGCCGATAACGTCCGCGTTAATTTCTCCCTCACACTCGATAATTGCATCCGCCAGGCACAGCGCCATTGAGGTATCGTCGGTGAACTCTGCCTGTTTGAAGTAGCAGGCCGCATTATTCTCTGCCGGGCCGGGTAAAAAACGGTCGATCCAACCGAAGTGCGCCTTGACGCGCTTTCTCGGCCACAGCTCCGACGGCATGCCCATCGCATCCCCTAACGCCTGCCCGTAAAGGGCACCGAGAACACGTTCTTGTTTCATTTAACTTCCCCTTGTGTCAGCGCGGTATCGCCATCAACCACCTCAATTGCGGTGATCTCTTTATCCGATTCGCGGAAAAACAGCATAAACAGCACGGCAATCACGGCAATCATGATTGCACCAAACGCCCACATTCCGGCCCAGTTGAAGGTCAGCCCATTCACCGGCTCTTTGTATGCGAACATTTTTTCCATCATTACGCCGCCCAGGCGGTAACCCAGCAGGCTCCCAAAGCCCTGGCAGCACAGTGTAATCAGGCCCTGCGCGGCGGTGCGCATGTGCACCGGCGCTTTTTTATCCACGTAGATGTACGCGGTGACGTAGTAGAAGTCGTAGCTCACGCCGTGCAGCAGAATGCCGAGGAACAGCAGGGCGTAGGTGAAGTACTGTTCCGCTCCGCCGTAAACGAAGAAACCGTAGCGGATGGCGGCAGTGATCAGACCCAGCAGTAAGACCTTCTTAATACCAAAGCGTTTGGTAAAGAACGGCAGCGCCAGCATAAAGAAGATTTCGGAGAACTGGCCGAGCGTCATCCAGCCGGTGGCGTTTTTCATCCCCACTTCGGTGAGATAGCCGTTGGCGAAGATGTAATAGAAGGCCAGCGGCATGGCGAACAGGAACGAGCAGAAGAAGAACACCAGGAAGTTTTTGTCGCGCAGCAGGATCAGCGCGTCCAGCCCCAGCATCACTTTGATATCCAGCTTGCCGGTGCTTTTCGGCGGGGTGTTCGGCAGGAACAGCGCAAAGACGCCGAGCAGGGCGGAGCTGGCTGCCGTCATCAGCAGCGGGATATTGGTATCGGAAATGTCGCTGTAGCCCAGCATCTGCGGCAGGAACCCGCACGCCAGCCCGGAGGCGATCCAGCCGATGGTGCCCATCACGCGGATGCGCGGGAAATCGGCCTCGACGTCGTCTACGTTGGCGAAGGCAATGCTGTTGGTCAGCGCGATGGTCGGCATATAGGTCAGGGAGTAAACCAGCAGCAGCGGGAAGAAGGTGCTGAACTGGGTTTGCTGTGCGGCGAAGTACATCAGAATCGCACCGGCGAACATCAGCACCGCCAGCACTTTCTGGGCGGCGAAGAAGCGGTCCGTCAGCGAGCCGACCAGAATTGGGGAGAGGATAGCGGCAATGGCGGTACAGGCGTAAGACCAGCCGATTTCACCGGCGGTAAAACCGCTTTTGCTCAGCCACAGCCACAGCGGCACAAACCACGCGCCCCAGATAAACCATTCAACGAACATCATGAATGACAGTTGGACTTTCGTTTTCATTTTTTAATCCTGCATGTCAGAGAGGGTACGCCTTTAACATACCACTCAATAATACCTTTTAAATACCTTTGTGGTGATTGTTTGATCAATGTAACAGTTTTGTTGTACACGAATCGAGCCAGCAGATTGTGCTGAAAAAAAATGCAGAGGGTGGAAAATCTGTTAAGTCGGTACCAGGCTTAGTCTGCCCATAAAAGATGGGACTGGATAAACACACACCGACACGACGTCGGACTTACGGGAGTATCACATGACTGATATTGCGCAGTTGCTTGGCAAAGACGCCGACAGCCTTTTACAGCATCGTTGTATGACCATTCCAGCCGACCAGCTGTATCTGCCTGGTCATGACTACGTTGACCGCGTGATGATCGACAACAACCGTCCGCCTGCGGTCCTGCGAAATATGCAGACGCTCTACAATACCGGGCGGCTCGGCGGCACCGGGTATCTCTCTATTCTGCCCGTAGACCAGGGCGTTGAGCACTCGGCGGGCGCCTCTTTCGCGGCGAATCCGCTCTACTTCGATCCGAAGAACATTGTTGAGCTGGCGATTGAAGCGGGCTGTAACTGTGTCGCCTCCACCTACGGCGTGCTGGCTTCGGTTTCGCGTCGCTATGCCCACCGCATTCCGTTCCTCGTGAAGCTGAACCACAACGAAACCCTCAGCTACCCTACCGAATATGACCAGACCCTCTATGCCAGCGTCGAGCAGGCGTTCAACATGGGGGCGGTGGCGGTAGGGGCGACCATCTATTTCGGTTCTGAGCAGTCTCGTCGTCAGATTGAAGAGATCTCCGCGGCGTTTGAGCGTGCGCACGAGCTGGGCATGGTGACCGTACTGTGGGCATATCTGCGCAACAACGCGTTCAAGAAAGACGGCGTGGATTACCACGTGTCGGCCGACCTGACCGGGCAGGCGAACCACCTGGCGGCGACCATCGGCGCGGATATCGTGAAGCAGAAAATGGCCGAGAATAACGGCGGCTATAAAGCGGTGAACTTTGGCTATACCGATGACCGCGTTTACAGCAAGCTGACCAGCGATAACCCGATTGACCTTGTGCGCTACCAGCTGGCGAACTGCTACATGGGCCGTGCGGGGCTGATTAACTCCGGCGGCGCGGCGGGCGGTGATACCGACCTGTCAGACGCGGTGCGTACGGCGGTTATCAACAAACGCGCGGGCGGCATGGGGCTGATCCTTGGCCGTAAGGCGTTTAAGAAATCGATGGCCGACGGCGTGAAGCTGATCAACGCGGTTCAGGACGTCTATCTGGATAGCAAAGTAACGATTGCCTAACCTGAGGGCGAAACGTAGGCCGGGTAAGGCGTAGCCGCCACCCGGCAATACATTCAGCGCAAAAGCACACAGTCCGGCGGTAGCCGACACTGCAGCGCGCCGGGCAACACCTCAATGCGGAACTGCGTCCCGCTCAGCGGCTCTCCGTCGAGGTTAAAGGTCATTCCGTGCGGAGCATTCACTTCAAACCACGCCGATTTCCCGGCAATGATATTTGGACTCTCTTCCGGCTGCGTCAGCGTGGTAAACAGCGCGGGCAGCAGGCCGTCGCCAGTGAAAATACGCAGCTGTAGCTGACCGTCATTGATCAGCGCCTCCGGGCACAGCTGCTGCCCGCCGCCAGCCTGACGCCCGTTGCCGATGCCAATCACCAGCGCGTCACCCTGCCACTGGAAATCCTCGCCGCGAATTTCGCAGCGGTCAGGCTTGAGGGTGTCCATACGCATCAGGCCGTGGATCAGGTACGATACGCCGCCCAGCGCCGCCTTCAGTTTTTCGGGCGTTTCGCTGGTGATGCGCGTGCCGAACCCGCCCGTCGCCATGTTGATAAAGCAGGTTTTTTCATTCACCTGCGCAATATCCACAGCGGTGGCCTTGCCGAGGATCGCCAGCTGGAGCGCCTTCTCTAACTCTTCCGGGATCCCGGCGCTGGTGGCAAAATCATTGGCGGTGCCGAGCGGTAAAATGCCCATCACCGGCCGGTTTGCCGGGGGGAGGTCGATAAGCGCTGATGCAATCTCATTGATGGTGCCGTCGCCGCCGCCGGAAATGATGGTGTTGACGCCAAGCCCGAGGGCTTCATTGATATAGCGTGCCGCGTCGCCTTTTTCCCACGTCACCCTGACGTGGATGCGCGCGCCATCGTCACGCAAACCCTGAATCACCTGACGCAACAGATCGTTGCCCGCACTTTTGCCATTGAGAATCAATAAACTGTCTGGATAGGTTGCCATCCGCGCTGCTCCCTTTTTTAGCGTTAGTAAGAGTGTATAGCAGAGAGGAAAAAAGCGGGTAAGAACAGGATGAAAGGAACAAAATAGGCACGAAAGCGCGTTACACTTCAGCGATGACGTCAATGTAATCACAGGAAAGTGATGATGAATAAAATTTTGGTAAGCGCTTGCCTGATGGGCTTCAGGGTTCGTTATAACGGAAGTGAAAAAGCGCGAATGAACGAGCAACTCGCTCGCTGGCAACAGGAACAACGTCTGGTTATCCACTGTCCTGAACTTGCGGCCGGGCTGCCTGTACCTCGTCCTCCGGCAGAGATTATGTCCGCTGATGGCAAAGACGTGATGCACGGACAAGCCAGAATTATTGAAAATACAGGGCAGGATGTGACTGAGCATTACCAGCTTGCAGCCTGGCTCGCGCTACGTACAGCTCAGGAATCTGGGTGCAGCGCTGCATTGTTAACCGATGGCAGCCCAACGTGCGGGAGTCAGTTTATTTATGACGGATCTTTTGGCGGGATACATAAAGCGGGGATGGGTGTTGCGGCATCGTTGCTTGCAGAGCATGGAATAGCCGTGTTCTCAGAGAAGCAAATCGACGAGCTTATTGCCTGGGTTGAGGAAAGAGAAGGCAAAAAATAAGCCCGCGTAAGGGAGATTACGCAGGCTAAGGAGGTGGTTCCTGGTACAGCTAGCATTTATGGGTTATGTTTTTCAGCGGGGGGATAATACCCGTATTGAACGAAGCGGTATGTGATCCGATTCTAAGAATTATCCCAGCGCGAAAAAATTTCCCTGATCAACTATTTGCCGTGCGGGTTTCGGGTGCTTTCACCGTTGAAGTTACGCATCAGCAGCGCGAACTTCAGCTCCACCTCTTCCGGAACCGGCAGCCAGACGGTATGACCGTCACCCGGCGCCACGTCAATCGCTTCGCCTTTGCCGTTTTCCAGATGCTCCAGCGTAAAGTTCATGTTGCCCTGCGGGGTCATCAGCTCCAGGCTGTCGCCTTTGGTGAATTTGTTTTTCACCGCGACGGCCGCCAGCGCGCCTTTGCGCTCGCCGGTGAAGTCGCCGACAAACTGCTGGCGCTCGGAAACGGAGTAGCCGTGCTCGTAGTTCTGGTAGTCGTCATGGGTATGACGGCGCAGGAAGCCTTCGGTATAGCCGCGGTGCGCCAGGCCTTCCAGGGTTTCCAGCAGGCTGGTATCGAACGGTTTACCGGCAGCTGCATCGTCGATGGCTTTGCGGTATACCTGCGCGGTACGCGCGCAGTAGTAATAGGATTTGGTGCGGCCTTCAATCTTCAGGGAGTGCACGCCCATCTGGGTCAGACGCTCGACGTGGGCGATGGCGCGCAGATCTTTCGAGTTCATGATGTAGGTGCCGTGCTCGTCTTCAAAGGCGGTCATGTACTCGCCCGGACGTTTGGCTTCTTCAATCATAAACACGCTGTCGGTTGGCGCGCCGATGCCCAGCGTAGGCTCGACGTTGGTCACCGGGATCGGCTCGTGCTTGTGGACGATGTTGCCGACGTCATCCTCTTTGCCTTCCTGGACGTTATATTCCCAGCGGCAGGCGTTGGTGCAGGTGCCCTGGTTCGGGTCGCGCTTGTTGATATAGCCGGAGAGCAGGCAGCGGCCGGAGTAGGCCATGCACAGCGCGCCGTGAACGAAGATTTCGATTTCCATATCCGGCACCTGAGTGCGGATCTCTTCAATCTCTTCCAGGGAAAGCTCGCGGGAAAGAATGACGCGGGTCAGCCCCATCTGCTTCCAGAACTTGACCGTTGCCCAGTTGACGGCGTTAGCCTGTACGGACAGGTGAATATCCATCTCCGGGAAGTTCTCCCGAACCAGCATGATTAAACCCGGGTCCGACATGATCAGCGCGTCCGGCCCCATATCCACCACCGGCTTCAGGTCACGGATGAACGTTTTCAGCTTGGCGTTGTGCGGCGCGATGTTGACCACCACGTAGAATTTTTTGCCCAGGGCATGCGCTTCGTTGATGCCGAGCTGCAGGTTCTCGTGGTTGAATTCGTTGTTACGCACGCGCAGCGAGTAGCGCGGCTGGCCCGCATAAACGGCGTCGGCACCATAGGCGAAAGCGTAACGCATATTTTGCAGCGTTCCCGCCGGGGAAAGGAGTTCCGGTTTAAACATGTTTGTTCTCGTTCTGATGACAGGTCAGATCCGCGTGCACCAGGTGCAGCGGTAAGGGGAGATCCCCCACTTTAAGGGCGGGCATTGTAGCGCTGCGGGGCAGGGAGGTAAAGTTATTGTGCCGGGTGGCGGCTTCGCCTTACCCGGCCTACATTAACCAGCGGCTGACTAGGCAATCCTGCACGCATCCGCTTCCCAGCGATACCCCACGCCGTACACCGCGCGGATAAACGACTGCTCGGCGTCCAGCGCCTCCAGCTTGCGGCGCAGGTTTTTGATATGGCTGTCGATGGTGCGGTCGGTCACAACGCGGTAATCGTCATACAGACGGTTCAGCAGCTGCTCGCGGGAGAAGACTTTTCCCGGCTCGTGGGAGAGGGTTTTCAGCAGGCGGAACTCCGCAGGCGTCAGGTCCAGCAGCTTGCTGCGCCAGCTCGCCTGGAAGCGGCTTTCGTCGACAATCAGCGGGCTTTCGGCGTCAAGCACCTGAAGCTCGCGCTGCGGCCTGCAGCGGCGCAGAATGGTTTTGACTCGGGCGACCACTTCACGCGGGCTGTAGGGTTTGCAGATGTAATCGTCCGCGCCAATTTCGAGCCCCAGCAGGCGGTCAATCTCTTCAATTTTGGCGGTGACCATGACGATTGGCACGTCGGAGAAGCGACGAATTTCCCGGCACAGGGTCAGACCATCGGTACCGGGGAGCATCAGATCCAGCAGGATCAGGTCCGGTGGCGTCTGGCGCACATAGGGCAGCACCTGATCGCCGTGGCTGATAAGCGACGGGGCGTAGCTGGCCGCGCGTAAATAGTCGATCAGTAACTGCCCAAGTTTCGGCTCGTCTTCGACAATCAAAATGCGTGGCGTGTTTTCGTCAATCGGTAGCTCGGTCATACTTCTCTCGATAAATCCCGTTCCAGAGGTAACTCTACTGTAATGCTAACCCCGCCAAAAGGCGAATGGGCGGCGCGGATCGTGCCATTATGCGCCTCGACGATGTTAACGCAAATCGCCAGCCCCAGGCCGGAACCGCCGCTGGCGCGGTTGCGGGAGCCTTCGGTACGGTAGAAACGTTCAAACAGTTTTTCCAGCTGCGCGTCCTGCACGCCGGGGGCCGAATCCGCGAAGGTGAGGGCAAAGCGCCCGTTTTCCTGCCTGCCGGAGATGTGCAGGCCGCCGCCGCTGTCGGTATAGCGCAGGCTGTTCTCCAGCAGGTTGTTGAACAGCTGCATCAGCCGGTCTTTGTCGCCAAACACCACCGCGCTGTCCGGCAGGGAGTGGTTGATTGTCAGGTTGCGGCTGGCAAACCGCTCGCGGAAGGCGCCGCTGATCACTTCCAGAATGTTAATCACGTCCACCGGCGCTTTCTGGTAAGCCAGCGCGCCTTCGTCGGACATGGAGAGCTGGTGGAGGTCGTTCACCAGCTTGGTGAGCGTACCCACCTCCGCCTGCAGAGAGGCCACCGATTCGGGCGTAAACTGGCGCACGCCGTCCTGAATGGCCTCCAGCTCGCCGCGCAGCACCGCCAGCGGCGTGCGCAGCTCGTGGGAGATATCGGCCATAAAGTCGCGGCGCATCTGCTGGTTCTTCTCCAGCGTGCTGGCGAGCTGGTTAAAGTCCTGCGCCAGCTTGCCCAGTTCGTCCTGGCTGCGGGTATCGACGCGGGTGGTGAAATCCCCGGCGGCCAGCTTGTGCGTGCCTTCCACCAGCCGTTTCACCGGGGCGAGCAGACCGCGCGCCAGCGGGAAGGTGGCGAGCGCGGCGAGCAGGGTGGAGAGGGCGACAATCAGCCAGCTTGTCCGACGCTGCTGGCGGTCAAAGTTGATGTCGGTGTTGCGCGTCAGGCGCTCCACCGGAGAGGCGATAACCCAGCCGACTGTCGCATTATTGACTTTGATCGCACGACGGGTGCCGTCCGGCGGTATCGGCGCGCGCGGTCCCACCAGCGTGCGCATGTCCTGGTCAATCACCCAGAACTGGGTGCGCCAGCCGTGCGGCGGCATGCCTGGCCCCGGACGATCGTCACCGGTATCGTGCTCCAGCGAGCGCAGGATCTGGAAAATAAAGCGGTCGTTATTGCGCAGAAAACGCCAGTTGCCGTGCTGGGCGTACTGTTCACTCAGCGCATCGCTTAATCCCTGTAAACGCTGTTCATTGCCATGCTTGATGTAATCAATAAAACCGCGCTCGAAGCTGATCCGCACCGCCCAGTGCATGGTGACCAGCAGGACGATACAGGTGGCAAATATCGCCACGAAGAGCTTGCCGGTAATGCCCGGACGCCAGAATTTCATGAACCACTCCTTTTGCCGCGCCTAATCACGACGTTCTTGCTGGTATCATCCGGCACTCTGGCGAAGATGAAAGCGGGCAGGGCGATGATGACCGCCATGCTGAGATAGGTATACAAAAAGACCTGATGCGCCACCGGCGTGTCGACGCTGAGATGGTGCTGGCCGTACATGCCGAGCAGTAAGCCCGCGATGGTCACCCCGACGCTCATTGAGAGCTGCATGATCATCGACAGCAGGCTGTTGCCGCTGCTTGCCAGATCGTCCGGCAGGTCCTTCAGCGTCAGGGTATTCATCGAGGAGAAGCGCATGGAGTTGACGATCCCCTGGCAGAACAGCACCAGCGGCAGAACGTAGTACCAGCCCATCAGCGCCACGGCCATAAACAGCAGACTCACCAGCGCCAGCCCCAGTGTGGCGGTTACCAGCACGTGACGGTAGCCAAAGCGGTTCACCACCTGCACCACGATGCGCTTCATTCCCATGCTGCCGAGCACCATCGGGATCATCATCAGTCCCGCGTGGAAGGGCGAAAATCCCATTCCGATTTGCAGGAAAACGGGCGTCATAAACGGCAGCATGCCGCTGCCGACGCGCCCGGCGAAGCTGCCGAACAGGCCAAGGCGGTAGGTAGGGTTTTTAAACAGGTTCAGGCTGAACAGCGCCTTATCGTTACCTCTGGCGTGCCACAGGTACCACAGTATGGCGGTAACGCCGAGCGCGATCAGGAGCCCGAGCGTCAGGGGCGAAATCCCCAGCCCTTTTTGCCCGTCGAGCGCGAGGGTAAGCGTGGCCATCCCCCCTGCCAGCAGGATGAAGCCAAAGAGATCGAATCGCCGCGTCTGCATTTTGTAGTTCGGCATCAGCGTCAGGGTGGCAATCGCGCCGATGATGCCAACAGGAAGATTGATTAAGAAAATCCAGTGCCACGAGGCGTACTCCACCAGAATGCCGCCGAGCGCCGGGCCCAGCAGCGGCCCCACCTGGCCGGGCAGGGTCACAAAGGTCATCGCCGCCATGTACTGCTCGCGCGGCACAATCTTCATCACCGTTAGCCGCCCGACGGGCACCATCATCGCCCCGCCAACGCCCTGCAGCACGCGCGCCATCACCAGCTGGTCGAGGGTGTTGGCCTGCGCGCAAAACAGCGAGCCGATGGTAAACAGCACGATGGCGGTAAAGAAGATATTCCGCACCCCCACTTTGTCCGCCAGCCAGCCGCTGGCAGGCAGCATCACGGCAACCGTCAGCACGTAGGAGACAATCACCATATGCATATGCAGCGGGCTCTCCCCCAGGCTTTTCGCCATGGAGGGGAGGGCGGTGTTGACGATGGTCGTATCCAGCGACTGCATAAAGAAGCCGAAGGCGACTATCCATAGCTGCCAGCGAACGTTAGCGGGGAGATCGGTCATCTACTCGGTCACCGTGGTTCTGTTTTTACGCGAAAAGCGCAGCCGCAGGCGGTCGAAGAACAGATAGACCACCGGCGTGGTGTATAGCGTCAGCAGCTGGCTCATGACCAGGCCGCCGACAATGGTGATCCCCAGCGGCTGGCGCAGCTCTGAGCCGTCTCCACCCGAGATAACCAGCGGCAGCGCGCCAAACAGCGCCGCCAGGGTGGTCATCATGATCGGACGAAAACGCAACAGGCAGGCCTGGAAGATCGCCTCTTCCGGCGACAGATTTCCGTTGCGCTGGGCGTCCAGGGCGAAGTCCACCATCATGATCGCGTTTTTCTTCACAATACCGATCAATAGCATGATCCCGATGAGGGCGATAAGGCTGAACGGCGCGCCGAACAGCTCCAGCGCCAGCAGCGCCCCCACGCCCGCCGACGGCAGCGTCGAGAGAATGGTCAGCGGGTGAACGTAGCTCTCGTACAGCACGCCCAGCACAATATAGACCGTGGCGATGGCGGCCAGAATCAAAATCACCTGCGAGTTCATCGTCTCCTGGAACACCTGCGCGGTCCCGGCAAAGCTGCCGCGCACGGTGGACGGCACGCCAAGCTGCGTCATCGCGCGGTTGATTGCGTCGCTGGCCTCAGAAAGCGACGAGCCGGCGGGCAGGTTAAAGGAGATGGTCGACGACGCCGAAAGCCCCTGATGGTTCACCGACAGCGGCGCGTTGGCGGGCTGCCAGCTGGCAAAGTAGGAGAGCGGAATCGCCTTGCCGTCGTTGTTAATCACAAACATTTTGTCCAGGGCACTGATGTCCTGGGTATAGCGGGGATCAACTTCCATCACCACCTTGTACTGGTTCATCGGCTGGTAGATGGTGGAGATCTCGCGCTGGCCGAAGGCGTTGTTCAGCAGGCTGTTGGCGGCTTCAACGTTAATGCCCAGACGCGACATGGTTTCGCGGTCGTAGGTCAGGGCCATCTCGGCGCCGTTGTCCTGCTGATCGGAGTTGACGTCCGCCAGCTCCGGCAGGGCGGCCAGCGCCTTGCGGATCTTCGGCTCCCACTCGCGCAGGGCGGCTAAATCGTCCGAGAGCAACGTGTACTGATAGCTGGCGTTCGCCTGACGGCCGCCGACGCGGATATCCTGAACGGCCATCAAAAACAGGTTTGCCCCCGGCTCTTTGGCGAGCTTCACCCGCAGGCGGTCAATCACCTGCTGGGCGGTTTCGTTGCGTTCGCCGCGCGGTTTCAGGGTAATAAACATCATCCCGCTGTTGACGCGTGACCCGCCGGTAAAGCCGGTGACGTTATCCACGGCTTTGTCTTCACGAATGATCTTCATAAAGTCCTGCAGCTTGCCGCGCATCGCCTGGAACGAAATGCTCTGGTCCGCCTGAATCCCGCCCATCAGCACGCCGGTGTCCTGCTCGGGGAAGAAGGTTTTCGGGATGGTGATGTACATCCACACGTTGAGCACGATGGTGCCGATCAGCACCAGGCCAACCAGCCGGGTATGGTTCAGCACCCACTTCAGCGATTTGCCGTAGCCTTCCTGCATCGCCATCAGGAAGCGACCAAAGCCTTTGCGGCGCGGCTGCGAATGGGGTTTGCTGCGCTTGAGCATCCAGCCGCACATCATTGGCGTCAGCGTTAAGGAGATAACCAGCGAAATGCCGATAGCGACGGAGAGGGTGACGGCAAACTCGCGCAGCAGCCGCCCCGGCAGCCCGCCCATCAGCAGCAGCGGCAGGAATACCGCCACCAGCGACAGGCTCATGGAGAGCACCGTAAAGCCCACCTCGCGCGTGCCCTGCAGCGCGGCCTGCAGCGGCTTCACGCCCGCTTCCAGGTGGCGGGAAATGTTTTCCAGCACCACGATGGCATCATCCACCACGAAGCCCGTGGCAATTGTCAGGGCCATCAGCGACAGGTTGTTGAGGCTAAACCCGCACAGGTACATGGCGGCAAAGGTTCCGATCAGCGAGACCGGCACGGCCACCGCCGGGATAAGCGTCGCGCGGCCAGAGCGCAGGAACAGGAAGACCACCAGGATCACCAGCGCGACGGAGATAATCAGCGTTTGCTCCACCTCTTCAAGCGAGGCGCGAATGGTCGGCGAGCGATCCTGCGCAATTTGCAGATCGATTGCTGCCGGGATGGTCTCCTGCAGGTCCGGAAGGCGGGCGCGAATGCTGTTAACCGTCTCAATAATGTTCGCTTCCGGCAGCTTGCGGATCATCAGCAGAATGGCCGGCTTAGCGTTGGTCATCCCGGCGTTACGCACGTCCTGCACCGAGTCGGTGACGCTGGCAACGTCGCTTAAGCGCACCGCCGCGCCGTTGTTGTAGTGAATAATGAGCGGCTGATATTCCGCCGCGGTTTTCAGCTCGTCGTTGGTGTGGATCTGCCAGCGGTGGCTACCGTCCTCAATCGCCCCTTGCGGCTTGCGGACGTTGGCCGTGCTGATGGCGGAGCGCACGTCATCCAGCGACACGCCCTGGTTGAACAGCGCCTGCGGGTTTAGGCCCACGCGCACGGCGGGCAGGGAACTTCCGCCGACGCTCACGTCACCGACGCCGTTAATTTGTGAGATTGTCTGCGCCAGCTGGGTAGACGCAAAGTCGTAAAGCTGCCCCTGCGAGTACGTATCCGAGGTCAGCGTCAGGATCATGATCGGCGCATCGGACGGGTTGGCCTTGCGGTAGGTTGGGCGGCTCGGCATCCCGCTCGGCAGCAGGCTTTGTGCGGCGTTAATGGCCGCCTGCACGTCCCGCGCCGCACCGTTAATATCCCGGTCGAAGCTGAACTCCAGAATGATGCGCGTGCTGCCCAGCGAGCTGCTGGAGGTCATCTCGTTGACCCCCGCAATCCGCCCAAGGGAACGCTCCAGCGGCGTGGCAACCGACGAGGCCATGGTTTCCGGTGATGCTCCCGGCAGCGAGGCGCTCACCATGATCACCGGGAAATCCACCTGCGGCAGCGGCGCCACCGGCAGCAGCCGGAAGCCCAGCACGCCGCAGAGGGTAATGGCGAGCGAGATTAAAATCGTCGCCACCGGGCGATAAATGAAGAGGGCGAAAAACTTCACTTATGCCTCCTCTTCACGTTTCGGGAAGCGGCTTTTGGTCCACAGCGCCAGGCGGTCAAACAGCAGGTAGATCACCGGCGTGGTGAACAGCGTGAGTACCTGGCTTACCAGCAGGCCGCCGACCATGCCGATACCCAGCGGACGGCGCAGCTCCGCGCCGACGCCGGTGCTGAGCATCAGCGGCAGCGCGCCCAGCAGGGCCGCCAGGGTGGTCATCAGGATCGGACGGAAACGCAGCAGGCAGGCCTGGAAAATGGCATCGCGCGGCGACATGCCCTGCTCGCGCTCGGCGGCAAGTGCAAAGTCGATCATCATGATGGCGTTTTTCTTCACGATCCCGATAAGCAGGATAATGCCGATGATGGCAATGACGTCCAGCTCGCTGCCCGCCAGCATCAATGCCAGCAGCGCCCCCACGCCCGCCGTCGGCAGGGTAGAGAGGATGGTGATCGGGTGGATAAAGCTTTCGTACAGTACCCCGAGCACGATGTACATCGCCACGACCGCCGCGACGATCAGCCAGATGGTGTTACCCAGCGCGGCCTGAAACGCCAGCGTGCTGCCCTGGAACTGGGTCTGAATATCGGACGGGAAGCTGAGTTCTTTTTCAGCAGCCTGAATGGCCTCCACCGCTTCGCCGAGAGAATAATTGTCCGGCACGTTAAAGGAAATGGTGGTGGACGGGAACTGATCCAGATGGTTGATCGACAGCGGGGTATAGCGTTCTTCCACCGTGGCGATAGCGCTCAGCGGCACAATACCGCCGTCTTTGCTGGTCAGGCGCACCGAGTCCAGCCCCGCCAGGCCGGGCGTGTTCTCCGTATTGTGCTCCAGCACCACGCGATACTGGTTGGCCTGGGTGTAGATGGTGGAGATCAGGCGCTGACCGAAGGCGTTGTACAGGGCGTTGTCCACGTCCGACATGGTAATGCCCAGGCGGCTGGCGGTATCGCGGTTGACGTTCACGTACGCCGCCAGCCCTTTGTCCTGCCAGTCGCTGCTAACGTCGGCGAGCTGCGGCAGGGTTTTGAGCTTATCCACCAGCTGCGGCACCCAGGTGCTGAGCGCGTCCAGCGAGGTGGCCTGCAGCGTGAACTGATACTGCGTGCGGCTGACCTGGGTATCAATGGTCAAATCCTGAATCGGCTGCAGGTAAAGCTCCACGCCCGGCACGCGCGCGACGGCATTTTGCAGACGCTCAATGACGGCGTTGACGCGATCGTCGCGTTCATCCAGCGGCTTGAGGTTGATCTGCAGACGCGCGCTGTTGAGCGACGGGTTGGTGCCGTCGACGCCCACGTAGGAGGTTAGGCTCTCCACCGCCGGATCTTTCATGACGATCTCAGACACCTGCTGCTGGCGCTGTGCCATATTGGCGAAGGAGACCGACTGCGGGGCCTGAAGCGTGCCCTGAATAATGCCGTTGTCCTGGATGGGGAAGAAACCTTTCGGAATGAAAATCCACAGCATCACGCTGAGCGCCAGCGTTCCCAGCGCCACGCCGAGCGTGGCCCACGGATGGTTAAGGACTTTCGCCAGCATGCGACCGTAGGCGGCAATAATGCGTTCGAACATGCGCTCGGAGGCGCGCGAGAAGCGGTTTTGCTTGCGCAGGGACTCGTGGCTCAGCATGCGGGCGCACATCATCGGCGTCAGGGTCAGCGACACCACGGCGGAGATCAAAATGGCGACCGCCAACGTCACGGCAAACTCGCGGAACAGTCGCCCGACGATATCGCCCATAAACAGCAGCGGGATCAGCACCGCAATCAGCGAGAAGGTCAGCGAGATAATGGTAAAGCCGATTTCGCCCGCGCCTTTCAGCGCGGCCGCCAGCGGTTTTTCACCTTTCTCGATATAGCGCGAAATGTTCTCGATAACGACGATGGCGTCGTCCACCACGAACCCGGTGGCGATGGTGAGCGCCATCAGCGTCAGGTTATTAATCGAAAAATCGAGGAACACCATCACCGCAAAGGTCCCGACCAGCGAGAGCGGCACGGCGACGGCGGGAATAATGGTTGCCGGAACGTTGCGCAGGAACAGGTAAATGATCATGACCACCAGCGCAATCGCCAGCATCAGCTCAAACTGTGTGTCGGTAACCGACGCGCGAATATTCGTGGTGCGGTCTGAAAGCACCTTCACGCTGACCGATTTCGGCAGGCTTTCGATCAGCTGCGGCAGCATGGTGCGGATGCTGTCGGCGGTGTCGATGATGTTGGCGCCCGGCTGGCGCTGCACGTTCATCACGATCGCCTGCTGCCTGTTGGCCCAGGCGCCGAGCCAGCTGTTTTCAGCACCTTGCTCCACGGTCGCCACGTCGCCCAGACGCACCGGAGCGCCGTTCTGGTAAGCAACAATCAGCTGGCGGTATTCATCGGCGGACTGCATCTGATCGTTGGCAGAGAGCGTCACGGCGCGGGTGGGGCCGTCCAGCGAGCCTTTTGCCGAGTTAACGTTGGCACTGCTGATGGCGGTGCGGATGGTTTCGCTGGTCAGGCCCAGCGCGGCAATCGCCTGCGCGTTCAGCTTCACGCGCACGGCGGGGCGCTGGCCGCCCGCCAGAGTGACGAGGCCGACGCCTGAGACCTGAGAAATTTTCTGCGCCACGCGCGTTTCGACCATATCCTCGACCTGCGTCATCGGCATGGCGGAGGAGGTGACGGCAAGCGTCATGATTGGCGGATCGGCCGGGTTCACCTTGCTGTAGACCGGCGGGTTAGGCAGGTCCGACGGCAGCAGGTTAGTAGCAGCGTTAATCGCGGCCTGCACCTCCTGCTCGGCGACGTCCAGCGACAGCGCCAGCTGGAACTGCAGCGTTACCACGGATGCCCCGCCGGAACTCTGGGAGGACATCTGTTTTAGCCCCGACATCTGCCCAAACTGGCGCTCCAGCGGGGCGGTAATGGCGGACGTCACCACGTCCGGGCTGGCGCCTGGATAGAGAGTGACAACCTGAATGGTTGGGTAATCCACCTCCGGCAGCGCCGACACGGGCAGGAAACGATAGCCGATAATCCCGGCGAGCAGGATCGCCACCATCAGCAGCGTGGTGGCGACAGGGCGGAGGATAAACAGGCGTGACGGCCCGCCTGTAGAGCCTGGCGGCATAACCTGCATCAGGATTTCTCTCCCTGTTTCGCAGGTTCAACCACTTCCACTTTGGCCCCTTCGGTCAGACGGTCAATGCCGTCGGTGACCACGCGGTCGCCTGCGGAAAGGCCGGCGGCGATGACCACAGTCTGGCTGTCCTGAATCCCGGTTTTCACCAGGTGCTTGCTGACTTTGTTATCGCTGTTAAGTACCCAGACGAAGTTACCTTCGTTACCCATTTGCAGCGCAGCGGTGGGGATCACCACCGCGTTCTCTTCGGTAGCGACCAGCATTCGCGCGTTGACGAACTGGTTCGGGAAGAGGGCATCGTCCTGGTTATTAAAGCGCGCCTTCAGCTTGATGGTGCCGGTGGTGGTGTCGATCTGGTTATCCAGGCTGAGCAGGAAGCCTTCGCTCAGTTTCTGCTTGTTGGTGCGGTCCCAGGCTTCCACCACCAGCCCCTTTCCGGATTTCTGCGCCTGCACCACGGTCGCAATGTCGCTTTCCGGCAGGGTAAAGACTAAATCAATCGGGTGAGTCTGGGTGATCACCACGATGCCCGTGGTGTCGCCGCTGGAGATCTGGTTGCCGATATCGACCTGCTTCAGGCCCACGCGCCCGTCAATCGGCGCGGTGATGCGGCTCCAGTCCAGCTGCAGCTGTGCGCTGGCCACGGCGGCCTCGTCGGCTTTGATGGTGCCCTGCGTTTCGCTGACCAGCGACTGCTGGGTATCCAGCTCCTGACGAGACACAAGGTTGGTTTTCACCAGCTGCTGGTAGCGAGCCAGATCGCGACGGGCGTTGGCGAGGGTGGCTTTGTCTTTCGCTAGCTGCCCCTGCGCCTGGGCAAGGGCGACCTTAAACTGGCTCGGGTCGATTTCCGCCAGCAGATCGCCCGCTTTGACCTGCTGCCCTTCCTGGAAGTGAATGGCCATCAGCTGGCCGTCGACGCGGCTGCGCACCGTCACGGTGTTGGCGGCGGTAATGGTTCCGAGACCGGTAAGGTAGCGAGGAACGGCTTTATTCACCGCCGTCGCCGCCTGTACCGGCGCCAGCGCGCCGCCGCGCATGCCGCGACGGCCTCCGGCGGCTGGGCCCTGCGACGCGCTCCTGGCACCGGCGGGTGCCGGGGCGTTAGCGGATTGACTGTGCCAGTACCAGGCGGCGGCAAGGACCACCACAATGATGCCAGCGGCGATTGCCCAGCGGGATTTGTTACTGCCTTTCATCGTTATACGTTCTCATCCTGAAGACTTCGGGGAATGATACTAGTTTAGTCAGCTAACGCAGCGGAAAAATGGAGGAAATATGGAAGACTGTCAGGAATGGTCTGAATGGTGCCGGTGCGGCTTCGTTGCGTGACGCTTCGCGGATTCTGTTTAATCCAGGAATATTTCTTTATTCGTGGAATATTCCGAAGCCACACTGCTTCGATGAAAAATATAACCTGCTGCTCAGCGTTTATTATTAACTAACAGTCTAGGAATATTCCTGACATTATTAATATAGGATAGGATTTTTCCCTCGCTTACTAAATTGATGCATATTTTTAGCAAATATTTAACAAGTATTTTTATTTTAAATCGAGTTGAATAATTAATTGATTCATAATGTTTTTTAGCTTTTTCGCATTCTTTTTCTATTTTGATTTGTATCAAAAAATCAAAATAGATTTAAAATCCTTAATTTTTGTTAAAATCAGAATTAAAAACTATTAATTAATTATTAATAAGGTTTTAATGTTATCGTTGAGTGTTTCCAACCTATTCATGCTAAGAAAATTCCTAGATGTGTTAAGTTTTTTCGTATTTTGTGGTGTTGTGGGGAAGGTTATTTCGAATAATACTTTTTGGCGCGGCAAATCTCGCTCGCAATTAAATGGAGCATCCTGGTTCTTATAAAGAGTGCCTGGTTGCGCGTTTGTTCTCAGGAGAAAAAAATGAAAAAGTTATTATTGGTGGCCTCTCTGGTTTCTGTATTCGCAGCAGCAAATGCAATGGCTGATGTGACTGCATCTGCTACAGCGTCATGGGATGCAACGGCTACAAAAGATACAACCAGCATGCTGGTTGTTACTCCGCTGAACTCACTGACTTTCCAGTATGCGGAAGGCCTGAACGGGTTTAACTCTCAGGACGGCGCTTTTGACGTAACCATTCAGGGACAAGAAAGTGCGACAGATTTCGAGCTGACTGCACAGGTCATCAGCAATACACTGACCAACGCAAGCGGCGATGCGTCTACGCTGGACGTGGGTGTGGCATGGAACGGCAATGCGCTTTCCAGCGCGTCTGAAACCGTTCTGGTTAACTCCTCTTCAACCTCTGGCCTCGAAAGCCTGATGGCGGATGGTGCTTATAACGGTGCTGAGCGCGTGAGCGATCAGTCCAGCTTCAAGTTCTCCATTTCCTCTGCTACCTCTGACGGTACGACTCCGGTAACAGATTACTCAGCGCTGCCTGACGGCTACTGGACTGGCGATGTGAAAGTACAGTTCAACGCGACCTGGACCACTCCAGCGTAATGAATAAAATTCGGGAGAGTGACTCTCCCGAATTTTCTCAGGAAATAAGTAATGACTAAATATGTGCCAATAGCCATGTTGGTAGGGATTGCTACATCCTTTTCCAGCTGGGCAATTAATGTGGGTGATATTACATCGATAATGATTTCCGAAGAGAGTTCATTATCGAAAGAAATCATCAACACGACGGATTCTGCGCGCTACGTGAGTGTGACGGTAAAACAACTCTCCTCTCCGCTGCCCGGCGGCGTCGAGCTGAACGCTAATCCCGGTGAATTATTATCGACACCCGCCAGCCTTATTCTTCCTGGCGAAGCGAAAGATGTGTTCCGTTTTTTCTATAAAGGTCCGGAGGATGATAAAGAGCGTTATTACCGCCTGCAGTGGATAGACGAGCCGATCAGTGAAAGCGCAACCACCAAAGCCGGTAAAGCCGCGACGGCCACGGCCTCGGCGGAGATTGGCACCATTATGGTTGTTGCCCCGCGCAAGGAGCGCTTCGACTACAGCCGTCAGGGCGACCTGATTACCAATACCGGCAATGTCTCATTTCGCGTGATCGCCTACGGCGCCTGCAAGGACAAGGCGCAGGATCAGGGCAGGGGCTGCCGCGAGCGTTATTACGTCATGCCGGGCACAAAAATAAGGCTGCAAAAAAGCGATGTGTCGAATAGCCGTACTCGTATTGGCATCTGGCACGGCAAGCAATTTATTACAGTGAAGTAAAAACATAACGCCATTACCGGTACCAAAAATTAAAATGCCGATGTGTAAGGATGCGTATGTCGTTTAAATATCTCATTGGGGGAAGTGTATTTCTCTCGCTAGCGTTAACACCAGGCTTTGCACATTCTGCGCCTGTGAAGATCGGGAAATACGTTATTCCTGGCGCGTTTGCCCGTTCGCTGGAGCAGGGAATGACGGTTCCGGTATTTATTCGCTATCAGGAAACGGACGAAAAGAGTCAGCAGAAAATTGCGGACGCGGTGATCTCTCTGGTCGACGGGAACATTACCGTGAAGTCGATTATGGTTTCCGACCTGCCAAATAACGCCGTGCTGTCGGATAAAACCCGCGCCATGGTAGAAAAAATCGCTGACGCTAAGTTTGTGGATAACACCGCGATTGCCCTGACGCCGGAAGCCCGCCTGCAGCTGAACGTTTCGTCGTTTCACCTGGAGATGATCGTCAGCCGGGACGCGCTAACCGAGGCGGTAGTGGCGCGCAGCACCTTATTAGGCCCGTCCAGCGTGGACAGGCTCTCTAACGTGCTTAATTACAATTTCGGCACCTATTACAACGACTATCAGAATGGCAGCAGCTCGCGCAGCTATTTAACGCTGGATAACACCCTGTCGCTTCGGGAGCATCACTTCAATATTAACGGTTCGGTATACGGTATTGGCGAGAGCAACAGTTCGAGCAAGGTGTATCGCGCGATGTACGAACGCGACTACGAGGGCTATCGCCTGGCGCTGGGAATGCTTGATACGTGGAACGTGCAGTCCATTGCCAGCCTGAACGCGCTGAACGGCGGAAAAATCTACGGCGCCAGCTACGGCAATAAAGGCAGCACAGTGGTGGAAAATACCGCGCTGTCGCTGACTCCAATTACGGTCTTTCTTCCGGCCGCCGGGGAAGTCCACGTCTTCCGCGACGGGCGCTTGCTGAGCGTGCAGAACTTCAACATGGGCAGCTACGAAATTGACACCAGCCGTTTTCCCTACGGGGTTTACGACGTGACGGTGGATATCGTGGTGAACGGCCGCACGGTGAACACCCGGGTCAGCCGCGTGAATAAAATCTTCGCGCGCCAGCAGGCCGCCGGGCTGGACCAGCTCTCATGGCAGGTGTTCGGCGGATCGCTGGATTACGATCGCGTAAGCTACAAGCGCAATCACTACCACAATGCCGGCAGCGAGCGGACCTGGATTGCCGGCGGTGCGGCCTCTCTGACGCTGGCGATCCTCTCCGGCCTGAACGTGAAGTCCACGCTGTACGGCTTTGATTCCAACGCCGTTAACGAAACCGACCTGACCTTAAACGCCAATGAATACGTGAGCGTGGGCACTCAAACGCTGGTGGCAAACGACGGCACCTGGCGCAACGTCAGCAGCGTGAGCCTCAACGCTCCCGGCGGGTTTGGCTCGGTGTGGGCGTCACGCGAGGACAGCAAGATTGGCGACCGTTTGCCGGTGCAGGAGCGCGATAACTACTCCATTGGCGGCACGATTAACCTCGGACGCTTTATTCCGCACGGCGGATCGCTGACGGTGAGCCAGACGGAAAACCGCTACTCGGGCAACAAATATCGCAACCTGGATTACAGCACCACGCTGTACGCCGGGCGTTACGCCACCGTCGGCCTGCGCGCCGGGGTGCAGCGCTATTACTACAACAACCAGAATGACGACGGTCGCCAGGAGCGTTACGTCAGCCTCGACTTCTCGCTGCCGCTGGCCTCCTGGCTGAGCGTCGGGGCATCGCGGGATCGTTACGGTGCAACGCAGGGCAACATCAGCGCCCGCAGGCAGTTTGAAGACGGGCCAATTACCTCGGCGGGGATCGCGGCCTCCACCCGCCTGAGCGGCGAGCAGAACTACGGCAACGATTATTCCGTGAACGGCAACATGAGTTACGCCACCAAATACAACGCCGGGACGGTCTCCGTTACCCGATCGGCGGATAACGCCACCAACCTGAACTTCTCATCCCAGGGTTCGGTTGCCTGGGCGGGGGGCGATTTCGGCCTCAGCAAAGAGCGCCAGCGTTCCGGCATCATCGTGAAAACCGGGCTGGCAGGGGACGGCAAGCTGGCGGCGAAAATCAATAACCGTCACTACGTCCTGAGCGGCAAATCGAGCTTTATCGCGTTGCCGCCGTACGCACAGTACAAGCTGGAGATCATGAATGACCGCAACTCCGAGGACAGCTTCGATATCGTCTCCGGGCGTAAGCAGTCGCTGAACCTCTATCCGGGCAACGTTGGCGTGGTGGCGCCGGAAGTGAAAAGCATGGTGACCGTCTTCGGGCGCGTGCGCTATCCGAACGGACAGCTCGCGGCCAATACCGATATTCATAACCACATCGGCAAAACGCGCACCGATGCGAAAGGTGAGTTCGCGATTGATATCGATAAGACATTCCCCGTCATTACCCTTGTTTCGGCGAATGGCAACATCTGCGAAGCCGATTTAGATCTGGAAAAAGCCCGCGGCGCAGCGTGGGTCGGGGACGTGCAATGCGCACTGCAATCGACTATGGCGCAGAGATAATGCTATGAAAAATGTTAACCTTATTCTTCCGTTACTCGTTGCGGGTGCATTGACGCCGCTGGCGGCGAACGCGTTGACCGCGTCATCGTCCGGCTCGGTCAGCAATAACTTTCTGTTTATTGAAAACGCCGTGGACGGTGAGTATTTCATTACCCCCTCTGCGCTCGATCCTCGCTTTAGCGGATCCAACACCTGGGTGAAATACGGCACCTCGCAGGTGAGCCTCGGCTATCTCGGCTACGTGGGCTGGACGGCTCCGGCGAATAACTATCAGGATATGTGGATCGATAATTCGCCGATTGACGGGCCGTTTAGCGGCATCCGCTGTTACAGCGGTACGCAATGCCCAACGTCCGGCTATATCTCCGGTCAGGGCCGAGACAGCAATGGTTTCTACCACGCTCAGGTCGGCTCGGTCGCGGGCGTGGTGGGCGGGGCGTACGGCTTTGCGTCGCTGAGCGATTCGGCCTACGAATATTTTCGCGCGATGCCGACCGGCAGCAGCGAAACTTATGTCTTTAACCGCTGCTATACCTCGATTAACTATGATTACGCGGGGGGCGAGCGCTGTAAGGATCAAAGCACCGGGCGCTGGAACTACGTGAACTACACCTTAACCAAGCGCGGCCATCTGGCGCTGGAATCTACCAGTGCGTTCCAGGAGCTGTGGATCGCCAGCGACGGGACGCCGAGCATTACCAATGACTCCGGCGCCTGCGAGTTGGGGGTTGTCGGAAACGTAAGCGGCGTGATCTGCAAAATGGTCAGCTACAGCCTTCAGCAGACCGCGAATCTGACCGCCTCGCTCACCTTCAGGGCCTATATCGATTCCGCCGCGCTGGGCTTTACCCCAGCGGCGTCAACGGTGCGTTATTCCGGTAACGGCTCGAACTGGTATAACTTCAGCGCGACGACGGCCTATTACAATGTCTTCTCAACGGACGGCCATTACGTCTATCTCTTTTTGTCGAAGACGTTTCTTAAAAACCTTGTCGACTCGGGCTACAGCATTACCAACAGTCAGCCTTTTACCTTTGCTTTCCGCAATAGCTTAACGCCGGAGTCGGGGCATTACGAGTTCACGCCATCGTTGCAGCTGAACATTATTCCGAAGGAGTATGGAATCAGCATTGTCTCGTCGAATAACACCACGTCGGCAAGCG
Source organism: Enterobacter cloacae complex sp. CARB60 (assembly GCF_036487345.1). NCBI lineage: Bacteria > Pseudomonadati > Pseudomonadota > Gammaproteobacteria > Enterobacterales > Enterobacteriaceae > Enterobacter > Enterobacter cloacae complex sp. CARB60. Next base: position 1,580,005 of record NZ_JAZKLC010000002.1, read on the forward strand.
GCAGCGGCACCATCGGCGATGATACCCCGATTGGCATGGACTATGTCGTCACCGTTTCCGGCCCGCGCCAGGCGGACAGTATTACCGCTCAGGTCACGGGGGACACCACGACCATTAACAATACGCCGTACTGCCTGTTTACCTCCGCGCAGGGCGGGATCAGCGTGCCGATCCCGGCGTATCTGCAGTACAGCAACCAGTCGGGCAGCGTGACGCAGGTGCGCAATAGCTGCGGCGAGGCGCCCATCAGCCTCAACGATGCGTTGTGGCAGCAAACGCCGTGGGATGCGAATAACACCGACGACGGAAGCTACTTCAGCACCGGCTTATCGCTGCTGTTTCCGATGAATGACTCCCGTTCGGCGCTGACGGTTGCAGGCTCCGACTGGGAAGGCGTGGTTAGCGCCAGCGGCGAAATCAAAGTCACCGCAAACTGGCTGGGTGTCACCAAATGAAGCGCTGGTATGCGGCAATCATCAGTGCGGCGCTGCTGAGCTTTTCGGCGCACGCCCTGTATCTCGATTCCACGATTTACGAGATGCCTGCGGACAAGTCATTCATCAGCAAACGTATTTTTAACGACAGCAAAAAGCAGAATGTGTATCGAATTTCTGCGGTGAAAATTGATAAGCCCGGGCCGGGCGGGGAGAAGCGCCAGGATATAGAAGAAGGAGAGCTGATCTTTGCGCCGCTGACGTTCTCGCTGGCGCCGGATGCCGGGGAGTTTTTTAATATTTTCTACCGCGGCCCGCAGGATGACAGGGAGCGCTATTACCGGGTGCAGTTCACGGAGCTGCCCGTCACGATGTTCCCGGAGCGCAACGGGGGGAAAAGAAGCGAAGCGATACCGGCTATCGCCCTGGATACGATACTGGTGGTGCGCCCGAGAAAAATCGACCTGCGCTATACCCTGGATGAGCAGGACGGGGTGCTTAAAAATACCGGGAACACTTTTTTTAAAATCATTGTGCAGCAGGGATGCAATTCTACTGATGATGAGGCCACTATCCGTTACGTTCTCCCCGGAGAAACGTATCGAAGCAGCGGGTTAAAAAATCAAAATAAAAAATTCATTGTCGCTTTGCACAAGTATATGCCTATTGGCAATGCGTGTTTTAAACCCGACTCATAAAATCTAAATAAAAATATTCTTATATTGCTAACCTGTATAAGGTAAATATACTCTGTATAGGTTGTTTGCATAATGAACGAAAAATATAAGAGTTTGTCTGGATGAGAAAGATAATTAATGGTCGGGTTTTGTACGACTCTGAGAAACGAGAATTGAGCATACAAGATCAACAACTTGTTCTTTCCGCTTCGGTGGCAAGGTTACTGGATTTTTTTATTATAAATAATACTCGCCAATTAAGCCGCGAATTGATCATTGACGAAGTCTGGGCCAAGTATGGCATGAATCCCTCCGGACATAGTCTTAATAAAAGCATTAGTTTGTTACGCAAGGGGTTTTCTGCGCTAGGGATTGACGGTGTTATCATTACCATTCCGCGAGAAGGCTTTATTTTTCAGGCACAGGTCAACGATAACCGTGAACATATATTGGTTGCTACTGAGAAAGACGTAACGAATGTTAATCATGCAGTGACGTTTCCCTGGAACAAAACATTTTTAGTCTGGATTGTTTTTTTTCTGGTTGTGGTGGGATGTATGGGTATTTTTCTCACCGTAATGTTTCGCAGTAACGACGGCGTGGTGCATATTTCAAATGCCGGAGTCTGCGAAGTGTATACGATGGATGATAATTCGTCGGAGAAAATTTTTAAGTTTCTGCATTCGAAGCGATGGGAAGGTTTTAATACCATGTGTAACGGCACGAAGAAAACCATTATATTTTATGACGATAATAGCCTGTCTAAAGGCAATAAACTGAAAGAGCACTTCTTCAGTATTTGTATGATGGATGAAAAAGAGGTGGCGTATGAGTGCCAAAATTATTTTTATTAGCATCATAGCCGCGCTGGTCGCTCTGTTCTCCATTGTACTTCACCGCGGGGCAATCCCGGTGGCGCTGGTCTGTACCTCTAAATATCATATCGAGCTGGACACGCAAAAAGACGGGATAAAAATAAAGGGAGAGGTTCTCCAGGTATTCAGGATCTCTTCGGAAAAAGACGGGATGCTGTCGCAGGTTGGCGTGCTGGACGTAAATGATAAACAGTACGCCGTGAATCGCACAACGTCGCTGCGTTTTTTAGGCAAGGATAGCGACGGATATCTGCGTACAGAGCGCCTGGCAATAGTCAAGAACGATAATGACGATCTGCCTGAAGCGATAACGGATCTGCTGATGTCAAAACAGACGCTGTTTTATTACAAGGTCATCCATATTGACGACAATGTGTATGGTATCAGGGATTTGCGCCGCACGCTGATGGTCTGTCGTGCGAAGTGATCCTCTGCTTTACAATAATTTACAGGCATTTTTCTCTGTTGATTGATTTTTTTTGAAATTTAAGTTTGTGTGGTTGTGAATGTAAGGGCATTTGTTTGTACTTGCCGCAGCCAAGAAAATTCCCTGTTCTGGTGATGGGAATATTCTTATTATTTTAACTCTGATTGTAACCGTAGCCCGGGGGATATAAAAAGCTTTTCCGTAGCTTTGCAATGAGAATATTAATTATCTGACATGTATGTCGTTGGAAACCGAATCAATTGTGAATGTTCTCTCTATTTGAGGGAGGGGTAGCCTTTGCAATTAAAACCATGATGGTGATGATTATGAACACGAAAAAGGTCTTCCTGCTTAGTTATGACATTTATCTTTTCTCAGGGATTAGGTCATTTTTACCTAATCTGATACTGGTGGATACCGGAACCTATATCAACGATTCTGATATATCCACGCCCCAGTACAAAACCTGCCTGTTAATTATTGATAGCAGAATGCCATTTGGCCTGGTTAAAAGGTGGCTGCAAAGAAACAGCAGTCAGTTTATCAGCATCAAGAGCATGGTTATTAGGCTGAGTGAAAATAAATGTATTAACCGAGGCTTTGAATATGCGGAGTTTATTGATGCCAAACTGGACGCTGATGCCGTCTTTGATTCGCTGAAGCAGATTTTGATGGCGAATACTGAAAACGGTGCGCCCGCCAGAATAGGCCTTGTGGATGAATTTCGCCTGAGCGACTTTGAACAGGAAATGCTTAATGCCTCATTCACCCGAACCGGCCAGGAGGAATTTTGCCGGGCAAATTCGCTGGCGGTGAAATCACTTTATCGCTATCGGGATAAAATAACCCATCGTCTGGAATTTGATAATTTCAACGAGTCCATTATTTTTCTTTCCCGTAACGGCCTGCTGGCAGAAAGAATAAGTGGAAATGAAAAACCGCCGCGCTATGTCTGTGATAATAACGAGGCCGATCGATTGAGCCTGGCGCTGAAAAATGAGGAAATTATTCCGTATTATCAGCCTATCGTCGGCAGCAATGGAGAGCTGAGTGGGGTTGAGGTGCTAGCGCGCTGGCCGCTGGGTCATAATTACGCCATTTCCCAGCGTGAGTTTATTCCGCTGGCGGAAAAAAGCGGGCTTATTAATGAGCTGACCAGCTATTTAATGAATAAGGTAGCCAGCGATTTAAATCACAGCATTCACCGGCACGGACAGTCCTTTTTTGTCGCCTTTAACGTAAGCCCTTCAAGCCTGAGCAATCCCGTCTTTTACTGGGAGTGTCTTAACTTTTTAGAGTTAACGGAATCGTTGCCGATAAAGCTGATGATCGAAATAACCGAAAACCAGACGCTGGTGATCACTCCGGCAATAAAAGAGCTGATCCGCTCCCTGCGCAATCGCGGGGTGCTGTTTGCGCTGGATGATTTTGGCACGGGGTATGCGAATCTTTGCTATCTGAACGAGCTTGAACTCGATGTGATTAAAATCGACAAGACCTTTATCAACGGCATCCACGCGCATGAGCAGTCGCTGCCGATGCTGGAGTCGATAATAAACCTGGCCGCCATTCTGGGGCTGCAAACCGTGGCTGAGGGGGTGGAATATGACTACCAGCGCGACTGGCTTGTGGATAATCAGGTCGACTACCAGCAGGGGTACTTTTTTATGCCCCCGGTGGCGCTGGCGGAGTTCAAAGGCTTCATGAAGCGGTGTGAAAATATCGCGAGGCCCGTCCGGGAAAAGAAGTCTCCAGGGCAGGAAAAGCAGAATAATCCGCGCCTTACCGCACCCTGAATTCGCTCGCCCCGTATCATAGTCAGGGGCGAGCGTAGTTTTAACTAAACATCACCTGCGCCCAGCGTGCCAGCCCTGCGGTAACGGAGCCAAAGTCATCCCCACCGGCAATCGGAATGCCCGGCAGCTGTTCCGCCAGCGCTTTCTTGATCAGCGGCGAACGGGCGCTCCCCCCGGTCAGGTAAATGACGTCCGGCTTCTCTTTGCCGTTCTCCAGCGCCAGCTGCACCTGCTCCAGAATGCGCTGCAGCGGCTGCGCGAGCGCCGTCTCCAGCCCGTCCTGCGAAATCGCCGTGGCCAGATCGTCGCTGATAAACGGCAAGGAGACCGCATGTTCAGCGCGGTCGGAAAGGGCAATTTTGCTCTCTTCAGCAGTACGCACCACGCGGTAGCTCAGGCGCTGACGCCACACCTTATACAGCAGGGCGACTTTTTCGGCGTCCTGCGCGTCACGCACCAGATCGTTAAGGAAGCGGCCGTTTGCTGTGCTGTAAAAATCACTCTGCGCAGGCACGTCGTTAATGGCAATCGCGTTCCACCACGGCAGGATCGGCAGGGCGATGCCTTTTTCCGTCTGACCGCCCATGCCGAGCAGCGGCATCAGGCTCTTGAATGCCAGCGCGATATCCAGATCGTTACCGCCTACGCGACAGCCGCTGTGCCCCAGCAGGCTATTTTCACGATCGCGACGGTTATGCCACTGCGGTCCCATCAGCAGCAGCGAGCAGTCCGTTGTACCCCCGCCGATATCCACGACTAACACGCGCTTCTCTTCCGTCAGCGTGGCTTCAAAATCCAGCCCCGCCGCAACCGGCTCATACTGGAACACCACGTCGCGGAAGCCTGCGCGGTGCGCCGCGCGCTCAAGGATCCCCTGCGCCTGCTGGTTGGCCTCGTCGCCGCCCAGCCCCTGGAAGTTGATCGGGCGGCCAATCACCGCCTGGGTAATCGCATCTGACACCTGCGTCTGCGCCTGATTGCGAATATGCAGCATCATCGCGCACACCAGGTCTTCGAACATCGCCACCTGCTGCGGCTTCAGGCCGCTGGCGCCGAGGAAGGATTTTGGCGACTTAACGAAGTAAACCTCTTCCGGGTCTTCAATATAGTGCCCGAGCGAAGAGAGGCCGAACTGCACGCTGGACGGCGAAACGTCGATGTCTTCCTCGCGGTTAAAGCTGACAGCCCGGCGCAGCAGCGCCTGGGTCTCCGCCGCCGTGGCCGGAACCTGATGGTGGCGGAACAGCCATTCGCTTACCGCTTCACGCGTCGGCGCGCAGAGCATTGAGGGCAGCAGCGTGCTCTCTTTTTCCATTTTCAGGAGTTGTGGCTGTCCGTTTTGCATAATCGCAACCGAGCAGTTTGCCGTACCGTAGTCGAATCCAATAAACACGATAAATCCCCATGCCAGTGAGAAGGGGCGAGACTTTAACGAAATGTCTTCATGGCGACAACAGGAATATGAAAGCAAGGCAATACAAGGTCTTTCCGTTTATGCTGATAAGAACAAAAAAGGAGCAACGATGTATACCCTGACATGGCTTCCCCCTTACGACTGGCAGTGGATGTTTGGCTTTCTTGGCGCGCGTGCGGTGACGGGCATTGAAACCGTTACAAACGACTACTACGAGCGCAGTTTTGCCTGCGAAGGGCATCAGGGGATATTTCGCGTCACGCCGGATATCACCACCCATACGCTGACCGTCACGCTCAGCCCGGGGTTAATCCCGGTTGCGCAGACGTGCCTTGAACGCATCGAACGCCTGTTCGATCTCGCCTGCAACCCGCAGCACGTTGCGGATACGCTGGGGGATCTCGGTGCTGCCCGGCCAGGCTTGCGTTTGCCGGGGGCAATGGATGCCTACGAGCAGGGCGTCCGGGCGATCCTCGGACAGCTGGTGAGCGTGGCGATGGCGGCGAAACTGACGTCGCGCGTGGTGGCGCTGTGCGGCGAACCGATCGCGGATTGTCCGGGCTATCTCTGTTTCCCCACGCCGGACGCGCTGGCGGCAGCGGACCCGATGGCGCTGAAAGCGTTAGGTATGCCGGTAAAGCGGGCGGAGTCGTTAATTCATCTGGCACAGTCGGTCATCGACGGGACGTTTCCGCTTTTCCCGCCCGCGAATATTGAGGCCGGGATGAAAGCGCTACAGCAGCGGCCGGGGATAGGGCGCTGGACGGCAAACTACCTGGCCCTGCGCGGCTGGCAGGCGAAAGATGTCTTTCTGCCGGATGATTATCTGATTAAGCAACGCTTTGCCGGGATGACGCCCGCGCAAATACGTCGTTATGCCGAGCGCTGGCAGCCGTGGCGCTCTTACGCGCTGCTGCACATCTGGTATACCGACGGCTGGGCGCCGTCAGTTGATGGCGAAATAGCTGGTGTTGAGCAGTAGATCCAGCGGCTGCGGCTCGGCGATGGTGTCCCCATAGATAAAATCAATGCCGATGCCGGAGAGCGTATCCATCATGATGGGCTGGTTGCAGGGGCCCGCGATGGTTTTCATTCCCAGACGCTGGGCGTGGCCCTGAACAATGGTCACCATCATCTCATCCATCAGATTGCCATAGACGTTGCTTACCACCTCTGCGTCCAGCATCAGATAGTCGGCCATATTGGCCGTCAGGTGGGTAAAGACGTTCATGTCGCGGCCGACCTGGCTGAAGATCACGCGGCAGCCCGCCTGGCGAAGCTTTTGCAGACTCCGCTGCAGGTTTTTATCCGGGCTGCACACCACGTCGGCTGAGATAACCAGATGCAGGAGGCGGCCCGGCATCGGGCTTTTATCCAGCAGGTCGAGAAGTTCATCAACCAGCGTTACGCTGGCTAAACCGGCCTCGGAAAGCGGCAGTGCCACTCCCATGCCTTTACTGGCGACCTGTGCGGCAGAGGCGCGGAAAAATTCGCTAAAAATACGTCTGTCGAGGGCGTGTAAAAGCTCTGGCTCCGCCAGGCCCGAGCGGAAGGCATGCTCCTCCTGGACTTCGCCCTGGCTGGTCCACAGGCGTAACGACAGCAGCCAGAAATTACTGCTTTCCGGGATGCGCGGGGAGGCGACGCTGCGGGCAATCATCATCAGGTGATTGTCTTTAATCATGTGCCACTGTTCATCAAGCGACATCATGCTGCGCGTGCTGTGATCCCGCTCCTGCTGGGGCTCGTAAACTGTCACCATGCCGCGCCCGCTGTTTTTCGAGGCATAACAGGCGATATCCGCCTGCGACATGATCTCCGACGCCTGATGATTATTTTCATCAATCAGCGTGATACCTGCGCTGGCGCCGATCCGGTGCAGGCGGCCTTCCCACATAAAGTGATAGTCATTGATCGCCTGGATCAGGCGACCGGCGATATAGCGTGCGCTTTCAATATTGCAGTCCGGTAGCAGTAACCCGAACTCATCCCCGCCCAGACGCGCCAGCACGTCGCTGGAGCGGAGCATGGTCAACATCAGGGAAGAGAGTTCCCGCAGCAGGGCATCCCCCGCCGCGTGGCCTGCCGAATCGTTGACGGCTTTAAAGCGATCGAGGTCGATAAAGACCAGAGCATGACGCTGGCGCGTTTCGCGAACGGTCTGCAGGAGTCGTTTAAGATGATTTTCGAAGCTGACCCGGTTTGCCAGATGGGTCAGCGCATCGTGGGAGGCGCTATAGCTCAGCTGACGCAGCATTTTGCGCGACTCGGTCACGTCCTGGATAACGATAACCGAGCCAATATTCTGCCCATCCAGCGTGCTGAGCGGCGTAATGCTGTAATGAATATCAAAATTCCCGCCGGTACGGCAGTTCAGCACCACGTCCTGATCGATATCGGAACGGGACATGTCGCCGCTGTGAATATTCTCCATCAGCGGCCCTTTTTCACCAAAGGTGATGTGCAACACCTTCAGAACCGGCTGGCCGATAGCCTCGGTCTGCAGCCAGCCGCTCATTTTCTCGGCCACCGGGTTCATAAAGGTGACGTTCATGTTGTTATCGGTGCACAGCACCGCTTCACCGATGGAGTCGAGGGTGATGTGCAGACGCTCTTTTTCCTGGAAGAGGGCCTCGTTGAGCTGTTTAACCTCGGTCATGTCCATATTGATACCGAGCAGCCGTTCGACTTCACCCTGCTTGTTGAGCACTCGGTTCGCCAGGGAGCGAATATGGCGCACGCCTTCCTTCACGCGGATGCGGAATTCCAGCTTAAACGGCAGGCGGGAAATCAGCGAGTCCCGCAGCACCTTCTCAGCGTGGGCACGATCTTCCGGCAGCATCGTGTCATGCCAGAGCTGCCAGGTAGGCTTGATGTGCGGCGGAATTTCATACAGTTCAAACATCCGCTTGTCCCAGCTGATAATGTCTGGCTCCAGATCCCACTCCCAGATGCCGATGCCGCCCGCTTCGTTGGCGAGCGTAATGCGCTCCATCAGGCGCTTATTGACCCACTCGGTCTGCTTCAGGTCGTTAATGTCTTCAATCTGGGCAATAAAATAGAGCGGCGAGCCGTCGGCATGACGCACGACGGAGACGGCAAGCAGCGCCCAGACCACTTCTCCGTCGCGGGTGTAATAGCGCTTCTCGAGGGTATAGGTATTGATGTCGCCGTTGACCAGCTGTTCAAGCTGTTCCAGGTCGGTGTGCAGATCTTCCGGCCAGGTGAGCTGCTGGAAGGTCAGTGACTGAAGCTCCGTCTGGCTGTAACCGAGGAAATTACACAGCGCCTTGTTAGCCTGAAGCCATTTTCCTTCAATGCTGACCAGCGCCATACCAATGGCGGAATACTCCATCGCATTGCGGAAACGCTCCTCGCTTTCGGTGATGTGTTTGCGCTCGGCGCGGAAGGCGTACATCACCATGGTCATCACGTTGGCTGGCAGGAGCAGCATCAGGAACGGCAGCCAGGGGGCGTTCAGCATCGTCCCGACGTGCTGGGTGGTCAGCGCCACAGGGTTTCGGGCAATCATCAGCGACACCACCATCACGGTGACCAGAAACACCATGAACGCTTCCATCCTGGGCAAGCGCACCGCGCTCCACATAAGCAAAACGATAACGCAGGTAAAAGGCCACGGCAGCCAGGTGATGGCTGCCCAGCTGAGGGCCAGCGTCACGGCTAGCGTCGTCAGCGTTTCCAGCAGCAATCTCGGGTCACGGTGGCGCAGCAGATAATGCGGTTTAAACAACAGTCCTAACGGCACCAGCGCCAGCGCGCCAATCGCTTCTGACAGCACCCAGACGAAGAAATTGCGCAGGGGGGCAGAGCCGGGGGCCAGCAGAGACACCAGAATGCCGCCCACCAGCGGCGGTACCACTGCGCTGCCGATGGCCACGCGGATCCAGTCACTCAGATTCTGCAGCGGGTTGTACCAAGGAAGCAATCTGCGCAGCAGCAACGCGCCGATAGCGGCCTCAATCACGTTAATAGAAGGGTATATAAGGCTGACCGATCCCCACGAAAACAACATCCACGAAGCAAGAATGTTGCCGAACGTGCAGGCCAGAGCAATGCCCGGCCACATTTTTCCTGCATGGCGGTAAAACGCCACCATCATAATCGCGGTGGGGAACCAGAGCGGGGCCAGCAGGGTGCCGAACCGGGTGAGCTCCAGCGAAAATAAGGTAAAGATAAAGGTGACCAGGCCCAGACAGACAAGTCGTATTAAAGGATGTGGGGTGGTAACCAAAACCCGCTGGTATTGTTTATTCATTACCGCTTTATCCAGAGACGCCATGCCGTCAGGGAAGATGTCCGAACGCGTGAATTTGATAATTTGGTTTATGCTAGTACAAACAATTTACAATTCATATGGTGACCGCTCAGAATTTGACACCACAGACTTATTAAATAGAGACTCCGGGAAAAAAAGCACTTAAACGCTGAAAAAACGTTCATTTAAATTTCACTCAGGGAATAAAACCCCACTTTTCAGCCAGTCTCGCAGAACCTGTGCATTCGACTGGTATCACGCCCGCGAAATCCCTATAATTGCCGCGTTTGACGCTCCGGCGTCGCCCTTCCTTAACATCCAGGTTAATCAGGTCGCTAAATTTATGACTGATAAGTCTCATCAGTGCGTCATTATAGGCATCGCCGGCGCATCGGCTTCAGGTAAAAGTCTAATTGCCAGTACGCTTTATCGCGAACTGCGTGAACAAGTAGGTGATGAGCATATCGGCGTCATTCCCGAAGACAGCTATTACAAAGATCAATCCCATCTGTCGATGGAAGAACGCGTCAAAACCAACTATGACCACCCCAATGCGATGGATCACAGCTTGCTGTTCCAGCATTTAGAAGCGCTTAAGAGCGGCAATGCGATCGAGCTGCCCGTTTACAGTTACGTAGAACACACCCGCACTCAGGAAACCATCCGCATCGAGCCGAAAAAGGTCATTATCCTTGAAGGCATCCTGCTGCTGACCGACGCCCGCCTGCGTGAATCCATGAACTTCTCGATCTTCGTCGATACCCCGCTGGATATCTGCCTGATGCGCCGCATCAAGCGTGACGTGAACGAACGCGGCCGTTCGATGGACTCCGTCATGGCGCAATACCAGAAGACGGTTCGCCCGATGTTCCTGCAGTTTATTGAACCCTCCAAACAATACGCCGATATCATCGTGCCGCGCGGAGGTAAAAATCGCATTGCTATTGATATCTTAAAAGCGAAAATCAGCCAGTTTTTTGAATAAGCCGCGTTAATTGTGTACCGTTCAGAGATAACCTGGTTTTACCCTGAGCGCTTACCGCCTCAGGGTACGATGCATGAAAGGAGAAAGTGCCGTGCGTCTTTGCGATCGCGATATAGAAGCCTGGCTGGATGAAGGCCGTTTGTCTATTACCCCACGTCCACCTGTTGAGCGTATCAATGGTGTGACCGTTGATGTACGGTTAGGCAATAAATTCCGCACCTTTAGCGGCCATACCGCACCGTTCATTGATCTTAGCGGGCCGAAGGACGAAGTCAGCGCCGCGCTCGATCGCGTGATGAGCGACGAAATCGTTATCGACGAGGGTGAAGCCTTTTATCTGCATCCGGGTGAACTGGCCCTGGCGGTGACGTTTGAATCCGTCACCCTGCCTCCGGACCTGGTCGGCTGGCTTGATGGCCGTTCTTCGCTGGCGCGACTGGGGCTGATGGTTCACGTAACCGCGCACCGTATCGATCCCGGCTGGTCGGGGCGTATCGTGCTGGAATTCTTTAATGCCGGTAAATTGCCGCTGGCGCTGCGTCCGGGCATGATGATCGGTGCGTTAAGCTTTGAACCGCTGTCAGGCCCGGCAGATCGTCCTTATAACCGTCGGCAGGACGCAAAATATCGCGACCAGCAGGGCGCGGTTGCCAGCCGTATTGATAAAGACTGATCGTTAGCCCATTGAGGATGCCATGAGAAGAGTTCTGACAACGCTGATGATTTTGCTGGTGGTGCTGGTGGCGGGCCTTTCGGCGTTGGTTCTGCTGGTTAACCCCAACGATTTCCGCGCTTACATGGTGCGGCAGGTCGAGGCACGCAGTGGTTATCAACTGAAGCTTGACGGGCCGCTGCGCTGGCACGTCTGGCCGCAGCTCAGCATTCTCTCTGGCCGCATGTCGCTCACGGCGCCAGGGGCGTCCCAGCCGCTGGTGTCCGCAGACAACATGCGCCTTGATGTGGCGCTGATCCCGCTCATTTCCCATCAGCTGCAGGTTAAACAGGTGATGCTGAAAGGCGCGGTGATTCAGCTCACCCCGCAAACCGAAGCCGTGCGAGATGCGAATGCGCCGGTTGCGCCGCGCGAAAATACCCTGCCTGATGAACCGTCTGATACAGGCTGGTCCTTTGATATCGGCAAGCTGAAAGTTGCCGATAGCGTGCTGGTTTTCCAGCATGAGAATGCAGAACAGGTGACCGTTCGCAACATTAACCTGCAGATGGAACAGGACGATCGCCATCTTGCGTCGGTGGAGTTTAGCGGGCGCATCAATCGCGATCAGCGCGATTTGACCCTGTCGCTGAATGCTAATGTGAACGCCTCAGACTATCCGCATCAGCTTACGGCTGACGTCCAGCAGCTGGACTGGCAGCTGACGGGAGCCGATCTGCCCACCCAAGGTATCGCCGGGCAGGGAACGCTGCAGGCCGTGTGGCGCGAAGAGCAAAAGCAGCTGGAACTGGATAATCTCAACCTGCAGGCAAATGACAGTAGCCTGAAGGGGCAGGCGAGCGTCACGCTCGAAGAGAAGCCGAAGTGGGTACTGAATCTGCAGTTTGACAAGCTCAACCTGGAAAACCTGCTGCCACCTCTGCCAGCCAGCGCCACCGATAGCGATGCCGCGCAGACGGGGCAAAGCCAGGCACCAATATCCCGTCCGGTTATCTCGTCGAATCTTGATCAACCTGACTATAACGCCCTGCGCGGATTCACGGCGGATATTCTGCTGAAGGCCAATAGCCTGCGCTGGCGCGGTATTGATTTTACCGACGTGAGCAGCCAGATGTTTAACCATAACGGTTTGCTGGTTATCTCCGAACTGAGCGGTAAGATGGGCGCGGGGAACCTCTCGCTGCCCGGCACGCTGGATGTCCGTAAAGACGTTGCCAGCGCCGAATTCCAGCCGCGTCTCGACAACGTTGAGATAGGCACCATCCTGAAAGCGTTTAACTATCCGATATCCCTGACGGGGCAGTTGACGCTTGCCGGTGACTTCTCAGGCACGAAAATTGATGCTGATGCTTTCCGCCGCGAATGGCAGGGGCAGGCGCATCTTGATCTGAAAAACTCCCGCATGGAAGGGCTTAACTTCCAGCAGCTGGTGCAGCAGGCGGTCGAGCGCAGCAGCGATGTGAAAGCCCAGGAAAACTACGACAGCGCCACGCGCCTCGACAGCTTCACCGCGGACCTGACGCTGGGCAACGGACAACTCTCCCTCGACGGAATGCAGGGTACCTCTTCACTCTTATCAATGACGGGTAAAGGTAAGCTGGATTTGGTGAAAGAGACGGCGGACACGCGCTTTAACGTGCAGGTACTTTCCGGCTGGCAGGGTGAAAGCAAGTTCATCGACTTCCTGAAAGAGACGCCGGTCCCGCTGACCGTATACGGCAAATGGCAGTCCCTGAATTACAGCCTGCAGGTGGATCAGATCCTGCGTAAGCATCTGCAGGACGAAGCGAAACGTCGGCTTAGCGGCTGGGCGGATCGTAATAAAGATTCACAGGATGGCAAGGATGTGAAGAAGCTGCTGGATAAGCTTTGATGTCCGTTGCGCCGGGTGGCGGCTTCGCCTTACCCGGCCTACAAAAGCCTGTATCGTAGGCCGGGTAAGCGCATCGCCACCCGGCTTTTTTACACCTCAAAATCCAGTTCTTCCTCATCCCGCAGCGGAATGAGCTGAACCTTCTGCACGCGATGGTTTTCGATTTGCAGGGTTTTGAGCAGATAGTCCCCCACCTGAACCTCTTCCCCCGGCTGCGGAATTCGCTGTAAATACTCCATCAGCAGACCGGCAATGGTGTGATATTCCCGTTTTTCATCCAGCGGAAGCGGCACAAATTGCACCAGGTCTTCAAGCGGCATATGGCCGTTAGCCGTCCACGAACCGTCTGCGTTTTTCTGAATATCATGGCGAGCGTCAATCTCATCTACCTCGTTTGGCAGATTGCCGGCGATGGTTTCCATCACGTCGCTGAGCGTGACCAGCCCTTCCACCGAACCAAACTCATCCACTACAAAGGCAAAGTGGGTGCGCGCGTTGCGGAATTGCTCAAGGGCAGAAAGCAGCGGTAGCCCCTCCGGGAAAACCAGCGGCTGGCGTACCAGGGCGCGCAAATTCAGCGGCTCGCCGTGAAGCTGCTGCTGGAGAAGGTCAATAACGTGCACCACGCCCAGCAGCTCCTCTTCCTCTTCACCGCCGGTCACCACCACGCGGGTGTGCTGGTTTTTATCCAGCAGGGCCCGAATTTGCTCTTCCGGCGCCGTCAGGTCGACATGTTCAATGTCATGCCGTGAGGTCATGATGCTGCTGACCGTCCGCTGATTCAGATTGAGCACCCGCTCGATCATTCGTCGTTCCTGCGGGTCGAAGATCAGCCCGTCGCTGTGATCGGCGAGCATGGCGGAGGATTCGGCGTCCAGCTCTGCATCCTCTTTCTTACCGCTTAACAGGCGCATAACCGCGTCGGCCGTGCGCTGACGCAGGGTCTGATTTGCGGAAAGGAAGCGGCGGCGGTTAAATATCGCCAGCTGGTTAAGCGCTTCAATCATGACGGAGAACCCGATGGCGGCGTACAGGTAGCCTTTCGGAATATGGAAGCCAAAACCGTCGGCCACCAGGCTAAAGCCAATCATCAGCAGGAAGCTCAGACAGAGGATCACGATGGTCGGGTGACTGTTCACAAAGCGGGTCAGCGCCTTGCTGGCCATCACCATCAGCGTGATGGCAATAATTACCGCGGCCATCATCACCGCAAGGTGGTCCACCATCCCGACGGCGGTGATCACCGAGTCCAGGGAGAAGACCGCATCCAGCACCACAATTTGCGCCACTACAGGCCAGAATTTCGCCCCGCGGCGCTGGGTTGGGTTCTCGCTGTCTTTGCCTTCCAGCCGCTCGTTGAGTTCCACCGTGGCTTTGAACAGCAGGAACAACCCGCCGAAGAGCATGATGAGATCGCGGGCGCTAAAACTCAGACCGTGAAGGGAGAACAGAGGCTGAGTCAGCGTGACCAGCCAGGAGATAGAGGCCAGCAGCAGTAACCTCATCACCATCGCCAGCAGCAGACCCGTCACGCGCGCGCGGTCGCGCTGGGAAGGGGGCAGTTTTTCAGCGAGGATGGCGATAAAGACCAGATTATCAATCCCGAGCACTAACTCGATGACGACCAGCGTAACCAGCCCGGCCCAGATTGAGGGATCGGCAATCCATTCCATAGTAATAGCAATACCTTCTGTTATATGACGAATGTCACACTTCGATCATGGATAAAGCTGGGGGAAATTGCAATGCCGGGCTGAGATTTCTCTTAATACGACGGTTAAAAAAGAGAGTATTCTCAACGGGGTGTAAATAAGCGAAATACGTATATTTAATTACAAGGAAAGCATTTTAGGATATATCGCAGCTGATGGTTTCTGCTCTCTTTTTGTCAATATAAAGAAAATCCTAAAAGGTCAAAAATTTGCTCTTAATATTAATCTTAAAAACTGATATTAGGACAGTTGTCTCCTTGCCTGCTATTAGGTTAGCTGCAACAATTCTCCCAGCATCAAATGTTAAATCTCGGTGTTGCTATTTTTGTTCGGTCTTCAGGGATGGTTATTCATTATCCGTCAGCTTTCTCAAGCGACTGATATATTTCCAGAAGACCTTGCTCAAGAGGGTGTCTATCCATAACACATTGTTTAGTCAGTGGATTGGTAACTGAAAGCCAAGGGCGGTAGCGTGCCTGAAAGCGTGTGAATGAGCCTCGATTATTCTGTCAATAGCCAATGGATGAATAAGCTTTTTTTAGGACTGATGCCAGTTATATTTCTATTTGATTAACTGCATGCTGAAACCCAATACGACCCGAGCTTATTTAAATTGCACAGGATAATTACTCTGCCAAAGTGATAAATAATCAATGATGAAATCCAAAATGAAATTGATGCCATTATTGGTGTCTGTGACCTTGATGAGTGGTTGCACGGTCTTTCCCGGCAGCAATATGTCAACAATGGGTAAGGATGTGATCAAGCAACAGGATGCCGATTTTGATCTCGACAAAATGGTGAATGTTTATCCACTTACGCCTCGTCTGGTCGAACAATTACGTCCACGACCGAATGTTGCCCAGCCGAATATGTCGCTGGACCAGGAAATTGCCTCCTACCAGTACCGCGTGGGGCCGGGTGACGTGATCAACGTGACCGTCTGGGACCACCCAGAACTGACCACGCCAGCGGGCCAGTACCGCAGCTCAAGCGACACCGGTAACTGGGTGCAGTCAGATGGCACCATGTTCTATCCCTACATTGGTAAAGTTCATGTTGTGGGGAAAACCCTTGCCGAGATCCGTAGTGATATTACCGGCCGCTTAGCGCAGTACATCGCCGATCCGCAGGTGGACGTTAATATCGCCGCATTCCGCTCGCAAAAAGCCTATATCTCCGGCCAGGTGAACAAATCCGGCCAGCAGGCCATCACCAACGTTCCTCTGACCGTACTGGATGCCATTAACGCCGCGGGCGGGTTAACCGACGGCGCCGACTGGCGCAACGTCGTGCTGACCCACGAAGGCAAAGAGCAACGTATTTCGCTGCAGGCGCTGATGCAAAACGGCGATCTGACCCAGAACCGTCTGCTCTATCCGGGCGACATTCTCTACGTGCCGCGCAATGACGATCTGAAAGTCTTCGTGATGGGTGAAGTGAAGAAACAGAGCACCCTCAAAATGGACTTCAGCGGTATGACCCTGACCGAAGCGCTGGGCAATGCGGAAGGCATCGACCTGACCTCGTCGAACGCCAGCGGTATCTTCGTTATCCGTCCGCTGAAAGGCGAGGGTACGAAAGGCAAGATCGCCAACATCTACCAGCTGGATATGTCCGATGCGACCTCTCTGGTGATGGCAACGGAGTTCCGTCTCCAGCCATACGATGTGGTGTACGTCACCACCGCGCCGGTTGCCCGCTGGAACCGTCTGATCAACCAGTTGCTGCCAACCATCAGTGGCGTTCGCTACATGACGGATACGGCGCGCGACATTCATACCTGGTAATCCGCGATGTTTAACAAAATTCTGGTGGTATGCGTGGGGAACATTTGCCGTTCCCCTACGGCTGAACGGTTGTTGAAACACTACCAGCCCGAACTGATCGTTGATTCGGCAGGGCTGGGTGCACTGGTTGGTAAAGGCGCTGATGAACGCGCGACGAGCGTGGCGCGGGACCATAACCTTTCCCTCGACGGCCACGTGGCCCGCCAGGTCACTGGCCGCATGTGCCGGGAGTATGACCTGATCCTGACGATGGAAAAACGCCATATTCATGCGCTGTGCGATATCGCTCCGGAGATGCGCGGCAAGGTGATGCTGTTTGGTCACTGGGACAATGAACGTGAAATCCCCGATCCGTATCGCAAAAGCCATGAGGCCTTTGAGGCGGTTTACACCTTACTTGACCAGTCTGCCCAACAGTGGGCGCAGGCACTGAAAGTTCAGCAGGGATAACAATGACAGAAAAAACAAGACCTTCTGCCGCCCCGACTTCGGGCAGTGATGAAATTGATATTGGGCGCCTGGTCGGCACTGTTGTAGAGGCAAAGTGGTGGGTGCTTGGCATTACCGCCGTGTTTGCCGCGGCGGCCGTCGTCTATACGCTGTTCGCCACACCTATCTACAGCGCCGACGCGCTGGTGCAGATCGAGCAGAATACCGGCAACTCGCTGGTGCAGGACATCGGTTCCGCGCTCGCGAACAAACCGCCGGCATCCGACGCCGAAATTCAGCTTATCCAGTCACGTCTGGTGCTGGGTAAAACGGTTCACGACCTCGGGCTCGATATTTCCGTCACCAAAAATACCTTCCCAGTCTTTGGTGCCGGCTGGGATCGTCTGATGGGGCGAAGCAATGACACGGTTAAAGTCACCGACTTCGTGCTGCCGAAAGGGGCTGCCGATCAGACGTTTACCCTGACGGTGCTTGGCCCGAAACAGTACCAGCTAACCAGCGACGCAGGTTTTAGCGCGCGCGGTGAGGTGGGGCAGATGCTGACCAAAGACGGCGTCAGCATGATGGTCAGCGCGATTAACGCCCAGGAGGGCGGTGAATTCACCGTCACCAAATTCTCCACGCTGGGGATGATCAACAATCTGCAAAACAACCTGACCGTCACCGAAAACGGTAAGGACACCGGCGTGCTGAGCATGACCTTTACCGGTGAAGATAAGGATCAAATCCGCGACATCCTGAACAGCATTACCCGCAACTATCTTGAGCAGAACGTTGAGCGTAAGTCGGCGGAAGCGGCGAAAAGCCTGGCCTTCCTCGCGAAACAGCTCCCGGAAGTGCGCGCCCATCTGGATGACGCCGAGAACAAGCTGAACGCCTATCGTCAGGATAAAGACTCCGTTGACCTGCCGCTGGAGGCGAAATCGGTCCTCGATTCGATGGTCAACATTGATGCGCAGCTCAACGAGCTGACCTTCAAAGAGGCGGAGATTTCCAAGCTTTACACCAAACGTCACCCGGCCTACCGCACGCTGCTGGAAAAACGCCGTACCCTGGAAGAGGAGAAGGCGAAGCTCAATGACCGCGTGACCGCGATGCCGAAAACGCAGCAGGAGATCGTGCGTCTGACCCGCGACGTCGAGTCCGGACAGCAGGTTTACATGCAGCTGCTGAACAAGCAGCAGGAACTGAAAATCACCGAAGCCAGTACCGTGGGCGACGTGCGCATCGTCGATCCGGCCATTACCCAGCCTGGCGTGCTGAAGCCGAAGAAAGCGCTGATTATTCTCGGCAGCATTATTCTCGGCCTGATGCTCTCCATCGTGGGCGTGCTGCTGCGTTCGCTGCTCAACCGCGGCATCGAAAGCCCGCAGGCGCTGGAAGAGAGCGGTATCAACGTCTATGCCAGCATTCCGCTGTCCGAGTGGCAAAAATCCCGTGACAGCGTCAAAACCATCAAGGGCGTTAAGCGTTACAAACAGAGCCAGCTTCTGGCGGTGGGTAACCCGACCGATCTCGCTATCGAAGCGATCCGTAGCCTGCGTACCAGTCTGCACTTCGCCATGATGCAGGCCAAAAACAACGTCCTGATGTTAACCGGCGTCAGTCCGTCAATCGGTAAAACCTTCGTCTGCGCCAACCTGGCGGCGGTGGTCAGCCAGACCAACAAGCGCGTGCTGCTGATCGACTGCGATATGCGCAAGGGCTACACCCACGAGCTGCTGGGTACCAACAACGTCAACGGTCTGTCGGAGATCCTGCTCGGCAAAGGCGAAATCAGCCAGAGCGCGAAACCTACAACGGTGCCGAAGTTTGACCTGATCCCACGCGGTCAGGTGCCGCCTAACCCGTCCGAGCTGCTGATGAGTGAACGCTTCACCGAGCTGGTGGAGTGGGCGAGCAAAAATTACGACCTGGTGCTGATCGATACGCCGCCAATTCTGGCCGTGACCGACGCGGCCGTTGTTGGCCGCCACGCTGGCACCACGCTGATGGTGGCGCGTTACGCGGTGAACACCCTGAAAGAGGTGGAAACCAGCCTGAGCCGCTTCGAGCAGAACGGCATTGAGGTGAAAGGGGTGATCCTGAACTCCATCTTCCGCCGCGCGACCGGGTACCAGGATTACGGGTATTACGAGTACGAATATAAGTCTGACAGTAAATAATAAAACACACCCCATACCCCTCACCCTAACCCTCTCCCCAAAGGGGAGAGGGGACTGTTCGGTGCTGGATTTGGGGGACGAACGTAATGATAACCACTGGCTGCCTTTCACCCTCTCCCCTTTGGGGAGAGGGCCGGGGTGAGGGGAAAAAATGACCACACAACGCCCTTTAGTTTCAATCTATATGCCGACATGGAATCGTCAGCAGCTGGCGATCCGCGCAATCAAATCCGTTCTGCGACAGGATTACGATAACTGGGAGCTGATCATCGTTGATGACTGCTCTTCCTCGTATGAACAGCTGCAAAAGTTTGTGACTGACCTCAACGACCCGCGGGTGGTCTATACGCATAACGCCATTAACTCCGGCGCATGTGCGGTGCGTAATCAGGCGATTTTGCAGGCCAAAGGGGAGTATCTGACCGGGATCGACGACGATGACGAATGGACGCCGAACCGCCTGTCTATCTTCCTGTCGCATAAAGAACAGCTGGTTACGCACGCTTTCCTGTATGCCAACGATTATGTCTGTCAGGGGGAGGTGTACTCCCAGCCCGCGAGCCTGCCGCTGTATCCGAAATCACCGTACTCTCGCCGCCTGTTCTACAAGCGCAACATCATTGGTAACCAGGTCTTCACCTGGGCGTGGCGTTTCAAAGAGTGCCTGTTCGATACCGAACTCAAGGCCGCGCAGGATTACGACATCTTCCTGCGCATGGTGGTGGAGTACGGCGAGCCGTGGAAAGTGGAAGAGGCCACGCAGATCCTGCACATCAACCACGGGGAGATGCAAATCACCTCCTCGCCGAAGAAGTTCTCCGGCTACTTCCATTTTTACCGCAAGCACAAGGACAAGTTTGACCGTGCCAGCCGTAAATATCAGCTCTTTACCCTCTATCAGATCCGCAATAAGCGCATGAACTGGCGCACGCTGCTGACGCTGCTGTCCGTGCGTAACGGCAAGCGCCTGGCTGACGGGCTTCGGGGGAAATAATGTTTCTGGAAGATTGCCGCGCTAACAGCTGGAGCCTGCGCCCGTGCTGCATGGTTCTGGCGTACCGCATCGCGCACTTTTGCTCGGTGTGGCGTAAGAAAAACGTGCTGAACAATATCTGGGCGGCACCCGTGCTGGTGCTGTACCGCATCATCACCGAATGCTTTTTTGGCTATGAAATTCAGGCCGCTGCCACCATTGGTCGACGCTTTACCATCCATCACGGCTATGCGGTGGTGATTAACAAGTTCGTGGTCGCCGGGGACGATTTCACCATTCGTCATGCGGTCACCATCGGCAACCGTGGGCCTGACAGCCTGGCCTGCCCGGTCATCGGCAATAACGTCGAGCTGGGGGCGAACGTGGTGATTATCGGTGACATTACGATTGGCAATAACGTCACGATTGGTGCTGGCAGCGTGGTGCTGGACAGCATTCCGGATAACGCGCTGGTGGTGGGAGAAAAAGCCCGCGTGAAGGTGATTAAATGAACATTCTGCAATTTAACGTACGCCTCGCAGAAGGCGGAGCGGCAGGCGTGGCCCTGGATCTTCACCAGCGCGCGCTACAAAAAGGACTTCAGTCTCGCTTTATTTACGGCTACGGCAAAGGCGGCAAGAAAAGCGTCAGCCACGATAACTTCCCGCAGGTGCACAAGCACACGCCGCGTCTGACCTCGATTGCCAACATTGCTCTGTTCCGTCTGTTTAACCGCGATCTGTTTGGCAATCTGAACACGCTTTACCGCACGGTTACCCGCACCACGGGCCCGGTTGTGCTGCATTTTCACGTGCTGCACAGCTACTGGCTGAATCTGGAAGAGGTGGTGGCGTTTTGTCAGAAGGTGCAGGCCCACAAGCCCGACACCCGCTTTGTCTGGACGCTGCACGATCACTGGAGCGTGACCGGGCGCTGCGCGTTTACCGACGGCTGCGAAGGCTGGAAAGATAACTGCCAGAAGTGCCCGACGTTAAGTAACTACCCGCCGGTGAAGGTGGATCGCGCGCATCAGCTGGTGGCCGGAAAGCGTCAGCTGTTCCGCGACATGCTCTCGCTCGGCTGTACGTTTATCTCTCCAAGCCAGCACGTGGCCGATGCCTTCAACAGCCTGTACGGGGCAGGGCGCTGTCAGATCATTAACAACGGCATCGACGTGGCGACGGAAGCCATTCTTGCCGAGCTGACCCCGGTGGCGGAAACCGCAGGCAAACCGAAAATCGCTATCGTTGCGCATGACCTGCGTTACGACGGCAAAACCAACCAGCAGCTGGTGCGCGACATGATGGCGCTGGGGGACAAAATAGAGCTTCACACCTTCGGCAAGTTTTCACCGTTCGAAGGGGGCAACGTGGTGAACCACGGGTTTGAAACCGACAAGCGCAAGCTGATGAGCGCGCTGAATGAAATGGACGCGCTGGTGTTCAGCTCCCGCGTGGATAACTACCCGCTGATCCTGTGCGAAGCGCTCTCAATCGGCGTGCCGGTGATTGCCACCCACAGCGATGCGGCACGTGAAGTGCTGGAAAAGTCCGGCGGAAAAACCTTCACGGAGCAGGAGGTTCTGCCTCTGGTACAGTTGCCGAAGGCGCAGATTGCTGAGACCGTTTTTGGCACTGACCTGGAATCGTTCCGCAACCGCAGCCGCAAGGCCTACAGTGGACAACAGATGCTGGAGGAATATGTCTCGTTCTATCAGAATCTGTAGTTATCTGCTGCTGCCGCTGATCTACCTGCTGGTCAACGTCAAAATTGCCCAGCTCGGCGAAAGCTTCCCGATAACCATCGTGACCTTCCTGCCCGTTCTGCTTCTGCTGTATGTCGATAAAATCAACCTGAAGAAGCTGATGATTGCCCTAGGGCTGGGCACGGGCCTGACGCTGTTTAACTACATCTTTGGCCAGTCGCTGGATGCCAGTAAATACGTCACCTCGACCATGCTGTTTGTTTATATTGTTATTATTATCGGAATGGTCTGGAGTATTCGGTTTAAAACTATTTCTCCGCACAATTATCGGAAAATTCTTAGGTTCTTTTATATTGCCGTTGCGTTAATTGTTATGCTTGCCGCACTGGAGATGGCGCAAATTATTCTGACCGGTGGCAGCAGCCTGATGGAGATAATTTCGAAATATCTCATTTACAGTAACAGCTATGTATTGAACTTCATCAAGTTTGGCGGGAAGCGTACTACGGCCCTCTATTTTGAACCGGCGTTTTTCGCTCTGGCGTTAATCTCAATTTGGCTCAGCATCAAACAGTTTGGTATCAAAACGCCTAAGACCGATGCTATGATTCTTGCAGGAATCGTTCTGTCTGGATCGTTCTCAGGGGTAATGACATTTATCCTGTTTTACCTGCTGGAGTGGGCGTTCCAGTACCTGAACAAAGATGCGATTAAGAAAAAACTGCCGCTGGCGATTATCTCTCTGACGGTGTTTATGGTAGGCGTGATATTTGCTTTCCCTTACATCTCAGAACGTCTGGGGGATTTGGGAACGGAAGGGTCATCGTCCTATTATCGCATCATTGGGCCACTGGTGATGGTGGGTTATTCCTTAACCCATATTGATGGTGTAGTAAGATTCGGCTCACTTTACGAATATGTTGCATCATTCGGAATCTTTAACGGTGCGGATGTCGGTAAAACCATAGACAATGGTCTGTATCTGTTAATTATTTATTTTTCGTGGTTCGCCGTACTGTTGACCCTGTGGTATCTGTTTAAAGTTTTCAAAATGATGATTAACGCGTTTGGTGATAACCAGAATTTTCGCGTTCAGCTTTATCTGTTTACTCCGGTGTCGCTGTTTTTTACCGGGTCAATATTTAGCCCGGAATATGCTTTCATGATTGTCTGTCCGTTTATTCTGCGCAAAGCGCTTAATATTACGAACGCATGACGAAATGAGGTGATTTATGTTTCTTAGCGTCATTACTGTCGCTTTTCGTAATTACGAAGGGGTGGTAAAAACCTGGCGCTCGCTGCGCAACCTGGCGCGCGATCCAAGCCTCACCTTTGAGTGGATTGTGGTCGACGGCGGCTCGAACGATGGCACGGCGGAGTTTTTGGAAAAACTCAACGGTGAGTTCAACTTACGCTACATCAGCGAGAAAGATAAAGGCATCTACGATGCGATGAATAAAGGCATTAACATGGCGCAAGGCCGTTATGCCATCTTCCTGAATTCGGGCGACGTTTTCCATGATGACGTGGCGCTATTTGCCCGTCAGCTGGCTCGCCAGAAAGAGGACGCCATGTATATTGGCGATGCGCTGCTCGATTTTGGCGACGGACATAAAGTGTGCCGCAGCGCGAAGCCAGGCTGGTATATCTATCACAGCTTGCCGGCCAGCCATCAGGCCATTTTCTTCCCGGTAAAAGGTCTGAAAAAACAGCCTTACGATTTGCAGTATAAAGTGTCTTCGGATTATGCGCTGGCTGCCAGTTTGTATAAGTCAGGTTACCCGTTCCGTCGAATTAAAGGGCTGGTGTCTGAATTTTCAATGGGCGGCGTGTCAACGTCGAATAATCTGGAATTGTGCCGGGATGCCAAAAACGTACAGCGTAAAATATTACGCGTGCCGGGGCTCTGGGCAGAATTGTCTTATTTATTGCGCCTGCGGACCACGGGCAAAACGAAAACCTTATATAACAAAGCCTGAATATAAGGAAACGCAATGCAGGATCTGAAAGGTTTCTCCGTGCCGAAAGGCTTTCGGGGCGGAAACGGTATTAAGGTACAGCTGTGGTGGGCCGTTCAGGCAACGTTATTTGCCTGGTCGCCGCAAATACTGTACCGCTGGCGTGCCTTTTTATTGCGCCTGTTTGGCGCAAAAATAGGAAAAAACGTAGTCATCCGACCTTCTGTGAAAATTACCTATCCGTGGAAATTAACGCTTGGGGATTACGCATGGGTTGGGGATGACGCGGTGTTATATACCCTGGGCGAAATTACGATTGGCGCAAATTCGGTGGTTTCACAGAAATGCTATTTGTGCACCGGCAGCCACGATTTTATGAGTCAGCATTTTGATATTACCGCTTCGCCTATTGCGATCGGTGAAAAATGCTGGCTGGCAACGGATGTTTTTGTTGCACCGGGTGTTTCTGTTGGCGATGGCACGGTAGTCGGTGCCCGCAGCAGCGTTTTTAAATCGCTACCGGCAAATAAAATTTGCCGTGGCAACCCCGCAGTGGTGATACGCGAACGCGTTGAAACTGATTAAATTCATAAGTAGAGGAATATAAACATGTCTAAAGTCGCTCTCATCACCGGCGTTACCGGGCAGGATGGTTCTTACCTGGCAGAGTTACTGCTGGAAAAAGGTTATGAAGTGCACGGTATTAAACGTCGTGCGTCTTCTTTCAACACCGAGCGTGTTGACCATATCTATCAGGATCCTCACTCCGCGAACCCGAAATTCCATCTGCATTACGGCGATCTGACGGACTCCTCCAACCTGACCCGTATTCTGCAGGAAGTACAGCCGGATGAAGTGTACAACCTGGGCGCGATGAGCCACGTTGCGGTCTCCTTCGAATCCCCGGAATATACCGCCGACGTTGATGCCATGGGTACGCTGCGTCTGCTGGAAGCGATTCGCTTCCTCGGCCTTGAGAAGAAAACGCGCTTCTACCAGGCATCCACCTCTGAGCTGTACGGTCTGGTGCAGGAAATCCCACAGAAAGAGACCACGCCGTTCTACCCGCGCTCTCCGTATGCGGTAGCAAAACTGTACGCCTACTGGATCACCGTGAACTACCGTGAATCCTACGGCATGTACGCCTGTAACGGCATCCTGTTCAACCACGAATCTCCACGTCGCGGCGAAACCTTCGTCACCCGCAAAATTACCCGCGCTATCGCTAACATCGCGCAGGGTCTGGAGTCTTGCCTGCACCTCGGCAACATGGATTCCCTGCGTGACTGGGGCCATGCCAAAGACTACGTGAAAATGCAGTGGATGATGCTGCAGCAGGAACAGCCAGAAGACTTCGTCATTGCGACCGGCGTGCAGTACTCCGTACGTCAGTTCGTTGAAATGGCCGCGGCACAGCTGGGCATCAAACTGCGCTTCGAAGGTACCGGCGTGGAAGAGAAAGGTATCGTGGTTTCCGTGACCGGCCACGACGCTCCGGGCGTGAAGCCTGGCGACGTGATTGTGCAGGTTGACCCACGCTACTTCCGTCCTGCTGAAGTGGAAACCCTGCTGGGCGACCCAACCAAAGCGCACGAGAAGCTGGGCTGGAAACCAGAAATCACTCTGCAGGAGATGGTCTCTGAGATGGTAGCCAAAGATCTTGAAGCAGCGAAAAAACACTCTCTGCTCAAGTCTCATGGCTACGAGGTTGCCATCGCGCTGGAGTCTTGAGAATGACAAAACAACGTATTTTTGTCGCCGGTCATCGCGGAATGGTGGGTTCCGCGATTGTTCGCCAGCTGGAACAGCGCGGCGACGTCGAAGTGGTTGTCCGCACCCGCGACGAGCTGAACCTGCTCGACAGCCGTGCGGTACAGGACTTCTTTGCTAACGAACGCATTGACCAGGTGTATCTGGCGGCGGCGAAGGTGGGCGGCATTGTCGCTAACAACACCTACCCGGCGGATTTCATCTACGAAAACATGATGATCGAGAGCAACATCATTCACGCGGCGCATCTGCACAACGTGAATAAGCTGCTGTTCCTCGGGTCGTCCTGTATTTACCCGAAAATGGCGAAACAGCCGATCGCCGAAAGCGAACTGCTGCAGGGCACGCTGGAAGCGACCAACGAGCCTTACGCGATTGCCAAAATTGCCGGGATCAAGCTGTGCGAGTCCTACAACCGTCAGTACAACCGCGACTATCGTTCGGTGATGCCGACCAACCTGTACGGACCGCACGACAACTTCCACCCGAGCAACTCGCACGTGATCCCGGCGCTGCTGCGCCGCTTCCACGAGGCGACCGCCGAGAACGCACCGGACGTGGTGGTGTGGGGCAGCGGCACGCCGATGCGCGAATTCCTGCACGTGGACGACATGGCTGCGGCCAGCATTCACGTGATGGAGCTGGATCGCGAAGTGTGGCAGGAGAACACCGAGCCGATGCTGTCGCACATCAACGTCGGTACCGGCGTGGACTGCACCATTCGCGAGCTGGCGCAAACCATCGCGCAGGTGGTGGGCTACAAGGGCCGCGTGGTGTTTGACGCCACGAAACCGGACGGCACGCCGCGCAAACTGCTGGACGTGACCCGTCTGCATCAGCTGGGCTGGTATCACGAGGTGTCACTGGAGCAGGGGCTGGCCAGTACCTACCAGTGGTTCCTGGAAAACCAGCACCGCTTCCGGGGGTAACGATGTTTTTAAGTCAGGAAGATTTTGCCACGGTAGTGCGTTCCACTCCGCTCATCTCAATTGATTTGATCGTGGAGAACGAACGCGGCGAGTTCTTGCTGGGGAAACGAACCAACCGTCCTGCACAGGGCTTCTGGTTCGTGCCCGGCGGGCGCGTGCAGAAGGATGAGACGCTGAGCGATGCGTTTGAGCGTCTCACTCTGGCGGAACTGGGCCTGCAGCTGCCGATGGCAGCGGGCCAGTTTTACGGGGTCTGGCAGCACTTCTATGACGATAACTTTTCAGGCACCGGGTTCACCACGCACTACATCGTGCTGGGGTTCCGCCTGAAGGTGAGTGAGGCAGACCTGCGTCTGCCTGATTCTCAGCATGACGACTACCGCTGGCAGACGCCAGAGGCGCTGCTGGCCAGCGACAATGTGCATGACAACAGTCGTGCCTATTTCCTGGCCGATCGTCAGTCCGGAGTGCCGGGCTTATGAAAATTTTAGTGTACGGAATCAACTACTCGCCGGAATTAACCGGCATCGGGAAATACACCGGCGAGATGGTCGAGTGGATGGCGAGCCAGGGACATGACGTGCGGGTCATTACCGCGCCGCCGTACTACCCGGAGTGGAAAGTCGGGGAGCGCTACTCAAGCTGGCGCTACCGTCGCGAAGAGGGTGCAGCGACCGTCTGGCGCTGCCCGCTGTATGTCCCTAAGCAGCCCTCAACGCTGAAACGGTTACTTCATCTGGGCAGCTTTGCCCTGAGCAGTTTCTTCCCGCTGATGGCGCAGCGTCGCTGGAAGCCGGATCGCATCATCGGCGTGGTGCCGACGCTGTTTTGCACGCCGGGCATGCGCCTGCTGGGCAAACTCTCCGGTGCGCGCACGTTGCTGCACATTCAGGATTACGAAGTTGACGCCATGTTGGGCCTGGGGATGGCAGGCAAAAGCAAGGGCGGCAAGGTGGCGAAGCTCGCCAGCGCGTTTGAGCGCAGCGGCTTACACAACGTGGACTACGTCTCGACGATCTCGCGCTCGATGATGAACAAGGCGCAGGAGAAGGGCGTTCCGGCCCGGAAGGTGATTTTCTTCCCGAACTGGTCCGAAGTGGCGCGTTTTCGCGATGTGACGGAGCAGGACGCTCAGGCGCTGCGCACGCAGCTCGGTTTGCCTGAAGATCAAAAAATCATTCTTTACTCAGGCAACATCGGCGAAAAGCAGGGGCTGGAGAGCGTGATTGAAGCGGCCCAGCAGCTTAGCAAACATCCGTGGACGTTTGTGATTGTCGGGCAGGGCGGTGGAAAGGCGCGGCTGGAAAAAATGGCCGGCGAACGCGGCCTGACTAACGTGAAATTTTTCCCGCTTCAGTCTTACGAGGCATTGCCTGCGCTGCTGAAGATGGGCGACTGCCATCTGGTGGTGCAAAAACGCGGCGCCGCGGATGCGGTGCTGCCCTCCAAGCTGACCAACATTCTGGCAGTGGGCGGCAACGCGGTGATTACGGCAGAAGCCGAAACAGAATTAGGCCAGCTGTGCGACAGCTATCCGGGAATTGCCGTGTGCGTGGAGCCGGAATCGGTCCCGGCGCTGGTGACCGGAATTGAACGGGCACTTGCCATGCCAAAAGTGAACACGGTGGCACGTGAATATGCCGAACGCACGCTCGAAAAAGAGAACGTGCTGAGCCAATTTATTGCAGATATACGGGGATAAATCATGAGTCAAACCACTTTGTATCCGGTTGTGATGGCTGGTGGCTCTGGTAGCCGGTTGTGGCCGCTGTCCCGCGTGCTCTATCCAAAACAGTTCCTCTGCCTGAAAGGGGATCTCACCATGCTGCAGACGACGGTAAACCGTCTGCACGGCGTGGAGTGTGAAAGCCCGGTGGTGATTTGTAACGAACAGCACCGCTTTATTGTTGCCGAGCAGCTGCGCCAGCTGAATAAGCTTACCGAAAACATCATCCTGGAGCCTGCCGGTCGTAACACCGCGCCTGCGATTGCCCTGGCGGCGCTGGCGGCAAAACGCAGCAGCCCGGACTGTGACCCGCTGATGCTGGTCCTCGCGGCAGACCACGTTATCCAGCAGGAAGACGCGTTCCGCGACGCGGTTCGTGCGGCCATTCCTTACGCCGAGAGCGGCAAGCTGGTGACCTTCGGCATCGTGCCGGATCTGCCGGAAACAGGCTATGGCTACATCCGCCGCGGCAGCGTGACGCCGGGTGAAGGCGACAGCGTGGCGTTTGACGTGGCGCAGTTTGTCGAAAAACCGAATCTGGAAACGGCGCAGGCCTACGTTGCCAGCGGTGAGTATTACTGGAACAGCGGGATGTTCCTGTTCCGCGCCGGACGCTATCTGGAAGAACTGCGCAAATACCGCCCGGATATTCTGAACGCCTGCGAGAAAGCGATGGCGGTGGTGGACCCGGATCTCGACTTCATCCGCGTGGATGAAGAGGCTTTCCTCGCCTGCCCGGAAGAGTCCATTGACTACGCGGTGATGGAACGTACGGCAGACGCCGTCGTGGTACCGATGGATGCGGGCTGGAGCGATGTGGGCTCCTGGTCCTCCCTGTGGGAGATCAGCGCCCATACCCCGGAGGGTAACGTCCACCACGGCGATGTCATTAGCCACAAAACGGAAAACAGCTACGTTTACGCCGAGTCCGGCCTGGTGACCACGGTCGGGGTGAAAGATCTGGTGGTAGTCCAGACCAAAGACGCCGTGCTGATTGCCGACCGTAACGCCGTGCAGGACGTTAAAAAAGTGGTTGAACAAATTAAGGCCGATGGTCGCCACGAGCACCATATTCACCGCGAAGTTTACCGTCCGTGGGGGAAATATGACTCCATTGACTCCGGTGACCGCTACCAGGTGAAACGCATCACCGTGAAGCCGGGCGAGGGGCTGTCGGTGCAGATGCACCATCACCGCGCCGAGCACTGGGTGGTGGTCGCGGGTACCGCTAAAGTCACCATTGACGGTGAAGTCAAACTGCTGGGTGAAAACGAGTCCATTTATATTCCGCTGGGGGCGACGCACTGTCTGGAGAACCCGGGGAAAATTCCTCTCGACTTAATTGAGGTGCGCTCCGGCTCGTATCTGGAAGAGGACGATATCGTGCGTTTCCAGGACCGCTACGGGCGGGTGTAGCACTCTGCATTATGCCCGGTGGCGCTGCGCTCACCGGGCCTACGAATGACAAAAAAATCAATTTGGCCATTTAGTGGTCAGGGCCGACTGTTGCCTGAAAAAGGGGTCATCATGGAAAAATTAACCTGTTTTAAAGCCTACGATATTCGCGGCAAGCTGGGCGAAGAGCTGAATGAAGATATCGCGTGGCGCATTGGCCGCGCGTACGGCGAATATTTAAAACCACAGACCATCGTGCTGGGCGGCGACGTGCGTCTGACCAGTGAATCCCTGAAGCTGGCCCTGGCGAAAGGGCTGCAGGATGCGGGCGTGGACGTGCTGGATATCGGCCTTTCCGGGACCGAAGAGATTTACTTTGCCACCTTCCACCTGGGCGTGGACGGCGGTATCGAAGTGACGGCCAGCCATAACCCGATGGACTACAACGGCATGAAGCTGGTGCGCAAGGGCGCCCGTCCTATCAGCGGCGATACCGGCCTGCGCGACGTGCAGCGCCTGGCGGAAGCCAACGATTTCCCGCCGGTGAACGAAGCGAAGCGCGGCAGCTACAAAAAAATCAACTTGCAGAAAGACTACATCGACCACCTGCTGGGCTATATCAACGTGGCGAACCTCAAGCCGCTGAAGCTGGTAATCAACTCCGGTAACGGCGCGGCCGGCCCGGTGGTGGACGCGCTGGAAGCCCGCTTTAAGGCGCTGAACGTGCCGGTGACCTTCATCAAAGTACACAACACCCCGGACGGCAACTTCCCGAACGGTATTCCTAACCCGCTGCTGCCGGAGTGCCGCGACGACACCCGCAACGCGGTGATTGAGCACGGCGCGGATATGGGCATCGCTTTTGACGGTGACTTTGACCGCTGCTTCCTGTTCGACGAGAAAGGGCAGTTCATCGAGGGCTACTACATTGTCGGCCTGCTGGCGGAAGCGTTCCTCGAGAAAAACCCGGGCGCGAAGATCATTCACGATCCACGTCTTTCCTGGAACACCGTCGACGTGGTGTCTGCGGCAGGCGGCACGCCGGTGATGTCCAAAACCGGCCACGCCTTTATCAAAGAGCGCATGCGCGAAGAAGACGCCATTTACGGCGGCGAGATGAGCGCCCACCACTACTTCCGCGATTTTGCCTACTGCGACAGCGGGATGATCCCGTGGCTGCTGGTCACCGAGCTGCTGTGCCTGAAGGGGCAGACGCTGGGCGAGCTGGTGCGCGACCGCATGGCGGCGTTCCCGGCGAGCGGGGAAATCAACAGCAAGCTGGCGCAGCCAGCCGAGGCCATTGCCCGCGTGGAGCAGCACTTTGCGATTCACGCGCTGGAAATTGACCGTACGGACGGCATCAGCATGGCGTTCCCGCAGTGGCGCTTCAACCTGCGCTCGTCCAACACCGAGCCGGTGGTGCGCCTGAACGTGGAATCCCGTGCTGATACCGCGCTGATGGAAGCCCGAACGAAGGACATTCTGGCGCTGTTGAATCAGTAACAATTGCCCCTCCCGGCGGGAGGGGGAACCGAATACAGGAACAACGATGACGAATCTAAAAAAACGCGAACGAGCGAGAACGAATGCATCGTTAATCTCTATGGTGCAGCGTTTTTCTGATATCACCATCATGGTCGGCGGATTGTGGGCGGTGTGTCGGATCGGCGGGCTGCCGTTCTTATACATGCATCTGCTGATGGCACTCATTGCGCTGGTCGTGTTTCAGATGATCGGCGGGATGACGGATTTCTACCGCTCGTGGCGCGGCGTCAAAATGACCACCGAACTGATGCTGTTGCTGCAAAACTGGACCCTGAGCCTGATCTTTAGCGCGGGCCTGGTGGCGTTCAGCCATGATTTTGACAATCGCCTCGTCACCTATCTCTGCTGGTATCTGCTGACCAGCGTCGGCATGGTGGTGTGCCGTTCCCTGATCCGCTTTGGCGCGGGCTGGCTGCGTAACCGTGGCTACAATCGCCGCTTCGTGGCGGTAGCGGGCGATCTGCCGGTCGGGAAGGTGCTGCTCAACAGCTTCCGCAAAGAGCCGTGGTTAGGGTTTGAAGTGGTGGGGATTTACCACGACGCGAAGCCGGGCGGCGTGCCTGCGGACTGGGCGGGTAATTACGAACAGCTTATTGAAGACGCGAAGGCCGGCAAAATTCACAACGTCTACATCGCCATGCAGATGAAAGACGAATTCCGCATTAAGCAGCTGATGCGCGAGCTGGCGGATACCACCTGTTCGGTGATCCTGATCCCGGACGTGTTTACCTTCAACATCCTTCACTCCCGTATTGAAGAGGTAAACGGCGTGCCGGTGGTGCCGCTGTACGACACGCCGCTGTCGGGCATTAACCGCGTGCTGAAGCGCGTGGAGGATATCGTGCTCTCTTCACTGATCCTGCTGCTGATTTCGCCTGTTCTGTGCTGCATTGCCCTGGCGGTGAAGCTGAGCTCTCCCGGCCCGGTTATCTTCCGCCAGACCCGCTACGGTATGGACGGTAAGCCGATTATGGTGTGGAAATTCCGCTCCATGAAGGTGATGGAAAATGACAAGGTGGTGACCCAGGCAACGCAGAACGATCCGCGCGTCACCCGCGTGGGCAACTTCCTGCGCCGCACCTCGCTGGACGAGCTGCCGCAGTTTATCAACGTCTTTACCGGCGGCATGTCGATTGTTGGCCCACGTCCACACGCGGTGGCGCACAACGAGCAGTACCGCTCGCTGATTGAAGGCTACATGCTGCGCCATAAGGTGAAGCCGGGCATCACCGGTTGGGCGCAGATCAACGGCTGGCGCGGCGAAACCGACACGCTGGAAAAAATGGAAAAACGTATCGAATTCGATCTGGAGTACATCCGTGAATGGAGTATCTGGTTCGATATCAAGATTGTTTTTCTGACCATCTTCAAAGGTTTCGTGAACAAAGCGGCGTACTAAGATGAGCTTACGTGAAAAAACCATCAGCGGGGCGAAGTGGTCAGCGATGGCGACCATCGTCATCATTGGCCTCGGCCTGGTGCAGATGACCGTGCTGGCGCGTATTATTGATAATCATCAGTTCGGTCTGCTAACCGTCTCGCTGGTGATTATCGCGCTGGCCGATACGCTGTCTGATTTTGGTATTGCCAACTCGATTATCCAGCGCAAAGAGATCAGCCATCTCGAGTTGACCACCCTCTACTGGCTGAACGTGGGGCTGGGGATTTTCGTGTTCGTGCTGGTGTTCCTGCTGAGCGACACCATCGCCAGCGTGCTGCATAACCCGGATCTCGCCCCGCTGATGCGCACGCTGTCGTTTGCTTTCGTGGTGATCCCGCACGGGCAGCAGTTCCGCGCGCTGATGCAGAAAGAGCTGGAGTTCAACAAGATCGGCATGATTGAGACAAGTGCCGTTCTGGCGGGCTTTACCTTCACCGTGGTGAGCGCCCATTTCTGGCCGCTGGCGATGACGGCCATTCTGGGATACCTGGTTAACTCCTCCGTGCGCACGCTGCTGTTCGGCTACTTTGGCCGCAAGATCTACCGTCCCGGGCTGCATTTCTCTCTCGCTTCCGTCTCGTCCAACCTGCGCTTTGGCGCGTGGCTGACGGCGGACAGCATCATCAACTATGTGAATACCAACCTGTCTACGCTGGTGCTGGCGCGTATCCTTGGCGCGAGCGTGGCGGGGGGCTACAACCTGGCCTACAACGTCGCGGTGGTGCCGCCGATGAAGCTGAACCCGATAATCACCCGCGTCCTGTTCCCGGCGTTCGCCAAGATTCAGGACGACACCGAGAAGCTGCGCGTCAACTTCTACAAGCTGCTTTCCGTGGTGGGGATTATCAACTTCCCGGTGCTGCTGGGGCTGATGGTGGTATCCAGCAACTTCGTGCCGCTGGTGTTTGGTGAGAAGTGGAATGGCATCATCCCGATCCTGCAGCTGCTGTGCGTGGTGGGGCTGCTGCGCTCCGTGGGGAATCCGATTGGTTCCCTGCTGATGGCAAAAGCGCGCGTGGACATCAGCTTTAAGTTCAACGTATTCAAAACCTTCCTGTTTATTCCGGCGATTATCGTCGGCGGGCATACGGCGGGCGCCATCGGCGTCACGCTGGGCTTCCTGCTGGTACAGGTAGTCAATACGGTTCTGAGCTACTTCATCATGATCAAGCCGGTGCTGGGTTCCAGCTACCGTCAGTACATCCTGAGCCTGTGGCTGCCGTTCTATCTCTCATTGCCAACCCTGGCGGTGAGCTACGGCCTGGGCATCATCCTCAGCGGCCACCTGCCGCTGGCCGCGCTGCTGGCAGTGCAGGTTGCCGCGGGCGCGCTAGCATTCGTCGTGATGATTGTGCTGTCGCGCAATGCGCTGGTGGTAGAGATGAAGCGCCAGTTTTGCCGTAACGAAAAAATGAAAACGCTGCTTCGCGCAGGCTAGTTATTTAAGAGGCCATTATGAAATTATTAATTCTTGGCAACCATACCTGCGGCAACCGTGGCGACAGCGCCATCCTGCGCGGTTTACTGGATGCAATTAACACCCTTAAGCCTGAGACCGAAGTGGACGTGATGAGCCGTTATCCGGTCAGCTCATCCTGGCTACTGAACCGCCCGGTGATGGGCGACCCGCTCTACAGCCAGATGAAACAGCATAACAACGCTGCGGGCGTGATGGGCCGCGTGAAGAAAGTGCTGCGTCGTCGCTACCAGCACCAGGTGCTGCTTTCCCGCGTGACCGATACCGGCAAGCTGCGCAATATCGCTATCGCGCAGGGCTTTACCGATTTTGTTCGTCTGCTGTCCGGCTATGACGCCATTATCCAGGTTGGCGGTTCGTTCTTCGTCGATCTCTACGGCGTGCCGCAGTTTGAGCATGCGCTTTGTACGTTCATGGCGAAAAAACCGCTGTTTATGATTGGCCACAGCGTGGGGCCTTTCCAGGATCCGCAGTTTAACCAGCTCGCGAACTACGTCTTCTGCCACTGCGACGCGCTGATCCTGCGCGAGTCGGTCAGCCTCGACATGATGAAGCGCAGCGAAATTGACACCTCAAAAGTTGAGCACGGCGTGGATACCGCCTGGCTGGTGGATCACCAGAACGACAGCTTCCAGCCGAGCTACGCGGTGCAGCACTGGCTCGACGTGGCGGCGAAACAGAAAACCGTCGCAATAACCCTGCGCGAGCTGGCGCCCTTCGATAAGCGTTTAGGCACCACGCAGGCGGCGTATGAGAAAGCCTTCGCCGACGTGGTGAACCGCGTGCTGGACAGCGGTTATCAGGTGCTGGCGCTTTCCACCTGCACCGGTATCGACAGCTACAACAAAGACGACCGCATGGTGGCGCTGAACCTGCGCAATCTTGTGAACGATCCGTCCCGCTATCACGTGGTAATGGACGAACTGAACGACCTGGAGATGGGCAAGCTGCTCTCCGCCTGTGACCTGACCGTCGGCACGCGCCTGCACTCCGCCATTATCTCCATGAACTTTGGCACGCCGGCCATTGCTATCAACTACGAACACAAATCAGCAGGCATCATGCAGCAGCTTGGTATGCCTGAAATGGCCGTGGATATCCGTCATCTGCTGGATGGTTCGCTAGGTGCGATGGTGGGGGATACCCTGGGTCAGCTGCCCGCCATCAATGAACGCCTGGCCGTAGCGGTGAAAGCCGAGCGCGAGAAGGGCATTGGGATGGTGAAATCGGTACTTGACCGCGTACGGGAGGGGAAATGAAGGTTGGTTTCTTCTTACTGAAATTTCCGCTGTCCTCTGAAACGTTTGTCCTGAACCAAATCACCGCGTTTATCGATATGGGATATGACGTGGAGATTATCGCCCTGCAAAAGGGCGATACCCAAAACACCCATGCGGCGTATACCCAGTATGGGCTGGAGGCGAAAACCCGCTGGCTGCAGGATGAGCCGTCCGGGAAGCTGAGTAAGCTGCGCCACCGGGCCAGCCAGACCTTACGCGGGATCCATCGCGCGTCGACGTGGCGGGCGCTGAATGTTTCTCGCTATGGATCCGAATCTCGCAATCTGATCCTGTCGGCCATCTGCGGGCAAACGGCGCAGCCGTATCGTGCCGACGTGTTTATCGCCCACTTTGGCCCGGCGGGCGTTACCGCCGCGAAGCTGCGCGAACTGGGCGTGATTGACGGTAAAATTGCGACCATCTTCCACGGTATCGACATCTCCAGCCGCGAAGTGTTGAACCACTACACGCCGGAGTATCAGCAGCTTTTCCGCCGCGGCGACATGATGCTGCCTATCAGCGACCTGTGGGCCGGACGCCTGAAAAACATGGGATGCCCGGGCGAGAAAATTGCCGTGTCGCGTATGGGCGTGGATTTAACGCGCTTCACTCGCCGTCCTGTCAAGGTGCCGGGAAAACCGCTGCAGATCATCTCCGTTGCTCGTCTGACCGAGAAGAAAGGCCTGCATGTGGCCATTGAAGCCTGCCGCCAGCTGAAGGCGCGCGGGGTGGATTTCCACTATCGCATTCTCGGCATTGGGCCGTGGGAGCGCCGCCTGCGCACGCTTATCGAACAGTATCAGCTGGAAGATGTCGTGGAGATGCCGGGCTTCAAGCCGAGCCACGAGGTCAAGGCCATGCTCGACGAGGCGGATGTGTTTCTGCTGCCCTCGGTGACGGGCGCCGATGGCGATATGGAAGGTATTCCGGTAGCGCTGATGGAGGCGATGGCCGTTGGTATTCCTGTGGTATCGACCCTGCACAGCGGGATCCCGGAGCTGATTAAGTCGGACCATTCCGGCTGGCTGGTACCGGAGAACAACGCGATGGCCCTTGCGGACCGATTAGCTGCCTTCAGCGACATCGACCAGCAGGCGCTGGAGCCCGTGCTCCAGAATGCCCGACAAAAAGTGGAAGCCGATTTTAACCAGCAGGTGATTAACCGCCAGTTAGCGAGCCTGCTGCAA
This sequence comes from Enterobacter cloacae complex sp. CARB60, assembly GCF_036487345.1. Lineage (NCBI taxonomy): Bacteria > Pseudomonadati > Pseudomonadota > Gammaproteobacteria > Enterobacterales > Enterobacteriaceae > Enterobacter > Enterobacter cloacae complex sp. CARB60. The sequence continues at coordinate 1,616,938 of NZ_JAZKLC010000002.1, forward strand.
ACGCTGTAACGCCGAGGTTGTATGCTGAAAAAGATTACCCGACGCACCTTTATCTCTTCTCTGTCTGTTCTGGCGGCCACGCCGCTGCTGTCGTCACGCACCGCGCAGGCGGCAGCCGGAAGAACGGTCTCTGTTAATCAGTACAATAACAACGACTGGATCGCCGCCTTTAAGCAGGCGTTTAACGAAGGGGACACGGTTGTTGTTCCTGCGGGACTGACCTGTGAAAACATCAATACGGGCATTTTTATTCCCGACGGTAAAACGCTGCTGATCCGCGGGGCGTTAACCGGCAACGGGCGCGGCCGCTTTGTTTTGCAGGAAGGCAGCAAAGTAATAGGCGAAGGTGCCGGGCGCACGGAGAACATAACGCTCGACGTTCGCGGCTCTGACTGCGTCATCAAAGGGCTGGCCATGAGCGGTTTTGGCCCGGTGACGCAGATCTATATCGGCGGCAAGAAACCCAGCGTGATGCGCAATTTGCTGATTGATAACATCAGCGTGAGTCAGGCCAACTACGCCATCCTGCGCCAGGGTTTCCACAACCAGGTGGACGGTGCCCGCATCACCAACAGTAAATTTAGCCATCTGCAGGGGGATGCGATTGAGTGGAACGTCGCCATTAACGATCGCAATATCCTGATCTCCGATCATGTCATCGACAACATCAACTGCACTAACGGCAAGATCAACTGGGGCATCGGCATTGGCCTCGCCGGCAGCACCTACGATAACGACTATCCAGAGAAGCAAACCGTTAAGAACTTCGTAGTGGCCAACATCACCGGCAGCAATTGTCGCCAGCTGGTGCACGTTGAAAACGGCAAACATTTTGTTATTCGCAATATTAAGGCCAAAAATATTACTCCCGACTTCAGTAAAAAGGCGGGAATAGACAACGCCACGGTGGCTATTTATGGCTGTGATAATTTCATTATTGATAATGTCGATATGGTTAATAGTGCCGGAATGTTAATCGGCTATGGGGTAATAAAAGGCGATTATTTGTCCATCCCGCAGAACTTCAAGCTCAACAATATTCACCTCGATAATCGACAGCTTGCGTATAAATTGCGCGGAATACAGATTTCATCCGGTAATGCCACCTCGTTTGTGGCGATAACCAACGTGGAAATGCAGCGTGCTACGCTGGAATTACACAACAAGCCGCAACATCTTTTTTTACGCAACATCAATGTGATGCAGGAAGCCGCTGTGGGGCCCGCCCTGAAGATCAACTTCGACCTGCGCAAGGATGTGCGGGGTAAATTCATGGCGAAAGACGAGACGTTGCTGTCGCTGGCGAACATTAAAGCTGTGAATGAGAAAGGGCAAAGCTCGGTAGATATTGACCGGGTCGACCAGCAGGTGGTAAATGCAGAAAGGCTGAACTTTGCGCTTCCGCACAGATAATCGACAATGTTCTGTTTTGAGACTATTCCTGGCATAAAAGCGCGATCGAATCAGATTACATCTACAGAAATTTGTGATGCGAAGGCGTAACATTGCTCAAGGATTACGGCAAATCATGCTGGCGAAAACAGGTTAAAGAGCTATAATTCGTCAACCATTTTAAGGTGGAAGAAATAATGATTAATTTGAAAGCAGTCATTCCGGTAGCAGGCCTGGGCATGCATATGCTGCCAGCCACAAAAGCCATTCCTAAAGAGATGCTGCCGATCGTCGACAAGCCAATGATTCAGTACATTGTCGACGAGATTGTTGCTGCAGGGATCAAAGAAATCGTCCTGGTTACCCACTCGTCCAAGAATGCGGTAGAAAACCACTTCGACACCTCTTACGAACTCGAAGCGCTGCTTGAGCTGCGCGTTAAGCGCCAGCTGCTGGCGGAAGTACAGTCTATTTGTCCGCCGGGCGTGACCATCATGAACGTACGCCAGGCGCAGCCGCTGGGTCTGGGACACTCTATTTTGTGTGCCCGTCCGGTTGTGGGTGACAATCCGTTTATCGTTGTGCTGCCGGATATCATTCTGGACACCGCCACAGCCGATCCACTGCGTTACAACCTGGCGGCAATGGTCGCACGTTTCAATGAAACCGGTCGTAGCCAGGTGCTGGCTAAGCGCATGGAAGGTGACCTGTCTGAATACTCTGTTATCCAGACGAAAGAAGCGCTGGAATCGGACGGTCAGGTGAGCCGCATTGTTGAGTTCATCGAAAAACCGGATCAGCCGCAAACGCTGGATTCCGACCTGATGGCGGTAGGTCGCTATGTTCTTAATGCTGATATCTGGGCTGAGCTGGAAAAAACGAAACCCGGTGCCTGGGAGCGTATCCAGTTGACCGATGCGATTGCAGAGCTGGCTAAAAAACAGTCTGTTGACGCGATGTTGATGACGGGCGACAGCTATGACTGCGGCAAGAAAATGGGGTATATGCAGGCGTTTGTGAACTACGGACTGCGTAATGTGAAGGAAGGGCAGAAGTTCCGCGAAAGGATTACGAAACTGCTCGAATCACATGATTAAACGGCAATTTTGAAGATACAGCAAAACAGGAGACTACCCTGAATTTCAGGGTGGTCTTTTGTTCTATTTAAAGTAAATAAACGCATTTTCAAATTTTGGCAATCAATGAGCCAAAATCATATTATATCTCTCCTGCATGTGGTCGGTATCGGCAGGGTGAGAAATTCAATTTCGATTATTGCTTCTGGTAGCCTAAGCCAGGGGCGGTAGCGTGCCTTTTTTACACACAAATCAGTATTGAGCAAAGCAGGAGAAGAAGGATGTTACTTCCAGTGGTGATCGCAGGAGGAACAGGGAGCCGGCTATGGCCGATGTCTCGCGAGTTGCAGCCCAAGCAATTTCTGTCATTCCATCAGGGGGGATCAATGCTTCAAAATACGATCTCTCGTTTGGACGGACTCAATGTGACAAATCCCATCGTTATCTGTAATGAAGATCATCGTTTTCTGGTGGCAGAACAGCTGAGGCAAATGCACAAACTTGCCGGGAACATCATTCTTGAACCTGTAGGACGCAATACTGCTCCAGCGATAACACTCGCTGCACTGCATGCGATTAGCGCAGGGGAAGATCCCGTAATGCTCATTTTGGCAGCGGATCATCTCATCTCCGACACCGCAGCTTTTCATGCTGTCATCACCGACGCGATCCCCTTTGCCGAAGATGGAAAACTCGTCACCTTTGGTATCGTCCCCACTCAGCCTGAAACGGGATATGGTTACATCCAGCGTGGCGAAGAGCAGCATGCTGGCAACTCAACGGCCTGGAAAATCAAAAGATTCGTTGAAAAACCTGATAAAGCGACGGCTATTTCCTATCTTGAAAGCAAAGAATACCTCTGGAACAGCGGGATGTTTATGTTCCGGGCCTCCGCGTATCTGAATGAAGTTGCTAAATTTTGCCCATCAATACTTGATGCCTGCAAGAATGCAATGCAGCAACCTGTCAACGATCTCGATTTTATTAAACTCAATAAAGATACCTTTACGGATTGCCCGTCTGACTCTATCGACTATGCCGTAATGGAGCATACGGAATTAGGGATCGTAACTGCAATGGACGCCGGCTGGAATGATGTAGGCTCATGGTCTGCTCTGTGGGAAACATCGACCCATGATACAAATGAAAACGCATTGATTGGGGATGTATTCACTCATAATACACGCTCATGCTATATACACAGCGAAGATAAATTAACTGCCGCACTGGGATTAGACGATCTTATTATCGTCAATACAAAAGATGCACTGCTTGTCTCTCATAAAAATAGCGTTCAGGATGTCAAAGTCGTAGTTGAACATCTGAAGGCAAATTCACGAAGTGAATGTCGCGAGCATACGACGCGCTATATGCCATGGGGGCATGTTGAAACATTGGTTCGCGATTCACGTTATAAAGTTAATCGTGTAACCATTATTCCTGGCGGCGAGCTTTCACTTCAATTGCATCATCACCGACTGGAGCACTGGGTTGTCTTAACCGGTACGGCGTTGATTGGGGTAGAGGATGAAGTTGTTTACCTGACTGAAAACGAATCTACAACAATTCCGGTTGGTAAAAAACATCGACTTTCAAACCCAGGAAAAATCAATCTTGAGGTTCTGGAAATTCAGTTTGGTAGCTATTTGGGTGACGATGACGTATTAAGGATTTCATAATGGAAGATAAAAATAATAAAAAGTTAACATGCTTCAAAGCCTATGATATTCGTGGGAAACTTGGCGAAGAACTTAATGAAGATATTGCCTGGCGTATCGGGCGAGCTTATGCACAGTGCTTATCTTCGAAGCAGGTAGTGATTGGCGGTGATGTTCGTTTAACTAGCGAATCATTAAAACTGGCGCTTGCAGAAGGCTTGATGGATGGGGGATGTGATGTCCTTGATATTGGGTTGTCAGGGACTGAAGAGATCTATTTTGCGACATTCTTCCTTAATGTAGACGGTGGGATTGAAGTTACCGCAAGCCATAATCCAATAGATTATAACGGGATGAAACTGGTTCGCAGAGGCGCGCGTCCTGTGAGTGGTGATACTGGCTTAAAAGATATTCAAGCGTTAGCAGAAGAAAACAAATTTACGCCCAGCAAGACAAAGGGAAGTTATAAGAAAATTAATATCCTGGACGCTTATGTTGACCATCTGCTGGGATATGTCAATCTTGATAATTTCCGCATCAAACCGTTGAAGTTGGTTATCAACTCCGGTAATGGTGCGGCGGGCCATGTTATTGACGAAATAGAATTACGATTCAAAAAAGCCGGCGTTCCTGTTGAGTTTGTCAAAGTTCATAATGAACCCGATGGCACATTTCCGCACGGTATACCAAACCCACTGCTGCCTGAAGCACGACAGGATACTGCAAACGTTGTGTTAGAAACTCAGGCTAATATGGGCATTGCCTTTGATGGTGATTTTGATCGCTGTTTCTTGTTTGATGAGCATGCCAATTTTATTGAAGGCTATTATATTGTTGGTTTGTTAGCAGAAGCATTTCTTAAGAAAGAGCCCGGTGCAAAAATTATCCATGATCCACGCTTAACATGGAATACCATCGATATAGTTGAAAGTGCTGGCGGCATACCCGTTCTGTCGAAAACAGGCCATGCTTTCATTAAAGAACGTATGCGCATAGAAAATGCGGTGTACGGTGGCGAAATGAGCGCCCACCACTATTTCCGCGAGTTTGCTTATTGCGACAGCGGTATGATTCCGTGGCTCCTGGTTGCGGAACTTGTCCTGACGTCAGGTTCTTCACTGGGAGAACTCGTTAAATCGCGCATTGCAAGATTCCCTGTCTCGGGTGAGATCAATCGTAAGGTGGAGAATGCAGTCGAGCTTATTGCTGATATTGAAGCCCGCTATTCTCCGCTAGCTATTAATATTGACTATACCGATGGCTTGAGCATGTCATTTGCTGATTGGCGTTTTAATATCCGTACGTCTAATACTGAACCGTTGCTCCGTCTTAATGTTGAGACGGATGCTGACGAGGAATTAATGATAACGAAACGAGATGAGCTGTTAGAACTGATTAATAGCTGACTCTGATTTGCTCAATCGCGTGGGAAAAATTAATGATAGAAGTTTTATTAGCGGCGTTAGGTTTAATTTTATTTTTTATTTTCCTCACGCTTTCATTAAAATTCAGACTGCTGCTGGTTTTGATTTGCAGCGTTCCGCAATTATATTTAGTCCAACTGGGTGGGGCGGATGTCCCACTTGCTTTTTTACTCCCTGCACTGCTTCTTCCTGAGTTTGTAAAGAATGCGAACCGGTTTTTAGCTAAACCTGCAATTTTGTCTTTAATTGGTCTGATCTGTATTAGTACAATCAGCCTCGCGTGGTCCGAAGAAAAATCAATGGGTATACGCGATATCGCGTATCTTATAGAGTTTATAGTAATTGCAAATGCAGTTTACGTATTGGGGCTAACAAATAAGCGGGCGCTTTATAAAGTTATTAATGCCATGCTTTTTGTAATCTGTCTTCAGGCAGTGACAGTTATCCTTTTCAGACTAAATGAAACATTAGAGTTATCTATCGTTCTCTCTCCGGTAAGTAAGTATTTGATGGGCATGAATACGCTACAGGGATTGCTGGATGGGGCCAGAAATAACTTCTACGATCCTGTAAAAGCAGGTGGCGTATTATTCGTCAATGCGAATGCGGCGGCTTGCTACGCAGGCGTCTCATCATTTATGGCTTGGGGAATTTATAAAGCGCTCAACTCGAAGCTAACGCTGCTGATGGCCATTTTATTATGGGTAACAGTCTTCTTTACAGGCTCTAAAGCAGGCGTTCTTTTTGCAGTACTTATTCCTGTGTTCATCTTCTACCTGAAACTTCAGCGGCAAACAAAGATCGTTGTAGGTTCAGTTGGTGCCTCATTCGCTATTGCCCTTATCGCAATTAGCTTGATATCCAGCGTTGCTGAACAGAGTGGTTTTTTGCAAGAATCGACAAATACAGCAGAAACGCGCTATGAAATTTGGAACTATGCATTCAATGCCTTTTTGAACAATCCGCTTATGGGGCAGGGCTTTGGTGGCTGGGAAATTGACTATAGCAAGCATACGGATTATTTCCTGCCTCCACACAATACCTTGATCTATCTTTGGTCCAAGTCTGGGATCATCGCTTCACTTATGGGGCTGAGTTTCATTCTGACAAGTATTGGTGTGGCATTGCGTGCAGTCAAAAATATCAATCCAGAAGCGAAGAATCTCGGTTTCTCCTTATTAATGATTCTTGCATGGCAATTTGCTCACGGCTTTGGTGAAAACTTTGGTCTGATCGGTGAACAGCATCAGATGGTGGTAATGGCAGTAATGCTTGGGTTATGTATGGCAGGAAACATATCGATGGCCCGGGAGAGTAAGGGACAACAATGAAAACAGTCGGTATTTTTCGCAATCAGCTCTTCAAGGGTTCTGAAGTTTTTATACAGCAGCAGGCCGAAGCAATTAAGAATTATAACAAGTGTTATATCGGCAGACGCATGATTGGTAATAAACCTGAAGGTGCCACCGCGTGCGTACTTAATCCCAACGGTGATATACGGGGCAGGGTGGCTGAGTTGCTCAATGCTGTAACAACCTCAGCACAGCCATACCACACAGCGTTAAGCAATCAACCTTTAGATCTTATCCATGCACATTTTGCGATAGACGGTCTTTACGCCCTTTCGCTGGCGCAGCGAAAAAACATTCCTTTAGTGACAACGCTACACGGCTTTGATGTGACGGTGAGCAATAAAGATTTGCTTAAGTCACGTTCGCCTGCATGGATTAACTACCTTATTCATCAGCACAAAGTCAAAAAAGAGGGAGATAAATTCATCTGTGTCTCCAATTTTATCGCTCAGCAAGCAATCAAACATGGTTTTCCTGAAGATAAGCTAGTTCAGCACTACATTGGCATTGACGTTGATAAATACCAACCTCGCGACCAACGTGACGATCAGGGTATTATTTTACATGTGGCAAGGCTAGTAGAGAAAAAAGGAACTGCCATCTTGATCAAAGCGCTAAAGCATGTCCAAAAAACATGTGCAGATGCCAGATTAGTGGTAATTGGAGAGGGGCCACTGTTGGCCGAATTAAAAACGCAGGTGGGCGCATTAGGTCTTGAACAAAATGTCACGTTTACCGGTGCGCTGCCCCATCAGGACGTTATGGCATGGATGCGTAAGGCCAGTATGCTGATATTGCCGAGCATCACGGCGAAAACGGGTGATGCTGAAGGGCTGGGAATGGTACTCCTGGAAGCCGCCGTAACGGGGGTTCCTGTTATCGGAACTCATCATGGTGGTATCCCGGAGGCGATTATTGATGAGCGAACCGGCTTTTTAGTGACAGAACGCGATGATATGCAGCTGGCAGAGCGAATTTCTTACTTGCTCAATAATGGCGAAGAGCGATTCAACATGGGCAGGAATGCGCGTGAATTTATCTGCGAGAAATTCAACTTATCAAAACAAACGTTAAAATTAGAAAAAATATATCAGGAACTGATTCATGGCTGAACAAGTAATCATTTTTGCACGCTCTCTCCCATTTCATCATCTGGGAGGTATGGAAGTTGTTGCATGGGATCTTGCTGTTCAGTTGCAGGTCACTGGGTTTGATGTCAAGGTTATCACGACGGATTTTGATGCTGAAACTGTATCGTCAGAGCATTATCCAGAAATTATTAAAATTAAAAACATTCCTAAAGCACAATATTCACCCGGCTGGTGGACTGAGACTGAAAAACTGATAGCAGGCTGGGATGATAAAGAAAATGTCAGTGCTGTGATCAGCATCAGTGCCGGTGCTTTCAGCACTTTAAAATATAAGCCAAGCTTCCCCAACGCAAAGTTTATCATGCAAGCACATGGAACCTCAGTGGGGGAATTAGTATCAAAGTTAAAAACCCGAAAATTAAAAAAAGTATTATCAAGCGTGAAGAACGTACTGGGTTTCTATTCCGATGCTAAGCACTATAGACATTTCGACAGGATCGTAGCTGTTGGTGATGCTGTCAGTAAAGATTTAACTAGCTTCCCGACAAACATGATTTGTGATAGCAACAAAGTGGTGAAGATCGAAAACGGCATTGATGAGCATCTGTTTTCTGACGCCACAACGAGCAAAGACGTCCTGCGGGAGCAATTAGATATAGCACCGGAGTCGTTGGTTTTCATATCGGCATCTCGGTTGCATGAACAAAAAGGTGTGGATAAAAATATTGAGCTCTTTTCTCAAGTAAAAAAAATCAGACCCAAGTCAAAACTCCTTATTTGTGGAGACGGACCTTATGAACCGCAATTAAGAAAGAAAGTGAATGATCTCGGTCTTGAGCATGATGTTATTTTTATGGGCGCTAAAAACCGAACGCAGTTAGCAAATCTTATGCAATGTGCCGATATGTTTTTATTTCTCACAAAGCGAGTTGAGGGTTTGCCTTTAAATGTGCTTGAAGCTATGAGCGCTGGACTGCCATTGATTATTTCTGAGCACCTTACGTTTAGCGCCGGTCCGAAGATATTTAAATGCAACCCAAACGATATTCCCGCCGATAAAGTACAGACTTTTATTGATGACGTCACCCGATTACAGCGGGAGTCCTATATACCCGTTAAAAACACCTTGAGCTATTCAGTGGGTGAGTACATTTCATTGTTTAAAAGATCATCTAAATGAAAAAAGCTATAAGCCAGTTACTTGGCGGAAACATGCTATCAAAAGTTCTGGGATTGCTCAGGGAAATTTTGATGGCAAAATTTTTTGGTACCGGTGATATCAATGGGGCATACCGCATAGCCCAGACAGGCACCTTGGTTCCAATTAACTTCATGACAAGTGATAGCCTGAACTCTGCATTTATCCCGCTATATAAAAAATATCTAACAGAAGATGAATTTCGGGCATCAACCTTCAAGTTGTGCATGTTTTTATTTTTTGCTGTTATCTCGCTGTTGCTATTTTTTGTATTATTCTTTTTATCGGATTACTGGGTGGGCATTATGGCGCCGGGCATTAATGGCAATGCCCGCGAAATGACCAATGAATTGTTCAAAATAATGGCAATTTGCTGTCCATTTTATCTTTGCTCAGGTCTGATTAATTACATATCAATGGCACATGGTGACTACAAACCCATGTCTATGAGAGCATCCATCCAGAATGTTGGTATGCTTCTGGGGGTTGTCGCTGCCTGGTATTATAATAATTATCTGCTGCTGGCATGGGGATTCACCGGTAGCTACATTGCTTTTAGTATCTGGGCGGTGTTGAGGGCACGCAAAGAACGTATTCTTAACCTTCCAGAACGGTTTGATATGTCTGAAGTTAAGCAGGTGATGAACAGTTTCTGGATTACTCTGCGGCCACTACTTCTGCTACCTTTGATTCTGCAGGGCAATATCACGCTTGAGAGAGCGCTCGCATCGTTAATTAGTATAGATGTTGTTTCTGCTCTGGATTACGCGCGCTTTATTACCGACACGGTCACCTTTATCCTGTCTGTGCCTATTGCCTTTGCCGGACTGCCTATCTGGTCCTCGCAATCTCCTGAAGTCGTGCGAGAGAAAGTGACAATTATTTATAATTGGTTAGCACTTCTCTCGATGAATATGTCTTTCTTTATCTTCGTTTATGCGAAAGATATTGTCATTTTACTCTTTATGAGGGGTGAATTTAACTTACACTCAGTGGCTGTTACTACCGATATTATTCAGGGGATGTGTATTGGTCTTTGGGCTCAGGTTATTGGATATATATTCATAAAGGCTTTAAGTGCACATCTGAATAACAAACAAGTGCTGATTGTCATGATCGTTGCATTGCTGGGGAATGCGCTGGTCAACTTAGCGACCTATAAGGTTTGGGGGGCATTTGGTCTCGGCGTGGGTAACTCGATATACGGCCTGGTCATGTTTGTGTGCAGTGCATGGTATCTGAAAATAGCAAAAGACCTCATACCAGCAGCATTGAGGATTGCGCCTGGCCTGATTATCTACAGTGGATTCATTATGGTATTAGGGCATGTTGTCACTGAACCATCCAGTGTGCTTATCAGATTGCTGGTCGACGGGTCACTCTTCGTCACGTTCGCAATTTTGTGGGCCATGTTATTCCCAATGTATCGAAATGGTATTAAAGGGATTTTCATAAAAAAGGGACTGAGATAACGTAATAATATTATGAAAAATAATACTGACATTAAAGATATCGTCGTCTTGTCGACAGCAGACTGGGATAATCCATTCTGGACAAACAAGCAACATGTTGCGGTAGAACTGGCCAACCGCGGCCACCGCGTACTCTATATCGAGTCGCTGGGACTGCGCAGGCCAAGTGTAAATAAGAAAGACCTTTCGCGTATCTTCCGCAGGATTGTTAAAGCGATTAAAGCGCCGAGAAAAGTAAGAGATAATATTTGGGTCTGGTCACCAATCTCAATTCCGTTTAACAACTATGCGTTCGTTCGCAGGCTCAATAAGTTCATTTTGAGCAGCGCACTCAAGTTCTGGTGCTGGCGCTTGAAGTTCAAAGATGAAACGCTCTGGACCTATAACCCGCTCACTACGCGCTTTCTTGAACCCGGTGATTTCCAGTACGTTGTGTATCATTGCGTTGACGAAATCAAAGCGCAACCCGGTATGCCTGTAGACATTCTCCAGGATGCAGAGGAAGAGCTCGTTCGACGTGCGGATATCACGTTCGTTACCTCGTTGACCTTGCTTAAGTCGCGTGAGCAGTGGAGTGATGAAGTCTATTATTTTTCTAATGTTGCCGACTATAACCATTTTTCCACCGCGCTGGATGACGATTTACCTTTGCCGTCCGATCTTCACGCCATTCCTGAGCCACGCATCGGTTTTATTGGCGCAATCAGCGGTTATAAAGTCAACTTCTCACTGCTCGAAGAGATTGCGAAAGCGCATCCTGAATGGTCTATCGTGATGATAGGTGACGTTGGTGAAGGCGATCCGAATACGGATGCAACACAGTTGACCCGCCATAAAAACATCCACTTAATTGGTCCACGCGCTTATCAGCAATTACCGGCTTATTTGAAGGGATTTACCGCAACCTTACTGCCTAATAATTTGAATGAATACACGGCCTCCATGTTCCCGATGAAATTCTTCGAGTATCTGGCAGCGGGTAAAGCAGTGGTTAGCGTTGATTTAGCGTCGTTATGTGATTTCAAGGATTATGTGCGTATTGCCCACACGTCGACCGAATTTATTTCAGCACTGGAAGATATTACTTCAGGTCAGCGAATTTCTGTTGAGAAATGTCAGGAACTTGCACAAGAGTATACTTACCAGTCGCGTACTGAAAAAATGTTTAAGTTAATTGATGAGAAGCGTAATGAAAGTAGCAATCGTTCATGAATGGCTGAGTTCCTATGCAGGTTCAGAAAAAGTAGTTGAACAAATTCTTCGTTGCTATCCTGATGCGGATATTTTTGCGGTTTGTGACTTTTTAAAACCTAAAGACAGACATTTTCTAAACAATAAAAAAGTCACTACGACATTTATACAGCGTCTACCTTTTGCAGCGAAAAAATTTCAGTCTTATCTACCGCTCATGCCACTGGCGATAGAGCAACTCGATATGTCGGCTTATGACGTGGTGATATCGAGCAGCCATGCGGTCTCTAAAGGCGTTATAACGGGTCCAGACCAGATTCATGTTTCTTACGTGCATTCGCCTATCCGTTATGCGTGGGATTTCCAGCATCAGTACTTACGTGAATCTGGCTTGAATAAAGGGCTGAAGGGATGGCTTGCTAAGTATCTTCTGCACAAAATTCGTATCTGGGACTATCGTACGTCTGCAGGAGTAAATCATTTCATCGGTAATTCCCAGTTTATTGCTCGCCGAATCAATAAAGTTTACGGCAGGCAAGCAGATGTCATCTACCCACCCGTGAACACGGATAAATTTGAGTTTAGCGACAGTAAAGAGGATTTCTACCTGGCAGCTTGCCGCATGGTTCCCTATAAGCGCGTCGATCTTATCGTTAGCGCCTTTGCCAAAATGCCCGATAAAAAATTGGTTGTTATCGGTGACGGCTCAGAAATGGATAAAATTAAGCAACTGGCGACTGACAATGTTACGTTGCTGGGCTATCAGGACGATGCTGCGCTTGTTGATTACATGAAGCGTGCTAAGGCGTATGTATTCGCAGCGGAAGAAGACTTCGGTATTTCCCCGGTCGAAGCGCAGGCAAGCGGCACGCCTGTGATTACCTATGGAAAGGGAGGGTGTCTGGAAACGGTTAAACCTCTCGGAAGCGAGAAGCCAACCGGTCTGTTCTTCTTTGAACAAACCGCCGAGGCTATCTGCGATGCCGTGGAAACGTTTGAAAAGCATGCGGGAGAGATCAATCCGCAGGATTGCCGGGAGCATGCTCTGACATTCTCTGAGCAACGATTCCGTGAAGAGATTATCAACTTTGTTGATAAAGCGTGGTCGCAATATTCTGAGTCATTAATAAATACTCAGGCTGCGCGTGTGCAGAACAATTATACTCATCCAGGAAAATAATGACCACGGCATAAATCTTGGGATTTATGCCAGGGAATAAATAATGAAAAGTAGCGTATTTCAAGATCAAAAGAAAGAGTTTGTTTGTCGCATCTCTTTGATGCTTTCGGATTTTTTCTGGTTAAACATCTCTTTAGGGCTTTCATTTTTAACCATCATGTTCTTCATTGGTGATTTGAATACCTTCATGCCACTGGTTCAGATGGACGTTCGTCTTCTGTCGCATCTTGTTCTGACAACATTATGTGTACTTTGGTTTGGCGTCCGTTTACGCCACTATGCACAGAAAAAACCATTCTGGTCTGAGTTGAAAGAAACACTGCGAACTATTGTCATTTTTTCCATTTTTGACCTCGCCTTGGTTGCATTCTCAAAATGGCACTTCTCTCGATATATTTGGGCCTATTGCTGGATATATGCCATCATTATGGTTCCGGTTTCACGAGAACTAACAAAAGTTTTGCTTAATAAACTTGGCTACTGGAAGAAGCGTACTGTCATATTAGGGTCTGGACGCAATGCCCGTGAGGCATATTTCGCACTCCAGAGCCATGAAGTATCCGGGTTTAAAATTGATGCCTTCTGCGATTTTGATGCAACAGCGGATACTCTGGAAGAGTGCCCTATTGTTAAAGATGAGAAGACCCTCTTAACTCACTACAATGCTTTTTCTACACAGTTCGTTGTCGCCTGTGATTTTGATGAAAAAGATAAATTTGAGAACTGGCTACGTTTCCTTGCCAGACATAAATGCCGTAATGTCATTATTATTCCTTCTCTGCGAGGATTCCCGCTTTACGGCACAAGCATGTCCTTCATTTTTAGCCATGAAGTCTTGCTGCTGCAGGTCCACAACAACCTCGCAAAACTGACATCACGTTTTATTAAACGTACTTTCGATATCGTTTGTACGTCAGCTATTCTCTTGCTTTCCTCCCCGCTGTTTGTATATCTTTGGTACAAAGTATCACGCGATGGCGGCCCGGCAATCTATGCCCACAGCAGGATAGGACGACGTGGAGAGTCATTTGACTGCTACAAATTCCGCTCTATGGATATTAACTCAAAAGAAATACTGGCGGAATTACTTGAGAATGATCCTGAAGCCCGTGCCGAATGGGAGAAAGACTTCAAACTCAAGAACGATCCACGTATTACGCCTATCGGCAGGTTTATTCGTAAAACAAGCCTTGATGAACTTCCACAGTTATTTAATGTGCTCAAAGGTGAGATGAGTCTTGTTGGTCCTCGCCCGGTAATTCAGGAAGAGTTAGAACGCTATGCGGATGATGTTGATTATTACCTGATGGTGAAGCCAGGTATGACGGGATTATGGCAGGTGAGTGGTCGTAATGATGTCGATTATACTACCCGTGTTTATTTTGATTCGTGGTATGTTAAAAACTGGTCACTATGGAATGATATCGTAATCTTGTTCAAAACAGTGAATGTTGTCCTGTTTAGAAAAGGTGCTTACTGATTTTAATAGTATCTTAGTTAATAAACGTAATGCTGTCTGTCTTAGCCAGAAATAGTGAAGGGAATATGAAAATACTCGTAACAGGTGGAGCAGGTTTTATCGGTTCTGCCGTCGTCCGTCATATTATTAACCATACGCAGGATACGGTCTGTGTTGTTGATTGTTTGACCTACGCGGGCAACCTTGAGTCCCTGGCATCCGTTGAAAAGAGTCCTCGCTATTCATTTTCGCGTACTGATATCACGGATGCTGTGGGTATTAGCGCTCTGTTCCGCGAGTTCAAGCCGGATGTTGTCATGCATCTGGCGGCAGAAAGCCATGTTGATCGTTCTATCGATGGTCCGGCTGCGTTTATCCAGACCAATGTGATAGGTACGTTCACGTTGCTTGAAGCCGCGCGCCAGCATTATTCAATTCTTGATGATAAGCAAAAAGCGGGATTCCGGTTCCATCATATTTCTACCGACGAAGTCTTTGGCGACCTTCACGACAATGAGGGCTTGTTCAATGAAGAGAGCGCATATGCGCCGAGCAGCCCGTACTCCGCCTCTAAAGCGGGAAGCGACCATTTAGCGCGAGCGTGGAACCGGACTTATGGTCTGCCTGTTATCGTCACAAACTGTTCCAATAACTATGGGCCATATCATTTCCCGGAAAAGCTGATCCCGCTGGTCATTCTAAACGCCTTAGCGGGAAAGCCGCTGCCGGTGTACGGTAACGGAGAACAGGTCCGCGACTGGTTGTACGTAGAGGATCATGCCCGAGCCTTGTACAAAGTGGCGACGGAAGGAAAAGCCGGCGAAACGTACTGTATAGGCGGCCACAATGAGCGTAGAAACATTGATGTTGTCAAAACAGTGTGTTCAATTCTCGATAGCATCATAGTGAACAAACCGGCCAATATAAACAGTTTTGCCGACCTGATTACCTTTGTGGAAGACCGACCGGGGCACGATCTTCGCTATGCGATTGATGCCAGTAAGATTGAACGCGATCTCGGATGGGTGCCTCAGGAAACGTTCGAAAGTGGTATTGAGAAGACTATCAAATGGTATCTCGCCAATGAAAGATGGTGGCAACGTGTGCTTGATGGCTCTTATGCCGGTGAACGACTCGGCCTGAATAAATAATCGAGGTATAAGTAATGAAAGGAATTGTTTTAGCAGGTGGGTCAGGCACGCGTCTTTATCCCATTACGCAAGGTGTATCGAAACAATTGCTCCCAATTTACGACAAACCGATGATTTTCTATCCCGTTTCTGTCCTTATGCTGGCCGGAATTCGCGATATTTTAATCATTACCACCCCGGAGGATATGCCCGCCTTTCAGCGTTTGATGAAAGACGGCTCCCAGTTCGGCGTGAATTTCACCTATGCAGTGCAACCCTCGCCCGATGGCCTGGCTCAGGCATTTATCATCGGTGAGAAGTTTGTGGGGAATGACCCCTGTGCTTTAGTTCTTGGCGACAATATCTTCTTTGGTCACGGTTTCAGTAAGAAACTGGAAGATGCGGCCAGTAAAACGACCGGGGCAACGGTGTTCGGTTATCAGGTCCAGGATCCTGAGCGATTCGGTGTCGTTGAGTTTGATGAGCATTACAAGGCCTTGTCTATAGAAGAAAAACCGCTGAAGCCAAAGTCTAACTGGGCGGTTACAGGGCTCTACTTTTACGATAACAACGTACTGGAGATGGCGAAAGAGGTGAAGCCTTCAGCGCGGGGTGAACTGGAAATTACGACCCTGAATCAAATGTATCTGCAGCGTGGAGAGCTGGACGTACAGCTTTTGGGACGTGGGTTTGCCTGGCTTGATACCGGGAACCACGACAGCCTGATAGAGGCTTCTCAATACATCCACACGATTGAAAAGCGGCAGGGAATGAAGGTGGCTTGCCTGGAAGAGATTGCGTTCCGTAAGAAATGGTTAACTGCAGAAGAGATCTCCGCTCAGGCAGAGAAACTCAAGAAAACGGCTTATGGTCAATATCTGGCGATGTTGATTAAAGAATAAAGGGTAATTGCTTACTTATTTACCCATTGCGTTTCGTTGCAAACGTAAGCGCACCAAAGGCTATCCACAAGTAGCTGGCTTGAGTTAACATCATAGATACATTCAAACTGCATTGCATCGCAGTGATTATCCCCAAGACAGGAGTATGTAATGTCCAAGCAACAGATCGGCGTTGTCGGTATGGCAGTGATGGGGCGCAACCTGGCGCTCAACATCGAAAGCCGCGGTTATACCGTCTCCGTATTCAACCGCTCCCGTGATAAGACCGAAGAAGTCATCGCTGAGAATCCAGGTAAGAAACTGGTTCCCTTCTATACGGTTAAAGAGTTCGTTGAGTCTCTGGAAACACCTCGTCGTATCCTGTTAATGGTGAAAGCGGGCGCAGGTACCGATGCAGCTATCGACTCCCTGAAACCTTATCTGGATAAAGGCGACATCATTATTGATGGAGGTAACACCTTCTTCCAGGACACCATTCGTCGTAACCGTGAGCTGTCTGCTGAAGGCTTCAACTTTATCGGCACCGGTGTTTCCGGTGGTGAAGAGGGTGCTCTGAAAGGCCCATCAATCATGCCTGGCGGCCAGAAAGATGCGTACGAACTGGTCGCGCCTATCCTGACCAAAATCGCAGCCGTCGCTGAAGATGGTGAGCCTTGTGTAACCTACATCGGTGCAGATGGTGCGGGTCACTATGTGAAAATGGTGCACAACGGCATCGAATACGGCGACATGCAGCTCATCGCTGAAGCTTACTCCCTGCTGAAAGGCGGCCTGAACCTTTCCAATGAAGAACTCGCTGAGACTTTCACCGAGTGGAACAAAGGCGAGCTGAACAGCTATCTGATCGACATCACCAAAGATATCTTCACGAAAAAAGATGAAGAGGGTAAATACCTGGTTGATGTGATTCTGGATGAAGCAGCAAACAAAGGTACCGGTAAATGGACCAGCCAGAGTTCTCTGGATCTGGGCGAACCGCTGTCTCTGATCACCGAATCCGTCTTCGCGCGTTACATCTCTTCCCTGAAAGAGCAGCGCGTCGCGGCATCTAAAGTTCTGTCTGGCCCACAGGCTAAACCAGCAGGTGACAAAGCCGAATTCGTTGAAAAAGTTCGTCGTGCACTGTACCTGGGTAAAATCGTTTCTTACGCGCAGGGCTTCTCTCAGCTGCGCGCGGCGTCAGACGAGAACAACTGGGATCTGAACTACGGTGAAATCGCGAAGATCTTCCGCGCGGGTTGCATCATTCGTGCGCAGTTCCTGCAGAAAATCACCGATGCCTATGCTGAAAATGCGGGTATCGCTAACCTGCTGCTGGCGCCGTACTTCAAGAAAATTGCGGACGAATATCAGCAGGCGCTGCGTGACGTGGTTGCCTACGCTGTCCAGAACGGTATTCCGGTTCCGACCTTCTCTGCTGCGGTGGCGTACTATGACAGCTACCGTGCTGCAGTATTGCCAGCGAACCTGATTCAGGCACAGCGTGATTACTTCGGTGCGCATACTTATAAACGCACCGATAAAGAAGGTGTATTCCATACCGAATGGCTGGATTAATCTGATTTAAAGCAGCCTGTTAAAAAAGCCCGGTGATGATCACCGGGCTTTTTTTATCACGTATAAGCCCATCTGGACTTGCTTTGTGCAGTGAATGTCTTTCAACCCCGTATAAACCACTGCATTTTCTCATTTCTGCAGCCAGGCATTCGCCTTGACAGCTACTCAACATAAGAGGTAAAAACCTCAACAGTTGTTTATTGCGGTGGCGTGCTTACGCCTCCTGAAACTTAAACTTGAAGAAGTTAAACGAATGAAAATAACTATCTCCGGAACAGGCTATGTAGGCCTATCAAACGGCATTCTGATCGCACAAAACCACGAAGTGGTGGCGTTGGATATCGTTCAGTCCAAAGTGGATATGCTTAATCAAAAGAAATCCCCGATTGTCGATAAAGAGATCCAGGAATATCTTGCTAATAAACCACTGAACTTCCGTGCAACGACTGACAAAGAAGATGCCTATCGCGACGCAGATTTCGTCATCATCGCCACTCCAACTGATTACGATCCTAAAACCAACTACTTTAATACCTCAACCGTAGAAGCGGTGATCAAAGACGTTGTCGCAATCAACCCAAAAGCGGTGATGATCATTAAGTCGACCATCCCAGTAGGCTTCACTAAATCTATTAAAGAAGAGTTGGGTATTGATAATGTCTTCTTTTCGCCAGAGTTTCTGCGCGAGGGCAGGGCGTTATACGATAATCTGCACCCCTCCCGTATTGTGATCGGTGAGCGCTCTGAGCGAGCGGAGCGGTTTGCCGCACTGCTGCAGGAAGGCGCAATCAAGAAAGATATTCCGGTACTGTTCACGGATTCCACCGAAGCGGAAGCGATCAAGCTGTTCGCCAACACCTATCTGGCAATGCGTGTGGCTTACTTCAATGAGCTGGACAGCTATGCAGAGAGTCTGGGCCTGAACACCCGCCAGATCATCGAAGGCGTGTGCCTTGACCCGCGTATTGGCAACCATTACAACAACCCGTCGTTTGGCTATGGCGGTTACTGCCTGCCAAAAGATACTAAGCAGCTGCTGGCAAACTATCAGGCGGTGCCAAACAACCTGATTTCCGCGATTGTGGATGCCAACCGCACGCGTAAAGACTTCATCTCTGATTCTATCCTTGCGCGTCAGCCGAAAGTGGTGGGTGTCTATCGTCTGATCATGAAGAGCGGCTCTGATAACTTCCGCGCGTCTTCCATTCAGGGGATCATGAAGCGTATTAAGGCGAAAGGCGTTCAGGTTATTATTTACGAACCTGCGATGCAGGAAGACGAGTTCTTCCACTCCCGTGTGGTTCGAGATCTGGATGCGTTCAAGCAGGAAGCGGACGTGATAATCTCTAACCGCATGGCGGAAGAACTGGCGGACGTGGCGGATAAAGTCTATACCCGCGATCTGTTCGGAAGTGATTGATTACTCTTAACGCACGTAAAAAACCCGGCCTGGTTGCCGGGTTTTTTTATTTTCAGACCTTGTAGAAAGCGCGATACCAGTCGACAAAGTTTTTTACCCCGTCTTTGACCGAGGTCTGCGGTTTAAAGCCTATAACGTCATACAAGGCTTTCGTATCCGCGCTGGTCTCCAGCACGTCACCCGGTTGAATCGGCATCATGTTTTTCTCCGCTTCTTTGCCGAGTGCCTCTTCCAGTGCCGTAATGTAATCCATCAGCTCAACTGGGGAGCTGTTACCAATATTGTAAACGCGATAAGGTGCGGAGCTGGTCGCCGGGGAACCGGTCTCGACGGTCCAATTAGCATCGGCCTGAGGAATCACATCCTGAAGACGGATGATCGCTTCAGCGATGTCGTCGATATAGGTAAAGTCACGTTTCATCTTGCCGTAGTTATAGACGTCGATGCTGTTCCCTTCAATCATCGCTTTGGTGAACTTAAACAGGGCCATATCCGGGCGTCCCCAGGGACCGTACACCGTAAAGAAGCGCAGACCGGTTGTCGGCAGGTTGTAGAGATGCGAGTAAGTGTGCGACATCAGCTCATTGGCTTTTTTGGTCGCCGCATAGAGTGAAACCGGATGATCCACTGAGTCATCAGTAGAGAACGGCATCTTACGGTTCAGACCATAAACGGAGCTGGAAGAAGCATACAAGAGGTGTTGAACCTTGTTATGACGACAGCCTTCCAGTACGTTGAGATGACCCACCAGGTTAGCATCTGCATAAGCGTGCGGATTTTCCAGCGAGTAGCGTACCCCCGCTTGTGCGGCCAGATGGATCACACGGTCAAATTTCTCGTTGGCGAAGAGCGCGGCCATGCCTTCACGGTCGGCCAAGTCCAGCTTTTGGAAGGTGAAATTATCGGATTTGAGCAGATCCAGACGCGCCAGCTTAAGGTTCACATCATAGTAGTCATTGAGATTATCAATCCCGACGACCTGGTGTCCGGCATCCAGCAAGCGTTTACTGACATGAGAACCGATAAACCCTGCCGCGCCCGTAACCAAAAATTTCATATCTTCCCTCATTACTTTTCTATCTTGTCGATGCCTGAGGCATCAGAATTGCTATATGATAGCGCGTTGACCGCGAGTTATATAACCCATCTTTCCGATATAACTCATCGGATTCTGATAGAAAAATCGCTGGCAACAGATACACTATGTAAACATGACTATTTTTGCCCTTTTTCATCTGTTAGGGATTGTATGACGCAGAACAACAATACTCCGGTTAATAGCAGTACTGTTCCGGAGCAAATTGATTTACTTGATTTAGTGCTACAGCTGTGGCGTGGAAAGTGGGTAATTGGCGCTTTTGTTGCTGTTTTTATCGTCCTGGCGGGTATTTATATTACAGTCGCAAAAGAGAAATGGACCTCTTCCGCGATCATTTCTCAGCCAGATGCGGCGCAGATTGCCACTTACGCCAATGCACTGAATATCCTGTACGGTAGCGCAGCACCTTCACTGCCGGACATCCAAAACCGTGCTATTAGCCGTTTCAATTCCTCATTTTCTGCTTTAGCGCAAGCGCTCGAAAACCAGGAAATACCAGAAAAGCTGACCATCGACGCTACCGTTAAGGGCCAGACGCTGCCGTTAAGCGTCTCCTATACCGCTGAGTCTGCGGAAGCTGCGCAAAAACAGCTGGCACAGTACATCCAGCAGATTGACAAGCAAACGGCGAAAGAGCTCGCTCTCGACCTTAACGACAACATTAAACAGCAGATCACCACGCTTAATGACTCACTGGAAAACCAGGAAAAAGTGGCTCAGGAGCAGAAGGATTTGCGTATCAAGCAAATCACTGAGGCGCTGAAAAACGCTGAGGCAGCGAAAATCAGCACGCCGCAGATTCAGCAAACCCAGGACGTAACGCAGGAAACCATGTTCCTTCTGGGAAGTGAAGCGCTTAAGTCGATGATCGATAACGAAGCGTCTCGTCCGCTGGTCTTCTCAGTTGCGTACTACCAGACCAAGCAGAACTTGCTGGATATTGAGAATCTCAACGTAAATCCGGAAACAATCCATGTTTATCGCTACGTGATGAAACCGGATCTCCCTGTTCGTCGTGACAGCCCGAAAAAAGCGATTGTACTGATTCTTGCCGTGCTGCTGGGTGGCATTATCGGTTCAGGTTTCGTACTGGGCCGCAACGCATTGCGTAGCTACAAACCAAAAGCCTGATTTGCAGATTAAAAAAAACCGGGGATTATCCCCGGTTTTTTTATTTGTGACGTTTGCGAAGATTTTCAATCACGGCCGTCAAATCCAGCTCTTGATCCTGCAGCAGCACCAGCAGGTGATACATTAAATCAGACGCTTCATTCGTCAGCTCCTCGCGGTCATGCACGGTTGCAGCCAGCGCGGTTTCAACGCCTTCTTCTCCTACCTTCTGTGCGATACGCTTGGTTCCGCTGGCGTACAGCTTGGCGGTATAGGAACTCTCAGGATCCGCCGTTTTACGCTCAGCAAGCAGCTGTTCCAGTTGATACAGGAATAACCACTGATGATTCGTCTCGCCGAAGCAGCTGCTGGTCCCTTTATGGCAGGTTGGGCCGATTGGGTTTGCCAGCACCAGCAGGGTGTCGTTATCGCAGTCGGGCGCTATGCTGACCACATTGAGGAAATGCCCTGAGGTTTCTCCTTTGGTCCACAGGCGCTGTTTCGTGCGGGAGTAGAAGGTCACTTTGCCGCTGTCGAGCGTTTTTGCCAGCGCGTCCTGGTTCATATACCCCAGCATCAGCACTTCGCCTGAGACGGCATGCTGGACCACCACCGGCAGTAATCCGTCCGTTTTTTCCCAGTCCAGCTGCGCCTGTTGTTGCTCTGTTAACATACCCTGATCTCCACGCCCTGGTCGGCCAGGTACGTTTTTAACTCACCAATATTAATAATCTGTTTGTGGAACACGGAAGCGGCCAGCGCACCGTCAACGTTGGCATCGCGGAAGGCTTCGAGGAAGTGTTCCATGGTGCCCGCGCCGCCGGAGGCAATCAGCGGAACGTGGCAGACCGCACGGACTTTTTTCAGCTGCTCGAGGTCATACCCGTTACGCACGCCGTCCTGGTTCATCATGTTGAGGACAATCTCGCCTGCGCCTCGCTTCTGCACTTCCTGCACCCAGTCGAGCGTTTCCCACTGCGTCACGCGCGTGCGGCTTTCATCTCCGGTGTACTGGTTGACGTGGTACTTGCCCGTTGCGGCGTCATACCAGGTGTCGATCCCAACCACAATACACTGTACGCCAAAACGATCGGCCAGGCGGGTGATCAGCTCCGGGTCGGCCAGGGCAGGGGAGTTGATAGAAATCTTGTCGGCACCAAAAGAGAGAATTTTGGCGGCGTCGTCAGCGGACTTAATCCCGCCCGCTACGCAGAATGGAATGTCGATCACTTCCGCCACGCGCGCTACCCAGCTTTTGTCGACCACGCGGCCATCGCTGGAAGCGGTGATATCATAAAAGACCAGCTCGTCTGCGCCTTCATCGGCATAGCGTTTTGCCAGCGGGACGATGTCGCCAATGATCTCGTGGTTGCGGAACTGCACGCCTTTCACGACCTGGCCGTCACGTACGTCAAGACAAGGAATTATCCGTTTTGCCAGCATTGAATCGCCTCCGTCACAGTAAATTTACCTTCCAGCAGGGCCCGGCCCACAATCACACCCTGTACACCGGTACCGCGCAGCGCGGCCACGTCGGCAATATCACCGATACCGCCAGAAGACTGGAACGCTACCTGCGGATAACGGGCACAGACCTCTTCATACAGAGAAACGTTGGAGCCCGCGAGCGTTCCGTCGCGGGAGATGTCCGTGCATAACACGTGCTTAAGACCAACCGGAAGATAGATATCAACCAGCTCTTCCAGCGTCACGCCGGAGTTTTCCTGCCAGCCGCTCACGGCAACCTGCTTGTTACCCTGTTCGTCAATACGCACGTCCAGCGCCAGCACCAGCGCATCTGCGCCAAAGCGGCGGAACCAGCCCTTCACCGTCTCAGGATCTTTCACGGCGGTTGAACCCACCACCACGCGGGCCACGCCAGCGTCCAGCAGCGCCGCAACGTCATCTTCCGTACGCACGCCGCCGCCGACCTGCACGGGCACATCAACACCGGCGACCAGATTTTTCAGCAGTGGGATCTGGCGTTTCGCCGGGTCTTTCGCGCCCGTCAAATCCACCAGGTGCAGCACCTGAGCACCCTGGGCGGCATAATCCTGCAGACGCGGCAGCGGATCGTTACCGTAGTCGCGCTGCTGGCCATAATCGCCCTGGTGGAGACGGACAACGGTGCCGTCAATTAAATCTAAAGCGGGAATAATCATCACATCTCCAGGAAGTTTTTCAACAGCTGCGCGCCTGCGGCGCCAGAGCGCTCCGGGTGAAACTGCACGCCGAAGAAATTGTCTTTCTGTACGGCTGCCGTAAACGCCTCGCCGTAGGTGCACTGGGCGATCGTATTCACGTTCACCGGCATGGCGTAGCTGTGCACGAAGTAGAAATACGCGCCGTCTTCGATGCCGCGAAACAGCCGATCGCCCGCTTTGGCATAAACGCGGTTCCAGCCCATATGCGGCAGAGGCAGGCCGTGGTCGGTCATTTTCGGCACGTCTTCGTCAATAATGCCCAGCAGGTCAACGCCGTTGCTCTCTTCGCTGCGGCGGCCCAGGATCTGCATGCCCAGGCAAATGCCCAGCACCGGCTGGGTACAGGCTTTGATCAGATCGACCAGCTCGCGTTCGCGAATCTGATCCATCGCGGCCTGCGCGGTTCCCACGCCCGGTAAAAAGAGTTTGTCGGCGCGCAGCACCACGTCCGGATCACGGCTCACCGCTGGCTCATAGCCGTGACGCGCAATCGCCGATTTCACGGAGTTCAGGTTGGCGCATCCGGTATCCAGAATCACCACGTTCATTACAGCACTCCTTTCGACGAGGGTAGGGCGTCACCTTCCACGCGAATCGCCTGGCGAAGGGTACGGCCAAAGGCTTTGAAGAGACTCTCCACGCGGTGGTGATCGTTCTTGCCCTTGGTCTTCAGGTGCAGCGTCAGGCCCATGGTGTAGGACAATGAGCGGAAGAAGTGCTCCACCATTTCGGTGCTCAGATCGCCCACGCGCTGATAGGTGAAATCGGCTTTATATTCCAGGTGCGGACGACCGGAGATGTCCATTGCGCAGCGCGCCAGACACTCGTCCATCGGCAGGACAAAGCCGAAACGGTTAATGCCGCGCTTATCGCCGAGCGCCAGCTTCAGGGCTTCGCCCAGCGCCAGGCCGGTATCTTCCACGGTGTGGTGATCGTCAATGTAAAGGTCGCCTTTTACCGCGATCTCCATGCGGAAGCCGCCGTGGGTGGCAATCTGGTCCAGCATGTGGTCGAAGAAGCCGACGCCGGTGTGGATCTTGCTGCCGCCTTCACGGTCCAGCCAGACCTTCACATCAATCTGCGTCTCTTTGGTGTTGCGCTCAACGTGGGAATAGCGGTTGCGTTTTGTCAGCTGCTCGCCAATCTTCGCCCAGTTAAGGTTGTTGCGGTCGTAGCGCAGCCCCGCGATGCCCATGTTTTCCGCCAGCGTAATATCGGTGATGCGATCGCCGATGACATAGCTGTTGGTTTTATCCAGCGCATCTTCAGCCAGGTAACGCTCTACCAGCTTCACCTTTGGCTTACGGCAGTCACACTCGTCGGCCGGCATGTGTGGGCAAATCAGCACCTCATCAAATACCACGCCCTGAGAGGTCAGCACCTGCATCATCAGATTATGCGGGCCGTCAAAGTCTGCCTGCGGGAAGCTGTCGGTACCCAGACCGTCCTGGTTGGTGATCATCACCAGCTTAAAGCCTGCTTTTTGCAGATTAAGCAGCACCGGGATCACGTCCGGTTCAAAAGCCAGCTTGTCGAATCGATCGACCTGAAAATCGGCTGGTGGCTCCGAAATAAGGGTGCCGTCACGATCGATAAAAAGGATCTTCTGGGTCATACTTTCTCCGCTTTCAGGGCGTCAATCACGCGCTGGCTCTCTGCACGGGTGCCTACGGTAATGCGCAGGCATCCGCTCAGAGAAGGTTGTTTATTCTGGTCTCGTAAGATAATGCCCTGATCCCACAAAGATTTAAATACGGCACTGGAGGCGGTGAAGCGCACCAGGATGTAGTTAGTTTCCGAGTCGAACACCTGCTCTACGCAGGAAATATCCTTCAGGGCGGTCACCAGATACTGACGTTCCTCCAGGATTTGCGCCACGCGCTCGCGCATCGCGTTGATTCCCTGAGGCGTCAGGGCCTGTGCCGCAATATCGGCAACCGGCGTCGAGAGCGGGTACGGGGCGATCACTTTCAGCAGCAGGTCGATGACCTCTTTATTCGCCAGGGTGAATCCGCAGCGTAGACCCGCGAGGGCAAAGGCTTTAGACAGCGTACGCAGTACCACCAGGTGCGGGTACTCTTCCAGCCAGCCTGCCAGCGTCGCCTGCGGGCAGAATTCGATGTAGGCTTCGTCGGCCACCACCAGGGCTTTACCGCGCGTCATCTCCAGCAGGGTACGGATATCCTGCGGGTTGATAATCTGTCCGGTCGGGTTGTTCGGGCTACAGACAAAGACGACTTTTACGCCTTCGAGATTGTCGGCAATGCCCTGCAAATCGAGCTGCCAGTTCTCCAGCGCCTGCACGTTGCGGCACGCCACGCCGAAGGTTTCCGCGCTGACGCTGTACATGCCGTAGGTCGGCTGGCAGTACATCACCGCATCTTTGCCCGGCTCGCAGAAGGCGCGGATCAGCAGTTCAATACCCTCATCCGCGCCGCGGCTGACCAGCACCTGCTCCGGCTTCACGCCCGCGTACTGCGCGTAGTTTTCAATCACCGCTTTCGGCTGACACTCCGGATAGCGGTTCAGCGTCTGCTGCGACAGCTCAAAATGCACCGCAGTCGGGAATTCGTTGGCATTCAGCCAGACATCCCCTTTGCCGCCGAGACGACGCGCAGACTGGTAAGGCGTCAGGCGACGGACATTTTCGCGGGCTAACTCTTCAATGTTCATGCTTGCTCCTTCAGGGCTGCAACGCGCAGCGTAACGGCATTTTTGTGGGCGGTCAGTCGCTCGGCGGCAGCCAGGGTTTCAATAGTCGAAGCCAGTGACGCAAATCCTTCGCGGGAGAGTTCCTGCACGGTCATGCGTTTCTGGAAATCCGCCAGGCCCAGGCTGGAACAGGTAGAGGTATAGCCATACGTCGGCAGAACGTGGTTGGTGCCGGAGGCATAATCCCCTGCGGACTCCGGTGACCAGTCGCCGAGGAACACCGAGCCCGCGCTGGTAATGCTGTCGACCAGATCGCGCGCGCTGCGGGTCTGAATAATCAGGTGCTCGGGGCCGTACTGGTTGGAGATGGCAATGCACTGGTCCAGATCGCGCGCCACAATCAGGCGGCTGGCCGCTAACGCCTGGCGTGCCGTGTCGGCGCGGGGCAGGTCGGCAAGCTGACGCTCCACGGCTTCGCCCACGCGTTTCGCCATATCGGCATCCGGCGTCAGCAGGATGACCTGCGAGTCCGGGCCGTGTTCCGCCTGAGAAAGCAGGTCGGAGGCGACGAAGTCCGGCGTTGCGCCGCTGTCGGCAATCACCAGCACTTCAGACGGTCCGGCAGGCATGTCAATTGCCGCGCCGTCCAGACGCTGGCTGACCTGGCGCTTGGCTTCGGTCACGTATGCATTACCCGGGCCAAAAATTTTGTCGACCTTCGGAATGGATTCCGTACCGAACGCCAGGGCTGAAATCGCCTGCGCGCCGCCCACTTTATATACCGCCTGCACGCCGCACAGCTTCGCCGCATAAAGGATCTCGTCGGCAATCGGTGGCGGAGAGCAAAGTACCACTTTCTGACACCCGGCAATGCGTGCGGGAGTCGCCAGCATCAGTACGGTGGAGAAAAGCGGGGCAGAGCCGCCTGGAATATAGAGGCCGACGGATGCAACCGGGCGCGTGACCTGCTGGCAACGCACGCCGGGTACGGTTTCGACATCCACGGTCTGCAGCTTTTGCGCGGTGTGGAAGGTATCAATGTTTTTCACCGCGACGGCCATCGCCTGCTTGATGTCGTCACCCAGGCGATTACTGGCGTCAATGATTTCCTGCTCGGTAACCTGCAATGCGCCGACTTCCGTCTTATCAAATTTTGCGCTGTATTCACGCAGCGCGTCATCGCCACGGGCTTTGACGTTGTCCAGGATCTCCGCCACGATGCGTGAGATGCTTTCGGAGGCGGAAATCGCCGGGCGCATCAGCAGCTCGCGCTGCTGTGCGTCGCTACAGTTATTCCAGTCGATGATTGTGTTAAAGCTCATGGCCATTACTCCATCATCTTCTCAATAGGCAGCACCAGGATGGAGCTTGCGCCCAGCGCCTTCAGTTTTTCCATGGTTTCCCAGAACAGGGTTTCGCTGCTCACCATGTGCATCGCCACGCGCTGCTGATCGCCCGCCAGCGGCAGGATGGTTGGGCGCTCGGCGCCCGGCAGCAGGGCAATCACTTCATCCAGACGCTCGGTTGGGGCGTGCATCATGATGTATTTGGACTCACGCGCCTGAATCACGCCCTGAATACGGGTCAGCAGTTTGTCGATCAGCTGCTGTTTGGCGTCGGCCATGTCGCCGTCGCGCTGAATCAGGCACGCTTTAGAGCGGTAGATCACCTCTACTTCGCGCAGACCGTTCGCTTCCAGCGTCGCGCCGGTAGAGACGAGGTCACAGATGGCGTCCGCCAGACCCGCACGCGGTGCCACTTCAACAGAGCCGTTCAGCAGGCAGGATTTAAACTGCACGCCTTTCTGGTCGAGATAACGCTTTAACAGGTGAGGGTAAGAGGTGGCGATACGTTTGCCGTTCAGCGCGGCCGGTCCGTCCCACGCTTCATCAACCGGCGTTGCCAGCGACAGGCGGCAGCCGCCGAAGTCCAGACGACGCAGGGTGAAGTAACGCGGATCTTCGCCCTGCGCGCGGCGGGTCAGCAGCTCTTCTTCCAGCACGTTTTCACCGATGATGCCGAGGTCAACGACGCCGTCCATAACCAGGCCGGGAATATCGTCATCACGCACGCGCAGAATGTCGATGGGCATGTTTTCAGCCAGAGCAATCAGGCGCTGCGTGTGCAGGTTAATTTTAATCCCGCAGCGGGCCAGCAGTTCGCGTGAGTCATCGCTCAAACGGCCTGATTTTTGAATAGCTATGCGTAAGCGTGAGTTATCTAACATTCTTTATTCCTCGTTAACCTGTTTTAACCTGTCTGAATTCGGTCCAAAAAAAAGCCCCCGGAAGAAGATCTTCCGGGGGCTTTCTCATGCGTTCATGCACCACTGGAAGATCCAAACGTCTTCCAGCACACATCGCCTGAAAGACTAGTCAGGATGATGGTGATGATGGTGGTGTTTAAATTGAACGCGTGTCATATAAATTCTCGATGAATGCTTATTCATTTGATGTCTTTTAACCTAAACCAGTTGTACGACATATTGCAAGGGCTTTTTTTGATCATTAATTCATTTCATATTGATGCTATGAATTGTGTGTTCTGCCGGGCTGGCGTAGCCTTATAAAAGACGAGTGAGAGTCAGGAGAATTCGCATGAAAAAGGTCGCGATTGTCGGTTTAGGATGGCTGGGAATGCCGCTGGCGATGTCATTAGCCGCAAAAGGCTGGCAGGTGACCGGGAGCAAAACCACGGCGGATGGGGTAGAGGCAGCGCGCATGTGCGGTATTGATGGCGTTGAACTGCGTCTTGAACCGGAGCTGGTGTGTGATGCTGACGATCTGGACACGCTGATGAACGTCGATGCGCTGGTGATTACGCTACCCGCGCGGCGCAGCGGGCCGGGCGAGTCTTTTTATCTGCAGGCGATGCAGGAGATCGTCGACAGCGCGCTGGCGCACCATGTTCCGCGCATCATTTTTACCAGCTCGACGTCGATCTATGGCGAGGTTGAGGGCGTGGTGAAAGAGAGTTCCGAGCGCCGTCCCGTGACGGCGAGCGGTCAGGTTCTGAAGGAGCTGGAAGACTGGCTGCATCATCTTCCCGGCACGCAGGTCGATATCGTACGTCTGGCGGGGCTGGTAGGCCCTGGCCGCCATCCGGGACGCTTTTTTGCCGGGAAATCTGCGCCAGACGGACAGCATGTCGTCAATCTTGTACATCTTGACGATGTTGTTGGCGCGATTGAGCTACTCTTACAGGCTCCGAAAGGTGGACACATCTATAATATATGTGCACCGTCTCATCCGGCGCGCAGCACGTTTTACCCGCTGATGGCACGTCAGCTGGGCCTGGCGGCGCCGGTTTTCGGTGAGGCAAAGGATGACAGTAAAGGCAAAATTGTTGATGGCAATCGCATTTGTCATGAGCTGGGGTTTGAGTATCAGTATCCCGATCCGCTGGTGATGCCCATGGAATAAGTCCCGCAGCGGAGACCATCGCACACCGAAAGGGGGCGAGCATGAAACCGCTGCTGGATGTTCTTATTATTCTGGATGCACTGGAAAAAGAGGGGAGCTTTGCCGCGGCGTCGGCAAAGCTCTACAAAACCCCGTCTGCGTTGAGCTATACTGTTCAAAAACTGGAAAGCGATCTCAATATCCAGATCCTCGATCGCACAGGACACCGCGCCCGTTTTACCCGTACCGGACAGATGCTGCTGGAAAAAGGCCGCGAAGTCCTCCATACCGTCCGTGAACTCGAAAAACAGGCCGTAAAACTCCATCAGGGGTGGGAAAACGAGCTGATCATTGGCGTGGATGATACCTTTCCGTTTTCTCTCCTGACGCCCCTGATTGAGGCCTTTTATCAACATCACAGCGTGACCCGGCTTATTTTTATCAACGGCGTGCTGGGGGGCTCCTGGGATGCCTTAACGCAGGGCAGGGCGGATATTTTTGTCGGTGCACTCCATGAGCCTCCCCAGTTGAGCGAGTTTGGTTTTGCCCGGCTGGGCGTGCTGGAGCAGGTGTTTGCCGTAGCGCCTCATCATCCTCTGGCTCAGGAGCCAGAACCTATTAACCGTCGCGTGATTAAAGGCTACCGCGCCATCGTGGTCGGAGACAGCTCTCGTCCGGAATGTTCGGTCTCCTCGCAGCTGCTTGATGAGCAGGAGGCCATTACCGTTTTCGACTTTAAAACCAAGCTGGAACTGCAAATAAGCGGTCTGGGCTGCGGTTTTTTACCCCGCTATCTGGCGCAGCGGTTTATTGACAACGGTGCGCTTGTTGAAAAACAGGTACTTGCTCAAAGCAGTAATGAATCGGTGTGGGTAGGCTGGAATGAACAAACTGCAGGGCTGGCCAGCGCATGGTGGCGAGACGAGATTTTAGCAAATAGTGCTATCGCCGCCGTTTACTCTCAGCCCGGCGTCCAGAAATCAGCCATTTAGCAAAAAGAAAATTGTCCCGTGCTTTGCAAAGTATTGCCTTTTGTATCCGATGTGGGGCAAAATGCCGCCGCTGCAACCAAATGAATAATCGACGATATAAAAGGCGTCGGTTATTTTTTTTTGCATGTACGAAACGAAACTAAAAACCAAGAGGCCGGGCTTCGTACCGGATAGATATTTACTAAAATCCGACAGTTGTTGTCGCTGAGGAAGAAAGAAATGGGGCAATTTTTCGCTTACGTGGCGGTTATCACCTTCAAGGAGAATAACTATGTCGCATAACGCAACTCCAAACACCTCTCGCGTGGAATTACGTAAAACGCTTACGTTGATTCCGGTTGTTATGATGGGCCTCGCCTATATGCAACCGATGACGCTGTTCGATACATTCGGTATCGTATCGGGCCTCACAGACGGTCACGTGGCAACGGCGTACGCCTTTGCGCTGGTCGCCATTCTCTTTACTGCGCTGAGCTACGGTAAACTGGTTCGCCGTTTCCCGTCTGCAGGCTCTGCCTACACCTATGCCCAAAAATCCATCAGCCCGGCGGTTGGCTTTATGGTGGGCTGGTCATCTCTGCTGGACTATCTGTTCATGCCGATGATCAACATTCTGCTGGCAAAAATTTACTTTGAAGCGCTGGTGCCTTCTGTTCCATCGTGGATCTTCGTTGTCGCGCTGGTGGCCTTTATGACCATCTCTAACCTGCGCAGCATCAAGACCGTGGCGAACTTCAACACCCTGATTGTTATTCTGCAGATGGGTATTGTGGCGGTTATCGTTGGCCTGATCATCTACGGTGTTTCTCACGGTGAAGGTGCAGGTACGCTGACCAGCACGCGTCCATTCTGGTCTGAAGGTGCGCACGTTGTGCCGATGATTACCGGTGCGACAATTCTGTGCTTCTCGTTCCTGGGCTTTGACGGTATCTCTTCTCTGTCCGAAGAGACCAAAGATGCTGAGCGCGTGATCCCGAAAGCGATTTTCCTGACCGCGCTGATTGGCGGCCTGATCTTTATCGGAGCTTCCTACTTCCTGCAGCTGTACTTCCCGGACATCTCTCGCTTTAAAGATCCGGATGCGTCACAGCCTGAAATCATGCTGTATGTTGCGGGTAAAACCTTCCAGTGGGGCGTGCTGATCTTCTCCAGCGTGACCGTACTGGCGTCCGGCATGGCGGCACACGCAGGCGTTTCTCGTCTGATGTACGTGATGGGCCGTGACGGCGTATTCCCGACCCGTTTCTTCGGCTACGTTCATCCGAAATGGCGTACTCCGGCGTGGAACGTGCTGCTGGTTGGCGCTATTGCCCTGCTGGCGATTAAATTCGACCTGGTGACGGCGACCGCGCTGATCAACTTCGGTGCGCTGGTGGCGTTCACCTTCGTTAACCTCTCCGTGATCTCGCAGTTCTGGATCCGTGAGAAGCGCAACAAAACGCTGAAAGACCACTTCAACTATCTGGTGCTGCCAGTGTGTGGTGCCCTGACCGTGGGCGCGCTGTGGATTAACCTGGAAGAGAGCTCTATGGTTCTGGGTCTGATCTGGGGTGCTATCGGTTTGGTTTACCTGGCCTGCGTCACCAAGAGCTTCCGTAACCCGGTTCCTCAGTACGAAGACGTCGCGTAATTCCGTGTCGGGTGGCGGCTACGCCTTACCCGACCTACAAAACCCAAGCGGGTATAAAAAAGCCGGAGACATCGCCTCCGGCTTTTTTATACCCCTCACTCAGACTATCTCTTGCGCGTACTGGTACAGGGATTTCAACAGTGCCTGTTTTTCAGCATTCCCTTCATACTGGCCATAAAGCATTTCCAGCTCCTGGGCATAGCTATTAAGGAACTCAGGGGTAAAGACATTGCGACGATGCTGCAGCCAGCGATCCTGTTCTGCCTCGTCCAGCGTGCCGGGGTAGTTACGCGCGCGGTAATTAAACATCAGCTTTTCGATGCGTTTATCTGCGAAGGTAATATCCAGCGCCGGTAAGTTGCGCGGCTCGGTTTGCAGAAGGATATTCATCGCCGCGCGATCGGCATCGCTGAAGAAACCGTTATAGAGCTGGGCATCCACGTTTTCAGACGGAACGAAAGGCTCCGCCTCGGCAAAGATGGCGACCACCTTCTCGCGCACCTGAGGATTATCGCGCAGCACTTTCAGATTATCGAGGCAGTGCTGCCGGTTTATGCCCAGCCTGTCCGCATCTTCCGGGCGTAGCGTATTCGCCTGCGCCAGGACCGGACATTTATTGATATGCACCAGTTTAACCGGCACCGCAGGCAGATCCCCGAGTTCATTTTTCGGGGTATAAAGCCGCTCGCGCAGGGTGTCACTGTCAAGCTCCAGCAGCGGTGAAATATCACCGGCCAAATCCACCATGATGACCGCATTACGGTTATCCGGATGCCAGGCCAGCGGGGCGACCCAGCTGGTATTGCCGCGCCAGGCGCCAAACATGCCGGAAATATGCACCAGCGGCTTCATCTGTGGCACATCAATCAGCGTGGTTAATTTTTGTTTACTGCGGTGGCTCAGCAGATATTCAAATAGCCGCGGCTGAGCGGTTTTCACCAGCTTCGCCATGGCAATGGTGGCATAGACGTCCGCCATCGCGTCGTGAGCATTGCTGTGCTCGATACCGTTTGCGCGCGTCAGGTGTTCCAGCCGGAAGCTGGTCAGCCCTTCCTCATTTTCCGGCCAGTTAATGCCTTCAGGGCGCAGGGCATAACAGGCGCGCATGATGTCGAGTAAATCCCAGCGCGAGTTGCGGTTCTGCCAGCTCCAGGCATAGGGATCGTAAAAGTTACGATAGAAGATGTTGCGCGTCACTTCGTCATCGAAGCGGATGTTGTTGTAGCCGACCACGCAGGTATGGGGGACGGTAAACAGATCGTGAATGCGTCGGGCGAATTCTGCCTCGTTAACGCCTTTTTCCCGCGCTTCCTGAGGCGTGATCCCGGTGACCATGACCGCCCCGGGCTGCGGCAGGTAGTCATCAGCCGGTTTGCAGTAAAAGACCTCAGGCTCGCCAATGATATTGAATTCGTCGTCGGTGCGGATGGCGGCAAACTGCGCCGGTCGGTCCAGCGCCGGGTGCGTGCCAAAGGTTTCGTAGTCGTGGAACAAAAAAGTCGGGCGAGCGGCAGAGTCAGACACCAGTAATACCATCCTGTTAAAAAATGACGTCACTATGGTAAACGATCGTGCGGTCCAGACCGAATAAAAAGCACCGCCGTGGCGCAAATTTGCGCGCCAGCTTCAGGGGAAAATCTGCGTTTTGTCACATTTTTTTGCAATTAAGCCAGGTAACGACATCAGAACTCCCGTAAAAAGGTCATCGATTTTTAATGACCTGAGGATATACCGTTGAAACGCCGTCTGTTTATTGCTGTTTCTTTACTCGCTTCGAGTGTCTCATCTGCTTTTGCGGCCGAACCGCTGGATTTTTCGCCGCAGCCTCCGGCCATTCAGGCTGGCTCATGGGTGCTGATGGACTACACGACCGGTCAGATCTTAACGGCGGGCAACGAACATCAACAACGTAATCCGGCGAGCCTGACCAAGCTGATGACGGGATATGTGGTTGATCGGGCCATTGATAGCCACCGCATTACGCCGGACGACATTGTCACCGTAGGGCGTGACGCGTGGGCTAAAGGCAACCCGGTTTTTGACGGCTCGTCGCTCATGTTCCTGAAAGAGGGCGATCGCGTCTCCGTGCGTGACTTAAGCCGCGGCCTGATTGTCGATTCCGGCAACGACGCCTGCGTGGCGCTGGCCGATCACGTGGCGGGCGGTCAGCCGCAGTTTGTGAAGATGATGAACGACTACGTGCAAAAGCTGAACCTGCGCGATACGCATTTTGAAACCGTCCACGGGCTGGACGCGCCGGGACAGCACAGCTCTGCCTATGACCTGGCCGTCCTCTCCCGCGCCATCATCCACGGCGAGCCTGAGTTTTATCATATGTACAGCGAAAAGAGCCTGACCTGGAACGGGATCACCCAGCAAAACCGTAACGGCCTGCTGTGGGATAAAACTATGAACGTGGACGGCCTTAAAACGGGGCATACCTCGGGGGCGGGTTTTAACCTGATTGCGTCCGCCGTAGACGGCCAGCGCCGTTTAATCGCGGTGGTGATGGGAGCAGACAGCCCGAAAGGGCGTGAGGACCAGGCCCGAAAACTGCTGCACTGGGGGCAGCAGAATTTCGATACGGTGCAGATCCTGCATAGCGGTAAAAAAGTGGGGACAGAGCGTATCTGGTACGGCGATAAGGAGCAGGTGAAACTGGGTACCGACCAGGACTTCTGGCTGGCCCTGCCGAAAGCGGAAGTGCCGAACATCAAAGCCAAATACGTGCTGGATAAAAAAGAGCTGGAAGCGCCGATTGCCGCGCATCAGCGTGTCGGGGAGATCCAGCTCTACGATCGCGACAAAGTGGTGGCGCACTGGCCGCTGGTGACGCTGGAAGCCGTTGATAAAGGCGGCCTGTTCTCTCGCATGAGCGATTATCTGCACCACACGCTCTAACGGTAGATGAGCAGACTGGCAGGGTTGCGAGTCTGCTCACATAATAAACACTTCACGTTTGCTGAACGCTCAGAATCCGCTTTATAGTGTATGTATATACAGTAATAAATGGAGGCAGCATGGACTACAGCATTAAGCAGCAACAGAAACGTAAGATTGCCGGTTTTCATTTGGTCGGACCGTGGGAACAAACGGTAAAACAGGGCTTTGAACAGCTGGTGATGTGGGTGGACGGGCGTCACATTGAGCCGCTGGAGTGGGTTGCGGTCTACTACGATAATCCGGATGAGGTCCCGGCAGAAAAACTGCGCTGCGATACGGCCGTTACGGTACCGGAGGATTTCGTTATCCCGGAAAACAGCGAAGGCGTCATGATGACGGAAATCGCGGCCGGGGATTATGCCGTGGCAACGGCGCGCGTGGAAAACTATGACTTCGCCACGCCGTGGTATCAGTTCTTTAATTCTCTGCTGCAGGACAATAAGTACCAGATGGCGCTCAAGCCCTGCTTCGAGCGCTATCTCAATGACGGCAATGCAGACGGCTACTGGGATATCGAAATGTATATCGCGGTAGAGCATAAATCGGTTTAAGCCTGCTCAATGAAGGGTTTTTCAGCCGGGAACGATCCGCCCGGCTGAAAACACAGTACAATTGTGATTTGCCGTGTAGCTGGAGAGCGGGTGTGCGTCCCGACAAATCATTAACCCCTTTTGAAATTCGGTTGTACAAACATTACCGCGTGGTGCACGGGTGTCGCATCGCGCTGGCTTTTGTGTTGACGTTTGTGCTGGTCCGTTTGCTGGATGTTCCGGAAGGAACATGGCCGCTGATCACGCTGGTGGTGGTGATGGGGCCCATCTCGTTTTGGGGGAACGTTGTTCCGCGCGCCTTCGAGCGAATTGGCGGGACGGTTTTAGGCTCGGCTCTTGGGCTTATTGCCCTGAAGCTGGAGCTCATCTCATTTCCCGTGATGCTGGCATGGTGCGGTGCCGCTATGTTCCTGTGCGGCTGGCTGGCGTTGGGTAAAAAGCCGTATCAGGCGCTGCTGATTGGTATTACGCTCGCGGTGGTTGTCGGCGCGCCCGCCGGGGATATGACCACGGCGCTGTGGCGAAGCGGGGATGTCATCCTGGGGTCACTGCTGGCCATGCTTTTCACCGGTATCTGGCCACAGCGTGCTTTTCTGCACTGGCGTATTCAGATGGCCAACTACGTCACCGCCTTTAACCGCGTCTATCAGGCTGGTTTTTCCCCGAATCTGGTTGAGCGTCCCCGGCTGGAAAAGCATCTGCAAACGATCCTCAACGACGTGGTCAAAATGCGCGGCCTGATCACGCCCGCCAGCAAAGAAACCCATATTCAGAAAGCAATTTTCGAAGCCATCCAGACGGTAAGCCGCAATCTGGTCTGCATGCTTGAACTGCAAATCAACGCCCACTGGGCGTCGCGTCCCAGCCATCTGTTGATGCTCAACGCGCAGACCCTCAAAGAGACCCAGCAGATGACGCAGCAAACGCTGTTGACCATCGCCCATGCGCTCTATGAAGGGAACCCGCAGCCGATAATGGCCAACAGCGAGCGGCTGAATGAGATCGTCGCGGAGCTGAAGCAGCTCATCAATGAACGCCAGGGCGATAACGTGGCGGAAACGCCTATTCATGGCTACGTCTGGCTGAGCATGGAACTGGCGCGGCAGCTTGAGCTGTTATCGCACCTTATTTGCCGGGCGCTGCGCAAATAAAAGGCGTATGTGACGGCTGCTGCTTCGATTCAGCAGCAATTGGGGTTATGATAGCTTTAAACGATATACTCATTGTCATTCGCAGCCGCTGTCAGTAAGGTTATTGTTACAACGGTTGCCTTAACGAATCCGAATCTCACATTATCAGGGGTGTAAAAATGGAAACTACCAAGCCTTCGTTCCAGGATGTTCTGGAATTCGTCCGCCTGTTCCGCCGCAAAAACAAACTGCAGCGTGAAATCCAGGACGTTGAGAAGAAGATCCGTGACAACCAGAAACGTGTTCTGCTGCTCGACAACCTGAGCGACTACATCAAGCCAGGTATGAGCGTTGAAGCTATTCAGGGCATCATCGCCAGCATGAAGAGCGACTATGAAGACCGCGTTGATGACTACATCATCAAAAACGCAGAGCTGTCCAAAGAGCGTCGCGACATCTCCAAGAAGCTGAAAGTGATGGGCGAAATCAAAAACGGCGAAGCAAAAAGCGAGTAATCGCAGCGAATAGTAAAAAAGGCTCTCTGGTGACAGAGAGCCTTTTTTTATGACGCAGAACGCGGCTGTAGCTGATAAATCCAGGCCTTAACCTGCTTGCCTTCAAGAGTGGTCACCGTGACCTCAACCCGATCGTAGCCATCTTCAAATTCATCCAGCATTTGCCAGTGTGCGGCAAGGTTATCAGAGATAAACAGATAGCCTTCGACGCGGGGTCCGTCCGGGTGGAGCACAATCCCCGGGAAATCCGCCGCAGCGCCCCAGCCGCGTTCGTAAAACGTACCGGATACGGAACCGGCCAGCCATTCGCCGCCAATGTTTTCAAGAATATGCGCATTTGAGTGGCCCGGGCGCAGCGTGCCGTAGACAAACAGAGCGTTCATTTTCCCTCATCCGCAAAGCAAAAAGCCTGCTTTAAAAGCAGGCTTTTTAAATTTGGCTCCTCTGACTGGACTCGAACCAGTGACATACGGATTAACAGTCCGCCGTTCTACCGACTGAACTACAGAGGAATCGTTGTGGAGGCTTATCTTAGCGGCGAAAAAACTTTTGTCAAACCTGATCTTAGGGAAAATCGACCGATTGCTGATTCTGTCGTCAGTTTGTTGTAAATCCACACATCTTTTTCTGGAAAATACTTTGCAGGATGAGCATTTGTCCCCCATCATTTGAAATGGGGTTTCAACTTTTCTCTCTAAGGTCCATTTTGAACGTCACTGCCTCCTTACGCCAGGCGATAGAGCGCACGCCATGGTATGCAAAACGTAAAAGCTATCGTGTCCTGTTCTGGCGTGAAATCACCCCTCTCGCTGTGCCTATCTTCCTGGAAAATACCTGCGTTTTGCTGATGGGGGTCCTGAGCACCTTCCTGGTGAGCTGGCTGGGAAAAGAGGCGATGGCAGGGGTTGGGCTGGCGGACAGCTTTAACATGGTGGTGATCTCGTTTTTTGCCGCTATAGATCTCGGGACGACGGTGGTGGTGGCTTTTAGCCTCGGCAAGCTTGACCCCAAACGTGCACGCGAGGCGGCCCGCCAGTCGCTGATGATCATGACCATTTTTTCGATCGTTCTGGCGGCGGTGAACCACTATTTCGGTAAAGAGATTATCGATTTTGTCGCCGGAGAGGCCACGAACGAGGTTAAAGACCTGGCGCTGACCTACCTGGAAATGACCGTCTTAAGCTATCCGGCGGCGGCCATTGCGCTGATTGGCAGCGGCGCGCTGCGCGGGGCAGGCAACACTAAAATTCCGCTGCTGATCAACGGCGGGATGAATATCCTGAATATCATTATCAGCAGCGTGCTGATCTACGGCGTGTTCTCGTGGGACGGGCTGGGGTTCGTCGGTGCGGGACTTGGCTTAACCATTTCACGCTATATCGGTGCGGTAGCCATCATCGGGGTGCTGATGGCGGGGATCACCCCCTCGCTGCGTCTGACGCTGAAAAGCTATTTCCGGCCCTTTAATTTCGCCATTATCTGGGAAGTGATGGGGATCGGCATTCCCGCGAGCATAGAATCGGTCTTGTTCAACGGCGGGAAGCTGCTCACGCAGATGTTTGTCGCCGGGATGGGGACCGACGTTATCGCCGGTAACTTTATCGCCTTCTCCATCGCCTCGCTGATTAACCTGCCGGGTAACGCGCTGGGTTCGGCATCGACCATCATCACGGGTAAACGGCTCGGGAAAGGGCAGATAGGCCAGGCGGAGCGGCAGCTGCGGCACGTCTTCTGGCTGTCGACCATTGGACTGACGCTGATCGCCTGGGGAACCGCGCCGTTTGCCGGGCTGATGGCCTCGTTCTATACCCACGAAGACGACGTTAAAGAGGTCGTTAAGATCCTCATCTGGCTCAACGCGGCCTTTATGCCCATCTGGGCGGCCTCATGGGTATTACCCGCCGGG
Source organism: Enterobacter cloacae complex sp. CARB60 (assembly GCF_036487345.1). Classification (NCBI taxonomy): domain Bacteria; kingdom Pseudomonadati; phylum Pseudomonadota; class Gammaproteobacteria; order Enterobacterales; family Enterobacteriaceae; genus Enterobacter; species Enterobacter cloacae complex sp. CARB60. The sequence continues at coordinate 1,656,573 of NZ_JAZKLC010000002.1, forward strand.
CTGAAGGGGGCGCGCGATGCCCGCTTTGCGATGTGGGTATCGATGCTCGGCATGTGGGGATGTCGTGTTGTCGCGGGGTATACGCTCGGGGTGATGCTCGGATGGGGTGTGGTCGGCGTCTGGCTGGGGATGTTCCTCGACTGGGCCGTGCGCGGTGCGCTGTTCTACTGGCGCATGGTCAGCGGGCGCTGGCTGTGGAAATATCCGCGAAAGAATGCCTGACAATTGCGCGAAGTGGAGAATAATTCGGCAAACGATCGGAAATATGCATTCTGCCTTTGACATCATGGGGGAGCATCGATAATATGCGCCCCGTTCACACGATTCCTCTGTAGTTCAGTCGGTAGAACGGCGGACTGTTAATCCGTATGTCACTGGTTCGAGTCCAGTCAGAGGAGCCAAATTTAAAAAGCCTGCTTTTAAAGCAGGCTTTTTGCTTTTCTGCATCTGGTAAATTTGTCGGGTGGCGGCTTCGCCTTACCCGACCTACATAAACCTCGAATCGTAGGCCGGGTAAGGCGAAGCCGCCACCCGGCAAAAGCCGCACTATCCGTTCACACGAATCGGCGCCGTCGCTTCCACCAGCCACGGACGCGCATCGCTATTCACCAGAGGTGAGAGCGCCTCGCGTACCTGCCGGTGATACGCATCCAGCCACTGCTTTTCCTGCTCGCTCAGCAGATGCAGCTCGACCTGGCTTAGGTCAATCGGGATCAGCGTCAGCGAGGCAAATCTACAGAACCCCGGACGACTCTCCACAATCTCCACCTGGTTTTCAATACGAATACCGTGGCTGTCGCCCAGATAGTAGCCCGGCTCGATAGTCATAATATTGCCCGCCACCAGCGGCCACGGGTTGACCTTTTTGGCGATGCGATGCGGGTTTTCATGGATAAGCAGCTGGTGCCCCACGCCGTGCCCCGTGCCGTGATCGTAATCCAGCCCCATCTCCCACAGCGGGCGACGCGCAAACGCATCCAGCTGATGCCCCTGAGTCCCGGAAGGGAACTGCAGGGTAATGAGCGACAGGAAGCCTCTCAGCACGGCAGTGTAGTGCAGGCGCTGCTGCGGATCGACTTTACCCCACGCCAGCGTGCGCGTGGCGTCGGTGGTGCCGTTAACATACTGACCGCCGGAATCGTTCAGGTAAAAATGGTCATGGCCGATGGGCTTATTGCTGGCCTCGCTCGAATGATAGTGGCACATCGCCGCATTGCTCGAAGAGGCGGAGATGGTCGCAAAACTCTGCTCGATGAACCCAGGCTGCTGTTGACGGAACGCAAGCTGCTGCGCCTGCGCGTCCAGTTCAGTGAGCGGTTGTCCTGCAGCCTCGCGCCGCGGCACTTCACGGCTCAGCCAGGCGAGGAAGTTGACCCACGCGGCCCCGTCCTGGTGATGACACTCGCGATAGCCTGCCAGCTCGACCGGGTTTTTAGTCGCTTTCAGCAGGGTGATGGGGTCTGTCCACCAGACAATTTCTCCGCGTGGCTCAATGGCGAAGCGCAGGGCCACCGGCGCGGAATCGGCATCAATCATCACCCGTTTGCCTTCAGCAATCTGCTGGCAGCGTTCAATAAAGGTATCCTGCGGCGCAATGGTGAACGCATTGCGCACATCGTCAGGCAGGGCGCTGAGCTTATTGTCGTTAACAAACCACTCAACGTGACCGTCACGACCAAGAAGGGCAAAGGAGAGCGGTACCGGGCTGTAAGGGATATCCGCGCCACGCACGTTTAGCAGCCAGGCGATGTTATCCGGCAGGGTGACGGCAAGATAATCGGCACTGTTTGCGGCCAGCACGGCGGCGACGCGCTGACGTTTTTCTGCACTGCTTTCACCGCTGATCTCAACGGGCATCTCGCGGATAAGCCCCGCTGGTGCCGCAGGGCGGTCAGTCCACAGCGTATCAAACGGCGAGTCCTTCAGAGGCACCAGCTCGCACGGCGTGGCAGACAGCTGCTCAAACTCTGAATTTGTCATCAGCAGCGCGTCAAAACCGATGCGTGTCCCGGCCTCAGCGTTTTCTGCAAGCCATTCTGCCAGCGGCTCGTTATGCAGGTGGTGGATCTCAACCTCTTCCATATTAACCTGAACGCGGGCCTGAACCTGATAGCGCCCGTCGACGAACAGCAGCGCTTTGTTTTTCAGCACCAGCGCGACGCCGGCCGAACCGTCAAAGCCCGTCAGCCAGGCCAGCTTTTCGTCGTAGGGCGCGCAGTATTCGCTCTGCCAGGCATCCGCCCGCGGGACGATCATCCCGTCGAGATGGCTGGCCTCAAGCCAGTGGCGCAGGGCAGAGAGCGGTGATGTGCTGGACATTGTTTTTCCTTATCGTTATTAGCGGAACGGCGGCTCGTTGAAGGTGCGCAGCTTGCGGGAATGGAGCTTGTCACCTTCTGCCCGCAGCAAATCAATGGCGCGAATACCAATCTGCAGATGCTCTGAGATAGCCCCTTCATAGAAACGGTTGGCCTGGCCCGGCAGCTTAATTTCACCGTGCAGCGGCTTATCGGAGACGCACAGCAGCGTGCCGTAAGGGACGCGGAAGCGATACCCCTGCGCGGCGATGGTGGCGCTCTCCATATCAATCGCCACCGCGCGGCTCAGGTTGAAGCGCAGCGCGGAGGCGGAGTAGCGCAGCTCCCAGTTGCGGTCATCCGTCGTGACGACCGTACCGGTGCGCAGGCGCTGTTTAACCTCTTCACCCGGCATCCCGCTGACCTCTTTGGTGGCGTCATACAGCGCGCGCTGGACTTCCGCGATGCTCGGGATAGGAATATCCGGCGGCAGCACCGCATCAAGCACGTGGTCATCACGCAGATAGGCGTGGGCCAGCACGTAGTCGCCAATCAGCTGGCTTTCGCGCAGGCCGCCGCAGTGGCCAATCATCAGCCACACGTCCGGGCGCAGTACCGCGAGATGGTCACAGATGGTCTTGGCATTTGACGGGCCAACGCCGATGTTGATCAGCGTGATGCCCTGACCGTCGGCGGTGATCAGGTGCCAGGCGGGCATCTGGTGCTTTTTCCACGCCAGGTCGGAAATGGCCTGCTCGGGCGCTTCGGTCTCCGCGGTGATCCAGATCCCGCCCGCACAGGACAGCGCGATGTACGGGCTTTCCGGGTCGAGGATCTGGCTGCAGCCCCAGCGGACAAACTCGTCAACGTAGCGGGTGTAGTTGGTAAAGAGCACGAACGGCTGGAAATGTTCGACTGGCGTACCGGTGTAGTGGCGCAGGCGCGCCAGGGAGAAATCGACCCGGCGGGCATCAAAGTGCGACAGGGGAGAAAATTCTGCCGGGTGATAAATCCCGTCAGCCGTCTCATCGCCAATCTGTGATAGTTCCGTCGTCGGGAAGTGGCGGGTCAGCCCCGCGCTCATGGAGCGGTCAAGCGTTAACGCCGAGCCGTCAATCACGTAGGGATACGGGATCTCATGCAGCGAGGGCTCAACGTGAATATGCGCGCCGTAATCCTGGTACAACAGCGTGAGCTGTTCTTCAAGATACGGGCGGAACAGTGCAGGACGGGTGACGGTGGTGCTGTAGCAGCCCGAGTGGGTAAAACGGGCGTAGGCGCGGGTTTTTGGGGTGGTGCTGGCGCTGCCGTCCCAGGTCACAGAGAGCGATGGATAAACAAAAAGGCCCGCGGTTCTGGCCTTTTCATCGGGAAGTTTCCCTGTTTCGATATATTCGCTGATGGCGCTGCGCAGCGCGTTGACGGACTGTTCATACAGCGCGTCGAGTTTTTCCAGCGCCTGAGCCGGGGTCAGGCTGGAGCCCTTATTATTCATCTCTGTCTCCTTGTTCCACAGGTGTGCGACTCTACCCGATAGTATGTCACACGCCTGTGAAACAAAAGGGAGATCAGCTGTGGCTCGTCTCTTTCATCAGCAGCGCCGTCGCTGCCGACAGCAGGCAGCCGGCCAGCAGATAAATCGCCACGCTGTGCCAGTTGCCGCCGGAGAAGGTTACCAGCGCGGCGGCAATAAACGGCGTAAATCCGCCGCCGACCACGCTTGCCACCTGGTAGCCCACGCCCGCGCCGCTGTAGCGGTAGCTTGCCCCGAACAGTTCAGTAAACATCGGCTGCTGCACGCACACCACCATATCGTGAGCGATGTTCGCGAGCATGATGGCAAAGAAGACAATCCAGAAGATCGACTGCGCTTCCAGCGCCATAAAGAACGGCCAGGCGCTGAGGGTGCCAATCAGCGCCCCGGTGATGTAAACGCGACGACGGCCAAACCGGTCCGCCAGCCAGGCGAAGCAGGGGATAGACAGGCAGCTGATCCCGCCGACCAGCAGGCCAATATTCAGGAACAGCTCGCGCGGCAGACCGAGATTCTGCGTCGAGTAGTTCAGGGCAAACGCGGTGACGATGTACATCGTCAGCAGTTCGCACAGGCGCAGGGCGATAATTTTCAGAAAAGCGCCAGGGTGCCGGACGAGGGCTTCCATGACCGGAAGACGTGTGTTCGTGGCCGGTTTTTCCTGCTGCTTTTCGAACTCTGCCGACTCCTCCATCCCGTTACGGATCCACAGCGCGGCGATGACCAGCACGATGCTGAAGATGAACGGAATGCGCCAGCCCCAGCTCAGGAACTGCTCGTCGGTGGTGAGCTGGCTGATTAACGACACCAGCCCGGTGGAAAGCAGCAGGCCGACGCCGTACCCGACCTGTACGCCGCTGCTGTAAAACGCTTTCCTGTTCTTCGGCGCGCTCTCAACGGACAGCAGCGCCGCACCGCCCCATTCACCGCCTACCGCAAAGCCCTGAATGGCGCGCAGGGTGACCAGCAGTACCGGCGCCCACCAGCCGATAGAGGCAAACGAGGGGAGAATACCGATAAGCGCGGTGGCGATCCCCATCATCCAGACGGTGAGCATCAGCATGCGCTTGCGGCCAAGACGGTCGCCGAAGTGGCCGAAGATCACCCCGCCCAGCGGGCGAAACAGAAAGCCGACGCCGAAGGTGGCAAACGCGGCGAGCGTGCCCATTGCGGGGCTGACCTGAGGGAAAAACTCGCGGTTAAACACCAGGGCGGCAGTGATGCCGTAAAGCAGAAAGTCATACCAGTCGACGACGGCACCCGCGAAGCTGCCTAAGGCCGCGCGGCGGGCACGATTGAGCGAAGGTGTCTCCTCGTTGGGACGATCGGAGATGAGGGTGGAGTCCATAGTTGTCCTGTCCGTACTGATTTTTTAATTATTGGTATAAGAAAAGGTCACTCACAAAGCAGCCGTCGTATCAACGGAACCTATGAGACTACCGCGACAAAACGCCTGAGAAAACGTTTTTATCTTTCCGGAAGGCGCTGAATAAATAAATTTCATCTTCCCCTGCCTCGAGATAAATCAGTCTGTTTGGCTCCGGTTAGTGCTGAATGGATTACAGTAATAGATACCGCTGCGTGGCTTAAGCTGAGGGAAAACGATGCAACGTAACTTTTCGGCCATCTGGATGGTCCTGTTTTTATTCGCCGCACCGCTTAACGCGGAGCCCAACGTCTATGGTGAGCAACGCATCAGCGGCTGGTGGAATGCGCTGACGGACGATATCTCCCGGACCTGGGAAGAGCCTCAACGTTACGACCTGTACCTGCCGTTCCTGAGCTGGCACGCTCGCTTAATGTACGACAAAGAAAAAACGGACAATTACAATGAAATGCCGTGGGGCGGCGGGCTGGGCGTTTCCCGCTATAACGAAGAGGGCAACTGGAGCGCGCTGTTTGCGATGATGTTCAAGGACTCGCACAACGAATGGCAGCCCGCGATGGGCTACGGCTGGGAGAAGGGCTGGTATCTGGATAATGCCAAAGATTTCCGTCTTGGACTCGGTGCCGCAGCGGGCATCACGGCGCGAGATGATTTTGCAAACTATGTCCCGCTACCGTTCATCTTCCCGCTGTTTTCGGCCGGGTATAAGCGCGTTACCGTTCAGTTCACCTATATTCCCGGGACGTATAACAACGGCAACGTGCTCTTTGCCTGGCTGCGCTTAGGCTTCTAAAGAGTGATCACCTTTTTAGCCACGGCGTTAGACAGTACCAGCATGGAGAAGAGAACAGAGGTGACGAACGTGAGCACAATCAGCGCCAGCTTCATACCGAGAGAGGTCACCGGTATCAGCGCCGTCAGCAGATGAAACACCGAGTAGTGCACAATGTACACGCCGGTCATCGTTTTGCTGATGGCGGCCAGAATGGACTCCTTAAATTCAGCGTTGCGGCGAAAGCGCACGCCGTTCGCCGCAATCACCAGGGCAATAATCAGGATGTAGATCTGCGAGCCGGTGAGAATAAAGGCGTTTCTGTCCGCCTTGAACAGCGCGAAGAAGAAGTGGCGCTCGTAAAACCAGGTGAAAAGGTAGATAAACGGGATAGCGACAACCGCCGCCCTGACCACATTTTTGCGGCTAATCCACTCGGCGACTTTCGGGTCGCAGAAGAGTTGCCCCGTAAGATAAAACAGCAGCCACGTCCACAGCCGATACTGCGGTGAAAGCGAAAGGGCGTGCGTTTCAGGATAAAGCGCCGAAAGCAGATCGTATCCGTAGGAAAAGAGCAGCAGGGCGGCAATCGCGCCGCAGAACAGCGCTCGCCGCTGGCTGAGCCACTCCACCACCGGGTGGAAGGTGTAAATCACCACAAAGGCAAACACGAACCAGGGCTGGATTAAATACCCGCGCTGATAGGGCTCCCACAGGTAGTAGATCGTTATCCAGAACAGAAAAACAATCACCAGACTTTTAATTTTACCCAGCTGCCAGCGGGTGCCGTGCCGTGATTGTCCGTCGAGATAGCCCGCAACCACAAAAAACAGCGGTGTAGCAATCGTTGAGATAAAGGTTAAAAACCCCAGGATCCAGTGATAGTCATAATCATAATGATCCCAGGTGTTGTAGATGGTAAAGAAGGTGACCGCCGTCATACAGCCCAGCGTCTTGATAATATTCAGCCCTGTCGCATTCATTGTTGTTTGGCTTCGTCCTTACGATGGAAACACGCATAGATCACGGGGAGTACCAGCAGCGTCAGGATTGTAGCAAACCCCAGTCCAAACATAATCACAACGGCCATGCTCTGGAAGAAAACATCCAGCAGCAGCGGAGCCAGGCCAAGTACGGTCGTGAACGCGGTGAGCAGGATGGGGCGCAGGCGCGAGGTCGCGGCGTACACGATCGCGCTGTGCTGATCCTTTTGCGTTTTCTGCTGTTCGATCTCTTCCACCAGCACGATGCCGTTGCGGATCAGCATTCCGCTCAGGCTCAGCAGACCAATCAGCGCCATAAAGCCAAAGGGAATGCCGGTAAGTAAAAATCCCGGCGTGACGCCAATCAGCGCCAGCGGTACGGTCAGCCAGATGGCAACGGCATTTTTTACCGAGCTGAACATCAGCACGGTAATAACAAACATCACCAGATACCCGAGAGGTAGCGTAGTGAATAGCCCCTGCTGCGCTTCACTGGAGTTTTCCGCGTCGCCCCCCCATTCAATGCTGTAGCCGTGTGGCAGGCTAAGGGCATCAATCTGCGGCTTCACGCGGGCGAGAATGTCCCCGGAGGTTTGCTGGCTTAGCGGGTCTGGATCCGTCTGCACCGTTAGCACCCGCGAGCGGTCGCGGCGAAGGATGAGCGGATCTTCCCACTCCAGCGAGAAGCGGCTGACGACGTTACTTAGCGGGATATACTGCTGTCGCGTCTGGCTCCACACCAGCACGTTGTTCAGGTGATTGGCGTCCAGCCTTTCGCTCTCAGGCGGTCGCACCACCACGGGCAGCAGGTCGCTGCCTTCCCGGTACAGCCCCGCCAGGCTGCCGGAGAAGTTCATCTCCAGCGCGTTATCCACGTCCTGCTTATCTACGCCAAGCTCGCGGCCCAGGGCGGCAACGTACTGTGGGCGGATCACCTTGCTGCGGTTTTGCCAGTCGTTCCTGACGCTGCCCGTGGCCGGATCGCGCGTGAGAATATCGTCCACCTGGCTGGCAATCAGGCGCAGCCTGTCAGGGTCCGGGCCTTTAATGCGCACCTCAATGGCGCTGTCGCCGGAGGGGCCAAACATCACGCGTTTGGTGCTGGCGTTGACCTGCGGATAGTTTCGCGCGATGTACTCGTCCACGTGGCGCGTCAGGGCGGATATGTTGCGCTGGTCGTCCATGCGCACCATGATCTGCGCATAGTTGCCGTACTGGCGCTGTCCGCTGTAGGTCAGAATAAACCGCATACTTCCCTGACCAATGGTTGAGACGGTGGTCTCCACGCCTGGCTGGCCATTGATCGTCTTTTCAATATCGCCGGTCATTTTCTCAGTCCACTTGATATCGGTACCGTAGGGTAACCACAGGTCGACAAAGAAAATCGGCGTATTAGACGACGGGAAAAAATTTTGCCGCACGGCGCCGAAGCCCCAGACAGACGCTGCCAGCAGCGCAGCCATCACAATGAGCGTCGGTGCCTTATGGTGCAGCAGCGTGTTAAGCAGGCTCTGGTAGAGGCGGTAGAGACGTTTGTCGTAAGGATCTGACTCGTCGGTTTTATCAGGCGCGCTGTCGTTTTTAAACAACCACCACTTAATCAGGACCGGGGTGAGGGTGAGCGCCGAGAACCAGCTAAGCATCAGGGAAATCAGCAGCACCTGGAACAGGGATTTACAGTATTCCCCGGTGGAATCCTGCGACAGCCCGATAGGGGCAAATGCCAGGATGGCAATCACCGTCGCCCCCAGCAGCGGCAGGGCGGAGCGGCGGATGATGTAGTTCACGGCGGTTAACAGCGGAGAGCCCTGCTGTCGGGCAATCAACACCCCTTCGACAATCACGATGGCGTTATCCACCAGCATGCTGAGGGCGATAATGAGCGCCCCGAGCGAGATACGCTGCAGCTCAATGCCCCACAGATACATAATCAGCAGCGTGCCCAGCACGTTAAGCGCGAGAGAAAACGCGATGATGATCCCGCTGCGCACGCCCATAAAGATCAGCAGCACGCCGATGACAATCGCCAGCGCCATCAGGAAGTTAATAATAAAACCATTAACAGAGTGGCCCACTTCGGCTGCCTGATCGTAAAACAGGTCTATCTGTATGCCCGCCGGTTTTTCCGCCGACATCTGGTTTAGCTTCGCCTCCAGCGCGTGGCCCACGTCGATAACGTTCACGCCGGGAATAAACGAGACGCCCATGGTGACGGCTTTTTTGCCGTTGGCATGGTAGATACTGGCTGGCGATTCGTTCAGCCCGCGCGACAGCGTGGCGATATCCCGCAGACGCGTCGCCGCCCCGGTGCCGGAAGGCGTGATGATGATATCCGCCAGTTCATTAAGATTCTCGAACTCACCGGTCGGGTGCAGGCGAATGGATTCGGTGCCGGAGGTGATTTCTCCGGCGCTGGAAACGACGTTAAGTCTGCCGAGCAGGGCGGAAAGCTGGTTCAGCGTAATGCCGCGCGCGGCCATTTTGGTCAGGGAGATATCAATGTTGACCTGCTGGCTAATCGCCCCGCCGATGGCGACCTTCGCGACGCCGGGGATCAGAATCAGCTCCCGGCGCAGCTGCTCCGCATATCTCACCAGCTCAGGATTACTGAATTCATCTCCGGAAATGGCGAAGAAGAAGCCGAACACGTCGCCGAAATCGTCATTCACGAAGGGCGTGACGACGCCGGGCGGAAACTGGCGCGAGGCATCGCCCACGCGGCGGCGCAGTTCATCCCAAATCTGCGGCAGCTCGTTCGAGTGATAGCGAGAAGCGATGTTAACGGTGATTTGCGACAGGCCGTTTGAAGAGATGGAGCTCACGTTGTCCAGATAAGGCAGCTGCTGAAGGGCATTCTCCAGCGGAAGCGTCACCTCCTCTTCAACCTGCTGAGCGGATGCGCCGGGGTAGTGGGTGACCACCACTGCGGTTTTGATGGTAAAGGCGGGATCTTCCAGCCTGCCGATATTCAACAGGGCGAAAATACCCCCAATGCCCAGCAGCAGGATCGTTAGCCAGACGCGAACAGGGTTATTAATAAATTGACGAGAGATATCCATTACAGTCCCCGTTCACGCGTCCAGATACGCACCGGCTGGTTAGCATGGAGCTCCCCAACGCCTGCGGCCACCACGCGCTCGCCCGCCTTAAGCCCGCTGGTAATCACCACGCCTTCGGTACTCACTTGCCCCACGCTGACCTTGCGGTCCTCAAGATGGAGCGTGTCGCCTTCGCCCGTTACGACCCAGACGTGCGGCTCGTTACGCGGGCTGTTGTCCGGGTTAAAGACTGCCTCAACCGGTACGACCAGCGCCTGAGCGTCCGCGCCAGCCGGGAGGTTGGTCAAATTGATGGTCACCGTACCGCTTACGCCACCGACGGCGGGAAAATCATCGGGCCGCGGCATGGTCAGTATCACCTGCCAGGTCAGGGTATTGCTGTCGCTGCTACCCGAGTGCTCTTTGTAGACGGCGGTAAATTCCCGATCCGGAATGGCGTTAATTCTCACCACGGGGCGATACTGCGCGTTGCGGATATCAAAGGTCTTAAACAGGTTTTCAGGGATGCTGAACACCACGTCCAGCAGGTCGGTGCGGGTTAACGTCGCGATGGGCTGACCGGGGGACACCACCTGATGGTTTCGGACATGTACGCTGGCCGCCGTCCCGCTGAAGGGGGCGACGAGCGTCATCTGATTCAGTTCTTCTCGGGCAATCTGTAGCGCCGCATTTGCCGAATCGCGGTTCGCGCGCTGCACGTCCATTTCTGCTTTGGAAATCGCCTGGCGGCCCGCCAGCGTCTGGAAACGATCGAATTGCCTCTGGGCCAGCGTCGCCGCCGTTTGTCTGTCGTTAACCCGCTGCTTGGCTTCACGGGCGTTCAGTCTGGCAAGCTGTTGCCCCTGTTTGATGACGGCACCCTGACGAACATCGAGCGCTTCAATTTGACCTGCGCGCTTGAAGGAAAGGTCTGTGGCATCGCCCGATTCAATACGGGCGGGAAAAACGCGCTGCTGGGCGTGACCGGGAACCGTCACCTCCGCCACTTTTACCATCCTGGGCAGGGGGGCGGCTTGCTTGGGTTTCGGGTCGCACGCCGTGAGCGTTAACAAAACGAACGGTAAAAGTGAGAGGTAGCGGTTCACTGTATTCCCCTAATAAATAACTGTTTTATTTATTCCATCACCTGGACAGGGGTGACACTATTCTGCCAGAACAGTGACGACCATATAGGTAAATAAACCAATCGCCGTGCTGGCGATAATGGCAAGCGCAATAAACATACCCAGGCGGATCAGGCTTAAACCATACATACATTCCTCCATGAGCCGGAAGCGGTGGCTGACTATGAGCATAGTCGGCGAAAAGATAAATGTTAAATAACCATTATCAGTGGGGAAGCGCTAAACCTGATATTCCTGTGCTACGTTTAATATTATTCATCTCTTTTTACCGTAACTGGCATTAAGGGCAACCCCCTGCATTTAATGCGTTTTTTTGCTTCATTCACTCTCGTGTTGGTTATAAAAAGGATGCTCGATATGTATAAAAACATTCTCGTTCCGGTGGATGTCTACGAGACAAGCCTTGCGGATAAAGCGTTGCAGCATGCACAGTTTTTGGCGCAAAGCGCATCGGGTGACATTCATTTGCTGCACGTCATGCCCAAATTTTCAGCCGAACTGACGCGTGGTTTTATTTCAGATGCGCGCAAAATGGATGAATATATGATTAATAATTCGAAAGAAAAGCTGTCTGACCTGGTCAAAAAAGTGAATCTGCCAGAAGAGCGTGTTCATCTCCACGTCCGTAGCGGGAATGTTCGTGATGAGGTTATTAAGCTGGCGGATGAACTTGCTGCTGGCGCGATTATTGTCGGCTCGCGAAATCCAAATATTCAAACCCATTTGTTAGGATCGGAGGCGGCTAGTATTGTTCGTTACGCTCATGTTCCTGTTTTCGTTATTCGTTAATTACAGAGAAGCAAGGTGATTTCTGAATAGAACCTGAGGAAGGAACGATGAAAACAGGAAAACCTGAACGTCCGTATTATCAACAAACCGTTGACGAAACCCTGTCGAATATCCACTCCACCCTGGAAGGCCTTAGCGGCACTGAGGCATCAGCCCGACTTCAGCAGCACGGTGAGAATGCGTTACCGCAAAAAAAGGGTAAACCCGCCTGGCTGCGCTTCCTGGCGCATTTTAACGACGTATTGATTTACGTTCTGCTGGTGGCCGCGTTGCTTAAGCTCTTTATGGGCCACTGGGTAGACATGTTTGTGATCCTTGGGGTTGCCATCATTAACGCGCTGATTGGCCATATCCAGGAGAGCAATGCTGAAAAATCGTTGCAGAGTATTCGCAATATGCTCTCCAGCGAAGCCGTTGTGGTGCGACAGGGGAATCATGAAACGATCCCCACCACGGCGCTGGTCCCGGGAGATATCGTGGTGATCCGCGCCGGGGATCGTATCCCAGCGGACCTGCGCGTGATTGAAGCGCATAACCTGCGCGTGGAGGAGGCCATCCTGACCGGCGAATCCACCGTTGTTGAGAAAAACAGCGATGCGTTAAGCGGGGAACTGCCTTTAGGGGACCGGTATAATCTGCTCTACTCAGGCACCACCGTCAGCTCCGGCGGCGGTAAAGGCGTGGTGGTGGCAACCGGGGGCGAGACCGAGCTGGGCCACATCAATCAGATGATGTCCGACATTGAAAAACACCGCACGCCGCTGATGGTGCAGATGGACAAGCTCGGTAAGACCATTTTCATTACTATCCTGGTGATGATGGTGGCGCTGTTTGTCTTTAGCCTCCTGTTCCGGGATATGCCGGTTTCTGAACTGGTGCTGTCGCTTATCAGCCTCGCCGTTGCCGCCGTGCCGGAAGGCCTGCCGGCCATCATTTCCATCATCCTTTCGCTTGGCGTACAGGCCATGGCGCGTCGCAAGGCCATCATTCGCAAGCTGCCTACGGTGGAAACGCTGGGCGCAATGACGGTCATCTGCTCGGATAAAACCGGCACCCTGACGATGAATGAAATGACGGTCAAAGCGGTGATTACCGCTGATACGACCTACCGCGTGGAGGGCGACAGCTACGAACCGGTGGGAAATATTCACCCCGTAGATGACCCGACGCCCGTCAGCGTGACGCAGGGTTCCCTGCTGGAACGCTACCTGCGCACCATTGACCTCTGTAATGACAGCCAGCTCATCAAAGACGAGCAGGGGCTGTGGAAAATCACCGGGGGACCAACCGAGGGCGCGCTGAAGGTGCTGGCGGCGAAAATTCCGCTCCCACCGCTCGATACCGAAATGCGCAGTAAAATCCCGTTTGATTCGCAGTATAAATACATGTCCACGCTTTACCGGCTGGGCGATGAAGAGGTGATTTTAATCACCGGCGCGCCGGACGTCCTGTTCCGCCTCTGCCAGTATCAGCAGACGAATGACGGACTGCAGCCGTTCGACCAGCCTTACTGGGAAGGGAAGATTGAAGAGTATGCCCGGGAAGGGTTGCGCATGGTGGCTGCGGCCTGGAAGCCAGCCCGCGAGGGGCAGCGCGATCTGGATCACCCGGACCTGCATGATGGCGTGATCCTGCTGGGTATTGCAGGAATGATGGACCCGCCGCGTCCGGAGGCCATAACCGCCATTGCCGACTGTCTGCAGGCCGGGATCCGCGTGAAAATGATCACCGGCGACCATCCGCAAACGGCCATGAGCATTGGGCAAATGTTGGGGATTGGTAACGCCGCAAGCGCTATCACCGGACGTGAGCTGGAGGCGATGGACGATCGTCAGCTGAGCGATGCCGCGCAGCAGTACGATATTTTCGCCCGAACCAGCCCGGAGGATAAATTCCGCCTTGTGCAGGCCCTGCAAAGTAAACAGGAAGTCGTGGGCATGACCGGGGATGGCGTAAATGACGCCCCGGCGCTCAAGCGGGCGGATGTGGGTATCGCCATGGGGATTAAGGGGACGGAAGTCACCAAGGAAGCCGCCGACATGGTATTAACGGATGACAACTTTGCCACCATTGCCAGTGCGGTGCACGAGGGACGTCGGGTTTACGATAACCTGAAAAAGACCATTCTGTTCGTTATCCCCAGCAACATCGCGCAGGCCCTGCTGATCATCATCGCGCTGCTGGCGGGGAACCTGATCCCGCTGACGCCGGTCCTGATCCTGTGGATGAACATGGCGACGTCGGCAACGCTGTCGTTTGGCCTGGCGTTTGAAGCGGGTGAGAAGGACATCATGAACCGGCCACCGCGCAAGGCGAATCTCCATGTGATGGACGGCTATGCTATCTGGCGCGTGGTATTTGTCGGTCTGATGATTGCCATTAGCGCCTTCGTGCTGGAAGCCTGGCTACAGCCGCGCGGCTACTCGGCGGAGTTTATCCGCACCGTGCTGCTGCAAACCCTGGTAACGGCGCAGTGGTTCTACATGCTCAACTGCCGCGTTAATGACGGCTTCTCGCTGAGCAAAGGCCTGCTGGCGAACAAAGGGATTTGGATCGTGAGCGGCGTACTGCTGGCGCTACAGCTTCTTATCATTTACGCACCGTTCATGCAGATGCTGTTTGGCACCGAAGCGCTGCCGTTCCGCTACTGGGTCATCACCTTCCTGATTGGTTTTGTGATGTTCCTTATTGTCGAGGCGGAAAAAGTGTTAACGCGCAGGTGGCGCAAAACCGAGGCGTGATAGCGTAAACTGAGAAAGCCTGCCTGAGCCCGGGCTTTCTCTTTTTTGAGCACAGGAAATTATGATTCGACTTACCTGGTTCGTCCTTACGCTGTGTGCCGCTGTACCTGGTGCGTTTGCCGTAACTTATACACTTCCACCGGAAGGCAGTCGCCTGCTGGGAAACCCAATTATCATCACCGTTCCCGAAGGCAACACGCTGCCTCTGGAAGCCTTTGCCGCACGGTACGGACAGGGGCTGAGCAACCTGCTGGAAGCAAACCCGGGCGTGGATCCTTTTTTGCCTAAATCCGGCACCCGGCTGGTGATACCTCAGCAGCTGATTTTGCCTGACACCGTCCGCGAGGGCATTATCGTGAATGCGGCGGAAATGCGCCTCTACTACTACCCGCCGGGCGGCAACACCGTTGAAGTATTGCCCATCGGCATTGGTCAGGCCGGGCGCGAAACCCCGCGCAACTGGGTGACGGCCGTTGAGCGTAAGCAGGAGGGGCCAACCTGGTCTCCGACGCCGAATACGCGCCGTGCGTATGCAGCAGAAGGGAAAACGCTACCGGCTTTCGTGCCCGCCGGGCCGGATAACCCGATGGGACTGTATGCGATTTATATCGGCAGGTTGTATGCCATTCACGGCACAAACTCGAATTTTGGCATCGGGCTGCGGGTGAGCCAGGGCTGTATTCGTCTGCGTAATAACGACATCAAGTACCTTTTCGATAACGTTCCCGTAGGAACCCGCGTGCAGCTTATCGATCGGCCCGTTAAAGTCACCACCGAGCCGGACGGCAGCCGCTGGGTGGAGGTTCACGAGCCATTATCACGTAACCGCGCGGAATTTGAGTCAACCCGGAAAGTGCCTCTGCCCATTTCAGCCGCGCAGCGAACGCAGCTGATAAACGAGGGCGCGGGCGCTGAACTGGAACGGCGGTCGGGGATGCCGGTTAAGATCGGCATGTGAGGTGATTTTCGCCGGGTGGCGGCTTCGCCTTACCCGGCCTACGATTCGAGGTTTTTGTAGGTCGGGTAAGGCGAAGCCGCCACCCGACATTTTTACCTTACGCAGAAAGCAAAAAGCCTGCTTTAAAAGCAGGCTTTTTAAATTTGGCTCCTCTGACTGGACTCGAACCAGTGACATACGGATTAACAGTCCGCCGTTCTACCGACTGAACTACAGAGGAATCGTGTGAACGGGGCGCATATTATCGACCTACGTTCGCCTTGTCAAAGGGTGGATCAACGCCTTTTGATCGTTTGCTGACAAAATCGGCAAAGTGATGTTTTTGGCAGCGGAATGCACCGTCTTGGTGCGGGTATACCCCTAATGGGGCAGATCATAAACTGCTGTTTCGGTAATAAAACCCCCCTCTGTAATTAGGTTTCCTTATTTTCAGGCGCTTAGCGAACAATTCAGACCGCCTGGTAAAAGTGGCATTCATATTGCAAAACCTGTTTAACAACGACAGCCGGTTCCGGCACAGCATTTCGAACAGGGGGCAAAATGAACTTAAGACGACTGAAATACTTCGTAAAAATCGTCGATATCGGCAGCCTGACTCAAGCGGCAGAAGTGCTGCATATCGCGCAGCCTGCGCTGAGCCAGCAGGTGGCTACTCTGGAAGGCGAGATGGATCAGCAGCTGTTGATCCGCACCAAGCGCGGCGTCACGCCAACGGAAGCAGGTAAGATCCTGTATACCCACGCGCGCACCATCCTCCGCCAGTGTGAACAGGCGCAGCTGGCGGTGAATAACGTGGGCCAAACCCTGAGCGGGCACGTTTCTATCGGCCTGGCGCCGGGAACGGCCGCATCCTCTATTACCATGCCGCTGCTGCAGGCCGTCCGCGCCGAGCTGCCTGAAGTGCTGGTGTACCTGCACGAAAACAGCGGTTCCGTACTGAATGACAAACTGCTGAGCGGCCATCTGGACATGGCGGTTCTTTACGATCGCTCCCCGGTCGCCGGTATCACCAGCCAGCCGCTGCTGAAAGAAGATCTCTACCTCGTGGGCACCCGTGACTGTCCGGGCCAGAGCGTAGACCTTACCGCCGTGGCGGAGATGAACCTCTATCTGCCGCGCGACTATAGCGCCGTGCGCGTGCGCGTGGACGAAGCGTTCTCCCTGCGCCGCCTGACGGCCAAAATCATCGGTGAAATTGACTCAATCTCCACGCTCACCGCGGCCATTGCCAGCGGAATGGGGGTGACGGTTCTGCCTGAATCCGCTGCCCGCTCGCTGTGCAGCGCGGCAAACGGCTGGATGGCGCGGATCACCACGCCTTCGATGAGCCTGCCGCTGTCGCTGAACATGTCTGCACGCGGTTCGCTGTCGCCGCAGGCGCAGGCGGTAAAAGAGATTTTGATGTCGCTGGTCAGCAAGCCATCGCTTGAGAACCGCGAACTCCAGCTCGTGAGCTGATATTCCAAAAAAGCATAAGATGCTGGTTTTTATTATTTGTTCTGCAGCTCGGCTGACTCTAACAATAGAGCTATGTCAGATGCGCCGGAGTGAATCGTGAATTTCCAGCAACTTAAAATTATCCGTGAGGCGGCCAGGCGGGACTACAACCTGACCGAGGTCGCCAATATGCTTTATACCTCTCAGTCCGGCGTCAGCCGCCATATCCGCGAGCTGGAAGAGGAACTGGGTATAGAGATCTTTATCCGTCGCGGCAAGCGGCTGCTCGGCATGACGGAGCCGGGTAAGGCTTTGCTCACCATCGCTGAGCGGATCCTCAACGAGGCCAGCAACGTGCGTCGTCTGGCGGATCTCTTCACCAATGACGCCTCGGGCGTGCTCACCATCGCCACTACCCATACCCAGGCGCGTTACAGCCTGCCGCCGGTGATTAAAGCGTTCCGCGAGCTTTTCCCTGACGTCCGTCTGGAGCTCATCCAGGGCACGCCGCAGGAAATTGAAGTGCTGCTGCAAAACGGTGGGGCGGATATCGGCATTGCCAGCGAGCGTCTGAGCAACGACCCGCTGCTGGTGGCGTTCCCCTGGTTCCGCTGGTACCACAGCTTATTGCTCCCGGTCGATCATCCGCTGAATCAGGTCTCTCCCCTGACGCTGGAAGACATTGCGAAATGGCCGTTGATCACCTACCGGCAGGGAATAACTGGACGCTCGCGTATTGATGAAGCCTTCAACCGCAAAGGGCTAACGCCGGACGTGGTGCTGAGCGCGCAGGATTCCGATGTGATCAAAACCTACGTTGAGCTGGGCCTGGGCATTGGTCTGGTGGCGGAACAGTCCAGCGGAGAGCGCGAGGACGGGAACCTTGTGCGTCTTGATACGCGTCACCTGTTTGACGCCAATACCGTATGGCTTGGCATGAAGCGCGGGCAGCTGCAGCGCAACTATGTGTGGCGCTTTATCGAGCTGTGCAATGCCGGGCTGTCGGTTGATGAGATTAAACGCCAGGTGATGGAGCCGGAAGAAGTGGCGATTGATTACCAGATTTAGCTGCTGGCTTACCCGGTAGCGCTGCGCTGACCGAATCAGGGGGCAGTATGTCGTCACTTATTGTAAGTCGTGGGGACATGCTGCTGCATCAATTCAACGATCCAATCAATAAAAACGCGAAGTCTGGCGTTGACGTGGCGGTTCGGCGGAAATGCCAGGTACAGGGGCATGGGGTTAATACGCCATTGTTCAAATAGCGGAATCAAAGAGCCACAAGCCTGATGCGCTGCCGCCATATAGACGGGTAGCGCAATCACGCCTAATCCCGCGAGCCCAGCTTCGAGGTAGGCGTTGCCATCATCCACTGCAAGCACATAGCTGGCCTTGATTTCAATATGTTCACTCTCACCGTGCAGTACCAGAGGATCAATCTTACCGGTGCGTGAGGATAAGAATCCCACTATTCGATGGTCCGTGTTTTCCAGCTCTCGCGGATGCGCAGGGGCACCGAGGCGTTCCACATAACTCGGTGCGACGTAAACACCGATTTGCAAATCGCCAACGTGGCGTGCAATCAGGGACTGGTCGTTGATTTCGCCGCCCCGCACGACGCAATCCACGTTATCGCCAATCAGATCCACCACCCGGTCACTCACGCCCATGTCGAACTGGATATCGGGATAGCGCGCGTGAAAAGCCGGTAGCGCGGGCACCAGCACAAGACGGGCGAGAGGAGTGGGCACATCTATCCGTAGCCGCCCTCTGGGCGTCATCGCCGAACTGGACAGGCTGTTTTCAGCATCCTCCATGTCCGCCAGCAGGCGGATAACGCGCTCGTAGTAGACCGCGCCATCAGGAGTGACGCCGAGCCTGCGGGTGGTGCGATGGAGCAGCCTGACGCGCAGGCGCGCTTCAAGCTGCTGAATAAGCTGTGTCACCGTGGTTTTGCTCATATGAAGCGTTTGGGCAGCCTTTGTGAAACTGCCTGCCTCCACCACGCGAGCAAACGCGCGCATCGCATCGAAACGATCCATACCTTGTCCTCTCTTTTCACCGATTGTTTGGATATTACAAACAATGATGGACAAAGTCGCTTGTTTATCCGCCCGATCTGGCGCCTGTAAAGTGTCTTTATGTTCACCGGGCTGATTTTGCCCCATTACAAAGGTACAAACATGACAACACGCGAAGCGGTTTTTCCCTTTGGACGGCAGGTGCTCTATGAGCGCAATCGCTATTCACCCGCCATCAAATCTAACGGCTTCCTGTTTGTTTCGGGGCAGGTTGGCAGCCGGGAGGATGGTTCGCCTGAAGAGGATCTCAACGCGCAGATCCGGCTGGCATTCGATAACCTTAACGCTGTTCTTACGGCTGCGGGCTGCACGTTCGGTGACGTAGTTGACGTTACCCTCTTTGTCGTCAATCCCGAGTCAAACCTCGACGCTATCTGGAGTATCCTGCCAGAATATTGGGGGGAAGCGCCTTACCCGACGTTGACCGGGATCGGCGTGACGTGGCTATACGGATTCCAGTTTGAGATTAAGGTGATTGCCAGGCTGCCCTAAGCGTTACGGGTCTTTCCGCCGGTCGACAGATAAGACAGAGGAAAATTGATGAAAGCAGCGGTTTATGACGTGGAAGGCGCTCCCGGCGTCCTGCAGTATGTCGACGTCCCGGATCCGGTTGCCGGGCCTGACGACGTTCTGATTTCTGTTGAGGCTGTCTCGATTGAAGGGGGAGATCTGATCAACCGGCGCTCAACGCCGCCGCCTCTTCCTTCATGGATCGTCGGCTACGCGGCCGCAGGGACAGTTGTTGCCGTCGGGTCGAAAGTCCGTAGCCGAAAGGTTGGGGACAGAGTGACTGCTTTTAGTATGCAGGGGTCGCACGCAGAACGTTGGGCTGTGCCTGCGGAGCGCGCCTGGCTTATTCCGGATGGAGTGGATGCAGCAGAAGCTGCGGTGGTACCGATCTCTTTTGGAACCGCGCATCACTGCCTTTTCACACGAGGGATGCTCCGGCATGGAGAAACCGTCCTGATTCAGGCGGCGGCGGGGGGCGTGGGGCTCGCGGCCGTTCAGCTTGCCTCACAAGCAGGCGCGACGGTCATCGGCGTGGCAAGCGGAACGCAGCGAATAAGCCGGTTGCTGGAACTTGGTGCCGATCATGTCGTGGATCGTGCAAAGAATAACGTCTTGGACAGTGTCCGAGAGTACACCCGTGGTGCCGGTGTTGACCTCGTCATCGATCCGGTTGGGACGACGTTGCCGGCTTCGCTTTCTGCACTCGCTCCGGAAGGGCGTCTCGTCTTCGTCGGTAATGCGGGCGGCGGAAGCCTGACTGTCGACCTGTGGCCGCCAATGCAGTCTAACCAGACGCTCATGGGGGTATTTATGGGGCCTCTTTTTGAAAGACCCGGCGTTCGGACAAGCGTGGACGACATGTTGCAGGCTGTGGCAGCTAGGCGCATCAGGGTTGTTATTGACCGCATCTTCCCCCTGGCTAACGCCGCCGAGGCCCATGAATACGCTGAGACAGCGAAACCGCTTGGCCGCATCGTTATGAAGCCATGAGAGGGGGAATCCCACCTGGCCCCAAAATTCTCCCGATGCGGAGTAGAAAAGCAAAAAGCCTGCTTCAAAAGCAGGCTTTTCAAATTTGGCTCCTCTGACTGGACTCGAACCAGTGACATACGGATTAACAGTCCGCCGTTCTACCGACTGAACTACAGAGGAATCGTGTGAACGAGGCGCATAGTAGCGACCTCGTTACGCCTTGTCAAAGGGTGAAAACGCACTTTTCGTTCGTTTGCCGACAATTTCAGCAAATCGCTGATTTTATAGTAAATTCGCGTTGAAACTACACAGCAGAATGCGCCGCCCGCAGGCGGCGCGCAGGATCAGAACAGTACGGAGTAGTTCAGACCAAAGGTACGTCCACGGCCTTTATAGGTATACAGGCCCGGTGCACCGTAGGTTGGGCTATACAGCCCCGGCGCGCGCTGGCCCCAGGCGGTGGTGTAGTCTTTGTCCAGCAGGTTTTCCACGCTGAAGCTGACCTTACCCACCGGCAGGGCGTAGCTGCCCAGGAAGTCGACCGTGTTATAGCCATCGATCTTCTTGCCGTCGGAATCTGACACGTCAAAGGTCTGCGTGCTCTGCACGCGCAGGGTCCAGTCGCCCGGCGCCCAGTTGACCCATGCGCTGGCTTTCGACGGGCTGGCGCTGTCGACCGTCAGCTTCTCCCATTTGCCGTTTTCGCGGGTTTCAGACTTGATGGCGTTAAAGTTCGCGCCGGTGCTCCAGTCGCTGTCGGTGAAGAAATAGTCCACCTGGCCTTCCACCCCGTAGATACGACGCTTGTCGTCTTCCAGGTTGATGGTCATATCCGTCTTGTTGATGGTGATGGTTTTATCCGAGAGCGAGTAATACGCCGCGACCTGCGTGCGCAGGTTATCGCCGGTGTAGCGCCAGCCCAGCTCATAAGCGTTAACCTTGATACCGTCCAGCGTCGAGTCGTTCACGTTCACGCTGTTGAGCAGGCGATAGTGACCGTCGACGAGCTGATAGGTACCCGAGCCGTAGTATTTCGCCAGGTCCGGAATTTCGAAGCCCTGGGAGAAGTTAAACCACACCTGCTGCTGTTCGGTCAGGCGACCGAGGATCCCGGCGTTGAACAGGAAGTTGTTGTAATCGGTTTTCCCGCCCGGCACCGCGTCCGCGGAGGTGGCTTTTCCGGTGGCGATGGCCTGCTGCTGGGCGTAACCGACAAAGTCGTCCACCTTGTTTTCGGTGTACTGATAACGCACGCCGCCGCTCAGGGTGATGGCGTCAATGTCGTAGCTGGCCTGCAGGAACGGGGCGAGGTTGGTGATGCTATAGCCCGGGTAACGGCCCACGTTGTAGGCGTTGTCCAGCTCCATGCCGCCGCTCGCCGCGGCCTTGCTCAGGTTAAAGAACTGCTGGTTGGCATCAAAGGTTTCGTGGTCGGCATCGACACCCCAGGTCAGCGTTAAATCGTCCACCGGCTTGCTGTTCAGCGTCAGCTTGCCGCCGTAAAAATCGGTTTTCTGCTGGGACGCGCCGATGCTGCTCACCACGCCTTTGGTCAGGGTCGGGAACGGATAATAGGTCAGGCTCTCGTCGCGATAGTAAATCTGCGCGACCAGATCCTGGCCCCAGAAGTCGGTATTGGAGTACTGCAGGTTAATCAGATGGCGCTCGGTACCCGGTACGCGGTCAGAGTCAAGATTACCTTTGTTGTAGGCGGTCGCATCCCCCGTTACCGCCGAGAAGTTCTTCCCGAGGTACAGCCCGTGCTTGCCGTCGGACTCGCTCTTGTAGTACTGCGTCGTCAGCTGCAGCTGCTGATGATCGTCAATGTTGATGGTGCCCGTGCCCATCACATCAATACGGTCGGAATACTGGAGGCCGGTCTGGGTGTTATCGATAATCACCTCGTCGCCGTTGCCGTCATACCAGCCGCCGTAGCGCTGATACGACACCGACAGACGACCGGAGGCGTTATCGTTGCCGCCGCTTACGGCTGCCGACACGTTCTCATCGTGATCGTTGTGGCTGTTAAATCCGCTCTTTGTCCCGGTCTGGAACTCAACTTCGGTTTCCGGCTGGCCTTTTTTGGTGACGATGTTCACCAGGCCGCCGGTGCTGCCGCCGCCGTAGAGCGAGGTGGCGCCGGAGATCACTTCGATACGGTCAATGTTGAACGGATCGATAGAGTCCAGCTGGCGGCTGTCGCTGCGGGACGAGTTCAGGCGAACGCCGTCCACCATCACCATCATAGAGCGGCCGCGCAGGTTCATGCCGTAGTTGGTACGCCCCTGGCTGCTGACGTCCATGCCCGGGATCAGCTGCGCCAGCACCTCTTTAATCTCTTTCCCGCCCTGAACCTGCTGCTCAATTTCAGCCCGCTCAATGACCCAGGTGGTCTGCGCCATCTCCGCCACGCTGCGGTGCGCGCGGCTGGCGGAGACAACGATATTTTCTTCCTTTTGTTCTTCCGCCCACGCAGAGGTAGAAAGCATTGCAAGCAAGCAAGGATTTAAAACCCAAAGATGAGAACGTTTCATTGTTATGTTGATCCTGATTGTGTGTGTCAGTACTCGGTGGTTTTTGCTAACGATTTAAAAACCGGGCTGCTGTCCGGGCTGGCGGTGGTGCGCCAGTGGATGACGCCGGGTGTGGAGGCCAGCTCAAACGGCTCGTCGGCGTGCGCGCGATTCAAGATCCGCGCCGCGCGCCAGGCCATCAGGCTGAGCTGGGGTTCGGCAATGCCGAGACGGTGCATCCCGGCATTCACGGCGAACAGGCGGTTGCTCTGCGGGCCGTCCCATTCGAGGGTGAAATCGTTGTTGATGCAGAAGGCTTCGTCCGTATCCAGTTTCAGTCGGTGAGACAGCGGCGCGAGGAACGCGGGCTGAACGGCGCGGTAGCCGGTGGCGAAGATCACCACGTCGCTCTCCAGCTGCTCGCGGCCGCCGTCGAGGTGATGCTGAATGCTCAGACGATGTCCGTTTTCCAGGCGCGTCAGGGACGTCACCGAGCGGGACGGCAGGAGATGCGCCCAGGGTTTTTCACGCAGCACTTCGAAGCGGTGGTACATAGCGCGGTAAATCGCCAGCAGGGACTCGGTGGTGATACCGTCGGACGTCATCTTCTGCTCGTGCAGCATCTGACGACGGGCCTCTTCACCGAGGGTGGAGAAGCTGTCCACGTACTCGGGCGTGAAATACTCGTTGGCAAAGGCGGCTTCATCCAGCGCGTTGTAGTTATTGCGGCGCGATACCCAGTTCAGGCTCAGCGGCTGGCCCCATTCGCCGCGGAAGATATTCAGGAACAGGTCGGCCCCGCTCTGGCCGCCGCCGACGACGGTGACGCGCTTGCCCGCGAGATCCGGCGTGCGCAGCATCATCTCGCTGGCGTGGAAGCAGGTATCGTCCTGCACGGTGACGCAGTCAGGCAGGTTGATCTGTTTGCCAATTCCCACGCAGACGTGGCGCGCCAGGAAGCGGTCGCGCTGGGTCACTACCTCAAACAGGCCGCTTTTCTCATCAAAGCTCACCTGCTGTACCTGCTGGCTGAAGGCGAGGTTGGTGAGGTTTTCCGCCGCCCAGCACAGGTAGTCCGCAAACTCCTCGCGGGAGACGGTGCGCTGCTCGGTGGTCAGGAAGCGGTAGAACTTTTTGCGCTGCACCAGGTAGTTCAGGAAGCTGTGGCGGTTGGTCGGCTCCACGGCGCTGACCAGGTCTTTCAGGAAGCTGGTCTGCATGTGGCAGTCCGGCACCATCATCCCCGGGTGCCAGGAAAAGTGCGGTTTACGCTCAAGGAACAGCGAGCTAAAGCCGTCCAGCCCTTCGGCCAGAGCGGCGATGCTGAGGTTAAACGGGCCAATACCAATGCCGATGAAATCATAGGTTTTCATTGCGCTGACTCCCGGGAGGCGAGAAAAAGAGGGTTATCAAGGTCGGTAACGTAGTTCGGCAGCATGCGGCTGCCGCCGTCGTGTTCGGAGAAGGTCAGTTTGACCGGGTTGAGGATCACGCGAATAATCTGCGGCTTGAACAGGTCGAACGTCGCGAAGCGCTCCGCAAGCTCCGGGTGCGCGGCCATATAGCGGTGTAATACCTGCGCCAGGATCTGGTAGAAACGGGTTTCGCTCACGCCGCATTGCAGGGTGAGGCGCGAGATAAAGCGCAGCACCGTCACAAAGTTGCCGGTTTGCAGGTCGTGAATGATGTAATCCGCGCTGAGGCGCGCCGTAACGGCCTTCACCTCATCCGGCAGGCTCTGGGCCTGCGGGAAATCCTCATCCACCAGGCGCATATCGCCCTGGAAATCTTTCAGCAGAATGCGCTGCGGAATAGAGTCCTTCATCACCAGCGTCACGTTCTGGCCGTGGGCGATCAGCGCTACGCCGTAGCGGCAGAGCAGGTGATAGAACGGGATCACCGTTGCCTCAAACAGCTTTTCCAGCCACGCGTCGGCGCTTAACCCCGAGCGCTTAATCCACGCGTCGATCAGCGGGCGACCGGCGTTATCGGTTTCCATCAGCGCCGCCATCAGCACCGCCTGTTCACCGTCTTCTAAATAACAGGACGGATTCTCGCGCCAGATCACCCCCAGCATCTCCTGATAGCGGTAGGGCGCTTTCGGCAACGCGGCGTAGCCCGGATGCGACAGATATCCGGCGGCGGGTTCGCCCAGCACCTGCGCGCCAGAGCGGATCAGCGTGGCGTCGGTGGCAAACTGCTGCTGTAGCCAGCGCGAGGCCAGCGGCCCGGCGGCAATGTACTTGCCTGGAATGCCGCGATAGCAGGAGGTGTTGTAGATGGTCAGCGGCAGCTTGATGTCGTACGGTGCGCGACGGCTGGCGTTGGTGAGCGTGCGCAGGGACTGCTGCGCAAGATACTCATCGCCAAATTCGCCTAGCTCAACCATCTCTCCGCGCGCCAGCTGCGCAAGGAAATGAATGGCGATCTTCTGCTGCCACTGCCACGGGTGCAGCGGCACCGGCAGCCAGCCGTCGTCAAGACCCAGCGCCTGCCAGCGGGCGTCAAAGCGGGCGCGTTCGGCGTTGTCCATGGCGCTGTCCAGCAAAGTGTGAATGTCGCAATCGGCGTCGCTGCTCCAGACCAGATGCTCCCGCTGAACGGCAACCCAGTGCAGACGAAAACGTCCGCGGTATTCCGGCGCGTACTGACGCAGCGCGTCCAGCCCCCAGCCGCGGCGGCCCTTGTTGAAAATAAACTTCGGGTGACCGCTCATCAGACACTGCAGTTCGTCCGGGTCGAGGTGGATCAGCGCGTCCGCGTCCAGCGCTTCACGCGCCTGCAGCAGCTGCATGTCGCCGCGCAGCGTGGCGTAGAGATCTTCCATGTGCTCTGCCGTTTGCGCGTCGCTCATCTCCAGCACCGTTGCCAGCTGCAGCAGCGCGCTTTCCGCTTCGACGGCTTCTCCGCTGGCGGCGATCAGGCTGTCCGGGTCGATATGCAGCCAGCCCCAGATCCCGCGCGGGGCGCGAAACTGCCAGGACTCGGTGCCCATGGCGATTTGCCAGCGGTCCGACGACACCGGCTCAGCGCGCAGGGTGCGTTCGTATTCCAGCTCGGCGAGGATTTTCGCCACCATCTCGCGGTTCACTTTCTGCCAGAGCGCGTTCACAGTTCCACCTCGCTGAAGAAGCGGTGACGCTCGCTCATGATGAGGCGCGAGCGCTTGTGCGGGAAGTCGAACTCTTTCATCGTCTCAAAACCGGCGGATGCCAGATGGCGGAACAGGCGCTGGTTGTCGAAGCGCGGCTCGGCGACAATGCGCGCGGTGCGCGGTTCATCGAGATACAGATAGTGGCTCAGACCGCGCAGCCAGCTGCGGATGTACTGCGCGCCGCGCCAGTTCTCTTCACCCACCAGCATGTGCAGGCCGCGGTCAAACGGCTGCCAGCGGTAGTGGCGGCCAATGCGGTCTTCAGCCGCCCAGTAGAGCTCAAAATAGCCGAACGGCTGGTCGTCGAAGCAGCCGATAACCGGGTAGCAGTAGGTCGAGTCAAGCTGACGACGCAGGTAGCTTTCCTGCTCGGCCTGCGGGCCCGCCATCTCCCAGAAGGCGTTCACGCGCGGGTTGTTCATCCATTGGGTAAAGCGTTCGCCGTCCAGCGCCACGTCGGCCACGCGGAAGCTCAGGGTGCGCTTAATTTGCGGATCGTAACGACGGTACACTTCGCCCTGCGGGCGGTGAGGACGCAGCGGGAAGTACAGCTGACGGCTCTCGTCAAACTGCATCCCGCCGCTGGCCCGTGATTGTTCGCCTTTCAGCCACAGCGGCAGCTGCCAGAAGGTTTCGCGTGCCAGATAGTCCCCGTTGGCCAGGCTAAACAGCGCCTGCGCCTGGGGTTCATCCTGCCAGGTCGCCCAGGGCAGGGTAATGCCGGTCAGCGCGGGTGCGGCAACAAACAGCTGATCCAGGGCTTCGACCAGCCAGCCGTCCGGGATCCCATTCAGATGCTCCAGCACCGCGCTGCCGTCGAGACCCAACGTCAGCGGCAGCGCGCGATCCGTTGCGGTGCAGCGAAAGCCATAGCCGGAATGGACGATATTCGCGATTGCCATTACGCCTTCTCCTTGTAAAACGGGTTGCTAAAGTCGAAATAGATCACCGCCGGATCGGCGATGGTGTTTTCATTGCGATCGTGCAGGTAGCAGAAGAAGTTGCCTTTGCAGTTCCAGGTCGGGCTGTCGAGCACGTAGTCGAGGCAGCGGGTCTGCTTTGCCGTGCGGCGCAGTTCCGTCAGCGCGTCGCGCACCCGGGACATCAGGCTCTCCTCGCTGTCAAAACCTGCGGCGGCGAGGGCGGCGGTGACGGCAAGGGTAGAGTT
The DNA here is from genome assembly GCF_036487345.1 of Enterobacter cloacae complex sp. CARB60. Classification (NCBI taxonomy): domain Bacteria; kingdom Pseudomonadati; phylum Pseudomonadota; class Gammaproteobacteria; order Enterobacterales; family Enterobacteriaceae; genus Enterobacter; species Enterobacter cloacae complex sp. CARB60. The sequence goes on from NZ_JAZKLC010000002.1 coordinate 1,684,052, forward strand.
CAGCAGCAGGTAATAAGGGAAGTAGCGCAGCAGCTGGCTCTCACCGAAGCGGTTTTCCACCTCCGTTTCGCCTGCCTCTTGCAGCCACGCGTCGGCTCCTTCGGTCCACGCGCTGCCCTGGCAGTCGCGGTAGATCAGCCCGACGGGGAAATCCTGCTGCATCTCAACGAGGATATTTTGCTGGTGCGCCAGCAGGACCAGACCGTAGTCCGCCTCGGCGCTGAACAGCGGAAGTAATACGCGGTCGCAATAGGCGTCCAGCCAGCAGCGGGCGGCCTGGGCGAGCGGTAATTCCAGACGCTGGCTCAGACGGCGCACCGCGGAGGCCAGCAGGCTATCACCGCCGTCCGGCGCGGCCTGGGTCAGGCTCACCAGCACGTTGGTCTGGGTCTCTGGCGTATCGAACAATAGGTTGACGCGCAGGGCCATCAGGCTCTCTTCCTGGATACCGCCGCTTTCGTCACGCAGCCCCGCCCAGCCGTCTTCCTGCATCACGCGCATGGTCGGGTAGCGAGCCTGTAAATCTTGCCAGCGTTCCGTTTTCGCCAGGCGCGCCAGGCGCATTCCGCGCTTAACCTCTTTGACCGACAGCGTGCGCACGGAGTTGGTCAGGCGCACGCTGAGGGAGAACTTAATCATGTCGCTGTTGGTTTCGCTGTACAGCGAGCGTGACGAGCTGGTGGGCAGCCACTGCGCGCCCGCTTCACCCAGGTCCTGCAATGAACCGTTTTCCGCCAGACGCTGGCACCACTCCTGCTCCAGCAGATAGTCGGCCTGCCACGGATGCATCGGCAACAGCCAGCGGGTGTCGGTGAAGTGGCCGAGCAGCTCGGGCGCGCTCTGGGCCGCGAAGCGCAGCAGACGCTCGCGCAGGGAGACGTTCAGGCTTTCGCCAGCAACGAGCGTGCTCTCAACGGCAAACCAGCGCAGCGGGAAGCGGGAGGCGAAATCGGGCAGATAGCGACGCGCCTCGGTTTCGTTGAACGGCTCGTGCGACTTCGGTGCAGGGTGAAACGCGTGGCCGACCAGCAGCGCCTGTTCCGCGTCGGCAAACGTCAGCGGCTTATCGCGCAGGGTTGCCCAGCTGTGGCGTAAATCAATCGCCTGCCAGGTGTGCGCATGGCTTTCGAGAACGCGCTGCTTAAAACGCGCCAGCGTATCGGCATCCAGCGAGTTTTTTACTGACGGTTTTTCAAGAATTAAATCAACCAGTTGATCAAATGTGACGGCGTCACCGTCATCACTGTTGCTTTGAATAAGCGTTGCCGGGAAACGGTACTGATGATGCTGGGTGGGAGAGAAATAGCGTACCGGAACCCGAAGCGCCTGGGTTTGTGACAGCGGAATATGAATGTCCGGTAACGCATCCGCAGCGGTAGCGGGGAGATAGCGCCAGTCCTTCGTTTCGCGCAACAGGGCGTTTAAAAAACACTGGGCTGCAACGTCTGTACCGGCTGAGCGGGGCAGAGCACGCATAGATGTACCTCATTCCATGATTGATAATAATTCTCGTTATGATATTCATTCTGTTTACAGTCGCAACCATTTTTGCAATATTTGTTTTCATAAACTTCATGATTTCCACACATTTATTGACACTATGTTCACATTCTCATGCGCACAGACTCTGAAATACTGACCGAAAACGTCACCGCAAAAGCCAACTGGCCCCTGGCGCTATGTGCCGGTTTATTAGGTATCGGGCAAAACGGACTGCTGGTGATGCTCCCGCAGCTGGTGAGCCTTACCGGGCTGTCGCTCTCGGTCTGGGCCGGACTGCTGATGTTCGGATCCATGCTCTTTTTACCCGCATCGCCCTGGTGGGGACGCCAGAGCGAGCGGCGGGGGTGTAAGGCCGTGATGGTGGCCTCGCTGAGCGGCTATCTGGCCAGTTTCGTCGTCATGGCGCTGGTGGTCTGGGCAATGTCGGCCGGAAGGCTGGATAGCGTCTGGGGACTGGCGGGGCTTGTTCTCTCACGTCTGATCTACGGGCTGACGGTCTCGGGGCTGGTGCCTGCGGCACAGACGTGGGCTATTCAGCGTGGGGGGCTGGAGAAGAGAATGGCGGCGCTGGCGACGATAAGCTCGGGCCTCAGCTGCGGGCGTTTGCTCGGCCCGCCGCTGGCGGCGCTGATGCTGAGCGTCAATCCGGTGGCGCCGCTCTGGCTGATGGCGGTCGCGCCGTTTATCGCCCTGCTGCTGGTGCTTCGCGAAGTCGCAGACCCGCCGCTGCCGCCGGTGGCGCACCAGGCGACCCGCCTGCAGGCCTCCATGCTGCCGTTCCTGCTGCTGGCGCTGCTGCTGGCGGCGCTGGTAAGCCTGATGCAGCTCGGCCTGTCACCGCATCTTAGCCCCCTGCTGGAGGGCAATGCCCGGGACATCAGCCACCATGTTGCGCTTCTGCTGAGCCTGGCCGCGCTGGCCACGCTCGCGGCGCAGTTCCTGGTCGTCCGCCCGCAGCATTTCACCCCGGTGACGTTGCTCTGCATCGCGGCGGTGTTAATAGTGGCCGGGCTTGGGCTGATGTCCGTCGCGGGTTTAACGCTGTTCTACGTGGGGATTGTTATCACTTCACTCGGGGCGGCGATGGCCACGCCGGGCTATCAGCTGCTGCTGAACGACAGGCTGACCACCGGGAAAGGAGCGGGCGTCATCGCCACCAGCCACACGTTAGGCTACGGCGTCAGCGCGCTGCTGGTGCCCGTGGTGACGCGCTTTTACGGTGAGCAATCTTTAACGGTGGCCGCGTGGGGAATGGCGCTGCTGTTTTTAGCGTTGAGCATAGGGGTACGGTCAACCGAGCGTCCCCCTGCTGAAAAACCTTAATGGATCTGGCGGGAGGAATGGTCGCCAGACTCCTCATTTTGCCGCAGACGCTGCAGGGGATCCTGCTGATAAAACTGGCAGAAACGCTGCCACAGCGCCGGGAAGCGGGGCGCGAAGAGCTCGGGCGCGCTGAAGAAATACTCCGAGAGTACCGCAAAGCACTCGGCCGGGTCGGTTGCCGCGTAGGCGTCAATGCTGGCCGCGCTTTCGCCGACCAGGTCTATTTCATCCTGGATGTTATCCATCGCCGCGTGCAGATCGTGCTCCCAGCCCGCCACTTCGCGAAGCGGGATCAGCGGGACTCCGCTGGCGCGATCGCCGTTGCGGGTATCGAGCTTGTGCGCCACTTCATGAATAATCAGATTAAAACCGGACGCATCGAACGAGTCCTGAATGTCGAGCCAGTTCAGGATAATCGGCCCTTGCTGCCAGCTTTGTCCGGACTGCACCACGCGCTGGTTGTGCACCAGCCCGATATCGTCCTGCCATTCGTCATCCACCACGAACGGCGCGGGATAGATAAGCACCTCGTGGAAACCGTCCAGCCACTCAATGCCGAGCTCAAGCACCGGCAGACAGAATAGCAGGGCGATGCGCGCGTTTTTCAGGGGATCGAGTTCGAAACCCTGCAGTGGAACCAGGCGTTTTTGCTGTAAAAAACGATCCGCCAGCTGAACCAGTTTAGCTTGTTCATCCGGCTTCAGATTAGCCAGAACAGGGATCGTCAGCGCGTCATCCCATGGCAGCGCCATATCCCGGCCAGCCTCATTCGTTTTCCAGGGCCACTTTATCATCGCTTTGCTCGCAAACTCGTCACTAGAACAAAAATGGGAAAGTCAGGTTCGGTTAAGATGCCAGAAAATCGCTCGCTGCGACAATTCCAGCCTGAATAAACTATCATTCGTACGTAGCGGTGGGTAGCGGTTTGCGGGCATCACCTTCATTTTGTGAAGTCTGTCGTAGCCTTAACCCACAGGTTCAGTGAAGAAATCAGTACGGTATTTAAAAAATGAGCGATTTCAAAGGTAACAAGCAGGACCTGCCCAGCCGAGCGTGCGTGCACTGCCAGCGGCCTATGACGTGGCGCAAGAAATGGGCGAAATGCTGGGATGAGGTTAAATATTGTTCTGAGCGCTGTCGCAGGAGCCACCGTTGACCGAACTGCGCCTGATCCTGGGCGATCAGCTTAATCCGCACCACGGCTGGTTTGATGACTGCAATCCGAATGTCATTTACGTGATGCTGGAGTTGCGGGCGGAAACCGCGTACGTGCTTCATCACGCCCAGAAAGTGATCGCCATCTTCGCGGCCATGCGCGCGTTTGCCTCTGCGTTAAAGGAAAAGGGGCATCGGGTGAGGTATGTCCGGCTCTCTGACAGCTCAAACCGCGGCGCGCTGGAAGACAATCTCAACGCGCTTGTCGCGCACTACGGCGCGGACAGGGTGGTGTGGCAGGAGCCCGACGAATGGCGTCTTGATGCGCAGCTGCAGGCGTGGGCGAAAACCGCCTCCGTCGAAACGGCCTGCGTCAGCAGCGAGCATTTCTTCACCACCCGTGAACAGGTGAGCGCGTTCTTTGCGACGCGTAAAAGCTGGCGAATGGAGTACTTTTACCGGGAAATGCGTCGTCAGCACGGGATACTGTTGACCTCAGAAGGCGAGCCGGAAGGGGGGAAATGGAATTTTGATGCCGAAAACCGCAGGCGCTGGTCCGGCGAGCCGCCCGCGCCGGGGGACTCGCGTCCCCGCCACGATAATTCAGCCCTATGGGCGGAGATCCAACGCTGCGGCGTAAACACCTTCGGTGAACCGCAGGCCGGGAATTTTCGCTGGCCGCTCAACCGTGCGGAAGCCAAAGCCGGGCTGGATGACTTTATCACTCACGTGCTCCCGCAGTTTGGCGCCTGGCAGGACGCGATGCACGCGGAGGAGCCTTTTCTTTTCCACTCGTTAATTTCATTCGCGCTGAACACCAAAATGCTTAATCCGCGGGAAGTGGTGGCTGCTGCCCAGCAGGCATGGCGTTCGGGCCATGCGCCGCTGCCTGCCGTTGAGGGGTTTATCCGACAAATTCTCGGCTGGCGGGAGTACGTGCGTGGGATTTACTGGTCGCAGATGCCGGGCTATCGGGAGCTGAATGCCTTAGACCAGCACGCCCCGCTGCCGGACTGGTTCTGGACGGGCAAGACGCAGATGCGCTGCCTGGCGCATGCCGTTGGCCAGTCGCTCACCGAGGCTTACGCCCACCATATCCAGCGCCTGATGGTCATCGGGAACTTTAGCCTGCTCGGCGGCCTGTCGCCGCAGGCTGTTCATGAATGGTATCTGGGGGTCTATATTGATGCCTTTGAATGGGTGGAGCTGCCCAATACCCTCGGCATGAGCCAGTTTGGCGATGGCGGGCTGCTGGCCAGTAAACCCTACGTCTCGAGCGCCTCATATATTCATAAGATGAGCAATTACTGTCAGGGGTGCCGGTATCAGCACAACCAGCGTACCGGAGAGCTGGCGTGCCCCTTCAATGCCCTTTACTGGGATTTCTTTGCCCGCAATCAGGCGCGTCTGGGTAACAATCCCCGCCTGGGCATCGTCTTTAAACAGCTTGCGGACATGAAGGAAGAGGAGCGGCAGGCCATTGCCGATCGCGCCGGGTATGTCCGCCTGCATCTCAACGACCTCTGACGTATTTCAACACCGCGCCGGTTGCGGCAGGTCAATAAGAGGCTATTATTTTTGACTTTGCTGCGTATTCCCTGACAGGACATCCAGACGCTATGCCCGTGAATTTTGACCTTAACGATCTTTATGCTTTCAGAGCGTTAGTGGAATACGGTAACTTCCGTGTCGCTGCTGAATCTATCTGCTTATCCCAGTCGGCGCTGAGCCGCAGGATTGAAAAGCTGGAGGCCGCGCTGGGAAACCGGCTGTTCGATCGTACCACCCGCCGCGTGGCCTTAACCTTATACGGGCAAAACTTTGCTGAACGCTCCGCGCAGCTGCTCGACAACGTTGAGTCAATGCTGGCGGACGTTGATAAGGTCAGTGAAGAGCGGACGGGGCTGATCGCGGTTGCCGCGGTACCGTCCGCCGCCTGTTACTTTATGCCTGATGTGATCCGTCGTTTTCAGTCTCGCTATCCGAGGGTTCGCATTAAGCTCATCGACAGCAGCGCGGGGAATGTGATTGACGCCGTGGCCCGAAGCCAGGCGGATTTTGGCATCTCCTTCGCAGGAAACTTGCCGTCTGACATCGAATTTTTCCCGCTGGTGGAGGATGTCTACGTTGCGGCGTGCCGAAAGGATCACCCGCTGGCGCAGAAGCGTCACCTGACGTGGCAGGAATTTTACCAGCAGGATTATATCTCCCTCGATAAAACGTCAGGTAACCGTAACCTGCTCGATCGGATGCTGGGGAATATCATTCCCGAACGCCCCAGCGTCTGCGAAACGCGCCACGTTACCACGATGCTCGGCATGGTGGAGGCGGGGATTGGCATCGCTGCCGTTCCCGCCATGTCGATGCCGACGTCAGAGCACACGCTGCTGACGCATCTGCCGCTGGTGGCGCCGGAAGTGAAGCGCACCGTGGGGCTTATCCGGCGCCGGGGGCGCATCCAGTCTTACATTGCGGCTGAACTGGAAAAGCAGATCGCCGAGCAGTATCGCCGGACGTAACGGGGATCATCCCCGTCTCCTGGATGACGGCCCTTGAGGGCGGCGAGGCGAGATAGGTCAGCAGCGCTTTCCCCTCCGCGGGATGTTCTGCATGACGGGTGACCGCACCCGCGAAGCGCGTGATGTACTGCAGATTATCAGGGATTTTCCCGATAAAGGTGACGCCCTGAACCGGCAGCAGCTCGCTAACCTGCTGGAAGCCCACGGCGTATTTTCCTTTCGCCACTTCTGAGGCGACCGGAATACGCTCGACCATTGTCGCTTTGCCCGCCACGTCCTTTTCAATCCCCAGCTTTTTGAACAACGCCTGGCTGACATACCTGCCGCTGGCGCTGTCAGAGTAGGCGATGGAGCTGGCCTGCAGCAGCGTGTTACGCAGACTCGCCTCGCTGCTGATATCCGGGACATCCGCACCTTTTTTCACCACCATGCCAACGGGAGAGTCCGCGAGCTCGGTTCGCGAACCCGGCTGGGTCTGGCTGGCCTTTTCGAGCTTCTCCAGCGCATCGCCCACCATAATCACCACGTCGGCTTTCTCACCGCGCGCCAGTCGGTTTGGGATCGCCTGCGGCGTCGTGCCCATTGAGGGGCCGGGGATGATCACAATTTTATCCCCGGTCCGGCGTTCATATTCCGGGGCCAGCTTTTCAAGGGCGGCTTTGAAGCCGCCTGAGATCATGACCTTCACGTCCTGAGCACAGGCGTTGACGCTCAGGAGCGTCAGCACCAGCGCGCTGGCGGTATAGCGATAAGTGCGTTTCATACTGCCCCCTGTGACTTAACGGTGTTTTGCAGCGATACCGCGCGGCGGCGGTAGAGGTAGAGCGTGGCCAGCAGGGCACACACGGCAGCGAAACTCATCCAGTAGCCGGGCGACGCTTTGTCACCGGTGTATTCAATCAGCGCGGTGGACATTACCGGGGTAAAGCCGCCAAAGACCGCCGTTGCCAGGCTGTAAGCCAGAGAGAACCCCGCCACGCGCACTTCAGCAGGCATAATCTCCGTCAGGGCCGGGATCATCGCGCCGTTATACAGGCCGTAGAGGAAGGAGAGCCACAGCAGCACGCTCAGCATCATGGAGAAGCTGGGAGCGCTCGCCAGCAGCGTCAGGGCCGGGTAGCTGGTTGCCAGCGCCAGTAGGGCCATGGCAATCAGCACCGGCTTGCGCCCGAAGCGATCCGACAGCGCGCCGCCCACCGGCAGCCAGACGAAGTTAGAAATCGCCACCAGCAGCGTGACCAGCAGGCTGTCCGAGGCGCTGAGCATCAGCACCTTTTTGCCAAAGGTGGGTGCGTAGACGGTGATCAGGTAGAACGCGGTGGTGGTCATCGCCACCATCAGCATGCCCGCGACCACTACCTGCCAGTTGCCAAGCAGCGTTTTAAAGACCTGACGCATCTCCAGATGCTGGCGGCGCGCGCTGAACTCTTCCGTCTCCTCCAGCTTGCGGCGCAGGAAGAAGATAAACGGCACGATTAAACAGCCGAACAGGAACGGGATGCGCCAGCCCCATTCGCGAATGGCGCTCTCCTCCATCAGGGCGTTCAGGGCAAAGCCCATCGCCGCGGCGACCATAATGGCGACCTGCTGGCTGCCGGACTGCCAGCTGGTGTAAAACCCTTTGCGGCCCGGCGTGGCGATTTCAGCCAGATAAACCGAGACGCCTCCAAGCTCTGCACCGGCGGAAAAGCCCTGCAGCAGACGGCCCGTCAGCACCAGCAGCGGCGCCCACAGACCGATGCTTTGATAAGAGGGGATAAGCACAATCAGAAACGTCCCCGCCGCCATGATGGAAAGCGTGACGATAAGACCCTTTCTGCGCCCCACCTTGTCGATATATGCGCCAAGCACAATGGCTCCGATGGGCCGCATCAAAAAGCCCGCGCCGAAGACGGCGAAGGTCATCATCAGCGACGCAAATTCACTGCTCGCCGGGAAGAACGTGTGGGCGATGTAGGTGGCATAGAAGCCGAAAAGAAAGAAATCGAACTGTTCGAGAAAATTGCCGGACGTCACGCGAAATATCGCGCCCGCCTTAGACCGTACGGTTGCAGGTGAGGTTGAGGAAAACATGGTTATCTCCAGTTTATTGTTGACGTTTTACGCGTCTGTTTCTGAAAACTGGATCAGGACGAGGAAATAGATAAGCGCAAATGCCGCATCGACTGATGCATTTTTTGCATGAATACCATTCATCGTTCAAATAGAATTAATGGCAACAATAACTTAACAAATTGTTGTCTTTTTATTCACCAGTATTCTGTAAGTCTCTGATATTGCGATTTTGTGATGTGGCGCAGAGGGACGCTTCAGAAAGAGCCGGGTAACCGCTTCATTACCCGGCGAGTGCAATTTAGCGCAGCGCCCTGGCAATGGCGCTGAACATCAGAGAGGCCTCCAGCGGCTGGGCGCTAAAGGACGGCTCCGCCTGCGGCCAGGTAGACCACTGGACGATAACCAGCTTTTCCTTCTGGTTCACTACGATCATTTGCCCAAAAATGCCCAGCGCCCAGAGTGAACCTTTCAGCGAATCCTGCGCTGCTGGCTCAACGCCGGTGGCGTTGGCGGGCACCGCGTTGTTCCACCACTGATAGCCGTACAGCCCGTCCGGATGGGCGTCTGATACCGAGCCTTTCGCCTTCGTCCAGTCTGACGACTGCGGGATCCAGTTATCCGGCAGGATCGTCTTACCGTTCGGCAGCGTACCGTTGTTGCGGATAAATTCCCCGAAGCGACCCCAGTCCTCCAGCGTGGCGTTAAAGCCGTGCGCGCCGACGTCGTGCTGACCTTTGCTGTATGCGTGCCACACGCCGTCGCTCGCCATGCCGTACGGCTGCCAGATGCTTTTCTCCAGATAGGCCGCGAGCGTCATGCCGGTGGCGCGCTCCAGCACGTCGCCCAGCAGCCAGGCGCCGCCGGAGGAGTAAGACCAGCTCTCTCCGGCCGGGTGAACCCTGCGTAAACCCTTCACCAGCCTGCGCACGCAGTCGTAGGTACCCGGCTTCGCCTCGCACTCGGTGAGCTGCGCGAAATCGGAGTTCGGGTTGGTGTAGTCCTCGTTCCACGCCACGCCCGAGGTGTGGGTGATAAGCTGTTTGAGCGTCACGCCGTCCCACGCGGTGCCTTTCAGATCGGGTTCATACTGTGTGACCTGGTCGTTGAGCGAGTGAATTTTTCCCTCTTTGAGGGCAACGCCCACCAGCGCCGAAACGACCGATTTACCTACCGAGCGCGAGGTCCAGAGCGTGGAGTTGGTATTACCCTGTGCGAGATACTTCCAGGCGATTTTGCCGTCCTTCAGCACCAGCATGCCGCTGACGTTCTGGCGTTTAAGGTACTCCTGCAGGCCGTAGCGCCTGCCGTTGACCTGATAGTGGGCGTCCTTGAGCGGCTTGTCCGACACCCGCAGCGGCACGGCGCTACCGTGGCGGAAAATATCCCCGGCGTAGTTGCGGTAGTCATTGCGAAAGCCCACCACGCGGTCAGCCTGGCTCCAGGTGAGCATCTTGTGGGTGTCCGGCAGCGCGGCGTCAAAGGGGGCAGGGCAGGCGCTGAGGCCGGTGCCTTCGCAGGCGGCCATTGCCGCAGGGGACAGCAGGCTACTGAAGACAAGACCCGCCAGCAGAGCCTGGTTTACCTTTCTGTTTTTCATATCCGTCTCGTATGGGTTAAGAACGGCTTCAGTTTAAAAAGCCCGGCGCTATAATAAAAAACGCATAATGGGGGAAAATCCCCCCAAAAAACGGAGGAAACGTGGCGGGCCTACTCTATTCCTTTGCACAGCTTGAGGCATTTACCGCCGTGGCTGAGAACGGCAGCCTGAGTAAAGCGGCAGTGGCGCTGAAAAAAGACCGAACGACGCTTCGCGATCTGATTGATTTTCTTGAGGACGGGTTGGGCTATGCGCTGTTTATTCGCGACGGGCGTACCCTAAGGCTCACGGCGGAAGGAGAGCAGCTTCAGCGCCAGGCGCATCTGCTGATGCGGCAGGTAAAAGCCTTTGAGGCCTTTGCCAGAGAAGTGCCCCACGGTGCCACCCAGGATCTGACGCTGGTCTACGATCCTTTTACGCCCAGAGTCTTTCTGCACGAGGTCATCGCTGAAATGGTGGCGCGAAAAGTCCGGCTGAGCCTCATCTGCGCCTCGCGCGATGAATCTGAACGCCTGCTGGAGAGCGGCCGCGCGGATCTGGCCATCTGCCAGGCGCGCAACCGCAGCGTGGGAAACGACATGGAGTGGCGGGCCCTGGGGGCAATCGATATGGATTTTTACGCTTCCGGCACGCTGTTTGCGGATATTTCATCCCCCCTGTCGCTGCTTGACCTCTCCCTGGTTCCCCAGGTCGTTATGCACCCTGCCTCGGACGAGCCGGTCGCGCGTCGCCTGCAGATTTCCGGGCATACCCTTTTTACTAACGAGCCGGAAATGCTGCGCGGCCTGCTGGAACGCGGATGCGGCTGGGGATTCTTACCGACCCATTTTCATGCTGCGCGGTGGCAAAACGTAAAAAGGCTGCGCACCGAAGTGGGCAGCCAGGGGATTAGTCAGACGATGGTCACCATCTGGAAGCCGGGGAGCGACAAGCGCGCCATCGTTGCTGACGCGCTGGCGCTACTGCCGGACGTGTGGAAGCACTCAGCGCTGTGAACAGCCTTTGCACTGCTGGTTCTGGATCTGCTGGAAGAAATCGTTGCCTTTGTCATCCACCAGGATAAACGCCGGGAAGTTCTCGACTTCGATTTTCCAGATGGCTTCCATTCCCAGCTCCGGATACGCGACGCATTCCAGGCTCTTAATGCTGTTTTGCGCCAGCACCGCCGCAGGGCCGCCAATGCTGCCCAGGTAGAAGCCGCCGTGCTTATGGCAGGCGTCGGTTACCTGCTGGCTGCGGTTACCTTTCGCCAGCATGATCATGCTCGCGCCGTGGGATTGCAGTAAGTCCACATACGAGTCCATACGTCCCGCCGTGGTCGGGCCGAGTGAGCCAGACGCGTAGCCTTCCGGCGTTTTGGCCGGGCCCGCGTAGTAAATCGGATGATCTTTGACGTACTGCGGCAGTTCTTCACCGTTGTCGAGCAGCTCTTTCAGCTTCGCGTGGGCGATATCGCGCGCTACGATGATGGTCCCGTTCAGCGACAGGCGGGTAGAGACCGGGTGCGCGGAAAGCTGCGCCAGGATCTCATTCATTGGCTTGTCGAGATTGATGCTCACCACGTCGCCTTCGCCCTGCTGGCGCAGTGATTCAGGAATATACTGGCCCGGGTTGTGCTCCAGTTTCTCAATCCAGATCCCGTCGCGGTTGATTTTCGCTTTGATATTACGGTCCGCGGAGCAGGAGACGCCCATGCCGATCGGGCAGGAGGCGCCGTGACGCGGCAGGCGGATCACGCGGATATCGTGGGCGAAGTATTTACCGCCGAACTGCGCGCCGAGGCCGAGGTTCTGGGCTTCCTGGAGCAGCTCCTGTTCAAGCTGAACATCGCGGAACGCCTGGCCGTGTTCGTTGCCTTCGGTCGGCAGCGCGTCGTAGTAGCGGGTGGAGGCCAGCTTCACGGTTTTCAGCGTGCTTTCGGCTGAGGTACCGCCAATCACAAACGCGATATGGTAAGGCGGGCAGGCCGCAGTGCCTAGGGTGCGCATCTTCTCAACCAGGTAGTTTTTCAGCTTCGCCGGGGTGATCAGCGCTTTGGTTTCCTGGTAGAGATAGGTTTTGTTGGCAGAACCGCCGCCCTTCGCCATGCACAGGAATTTGTATTCGTCCCCGTCCACGCTGTAGAGATCGATCTGCGCGGGCAGGTTGGTGCCGGTATTCACCTCTTTATACATGTCCAGCGCCGCGTTCTGCGAGTAGCGCAGGTTATCTTCAATATAGGTGTTATACACGCCCTGGCTCAGCGCCGCTTCGTCACCGCCGCCGGTCCAGACGCGCTGGCCTTTTTTACCCATGATGATCGCGGTGCCGGTATCCTGACAGGTTGGCAGCACGCCTTTGGCGGCAATCTCGGAATTGCGCAGGAACTGCAGGGCAACATACTTATCGTTCTGGCTGGCTTCCGGGTCGTTCAGGATCGCGGCAACCTGCTTCTGATGGGAAGGACGCAGCATAAACGCAGCATCGTGGAAGGCCTGCTGCGCCAGCAGGGTCAGCGCTTCCGGCTCCACCTTCAGGACTTCCTGACCGTCGAACTCGGCAACGGAAACGTGCTCTTTGGTCAGCAGGTAGTATTCGGTGTCATCGTGCGCGAGAGGGAAGGGGTTCTGGTAGATAAACGGTTTGTTTGACATAGCGTATTGCTCCACAAAAATAAAACCGCCGGAGGAGAAGTCCGGCGGTCAGGAATCAGAACATCATGGACATCCACGGATAACCAATCAGCAGCAGGGCCGCCAGGAAGATGGCACCGAAGATGGTGCCGAGGCGCCAGTAGTCTTTGGTTGGCAGGTAGCCGCTACCGTAGTAAATCGGGCTTGGGCCAGTACCGTACGGGGTGATGATCCCCATGACGCCCAGCGAGGTCACCATCAGCAGGACAAACACTTCCATATTCATGCCCGGAATGGTGGAGGCGATGGTCAGCATCGCTGGCAGCAGCGCCGTCGTGTGCGCGGTGGTGCTGGCAAACAGGTAGTGCAGCAGGTAGAACGCCAGCAGCAGGACGATGGTCGCCACGCCCGGAGAGATACCGCTCATCAGCAGGCCGCCTTCTTTACCTAACCAGCTGATAAAGCCGGTAGAGGAGAGGCCATCCGCCAGTGCCACCAGGGTGGCGAACCAGACGAAGGTGTTCCATGCGGCTTTGTTACCGGTGATATCGTTCCACTCCAGCACGCCGGTCCACAGCATCAGACCAACGATGAGCAGGGCAGCCATGGCAGGCTCAATCCACGCGGCAGCGAAGATCCACATCAGCAGCGCACAGCATACGAACACCAGAAGCAGAATTTCATTGCGGGACAGCTTGCCGAGTTTTTCCAGCTCGCGGGTCGCCCACAGCGGCACTTCGTTATTCACTTTGACTTCAGGTGGGTAGAACCAGTAGGCCAGCAGCGGCATGGCCAGAATCAGCAGGATACCCAGCGGCAGGAAGGCAAGGAACCAGGTACCCCAGGAGATATCAATCCCAACCGTACTTTTCACCAGCGCCAGGGCCAGCAGGTTTGGCGCGAGGGCGGAGAGGAACATTGAGCTGGTGATACAGGCCGCGGTGATCGCCACCCACATCAGGTACGAACCAATCTTACGCGCGCTTGGGTCATTAGGTTTTGAACCGTACAGCGGCGGCAGGTTAGCGATGATCGGGTAGATGGTCCCGCCGCTGCGCGCGGTGTTGGACGGGGTGAACGGCGCCAGCAGCAGGTCCGCAAACGTAATGGCGTAACCGAGCGTCAGGCTGCGACGGCCCAGGTACTTCACCAGAATCAGCGCCAGACGGCGGCCGAAGCGGGTTTTGTCATAGCCTGCGGCGAACATAAAGGCACCGAAAATCAGCCAGACGGTAGAGTTACCAAACCCGCTCACCGCCCATTTAAAGGAGGCGCCCGCCAGCTTGAATTTTGGGTCAGCCAGTTGGTCAGGGCTGAACAGCACCCACTGGCTGCACAGGGCAATGGCGACGACGCCGGTCAGGCCGATTACCGCACCCGGCAGGGGTTCGAAGATCAGACCGACGATCACGCCGACAAAGATGGCGAAGTAGTGCCATGCGTAAGGCGGCAAGCCTTCAGGAACGGGAACAAACAGCAGCAGTACGGCGACGACGATGGGTAACGCCATCATCAGCAATCGTTTTGCGTTTCCATTTGATGCCTGGTTCGCCACAGGGGGCGTTACAGCAGTTTTTGTATTCATAGTTTCACGTCTTAAGTTGTCAAAAATTCGGTCGCACTGAAAAACAAAATCACTTTTTTAAGTTTCTTTGCTTTTTTTAGTTATTAAAGGTGCTTTTTTGTGTTTTCAGTAATAGCGATTTAACGCGTTTTTGTGTGCGCTAAATTAAAAAATGATGATGTTTTTATATTGCGCTTTTGAATGCCATAACTATTGATCGCGATCAAAAAAATAGAATTGCAGCGTTATTTTTATGCTTTTATTAATAACCACTCTGGCGTATGTGGGTATTGCGTATTTTTTACGTGTTATTTATCATTTTCTTAACAATATTGATTTCGGTGTAATCATATCTTGTTGTTTTTATAGGCTTTAAATGTGTGTCGGTGAATTGGTTTTACCATTAATCATTTAACGAATTTTAAATTATTGTGAATGGCTGAATTACAATCGCTAACACCAATGTGTTATTTCTGTTATTGCAGGGATTAAATAGTTTTTTAACTAACGTAATAACTTTAGAAACTAAAAAAATCATTATATTAATATCATGACATCGGCAAATAACGACGAAATAAAAAATCAATCCGATAACGAATTCTTAATTTTTAAAAGTTTGGAGTTTCTATTATGAGCACTAACGAACGCATTCTAAGCCCCTTCACATTACCGAATGGTACTGAACTGAAAAACCGTTTGTTAATGGCCCCTATGACAACCTGTACCGGCTACTACGACGGCACCGTCACCAGCGAGCTGGTGGAGTACTATCGGGCCCGTTCCGGCAGCATTGGTACCATCATTGTGGAATGCTGCTTCGTCGACGATCTCGGTCTCGCCTTCCCGGGTGCCATCGGTATTGATAATGACGAGAAAATTGCCGGGCTGGCGAAAATCGCAGAGGCCATTAAGTCCAAAGGGTCTAAGGCGCTGCTGCAGATCTACCACGGCGGCCGCATGGTCGACCCGAAACTGATCGGTGGCCGTACCCCGGTTGGCCCGAGCGCCGTAGCCGCGCCGCGTGAAGGTGCCGCAACGCCGGTTGCTATGACCGCAGAAGAAGTAGAAGGCATGATCGGCAAGTTTGGTGAGGCCGTGCGCCGCGCCATCCAGGCCGGTTTTGACGGCGTGGAAATCCACGGCGCAAACACCTATCTGATTCAGCAGTTCTATTCGCCGAACTCTAACCAGCGCGACGACGAGTGGGGCGGCAGCCGCGATAACCGCGCGAAGTTCCCGCTGGCGGTGCTGGACATTACCCACAAAATGGTGCGCCAGTACGCGGACGACGCGTTTATTATTGGCTACCGCTTCTCCCCTGAAGAGATGGAAGTCCCGGGCATTCGCTTTGACGACACCATGTATCTGCTGGAAAAACTGGCGGCGCGCGGCGTGGACTACCTGCACTTCTCCGTCGGCGCGACCCTGCGTCCTTCCATTGTCGACACCCAGGACCCAACTCCGCTTATCGAAAAATACTGTGCGATGCGTTCTGAAACGCTGGCTCAGGTTCCGGTCATGGGCGTTGGCGGCGTGGTAAATTCTTCAGATGTGAATGAAGCGCTGGACCACGGTTACGACCTGATCGCCGTTGGCCGCGCCACCATCGCTTATCCGGACTGGACAGACCGCATCGCCGCTGGCGAAAGCCTTGAGCTGTTTATGGACAGCACCCAACGCGAGGCGCTGAGCATTCCTGAACCGCTGTGGCGTTTCTCGCTGGTTGAAGCGATGATCCGCGACATGAGCATGGGGGAATCCAAATTCAAACCGGGTACCTTTGCTGAGAAAGTACAGGATGACGCTAACGAACTGGTGATTAACGTCAGCCTGGAAACCGACCGCATTGCGGACATCGAGCTGGCCTCCGGCCCGAGCGAAGACGTTGAGTTTGTGACCAGCTTTGAAGAGATCCGTACCCGCATTCTGGACGCCAATACCCCGCACGTGGATGCCATCACCGGCGCAACCAGCCAGAGTGAAGCGGTGAAGAAAGCGGTCTCGAAAGCGATGCTGAAGTCCAGCAAAGCGCTGGCTGCGGAAGAGGGCGTTGACCCGAACGAAACCCGCAGCGTGGACGTGGTCGTTGTCGGCAGCGGCGGTGCCGGTCTGGCGGCGGCGATTCAGGCTCACGACGAAGGCGCGAGCGTGCTGATTGTCGAGAAAATGCCAACCATCGGCGGGAACACCATTAAAGCCTCTGCAGGTATGAACGCCGCCGAAACCCGCTTCCAGCGCGTGAAGGGCATTCAGGACAGCAAAGAGCTGTTCTACCAGGAAAGCCTGAAAGGTGGCGGCAACAAGAACAACCCGGAACTGCTGCGCCGCTTTGTCGAGAACGCGCCGCAGGCGATTGAGTGGCTGGCAACGCGCGGCATTATGCTGAACGACATCACCACCACCGGCGGGATGAGCATCGACCGTACTCACCGTCCAAAAGACGGTTCTGCGGTGGGGGGCTACCTGATCAGCGGCCTGGTGCGTAACGTCAACAAACGCAATATCGAGGTGATGCTGGATACCGCCGTCAGCGACATTATCTTCGAGAACGGCGAAGTGACCGGCGTACGTCTGACCACCGAAGAGAATGAAACCGTCACCGTGGCAACCAAAAGCGTGATTGTCGCTACCGGTGGTTTCAGCGCCAACAGCCAGATGGTGGTCAAATACCGTCCGGATCTGGAAGGGTTCGTCACCACCAACCACAAAGGGGCAACCGGTGGCGGTATCGCGCTGCTGGAGCGCATCGGGGCGGGTACCGTGGATATGGGCGAAATCCAAATTCACCCAACCGTTGAGCAGAATACCTCGTACCTGATTTCCGAATCCATTCGCGGCGGCGGGGCGATTCTGGTCAACCAGAAAGGGGAACGCTTCTACAACGAAATGTCGACCCGCGATAAAGTCTCGGCGTCAATCATCGCGCTGCCGGAGAAGTACGCTTACATCGTCTTTGACGAGCACGTCCGTGCCAAAAACAAAGCCGCGGATGAGTACATCGCGAAAGGTTTCGTGACCAGCGCCAGCTCGCCAAAAGCCCTGGCCGAGGCGCTGGGGATGGATCACCACGCTTTCCTCGCGACGCTGGAACGTTACAACGGTTTCGTTGAAAAACAGCACGATGACGATTTTGGTCGTACCACCGCGCTGCGTGCGCCTATCAACGAAGGGCCATTCTACGCCATTCAGATTGCGCCAGGCGTGCACCACACCATGGGCGGCGTGACCATCAACACCGAAACCTGCGTGCTGGACAGCAACCACAACGTGCTGCCAGGGGCATTTGCGGCCGGTGAAGTGGTCGGCGGGATCCACGGCGGTAACCGTATCGGCGGTAACGCAGTGGCAGATATCATTATTTTTGGTACGCTTGCAGGACATCAGGCGGCTATGCGTTCGAAAAAGCAGTAAGACCCCTGTGTTGTAGGCCGGATACGCGCAGCGTTATCCGGCATTTTCCCCGGCGGCGCGGTGCCTGCCGGGGCTACATCTGAGGACTCATGCTATGCCTGATAGCCATCGCGTTTACAGCTACTCCGCCGTCCTGATGGGCTCACCCATTCTCCTGAAACTCTTCTCCCACGACGAAGCCCTCGCGTCCCGCGTGTTTCGCCTGATTAAACAGTACGAAGATCTGCTCACCGTCAACCGCGCGCACTCGCAGGTGATGGACATCAACCATGCCGCTGGCCAGCATCCGGTTACCGTCAGCCGACCGGTGTTTGAGTTGATCCGCTGTGCAAAAGCGGCAAGCCTGCTTAAGGACAGTGCGTTTAACCTGGCGATAGGTCCGCTGGTGAAGCGCTGGAAAATTGGTTTTCAGGGTGACAGCGTTCCGCCTGCCGATGAAATCGCGTCGCTGCTGGCGATTACCCGTCCTGAAGATGTCCTTCTTGATGAGGCCAGCAGCAGCGTGTTTCTGACCAGAGCGGGGATGGAGATCGATCTGGGGGCCATCGCCAAAGGCTATATCGCCGACAGGGTGCGCGATTACCTTCGTAAAGAGGGCGCAGAGCTGGGGCTGATCAACCTCGGCGGGAACATCCAGACGTTGGGCTCGCCGGAAGGGGGGTGGGGCGTGGGGCTGAAAAAACCGTTCGCCGATGACGCGCTGATCGGCACGATGACCGTAGAGAACCTGTCCGTCGTGACGTCGGGAACCTACGAGCGCTACTTCGAAAAAAACGGCAGGCGCTATCACCATATTCTCGACCCGCGTACCGGGTATCCGCTGGACAACGAGCTGGACAGCGTGACGATTGTTTCGAAAGACTCTATCGACGGCGATATCTGGACCACGCTGATGTACGGCATGGGCGTTGAAAAAGGCTGCGCTGCGCTGCGTTCCCGTCCTGATATCGAAGCGATTTTTGTGACCAAAACAAAAGAAGTGGTGTTCTCTTCAGCACACCACTTCCGCTTTACCCTGCTGGATAACGACTACCGCGTTACTGACAGTATTGCTTGAGCAGGCCGGTCTGCTCCGGCTGGAGACGGTAGCGATACACCGGCCGCCCGGTGGCACCGTAGTGAATGCTGGTGAACAGAATGTTGATTTGCGCGAGCCAAATCAGGTATTTACGGCAGGACACGCGGGAGATATTGACCGCGTTAGCCAGGTCATCGGTAGAAAACTCCGTCTCCGGGTGAGCGTCAATCCACTGGCAAATCGTGCGCAGCGTTTGCGGCGTTAACCCCTTCGGCAGCTTTTTACTGTCCGCCAGTTCCGGCGCCCCGCCGTGGATCAGCCGGTCGACGTCGGCCTGCTCATAATACTGGTGCGAGCCCATCAGGTTGTGCTTTGCCTTCCAGCCGTTCAGCGCCTCTTCAAAGCGCGGGAACTGGAACGGCTTGATCAGATAATCCACCACGCCGTAGTGGATGGAGGTCTGGATCGTGGCGGCGTCGGCAGCCGACGAGATCATAATCACATCGATTGGGCGGCCGGATGCGCGAATAACGGGCAGCAGATCCAGCCCGTTATCCTGCTGCATATAGACATCCAGCAGCACGAGATCGACAGGCTGGCCGGGGTTATTAATGATGGCCTCGGCCTGGTTTAGCGTGGAGGCGACGCCGCAGCAGCTAAAACCTTCAACACGGTTGACATACAGACGGTTGAGGTCGGCTACCATGGCATCATCATCGACAATTAATACATTTATCACGCGATATTCCTCTCGCTATCCCAGGGGATGTGAACAAAAAATTGGGTAAATACGCCCGGCTCAGACTCGACGGTGATATCGCCGCCGAGGTTCTGGATTTGCTGGCGAGCAAGGAACAGCCCAACGCCGCGGTTTTCACCTTTGGTTGAGAAGCCCTTTGTAAAAATAGCCTCCAGCTGGGTGGGATCAATGCCGGGGCCATCGTCGCTGACTTCGCAGCTGAGCCAGCCGTTCTGATAATGCAGCAGCAGGCCGATCTCACCTTCCTGCTGTCCTTCCATCGCGTCGAGCGCGTTTTCAATAAGGTTACCCAGCGCGGTGATCAGCACCGCGACCTGCTCTTCACTCGCGGTATCCGGTATCTGGCATTCATCCGCCAGCGTCAGGGTGACGCCCGCTTCTTTCGCCCGGTTGATTTTACCCAGCAGGAACCCGGCGATAACCGGGGATTTTACCTTGCTCTGTATCGTACCGATATCCGTCTGGTAATTTTGTGCCGTCTGAATGATGTACTCTTCCAGCTTGTCGTAGCGCTTCATGTGCAGCAGGCCCAGGATCACATGCAGTTTATTCATAAACTCGTGGGTATGGCTGCGCAGGGCGTCGACGTAGTTAACCATGCCATCAATACGCTGCATCAGCTGGCTGATTTCCGTTTTATCACGGAAGGTGGTGATGGCGCCGATCACCCGATCCTGACTTTTAACGGGCACCATGTTGCACAGCAATAGCCGTCCGTTGCAGCTGATCTCCTGATCCTGGCGCGCGACGCCCGTTTTTGAGACTTCACGCAGGCTGGCCAGCAGGGGCGCGCTGGCGTTTTCGGTCTGCTTGCCGGAGGGGAGAAGCAATATTTCTCTGGCGGTCTGGTTGATCATCGTCACGCGCCCGTGAATATCGACGGCCAGCACCCCCTCGCGAAGCGACTGCAGCATCGCCTGACGCTGTTCGAACAGGGCGGAAATTTCGTAAGGTTCGAGTCCGAACAGAATGCGTTTCAGGACCCGCACCAGACCCCAAATGGCCATCGAACTCATAAAAATACTGAATAAAATGGTCCAGACGGCGTTTAGCCGCCCGCGGGCAATCTGCTCTTCAACCTTATTGAGGGAGATACCGACCACCACCACGCCGATCTGCTCGTGCTGGCCGTCGTAGACGGGCGTAAAAACGCGCAGCGCTTCGGCGAGCGCGCCCCGGTTAACCGATACGTTCTCTTTGCCTTCCAGCGCGGGGGTTAAATCGTCACCGATAAAATGCAGCCCCAGCAGCGCCTCGTTCGGGTGAGAGTAGCGGATCCCGCGCATATCGGTAACCACGGTGAACAGCAGATCGTTTCGTTTCGTCACCGCCTGGGCGATGGGCTGAATAATATTCTCCTGCGGTGCCTGCATCAGGCCGCGCTGTATCTCGGGGCTGTCGGCGAGGGTGCGGGCGATACCCAGAGCCGTATCTTTAACATCATCGCGGGTCGCCCGGGTGATTTGTACGGAGTAGAGCGCAAAGACCACCAGCAGCACAGAGGCAATAATCGCGCACACCATCAACGTGACCAGGGTATTCAGCTTCATGGGGCGCTTGCGCGTCGGAAGGAAAGGCTGCAAATCGCTCATCAACACTCCGCGATGATTAAGAAAGGGGTAATTATCGCTGATGACGCGCTTTTCTTAAAGCCATGTAAAGGCGTGGATTTGGTCCTCTTTTCGTGACCCCCCTCGCAGGTCATCTATATAAAACACTTTATAGTGTATGGGTACTCATAATAAGGAGGCTGTTTATGAGCATTATGCTTACCGGTTCGGTCAAGGAAAGACGGCACGCCAGCACGATGAATATTGATAGATTGTCCACGCTGGACATGCTGAAAGTCATTCACCAGGATGATGCACTCATTTCTGCTGCTATTACCCCCTGTTTACCTACTCTCGCCCGCGTGGTGGACAACGCCGCCGCGACGCTCAGCCACGGCGGTCGCCTGGTCATCGTTGGCGCGGGGCCGTCGGGGCGGGTTGCTCAACAGGTTGCCGATGACTATGCGCCGGGCAAAACCCCTGTGATTGCCGTGACGGCACAAGAAGGGGAAGGGAGCTACGAGCGCGGCGTTGCCGATCTGCAGGCCATCAAGTTTGGTGAACACGATATGATGCTGGCCGTGACCGTCAGCGGAAAAACGCCGTGGGTCTGGGGAGCAATGCGGCACGCGTGGTCGCTGGGTTCACCGGTCGCCATTATTACCGGTGATGCGCAAAGTGAAGCCGCGCAGCTGGCAAGCATGGTTATCGCTCCGGAGCTGGGTGCCGATGTCGTCGCAGGGTATATCAACACCAAAGCGGGGATTGCGCAGAAAATGATCCTCTCGATGATCGCCACCGGGCTGGCCGTTCGGACCGGACGGGTTTACAGCAATCTGCGCGTGGATCTTGAGGCAAGCACGACCAAATGGGCTGAACGGCAAATCGCCATTGTGATGGAAGCGGGGGGATGCAGCCGGGCGGAGGCAAAAGCCGCGCTCGAGAGCTGTAACCATCACTGTAAAACGGCGATATTAATGGTGCTGACAGGACTGGATGCGTGGAAAGCCCACGATCTGCTGGCGCAGAATAACGGGTTTATCCGCGTGGCGCTGCAGGAAGCGCCATAATATACACCGTGAAGACGTAAAAAAGGCCGCAGTTGCGGCCTTTGGTATTTTGGGGATTAGAACTGGTAGGTCATGCCGATGCCAACGATGTCATCGGTGGAAATACCGTATGCGTCATACAGCGCTTCATCGTTGTCCAGCATGTTGATTTTGTAATCAACATAGGTGGAGAAGTTTTTGTTGAAGCTGTAGGTCATGCCCAGGTCGATGTAGTTAACCAGATCCTGATTGAATCCTTTACCGTCCAGGTCTTTACCTTTTGAGTAAACCCATGCCAGGGAAGGACGCAGACCGAAGTCGAACTGGTACTGTGCTACCGCTTCGAAGTTCTGAGTCTGGTTAGCGATGCCAAAGTTACCGATTGGCGTCATGTTGCGGGTTTCTGCATACATCATCGCCAGGTAAACGTTATTTGCATCGTATTTTGCGCCAACGGTCCAGGCTTCAGCTTTTTCACCACCGGCAAAACCGACGCCTTCGTAGCTTTTACCGTATCCAACCTGTTTGTTGGTACGATCGGAAGAGGAGTACGCTGCACCCAGGCTCAGACCGAAGTCAAAATCATAGGAAGTGGACATGCCGAAGCCGTCGCCGTTCTGGAAGCGTACGTCTTTATGACCGTTTTTGGTGCCTTCCTGATCTTCTGTTGCATCCTGGCCTTCGTTCGCACCCTGATACTGCAGCGCGAAATTCAGACCTTCCACCAGACCGAAGAAATCGCTATTACGGTAGGTTGCCAGACCGTTAGCGCGACCGTTCATAAAGTTATCGGTCCAGGTGTAAGAGTCGCCGCCAAATACAGGCAGCATATCGGTCCAGGCTTCAACGTCGTACACGACGCCGTAATTACGGCCATAATCAAATGAACCGTATTCGCCATATTTCAGGCCAGCATATGCCAGGCGGTTAAACGATTTGTCACCCGCGCCTTCGGTATCGTTAGCGTAGGTTTTGTATTCCCACTGGCCGTAACCGATCAGGTCGTTAGCGATCTGAGTTTCGCCTTTGAAACCAACCTGTACATAGGTTTCATCGCCATCGTCGCCAGGGTTGTCAGAGAAGGTATGACGCGCATCGACTTTGCCGTACAGGTCAACTTTGTTGCCGTTTTTGTTGTACATCTCAGCCGCATTTGCTGCGCCTGCCATTAATAAGGCGGGTACCAGAATTGCCAGAACTTTTCTTTTCATTATATATTCCCTTGAAAGATAATTTATATGAATATATGTAATCACCCTCCGTAATTACAGGGTCGATACTATTGCAGGAGATGTCATTTAGTTTCAAAAATAAATGTAATTAAATTCGATGAAATATTGCAAAATATTTCTATTAATCTCTTTATTTTTCTGGTGAATTAATTCATTGAATTTATGTGATGTAATTATTATTAAGTATTTCGCAATTCTATTTTTAAATTGGTTTAATTCGGCTGTGTTATAATTCAGCTTCTTTTAAACAACAGGACATGACGATGGAACTTGCCCGGTGGCAGCAGAGATTTGAGCGCTGGCTCGAGGAAAACCACAGCACCGACGATACCGCACATGATATTTCGCATTTTCGTCGGGTCTGGATGATGGCGCAAAAAATCATGGATCACCAGTCGGTGGAGCCGCTGGTGATCCTGACCGCATGCTACTTCCACGATATTGTCAGCCTGCCGAAAAACCATCCCGAACGCAGCCGCTCGTCACGGCTGGCAGGGCGCAAGACGTGTGACATCCTGCATCGCGACTTCCCTGACTTTCCTCCAGAGCACGCTGCCGCCGTCGCGCACGCGATTGAGGCGCACAGCTTCAGCGCCGGGATTGCGCCGCAGAGCGTGGAGGCCAAAATCGTGCAGGACGCAGACCGGCTGGAAGCGTTAGGCGCTATCGGTCTGGCGCGCGTCTTTGCCGTCTCGGGCGCGCTGGGCGTGCCGCTTTTTGATGCCGACGATCCCTTTGCCGATGCGCGTACCCTTGACGATCGCGCGTTTGCCTTTGACCATTTTCAGACCAAGCTGCTTCGCTTGCCTGATACAATGCAAACGGAAATGGGCCGCGAGCTGGCACGTCACAATGCCGATTTCCTGATCCAGTTTATGGCGAAACTCAGTGCCGAATTACGCGGCGACTGCATCGGGCTGGATAGCCAGGTGTTGAACCGCTTCTGTCGCAGTTTGCGCAATTGAACTGTGGTAATCTGTTCCCAGTCTTTATTCTCCGGTTAAAAGAATGCAGGAAAATCGATCAGTGACAGAGCCCGCGCCTGAGCAGGCTGAGAAATCAACGGCAACGGTGCAGGCGTTACTGCGCCAGCTGTTGGATATCTATGATGCTAAAACGCTGGCCAATCTGCTGGTGGCGCACGGCGAGAGCCACTGGAGCCCGGCGATCCTTAAACGTCTGCTGACCAGCGAACGCGCAGGGCGTCGCCTGAGTGAAGGCGAGTTTCGTTATCTGCAAAACCTGCTTCCGCGTCCTTCTGCCGCGCACCCGAACTATGCCTTCCGCTTTATCGATCTGTTTGCCGGTATCGGCGGCATCCGACACGGTTTCGAAGCTATCGGTGGCCAATGCGTGTTTACCAGCGAGTGGAACAAACATGCCGTGCGTACCTACAAGGCCAACTGGTACTGCGATCCGCACGAGCATCATTTCAACGCGGATATCCGCGATGTGACCCTGAGCCATAAAAGCGGCGTAACGGATGAACAGGCCGCCGAGCATATTCGCCAGACGATCCCGGCGCATGACGTGCTGCTGGCTGGCTTCCCGTGTCAGCCCTTCTCGCTGGCCGGTGTCTCCAAAAAGAATGCCCTCGGACGCGCCCACGGCTTTGCCTGCGATACCCAGGGAACGCTGTTTTTTGACGTGGCGCGCATTATTGACGCCCGTCGTCCGGCCATTTTTGTGCTGGAAAACGTCAAAAATCTTAAGAGCCACGACGGCGGAAAAACCTTCCGCATTATCATGCAAACGCTGGATGAACTGGGTTATGACGTAGCCGATTCACAGGACATGGGCGCGGACGATCCCAAAATCATTGATGGGAAACATTTCCTGCCCCAGCATCGCGAACGTATTGTGCTGGTGGGTTTCCGCCGCGATCTCAATCTGAAAGGCGATTTCACCCTTCGGGATATCCCGTCTTTATATCCCGAGCGCCGTACTACCGTGGCCGACCTGCTGGAACCTGTCGTTGATGCGAAATTTATCCTTACCCCGGTGCTGTGGAAATATCTCTACCGCTATGCCAAGAAGCATCAGGCGAAGGGCAACGGATTCGGTTTTGGGATGGTAAACCCAAACGATCCGCACAGCGTAACCCGCACGTTGTCCGCTCGCTACTATAAAGACGGCGCGGAAATTCTGATCGACAGAGGCTGGGACAAGGCCCTGGGTGAAAAAGATTTCGACGATCCGAACAACCAGCGTCACCGTCCGCGACGCTTAACGCCGCGGGAATGCGCCCGGTTGATGGGTTTTGAGACCCCGCAGGGTTACCGCTTCCGCATTCCGGTTTCAGACACCCAGGCGTACCGCCAGTTTGGTAATTCGGTGGTGGTTCCCGCGTTCGCGGCGGTGGCCAAACTGCTGGCCTCGCGCATCAGACAGGCGGTGGCACTCCGTCAGGGTGAGGCCGTCAATGACGGATGTTCACGATAAGGCGACGCGCAGCAAAAACATGCGTGCCATCGGCACGCGTGACACCGCCATCGAAAAGCGCCTGGCCGGGCTGCTGACGCAGGCGGGGTTTGATTTCCGCGTCCAGGACCCCGCGCTTGCGGGCCGTCCGGATTTCGTCATCGACGCCTGGCAGTGCATCATCTTTACCCACGGCTGTTTCTGGCACCACCACGACTGCTACCTGTTTAAAGTCCCCGCGACGCGCACCGATTTCTGGCTGGATAAAATTGGCAAGAACGTCGAGCGTGACAGCCGGGATCTCAGCACGCTGATTGCGCAGGGCTGGCGGGTACTGATCGTCTGGGAGTGCGCGCTGAGAGGCAGATTAAAACTGAACGATGCCGATCTGACCGAACGGCTGGAAGAGTGGATCTGCGGCGGCGGCCAGACCGCGCAGATCGACACGCAGGGTATTCACCTGCTCAAGGTTTCTCCACCTCGCAAGGCGTGACCACCGGTTTTGCTGGCAGCAAATATTTGCCAAGGGTGACCAGCACGACGGCAAAAACAATCACCCCTAATGCCAGCCATTCAATAGAAGAGAGCGTTTCTCCGCCCAATCCTGTCCCAAGCAGCACGGCCACGACCGGATTGACGTAGGCATAGCTGGTGGCGACTGCCGGGGAGACGTTGCGGATCAGGAACATGTAGGCGTTAATGGCGATGATAGAGCCAAACAGCGCCAGGTAGCCTACCGCCAGAAAGCCCGACAATGGCGGCAGGGTCGTCAGCTTTTCTCCCGTCAGCGTGGAGGCCAGCAGCAGCACAATTCCGGCGGCCAGCATTTCAATCGCCCCTGCCATCATGCCGGCCGGCAGTTCGATACGCGAACCGTAGACGGAACCAAACGCCCAGCTCATCGAGCCAATCAGGATGATGACGGCGCCCCACGGATTCCCGCTCAGGTTGCCGCCGCTATTCAGCAGAATGATCCCGGCCAGGCCAATACCAATCCCCAGCCATTCCAGCTTGCGGGTACGGATACCGAAAAGACGGCTAAAGCAGAGGGTAAACAGCGGTACGGTGGCAACGACCACGGCGGCGATCCCGGACGGTACGTTCTGGTGCTCGGCAATCGTGACAAAGCCATTTCCCACCGCCAGCAGCAGCAGGCCGATCAGGGCGGCATTCAGCATCGGGCGCAGCGGGGGAAGCTTGTGCCCGCGCAGCAGCAGAAAGGCCAGCAGCAGCACGCCAGCCGAGAGGAAGCGGATGCCCGCCATCATCAGTGGGGGCCAGCTTTCCACGCCAATGCGAATGACAAAGTAGGTTGAACCCCAGATGATGTACAGCGAAAATAGTGCCCCAATAAGCGGTAGCAATTGCCGGAAACGCATAATCCCTCACGACGAAATAAAAAGGTCGCTGATAGTAAACGCGAAAACTATCGCGCTGGCGAGCCCTTTAATTGTGTAGCTGGTGTGAATTTTTTGTTGACGTAAGGTGCCTGTTTCCGGGTTTGCGCTTTTGCTCCATACTATTCACCTAATTACCAAAAAATGAAGGATTAAGATTTTGGCAGGAAGTAGCTTATTAACATTGCTGGATGATATTGCCACCTTACTGGATGACATTTCAGTGATGGGTAAACTGGCGGCGAAAAAAACCGCAGGTGTGCTGGGAGATGATTTATCGCTTAACGCCCAACAGGTGAGTGGGGTAAGGGCTAACCGTGAACTGCCGGTTGTGTGGGGCGTGGCAAAAGGCTCCTTCCTGAATAAGGTGATTCTGGTACCGCTGGCGCTGCTGATCAGCGCGTTTATTCCCTGGGCCATCACGCCATTGCTGATGATTGGCGGAGCATTTCTCTGCTTCGAGGGCGTGGAGAAGGTTCTGCACTCCTTTAGCGCGCGCAAAGAGAGCGATACGCCGGAGATGCGCCAGCAGCGTCTTGAAGCGCTGGCCGCTCAGGATCCGAAAACCTTCGAGCGCGATAAGGTCAAAGGCGCCATTCGGACCGACTTTATCCTGTCCGCGGAGATTGTCGCCATTACGCTGGGCATCGTGTCTGACGCGCCGCTCCTGAATCAGGTCCTGATCCTCTCCGGTATCGCCATTCTGGTCACCGTCGGCGTCTACGGCCTGGTGGGACTTATCGTGAAGCTGGATGATATCGGCTACTGGCTGGAGGAGAAATCGAGCGCGGTGGCAAGAGGCATCGGCAAAAGCCTGCTGGTTCTGGCCCCGTGGCTGATGAAGAGTTTGTCGGTGGTAGGCACGCTGGCGATGTTCCTCGTGGGCGGTGGGATCGTGGTTCACGGTATCGCTCCGCTGCACCATGCTATCGAGCATTTTTCCTCGGCGCAGGGGGCCGTTGTCGCGGCGATCCTGCCGACGCTGCTGAATCTGGTGCTGGGCTTTATCATTGGCGCTATCGTGGTTGCGGCGGTGAAGCTGGTTGAAAAACTACGCGGCGCGTCGCACTAATTGTTACCCGCTGTGGGATGCAAAAAGACCATTCCTCGTCTAAATTGAAACAGTTTCACCCTGATACAGGAGGCAGGTATGGTCTTTTTGGTCAGTGATGAAGTTAAGCCTAAGAAGGGCGGCCCACGAATGATTGTCACCGGGTATTCCAGCGGAATGGTGGAATGTCGGTGGCACGATGGCTACAGCATCAAGCGGGAAGCATTTCGTGAAGATGAGCTTCAGCCGGGGGACGGGCAGCACAAGCGGGACAAGGCTTAATCACATAACGCCCGGCTTTGCCGGGCGTTTTTATCTCAAGTACCGGGTGTAAGGCAGTCATCATGGAGTGTGTGTGCAGCGCGATACCTTTGTTGTAAGACAATCTTTTTTGCAATGGCTGCATAAGCGTAGCAATCCGGGGTTGATTGTTAATCTCTGTTTTCTGGTCGTTCTGGTGTTTTCCACTCTCCTGACCTGGCGTGAGGTGGTGGTCCTCGAAGAGGCATATATCTCCAGCCAGCGTAACCATCTGGATACGGTGGCCAGTTCGCTGGACAGGCAGTTACAGAACAGCGTGGACAGGATGCTGTTGTTCCGTCAGGGCATGCGTGATGCAATCCAGACGCCGCTGGCATTTGATGTATTACGGAATGCGGTGTCACGCTTTAACACTCTCCGCATGCTCCCCACCTGGCAGCTTGCCGTTGATAAAAAACGCACCCTTCCCATTAACGGCGTTTCGGATACGTTCGTCGAAAAAACCACGCTTCTGAATCGTGACGATGAACGCCTCAGTCACGAAATTTCTGCCACGCTTGAAGTGGGGTATCTGCTCAGGCTGGCGTCATCGAGAGCGCAAACGGAAGCGCGCGTGATCTACGTGTCCCGCGCCGGATTTTTCATTTCTACGGATACGCCGGACCACGCGGATGATATTACCTCCCGCTATTATCATCTGGTCACGCAGTCCTGGTTTACCCAGCAGTCAGAACGGAACAATCGCGCTCGAGCGGTGCGCTGGTTTATCTCTACCCCTTCATCCTGGACCCATGATGAACGTACGATCACCGCCAGCGTCCCCATCTATTTCGATCATTACTGGTATGGCGTCGTGGCGATGGATTTTACGTTGAGCACGATGCAGCGTCTGCTGGCCGATGCGACGGAAGATCGAACGGAGGGGGAGTATCAGCTGTACGATACCCGGCTCAATATGATTGCCACCTCAGCCCACGCGGAAAACGCGGTTAACCATTTTGACGAACGCGAGACGGCGCAGATTGCTCGGGCGATTGAGTATGCTACCGGCGGCGGGATCCGCCTCGGAAGCCGTTTTGTTAGCTGGGAGCGGCTCGATCACTTCGACGGCGTTGTCCTGCGGATCCACACCCTGCATGAAGGGGTACAAGACGACTTCGGCAGCATCAGCATCGTACTGGCGCTGCTGTGGGCGCTCTTTACCGCCATGCTATTGATCTCCTGGCTGGTGATCCGTCGGATGGTGAGTAACATGTACACGCTTCAGCACTCGCTCCAGTGGCAGGCCTGGCATGACCCGCTTACCCGGCTAAATAATCGCGGCGCGC
Organism: Enterobacter cloacae complex sp. CARB60; assembly: GCF_036487345.1. Classification (NCBI taxonomy): domain Bacteria; kingdom Pseudomonadati; phylum Pseudomonadota; class Gammaproteobacteria; order Enterobacterales; family Enterobacteriaceae; genus Enterobacter; species Enterobacter cloacae complex sp. CARB60. Next base: position 1,713,858 of record NZ_JAZKLC010000002.1, read on the forward strand.
TGTTTGACCGGGCAAAATTGCTGGCGGAAACCTGTCGCCAGCAGTCGCTGCCGTTCTCGGTGATTCAGATCGATCTCGACCATTTTAAAAACATCAACGACCGTTTCGGCCATCAGGCCGGTGATAAAGTCCTCTCCCACACGGCAGGACTGATTGCCAGCGCGTTACGCAAGAATGATGTCGCAGGGCGCGTAGGCGGGGAAGAGTTTTGCGTCGTCCTGCCGGGGATCGGTCTGGAAGAGGCGAAAAACGTCGCGGACCGCATTCGCTGCCGGATCAACAGTAAGGAGATCCTGGTGAAAAAGAGCACGACGCTACGCATCAGCGCGTCGCTGGGGGTCAGCGGCGCGGATGAAGCGGGTAACTACGAGTTTGAACAGCTACAGTCCGTGGCGGACGCCCGGCTGTACCAGGCCAAACAGGGCGGCCGTAACCGGGTCGTCTGGCGGGATTAGGACAGAAAGTGATCCAGCCCCTCCTGCCAGCCCGCCGGGCCGGGCTGCCGGGTGTGATAAACCCGGGCAGGGTTATCATCCCGTAGCGTGATGCCCTCGCGGTTAATGCCCTTAATCACCACCGCGAAGTCAACGCTGTCGAGCAGCGGCGCATCGTTAGGGCCGTCGCCGAGCCCCAGCGTGGTGGGTTCGATCTCTTCCTGCTCGCGGTACTGCGCAATCAGCCAGTTAACCGCAACGTCCTTGCCGCAGCGGGCGTCCAGAATATGCCAGAAGCGCGCCCCCTGCAGACATTTCAGGCCGCTGTGCGCCAGCTCCTCTTCAAACTGGAGCATTTTCTCGTCGGTATCGCGCCAGATGAGCGTGACGGACGCTTCATGCCTGCGGGCAAGCGCCGAGCGGTAGCGCGTCAGTCCGGTCCACTCGCTGATGACATGCTCATCCACGTCGTCAAAGGTGGTGAATTTAAAGCCCGTCTGCAGGCGAATTTGCTCGATCCGCGGGCGAATATCCCGGTGCGTCATCCCCCTGATCTGGCGCTGAACCTTCTCCCAACGCACGTCGGGCTGAATCACCGCGCCGTTCTCGGCAATAAAAGGCAAGCCTTCCAGCCCCAGATCCTGCTGGATATCCAGCATCTCTGCCGCGGTCTTGCTGCTGCAAAGAATGACCGGTATCTGGTTATCCAGCAGGCTGTCCAGCCAGGGCATGGCGGGTTGCCAGTCATAGGTATGAATATCCAGCAACGAGCCATCCAGGTCCGAAAAAATCAGCAATGTATCCCGCAGTGAAGGCATAGCGACTCCTGTTCACGGTTGCGCTGCAATCTAAGAAAATTCCTAAAAAAAACCGAGTTGTTAACAGGGTAAAAAAGAGATGTCCCTGGCAAACCCGCATTCGGCGTGCGTTATTGCTCATAACAAAAAGCATTATGTTAAAAATATTATATTCAACATAAGAATATATGCTTGTCAGACAAATTCGTTGGGGATAGTGTGGCGTGTACATCAGATTTCCTGGTGTAACGAATTTTCAAGTGCTTCTTGCATAAGCAAGTTTTGATCCCGGCCATCCCCATGACCGGGATTTTTTTCGCCCTATCGATTGGCCTCAGACACGCTAAAGTCGTGAATATCAAGCTCGAAGGCCTCGGCCAGCTCACGATAGGTGTGATAATCCCTTCCGTTAACAATGACGCGGTCCGAATTGTCGTCCGTCCGGCGGACTTCCGACTCACTGATCTCATTGATGGCGGCCAGCAGGGCATCGACATCCACCTCGACTTCGCGCTTGATGGTGTCGCTGTACTCTTTATCGGTCTTCATTACGGGGTTCCTCATTCAACCGTGTCCAACGGTAAGTATAGACTGTGCATAAAAACGCCATTCACACCGGGCGGCGATGTGCGTTTTTGCGTTTTGTTCTACACTGGCTCAAAACCAGAGGAGGAATGTATGAAGGTCAACGATCGGGTAACGGTTAAAACGGACGGTGGGCCGCGCCGCCCGGGTGTGGTGCTGGCAATTGAAGAGTTTAGCGAAGGCACAATGTATCTGGTATCACTCGAAGACTACCCGCTCGGCATCTGGTTTTTTAACGAACTGGGGCATCCGGACGGCATTTTTGTAGAGAAAGCAGACTAGCACGGCGTCGGGTAGCACAGCGCGTGCCCGACAACCTCACAGAAGCAAAAATCTCTGGCCAGGCCAGAGATCAAAGGTAGGGTGCACAGGGTCTTTTCTTAAGCGACTAACGCATGTTGACGAAAATCCCGTTCGTCACATTATCGGTCAGGCGTACCACGTGGTAGATCACTTGCTTATTATGCGTTTTAATTTTCCTTTTAATATTTCCTTTGTGTGACGAAACGGTTTTCGCTTTAATATTCATCTGGTCCGAGATCTGAATAGTTCCTTGTCCCGCCATCCACATTCGCAGCATACTTGATTCAGTCCTGCTTAATGATAAGGTGGGTAAGTTAACCGCTCCTACATTCTTAACTTCTTTATTCAAATAATCACCCAGAATGTCATCCAGCGACTCTGGTTTAATCGATTTAGAACTGATCAATAAATTTTTACGGACCAACAAATACTCATCGAAATGGATATTCGCGATCGCCATAAAAACAATAAACAGGGTTTTTGGATGCTGATTAATGATTTGCTTAATGTGCTGACTGTTGGCTGGATCGTGAATGAAACAGTCCTCATTAATAAACACCACGCCTGGTTTTAGTTCGTCACAAGCGGCTGCGAGTTCGTCAACGGTGTGTGCATCGTTGATGTCTCTCTTTCTTACCCCTCTGCTTGCCAGGTACCCGGTTAACCCTAGCCGGGTGTAGCTGCATAAATCCATAATGATCGTTGACATGGCATACCCTCACTCAATGCGTAACGATAATTCACCATCTGCCTGAGAGCTCAAAACAGCCATACGGGATGGAAAAAAATAATAAACCTGTGAGCATGACAAAGACTTTCAGGCGGACTCACTATCCCGTAAAGTTACGTATAATTTGCCAGGAATCTTCTTAAAGTAAAGTAAATATTAAGTATTGTGAGGTGGTTAGAAACAATTAAACCGCGTCAGATATATCCTGGAAGATGTTTTTCACGTTTTATTTTAGGAATATCCTCAGAAAGACATTAACGACAGTGCGGGCTATTATTTACGTGGCAGTTCGCTGACAATATCCGCTAACAGGTTGAATATCTCGCCGAATAAATGTTCACAGAAGGGAGCGATAAGTGGCATTAGCAATGACATTAATAAAATTCCCACCGTCAGCGTCAGCGGAAAACCAATGACAAACACCGAAAGCTGCGGTGCCATTCGGTTGAGTAAACCTAATGCCAGGTTGACGGTCAGCAGCAGGGTGATGATCGGCAGCGCCAGCATCAGCCCGTTCAGGAATATCAGCCCCGCAGCGCGAGTGAGCGCCAGAAAGGCGTTGCTGTTCACCGGATTTTCGCCAATCGGCAGCGTATGGAACGTATCCACCAGCATGGAGATAAGCCACAGATGGCCGTTGAACGACAGGAACAGCAGCATGGCGAGCAGATCGATAATACGCGCCAGCACGGGCATGTTGAGATGACTACCGGGATCAACAAACGTGGCGAACGATAGCCCCATCTGCAGGCCGATCAGTTCCCCTGCGGTGCGCACCGCGGCAAAGGCGAGCTGCATGGTAAAGCCGACGGCGACGCCAATCATCACCTGCTGCAGGGCCACCCACACCGCGTTCGCCGAGAAGATCGGAATATCCACGGGGGGAAGAGAGGGCGCGACGATAATGGAGATGATAATGCCCAGCCCCACCTTGACGCGCTTGGGTATCGATTTCTCACTGAGAATGGGGGCGGTGGAGATCAGCGCCATGATGCGCAGCATCGGCCAGAAATAGACGCCGAGCCACTGAACCCACTGGTCGCTGGTGAAGTGCAGCATCGTCAGGTCAGCCGATGATGTACGGCAGATTGGTAAACAGGTTGCGCATATAGTCCAGCAACAGGTTCAGCATCCACGGCCCGGCGACGATAATCGCCACGAACACGGCGATGATTTTCGGGATGAACGACAGCGTCATTTCGTTAATCTGCGTGGCGGCCTGCAGGATACTGATAATCAGACCGGTAACCAGCGCGACAAGCAGCAGCGGCGCGGCAACGGCAATCGCGATTTTCATCGCTTCCGTGCCCATCATCATGACCGATTCAGGTGTCATTGCCGTTCCTTAACTGTAGAAACTCTGCGCCAGCGAACTGACCAGCAGCTGCCAGCCGTCGACCAGAACAAAGAGCATGATCTTAAAGGGCAGGGCAATGGTCGCGGGCGGCACCATCATCATCCCGAGCGCCATCAGGACGCTGGCGATCACCAGGTCGATAATCAGGAACGGAATAAAGATGGTAAAGCCGATCTGGAACGCGGTTTTCAGCTCGCTGGTGACATAGGCAGGCAGAAGAATACGCATTGGCACTGCTTCCGGCCCCTGCAGCTCGCCGGTATTGGACAGGCGGGCAAAAAGGGCCAGGTCGGCTTCGCGCGTCTGGCGCAGCATAAATTCTCGCAGCGGCTGTGCGCCTTTATCCAGCGCCTCCTGCATGGAGATTTTATCTTCGCTGAACGGCTGATAGGCGTCGGTATAAATCTTATCAATAACCGGCGACATAATGAAAAAGGTCAAAAACAGCGCCAGCCCCAGCAGAACCTGGTTTGGCGGAGCGGAAGGGGTTCCCAGCGCGTTTCGCAGCAGACCAAAGACGATAATGATGCGGGTGAAGCTGGTCATCATCAGCAGGATGGCCGGAATAAACGTCAGCGAGGTGATGAAAACCAGCGTCTGGACTGGAAGCGACCAGCTTTGTCCGCCGCCCGCGAGAGGGGTTGAGACCAGACCGGGCAGCTGCGCATAAACCGCGGGAGCAAACAGGCCAACGCCCGCAAGCGTCAGGGATAACAAACGGCGCATCAGGATCTCCCGGAACGCTTAAGCAAACTCTTCATGACGGACTGAAAATCCGCAGGGGCGTCTGCGCGCTCGTCCACCACAGCAGGGGCGGGCGGCAGTTTATGTAATACGCTGATGTTTGAGGCCGTGACGCCCAGGACCAGACGCGCGTCATCCACCTCGACGATGACCACGCGTTCGCGTGGCCCCAGCGTGGTGCTGGCGCTGACCTTCAGGCCGCGGGCACCGGCGGTTTTACCCGCCAGGCCAAAGCGCTTCGCCAGCCAGGCGGCGATAAGGATAAAGGCAATAATACCGAACAATGCCCCGCTCACCTGGAGCAGAGGCGAGCCGGGAACGGCAGAAGGCTGTGATATTGTTGCCTGGGTTTTCATGCTTAACGGCTCAGACGACGCATACGTTCAGACGGGGTAATGATGTCGGTGATACGTACGCCGTATTTATCGGCAACCACCACCACTTCACCCTGGGCAATCAGATAGCCGTTGATCAGAATATCCAGCGGCTCACCGGCCAGGCCGTCAAGGGCCACGACGGAACCTTGCGTCAGGCGCAGCAGCTCTTTAATGGTCATACGGGTGCGTCCCAGCTCAACGGTCAGCTTAACCGGGATATCCATAATCAGGTCGATGTCCTGCAGCGTGCCGCTGACGTCACCGCCGCCGAGCTGCTGGAATACGGCATCCGCTGCACTTTTGGCCGGGGGTGCTTTTTGCTCGTTTAACGCGTCAGCCCACAGATCGTCCAGTGCTCCGCTGTTTTCATCGGACGGATTGTTCATGTCACTCATTTGGGCTGTTCCTCATTCAGCGAATTCAAAATCGGGTTGATCAAGTGCTCAACGCGTAACGCATACTGACCGTTAATCGTGCCGTACTGGCTTGTCAGCACGGGGACACCATCCACGTGGGCAATAATGCGGTCGGGTTTTTCTATCGGCAAAACATCGCCGGGTTGTAATTTCAGGATCTGAGATAGCCGCAGCGGGATATCGGCGAAGCTCGCCACCAGCTCAAGCTGCGAATGCTGGACCTGGCGAACCAGGTTTTCACGCCAGTTCTGGTCTTCGTTGCGGGAGTTCTCCAGCGGCGGGTTAACCAGCAGCTCGCGCAGCGGTTCGATCATGCTGAACGGCAGGCAGATGTTGAACTCGCCGGTCAGGTTGCCGATCTCCACGTGGAACGGGGTGTTAACGACGATATCGTTCGGGGAGGTGGTGATATTGGTAAATTTCACCTGCATCTCAGAACGGACGTACTCAACTTCCAGCGGGTTGATCGCTTTCCACGCGTCGCTATAAGACTCCAGCGCCAGCTTCAGCATGCGGTTAATGACGCGCTGTTCGGTGTGGGTGAATTCACGACCTTCTACTTTGGTCGGGAAACGCCCGTCGCCGCCGAACAGGTTATCCACCGCGATGAACACCAGGCTTGGCGAAAACACCACCAGACCGGTGCCGCGCAGCGGCTTCAGATGAATCAGGTTAAGGTTGGTTGGCACCGGCAGGTTGCGGGCAAACTCATGATACGGCTGAATGCGGATCGCACCGACCGTGATATCCGGGCTACGACGCAGCAGGTTGAACAGCCCCATACGGAACTGACGTGCAAAACGTTCGTTAATGATCTCCAGCGCCTGCAGACGTTCACGTACCACGCGACGCTGGGTATTCGGATCATAGGGACGAATATCGCTATCGCCGCCAATACCCGGTTTAGGATCATCATTGTTATCGCTGTCGCCGTTGAGCAGCGCATCGATTTCTGCCTGAGAAAGAATACTGTCGCCCATGTCGTTACCGCAGAATGAATGCTGTATACAGAACGTCAGTGACTTCCTGCTTAGGTTGGCCGTTTACCAGCGGGGTCGCCAGCGTTTGTTTGATGGCGTCGACCAGCTTTTGCTTACCCACATCGGTGGCAAGCGCCGAAGCGTCCTGACGAGAAAACAGCAGCAGAAGTCGGCTGCGCACTTCTGGAAGGTAATCGTTCAGACGTGAACGGGTCGCTTCATCCTTCAGGCGCAGCGTAATGCCAACATAAAGCACGCGATCCGCGTCACCCAGATTGACGGTGAAGGTATCCAGCGGGAAAAACACTGGAGCTGGCGGAGGTGGCGCTTCAGCTTTGGCTGCAGCGGTGGTAGGTTCCTGCTGCATACGCCAGTAACTATAGCCCGCGGTGGCGCAGGCGGCGAGCGTGATCAACACCAGCAGCGGGATCCAGATGGAACGCTTACTTTTTTTGGTGATAGCGGAGTCAGTCATCTGATACGAGCTTCCTGTTTCGGTACAGCTTAATAAGGTGATTATCCCGTGTCCTGCTGTCGTCAAAGCGTGGAAAAGACGGGGATAATCACGCTACCTCTGGCGTTTAGGCGAAGATGTCTACGGCACTGTTACCGCGCGCGGCGGATTGCAGGGCGGCAGGAACAGGCAGTAGTTCATCGCTCTCTTCATTAAAACCGCCGGTGTTGCCGGAACGCGAAGCCTGGTGCTGCTGCTGGGATGAGGACTGCTGTTGTCCGGCGAAGCTCTCGCTGCTGACGCTGCTCTGCGAAAGCTGAATGCCGTTCTCCGCCAGTGAGGTCCGCAGCATCGGCAGCGCGGCTTCCAGTGCCGCACGAACATGGCTGTGCGCAGAGACCATCTGCAGCTGCGCCTGATTATCATCCAGCTTAAGCGAAATTTGCACCTGACCCAGATCTTCCGGGTGCAGACGCAGCTCAGCCGTCTGCTGGCCCTGCTTAGTAAACAGGGTGATGTGCTGGCTCAGGGATTGCTGCCATTCGTGGGTTCCCAGAGGCTGGCTTAGCACCGGCGCAGTGGCGACGGTGGCGGCCGTCTGACTGGTCGCATGGCTGGACATAATCGGTGCCAGGGTAGCCGTTGGGGATGATGAAGAGGAAGAACTGGCGAGCTCCTGCTTCTCTGCCGCCGCGGCCACGGCCGGGGTTGCCGGCGCGTTGCCCGGCAGGGCAGGTTCGTTGTTTTTCACCTGGCTCTGATAAGGTGTAGAACTCTGCGCTTTATCATGGCCTCCCGGAGGCGCGTTCAGGGACGGTTGTCCCGCGCCGTTTTGCGAAAGCGTCGCGGAATTCAGCGTTGAGGTGGCGGCAACGCCGTCGCTGCCTGCCGGGCGAGAGGCGGTAGTTTGCTGGTGCGGCAGCATCGCCATCAGCGCGCTTAATCCGGCCAGCTCTTCTTCGCTCAGCTCGCTTTTACCGTCATCTTTGCTGTTCGCGGCATTGAGGGTCTTCAGCGCGTCACCCTTAGACAGCGGCACCAGCCCGGAAACCAGCGTATCAAGCGGCGTGACGGGCGACGTTTCATCGCCATTCAGCGCGGTTTGGCGCGAAAGCAGATCGGCAATTTTGGCCTGCAGGGTGGTATCACCTTTGGCGTCCTGAGCCACTTTTGACAGTTTACTGCCGGCGGCTTTCAGGTCAGCCAGGGTCAGCGGCGCATCTTTGCCTTTGCCCGTTGCGTCCGACAGGGCGCCCGCCAGCAGAGAGAGAAAGTCCTGTGCACCGTCGGTGCCTTTCCCCGTTTGCGTGCCGCCTGACGGGTCGCTGTCGCTCATCAGCAGTTGTTGCAGTGTGATCATTCCGGTTTCCTCATTGATGCGCGCTGGGCAAACTCATCCATTTTCTTCTGATCCAGACGGTTTTCCGCCAGGGTCGTTGCCGCGATCTGTCGGTCCTGTAAAGTCTGCCAGGCCTGCAGCCGCTGCTTCTTCTCACGCCAGAAATTCAGCGCGGTATCGACTTTCTGGGTCCACTGGTTAAGCTGCTGGCGATGCTGATCTATCGCCTTCTCCAGCGTCTGGATAAACTGCTGATAGTTAATCCAGCGCTGGCTGCCAATGCCCTGTGTCATATCGGTATTGAGGTTGGTGCGATATTCATGCTGATAGTCGATCAACATCTTCAACTGTTCTTCAGCCTGCTGGCACCCGCGTCGCATTGCGCCAAGCTGCAATGCGGCATCATCAACTTCTTTTTCAGCCAGATCTTTCAGCGTTGATAACGCGCTGTTTTGCGCCATGACCTTCGCCCTCCACCTGTGTTACACCTGCGGGAAAATCAGCTCCAGTGCCTGAATTGAATCTTCCCAGTCGGCGCGTTCAAAAATGCCCTGTTGCAAAAATGCCTCCAGCTGCGGCCACAGGCTAATCGCTTTGTCGAGCATCGGGTCGCTGCCTTTGGCATACGCCCCCACGCTGACCAGATCGCGGTTGCGCTGGAAGCTGGAGAGGAGTTGTTTGAAGTTACGCACGCGGGCGTAGTGCTTCTCGGTTATCAGCGCCGTCATTGCGCGGCTGATAGAGGCTTCAATATCAATGGCCGGATAGTGCCCGGCTTCGGCCAGACGACGCGACAGCACGATATGACCGTCAAGGATCGCGCGCGCGGAGTCGGCAATCGGGTCCTGCTGGTCATCGCCTTCCGTCAGTACCGTATAGAACGCGGTGATGGAGCCGCCGCCGCTGATGCCGTTCCCCGCGCGCTCAACCAGGGCAGGGAGCTTGGCAAAGACCGAAGGCGGGTAGCCTTTGGTCGCCGGTGGCTCACCGATGGCCAGCGCGATTTCACGCTGCGCCATCGCGTAGCGGGTCAGGGAATCCATGATCAGCAGCACGTGTTTGCCGCGGTCCCGGAAATCTTCGGCAATACGGGTGGCGTACGCCGCACCCTGCATACGCAGCAGCGGCGACACGTCCGCCGGCGCGGCGATAACCACCGAACGGGCGCGGCCTTCCGCACCCAGAATGTTTTCAATAAAGTCTTTTACTTCACGACCACGTTCGCCAATCAGCCCCACGACGATCACATCGGCCTGCGTGTAGCGCGCCATCATGCCGAGCAGGACGGATTTACCCACGCCTGACCCGGCGAACAGGCCCATACGTTGTCCACGTCCCACGGTCAGCAGGGCGTTAATCGGGCGCACGCCGGTGTCCAGCACGTGCTCGATAGGGGTACGCTGCAGGGGGTTGAACGGTTGGGTGATCAGCGCGCCGGTTTCGGTGGTGTCCGGGGAGGGCAGCCCGTCGAGCGGTTTCCCGCTGCCGTCCAGCACGCGGCCCAGCAGGGCAGGGCCAAGCGGCAGCTGTTTCCCGCTTTGCAGCCCGTCGCCAGAAATGTTTTTGGCATACACGCGCGCGCCGGGCAGAATGCCTTCCACCTCTTCAAGCGGCATCAGGAACAGACGCTGGCCGTTAAAACCGACCACTTCGCTTTCAACTTCACGCATTTCCAGACCATCCTGACGCTCGATGACGCAGGTCGCGCCCAGCGGAAGCTGCAGGCCAGTGGCCTCCAGTACCAGACCGGTGGCGCGCGTCAGGCGCCCATAACGACGAACGGACGGCAGTTGCGCCATCTTCGTCTCAAAGTTGTCGAGCGTGGTGAGCCAGCGGGTGAGGCGCGCAGTCATCAGACGACTCCCGGTGCCGCCAGGCGGCACAGTTCCTGCCAGCGGGTGGCAACGCTGGCATCCAGGTCACCTTCATCGGCAGAGACTTTGCAGCCGCCGTGATGTAACGACGGGTCGCCGCGCAGACGCCAGCCGTGCAGGTTTAGCGTCGCCCCCAGGCTTTCTTCAACGCGCTGCAGGTCGTCCGGGTGGACGCGCAGCTGAGGCTTCCCGCTGAACAGCGGCTCCTGCTGAAGCAGACCCTGAATTTGTTTGATCAGAGCAGTGTTATCCACCACGGGCGTCTGGCCGATAACCTGACGCGCGGCTTCCAGCGCCATCTGCATCAGTCGCGAGGCAATCACGCTGTCCAGCGCGTCCAGCGTGTGCTGAAACTCGCTGACCAGCTGCTGCATGCGGGCATGGATCGGCGCCTGCTGCTGGCGCGCCTGATCGATACCGTGCTCTAGCCCTTTTGACAGACCTTCCTGATACCCCAGCTCATGGCCTTTCTGCCGACCTTCGTTCAGACCGGCATTGTAGCCCTGCTCGTGCGCCTGCATTTGCAGCTGAGCCAGCATCTGTGCCTGCTGTTCCTCTTCGCTCAGCTCGGGCTGCTCGACGTCCGGATCGCGCTCCTCGGTCGGTATCACGGCTGGCGTGAACTCGGAAAGGGGAGGGGCCAGATCGTCCGGCGTCCAGCGCTTCCACGGCAGCTCATTAGACATAGGTGTCGTCTCCGCTGCCAATCACCATCTCGCCGGTTTCCGCCAGACGACGAACGATAAGCAGAATGGCTTTCTGTTCGTTTTCCACCTGAGACAGACGAACCGGGCCGCGGTTGGCAAGGTCGTCGCGCAGGATATCGGCCGCACGCTGAGACATGTTGCGCAGGAACTTCTCGCGCAGCGGCTGCTCGGCACCTTTGAGAGCGATAAGCAGCGACTCGGAATCCACTTCCTGGAGCAGGCGCTGGATGCTGCGGTCGTCCACTTCGACGAGGTTTTCGAACAGGAACATCTCGTCGATGATTTTCTGTGCCAGCTCGCCGTCGAATTCGCGAACCGCCGTAATGACGGCTTCTTCCTGCTGCGTTTTCATCAGGTTGATGATTTCCGCCGCCGTTCTCACGCCGCCCATTTTGCTGCGCTTGAGGTTCTGACCGTCGAGCAGGTTGTTCAGCACTTCGGTCAGCTCCGCCAGCGCGGCCGGCTGGACGCCGCCGAAGGTGGCGATACGCAGCATCACATCGTGGCGAAGGCGCTCTTCGAACAGCGCCAGAATATCGGCCGCCTGGCCACGTTTGAGGTGGACAAGGATGGTGGCGATAATCTGCGGGTGCTCGTCGCGAATAAGGTCGGCGGCACTCTGCGGTTCCATAAAGTTAAGCGTTTCGATACCGCTGGCGGTATCGCGCGTTTCCAGAATATCTTCCAGCAGGCTCGCAGCACGCTCCTCGCCCAGCGCCTTGACCAGCACGGAACGCAGGTAGTCGTTGGCGTTTACGTTCAGCGCGGCAAACTGTTCGGCTTCCTGTTCAAATTCCGACAGCACTTCGGTCAGCTGTTTATTGGAGATTTGACGCACGCTGGCCATGGCCGCACTGAGAATTTGCACTTCACGCTGGGAGAGGTGCTTAAACACCTCTGCCGCGCGATCTTCGCCAATGGTCATCAACAGGATGACGCTTTTATCGGTGCCCGTAAGCGTATTACTCATGTTCGTTACCCATCCACTGGCGGATGACCAGCGCCACGACGCGCGGATCGTTATCTGACATTTCGCGAATGCGCTGGCTCATGACCTCAGCGCCCATGCGCTGGTTAGCACGACGCTGCTGCATCTGTTCATCTTTACTGAGGCGAACTTCAACCGCTTCTTCCGTTTCCTGGCGCGTAGACATCTGTTCGCGAGCCGCTTTTTCGGCTTCAGCACGACGCTGAAGCTGCGGACGAACGCCCTTACGCCACAGCAGCCACGCGACAATCAGCACCAGCAGCCAGCGTCCTGCGGACATCAGCTGATCGATAAACGCCTGCTGTTGCCAGAACGGCAGTTCACCGCCGGTCTCTTCAACCGAGTTGAACGGTGAGTTCACCACGTTGAGGGTATCGCCGCGCTTCTCGGAGTAACCCATCGCTTCACGGGTCAGGTTTTCAATCTGCTTCATCTGCTCGGCGGTCAGCGGCAACGGTTTGCCATCCGCCAGCGTTTTGTAGTTCACCACCACCGCAACAGACAGACGCTGAATATCGCCCACGTTCAGTTTAGTGTGGCGAATCGTCCGATCCACTTCGTAGTTCGTGGTTTCGTTACGACTGCTGGTGCGTGGACCGGCGTTACTGGCCGTCGAGGTGGTTTGCTGATTTTGCTGACCGTTCTGCTGATTGGCCGGAGGCGTCGAAATCGGCGCCGCGTTAGCCGGGGCCGGTTGGTTAGACAGCGCGCCCGGCACGCCGCCCGGGTACGCACCGCCGACCTGCTCGTTCGAATTGATCTGGCGTGAACGCATCACCGCCTGAGCCGCATCGCCGTTCGGGCTGTATTGTTCTTCAGTCTGTTCTTTATTCGCGAAGTCGATCTGCGCGGTAACCTGCGCGTGCACGTTGCTGTTACCCACGACCGGGCCGAGGATGGCTTCAATACGGCGCTGGAGGCGGTTTTCGACATCGGAGGCATACTTCAGCTGCGCATCATTCAGATCGCGACCGGCGGTATTGGATTGCGTCAGCAGGTGACCGCTTTGGTCAACCAGCGTCACGTTACCCGGCGGCAGGCCGGCGACGGCGCTGGAGACGAGGTGCGTCACCGCGCTGATTTGCCCTTCGTCCAGCGCGCGGCCAGGTTGGAGGTTCACGGTCACGGAAGCCGAAGGTGATTTCTGTTCACGAACAAATAAAGAAGGTTTAGGCATCGCCAGGTGCACGCGGGCACTCTTCACCGGGCCTAATGTTTCAATAGTGCGGGCCAGTTCACCTTCCAGCGCACGCTGGTAGTTCACCTGCTCGCTGAACTGGCTGATACCGAATTTTTCCTGATCCAGCAGCTCAAAGCCCACCGCGCCGCCTTTTGGCAGCCCCTGCTGAGCCAGACGCAGACGCAGTTCGTGCACCTTATCTGCCGGTACCTCAAGCGCACCGCCATTATCGGCAAAGCGATAAGGGATGTTCATCTGGGTCAGCTGGGTGACGATGGCGCCGCCATCCTGATCGGAAAGGTTACTGTAGAGCGTCCGGTAATCAGGGCTTTTCGCCCACAGGACCATCGCTACAAGGATCGCAATTGCGGCAGCGCCTGCCACGATCAACGGGATTTTAGGATTCGCGCGAAGGCGGTTCATCCACTCGAGTGATTTATTCTGCGGCGCTGTCGATGCTGTTGCACTCATTGCGCACCTCTTAAATCCTGGTGGTTTACGTTATTCGTGTAGAGAAACAAAACTGACTCCCGGGTCGGCAAACACGACAAAAGTTCCATATTGATGGCCCTGCCATTATTTGATGATTCGTGATTTTCTATGCGTCAAATAACCTGGTTTTTTCATGCTATTTACCGCCATTATCTTATTGACAAGCTGTTAGTCTTGACCGCGTAAAAAACCATCCAGGGGAGAGTCATGGCTATACAGGGCATTGAAGGGGTAATCAGTCAGTTGCAGGCAACGGCGATGACGGCCCGTAATCAGAATGTGGCAGATCAGCAGCCGAGCATCAGCTTCGCAGGGCAACTGCATGCCGCTCTTGACCGTATCAGTGATACCCAGACCGCAGCGCGCACTCAGGCTGAGAAATTCACCCTCGGTGAGCCGGGCGTGGCGCTGAATGATGTGATGACCGATTTGCAAAAAGCCTCGGTTTCCCTGCAGATGGGGATCCAGGTGCGTAACAAGCTGGTGTCGGCGTATCAGGAAGTGATGGGGATGCAGGTTTAGGTTATTTAACCTGATGATATTTCAAATTAATAATCATTCGACTCCACAGGATGGGGCATGGATAGGGCAAACTCACTCAACTTCTGGTTGAGGATGAGCACCTGGTCCTGGTTATTTTCAGCCATCCAGGATCCGTACACCCGGTAAACCATCTGCACGTCGGTGTGGCCCGTTAGCTTCGCTATGAAGTTCGGGTTGGCACCGGCAGCAAGAATGGTAACACCGGTAGTGCGGTTGTTACTTATAAACTGCAGCAGGCCAATATGTATTCATATCCATCGTGCCCTCAAAATTATCTTATCTTGTTACATGAAGGCCTTGAAAGGTTGTAGGTGGTCTTCGAAAGTGGGTGATAATATTTACTAAAATTACACCACGGCCTCTTAATCAATGAGAAACAATACCTTAGATGCAGCAAGGCTTCTTGCGAGCTTCTTCATCATTGTCGTTCACTCCGGTGGATTTCATGAGTTGGCTCCAGGGCACGCCGACATGTTCCAGGCATCGTCAAGATGGGCCGTTCCCTTCTTTTTCCTGGTGTCAGGTTATTTTATGGGAACGGTGAAGTTGATAGATATGTCAGACAAGATAAACAAATTGTTTAGCATTCTTATATATTCATCGATAATTTATATACCAATAGTGTACTTCCAAAAATCCAGTGATGTGACAGAAATGATATATCAGTTATTTTCATTTTCTACACTTCGCTCTGGAACGTTTTTCCATCTATGGTTTATTCCTTCACTTATGCTTGGGATTATTGTAACAAACTACTTCATAAAAAACCTACCTGCAAAGAAGGCTTTATTTATATCTTCTGTAATTGTTTTTGCATATTGGATATGTGATATAGCCCAGTCTTTTGGATTGTTAATGAACAGAAATGAGCCGTTCTATTTCTTCAGAACTCTCATAAGTATACCCCTTGTGTATGTAGGATACTTGTTAGCATTCAATAAGATATCGTTAGCAACGAAACGAGGGTATCTATGGTTAATGCTGTTTTTTTCATTCTTGCTGACTGTAGTGGAAGTGCCTGTAGTTAAACTTCTTCCATATGAAAGCATAGCGAACAGACAATTCCCACTATTTAGCATAGTTACTGCGGTGGTTGTTTTATTATTGTGCTTAAGCTACAAAACCAAAGAAACAGCTATGGCAAATGCTGGAAGATGGTACTCACTTGGTATTTATCTGATACATCCTTTGGTTCTTTATTTTATTGTTCCTGCATTTAAATCTCATGGCATTGATAGTTCTTTCCTTAACCTTATATCGGCATTCGTGATATCATTATTTATATTGATTTTTCTTAAAAATTATCTTCCTGCAGCTTATAGAAAAATGAGCGGGATTGGGGTTAGCTAATGCAGTACCGTCATTAACATAGCCATTAATGGTGGAGGGAATGGCCAGACGCTGATAACGGAAGAGAGTGAGGCGATAGCGGATGCAGGTTTAAGACCTATCGATCTTCGCTGGCAGCCGCAGCGCTTTAATGCCACAATATTTTTTTCTTCGAATGCAGGAAAGATGATGAAAAAAATAGCAATTGCTGGCGCGCTGCTGGCACTGACCGGGTGCGTTCAGGTCGATAACTATAACGACGTGATCAAGCATCCTGTCCCGGCGCATCTGGCGGGATACTGGCAGTCGAAAGGGCCGCAGAGCAACATGGTCAGTCCGAAGGCGATTGCCACGCTGGTGGTGACGGAGGAGGGCGATACGCTGGACTGCCGTCAGTGGCAGCGCGTGATTGCCGTGCCGGGTAAAATCATGCTGCGTTCAGACAGTTATTACAACGTAACGCGTAAACTCGATATCTATCCGCTGGAGCGCGATGGATCCGTGCTTGAGTACGACGGGCTGGAGCTGCAGAAGGTTGACCGCCCAACGGTTGAGTGTGCGGATTACCTGAGCAAGAATCCGCTGGAGAGTAAGCTTCCGTAGCCATTTGTTGCCGGGTGGCGGCTTCGCCTGACCCGGCCTACAAAAGTACCGTCCCGTAGGCCGGGTAAGCGTCAGCGCCACCCGGCATTGTTTCTACAGCGCATCCTCTATTACCCAAACGCTGACGCTCCCCCCGTTACAGGTAAACGTCCCTTCGCCATCCGCCGCCGTGGTGATGGTTTCTTCGCGATTGCCGAGAAAATCGCGCCACGTTTTGTTGCCGTAGTTTTCCCCCAGGCAAATCACTTTTTCACCGTCGTCCCCGTTCGACAGCACCACCACGCAGCCGGGATCGTCTTCCGTGCCGCTGCGGCTGAAGGCGATGCAGTTAGGGTGGTCGAAAAACAGCGTCTGCACGCCGTGGGCAAAACGCTGGCGCGCGAGGATCAGCTCGTGAAGCTGCTCAATGACCGGCATATCAATATGGTACGTTTCACCGTCTCCTCCCGTGTCGTCATAGCTGGCGCCAAAGAGATCCGGATAAAAGACGCTCGGCACGCCATTCTCCCGCAGCAGGATCAGCGCGTAGGCCAGCGGCTTGAACCAGGCTTCGACCGGCGCTTCGAGCGCCTGCAAAGGCTGGGTGTCATGGTTCGCGACGAGGGTGACCGCATGAAACGGATCGGCTTCCACCAGGGTTCCGGTGAAGATTTGGCTCATGTCGTAATCCCGGCCCTGACGTGACGCCTCGTGGAATTTCATCTGCAGGGGGGCATCAAACAGCATGGTTTTGCCTTCGACCTGGTCGATATAGGCCTGAAGTTTATCCACCTCATGGGACCAGTATTCCGCCACGATAAACAGCGGCTGGTCGGCGACTTCCTGGACGTGCTCAATCCACTCTTTGTAAAACCAGGCGGGAATATGCTTGACGGCGTCCAGACGAAAACCGTCGCAGCGCGTCTGTTCCATGACCCAGCGGGCCCAGTATTTTATCTCCTCGGTCACGGCGTGATTGCGAAAGTCGATATTTTCGCCCATCAGGTAATCGAAGTTGCCCATCTCATCATCAACCTGATCGTTCCAGCCTTCGCCGGTGTAGTCGTTGACGATTTTAAAGATGCCGTCTTCATCGGGGTTTTCAATATGGTCGACGCCGCTGAAGCATTTGTAATCCCAGATGAACTGCGAATACTGCCCGGCCCGGACGGGGAAGGTGTAGCGAGTCCATGCTTCGCACTCAATAACCTCGTCATCGATTTGCGTGCGGTCCTGTTCGTTCACGCGCTGAACGCGCACGGACTCCTTCTCATCGGCACCCATTTTGTGGTTGACCACCACGTCCAGCAGCACGGCTATGTCGTTGCTTTTGAGGGCGTCGATGGCCTCCAGCAGCTGCGCTTTGTCGCCGTATTTCGTGGCAATACTGCCTTTCTGGTCAAACTCGCCGAGATCGAACAGGTCATAGGAGTCATAGCCAACAGAATACCCGCCGGAAGCACCTTTATAGGCGGGCGGCAGCCAGATCATGTTGATGCCGATTTCGTTAAGATTGGGAGCTAACGCCGTGACCTCTCGCCACAATTCACCGCCAGCAGGGTAATACCAGTGAAAACATTGTAACAGGGTGGGGTTTTTCATCATCCTTGCTCCAGAAGCCATTGACAGACTTCTGGAGTATGGATGAAGAAATCATAGTTGTGTGTCGCGGGTAAAACTTTCTGGATAAAGAATATTCCCTGACAGCTTTCCATAGGTAGACGTGATGGATTGCTGTTTACCGGTTTGATCAATCAGGCTGCGCAGTTCGTCCATGCGGACTTTCAGCAGCGCCTTTAGCGCATTCTCATTGTCGAGGATCATTTCCAGCAGCGCACGCGCTTGCTCAACCTGAGCCGGAGGGCATGACATGATGGGCGTTTGAGAAATCCTTTCCACCAGTTGTACGTAATGCATTTCCTGCTCGATAAGCGCATCCCATTGACCAGAATGAGCGAGATTTAGCATAGCAATGCTCTGAGCATGTAACGCCTGCCAGTGGCTAAGCGCTGCGCTGGGATTATTCATCAAAAATTATCCTGAAATAGAGGACGCATTGGGGCCAATTTGCTTCCACGCATCCGCAATGTTGTTTAATAAACCCTCGACTTCAACAATTGCGTCTACGTCGTTACTGACATTCGCCAGCAACAAACGTCGAACCATATATTCGTACAAGGAGGCAAGATTATCGGACAACTCGCTCTCAACCTCCATGTTCAGTCCTGCTTTTAAACCGTTGTCGATGATGTTAATGGCTTTGGATAAGGCTTCGCCCTTCTCACGAATTTGTCCGGCTTCCATGAACAAACGCGCGCGAACAAGGGCGCTATGCGCCCCGTCGAACAACATGACAATCAGCTGGTGTGGACTGGCATTCATGACTGCGCTTTCTACTCCTATCTGCTGATAGGATTGAACACCAGAGGTCTTATACATATCCACTCCTGAAGGCTACGACTACTTTTGTGAGAACTGTTGGGTCAGGTAGTTGGCCGTGCTGGTCATTTTGGTGACTAATACGTCCAGACTGGTGAACTGGGTTTTGTAACGCGCCATGGTGGCTTCGATTTGGGCATCCATGGCATCGTAACGTTCACCCAGTGATTTCAGCGTTTTGTTGATCCCGTCTTTCGCGTTCTGGATCACCCCGGCGCTGCCGGTACTGGTGCTGAGCATGTTGGTCAGCGTGTTGTTCATCTGAGTCGCCATACCGGTTTTCTTTCCGTCACCGACAAAATACTGCTGTACGGCGTTCGGGTTGTCGGTCAGCGCTTTTTTCAGCTTATCCGTATCGACTTTCAGGTTACCGACGGTACCGTCCGAACCTTTTACCGGGTCCTGGGTAATACCCAGCTGTGCCATGATCTGAACGGAGCCGGTCTGCACTTCGGTCAGCAGGCCGCGCAGCTGAGACTGGATCCCGCGCACGTTCGCATCACCGACCAGCGCGCCGTTGCTGGTGGACTGGCTGCCCGAACCTGCATCTACTGCAACATATTTAGTCAGGCTGTTAATGGTGGACTGCAGAGAGTTGTATGCAGTAACCCAGTCCGTGACCGCCTTCTGGTTAGCATCCGTTGCGCGTGTAACCTCAAGCGTTTCGTCCGCTTTGCTTTCGGCTTTCAGCGAGAAGGTAACTCCAGGCAGCGCATCGGTAATGGTATTCGACTGGCGCTCGATGGAGATGTTGTTCACCACTACAATCGCGTTCTGCGCGTCGGTGTTCACCGTCAGCGCGCCCGTTTTGGTGCCGGAATCGTAGCCAATTGCGCTTTGCAGCTTGGCATCGCCGGTAACGCTTACCGTCATCGCACCATCCGTACCGGTGGTTTTAGATGACAGCATCAGGCGGTAATCACCGTCTTTCGCTTTAATGACGCTGGCGGTGACGTTGCCGTTGGCTTTATTAATGGCGCTTGCAATCCCTGCCAGAGACGTATCGTCATCCGCCAGAGTGACCTCTAAAGGTGTTTTCGTGCCCGGCTGGGTGATGGTGATTTTACGCGTTGTACCTGTCGTATCGCCCAGCAGATCCGTGTTGTTTGCATAGGAGCCGGTAGTGAGTGCCTGTGCCTTTGCAACCTGGTTAACGTTGACAACAAAGGAACCCACGGACGCGTCAGCCGTTGTTGTGGCAGTAAAGGCCGTGTTGGTGCTGCTAACGGACGTTGAGTTCCAGGTGGTTGCTTTGCCCAGTGCAGCGGTCGCAGTCTGCAGCGATGTCATGGCGCTCTGCAGCTTGCCGTAAGCGCTTAACTGTGCGTTATACGTTGATTGCTGGGAAGTAATCGTCGTCAGCTTGGTTTTCTCTGCCGCTTCCAACTGATTATATAAATCCCCGAGTCCTGCAGAACCTATCCCGAGGTTACTGATAGTAGCCATGCATATTTTCCTTAAAATACGAAAGTAGTTCAGGACTCTTATCGGCCTCTCAGCGTAAAAGTTTACGATGGCGAGAAAAAAATAATCCAAAGAATAGACGCGTCCTGGCGGGGTAAATGAAAGGATTGCACTTTAGGGCCATTATCAGTGCCTTGAAAACACGAATAAGTGTGTGCCTTTTTTGTCATCTCTATTGTGCGTTAAAAAAGCGTAAATAATAAAACTCTCGTGAACCTTAATTGATTTTTAAAAATAAAACTATTAATAATCAATGTGTTGTAATTTTTTCAAAATTGATTCTAAAGTCTTTTGGGGACCCGTCGATAACCTTGTTGACGGTGAGAGACGCTGTGAGTGTTAGGCACCGGACCTAAAACCCAATTTTTGAAGGAAACAAAATTATGGCAGTTATCAATACTAACCTGTTGTCCCTGACCACTCAGAACAACCTGAACAAATCTCAGTCTTCTCTGGGCACTGCTATTGAGCGTCTGTCTTCAGGTCTGCGTATTAACAGCGCGAAAGACGATGCTGCTGGCCAGGCGATTGCAAACCGCATGACCGCTCAGATTAAAGGCATGACTCAGGCAGCACGTAACGCCAACGACGGTATCTCCATGGCGCAGACTGCTGAAGGTTCCCTGAACGAAATCAACAGCAACTTGCAGCGCGTTCGTGAACTGGCTGTTCAGGCAAGCAACGGCACCAACAGCGCATCTGACCTGGCCTCTCTGCAGGATGAAGTTACCGCTCGTCTGGCTGAAATCGACCGCGTTGCGGGCAAAACTGACTTCAACGGCATCAAACTGCTGGACGGCACTGCAGGTACTGCTGGTGTGGTTAAAATTCAGGTTGGCGTGAACGACGGCGACACCATCAACCTGGACCTGAGCGGCGCTAAAGCTGACTCTACCACTCTGGGCGTGAACGCAATCGACCTGAAAACTATGGGCGCTACCGATCTGGACACCATCGACAAAGCTATCGCTAAAGTTGATACCGCTCGTTCTGGCCTTGGTGCTGTGCAGAACCGCTTCACTTCTGCAATCAACAACCTGAACAACACCTCTAACAACCTGTCTGCTGCTCAGTCCCGTATCCAGGACGCTGACTACGCAACTGAAGTTTCCAACATGTCCCGCGCGCAGATCCTGCAGCAGGCTGGTACTTCTGTTCTGTCTCAGGCAAACCAGGTTCCACAGACCGTTCTGTCTCTGCTGCGTTAATTTTACGCGTGAAACCCCGCTTCGGCGGGGTTTTTTTATCTCTGCTATTTGAGAATCCGCCTGTGAAACAAATCAGTGTCACTCAACCAAAGCTGGTCGCAGATTTTTCATGTGTCGGTGGGGAATGCCGTGAACATTGTTGTCAGGGCTGGACCATCGCGTTTGATAAATCCTCCGTTAATCGCTATCTGAACAGTAAAAATACCGCCATCCGTCATACGGCGAAAACGGCAATAAAAGTCACCAAAAAACAGTATGGCCACTGGGGCGAAGTGATTTTCCATACGGAAAGTAAAAACTGCCCGTTTATGGATACGGAAAAACTCTGTTCTATTCATAGCGCCATGGGCGCCCAGGCCTTAAGCCCAACCTGTTCGTCCTTTCCACGGACAAACCGGGTCTATAAAAATGAAATCGAAAAATCGCTGAACCTCTCGTGTCCGGAAGTGACCCGACTTCTGTTGAACGATCGGGAGTCTATGTCGATGATGGAATCCATCAGCGTCCAGCAGGACGTCAATAATGCGCCGATGATTGATTTGAAGGCAAAGGTCATCAATCTCTTCTGCCAGAATATTTTCAGCGTTGAGGCGGTCAGCGTTGAAGAACAGGTTTACGCCGTGGTGAAATTCCTCATGGTGGCTGAAAAACTCGATAATCTTGAAGAGAATATCGGCACGCTCGAAACGGTCTATTTCTCGCTGGTTAACGAACTGGTGAGCGGTAAAATCAAAACGGAATTAGGCGGGTTTAATCAGAACTACAGCCTGAAATTCGCGTTAATTTCGCTCATTCAGAGCTACTTTACGAAGAAAGCGACAGCCCGCGGCGGTGCGGTATTAAACCGTTATTTCACTCAGCTTTATCAACAGTTTGAGTCTGCTGGTGACACCGTTCCGGCAGAGAAGGTCATGGAGAACATCGAGTCCGTCTGGCGAGATGTGGCGGGCAGTTACCTGGCGACCAACGATCATTTATTTAAGAACTTTTTTAAATACAAACTGTGGGAGCAGGGCTTCCCGCAGAACAATGGCCGCAGCATGTTGAATAACCTTTATTTAATCGCCGCGGAGTTCTATTTCCTTAAAACGTTACTCGCCGGTCAGGCTCTCGTGGCGGGAAAAATTGAACAAGATAATATCATTGATGTTATTTACAGCTTCCACTCCCTTAGCCAGCATAATCAGGAAGCGGGAAAGCTCTTTCATCAACATATAGATAGCGTCAAACTCGGCGACGATCTTTCATTGTTACAACTGTTAATTTAGGCAGAAAAGTTGCCCCTGTTGTGGGCAACCTCAGAATAACCTCACTTTATCCCCCTTTTTCATCCAATTGAACGCCCTGCAGAATCGGATAATCATGCCGATAACTCAACTAACGCAGGGCTGTTTATCGTGAATTCACTCTATACCGCTGAAGGTGTAATGGATAAACACTCGCTGTGGCAGCGTTATGTCCCGCTGGTGCGTCACGAAGCATTGCGCCTCCAGGTGCGCTTGCCGGCGAGCGTGGAACTCGACGATCTGCTACAGGCGGGCGGTATCGGGTTATTGAATGCAGTTGACCGATACGACGCTCTGCAAGGAACGGCATTTACGACTTACGCAGTTCAGCGTATTCGTGGTGCGATGCTGGACGAGCTGCGCAGCCGCGACTGGGTGCCGCGCAGTGTTCGCCGCAACGCGCGCGAAGTGGCGCATGCGATGGGGCAGCTGGAACAGGAACTGGGACGTAACGCAACGGAAACCGAAGTGGCGGAACGTCTTGGCATTGCTGTTGAAGAGTATCGTCAGATGTTGCTCGATACCAATAATAGCCAACTCTTCTCTTATGACGAGTGGCGAGAAGAGCATGGCGATAGCATCGAGCTGGTGACGGATGAGCACCAGCAGGAAAACCCGTTACACCATTTAATGGAAGGGAATTTACGCCAGCGCGTCATGGAGGCTATCGAAGCTCTGCCTGAACGCGAACAGCTGGTATTGACCCTTTATTACCAGGAAGAGCTTAACCTCAAAGAGATTGGCGCTGTTCTGGAGGTGGGAGAGTCGCGGGTGAGCCAGCTGCACAGCCAGGCCATTAAACGCTTACGAACCAAGCTGGGTAAGTTATAGGTGATTGATTCACCTGAAAAATGCCGCACAACGTATTGACAACCAGGAGTTATCATGACGGTGCAGCAATCTAAAAGACGGCCTTTAAGCCGCTACCTGAAAGACTTTAAACACAGCCAGACGCATTGCGCCCACTGTAACAAGTTACTCGATCGTATCACGCTGGTTCGCCGGGGCGAAATCGTCAATAAGATTGCGATTTCGCGTCTCGACACGTTGATGGACGAATCAGCATGGCTCGAAGAGCAAAAAGAGTGGGTGGCGCTTTGCCGTTTCTGTGGCGATCTCCACTGCAAAGAGCAAAGCGACTTCTTCGACATTATCGGCTTCAAGCAATTCCTGTTTGAACAAACGGAGATGAGCCACGGCACCGTTCGCGAATATGTGGTTCGCCTGCGTCGCCTTGGGCAGCATCTGACCGTAAACAATATTTCCCGCGATCTGCTCAAGACCGGTTATCTGGATGAAAATCTGGAGCCGTGGCTGCCTGCGACCAGCACCAACAACTACCGAATTGCGCTGCGCAAGTATGCGCAATACAAGGTACAAATGCCGGGTGCCATAAAGCAGAAAGCCCACGCCGGAACAACTTCTGATATATATTAAAAAAGAATAAGATGTAGCGCAGTCGCCTTTGACGTTGCAGGCGATTTCTCTACACTACGTAAAAATTCCACTATATCGGGGTATTTATGAAATTTGCACTTCTGGGTCGTCAGGCGCTGATGGGTGTTATGGCCGTTGCGCTGGTTGCGGGCATGAGCGTGAAAACGTTCGCCGCAGAAAACCTGCTGAATAAAGTAAAAGAGCGCGGTACGCTGCTGGTCGGGCTGGAAGGAACGTATCCTCCGTTCAGCTTCCAGGGCGATGACGGTAAGCTGACCGGTTTTGAAGTGGAGTTTGCTGAAGAGCTGGCGAAGCACCTCGGCGTGAAAGCGTCCCTGAAACCGACCAAATGGGACGGTATGCTGGCGTCGCTGGATTCCAAACGTATTGATGTGGTGATTAATCAGGTGACCATTTCTGACGAGCGTAAGAAGAAATATGACTTCTCTACGCCGTACACCGTGTCCGGTATTCAGGCGCTGGTGAAGAAAGGCAACGAAGGCGGGATTAAAACTGCCGCGGACCTGAAAGGGAAGAAAGTCGGTGTCGGTTTGGGTACCAACTACGAAGAGTGGCTGCGCCAGAACGTGCAGGGCGTGGATATCCGCACCTACGATGATGACCCGACGAAATACCAGGATCTGCGCGTGGGCCGTATCGACGCCATTCTGGTTGACCGCCTGGCAGCGCTGGATCTGGTGAAGAAAACCAACAATACCCTGGCCGTAGCGGGTGATGCGTTCTCTCGTCAGGAATCAGGCGTGGCCGTTCGTAAAGGCAACGAAGACCTGGTCAAAGCGATTGATTCCGCGATTGCTGACATGCAAAAAGACGGAAGCCTGAAAGCGCTCTCCGAGAAGTGGTTCGGTGCAGACGTCACGAAATAAGTTTCTGACGTAAAAAAAGGCGCTTTTAAAAGCGCCTTTTTTATTTCTTTCGCGTCTGCGTGCATAATGAAAAATATCACATTTTGTCAGAGTTACCGGAGAACCCATGTCACTACAGAATTTAACGCGCTTTCCCCGCCTGGAGTTTATCGGCGCGCCGACGCCGCTGGAGTACCTGCCGCGATTTTCTGATTATTTAGGGCGCGATATTTTTATTAAGCGTGATGACGTGACGCCGATGGCGATGGGGGGCAATAAGCTGCGCAAGCTGGAGTTCCTGGCGGCTGACGCACTGCGCGAAGGCGCGGATACGCTTATTACTGCCGGTGCAATCCAGTCCAACCACGTTCGTCAGACGGCGGCGGTGGCGGCAAAGCTCGGGCTCCACTGCGTGGCATTGCTGGAAAACCCGATTGGCACGCGGGCAGAAAACTATCTCACCAACGGTAACCGCCTGCTGCTGGACCTGTTTAATGTACAGGTCGAAATGGTGGATGCGTTGACCGATCCGACCGCCCAGCTCGACGAGCTGGCGACGCGTCTGGAAGCGCAGGGGTTCCGCCCCTATGTTATCCCCGTCGGCGGTTCGAACGCGCTGGGCGCGCTGGGGTATGTGGAAAGTGCGCTGGAAATCGCGCAGCAGTGCGAGGGCGCGGTGAGCCTCTCCTCCGTGGTTGTCGCATCCGGCAGTGCAGGCACGCATGCCGGGCTGGCGGTAGGGCTGGAGCAACTGCTGCCGGACGTCGAGCTGATTGGCGTGACGGTGTCCCGCAGCGTCGCGGATCAGAAGCCGAAAGTGGTCACTTTACAGCAGGCGGTAGCCGAGCAGCTTGAGCTGAAGGCAAAGGCCGATATTCTGCTCTGGGATGACTATTTTGCGCCGGGTTACGGTACGCCTAACGAAGAGGGCATGGAAGCGGTGAAGCTGCTGGCGCGCCTCGAGGGCATACTGCTCGATCCGGTGTATACGGGTAAAGCGATGGCCGGACTGATTGACGGCATTGCGCAGAAACGCTTTAAGGATGAAGGGCCGATTTTATTTGTCCATACCGGCGGGGCGCCTGCGCTGTTTGCCTACCATCCTCATGTCTAAAAATCAGGTCGAAAAATAATAATGCAAGAAAGTATTCAACTGGTTATTGATTCTCTGCCGTTTCTGCTGAAAGGTGCGGTATTTACGTTACAGCTCAGTATTGGCGGGATGTTCTTCGGGCTGGTGCTGGGATTTGTGCTGGCCTTAATGCGCATGTCACCCGTCCTGCCGGTACGCTGGCTGGCACGCTTTTATATCTCCGTGTTTCGCGGCACGCCGCTTATCGCCCAGCTCTTTATGATCTACTACGGCTTACCGCAGTTTGGTATCGAGCTGGATCCGATCCCCGCAGCGATGATTGGTCTGTCGCTCAATACCGCGGCGTACACCTCCGAAACCCTGCGCGCGGCCATCTCCTCCATTGACAAAGGGCAGTGGGAGGCGGCGGCCAGTATCGGGATGACCCCCTGGCAGACGCTGCGACGGGCCATTCTGCCGCAGGCGGCGCGCGTGGCGCTTCCGCCGCTGAGCAACAGCTTCATCAGCCTGGTGAAAGATACTTCCCTGGCGGCAACGATTCAGGTGCCGGAGCTATTCCGTCAGGCGCAGCTCATTACTTCGCGCACGCTTGAAGTCTTTACCATGTACCTGGCCGCCTCGCTGATTTACTGGGTGATGGCGACGGTGCTGTCTGCCCTGCAAAACTACTTCGAAAACCAGCTTAACCGCCAGGAGCGTGATCCAAAATGAGTGCTATCGACGTCAAAAACCTGGTGAAAAAATTCCACGGTCAAACGGTGCTCCACGGGATCGATCTTGAAGTCGAGCAGGGCGAAGTGGTGGCGATTATCGGACCGAGCGGTTCGGGAAAGACGACGCTGCTGCGCAGTATTAATCTGCTTGAACAGCCGGAAGGCGGCACCATCCGGGTAGGGGATATAACGATTGATACCGGAAAATCCATCAGCCAGCAGAAAGGGTTGATTCGCCGCCTGCGCCAGCACGTTGGCTTTGTTTTCCAGAACTTCAATCTCTTCCCGCACCGTACGGTGCTGGAGAACATTATTGAAGGGCCGGTCATTGTAAAAGGTGAATCGAAAGAGGACGCAACGGCGCGCGCGCGCGAACTGCTCGCTAAAGTCGGGCTGGCGGGGAAAGAGACCAGCTATCCGCGCCGCCTGTCGGGAGGGCAACAGCAGCGCGTGGCGATAGCGCGCGCGCTGGCGATGCGCCCGGACGTGATCCTTTTTGATGAACCGACCTCTGCGCTCGATCCGGAACTGGTGGGCGAGGTGCTGAACACCATTCGCCAGCTGGCGCAGGAAAAACGGACGATGGTGATCGTGACCCATGAGATGAGCTTTGCACGCGACGTTGCTGACCGAGCCATCTTCATGGATCAGGGGCGGATTGTGGAGCAGGGACCGGCGAAAAGCCTGTTCGCGAATCCTCAACAGCCGCGAACCCGTCAGTTCCTTGAAAAATTCCTGATGCAGTAGAATTTTTGCACTAATTTGCTCCAGAAATTTAGCCTGGAGCAAATTATTCTCCCCCTGCGCGCCGTCCTGTGTTTTTTTATTCCATCCAGCTCGGATAAACCTTATCGATAGTAAAGTTAATTGTGCTATTGCCGATATTTTGTAGTTAGAAAAAAGTTTTATGTGTTAGGTTATATTCACCATAATAATGATTATCTTTTCAGAGGCTTCATTTAGTAAGTATGAAGGATTCAGACTTTTTCACCTGGCGACGGGATTGCTCCCTCCGGTTTCAGGAATTGACCTGTGCCGACGAGGTATATCAGGAACTACAGCGACAAACTCAGACGCTTGAATTTGATTATTACGCGCTCTGCGTGCGCCATCCCGTGCCATTTACCCGGCCTAAGATCGCTGTGCATACCACTTATCCAAAGCAGTGGATGGCGCAATATCAATCCGCGAACTATTTCGCTATTGATCCCGTCTTAAAACCGGAGAATTTCATTCAGGGTCATTTACCCTGGACCGATGCATTATTCGCTGACGCGCAGGAATTATGGCATAGCGCACAGGACCACGGTTTACGCGCGGGAATAACGCAGTGTCTGATGCTGCCTAATCATGCGCTCGGCTTCCTGTCGGTTTCTCGTACTAGTGTACTGGAAGGACCGTTTGCCCGTGAGGAAATAGAATTGCGGCTGCAAATGCTGGTACAAATGGCCTTAACTTCTCTGATGCGTTTTGAAGATCAGATGGTCATGCCACCCGAAATGAAATTCAGCAAACGCGAACGCGAAATTCTGAAATGGACTGCGGAAGGGAAGACGTCTGCGGAAATAGCGATCATTCTCTCCATCTCCGAGAATACCGTTAACTTCCATCAGAAAAATATGCAGAAGAAATTCAATGCGCCCAACAAAACCCAGATCGCATGCTACGCGGCGGCAACGGGACTGATCTGACGGGATAATACGTTCTGCGTGACAGACGAGCGAACGGCTGAATGCACCGCATCCAGCCGTTTTTTGTTACTGGCGGTAGGCTTGTTTGATTTGCTTAACGGTGTTTGCAAATACTGCAGATTCAGCCTGGTCCTCCATCTCCGCGATTTGTTTTTCCATTTTAATGATCACACGACCGGCATCCGCCTGGCCCATCGCCTGCAGCATCAGCGTCAGCAGCGCTTTCAGGCAGTTTACTTCCTGTGCCAGTTCCTGGTTATTCTCCGCAGTGGCAAATTCAGGTGTGCTCATTTATTTTCCTCATTATTTAACGGCGCTAAAACGCGACGACGAAAGTCAAGGCGGCGGAGTATACCACAAGCTGTCACAAAAAATGCAGCGGTTGTTTTTCGTACTTTTACGCGGATGTTTAATAGCGTAAACAGAACGAACCGGTAAACTGAACCGCTGTTATAGGCTATTAATTGTTTATGCCCGGTTCGCTTGCCGTTAATTATTGTTACAAAAAGTTGAGAACTGTTTTTTTTGCAGGGAATGCCTGCACGATTTTTGTAACTTTTTGAATACAGATGCTTAAAAAAAGCTGCAAAAGCCCTGTATGCACGGGCTCTCTTTCCACGGACTGTACAGCCTAATTTCCAAAAACGAGAGCGAAATCGAATAGCCGGTTTTTTAACGTTTTAATCTTGTGAGGAAAACCGTTAATATAAACCAAATTATCACTCAGTAGCGTTATCCCTATTCTGGAGACATTTCCTTTGATCAACGTCCTTCTTGTTGATGACCACGAACTGGTGCGCGCAGGGATACGACGCATTCTTGAAGATATTAAAGGTATTAAAGTTGCCGGTGAGGCGTGCTGTGGGGAAGATGCGGTAAAATGGTGCCGCACAAACTCGGCCGATGTGGTACTGATGGATATGAACATGCCCGGTATCGGTGGTCTTGAAGCGACACGCAAAATCGCGCGTACCTTTGTCGATACAAAAGTCATCATGCTGACCGTGCATACCGAAAACCCACTGCCCGCGAAAGTGATGCAGGCGGGCGCAGCGGGCTACCTGAGTAAAGGTGCTGCACCGCAGGAAGTCGTTAATGCAATCCGTTCCGTGTTTGCCGGACAGCGCTACATTGCTTCCGACATCGCTCAGCAAATGGCGCTGAGTCAGATTGAGCCCGAGAAAAACGAATCACCGTTTGCGAGTTTGTCTGAGCGTGAATTGCAGATTATGCTGATGATCACCAAAGGTCAGAAGGTGAATGAGATCTCGGAACAGCTGAATCTCAGCCCGAAAACGGTGAACAGCTATCGTTACCGTATGTTCAGTAAACTGAACATTCATGGTGACGTCGAACTGACGCATCTGGCCATCCGGCATGGTTTGTGTAATGCGGAGACGTTGTTAAGTCAGTGAGTGATGTGTTCGATTCAAAAGCATTTCTGAAAACCGTAACCAGCCAGCCTGGCGTCTATCGCATGTATGACGCTGGCGGTACGGTTATCTACGTAGGGAAGGCAAAAGATCTTAAAAAACGCCTCTCCAGCTATTTTCGCAGCAACCTGGCCTCCCGGAAGACCGAAGCGCTGGTCTCACTCATTCAGAATATTGATGTCACCGTCACGCACACTGAGACAGAAGCGCTGCTGCTTGAGCACAACTATATAAAGCTCTACCAGCCGCGCTATAACGTCCTGTTGCGTGATGATAAATCCTACCCGTTTATTTTTCTGAGCGGCGACACCCATCCGCGCCTCGCCATGCACCGCGGTGCAAAACATGCGAAGGGCGAATATTTCGGGCCGTTCCCTAACGGCTATGCCGTGCGTGAAACGCTGGCGCTGCTGCAAAAAATCTTCCCGATTCGCCAGTGTGAGAACAGCGTTTACCGTAACCGCTCGCGCCCGTGCCTGCAGTACCAGATCGGACGCTGCCTGGGCCCCTGCGTGGCCGGGCTGGTGAGTGAAGAAGAGTATGCCCAGCAGGTGGATTATGTGCGCCTGTTCTTAGCCGGAAAAGACGATCAGGTCTTAACGCAGCTGATCGCGCGGATGGAAAAAGCTAGCGCCGCACTCGAGTTTGAAGAGGCCGCGCGGATCCGTGACCAAATCCAGGCGGTGCGCAGAGTCACTGAGAAACAGTTTGTCTCGAATACCGGTGACGATCTCGACGTCATCGGCGTGGCCTTTGACGCCGGGATGGCCTGCGTGCACGTGCTGTTTATTCGCCAGGGCAAAGTGCTCGGCAGCCGCAGCTATTTCCCGAAAGTGCCCGGCGGCACCGAGCTGGGTGAAGTGGTGGAAACCTTTGTCGGCCAGTTCTATCTGCAGGGGAGCCAGATGCGCACGCTGCCTTCTGAGATCCTGCTCGATTTTAATCTTGACGATAAAACCCTGCTGGCCGATTCGCTCTCAGAACTGGCGGGCCGTCGGGTCAATGTACAAACCAAACCGCGCGGCGATCGTGCGCGTTATCTGAAGCTGGCGCGAACCAACGCGGCGACGGCACTCACCACTAAGCTGTCGCAGCAGTCGACGGTGCACCAGCGTTTAACGGCCCTGGCGACGCTGCTGAAGCTGCCGGAAGTGAAGCGGATGGAGTGTTTCGACATCAGTCATACGATGGGGGAACAGACGGTGGCGTCCTGCGTGGTGTTTGATGCGAATGGCCCACTGCGCGCCGAGTATCGCCGCTATAATATCACCGGGATCACGCCGGGCGATGACTATGCGGCCATGAATCAGGTTCTGCGTCGTCGCTATGGTAAAGCCATAGAAGAGAGCAAGATCCCGGATGTGATCCTGATTGACGGTGGGAAAGGGCAGCTCGGCCAGGCGAAAGCGGTATTTGAATCGCTTGATGTCAGCTGGGATAAAAACCATCCGCTGCTGCTGGGCGTCGCAAAAGGGGCCGATCGTAAGGCTGGTCTGGAGACATTGTTCTTCGAGCCGGAAGGTGAGGGCTTCAGCCTGCCGCCTGATTCCCCGGCGCTGCACGTCATCCAGCATATTCGCGATGAATCGCACGATCACGCCATCAGCGGTCACCGCAAAAAACGGGCGAAGGTGAAAAATACCAGTAGTCTGGAAACGATTGAAGGCGTGGGACCAAAGCGTCGCCAGATGCTGCTGAAATATATGGGCGGATTGCAAGGATTACTCAACGCCAGCATGGAGGAAATTGCAAAAGTGCCGGGTATTTCGCAAGGGCTGGCAGAAAAGATCTACTACTCGTTGAAACATTGAGGGCTCTGTAGCAACATAGAGCTAAATTTTACTGACAACAAACAGTTACCGTCATTATGCAATTTAATATCCCTACGTTGCTCACTCTCTTTCGTGTTGTACTCATCCCGTTCTTTGTACTGGCGTTTTACCTGCCGGTCGTCTGGGCACCTTTCGCCTGCGCATTGCTCTTTCTGATCGCGGCGGTCACCGACTGGTTTGATGGCTATCTGGCCCGCCGCTGGAATCAAAGCACCCGTTTCGGTGCCTTCCTCGATCCGGTGGCAGACAAAGTGATGGTTGCTATCGCGATGGTGCTGGTGGCCGAGCACTATCATACCTGGTGGGTGACGCTGCCTGCGGCAACTATGATCGGCCGTGAGATCATCATCTCTGCACTGCGCGAGTGGATGGCGGAGCTGGGGAAACGCAGCAGCGTGGCGGTTTCCTGGATTGGTAAAGTCAAAACCACCGCGCAGATGGCAGCGCTGGTCTGGATGCTCTGGCGTCCAAACGCCTGGGTTGAATGGGCGGGAATTGGTCTGCTGTGGGTGGCGGCAGTGCTGACGCTGTGGTCCATGCTGCAATATTTGAACGCTGCGCGCGGGGATTTGCTTGATCAGTGATCGTTTCGCCGTATTTTTCAGCAAACGATCCGGGGATGCGAAAAATAACGTTGACTCATAACGTCATATCAGTAGAATGCAACGCATCGAACGGCGGCACAGCAAGCCGGACGATAGTGAAATCAAGTGGTTAGACGTTTGCTTGATGACATGCGGGAATAGCTCAGTTGGTAGAGCACGACCTTGCCAAGGTCGGGGTCGCGAGTTCGAGTCTCGTTTCCCGCTCCAGATTAAAGACATACGCAGTTGCGGGTGTCAGTTTGAAAAGTTTTACGGCGCGTTAGCAAAGCGGTTATGTAGCGGATTGCAAATCCGTCTAGTCCGGTTCGACTCCGGAACGCGCCTCCATTTTCTTCCCTGGCCGGATGGTGGAATCGGTAGACACAAGGGATTTAAAATCCCTCGGCGTTCGCGCTGTGTGGGTTCAAGTCCCACTCCGGCTACCATGGGAAAAGTAGAATAAAATCAATGATAAGCAGTGTCGTATAAACCACCGAAAGGTGGTTTTTTATTGCCTGAAATTTGCCTTCCCTGGGATGCGTGTGAAAATGATGTTTCCGCGAACGCATACCTAATCAGTTTTTATGCTCTCCCACAACTGGTACTACTTTTTCTTTCATGTCATAAATTGCTGTTTGTCGCGGGTTTTATGACCGGAATTGCCTGTTTCTCTTCAGGGCGAGCCGAATATAATTCGAAGCAATAATGCATCAGGCAGTGCGGGATGCGAGGTTCTTCTGGTAGGTGGTATCGGCCATACTGTTACAGGAACTCATTGGAGAAGCACTATCAATGGTGTAAACATTTCTAGTGCTACTTCTCCGGTTATTAGGGATAACTCAGCGTTTTAAGCGTAAGCACCCTCATACGTTGAGGGGGCTAGCCTTTGATGTTCTACCCTTCATTTTTGAAATTAATAATTTTCCGGTGGTTATAAACCAACGCTCAATAGTAATATGTGCAATATATGCAACAAAGATACACGCTATATATATTGTCAAAAATGATAACAATCCTTTAGGGTAATTACTTTCACCTATTGAATGTAAGTAGTTTATGTAATACTTTAAAACCATTGCGTGAGTTAGGTAAAGTGAATAAGAAATATCAGAAAAGAACTTTGTGATTCTTAGATTTATCTTATATCCTGACATCTCAGAAAACATCAGAGTGACAAAAATTAATGCCGCAACAATGCCTTTCTCCGTTAATCCATGCATATTGGTATCTAAGAAATACAATAAGGTTAATGTAATAATACAAGCCATTAAGAAAGTATATGACACTAACTTATTAGTGGTTATTAGTTTAGTGTTATACATATGGAAGCAAATCATGCCTATTACAAACTCAATCATTAATGGTGACCCAAGTAATGTGAGAGCTGGTGTCAAGACGCCCATTTGTTCACTGTAAGGTGAAAAACCTCCGTATAATGAGATTTCACCTTTGAACGTATACTGTATGATACACATCAGTAGCGCCAGAGAACAGATTGATATTATTGAACGATATTTATGGCTGAAGCACATGCCAACAAAAAATACAAAATAAAACATTACCTCGTATGCGATAGTCCATGCAGGGTAAAGCATGTTATACCCGTAGAATGGTGCTCTGCTGGCGTAATCATTTTGCATTAACGTTGCTGAATGCAGGTACTTTGTATAATCATAACCTGAATTGTAGGTTAGCCAGGCAACTGTCAGGCATATAAAAAAGAGCGGATATATCCTGAAAAACCGCCTGATCACAAAGCTAGATCTATAGTGAGCTTCTTTCTTTTGCGTAGCATAACAGATTATAAACCCACTAATTATAAAAAAGATATCCACGCCAATGTTACCATTCTTAAATAGATCTCTGCCCATCCCCGGCCAGAAATCATATGCACCTATAAGTACACCAGCAATATGATAACCAACTACAAGAAGAGAGGCTAAACCTCTAAGTACCTCGATAAAATATATCTTTTGTTGATTTTCGCTCATTCGTAATCACTTATAACGTTTAAAAATAATTGTGATGCTATGATTGTAACATGTGTAATTTAATATGCAGTAATTTAGTTAGATTCTGTTATGGAGTTGACTTAGGATATTTCGAGACTTTGCCACTATACGCTATCAGCCTACCATACAATCTTCCCCCACGCTGGAGCGGAGCTGGCGTATCTGACGCTGGTCGCCACAGCCGGTTGACAAAAGGCCATCAGATGATGGCCTAAGTATTATTTAATTTAGTTCATTCTTGATTTTATTTACAAACCACACTGAGCCTGAGTCCGTCAGATGCGCATTATCCCATTGCATTGGCTTTACAGGAGAATCCCCAACTGTCGCTTTGCACGTGGCATGGTTGCACAATGTATTTAATGCGGAAATAAACTTAGCGTTGCCGCTTTGAGTAATAATTTCCTTGAGCTTCATTTCATTCTCAAAAAGATTTTTCTTGCTTTCCAGAAGCTCAACAGGAAGCGTTCTTTGTGTATTAAGACCATTTGTCTCAATCTCCTTCGGCAGGGGCTCCTGCCAGAAAGGGAATGGACCAATCACAATAGTGCGAATTCCTGATTCATGTAATATTTTTAGTGTGTCAGCTAAATATTTTTCGAATGGATACTGAGACCAAAATGCTGACAAAACTACAAGCCTTGGTTTGGTTCTGATTATTTCGTTCAAAACATTCGTGTTTATGTTCTTACAAAATGGTCTTTGACTGTTTTCTGCGCCAACTAGAGGACCACAAAGACTCGACGTTCTTTGTGTAAAATTAACGCCCTCATAATCGGTATGAAGTCCTGGCATGAGATGAGCTGCATGAGAGTCACCCCAAACAACAACTGAATTGCTAGTCATTTTGTCAGGACATTTATCAAATTGTTTATAATCCTGGTCAGGATTAAGGAAGCATGTGCCAGGGCGCCAGTTTTTGTTATTGAATCTAAAATTCACGATATCTTTCATTTCACCATTAAATCTGAAGCTCATACCATGATTAAAAGACACAAACACGCATGCTGTTACTAAGGATAAGCTCCAGATAAAATTAGCACGGATTTTACTTCTATTTTTAAATGGAATCTCTATAAGGTTAAATGATATTAATGCAAAACATAATGATGCAGAAACTCCGAGCAACGTATTAACTACATTGAAACTCAAATTATAATATCGCATTAGGACTATCACAGGCCAATGCCATAGATACCACGAATATGATATTTTACCTATGAACTGGAGTGTTCCATTCCTTATAAATCTCGATTCCTGATTGTTAGCCATTATGAATATGGCAGCACCAAGTACTGGTAATAATGTATACGCACTAGGCCACAAGTCTTTGCTGTATAGAGCGAATATTGAAATTATTATTAATGTTATACCAAAATAGGCTAGTACGGGTCTTTTTTTATCTTGTGTTTTTGAAGCACCGTGCGCATAGACAAAACCGCCAGATATCATCTCCCATGCACGTGTTGAAAACGAATAAAAAACATCTGTTTGATTATGATTTGATAGTAAGATCATTGTAATAAATGATACTATCCATAAAAAGACAAGTGAAGGTATTAATGGAAGTCTGACTTTTTTTATGAGGATTACAATAATAGGGAAAAGAAGATAGAATTGCCACTCTACAGACAAAGACCATGTGTGAAGGAGAAAATTACTTTCTGACGATGAGTCAAAGTAACTTGAATGAGTGGCATAATATTTATTTGAATAAAAAAGTAATGATGCCGTTGCGTTTTTGCTAAGTATTTCATATTCGCTCGTGCTTAAAATAAACAAACCTAAAATCATTAGCACGAGAATTACAAATACCAGAGCAGGTACAATTCTCAGAAATCTTGCAATATAAAAGTCAAGCACACCTTTGTGATCTACTCGTTCAAGAACGATTCCAGTCATAAGAAAACCTGAGATCACAAAGAAGACATCGACTCCTATAAAACCACCTGATACATAGGGCACACCGAAGTGATACAGCACAACACTTAGCACTGCAAAGGCTCTTAAACAGTTTATATCGAGCCTGAATTTTTTATAGCTCATTTCTTAACCATCATTCCAAAGTGCCGTTCATGGCAAAATTAATATGATGGATAATAGACGTTTTTATAAAATTCGTCATCCATACTTAACGTATAACATCAATCATATCGATGCAGATCACTAAATTTTACTCATCAAGATTGTGCCAAACAGACTCAGCTGGGCTGTAACCATGACTGATGGCGATTTAACGAGTGTCCTCCAGAGGATCAGGTAGTCGGATAACGAAACTATAGAATTACATCAGTCTCTGTTTCCGTTATGACACTGCGGGGTGCAGGCAAAATGGTCCACGCTCGACCTTACCACTAAACGAATAATCATCAATTCGTTCAACTTCCCGATAAAGAGCATACTAAAGATTGCGATCTGAACTGCTTTCTGTAATTTTTACAAATCGTTAAGGCTTGTATTCCTTTCTCCTGGCGTGCGGTTGACGATAGAGTACTCTTCCCGGCGGAAAAGGTTTCCTTTGGGGGATTGTTCTCTAGAAAAGAGTATGTTTTCGTCGCTATGCTTCCAATGGATGCGCTCATAATGCAAAGATAAACGTTATCGTATGTTAATAACTCATTGTTATTCATGTGAAAAATGATTTTCGCGATACATTTATTTCAAATCACACCCCGCCTAAATAAGCCTTCCTCACCTCCTGATTCCCCAGCAGCTCCTCGCCGCTGCCGCTCAGCCGGATCTGCCCGTTAACCATCACATACCCGCGATCGGAAAGCTTCAACGCGTGATGCGCATTCTGCTCCACCAGAAAGATGGTCATGCCGTTACGGGCCAGCTCGCGCAGCGTCTGGAAGATCTGTTTCACCACAATCGGGGCTAAGCCCAGGCTCGGTTCATCCAGCAGCAGCAGCTTCGGACGGCTCATCAGCGCCCGGGCGATCGCCAGCATCTGCTGTTCCCCGCCGGACATGGTCATCGCGCGCTGCTTGCGCCGCTCCTTGAGGCGAGGGAACAGGTCAAACATGGTTTGCATATCGTCAGCGGCAAACTGGCTGCCGATGGGGATGGTCCCCATCAGCAGGTTCTCTTCAACGGTCATATCCGGGAAGATTCGTCGGCCTTCCGGCGCCTGCGCAATGCCGCCGGACGCGACGTAGTGGGTGGATTTATGGCTGATATCTTCACCACCGAAAAGGATCTGCCCGTTGCGGATGCGGGGCTGGCCAAAGATGGACATCAGCAATGTCGATTTACCCGCGCCGTTTGCGCCAATCAGCGCCACGGTTTCCCCTTTATTGACCTCGAGGGAGACCTGCTTCAGCGCCTGAATGACGCCGTAAAACACGTCCACCTCGCGAAATGCCAGCAGCGGTTCGCTCATAGGGTGACCTCGCTTTCATCCGTGCCCAGATAGGCGGCAATGACCTTTTCATCATGCTGGATCTGTTCGGGTTTTCCTCTGGCAATAACATCGCCGTGGTCGAGCACGATAATGTCGTCCGAAATCTCCATCACCATCCCCATATCATGCTCAATCAGTAATACCGTGATGTCATGGCGATCCCGCAGAAAGCGAATAATGCTGCTCAGCTTGTGCGTTTCAACCGGGTTCAGCCCGGCTGCGGGTTCATCCAGACAGATCATTTCCGGCCCGGTGCACATTGCCCGCGCAATTTCCAGACGCCGCTGCTGGCCGTACGACATCTCTCCCGCGAGGCGATTGGCGCAGTCCACCAGATCCACCACTTCCAGCCAGTAGAAGGCCCTGTCCAGGGCATCGCTTTCCGCCCGCCGGTATGCCGGCGTATTTAAGATCCCGGCGAGCAAATTGCGGTTAACGCGCATATGCTGCGCGACAAGCAGGTTTTCCACGACCGACATTTCGCGAAAAAGACGGATATTTTGAAACGTGCGCGCCAGCCCTGCGCGGTTGACCAGATGCGTTCCGCCAAACATTTTGTAGAACAGACGCTGCCCGAACTGTGCGGGGTTAATCCAGTCGCCCGGCTGGAATTTTTGTCCGAGGACCTGAATAACGTTGGTCGTTTTATTGCGGGTATTAAATAAAATGTTGCCGCCGGAGGCTCTGTAGAAGCCCGTCAGGCAGTTAAACACGGTGGTTTTTCCCGCCCCGTTTGGCCCAATCAGGGCGGTAATTGAGCCACGCTGCACGTCCAGGTTGACGTCGTTTAGCGCCTTAATCCCGCCGAAATGCATCATCAGATGTTCAACGCGTAATATCGTTCCGTTCATGGCGCGATGCCCTTACGCACGGCAAACCCGCTGCGGTTAATGCGGATCAAACCGCGTGGACGCCAGATCATCATCACCACCATGAGCATGCCGAACAGCAGAACGCGGTACTCGGCAAAACTGCGCAGCAGCTCCGGCGTTACCGTGAGCACAAAGGCGGCCAGCACCACGCCAAGCGTAGAACCCATACCACCCAGCACCACAATGGCGAGGATCAGCGCCGACTCAAAAAAGGTAAAGGAGGTTGGATTCACGAACCCCTGATAGGTGGCGAAGAACACCCCGGCAATGCCCGCGGTCGACGCGCCCAGCGTAAAGGCCGACAGCTTAACCAGAACATGATTTAACCCCATTGAGCGGCAGGCTATTTCGTCTTCACGCAGGGCTTCCCACGCCCGACCAATCGGCATCCGCGTCAGGCGGTGCTTGATATAGAGCACCAGCATCACCACCAGGAACAGCACCGCGTAGATAAAAATAAACTTCATGTTCGGGTTGTAAGTCAGGTGGAAAAATTCGTGGAAGGGCACGCCGCCTTCTTTCGCTCGTCGCCCAAATTCCAGACCGAAAAAGGTGGGGGGAGGGGCCGACACGCCGTTTGGGCCGCCGGTGAAGGTCAGCCAGTTGTTCAGTATCAGGCGAATGATCTCCCCGAACCCGAGGGTGACGATGGCCAGATAGTCACCGTGCATGCGCAGTACCGGGAAACCGAGCAGGGCACCTGCGGCGGCGGCCATGATTGCCGCCAGCGGCAGCATGCTCCAGAAGCCTAAGCCGAGATACTGGTATCCCAGCGCCAGTCCGTACGCTCCAATCGCGTAGAATGCGACATACCCCAGGTCCAGCAGGCCGGCCAGACCCACGACGATATTCAGCCCCAGACCAAGAAGCACGTAGATCAGCCCGAGAATGGCGACGGTCAGCACATATTTAGTGGCGACAAACGGAAAGCAAATCGCAAGGGTAATCACCAGAGGAATAATCCAGCGCATGCGGCTTTTGTATTCCGGTGGCCGGACATATACGCCCGCGCTATCGGCTTCGAAGCGCGCCTGGAAACGGGCGCCCGCAGCGGTACCTAAAAAGGCGCTCAACAGAAAACGCCCGAGCATGACGATGCCAACCATCCAGGCCAGCCGCTGCCCGGCGAAGTTAAAGCTGTACCCGTCCAGTACCACGCCCGCTATGGGGCCGAAGATAATCAGCGCTATCAGCCCGGAAAAAATCGCGTCCAGAATGCAGCGTTTAAGTGAAAAACCGTGTGATGTCATCATGCTCTCCCTCACACCTTGGCCACAATCGGGCGCCCAAGCAGGCCCTGGGGACGGAAAATAAGGATCATGACCAGCAGGCCGAACGAGAAGACGTCTTTATAGTCCGAATTCACCATGCCCGAGAACTGGGCTTCCGCCACGCCGAGGATAAGGCCACCGAGCATGGCGCCGGGGAGGGAGCCGATGCCGCCGAGTACCGCCGCCGTAAAGGCTTTAATGCCGATCACGAACCCGACGTAGAAATCGAAGGTGCCGTAATTCATGGTGATCAGCACGCCTGCCAGACCGGCCATCGCCGCACCGATGACAAAGACCAGCGAAATAATCCGGTCGGTGTTAATGCCCAGAATGGAGGCCATCTTACGATCCTGCTGTACCGCGCGGCACATCCGGCCCAGCCGGGTATGGTTGATTATCCAGGTAAGCACCAGCATGCCGGCAAATGAGGCGATTAGAATAAACACCTTGGTGTAGGTTATCTGCACGAACCCGTCGCCCAGATGCAGGCGAATAACGCCGTCCAGCATGGTCGGCACCCCTTGCTGGCGCGGACCCTGGCTCAGCTGCGCGTAGTTTTGCAGGATAAGCGACATCCCGATGGCGGAGATCAGCGGCGCCAGGCGCGTGGAGTTGCGCAGTGGCTTATAGGCGATACGCTCGATGGTCCAGCCGTACACCCCTGTTACCACAATGGTGAATACCAGCGTCCCGAGGATCAGCAGCGGGAACGACTGCAGACCGAAGAAAGAGAGCAGTGCCAGGCCAATGGCGCAGAGATAGGCGGAAATCATATACACTTCGCCGTGGGCGAAGTTGATCATGCCGATAATGCCGTACACCATGGTGTAGCCGATGGCGATCAGGCCGTAGACGGAGCCCAGCGTTAAGCCATTAATTAACTGTTGCAGGAAGAATGTACTCATCTTAGCGCGCTCGTTTTATAGGCTGCGCGAGCCGCACAGCCTGATGTTTATTACGCGCCGACGGGCAAGCCCGCCGACGTTGAGCGTGACTCCGTCCCGTTACTGCACTTCCTTATATTTTCCTTTGTCGTCCCACTGATAAACCACGTAGTCAGACACTTTCAGATCGCCTTTGCTGTCCCAGGCTTTTTTGCCCATCACCGTGTCGACGGAATTGGCTTTCAGCCACTCGCTGGCTTTGGCGGAGTCCTTGCCGCCGGTGGCCTTGAAGGCCGCGGCAATGGCCTGTACGGAGGCATAGGAGTAAAGGGTGTAACCTTCCGGCTCGAATTTACCGGCGCGGAATTTCTCGATAACCGCTTTACCGTCAGGAATCAGGCGCGGATCTTTACCGAAGGTCATGTAAATACCGTTGGTGTATTGCGGGCCACCCGCGGCGGTCACCATCTCTTCGTTGACAATACAGTCGCCGGAGAAGAATTTCGCCTGCACGCCCTGTTCACGCATCTGGCGAACCAGCGGACCGGCTTCCGGGTGACAGCCGCCGAAGAACACGACGTCCGGTTTTTGCGCGCCGATCTTGGTCACCAGCGCGTTAAAGTCTTTTTCACCGCGGGATAACCCCTCGTACATCACATCCTGAACCCCGCGTTTCGCCAGCGCCGCTTTGGTGGCGTCAGCCAGACCCTGACCATAGGTGTCTTTATCGTGAATAATCACCACGCGCTTGGCTTTCAGCTTGTCGATGATGAAGTCGCTGGCAACCTGACCCTGCTGATCGTCTCGTCCGCACATGCGGAACATATCGCTCATGCCGCGTTCGGTGATCAGCGGGTTAGTTGAGCCGGGGGTAATCGCAATAATGCCTGCGTCGCTATACACCTCGGAGGCGGGCATGGTGGAAGAGGAGCAGAAATGGCCGACCACGGCGTTGACTTTATCCTGGTCAACTAAACGGTTGGCGACGGCCACGGCCTGCTTAGGCTCGCAGGCATCATCCCCCTGAACCAGTTTGATCTTCTCGCCGTTAATGCCGCCTGCGGCATTAATGTCTTCAGCGGCCTGCGTTGCGCCATGCCAGTACTGATCGCCATAGGTGGCATTCGGACCCGTGAACGGTCCGGCCACGCCAATCACAATATCTGCCCGAGCGGAAAACGCCGTCACCAGGCAGCCGGCCAACACAAGAGAAAGAGGAGTTCTGATAAATTTCAGCGACATTATTATGTTCCTTAGCAAAGAGGTTTTTGCACCACGGCGTAAACCCAAACGCCCGACGGCGCAGCCAATCCAAAACATGAACAAGAACAAAATGCACTAAACGAACAAGATACAGACGGCATCCTGCATATTACGGCGAGGTTTCCCTGCGCAGCATCGCGCGAAGAACAGTAAGCAAAAACGTTGCCAGAATGGTTAACCCATTGACGGGCTTGTGACCTGTTTGAGTATAGAGCGCCGCGTTCTGCCGCCCTGCGGGAGGAGAAGAAATTACAGCGGAGATCACATATCGTTAACAATAAAGCCCATAAGTTGTGCAAAGGTCACGATTTGCACGTTTTTGCAGCAATAAAGACCTAAACTTCAGCCCGGAGAGGGGTGAGATATGTGTTAGGATCGTTTCCTTTTTTGCAGGAGTATCAGCGATGACTGAAGGCCCATTGAATGAAAGCGAAATGGCGTGGCTTGAAGAGACGTTAATGTCTTACGGTCATGATGACGCGTCCGTGATTGACGTGTCCGAACTGGACGGCATGCTTACCGCAGTGCTTTCCGGTCCTGTTGTCGTTGAGCCAGATGCCTGGCTGGTGGCGGTGTGGGGTGGCGAGAAGCACATTCCGCGCTGGAAAAACGATCGTGAGATGAACCGTTTTATCGATCTCTGCTTTAAGCATATGAACGATATCGCCGAGCGCCTGAGCGAGTACCCGGATCAGTTTGAACCGATGTTCGGTTATAACGACGTTGACGGTGAGAGCTATACCGTGGTGGAAGAGTGGTGCTACGGCTATATGCGCGGCGTGGCGCTGACGGACTGGTCAGCCTTGCCGGAAGAGCTCAAGGCCGATCTTGACGTGATTGCGCTGCACGGGACGGAAGAGAACAGCGAAAAGCTGGATGAACTGTCCGAAGAGGAGTATATCGCCAGCATCGAGAGCATCCAGCCTGCGGCACTGCGTTTATATGAATACTGGGTCAACAACCCGCAGCAGCCGGAAGTGAAGAAGCCGACGGTGAACGGCACGAAGGTCGGGCGTAACGATCCATGCCCTTGCGGCAGCGGGAAGAAGTTTAAGAGCTGCTGTTTGCACTGACAAAAAAGGGGCTGATGACAGCCCCTTTTTTATTTAGCCCACTTCCGGCAGCATCCCGGCTGCAATCAACACCTGCACCAGAATAATCACCACCCCACAGCCAAACACAACGCACAGCAGCGGTTTTCCGCCCGCCACGCGATATCCTTGCTGAGGATGCTGCTGGCGGCTTTTCCACGCCAGCAGGGAAGGGAGCAGCAGGGCCAGGATAGAGAGCGCCACCCCCGCGTAGCCCAGCGCCATCACAAACCCGCGAGGGTAAAACAGCGCGAATGCCAGCGGCGGCAGGAAGGTGATTGCGCCCGTCTGTAACCGTCCGGCCGCAGTATTGCGACGCTGGAACAGGTCGGCCAGGTAATCAAACAGGCCGAGCGCCACGCCCAGGAACGAGGTCGCCAGCGCCAGGTCGGCAAACAGGTGCACCGCCAGCTCCACGTGCGGGGAGGTGACGACCTCGCGCAGTGCCAGCAGAAAACCGTTCAGGCCAGCGTGTTGCGCCATCAGCCCAATAAAGGTTGAAGAGTCAATGCTGCCCAGCGTCACCAGCTGCCAGAAAATATAGGCGATCAGCGGGATC
Organism: Enterobacter cloacae complex sp. CARB60; assembly: GCF_036487345.1. Classification (NCBI taxonomy): domain Bacteria; kingdom Pseudomonadati; phylum Pseudomonadota; class Gammaproteobacteria; order Enterobacterales; family Enterobacteriaceae; genus Enterobacter; species Enterobacter cloacae complex sp. CARB60. The sequence continues at coordinate 1,757,470 of NZ_JAZKLC010000002.1, forward strand.
GCGCTGCCGATGACAAAGACGCGGCGCAGCTTGCGGATATCGCCGTTCATATAGCTGACGATGCTCGGCACGCTGCCGTGGAAGCCAAACGAGGTGAAAATGACCGGGATCGCGGAGAGCGCCAGCCCTTTTTCCAGCGGCAGCGTCAGCAGGTTGACCTTGTGCACGTGCGGCGCCAGCAGCACCAGCATGATAATCAGGAAGAGAATTTTGGCGCTGAAGAGAAAGCGGTTAAACAGATCGACCAGCGATGTCCCCACGCAGACCACGCCGCCGCCAATAAGCGCAAAGAAGATAGCCCCCGTCGCAGGGGTAATGTCAGAGCCAAACCAGTCGTTGACGCTGGAGGCGATGAGCTCCCCGGCACCGCTGATATAGGCGGCGGTCAGGGCGTACATCAGAAACATCATGCTAAAGCCGGTTATCCACTGGCCATAGCGTCCCAGGTAGCGCGCCGCAAGCGAACCCAGACCGGTGTCGGCGGGCACGTGCTGGTAAACCTCAAGCAGCAGCAGGGCGGTGTAACACATCAGCGCCCAGAGCGTACCCAGCAGCAGCAGGGTCATGCCAAATCCCACGCCCGCGGCTGCCAGGGGCATTGCCAGCATTCCTGCGCCAATCGTCGTTCCGGCGACGATAAAAATACTTCCCAGGGTTCTGTTTTTCACGCTTTCCTCTACAACGATGCTTAATCGCGAATAAATCTGCGGCGCAGAGTAAGGCAAAAGGGGGAATTCGTCAAACCACCGTTACAAGGGGTGTAATGAAAGGTTTACGTGTTGCGCAGCCGCCAGTCCGGCGTGGGGAGACGGTCAGGCGTGACGTAAACAAGGCGTACAGGGAATAAAATGGGTGTTTTTATGCGGGGGAGGGAAGGTAAATTAACGCGGTGCCGGAAACCGGCACCGCGCTGAAATTAATTCTGCGTATCAAGAGTGGAAAGTTCTTTATCAATAAAGTAAAGACCCTCGCCGGATTTCCCCACCAGAGATAATTTGTCCAGCACGGATTTAAACAGCTTCTCTTCTTCGTGTTGTTCAGCGACGTACCACTGCAGGAAATTGAAGGTTGGATAATCCTGGCTGGTCATCGCCGCATGAACCAGTTCGTTAATTTTCTGCGTAATCAGCTGCTCGTGCTCGTAGGTAGCGCGGAACAGTTCATCGAGAGAATTATACTCGGCAAAAGGGGATGTCACGGTTTCAATGCGCGGCAGGCTGCCCGTATCCGTCAGATAATCAAACAGGCGCTGCATGTGGGTCATCTCTTCCTGAGCGTGACGACGCAGAAACGCGGCAGCGCCCTCGAAGCTGTGGTAGCTGCACCAGGCGCTCATCTGCTGGTAGAGCAGGGATGAAAAAAGCTCAAGGTTCATTTGTGCGTTGAGCTTGTCGATCATTTCAGTTTTCAGCATGGTGACGCTCCGGATTATTATTTCTGGTTCACAATGAGCGACACTATAATTTGTTATTTAATTATTTGCAAAACGTAAAATTTTTATTTTATTTATTTAAAATACGAATGGGAATAAAACGCATTGGCGATTTTCATAAATTATTAATGAGAACTATTTTTGTTCGTAATGAAATAAACTGCCAGCACGCGCTGGCAGCGTCGATTAATACCACGGATTATTTGATTTAGGATTAACGGCGTAACCCATACATTTATACTGGATAGTCACGCTCTCGTTCAGGCACAAAGATCCGCTCGTCAGGGTGCAGGTTTTAATGGGCTGACCATAGGCTGAGGCAGTGGCATACCCCATGCTCTGACACGCTTTTGACGCCGTGCCGTTATTCACATACGCATCGGAATACGCATTTTGCAGCGCTGCCTGGCCGTAGTCGAGACGAACGATGCCGTTCGGCGCGTCGAGGCTGCTGACTTCAGCCTGGCGGTTAATACTACATCCCGCGAGCAGCAGGATTGTGCCGGCTACAATGACTCTTTTCATGGTTCGCTCTGAGTGGATGGAAATACGTTATCGTACCCGCAGATGCCCGCTGCAATGCCTGGAATAGCCGGACAATCTGCCCTCACTCTTCGCAACGGGTCAGCGGTGAGCGCTTTCAGTCCATACCCTGATAAAAAATGTGATATGCATCACAAAAGTGTTGATTTTTGTGATGGTGGTCATATTATAGGCACGTTGATAATAAAGTTGTATAACAAGTTAATGGAGCATCATCGTGAAACTGCGCAAAATCCTGAAAAGCATGTGGGCCAATTACTGCCGCACGTTCAAAGACGTGCCGCCGGGCGCCATGTTCTGACAAAAAAAACCTGCTTCGGCGGGTTTTTTTGTACCTGCTGACGATGAAGGGAAGATGCCAGGGTGCGTGTTTTGATACTATGGCGACCTTTAAATAAGGAGAAAGCCCCCATGTCACAAAACCTGAGCGCCGATCAGGAACTGGTCTCTGACGTTGTTGCCTGTCAGCTGGTTATCAAACAAATCCTTGATGTTCTGGACGTGATTGCGCCGGTAGAAGTGCGCGAGAAGATGTCTACGCAGCTGAAAAACATCGATTTCGCCAGCCATCCTGCTGCCGCTGATCCGGTTACGCTTCGTGCGATCCAAAAAGCCATCGCGCTGATTGAGCTGCGATTCACGCCGCAGGGTGAGTCCCACTAAAGCAGGGAAACGGGCGACGGCATGTGTCGCCCTTTGATGCGGTCAGAAGAACGTCTGGACCAGCAGGTAGCTTGCCGCACACGCGCAGCTTACCCCAATCAGCCCTGGCAGAATAAAGCTGTGGTTGATGATAAATTTACCGATGCGGGTGGTGCCTGAACGGTCAAAGCCGATGCACGCCAAATCACTTGGATAGGTCGGCAGGACAAAATAGCCGTATGACGCCGGGAAAAAGGCGATCAGCATTTTCGGGTCGATGCCGAGCATCAGGCCCATAGGCGCAACGGCCGTCAGCGCAGCCGCCTGGCTGTTCACCAGTTTTGACACCAGAAACAGCACAATGGCATACGTCCACGGGTGGCTTTTCACCACGCCTTCCAGCGCCAGCTTTAGCTCGTCAAGATGCGCCTGGAAAAAGGTATCGCTCATCCACGCCACGCCGAACACCGAGAAAATCGCCACCATACCGGCCTTGAACACCGCGCCGTTAGAAATCGCCGACGCATTGACCTTACAGGCCATCAGCATCACGGCGCCCGCAATTAACATCATCATCTGGATGACAAGGTTCATCGACAGCGCCGTCATTTTGCCTTTCAGCTCAAAGGCGGGGCGCAGGTCAGGGAACGCCCCCAGCAAAACGACCACGGCAATACCGGCAAAGAAAATCCACGTGGACCAGTAGGCCTGTTTAGGGAAACGCTGATTCATTAACGTCTCCGTTCCGCCGTAGATAAACTCGCGCTGCTTAGGATCTTTCAGCTTTTCCTGAAACTCCATGTCGTCAGCCAAATCTTTCCCACGGCGTAAACTCCACAGGGCCGCAATGGCCACGCCGAAAAGCGAAGCGGGAACCGACACGGCGAGAATTTCCAGGATCCCCCACGCGTGGCCGATCCCATGCTGGGCCGCCAGGATGGACACCAGCGACACAACGGCAACGGAAACGGGGGATGCCGTAATCGCCATCTGCGACGCGACCGATGCCACGGCCATTGGGCGCTCGGGGCGGATCCCTTTTTCAGGGCGATATCCGCAATGATGGGGAACATGGTGTAGACCACGTGCCCGGTGCCGCACAGAAAGGTCAGCATCCAGGTGGTGAAAGGCGCAAGCAGGGTGATGTGCTGCGGGTGTTTGCGCAGCAGACGTTCAGCAAACTGCATCATGACGTTGAGGCCGCCGGCAGTCTGCAGCGTAGCGGCACAACCAATCACCGCGAGGATGGTCAGCATAACGTCTACCGGCGGCTTACCCGGTTGCAGACCAAAGACAAAACATAAAATAAAAAGACCAATACCGCTGATTAACCCAAGCCCCATACCGCCGAAACGCGTACCCGTCAGCAGGCAGAGGAGAATGACAACAAACTCAATGGTGATCATGATGCTCCCTCGTCAATGATTATGTAACTAAATAAATCATCACACGTTGTGTGGTTAATCATTGGGAGCCAGATCTGATTTGTTAAATTTCAGCAAAAGCAGCAGGTTGGAGATAGGAAAAGGAATCCTGCCTCAGGTGGGAGGAGGGATCCCTACAAAACAATGCCTGCACGGACGACTCGCTCTCCCTGGAGGGAGAGGGCTGGGGTGAGGGGGAACATACGGCTGTGGTGGTCATTCCGTTCACTTCATGTTCATTGCTACTCTGTAACGGCATGACCGGTGCACGTGCCAGGGCGGCTCAATCGCCGCCGCCCTGGCGACCCGGGCTCCCGGCGCATCCCTGCGCCTCGCCCCGGCCTTACGGAAACGCTTCGGCGATTTACAGCCGGACCAGGACATCGCTGTAAGTTATTCACTTGCCTGATACAAAATTCATCGCTTCAGGTTAATAAATACCTGGGAAACCCTCAGCCCGGCTGGAGCAGATTAAAAAACTCAGTGGTGCTGTACCGCCACAATGTCGAGCAGGTGACGGTCGGTTTGCTCAGGACATAAACCCGCCTGCTGGGCATTATGGATCTCATCCGCCAGCGTCTTCAGCAGCATGCCATCCTGCTGCTGCTCTTTGTCCATATCACGTAAGAATGTAAGCGTCGTAATGTCCTGCTGCGCTTTGGCTTCATCGGCCAGCTTGCTGAGGGTGCTGCAGCGCTGTTCATACTCTTCAAGCGTTTTCTGGAACAGCTCTTCCAGGCAAGAGTAGTTTTCGTTGATCCCATCAAGGGCTTTAACGACAGGATTTGCCCCTGAGGCTTTCAGGAAGTTAAAGACACGCATCATATGGGTGACGTTACTTTGCGCCTGAGAGCGAAAGAATGTGGCAGATCCCGTGAGGCTATTCTCGGCACACCACGCGCTTAAGTGAAGGTGCAGATTCGAGGCGTAGAACTCAAGGTTCATCTGCGCGTTAAGTTTTTGCATCATCGTTTGGGTAGCCATACTCATATCCTTATTGACTGTGGGACGTGATGTCCGTTGCTTAACCTGAGCGTCAGGCAAATACGAAGAAAAGAGCAGAAATACAGATTCTGCCGTGACCGAAGTCGACCGAAATTCACTTCCTGTGTTCGATATAAATAAGCATACCCTTGTCTTTGGTCTAAGAAAACTCTTAATTAGGCTGTGTTTACCATACATTACAAACTTTAATATAGTACAGAAATGCAATTAGCTCGCCATGAATTAAATATTGTTTAATCATCTGATACTTAATGGTTTTTGTTGCCGCGATACATTGTTACTCTTTCGGAAATATTAAGTTGGAATAATGCTCCGTGAAAAAGAGAAATACGGATTAATCGTTTCGAATATATGATGTGCTAATAAAATTGCGTTAAATCAAGTTCTGCGGAATAACGGTTTTTAAGGCGCCTGGTGCATTTTTGATGAAAAACATATTGAACCCCTTTAACGCCAGGTGCCGTTTTGCTCGCTGAGGGGTATCAGGGATATCTTAGCTAATCTTATGGATAATTCTGCTTAACCCACTTTCATTTGTCTGACAAATCCTGCCTTTTTTATGTCATTTTTCGCTGAATTTATGTACGCAATTACTGTAATTCTGCGGTGTGATGGGGCTCTCTTATGGATGATTAATTTCCCGCTAAAACTATCACCAGCAATAACGCTTATGACGAGGTAAGCGCTAATGCCTTGTTTTAAGTCCGATTAAATAAGAAGCACGCACATATTCCCTACAGAAAAGAATGCTAAAGCTGGAGTTTACCATGCACAAATTTACTAAAGCGCTGGCGGCCATCGGCCTGGCTGCCGTTATGTCACAATCCGCTATCGCTGAGAATTTAAAACTCGGTTTTTTGGTGAAACAGCCCGAAGAGCCCTGGTTCCAGACTGAGTGGAAATTCGCCGATAAGGCCGGGAAAGATTTAGGTTTTGAAGTGATTAAAATCGCCGTGCCTGACGGTGAAAAAACCCTGAACGCCATCGACAGCCTGGCGGCCAGCGGCGCAAAAGGTTTCGTTATCTGTACCCCGGATCCAAAGCTGGGTTCGGCAATCGCGGCGAAAGCGCGCGGTTACGACATGAAGGTCATCGCGGTTGACGATCAGTTCGTGAATGCGAAAGGCAAGCCGATGGACACCGTCCCTCTGGTCATGATGGCGGCGACCAAAATCGGCGAACGCCAGGGCCAGGAACTCTATAAAGAGATGCAAAAGCGCGGCTGGGATGTCAAAGAGACCGCGGTGATGGCCATCACGGCTGACGAGCTGGACACCGCGCGTCGCCGTACTTCCGGTTCAATGGACGCGCTGAAAGCGGCCGGCTTCCCGGAAAAGCAGATCTACAAAGTCCCAACTAAATCCAACGATATCCCGGGCGCTTTCGACGCCGCGAACTCTATGCTGGTCCAGCATCCGGAGGTCAAACACTGGCTGGTGGTCGGCATGAACGACAACACCGTGCTGGGTGGGGTACGCGCGACGGAAGGCCAGGGCTTCAAAGCGCCTGACGTGATCGGGATTGGCATTAACGGCGTTGACGCCGTCAGCGAACTGTCCAAAGCGCAGGCTACCGGCTTCTACGGCTCTCTGCTGCCAAGCCCGGACGTCCACGGCTATAAATCCAGTGAAATGCTCTACAACTGGGTAACCAAAGGGGCTGAACCGCCGAAATTTACCGAAGTGACCGACGTGGTGCTGATTACCCGCGACAACTTCAAAGAGGAGCTGGCGAAAAAAGGACTGGGCGGTAAGTAAATACGCTGTGATTGTGCCCCTCACGCATCGTGAGGGGCCAGACGTACACACTACAGGAATCACGGAGTCGTTATGCAACAGTCTAATCCGTATCTCTCTTTTCGCGGCATCGGGAAAACTTTCCCCGGTGTTAACGCGCTGACCGATATCAGCTTCGACTGCTATGCCGGCCAGGTTCATGCCCTGATGGGGGAAAACGGTGCGGGAAAATCCACGCTGTTGAAAATCCTCAGCGGCAACTACGCGCCGACAACCGGCACGCTGGCTCTGCGGGGCGAAGAGGTAGCCTTTGCCGATACCACGGCGGCGCTCAACGCCGGGGTGGCGATTATCTATCAGGAGTTACACCTCATCCCTGAGATGACCGTGGCGGAAAATATCTATTTAGGCCAGCTTCCGCATAAAAGCGGCGTGGTGAATCGTTCGCTACTTAATTATGAAGCGGGGCTGCAGCTTAAGCATCTGGGTCTGGACGTCGATCCGCAGACGCCGCTGAAATACCTCTCCATCGGCCAGTGGCAAATGGTTGAAATTGCCAAGGCGCTGGCGCGTAACGCCAGGGTTATTGCTTTCGATGAACCTACCAGTTCGCTCTCCGCGCGCGAAATCGAAAACCTGTTCCGCGTGATCCGCGAGTTGCGGCAGGAAGGCCGTACGATTTTGTATGTCTCGCACCGCATGGAGGAGATATTTGCTCTGAGCGATGCCATCACCGTCTTTAAAGATGGGCGCTATGTGCGCACCTTTACCGATATGCAGCAGGTTAACCATGACCAGCTCGTTCAGGCGATGGTCGGCCGCGACCTGGGCGATGTCTATCACTGGAAACCCCGGGAGTACGGCCCTGAACGCCTGCGCCTGGATAACGTCAAAGCGCCGGGCGTGCGCACGCCCGTTTCGTTATCCGTACGCAGCGGTGAAATCGTTGGGCTATTTGGCCTGGTAGGGGCGGGGCGCAGCGAGCTGATGAAAGGACTGTTCGGCGGTACCCGCATTACCGATGGGCAGGTCTCTATTGACGGCGAGCGGGTAGATATCCAGAAACCGGCCCACGCGATCGGGGCGGGCATGATGCTCTGCCCGGAAGACCGTAAAGCCGACGGGATTATTCCGGTGCATTCGGTACGCGACAACATCAATATTTCCGCCCGCCGCAAGTTTATTCGCGCAGGCTGCCTGATAAACGATAGCTGGGAGTCGAGCAACGCTGACCATCATATTCGCTCGCTGAATATCAAAACGCCGGGTCCGGAACAGCTGATCATGAATCTGTCAGGCGGAAACCAGCAGAAGGCGATTTTAGGCCGCTGGCTGTCAGAAGATATGAAGGTCATTTTACTGGATGAGCCGACGCGCGGAATCGATGTAGGGGCAAAACACGAGATTTATAACGTGATCTATGAGCTGGCAAAACGCGGCGTGGCGGTGCTCTTCGCCTCCAGCGATTTGCCGGAGGTGCTTGGCGTGGCCGACCGCATTGTGGTGATGCGTGAAGGCGAAATTGCCGGCGAATTACTTCATGAACAGGCGAATGAACAACAGGCGTTGAACCTCGCCATGCCTAAAGTCAGCCAGGCTGTCGCCTGAGTAAGGAGTTAATGATGTCCTCTGTTACTACATCCGGAGTGCCGAAGTCGAAGTCGGCGTTGAGTGTTGGACGTATCTGGGATCAGTACGGCATGCTGGTGGTTTTTGCCGCACTGTTCCTTGCCTGCGCGATCTTTGTCCCTAATTTTGCCACCTTCATTAATATGAAGGGCCTGGGGCTGGCCATTTCCATGTCCGGGATGGTGGCCTGCGGGATGCTGTTCTGTCTGGCCTCCGGCGATTTTGACCTGTCGGTGGCGTCGGTGATTGCCTGTGCGGGCGTTACGACGGCCGTGGTGATCAACATGACGGAAAGCCTGTGGATAGGCGTTCTGGCCGGTCTGCTGCTCGGCGTCATCAGCGGTCTGGTGAACGGTTTTGTTATCGCCCGCCTGAAGATTAACGCCCTGATCACGACGCTCGCAACGATGCAAATTGTCCGCGGGCTGGCCTATATCATCTCCGACGGTAAAGCGGTGGGGATTGAAGACGAGCGCTTCTTTACGCTGGGTTATGCCAACTGGCTGGGTCTGCCCGCGCCTATCTGGCTGACCGTGGCCTGCCTGATCCTGTTCGGCTTCCTGCTTAACCGGACCACTTTTGGCCGCAATACGCTGGCGATTGGCGGTAACGAAGAGGCCGCTCGCCTGGCCGGGGTGCCGGTGGTGCGAACTAAGATTATTATCTTTGTGCTCTCAGGGCTGGTTTCTGCCGCCGCGGGGATTATTCTGACTTCGCGAATGACCAGCGGCCAGCCGATGACCTCTATCGGTTACGAGCTGATCGTCATTTCGGCCTGCGTTTTAGGGGGCGTTTCCCTCAAGGGCGGCATCGGAAAAATCTCATATGTGGTGGCCGGTATCCTGATTTTGGGCACCGTAGAGAACGCCATGAACCTGCTGAATATTTCGCCGTTCTCTCAGTACGTCGTGCGTGGTCTGATCCTGCTCGCAGCCGTGATTTTCGACCGTTACAAGCAAAAAGCGAAGCGCACCGTGTAACTCTTTTTCCCGTCTTTTATTGCTCAACTTATAACCTTAGTTGACCCCTGAACCGCCTCGCCAGTTTTGCTGGCGGGGCGGTTGTCAAATGGCGAGCCACGTCACACTGTCTATACTTACATGGCTATGAAAGAGGTAAAGGCGTTTACCTCTCGTAAACCGTAAGGAGGAAAAGGGTGGCTGACATGTTAACCGCACCGCCTGTACTGCCCGGACACTATGCTTTCTTTTTTGATCTCGACGGCACGCTCGCCGGGATCCAGCCGCATCCTGACGACGTGGTCGTACCGGATACGGTGCTAGAGAATTTGCAGCAGCTCTCCAGACTGAATGAGGGCGCATTGGCATTGATTTCAGGGCGCTCAATGGCCGAGCTGGACGTGCTCGCCAGTCCTTACCACTTTCCGCTAGCCGGTGTACACGGAGCGGAGCGCCGCGATATCCATGATCAACTGCACGTTGTATCACTTCCTGAGACCTTAATTCAGGCGTTACACACTCAACTCTCCTCGGCGCTGGCGTCGCTTCCGGGCACTGAACTGGAAGCGAAGGGCATGGCTTTCGCTTTGCACTATCGGCAGGCACCGCATCACGAGGCGGAAATCTTTGCGATTGCCCGCAGCGTGGCCGATGCACACCCGCAGCTCGCGCTGCAGCCGGGGAAGTGCGTCGTTGAGATAAAACCGGAAGGGATTAATAAAGGTGCTGCTATTGCGGCGTTTATGGCGGAACCGCCATTTAAGGGACGTACACCGGTATTTTTTGGCGATGACCTGACCGACGAGGCCGGGTTTCGCGTGGTGAATCAGGCCGGAGGGATCGCCGTCAAGGTGGGGCCTGGTGACACCGTTGCCGAATGGCGCCTGGCGGATGTCGCCAGCGTCTGGCAGTGGATATCTGACATCGCTAACCAGCAACAACAACAAATAGCGCAAAGCAAAGGGGGAAACCATTATGGGTCGCTTAGTCGTCGTCTCTAACCGAATCGCACCGCCTGACGATAAAAAAGCCAGTGCAGGTGGCCTGGCGGTAGGGGTGTTAGGTGCCTTAAAAGCCGCTGGCGGGCTGTGGTTTGGCTGGAGTGGTGAAATCAGTGAAGAAGAGAAACCGCTCAAAAAGGTGACGCGCGGAAACATTACGTGGGCTTCATTTGCATTAAAAGAGAAAGACTATGACGAGTATTACTCGCAGTTCTCGAATGCCGTCCTGTGGCCCGCGTTTCACTATCGTCTTGACCTGGTCAAATTCCAGCGTGAATCCTTCGAAGGCTACTCGCGCGTGAATGCGCTGCTGGCGGATAAACTGCTGCCATTAATAGAAGAAGACGATATTTTATGGATCCACGATTATCACCTGTTGCCCTTCGCGCGCGAGCTGCGGAAAAGAGGGGTAAATAACCGCATTGGCTTCTTCCTGCACATCCCGTTCCCGACGCCGGAAATTTTTACCGCGCTGCCGCCGCATGAAGCGCTGCTGGAGGCGCTGTGTGATTACGATTTGCTGGGCTTCCAGACCGAAAATGACCGCCTCGCGTTCCTTGACTCCGTGTCGGGTAAAGCGCGGCTGGTGACCAAAGGCGGGAAAACCCATACGGCGTGGGGGAAAACCTTCCACACCGAAGTGTATCCAATAGGGATTGAACCTGACGAAATCGCGGAGCAGGCTTCCGGCCCGCTGCCGCCGAAGCTGGCGCAGCTTAAGAATGAACTCAAGCACGTGAAAAATATCTTCTCGGTAGAGCGTCTTGATTATTCCAAAGGGCTGCCGGAACGCTTCCTGGCGTATGAAACGCTGCTGGACAAATATCCTCAGCATCACGGCAAAATCCGCTATACCCAGATCGCGCCGACGTCGCGCGGTGAGGTTCAGGCCTATCAGGATATTCGCCACCAGCTGGAGACAGAAGCAGGGCGCATTAATGGCCGCTACGGGCAGCTGGGCTGGACGCCGCTCTTTTATCTGAATCAGCACTTTGACCGTAAAATCCTGATGAAGGTCTTCCGCTACGCGGATGTCGGCCTGGTCACGCCGCTGCGCGACGGGATGAACCTCGTCGCGAAAGAGTATGTCGCAGCTCAGGATCCAGCCGACCCGGGTGTTCTGGTGCTTTCCCAGTTTGCCGGCGCCGCAAATGAGCTCACGTCGGCGCTTATCGTTAACCCTTATGACAGGGATGACGTGGCAAACGCGCTGAATCGCGCCCTGACAATGCCGCTCACGGAACGTCTTTCCCGCCATGCTGACATGATGGAGACGATCCGTAAGAACGACATTAACCACTGGCAGGCTCGTTTTATTCAGGATCTCCGGGATATCGCCCCGCAAAGTCATGAAGGCGATCTGCAAAAAAAGATCGCGACCTTCCCTAAACTCGCCTGATTTTCCGCTGGGGGGTTAATTCCCCCCAAGAGGCACTAACAGCACATCGACCTGGCTCGACGCGACAATGGATTTCGCGGCGCAGGCTGCGCGCGATATAAAGCTGTGGTTATGATTCCCGCAAATGACTAAATCAATATGTTGTTTACGACACACGTCGAGAATATGGGCGTTAAGCTCCCCGGTCGCAATAATTGTCTCATAAACCGGATATTGCGCCTTTTCCACCAATTCACGCAGAAATTGCTGCGTTTCTTCCTGAAGGACCTCACGAATATCCTCCAGCATGGGGGCGGCCAGCTGATTATACATCTCTGGCTCTGCGGCCAGCGTGATGAGGCTGATGCGGGCATTGTGGGGTCTGGCAATGGAAACTGCCCGGGCAACGAGCTGATGACTTTCGGGGGAAACCGCAACAGAAACAAGAAGATGGGAGTAACTCATGGCGCACTCCTTAGTGTCTGAAAGACAGCGTTTGATCACCTTTACCGCGAATCCCCTGGATCTGCAAGAGCAGATTACGACATTAGTGTGAAGCTTATCATAATTATTCATTAATTATTCTTATAAGAAGAATAACTGAAAAATGCGCCTAAATGAAAAAAATTAACAACTTAACGTAAATCACACAAATTCACGCTTTCACTGTTAAATCGTTCTGACGCGTTACAAACTCATTTCGAATGATCACGCCCTGAAACATATTTTTTGTGCTACCTGCATAACTATATGTTTTTTCACGGTAAGAAAAATGTTTCCCGGAGAGGGGGTTGTTGTAAATGTTTCCGCGCGGCGCTTACGGCGGCAAAAGCACGTTGCATGCCAGTTCGGATCACCCGCCTGCATGAGTATTCGTCAATAAAGAATACAAAACAGTACTGATTGGTTAAAAAACGAACAAATTACAAGTCATACTGATGGATTTATGCGTCATATTCACTTAAATTGTGTGACGTGGATCACATTTTTTTTAAATTTGAGGGTGGCTGGATTGTATGTGGCAAAACTGACGAGTAGAGTTTGCGTCGAATTAGGAAAAATCTTAGTTATTTGTAAGAAATGATAAATCTTGTAAGAGACGCATTCGCGGTTTCTCTCTTACGGTTTCAGTGAATACAAACCTAAATTCAACTATGCATTTAGCCTTTTCTTTTTTTTATACCGGGTGATTTCCCGGCGACATCACGGGGTGCGGTCTTTCCGCATAAAAATAATAGTTGGTTATTCGGGATGGGAACAATGCATACATCCGAGTTGCTAAAACATATCTATGACATCAATTTGTCGTATTTACTGCTCGCGCAGCGTTTGATTAGTCAGGACAAGGCGTCCGCGATGTTTCGTCTGGGTATTAACGAAGAGATGGCAACCATGCTGGGCGGTTTAACCCTCCCGCAGATGGTTAAACTGGCTGAAACGAATCAACTGGTTTGCCAGTTCCGTTTCGATGATTCGCAGACAATAACGCGTCTGACGCAGGATTCCCGTGTGGACGATCTTCAACAGATCCATACCGGCATTCTTCTCTCCACTCGCTTGCTTACCGAAATCAGCCAGCCTGATGACGCAGCCCGTAAGAAAAGGGCCTAGCAATGAGCGAAAAAAGCATTGTTCAGGAAGCGCGTGACATACAGCTGGCCATGGAGCTGATTACACTGGGTGCTCGTTTACAAATGCTGGAAAGCGAGACTCAGTTGAGCCGTGGCCGTCTCATCAAACTGTACAAAGAGTTACGTGGTAGTCCCCCGCCGAAAGGCATGCTGCCGTTTTCTACCGACTGGTTTATGACGTGGGAGCAGAATATTCACGCTTCCATGTTCTGTAATGCCTGGCAGTATCTTCTCAAAACCGGTTTGTGTAGCGGCGTTGACGCCGTGATCAAAGCGTACAAACTTTACCTTGAACAATGCCCACAGCAGGAAGAAGGCCCTCTGCTGGCGCTGACCCGCGCATGGACGCTGGTGCGTTTTGTTGAGAGCGGAATGCTTGAACTGTCGCGCTGCAACTGCTGCGACGGCAATTTTATTACCCATGCTCATCAGCCTGCAGGCAGCTTCGCCTGTAGTTTATGTCAGCCTCCATCCCGCGCAGTAAAAAGACGTAAACTTTCCCGGGATGCTGCCGATATTATTCCACAACTGCTGGATGAACAGATCGAACAAGCTGTTTAACCCGAACGTGTGGGAAAGATTCCAGCAGCGGTAAGCAATTACCGCTGCTTTTTTTTACCCCGCAAACGGTAAACGCTGCGAGCTGGACGTCCTTGCCATAGTCACTAGCGGAAGGATGATGTCGTGCTTATCTTATTAGGTTACCTGGTAGTTCTCGGTACAGTTTTCGGCGGTTACATGATGACCGGCGGGCACCTTGGAGCACTCTATCAACCGGCTGAACTTATTATCATCGGCGGTGCAGGGGTAGGGGCTTTTATCGTTGGCAACAACGGTAAATCGATCAAGGGCACGCTGAAAGCGATTCCGTTGCTGTTCCGTCGCTCGAAATACACCAAAAGTATGTATATGGATCTGCTGGCACTGCTCTATCGCCTGATGGCGAAGTCGCGTCAGCAGGGCATGTTCTCGCTTGAACGGGACATTGAAAACCCGAAAGAGAGCGAAATTTTTGCCAGCTATCCGCGAATCCTTGCTGACGCCATGATGCTGGATTTCATCGTCGACTATCTGCGACTCATCATCAGCGGCAACATGAATACCTTCGAAATCGAAGCGCTGATGGACGAAGAGATCGAAACCCACGAAAGCGAATCTGAAGTGCCGGCCAACAGCCTGGCGCTGGTCGGTGACTCGCTTCCGGCATTCGGTATCGTTGCTGCGGTAATGGGGGTAGTTCACGCCCTGGCCTCGGCAGACCGTCCGGCAGCCGAGCTCGGCGCGCTGATTGCCCATGCGATGGTGGGAACCTTCCTCGGTATTTTGCTGGCGTACGGCTTCATCTCTCCGCTGGCAAGCGTTCTGCGCCAGAAAAGCGCGGAAACCACCAAAATGATGCAGTGCGTGAAGATCACGCTGCTCTCTAACCTCAACGGTTATGCGCCACCGATCGCGGTTGAGTTTGGCCGTAAAACGCTTTACTCCAGCGAGCGCCCGTCGTTTATCGAGCTTGAAGAACACGTGCGTGCGGTGAAAAACCCAAACCAACAGACGACAACTGAGGACGCATGAAAAACCAGTCCCATCCGATCGTCATCGTAAAAAAACGCAAGCACAAGGGCGGCGGACATGGCGCACACGGTTCGTGGAAAATTGCGTACGCCGACTTTATGACTGCAATGATGGCGTTCTTTCTGGTGATGTGGCTGATCTCCATCTCCAGCCCAAAAGAACTGATCCAGATTGCCGAATATTTCCGAACGCCGCTGGCAACGGCGGTGGCCGGTGGGCCGCGTATCTCTAACAGCGAAAGCCCGATTCCGGGCGGCGGCGATGATTACACCCAGCAGAAGGGTGAGGTGAAAAAAGAGCCGAACATCGACGAGCTGAAAAGAAAGATGGAGCAGGCGCGTCTGAAGAAACTGCGTGGCGATCTCGATCAGCTGATTGAAGCGGATCCGAAGCTGCGCGCGCTGCGCCCGCATCTGAAGATCGACCTGGTGCAGGAAGGGCTGCGTATTCAGATTATCGACAGCCAGAACCGCCCAATGTTTAAAACCGGGAGTGCGGAAGTCGAACCGTACATGCGCGACATTCTGCGCGGTATTGCACCGGTGCTGAACGGCATTCCTAACCGAATCAGCCTGTCAGGACACACGGATGATTTCCCGTACGCCAGTGGGGAGAAGGGATACAGCAACTGGGAGCTTTCTGCCGATCGTGCCAACGCCTCGCGTCGCGAGCTGGTGGTAGGTGGGCTTGATGATGGCAAGGTACTGCGCGTAGTCGGCATGGCCGCAACCATGCGCGTTTCCGACCGCGGGCCGGATGATGCCATCAACCGTCGTATCAGTCTTTTAGTGCTGAACCAGCAGGCGGAGCAGGCCATCCTGCATGAAAACGCCGAAAGTCAGAATGAGTCACTGGACGATTTAAAACAGCCTGGGGCCGTTCCTTCGGCTGCCGTTCCAACATCGCCACCAGCCAATCCGAGGTGATAGCGTGAGCATGGATATTAGCGATTTTTACCAGACATTCTTTGATGAAGCCGACGAATTGTTGGCCGATATGGAGCAACACTTGCTCGATTTGGTGCCCGAAGCACCGGACTCCGAGCAGCTCAATGCCATCTTCCGTGCGGCGCACTCTATTAAAGGCGGAGCCGGAACGTTTGGATTTACCATCCTGCAGGAAACGACCCATTTAATGGAAAACCTGCTTGATGAAGCGCGACGCGGTGAGATGCAGCTCAATACCGACATTATCAACCTGTTTTTGGAAACCAAAGATATTATGCAGGAACAGCTCGACGCCTATAAAAGTTCGGCAGAGCCTGATGCCGCCAGCTTTGAATACATCTGCAATGCACTGCGCCAGCTCGCGCTGGAAGCAAAAGGTGAGGTTGCCGCAGCGGTTGTTCCGGCCGCAAAACTGAGCGTTGTCGATGCGGTTGCCGGGCAGGCGTCTGCCTCAGCCGACGCACAGGCGAGCAAACTGCGCGTTGTGCTGTCACGCCTGAAAGAGAATGAAGTTAACCTGCTGGAAGAAGAGCTGGGTAACCTGGCGAAATTAAGCAACGTGGTAAAAGGCAAAGACAGCCTTGCCGCGACGCTTGATGACGGTATTGGCCAGGACGATATCGTCGCCGTGCTGTGCTTTGTGATTGAAGCTGACCAGATCGCCTTCGAGACCGAAACGGCTGCGGTTGACGCCCTTGCGGCAGTGGAAGAGGTGGCTGTTGTCGCTCAGGCCGCCGCTCCGGCCGTGACTCCTGCGGCTCCGGCGCTGAAGGCGGTGCCAAAAGAGGCCGCTGCGCCTGGCCGTGGTGAAAAACCTGCCGCGCGCTCCAGCGAGTCAACCAGCATCCGCGTTGCGGTTGAGAAGGTTGACCAGCTGATTAACCTGGTTGGCGAACTGGTGATCACCCAGTCGATGCTGGCACAACGTTCTAACGAACTGGACCCGGTCACGCACGGCGATCTGATTACCAGCATGGGTCAGCTGCAGCGTAACGCCCGCGACCTGCAGGAATCGGTCATGTCCATCCGTATGATGCCGATGGAATATGTCTTCAGCCGCTTCCCGCGCCTGGTCCGCGACCTTGCCAGCAAGCTGAATAAACAGATTGAACTGACCCTGATGGGCAGCTCAACGGAGCTGGATAAGAGCCTGATCGAGCGCATCATTGACCCGTTAACGCACCTGGTGCGTAACAGCCTCGACCACGGTATCGAACTGCCGGAAAACCGCATTGCCGCCGGAAAATCCCCGGTGGGGAACCTGATCCTGTCTGCGGAACATCAGGGCGGGAACATCTGCATCGAAGTGACCGACGACGGCGCCGGTCTTAACCGCGAGCGCATCCTGGCAAAAGCGATTTCGCAGGGGATGGCGGTCAATGAAAACATGACCGACGAAGAAGTGGGCATGCTGATCTTCGCGCCGGGCTTCTCTACCGCAGAGCAGGTGACCGACGTCTCCGGGCGCGGCGTAGGCATGGACGTGGTGAAACGTAACATCCAGGAGATGGGCGGCCACGTTGAGATCCAGTCTAAACAGGGTTCCGGCACCACCATTCGCATTCTGCTGCCGCTGACGCTGGCGATCCTCGACGGCATGTCAGTCAAAGTGGCGGGCGAAGTCTTTATCCTGCCGCTGAACGCCGTGATGGAATCCCTGCAGCCGCGTGAAGAAGATCTGCATCCGCTGGCGGGCGGCGAGCGCGTCCTCGAAGTGCGCGGCGAGTACCTGCCGCTGGTGGAACTGTGGAAAGTGTTCGAAGTGGACGGGGCGAAGACAGAGGCCACGCAGGGTATCGTTGTGATCCTGCAAAGCGCGGGCCGCCGCTATGCGCTGCTGGTCGATCAGCTGATTGGTCAGCACCAGGTGGTGGTGAAGAACCTCGAAAGCAACTACCGCAAAGTGCCGGGTATTTCTGCAGCCACCATTCTGGGTGATGGTAGCGTGGCGCTGATCGTCGACGTGTCGGCGCTTCAGGGATTAAATCGTGAACAACGTGTGGCGTACACAGCCGCCTGATTAAGTAGAAGGTAAAAACATGACCGGTATGAGTAATGTAACGAAGCTGGCGGGCGAGCCATCAGGGCAGGAATTCCTGGTATTCACTTTAGGCGATGAGGAGTACGGCATCGATATCCTGAAAGTGCAGGAAATCCGTGGTTACGACCAGGTTACCCGCATCGCTAACACGCCTGCTTTTATTAAAGGTGTCACCAACCTGCGTGGCGTTATTGTGCCAATCGTGGACCTGCGCGTGAAGTTCAGCCAGGGCGACGTTGACTACAACGACAACACCGTGGTGATCGTCCTGAATCTGGGGCAGCGCGTGGTCGGCATCGTGGTGGACGGCGTATCTGATGTGCTTTCTCTGACCTCTGACCAAATTCGTCCTGCGCCGGAGTTTGCGGTCACGCTGTCGACCGAATACCTGACCGGTCTGGGCGCGCTCGGCGAGCGTATGCTGATTCTGGTGAACATTGAGAAGCTGCTGAACAGCGATGAGATGGCGCTGCTGGATATCGCCGCGAGTCATGTAGCATAAAACAAAGCCGGGTGGCGCTGACGCTTACCCGGCCTACGTGTTCGAGCCATTTGTAGGCCGGGTAAGGCGAAGCCGCCACCCGGCTTTTTCATACCGTTACGCTTCCTGCTTGACCAGCTCAGCTTCAGCTTCCCGCGCACCTTCATTCTGCGACAGCATCGCGGTCGCAATACCATTCCCCAGCACGTTAATTGCGGAACGGCCCATATCCAGGAAGTGATCGATCCCCATCAGCAGCAGAATACCCGCCACCGGAATGTTAAAGCTTGGGATCGTCGCTGCCAGCACCACCAGGGATGAACGCGGTACGCCCGCAATCCCTTTGGAGGCCAGCATCAGGGTCAGCATCAGCACCGTCACCTCAGAGAAACTCAGGTGAATGTTGTACGCCTGAGCGATAAACATCGAGGCAAAAGAGCAGTACACCATCGAACCTACCAGGTTGAAGGAGTAGCCGATCGGCAGAACGAAAGAGGCGATGTTGCGCGAACAGCCAAAACGCTCCAGCTGCTCCAGCGTTTTAGGGTAGGCGGCTTCAGAGCTGCTGGTGGTAAAGGCCACCAGGACCGGATCTTTCAGCATGCTGACCAGGCGAAACACCTCTTTTTTCAGCACCATGTAACCCACGACCAGCAGCACCATGCAGGTGAGAAGAATGGCAACATAGTAGCCGCCAATAAAGGAGGCGTAGTTCAGCAGAATGCCCAGACC
Source organism: Enterobacter cloacae complex sp. CARB60 (assembly GCF_036487345.1). NCBI lineage: Bacteria > Pseudomonadati > Pseudomonadota > Gammaproteobacteria > Enterobacterales > Enterobacteriaceae > Enterobacter > Enterobacter cloacae complex sp. CARB60. Next base: position 1,776,623 of record NZ_JAZKLC010000002.1, read on the forward strand.
CTGCGTGGCAATGACGGAGGAGATTGCCGCAAAAATGGCCAGCGGCGCAACGTACATCACGTAACCCGTGACCTTCAGCATGATATGGGAAACCACATCCAGCGCGGCCACCAGCGGCGCGTTGAATTTCTGGCCCAGCGACGCGCCGCCGATGCCGAAGAACATCGAGAACACCACAATCTGCAGGATCTCATTGTTCGACATCGCCCCCGCGATACTGGTCGGAATGGTGTGCGACAGGAACGCTTTCAGCGTCATGCCGCCCACGGCCAGACCGGTATCCACCGCTTCGGTTGGGATCGTCAGGTTCAGACCGCTTCCCGGATGCTCCAGCGTGACGATAAACAGGCCAACCAGAATAGAGAGCACGGATGAGCTGATAAACCACACCATCGCTTTGCCGCCAACGCGGCCAATGGTGGAGGTTTCGCCCAGCTTCATAATGCCGACGGTGAGCGTGCTGAAGACCAATGGTGCAATGACCATTTTGATCAGGCGGAGGAAAATATCGGTCAGAAGGGTAATATTATCCGACCAGGCTGTGATGGCATCCGCAGATGCATATTCATGAATTGCTGCCCCTGAAAGAATACCCGCCAGCATGAAAATCACGATGAAGAGTGTGAGTTTGTTTGCACTTGCCACGAAAAAGACCCTCTATGCGCTTCAGATGTAGCCCGCCTCGATACATATAAATTTTTTATTACGATGCGGGAAATTATTCGGCCCATAAATTGACGCAAAGTGTAGGGGGATACAACTCCTTTTTAATTTTTATTAATTTTGTTGTTATTGCCTCGACGATATATTGTGATCGGCGTCACACTTTAGTGGATATATTCTCTTCAGATAAAATAAAATCGTGAATTAAATGAGTTTAACCCTCTGTTATTTATAGGAAAGCTAAGTCAATAAGACATATGGCTTATGCGTGAAGGGGCAGGTGGTCGAAGCGATATCCGTAAACTAAATTCTCAATAACCCCCCTCAGAGGAACCTTAAGCGGGGCTAACATCCTGAACGACAAAAATAAAATGTGGCAAGGGAACGGAAACGTCTTCTGGAGGGTGGTAAATGAAAAGAAAACTCCTTTTGATCTGCGCAGGCTCCTTACTGACTGCGGCAACGGCCCATCAGGCGCTGGCCGTCACCAGCAGCGGCACCATCGGTGCGACGCTGACGCTGACAAACGGTTGTCTGATAAACGGCTCGCCCGCGCAAAGCGGCATTAACTTCGGTACGCTTGATTTCGGTACCCATCCGGCAACCTTTTCCACGCTTACAACGCAGCTGAGCGGCGCCAGCGGCGGAAACACCTTCACCATTCAATGTACGACCGCCAGCTATACGGTCGCGATCACCGGTAATACCCACTCTACCGCGCCCGGCTCCGTTGTCGGTTCGCCGGGTACGCCTGAACGCTATCTGGTTAATACGGCCAACGCGGCACAGGGTGTGGCTTATAGCCTGTACAGCGACAGCGGGTTTAACACCGTGATTGCCAATAACGCCGCGTTGCCGATCGCCTCTACGGCCGGAGGGGTGGATAGTTACACCCTCTACGGGCGAATTACCGGCGGTGGTAACAGCGTGACGGTCGTCCCGGGAACCTACACCGACACGATTAACGTCAGCGTCACCTATTAGTCCCAAACCGCCATGAAGGCAATTCTCACAGGTCTGCGCAAGCGCGCAGAGGGACGCGTGCAGCCTTTTTTCGCGCTGATCGTCGTGCTGATCGTCGTATTGCTCATGATGCCCACGGCGGGGGCGGTGACATCACAGTCCTTTAAGGTCAGCGCGACGATTGTACCGGGATGCGCGGTGGCCACCGGTAGCGGAGGGCTTCTCGGTACGCTGGATTTTGGCACCCATAACGGCGTCGAGAGCGCGCCGGTCAGCACCAGCTTTGTACCAAACGGGGCGTTGTCTATCGCCTGTACGCCGGGCGTGGCGCTGAGCATGAGCATAAACGGCGGGCAGAATTATTCATCCGTCCGCCGGATGAAGCGGTCCGGTGGAACAGAACTGGTGCCGTACCGACTCTACAGCAGCAGCTCGCTGGCCGCGAACAGCGAAATTGGCGTCAACCAGGCGATAGCGGTGACCTACACCAACAGCAATAACATCGCGCTGCCGCTTTTTGGCGTGGCGCTACTGACCGGTTTTAGCCCGGCGGGAACCTATTCCGATCAGCTCACCGTGACCTTGTCATGGTAATAAAGGGAGAGTGTTGATGAAGCCATTTTTCAGACCGGTTTGTCTGGCGGGCGCGTTGGGCATGGCTGCGGCAACCGGCCAGGCGCAGGCGGCGGCCACCATCCTGCTCTGGCCGATCGATCCCTGGCTTGCTGCGGACGCCAACGCCACGGAGCTGTGGATCCAGAACCAGGGAAACAGCGCCACGACGATGCAGGTTCGCATCGTGCGCTGGAAGCAGGAGGACGGACACGAGCGTTATACCGCGCAGCAGGACGTGGTCGCCAGCCCGCCCATCGTCACGATTGGCACTGGCAGCAAGCAGCTTATTCGCCTCATCAAACAGGCTTCAGTTCCCGCAGGCGTCGAACAGGCCTATCGCATTATCGTCGATGAAATCCCCCAGCCGGATGCCAAAGCTGAACCCACCATCGGCCTCAAATTGCAGATGCGTTACTCCATTCCTCTGTTTGTATATGGACAGGGGATCCCGACCCTCAAAGAGGGCGCGCACCACGCGCTGGCGGAGACCCAAAACCTGAGCTGGCGGGTGACGCAGGCGGATGGACAGCCTGCGCTGGAGGTCCGAAATCGGGGGGATGTCCATGTCAGGCTAAGCCAGGTTGCGCTGGAGCAGGGAGGGCAGAAACGCACGGTCGCGGAGGGATTACTGGGTTACGTCCTTCCGGGCAGCACCCGCAGCTGGCCGGTACCCGCTGGCGTTCGTCAGCCAGAGCGGATGAGCGCGCAGATTAATGCCAGGGACGCACAATGGCAGTCGACGCCCGTCAACTGAAGCCGGCGATGATGATACTGCTATGCGTCAGCTCCGCGACACTGGCCGAGCCCGGTGACGACAGTTTACCGCCGCCTCCCCAGGCGCAGGCGATAAATGATGAAGCGGTTTTCCAGCTGTCCCTTGTGGTCAACCACTACGATACCGGCCTGGTGGTGCCCGTGACGCAGCGTAAAGGCACTTTCTTTATCTCGAGCGCCGATTTGCTGCGCGCGGGGCTACCCCCGGCGCATGTTCCCACCGGCGAGGTGAATCTCTCCTCGCTCGCTCAGGTTCGGGTGGAGTACGACAGCGCCGCGCAGCGCCTGCTGCTGACCGTTCCCCGCGACTGGGTGACGGCCCGGGTAACCCCTTTCAGCGCGCAAACGGCGCAGGCCAAGCCGCACTACGGGCGCGGGGCGCTGCTGAATTACGATCTTTACACCAACCATACGGAACATATCGGCGCTCAGGCGTCGCTCTGGCACGAGTTCCGCTACTTCAACGAGAACGGCTCCTTTTCCTCGACCGGCTACGCGCGGGAAAATTTCAGCGGTAACGACGGCCAGCAGGAAGGGTATGTCCGCTATGACACGACCCTGCTGTTCACGAATGAAGATGACGCGATGAGCTGGAGCGTCGGGGACGTGATCAGCGATGCCCTGAGCTGGAGCTCCAGCGTGAGGATGGGGGGGATAAGCGTCGGGCGGGATTTCTCCCTGCGCCCTGATCTGGTGACATGGCCGCTGCCCGAGTTCGCGGGGGAAGCCGCGGTACCTACCTCGGTCGATCTCTTTATCAATGGCTATCGCTCCGGCTCAACCCAGCTTCAGCCGGGCCCCTTCACCCTGACTAATCTGCCCTATATCAACGGCGCCGGAGATGCGGTGCTGGTCACGACGGATGCGCTGGGGCGCCAGGTAAGCACCACGCTGCCGTTTTACGTCACCAGCGACCTGCTTAAACAAGGGCTGAGCGACGGCGCCGTGACGCTGGGCAGCCTGCGGCGTAATTACGGTATCAAGAATTTTGACTACGGTTCGGCAGCAGGCAGCGGCTCGTATCGCTACGGGATGACGGACTGGCTAACGCTGGAGGGCCACACGGAAGGGGCGCAGGAGCTGGCGCTGGGCGGCGCGGGGACGGTAATAAAACTCGGCCAGTTTGGCGTGGTGAATACCTCTTACTCGCAGAGCCGCATGCGGGGGGATACGGGCGGGCAGATCAACTGGGGCTACCAGTACAGCACCAGCGAGTTTAGCGTCGCTACCCAGCATACGCGTCGCGACCGCGGCTTTGGCAATCTGGCCCTCTACGACCAGCCGACGGTGTATGACGAAAACGATAAACCCATCGCCAGCTTTAGCCGTAACACGGACCAGTATTCTCTGACCTTTAATCTGGGACAGTTCGGCAACATCGGTGCGGCGTGGATCGGCGTGGAGAGTTTTGACAGCCAAAAAACCGAGCTCCTTAATCTCTCCTGGAGCCGCAATCTGTGGGGGGCGAGCAGTATTTACCTGGCCGGCAGCCGGGACCAGCAGCGGGGAGACTGGACGGTCGCGCTGTCGCTGCAGGTGCCGCTGGGGGCGCGCGACAGCGCTGCCGTCACCGTTGAAAACACCCCGGATGCCGGCAGTACCCAGCGCATCAACTATAACCACGCCATGCCCTCTGACGGCGGCTTTAGCTGGAACATGGCCTGGGCCAACCAGTCAAGATCCAGTGATTATCAGCAGGGCACGCTGGGCTGGCGCAACAACAACGTTGAGCTGCAGGGCGGCGCCTATGGCGAAAGGGACATGATGACCTGGTGGGGCGAGGCGATGGGTTCCGTTGTGCTGATGGACGGCGAGCTGTTTGCGGCGAATAAGATCAACGATGCGTTTGTGGTCATCAGTACCGACGGCCACCCGGACGTGCCCGTCAGCTATGAGAACCAGCCCGTCGGCAAAACCAATAACAACGGCTACCTGCTGGTGAGCGGGGTGTCGGCGTATTACCCGGCAAGCTACCGGATTGATACCCTGAATCTGCCGGCGGATACCCGTCTGAAAGAGACCGAGCGGCGGATCGCGATCCGCCGTCACAGCGGCTATCTGGTCGATTTCCCGATGGAGCAGGAGCGGGTGGCCAGCGTTATTCTGCATGATGCGCACGGGCAGGCGTTGCCGGTGGGAAGCCAGGTCCGACGCGTTTCGCGCAGCAATGCGGTGGTGGGATACGACGGCATCGCGTGGCTGGAAAATCTCAGCGATGTGAACCCGCTTGAGGTGATTTCGCCTGACGGAAAACGCTGCAAGGCCACCCTGACCGTGGGAGCCAACCCGCAGCACAAGCTGCAAACCTACGGTCCGCTGGTGTGTCGGGAGGGGCCATGACGCGCCTGCTGCTGTTGATGCTGCTGCTGTTCTCCGGCGGCGGCAGGGCGGCGTGTACCGTCAGTACGGTTAATGCGTCGTTTGGCAGCGTCACGTCGTTTGCGCTCAGCGGAACCGGGGAGGTAGAAACCACCGGCACGCTGGTGGTGGCGTGTGATGCCGTGCTCAACGTTCTGACCAACGACTCGGTGACCCTGAACTACACTGCGGCATCGGTGTCGGGCAGCAGTCGCGCGACCATGAAACGCACGGATAATGCGGCCATCACGGACGTGATCCCCACCCGGCTGTGCGGATTATCGGCTTGCGCAAGCAGCAGCGAGGTACAGATAAGTAAATCATATACCTGGAGCGGGAATACGCTGCTGGGGCTGCTGGGGACAAAGCAGTACAACATTCCGCTCTATTTTCGCACCGTCGCCGGACAAAACGTCACGGCCGGGCCTTACCAGGTGATGTTGACGTTCAGCATCAACTACAGCGTCTGCGCGTTAGGCGTGGGAAGCCTCTGTACGACTCCCCAGACGGGAACCGCGACAACCAGCATTCTGCTTAATATGACCGTTACCAACGACTGCAGCGCCATGACCACGCCAGATGTGAACTTCAACAGCGCGCCGCTGGTACAAAGTTTCCCCACCGTCTCACAGGCGATTGCCGTCACCTGTACCAAAGGCAGTACGTATACCATCGGCATTAATAACGGTGCCAACGCGCTGAACAACGTGCGGCGGATGGTGAGCGGCAGCAACACCATGAGCTACGACATCTATAAGGAAGCCACGACTAACCGCTGGGGCGGCAGCGGCAGCGAGCGCTGGTCCAGCGCGGTATCGTCGCAGGTCAGTACCGACGGTTTACTGCGCACCTACAACTACACCGCGAAAGTCCTGACCAATCAGACCACGCCACCCGCCGGAACCTACACCGATACGTTGATTGTCGACGTGGCGTTTTAACCCCGCGCTTTTCCCTTTCTCAAATGTAAAGTTCCTGTGGGCAGTGCCGATAACACCGTTAATAAATCTATGAGAAGGTGTTGTATGTTGAACCGTATCCGCGTTGTCACAATGCTCATGATGGTGCTGGTCATTTTCGCACTTCTTCAGCTCATTTCCGGCGGGCTTTTTTTCTCGTCATTAAAACAGAACCAGGACAGCTTCGCGGCCTCGAACGATCTCCGCCTGCAGCAGAGTGAACTCACGTCGACGTGGGATCTGATGCTGCAAACGCGTATCAACCTGAGCCGCTCGTCCGCGCGCATGATGATGGACCCCAACAATCAGCAGAGCAGCGCGAAAACCGATCTGTTGAAAAATGCCCGCGCCACCCTTGCTGACGCCGCGAAGCACTACGACGCCTTCAAAAAGATTACTCCGCAGCCTGCTATGGAGCAGGTGAGCCAGAATATTGATGAAAAATACAACGCCTACCATGCCGGGCTGGCAGAGCTGATTCAGTTCCTGGAAAGCGGCAACATGGACGCCTATTTCGCGCAGCCTACGCAAGGGATGCAAAACGCCCTCGGCGCGGCGCTGGGGGAATACGCGAAGGTCAGCGGTGACCTGTATCACTCGGCCTTTACGGAAAGCCAGAATGACTACCGCTTTGCGAAATGGCAGATGGCGGTACTGGCGCTGGCGCTGGTCATTGTGCTGGTCGCGGTCTGGTACGGCATTCGCCATATCCTGCTGAACCCTCTCGGGCGCGTCATTGCCCACATTAGTGAAATTGCCGGCGGTGACCTGACCAAAACGCTGACCGTTTCCGGGCGCAATGAGATCACCGAGCTGGCAAACAGCGTTGACCATATGCAGCGCTCGTTAATCGAAACCGTCGCCAACGTGCGTAACGGGTCGGAGGCTATCTATACCGGCACCAGCGAAATTGCGATGGGGAATAACGATCTCTCATCCCGTACCGAGCAGCAGGCTTCCGCCCTGGAAGAGACGGCCGCCAGCATGGAGCAGCTCACCGCGACCGTGAAGCAGAACGCCGATAACGCCCGCCAGGCGTCTCAGCTGGCAGAAAGCGCCTCCGAGACCGCGCAGCGCGGCGGTCGCGTGGTGGACGGCGTGGTGAAAACCATGCACGAAATCGCCGACAGCTCGAAGAAAATCGCCGACATCATCAGCGTCATCGACGGCATTGCCTTCCAGACCAACATTCTGGCGCTGAACGCCGCCGTGGAAGCGGCGCGTGCGGGCGAACAGGGACGCGGGTTTGCCGTGGTGGCCGGGGAAGTGCGCAACCTCGCCAGCCGCAGCGCCAACGCGGCAAAAGAGATCAAATCGCTGATTGAAGATTCCGTCTCCCGCGTGGATACCGGCTCCGTGCTGGTGGAAAGCGCCGGGGAGACCATGAATGACATCGTGAATGCCGTCACCCGCGTGACGGACATCATGGGTGAAATCGCCTCTGCGTCCGATGAGCAGAGTCGTGGTATCGACCAGGTTGCCCTGGCGGTATCGGAAATGGATCGCGTGACACAGCAAAACGCCGCGCTGGTGCAGGAGTCCGCTGCGGCGGCCGCTGCCCTGGAAGACCAGGCGAGCCGTCTGAAGATGGCCGTCTCGGCGTTTCGTCTCGCTTCACTCGCTGGAAACACGGTCACCCCGCAGGCGACGTATCGCGCGCCAGCCGCTCAATCGGCTGCAAACCGTACGCGCACCGCGACGACCGGACAAGATGAAAACTGGGAAACATTTTGACTGACAATTAAACCGCGGCTGCTTGCCGCTTGATGGGAGCGTGGATGTTAAATCGTATTCGTATCTCGACCACACTGTTTTTGATTCTGATCCTTTGCGGTGTGTTGCAGGTTGGCAGTAACGGGTTGTCTTTTTGGGCGTTTCGCGATGGCTATCAGAATTTGCAGCAAGTTGAGGCGAGTAATCAGCAGCGCTCCGCACTGGCACAAACGCGTGCCGTGCTGTTGCAGGCAAGCACCGCGCTGAACAAGGCGGGAACCTTAACCGCGCTGAGCTATCCGCCGGATGACATTAAGGCGCTGATGGCGACCGCGCGCGACAGCCTGAAGCAGGCTGACGCGCAGTTTAAAGCCTTTACGGCACAGGCCGCCGACAGCGAGAAAGAGAAAGCGCTGAAGGCCGCCATGAAGACGAACTTTGAACAGTGGTACAGCGATCTGGACCACCAGGCGACGTGGCTTGAGAACAACCAGCTTTCGGACTTTATGACCGCACCGGTTCAGGCGTCTCAGGCGGCGTTTGACGGCAGCTTTAACGCGTGGCAGCAGGATATTAACCAGTCTGTTCAGCGTGCCGGCGATCAGAGCCGTAGCAGCTATCACATGTCGGGCGTCATCTTTGCCGTGGTGGTGATTCTGGCAGGGCTGCTGACCGGCGGGGCGCTGCTCTGGTCGCGCAGAATGATTGTGCAGCCGCTGGCAATCATCAGCAGCCACTTCGACAGTATTGCGAAAGGGGACCTGGCGCGTCCGGTCGCGGTGTTCGGCAAAAACGAAATTTCGGCGATCTTTGCCAGCCTCAAGGCAATGCAGGGATCGCTGCGGGAAACGGTGAGCGACGTGCGGCAGGGCAGTTATGCCATGCACACCGGGATCTCCGAGATTGCGGCGGGTAACAACGATCTCTCGTCCCGTACCGAGCAGCAGGCGGCCTCGCTGGCGCAGACGGCGGCCAGCATGGAGCAGTTGACCGCGACGGTAGGCCAGAACGCCGATAACGCGCGTCAGGCGTCTGACCTGTCAAAACAGGCGGCGATGACGGCGAAGAAAGGCGGCGACCAGGCCTCCCATGTCGCCAGCACCATGCAGGAGATTGCCACCAGTTCGCAGAAAATTGGTGACATCATCAGCGTGATTGACGGTATCGCGTTCCAGACCAACATTCTGGCGCTGAATGCCGCCGTTGAGGCGGCGCGCGCCGGTGAACAGGGGCGCGGATTTGCGGTGGTGGCGGGGGAAGTGCGTAACCTGGCGAGCCGCAGCGCCAACGCGGCGAAAGAGATTAAGGTGCTGATCGAGGAGTCGGTCTCGCGCGTTCAGCAGGGCTCAACCCTGGTGGATACGGCGGCGAAAACCATGCACGAGATCGTCACCTCCGTCACGCGGGTGAACGACATCATGGGCGAGATTGCCTCGGCGTCGGACGAACAGCGTCGCGGCATTGAGCAGGTTGCCCAGGCCGTCAGCCAGATGGATCAGGTGACGCAACAGAACGCCTCGTTAGTGGAGGAAGCGGCAGCGGCAACCGATCAGCTGGCCAGCCAGGCCGATCGTCTGACCGGACTGGTCGCGGTGTTTAATGTGAAAGAGCACGTTGAAGCAGTAACAGAAGTCGGGCGGTCGCAGGCCGTGCCAGTTGTATCCTGAATGTAATTAAGAAGGCGCTATGACATCACCAATGCCCCCTGGGCAAACGTCATTATTGTTGCAGATGACACAGCGCCTCGCGCTGTCCGACGCGCATTTTCGTCGGATATGTCAGTTAATCTACCAGCGTGCGGGGATCGTGCTTGCGGATCATAAGCGGGACATGGTCTACAACCGTCTGGTGCGGCGCTTGCGCACGCTGGGGCTGGACGATTTTGGCCGCTATCTGAGCATGCTCGAGGCGAACCAGAACAGCGCCGAGTGGCAGGCTTTTATTAACTCGTTAACCACCAACCTGACGGCGTTTTTCCGTGAAGCTCACCACTTCCCGGTCCTGGCCGAGCACGCCCGCCGTCGCACCGGGGAGTATCGCGTATGGAGTGCGGCCGCCTCAACGGGTGAAGAGCCGTACTCGCTGGCGATCACCCTTGCTGACACCCTGGGTATGACGCCCGGACGCTGGAAAATCTACGCCAGCGATATTGATACCGAGGTGCTGGAGAAGGCGCGCAACGGCGTTTATCGCCAGGATGAACTGAAAACGCTGTCGCCGCAGCAGCTGCAGCGTTATTTCATGCGCGGCACGGGCCCGCATGAAGGCCTGGTACGCGTACGCCAGGAGCTGGCGAACTGCGTCGAATTCGCGTCCGTAAACCTGCTGGATAAGCAGTACAACGTGCCGGGGCCGTTCGACGCCATATTTTGCCGTAACGTCATGATCTATTTTGATAAAACGACGCAACAGGACATTCTGCGTCGGTTTGTTCCGTTGCTCAAGCCTGACGGTTTACTGTTTGCCGGGCACTCGGAAAACTTCAGCAACCTCGCGCGTGAGTTTAGCCTGCGTGGGCAAACGGTATATGCGCTGAGTAAGGAAAAAGCATGAGTAAAATCAGGGTGTTGTCTGTCGATGATTCAGCGCTGATGCGTCAAATCATGACTGAAATTATCAATAGCCACAGCGACATGGAGATGGTGGCCACTGCGCCCGATCCTCTGGTAGCGCGGGATTTAATTAAAAAATATAACCCCGACGTGCTAACGCTGGATGTCGAGATGCCGCGCATGGATGGCATCGATTTTCTCGAAAAATTAATGCGGCTTCGGCCCATGCCGGTGGTAATGGTCTCCTCCCTGACCGGAAAAGGATCGGAAATCACCCTGCGCGCGCTGGAGCTGGGGGCGGTGGATTTTGTCACCAAACCGCAGCTCGGCATTCGCGAAGGGATGCTGGCCTACAGCGAAATGATCGCGGAGAAGATCCGCACCGCGTCGCGCGCAAAGCTTGCCGCCCACACGCCGATGGCCGCGCCTGTGACCCTGAAGGCCGGTCCCTTACTCAGCTCGGAAAAACTGCTGGTGATTGGGGCGTCAACCGGAGGAACAGAGGCAATTCGTCATGTACTCCAGCCATTGCCGCTTTCAAGTCCGGGTATTCTGATCACTCAGCATATGCCGCCAGGCTTTACCCGTTCGTTCGCCGAACGCCTGAACAAGCTGTGCCAGATCAGCGTGAAAGAGGCGGAAGACGGCGAGCGCGTGCTCCCGGGACATGCCTATATCGCCCCGGGCGACAAGCATATGGAGCTGTCGCGCAGCGGCGCTAACTATCAAATCAAAATTCATGACGGACCGCCGGTTAACCGGCACCGTCCGTCGGTGGATGTGCTGTTTCATTCGGTGGCGAAACATGCGGGGCGCAACGCCGTGGGGGTGATCCTGACGGGGATGGGCAACGACGGTGCCGCCGGAATGCTTGCAATGCACCAGGCTGGTGCCTGGACGATTGCGCAGAATGAAGCAAGTTGTGTGGTGTTCGGCATGCCGCGCGAGGCCATCAATATGGGTGGCGTGAGCGAAGTGGTCGATCTTAGCCAGGTAAGCCAGCAGATGCTGGCGAAAATCAGTGCCGGACAGGCAATACGTATTTGACTCAGGAGTATTATTTTATGGCGGATAAAGAGCTTAAGTTTTTGGTTGTGGATGACTTTTCCACCATGCGTCGCATCGTGCGCAACCTGCTGAAAGAGCTGGGCTTCAACAACGTTGAAGAAGCAGAAGACGGCGTTGATGCGCTGAACAAACTGCAGGCTGGCGGGTTTGGTTTTGTTATCTCCGACTGGAACATGCCAAACATGGACGGTCTGGAACTGCTGAAAACCATTCGTGCCGATGCGGGAATGGCGTCTATGCCGGTTCTGATGGTCACTGCAGAAGCGAAAAAAGAGAACATCATTGCCGCTGCACAGGCGGGCGCAAGCGGCTATGTGGTGAAGCCATTCACCGCGGCAACCCTGGAAGAGAAGCTCGGTAAGATCTTCGAGAAACTCGGCATGTGAGGTGATGGAAATGTTGCAACCTGCTATGAAACCCGTTGAAGAACACTCGCCGAGCGATATCATCGTCCGCATCGGCAGCCTGACGCGCATGCTGCGTGACAGCCTGCGCGAGCTGGGGCTGGATCAGGCGATTGCCGAAGCGGCGGAAGCTATTCCTGATGCCCGCGATCGTCTGGACTACGTTGTGCAGATGACCGCTCAGGCCGCGGAACGTGCGCTGAACAGCGTTGAAGCGTCACAGCCGCACCAGGATGCGATGGAGAAGGGGGCGAAAGCGCTGAGCAAACGCTGGGACGAGTGGTTTGAGAACCCTATCGAGCTGGCGGATGCCCGCGAGCTGGTGACGGACACCCGTCAGTACCTGGGTGATGTGCCGGGCCACACCAGCTTCACCAACGCCCAGCTGCTGGACATCATGATGGCGCAGGATTTCCAGGACCTGACCGGTCAGGTGATCAAGCGCATGATGGATGTTATCCAGGAGATTGAGCGTCAGCTGCTGATGGTTCTGCTGGAGAACATTCCGGAACCGGCAGCCCGTCCAAAACGCGAAAACGAAAGCCTGCTCAATGGTCCTCAGCTCGACGCCAGCAAAGCGGGCGTTGTGGCAAGCCAGGATCAGGTCGACGACCTGCTGGACAGCCTCGGCTTCTGACGGTCTGTTCCGCCTCAGGGGTTTACGCCGCCTGAGGCGGTTTACGACAAAATCACCGAAAAGAGCCCGATTAAACGGGCTTTTCCCGCCATTGGATTTCCGCTGCGCTGGCATGATACCCGTGACGTAATGGGCTGAGCATGCACTGTGGCAGAAGAGAACGACGACAAAACGGAAGCCCCCACACCCCACCGACTAGAAAAGGCGCGTGAGGAAGGGCAGATCCCCCGATCCCGAGAATTGACCTCCCTGCTGATCCTTATCGTAGGGGTGTGCATTATCTGGTGGGGCGGGGAGTCGCTCGCCCGCAAGCTGGCGGGGATGTTGTCTACCGGCTTACGTTTTGACCACAGCATGGTCAACGATCCAAATCTGATCCTCAGCCAGATTATTCAGCTTATTAAAGGGGCCATGGTCGCGCTGTTGCCCCTGATTACCGGGGTCGTGCTGGTCGCGCTGGTCTCTCCGGTAATGCTGGGCGGTCTGGTTTTTAGCGCCAAATCGCTGCAGCCGAAATTTTCCAAACTGAACCCGCTGCCGGGCATTGCGAAAATGTTCTCAGCGCAGACCGGGGCCGAGCTGCTCAAAGCCGTTCTCAAATCGGTGCTGATGGGCAGTTCCGCAGGGTTTTACCTCTGGTACCACTGGCCGGAAATGATGCGTCTTATCAGCGAATCGCCGCTCACCGCGATGAGCAACGCGATGAATCTGGTCGGGCTCTGCGCGCTGCTGGTGGTGCTCAGCATTATCCCGATGGTGGGTTTTGACGTGATCTTCCAGCTTTATACCCACTTCAAAAAACTGCGCATGTCACGTCAGGATATTCGCGACGAATATAAGCAGATGGAAGGTGACCCGCACGTGAAAGGGCGCATCCGCCAGATGCAGCGTGCCGTCGCCCGTCGACGCATGATGGAAGATGTGCCGAAGGCCGACGTCATTGTTACCAACCCGACGCACTATTCCGTTGCGCTGCGCTATGACGAAAACAAAATGAGCGCGCCGAAAGTCGTCGCGAAAGGGGCCGGACTGATCGCACTGCGTATCCGGGAAATTGGCACAGAACACCGCGTGCCGATCCTGGAAGCCCCCCCGCTGGCGCGTGCTTTGTACCGCCATGCGGATATTGGACAACAGATCCCGGGACAACTCTACGCCGCCGTGGCGGAAGTGCTGGCCTGGGTATGGCAGTTGAAGCGCTGGCGTCTGGCCGGCGGTCAACGGCCTGTGAAACCTGAGAACCTTCCGGTGCCTGCCGCGCTGGATTTTATGAACGAGAAGGACACTGATGGCTAATCTGGTGGCAATGTTGCGCCTGCCCGGCAACCTGAAATCGACCCAATGGCAGATCCTTGCCGGGCCGATTCTGATCCTGCTAATTCTGTCGATGATGGTACTGCCGCTCCCGGCGTTCATCCTCGATCTGCTTTTCACTTTCAATATTGCGCTGTCCATTATGGTGCTGCTGGTGGCGATGTTCACCCAGCGTACCCTGGAGTTCGCCGCGTTCCCGACCATTCTGCTGTTTACCACCTTGCTACGACTGGCGCTGAACGTGGCGTCCACGCGTATCATCCTGATGGAAGGTCACACCGGTGCGGCAGCGGCAGGTAAAGTGGTGGAGGCGTTCGGCCACTTCCTGGTGGGCGGCAATTTCGCTATCGGTATCGTGGTGTTCGTTATCCTCGTTATCATCAACTTTATGGTTATCACCAAAGGTGCAGGGCGTATCGCGGAAGTCGGCGCGCGTTTTGTGCTGGACGGGATGCCGGGCAAGCAGATGGCGATCGACGCCGACCTGAACGCCGGTCTTATCGCCGAAGATGAAGCCAAAAAGCGCCGTTCGGAAGTGACGCAGGAAGCGGACTTCTACGGCTCCATGGACGGTGCGAGTAAGTTTGTGCGCGGTGACGCCATCGCGGGCATTCTGATCATGGTGATTAACGTGGTCGGCGGCCTGCTGGTCGGGGTATTGCAGCACGGGATGGACATGGGCCACGCGGCGGAAAGCTATACGCTGCTGACCATTGGTGACGGTCTGGTCGCGCAGATCCCGGCGCTGGTTATCTCCACGGCGGCGGGTGTGATTGTGACCCGCGTGAGTACCGATCAGGACGTTGGCGAGCAGATGGTGGGCCAGCTTTTCAGCAACCCGCGCGTTATGCTGCTGGCCGCTGCCGTTCTCGGTTTGCTCGGTCTGGTGCCGGGGATGCCAAACCTCGTCTTCCTGCTGTTTACGGCGGGCCTGCTGGGGCTTGCCTGGTGGATGCGCGGTCGTGAAATCAAACCTGCGGCGGAGCCTGTTCCGGTCAAAATGCCGGAGAACACCCAGGCCGTAGAAGCCACCTGGAACGACGTTCAGCTGGAAGATTCCCTGGGAATGGAGGTCGGGTATCGCCTGATCCCGATGGTCGATTTCCAGCAGGATGGCGAACTGCTTGGCCGTATCCGCAGTATCCGTAAAAAATTCGCGCAGGATATGGGCTTCCTGCCGCCGGTTGTCCACATCCGGGACAACATGGACCTGCCGCCCGCGCGCTACCGCATTCTGATGAAAGGTGTCGAAATTGGCAGCGGTGATGCCTATCCGGGCCGCTGGCTGGCGATTAACCCGGGCACCGCCGCAGGCACGCTGCCGGGCGAGCAAACCATCGATCCGGCCTTTGGCCTGGCCGCTATCTGGATTGAAAGTGCCCTGAAAGAGCAGGCGCAGATCCAGGGATATACGGTTGTTGAAGCCAGTACCGTGGTGGCGACCCATCTTAACCACCTGATTGGGCAATTCTCGGCGGAGCTGTTTGGCCGTCAGGAAGCGCAGCAGCTGCTGGACCGCGTCACGCAGGAGATGCCTAAGCTGACGGAAGATCTGGTTCCGGGCGTGGTGACGCTGACGACGCTGCACAAGGTGCTGCAAAACCTGCTCGAAGAAAAGGTGCCGATCCGCGACATGCGCACCATTCTGGAAACGCTGGCAGAGCATGCGCCAATCCAGAGCGATCCGCACGAGCTGACGGCGGTGGTGCGCGTGGCGCTGGGCCGCGCGATCACCCAGCAGTGGTTCCCGGGAACCGGAGAAGTGCAGGTTATTGGCCTCGATACGCCGCTTGAACGTCTGCTTCTGCAGGCCCTGCAGGGCGGGGGCGGGCTGGAGCCGGGTCTGGCGGACCGTCTGCTGGCGCAAACGCAGGAGGCGCTGGCGCGTCAGGAGATGCTGGGCGCGCCGCCGGTGCTGCTGGTGAACCATGCGCTGCGTCCGCTGCTGTCGCGCTTCCTGCGTCGTAGCCTGAATCAGCTGGTCGTGCTGTCGAATCTGGAGCTGTCGGATAACCGTCATATCCGCATGACCGCGACGATTGGAGGAAAATAATGCGTAAATGGCTTTGGATTTTGCTCTTCCCACTGGCGGCACAGGCTGGCGGGGAGGGGACCTGGCAGGCGAGCAGCATGGGTGTGACCCTCAGCAACCGGGGCGTCGCCATGTCCTCTAACCCGCTTTCGCCTTCTGACGGGGTTTCCGGTCAGATGGGCCTTGTGGTCTGGAACTACCGGCTGATTGGCCCAACCCCGGCCGGACTGCGGGTGCGCCTCTGTTCTCAGACGCGCTGCACGGAAATCGACGGCGAAAATGGCACAACGCAGGCGTTCAACGGCGTACCGGCCATTGAACCTCTGCGTTTCATCTGGGAAGTGCCGGGCGGTGGACGCTTAATCCCGGCCCTGAAAGTACAGAGTAATTCTGTCATCGTGAACTACCGCTAACACCCTGTCTTTTCACCAGCCATCAGGCAATTCTGATGGCTGGCTCTCAAAACTGCCTTCGCCTTTTGAATAAATAGAAACACTGTTTTATAAATCAGTGACGCGCGTGACGATACTCTTTGCATTTTTGCCATTCACCCGCTTTGTGATGGCAGAAACAGAAAGGTATCAACAGGCCAATGGATTTACTGTAGCCGTATAAAAGCTCCCGGACGAAGCATGCTTGCAGGGAGTCTCCCAAAACTGATTAGGGTTGACGGCAATGAAAACACGTAAAATTGGACTCGCAAATTATCTTGCTTACGGATCAGGCGATTTCCTCGGGGCGGGTACTACCGCCCTGACGGCGGCCTGGCTTTTATATTTTTATACCACCTTCTGCGGGCTCTCACCGATCGAAGCCACGTTCATCTTTGCCGCGGCAAGGGTGCTGGATGCCGTTGTTAGCCCGTTAATGGGTTTTTTAACCGATAACTTTGGTACGACCTGGCTCGGTAAGCGCTTCGGCCGCCGTAAGTTCTTTATCCTGCTGGGGATTCCGTGCGTGTTCAGCTACTCGCTGATGTGGGTTGGCGACATGAGCTTCTGGTACTATCTGCTGACCTATCTGGTGTTTGATATTGTCTACACCATGATTCTGGTGCCGTACGAAACGCTGGTGCCGGAAATGACCGACGACTTTAAACAGAAAACCAAGTTCTCCGGGGCGCGTATCTCTATGGCGCAGATGTCCGCCATTCTGGCCTCCTTCCTGCCGGGGATCCTGTTGACCCACTTCGGGAAAGACAACGCGGTTTCCTTCTTCTACGCAAGCCTGGTCTTCTCCGTGCTCTGCGCGCTGATGCTGACCTTCGTCTGGTTCTTCACCTGGGAACGCCCGCGCGAAGAGTGGTCTGAAGCGGCGCTGCGTGCTGAAGAAGAGAAGAAGAAGCTGACGCTGGGGCAGAGCCTCAACCGCCTGTTCGTTGAGTTAAGCTCCACGCTGCGCATCAAAATTTTCCGTCAGCATCTGGGCATGTACCTCGGCGGCTATATCGCGCAGGACGTGTTTAATGCGGTATTCACCTACTACGTGGTGTTCGTGCTGATGCAGGAAGCGTCTATGGCGTCCAATCTGCTGGGCACGATGGCTATCTTCCAGTTCCTTGCGGTTATCGCCATGATCCCGCTGTGTATCCGCTTCGGGCCTGCGCCGTCCTACCGCATGGTCGTGGTGCTGTTTGGCCTGGCGTCTCTCTCTTACGCCATGCTCTATTACGCGGGCCTGAGCGACGTCTATGCTCTGCTGTTGCTGATTTCTGCGGTGGCTGGGCTGGGCCGCGGCGGTATCAACTACGTGCCATGGAATACCTACACCTACATTGCTGACGTGGATGAAGTGATCACCGGCCAGCGCCGCGAAGGGATCTTCGCGGGCATCATGACCCTGACCCGTAAGGCGTCACAGGCCGGTGCGGTGATGCTGGTGGGCATTGTGATGCAGATGTCCGGCTTTGTCAGCGGTCAGAAAGTGCAGCCTGCGGAAGTGAGCCACACCATTTTGATGATCCTGAGCGTGGGAACCATTCTGGTGCTGTTCTGCGGCTTCCTCGTTTCCCTGCGCTTCAAGCTCAATTTGCAGACCCACAGCACGCTGCGCGAGGAGACCGCGAAAATGCGTGAGTGTGGTCATGCGATGCCTGAGTCAGCGACGCCACACGCCCGCGCCACCGTCGAGATGCTGGCCGGTATGCCTTATGAGTCACTGTGGGGCAATAACAACATCGGTTATCTGAATCGCAACAAGCCAGCGGCGCCTTCGCTGAAGGATCGCGCGGTACTGAATTCGACATACAACAGAGGTTAAGATAATGAAAGTTTGGCCTGTCAAACATAGCCCGTTACTGCGTCAGCCAGAGCGCTTTATTGCCCGGGACGAGCTGAAATCGCTGATTCAAAAGGTGACGCATAGCCTGGTCAGTATCCATGACAAAACGGGTGAATTTTTGCTGCGGCTGGACGACGGGCGCGTGATCGACACCAAAGGCTGGGCCGGATGGGAGTGGACGCACGGCGTCGGCCTGTACGGTATCTGGCAGTATTACTGCCAGACCGGCGACGAAGGTATGCGAGGCATCATCGACAGCTGGTTTGCCGACCGCTTTGCGGAAGGCGCGACCACCAAAAACGTGAATACCATGTCCCCGTTCCTGACGCTGGCCTATCGCTACGAAGAGACCCAAAATCAGGCCTGGCTGCCGTGGCTGGAAAGCTGGGCGGAATGGGCGATGGCCGAGATGCCGCGCACTGAACACGGCGGGATGCAGCACATCACCCTGGCGGAAGAGAACCATCAGCAGATGTGGGATGACACGCTGATGATGACGGTGCTGCCGCTGGCGAAAATTGGCAAGCTGCTCAACAAACCGGAATACGTTGAAGAGGCGGTATATCAGTTCCTGCTGCACGTGCAGAACCTGATGGACCGGGAGACCGGGCTGTGGTTCCACGGCTGGAGCTACGACGGTAATCATAACTTTGCCCGTGCCCGCTGGGCGCGCGGCAACAGCTGGCTCACCATCGTCATCCCGGATTTCCTTGAGCTGGTGGATCTGCCGGAAAACAACGCCGTGCGCCGCTACCTGGTGCAGGTATTGAATGCGCAGATTGCCGCGCTGGCGAAGTATCAGGACGATAGTGGGCTATGGCACACGCTGCTTGACGATCCCCATTCGTATCTTGAGGCGTCCGCCACGGCAGGGTTTGCCTACGGCATTCTGAAAGCCGTGCGCAAGCGCTACGTTGGCGCGGAGTATGCCGACGTGGCAGAAAAAGCGATTCGCGGAATCGTCAAGAATATCTCGCCGGAAGGCGAGCTGTTGCAAACGTCGTTCGGTACGGGGATGGGAAGCGATCTGGCGTTTTATCGTCAAATCCCGCTGACCTCGATGCCGTACGGGCAGGCGATGGCGATACTGTGTCTGACGGAATATTTGCGGAAATACTTCTGAACCTGTGGATATCCCCGGTGGCGCTGCGCTTACCGGGGCTACAAAACAAAACCCGGCTTGCGCCGGGTTTTTTGTATTACATGCGTTCTACGGTTTCGATACCCAGGGTATCCAGACCCAGCTTCAGGGTCTTCGCCGTGAGCTGCGCCAGCTTCAGGCGGCTGTTGCGGACCGATTCGTTTTCCGCAGACAGAATAGGGCAATGCTCGTAAAAGCCTGAGAACAGACCCGCCAGATCGTACAGGTAAGCACACATTACGTGCGGCGTTCCGTCACGCGCGACAACCGTCAGCGTCTCTTCGAACTGCAGCAGACGCGCCGCCAGCTGTGCTTCACGGTCTTCCGTGATGGTCACGGCAGCATTCGCCAGCGCGCTTTCGTCGATGTTAGCCTTACGGAATACGGAGAGCACGCGGGTGTAGGCATACTGCATATACGGCGCGGTGTTGCCTTCAAACGCCAGCATGTTATCCCAGTCGAAGATATAGTCGGTGGTACGGTTCTTGGAGAGATCCGCGTATTTCACCGCACCGATACCCACGGCGTTCGCCAGTTTTTCCAGTTCGTCAGCATGCATGTCCGGGTTCTTCTCGGCCACCAGACGGCGGGCGCGTTCCAGCGCTTCGTCCAGCAGGTCGGACAGCTTCACGGTACCGCCCGCGCGGGTTTTGAACGGCTTGCCGTCTTTACCCAGCATCATGCCGAACATGTGGTGTTCCAGCGGAACGCAGTCCGGCACGTAACCGGCTTTGCGCACGATGGTCCACGCCTGCATCAGGTGCTGGTGCTGACGGGAGTCGATGTAGTACAGCACGCGGTCGGCGTGCAGCGTTTCGTAACGGTATTTCGCGCAGGCAATATCGGTGGTGGTGTAGAGGTAGCCGCCATCCTTTTTCTGGATGATCACGCCCATCGGTTCGCCTTCCTTGTTTTTGTACTCATCAAGGAACACAACCGTTGCGCCTTCGCTCTCAACCGCCAGGTGCTTGGCTTTCAGGTCGGCCACAATGCCGGGCAGCATTGGGTTATAGAGGCTTTCACCCATTACGTCGTCACGGGTCAGGGTGACGTTCAGTCGGTTATAGGTGAGCTGGTTCTGAGACATGGTGATGTCAACCAGCTTGCGCCACATCTCGAGGAAGTATTGATCGCCGCCCTGCAGTTTTACCACGTAGCTGCGCGCGCGCTCGGCAAAGGCTTCGTCTTCATCGTAGTGTTTTTTGGCTTCGCGGTAGAACCCTTCCAGGTCCGCCAGCGCCATTTCACCCGCGTTTTCCTGCTGCTGTTTTTCCAGGTAGGCAATCAGCATGCCGAACTGGGTACCCCAGTCGCCCACGTGGTTCGCGCGGATCACCTTGTGACCGAGGAACTCGAGCGTGCGCACTGCGGCATCACCGATGATGGTGGAGCGCAGGTGGCCAACGTGCATCTCTTTCGCCACGTTCGGGGCAGAGTAGTCGATCACGACGGTCTGCGCCTCCGGCTGGGAAACACCCAGACGGTCAGATTTCAGCGCCGCGTCAACGTGGCGTGCCAGGAATGCAGGCTCAAGGAAGATATTGATAAAGCCCGGACCGGCGATTTCGGTTTTGCTGGCAATGCCGGAAAGATCCAGATGCGTCAGTACCTGCTCAGCGAGCTGTCGCGGCGGCATGCCCAGTTTTTTAGCCACTGCCATCACGCCATTAGCCTGATAGTCGCCAAACTGTACTTTTGCTGACTGACGAACCTGCGGTTCGCAATCCGCAGGCGCACCTGCGGCAATCAGTGCCTGACTGACTTTTTCGGAGAGAAGAGCCTGAATATTCACCTGGATACCTTACGTTTTTGATGCGGGCCTACAACCGCCCGCGCCAGTTAAAGAATTTAGGGCGGGAGTATACTGCAAATGCCTTCTGGCGTCAGCATCACGGGCCCCGAAGATCGCTCAGAATCCAGGCGGTGAAGGTGTGCATAATCATGCAGTCGCAAAAAGCCGGATTCTGCGGTTGGTCAAAACAGGTCAACAGAGTAAATTAGCGGCTTTGCGACACGAAAAGAGAGTGAATTATGGCGAACTGGCAATCCATTGACGAACTGCATGATATTTCCGCAGATTTACCGCGCTTCACCCAGGCGTTCACAGAACTTGCCACCCGTCTGGGTCTGGATATCGCACCGCTTGAGGCCGATCACATCTCTTTGCGCTGTCATCAGAATGCCACCGCCGAGCGCTGGCGTCGCGGGTTTGAGCAGTGCGGTGAGTTGCTCTCCGAGAACATCATTAATGGTCGCCCCATTTGCCTGTTTAAACTGCATGAACCGGTGAGCGTGGCGCACTGGCGATTCACCGTGGTTGAACTGCCGTGGCCGGGTGAGAAACGCTATCCGCACGAAGGCTGGGAACATATCGAAATTGTCCTGCCGGGAGAGCCGGAGACGTTGAACGCGCGCGCGCTGGCCCTGCTGTCTGACCAGGGTTTAAGCAAGCCGGGAATTTTTGTGAAGACAAGTTCCCCCAAAGGCGAGCGCGAGCGGTTACCTAACCCGACGCTGGCCGTCACGGACGGACAGGTTACGGTGAAGTTTCATCCGTGGACCATTGAACAGATCGTTGCCAGCGAAGCGTAAGAAGATGTGAGTTCACGCCGGGACTGAAAATTGACGGGGTGGCATGATGGTGCGTTTAGTGGGATTTCAGGAGGATTAAATGGCGCTGCTGGAGATTTGTTGTTACAGCGTGGAGTGTGCCGTGACCGCGCAAAAATACGGGGCTGACCGCATTGAACTGTGCGCGGCACCCAAAGAGGGCGGGCTGACGCCGTCCTTCGGCGTGTTGAAGTCTGCCCGTCAGGCCGTCACTATTCCCGTTCACCCGATTATTCGTCCGCGCGGCGGTGATTTTTGTTACACGGCGGGTGAGTTCAGTGCCATGCTTGATGATATCGCGCTCGTTCGGGATCTGGGGTTTTCGGGGTTGGTCACCGGCCTGCTGGATGAAGACGGCAATATCGATCTACCGCGCATGCGTCAGATTATGAGCGCCGCCCAGGGGCTGGCCGTCACTTTTCATCGCGCATTTGATATGTGTAAAGATCCGCTTCAGGCCTTTGAAACGCTGGGAGAACTTGGCGTGGCGCGCATTCTGACATCCGGTCAACAGGCGTCAGCTGAAAAAGGACTGCAATTAATTACGGAACTAAAAGCACATTCCGGTGTTCCAATAATAATGGCGGGTGCGGGAGTCCGCGCCAGCAATCTGGAACGGTTTTTAAACGCCGGGGTAGAAGAGCTGCACAGCTCCGCAGGTAAATGGATACCTTCGCCCATGCGTTATCGCAATACAGGGTTGTCAATGTCGACGGACGCTGAAGCGGATGAGTATTCACGCTACGGCGTAGAGGGAGAGTCGGTTGCGGAAATGAAGTCGCTGATTGAGCGCCATCACGTGTAGCAACGTACCGATTTTTACCGCGCATCATGTCGCCCAATATGATGCTTGCTTGTACCAGGCCCCTGCAATTTCAACAGGGGCCTTTTTTTCTCCTTCATATTTCTATTTTGGAGAAAACCTTCACTGAGTAGGCCGGGTAAGGCGTAGCCGCCACCCGGCTAAAGGGCTACGGCTTGGTCGCAATCAACACCGCGCGCATCGGGGCCGGATAGCCTTCGATGGTTTTGCTGTGGTCGGCCGGGTCGAGGAACTGCTCCAGCGATTCGGTGATCATCCAGTCGGTGCGGCGCTGTTCCTCAATTGAGGTCACGCTGACATCGGCAATCCGCACATCCACAAACCCGCACTTCTCCAGCCAGTTCTTCAGCGCCAGCGCGGAAGGGATGAAGTAAACGTTGCGCATCTGCGCGTAGCGATCGCCCGGCACCAGAACGGCATGCTCATCACCTTCAATCACCAGCGTTTCCAGCACCAGCTCGCCGCCGCTGACCAGCTGATCCTTCAATTGCCACAGGTGTTCAAGCGGAGAACGACGGTGATACAGCACGCCCATGGAGAAGACGGTATCAAACGCTTTCAGGGCGGGGAGCTGTTCGATGCCCAGCGGCAGCAGGTGCGCGCGCTGGTCGTTGCCCAGCAGCTTGCGCACCGCTTCAAACTGGCACAGGAACAGCTGCATCGGGTCAATACCGACCGCCAGATGCGCGCCCGCGCCAATCATGCGCCACATGTGGTAACCGCTGCCGCAGCCCACGTCCAGAATGGTACGTCCGGTCAGGTCGGAAAGGTGGGGCAGAACGCGATCCCATTTCCAGTCCGAGCGCCATTCGGTATTGATGTTCACGCCGTAAAGTGAAAACGGCCCTTTGCGCCACGGCATCAGGTTACGCATCAGCGTTTCGATGCGGTTGATCTGCCCGGCCGGGAGCGGCTCTTCGCTCTCGGCGGTTACGCTGTGCAGAAGATCCAGACGGTACGGGGTCAGTTCGGGCAGAAACTCCACCGCGTTTGACCACTGCTTTAACAGGCCGTGCTGCTGATCGCGCTGCCATGCGGCAATCTGCGCGGGCAAGGTTTCCAGCCAGTGGGAGAGCTGGTTTTTGGCAATCAGCTGATAGAAGTTACTGAATTCGATCATGCGGATTCCCCCGCTTTCAGCGCCACCAGAGAGCCAAAGTTAAAGCACTGGAACCACAGTTCGCTGTGCTCAAACCCGGCTTTGCTCAGACGCGCTTTGTGGGTTTCTACGGAATCCGTCAGCATCACGTTTTCGAGCATGCTGCGCTTCTGGCTGATCTCCAGCTCGCTGTAGCCGTTCGCCCGTTTGAAATCGTGGTGCATGTTGAACAGCAGCTCACCAACCTCGGCATCTTCGAAGCTGAATTTCTCCGAGAGCACCAGCGCGCCGCCGGGATTCAGCCCCTGATAAATTTTATCCAGCAGCAGCTGGCGGTCTTCAGGCACCAGGAACTGAAGGGTGAAATTCAGCACCACCATCGAGGCGTTATTGATCTCAATCTCGCGGATGTCACCTTCCACCACGTCTACCGGAACAGGGGCTTTGTACGCGTCGATATGGCGACGGCAGCGCTCAACCATGGCCGGGGAGTTATCGACGGCAATGATTCGGCAGCCTTCCTGGTGAATATTACGACGAACCGACAGCGTTGCCGCGCCGAGCGAGCAGCCCAGGTCATAGACCTGCGTGCCGGGTTGAACGAAGCGCTCAGCCAGCATGCCGATCATAGAGATAATATTGGAATAACCGGGAACAGAGCGCTGGATCATATCCGGGAAGACTTCGGCTACCCGTTCATCGAAGGTCCAGTCGCCCAGGCTGGCGATAGGCGCGGAAAAAAGCGTGTCGCGATCTGACATAACGTAAAAATCCGGGAAAAATAAAGTGG
Source organism: Enterobacter cloacae complex sp. CARB60 (assembly GCF_036487345.1). Lineage (NCBI taxonomy): Bacteria > Pseudomonadati > Pseudomonadota > Gammaproteobacteria > Enterobacterales > Enterobacteriaceae > Enterobacter > Enterobacter cloacae complex sp. CARB60. The sequence goes on from NZ_JAZKLC010000002.1 coordinate 1,801,418, forward strand.
CGTATTGTGCGCTAATGGAGGGAGAAAACCAACTCCCACGGCATATACCACAGGTTAGCCAGCACCATCAGCAAAAGCGAACACCAGGTCGCACTCATGCCGGAACGACGCCAGCGGATTAAGCGGTGGTGAAAGCCGTAATAATGCATCAGGCGGCCAGCAATAAGAAGCAGGCCACAGATGTGCACCATCCAGGTTTCTGCGCCATTCATCTCCATAAATAGCAGCAGGATTAAGGCTGCGGGGATGTATTCGACCGCGTTGCCATGAATGCGGATAGCGCTTTGTAGCTCTGAAAATCCCCCGTCACCGTAAGAGACACGGTACAGCGTTCTGAGGCGCACAACATCAAATGAAAACTTAATCAGCAGTAATGCACCTAACACCGCATACAGCGCGCTGACCATACAAACTCCCTGTTTTTGGCAGATGGCACTTCACTATGATAGGGGGTGATATCAGAAAAGAGAAGATTGTTGTGGGATGGCAGGGGCGCTGCCCACGGACGGCACCGCAGCCTGCAAGGCCTGCCACAGAGCATCGACCAGTTCGGGCGCCTGGGCGATATCCGGCGTGTGCAAAAAGAGATACGGCGTAGTGGTATGTTCCCACTTCGGCAATGTTTGCAGCCAGACGGCGAACATCGCCTGATTTTGCTGCATGTTATCGCTGCCGATAAACCTGACCATGGGGTTATGTGCGGTCACGATGGCGTGGACCGGCACTTTCGGTTTTTTACGCTGCGCTTCAACGATGGCTTCGCTATGGGGGACAGCGCTGTGCACCGGGCGGCTATCGAGGATCACCCGGTTTACGGAACGCTCAAGCAGGCCGCGATTGAGCGCTTTTTCTGCTTCGCCCTTCGCAAAAAATTCAGGATGCCTGACTTCCACGCCGTAGGTGAATTCACGGGGCAGGGCATCAAGGAACTGCCAGAGCGCAGGCAAATCGCGCGGGCCAAACGTGGCGGGTAGCTGGATCCAGTACTGACCGATGCGGTTCGCCAGCGGCGACATGCGCGCGAAAAATTCTTCGGTCAAATCGCCGCAGTTACGCAGCGCGGCGTTGTGGGAAATGGTGGCCGGAAACTTGAAGCAGAAGCGGAAGTCGTCGGTCGTTTGTTCCCGCCAGCGCGCAACAATCTCGGCTTTGGGGAGCGCATACAGGGTGGTGTTGCCCTCGACGCAGTTGAAGTGTCGGGCATACTCCTCAAGGCTGGTGATGCCAAGGCGCACCCATTTCGGGTGCGACCACTGGGGCAGGCCTACATACATCATAGTGCGCTGACAATCTCATCCGTGCTGCGCACGCGGCCGATGCGCGGGAAGATATGGGTCATGCTGCCCTGATGCTGTTCCGCGGAGGCTGCGCTGCAGGCATCTTCGGCGATCACCAGATTAAAGCCCAGCTCCCACGCGTTACGGGCGGTAGACTCCACGCCAATATTGGTGGAAATGCCGCATAGGATGATGGTGTCGATGCCGCGACGGCGGAGCTGCAGTTCGAGATCGGTACCGTAGAAGGCGCCCCACTGGCGTTTGGTCACTTCAATATCGCTGTCGCGTTTGCCGAGTGAGACCGGGTACGTCCACCAGTTTTCCGGCAGGGCGCGTGCAGGAGCATGGGCATCAACGGGCTGTTTTAACGCTTCGGCGTAATCCGCAGACCAGCCGACGCGCACCATGATAACAGGCGCACCGCTGGCACGACATGTTTCCGCCAGGCGAGCGGCGCGGCTGACTACATCATCCGCGGTATGCGGGCCACCGGCGAAGGGCAGAATGCCTTCCTGTAAATCAATCACGACAAGTGCGGTTTTACTGGCATCAAGTGTTAACATCGTTACTCCCGTTAAATTAGTCACTTCCAGACACCATACGACGTGATGGCCTGTTCCTGGTCGGATAATTTTGTTAATTTTTGTGAGAATGCGCAATAAGAGTGCAGCAAACGACCGCCAGGCCGTGGTTCGCTCTTATCGTCCGGCGGAATTTCCAGTATAATAGCCGCCTTTTTTCATCCAGTTGTGACATACAGAAAGCTGCGACATAGTAGCCTGCATACCAGGCGACATTTAGCCTGCGGCTAATTAAGGGATATCTCATGCGTACAGAATATTGCGGGCAGCTGCGTCAGTCCCACGTCGGACAGCAGGTAACCCTATGTGGTTGGGTCAATCGTCGTCGTGATCTTGGTAGCCTTATCTTCATCGATATGCGCGACCGCGAAGGTATCGTTCAGGTGTTCTTCGACCCGGATCGCGCAGATGCGTTGAAGCTGGCCTCTGAGCTGCGTAATGAGTTCTGCATTCAGGTTACCGGCACCGTGCGTGCGCGTGACGAGAAAAACGTCAACGCCGACATGGCGACGGGCGCCATCGAAGTGCTGGCGTCCGATCTGGTGATAATCAACCGTGCAGAAGCGCTGCCGCTGGACTCCAACCACGTCAACACTGAAGAAGCGCGTCTGAAATACCGCTACCTGGATCTGCGTCGCCCGGAAATGGCCCAGCGCCTGAAAACCCGTGCGAAAATCACCAGCCTGGTGCGTCGCTTTATGGATGACCACGGTTTCCTCGATATCGAAACCCCGATGCTGACCAAAGCCACGCCGGAAGGCGCGCGCGATTACCTGGTCCCATCCCGCGTTCATAAAGGTAAATTCTACGCGCTGCCGCAGTCTCCACAGCTCTTCAAACAGCTGCTGATGATGTCCGGCTTCGATCGCTACTATCAGATCGTTAAATGCTTCCGCGACGAAGATCTGCGCGCTGACCGCCAGCCAGAATTTACCCAGATCGACGTGGAAACCTCCTTCATGACCGCCGAGCAGGTGCGTGAAGTGATGGAAGCCCTGGTGCGTAGCCTGTGGAACGACGTGAAAGGCGTTGAACTGGGCGATTTCCCCATCATGACCTTCGCTGAAGCCGAGCGTCGCTACGGCTCCGACAAACCAGACCTGCGCAACCCGATGGAGCTGGTGGACGTGGCAGACCTGGTGAAAGCCGTTGAGTTTGCCGTATTCTCTGGCCCGGCTAACGATCCGAAAGGCCGCGTAGCAGCGCTGCGTGTACCGGGTGGTGCAGCACTGAGCCGTAAGCAGATCGACGACTACGGCAACTTCATCAAGATCTACGGCGCGAAAGGTCTGGCCTATATTAAAGTGACCGAGCGTGCGAAAGGTCTGGAAGGTATCACCAGCCCGGTAGCGAAGTTCCTGAACGCAGAGATCGTGGAAGCGATCCTTGAGCGCACCGGCGCGCAGGACGGCGACATGATCTTCTTCGGCGCAGACAACAAGAAAGTCGTGGCGGATGCGATGGGCGCGCTGCGTCTGAAGCTCGGCAAAGACCTGAGCCTGACCGACGAAAACAAATGGGCGCCGCTGTGGGTTATCGACTTCCCAATGTTTGAAGACGACGGTGAAGGCGGTCTTACCGCAATGCACCACCCGTTCACCTCGCCAAAAGACATGAGTGCGGCAGAGCTGAAAGCGGCGCCGGAAGACGCGGTCGCGAACGCTTATGACATGGTTATCAACGGCTACGAAGTGGGCGGCGGTTCCGTGCGTATTCACAGCGGCGAAATGCAGCAGACCGTGTTCGGCATCCTGGGCATCAACGAGCAGGAGCAGCGCGAGAAGTTCGGCTTCCTGCTGGACGCCCTGAAATACGGCACGCCTCCGCACGCGGGTCTGGCCTTCGGTCTTGACCGCCTGACCATGCTGCTGACCGGCACCGATAACATTCGTGATGTTATTGCCTTCCCGAAAACCACTGCCGCAGCGTGTCTGATGACCGAAGCGCCAAGCTTTGCCAACCCGGCCTCTCTGGCCGAGCTGGGCATTGAAGTGGTGAAGAAGGAAGAGAAAAACTGATATGGCATATAAGCTTCCCGTTTCGGTCCTGGTGGTCATTTATGCAGAAGATACGAAGCGGGTGCTGATGTTGCAGCGGCGCGATGACCCTGATTTCTGGCAGTCGGTAACCGGCAGTCTGGAAGAGGGGGAAACCGCGTCGCAGGCCGCCGCGCGTGAAGTAAAGGAAGAGGTCACCATTGACGTTGCCCGCGAGCAACTGACCCTGAAGGACTGTCAGCGCACGGTGGAGTTTGAAATTTTTAGCCATTTACGTCATCGCTATGCGCCGGGTACCGAGCGCAATACGGAGTCGTGGTTCTGTCTCGCGCTCCCCCATGAACGGGAGATCGTGTTTACCGAACACCTGACCTACCGCTGGGTGAATGCGGCGGACGCCGCCGCACTGACCAAGTCGTGGAGCAACCGGCAGGCGATTGAAGAATTTGTAATTAACGCAGCCTGAGAAGGCGCGATTTTTGGAGAACTTTTTATGGCAGGTCATAGTAAGTGGGCCAACACCAAACACCGCAAAGCGGCACAGGATGCCAAGCGCGGTAAGATCTTTACCAAAATCATTCGCGAGCTGGTGACGGCAGCGCGTCTGGGCGGCGGCGATGCGGGTTCTAACCCGCGTCTGCGTGCAGCGATCGATAAAGCGCTGTCTAATAACATGACGCGCGACACCCTGAACCGTGCTATCGCACGTGGCGTGGGCGGTGATGAAGACGCGAACATGGAAACCATCATTTATGAAGGTTACGGCCCTGGCGGTACTGCGGTGATGGTTGAGTGTTTGTCTGACAACCGTAACCGTACCGTTGCGGAAGTGCGCCACGCGTTCACCAAAACCGGTGGCAACCTGGGCACTGACGGTTCCGTTGCTTACCTGTTCAGCAAAAAAGGCGTCATCTCCTTCGAGAAAGGCGATGAAGATGCAATTATGGAAGCGGCCCTGGAAGCCGGTGCTGAAGACGTTGTGACCTTCGATGATGGTGCTATCGACGTTTACACCGCGTGGGAAGAGATGGGTGCCGTGCGCGACGCGCTGGAAGCGGCTGGCCTGAAAGCGGACAACGCTGAAGTCTCCATGATCCCGTCCACCAAAGCGGACATGGATGCGGAAACGGCACCAAAACTGCTGCGTCTGATCGACATGCTCGAAGACTGCGACGACGTGCAGGAAGTGTACCACAACGGTGAAATCTCTGATGAGGTTGCAGCGACTCTCTAATGAGAGCGTATAAACCCGTTACAGGAGATGCGTGATGTCGATTATTCTCGGGATTGACCCAGGCTCACGCGTCACCGGTTATGGCGTTATCCGTCAGGTGGGACGCCAGTTAACCTACCTGGGCAGCGGCTGTATTCGCACTAAAGTAGAGGATCTGCCGTCGCGCCTCAAGCTCATCTATGCGGGCGTGTCGGAGATCATCACCCAGTTTCAGCCTGACTTTTTCGCCATTGAGCAGGTCTTTATGGCGAAAAACGCCGATTCGGCGCTAAAGCTTGGTCAGGCGCGCGGCGTTGCCATCGTCGCTGCCGTGAACCAGGATTTGCCGGTATTCGAGTACGCGGCACGTCAGGTCAAGCAGACGGTGGTGGGCATTGGTAGCGCGGAGAAAAGTCAGGTGCAGCACATGGTGCGTACCCTGCTGAAGCTTCCCGCGAACCCGCAGGCCGACGCCGCGGATGCGCTGGCTATTGCGATTACCCACTGTCACGTCAGCCAGAACGCGATGCAAATGAGCGACTCGCGGCTCAATCTGGCGCGAGGCAGGTTACGATAATGACAAATCAGGCTGGATAAACATCCAGCCTTTTTTTATTATGTCGGCAGTTAATTTCTCCCAGAACGCAGGAGCGTCACGTGATAGGCAGACTCAGAGGCATCATCATTGAAAAACAACCCCCGTTAGTGCTGCTGGAAGTGGGTGGCGTGGGCTATGAAGTCCATATGCCGATGACCTGCTTCTACGAGCTGCCGGACGCGGGCAAAGAGGCGATTGTCTTTACTCAATTTGTGGTGCGTGAAGATGCCCAGCTGCTGTACGGCTTCAATAACAAGCAGGAACGGACCCTGTTCCGCGAGCTGATTAAAACCAACGGCGTCGGCCCGAAGCTGGCGCTGGCGATTTTATCCGGCATGTCAGCGGCACAGTTTGTGAATGCCGTTGAGCGCGAAGATCCTGCGGCGCTGATTAAGCTTCCGGGCATCGGCAAGAAAACCGCCGAGCGCCTGATTGTTGAGATGAAAGACCGCTTTAAAGGTCTGCATGGCGATCTGTTCACGCCGGCTGCCGATTTAGTGCTGACCTCTCCAGGCGGCCCTGCGACGGATGATGACGCCGAGCAGGAAGCTGTTGCCGCGCTGGTGGCGCTGGGCTATAAACCTCAGGAGGCCAGCCGTATGGTGAGTAAAATTGCCAAACCGGATGCCAGCAGTGAAACCCTGATTCGTGAAGCGCTGCGCGCTGCATTGTGAGGTAAAGGATGATTGAAGCAGACCGCCTGGTATCGGCAGGCACAATTCAGGCAGAGGACGTGGTGGATCGCGCGATCCGCCCTAAGCTGCTTGATGAGTATATCGGCCAGCCGCAGGTTCGTTCCCAGATGGAGATTTTCATCCAGGCGGCAAAACTGCGCGGCGATGCGCTCGATCACCTGCTGATTTTTGGCCCTCCGGGTTTGGGGAAAACCACGCTGGCGAATATCGTCGCCAATGAAATGGGCGTCAACCTGCGCACCACCTCCGGCCCGGTGCTGGAGAAGGCGGGCGATCTCGCTGCGATGCTGACCAACCTCGAACCGCATGACGTGCTGTTTATCGATGAGATCCACCGTCTGTCACCGGTGGTGGAGGAAGTGCTCTATCCGGCGATGGAAGATTACCAGCTGGATATCATGATCGGTGAAGGCCCGGCCGCGCGCTCTATCAAAATCGATTTGCCGCCGTTTACCCTGATTGGCGCTACCACCCGCGCCGGGTCCCTGACCTCTCCGCTGCGCGACCGTTTCGGCATCGTGCAGCGCCTTGAGTTTTACCAGGTGGCGGACCTCCAGCACATCGTTGGCCGCAGCGCCCGCTATATGGGGCTGGAAATGAGCGAAGAGGGCGCGTTTGAAGTGGCGAAGCGTTCCCGCGGTACGCCGCGTATCGCCAACCGGCTGCTGCGCCGCGTGCGTGACTTTGCCGAAGTGAAGCACGATGGCTCGATTTCCGCCGAGATCGCCGCTCAGGCGCTGGATATGCTGAACGTCGATGCCGAAGGTTTTGACTATATGGACCGCAAGCTGCTGCTGGCTGTGCTGGACAAGTTCTTTGGCGGCCCGGTCGGGCTGGATAACCTGGCGGCGGCAATTGGGGAAGAGCGTGAGACGATTGAAGATGTGCTGGAGCCGTATCTGATCCAGCAGGGCTTCCTGCAGCGCACCCCGCGGGGACGTATGGCAACGGTGCGGGCGTGGAATCATTTCGGCATTACGCCACCGGCAATGCCGTAAATCGTGCCGGATGACGGTTTCGGATGGTTTTGTAGCCCCGGTAAGCGAAGGGTATGAACCGGAAACATGGGTAACACTTTAGACCGGATACATGGGTAACAGTTATAACTGGCATAGAAGAGGAGACTCGCTATGCCCTGGACTGAGACCCGACCTATGCAACGCCTTGATTTTATCCGTGCCTGCCATGCAGGTACGGACTCCTTCTCCGCTCTTTGCCGTCTTTTTGGCATCAGCCGTAAAACCGGCTATAAATGGCTTCAGCGTTTTGACCCCTCTGACCTGTCATCTCTCTCTGACCGGTCGCGCGCGCCACACTCCCACTCCCGGACGGTTCCTGATGATATCGCCGGACACCTGACTGCCCTGAGGCAAAAACACCCTGACTGGGGCCCCAAAAAACTGCGGATGTGGCTGCTCAATCATCACGTCGATTTTACCGTCCCTGCTGCCAGCACTATCGGCGATATCCTCAAGCGTGAAGGCCTGGTTCCGGATAAAAAGCGAAAACGCAGAACACCGGGTAATCGCCAGCCTCTGACCATCATCAGTGAGAACAATCAGGTCTGGAGCGCTGATTTTAAAGGCAAGTTCAGGCTGCTGAGCAGAGAGTACTGCCATCCCTTCACCCTGACCGACAATCACAGCCGGTACCTTCTGAGCTGCCGGGGAACGGACCGGGAGAGCGAGCCCTTCGTCAGGCAGTGCCTGACGGATGCGTTCCTGGAGTACGGTCTGCCGGAAGTCCTGAGAACGGATAACGGTCAGCCGTTCGCGGGAACAGGTATCGCCGGGTTAAGTCGCCTTGCCGTCTGGCTGATAAAGCTGGGCATCAGACCGGAACGTATCAGAAAGGGGCATCCGGAAGAAAACGGCCGTCATGAGCGAATGCACCGCTCGCTGAAAAGTGCAGTGAAACAGGGCAACACCTTCATGACGATGGAAGAACAACAGCGGTGGTTCAGTGACTACCGGGAAGAGTTTAACCACGAAAGGCCGCATGAAGCCCTGGCGGGTGCAACGCCTGGAACGGTATGGAAACCCTCAGGCCGTCACTGGGATGGCAGGGTTCCTGAATATGTTTATCCGGAAGGAGGGACGGTCTACAGGGTGAAATCGAGGGGGACACTCTATATGGGGAAAAAGGGGACGGTGTTCCTGAGTGAAGCGCTGACTGATGAGTACATCATGCTGGAAGAACAAGATGATGGCCTTGAGGCCATCATCTTTAACGGAATAACGCTTGCGTACTATGACCGAAAAACCCAGAGTGTGCTCCGGATAGACTAAAAAGTGTTACCTATGTTCCCGGTCTGATCTGTCACCTATGTATCCGGTCATACAGAAGCGCCACCGGGGACATACCCGCTACTGTGCGGTCTTCTTCATCATACTGAAGATAAACAATACCGCCGCACTCAGCACCACGGACGGCCCCGCAGGCGTATCGTAGAACGCCGAGAAGGTTAACCCTCCCGTTACCGCAACCATCCCAATAATCACGGCCACGCCGGCCATCTGCTCCGGCGTACGGGCAAAGCGACGCGCCGTGGCGGCAGGGATGATCAGCAGCGACGTAATAATCAGCGCGCCGACAAACTTCATCGCTACACCAATCGTTAACGCCGTCACCAGCATCAGCAGCAGTTTTACGCGCTGCAGCTTCACGCCGTCGACAAAAGCCAGATCCGGGCTGACGGTCATGGCCAGCAAATTCCGCCACTGCCAGAGCAGAATAGCGAGCACCACCACCACGCCAATGGCGATAGAAATAAGATCTTCCGGCGTCACGGCCAGCAGGTCACCGAACAGGTAGGCCATCAGATCAACGCGAATATTGGACATCAGGCTGACCACCACAAGGCCCAGAGACAGGGCACTGTGCGCCATAATGCCAAGCAGCGTATCAATTGCGAGGTGAGGGCGCTTTTCCAGCCAGACCAGACCGGCAGCCAGCAGCAGCGTAACCACAATCACCGCGTAAAAAGGATTCACATTCAGCAGCAGACCAAAGGCAACGCCCAGCAGAGACGCATGCGCCAGAGTATCGCCAAAATAAGACATTCTGCGCCAGACGACAAACGAGCCGAGCGGGCCCGCGGCGCAGGCAAGCATAATCCCGGCCAGCCAGCCGGGCAGTAACAGTTCAATCATGAGTGTCCATTTCCCCGACGCAGTACGATTCGTCCCTGTAAATCATGGCGATGATTATGATGATGACGGTAAATGCCCAGCTGTTCGGCGCCGCGAGGGCCGAACATGGAGATAAATTCCGGGTGCATTGACACCACTTCAGGCGTACCGGAGCAGCAGATATGATGGTTGAGACACAGCACTTCGTCGGTTTTTGCCATCACCAGATGGAGATCGTGAGACACCATCAGCACTGCGCAATCAAGCTCTCGACGTAGCTGGTCGATCAGATCATAAAGCGCAACCTGACCATTCACATCCACACCCTGAGTCGGCTCATCCAGCACCAGCAGCTGCGGGCTGCTCAGCAGCGCACGGGCGAGTAACACTCGCTGCGTTTCACCGCCGGACAGTTTTTGCAGCGGCGCATCGACGAGATGGCCCGCCTGCACGCGTTTCAGTGCCGGGAGAATATCGGCTTTCCGCGTGCCGGGGCGCAGGCGCAGAAAACGGCTGACCGTCAGCGGCAGCGTGGCGTCGAGGTGGAGTTTTTGCGGCACATAGCCAATTCGCAATTTTTCCTCGCGCTTGATCACGCCTTCATCGGGTGCGACCAGGCCCAGCACCACGCGCACCAGGGTGGATTTGCCTGCGCCATTGGGACCGAGCAGCGTCAGAATTTTGCCGGGCTTCAGATCGAGCGACACGTCAGAGAGGACGCGGCGCTGGCCGAATGAGACCGAAATATTTTCAAGAGAAACCAATGTCGTCATGTCATTTTAAGCTTGAAGAAGTCAACGAATGTTATAATATCACATTCCACGCATTCACTACGATGATTAGTCGCATTATGTTACATAAAAATACGCTTCTTTTCGCAGCATTATCCGCTGCCCTTTGGGGTACAACCGCACAAGATGTTAACGCTGCGGTTGTCGCTTCGCTTAAACCACTCGGATTCATCGCGTCGGCCATTGCCGACGGGGTAACGGAAACTCAGGTTCTGCTCCCTGATGGTGCATCCGAACATGACTATTCCCTGCGTCCGTCAGATGTAAAACGCTTACAAAACGCGGACTTAGTCGTCTGGATTGGCCCGGAAATGGAAGCGTTCATGCAGAAGTCAGCAAAACAGGTTGCTGGCGAAAAGCAGGTTGCGATTGCTGAACTTCCCGGCGTGAAACCGTTGCTCATGAAAGGGGCGGATGACGACGGCGACGAACATGACCATCATGCTGCAGACGGTGAAAAAGGTGATGGAGATCACCATCACGGCGAGTACAACATGCATCTTTGGTTATCCCCAGAGATAGCGCGGCTTTCAGCGGTTGCAATCCATGACAAATTAGTGGAACTTATGCCGCAAAGTCGAGCCAAACTAGACGCCAACCTGAAGGATTTTGAGGCACAATTAGCCGCAACCGATAAGCAGGTAGGTAATGAGCTCGCACCGTTGAAAGGTAAAGGGTATTTCGTTTTTCATGACGCCTACGGCTATTACGAAAAACATTACGGTTTGACCCCGCTGGGTCACTTCACCGTCAACCCTGAAATTCAGCCTGGTGCGCAGCGTTTACATGAAATCAGAACACAGTTGGTTGAGCAAAAAGCGACATGCGTTTTTGCTGAGCCACAGTTCAGGCCAGCGGTCGTAGAAGCCGTGGCCAGGGGAACATCCGTGCGCATGGGAACCCTTGACCCGCTAGGTACGAATATCCAGTTGAGCAAAGCGAGCTATTCGCAGTTCCTCAGCCAACTGGCGAACCAGTATGCGAGCTGCCTGAAAGGAGATTAACGAGGAAGTGAATACGTGCAACAGATAGCCCGCTCTGTCGCCCTGGCATTTAACAATCTGCCTCGACCCCACCGCGTTATGCTGGGGTCGCTTACAGTACTCACCTTAGCGGTCGCCGTCTGGCGGCCCTATGTTTACCACCCGAGTTCTGCCCCTATCATCAAAACCATTGAGCTTGAAAAGAGCGAAATCCGTTCTTTGCTGCCTGAAGCCAGTGAGCCTATCGACCAGGCGGCTCAGGAAGATGAAGCCATCCCGCAGGATGAACTGGACGATAAAACCGAAAACGAAGCGGGTATCCACGAGTATGTTGTGTCTACCGGGGACACGCTGAGCAGCGTGCTGAACCAGTACGGCATCGACATGGGTAATATCAGCCAGCTGGCGGCGGCGGATAAAGATCTTCGTAACCTGAAAATCGGACAACAGCTCTCCTGGACATTAACGGCCGATGGCGATCTCCAGCGTCTGACCTGGGAAATGTCCCGCCGCGAAACCCGCACCTACGATCGCACTGCAAACGGTTTCAAGATGACCAGCGAAATGCAGAAGGGCGACTGGGTTAACAGCGTTCTGAAAGGCACCGTGGGCGCGAGCTTTGTCTCCAGCGCGCGAGATGCAGGCTTGACCAGCGCTGAAATCAGCTCGGTGATCAAAGCCATGCAGTGGCAGATGGATTTCCGCAAGCTGAAGAAGGGCGATGAGTTCTCCGTCCTGATGTCCCGCGAAATGCTGGACGGCAAGCGCGAGCAAAGCCAGCTGCTGGGCGTACGTCTGCGCTCCGAGGGCAAAGATTACTACGCGATTCGTGCCGAAGACGGTAAGTTCTATGACCGCAGCGGTACGGGCCTGGCGAAAGGTTTCCTGCGCTTCCCGACGGCAAAACAGTTCCGCGTCTCCTCTAACTTTAACCCGCGTCGTCTGAACCCGGTAACCGGGCGCGTCGCGCCGCACCGTGGCGTTGACTTTGCCATGCCGCAGGGCACGCCGGTACTGGCGGTAGGGGATGGTGAAGTGGTGGTGGCCAAGCGTAGCGGTGCCGCCGGATATTATGTCGCGGTACGTCATGGTCGCACTTATACGACCCGCTACATGCACCTGCGTAAGCTGCTGGTCAAACCGGGCCAGAAGGTGAAGCGTGGTGACCGTATCGCGATCTCCGGCAATACCGGACGCTCTACCGGCCCGCACCTGCACTATGAAGTGTGGATCAACCAGCAAGCAGTGAACCCGCTGACGGCGAAACTGCCGCGCACCGAAGGCCTGACAGGTAAAGATCGTACTGATTATCTGGCGCAGGTGAAAGAGGTGATGCCGCAGCTGAGCTTAGACTAAGCTCTCTGTTTTTGTTAAAAAAGCCGGCGCACACTGACGCCGGCTTTTTCTTTTGTGCGGGGACGGCTGCCTCGCTACACTATCTGAATAAAATTTTGCGTCATCAGACCCTGGATCCAGCATGGAAACCAAAAAAAACAATATTGAATACATTCCTGAGTTTGAAAAATCCTTCCGCCATCCGCGCAACTGGGGCGCCTGGCTTGGCGTTTACGCCTTTGCGGGGATGGCGATGCTGCCTGCTTCCGTCCGCGATCCTGTTCTGGGTAAAATTGGCCGTCTGGCCGGGCGTTTAGGCAAGAGCGCCCGCCGTCGCGCGCAGATCAACCTCTACTACTGTTTTCCTGAGAAAAGCGACGCCGAGCGCGAGGCAATCATTGATGAGATGTATACCACCGCGCCGCAGGCAATGGCGATGATGGCGGAACTGGCGCTGAAAGGGCCGGATAAAATCGTCGATCGCGTTGACTGGAAAGGGCTGGACATCATCGAGGAGATGCGCCGCAACGACGAGAAAGTCATTTTCCTCGTCCCCCACGGCTGGGGCGTTGATATTCCGGCGATGCTCATGGCGTCTCAGGGGCAGAAAATGGCGGCGATGTTCCATAACCAGGGAAATAAAATCTACGATTTTGTCTGGAACACGGTGCGTCGTCGTTTTGGCGGACGTTTGCATGCGCGTAACGATGGCATTAAGCCCTTCATTCAGTCGGTACGTCAGGGGTACTGGGGCTACTATCTGCCGGATCAGGACCACGGCCCCGAGCACAGCGAGTTTGTCGATTTCTTTGCGACCTATAAAGCGACGCTGCCCGCGATCGGCCGCCTGATGAAAGTCTGTCGTGCCCGCGTGATCCCGCTATTCCCGGTCTATGACGGCAAAACGCATCGACTGAGTATTGAGGTTCGTCCGCCGATGGACGATCTGCTCACCGCGGACGACCACACCATCGCGCGTCGAATGAACGAAGAGGTGGAGATACTGGTGGGGCCGCATGCCGAACAGTACACGTGGATACTGAAGCTGCTTAAAACGCGGAAACCAGGTGAAACAGAGCCCTATAAACGCAAAGAGCTTTATCCGAGGAAATAAAAAAAGCCCTCTCCATCTGGAGAGGGCTTTTTAACACAGACGTTATTACTCGACGGTCATAACGCGCGTGGTGTTGGTTGAGCCGATGGTGCTCATCACGTCGCCTTGGGTCACAATGACGATATCACCGGACACCAGATAGCCTTTGTCGCGCAGCAGGTTTACGGCATCGTGTGCGGCTGCCACGCCGTCATTGGTGCTGTCGAAGTGAACCGGCGTCACGCCGCGGTACAGCGCCGTCAGGTTCAGGGTACGTTCGTGACGGGACATGGCGAAGATCGGCAGACCAGAGCTGATACGAGAGGTCATCAGCGCGGTGCGGCCAGATTCGGTCATGGTGATGATCGCGGTAACGCCTTTCAGATGGTTTGCCGCGTACATCGCAGACATCGCAATCGCTTCTTCCACGTTATCGAACTGCACGTCCAGACGGTGTTTAGAGACGTTGATGCTTGGGATCTTTTCAGCGCCCAGGCAGACGCGCGCCATCGCGGCCACGGTTTCTGCCGGATACTGGCCCGCAGCGGTTTCCGCAGAGAGCATCACCGCATCGGTACCGTCCAGCACGGCGTTAGCCACGTCCATGACTTCTGCACGGGTTGGCATTGGGTTGGTGATCATGGATTCCATCATCTGAGTGGCGGTGATCACCGCGCGGTTCAGCTGACGTGCGCGACGAATCAGCGCTTTCTGAATACCGACCAGCTCAGGATCGCCGATTTCCACGCCCAGGTCACCGCGCGCCACCATTACCACGTCAGACGCGAGGATCACATCGTCCATGGCATCCTGATCGCAAACGGCTTCCGCGCGTTCAACTTTAGCGACGATTTTGGCATCGCAGCCTGCATCACGCGCCAGGCGACGCGCATAGTTCAGGTCTTCGCCGCAGCGCGGGAAGGAGACGGCCAGGTAGTCAACGCCAATCTGCGCGGCAGTTACGATGTCCGCTTTGTCTTTATCGGTAAGCGCTTCTGCAGAGAGGCCGCCACCCAGTTTGTTGATGCCTTTATTGTTGGAGAGCGGGCCGCCGACGGTGACTTCGGTGAACACTTTCATGCCCTGAACTTCCAGCACCTTCAGCTGTACGCGACCGTCGTCGAGCAGGAGGATATCGCCAGGCACCACGTCAGCCGGCAGGCCTTTATAGTCGATACCAACTTTCTCTTTATCGCCTTCGCCTTTGCCCAGGTTGGCATCAAGCAGGAATTTGTCGCCGATGTTGAGGAAAACTTTACCCTCTTTAAAGGTCGATACACGGATTTTTGGACCCTGCAAATCGCCGAGGATAGCCACGTGGCGGCCCAGTTTTGCTGCGATTTCACGCACTTTATCGGCACGTAATTTATGGTCTTCTGGCGTACCGTGAGAGAAGTTCATACGCACCACGTTGGCACCAGCGGCGATAATTTTCTCAAGATTATTATCGCGATCGGTGGCCGGGCCTAAGGTGGTTACGATCTTGGTTCTGCGAAGCCTTCTGGACATGTAATACTCCGTTGACTGAAACAACTTTGGTGTTGCGTGAACATTGAATCGGTCTTCATCTGCTGCAAGGCAGCGGAGAGTGGACCGAATGCCGTAAATCGTTACATCGTAATTATTGGTTACGTCTTCGTTATCAACTATCAGGGAACATCGCTCTTTATAAGCAATTCTTTATCAAAACGCGATTCCTTCAGCGCTTCCTTGACCCGCTTCAAGTTATCCCTGAATTTTGCCCCCCGACGTAAGGTAAAACCGGTCGCCAGCACGTCAATCACGGTGAGCTGCGCCAGTCGGGAAACCATCGGCATATAAATGTCGGTGTCTTCCGGCACGTCGAGAGTAATTGCCAGCGTCGCTTCACGCGCCAGCGGCGTGCCCGCCGTGGTAAGGGCGATCACCATGGCATCGTTTTCACGGGCCAGCTGCGCCAGCTCGACCTGACTCTTGGTGCGGCCGGTATGCGAAATCAGCACCACGACGTCATCTTCACTGCAATTCATACAGCTCATGCGTTGCAGCACAATGTCATCGGAGTAAATAACCGGGACGTTAAAGCGGAAAAATTTGTTCATGGCGTCATGCGCCACGGCCGCCGAGGATCCGAGGCCAAAGAACGCAATCCGCTTGGCCTGGGTGAGTAAATCCACCGCGCGATTCACGGAACTCATGTCCAGAGACTGGCGGACGTGGTCAAGAGAAGCCATAGCCGATTCAAAAATTTTCGCGGTATAGGCATCAACGCTGTCGTCTTCATCCACATTACGATTAACATAAGGGGTGCCGTTAGCCAGACTTTGTGCCAGATGCAGTTTAAAATCAGGAAAGCCGCGCGTTTCCAGGCTGCGGCAAAAGCGATTGACCGTCGGTTCGCTAACACCCGCTTCCTGTGCCAGAGCGGCGATGCTCGAATGAATCGCCTGAGCGGGGGAGGCGAGAATGACCTCGGCCACTTTTCGCTCGGATTTGCTAAGGTGTTCCAGTTGAAACTGGATTTTTTCCAGCATGTTCATGTTAACAGGATGCTCATGGGTGTAAACGATTTCATAAATTGATGAAATCGTGATTCGATTTAGCCGATATTACCCTCGTGGCTTCCATAAAGGGTAATAATCGACAAGATAATGTTGTTGTTTTTTTTCATTACTTGATCGGTGTCGGGTTTTGCCGTGGCCCTGTTGCGCAAAGAAACGACGGTTGTTGCGTCATTGCGCCGTCGTAATCCTCCAAAGGGGGAAAAATCGCGGTATCGCACGCGACGATAAGCGCTAATGGTTTCGGGAATGACGTAAAAGCAGTACAGTGCATTGTAATAAAATTACAACGATACCTGGCAGAAGTACCAGGTGATCCAACTGAGGAGAATGACATGGCGGTAACGCAAACAGCCCAGGCATGTGACCTGGTCATTTTCGGCGCGAAAGGCGATCTTGCACGCCGAAAATTGCTGCCTTCCCTGTATCAACTGGAGAAAGCGGGCCAAATTCATCCGGATACCCGTATCCTGGGTGTAGGGCGCGCCGACTGGGACAAAGACGCTTATACCAAAGTCGTCCGCGAGGCGCTCGAAACTTTCATGAAGGAAAAAATTGATGAAAGTTTGTGGGATACCCTGAGCGGACGTCTCGATTTCTGCAACCTGGACGTCAATGACGTCAGCGCGTTTACCCGCTTAGGCGCGATGCTGGATCAGAAAAACCGTGTCACGATTAACTATTTCGCCATGCCGCCAAGCACCTTCGGCGCTATCTGCAAAGGTCTGGGCGAAGCCAAACTGAACGCCAAACCGGCGCGCGTCGTGATGGAGAAGCCGCTGGGTACGTCGCTGGCAACCTCGCGTGAAATCAACGACCAGGTGGGCGAGTTCTTTGAAGAGTGCCAGGTCTACCGTATCGACCACTATCTCGGTAAAGAGACGGTACTGAACCTGCTGGCGCTGCGTTTCGCTAACTCCCTGTTTGTGAATAACTGGGACAACCGCACTATCGACCACGTGGAAATCACCGTGGCGGAAGAGGTGGGGATTGAAGGTCGCTGGGGTTACTTTGACCAGGCCGGCCAGATGCGCGACATGATCCAGAACCACCTGCTGCAGATTCTGTGCATGATTGCCATGTCTCCACCGTCTGACCTGACGGCTGACAGCATCCGTGACGCAAAAGTGAAAGTGCTGAAGTCACTGCGCCGCATTGACCGCTCCAACGTGCGTGAGAAGACCGTTCGCGGCCAGTACACCGCCGGGTTTGCGCAAGGAAAAAAAGTGCCCGGCTACCTGGAAGAAGAGGGCGCGAACAAGTCCAGCAACACCGAGACGTTCGTGGCGATCCGCGTGGATATCGACGACTGGCGTTGGGCGGGGGTTCCGTTCTACCTGCGCACCGGTAAGCGTCTGCCGGCCAAATGTTCCGAAGTGGTTGTTTATTTCAAAAACCCGGAACTGAACCTGTTCAAAGAGTCCTGGCAGGAACTGCCGCAAAACAAACTGACCATTCGTCTGCAGCCGGACGAGGGCGTGGATATCCAGATCCTGAACAAAGTGCCGGGCCTGGATCATAAACACAACCTGCAGACCACCAAGCTGGATCTGAGCTACTCCGAAACCTTTAACCAGACGCACCTGGCCGATGCTTACGAGCGTCTGCTGCTGGAAACCATGCGCGGTATCCAGGCGCTGTTCGTGCGCCGCGACGAAGTGGAAGAGGCGTGGAAATGGGTCGACTCCATCACCGAAGCCTGGGCTGCCGATCAGGATGCGCCAAAACCGTATCAGGCGGGGACATGGGGACCTGTCGCGTCGGTTGCGATGATCACCCGCGATGGCCGCTCCTGGAACGAGTTTGAGTAAGATAATCCTCTAGCTCGAAAGTGTTATTTTACCGGTAACATGATCTAACACAGCTAGTGGCACAATTTTCAACTTTTAAGCTCCGCGTGGATTCACCCGCGGAGCTTTTTTTATTACACTGCCGGAAGTGATTTTGCCCCTGAGCTCCGGACAGCAAGCGTTTCAGCGTTGTTAACAACTGCCAGCGACTTTGTAAACTCCCGAGCCCGGACAGATAAATTAGAGGAGCATTTATGAATCCGACATTGTTACGCGTAACACAGCGCATTATCGAGCGCTCGAAAGAGACCCGCTCGGCCTACCTCGCCCGGATTGAACAGGCAAAGCGCAACACCGTCCACCGATCTCAGCTGGCCTGCGGAAACCTGGCGCACGGCTTCGCCGCCTGCCAGCCAGATGATAAAGCGTCGCTGAAAAGCATGTTGCGTAACAATATCGCCATCATTACCTCCTATAACGATATGCTTTCCGCGCACCAGCCGTATGAGGTCTATCCCACTATCATCCGTAACGCGCTGCACAGCGTGAATGCCGTGGGCCAGGTGGCGGGCGGCGTCCCTGCCATGTGCGACGGCGTGACGCAGGGGCAGGACGGTATGGAGCTGTCTCTGCTGAGCCGCGAAGTGATTGCCATGTCCGCGGCGGTTGGCCTGTCACACAACATGTTTGATGGCGCGCTGTATCTCGGCGTGTGCGACAAGATTGTCCCGGGCCTGGTGATGGCGGCGCTGTCGTTTGGCCATCTGCCTGCGATCTTCGTGCCGTCAGGCCCGATGGCGAGCGGTCTGCCGAACAAAGAAAAAGTGCGTATTCGCCAGCTGTACGCGGAAGGGAAAGCAGACCGTCAGGCGCTGCTGGAGGCGGAAGCCGCGTCCTATCATGCGCCGGGGACCTGTACGTTCTACGGTACGGCTAACACTAACCAGATGGTGGTGGAATTTATGGGGATGCAGCTTCCGGGCTCGTCCTTTATCCAGCCGGATGCGCCGCTGCGCAAGGCGCTGACCGAGGCCGCAGCCCGTCAGGTTACGCGTCTGACCGGCAACGGCAACGAATGGATGCCGATGGGCAAAATGGTCGACGAAAAAGTCATCGTCAACGGGATAGTCGCGCTGCTGGCAACCGGAGGGTCAACCAACCACACCATGCATCTGGTTGCCATGGCGCGTGCGGCGGGCATTCTGATTAACTGGGATGACTTCTCCGAGATCTCTTCCGTGGTGCCGCTGATGGCACGCCTCTACCCGAACGGTCCGGCGGATATTAACCACTTCCAGGCCGCAGGCGGCGTACCGCTGCTGATGCGCGAGCTGCTGAAAGGCGGACTGCTGCATGAAGACGTGAATACCGTGGCGGGCTTTGGCCTTAAGCGCTACACCCAGGAGCCGTGGCTGAACAACGGCGAGCTGGACTGGCGTGATGGGGCGAGCGCCTCACTTGATGCGCAGGTGATTGCCACCATCGACAAACCGTTCTCACCTCACGGCGGCACCAAAGTGCTGAGCGGCAACCTCGGTCGTGCGGTAATGAAGACCTCTGCCGTACCGGAAGAGAACCAGATTATTGAAGCGCCGGCGGTGGTGTTTGAAAGCCAGCACGATGTGTTACCCGCCTTTGACGCCGGTCTGCTCGATAAAGACTGCGTGGTGGTGGTGCGTCACCAGGGGCCTAAAGCTAACGGGATGCCAGAATTACATAAACTTATGCCACCGCTTGGTGTATTATTGGACCGCCGTTTCAAAATTGCGTTAGTCACCGATGGACGCCTCTCTGGGGCATCCGGTAAAGTGCCTTCAGCCATCCACGTGACGCCGGAAGCCTACGACGGCGGGCTGCTGGCGAAAGTGCGCGACGGTGACATGATCCGCGTGAACGGTCAGACTGGCGAGTTAACCCTGCTGGTCGATGACGCCGAGCTGGCGGCACGTCAACCCCATATTCCTGACCTGAGCGCATCGCGCGTGGGGACCGGACGCGAAATGTTCAGCGCGCTGCGTGAGAAACTCTCCGGTGCGGAGCAGGGCGCAACCTGTATTACGTTTTAAGACGACTTGATTTTAACGATCTGGCGAGAGAAAACTCTGATGAAAAACTGGAAAACAAGTGCAGAAGCAATCCTGACCACTGGCCCTGTCGTGCCGGTTATCGTGGTAAACAAGCTGGAGCACGCTGTACCGATGGCGAAAGCGCTGGTTGCGGGCGGCGTTCGCGTTCTGGAAGTGACCCTGCGCACCGCCTGCGCGATGGACGCTATTCGTGCTATCGCCAAAGAAGTGCCGGACGCCATCATCGGTGCGGGTACCGTTCTCAACGCGCAGCAGCTGGCAGAAGTGACCGAAGCGGGCGCGCAGTTCGCCATCAGCCCGGGCCTGACCGAGCCGCTGCTGAAAGCCGCCACAGAAGGCACCATTCCGCTGATCCCGGGCATCAGCACCGTCTCTGAACTGATGCTGGGCATGGACTACGGTCTGAAAGAGTTCAAATTCTTCCCGGCTGAAGCGAACGGCGGCACCAAAGCGCTGCAGGCGATTGCGGGTCCATTCTCTCAGGTACGCTTCTGCCCGACGGGCGGTATCTCTCCTGCCAACTACCGTGACTACCTGGCGCTGAAAAGCGTGCTGTGCATCGGTGGTTCATGGCTGGTTCCGGCGGATGCGCTGGAAGCGGGCGACTGGGATCGCATCACCAAACTGGCTCGCGAAGCGGTTGAAGGCGCGAAGCAGTAAGCCATTCGTCATATGAAAAACGGGCCTTACGGCCCGTTTTTTTTATCCTGCAACCTTGACGCTCGCAGCGGCCGCTTTCGCTCTCGCCACGGCGTCGTCCACGTTATCTCCGGTGGCTAACGCCACGCCAAGACGGCGGGTTCCGTCGATCTCCGGCTTGCCGAACAAACGTACCTGCAATCCTGCCCCCACCGCCCCGTCGACGTTATCAAACGTGACGTTCTGGCTGG
Organism: Enterobacter cloacae complex sp. CARB60; assembly: GCF_036487345.1. NCBI lineage: Bacteria > Pseudomonadati > Pseudomonadota > Gammaproteobacteria > Enterobacterales > Enterobacteriaceae > Enterobacter > Enterobacter cloacae complex sp. CARB60. The sequence goes on from NZ_JAZKLC010000002.1 coordinate 1,822,419, forward strand.
TTAACTGCGGCAGGATCACCGCCGAGGCGGCCGGGCCATACTGACGAACACCGCCGACGGGCAGGCCGAGGAACGCGCGCACGTGCAGGGCGAACTCGGAGAGATCCTGCGAAATCAGCGTGACCATGCCGGTATCATGCGGGCGAGGGGAAACTTCGCTGAAAATCACCTCATCACCGCACACAAACAGCTCCACGCCGAACAGGCCAAAGCCGCCCAGCGCCAGGACGGTTTTACGGGCGATCTCCTGAGCACGCTCCAGCGCCAGGGCGCTCATCTGCTGCGGCTGCCAGGATTCGCGGTAATCGCCATCCTCCTGACGGTGGCCAATCGGGTCGCAGAAATGGACGCCGTCAACGGCGCTGACGGTCAGAAGGGTGATTTCGAAATCAAACTTCACGACGCCTTCGACGATGACGCGACCGGCTCCGGCACGGCCACCCTGCTGGGCATAATCCCACGCGTTATCCAGGGTGCTGCTGTCGCGAATAAAGCTCTGTCCTTTTCCGGAGGAGCTCATCACCGGCTTAACGATGCACGGGTAGCCAATCTCCTCGACGGCCTTCAGGAATGCGGCTTTATCGCCCGCAAAACGGTAGCTCGAGGTGGGCAACCCCAGCTCTTCCGCCGCCAGGCGACGAATGCCTTCGCGGTTCATGGTCAGCTTTGCGGCTTTTGCGCAGGGCACCACGCGCTGGCCTTCCTGCTCGAGAGCGATCAGCGTATCGGTGGCAATGGCTTCAATTTCCGGTACGACGAAATCGGGTTTCTCGCGCGCGATCAGTTCGCGAAGGGCATCGCCATCCAGCATGTTAATCACATAAGAACGATGGGCGACGTGCATGGCGGGTGCGTCGGCGTAACGGTCTACGGCAATGACTTCCACACCTAAACGTTGGCACTCAATGGCGACCTCTTTACCCAGCTCGCCCGATCCCAACAGCATCACTCGCGTCGCCGCAGGCCGCAGCGCAGTTCCTAAACGAATCATAACAATCCCCCTAAAAAAGTTGCGCGCAGTATAAACGAAAACGTTTGCGTATGTCTTGTGCACGGCTAAACGAGGAGGCAGAAATTTGCGCTTCTTTAGCCCGACCAGACATTTCCTGACGCCTGCTCGCTTACGCTGTGGAACATGTTCACCGTTAAGTGAGGGAAACCATGTCTGGCTGGTTAAATCAACTGCAATCCCTGTTAGGGCAGAAAACATCGTCTGGCGAGCGGGACCTTAGCAAACTGCTGGTACCCGGGGCGCTCGGCGGGCTGGCAGGCCTGCTGGTCGCGAATAAATCCTCACGCAAGCTGCTGGCAAAGTATGGAACAGGCGCGCTGCTGGCCGGCGGCGGCGCCATCGCGGGCACCGTGCTGTGGAATAAATACAAGGACAGGGTACGGACCGCGCACAGCGATGAACCGCATTATGGCGAGCACACCTCGCCGTTGGATCTGCGGACCGAACGGCTTATTCTCGCGCTGGTTTTTGCCGCGAAAAGTGACGGGCATATTGACGATAAAGAACGATCGGCGATCGAGCAGCAGCTGCGCGAAGCCGGTGTCGAAGAGAAGGGAAGATCGCTGGTGGCGCAGGCGATTGAACAGCCGCTCGAGCCGCAGCGTCTTGCGCAAAGTGTGAAGAATGAGGAAGAGGCGCTGGAGCTCTATTTCCTTAGCTGTGCCGCCATCGATATCGATCACTTTATGGAGCGGAGCTACCTTAACGCCCTGGGCGATGCGTTAAATATCCCTCAGGACGTGCGCGAGGGCATTGAGCGGGATATCCGGGAACAAAAACAGGCGTTACAGGGATAGCCGTCGCCGTCGCGACGCGGTTTCGCTTGCATCATGCGTGGGTTTTGCCAACCTTATAGGGTGTAAAACTTAAAAGAATGATGACATGCCACCGAAAGCCCGACGTACTCCTTATGCGATCACCACGCATGGCGATACGCGTATAGACAACTATTACTGGCTGCGGGACGATTCGCGCTCCCGGCCAGAGGTACTCGACTACCTGCACGAGGAAAACGACTATGGCCGCAAGGTCATGTCCAGCCAGCAGACGCTTCAGGACCAGCTGCTGAATGAAATGGTGCAGCGTATTCCTCAGCGCGATATCTCCGCGCCCTGGACCAAAAACGGCTATCGCTATCGCCATATTTACGAGCCCGGCAATGAGTATCCCATCTACCAGCGTCAGTCGGTGTTAAGTGCCGAATGGGATGAGTGGGATATTCTGCTGGATGCCAACCAGCGCGCCGCCCACAGCGAGTTTTATACCCTGGGCGGCATGTCCATTTCGCCTGACAACGCGGTAATGGCGCTGGCGGAGGATTATCTCTCCCGTCGCCAGTACGGCCTGCGGTTTCGCAATCTGGACACCGGCAACTGGTATCCGGAAATGCTGGAAAACGTCTCCCCGGATTTTGTCTGGGCGAATGATTCCGAGACGGTTTACTACGTCAAAAAGCACGCGTCGACGCTGCTGCCTTACCAGGTGTGGCGACATACGGTAGGAACAGACTCCGCTGACGACGAGCTGGTCTATGAAGAGAAAGACGAAACGTTTTATGTCAGCCTGCATAAAACCTCCTCACGCCACTATGTGATTATCTTCCTTTCCAGCGCGACGACCTCGGAAGTTCTGCTGCTGGATGCCGAACTGCCCGATGCCCAGCCGCTCTGTTTCCTGCCGCGCCGCAAGGATCACGAGTACAGCCTGGATCACTTCCAGCACAGCTTTTACTTGCGCTCCAATCGCGAGGGCAAAAACTTTGGTCTCTATAAAACCAAAGTGCGCGATGAGCGCAAGTGGGAGGTGCTTATCCCCGCGCGGGATCAGGTGATGCTCGAAGGGTTCACCCTCTTTACCGACTGGCTGGTGGTGGAAGAGCGTCAGCGCGGGCTGACCAGTATCCGGCAAATCAACCGTAAAACCCGGGAGGTAGTGGGGATTGCGTTCGACGACCCGGCCTACGTGACGTGGATTGGTTTCAACCCTGAACCCGAATCGTCGCGGTTGCGCTACGGCTACTCGTCCATGACCACGCCGGACACCCTGTTTGAGCTGGATATGGATACCGGGCAGCGTCAGGTGATTAAACAGAGCGAGGTAAAAGGGTTTGAGTCCGAAAACTACCGCAGCGAGCACCTGTGGGTCACCGCCCGCGATGGTGTCGAGGTGCCGGTCTCTCTCGTTTACCATCGGGCGCATTTCCAGAAAGGCAAAAATCCGATCCTGGTGTACGGCTACGGCTCGTATGGCTCAAGCATGGACGCCGATTTTAGCAGCAGCCGGTTAAGCCTGCTCGATCGCGGTTTTGTTTTCGCCATCGCCCATATTCGCGGCGGCGGTGAATTGGGACAGCACTGGTATGAAGACGGGAAATTCCTGAAAAAGAAAAACACCTTCAATGACTATCTCGACGTCTGCGATGCGCTGATTGAGCAGGGCTACGGGGATCCGCAGCTTTGCTTTGGAATGGGCGGCAGCGCGGGGGGAATGCTGATGGGGGCGGCGATCAACCAGCGCCCCGACCGCTTTAAGGGGATTGTCGCGCAGGTTCCGTTTGTCGATGTGGTTACGACCATGCTCGATGAATCCATTCCGCTTACCACTGGAGAGTTTGAGGAGTGGGGGAATCCGCAGGATGAGATGTACTACCGCTATATGAAAGCGTACAGCCCGTACGATAACGTGGAGGCGAAAGCCTACCCGCATATGCTGGTCACTACCGGTCTGCATGATTCTCAGGTGCAATACTGGGAGCCGGCAAAATGGGTGGCAAAGCTGCGGGAGCTGAAAACCGATGACAACCTGCTGCTGCTGTGTACCGACATGGATTCCGGACACGGGGGTAAATCGGGACGGTTTAAATCGTATGAAGGGGTTGTCCTTGAATATGCCTTCCTGATAGGCCTGGCGCAGGACACGCTGCCAGGCCGTGCGGAGCGTTAGGCGTCGCCCAGATAATGTTTCAGCGTTAAGCGCAGCTCCGGGCTCATTCTGTCGAGGTTGTTATACAGCCAGCGCAAATAGCCCGGGTCTTTATCCGCCACCTCGGACACCGGCTTCCCGCGATATTTCCCAAAGGTAAACGTGGTCAGTAGCGCGGGGCGTCCGGTGATGGTCGCCATATCATCCGGCGTCCAGCCAGAGATATTCATAATGTCAATCAGCAGCGCGGCGGTGATATAGCAGTCATACAGGGCGCGGTGATGGTGAAGCCCCTCAGGGGTACGGACGCTGAGCTTACGGGATTTATACAGCGCCATATTGCTGTATTTGATCCCCGGCCAGAGGCGACGCGCTAGCTTCATGGTACAAATCCATTCGCCCGGCATTTCAGGTAACACCCGGCGGTCAAAGCTGGCATTATGCGCGACGTACCATGGGCTACCGTAATAGTGAGGAATGACCTCTTCTATCCACGGCTTATCCGCCACCATCGATTCGGTAATGCGATGGATAGCCATCGCCTGAGGGCTGATGGGGCGATCGGGACGCACCAGATGGCTCATTGGGTTGACGATTTTACCGTCAACCACGTCGACAGAGGCCACTTCTACAATTCCGCCCTGAAGATCGCAAGTTTCGGTATCGATGACGCGCAGCATTGAAAACTCCTGAGCTTAAAACGCCTAGCCTAAAGGAATGATATCGCCTTGCCAACCCTCTCCGCCGAGCGTACCGGTCACCAGAAGCTCGCCAGTATCCGCACGCACGATCAGCTGGCCTTTTTCATCCCACAGCGCGCTACCGCCGCAGGCGTTTGCCATCAGCACCGCAATGGCATATTTATGCGCGAAGCGCTGCAGGGTACTGATGGACTGCCGCCAGCGGTTATCCCTTACTGACTGGCAGCTGGTAACAAGCGTTGCCCTGGGATCGAGATTGGGGGAATCGGCATGCGCATCAATGATGGTAAGGTGCTTATCCCCCGGCACCAGGCTGGCACCGTGACCTTGCGGGTAGCGCAGGATGCGGTGGCGAGCGGGCGTAAAAAGCGCGAGGCCTTTCTGGCGCTGACCATTCCGCTCCAGGGGAATCCCGGCAATAACGGTAATCCGGTAAAAATGTGCCGCGTTAAGCAGCGGTTCCAGCTGCGCGTCATCGGGTGGGGGAGGGAGCGTCGACGTGCCTGAGCCCGTTAATGAGAGTTCAGGGAAGACCAGCAAATCACACCGCTGCCGTGCTGCTTCGGCGATGAAGCGCAGGTGGTGCGTAACATGGTCATCCACGCTCTGGTGCTGACCGCTATACTGGGCTGCCGCTATATTCCAATGTGACATCGTGACTTCCTTATACACTGAGTCGCAGAGATTTAAGAATACACCTAAATTAATCAGGGTTTTCTTATCCTGCCAGATTCCGCGTAAGGAAGTGTAACGACTCGTTAAGCTTATTTAACTTTTGGCTCGTACGGTAAACGGGAGAGGTTAACCGAGGCGAGACGGTGGGCAATTAATCTTTCGCGAAACCAGTCGCGCAGATGGGCGGGTTGTTCCCGTTCCACGACTTCAGCCACGATGGGCATGTTGTAACGCTCTTTAAACGCGACGCCAGCGGCAGCGAGATCGACATTCACTTTATCCATCTCGTCCTGCGGAAGGGCGGCCAGATTGATCTTCATTACCTTCTCCTTTTTATGCGGCGGCAACGTTACCGCGAATGCACGATGATGACAAGCGGAGGCAGGATGTTCCTCGACTCGTTTATTATACAGCGTTATTCTTTAGCATACAGACATAACAAAAAGGAATGATTGCGATGGGTTTCTCCGCCTCCCGCGCGGTATGCGCACTGGTTTTTGTGGCCTCAACAATGATGGCACCCTCCGTGATGGCACATGCACATCTTAAACAGCAGATTCCGGCAGCAGACAGCGTGGTGACCGCACCGCAGGCACTGACGCTGAATTTTTCGGAAGGTATCGAACCTGGGTTTAGCGGCGTGGTGGTAACGGATGCGCAAAAGCAGGTCATCAAAACGGGAACCGCCACGCGAGACGAAAAGAACAAGGCTCAGCTCACCGTTCCGCTGGAACAAACGCTGGCTTCGGGGACTTACCAGGTGGACTGGCACGTGGTCTCCGTAGACGGCCATAAAACCAAAGGCAGCTATCACTTTAGCGTGAAATAACATGCTGGCGCTGTGTTATATCGGGGTGCGCTTTATCCATTTCGGGGCGCTGATGCTGGTTTTCGGCAATGCGCTTTACAGCGTCTGGTTTGCGCCTTCGTCTCTCCATCGTCTGATGTCCCGGCGATTCCAGTCGCAGCAGAAAGTGGCTGCCTTAGTGGGCCTGGCGGCAGCGTTCCTGATGTTTATGCTGCAGGGCGGATTGATGGGTAACGGCTGGGGAGATGTCTTTGCTCCGCAGGTCTGGTTCAGCGTGATGGGGACCCGGTTTGGTGGCGTCTGGCTGTGGCAAATGATCCTCGCGGCGATGATGGTCGGTGCGGCATGGCTTGCGCCGCTGAAAGGTTCGCGGCTGCTGCTGCTCGCAATGGGCCAGCTTATCCTGCTGGCTGGGGTAGGGCACGCGGCGATGAACGACGGTCCGATGGGGGCGTTGCAGCGTCTTAATTATGCTTTTCACCTGATCTGTGCCGCAACCTGGGTTGGCGGATTACTGCCTCTGCTGTTCTGCATGCGCCTGGCGAAAGGACGGTGGCAGAATGCCGCCATCTTTACCATGATGCGCTTCTCGCGCGTGGGGCATTACGCCGTCGCGGGCGTGCTGCTCACCGGCGTGATAAATGCGCTCATGATACTGGGCGTCCATATTCCCTGGCAGGCTGGCTACGTGCGGTTTTTGTTGTTCAAATGTGCGCTGGTGGCGTTGATGGTGGTAATTGCGCTGGCAAATCGGTATTTTCTGGTGCCACGGTTTCGTCCGGAGACCGGGCGAGCACAACAGATTTTTATCAGGATGACACAGGCAGAAGTGGTGCTGGGAGCGCTGGTACTGGCAACGGTCAGTCTGTTCGCCACCTGGGAACCCTTCTGACAAGGTTAAATATCATATGAAAAAGACAGTATTTTCTCTCCTGTTGCTGGCCTGCACGGGGAGCGCGCTTGCCGCGCCGCAGGTTATCACCGTTAGCCGTTTTGAAGTGGGTAAGGACAAATGGGCGTTCAATCGCGAAGAGGTGATGCTGACCTGCCGTCCGGGCCACGCGCTGTATGCGATCAACCCGAGCACGCTGGTGCAATACCCGTTAAATGATACCGCAGAGCAGCAGGTAGCCAGCGGTAAGAGCAGCGGCCAGCCGATTAGCGTTATTCAGATCGATGATCCGGCGCATCCGGGACAAAAAATGAGCCTGGCACCGTTTATCGAGCGCGCCGACAAGCTCTGCTAACGTTCAGGTTTCCAATAAAAAACCGCAGATGCTTACGAAAGCACTGCGGTTTTTCAGTTTAAATGATGCTCTGACGCTTTTTTTCAGGCCGCTTTTGCTGTGGACTGGAAAACCTGGCGTCGTCATCTATTCTTAAAAGGCAAGGCGACTTAGCCTGCATTAATGCCAACTTTTAGCGCACGGCTCTCTCCCAAGAGCCATTTCCCTGGACCGAATACAGGAATCGTATTCGGTCTCTTTTTATCTGTATGTTTTTCAAAGCGTTGTTCGGTGATGACTCGAAATCACCCGAAACTTTCTCGAACTTTCCATATCCTGTCTAAACCATAACATACTCAGGACCGCGTGCGTCCAGGGTTTTTTGGGATCTTTGTTAAAATTTTGTGGCCGAGCGACCGCTGAGCAAACGTCTTCTGGCGAGCAAAAGGGCAGCCCGTAAGTTAAATAATGAACGCGCTGAATTTATCTTTGTGGCGGACAATGTACTCCGGGAAGTTTTCAACCGTCAGCTCTTGCTTGATTAACGTCCTGTCGCGTCCCCAGATATCTTCCGCATTTTTAATGACCTTCATAATGTGTTCCGGGTTGTTAAACTCAGGAAGATCATATTCAGTATGGGAAATGGTAGACATTTTTTCGGAGATACGCTCAGGTGTCATCACCCATGAGAAATGCCAGCCACCATTTTCAATGACGCAGTTGTTAACCTTGAACCAGTTCCATTTTAGCCACGACCAGCTTTTGACGCTTCGGGTGCGTTTAAGATTCCTGAATGATTCAGGTTCACCGCCAAAGAAATTAACGAGATTTTTATATTGGGTAGCTCTCGGTAATTTACATTTTCTTGGCGTGTTGTCAGTATTAAAAACCTGCAGGTTAAACTGATAATTGTAGAAATTCTGATAAATAGTGGTGCAGAGTTTTTTGGGATTTATTGATGCGACCACCCAAGGTGAAAATATCTCATCCACATCGGAAATTAAAATCAAATCATCATCGTTGGCCTGCGTCAAACCCTGCATGATAGCATTCCTCTGCGCGGCTTCATTTGCCCACGCATCTACCACCATACCTTCTGGCAGACCCGGAATGACTTCTCGAGCCGAATGTGATTCTTCAGCAGCTTTCGTTATTGGTTCTTTATCATGAACAACGTAGATAATTTTATCTTTAAACTGACTGTATTTATTAATGTCAAAATGCAGCTGTCTCTTTTTTCCGGTAAAGGTATGCGTTGACTCAACGATAACGAAGCGATCGACAACGTCCGCTAGCGTGTTAAGCCTGATTTCGAGAAGCATATCTTCATCGTAATATAAGAAGCAGTCATAGATCATTACCGAAGTCCCTCATTTTTGCGCCCACATTGCGCTTTTCCCAACGTATTCGTCAGTTTCATTTTGCACAATGCTAACTGAGCGCCCTCGCCCTGTGCAATAGTGGGCTGCTTTATCATTCCTCTTTTAAACAGAATGGATCCACTGTGCAGTGAGCGAAAGCGCCAGCAAGGCTTAAAAGTGGGACTTCACGGACGCCTCTATTTCATCGAGCAGCTCAAAGCGACGGCGGTATTCGGCTCGTTTTTTACTGGCAATCTCTTCCAGGGACTTCCGTTCCATCTGAAGCGGCAGCTGCCAGCAGTAGGCCGAGAGCTTTTTGCCGTCCAGAGATCCCCAAAACTCATCGTAGCTGGCATGGAAATGGCGGCCTTTGCTCAGGCGATATCGCAGCGCGCGGAAAACGTGCCCCTCATCGCTGACGGCAAAAATAGCCCGGATGGATGACTGCGCGGCAAGCTGGAAGAGGACTTCCATTAACACCCGTTTAGGGAACAGGCCGTGGCAGGCGCGGGTGGCCTGTTTTATGACGTCTCGCGATACGCTGCGGCGGGGACCCTGAAGGCCGCCGATGACCATCACTTGCTGACCGTTGCTGCGCGCGACGCTGAAGGTCAGGCTGGCCAGAAGCGTATCTTCGTTGTCGCGAAGCCACAATGTGCTTTCGCCTTCGCGCTCGGCTTTCCCCGCAGAGGAAGCATTGACCGTATAGGTTACCCCGTCTTTGGCGTGGAACTGTACGACGGTTTGCTCCTGCGGGCTGGTCAGGGCCTGAGCGAGACCGCTCTCTTTCAGGCTATCAATCCAGTAGTAATGGTTGACGATAGCGTCGGCGCGATCGTTAGCCGTCAGGCCGCGCATCAGATACTGCCGGTGGGTCTTGCTGGGTAACGTGATTTGTGAGGCAAGTAGCCTGTCGAAATCGTCGCGCCCGGAAAGGGCTTCCAGCATGCGATGGGTAGAGGACCAGAACAAAAGCGAGCGTAAAAGGAACTTCAGGCGATATTCGCGCTTCCTCCAGATTGGCCCCGGCACGCGTTTGCCGTTCACCAGCTCGGAAATAATATTTGTGCGATGCGGATAAAAAACATCGTTATGCAGGTGCGTATTAGACACGTGAAGACCCCTCTTTTTTTTCTACCCTTATTCTAAGGAGCCAGGAAAAAGGGATTAATAGCGCAAGGATCTTTATTTCTGTTTGGTTTACCGTTTGTTTCACTTCATGAGGACCGCGCCCGTCTGTTGCCTTTTCTGCGGTGGCTATACTGTTAAAAGGAGGTCCTATGTATCAGCGAATTGAAGGTGGGGTGTGGCGTCACGTCTGGGTTGTCAGCGATATACACGGGTGTTACCAGTGGCTTATGGATGAGCTTAAACGCCGTCACTTTAACCCGTATGAGGATTTGCTTATTTCCGTCGGGGATATGATCGATCGTGGCCCTGATAGCGTGAAATGCCTGCAGTTAATTCATGAAAAATGGTTCCGTGCCGTGCGGGGAAACCATGAGCAAATGGCTCTCGACAGTCTGGATAATAACGATTTTTCGCTCTGGACGATAAATGGCGGAATGTGGTTTGCCAATCTTGAACGCGACCAGCAACAGCTTGCGCTGTCGTTGCTTGAGGCCTGTCGGAAATTACCGCATATCATCGAGATAACCTGTGCGAACGGTCTGAATGTGATTGCCCATGCTGATTATCCGGCTGCGGAATATCGATGGCAAAAACCGGTTAGCGCTGAGCGCGTTTTATGGAACCGCGACAGGTTGATGGGATTTATGATGGGCAAAGGGCAGGGCATCAGCGGCGCGGATCATTTCTGGTTTGGCCATACGCCCCTCGACAGAAGGTATGATTTTGATAATCTGCACTACATTGATACGGGGGCGGTTTTCGACGGTTACTTTACGCTGGTGCAGCTGCAGTAATAAATAACCCGCCTTCGGGCGGGTTCTCTTTAGGTCAGGCAAGACGCATGACCCAGGCATCGGATTTACTATCGTAATGCTCACGGTAAAGGACAGAATGTTCGCCATCAAGTATTGCCGGGACGCTGGTGTCTGCATCCCATGCATCAAGCTGCATGCACAAATCCGGGTCGGATTTGCAGGGAATACTTAACGTTCGATCGCCCTGTGCTTCGCCGCGCAGCTCTGCGTCGTCGATCTCAAAAGCGCCAATACGCACGCTGGTTTTCGTCATAGTGCTCTCCGGGTCGGTTGTCAAAATCTGGTATGACCAGTGCGATCACCCATTTTTGATCGTAGACAAGGAGAGCAAAATCGCCAGTAAAAAAATGCGCTTTTTTTCAGTCAGTGCGATCGTTACCGGTAAACAGCCGGCCGTCCCGGACCAGCTCGCGCGGATAGCTGTTTTTCAGCCTGGAGCCGACTTTTTTTGCCAGCCCAAGCGGGTACCCTTGATAGGTCACTATCACTTCATCATGTGATGGCGCGCTGTCCGGATAGACATCGCGACCACGGTACCACTCTTCGGCTTCCTGATGCGTCAGGGCAAAGGTATTCTCGCGTCCGGCAAGGGCGATAACGGCCTCATGCTGCCAGCGGTACCCTTTGTTATGCACTTCCGCCAGGCGGATCCCGATTCGCGAAAAACGGACCTTTCCGATGAGCGGCTCGATCTGTGCCGGGAACAGCCATATCTCTTTATCACGCATCCAGAGATGCAGGCTCTCATCCCAGACCAGCCCAACCTTTTTAGCTGCGGCTTCAAGCTGTGCGGCATCGCGACCTTTAAGGGGGGCAAACGGGAAGTTGCCGACCTTGAACTTAGGTGCGGGCAGGGGAGCAACCGCCTGCGTTTTACGCAGACGCGCCACAAAAAAACCTTCGCAGTCGTAAATCTGCGGGAACACGTGGAGGAAACCCTCGGGGGTGACCGCCTCTTGCGCCGAGGCAAACAGATCGTTAAGCGGCAGGAACTCGACTGCGTCAGGGTAGTTCGCTTTCAGCCACTGACAGACTTCTTCGTTTTCATCGCGGTTTAGGGTGCATGTTGAATAGACCAGCGTACCGCCAGGGCGCAACGCGTGAAATGCGCTCTCGATCAGCTCTCGCTGCGTGGCGGCGATCTCAAGGTTGCTTTCTACGGACCAGTTCTTTAACGCATCGGGATCTTTACGCACCACCCCTTCGCCGGAGCAGGGGGCGTCCAGCAGAATGGCATCAAAGGCTTCCGGTAGGGCGGCGCCAAACACGCGTCCATCAAAGTGCGTCAGGGCAACATTATGAATGCCGCAGCGGCTGATGTTGGCATGAAGCACCTTCACGCGGCTGGCGGAAAACTCGTTGGCGAGGATCGCCCCGTGGTTACCCATCCGGGCGGCAATCTGCGTGGTTTTCGAGCCGGGCGCCGCGGCAACATCCATCACGCGCTCAGGCGCGTTGCCATCGGCAAACAGGGCGGCAACCGGCAGCATCGAGCTGGCTTCCTGAATATAGAACAGACCGCTCAGATGTTCAGCGGTACTGCCCAGCGGCAGCGAGGCCTCGTCATCGCGTTCAATCCAGAAACCTTCAGCACACCACGGTACCGGCGTAAGCTGCCAGCCGTACGCCGAGACCAGCGCCAGAAAATCATCGACGCTGATTTTCAGCGTGTTGACGCGAATACTTCGGCGTAATGGACGCTGGCAGGCGGCGATAAAATCGTCTAACGACAGGTGAGAAGGAAGCGCCTCGCGCATCTGCGCCAGGAATTGTTCAGGAAGAAATACGGAGTTTTGAGCCACGGGCACACCACAGGGAAAAGTTCAGGCGCGCAGTGTAACATAAAGGCTCCGGTGCGTTGACACCGAAGCCTGTCAGATTAACGCGGCAGAGCGGTTCCCCACTCGCGCCACTCTTTCGGTTCGCTTTCGAGCAGCAGGAAGTGTTTACCCGGCTGCGCTTTAGGCGCCAGCGGCGTTCCCGGCGGCGTGGCAAACGCGATACCGCCACGAATGAACTGGTTGAAGGTGCCGGTTTTCACCACGCCTCCCGTCAGGCCAAAGTCCAGCGAATAGCCGGATGCCAGCCAGAATACCGAGTTATTACGTACCAGGTGCTGGTAGCGTTCGCTGATGCGCAACGCCACCATTACGCGGTCGGAGAGCGTACCGAGCGTCAGGCCCGTGACCGTGCCCACTTCAATGCCGCGGAACAGTACCGGAGTGCCGATGTTCAGCGAGCCCGCTTCCGGCACTTCCACAACGATGCTCAGGCCGCCAAGGTAGCGCGAGTCGGTGATCGTGGCTTCCTGCAGTTCGAAATCACGACGGGCATTGCCCTGGCCTGGCTCAACGTTGATGTACGGCTGCAAAATGGTGTCGAGATGCTCAACGCCCGCGGCTGAGATCTGCGGCGTGACCACCGAGAAGCGCGAACCCGTGCGGGCGAAGGTCTGCATATATTCCGGGTAAAGCACGGCGGTAGCCTGCACCTCGTTACGCGAGGTAATCAGCTTCAGCTTCTGGATCTGCCCGATATCAATGCCCAGATAGCGGATTGGCATACCTTCCGCCAGCTTACCGGCATCAAACGCGTGCAGGGTAATCTGTCCACCCACGGCGCGTGCGGCGGTTTCGGACGGGAAGAGAATACGCTTATCACCTTTACGCAGATTCGCGCCCGCGCCGCTGAGGTTATCGAAGCTAATCGCCCCGCGCAGCGCGCGTGAGAGCGGGGAGGCCTGTACGGTCAGCCCGTTACCGTTAAGCTGAACTTTCGCGCCGCCTTCGGCCCAGAAGACGCTGTTTGGCGTCAGCAGCTTGCGGTACTCCGGCTTGATATGCAGTTCGATATCGAACGCGTCCGCACGCGGGCGAACGGTGATCACTTCCCCGACTTCAAACTTGCGATACAGCACTACGGATCCCGCCTGTACGTCCGGCAGCGTCTCGGCGCTTAGCGTCAGCGTGGTGGTAGGAAGATCGCTCAGGCTGTTTTCAATCGCTTTCTCCAGGTTGGCATACAGCGGATAGCTGTCGCGCACGGGGCCTTTATCGCCGGGCAAAATACGGATACCGCCGTTAACCCATTCGCTGGCACTGGCACCGAGGAACTCCACGCCGTCCAGACCCACCTTCACGTCGACGCGACTGTTCACCACGAATTTGCTGTCACCATGCACCAGGTCGCTGTACTGCGGATCGATGGCGACCGAGAACGTCACGCCATCCGCGGAGAGCTTACGCTCCAGCACCTGACCGACCTGCACGCCGTGTAAAATTAACGGCTGTCCGGCTTCGATACCGTAACTTTCTGGCGCACTCAGCGTGACCGTCACCACGCCCGGCTTTTGCAGCAGGGTTTTATCCGCCGGGGCAATCACGAAGCTATTGCTGGGCTCACCATCACCGGGGATGAGCTCAAACGTATTTCCGGTCAACAGCGTGCTGAGGCTGGCATCGTTCAGTGAGAGCTTTGGACTGCGCATTTCGATGCGCGTTTTCTCGCGCAGGAGATCGACCACGCTCGGATCGACCGTCATTTCGCCGGTGACCGAACCACCCGGGTTGAGCGTCATTTTGGTGAGCTGACCAACCTGCAACCCCTGATACATCAGCGGCGTCGAACCCGCTTTTAGCCCTTTAGCATCGGGCAGGGCGAGTTTGACGATCACGCCGCGCTGGCTGTGCGCCAGGTCAGCATACAATCCAAATGAGTCATCCGCGGTGGCAGGGCTTGAGTTTTCCGGTGAGTCAAAGGCAATGGCGCCATTCACCAGCGCGGCCAGACTCTCCAGCTTCACTTTCGCACCGCTCAGGCTGAGATCCGCATCCACGCCGGAGACGTTCCAGAAGCGGCTGCCTTTTTTCACCAGATTGGTGAAGCGACGCTCGATCAGCACGTCGATGGTGACGCCCTGTTTATTCGGGTTGATCGCGTAATCGTACACGCGGCCAACCGGGATTTTGCGGAAATAGACCAGCGAGCCACTGTTCAGAGAACCGAGATCCGGCGCCTGCAGATGGATCATTAAATCGCCGTTATTGAGCCGGTACTTGGGCTGTGTATCCAGGGCAACAAAGTGATCCTGCGGCTCGCCTTTACCCGGCATCATGCCAATATAGTTACCGCCCACGAGCGCATCCAGCCCGGAGACACCGGCCAGAGAGGCTTTTGGCGTCACCAGCCAGAACTGCGTTTCGCTGCGCAGGGCATCCTGCATGTCAGATTTAATACTGACCCGCACCTGAATCTTGTTCAGCCCTTTTCCAAGGGAGATGTCCTGTACCGTACCCACCTCAACCCCCTGGAAGCGAACGGGCGTTCGCCCGGCGACGATGCCGTCGGCGGTCTGGAAATCAATGGTGACCGTACTCCCGCGATCTTCATAGCTCGTCCAGATCAGCCAGCCAGCAATCATCAGGGCGATGACGGGCAGCAACCAGAATGGCGAAATGCGGCGTTTTGTTTTAATTCTCGCTTCAGTCGGCGAAGCGGGGGTTTCCTGACTCATGTGCATCCCAAAGTAAGCGGCTATCCAGCCATTCCACAGCAAGAATAGTCAATATCACCGCAGAGCCGAAATAAAAAGCCGCGGGTCCCATTGTAAAAGCAAGTAGCTGGTCGCGATTGATGAGCGACATCATCAGCGAAATCACGAACAGATCTAACATTGACCAGCGGCCAATCCAGGTGACGAATCGCAGAAGCAGAATGCGTGTCCGTAAGCCTTGTTCACATTTAAAGTGAATGCTGATGAGCAGGGTAAACATCACCACCACTTTGGTAAAGGGAACCAGGATACTGGCAATAAAGACGATCGCCGCCACCCCGACGTTGCTGTGCGCAAGGGAGATAATCCCGGAGAGGATAGTATCCTCCTGACGCCCGCCATTCACGTAAATGATGGAAATCGGCAGCATATTGGCTGGGATCAGAAACACCAGGGAGGCGATCAGCGCGGCCCAGCATTTTTGCAGACTGTTGTTGCGCCGCAGTCTCAACGGAATGTGGCACCGCGGGCAGCGTCCACGCGCGTCGGGCAAGCCGGTATAGTGACATCCCAGACAGACGCGCAGATTGTCATCGGGACGCGTAGCGGGGCGCTGAGGGTAAAACCGTTCCCAGAGCTGCTCAACGTTCAGGTGGATAAGCGTCAGGATGCTCAGCAATACCAGACTGATGAAGGCAAAGAGCCCGATACCGGGCTGCAAAAAGGCATAGTCCTGTACCTTTATTGACGCAACGCCCACGCCCACCAGATAAATATCCAGCATCACCCACTCTTTGAGCTTATCCAGCATCAGCAGCACCGGGCGAAGGTTCATGCCGAGAATATTGCCAAACCAAAGATAGGCAATGGCGGCAACCAGCACCAGCGGCGCGCCAACGGTGCAGAACAGCACCATGGCAGCGGTGATGGGATCGCCCTGACGGGTCATCTGCCAGATACCCTGCAGCACGTTGGCGTCAATACGCACGCCAAGCAGGTAGAGTTTCAGCAGCGGTTCGCTCCAGGCGAAGGGCATCAGCAGCAGCATGGTGACGGCCATGGCGGCGAGGCGGGTTAGCGACCAGTCGCGACCGTCACGGATTTTGGCGTCGCAGCGGGGACAAAAGGCACTTTGGTGCGATTTCATCTTCGGCAACATAAAAAGCGTATCGCACTGGGGGCAACGCTGATAATGTGCACGTGGCAAAGCTTCGCTTACCGTATGGACAGTTATCTTTCTTGTCGGCGTAATTTTGGTTGTTTTTAAGGCCATCAGCAGCGCACAAATAAGTATTGTTGAAAGTTATAATAACTCATGAACGGATTCATCTTGAGCATGAGCGCATTTAATGCTTATTTTAATAGGCTATGCGGTAAATTTGTAAGACAACTAAGTGATTGAATAATGAACAAAACAGAATTCTACGCGGATCTGAACCGCGATTTTAAGGCATTGATGGCGGGTGAGACCAGCTTCTTAGCCACTCTGGCAAATACTAGCGCATTGCTGTTTGAACGTCTCTCTGACGTGAACTGGGCCGGCTTTTACCTTCTGGAAGGTGAAACGCTGGTGCTTGGCCCGTTCCAGGGCAAACTGGCCTGCGTGCGTATTCCGGTAGGGCGCGGCGTATGCGGTACGGCGGTGGCCGAGAACCAGGTCCAGCGTGTGGAAGACGTTCATGCGTTTGACGGGCACATTGCCTGTGATGCCGCCAGTAACTCTGAAATCGTTCTGCCGCTGGTGGTCAAAAATCAGATTATTGGCGTTCTGGATATCGACAGTACGGTCTTCAGTCGCTTTACAACCGAGGACGAACAGGGGCTGCGCGAGCTGGTGGCGAATCTGGAAAACGTACTCGCTGCAACCGATTATCAAAAATTCTTTGCGAGCGTCGCAGGATAATCAACGGATAACGTAGCATTTACTGATAGCGTCATTATAATGACGCCTGTTCATGCCTGCGCTTGTTGGCAACGTCCGTTGTAATCAGGAAATTTCATGGAAAATCAACCTAAGTTGAATAGCAGTAAAGAAGTTATCGCATTTCTGGCCGAGCGTTTCCCGCAGTGCTTCAGCGCGGAAGGTGAAGCTCGTCCCCTGAAAGTCGGTATTTTTCAGGATCTGGTGGCGCGTGTTGAAGGGGAAATGAACCTCAGCAAAACTCAGCTGCGTTCCGCCTTACGTCTTTATACTTCGAGCTGGCGTTACCTGTACGGTATCAAAGCTGGCGCGACCCGCGTGGATCTCGACGGCAACCCGTGTGGTGAGCTGGACGAGCAGCACGTTGAGCACGCGCGCAAGCAGCTTGAAGAAGCCAAAGCACGCGTTCAGGCACAACGTGCAGAACAGCAGGCGAAAAAACGCGAAGCCGCAGCGGCAAACGGCCAGGAAGAAGCGCCTCGTCGTGAGCGTAAACCACGCCCTGCGCCGCGCCGTCACGATAATAACGATCGCAAACCGCGTGCAGACAAACCAGCAGCAAAAGCCCCGCGTGCCCCTCGTGAAGAGCCGCGCCATACGCCGGTTTCTGACATTAACGCTCTGAGCGTAGGTCAGGCGCTGAAGGTAAAAGCGGGTAACAATGCTATGGACGCCACCGTACTGGAAATCACCAAAGATGGCGTTCGTGTACAGCTGACTTCTGGTATGTCAATGATTGTACGCGCAGAACACTTGTTGTTCTGAAACGGAGGCCAAGCCTGGCATGAACACTTTTTTTAAGCTCACCGCGCTGGCGGGCCTGTTTGCCATAACAGGTCACGCTTTTGCAGTGGACGATATCACGCGTGTTGATCAAATTCCGGTACTCAAGGAAGAGACGCAGCACGCGACGGTGAGCGAGCGCGTGACCTCACGTTTTACCCGCTCGCACTATCGTCAGTTCGATCTCGATCAGGCCTTTTCGGCCAAAATCTTTGACCGCTATCTGAACTTGCTGGATTACAGCCATAACGTTTTGCTCGCCAGCGATGTCGAGCAGTTCGCTAAGCGCAAATCCGAGGTGGGTGATGAGTTGCGTTCAGGCAAGCTGGATCTGTTTTACGATCTCTACAACCTGTCGCAAAAGCGCCGTTTTGAACGCTATCAGTACGCGCTGAAAGTGCTGGAACGTCCGATGGACTTCACCGGTACCGACACCTTTAATCTGGATCGCAGTAAAGCACCCTGGCCGAAAGATGAAGCCGAGTTGAATGCGCTGTGGGACGGTAAAGTTAAATACGACGAACTGAGCCTGAAGCTGACCGGCAAAGACGAAAAAGAGATCCGTGACACGCTGACGCGTCGTTACAAATTCGCCATTCGTCGTCTGGCCCAGACCAACAGTGAGGATGTCTTCTCGCTGGCCATGACCGCCTTTGCTCACGAAATCGATCCGCATACCAACTATCTCTCTCCACGCAACACCGAACAGTTCAATACCGAGATGAGCCTGTCTCTGGAAGGTATCGGCGCGGTGCTTCAGATGGACGATGATTACACGGTGATCAATTCGATGGTCGCGGGTGGCCCGGCATCCAAAAGCAAAGCGATTAGCGTAGGCGATCGCATTGTGGGTGTAGGACAAACCGGCCAGAACATGGTCGACGTGATCGGCTGGCGTCTCGATGACGTGGTTGCGCTGATCAAAGGTCCGAAAGGCAGCAAGGTTCGTCTGGAAGTTCTGCCTGCCGGTAAAGGCACCAAAACCCGTATCGTTACCCTGACCCGCGAGCGTATCCGTCTGGAAGACCGCGCGGTGAAAATGTCGGTGAAAACCGTGGGTAAAGAGAAGGTAGGTGTCCTGGATATTCCTGGCTTCTACGTAGGGCTGACTGACGATGTGAAAGTTCAGCTGCAGAAGCTTGAAAAGCAGAACGTCAGCAGCATTATCATCGACCTGCGCAGTAACGGCGGCGGTGCGCTGACGGAAGCAGTTTCACTCTCTGGTCTGTTCATTCCATCTGGTCCTGTGGTTCAGGTGCGCGATAACAACGGTAAAGTGCGTGAAGATGCCGACAACGACGGTGTGGTCTACTACAAAGGCCCTCTGGTGGTCCTGGTTGACCGCTTCAGTGCTTCCGCGTCTGAAATCTTTGCCGCTGCAATGCAGGACTATGGCCGCGCGCTGATCGTCGGTGAGCCAACCTTCGGGAAAGGCACCGTTCAGCAGTATCGCTCTCTGAATCGTATTTACGATCAAATGCTGCGTCCGGAATGGCCTGCACTGGGCTCGGTTCAGTACACCATTCAGAAGTTCTACCGCGTGAACGGCGGCAGTACGCAGCGTAAGGGCGTAACGCCGGACATCATGATGCCGACAGGCACGGAAGAGACGGAAACCGGCGAGAAGTTTGAAGATAACGCGTTGCCGTGGGACAGCATCAATGCCGCGACCTACGTGAAAGCGGGTGATATGACGCAATTTGGCCCTGAACTGCTGAAAGCGCATAACGACCGCATCGCGAAAGATCCGGAGTTCCAGTACATCATGAAGGACATTGCACGGTTCAATGCCCTGAAAGATAAGCGGAATATCGTTTCTCTGAACTACGCACAGCGTGAGAAAGAGAACAACGAAGACGATGCAACCCGCCTGGCGCGTATCAACGATCGCTTCAAGCGTGAAGGTAAGCCTCTGCTCAAGAAACTGGACGATCTGCCAAAAGATTACCAGGAGCCGGATCCGTATCTGGACGAGACGGTGCATATCGCTCTCGACCTGGCGAATCAGGAAAAAGAGAAACCTGCCGTACAGCCGGCTCCGGCAAAATAATCTCCCAACAGGCACAAGAAATTGTGCCTGTTTCTTTTTGTTCTTCATCCTTCCGTCAGCCAGATTTCCAATTGTGTAAAGTTGTGTCTTTCTGGTGACTTACGCCCGCCGGATGCTTGAAAATAGCCGCAATACCCATACGATGTGGGTAATCGCATAGTGCGTTTTGTTAAACTGAGGTAAAAAGAAAATTATGATGCGAATCGCGCTCTTCCTGCTCACCAACCTGGCGGTCATGGTGGTTTTCGGGCTCGTGCTAAGCCTGACGGGAATTCAGTCGAGCAGCGTTCAGGGTCTGTTGATTATGGCGCTGCTGTTTGGTTTTGGTGGCTCGTTCATCTCCCTGCTGATGTCGAAGTGGATGGCGCTGAAATCGGTGGGTGGTGAGGTTATTGAACAGCCGCGTAACGATATGGAACAGTGGCTGATGAACACGGTGGCTCAGCAATCCCGCCAGGCCGGGATCGCCATGCCGCAGGTGGCGATTTACCATGCCCCGGACATCAACGCTTTCGCTACTGGCGCTCGTCGCGATGCGTCACTGGTTGCCGTCAGCACCGGATTGCTGCAGAACATGAGCCGTGACGAAGCCGAAGCGGTTATTGCCCACGAAATCAGCCATATCGCCAACGGTGACATGGTGACCATGACCCTGATTCAGGGCGTAGTGAACACCTTCGTGATCTTCATCTCCCGTATTCTGGCGCAGATTGCGGCAGGCTTTATGGGCGGCAACCGCGACGAAGGTGAAGAGAGCAACGGCAACCCGCTGATCTACTTCGCCGTTTCGATGGTTCTGGAACTGGTATTCGGTATTCTGGCCAGCATCATCACCATGTGGTTCTCCCGCCACCGTGAATTCCACGCGGATGCCGGCTCGGCGAAACTGGTTGGTCGTGAGAAGATGATTGCCGCGCTGCAGCGTCTGAAAACCAGCTACGAGCCGCAGGAAGCGAACAGCATGATGGCCTTCTGCATTAACGGTAAATCCAAATCGCTGAGCGAGCTATTTATGTCTCACCCGCCGCTGGATAAACGTATCGAAGCGCTGCGCAGTGGGGAATACCTGAAGTAACGCAACGAACCTTAGTAAGCCGGGCAGGAGAACACTCCGCCCGGCTTTTTTTATGCCTGAACTCTGGGCTGAGTCACGCGCAGGCCGCTGACGACCGCCGCGAGGGAGGCAAGAGCACCCGCGGTGAGAAGCGCAACATGGTTGCCGTTTTGTCCGGCGAGGTTAAACATCAGGGCAACCAGCGCCGCACCGGTGCTTTGTCCCAGAAGGCGCGCGGTCCCCAGCATGCCGCTGGCACCTCCGCTGCGATGACGCGGCGCGGAGGTGATAATGGTGTGGTTGTTAGGGGACTGGAACAGGCCAAACCCTGCGCCGCACAGAATCATGCGCCAGATGATGTCCAGATCGGTTGGCGATGACGGTAGCAGAGCCAGCGCGAATAGGCCTGTCGCCATTACCGCCAGCCCCAACGCTCCCAATAAACCGGCATGGACGCGTTCAATCAGATAACCTGCCAGCGGTGCCATTACCATTGTCGCCAGCGGCCAGGGAGTTAACAGCAGGCCGGTCTCCACTTCTGAACGGCCTACGACGCTCTGCAGAAAGAAGGGCAAAGAAACCAGAGCCAGCATCTGGGCGCAGAACGAGCAGACTGACGTGCAAATGGAGAGGGAAAAGAGGGGAATACGCAGCAGATCGACCGGCAGTAAAGGCACCGGGAGAGTGAGCTGGCGGCGAACAAAGAAAAAGCCGATCGCCAGAAGGGCGATGAGCTCCGCGCCGGTAAGCATCAGAGACTGTCCCTGCGCAAAGCCGCTCAGGGCTGTAATCAGCAGGCCAAAAGTCAGAGCATTCATCACTGCACTCGCCACATCGAAGCGCGGCATGGTGCTTTTGGGACCGTTAGCGGGGAGAAAGCGCAGGGCGAAGAATATCGCGACGATACCCAGCGGCACGTTAATGGCGAACAGCCATTGCCATGACGCAACGGAAAGGATCGCCGCCGCAATGGTT
The DNA here is from genome assembly GCF_036487345.1 of Enterobacter cloacae complex sp. CARB60. NCBI lineage: Bacteria > Pseudomonadati > Pseudomonadota > Gammaproteobacteria > Enterobacterales > Enterobacteriaceae > Enterobacter > Enterobacter cloacae complex sp. CARB60. The sequence goes on from NZ_JAZKLC010000002.1 coordinate 1,844,345, forward strand.
GGTCCGGCGGCGGAAGAGACGGCGACAATAAACGAGTTTATCCCCATGCCGCGCCCCAGATGACGCTGAGGATAAATTAAGCGGATCAACGCCGTGTTTACGCTCATGAGCGCCGCGCCGCCAAAACCCTGCGCAATACGGGCAAGCGTCAGGGTATGCAGTGAATCTGAAAGTGCGCATAGCAAGGACGTGAAGGTGAAAACCACCAGACCGCACTGATACACCCGACGGTAACCGAACATGTCGCCCAGGAAAGAGAACGAGAGCAGGGAAACCACAATCGCAATCTGATAGGCGTTAACAATCCATATCGAACTGGCGGGAGAGGCGTGCAGATCGCTGGCGATGGTTGGCAGAGCAACGTTCGCGATTGCGCCGTCAAGGACGGCCATTGAGATACCGATAATGATGGTCGCTATAGCGCCATACCGCTGGGGTAACGGCAGGCCATCGGAAAGGGTCTTTTCCATTAGGATTTAAAAAGCTCAGCGTGAAATTATTCTCATGGTAACTATTTTAGCATTGTTACAGCCGGGATATGTCGCAGATTTGTAACGAAGTAAACGCGGATTGATTGCAGGTGACATGACGGGAACTTATAATAAAAACCGGTTCTGATTTTTATAAAACACTCTCTATGAGGTGGTAAATGGCTATTGCGGATTTGGATAAACAGCCAGATTCTGTTTCTTCCGTGCTGAAGGTGTTTGGCATCTTACAGGCGCTGGGAGAAGAGCGTGAAATAGGTATTACAGAGTTGTCGCAGCGCGTGATGATGTCAAAAAGCACCGTTTATCGCTTTCTGCAAACCATGAAGTCGCTGGGCTACGTTGCCCAGGAAGGCGAATCTGAAAAATACTCTCTGACGCTGAAGTTGTTTGAGCTGGGTGCCCGCGCGCTACAAAATGTTGACCTGATCCGCAGCGCCGATATTCAGATGCGTGAAATCTCTCGCCTGACCAAAGAGACCATCCATCTCGGCGCGCTGGATGAAGACAGCATTGTTTACATCCATAAAATCGACTCCATGTACAATCTGCGCATGTATTCGCGCATTGGTCGTCGCAACCCCCTCTACAGTACCGCCATTGGTAAGGTTCTGCTGGCGTGGCGCGATCGTGAGGAAGTGAAGCAGATCCTCGAAGGCGTGGAATACAAGCAAAGTACTGCGCGAACCATTACCAGCACGGACGCGCTGCTGACGGTGCTCGATCGCGTACGCGAGCAGGGGTATGGCGAAGATAACGAAGAGCAGGAAGAGGGGCTGCGCTGTATCGGCGTTCCGGTGTTTGACCGCTTTGGCGTGGTGATCGCGGGCTTAAGTATCTCCTTCCCAACCTTACGCTTCTCCGAAGAGCGTCTGCATGAGTATGTGGCTATTCTGCACACTGCCGCACGCAAGATTTCTGAACAGATGGGTTATCACGACTACCCGTTCTAATCTTTATCCGCATAAAAAAACGCCGCATCTGTTGCGGCGTTTTTTGTCAGTCATTTGCCCGGCTGTTTAGCCATTATCAATCACGACGGATGTTTTACGCAGTACGGGACAGTTCGTTAAACCAATGAACCCGCTGTCAGAATGCAGATACTGTGCAGTGCTCAGTCCTTGTGCTGTTACATACTTACACTGAATGCCTAAGCCGGCAGCGTTTTCGGTGCTTCCCACAAGCACGCCATAACCCGTTAGCAGAAGGCCAATCCAGACGATGGCCAGTGCAATAATTGTTCGAATGATTAAGCGCATCATTACCTCTTTTATCGTTGTTATCATAATGCTAGCGTAAACGGTTTACGCGACGAAACAAGTGCAGGAATCTGAAAAAAGCGCGATGGAGGCACAGTTAGTCCTTGTTTAAGATAAGCGTGATAACCTCGTTACATCAGGTCATTAGACGGAGTGTGGAGTGAAAAAAATACGCTGGGTAATTCTGATTATCGTGCTGATAGCGTGCGTGGTGTTATGGACGCAGACGATCAATGTGATGTGCGATCAGGATGTACAGTTTTTTAGCGGCGTCTGCGCAATCAATAAATTTATTCCGTGGTAACACGCATTTTTTCTCAAGGTGATTTCCTTCCTTCGCGCCAGTGGTAAAATAGACGTTTTTATTGAGGTGGTGAAATGGGTGAGTTACTGAATTCAGGGTTGCTGAATATGGCATCCCTGATGATTTCTATGGTTGTTCTGCTTGTGGGACTGGTCATTTGGTTTTTCGTGAACCGCGCCAGTTCCCGTACTAACGAGCAGATCGAACTGCTGGAAGCGCTACTCGATCAGCAAAAACGTCAGAATGCGCTGCTGCGCCGTCTGTGTGAGGCTAACGAACCGGAAGAGAAAGACGCGCCGAAAGACCCGGTCGCTGAAGATAACAAAGACGAAGACGACTTTATCCGCCTGGTGGCTGAGCGTTAATCTTTTTGTCTGGGAGGTGGCTGTGGTCTGGAAAAATCCCTGGTATGACCCCTCCCTGAAACATCACACCCCGAACGGTTTTCGTAATACCGATCCTGTCGGACATCAACCCGGCGATCTTGACCGTTGGCGTAAAGCGCGTAAAGAGGCGGGTTTACCGAAGCCGCCCTCGCTGGGTTATGAAGACTTTATCCACCGGTGGTGGCAACCGGTTGAGCTTACGCAATCTCATGAAGATGGGGTGTGGTGGCTCGGACACGCGAGCGTGTTGCTGCAGCTGGACGGCAATATCATCCTTACCGATCCGGTGTTTTCACGGCGCGCTTCTCCGCTCCCTTTCCTGGGACCACAGCGCAAAACGCCTCCCGCGCTGTCAGTCGATCAACTTCATCAGCTTGATGCGGTCGTCATTTCCCATAATCATTACGATCATCTTGATGATGCGACCATACGCCGTATCCTCAAACGCTTCCCCGGCGTCAGTTTTTTTGTTCCGCTAGGCCTGGCCGACTGGTTTCGCCGTCGAGGAGCAAAACGCGTGGTTGAGCTCGACTGGTGGCAGAGTTTCACCTGGCAGGGGATGACGCTGACCGCCGTACCGGCACAGCACTGGAGTATGCGCACGCCATGGAACCGCAATCGCTCTCTATGGTGCGGCTGGGTTATGGAAGGGCGACATCATCGTTTCTGGTTCAGCGGTGATACGGGGTATTCGCCCGAGCTGCTGTTGATACCTGAACGCCTGGGCCATATTGATGCTGCTGCGTTACCGATTGGTGCCTATGCCCCGCGATGGTTCATGGCTGTCCATCATATGGATCCGCAATCTGCGGTGGCATTGTGGCAGCAGTTGGGTTGTCCTCTGGCGTTTCCCATTCACTGGGGCGTGTTTGAACTGGCAGATGAATCCCTGGATGAACCTGTGCGGGAGTTAACTGACGTGCTAGATAATTTAGCACCAGTTAATCATTCTTTCAGGATACTGAAAATTGGTGAATATTTATCCTTATAAACGAAGCGATAAAAGAGTGCATATATTCTGTATGTAAACGCGTGCAGGAATGTTTTATTTTTATCGAAACGTTTTGCTTGCCTTCTTTTGATGCAGGGTCATAAAAATTTCATTATTTTAGTGCATAACGCTGTTTATTAACTGGTGCATTTTAATACAGTTGGAGGCAGGTTATTAACGGTGTTTTTTCTCTGAAACAATTTGGTCGCGTTACAATGATTTAAGCATAAGTTTTCACAAATTGTTCTAACTCAATCAAGAAGTAAGATTTCTTTTCCCGGTTGCTGGACGCTTCGTAATGAATGAGCTATGTTAAAAAAGTCTTAGATTACAGCGGTTGTGAAGGCAACGCTGGGTCTTTGTTACGCAGCAGAGCTGTCTGTACGTGATGCGCATAATTGTGCAAAACCTGACAGGCACTGTTCGAATTTGTGCGGCGGATCGAGACATGTTTAAAAATGGCTTGCCATATTAAACATAGTGTGTGATAACACGTTTTGGGTCAAACGAGGTACAGTTCTGTTTATGTGTGGCATTTTCAGTAAAGAAGTCCTGAGTAAACACGTTGTCGTTGAATACCGCTTCTCTGCCGAACCTTATATTAGTGCCTCATGCAGTAATGTCTCAGTTTTATCTCAGTTAATGCCTGCGGGCTAAGAAAACACTCTAAGGAATTTTGCAAAATGGCAAAGATTAAAGGTCAAGTTAAGTGGTTCAACGAGTCTAAAGGTTTTGGTTTCATTACTCCTGCTGACGGCAGCAAAGACGTGTTCGTACACTTCTCTGCAATCCAGGGTAACGGCTTCAAAACTCTGGCTGAAGGCCAGAACGTTGAGTTCGAAATTCAGGACGGCCAGAAAGGCCCAGCTGCAGTTAACGTAACTGCTATCTGATCGAACCGCTGCTGACTGAAGCGCTTAGCACTTCAATCTCAGACATAAAGCCTCGCACAACGCGGGGCTTTTTTATGTCCCTTATCTTTCAAAATATTACCATTCGCGGTCTTGTTAGTAACTTGTTGCAAAGCTGCGAGGTTAGTAGCACTGTTTCACCACCCTAAACCCATCTTTTCCCGTTAAATCAGGGCGTTGTTTAACAGTCCAGGGGTTCAGGTGAAGAATAAATTAATAACGGCCGCCGGAAATTTCATGCCGGCGCGTTTTGTGCTGCTCTGTTTAGCTATTTTTTGTAGTCTGGCTTTTTTGCTGGGCCGCGTTGCCTGGCTGCAAATCATCAAGCCTGACAATCTGGTGAAGCAGGAAGATATGCGCTCCCTCCGCCAGCTGGCGATTAATGCGCCGCGGGGTATGATAATGGATCGCGAAGGTCGCCCCCTTGCGGTGAGCGTGCCTGTCCGGGCCGTGTGGGCCGATCCTAAAACGGTGCTGGCAAAAGGGGGCGTTGGCGCTGACGAACGCTGGCAGGCGTTGGCAAACGCGCTGCATCTGTCCCTGGGCACACTCTCGGCGCGAATCAACGCCAACCCGCAGGGCCGTTTTATTTATCTTGCCCGTCAGGTCGATCCTGCGCAGGCAAAGTGGATCGATAAGCTCAATCTACCCGGCATCAATTTACGCGATGAGTCCCGCCGGTTTTATCCTGCCGGCCATGTGGCAGCGAACCTGATTGGCTTCACCAATATTGACGGGCAGGGCATTGAAGGCGTGGAAAAGAGCTTCAACGCGCAGCTGACCGGCAAGGCGGGTGTGCGGCAGGTAAGGGAAGACCGCTACGGACGCGTGATTGAAAACCTGACGGAAGTGGCACCCGCACCGGCGCATAACATCCAGTTAAGTATCGACGAGCGTCTGCAAACCATTACCGAAGATGCGCTCGATAATGCCGTGGCCTGGAACAAGGCCGAGTCTGGGGCATCGGTGTTAATTAATATCCCAACCGGGGAAATCCTCGCCATGGCGAGCTATCCGGACTTCAACCCTAATAATCGGGAAGGCGCGACGATAAACGATTTTCGCAACCGCGCGATCAGCGATACGTTCGAACCCGGTTCGACCGTCAAGCCGCTGGTGCTGATGACGGCCCTGCAGCAGGGGCTGGTCCAGCCGGACAGCGTGATTGATACTCGCCCGTATACCCTTGACGGACATCGTATCCGCGATGTGGGTTACTACCCTGAACTGACAATGACCGGGATCTTGCAAAAATCGAGCGACACCGGCGTTTCCCGACTCTCCCTGGCAATGCCTGTCCAGCATCTTATTGATACCTATCGAAACTTTGGTTTTGGCACCAATACGGGTCTTGGCTTAACGGGTGAGAGCGCGGGGCTGTTGCCCCAGCGTAAATACTGGGGCCAGCTCGACCGCGCGACCTTTGCCTTCGGCTACGGGCTGATGGTGACGCCGCTCCAGCTGGCGCACGTCTACGCCACCATTGGCGGCTTCGGGCTTGAGCGACCTCTCTCGATTACGCGTATCGATCCACCCGTTATCGGGCACCGTGTTATGCCGGAAGAGATTGCGCACGAGGTGGAGCACATGATGGAGAGCGTTGCGCTGCCCGGCGGCGGTGGGGTTAAGGCCGCCGTTCGTGATTACCGGGTGGCGGTGAAAACCGGTACGGCGAAGAAAATTGACGACAGCGGGAAGTACGTCGATAAATATGTTGCCTATACTGCCGGCGTTGCGCCTGCCAGCGATCCGTGCTTTGCCCTGGTGGTGGTCATTAACGATCCGCAAAATGGCGCCTACTACGGCGGTGCCGTTTCCGCGCCTGTCTTCAGCGAGATTATGGGCAACGTGCTGCGCCTGGAGAACGTGAAGCCTGACGGGTTACCGGCGGGTTCCGATCACCTTATCGTTATGCGTTAACCGGGCGTTTATAACCAGGGCGAATAGCGGTACACTTCGCCCTTTGATTATGCTCCGGAGTCACCATGTCCTTCAGTTGTCCCCTTTGCCACGCCCCCCTGACGCACTCAGATAAAAGTTATACCTGTCCGCAGGGGCACCAGTTTGATATGGCAAAAGAAGGCTACGTGAATCTTCTGCCGGTGCAGCATAAGCGCTCCCGCGATCCCGGCGACAGTGCAGAGATGATGCAGGCGCGCCGCGCGTTTCTTGATGCCGGGCACTATCTGCCGCTGCGGGAGACCGTCGCGCAGATGCTAAATGACATTCTGCCGGGTTCAGCCACCGCCATGCTCGATATCGGCTGCGGGGAAGGGTACTACACCGCACGGTTTGCCGAGGTTGCCGGTGAGAAGGGCGCGTTGACGTTCGGTCTGGACGTGTCGAAAGTGGCCATTCGCGCGGCGGCAAAGCGTTACGCGGACGTGACGTTCTGCGTGGCATCCAGCCACCGGCTGCCGTTTGACGATGCCAGTATGGACGCTGTTATCCGCATTTACGCGCCCTGCAAGGCGGAAGAGCTGGCTCGCGTGGTGAAACCGGGCGGGTGGGTCGTCACCGTGACGCCGGGCCCGCGTCATCTTATGGAGCTGAAAGGGCTGATCTACGACGAAGTGCGTCTGCATGCCCCTCATTCTGAACAGCTGGCCGGTTTTAGCCTGAAGCAGGAGCAAAGCGTGGCGTATGAAATGACGCTGAAAGGGGAAGAGGCCACCGCGCTGCTGCAGATGACGCCGTTCGCGTGGCGGGCAAAACCGGAAGTATGGGAAGCGTTAGCGGCACATTCAACATTTTGCTGCCAGACGGATTTCAGTATCCACGCCTGGCAGCGCGAAGATTAACCGGCGAAGTGTGCCCAGAGGATCTGGGCACCAATGCCAATCAACACAATTCCCCCCAGGATCTCGGCGCGTTTACCCAGCAGCGGGCCGATAAACCGTCCGACCATCATGCCCAGCGTGGACATAATCAGCGTTGCGCAGCCGATGGCCAGCGCGGTGGCGATAATATTGACCTGCAGGAATGCCAGACCGACACCGACGGCCATCGCATCAAGGCTGGTGGCTATCGCCGTGGTGACCAGCAGCCAGAACCCGTGGCGATGCTGCGGCTCTTCGTCTTCATCATCACCGCCGCGAAAACCTTCAATCACCATTCGACCGCCGAGAAATACCAGCAGTACAAACGCAATCCAGTGGTTCCATTCCAGCACGAACTGGCTGGCGAGCATGCCAAGACCCCACCCGATAAGCGGCGTCAGCGTTTCGATAGCACCGAAAATCAGGCCGGTACGCAGGGCTTCTGAGAATTTAGGTTTATGGAGCGTGGCGCCTTTTCCGATGGAAGCAGCAAACGCGTCCATGGACATGCCAAAAGCGAGGAGGATCGTAGCGGAGATATTCATAACAGCGTCCAGACCGGGGATATCCATATGACACATCACTGCCCCCAGTAAACAGCAGTTGATGTATCTATGGTCTCGCCTGATCGCGCCGCACTTAAGATGTGCTGTCAGCGATCCGTACGCGCCACGTTTTTCAACGAGCATGTTGACACGTACATTTCCTGCGAGCAGGAAATCGGCTACTCCCCAACGACGGGCGCAACCTTAACATATTTTGAGAATATAAAACAACAATGAAGAGGCATTATTTAAAATGCTTATTGATAACGATTTTCATTTGTCTTTATGCGTGAAGATATCGTTAACAAATAGAGAGCAAATTAACGAAGAGGATATAGCTTTGGCTATATTTCATGCGCAAGATAAACGCATTATATAGCCATTGCTATATATCTAACTCATTGAGTTTTAACGAGTAGCTTGTATATCTTTTCCAGGTCATCAATATTCTTCACCCGAATAAGCAGGCGGCGTTGTTCTAATTGCATCACCAGCACACCGTCTTCGGATAAATTCATCTCTTTAATACGGTTATATTCTATCCACACATTGGCGAAGAAAAATCCGCGGGATTTAAAAATGATTTTCGGCGTGCGGATCCAGAACAGATAAACAGCCATTAATGCCAGCGCACATAATAACCATGTGGTTAATATTGCACCATGTCCGGTGACGTTATTGTAAATAAGAATAGCGATGAGACCCGCGAAGATAAACGCATCCACGCGCCCGCGTCGCAGAAGGGGAAGGGAGAGCAGCGTCTCGCCGTGACGGCGGGGCATGATGAACTCGTCATAGATCGCGTAAGCCAGAAGGGCAGCAATAAATAAAACCAGTACGATGTCCGTGACAGTCATTCATCCTCCAGATAAAAAAAACCGGGGGCAAGCCCCCGGCCTATAGCATTGAAACTTACAGACCCAGCAGGCCGACAGCGTAGCCCGCGATGCCGATGACGAAGAAGCCAACGATAATCCACAGCGGGTTCACTTTCTTACGCAGCAGCCACATGCAGGCGAAGGTCAACAGCAGCGGTACCAGGCCAGGCATCAGCTGGTCCAGAATCGTCTGCACGGTGGTGACGCGCGTCTGACCATCCTGCCCGGTGATGGTCGATACCACCAGCGGGATGTTTACGTGCGTCCACTTGTTAACCAGCGCCCCCATGACAAACAGGCCGAGGATTGACGCCCCCTCAGTCAGTTTCTGCAGGAAGCCGCCGCCCATGTCCTTAACGATATCCACCCCTTTACGGTAGCCGTAGGCCACGCCGTAATAACGGGTCAGCAGACGCACGGCGTTGAACAGGATGAAGAACAGCAGCGGGCCAAGCAGGCTGCCGCTCATCGCGATACCGGCACCCAGCGCCGCGAAGACCGGACGCACGGTACCCCAGAAGATAGGATCACCGACACCGGCCAGCGGACCCATCAGGCCGACTTTGATACCGTTGATAGCACCATCGTCAATCTCTGCGCCGTTCGCACGCTGTTCTTCCATCGCCAGCGTTACGCCCAGTACGGGGGCCGCAACGTAAGGATGAGTATTAAAGAATTCCAGGTGACGCTTGATCGCCTGACGGCGCGCTTCGTTGTTTTCCGGGTACAGGCGTTTGATCGCCGGTACCATGGAGAAGCAGAAGCCCAGCGCCTGCATACGTTCGAAGTTCCATGAACCCTGAAACAGGTTAGAACGGATGAACACGCCACGAATATCACCCGGAGTGAGTTTTTTCTCGGTGGTAGTTTTTGTCATATCAACCATTTCGCTCACCTGTTAGTCCAGTTCGTTATCGAGATCGTTGTTACCAGCAGCCTGCGCTGGGGCACCCGCGACGCGGTTGTATTTCGGGCTGAGCTGGATGTAGAGAATCGCCATCACCGCACCAATCACGCCCAGTGCAACCAGGTTGAAGTTGGTGAAGGCAGCGGTCACGAAGCCGAGGTAGAAGAACGGCATCAGGTAGCCTGCGCGCATCATGTTGATGACCATCGCATAACCGACAACCACGATCATACCGCCCGCGATGTTCAGACCGCCGGTGACCACTTCTGGAATGGCGTTCAGCATGCTCTGGACTTCACTGGTACCGACAGAGATCGCCACGATAACCGCTGGGATCGCGATACGCATCGCCTGCAGGAACAGGGACGAAACGTGGATCCACGACAGGGCCGTGAGGTTACCGTTTTCGGCCGCCTTATCCGCCGCGTGCTGGAAGGCAACGGTGATAGTACGAACGATGATGGTCAGAACCTGGCCCGCTGCTGCCAGCGGGATCGCCAGGGCGATACCGGCACCAATACTCTGGTGACCAGCAATAACCAGAACGGTTGAAATGATAGAGGCCAGCGCGGCATCGGGCGCAACCGCCGCGCCGATGTTCATCCAGCCCAGGGCGATCATTTCCAGGGTACCACCGATGATGATACCGGTTTTCATGTCACCCAGAACGGCCCCAATCAGCGTACAGGCCACCAGAGGGCGGTGGAACTGAAATTCATCAAGTACGGATTCCATACCCGCAATACATGCGACGACGAACACCAGCACAATCTGAAGAGTGGTAATCTCCATTGCACTTCTCCTATTACATAAGCTTTATGTGAGAACCGGCGCGGGCTTATTTCCCAACTTTGCCGATCAAATCCATCATTTTCAGTTTTTGATCCGTGGAAACCTTACGGGCTTCCAGTTCAATACCGCGCGCATTCAGCTTGTTGAATGCCTCGATATCTTTCGCATCGACTGAAATGGCGTTGTTGACCTGCGTTTTGCCCTGACGGAATGCCATACCACCAATGTTCACGGAGGTGATTTTCACGCCGCCTTCAACAATGCGCTCAACGTCTGTCGGGTTAGTGAACAGGAGCATTACGCGTTCACCCGCGTATTTCGGGTTGTTGTAAACGCGGATCATCTTGGCGACATCCACGACGTGCGCGGTAACGCCAGGAGGAGCAACCTGAGTCAGGAGGGTTTTACGTACGGTATCGGCGGCAACTTCGTCGCTGACCACGATAATGCGTCGAACGTTGGTCTCTTTGGTCCAGCGCGTTGCAACCTGGCCGTGGATTAAGCGGTCATCAATACGCGCAAGGCCGATAACCATGTAATCGTTCGGGCCCATCGGTTTTGCCGGTGCCGCCGCTTTTGGTGCCGCTGCAGGCGCAGGGGCGGGTTTTTCAACCGGCTGCGCTTTCAGGGCTTTTACCCCTTCGCGACCGGTTTCAACGGCCAGTGCCACCAGCTCGTCGAACGACGGATTGTCGTCGCGCGCCATGAAGGTTTCCACCAGCATGGGAATATTCACCCCGGCGACAACTTCATAGTGCTCTTTATCGACGACAATGCGGCTGGCGGCATTGAACGGGCTGCCGCCCCATGTATCAACGAGAAACAGCACGCCTTTGCTGGTATCCAGCTTCGCGAGTTGAGCGTTGTACTTCTCTATCAGCGTCTCGGCATTTTCACCGGGAACGAAATCGATCCAGCCGACGTTTTCCTGCTCGCCCAACAGCATCTCTGCCGTTTTGAGTAGCTGCTCAGCAGCCCAACCATGTGTGCCTATGACAATAGCAATGGTCACTTGCTACCTCCTTTTATTATCATTAATACGCCTGCCAGGCAGTCGTACTGAGAATCGTATTGGCGAACCGAATCGATTCAGATAAGGGTTAGAGTTCAAAAAAACTAAGACTTCCGCGAATTATTTTAGATAGTGAAAAAATAATTTATGTGATGAAGATCCGTAATTTAGCCATGCGTTACAGATTTATCTGTAGAGTAAAGCCGCTGTGTTACAGAACTTTGCAAAGGAACGTAAATCTTTGCTAAAAACACATTGTCTCTGATATGTTTAGCCTCCGTTTAATTGTTCAGGAGTATAGGGCTACAGCCCACTATATGGACCGTCACCGACGTCAGTCATCTGCCAGGCCATTTCGCGCCTTATTCACCGGCGATCCTCGCCACGTATCGACTCTGTCTTCCTCTGTTTTGCCCACGTTGAGTGGGGCACCGTTTCGTCATTCCTTTAGCAGGAGCTTGTCATGGAATTCTTAATGGACCCGTCAATCTGGGTAGGATTGGTCACGCTGGTGGTGCTGGAGATTGTTCTCGGCATCGATAACCTGGTGTTTATTGCCATCCTTGCGGACAAACTGCCGCCAAAACAGCGTGATAAAGCGCGTCTGATAGGTCTTTCGCTGGCGCTGGTCATGCGACTGGGGCTGCTCTCCGTCATCTCCTGGATGGTCACGCTGACCAAACCGCTGTTCTCCGTCATGGATTACACCTTCTCCGGCCGTGATTTAATCATGCTGATCGGGGGGATATTCCTGCTTTTCAAAGCGACGACAGAGCTTCATGAGCGGCTGGAAAACCGCCAGCACGATGACGGGCACGGTAAAGGCTATGCCAGCTTCTGGGTGGTAGTGCTGCAGATCGTGGTGCTTGATGCGGTCTTCTCGCTGGATGCGGTGATCACGGCGGTCGGCATGGTGAACCATCTGCCGGTAATGATGGCGGCTGTCGTCATTGCGATGGCGGTAATGCTGCTGGCCTCGAAGCCGCTGACGCGCTTCGTCAACCAGCATCCGACGGTGGTCGTGCTGTGTCTGAGCTTCCTGCTGATGATCGGTCTGAGCCTGGTGGCCGAAGGCTTTGGCTTCCATATTCCGAAAGGCTACCTGTACGCCGCGATTGGCTTCTCGATCCTGATCGAGCTTTTCAACCAGATTGCGCGCCGTAACTTTATTAAGCAGCAGTCGAATCAGCCGCTGCGCGCCCGTACCGCAGATGCCATTCTGCGCCTGATGGGCGGTCGTCGACAGGTGAACGTCCAGTCTGATTCCGAAAACCATAACCCGGTTCCGGTCCCGGAAGGGGCGTTTGTGGAACAAGAGCGCTACATGATCAACGGCGTGCTCTCCCTGGCCTCCCGTTCGCTGCGCGGCATCATGACGCCGCGCGGGGAAATCAGCTGGGTCGATGCTAACCTGAGCGTTGATGAAATTCGCCAGCAGCTGCTCTCTTCACCGCACAGCCTGTTCCCGGTGTGTCGCGGTGAGCTGGATGAGATCATCGGCGTCGTGCGGGCGAAAGAGATGCTGGTGGCCCTGGAAGAGGGCGTCAACGTGGAAGCCGTTGCCGCCGCGTCGCCTGCGATTGTCGTGCCGGAAACGCTGGATCCTATCAACCTGCTCGGGGTGCTGCGTCGCGCTCGCGGCAGCTTTGTTATCGTCACCAACGAGTTTGGCGTGGTGCAGGGGCTGGTTACGCCGCTGGACGTGCTGGAAGCGATTGCCGGTGAATTCCCGGATGCCGACGAAACGCCAGAAATTGTTGCCGACGGTGAAGGCTGGCTGGTTAAAGGTACCACCGACCTGCACGCGCTCTCGCACACGCTGGGTCTGGAAAACGTGATCAACGATGAAGAAGACATCGCGACCGTTGCCGGTCTGGTGATCGCCGTTAACGGGCAAATCCCGCGCGTCGGCGATGTGATCGAACTGGGGCCGCTGCACATTACGATCGTTGAAGCCAACGACTATCGCGTTGATATGGTTCGTATTGTTAAAGAACAATCAGCCCACGACGAAGATGAGTAAGCCGGCTTAGCGCAGCGGCATTAAGGGTACGATGTGCCCGTTATGATGCGCTGGCGGGGACGCGCTTCCCGCCAGCCACTTCGGAAAATCCCTTAGCGGCATGGGCCGCGCATAGAAAAAGCCCTGCAGGACAGGCACGCCATGGCGGCGTAAGTAACGCGCCTGCTCCTCTGTCTCGACCCCCTCAGCAACCAGTTCAATATTCAGCCGCTGGCCCAGCGCAATAATCATGTCCGTCACCGTCGAGTTCACGGCGTCGGTGCCGATGGCGGTGGTAAACGACTGGTCAATTTTCAGCACGTCCGGGTGCAGCTTTTCAAGCCAGGAGAGGGAGCTGTTCCCGGTGCCAAAATCATCGATGGCCAGCTTCACCCCTTTGCGATGCAGTTCGCGCACGATGCGATAATCCGCATCCAGCAGCGCATCCCGTTCCGTGAGTTCAATCACCAGCTGCTGGTGCGGGAAGGCGCTGAACCAGAGGCGGTTCAGGTCCTGTATCAATACCGCGTGTCGGAAATGGCTGGCGGCGACGTTGATACCGATGTGAAAACCGGCGTTGGCGGGGAAGTAGCCTATCTGGCGCACCGTTTCGGCGATGACATAGCGGGTCAGGGGGACAATCTGGTTATGTTCTTCTGCCAGAGGAATAAACACTTCCGGGGTGATCCAACCCTGACGGGGGTTATTCCAGCGCAGCAGGATCTCCACGCCGGTGCACGCCTGGGTACGGGCATTCACCAGCGGCTGGCAGAAAAGCTCAAATTCCCGCTCCGCAATCCCCATATCAATCTCCCACGTGAAGCTCATCCGGTTTGCGGTTGCCAGCCAGGCGAGATAGCCCAGCAGCAGGCTGAGCATCAGCCCCAGCGGCAGCTGGGCTGGGAGGCTTTTTAAGGCTAACTCTCCAGGGCCTGGACCGCTGACCGTAATGGTGAAAGGATTTCGGGTTGATGACTGCCGGAAAAGAGAGCCCTCCTCATCAAAGGTCAGGCTGTCGCTGACGCGTTGTCCATAGCGCAGAAAGCGATCGCCCACGGTCAGCGCCACGTCATTAATAAGCGGACGCTGGGGCTCGAGGATCATTTTGGCGATCAGATCGATATTGATGATCTCAATAACGCCAGCTTCACCGTCCTGAGAGACGGGATACCACTGGACCAATATCGGGCTATCTTTAAGCAGCCACTGGTCGGTCGATAAAATCAGCTTCGCCGTGCTGGCGGGGAGTTCTTTCAGGAAGTCGCGAACGGGGACGTTGCGGCTTCCGAAAATACTCGAGCAATACAGAATACCTTCGTTAATCAGGGCGATGGAGCGTACCGTCTGCAAAATGGCGGCCTGCTTTCGCAGCGCCAGGTGCGCCTGCGGGCAGGGCTGTCCCACCAGGGGCTGCAGCACGCTGCGGCGGTTCTCTAGAGACAGCAGAACGTTATCAAGGGCGCGAACGGTGTGGCTGGTAAAATCGAGGATCCGCTGTTGGTTAACATTGCGCTGTGAAATAAAGCGAATGCCTAACGTCAGGATGAGCGTGAGGAGCGCAACCGTGACGCAGACGATGACGCGTTTTCGGCGATAGTTTTTAATGATCGTTTGTGCAGTTTGCATGAACGGTCGCCTGATAAGCCACCAGCCACAAAAGCCGGACGCAACAGTGAAAGTGTAGTGGGGAAAGCAGAAGGAGACGAGGAAGAAGAGGGAAATTCGCCCATCCGTTGCAGATGGGCGAAAGGCAGTATTAGTCGCACTGCACCTTAATGGCCAGGCCACCGCGGGACGTCTCGCGGTATTTCGCGTTCATGTCTTTGCCCGTTTCGTACATGGTTTCAATCACCTTATCCAGCGATACGCGAGGTTCGCTGGTACGGCGCATCGCCATACGTGAGGCGTTGATGGCTTTCACCGAGGCAATCGCGTTACGCTCGATGCACGGCACCTGAACCTGGCCCGCGACCGGGTCACAGGTCAGACCGAGGTTATGTTCCATACCGATTTCTGCCGCCACGCAAACCTGCTCAGGGCTTGCGCCCAGCAGCTCTGCCAGACCCGCCGCCGCCATGGAGCAGGCAACGCCGACTTCACCCTGACAGCCCACTTCAGCACCGGAGATGGAGGCGTTCATTTTGTACAGCGCACCGATGGCACCTGACGCCAGGAAATAGCGGATATAGATGTCCGGCGTCACGGGCTCAATAAAGTGATCGTAGTAGGCCAGCACTGCCGGAACGATACCGCATGCACCGTTTGTTGGCGCCGTCACGACGCGGCCACCGGCGGCGTTCTCTTCGTTAACCGCCAGAGCAAACATATTCACCCAGTCGACCACGTTCATCGGGTCGTTGGAGAACTTGTCCGTGGTCACCAGCATACGGCGCAGGGCAGAGGCACGACGCGGTACGCGCAGTGGACCCGGCAGAACGCCTTCGGTGTTCATCCCGCGATCGATACAGGCGCGCATGGTTTGCCAGACGTTCGCAAAATAGTCTTCAATCTCTTTTTTGCTGTGCAGGGCCAGTTCGTTCTGCATCACCATACCGGACAGGGAAAGACCGGTCTCTTTGCAGTAGCCCAGCATCTCGGTAGCCGATTTGAACGGGTACGGTACGTTGACGTCGCCGACGCTGTCTTTGCCAAAATGCTCTTCATCCACGATGAAGCCACCGCCGATGGAGTAGTACGTTTTGCTGTAAATCTCTTTTTCACCGCTATAAGCGTGAATGGTCATACCGTTTTCATGCAGCGGCAGGTTGTCGCTACGGAAACGCATGCCGTCATCCTGCGGGAAATCGACTTCCTGCTGGCCGTTTGCCAGCAGCAGGCGGCCGCGTGTTTCCACGTCGCGGATGAATGCCGGGATGGCATCAATATCAACGGTATCCGGCATATTGCCCGCCAGACCCATAATAATGGCGATATCGGTGTGGTGGCCTTTACCCGTTAATGACAGCGAGCCGTAAACATCCACGGCGACACGGGTAACGCTTTCCAGTAATCCTTTTTCGACCAGATCATCGACGAACTGTTTACCGGCCTTCATCGGGCCAACAGTATGGGAAGACGAAGGGCCAATTCCCACTTTGAACATGTCGAATATACTAATCACTTTCACACTCCTGACAGGGTTACCGGGGTTCCAGTAACGATGTTATAACTGCGCATAGTGTAAGAGGGAACACCAACCTCGGCTTAACTATTCACATGAATTAAACTAATGGTTAACGATGGGTTTTGCTAATAGCGCGACGCAGATCGCAAACCTTGCAGAAGAGGGCGGAACGTAAAGTATAGTCAAGGCTTCAGGCCGATTTGCAACGCCAGCTCACGAATAATGCCCGCCGTCATGCCCCAGACAAAATAATGCTGATACCAGGACAACCAGACCCGATGGTCATGCCCGCGACGCTGAATATCCAGCGGGTGATAACGACTCAGTCGGAGGGCTTCATCCAGCGGCATTTCAAACACCGCAGAGACTTCATCGACGCTGGCGTGATACTGCAGGCCCGGCGGGATAATGCCCACCACCGGCGTAACCTGAAAACCGGTGACGCTGTCGACGGGCGGCAGCACGCCGATGACCTCCACAGCCTCTGGCGGAATGGCAACCTCTTCCTGCGCCTCCCGCAGCGCGGCGGCAATCAGCGAGGCGTCGGAGCTGTCTACGGCGCCACCCGGAAAGGCGACCTGGCCCGCGTGCTTGCGTAAATGGGGAGAACGCTGGGTGAGCAGCAGGCCAGGCTGCTCGCGACGAACGACCGGGATCAGTACGGCCGCCTGTCGCTGATTCAGCGTCTCGCGGTTGACCTGCGGTCGTAATAGCTGAAAGCGAGATAAAAAGTTATCCAGCGTCAGGTTCTCTTTTTCCACCCGTGATTACTCCAGTTTTTTCAGGATACGGTTAACTTTATCAAAGGTTTCCTGATATTCCGCATCGACCTGGCTATCGGCAACAATGCCGCCCCCGGCCGAACAGTAAAGATTTCCGTCGCAGGCGGTCAGCGTGCGAATGGTAATGCTGGTATCCAGCGTGCCGCACAGGCTGATATAGCCAATGCTGCCGCACCAGGCGTTGCGGCGGTGCGGTTCCAGCTCATCAATGATCTCCATCGCCCGCACCTTTGGCGCGCCGGTGATGGAGCCGCCCGGGAACGCCGCGCGCAGAAGATCGCAGGCGGTGCTGGATGCTGGCAGCGTCGCGGTGATGGTACTGACCAGATGATGCACCGCCGGGAAAGGCTCGACGACAAACAGTTCCGGCACGCGCACGCTGCCCGGAACGGCTACCCGGCCAATGTCGTTACGCATCAGATCGACAATCATCAGGTTCTCGGCGCGGTCTTTCGGCGAGGCGGCCAGCTTTTCCGCCTGCTGGCGATCGGCGTCGGGATCGGCAAGACGCGGCAGGGTGCCTTTGATTGGACGGGTTTGAATCGTGCCCTCGGCCAGATGAATAAAGCGCTCGGGCGACAGGCTGAGTATGGCCCCCTGTTCCAGACGGACAAACGCGCTGAACGGCGCCTTATTGCTGGCATTCAGACGGGTAAACGCCTGCCACTCATCCCCCTGGTAGGTCGCCTGGAAGCGCTGGGCGAGGTTAACCTGGTAGCAGTCACCGCTTTGCAGATACGCCTGAACGCGCGAGAATTTTTCGGCATACTCCGCTGCGCTCATATTTGAGCGCCAGCCGGAGGTCAGCGCGAACGTCTTTTTCGGGGCAGGCTGCTGCGCCTCAAGCCACGCCAGACGCGCCTGCACGTCATGATGGCTCAGCAGGGAAACCGTTTTTTTCTGGTGATCAACAATTAACGCCCAGTCATACAGCCCAACGGCCATATCTGGCAGTGAAATATCAGCCTGCGCATGCTCCGGCAGCGTTTCGAAACGACGACCCAGATCGTAACCAAACAGGCCCAGCGCGCCCCCCTGAAAAGGGAGGTCCGGGTTCGGCGTGGCAGATAAGCCCAGCGCGTTAATGGCTTGCTGAAGCTGCATCAGCGGATCGTCCGTTAACGACAGGTCTTCGGTTGTCAGCGTCTTGAGCGGATCGGCCACCAGAATATCGAAGCGGCTATAGGGATGGTGCGCATGGCCGGAATGCAGCAGCATCGCAAACGGAAGATGGCTCAGGCGGGCAAACCAGAATTCAGCGGCGTCTGCACGCCAGGGCAAGGTAATAACAGTGGGGAAGCGCATGTTCATGTGTGGCATACTACCGGGCAGCGTGAAATAATTAGCGCGAATAATTTAGCAGGAGTTGACGATGTTTGCAGGTTTACCTTCTCTTAGTCATGACCAACAGCAGAAAGCGGTTGAACGCATTCAGGAACTGATGTCCCAGGGGATGAGCAGCGGAGAGGCGATTACCGTTGTCGCTCAGGAGATTCGCGCCAGTCATACCGGCGAGCGGATTGTGGCGCGATTCGAAGATGAAGATGAAGAAGAGTAACCGGGCTTAAACCGCCGCGATAATCTTGATCTCAACCTTATACTCCGGTTTCATCAGCGTGGCCTGTACGGTGCAGCGTACAGGCGCGTGACCCGCCACCACCCATGCATCCCAGGCTTTGTTCATCGCCGCGAAATCGTCTTTGTTTGCCAGGAAAATCGTCGCATCCAGAATGCGGGATTTGTCGCTGCCCTGTTTTTCCAGTACCGCATCAATCTGCGCCAGGGTGTTAGCCGTCTGCTCGAACGCATCCGCGTCCAGATTAGCCGGTACGCCGGTGTAGTAGAGCGTCTGGTTATGGATCACCACATCAGACCAGCGGGCTTCGGCATCAATGCGCACAATTGTCATAAACGTTTCCTCGTTATTTTTCATCGTCAGGCGGCAAGACTGCCATATTGTTCTGCTGTCGTCACTATTTGGGGTGGCACATGAAAGGATGGGCTGACATAATCCCTGTGCAAAAATACAGTGAGAGAGCACCGTGGCAGACGATTTTTCCCCTGAAGGTCAATTAGCGCAGGCTATCCCCGGCTTTAAACCCCGTGAGCCTCAGCGTCAGATGGCGCACGCTGTGGCACACGCCATCGATAAGGCTCAGCCGCTGGTGGTCGAAGCCGGAACCGGCACGGGTAAAACCTATGCTTACCTTGCTCCGGCGCTGCGCGCGAAAAAGAAGGTGATTATTTCCACCGGATCGAAGGCGCTGCAGGATCAGCTCTACAGCCGCGATTTGCCTACGGTGGCTAAGGCGCTGAAATACAAGGGGCGTCTCGCCTTGCTGAAGGGGCGCTCCAACTATCTCTGCCTGGAACGTCTCGAGCAGCAGGCGCTGGCGGGCGGCGACCTGCCGGTGCAAACCCTCAGCGACGTCATTGTCCTGCGTGCCTGGGCGAACCAAACCGAAGAGGGTGATATCAGCACCTGCGCGAGCGTGCCGGAAGACTCCCCGGCCTGGCCGCTGGTGACCAGCACCAACGACAACTGCCTCGGCAGCGACTGTCCGCTGTATAAAGACTGCTTTGTGGTGAAAGCGCGCAAAACGGCGATGGATGCCGATGTGGTGGTGGTCAACCACCATCTGTTCCTCGCGGATATGGTCGTCAAGGACAGCGGTTTCGGCGAGCTGATCCCGGAGGCGGATGTGATGATCTTCGACGAAGCCCACCAGCTTCCGGACATCGCCAGCCAGTATTTCGGCCAGTCGCTTTCCAGCCGCCAGCTGCAGGATCTGGCGAAAGATTTCACCATCGCTTACCGCACCGAACTCAAAGATACCCAGCAGCTGCAGAAGTGCGCTGACCGTCTGGCCCAAAGCGCGCAGGATTTCCGCTTACAGCTCGGCGAGCCGGGCTATCGCGGTAACCTGCGCGAGCTGCTGGCGGACAAAAACATCCAGCGCGCGCTGCTGCTGCTCGATGATGCCCTGGAACTCTGCTACGACGTGGCAAAACTGTCCCTCGGCCGTTCCGCGCTGCTGGATGCGGCCTTCGAACGCGCCACGCTCTATCGCGGGCGGCTCAAACGGCTGAAAGAGATTAACCAGCCGGGGTTCAGCTACTGGTATGAGTGCACCTCGCGGCATTTCACGCTGGCGCTCACGCCGCTGACGGTGGCGGATAAATTTAAAGAGGTGATGGCGCAAAAGCCGGGAAGCTGGATCTTCACCTCGGCAACCCTGTCGGTGAATGACGATCTGCATCACTTCACGGAACGTCTTGGCATTGAGGAGGCGGAATCGCTGCTCCTGCCCAGCCCGTTCGATTACGAAAAACAGGCGCTGCTCTGCGTTCCCCGTAATCTGCCGTTGCCGAACCAGCCGGGTGCGGCGCGCCATCTGGCCGCGATGTTAAAACCGATGATCGAGGCCAACAACGGCCGCTGTTTTATGCTCTGCACCTCTCACGCCATGATGCGTGACCTCGCCGAGCAGTTCCGCGCCACCATGACCTTACCGGTGCTGCTGCAGGGCGAAACCAGCAAAGGCCAGCTGCTGCAGCAGTTTGTCAGCGCCGGGAATGCCCTGCTGGTAGCGACCAGCAGCTTCTGGGAAGGGGTCGACGTGCGGGGCGATACGCTCTCGCTGGTGATCATTGATAAGCTGCCGTTTACCTCCCCGGACGATCCGCTGCTGAAGGCGCGCATGGAAGACTGCCGCCTGCGCGGGGGCGATCCGTTTGACGAGGTACAGCTGCCGGACGCGGTGATTACCCTCAAGCAGGGGGTAGGGCGATTGATCCGCGACGTTACCGATCGCGGGGTGCTGGTCATTTGCGATAACCGGCTGGTGATGCGTCCTTACGGGGCAACCTTCCTTGCCAGCCTGCCGCCCGCGCCCAGGACGCGGGACATAAAACGCGCGGTGCGCTTCCTGGCAAACCCAACGGCGGAGTAATTTACCCCGGAGTGTGCTAAGATGCGCGCCATTTTGTGACTGACCCTTGCGAGAGCGCGACGACTCATGCGAATTCTGGCTATAGATACCGCAACAGAGGCTTGCTCTGTTGCTCTGTTGAACAACGATGCTGTTTCTGCTCATTTCGAAGAGTGCCCACGGGAACACACCCAGCGCATTCTGCCCCTGGTAAAAGCCATTTTAACCCAGGGCAACACCTCCTTAACCGACCTCGACGCGCTGGCCTTTGGCCGTGGTCCCGGCAGCTTTACGGGCGTACGTATCGGGATTGGCATTGCGCAGGGGCTGGCGCTGGGCGCCGAACTGCAGATGATCGGCGTCTCTACCCTCGCCACCATGGCGCAGGGGGCATGGCGCATGACTGGGGCAACGCGCGTGCTGGCCGCAATAGATGCCCGCATGGGCGAAGTCTACTGGGCCGAATACACCCGCGACGAGCAGGGCGTGTGGCACGGTGAAGAGACGGAAGCCGTGCTTAAGCCGGAAGCGGTCACTGAGCGACTGCAACAGCTCTCCGGTGAGTGGGCAACCGTCGGCACCGGCTGGCCGGCGTGGCCTGAGATGGCGAGCGGCACCGGCGTGACGCTGGTGGACGGCAACATGCTGCTGCCGGCTGCGGAAGATATGCTTCCGATTGCCTGCCAGCTGCTCGCAGCAGGAAAAACCGTTGCCGTTGAACACGCGGAGCCGGTTTATTTGCGAAACACCGTTGCGTGGAAGAAACTTCCGGGCCGCGAGTGAATCTCAGTAACAGGAACTGAGAAAAAGGAGTCGCATCATGGCGGTTCAGACTAAAGTAGTACGCCTTATTATGGCAGGCGCGGTTGCCATAGCACTGAGCGGATGCGTTTCCGTTCCTGATGCGATTAAGGGCAGCAGCCCGACGCCACAGGAGGATCTGGTTCGGGTGATGAATGCGCCTGAGCTGTACGTCGGCCAGGAAGCGCGCTTTGGCGGTAAGGTCATCGACGTACAAAACCAGCAGGGGAAAACCCGTCTGGAGATCGCGACCGTTCCGCTGGACAGCGGCGCGCGGCCGGTACTGGGTGAGGCCTCCCGGGGACGTATCTATGCGGACGTCAGTGGTTTCCTCGATCCGGTCGATTTTCGCGGACAGCTGGTGACCGTCGTCGGGCCGATTACCGGCGCCGTGCAGGGTAAAATCGGCAGCACGCCGTATAAATTTATGACTATGCAGGTCAACGGGTATAAACGCTGGCGGCTGGCACAGCAGGTGATCATGCCGCCTCAGCCGATGGATCCGTGGATGTGGGGTCCACATCCTTATCGTTACGGCTACCCGGGCTGGGGGTGGTACAACCCGGGTCCTGCACAGGTTCAGACGATCGTTACTGAGTAACTTACTGTTATTGTTAGAAAAGAGACAGCGGCTCAGCCGCTGTCTCTGTTTTTTTACGGATAAAACGAAAAAAAAGAGTGACGCGCTTCGCAACCTTAAATCTGAACAATTAATAAACTGGTACGCTGAGTTAATATAATGTTAACAAACTGTTTATTATCGGGGTTGTGATGACGACGAACACTCATTTCAGAGGTGATGCATTGAAGAAGGTTTGGCTTAACCGTTATCCCGCAGATGTTCCTGCTGAGATCAATCCTGACCGTTATCAATCCCTGGTGGAATTATTTGAACACTCGGTAAGGCGCTACGCGGACCAGCCCGCATTCGTGAATATGGGCGAGGTTATGACGTTCCGTAAGCTTGAGGAGCGTAGCCGGGCGTTTGCGGCGTATCTTCAGGAAGGGCTGGGGCTGCAAAAAGGGGACCGCGTCGCGCTGATGATGCCGAACCTGCTGCAATACCCGGTGGCGTTGTTCGGTATCCTGCGAGCCGGGATGATTGTCGTCAACGTTAACCCATTGTACACCCCGCGCGAGCTGGAGCATCAGCTGAACGACAGCGGCGCGGCCGCGATCGTCATTGTGTCCAACTTCGCCCATACGCTGGAAAAAGTGGTCGACAAAACCCAGGTTAAACACGTCATCCTGACGCGCATGGGGGATCAGCTCTCTACCGCCAAAGGCACGCTGGTTAACTTTGTCGTCAAATACGTCAAACGTCTGGTGCCAAAATACCACCTGCCGGACGCCATCTCCTTCCGCCGCGCGCTGCATGCGGGCTACCGTATGCAATACGTCAAGCCGGAAGTGGTGTCAGAAGATCTGGCCTTCCTGCAGTATACCGGTGGCACCACCGGCGTGGCGAAAGGCGCGATGTTGACGCACCGGAACATGCTGGCGAACCTTGAGCAGGTAAACGCGACTTACGGGCCGCTGCTGCATCCGGGCAAAGAGGTGGTGATCACCGCGCTTCCGCTGTATCACATCTTTGCGCTGACCATGAACTGCCTGCTGTTTATTGAGCTGGGTGGTCAGAACATCCTCATCACCAACCCGCGCGATATCCCGGGCCTGGTGAAAGAGCTGGCGAAATATCCGTTCACCGCCATGACCGGGGTAAATACCCTGTTCAACGCGCTGCTTAATAACAAAGAGTTCCAGCAGCTGGATTTCTCCTCGCTGCATCTCTCTGCGGGCGGCGGCATGCCGGTTCAGCAGGCGGTCGCCGAGCGCTGGGTGAAGCTCACCGGTCAGTATTTGCTGGAAGGTTATGGACTGACGGAATGTGCTCCGCTGGTCAGCGTTAACCCGCATGATATCGACTATCACAGTGGAAGCATTGGTCTGCCGGTTCCTTCCACAGAGGCCAAACTGGTCGATGATAACGATAACGAAGTCGCGCCGGGCGAGCCGGGTGAGCTGTGCGTCAAAGGTCCGCAGGTGATGCTGGGCTACTGGCAGCGCCCCGATGCGACCGACGAAATCATTAAAGACGGCTGGCTGCACACCGGTGATATCGCGGTAATGGATGACGAGGGCTTCCTGCGCATCGTCGATCGCAAGAAAGACATGATCCTGGTCTCCGGCTTCAACGTCTATCCGAATGAGATCGAAGACGTGGTGATGCAGCACAGCGGCGTGCTCGAAGTGGCTGCCGTCGGCGTCCCTTCCGGCAGCAGCGGTGAAGCGGTCAAGATATTTGTGGTCAAGAAAGACGCTTCACTCACGGAGGAGGAGCTGGTAACGTTCTGCCGTCGTCAGCTGACGGGCTACAAGGTGCCGAAACTGGTTGAATTCCGCGATGAGCTGCCGAAATCCAACGTCGGAAAGATATTACGACGAGAATTACGTGACGAAGCCCGTGGCAAAGTAGACAATAAGGCCTGAGCTTCACGTTAATCGCCCAGACGCCGGTTAAGCCGGCGTTTTTTATGGGCGCAAACAAAAGAGAATCCGATTTGAATTACCAGATGATCACGACCAACGACGAGCTGGCTTCGCTGTGCGAAGTGACGCGCGACTTTCCTGCCATTGCCCTGGATACCGAGTTTGTCCGTACCCGGACCTATTATCCGCAGCTGGGTTTGATTCAGATGTACGACGGTAAACACGTCTCCCTGATCGACCCTCTCGGCATTACCGACTGGACGCCGATGCGTGATCTGCTGCTCGATACCGCCGTGACGAAATACCTGCACGCAGGCAGTGAAGATCTGGAAGTCTTTCTGAACACTTTTGGCATCATGCCCCAGCCGCTGATTGACACGCAGATCCTCGCGGCATTCAGCAACCGTCCGCTCTCATGGGGCTTTGCTGCCATGGTAGAGGAGTATACGGGCCTGACGCTGGATAAAAGCGAATCCCGTACCGACTGGCTGGCGCGTCCGCTAACCGAGCGTCAGTTGGAGTATGCGGCGGCTGACGTGTTTTACCTGCTGCCGATTGCCGGACAGCTGATGAAAGAGGCAGAAGCTTCTGGATGGCTGTCTGCGGCGCTCGACGAGTGTCGTATGACCCAGCAGCGCCGCCAGGAAGTGGTCGACCCAAAAGAGGCCTGGCGCGATATCAGCAACGCCTGGCAGCTGCGTACGCGTCAGCTGGCGTGCCTGCAGCTGCTGGCAGACTGGCGCTTGCGTAAAGCGCGCGAGCGCGATCTGGCCGTTAACTTTGTGGTTCGCGAAGAACATCTCTGGGCGGTCGCGCGCTATATGCCGGGCAGCCTGGGCGAGCTGGACAGCATTGGGCTTTCGGGCAGCGAGATCCGCTACCACGGTAAAACCCTGCTGGCGCTGGTCGCAAAAGCGCAGGAGTTACCGGAAGATGCGCTGCCGGAACCGCTGTTGAACCTGATGGATATGCCGGGCTATCGCAAAGCGTTTAAGGATATCAAAGCGCTGGTGCAGGACGTTGCGGCGGAAAGCAAGCTGGGCGCGGAGCTGCTCGCCTCACGTCGTCAGATTAACCAGCTGCTGAACTGGCACTGGAAGCTGAAGCCGCAGAGTGGCGTGCCGGAAATGATGGCGGGATGGCGCGGGAAATTGATGGCCGATCGCCTGAATACGCTGCTGGAAGGTTATCCACGATAAAAAATATGCCGGGCGATAACCCGGCATATTCCCCCGATGGCGCTACGCTTACCGGGGCTACGACATCAAAAATCTACGGACGCGACTCTTCCGCTTCCGGGAGCGTCACGTTCAGCTCCAGAATCGAAATATCCCCGTCTTTTTGTTCCAGCTGCACCGTGACCATCTCCGGGTCAATCTGCACGTACTTACAGATCACTTCCAGGATGTCCTTGCGCAGCTGCGGCAGGTAGTGAGGCTCGGCGTCGCTACGACGACGCTCCGCAACGATAATTTGCAGACGTTCTTTTGCGATGTTGGCGGTGTTCTTTTTCCGCGAGAGAAAAAAGTCCAGTAATGCCATAACTTATCCTCCGAACAGGCGTTTGAGGAAACCTTTCTTCTCTTCTTCAATGAAGCGGAAAGGACGTTCTTCTCCCAGCAGACGGTCAACGGTATCGGCGTAAGCTTTACCTGCATCTGCCAATGTATCAAGGATCACTGGCTCGCCCTGGTTAGACGCGCGTAACACGGACTGATCTTCCGGGATAACGCCCACCAGCTTAATGCGCAGGATCTCCAGCACGTCTTCCATGCTCAGCATGTCACCTTTGTTCACGCGGCCCGGATTGTAGCGGGTGAGCAGCAGGTGTTCTTTAATCGGGTCTTCGCCATTTTCCGCACGACGGGATTTAGAGGCGAGGATCCCGAGAATGCGGTCTGAGTCACGCACGGATGAAACTTCAGGGTTGGTGGTGATAATTGCTTCATCAGCGAAGTACAGCGCCATCAGGGCACCGGTTTCGATGCCGGCAGGGGAGTCGCACACAATGAAGTCGAACTCCATTTTTTTCAGCTCGTCGAGCACCTTTTCCACCCCTTCACGGGTCAGGGCGTCTTTGTCACGCGTCTGAGAAGCCGGAAGAATGTAGAGGTTGTCGGTGCGCTTGTCTTTAATCATCGCCTGGTTCAGCGTGGCATCGCCCTGAATGACGTTCACGAAGTCATACACGACGCGACGCTCACATCCCATGATGAGGTCGAGGTTACGCAGACCGATATCGAAGTCGATAACGATGGTTTTCTTTCCCTTCTGGGCCAAACCAGTAGCGATGGCCGCGCTGGAGGTGGTCTTGCCAACGCCTCCTTTACCCGAAGTAACAACAATAATGCGTGCCATAGAAATTCCTTGTTAAAAAGGGATCAATTCAACGGTTGAACGGTCAACGCGTCGTCTGCCAGAAGCAGGCGAGCCGCTTTGCCATAAAATTCGGCTGGGATCTTATCGCTCAGCCAATATTCACCTGCGATGGACACCAGTTCCGCCGTCAGGTGAGTACAAAATATTTGCGCATCTCGATCGCCACTTGCACCTGCGAGCGCACGTCCACGCATCATACCGTATACGTGAATATTGCCATCTGCAATCAGCTCAGCGCCAGCACTGACGTGGCTTGTAACAATCAGATCACAGTTTGGTGCATAAATGCGCTGACCGGAACGAACCGGCACATCAATCATTCGCGTTTTTGTGACGGTAGTAACGTTTTGCACCACAGGAGGGGGCGTTTGCACGGCAACGGGGGCCGCACGCGAGGCTTTTTCTTTGCCCTCATTCAGAAGAGGCAGCCCCGCACGCTCAATTTCCGCTTTCAGCTCAGTATCTTTGCAGCCGCTGATGCCCACGATACGCAGTCCGGTCGAGGAGACGGCCTGCTGGAGAAGTTTCCAGTTAACCGGAGCCTCAAGACCGCTGACGTTGATAACAACAGGGGCGTGCTTCAGAAAGGCGGGAGCCTGGGCGATTTTGTCTTCTAACGCCTGACGAATAACCTCGGGTTTTGCATCATGCAAATGTACCACTGATAAGGTGAAGCTACTGCCTTTAAGCTCGATGGGCGTGTTTGACATCCTGGCCTTACTCAATTTGCTATTAACCGCAACCACTCGCTGCGATATTCCGAAGAGTATCAGGCATGTTATAGTCAGGAGTATATTGAGGCAAGCAACCACCCATTAATTCAGAGTAAAAACATGTTTTGTGTGATCTACAGAAGTACAAGCCGTGACCAGACCTATCTTTATGTCGAAAAGAAAGACGATTTTTCACGCGTGCCTGAAGAATTAATGAAGAACTTTGGCCGACCACAGCTGGCGATGCTGCTGCCGCTTGATGGTCGTAAGAAACTGATTAATGCCGATCTGGATAAAGTGAAAACGGCCTTAGCCGAGCAAGGCTATTATTTACAGCTTCCACCGCCACCCGAGAATTTATTAAAACAGCATCTTGAGGCGAACGGTAAAAAATAGTCTCAACTGTTTTTGGGCACAACACATCAACCGTTTAGGGGTCGACCATGTATCAACATCATAACTGGCAAGGTGCATTACTGGATTATCCCGTCAGCAAAGTGGTTTGCGTGGGCAGCAACTATGCAAAACATATTCAGGAGATGGGCAGCGCGACGCCAGAAGAGCCGGTCCTGTTCATTAAGCCTGAAACGGCGCTTTGCGATATCCGCCAGCCGCTGGCGCTGCCGCAGGGGCTGGGCTCGGTGCATCACGAAGTTGAGCTCGCCGTGCTGATCGGCGCGACGCTGCGCCAGGCCTCAGAAGAACATGTTCAGAAAGCGATTGCCGGTTACGGCGTGGCGCTGGATCTCACGCTGCGTGACGTGCAGGGCAAAATGAAGAAAGCAGGGCAGCCGTGGGAAAAGGCCAAAGGATTTGATAATTCCTGTCCGATCTCGGCGTTTGTGCCGGTAAGCGAATTTACCGGCGATCCGCAGGATACCCCGCTTAGCCTGAAGATTAACGGCGAGATCCGCCAGCAGGGCACCACCGCGGACATGATCCATAAGATTGTGCCGCTGATCGCCTACATGAGCCGCTTCTTTACCCTGAAACCGGGCGATGTGATCCTGACCGGAACCCCAGAAGGTGTTGGCCCGCTGCTCAGCGGTGACGAGCTTGAGGTCGGTTTTAACGGCCTGTCGCTGAAAACCCGCGTGCTGTAACCCCATCTTGCCGCCTGAAGAGGGCGGCAAAACTTGCAACAACGTGCCAGACTCGTTATAAGGTGCGCTTTCTTTTGACGTGTGGACATCCTGATGAACGACATCCCTTTCTGGCAAAGCAAAACTCTCGACGACATGACTGACGCGGAATGGGAATCATTGTGCGACGGCTGCGGGCAATGCTGCCTGCACAAGCTGATGGATGAAGATACGGATGAAATCTACTTCACCAACGTTGCCTGCAAGCAGCTAAACATTAAAACCTGCCAGTGCCGCAACTATGAGCGTCGGTTTGAATTTGAGCCTGACTGCATCAAGTTAACCCGGGATAATCTGCCGACGTTTGAATGGCTGCCGCATACCTGCGCGTATCGCCTGCTGGCGGAAGGGAAAGGTCTGCCTGACTGGCATCCGCTGTTAACCGGTTCAAAAGCGGCAATGCACGGCGAGCGTATCTCCGTGCGCCACATTGCGGTGAAAGAGTCCGAGGTGCGTGACTGGGAAGACCACATCATGAATCACCCGACCCGTTGAGATTAAAAAACCCGCCGAGGCGGGTTTTTTATTATGTTTGTGCGGCCTGATGCCCTCACCCCAACCCTCTCCCACGGGAGAGGGCGCAAACACTAAAAACGGCAACCGAGGTTGCCGTTTTGCTTTTACCTTCCAAAAAGATCGCGTTTCTTCGGTTTGAACGGCTGGGCGATCAGCACCAGCAGCGCCACGACGAAGTAGGCGGCAAAAATGCCCACCAGCCACTGCGGCATCTCCAGCGTCAGGAATTCCCACTGACGAACGGAGCAGTCACCGGATGCGACAAACACCTGCGGCAGCCATTTGTCCAGCGGCAGCCAGGTCGGGAAGCGGGCGGCAAAATCACAGGTCATAAACGGTGACGGATGCAGTTGCATCATGGTGTGTTGCCAGGAGAGTTCAATCCCTTTCCAGGCGCTGTAGATCCAGATGGCAATACCGGCATAGCGAAGCGGCGATTTTGGGGCAATCGCGCCGACCAGGCCCGCACCCATAATGCCGAACAGCGCGCAGCGTTCATAAATACAAAGCACGCAAGGTTTCAGTCCCATTACATGCTGGAACCACAGCGCGACCATTTCCAGCGCAAAGGCGGTCAGGGCCATTAACAACCACGCTCCGCGACCGCGGGAGCACTGGTTTAAAAATCTCAACATAATCATTTCCCTGGAACATGCTTAGAAAGCGCAGTGTAAACGAATTCGTTTTTCGCGCCACCTGTACCTGACGAAATAAAACGTAATTGGATGTTTATCGTGCGAAAAGGCAAACGGGCAGCGAACTGCCCGAGATGCATAGTTTACTGCGCCGCAAGTATACCCGCTTGTATCAACCATTGCGTACAGGGAATGAGGGTAATTTTGACGCAAAGCAATCCCACGATCGTGAGCACCAGCGTGTAGGGCAGCGCCATCCACACCATCCTGCCATAAGAAAGTCGTATGAGTGGCGCGAGGGCGGAGGTCAGCATGAACAGGAAGGCGGCCTGGCCATTTGGCGTCGCCACCGACGGCAGGTTGGTGCCGGTATTGATTGCCACGGCCAGCAGCTCAAACTGTCCGGCGCTGATGACGCCTTGCTCCATGGCCGCTTTGGCCTCGTTGATGTAGACCGTCCCGACGAAGACGTTATCTGAGATCGACGAGAGCAGGCCGTTAAACAGGTAAAACAGCGACAGCTGAGCATCCGGTGACGCCCGTAATACAAAGGCAATAATCGGCGCGAACAGGTGCTGGTCGATAATCACGGCCACGACGGCAAAGAACACCGCCAGCAGGGCGGTAAACGGCAGGGCTTCGGTAAACGCCTTGCCGATGGCATGTTCGTCCGTCACGCCGGTAAAGGTGGTGGCGAGAATAATGACCGACAGGCCAATCAGCCCCACTTCGGCAAGATGAAGCGCCAGCGCCGCGATAAGCCAGACGCCGATGATCCCCTGTGCAATGAGTCGTAGCGTCTCCTGGCGCGTCCGCTGGCTGCGGCTCTGCTGATCGAATTTATGCAGCTCCTGACGAACCGGCTCCGGGAGCTGCGCCCCGTAGCCAAAGAGGCGAAACTTCTCCACCAGCAGACAGGTCGCCAGACCGCAGATCAGCACCGGTACGCTCACCGGCGCCATTCTCAGGAAGAACTCACCAAAGTGCCAGCCCGCCGCTTTGGCAATGATCAGGTTTTGCGG
Organism: Enterobacter cloacae complex sp. CARB60; assembly: GCF_036487345.1. Lineage (NCBI taxonomy): Bacteria > Pseudomonadati > Pseudomonadota > Gammaproteobacteria > Enterobacterales > Enterobacteriaceae > Enterobacter > Enterobacter cloacae complex sp. CARB60. The sequence goes on from NZ_JAZKLC010000002.1 coordinate 1,875,175, forward strand.
CTCGCCCACCATGGTCATCACGCCGCCCAGCGCGGTACCGACGCCAGCATGCATCATCAGGCTGCGCAGGAAGGCGCGAAACTGCTCCAGTACGTCACGATTATGCGCATCGACGTGGCTGTCATCCTGCAAATCTTCACCCGGGCGAGAGGAGGCCACGCGGTGATAAATACCGTAAAACCCAACCGCAACGCTTATCACCACCGCGACGACCGTCAGCGCATCCAGGAACGCCGACAGGAAGGCGGCCGCAAGGCAAAACGCCAGCGAGAGGAACATTTTCGACGGAATGCTGAGCAGCAGGCGCGTGAAGATAAACAGCAGCAGCTGTTTCATGAAGTAGATGCCCGCCACCATAAACATCAGCAGCAGCAGCACTTCGAGATTTGACGCCAGCTCTGCTTTGACATGCTCGGCGCTGGTCATGCCGATGACGACTGCCTCAAACGCCAGCAAACCACCCGGCAGCAGGGGATAACATTTCAGCGCCATGGCCAGGGTGAAGATAAACTCCGCCACCAGCAGCCACCCGGCAATGAACGGGTTTACGCTAAAGAGGAGGGGGTTAACGACCAGGAACACCAGAAGTATAAGTTTGTACCAGTCCGGAGACTGGCCTAAAAAGTTGCGCCACAGTGCGCGCCCAAAAGAAATTTCCACGACAGACGTCCTTCCCCGTCAAGTAAAACAAAACATCAGTATACGCAAAAATCGCGGCCTGGAGGCGAATAAGGCTGTATTGTAAATTTCACAAAAATGAAACGGCGATCCCTCTTTTCTCTCTTTGCCGTGCTACCTGCCACTGCCTGCCTCTGGTATGATGAGTCCAATTTGCTAAAGCTGTGTAATGGAAATCTCACTATGGTCATTAAGGCGCAGAGCCCGGCGGGTTTCGCGGAAGAGTACATCATTGAAAGCATCTGGAATAATCGTTTCCCTGCGGGGTCCATCCTTCCGGCTGAACGCGAACTCTCTGAACTGATTGGCGTCACTCGCACCACGCTGCGTGAAGTGCTCCAGCGGCTGGCGCGCGATGGCTGGCTGACGATCCAGCACGGTAAACCTACGAAAGTGAACAACTTCTGGGAAACGTCCGGGCTGAACATTCTTGAAACGCTGGCGCGTCTCGACCATGAAAGCGTGCCGCAGCTCATTGATAATCTGCTCTCCGTTCGCACCAACATCGCGACGATCTTTATTCGTACCGCTTTCCGTCAGCATCCGGAAGACGCCCTTGCGGTGCTGGCCAGCGCGAACGAGGTGGAAGATCATGCCGATTCCTTTGCCACCCTCGATTACAACGTGTTTCGCGGCCTGGCGTTTGCCTCCGGCAACCCGGTGTACGGCCTGATCCTCAACGGTATGAAAGGGCTTTACACCCGCATCGGCCGCCACTACTTTGCCAACCCGGAAGCGCGTAGCCTGGCGCTGGGCTTCTACCATAAGCTGAGCAAGCTCTGTACCGAAGGCCTGCACGATCAGGTTTATGAGACGGTGCGTCGCTACGGCCATGATTCCGGTGAAATCTGGCACCGTATGCAGAAAACGCTGCCGGGTGATTTAGCGATTCAGACCCGCTAAAAGAAAAAACCTCTCCTATGAGAGGTTTTTTTTTGCCCGGTGGCGCTTCGCTTACCGGGCCTACAAAACCCGTAGGCCGGGTAAGGCGCAGCCGCCACCCGGCAAAAAACACTACAGCGTATTCAACCGCGCCGGGCAGCGTTCCAGCAGCTCGACGCTCCCGTCTTCATTCTGCTGCTCCAGCTGCACGTCAAAGCCCCACAGGCGATGCACATGCTTCAGCACCTCTTTACGCCCTTTATCCAGCGGCGCCCGATTGTGCGGGATATAACGCAGCGTCAGGGAGCGGTCACCGCGCAAATCGACGTTCCATACCTGAATATTCGGCTCAAGGTTGCTCAGGTTGTACTGGGAAGAGAGGCGAGAGCGGATCTCACGGTATCCCTCTTCGTTATGGATCGCGGAAATCTCAAGATAGTTGTTGCGGTCGTCGTCCAGCACGGTGAAGAAGCGGAAGTCACGCATGATTTTCGGCGACATAAACTGGCTGATGAAGCTCTCATCCTTAAAGTCGCGCATCGCGAAGTGCAGCGTTTCCAGCCAGTCAGAGCCGGCGATATCCGGGAACCAGTACTTGTCTTCTTCCGTCGGCGACTGGCAAATACGCTTAATGTCCTGGAACATGGCAAAACCAAGCGCATACGGATTTATTCCGCTGTACCACGGGCTGTTGTAGGGCGGCTGGAACACCACGTTGGTATGGCTGTGGAGGAATTCCATCATGAACCGCTCGGTGACTTTCCCCTCGTCGTACAGATGGTTGAGGATGGTGTAGTGCCAGAAGGTTGCCCAGCCTTCGTTCATGACCTGCGTCTGCTTTTGCGGGTAAAAATACTGGCTCACCTTGCGCACGATGCGCAGGATCTCACGCTGCCACGGCTCCAGCAGCGGGGCGTTCTTCTCCATAAAATAGAGCAGGTTTTCCTGCGGCTCGGACGGATAGCGACGCGCTTCGGCGATCGTTTTTTCCTCCTCACGCTTCGGCAGGGTACGCCACAGCATGTTCACCTGGCTTTGCAGGTACTCTTCGCGGCTTTTCTGCCGGGCCTTTTCCTCCTGCAAAGAGATTTTCTGCGGACGTTTGTAGCGGTCCACGCCGTAGTTCATCAGCGCGTGGCAGGAGTCGAGCAGTTTTTCCACTTCGTCCACGCCGTAGCGCTCTTCGCAGTCGGTAATGTATTTACGGGCGAAGATCAGGTAATCGACGATGGAGCTGGCATCCGTCCAGCTGCGGAACAGATAGTTATTCTTGAAAAATGAGTTGTGCCCGTAGCAGGCGTGCGCCATCACCAGCGCCTGCATGGTAATGGTGTTCTCTTCCATTAAATAGGCGATGCACGGATTGGAGTTAATGACAATCTCATACGCCAGCCCCTGCTGGCCGTGCTTATACAGCCGCTCGGTTTCAATAAATTTTTTACCAAACGACCAGTGCGGATAGTTAATCGGCATCCCGACGCTGGAGTAGGCGTCCATCATCTGTTCGGACGTAATGACTTCAATCTGATGGGGATAGGTATCCAGACGATACAGCTTTGCGACCCGGTCGATTTCGGCGAGGTAAACATCCAGCAGCTCGAAGGTCCAGTCGGGTCCATCGCTCAGACGTGTGTTGTCCTTGTTCAGGGAATCAATAGTAGCCATTAGCGCGCCCTCGTTGTGGGTGCTCTCTCTGTCTGGAGAGCCTCCTTTCAAGCATAGATCAACGTGTTAAAAAGCGTGCTGGGGCAGAAATTTTTTCTTTGCGTTTCGCGTTTTTGATACGGCAAAAAAACGGTGTGCCTCAGCATATTATGCTGGTTAAAAATAACGCGCAGCAGGAGATCCCAAATTAGCACTATCCCCTGATGCTGGGGGATGTGTGAGGTAAGTCACCATAAAAAAGTCGTATGTTGAATAATATTTTCAACTAGGTTATCAATCTGTAATTAGAAGATTGTTCTTTTGCACATAATGGAGTGGCTATGCGTGTTGTCATACTGGGAAGTGGTGTCGTTGGGGTAACCAGCGCCTGGTATTTAAGTCAGGCGGGACATGACGTAACCGTTATCGATCGTGAATCCGGTCCCGCGCTTGAAACCAGCGCGGCGAACGCCGGGCAAATCTCTCCGGGGTATGCGGCACCGTGGGCTGCGCCGGGCGTTCCGCTGAAAGCGATTAAATGGATGTTCCAGCGCCATGCGCCGCTGGCCATCAGCCTTGACGGCACGCAGTTCCAACTGAAGTGGATGTGGCAGATGCTGCGCAACTGCGACACCCGCCACTACATGGAGAACAAAGGGCGCATGGTGCGCCTGGCGGAATACAGCCGCGACTGTCTGAAAGCGCTGCGCGCGTCGACGGGGATTGAGTATGAAGGCCGTCAGGGCGGGACGTTACAGCTGTTCCGCACCGAGCAACAGTACGAAAATGCCACCCGCGATATCGCCGTGCTGGAAGATGCCGGCGTACCGTACCAGCTCCTGGAAGCCAGCCAGCTTGGCCAGGTTGAACCGGCGCTCGCGGAAGTGGCGCATAAGCTGACGGGCGGCCTGCGCCTGCCGAATGACGAAACCGGTGACTGCCAGCTCTTTACGCAACGTCTGGCGCAAATGTGCGAGCAGGCGGGGGTGAAGTTCCGCTTCAACACCTCTGTCGACAAGCTGCTGTCGGAAGGGGAAAAGATTTACGGCGTGAAGTGCGGCGACGAGGTGATCAAAGCCGATGCCTACGTGATGGCGTTTGGTTCGTACTCCACCGCCATGCTGAAAGGCATTCTCGACATTCCTGTTTACCCGCTGAAGGGCTACTCGCTGACCATTCCGGTGAAAGAAGAGAGCGGCGCGCCGGTGTCGACCATTCTGGATGAAACCTACAAAATCGCCATTACCCGCTTCGATAACCGTATTCGCGTAGGCGGCATGGCGGAAATTGTCGGCTTCAACACCGAGCTGCTGCAGCCGCGTCGTGAAACGCTGGAGATGGTGGTGGGCGATCTCTTCCCGCGCGGAGGTTTTGTTGAGCAGGCGACGTTCTGGACCGGCCTGCGTCCAATGACCCCGGACGGCACGCCGATCGTGGGCCGCACGCCGTATAAAAACCTGTGGACCAATACCGGACACGGCACGCTTGGCTGGACGATGGCCTGCGGATCGGGCCAGCTGCTGAGCGACCTGATTTCCGGGCGCACGCCGGCAATTCCGTTTGACGATTTAAGCGCAGCACGCTATCAATCGGGGTTTACGCCTTCGCGTCCACAGCATCTGCACGGCGCGCATAACTAAGGAGCTGTCATGTCCCGTCCTGTTCTGGCCCAGCTGAACCTGCAGGCCCTGAAGGATAATCTGCAAATTGTTCGTCGGGCGGCACCCGGTTCGCGCGTCTGGTCGGTGGTGAAAGCGAATGCCTACGGCCACGGCATCGATCGTATCTGGAGCGCGCTGAGCGCGACCGACGGCTTTGCGCTGCTGAATCTGGAAGAGGCCATCCTGCTGCGCGAGCGCGGCTGGAAAGGGCCCATCTTGCTGCTGGAGGGCTTCTTCCACGCGGACGATCTGCCGCTGCTGGACAAGTACCGTCTGACCACCAGCGTTCACAGCAACTGGCAGATTAAGGCGATACAGGATGCGAAGCTCCATGCTCCGCTGGATATCTATCTCAAGGTCAACAGCGGCATGAACCGCCTGGGCTTCCAGCCTGAGCGGGTGCATACGGTCTGGCAGCAGCTGCGCGGCATGAAGAACGTGGGCGAAATGACGCTGATGGCGCATTTTGCCGACGCGGAAAAAACCGACGGAATTGCCGATGCCATGGTGCGCATTGAGCAGGCGGCGGAGGGGCTGGACTGCCCACGCTCGCTGTCGAACTCGGCGGCCACGCTGTGGCATCCCGAGGCGCACTATAACTGGGTGCGTCCGGGGATTGTTCTGTACGGGGCATCTCCCTCAGGCCAGTGGCAGGATATCGCCAACAGCGGCCTGAAGCCGGTGATGACCCTGCGCAGCGAAATCATTGGCGTCCAGACGCTGAAGGCCGGTGACACGGTGGGCTACGGCAGCCGCTACCGGGCACAGGGCGAGCAGCGAATTGGCATCGTGGCGGGCGGCTATGCCGACGGCTACCCGCGCATCGCGCCGACCGGTACGCCGGTCTGGGTCGATGGGGTTCGCACCGGAACGGTGGGCACCGTATCAATGGATATGCTGGCCGTTGACCTGACGCCATGCCCGCAGGCAGGCATCGGTTCGCCGGTCGAGCTGTGGGGTAACGAAGTTAAGATTGATGACGTGGCTGCCGCGGCGGGCACGGTGGGGTATGAATTGATGTGCGGGCTGGCACCGAGAGTGCCGGTTGTGACGGTGTAACGAATGCTTGTGTCGGGTGGCGCTCACGCTTACCCGACCTACGTTCGAGGGTTTTGTAGGCCGGGTAAGGCGAAGCCGCCACCCGGCAAAAAAACCGCTACTCTGTTTCCTCTTCCATCGGCCTGACGCCGACTTTTCTCACCGCGTTATCTTCTTTCTCCGCAACCGTCCAGATCATCCCGGCGAACTCTACCTGGTCGCCGACGACGGGGGCCGCCCCCAGCAGTTGCTGAATGATTTCCCCTAACGTTTGCTGCTTGTCGCGGTACTCCAGCCCTTCATCCAGGCCGTAAATCAGCGCCACATCGGCAAACTTGGCGCTGGCTTCCAGAATAAAATCGCCGAAGAAACGCTGGTCCAGCGCCACCGGAGGCGACTGGCTGAACAGCTTGCCCAGCGCGGGCAGGTCGCGCTCGCGGCCAATGACGCAGAGAATATCCCCTTCGCGCAGGCGGGTGCTGCCGGTAGGGTGCAGCAGGACATTATCGCGGAACAGGGCGGCAATACGCGTTTCGGCCGGCATGTGCAAATCGCGCAGCGAGGCCCCCACGCACCATTTGTCGGCGCTCAGCTGATAGACAAACTGTTCCCACGGGTTCTCCGGGTGAATGTCGAGCCCCACGCGGGAGACCGGCCAGCCCACGGGAGGCACCACGACTTTGGCTTTTTTCGCCGCCCACCCGAGCGAGGTGCCCTGGAACAGCAGTGAAATCAGCACCACGAAGAACGCCACGTTAAAGAACAGCCGCGCGTTATCCAGACCGGCCATCATTGGGAACACCGCAAGGATAATCGGCACCGCACCGCGCAGGCCCACCCAGCTGATAAAGATCCGCTCGCGCAGGTTGAAGCCGCGAAACGGCAGCAGGCCTGCAAATACCGACAGCGGACGGGCGAAGAAGATCATCCACGCGGACAGCAGCAGCGCCGGAACGGCGATCGGCAGCAGATCCGATGGCGTAACCAGCAGGCCCAGCACCAGGAACATGCCGATCTGCGCCAGCCAGGCCAGACCGTCAAAGTTCTGCAAAATGGCATGCCGGTTGCGAATTGGGCGGTTGCCCATCAGGAACCCGCAGAGGTAGACGGCGAGGATGCCGCTGCCGTCCAGCGCGGTGGTGACGCCAAAAATCAGAATCCCGCCGCTCAGCGCCAGCAGGGGGTAAAGCCCTGCGGGCAGCGAGATGCGGTTGATCATCTGCTGTAAGAGGTATCCCCCCGCCAGGCCGATAACAATCCCCAGCCCGAACTGCTGCAGGATATGCCAGACGAACATCCAGCTCAGGCCCGTCTCGTGCTGCTGGATCATCTCAATCAGGGTGATGGTGAGAAAAACCGCCATCGGATCGTTACTGCCGGACTCAATCTCAAGGGTGGAGCCGACGCGTTCGTTAAGCCCTTTTCCGCCGAGCAGGGAGAACACCGCTGCCGCATCGGTTGAGCCCACGATGGCGCCAATCAGCAAACCTTCCATGATATTGAGATGGAAAAGCCACGCGGCCATCATTCCGGTGAGGCCAGAGGTAATCAACACGCCGACCGTGGCGAGCGACAGCGCAGGCCCTAACGCCACGCGGAAGGAGCTCGCCTGAGTGCGCATCCCGCCGTCCAGCAGGATCACCGCCAGCGCGAGGTTACTCACCATGTAGGCAAAAGGGTAGTTATCGAATGGGATACCGCCAATGCCATCAATGCCGGCGAGCATGCCGATGGCGAGGAAAATGACAAGAATAGGTATGCCGAGACGCGATGAAAATGAACTTAATAAAATACTGCTGGTTACAAGGACGGAACCCAAAATGAAAAGGCTGATTATCGCTGCGGCATCCAATGTTCTCTTACTCCCACCTCAATGTTAACGCTGTTACTAAAACCCTAACATATTAACAACGGCAACAGCGTTTTATTAAGGGGGTATAACGGCTTTTTTATGCCTTTATGACAGGATGGCCGCTAATGGTCAGCCTAGTGCCGGAATCATTGTGGATCAGGGCGACGTGCGCCCCGAGCGCCAGGGTCACGGTTCGCTGCTCATGGCCAAAATCCAGACCGGTGATGACCGGAATATCCAGCCGTGAGCGAACGAAGTCGACCATGGTCTCAAGGGTGTAACCCGCGTCATAGTCATTCGGGGCAGAGCCGCTGAAGCTGCCCAGCACAATCGCGGACTGGCGTTCAAGAATACCGGCATGATAAAGCTGCAAGAGCATGCGCTCGACGCGGAACGGATGTTCGTTGATATCTTCCAGCACCAGAATGCCGTCCTCGATTTGCGGCATCCACGGCGTGCCGATAAGCGAGACCAGCATCGCCAGGTTACCGCCCCAGAGCTGGCCTTCACACTCCCAGTGCGGTCCATTGCCCTGCCACTCCACGCTGTAGGTGGGATTACGCAGCGCGCGCCAGAAATGTTCCACGGTAAACGCATCCAGCTCCGGTGCGCCGAAGTTACCGGCCAGCATCGGACCGCTGAAGGTGATAACGTTATGCAGAGCCAGCAGCCCGAGCTGGATGACGGTGAAATCGCTGTGGCCGCAAATCAGCAGGGGATCGTGCTGCTGGCGCAGAGCCAGCGCCTGCCAGTCAATGCTCTCCAGCAGCCGGCTCGCACCGTACCCGCCGCGCACCGCTAGCACGATCCGGTTTTCGCCCGTCAGGTTCACCAGACTATTGATATCATTCAGCCTCTGCGATTCGGTACCGGCAAAACGCTGCTGGCGGCGGGGGATAATCGTCTGATTTTCTACCTGATGACCCGACTCCAGCAAACGCTGAACGCCCCGCTGCGCCGCGTCCTGGTTAATGCAGTAGCCCGACGGCGCGATGAGATGAAACTGAGACATGGCAATTCCTTGCTGAATGAGAAACTAATTGTCTATATCATGCCGCTTATACGCCGCCTGCTTCAAGAGGCGGCGCACCGCGATGACCGGCTATAAGGATAGATGACGTGAAATTGAGATGGTTTGCTTTTTTGATTGTGTTGCTTGCTGGCTGTAGTTCAAAACATGATTATCAAAACCCACCCTGGAACCCGGAAGTGCCGGTGAAACGGGCCATGCAGTGGATGCCGATCAGTGAACAAGCCGGGAAGGCCTGGGGCGTCAGCCCGCGTCTCATCACGGCGATCATTGCGGTGGAGTCCGGCGGAAATCCTGCGCTTGTCAGCAAATCCAACGCGGTGGGCCTGATGCAGCTTAAAGCGTCAACGGCGGGGAAAGAGGTTTATCGCTATATGGGCTGGAGCGGCCAGCCGTCGACCAGCGAGCTGAAAAACCCGGAACGCAACATATCAATGGGCACCGCTTATCTGAGCATAATGGAGCATGGCGTGCTGAAGGGCATTAAGGATCCGGAGGTGATGCAGTACGCGCTGGTGGTGTCTTACGTTAACGGTGCCGGCGCGTTGCTCAGAACCTTCTCCTCTGACCGCAAAGAGGCGATAGAAGAGATTAACGGCATGGACAAAGACGAATTCTTTGAACATGTGGCGAAAAATCACCCGGCACCACAGGCGCCTCGTTATATCTGGAAAGTACAGAAAGCGATGGATGCCATGTAATGCCGCAGACGGGCGGCGGTCACGCTGCCCGATTTCCCTTACAGAACTTTATTTGCGCGTTCCCGTGCCTCCCGCTCCAGCGAATAGATAATGCGCTGAAGCTCGCGCTCTGCGCCGGGCCCGACGTTCAGGAAACGGAAGCTCAGACGCGGCGTGGTGATGGTTTCATTTTTGCTGTCCACGACGGTGCGGTCGCTGATGGCAATCAGCTGTGCATCGAAATAAAAGCGACCCCAGCCCCCCATATCCAGCTCAATTTGCGAAAACCGCATGCCCTCTACCAGTCCGTCGGGTTTCGGCGTATCCATCAGTGCGCCCATGCCGCCCAGCGACAGGTCGAAGAGGCGGAAGCGGATCTCTTTTTTGTCCGGCATTTTGGCCTTACAAAAATAGGCGGGATGGAGCGGGGCGCTGATGCGGAAATATTCACGACGCTGGACGAACCAGAGGTTGGTGGGAAGCGGGGTAGCAAAAGCAGGGAGTCCCTGGTATTCGCTCATTTCCAGCCGCGTCAGGACAAACTCCACTTTGGCGCCCTGCGTTTCGGCCATTACCGCGACATTTTCCGCTTTCAGCGCCGCGCGGTTTTCATACTCCTGACTGCCTAAATCAATCACCAGCCGCTCCTGCGAGGCGTCAAGGATCTTGCTGATGAACTGATTATTCGACCAGCTGATGCGCAGCGGCACTTCACCTTTTTGCAGGTCGCGTAATACCCCTAATACAGCCAGCGGATTTTGCTTGAGGAACTGCTCACTGTAATGACTCACGCCGGATGGCTCCTTGATTGATGACAGACTGTCTTAGCGTTATCGGCAATCTGCAATGAAACTTAATACAAACCGGTGAGTTTTTTTTGCCTGTTTAGGCAAAGATAAGTCGGTGAGATGAAAATGGTTTTCCGGCGATGACCTATACTTAAGTTAGCTGTGCAGAAGGTTTTCTGCGCACGCGTTAAACCTGCAAGAGGGCATCGCTATGGGTATCATCGCCTGGATTATCTTTGGTCTTATTGCTGGCGCTATCGCTAAACTGATCATGCCGGGAAACGATGGCGGCGGCTTTATTTTGACCTGTGTACTCGGGGTCGTTGGTGCGGTTGTGGGCGGCTGGCTGGCGACGATGTTTGGCTTTGGAGGCAACATAAGTGGTTTCGACCTGCACAGTTTTCTGGTCGCTGTCGTGGGTGCCATTGTGGTGCTGGGCATATTCAGGTTGCTGCGACGAGCATAAAATTTCATAAACGGCTCTCTGCGGAGGGCCGTTTTTTTGTCTGAGTATTGATTTGTTAATCTAAATGATAATAATTGTCGTTCCGTATTGCATCCAATAATAAGACGACATTATGAATAGCTCACGCTTTACGCTTTGCGCCCTGGCAGGCGCCGTTACGCTGGTATTGCAGGTCCCGGCGCTCGCCGAAGAATCCACCATCGTCGTCACGGGCTCAGAGCAGGGCAGCGCGCTGCCGGCCTGGACGAACAGCGCCACGAAATCGGCCGTTGCCGAAAGTAAAACGCCGCAGGTCATCACGACCCTCTCTGCGCCGGAAATTGAAAAGCGTCACGCGAATTCGGTGAATGAAATCCTGCGCTATGCCCCAGGCGTCTCAACCGAGGTGCGGGGGAATACCTCCTACATGAGCGAATATAAAATTCGTGGCTTTACCGTCGACCAGGAGTTCTACAACGGGCTGCAGCTGCCCTATAACGTCACCGGCAATACCAAAGCGCGAATCGATCCGCTGCTGATTGACAGCGTTGATATCCTGAAAGGCCCCTCATCGGTGCTTTACGGCGGCGGTTCGCCGGGCGGGCTGGTGAATATTCAAAGTAAAAAACCGCAGCGGGAAGCCCGAACGGAGATCGGCGTTAACACCGGAAACCGTAATCTGAAAGAGGGCTATCTCGATTCAACCGGGCAGATTGCCGACAGCGACTGGAACTACCGTCTGCTGGGCAAAGCCACGGAAAACGACGATCAGCCGCACACCACCCGGTATGAGAACTACCTGGTTGCGCCGTCCGTCACCTGGCAACCGGACAGCAAAACGCGCCTCACCCTGGACGCGCTGGCGCAAAACACCCCGAGCCTGACGCCGTCTAACCCGCTGCCGCTCGCTTACCTGCGCTCAAAATACGCGGGCAAGCGCGATTATGCCGGAGACGAATGGAGCGGGTTTAAGCAGCGTCAGTGGATGCTGGGCTACAGCTTTGAACATGAATTTGACAGCGGCTGGGGCTTTAATCAGAAGGCGCGCTATTTCGACGTCGATACCCACCAGCGCAGCGTCTACGCTACAGGGGCGGGAAGCGAGGTGTATCAGCTCAACCGCTTTGCTTACACCACCGATGAAGACCTTAAGAGCTTCAACATCGACAACCAGGTGACCAAAACCGTTGCGCTGGGCGACTGGAAACACCATCTGCTGGCCGGGTTTGACTATCAGAAGCTGAACTCCCACTTCCACTATCGCTACGCGTCGGCCACGCCGGGCATTGATATGCGCCATCCTGACTATTCGCAGATCGACGATAGCGCTCTTGGGCTTTATACCGCCCAGAAAAACCGCCTCAGCTATCAGCAGAACGGCTATTACTTACAGGATCAGGTCGAGTTTGGCGGCCTCAACCTGCTGGGCAGCCTGCGCTACGACGATTACCGCTCCGTCACCACCAACTACCTGCAAAACGGTGATAAAGCCTGGGTATCGCAGGATCGCGTCACCAAACGCCTGGGCGCGCTTTACGCCTTCGATAACGGGATTTCGCCATTTATCAGCTACTCAGAAGGTTTTGCACCGGTGTCACCGCAGGGAACGCTCGTGGCGAAAGACGTTAAGCCGACCACCAGCAAGCAGGTGGAAGGCGGGGTGAAATATCTGCTGGCCGACTACGCCACCACCTTTACCGCCTCGGTGTTTAACATTCGTCAGAAAAATGTCGTCACCTCCGATCCGGGCTTCCTGAACTATCGTCAGACCGGGGAAGTGGAATCTAAAGGGGCCGAACTGTCCGCCATCAGCCGCCCGACGGACAACCTGACGCTGATTGCCAACTATGCGTACACCCACGCGATCAACCGGGAAGATGACAAGTACAAAGGTAAACGTCCAACGCAGGTCCCGGAGAATGCCTTCAACCTCTGGGGGGATTACACCTTTGACAACACGCCGCTGAAAGGGCTGATGCTGGGAGCGGGCGCACGCTACACCGGGCCGATGGAAATCTCTCCGGCAAACGATACGGGTAAACTGGGGGGCACGACGCAGTACGATCTGGCGGCTTCCTACCGGATGGGCGAAATCCTGCCCTCGCTGGCGGGGCTAACGCTTAAGGCCAGCGCGCAGAACATCACCAATAAAGAGACGCTGACCTGCTACGACGCGACCAACTGCTGGATTGGGCGTGACAGGACGTATCAGCTAGGGGCGAGTTACAGTTTCTAAGTAACTCCCTGTGAGTTCAAAATGTAGGCCGGGTAAGGCGAAGCCGCCACCCGGCAATACTCCTTTACTGCGCCGCAGCTTTTACCGGCGCAGCCTCATCATTCGCCGCAGGCTGGTTCTCCGGCACGCTGTCGCACGGTTTTGCTTTCGGGCAGACCCGATCGAGCATTTTCAGCGTCACGCCGTTGCTCCAGCCGAAGCCGTCCTGCAGCGGATACTCTCCGCCGCCGCCGCCCGTACCGGTTGTCGACACGTCATATTTCTCGACCAGTTTCTTTTCCCTATCGTAAGTATGCTGAACGTTCTTCAGGAAGCGCCAGGTCACATCCATCGAGACCTTCTCTTGCCCGTAATTCTGCAGACCTTCCGCGGCCACCCATTGCAGCGGGGCCCAGCCGTTTGGCGCATCCCACTGCTGACCGCTATTGACGGTGGTGGTCGCAATACCGCCCGGTTTCAACAGGCGCGATGAGGTTGCCGCGGCGACTTTATCGGCCCGCTCCTGCGCCGCCGCCTTCACGTAAAGCGGGAACAGGGCTGCCGCCGTGAGCTGATTGCGAACCTTCTTGCTCTTCAGATCGTAATCCGCGTACCAGCCCTCTTTATCATTCCACAGGTGGCTCTCGATGGCTTTCTGACGCGCCGTAGCCAGCGCCTCGTATTTGCTTGCGCTGGCGGCGTCGCCACTCTCCTGGCCTGCCCGCGCCAGCAGTTTTTCCATCTTGAACATCAGGGCGTTCAGGTCCACGGGGACAATGCTGGTGGTCCGGATGGTGCCGAGCTTTTGCGGGTCGTCCATCCAGCGGGAGCTAAAGTCCCAGCCTGAAGCCGCAGCGGAGCGCAGATCGCGGTAGATCTCGGTCGCAGGTCGGTTAGGGTTACTTTTTGCGGTATTCACATCGTCAAGCCAGGACTCCGGGCGCGGGGTATCGCGGTCGTCCCAGTAGCGGTTGAGGACAGCGCCGTCATCCAGCTTCACCACGCGCTTGTTAGCCTGCCCCGGCTGAAGGGCGTCGACGCCGTCCATCCAGTAGGCATACTCTTTCTCCATCTGCGGACGATACTTCTTCAGCGCATCGCTATCGTGCGTTGCCAGCAGTTCCACCATCAGCGAGAAGAACGGCGGCTGGGATCGGCTCAGGTAATAGCTGCGGTTGCCGTTGGGAATGTGGCCGAAGGTGTCAATCTCATAGGCAAAGTTATCCACCATGTCGCTGATTTTGTCCCAGTGGTTGCTCTCTGCCAGGCCCAGCATGGTGAAATAGCTGTCCCAGTAGTAGACCTCGCGGAAACGTCCGCCGGGCACAACGTAAGGTTTGGGTAACGGCAGCAGGGAATCCCATTTGTTGCTGGCTTTATCCGTGGTGCGCGTCAGTACGGGCCAGAGATCGTCAATGTGCTCACGTAAACTTTGTCCAGCAGGCGGAACATATTTTTCCCCTTCCGCAGGGAGCGTAAAGTTCATCTCGACAAAGTGGCGTAAGTCAAAGCTGGACTGCGTGTGCTGCATCCGATAGTCCGCCAGAATCATCAGCGGGTCGCTTTTGGGGACGGCATCAGCGAAGGTTTTCTGATCGGGAAACAGTTTGGCGCTTTGCACATCATTAAACAGCGGGCCCAGCAAAATATCGGGTGAGGTTGTCTGGGCTGCGGGGCTATCGTCGGCATAACCGAAAGTCGTTACGCCGAGCAGCGCGCCTCCTAACGCAAGGGGCAAGAACGCGGGGCGTAGTGTACGAGGTCTTATCATCAGTTCGTCTCCTGTCTTCACTAAACAGCGTGACCGCTGTTGTCAATCACCTGAAAACCTTAGACGAATATTGCCCGCTTCGCGTTAAATATTGCTGGCCATTCAGACCTCTTCCGGCGTCTGGCTGGCTTCCCGCAGCGTGCCCGGCGCATGTCCAATAATGCGCTTAAATGCCCGGCTAAATGCCGCCAGAGAGCCGTATCCCAGCCGCAGCGCGACGGTTTCAATCGGCTGATTTTCGTGGCGAATGTACTGGATGGCCAGCCGCATCCTCAGCTCGCTGAGATATTTTGCCGGGGTCGTTCCCGTCGCGGCCAGAAACCGTTCGGCGAACACGGAACGGGACGTGCCCGCTTCTTTTGCCAGATCCGCCACGCTCCAGTTCAGGCCGGGCTGCTGGTGCATGGCGTAAATGGCCCGGCTCAGGCGCGGGTCGCGCAGAACCTGCACCCAGCCGGTAGCTTTACCACAGCCGCCTTCAACCCAGCCGCGCACGATTAACGCCGCTACCACGTCGGCCAGGCGCGCAAGGATCCCGGCGTACCCGGCCTGACGCGCCACGGATTCCCGCTCCATCGCCGCCAGCAGCGGGTGGATCTCCGGCCAGGTGGACATCAGCCGGCTGACCATCATCACTTCCGGCATCGCCTTAATTAGCGGCTGCATCCCGCCCAGCTCAAAATCCATGCACCCGCTAAAGATGATGGTGTTCTCGCTTTCCGGACAGGGCTCGCAGGTGATGGCGCAGACCGAGCTGCAAATCGGTTCGCTGGGAAAGGCGCTGACGGGGGTAATGGTGGCCTGCTCGTCGGAGAGCAGGGCATGGGAATTGCCGCCTGGAATAAACAGGGCGTCACCGCTGCTCAGCTGAAAGGCTGCACCGCTCTCCATTCGCAGCAGGGCGCTGCCGTGGCTCACGAAATGAAACTGCGCTTTACCGGGTGCGTGGTTGAATGCGACGCCAAACGGCGAGCTGGCTTCAATCCGCCGGTATTTCACTCCTGACAGGCGCATGCCGCGTAAAAGTTCGCTGATCAAATCGGGTGACTGTGCGGTCATGGCGCAACTCCGGACGAATAATCAATAAGTGGAGATTATATGTCATAGATCGTCCAGGGTGAACCTTCTATGCTTTTGCGACAGTTGTCACATTTCTATAACGGGAGAAAAACAGATGAATTCATGTGTCGCGGCGAGCGAGGCGGTAACGCCTGCAAAACCCGCCTGGCGGGCCGTCTATTCACTGGGGCTGGGGGTATTTGGGTTAATTACGGCAGAATTTCTTCCCGCCAGTTTGTTAACGCCGATGGCCGCGAGCCTGGGCGTGAGTGAGGGAATGGCCGGACAGGCCGTCACCGCCACCGCGCTGGTGGCGCTGGTGACCGGACTGCTGATTACCCCTGCGACCAAAAGCATCGACCGCCGCTGGGTGCTGATGTTTTTCTCGGTCCTGCAAATTATCTCCAGCCTGCTGGTAGCTTTTGCGCCGACTCTGCACGTGTTGCTGATGGGGCGTCTGCTGCTGGGGGTAGCTATCGGGGGATTCTGGGCGATGTCGACGGCGACGACGATGCGTCTGGTTCCGGCGGATAAAGTGCCGAAGGCGCTGGCGGTGATCTTCTCCAGCGTATCGATTGCCACGGTGGTCGCGGCGCCGCTCGGCAGCTATCTGGGCAGCCTGATCGGCTGGCGCAACGTCTTTGTTCTCTGCATCCTGCCGAGCATGCTGGCGCTGCTGTGGCAGCTCTGGGTACTGCCGTCCATGAAGCCGGAGAGCAGCGGCAGCCTGAGTACGCTGTTCCGCGTCCTGCGTCGTCCGGGGATGATCGGCGGCATGCTGGCGACCATCCTGATCTTCAGCGGCCATTTCGCCTTCTTTACCTACCTGCGTCCGTTCCTGGAAACGGTGGGTCAGGCAAGCGTTGAGACCATTTCGCTGATCCTGCTGGGCTTTGGGCTGGCCAACTTTGTCGGTACCTCCGTTGCCGGGCATCTGCTGGCGCGCAATCTGCGCCTGACGCTGGCGCTGGTGCCGTTCGCGATGGGCGTTCTCGCGCTCACGATGGTGGCGTTTGGTCATCTGGCTATGCTGGACGGGTTCCTGGTCGCGCTGTGGGGCTTTGCCTTTGGTCTGGTTCCGGTGGGCTGGTCAACCTGGCTTGCTACCACCGTTCCGGATGAAGCCGAAAGTGCAGGAGGGCTGCTGGTGGCATCAATTCAGCTGGCAATCAGCGCCGGTGCGGCCGGGGGCGGGGCGGTATTTGACCTCAACGGCGCCAGCGGCGTATTCGCGGGAAGCGGTTTCCTGCTGGTGATGGCGATGGTGATCGTGTTTATGGGTGTGAAGGTTAAGGCGGAATGAGTGCTTTCCCTCTCCGTTGGGAGAGGGACTTAACGGATGTCCATTGTTCTATGCTACCGCTCTTTCATTCCATGTGTCTTTAAACATGATGTTCCCGTCACAATATTTCCATTCAATCGATTCATAGCGAAGTTCGACTTCTTCCATATGCGCACTTGCGATACCGAGCGGGTGCAATACTGGCGAGATCCTCGTTATCTTTACGTTTTCCAGAGTGATATTGAAGTATTCGCGCTCAATACCGGCGTCATCAATTTTATACATTTTGATTAATGCAGATTTGAATGTTTTGCCTGTACATACAGCACGAAATAAATAGGGTGTGATGCGGTCTATTTCTTTTTCAAAGGTAATAGGAACATGAAGGCGCGTTCCTGTCAGTTTTCCCGTGTTGGAACTGGTGGGGATCCAGACGGAGTGATTAAACGATTTGAGTTCGGTAGAGCCCAATCTTGTAGGCATTAAACACTCGCCTAAAACGGGAGAATTATTTTCGTCAGTAAACCATATATGTGCTGGAGTAGACATTTATTCATCCTTTATTTTTGTAACGAAATGCAATGAAGTACACAACTAATACAATAAACCCAACGACTCGTAGTGCAATTTTTTCGTTTTCTATAAAACTCACTACGACAGCACCAAGAATGACAGCGAATATTCCAGTGCCATACCAAAAAAAATCATCCATAATGTCTTGTAAAAAACTTTTTAAAAATTGCATCAAAAATATTTTTATAGATTGCCACATTATCGCATCAATCTATTTAGCGCATCAGCAATTTCACCATCGGATGCTGTGTTTAAGTTAAGATACCCAGCTTTCATTATCACTGGTTCAATAAGGAAATACATCATTTCTAACTTTTCAACATACAGCGCATGGTAAAATAACGGTTGGAATTTTTTAAGCGTATTTGCGCTGTCTGCCGCGTGTTGAACTATAGCGTACAGGTTTAATACGGTAATTACACCTCCGGTGCTCCAACCAACCTTTTTCATAAATGCACTTTGTACGGCCACGTTCATGTTATTACCATAACAGATGTATGACGTGACGGCATAAATTAAGCCATTCTTAGATGCTTGCTTTAATGAATAGTTTGTTGTAAATGGTATTAATTTTTGGAGAATGGTTTTTCTTTGACTACTGGATTTGTTCTGAAGCATCGTTTCAATATAAATCCTTACCATTCTAAAAATTACATCTCTATGCTTAACAAGTTCGGCGACTCCTGCTAAGAACCTTAAATCTTCCGAGCCCAAACGTTTACAGACATCTTGATAATTGTCTGTAAAGCAAGAGGTATAATAAAGCAGGCGAGTGGTAGCATCACCAAGATTGTTTAAATATTCTATGACACCATCCTTTACCCCCGCGACGGCGCGATCGAGCCTTACTGCAAGATCTTTATCGGATCCAATTCTTTCTATAATTTCCTTACTGTAATACATAATAAGTCCCTGTTGTGTACAGGGTTTATCATGGTCTACGTTATCGTCTAAGGACAGTGATCTCACTCGCATTTTTATAAGTGAAATAAAGAATAACCACTAACCTATTATCTAAGTTAATCGGTGCTTTTTTATAATTGATACGATGAATTGGAAAGTGTTGAATAAACGTAAGATTATTTTGAATTATATATTCTGCGAGGAGTGGGGGGATATTACTGAATGATGACATAATTTGTAGGCCGGGTAAGCGCAAGCGCCACCCGGCATCAAGGTAAGGCTTACAGCCCTTTCTTATCCATCAGTACCGCCAAATCTACCAGGCGGTTAGAGAAGCCCCACTCGTTGTCATACCACGCCAGGATCTTCACCATGTTCCCGCCAATTACCAGCGTGGAAAGCCCGTCGATAATTGAGGAGCGTGGGTCGCCCTGGTAATCGCTGGAGACCAGCGGTTCATCGCTATAGCCCAGAATGCCTTTCAGGGGCCCGCTGGCGGCAGCATTGCGGAACGCGTTATTTACCTCGTCGGCGGTCACGTTCCGGCTCAGCGTTACCGTCAAATCCACAATCGACACCACCGGCACCGGCACGCGCAGGGAGTACCCGGTCAGTTTGTCGTCAAGGGAGGGGATCACTTTCCCCAGCGCTTTCGCCGCGCCGCTGGAGTAAGGCACAATCGACAGCGCCGCCGCGCGTGCGCCGCGCAGATCTTTCTCCGGCTGGTCGTGCAGCGCCTGGCTGTTGGTGTAGGCATGGGTGGTATTCATCAGGCCATGCTCAATCCCGAACTGCTGATGCAGCACCTGAGCGGCCGGTGCCAGACCGTTGGTAGTGCAACTCCCGTTACTCACCACAGCGTGTCGGGCGGGATCGTACTGCTCATGATTAACCCCCATCACAATCGTCAGGTCATCGTTCTTCCCGGGAGCGGAAATGATGACGCGCTTAGCGCCGCCGTGGGTAATATGCACCGCCGCTTTTTCCCGCTCGGTAAAGAAGCCGGTGGCCTCAATCACCACGTCAGCGCCGACATCACGCCACGGGATATTCGCCGGATCGCGTTCGCTAAATACGGCGATCCGCTGCCCGTCTACCTGCAGCGCGCCGTCTGCCGCTTCAACGGGTGCGGGCAGCTTGCCCAGAAGGGAATCATGCTTCAGCAGGTGGGCGAGGGTTTTACTGTCCGTCAGATCGTTAATGGCCACAATCTGCAGATCCGGGTTACCCAGCGCCGCGCGCAGGAAATTACGTCCGATACGGCCGAAACCGTTAATACCGACCTTAACCATGGTGCACTCCTTATCTCTGGTGTCTGGAGTCACTGTAGGCGTCGGGCCGATTGGCGTAAACGACAAAAAAGGATCAGATTACGCCATCTTGCGGCAGTGGAATCGCTGGCGGTACTCGCCGGGCGTGAGGTGAAGCTGTTTCTCAAACACGCGGCGCAAATTAAGGCTGGTGCCAAACCCGCTTTGCCCGGCAATGCGCTCAAGGGAATCGCTGGTCTGCTCAAGCAGCTGGCGAGCGGCGGCCAGACGCGCCTCGGTCACGAAGCGGGCCGGAGAGACGCCCGCGTCGCGGGTAAACACGCGGGTGAAGTTACGCGGGCTCATCGCCGCTTTCTCGGCCAGGTTTTCCACGCACAGGTCGGCGGTGAGGTTCTGCAGGATCCAGGCTTGCAGTTCGCTTATCGGGCCCGATGTGCCAGGCTGCTGCAGGCTGTAACGGCTGAACTGCAGCTGGCCGCCGGGACGGCGCAGATACATCACCATGTCCTGCGCCACGTCGCGGGCGAGGGTAAATCCGTAGTCGTCTTCCACCAGCGCCAGGGTCAGATCGAACCCGGAGCTCACGCCGCCGGAGGTCCAGATGGGGCCATCCTGAATATACAGCGGACCGCCTTCGACGTGGATAGCCGGATACTGGGTTTGCATCGTCTCCAGCAGCCGCCAGTGGGTGGTCGCGCGCCGACCGTCCAGCAAGCCGGTCTGGGCCAGCAGCATCGCACCGCCGCAGATAGAGGCGACCCGGCGGGCATGCGGCGCAGCGAGGTGAAGCCAGTCCACCACCGCCGTGCTCTCCTGCTCGTTCATGCCGCGTCCGGTAATGATAATGGTATCCAGCGGTTCACGCGGATCCAGCTCCGGCAGACGATAGTCCGCCAGCAGATTCAGGCCGGACTGGCCGTGGATCACCTGGTGAGGCTGCGTGGTGGCGATGATAATCCGGTAGCGGGGGTGGGAAAGCCCTTCCGGGTGCAGCCGGTTGGCCTGCATCAGAATGTCGGCGATACCGGCGGCTTCAAACAGCATGCCGCCGTCGGGAACGATAATCAGGATCTTCTTCATGTCCTGAAAAGTACCTTTATCACGGAATAAGTCAAGCGGCGCGTGCGCCCCACGTTTCTGGCAAAGCAAAGCGATTTAAGTTCTTTGTTATTTCAGGCGTTATCCCCGATCGTCAGGGCACTGTCACTGGCGAAACGGCGTCTGAAGGAATGAGTCAACGAAGCTCCCTCTATTTACATCCGCAACAACGCGAACAAATCCGCCACCTTGCATCGGGTTTTTTATGGCGAAGCGAACTGCCCACGTGGCTGTTGATCGTCACTATTTATGCCGGCTGGTTTGCCACGCTGACTTTCTGGCAAACGCTCGGCCTGCTGCCCGCCACGCTGCTGCTGATCGGGTTTACCGCCTGGTATATGTCCCTGCAGCATGAGCTGATCCACGGACACCCCACGCGTTTTGCCTGGCTTAACCAGCTGTTTGGCACGCTCCCGCTGGCGGTCTGGTATCCGTATGGCCTGTACCGGGACTCCCATCTTGCCCATCATCGCCACCATAGCCTGACCCATCCGGTGGATGACCCGGAGTCGTACTATTTCACCGACGAGAGCTGGGCGCGCTTTTCGCCGTGGCAGAAACGCGCGATCCGCGCCCGGAATACCTTTACCGGGCGGCTGATGCTGGCACCGCTGCTGGATATCCTTCAGACGCTGGGCAGCGCCGCGGCGGCGTTTCGTCACCTTCAGCTGCGGGCAATGACGATGTGGCTGGTCCACGTTTTGCTGCTGGTGGCGCTCTTCGCCTGGATGACGCATACCGGTTTTTCACCCGTCTGGTTCGTGCTGGCGGTCAGCTATCCGGCGCTGGCGCTGACCAAGATCCGATCGTTTCTCGAACATCGCGCGGCGGACGATCCCCTTGCGCGCTCCGTTATTAACGAGGCCGGGCTGTTCTGGCGGGTGCTGTTTTTGAATCTGAACTACCATTCAGTCCATCACGATCTGCCGGGCGTTCCCTGGTACGGGCTGAAGGCGATCTACCAGCAAAATCGGGAGGCGTACCAGCAGCGAAACCACGGTTTTCTCGTCAGAGGCTATGGTGAATGGCTGCGTCAGTTCTGGGCCAGGCCCGTCGACGTCACCGTTCATCCCGGAAAACAACAGGGGGAAGGGTATGAGTAACCTGCTGGCGTTTCCCATGTACGCGGTGGATCGCGCCGACACCCGCGCGCTCTGGCTGGCGGTAAAGAGGCTGCTGGCTGCGCGCGGTGTGTCCGTCGATCGTGACCCCGGCTGGCCGGAGTCCGATCTGCTGACCCACTGGCAACAGCCTGCGCTTATCCTCAGCCAGACCTGCGGTTATCCGCTGGTCACGCAGCTCCCGGACGTGCAGGTGGTCGGCTGTTTTCACTACGCGGCACCGGGCTGCGAAGGGATCCAGTACCGCAGCTTTCTGGCGGTGCGCGAGGAGGATCGGCACCTGACGCTGGCGGATTTTCGCGGACGTCGTGCGGTCTGTAATTCCCCGGACTCGCAGTCCGGCTACAATGCGCTGCGAAAAAAAGTGGCTCCCCTGCTGAGCGGCGGTCCGTTTTTCGCGCAAACGTCCTTTAGCGGCAGCCATCGCCAGTCGCTAATTGATGTGAAGCGCGGAGCAGGGGATATCGCGGCCATCGACTGCGTGACCTGGGCACTGCTGCAGCGCCATGAGCCGGAACGGCTTGCGGGGCTGGCGGTCATTGACCGTACCCCGCTGACGCCGGGACTGCCGCTGATTACCTCGCATAACACCTCACCTGAAACGCTTAACGCCATACGCGATGCGCTCCACGCGCTGGTCAGTTCACCGGAACATCGGGAGATTTGCGACGCGGTGCTGATCGGCGGTTTTAGCGTGGTGACGCGCGAGGCCTACGCCTCATTGTCCGCGTGATAAATCTCCCGCGCGTCGGTAAAACAGCGCAGCGCCAGCGAGGAGACGGGCTTCTGCCTGCGCATAATCAGGCCGACAGGCGCCTCAATGTTCGCATCGGCGATGGGGACAATCCTGAAGTTGCTGTTCAGTGCCTCCAGCCCGTTGTTCAGCGGCATGACGGCGCAGCACACGCCGCTCTGAACCGCCTGAATGATCTGGAACGTCGAGTCGCTCTCGAAAACGGACGTCGGTTCGATGCCGGACGATTTAAAGCTGGCCTCCATATGCGCCCGGTAGTGCATCCCTTTGGTCAGGAACCCCAGCGGAAAATCCGTCAGTTCGTGCCAGGTCAGCGTTGCCTGGCCGAGCTGGAAATGGCGGACGTCGTGCAGCAGGCCCATCTTCGTTGTTGGCAGCTGAATAATGTCAAACAGGCTGGTGTCGATGCTGTTGAGGTAGCAAATTCCCAGCTCAAGCTGGTTGCGGCTGACGCCGTCGGCAATTTGCGCTGAGGACATGGAATAGAGGCTATAGGTCAGCTCCGGGTATTTTTGCGTCAGTTGACGAATAAAAATCATCGGATCCACGCTCGCCAGCGGCACCATCCCCAGACGTAATTCGCCCACCACCTGGCCTTTGCACAGCGCGGCTTCCGCCTGTAGCCCGTCGTGCGCGGCCAGCAGGGCGCGGGCCCACGCGAGGATGCGTTCACCCTCCGGCGTAAACCCTTCAAAGCGCTGTCCGCGCACAATCAGCACCAGCCCCAGCTCCTCTTCCAGGCCGCGGATGCGCATGGAGAGGGTCGGCTGGGTGACGTTGCACTGCGAGGCCGCTTTACCAAAGTGCCGGGTCTCGTCGAGTGCGATTAAATATTTTAACTGTTTAATATCCATCATATTCTCTGCGCGAGCAGCCTTACAGCATGCGGATCTCTTTTGAGCGCAGGGTGATGCGAACCGGAACGGATTTATACGACGGCGTACCGCTGTCCTTATCCAGATAATCAAGCGGCACCAGCACGTTGGCCTCCGGGTAATAGGCGCCGACGGTGCCCGGCGCGATGCTGTACGCTACCACGGTAATGTCTTTCAGACGCTGAACGCTGCCGGGGAGGGCGGTCTCGATATCCACGCGGTCGCCGTGTTCCAGTCCTGACTGCGCCATATCGTCTTCGTTCATAAACAGCACGTCGCGGCGGCCAAATACGCCGCGGTAGCGGTCGTCCAGGGCGTAAATGGTGGTGTTGTACTGGTCGTGGCTGCGCAGCGTGATCAGGCGCAGAACGTGCTCGCCTTCACCGCTGGCGTTCTCGTGAACGCCGTCGAACACCGAGAACATCGCTTTTCCCGTCGCCGTTGGCCAGATGCGCTGCGTCGGCGGCAGCGGCATACGGAAGCCGCCGGGAACGCGGATCCGCGCGTTGTAGTTCTCAAAGCCCGGAATGGTCTGCTCGATCAGATCGCGGATCCGGTCGTAATCCTCAACCAGCGTTAGCCATACCACGCGGGTGGCCTGCAGGGTGGCTTTCGCCATGCCCGCGACGATAGCGGGTTCTGACCGGAGCAGCGGTGAGGCGGGTTTCAGCTTGCCGGATGAGGCATGCACCATCGACATGGAGTCTTCGACGGTGATGGACTGACGACCGGTGGCCTGAATATCCAGTTCGGTACGGCCGAGACACGGAAAGATAAAAGTCTCTTTGCCCACCAGCAGATGGGTGCGGTTGAGCTTGGTGCCGACGTGCACGCTCAAATCCAGGTTACCCATCGCCGGAAAGCCCCGCTCGTGATCGGGCATCGCGACGGCAAAATTACCGCCGAGGCAGATGAGCGCTTTCGCGCGGCCGTCGATCATCGCCTGCGTGGCCTGCACCGCATCGTGTCCGTGGTGAGACGGCGGCTCAAAGCCGAAAACGTCCTTCAGACGGTTCAGGAAGGCCGGGGTAGGCTTCTCGCTAATCCCGACGGTACGGTTCCCCTGAACGTTTGAATGGCCGCGCAGGGGGCAGATACCCGCGCCGGGCTTGCCGATATTCCCGCGCAGCAGCAGCAGGTCAGCGATCAGGCGGACGTTCGCCGTGCCTTTATTGTGCTGGGTAATGCCCATCCCGTAGGTAATGATGGTGGCATTTGATTTCGCATAGGCGTCGGCCACCTTCTTGAGCGCCGCCCGGTTCAGGCCCGACTCGCGCTCGATCTCGTCCCAGCGGGTTTGCGCGATATCGGCGGCGAAGTCCTCTATGCCCTGGGTGTGTTCGGCAATAAATGCATGGTCGAGCACGTCACCGCGTTCGGCCTCCATGTCGAGAAGGTGTTTGGCAATGCCCTTCAGCGCGGCGGCATCGCCTCCGGCCTTCACCTGGAAATAGGTCGAGGCGATATCCGTTGAGCCGTAGGTCGCCATTTCAATCACGCTTTGCGGGTCCGCAAAACGTTCGAGGGCGCGCTCGCGCAGCGGGTTAAAGACGATAATCGGCACGTTGCGACGGGCCAGCTCGTGGAGGGTACCCATCATTCGCGGATGGTTGGTGCCGGGGTTGTGGCCGATGGAGATCACCAGCTCGGTCTTGTCGAAGTCGTCCAGCGAGACGGTGCCTTTCCCGATGCCAATCGAGCGCGGCAAACCGACGCTGGTGGCCTCGTGACACATATTCGAGCAGTCGGGGAAGTTATTGGTGCCGTATTCGCGAGCGAACAGCTGGAACAGATACGCCGCTTCGTTGGAGGCGCGTCCGGAGGTATAGAACTCGACCTGGTCCGGTTCGAGCCCGCGCAATACTTCGCCGATGCGTTCAAACGCCTCGTCCCAGTCGACGGGCCGGAAGGTATCGCTTGCCCGGTCATAGCGTAGGGGATGCGTGAGTCGACCGTAGCCTTCCAGTTCGAAGTCCGATTTTGCCAGCAGCGAGGAGACGCTGTTTTCCGCCAGAAATGCGGGAGTCACACGTTTGCTGGTTGCTTCCCAGGTCACCGCTTTGGCGCCGTTCTCGCAGAACTGGAACGTCGATTTGTGTTCTTTATCGGGCCACGCGCAGCCCGGGCAGTCAAAACCGTCAGGCTGGTTGGTGCGCAGCAGCGTCGCGGGGGCATCAAGGGTATCCATCTGGGTACGTACCGCGATGGCCGTCGCTTTTAACGCGCCCCAGCCGCCGGCAGGACCATCATAGTGTCTGATACCGGGCACTGAGCGTCTTTTATTGTTCATACCAACTCCTGGTTCGTTCGGTCTTACGGCGACTGAGCCAATGAAACACTGAAGAAGACAATAAGCGAAAGCAATGACGGCCGGGTGTCTGTGCGCATACGGTGCGTCAAAATACCTTATCTTAAATTCTATTTATTACAGTGATTTAAAAGCTATGCCGCATAAATATTTAAAGAAATTATAACGAAATTTTATCATTTTAATAATAAATCTTATCTATCACACGGTAGGTGGGATAGATGGCGGCGAGCCCAGGAGGATGTAGTACCGGTTAAACTTCGAATGAAGCTCTCGGTCGCTAACAAAGGCAATATTCGCGCCAGGCTGGCCGTCTGGCGCATTTTGGAGATGTTGTGA
Source organism: Enterobacter cloacae complex sp. CARB60 (assembly GCF_036487345.1). Classification (NCBI taxonomy): domain Bacteria; kingdom Pseudomonadati; phylum Pseudomonadota; class Gammaproteobacteria; order Enterobacterales; family Enterobacteriaceae; genus Enterobacter; species Enterobacter cloacae complex sp. CARB60. The sequence continues at coordinate 1,901,442 of NZ_JAZKLC010000002.1, forward strand.
CGACAGGAATGTTTACTCTGGCTTAATGATTAATGGATATAATTTATGTCTGAGTGGGCAATTATCACAGCCTGAAATATAAAGTTATTTTGAGGCGTAAAATTAACGTCATGCTGCATAAGTGAAATATTCCCATTTTGGCGGTGAATTACGACGAATATTAAAGATACCCTGTTAGTGCAACAAATAATTCATCGTTGATATATTCTTCTGACATCACCAATACGCGAATTCTACTAATTATGGTAGTGGCGATAATAGCGATATTGCGTTAATGAAAGTCGTTCTCTTTTGTATTTATTAATTTTAAAACAATAGGTTATGTCATGTTTGGGGGAGGAAATATGAGGGGTTAGGCTGCGTCGGGTTTTTTCATCAGATTAATCCTATAATCTTCCGACTGCTTCATTTACCAACAGTTACGTAACGGTAAATATTGAATTGATGCAAAGCTCATGTAAACTTGTTTACCGTTTGTCAAAATATGTCAGGAAGACGCTGGGCCTTATTCTGAAGGGCTCGTGCGGTAGCTATGCCCTTAAAATAGTAACGCCCCGAAAATATCCTGGCTATTTTAACAATAGCACTTAAGTCAAACTTCACTCCCTTATCTTCATCATCGAAATATCGCTACGGAAAAGCATATGAAAATGCGCGTACTGTTTTCACTTCTGTTTGTAATGGCGGTGGCGGGCTGTAAAGCGCCGCAGAAACCTGTAATCAACGACGATACGATCGAGACCAGCCAGGTCAACGGCGTAACCTTAACCCACCGTCACGCCGTTACGCCGCCGGCGGAGTTCACGCCGGTCAACGAGCCGTATCGTGCCATGTATCCGGCCTCCCTGATGAGCCGTCCTGACTTCGGCGGCAAAGTTATCCGCAATCTCGAGACCGGAAAAACGTACGTGGTGCTGGGGCAGGTTGAACACTACTGGATGGCGCTTGCCGATGAAGGTAACGAGCAGCTGATTGGTTACGTCCCGATGCGCGCCGTGATCAAGGCCGACCAGTACGACGCCGCCGTGCGTAAACAGGCCATTCGTCCGAAGGCGCGTAAAAAAGCGACCTGTGTCGATGTCGATGGCAACAGCAAAGCCTGCAAAGACAGCGCTAACGGTACCTGGATCCTGAACTAAACGGCTTTCATGAGCGCATTTTTATGAATAATAAAAATTTTCATAAGCTGTGGTTATTCTTTTACGCGGTGATTTTCGCCCTGGTCAGTGGTTGTACGTCGTCTTCACACAGCGACCCCTCCCGCTACAATCTGCAGTTTCAGGCTCATCCACAAATCAATGAATCTGCGCCGCTTAAGGTCCGGGTGCTGTTGCTGAAATCCGATGCGGATTTCATGTCCAGCGACTTCTACTCTCTGCAGAACAACGCGTCAGCCACGCTTGGCGCGAATCTGCTGAACAGCGACGTGTTCTTCCTGATGCCGGGACAGCTGTCCAAAACCCTCAGCGGGCAAAGCTCTCCGGAGGCCCGCTACATCGGCGTGATGGCGGAGTATCAGGTGCTGGATGGCAAAAAATGGCGCGTTTCACTCCCTTTGCCCGTGCCTGGCGAAAATCATATCTACCAGTTCTGGAAATGGTCCGCGGATGAACTTCAGGCCAACGTTTTTCTCGACGTAAACGGCATTCGGGTCATCAGCCAGTAACGCGCTTCAAAACAGGAAACACATCATCATGACGAAAGCAGAAAAGGTCGTCTGGACCGAAGGCATGTTCCTGCGTCCACACCATTTTCAGCGGACTGAAAGTTATCTGCTCAACCATGTTCGTGAATGGGGCGCGCTACAGCGGTCATATCTCTGGGGCTTTCTTGACGTTGAACTGGATGAAGCGATGCTTCGTCAGGGATGCATTGCCCTGAGCTACTGCAGCGGCTTGCTGCCGGACGGCACCTTTTTCCAGGTGCGTAACGGGCGCAACGGTCCTGCACCGCTGAAAATTCCTGACAATCTCACCAACGAAAAGGTGGTGCTCGCGCTGCCGGTCCGTCGTGGCGAGAGAGAAGAGGTGATTTTTAGCGAAGAGCCAGCTTCGCTGGCGCGCTTCATCGCTTTCGAGCAAGAGGTGGAAGACGACAACGCCATGTCGGTGGGGGATGCCACCGTCCAGTTTGGCCGTCTGCGCCTGACCCTGATGCTGGAAAAAGACCTCACGGCAGAATGGATCGCCATCGGCGTGGCGTTTGTGACGGAGAAACGTAACGACAACCACGTGCGGCTCGACAACAGCTACATCCCGCCGATGCTCAACGCCAACAACAGCCCGCAGATCTACAGCATGATCAACGATCTGCACGGTCTGCTGGTGCAGCGCAGCCAGCAGATTGGCGGCCGTTTGCGCCAGCCCGGCCGCTTTAATACCTCCGAACTGATTGAGTTCACGCTGCTGTCGCTGGTTAACCGTCATCTGGGCGAGGTTTCTCATTTAAAAACCCTGCCGCTGCTGCATCCGGAAACGCTCTGGCGCAGCTGGCTGCCGTTTGCGACCGAGCTCGCCACCTGGACGTCCCAGCGTACCGCCGAAAGCGTGCTGCCGATTTACGATCATGACGATCTGGCAAACTGCTTCAGCAAGCTGATGCTGATGCTGCGTCAGGGGCTGTCGCTGGTGATGGAAGACCACGCGATTCAGCTGCCGCTTAACGAACGCTCTCACGGCCTGAACATCGCCACGGTGCCTGAAACCAGCATGGTGCGTGAGTTCGGCTTCGTGCTGGCGGTAAAAGCCAATGTGCCAGGCGAACACCTGCAAACCCATTTCCCGGCGCAGATGAAGGTCGCGCCGGTCTCGAAAATCCGCGATCTGGTTCAGCTTCAGCTGCCGGGCATTATGCTGCGCGCCATGCCGGTCGCGCCGCCGCAGATCCCGTGGCATGCCGGCTACAGCTACTTTGAACTGGAGAAGGGCAGCGAGCTGTGGCACGAGATGGATAAGTCCGGTGCATTCGCCCTGCATCTTGCAGGGGAATTCCCGGGGCTGGATATGGAGTTTTGGGCCATCCGTAGCCCGACAGAATAATAAAGCGAGCGCTTAATATGCAGGAACGACAGGATACCGGCAGTGATGCCGCGTTTACCGGAGCCAGTAGCAACAATCAGCTGGTGGCGGCCGCCAATCCGCTGCTCAACGCGATTCCGCAGATCCGTCACTCGGTCTCCCATGACGATCAGGTGGCGTTACGCCAGCGTCTGATCGACGAGATTCGCCGTTTCGAAGTCCGCTGCCAGCAGGCGGGGCTGCCTTATGAAGTGATCGTCGGGGCACGTTACTGCCTGTGTACGGCGCTCGATGAGGCCGCCGCGCTCACCCCCTGGGGCAGCAGCGGCGTCTGGTCAAGCAACGGTCTGCTGGTGACGTTCCATAACGAAACCTGGGGCGGCGAGAAGTTCTTCCAGCTGCTGGCGCGCCTGTCGCAGAACCCGCGCGAGCATATTCTGCTGCTGGAGATGATCAACTACTGCCTGCTGCTGGGCTTCGAAGGACGCTATCGGGTGCTGGACAATGGCCGCACCCAGCTTGAAACCATCAAGCAGCGGCTGTGGCAGATGATCCGCGGCGTGCGCGGCAGCTATCCGGCGCCGCTTTCTCCCCATCCGGAAGATCGTCCGGTGCTGCGCAAGCTCTGGCGGCCGATGGTTCCCCTGTGGGCCTGCGTGGCGCTGGCCGGGTTTATCGCCTGCCTGTTTTATATCGTGCTTAACTGGCGGCTTGGCGATAACACCAGCCCGGTGCTGGCGAAGATTTACCAGTCCCAGCTGCCGGAAACCACTATTCAGCAGCCGGCCCGTCAGCTACCGGCGGTGCTGAACCTGCGCGGCTTCCTGAAGCCTGAAATCGAGGCTGGCCTGGTCGCGGTGAAAGACGAAGCGGATCGCAGCGTCGTTATCCTCAAAGGCGACGGGCTGTTTGCCTCTGCCTCTACCGTCGTGCGTGACCGCTATGAGCCGGTCATCAACCGCATTGCGCAGGCGATGAATAACGTCAGCGGCAAAATTCTGGTGGTGGGCTACAGCGACAACGTGCCGATCCGCAGCGCGCGCTTTGCCTCTAACTATGAACTTTCTCTGGAACGCGCCCGCTCGGTGCAGAAAATGCTGCAGGGAAGCCTCTCTCAGCCTGGCCGCGTGAAGGCGGAAGGGCGGGGCGAGATTAACCCGGTGGCGCCGAACACGACGCCTGAAAATCGCGCCCGTAACCGCCGTGTGGAAATTACTCTGCTGGTGTCGCCTGAAAACACTCAGGCTGAGCTGAACGGATTGCCGCAAGGAAACTAAGGATGCTGACTACACTTCTTTCCATTTTGACCAACCGCATTCTGTGGAGCTTCCTCGGCGTAACGGCGCTTGCGGCGGTGATCTGGATGATTGGTCCCCTGTTGTCCATCGTGGACACCCGACCGCTTGAGTCTGAACAGAACCGTATTATCAGCATTGCCGTGGTCTATCTGCTCTGGGCACAGGGCCACATTCTGCCGCGCCTGTACAATGCCTGGCTGAACCGCAAGCTGATGGACAAGCTCAAGGAGAATACCGCCAGCCCGGAAGCCGCGGATCCGCAGAAGCGGCTGAACAGCGAGGAGCAGATCCTCGCCAGCCGTTTTGATGAAGCCGCGCAGATGCTGAAAAAAGCGCACTTCAGCAAAGCGGGCCAGAGCGCCCAGTGGACGCAGCGCTTCAGCACGCAATATCTCTATCAGCTGCCGTGGTACGTCATTATCGGCGCACCGGGCTCCGGTAAAACCACGGCGCTGGTCAATTCCGGGCTGCAGTTCCCGCTGGCCGATCGTTTCGGTAAGACCGCGCTGCGGGGCATTGGCGGCACGCGTAACTGCGACTGGTGGTTCACCAACGAGGCGGTGCTGCTGGACACGGCGGGCCGCTATACCACCCAGGAGAGCGAGCAGGTGCAGGACGCTGGCGAATGGCTGGAGTTCATGGGGTTACTGCGTAAGTATCGCCGCCGCCAGCCGATCAACGGCGTCATCATCACCATCAGCATATCTGACCTGCTCACCCAGTCCGCCGAGGCGTCCCGCCAGCAGGCGGTGAACCTGCGTCAGCGTCTGTCCGAGCTGCATGAACAGCTGGGTATCCGCTTCCCGGTGTACGTGATGGTGACCAAGGCCGACCTGCTTAAAGGCTTCCGCGCCTGGTTTGCCGACTACGACAAAGCGCAGCGCGACCAGATCTGGGGCTTTACGCTGCCGTGGGAGCAAACCAAACACGCCGATTACGACCTGATGGGCAACTTCCAGCAGGAGTTTTCTCTGCTACAGCAGCGCCTCGATGCCGGGCTGCCGGAAACCATGCTGAAAGAGCATGACGCGAAAACCCGCGCGGAAGCGTATCTCTTCCCGCAGGAGTTCGCCGCGCTGCGTCCGCTGCTGGCGGACTACCTGAGCACGGTCTTCGCCCGCTCCAACTTCGAAACCGAGTTCTCTCCGCGCGGGATCTACTTCGCCAGCGGGACTCAGGAAGGCATGCCGTTCGACCGCGTGATGGGCGAACTGAACCGCGCGCTGTCGCTGCCGGAAGGGGGCGAGGCGGATAACTGGGATTCGGTCAGCAAAGAAGCGCCTATTCCGGGTGCTAAAGGTCAGAGTTTCTTCATTAAGAACCTGCTGCAAAACGTCATCTTCCAGGAAGCCGGGATCGCGGGCGAAAACCGCTGGTGGGAGCTGCGCAACCGGGCGGTGATCTGGTCCGGCTACGCGGCGCTGCTGGCCCTGCTGGCGATCCTCGGCGGTCTGTGGCTGACCAGCTATGCCAAAAACAAAACCTATCTGGCAGAGGTGGATGCGAAGGTGCCGCTGCTGGACCAGCAGAGCAAGGCGTTACAGAATCAGCCGCAGCGTGACCTGTTCGATCTGCTGCCGCTGCTGAATGGTCTGGTCGACCTGCCGAAAAGCGACGCGTTTGATGTCAACGATCCGCCGGTATCCCGCCGTATGGGGCTCTATCGCGGGGATGACGTCAGCGATGCCGCGCAGTCTCTGTACCAGAAAGCGCTGGATCAGATGCTGTTGCCTGCCGTCGCCATGCACATCACCACCTGGCTTCGCAACGACAACGGCAGCGATGTGGAATACAGCTATGAAGCGCTGAAAGCCTATCAGATGCTGTATCAGCCGAAGCACTATGACGGCAAATTCCTGCATTCGTGGGTGATGCTCAATCTGCAGCGAAATCTGCCGCAGAACGTCACGAAGGCGCAGCTGCAGCAGCTTGAATGGCACCTGACGCAGCTGCTGGAACCGAAAATTCAGGCCTCGCCGTACGCGCAGGATGAATCTCTGGTTGCCCGCGAAAGAGCGATGATCAACCAGCAGCCGCTCTCCACGCGCGTATACGGCCGTCTCAAGCGCCTGCTGGAGCATGATGACAACCTGAAGCCGGTCTCCCTTTCCGACCTGGGCGGACCGCAGAGCGAGCTGGTGTTTTCACGCAAAAGCGGCAAGCCGGTGAGCGAAGGCGTACCGGGCCTCTATACGCCGGACGGCTACTGGAAAAGCTTTAACGGGCAGATTGACAGCGTCACCACCGCCCTGCACGAGGACGACGCCTGGGTGCTGGGGGCCGCCACGGCGCAGGAGGATAAACAGCAGATCGATAACGCCGTGCGCCAGCTCTACATGCGCGACTTTATCGCTAACTGGGATCGCTTTCTCGCTGACATTCAGCTCAACAACAGCGCCGATCTTTCCCAGCGCATCAACACCGCGCGCCTGCTCTCCGGCGCAAACTCGCCGCTGCGCCGCCTGGTGCAGAACCTGAGCCAGGTCCTGACGCTGTCGCGCAATGCGCCCGCGCCGGACGATGCGGGTAAAGCGCAGGCGCAGAGCAACCGCGCCACCCGCACGCTTGAAGCGCTGTTCAGCAACAGTGACGCTGCGCCGACCCAGGCCGCCGTGGTCACCCAGGCACCGGAGCAGCTGGTGACCGACCACTATGCGCCGATGATTGAGCTGGCGCAGCCGCTGGAGAAGGGCGGGAAGACCATCGTGTTTGATGATTTTCTCAAGCAGGTGGACGAGCTCTATCGCTACCTGACCGCCGTCCAGGACGCCGCCAACAGCGGTATGCCTGCACCGGGCGGCGAGGCGATCAGCCGTCTGCAGGCCAGCGCCGGTCGCCTGCCGGGCGGTCTGCAAACCATGTTCAGCAATATGGCGGTGGGCGCCAGCAGCGATACCCAGCGCCGTGACCTCGAAAACGTGCGGAAGCGGATTAACGTTGAGGTGGGCGGTTTCTGCCGTCAGGCGATTGCCGGTCGCTACCCGCTGGTGCGCAGCGCCAGCACCGAGGTCACCCCTGACGATCTCGCGCGCATGTTTGCGCCGGGAACCGGGCTGATGGACGCTTTCTTCCGCGACAATCTGACCAATAAAGTGGACACCACGCAGGCAAACTGGCGCTTTATGCCGGGCATCGACGGTAAAACGCTGCCGGGAAGTGAAGGGCTGCTGAGACCGTTCCAGCAGGCCCAGTCGATTCGCGACGCCTTCTTTGCTAACGGCGCAACGACGCCGTCCTTCAAGGTGACGGTTCGCACCGTGCGAATGGATAACACTATTCTGAACCTGACGCTGGACGTTGACGGCCAGCTGCTGCGCTACAGCCACGGTCCGCAGGCCGTGCAGATCATGAACTGGCCGGGGCCGGGCGGCACCAACCAGGTACGCATGCAGCTGGGGCTGGCTAACGGCAGCACGGCGACGCTGGTCACCAACGGCGCCTGGGCGCTCAACCGCTTCTTCGATAAAGCGAGCACCAGCCCGGGCGCGGGAAGCCTGAGCCGTCAGGCCACCTTCAACGTTGACGGACATCAGGTCACGCTGGAGTTTGCGCCAAACAGCATTCGTAACCCGTTCCAGCTTCCCCGTTTCTCATGCCCATAACCGCAAGGACAGCCGTATGACGAATACCCCTGCGATGAACCGCTACAGCTGGTATGGCAAGTTACCCAGCGCCGGAGATTTTTTGCAGCGTCGCTTTCCTGACACTTTACAGCGCCAGTGGTCACACTGGTTCCAGGTCGGTCTGCTGGCCTGGCAGCAGGAAGAGCAGCGCAGCGGCGAGCGCCAGTTCCAGAAAGCGCCAGTCTGGAATTATGTGGTGCCGCCGATGCTGGGCAGCCAGATGATCCAGATGGGCTGCCTGCTGCCCGGCCGCGACAGCGTTGGCCGACAGTACCCGGTTTGCCTTCAGCTGAGCTTCGCCCCGTCAGAGTGGTCGACCAGCCTGCTCAGCCAGGCCGAAAGCTGGTACCAGCAGATTGGGCGCCTGGGGCTGCACGCGGTGCGCAACAGTTTTTCCGCCTCGCAGCTGGATGAGATGCTAATGACCATTCCGGCGCCGCAGCCCGTCGAGCCGCAAAAGCGTTCCGACATCCTTGATGTGATTGGCTATGACGAGGACGGTCAGAGCACGCTGGGCTGGCCTCAGGCGGCGGAGTGCTTTGACCCGCTGCGTCAGACCAGCTACTGGTGGACCAACCGCTGCGACGGTTATCCGCTATACACCCACGTGCACAGCGGTAACTTTACCGGGCAGCTTTTCACCCTGCTGTTCGACCCGGCAGGGGGCGCCCGTCCGGGGCGTCACGGTCTCTATCCGCCCATGTTTGAATAAGCAGGGATCTTATGAATATCGAAGAATTTCTCGCGCCAATAAGCCCCGAAAAACCCTGCGGCGAAAACCTGGAGTACGACGCCGACTTCCAGAGCATGAATCAGGCCAGTCAGGGGAAAGCGGAACAGCAGTTTGGCGACACCATTATCCCGGCAGAGCCCGCTGACTGGAACACGGTAGAAAAATTCGCCACCAGCCTGCTGACCCGCACCAAAGATCTTCGCGTACTGCTGGCGTTAACCCATGCCTGGACGCGCCGCCGCGGGCTTGCGGGCTACGCGGACGGATTATTGCTGGTGCAGGAGGCGATCGCCCGTTACTGGGAGACGCTCTATCCGCTGCTGGAAGAGTATGGCGAAACCGATCCGTTCTATCGCATTAACGCCCTGGCGGGGCTGAGCGATAAATCCGACCTGACCGTCGCCGTGCGAAACGCCTCGCTTCTGCGTTCAAACGGCGATGAAATTTCGCTCCGGGATGCCCAGGCCCTGCTGGACGGCAGCAAGACGGAGTGTCCAGACTATCCCGGCGGCCGTCCACGGCTGATTGACGAGCTGGCCCGCGGCGACCAGCCGGGCACCGCAGCGGTCATCGTCATTAACGAACGTCTGCTGGCGATCCGCGAGCTGCTCACCGGGCATCTCGGTGAAAGCGGCGTGCCCGAGATGGAGCAGCTGCTGAAAACCGTCGGCCTGGTCGCCAGCGCGTGTCAGGTGACCGACATCAGCAAGCTGCTGCCGAATCGTGAGGCGCAGGCAGAACCACAGGCCGAGCAGCAGTCGGCGGCAGCGCAGCCCGCTCAGCCGGTCACCGACTGGCGAAGCGTGCAGGTTACCAGCCGCGCCGACGCGCAGCTGATGCTGGAAAAAGCGAAGCAGTATTTTGCGCAGTACGAACCGAGCCACCCCGCACCGCTGATGATTGAACGGGTGCAGCGGCTGTCAGAACTTAACTTTATGGACATTATTCGCGACCTGGCGCCAGACGGCGTTAACCAACTTGAAAACATCTTTGGGCGCCGCGAATAACGCGTCCAGGCATTATGACGACAGGCATGGAGCCTGCCGTTTCACCTTCACCGCGCATCTTTGATGGAGAACATCATGGCAATGAGTAACAGTGGGCAGAAATTCATCGCACGTAACCGTGCCCCCCGCGTGCAGATCGAGTACGACGTAGAGATCTACGGTGCAGAACGTAAGATTCAGCTGCCGTTTGTGATGGGCGTCATGGCCGATCTGGTCGGCAAACCGGTGGAAAATCTGCCGGCCGTCGACGAGCGTAAATTCCTCGAAATCGACATCGACAACTTTGACGAACGCATGAAGGCGCTGAAGCCGCGCGTGGCGTTCCAGGTGGATAACACCCTGACCGGCGAAGGCAAGCTCAACGTGGATCTGACCTTCGACAGCATGGACGACTTCCTGCCGGATGCGGTGGCACGCAAGGTTGAGCCGCTGAACAAGCTGCTGGAAGCGCGTACCCAGCTCTCCAACCTGCTGACCTATATGGACGGCAAAAACGGTGCGGAAGAGCTGATCGCTAAAATTCTGCAGGATCCGACGCTGCTCAAATCCCTGAGCCAGTTGCCGAAAAATGACGAAAGCGCGAAAGGTAGCGAGGAATAATCAATGAGCAACCAGACTCAACAACATGAGCAGCAGGCGGGTCAGGCGTTCAGCCAGGATGAGTTCAGCGCGCTGCTGAACAAAGAGTTCCGCCCGAAAACCGATCAGGCGCGCTCCGCCGTTGAAAGCGCGGTCAAAACCCTGGCGCAGCAGGCGCTGGAAAATACCGTCACCTTCTCCAACGATACCTACCGTACCATTCAGAACCTGATTGCCGGTATCGACGAGCAGCTGTCGCAGCAGGTGAACCAGATTATTCACCACGAAGAGTTTCAAAAGCTGGAGAGCGCCTGGCGTGGTCTGAGCTACCTGGTGAACAACACTGAAACTGACGAGATGCTGAAGATCCGCTTTATGAGCATCTCTAAGCAGGAGCTGGGCCGCACCCTGAAGCGCTTCAAGGGCGTGGGCTGGGACCAGAGCCCGATCTTCAAGAAAATCTACGAGCAGGAGTACGGTCAGTTCGGCGGCGAGCCGTTTGGCTGCATCGTCGGCGACTACTACTTCGACCACAGCCCGCAGGACGTTGAGCTGCTGGGCGAAATGGCGCGCATAGGCTCTGCGGCGCACTGTCCGTTCATCACCGGTACCGCGCCGGGCGTGATGCAGATGGAGTCCTGGCAGGAGCTGGCTAACCCACGCGACCTGACCAAGATCTTCCAGAACACCGAATACGCGGCCTGGCGTTCACTGCGTGAATCCGAAGATGCCCGCTATCTGGGCCTGGTGATGCCGCGCTTCCTGTCGCGCCTGCCGTACGGCATTCGCACCAACCCGGTCGACAGCTTTGATTTCGAAGAGCAGACCGACGGCGCGAACCACAACAGCTACTCCTGGGCGAACGCCGCCTATGCGATGGCCGCCAACATCAACCGCTCCTTCAAAGAGTACGGCTGGTGCACCTCGATTCGCGGCGTGGAGTCCGGCGGGGCGGTGGAAAACCTGCCGTGCCACACCTTCCCGAGCGATGACGGCGGCGTGGACATGAAGTGCCCAACCGAGATCGCCATCAGCGATCGTCGTGAAGCCGAGCTGGCGAAAAACGGCTTTATGCCGCTGGTTCACCGCAAAAACTCCGACTTTGCCGCCTTCATCGGCGCGCAGTCTCTGCAGAAACCGGCGGAGTACCATGACCCGGATGCCACCGCTAACGCGCGTCTGGCCTCTCGTCTGCCGTACCTGTTCGCCTGCTGCCGCTTTGCCCACTACCTGAAGTGCATCGTGCGCGACAAAATCGGCTCCTTCCGCGAGCGCGAAGAGATGGAACGCTGGCTGAACGACTGGGTCATGAACTACGTGGACGGTGACCCGGCGAACTCCTCTCAGGAGACCAAGTCCCGCAAACCGCTGGCGGCTGCGGAAGTGCAGGTGCAGGAAATTGAAGACAACCCGGGCTACTACGCCGCGAAGTTCTTCCTGCGTCCACACTACCAGCTGGAAGGTCTGACCGTTTCCCTGCGTCTGGTATCTAAACTGCCGTCGCTGAAGACGAAAGACGCGTAAGAGCGTCAGACTGCTGACAACGTGCGTTTAGTGAGTTTCGCCCGGCGGCGCTACGCTTGCACGGGCCTACAATGAAACGTGCAATCTATTGATATCGTTGCTCAATGTAGGCCGGGTAAGCACAGCGCCACCCGGCAGGAAAGACGGCTAAATTGTTAATGCTGTCCTTAACAGGTTCCAGAATAACGCACGGTAATAATGACTTCACACTCCTTCCGTTATTTCGAAGGAATGTAAGACTGTCAAATGACACGGGTCGTTTGATATGAGGCAGAGGTAAAATATGGACGGTTTTATTCAGCCCCATGCTTTCCTGTTTGCCATATAAGGGCTTTTTCGAAAGCAATATTGTTCATCCACGAAGAGTAGATATTATGGCTATTGATATGTTTCTGAAGGTCGAGGGTGTTACGGGCGAATCTAAAGATTCTAACCACACCGGCTGGACTGATATTACCTCCTTCTCCTGGGGCGCTTCCCAGCCAGGTAATATGAGCGTTGGCGGTGGCGGCGGTGCCGGTAAAGTTAACTTTAACGACCTGCACGTAAACGCGCTGATCGACAAATCCACCACAGCTGTACTGAAACACTGCGCCAGCGGTAAACACCTGACTAAAGTTGAACTGTCCGTCTGTAAAGCCGGCGGCCAGCAGGTGGAATACTCCCGCATCACGCTGGAAGATGTGCTGGTCACTTCTGTTCAGTACACCGGTGCAGACAACGGCGATACCGTTGGTGTGACCTATGCATTCCAGGCTGCGAAAGTGAAACAGCAGTACTGGGAGCAGACCACGTCTGGTGGTAAAGGTGCTGAAAGCAGTGCTGGCTGGAACATCAAAGAAAACAAAGAAGCATAATAATAGTGGGCCCGAAAGGGCTCACTTTATCCTGAGCTTCTTATCAAGGAGAAATGAGATGTCTCAAATGCGTCCTGCTTTTGGCGCCGCCTGGAACCGATTCAGAGAAGTGAACGTAAACGTAGAACAGGTTGGCAAGTTATTGGGTGGAAAAGTTCAGCATAATATCGACGCCGGTATTTTTAAAAATGCCTGCCCAATACGTATGAGCTACGTCTTGAATTATTGTGGTATTCCGATTCCTTCTAATAGCAAATATGCGACAGTGACCGGAAATGACAAAAAGCGCTATATGTTCCGCGTTAAAGATATGATCGCATTTCTACCCACGGTTCTGGGCAATGCAGATATGTCAGTCTCTTCCCCAACGCCTGCCCAATTTGCTGGCAAGCAAGGTATTATCATCTTTACCGGTCACGGCTGGAGCGATGCAACCGGGCATGTAACTCTCTGGAATGGAAATATTTGCTCTGATGACTGTCATTTCCTTGGTTCTCCAGGAAATGGTTCGTTTATTCCTGCCAACGCAACATTCTGGAGCCTGAAATGAAACGTTTACTGCTGCTCGTGTTGGCATTAAATGCCTCTGTCGTTTATGCCCAAACGCTGCCTGATATCAGCGCTTTTTCTCAGCAACAAATTTTTGAAAACTGGGTGCAAAACCGGTGTATCGGTAAGATTGCGGACAGCAAAGCCCTGAAAGCTGATGCAGACGCCAGCGCCGCCGCCTGGCTCGAAGCAAGCAATCTCCCTGCTGAGAATTTTGAAAAAGCCGACAAGGTGATTGTTTCTTTACTGAAAGAGAAAGTCGGCGGTACTGAACCGGGTCATTATCAGGTCTTGAAGTGCAGCTTAATCGTCAATAGCGACGCGATTCGTCCGCTCAAAACAGCAGAATAGAAAAGATGGAATCGGCCCCAAACGCCGCCGTTCTCGCTCCGAGAGCGGCAGCGTTTGAGCGCTAATCATACCAGCAGGAATACGCCATGCGATTCACGATTATTTCTACGAAACCCGGTCATCAGCCGCCGCAAAGCAGCTGTGATTTTTACGCCCCGGGCGGCACCATTGGGCGCGGTACGGATAACAATCTGGTGTTGCCGGACAATGACCGCACCATCTCTCGTCTGCAGGCCATTGTTCACGTGGACGCCCAGGGCGAATGCCGCGTGACCAACCGTGGTAGCGTCACCCGCGTGGTATTAAATGATATTCCGCTGGAGCGAGGGCGTCAGGTTGAACTGCAGGATGGCGACATTCTCGGTATTGATGACTACCGTATCGAAGTCACCGAGCTGATCCACGATACCCAGCCCGTGAGCCGAATGGCGGCCAGCATGCATCAGCAGGCGCGTCCGACAGCCGCACCCGCGACCGCTCCACAGCCGAAACCGGCGAGTGCCGCACCGCGCGGGAAGGCCGAGCCGACCGCCGTGCCAACGGAGATCTGGGATAGCCTGATGCAGGAGTTCTCCATCTCCGACAGCATCTCCAGCAACCGTACAAAACCGCAGCCTGCTGCATCGCACGATCCGTTCTCCCAGCCTGCGGCCCCGGAGCGTAACGCCGAAGATCCGCTGGCGATGTTCAACGACAGCGATCCAAAGCTCGAGCGTAAGAATGTCGATCCGGACACGCTGTTCAGCGACGAAGCGCTGTTCAAAAAAGAGAGTATTTTTGACGACGTCACCCCGTCAACGCTGGTGCCGCCGGGCGAGAATAGCCCCGTTAAGCCAGAAGAAGAGGCGACGGATGAGCTCGATCCGCTGGCCCTGTTTGGCGGTAAGGCCAGCGCGCCAGCCGCGCGTAATGACGACCCGCTCGGGCTGATGGGCGGCGCGCTATTGACCCATCCGGATGACATTATTGCCGAGAAGCCTGCGCCAGTGCCGGAGCCTGAACAGGAAGAGGACGTGCTGGCCGGTTCTCCGCTGTTCGCCCCCGAGCCGCAGGAAGAACCGCGTGCTGAAGAAGAGCCCGCGCGACCGGATTACGCAGGCTTCACCATGCCAACGCCACAGGCCGTTGCGCGCAGCAGCGCTCAGGCCCCGAAGGGCCGCCTGCGCATCGACCCGGTCAATAACGCCGCCACCCCAACCGCCACGGCGAACAGCGGTGAGAAGGGCGACGTGTTGCAGGGCGAGCTGCTGGAGGCGCTGCTGGAAGGCATGGGCCTGAGCGAAATGCAGCCCGTCCCGCAGTTTGACCGCGAAAATATGCGTCAGCTGGGGCAGATCCTCGGCATGTTCTCTCAGGGAACCGTGGCGCTGCTTTCCTCGCGCTCCATCCTCAAGCGCGGCGTAAAAGCCGATATGACCATGGTGCTGGACGATGCCAACAACCCGTTCAAGCTGTTGCCGACCGGCAAAACCGTGCTGATCCAGATGTTCGGCACCCCGATGCCGGGCTTTATGCCGCCGACCAAATCCGTGCGCGACGCGCTGATCGATCTGCAGGCGCACCAGCTGGGCATGATCTCCGGTATCCGCGCCATTATTGCCGCGATGCTGCAGTCCTTTAATCCGGAACAGCTGGAGGAGCAGGCGAAGCAGAACGGGATGACCTCCCGTCTGGCGCTGCCGGGCAGCCGCAAAGCCGCCCTGTGGGACTATTTTGTGCGCAGCTATGGCGAGACGGCTGGCGAGATTGAGGATGACTTCCACACCCTCTTCGGCGAGGCCTTCCTTCATGCGTATGACATGGAGGTGAATCAGTACAAAGACTCACAGAGCGGATCGGAAGACAAATGAATATCGCAACGGCTTCTCTCTCCCGCCAGGGGACGCGCGCCAGCAACCAGGATCAGACGGGAGAAACCATAGGGGAACGTTCGGCCTGCTTTGTCGTCTGCGACGGCATCGCGGGGCTGCCGGGCGGTGAGGTGGCTGCAGAGCTGGCCCGCAACAGCATCATCTCCCGCTTCGATGGCGACAAGCATCTTAACGCGCAGCACATCCGCGACTACGTGCAGACGGCGAACCGCACTATCCTCAGCGAACAGCAGGCCGTGCAGGACTATCGCCGGATGGGCACGACGCTGGTCAGCCTGTTCATTGACCGTGATTACGGGCTGGCCTACTGGGCGCACGCCGGAGACAGCCGCCTGTACCTGTTTCGCCGGGGATGGCTGTGGCATGTGACCACCGACCACAGCCTGGTGCAGCAGATGAAAGATGCCGGTCACCAGACCGACAACCTGAACAGCAATTTGCTCTATCTGGCGCTCGGGATTGAAAACGGCGGGCCGGAAGCGAGCTACAGCGACGTGGTGCAGGTTGAAGACGGCGATGCCTTTTTACTGTGCACCGACGGGTTCTGGCACGGCGTCAGCGAAGAGCAAATGAAGCAGTCGCTGCATATGGTCAATACGCCGCAGGAGTGGCTGACCTTAATGAACCAAATCATTCAAAAGAATGGCGAACAGGAGGGGAATGCTCAGGATAACTATACTGCCCTGGCGGTATGGATGGGCAACCCTCAGGACACCACTTTGCTGCACACCCTCTCTGACGCAGCACAATTTCTTCCCTGCGGAACTGATTAGACACACAAGGAACGATATGAAACTTTGGCTATCGGGTTTGGCACTTCTGGCGGTCACCTCCACCGCGCAGGCTGAGAATTTCCGCATCGTGCAGTCTCCTGCGCAGAAGCTGGATATCTGGATCGACAACATTAAAGACAATACGCCGCAGAGCTGGTGTAAGCCTGAGGTGGCGCTGCGTATTGTGGCGAACGGCAAGAAAGACGTCTCCGTGCTGGAGAACTTTGTGCCGCGTCTTGGCTCCCTGCTGGAACACCAGTGCAGCAAAGTGAATAAACTTAGCTGGACGCTCAACGATCCGGCGGGTACCACGCTGGCGCAGGGCACGGCAGGCAAAGCGCAGGACTGGGCGCTGGTGGTGAAACAGGAGCAGGCCGCGCCCGCTGCGACCGTCACCGCAACCCCAGCTAGCGGCGCGTTATTGCCGCCAGACCAGAACGTGGCGTCCCGCACCGTCGCCGCCGACCGCACACCGTGGCAGGAATTTACCCTGCAGGACGGCTGCCACCTTCGCACCTTCTGGGAAGGGGGCGCTTCCGCTCCGGCGCTCTTTATTCCGGATTCTGACACCACCCGCTGCGGTAACGGCAGCTGGCTGAGCGGACACACCGTTGTTTCGCAGTCCCGCAGCGGCGGACAGAAAGAGATGGCGGTGACCTACATCCATGGCTTCCCGGTGACCGGACTGAATCAAAGCGCCGATCCTGAAAACGCGCTGATCACCTCCGTCAACAAGGAGCGCATGGTATTCAGCACGCCAAACAGCGACCAGAGCTGGATGATCCTGCCTTACGATAGCGCCCTGAACAGCTGGAAAAGCAACGGCACCGTAGCGGTAGAGATTTCCCGTGAAATCGCCAGCGATGACGCAAAGCTGCAGGCGCGTATCGCGGCGGTGAAAAAGACCTGGAGCGCCTGGGTCGCACCCGGCACGCCGCTGAATATCGTTCTGATTGATACCCTGCGTCCTCAGCTTCGCGATCCGGCCGTCGGCGCGTGGCGCGCGGCGAATTAAGGAATGGCTATGAATACGCTCTATCAACGCCTGGCGGGCGAGTCGCTCAGCGATGCGCTGGCGCGCCTTGAGGCTGAAATCAAAGCCCGTCCGGCGGATGCCGACCTTCGCGCCGCGTTCGTGCAGTTTTTAACCCTCAGCGGCAACTGGGCGCGTGCGCTGACCCAGCTGAAAAGCTGGCTGGCGCTCAAGCCTCAGGCGAAGCCCACCGTCACGCTGCTGGAGCAGTCCATCCAGGGCGAGCTGCAGCGCGCGCAGGTGATGGCGGGACAGGCGCGTCCGGCTATGCCTGAAGCCCAGTGGCCGTGGCTGACTGCCCTGGCCGCGGCGCTGAACGAGAAGGGCGAGCGCGCCCGGGCGCTGCGTCTGGAGGCCCTTGAACAGGCTCAGGCAAACCCAGGCGGCATCACCCTCGAAAACGAGGAGACGCAGGCCTTTGACTGGCTGATGGACGGCGATGCCCGCCTCGGCCCGGTCTGCGAAACCATCGTCAACGGCCGCTATTTCTGGCTGCCGTTTAGCGCTATCGCGGAGATCCGTTTCCAGGCGCCTGCCAGCGTGACCGATCTGGTCTGGCGTCACGCGCTGGTGCGCCTGACCGACGGTACGGAGCAGGTGTGTCAGATCCCGGCGCGTTATCCTTTTGCTGCCGATGCCCCTGATGCTGTCAAGCTGGGCCGCACCACCGAATGGCAGCCGCTCGACGAAGACGGCACCCTTTACGAAGGGATGGGCCAGAAAGCCTGGCTGAGCGAGCAAAGCGAAAGCCCGCTGCTGTCCTTAAGCCTCGTGACGTTTGCGACGGACGGAGCCGATGAGTAATCCCGCTGGCGAAGGCGATCTGCTGCGCAGCGGCTGGCAAGCCCGCAGCAGGCAGGAGAAGGTGGGGGCGCGCGACAAGATGCAGCCCTCGCTGCTGGATCGCCTCACCGATAACGACCCGGAAAAAAAGCGCGAGTCGGCCAACAGCAATCTGATCACCCACGCCGCCCTGCGCCGCAATGTGCTGCGCGATCTGCAGTGGCTGTTTAATACCATTAACCACGATGCCTCCGGCGATTTGAGCGCCTTGCCGCACGTGAACCGCTCGGTGGTCAACTTCGGCGTCGCGCCGCTGGCCGGAAAGAGAATGTCGGATATCGAATGGCACGATATCCAGCGCAAGCTCACCGAGGCCATCATCAATTTTGAGCCGCGCATTTTGCCGCAGGGGCTGCAGGTCCGCTGCGTGTCGGATACCTCCTCGCTGGATCTGCACAACGTGCTCTCCATCGAGATTAAAGGGCGTCTGTGGTGCGTGCCGTACCCGCTGGAGTTTCTGTTTCGTACCGATGTCGATCTGGAAAACGGCCATTTTGAACTGAAAGATGCGGGGTAATCATGGAAAGTAAACTGCTCGAATACTACAACCGCGAGCTGGCCTACCTGCGCGAAATGGGGGCCGAGTTTGCCGAACGCTACCCTAAGGTCGCCGGACGGCTGGGCATGCGCGGCATCGAAGTGGCGGACCCGTATACCGAACGTCTGATGGAGGGCTTCGCCTTCCTGACCTCCCGCGTGCAGATGAAAATGGACGCGGAGTTTCCGCGCTTCTCCCAGCGTCTGCTGGAGATGATTGCACCTAACTATCTTGCGCCCACGCCGTCGATGGCGATCGCGGAGATTGAGCCCGACAGCAGCCGGGGCGACCTGAGCAAGGGCTTTATCGTGCCGCGCGGCACCATGATGGACAGCCTGGCGCTGAAAAAAACCGGCGTGACCTGCAGCTATACCACGGCGCACGAGGTCAACCTGCTGCCGCTGAAAATCGACAAGGTCGAGCTGGGCGGAGTGCCCGCCGATCTGCCCCTGGCGCAGCTGGGGCTGAGCCAGCGTGGGATCGGCAGCGCCTTACGGATCCGCATCGCCTGCGACGGCCCGCAAAACCTCGGGCACCTGGATTTCGACCGCCTGGAATTTTTCCTCGGCGGTCCGGACATTGAAGCCCTGAAGCTGCTGGAGCTGGTGATGGAGCACCACGCCGGGATCGTCTGTCAGACGGTCAGCCAGCAGCCGCAGCGACGGCTGCTGGCGTCGGACGCGCTGCGCCAGGAGGGCTTTGAGCCTGACCAGGCGCTGCTGCCGGACGATCTGCGCAACTTTGATGGCTATCGCCTGCTGCAGGAGTATTTCGCCTTTCCGGCCCGTTTCCGCTTTATTAGCCTGAGCGGTCTGAGCACGCTCATCCAGCGCTGTGAAGGCGAAAAAGCCTTCGACATCTTCATTCTGCTGGATAAGTCGGATGAACAGCTGGAGCGCGTGGTCGATGCCAGCCATCTGGCGCTGCACTGTACGCCGGTCATCAACCTGTTCCCAAAGGTCGCGGCGCGGCAGAAGCTCAATGAAGGCCAGCATGAATACCATCTGGTGGTCGATAACATTCGTCCGCTGGATTATGAAATTTACGCGGTCAAAAAAATCTATGGCAGCGCGGACGGTCAGCGTGATGACCAGACGTTTCGTCCATTCTGGAGCACCTGGAGCGGCGATGCGGGCAACTACGGGGCCTATTTTTCCCTGCGCCGCGAACAGCGCGTGCTGTCCGAGCACGCCCTGCGCTACGGTACCCGCACCGGCTATATCGGCTCGGAGGTCTTTGTCTCGCTGGTGGATGAACAGCATGCCCCCTGGCAGGAAAACCTGCGCTACATCTCTGCCGAGGTGCTCTGCACCAGCCGTGACCTGCCGCTGATGCTGCAGCAGGAGCTCGGGCAGTTCATTATGGCCGACTCCATGCCGGTGAAATCCCTCACCCTGCGCAAAGGCCCGACGCCGCCGCGCCCCGCGCTGGCAGAAGGGTTCAGCACCTGGCGGCTCATCAGCCAGCTGCAGATGAACTACCTCAGCCTGATGGACAGCGAAGACGAAGACGGTGCGGCCGCGCTGCGCCAGCTGTTAGGGCTGTACGCCAACCTGGCAGAAACGCCCGTTGCGCGTCAGGTGGAGGGGGTACGCCACTGCGTGCTGGAGCCGGTTCACCGCCGCGTGCCTGAACCCGGCCCGGTCGTTTTCGCCCGCGGGATCGGCATTACCCTGACGGTAGATGAGCGCGCCTTTTCCGGCGCCAGCCCGTGGCTTTTCGGCAGCGTGATGGAGCGTCTCTTTGCCCGTCTGGTGTCCATCAACAGCTTTACGGAGTTCACCCTGAAAAGTCAGCAGCGCGGCGAAATTGGCTACTGGGCGCCGCGCATGGGTAAAAGGGCGCTGATATGAGTGACGCTGCCACTGCACCGCTGCGCGTGCATCGCCTGACCCGTCTGCCGGATACGTTCTGGAGCGGGGTCCGCGAGACGCCCTGGCGCTACGATCTGTTTCAGCTGTTAAGGCGCATTGATGCCCAGGGCGGCGAGCGCTACCCGCTGGGACGCGCGCCGCTGCCGAAATTTGAGCCGCTGCGCATCGGCCAGCAGCCGTCGATGAGTTTTGCGCCGTCGACGCTGGCCCAGGTGCGTCAGCGGGAGGAAAGCGGGCTTCATGAGGTCTCTATCCTCAGCTTCGGCCTGTTTGGCCCGAACGGCCCGCTGCCGGTCCACATGACCGAATACGCCCGCGAGCGTATTTATCATCATCAGGACACCAGCCTCAGCGCGTTTGCCGATCTGTTCCATCACCGCCTTGCGCTGCTGTTTTACCGCGCCTGGGCGGATGCGCAGCCGACCGTCTCTCTGGATCGCGCCGATAACAGGCGCTTTGAGGGCTACCTGGCGTCGCTGATTGGCATGGGCCAGCCGGGTCAGATGAACAAAGGCAGCCTGAGCTCGCACGCCCGCTTTACCCACGCCGGACACCTGACCCGTCACGGGCGGGATCCGGAGGGGCTGGAGAAGATCCTGCGCAACTATTTTAAAGCGCCGGTTAAGCTGGTGAGCAACGTACCGCAGTGGATGCCGCTTTCCACGCGCGAGCAGGCGCAGCTTGGCGCAGGACGCCGCATGCCGCGCATGGGTGAGTCCGCTTTTCTCGGCGTCGCCGTCCGCGACGTTCAGCATAAGTTTCGCATCGACATTGGCCCGCTGAGCGCGGAGGAGTACAACCGTTTTCTGCCGGGGGAAGCGTGGGTCACCGAGCTGCGCGACTGGGTGCGTCAGTACGCCGGGGTGGAGTTTGAATGGGAAACGCGGGTGATCCTGCGCGAAGACGCGGTGCAGGGCACCACGCTCGGGAGCGCCGGGCGATTAGGCTATAACACCTGGCTGGGCCTTCAGCCGCAGCCTGTCCCGCGTGGCGATCTGGTGTATCGCGCAGAGCGGTAATCCTTCCGTATACCGAATTATTGTTAATGGAAACTAACATGTCAGAAATTAGCCGTGCCGTGCTTTTCGGCAAACTGGATACGCTGTTATTTACCTCTCTGGAAAGCGCCACTGCGTTCTGCAAGCTGCGCGGCAACCCCTACGTTGAGCTGGTGCACTGGCTGCATCAGCTGATGCAGCAGCAGGATGGCGATCTGCAGCAGGTCATTCGCCACTTTGCCCTCGACGAGCAGCAGCTGACGCGCGATATCGTTGCGGCGCTGGATGTCCTTCCGCGTGGCGCCAGCTCAGTTTCCGATCTCTCCGAGCATATCGACAGCGCCGTGGAGCGCGCCTGGGTCTTCGGCTCGCTGAAGTTTGGCGTCAGCCGTATTCGCGGCGGCCACCTGCTGATCGGCATGCTTAAAACCTGGAACCTGGCCAACGTCCTGAAAAGCATCTCATCGCAGTTCACCCGCCTTAACGTCGAGGTGCTGATTGAGCAGTTCGATACCATCTGCGTCAACAGCAAAGAGACGCAGCAGGCCGCTGCCGACGTCGATGCCCCGGCGGGTGCGGTACCGGCGGCGCAGGGGACGCTGGCCCAGTACGGTCAGGACCTGACCGCCCGCGCCCGCGACGGGAAGATTGACCCGGTTGTCGGGCGCGACGAGGAGATCCGCCAGATGGTGGATATCCTGATGCGCCGCCGCCAGAACAACCCGCTGCTGACCGGGGAAGCCGGGGTCGGCAAAACGGCCGTCGTTGAAGGGCTGGCGCTGCGTATCGCCGACGGCGACGTCCCGGAGCCGCTGCAAAATATTCAGCTGTGGCTGCTGGATATCGGCATGCTGCAGGCTGGCGCAGGCATGAAAGGCGAGTTTGAGGCCCGTCTGCAGGCGCTCATTAATGAAGTCCAGTCCAGCGCCACGCCAATCATTCTGTTTATCGATGAGATCCACACCCTGATTGGCGCAGGCGGCCAGCAGGGGACCGGCGATGCGGCGAACCTGCTGAAGCCTGCCCTGGCGCGCGGACAGCTGCGCACCATCGGGGCCACCACCTGGGCGGAATACAAAAAGTACATCGAGAAAGACCCGGCGCTAACCCGTCGTTTCCAGACGGTGCAGGTTCACGAGCCGGACGAAGCGAAAGCCATTCTGATGCTGCGCAGCACCGTGTCGCCGCTGGAGACGCACCACCAGGTGCTGCTGCTCGACGAAGCGGTCAGCGCGGCGGTGAAGCTGTCGCATCGCTACATTCCGGCGCGTCAGCTGCCGGACAAAGCCGTTGCGCTGCTCGACACCGCCTGCGCCCGCGTCGCGGTCAGCCAGAGCGCGCCCCCTGCGCAGCTCGAAGACTGCCTGCGCCATCTTGCCGCGCTGGACGTGGAAATTGAGATTGCTGAACGCGAAGCGCGCGTCGGTGCCGGTGAGGCCAATCGCGTGACCGCTTTACTCGACGAACGCGACGCGTATGAAACAAAGCGCGAAGCCCTGGCCCAGCGCTGGGAAGAAGAGCGCAGCCTGGTGCAGGAGATTATTCGCCTGCGCGCGGCGCTGTTCGCGGCGGGCGATGAAGACAGCGCCGAGCTGCGCGGCCAGCTGGCGGAACAGCAGCAGGCGCTGAACGCTTTACAGAGTGATGAACCGCTGCTGTTTGCGGCTGTGGATGAAAACGTGGTTGCCGCGGTGGTCTCTGACTGGACCGGGATCCCGCTGGGCCGGATGGTGAAAAACGAGATCGACGCGGTGCTCAACCTCGCCGACACGCTGAACCAGCGCGTTATCGGCCAGCGTCACGGTCTGGATCTCATTGCCCGCCGCGTGAAAACCTCGCGGGCGAAGCTCGACGATCCGAACAAACCGGTGGGCGTCTTTATGCTGTGCGGCCCGTCCGGCGTCGGTAAAACCGAAACCGCGCTGGCGCTGGCGGAATCCCTGTACGGCGGCGAGCAGAACGTTATCACCATCAACATGAGCGAGTTCCAGGAAGCGCACACCGTTTCCACCTTAAAAGGTGCGCCTCCGGGGTACGTAGGGTATGGTGAAGGCGGCGTGTTAACCGAGGCCGTGCGCCGCCGTCCGTACAGCGTGGTGCTGCTGGACGAAATTGAAAAAGCGCACCCGGACGTCCACGAGATCTTCTTCCAGGTCTTTGATAAAGGCTGGATGGAAGACGGCGAGGGGCGCCACATTGATTTCCGTAACACCATCATTATTTTGACCTCTAACGTTGGCACCGACCTGATTAGCGCCATGTGCGCCGATCCGGAGCTGATGCCGGAGCCTGAGGCGTTAAGCGGCGCCCTGCGCCAGCCGCTGCTGGAGGTATTCCCACCGGCGCTGCTGGGCCGCCTGCTGGTGGTGCCGTACTACCCGCTCAGCGACGAGATGCTGGGGCAGATTGTTCGCCTGCAGCTCAAGCGCATCCAGCGTCGTCTGCAAGAGAATCACAGCATTATTTCTGAGTTTGACGACAGCGTGGTGGAACAGATTGTTCAGCGCTGTACCGAGGTGGAGTCCGGCGGCCGCATGGTGGACGCTATTCTGACCAACACCTTGCTGCCTCAGATGAGCCAGATTTTACTTACCGCCAGCCGCAGCGACGAGCAGTACCGACGTCTGCACGTCACCTGCGAGCAGGGCGAGTTTCACTGTCAGTTTGCCGCGTAATAATCATCAAGAGAACTGTAAAAGATGACGGATAATGATAACAATCGGACTGTCCCAAACGCGCTCCCGGTCGGGTACCGCTTCAACGAGTTTGAAATCAAAGAGGTGATCGGCGGCGGCGGTTTTGGCATTGTCTATCGCGCGTGGGATCACCAGCTCGAACGCACTATCGCTATCAAAGAATTTATGCCTTCCTCGCTCGCGGTGCGCGGCGACGACATGACCCTCGTGCTGCGCAGCGAGCGCTTTGGCAAAGCGTTTTCCGCAGGCCTGAACAGCTTCATTCAGGAAGCCCGTCTGCTGGCGCGCTTTAACCACCCGAACCTGCTGCACGTCCTGCGCTTCTGGGTGCAAAACGATACGGCCTACATGGGGACGCTGTTTTACAGCGGCACCACGCTTTCTCGCCTGCGCGAAGAAAAGCCGGAGCTGATCAACGAAGCCTGGATCCGCCGCACGCTGCCGATGCTGTTCGGTGCGATCAAGACCATCCACAACGAAGGCTACCTGCACCGCGACATCTCTCTGGATAACATTCAGATCCAGGATAACGGCCTGCCGGTGCTGCTCGATTTCGGCTCCGCGCGCCGCACCATCGGTAACCTTTCCGACGAAACGGAAACCATGCTGCGCCCGGGCTTTGCGCCGATTGAGCAGTACACCGACGACAACGAAAGCGAGCAGGGCCCGTGGACGGACATTTACGCCCTTGGCGCGGTGCTGCGTACTCTGATTGTGGGTTCTCCACCGCCGGTCAGCGTGGTGCGCTCGATTCAGGATACCTGCAAACCGCTGGTCGAACTGATGCCGCAGGGCTATTCCATTCCGCTGCTGCAGGCCATCGACCGCGCGCTGGCGCTGCACATGGAGGACCGTCCGCAGTCAATCGACGAGTTCGCCGCGCTGATAGAGATGCCGGTCGCCGGGATCAACGACGTGCTGACGGCGAAAAAGCCCGGCACGATGCTGGTTCCGGTCGAAGACGAAAAACCGGCTTCGCTGCTCGACTGGCGCCGCTACAAGGTCCCGGGCATGGTTGCCGCGGGCCTTCTGGTGGGTGTTGTCGCCGGGGCGCTGCTGTTCAGCGGCGGTAACGATGCGCCTGAGCAGGCTGCACAGGCACCGGCAGAGACGCGTCCGGCTGAAACCGCCGCGAACGCGCCGGACGTGAAGCCAGAAACGGCGAAGGCTAACCAGCAGGCGACGGCGCAAGAGACTCCACCGCCTGTCGACGCTAGCCCCGTTGCGTTGGTCTATATCCGCATCCTCGACGGCGAAACGCTGAAAGTGAACGGCGAGCCAAAAGCGTTGCGTCCGGCGGCCAACGGCTATGCATCGCTCAAGCTGCCAGCCGGTGAAGTGAGGATTGAGCTGCAGGGCAACGGAAGAACGCGTGGCCAGACGCTAGATATCACCAAGCCTGGCACCTGGCTGGTGAATCCTTAGGAACGTACGATCTTCGAGCCCAGGGACTTATTCCAAAGGTGTTCGATGATTGTTTCTCCTCTTTACGTACAAAATCTCATTAGAATTAAATGCCCAATTGGCTCAGGAGCGGTGGTCTTAATTGACCACCCACAGTGAAAAACAACCGGGCTTTTTTTCTCCGACCTCGGGGAGTGAGATGAAGCGAAGATGCGGAATTCCATTTTTTGTAAATGATAATAACGTTCGTAAACTAAAAAATGTCGCGCATTTAAAGAGTAAAATAGGGTATTTCTGGGGAAGCATGGATCTTCTCGCCATTTTACTTTATTGCGTGAATTCAGTTCGCCACGACAGAATCCCATTCATTTCTGACGCAAAAGCGTTTAGTGCTTCGTTGCATTATTATACAGATGATGGTTTTAGCATTTTGGTCATGCTTTTTTTTGTGCTTGACTTACTTTTATTACTCTCTTTGTTTGCTTCGGCCTGGGTATTCTTTAAACGAAAGAACGGAGCGGTTAAATTTGCCCTTGCTCAGGAATTATTTCGTTTGATTTCATTCAGATGCTCGGTCTCATTTTTCCCTCTTTTAGTAAGCATGTTTGATGTTTCAAACATCTGGTTGAATGTTGGGTTATTTGTCACTTCAGAGACACTGAAAATCTACTCTCTTGTTTTTTGGATGAACAAGAGGGAAAAGCCCCTTTCTTGAATGACGCTTTATCACAGATGCGAACCTTTTTTCTGCATCGCATAAGCTAGATGGAATAAAGATTATGCTCAACCGAATTACCGTTCAGCTCCCGGTGGAGGGGCTTCTGTTCTGGAAACTGACGGGCCGCGAGGCGATGTCCGAGTCGTTCGCGCTGACGCTGACCGTGCTCGGCACGGACGCGCGCATCGACCGCAGCAAGCTGCTGGGCCAGCCGGTCACGGTGACCATCCCGACGCAGAGCCTGCTGACCTCCCGCTATGTTAACGGCAAGATTACCCGCGTGGCGGTCAGCGCCGTTGAGCTGACGGGCACCCGCTACGCGGTCTACCAGCTGACGGTGGAGCCGGACCTGTGGCCGATGAAGCGCGACCGTAACCTGCGTATCTTCCAGGGGCAGACGGTGCCGCAGATTGTGAAAACCCTGCTGGGTGAGCATCAGGTTAACGTTGAGGATAAACTCACCGGTAGCTACCGGGTGTGGGACTACTGCGTGCAGTATCAGGAGTCGAGCCTGGACTTCATCAGCCGCCTGATGGAGCTGGAGGGGATTGCCTATCACTTCAGCCACGAGGCGGATAAACACACCCTGGTGCTCACCGACGCCGCCACGCAGCATCAGCCGTTCAGCGGCTATGAGGTCATTCCTTACCACCAGACGCCGTCAGGCGGCAGTACGGATGAAGAGGGCATCAGCCAGTGGGCGCTGGAGGACAGCGTGACGCCGGGGATTTACAGCCTCGACGACTATGACTTCCGCAAGCCGAACGCGTGGCTGTTCCAGGCCCAGCAGAACCCGGCGTCGCCGAAGCCGGGCAGCATTGACGTGTACGACTGGCCGGGACGCTTTGTGGATAAAGGGCACGGGGAGTTCTATGCCCGCATCCGTCAGGAGCGCTGGCAGGTTGAGCATCAGCAGATTCAGGCCACCGCGACGGCGGCGGGGATTGCGCCAGGGCACACCTTCACGTTAACCAACGCGCCGTTCTTCAGCGACAACGGTGAGTATCTGGTGACGGCGGCGGGTTACCACCTCGAAGAGAACCGCTACGCCAGCGGCGAGGGGGAGACCATTCACCGCACCGATTTTACGGTGATTCCGTCGGCGGTGGTGTACCGTCCGGCGCAGACCACGGCGTGGCCGCGCACCTACGGCCCGCAGACCGCGAAAGTGGTGGGGCCGAACGGCGAGAGTATCTGGACGGACAAATACGGTCGCGTGAAGGTGAAGTTCCACTGGGACCGCCTGGCGAAGGGCGATGACACCAGCTCCTGCTGGGTGCGCGTGTCGAGCGCGTGGGCGGGCCAGGGCTACGGCGGGGTACAAATCCCGCGCGTTGGCGATGAAGTGGTGGTGGACTTTATCAACGGCGATCCGGACCGGCCGATTATCACCGGTCGCGTGTACAACGACGCGAGTATGCCGCCGTGGGCGCTGCCGGCGGCGGCGACGCAGATGGGCTTTATGAGCCGCTCTAAGGGGGGCTCCGTGGACAACGCCAACGCCCTGCGCTTTGAGGACAAGGCGGGCGCAGAGCAGGTGTGGATCCAGGCCGAGCGGAATCTGGATATTAACGTCAAAAACGACGAGTCGCATTCTACTGAAAAAAATCGTACTCAGTTTGTTGGCGAAGATGAAACCTTGCGGGTAGCGAAAAACCAGAAATCAGGTATTAAAGGCGATGTGATATGCCTGACGGGTAAGAGCCGAAACGATAAAGTGGTTAACAACTTTATCCTTTCCGCAGGTAATACACTGAGACTGGAATGTGGTGAAAGTGCTATCGAGCTATCAAAAGACGGCAGCGTTAATATCATTGGGAATAACTTTAACTTTACTGCAAAAGAGAATGCGCAAATTAATACGCTTTCCGGTGAGTTGCATTTGAATCCTGATGATGGACGAAACGTTATCGATCCTCCTGGCGCATCCCATCAGGGTGAAATCCAGCAGGAAGTGGATAGTTTTTTTGTTATTAATGGCAATAAATAAGAGTAACCCGAATGGCTGAATATATTCTTCAGGAAGCATCCCTCGCCTTACCTGATGTGTTTAAAGACAGAACCATGAATTTATTTACCCTGAGTGATAACGGAGCCAGCGAGTTTACTTTTGTTGTTTCTCGTGCGAGTGCTAAAAACGAAGACAAAGTCCATGATGCGGCAACACGGCTGGTACGTGAACTGGAAATTACGGTGCCCGACTTTCGTCTCGAATCCTCTCAGATGACCTCTGTTGATGGTCTCCCGGCGGTTGAGCTTTTTTATCAGTTCAAAAATGATAATGCGATCATTTTCCAGAGGCAGACCGTTATTTTGCTCGGTGACCATCCTGGCGGCCAAAAGATGGTGTGTTATATCGGTACTTGCCCGGGCGAGTTTACCGATTATTATCATAATCAATATCAGGAAATTATCCGCAGTATTAAGTTCCACAAACCGGCTCAGACTGAAACCCAAGAAATGCTCGCTGCCGACAGCCAGGGGCCATTTTTTGCGCTTGATAGTGAGAGTAAGGTACTCAGTGTCTTTGAAAACATTCAGGAACTGTATGGACACCTTTCACTTCAGCGGGCGAAAGAGGGGCAATATTTGCTTTTTGAAAAGCGGGGGAAACCACTCAGTATTGCACCCGTTCCGGACAGCCAACCCCTTCGTTATGCGCTCTGGACGACTTCCTCTGACAAATCACATCACTTGCTTTCACAGCTTTCCGTATGCCGCCAGATCACTGGTTCTGACCAACTTAATACACCCGATCGGATACGCGGGTATCTGATGGCACAGCGAGCCGAATAGTTATGTCCGAATGTCTGGCCGCTCGCGTAGATGATGAGATTGCTCATACAGCCTCAAAAGGCTGGATGATCGCAGGATTGGTTGGTGGGGCAATTCTGGGCGCAGCTGCCGTTGTCGTCACCGGAGGGACCGCGCTGGTTGCTGTTTCCGCCGTTGCGGCTGGGGCATGTGCTGCGGGTGGGTTGGGTGAGCTCCTCGGCAGTATGTCATGGGCTCCACGCCATACTACCGGTACGCTAAAAAAAGGTTCACCCAATGTCTTTATCAACAGCCGAAAGGCTATCCGCGCTCACCTGTCAGCCGGAGAGTGTGATGAGCACAGCGGTAGCCTGCAACGGGTTGCGGAAGGTTCGATAAAAGTTTACATCAACAACTTTCCCGCCTCTCGCACAGGCGATAAGTTGACATGCAGCGCCGAGATTAGTCAGGGATCGCGTAATGTTATTATCGGTGGAAGCAAGGTTCAGACCGATGAAATAAGTCCTGAAATCCCGGAATGGGTGAACTGGACGATGCTCGCCGTTGGTGCCGGAGCGATGGCGGTGCTGGCCAGTCCGGCAATCGCACTTCTGAGTACACTCGGTGCGATGGGCGGTGGCACTGTGGGTAGCTACGCGGGTGGAATGCTGTTTGGCGAAGGCAGCGACGGTCAGAAATGGGGGATGCTGATCGGCTCCGTTATCGGCGGCGGGGCTGGCATGAAGGGAGGGGCAAGGTTTGATGCGTGGCGGGCTGGTAAGCCTGTTCTCGAACCGGTTAAGCCAAATATTTCGGCCCGAAGAGCTGAACTTAATGAAAAATTTGGACGCACGGGCGATCTCAATAAAGATATTAATATCCGTGCAAATCAAAAAATTGTTGATGATTTTATGCGTTCTCAGGGTGTTGAAGAAAGTAAAATACCAGCTTATCGCAGCGGTATAGATCTTGAGCAGAGAGTGACAATTGAAACAATCAATAAAGGGAAAATAGCTTATCAGAATCAATCCCCAGGGAATTGGCAAGGAAATTGGTATTCACTTGATGAATCGACCCCTGCCACAAAACTTGGAATTAACCCAGAAGGACAGGTCAGGGATACAGGGTTAATTGTTCCTAAAGAAGTAAAACCTTATCAGGCGCAACAAAAAGTAGAAATGCTTCGAAGTAGTGCCACACCAGCCTTGGACACGTGGTCTGTACCAGACAAACCTTTCCAGACAGAAGGCGGTGGGATACAATGGTTTACCACTAAGCGTGATATTTGGACTCCATATAATGAATGACATGACAGCTCTAAATTATGTTGAAAAAGCATTAACTTTAGCAAAGAAGAGATATGCCGAGGTCAAAAGTCTCAATCCCAACTCCCCGATTTTACAAATGTACGACTCTATTGTGCAACAATTATTATTTCTACGGGATTTAATCGAAGGCAAGGAAAAGGATAAGGCGAAATTATGGAAAATGACGTTCGGTATGTATGCAGCGAAAGAGTTTGATAATTCGGATGAGTTGTTTTTTGAAAGATTGTCGGATGCCTGGTTTATTGTTGATCAAATCCGCCGAGGATTAAAGGTTAGGCTGCCGCATGAGGTTGATGCCAATTACAGAATAAAGCAACAAAATCTTAAAATGAAATATCCTAATGAATTTTAGGTTTTGACATTAAATATATTTTATTATGGGTGAGTGGTGATTTATTTACATGCTAATTTGAGTATATTGTTTAAATATGTAGATAGATATCGTAAGTATTTACCTGTTAGCAGTCGTTCAGTCCAGCAGAAGATGCAGTATAAATATAATGATAATCTATTAGAATCATCTTTTTATTGCGATGCACAAAAACAATGGGACTTAACACCATCATGTAACATCTCACTAGCGGAATCGCGAGATCGTGCTGTTGGTGCGCTTATTGGTCTTGCTGTTGGAGATGCTGTAGGGACGACGCTCGAATTTTTACCTCGTGACAAAGCACACGTCAAAGATATGACAGGTGGTGGGCCATTTCGACTTCGCGCAGGCGAATGGACGGATGATACATCCATGGCATTATGTCTTGCGGAAACGCTTCTTGAGAAAGGTGATGCTGATACTATATGCTTCAGGAATAAGCTTCTGGAATGGTATCAGCATGGTTATAACAGTTCAAATGGCGTCTGTTTTGATATAGGTAATACAACGCGATTTGCTTTAGAACAATATTTAACAATTGGCCCAGGATGGAGCGGCAATACTGCGCCAGAAACTGCAGGTAATGCTTCTATTATCAGACAAGCCCCTGTCTCTATTTTTTTTAGAAAGTCATTAAGCAAAGCGTTTTATGAAGCTAAAAAACAGAGTATCGCAACACACGGTGCCGCGGAAGCAATAAATAGCACACAGTATTTAAGTTATTTGCTTGTGCATATGATTAACGGTAGCAATAAAGATTTTGTTTTTTCTCCGCACGTTATGCCGCTTCAGCCACGCGTAATGATTATCAACGCGGGTGAATATAAGCAAAAAACTCGCGATCAGATTCGTTCAAGTGGTTATGTTATCGATACGCTTGAGGCCGCAATGTGGTCCGTATGGAATACTGATAATTTCCGCGATGCGATTCTGCTGGCCGCCAATCTTGCTGATGACGCTGACAGCGTTGCGGCTACAGCGGGACAAATAGCTGGAGCATTATATGGTTATTCCGGTATTCCCCAGGAGTGGACAAATAAACTCGTGCAACATGAACGTATCGCTAAAATGGCAGGTGAGTTATTCGATAGAGCACCTGAGGACAATTTTTTATAATTGTATAATCCCTATGGCACGGCTATTTTCCCGTGCCTGATATTTGGTCAGTTAAAAAAATCTCTTCCAGTCAATAGGTGGTGGGGTAAAGTATATTTTCAATATAAAACATATGTTTAAGATTGCTCATGAATAAAGTAGATTATACCGAGCTGAATTATATCAGTGATGCCCTTGATATAATTAATCAACGATTGGAAGCAAAACCTGATTTTTCACTGTATGTTATGGTGAAGTGCCAGTTGGATTATATCAAATCAATTTTAATAGGTGCTGAAAAAGATAAAAGTAAATTACATGCATTGAATCTTGGAGTGCTCACGTCCAAAGAATTTGATACAACCGATGCCGAGCTTGCTGAGCATTTATCTAATGCTAATTATATAGCTTCGCAGATGGGGCAAGGATTAAAGATCATTCTTCCTCATGAACAAGATGTGGAATATTTGAAAAGACAAAAAAGATATCTCAAGTGATTAAGGTTTTTTTGTTTTAATGTCTGATAAGCTGTGAACATTCTAGTCCCGATTGGTTTTTTTTTACTGTTTGCATGGCGACTAATAAAAAATGAGTGGAGTATGAAAAGATGAAATGGATTGGTTGTATGTTTTTCATTCTTATCACTTTAGCATACATCTGGAATGGAAAAGATTTGTTCGGCAAAAAACAATGGTTCCTGGCTGGGTTGATGTTCGTTCTGGTGCTAGTGACTACGGTTGTTATTGGCTTTACGTTGAAATGGTTCGCTCAGTCAATGTCATTATTCTCCGTTGCAACGGCGAAACAATATTCGATTATCTTTTCCATGTCTTTTCTGTGTGTATGGGGATTAAAGGTTACCGTTGTGCTGCTATGCACGATTTTTCACGGGGTCATAGAGGCGCATAAAAAATACAATGCAGAAAATTATGAAAAAACGTCGTCTATAACACGCGTCGTTGCGCCTGGCTTGCTTTTCGTTGCTAAAAGCGTAGTTTCCCTGGGTGGCGTCCTTATGTTTTCAGGTTTATGGCTTAAATAAGCACGATATTAACTTAAAAATATCTCAGTGAAACTACAGGAAAAGTAGTTTTATTTTTTGGCAAGCGAAGTCAATCTTACAGCTACTCATTATCACATCAACGGCGTTTCCGCTTTGCATACTGAGATGAGTTAACTTCTGGCACTGAGATTCGTCCATAGTGGAATAAAGATTATGCTCAACCGAATTACCGTTCAGCTCCCGGTGGAGGGGCTTCTGTTCTGGAAACTGACGGGCCGCGAGGCGATGTCCGAGTCGTTCGCGCTGACGCTGACCGTGCTCGGCACGGACGCGCGCATCGACCGCAGCAAGCTGCTGGGCCAGCCGGTCACGGTGACCATCCCGACGCAGAACCTGCTGACGTCCCGCTATGTTAACGGCAAGATTACCCGCGTGGCGGTCAGCGCCGTCGAACTGACGGGCACCCGCTATGCGGTGTACCAGTTTACGGTTGAGCCGGACCTGTGGCCGATGAAGCGCGACCGTAACCTGCGTATCTTCCAGGGGCAGACGGTGCCGCAGATTGTGAAAACCCTGCTGGGCGAGCATCAGGTTAACGTTGAGGATAAACTCTCCGGCAGCTACCGGGTGTGGGACTACTGCGTGCAGTATCAGGAGTCGAGCCTGGACTTCATCAGCCGCCTGATGGAGCTGGAGGGGATTGCCTATCACTTCAGCCATGAGGCGGACAAACATACCCTGGTGCTTACAGACGCCGCCACGCAGCATCAGCCGTTCAGCGGCTATGAGGTCATTCCTTATCACCAGACGCCGTCAGGCGGCAGCACGGATGAAGAGGGCATCAGCCAGTGGGCGCTGGAGGACAGCGTCACGCCGGGGATTTACAGCCTCGACGACTATGACTTCCGCAAGCCGAACGCGTGGCTGTTCCAGGCCCAGCAGAACCCGGCGTCGCCGAAGCCGGGCAGCATCGACGTGTACGACTGGCCGGGGCGCTTTGTGGACAAAGGGCACGGAGAGTTCTATGCCCGCATCCGTCAGGAGCGCTGGCAGGTTGAGCATCAGCAGATTCAGGCCACGGCCACGGCGGCGGGGATTGCGCCAGGACACACCTTCACGTTAACCAACGCGCCGTTCTTCAGCGACAACGGTGAGTATCTGGTGACGGCGGCGGGTTACCACCTCGAAGAGAACCGCTACGCCAGCGGCGAGGGGGAGACCATTCACCGCACCGATTTTACGGTCATCCCGTCGGCGGTGGTGTACCGTCCGGCGCAAACCACGGCGTGGCCGCGCACCTACGGCCCGCAGACCGCGAAAGTGGTGGGGCCGAACGGCGAGAGTATCTGGACGGACAAATACGGTCGCGTGAAGGTGAAGTTCCACTGGGACCGCCTGGCGAAGGGCGATGACACCAGCTCCTGCTGGGTGCGCGTGTCGAGCGCGTGGGCGGGCCAGGGCTACGGCGGGGTACAAATCCCGCGCGTCGGCGATGAAGTGGTGGTGGACTTTATCAACGGCGATCCGGACCGGCCGATTATCACCGGTCGCGTGTACAACGACGCGAGTATGCCGCCATGGGCGCTGCCGGCAGCGGCGACGCAGATGGGCTTTATGAGCCGCTCTAAGGGGGGCTCCGTGGACAACGCCAACGCCCTGCGCTTTGAGGACAAGGCGGGCGCAGAGCAGGTGTGGATCCAGGCCGAACGCAACATGGACACCAGCGTTAAAAATGATGAAACGCACAGCGTCGGCGGCGAGCGCAGCCATTACGTGAAGAAAAACGAGCTGCATCGCGTGGAAGCTAATCAGATCCAGGCGGTGAAAGGCGGGACCGAGATCCTGACGGGGAAAGGCAAGCTGGATGCGGCGGTGGAGCAGTACGTTATCGCTTCCGGAACAAAGCTGCGGCTGGTCTCTGGTGAAAGCGCCATCGAGCTGAATGCTAACGGCAAGATTAACCTGATTGGCAAAGAGTTTAATTTCTTTGTGGAAGGGGATGGTCATATCACCACGGGCGGTAAGCTGCATCTGAATACCTCTGGCACCAAGCCGGGCACCACGGCTCCGGGGGCGGGGCATAAAGGGGATATTGATGCGGCGGTGCAGGCGAAATTTTCGCCACAAGAGAGCGCTAATCGTCCTGCCCCCGTTGCGGCTCCTGCAGCAGGCCAATCGAAACCGGCTCCTGCTTCAGCTTCAACAACAGCTCCCCCTTTGAAAGGTAATTATGTTTACAAAAATAGTCCGAATGGCTCAGATGTTATGCCTTTCAATGACGATGTTGTAAAAGAAATTAATAAGTCGCCTACCCTTCAAACTCAGTTAAAAGATTTGAAAGACAAGGGATGGGCGATTCAACCAGGTGCGACTGGTGGGGGGAGTTATACTGATTCGGATAATAAACTGATCGTTATGGATCCCGAACACATGGAAGACACAGCCAATACAGTACAAACACTGGCTCATGAAGCAGGGCATGCAACATATCCTGTTGCAGCGGACTATTCTAGTAAAGAAAACTTCGTTAACAGCCAGCTTATGGATGAAGGTGGTGCAACATTGAATAATATTAAAATACAGCGTGAAATCCTGGGAAATGGCGGTATTGATATTGATATAGCGGGAAGCCCTGAAAATCTCAAAGCTTACAATACTGCCTATGATAAAATGATAAGTGGTGAGCTGTCGCGCGTTGATGCAGCAAAAGCTATAGGTAAAGTCTATGGTAAAGGCGAAATAGCTTCGGGTACCGATCTCAACTACAGCGATTATTACGGGAGTTTCTATGGTAAGTAGAATGACAAAAAACGCCATCCTTTTTTTGCTCCCACTCTTTTCAACATTTTCTTACGCAGGACAAACAAACATGAACCAAGATTCTTTATGGCATATTGTTAAAGAACTCAAAACAGTATGGGGAAAACAGGTCGAGGACGTAAGTAAACTTCTCAATCAACCACTCATCAAAAAAAATCCGGAAATGAAAGACCGTTATACCTCGGTTCCATTCACATTATCTGATGGAACACGTATCAGCGATGTAGATGTTCGTTTATGGGGAAATGAAGACGATAGCGTTTCACTTGTCTCGTTTGTAATCGAACAGCCTTGCATTACGCTCGACCAGGTCAAAGCGCATTTTCCGGATGTTAAGTTATCGAATATTCCTCGCGGGAATACCGCAGGGCAAGCTGTGGGATATCGAACCGCCACTGATGAACGTGGGCTTGCATGGGCATTTAGTTTTCCTGTAATGAACCAGGAATGCCTAAATCGAGTCGTTATGTCACGTTACGATCGTTAATAAGTGTTGCGTTTTCCTGCCGGTACGGGTATTTCGCTGCCGGTTTGCAGCATCCGCGATAAGCGTAATTTACATCAAGTCAGTGACGATTAACGTGAAAAAACACACTCCGACCTTTCTTTGTTCTGCCCTGATATTTACCTGTCTGAGCAGCAATGTGGTTTTGGCTCAGGTTATGCCGCTCGTTCTGACAAAACAGGATTTTTC
Organism: Enterobacter cloacae complex sp. CARB60; assembly: GCF_036487345.1. Lineage (NCBI taxonomy): Bacteria > Pseudomonadati > Pseudomonadota > Gammaproteobacteria > Enterobacterales > Enterobacteriaceae > Enterobacter > Enterobacter cloacae complex sp. CARB60. Next base: position 1,937,795 of record NZ_JAZKLC010000002.1, read on the forward strand.
CGTGAAGGTCAAAGACCAGACTGTCACCCTGGGCGACAGATGGACTCCTTATATTGCCCGTAAAATTCAAATGCCGGTGGAAGGCAGTTTTACCGGTGAGGTACCTTTTGACGGAACCCAATATAAATTCTTCCAGCATCAAAGGACTGGGTTAGAAATATTCAGTTCCAATCTCTGGTGGGATAAAGCGGAAAGAAGCGTTGATGATTACATCGTATCTCAAATTACGCTGACTGCCGAAGACTTCGCAACGCCGCGCGGTGTCCACGTGGGTTCAACGAGAGAGGAACTGAACCACGCATACGGTAACGGTCAGGAAGACAATGATTCGGGGGAGCAGTGGATTACCTATGAGTTGGGTAAAAAAGCGCTCTCGTTTGAGATGAAAGGCGGCAACGTTGTGAAAATAACAATGAATTACGATAATGGTTCTTCAGAGTGACTTATGACCAAGAAATATCTTGCAGTCGTATTGTTTACCGCTTTATTGGCAGGCGTCGTTGAAACATCATCTGCGCTTGAATTATCGCAATACAATAAGCTCGAAACGGTAAGCCGCATCGTTAACGATAGCGAAGTGACAGACAATCTCCGGAAGACGCTGGGAAATCATTACCAGACCTTTATTGATAACTTTGATGTCTTTGGTGAACCACATACCACCACAGGTGGCGGATTGTTTGTAGAAGGCTGGCTAAAGGATCTCTACCAGGAGAATGCGTCAGCGATGGTCATCAATCCTGATGGCAAAATCTTTGCGGCCTGGGTGGTTCCGGAGTCGGACGTTATTCATTACCAGTCTTCAGATAATAGCCCGGTTATACATGCCGATATTCAGCAATGGGCCGCCAGATTCAATGCGATGCATTTTGCAACGAACAGCCAGTCAGGCCTCGCGTTTGACGGAGAATGGGCTGGCGAATTCGAGAACGATTCGACGTTAACCTTGCGGTTAGCTGAATCAGGCAACCGTATCACCGGGTCTTATTGCTATATCTCCCAAAGAGGAAACCGCATAGATTGCCCGGAAAATGATGAGCGTAATCTTAGCGGTACGATCGCAGGCAATCGTGCCAACGTTGAGTTCAACTCATCGTTTGGCGGCGTAGGCGGACGGGCTGTTCTGGAAATAAAGGGGAGTGAAATGGAATGGCGTTTAGTGACTCCTCCTCAAAAAGGAAATTATTATGCTCCGCTGCGTTATACGTTGCGTAAAGCCGCTTCGGTTCATAGCGCTGAAATCAGAAAGCTCGACACCGAAAAGTTCGCTATTTCGCTGGTAAACACGTGCGGTCATTTTGATAGCGAATGTGACCAGATGGTTTATCTCGGCGTGCGCAAAAGCGATAACAGTACGATCTCCTTAAGGGGAAAAACGTTGCACGACTCCGCAGGTAAAATAATCGGCTCAACGTACAAGAATGGCGAAACCGTTTACAGCGTGACGTATGCTCCCGCGAAATTGGTTGTCAGCAAAGGCAGCCATGTTTTAGTCGAACAGTCAGGCCAGTGGCTTAAATAATAAAACAGCCAGCCAAAGGGCCAGCATGGATTGGCCTTCTTGTTTCTCTCAATATTAATCATCCCGAGTTCACTTATGAAATACACCCTCCAGGAAGGTTCGTTTTCCCTTTTTCCTGCTGCCTGGCAGGATAACAGCATGAACATTATTCGCGATGACGAAAGCGGGCTGTCCGTGGTGGTCAGTCGCGGCGTTATCCCGGATGGCAGCAGCTATGAACAAGAGTTCCACCGCCAGTGGGATGTGCTGCGTCCTCAGATGGGCGAAATTGCCCAGAGCGAATTCCGGAACGTAAAGGCCGGGCCTGACGGAAAAATCAACGGGCTGGAAGTTGAGACGACGTTTGACCGTAACGGGCAGCGCCTGTGGCAAAAACAGCTGGCCGTACAGACGCCGGGCAAACCGGTACTGATGATTTTTACCCTCTCGGCACTCAGAGCATTCACCGAAGAGGACGAGGTGCGCTGGAGCGCGCTTAAGCAGAGTCTGACGCTAAACGACAACCGGAATGTGTAAGGCATGAGCGATAACAACGCGGCCCGTAAGGGCGACGAGATTATTCACTCCAGCATTTTTGCTGACATCACCAGCATTGTGGCGGAAGGTGCCGCCTATGCGGTGATCGGTGCGGCAGTCGGCGCTGCAGCCACGGTTGCGGCGCCATTGCTGGGGGCGGGGGCAGCAGCAGCAGGCGTGGCGGCAATTGGATCCAGCTGTCTGTTAAGCGGCATCATTGGCGGCGTGCTGGCGAACGTCGCGGGGATCACCGACGATATCAGCAACGCCGCTGAGGGGTTAGGCAATGCGCTTTTCCCGCCGTCGCCTGCGGGTAAAATCACTACCGGTTCCAGTAACGTTCTGACCAACGCAATCCCCGCCGCGCGCGCGGCAGGCACGCTGACGCCCGCCGATACGCCGTCCCCTGAGCCGCAGTCGCCGGGCAGCTTTGCCGATTACGCGGGGATGCTGCTTTCCGCCGCCGGACAGTTTGGCAGCGAAATGTGGCAGCCGAGCGTGGCCTCTGCCGCCACGGGAACCTCGCCGCTGGAAGAAGATAAGGTGGCGTGCGAAAAGCACTCCGGGCCGCAGTATCTGGCGGAAGGCTCTAAAAGCGTCTTTATCAACGGGCAGCCCGCGGTGCGTGCCAAAGATCGCACCACCTGCGAAGGCACCGTTTCCGACGATGTCTCCCCGAACGTGATCATCGGCGGGGACACGCTCACGGTCCGCGATATCAAAAGCGGTAAAACGCCGGGTCTGGCGCTGGGGATGATTGCGCTCTCCCTGCTGCGCGGGCGTCCGGGTAAGATCCTGAAAAACATGCCCTGCGCGTTGGCTTCAGCTGGCGGGGGGATGCTGGCCGATATGGCAGTGAATGCCGTGTTTGGCTCCTCGCACCCGGTTCACGCCGCCACCGGCGTGAAGGTGCTGAATGACGACGACGAGCTCGATTTCTCGCTGCCGGGGCGCTTCCCGCTTCGCTGGCAGCGCAGCTACAACAGCCTGACCACCCGCGAAGGGCTGTTTGGTCTGGGCTGGGCAACCACCTTTGACAGCTATCTGGCGCTGGAAGAAAACAACGCTACCTGGTTCGACGAAACCGGGCGCGAGCTGAGCTTCGAGCTGCCGCCCGTCGACCGCGCGTTTTACAGCATCAGCGAAGGGATCATTATCCGCCGTAATGAGAACGGCGACGTGGCGATTGCCGACGATGACGGTGCGGTATGGCGTCTGTATAAACCGACCCGCGCGAATCCATCCATCCTGCGTCTGGCCTCCCTCAGCGACGAATACGGCAACGCGCTGCTGACGGAGTGGGACGAGCGCGGCAGGCTGGTCGGTCTTCACGACGAGCCGCGGGCGATAGACGTCACCCTGCGCTATGAAGATGAGCGTTTCCCGCATCGCGTTACCGCTGCCAGCCATTTTGACGGCAGCCAGACATGGCCGCTGATGCTGTGGGGCTACGACGCGCGCGGCCAGCTGGCGAGCGCGACGGATGCCTCCGGCGTGGTGACGCGTGAATACCGTTATAACGACCACGGCCTGATGGTCTGGCACCGGATGCCGGGCGGTCTGGAGAGCGAATACCGCTGGAAAAAACTCGATCACTGGCGCGTGGTGGAAAACCGCACCAGCACCGGCGACGGGTGCCGCTTTAGCTACGATTTAGCCGCCGGGCTGACGACCGTTGAACACTACGACGGTCAGACGCGCCGCCACTACTGGAACGCGCAGAACCTGATTGTCCGCTACGTTGACGAGCGCGGTGAAAACTGGCGCTACGAGTGGGATGACAACGAACTTCTGACGCGTCGCATCGATCCGCTCGGAAACGCCGTCACCTTCGTCTACGACGAAATGGGCAACCGGATTCAGGAGACCGATGCCGACGGCAATACCCGCACCACCACCTGGCTGGAGCACCGCGCGCTTCCTGCGGCCATTATCGAGGCCGACGGCAGCGCCACCCGGCTCTGGTACGACGAACATCACGGGCTGAAGCGCGTGGTGGATCCGATGGGTCAGACTACAAAACTGCGCCGGGACGAGTTCGGCCAGGTCGTAGAGGAGGTCGATGCCGCCGGAAACAGCCGCTACCAGGAGTACAACGAGGCCGGGCAAATTGTTCGTGCGACGGACTGTTCCGGGCGTATTACCCGCTATCGCTATCACCCGCTGGGTTGGCTGGTCGCCGAGATGAGCGCCGACGGTGAAGAGACGCGCTACCGCTACGACGCTGCAGGGCGTCCGGTGCAGCTAGACCGCCCGGAAGGCTGGACGGAATCGCTCAAATGGAACGAACGTGGCCTGCCGGTGAAGCATGCGGGCGCCGACGGTAAAGAAAGTGAGTTCAGATACGATGAGGCAGGGCGCTTAACCGCCACCCGCAATACCCAGGGCGAAGAGGTGCGCCGCTGCTGGGACAGCCGCGGGCGTCTGATTGCTCTTGAAAACGAAAACGGCGAAGCGTATCAGTTCCGCTGGGGTGCAGACTCGCTGCTGCTGGAAGAGGTGGGGCTCGATGGCGTGGCCTCGCAGTATCGCTACGACGCCTGCGGGCGCACGATAGCGCGCACGTTTGCCGCCGCTCATCCGGAGGCCATCACCCACGCCTTCGCCTGGAGCGCGAGCGGCCAGCTGGTCGCCCGCACCACGCCGGAAGGCCAGACCCGCTACCACTATACCCCGTCCGGGCTTTTGAGCCGGATTGGGCTGCATCCAGCGCTTGCAGCCGACGCGTGGACCACCGAGGCAGAGCAGGAGCTCGCCTTTGACTATGACGCGCTTGGTCGCGTGACGCGCGAAGCGGGCGAGCACGGCGAGCTGGCGTGGGAGTATGACGCGCTGGGCAACCGCACCTCCGTCACGCTTCCCGACGGCCGCGAGCTTAAGCAGTTTTACTACGGCAGCGGGCATCTGCTCAGCATTGCTCTCGATAAGCTATCGGTTTCTGATTTTACACGCGACGAACTCCACCGGGAGACCAGCCGCACGCAGGGGCTGCTGACCACCCGCAGCGAATACGACCGCCTTGGGCGACTGCATCGCCGGGACGTTTTTACTGGCAATGCCCAGCGCCCGTCGCCGCGCCGCTGGTCCCGCCGCTGGGATTACGACTACCGCAATAACCTGGTGCGGGAAGAGCGGGACGATAACCCGTTCAGCTGGTATCGCTGGCAGTACGACAGCGCCGGGCGCCTGCTCGTTCAGGACGGCACGCTGCCCGGCCAGGAGCAGTGGCGCTGGGACGCTGCCGGTAACCCGCTCGAAGGATCTGCTGAGCAGGTCACGCACAACCGCCTGACGCAGCTGAACGGCATTCGCTGGCACTATGACATCCACGGCCGCACCGTGGAGAAAGATAACGGCCAGACCCGCTGGCACTACCGCTACGACGGCGAACATCGCCTGACGGAGGTCATCAGTCAGCCGCGGGACCGCAATAAACCGCAGACGCAGGTCAGCTTCCGCTACGATCCGCTCGGGCGACGCATCAGCAAAACGCGACGCCAGATGCTGGGCGGACAGCCAACCGGCAAGCCGGTTACCACCCGGTTTGTCTGGGAAGGGTTCCGCCTGCTGCAGGAGGTGCTCGGGGATGTGCCGCTCACCTACGTCTACAGCGATCAGGACAGCTACGAGCCGCTGGCTCGTATTGACGGCGTTGATGCCCCGGAGATTTTCTGGTTCCACTGCCAGCCCAACGGCACGCCAGAGCGGATGACGGATATTGAAGGGCAGGTGCGCTGGGAAGGGGTGAACAGCGCCTGGGGCAAGCTGCTGCGGGAAAGCGAGACGCAGGTATCAGGATATTCTCAGAACCTGCGGATGCAGGGGCAATACCTGGACCGTGAGACAGGGCTGCACTACAATCTGTTCCGGTATTATGACCCGGACTGCGGGCGGTTTACGCAGCAGGACCCGATAGGGCTGGCGGGGGGGATAAACCTTTACCAGTATGCGCCGAATGCGCTGGGGTGGGTGGACCCGTGGGGGTTGTCGAGATGTAAAGCACCGAACGGATATAAAACGGGTGATGTTGATCCACATGGTAATCTTTCTCCTGGTGTTAACAGGGCGTCGGGCCACACAAATAGTAAAAATGATGGGTTTGTACAAAGTCATCACCCAATACAAGATGCTTGGGCTAAGAAAAGAATTAACGGTTACCAGAGAAATACTGCACCTGCTACGTTACTTAAATCCGCATCAGGTAGTCCACACGCTAATATAAGTTCTGCTCAACGAACTCGTAGAGCTTTACCGGGAGGTTGGGATACAACGTTGAAACAAGAGTTTCATATCAGTTACAAGGAAATGATTGATGCAGGTGTTCCAAAGCAGCAGGCGAGGAAATCGATTAGTGACTCGTATAAATATTTTGACCAATTGAGAGAGTCTAATAGTAGTAATATTTATTTTGATATATAACTTATTCATTTATAGGTAAGCCGATATGGAAAAACAGGATTTAATTGATCAGCTAAATGAAATTGAAAAACTCATGCGCATGTCTTTACCTTCTGAATATAAGCGCTTTATGATTGAAAATGTCAAGGACACTGACTCTTATGAAATTCAACGAGCAAATGGTGACCAGCTTTATGTTTTCAATTGTTTTGATTTACTTGAAAGAAACAATACATATACAATTCAAGAGGTTGAGCCTGACTTTTTATTGATTGGTCAAGATGGTGATCTTGGGTACTTTTTGAATTTGCGCAAAGGTACTGATGAGATTTATTCTTTAGATCTTGGAGCGTTAGGAAGCCTAGACATGGATAAAGAAAGTAATAGCATATTTTTGCTATAATTTTTTTATTTATTAAACAACTTAGTTCAGTATATTCGGAAAATCCACGTTAAATCGTGGATTTTTTCTTTCAAACAAATCGAACATAAAAAAGTTCATCACATCGTAATTTTTAATGATGTAATCTTTACCTTTCGCACCCAGCGATGCGCCGCTAGTCTCTCTGCTCGGATTGCGACTACCGCAATAACCTGGTCCGGGAAGAGCGGGACGATAACCCGTTCAGCTGGTACCGCTGGCAGTACGACAGCGCCGGGCGCCTGCTCGTTCAGGACGGTACGCTGCCGGTAACCCGCTGGAAGGGTCTGCTGAGAAGGTCACGCAGAACCGCCTGACGCAGCTGAACGGCATTCGCTGGCGCTATGACATCTGAGGTATCTTGTGGATGATGGTTCGATTAACGCATAGGTGCCTAAAACATTTGAATCCAAATCCGCACCAGTCACTTATTTTGGTTTTGATAAATTAGACTCCGGGCGCACAGTAAGAGATGCATTCCAGATCAAAGGAGCAGATAAATAAATTGAATCCACTTGATCCTTTAGATAAATCATGGAGTGATGGACGTCTTAGAGCTGAGTTTGATACGCTTCAATTATATGAAAATGGTGTTCCGCAAGTGCGAACCCCGAGAATGTTCGGCGATAGACCAGGAGCGCCACCTGAACTGTTTACTAAGGCATACCCTGAATACGGTGAAGGTAATGTTCAACAGGTGCATGCTGAAAATAGAGTTATTAATTTCGACAAGATAGATATTCTACCAGAGGAACCATGATAAATTTACAATCTTATGATGAAGCATTGGATTTCTTGGCACTATTTTTTCAAAAATACATTCTTGATTCTAATTATCTTCAGGATATGCAATCTATTTTAGCTGGATGTCGCAAAGAACAAATGGTAGCTATTCGAGCTATAGACTCATGTTTTATGGGATATAGACGAAAGACTCAGGATTATAGAGCCCCTACTATTGAGGAACAGGAGATATGGAAGCAGTTGTTCAATGTATGGCAATAAAATATTAAACCAACAACTGGAAAATATTTATGGATTCCTGGTGATAAGACGTCGGGAGGTATCCCTGAGGCCGTAATAGATCAAACATCTGTCAGTGATGCTTTGATTACGCCAATTATAAATAGAGGTATAAAAAATGGATGAAGTTATTTTTACAGGTTTAGGTGTTGACATAATCAAAAGAGATGGTGAATATTTTATCCGATATGATACCGGAACTATTGCTATGATTGAAAAGGAGTCGAAAATTACTCCGGAAGAAGCATTGAAAGCACAAAAAAGTGAAAATGATGCTTATGAGGTTATTATAGCTACTCAGACTAGAGAAGGAAAAAACAAGCCTTTCTTTTCATAAGGGTAACGCATTATTATATTGTATGGGAAATTAATTAATTTAATGTTGAACAATGCTCTTCCATTTGAATTTGAAGATTTTCTAGGTTTTAATATTTGAAAAAGTTATTGTTTTATTTGGTGCGTTAAATATTGTTATAGAGTTGGTTTCTTTGTAAAACTCGATGGTAACCCGCAGGTTTTTAGTTATCAAGTAATTTGAGGTTTAACTATGATTGAAAATCTCAATTGTATAAAAGAAAATAACTTGCTCGAATGGATATGTGGTGAAAGAAATTTACTAATTAATGTGCCATTTTTAGACTACGCAATTGTCGATTCAACACGTCAATTAATATTTGTATTGAGTAAAGCAAAGCTATTACCAACCGCTTTAACCATCTTCAATGCTCAGGGCGAAAAATTATTTTGGACTGCGCCTCCTGAAGACGCAACTTTCTATTACTTAACATTCAACCTGTCAAAGGAAGTGGTCGTTGTCTGTAGCTATACAGCAAAACAAAATGGTTGGCATGATTGGTTTTATTCCTATGATATGAAGCGTAACGAGTTGTCTCGATCAGGCCCTGCATATTAATGTCTCTAAAGCGCCCAAAAAACGATAACAATAACCGGTGGCAAAAGAGGGCTGCATAAGCAGTTCCAACAAGCGGTTTAAAACAGAGCTGAGAGGAAAAGGATGAGCACGGTTTACATTGTCATTTTAACCTATATCAAACCACTCGAAGAGATTGACGCAGCGATACCAGCTCATGTGGAGTGGCTAAAAAAGGGGTATGCAGAGGGGATATTTCTGGCTTCCGGAAGACGGATCCCAAGAAACGGTGGAGTCATTCTTGCTAAGTGTGAGAGTCTGGCCTCACTTGAAGAGCGCTTGCGCAAGGATCCTTTTCAGGCGTTAAAGCTTGCGACTGCCGAAATCATTCCCTTTGAACCCAGTATGAAGACAGATCTCTTAGAGAATGTGTTTTGACGCCGCAATAAAAAAATCCACGCCTAAGCGTGGATTTTTTTCATTCAAAACAAATCAAACGTTAAACAAGAAGTTCATCACATCGCCATCTTTAACGATGTAATCTTTCCCTTCCGCACGCATCTTGCCTGCTTCTTTCGCGCCTTGCTCACCCTTGTAGGTGATAAAGTCTTCAAACGCGATAGTCTGTGCACGAATAAAGCCTTTCTCAAAGTCGGTGTGGATTTTACCGGCCGCCTGAGGCGCAGTCGCACCCACAGGAATCGTCCACGCGCGTACTTCTTTCACGCCTGCAGTGAAGTAGGTCTGCAGGTTCAGCAGCTCATAGCCTGCACGAATTACGCGGTTCAGGCCTGGCTCTTCCAGACCCAGCTCGGCCATGAACTCTTCGCGGTCGGCGTCGTCCAGCTCGGCGATATCGGATTCAACGGCAGCGCAAACCGCCACAACCACAGAACCTTCAGCCGCTGCGATTTCGCGCACTTTATCCAGGTACGGGTTGTTCTCGAAACCGTCTTCGTTAACGTTGGCGATGTACATGGTTGGCTTCAGGGTCAGGAAGCTCAGGTATTTGATTGCCGCCTTGTCTTCTTCAGTCAGGTTTTTCAGCGCGCGCAGCATGCCCGCGTTTTCCAGCTGTGGCAGACATTTTTCCAGCGCAGCCAGTTCCGCTTTCGCGTCCTTGTCGCCGCCTTTGGCTTTCTTCTGCACGCGGTGAATCGCGCGTTCGCAGGTGTCGAGGTCAGAGAGCGCCAGCTCGGTGTTGATGACGTCGATGTCGTCAGCCGGATCCACTTTGTTGTTTACGTGGATGATGTTGTCGTTCTCGAAGCAGCGCACAACGTGGCCGATCGCTTCGGTTTCACGAATGTTGGTCAGGAACTGGTTACCCAGGCCTTCACCTTTGGATGCGCCTTTTACCAGGCCCGCGATGTCCACGAATTCCATGGTGGTTGGCAGAATGCGCTGCGGCTTCACGATTTCCGCGAGTTGGTCCAGACGCGGGTCCGGCATTGGCACAACGCCGGTGTTAGGTTCGATGGTACAGAACGGGAAGTTCGCCGCTTCGATACCCGCTTTGGTAAGCGCGTTAAACAGGGTGGATTTGCCCACGTTTGGCAGACCGACGATACCGCATTTGAATCCCATTTCTAAATCACCTTAATATCTTGATAATCAATCCGTTAACGATAACCGACTGATGAAAAGTAAATAACTACGCCTATTATACACGTAACCCGCATGACGCGCGGTAAAAAAGCCGTATCGGGCGGATTATTGCGCTTTGAAAGCGTGTAAGCGGTTTGTCGCTTTGGTTAACCCGTCTTTCAGCCAGATTTCGGTGCAGCGCGCCGCTTCGTCTACCGCCTCGTCAATCAGTTTCTGTTCGGAAACCGGGGGTTTACCGAGTACGAAACCGACAACTTTGTTTTTATCGCCCGGATGGCCGATTCCTACGCGCAAACGGTGGAAATTCGGGTTATTGCCCAGCTTGCTGATGATGTCTTTAAGACCGTTATGGCCGCCATGTCCGCCGCCCAGTTTGAATTTTGCCACGCCGGGGGGGAGATCCAGCTCATCGTGGGCCACCAGAATTTCATCCGGATTAATGCGATAAAACGTTGCCATTGCCGCCACGGCTTTTCCGCTCAGGTTCATAAAGGTGGTGGGCACCAGTAAGCGAACATCCGCGCCAGCAAGGTTGATACGCGAGGTATACCCAAAGAATTTAGGTTCTTCACGCAGGGGAGCACGTAACCGCTCGGCCAGCAGATCGACATACCATGCCCCGGCGTTGTGGCGGGTGGCCGCGTATTCTGCGCCCGGGTTGGCGAGGCCGACAATCAGTTTAATCGTCACGATTCAATTCCTAATGGGTTCCAGATCTGGCGCGTAGTTTACTGTCTGGCGCGCCGCTTGACAAAATTCTGCGATCTTCTCAGCGAAATACGAATAATTTCTGATTTGAACAATTAGATTTTCAAGCTGTTCAAAGTCTTATTTGTAAACTTTTGTTTGGGAGTTATCTGTAATTGTGATCATTCACGCAACTCATAAAAGGGGCGTTGTCTATACTTTACACACAAGGATTAGGGGCTTTTCCCCTGACAACCCAAAGTTCCGGAGGTGACACATGAAACGCAAAAACGCTTCGTTACTCGGTAACGTGCTGATGGGATTAGGGCTGTTCGTGATGGTAGCCGGCGTGGGTTATTCAATTTTAAACCAGTTACCGCAGCTTGACCTCCCGCAATACTTTGCGCATGGCGCGATATTGAGCATTTTCGTTGGTGCGGTATTGTGGCTGGCAGGGGCTCGCGTGAGCGGCCATGAGGAAGTGTGTGACAAATACTGGTGGGTGCGCCACTACGATAAACGCTGTCGTCGCGACCAGCATAAGCACAGCTAGTGCTAGGATAAAGAACACCGAAACGGCTCCCGAGGGAGTCGTTTTTTTTTGCATCAAGGGTTGACCCTCACGTAACGTAAGGCTCCAGAGTGGCGCCACTGGCAAAGAAAAAGGAGCAGTTATGTTGATTCAGGTGGGTGAGCTGGCGAAACGTGCCGGGATCACCGTGCGGACATTGCACCACTATGAGCAAACAGGGCTGTTGCTGCCTTCTGCCAGAAGCGCGGCAGGTTATCGGCTTTACAACCTGGCGGATGTCCAGCGTCTGCACATGATCAAGGCGCTGGCAAAAGCGGGGCTGGAACTTGCTGAAATCAGGGATTTCCTGGAACAGGAGTCGCTGTCGTTAACCGAGTTACTCGATGCGCAAATCACGCTGCTGGATAAACAGCTGCGCAGCATACATACGCTGCGCGAGCGTCTGGTGGAGCTGCGGACCGGGCTTATCGACGATGCGACGCCGGATCTGGAATCCTGGCTACAGACTCTGGAGTTAATGAATATGTACGATCGCTGGTTTAGCAAAGAAGAGTTACAGCAGCTGCCGTTTGCGGTGCAGAAGGAGGCACTGACGGCTATCTGGTCAGGGCTGGTTGCAGAGGCCAAAACGCTTCTGGAGCAAGATATACCCGTTACGGACGCTCGGGCGATGGACCTGGCGACGCGATGGATGGAACGCCTGGAGCACGACACGGCGGGCAAGCCGGAGTTTCTCACCCGGCTGAACGAGATGCACAGCGTTGAACCGCAGATGCAGGCGCAGACCGGCATCACGCCGGAGATGACGGATTACATCACGCGCGCGTTTGCGGAATCTAAGCTCAGCATATGGGAGAAGTATCTCACTGCCGAAGAGATGGCCTTTACCCGGGCACACTACTTTGACCGCATGATGGAGTGGCCGCCGCTGGTGGCGAAACTGCATCAGGCGCAGCGAGAAAATAGTGATCCTGCCTCGGAGGAGGCGCAAAAGCTGGCTGAAAACTGGCTGACATTGTTCCAGTCTTACGCGGGCACGAACCCGGAGACCCAGCAAAAGTTTCGCACTGCCATGCAGCAGGAGGCGCACCTGATGAAAGGAACATGGATGACGCCTGCCGTGCTTGGGTGGCTCCAGCAGGCGATCGGGGTGATGATGCAGAGACGTTTCTCTGCATCAGGTCACTCACAGATCCGCTAGCGCGGCTTCACGGTTAGGGTAGAAGGAGAGTCGGCCAGGGATTGGCTGCACGCCCGCGCGCGCCATGGTGCGCAGCGGCTGAAACTCCAGGTTACTCACCCGCAGCTCGCAGCCTTCCGGCAGACGTGCAACAAAGCGCTGGAAGGCATCCAGGCCGCCTGCATCCAGCACGGGTACGGCATCCCACTTCAGCACCACAACCCGTTTGCCCGCGATGCGGGACTCCAGATCGCTGAACAGACCTTCCGCCGCGGCGAAGAACAGCGGGCCTATCACGCGCAGCACCAGCACATCGTCAGGCACCTCCACGTTAACCGGGGAAAGGCGCGTCATCTGCGCAATACGGCGCATAAACAGCAGGGACGCCAGCACGATCCCGACGCTGATGGCGATAACCATATCGAACAGCACCGTCAGCGACATGCAGATCAGCATCACGATGATGTCGTCTTTCGGCGCGCGACGCAGCAGGTGAACGACCTTATGCGCCTCGCTCATGTTCCAGGCCACCATCAGCAGCAGGGCGGCCATGGCGGAAAGCGGCAGCCAGGAGAGCAGCGGGGCGAGGATCAGCAGGGCGAGGATCACCAGCAGGGAGTGGATGACCGCCGAAACGGGTGAGGTTGCCCCCGCGCGCACGTTTGCCGCAGAACGGGCAATCGCAGCCGTAGCCGTAATACCGCCGAAGAACGGCGCGACGAGGTTGCCCAATCCCTGACCGACCAGCTCGCTGTTGGCTTTGTGTTTGGTGCCGGTCATACCGTCCAGAACGACGGCACAGAGCAGGGATTCAATCGCCCCCAGCATCGCCATAGAGAACGCGGCGGGAAGCAAAGCACGCAGAGAATCCCAGCTGAGGGTGAAGCTGGAGCCGGGCATGTCCCACGGCAGCACCAGCTGCGGCAACAGTTGCGGAATGCCGCTACCCTGTGAACCGTCCGCCAGAACATAGTGGAACTGCGAGCCGATAGTCGCGACATGGCCGCCGAACATATTGACGATGGCCATCACCGCGCAGCCCAGCAGCAGCGCGGGAAGGTGGCCCGGCAGACGGATCCCCAGACGAGGCCAGACGATCAGCGTGCCCAGCGTCACAATCCCAATGGCGGCGTCGCCCAGGTTGGCCGTCGGCAGCGCCATAAACAGCGCCCCTACTTTTTGCAGGTAGTGCTCCGGTACGTGGGGCATCTGCAGGCCGAGGAAGTCCTTGATCTGCATGGTTCCGATGGTGATACCAATCCCCGAGGTGAATCCCAGCGTCACGGAAAGGGGGATGTACTCGATCAGCCGCCCGAAGCGGGCCAGGCCAAACAGAATCAAAAAGACGCCGGACATCAGGGTGGCGACCAGCAGGCCTGCCAGACCAAACTGCTGTGAAACCGGGTAGAGGATCACCACGAAGGCGGCGGTCGGACCGGAGACACTGAAGCGCGAGCCGCCCGTCAGGGCGATGACTATCCCGGCAACGGCCGAGGTGTACAGACCGTACTGCGGCGCAACGCCGCTGCCAATCGCCAGCGCCATTGCCAGCGGGATGGCGATAATGCCGACGGTGATCCCGGCAATCAGGTCACGTATAAATCGTGACGAGGTGTACTTCTCTTTCCAGCAGGCGTCGATGAGGGCGCGAAAGGGCAGAACATGTGAGGAGGTTACGTTTTTCACAATTATCTTTCATCCGTATGCGCATCATCTGTCATGTGAATGGCAGGTGAAGGAGGCATTAATCATACAAATAAAACCCAGAGACAAAAAAACCCGCCGCAGCGGGTTTTTCGGCCGTGTTCGATTAGTGTTCGAACATTGCTGAGATAGATTCTTCGTTGCTGATACGACGAATCGCTTCGGCCAGCATCCCGGACAGGGTCAACGTACGCACGTTTGGCAGCGCTTTGATCTCGTCGCTCAGTGGGATGGTATCGCATACCACCACTTCGTCAATGACGGAGTTGCGCAGGTTGTTTACCGCGTTACCGGAGAAGATCGGGTGAGTCGCGTAAGCAAACACGCGCTTGGCACCACGTTCTTTCAGCGCTTCAGCTGCTTTACACAGCGTACCGCCGGTATCGATCATGTCGTCAACCAGCACGCAGTCACGGCCAGCAACGTCACCGATGATGTGCATCACCTGAGAAACGTTAGCGCGCGGACGGCGTTTGTCGATGATCGCCATGTCGGTATCGTTCAGCAGCTTAGCGATAGCACGGGCACGTACCACGCCGCCGATGTCCGGAGAAACCACGATTGGGTTATCCAGGTTCAGCTGCAGCATGTCTTCCAGCAGAATTGGGCTGCCGAATACGTTATCAACCGGGACGTCGAAGAAGCCCTGGATCTGCTCTGCGTGCAGGTCAACGGTCAGTACGCGGTCAACGCCGACGCTGGACAGGAAGTCAGCGACAACTTTAGCGGTGATTGGCACACGTGCGGAACGGACGCGACGGTCCTGACGGGCATAGCCGAAGTAAGGGATTACAGCAGTGATACGGCCTGCGGAAGCGCGACGCAGGGCGTCGACCATAACAACCAGTTCCATCAGGTTGTCGTTCGTTGGAGCACAGGTGGACTGGATGATGAAAATATCACCACCGCGTACATTTTCGTTAATTTGTACGCTGACTTCGCCGTCGCTAAAGCGACCTACGGCGGCGTCGCCGAGGGAAGTGTACAGGCGGTTGGCAATACGTTGTGCTAGTTCCGGGGTGGCGTTACCAGCAAAAAGCTTCATATCAGGCACGAGAAGAACCTCAGGCATGCGTCCAGTGGTGGATAGCGTTCGCCGCAAACTGTGCGGGCCAGGCAAATGCTATCCAGGCGGTGTATTAAAGAGCGCGATGCAACGTCTGGAACAGGGTGACGTTGTCACCGAAACTCAGTCTGCGCCAGAATGGCCTGCTGTAGGGGGGAGGTGTTCATCCCACGTGCTACAAAACCATGCAGCCAAACCGGCGCTTGCTCAAGCACCTGACGAGCGGCGGATTCGGTGTCAAATTCAGCAAAGACACAGGCCCCTGTACCAGTCAGGCGCGACGGCGCGTATTCTAACAGCCAGGAAAGCACCGCATCAACCTCGCGAAAACGTTTTCTTGCGATATCCTCGCAATCGTTGCTGAATTCACAATTTAATAACGTTTCTATTGACCGAACCGTGGTATTCCTTTTGAGGTCAGGATCTTTAAAGATGACCGGGGTCGGAATGCTGACGCCAGGGTGGGCCACCAGATACCACTTCTCCGGCGGTTCAGCCGGGGAGAGGATCTCACCCACGCCCTCAGCAAAGGCCGCATGACCGCGAACAAACACCGGGACATCCGCCCCCAGCGTCAAGCCTAAGGCTGCCAGTTCGTCCTTCGACAGCCCGCAGCCCCAGAGGTGGTTCAGGGCAACCAGCACCGTGGCGGCGTTGGATGAGCCACCGCCCAGACCGCCGCCCATCGGCAGGCGCTTCTCGATACGGATATCCGCCCCGCTTCCTGCGGGCAGACGGCCCGATTCCGCTGCGGCTTTCACCAGCAGACGCGCGGCGCGCACGATCAGGTTGTCCTCATGCGCCACGCCGTCGACCGGCGTCAGCAGGCAAATCTGGCCGTCCTGGCGCAGTTCAATGGAGATCGTGTCGCCATAGTCAATAAACTGAAACAGCGTCTGCAGGGTGTGATAACCGTCAGCACGCTGGCCGGTGATGTATAAAAACAGGTTCAGCTTTGCCGGAGAGGGCCAGTGGGTCATCATTTAACGATCCAGTTGTCCATTTTCAGCTTAATACGCTGGCTGCCCTGGGTCAGTTCCATATTCGATGGCAGCGACGGTTTACTCTTACTGTCATAGGCGCTGTACACCACTTTCCAGGTTTTACCGTTCTGGGTGTAGTTCACCTGGCTCAGACGGTACTGGTCGTCAAGGCTGTAGTCAGTTGCCTCACCCGGCAGGCCAAGGATCCACTGGCGCAGGCTGTTGAGCGGGATAGGCATCCCGGTCAGCTTGCCAATCATCTCTTCGGCATCGGTCGCGGTATAGTGCTGGCCTTTGTTATCGGTGATCTGCGCTTCACCCGGTTTCGCGATAAGCTCCAGCTCGGTGCTGCCCAGCGGGTTCAGCAGCAGCAGGCGATAGTTGTCCTGACCCGTCTGCTGCCAGAAGAAGCGGGCATAAACCTTTTGTTCGTCAGAGAGATAAGCGAAAGCGCCGCGGGTCTGGTACTGGTTCAAATTACGGACGTCCTGCTGGTGCTGACGCCACTGCGGTGAATCAGGGCTTTTGCCCGGGCCTTTTGGTTGGGTGACGGTACAGGCGGTCAGAACCAGTGCTGCCAGCGGCAGCAGGCGAATCAGTCGGGTCATAATGAGGACAAATCCTTGAGATACGTTGCAGTTATAGCTGTTAATGCTAGCGTCGAAGGGGGCTACCGTCTACGTTCAAATTATCTCAAAGCGTTGTATCTACCCTAAATAATTCAAGCTGCATGAAGGCGGCAAGAGAGTGAATCCCCAGGAGCATAGATAACTATGTGATTGGGGTGAACGAGCGCAGCCAACGCGCATGCAGCTTGAAGTATGACGGGTATAAGCTATTACTCCGAAAGGGGGCAGTCCCTTTTATTGATCTCGCGCATCCTGTATGATGCGTTCTGCTAACCTTATTAACGCTGGTACTACTCCCGCTCAACATGACCCTATTAGCACTCGGCATCAACCACAAAACGGCCCCGGTTTCGCTGCGAGAACGCGTGACGTTTTCGCCGGATACGCTTGACCTGGCGCTGGACAGCCTGCTTGCACAGCCGATGGTGCAGGGTGGCGTGGTGCTCTCGACGTGCAACCGTACCGAGCTGTATTTAAGCGTGGAAGAGCAGGATAACCTGCATGAAGCGCTGATCCGCTGGCTATGCGACTACCACAATCTCAACGAAGACGAGCTGCGCAACAGCCTGTACTGGCATCAGGACAACGATGCGGTCAGCCATCTGATGCGCGTCGCCAGCGGGCTGGATTCGCTGGTGCTGGGCGAGCCGCAGATCCTGGGTCAGGTGAAAAAAGCGTTTGCGGACTCGCAAAAAGGGCATCTGAAGGCCAGCGAGCTGGAGCGCATGTTCCAGAAGTCGTTCTCCGTGGCGAAGCGTGTGCGAACCGAAACCGACATTGGTGCCAGTGCGGTTTCCGTTGCTTTCGCGGCCTGCACCCTTGCACGCCAAATCTTTGAATCCCTGTCTACCGTCACCGTGATGCTGGTGGGTGCGGGCGAAACCATCGAACTTGTGGCGCGCCATCTGCGCGAGCATAAAGTGAAAAAGATGATTATCGCTAACCGCACCCGCGAACGCGCGCAGGTGCTGGCGGATGAAGTGGGTGCAGAGGTGGTTGCCCTGAGCGACATTGATGAACGCCTGAAAGAGGCGGACATTATTATCAGCTCTACCGCCAGCCCGCTGCCGATTATCGGAAAAGGGATGGTGGAGCGTGCGCTGAAGTCCCGTCGCAATCAGCCGATGCTGCTGGTGGATATCGCCGTCCCGCGCGATGTTGAGCCGGAAGTGGGCAAGCTGCCTAATGCCTACCTCTACAGCGTGGATGACCTGCAAAGCATCATTTCGCACAACCTTGCCCAGCGTAAAGCGGCGGCGGTTCAGGCGGAAACCATTGTTGAGCAGGAAACCAGTGAGTTTATGGCCTGGCTGCGCGCGCAAAGCGTCAGCGAGACCATCCGCGAGTACCGCGGGCAGGCGGAGCAGGTGCGTGATGACCTGACTGCCAAGGCGTTAGCAGCCCTTGAACAGGGCGGTGACGCAAATGCGATTATGCAGGACCTGGCGTGGAAACTGACCAACCGCCTGATCCATGCACCAACCAAATCTCTTCAGCAGGCCGCCCGTGACGGGGATGATGAACGCCTGACTATTCTGCGCAACAGCCTCGGGCTGGAATAGCGCCCTATACCCATTTTCTAAGACAAGGTGCACTTACGCCTATGAAGCCTTCTATCGTCG
The DNA here is from genome assembly GCF_036487345.1 of Enterobacter cloacae complex sp. CARB60. Lineage (NCBI taxonomy): Bacteria > Pseudomonadati > Pseudomonadota > Gammaproteobacteria > Enterobacterales > Enterobacteriaceae > Enterobacter > Enterobacter cloacae complex sp. CARB60. The sequence continues at coordinate 1,956,557 of NZ_JAZKLC010000002.1, forward strand.
CTAAACTGGAAGCTCTGCACGAGCGCCATGAAGAAGTACAGGCGCTGCTCGGCGATGCCGGGACCATTGCGGACCAGGAACGTTTTCGCGCGCTCTCACGTGAATACGCGCAGTTAAGTGATGTTTCTAAATGCTTTACCGACTGGCGACAGGTTCAGGAAGATATTGAAACAGCGCAGATGATGCTCGACGATCCTGAAATGCGCGAAATGGCGCAGGAAGAGTTGCAGGATGCGAAAGCGCGTTCTGAAGAAATGGAGCAGCAGCTCCAGGTGCTTCTGCTGCCGAAAGATCCGGACGATGAGCGTAACGCGTTTGTGGAAGTGCGCGCCGGTACCGGCGGTGATGAAGCGGCGCTGTTTGCCGGGGATCTGTTCCGCATGTACAGCCGCTACGCCGAATCGCGTCGCTGGCGCGTGGAGATCATGAGCGCCAACGAAGGCGAGCATGGTGGCTACAAAGAAGTTATCGCCAAGATCAGCGGCGACGGCGTGTACGGTCGTCTCAAGTTTGAATCGGGCGGTCACCGCGTGCAGCGCGTACCGGCCACCGAATCTCAGGGACGCATTCACACCTCAGCCTGTACGGTAGCGGTGATGCCGGAGCTGCCGGAAGCAGAGCTGCCGGACATCAATCCGGCGGACCTGCGTATTGATACTTTCCGCTCCTCTGGCGCGGGCGGTCAGCACGTCAACACCACCGACTCCGCCATCCGTATTACCCACCTGCCAACCGGCATCGTCGTCGAATGCCAGGACGAGCGCTCACAGCACAAAAACAAAGCCAAAGCGTTATCCGTGCTGGGCGCGCGTATCCACGCAGCCGAAATGGCGAAACGCCAGCAGGCAGAAGCGTCTACGCGTCGTAACCTGCTGGGCAGCGGCGATCGCAGCGACCGTAACCGCACCTATAACTTCCCGCAGGGCCGCGTAACCGACCACCGCATCAACCTGACGCTCTACCGTCTGGACGAGGTGATGGAAGGGAAGCTGGATATGCTGATTGAGCCTATCGTGCAGGAATACCAGGCCGACCAGCTGGCGGCACTGTCCGAGCAGGACTAATGGATTTTCAGCGCTGGTTACGTGAGGCGGCCGGAGAGCTTTCCGAAAGCGAAAGCCCGAAACGCGATGCCGAAATTTTGCTTGAGCATGTGACGGGTAAAGCCCGCACGTATCTGCTGGCTTTTGGCGAAACCGAACTGACCGCGGAGCAGGAAGCGCAGCTCGCCGCGCTGCTTGCCCGTCGTAAAACCGGCGAGCCGGTGGCGCACCTTGTCGGTGAGCGTGAGTTCTGGTCATTACCGCTGTACGTCTCGGCGGCGACGCTGATCCCGCGTCCGGACACCGAGTGTCTGGTTGAGCAGGCGCTTGCGCGTTTGCCGGCGGCGGCCTGCAGCGTTCTCGATCTCGGGACGGGAACAGGAGCCATCGCGCTGGCGCTCGCCACCGAGCGGCCCGACTGCGCGGTGACGGCGGTGGACGTAATGCCCGACGCGGTGGCGCTGGCGCAGCGTAACGTGGAACGTCTCGGTGTCCGCAACGTGACGGTGCTGCAAAGCAGCTGGTTTGCCGCGCTGGAGAATCGCTTATTTGCGATGATTGTCAGCAATCCTCCTTACATCGACGAACATGACCCGCACCTTGCGCAGGGAGATGTTCGCTTCGAACCGCTGACGGCGCTCGTGGCCGCCAACGCGGGATTAGCCGATCTTGATCACATTGTGACAACGTCACGGGAACATTTACTTCCCGGCGGCTGGCTGCTCGTGGAGCATGGCTGGACGCAGGGAGAAGCCGTGCGGGCACTGTTTACGCAAGCAGGTTACGCCGCAGTCGAAACCTGCCGCGACTACGGCGGCAACGAACGCCTGACGCTGGGGCAGTGGTCTTGAGTTCCGGGTATCTGCCATTTACTGATAAAGGCGTAAGGCTGACTGAAAGGCAGTTTGGCGTTATCATCTACATCGTTTTGAGTTTTATCGCGCCTGAGCGTCATTGTACGCTCAGGCGTTACTGGGGTAAGTCATGAGGTCCTTAGCCGATTTCGAATTTAATAAAGTGCCGCTTTGCGATGGCATGATCCTGATTTCTGAGATGATTCGCGACGATTTTACGTCGCAGTTTGTCTACGATGAGCTGGAGAATCTGGTCAGCCTGGCGCGTGAAGAGATTAATCAGGCTCGCCCGCAAGACTGGCAATTAGAGAAGCTGCTGGAGCTTTTCTACGGCGAATGGGGTTTCTGCGACACGCGGGGCGTATATCGTCTGTCTGACGCCTTATGGCTGGACCAGGTCTTAAAAAATCGTCAGGGCAGCGCCGTGGCGCTGGGTTCTATTTTGCTGTGGGTCGCGCACCGCCTGGATATTCCGCTGGTCCCGGTCATTTTCCCGACGCAGATGATCCTGCGTGCAGAGTGGCTGGACGGCGAAATGTGGCTCATTAATCCCTTCAACGGCGACACGCTGGATGAACATACGCTGGACGTGTGGCTGAAAGGCAATATCAGCCCGGTGGCTGAACTCTTTAACGAAGATCTCGACGAGGCGGATAACGCAGAGGTCATTCGCAAGCTGCTGGATACGCTGAAGTCCGCGTTAATGGAAGAGCGTCAGATGGAGCTGGCGCTGCGCGCCAGTGAAGTGCTGCTGCAGTTCAACCCGGAAGACCCGTACGAAATTCGCGATCGCGGGCTGATCTATGCGCAGCTCGACTGTGAGCACGTGGCGCTGAATGATTTGAATTATTTCGTCGAGCAGTGTCCGGAAGACCCCATTAGCGAAATGATTCGTGCGCAGATCAACGCGATCTCGCACAAACAAATTACACTGCATTAAATCTTAATTCCGATTCACACCTGAATAAGGCGATCCTATGAAACAAAAAGTGGTTAGCATTGGTGATATCAAGGTAGCAAACGACCTGCCGTTCGTACTGTTTGGCGGCATGAACGTACTGGAATCCCGCGACCTCGCCATGCGTATCTGCGAACACTACGTGACCGTGACCCAGAAGCTGGGCATCCCGTACGTGTTTAAGGCCTCTTTTGACAAAGCCAACCGCTCCTCCATCAACTCTTACCGTGGCCCAGGCCTGGAAGAGGGAATGAAAATTTTCCAGGAGCTGAAGCAGACTTTTGGCGTGAAAGTGATCACCGACGTGCATGAAGCCTCACAGGCGCAGCCGGTGGCAGACGTGGTGGACGTGATCCAGCTTCCGGCGTTCCTGGCTCGCCAGACCGACCTGGTTGCGGCGATGGCGAAAACCGGTGCTGTTATCAACGTGAAGAAACCACAGTTCGTGAGCCCGGGTCAGATGGGTAACATCGTCGATAAGTTTATCGAAGGTGGCAACGACAAGGTGATCCTGTGTGACCGTGGCGCAAACTTCGGTTACGACAACCTGGTTGTCGACATGCTGGGCTTCAGCGTGATGAAAAATGTCTCCGGCCAGTCTCCGGTGATTTTCGACGTGACCCACGCCCTGCAGTGCCGCGACCCGTTCGGCGCCGCGTCCGGTGGCCGTCGTGCCCAGGTTACCGAGCTGGCGCGTGCCGGTATGGCGACCGGCCTGGCAGGTCTGTTTATTGAAGCGCACCCGGATCCGGCAAATGCTAAATGCGACGGCCCATCTGCGCTGCCTCTGGATAAGCTGGAGCCGTTCCTGAAACAGATCAAAGCGATTGACGATCTGGTGAAGAGTTTCGACGAGCTGGATACCAGCAACTAATAAAAAAACCCGCTTCGGCGGGTTTTTTTATGGGGCATATTGCCGGGTGGCGCTGCGCTTACCCGGCCTACAAAACCCGTAAAGGCTACGCAAAAATCGTCATCAAGTACGCAATAAACAACGCCATATGCGCCGCGCCGTTCAGCACGTTGGTGCGTCCGGTTGAGAACGAAATCTGGCACAGCAGCAACGAGGCGACCATCACAATCATCTCCGGCGCACCCAGCGCAAACTGCAGCTCGTTGCCCGTCATAAAGGCAATCAGCGTCACCACCGGTACGGTGAGTGAAATCGTCGCCAGTACGGAGCCGAAAAACAGGTTCATTGCGCGCTGTACCTGATTATTCAACACCGCTTTCAGCGCACCCAGCCCTTCAGGGGACAGAATCAGCAGGGCTACCAGGAAGCCGGTAAACGCTACCGGTGCGTTCAGCTCGGTTAACAGCGTTTCCAGCGGGTTGGCATTCATCTTGGTGACCGCAATCACCGCAATCAGATGCACGATCAGCCAAACCGTATGCCACGCGCTGCTGTGGGCCGACGGCTTGCCGTGGTGCGGGTCATCATCGTCGCCGTCATCCTCATGCTCGTACACAAACAGGCTCTGGTGCGTTTTGGTTTGTATCAGCAGGAACACGCCGTACATGGCGGCGGAAATCAGTGCAACCAGCAGCGCCTGACCGGTGGTGAAGTTCGCACCCGGCAGCGCCATCGGGAAGACCAGTACGATAATGGCCAGCGGGAAGAGGGCAATCAGATACTGTTTGATGCCGAACAGGTTCATATACTGGGTCGCGAACTTACGGCCGCCCAGCAGCAGAGAGAAGCCCACCAGGCCGCCCGTCACAATCATAATGATCGAGTAGAGCGTGTCGCGCATCAGCGTCGGCGCGGCATCACCCGTCGCCATAAGCGCGGAAATCAGGCTGACTTCGAGAATAACGACGGAAAGGCTGAGAATTAACGATCCGTACGGCTCGCCCAGACGGTGGGCCAGGACGTCCGCATGGCGAACGACGCTAAACGCGCTGGTTAAGATGCCGACCAGAGCAAGAATATTGATACCAACCACCACTGGCAGTGACTGACTGCTTCCCCAGAAGAGCAGCACAGCCAGTGCCAGAACCGGGAAAATGAGTGACGTCTCCTTGTGGCGGGTCTTTACCGCCTCTTGTGTTGCTGTCATGTGCTTCTCCATCAATGCAGGTGCTTGTAATTATAGATAGAATTTTGAGGTCATTAAACTAACAGATCTCTGTTAAATACCCTTTATTTTTTACTTAATTTTACCCTTTGTCGTAATTTCTTTGTTTGGTGTCCATAATTCGCTGTCTTTATTATATATTCATTAAATAACAATGAATTATAAAAAGCATATATTCATAAATTATCGCGGAGTGGCACCATGCCATATCGTCGTCCACACTTATCTCTTTAGCCAAAAGAGAGGTCAGTGATGCCTTATAAAACGAAACGCGAATTACCCGATAACGTACAAAACGTGCTGCCCGCCCACGCGCAGGATATCTACAAAGAGGCGTTTAACAGCGCCTGGGATCAATACAAAGATAAGGACGATCGCCGGGATGATGCCAGCCGTGAAGAGACGGCCCACAAAGTCGCCTGGGCCGCCGTAAAACATGAATATGAGAAAGGAGACGACGATAAATGGCATAAAAAGAAATAGCCATGAAATAATTCGCTGCCTTCATTTTGACTTTTCAGGCGGTTGAACTTCCGTTGTATTGCAACTGGTCCGCTAATTGCTTATCGTTATTTAACTGCTGGCAAAATGACCAGCACATAATGCCGGGAAGGCGAACTACAGATGTCGCAAGGAAGCATGCAGTGGCGGAGGTGTAAAGTGTTAACGCGTGATTTCTTAATGAAGGCAGATTGTAAGACGGCATTTGGTGCTATTGAGGAATCGCTTCTCTGGTCAGCTGAACAACGTGCGGCGTCACTCGCTGCCACGCTTGCCTGCCGCCCGGATGATGGCCCGGTATGGATTTTTGGCTACGGTTCCCTGATGTGGAACCCGGCTCTGGAATTTGTCGAATCGGCAACGGGAACGCTGCCTGGCTGGCATCGCGCATTTTGCCTGCGCCTGACGGCCGGACGCGGCAGCGCGTGCCAGCCGGGGCGCATGCTTGCACTGAAAGAGGGCGGGCGCACCACGGGCGTGGCGTATCGCCTTCCGGATGCCACGCTGGAACAGGAGCTCACGCTACTCTGGAAGCGTGAAATGATCACCGGCTGCTATATGCCGAGCTGGTGCAAGCTGGAACTGGACGACGGACGCACCGTCAATGCGCTGGTGTTTATTATGGATCCGCGCCATCCGCTGTATGAAGCGGACACCCGTACGCAGGTGATTGCCCCGTTGATCGCCGCCGCGAGCGGGCCGCTGGGCACCAACGCGCAGTATCTCTTCTCCCTCGATCAGGAGCTAACTCGCCTCGGCATGAAGGACGACTGTCTGAATGAGCTGGTGGTGAAGGTGAAGGCGCTGCTGGAAGGGAACCCGCTCAACGGCGCGCTGCGACCGGGTTTTGCCTGATAATACGCCCGGCTTGCCGGGCGTTTAATGTTATGCGGCCACGTAGCTGACGGAATGCTCCAGCGACTGACTGTGGCTGTCGATCAGCACATCCCACGTGCCGGTATACGGCACGGTAAGCCACGCTTTATCATCCTGCACGGTCAGAATATCCGCCTGGGATTGTTTTGCTTTCGCACTCATCAGATGAATACGACAGCGCTCTGAGCAACGCACCACTACCGTATCCCCGCCAAACAGTTTCAAACTTGTTTTTACCAGTGCCATTTTTTTACCCCGTCGATTTTGCCCGTCCCGAGCGTGATATTGTTCACAAATTACTCATTGCATAACACCAAAGCGGGGAGCGAGGGATGATGATTTTGATCAAAAAATGGCATAACGTTTAAACAAAAATGACAAAATGCCTGAAACCATTCAGCTGGCGCGGGTTTTACCCGGTAAACCCGCGCCGGAATAAAATTAAATGCGGAAATGGCCGGCTGTTTCAGCAAGGTCGCCCGCCTGGCTCTGCAGTGCACCCGCGGCGGCGGCGGATTCCACCACCAGCTCGGCGTTCTGCTGCACCATGCGGTCGAGATGGGTCACCGCGTGGTTGATCTCGTGAATGCCTTTCATCTGCTCGCTGGTGGCGATGGAAATTTCGCGCATGATGCCTGAGACGCTGCCGATGCTGGAGCGGATCTCATCCATGCTTTCCCCTGCCAGATGCACGTAGCGGGAGCCGGTTGCCACGCTGTTGGTGGTCGAATCAATCAGCGATTTGATCTCTTTCGCCGCCTGAGCGCTGCGGCTCGCCAGGTTACGCACTTCGCCTGCTACAACGGCAAATCCGCGCCCCTGCTCACCGGCACGCGCCGCCTCGACGGAGGCGTTCAGCGCCAGAATGTTGGTCTGGAAAGCAATGCCGTCAATCACGCTGGTGATATCGCCAATTTTTGCCGACGCGACTTCAATGGACTGCATGGTGCTGATCGCCTGCGATACCACCTCGCCGCCGCGCGCCGCGGCCGCTGAGGCTTTGCTCGCCTGATCGTTGGCTTCTGCTGCCGATTCATTCGACTGGGTCACGGAAGCGGTGATCTGCTCTACTGCACTGGCCGTTTCGCGCAGGCTGGATGCCGCCTGCTCGGTGCGTCCGGAAAGATCCTGGTTACCTGCGGCAATTTCCTGCGCCGCGTTTTTCACCGATTCACTGGCATCCCGGAGCTGTACCATCACCACCGACAGCTTATCGCTGAAGGCATTAAAGGCCTGGGCAATCTGCGCGACCTCGTCCTCGCCGCTGTCCGGCAGGCGCTGGGACAGATCGTTAGTCCCGTTGGCAATGTTGTGCATCGCGTCGCGAATGTCGGACAGACGCTTCAGCAGGCGGGCAATCAGGAAGTGAACAATGGCCGCGCTCAGGAGTGCCAGGATCACCAGCGAAATCGCCGATGCTTTAAGCAGGGAACGCATGCCGGAGGTGGCGTCACCGTTGTCGAGCGCGACGACTAACAGCCAGTTAGTGCCCGGTACGGCTGTCGCCACGAAGGTTTTTTCAGCGTCGTTCAGCGTTCCGTCCACCGGCGTACCGCTTTTCAGCGCAGCAAAATCAATGCCTTTGATCGTCTCAGCAAACGGTTTGAGCGTAAGAGCGGGATCGTTAGCGGCAATCACGCTGCCGTCGCTGTTCAGAAGCAACCCGCTGCTGGCCGGGGTCGGATGGATCCCGCGCACGTTAGCCACAACGCTGTCCATGGCGACATCGCCCGCCACTACCGCTTTCAGGGTGCCATTTTCTTTCACCGGCACGGCGAAGGTCACCACCAGTTTACCGGTCCCCGCGTCAACGTAGGGCGCGGTGACAACCGGACCGTCCGTGCTGACCACCTGCTGATACCACGGGCGAATGGTCGGGTCATAATCCGCCGGAACGCCCGCCGGTTCAGAGAATTTCGCCGTTTTGCTGGCGTAGCCAACATAGACGTTGGTAAATCCACCCGCCTGCGCAAGCTGTTTAAACACCGGAACCGGATCGTCATTCAGCGCAACGGTCTGCGCGGAGGCAATCACCGTCATCTTGCTTTTTACCCAGTCGGCAATCGCCATGTTATGGCTGGCGCTGGTGCTGGTCAGAATATCGCGCTGGGACTGCTGGTTATCCTGACGTGTGACCTGAAAGTTAATAACGGTATTGAGGAGAAGGGCGACGACCAGACAGCCTGCCGTCGCAGCGATGATGCGTGCACGAATCGATCTGAACATAAGTGAAATACCTGCTGTGTTGTTTCCATGCCTATCGGCAACCCCGCAGGTAAACTTGATGCTGAAACCGCGTCCATAAGAAAATAATATTTTTACGAGTTTATTATTAAAAAGTTAATACTTTATCTGCGGACAGCGTCCACTCGGCCAGTTCAACCAGCGTACCAATTTCTACGCCATCAATCAGCGGCAGGCCGGTAATGCCGCGACCGTCGGTGCAGGTCTTGCACAGCTTCACCGGCACGTTTTGCGCGGTCAGGATCTCCAGCATCTGCTGAATGTTATAGCCCTCTGCCGGTTTTTGACCTTTCAGCCCGGCGGTGACCGCGTCCGACATTAAAAAGAGCCGTAACGCCAGGTCGCTCTCTTTTTCACGCAGCGCAATGGCCAGGCGCAGGCTGTTAAAAAGGGATTCGCTGCCGTAGGCCGCACCGTTGGCGACGATCACAATCTTTTGCATGTTGACTCCTGTTCTTATAAAGGCACGAAGAATATAGGGTTTACCGAGTTTACGCTGCTTGCAGCCGACAATAAACTTCAGGATATTCCTGAAATGTCCCGTAAGGCTGCAATTCTTTCCCAATGACGTTAAGGTAAGAGAGTCTTTTACAAAACTCAGGCGCAAATCCCGACGTTGATGGCTGTATCGTCCTGCATTCGTTTGCTCTTATTACTCCCCCTTATTACGGCCGGAGCCGTTCACGGTGCGCCGAATTCCTTTATGCATCAAGCACAGAATCCCTTCGATAACAATGGGGATAGTTTGCCTGACCTCGGCATGGCGGCACCAACGGGCGAGGGGGAGAAGCATCTGGCCGAAATGGCGAAAGCCTTCGGTGAAGCCAGCATGACCGACAACGGCCTGACAACGGGCGAGCAGGCGCGTCAGTTTGCGTTTGGTCAGGTGCGCGACGCGGTGAGCGGCGAAGTGAACCAGCAGATTGAATCCTGGCTTTCGCCTTGGGGGAACGCCAGCGTGAACTTACTGGTAGATAATGATGGCAAATTTAACGGCAGCAGCGGGAGCTGGTTTATCCCCTGGAACGATAACAACCGTTATCTGAGCTGGAGCCAGCTTGGCCTGACCCAGCAGACGGATGGCCTGGTCAGTAACGCTGGAATCGGTCAGCGCTGGGTCGCAGGGAAATGGCTGCTGGGTTACAACACGTTTTACGATAACCTTCTGGAGGAAAACCTGCAGCGTGCCGGGCTGGGGGCGGAGGCGTGGGGGGAAAATCTACGCCTGTCAGCCAACTATTATCAGCCCTTTTCCGGCTGGCGCGAGCGCTCCGACGTCCAGGAGCAGCGCATGGCGCGCGGATATGACGTCACCGCTAAAGCCTGGCTGCCGTGGTTCCATCACCTCAATACCAGCGTCAGCGTCGAGCAATACTTTGGCGATAACGTTGACCTCTTCAACAGCGGAACCGGCTATCACAACCCGGTGGCGGTGAATCTGGGGCTTAACTATACCCCCGTTCCGCTGGTCACCTTGACCGCCGCGCATAAGCAGGGCGAAAGTGGCGAGAGCCAGAATAACCTCGGACTGAAGCTCAACTATCGCTTTGGCGTACCGCTGGCTAAGCAGCTTTCCGCCGGTGAAGTTGCCGCCACGCGCTCCCTGCGCGGAAGCCGCTATGACTCGCCTGAGCGCAATAGCCTGCCGGTGATGGAGTTCCGCCAGCGTAAAACGCTGTCCGTGTGGCTGGCAACGCCGCCGTGGGATCTGAAAGGGGGTGAGACCGTTATGCTGAAGCTTCAGGTTCGCAGCACGAACGGCATTCGTCAGATCCACTGGCAGGGGGATACGCAGGCATTGAGCCTGACGTCGCCGGCTAAAAGCAACAGTAGCGACGGCTGGAGCGTGATTATGCCTGCCTGGGATGAGCGTGAAGGGGCGACAAACCGCTGGCACCTGTCGGCGGTAGTGGAAGATGAGAAGGGCCAGCGCGTCTCGTCTAATGAGATCGCGCTGACCGTCGTGCAGCCGCTGGTCGCGTTGCCCGACAACGACCCGCGCTGGAAGCTTCTGCCGGAGGAGTAATCCTTAAAAAATGCGTTCCTGATGCACCCACACCGCGGCTTCAACGCGGGATTTCAACTTCATTTTCTTCAGCATATGCTTCACGTGCACTTTGACCGTGCTTTCGGTGATGTCCAGGCGGCGGGCGATCATTTTGTTCGGCAGCCCCTGAGCAATGAGTTTGAGAATATCGCGCTCGCGCGGGGTTAACTGGCTGACGTCACGGTCAGAGGTGGCGCGATTGGCGCGCAGGCTGGCGGCCAGGACCGGCGTTAAGGCTTCGCTGAGCACCATCTCGCCCGCCGCGGCCTGCTGCAGCGCCTTAAGCAAGTCTTCCGGCTCCATATCCTTCAGCAGATAACCATCCGCCCCGCGCTTCAGCGCCGTGACAACATCCTCTTCATGGTTTGACACGCTAAAGACGACGATGCGCCCGGAAAGGGATTTTTCCCGCAGCTTGTCGAGCGTTTCCAGACCGTTCATGCCGGGCATATTCAGATCGAGCAGGATCAGATCGGGATCGAGGGATTCGGCAAGCTCAATGCCCTGTTCACCGTTGCTGGCTTCGCCAACCACGGTGATATCGGGTGCCATGCTGACCAGCTGTTTTACGCCAGTACGCAGCATTGGATGGTCGTCGATCAACAGGATGGATGCCGGTTCCTGATTAGTCATGGGTTTCTCCTTGAGCAGTTGTAAGCGGTTTCTCGGGAATAAAGGTGACGACAACTTCCGTGCCGCCCGTCTCTCTCCGGCGAACCTGGCAATCACCGCGCAGGCTTTGGGCGCGGTCTCGCATAATAATTAAACCATAGTGGTTAGTGCGTTCGGCATTTTCCGGCACGCCGCGGCCGTTGTCATGAACCGTGAGCTTCACCTGATTGTTGTGCTGGCTGACGGTGACCGTTACCGCCGTCGCGCCGGAGTGCTTGAGCACGTTGCTCAGCGCTTCACGGGCGATCTGCAGTAAATGTATGGCCTGGTGGGAGGGAACAAACCGCGGCGGCAGCTGGTAGTCCAGCCTTACCGGGAACCCCAGCCGGGCGCTAAATTCGTGGCAGCTGGCTTCCAGCGCCGGGCGCAGGCCAGGCTCGGTCAGCTGCAGACGGAAGGTGGTCAGCAGCTCGCGAAGCTGTATCCAGGAGGTGTTCAGCTCGTTGCGGATCTGGCTGAGCAGCTGCTTATTGCTTTCCGGCATCTCCGCATCCTGCATCTGCAGGCAGCTCACCTGCATTTTCATACAGGAGAGCGACTGGGCGATAGAGTCGTGAAGCTCGCGGGCAATAGTCGCGCGCTCTTCCATAACAATCAGCTGCTGCTGCTTTTCCTGATGCCTGTCGAGCGCCAGCGTGGCCGTTAGCTGCTCGACCAGCGTATCAACCAGCTGCTGCTGGTCATGGCTAAGGTGACGCCCGGCAGGCAGCGTTGCCAGCAGAATACCGTACTGGGTGTGGCTGTCGGTCAGGCGCCACTTCAGGGTGGTGCCGCTGGAGGTGAGCGGCGGCAGGCCGCGAGGGCAAAGATGACAGCCTTTGTCATCGCAGGACATATCTGACTGGCAGGTAAATTCCTGATGGTTATCTTCGTCTTCCACATCGTAGACGCGCAGCTCAAGGTCGTGGAGCAGGGTCAGATTTTGCAGGCCGTTCAGCACCGGCGAGAGGCGTTCACAAAGCGGCACCTGCATGTGCAGCCGACGGTTGGCCTGCCACAGGAAGGAGAGGATCTCGTTTTTCTGCTCCAGGCCGGCCGTTTTTTCCTGAACGCGCTGTTCCAGCACCGCGTAGCTCTCGGAGAGCTCTGCCGACATGGTATTGAGTGCCTGGCCGAGCATGGCCATCTCGTTGCGCCCGCTGATGTGCGTGCGCTGGGTAAAATCGCGTGCGGTAACCGCGCGGGCCATTGCCAGCAGCTGTTTCCACGGGTTCAGCAGCCGCGCGCGGAGCCAGAGGATGGTGAAGATCAGCAGCAGCCCCATAAACAGCGCCATCGCGCGGTGCACCATCACCACCCGGTCGATGCGTAATTCGGTGGTTTGGTCAAAAGAGGAGACCAGCGCATCAATGCGCGAGACGAACCCCGCGACGTCCTGCGCAACGGTTTCTGTGCTGCGCGCCTGCTTGAGTCCGGGCTCCAGCTGGGTGTGCCAGTAGCCCTGAAGGGCGTTAAGCTGGGACTGCTGACCGGCGCGGATGGCGGCGTTTTCCAGTTCGGGGCTGAAGACCGTGCGCTCCATTTCATCAATCAGGGGACGATCGTCCTGCGTCAGGGGAACCGATGCCAGCAGGCGATAACTCTGCATGCGTAGCGAGCCTGCCTCGTTGATGGCATGCGCATTACCCTGTACTCCCTGTACCAGCCAGCCAGAGATCGCCATGCCGGTCACGCCGATGGCGGTGGACAGCAAAACAATTAGGGCTAGCTGATTCACGAGCGTCAGCGGAGATAAACATCTTTTTAACATAGAGGTGGCGTGCTCCTGACGTGGCCTGCCTGCAGGAATGGCGCTATTCTGGTGCATACCCTGGAGTATACCCATACCAATAAAGGATTACCCCTAAATTGCCAGCGGAGTAGGGGGAAGGAGGTGGGGGTAGCCAGGAACCGTCAGTGCCGTGAAAAACCACGTCTTTTTTACCGAATTAGCCTACTCACTAAGGGTAAGGCCTTATTTTGCGCCGCAAATCCTCCCACTTTTCCTTTGATTTATATCAACTTACCGCCGCCCTAAAACCCTAATGTTTGCAGCATCATTCGAGAATCAGAGGTGTCTATGAGTCACTCATCCGCTCCCGAAAGGGAAAATGGTGCCGTTATTACAGACTGGCGTCCAGAGGATCCGGCGTTCTGGCAACAGCGCGGCCATCGTGTAGCAAGCCGGAATCTATGGATTTCCGTGCCGTGTTTGTTATTAGCGTTTTGCGTATGGATGTTGTTTAGCGCGGTGGCGGTCAATCTGCCAAAAGTTGGGTTTACGTTTACGACCGATCAGCTGTTTATGCTGACCGCGCTGCCGTCGCTGTCAGGCGCGCTGCTGCGTGTACCTTACGCGTTTATGGTGCCGGTGTTTGGCGGTCGTCGCTGGACGGCGTTCAGTACGGGCATCATGATCGTCCCTTGCGTGTGGCTCGGCTTCGCGGTGCAGGATACCTCTACGCCGTTCAGCGTATTCGTGATTATCTCCCTGCTGTGCGGTTTTGCGGGTGCGAACTTCGCCTCCAGCATGGCAAACATCAGCTTCTTCTTCCCGAAAGCGAAGCAGGGCGGCGCGCTGGGCATTAACGGCGGTCTGGGGAATATGGGCGTCAGCGTAATGCAGCTGATTGCTCCGCTGGCGATCTCGGTCTCCATTTTTGCGGCCTTTGGCGGCGGTGGCGTTGAGCAGGCGGATGGTTCTTCCCTCTATCTGCAAAACGCCGCCTGGATCTGGGTACCTTTCCTGGTGGTCTTCACCCTCGCAGCCTGGTTCTTTATGAATGACCTCTCCGCGTCGAAGGCATCGCTGAGCGAACAGCTGCCGGTGCTGAAGCGTGGACACCTCTGGGTAATGGCGCTGCTGTATCTGGCTACCTTCGGTTCGTTTATCGGCTTCTCGGCGGGCTTCGCGATGCTGTCGAAAACGCAGTTCCCGGAGATTCAGATCCTGCACTTTGCCTTCTTCGGGCCGTTTATTGGTGCCCTGGCACGTTCGCTGGGCGGCATGGTGTCTGACCGCCTGGGCGGTACCCGCGTGACGCTGGTTAACTTCGTCGTGATGGCGGTCTTCTGCGCGCTGCTGTTCCTGACGCTGCCCGTCGACGGACAGGGCGGTAACTTCATCGCCTTTTTCGGCGTGTTTATGGTGCTGTTCCTGACGGCCGGGCTGGGGAGTGCGTCTACCTTCCAGATGATCTCCGTGATCTTCCGTAAGCTGACGATGGATCGCGTGAAGGCGCAGGGCGGGAGCGAAGAGCAGGCGATGCGCGAAGCGGCGACGGATACGGCTGCGGCGCTGGGCTTTATCTCTGCCATCGGCGCGATTGGCGGCTTCTTTATCCCGAAAGCGTTCGGTATCTCTCTGGACCTGACCGGCTCTCCGGCCGGTGCCATGAAGGTCTTCCTCGTCTTCTATATCGCCTGCGTTGTGATTACGTGGCTGGTATATGGCCGAAATACTAAGAAAAATAAGTAAGTGTGATTATCCGTTTACGCGGCCTTCGGGCCGCTTTTTTTTGCGCTGTAAATAGTTACAACATACTGACGAGTTTGCACAGGAGGCCAGCGGGTAACGCTGCGATCGCCATCGCTTTACAGGTCGCTCTACCCCTTAATACCTGAGATGTTAAATGTTGACCGGCTTTTTGTACGATAAAATAAAAATAGTCATATATTTCATATATATATTGATTTTTATAAGATACCGCTTTGGTGGTATTCGGTATAACTCCTCGCCTGAAAGTCCCTCCTCGTCTTGATCGTTATCAATTCTCCCCCTCTTTCAGGGCGTTACCTTCGCTGCAAATCAGCAATGTCGATTTAGAGAGCCACAGGCTCCACACAGGAGATACCCGATGAGCAAATTTTTGGACCGGTTTCGCTACTTCAAACAGAAGGGTGAAACTTTTGCCGATGGGCACGGCCAGGTTCTGGATACCAACCGGGACTGGGAAGACGGTTACCGTCAGCGCTGGCAGCATGACAAAGTCGTCCGTTCGACCCACGGCGTGAACTGTACTGGCTCATGTAGCTGGAAGATTTTCGTTAAAAACGGTCTGGTGACCTGGGAAATGCAGCAGACCGACTATCCGCGCACCCGCCCGGATTTGCCAAACCACGAACCGCGCGGCTGCCCGCGTGGCGCCAGCTACTCCTGGTATCTCTACAGCGCTAACCGTCTGAAATACCCGCTGATGCGCAAGCGCCTGATGAAGATGTGGCGTGAAGCGAAAGTGCAGCACAGCGATCCGGTGGATGCCTGGGCGTCCATCATCGAAGACGCTGACAAAGCAAAAAGCTTCAAGCAGGCTCGCGGTCGCGGTGGTTTCGTTCGCTCCTCATGGAAAGAAGTGAACGAGCTGATTGCCGCCTCCAACGTCTACACCGTCAAAACCTACGGTCCTGACCGCGTGGCGGGCTTCTCGCCAATCCCGGCGATGTCGATGGTTTCTTACGCCTCCGGAGCTCGCTATCTGTCACTTATCGGCGGGACCTGCCTGAGCTTCTACGACTGGTACTGCGACCTGCCGCCTGCGTCTCCGCAGACCTGGGGCGAGCAGACCGACGTGCCGGAATCCGCGGACTGGTACAACTCCAGCTATATCATCGCCTGGGGCTCTAACGTTCCTCAGACGCGTACGCCGGACGCGCACTTCTTTACCGAAGTTCGTTACAAAGGCACCAAAACCGTAGCGGTGACCCCCGACTACGCGGAAATCGCCAAGCTTTGCGATCTGTGGCTGGCGCCGAAACAGGGTACCGATGCCGCAATGGCGATGGCGATGGGCCACGTCATGCTGCGTGAATTCCATCTTGATAAGCCAAGCCAGTACTTCACCGACTACGTTCGCCGCTACACCGACATGCCGATGCTGGTCATGCTGGAAGAGCGTGAGGGCTACTATGCTGCTGGCCGCACGCTGCGCGCTGCCGATCTGGTGGATTCGCTGGGTCAGGAAAATAACCCTGAGTGGAAAACCGTTGCGTATAACAGCAACGGCGAGCTGGTGGCGCCAAACGGCTCTATCGGCTTCCGCTGGGGCGAGAAGGGCAAGTGGAACCTTGAGCAACGCAACGGCACTACCGGCGAAGAGACGGAGCTGCGCCTGAGCATGCTGGGCAGCCAGGACGAGATCGCTGAAGTCGGGTTCCCCTATTTTGGTGGCGAAGGTTCAGAGCATTTCAACAAGGTTGAACTGAAAAACGTTCTGATGCACAAACTGCCGGTTAAACGCCTGCAGCTGGCCGACGGTTCTACCGCACTGGTTACCACCGTTTATGACCTGACCATGGCGAACTATGGTCTGGAACGCGGTCTGGGCGATGAAAACTGCGCAACCGGCTATGACGACATGAAAGCCTACACTCCGGCCTGGGCGGAGCAGATCACCGGCGTGCCTCGCGCACACATTACCCGTATCGCGCGTGAGTTCGCAGAAAACGCGGACAAAACGCACGGTCGTTCGATGATCATCGTCGGTGCGGGTCTGAACCACTGGTATCACCTCGATATGAACTATCGCGGTCTGATCAACATGCTGATCTTCTGCGGCTGCGTGGGTCAGAGCGGCGGCGGCTGGGCGCACTACGTGGGCCAGGAAAAACTGCGTCCGCAGACCGGCTGGCAGCCGCTGGCGTTTGCCCTCGACTGGCAGCGTCCGGCACGCCACATGAACAGCACTTCCTACTTCTATAACCACTCCAGCCAGTGGCGCTACGAAACGGTCACCGCGCAGGAGCTGCTGTCGCCGATGGCGGATAAATCCCGCTACAGCGGCCACCTGATTGACTTTAACGTGCGCGCAGAGCGCATGGGATGGCTGCCGTCGGCGCCGCAGCTGGGCACTAACCCGCTGCGCATTGCGGAAGCGGCGAAGCAAGCGGGCATGTCACCGGTGGATTACACCGTGAAATCCCTGAAGGATGGCTCAATCCGCTTCGCGGCTGAACAGCCGGAGAACGGTAAAAACCACCCGCGTAACCTGTTCATCTGGCGCTCCAACCTGCTGGGCTCGTCCGGTAAAGGCCACGAGTACATGCTGAAATACCTGCTCGGTACCGAAAACGGTATCCAGGGGAAAGATCTCGGCAAGCAGGGCGGCGTGAAGCCGGAAGAGGTGGAGTGGAAAGATAACGGTCTCGACGGCAAGCTGGATCTGGTGGTAACGCTCGACTTCCGTCTGTCCAGCACCTGCCTGTACTCCGACATCGTGCTGCCAACCGCGACCTGGTACGAAAAAGACGACATGAATACCTCGGATATGCATCCGTTTATTCATCCGCTGTCTGCGGCCGTTGACCCGGCGTGGGAATCGAAAAGCGACTGGGATATCTACAAAGACATCGCGAAGAAATTCTCTGAAGTCTGCGTAGGGCACCTGGGCAAAGAGACCGACGTGGTGACGCTGCCAATCCAGCACGACTCCGCCGCCGAACTGGCGCAGCCGCTGGACGTGAAGGACTGGAAAAAAGGCGAATGCGACCTGATCCCGGGCGTGACCGCGCCGCACATTATTCCGGTTGAACGCGACTACCCGGCAACCTACGAACGCTTTACCTCTATCGGCCCGCTGATGGAAAAAATCGGTAACGGCGGTAAAGGGATCGCCTGGAACACCCAGAGCGAAATGGATCTGCTGCGCAAGCTTAACTACACCAAAGCGGACGGCCCGGCGAAAGGCCAGCCCATGCTGAACACGGCGATTGATGCGGCTGAAATGATCCTGACCCTGGCCCCGGAAACCAACGGCCACGTTGCCGTGAAGGCCTGGGCGGCACTGAGCGAGTTCACCGGTCGCGACCACACGCACCTGGCGAAGAATAAAGAGGAAGAGAAAATCCGCTTCCGCGATATTCAGGCGCAGCCGCGTAAGATTATCTCCAGCCCGACCTGGTCAGGCCTGGAAGATGAGCACGTGTCTTATAACGCCGGCTACACCAACGTTCACGAGCTGATCCCATGGCGCACCCTGTCCGGCCGCCAGTCGCTGTATCAGGATCACCAGTGGATGCGCGACTTTGGTGAAAGCCTGCTGGTCTACCGTCCGCCAATCGACACCCGCTCCGTGAAGTCCGTGATGGGGGCGAAATCGAACGGTAACCCTGAGAAGGCGCTGAACTTCCTGACGCCGCACCAGAAGTGGGGTATTCACTCCACCTACAGCGACAACCTGCTGATGCTGACCCTGTCGCGCGGCGGTCCGATTGTCTGGATGAGCGAAGCGGATGCCAAAGATCTGGGTATTGAAGATAACGACTGGATCGAAGTGTTCAACAGCAACGGTGCCCTGACGGCGCGTGCGGTGGTGAGCCAGCGCGTACCGGCCGGGATGACCATGATGTACCACGCGCAGGAACGTATCGTTAACCTGCCGGGGTCAGAAATTACCGAGCAGCGCGGCGGGATCCACAACTCCGTGACCCGTATTACGCCGAAGCCGACCCACATGATCGGTGGCTATGCGCAGCTGGCCTACGGCTTTAACTACTACGGCACCGTAGGATCGAACCGCGATGAGTTCGTGGTGGTACGTAAGATGAAGAACATTAACTGGTTAGACGGCGAAGGTAATGACCAGGTACAGGAGAGCGTAAAATGAAAATTCGTTCACAAGTCGGCATGGTGCTGAATCTGGATAAATGCATCGGCTGTCATACCTGCTCGGTCACCTGTAAAAACGTCTGGACCAGCCGTGAAGGTATGGAGTACGCCTGGTTCAACAACGTGGAAAGCAAGCCGGGCACCGGCTTCCCGACAGACTGGGAAAACCAGGAGAAGTGGAAGGGCGGCTGGATCCGTAAAATCAACGGCAAGCTGCAGCCGCGCATGGGTAACCGTGCGATGCTGCTGGGTAAAATCTTTGCTAACCCGCACCTGCCGGGCATTGACGATTACTACGAGCCGTTTGACTACGACTATCAGAACCTGCACAACGCGCCGGAAAGCAAACACCAGCCGATCGCCCGTCCTCGCTCGCTGATCACCGGTCAGCGCATGGACAAAATTACCAGCGGTCCAAACTGGGAAGAGATTCTGGGCGGCGAGTTTGAGAAACGCGCCAAAGACCAGAACTTCGAGAACATGCAGAAGGCGATGTACGGCCAGTTCGAAAACACCTTCATGATGTATCTGCCGCGCCTGTGCGAGCACTGCCTCAACCCGGCGTGCGTGGCGACCTGCCCGAGCGGCGCCATCTACAAGCGTGAAGAAGACGGCATCGTGCTGATCGACCAGGACAAGTGCCGCGGCTGGCGTATGTGCATCACCGGCTGCCCGTACAAAAAAATCTACTTCAACTGGAAGAGCGGCAAGTCTGAGAAGTGCATCTTCTGCTACCCGCGTATCGAAGCCGGGATGCCAACCGTCTGCTCCGAAAGCTGCGTAGGCCGTATTCGTTATCTCGGCGTGCTGCTGTATGACGCGGACGCGATTGAAAACGCAGCCAGCACCGAGCACGAGAAAGATCTGTATCAGCGTCAGCTGGACGTGTTCCTCGATCCAAACGATCCGAAGGTGATTGAGCAGGCGCTGAAAGACGGCGTGCCGCAGAGCGTCATCGACGCGGCGCAGCAGTCTCCGGTGTACAAAATGGCGATGGACTGGAAGCTGGCCCTGCCGCTGCATCCGGAATACCGCACTCTGCCGATGGTCTGGTACGTGCCGCCGCTGTCGCCGATTCAGTCTGCGGCTGACGCGGGCGAGCTGGGCAGCAACGGCATTCTGCCGGACGTGGAAAGCCTGCGTATTCCGGTTCAGTACCTGGCGAACCTGCTGACCGCAGGGGATACCCAGCCGGTACTGCTCGCGCTGAAGCGTATGCTGGCGATGCGTCACTTCAAGCGTGCGGAAACCGTAGACGGTGTTACCGATACCCGCGCGCTGGAAGAGGTCGGTCTGACCGAAGCCCAGGCGCAGGAAATGTACCGCTATCTGGCGATTGCCAACTATGAAGACCGTTTCGTGGTGCCGAGCAGCCACCGTGAACTGGCCCGCGAAGCCTTCCCGGAAAAAAATGGCTGTGGCTTTACCTTTGGCGACGGCTGCCACGGGTCAGACAGCAAATTCAACCTGTTCAACAGCCGCCGCATCGACGCTATGGATGTGACCAGCAAAACGGAGCCGCACCAATGATTGAACTCGTCATTGTTTCGCGTCTGCTCGAGTACCCGGATGCTGCGCTTGCGCAGCATCAGCAGGAACTTTTTGATGCACTCGCGTCATCTGAAAACCTGGATAAAGAGGATGCCCAGAAGCTGGGCGTCTTCCTCCGCGATCTGCTCGCGCGCGACCTTCTGGATGCCCAGTCGGACTACAGCCAGCTGTTTGATCGAGGCCGTGCAACGTCTCTGCTGCTGTTTGAACACGTGCACGGTGAATCCCGTGACCGCGGTCAGGCGATGGTAGACCTGATGGCCCAGTACGAACAGCACGGCCTGCTGCTCGACAGCCGCGAGCTGCCGGATCATCTGCCGCTGTACCTGGAGTACCTGGCGCAGCTGCCGAAAGAGGAGGCGTTAGGCGGTCTGCAGGACATCGCGCCGATCCTGGCGCTACTCGGCGCGCGTCTTCAGCAGCGCGAGAGCCGCTATGCGGTACTGTTCGATCTGCTGGTGAAGCTGGCCAACGCCGCGGTCGACAGTGAAAAAGTGGCGGAGAAAATTGCGGATGAAGCCCGCGATGATACGCCACAGGCGCTGGATGCGGTCTGGGAAGAAGAGCAGGTGAAATTCTTTGCTGACCAGAACTGCGGCGAGTCTGAAATCTCCGCTCACCAGCGTCGTTTTGCCGGCGCGGTTGCCCCGCAATATTTGAATATCTCTAACGGAGGACGGCACTAATGCACTTCCTGAATATGTTCTTCTTTGACATTTACCCGTATATCGCGGGCACCGTGTTCCTGGTGGGAAGCTGGCTGCGTTACGACTACGGCCAGTACACCTGGCGTGCTGCCTCCAGCCAGATGCTGGATCGTAAAGGGATGCATGTGGGCTCTAACCTGTTCCACATTGGTATTCTGGGGATTTTTGCCGGACACTTCCTGGGAATGCTGACGCCGCACTGGATGTACGAAGCGTGGCTGCCGATTGAGGTGAAGCAGAAGATGGCGATGATCGCCGGCGGTGCCTGCGGCGTGATGACCCTGGTGGGCGGCCTGCTGCTGCTGAAGCGTCGTCTGTTCAGCCCGCGCGTGCGTGCGACCACGACCGCAGCGGACATTCTGATCCTCTCCCTGCTGATGGTGCAGTGCGCGCTGGGCCTGCTGACCATTCCGTTCTCGGCGCAGCATATGGACGGAAGCGAAATGATGAAGCTGGTCGGCTGGGCGCAGTCCGTGGTGACCTTCCACGGCGGAGCGTCCGCGCACCTGGACGGCGTGGCGTTTATCTTCCGCGTTCACCTGGTGCTGGGCATGACGCTGTTTGTGCTGTTCCCGTTCTCTCGCCTGGTGCATATCTGGAGCGCGCCGGTGGAGTACCTGACGCGCAAATATCAGATTGTGCGCGCCCGCCGCTAATTCACCGTTTTGATACCAACCCCGCACTCGCGGGGTTTTTTTTCGCCCCAGCCCAGGTTGTTGCCCGCTGCAGCAAACAGGATCAGCGCACCGCCCGCCAGCTGCGTCAGGTTCAGCGAGTGTCCGAATACCAGATTATCGACAACGATCGCTACCACCGGATAGATAAACGACAGGGAACCGGTTATCGGCGTAGGCAGCTTCTGAATTGCGCTGTAGAGCAGCTGGTACATAATGCCGGTATGGACGATGCCCAGCGTCAGCAGGATCGGCCAGGGAAAATCACCTGAAAATGATGGCATGCTGGCAAACGGTAAAAGCATCACGACGCCCGTCAGCACCTGGATAAAGGCAATATGCTGCGGCGCAACGGATCTGAGTTTGCGGGCAATAATGGCCGTGACCGCGTAGAAGAAAGCCGCGGCCATCGCCAGACCGATTCCGGCGAGCCATTCACTGCCATGCGCGCCGGTCAGCTCGCTGGAGAGCAATATCACCACGCCGCCAAAGGCGAGGAACAGCCAGCCCCATTTCACCACGCTGACGCGTTCACCTAAAAACATCCCCATCAAGACCAGCATAAACGGCTGGGTGTTATAGACCACGGTAGAAAGACCAATAGAGATCCGTTCATAGGCTGCGAAGAGCAGCAGCCAGTTCACCACTAATGCCACGCCGCCGAGAATGGCCAGCAGCAGCGTGGTGCGGGTGAGGGGACTAAAGGGCTTTTGACTTACCCGGATAAAAATAAAAAGCGCTATAGCCCCGATAAGACAGCGCCAGAACACCACTTCCGTCACCGGCAGACCGCTGAGTAAAACAAACGCACCAATAGAGCCGGAAATTAACATCGCCAGGCTCATTTGCCAGACGCCTTTATGTAAATCACGCATCATCCACCTCCTGATTAGTGACGCTATTGTCGAAAATTGCTGTCGGGTTTTACAGAGGTGAGATAAGGTTGAATACGTTAATGGCTTTTTAAAATTAGGTAAAAGCGATGGAATACCTTCTCGATGATATCGATCGACAAATTTTAGCCTGCCTGGTCGAGGATGCGCGCATGTCTTTGAAGGTGCTCAGCGGACGCATCGGTCTGACTTCACCCAGCACGGCAGAACGCCTGAAAAGGCTGGAAGAGCGCGGTGTGGTTCAGGGGTATGGCGCACGGGTGAATCTGGCGGCGCTGGGGTATACGCTGCAGGCGCTGGTGCGCGTGCGGCCTTTGCCGGGGCTGTTGCATAAGGTGGATAAGTACATTCAGGCGATGCCGGAGTGTATTGAGAGCGACAAGGTCACCGGGGAAGATTGCTTTGTGATTAGGCTGGTGGTGCGGTCGATAGAGCAACTGGATGCGTTGCTGGACGGCCTGGCAGATCATGCCCAGTGTAATACGTCGATTGTGAAAAGTTCGCCGGTGAAGAGACGGTTGCCACCGATGTAGGTTTCTGTCGCCGGGTGGCGGCTGCGCCTTACCCGGCCTACAACGACGGATTCGGTTCAGTTTTATAATGATTTTTTTGGATTATTCGGGAAGTGATGGTGGTGGGGGAAGGATTACTCGGCGCGTTGCGCCTCGCCCTTCGGGTCGTTGCCTGCGGCAACGCTTTCTCGCTACGCTCGAATCGAACCTTAGTCGAAGCTTCTCATCCTTCCCCGTGACGGAAATGCCTGATGCCTGGTGCGAACAGAAGGTTTGGAGTTATTTGGAAGTGATGGTGGTGGGGGAAGGATTCGAACCTTCGAAGTCGATGACGGCAGATTTACAGTCTGCTCCCTTTGGCCGCTCGGGAACCCCACCAGGGGTAATTCAAATTTTGAGGTCGTGCTGAGAGATGGTGGTGGGGGAAGGATTCGAACCTTCGAAGTCGATGACGGCAGATTTACAGTCTGCTCCCTTTGGCCGCTCGGGAACCCCACCACGGGGTAATGCTTTTAACTGGCCTGCTTCCTGCTGGAAGCGGGGCGCATCATATCAAATGAGACGCCCCTGTAAAGCATTCCTTTAGGGAAATGAAGTTGTTTGCCTGCTTTTTATCCGTAAAGGCGCAAAGCTAATCAATTCATTTTCCGAAAGATTAAAGAATGATGGTTCTGTTGCCGTACACGAAGACCCGCTGCGCCAGCACCTGATACAGCGCACGGCTAAGCACGTTCTTCTCGACGTCACGTCCGGCGCGCATCATGTCCTCGGCGGTGTAGGTGTGGTCCACATGAATCACGTCCTGCATGATGATTGGGCCTTCGTCGAGGTTGTCGTTCACGTAGTGCGCGGTCGCACCGATGATCTTCACGCCGCGCTCGTACGCCTGATGATATGGGCGAGCACCGATAAAGGCCGGCAGGAACGAGTGGTGAATGTTGATGATCTTGTTCGGGAAACGCGCCACGAAGGAGGGCGTCAACACGCGCATGTATTTCGCCAGCACTACGTAGTCCGGATTATGCGCTTCAATGGCCTGTGCCATCAGATCGTCGTGTTCTTCACGGGTATGGCCTTCGTGGCTCACCAGCTCGAACGGAATATCAAAACGCTCGACCAGC
Organism: Enterobacter cloacae complex sp. CARB60; assembly: GCF_036487345.1. Taxonomy (NCBI): domain Bacteria; kingdom Pseudomonadati; phylum Pseudomonadota; class Gammaproteobacteria; order Enterobacterales; family Enterobacteriaceae; genus Enterobacter; species Enterobacter cloacae complex sp. CARB60. The sequence continues at coordinate 1,980,870 of NZ_JAZKLC010000002.1, forward strand.
GTGCGCAGCGTCTCATGGTTGCCAATAACGGCAGCAATTTCAACGTCCAGACCGCCGTAGTTGGCTTTCATCAGCAGGTCGCCAAGGCAGTGTGCTTCTTTGGTCACCAGAATCACAACGCGGCGTCGGCCTGCTGGGGTTAACTCGCGCACGGAACCTTCCGGCAGCGCGCTGTCCAGATCGGCAAGCAGGGTGGTGTCGTTGAAAATACCTTCCAGCTCGGTACGCATAAAGAAGCGGCCGGTACGGTGGTCAACGAACTCGTTGTTCTGCACGATATTCAGTTCATGTTTGTAGCAAATGTTGGTAATTCGTGCGATCAGCCCTTTTTGATCGGGACAGATGGTGCGCAGAACTTTACGTTGTAATGATTGCATCGCCGGGAAATCCTGTTTGTATTTGCGAAATCTGGGTTGTCAGGCGTTACTGCCCGCAACACTTTTTAAATTTTTTACCTGAACCACAAGGGCAGGGATCGTTACGACCAAACTGCGGGCGCGTTCCGTCAATATAATACCACTGCCCGCTTTCCTTTAAGAACCGGGAACGCTCGATAATGGCACCAGGTTTATTATTCTCGGTAAAGCGGGCAACAAAGCTGACGTAACCTTCATCAACATGACTGCCTGTTGAGGATTCATAGACGGTGAGGCCGAGCCACTGCGTGTTCGTAAACCCGGCTTCGATGTCCTGTCTGAATTCGGCAGCGCGGCAGGAGGGATGCCAGGTTTTAATCAGATAGTCTGCGTCTTTGATCACAAAAGCAGTGTAACGTGAACGCATAAGGTGTGACGGGTCTGGTGCAACCTGATCGCCAGACAGATATCGCTGGCAACATAGGCTATACTCCAGAGCGCTACCACAGGGGCAGAGTTGAGACACGATTCTCTTCCTGGAACAAAATATAAAGGCGTAAAACGCTTCGGGTAGCACTATGTTAACTGAGGCGTTGCGTTGACGCTATGTCAGGAATCCAGGGGAAGTAAAACAGGACTAATGAGAAAGGTTAAAATTGGGCTGGCGCTGGGTTCAGGTGCCGCCCGGGGATGGTCACACATCGGCGTAATTAATGCCTTAAACAAGATGGGCATTGACGTTGATATCGTCGCAGGGTGTTCAATCGGATCGCTTGTCGGCTCCGCTTACGCGTGCGGGAAGCTTCCGGAACTCGAGACCTGGGTGCGCGCCTTCAGCTACTGGGACGTGCTGCGTCTGATGGACCTCTCGTGGCAGCGTGGCGGGCTGCTGCGCGGAGAGCGCGTCTTTAACCAGTTCCGCCAGGTTATGCCTCTCGAAGACTTCACGGATTGTCAGATGCCTTTCGGCGCCGTCGCGACGAACCTCAGCACAGGACGCGAACTCTGGCTAACCGAAGGGGATATTCACCTTGCGGTGCGTGCCTCCTGCAGTATGCCGGGGCTCATGGCACCTGTCCCACACAACGGCTACTGGCTTGTCGACGGTGGCGTCGTGAACCCGGTCCCCATCTCTCTGACCCGTGCTATGGGGGCGGATATCGTGATTGCCGTCGACCTGCAGCACGACGCCCACCTGATGCAACAGGACCTCATGCCGGTCAATCTCCAGAGCGAAGATGCCGAGGGCGAAAAACTGGCCTGGCATGAACGCCTGCGAGGAAGAATCGGGCGTATGGCCGCACGTCGCTCGGTTGCCGCGCCGACGGCAATAGAAATCATGACCACGTCAATCCAGGTACTGGAGAATCGCCTTAAGCGCAATCGTATGGCAGGCGACCCGCCAGATATTCTTATTCAGCCTTACTGTCCGCAAATATCTACCCTTGATTTCCATCGGGCTGAGGCCGCCATCGCAGCGGGCTCGTTAGCCGTCGAAAAGAAAATGGACGAATTGTTGCCTTTTGTGCGAGCAGCACGTTAAGCACCTTTTTTGATTACTTCAGCAAAATCTGACAGGCGATAGTGCCGATCGCATGCCACTATTTAGTTACTGTCAGCCAGGGGAGGAACCATGACGCAGCCATTGGCCGGAAAACACATTTTGATTGTTGAAGACGAGCCCGTTTTCCGATCGCTACTGGATTCGTGGTTATCCTCGCTGGGAGCAATCACTTCACTGGCTGAAGATGGCATCGACGCTCTGGAAAAAATGATCAGCATTACGCCCGATTTGATGATTTGCGACATTGCGATGCCGCGCATGAATGGGCTGAAGCTGGTTGAACATCTGCGCAACGAAGGCAATCAGACGCCGATTCTGGTGATCTCTGCCACAGAGAATATGGCGGATATCGCCAAAGCATTACGTCTTGGGGTGCAGGATATTCTGCTTAAACCGGTCAAGGATCTTAACCGGCTGCGAGAAACGGTTTTAGCGTGCCTATATCCGAATATGTTTAATTCCCGGGTAGAGGAAGAGGAGCGTCTTTTCCAGGACTGGGATGCTCTGGTGAGTAATCCACCTGCCGCAGCGAAACTGTTGCAAGAACTCCAGCCGCCCGTACAGCAGACTATTTCACACTGTCGCGTAAATTATCGCCAGCTGGTGGCGGCCGATCAGCCAGGACTGGTGCTGGATATCGCACCGCTATCTGATTCCGACCTTGCATTTTATTCTCTGGATGTCACCAGGGCGGGGGATAATGGCGTATTAGCCGCGTTACTTCTTCGCGCGCTATTTAATGGTTTGCTGCAGGAACAGTTATCGCATCAGGGGCAACGGCTGCCGGAGCTGGGCAGTTTACTCAAACAGGTTAACCAGCTTTTTCGGCAGGCCAATTTGCCCGGGCAGTTCCCGCTGCTGGTCGGCTATTACCACAGCGGTTTAAAGAATCTGATTCTGGTTTCAGCAGGTCTCAACGCTTCACTGAATACCGGTGAACACCATATTCAGGTGAGTAACGGTGTGCCGCTTGGGACATTGGGAACGGCGTATCTTAATCAAATTAGCCACCGCTGTTCCTCCTGGCAGTGCCAAATTTGGGGTGCCGGGGGACGGCTACGCCTAATGTTGTCCACAGAATAAGCAATCGGATCTTAATTTTAAGATTGCTTTACCTGTGTTTTACGGGGAGTGCTACTATCGCTGCCCAGTTTCATGCGTATTTATCCTAATTGATCGGCAACGCGTTCTTTTCAGACCCGGACTGCGGGGCGAGGCTGATATACTCAACGCGTTATTTATTGCATAAAAGTTCAAAACTTGAACAGCTCAGGAGAATTTGAATGGCTGCCCTAAATTCGAAAGTCAGAAAGGCCGTCATCCCGGTAGCGGGATTGGGGACCAGGATGTTACCAGCAACTAAGGCGATTCCTAAAGAGATGCTGCCTCTGGTTGATAAGCCATTAATTCAGTATGTCGTTAATGAATGTATCGCTGCCGGCATCACTGAAATTGTGCTGGTTACGCATTCATCAAAGAACTCTATCGAAAACCATTTCGATACAAGCTTTGAACTTGAAGCCATGCTGGAAAAACGTGTTAAGCGTCAGCTGTTAGAAGAAGTTCAGTCTATTTGCCCTCCACACGTCACCATTATGCAGGTTCGTCAGGGCCTGGCTAAAGGTCTGGGCCACGCTGTTATGTGTGCACATCCTGTTGTGGGTGATGAGCCTGTAGCGGTAATTCTGCCAGACGTTATTCTGGACGAATACGAATCCGATCTTTCTCAGGATAACCTGGCTGAGATGATCAAACGTTTTGACGAAACCGGCAGCAGCCAGATCATGGTTGAGCCTGTTGAAGACGTGACGGCATACGGTGTGGTTGACTGCAAAGGCGTTAACCTTGAGCCGGGCGAAAGCGTGCCAATGGTTGGCGTGGTAGAGAAGCCTAAAGCTGACGTAGCGCCTTCTAACCTGGCCGTTGTAGGTCGCTATGTCCTGAGCGCTGAAATCTGGCCACTGCTGGCGAAAACGCCTCCAGGAGCAGGTGATGAGATCCAGCTGACGGATGCCATCGATATGCTGATCGAGAAAGAGACCGTTGAGGCTTACCATATGAAAGGTAAGAGCCACGACTGCGGTAATAAGCTCGGTTATATGCAGGCGTTTGTTGAATATGGTATTCGCCACAATACCCTTGGTGAAGAATTTAAAACCTGGCTCAAAGAGAACGCAGGTATTAAGAAATAAGCCACGGCTGCAAATGTTCGAAACCGGTGAGGCGCTGCCCACCGGTTTTTTTATGCCCAAAACACCCCGCAACGAGCATGGTTGTAAGCGTTGTGAAATAGCTAAATAACGCTTTATGACAGAGTGTAAGGGGATGTTTGCGACAAATTTTGGTTAAAAAAAATCCCGCGTTATGCGGGATTTTTCTGAATGTGGCGTGATTAATCCTTGATCAGGAAATCATCCAGCTGTTTACCTTGCTCATCCATGGCTTTCTTGATAACAGCAGGAGTACGACCCTGGCCAGTCCAGGTTTTAGTTTCGCCGTTCTCGTCAACGTAGCTATATTTAGCAGGACGAGCAGCACGCTTGGCTTTGGTACCGGTTTTAGCTGCAGCGATGCTGTTCAGCAATTCATTTGGATCGATACCATCAGCAATCAGCATTTCACGATATTGCTGCAGTTTACGAGTACGCTCTTCGATTTCAGCAGCAGCAGCGCTTTCTTCTTCGCGACGTTCATTAACTACAACTTCTAATTTTTCCAGCATTTCTTCAAGCGTTTCGAGGGTGCATTCTCTTGCCTGCGCACGAAGAGTACGGATGTTGTTCAGAATTTTAAGTGCTTCGCTCATTGTAGTAATCTCAAACTTATAATGGGGGGTGGTTTGTTGTCCTAATAATAGAGCCATAAATTCAGATGTGCAATAGCCAGGAATGTAAGGAATTCAAAAAATACTAAATAATGCCGCTATTATTAATTACGCTAACTTAAATTTCATCACCCGACAGTCTCGCTTGTTATCACGTAAACCTGCTTAACCCGGTCGATTGCATCTTTTTTTTGTGACATTTACCGCAGGAATTATAGTTGCGACGGATAAATATCAGCCTTTTGTATTAGTTCCCAGCCGTGATGTTAAGACTGAAATAGTTAATAAATAGTGAATTTTAATGAACGGTGATTCCACTATAAAAAGAAGTGTTATGTTTGGCTGAACTTATAACATATTGGCCTTGCTGAATGCGTTTACTTCATGTTTTAACGGATTATTTTCGAAAACAGAAGGTTCTGAACTCCGCGCTGGACCGCGTCCTCTGTGCGCTGTATCGCTGATGACCTGACAAAATATGGTACAATGACTCATCGGGAATATTACACATTGATTAGGGTTTTACGGCCAATGGCACAACTTTATTTCTACTATTCGGCGATGAATGCCGGTAAATCCACCGCGTTGCTGCAATCCTCATACAATTACCAGGAACGCGGGATGCGTAGCGTTGTTTATACGGCTGAAATTGACGATCGCTTTGGCGCAGGGAAGGTGAGTTCCAGAATAGGGCTCTCGTCGCCTGCCAGGCTGTTTAACCCGAAAACCGATCTGTTTGAAGACATTCGCGCAGAACATGCTGATCGGCCCATTCACTGTGTCCTGGTAGATGAGAGCCAGTTTCTGACGCGTGAACAGGTTCACGCCCTTTCCGAGGTGGTTGATGAGCTCGATATCCCGGTGCTTTGTTACGGGCTGCGCACGGATTTCCGCGGTGAGCTCTTTGCCGGGAGTCAGTATTTGCTTGCCTGGTCGGATAAACTCGTTGAGCTAAAAACGATCTGCTTCTGCGGTCGCAAAGCCAGTATGGTGCTTCGTCTCGACCAGGCCGGAAAACCTTATGCAGATGGTGAGCAGGTGGTGATAGGCGGCAATGAGCGTTATGTATCGGTATGTCGTAAGCATTATAAAGAAGCGCTGTCTGTAGGCTCGCTAAGCGCGATTCAACACGACGACAGAATATAACGTTAGCCTTGTTATTCAGACATAAAAAAACCCGCCATAAAGGCGGGTTTTTCGTTTGCTGTCAGTTAAGCGCTTTTCTTCGCTTTCTTGTCAGCTTTGATGACAGGAACTTCTGTTTTCACAGCAGCAACGTCATTTTCTTTGAACTCACGACCGTAGAAGGTATCCAGAAGAATCTGTTTCAGTTCGGAGATCAGTGGGTAGCGCGGGTTAGCACCAGTACACTGATCATCGAATGCATCTTCAGACAGCTTGTCTACGTGAGCGAGGAAGTCAGCTTCCTGTACGCCCGCTTCACGGATAGATTTTGGAATACCCAGTTCAGCTTTCAGGCTTTCCAGCCATGCCAGCAGTTTCTCAATCTTCGCAGCAGTACGGTCGCCCGGTGCGCTCAGACCAAGGTGGTCTGCGATTTCAGCATAACGACGACGTGCTTGCGGACGGTCGTACTGGCTGAAAGCAGTCTGCTTGGTTGGGTTGTCGTTAGCGTTATAACGGATAACGTTGCTGATCAACAGGGCGTTCGCCAGACCGTGAGGAATGTGGAACTGAGAACCAAGCTTGTGCGCCATAGAGTGGCAAACACCCAGGAAGGCGTTCGCAAACGCGATACCGGCGATGGTTGCTGCACTGTGAACGCGTTCACGTGCTACCGGGTTTTTAGACCCTTCGTTGTAGGACGCTGGCAGGTTTTCTTTCAGCAATTTCAGAGCCTGCAGAGCCTGACCGTCAGAGAACTCAGACGCCAGTACAGAAACGTAGGCTTCCAGGGCGTGAGTTACCGCATCCAGACCACCGAACGCGCACAGTGACTTCGGCATTTCCATGACCAGGTTCGCATCAACGATAGCCATGTCTGGGGTCAGTGCATAGTCAGCCAGTGGGTATTTCTGACCTGTTGCATCGTCTGTTACTACCGCGAATGGCGTAACTTCTGAACCGGTACCGGAAGTGGTGGTTACCGCGATCATTTTCGCTTTTACGCCCATTTTCGGGAACTTGTAGATACGTTTACGGATGTCCATAAAGCGCAGCGCCAGTTCTTCGAAGTGGGTTTCAGGATGCTCGTACATGACCCACATGATTTTCGCGGCGTCCATTGGGGAACCACCGCCCAGTGCGATAATCACATCTGGTTTGAAGGAGTTAGCCAGCTCAGCACCTTTACGCACAACGCTCAGGGTAGGGTCAGCTTCAACTTCAAAGAACACTTCAGTCTCAACGCCAGACGCTTTCAGCACAGAAGTGATCTGGTCAGCGTAGCCGTTGTTGAACAGGAAACGGTCAGTCACGATGAGCGCACGTTTGTGGCCATCAGTAATCACTTCATCCAGCGCGATTGGCAGTGAGCCACGGCGGAAGTAGATAGATTTCGGAAGTTTGTGCCACAACATGTTTTCAGCTCGCTTAGCAACGGTTTTCTTGTTGATCAGGTGTTTTGGACCAACGTTTTCAGAGATGGAGTTACCACCCCAGGAACCACAACCCAGAGTCAGGGAAGGTGCGAGTTTAAAGTTGTACAGGTCACCGATACCACCCTGAGAAGCAGGGGTGTTAATCAGGATACGTGCAGTTTTCATCATCTGACCGAAGTGAGCAACACGTTCTGGCTGGTTATCCTGGTCGGTGTACAGACAAGACGTGTGGCCGATACCGCCCATGGCAACCAGCTTCTCGGCTTTCTCTACCGCGTCTTCGAAATCTTTCGCACGGTACATTGCAAGCGTTGGAGACAGTTTTTCGTGTGCAAACGGCTCGCTTTCGTCGACAACTTTCACTTCACCGATCAGGATTTTGGTTGTAGCCGGAACGGTAAAGCCTGCGAGTTCAGCAATTTTGTACGCTGGCTGACCCACGATAGCGGCGTTCAGCGCGCCATTTTTCAGGATGATGTCCTGAACCGCTTTCAGCTCTTTGCCCTGCAGCATGTAGCCGCCGTGGCTGGCGAAACGTTCGCGAACGGCGTCGTACACGGAATCGACAACAACAACAGACTGTTCAGATGCACAGATCACGCCGTTATCGAAGGTTTTAGACATCAGTACAGACGCAACGGCACGTTTGATGTCAGCGGTTTCGTCGATAACAACAGGGGTGTTACCTGCGCCCACGCCGATGGCTGGTTTACCGGAGCTGTATGCAGCTTTAACCATGCCAGGACCACCGGTCGCCAGGATCAGGTTAATGTCCGGGTGATGCATCAGGGCATTGGAGAGCTCAACGGAAGGTTGGTCGATCCAGCCAATCAGATCTTTTGGTGCGCCAGCAGCGATCGCCGCCTGCAGGACAATATCCGCAGCTTTGTTAGTCGCGTCTTTCGCACGTGGGTGTGGAGAGAAGATGATTGCGTTACGGGTCTTCAGGCTAATCAGTGATTTGAAGATAGCAGTAGACGTTGGGTTAGTAGTCGGAACAATACCGCAGATGATGCCGATAGGTTCAGCGATGGTGATGGTACCGAAGGTGTCGTCTTCGGACAGCACGCCACAGGTTTTCTCATCTTTATAGGCGTTGTAGATATACTCGGAAGCAAAGTGGTTTTTGATCACTTTATCTTCCACGATACCCATGCCGGATTCGGCAACGGCCATTTTAGCGAGAGGGATTCGAGCATCTGCAGCAGCCAGTGCGGCCGCGCGGAAGATTTTATCAACCTGTTCTTGGGTGAAATTGGCATATTCACGCTGGGCTTTTTTAACGCGCTCGACGAGTGCGTTCAGTTCAGCGATATTAGTAACAGCCATAATGCTCTCCTGATAATGTTTAAACTCTTTTAGTAAACCAGCGCTCGATACGTCACACAGTATAGACAGAGCCGATACGACTTGCGTAACACAAAGTAAAACAAAGAGTTACTTTCTGCGTCAGCACACTAATTTACTAAAAGAGCCTTACCTTAGCATCATCCCTTTTTGTCAGGCGATCTCCCTGGGGGCGTAACCAAGATTACTCACTTCTGAGTACGAAAATCATGATCTGTGTCAATTTTCTCCCAAGCTGATACCTTTCAGCAGGGTTATTTTGTGCTGATTTTTCCAGTGTTAAATAATTACGTAAGTATTGGAAGCGGCACTATCATTGATTATACATATGTTTAACATCCTGAAATGATAAAGTTTTGGTACAGATTTCAAGTGAAGTATGCGGATAAAAAGGGTATCTTCAGCGCGATTTCTCATGACAAATTGTCAGTCCCGGGCATGTGTATAAGCGGAGCAAAACGTGATCCAAACGCTCTTTGATTTTCCAACGTATTTTAAATTTTTTATTGGTTTGTTTGCCCTGGTCAACCCGGTGGGGATCATTCCTGTCTTCATTAGTATGACGAGTTACCAGACGGCGGCGGCCAGGAATAAGACCAACCTCACCGCTAACCTGTCAGTGGCTATCATATTGCTCACCTCCCTTTTTCTGGGTGACGCCATTCTCCAGCTCTTCGGGATCTCGATCGACTCTTTCCGCATTGCGGGTGGGATCCTGGTCGTGACCATCGCCATGTCCATGATCAGCGGTAAGCTGGGCGAGGATAAACAGAACAAGCAGGAGAAGTCAGAAACCGCCATCCGCGAAAGTATTGGCGTGGTTCCGCTGGCCTTACCGCTCATGGCTGGCCCCGGTGCCATCAGTTCAACTATTGTCTGGGGCACGCGTTACCATAGCCTGATGCACCTGATTGGTTTTTCCGTCGCCATTGCGCTTTTCGCGCTCTGCTGTTGGGGCGTATTCCGCATGGCACCCTGGCTGGTGCGCCTGTTGGGACAGACGGGCATTAACGTCATAACGCGTATCATGGGCCTGCTGTTGATGGCGTTAGGGATTGAATTCATCGTGACGGGTATTAAAAGCATCTTCCCCGGTTTGCTGCACTGATATTTCGTATGAAAGAACGGAGCGACGGCTCCGTTTTTTTACGTCATTATCAGTAAATCCTATAACTAAAGTTGAAATGCTCACATATCATAATAAATTCTACTAATAATGTTCATTGCTTGTATTTCAACAAGTTATTAATTCCCCTAAAACCCGCCTGCGCAGAAAACCTGCGATCGCTCTGTTATTTTACTCACATGATAGTCTGGGGCTTGCTGAGAGATAACCGAAATGATATTAGTAATTTCAACATTCCCCTAGATGAATGTGCTAAATAATAACCAGTTGTTAAATTTTTGTACAAAATCACTCGATGATAGCGCAGCGACGCGCTTGTAGAGAAAAATTTCTCTATCTTGTTGAATACCATGATTTTTAAGCGGTGTTCGATGTCCGGCAGGGCTGCCCTCAACGATGCGGTACTCACCGTAAAAGAGAATTGCTTAACAAATTTGCAAAATGTATTGGCGCACGTTTACGCCATTTGATACTTTCCGGCCTAATATTTTGCAGCATAAAACAAGCAGATGAGAATTATTTTCATATGGTTCTCTTCTCAGATATCCAGCGCAGGTCTCAAACAGGGGAGGCCTGTAAAGAATCGACGCAAGACGGCCATACGAGCGGTCAGTAATAAAAAAGTCGGTGATAGCAAGCTGTAAAAGAAGAACCTGACAGCAGCAAAAAAAACTCCTGCGCTGTACAGGCCCCAACAGGGGATTACACAGCTGGCGAAGGCCAGTCATTATAATGAGTGGAGTACCAACACAATGTCCATCATCACAAAAAAAAATCTGGTAGCGGCAGGGATTTTAACTGCGCTAATCGCGGGCAACGCTGCAATGGCTGCGGACGTTCCTGCAGGTGTTCAACTGGCGGAGAAGCAGACGCTGGTGCGTAACAACGGTGCGGAAGTTCAGTCTCTTGACCCGCACAAAATTGAAGGTGTTCCTGAGTCTAACGTTAACCGCGACCTGTTCGAAGGCCTGCTGGTGACAGACGTAGACGGCCACCCGGCGCCGGGTGTTGCAGAAAAATGGGAAAACAAAGATTTCAAAGTCTGGACCTTCCATCTGCGTAAAGATGCTAAATGGTCCGACGGTACACCGGTTACAGCCGAAGATTTCGTTTATAGCTGGCAGCGTCTGGCGAATCCAACGACCGCCTCTCCGTATGCGAGCTACCTGCAATATGGCCACATCGCCAATATTGATGACATCATCGCGGGCAAAAAACCGATCACCGATCTGGGCGTAAAAGCGATCGATGCCAATACCTTCGAAGTGACGTTGAGCGAACCTGTTCCGTACTTCTATAAGCTGCTGGTTCACCCGTCCGTTTCCCCGGTTCCAAAATCTGCCGTGGAAAAATTTGGTGAAAAATGGACGCAGCCTGCCAATATCGTGACCAACGGTGCCTATAAGCTGAAAGACTGGGTGGTCAACGAACGTATGGTGCTTGACCGTAACCCGCAGTATTGGGATAACGCGAAAACCGTGATTGACCAGGTGACCTACCTGCCAATCTCTTCCGAAGTGACTGACGTTAACCGCTACCGCAGCGGTGAAATCGACATGACCTATAACAACATGCCGATTGAACTGTTCCAGAAACTGAAAAAAGAGATCCCTAAAGAAGTTCACGTCGATCCGTACCTGTGCACCTACTACTACGAAATCAACAACCAGAAAGCACCGTTTACCGACGTACGTGTACGTACTGCGCTGAAGCTGGCACTGGATCGCGATATCATCGTGAACAAAGTGAAAAACCAGGGCGATCTGCCGGCGTACAGCTATACCCCTCCATACACCGATGGCGCAAAACTGACTGAGCCAGACTGGTTCAAACAGACTCAGGAACAGCGTAACGCCGAAGCGAAGAAACTGCTGGCCGAAGCGGGCTACACCGCAGATAAGCCGCTGACCTTCAGCCTGCTGTACAACACCTCCGATCTGCACAAAAAACTAGCTATCGCCGTCGCCTCGATCTGGAAAAAGAACCTGGGCGCGAACGTGAAGCTGGAGAACCAGGAGTGGAAAACCTTCCTCGACAGCCGTCATCAGGGCACCTTTGATGTGGCGCGTGCTGGCTGGTGTGCGGACTATAACGAACCGACCTCCTTCCTGAACACCATGCTGAGCGACAGCTCGAACAACACCGCTCACTATAAGAGCCCGGCGTTCGACAAGCTGATTGGCGACACGCTGAAAACCACTGACGAAGCGCAGCGTAAAGAACTGTACTCTCAAGCCGAGCAGCAGCTGGATAAAGATTCCGCGATCGTACCGGTTTACTACTACGTTAACGCCCGTCTGGTGAAACCGTGGGTAGGTGGATATACCGGTAAAGACCCGATGGATAATATCTACGTTAAAAACTTGTATATTATCAAGCATTAATGGCAATGAGTGGGGCGGGCGTGCTCGCCCCACGGTGTCTAACCAACGTCACATAATATAGGCACACGCCAGAAGGTACGGGCAATGTTGAAATTTATCCTACGTCGCTGTCTTGAAGCGATTCCAACGCTATTTATTCTCATCACGATTTCCTTCTTCATGATGCGCCTTGCGCCGGGAAGTCCATTTACCGGTGAGCGTACGCTGCCGCCTGAAGTCATGGCGAATATTGAAGCGAAATACCACTTGAACGATCCTATCTCGACCCAGTACTTCAATTACCTGAAGCAGCTGGCCCACGGCGATTTTGGACCGTCATTTAAATATAAAGACTATTCCGTTAACGACCTGGTCGCGTCCAGCTTCCCGGTTTCGGCTAAGTTGGGTGCTGCGGCATTCATTCTGGCCATCGTTTTCGGGGTCACCGCAGGCGTTATCGCCGCGCTCAGACAAAATACCAAATGGGATTATGCCGTAATGGGGGTGGCAATGACCGGGGTAGTAATACCCAGCTTCGTTGTCGCGCCATTACTGGTGATGATATTTGCCATCACGCTGAAGTGGCTGCCTGGCGGCGGCTGGAACGGCGGGGCATTGAAGTTCATGATTTTGCCGATGGTGGCATTATCTCTGGCGTATATCGCCAGTATCGCGCGTATCACCCGTGGTTCAATGATCGAAGTGCTGCACTCGAACTTCATTCGTACCGCGCGCGCGAAAGGGCTGCCGATGCGTCGGATTATCTTCCGCCACGCGCTCAAGCCGGCGCTGTTGCCCGTGCTCTCCTACATGGGGCCGGCATTCGTCGGGATCATCACCGGCTCTATGGTTATCGAAACAATCTACGGCCTGCCTGGTATTGGTCAGCTGTTCGTTAACGGCGCGCTCAACCGCGACTATTCGCTGGTACTGAGCCTGACGATTCTCGTCGGTGCGCTGACCATACTCTTTAACGCTATCGTCGATGTGCTGTATGCCGTCATCGACCCGAAAATTCGTTACTAACGCTGGAGCACGCCATGATGTTGAGTAAGAAAAACAGCGAGGCGCTGGAAAACTTCAGTGAAAAACTGGAAGTAGAAGGTCGTAGCCTCTGGCAGGACGCGCGCCGTCGCTTTATGCACAACCGTGCAGCGGTTGCCAGTCTGGTTGTTCTGGTGATCATCGCGCTGTTTGTGACCCTGGCGCCGATGCTGTCGCAATTTACCTATTTCGACACCGACTGGGGCATGATGTCCAGCGCGCCGGATATGGAATCTGGCCACTATTTCGGCACGGACTCCTCGGGACGCGACCTGCTGGTGCGTGTCGCTATCGGTGGCCGTATCTCGCTGATGGTCGGTATTGCTGCCGCGCTGGTGGCGGTGATCGTGGGGACGCTTTACGGCTCACTTTCCGGCTATCTTGGCGGCAAAATAGACTCGGTAATGATGCGTCTGCTGGAAATCCTGAACTCCTTCCCGTTCATGTTCTTCGTCATCCTGCTGGTGACCTTCTTCGGCCAGAATATCCTGCTGATCTTCGTGGCCATCGGGATGGTGTCCTGGCTGGATATGGCGCGTATCGTTCGCGGCCAGACGCTGAGCCTCAAACGCAAAGAGTTTATCGAAGCCGCGCAGGTAGGCGGTGTATCTACCGGGAATATCGTGGTTCGCCATATCGTTCCTAACGTGCTGGGCGTGGTGGTGGTCTATGCCTCACTGCTGGTGCCAAGCATGATCCTGTTTGAATCTTTCCTGAGCTTCCTGGGTCTGGGTACGCAAGAGCCACTGAGCAGCTGGGGCGCGCTGCTGAGCGATGGCGCAAACTCGATGGAAGTTTCACCGTGGCTGCTGCTTTATCCGGCGGGTTTCCTGGTCGTCACCCTGTTTTGTTTTAACTTTATCGGCGATGGCCTGCGTGATGCCCTCGACCCGAAAGACCGTTAAGGAGCGCCGTCATGACAATTATTGAAACGGCCACTGCGCCACAGGTGCAACAGCAGAACAATCTCCTGCTGGATGTGAAAGACCTCCGCGTGACCTTTAAAACGCCGGACGGGGATGTTACGGCCGTCAACGATCTCAACTTCAACCTGCGCGCGGGTGAAACGCTGGGGATCGTGGGTGAGTCCGGTTCCGGAAAATCCCAGACTGCCTTTGCGCTGATGGGCCTGCTGGCCTCTAACGGCGTGATTGGGGGATCTGCTAAATTCAACGGCCGTGAAATCCTCAACCTGCCAGAACACGAGCTGAACAAGCTGCGTGCTGAACAGATCTCGATGATTTTCCAGGATCCTATGACCTCGCTGAATCCGTATATGCGCGTAGGCGAGCAGCTGATGGAAGTCCTGATGCTGCACAAAGGGCTGGGCAAAGCGGAAGCCTTTGAAGAGTCGGTCAAAATGCTGGATGCGGTGAAAATGCCGGAAGCACGCAAGCGTATGCGCATGTTCCCGCACGAGTTTTCTGGCGGTATGCGTCAGCGCGTGATGATTGCGATGGCGCTGCTGTGCCGTCCAAAGCTGCTGATCGCCGATGAGCCTACCACCGCGCTGGACGTTACCGTTCAGGCGCAAATCATGACCCTGCTGAACGAGCTGAAGCGTGAGTTCAACACGGCGATTATCATGATCACCCACGACCTGGGCGTGGTGGCGGGCATCTGTGACAAAGTGCTGGTGATGTACGCCGGTCGTACCATGGAATACGGCAAAGCGCGCGATGTCTTCTATCAGCCTGCGCACCCGTACTCGATTGGTCTGTTGAATGCGGTGCCGCGTCTGGATGCTGAAGGGGAATCCCTCCTCACCATTCCGGGCAACCCGCCAAACCTGCTGCGTCTGCCGAAAGGCTGCCCGTTCCAGCCGCGCTGCCCGCACGCGATGGAAATCTGCAACAGCGCTCCGCCGCTGGAAGAGTTTGCACCAGGCCGTCTGCGCGCCTGCTTTAAGCCGCAGGAGGAGCTGGTATGAACGCATTAGATGAAAAACGTAACGTGCTGCTCGAAATCGCTGACCTTAAAGTGCATTTCGACATCAAAGACGGCAAACAGTGGTTCTGGCAACCGCCGAAGACCCTGAAAGCGGTGGATGGCGTCACGCTGCGCCTGTACGAAGGGGAAACCCTGGGCGTGGTGGGAGAGTCCGGCTGCGGTAAATCGACCTTCGCGCGAGCCATTATCGGTCTGGTAAAAGCTACCGACGGAAAAGTGGCCTGGCTGGGCAAAGATCTACTGGGCATGAAACCCGACGAGTGGCGCGCGGTGCGCAGCGATATCCAGATGATTTTCCAGGATCCGCTGGCGTCGCTTAACCCGCGTATGACCATCGGCGAGATTATTGCCGAGCCGCTGCGGACCTATCATCCGAAGATGTCTCGTCAGGAAGTGCGCGATCGCGTTAAGGCGATGATGATGAAAGTCGGCCTGTTGCCTAACCTCATCAACCGCTATCCGCATGAATTCTCCGGCGGTCAGTGCCAGCGTATTGGTATTGCCCGTGCGCTGATCCTCGAACCGAAGCTGATTATCTGCGATGAGCCGGTTTCCGCGCTGGACGTCTCCATTCAGGCGCAGGTGGTTAACCTGCTGCAGAAGCTGCAGCGTGAAATGGGGCTGTCGCTGATCTTCATTGCGCACGACCTGGCCGTGGTGAAACACATTTCTGACCGCGTGCTGGTGATGTACCTGGGTCATGCCGTGGAGCTGGGCACCTATGACGAGGTGTACCATAATCCATTGCACCCATACACCAGAGCGCTGATGTCCGCGGTGCCGATCCCCGATCCCGATCTGGAGAAAAATAAAACCATCCAGCTTCTGGAAGGGGAATTACCCTCACCGATTAATCCGCCGTCGGGCTGCGTCTTCCGTACGCGCTGCCCGATGGCCGGGCCGGAATGTGCAAAAACGCGACCGGTTCTCGAAGGCAGTTTCCGACATGCAGTTTCCTGCCTGAAAGTAGACCCGTTATAATCGCAAGGGCTGACATGATGTCAGCCCTTATTTTTTGCGAGGTTACTGTGTCGCGTTTATTCACGTCAGCCCGTCGGCGGCTATATCATTTTTTATTCGATCCTGAAACGGTATCCGGGCGACGCTTCGAAGGTCTTTGCGGTTTATTTGCGCTCCTCAGCGTGGTTGTCATCTTTATTGAATCGGGTGCCGGGACGCAATATCACCTGACGTTTGACGAATGGCATATCTTTGTCTGGCTTGAGCTGGCGATTACCCTGGTCTTCACCGCCGAATATCTCCTCCGGGTAATAGCCTGGCCCAACCCGGCCAGATATGTTTTCAGCTTCTGGGGATTTATCGATTTAGCCACCATCCTTCCGCTCTACGTGATGTGGCTTTGGCCGGAGATCAGCCTGAGCTATGTCTTTGCCTGGCGAGCGATGCGCGTGATTCGGGTATTGCGTATTTTGAAATTACTGCGTTTTATGCCGTCACTGCGCATATTCTGGAGTGCGATCGTCAGCGCGCGGCATCAGCTAATTCTGTTCTATTCGTTTATTGCCATCGTCATGATTGTTTTTGGCGCGCTGATGTATTTAATAGAAGGGCCCAAATATGGCTTTACGACGCTGAATGCGTCCGTCTATTGGGCGATTGTAACCGTCACTACCGTGGGTTACGGCGATATCACGCCCCATACGCCGCTGGGTCGTATTGTCGCGTCAGTGCTGATTTTGATTGGCTATTCGGTGATTGCGATCCCGACGGGACTGATTACCACGCACATGAGCAGTGCATTTCAGAGCCGTAAGCAGCAGCGCAAGTGTCCTCATTGCCAGCAGGGCGAACATGAACACAGCGCGCGGTTTTGTTACCGCTGCGGCAGTGAATTGCCGGAGTAAATAAAAAAGGCTGCAATCGCAGCCTTTTTTATTATTCGCGCCAGAGTATATGGCACAGCTTATGGTCTTTCTCACGACAGAGCAGGACGCGCGCGAAGATATCGTTAATTTCGCCGCCGTCTTCATCGGCCAGCCCAATCACCACTTCGGCAAAGAAGTCAGGATTAAGGTCGAAATCCACATGCTCAGCCCAGTCTTCTGAAGGGTCGAACAATTCAGCGCCGCCGCGCTCTTCGAACTGCAGATTAAAGAGGATCACGTCTGCGGGATCGAGGTTATCAACCGCCAGTTCGAGAAAAATGTCATAGGCCTGCTCGAGCGTTTCGTCTTCGGTCAGGCGATTGTTCAGATCCATTTCCATGATGACTACCTGTTTAACATCGTTGGGCACGTTTTACAGCAACGGACTAAAGAAGTAAAACAGTCGTTCGGCAATTCTCTGCCACAGCGGACGTTTTACCCACAGTCTGGCATCCAGCAGCCGCGAGCGGGAGATATAATCATCCTGCACCGCGGCGAGATCGCCGCCAAAGCCGGCATCATCAATGACCAGCGTAATTTCAAAGTTCAGCCACAGGCTACGCATATCCAGGTTGACCGTTCCCACCAGGCTCAGTTCACCGTCGACGAGAACGCTCTTGGTGTGAAGTAATCCGCCTTCAAACTGGTAAATTTTCACCCCGGCGGCCAGCAGTTCGCTAAAGAATGCCCGGCTGGCCCAGCCTACCAGTAGGGAGTCATTTTTGCGCGGCAAAATGATGCTCACATCGACGCCGCGCTGCGCGGCGGTACAGATCGCGTGCAGGAGGTCGTCGCTGGGGACAAAGTAGGGCGTCGTCATGATCAGATATTCACGCGCTGAGTAGGTTGCCGTCAGCAGCGCCTGATGAATTAAGTCCTCCGGGAAGCCCGGTCCGGAAGCAATGGTATGAATGGTGTGACCGCTGGCCTCTTCAAACGGCATAATATTGCCGTCCGGCGGCGGCGGCAGGATACGCTTGCCGGTTTCAATCTCCCAGTCGCAGGAATACACGATGCCCATCGAGGTGGCAATCGGCCCCTCCATTCGCGCCATCAAATCAACCCATTGGCCTACGCCCGAGTCCTGTTTAAAGAAGCGCGGGTCAACCATGTTCATGCTGCCGGTGTAGGCAATATAGTTATCGATCATGATCATTTTGCGATGCTGGCGGAGATCCATTCGGCGCAGAAACACGCGCAGGAGATTTACCTTCAACGCTTCAACCACCTCGATCCCGGCATTGCGCATCATGCCCGCCCAGGGGCTGCGGAAAAATGCCACGCTGCCCGCGGAGTCAAGCATCAGACGGCAGTGAATGCCGCGTCGAGCGGCGGCCATCAGCGATTCAGCAACCTGGTCAGCCATTCCTCCGGGCTGCCAGATATAAAAAACCATCTCGATATTATGACGAGCCAGCTGGATATCGCGGATTAACGCCTGCATGACGTCGTCGGATGAGGTCAGCAGCTGGAGTTGATTGCCCTTAACTCCGCCAATCCCCTGACGGCGCTCGCACAGCTTAAACAGTGACGAGGCGACGCTGCTGTTCTCCTCGGCAAAGATATGCTTGCAGGCTTTAAGGTCGTGGAGCCACTTCGCGGTTGAGGGCCACATGGCACGGGCCCGCTCGGCGCGGCGTTTACCCAGATGAAGCTCGCCGAAAGAGAGATAGGCAATAATTCCCACCAGCGGGAGGATGTAGATTATCAGAAGCCAGGCCATGGCAGAGGGTACGGCTCTGCGCTTCATCAGGATGCGTAATGTCACACCCGCGATTAACAGCCAGTATCCCAAAATGACCAGCCAACTCACCACGGTGTAGAAGGTTGTCATAGGTAAAAAAATCCTTTTGAAAGCGTATTGTTATGAGTGTACGCATCAGGATTCATCTGGTAAATAAAAACGCCAGGTAAAAGCGCTGGTTTGCTGCCGGGTTGGGTTTATAATGGCGATTCTGTTAGTGAAAGAGTTGTAGACATGAAGCGCAGTAGAACTGAAGTAGGGCGCTGGCGCATGTTGCGACAGGTGAGTCGTCGCAAGGCTCGTTGGCTGGAAGCACAATCCCGCCGCAATATGCGTATTCACGCCATCAGAAAATGTGGATTGACCAGGCACCGCAATGCGTTGCTGTTCGCAGTCCAGGATATCTGAAACCATGAGGGCACCGTAATGGTGCCCGCTGATTTTATAGCGTCTGATTTTTTGGGAATAGCGTATTTGCAGCGTTGTTCCTGTTGCGTTTAGCAAAAGGAGGGAGAAGTGTTTGCGGAGTTTGGCGTACTGAATTTCTGGACGTATGTTGTGGGCGCGTTTTTTATCGTGCTGGTGCCAGGACCGAATACCCTGTTTGTGCTCAAAACCGGGATTGGCCACGGTGTTAAAAAAGGGTATCTCGCCGCCACAGGCGTATTTATCGGCGATGCGGTGCTGATGTTTCTGGCCTGGGCGGGCGTCGCGGCATTAATTCAGACTACGCCGGTACTGTTCAATATCGTGCGCTATCTCGGGGCCTTCTACCTGCTCTGGCTGGGGGGCAAAATGCTCTGGTCGGTGGTGAACCGTCAAAAAAACGCTCATGAGAGCGGGCCTGAACCGGCCAGTATGATCATGAAACGTTCGCTGGTGTTAAGCCTGACCAACCCCAAAGCGATTCTGTTCTACGTATCGTTCTTCGTTCAGTTCATTGACGTGAATGCACAGAGCACCGGCACTTCTTTCCTGATCCTCGCGACGACGCTGGAGTTAATAAGCTTCATGTACATGAGCTTCCTGATCTTCTCCGGCGCGTTTGTCACACGTTACCTGAAAACCAAAAAGAAGCTGGCAAAGCTGGGGAACGGTCTGATAGGGCTGCTGTTTGTCGGGTTTGCGGCGAGGTTGGCGTCGCTGCATTGATGTATGAAAGGCTCCTGAGGGAGCCTTTTTTATTATGTTTGACAACCCCTCATTATTTAGTTGTATAGTACAACTAAATAATGAGGACAGAACATGCACAGTGAAACCCCGGTAGTCAGTGTTATTCGACGTTCCTCGCGCCTGATGGTGCGAGAGTTAGGTTTTATGGCCTCGACCCTGGCCTCAACAAATTACTCGCCTTCGGCCGTCCATACCCTGGTCGAAATAGCCCTACGCAAAGAGATGACGGCGAGTCAGCTGGTGCAGCTGCTGGGCCTGGAAAAGTCCAGCGTCAGCCGGATGCTGGCTCGCCTGATTGCCGCGGGTGAACTCGAGGAAGTGACTTCACCTAAAGATGCGAGAGCGAAGAGTCTCAGGCTGACCGCGAAAGGTCATGAGACGGCCAGTAAAATTAATACCTTCAGCAATGAGCGAGTGGTCTCAGCAATAAAAAGTCTTGCTCCTGCCCAACAGCAGACCATTTCTGAGGGACTCTCCCTTTATGCCAACGCGCTGCTGGCGTGCCGTGAGACGCCCAACGACACGCGCCCCGACGAGCTCACGGTAGTGCAGGGGTACATTCCCGGGATGATTGGCCGTATTGCGGAGATGCACGGGGTCTATTACGCGCGCGAGCATCATTTTGGCCGCTTTTTTGAGGCCAAAGTGGCTACAGGGGTTGCAGAATTTAGTGAGCGGTTGGATAAGCCGTGCAACCAGATCTGGCTGGCGGTGATGAACGGCAGGATAGTGGGAGCGGTGGCGATAGATGGCGAGGATTTAGCGCCGGGTGAAGCCCATCTTCGCTGGTTTATTCTTGACGATGGCTGCCGGGGGCACGGGGTGGGGAAAAAACTGCTGACCGAAGCGATGCGCTTTTGCGACAGCGTTGGTTTCTCTGCCGTGCACCTCTGGACATTCAATAAGCTGACCGCCGCCCGGCGTCTGTACGAGTCGTTTGGGTTTACGCTGGTAAAAGAGTGGGAAGGCGACCAGTGGGGAAGCCTGATTACAGAGCAGCAGTTTACCCGGCATAGAGACGCATAACCGCCGCGATAAAAAAGGCTCCTTTCGGAGCCGCTTTGGTATCAGAACACTTTCTTATACGGTCGAACCGTCACTTTCGCATACACACCTGCTGCGACATACGGATCTGCGTCAGCCCATGCCTGAGCGGTTTCCTGAGATTCAAACTCAGCAATCACGGTGGAACCGGCAAAACCGGCGGCGCCCGGATCGTTGCTGTCTACTGCAGGCATTGGGCCGGCGGTCAGTAATCGGCCCTCATCCTGGAGCAGCTGCAAACGTGCCAGATGTGCAGGGCGCACAGCCTGGCGTTTTTCGAGCGAATCAGCAACATCTTCAGAGTAAATCACGTAAAACACGGCGAAGCTCCTTAACCGGTAAAAGTGTCAGTTACGTTATGTGAAAGGGCAAACGACTGCAATGTAAAATAAAAACAATGTTAATACGCTGATCTGAATGCGCCTTTTTTGGCCTCTCATGCGCTAAAGTTGCGCCAGAACAAAGTGTCTTATTGAATATGATTGCTATTTGCATTTAAAATCAGTGTTCGGTTTTTTAACGTTGATGATTATGACTTCGATGACCCTTGATTTACCTCGCCGCTTTCCCTGGCCGACGCTACTTTCCGTCGTGATTCACGGTGCTGTTGTGGCGGGCTTGCTGTATACCTCGGTTCATCAGGTTATTGAAATGCCCGCGCCCGCGCAGCCGATCTCGGTGACGATGGTCTCGCCAGCGGATCTCGAACCGCCGCAGGTTGCCCCTCCGCCGCCGCAGCCGGTAGCTGAACCTGAGCCAGAACCCGAGCCCATTCCGGAGCCACCGAAGGAAGCGCCGGTGGTGATCCACAAGCCTGAACCGAAGCCTAAACCTAAGCCGAAGCCAAAACCGGTGAAGAAGGTCGAGGAGCGTCCAAAACGCGAAGAACGTCCGGTCGAACCGCGCGCGACCCAGACTGTCGAGAATGCGGCGCCTTCGCGTCCGGTGATGAATAACACCGCGACAGCGCCTAAGCCGACAGTCAGTGCCCCAGCGGGCCCGCGCGCGCTGAGTCGCAACCAGCCTCAGTACCCGGCGCGTGCTCAGGCCTTACGTATTGAAGGCCGCGTACGGGTTAAATTTGACGTCACTGCGGATGGCCGCGTGGATAACGTGGAAATCTTGTCGGCTCAACCTTCTAATATGTTTGAGCGTGAAGTGAAATCGGCGATGCGCAGATGGCGCTATGAAGCCGGAAAACCGGGCAGCGGACTGATTGTGAATATTGTTTTCCGCCTGAACGGCGGGGCGCAGATGGAATAAAAAAAAGCCTCCTGATGGAGGCTTTTTTATGCCTGTCGATCAGGCCTGCGGAAGTTGACGAGGTTTACCCTCGCTATCCACGGCGACATAAATAAACAGCGCTTCGGTGGCCTTATAACGCTGCCCAATAGGTTCGGAAGAGACTTTCTTAACCCATACTTCGATGTTGATTGAAATAGAGGTGTTGCCGCGTTTGACGCAGCGCGCGTAGCAGCAAACGACATCTCCCACCGCAACCGGGCGCAGGAAGGTCATGCCGTCCACTCGCACAGTCACCACGCGCCCGTGAGCAATCTCTTTTGCCAGAATTGCGCCGCCCATATCCATTTGCGACATCAGCCAGCCGCCAAAAATATCGCCATTGGCATTGGTGTCAGCGGGCATTGCCAGTGTGCGTAAAACCAGTTCGCCCTGCGGGGCGTTATTTGTTGTCATTGTTTTAACTCGTAACGGAAGACTTCAGGCGGGATGCTACTATGATTTCACAGCGGAGAGAATAGACCAGAACGCCTGTCGCTGACGTTCTGGTCAGTCATTAATCAGTGCTTATCGTCCTGCGGCATGTGGCGATAGATGTATACGCCGCTTAACAGCGTGAAGATAAGCGTTAGCGCGGTCAGGCCGAAGACCTTGAAGTTGACCCAGATATTCTGCGGCAGCCAGAAGGCGATATAGATATTGGCAAGACCACAGAGAATAAAGAAGACCGCCCAGGCGATATTCAGACGGGACCAGACTTCCTGAGGCAGCGTTAGCTCTTTGCCCAGCATGCGCTGAATCAGCGGCTTTTTCATGACCCACTGGCTAATTAACAATGCGCCCGCAAACAACGCGTAAATAACGGTCACTTTCCACTTAATAAATTCATCATTGTGGAAGAACAGCGTAAGCCCGCCGAACACGGCGACCAGGACGAACGTTATCAGCGCCATCTTTTCGACTTTACGATAGCGAACCCAGCTGTAGATCAGGACAACGGCGGTCGCAACGATCAGCGCAGTGGTCGCGGCGTAAATGTCATACAGCTTATAAAAAGCAAAAAAGACCACGAGCGGTAAAAAATCAAGAAACTGCTTCATTCTGTGATTCCATCTTCTGAACGGGGCGGGAGACAGCACTGCCCCCGCCTCAGGATTACTGACGAATTAACATATACAGGCGGAACAGATAGACCAGCAGTACCGCTGAAATTAGATTGCTCAGCGTATTCGCCACTACCGCGCCAACATTGGGCGTTAATACCGCAAAATTCGGTGCAAACAGCAGCAGGAGCGTTTTGGCGAGCAGCCAGCCGATCACGGCGGGCGCTACCAGACGCATATTAGCCCATGCCAGTCTGATGCTGCTGCGCATTGCGGTAAAAATCCCCATCTTTTCCTGCACGACCATCACAGGCGCAAATGAGAGCACGATAGCCAGTAATACGCCCGGCACCACGACCAGCATAATCCCCATTTGCACCAGCATGGTGGTTAAAAAGATCAGGATAAACAGCTTAGGTAGGACTGGCGCACTGGCACCAATCGCCCGTAAGGCGCTGACCCGGTGACCCGCCGATACCAGCTGAATCATCAGCAAAACGCCGCCCGCCAGAACCGCATTACCAATCAGGCCTGAGAACGTGGATGCGGCAGAAGCCCGCAGCAGAATTTGCTGCTGCTCCGGCGTCATGTTTTGCACCAGTTCAAATAGCCCCACGCTTCCGGCAAGGTGGTCACCCTGGCTCAGGCTGGCAATCTGTTCATCACTCGGTGAGAAGGCATGGCCCAGCACCACCGTGATAAAGGCACATAACAACGCGATCAGTAAAAAGGTTATGAACTGATTGCGGAAAAAGTTTCCCGTGTCACGGTAGACAGACTTCGCCGTGATAGACATGCACTCTCCTTGAGTATTGCAGGTGTTAATTAGCCGGCAATTGTACACCGGATGCAGCTGCTGTGGCAGCATCAAGGCTTGTATGGAAAAGCATATCTTTGTAAAGCGGCGGTAATCCAACGCGCGCCCGGGCGCGATTGCAGGCTTCGTTGACCTGCCCATCCTCCCCCGACATGGCAAATTCCCGGCACGGGCTGGGCCGATCCTCATAGATGGAACATCGGGTAGAGACCCCGGGCTCACCCTGTAGCGCGACGCAGCGCACCTGCTTTTGGTTTGTGCCGCTCATGCAGCGCAGAAAAGGCGTTAGCGGCTCTGTGAGATGAACCGGGACGGCACCGCCGCCATCGCTGGCTTCGGCCCAGTAGAAAGAGACTCGAAAATACGCACAACAGGCTCCGCACGTCATGCACGGGTTGATATCACTCATGGCACACCTGCAAAAGAAGAACGCATCAAATCAACTTGTGAGAGCGATAAATTATCCAGCCGCCAGAGGAAGAGCAAGAGGAGGAAAAGGGAAAATTTTGTAACCGTGAAATGCCAAAAATTGACATGGAAACAACTTATCGCTTTTGGATGCGTAACAAAAAATTAATCCAGATCAATGAATGTTAAGTTACTGGTTTTAATGTGATCTGTAGCAGATCACTTATTACTCATTTATGAGTATATTCTCACCCGCTATTAAAACCACAACGATGGAGCGGATATGAAAAAATTAGCGGTGGCAGCCCTTGTATTAAGCAGTCTCTCTGGCGGCGCGTATGCGCATGAAGCAGGCGAATTCTTTATTCGTGCCGGTTCGGCTACGGTTCGCCCAACTGAAGGATCCGATAACGTGCTGGGTATGGGCGGTTTTAACGTCAGTAATAACACCCAGTTAGGGTTAACCTTTACTTATATGGCGACGGAAAACGTGGGTGTTGAGCTTCTGGCTGCAACGCCGTTCCGTCATCGCGTGGGTCTGGGCGCAACCGGTGATATCGCTACGGTTCACCATTTACCGCCAACGCTGATGGCGCAATGGTATTTTGGCGATGCCAGCAGTAAGGTGCGTCCTTATATTGGCGCCGGCGTGAACTACACCACCTTCTTTGACGAGAAGTTTAACGATACCGGTAAAGAGGCCGGTCTGACTGACCTCAGCCTGAAAGATTCATGGGGTATGGCGGGGCAGGTCGGTCTGGATTATCTGATTAACCGCGACTGGCTGATCAACGCCTCGGTCTGGTATATGGATATTGATACGGACGTACGCTTCAAGGCGGGCGGTCAGCAGCAGAGTATCAATACTCGCCTGGATCCGTGGGTGTTTATGTTCTCTGCGGGTTATCGTTTCTGATCCGCCGTCAAACTGGCCACAGGGTGGCCAGTTTGCTTTGCTCACTTCAAAACGACGGATAAACCGGCCGCTCATCAAGCTTTTCGCAGTGCCTCAGGATCTTTTCCCCATCATATAAATAGCTGAAAGCGTCGCTGGACAGGGAATGGAAAAGAATATCGCCGTTGGCAAACGGGATAATTTCGGTATCACCCGCACGTTTATGTCCCGCACCGGTTTCAAAATGACCGTGCCATCGTTCCTGGGTATGGTCGTAAACGTGCAGAATGACCTCGACAAGTCCTCTTTGCGGACAATTAAGGCGCAGGAAGGTAGAAGAGAAATTCAGGGACAGCGCATGGAAGGGAATCAATAAGGCGAAAACCAGTAAAGCTCGTAAATACATCAAACCGCGAAAACCTCCTTCAAAAGGGAAATGAGATTTTACTTAAGTCAAAAATTGCGTTTTTGCCGTGGATCAAGATGTCCTATAATTCAATAGGATAAAGGCCCCTGACGAGGCCCTTAGCGATCACTTCTGAATCAAATAGCGAATGGTCGGGCCATCCTGCTGGATATCCAGCACCGTGTAGCCGTGGTTTTTGGCATCCAGCGGAATGTTGTTAATGGACTGCGGGCAGTCGCTGACCACTTCCAGAATTTCACCTTTCTTGAGCTGCGGTAGCGCTTCAAGCGTGGCAACAGCCGGATAAGGGCAGGGTTCACCAACCATATCCAGACGGTAATCGGGCACGATCTCTTTCATACAGCATTCTCCTGGCTTTCTGTTTTAACACTCGCACGTCGGAAGAAGCGTTTCTCCTGCGCGACAACCAGTAAAAAAGCAACCAACAGCAGGGCGTAGGTGACGAGCAGGCCGCCGAGAGGCCCGAAGGTGTTCAGCAAATTAACCTTGTCCCAGCTGGTGGCCAGGACGGGAGACAAGTCATCCCAGTAGTACGCCAGGATCGTAGAACCAATCACATTTCCCAGACCCACCCACCAGTAATGCACCTGGCCTTCAACGGCGCGATACATCCAGCCGGTTTCACACCCGCCAGCCAGTACGATCCCGAAGCCGAACAGCAGGCCGCCAATGACCGCGTTAGGACCGGCCCACATGATTTTCGGTTCGACGCCTAGCTGAACATAGCTGAAGATGCCGATGGCGCTGACCGCCATCCCGGCGATAATCGCCTTCGCCATCATCGTCCGACCGGTGATCCACATATCGCGAAACGCGGAGGTAAAGCAGATCTGCGCGCGTTCAATGAGCAGACCAAAACCCACGCCGAACAGCATCGCCAGGCCGAGTTTGGGCTGGTTCATCGCCGTGCACATTGCCCAGGCGACCATCGCAAAAAAGACCAGCATGCCGAGACGGAAACGGCGGCGTGCCTGTGAGGGTTTCTGGGTTAACGGAGACGCGCCGGTCACCTTGACCATTTTAACGGGGATCCGGAACAGCGGCAGAAGGGTGAATTTTGCACCAAAGTAAGAGCCGATGGCCGTGGCGACAGCAAAGAACCAGGCGTGAAGTGAAAACTGAGGAATACCCGTAAAGAAAGCGGCCAGGTTACAGCCCATCGCCAGACGGGCCCCAAACCCGGCAATGATACCGCCGATCACCGCCTGCATAATGCGAATACGGCTTTTGGGCATACGCAACTTAACGTTGTTTGCCCACAGCGCCGCCGCGAAACAGCCGCCGAACATGCCGATGATCATCATCCCGTCGATGCGGGTGAGCGGTGTGCCGTCCAGATGAATAAGTTTAAAGTACCCCCACTCTTCGGCATGCACGCCTGCGAGCTGCAGCAGCTGCCCACCCCAGCGGGTAAACTCGCCGGTCACCGCCCAGAAGGTACCGGTAATGCCAAAATAATAGGTAGAGAGAATGCCCGCCGCGATAACGGCCGGAACAGGTGACCAGAACTTAACCAGGTAAGTCTGTTTGAAGAATTGCCATGACATGAATAAGCCTCTGAACTCAGAAGGATTAAAGATAAAAAAGAGTTCAGATCATACGCTTACATGGCAGTTTGAAAAGTCATTCACACCGAAAATATCGAAAGGATCAATTTTGACGTAATCCTTTGTTGAGGGTGGGGAAGAAAGGGTAACCGTCTGGCAGGGATGCCAGACGGTGAAGGGATTATGCTTTACGCGTCGCCGCTTTCATTGCGGTCACAAACGCTTTCAGCTCGGCCAGCATCTGCTCGGGCTTGTCCACGTTCTTCTCAATGATCTTCACAATCGCAGAGCCGGAAATGGCACCTGCCGCCTTCGCGTCAACCGCCGCGGCGACCTGATCCGGAGAGGAGATCCCGAAGCCCTGCAGCGGCGGTGCGGCATGGTACTCGGCCAGCTTCTCCACCAGGTGATGCAGCGGCAGTGCGGCTTTATTCTCGGCACCGGTCACGCCAGCGCGTGAGAGCAGATAGGTATACCCGCGTCCGTAAGAGGCAATCTGGCGCAGCAGTTCGTCATCAGCGTTCGGTGGGCAGATGAAAATCGGGGCGACGTTGTGGCGCATCGCCGCCTGACGGAATGGCGCAGACTCCTCAACCGGCACGTCTGCCACCAGAACGGAGTCAACGCCCACGCGAGCGCACTCGGCGTAAAACTCATCGATACCGCGGTTGAACACCAGGTTGGCGTACATCAGCAGGCCAATCGGAATGGTAGGATGCTTCTGGCGGATCGCCGCCAGCATCTCGAAGCACTGGGTCGGCGTCACGCCGGAGGCAAATGCGCGCAGCGTCGCGTTCTGGATGGTCGGGCCATCCGCCAGCGGGTCAGAGAACGGAATACCCAGCTCCAGCGCGTCGGCACCGGCTTCAATCAGGGTGTCGATAATCTTCAGCGACTGTTCCGGGCCCGGATCGCCCAGGGTGACGAAGGGAACGAACGCGCCTTCCTGGCGGGATTTCAGCTCTGCAAATACGTTATCGTAGCGTTCCATCAGATTTCCCCTCGTGCTTTCAGAATATCGTGAACGGTGAAGATATCTTTGTCACCGCGGCCGGAAAGGTTCACCACCAGCAGCTGTTCTTTTTCCGGGTTTTCTTTAATCATTTTCAGCGCATGCGCCAGCGCGTGCGAAGACTCCAGCGCCGGGATGATCCCTTCGCTGCGGCACAGCGTTTTAAAGGCTTCCAGCGCTTCGTCATCGGTAATGGAGACATAGTCCGCTCGTCCAATACTGTTCAGGAACGCATGCTGTGGTCCAACGGACGGGAAGTCGAGGCCCGCAGAAATAGAGTAAGACTCTTCAATCTGGCCCTCATCGGTTTGCATCATAGGGGATTTCATACCGAAGTAGATCCCCACGCGGCCATGCTTCAGCGGCGCGCCGTGTTCACCCGATTCAATGCCGTGACCGGCAGGCTCGACGCCAATCAGACCCACGCTGGTGTCGTCGATAAAGTCTGCGAACATGCCGATGGCGTTAGATCCGCCGCCAACGCAGGCGATCACCGCATCCGGCAGGCGACCTTCTTTTTCGAGGATCTGCGCTTTGGTCTCTTCACCGATCATACGCTGGAATTCGCGCACGATAGTCGGGAACGGGTGCGGGCCTGCCGCGGTACCGAGCATATAGTGTGCGGTTTCATAGCTGCCAGACCAGTCGCGCAGCGCTTCGTTACAGGCATCCTTCAGCGTCGCGGATCCGCTGTGCACCGGGATCACTTCCGCCCCCATCAGTCGCATGCGGAAGACGTTCGGAGACTGACGCTCAACGTCTTTCGCCCCCATATAGATGCGGCATTTCAGACCGAGCAGGGCGCTGGCAAGCGCAGAGGCCACGCCGTGCTGACCTGCGCCGGTTTCGGCGATGATTTCGGTTTTACCCATACGCTTCGCGAGCAGCGCCTGGCCCAGCACCTGGTTAGTTTTATGCGCGCCGCCGTGCAGCAGGTCTTCACGCTTCAGATACAACGTGGTTTTGGTGCCTTCCGTCAGGTTGCGGCATTTGGTCAGCGCGGTCGGACGACCGGCGTAATTTTTCAGCAGGTCGGTAAATTCTGCCTGAAACGCCGGATCTTTCTGCGCGCTGACAAACGCTTCTTCCAGCTGGCGCAGCGCGGGCATCAGGATTTGCGGGACGTACATCCCGCCGAACTCACCAAAATACGGGTTAAGTAATGTCGTCATCTTCTCTTCCTTAATATGCACGCAGAGTTTTAAAAACCGAGGCCAGCTTGCTGGCATCTTTGATACCCGGTTCTAACTCTACGCCTGAATTGAAATCGAGGCCTGCGCAGCCGGTTTTGGCGGCTTCTACGCAGTTATCCGGGCTTAATCCGCCCGCCAGCAGGACGTTGTCCAGCTTTTCGCCGTTCAGCAGCGACCAGTCAAAACGCTGGCCGGTGCCGCCCTGGCCGTTATCGAGGACGTATCTGTCCACATGGTTCAGGTTACGCGAGGGCAACGTATCGCCAACGCTTTGCGCTTTCCAGATCTGCACCTGTGGTGGCAGCGCGGCGCGCAGGGCATCGATGTAGCGCTGGTCTTCACTGCCGTGGAGCTGCACCGCGCTCAGGGATAGCGCGTCGGCTTTTGCCTCAACGTCTGCAATATCTGCATTGCGGAAAACGCCCACGTAGCTGAGCGGAGCCGCTGCGATTACCTTACGCGCCTGCTCTTCGCTGACCGCGCGAGGAGAGGAATCCACAAAGATCAGCCCGCCGTAAATTGCCCCCGCTTCATACGCGGCCTGGGCATCCTGTTCGCGGGTTAAGCCGCAGACTTTGTTCTCACCCAGCAGCACGCGCCGTACTGCCGCATTGAGATCGTCATGCTCCATCATGGCCGAGCCAATCAGGAAACCGTTGGCGAAGTGGCTCAGCTCGCGCACCTGGGCGTAGCTGTTAATCCCGGATTCGCTGATCACCGTCACGCCAGACCCCAGACGCGGCGCCAGCTGGCGGGTACGGTTCAGGTCAATTGACAGGTCGCGCAGATCGCGGTTGTTGATCCCGACGACTTTGGCTTCCAGCGCAATCGCGCGCTCCAGCTCCTCTTCGTTGCTCACTTCGGTCAGCACGCCCATGTTCAGGCTGTGCGCCACGGCGGAAAGCTGGCGATACTGGTCGTCATCAAGCACCGAGAGCATCAGCAGGCAGGCGTCAGCCTGGTAAAAGCGCGCCAGCCAGATCTGATACGGGTCGATAATAAAGTCTTTGCACAGGATTGGCTGCGGCGCGATGCCGCTGACGATCGGCAGAAAATCGAAGCTGCCCTGAAAATATTTCTCATCCGTCAGCACGGAGATGGCTGACGCATGATGCTTATAAATGCCGGCAATACGCGCCGGGTCGAAATCGTCACGAATAACGCCTTTAGACGGGGACGCCTTTTTGCACTCAAGAATGAACGCGGTGCGCGCACCCTGCAGGGCATCATAGAAACGACGGCTGCTCGGGACGACGTCGTTCTGGAAACTGGCAAGCGGCTGCTGTTGCTTGCGGGCTTCCACCCAGATGGCCTTATCGGCAACGATTTTCGCTAAAACGGTCTGCATTCTTTACCCTCTTGCCGCAAGTGCGGTAACGCGATCGTAAGCTGCACCGGAGCGCAGTACATCCAGAACTTTTTGAACATTGGCCTTCAGGTCTTCCTCACCGTGCAAACGCATTAGCATAGCGACGTTGGCAGCAACGGCGGCCTCATGGGCGACCTCTCCTTTACCTTGTAATAAGCGCGTCAGAATGTCACGGTTTTCTTCCGGCGTACCGCCAGCCAGCGCTTCCTGGTGATACGGCGCGAGGCCGAAGTCGGCAGCGTCCAGCTGATAGCTCAGGATTTCACCGTCGCGCAGTTCGGCCACCAGCGTCGGCGCATGAAGAGAAACCTCATCCATACCACCGCTGTGCACCACGGCGGCACGTTGATAACCCAGCACGCGCAGCGTCTCGGCAATCGGCAGAACCAGTTCCGGGCTATAGACGCCAATCAGCGCCAGCGGCGGATGCGCCGGGTTGATCAGCGGGCCGAGCACGTTAAACAGCGTGCGGGTTTTAAGCTGCTGACGAACCGGCATCGCGTGGCGGAAACCGGTGTGATACTTCGGCGCAAACAGGAAGCAGACGCCCAGGTCATCCAGCGCTTCACGGGAACGCTCGGCGTTCATATCGAGATTAATACCGAATGCGGCGAGCAAATCGGAAGAACCTGAGCGGCTGGAAACGCTGCGGTTGCCGTGTTTCGCGACCTTCAAACCACACGCCGCGGCCACGAAGGCGCTGGCGGTGGAGATATTAATGCTATTACTGCCGTCTCCCCCGGTGCCGACAATATCGGCAAACTGATAGTCCGGGCGCGGGAACGGGGCGGCATTTTCCAGCAGGGCCGTAGCGGCACCGGCGATCTCCTGCGGGCTTTCGCCGCGCACCTTCATGCTCACCAGCGCGGCCGCCAGCTGTTCAGGCTTCAGCTCACCGCGAACCACGGCGGAGAAGAGCTGGTGGCTCTCCTGCTGGCTCAGGGTCTGCGCCTGGTACAGTTTTTCCAGAATAGGCTGCAGGGTATTGGTCTGCTCCAGCTTCTGTAACGCCCAGTCGAGCGTCTGCTCCAGCAGGCGGGCACCGTGGGAGGTCAGGATCGATTCCGGGTGGAACTGCAGGCCGCAGACGCGGTCCGCATCGTGGCGCACCGCCATCACCATGCCTTCAAACGAGGCGTTGATGGTCAGCCCGGCTGGAATATTGCTGCCAACCAGCGAGTGATAGCGCGCGACCGGGAGCGGGTTCGGCAGCCCGGCAAACATTGCCTGGCCGTCATGTTCAATGCTGGACGCTTTACCGTGGAGGATCTCACCCGCCTGGCCAACGTAGCCGCCATAGGCTTCAACAATCGCCTGATGACCGAGGCAGATGCCGATAATCGGCAGCTTGCCGCGCATACGGGTCAGCAGCTCCGGCATACAGCCCGCTTCGCTCGGTGCGCCTGGCCCCGGAGAGAGCATCAGCACCGGGCTTTGCATGGTTGCCAGACGGTCAATCAGGGTCTGCGCCGGAACGTGGTTGCGGTAGATAACGACGTTATGGCCATTCGCACGCAGCTGATCTGCCAGGTTATAGGTAAAGGAGTCGATATTATCGAGCAGCAGAATGTCAGCCATCAGAAAATCTCCTGTGCATGGTGTGCGGTAGCAATGGCGCGAAGGACCGCACGGGCTTTACTGCGCGTTTCGTCAGCTTCAGACTGCGGAACAGAATCAAGGACAATCCCGGCACCCGCCTGGACGGTGGCAATACCGTCTTCAACATAGGCGGAGCGGATCACGATGCAGGTATCCAGGTCGCCGTGGGCCGTGAAGTAACCCACCGCGCCGCCGTAGCTGCCGCGACGGCGTCCTTCGGCGGCGGCAATCAGCTGCATGGCGCGTACTTTCGGCGCGCCGCTCAGGGTGCCCATGTTCATACAGGCGCGGTAGGCGTGCAGCACGTCGAGGTCGTGGCGCAGCTCACCGACCACGCGGGAGACGAGGTGCATCACGAACGAATAGCGGTCGACTTTAGTCAGGTCAGCCACGTAGCGGCTGCCGGGGGTGCAAATGCGTGCCAGATCGTTACGCGCCAGGTCAACCAGCATCAGGTGCTCGGAGAGTTCTTTGTGGTCGGTACGCATTTCCAGTTCGATGCGGCTGTCCAGATCGCGATCCAGGGAGCCATCGGCGCGACGTCCGCGCGGACGGGTTCCGGCAATTGGGTAGATCTCAATCTGACGGCTGGTGGCGTCGTACTTCAGCGAGCTTTCCGGCGAGGCGCCGAACAGCGTGAACTCATTGTCCTGCATGAAAAACATGTACGGACTTGGGTTACTCTTTTTCAGCACGTCGTAGGCGGCGAGCGGCGACGGGCAGGGAAGGGAGAAGCGGCGGGAGGGGACGACCTGGAAAATTTCCCCGGCGCGAATCGCCTTTTGCATCTGGCGAACCACGGCGCCGTACTGATCGTCAGTCTGGTTAACATCGCATGTCATTTTCTCAACACGCTGCACCGGAAGTGCAGGCGGCGCTTCGGTCATCTGCTGCTGCAGTTGAGCGATGCGGTGCTCGAGACGGTTTTTCTCAGCGGGAGAAGGCGTCAACAGGCTCGCCTGAATGCGGGTATATTGCTTCTGGTGGTCGATCACCAGCAGGGTTTCAGCCAGATAGAAACAATAGTCCGGGCAGCGATTACCCTGCTCGGTTTCCGGCAAATCTTCAAATCCGGCGACCAGGTCATAAGCAAACAGCCCACCAAAGAACATCGCCTCACGCTCGTCTTCCGGCACGGTGACCAGGTTCTGCAGCAGGCGGAAGGCATCGAAAACGGACAGGGAGCAGAGACGCGCGTCTTCGTCCAGCAGCTGGCTCACCGGCGGGAAATGCAGAATGCGCATTTCTGGGTGACGTTCGTTTTCAATCCCTGAAGGCAGGGCGGCATCCAGCAGCGGCAGCAGCGATGCGCCATTGTCTGACAGCGCCTTGATTGTGACGGTGTCACCTAAAGCGGTAATGCGCAGCGCGCTGTCGACCAGCAGCAGGCTCTTAAGGTCGTCTTTACTGTCGATATCCGCAGATTCCAGCAGTAGGGTAGCCGGACGCGCTCCGCAAACCTGATGAAACAGCGCGGTGGGGTTATGGCGATAGGCCGCCTCGCAGGTCAGCAGTTCGAGGTGTGGTTTGGCTGTTTGCATGATTTTATTCTCATTTTCTGTTCAAAAAAAAGCCCGCTTGGAAGCGGGCTGGGTATCTGTTTGCATTTCGCAGACGCGTGACACTGCCCGATGATCAGGAAGTACGCCACCAACCGTGCAGAGTGAAATGTGCTGTCATTTTCAGATACCTTTCTCGTGTGAACTTACGTACTAGTTAACTAGTTCGATGGCAAGTTGTCAACCCTTGATTTCAGAATTTCGCGTTAAGTCGGTATCATGGTGTTTTCGGATGTCTCTAACCTGCTATGGGAAGTGCTTTGAGCGATACCACCTACGCCATTATTTATGATTTACACAGCCATACTCAGGCCTCTGATGGCCTGCTGACACCCGAAGCCCTGGTTCATCGTGCCGTTGAAATGCGCGTCGGTACCCTGGCGATAACCGATCACGATACGACAGATGCCATTCCTGCGGCGCGCGCTGAGATCGCCCGCAGCGGGCTGGCGCTGAATCTGGTGTCCGGCGTCGAGATATCAACCGTCTGGGAAAACCATGAGATTCATATCGTTGGCCTGAACATCGATATAGACCATCCGGCACTTGTTGCATTTTTGCAAGAACAAAAAACGCGCCGCAATCAGCGTGCAGAGATGATCGGCGAGCGTCTCGAAAAGGCGCATATTCCGGGCGCGCTGGAAGGGGCGCAAAAGATGGCGAACGGCGGGGCGGTCACTCGCGGTCATTTCGCCCGTTTTCTGGTCGAAGCGGGGAAAGCGACGACCATGGCGGACGTCTTTAAAAAGTATCTGGCGCGCGGGAAAACCGGATACGTTCCGCCACAGTGGTGTACAATAAAACAAGCTATTGATGTGATTCATCATTCTGGCGGAAAGGCCGTGCTGGCCCATCCGGGACGGTATAATCTTTCTGCTAAATGGCTGAAAAGGCTGCTGGCACACTTTGCCGAATGCGGTGGCGAGGCGATGGAAGTCGCCCAGTGTCAGCAGGCGCCCAACGAGCGCGCGCAGCTCGCGACCTATGCCCGCCAGTTTGGCCTGCTTGGGTCACAGGGGTCTGATTTCCATCAGCCCTGCGCCTGGATCGAACTGGGGCGCAAGCTCTGGTTGCCCGCTGGCGTTGAGCCGCTCTGGCAGCTCTGGGAACAGCCGCAGCAAATTGAAGAGAGGGAAGTATGAGTCAGTTTTTCTATATCCATCCGGATAACCCGCAGCCACGTCTGATTAACCAGGCCGTGGAGATCGTCCGCAAAGGCGGCGTGATTGTCTACCCGACCGATTCCGGCTACGCGCTGGGCTGCAAAATTGAAGATAAAGGGGCGATGGAACGCATTTGCCGTATTCGCCAGCTGCCTGACGGCCATAACTTTACCCTGATGTGCCGCGATCTCTCTGAGCTGTCGACCTACGCGTATGTCGATAACGTGGCGTTTCGCCTGATTAAGAACAACACGCCGGGTAACTACACCTTCATCCTGAAGGGCACGAAGGAAGTACCGCGTCGTCTGCTGCAGGAGAAACGTAAAACCATCGGCATGCGCGTGCCGTCTAACCCGATTGCGCAGGCGCTGCTGGAAACCCTCGGCGAACCGATGCTTTCTACCTCGCTGATGCTGCCGGGAAGTGAGTTTACCGAGTCCGATCCGGAAGAGATCAAAGATCGTCTGGAGAAGGTGGTCGAGCTGATTATTCACGGCGGTTATCTCGGTCAGCAGCCCACTACCGTGGTCGACTTAACCGAAGATGCGCCGGAAGTGATTCGTGAAGGCGTGGGTGATGTAAAGCCTTTCTTGTAAGGGTATAAGCAGATATACTACGCGGCCATCAAAGCAGGGCTCAGCCCTCTTTTGACCTGATTCGACGCCTGTGAAGGCGACACCTGAGGAAGCTCAATGAGCGAGAAGTTACAGAAAGTGCTGGCGCGCGCCGGCCACGGCTCACGCCGTGAAATCGAAGCCATTATTGAAGCGGGCCGCGTGAGTGTGGACGGTAAAATCGCCACGCTGGGTGACCGCGTTGAAATCGTACCGGGGCTGAAGATCCGCATCGACGGTCATCTTATCTCCGTGAAAGAGTCTGCTGAACAAATCTGTCGCGTGCTGGCTTACTACAAGCCGGAAGGCGAGCTGTGCACCCGCAACGACCCGGAAGGTCGTCCGACGGTGTTTGACCGTCTGCCTAAACTGCGTGGCGCTCGCTGGATTGCCGTCGGTCGTCTGGACGTAAACACCTGCGGTCTGCTGCTGTTTACCACCGATGGTGAACTGGCTAACCGTCTAATGCACCCAAGCCGTGAAGTAGAACGTGAATACGCGGTGCGCGTATTTGGCCAGGTTGATGAGAATAAACTGCGCGATCTGTCGCGTGGCGTTCAGCTGGAAGACGGCCCTGCGGCGTTTAAAACCATCAAGTTTACCGGTGGGGAAGGCATTAACCAGTGGTACAACGTGACCCTGACCGAAGGCCGTAACCGCGAGGTGCGTCGTCTCTGGGAAGCGGTAGGCGTCCAGGTGAGCCGTCTTATCCGTGTCCGTTACGGCGACATTCTGCTGCCGAAAGGACTGCCACGCGGTGGTTATACCGAACTGGATCTGACCCAAACCAACTACCTGCGCGAGCTGGTTGGTCTGACGCCAGAAACCACCTCTAAAGTGGCGGTAGAGAAAGATCGTCGTCGCATGAAGGCGAATCAGATTCGCCGTGCGGTGAAGCGCCACAGCCAAGTGAGCAGCAACCGCCGCTCCGGCAGCCGTAACAACAACGGTTAAAAACGAAAGCCCGGTCAATGACCGGGCTTTTTTTTAGTAATCAATCCCGATTTGCGCTTTGATGCCCGCATCAAATGCATGTTTGACCGGACGCAGCTCGCTGACGGTATCTGCCAGCTCCAGAATATCCCGATGACACCCGCGCCCCGTGACGATAACCGTCTGATGCGCTAGGCGGTTTTTCAGGGCTGTCAGCACGGCCTCCAGCGGCAGATAATCGTAGGCGACCATATACGTTATCTCATCCAGCAGAACCATATTCAGCGTGGGGTCGGCGAGCATTCTTTTAGCGTGCTCCCAGACGGCGAGGCAGGCTGCGGTATCGGTTTCCCGGTTCTGCGTGTCCCACGTAAACCCGGTCGCCATCACCTGAAACTCAACGCCGTGAGGCTCAAGTAAATTTCGCTCGCCGTTGGGCCATTCGCCTTTAATAAACTGGATCACGCCCACTTTTTGCCCATGGCCGACGGCGCGTGTCGCCGTGCCGAATGCGGCGGTGGTTTTCCCCTTGCCGTTGCCGGTAAAGACGATGACGATCCCACGCTCGTCCTGTGCCGCCGCGACGCGCGCATCGACCTGTTCTTTCAGACGCTGCTGGCGTTGCTGATGACGTTCTTCACTCATTGCGAAATTCCTGGTTTACGGCCCGGCTGGGCGTCAAAGGTCATCCCGGTTTTGCGGCGGCTGTCGTCGCCCATCAGCCAGAGATAGAGCGGCATAATGTCTGCCGGGGTTTTCAGCTTCTGCGGATCTTCGCTCGGGAACGCGCAGGCGCGCATTTTGGTGCGCGTACCGCCCGGGTTAATGCAGTTTACGCGCAGATGGCGGCTCTGATACTCCTCCGCCAGCACCTGCATCATGCCTTCGGTCGCGAATTTTGATACAGCATAGGCTCCCCAGTTTGCGCGTCCCTCACGGCCAACGCTGGAAGAGGTAAAGACCAGGGATCCCGACTCGGATTTCAGTAATAAAGGAAGCAATGCCTGTGTAAGGAAAAATGTGCCGTTGACGTTGACCTGCATCACCTGCTGCCAGATATCAGGATCCTGTTCATCCATCGGACGCACTTCGCCTAACAAGCCGGCGTTATGCAGCACGCCGTCGAGTCTCGGATAGTGGGCGCTGATGCGCTGGGCTAACTCCTGGCACACCGCGGGCGTGCAGGTCAGCAAATCCAGCGTATACCACGGGGCCGGCGTGCCGCATACAGCCTCAATCTCCTGAGCGACGTTTTTCAGTTTTTCTTCGTTGCGCCCGATCAGAATGACGTTCGCGCCGTATTCGGCGTATGTCAGGGCCGCCTCTCGGCCAATCCCGTCGCTGGCACCGGTGACAAGAATAATCCGGTTTTGCAGCAGATTTTTTTGCGGTTGATAATGCACGGTGACTCCTCAGGCGACCGGTAACGCAATGGCGCCTTTATGATGACTTTTCGGCTTTATGCCCGAATTAGCCTAATAATTCAATCAGTCTACAGGACGCATTACTGTAAAATTAACAATTTGCAAATATTTAAACTCCAGTTCGGGGATTCCTGAAGGCGGCTCGCAGAGGTAATGTCACGAGCGAGACGCATGGGCAGGGCTGTTGTACACTGCCGTGAAAGATTCGTGGTTAAATCAAGGTGGAACGCGTGGAATTACTTTCTCAATATGGGTTGTTTTTGGCCAAAATCGCGACGGTGGTGATTGCCATTGCGGTGATTGCCGTTCTGATTGTCAACCTGACGCAGCGCAAGCGTCAGCGTGGGGAGTTACGCATCACCCGCCTGAGCGAGCAGTATAAAGAGATGCAGGAAGAGATGTCTCTGGCGCTGCTTGATAGTCATCAACAGAAACTCTGGCTGAAAGCGCAGAAGAAAAAGCATAAACAGGAAGCCAAAGCGGCCAAGGCAAAAGCAAAGCTCATTGCGCCGCAGGATAAGGCTACGCCACGTGTCTATGTGCTCGATTTTAAAGGCAGTATGGATGCGCATGAGGTTTCTTCTCTGCGGGAGGAAGTGACTGCCGTTCTGGCCGTGGCGACGCCGCAGGATCAGGTTGTCGTGCGTCTTGAAAGCCCGGGCGGGGTGGTTCACGGTTACGGACTGGCCGCCTCACAGCTGCAGCGCCTGCGTGAAAAACAGATCCCGCTGACTGTGGCGGTGGATAAAGTGGCGGCCAGCGGTGGCTACATGATGGCCTGCGTGGCGGACAAAATTGTTGCCGCGCCGTTCTCCATTATAGGCTCGATCGGCGTGGTCGCCCAAATTCCGAACTTTAACCGCTTCCTGAAAAATAAAGAGATTGATATCGAACTTCACACGGCGGGTCAGTATAAACGTACCCTGACGCTGCTGGGGGAAAACACGGAAGAAGGGCGTCAAAAATTCCGTGAAGATCTCAACGAAACGCATCACCTCTTTAAAGATTTTGTGCACCGTATGCGCCCGACGCTCGATATTGAACAGGTCGCGACAGGGGAGCACTGGTACGGCGTCCAGGCGCAGGAGAAAGGGCTGGTGGATGAAGTTGGAACCAGCGACGATCTGCTGCTCAACCTGATGGAAGGCCGTGAACTGGTGGGCGTGCGCTTTACCCAGCGTAAGCGACTCCTTGACCGCTTTACCAACAGCGCGGCGGAAAGTGCGGATCGCCTGCTGCTGCGCTGGCTACAGCGCGGACAAAAACCGCTGCTGTAAACAAAAACGCGAGGCACATGCCTCGCGTTTTGCTTTAATCGACCAGGTGATATTTCTCGGAAAGCGTATGCGCCAGGTATTTGAACATGTTAAATACGGCGGTGCTTTTCGGGGTCGGCAACCCCTGCTCGTCAAGGAAGTATTCGCCGCTGAAAATCAGCACGCCATTACGCTGCTCTACGCCGGTGGCTTCAATGCCCGCCAGCGTATCTTCATGGTCACGGATAAGCT
This sequence comes from Enterobacter cloacae complex sp. CARB60, assembly GCF_036487345.1. NCBI lineage: Bacteria > Pseudomonadati > Pseudomonadota > Gammaproteobacteria > Enterobacterales > Enterobacteriaceae > Enterobacter > Enterobacter cloacae complex sp. CARB60. The sequence goes on from NZ_JAZKLC010000002.1 coordinate 2,020,665, forward strand.
TGTTTGCTTCGATAAGCAGAGAGGCTCGGTCAATAGGTTGGGTCGTATTCTGCATAATCCACTCCTTAAACAGTGACAATAGTCTACGCCGAGGGCGCATTGGGGGCAAATTTTCCCTGTAATGTGAGGGGATAAGGTGCAGGGGCCTGGCTGGCGGGATTTGCTTTTGCATGCTAATAAAGTTGCGTAACGAATTTTATCAGGTAGAGTGTGCGCTTTCGTCATTCTGGCAACAGAATTGCTTGACATTCAACCTGGAATTCGTCACGAATTACACGAGATGTGAGAAAAATACCCGAAAAATCAATCACCTGGGCGTCTTTTCTTTAACGCCCGGTAAGACAAAGGGGTTGATATCCCCTGACGCAGTCGCAATATCATTGGCTCGTCGTCAGCGGAAGGGAAATCAACGTGCGGCGTATTCCTGGAAGAATTAAATTAGGTAAAGGTGAATATGGGTAAAGCTCTCGTCATCGTTGAGTCCCCGGCAAAAGCCAAAACGATCAATAAGTATCTGGGTAATGACTACGTGGTTAAGTCCAGCGTGGGTCATATCCGCGATTTGCCGACCAGTGGCTCAGCCAGCAAAAAGAGCGCAGACTCTACCTCCACCAAAGGGGCTAAAAAGCCTAAAAAGGATGAACGTAGCGCGCTTGTCAACCGCATGGGTGTGAACCCATGGCATAACTGGGATGCACAATATGAAGTGCTGCCCGGAAAAGAAAAAGTCGTTAACGAGCTGAAGCAGCTTGCTGAAAAAGCAGACCACATCTATCTCGCAACCGACCTTGACCGCGAAGGGGAAGCCATTGCGTGGCACCTGCGGGAAGTGATTGGTGGTGATGACAAACGCTACAGCCGTGTAGTGTTTAACGAAATTACGAAGAATGCGATTCGTCAGGCGTTTGAGAAGCCGGGCGAACTGAATATTGACCGTGTAAACGCACAGCAGGCACGTCGCTTTATGGACCGCGTTGTGGGCTACATGGTTTCTCCACTGCTGTGGAAAAAGATTGCCCGTGGCCTGTCCGCAGGTCGTGTGCAATCCGTCGCGGTGCGTCTGGTCGTTGAGCGTGAGCGCGAAATTAAAGCCTTCGTGCCGGAAGAGTTCTGGGAAGTTGATGCCAATGTGACCACGCCGGGCGGTGACGCTCTGCCGCTGCAGGTGAGCCATCACAACGATAAGCCTTTCCGTCCAGAAAACCGCGACCAGACCATGGCCGCCGTGGCGCTGCTGGAAAAAGCACGCTATCAGGTGCTGGAACGTGAAGACAAACCGACCAGCAGCAAGCCGGGTGCTCCGTTTATAACCTCTACGCTGCAACAGGCTGCAAGCACGCGTCTCGGTTATGGCGTGAAGAAAACCATGATGATGGCCCAGCGCCTGTATGAAGCGGGTTACATCACCTACATGCGTACCGACTCAACCAACCTGAGCCAGGACGCAGTTAACATGGTGCGCGGCTATATCAGCGACAATTTCGGCAAAAAATACCTGCCGGAAAGTGCGAATCAGTACGCCAGCAAAGAGAATTCCCAGGAAGCGCACGAAGCAATTCGTCCTTCCGACGTCTCCGTCCTCGCGGAATCGTTAAAAGATATGGAAGCGGATGCGCAAAAGCTGTATCAGCTGATCTGGCGCCAGTTCGTGGCGTGCCAGATGACGCCTGCGAAGTACGACTCCACCACGCTGACCGTTGGCGCGGGTGATTTCCGCCTGAAGGCGCGCGGTCGTATCCTGCGTTTCGACGGCTGGACGAAAGTGATGCCTGCGCTGCGTAAAGGTGATGAAGACCGGACGCTGCCGGCGGTGAACAAAGGTGATGAACTCTCGCTGGTTGACCTCGTGCCAGCCCAGCACTTCACCAAGCCGCCTGCGCGCTTCAGTGAAGCGTCCCTGGTGAAAGAGCTGGAAAAACGCGGTATTGGCCGTCCGTCGACCTACGCGTCCATCATCTCGACGATTCAGGACCGTGGCTACGTACGCGTTGAAAACCGTCGTTTCTATGCGGAAAAAATGGGTGAGATCGTCACCGACCGTCTGGAAGCTAACTTCCGCGAGTTGATGAACTACGATTTCACCGCGCAAATGGAAGACAGCCTCGACCAGGTTGCCAGCCATCAGGCGGAATGGAAAAAGGTACTCGACAGCTTCTTCAGCGACTTTACCGACCAGCTTGAAAAAGCGGAGAAGGATCCTGAAGAGGGCGGCATGCTGCCTAACCAGATGGTTCTGACCAGCATCGACTGCCCAACCTGCGGCCGCAAGATGGGGATCCGCACCGCAACCACGGGCGTGTTCCTTGGCTGCTCCGGCTACGCGCTGTCACCAAAAGAGCGCTGCAAAACCACCATCAACCTGGTGCCTGAGAACGAAGTTCTCAACGTGCTGGAAGGTGATGATGCGGAAACTAACGCTCTGCGTGCCAAACGCCGCTGCAAAAAATGCGGCACGGCGATGGACAGCTACCTGATCGATCCAAAACGTAAGCTGCACGTCTGCGGTAATAACCCAACGTGTGACGGGTATGAGATCGAAGAGGGCGAGTTCCGCATTAAAGGCTATGACGGCCCGATTGTGGAGTGCGAGAAGTGTGGCTCTGAAATGCACCTGAAAATGGGGCGTTTCGGTAAGTACATGGCCTGTACCAACGACGAGTGTAAAAACACGCGCAAAATCCTGCGTAACGGTGAAGTGGCTCCGCCGAAGGAAGATCCGGTTCCGCTGCCAGAGCTGCCGTGCGAGAAATCCGACGCGTACTTCGTGCTGCGTGACGGCGCTGCGGGTGTCTTCCTGGCCGCCAACACCTTCCCGAAATCACGTGAAACGCGCGCGCCGCTGGTGGAAGAGCTGCATCGCTTCCGCGATCGTCTGCCTGAGAAACTGCGTTATCTGGCCGATGCGCCACAGCAGGATCCTGAAGGCAACAAAACCGTGGTACGGTTTAGCCGTAAAACCAAGCAGCAGTATGTTGCGGCCGAGAAAGAGGGTAAAGCGACCGGATGGTCAGCCTTCTTTGTCGATGGCAAATGGGTTGAAGGCAAGAAATAATCTTCCCTTACCGTAACTTACCTGTAAAAGGGCCGGATTTCCGGCCCTTTTTTATTGCCTTGTTATTATTTTTTGTTCCGTACTATACAGTCAGGCTATAAATGATATAGTGGTTATAGTTAACCTGTTTCTTATTATTAAATCGTCTTAAGCGATTGACCGCATGCGCTAAATCGGATGGTCTGGCATGAAATTACAGCAGCTTCGTTATATCGTTGAGGTGGTGAATCATAACCTTAACGTCTCTTCTACCGCAGAGGGGTTATATACCTCGCAACCGGGTATCAGCAAACAAGTTCGTATGCTGGAGGATGAGTTAGGTATCCAGATATTTGCCCGCAGCGGTAAGCATCTCACTCAGGTGACGCCAGCGGGGCAGGAAATCATCCGCATTGCGCGGGAAGTCCTCTCTAAAGTCGATGCGATTAAGTCAGTGGCAGGGGAACACACCTGGCCGGATAAAGGTTCGCTGTATATTGCCACGACCCATACCCAGGCGCGCTATGCGCTTCCCGGTGTAATCAAAGGCTTTATCGAGCGTTATCCCCGCGTCTCTTTGCATATGCACCAGGGCTCGCCAACGCAAATTGCTGAAGCCGTTTCCAAGGGTAATGCAGACTTTGCCATCGCCACCGAAGCGCTTCATCTCTATGACGATCTGGTCATGCTTCCATGCTATCACTGGAACCGTTCTATCGTGGTGACCCCGGATCACCCCCTGGCGGGTAAAGGGTCGGTCTCTATCGAAGAGCTGGCGCAATATCCGTTGGTGACGTATACGTTTGGCTTTACCGGACGGTCCGAGCTTGATACGGCCTTTAACCGGGCAGGGTTAACGCCGCGCATTGTCTTTACCGCGACGGATGCCGACGTGATTAAGACCTATGTGCGGCTTGGTCTGGGGGTGGGCGTCATTGCCAGCATGGCGGTGGATCCGGTGTCAGACCCTGACCTGGTGCGTCTTGATGCGCACGATGTTTTCAGTCATAGCACCACAAAGATTGGATTCCGTCGCAGCACCTTCCTGCGCAGCTATATGTATGATTTTATTCAGCGCTTTGCCCCTCATTTAACGCGTGATGTGGTTGATACCGCCGTTGCATTACGCTCAAATGAAGATATTGAAGAGATGTTTAAAGACATCAAACTCCCCGAAAAATAATCACACCCGGTATCTTTCCCTAAGGGAAAGATACCGAAATAACGCCTCAAAGCTAAATTAGAATTATCATCATCTACGCATCCCTGTCATATAATGTCATTATCCATTTAATTTGTAAGGTTATAATGTCGTGAATTGGCGACAAAAGTAGAAACTAATTTACGCCTTCGCAAATTTTTCTTTTCAATTATTTATTTCTGGTCAAAAGATTGAATATTTCATACCACCCGGTGCGTAAATTCACTGGCTTTTCGGCTAAAGTTTCTTTAGGATTTATCTCAACAGATGATTAATTATACCAATTGTTTGGTCCTAAATGATAAGCGATGTCGATTGTATGAGGTTAGCAATGCCTTCAGGAAGTGAAGAACCGCAAAGGGATCCTGCGCTCAAGCGTAAAGCCTGGCTGGCGGTCTTTCTCGTTTCTACCCTGTTTTGGGTGGTGGTTGCTCTCCTGGCCTGGAAATATTGGGGTTAAATATGGCAGTGACGGTACGTACAGAAACGGTAAAACAGATGTGTCAGCATCGTGACAATGGTCACAGAGGGCGTAAAGCACCTGCGACTGTTGTACCCGCGTCCTGGAAACTGACGCCGCAGCAGCAAGCGTTTATTGATGTGTTCGCAGAAGACGAACCCAAAAAACAATAATTTAGTTAATTGCGTAATGATGCAAATAGTCTGAATATCGACTCTGCACTTTTGTACTCTTTAATAAATACACATCAGCAATATAGCACTGAGGACTCACCTCAGAACTTTTTATAAATAATGCCTGGTGTCCCTACGATGAATAACATGACGTCTCACAAATACTGGTCATGGATCGGCGTTTTTACCGTGTCGATTCTGTTCTGGAGTCAGCTCATCTGGTTGGCCCTCCACTAAATTGTAAAACCTCGCTACGGCGGGGTTTTTTGTTTTCCCATTCTGGACCAATCCTAAATTTATCAATTTGGGTTGTTATCAAAACGTTACGACATCTTTGTGTTATCTTTAATTACGGCCCTGATGATTGTCGGGGCATCTCTGTGATTAAGGAGGAGCTTATGTCGTTAACCCTACGCGAAGCCAGTAAGGACACATTACAGGCAGAAAACAAAACCTGGCATTACTACAGCCTGCCGCTGGCTGCCAGAACGCTTGGGGACATTTCGCGTTTACCCAAGTCATTGAAAGTTTTACTTGAAAATCTCTTGCGCTGGCAGGACGGTGACTCTGTCACCCTCAATGATATCCAGGCGCTGGTAGGGTGGCTTGAAAATGCCCACGCCGACAGAGAAATCGCCTACCGCCCGGCAAGGGTACTGATGCAGGACTTTACCGGCGTCCCTGCCGTCGTTGATTTAGCCGCGATGCGCGAGGCCGTTAAGCGTCTCGGCGGAGATACGGCAAAAGTGAATCCGCTTTCCCCTGTTGACCTCGTCATTGACCACTCCGTAACCGTTGATCGCTTTGGTGATGACGACGCCTTTGGCGAGAACGTGCGTCTGGAGATGGAGCGTAACCACGAGCGCTACGTGTTTCTTAAGTGGGGGCAGCAGGCGTTCAGCCGGTTTAGCGTGGTCCCGCCAGGTACCGGTATTTGTCACCAGGTTAACCTTGAATATCTGGGTAAAGCCGTCTGGAGTGAATTGCAGGATAAAGAGTGGGTCGCCTATCCGGATACGCTGGTGGGCACGGACTCCCATACCACCATGATAAACGGTCTGGGCGTGCTGGGCTGGGGCGTCGGGGGTATCGAAGCGGAAGCGGCCATGCTCGGCCAGCCGGTGTCCATGCTTATCCCGGATGTGGTGGGGTTCAAGCTTACCGGCAGGCTGTCTGAAGGCATTACCGCCACCGATCTGGTGCTTACCGTCACCCAGATGCTGCGTAAGCATGGTGTGGTAGGCAAATTTGTCGAATTCTACGGGGACGGACTGGATTCGCTGCCGCTGGCCGACCGCGCCACCATTGCTAATATGGCGCCGGAATACGGCGCAACCTGCGGCTTTTTCCCCATTGATGATGTCACGCTGGAATACATGCGCCTTAGCGGGCGCAGCGAAGAGCAGGTCGCGCTGGTGGAGGCTTATACCAAAGCGCAGGGCATGTGGCGAAATCCGGGCGATGAACCCGTCTTCACCAGCACGCTTGAACTCGATATGGCAAGCGTTGAGGCGAGCCTCGCCGGGCCGAAACGTCCGCAGGATCGGGTCGCGCTGAGTGACGTGCCAAAAGCGTTTGCCGCCAGCAATGCGCTGGAAGTGAACGTGGCGCAGAAGGATCATCGTCCGGTCGACTATGTTCTGAACGGACATCAGTATCAGCTCCCGGATGGCGCGGTGGTTATTGCCGCCATTACCTCCTGCACCAACACCTCGAACCCCAGCGTATTAATGGCGGCCGGTTTATTGGCTAAAAAGGCGGTAGAGCTTGGGCTAAAACCTCAGCCATGGGTCAAGGCCTCGCTGGCACCGGGTTCCAAAGTGGTGTCGGATTACCTGGCACAGGCCAAACTGACGCCGTACCTTGACGAGCTGGGCTTTAACCTCGTGGGCTACGGCTGTACGACATGCATCGGTAACTCCGGCCCGCTGCCTGAACCTATTGAAACGGCGATCAAGCAGGGCGACCTGACGGTAGGCGCGGTTCTGTCCGGCAACCGTAACTTTGAAGGGCGTATTCATCCGCTGGTGAAAACCAACTGGCTGGCCTCGCCGCCGCTGGTGGTTGCTTATGCCCTGGCAGGGAACATGAATATCAACCTGGTGACCGACCCGATTGGCCACGATCGCAAGAATGACCCTGTCTACCTGAAAGATATCTGGCCATCTTCGCGTGAAATCGCGCTGGCCGTTGAAAAGGTCTCAACCGAGATGTTCCGCAAAGAGTATGCGGAGGTCTTTGAAGGCACGCCGGAATGGAAAACCATTAACGTTATTGGCTCAGATACCTATGACTGGCAGGATGACTCGACCTATATTCGTCTGTCGCCGTTCTTTGATGAGATGCTGGCCGAGCCGGCGCCGCTCAAGGATATCCACGGCGCGCGCATACTGGCGATGCTGGGGGATTCTGTCACAACTGACCACATCTCTCCGGCGGGGAGTATCAAAGCCGATAGCCCGGCTGGCCGTTATCTGCAAAGCCGGGGCGTCGAACGTCGTGATTTTAACTCCTACGGATCGCGTCGCGGTAATCATGAAGTCATGATGCGCGGGACGTTTGCCAACATCCGCATTCGTAACGAAATGGTGCCGGGCGTAGAAGGGGGCATGACGCGCCATCTGCCGGGTACGGAAGTCGTTTCGATTTATGATGCGGCGGTCAAATATCAACAGGAAGGTACGCCGCTGGCGGTGATCGCCGGGAAAGAGTACGGTTCCGGCTCCAGCCGAGACTGGGCAGCGAAAGGTCCGCGTCTGCTTGGCGTTCGCGTGGTCATCGCCGAATCGTTCGAACGCATTCACCGCTCGAATCTGATCGGTATGGGGATCCTGCCGCTCGAGTTCCCGCAGGGCGTGACGCGTAAAACGCTGGGACTGACCGGGGAAGAGCAGATTGAGATTAGCGGTCTGCAAAACCTGCAGCCGGGTAAAACGGTGCCGGTGAAGTTAACGCGGGCAGACGGGAAAACCGAGGTGCTGGATTGCCGGTGCCGTATTGATACGGCAACCGAGCTGACCTATTACCAGAACGACGGCATTTTACATTATGTGATTCGCAAGATGCTGGACTGATGAAACAAGCCCGGCACGCGTGCCGGGCTTTTAGCATCACTCTTTCAGCAGATGGCCCATTTTGGCGGCTTTGGTATCAAGGTAGTGGGCGTTTTTCGGGTTACGGCCGACAATCAGCGGTACACGCTCGACGATGTTAATCCCCGCTTCGGTCAGGATCTCCACTTTTTTCGGGTTATTGGTCAGCAGGCGAACTTCGTCCACGCCCAGCAGCTTGAACATATCGGCGCACAAGGTAAAGTCGCGTTCGTCAGCAGCAAAGCCGAGCTGATGGTTTGCTTCAACCGTATCGTAGCCCTGGTCCTGAAGCGCGTAGGCGCGGATTTTATTCAGCAGACCAATATTACGACCTTCCTGGCGGTGATAAAGCAGTACACCGCAACCTTCTTCTGCAATATGAGACAGGGCGGCTTCCAGCTGGAAACCACAATCACAGCGCAGGCTGAACAGCGCGTCGCCGGTAAGACACTCTGAATGGACGCGGGACAGCACCGGCGTCTGCCCTGAAATGTCGCCATACACCAGCGCGACATGATCCTGTCCGGTTGCCAGTTCTTCAAAACCCACCATCAGGAAATCGCCCCATGGGGTTGGCAGTTTGGCTTCTGCCACACGTTTAAGCTGCATGTGATTCTCCAGAGTAGGCTGACACGTTTCGTGCCTTTGCCCTGTTTTGCTTTCTGTATCAGTTCATTTTGCCACAAGCTCAGCAGGTTCGCCTAATGGGCACCATGCTATATGAACGTTAAACGCACGATCCGACATCTCCACCCGGTGGATTAATTTCAGTTATGATTGTGACGCTTAGCGAAAAAGGAGAAGACATGCTTTCAATCGCCAGACGTACGGCAGCAGGTGCGGCCATTTTACTGATTATGCCCCTGGCCGTATGGCTTTCAGGCTGGATGTGGCAGCCCGGGCAGAACGCCACGTGGCTGAAAACGTTATACTGGATTACGGAAACGGTCACCCAGCCGTGGGGAATTATTACCCATGTGCTCCTCTGCGCCTGGTTTCTGTGGTGCCTGCGCTTTCGTCTGCGCGCGGCGCTGATGCTCTTTGCGATCCTCGGGGGCGCTATCCTTGTCGGTCAGGGCGTGAAGTCCTGGGTTAAAGATCGCGTTCAGGAGCCGCGTCCTTTTGTCGTCTGGCTGGAAAAAACGCATCATGTTCCGGTGGATGAGTTCTACAATTTAAAGCGTAAAGATCGCGGCGCGCTGGTGAAAGAACAGCTTGCGGAACAGCAGGATATCCCGAAATTCTTGCGTAAACACTGGCAGAAAGAGACGGGGTTCGCGTTTCCTTCCGGTCACACCATGTTTGCGGCCAGCTGGGCGTTGCTGGGGGTTGGGCTGCTTTGGCCAAGGCGTCGAACGGTCACTATCGTGATTTTACTGGTCTGGGCGACGGGAGTAATGGGCAGCCGCTTGCTGCTGGGGATGCACTGGCCGCGGGATCTGGTCGTCGCCACGCTGATCTCATGGCTGCTGGTGACACTGGCGACCTGGCTTACTGAACGATTCTGCGGCCCGCTCACACCACCGCCGGAAGAGAAAGAAGAAATAGCCGAAAGGGACCAAACCGACGCCTGACGGTTGATATTCCGTATTTTGCCCATAGATCCATGACCGGCGCGTCACTTTTTCCGTTTCGCGCTCGTCGCTAAAATGGTAGTTTATAAGGCTGATTGCGGTGAGTTGAACACACTTTATTCGCTTGAACCACATAACGGGAAGTAATGTGAAATATTTACTCATTTTCTTACTGGTATTGGCGATTTTTGTCATTTCAGTCACGTTGGGTGCACAAAACGATCAGCAGGTGACGTTTAACTATCTGCTGGCTCAGGGTGAGTATCGCGTCTCGAGCCTGCTGGCGGTCTTATTTGCTGCCGGTTTTGCCATTGGCTGGCTGGTTTGCGGTCTGTTCTGGTTGAAAGTCCGTGTTTCTCTTGCGCGCGCTGAACGTAAAATTAAGCGACTCGAAAATAACATTGCCCCTGCGTCTGACATCCCGGAAAGCTCTGGTGTGCCGGTCGTGAAGGAATAATCGACTATGCTGGAGTTGTTGTTTCTGCTTTTGCCTGTAGCCGCAGCCTATGGCTGGTATATGGGCCGCAGAAGTGCGCAACAAACAAAACAGGATGAGGCCAACCGGCTCTCCCGCGACTACGTTGCGGGGGTGAACTTCCTCCTGAGCAATCAGCAGGACAAAGCGGTAGACCTGTTCCTCGATATGCTGAAAGAGGATACGGGGACGGTTGAAGCGCATCTCACCCTGGGTAACCTGTTCCGCTCTCGCGGCGAGGTCGATCGCGCCATTCGTATTCACCAGACCCTGATGGAAAGCGCCTCGCTGACCTACGATCAACGTCTCCTTGCGGTGCAACAGCTGGGGCGTGATTACATGGCCGCGGGGTTGTACGATCGCGCTGAAGATATGTTCGCGCAGCTGGTGGACGAAACAGATTTCCGCATTGGCGCGCTGCAGCAGCTCCTGCAGATTTACCAGGCCACCAGCGACTGGCAGAAAGCCATTGATACCGCTGAACGTCTGGTGAAGCTGGGTAAAAATAAGCAGCGCGTTGAGATAGCCCATTTCTACTGTGAGCTTGCGCTTCAGCAGATGGGCAACGACGACATGGATAAAGCCATGGCGCTGCTGAAGAAAGGCGCAGCAGCGGACCGCAACAGCGCGCGAATCTCCATCATGATGGGGCGCGTCTTTATGGCGAGTGGCGACTACGCCAAAGCCGTTGAAAGCCTGCTGCGGGTTATCGACCAGGACAAAGAGCTGGTCAGTGAAACGCTGGAAATGCTGCAAACCTGCTATCAACAGTTGGACAAGCAGGAAGAGTGGGTAGCATTCCTGCGTCGTTGCGTGGAAGAGAATACCGGCGCTACCGCTGAACTGATGCTATCTGACGTTGTTGAGCAGTATGAGGGAAGCGACACCGCGCAGGTTTATATTACGCGTCAGCTGCAGCGTCATCCGACCATGCGGGTGTTCCATAAGCTGATGGATTACCACCTGAACGATGCTGAAGAAGGGCGCGCCAAAGAGAGCCTGATGGTGCTCCGAGACATGGTTGGCGAGCAGGTGCGCAGCAAGCCGCGCTATCGCTGCCAGAAGTGTGGTTTTACCGCGTATACGCTTTACTGGCACTGTCCTTCCTGCCGCGCCTGGTCCACCATCAAGCCAATTCGTGGCCTGGATGGGCAGTAATTTTTTAAAACATCCCATTTTAGTTACAACATACTGATGACTTTTACCTCTCGTCGTACATCGTGCGGTTTGCAGGCCTGGCAGGCGCGTAAATGGATCCTGTCAATTTGCGGCGTCGGCAGGTAGAATGCTGGCCGTTTATCTGTTCCGCGCCGCTGCGCGCCCATAGACGAAAAGGGCTGGTCATGACGTCTGTTACATCCTCCACTTCCCGCGTAATTACGGATTCTCCTGTTGTTGTTGCGCTTGATTACAATAAGCGTGACGCCGCACTGGCGTTTGTCGACGGTATTGACCCTCGCGACTGCCGCCTAAAAGTTGGCAAAGAGATGTTCACGCTGTTTGGACCGCAAATCGTTCGCGATCTGCAGCAGCGCGGCTTTGACGTTTTCCTCGATCTGAAATTCCACGATATCCCGAATACCACGGCGCACGCAGTTGCCGCAGCCGCAGAGCTGGGCGTATGGATGGTCAACGTCCATGCATCGGGTGGGGCAAGAATGATGACGGCCGCCCGTGAGGCGCTCCTGCCGTTCGGTAAAGATGCACCGCTGCTGATTGCGGTCACCGTGCTGACCAGTATGGACGAAAACGATTTACGCGACCTGGGCGTGACGTTGTCACCCGCAGAGCATGCAGAGCGTCTTGCGCGTCTGACGCAACGTTGCGGCCTGGATGGCGTAGTTTGCTCCGCGCAGGAAGCGGTACGTTTCAAATCAGCGCTGGGCAAGGATTTTAAACTGGTCACGCCGGGGATCCGCCCTGCAGGCAGCGACGTGGGCGATCAGCGCCGCATTATGACGCCTGAGCAGGCGCTGGCTGCTGGCGTTGACTACATGGTTATCGGACGTCCGGTGACGCAGTCTGCAAATCCGGCTGAGACGCTTAAGGCTATCAACGCATCGCTGAAAAAGGGGGCGTAATGACCGATTCCAACAGCCGTCTGGTCTATTCAACCGATAGCGGGCGAATAGATGAACCGAAAGCGAAAGTGGAGCGTCCAAAGGGAGACGGCATCGTTCGGATCCAGCGCCAGACCAGTGGACGAAAAGGGAAAGGTGTTTGCCTTATCTCCGGCATTGACCTGGATGACGCTGAACTGACAAAGCTGGCGGCCGAGTTGAAAAAGAAATGTGGCTGCGGCGGCGCCGTGAAAGACGGCATTATTGAAATCCAGGGTGATAAGCGCGATTTAATAAAATCTCTGCTGGAAGCTAAAGGGATGAAAGTCAAACTGGCAGGCGGCTAAAATAAATGAGCCACGGCAAATGCCGTGGCTCGTGTTATATACGTGCGTAAGTCAGACCTGAAATGCGTTCAAATATCGCAATACCGGGGAAGGCTTAGATAATAATTATTTGCCAACCTGGTGACCGATAATACCACCGACAGCAGCGCCACCTAATGTACCCAGCGTACTACCATCCGTTAATACTGCACCACCAAGAGCACCGGCACCGGCACCAATAGCGGTGTTACGGTCACGTTTAGACCAGTTAGAGCACGCGCTCAGGGACATTGCTACAGTGATTGCCAGAACAGCGGCGGCTAATTTTTTGCTGGTTAAGGTCATAATACTTTCTCCTGAATTATCGATTCACGGAAAGATGTACACGTTAAGTATAGACGAATCGAATACTTAATTCTGTTCTCCGTGAAAGCTGGTCGCGCAGGCGTTACGTAATCACGCAGGTGATAGTCACTTCCTGTTATATCGCTAACATTAATTTTACGACTTTAATGCAGGTTAAACAGGTAAAAACTCTTAAAGAAGTACCAGGAATCATCTCAGAGAAAGAAGGGCGTATGCGCCCGAAATTCGGGCGCGGAGGGGACTCAGGCGGTCGTTTTAATAATATTGACGATCAGTCCGTCATCTTCCAGTTTATTACGGTGCGCGTCGCTCAATCTTTCGTCGGTAATCACGCGGCTAAAGCGTGAAACGGGGCCCATCGTATAAGGATGAACGGCGCCAAATTTAGAGCTGTCGGTGAGCACAATGGCTTCACACTCTTTTTCCAGCACGGCATTCACGACGTCAGAGCGCATCATATCCCGGCCGGTAAAACCTGTCTCCGGCTGCCAGCCGTCAATTCCGATGAAGGCCTTGCTAAAATGAACCTGCTGGACATACTGACGGGTCAGCGGGCCTACCATGCTTTCACTTTTTTTCTGGTAAATACCGCCGAGCAGAATCACCTCGCAGCGTGTCTCTTTGAGCAAATGCGCGATATAGCTGCTGACGGTGATGATAGTAACGTCCTTTTGATCGGCAAGCGTGCGCGCCAGAAGGGCATTACTGCTGCCGTTTTCAATAAAGACGGTCTCGCCGTTGTTCACCAGGGACGCGGCAAACTCCGCCAGTTCACGTTTGAGCGCGTAGTTATTCATCATGCGCGTCTCAACGTCATCACTGTCCAGCGGGACAGCATATCCGTGTGCGCGACGCAGGTAGCTCTGTTTTTCCAGCAGATTAAGATCCTGACGGATTGTGACTTCAGACACACCGGTGGTTTTAGCGAGATCGACTACGCTTACGCGTCCCTGATCGATGACCATCTGCAAAATGAGTTGTTGTCGGGAATTCATAGCATCCATTTAATAAAGCGAAACGAGGTCGGAGACGGTGGGGTTAAACTTCCCACGGCGCTTTTGGCTGTCTGTTTTCAGGCGCATTGTCAGCACCATTCTGAGCAAGAAGTTCAGACTTCAGGATCTCGAGATTACGGATAGCAGAGTGATAATCGCCCGCCACCAGGATATCCAGCACGGTATCAATTCGTTGTGCTACAGCTTGTGCGTCAATAGTCGACATAATCTCACCCCAGGCGCGAAAAGTTAATATTTTCAATGATGCAGAAATTAGGATCAAAAGAGAAGGGAAAAAATGCAATAACTAAATTACATAAACGTAAGTGATAAATTTATTCCCCCTCATGCAGCGGGCTTATTGAGTGGATTAGTCTAAAACTGCGCGCAAGGCGCTTTTTTATAAGAGGAATTAGACTATGACAGTTATCAATCAGCCTACCTGCACACTGTTTACCGATACTGAACGGTTCACGCAGCTGTCAGGGTATTACGAGGCGGAGCGTCACACGGTCTGGATGATGCTGCGGGCTCAGCCACGCCCTTGCTTTAACCATGCGTTAATCGAGGAGATCATGAACTTTTCATGGCTGGTTCGCCAGTCTGGGTTTGCGGTTGATTTTTGGGTAACCGGTTCGCTGGTTCCCGAAATGTACAATGTGGGCGGTGATTTACAGTTCTTCGTCGAGTGCATTCAGAATGGACGTCGGGAAGCGTTACGGGCGTACGCTCGCGCCTGCGTTGATTGTGTCCATGCGGCCTCACGGGGGTTTGATACGGGGGCCATCTCTCTGGCAATGGTCGAGGGCAGTGCGTTAGGGGGCGGGTTTGAGGCCGCTTTGGCGCATCATTTCGTCCTGGCTCAGCGCGATGCCCGCTTAGGTTTCCCGGAGATTGCCTTCAACCTGTTTCCGGGTATGGGAGGATATTCCCTGGTTGCACGCCGTTCAGGCATGAAGCTGGCGGAGGAACTCATCTACAAAGGGGAATCCCATACGGCTGAATGGTACGAACAGCACGGGCTGGTGGATGTCCTGTTTGAACCCGGACAAAGCTATGTCTCTACCCGAACCTTCATTGATACGCTGCGGCCAAAACTGAATGGCATCAGGGCGATGCTGCGTGCCCGTACGCGCGTTCTGCAATTGCCCCGCAGTGAACTGATGGACATCACGGAAGACTGGGTAGATGCCGCTTTCTGCCTGGAGCCGAAAGATATCGCCTACATGGAGCGGCTGGTCACGCTGCAAAACCGCCATCACGCGGCGGGCTTGCGTAAAGCCAGTTAACGTTGATTTCGCGCTTGATATCGTTTTAGCCATCGCTCGAATGCGGCAGCGGGCATCGGCTTAGCAAACAGAAAACCCTGCCGTTCGTTGACGCCGTTCTTGGTGAGAAAGGCGTCTTCTTTTGCATTTTCCACACCTTCGGCAATCACCTGCAGATTTAACGCCTGTGCCACCGCGACGATAGCGCGCACCAGAGACTGGGAGATGGACTGCTTATGAATATCCCTGACAAAAGACTGATCGAGTTTAATGGCGTCGATAGGGAAGCGGGCCAGTTGCGAAAGGGAAGAGTAGCCGGTGCCAAAATCATCCAGATGAATTTGCGCCCCGAGTCGGCTGAACTGCTGGATCACGGACAACGCCAGCTCTTCGTTCTCGATAAGACAGCTTTCGGTTAATTCGACGTCGACAGGGCAGTATTCAAAATTCAGATCCTTCAGCGCCTGCTTTAAGTCACTGAAGATGGTCTGGTCGGCCAGCTGGCGTGCAGAGACGTTCACCGCCACGCGCAGGTTTATTCCCTTATCGCGCCATTTCGCCACCTGGCGAACCACGTCGAGCATCACCCAGCGGCCCAGCGGCACAATCAACCCCGACTCCTCGGCATAAGAGATAAACTCCAGCGGAGGGATCAACCCCCGTTCTGGCGATTGCCAGCGGACCAGCGCTTCAAGGCTTCTGACTTCCCCGCGCCAGGTTATTTTCGGCTGATAGTGGATCAGAAGCTGATCGTTATCCAGGGCCTTACGCAGGTTGGTATCCAGCCAGAGATACTCAAATACGCGCTGGTTCATCTCGGGGGAGAAGACGCAGAACTTGCCCCGACCGTTCTCTTTGGCGGTGTACATGGCGGTATCGGCGTTACGAATGACGCTTTCCCGGTCGTTCCCATGCTGCGGGGCGAGGGCGATACCCAGGGAGCAGCCGGTATAAATCTCAATCAGACCGATTCGGAACGGCTGGCGCAGACGGGTTAAAATGCGCGATGCCATCGCCTCCAGAGACCCCTGAGAGGTATTGGTGGCCATGACGATAAACTCATCACCGCCAAGTCGTGCCAGCACCTGTTCCTCGTCCAGACAGCTCAAAATGGCGAGGGCGACAGCCTGTAACAGCTGGTCGCCAAACATATGCCCGTAAGCGTCGTTGACCTTTTTAAAATTATCCAGGTCGAGATACACCACGCCCACCTGCGTGTCGCCGCGGTTGTCGATGGCGTCAGAAATCAGGTCGTGGATCGCATTGCGGTTTGGCAAGCCGGTGATGGTATCGGTATTGGCCAGCACGCGCAGCCGCTCCTGAGCGCGGCGCTCCTCGGTAATATCGGTCCCGGAACAGATAAGGAAAATTTCATTTTTACCGCTGCCGCTGTGCACGAATTTATTTCTGAACAGAAACAGCCGCTGCCCTTTACGCGTTTTGATCCAGCGTTCGACTTCGTAAGAGCTGCCGTTGCGAAAAAAACCGGTAATATTGCGCTTTGAAGCGGCCGCTTCGCTGCGGCTCATAAACAGCTTAAACACGTTCTGGCCAATGACCTCATGCTCTTTCAGGCCGGTGTACTCTTCGCTAAGCCGGTTAAAACGCTGGATATTGCCGTGCCGATCGAGAATAACAATGACGGAGTTGGCCTCCGAGACAACCTGTTCCGCGAAAGAGAGCCCCTGGGCCAGATCGCGCGCCACGGAGGGCGTATCGTTCCAGGCGGACGCGGTTCCGGCCCACTCGTTACGGGTAATTTTACGGCCCACAAGATGAACCGGAACATCTTCTCCGTACAGGGAGAGCGTCATTGAAATGCTGGAGGTAATAACGGTTAAATGACGGATGAGATCGGCCTGTTCATCGTCCAGCGCCACGACCTGAGTGACATCGGCATTTTCGCTGGTGGAAAGGTGCAGAGCGTTGCTGTCAGCTGACAAGCGCCACCACGGGCTGTGAGTCCCCATGTAGCGAAACAGCAAATTCTGCTCCAGATCGTCCATCATGTTTTCTCCCGCAGCTTTCATTAGCGCACAAATTATTCATTTGCTGTCGACTTTTCCGTTGAGAAACAGCGGCAAAACCGAAGTGAACTTATTGTTTTTCCCTGTTTTCTTATAATAAAACGAGACAGGTTAAAAAGGATACTGAGCGTATAAAAATTCACGTAACCGAATATAACAACACTCTTTTACTGTAGATAATTATGGCGGGTTTGGGCGAAGGGATTCTGAAAATAGTAAGGAAAAATAATGATTTTGTGGTGGGGGTAAAAAGAAAAATTGTCGGCCCTTCCGGAAAAGAAAGGACCGACAATTGAAGCGGTTATCAGGCGACAGGACGCGCGATAATGCTGCGGGTTTCCATGCGAACTTCGGCGATAGTGACGTCAATCACGTCGGTGACTTTGTAAACTGTTTCACCTTTAATTTGCACGGTACCATTTTCCTGGCTACAGACCATTTCTTCACGAACCGCATGCAGGAACGGCGCAGGAATAAACGCGACAGCGCCGTTATCGACCAGGCGGACGCGCATACCCCCGCGGCTGATATCAATGATCTCAGCCGCGAAACGGGTATCCGTACCGGCTTTATCCTGCAGGAAGCGTGCGTACAGCCAGTCTCCAACGTCACGTTCCGCCATGCGGTTCAGACGGCGGCGATCGGCCATCTGCAGCGTGGTGTCCTCCTGCGGACGGGCAATGGTTTCACCTTTGATAATCGCTTTCAGCAGACGGTGGTTAACCATATCGCCATACTTACGGATTGGCGATGTCCAGGTGGCGTAAGCGTCGAGGCCCAGACCAAAGTGCGGGCCCGGCTCGGTACTGATTTCCGCGAAGGACTGGAAGCGACGAATGCGGCTGTCCAGGAAACCTGACGGCTGCGCGTCCAGTTCGCGGCGAAGCTTGCAGAAGCCCGGCAGCGTCAGCACTTCTTCCGGATCGACGTGCACATCGTGATTCTTAAGCAGGGCCGCCAGCGCTTCGGTATTCGCCGGATCAAACCCGGTGTGGACGTTGTAAATGCCAAAGCCCAGCCTGTCGCGCAGCACGCGTGCGGCGCAGATGTTGGCGGAAATCATCGCCTCTTCAACGATGCGGTTCGCAATGCGTCGCGGTTCGGCCACGATATCCAGCACTTCGCCTTTCTCGCCCAGAACAAAGCGATAGTCCGGGCGGTCTTTGAACACCAGCGCATGGGTTTTACGCCACTCGCCGCGGTTCAGGCAGATGCGATGCAGCAAACGGATTTGCGCGGCAATGGCGTCGGATTCAGGTTTCCAGCTACCGGTATTTTCAAGCCAGTCGGACACGTTATCGTAGGCCAGCTTGGCTTTCGATTCGATAGTGGCGGCAAAGAACTCGATATCGTCCTCAATCGTGCCATCTGCGGCGATGGTCATGCGGCAGGCAAGCACCGGGCGCACTTCATTTGGACGCAGCGAGCAGAGATCGTCTGACAATTCGCGCGGCAGCATCGGAATGTTGAAGCCCGGCAGGTAGTTGGTGAAGGCGCGGATTTTCGCCGCGTCATCCAGCTTGCTGCCTTCGGCAATCCAGGCAGTTGGATCGGCAATGGCCACGGTCAGATGCAGTTTGCCATCGGCGCTCTCTTCAGCGTACAGCGCGTCATCCATATCTTCTGTGCTGGCGCTGTCGATGGTGACAAACTCCAGCGCGGTGAGATCGCGGCGCGTCAGACCTTCGTCCTGCATCTCAGTCGCTACGCCGTTCGGCGCTTCTTTTTCAAGATTGTGGCGCGCCAGCGTCACCCACCATGGCACGAAATGGTCGGCGCCGAAGGTAATGAACTGGGTCAACTCGGCATAAAAACCGCGATCGCCTTTCAGAGGATGACGGCGCATTTCTGCTACGGCCCAGTCACCTTCTTTAAAATCATGCTCAACGCCACGGGCGGCGCGGCAGGGAATGGCATCTTTCAGCAGGGGATGATCCGGCACGATAGAAAGACGATCGTTTTTTCCCTGCACCTTACCCACAAAACGGGTCAGGAACGGCTCGATCAGTTCTTCCGGCTCGGCAGACTCTCGGTCCTTCTCGGTATGAATGACGGCCATGACGCGATCGCCATGCATCACTTTCTTCATCTGCGGTGGCGGAATGAAGTAGCTTTTCTGCGCGTCAACCTCAAGGAAGCCAAAGCCCTTTTCCGTGGCTTTTACGACCCCTTCTGCACGCGGCGTCTGGGAATGCAGTTGCTGTTTAAGCTGCGCTAGCAGCGGGTTGTCCTGAAACATAATGTTCTATTTTCGTAGCCATTGAGCGGCTGACAGTTTTACGCGATTCTCACTGTCTCAGCAAGCGGTCTTTGGGTAATTAGTATGGTTATTCCTCTTTACCAAACGCGACTTTCAGACGATTGAGCCAGCCATCAAACGCACTCTGGGTAAGCAGCGTGACGGCGTGTTCGCCGGGGAGTCCTTCATCCGTGAGAGGGGTAAACTGTGCGGCGCTGAAGCGGTCCGGAGAGCGTGTCAGCAGTTCGACCGCCGCCGAAAGTGCGGGGGACGTCAGCGGGATCTCTTCACGGCTGTTTAACAGGATTTCTCCGGTCAGGTCGAGCAGCGACGGCTCGTGGCAAAGGACCGGCGTCAGCGCCTCCAGCGCGGGTTCTGCCTGCCAGCGAGACAGCGACTCAAGCTGATGCGCGCTCGCATAGCGCAGCTCGACGACAGGCAAAAGCGGCACCCACGCGTCGTGGCGCGTGGGCAGCGTGTGCGGCTGAATATGATGGCCTGGCAGCCAGCGAACAGGGTGTCCCAACATCGCCTGAAAAATCGCGACGACGCGCGCCTGAAACCCGATAAACCCGATAATCTG
Organism: Enterobacter cloacae complex sp. CARB60; assembly: GCF_036487345.1. Lineage (NCBI taxonomy): Bacteria > Pseudomonadati > Pseudomonadota > Gammaproteobacteria > Enterobacterales > Enterobacteriaceae > Enterobacter > Enterobacter cloacae complex sp. CARB60. The sequence goes on from NZ_JAZKLC010000002.1 coordinate 2,040,535, forward strand.
GTTTATCACCACAATGTCATACGTTGACAGGCCAACCTCATCAAGCTGGTTCTGCGCTTTATCATCAATGACATCAGGGGAGCTGGCGAGCTGGCGGGCATACTGCGTAATTTGCGCCAGACGTTGGTTACTTTCGCGCGAGGAGTCCGGGCCGGGAAGCGGGGCGAGGAGGGCGGCGTAATGGTTACAGAGCCGCTGAACGCCGCAGGCCTGTGCGACCGTTAACGCGGTACTGAGTCGATCGTAGGCGCTGAGCGTATGCAGGCGGTTAACGGGAATCGAGAGCGGAAACAGCTGGTGGCATAAGTCTCTGGCAGGGGTAAGCCAGCCAGAACAGGCGGCGACAATCTCATCAGGCAAGGCTAAATCGAGCAAAAAACGATCGTCGACGTTAGCGGCTTCGGGCACCAGAGGCAGAACATCCGTCTGCGCGTGGTTCGACTGGGTTTCGTGATACCAGTGGCCTTTGCCGGAAAAACGGCGTTGTTCCATGTGCGTTCCTTGATCTCAAAATGGCGATCAATATCCTGGCGTAAGGCAGATAAAGGGAAAAATATTGTTAGGTGATAACAAATAGCAGAACGGAATAACGGAGGGATGGTGCGGGGGGAAAACTCTCTTCCCGGGCGGGAAGAGAGTAACAGCTTATTTAATTTCCAGCTCGTTCATTGCAGCGATGTTGAAGCCGCCGTCAACGTGAACCACTTCGCCGGAGATACCAGCGGAAAGGTCAGAGCACAGGAATGCTGCAGAGTTACCCACATCTTCAATGGTAACGGTACGACGAATCGGGGTAACCGCTTCGCAGTGTGCCAGCATTTTACGGAAATCTTTAATACCGGAAGCTGCCAGGGTGCGGATAGGACCTGCAGAGATGGCGTTAACGCGCACGCCTTCAGGACCCATTGCGTTCGCCATGTAGCGTACGTTCGCTTCCAGAGACGCTTTAGCCAGACCCATAACGTTGTAGTTAGGGATAGCACGTTCAGCGCCCAGGTAGGACAGGGTCAGCAGGGCTGCGCCCGGGTTCAGCATTGCGCGACAGGATTTCGCCATCGCAACGAAGCTGTAGGAGCTGATGTCGTGAGCGATTTTGAAGCCATCACGGGTAACCGCGTTCACGTAGTCGCCGTCCAGCTGGTCGCCAGGAGCGAAGCCAATGGAGTGAACGAAACCGTCGAATTTCGGCCATGCTTTTGCCAGTTCAGCAAACATGCCGTCGATGCTTTCGTCTTGTGCAACGTCACATTCCAGAACAATGCTGGAACCCAGCTGCGCGGCAAACTCTTCAACACGGCCTTTCAGCTTGTCGTTCTGGTAGGTGAACGCCAGCTCAGCGCCTTCGCGATGCATTGCCTGTGCGATGCCGTATGCGATGGACAGTTTGCTGGCAACGCCAGTTACCAGAATGCGCTTACCGGAAAGAAAACCCATAGCTTTAATCCTTATATTCATTGCTTATTTTGCCTTGTAATTCATAGCGTTACAGGCAGTATTTCAAAATCATTCGAAATTAGCTCGAAATTATAGCCCACTCACAGCCCCTTGTGTCACGATATTTCTCGCACTTCTCCGAAGACGCCTGCTCCGAAGAATGCACCGCGGACTCGCGGGGGCTCAAAATTTCAGCATTCGTCCATTATATCACCCGGCAACAGCTTCGCCTCATCCAACCAGAGAGGGAGCGCGATTCCGCCAGGGTATTCACGCTTTCCTGATGTTATCGACAAAACGCGCAATGACGATAAAGAAAACCGGTACGAAGAAGATCGCGAGAAGCGTACCGCTAATCATGCCGCCAAATACTCCGGTACCGATGGCATGCTGCGTACTGTCGCTCGCACCGCTGGCCAGCATCAAGGGAACAACCCCTAAGGTGAAGGCTAACGATGTCATCAGAATAGGGCGCAGGCGCTGGCTGGCGGCATGAACGGTTGCCGCCAGCAGGGGTTGCCCTTCGCGATGGAGCTGCCTGGCAAATTCAACAATCAAAATGGCGTTCTTGGCCGACAGGCCGATAAGCGTAATCAGGCCGACCTTGAAGAAAACGTCATTCGTCATACCGGCAACAGATACCGCTATCACCGCGCCGATAAGACCCAGCGGAACGACCAGCATGACCGCAAAAGGAATAGACCAGCTCTCATACAGGGCGGCGAGAACCATAAATACGACCAGTATCGACAGGACGATAAGGCCCGGAAGCTGAGATTCCGATTTTCGCTCCTGCAATGAACTCCCGGCCCACTCGCCCGCCATGCCCTGAGGTAAATCTCTGGACAAACTCTCCATAACCTTCATTGCGGTGCCGCTGGACTCTCCCGAGGCCGCATTTCCGGTAATGCGAATCGCAGAATATCCCTGGTAACGCGTCAACTGCTGCGGCGCAACGTTCCAGGAAAGCGTGGCAAACGTCGATACCGGTACCATCTGACCCATCCGGTTTTTCACAGATAATGTCAGTATCTGCTCAGGCTGCATTCGGTAGGGCGCATCGGCCTGAATGATCACCTGCTGAACGCGGCCGCTATTCGTATAGTCATTGACGTAATTTGAGCCCAGGGTGACGGAGAGCGTCTGGTTGACTTCATCAAATGAGACGCCCATCGCTTCCGCCTTTTCTCTGTCCACCTTGAGCGCAAGGCTTGTTCCTTCCGGAAGACCGTCTATATAGACGTCACTCAGTTCAGGACGCTGATTGGCTTGCAGGACCAGCGCGTCAGCAGCGCGCTTTAACGCCTCGTAGCCCAGCCCGGCTCTGTCCTGCACGTACCAGGTGAACCCCGAGGAGGTGCCCATATCCGAAATGGTCGGCGGGAGCAGGCTCATCGTGACGGCATCAGAGACGTTCGCCATACTGGCCTGTATATGGTCGGCTTCACCCTGAGCCGTCGAACCCTGCCGGTTTTTCCAGTCCTTCAGCGTGGTGAAGGCCATAGCCGAATTCGGCCCTGAACCTGAAAACCCAAACCCCAGGATCATAATGTTGCTTTCAATATCCGGCCGGGCCGCAATTTCCTCTTCAAATTTTTTAACCACGTTCAGGGTGCGCTGCATCGTGGCATCAGAAGGCAGCTGGATTGAGGACATAAAGTAGCCCTGATCTTCCTCCGGTAGAAAGGACGACGGTAACGAAGACAATCCCAAAAACAGCGCAGCACAAAGCGCAACGTACAGGAGCAGCATACGTCCGCTTCGCTTCATAACGGCACCCAGCCTGGCTTCGTAACAGACGGTGAGCGAACGGAAGCGCGCGTTAAACTCGGTCGCGAACCTTCCACCTCCGCTCTTTCCCGCCTTGTGCGGCTTGAGTAACGTTGCGCACAGGGCAGGCGTCAGCGTCAGGGCAAGAAACGCGGACAGCAGTATGGAGACCGCCATGGAGATACAAAATTGTCGGTAGATAATCCCGACGGATCCTTCGGCAAACCCCATGGGAATAAAGACGACGGTTAGCACCAGCGTGATGCCTATAATCGCCGGGGTGATTTCCTGCATGGCTTGCCGCGTGGCGTCACGCGGGGACAGGCTTTTTTCCTCCATCAGTCGTTCAACGTTTTCTACGACCACGATGGCATCATCAACGATAATCCCTATCGCCAGCACCATGCCGAACATCGTCAGAATATTGATGGAATATCCGCTCAATAACATCACCGTGAAGGTACCAAGAAGTGCGACGGGAGCAACAATCGCCGGGATAAGCGTACAGCGTATCTTGTGCAGAAAAAGCAGCATAACCAGGAAGACGAGGACCATCGCTTCCACAAATGTCTGAACAACCTTCACGATAGAAAGTTTCACAAACGGCGCGGTATCGAAGGGAACCGTAAACGCCATTCCTTCCGGTAATACCTGGGAAAGCGCGTCGATGCGTGCGCGTACGCCTGAAGCCGTACTCATTGCGTTGGCGCCTGGCGACAGCTGTATTGCCGCCGCCGTTGCGGGCGCGCCATTTTCGCGAATACCAAAGGCGTAGCTTTGCAGGCCAGATTCAATGCGTGCAATGTCGGACAATTTCAGGCGGGCGCCGGATGCGTCAGATTTCAGGGTGATATTGCTGAACGCCTCTACCGAGGAGAGCTGTCCCTTTACGGTGATGGGATACGTTACCCCTTGTCCTTCAGCTGCGGGCTCATCTCCCGTTTTACCGGGCGAAACCAGGGCATTTTGCTGGCCAACGGCGGTAAGAACATCGCTTACCGAAAGACCATAGCCGTGGAGCTTCAGTGGATCCAGCCAGATGCGCAGCGCTTTTTCGCCGCCAAACAGCTGAACTTTCCCTACGCCGGGCACGCGACGAAGCTCGTCACTGACGTTTCTGGCAAAATAGTCGCTTAAATCGGCTTCCTCAAACTGACCTGTCGTGGACTTCAGCCCCACCATCATTAAAAAGCCAGAATTAGCGGCCTCGACGTTAATGCCGTTTTGTCTTACCGCCTGAGGCAGACGAGGCTCGACGATCTTAATCTGATTCTGCAGGTCCATCTGCGCCAGCTTGATGTCCGTGCCCGGTTTAAACGTGACGGTGATCGATGCCGAACCGGTTGTGTCACTGGATGATTCGAAATAGAGCAAGTTATCGACTCCAGATATTTCGCGCTCTATTAACGACACCACCGACGTATTCATGATATCAGGGCTGGCCCCCGGGTAACTGACGGAAATAATGATTCCCGGCGGTGCCACTGCCGGATACTGCGCAACCGGTAAACGGGGAATAGACAGAATTCCCGCCAAAACGATAAAAAGCGCCACTACCCAGGCGAAAACGGGGCGTTCAATAAAAAAATGAGGCATTGAGTTATTTTTGTGCAAAAGAGTGAGGTAGAGAGTCTACCGCGCGCCTGTTTAGCGGACATGGGCGGTTTATGGAGGACGTGTGGAGAAACGGCTCAAATCATTCTCATAATGAGGTACAGCGGTGCTCCGCCAAAAAATATAATCAAATAACACTCGTAGTAAAAGATCAGATCCTCGATATCGGGCATCGCGTTTAACAGCACGGTAAACGTAATAATGAGATAAACAAAAATCACTATTAGCCAGAAGGCGATAACAAGCAGCTCGGTTAACGCGCCAGCTTTATTCTGGATTATCAGAAAGACAACCGACAATGCGATACAGCCATAGATAATGGGTGAAGAGAGTAGCGTCGAGGCGACTTTTTCATCCATTTTGTGCACCAGCACCAGCCAGGTATAAAGTAATCCCCACGACAGCAGCAGAAACAGGGAATATATGCCCAGCTTTTTAGGAGAGAAATATTTAGAAAGTTCCATGTTCATTATTTCAGCCAGCTTCATAAAATCTTTAGGAAAAAGTGGTAATTTGTAACGCGCAATGCACAAAGGGTTATGCCTCAATAGCGATTTTGAACCGGGATTGTCGAGTCTTTATTGACTGAATGTGTAGGCTGTGTGGAGAAATAACCGGGCATTTTAATTAAGCGGGAAATTTTCGTGACCACGGCACTTTTTCCCGGAGGCTGTGTCTTATTGTGCTAAAGATATCTGATAGCGTGCTCAAAGGGATTTCACCCACGGAGATAAAATGCACAAAAATACGTTGATCCTTGTAGTTGAAGATGAAGACGAAATCGCCGATATACTGATGAGCTATTTAGAGCGTTCGGGAATGAAAGCGCTCAGAGTCAGGCAGGGCGAGCAGGCCATAACGCTCAATCGCCTGCATAAACCGGATCTCATATTGCTGGACATTCACCTGCCCGTATGTGACGGCTGGAGCGTACTTACCACGCTTCGTCAGGAAAGTGCTGTTCCCGTCATTATGGTTTCCGCTCTCGATCAGGATGTCGATAAGCTTATGGGGCTGAGGCTGGGCGCAGATGATTACGTGATCAAACCCTTCAACCCTTCTGAGGTTGTCGCGCGGGTTGAGGCGGTGCTGCGCAGGACAAAAACCGCGCTTCAGCAGGCGGGTTCCCTGCCGCTCAGAACGCCCTTTATTACGGTCTATCCGGATGATTTCTATGTGGAAGTCACCGTTGGTGAAGAGGTTATCTCCCCGGTATTAACGACGACCGAATTTAAATTACTTACCTGGCTGGTGCGTTATCCGCGAAAGGTCTGTTCCCGTGAAGAGTTACTCAACGCGTGTCTGCCGGAAGGTGACACGCTCGACAGAACGGTCGACAGCCATATGAGCAAGCTGCGTAAAAAACTGGAGCTTGCTGGCCTCTACGGTGTTCCCGAGAGCATCAGAGGCATGGGCTACCGGCTTGGGGAAAAGAAATGAGCAAAGAGTCAGTCCTGAGTCGTCAGATCTTAACGTATATGCTGTTGCTGACGTTTACGATAATTGCCATTGCTATATTGGGCTCGTGGTTTTTTTACTCCTTTATTCTGGATCACCTCCCGGGCGGCCCTGCTGCGGGCGATGACGAGCAGATGACGATGTGGGACTGGGCATGGATTGGGACCGCGACAACGATCAGCCTGATTATCGCACTCTTTTTCACGGTCAAACTTTCATCGCGAATACTCACCCCGCTAAACGCGGTAGCGTCCAGCCTGAAAAAGATTTCTCAGGGCGATCTGGACGCCCGGGCATTTTGTACCAGTTCCCGGCTGGGTGAAATCAATCACCTTGTGACGGATTTCAATGAAATGGCGGAAAAATTACAGACGCTGGATATTCAGAGGAAATCCTGGAATGCCGCTATTGCGCATGAGCTGAGAACCCCTGTCACGATTTTACGCGGACGGCTTCAGGGGTTGGTTGACGGTGTTTTTACCCCGGACCCGGTGCTGTTTAATAATCTTCTCAAACAGACGGAAGGGTTAACCCGTCTGATTGAAGATCTCCGGGTTGTCAGTTCGGATGGCGGGGCGGGATACACGCTATACCAGTCCAGCACGGATCTAAAAGGGACAATACAGGATACACTCGATACCTTCATGCCTGAGTTCAACCGTAAGGCATTTACCGTCAATACAGAACTGAGGGAGCAGCAATGCGTATTCGATCCGTTACGCATCAATCAGTGTCTGACCGTTTTATTTGACAATGCCTTACACTATTCAACCTCGCGCAAACTCATCGTGAAAAATGGCGTTTCTGATAAAGGCAATTATATCCTTATTCAGGACGGGGGACCGGGCATCCCCAGGGAGTTTCATGATTTCTTATTTCAGCCCTTTCAGCGCGATAATGGTGCCAGACATGTGAACCCGGAAGGCTGTGGTTTGGGCTTGTCGGTGGTAAAAGCCATCATGCTGGCTCATGGTGGCGATGTTACCTATACCTTATCGACGCAAAACCACTCGATATTTAAACTCACCTGGCCCGACGCGTGAGTTTCAGCGGCAGGTCAAATGCGCCTGCTGGCGATAAATGCCATATTTTTCCTAACGTAGCATCCCATTCCAGCGGGGTAATCTTCAGTTTACCGCGTTTCGGGCTTAGGGTTATTTCGCTGAAATAGATTTCATCTTTTTTTAGCATAAGGTCAACGCGGCAGTAGTCAATTCCATCCGCCAGCTCCTGGGATGCCAACAATGCCTGTCGGAACAGAACCGGTTCGCCTGGATTTGCTGAAGTATTGGGATATTCCATCTGGAAGGGTTGTAAGTTCCAGTACCTGTCATAAACGTTGATAAAACCTTTTCCGTTATCATCCGTAAAATCCGCTTCAACATAGTGGGCAACGCCGTGAAAGCAATGGATCCTCAGCATTTCAGGCGTTGTATTCCTGTCAGCATCATCGAAGAGATCGATAAACGGCTCGCAAAGTATACTCGGCGAAATGTTTTTGTACTGCCATTCGCGCGTGGTGTAGTACAAATTTTTCTTTAACGCGAGGCTCAGCTTTTTACATGCTTCCCTGACATTAAATTGCGCTTTGTTTGTACATATTATTGTGCTGCCACTGTCATGATTGCACTTAAGGACGAATTTGTCAGGGAGTACGGAAAAATCAATCTGCGACGCCCTGTTATAAACGCCTATTAATGGCACCGTTTTCACGCGATTTGTTCTGGAGGAAATGTATTCCCGAACGGCGAGCTTATCGGCGAGCATCGTGTAGAGGTTATTATGATCATAGACCAGACGATGGCATATTTTTTCACTCAACGTTGTGGGTGATTGAATATCAGGGGGTTTCCCGGACGCTTTCTTCAGCCTCACAGTATGAAAGTGCAGGTCCGTCATTAAATATGAACGGCATTTTCTGATGAGATACTCTGTATATTTGAGAACGTAAGTGGCGGTGTTCATTTCTTCTCCTCCGTAATGTCCGGATATTCTGGAGAAGAACTGTTGATGTATTTTGCTGAGAATATGGAGCAGGAGTGGAGATGAGAAAGTTAAAGGATTAAACAGCGTGTAAAAGCTATTTAATCCTTATTGAACAGTGCAACGCTTGTTTAACGGTCTTTACGCCACGCATCGGCGGTCAGTGCTTCACCGAAATGACCCGCTATCAGTCGTTTTGTCAGCTCATGAAGCGGGGAGGCCATCACATCCGCCGTGCTGCCGCGCTCGACAACTTCTCCCTGGTGCATGACCATCACCTGATCGCTGATGTGCTTCATCATTCCCAGATGTTGGGTGACGTAGATATACGAGATCCCCTGTTTTTCCTGCAATTCCAGCATCAGGTTAATCAGCTGCGAGCGCATCGACATATCCAGCGAGGCAAGCGCTTCATCCGCAATGATCACTTTTGGCCGCAAAATCAATGCGCGCGCCAGACCCAGACGCTGTTTCTGGCCGGGGGCCAGCATATGCGGGTAGTAGCTTTCGTGATCCGGTAACAGCCCAACCATACGCAGGGTTTCAAATACGCGCTTACGGCGCGCCTCGGGCTCCAGGTCGGTGTTCAGACGCAGCGGAAAATCGAGGATCTGCGAAATGCGCTGGCGCGGATTAAGCGAGGTGGACGGATCCTGGAAGATCATGCGGATGCGCTGGCTGCGGAAAGAGTAATCGCCGAACGTCAGAGGATGATCGTCAATTAACACTTCGCCTGCAGTCGGTTCAACCATGCCGGCGAGCATTTTCGCCAGGGTGGATTTCCCGGAACCGTTCTCGCCGATGATCGCCAGGGTCTGTTTTTCACGCAGCGTAAAGCTCAGCGGTTTCACCGCCTCGACAGTTTGACGATGAAACAGCCCCGTACGGTAGCGAAAGGTCTTACTCAGGTTGCGAACTTCCAGTAAGGTTTCGACCATTTCACTCTCTCTCCATGTTCAGCGGGAAATGACAGGCGTAAAGATGATTTTTGGCCCCGGTCAGGCGTGGCGTCTCGATACATTTACGCTGAGCATAGGGGCACCGCGGCCCCAGACGACAGCCTATCGGCAAGGATTCCAGCAGCGGAATCGCCCCCGGCAGGGTATTCAGGCGGCTTTTATGCGGCATGGCGCTGCCAAAATCCGGAATGGCGCGGATAAGCGCCTGCGTGTACGGATGATGCGGCGCGGTGATCAGATCTTCACTCGGCGCAGTTTCGACCGTTTGCCCGCAGTACATCACGTCAATTTTATCCGCCCATTTGCTGAGCATTTGCAGGTCATGGCTGATCAGCAAAATGGTGGTGTTGTTATTCTGGTTGAGACGCGACAGCAGGCGGAAAATTTGCGCCTGCGTGGTGGGTTCCATCGCGTTGGTGGGCTCATCCGCAATCAGCAAACGCGGCTGATTTGCCAGCGCGATGGCAATCATCACTTTCTGGCATTCGCCGTCGGTCAGCTCATAAGGGAAGCTGCGCATCGCATCTTTGTGATCTTTGATCCCGACGCGGTGTAAAAGCTCGATGGCACGACGCTTACGCCAGCCAACGCGTTGCCACCAGCGGCCTTTATAGGTCCACCCGGGAATGTTCTGCATGAGCTGTTTACCCACGCGCTCTGACGGGTCGAGACAGGACTGCGGCTCCTGGAAAATCATCGAGACGTTATGCCCGACCAGCTTGCGCCGTTCGCGGGGGGAGAGGCGCAGCAGATCGATATCATCAAAACGCATACGGTCTGCAGTCACGCGCCAGTTGTCTTTCGCCACGCCGCAGATAGCCTTGGCTATCAGGCTTTTGCCTGAGCCGGATTCACCTACCAGCCCGCGAATTTCACCCTCCGCGAGGGTAATACTGATGCGATCGACGGCTTTAACCCAGCCTTCACCGGTTTTGAATTCGATGGTGAGGTTGCGAATATCAAGAAGCGGCATTATTGCACCCCCGCGTTGATTGCACGGCGAATACCGTCGCCCAGCAGGTTGACGAGCAGCACGCTCACCATAATGGCCGCACCCGGCAGCATGACCGTCCACGGAGCCACGTAGATGAGTTCCAGCGCGTCGCCGAGCATCGCGCCCCATTCTGGCGACGGCAGCTGCGCGCCGAGGTCGAGGAAGCCGAGCGCCGCGATGTCCAGGATCGCCATCGACAGGGCGCGGGTGATCTCAGTGACCAGCCCGGCGGCGATGTTTGGCAGCACGGCAAACCACAGAATGTTGAAGGTCGTCGCGCCGTCCAGACGCGCTGCGACGACGTACTCTTTTTCCAGCTCATCATGCACCATGCTGTAAACCGAGCGCACGATGCGGGGCAGGATAGCCAGCCAGACGGCGAACATGGCATGTGACAGATGCGGACCGGCAAAGGCAACAACAATGATCGCCAGCAGCAGAGACGGAATCGACAGCAGCGTATCCAGAATGTGGTTAAGCACCGCCGAACGCAGGCCATGCGTAGATCCCGCAAAAATACCGAGCGCCAGCCCACAGATCGTTGCCGCGAGCGTCACCACAAATGCGCCGCCCACCGTCGGGGCTGCACCGCTCAGCAGGCGGCTCAACACGTCACGTCCGAGGTCGTCCGTTCCCAGGAAGAAAGAGACTTCGCCGTAGCGCGACCAGGACGGCGGCAGCAGCTGATAGCCAAGGAACTGCTGGTCGATACCATACGGCGCAAACCACGAGCCAAAGACGCAAAGCAACGCCAGGCCGGCACAGCCGTAAAGGCCGATCATTGCCGTGGTATCACCATAGAATTTACGCCACACGGTGCGCAGCACACCGGGCGTGCGCTTTTCACTGTATACGCTATCGTAAGGCATACCATTCCTTATGCTTCAATGGGTTGGCCATGGCACCCAGAATATCGGACAACACGTTAACAATAATGACCAGCGAACCAATCACCATCACACCCGCAGAAATAGCGGCGTAGTCCTGCTGGCGGATGGCGTTAATCAGCCATCGCCCCAGGCCTGGCCAGCTAAAGACCATCTCGGTGATCATTGCCAGCGTCAGCATGGTGGAAAACTGTAATCCCAGACGCGGAATAACCGGCGGCAGCGCGTTGTGCAGGACGTTGCGGCGCAGTATGGTCAGGCGTGACAACCCGCGCGTGGCGGCAGCTTTGACGTAGTTCTGGTCAAATACCTCAATAGTGCTCAGGCGCATCAGACGGATTACTTCGGTTGTCGGCGCAACCGCCAGCGTTAGCACCGGCAATACCATATGGCGCAGGGCGCTGACGATCATCTCATGGCGCCACATCGAGTCGGAAAGCCACGCGTCGATGATGGCAAAACCCGTCACCGTTTTAACCGTATAGAGCAGGTCAAAACGACCCGAAACCGGCAGCCAGCCCATCGTCAGCGAGAAGAAAAGTGTCAGCAGCAGCGCCAGCCAGAATACCGGGATTGAGAAGCCGAGCAGGGCGAGGGCGCTGATAAACTTATCCTGCCATTTATTGCGATAGATCCCGGCCAGCATGCCCACAGGAATGCCAACCATCAGGGCAAAACCGAAGGCCAGAATGCACAGCTCCATCGTGGCCGGGAACACCTCTTTCAGCTGCTCGGAAATGAGCTGCCCGTTAATGCTGGACACGCCGAAATCCCAGTGCAGCAGCCCGTTAAACCAGAAGAGCCAGGCATCCCATAGCGACGACCCCTGGAGCGGGGCGTGGGGCGTGAAATAGCTCAGGCTGAAGCCGACAAAGTTCAGGAAAAAGAGCGTCACCAGCAGCAAAAGGAGCCGACGTAAGGTAAAAATAATCATGGTTTTTTCACCTCTTGTTCTTTTTCACGCGACACGCCGGCGAACGAGGCGTTGCCAAACGGACTCAGCACCAGACCTTTGATATCATAACGATAGGCCTGAAGACGCAGGGAAGAGGCTAGCGGCAGCACCGGCAGTTCCTGGGCAAGGATCTTCTGCGCTTCATCATAGGCGTCAATACGCGAGGCCAGCTGCTGGGAAGCCAGCGCTTTTTGCAGCACGGCGTCAAACTCCCGGTTACACCAGTGGGCGTAGTTGGTCTGCGAGTTTATCGCCGCACAGCTCAGCAGCGGCCGGAAGAAGCTGTCCGGATCGTTACTGTCGGTCGCCCAGCCGGTCAGGGTTAAATCATGATTCATGTCCATCAGGCGCGCCTCCTGGAAACGGCCTTCAACCGGTACGATGATCACTTTGACGCCCACCTGCGCCATATCCGCCTGCAGCAGTTCGGCGGTCTTGAGCGGGCTCGGGTTCCACGCCTGGGAACTGGTTGGCACCCAAAGCTGCAGCGTGAGGTTTTCCGCCCCCAGCGCTTTAAGCTGTTCACGCGCTTTTGCCGGATTGTATTCCGTAATTTTAGCTTCACCGTCATAGGCCCACGAGGCGCGCGGTAAAATTGAGGCGGCTGTCTCCGCCGTGCCGTAGTAGATCGACTGCATCAAACGCTGGTTGTTAATCGCCAGCGCCAGAGCGTGGCGCACGGCAGGGTTATTCAACGGCGGCTTATCCGTGTTAAAGGCCAGATAAGCGATATTCATGCCGGGGCGTAACGTCAGGCGCAGGCGCGGATCGTCGCGCAAAATGGTGAGCTGGCTGGCCGCGGGCCAGGCGAGCACGTCGCATTCCCCGGTGAGCAGTTTCGACAGACGTCCTGTTCCGCCAGAGCCGAGATCGACAACCACCTGCGGCATCAGCGGGGTGCCGCGCCAGAAATGCTCATGGCGCTGCAGACGAATATATTGCCCGGCGCGGTATTCGCCCAGCTGGAAGGGACCGGTGCCGACCGGCTGACGATCGATTAACTCCTGACGATCCTTTTTCGTCAGGTTTGCCGCGTATTCAGCGGACATGACTGATGCATAGTGGGTCGCCAGGTGCCAGAGGAAGGAGGCATCCGGGCGCGTCAGCGTAAATTCGACCGTCCGGTTATCCAGCTTACGCACGCTTTTGACGGTGTCGGCAAACTGCAGGCTGTCGAAATAGGGGAAGTTGCTGCCGTTAACGTTATGCCACGGATGGTTGCGGTTAAAGATACGCTGGAAGGTGAAGACCACGTCATCTGCGTTCAGCTTGCGCGTGGGGGTAAACCACGGTGTACGCTGAAATGCGACGTCATTGCGCAGGTGAAAACGGTAGGTTGCGCCGTTATCCAGCACTTCCCAGCTTTCCGCAAGCTCAGGCACCAGACGGTAGGTGTATGGGTCAACATCAAGCAGACGGTCGTAAAGCTGCGCGGCCAGGGTATCCACGATCAGGCCGCTGCCCGCTTTTTGCGGGTTGAAGGTATCCACCTGGCCGCTTACGCAATAGACGAAGCCGCTGTCGCGAATGTCAGGCTGCGGAGTTAGCCCGGGCGCGGCAAAGGCCAGGCTGCTAAACAGACCGAGTGCAAAAAAGGACGATAAAACCAGACGCATAATTTTTAAGGTTTTTAGGTTCGATCTGCAAAGTGTATCGCACTTACGCCTGCTTCGTAAAAATGTCTGCGGGTAAGTGCTGATATTGTCAGCGCATTTGATGCTTTTTGAGCAATGCCCTTAACTGATGGTAGGTCAGCCCCAGCAGTTCAGCCGCCCGTTTCTGGTTATATTTCGCCGCCTTCAGGCTTTGTTCCAGCAGCTGTTTCTCCTGGTCGTTCTGAAACTGGCGTAAATCAAGGGGGAGAGAGGGGACATCGCCTGAGGACGGCGGTGCGGACAGCGGCGATGCACCGCGCTGAAAAGGATCGATAATGATGTTGTCCAGCTCCGTCTCGCTGCTGCCGTGACGATAGACGGAACGTTCCACGACGTTTTTCAGTTCACGGATATTTCCCGGCCAGTGGTAAGCAAGCAGCGTCTCCTGCGCATAATCGCTGAAGCCGGGGAACAGCGGCAGCCCGAGCTCGCGGCACATCTGAATCGCAAACTGGTCTGCCAGCAGCATGATGTCGCTTTTGCGCTCGCGCAGCGGAGGAAGCTGAACGACGTCAAAGGCCAGGCGGTCAAGCAGGTCGGCACGGAATTTCTCCTCCGCCACCATCTCCGGCAGGTTGGCGTTCGTGGCGCACACCAGGCGCACGTTAACCTGCAGCGGCTGGCTACCGCCGACGCGTTCCAGCTCGCCGTACTCAATCACGCGCAGCAGTTTTTCCTGCACCAGCATGGGGGCGGTGGCCAGTTCATCAAGAAACAGCGTACCGCCGTCGGCGCGCTCAAAGCGTCCGGGATGGCGTTTCTGGGCACCGGTAAACGCACCCGCTTCATGGCCGAAGAGCTCGGTGTCGAGCAGGTTTTCATTCAGCGCCGCGCAGTTAAGGGAAATGAAGGGGCCATCCCAGCGCCCGGATAAATAATGCAGACGGTTGGCTATCAGCTCCTTCCCCGTTCCGCGTTCACCGACGATCAGCACCGGTTTATCGAGCGGCGCCAGGCGAGAGACCTGTTCCAGCACTTCCAGAAAACTGTTTGCTTCACCGAGTAAATTGTCTTTGTATCCAGGCATGATGAAATTAACCACTCCTTAGCGATATTCACCAGGTAAGAGTAGTGCTTTACTGCATGAAAATCAATCAGTCTCAGTTAAATCAATAAGATAAAAAGTTGGCATGATGTTTGTATTATCTGTACAGCAGGGCATAGCCCGATAACAGAACTATGAGGATTAGATTATGGGTATTTTTTCTCGTTTTGCCGACATCGTGAACGCCAACATCAACTCACTGCTTGAGAAAGCGGAAGATCCGCAGAAGCTGGTACGTCTGATGATTCAGGAAATGGAAGACACGCTGGTGGAAGTGCGTTCTACCTCCGCCCGCGCGCTGGCGGAGAAAAAACAGCTTTCGCGTCGCATTGAACAAGCTACCGCTCAGCTGAACGAGTGGCAGGAAAAAGCGGAACTTGCGCTGCGCAAAGACAAAGAGGATCTGGCCCGTGCGGCGCTGATCGAAAAACAGAAGCTGGCCGATATGGTCGCGACGCTCGAGCATGAAGTGACGCTGGTGGATGACACGCTCACCCGCATGAAGAAAGAGATTGGTGAGCTTGAAAACAAACTGAGCGAAACCCGCGCGCGTCAGCAGGCGCTGACCCTGCGTCACCAGGCGGCTAGCTCCTCCCGCGACGTGCGTCGTCAGCTGGACAGCGGTAAGCTTGATGAAGCGATGGCGCGTTTTGAATCGTTTGAACGTCGCATTGACCATATGGAAGCCGAAGCCGAAAGCCACGGCATCGGTAAGCAGAAGTCGCTGGATCAACAGTTTGCCGATCTTAAGGCCGATGATGAAATCAGCGAACAGCTGGCGGCACTGAAAGCCAAAATGAAGCAAGACAACCAATAATAATTCCTGCGGCACCTGAGCGTGCCGCATCGTAAGACAAGGAGTACACATGAGCGCGCTTTTTCTGGCCATTCCCCTGACAATTTTCGTGCTGTTCGTTTTGCCGATTTGGCTATGGCTGCACTACAGCAACCGTTCTTCACGGGGCGAACTTTCCCAGAGTGAACAACAGCGTCTGGTACAGCTCTCCGATGAGGCGAACAAAATGCGCGAACGCATTCAGGCGCTGGAAGCCATCCTGGATGCCGAACATCCAAACTGGAGGGACCGTTAATGTCTGGACTGAATCTGAATAAAAAGTTGTGGCGTATTCCACAGCAGGGCATGGTGCGCGGCGTTTGTGCCGGGCTGGCTCATTATCTTGATGTCCCGGTTAAACTGGTACGCGTGGTCACGGTGCTATCGATCTTCTTTGGTCTGGCATTTATTACCCTGGTGGCTTATATCGTCCTGTCGTTTGTTCTTGACCCGATGCCGGAAGGAGAACTGGCTGCGGAAGGTGCCCCCACCAGCAGCGATCTTCTCAATGCGGTTGATGAGCAACTCGCCGCCGGTGAGAAGCGGCTACGGGAAATGGAACGCTATGTCACGTCGGATACCTTTACGCTGAGAAGTCGTTTTCGTCAGCTTTAAGAGAGAGATGAGATGAAACAACACTGGCAACAGGCCGGTCAGAAGGTAAAACCCGGCCTGAAAATCGCAGGCAAACTGGTCCTGCTGACCGCATTACGGTTCGGCCCGGCAGGTGTGGCGGGTTGGGCGATAAAATCCGTTGCCCGCAAGCCGGTCAGAATGGTGCTGGCCGTGGCGCTCGAACCGCTGTTGCAAAAGGTGGCAAAACGGCTTTCTCGCCGCTACTTATCCCAATAAGTCCCGCTGGCGTTAGCCCTTTCCCTTCCGGGAGAGGGACTGGCGACGGTTAACCGCATTTTCTCTTTTCCCCGTGCTTTTTTTGCGGCAGCTCACACTATTGCGCTGAGCTGCTTTGCAAACACCTTTTTCTCCTCCCTGGTCCGTTGACAGATATTTTCCATGGGAGTAGATTGCCACTTCGTGGGACCGCTACCATGGAAAGTGAAATGAATACAAAAATTAAAGAATTGATTAATCTTGTTTACGGGGAAACATTTTCTGAAGCCCATCTTAATGTGCTGCTGGAAAATATCGGAAAGGCCGCTTCTGTTATTACAGAAAAACGTAAGATGGCCTGGGATGAAAAAGATGTTGTTCTGATTACCTATGCCGATCAGTTTTCATCGAAAGGGGAGAAGGCGCTACCAGTTTTTACACGTTTTTATAACAAATGGCTTTCTCATTCTTTTTCTCATGTCCATCTCTTACCTTTTTATCCGTGGTCTTCGGACGACGGGTTTTCAGTTATTGATTATCATGAGGTTGCGCCTGAAACAGGTACGTGGCGAGATGTCGCTGAATTAAAACAGTCAACCAGCTTAATGTTTGATTTCGTCTGCAACCACATGTCAGCTAAAAGCAAATGGTTCGCTAATTACCTGAAGCAAACGCCAGGATATGACGATTTCTTTATTTCTGTCGATCCTGAAACAGACTTATCCGCAGTGACGCGTCCGCGCGCCTTACCGCTTCTTACGCCTTTCACGCTGCATGATGGCAGCGTACGACACCTGTGGACCACCTTCAGCGAGGACCAGGTTGATCTCAATTTCGCCTCTCCGCAGGTGCTGATCGCGATGGTCGACGTGCTGCTGCATTACCTGATTGAAGGGGCGCGATACATTCGGCTGGATGCTGTGGGATTCATGTGGAAAATACCCGGAACAAACTGCATCCACCTTGAGCAAACCCACCAGCTCATCCAGCTTTTCCGCGCCATTACCGAGGCTGTCGCCCCGGGGACGGTGATTATCACCGAGACGAACGTTCCGCATAAAGATAACGTTGCTTACTTCGGTGACGGTGAAAATGAAGCGCAGATGGTTTATCAGTTCTCATTGCCCCCGCTGGTGCTGCATGCCGTGCATTGTCAAGACGTCCGAACGCTGAGCCAGTGGGCAGCGTCGCTGACGCTGCCTTCCACGAAAACCACCTGGTTTAACTTCCTGGCCTCGCATGACGGGATTGGTCTGAATCCGTTACGCGGCATTTTACCTGAGTCGGAAATCCTCTCACTGGTGGAGAAACTTCAGGCTGAAGGGGCGTTGGTTAACTGGAAAAATAACCCGGATGGTACACGCAGCCCTTATGAAATTAACGTGACCTATCTGGATGCATTAAGTACGCGTGACAGCCTTGATAGCCATCGGATTGCCCGGTTTATTCTGGCGCATGCCGTCCTCTTAAGCTTCCCCGGGGTGCCTGCGGTTTATATCCAGAGTATTCTCGGCTCGCGTAATGATTATGCAGGTGTTGAACGCCTGGGATACAACCGCGCAATAAATCGTGAGAAATACGCTGCAGGACAAATTGATAGCGTGCTTGAAGATAAAAATAGCCTTCGTTATCAGGTCTATTGTGCGTTAAGTCAGCTAATCTCGCTGCGTCGGGCGGAAAAAGCATTCCATCCTGACAGTGAGGCTTATTTTAGCGCGTGTGGTGAACATATTTTAAAAATCGTTCGTATTGCGGATTGTGGCGAGAGAATAACGGCGTTGTTTAATTTCAGCGATGGTATTAAAACGGTGGAGTCCGATATTCAGTCCGGGGCGGAGTTGATTACCGGAGAAAATATTACAGATAAAACGCTGACCCTACATCCATGGCAGGTGTTGTGGATTAAAGAAAACTAAAAAGGACCTTAAAAATGAAAATGCCCAGAATTGTGCTGATATCAGCACTGGTTTCGTGCGCCTTATTATCAGGCTGCAAGGATGACAAAAAGTCTGCTGTCACCATTGAGTTTATGCACTCATCGGTCGAGCAGGAGCGTCAGGCGGTTATCACGAAGCTGATCGAAAAATTCGAGAAAGAGAACCCTGGCATCACGGTGAAACAGGTGCCGGTAGAAGAGGATGCCTACAACACCAAGGTCATTACGCTCGCCAGAACGGGCGCGCTGCCTGAGGTGATAGAAGTCAGCCATGACTACGCGAAAGTCATGGACAAAGAGCAACTGCTGGATCGCAAGGCTATCGGTGAAGCCATTAAAGCAGTAGGCGAAAACACCTTCTATGACGGCATTTTGCGTGTTGTTCGTACGGAAGACGGTTCTGCCTGGACAGGGGTGCCAGTCAGTGCCTGGCTATCTGGCGTCTGGTATCACAAAGATGTGCTTGCTGCGGTGGGTATCCAGGAGCCGCATAACTGGGAACAGCTGCTGAAAGCCACCCAGAGCCTTAACAACCCGGCCAAAAAACGTTACGGCATTGCGCTGCCTACCGCGGAAAGCGTGATGACAGAGCAGGCATTCTCCCAGTTTGCGCTTTCCGGCGGCGCGAACGTTTTTGATGCCAATGGGGACGTCAACATTGAAACCCCTGAAATGGCAAAAGCCCTGGCGTTTTATAAAGCCCTTGCCGCGACCACTATGCCGGGTTCAAACGACGTCATGGAGATCAAAGATGCCTTCATGAACGGTTCCGCGCCGATGGCGGTTTATTCCACCTACATCCTGCCGGCGGTATTCCAGGATGGAAATCCTGCCAACCTGGGCTTCGTCGTCCCAACAGAAACATCTTCTGCTGTTTACGGCATGGTCACGTCGCTGACGATTACCACCGGTCAAACCGAAGAAGAAACTCAGGCGGCTGAAAAGTTTGTCACATGGATGGAGCAGGCTCAAAACGCAACCGACTGGGTCATGATGTCGCCTGGCGCGGCACTGCCGGTGAACAAGCTGGTGGTGGGCACCGATACCTGGAAAAACAACGATGTGATTAAAGCGTTTGGGCAACTGCCTTACGAACTGATTGCGCAGTTCCCGAACGTGCAGGTCTTTGGCGCCGTGGGCGACAAAAACTTCACTCGAATGGGCGATGTAACCGGGTCCGGCATTATCAGTTCCATGGTGCATAACGTCACGGTGGGAAAACACGATCTCAGCAACACGCTTAGTGACAGCCAGAAGCGGCTGACTGATCTGATTTCACAACGATAGGAGCGCTCTGCGGAAGGAAATTATGAAGACGTTGTTTTCTGGTCGTTCAGATATGCCTTTCGCCATGCTGCTGTTGGCCCCCAGCCTGATTTTGCTGGGGGGCCTGGTGGCCTGGCCAATGATTTCCAATATTGAAATCAGTTTTTTACGACTACCGCTTAACCCGCGTATTGATGCGGTGTTCGTCGGGCTCGATAACTACATCCGCATTCTCGGGGATGCTGCGTTCTGGCACTCGCTGTGGATGACGTTCTGGTACACCGCGCTGGTGGTGATCGGCAGCACGGGGTTGGGGCTGGCTGTTGCGGTCTTCTTTAACCGTGAGTTTCGTCTGCGGAAAACGGCACGTTCACTGGTGATTTTGTCCTACGTCACCCCGTCCATTTCGCTGGTGTTTGCATGGAAATACATGTTCAACAACGGCTACGGCATTGTGAACTATCTGGGCGTTGACCTGCTGCATCTGTATGACCAGGCGCCCCTGTGGTTCGACAATCCTGGCAGCAGTTTTGTACTGGTGGTGCTGTTCGCCATCTGGCGTTACTTCCCGTACGCGTTCATTTCGTTCCTGGCGATTTTGCAGACCATTGATAAGTCGCTGTATGAAGCGGCTGAAATGGACGGCGCGAATGCCTGGCAGCGTTTTCGAATCGTCACGCTGCCCGCGATTATGCCGGTGCTGGCAACGGTGGTGACGCTCCGCACTATCTGGATGTTCTACATGTTTGCGGATGTCTACCTGTTGACTACCAAGGTCGATATTTTGGGCGTCTACCTCTACAAAACGGCATTCGCTTTCAATGATTTGGGTAAGGCTGCGGCGATTTCCGTCGTGCTGTTCGTGATCATCTTCGCGGTGATTCTGCTGACCAGAAAAAGGGTAAACCTCAATGGCAACAAATAAACGCGTACTGAGCCGTATTGGTTTTTATCTTGGGCTGGCGGTGTTTCTGGTCATCACGCTGTTTCCGTTCTTCGTGATGCTAATGACGTCGTTTAAGAGTGCGAAAGAGGCGATATCGCTTAACCCGACCATATTGCCGCAGGCGTGGACGCTGCAGCATTACGTGGACATCTTTAACCCGCTGATTTTCCCGTTTGTGGACTATTTCAAAAACAGCATGGTGGTGTCGTTGACCTCTTCGGTGATTGCCGTGTTTCTCGGCACGCTGGGGGCTTACGCTTTATCCAAACTGCGTTTTAAGGGCCGCACGACGATTAATGCGAGTTTTTACACCGTCTACATGTTCTCCGGGATATTGCTGGTGGTGCCGCTGTTCAAAATCATCACGGCCCTTGGGATCTACGACACCGAGCTGGCGCTGATTATCACCATGGTGACCCAAACGTTACCGACAGCGGTGTTCATGCTGCGCAGCTATTTCGACACCATCCCGGACGAAATCGAAGAAGCCGCGATGATGGACGGCCTGAACCGCCTGCAAATCATCTTCCGCATCACCGTACCGCTGGCGATTTCCGGGCTCGTATCGGTGTTTGTCTACTGCTTCATGGTGGCGTGGAACGACTATCTGTTTGCGTCCATTTTCCTGTCCAGCGCCAGCAATTTCACCTTGCCGGTCGGGCTGAACACGCTCTTTAGCACGCCAGATTATATCTGGGGTCGCATGATGGCGGCATCGCTGGTGACGGCGCTTCCGGTGGTCATCATGTACGCCCTGTCTGAACGTTTTATTAAAAGTGGTTTGACCGCCGGTGGCGTGAAGGGCTGAGGCGGCCAATTTTAACAAGGAGTCAGTCATGAAAAAATTAGTTGCGACAGCGCCTCGTGTGGCGGCGCTGGTGGAGTATGAAGATCGTCCGGTTGCGGTTCATGAAGTGAAAATTCGGGCCCGCTTTGGCGCGCCGAAACACGGTACCGAAGTGGTGGATTTCCGCGCGGCAAGCCCGTTTATTGATGAAGAGTTCAACGCAGAGTGGCAGATGTTCACGCCGCGTGAAGAGGGTGCCGCGCGCGGTATCGAATTCGGTAAGTTCCAGCTGGGCAACATGATTGTTGGCGACATTATCGAATGCGGCGCAGACGTGACGGAATACCAGACAGGCGATCGCGTCTGCTGCTACGGTCCGTTGCAGGAGACGGTCATCGTTAACGCGGTTAATAACTACAAGCTGCGCAAAATGCCGCAGGGTGCGTCCTGGAAAAACGCCGTTTGCTACGATCCAGCGCAGTTCGCCATGAGCGGCGTCCGTGATGCCAACGTCCGCGTGGGCGACTTTGTGGTCGTAGTCGGTCTGGGGGCCATCGGGCAAATTGCGATTCAGCTGGCGAAAAAAGCCGGGGCGTCCGTCGTTATCGGCGTCGATCCTATCGAACACCGCTGCGAGATCGCGCGCCGTCACGGTGCGGATCACTGCCTGAACCCAATCGGTACCGATGTGGGGCTGGAAATTAAGAAGCTGACCGGTAAGCAGGGTGCGGATGTGATCATCGAAACCAGCGGATTTGCGGATGCACTGCAATCCGCGCTGCGCGGACTGGCCTACGGCGGCACCATCTCCTATGTCGCCTTCGCAAAACCGTTCGCGGAAGGCTTTAACCTCGGCCGCGAAGCACATTTCAACAACGCGAAGATTGTCTTCTCCCGCGCCTGCAGCGAACCCAACCCGGACTATCCGCGCTGGAGCCGCAAGCGTATCGAAGAGACCTGCTGGGAACTGCTGATGAACGGCTATCTGAATTGTGACGATCTGATCGACCCGGTCGTGACCTTCACCACCAGCCCGGAAAGCTATATGAAGTATGTCGATCAGCACCCGGAACTCAGTATCAAAATGGGCGTCACTTTTTAAGCTAAGGAGAGCACATCATGAAAATCGCAACACAAAACCAGGCCTTTTTCCCAACCAACATCATGGAAAAATTCCAGTACATCAAAGCGATGGGTTTTGATGGCTATGAAATTGACGGCCGCCTGCTGGTGGAAAACCTCGACGACGTAAAAGCCGCTATCAAAGCCACCGGTCTGCCGGTGACGACGGCCTGCGGTGGATACGATGGCTGGATTGGCGACTTCATCGAAGAACGTCGTCTGAACGGGTTAAAGCAAATCGAGCGCATTCTGGAAGCGCTGGCTGAAGTAGGCGGCAAGGGCATTATCGTGCCTGCTGCCTGGGGAATGTTTACCTTCCGTCTGCCGCCAATGACCTCGCCGCGCAGCCTGGACGGCGATCGCAAAGCCGTAAGCGCCTCCCTGCGCTGGCTGGATGAGGTGGCGGCTCGCACCGGCACGACCGTCTACCTGGAGCCGCTGAACCGCTATCAGGATCATATGATCAACACCCTGGCTGACGCGCGCCGCTATATCGAAGAGAACGGCCTGAAGCACGTGCAGATCATCGGCGATTTCTATCATATGAACATCGAAGAAGACTCTCTGACGGATGCGCTGCATCAGCACCGCGATCTGCTGGGTCATGTGCACATTGCAGATAACCACCGCTATCAGCCTGGAAGCGGCAGCCTCGATTTTGCCAGCCTGTTCGAGCAGCTGCGTGCGGATAATTACCAGGGTTACGTAGTGTATGAGTGCCGTGTGCGCGCCGAGGATCCGGCTCAGGCATACCAGGACTCGCTCACTTATCTGCGTGAATGCTAAGGATGACGAGCGTGATGAGTGCTTCTACACCTTCGCCGCTGCGCGTCGCCATTATTGGTGCCGGGCAGGTCGCGGACAAAGTGCATGCCTCGTATTACGCCACGCGCAGTGATGTTCAGATGGTGGCTGTCATGGACAGCCGCCTTGAGCAGGCACAGGCGTTCGCGGAACGTTATGGTATTCCCTCTGTATGGCAGGATGCGCGAGAAATGTTCGAGGCGGTTAAGCCGGATGTGGTGAGCGTCTGTTCGCCTAACCGGTTCCATTTCGAGCACGTCATGGCCGCGCTTGAAGCGGGCTGCCACGTGATGTGTGAAAAACCACCTGCTATGACGCCGCAGGAGGCCGATCGGATGCGCATGGCCGCGCGCAAGGCGGGAAAAGTGCTGGCGTATGATTTTCACCATCGTTTTGCTCTCGATACGCAACTGCTGCGTGAGGCTGTGATGAAGGGCGCGCTGGGGGAAATTTATTACACCACGGCGCAGGCGCTACGGCGCTGCGGGGTTCCTGGCTGGGGCGTCTTTACCAACAAAGCGCTACAGGGCGGTGGGCCACTGATTGATATCGGCATCCATATGCTTGATGCCGCAATGTATGTTCTGGGGTTCCCGGCGGTAAAACGGGTGACCGCGCATAGCTTCCGGAAGCTGGGAAACCGTAAAAGTACCGGTCAGTTTGGCGAGTGGGATCCCACGCAGTTTACCGTGGAAGATGCCCTGTTTGGCACGATTGAATTCTGCAACGGTGGCCTTCTGCGTCTGGATACCTCCTTTGCGCTTAACATTCGCGAACAGTCCATCATGAACGTCGCATTCTGCGGTGAAAAGGCAGGGGCAACGCTGTTTCCGGCGCACGTCTATAACGACGAAGCCGGTGTTTTACAAACCCTTACCCAGCGCGAAGAGGCGGACGACCAACGCCACCTGCGCAGTATGGATGCCTTCGTGCGCCACGTGCAGGGAGAACCCGTCATGATCGCTGATGCGGAGCAGGGGCTGGTTATCCAGCAGCTTGTCGCCGCGCTGTATGAATCAGCAGAAACAGGGGAAAGCGTGACGTTATGCTAAACGTGTCTGTATTAACCGACCCGGGCTTTTGTCCACACAGCCTGAATAAATACGCCTCCATCATGGCCTGCGGTAATGGCTACATGGGGATCCGCGCTGCGCATGAAGAAGATTACACCCAGCAAACCCGAGGCATGTATCTTGCGGGTCTCTATCATCAGACGGGTCGTAACGAGACCACTGAGCTGATCAATCTGCCGGATGTCACCGGTATTGATGTTGAGCTGGATGGCGTCAATTTCACGCTCCTGTCAGGCGAAATTCTTGAGTGGCAGCGCGAGCTGGCGTTTGCCAATGGCGAACTTCGTCGCAGCGTCGTCTGGCGCTTGCCTGACGGAAAACGCTATCGTCTGGAAAGTCGTCGTTTTGTGTCGCTTGACCAGTTGCCCCTGGTGGCCATGCAGCTTTCGATCACACCGCTTGATGCCGCCACGCAGGCCGTGCTGAAAACCGGCATTGATGCAACGCAAACGAACAGCGGCAGACAGCATCTGGATGAAATGTCGGTCAGAGTGTTTGACCAGCAATACATGCAGGGCGTGTATGAAACGCAGGACCGTGCGTCAGAAATTGTTGTTTCGGCGTTTTGTCAGCTCTCTGCGAAGAGCGACAGCTGTTTCACCGCCAAAAATCGTCGTCTCAGCGTTCATCATGCGCTGAAAATTGCGAAGGGTGACACTGTCACGCTCGAGAAAATCGTCTGGGTGACGCATCGCAGTGATAAAGCACTGTCGCAGGCCTCTTTCGCTCGCAACGCGCTGGCCGACCTTAAGGTCTGTGCGGCAAGAGGCTACGACGCGTTGCTTGAGAGTTCATCGTATGCCTGGGAAGAGGTCTGGCGTAACGCTCGGGTGCAAGTGGACTCTACGGAGTATCAGGATCAGATGGCGCTGGATTACGCCGTCTGGCATTTGACGACCATGACGCCTGCCCATGATGAGCGAAGCAGTATCGCCGCCAAAGGGCTGACGGGCGAGGGGTATAAAGGCCACGTCTTCTGGGATACCGAAATTTTCCTGCTGCCTTTCCATCTCTTCACGCGTCCCCAAATCGCCCGTAGCCTGCTGCGTTATCGTTGGCTCAACCTGGCCGGTGCGCGGGAAAAAGCCCGTCGCAACGGCTGGCCCGGCGCGTTATTCCCATGGGAAAGCGCCGCCAGCGGGCTGGAAGAGACGCCGGAGTTCGCGGCGATCAACATCCGAACCGGCACGCGCCAGAGGGTGGCCTCCGCGCTGGCGGAACACCACATCGTGGCGGACATTGCCTGGGCCGTCGTCGCTTACTGGCAGGCGACGCACGATGATGCCTTTATGCGAAATGAAGGCCTGACTCTGCTGATGGAAACCGCTGCGTTCTGGATGGGACGCGCAACGGAAATGAATGGCCGTCTCGAAATCCATGACGTCATCGGACCGGACGAATACACCGAGCATGTGAACAACAACGCGTATACCAACTATCTGGCCTGGCATAACGTTGCCTGCGCTCGCCGGTTTATGGCGATGTTTGGGCGCGAGGATGACGGTTTTACGCAGAATGCCACACGGTTCCTGACGCGCTTATGGCTGCCGGAGGCCAATTCAGACGGTGTGATCCCGCAGGATGATACCTTCATGGCGAAACCTGCCATTGACCTGAGCCGCTATAAAGCGAAAGCGGGTAAGCAGACCATTCTGCTCGATTATTCCCGCGCGGAAGTCAACGAGATGCAGATCCTTAAGCAGGCTGATGTGGTGATGCTTACCTACCTGTTGCCGGAGCGGTTTACCCCGCAGCAATGTGCCGCCAATCTGGCGTTCTACGAGCCCCGCACGATCCATGACTCTTCACTGAGCAAGGCCATTCACGGCATTGTGACCGCCCGCTGTGGTGACACCGAGGGTGCCTACGCCTTCTGGCGTGATGGCGTCGCCATTGACCTTGGGGACGATCCGCACAGCTGCGATGACGGGATTCACGCCGCTGCGACCGGCGCGATCTGGTCCGGCGTCATTCAGGGCTTTGCCGGTATGCAGATTGTGGAAGGGGAGCTGCACCTTGCGCCCAGGTTGCCGGCCCACTGGCGAAGACTTGCTTTCCCCCTGCGCTGGCGGAACGCAACGCTGCATTTTACGTATGAAAACGAGGTTTTAACCATTGAAGCTTCGGCACCTGCCACGCTGACGCTGTGGGGCAAAACGCTTCACGTATCGGGGCATAAAGTTTGCGCCTATAAGGACTTTCTTGCATCTGTAAATGGGACCGCTACCACGGAGGTGCGCCATGACGCTTAAGGCTGTTGTATTCGATCTGGACGGTGTGATCACCGATACCGCACACCTCCATTTTTTGGCCTGGCGTGCAGTGGCGGAGGAGATCGGCATCACCTTCGACGACGTGTTTAACGAACAGCTGAAGGGCATTAGCCGTATGGATTCTCTTCAGCGCATCCTGAAGCATGGCGGGAAAGAGGGGATGTTTAGCGATGAGCAGCGCCTTGCGCTGGCGACGAAAAAAAACGCGCGCTATGTCCAGTCTCTGGCGTCACTGACGGAAGATTCACTGCTTCCCGGTATTCGCGACGTGCTGGCGGATATCCGTGCGGCGAACGTCAAAATTGGGCTCGCCTCCGTTTCCCTGAATGCCCCTGGCATATTGCGTGCCCTGGGCATTCAGCACGCTTTTGATTTTGTGCTGATGCTTCCCTGATTATCTGTTCGAAGCCGGACCCGGAGATCTTCCTCGCCGCCTGTGCAGGCCTGAATGTGCGTCCTGAAGAGGCCATTGGCATCGAAGATGCACCTGCAGGCGTTGAGGCGATTAACGCGGCGGGAATGCTATCGGTTGGGATTGGATCTGGCCTGAACCATGCGGGATTACAACTTCATTCAACGCGGGAACTGACCTGGAAATGCCTGACCGAGTTTTGGGCATCCCGGACGTATTGATAAGGAATTAACAATGGCTCAACTGTCTCTGAAACACATTCAGAAAATCTATGATAACCAGGTCCACGTGGTTAAGGATTTCAATCTCGAAATCGAAGACAAGGAGTTCATCGTCTTCGTCGGGCCTTCGGGCTGCGGTAAATCCACGACGCTGCGTATGATTGCCGGTCTGGAGGAGATCAGCGCGGGGGAACTGGTCATTGACGGGGTGTGCATGAATGACGTTCCCGCCAAGTCTCGCGATATTGCGATGGTGTTCCAGAACTATGCGCTTTATCCGCATATGACGGTCTACGACAACATGGCGTTTGGCCTGAAGATGCAAAAAATTGCGCCTGCGGTCATCGAAGAGCGCGTTAACTGGGCGGCACAGATCCTCGGATTACGTGAGTACCTCAAGCGTAAACCAGGCGCGCTGTCCGGCGGCCAGCGTCAGCGCGTGGCGTTAGGCAGGGCGATTGTGCGCGAAGCGGGCGTGTTCCTGATGGATGAACCGCTCTCCAACCTCGATGCCAAGCTTCGCGTGCAGATGCGGGCTGAAATCAGCAAGCTGCACCAGAAGCTTAACACCACGATGATTTACGTGACCCACGATCAGACGGAAGCCATGACGATGGCGACCCGCATCGTGATATTAAAAGACGGCATTATTCAGCAGGTCGGTGCCCCGAAGCAGGTCTATAACGAACCGGCAAACATGTTTGTCGCAGGGTTTATTGGATCGCCAGCCATGAATTTCATTCGCGGCGCTATCGACGACCGCTATTTCGTCACGGAAACGCTGCGGCTTGAGATCCCGGAAGACAAGCTCGCTTCACTGAATGCCGCAGGGTATCAGCGCAAAGCCGTGGTCTTTGGGATCCGCCCGGAAGATATTCTCACTCTTCAGAGCAGCGGTGAAAACATCGCGGCGAAAGTCAGCGTAGCCGAACTGACCGGCGCGGAGTTCATGCTCTACGCCACCGTTGGCGGTCATGAGCTGGTTGTTCGCGCTGGAGCTGCGAATGATTATGCCGCAGGGGATACTATCAGCATCCAGTTCGATATGAATAAGTGCCATTTCTTCGACGCTGAAACCGAAGCGGCTATTAGATAAGAAAGGTGTTCGCCGGAAATGCAAATTTCCGGTTTTTTTGTTTGTTACTTATAAAGGGAATAATTAATGAGTACTCTACTAAGAAGTGCTGCGCTCATGCTGTGCGCAGGGGTTAGCTGTGTACAAGCATCAGAATCAGCTAAACAATGGGAATTTAATATTGGCGCGATGTATGAAATCGAAAACGTTGAGGGGCAGGCCGACGATAAAGATGGATTATATGAACCTTCCGTGTGGTTTAATGCAACCTGGGATGCATGGACTATTTCGCTGGCGATGTATCAGGAGGGGCCGGTTGATTACAGCAGCATGACCCGTGGAACCTATTTTGACCGTCCTGAATTTGAATTACGCTATCGTTTTATCGGAACCGATGATTTTACTTTCGGTCTGACCGGTGGTTTCCGTAATTATGGTTATCACTTTAAAGATGAGCACGGTGCTAAAGACGGCAGCGCTAATATGCAGCGCTACAAAGTTCAGCCTGACTGGGATATTAAATTAACCGACGACTGGCGTTTTGGCGGCTGGTTTGCCATGTATCAGTTTGCTAACGATCTGGAAAAAACGGGTTATGCTGACAGCCGCGTCGAAACCGAAACGGGCTTTACCTGGACCATTAACGAAACCTTTGCGGCTAAAGTGAATTACTATTTAGAGCGCGGTTTCAATATGGACAGTTCCCGTAATAACGGCGAGTTTTCTACCCAGGAAATTCGTGCCTATCTGCCCATTTCGTTAGGCCAGACCACCCTGACGCCTTATACCCGCCTGGGGCTTGATCGCTGGTCGAACTGGGACTGGCAGGACGATCCTGAGCGTGAAGGACACGATTTCAATCGACTCGGTCTCCTCTACGCTTACGATTTCAACAATGGTTTATCCATGACGCTGGAATACGCCTATGAGTGGGAAAACCACGATGAAGGCGAAAGCGACCGCTTCCACTATGCGGGAGTTGGCGTAAACTACGCGTTCTGACCGACGTCATGCCAGGGGCAATATGCCCCTGGTTTTAGCGAAGGGAAGCAGCCAACAAAAAGTGGGTATCAACCAGCACTTTTTGCGGGGCGGGCTGACCGGCAATACGCCTGAAAAGCAGATCGCAGCTCTCTTCCCCCAGTTTTCGGGTGGGGATATCAAAGCCGCCAGGTGCGGGCGTTAAAATGAGAGACAGCATCGGGTCACTGTATCCGGCTATCACCACCTGCTCCGGGATCATCAGATTCAACTCATCCGCCGCACGATAGAGGCTCAGCAACTTCATGCTGTCGGTAGCAAATACCGCATCAGGCGGCGTGGGTGACGACAACAGTTCCAGAGCCGCAGTAAGCGCACTCTCATGGGTATAACCGCCATCCCTGATCCATTCCGGGTTAATGGCAATATGGTGCTTTTCCATACTGGATTTATAGCCCGCCAGGCGATCGATAGAAACATGATAATCAAGCGGCGCATGCAGACAGGCAATTTTTCGGCGACCGTTTTTTATAAAGGTTTCGGTCAGCGTGGCGCTGTCATGGAAATTATCCGTGTCGACGGAATAAATATTTTGATACTCACCTTCAACTTTGCCGATAACCACAACCGGTACGCCGTACGCATCCAGCGTGGTGAAAAAGGATTCATTTGCGGGTGAACTCAGCATAATGATCCCTTTGATCATCTTCTGTTTTATTTTACTCACACATTTGAGCAGATCGTCTTCGCTGCTTTTTGACGTTTGTAAAATAACATCAAACCCTTCTTCTTCCGCTTTTGCCGTAATGGCATGAAGAACATCGGAGAAAAAAGGATTACCGGCAGTGGTTTTTGTTGATCGGGTTGAAATAACCATAATGGCATCGAAGCCTGAAGAGGTCAGGGCGCGGGCCAGTTTGTTGGGCTGATAATTTAATTCGTCAATCGCCTTCAGCACTTTGTCACGTGCTTCGGGAGAAATATTCGTTTGTTTATTCAGAACGCGGGAAACGGTTGATTTCGATACGCCCGCAACCCGTGCGATATCATAGATGGTGGGTGACATACACCTTACTCACTCCGGACTGACAGCAATGTTGTTCATCTTACTGGAGAGAAAACGGCAATAGCAATAAATAAGAATTGATAATCAACGATCTGCCCCCATTTATTGTATTCTGAAGCCATGCATTCAAGGCTTCCAGGCAACGAAGGACGGCGATGAAGCGACTTAAAAACGAAATCAATTCACTGGTGAACCGTGGCGTTGACCGTCATCTGCGTCTGGCCGTGACGGGGCTGAGCCGCAGCGGTAAGACGGCGTTTATCACCGCGATGGTAAACCAGCTCCTGAACCTGCACGCCGGGGCGCGTCTGCCGTTGCTTAGCGCGGTGCGGGAAGAACGCCTGCTGGGCGTGAAGCGCGTCCCTCAGCGTGATTTTGGTATTCCACGCTTTACCTATGACGAAGGGCTGGCGCAGCTCTACGGCGATCCGCCCACGTGGCCGACGCCGACGCGAGGGGTCAGTGAAATTCGCCTCGCGCTGCGTTTTCGCTCGAATGAATCCCTGATGCGCCACTTCAAAGATACCTCCACGCTGTACCTGGAAATCGTCGATTACCCCGGCGAATGGCTACTCGACTTGCCGATGCTGGCGCAGGACTACCTCAGCTGGTCGCGGCAGATGACGGGGTTATTGCAGGGGCAGCGCGCCGGGTGGTCGGCCAAATGGCGACAGCTGTGCGAAGGCCTGGACCCGCTTGCCCCGGCCGATGAAAACCGTCTGGCGGCCATTGCCGAAGCCTGGACGGCGTATCTGCATCAGTGTAAGCAGGAAGGGTTGCACTTCATTCAGCCGGGTCGCTTTGTCCTGCCGGGTGATTTAGCAGGCGCCCCTGCGCTTCAGTTCTTCCCCTGGCCGGATGTGGATGGGGTGGGCGAGTCGAAGCTGGCGCAGGCCGACAGGCACACTAACGCCGGGATGCTGCGCGAGCGTTACAATTACTACTGTGAAAAAGTGGTCAAGGGATTTTATAAAAACCACTTTTTGCGATTTGACCGTCAGATTGTGCTGGTGGATTGTCTGCAGCCGCTCAATAGCGGGCCACAGGCATTCAACGATATGCGCCTTGCGCTGACGCAACTGATGCAAAGTTTTCACTACGGGCAGCGGACGCTGTTTCGCCGTCTGTTCTCTCCGGTGATCGACAAACTGCTCTTTGCGGCCACGAAGGCCGATCACGTCACGGTCGACCAGCATGCCAATATGGTATCGCTGCTGCAGCAGCTGGTGCAGGACGCCTGGCAAAACGCCGCCTTCGAAGGGATCGGCATGGATTGCCTTGGGCTCGCGTCCGTGCAGGCGACGCAAAGCGGGCTGATTGACCTTAACGGCGAGAAAATACCGGCATTACGCGGGAACCGGCTCAGCGACGGTGAACCGCTTACCGTGTATCCGGGCGAAGTGCCCGCGCGGCTGCCGGGGCAGGCCTTCTGGCAGAACCAGGGCTTCCAGTTTGAAGCCTTCCGCCCGCAGGCAATGAGCGTCGATCGGCCATTACCACACATCCGTCTGGATGCGGCGCTGGAGTTTTTGATTGGAGATAAATTGCGATGACGGAACCGTTAAAACCGCGCATAGACTTTACCGGAACGCTTGAGCAGGACCCTCAGGAGGCGTTCAAAACCGCGCAGACGTTCAGCGGCACGCAGGCTGATAACTTTGCCCCGGCCCTGACTGAGGAGCCGGGCGTCGAGGAAGGTCCGGCGGAGGCGGTTGTGGAAGCCGCTCTGCGTCCAAAACGCAGCCTGTGGCGCAAGATGGTCACCGCCGGTCTGGCGCTGTTTGGCGTAAGCGTGGTTGGGCAGGGCGTGCAGTGGACGATGAATGCCTGGCATACTCAGGACTGGGTCGCGCTGGGCGGATGTACCGCGGGCGCGCTAATTGTGGGGGCGGGCATCGGGTCGGTTGCCACCGAGTGGCGTCGGCTCTGGCGATTGCGCCAGCGGGCGCACGAGCGTGATGAAGCGCGGGATCTGCTCCACAGCCACGGCACCGGGAAAGGTCGCGCGTTCTGTGAAAAGCTGGCCAGCCAGGCCGGCATCGATCAGTCGCACCCGGCGCTTCAGCGCTGGTATGCCGCCATCCATGAAACCCAGAATGACCGGGAAGTGGTGACGCTCTACTCCCATATGGTTCAGCCGGTGCTGGATGCCCAGGCGCGACGCGAGATCGGCCGCTCTGCGGCTGAATCCACCCTGATGATTGCCGTCAGCCCGCTGGCGCTGGTCGATATGGCCTTTATCGCCTGGCGCAATCTGCGCCTGATCAACCGTATCGCGAACCTTTACGGCATTGAACTGGGTTACTACAGTCGGCTCAGACTGTTCAAACTGGTCCTGCTCAATATCGCGTTTGCCGGAGCGAGTGAACTGGTGCGCGAAGTGGGAATGGACTGGATGTCGCAGGATCTGGCGGCGCGTCTTTCTGCTCGTGCCGCTCAGGGTATCGGCGCGGGATTACTGACGGCGCGTTTGGGGATTAAAGCGATGGAGGTCTGCCGTCCGCTGCCGTGGATCGATGGCGATAAGCCCCGGCTGGGGGATTTCAGGCGTGAACTGATCGGCCAGCTCAAAGAGACGCTCAATAAAAAACCTGCTCCGTGAGGTTTTGTTCACTAATCGTGCTGGCTGTCAATATTTGTTGACAGCCATCTTCCGGATCACCGTGTTCTGACATATCATTTTACTGTTATTGGCTTAAAACGGTGAATTTCCCATGCGTCTTGAAGTCTTCTGTGAAGACCGTCTCGGTCTTACCCGCGAATTACTCGATCTTCTTGTTTTACGTAGCATTGATTTACGTGGCATTGAGATCGATCCTGTCGGGCGAATTTACCTCAATTTTGCCGAAATTGAATTTAATACCTTCAGCAGCCTGATGGCGGAAATCCGCCGTATCGCTGGCGTTACGGATGTACGCACCATTCCCTGGATGCCCTCTGAGCGTGAGCACCTGGCGCTGAGCGCGCTGCTGGAAGCCATGCCAGAGCCGTTCCTTTCCCTGGATTTGAAAAGCAAAGTTGAGCGCGTGAACCACGCCAGCTGCCAGCTTTTCGCGCAGAGCCAGGAGAAGCTCAGCAATCATAACGCCGCGCAGCTGATCCCCGGCTTTAACTTCCAGCGCTGGCTGGACAGCAATCCGCAGAACACGCTTAGCGAGCATGTGGTGATTAACGGGCAGAACTTCCTGATGGAGATCACGCCGGTCTATCTGAAAGGGGAAGGGAATACCCGCGTGCTGACCGGGGCGGTGATCATGCTGCGCTCGACGTTACGCATGGGCCGTCAGCTGCAGAACATTTCCAGCCAGGATGTTGGCGCCTTTAGCCAGATTATTGCCGTCAGCCCGAAAATGCGCCACGTGGTTGATCAGGCGCGCAAGCTCGCAAGCCTGACCGCGCCGCTGCTGATTACCGGGGACACCGGCACCGGTAAAGACCTGCTGGCTCACGCCGTGCATCTGGCGAGTCCGCGTGCGGCCAAGCCTTATCTGGCACTTAACTGCGCCTCTATTCCGGAAGATGCCGTTGAAAGCGAGCTGTTTGGCCACGCGCCGGAAGGCAAGAAAGGGTTCTTCGAGCAGGCTAACGGCGGCTCCGTGCTGCTGGACGAGATCGGCGAAATGTCGCCGCGTATGCAGGCTAAGCTGCTGCGTTTCCTGAACGACGGAACGTTCCGCCGCGTCGGTGAGGATCACGAAGTGCATGTGGACGTGCGCGTCATTTGCGCCACCCAGAAAAACCTGGTTGAACTGGTGCAAAAGGGGATCTTCCGCGAGGATCTCTATTACCGCCTCAACGTCCTGACGCTGAATATTCCCCCGCTGCGCGATTGTCCGCAGGACATCATGCCGCTAACGGAGCTGTTCGTCGCCCGCTTTGCCGACGAGCAAGGGGTGCCGCGTCCGAAGCTGTCTGCCGATCTCGGTACGGTGCTCATGCGCTACGGCTGGCCGGGCAACATTCGCCAGCTTAAAAACGCCGTCTATCGTGCGCTGACCCAGCTCGAAGGCTACGAACTGCGTCCGCAGGATATCCTGTTGCCTGATTACGACGCGGGGACGGTATCTGTCGGCGAAGAGGCGATGGAAGGTTCGCTGGATGATATTACCAGCCGTTTTGAGCGCTCGGTGCTGACGCAGCTGTACCGCAGCTATCCCAGCACCCGCAAGCTGGCAAAACGGCTTGGCGTCTCGCACACCGCGATCGCGAATAAGCTGCGTGAGTATGGTTTGAATCATAAGAAAGGTGACGAATAACAAAAAAGCCTCTGCAAAGAGGCTTTTTACTTTACGTTTATTCCTTCGCCAGAGGCGTGTTAACGATTTCTGTTTTTGTCTCTCCCTGAATCGACGCAATCCTGCTTTCCACGTCTTTCACCTGCTGCGGACTGTGCAGCAGGGTATAGGTCAGGTCAAACTGCGCGCTGGCACCGGGCTGCAGCTGCTTAACACGCTTCTGTTCGCGTTCAATTGTGACGGGGTAGGCGTAGCTGGTGCCTGGCTCAATGCCCGTGACGTACCCCTGCTTCAGCGTGTCGGTGTTCTTCCATAAGGTCAGCACGGGCAGCTGGCGGGTATCAAACTGGATTGACGCGCCTTTATCTCCGGCTTTATTGACCACCGCCGCGAGCGTTTCGTGGTTATTGTCCGCGAGTGGTTTAATGTTAAAGACCATCTCATCAAAGCCTTTTGTCGGCCCGGCATAGGTTTGCCAGTCGTTAACACCCGCTTTGGCGTAGTCATTAAATGGGCTCACGCTCACCGCCGGCGCAAGGAAGCGGGCGCCTTCTTCGAGGATCGGCGTGCCGAAGTTGCTGTGATAGATGATCTGGTAATCGTGCGGGTAATCTGCATGGTTTGTCAGAACATCGTGCAGGCTGAACTGGTTGCTTCCGGGAACGTAGCGCAGTTCGGTCATGGTTTGCAGATCCGCTTTTTTAAACGTGCTCTCTTTGATCAAACCCCGAACGCGGATCTCATGCGGGGCGGCATCCGCGATTTCAACCTCGACCTGCGAAACAGGGGTATTACCGGCCCTGCCGTGCAGGGTGTAAATTTGCCCGTCCGCGGTGACCGGGTGCCCGGTCCACTCATAGCCACAGCGCACCATCATCTCGTTGAAACCATCCAGCCAGCCGAGACCGTTGCGGCTTTCAAGATTGATATAAGCCGGATTAACGACCTCTTTGACGGGGGAATTCCAGCCCAGTCTGGTGCCAAAGCCTTCTACATGCAGAAGGTTCATCCCACGGGTTGGGCTCAGGGTGATGGTCAGGCCGTCTTTGCTGCTAATAATGATGACTTTGCTGCCTTCCTGTTTACCGCCGTGTAAGACTTTTTGCTCAATGCTGAACGTCCGATCGCTAACTTTCAGCTCATCACTGGAAATCTTCCAGTTTCCTTTCTCTACGCTGCTTTCAGCGCTTGTCAGCACCCAGGTTTTAGCCGCAGCATGGCCAGAAATCAGTACCGCAAGGAGCGTAAAAGCGAGTTTGATCTTCATATTTTATCCTTTTTGCTGAAACGATTATTTTCTTTCGTAAGCAAATCTAATGTTTAGGCAAAAAGGGAAATGTGATGAGCTTCACTGGGGATGAAAATAGGGGATTTTAACGATTATTATGCGTTCTTGATCACGGTAATGTTACATATTGCTTTTGTTATTGCATGATTAATGTGACTTATGAATATTTTAGCTTTAACGATTCAGCTTTGACGTAATAAAAAACCCCGCCGTGGCGAGGTTGAGAATTAGCTGTATAGAATGCTAAGTACTTATTATGCTTTCAGCACGTCCAGCGCGGCAGCGTAATCCGGCTCGGTGGTGATTTCGTTAACCAGTTCGCTGAAGACGACAGTGTCGTTTTCATCAAGAACCAGTACAGCACGTGCTGCCAGGCCTTTCAGTGGGCCTTCCGCGATGCTGACGCCGTATTTCTCGAGGAAATCTGCGCTGCGCAGGGTGGAGAGGGTAATCACGTTGCTCAGGCCTTCGGCACCGCAGAAACGGGACTGGGCAAACGGCAGGTCAGCGGAAATGCACAGCACAACGGTGTTGTCCATTTCAGTCGCCAGCTGGTTGAATTTACGCACGGATGCGGCACAAACGCCGGTATCAATGCTTGGGAAAATGTTCAGTACTTTGCGTTTACCCGCAAACTGAGCCAGTGTGACGTCAGACAGATCTTTAGCCACCAGAGTAAAAGCCTGCGCTTTGCTGCCAGCCTGCGGAATGGAACCTGCAACAGCAACCGGGTTGCCCTGGAAATGAACGAGTTGTGACATAGATATCTTCCTGTTTACATATAGTTAACGTCGTGGCTAGTGTATGCCATCAGCGGATAACACGGCAAACCAAATTTTTCGCCTTTCCGGGCCGCAAGGAGTCAGTGATGAGAAGCGTTAAGGTCTATGAAGAAGCCTGGCCATTGCATACCCCGTTTGTGATTTCCCGCGGTAGCCGAAGTGAAGCCAGCGTGGTCGTGGTTGAAATCGAAGAAGAGGGGGTTAAAGGCGTCGGGGAATGTACGCCTTACCCGCGCTACGGAGAAAGTCCTGCGTCGGTGATGGCGCATATCATGACCCTGGTGCCTGACCTGCAAAAAGGGCTCACGCGCGAGGCGTTACAGCAGCGTTTACCCGCCGGGGCAGCGCGCAACGCCATCGACTGTGCGCTCTGGAGCCTTGAGGCCGCTAAGCAGCAACAATCGCTGACATCCTTGCTGAGCGTGGCGCTGCCGAAGTCCGTCGTGACGGCGCAAACGGTCGTGATTGGTGAGCCGGAGCAGATGGCTGCCAGCGCAAAAGCGCTCTATGACGCCGGGGCCACGGTGCTAAAAGTGAAGCTCGACGATCGCCTGATCAGCGAGCGGATGGTCGCCATTCGCTCGGCGGTGCCCTCGGCCACGCTGATTGTTGACGCCAACGAGTCGTGGCATCCCGAGGGGCTTGCCGCACGATGCCAGCTGCTGGCCGACCTGGGCGTGGCGATGCTGGAGCAGCCTCTGCCAGCGAAGGATGATGCGGCGCTGAAGAATTTTATCCATCCGCTGCCCGTCTGCGCGGACGAAAGCTGCCATACCCGCGAGAATTTGAGCGCGCTTAAGGGCAGCTATGAGATGGTCAATATCAAGCTCGACAAGACCGGCGGGCTGACAGAAGCGCTGGCCCTGGCGGCGGAAGCGCAGGCGCAGGGCTTTTCTCTGATGCTGGGATGCATGCTCTGCACATCCCGGGCAATCGGTGCGGCGCTGCCGCTGATCAATCAGGTCCGTTTTGCCGATCTGGATGGCCCAACGTGGCTGGCGGTTGACGTTTCACCGGCGCTTAATTTTACCAGCGGCGTGCTTCATCTTTGAGGCTGCCAGCGCAGAAGCTCCATCATCGCTTTTAGGTAAATTTCGCTGGCTTCGTCGGAGGAGATCGGCGGGAATTCAGCGGTGATGCAGGGCAGGCTCAAATCGGCGCACCAGCTTCCGAATGATCCGGGTGTCTCATAACCCACGCTGGTGACGAGCGGCAGGGCGAAAGCCTGCGCAAGCCACGCGCCCAGGTCGGAGTGACGCGGATCTTCAATGCAGGCCAGCGGATCGTGGAAGGAGACAACCCATGCGGGGTGGATCTTATGGATAAGCTGGCACAGCGCCTGCGTTTCCGGCTCGGAACCGGGCTTGTCTCCCGTCAGCAGCACTACGTCCCGCTCCTCGGCGGAGCTGTTCCAGCGATAAACCGTTTCTCCGGCGCGCCAGTTTGCCGCCGGGAAATTACGGTTCAGGTCGACTCCCCTCGCATTCGCCCGTAATCCAAGCTGGCAGCCGTCCGGATTTACGGCAAGAATCACATGATGACGTCGCAATGAAGGCGTCAGCGTCCGCAGCGCGCACGAGAGCGTGACGACGGATGAGTTCTCATCTCCGTGCGTGCCGGCAATGAGCAAACCGCTGCTGCGATCGGCATCGGGCGCCGGGAACCAGATCAGCGATGCGCCTAAAAATGAGCGGCCATATTGCTCAGCGCCCGGCGGAAAGGCGCCGCGTTCCGCTCGTGGTCGGGTGATTGCCATACGAAATCCTGATAAAGAAGTCACTAATGGCAGTGTTGTGCAAAACCCGCTGTTAATCAAATAGTTTCCATGAAGGCTGAGAATTGCCTCAAATCACTATTCCGGACGAAGGTATTTGCATTTCTCTGTTTCGAAACAAATAATTACGCATCTGCTTGTTACCTGAATTCATTAAAGGGGATCTTATGAAGCATCCTGTTTCGCGTCTCTGTGCTGCACTGTACCTGTGCGGACTCTCTACACTCTCGTACGCTGCTGATGTGCCACAGGGCACGGTACTGGCGCAAAAACAGGAGCTGGTCAGGCATATTAAAGACGAACCGGCTTCGCTCGATCCGGCAAAAGCGGTCGGATTACCCGAGATTCAGGTGATTCGCGATCTTTTCGAAGGGCTGGTGAATCAGAACGAGAAAGGGGAACTAACCCCGGGCGTGGCGACGCGCTGGCAGAGCAACGATAACCGTATCTGGACGTTCATCCTGCGCGATAACGCGAAATGGTCTGACGGTACGCCCGTCACCGCGCAGGATTTTGTCTACAGCTGGCAGCGTCTGGTCGACCCGAAAACCACCTCTCCGTTTGCCTGGTTTGCGGCGCTGGCGGGAATCAACAACGCCCAGGCCATTATTGACGGTAAAGCGGCGCCAGATACCCTGGGCGTGACGGCGGTTGATGCCAGAACCTTACGCGTCCAGCTGGACAAGCCGCTACCGTGGTTTAGCAACCTGACGGCAAACTTTGCCTTCTATCCGGTGCAAAAAGCGAACGTTGAAAGCGGTAAAGAGTGGACGCGTCCGGGCGCCCTGGTGGGCAATGGCGCATACGTCCTGAACGACCGCGTGGTGAATGAAAAACTGGTTGTCGTTCCGAATACCCACTACTGGGACAATGCGAAAACGGTCCTGAAAAAAGTGACTTTTATTCCGATTAATCAGGAATCATCCGCCACCAAACGCTATCTGGCGGGGGATATTGATATCACCGAATCGTTCCCGAAAAACATGTATCAGAAGCTCCTGAAGGACATTCCGGGACAGGTGTATACGCCGCCTCAGCTTGGGACCTATTACTATGCGTTTAACACGCAGAAGGGCCCGACGGCCGATGCCCGGGTTCGTCTCGCGCTGAGTATGACTATCGATCGCCGGATTATGGCGGAAAAGGTACTGGGTACCGGCGAGAAGCCGGCCTGGCATTTCACCCCTGACGTGACGGCGGGTTTCACCCCTGAGCCTTCACCGTTCGAGCAGATGTCCCAGCAGGAGCTGAATGCGCAGGCGAAAACCTTGCTCCAGGCCGCAGGCTACGGTCCTCAGCGTCCGCTGAAGTTGACCCTGCTGTACAACACCTCGGAAAACCACCAGAAAATCGCCATTGCGGTGGCCTCCATGTGGAAGAAAAATCTCGGGGTGGATGTCAAACTGCAAAACCAGGAGTGGAAAACCTATATCGACAGCCGTAATACCGGCAATTTTGACGTGATCCGCGCGTCATGGGTAGGTGATTACAACGAGCCCTCGACCTTCCTGTCCCTGCTGACCTCAACCCACAGCGGCAATATCTCGCGTTTCAATGAACCGGCCTACGATAAAATTATCAACCAGGCAACGCTGGAAACCACCGCGAAAGCGCGTAATACGGACTACAACATGGCGGAGAAAATCCTCATGGAGAAAGCCCCCATCGCGCCAATTTACCAGTACACCAATGGCCGCCTGATTAAGCCCTGGGTGAAAGGCTACCCCATCAATAACCCGGAAGACGTGGCGTATAGCCGGACGATGTATATTGAGAAGCACTGATGCGTACTGCCCCCCTGCTAACAGTAGGTGACCATCGCTAAACCCAGAACTGGCGCGGCCTGGCGCGCCAGTTTCTCTTTCAGACTATCTCCCGCCACAACAGAAAGCATCACTTTTCTGACGCTGCACTGAATGCCGCTATTCGTTCGGGCGGTGTATAACAAGGCGGATTTACACAACCCCATCTACAGACGGCTTATCATTCCTGGTGTGCTTTTTGCTGCATGGCCTCATCCATAATGGTGTTAACCTGCTTCATCACCGTTCCTGCATCATTCACGCCTTTTGCCTTCTGTTCTTTTACCCACTTAGCCTGCGCGGCCTGGTAGTGGGTGGTGGTTTGCCACTGTGCTATTTCCTGCGGTTTCAGGATGCGCACCGTGGCACCGGCGTTTCGCAAATCGTCTATCTGGGTATTAAAGCTTCTGTCCATCACCGCGCTCAGGGAGTGATACGCCGTTTCTGCCGCGCGCTGGATCGCCGCCTGGTCTTCCGTGGACAGCTTGTCCCAGGTTTTTTCGTTCATCGCCAGAATATAGAGATGTCCCAGCCACAGTTTTTTGGAAATCAGTACGTTGGACGCGAACTGATATGCTTTCAGATCGTAACCGCTGTCAACGTTCAACATCATGCCGTCAATCGCGCCGGTTTTCAGCGCGTTATAGGTTGGCTCTCCCCAGGGCATCGTCACTGGCTTCGCGCCCGCGCTTTGCAGAAAATCGCGATGCCAGAAGCTGGCAGAACGCCATGTTCCGCCCTTAATCTCGCCCAGATCCGGCATCGCTTTGCTGCTGAAAAAAGCCAGTGGATAGCCAGTTTCCAGAAAAACGCTCACCACATTATTTTTCTTCAGCTCTGCCGGAAAGGCAGGAATGTCAGTATATGCGCGACGGAAGAATGCAACCTGTTGTGCACCGGCTGGGCCGACAGGGAAGCTTTTAAAGAGCTGATGCAGCGGCAACTGCTCGGCGTTGTACTCCGGCACAACGGTTGCCATATCAACATCGCCCTTGCTGACCTTGCCTAACGCCTCATAGCTGGTGTTAAGCTCGCTGCCCCAGTGTGGGTCGATCTTCAGGCGACCCTGCGACTCTTTTTCAATTGCCGGGAAAAAAACGTCGTTAATAAAACGGGTACGCATGCCTCCCAGCGGCTCATGATCGCTGTAGGTGAGAATTTGGGTCGCCGATGCAGCAGCAGGCATTAGCGATGTGGTGAGTAAAAGAGCCACCAGCGTTTTACGTGAATATCCGATTTTCATGCGGGTCCTTCGCGTTGGTTAAAGATTAAAGCGTTATTCGGCGTGACTATGGGCAATCTTCTCTTCATCCGTCAGCCAGCGCTGGCCCGCTTCCTTCATTTGCTTCTCAAGGTCGCTGCCGCGCGTGGCGAAAACGCGATTAACCGGGAAGCCGCTTTTATCCAGCAGATAAGCCAGCGCGGCGTATTCGCGAGGGTATTTTGCCACCGTTTCTTGATCGATATCGACGATGCCGAGGGGGAAGGTGAAGCTGCCCATATCGTAAATACTTTGGCGGTGGAACAGCTTCCAGACGCCGTTGCGTTTTTCCGCCATGTCGTAAAAGCGGTTGTGGGTGGTGCAGCCGATATTCAGCCTCACGTTTTCAGCGATGATCATCGCGTTAGTTTCAACAATTGCTTTTGTGGCGTTGGCATTGAAGGTGACGACCGGCGTGCCAATCAGATGTTTGGTACGCGCGTCTGATGCGCCCATGCGCATTGAGCCGTCAACAAAATCGCTGGCCAGTCCTTCAAACCAGGTGATCTCAATCGTGCCATCCGGGTGGAACAGATCGCGGAGCTGCTCCCACTCGCCCAGATCGCGGTGGATCCATCCCGTAAGCAGGTCGGTAATTTGTTGACGATCTTTCAGAAAAGTATGCATAGCGTGTCAGCTCATCATTAAAGAGGAACTTCAGTTTGATCGCGATTAACG
The DNA here is from genome assembly GCF_036487345.1 of Enterobacter cloacae complex sp. CARB60. Classification (NCBI taxonomy): domain Bacteria; kingdom Pseudomonadati; phylum Pseudomonadota; class Gammaproteobacteria; order Enterobacterales; family Enterobacteriaceae; genus Enterobacter; species Enterobacter cloacae complex sp. CARB60. The sequence goes on from NZ_JAZKLC010000002.1 coordinate 2,082,737, forward strand.
ATAAAATCCAGTAAATGAAACTGACCTATTATTCAGTTTAGATGAATGATGGAGGTTGTATATGGAACTGCGTCACCTGCGCTATTTTCTCGCCGTCGCGGAGGAGGGCCATTTTGGTCGCGCTGCCGAACGGTTGAACATTGTCCCGCCAGCACTCAGTATGCAAATCAAAGCGCTGGAAGAGGAACTGGGCGGCCCACTGTTTACGCGCACCAGCCGGAAAGTGGTGCTGACCGAGGCCGGGCGGCTGTTGCAGGTGGAGGCGCAACGCACGCTGGATCAGGCTGAAAATGCCCGGCTGGCGGTGCAGCGCTCGATGCGCGGCGAAAGCGGCCGCGTGCGCATCGGTTTTGCCGGTAACGCGGTGTTCAGCGGTAAATTGACTCAAGATATGCGGGCGTTTCGCAACGCCTATCCTGATGCTGAACTCGTCGCTCGTGAAGTGGCGCCGCTGTTGCAGGCCGACGCTATCCTCTCCGGGCAGCTCGATATTGGCTATACGCCGGAACACAGTCTCCTCACCGCTCCGGGATTGTTATCTGAAACGGTTGGTGTCTGGAGCCGTCTGGTGGCTATCGCCGACGATCATCCCCTGGCCGAACAGCCTTATCTGACGGTGGATATGTTGGCGGATGAGCCGATCATTTTTTACGATAGTCACAGCGCGGATGAGCCGCTTTACACGGCGCTCACCCGAAGACTGGGCCGCGCGCCCAAGATCGCGCATCGTACCTCCAGCACCCTGAGCGTCCTCACCCTGGCAGCCGCAGGGCAAGGGCTGGCGCTGGTGCCGGAGCCGTTGCAGAATATTGCTATTCCGGGGCTGGTGTACCGTCCGCTGGATGCCCCGGAGCTGTCGGCCAACCTGATGCTGATCAGCCGAAAGAGAGATAATAGCGGCGCGGTACAGGCTTACCTGGCTATCGCGCGTGAAAATGCATAGCCCACTCGCTAGCACAATGGTCGCCATGCCGACATTGTCTTTGCTGACTTTGTCTGGCGCATCATAGCTGGAGTTAAACCCGCCGCACCAGCACGTCAACTCGCTCCGCCTCCCAATGATTGCCACAGCGTAATGCGGTTCGCGAGATCGGTCTCCTGTAGCGCAATCAGCGTCTGCTGCGCTGACCACAATGTACGTTGCGCGGTTAGCGCGGTCAGGTAATCCCCCACGCCTGCCTGATAGCGCTTCATCGCAACATTGAGGGTCTGCTGCTCCGCCGCCACGTACTCACGCTGGGCATCCAGTTGCTCGCTCAGCGTCTGGCGACGCGCTAGTGCGTCCGCCACGTCTTTAAATGCGCTCTGAATCGTTTTTTCGTAGGTGGCAATCAGCCCCTTTTTCTGCGCCGCGGCGTAGCGCAGTTGCGCCAGATTGCTGCCACCGGTAAATAGCGGCAGGGAAATTGATGGTGCGAATGACCAGACGCTCATTCCGTGGCTAAACAATGAGGAGAGCGCGTCGCTGCCCACCCCGGCGCTGGCGGTGAGCGAAATGGTCGGGAAGAAGTTCGCTCGTGCTGCGCCGACGTTGGCGTTGGCGCTCTTTAAGTTATGTTCCGCTTCCTGAATATCCGGGCGCATCAGTAGCACGGATGAAGAAACGCCTGCGGGTATCAGTGAGATGGTATTCGGGGCCAGGCTCTCCAGCGTGCCGGGTAGCAGGGAGTCCGGAACCGTTTCACCGGCCAGTAGGTTAATGGCGTTTTTGTCCTGCATCACCAGCGTCTGACAGCTGGCGACGCTGGCGCGGGCCTGCTGGTAGACGCTCATCGCTTCACTGACGTCGGTGGCGGCGGCGGTGCCAATCTGCTGCTGGCGCTGGACAATTTTCAGCGAATCCGCGGCGCTGTTCATCGTCTGCAGCGCCAGCGCGAGGTTGCTGTTATCGGCAGCCAGCGTCACCCACGCGGTAGTCAGCTCGGAAATCATCGTCAGACGCGTGTTCTGCGCGGTGAATTCACTGGCAAGCCAGGTCTCCCGCGCGGAGCGGGAGAGGCTCTGATTACGGCCAAACAGGTCCAGCGCGAAGCTGGAGACGGTGCCGTCCACCTGGGTGGAGGTATTGGCCCCGGTGGTCGTGGTGCGGCTACGGCTGCCGGTCAGTTCCGCGTTCACCGTCGGGAAGAGTGACGCGCGCGTTTCCCCATATAGCGCCCGCGCAGCGTCAATGTCGGCAATGGATTTTTGTACATCGCGGTTGCCGCTGAGCGCCTGGCTCACCAGCTTTTGCAGGCGCACATCGTTCACCACCTGCTGCCAGTTGCCGACCACGGTGATGGCTTCGCCGTGGCTGCCCGGCAGGCTCGCTGGGATGGGCGCGTCCGGGCGCTGGTAGTTAGGGTCCATCGACACGCAGCCCACGCTCAGAAACGCAATAAATAACACCGATAAACGAAACATAACTTACTCCTGACGGCCGCGTTTGCCAGCGAAGAGACGTTTCACCAGCACAAAGAACAGAGGAACAAAGAAAATAGCCAGCAGAGTGGCTGTCAGCGTACCGCCGATAATTCCGGTACCGATGGCGACGCGGCTATTAGCGCCCGCACCGGTGGCTACCGCCAGCGGCATTACGCCGACAACAAAGGCCAGCGAGGTCATCAGTATCGGTCGTAGACGCGTTTGCGCGGCTCGCAGCGTCGCACGGGAGAGCGAGTAGCCTTCTGCTACGGCGGCCTCAGCGAATTCGACGATCAAAATGGCGTTCTTCGACGACAGCCCGATGGTGGTCAGCAGCGCGACCTGGAAGTACACATCGTTGCTGAGTTCACGCATCCACGCTGCCATGGCTGCGCCGAGCAGGCCGAGCGGGATGACCAGAATTACCGAGAAGGGTACTGACCAGCTCTCATACAGCGCAGCCAGACACAGGAACACCACCAGAATTGAGATGGCATACAGACTCATCGCCTGGCCGCTTGCCAGTTTTTCCTGTAATGACAGGCCGCTCCACGCCCCGGTCGTTCCCGCAGGCAGGCTGTTGGCGAGTGCTTCTATCTTTTCCATCGCCACACCGGAGCTAAAACCGTCCGCGTTTTCACCTTGAATTTCATAGGCAGGAGAGCCGTTATAGCGAACCAGACTTTCCGGGCCGTATTCCCAGCGGGTCGTGGCGAAAGTGGAGAACGGTGTCATGCTGTCATTGCTGCCACGCACGAACCATTTGCCGAGGTCTGACGGTACGGCGCGCGCGTCGCTATCGCCCTGGATGTAGACCTTTTTCACGCGGCCGCGGTCGATAAAATCGTTGACGTAGGTACCGCCCCAGGCGCTGGAGAGCGTGTCGGTGACGTCGTTTAACGAGAGTCCCAGCGATACCGCTTTGTTATTGTCGATATCCACCCGTAGCTGTGGCATCTGCGGCAGATCGTTGGCGCGCACCGAACGCATTGATGGGTCATCATTAGCGGCCTGAATCAGCTGATTACGCATTTTTAGCAATGTATCGCGGTCGGTACCGCCGTTAGCCATTAACTCGAAGGTAAAACCGTTCGTCTGCCCCAGGCCATCGACGGCGGGTGGCGACATGGCGAAAAGTGTGGCATCGCGAAGGGCGCCTAATTCTCGCGTCGCGCGTGATGCAATGGCCTGGGCACTGTTCTCACTGCCTGGGCGTTCAGACCAGTTTTTTAGCGACACAAAGGCCATCCCCGCGTTCTGTCCGCTGCCGCTAAAGCTATATCCATCGACGGTAAAAATAACGTTAGTATTGGCTTTCTCTTTAACCAGGAACCAGTCGATAACGTGTTTGCGGACTTCGGCGGTGCGGGAGGCTGTGGCCCCGGCAGGTAGCGAGTATTGCACCATGATAAAGCCCTGATCTTCTACCGGCAGGAAGCCGCTGGGCAGTTTCCAAAGCGTTAACGTCATGGTGGCGCAGATGGCAATGTAAACGGTCATGACTACGCCATAACGGCGCAGTACGTTCGCGATACGGTGCTTATAGCCATGCTCGGTGGCGCCGTAGAGTCGGTTGAACGCGCCGAAAAAGCCTTTCTTATGCGGTGGCGTGGGGCGTAAAATCGAGCCGCACAGGGCAGGTGTCAGCGTTAATGCCACCACCACTGATAGCAACATCGCCGAAATAATGGTGACCGAAAACTGTCGGTAAATCACCCCAGTGGAACCGCCGAAGAAAGCCATCGGAAGAAACACCGCCGACAATACCAGCGCGATGGCGATCAGTGCGCCGGATATTTCACCCATTGATTTTTCGGTCGCCTCGCGGGGAGGCAAGCCTTCGTCGTGCATAATACGCTCGACGTTTTCCACCACCACGATGGCGTCATCCACCAGCAACCCTATCGCCAGTACCATGGCAAACAGCGTCAGAGTGTTAATTGAGTAGCCGAACAGCGCCAGCACGCCGAAGGTGCCTAGCAAGACAATCGGCACTGCCAGCGCGGGTATCAGCGTAGCGCGGATATTTTGCATGAACAGATACATCACGCAAACCACCAGGGCTATGGCCTCAAACAGCGTTTTCACCACGTCTTCAACGGAGATTTTGATGAACTCGGTGCTATCTCGCGGGAAGGCGACATCGTAGCCTTGCGGCATGTTACGTTTAAATTCGTCGACTTTTTCCTTCACGCGGGTGGCGGTAGCCAGCGCGTTTGCGCCAGGTGCCAGCATTATTGCGACGCCGGCTGCAGGATGACCATTCAGGTTGCCGATGGTCGTGTAATCCTCGCTGCCCATCTCCACACGAGCAACATCGCCAAGGCGTACTTTCGCACCGTTGGTCTGGCTCTTAATGATGATATCTTTAAACTGATCGACGGTTTGCAGTCTTGACTGTGCCCGTACGGTAGCAGTGAGTTGCTGGGTATTCGGCGAGGGTAGCGCACCGATTTTCCCGGCAGATATTTGTACGTTTTGTGCTTCAATGGCGGATTCAACGTCGGATGGCATGAGCGAATAAGAGGCCAGTTTGGTGGGATCCAACCAGATTCGCATGGCATATTCCGCGCCAAATACCCGGAGGCTACCGACACCATCAAGGCGGGCCAGCGGATCTTGTATATTGCTAACTAACCAATCGGAGATATCAGATGTGGTGGTTTTGTCGGTTTTGTCATACACCGACACAATCAACAAAAAGCTACTCTGTGATTTCACTACCGTGACGCCTGCTTGCTGTACTTCGCTGGGTAACCGCGACAGTGCCTGCTGCACCTTATTTTGTACTTGAACCTGGGCCGTGTCCGGGTCGGTTCCTTGATCAAATGTGACTTTAATGCTTACCGTTCCATCAGAACTGCTGGTGGAGGAGAAATAGAGCAGGTTATCAAGGCCGGTGAGCTGCTGTTCAATCACCTGAGTGACGCTATTTTCTAGCGTATCGGCGGACGCACCGGTATAGGTGGCGGAAATCTGAATCGTGGGTGGCGCAACGTCTGGGTATTGAGCCACCGGTAGGGTGCGGATTGCCAGTATTCCTGCGAGCATGATCAGAATCGCGATCACCCATGCGAAGACCGGGCGTCGCACAAAGAAAAGAGCTACCATCAGGCCTTACCCCCGTTTTCTGGTGCGGCGACGGGTTTGACCGTTTGTCCGACCGTCACTTTACCTGTGCCTTCAATAATCAGCTTATCGCCATCTTTCAGGCCGCTTCGCACCAGCCATTTGTCGCCATAGGTGCCGTCCGTTTCCAGCGCGCGTTGTTCCACTTTGTTATTGGCATTAACGACTAACGCGGTGGCGTTACCCTTTACGTCACGGGTTACACCCTGCTGCGGCGCGAGAATCGCATCGTTCATCACTCCTTCTTCAATGCGTGCGCGGACGAACATCCTGGGGAGCAGTTGCTGGTGTGGGTTGGGGAAGATGGCGCGCAGAGTGACCGAGCCGGTGGATTCATCTACTGCTACTTCGGTCAGCGCCAGACGACCTTTTTCGCTGTACGTGCTGCCGTCTTCCAGCGTGAGCGTTACGCTAAGGGATTCGCTATTGGTGGCCAGCGACTGTTTACGTAGCCGCAGCAGGTCGACGCTGGAGCGGGTGAGGTCAACGTACATGGTATCCAGCCCGCGGATGGTCGCCAGCGCGGTGTTCTGCTGCGCGGTCACCAGCGCCCCCGGCGTGACTGATGAAATACCAATACGCCCATCAATAGGCGCGGTCACGGTTGTCCAGTCGAGGTTAATGCGTGCGCTTTCCTGCGCCGCCTTTTTCGATTCAACGCTTGCTCTGTCCTGCGAGCAGGTTGACTGAGCATCGTCCGCATCCTGGCGGGAAACGCCGTTATCTTTTACCAGAGTTGCGTAGCGCTGCGCCTTCTGGCAATCGGAAATGACCAGTGATTGCGCATGTTTTAGGGAGGCAGTCGCTTCGTTGTAGGTCGCGCGAAAGCTGGCCGGATCAATCTGGTACAGCGCCTGGCCTGCTTTGACGGTATCGCCTTCATTAAAAAGTCGTTTCTGGACGATGCCGGAGACCTGCGGTCGGACTTCCGCGCTCAGGGCGGCGTTAGTGCGTCCGGTCAGGTCGCTGACGATGGAAACGGGCTGGCTTTTTAAGATGATTATCCCGACCTGCGGATCGGGGCGCGGTGGTGTGGATGTTTGTGCGTTATCACATCCGCTTAAAAGAAATAATGTTGCAATGCTGATTGTTATATATTTCATATTTATTCTCAGGGTGAGTTATATTCACCTCGGAAATGAGTGCTGGAATTTCCCGCTAGCGGTTATCGCGCTGCTATGCTAATCAATGCCTCTGCATATAGAGCACACTGTACGACGGCAGATTTATCACTGAATTAGCAAATAATTAGCTGAAAATGAGCAACTAAAAATAAAGCAATAATTCTCAGCTAAGAATTACGGGGTAGAATCATCATTAACATCCGGCATTGAGTGAAAAATATGCGAGCACTTCTGATAGAAGATGATGTCATGATTGGGGCAAACCTAAAGCGGGCGCTGGAAGGCGTGGGCTGGTCGGTTGATTGGGTAAAAGATGGCACTCTGGCGCTACGTGCATGGATTGATGGCGATTATACCTGCATCTTATTAGATCTCGGCCTTCCGCATGATGACGGAATGAATATTCTGCATAAAGCGCGAATGCAAGGTGACGTGAAGCCGGTATTAATTTTGACTGCCAGGGATAGCCTTGAAGATCGTATTCGTGGGCTGGACACCGGCGCCGATGATTATTTACTCAAACCCTTTGATTTTCAGGAAGTACTGGCGCGTATGAGAGCGATTATTCGCAGGAATCACGGTGCGGCAGATTCGGTTATAGGAACAAAAAGCGTTCAGCTGGATATGGTTACCCGTGAAGTCATTTACCAGGGCCGCCGTGAGCAACTTACCGCTCGTGAATATGCGTTGCTTTATGCCCTGCTTGAACGTCCTGGCGCGATTTTGTCGCGCGAGCAACTAGAGAACCGTATTTACGGCTGGGGCGAGGAGGTGACCAGTAATGCGATTGATGTCTTAATACATGGCATGCGGCGTAAGCTGGGTAATGAGTTTATTAATAATGTGCGTGGCCTGGGATGGCGGGTGCGTATTATATGAACCGTAAAATATATCAATTCGTTACGCGCTCTTTACGCAATAAATTATTGTGCAGCCTGGTGCTGATCCACTTGTTAACTATTAGTGGTGTCGCCTGGTACTTTTATTGTAGTTATGATTCATTAATTGAAACGCTTAAAGATGAACAACTACGTACTTTAGCTGATGCCTATGCAACAAATCAGCAAATACCCGAATTAAGATCCGTTGATATCACCAAAATAGAAAAAAAAGAAACCTTTATTGTTCAGATCTGGGATAAGGAAGGACGAATCCAGGCCAGCTCCTGGCCGCAACTGGCCATTCCTCTTAACGCAAAGCCCGGCCTGTATACGGTTAGCACGGGTCCTCGTAGCAACCAGCGTTGGCGCGTCTATACGCGCGCAGGGGCAAAGAATAGCCAGATAGGCATGATTCAGGTAATCCATAACATCCGCTATATACAAAAGCTCATCCTTCGTCGCGCGATCTCTGACGTGATCCCTCTGGTGATGCTGCTTCCATTCTCATTTGGCGTGCTATGGTGGGGGGTGAGACGGGTATCGGTTAACCTGAAGAATGTATCGTATTTTATCGCCTCACAGGAGACGGATGATTTTTCCCAAGATTACATGAACCGTATTCCTGATGAGATTGTGCCGATGGTAGACGCTTATCATAGCGTGCTGGATCGGCTCAGTAATGCCATCAGCATTCAGCGCCGTTTTCTACAGGATTCGGCGCATGAGTTGCGAACGCCGATCACCGCCATCAGCCTGCAGCTTGAGAATTTAAGACCGTATATGATTTCTGATGAGGCGCGAGAGCGTTTTATGCAGCTGGAGTCTGGGGTGCTAAGAACCCGAAATCTGGTGGGGCAATTATTAAGTCTGAGCCGGCAGGAAGGTGATAATGCGGCATTAAAAACGGTGGAAACCATCGATCTCAACCAGCTATTAAAAGAGAGTATCGAACACCTGATGGTGCTGGCCGATAGCCGGAGAATTGATATTGGTTTCACTGGCTATGAAGGACTGACAATACGTGGAAACCATTCAGAGCTACGAAGCTTATTCGACAATTTAATTGGCAACGCGATGCGTCATACGCCAGAGGGTACGGTGGTTGATGTCGTATTGAAAAAAGTGGCTGCCAGTACGGTTATTGAGATTATTGATAATGGGCCGGGCATTCCCGAAGAGAATATTCAGCATGCGTTTGACCGCTTTTCCAGATTCAACACGACAGAGATCCATGGCAGCGGTTTAGGGTTGGCAATAGTGAAAAGCATTGCGACATCGCATGGGCTTAACGTTGAACTGCGCAATCTTTATCACGGTAGAGATATTGTCGGTTTCTGTGTCAGCGTTACCTCTTTATCCGCATAAGAGGTTTGGATTGCAATGCGTTAATCTGATGACTGGAGTATCACCATGAAAATGACCGTACTGGGCAATAATGGGCCGCTGGTGTCGAGACTGGGTTTTGGCACGATGCAGATGGCGATGAGAAAACCATACAATGATAAAGAGAGTATTGCTACCTTGCAGGCAGCGCTGGATGCCGGGATAGGGTTTCTGGATATCGCCGACTTTTATGGTATGGGACGCGCTGAAATGCTGGTTGGGCAGGCGATCAAGGGGCGACGGGAACAGGCGTTTCTTAGCGTCAAATGTGGTGCGATGTTCTCACCGTCCGGCGCGTTTCTCGGTGTGGATGGTCGTCCTGAAGCCATAAAAAATTTCGCTTCCTACTCGTTGCAACGTCTGGGAGTGGAGGTTATCGACCTTTATCAGCCAAGCCGTCTCGATCCCTCTGTACCATGGGAGGATACCATTGGCGCCGTGGCCGATCTGATCAAAGAAGGTAAGGTGCGCTATCTGGGTGTCTCTGAAGTGAATGCAGATCACCTGCGCCGCGCCCACCAGATTCATCCGGTCAGCGCGCTGGAGATTGAATATTCGCTGGCCTGCCGTTTTATCGAATCGGAAATCCTGCCTGCTGCGCGTGAGCTTGGCATTGCAGTCGTGCCGTACCGCATTCTGGCGGATGGACTTCTCACCGGAAATCTGACGAGCGCATCGGCACAGCAAACGGGTGTATTCTCGGTACCCCGCATACAGGGGCAAAATCTGGAACATAACCTGCAACCGGTCGAGGTGCTTAAAGCGCTCGCCGCTGCCCGGGGATGTTCTCCGGCACAGCTATCCGTCGCCTGGCTTTTGTCCCGAGGGGAAGATATTGTGCCGCTGCTGGGGATGAGTCGTCCGTCCCGCATTGCGGAAAATCTGCAAATGCTGGATATCGCCCTAACCGATAACGAGCTGGAGACGCTGGAACAGGTATTTTCACCGGATGCGATTATCGGTGATCGTTACCCGGAGGCGGTGATGAAGCTGGCGGCAAGGTAGTGTGAGGAATATCGCCTGAATCAGGTCCAATCAGTCATGCTCTTATATGACGGTTACATAACCAGCCACTGACGTTTAATGAGAACTGGCGCATTATCGCGCCAGTTCTGCACTACGCGGTACCGCTTCATCCGTTATGCGTGGCCTGATGCCAGATCTCTATTATTCTAACAGCGCATTAAACTTCGCCAGCCACTGCGGATGCGCGGGCCAGGCGGGTGCCGTCACCAGGTTGCCGTCTACATGGGCCTGATCGATGCCGATAGTGGCGTAGTGTCCACCCGCGAGGCGTACCTCAGGCGCACAGGCCGGATAGGCGCTACAGGTTCGTCCCTTCAGGATACCTGCGGCAGCCAGCAGCTGTGGGCCGTGGCACACCGCAGCAATCGGCTTACGCGCGGCGTCAAATGCCTGCACCAGCTTTAACACGTCCTCATTTAACCGCAGATACTCGGGCGCTCTCCCGCCGGGGATGAGCAGCGCGTCGTAATCCTGCTCCTTTACGGTGGAAAAATCGGCGTTGAGGGTAAACCGGTGACCCGGTTTTTCGCTATAGGTCTGGGCGCCGTCAAAGTCATGGATTGCCGTCATGATGTAGTCGCCCTTCGGTTTGTCGGGGCAGACCGCATCCACCTGATGACCAATCATCTGCAAAGCCTGAAAAGGCACCATGGTTTCGTAATCTTCGGCGTAATCGCCAACCAGCATCAGGATCTTCTTGCTCATCATTCCTTACCTTTTTTAATAAAGATGATTAAGATATAGCCTGGCATGGCTGAATTGCCGGAAATAAAAAAGCCCGTCAGAGCACGGGCAACATAAGCAAATGAATAAGTGATTCGTTATCAACATTGTTGGAGGATAACGCTGCGTATTTTACGCGGCAGTAAGGGAAGCAGATACCTGACATATTCGGTAGGTGAAACAAGCGATTAAACGTGCGTTACGGTGCGTCGAAGGTCGGGTATAAGCTATTTTCAAGAAATTCGACGAGATACCAGATCTCACCGCTAAAAATAAACCAGAAGCCAAATATAATAAGGAGCAAAATAATTAAGGTGAGTATTATTTCGGTTTTTCCCATTGCAGCTTTAACCCACCTGAAGCTAATTGATTCGAGGTGGGCATTGTAGCGGGGCTTTCCTGGATACTCCAGTTTCATGCAGCAAGGACTTTATTGCGTCCGTCATTTTTAGCGCGATATAGCGCATCGTCCACACGCTTAAACAGCTCGTCAATACTCTCCCCCTGATCGTGCCGCGCCACGCCAATGCTGACGGTAAAGCGCGGTAAGCCCGGGATCGTAATGCGGGCAACGGCTGCACGGATCGATTCGGCAATCTGCAGCGCGGTATCGAGAGGGGTATGCGGCAGTAGGATGACGAACTCTTCGCCCCCCCAGCGGAACACCATGTCGTTCTCCCGGCTACAGGCTTCCAGCGTTCGCGAGAGGGCGATAAGCACCTCATCACCTTTCAGATGACCGAACAGATCGTTAATGTTTTTGAAATGATCGGTGTCCACCAGCAGCAGGCTAAATTGCTGCTGCGCAGGAAGTGTATTCAGGTTGCTTTGATCGGTAATTGCGTAGAACTGCCGCCGGTTGAGTAACCCGGTCATGGAGTCACGTAATGCCGCATGTTCCAGCTCCTGCTCCAGCCTTTTTTGCTCGGTGATATCGTGGATGATGCACAGCATCAGCTTGTCACCGTAGATCTCAATGGGCCCGGCATACGTCTGAACGTGGCGGGTGGATCCATCCGCAAGGCGGTGAACAAAATTGAGCGGCTTATGTCCGCCGGGCAGTGCGGCAATCGCAGTCATAATGGGCATCACATCTCGCCCCAGGGTATTGATTTCCCAGGTATGTTTGCTGCACATGTCATCATGTGAATAGCCATAAAAATTGAGCGCGGCCAGATTCGCATCGACGATTTGACCATCGCGGGCAGGATCGATTAGCAGCATCGGGGCGCTGTTGGTCAGAAAAAAGCGCGCATAAAAACCCTGTTTTTTCCGGCGGTAGGTGGCGGAGCGGCTGGCCTTCAATCCTGAGAGTATTTGTGGGGAGATCCCCTCGAAAACAATCACATCTCCCCAGGGAGCGTAGTGGGCAAGCGAGAGGCGACAGCTTAACGGCGTATCTAGTCCATCTCTGCTTAGCGTCCAGATTTCGACGATCTCCTGCTCTGTTTTCAGTTCAGGTACATACATCGACAGGAGGGTTTGCGCACTGGCAGAGTAGATCCCTTTGCGCAGGTCATCGAGCGTTTTATCCCCCATGACCTGCGTTGCGGCCACATTCGCAAAAATAATCTGTTCCGACACGGGTGAAATGAGCCACACGGGTGTTTTAATTACATTCAACGCATCAAAACAAGGTTGCGACATAGGCATTTCCTGTTCATTGGCACACTGTGGCCGACAGTCATGACAGAATTGACTCGCGTGTACTCCTTTGAAACATACTCTACAAAATCCCGTCAGGCATGGTTTTTTTGTGAAGCAAATGCATGTTCCGAATGAATTTTACCAATTGGTATAATTTGTTTATCCGAGTTTATTTGCAGAAGCAGCCACGGCACCTGTTCGGCAGGTAAGGGGCGGGAAAAAAGGTATCCCTGCAGGTAATCGCAGCCGAGACGGGTGAGAACCGCCTGCTGTTCCTCCGTTTCGATCCCTTCTGCCACCACATTCATCTCCATGGTCCGGGCGATACTGATGATGGTTTCAACCAGCTTGTAGCTTTTTTCATTTTCCAGCATTGAGGTCACAAAGCTTCTGTCGATCTTAAGTTCTTTAGCCGGCAGCACGCTCAGCATCAGCAGGTTGGAATAGCCCGTACCAAAATCATCAATCGAGACGGTAATCCCCGCATGATTAAACGCATTGAGCAACTCAATACTGCGGTCGAGATTTTTAAGCGCGGTGCTCTCCGTTACCTCAAGGATCAGACGGGACGGAGACAGGTTATATTTTTCCAGCATCGACGAAATGATATGGAAAATGTCCGGCTGTTCGAACTGGACGGGGGAGAGGTTGAGCGACAACGTCCACTGGCTGAACCCTTGTTCAGTCCAGAAATGCAGCTGTCGGCATGCCGCTTCAATGGCCCAGTTACCTACCGGAATGATTAAGCCTGTTTGTTCCAGCGAGGGGATAAAAAGATGTGGCAGCACAACCCCTTGTTCAGGATGGCGCCAGCGCAGAAGGGCTTCAAAACCATGAATCGTTTTTTCTTGCGCATGCCAGGTTGGCTGGTACCACAGTTCAAACTGATCGCGTTCAAGCGCCTGAGAGAGCTCCTGAAGGAAACCGGGTTTCGCCGGGATCGCCGTTGACATCTCGGCCCGGTAAATCGCCCAGCCGTTGCGGCCATCTTCTTTGACATGATGTAAGGCTGCATCCGCCTTGAGCTTCAGCTCGTGCAGCGTTTCGCCATCCTGAGGATAGAGGCTGACGCCCGCGCTAATCGACGTGCTCAACGTATGTCCGCAGATAGACAGGGGACGTCGTACATCCCCCAGCAACGAGGTGAGCAGGGCGTTGAGCTTGTCGTCATCACATTCAGGCACCAGCAGGATAAAGGCGTCTCCTCCCAGCCTTGCCAGGGTCATCTCACGCGTGAGTCGGGCCGTGATGCGCTGCGCAACGGTGATCAATAGCTCATCACCGACGCTGTGACCCCAGGTGTCGTTAACGCGCTTGAAGTGATCGACGTTCAGGAAAATAACGGCAAATGGCTTCTTGCTGAGCAGCGCGCTGCGCAGACAATCCTGCATGCGGAGATCCATCTGGTGGCGGTTTGCGAGCCCGGTGAGCGCGTCAAAACGCGCCTGTAGCTCAAGCTGACGGTTGAGCTGCTGCAGATTATCCGTCAGCCGACTGGTGCGGCGGTGAGAATCGATAAGTGAAATGATCAACATCACGCCGAGCAGGCAGAGCGTGGTGACTGAAACCCAGATCGATAGCCCCAGCTCGCCAATCCCACCGGGGAGAGTGTGCGCCATCTCCTGAAACTGCGCGGCACTCATGCCGGTATAGTGCATCGCGCAAATTGCGGCGCCCATGACGAAGGCCGCGAGAACGCGATCGATAAAGACGCCTTTGTGGTTATCCCGCAGACGGAAAGCCAGCCACAGCGCCGTGCCGGAGGCAACAACGGCAATAACCACGGATACCGCCACAATGCTGCGATCCCAGATGATGCTGCCATCCAGCATCAGGGCCGCCATACCGATGTAGTGCATAGACACCACGCCCGCGCTCAGAATTGCCGTGGCGAGGATCAGTCGAAAGGGAGAACGTTTTTTGCCCGTGACGGCAATATTAAGGGCCGTGGCCGATGCAACCACCGCGACGCCCAGGGACGCAAGGGTTAACCAGAGGTCGTAGCTCATCATCATGGGCATTTGCATCGACAGCATGCCGATAAAGTGCATTGACCAAATGCCAATGCCCAGCGTAACCCCACCGGCAATGCGCCAGAACAGGGCAGCCTTGCGGCTGGAAAGGGGGATCTTTCCGGCGCTGTCCAGCGCCACAAAGGAGGCGATAAACGCCACCAGATAAGAGATAGCGATTAACACAGGGTCCCACGATATATTGAGCATTATGCAATCCCACGCCTGAGAGGGTCACCGATTTCGCCTGCCGGGTACATCTTTATCGGGCAACGAACATGCGCATTAAAACCATAGTAGTTATTTATCGTGAACAATGACCAGTCATATTAATACTCTAAAACTTATTAAGAATATAAAATATATTCTATTTGTTAATGTATTAAGCATTGCTAAACAAAAACGAATAACAGTAGCAAAGCTCCTTAAATATGAGGGCGATCGTATCGTCTCACCGCGGGCGATACTATCGCTTAAGATGGCTGGAGACCAGTATCACAGCATCCTGCGCAGAACATTTTCACTAATACGCTCTTTTTATCTGACTTAAGACAAATCTCAGGATGCTAACGGCGAAACCAAAAACAAGCGTTGTTTGCGATGAAAAACTTCTGGGCCAATGCTATAAGTCTTAATGCCGACCAAAATATAAAACGTGGGTATTATCATGCTAAAAAATATTAGTGTCAGGACCTTTATTATTGGGTTCCTTTTATCTCTTTTTTTGGTGAATGCAGGTGTCGTTGTTCTAATTTCCAGCAATCCTTCTCTCTTTATTTCGCTTAATGTTATCAACTTCGTTGGGCTATTTTTGCTGTGGGTCTATATGACGAAGTATCTTGTGACGCCGATCAATACGGTGAAGAAAAGTATTGAAGAGGTGACAGCAGGTAACCTTGGCGTCTCTATCCCTGAGTTTGGCAACAACTGTGCGGGCCGACTCATCCCGGGGATCAATAGCCTTTCCGGCAACATTGCGACGCTGGTGCGCGAGATCAGGGCGTCATCGCAAAGCGCCATGACCTTATCGGATCAACTCTCGACACGTAGCGCTCAGCTTTCGGTGAAAACCGAACAGCAGTCTGCGTCTTTAGTGCAAACCGCAGCCAGCATGGAGCAAATGGCCGCGAGCACGAAAAACAATGCTGATAACACCCGCCTGGCGAGCGAGCAGGCCACTGTGGCGACGTTACAGGCGCGCAAGGGCGGTGAGCTGATGGGGCAGGTCGCCAGCAATATGCAGTCTATTACCGAATGCGCACAGCAGATGACGGAGATTATTTCGCTCATTGACGGCATTGCGTTTCAGACGAATATCCTGGCGCTCAACGCAGCCGTTGAGGCGGCGAGGGCGGGCGATCACGGAAAGGGGTTTTCTGTGGTCGCGGAAGAGGTAAGACACCTGGCACACCGCAGCGCAGAGGCCGCGAAGAATATCAAAACGCTGATTGACGTCACCAGCAATAACGTCACTCAGGGGGCCAGCGTTGTTTCACAGGCAGAGAAAAACATGCATGAAATCGTGACCGGCTCGGGGAATGTCAGCCGGTTGATGGACGACATCTCGGCGTCGACGTCAGAGCAGGAGAAAGGGATTTCTCAGATTACGCTGGCGCTATCGGAGCTGGAGCGGGTCACGCAAAGTAACGTGGCAATGGCAGAAGAACTCAACGGTTCCTCTGATGTACTGCGCAATCAGGTGATTGAGCTGCAGGCCCGCACGCGTAATTTCAGGCTTGACCCGGGTTCCTCTTCCGCATCACCTGGCTGTTCACCATCCTTCCTTCAGCGGCCCGAGCACTCGATGTAACATAACCGCAAAGCCTGGCATGCCAGGCTTTTTTACACCTCTGGCCAATTCCTGAGCGATATCAGCGCGATGGGATACATAGTTGTTGCTTAACCCCTGATGACAGCTAGACTGACACCGAAAGAGCTAAAAAGGTGGAGGCGCTGTGGAAAGCATTAAAGGATCTGAACTTAACGTTCCTGACGCAGTTTTTGCGTGGGTGCTGGACGGTCGCGGCGGTGCGCGGCCGCTGGAAGACAATGATGTGATCGACAGTGCGCATCCCTGCTGGCTGCATCTGAACTATACCCATACGGACAGCGCTGACTGGCTGGCTTCGACCCCGCTCCTGCCTAACAACGTGCGCGATGCGCTGGCAGGTGAAAGCCTGCGGCCCCGCGTGAGTCGAATGGGTGACGGTACGCTGATCACCCTGCGCTGTATTAACGGAAGCACGGATGAGCGTCCGGACCAGCTGGTTGCGATGCGTGTTTATATGGACGATGGGCTGATCGTCTCCACCCGGCAGCGTAAAGTCCTCGCGCTGGATGACATCGTCAACGATCTGAAAGAGGGCACCGGGCCGGTCGACTGCGGCAGCTGGCTGGTGGACGTCTGTGACGCGCTTACCGATCATGCGAGCGAGTTTATTGAAGAGCTTCACGACAAAATCATCGACCTGGAAGATAACCTGCTCGATCAGCAGATCCCACCGCGCGGTTTTCTGGCCCTGTTGCGTAAGCAGTTGATTGTGATGCGCCGCTATATGACGCCGCAGCGCGACGTGTACGCGCGTCTTGCCAGCGAAAGGCTCACCTGGATGAATGACGATCAGCGACGCAGAATGCAGGATATTGCCGACAGGCTGGGGCGCGGGCTGGACGAGATTGATTCCTGTATTGCCAGAACGGCGGTGATGGCGGATGAAATCGCGCAGGTGATGCAGGAGTCGCTGGCGAGAAGAACCTATACGATGTCCCTGATGGCGATGGTGTTTTTACCCAGCACGTTTCTTACCGGGCTGTTTGGCGTGAACCTGGGCGGAATTCCGGGGGGCGCTTATCACTACGGCTTTACCGCGTTTTGCGTCATGTTAGTTGTTTTGATTGGTGGTGTTGCATGGTGGTTGCATCGTAGTAAATGGCTGTAAATTTACGCTTTTTTCAGCTTTTACGGAGATCAAAACGCTCTTTTAATTGAGCGAAGTCAATAAACATCTACCCCGTAAGGTGCAATATTACTCCCGCAGGTGAATGCAACGTCAAGCGATGGGCGTTGCGCTCCATATTGTCTTACTTCCTTTTTTTGAATTACTGCATAGCACAATTGATTCGTACGACGCCGACTTTATAGTCGGCTTTTTTTTTGCCTCCAGATTCTCAGCGTCTACCCTAAAAGGGACGACAGTAAATTCTGGAGGGAATGATGAGCATCCTGAACGCTCTGCTACTGCAACAATCGCGTCAATCCGATCCTATCCCCAGCGATCCGGTGCCAATGCCCGATCCCATCCCGCGCCCGCAGCCGATGCCCGATCCGCCGCCAGATGAAGAACCGATTAAATTGTCGCATCGGACCGCGAGATCTGCGAGGATACGCGCCATCTGACCGCAAAGATGACCACGAGAGACTATTGTGACCGCTTTTTCTACCCTGAATGTTCTACCCGCTGCCCAACTCGATAACCTCAACGAGTTGGGATACCTCACGATGACGCCTGTTCAGGCGGCCGCGTTGCCCGCTATCCTCGAGGGCCGTGACGTGCGCGTACAGGCGAAAACGGGCAGCGGGAAAACGGCGGCATTTGGCCTTGGCCTGTTGCAGCACATTGATGCGGCGCTTTTTCAGACCCAGTCACTGGTGCTGTGCCCGACCCGCGAACTGGCAGACCAGGTTGCGGGTGAACTGCGTCGCCTGGCGCGTTTCCTGCCCAACACCAAGATTTTAACCCTCTGTGGCGGACAGCCGTTCGGCGCCCAGCGTGATTCACTCCAGCATGCGCCGCACATTATTGTCGCCACGCCTGGCCGCCTTCTGGATCACCTGCAAAAAGGCACCGTCTCGCTGGATGCGTTACAAACGCTGGTGATGGATGAGGCAGATCGGATGCTGGATATGGGCTTCAGCGATGCGATTGACGAGGTGATTCGTTTTGCACCGGCCGATCGCCAGACGCTGCTGTTCTCTGCGACCTGGCCGGACGCTATCGCCGCCATCAGCGGACGCGTGCAGAAAGATCCACTCACCATTGAAATCGACAGCGTAGATGCGCTGCCCGCTATCGAGCAGCAGTTCTTTGAAACCTCGCAGCAGGGGAAAATCCCGCTCCTGCAGAAATTGCTGAGCCAGCATCAGCCTGCGTCCTGCGTGGTGTTCTGTAATACCAAAAAAGACTGTCAGTCAGTCTGTGATGCCCTCAATGCCGCCGGGCAGAGCGCGTTGTCGCTGCATGGCGATCTGGAACAGCGCGATCGCGATCAGACGCTGGTCCGTTTCGCTAACGGCAGCAGCCGTGTTCTTGTCGCAACCGACGTCGCTGCGCGCGGTCTGGATATTAAATCCCTTGAGCTGGTGGTGAACTTCGAGCTGGCGTGGGATCCTGAAGTGCACGTGCACCGTATTGGCCGTACCGCACGAGCAGGGAACAGCGGTCTGGCGATCAGCCTCTGCGCACCGGAAGAGGCGCAGCGCGCCAACATTCTCTCTGAGATGCTGCAGATTAAGCTGAACTGGATGAATGCCCCTGCTGGCGTCAGCCTGGTGCCGCTGGAAGCCGAAATGGCGACGCTGTGCATTGATGGCGGTAAAAAAGCAAAGATGCGTCCAGGTGACGTATTAGGCGCGCTGACCGGGGATGTGGGTCTGGACGGAGCGGATATCGGTAAGATTGCGGTCCATCCGGCGCATGTCTACGTTGCGGTTCGCCAGGCGGTGGCCCATAAGGCATGGAAGCAGCTGCAGAACGGGAAAATTAAGGGTAAAACCTGTCGCGTACGTCTGCTGAAATAAAGAATGAAGCGTCTCAGAAGATGTTTCTGAGACGCTAATCGCTTACTTCACTTCAAGCACGTTCAGCCGCAACTCTTCAAACTGACTATCATCTTCTTCCGGCTGCCAGCCGGCTGGCTGCATGGGAATATCTTCCCGATCAAACGCCAGGTCGCCGCCATTCACCACGTCTGAGTCATGATTGATGCCTTTGAAGTCGAACAGTTCAACATCCGCGAGATGGGAAGGGACGACGTTCTGCATCGCGCTGAACATGGTTTCGATACGACCCGGATAACGCTTATCCCAGTCGCGCAGCATGTCGCCAATCACCTGACGCTGCAGGTTAGGCTGAGAGCCGCAAAGGTTACATGGAATGATCGGGAACCCTTTAGCCTGAGAAAAACGCTCGATGTCTTTTTCACGACAGTAGGCAAGCGGGCGGATCACAATGTGTTTACCGTCATCACTCATCAGTTTAGGCGGCATGCCTTTCATCTTGCCGCCGTAGAACATGTTGAGGAACAGCGTTTGCAGGATATCGTCGCGGTGATGGCCCAGCGCAATTTTGGTCGCGCCCAGCTCCGTCGCGGTACGATACAGAATGCCGCGGCGCAGACGAGAGCAGAGTGAGCAGGTGGTTTTCCCTTCCGGGATTTTCTCTTTCACAATGCCGTAGGTATTTTCTTCGACGATTTTGTACTCAACGCCCAGATTTTCGAGGTATTCCGGCAGAATGTGCTCCGGGAAACCCGGCTGTTTCTGGTCAAGGTTGACCGCCACCAGGGAAAATTTCACCGGTGCACTTTGCTGAAGATTACGCAGGATCTCCAGCATGGTGTAGCTGTCTTTACCCCCTGACAGGCAAACCATGATGCGATCGCCTTCTTCAATCATGTTGAAGTCTGCAATGGCTTCGCCCACGTTACGGCGCAGTCGCTTTTGCAGTTTGTTGAGGTTATATTGCTCTTTTTTGTTAATCTCTTGATTTTCTTGCATTTATTACTACCTTCGGAGCCAGTAGGGGCATAATAGGGGCAAAATTTTTCAGCGTGCCAGCTTATCGTTAAGCATCAGCACCTGTTCGCCATTCATTTCTTCAATCCACGCACCGTAGACTTCATAAACCATTTGCGCGTTTTCATGCCCCATCTGGCTGGCTATGAAAGAGGGGTTAGCGCCGGCAGATAAAAGCCAGCAGGCAAAAGTATGCCGCGTATGGTACGGATTCCGGCGGCGAATACCAGCACGTTTTACAGCTGCGTTAAATCTGGAGCCGATACTCGATAAAGAGTAGTAGGCTTTCTGTTTGCCCATGGAGGACTGAGCGATTCGCATGTTTCTGATGCTCTCAACTCGCTCACCAGGTGCAAAATAATCTTCAGTCAAAAGCAGGGCGTGATGAAATGCTTGGGTTTCAGACAGGCTGAACACGGGAAAAAATCTTCCCGGGCCGTTTGCTCTGTGCGTGAACAGGGAAGGTTAAAACAATCCATTTCTGCTGCGGGCAGATTCATCCTCCCGTAGCAGAACTTTACCGGATAGGGCATTCAGCAACAGTGGCAAAATACGACGAGATATTAAGATCTGCTTAGAGTTCGATAAATTTTCGTGATGTCCTGGTCCGCTTTGTGCCAGGAGCGGACTTTTCTTAGAGCACCATTCAATCTTTCAGCAAACTCATTTCTTCAGAGATCCATTGTCTTAGAATGCCTATTTTTAATGAATCCTGATTATCTGACCGGTAGACTAAATCGTAACCCCGCTCAGCCTTAAGTTTGTACTGTGGAAATGGAACAACAAGCCTTCCAGCAGCTACATCATCTGCAATCAGAACACTGCGTCCCAGAGCAACACCTTCGCCACGTATAGCAGCCTCAGTCGCCATACTGCCTAGAGTCCATAATGGCCCCTGCTGATAGCTAAAATTTTTTTCTCCGGCCAACTCAAACCATGCCTTCCAGTTCGCCAGCATTCTGTACTCATGAAGAAGAACGCAGTTTAAAAGTTCCTTAACCTCTGTCAGACCATTATGTTTCTTAAGAAAATCTGGGCTACAGACAGGGGTGACTGTTTCATCGAACATACGTTCAGACGAAACATCTCGATAATTGCCGAGGCCGTAACGAATTGCAGCATCTACCTGACCATCATTAAGATCTACATTAACGTCAGTAACATCCAGCTCAATATCAAATTCAGGATATCTCTGCCTGAACCGGCTTAGACGCGGCGCTAACCACTTACTGGCAAATGAAACCGTTGTACTTATACGCAAACTCTTTATCAGGTTTCTTCCACGCAGACGCTCGGACTCCGTCATTAAATCACCCAAAAGTCGGGTAACCACATGGTGAAATTCGGCCCCTTCCTCCGTCAGTATTATCTGTCGTGTCAGCCTGAAAAATAGCTTTAACCCCAGATGCTCTTCGAGCTTCCGGATTTGTCGGCTTATCGCGCCATGCGTAACGTGCAACTCCGCTGCCGCCAGTGTCATGCTCGAGAGGCGGGCGGTGGCTTCAAAAGCGCGCAGAGTCTGCAGTGGGGGGAGGCGATCGAATATCATACGCGTGATCATAATTCACGCGTGTTGTGAGAACAAATGATTTGTCAGGCCAGAGTCCGAAAATCAAAATTAATACAAAGAACGTCATCATTTCATAGCGATACGCGGAGGAGTAATGGAAAGTTTGTTTGTTTACGGGACACTCGGTCCGGGTCGGCCTAATGCTCATATTCTTGAAAATATTGGGGGAACATGGCAGGAAGGCCACGTTGGTGGTTCTCTATTAGAGAAAGGCTGGGGTGCAGAGATGGGGTATCCGGGAATTGTACTGGATGACTCAGGTAATCGTGTACAGGGTTTTCTTTTCACGTCAGAGAATTTACATAATTACTGGCACATACTCGATGAGTTCGAAGGTGCTGAGTATGAACGGGTTCCGGTAGAGGTAACCACATCTACCGGTCAGACAGTTCAATCATGTATCTATATGCTCAAAGCATAAACGATATGGCCTGCTGTAAGCGAAATTTCTCCAGTTTTACAAGTAGCAATCATAAGTGGGGCTGCCGCGGGCCTCATATGTTTATTGATTATTCTTAAAAAAACGACTCTAAGAAATTTAGCTAAATGCTTAAATAGGGTGCGCCACCATCAGGTGGCATCCTATACAGACGAGACTTGCGCACGCAGGCGCTGATGCCCCCATAGAGACACGAGCAACACCACCGCACCGGCGCAGAGCGCGACGGTGAATCCAACCCGTACGCCACCGTTATCGATAACCTGGCCGGATGCCGCCGCGCCCAGCGCCACGCCGACATTCAGCCCAGCCAGCAGCCAGGTCATGCCTTCGGTTAGCAGGTGCCCTGGCACCAGACGCTCGACCAATGACATCGCCACGATCATGGTGGGCGCGAAGAACAGACCAGCTATCAGCACCGCCGCGGCCAGCGCGGGGATGCTGCCGACCAGCAGTAGCGGTAACGTGGTGACAGCCGTTGCCAATCCACCTGGCAACAGCAGGCGATGCAAAGGCATATGCAGCTTGAGTGCGCCGAACAGCAGCCCGGACACGCAGGAACCCAGGGCATAAGCTGACAAGACCAGGCTGGCGGCTGCCGGTTTACCCACTTGTTCAGCGAAGGCCACGCTCACGATATCCACCGTACCGACAATCACGCCCATAGCCATCATCAGCAGCGCCAGCAGCCGCACGTTTGCCGACTGAATCACTGATCCAGATCCATCCGTGGCTGCGTCTTGCGCTTCGACGGCGGGTTCAGTACCCCGCTGCACTACAAGAGTGAATACACCGAGGATCAGCAACAGTGCAGCCGCAAGCAGGCCCGCCTGCGGCAACACGGCAACAGACAGCCCCACCGACAATGGTGGCCCTGAGATGAAGGTGACTTCATCAAGCACCGTTTCCAGCGAATAGGCGGTTTGCAAGCGGAGCTGACCCCGGTACAGCGCCGTCCAGCGTGCACGTACCATCGCCGACATGCTGGGCATGAAGCCAGCCAGGAAGGCACCGATGAACAGCGTCCAATCGCCCGCCTGCCACCAGGAACCAGCAACCAGAATCAAAAAACCGATGACGCTGATGGCCGTGGCAGTGGGCAACACGCGGCGTTGCCCAAGCCGATCCACAAGCCGGGAACTCTGCGGCGATAACAACGCATAGGTCAGCACGAAGGTGGCAGAGACGGCCCCTGCCAGTGCATAGCTGCCGCGCAGTTGCGTCAGCATGGTGATGATGCCGATACCCGTCATCGGCAGCGGAATGCGTGCCAGGAAACCGGCCAAAGCAAAGCCCTTGGTGCCAGGCATGGCGAATAGTTCTCGATAGATGTTGGCCATCTCATTCTCCTGAAGCCTTCGCTTGCTTTGGCAAGCTGGCGTAGCGATAATACATACAAATCGTATGAATAGGATCATATATTCATACGTGTTGTTTGTAAATAATGATGCGTATCGTATGTAAGGAGAAAAAACATGGTTCGTCGCACCCGCGCCGAGATGGAAGAAACCCGCGCCACGCTGCTGGCGACGGCCCGGCGGGTATTTACCGAGCATGGCTACGCCGACACCTCGATGGATGACCTCACCGCGCAAGCGAAGCTGACCCGTGGTGCGCTCTATCACCACTTCGGCGACAAGAAGGGGTTACTGGCCGCCGTGGTGGAGCAGATCGACACCGAGACGGATCAGCGCCTGCAAGCCATCTCTGACGCTGCCGAGGACGATTGGGAAGGTTTTCGCAGTCGCTGCCGGGCTTATCTGGAAATGGCGCTGGAGCCGGAAATACAGCGCATCGTGCTACGCGATGCCAGGGCGGTGCTGGGGGGTGCCTCACCGGAATCGCAACGCGATTGTGTTGAGTCGATGCAGCGCCTGATCGACAAGCTCATGAAGCAAGGCCTAGTGGAAGAAGCTGATTCGCAGGCGCTAGCGTCGCTGATCTACGGCAGCCTGGCCGAAGCGGCGTTCTGGATCGCCGACGGCGAGGACAGCAGAGCGCGTTTGACACGCGGTATCGATGCGCTGGAGTTACTACTGCGCGGGTTGTTAGTCAAGCGATAGCTTTACGAGATGCCGGGGCCACACTGCCGTGTCAGCCTGCGCTGTGGTTTCAAGACCTATAGCATCTTACTCGTCCTGGTTTCCCATATTTGTTATATGACGGCAGGGAACTTATATGGCATAAGAGCGTTAAACGAACATCAAAAGGAATGACGTTATGTCGCTTTATGACCTCAAAACCGAAGCACTTGCATTACCGGAGACCTGGCACTCTCAAGTATTAGGCCGCATTGGAAATGCGAATCTCAAAGTTTTACGAATGGATGAACGCTCAGTGATAGAAGAGGTTCATGAGTATGACGAGGGGTTACTGGTCATTGATGGACGTCTGGAGCTGAGCGTAAAAGGTAAAAAAATCTCTGTAACGCCTGGACAGCTTTACGTAGCCAAAGCTGGCACTCCCCATACTGTAGAAACAGGCAGTTTTGGCACACTGGTTATCATCGATTTACCAGAAGCGGAAGTGGCCTCACTTTAAGCGCGGCTTGCGATTAGGTCACAGATTGTCAGGGTTGTTCGACGTGCTGATCCAAACTTTGATTAGACTCAACGTTATCAACCCCATGACTGCGGCAACAGTGGTTACAATAATATAAGATGTCATGAAATAATTTTTCCTGGTAATGGTCTTTATTTGACTCATTTCTTTTGCATTAGTTCCTGCAAAGAGAAAATTTTAATGAAAAGAAGTGTCGGTTTTTAGTTTGTTTTATGTAAATAAAAATGAGGTGGGGTATAACTGCAGATTTTAAAAAAATGCCTGCATTTAGCAGGCTTTAATAATAAGACGTTTTTATTATTTTAATTCAAAAGATAAAGCCTAAAGATGTTCGCTAAAATACTGGCGATTTTTACTGAGGTTTTATCTTTCCTTTTGTGAAGTGGCTGAGATTTAGCAGGAAACGCATATCACAAATGGTTTTTTGCGGCATCAAGTATCTTCTGAGAGGTGAGTTCTCTATCAGAGGCAACGTAGACAAAATTGCGATCTCCGGTTAAAGATGGGAAGCCAGCAGACATAATCTGAAGGTATATTTCTTCTCCACCCGGATACTCCTGCCTTACGGACGTAACGCCTTGTTGTACCGTGACAACTTTACCAGGTTTTCCATTGAAAAAAACGATGACATTCTTCATAAACCACCTTGTGTTTTTTGGGAGCATTCGAAAACTAAAGCAAGCATTTTTTAGCGTTAACGTGTATTGTGGCAGTCCGTAAAATCAGGAGATGCCTATGTCTGGACGTAAAAATACACAATCCCATCGAAATCATTTAGTCAAATGTTCATGCCCAAATTGCTCTAAAGATTCAGAGCATAGTTTTAATCGCGTGCAAAAAGGCGCTCAACTTGTCTGCCCGTACTGCCACGCTTTGTTTAAATCTACTCAACGATTCTAAACCAAAGTAGTTGACAAA
Organism: Enterobacter cloacae complex sp. CARB60; assembly: GCF_036487345.1. Lineage (NCBI taxonomy): Bacteria > Pseudomonadati > Pseudomonadota > Gammaproteobacteria > Enterobacterales > Enterobacteriaceae > Enterobacter > Enterobacter cloacae complex sp. CARB60. Next base: position 2,108,348 of record NZ_JAZKLC010000002.1, read on the forward strand.
ATGAGTTAGCTTTGAGTTTTAGACCACTCATGCAGCAGTTCTGTACTTCATCACCTTGGTAGCGCACTCGTAAAGAAAATATGCTGGCTGTTGATATGAATAACAGTCATATTATCCAGGGCCCGTTTACTTAAGAAAGTTTTTTGGTAATCACGGGCCATTGATAATTTTATCTATCTAAAAGTATTACGTTTGCAGCAGCAGGGCCTTTATCACCGCTTAGAATCGCAAATTCGACTTTCTGACCTTCAAATAGTGTCTTGAAACTCTCTCCCTGCAGGGCAGAGAAATGAACAGAAACATCTTTACTGCCATCAAGTGGGGAGATAAAACCAAAGCCTTTATCTTCATTAAACCACTTAACCAGACCTTGAATTCTTGAAGACATAAATACTCCTTTTAAAGACTCTTTAAATGATAAGAAATGACAAAACGTATGGACTCAAAAGGAGGGGATATCAGCGATAGCGCCTGGTTATGAGGACTGCCGGGAAAAATAGTGTATTCGGTATTACATCGAACTAACTAAATCATTAAGGCACGGACTGAGTTAATAAGCAAACATTATTTTAGCCATCCGGGTGGCTGCCTGGGTGCGTTTCCAGTCACGTTGAATCCGGTTCAATTCTCGATAAAAAGTCGTCGGCGCTATGTTCTTCTTTGCGAATCCGGGGCCGGAAAAAGAGCTGCGCGCATTGACCTTGTGAATATATTTTGATTAGGCTATGCATGTCCAGCACCACGCTTTTTCTTAAAATTTTATCCCATTGGAAGGGTTTTACGTGTTCAAGCTTAATTCATCTCTACTGGCCATTCTCCTGCTGTCAGGCTGTAGTTCTGATCTGGTTCTCAGTCCCCCTCAACGACCCGAATACAAGGCTATGCCAGAAATAACCCAGTCTGTGACGCCATCACAGCAGCGTGCAATCATGGCTGGCGAGAGGCCTGACTGGTCAGAAAGAACGCCAGTCAACGCTACAAAGCGCTATTAATAAAAACGTATCAGCAGGGCTGCCATTCGGTGGCCTTTTTGTTTCCCCTCGATTAAGTCGTTTATTGCGCCATGGGAGCAGAACAACTGTTCGGGTCTGAACGAAAATTTTCGACGCCTGACATGGTAATTATTACGTAATCTACCATGATTAAGACGATGACAATTCAATCACTTCAGCATCGTTGAAGCGGCCACTTCACTCTAATCGAGAACCCTAAATGCGCCATGCATCTATCCCCGTAGCTGCAGCCACGGCAATATTTTTGCTAGGCGTTTTTATCATCAATTTACAGGTTTGGTATTCTGCACGGGCTGACAGCCTTGCAGGGGCGCACTATGTTGTGCGGAACATGAATGTCATTCTTAAAGAAGCCCGTCATGCAACTCAGCTGGCGAAGCAACTTGCTGAGAACGAGTGTGATGCGGAAGGACAATACCAACTAGGCACTGAGGCTGCATTACAGCCTCACCTGAGAACGATCGTTATTCTGAAAAATGATGCGGTCTGGTGCTCTTCATTACCAGGAAACCGCGTGTTGTTGGTCAACAGCGCCGTGCTCCCAGAATCATCATTGCTACTCGTCCCTGCGGAAAGTACCGTCAACGGCCTGCCTGTGCTCTTATATCAGACCAATTACGCCGGAAGCCGAATCATCGTTAGCATCAGCGACAGCCATATCCGGGATGCACTGGATATACCATTAAATGGCGTTGAATATTCACTCAGAGTAGGCAATACCCTTTTGGGCCTGTCTGGCGATGTGGCGACGGCAGACCATTCCAAGAATGAGGTATTGACGGTAAAAGCCTCTAATTATCCTTTCGAGATACAGTTTAACGCTCCAGTCCTTTTCAGCCTTAAGAGATTGCTCAATCGAGCCGGCGGCGTGGTGTTATTCCTGCTGATAATATCGTCTCTTTCTGCTTATATACTTCAGCGATATCGATCAAAAGATGTTTCACCAGAAGAATCACTGCGTACCGCCATTTACAGAAATGAAATTACGCCCTATTACCAGCCCGTGGTTAGCGGCAGGGAGGGAACCTTGCGGGGTGTGGAAGTGCTGGCCAGATGGAAGCATCCGCAGTCAGGGTTTATTTCTCCCGCATCCTTCATTCCTCTCGCTGAAAAATCGGGTTTAATTATTCCTCTGACTCAGAGCCTAATGAAACAGGTTGCAAAACAAATGAACGCTATTTCTACATTGCTGCCAGAAGGGTTTCATGTAGGGATTAACTTCAGCGCTTCTCATATCGTTGCGTCCACCTTTGTGGAAGAGTGTCTCCACTACAAACACAGTTTTATTCAACAGGATCTAAACCTTGTCATTGAGGTAACCGAGCGTGAACCGCTCCACATTGATGAACATCTCGTCAGGACGCTGAATGAGCTGCATAACAACGGATTTGCCATTGCGCTGGATGATTTTGGCACGGGATATTCAGGTCTATCCTACCTGCAAGAGCTGCATATTGATTACCTTAAAATCGACCAAAGTTTTGTTGCCAGGGTTAACGCCAATGAGGATTCAACCCTGATCCTGGATTCGGTACTGGAACTGGCAAAAAAACTTTCAATTAGTATTGTGGCGGAAGGGGTTGAAACACAAGATCAACTTGATTACCTCATCCGCAATAACATCCGTTTTTTACAAGGATTCTTCTTCTACAAACCTCTACCTTACAAGGAGCTGGTCAAAGTTCTCTTGTCAAAGCCTAAAGTTAAAGTGAGGGTGGAATGAGGTTTATCCAGCACATGACTAAGATAGCGTATAATGCGTCTCCCAAAACTGCTCAACAACCCAGTGACGCATTCTATGACCCTCAATCGCTTTTGTTACTTACTCCTGCTATTCGCTGCGCTCGGCAGCCTTTTATCGTCGAATCCTGTGGTCGTCTGGTTTCTGCTGATCAATGTGCTGACAATGGTCATATATGGTGCCGATAAAATGGCGGCTCGTAAGGGGATGCGCAGGGTTCCGGAAGCGACGTTGCTGGTATTTGGCGTGACCGGAGGCTGGCCTGGCGCCATTGCGGGGCAACAGCTCTTTCGCCATAAAACCCAAAAGCAGCCTTTCAAGACCTATTTTTTCATCAGCATCGCCGTCAGCATCGCCGTGATGGCGGCGGTTTACCATTTATCGGCTTATTCTCCCTTATATTAATCCCTCGGTTACTGCCAATAGTAGTCGGACTATTCTTAAGTTGTTGCTGTTTTTTGCGCAATCTGAATAATACGTGCAACAACACGGACGACAACATCCCATGAAAATAGAATCTATTATGCTGGCAGTGCTGGTGGTCTTTTCTGCGCCTTCCTGGTCCGCTTTTCAGGAGCGGGAATATAATACCTGGTATATGAAAAATGCGGTGCTCTACGATATGACGCAGACCTCGGCAGGTTATCCCGTCCTGGTGAGCGTATCCCAGCCTGGAAGGATATCCGCAAATTTGCTCGTGTCATATATTACGGAAGGTCGCTGTGGTGAGAATAGTCTACCGCTGAATGTGAATGGTAAAGTGCTGCCCGCAAAATATAATTGTGTCCAGATAGGGCAAAACAGAGTTGAGCATTTTTCAGTAGTGGATGCGGAAAGCGTCAATGGCATAGTGACGCATCTGAAATCTGATTTCACTATTCTCCTGCAAAATGATATCAAAATTTGGGCGGCAAATATCAAAACGCCAAAATACGGTTTGACGCCGCGATTCTAAATATGGAATGCCTGTGTTACGACAGGTGTTTTTTTGGATGTACCTCAATCATTTTTAAAGCAATAGTATAGAAGTCGTACCTGTCTGAACTGTTTAAATGAAATTCACAGGGCATGTGTCCGACATTCCGTTTTACCGTATTCCTGCTACGCTTGTTTGTTGTACCAGGAGCATGAATATGAAAAACAAAGATGAACAAACCGGATTAGTGGGGCTGGCGATTGGGGCCGCCGTTATTGGGCTGGTTTCAGCGCAAAAACCGATCCATCGCAACAGTATTGTCGATGAGCTGGTCAGGCTCGGCAGGCAAAAAGGCGATGGTGTAGAAGACGAGGTTTTCGTGAAAGCCGCCGAGCTGGTGAGAAAAGGGGTATAGCCCATGGCTGAAAGACGTAATGCGAAGTGCCATTGCGGCGCGGTAGCATTCACCGTTGAGCTTACCGATGGACTGAACACCGCGCGGCGATGCAGCTGTTCCTTTTGTCGTATGCGAGGCGCGGTCGTCGTCTCTGCGCCGCTGTCGGGGATTACGGTGACCAAAGGTGAGGATAAACTCACCGAGTACCGCTTTAACACGGGAACGGCACGGCATTTCTTTTGCTCAGTGTGCGGAATTTACACGTTCCATCAGCGGCGTTCTAATCCAAATGAATACGGCGTGAACGTCGCCTGTTTTGAAAGCGTTTCTCCGTTTGATTTCCCGCAGGTAACAGTGATGGACGGTGTCAACCATCCCACGGATGGGGAGAGTGGGGTATTTGGCTATCTCTCTTTTCGCGAGAAAGGGAAAGAGCAGGCATGATTGCCGCCTGGCCACTCTTCAATCATCCTGGCTATAGTGGAGGGTGGTTATCTGAAACAGGAGAAACTATGCTCTGTGTTGAAAAAGACGATCCGCGTGAGGCCCCTGAATCAGGTGATAAAAAGCCTCAACCTGTGAAAAAATAACGCGACCTATGCGTTTATCCGCCACCGGCACTGCTGGTGGCTTTTTATTTCCCCGTAAACCCTGTTAACTGCCATCCAGATGGTTTAACAGCGCGCCGAGATGCCCGACAATATCACCAAAATCAAAAATTAACGCCATCCACAGCATGGCTAAAAGGGTAAGTACGGCAAGGGATACACGACCAAACAACGCTGTAATCCTTAGTGACGAAAGGGCTATCACCTGAGTTTAACCAGCTTTCTTTCAACTTACCCTCAACCAACCCCTTTCTGAAACTGTCTTTTGTGACGAACTTCAAAAAAACGAGCCCGCATCTTGATGCGGGCTCTGACAATCAGAACTGGTAAACCAGACCTAACGCTACGACATCATCCGTGCCGATGCCGTTGTTTTTGTAGAAGCTGTCATCTTCATCCAGCAGGTTGATTTTGTAATCAACGTAGGTGGACATGTTTTTATTGAAGTAGTAGGTCGCACCTACGTCAGCGTATTTAACCAGATCCTGATCGCCCTGACCGTTGCCCAGGTCCTTACCTTTAGACTGCAGGTAGGAAAGGGATGGACGCAGGCCGAAGTCGAACTGGTACTGCGCGGTCACTTCGAAGTTCTGGGTTTTGTTCGCCACGGCGTCGGTGTTATCACCATACGGGGTCATATTGCGGGTTTCAGAATACATTGCTGCCAGGTAGATGTTATTGGCGTCATATTTCAGACCCGCAGTCCATGCATCCGCTTTGTCACCACCCGCTGTGGTATTCATCACCTGCTCGTTGGTACGGTCAGAAGAGGTGTAGGCAGCACCCGCAGTAATCCCCATGCCGAAGTCATAGGTGGTAGAGATACCGAAGCCATCACCATTCTCGTGACGTGTGTCGCGACCGTTGTTGGTGCCTTCCTGATTGTTGCTGGCATCTTCATTTTTGCCCTGATACTGCAGCGCAAAGTTCAGACCCTGCACCAGACCATAGAAGTCGGTGTTACGGTAGGTTGCCACGCCGTTGGCACGGCCGGTCATGAAGTTGTCGGCTTTGGTGTAGGAGTCGCCGCCGAACTCAGGCAGCATATCTGTCCAGCCTTCCACGTCGTACAGTACGCCATAGTTACGACCGTAATCGAAAGAACCGTAGTCGCCCACTTTGACACCGGCGAAGGCCAGACGCGTCCAGGACTGGTTATCAGACCCTTCGGTGTTATTGGCCTGAATGTTGTATTCCCACTGCGCGTAGCCGGTCATCATGTCGTTGATCTGGGTTTCGCCTTTGAAGCCCAGACGCATATAGGTTTGATCCCCGTCAGCGCCTTTATCGTCGGAGAAATAGTGCAGACCATCTACTTTGCCGTACAGATCTAATTTGTTACCGTCTTTATTATAAATTTCTGCTGCATGTGCAGAACCAGCCATTAACAGAGCCGGAATCATCAGGGCCAGTACTTTTCTTTGCATTGTGATATTCCTTTGCGGTTGTTTTTATTTAATTACCTGTTGAACTTTCAGAATGAGAAAGTTGTCTCATGCTAAATCACTCCTGTGTAAGAGTAATAAAATATAATTGTTACGAACTAAGTAAAATCTAAACGGGATAAATCATAGGAAATGATCATTTGTTTGGTGAATGATTTAAAGGTAAGTATATTAAATTGAAATTATTAATCAGGCGTTAATTAAGATAATCTTGCTGGCGTTATATGCCTTTAAGATGATTTATCCATAATTAACGTGAATGCTATTAAGCAAACTCAATAGATATTCATTGATTATCTGGATTCGCCCGGTGTGAATACGCCGGGCTTTTTTATGGCAAAAAAATGCCCGGACACGCCGGGCAGAGGCACTAGTCGCTGGTCGGTTTTTCGGCTTTACCCGCCATTTGCGCCAGGAAGTCATAGCGTTTTTGCAGGTCAGCAGCGGCATCTTTCCAGAGCTGTTCGGCCACTTCCGGCTGCTGCGCGTTAAGGCGACGGAAGCGCTGTTCCTGCATTAACGTCTCGGCCAGGGCATCTGACGGCGGACGCGAATCCAGCGCCAGCGGTAATTTACCCTCGTCAGCACGACGCGGGTCGAACCGGTACAGCGGCCAGAAGCCGGTCGCGGTCAGCTGTCGCATCTGGTCGTGGCTGAGTGCCAGGTCGTAGCCATGCTCTTCGCAAGGGCTGTAGGCAATGATCAGCGACGGGCCAGGATACGCTTCCGCTTCCTGGATGGCTTTTACCGTCTGGTTAAGCTGGGCACCCAGCGAGATTTGCGCGACGTAAACGTGACCGTACATCATCATGCTCACACCGAGATCTTTGCGCGCCTTACGTTTACCGTGTTCACCGAATTTCGTCACGGCGCCTAACGGTGTAGCTTTCGACGCCTGGCCACCGGTGTTTGAATAACACTGTGTATCCAGAACCAGGATATTGACATTTTCGGTCAGGCTCAACACGTGATCCAGTCCGCCAAAGCCGATATCGTAAGCCCAGCCGTCGCCGCCAATCAGCCAGATCGATTTTTCGACCAGGGCGTCAGCGTCGGTCAGCAGCTGTTCAGCTCCCGCCACACCCTGAAGCGCGCGACGCAGCTCGGCAACCTGCTCACGACGTTCTTCTGGCGTCGCGTCCGCATGAAGCGCGTCATTGAGCTCTGCGGGGATCTGCCCGGCAAACTGCTCCAGCAGGCGCATCACGCGTGCGCGGTGCTGGTCGACGGTCAGGCGGAAGCCCAGTCCGAATTCGGCGTTATCTTCGAATAACGAGTTTGCCCACGCCGGACCGCGGCCATTTGCGTCGGTGGTGTAGGGAGTGGAAGGCAGATTACCGCCATAAATTGAGGAACAGCCGGTTGCGTTGGCAATCAGCATCCGGTCACCGTACAGCTGGGTAAGCAGCTTGATATACGGCGTTTCACCGCAGCCGGAACAGGCCCCGGAGTACTCAAACAGCGGCGTAATCAGCTGTGACGTACGAATATCAATACGTTCCAGCTTGCTGCGATCGATTTCCGGCAGATTCAGGAAGAAGTCATAATTGACCTTCTCCTCTTCAACGTGCTCCAGACGCGACATCATATTGATGGCTTTGATCTCCGGATCCTGCCTGTCTTTCGCTGGACACACCTCGACGCACAGGTTACAGCCGGTGCAATCTTCCGGCGCGACCTGCAGAACGTATTTCTGACCGCGCATATCACGAGATTTCACATCCAGGGAATGCAGGCTGGCCGGCGCGGCTTCCATCTCTTCCGGTGACACCACTTTGGCGCGAATGGCAGAGTGCGGGCAGGCCGCCACGCAGTGGTTGCACTGCGTACACAGCTCTTCTTTCCAGATGGGGATCGCTTCGGCAATGTTACGTTTTTCCCAGCGCGTGGTGCCCATCGGCCAGGTGCCATCCGGCGGTAGCGCAGAGACGGGCAGGGCATCGCCCAGACCGGCCAGCATCGCCGCCGTCACGGTCTTGACGAAATCAGGCGCCTCGTCGGATACCACCGGAGGGCGATTCGGACTTGCGGCATTCACCGGCTGCAGCGGTACTTCAAACAGAGATTCGCGCGCCAGCGCTAGCGCCTGCCAGTTGCGCTCGACCAGTTCCTGGCCCTTGCTGCTGTAGCTTTTAGCAATCGCGCCCTGTAGTTCCACCAGCGCGCTGTCGCCCGGCAGGATATTGGTCAGATGGAAGAAGGCCATTTGCATCACGGTATTAATACGCGCAGCAAGACCACATTCGCGGGCAATTTTTGCGGCGTTGACCACATAGAAACGGGCTTTTTTCTGGTTCAGCACCGCCTGAACTTCCTGCGGGAGCCTTGCCCAGACTTCGTCCGCGCTGTAAGGCGTATTGAGGAGGAAAATACCGCCGGGTTTCAGGCGCTCAGCCATCTGGTATTTATCGATAAACTGCAGCTGGTGGCAGCCAACAAAATCAGCCTGAGAAATAAGATACGCGGAGCGGATGGGCTGTTCGCTCACGCGCAGGTGGGAAACGGTCAGGCCGCCTGCTTTTTTGGAGTCGTAAACGAAGTACCCCTGGGCGTACCACGGCGTTGAGTTGCCGATGATTTTGATGTTGTTTTTGGTTGCGGAGACGCTGCCGTCACTGCCCAGGCCATAGAACAGCGCCTCAAGTTTGGCGGTTGAGGGCAGGGTATTTTCCGGCAACGACAGGGACAGGTTTGTCACATCATCATAAATGCCGACGGTAAAGCGCGGCTTGGGTTTTGCTTCGCTTAACTCGTTGAATACCGCCAGCACGCAGTCCGGCCCAAACTCCTTGGAGGACAAACCATAGCGACCCCCGATTACGCGCGGCAGGGTTTCACGTTCGCCCTGATTAAAGGCTTCTGCCAGGGCGGTCATCACATCCAGATAGAGGGGTTCCGCCTGCGCGCCCGGCTCTTTGGTGCGATCGAGGACCGCCACGGCGCGCGCGCTTTCAGGCAGAGCCGAAAGCAGATGTTTGGCCGAGAACGGACGGTAGAGACGCACTTTAAGCACGCCCACTTTTTCGCCGCGCGTCAGCAGTTCGTCAACCACCTCTTCACAGGTTCCAATGGCTGACCCCATCAGCACAATGACCCGTTCCGCCTGCGGATGGCCGTAGTACTCAAACGGCTTATATTCGCGGCCGGTTGCGGCGGCAAAGTCATTCATTGCCTGTTCAACATGGTCGTAAACCGCGTTGTACCAGGGGTTCGTGGCCTCGCGGGACTGGAAATAGGTGTCCGGGTTCGCCGATGTCCCGCGAATAACCGGGTGTTCAGGATTAAGAGCCCGGGCGCGATGCGCGTCGATTTCCGCCTGCGGCAGCAGATTCAGGATTGTATCGTCGGCCAGCGGGACGATTTTGTTGATTTCATGTGAGGTGCGGAAACCATCAAAGAAGTGAATAAACGGCACGCGGCTTTTGAGCGTGGCGATATGCGAAATTAAGGCAAAGTCCTGCGCTTCCTGAACGCTGCTGGCGCATAGCATCGCGCAACCGGTCTGGCGCACGGCCATCACGTCAGAGTGATCGCCAAAGATAGAGAGCGCGTGGGTGGCAACGGTACGCGCGGCGACGTGCAGAACGAAGGGCGTCAGTTGACCGGCGAGTTTGTACAGCGTAGGGATCATTAACAACAATCCCTGAGAAGAGGTAAACGACGTGGAAAGCGCGCCGGTCTGAAGCGCACCGTGTACCGTGGCAATCGCACCGGCTTCAGACTGCATTTCAACCACTCTCGGGACATCGCCCCAGACGTTTTTTAACCCGTTTCCAGCCCAGGCATCCGCCTGCTCAGCCATGGTAGAACTTGGCGTAATCGGGTAGATGGCGATAACTTCACTGGTGCGAAACGCGACTGAGGCAACTGCACCATTACCGTCAATAGTTTGCATAGGACAACACCCTTACATTGCGCAAAAAATAGGGGTCTGTATAACGACAACAAACCCTGAATATTATCAGTGTATTCTAGCAAAGGCGGGATTTTACGATTTTCGCTTTTGTGTCCTTGGTATTCTCACCATCAATGAGTAGATCAAACTTTTGGCGAAAAAATTGCGAGAAATTGTTTCTGGAGCGCATAAATACGCACTTCCGCTCTCGACGACACGGGATGTGATGCCTATTATGCATAGGTTTCGCATTATTCATGGGGGAGAGAGCATGCGCTCAGCATTTTTGGTAGGGTGTGCCGCATTATTGTTGTCGGCATGTAGCAGTGAGCCAGTCCAGCAGGCAACGGCAGCCCACGTGGCGCCGGGAATGAAAGCGGCGATGTCCAGTTCTGGTCAGGCCAACTGCGCAATGATTGGCGGTTCGCTGTCTGTCGCCCGCCAGCTTGATGGTTCTGCTATTGGGATGTGCGCCTTGCCAAACGGCAAACGCTGTAGTGAACAGTCGCTTGCCGTTGGAAGCTGCGGTAACTACTGATTATTCTACACGCTTAAACATCAGCGTTTTATCGGCTGTCGCCAGCGTTAACTGGTCCTCAGTCAGGTCGACCTGCGCCCCTTTGCGCAGCATGTCGCCGATGGCCTGATCCAGCTCATTCAGCTGCGGTTCAGTACAAAGCTTGCGCGTCATGGCCAGCGTTTTAACCTTAAGCTCGCCTTCGGACAATTTCCCCTGTCCGTTGAAGCGGTTACACATCTGGCCGGAAACGCTGATGTTATTAATCAGGCTGATATCTGGCAGCGCGCTAAAACCGATCTCAGGTTGCGTTGTTGCGGTCTTCACGGCCTTACCGTTTACATTTTCCAGCACAAAGCGGTGGTTTTTAAGTTGCTCCGGCTGTACGGAGGCTTTACCCGGATTAACGCATCCGGTAAGGACAAGACTAATAACACTTAACGCAATGAGCTTTTTCATTTTTCTTCTCAAACTATAAATACCGTGAATCTTTTTCCAGTGTAACGATACTCTGCCGTGCGTTAATGGGGTTTATCTGAAAGTGCGGGGGGAAGTACCGGGCAACGCAACGGTTGCCCGGAATGGCGTTAATGCGATTTAAACCCAGCCGCCGTCATCAGCATACGGAAGAGCATGCTGACAGCAGCCAGCGCCAGTACGCTGCCGCCCCAGATAATGGCCAGCCACAGTAATCTTTTCCAGACCGGTTGTTGCATCAGTGATAACCCTCCCCATGCTGAACTTTGCCGCGAAACACGTAGTAGCTCCAGAAGGTGTAGACCAGAATAACGGGAATGATCAACAGCGCGCCCACCAGCATAAAGCCCTGGCTTTGCGTCGGTGCGGCGGCCTGCCACAGGGTGATCGACGGCGGAATGATATGCGGCCAGATGCTGATCCCAAGCCCGCTAAAGCCCAGGAATATCAGCCCCAGCGTCAGGATAAACGGACGGCTATGGCTGTCGGGATTATTCAGGCAGCGCCACTGGTACAGGCTAAAAATCACCACCAGGACAGGGACAGGCAGCAGATAAAACAGATTCGGCAGGGTAAACCAGCGCGCAGCGATGGCCGGTTGCGCCAGCGGCGTCCAGAGGCTGATCGCCGCAATAAACGCTAGCAGCACAAGTGACAGCCTTTTCGAAACCTCACGCATCCGCTGCTGCAGCGCGTTTTCGCTTTTCATCACCAGCCAGGTAGAGCCTAGCAGCGCATAAGCCACCACCAGCCCCGCGCCGCAAAACAGGTTAAACGCGGTAAACCAGTCAAAGGGGCCGCCGGTATAGGCCCGACCGGTGACGGTAAAGCCGTTAATGACGGCGCCTACCGTCACGCCCTGGGTAAACGTTGCCAGAATTGAGCCGCCAATAAACGCCTTATCCCAGAAGGGGCGGTGGGTCGGCGTGGCTTTAAAGCGAAACTCAAATGCCACCCCGCGGAAAATAAGTCCGATCAGCATTAACGTCAGCGGAATGGTGAGAGCATCAACGATCACCGCATAGGCCAGCGGAAACGCGCCGAACAGGGCGGCACCGCCAAGCACCAGCCAGGTTTCATTTCCGTCCCAGACCGGCGCGACGCTGTTGACCATCACATCGCGATCGTCGGCGTTCTGCGTTGCCGGGAACAGAATGCCAATCCCCAGATCAAAACCGTCCATCACGATATACATCAGCGTGGCAAAGACGATGATCACAAACCAGATAATGGAAAGATCGATACCCATTATGGCTGCTCCTTATGTTCAGTTGTAACGGCAGAAAGCGGGCGCGCCGGACGTCCGTCGGACTCGGTGGCGAATGATTCATGCGGCTGCGGGCCTTTTCGGATGAGGCGCACCATATAGCTGTAACCCACGCCGAATACCGAGGTATAGACGATGAAGAAGGCCAGCAGGCTCACGCTCATGTGCAGGTCACCGTGGGCAGACACCGCATCCTTCGTTCGCTGGAGTCCGTAGACCACCCACGGCTGGCGGCCCACTTCGGTAGTGATCCACCCGGCCAGGATGGCAATCAGCCCGGTTGGCCCCATCAGCAGCGCAAACCACAGGAAAGGGCGCGACGAATACACGCGTTTTTTGTAGCGCAGCCAGAGTGCCGTCACCCCGAGCAGCAGCATCAGCATGCCCAGGCCCGCCATAATGCGGAATGACCAGAAGACGATGGTGGAATTCGGACGGTCTTCCTTCGGAAACTCCTTGAGGGCCGGAACCTGTTTATCCAGGCTGTGCGTCAGGATAAGGCTCCCCAGCGCCGGGATCTCAAGCCCAAAGCGGGTGCGCTCCTGTTCCATATCCGGCCAGCCAAACAGCAGCAGCGGGGTAGGCTCGCCCGGCGGATTTTCCCAGTGGCCTTCAATGGCGGCAATTTTCGCAGGCTGGTGCTTTAAGGTGTTCAGCCCGTGCATATCGCCAACCATGGCCTGGATGGGGGCGACAATCAGCGTCATCCACAGCGCCATCGAAAACATCGCGCGGATGGCGGGGGTATTATTGCCGCGCAGCAGATGCCATGCCGCCGATGCGCCCACAAACAGGGCGCTGCTCAGGAATGCGGCTATCGACATATGCAGCAGGCGGTAAGGGAAGGAGGGGTTAAACACCACGGCGAACCAGTCCACGGGCACGACCTGACCGTTGACGATCTCAAAGCCCTGCGGGGTCTGCATCCAGCTGTTCGACGAGAGGATCCAGAACGTTGAGATAATGGTGCCCAGCGCTACCATACAGGTGGCGAAGAAGTGCAGACCCGGCCCGACCTTGTTCCAGCCGAACAGCATCACGCCGAGGAACCCGGCTTCGAGGAAGAAGGCGGTGAGCACTTCATAGGTCAGCAGCGGGCCGGTAATGCTGCCTGCAAACTGTGAAAATCCGCTCCAGTTGGTGCCAAACTGGTAGGCCATCACCAGCCCGGAGACCACGCCCATGCCAAAGTTGACGGCAAAAATCTTCGACCAGAAATGGTAAAGCGAGCGCCAGACCGGATTTTTTGTTTTCAGCCACAGCCCTTCGAGTACGGCAAGATAGCTTGCGAGACCAATGGTGATGGCCGGGAAAATAATGTGAAAGGATACGGTAAAGGCAAACTGTATCCGCGCAAGGTGAAAAGCATCTAAACCAAACATGCACAGCCTCAATGTCAAACGGTGTGCTGTTATGGTATAGGGGCTAAGTTCCGACTATCAGACGCAGAAAAGTGATTTTTAACCATAACAGTTGGCATAAAACTCATGCTTTAGCCATCTGATATACTTCGCGCTGAGGAATAAAAACAGTGTTTTTATGATTTTTACGCATAAAACCGCTTGCCTTGTCGTCTGCGCCGTGCGTTAATGGTCTTCTGGTTTTGAGTCCAAATAAATATCTGACGTAGTTTTATAAAGCAGTTCTCATCACGTTGTGCCTCTCCGCAGCCTCTCTTGGGTCTTTATCTACTTTCCGATTCGTTTTGTTTAAAACCATTATTGCCCAATCGGCCCATTAGTAATTTACGTTTTACGTTTCAGGAGAATCCTATGACTTCTTATATCCATTTTCGCTGCCCATGCTGTCATGGCTCGCAGTACCGTACCTCAGTCTTTGACATGTCTGAGAAAAACCCACTCGGCGCGAAATGCATTTTTTGCAAATCGTCGATGATTACGCTCGATCACCTGGCCGCTGCGCGTCAGGCGCAAAGCCACGTTACCGAGTACCGTAAGTAATTTATTTCGCAAACTATAACAGTAAGCTAAATCTTCTCTTTTTCTCCTGCTGATATACACTGTCGGTTACAAGGAGAATCTGATGAAAAAATACCAGCGTCTGGCGCAACAAATTATCTCGCAGATTGAGCTTGGCGTATGGCTGCCGGGCGATAAACTGCCCTCGCTGCGAGAGCAGGTGGCGAGCAGCGGTATGAGTTTTATGACCGTTGGCCACGCGTATCAGATGCTGGAAAGTCAGGGGCGCATTGTCGCCAGACCGCAGTCGGGCTATTACGTTGCCTCGCGCCCGACCGCACAACAGCCTGCTCCACCTGCCCAGGTGATGCGTGACGAAGTGGTGGATATTAACACCTACATCTTCGACGTCTTACAGGCCAGCCGCGACCCGTCCGTTGTTCCTTTTGCCTCCGCGTTTCCCGATCCCCGACTTTTCCCGCTTCAGCAGCTCAACCGTTCGCTGGCGAACGTCAGCAAAACCGCGACGGCGATGAGCGTGATTGAGAACCTGCCGCCGGGTAACGTCGATCTTCGCCACGCCATTGCCCGTCGCTACGCGCAGCAGGGAATGAACATCTCCCCGGAAGAGATCGTGATCACGGCAGGCGCGCTTGAAGCGCTCAATCTCAGCCTGCAGGCGGTGACCGAGCCGGGTGACTGGGTGATAGTCGAAAACCCGTGTTTCTACGGCGCGCTGCAGGCGCTGGAACGCCTGAAGCTCAAAGCGTTGTCGATTGCGACGGATGTCCGCGAGGGGATTGACCTGAATGCCCTTGAACAGGCGCTGAATGAGTATCCGGTTAAAGCCTGCTGGATCATGACCAACAGCCAGAACCCGCTTGGCTTCACGCTGAGCGCGGAGAAAAAAGCGCAGCTTGTGGCGCTGTTAACGCAGCACAATGTTCCCCTGATTGAAGACGATGTCTACAGCGAGCTCTATTTTGGCCGCGAAAAGCCGCTCCCGGCGAAAGCATGGGATCGTCAGGACATGACGCTGCACTGCTCGTCCTTCTCAAAATGTCTGGTGGCCGGTTTTCGCATCGGCTGGGTCGCGGCAGGAAAACACGCGCGACGCATTCAGCAGCTGCAGCTGATGAGCACGCTCTCAACCAGCTCTCCCGTGCAGCTGGCGCTGGTGGATTACCTGGCGACCAAACGCTACGACGCCCATCTGCGCCGCCTGCGGCGGACGCTCGCCGAGCGAAAGCAGCAGGCCTGGCAGTCTCTTCTGCGTCATATGCCTGCCGGCGTCAAAATCCACCATAACGACAGCGGCTACTTTTTATGGCTGGAGCTTCCGGCGCAGCTCGATGCAGGGCTGCTGAGCGAAAAAGCCTTAACGCACCACATCAGCATTGCCCCCGGAAAGATGTTTTCTACCTCTGACGCATGGACTCCGTTCTTCCGGTTTAATACGTCCTGGGCCTGGGGAGAGCGAGAAGAGCAGGCGGTCATTCAGTTAGGAAAATTAATTAGCGCGATGCTGGAATAATTTTTTCGACCTTATTTAAATAATCAATTCTTATCCTGATGACGGCACGGCGAATATTCCGCGGTGCCTTGTCATAGGAAATCTGCATACCGTCTCTCGCGGCTAACTCCTTGTCTATAATCCAGTTAACGGGGAATGCGCCCTCGGTCACACCTTGATGAAATTTCCTGAAGCCGTACGGTGCGGCGCATTTGCGCGGTCTACGTTTAATAAGGGAGATATTTTTACGGCACGGCTGCCGCTAAATTTCATTGCGACAGGAGTAACTCTTATGAGCAAAATTTTTGCCCGCAGCAGCCTGTGCGCGCTCGGCATGACTATCATGACAGCGCAAGCCGCAGAACCACCAAAGGCTATTGGCGACGGGGAAGGTCGGCTGGATATTATCGCCTGGCCGGGATACATCGAACGCGGACAGACGGATAAAAATTATGACTGGGTTACCCAGTTTGAAAAAGAGACAGGGTGTGCGGTCAATGTCAAAACGGCGGCCACGTCGGATGAAATGGTCAGCCTGATGGCGAAAGGGGGATATGACCTGGTTACCGCCTCGGGTGATGCCTCCCTGCGCCTGATTATGGGGAAACGCGTTCAGCCCATTAACCCCGACCTCATCCCTAACTGGAAAACCCTCGACGCGCGGATTGTGAAAGGGGAATGGTTTAACGTCGGCGGTAAAGTCTACGGCACGCCGTATCAGTGGGGGCCAAACCTGCTGATGTACAACACCAAAACCTTCCCAACGCCGCCGGACAGCTGGAGCGTGGTCTTTACCAAACAGGATCTTCCGGACGGTAAAACCAACCAGGGACGCGTGCAGGCGTACGACGGCCCGATTTATATCGCCGATGCCGCGCTGTTCGTCAAAGCCACGCAGCCGCAGCTGGGTATCAAAGACCCGTACCAGCTCACCGAAAAACAGTATGCCGCCGTGCTCAAGGTGCTTCGCGACCAGCATGCGCTGATCCACCGCTACTGGCATGACACCACCGTCCAGATGAGCGACTTTAAAAATGAAGGCGTCGTGGCCTCCAGCGCCTGGCCGTATCAGGCGAATGCGCTGAAGGCCGAGAACCAGCCCGTTGCCACCGTCTTCCCGAAAGAGGGGGTAACCGGCTGGGCGGACACCACCATGCTGCACGCGCAGGCAAAACACCCGATGTGCGCCTACAAATGGATGAACTGGTCGCTGACGCCGAAAGTGCAGGGCGATCTGGCGGCATGGTTTGGCTCCCTGCCCGTGGTTGCAGAAGGGTGTAAGGCCAGCACGCTGCTGGGTGATAAAGGCTGCGAAACACACGGTTATAACGAGTTCGACAAAATCAAGTTCTGGAAAACCCCCATCGCAGAAGGCGGAAAATTTGTCCCTTACAGCCGCTGGACGCAGGATTACATCGCCATCATGGGCGGTCGTTAATTGCCCGGGAGCAGAACATGACGTACGCGGTAGAGTTTAACAATGTTTCCCGTCTGTACGGCGACGTACGGGCGGTGGATGGGGTCACCATTGCCATTCGTGACGGAGAGTTTTTCTCCATGCTGGGGCCTTCGGGCTCCGGCAAAACCACCTGCCTGCGTCTGATTGCCGGCTTTGAGCAGCTGTCAGGCGGCACGATTTCTATCTTCGGCAAAGAGGCGAGCGAACTGCCTCCCTGGGAGCGGGACGTGAACACCGTGTTCCAGGACTACGCGCTGTTCCCGCATATGTCGATCCTCGACAATGTCGCCTACGGGCTGATGGTCAAAGGCATCGACAAGAAAAAACGCCATGCGCAGGCCCGTGATGCCCTGGAAAAAGTGGGCCTGAGCTTTGCCGTTGCCCGCAAACCGTCGCAACTTTCCGGCGGCCAGCGCCAGCGCGTCGCCATCGCCCGGGCGCTGGTCAATGAGCCGCGCGTCCTGCTGCTGGACGAACCTCTGGGCGCGCTCGATCTCAAACTGCGCGAACAGATGCAGTTCGAGCTGAAGAAACTTCAGCAGGAACTCGGCATCACCTTTATTTTCGTCACCCACGATCAGGGTGAAGCTCTCTCCATGTCAGACAGGGTGGCGGTGTTCAATAACGGGCGCATCGAGCAGGTGGATACCCCTCGCGATCTCTACATGCGTCCGCGCACGCCGTTTGTCGCCGGTTTTGTCGGCACCTCTAACGTCTTCGATGCGGGTCTTGCGCAGAAAATATGCGGCATGGAAGGCAGCTATTCCCTGCGTCCGGAACATATTCGCCTTGATGAGGGCGGTGACGTTCAGGTTCAGGGCGTCGTGCAGGCCGTTCAGTATCAGGGGGCGGCCACGCGGCTGGAGCTGAAGCTCGCCGACGGTGCCAGGCTGCTGGTGAGCCAGGCCAATCTCAGCGAAGCCTCGCCGCTGAGCGGCATTGCGCCGGGGCAGGCCGTCACGGCGTCGTGGTCACGCGAGGCGATGATTCGCCTGCACGAGGAGAGGTGAAATGGATATGAGCGTTGCGCATCCTCCCGCCTCGCGCGGCTGCTTAAGCCGCATGACGGCGCTGTTCTGGCGTAAACCGTCGCTCGGCCTGTTCCTGCTTCTGCTCGCGCCGCTGATGTGGTTTGGCATCGTCTATTTAGGATCGCTTCTGACCCTGCTGTGGCAAGGGTTCTACACCTTTGACGATTTCACCATGGCCGTCACGCCGGATCTGACCCTGGCGAACATTCAGGCGCTTTTCAACCCGGCCAACTACGATATCATCCTGCGCACGTTAACGATGGCGATTGCGGTGACGATTGCCAGCGCCATCCTGGCCTTCCCGATGGCGTGGTACATGGCGCGATACACCCACGGCAAGTGGAAAGCCTTTTTCTATATTGCTGTGATGCTGCCAATGTGGGCGAGCTACATCGTCAAAGCCTACGCCTGGACGCTGCTGCTGGCGAAGGACGGGGTGGCGCAGTGGTTTCTCAGCCACATGGGGCTGGAGCCGATCCTGACCTCGCTTCTTACGCTCCCGGCGATTGGCGGCAACACCTTGTCCACATCAGGGCTGGGGCGGTTTCTGGTCTTCGTCTACATCTGGCTGCCGTTTATGATCCTGCCGGTCCAGGCGGCGCTGGAACGCCTGCCTGCCTCGCTACTGCAGGCCTCAGCCGACCTCGGCGCGCGTCCTCGCCAGACCTTTCGCTATGTCGTTCTGCCGCTGGCGATCCCGGGTATTGCGGCAGGCTCAATATTCACCTTTTCCCTGACGCTGGGGGATTTCATCGTTCCGCAGCTGGTGGGGCCGCCGGGGTACTTTATCGGTAACATGGTCTACTCCCAGCAGGGTGCCATTGGCAATATGCCCATGGCCGCCGCGTTCACGCTGGTGCCCATCGTGCTGATTTCACTCTATCTGGCGTTCGTGAAGCGTCTGGGAGCATTCGATGCACTCTGAACGCGCACCGCTGTTCCTGAAAGTGGCGGCCTGGGGAGGCGTCATCTTCCTACACTTCCCGCTGCTGATTATCGCAACCTATGCCTTTAACACCGAAGACGCGGCCTTCAGCTTTCCGCCGCAGGGGCTCACCCTGAAGTGGTTTAGCGTGGCGGCGGGGCGCGGCGATATTATTGAATCCGTGACGTTGTCACTTCAGATTGCGTCGCTATCCACCGCAATTGCCCTCGTGCTTGGCACGCTTGCTGCAGCGGCGCTGTGGCGAAGCGAGTTTTTTGGCAAGAATGCGATCTCACTGTTGCTGCTGTTACCGATTGCGTTACCGGGGATCATTACCGGCCTGGCGCTGCTGACCGCATTCAAAACCATCAACCTTGAGCCGGGCTTTTTCACCATCGTGGTCGGACACGCCACCTTTTGCGTGGTGGTGGTGTTTAACAACGTGATTGCCCGGTTCAGACGCACCTCCTGGAGCCTGGTGGAAGCGTCGATGGATCTCGGGGCCGACGGATGGCAAACCTTCCGCTATGTGGTGCTGCCCAACCTGGGGTCCGCGCTGCTGGCCGGGGGTATGCTGGCGTTTGCCCTGTCGTTTGACGAGATAATCGTCACAACATTTACGGCGGGACACGAGCGCACGTTACCGCTGTGGTTGCTCAATCAGCTCGGCCGTCCGCGCGACGTGCCGGTCACCAACGTCGTAGCACTGCTGGTGATGCTGGTGACAACCATCCCCATTCTGGGAGCCTGGTGGCTAACCCGCGACGGCGAGAACATCGCCGGCAGCGGGAAATAACAGTGAATTCAACAGGAAAATGCTATGCAAACACAACTGCTGATAGAGGGAAAACTGGTAACCGGAGAGGGAGAAAAACAGCCGGTCTATAACCCGGCCACTGGAGAGCTCCTGCTGGAAATTGCTGAGGCGTCAGCGGCTCAGGTCGACGCGGCGGTTCAGGCGGCCGACCGTGCTTTTGTGGAGTGGGGACACACCACGCCGAAAACCCGTGCCGAGTGCCTGCTGAAGCTGGCGGATGCGATTGAAGCGCATGGGGAGGACTTTGCCCGGCTCGAATCCCTCAACTGCGGCAAGCCGCTGCACTGTGCTCTGGGCGATGAAATTCCGGCGGTGGTCGACGTTTTCCGTTTCTTCGCCGGGGCCACCCGCTGTCTTAACGGGCTGGCCGCGGGCGAGTACCTTGACGGCCACACGTCGATGATCCGCCGCGATCCGGTGGGCGTGGTTGCCTCTATTGCTCCCTGGAACTACCCGCTGATGATGGCAGCCTGGAAACTGGCGCCCGCGCTGGCGGCAGGGAACTGCGTGGTGATTAAGCCCTCAGAGATCACGCCGCTGACCGCGCTGAAGCTGGGAGAGCTGGCAAAAGATATCTTCCCGGCAGGCGTTCTGAACGTCCTGTTCGGACGGGGCAAAACGGTCGGCGATCCGCTGACCGGGCATGAAAAGGTCCGCATGGTTTCCCTGACCGGTTCGATTGCCACCGGGGAACATATCATCGGCCATACGGCGTCCTCCATTAAACGCACCCACATGGAGCTGGGCGGTAAAGCGCCGGTTATCGTCTTTGATGATGCCGACCTGGATGCGGTTGTCGAAGGGGTGCGGACGTTTGGTTTCTACAATGCCGGACAGGACTGCACGGCGGCCTGCCGGATTTATGCCCAGAAGGGCGTTTATGCCGCGCTGGTGGAAAAGCTGGGCGCAGCGGTCGCCAGCCTTATAATGGGTGCGCCGGAGGATGCCTCAACCGAACTGGGACCGCTCAGCTCGGCCGCCCATCTTTCACGCGTCTGTCAAGCCGTCGATGACGCGAAAGCGCTCGGCCATATCCGCGTCGTCACGGGCGGGAGCAAAAAAGAGGGGGCAGGCTACTACTTCCAGCCAACCCTGCTGGCGGGGGCAAAACAGGACGACGCCATCGTTCAGCGAGAGGTGTTTGGCCCCGTGGTGAGCGTTACCGAGTTTGACGATGAGGCGCAGGTGCTGGCCTGGGCGAACGATTCGCAGTATGGACTGGCGTCATCGGTCTGGACCAAAGACGTGGGCCGCGCCCATCGTCTGAGCGCGCGCCTGCAGTATGGCTGCACCTGGGTGAATACCCATTTTATGCTGGTGAGCGAAATGCCGCACGGCGGCATGAAATTATCCGGCTACGGCAAAGATATGTCGGTCTACGGGCTTGAGGATTATACGGTTGTCCGGCATGTCATGATCAAACACTAAAAATCCTGCCCGGCGGCCAGCTTCGCCGGGCGTTTTCTTACCAGCCACACACCTCGTGTTCATTTTCCGTGTCGTAAGCGCGGACGGTATTCACCAAATCTTTCACCACGTCTGCGGCGACGTCCGGTATGAGCAACTCCATTGGGGCGTCTGTTTCATAATCCACCGAGACGCCGTTGCTGTTGTTGGTTACGGTCACGGTGTACGTTGCTTTACCCACGCCGTTACTCCTTATGTGTATTAACCACTTTTCCGATACCTGCGCCCTGAAGCGTAACGTCAGGATCGGCAAAAAAGTCGATATTGAAATACGTATCGTCAGTCAATAACTCAATGCGGTGCCATTTTTCCGGCGGTGAGATGCCAAACGATCCGGCCTCGATCACCAGCTCCAGATCCGGTTCTGTCGCGTCTGCATCCGGGAAGCCAAAATAGCGCACGGCGCCCTCCATCACGGACAAACGGCCGTAGACGCTGGCTTTCGTATTATGATGGGTGAAAAGGGCTTTTGGCGCCGTGTCTTTGTTCCAGAATGGCGTGGAGCGGGTATGAACAAAATTCTCAGGAATACGTAGCATAATGGTTTCCTCGTAAGTAAAAGCCGCTTAAAGCGACCTCAGTACATCGGGTTCGACGAAAAAGTCGACGTTGAACAGCGCGTCATCGGACATCACTTCGATGTGATGCCATTTCTCAGGCGGAAAAACGCCGAAGTGTCCGGCCTTGATGATCAATGTGCTGTCAGGCTCGGGAGTCAATTCATCGGCATAGCCTAAGTAACGCACGGCACCCTGCATCACGGTCAGGCGAGGATAAACGCCCGGACGGGTACCCGTGTCGAGATGACGCTGAAAGATCCCAGCAGGGGCAGTGTCTTTATTCCAGAAAGGTGTGGAACGGGTATGAATACAACTCGGCGGAATGCGTAGCATATTGCCTCCCATGAATGTCTGCCTTTATTAGACGCCTTTTCGTAATACATAATTTATCAAAAAGTGCATTTAATATGCATGTTATTAATAAAGGTTATTGTCCGCTCTCCCAGTTTGTTACGCAGAATACTCAGTTGTTATTAGCCTTAATATTTAAGTGGTTATTCTGTAACGAAAAAACTTGATCTGTATCAACATATGACGCATATTGCGTGCGGTTATTTTTTCGGCTCTGGTATACAGAATGACGTTGTATCAAAAGATGTTGGTTTTTTACGCAATCATGGCTTCCATCTGCGCATTAATTACCTGGTTCCTCTCTAAAGACCGCAAACGTATCCGCCTGCTCAGCGCTTTTCTGGTGGGGTCAACCTGGCCAATGAGCTTTCCCGTTGCGCTGCTGATCTCGCTTTTCTGAAGCACGCTTCCATTTTTAAAAGATGAATATGGCATTCCAGATATGATGACTGTATAAATACACAGTGTGTCGTAAAAGGAGTGCTTATGAACAGTTTTTACTCGCAGCAGGCCGGCTGCACCGTGCGCTGGCATGACTTGCCCGGCGCAGGCGATCCCGTGGTGTTCATTCACGGACTGGGCTGCGCCGCTTCCTATGAATATCCCCGTGTCGTTTGTGATCCGCTGTTTGGCGCGCGCAGAGCGATTCTCATTGATTTGCCCGGCAGCGGCTACAGCGACAAGCCTGAGCACTACAGTTATAAAACCACCGACCAGGCGCACGTTGTGGCGGAACTGATTGACCACCTTAAGCTGGATGCCTTCTGGTTATACGGCCACAGCATGGGCGGCAGCATCGCTATCGAAACGGCGGGGCTGCTGGCTTCGCGCGTGAAGGGACTGATGGTGTCAGAACCCAATTTTCATGCGGGTGGAGGGATGTTTAGCCGGTCTATTGCAGCGCAAACCGAGCAACAGTTCCTGAGCCAGGGCTATGACGCCATGCTCAGCGCGGAAAAAACGGCGTGGGCGGGATGTCTGCAGAGCAATGCGCCGTACGCCGTCTGGCGGGGAGCATCGAGCCTGGTGGCGGGCGTTGAGCCCGAATGGGAAGCACAGTTCCTGTCACTCCCTTGCCCGGTAACGTTGATTTTCGGCGAGCTGTCTCTGCCGGATGACGATGTGGACAATCTGAAGCAAAAGGGCGTTGAGGTAAAAATCATCCCTGCGGCGGGACATTCAATGTCGTGGGAAAACCCGTCTGCGCTGGCGCAGACGTTAGCCGGGTGTATGGCGGAGTGATGAGCGCAAAAGTTTCGCCCGGCGGCGCTACGCTTGCACGGGCCTACAACGATGAAGAGTGTAGGCCGGGTAAGCGGCAGCGCCACCCGGCAAGAAATGCGGCTACATTGTTAATCAGCGTTTAGCGTAATAATGCGTGCAAGGCCTGACGCGCGTCAGGCTGAACATCCTGCGGGTGCTGGTAATCAATGTTCTCTATCGCGCGGCTATAGAGGGCGACCAGCCAGTCGTAAACGTACGCGGTGGCCGCATGCACGGGCTGTTCTCCCAGACGCGTCAGGCGGGGCTCGGCGCTGCTGACCACCGGCGTGACGAAGATTGCCTGACCCTTGCGGATGCGGCTTGCCGGACGGACCGCCACGGGCGTCTGATCGTAACCCAGCCAGCCAATGAAATTGCCCATCACGGCATGCAGTTGCGCAGCGCTACTTTTATCCGCTTCGACAATACGCTGAAGCTGCTGAGGCAGATCGAGCCGGTAGCTGGTGACCACCAGTACATCCGCGATTTGCTGTAACACCGCAGGTTCCAGCCCAAGACGGGCGGCCGCGGCCTCATTGCGGCTCCACTGGCGCAGATGATTTATCCATACTCTGTGCGCCAGTCGCGCTTTGTCTTTTGTCTGGAACAGGCCGTTGCTTTCCTGCGCATTCTCGGCAAACAGGTCAATGGTGTCCGTAAACAGCCCGTTCACCTGCTCCTCGCGAGGCTGCTGAATGGCGAGCAGCGTTTCAAAGGCTTTCAGCGGCGGCAGCAGGCCTTCAAGCAGCTCACCGTGGCGGGCGGCGCTGTTTTGCAGCGTGCGCACCATGCTTTCGGCCTGAGCACGTCTTGTCCCCGGTTCCTCAACCAGCGGCGCCAGATAGCTTTGCATCAGCGATGAGAGCTCCTGTCTCAGCAGGCCTTTCAGCGTGCTGAGACGCTTCTGTCGCTGCGCGGGCAGCGTGGCCTGAGACAGCCACTCAACGACGCGCTGCATGCTGTGGCTGTCCAGCGCCTGCAGCGTGCCCCAGCGTAAACCCGGCTTTCCGAGCAGATGCTGTACGGCTTCATCGAGATTCTGCCGGGTGGTAAAGCGGGCGTCATGGGGGGTAATCGCCCACACCAGACCCGGAAGGGCAGATTCTTCAGCAGGCTGCGTCTCCTTCACCCAGTTCATCAACACTTTTGCTTTTTTTGCCGTCTGTTCGTGCTGCGCCGTCGCATTACAAATCACCAGCACATCAGGCTGAAGCTGTTGACGGTAATGCTCGAGCAGCCACTGGGATTTCGCCTGGCGCAGCGGGTCGGCACGGTTATCTTCAAAAATCGGAATATCAATAATGTCGACGTTATCCAGCGCGCCGTTCTCAACCGGCAGCACCAGCTCGCGGGTCAGGAAGGCTAGCACATCGACGGGGATACTGATGGCGTTAAGCATTTCACCGCTATTCAGCGGATGAAGCAGCGTCTCCTGCGCGTCCTGCAGGTCTAACGTGCCGTCATGCGTCAGGAACCCTTCACCCGGCAGCCCGAAGCTGTCCACCAGCAGGCTAAGCGGGGCAGCAAGCTCGCTGGCATGGCTGGTTTGATGCAGCACATGGGCCAGTTTTAACCACTGCTGGGTCAACTCCTGCTGCTCGCCCCACAGCAGCGACCAGACGCTGGCCCGCGTGCTGAGATCGAGCGATGGCACCAGCTGGGCAAATTCATGCCAGAGGGCATCATCAATTTGCTGTTTCGCGGCGGGTACGGCGGTTTGCCAGAAGCGGGCAATCGCACCCACTTCCTGAGCCGTGATGCCGGGCACGCCCTGCGGCTGGCGCAGCCCGCGCCATTTCTCCAGACGTGTCTCAATGACCGCCTTATCCACCGCGCGCATCTGAGGATGCAGCGTCGTGCGGGCAATAAATAGCTGTACCAGCTCGGCCTCGGTGACCAGACGCAGGCGCAGCGGGAACGCCTCATCGGCCACCTCCGGGGTTTCCCGGGTGAAGCGGACGGCCATGTTGGTCAGGGCATGTCCCGGATTGATATGCGAAAAATAGTCAAAGGTGCGCTGGCCCGGCGTCACGTTCAGGCGCCCATTGCCGCTGCCGCACAGAGACAACAGCAGATGTGCCTTCGCGCTTTGCGAATGGCCGTAAAGCCCAATGCTGCTCTGGCGGGTCATGGCGCGTTCAATGGCCTGCTCCCGCGCCTGCGCCGCGTTGATGCGAGCAAGCAGGGCGTCAGCATCGTTATCCAGCACAGGGGCGTTCAGGCGCGTCTCATTAATCCACCCGATTAAGGCCTGAGTGGTGGTCGTCGTCGCTGTCATTTCAGGTATACGCTCCCGCTGTCGATCCAGTAGTGGCTACCGCTGTGTCGGCGATCGGCCAAGGTATTCAGTTTGAAGGTTAATGCGTCAGGCGCAACCGGCGTGCCGTCCTGCAGCCAGGCATCGCTCAGCTCGAAGGCCTCCGGGCCTTCCTGCTTGCTGCCGCCGCAGAGTTTGAGGCGCACGTTCAGCACGCCGTCACCGGCAATGGCTTTCGCCAGTTCGGCCGAGTTAATGCTGAGCGTGTAGAGCGGCGTGGCGGGCCAGCGCGCGTTCGCCAGCTGGCGGAAGCCGAGGGTGACGTTGCCGCGCAGCGGGAAGTGCAGACGAGCGTCGAGCTTCGCGCCGGGCTTATCGAGATCGATATCCTGATACCAGACGTTTTCCTCGCGCAGGGTGTTGACGGTGTTGTCCAGCACCCCGAGATACCGCACGGTTGAATACGCGCCAATGTCCGCGGCCTTAAAGTTGAAGCGCGGCAGGCGCAGGTCGAGCGCCAGGCTGCAGAGCATGGCTCCCACCGCGGCCGTCGATTTCGGGTTGCCAATGCGCCCCTGCTGGCTGAACGGATACCACTCGTGCACCTGGTATTTATCCAGCCAGACGATGCGGTTGACCGGCACCGGCTGCAGATGGCGAATGAGCGCCTGAACGCCCGGCAGGCAGCCGGGGCGACCGGTGATCAGCAGAATATCGCAGCTGTAATGGGATATCGCCTCGCACACCGCGTGCAGCGGTGAGGCCAGCGTAAACTGCCCGGCCAGCATCGCATCCTGCATTTCGCGGAAATTCACGTGCAGCGGCACGGCGAACAGGTCAAACGCGTCGGAACCCGCAGGCAGGGCATGATCGATCGCCTGCTGCAGGTAATTCATTACGTTACGAGTCGGTTTCTGCGGCAGGAGATCGCCAAAGGTGGCGTGCAGACCGGCCAGCGGATCGTCAACGTCGCTCGATTCCCACGCGGCAAGAATGGCATGGCCAATTGGCATAAAGAGCTGAAGCGCCGTTTGCTGGCGAAGTACGGCCTGGGTATCAATGCGCCCGGAGTCGCCGAACAGCGACGCCATCAGCAGCGAGGCGTCCGCGATACCGGATTTCTGCAGCTGCGTTTGCAGGGCAGGCAGCACGTAGCGCTGGATCACGTCCAGAAGCGTATCGTCGCCCGCCACTTTAAAGCCTTCGCGGAACAGCAGCTGCGGGGTGATCTTGACGTTATTGCCCGAACCGTCATCCAGCTGATAATGGGTGATCGCCATATCCGTTGTGCCGCCGCCGATGTCGATGGAGGCAACGCGTAATGCGCGACCCGGCTGGCTACCCGGCTCAGGCTCACGGTCCGGACGGGCCAGGGAGGCGAAGAAGGCTTCTGTCTGACCGCCAAAGCGGGAGATCGCTTCGTTATACAGCCAGACCAGTTGACCACAGCTGGCTTCATCCCACTCCATCTGGATTTCAGGAACCGGCACCACGCTTTTATCCTGCTGTTTGCGGGTGACAAAATCCTCATCCTGCGGGTGCCATCCCATCGCTTTCCAGACGATGGCGATGGCTTCAAACATGCGGCGACGGAAAATCTCGCGCTCCTGCTTTGGCATGGCCGAGGGCAGAGTCAGGATCAGGGTGCGCAGCTGGCGCGGCGACGCCGGGAAGCCGAGACGCAGGCGCGTGGCGACGCTGTTGATTTGCCCCAGGGCCTGAGCCAGCAGCTCGCACAGCATGTGTGTCATCAGGGTGCTGCGGCTGTACTGCGGCGAGAAGACCGGCAGCCGCTCGTCCTGCGGCAGCGTGAAGAGCGGCTCTCCGTCATCGTTCATCAGGTTCATCAGCGGAAACGCGGTGGCGAGCGGTTCACGCTGGGTTTTGCTGTTCATCTGGCTAAAGCGCCAGTCCTGCACGACCGGCGTTTCATCCCACAGGTAGCGGCGCGGGCTGGAGATGCCGCTGTTGCCTTCCGTTCCCAGTCGCTGCATCGCCAGCTTGCGGGCTTCATCGCCGACGCGAACAATCGACGGCCAGACAAAGGCATCTTCGCGACCGCTTTCAACCGAGAAGTGCTGCTTGCCAAAACGCGCTTCCGAAAACTCGAGACGGCTGGTGAACAGCGGTTCGTTCAGGAACTGCGGCTCGCTTAACGAGCGTACCTGCAGCTCGGCGGTCTGGCGCAGCCCATCGTTCGCATCACCGTGGTCTTCAATAATGACGCCGCAGGTGTGGGTATTGCCCACGTCGAGGATCAGGTCGACCGGAATGGCAGGCGTGCTGAGCGTGTGGGTAACAAATTTTACTTCCGGCACGGTGAGCTGTTCACCGAGCATGGTCATCAGGTTGAGCCAGTGGGCCTGATATTCAAAACCGCGCATTGCCTGCTGGAGATCGCGTTCTGAACGATTTTCAACGCCGTCGGCATACTGGGTAAACGCCTCGCGCAGCCAGCCGTCAATCCAGGTCTGGTCGAGGAAACTTTCGACCTCATTGTCTCGCCAGGCCAGCGCGAAACGGGTCCCGTTCAGAATATCGTTTTCAACCGGGGACAGGGCGGACGTGGCGTGTTCAGCTATCTGGCTGTCAAGGGCGAGGGTGACGCGGTGCGTATTGCCTGCCGTATCGGGTGTATCCAGCCTGCGCACCTGAACGCGGGCCCAGTTATCCGGCCCCTCAACAAAGGTTCGCGGCGGGTTGAAGCGCAGGAACGGAACCGGAAGCCAGACGCCGTCCAGCACCGTCAGAGATTGATGCAGCGGGATGGTTGTTTCCGGTTTGACCACTTCAGGCTGCCCGCCGTTCGTTCCCGGCACGGTATAGCGCCCGTTGACCAGGTCGAAATCGAGTCGCAAAAGCGGGCCGTTCGCGGTTTTACGTACGAAGCGCCCGTTGCTGGCGGTGTCCTGCGGCGTCAGCCCGAAATCAAGGAACTGCACGCCGCTGTTGGCAATAAGCGTGACGCTTTGTTTATAGTCGCAAAGATTAACCAGCATAGGATCAGGCACCTGCTTTCTTGAACGTCAGTGGGACGACGGTATTGGCATCATAACGGGCGCGACATTCTGCGATATCGCTGGCGCCTGCTTTACAGGCAATCTCCGGCATCGGGTAGCGGGAACCGTCGGTGCAGCGGGCAGTACCGCGACTTTTAATCATCAGCTCGCCGTTGCTGTGCAGCCCGGAGAAGACCTCCGCGCGGCAGACAACGCTGTCGCCATGGACAACCCGGGCGAACCCTTTATTGTTCTGAATCTGATAGCGCATTGACGGCGGCTTGCCGGTTACCGGATCTTTCACGTCGAGAACCGCACGCCAGGTGCCGTTCAGGAAACGCGTCGATCCCGCTTTCACCTGATTCGCTTCCATCACCATGGCATCTTTCGGAATGGCGACAATCACCACCGGGGCGGGCTGTGGCGCAGGAACGGGAGCAGGCTCTTTTTCTTTACTTGCCAGGACCTCTGCCTGATGCAGCGGTAATTTCATTGCCAGCGGCTCAACCGCTTTGATCGGCTTTGGCGCAATCTCCACGGGCACAGGTGCGGGCGCCGGGGCGGGCTCAGCGGAAGGCGTCTGTTTTGGCCACAGCAGCGGCGCGGCGATGGCGGCAACAATCACGGCGGCAACCGGCAGCGTCCACAGGGGAACGCGGCGCTTTTTCTCGACGATCGGCGGTGCCGGTTCCTGAACGGGCTGCGCCACGGCCGGGGCTGGCTCGGGCTCATACAGATCTTCCGGCGTAATGCGCACCACCGTGGAAGGGGCGATCAGCGGCTCGTCAGCGTGCTCGAAGGTCATCACCGTTTCTGGCTCGGGCTCAGGATCCTCGATCACAACGGGGGCGGGCTCAGGGATCAGCGATTCACGCAGGCAGTCGAGGACATCGTCGCGCGCATTCTCGTTCAGGTTTACAAACCCCCAGAAGCTGATGACCGGCTTTCCGTCCACCAGGAAGAGGAAGTTTTCAGCCGGGAACTGAAACGCCTTCGACAGCAGAGAACCAAAAAGCTGCTGCGCGGTTTTGGGAGACTGGAGGCATTTCTTGCTTAACGACTCGACGCTGGCCAGCGTGTTTTCCAGATAGCGCAGGGCGCGATAACGGTCATCTTCATCGGCCGCTTTCCAGCTGGTTACGCTCCCTTCAACGGGAGAATACCAGTCCACGCGGTCGCCGCTGTCGTTGACCTGAGGAATAGCCAGACAGTCGACGATGGCCTGTTGTTTGCGCAACCGGAGCGCTTCCCGGATTTGTAACGCTGATTCAAAAACGGCTTGTCCGCCGCCGCCAACGGCCTGAAAATCATCCAGGTTACCGCTGCGTAAAAGAGTTTTTGCCACGATTTGATCCCATATACTTCTTCACACCGTTACTTTAACGAAACGAGGAAGCAACCAAACGGGGGAAGAGACGCTAAAAGGGCCGATTTCTTGCGGCATAGAAAGTGACGGTTGTGCTTGACGAATAATGGCCCTTAAGGCAAATCACGATTTTGGGCGCTGGCGGTTAAAACAGCAAAAAACGCGGCTTTAGAATAACCTGATAGTGTTTCGTTATTTGCCAGGTCATAACGGCTGTGCTGTTATTACTGTCTTATATAATAAAACTGTCAGGGTTATAACCATGTCTACAGGGAAAACACTGCTCGCCCTTGCGCTGAGCGCTCTTCTACCAGCCGGTGCCGCATGGGCGGCAAACAGCGACACCCTTATTTACTGTTCTGAAGCCTCCCCCGAGTCGTTCAACCCGCAAATTGCCAGCTCTGGCCCGTCATTTGTGGCCAGCTCTCAGGTGCTGTACAACCGCCTGATCAATTTCGACCCGGTGAAAAACACCCCGGTTCCGTCGCTGGCAGAGTCCTGGACGATCTCACCGGACGGCAAGACCTATACCTTTGCCCTGCGCAAAGGGGTGAAGTTCAACAGCAACAAATACTTCAAACCGACGCGCGACTTTAACGCCGATGACGTTATTTTCTCGGTTATGCGTCAGAAAGACCCTAAACATCCGTACCATAATGTGTCGCAGGGCAACTACGAATACTTCAACGATGTGGGTCTCGATAAGCTGATCCAGGACGTTAAAAAGGTCGACGATTATCACGTTCAGTTCACCCTCAGCGAGCCCAACGCCGCGTTTCTGGCCGACTGGGGGATGGATTTTGCCTCCATTCTCTCCGCCGAATACGCCGACGCGATGCTGAAAAAAGGCACGCCTGAAAACGTAGACACCTGGCCGATTGGTACCGGGCCTTATGTCCTGCAGCAGTACAAGGTGGATTCGCTGATCCGCTATGTTGCTAACCCGAACTACTGGGACGGCGAGGTGCCAACGAAGCATCTTATCTTCTCCATCACGCCAAATGTGGAAACCCGTCTGGCGAAGCTGCAGACCAACGAGTGCCAGATCGTTCCTGCGCCGTCCCCGGTCCAGTTTGACGCGATCAAGAACAATAAAGACCTGACGCTGCACTCCGTCGATGCCCTGAACGTCGGCTATCTGGCGTTTAATACCGAGAAAAAACCGTTTGATAACGTGCTGGTGCGTCAGGCGCTTAACTACGCGACCGACAAGAAGGCTATTGTTAATGCGGTCTTTATGGGTTCCGGCACGGTGGCAAAATCGCCGATCCCGCCAAATATGCTGGGCTTTAATAAAGATTTGAAGGACTACAGCTACGATCCTGAAAAAGCGAAAGCGCTGCTGAAGCAGGCCGGGCTGGAGAAGGGGGCGGAAGTCACGCTGTGGTCAATGCCGGTTCAGCGTCCGTATAACCCGAACTCGCGTCGTATCGCAGAGATGATCCAGAGCGACTGGGCGAAAGTCGGCGTGAAGGCCAAAATCGTCTCTTACGAGTGGGGGGAATATCTCTCCGGAATGCGTAAAGGCGAACATGACTCCGCGCTGTTTGGCTGGATGTCCGATAACGGCGACCCGGACAACTTTGCCGACGTGCTGCTGGGCTGCAACAGCATTAAAACCGGATCCAACGCCGCGCGCTGGTGCGATAAGGGTTATGATGGTCTGGTACAAAAAGCGAAGCTGACCAGCAGCCCGGCCGAGCGTGCGAAGCTCTACGGCCAGGCGCAGGAAATTTTCTACCAGCAGGCGCCGTGGATCGCACTGGCAAACGGGAAAACGTTCTATGCAACCCGCAGCAACGTGACCGGATATAGCGTGAGCCTGATGGGCAGCGATTTCTCCAAAGCGAAGCTGAACTAAGAGTTTTATCGCCGGGTGGCGGCTACGCCTTACCCGGCCTACATTTGGAACCCGTAGGCCCGGTAAGCGTAGCGCCACCGGGCACATAACAAGGAGTGACAATGTCACATTTAAGCGAAGTTACCACCCGTGTCGATGCCGCCCTCGAAGAGAGCGTCATCACCCACATGAATGAACTGCTGATTGAACTGAGCGATGATGCTGAGCTTAGCCGTGAAGATCGTTACACCCAGCAGCAGCGGCTGCGTACCGCGATTTCACACCACGGCAAGCAGCATAAGGAAGAGATGGATGCGCGTCAGGAACAGCTGACCAAAGGCGGCACCATACTGTAACGATCAAAACTGGCGTCGCGCCACCAGCCAGGCCCCGACGACCAGCATCACCGCGCCGCACGCCGGGCCAATCAGGGCGCGCAGCGGAACGCCATGGCTTTTCAGCACGTCCATTACCAGCCCACCGATGAGCTGGCTTGCCACCAGCACGGCGATGGTCGTCGCCGCGCCAACGTTCTGATACCCGCTGATGCTGGCAAAAACGAAAAACGACCCCAGCAGCCCCGGAATGAGCGTCCACCAGCGTACGGTTGCGGCCAGTTCGCTAAACCCGGCGACGCCCTGTTTCAGCAGCAGAATACTGACAAACAGCACAATGCCGACCAGAGAGTTCAGCAGCATCGCGATAAGAATGGTGGAGGAGGACTGGGTGATACGTACCATTAAGGTGTTTTGCACCACCAGACCGATCCCCGCCGCCACCAGAAACGCCAGCGTCAGTGACTGATTCATGGGATGGCGTCCGGATCGCTGCGCTCGTCGAGCTGAAGCTGCATAAAGGTTAAGTCCAGCCAGCGGCCAAACTTGGTCCCCACCTGCGGCATCTGCCCCGTTGTCACAAAACCGAGCGTTTCATGGAGATGAATCGAGGCGTGGTTTTGCGCCTCAATTCCCGCCACCATGACATGTTTGCCGATCTGACGAGCTTCGATTATCAACGCTTTCATCAGCGTGCGGCCAATACCTTTGCCCTGATGATCCGGGTGGACATAAACCGAATGCTCAACCGTATGGCGAAAACCGTCGAAGGCGCGCCAGTCGCCGAAAGAGGCGTAACCGGTGATCGCACCGTCTTCTTCAGTCACCAGAACCGGGTAACCCGCGAGCGTGCGCGCCTCAAACCACGCGATCCGGTTATCGGTATCGACGGTTTTATCGTTCCAGATCGCGGCAGTATGCAGCACCGCGTGGTTGTAGATCTCTCCTATCGCAGCGCAGTCTTCTTTGCAGGCGTGACGAACGATCATGATTAACCCTCTGTGTGTTGTTCACTATAGTATTACGTTATTCCTACGATATTACACAATGGCATTGCCCGATCGCTACGGCATAAGCCATATTTTTTTGTTATCAAAAGCCCATTGAAATGCCGTTCATACACTATAGTATGACGTCATGAACACCATAACAGACACGATGAATCAACGGATTAGCGCAAGAATTCGCCTTGAACGCGAGTCTCGCGGATGGTCCCTGAGCGAGCTTGCCGACCGGGCAGGGGTTTCGCGCGCGATGATCCACAAGATAGAACGCGGAGACAGCAGCCCGACGGCCACCTTGCTTGCCCGCCTGTCCGGCGCGTTTGGCATCAGCATGTCAACGCTCATTGCCCGGGCCGAAATGCAGGAAGGCAAGCTGCTGCGCCTTGCAAACCAGCCCGTCTGGCGAGACCCGCAGACGCACTACCTCCGCCGCCACGTTTCTCCCCGTACCGATCTGCCCATCGACCTTGTTCAGGTTGAACTGCCTGCGGGCAGCGATGTTCCGATGCCTGCATCTTCTTACGCGCTGGCACGTCAGCTTATCTGGCTCCAGTCCGGCGAGCTGGTGTTTCAGGAGGGCGATACCCGCCACGAGATGCACGCCGGAGACTGTCTCGAGCTGGGGCCGCCAAATGACTGCCGGTTCATCAACGAAACGAATGAACCCTGTATTTATCTGGTCGTACGGCTTAACCAGTCTGCCTCGTAATGCTAATGCGATAACGCCGATCGTGAGCCAGGCTGTAATGACACTTGTACCAGAAGGAGATCCCGATGAATCAATCTGTTTCGCAAAATCGCCGCTGGGTACTGGCCTCTCGCCCGCAGGGTGCGCCGGTCGCGGAAAATTTTCGTCTCGAAACGCAGCCTGTTCCCGCACCCGCTGAGGGGCAGCTTTTGCTGCGTACCGTCTGGCTGTCGCTGGACCCTTACATGCGGGGGCGCATGAGCGATGCGCCATCCTATTCACCGCCGGTTGAGCTGGGTGCGGTGATGGTGGGGGGAACGGTCAGCCGCGTTGAACAGTCAAATCATCCCGACTTCAAAGCCGGAGAGTGGGTGCTGGGCTACAGCGGCTGGCAGGAGTATGAACTCTCAGACGGCAGCGGCCTGGTGAAGCTGGGCGAAAATCCGTCCCATCCTTCCTGGGCGCTGGGTATTCTGGGCATGCCGGGCTTTACCGCCTATATGGGATTGCTGGATATCGGGCAACCAAAAGCGGGTGAAACGCTGGTGGTCGCCGCGGCGACGGGCCCGGTTGGCGCGACCGTCGGGCAGATCGGCAAAATCAAAGGGTGCCGGGTGGTCGGCGTCGCCGGTGGCGCTGAAAAATGCCGCCATGCCGTTGAGGTTCTCGGATTTGACCTGTGTCTGGATCATCACGCGGCCGATTTTGCCGAACAGCTGAAGCGCGCCTGCCCGAACGGGATTGATGTCTATTATGAAAACGTCGGCGGGAAAGTGTTTGACGCCGTGCTGCCGTTACTGAATACCTCCGCGCGCGTGCCGGTGTGCGGTCTGGTGAGCGGCTACAATGCGACGGGCCTGCCCGAGGGGCCGGATCGCCTGCCGCTCCTGATGGCGACCATTCTGAAGAAACGCATTCGTATGCAGGGCTTTATCATCGGCCAGGACTACGGGCACCGCATTAAGGAGTTCCAGGAAGCGATGGGACGCTGGGTGCAGGAAGGCAAAATTCACTATCGTGAACAGGTAACGGACGGGCTGGAGAACGCGCCCGAGGCGCTGATTGGCCTGCTTGAAGGGCGGAACTTCGGCAAAGTCGTGATTCGCGTCGCGAGTGACAATAAATAAACAGCATAATGGCGGGGTTTCCCGCCATATTTATTTGTGAAGATACGATATATTGTCTTTAATTAATGGACATGGCTTTTCGCGCCCGCTTCTCGGATGGGCCCGAAACCGATAAAAAAACAAATTTTGCTTTTTTTGATGTTTTTATGTACTTCCCACCACCAGGCATGACGATACAGGATATATCGGACCAGCGTCGTTTTATTAAAACTGGCGTTTAAAAATAGCATTAAGTTTTAGCTACAGGAATTGAACATGCTTGATTTGGATCACTTAGAAAAAGCCCAAAGGATCAGTCTTACCATGCAAGTTGAACTCAGTTTGAAAGGCGCGTTAATTACGGGCTCCCTCAAACCTGGGGCACGACTGATTACGAAAGAGATCGCCGATAAATTAGGAACCAGTATTACCCCGGTTCGCGAGGCGCTTTTACGCCTGGTGTCATCAGGGGCGTTACACGCCACGCCCGCGCAGGCCTTTCTGGTTCCGGAAGTAACGCTGGAGCGTTATAACGAGATTAACGCCATCAGAAAACAGCTTGAGCCGATGGCGGTCGCCGCAGCGTGCCAGAATATGTCAGAAGGCAAGCTGGAGGCGTTGCGCAAAATGTCAGAGGCATTCCATGAGGCCATGCGCAACGGAAACGTTCAGCAGGCGCTTCATGCGAACCGCGTCTTCCGCTTTACGCTTTATCAGTATGCGGAAATGCCGACGCTTAATGCCTTAATTGAACAGCTCTGGGTGCGCATCGGGCCCTGTATGAACTATCTGCATCAGGAGCTTAACGACATCAAAGCGTCGACATATCACTATGACGAACTCCTTTCCGCCCTTGGGCGAAGAGATGTTGCTGCCTGTAAGAAGGCGATTGATAAGGTGATTGATGAAGCGAATTTGCTTTTACAGCGACAATATTTTAACTAAGAGATTATTTAACAGAGCGACTATATACCGCACCTAATTATTTATCTGGTGAATAACTCCTGATGGCAATAAGCCATCAGGAGGGTTATTTCATTAATAAAATAAACGTTTCTTTTTGCTTACTCGAAGCGATAAGAGACCGACAGCCCGACCCCGTAGTTACGGCCTGGTGCTGGTTCGTAATAACGGCCGTTGGACTCGTTGACAATAACCGAGCCCGCGTACTCTTTATCGAACAGGTTATCGACGCGGCCAAAGACGTCCATGCCCCAGTTGCCGTAGTTGAATTTATACCCGGTGTTCAGCCCGACCACCGTATACGACGGCGCTTTCGCCGTGTTCTCGTCGTCGGCCATGATATCGCTCATATAGCGCACGTCAGAACCCGCGTACCAGCCTTCTTCAGGCTGCCAGCCAAACGAGGCGTAGCCCATGTTGCGGGCGATGCCCGGCATACGATTACCGTTACAGTCTGCGTCGCCGCAGACGTTGGTGCGGTAGGTCGCGTCCAGGTAGGTCCACGCCAGCTTCAGCTTCCAGTTCTCAGCAAACTGCTGGTCGAGGGAGACTTCCACACCCTGACGACGGGTTTTACCGGCATTTTTATAGCTGGTACGTCCGCCAGAGCTGGCATCCACCACGATCTCATCATCCGTATCGGTGCGGAACAGGGCAGCGGTCAGCAGGCCATTGCCGATGCGGGTTTTGCTGCCCACTTCGTACGTGTTGTTCGTGGACGGCTTCAGGCCAATGTTCAGACCGCCCTGGTTATCGGCGCGGTAGGAGAGTTCGTTGATGGTTGGCGTTTCAAAGCCGCGCCCTGCGGCGGCGTACAGGTTCCACGCGTCCGTCACGGCATACTTCACGGAACCGGCAGGGAGCCACTTGTGATAGCTCGCGTCACCGCTGTCATCGCCGTTGCCCGGCGTAACGTAATGGTCGTTGGAATCAAACCAGACCGAGCTGTAGCGCACCCCCGCATCCACGGACAGTTTTTGCGTCAGCTGCCAGCTGCTTTGCAGGTAAGGATCGACGTTCCACATCAGGTTACGTTCGTTTCGACGCTTGTCACCCTTCACGCCGTAATCCGGCACGCCGTTGTTCATCACGAAGTTCTCGTATCCGCGACGATCTTCGCTCAGGTTTTCGTAGTTCAGGCCGGTGGTAAACGTCACCGGCACCAGCAGCTCGCCGCGGTGCGTCCAGCGGGTATCAATTCCCTGATAGTGGCGCTGCATATCAATCACCCCGCCGGAGTGGGAAGGTTTCAGCTGCGGCTGATAGGGAATCGACTGGTACTGCGTCATTTCACGCTCACCGGCATACATCATCACGCTGAGGTCGTCCTGCGTGCTGAGCTGGCGATCGTAGCGCAGACCGGCCTGGGTCTGTTTGATGGTCTTGCGGGTGTTGTACTGATCGCCGCGCGGAGACTGACGCGGATTATTCTGCCACTCCTGATAGCTCAGCCCGCCCGGATCGTTGGCCTTCATGTCCACGCTGTTAAAGATAAGCGTCAGCTTGCTGACGTCATCAATACGCACGCCCAGCTTTGCATTGGCCAGGTTCTTCCGCGCGCCGCTGTGGTCACGGTAGCCTTTGGTGGTGAAGCGGGTGGTGGAAACGGTGTAATCCACATCGCCCGCGTGGGTGCCGTCACCCATCGCACCGGTGGCCTTCATGCCGTAGCGCCAGGTACCGTAACTGCCGTAATAGCTGCTGGCTTCAATGGTCGGCGGCTGCTGCCCGGTCTGGGTGTTGATGTTAATCACGCCGCCAGAAGCGTTGCCATAAAGGGCAGAGAAGGGGCCGCGCAGCACTTCAACGCTCTCCACGCTGGAGAGATCGATGTTGGAGGTCTGGCCCTGTCCGTCCGGCATGGTGGCAGGGATACCGTCGACGTACATACGGATACCGCGCACGCCAAACGTTGAGCGGGCGCCAAACCCGCGCATCGAAAGCTGGAGGTCCTGGGCATAGTTCTGGCGGTTCTGAATTTGCAGTCCCGGAACGCTGCCGAGGGATTCAGACAGGTTGATGCGAGGCGCGGCGTGGCGCATGTCATCGCCATTGACGACGCTGACCGCGGCCGGGGTATCCAGTTCCGATACGGTTTGCGGCGTGGCGCTGACGATCATGGTTTGTTCCTCCGCGCTCATTGCGGTTAGCGGCGCGAAAGTAACGGGAACCAGCAGCAGCGGGAGAGAGGCCTTACGGGCAGAAATGATTTTCATGAATAAAACCGGTTGTGGTGTATAAACGAACCAAATGGAACATGTCCATACATGTTAAAGGTTTTGTAAATGTTTTGAAAACTATAACCGCACATTGCGTTAATGAAAGGCGAGACGCGAAAGAAAAACTCCACATTCAGTTGATTAATGATTACTATTCTCATTATCAAAAGGCGATGCCATGACGTTGCCTGTCGGAAGTGATGTCAGCGGAAACCCCTCTTTTCAGAAAAGGAATTGTTATGTCTTTACGTCATCTGTGCTCGCCGCGTCTGAGCCTGTCACTGCTGTCTGCCACTTTACTGCTTGCCGGAACGTTCCAGGTGCATGCCGCCGAAGAGGTTCTGCGTAAAGCGGTGGGCAAAGGGGCGTATGAAATGGCGGTCAGCCAGCAGGAGAATGCGCTGTGGGTGGCGACGTCGCAAAGCCGCAAAACCGATAAGGGCGGGGTTATCTATCGCCTTGATCCGGTCACGCTGGACGTGACGCAGGCGATTCATAGCGATCTCAAACCCTTTGGCGCCACTCTCGACGGCGCGACGCAAACCCTGTGGTTTGGCAACACCATCAACGGCGCGGTGACGGCCATCGATGCGAAAACGGGCGACGTGAAAGGGCGTCTGGTGCTCGATAATCGCCAGCGCAGTGAAACCGTCAAACCGCTGCAGCCGCGCCAGCTGGTGGCGGATGACGCGAGCAACACGATTTACATCACCGGTGTCGGCAAAGAGAGCGTGATTTGGGTGGTGGATGGCGCAACGCTGAAGCTGAAAGAGACCATTGCCAATACCGGTACCTATAGCACCGGCCTGGCGCTGGATGCACAGGCGAAACGCCTCTATACCACGAATGCGGACGGTGAGCTGGTGACGATTGATACGGCCACGAATAAAATCCTGAGCCGTAAAAAAGTGCAGGATGACGGTAAAGAGCACTTCTACCTGAACCTGAGCCTCGACACCGCCGGTCAGCGTGCGTTCCTGACGGATTCAAAACAGCCGGAAGTGCTGGTGGTGAACCTGAAAGACGGCAGCGTGATCGAGAAAATCGCCGCGCCGGAATCCCTGGCGGTCCTGTTTAACCCGGCCCGCAATGAAGCCTATGTGACGCACCGCGAAGCGGGCAAGGTGAGCGTGATTGACGCGAAAACCTACAAGGTGACCAAAACGTTCGACACGCCGGTTTACCCGAACAGCCTGGCTCTCTCTGCGGATGGCAAAACCCTGTACGTGACGGTGAAACAAAAATCCACCCGCCAGCAGGAAGCCACTCAGCCTGACGACGTCATTCGTATCGCGCTTTAAGGTGGGAATTGCCCGGTGGCGCTGCGCTTACCGGGCCGACAAAACCATGAGAAGTAGGCCGGGTAAGGCGAAGCCGCCACCCGGCTTTTTTATTAACGCGAGGTTTCTTCTACCAGCGGCGCGTCGTGTTTTTCATCGTCGTGATGAACCGGCGCGGTGCTGTGGATCTCGTGAACGCGCTTACGCACGCCGAACCAACCGGCAATCAGTAGCACAGCCAGCAGCGGAATGGTCGCGATGGTGTAAGTACCGTTCGGGTAGTCGAACGCCATCAGCACCAGCACGCTGAACAGGAACAGCAGGGTGAGCCAGGAGGTCACCGGTGCGCCCGGCATCTTGAAGCTCACATCAGCCGCCTTGCCTTCTTTGATCGCTTTGCGCAGACGCATCTGGCAGACCACAATAAAGGCCCAGGAGGCGATAATCCCCAGTGCAGCCACGTTCAGAACGATCTCAAATACGCGGGACGGCACCAGATAGTTCAGGAACACGCCAAAGACGTAAACCACCAGCGTTGCCAGAATCCCCGCATAGGGAACCTGCTGCTTGCTCATCTTCGACATGAACTTCGGCGCGGAACCGCCCATCGACATAGAGCGCAGGATACGACCGGTAGAGTAAAGGCCGGAGTTCAGGCTGGAGAGCGCTGCCGTCAGCACCACGATGTTCATGATGCTGCCAACGTAAGGTACGCCCAGCTTAGAGAAGAAGGTCACAAATGGACTCTGACCCGCCTGATAGGCAGTCCATGGCAGCAGCAGAACCAGCAGCACCACGGAACCGACGTAGAACAGACCGATACGCCAGATTACGCTGTTGATGGCTTTTGGCACCATCGTCTGCGGATCTTTACATTCACCTGCTGCGGTGCCCACCAGTTCAATGGAGGCGAAGGCGAACACGACGCCCTGAACCAGGACCAGCGCAGGCAGCAGACCGTGCGGGAAGAATCCGCCGTTATCGGTTATCAGGTGGAAGCCGGTGGCATTGCCGTCCAGCGGCTTGCCGCTGCCGAGGAAGACGGTACCCACGACCAGGAAAATCACAATGGCCAGCACTTTTACCAGCGCAAACCAGAACTCCATCTCCGCGAACCACTTCACGCCGATCATGTTCATGGTGCCGACAATGGCCAGCGCGCCAAGCGCAAACACCCACTGCGGAACGTCACCGAACGCGCCCCAGTAGTGCATGTACAGCGCAACGGCGGTGATATCGACAATACCGGTCATCGCCCAGTTGACGAAGTACATCCAGCCCGCAACGTAGGCCGCTTTTTCACCGAGGAATTCACGGGCGTAAGAGACGAAACTTCCGCTGGAAGGGCGATGCAGTACCAGTTCGCCCAGCGCGCGTAGAATGAAGAAAGAGAAGATCCCGCACACCAGATAGACCAGGGCGAGAGCCGGGCCAGCCATTTGCAGACGCGCACCAGCACCTAAAAACAGACCCGTTCCGATAGCGCCGCCGATGGCGATCATTTGAACCTGACGGTTGCCCATCGCTTTGTGGTAGCCCTCTTCGTGGGAGTTCAACCAGCGACGTTTAGCAGCATGATGATCGGCTGCGCTTTTATTGCTTGTTTTCATTGAGTTACCTGTTTGCCTGTCTGAACCATTATCGTGATAGTCCTGCCTGGCAGAGCGCAATACAAACGATTGCTTCTGCACAAACACATGTCGCCTTCCCAGTCATTCTGCGTATGGATAAGGCGAAACATGGCGAGGCATCCTACCTGCAATTCATAAGCGACGCAAAATATAACCTTGCCGAAAGTGATGCACGTCGAAGGAAATCGTGTGGTCAGAGCAGACGGCGATCGCAACGCGCTGAATCGTGGTGAGTTTTTATACAAAACAGTTGACGGGTTGATTATTAAATCATCAGATTTTCTTAATTATTACCAGGTGGTCAAGATTTTGACTGCTGCAGAGCATCTAACAGTAACC
The DNA here is from genome assembly GCF_036487345.1 of Enterobacter cloacae complex sp. CARB60. Classification (NCBI taxonomy): domain Bacteria; kingdom Pseudomonadati; phylum Pseudomonadota; class Gammaproteobacteria; order Enterobacterales; family Enterobacteriaceae; genus Enterobacter; species Enterobacter cloacae complex sp. CARB60. The sequence goes on from NZ_JAZKLC010000002.1 coordinate 2,149,956, forward strand.
TGAACGCGGTAGTGTGCTGGCGACGGCTCGGATAATAAAGATGATACCCCTCAAAAGTCGGGCACCACGCTTCAAGAACCCTGACCAGCCGTCCGTCACTCAGCGCCCCCAGAACCGACGCCTCCGGTACGTAGGCGAGTCCGAGTCCATTCTCAGCGGCGTCGATGCGCTGCGACAGGTTGCTCAGCGTAAGCTGCCCCTCAACCCGCACGCGAAGCTCGCGCCCGTCGCGCTCAAACTCCCAGTGATACAATCCCCCGCGCGTGGGCAGGCGCATATTGATACAGCGGTGGTCAGCGAGCTGCTCCGGCGTCTGCGGAACGCCTAAGCGTGCCAGATAATCCGCGGAACCGACCACGGCCATGCGCATATCTGGCGCGATCCGTACCGCAATCATATCTTTTGCCACCTGTTCACCCAGGCGAACTCCCGCGTCGAAACGGCCATCAACGATATCCGTCAGGCCGTTATCTACCGTCACTTCGACGTTAATCTCAGGATACTGCACCATAAACGCCTTCAGTACCGGCCAGAGCACGACGTCCATCGCGTGCTCGCCAGCGACGATGCGGATAGAGCCTGCGGGTTTGTTGCGCGCGCTGCGAAGCGCCGTGAGCTCCTGCTCGATCTCCAGCAAATGCGGGCTTAAGCGCGTAAAGAGCTGCTCACCTGCCTGAGTGGGAACAACGCTGCGGGTTGTGCGGGTTAAAAGGCGAACGTCGAGCCGCGCTTCAAGCTTGCGCATGGCGTGGCTTAGCGCCGATTGCGAGACGCCCAGCTGCGCCGCTGCGCGCGTAAAGCTGCGCTCGCGGGCGACTACCATAAAAGAGAGCAGGTCGTTGAAATTATCTTTTAGCATCGCGATTGCCTCTATTTATGAATTTGAATCATATTTCCTATCTGATTATGCATGCTAATGCTCCGGATTGCTTTGCGCTACTGTTAACGCAACAGTAAACGAGGAGCAAAAGATGAAAATTATCCGCAGCGGGTCATTACCTTCAGCAAAGGGACCGGAAGCCTGGTTCACCGGCACCGTCCGCATTGACGCGCCATTCCAGGCGAGCGAACCTGCCAGCGTTGGCGGAGCAACCGTGACCTTCGAGCCGGGCGCGCGCACCGCGTGGCATACGCATCCCCTTGGGCAAACGCTGATTGTGACGCAGGGTCGCGGCTGGTTACAGGAGTGGGGCGAAGCGGCGGAAATCTTGAATCAGGGGGATATCGCCTGGATCCCACCCGGCGTAAAGCACTGGCACGGCGCAAGCGCGCAAACGGCGATGACGCATATTGCTATCGCCGAATCCGTTAACGGCAGCCCGGTAGCATGGCTGGAAAAAGTCACCGACGAGCAGTACCCGAACGGCTAACCGCCAAAAACGGCAATCGCCTGCTGCAGGCGCGTCGTGCGCTGCGTCAGATGATTCGCGGCGTGAGCGACGTTATCCACCATCCCCGTATTGTTGTGTGTCATTGCGCCGATACGGGAGATGGATGCGTTGATGAGCGTCAGCGCCTGGGTTTGCTCCTGCGTGGCGTGGCCGATCTCCTTAATCAGGGAGGAGACCCGCAGCACGTTGTCGATCATAACCGTCAGCTGCGTTTCGGTCTGTTCCACTTTTTCCACGCCCGCGTTGACGCTGGCGACGTTTTTCTCAATCAGCGCTTTGATCTCTTTCGCCGCCGTCGCGGAGTGCTGCGCAAGGTTGCGCACCTCGGCCGCCACCACGGCAAAACCGCGCCCGGCTTCACCTGCGCGCGCCGCTTCCACGGCAGCATTCAGCGCAAGAATGTTGGTCTGAAAAGCGATGCGATCGATAACGCTGATAATATCGACGATCTGACTGTTATCCTGCGACACAGATTGCATCATACCGATAGTCTCTTTCATCATCGCTTCGCCGCAGTGGGCGCTGTCGCGGGTGCGATCCGCCATCTCCGTGGCTTCTTTCGCGGTTTCTGCCGTCTGCTTCACCGCGCTGGCGATCTCTTCCACCGCCGACGCGGTTTGCTGCAGAAAGTCTGCGGTCTCTTCTGAACGCGTCTGCAGCGCTGCACCTTCTTTCGCGACCTGCTGGCTGATGGTGCCAATACCGCTGATTTGCGCCCCGACATCGTCAACCAGCGAATTCAGGTTCAAACCGGATTGATTGACCAGGCGCATCATCAGCCCGATGTCATCGATCCTGTCAAAATGGTAATAGTCCGTTTTACGTCCTGAAACCACGCGCTGCATCTGCTGCACAATGGATTTTACCGGCCGGGCGATCTGCGCATGGAGATAATAAGCCAGGCAAGTCAACAGCAGCACCAGACTCCCCGACTGCACAAGTTTATCAGGGAATAAATACACCGCCAGGCAGGAGAGTAACGCCGTCGTCGCAATACCCAGATGGATTCGCTTAGGGGTACTAAGACATTTAAAAAGCGACATAAAAGAAAATAAACCGCGCCGAATTAACAGCCCTTTATAAAAACGATGATGTTTTAATTCGTTATTACGCACTTTTGCATACAGTTTTTCGCTGGCCGCGATCTCTTCCCGCGCGGGGATATTTCGCACGGAGATATAGCCCGTCAGGCTTTCATCCTGCCAGACCGGCGTCACGTTAGCCCGCACCCAGTAGTGATCGCCATTGTGACGACGGTTCTTCACCAGCCCCGTCCAGGTCTCACCCTGCTGCAGGGTAAACCACATGTCGCCAAACGCTTCGGCAGGCATGTCGGGATGGCGGATGAGGTTATGCGGCTCGCCCAGAAGATGTTCTTCTTTATATCCGCTGGCTTCAATAAAAGCGGAATTAGCATAGGTAATATGACTTTTTGTATCGGTGGTCGACATTAACGTCGAACCATCGTTAAGCAAATACTCGTTTTGTGTAACGGGAGTGTTACGCCTCATGAGTAGCTCCATGATGATGTGCGAGAATAAAAAATGCCCTGAAAACGTTCAGGTAAGATTAATGCGATTATTTTTATAACTGCCTGCGGTCTATTCTCTCTGAAATTAAGACTGTTCGAAATAGCCTTGCTCATTATTTTTAAATTGTTAATTTTGCCGAATGTAATAAAAATGAAAATATTTTAAAGGGCGTCTTTGGTTGGCGCTGCAAATAAATGACATAAGCCAAACTAAAAGGGGGAGATCGCCTCCCCGGAAAAATTGCCATGCTGAAATAGCGTTTCGTTAACAGGATGAAAACGCTATCATTTGGTCAATTTTCGTTAACACAGTGAGGCTGAGGTGAAAATTAACGTCATCGGAACCAGCGGGAGCGGAAAAAGCACGCTGGCGAAGCAGATTGCGACCGAACTGGCTATTCCCTATATCGAGATGGACAGACTCTACTGGCGGCCCGACTGGCAGGGCACGCCGGACGATGTGTTTCAGGAAAAGCTGGAGCAGGCGCTACAGGCGTCGCCTGACTGGGTGCTCGACGGCAACTATAACCGCACGCGGCCCGTTAAATGGCGCAATGTAGACGTTGTGGTGTGGGTGGATTATGGGTTTGCCCGCACCCTCTGGCAGGCCGTCAACAGGGCAATCAAACGGGCCTGGCATAAACGCGAGCTTTGGCCCGGAACCGGGAACAAAGAGAGTTTCCGTCGAGCGTTCTTCAGTAAAGAGTCCATTCTCATCTGGACGATGAAAACGTGGCGTAACAACCGCACGCGTTATGAAGCCGATCTGCAAAACCCGCAATATGGCCATATTCGTTTTGTCCGCATAACCCGCCGCGGGCAGGCGGAAACGCTGATTGCCTCCTTAAAGTCTTATTCTTAGCATGGTTTTATATATCTGATTTCCGGCAAACTAAATGTAAATTAATTGTTTCTCAGTGGTGAAATGCGCCTTTAATAATGTCGACATGTTAAGTCAAACGAGAACGCAACATGTCATGGCGAATCAGCATTCTGGATAAAAGCCCCATCGCTGAAAACGAAACGGCCGCCGATGCACTGGCGCGTACGCTGGCGCTGGCGCAGCAGGCAGAAAATCTGGGCTATCACCGCTTCTGGATTGCCGAACACCACAACACTCCCCATCTTGCCAGCCCCTCACCGGAGCTGCTGATTGCCTGGATCCTCGGGCAGACAACGCGCATCCGCGTCGGATCCGGCGGCGTGATGCTCCAGCACTACAGCCCTTATAAAGTCGCCGAGAATTTCAACGTGCTGGCCGCGCTGGCGCCCGGTCGCGTGGATCTTGGCGTCGGGAAAGCCCCCGGCGGTTTACCGCTCTCAACGCGTGCGCTGCAGCAGGGCATGAATCAAGAGGAAAAGGGCAGCTTCGCCGAACAGCTGGCCCAGCTCGATCGCTGGATCCGTCCTGAACATCCGTCAACCGAGGATGCCGTCCGCGCCACGCCTCAGCCGCCGTCGCCTGCAGAACGTTTTCTGCTGGGCGCGAGTACCGATAGCGCGCTGCTGGCCGCCGGGCTCGGCTGGCACTTTGTTTTTGCCGCGCATCTGAACGGTGACCCGGAACTGCTGCGCGAGGTGGTATCGACCTGGCGTAAGAGCAGCACGCGGGACGTGATTGTGGCGGTACAGGCGATTGTCGCGCCGACGCAGGCCGAGGCAGAAGCCCTGGCGCAAAAGGTCGAAGTGTGGGGCGTTGAGCTGGCAAACGGCCAGCGTGTCACCGTGGCCAGCGAAGAGCAGGCCTACGCCTTTGCGCGTCAGGCGGGCAGCGAGCCGGTGCGCATTGCACGCCGGGCGCAGTCGCTGCTGGCCGGTACGGCTGAGTCGGTACTTGAACAGCTCAACGCGCTGCACCAGCAGTGGGGCATTGACGAATTTATCATCGACACGCCGGTAGCGGAGGGAGCAACGCGCGTCGCGTCGCTGCGCCTGCTGGCCGAGGCGCGTCTTAACAGGGAGGTTACCGTATGAGCTTTGGCGAACAGCTGATTGCCTGGCGTCGCGAGTTGCACCAGAACCCGGAGCTTTCCGGCCAGGAAGTGGAGACCACGACGCGCCTGCGCCAGTGGCTGACGAACGCCGGGATTACCCCGCAGCCTTACGATCTGTCTACCGGACTGGTGGCGGAAATCGGCTCGGGCAGCAAACTGATTGCGCTGCGGGCAGATATCGACGCTCTGCCGATTGAAGAGCGCAGCGGCGTGCCGTTTAGCTCGCAGCGTGCAGGCGTAATGCATGCCTGCGGGCACGATATCCACACCAGCGTGATCCTCGGCGCCGCGTTGAAGCTGAAAGAGCGGGAAGCGTCGCTTAACGGCCGCGTTCGGATCCTGTTTCAACCTGCCGAAGAGAACTTTGGCGGTGCGAAGAGCATGGTGCGCGCCGGTGCCCTGCGTGACGTCAGCGCCATCTTCGGCATGCATAACGAGCCCGGCCTGCCGGTCGGTGAGTTCGCTACCCGCGGCGGGCCATTTTATGCCAACGTCGATCGCTTCGTGATCCGCATTACCGGTAAGGGCGCGCACGCCGCACGTCCGCACGAAGGCAACGACGCCATTGTGCTGGCGAGCCAGCTGGTGACGGCGCTGCAAAGCGTCGCCAGCCGCAACGTCAATACGCTGGACTCGGTGGTGCTGAGCGTGACGCGCATTGCAGGCGGTAACACCTGGAACGTGCTGCCGGAAAGCGTCGAGCTGGAAGGCACGCTGCGCACCCATCGCACGGAAGTGCAGCAGAACGTGAAAGCCCGCGTGGGCGAAATCGCCGCCGGGTTTGCCAGCGCCTTTAGCGCACAGATTGATATCACCTGGTATGCCGGGCCCACCGCGCTGGTGAATGACGAACGCTGGGCCGATTTCGCCACCTCGGTCGCCCGGGACGCCGGATATGAAACCCGGCACGCCGAGCTGCATATGGGTGGGGAAGATTTCGCGGTCTATCTGCAGCAGATCCCGGGGGCGTTTGTCAGCATCGGTAGCAACAGCCCGTATGGTTTACATCATCCGGCCTTCAATCCGGATGAAGCCTTAATTGAGCCCGCTGCCCGCTATTTTGCAGAGCTTGCGGAAAAAGCCCTGCAACACGTTTAATTCTTAAGAGGTGAATATGTCTGCACATCGTCAACTGCGGCTGGGGACCATTTTGCATGGTGCATCCGGAAATATGTCCGCCTGGCGTCACCCTGAGGCCGTCGCCGATGCCAGTATCAATTTTGATTTCGTCAAAGCGACGGCGTTAAAGGCGGAGGAGGGTAAACTCGATTTTTTATTCGTTGCCGACGGTCTTTATATAAACGAGAAATCGATCCCGCATTTTTTAAACCGCTTTGAACCGCTGACGGTGTTATCCGCTCTCGCCAGCATCACCTCGCACCTGGGGCTGGTGGGAACCTTATCCACCTCCTACAGCGAACCCTTCACCACGGCGCGCCAGTTCGCCAGCCTCGACCACCTCAGCAACGGACGCGCGGGCTGGAACGTGGTGACTTCGCCGCTGGAAGGGTCGGCAAAGAACTTTTCCCGCGAAAAACACCCCGAGCATGCGCTGCGCTATCGCATTGCGGATGAGTATCTCGACGTGGTGAAAGGGCTGTGGGATTCCTGGGAAGGCGACGCCTTTGTGCGCAATAAAGAGAGCGGCCAATTCTTTGATTCGGCAAAACTGCATACCCTGGACCACCACGGTGATTTCTTCCAGGTCGCCGGGCCGCTGAATATTGGTCGAACGCCGCAAGGACGACCGATTGTCTTTCAGGCGGGCGCGTCGGACGACGGGAAAAAGCTGGCGGCGAAACATGCCGACGCCATTTTTACCCATCACGAAACGCTCGATGAGGCAAAAGCGTTTTATCGCGACGTGAAGCAGCAGCTGGAAACTAACGGACGCCGCGCGTCAGATTTACATATTTTCCAGGGCGTCAGCGTGATTGTGGGTAAAGACGCCGACGACGTGGAGAACCAGTATCAAACCACGGCGGCGCTGGTGTCGATTAACGATGCCCTCAACTACCTCGGGCGTTATTTTGAACATCACGATTTCAGCCAGTATCCGCTCGACGAGCCGTTCCCGGATATCGGCGACTTAGGCAAAAACAGCTTCCGCAGCACCACCGATGAAATTAAGCGTAATGCCGCAGAGCGCAACTTAACCCTGCGTCAGGTAGCGCTGGAAGCCGCATCAACGCGCCCGCGCTTTTCCGGTACGCCGGAAGAGGTGGCAGACGGCCTGCAGGCCTGGTTTGAAGGCTATGCCGCAGACGGCTTCATCATTCAGGGCGGTACGCCGGACACCTTCCCGCGCTTTGTTGACCTGGTGGTACCTGTTTTACAGGCGCGCGGCCTGTTCCGTACCGACTACCCGGGCACCATGCTGCGCGAAAGTCTGGGTTTAGACGAACCTAAAAATCAATTCACACAACAATAAAAGAGAACACCGCTATGCAGAAAACATCGCTTATTCTGGCGCTCGCGCTGGCCTTTACCCCTGCCGTCTGGGCAGAGAATGTGAATATTAACGGCACCGGCGTGAGCATCGAGGCCAATAAAACGCCGGTTAATACCGTCAAAAATGGCGAGGCGGTGGCACAGCTGCCAAAAGATTATCGCTTCGCCGTGCCGGGGAAATTTACCGTGGCGGTGGCGGGCCTCAATCAACCGCCGCTGACGGTGTTTTCCGATGACAACAAAACGCTGCTGGGAAGTGAGGTGGACGTCGCCCGTCTGGTCGCTGACAGCCTGGGGCTGGAGCTGAACGTGGTGCCGACCTCCTGGGAAGACTGGCCGCTGGGCGTGGCCTCCGGGAAATATGATGCCGCCATCAGCAACATCACCGTCACCAAAGAGCGTAAAGAGAAGTTTGACTTTGCCACCTACCGAAAAGATTCCCTCGGGTTCTACGTGAAATCAACCAGCCCGATCAAGTCGCTTGAGAAGGCTGAGGACATCGCCGGGCTGCGGATTATCGTCGGCTCCGGCACCAACCAGGAGGCCATCCTGCTCGCATGGAATGCCGAAAACCTGAAGAAGGGGCTGAAGCCCTTTACCCCGATCTATACCAAAGACGATGCGGCACAAACGCTGGCACTGCAGTCCGGACGCGCGGATGCCTACTTTGGCCCGAACGTGATTGGCGCCTGGAAAGCGGCGCTGAACGGGAAAACCAAACTGGTGGGTAGCGTGGACGGCGGCTGGCCGAAGGCGGCGCACATTGCCGTGACGCTGAAAAAAGGCAGCGGGCTGGTTGAGCCGGTGCAAACCGCGCTGAACGGCGTGATCAAAAACGGCGATTACGACAAAGTGCTGAACCGCTGGGGGGAAGGCGTTGAGCGCATTCCTCAGTCCGAAGTGAACCCGGCTGGCCTGGGCGATTAAGGAGGCTGCATGAGCGAACGATTTCGTGACGTTTCCCCGGAGGATGCCGAGCTCCAGCCCATCATTGAGGGGCTGTTCGGTGAATATGCTGCCCGTTACGGCGACTACTTCTCTAAAGACGCGGAGGTGGAACTCACCGAGTGGTATTTAGCGCCGCAGGGGCTGTTTATCGTGCTGGAGCGCGACGGGAAAATTATCGCCACCGGCGCGTACAAACCTTTCGACGAACGCACCGCGGAAATCAAACGCATCTGGACGGACAAAACCCTGCGTCAGCAGGGGCTTGCCGGGCGCGTGGTGCAGGAGCTTGAGCGCAGGGCGGTGCTGGCAGGATATAGCCAAATCTACCTGACAACCGGTTTTCGCCAGCCGGAAGCGGTCAGGCTCTATATCAGCCAGGGCTATCAGCCTCAGTTCGATCTGAACCGGGATCCGGAAGAGTACAGCCAGCCGCCGTTTGACGGTCGGCTGCGCTTCACCAAAACGCTGGTACGCGAAGCGTTCAGTAAAACCGCATGAGGAACGACGATGAGCAACGTTGAAACCATTAAGGTGGTCCCGGCGCGTTATCCGCTGCGGACCGTCGGCGCCGCGGTGGCGCTGTTTGTCCTGGCGGTCGTGATTCAGTCCGTGGCCTTTAACCCGCGCTGGGAGTGGGCGGTCTTCGCCCGCTGGTTCTTTGACCCGGTTATCCTCGAAGGCGTCGGGCAGACCCTGCTGCTGACGCTGATCGGCACCGCGCTGAGCGTGGTGTTGGGCGGCATGTTGGCGCTGGCGAGACTGTCCTCGTCATGGCTTCTGAGCAGCCTGGCATGGGGGTACATCTGGCTGTTTCGATCGCTGCCGCTGATTGTGGTGCTGATCGTTCTGTACAACTTTTCCTATCTCTACGACACGCTCTCTCTCGGCGTGCCGTTCACCGGCATCACCTGGGGCAGCTTTGAAACCATCAACGTGCTGGGGCAGTTTTCTACCGCCGTGGTGGGGCTAACCCTGGTGCAGAGCGCCTATACCGCCGAGATCATTCGCGGCGGATTCCTGGGGGTCGATCACGGGCAGTACGAGGCCGCCGCCGCGCTCGGACTCCCGGCCTGGCGCCGCACGGTGCGCATCATTTTGCCTCAGGCGCTGCGTACCATCCTGCCGTCGGGGTTCAATGAAATCATCAGCCTCGCCAAGGGCACGGCGATGGTGTATGTCCTGGCGATGCCGGAGCTGTTCTATACCATCCAGATGATCTACAACCGCACGCAGGAGGTGATCCCGCTGCTGATGGTCGGTGCTGCCTGGTACCTGGCGATCACCACCGTCCTGTCCGCTATCCAGTATGGCGTCGAACGCGCGCTTGCCCGCAGCGAACGCCGCTCTGCCGTTAACCAGAACCGTGCCACCCGTCGTACCCGTTCTGTCACCACCACGCCAGCACAGGAGCCCGTCCATGCAAGCCTCTCCTGAAGGACATATTTCAATTACCGGCGTCAGCAAGTTTTTTGGCCGCCATAAGGCGCTCGACAACGTTTCGCTTGAGATCCCGCCAGGGTCCGTGACGGTGATCCTCGGGCCGTCCGGCTCCGGTAAATCGACGCTGCTGCGCACCATTAATCACCTGGAGCGCGTCGACGAAGGCTTTATCCAGATTGACGGGGATTACATTGGCTATCGTCGTCAGGGCGATAAGCTCTATGAGCTAAAGGAGAAGGAGATCCTCAAACAGCGCGTCAACGTGGGCTATGTGTTCCAGAACTTCAATCTCTTTCCCCATCTCACGGTGCTGGAAAACCTGATAGAGGCGCCTATCGCGCATAAAAAGCTCAGCAAAAAAGAGGCGGTGGAAAGGGCGTACAGCCTGCTGGACGTGGTTGGGCTGCGGGATAAAGCCGATGCCTGGTCACGCCATCTTTCCGGCGGCCAGCAGCAGCGTATTGCCATTGCCCGCGCGCTGGCGTTACGCCCTCGGGTGATGCTGTTCGATGAGCCCACCTCGGCGCTGGATCCGGAGCTGGTGGGGGAAGTGCTGGACGTGATCAAAAAGCTGGCCCGGTCCGGCACCACGCTGGTGGTGGTGACCCACGAGATCGGCTTTGCCCGGGAAGTGGCGGATCAGGTGGTGTTTATGGTCGACGGAAAAATCGTCGAGCAGGGAAGCAGTGACGAGGTATTAAACCGTCCGTCACATGCGCGAACGCGACAGTTCCTCTCCAAAGTCTTGTAAGGAGCGCCAATGAAATATGGACTTCTGGCGGGGCTGGTCTTCACGACGGCGAGCCACGCCAGCATTGATTTGAAAGCCAACGAACAGCCGCTGCCGGTAACGGTGGATCGGCAGGCCGTGGCGAAGATCCCCGCCAATTATAAATTCGTTGAGCCGGGTACGCTGACGGTCGCCGTTTCGGCGCTGAATTCTCCGCCGCTGGCGCTGCTGGCCAGCGATAACCGTACGCGTATTGGCAGCGATCCGGATATCGCCCGCCTGCTGGCGGGCAGCCTGGGGCTAAAGCTGAAGCTGGTGCCGACGGCGTGGGAAGACTGGCCGCTGGGGATCGCCTCCGGGCGCTACGACGTGGCGTTGGTGAACATTGCGGTGACCGAACAGCGTAAAGAGAAGTTTGATTTTGCGACCTACCGCGTCGATTCGCTGGCGTTTTCGGTGAAATCCACCAGCGAGATCCAGTCAATCAAAAGCGCGGAAGATCTGGCGGGGAAAAAGGTGATTGTCGGCTCTGGTACGAATCAGGAGCGCATTCTGCTGGGCTGGAACGAAGAGAACAAAAAGGCGGGGCGGACGCCCGCGCTGCCGGTCTATCTTCACGACGATGCCTCGGGCAATCTCTACATTCAGTCCGGCAGGGCGGACGTGTTCTTTGGCCCTCAGTCGGTTTCAGCCTACAAAGCGGCGCTCACCGGCAAAACCCGCGTTGTCGGTTTAGGGCCGAAAAAAGCCTATGTCGCGACCACCACCAAAAAAGGCAATGAGCTGGTGTACGCGCTGCAGGCCGCGCTGGACGGCGCGATTAAGCGCGGAGATTATCAGAAGGTGCTGGCGCGCTGGGGCGAGCAGGGGGAAGCGGTGGCGCAGTCGGAGGTCAACCCGCCAGGGATAACCTACTAATGGTGCTCTACACTTAGGGTTTTCATCCCGCAGGGGGCAACATGATTAAACTTTATGGCGTACCCGGCTGGGGCTCGGCAATCGGTGAAGTGATGCTAATCCTGGCTGATATCCCTTATCAATTTATCAACGTGGACGGGTTTGACCAGCCCGGCCCGCAGCGTGAGCTGCTGCAAAAGCTCAACCCGCTGTGTCAGGTACCCACGCTGGCGCTGGAAAATGGCGCCATCATGACCGAAACGGCGGCAATTGCCCTGATGGTGCTCGACAGGTGTCCCGATCTCGCTCCGCCCGTGGGGCAGGCCGAACGCCAGCAGTTTCAGCGTCTGCTGATCTGGTTTGTGGCCAACGTCTATCCCACGTTTACGTATGCGGACTATCCCGATCGCTGGGTGCCGGATGCGCCGGAACAGCTGCAAAAAAACTGCATCGAATACCGGAAGTCCCTCTATTTGTGGTTCGAAACTCAGCTCAAGGCCGCCCCGTTTGCGTTGGGTGAACGGCTGACGCTGCTGGACGTGTATATCGCGGTGGCGCGCACCTGGGGGCCACGCCATGGCTGGTTTGCGACCAATACGCCGAAACTGACGGCCATCGCGGACACCGTATGTCAGCTGCCGGAACTGCACAAGGTGTTAAAGGCCAACGGTATTATCTGATAACGTGGAGCCACGACTCACAACTGGAAGCCTGCATATGCCACACGTAGATATCAAATGTTTTCCCCGCGATTTGAACGACGAACAAAAAACCGCACTGGCCGAGGATATTGCTGAAGTCATTATTCGCCATTTCAACAGCAAAGACGGCTCGGTGTCCGTTGCGTTGAATCAGGTGGATCCTGAGGACTGGAAAGCGCAGGTCTGGGATACCGAAATAGGACCGAAGCTGGACGAGTTAATTAAAAAGCCAGGCTATTCAATGTAAGCGCAATTGCCGGGGGGAGTTCTCCTTCCCGGTTTTTCCCCGCCTCATCTTCCTGCTTTTCGCAAAAATGGATAAAAATGCGTTTTGTCTTATCCGTTACACTTTACGTTTCTGACTGACAGCTCATCAATCCTTAGGAAAGATCTCCAACCGAATCAGTTAAGGACAGACACGTTAAAGGATAATTTTCTCATGACAAAATTACCCCGTTTTTCACTCGCCTTTCTTCATCCCCGTTACTGGCTAAGCTGGGCCGGCATTGCCGCGCTGTGGCTCATCATGCTGCTCCCTTATCCGCTTCTGTTCAGCATCGGTCATGGTCTTGGTCGACTGGCGATGCGCCTGCTTCCGCGCCGCGTCGAGATTGCCCGTCGCAACCTTGAGCTCTGTTTTCCGGAGATGAAAAAGGATGAACGCGAGTCATTGCTGCAGCGTAATTTTGAATCGGTAGGAATGGGGGTGATCGAAACCGGAATGGCATGGTTCTGGCCTGAATGGCGGGTGCGGAAATGCTTTACCGTGACGGGTTATGAACACATGGAAAAGGCCAGGGCGCAAGGAAAGGGCGTGGTGCTGGTGGGGATGCATTTTCTGACGCTTGAGCTGGGCGCGCGGATATTTGGCATGCTTAACCCCGGTATTGGGGTGTATCGTCCCAACAATAATGCGCTGCTGGACTGGCTTCAGACGCGCGGACGCCTGCGCTCAAATAAAACCATGCTCGATCGTCATGATTTAAAGGGCATGATTCGCTCGCTGAAGCAGAATGAGATTTTGTGGTACGCCCCGGACCATGACTATGGCAAAACCAATAGCGTCTTTGTGCCGTTTTTTGCGGTTCCGGATGCCGCCACGACCGCTGGGAGCTATATGCTGGTCAAAAGCGCTAAGCCTGCCGTCATTCCCTTTGTGCCGCGCCGCAGGGTGGACGGCACCGGCTACGAACTGATTATTCTGGAGGATATCAGCGAGGCGCTGCAGGGGGGAGATAAAGAATCTGTTGCGACGCAGATGAACAGGGCAATTGAGCAGGCGGTACGGATGGCGCCAGAACAGTATATGTGGCTGCACCGGCGCTTCAAAACGCGTCCTGAAGGTCAGCCTGACCGGTATGCCCGCCGCAGGAGCGTGGCGCCGCGGGCTGATATCCTGTCCGCCGCGGATCTTTCAGACCGATCGGGCGTCCAGCACTAAGGCAGCAATCCTGCCCTCACCGTGCAGTGAGGGCAGGCGCGAGTCTTACAGCGCAGACCTGCGGTACGGCGCATAGTCCGCCTGCCACCAGGTCTTCTCGATACGCGCCATCAACGTCTCATCATCTATCGCCGGAGCCATGCCCTGTGCAATCGCGGCCCGGGCGACGGCGACGGCAATCTGGCGTGAGACCGTTTCAATCTGATCTACCGGCGGCAGCAGTCCGCCTTTTTCCGTGGTGACCAGCGGAGACTGCGCGGCCAGGCTGCGGCTTGCTGCCATCAGCATCTCTTCCGTTACCCGACGCGCGTTGCAGGCCAGTACGCCCAGCCCCAGGCCCGGGAAAATATAGGCGTTGTTACACTGGGCGATCTCGTAGTGTTCATTCTCCCAGAATACCGGGGCGAACGGGCTGCCGGTAGCCACCAGCGCGGCACCCTGGGTCCAGGCGATAAGGTCCTGCGGCTGGGCTTCCGCCCGTGAGGTCGGGTTCGAGAGCGGCATGATGATTGGGCGCGGACAGTGGCGATGCATCTCTTTGACAATCTCTTCGCTGAACAGCCCCGGCTGGCCTGAAACGCCGATCATCACCGTAGGATGCGCATTCTTCACCACGTCCAGCAGGGAAATATTTTGCGAGTCTACCTGCCAGCTGCAAACGGCGTCGCGCGCGGTAAGCAGGTTTTTCTGGAAATCGAGCAGGTTGGTCATGTCGTCGGTCAGCAGGCCGAAGCGGTCGACCATAAAGATCCGGCTGCGCGCTTCCGGCTCGGTCAGGCCGTCATCCACCATCAGCGCCACAATTTTTTCAGCTATCCCGCATCCGGCAGAACCGCTGCCCAGGAAGACCACGCGCTGGTCGCGAATGCGCGTGCCCGCCGCATGCGCCGCCGCCATCAGCGTTCCGGCGGTGACGGCTGCCGTGCCCTGGATATCATCATTGAAGCAGCACAGCTGGTCGCGGTAGCGCTGGAGCAGCCTGGTGGCGTTTTTCTGCGCAAAGTCTTCAAATTGCAGGAGAACATTGGGCCAGCGCGCTTTAACGGTGCTGACAAACATATCCATAAACTCAGCATACTGATCGTCGCTGATGCGCGGATGACGCCAGCCCATGTACATCGGGTCGTCGAGGTGCTGCTGATTATTGGTGCCGACATCCAGCATAATCGGGAGGGTAGAGGCCGGATGGATCCCGCCGCAGGCGGTATACAGCGACAGCTTGCCAATTGGGATGCCCATTCCGCCGATACCCTGATCGCCAAGCCCTAAAATACGTTCCCCGTCCGTCACCACAATCACACGAACGTCGTTGCGCGAAAAGCTTTGCAGCATCTCATCAATACGATGGCGGTTAGGCCACGAAATAAACAGGCCGCGCGCGCGTCGATAAATCGTCGAGAAATGCTCGCAGGCTTCACCGACCGTCGGGGTATAGATAATCGGTAACGTCTCTTTCAGATGCGAACGCAAGAGGTTATAAAAGAGCGTTTCATTGGTGTCCTGGATATTTCGCAGGTAAACATGACGCGAAATATCGCTTTTAAAATGACAGAACTGCACCCAGGCGCGCTCGGTTTGTTCTTCAATAGTTTCAACGTTGTGCGGCAATAATCCATGCAGATTAAAATTGTCACGCTCTTCTTTAATAAATGCGAGCCCTTTATTGAGTAACGGATTTTCCAGCAATACGGCCCCGTTATAGGGGGTGTACAGAACTTCTTTCCTGGACATGGTTAACTCCTGAATTTTTTAAATAAAACAGATTAAGAGATGAAATAGATCATAATGCCTTCGGTCACGACCCCGACGGCAGTGCCAATTAATATGGAGGAGGATGCGGTATCAATATAGGTATCGCTGCGTAAGGCAAACATCCCCGCGGCAATAGCGGAAGGCGTTGCGCCAATAATGACGACCTGCTGCAATAAGGTATGGCTCAGGCCAAAGGCGAGCCCGGCGGCGGCCATGATTGCCGGCTGAATCAGGTTTTTAATACTGATATTGGTAAAGGTCTGCACGTTCAGCTTTGGACGTTCACCGTAAAACAGCAGGCCGAGGGCAAACAGGGACAGTCCGCCTGAAACCTTGCCCACCATCTCAATAGGCATGCTGAGAATAGAAGGGATTTGCACACCGGCCAGACTGAGCAAGACGCCGGAGACCGGGATCCAGACGATAGGATTGCGTGCCGCTTTGATGAGGTTTTGCACGATCATCGCGCCCGGGTGCAGCGCCTCCAGGCCATCATGGCCGTTTTTATCACCCATACGAATCAGGACGATAGTCAGAGGGATCATGATAACGCTGGTAATAATGTTGCCGATGAGCACACCGATAAATCCTTCCGGCCCAATCAAAACCGCCAGGACCGGCGCGCCAAAGTAGGCCATATCAGGAAAGGCGCAAACCAGAGACTGAATAGCGCTGGTTTTGATATCGTGGCGAAAAACGTAGCGTGAAATAAATAGCGTCAGTAAATACGACCCCATTAAACCGACAACCAAAACGGCCATAAAGGTCAGGTTCTTAATTTTATTGGGGTCGGTATGCAATGCACCAATAAAAAGATGGAAAGGAAGGGCGAAACGAATCACCACGGTTGCCATGACGTTTGCATCTTCACGCCGGGAATATCCCAGCTTTCCACTTAGCCATCCAAGTAACATTATAAAGACGAGCGGAAACAGTGACTGTAATAGTAATGAAGGCATAGTATTTCCTGTAGGGTATTTTATGTGTTTTATTGCAGCGCTAATCTAGCGCTTAGATAGCAGGGCAGGAGTGACAAGGGTCACACTCTTTCTGGTTTTATTAATTTCAAAAAGATTGCATTAACCGGCATGAATACTTTAGTTACTTAATGATGAATTAAGTTATTTAAAGAGGAAGGGTAGTATTGTTCACATTTCTCTCCGATACCTCATGTTAATTTCACCCTGAGCCTGTTTTTAGAAAAGGCCATCTACGTCATTATTTATATTTAAGAACATTTTTTCGTATCAGGAATAGCTTCAGTTATTCCTTTCTCTGCATATCCGAACACAATTTTCAGGTGATTATATGAAAGATAATCCTGTACCGACTTCTGAGCTGCCTACCTCGCGTTTTGCCTTTGGGCTCAACAATACCGAGGTGGGCACGGTCCCGCTGATGCTGTTCGTCGGGATTGCCGCCATTGTAGCGACGTCCGCCTGGGCAGGGCTGCTGCCGAAAAATATGATAGGTGGTCTCGCGGTCATCATGACCCTCGGTTTCGCGTTTGCCAAAGTGGGGCGTCAAATCCCGGTGCTGAAGGATATCGGCGGCCCGGCGATCCTGTGCCTGATGGTGCCCTCGGTGCTGGTCTATTTTGGCGTATTCGGGAAACATACCCTTGATACCGTGCATCTGCTGATGAAAGAGGCGAATCTGCTCTATTTCGTCATCGCCTGCCTGGTGGTCGGCAGTATTCTGGGGATGAACCGGGTGCTGCTGATCCAGGGGATGATGCGCATGTTTGTTCCGCTGGTGGCGGGAACCTGCATGGCCGTGCTGAGTGGCCTTATTGTAGGCTCACTGTTTGGTTATACGCCTTACCACACCTTCTTCTTCATCATTGTGCCCATCATTGGCGGCGGGATTGGCGAGGGGATTTTGCCGCTTTCCCTGGCCTATTCGGCAATACTGGGGCAGACGCCGGACGTCTACGTTGCGCAGCTGGCACCCGCTGCGGTCGTCGGGAATATCTTCGCCATTATTTGTGCGGGCTCGCTGGCGCGACTCGGCGCGAAACGTCCTGCGCTTTCGGGAAATGGTATGCTCACGCGGAGTAAAGACGACGCCAGCCTGTTTGCCGGGGCGCAAAGCACGCAGCAGACGGATTTTCATCTGATGGGGGGCGGATTACTGATGGTGTGCGCGTTTTTCATCGTCGGAGGATTGTTTGAAAAACTGGTCCACATTCCCGGCCCGGTGCTGATGATCCTGATTGCCGTTCTGTGTAAATACTTCAGGGCGATCCCGGCCTCGATGGAGCAGGGCGCGCACAGCTGCTATAAATTCGTCTCGGCTGCGCTGGTCTGGCCGCTGATGATCGGCCTCGGGATGTTATACGTACCGCTTGAGAGCGTGGTGTCGGTCTTCTCGGTGGGATACGTGGTGGTATGCGGTTCGGTCGTGATTGCGATGGCGCTGAGCGGCTACTTTATCGCGTCGCGTCTGAATATGTATCCTGTGGAAGCGGCCATTGTGACCTGCTGCCACAGCGGGCTGGGCGGAACGGGGGACGTGGCCATATTGTCCGCGTCTAACCGGATGTCGCTCATGCCGTTCGCGCAGATCGCCACCCGCATCGGCGGCGCGTCGACGGTGATTTTCGCCACCCTGCTGATGGGCTGGATTATGGCGCACTGATCCGAAACGTCAGGATACTGAATCGCAACGACATTTTCAGGATGTCGCTGCGGTTCAGTCCTTTATAAATATCACCGTACTGTATAGAATTACCGCATCCACAGCGACGGGATACCACACGATGACCGGAAGAGTTGATTATCAGATTGAAAAATATCTCCTTACCGAAGCCGCCGAGCCGGAACGCCTGACGCGCCAGTGGGCGGAGGTGATGGAGGAGTGTCGTGAGCAAAAGTCCGGTGCAGAGGAGCGGCTGCGCCTCGCGTTGCTTAATGTGGATTACGTCACCAGCTTCGAGCTGCCCTTCAGGCTGCTTCTTACCCGTGCGCCCCAGCTGATAGACGCTGTCAGAAAAGAGCTTCAGCTCAGTCAGAAAAATGTTCTGTTTAACGGCAAGCGCTTTGGCTGCGTCTATAGCCTTAAAAGGGATCTCGACGGAATACCTGACGAGTTTACCTATCAGCTGAAAACGCGGATCCAGCGCAGTGATGCGACGGGATGTAATGAATTACCTTACAGGCAAATTGCCCAGCAGGTTAAAGCCCCCCGCGAACGCCTCAAGCTGGCGCTGGAAAATGGGTTAGCGGT
This sequence comes from Enterobacter cloacae complex sp. CARB60, assembly GCF_036487345.1. NCBI lineage: Bacteria > Pseudomonadati > Pseudomonadota > Gammaproteobacteria > Enterobacterales > Enterobacteriaceae > Enterobacter > Enterobacter cloacae complex sp. CARB60. The sequence continues at coordinate 2,168,460 of NZ_JAZKLC010000002.1, forward strand.
AACGGCACTCGACGGGCTTTTCTGGTTTGGCATTCAGCGCATCGCGGTGGATGTGCAAAGATTACGCAAAACAGGGATGAGGATAGTGACGTCCGACGCCGAGGTATTTGATACGCTCACCAAAACAACCCGGCGGATCCCAGTCTATCGCCTGCAAGGGACTGAAATTATTTAACCTGCAACAGTATCGCCATCAGCCCTGGAAAACGGGCATCCAGATCCTCTCGTCGCAACGAAATCATGTTTTCTCGTCCCTGCGGACGCTGCCAGATCACGCCGCTGTCGCGCAGTACGCGCCAGTGGTGGGTCATCGTTGACTTCACCACGTCTTCCGGGCGCAGCGCGTTACAGCTGAGTTCGCTGCCGTCGGCCAGCCGGCGAATGATCGACAGCCGGAGCGGGTTGCCGAGGGCAAACAGCACATTTTCCAGCAGTATTTGTTCAGTTTCAGGGTGGTTTGGGATCATCGTTTTCCTGCGTTTGGCGTCAGATTGAGCTATATCAACAATAGGTCAACCGTTAAAAAATAGTTCGATAATACTCGTACAATAAGACTATTATAGCAAACGAACGAATGCACGACCATCCTGGTCGTCACAGACAAGTCATATGACTTAAGGAAATATCATGCCCCGACCCATCCCTCTCGAACGTTATCGCAACATCGGTATCTCCGCGCATATCGATGCCGGTAAAACCACCACCACCGAGCGCATCCTGTTTTATACCGGGATGAGCCACAAGCTGGGTGAAGTACACGATGGCGCGGCAACCACTGACTGGATGGCGCAGGAGCAAGAGCGCGGGATCACGATTACCTCCGCGGCGGTCAGCTGCTTCTGGCCGGGTATGGACAGAGGATATGAGCCGCACCGGATCAACATCATCGACACCCCGGGACACGTGGATTTCACCATCGAGGTGGAGCGTTCCATGCGCGTACTCGACGGTGCCGTGATGGTGTATGACTCCGTGGGCGGCGTGCAGCCGCAGTCGGAAACCGTATGGCGTCAGGCCAATAAATATCACGTTCCGCGACTGGCCTTCGTCAACAAAATGGACCGTCCGGGCGCTGATTTCTTCCGCGTCGTGCGGATGATGCAGGAACGCCTGAAGGCCAATCCGGTGCCGATTGTCATCCCGGTGGGTGCCGAAGATCATTTCACCGGCGTGGTGGATCTCATCAAGATGCGCACCATTCTGTGGGACGATGCGACGCAGGGCATGGTATTTACCTATGCGCCCGTGCCGGATGATTTAGTCAGTACCGCCCGGGAATGGCGGGAGAAAATGGTCTCTGCGGCAGCGGAAGCCAGCGACGATCTGATGGATAAATACCTTGAGACGGGCGATCTCGACGAAGCAGAAATCATCAGGGGGCTGCGTATTCGCACCATCTCGGGCGAAATCCAGCCGATGCTGTGCGGCAGCGCGTTCAAGAATAAAGGCGTTCAGCGCATGCTTGATGCGGTGATTGAGCTGATGCCGTCGCCGCTGGACGTGCCCGCTATTGATGGCGTGGATGAAAAAGGGCAGCACGCGGAGCGTCATCCAAGCGATGATGAGCCGTTCTCGGCCCTGGCGTTCAAGCTGATGAGCGACCCGTACGTCGGTCAACTGACCTTTATCCGCGTGTACTCTGGCGTGCTGCGCAAAGGCGACGCGGTGTACAACCCGGTGAAAGGGAAGAAAGAGCGTATCGGGCGTATCGTGCTGATGCATGCCAACGATCGCCACGAGGTGGACGAACTGCGCGCCGGGGATATCGCGGCCTGCGTGGGGCTGAAAGATGTAACCACCGGCGACACGCTTACCGATCCGAATGCCGTCATCACGCTTGAACGCATGGAGTTCCCGGATCCGGTTATCTCGCTGGCGATCGAGCCGAAAACCAAGGCCGATCAGGAGAAAATGGGGATCGCGCTGCAGCGTCTGGCGGCGGAAGATCCGTCATTCCGCCTGCATACTGACGAAGAGTCCGGCCAGACCATTATCTCCGGGATGGGTGAGCTACACCTCGAGATTATCGTTGACCGCATGAAGCGTGAGTTTGGCGTCGAGGCGAACATTGGTCGTCCGCAGGTGACCTACCGTGAAACCCTGCGTAAAGCGGTGAAGGATATCGAAGGCAAATTTGTCCGTCAGTCCGGCGGTAAAGGGCAGTACGGCCATGTGGTGCTGAGCCTGGAGCCTCTGGAGCCTGGAAGTGGTTTTAAATTTGAAGATGCCACCAAGGGCGGCGTGGTGCCGCGCGAGTATATCCCGTCCGTTGAGAAAGGGCTGCGGGAAGCGATGAACAGCGGCGTGCTGGCGGGCTACCCGGTAGTCGATGTCAAGGCGACGCTGACGTTTGGCTCGTATCACGACGTCGACTCCTCGGAGATGGCGTTCCGCATGGCGGCGATCCTCGGCTTCAAAGAGGGGGCCCGCAGGGCGGATCCGGTGATTCTCGAGCCGATCATGCACGTAGAGGTGGAAACACCGGAAGAGTACGCCGGTAACATTATGGGCGATCTCTCTTCCCGCCGCGGCATGGTGCAGGGGATGGCAGAGCAGTACGGAAGCCAGATTATTCGTGCTGACGTGCCGCTGTCAGAGATGTTTGGTTATGCCACGACATTGCGCTCGATGTCCCAGGGGCGCGCGACGTATACGATGGAGTTCCATCATTTTGCGGAAGCACCGCGGAATGTTGCGGATGAGATTATTTCACGGCGTGCGAAGTAGTTAATGAATTGCACACGGTAGCCGCTGGGCTATCGTGTGCTTTTTCCTCTGCAACAGAGGGCGTTTCCTTTCATATCACGTTTTTACTTTATCAGCGTGGCCGAGCGAACTTTCCATACGCCTTTTTCCTGAACGAGACAATCTGCTACAACGTGATCTTGTTTCTTCCCAAACGCGATATAGACGTTTGTGCAAACGGCATCAAAATCAGAGTGTAAGACGGTTATCTGATCCCAGTCTTCATCCCAATCCTGCGATTTGATGAACATATCCGCATCTGGCATGTCTTTTTCGTTACTGTCGCCAGAGTACATTTCTTTAATTGCTGCAATGGTCCCTGAGGCTACGTACTCGTTCATGATGTCGGGATTAAGTACTGGCGGTTTGTCCTGACTCAGCTGAGCGATATACCATTGATTGAATTTAAGCGCCGCCTGGCCCGGTGAAGAGATGCTATCTGCGACCGCGAACGGAGACAGGGCAAAAAGAAAAAAGCAGAGTGTTTTCATTAGTCATGCCTGAACAGTTCGTAATGGGCCTGTATGTTTCGGTAAGCCTGTCCGGGATACAACGTGCGTTGTACAAAATCGCTTATCCACTGCTGACCATCGTAGATGCAAACGTGGCCGCTATCGTGACCCACAATAAATAGTAAACACAAAATTCCATAGGAATTTACTATAATTCAGTAGGATATGATTAAGTAACTCAATCCAGCGCCTTCACCATCTTCCCACTCGCCACAAACGTCCCGGCTCCAAGATGATGCAGGGTATTAAGCTTATCCTCGTCAAACTGCCAGCGTCCGGCGATAAACGCGCGCTCATCGGCTGCCGCTGAAACCACTTCACCAAACAGCGTATCGTATTTTTCAGCAGCGGAGGTGACGGGTAATAACCGACACTCCATCCATGCCAGACATTTTTCTTCTATCACCGGCAGGCCAAGTTCAGGACCGTTCACGACCGGGATCCCGTAGCAGTTGAATTTGTCTTCATCGCGCCCGCTGACGCTACCGACCGCGTATGTCCAGTTGGCCGCCGCCACGCCGGGGATGACGATGCCAAATTTCCCACTGCGTTCAATCAGCTCACGCGACCAGGTACTTTTATCCACGACGATCGCGATGCGCGGCGGTTCAAACTCAACGGGCATTGACCATGCGGCGGCCATCACGTTGCGTCTGTCGAGGCTTTCATCCCGACTGGTAATAAGCACAGTTGGGCCGTGGTTCAGAAGACGGCTGGCATGACGTAATTCAACAGGGCGAAAGTGGCTCATAGGATCTCCTCATCTACACCGATGAGTATGACGAAAAAGCACGGAAATCAAAGTGTGTGCGTAAAATTAGTTTATAAACAGAACATCACAATCAAAGGAAACTGATGCATGTCCCCATTCCTGACCGCCTATTTCGACCGCATCGGCTGGACGCAACCGACACGGGTGGATATTGATACCCTGCGCGCGCTGCATTTACATCACAACTGTGCGATCCCTTTTGAGAATATTGATGTCGTTCTGCCGCGCGAAATCCAGCTTGACGATCGGTGCCTGGTCGACAAGCTGGTCACCGCACGTCGCGGAGGGTACTGCTTTGAGCAAAACGGTCTGTTCGAACGCGTATTGCGCGAGGTCGGTTTTACGGTGCGTAGCGTGCTGGGACGCGTGGTATTAGCGAGTCCGCCGCAAATGCCGCCGCGCACGCATCGCCTGCTATTGGTCGAGCTTAACGGTGAGCGCTGGATTGCCGATGTCGGGTTTGGCGGCCAGACGCTGACGGCGCCGATTCGTCTGCTCGCCAGTGAAGAACAAGAGACACCGCACGGGCTGTATCGTCTGCTGAGCGAGGGTAATGACTGGGTGCTGCAGTTCCGTCACCACGAGCACTGGCAGTCGATGTATCAGTTTGACCTGACAACGCAGTATTTCAGTGATTACGTGATGGGGAATTTCTGGTCGGCGCACTGGCCGCAGTCGCATTTTCGTCATCATCTGTTGATGTGTCGACATCTGCCTGACGGCGGCAAGCTGACGTTAACTAACTTCAGCTTTACCCACTGGCAGAATGGCCATGTGGAGGAGCAGATCCACCTGCCAGATGCAAAGGCGCTTTACCAGCTGATGCAGTCGCGGTTTGGTCTTGGAGTTGACGATCCTAAGCACGGCTTTACACTGTCAGAATTGACGGCGGTGATGGCAGGGTTTGATACGCATCCGCAGGCAGGAAAATAGCCCGGTGGCGGCTACGCCTTACCGGGCCTACAAGGGCTCGTACGTAGGTCGGGTAAGGCGTAGCCGCCACCCGACAATATCAAAGGCATACTGATATGGAAATCTTGATTCGGAATAAATTCAGTTCAGTGGGAATGTTGCTCGGCGTTATTGCGCTGCTTCTCTCATTAGCTCAGTTCACCCTCGGTCCGTTTTCTTCAAAGTCGACAGCGCTTGAAGTTGTTGTGGCTGAAAAGGTTTCGGCGGTAAAAAAAGGAATAATGGCTGGTATAAAAGGAGAGCAGCCGACCGTTGAGAAGAAAAAGGAACCGGTAGATATTGACCGGTTACTGATCGCTAGCGGAATAATGTTATCTGTCATGGCGTTGGGACTTGCTTTCATTAGTGGCCTGCGTAAAGAGAACAAATGGACCGTGAGTGGGGCACTCTTTTTTTCCGGGGCCACGATCGCTTTTCATGCGGCGTTACTGGCTTTTGGTCTTATCGCTGCGGTTTTGCTCCTGATGTTAGTTGTTTCAATCATAAGCGGAAGCACTCCGTTCTGACCTTATAGCCCGGTGGCGGCTACGCCTTACCGGGCCTACAGGGTTCTAACGTAGGTCGGGTAAGGCGAAGCCGCCACCCGACACAGTCAGCCACGCTGCCTGGCTTGAGGCAGTGCTCGCACTAATTGTAAATTTTGTACAGAATAATATTCCGTTTGGAGTATTAAAATAATTCGAGGGAAATAAGCTTATCGAGATGCTTATTAAACGCGGCTTCGTCCATTTCGGGCATGTTTAAGATATACATCCCGTCAAGACCGCACACCAGACCAATCAAGCGCCAGGCAATATTTTCCGCCCGATCGCCCGGCTTCAATTCTCCGGCCTCCGTTCCCGCTTTGATAAGCGCCACCGTTTCATGGTGCCACATCTCCATGGTCATCACATAGGCACCCTTGATGTCGGCATCACGGCTGGCAAGGATCTGCGCTTCGCGCCAGAGGCGAATATAGGGCTCAAACCTTCCGTCATCGCTGCCGAGCATGGCATGAAGCTGCTCCCGCCATCCGGCCTGTTTACCCGCGACATCCGCGTCCAGCAGCTCGCGAATCAACCGTACGAACGCCAGCGATTTTAGCTCCCCGCCGGACGTAAAGTGATGATGCACCTGGCCGGTGGCGACCCTGGCCTCGGCGGCAATACGGCGTACCGTCATGGCCGCCAGTCCTTCTGCCAGCGCCACGCGCATGGCGGCCTGTAAGATGGCTTCCCGCCGTTCATCCTTGCTCAGATATCGCATGTTTACTTACTCTCAATGGTAATGAAACGAGTGTAACAAAAAGCTGGACACTCGTTCAACTTTACGTAGGATCGCATCCTGGACATGTGTCCATGTTTTAAAGAAAAGGAAATTTATGTTTCGTCAGTGGTTAGCGTTAGTGATTATCGTGCTGGTGTATATTCCGGTGGCGATCGACGCGACGGTGCTGCATGTGGCGGCGCCGACATTGAGCATGACGCTGGGCGCCAGCGGCAATGAATTGCTGTGGATCATCGATATTTACTCGCTGGTGATGGCGGGAATGGTGCTGCCGATGGGCGCCCTGGGTGACCGCATTGGTTTTAAACGACTGCTCATGATTGGCAGCGCGCTGTTTGGCCTGTCGTCGCTGGCGGCAGCCTTTGCCCCGTCAGCAGGTTGGCTGATTGCAGCGCGCGCCTCGCTGGCAATTGGTGCGGCGATGATCATTCCAGCTACGCTGGCCGGGATCCGCACGCTGTTTATCGACGCGCGGGATCGTAATATTGCGCTCGGCGTCTGGGCCGCGGTGGGTTCCGGCGGGGCGGCGTTTGGCCCGCTGATTGGCGGTATGCTGCTTGAGCATTTTTACTGGGGCTCGGTGTTCTTGATCAACGTGCCGATCGTGCTGGTGGTGGTTTCGCTGGCCGCGCGTTTTGTGCCTCCTCAGCAGGGCCGCCCGGAGCAGCCGCTGAATATTAGCCATGCCATTATGCTGATTGTGGCGATTTTGCTGCTGGTTTACAGCGCCAAAACCGCGCTTAAAGGCGTCCTGTCACCGTGGGTAGTCGCCTCCGCGCTGGTGACCGGCTCGGTGCTGCTGTTTATCTTCGTGCGTATTCAGCTCCGCGCTCGCGTACCGATGATCGACATGCGTCTCTTCTGCCATCGCATCATCTTGAGCGGCGTGGTGATGGCGATGACCGCCATGATTGCCCTGGTCGGTTTTGAGCTGCTGATGGCCCAGGAGCTGCAGTTTGTTCATGGCTTTACGCCGTTTGAAGCGGGAATGTTCATGCTGCCGGTGATGGTCGCCAGCGGGTTCAGTGGTCCGATCGCGGGTGTGCTGGTCGGGCGTTTGGGGCTACGCATCGTCGCCGCCGGCGGTATGGGGCTCAGCGCCGTCAGCTTTATCGGCCTGTCGATGCTCGACTTCAGCACGCAGCAGTGGCAGGCGTGGGGGCTGATGGTGCTGCTCGGCTTCAGTGCCGCCAGCGCGCTGCTGGCCTCGACCTCGGCAATTATGGCGGCCGCGCCGAAAGAGAAAGCCGCCGCCGCAGGGGCCATTGAAACCATGTCCTATGAACTGGGCGCCGGGCTGGGGATCGCCATCTTTGGTCTGCTGTTGACCCGCAGCTTCTCGGCGTCAATTGACCTGCCGCAAGGGCTGAATGCCTCGCTCGTCGATAAAGCCTCGTCATCCATTGGTGAGGCGATGAAGGTGGCGCAGGATCTGACCCCGACGCTGGCGGAGTCGGTGATTGAGGCGGCGAAAAGCGCGTTTATCACCTCGCACAGCGTGGCGCTGGGCAGCGCGGGCGGAATGCTGCTGCTGTTGGCCGTAGGGATTTGGTTTAGCCTGGCGAAGGTCAAGCCGCAGTAATACAGGGCGAGCGGTTGGCGCGGGCGGGGCAGATGGGCTATGTTTTTTATAGGATTATCTGACTCTTGCTGGAAAATATGAGCCCTCGCCACAGCAGTGAACCGTCCCAACCGCTCTCCCGGTTAACCCTGCTTGCAGGGGGGGCGCTGGGCGTCGTTTTTGGTGATATCGGCACCAGCCCGCTTTATACCTTCCGGACGGTGCTTTCGCTCTCTGAGCATGATCCAACGCCCGGCGTCATACTGGGCCTGCTCTCGCTGATTACCTGGACACTCATCCTGGTGACATCCATAAAATATGCCGCCTTCGCCATGCGAATTGATAATCATGGCGAGGGGGGCATCATGGCCTTGATGTCGCTTCTGGTGGAGAAAGGCAAAGGCGGGCGCTGGGTGATTTTTGCCGCCCTGATTGGCGCAGCGCTGATTTACGGTGACGGCGCGATAACCCCGGCAATCTCCGTGCTTTCTGCCCTTGAAGGGCTGGAGATGGTGATCCCTGAGTCCCAGCCGTACATATTACCCCTGACGGTGGCGGTGTTGCTGGGGCTGTTTCTTATCCAGCCTTTTGGTACCGCCCGCATAGGGAAAATATTTGGCCCGGTGATGGCGCTGTGGTTTTTGGCGATTGCTGCGCTGGGCGTGCGGGGGATCGTTCAACACCCCTCGGTACTGCTGGCCCTCAACCCTGCGTACGGCATCGCGTTTTTGTTTTCGAACGGGTACACCAGTTTCCTGGTCCTGGGCGGCGTTTTTCTCTGCGTGACGGGTGCCGAGGCCCTGTATGCAGACATGGGGCATTTTGGTAAAAAGCCGATCTGGCTTGCCTGGTACGGTATCGTCTTTCCTTCGCTGCTGCTCAACTATGCTGGCCAGTCAGCGCTGATTCTGGCCGGTGCCGACAGCAAGCAAAACCTTTTCTACACGCTCTGTCCGCCTGTGCTTCAGGTCCCGCTCATCATTCTTGCCGCACTGGCGACAATCATCGCCAGTCAGGCGATTATTACCGGCGCGTTTTCCATGACGCGCCAGGCCATTCAGCTTGGCTGGCTACCCCGATTACGCATCAAACAGACGGCGGCAGAAAGCTACGGTCAGATTTATATCGGGATCATAAACTGGCTGCTGATGGTGGTGACCATCGGGCTGGTGGTGTTCTTTAAATCCTCCGATAAGCTTGCCGCCGCGTACGGCATCGCCGTGTCGTTAACCATGCTGATGACCACGGGGCTGTTGTTTGTGGCGATGCGGGAAGTGTGGCGCTGGAGCCTGGCCCGCAGTGTGGTTATTGCCCTCTGTTTCCTGGTGATTGATGCCACCTTCTTGTTTGCCAACCTGATTAAGGTCCTGGAAGGCGGTTATATTCCGCTGCTGATGGCCGCAGCGATTTGTACGGTGATGCTGATCTGGCACCGCGGCGTTAAGGCGGTATCCGCATCGGTGGGCGAGAAGGGCGTCAGCGTGGATGCGTTCTTTGCCCAGCTTCAGCAAAAGACGGTGCCCAGGGTGGCGGGATCCGCCGTCTTTTTGACCCGTACGCAGAACAATATCCCGCCGGTCATGCGCTGGCATGTCGCGCGAAACCGGGCGCTACAGCAAGATGTGTTGTCGCTTACCATTGATATTCTGAATGTGCCCTATGTGGGGGAAGAACAACGTATCAGGGTAGAGCAGCGCGCGCCGGGCTACTGGCACGGCGTGGCGCAGTATGGCTTTATGGAACACCCGGACATCCCGCATTTGCTGCAGGGCGTCAGCGAGATTAACGCGCTTTTTGCCACGGATGACGCAACCTGGTATGTCGGGCATGAAACCATTGTGGCAGGCGAGGGTGAGGCAGGTATGGCGGCCTGGCAACGGCACATATTTGCTTTTATGAAGCGCAACTGCACGCACGTCATCAACCATTATCACCTTCCGAGCGATCGGGTTGTCGAAATCAGCCGACGCGTTGCCGTGTAGATTCTGGCGAAAGCAGAGGTCCTCTGCTTTCCCCGTTCTATCTCTCAAGGGCCGCAGACAGGACGCTATGCAATAATACATTTGCCCCTTTCTCCGCCCACTCTGGCAGGATCCTTTCCGCTTCGTTATGGCTGATGCCTTTCACGCAGGGGATAAAGATCATGCTGGCGGGCGCAATTTTGCTGACATAGCAGGCGTCGTGTCCCGCACCGGAAACCATCGGTTTCGACGAATAGCCCAGTTCCGCTACGGCCTTCTCCGTACGAGCCAGGCATTCGGCATCAAACGCGATAGGCGCGTAGTCAAAAATGCGTTCAACGGCAGCCGCGACGCCGCGCAGTTTCAGGCTTTCAGCCACCTTATGCAGCGCCGCTTCCATGGCTTCCAGCGCCTGCTGCGCCGGATGGCGAAACTCAACGCTGCATTCCACGCGAGACGGCACGACGTTGCGCGAGTTTGGCGTAACCTTCGCCATACCGATCGTCGCGCGTCCGTCCGGCGCATGCCGATAGCCAATCTCTTCCACCTTCAGCGCCAGCTCGGCAAAGGCGGTCAGCGCGTCGCGGCGGCTGTGCATCGGCGTCGTGCCCGCATGGGCGGCGAATCCTTCCAGCGTCAGGGTAAACCAGCGCTGGCCCATTGCCGCGCGAACTAACCCGATATCCAGACCTTCATCTTCCAGGATCGGGCCCTGCTCGATGTGCAGTTCGTAGCAGGCGTGAACGGGAAACGCGCGGGCAGAGGCTTCACCCCGGTAGCCAATGCTCTCCAGCGCTTCGCCCACGGTAATGCCATCGTTATCCGCGCGGGTATGCGCGTACGCTTCGCTAAATTGCCCCGTCCAGACCCCTGAAGAGAGCATGGCTGGCGCAAAGCGCGCGCCTTCTTCGTTAGTCCAGTTCACCAGCACAACGTCACGCTCGGTCTCAACGTGACGATCGTTGAGGGTTCGCAGCAGCTCCAGCCCGGCCAGCACGCCGTAAACCCCGTCGTAGTTACCGCCCAGCGGCTGGGTATCCACATGTGAACCCGTCATGACCGGAGCAAGCTGCGGGTTTTTCCCCGGTCGACGAATAAACATATTGCCCATGCTGTCGACGTCGCAGGTGAAACCCGCGTCCAGCGCCCAGTCGCGCAGCAGGTTACGCGCAATACGATCTTCCTCGCTCAGTGCCAGACGGGTCACGCCACCGGCGGGCGTGCCGCCGATCTGCGCCATCATCTCAAGCGTTGACCACAGCCGTTCGGCGTTGATGCGGATCATGTCTTGTCCTTACTGCTGCGGTAGCGGAAATCACAGCACGAACCGCCCTGCATGATGGTGGTCGTGCGGGTCAGCTTCACGTCCGGCGCATAGCCAACGATGAATTTTTCATCGCGCGCGCAGGAGAGCAGGTGACCAATCTCGCCCAGGCCCATTTCGTGATACATCTCCGCGTAGCGACAGCGGGTCACGTTGTAGTTGTACTGCTGGTCGTCGGCGTCGATCACCTTCACGTCCAGGGCGTTATCTTTCTCCCACAGATACTGCAGGGCGATAAAACTCTTTACGTCCGCGCCGTTGGGTTCTTTGCTGGCAAACGCTTTGCCAGCGTCAATCGCGGCCTGCTCAATGGCCTCGCCAATGACCGCCTGGGCGCGGGTTTTCCCTATCTCGCGCACCAGGATTTCATAAATTGGCTTAATAATTTCTGCTTCAATTTTGCGGCGGGCGAGAATGCCCAGCTCGTTATTATCACTCATCACATTGCCTCGCTGCGTTACTTCGCTTTTGCGCCACCCAGCACGGTCTGCGGCTGCCATTTGCCGTCGACAACTTTGTAAACGGTGAAAGACGGCGATTTCAGGTTACCTTCTTTATCAAACGCGATCTGTCCGGTGACGCCGGAGTAGCTGATGGCGCGCAGGGCGGGCAGATAGTCGGACGGCTCAACGGAGTCTGCTTTTTCCATCGCCGCAACCAGCACGCGGGTGGCGTCATAGGCGAACGGAGCGTGCAGTTCGATATGGGTATGGTAGCGGGACTGATAGGCCTGTTCGAACGCTTTTCCACCCGGCATCTGGTCAACGGGCAGACCCGGCTCCAGCGCGACTACGCCTTCGCCTTCTTTCTGCGCCAGCTGCAGGAACGTCTGGCTGACAAATCCGCCTGCGCCCATCAGCGTGGCGTTCATGCCCAGCTGTTTGATACGACGCGCCAGCGGTGCGGCCTGGCTGTCGACGCCGCCGAAGAAGATCAGATCGGCGTTTTTACTGCGAATAGCGGTCAGCACGGCGCTGAAGTCCACCGTTTTATCATCAACGTACTGACGATCGACAACCTTCACGCCCTGCGCTTCCAGCGATTTAATAAACTGGTCCGCCAGACCCTGACCAAAGGCGGTACGGTCGTCAATCACCGCGATGCGTTTGGCTTTCAGCGTATTGACCGCGTACTGACCGGCAAACTGACCGCCGTCGTCGTCGTGGCCCATCACGCGGAAGCTGGTATCAAAACCCTGTTTGGTATAGGCGTGACCGGTCGCGACCGGTGCCACCTGTGCGATACCCGCATCGTGATAGATACGTGCGGCAGGAATGCTGGTACCGGTGTTCCAGTGACCGACCACGCCCGCCACGCCGCTATCCACCAGACGCTGCGCCACGGCCACGGCGGTGCGCGGGTCGGACTGATCGTCTTCGGACTGCAGTTTAAAGGTCACCGCTTTGCCGCCGATGGTCGGGTGCTGCTTGTTAATGTCGTCAATTGCCAGCTGCGCGCCGTTCTCCAGATCTTTACCGATACGGGCAGACGGGCCGGTGAGCGGGCCTGCCAGACCGATAACCACGGTTTCACCGTCGGCGGCCCACGCGGCCGTCGAGGCAAAACTGCCGAGGAGGATAGCGGCGCTAAGCGCACTGATTTTTACTGTTTTCATTGTATTTCCCTGATGTTGGCTGGTGTTGTTAAACGGGCATTTCGCCCAAATAAATCTGTGCAATCTGGTCGTCATTGAGCAGCGCTTTCGATTCGCCATGATGAACAATGCTGCCGCTGTCCATTACCCACGCGCTGTCGGTGACTTCCAGCGCGAGACGGGCGTTTTGCTCGATGAGCAGCACGGCAACGCCGCGCTCGCGCAGGCCGGCAATGACGGCAAAAATGTTTTCGACCATCTTCGGGGCGAGGCCCATCGAGGGTTCGTCGAGGATCAGCAGGCGCGGGCGGCTGAGCAGGGCGCGGTTAAGGGCCAGCAGCTGTTGTTCTCCGCCGGAAAGCAGGCCAGCGAGCTGATGCTGCCGTTCTCCCAGGCGCGGGAAGCGCTCGAAAATGGCGTTCATCTCTTGCTTAACGGTGACAGCGTCACGTCTTAGCCAGGCGCCCATCAGCAGGTTTTCCAGCACCGTCATGCGGGAGAAGATCCCTCGTCCTTCCGGGACCATGACCAACCCGTCGCGGAGCAGGGTTTCGGGGGTGTGCTTACGTACCGCTTTACCGTTGAATTCAATACTGCCCCTAAAGCTTTCCAGCCCGGTAATGGCGCGCACGGTGGAGCTTTTCCCCGCGCCGTTAGCGCCGATCAGCGTAGCCTGTTCGCCCTCGTGCAGGGTAAAAGAGACGTCGCGTACGGCCTGAATGCCGCCGTAATGCACGTCCAGACGTTCGACCTTGAGTAATTCAGACATGGGCGTTGCCTCCAAGCCAGGCGGCGATCACTGCCGGGTCGCGACGTACGCTCTCCGGCGTGCCGCTGGCGAGCGTTTTGCCGTAATCAAGCACTGTTAGGCGATCGCAGATGCCCATCACCAGCTTGACGTCATGTTCAATCATCAGCAGGGTTTTACCGTCATCGCGCAGGCGGATAAGCAGCTCGCCGAGCGCCACTTTTTCCGCTGCGTTCATCCCGGCGGCGGGTTCGTCCAGCGCCAGCAGCAGCGGATCCGTTGCCAGCGCGCGGGCAATCTCCAGACGGCGCTGATGACCATACGCCAGATCGCAGGCGCGGTAGTGGGCGAACTTCGCAATGCCGGTGTACTCCAGCCAGTGCCAGGCCAGCTCCCGGGTCTGCGTCTCTTCCGCGCGAGCGCGTTTGTGGCGGCTAAGCGCGGCCCACAGGCCGTTACGGGTGCGCACGTGGCGACCCACCATCACGTTTTCCAGCACCGACATGTCGTTAAAGAGGCGCACGTTCTGGAAGGTGCGCGCAATCCCGGCGGCGGTGACTTTCTCAATGTGCTTTGGAAAATAGGGCTTATCGGCAATGGAAAATTCACCGCTGTCCGCCGGATAAAGCCCGGTGATCAGGTTAAAGCAGGTGGTTTTCCCCGCGCCGTTGGGGCCGATCAGCCCGTAGATCTCGCCCTTGTTCACGGCGATCGACACATCATCCACGGCGGTAAGCCCGCCGAAGCGTTTTGACATATTGCGTACGGTTAACAGGCTCATGCTTTCACCTCCTTGTGGCGTACCGGCCAGATGCCTGAAGGACGCACCAGCATGACCAGCACCAGCGCCAGGCCGTAGAACAGCTGCCGCAGCACTTCCGGGTCAATCAGCACCGTGCCGAACAGCGCCTGCTGAACCGGGGCTGCCTGACTGCGCAGCAGTTCCGGCAGGGCGGTAAGCAGCACCGCGCCGAGGATCACGCCCGGAATATGTCCCATACCGCCGAGCACCACCATCGCCAGTACGGCAATGGATTCCTGTAACGTGAAGGATTCCGGGGAGACAAAGCCCTGAAACGCGCCGAAAAGGGCACCCGCCACGCCGCCAAAAGAGGCACCCATCGCAAAGGCCAGCAGCTTATAGTTACGCACGTTGATGCCCATCGCCCGTGCGACGTCTTCATCCTCACGGATGGCGTGCCAGGCGCGACCAATACGGGAATGCTGCAGGCGCAGGCAGACAAAAATAATCGCCACAATCACCAGCATCAGCAGGTAGTACCACAGCCACAGCGCGGGCACTTTGAAACCAAACCAGTGGTATACGCCGCTAAACTTCAGGCCGAACAGATTCAGCGTATCCACCCCGGTAATGCCCTTTGCACCGTTGGTGATGTTCACCGGACGGTCGAGGTTGCGCATCAGGATGCGGATGATTTCACCAAAGCCGAGGGTCACTATCGCCAGATAGTCCCCGCGCAGCTTCAGCGTGGGAGCACCCAGTAAAATGCCGCAGACCGCAGCGACGAGCGCCGCCAGCGGAATAATCAGCAGATATGACGTGTGCAGCCCGTCCGGGAACCAGACGCCGAGGACAGGAAACACCTCCAGCAGGTGTGGCGAGGCCATCAGTGCAGCGAGGTAAGCCCCGACCGCGTAAAAAGCGATAAACCCCATATCCAGCAGGCCGGTATAGCCCACCACAATATTGAGCCCCAGCGCCAGCATGATATAGATCAGGGCGAAGTCGATAACGCGCACCCAGTAGTTGCCGCCAAGCTGCGTGGCCACCACGGGGGCAACCAGCAGCGCGAGGCAGAACAGAACCATGCCTGACCAGAATTTGCGCGGCGCCGCCGGGGTTTGTAGTTGAAGAGTTGTCATCTTTTTCCTTATGCCCTGTGCGCCACGCGCTCGCCCAGCAGGCCTGCCGGACGGAAGACCAGCACCAGAATCAGGACCATGAAGGCAAAAACGTCCTGATAGTTGCTGCCAAAGACGCCGTGGGTCAGCTCCCCCAGATAACCTGCGCCCAGCGCTTCGATAATGCCGAGCAGGATCCCGCCAATCATGGCGCCGCGAATGTTGCCAATCCCGCCCAGCACGGCGGCGGTGAAGGCTTTAATCCCCGGCAGGAAGCCCATCGAGAAGCTGGCGTTGCCGTAGTTGCTCGCCATCATCACGCCTGCCAGCGCGGCAAATACGCCGCCAATGGCGAACGTCAGGGCAATAATGGCGTTGGGGTTAACCCCCATCAGCGTGGCCACGCGCGGGTTTTCCGCCACGGCGCGCATGCCGCGGCCCAGGCGGGTGTATTCCACCAGCAGCCAAAGCCCGGTCATTACCGCAAGCGCCAGCGCCACGGTAACAATGCCGGTGACGGTCACAATGGCAGGGGGATGCAGTTCACTTCCTGACGTCACGGCGATCGGGTCCATGGGCAGGATCTGCGGGAACATCAGCGGGTTGCGCGTCCAGATAATCATCGCCACGGTTTGCAGCAGGACAGAGACGCCGATACCCGAGATCAGCGGCGCCAGGCGCGGGGCGTTGCGCAGTCGGCGGTAGGCAAAACGCTCTACTGCCATTGCCAGCAGGGCGCAAACGGCCATGGCAATCGCCAGGGCAACGCCAAGCTGCAACAGCAGCGGCATGTGCGGAAAGGTGGCGTTCAGGGCGTTAATGGCGGAGAGCGTGGTGAGCGCGCCAACCATCAGAATATCGCCGTGAGCAAAGTTAATAATGCGCAAGATGCCATACACCATGGTATAGCCCAGCGCGATCAGCGCGTAGATGCTTCCCAGCATCACGCCGTTGATCAGTTGTTGTATGAATGTATCCAACGTCTGTACCCGCAAAGTGCTCTCTCTGCGGCTACCATCCGATAAATGAATTAAATTGTAAAATACACATATATTATTTCTTATGATAAACCGATATTGCATTATCTTAATGATTTATATAAAGATAATATAATCGCATTTCCGGACGAAAAGCCTAAAGAAATCAACATATGAATAAAACAGAACAATCGGCGGGTTTGTCTGCGTATGCAGAAAGCCGCCTGGCAAACGATCCGCCGCTTCGGGCTGTTCGTGCCTTTGAGGCCATCGCCCGGCTTGGCAGCGTCACGCTGGCCGCGCAGGAGCTGGATATCTCACCGTCGGCGGTCAGTCATCAGCTCAAGGTGCTCGAAGGGTATCTGCAAATGCCGCTGACGGAGCGTCAGGGGCGCAGGCTGGTGCTGAGCCAGCACGGACGTGAATATTACCGCTCGATCCGAGCGGCGTTTAACGTGCTGCGCCAGGCAACGGAGCATCTGGCTGAGCAGGCGCAAACGCGTCAGGTCACCATCAGCCTGATCCCGCTTTTCGGCATGGGGTGGTTTATCCCGCGCCTGCCTGATTTCATGCGTGCCAATCCGCAGACCGAGATCAACGTGGTGTATGCCAACCACCGTAACTATCTGAGCGATGCGTCGGATATGTCGATTCGTTTTGGTAACGGCCAGTGGGCGGGCTATCAAAGCGAAAAACTGATTTCCGGACAGATGGTGCCGGTGTGCAGCCGGGCGTTTTTGCGCATTCATGGCCATATCGACACGCCTGAGCAGCTGCTGCAAATGCCCCTGCTGCACGATGAGGAGCGCACCACGTGGCCGCAGTGGTTTCTGCTGCAGGGGGTAAAACGCCCGCTCCGGCGCAGCGGCCCTCTGTTTGAGGACGGGCTGTTAACGCTGGCCGGCGTGCAGGCCGGGCTGGGCTGCGCGTTGATGCGCGAGCCGCTGATCGCACCTTATCTTGAGAGCGGCGAGCTGGTGAAGATATTTGACTTACCCATTGATGACGGGCGCGACTATCACCTCTGCGTTCGTTCAGATTCAGAGATGACCGAGGACGGTAAGCTGCTGCAAAACTGGCTGCGTCGGGCGGCGAGCGTTGAACCACTTACGGCGTAAGCAGGCAGTGTTTGTCCAGCGCTTCCATTTCCGATCCGCTGTAGCGCGCGTATTGCCCGGTCAGGCCAAAAAACGCAGGTTGGGTTTCGGTGTAGATTTCTGCTGCTAGCACCAGCCGACGTCGTTCATCCTCGCTCATCTCAAGCAGCGTCCAGGGAATGAAGTAGCGCGACGTTGAGGTCAGTTTGAACCACAGCGGGCAGCCGCAGCCGGGACAGAACCAGCGTTCGCCGCGTGCGGATGACGCAAAATGAGAAGGGGAGATGGAGTCTTGCTCCACCAGCGGCTGGCCCTGCGTCTCAAGATACATGGCAATACCGCCCGACCACTTCTGGCATTGCGTGCAGTGACATGCGTATACGTCAAAATTGTTGAGGCTCGCGCTGAACTGACTCATTCCGCACAAGCAGCGTCCTTTGAATATGTGCATGGCGTACTCCTTTTTGACGCCAGAAATCCGTATAAAAAAAGCCAGCCACATGGGCTGGCTTTTTATCGTGACAAATCTTAGAACTGGTAGGTCAGGCCTACAGCTACGATGTTGTCGGTAGCAACGCCAGTTGCTTTGGTGAAGCTGTTGTCGTCAACCAGGTTGATTTTGTAATCAACATAGGTAGACATGTTTTTGTTGAAGTAGTAGCTCGCGCCAACGTCAACGTATTCAACCAGATCCTGGTCGCCGTATGAACCGATGTCTTTACCTTTGGATTTCAGGTAAGCGATGGATGGACGCAGGCCGAAGTCGAACTGGTACTGAGCAACAACTTCGAAGTTCTGAGCTTTGTTCGCGATATAACCGTCACCGAAGTTGGTCATGTTGCGGGTTTCAGAGTAGGTAGTTGCCAGGTAGATGTTGTTCGCATCGTATTTCAGGCCAGCAGCCCATACTTCTGCGTTCTCACCGCCAGCGTTAACGGTGTTAGCGACTCGACCTGCAGCAACCTGACGGTCAGTACGGTCAGATTTAGCGTAGGTTGCACCAACACCGAAGCCGTCCATTTCATAGGTAGAAGACAGACCCCAGCCGTCACCGTTCGCTTCGGTGATGTCATTACGGTCGTTTTTACCCTGGTACTGAGCAGCAACGTTCAGACCGTCAACCAGACCGAAGAAGTCGGTGTTACGGTAGGTTGCAACGCCAGTCGTACGGCCAGTCATAAAGCCATCGGTCTGAGTCCAGGTATCGCCACCGAACTCTGGCAGAACGTCAGTCCATGCGCCGATGTCGTAAGCAACACCGTAGTTACGACCGTAGTCGAATGAACCGAATTCGTTGAATTTCAGACCCGCGAATGCCAGACGGGTTTTGTTGCCGTCAGCGCCCTGGGATTCAGAACGGTTGCCTTTGAACTCATATTCCCACTGGCCGTAACCGGTCAGCTGATCGTTGATCTGAGTTTCGCCTTTGAAGCCCAGACGAACGTAAGTTTTGTCGCCGTCGTTGCTGGAATCATCAGAGAAATAGTGCAGACCTGTTACTTTACCGTACAGATCCAGCTTGTTACCGTCTTTGTTATAAACTTCAGCCGCGTTTACAACGCCTGCTGCCAACATGGAAGTCACTGCCACTGCAACTAATTTAAGTTTCATCTTAAATATTCCTTATAATTTTCTTTGGTATTTCCTGAGCCACTTTGAACAATTTCTAAACGAGGCTAATCGTCAATGGCATGCTATTTTTAGAAATCTTGTAGTCCTATTTCAATAATAAGTTTCAAATTATTAGTAATAATTTCAGTTAGTGTGATCGAGATCGGGTAAATGACGGTGAAATGGCGTGAATTGATGAATATTCATTCAATTTTTTGCGTGATTGATTGCCGGTAATATAGTTTCGATGTGGTTTTATAAAAAATGGTAATTATCGGTATTTTCGTTCTTTTGGTGGGTGGTGAGTGGCTATTTGAGCCGTAATGCCTTGTTTTAAACCTTTTATGTACGGAATTTCCGTTCTATTAAATGAAATAAACAGAAACACACTATTGCACTTTGTGCTATTAAGATCGTGAGTATTCGCAAGTAACTAATCACGAGCCGGTGTCAATTTATGTCAATGGAAGTGAATGGAAATTTACGAAAGGACGCTAATATAAACAGAGTCTAAACACGCGCACTACTGGCCTGATGAATATTTTGGCGTGCGCTCACATATTAAATTTATGTTAATTTTTTGCTGTCGGGATAAATATTACCCGACAGCAAAACTGGCATTATTTTCTGGTGGCGTACCAGCAAAGCAACGACCCGGCGCAGACCATCAGCGCGCCTTGCCAGAATGCGAAGGAGAGTGGGGAATTCAGCACTGCGGCGGCAAGCGCGGCTGAGAGGACCGGGGTGAAATAGGATACGGCAGCCAGTACCGTGACGTTACCGTGAAGGATGCCAATATTCCATGCGGCATAACCAAACCCAAGGGCTACCCCGCACATCACGAGTTTTACCACCACCGGAAGCGTGAACACCATATCGGGCTGATCGCTGAGGGCATATTTCACCCACAGACTCAGCGCTGTCAGCAAAACAAACAGGGTGATACCGTTTTGCCCTTTCGCAAATTTACTGGTTACGGTGCAGTAGGCGGCCCAAATAAATGCCCCGGCGAATGCCAGCGCATAGCTCAGCGGACTGGACACGATATTGCGGGTGATTTCATCAAGATGTAACCCCTGTTCGCCCCCTAATACCCAGCAGACGCCCAGCAGCGAGATGGCTAACCCGGGGATCACCCACAGGGTAGATTTTTGACCGTTGAACAAAATGGCAAACACAATCGTCAGGCTTGGCCAAAGGTAATTGACCATGCCGACTTCAATAGCCTGCGATCGCGTTGCGGCATAGCCCAGCGACAGCGCCAGGCATATTTCGTAGCTGACAAATAAAACGCTGCCGGCAATAAGATAGCGGGGTGAAAACCGCCTGATATCAGGAAATCCTACCGTCACCAGACACAGTAATCCGCTGAGGGTGTATATCATCGCCGCACCGCCTACCGGGCCCAGTCCCTCACTCACGCTGCGAATTAGGCCGACCATGGTGCTCCATAACAGTATTGCCGCCAGCCCAATAAGCGTTGCTCTTTTTCTGTCCATTACTTCGCCATTGCAATAAAAATCAAACGAAAAATGTATCGCATTCATCCTGACGCTGTCGCGAATTATTCTCTTAAACCGTTAATCAAAAAGGGGTATTTAAATATTCCGGGGGTGACTATTAAGGGGGTCAAGACAGATGACCTTGATTTGACGCAAAAAAATCAGGGGAGTTACTGCTAGTTTGCGCCACGAAGTCTTATTCGAAAACGAGGACAACAATGGACGTCAGCCGCAGACAATTTTTCAAAATCTGCGCGGGCGGTATGGCCGGAACAACGGCAGCCATGCTGGGATTTGCTCCCAAAATGGCGCTGGCTCAGGCACGCAACTATAAGCTGCTGCGCGCAAAAGAGATCCGTAACACCTGCACATACTGCTCCGTAGGTTGTGGGCTTTTGATGTATAGCCTGGGCGATGGCGCGAAGAACGCCAGAGAAGCGATTTACCATATTGAAGGGGATCCGGATCATCCGGTGAGCCGCGGGGCGCTTTGCCCGAAAGGGGCGGGGCTGCTGGACTATGTTCACAGCGAAAACCGCCTGCGCTACCCGGAATACCGCGCGCCGGGTTCTGATAAATGGCAGCGTATCTCCTGGGATGAGGCCTTTTCCCGTATTGCCAAATTAATGAAAGCCGACCGCGACGCCAACTTTATTGAAAAGAACGCGCAGGGCGTAACGGTCAACCGCTGGCTTTCCACCGGGATGCTGTGCGCGTCTGCGGCGAGTAATGAAACCGGCATGCTGACGCAAAAATTTGTGCGCTCTCTCGGCATGCTGGCGGTAGATAACCAGGCGCGCGTCTGACACGGACCAACGGTAGCAAGTCTTGCTCCAACATTTGGTCGCGGTGCGATGACCAACCACTGGGTTGATATCAAAAACGCTAACGTCGTGGTGGTGATGGGCGGTAACGCCGCTGAAGCCCATCCGGTGGGGTTCCGCTGGGCGATGGAAGCGAAAAACAACAACGACGCAACGCTTATCGTCGTCGATCCGCGCTTTACGCGTACGGCATCGGTGGCCGATATCTATGCGCCAATCCGCTCCGGCACGGACATTACGTTCCTGTCTGGGGTACTGCTGTACCTGATCGAAAACAACAAAATCAACGCGGACTACGTTAAGCACTACACCAACGCAAACCTGCTGGTGCGGGATGATTTTGCCTTCGATGACGGGCTGTTTAGCGGCTATGACGCTGAAAAACGCCAGTACGATAAAACATCCTGGAACTATCAGTTCGACGAAAACGGCTATGCGATGCGTGATGAGACGCTGACGCACCCGCGCTGCGTGTGGAACCTGCTGAAGCAGCACGTTTCCCGCTACACGCCGGAGGTGGTGGAGAACATCTGCGGCACGCCGAAAGCGGACTTCCTGAAGGTGTGTGAAGTGCTGGCCTCAACCAGCGCCGCAGACAGAACCACGACGTTCCTGTACGCGCTGGGCTGGACGCAGCATACCGTCGGCGCGCAGAACATCCGCACCATGGCGATGATCCAACTGCTGCTCGGCAACATGGGCATGGCGGGCGGCGGCGTAAACGCGCTGCGCGGTCACTCCAACATCCAGGGCCTGACCGACCTCGGCCTGCTGTCGACCAGCCTGCCGGGCTACCTGACGCTGCCGTCTGAGACGCAGGCCGATCTGCAAAGCTATCTGGCCGCGAATACGCCAAAAGCGACGCTGCCGGATCAGGTGAACTACTGGAGCAACTATCCGAAATTCTATGTCAGCCTGATGAAATCCTTCTACGGCGATGCGGCGCAGAAGGAGAACGACTGGGGCTTTGAGTGGCTGCCGAAGTGGGACCAGGCCTACGACGTCATCAAGTATTTCAACATGATGGATAAGGGCAACGTCACGGGGTATATCTGCCAGGGCTTTAACCCGGTGGCCTCCTTCCCGGACAAAAACAAAGTCGTTCGCAGCCTGAGCAAGCTGAAGTACATGGTGGTTATCGATCCGCTGGTGACCGAGACCTCCACCTTCTGGCAGAACCACGGGGAATCAAACGATGTCGATCCGGCGTCGATCCAGACCGAGGTGTTCCGCCTGCCGTCCACCTGCTTTGCAGAAGAAGACGGATCTATTGCCAACTCCGGCCGCTGGCTACAGTGGCACTGGAAAGGCCAGGACGCCCCGGGCGAAGCGCGTAACGACGGCGAGATCCTGGCCGGGATTTACCATCGCCTGCGCGAAATGTACCGCACCGAAGGGGGCAAAGGCGCCGAACCGCTGCTGAAGATGAGCTGGAACTACAAGCAGCCGGATCGCCCTGAGTCAGAGGAAGTCGCCAAAGAGAACAACGGCGTGGCGCTGGCGGATCTCTATGACGCGAGCGGCGCCCTTGTGGCGAAGAAAGGCCAGCTGCTGAACAGCTTCGCGCTGCTGCGCGACGACGGCACGACCGCGTCGTCATGCTGGATCTACGCCGGCAGCTGGACGGAGCAGGGCAACCAGATGGCCAACCGCGACAACGCCGATCCGTCCGGGCTGGGCAATACGCTGGGCTGGGCATGGGCGTGGCCGCTCAACCGCCGCGTGCTGTATAACCGCGCCTCGGCGGATATCAACGGCAAGCCGTGGGATCCGAAACGCATGCTGATCCAGTGGAACGGGGCGAAGTGGACGGGGAACGATATCCCGGACTACAACACCGCCGCGCCGGGCAGCAACACCGGGCCGTTTATCATGCAGCCGGAAGGGCTGGGACGCCTGTTTGCCCTCAACAAGCTGGCAGAGGGGCCGTTCCCGGAACACTACGAGCCGATGGAAACGCCGCTGGGAACGAACCCGCTGCATCCAAACGTGATCTCCAGCCCGGTAGTGCGCATCTACGAAGACGACGTTCTGCGCTTAGGCAAAAAGGACAAGTTCCCGTACGTGGGGACGACCTACCGCCTGACCGAGCATTTCCATACCTGGACCAAGCACGCGCGGCTTAACGCTATCGCGCAGCCGGAACAGTTTGTGGAGATCAGCGAGACGCTGGCGAAGGCGAAAGGCATTGCCAACGGCGACCGCGTGACGGTGAGCAGCAAGCGCGGCTTTATTCGCGCGGTGGCGGTGGTGACCCGTCGTTTGCAAAGTCTGAACGTGCACGGGCAGCAGGTGGAAACCGTGGGCATTCCGCTGCACTGGGGCTTTGAGGGCGTGGCGCAGAAAGGCTACATCGCCAATACCCTGACGCCAAACGTCGGCGATTCCAACTCGCAAACGCCGGAGTACAAGGCGTTTCTGGTCAACATCGAGAAAGCGTAAGGAGCGATTCAATGGCGATGGAAACACAAGACGTTATCAAACGCTCCGCGACCAACCCGATAACGCCCGCACCCCGCGCGCGGGACTACAAGGCAGAGGTTGCCAAGCTTATCGACGTATCTTCCTGCGTGGGCTGCAAGGCCTGCCAGGTGGCGTGCTCGGAGTGGAACGATATCCGCGACGAGGTGGGGCACTGCGTCGGGGTCTACGACAATCCGGCGGATCTGAGCGCCAAATCCTGGACGGTAATGCGCTTTAACGAAACCAACCAGAACGGCAGGCTGGAGTGGCTCATCCGCAAAGACGGCTGCATGCACTGTGAAGATCCGGGCTGCCTGAAGGCGTGCCCGTCTGCCGGCGCGATTATTCAGTACGCCAACGGGATCGTCGATTTCCAGCAGGACAACTGCATCGGCTGCGGCTACTGCATCGCGGGCTGTCCGTTTAATATCCCGCGCCTCAATAAAGAGGATAACCGGGTATACAAATGCACCCTGTGCGTGGACCGCGTCAGCGTCGGGCAGGAGCCTGCCTGCGTCAAAACCTGTCCGACCGGGGCTATCCACTTCGGCACCAAAAAAGAGATGCTGGACGTGGCGCAGGCACGTGTGGATAAGCTGAAAGCGCGCGGCTACCAGAATGCGGGCATCTATAACCCGCAGGGCGTGGGCGGTACGCACGTGATGTATGTGCTGCACCACAACGACCAGCCGGAGCTGTACCACAACCTGCCGAAGGATCCGGCGATCGATACGTCCATCAACCTGTGGAAAGGGGCGCTTAAACCGCTCTCGGCGGCGGGCTTTATCGCCACCTTCGCCGGGCTGATTTATCACTACATCGGCATCGGGCCAAACAAAGAGGTGGATGACGACGAGGAGGATCATCATGAGTAAGTCGAAAATGATAGTGCGCACGAAATTTGTCGACCGCGCCTGTCACTGGACGGTGGTGATCTGCTTCTTCCTGGTGGCGGTGTCGGGGATTTCGTTCTTCTTCCCGACGCTGCAGTGGCTGACCGAAACCTTCGGTACGCCGCAGATGGGGCGCATTCTGCATCCGTTCTTCGGCGTGCTGATTTTCGTGGTGCTGATGTTTATGTTCGTGCGCTTTGTCCACCATAACATCCCGGACAAGCAGGATATCCCGTGGGTGAAAGGGATCGTCGAAGTCCTGAAGGGGAACGAGCATAAAGTTGCGAAAGTGGGGAAATACAACGCCGGGCAGAAGATGATGTTCTGGACCATCATGAGCATGATTTTTGTGCTGCTGGTGACCGGGGTGATTATCTGGCGTCCGTATTTTGCGCACTATTTCCCGATTCAGGTTATTCGCTACGCGCTGCTGATCCACGCCACGTCGGCCATCATTCTGATCCACGCCATCCTGATCCATATGTATATGGCGTTCTGGGTAAAAGGATCGATTAAAGGGATGATTGAAGGGAAGGTGAGCCGCCGCTGGGCGCAGAAACACCACCCGCGCTGGTATCGTGATGTGGAACGTCTGGAAGCGAAACAGGAAAGTACGGAAGGAATGAAGTGAGCGCAGCGCCGTCGGCTTTGCCCGGCGGCGCTGCGCTTGCGCGGGCCTACTCCTGCTATATCAGAACCGCTCCTGCACATACCGGAACGGGTATTTTGTGGGTTTGACTTTACCAATTTTACGTTTCGGTAAATCCACCTTGTCTACGTGTATTTCTTTATAGGGGATCTGCGAAAGCAGGTGCGAAATAATATTCAGGCGCACGCGTTTTTTATCTTCTGAACGCGCCACAAACCACGGTGCCCAGGCGGTATCGGTGGCTTCAAACATAGCGTCGCGCGCGAGGGTATACTGGTCCCACAGGTTAAAGGATTTAATATCCATCGGCGAAAGCTTCCAGATTTTACGACCGTCGTTAATACGATCGCGCAGGCGGCGCTCCTGCTCTTTAGGCGTCACCTCCAGCCAGTACTTCAGCAGGATAATCCCGGCATCCACCATCGCTTTTTCCATGACCGGTGCGCCGTCCAAAAATTTCTCCGCCTGTTCCTCCGTGCAGAAACCCATTACCCGTTCCACGCCCGCGCGGTTATACCAGCTGCGATCGAATATCACTATTTCGCCAGCCGAAGGCAGATGCGGCACATAGCGCTGGAAGTAGAGCTGACTTTTTTCTTTATCAGTTGGCGCCGGCAGCGCAACAACGCGAAACACGCGAGGACTGACGCGCTCGGTGATCGCTTTAATGGTACCGCCTTTACCGGCACCGTCGCGTCCTTCAAAAACAATACACACTTTGAGACCTTTGGCGACGACCCACTGCTGGAGCTTAACCAGTTCCACGTGCAGGCGACGAAGCTCTTTTTCGTACTCTTTGGTCTTAAGCGGTGCATTCGTTTCGACATCAACAGCGACACTGGTTTTCTTTTTGCTTCCCATGATTGTCATCCTCAGGTTATCCGGCGCGGGAAAAAGCGAGGCCGCACTATGAAGTGTAATCCACCTGATATTATACGTAATCTTTTTAGGTAATTAATTTTACAGCACTTTTAAACCCGCGCGCTATGTGTGGTTAGCGTGATAATTTCATTCTTATTTACTTAAAGGAACTAAGAATGAGTTGGAATAAAGAAGCTGCGGTTTCGTATCTCCGTTCACACGCTCTGGGGCACTCTCATAGTGAATGTGCTAAGTTTACCCGCCTGGCCATTCTGGCTGGAGGTGTTAAGGTGCCGAACACAGATTATGCAAAAGATTATGGGGCGGAATTATTACGAGCTGGATTCAGTGAGCTGCCGCCCGGTTCAACTTTAATTTCTGGCGATGTGGCTGTGATACAGCCGTATCCTGGTGGAAATGGCATAGGTCACATGACTATGTATGACGGTACGCAGTGGATTTCTGACTTTATTCAAAAAAGCATGTATCCGGGGCCTGGGTACCGCAAAATGCAACCATCTTTTAAAATTTACAGGATGCATTAATGAAAAGGATATTTTTATCATTCGTTATGTTGCTGGTGGGATGTAGTTCGGCTGCCAATCAAGACCATAGCGCACAAGACACCACCGAATTATTTTATAAATCCTATCTTTCTGCATACGGCAGCGATGAAGCCAGGCCTTATCCTGACGACGAACTGCGTAAATATGTTTCTGCTGATACTCTTACTCGCATTAGTGCCATTCAGGAAATCTCTGAACAAGAGTTAATAGAGTCTGACTATTTTACGTATACCCAGGATTACTCTCGCGAATGGATACCCGCGTTACGAGTGGAAAACGCCAGGCCATTTTTAAACGGTGAAGTAGTCCAGGTCACTGAAGGGGCGGGTAACGGGCGAACCATACACCTTGAAGTATTTCTTCGTCGTGAAGATGAAGCATGGAAAATCTACCGCGTTCGTGACATAACGAACAATCACGAGCACCCAATTTTCAATGCTGGCGCTATTACACGCGCCAAAACAGTGGCAGAAAGCGCACTGTGAAAGCTACACCTTAAACCTTTTGAAGCCCTGACACCTGCCGGGGCTTTTTATTTGCCTCTCCTGCCGCGTAGCAATTGGAGAAAACTCCTGAAATAATGGATTAACCTGTCAGCCAACCGATTTGAACTGGCTCACCATACAAGATTATTCAATAATGCCCGTCGCGAGTGATTAACCAGTGGTTGAAGTATGAAAAAGACAATTTTTTCGTTGGCACTTGGCACATTTGGCCTCGGGATGGCTGAATTTGGCATTATGGGCGTGCTCACCGAACTGGCGCATGACACGGGTATTTCGATTCCCTCCGCCGGGAATATGATCTCGTTTTATGCTTTCGGTGTGGTGATTGGCGCTCCGATTATGGCGCTGTTTTCCGGTAAGTTCTCCTTAAAAACCACGCTGCTGTTTCTGGTGGCGATGTCCGCTGTCGGCAATGCCCTGTTTACGTTTTCCACGTCGTACTTCTGGCTGGCGCTGGGACGGCTGATTTCTGGTTTTCCGCACGGGGCCATTTTTGGCGTCGGGGCGATTATCCTCTCGAAAATTGCGCCACCGGGTAAGGTGACGGTCGCGGTGGCGGGAATGATCGCCGGTATGACCGTAGCCAACCTGGTGGGCGTACCGCTGGGGACCTGGCTCGGGCACCAGTTCAGCTGGCGTTATACCTTTTTTCTGATTGCCGTGTTCGACGCGCTGGTGATCCTTTCGGTTCTGCTCTGGGTGCCGGACATCCACGACACGTCAGAAATCAAATTGACCGAGCAGTTCCACTTTCTGAAAAAACCAGAACCCTGGCTGATTTTTGCCGCCACCATGTTTGGCAACGCCGGCGTGTTCGCGTGGTTCAGCTTCGTTAAGCCGTTTATGGTCAACGTTTCAGGCTTCACCGAAGGCGTGATGACGATCGTCATGATGCTGATGGGGCTTGGCATGGTGTTGGGCAATCTGCTGAGCGGTAAACTCTCGGGCCGGTTTAGCCCGCTGCGCATTGCGGCCACCACCGACATGGTGATTGTCGCCTCACTGCTGCTGCTTTTCGCCTTTGGCGAACTGAAAACGGCCTCGCTGGTCATGGGCTTTATCTGCTGTGCCGGGCTGTTCGCACTCTCTGCGCCGCTACAAATTCTGCTTCTGCAAAATGCGAAGGGCGGTGAGATGCTGGGGGCGGCAGGGGGGCAGATGGCGTTTAATCTCGGCAGCGCGATTGGCGCGTATTTTGGCGGGATGATGATTACCTTCGGCTTTAGCTGGCGTTACGTCACGCTGCCGGCAGCAATACTCTCTTTCTCGGCCATGAGTGCGCTGCTGATCTACGGTCATCTTCGGGCCAGACGGGCTCAGGCTAACGCTCGCGCGCTAGCCTGACAGGTTTCAGGCAAGCCAGGGCTCACCCAGGGTCAGCATCAGGCGGTTGGCCCAGGCGAAGAACGCGGCGGACTGCACCAGATCAAGCTGCGCTAAGGTATCCAGCCCCTCTTTTTCCAGCGCGGCAAGGTGCAGCGGCGTGGCGGCAGGCGGCGTGACCGACAGCGCCGCCGCAAAATTGATTTCCGCCTGCCAGCGTGCGGAGTGCCCCTCGCTCAGAGATTGCCCCGGACGCACCGCCAGAAGCGCCTCTACCGCAGCGTCATCCTTTGACAGCTGGCTGGCCTTACGCGCATGGACAGATGCGCAGTAAATGCAGCCGTTGATTTTACTGGCGACCGTTGCGGCCAGCTCGCGCTCGGCGCGCGGCAATCCCCCCGGTGTATAAAAAATCCCTTTATCCGTTAGCGTGCGCTGTTCAAGCACCGGCAGGTTGCGCCCCAGCAGGCGGAAGTAGTCGGAATCGGTATGACCAAATTTCGCCAGGATGGCAACCTCATCGTCACGGAAATCCGCCAGCGGTTTGGCCGCTATCCACGGTTCCCATCCCAGCTCCTGCTGGGTAAACGCGACGGGGGCCGCCTTCCCGGTGACCGTTGTTGCGGTCGTGTGCCAGATGCCTGCCGCCACCGGCGCATCGCTTTTGGCGACGGGCTTGTCGTTCAGCAGCCGTAGCCCGGTGATGAGTCGGCTCTGGAAGCTCACAAACGCGACGAGCTGCGCCAGGGTAACAATGCCTTCCTTGCTCCATCCCGCCTGGATCAGCGCCTTCAATGCAGCTGGCGTCGCTTCGACGGGGGAGAACGTCAGCAGCCGCGCGAAATTCAGCGCCGGGGTCAGGCGTTCTGAGGTGGGGTCGGCCAGGCCAAACCCCGCATAGTGCGCGGCCAGCGCCTCCGCGCTGTGCCAACGGGCGACTTTTGCCGCCACGGCGAAGCGCTCGTCGAGTGCAAAATCACCATCCTGCTGGCTAAACAGGATTTCGTAGCTGCCCTGCGCGTGGCGCGTGGCGGCATCACGCGTGGCGCGCGCCTCTGCCAGAGGGGAACCGGGTTTAATTTCCGCCAGCTCGGCGAGAATGTCCTGACTTAATGACATAGGTGTCTCCTCAAAGGATGTGGGGGGCAATACGTTCGGCGATCAGTTCGATGGACCGCAGCGTGTCGCGATGCGTGGGTTCGACCGAATGAACCTGGAATGAGATATCCGTGGCGCGCCTGAGAATGGAATCCGCATTCAGCGAATGCAGCACCGTATCGGGCGAACCAATATGGGCGTCGAACTGGCGGCGATAATCGGTGACACCGTCACCTTTAGCCGTGAGCCCGGCAGCGCGATGCTGCTGGGCTTGCTTCGTGAGGCCCGGCGCCGCGACCTTGAGCGCATAGTCGTCGCTGTCGGCGACGAACGCCGTGCGGGAGGCCAGAATACGCGGCGCGATGCCCGCCGGCAGCGCATCGAGATAGGCATCCACAATCGGGTTCTGGATCTCGTCGAGCGTTAAATCAAGCCGATCTGCCGGGCGCGGCTGCGTGCGCGAGAGCATTAAACCGTGTCCGGCCTGCGCGGCGCGAACGGCACCGTCGACAGAGAAGGTGGCAATCCAGATACGGTCAGCAAGCTGTGGCGCAGGAGGGTAAAGGTGGTTATCCGGATGGGTCAGGGAATCCCCGCGCCAGGCGCTTTGGATCACATGCAAATGGTCGGCAAAGGCCGCGCCGCGCTCCTCAAACGTCAGGCCGAACGGCAGAAATGAGGTCGGTGTGCCCCCCGAACCAAAACCGACTTCAAGACGTCCATCGGCGAGTAAATCGAGCACGGCGGCATCTTCTGCGACGCGCAGCGGGTTTTCCATCGGCAGGGTAATGATGGCCGTGCCCAGGCGGATGGTTTCGGTATGCGCGGCGACGTGTGCCAGAAACAGCAGCGGCGACGGCAGGCCGCCTTCACTTTCGTGGAAGTGGTGCTGCGCAATCCAGGCGCTGTCAAAACCGTGGCGTTCGGCGTGGCGGATCTGTTCAGTTGCCAGACGATAGCGCTCCTTCGGCGTAGCGTCGTCAAGCAGGCGGGTGAAAAATCCCAGGCGTTTTCGCGTCATGCGAACTCCTCCGTAGCGGGTGAAAAATGGGGAATGGCGTCAATCAGCTCGCGGGTATAATCGTTCTGCGGCGACGCGAATAAGGTTCCGACGTCGCCCTGTTCGACCACCTGACCGCTGCGCAGCACCGTGACGCTGTGGGCGATCCGGCGAACGGTAGACAGATCGTGCGTGATAAAAAGGTAGGTCAATCCCAGCTGCTGCTGCAGCTGCTGGAGCAGAGCCAGGATCTGCGCCTGGACGGTGACGTCCAGCGCGGAGGTGGCTTCGTCCAGCACCAGAATGGTCGGCTCGAGGATCAGCGCCCGGGCGATGGCAACGCGCTGGCGCTGTCCGCCTGAAAGTTCCCGGGCGGTGCGGCTCAGGAGTTCGACGGGCAGGGCAACCCGCTGCGCCACGGTCTCCACCCGGACCTTTCGCTCCGCCTTACCGAGGCGAGAAAAATTCTTCAGTGGTTCTTCGATGATCTCAAACAGCGTCTGACGCGGGTCGAGAGAGGCAAACGGGTTCTGGTAGACAAACTGGATCTTCTGGCGCAGCTGACGGCGGGCCTCGCGGCTGAGCGCGGTGGCATCAATATCATCAATGATGACCTGCCCGCTGTCGGCCTGTTCAAAACCGAGCAAAATACGGGCGAGGGTGGTTTTCCCGGAGCCGGATTCACCAACCAGCGCATGCGTACTGCCGCGCCTGACGTCAAACGTTACCCGGTCCAGCGCCTGAAGCTGGTGTCCTTTGCCGAGGGAGAATTGTTTGCTGATGGCGCGGGCGCGAATGGCCGGTGACGCGAGCCGGCGGCCTGCTACCGGGGCGATGGTCAGGCGCTGGCCCTGGAGATCGCTCAGCAGCTGGCGGGTGTAGGCGTGCTGCGGCGTGCGGACGATATCGGGGGTGTTGCCCTGTTCCTGAACCTCGCCATCGCGAAAAACCAGCAGCCTGTCCGCACGCTGTGCGGCCAGCGCCAGATCGTGGGTGACAAACAGAACGGCGGTACCCGACTCCCGGCGCAGGATATCCAGCAGATCGAGAATGCGTTTTTGCACCGTCACATCCAGCGCGCTGGTGGGCTCATCGGCAACGATCACATCCGGGCGCAGCGCAATCGCGATGGCAATCAACACGCGCTGTTTCATTCCGCCGGAGAGCTGGTGGGGATACTGCGTCATGCGCTGTTCGGGGTGGCTCAGGCCGACCTTTGTCAGCAGGGAGAGCACCTGCTCGTCGCGCTCGGCGCGGGTCACCTTCTGGTGTAGCTGAATAATTTCTCCGACCTGCGCACCGATGGTTTTCACCGGGTTGAGCGAATTACCCGGATCCTGCGGTACCAGGCTAATTCGCGCCCCGCGAAGGGTATCGAGACGCTTAGCGGACCATCGGCTAATCTCCTCGCCGTTGAGCGATATTTTTCCCGCATCGCGCCGGGCGTTGTCAGCCAGCAGACCAATGATCGCCTGTGCCGTGGTCGTTTTGCCGGATCCGGATTCGCCGACAAACGCCAGCATTTCACCTCGCCCGAGCGTAAAGCTGACGCTATGCACCACCTCTCGCCACTGGCGCGCGGTACGGTAGCTGATCGTCAAATTTTCCACTGAGAGCACGGTCATTAGCGACCTCCGCTGAACTGTTGGCTGATACGGTTGGTGGCCAGCACCACGGCGATGACGACGACGCCGGGGAAGGTGGTGAGCCACCAGGCGGTAGAGAGATAGTTACGGCCTTCGGCAATCAATAAGCCCCATTCCGGCACCGGCGGCGGGGTGCCGTAGCCGAGAAAGCTCAGCGTGGAGAGCGCCAGGATGGCCTGACCAAACTGCAGCGTGGCAAAGGCGAGGACGGCGGTTAACGCGTTGGGCAGGATGTGTCGCCACAGCACCGCAAAGAACGTCCCGCCGCTGCCAAAGGCCGCTTCGACATAATCCGTGTGCCGAATGCGCACGACCTCACCGCGCGCGAGGCGGGCGAAGCTGGCAATTGAGGCCACGCCGACGGCAATCGCGGCGTTAACGGTGCCAAACCCGAGCAGAATAATCACCGTCAGCGAGAGCAGCAGAGACGGGATGGACAGCAGCACGTCGACGAAGCGCATCAGCAGAGACTCGACGCGTCCGGCGAACGCCCCGGCAACCACGCCTAAGCCGGTGCCTACCACCAGACCCATCGTCACGGCGGCCAGCGCCGCGCTCAGGGAGTGTGATGCACCATAGACAATACGCGTGTAAACATCGCGGCCAAGCTGATCGGTGCCGAGCCAGTGTCCCGCCTGCGGCGCCAGGCGTTGTGCCCCGGCGATGCCCTCAATCGGGCTGTAGTGGGTTAACAGGCCGGGCGCCACGGCGGCAAAAGCGGCGAGAATAATCACCCCCCATGCCAGCCACAGTCCCGGCTGCCATTCCACGCCCTGCCACGCTGGAACGCGTTTTCGCGCGGCGGCAGCGTAATCGACCAGACTCATGATGCACCTCCGGTAACGGTTTGCAGGCGGGGATCCAGCAGCGGCATCAGCAGATCCACCAGCAGATTGATCAGGACAAAACCGAGGGCGGAAATCATCACTACCGCCTGAAGTACGGCGATATCCTGGTTATTCACCGCCTGCTGGGTCAGCTGTCCGAGCCCGCTGCGGCCAAAAACGGTTTCCGTGATCAGCGCCCCGGCAATCAGCTCGCCCAGCAGCAGCCCGGCAATGTTCAGGACCGGCAGCAGGGCGTTGCCGGTAACGTGACGCCACAGGACGGCGGTTTCACTCAGCCCTTTGGCCCGGGCAACGGCGACAAACGGCTGCGTCGCCACCTGGTCCAGGCTGCGCATCAGAATTTGTGCCAGCGGGGCGGAGATCGGGATCGCAACGGTCACTATCGGCAGGATCAGCCCCTGCAGCGGCGTTGGGTTAATCACCGGGATCAGCCGTAGCTGAAAGGAAAAAAGCTGGATGAGGGCAATCCCCAGCCAGAACGTCGGTAAGGAGATAAACAGGACCGGCAGAGACTGGAGGGTATTGCTCAGCCAGCGCAGACCCGGCAGACGCGATGCAAAGGCCAGCGCAAACGCCAGCAGGACCGCGAGTACAAACGCGGGCAGGGCGAGACTCAGGGTATCCGGCAGATTGCTGGCAATCAGTTCGCTGACCGGCACGCCTGCCTGTAGCGAATAGCCGAAATCACCGCGCAGCATCGCCAGCAGCGTGTGGCCGTATTGCTGCCACAGCGGGCTGTCCGCGCCGTAGGCCACGCGCATCTCCTCGATTTGCGCCGGGCTTAAGCCCAGGTCCGGGTTCTGAAATTTAATCAGCACCGCGTCGCCCGGCAGCACCTGGAGCAACACGAACGAGAGGGTAAAGGCGGCCCACAGTACCAGCAGCCCGTGCCCAAAGCGTTGAAGAAGTGCGTGGCGCATCGTCAGCTCCTCAGTGTTTCTCAATCCACGCGCCGTAGAACGACGGGCGGCCTACCGCTTCAAAATTGACGCCTTTCAGCCACGGCGCGCCGGCAAAGACCTGCGGCTCCTCGAAAATCGGAATGACGTAGGCGTTATCCAGCAGGTAGCGCTGGGCATCGCCGCTCAGCTGCAGGCGTTTTTGCGGATCGACCTCAGCAGAAATGTTCACCAGCAGTTCATTCAGCTTGTCGTCACGGAAGTTTTTGACCTTGTCGCTGGATCCGCCTTTTTGCAGCAGCGCGTCGCGGTTAGCCAGGTAGAACATGCTTTTCACCACGTCCGGATCGGCGCGGCCTACTTCGGAGACGGTTAACGGGGTTTTCAGCGGGTCAAGGTTATCCAGCGTGCGGCTGCCTGCATCACCGGCTTTGACGCTCAACGCCACGCCCACCTGTCGCCACTGCTGGGCAACCAGCTGCAGCACCTCTTTGTTTTGCGGCTGCGGCAGGGATTCATACACCGTCAGTGCCAGACGTTGGCCGTCTTTGGCGCGGATCCCGTCGCTGCCGGCTTTCCAGCCCGCGTCGTCCAGCAGCCGGTTAGCTTTTGCCGGGTCAAAGGTCAATTTGTCGCTGAGGTCGACAAAGCCTGCGGCGGAATCGGCAATCACCGACTTCGCCTGCGGATAGTTGGCCGAGAAGAGGGTCTCGACCACCTGTTTTGCATTGGTGGCATGCAGCAGCGCCTGGCGTACGCGAATATCGGAGACCAGCGGGTTATCCGGGCGGAAGCTGATGCTGTCATTCACCCCGCGCGTCGGGGCGGCGTAGGTCTTATAGCCCTGGTCTGTCGCCTGCTTTTCGTCATACGCCTGCACCTGGCGAATAAAGTCGGCCTGACCGGCCAGCAGGGCGCCAACGCGCACGCTGTCTTCCTGAGTGACGATAAACTTAATGCCGTCTAGGTTGGCTGGCCCCTGTTGCGCCAGATTTTTGGGACCCCACTGATAGTCTTTGCGCGCTTCGAGCGTCACTTCACGACCCAGCTTCTCGTCCTTCACCACAAACGGACCGGAGCCAATGATATGGCGGGCATCCCCCAGCTCTTCGAAGTTGCGCTTCAGCGTGCTGAGCGAAACCAGACCCGAGCCAATGGTGGCGGTGCCTTGCAGGAACCCCGGCGACGGTTTTTTGAAGTAGAACTTCACGGTCAGCGGGTCGATGACTTCGCTACGATCGTAGTTGTTGATCACTTCTGACACCGGCAGGCGCTGCGCCTTATTGCCTAAACCGTAGGTATCAAAATTTTTCGCCACGGCGTTCGCGTCCAGCGGCGTGCCGTCGGAGAAGGTGATGCCGGGACGAAGTTTAAAGGTGTATTCGGTTTTATCGGCGTTGGTGGTCCAGCTTTCTGCCACCCAGGGTTCCACCTGCAGCGTCTTTGGGTTCTGCCACGTCAGTTTGTCGGTGATTTGATTCAGGATGCCGCCGTTCGGGTAAAAGCCACCGGCAGGAGGATAGAGGTTGGTGTGCGCCTGTTGCTCCAGATAAATCAGCGTGCCGCCTTTGACGGGCGCATCTGCTGCCCAGGCTGCGGTTGTCGCCAGAATCAGCGCCGCCAGCAGCGGCAGACGAAATGGGGTTTGCATGGTGAATTCCTTTGTTATCTTCTTGTTAGCGTCGGATTCATCATCGGGCGCAGGGGAAAACAAGGGAACAAAGGAATTAAGATAAGGATTGCCGGAAACTGAAAATAAAAAACGCCCCGTTAACGGGGCGATGGCGGGGGGACTAGACGAATTTCGCCAACGGATCGGCGGCGGCAAATGCGACCGTTTTGTCTGCTGCTGGCGGATAGATCAGCTCGTTCGTGATGGCGATTTTGATCTTCTTCGCCTCGTCGCGGACGGATTTGACGGCCTGTTCCCAGCCCTCGGTATAGACTGCGCCCCACGCCCCTAAATCCAGGCAGGTAACATAGTTCACCTGACGATAAGGATATGGCGCGATGTTTAGCAGGCTGGCTGCCGCGTTGTGTCCGGCAAATTTCCCAAGCTGGATGGCGTGCTGGCAGGTCATCAGCGCCGTGTTGCCCGCATCGTCCGTTTTGGCGTGCGCCATGTCGCCCGTTGCATAGATGTCCGGATGGGCTGGAACCTGCAGCGACTCGGTAACGATAAGCCGCCCCTGGTTGTCACGTTCGCCGTCAATCTGCTGGCTGAGGGGGTTGGCCTCAACGCCTGCCGTCCAGACCACGGTAGAGGCGGCAATACGTTCGCCATTTTTTAAGGTAACGCCGTTTGCGTCGATGGCTTCCACTTCGCTGTTAAGACGCCATTCAACGCCCAGCTCGCGGCTTGCGTCTTCAATGGTCTTGCGCAAGGCTTCGCTGTAACGTCCACCGATAACTGCACCGCGTTCAACTACGATTACTTTAATCGCCGTATCTTCACCCAATCGAGAACGAAGCCGGGCAGGGAGCTCGGTCGCCAGCTCAATGCCGGTGAAACCGCCGCCGCAGACCACAACGGTGTTGCGTTCTTGTGAGGCAGGCCGTGAAGCCAGTGAATCCAGGTGCTGCTCAAATACCTGCGCCGATTCCAGCTGGTCGATATCAAATGCGTACTCGGCAAGCCCGGCAATGGAAGGGCGTTTGGTCTGGCTACCCGTCGCCAGCACTAAACGTTCGTAAGTCACCGAGGATGTTATCCCTTGATTATCACGGAATACCACCGTTTTTGCCTGAGTATCAATATGTTCTGCGCTCCCGGCAATGAACTCAATATTCAGCTCAGCGAACAGTGCGGTCAGCGGCGCGACCAGCGTTGATACCTTTTCTTCATAGAAGCGCGGGCGAACGCGCAGCTCAGGAACGGGCGCCAGCACGGCAATCTTAAGACTGTCTTTTCCTTCCAGCGCCGACAGGCGAGCGGCACTGACCGCAGCCCACATACCGGAAAAGCCGCTACCCACAATTAAAATCTGCTTTTTCATACTCGATCCTTTTGATCGCCAGGCTGTGTACCTGACATAACTGCTACTATACTTGTCGGAGTTAACTGCGACAACTTCTTTCTGAGTTAAAAATCGTTATAATGGCCTGAACAGCAAACTGGGGTTAACCATGGCGTTTTACAGTTCCGGTGTGGAATACGGCATTCACAGCCTGATGTGCATGGTGGATGCGAAGGGCAACGAGCGGGAGATGAGCGTCAGGGAGATGGCTGCCCTTCAGGGCGTGCCGTACGATTATCTCGGTAAAATATTCACCCGCTTGTCGCGTGCCGGGCTGGTCATCAGTACGGAAGGCAAGGGTGGGGGCTTTAAGCTGGCGCGTCCGGCGGAGCTGATCACCGTGCTGGACGTAACGCACGCCATCGACGGCGAGAAAAATATGTTTGAGTGCAGGGAGATACGCCAGCGGCTGGCCGTGTTTGATGAAACGCCGCCTGCCTGGGTGTGTGACGGTCCGTGCGGGGTACGTTCGGTGATGGACAGCGCGCAGCAGCGAATGGAAGAGGAGTTAGCCCGGCATACCATTCTCGATCTGGCGCGCAAAATGTATCGGAAAGCACCGGACACGTTCCAGATTGAGGTTCAGGAGTGGATTTCGGACCGGCGTTAGTCGTAACAGTAGGCCGGGTAGGGCAAAGCCGCTACCCGGCGACAGGTGTTTACGAGCGGAGATCAATGACCATACGGCCACGAATCTGGCCCTGCTCCATCTCTTTAAAGATGGCGTTGATGTCCTCCAGCGGGCGCATCGTGACTTTCGGCACGACCTTACCTTCAGCGGCGAACTGGAAAGCTTCCTGCAGATCCTGACGGGTGCCGACCAGCGAACCTACCACCTGAATGCCGTCCAGCACCAGACGCGGAATGTCGAGACTCATCGCTTCCGGCGGCAGTCCAACCGCGACCACGCGGCCACCGGCACGCACGGCATCAACGGCGGAGTTGAATGCTGCTTTTGCAACGGCAGTAACGACTGCGGCATGCGCGCCGCCCGTTTTCTCCTGCACAATTTTAGCGGCATCTTCGCTGCGGGAGTTGATGGTTAAATCTGCACCCATGCTGGCCGCCAGCTTCAGCTGTTCGTCGTTAACGTCAAGGGCGATGACTTTGGCGTTAAAGACGTTTTTGGCGTACTGCAGCGCGAGGTTGCCCAGCCCGCCCAGCCCATAGATTGCAATCCACTGGCCCGGTTTGATACCCGAGACCTTCACCGCTTTGTAGGTGGTAACGCCAGCGCAGGTGATGCTGCTGGCCGCCGCCGAATCCAGGCCGTCCGGCACTTTTACCGCGTAATCCGCGGTGACGATGCACTCTTCCGCCATCCCGCCGTCAACGGAGTAACCGGCATTTTTCACATCGCGGCACAGGGTTTCGTTGCCGGTATTACAGTATTCGCAGTGGCCACAGCCTTCAAAAAACCAGGCCACGCTTGTGCGGTCGCCGACTTTCAGCGACTTCACGCCTGGGCCGACTTCTTTTACGATACCAATCCCTTCATGGCCCAGGATTACCCCGGTTTTATCGCCGAAATCACCGTTCTTCACGTGGAGATCGGTATGGCATACGCCACAGCATTCCATCTTCAGCAGGGCTTCCCCGTGCTTAAGCGGGCGTAATGTTTTTTCGGTGACGTTGACCTGGTGATCCTGAGTGACAACAGCAGCCTTCATGTGTATCTCCTTGTTCATGATAAGAATCTGTATAGCAGGTGTAGTACCCCTTAAGGATTGATACATTAGCCTGGTAATGCAAGGTTGCGGCAACATAATGTCATCATTTGATTCGATTGCTGATTAAGAATACGGCGTTCCTCTAATAATTTAGGGGGAAAATACTGGCCCGACGAGAGAGCCTCGCCGGGCGCAGCGTTACAGCTGTGCTTCTATCTCCTCAATCTCTTTACGCCATTGCGCCTGCAGCTGCGGCTTTTGATGCTTTGGCTTTCGCGCCAGATCGTCTTCCAGCAGCGTTTCCAGCGCGACCAGCCGTTCGAGCAGATCATCATACGGCGAGGATTGAACCGAC
Organism: Enterobacter cloacae complex sp. CARB60; assembly: GCF_036487345.1. Lineage (NCBI taxonomy): Bacteria > Pseudomonadati > Pseudomonadota > Gammaproteobacteria > Enterobacterales > Enterobacteriaceae > Enterobacter > Enterobacter cloacae complex sp. CARB60. The sequence continues at coordinate 2,207,583 of NZ_JAZKLC010000002.1, forward strand.
GCAGTAGTGATAACAGGCGCGGTGGATGTCACCAGCCCCGCGCTTTCACGCAGGCGCTCAAACACCGCTTCTGCATCGTGCCACTCGCTCAGCTTTTCCTCTTCAATCAGCCAGAAACGGTTGCAGCTTTGGCTAATTAACTGACGGTCATGGCTGACCAGCAGCACGCCGCCTTCGAACTGCTGAAGGGTTTGTGCCAGCGCCTCTTTGCCTTCCATATCCAGGTGGTTGGTCGGCTCATCCAGCATTAGCAGGCTATAGCGGGCAAGCGTCAGGCCAACGAACAGCAGGCGCGAGCGTTCGCCACCGCTGAGCGTGCTGACCGTTTGCCCGTGACGCGCCCACGGGAAACCCGCGCTTATCAGCGCCATTTTGCGGTTCTGCGGATCCGGTGCGAAAGGCTCCAGCGCGTCGAGCAGCGTGGCGTTGTCCGCAAGCTGATGAAGCGTCTGGTCGTAATAGCCTGGCGACACGCGCGGATGGATTTTCAACCCGCTGTCTGCGGACTCTTCGGCGAACTGTTGCCAGATAAGCCTCATCAGCGACGACTTGCCGCAGCCATTACGACCGACAATCGCCACGCGATCGCCGCTTTTTAGCCGCGCCATGTCGATGTTAAACAGCGGCGGTAGCCCGGGTGCAGGCGGGACGCTGAGGTTTTCCATCTCCAGCAGACGGTCTGCCCGCAGCGCGTCGCCGCGCAGGGTTAACGTCCACGGGCTGCCTGCCGTGAGCGCCGTCTGGCTCTCCTTCAGCCGTTCGACCTGTTTTTCCATCTGTTTGGCTTTGCGGGCCAGGTCTTCGTTGTCGTAAACCTTGCCCCAGGTCGCCAGCCGCTTCGCGCTGGCGGTCACGCGGTCTATCTCCTTTTGCTCCGCCTTGTGGCGCTGCGCGTCGCTTTCATCCTTTGCTTCAAGCGCCTTGCGGGCGGCCGTGCAGGGAAGGGCGAAGTAGTGCAGCGTTTTATCGCGCAGGATCCAGCTGCCGTTGGTGACGGCATCCAGCAGCTGTCTGTCATGCGAGACCAGCACGAAGCTGCCCGACCAGTTCTGTAGAAAATGCTCCAGCCAGAGCATGGTCGGCAGGTCAAGGTGGTTGCTGGGTTCATCGAGCAGGAGCAGATCCGGCTCGTGAATCAGCGCCCGCGCCAGCAGCAGGCGGGTGTGTTGCCCGCCGCTCAGCGTGGCGGATTGCAGCATCATATCCTGCGGCGTGAAGCCCATGCTCGCCAGCAGCGTTTCGGCTTTCCAGCGCAGGCTATCGCGCTCGGCTAAAGGCAGCTGTGCGAGTACGGCATCCAGCATGGTCAGCGGGAAAATGGCGTCCGGGAGATGTTGTTCCACGCGCGCCATCAGGCAGTGCCCGGCCAGCGCTACCGTTCCGGCGGCGGGGGAGTCTGTGCCGTCCAGCACCTTCAGCAGCGTGCTTTTTCCGCAGCCGTTGTCGCCCAGCAGGCCAATGCGGTCGCCTTTTTTCAGCGTAAAGGAGAGTGAGTCGAAGAGCGTGCCAAACGCCGTATCAACGCGTAAAGATTGTGCAGTGAGTAAAGTGCTCATTGTTGCTTACCCAAGAGTTACAGGCATGTTTATGCCTCGTCAAACATCGCTGACGATAACTCAGTAAGCCCGAGAGAAGGGATTTCAGGGGTTGGTGTCTTCGCTCAAGCAGAAGTTATCGCAGCACGATACCGATAACGCTTGAGCTGGTGCGATCACCAAATGTATGTGAAACATTGAAAATTTCACGATACAGCATAATTGGCCTCCTTATATATTCAGTAGGTTAATGGATGAAAGGAGTGTAGCGGGGGAAAAGGGGTTTGGCTAGTGGGTATTCGATGGCGCGGTCTGTTGCCCTCACCCTAACCCTCTCCCACGGGGAGAGGGAAAACACCCCGCCCGTAGGCCCGGTAAGCGAAGCGCCACCGGGCGATTGGGCCGCACCGCGTCTCCCACAGGGAGAGGAAACGGTCGGGTCGAATTAAATCGAGGTACGGCGATAGCTGCGGTATTCAGGCTTCCAGAAGTTGTCGTCGATGGCCTGCTGCAGCGCGTCGGCAGAGGTTTTCACCGCCACGCCCTGCTGCTGCGCCATTTTGCCTACCGCAAATGCGATAGCGCGCGACACCTTGTGAATGTCTTTCAGCTCCGGCAGCACCAGCCCTTCACCGTTGTTGACCAGCGGAGAGTAGCCCGCGAGGGTTTCGCTCGCCGACATCAGCATTTCGTCGGTAATGCGGGACGCGCCGGAGGCGATCACGCCCAGACCAATGCCCGGGAAGATGTACGAGTTGTTGCACTGGGCAATCGGATAGGTTTTATCCTTCCACACCACCGGATCGAACGGACTGCCGGTCGCGACCAGCGCGTTACCTTCGGTCCAGGCAATGATGTCCTGCGGCGTTGCTTCCACGCGGGAGGTCGGGTTGGAAAGCGGCATCACGATAGGGCGCACGCAGTGCTTGTGCATCTCGCGAATAATCTCTTCGGTAAAGAGACCAGTTTGCCCGGAAACGCCGATAAGAATATCCGGCTTCACGTTGCGCACTACGTCCAGCAGGGAAAGGACTTCGTTGTCGGTATCCCAGTTTTTCAGGTTCTCACGTTTCTGCACCAGCTTGGTCTGGAACGGCAGCAGGTTTGGCATACCGTCGGTCAGCAGGCCGAAACGGTCAACCATAAAGACGCGGGAGCGGGCCAGCTCTTCGCTTAAGCCTTCACGCTGCGTCTGGGCGATAATCTGCTCGGCGATACCGCAGCCCGCAGAGCCTGCGCCCAGGAAGACGATTTTCTGGTAGCTCAGCTGGCTGCCGGCCGCGCGGCTGGCGGCGATAAGCGTACCCACGGTCACGGATGCGGTGCCCTGGATGTCGTCGTTAAAAGAGCAGATCTCATCGCGATAGCGGTTCAGCAGCGGCATCGCGTTTTTCTGCGCAAAGTCTTCAAACTGCAGCAGAACGTCCGGCCAGCGGTGCTTCACGGCCTGAATGAAATCGTCGACAAACTGATAGTACTCGTCGTCGGTAATACGCGGATGACGCCAGCCCATATAGAGCGGATCGTTGAGCAGCTGCTGGTTGTTGGTGCCGACGTCCAGCACCACCGGCAGGGTATATGCCGGGCTGATGCCGCCGCAGGCAGTGTAGAGTGAGAGTTTACCGATTGGGATCCCCATCCCGCCAATGCCCTGGTCGCCGAGGCCGAGAATACGTTCGCCGTCGGTCACCACAATCACTTTGATATTGTGGTTCGGCACGTTCTGCAGAATATCGTCCATGTTGTGACGGTTCTGATAAGAGATGAATACCCCGCGGGAGCGACGGTAGATCTCTGAGAAACGCTCGCAGGCCGCACCCACCGTCGGGGTGTAGATCACCGGCATCATCTCTTCAAGATGGTTCTGCACCAGGCGATAGAAGAGGGTTTCATTGGTGTCCTGAATGTTACGCAGGTAGATGTGTTTGTCGATTTCAGTTTTGAAACCCTGATACTGGATCCACGCGCGCTCCGCCTGTTCTTCAATGGTCTCAACCACTTCCGGCAGCAGGCCAAGCAGGTTAAAGCTGCTGCGCTCTTCCATGCTGAAGGCGCTGCCTTTGTTAAGCAGGGGGAATTCGAGTAGAACCGGTCCGGCGTATGGGATGTATAAGGAACGATGTTTTTTCAGTTTGTTGTCCATGTCACTCACTCTTTTTATGAAGATCCGTCCCTGACACTGCTGTTTGTCATCTTTCTGGCCTGTGCGCTGGGGTGCGGTCAGGCGGTATTATAAAGGAGCTGAATATTAATTACCGCAACACATAAACAAAAACACCACCGGGGTTACCGATGGTGTTCTGGATCTCAGTCTGGAACTTACTTGCCCGCGTGGCGTTTTCTGCCGGTGGCGTGAGTGACCTGCGTTTCATGGTCGCCTTCAATCACCACTTTACGCTGATTAGAAAGCTTGTAGTTCAGTCCCAGAATATGGCGTGCCTGACGGTTCGATTTCATGTTAACTCCTCAATCCTGTTGATAGTTTTAAGGACCAGTTTGCTTACGCAAACGAAATGTAACCCCTTAGGTTGCTGATCCAGCTTAGCAGGTTTTTACAAAGGTGCGTTTTGCCCGCTGACGACGTAGTTAATGGTCTGCTGGTAGATGTCACTGAGGATGTCATTATCCGTGGATTCCACCCACTTGGTGAGTTCCATCAAAATGTCATCTTCAGTCACAGCACCGTGCTCGGCGTGAAGACCCTGCGCAATCGCGTTAACGAGTTCAGGTTGTGCTGCTGTGGTATTAGCCGGGTAATAAGTAAACATGCTGCCTCCGTGTCGTTGTCTGTTTAATGGTACGGCTCGCAAAAATTTAATTCATAAACAGAATGGCAAATATTTCCCCGGTTGTGGCTCAGATTCATCTTAGAAATAAAAATGACATAAGTGTATGCTTTTATGTGCTTTTAGAAGGGAAGGATATATCGACGGGCAACAGTGTGGATATTATGAGAGTGCTCCTGCTATCACGAATATATAGCAGGAGCAGATGTTAAATTACCACTTCATTTCGCCGGTATTCACTTTGGCGCTTAATTCCAGCGAGCTCTCTTCCGCCAGGCCCGGATACTGTTTTTTCAGGGTGCTGATGACGCCCGCGGAGTCTTTATGCGCGGACAAGGCCTTTTCAAAGCGCTGCAGATAGTCGCGGGTAAAATCAATCGCGCCAGTGCCCGCCGGTGGCGTGCCCAGATAGTGGCCCGGGATCACGCGCTCTGGCTTGTGCGCGGCCATAGATTGCAGCGTTTCCTGCCACTGCTTGCGGCTTTCCGGGGTCTGGGTGTCTGCCGTCCAGACGTGAATGCCCCAGGCTACCCCGGTGCCGCCGAGGATCGTTTTTGCTGACGGGATCCACACATAGGCCGCATAGCCGTCTGGCTGCTCGATATCGACCTTTTCCCCGTCAACCATAAACGTTGTTGAGGCAAGCACCTGCGGGACGACCAGCTCCGTTGGCGCGCCGTCTTTCATCTGCGGGCCCCAGAAGGCGAGCTTGGCGTCTTTGGTGGCTTTGATATGGTCAACCACGTGCTGCGTGGCCACCACTTTGGCATTCGGGAAGGCTTTGACCAGCGGCTGCAGGCCAAAATAGAAATCCGGATCGCCGGAGGTGATCACAATCTTATTCAGGGTTTTACCGCTGCGGCGAATTTTCTCTACCAGCGCTTCGCCATCCTTCACGCTGAACTGCGCGTCAAACAGCACCGCCTCTTTCGGGCCGGAAACCAGCGTGGACGAGACCGGGAAAATGCCTTTTTCCTGCGGGTTATAGGTATCAACGTTCAACGTCGCGGCAAAAACAGCCGGCGTGATAAGGGTGGAAAGCAGGGCAAGGTGAGTGAGTTTCATGCTGTTGTCTCTGTTGTTCAGGAATGTGTCTATTGTACGGATATTCGCATTTGCCAGAATTCCTGAAACAAGACATGCTTAGTTTCATAAATCGAGCAAATGGAGCTTATATGGATCGCGTTATCGCCGCTCAGGTCTACAACCGGATATGCGAGCTGGGCAGTTTGAGCGCGGCGGCCCGCGCGTTGGGCATTTCCCGACCGATGGTAAGCCGCTACCTTGAACAAATGGAGAAGTGGGCGGGAACGCGGCTGGTAAACCGCTCCACGCGCAAGCTGACGCTGACCGCGGCAGGGGAAAAGGTGCTGCAAAAAACGCGGACGCTCTCGCAGATTTCACAGGAAATTGAAGGTCAGTCGGAGAAAGACTTGCCGTCCGGCACGCTGCGGGTGGCCTGCGCGCACTTTACCGCCATGCACCTGATTGCACCGGTTCTGCCCGGCCTGCTCTCGCGTTACCCGCAGCTGCGCATTGAGCTGGACGTGAATAACCACCCGGTCAGCCTGGTGGGAGAGCGCATTGACGTCGCCGTGCGCATTACCGACAACCCCGAACCCGGCATGATTGCCCGCCGGCTGGGGGAGTGTCGCTCGGTGCTCTGCGCCTCGCCGGACTATCTTGCACAGCACGGTACCCCCGTCAGCCCCGAAGAACTCGCGCAGCACAACTGCCTGCACTACAGCTTTTTCGCCGGGCAGTCCTGGCACTTCCTGACGCCGGAAGGTGAAAGCCTGAGCGTGGCCGTCAGCGGCAACCTGAGCGCCAGCATCTCTTCGCTGCTGATGGACGCGGCGATTAAGCACTGCGGTATCGCCATGCTGCCGGAGCGCGAAGCGTCTGCCGCGCTGGAGCAGGGATTACTGGTGCCGGTGCTGGAGGCCCTGGAGCCTAAACCGCTTGCCATCCATGGCATTTATCAGTCCCGGGAATACCAGCCTGCCGCGCTGCGCGTGTTTCTCGACGAACTTTCGCGCTACCTGGCATAAGAAGGGATCACTTCGCCTTTAGCCAGGGAGAAGACGTGCTCCAGAATATAATCTCGGCACCGAGATAACTTTCGCCGAAGCGGACAAATTCCGCTTTGGTGAACGGTTTTCCGGTCTGAGGATTCTTGTAGGTCAGGGTCGGTTCCTGAACCGCCATGGCGATGAGCGGCAGCGTCTGTTTATTTTTATTAAAGAAGGGATAGGCATTCTTCATGTGCGCCTTGCGGTTGGGAACAATGTCCGGCCCGCCCAGGCCGACATTGTTAGCGCTGGTATACGCAAACAGACGCCCCATGTAGCTGTGGTCATTATCCCACTCGCACGGCCAGAAGTTCACGTATTGCACCACGTGTGATTTCTGAAAAGCCTTTCGCGCAAAGGCCAGGTTTTCCATTTCTCCCGCGAAATAGCCGTCGCAGGTAAAACCGGCGGGCGGATTTTTTTCGTCGATATCAATGGCGGTTTCGGGCAGGTTTACCCCATACACCTCGCCATCAAAGCGTTTCGCAAGGGCGGCCAGCAGCGCCTGGTAGCGCTGGCGCACGGCGGGATCCCACTGACGCGCCACCCATCCTGAACCGACGGGCTTGCCTTCGCCGGGGTTATCGAACTGCGGCGCAATCCCGCCACCGTATCGCTTATCGTGCATCAGATAGTCCGGCACGTAGCGGGCGTCCGGCTCAAAGAAACGATCCTGGATTTGAATAAAGAGCTTTTTTCGGGCGGCCTTAACGCGCGCCAGATCCTGCTCAATCCGCGAGAAGTCATAGTTGTCCTTCTCGGGTTCCAGCAAGCGCCAGTTGTAAACGATCTGCACGCCGCCGATATCGCTTCGCGCAACAAGCGGAAACGCCGCGTCGAGATCGCCCGAGCTGGTATAGATAAAATTCTCCGGCGTTTTCGCCAGTGAAGACAGCGACAGAGCCAGCGTGGTTACGGCGACGGCCATCCTGAATTTTAGCGCCATATCATTATCCTTTTTGTCGGTACAGCAGGTGAAGGTCCTGGAATTGTCTGTGTTCCAGGGTGGGCCAGATGCGTAGTCTATACTTAACCCTTTGTAAGCCAAAAGGAGAGCAAGAATGACTATTCATAAGCACGGTTCGGCACACTGGTCTGGCGACATTAAGCGCGGAAAAGGAACGGTTTCCACCGAGAGCGGCGTTCTCAATCAACAGCCTTATGGTTTCAATACCCGCTTTGAGGGTGAAAAGGGGACCAACCCCGAAGAGCTGATTGGCGCGGCGCATGCGGCCTGCTTCTCAATGGCGCTGTCGCTGATGCTCGGGGAAGCGGGCTATACCGCCGATTCCATTGATACTACCGCGGACGTCTCTCTGGATAAAACCGACGGCGGCTTTGCCATCACTAAGGTTGCCCTGAAAAGCAAGGTCACCGTTCCCGGCATCGCCCCCCAGCAGTTCGATGGCATTATTCAGAAAGCAAAAGCGGGCTGTCCGGTATCGCAGCTCCTGAAAGCTGAGATTTCGCTGGACTATAAGCTTAACTAAGCCCCAGCCGGGTTCGCGCCCGGCTACCCCTTCAGCGCGGCGGGGAAAACCTCCGCCAGCCACGCGATAAATACCTTCAGACGGTGCGTCAAATGCCGGTTCTGCGGGTAAACCACATGAAACGGATAGGCGGCAGGGCGCCAGTCGCCCAGGATCGCCGTCAGCGTTCCCGCCTGCAGATACGACTTTGCCGAATACTCAAAGGTCTGAACGATCCCCAGCCCCGCTGCGGCAGCCGCCAGATGGGCATTACTTTCATTGACGCCGAGATAGTGCGGAATGTTGATTTCCAGCGCCTCGCCGTTTTCTCTGAAACGAATCGGAAATGCCCGCCCGGTGACGGGCGAAAGGTAGCTGATAAGCTTGTGCCCGTTGCACAGCTCCTGGGGATAGGCCGGGACGCCATGATTTTTGAGGTAACCCGGCGTTGCGCAGGTGACCATTTCCGCGTTACCGAGATGACGGGCGATGAGGGTCGAGTCGTCCAGCGGCCCGCCGCGGATCACGCAGTCTACGTTGCCGCTGATGAGATCGACCGGCCGGTCGGCCACGCCAAGGTCGATGCGGATATCCGGGTAGCGCCGCATAAAGTCCGGCAGCAGGGGGATGAGCACGTCCCGGGCGGTGGATCCGCCCACGTCAACCCGCAAATGCCCTTTTGGCGTCGCGCGGGAAACGCGAAACGAGGTGTCGATATCTTCGATATCAATCAGCACCCTGAGCGCTTTTTCATAGTATTCCATCCCTTCAGGCGTCGCGACCACCCGGCGAGTCGTCCGGTGCAGGAGACGTATCTCCAGGTGCGACTCAAGCGATTTAACCAGCTTGCTCAGCGTGGCGATCGGCATATTCAGCGAGTCCGCCGCGCGGGTAAAGCTTCCGGACTCCACGACCCGCGTGAAGGCGCGCATCGCCATGAGCTGGTCCATGATGACCTCTGATTATTTCTGTAGGTGAATAGTCATTTTCATTTTTGCCCATTTTTCACTAATGCCGCAAGGGCTAAAGTTTGTCCAACGCAAACCCAACAAAAGGTAAATGACATGAACACGACTCTCTCAGGAAAAATCGCACTGGTCACCGGCGGCAGCACAGGTATTGGTCTTGCCACGGCGCAGGAGCTGGCTGCGCAGGGCGCGAAGGTATACATCACCGGACGTCGCCAGGCCGAGCTGGACGCGGCGGTGGCTGAAATTGCTTCAACCGCGGTAGGCATTCGCGCGGACGTCTCTAAGCTTGCCGATCTGGACGAGGTCTATGCCCGGATAGCCAAAGAAGAAGGCCGTCTTGATATCCTGTTCGCCAATGCCGGGGGCGGCGATATGCTGCCGCTGGGCGCGATTACCGAAGAGCAGTTTGACCGTATTTTCGGCACTAACGTTCGCGGGGTGCTGTTTACGGTGCAGAAGGCGCTGCCGCTGCTCTCCGCCGGCTCTTCGATTATTCTGACCGGCTCGACGGTGTCCATTAAAGGGACGGCAAACTTTAGCGTCTACAGCGCCAGTAAGGCCGCCGTGCGCAACTTTGCCCGCTCCTGGGCGCTGGATTTGCAGGGCCGCGGGATCCGCGTCAACGTGGTGAGTCCGGGTCCAATCAAAACGCCGGGTCTCGGCGATCTGGTGCCGGAAGAACACCGTCAGGGGCTGTACGACGCGCTGGCCGCGCAGGTACCGCTTGGGCGTTTAGGCGCGCCGGGTGAGGTGGGTAAAGCGGTGGCGTTTCTGGCCTCCGACGCGGCCAGCTTTATTAACGCCACCGAGCTGTTTGTGGACGGTGGGATGGCGCAAATCTAATCCAGACTGCGCCAACATCGGACGTTACGGCCCTCGCGTGAGGGCTGTAACGGCTGGGGACGCTCACACCCCTGCGTTGCCATCGGACAACGGTCGCGGAAAAAACAGCCTTCGGGCAGATGACGGTTGCCGGGAAGCTCCGTTTTGCGCAAGGCCAGATTTTCATCCAGCGGTTCACCGGTGCGGGGAACCGAGTCGAGCAGCAGGCGGGTATAGGGATGGCGCGGCTCCCCCAAAACCTGCGCGGCGCTGCCCAGCTCCACAATCTGCCCAAGGTACATCACCGCCACGCGGTCGCTCATGTGTCTGACCACCGAGACGTTATGCGAAATTAACACGTAGGTCAGATTACGCTGCTGTTGCAGGTTCACCAGCAGGTTGAGGATTTGCGCCTGCACGGAGATATCCAGCGCGCTGGTGGGTTCATCAAGCACGATAATATCGGGGTCGGACGAGAGCGCCCGGGCGATGGCAATGCGCTGGCGCTGCCCGCCGGAGAAGGCGTGCGGAAGCCTGTCGAGATATTCCGGGCGAATGCCAACCTGCATCGCCAGATCCTCCGCCAGCTGGCGGCGCACGCGCTCGCTGCTGCGCTTTTGCACCCACACCGGCTCGGTGATGATGCGCCAGACCGGCAATCGCGGGTCGAGCGAGGAGAGCGGATCCTGAAACACCATCTGCATGCCGCCCGCGTGGAGCGCCCGCTGGCATGCGCCGGTGCTGGGCTTAAGCATGCCCATCAGCAGCTGGGCCAGCGTGCTTTTCCCGCAGCCTGATTCCCCGACAATGCCGAGCGTTTCACCCCGACGGATCTGGAGATCGAGCCCGTTGAGGGCATGGACCTGTTCCGTTACGCGCCCCAGCCAGTTTTTGCGCGCCGCAAAGTTCACGTGCACGCTATCCAGTTCCAGCAGTACATCAGACATGGTGTTTCTCCCGTTGCGGATACCAGCAGGCGGCCTGTTGGCCCTCTGCACCGTTGGGCTGTAAGCGCGGCGTTTCGCTGCATTTCGCCCCGGCGGCAAAGCAGCGCTCCCGGAAGGCGCAACCCTGCGGAAGCTGGCTGAGGTTGGGCACCGTGCCGGGGATGGCGGGAAGCAGAGCGCGCGGCTCGCCGTTTTCCGGCGAGCACTGCAGCAGGCCGATGGAATAGGGGTGCACGGGGCGGTGGATCAGCGTTTGCGTGGCACCGCTCTCAATCACGCTGCCCGCATACATCACGTACATTCTGTCGCAAAGCTGCGACACCACGGCCATATCATGGCTGATAAACAGCACCGAGGTACCGCTGGCTCGCGCCTTATGCTTCAGCAGGCGCAGCACCTGGAGCTGGACGGTAACGTCCAGCGCGGTGGTCGGCTCGTCGGCGACGATCAGCTCCGGCTCGCAGGAAAAGGCAAGGGCGATCATCACCCGCTGGCGCATGCCGCCGGACAGTTCAAACGGATAACGCTCCATGACCTGCTTCGCGTCCGGGATTTGCATCTCTTCCAGCAGGGTAATCGCCTTCTGCTGCGCCTCGCGCCGCGAAAGCGGCTGATGCTGGCGGATCACCTCTACCATCTGTTTGCCAATCCGCCGCGTCGGGTTGAGGGCGGTCATGGGCTCCTGAAAAATCATCGCTACTCTGGCTCCGCGCCACTGGCGAAGCTGCTTCTCGGACGCCGTCAGGACATTTTCGCCGAGTAACGTCACCTGACCATGGTGAATGCGGTAGCTCCCTTCCGGCAGCAGGCGCATGGCGAGCATGGCGGTCACCGATTTACCCGACCCCGACTCGCCCACCACGCCGACAATTTCGCCCCTGCCGATCTCCAGCGAGACGTGGTTCAGCGCGTGGACCTCACCGCGAAAAATCGGGAAGCTCAGGTGCAGGTCTTCAATACGTAATACCGGTTCGGTCATCACTGTTTTCCTCCCGACTTCGGATCCAGCAGGTCGCGGATTCCGTCGCCAAACAGGTTAAAGCCCACGGCGGTAATTAAAATCGCCGCACCGGGAAAGGCGCAGTACCACCACTGGTCCAGGACGTAGTTACGGCCAACGGCCACCATCGCCCCCCATTCGGCGGTGGGCTGCTGCGCGCCCAGGCCAATAAACCCCAGCGTGGCGGCCATCAGAATGGCGCTGCCGATATCCAGCGAAGCCTGCACAATCAGCGGCGGCAGGGCGTTGCGCAGGATATGCCAGCGGATCAAATGCCAGCGGGACGCGCCAAACGTGCGGGCGGCCTGGACGTAGGTAAACTGGCGCACCACCAGGGTTTGCCCGCGCGCCAGCCGGACGTAAAACGGGATGCGGACAATCGCAATCGCCAGCATGGCGTTAAACAGGCTCGGACCGAGCGCGGCGGCCAGCGCCATGGTCAGCACCAGGGAGGGAATGGAGAGCATAATGTCCATCACCCGCATGATGATGGCGTCGCCGCGCCCGCCCAGCACGCCGGACAAACAGCCCAGCAGCGAGCCGATGCCGCCCGCAATCACCACCACCGCCAGCCCGGCGGTAATCGACTGCTGGCTGCCCGTCAGCACGCGGCTGAACAGGTCGCGACCTACCTCATCGGTGCCAAACCAGTGTTGCGCAGAAGGCGCCTGCAGGCGGGCGGTCAGATCCAGCGCGTTCGGGTCATGTGGCACAATCCACGGCGAGGCCACCATCAGGAAGAGCATCGCAATCATAATGACGCCGCCAACGATCGTGAGCGGGCTTTGACGCAGCATCCAGAACAGCTTTGCCCAGTTGATGCGTTGTCTGGCGGTTTTAACCGGGACGGGCGTTTCCTGCGTTAACATCATTCGGCACCTCCGCGCCCGATTCGCGGGTCAATCCACAGGTAAAGCAGATCGACCACCAGATTAACCAGCACGTAGGCCAGCGAAACGACGACGGCAAAGCCCATCACGGCAGGGAAATCGAGCGCCTGAATGGACGTCACCACCCAGGCGCCCATGCCCGGCCAGGCAAAGACGGTTTCGGTCAGCACGGCGCCGTAAAGCAGATCGCCCAGCGCCAGCCCGAGCACGGTAATGGACGGGATCATTGCATTGGGCAGGGCGTAGCGCAGGACGATGTACCAGCCGGGCAGGCCGCTGGCGCGCGCGGTGCGGATGTAGTCCTCGCTAAGCTGCTCCAGCATCGCCGAGCGAACCTGGCGCGCCACAATCCCCAGGTGAACAAACGCCAGCGTCAGCGAGGGTAAAATCAGGTGCTGAAGCGCATTGAAAAAGACCTCACCGTTGCCCTCCAGCAGCGCGTCCAGCAGATAAAACCCGGTGACGCGCGTCGGGGGATCGAGCCAGTCGTCCAGCCTGCCGCCGCCGGGCAGAATCTGCAGGTGCCCGTAGAACAGCACGATGACGCCCAGCCCAAGCCAGAAGGCCGGCGTGGAGATCCCGGTCATCGCCATTAAACGCACCAGGTGATCCAGCCAGCGGTTGCGGTACACCGCCGATAAAATCCCCAGCGGCACCCCGATGATCAGCGCCAGCAGCAGAGAACAAAAGGCCAGCTCCAGCGTGGCGGGGAAAAAGGCCTTCAGGTCTTCGGCGACCGGACGCCCGGTACGGATGGACGTGCCTAAATCACCGTGCGCCAGGGCGTCCACGTAGCGGCCAAACTGTATATACAGCGGCCGATCCAGCCCTAGCTGCTGGCGGATGTTCTGCACGATTTCGTCGCTGGCGCGATCGCCGGCCAGCAGACGGGCCGGATCGCCGGGGATCAGGTGCGAAATAATAAAGGTGATAATACAGACACCGGCCACCACCAGGAGTAACCCCCAGCAGCGCTGGCGCACGATGCTCCAGAACGTCATACACTTTCCCCCGGCGAGAACCGTTATTTGCTCATGGTGGCGATGTTGAACACCTGCTCGAGCATCGGATTAAAGGTGAAGCCTTTGACCTCTTTGTTCATCGCCAGCTGGTAGTTTTTCTGGAACAGATAAACGTAGGCCGCCTCGTCGATGACCACCTTTTGCGCCTGCTGGTAATCTTTGGTGCGTTCCGCCTGATCGGTCGTTTTCAGCGCCGCCTGCAGCAGGGAATCGACCTCTTTGTTCTCATAGAACGAACGGTTGCCCGGCAGCCCTTTTTTGTCCGATTCGAACCAGTAGTTCATGAACATGTACGGGTCGGCGAAGTCGGGACTCCAGTTGCCGATGGCAATGTCGTAATCGCCTTTGCCCACGCGGTCACGCATGGTGGCGTTTGCCAGTTTTTCCAGCTTGACGTTAACCCCGAGTTTGCCGAGGCTGGCCTGAGTGGAAAGGGCGATCGGCTCCCAGTTCGGGTCGTTATCCGAATAGAGGAAGGTCAGGCTGGCGGGTTTGTCTTTGACCTTCTCCAGCGCCGCTTTGGCTTTCGCCTCATCGAAGCTGTACTGCATGGCCGTCGCGTCAAAGCCCCACATGCCTTCCGGGATCGGGCCGCGCATCTGCTTGCCGTTGCCGCTCAGGATGCCTTTCACCATCCCCTGGTAATCCGTCGCCCAGGAGATGGCCCGGCGTAAATCCACCTGATTGAGCGGCGCTTTACCGTTGTTGAGATAGAGGTAAGTCACGCGCAGGGACGGATATTCCGCGACGGCGACTTTGCCTTCCTGCTTCAGGGCCGCAAGCTGATCGACCGGCAGGGCGTCGGCAATGTCCAGATCGCCGCGGGAAAGCTGCAATCGGCGCGAGGCGCTTTCACCGATAATTTTCACCGAGACGCGCTTAAAGTGCGGCTTCTCACCCGGCCAGTGGGGGTTTGGTACCAGGATCAGCTGCTGGCCTTTCTGCCAGCTTTTGAGCATAAAGGGCCCGGAGCCGGCGGTGTTTTGCGCCAGAAAACCGCGCGCATCGTCCGCCGCATTGGCCTTCAGCACCGCCGGGTTAATGATGGACGCCCCGTCGTTTGCCAGCGTATACAGGAAAGGCGCGAACGGCTGGCTGAGGGTGAACTTCACCGTATGGTCATCAACGGCATCAATTTTCAGGTCTTTCGGGAAGGCTTCAGACGGCCCCTGGCCGAGCTTCAGCAGGCGTTCAAAAGAGAGTTTTACTGCTTCCGCGGTGACCGGCGTGCCGTCGGAGAATTTCGCGTTATCCGCCAGGGTAAAGGTCCACTCTTTCTGGTCGTCGGACGCCTTCCAGCCCGTCGACAGATCGCCTTTCACCTCGGTAGAGCCCGGCTTGTACTTGACCAGACGCTGGTAGGACGGATAGGTGACGGTCCAGTCGTTGTTATCAATGGTGATGGCAGGATCGAGCGTTTGCGGATCGGCGGCTTTGCCGATTGCCAGCATGTCTTTCGGGACGGCAGCCAGCGCCAGCGGGGCGCTCAGGGCCAGCGTGGCGGCAATTACGGTCGAGAGAAGCGATGTTTTCATGGCAGTGCTCCAGGTTTAAAGAGAGGTGTGCGTCAGGGGAAAACAGGCAAAACGGTCGTCAAGCAGCGGGTAGCTGGCGGCGTTCGGCAGTTCGAAGTGCCACCATTCGCTGCTGATACCGACAAAACCGCCGCCGAACATGATGGCGTTCAACAGCAGACGGTTGCGCTGGGCGTGCGGCTGCACGGAGGGGTGATACGGATGCGATCGGTCATGCATTTCGTCAAAACCTGCCCCCATATCCAGCACGGCGTTATGTTCATCCATCAGGGTGACGTCGATGGCCGTACCGCGGCTGTGATTGGAGCCAATCGTCACGTCGACCACGTATTCCGGGTTCGGGCAGGCATCCCACAGCTGAGCCTGCGCCTGCTGCGGCCGATAGGCGTCGTAGACCATCAGCTTCAGCCCGGCCAGGGAGGCAATGCTGATGGCTTTTGCCAGCGCGGTGGCCGCATCGGTATGCAGCAGGCACAGCGCCTCCTGATAGATCGGGCGGCCGGTGATGTTGTCGGCGGTGGCGTATTTCAGATCGATATGCAGCGTGGGAAACGTCTTCGCTACATCAATCAGTTCACTCTCTTCGGGCATAGCTCCGCTCCTTTAGCGTTCGAATTGACCAAACTCTTGTTGTAATTGTCGGTTGACCGCCAGACGCGCCGGGAGCGCGTCACCCAGCGCTTCCGCCACGCCCGACAGCAGCAGGTTGAACAGGCAGCTCACGGGGGCAAGTGAATCCCAGAAATGACCGGTATCGGTTTTCACCTGCAGTAAATCAATCGGGTAATCCCGCGCCCACGGGCACCAGATGTCGGTGATCAAGGCCAGCGGAATGCCTTTCTCGCTGGCGACGCGGCAGTACTGGCGGGCCATCGAGGAGTAGGTGCGCGTGTCGGTCAGCACAACGTACGGGTGCGAAAACCCCGAGTTCAGGGATTCTACCCAGCTGCCGGACGCCCCCTCCGAATAGCTCACGCGCGGGCGGAGGTACTCAAGGTGGCTGAAGAAGGCGTTGGCAATCCCGCGCGTGGACTGGATCCCCAACACAAACACCGCGTCGGCGTGGGCGAGGTTGTGCACCACCTGACGGAAGGCGTCCGTTTGCGCCAGCTGGTACACCTGCGTGATGGCATCCACTTCCAGCGACAGGGCATGCTGAAGGCGGCTGGAAAGGGGGCGCTGCTGCTGCCAGGAGTCCAGCCGCTCGTTCATGCCCCAGGGCTGATACGGATCGCGCAGGCTCTTTTTGGCATCTTCCAGGTTGCGATACCCCAGCTTGCGCAGGAAGCGTCCAACGGTAATTCCGCTGGTCCCGCTTGCCTGACCCACGCTCTCAGCCGTTTCAAACGGGATTTGCGCGGCGTGCGCCAGCAGCCAGCTCCCGACCCGCTTTTCGCTGGGCGTGAGCTGGCTGAACGTCGCTTCGATACGGCTTAACATCTCAGGTTTCGTCGTCATACCGCCTCGCTGTTAACAGGCTGTCAATGGCTGAGTTTGTGTTACCTGGTTAACAATGCATGACGCGTGCCATATTCACAGGGCGGGTTAAACCCGCTGTGCAGTAAACTTCATGCAATAATTGTTTAACCAATGATCAACATTTGTGCAGCGTAGTTCACTTTTGGTGCACTGTCTGACGCGGCAGGTATGAATTTGGTGAATACGTCAGTCCGTTCACATTTTTGATAAGATAGATGTACTGTGAACATACAAGGGATCCCGGCATGGCAAATCTGCCCTGGCGAGTCAGCGTGCGCCTGATGACGCTTGCAAAGAAAATAGGGATGGTCGTAGGGATCGTCCTGCTCGTCCTGCTGGCGGTGCGGGTCTATCTCTCACAGCAGGGACCGGAACTGCACCTCTGGCATACCTGGCGGGCCGACGAGATGTCCGTGCGCGAGATGGATAACGCCAATTTTGCCGGGTATATCGCCCGGGAAAACGCTATTTTTGCCGATCTCGATCGCGCGGTGACGGCGAAAACAGAGGGCGAGGAACGTTCGCCGTTAAACCGCTTTTATCGCCAGAGCCTGGTGTGGCCCGGTCAGTTTGCTCCCGATGCCAACCGCTCGTTTGTGCTGATGCCTGCCGGAAAGCCCCGCGGCGCGGTAGTGCTGCTGCACGGTTTGACGGACTCGCCTTACAGCGTCAGGCGCCTTGCGGTGAACTATCAGCAACGCGGTTTTGTCGCGGTAGTCCCGCGCCTGCCCGGGCACGGCACCGCGCCCGGCGCGCTGACGGACGTTGACTGGGAGATGTGGCTGGCGGCGACGCGTCTGGCGGTGCGGGAAGCCACGCGTCTGGCGGGTGAGGCTGTGCCGCTGCATCTGGTGGGCTACTCCAACGGCGGGGCGCTGGCGATGAAATATACCCTCGATGCGCTGGACGCGCCTGCGCTTCGTCGACCGCAGCAGGTGATACTGCTCTCACCGATGATCGGCGTGACGGCCTTTGCGCGCTTTGCCGGTTTCGCCGGGCTACCGGCGCTGCTGCCGGCGTTTGCCAAAGCGGCGTGGCTGAATATCGCGCCGGAATATAACCCGTATAAATATAATTCGTTCCCGGTGAACGCCGCCCGCCAGTCGTGGCTGCTGACGAAGGCTCTTCAGGAGCAGATGGGCCGCGAGGCGCGGGAGCAACGGCTGGCACAGCTGCCGCCGGTGCTGGCGTTCCAGTCGGTGATGGATTCTACGGTCAGCACCCGCGCGGTGGTGACCGGCCTGTTTGACCAGCTTCCGGCAAACGGCAGCGAGCTGGTGGTGTTTGACATCAACCAGGCCGCGAGCTTCCGCCCGCTGTTCAAACCGTCGTCCTGGACGGCAACCTCGGCGCTGCTGCCGGTTGCGCAGAGACGTTACGGTGTCACGGTTATTACTAATGCGGACGCACACAGCTTCTCGACGGTGGCAAAAATTACCCCGGCAGGCAGCACCCGGGAGACGGTGGTGCCGCTTGCGCAGGCCTGGCCGCAGGATGTCTATTCGCTATCGCATGTTGCGGTGCCGTTCCCGCCGGATGACGATCTCTATGGCCGTGAGCCTGGGGTGAAAAACCGCTACGGCATCAGCCTGGGGACAATTGCGCTTTGGGGCGAAACCTCCGTATTGAGCGTCGGAAAAGAGGCGCTGATGCGGGTCACCTCAAACCCGTTCTACGACTATATGCAGGAGAGGATTAACAGCCGGATCGGGGACGGGGAAAAGTAACGTTCCCCTGTGGCGTGAATATGTTAGGTCGCATTGATTAAGTATGTTAAATAATAGCTTTAAGGCACCTCTCTTTCTCATTGGAACCTATTTTTGTGCTGACGACTCTGATTTACCGAAGCCAGTTGAATTTATCCCGCCCCTCCACCGAGCTGCGGGAGCTGGTGGAGCGCGCCAGAGGCCGTAACGCAAAGCTGAACATTACCGGCGTACTCCTTGCTAAAGGGAGCGACGTTCTGCAAATCCTGGAAGGGTCGGAAGAGAGCGTGGTTAAACTGTTCCATAAAATCCGTGATGATAAGCGGCACAGTGGGGTGGTTGAACTGATGCGGGATTACGGCCCGCGCAGACGCTTCGAAAACGTCGGGATGCTGCTGTTCGATCTGCAAACGCAGTCGCCGAAAGAGGTGCTGCAGTCGGTCCTGCACTACAGCAAGCTGGACAGCTATCTCACCTCCGACGATCGGGTATTCAAATTTATTCAGACGTTTATTATGGGCAAACGTCCGACCCCGTCGGGGGCGCGCTACGTCCCTGAAAAATGGACGCTGTCACCCGAGGCGTTACCCTTTGGCGAACGTCTGGGGCTGATGGCTAACCAAACCTGTCAGTTTGCGCTCCAGCCCATCGTTGAGCCCTCGGAAGGGAAGATCAGCTCGCTGGAAGCCCTTATTCGCGGCAACGACGGCGGCAGCCCTGAGCATTTCTTCAGCACCCTCGACCCGGACAAACTCTACGAAGTCGATCTCCAGACCAAAGCGTATGCCTTTGCGCTGGCGGAAAAACTGGGGATTGGCAGCCATAAAATTGCGGTCAATCTGCTGCCGATGTCGCTGGTGAATGTCCCCGGCGCAGTGGAATTTCTGGTCGCTCAGATTAAAAAACATGGTCTTCAGCCGGAGCAGGTGGTGATTGAAGTCACCGAAAACGAGATGATCTCCGGCTTCAACCAGTTTAACAGCGCCATTAAGCAGCTTCGCGGCGAGGGCGTGGGTCTGGCGATCGATGATTTTGGTTCCGGCTATGCCGGTCTTTCGCTGCTGACCCGCTTCCAGCCGGATAAAATTAAGATCGACCGGGAGATTGTCAGCAATATCCACCTCAGCGGCCCGAAGCAGGCGATTGTGCGCTCCATCGTCAGCTGTTGCTCCGATCTCGAAATTACCCTGGTGGCCGAAGGGATCGAGAAGATAGAGGAGTGGTGCTGGCTCGAGTCTGCCGGTATCCGTCGTTTCCAGGGCTTTCTGTTCGCCCGTCCGCAAATTAATGGCGTCGGTGATATTCACTGGCCGCATCTGGTGCGTTAAGCCAAATTTCCTTCCCGTTATTTCCCCTTCGCCCTGCCTGTGCTTAAATAGCTAAATCGGTTTAATATAGTTTAGCTAAGAGGGTTACATGAAAAAAATCTGGGTACTTGGCGATGCGGTAGTGGATTTGCTGCCTGATGGAGAAGGCAGATTACTGCAGTGTCCCGGCGGCGCACCGGCAAACGTCGCGGTCGGCATTGCCCGACTGGGCGGCCAGAGCGCCTTTATCGGCAGGGTTGGCGACGATCCTTTCGGACGCTTTATGTCTAAGACATTAGCCGACGAGCGGGTCGACGTGAAGCATATGCGCCTTGACCCGGCGCACCGCACCTCAACGGTGGTGGTCGATCTGGATGACCACGGCGAACGCTCGTTTACCTTTATGGTGCGCCCGAGCGCCGATCTGTTTCTGGAAACCGCCGATCTGCCGACGTTCAGCGCCGGGGAATGGCTGCACGTCTGTTCCATCGCGTTAAGCGCAGAGCCGAGCCGTTCCGCGACGTTTGAGGCGATGGCCACCATTCGCGAGGCGGGCGGCTACGTCAGCTTCGACCCCAATATTCGCCCGGACCTCTGGCCGGAGGAGAGCGACCTACGCCGCTGCCTGGAGCAGGCCCTGCAGAGCGCAGACGTGGTGAAACTCTCTGTGGAAGAGCTGGCGTTCTTAACCGGAGATGTGCCGGTAAGCGTCGGTCTAAACGCGCTGATGGCGCGCTGCCCGGCGCGTCTGGTGCTGGTTACTCAGGGTAAAGAGGGCGTCATCGCCTGGCATGACGGCACCGTGAAGCACTATCCGGCAACTCCCGTTCAGTGCGTCGATACGACCGGCGCGGGCGATGCCTTCGTCGCCGGACTGCTCTACGGCTTGGCCGCCGGGCAGGACCTGACGCCCGTCATCGCCTTAGCCCAGCGCTGCGGCGCGTTAGCCACTACCGCCAAAGGGGCGATGACCGCATTGCCCTGGCAGCACGATCTGTAATTCCTTCCTTCACTGGCCGCCATCCGGCGGCCTGAATTGTCGCCTCGATCACACTTACTAAAACGGTTTAGCAAAAAAGATTGCCGATCCAAAATTCAGAGGTTTAGTATCAGCAACCTAAACCGGTTTAGCAATTTAGCACGTTTAATGACTTCTTTTAGGGATGCGACAAAATGTATAAAAAACGCAGACTTGCCGTGATGATAGGCATGCTGGCCGGAAGTACCTCTGTTTTTGCCCAAACGGATATGACAAGTATCGAAGCGCGTCTTGCCGCGATGGAGCAGCGACTCCAGGCGGCGGAAACGCGTGCGCAGGTGGCTGAGAAGCGTGCCACGGATGCGGAACAAAAAACGCAGCAGCTGGTTGCCGCCCAGCAGCAGACCCAAACGACAGCTCAGGCGGTGGCGCAGCGTACCACCGCGCTGGAGAAGAAGGCGGATCAAAGCAGCGGGTTTGAGTTCCACGGCTACGCCCGTTCGGGCCTGCTGATGAACGATGCGGCCTCCAGCAGCAAAAGCGGTCCTTATCTGACCCCGGCCGGTGAAACCGGCGGTGCGGTAGGCCGTCTGGGTAACGAAGCAGACACCTACGTTGAGCTGAACCTGGAGCACAAGCAAACCCTGGACAACGGGGCCACTACGCGCTTCAAGGCGATGCTGGCCGACGGCCAGAGAACCTATAACGACTGGTCAGCCGATACCAGCGATCTCAATATTCGCCAGGCCTTCGCGGAGCTGGGCAATCTGCCTGATTTTACCGGCGCGCTGAAGGGCAGCACCTTCTGGGCGGGTAAACGCTTTGACCGCGACAACTTTGACATTCACTGGCTGGATTCCGACGTGGTGTTCCTCGCCGGTACCGGCGGCGGCGTCTATGACGTGAAATGGAACGATTCGCTGCGCAGCAACTTCTCCATCTACGGCCGCAACTTCGGCAGCGTGGAGCAGACCGACAATAACGTGCAGAACTATATCCTCACCATGAACCACTTCGCCGGACCGTTCCAGCTGATGGTGAGCGGCCTGCGGGCGAAAGATAACGACGACCGTAAAGACACCAACGGCGATCTCATCAAAACTGATGCTGCGAATACCGGCGTTCATGCGCTGGTCGGGTTGCACAACGAGAGCTTCTACGGCCTGCGGGAAGGGACCGCCAAAACGGCGCTGCTGTACGGTCACGGGCTGGGTGCGGAAGTGAAAAGCATCGGCTCCGACGGCGCGCTGCTGTCTGAGGCGAATACCTGGCGTTTCGCAAGTTACGGTGTCACGCCAATCGGCGGAGGCTGGAGCGTTGCGCCCGCCGTCCTGGCGCAGAGCAGTAAAGATCGCTACGTCAAGGGCGACAGCTATGAGTGGGTGACGCTCAACACCCGTCTGATTAAAGAGGTGACGCAGAACTTCGCCCTGGCGTTTGAGGGAAGCTATCAGTACATGGATTTAAGTCCGGAAGGCTATAAGGACCGCAACGCCGTTAACGGCAGTTTCTACAAGCTGACCTTTGCGCCGACGTTAAAAGCGAGCAAAATCGGCGATTTCTTCAGCCGTCCGGAGCTTCGTCTGTTTGCCACCTGGATGGACTGGAGCAGCAAACTGGATCATTACGCCAGCGATGATGCCTTTGGCAGCAGCGGCTTCAACGCCGGCGGGGAATGGAACTTTGGGGTCCAGATGGAAACCTGGTTTTAACCCATCACGCTCCCGCCTGGCGGGAGCGTTTCGCACATCATAAAAAGAAGTCAGGCAGAGGTATCTATGGATTTTAATCAAATCGCCCGCGAGCTCATTCCGCTGCTCGGTGGCAAGGAAAATATCGCCAGCGCGGCGCACTGCGCAACGCGTCTTCGTCTGGTGCTGGTCGATGACGCGCTTGCCGATCAGCAGGCGATCGGCAAGGTCGACGGCGTAAAAGGCTGTTTTCGTAACGCCGGGCAGATGCAGGTGATTTTTGGGACGGGCGTGGTCAATAAGGTTTACGCCGCGTTTATTCAGGCGGCGGGGATTAGCGAGTCCAGTAAATCTGAGGCCGCGGATCTGGCGGCGCGCAAGCTGAACCCGTTCCAGCGCATTGCCCGTCTGCTCTCCAATATCTTTGTCCCGATCATTCCCGCGATTGTGGCATCCGGCCTGCTGATGGGCCTGCTCGGCATGGTGAAAACCTACGGCTGGGTCAATGCGGATAATGCCATCTACATCATGCTGGACATGTGCAGCTCCGCGGCGTTTATCATTCTGCCTATTCTGATCGGTTTTACCGCCGCGCGGGAATTTGGCGGCAACCCGTATCTCGGCGCGACGCTGGGCGGCATTCTGACGCACCCGGCGCTGACCAACGCCTGGGGCGTGGCCTCAGGCTTCCACACCATGAACTTCTTCGGCCTTGAGATCGCGATGATTGGCTATCAGGGCACGGTATTCCCGGTGCTGCTGGCCGTCTGGTTCATGAGCATCGTGGAGAAAAACCTGCGCCGCGCGATCCCGGACGCGTTAGACCTGATCCTGACGCCGTTCCTCACCGTCGTTATCTCCGGCTTTATCGCCTTGCTGATTATCGGCCCGGCGGGGCGCGCCTTAGGGGATGGCATCTCCTTCGTTCTGAGCACGCTGATCGCCCACGCGGGCTGGCTGGCCGGGCTGCTGTTCGGCGGGCTTTACTCGGTGATTGTGATCACCGGTATTCACCACAGCTTCCACGCGATCGAAGCCGGGCTGCTGGGTAACCCGTCGATTGGCGTGAACTTCCTGCTGCCGATCTGGGCCATGGCGAACGTGGCGCAGGGCGGCGCCTGTCTGGCGGTGTGGTTCAAAACCAAAGATGCCAAAATCAAAGCCATTACCTTACCGTCGGCGTTTTCTGCGATGCTGGGCATCACCGAAGCGGCCATTTTTGGTATCAACCTGCGCTTCGTTAAGCCGTTTATCGCCGCGCTGATTGGCGGCGCGGTGGGCGGGGCCTGGGTGGTCTCAGTCCATGTCTACATGACCGCCGTTGGGTTAACCGCTATTCCGGGCATGGCCATCGTGCAGGCCAGCTCGCTGCTCAACTATATTATCGGTATGGTGATTGCCTTCGGCGTGGCGTTTACCGTCTCACTGCTGCTGAAATATAAAACGGACTCTGAATAATGACGTTACCTTCCCGCTGGCCTGCGATCCTGCAGGCCGTTATGAAAGGCCAGCCGCGGGCGCTGGCGGATAGCCACTATCCGCAGTGGCACCCCGCGCCGGCGACGGGGCTGATGAACGATCCCAACGGGTTTATCTGGTTTGCCGGCCGCTACCACCTGTTCTATCAGTGGAACCCGCTGGACTGCGAGCATCGGTTTAAATGCTGGGGGCACTGGAGCTCAGCGGACCTGGTGCACTGGCAGCATGAGCCGCTGGCGCTGATGCCCGACGAAGCGTATGACCGCAACGGCTGCTACTCCGGTAGCGCCGTGGATAACCAGGGCGTCCTGACCCTGTGCTACACCGGCAACGTCAAGTTTGATGACGGCAGCCGCACGGCCTGGCAGTGCCTCGCCGTGGAACAGCCGGACGGGACCTTTAAGAAGCTGGGTCCGGTGCTGGCCCTGCCGGAAGGCTACACCGGCCACGTGCGCGACCCGAAGGTGTGGCAGCATGACGGGGAGTGGTACATGGTGCTCGGCGCGCAGGATGTGCAAAAGCGCGGCAAGGTGCTGCTGTTTAAGTCAGCCGATCTGCACGCCTGGGCGTCGTGCGGGGAAATCGCCGGTCACGGGGTCAACGGCCTGACGGATGCGGGGTATATGTGGGAGTGTCCGGACCTGTTCGCGCTCGACGGAACGCACATCTTGATCAGCTGCCCGCAGGGGCTGGCACGCGAGCCGCATCGCTATCTCAACACCTATCCGGCCACCTGGATGAGCGGGGCGTTTGACTATGCAAACGCCGCATTCGACCACGGCGATCTGCACGAGCTGGACGCGGGCTTTGAGTTTTACGCTCCGCAAACGACGCTGGCGGAAGACGGGCGACGCATTCTGATCGGCTGGATGGGCGTGCCGGACGGGGAAGAGATGCTTCAGCCCACCCGGGCGCACGGCTGGATGCACCAGATGACCTGCCCGCGTGAATTACGCTATCGCGACGGCAGGCTCTGGCAGACCCCGGCGCGCGAGCTGGCGGCGCTGCGCGAAGATGAGCAGCGCTGGCAGGGATGCGCCAGCGAGGCGCCAGACCTGGACGCGACGCGCCTGGAGTTTGAGCTGAACGTATCGCAGGTGAATGTCGATTTTGGCGGCACGCTGCGTCTCACGGTTGATGAGAAGGGCATACGGCTTGAACGCGCGAGCCTGAAAAACGGTGAAACGTTGAGCCGCTATTGGCAGGGCGACGTCACTCATTTGCGCGTTCTGTGCGACCGCTCCAGCGTTGAAATTTTCATCAATCACGGTGAAGGGGTGATGAGCAGCCGCTATTTTCCTGACCATCCGGCCCGGGTGCGATTCGAAGGTGCGTCCGATATCACATTACGCTACTGGTCGCTGCGCGCCTGCATGATAGAATGAGGGTTTTGGCAGCCGGATCTAAGTCGTTGTGAGAAAAACAAAACGCGTCACCATTAAAGACATCGCGGAGCTGGCGGGTGTGTCAAAAGCTACCGCCAGCCTGGTCCTGAACGGGCGCAGCAAAGAGCTTCGCGTGGCGGAAGAGACGCGCGAGCGCGTGCTGGCGATTGCGAAAGAGCACCACTATCAGCCCAGCATTCACGCCCGGTCGCTGCGCGATAACCGCAGCCACACCGTTGGTCTGGTGGTCCCGGAGATCACCAACTACGGTTTTGCCGTCTTTTCTCACGAACTGGAAACGCTGTGCCGCGAGGCGGGCGTTCAGCTGCTGATCTCCTGTAGCGATGAGAACCCGGGACAGGAGACGGTGGTGGTGAACAACATGGTGGCGCGTCAGGTGGACGGGCTGATTGTGGCCTCCAGCATGCTTAACGATGCGGACTACCACAAGCTGAGCGAGCAGCTGCCCGTTGTCCTGTTTGACCGCCACATCAACGACAGCGCGCTGCCGCTGGTCATCACCGATTCCATTACCCCAACGGCAGAGCTTGTTGCCGACATTGCGCGCCAGCATCCTGATGAGTTCTACTTCCTCGGCGGCCAGCCCCGCTTATCCCCGACGCGCGACCGTCTGGAAGGGTTTAAGCAAGGGCTGCGTGATGCCGGTGTGGAACTGCGCCCCGAGTGGATCATTCACGGCAACTATCACCCGAGCTCCGGGTACGAGATGTTTGCTGAACTCTGCGCCCGTCTGGGTCGTCCGCCGAAAGCGCTGTTCGCCGCCGCCTGCGGGCTGCTGGAAGGGGTGCTGCGCTATATGGGCCAACATAACCTGTTGCAAAGTGACATCAGGTTAGCCAGTTTTGACGATCACTATCTCTACGATTCGCTGACGATCCCCGTGGATACCATTCGCCAGGATAACCGTCAGCTGGCGTGGCACTGCTTTGATTTGATTAGTAAATTGATTGAGGGCGAGACCCCGGAACCGCTGCAGCGGAAGCTGGATGCTACCCTGCAGCGACGCTATAAGTCAGCGAAATAGCCCGACTTGATACTTCAATAACTTTAATTAATTTAAGTTTTGGAATGGCCGATAACCATAAGGAATAATTTCCCTTGAGGTATTGGTTTATGTCGTTGAAAAAGTCGTCCCTGATCGTCCTGTTCTCACTGCTTTTCTTCTTTGTTGTCAGCACTGTGACCAGCGTTGGCCTCATCATTAAAAGTAATAATTCCCTGGATAACGTCAACAAAGAGATCCAGGTTGTGCTGTCCATTATTGATCCTATCAATCATAGCCGTACGCTGCGCGTTCGGGTGATGGAGTATGTGAAGATGGTGGAAGCGGGCAACTCGGCGGACGGGGCTGCAAAGCTAACCGCCGTGAAAGAGGCGCTGACCAAAGCGGACCACGCCTTTGCGGCCTTTATGGCTTCGCCGCGTCTGACGGATGAAGCGCCGCTGGTGACGGCCTATCAGGATGCCTGGCAAAACTACCGCAACCAGGGACTGGCGCCGCTGATCGATGCCGCCGAGGCGCACGATGTGGCCAAATTTAACGCGCTGATCCCGGAAGTCTCCCGCCTTGACCGTCAGTACGAGATCGTTCTCGACCAGGTCCTTTCCGTCCACCAGAAATACGCCAAAAGCCTGAACGAAGATGCGAGCAGCAATTTCGTCTCTGGCCTGGCGATCATTGCCGCTATCGCCAGCCTGTTTGTGGTGGTGATTGTCGCCGTCAGCCTGCTGATGAAGCGCTTTGTCTTTGCGCCGGTCAACCTGGCGCGCGAGCACTGTAGCCAGATTGCGGCAGGCAAGCTGGACATTCCGGTGCCGGTCAAGGGGAGCGCACATAACGAAATCGATCATCTCATGAGCTCGATGGAGCAGATGCGTCAGGCGCTGCTGGAGACCATCGCCCAGGTGCGCGACGCGAGCCATACCGTAACGCACGCGGCCCAGGAGATTGCCTCCGGGAATATCGACCTGGCGTCACGTACCGAGCAGCAGGCTTCCGCGTTGACCCAGACGGCGGCCAGCATGGAAGAGCTGAGCGCGACGGTGGCAAACAATACTGACAACGTTTACCAGGCCGGTAAACTGGTGCAGGACGCGGTGAAAAATGCCCACACCGGTGAAGCGGTGACCCGCGAAGTCATCGACACGATGAATACCATCGCGGCGAACTCGAAGCGCATCGAAGACATTACCAGCGTGATCAACAGCATCGCCTTCCAGACCAACATCCTGGCGCTGAACGCGGCGGTGGAAGCGGCGCGCGCGGGTACGCAGGGTCGCGGCTTTGCGGTCGTGGCCAGCGAGGTACGCACCCTGGCGCAGAAAAGCGCGGTGGCGGCCAAGGACATCGAGAGCCTGATTGCGCAGTCGGTATCCAGCGTGAAAAACGGTGCGGAGCTGGTGAGCCGCTCGGGCGAAGTGATTGACTCGATTATTTCATCGGTGAATAAAGTGAATACGCTGATGGAGCAGATCTCCGTCGCCTCTGAAGAGCAGAGCCGCGGGATCAGCCAGGTCGGGCAGGCGGTGACCGAGATGGATGGCGTGACCCAGCAGAACGCCGCGCTGGTGCAGCAGTCCGCCGCGGCCGCGGCCTCGCTGGAAGAGCAGGCGCAGCAGCTTTCGCGGAGTATTTCGAGTTTTAGTTTGCCGGTGCAGGCGTAAGCCTTTGACATGTGCCGGGTGGCGCTGGCGCTTACCCGGCCTACGAAACCTGTAGGCCCGCGCAAGCGTCAGCGCCGCCGGGCAATAACCGCGAATGTGCGGACAGAGTAATTATTTCATTCACCCCAGCAATATTTCCCTTCCTCATCCGTCTACCTCATCACAAGCCATAATCAGTTACTGTAAATGAGGTAAACACCATGAGAGATTTTGAAATGCACGGCAGAGGTCACGGGCGCGGATTCGGTCGCCACCGCATGGGCAAGGGCTTAGTCATCGGCGCGGTGATTTTCATCGTGCTCGGCCTGCTGGTGATGACCCTGTGGAACGCCTTGCTTCCGGCCATCCTCGGCGTTAAGGCCATCGGATTCTGGCAGGCGCTGGGCATTCTGGTGCTGAGCCGCATTCTGTTTGGCGGGTTAGGTTTCCGCCCGGGGATGTTTGGCGCGCACCGCCGGATGCACGAGCGCTGGATGAACATGACGCCAGAACAGCGCGAGGCGTTTATTCAGCAGCGCCGCGAAGGGTTTGGTCGCCACGGCCGCGGCCACTGCGGCTGGCACGGTCATCGTGACGATAAGCGCGATGACGCCACGCCAAAAGCGCCGGAAGCAGAGTGAGCGAAATGAAAGCCGGGGAGGCGGGCGGATCCATGCTGATGTCGGCGCTTAATGCCTGCCGCGCCCGGCTGACAGCCTTCATTCGCGGGCGGACGTCCGTTCGCGATGATGCCGACGACATTTTGCAGGAAGTGACATATCAGCTGATGAAAGTGGAGCAGCCGGTCGAAAACGTCGCCGCCTGGCTGTTCCGCGCGGCGCGTAACGAGATGACCGACCGGGCGCGTAAAAAGCGCGAAGTCTCACTCTCCGGCTATTTTACGGGCGAAGACGAAGAGGGTTTTCCGGAGGACGAGCTGGCCGAAACCCTGTTCGGCGTCCCGCACACGCCGGAAGAGGAGTATCTCAAAACGCTGCTGTGGGAAGAGCTGGGGCAGGCGCTGTCTGAACTGCCGCCGCCGCAGCGCGAGGTGTTTGAAAAGACCGAACTCCACGGCTACAGCATTAAAATGCTGGTAGAGGAGACCGGCGCCAGCGAACAGGCGCTGTTATCCCGCAAGCACAAGGCGGTGCTGTTTCTGCGCACGCGGCTGCGGGACGTCTACGACGCGCTGACGGGCGAATAGCGGCGACAGACAAAACCTTACACTTCCGGCACTTGTAGATTCATCACTATCGTTTATGATCGGGGCGTCTTGTCACTCTGGAATGTTATGCGCAACCGTCAGCTCCTCGGAAAATGGCTTTTGATCGTCACCTGTCTCGCGATGGCGCTTTGCCTCGTGCAGCGTGCGGTGATGCTCAACCATTTTTTACAGGGACTGGATCCGCAAATTTCTCTGAGCGCAGATGCCCCGGCTCAAAGCAGCAGCACCGAACAACCCGGCCCGTCGCCTTGCCAACTTGGCGCACACTCGCTGCTTTGCGCCCAGCCGCTGTTCTTCGACGGCGCGCTACCGGCCATTATTATCTTCTTCGCGCTGCTCCAGCTGTTTACGCAAGGGCGGGCATTGGCTCCCGCAGAACAGCCCGTTCAGGCGCCGCCTCCCCGAATACACCTTAAAAACTGCGTTTTCCGTGAATGAAAATCATCGTCCTCACACGATAATTTTCACTGTTCACGGAGTAAAACATGGTTAACCTCTTCAGGGGATTCGTCTTCCTGTGGCTGTCCTGCATTGGCATTGTCCATGCGGCGGACACAGGCTGGCAGGTTTCCCCACAAAACGATCACGCCCGCATCCGCTTTCAGGCGGAGAGGGAGCAAACGCACATTAAAGGCCTGCTCACCGTTGAGCTGAAGCCCGGCTGGAAAACCTACTGGCGATCGCCGGGCGAGGGCGGCGTGGCGCCGAAAATCAGCTGGCCCGAAGGCGTGACGGATAGCTGGTCCTGGCCGGTCCCGTCGCGCTTCGATATCTCCGGCATGACGACGCAGGGCTATCACGATAGGGTCACTATCCCGATTACGCTCGACGGGGTGAAGGGCGACACGCTTGACGGGACGCTCACGCTCTCGACGTGCAGTAACGTCTGCCTGCTGACGGACTACCCGCTGCATCTCGATTTTACCCAGCCGGTGGATGAGGGTTTCCGTAGCGAGTTCGAGCAGGCGATGCGCGCCGTGCCCGGTACGTCAGGCGTATCCGCGGATTTGTCCGCCTGGCTCTCTGGCGACAAGCTGGTGATTACCGGCACGACGGACGGGAAGTGGGATAATCCGGGGATCTACTTTGACCCGCTGGAGGGCGACATTCTTCCCGGCGAGCCGGTCATTAAACACGACGGCAATACCCTCCGGGTGGCGGTACCCGTGACCGATGAATGGGGCGATAAACCTGCCTCGCTGGAAGGCAAAGCGCTGTCGTTTGTGCTGACCAGCGGCGGTCAAGCGCAGCAAACCTCACTCACCGTTGGCGCGACGCCGACAGCGCCCTCCGCGCCTGAAGGGACGGGCAAAATGGTGCTCTTTGCGCTGCTGGGCGGGCTGATCCTCAACCTGATGCCCTGCGTGCTGCCGGTCATGGGGATGAAGCTTAACAGCATCCTGCTGGCGGGATCGGACAGGCGCGCGATCAGGCTGCGCTTTCTGGCCACCAGCGCCGGGATCCTCACCTCCTTTATGCTGCTGGCGGGGATGGTGACCGCGCTTAAGCTGGCCGGAGCGTCGCTGGGGTGGGGCATTCAGTTCCAGAACCCGTGGTTTATTGGCCTGATGGTCGCCGTCACCTTCCTGTTTGCGCTGAACCTGTTTGGCGTGTTTGAGATGCTGCTGCCTTCCGCCGCCACGGGACGGCTGGCGACGGCAGGAGGGGCGGGGATTGGCGGCAGCTTCTGCGAAGGAATGTTCGCCACGCTGCTGGCGACGCCGTGCTCCGCGCCGTTCCTCGGTACCGCGGTCGCCTTTGCCCTTGGCGCACCGCTGCACTCCCTGTGGCTCATCTTCCTGATGCTCGGCGTGGGCATGAGCCTGCCGTGGCTGTTTGTCGCCCTGGTGCCCAAAACGGCCTTGCTGCTGCCGAAACCCGGCCGCTGGATGAACACGCTCAAAGTCATCCTGGGCCTGATGATGCTGGCCTCCAGCCTCTGGCTGGCAACATTGTTGAGCGTGCATCTCGGCGAGTCGGTCAGCCAGATGGTGATGCTGGTGCTAATCGCCGTCGCGCTGGCGCTGTTCGCGCTGAAGGGGCAAAAATCCTCACCGCTTTTCTGGCTCGTGGTCATCGTGCTGTCGGCGTTCGGCGGGTATCAGGCGCGCGGGCTGCTTAACGCGCCGCCTGACGCGCCGGAGCAAAATACCGCGCAGGCAATCCCGTGGCAGCCGCTCAGCGAGGAGGCCATCCAGCAGGCGCTGGCGCAGGGAAAACGCGTGTTTGTGGATATCTCTGCCGACTGGTGCGTGACCTGTAAGGTGAACGAGCATCGGGTACTGAATCAGCCGAACGTTATTGCCGCGCTGCGCCAGCCGGACGTGGTGGCCCTGCGCGGAGACTGGAGCCAGCCGTCCGCGTTTATTGCGGACTTTCTGGCGAAGCGAAACCGCTACGCCATTCCGTTTAACGCGGTTTATGGCCCCGGCCTGCCCGATGGCGAAATCCTCTCGCCGCTGCTGGACAAGCGCACCCTGGTCACCACCCTGAACAACGCAAAAGGCTAACCGTGTTATGAAAAAAATCCTTATTACGCTTCTGCTCCTGCTGGCCCCGGTTCAGGTGTTTGCGGCCCAGCCGCTGACGCCGGGCCAGGAGCAGCGTGCGCAAAAGATGATCGCTGATTTCCTGTGTAACGATCCGAACTCCCCGCGCATCGGCGCGAAAAACCCAAAGCTCACCCTGGTGGTATTTACCGACTACAACTGCCCGTACTGTAAAAAATTCGATCCGTACCTGGAGAAGATTGTCGAAAAATACCCGGACGTCGCGGTGATCTTTAAATTTTTACCTTTCCGCTCGGAAAGCTCGCTGACCGCCGCGCGGGATGCGTTAACGCTCTGGCGTCAGGATCCCGGGCAGTTTATGAAGCTGAACCATACCCTGATGGCCAGGAAGGGATACCACGATGACGCCAGCATTCAGGAGGCGCAGAAGCGGGCAGGCGTGAGCGTCACGACGCCGGACGATGAGAGTTTGCTGACGATCAAGCGCAGCCTGATCGTCGCTGAAAAAATGGGGATCCAGGGCACGCCCGCCACGCTAATCGGCGAGGGATTGCTGCCCGGCTGGGTGCCGTTTGAACAGTTCGACGAAATGGTCAGTGACGCACTGAAAAACCGCTAACCTGAAGGGGGCGTAATGCCCCCGAAAAATCGGAGAGGGAAATGAAAAAATTACTGTTACTTTCGGCGCTGGCGACGTCAGGGCTGGTACAGGCGGCTGAAGCCATACCGGAGGTGGTAAAGCACTTCGGCGAGCAGCAGAACATTAAAATCATTAAGAAGCTGGATGCACCCGGCGGCGCACCGGCCTGGCTGGGGCAGTATCAGGATATGGGCGTGACGCTGTTTTTAACGCCGGACGGCAAGCACGTGATCTCAGGCTATCTGTACGATGACAAAGGA
The DNA here is from genome assembly GCF_036487345.1 of Enterobacter cloacae complex sp. CARB60. Classification (NCBI taxonomy): domain Bacteria; kingdom Pseudomonadati; phylum Pseudomonadota; class Gammaproteobacteria; order Enterobacterales; family Enterobacteriaceae; genus Enterobacter; species Enterobacter cloacae complex sp. CARB60. The sequence goes on from NZ_JAZKLC010000002.1 coordinate 2,239,960, forward strand.
AAAAACCTCAGCGAGGGCTATTTCCAGAAAGAGATCTACGCCCCGATGGGACGCGAGATGTGGAAGAACCTCAACGCGGCGCATCCTCTGAAGGAAGGGGCGGATAACGCTCCGCGTAAAGTGTTCGTTTTCGCCGATCCGTTCTGCCCGTACTGCAAGCAGTTCTGGGCCGAAGCGCAGCCGTGGGTGAAGGCGGGCAAGGTTCAGCTCAACACGCTGCTGGTGGCGTTTCTCAACCCCAACAGCGGACGTAACGCCGCCGCGATCCTGAATGCGAAAGATCCGGTTTCGGCCTGGCGCGAATACGAGCTTTCCGGTGGGAAAAAATTGCCCAAGCCAGAAGGGGACGCATCCCGTGAAACGGTAGCGATCCTGCAGAAGCACCAGACGCTGATGGACAGCCTGGGCGCTAACGCCACGCCGGCCATTTACTATCTGAATGCGGAAAATGAGCTGCAGCAGGTGGTCGGTATGCCAGATGCGCAGCAGCTTGAGGCGATGTTCGGGCCGAAGCCGTAAAAAACAGGCAGAAACGTGGCGTTTCTGCCTGATAGTCTCTTAGCTTCCCCAGCGTCCTTTCAGGTAGTTCACCGCCTGCTGCGTCTGCGGCTGGTTCAGGTAATCTTCCCTGAACAGGATGGTGCCATTCACGTTGGGCAGCGAATCGTTGAGATCGAGCTGTTTTTTCAGCTCCGGCACGCCGCCCTGAACCGTCCAGTCCGGCTCATTTTTCGACGGCTCTCCCACCTTGTAGAACGCAATGCCAATATACAGGCGAGTGTGGGTCGGCTTCACGACGTCGGCCCACCATTTGGTCAGCACGTCGTAGCGCGCGGCATCCCGCGAGAAGGGCCAGTAAATCTGCGGAGCGATGTAGTCCAGCAGACCCTGCTGCACCCACTGACGCGTATCGGCGTAGGATTCATCATAGGCCGCGGCGCCGCGGGTATCGGAGCCTGCCGGGTCAAAGGAGCGGTTGCGCCACACGCCCGCCGGGCTGACGCCAAACTCAACCTCGGGCTTGGTCTGTTTAATCGCGCGGGAAACCTGGACTATTAGCTGCTGCGTGTTGTGTCTGCGCCAGTCGGCCTTTGAGGCAAATCCTTGACCGTACTGCCGCCAGGTCTGCGAGTCATTGAGCGCTGAACCAGGTGTTTCGGTATAGAAGTAATCATCGAACTGCACGCCATCTACCGCGTAGTTCGCCACCACTTCGGTCACCACCCGGGTGATCCAGTCCCGCACTTCCGGAATACCGGGGTCGAGAACAAAGCGGTCACCCGAGACGCACACCCACTCAGGGTGCTGGACATAGACGCTGGACGGGCTCTGATAGGCGGTCCGGTTCAGGGCGGCGATGGTTGACGGCTTCGTGTTGGTCGACACGCGGTACGGGTTGAACCAGGCATGGACCTTCATGCCGCGCTTGTGCGCTTCGTCCAGCATAAACTGCAGCGGATCGTATCCCGGATATTCGCCGATGTTGCCCGTCAGCATATCCGACCACGGTAAAATTTTTGATGACCAGAGCGCCGTGCTGTCCGGCTTCACCTGGAAAAACACCGTGTTAATGCCGAGGTGCTTCAGGTTATCGAGCTTGCTGGTCAGCGCCTGTTTTTGCATCGCGATGCGCTGGTCAGCGCTTCGGCCATTCACCGAGGCCACCGGCGGCCAGTCGAGACGAGAGACGGTCGCCAGCCAAATCCCGCGCATCGGCTCGTTTGCCTGCTGCGTCGGTTTGCTCGCGGTGGGGAGAGGGGTAACCAGTGATTTGGGTGGTTTTGAGGAGCAGCTCACAAGTAAAAGCGCGCAGGCAGCCAGCGCACCAATCCGTTTTACGTGTCGCGTCATTTGCGTATTAGCTCTTGGTAATCCGACTGTTGGCCCAGGGATTAAAGGCGGGCTCCGCCTGTTCAGTGCTCACCTCATCGTGGAGGGAGTCCAGATACAGGGCTTCCACTTCCGCGCGCGCCCACGGGGTGCGGCGCAGAAATTTCAGGCTCGATTTAACGCTGGGATCTTTTCTGAAACAGTTAATTTTGATTCGGTCACCCAGCTCGCTCCAGCCATATTTCGCCACCAGGGCGTTGACCATCATCTCCAGCGTTACGCCATGCAAAGGATCGTTAGAAATGTGTGCAGTCATAGGTGTCCGGATGTCTCAATGTTTGTGGGGGCAGGGTTACCGGTGAAAGGGTACAAGAAAGCAGGGGAAGCGGCAATTTTCCTTTTCCCCTCGCTCACCTTATGACGGACTCAGTGCGCTGATTTTCACCGACCTTTTTTCCCGCTTTGTTTTCAATCGTAAACGTAATCGACACCTCATCCTGGCCCACGGGCGTGGCCGTCAGCGTTTTGACCATCGTTCCCGAGTCCGCTGCGATCGTCATCGTCATCGTGCCCTTTGTCAGCACCTTATCGCGCTGGGTGATGCGCCAGGTCAGACGGCACTCGCTGCACGGTTTCCAGGTGTCGTTGATGGCCCAAAGGCGCACGGTCGCCGCCGTGCCGGATTTCCACTGCTGGGTGAGCGGTTCAATGGACGGCAGAACCGGCTGGTACGCGCGTTTTAACGCGTAAAAACCGGCTTTAGGCTTCCGCAGGTAGTCCACCACGCCCCAGTTTATGGAGGGCCAGGTCTCCACAAACATGAAGTGGAACAGGGCCGTCACCGGCTGGTAGCGCTGTCGGCGATAGCTCTCGGCCGCCGTGGCCACCAGCCGCGCCTGATACGCCTGGGTATTGCGGATCATTTCCTGAATGGTGTTTCCGCGCGGGATACCGGCAAATTTAAACGTCTGGAAGGGCTGAAAATTATGGTATTTCCAGACGGTCCAGCCGGGATCGTCGGCGGCGGTGGTTTTTGGCCAGAGATGCACTGCCGGGATGATGGTTTGTAGCGTGGACAAGCGGGGAAGCGCCTGCGCGCCAAACTCGGTGATGATCCCCGTTTTGGCCGGCGTCAGCAGGTCGCGTACGGTACCGAAATACCAGCCCGCCCAGTAGTGCTCTTCAACGGCGGAAAAGCGATGCACGATGCGGGAGGTATCTTCGGCAAGCGTGTCCGCCACCTGCTGCGTGAGCTCGCGGTTCAGGTTTTTGTTCCAGTCGGGGAAGCGTTTTTCCATCCAGGGTGAGTTCCAGGGCGGTTCGTTATGGCCCCCCCAGACGATGATGGCGGGGGAGTTGCCAAACTGTTCGATCATCTCCCGCGTCTGGCGAACCGCGTTTTTCGTAAAGACGTCGCTACTGTCGTAGCCCCACTGCAGCGGAACATCCTGCCAGATCAGCGTGCCCATCTCATCGGCAACATCATAAAGCGCGCGTCCTGCGACGTGTCCGTGTACGCGTATGGCGTTGGCGTTCATGGCTTCTACCAGACGAAGATCGCGACGATATTTTTCTCGGGTCATGGTGCCGAGCCAGGGGGAGCCGATGTAATTGCTCCCCTTAACAAAAAGGCGTCTGTCGTTAATGAGCCAGCCTTTATTGTCGGGCTGCTCAACGATCTTGCGCAGTCCGGTGCGGGTGAGCGCCGTATCCATTAACCCGTTTTCATCCCGTAATGAGACGCGAACCGTATACAGGTGGGGGTTCCCGGTGCCGACGGGCCACCACAGTTTTGCCGCCGGCATGGGCAGCGTCACCTGCGCGGAATGGGCACCACTTTCGAGGGTAAGCGGAAAGTCTGCCTGGAAGCGTTTGCCGCTGAAATTGGCGGGCGTGGCGGTGAGTCGCGCGATAGCCTGTCCTTTCCCGAGCGCGCGATAGCGAATCTCAGCCTTCAATGCAGGGCTTTTCAACCCCTGCGACCAGTCGGGACGAAGGATGACCTCATCAATGGTGGCTCCCCGGCTAAGATGCAGCCTGACTGGTCCCCAGATACCGCCAGAGTTGGCGTCCTGTCCTTCTGGCGACCAGGCGCCTCCGGGACGCGTGTCGTGCTGATTAAGAATCCCCTTCATGGCCGTTTTATGCAGGGGCCAGGTTGTATGCGGATCTTCATAAGGGCTATCCACCCGAAGCACGAGCTGGTTGTGACGTTGTAACGCGGCGCTGGCATCCAGCGAAAAGCGCTGAAAATAGCCCTCGTGCTTGCCCAGCGGCTGGCCGTTCAGCATGACATCGGCCAGGTAATCGACGCCGTCAAACACCAGGGTGCTCATCACATCGGGCGGCTGAGCGGGTAGCGTAAATGCGTGCTTATACCACAGCGCGCCCTGGTGATCGTACCCGGCGCTGTACCAGTTGGCAGGAACTTTCAGCCCGCGCCAGCCTGACGTGGGAGGATGCGTGCTGTCATTGGCGTCCTGAACCTGCCAGGTACCCGCAAGCGACCAGCTTACCGGCGCTGATGTCGCCACCATTGTGGGGAGAAACAGGGCAAAGAGCAGCGTGCAGTTACGAGTCATGAGTAACGTTTACCCCGCGCGCGTTGAGCCATGCCGCCAGGCGCAGCGATTCCTTGTGAAGTTGTTCATTCAGCGCCGCAAGCTGTTGCCCCTCCAGCGTATGCGCTTCGCTCTCCAGCGCCTGCAGCTGTTGCGCGAGTGCCCTGAAGTCCAGCGTAATGGCTTCTCCGCGCAGCTTATGGGCCGTGCGGCGCAGCGCTTCGCGATCGTTGCTGTCGATAGCCCGGGTGATGGCTTTCATGGCTTCAGCCAGCCCGTCGCCAAACAGGGCCAGCAGTTCCTGTACCAGGTCAGGATCGTCAGCGCACTGCTTCAGCAGGCGTGCTTCATCCGGGAAGGCGGAGGGGGCATCATGGTTCGGGAGCACGCGCGCAATCTCCTCAGCGAGACGCTCCTGGCTGATGGGTTTGGCAATGTAGCCGTCGAATCCCATGTTAAGGCAGCGCTCTTTATCCCCCTGCATCGCGTGTGCGGTCATGGCGACGGTGGGCTGAGCCGGTCCGGGCCAGGACCGTTCCTCCTCGCGAAGCAGGCGAATGGCGGTCTCACCGTCCATCTCGGGCATCTGAAGGTCGATCAGCAAAACGTCCCATACGCCCGCGCGCCAGCGTTCAAGGAGCGCGACGCCGTTGTCGACGATCTGACAGCTATGACCGAGGCGTTCAAGCAGGCGCGCGGCGACCTTCTGATTGACCAGATTATCTTCAGCCAGCAGGATCCGTAACCCCGTTTCGCCCGGCGAGACGAGAGGCGTCGGTGTGGTTTCCCCCGCGAGCTTAGGCGCACGTTCAAACGCTGCGGCAATCGCCTGATGCAGCTCGTCCTGCGCAATAGGCTTATGCAGATAGTTTTTGATGCCGATCCGCTTCAGCATATTGATATCAAAATGTCGGCTCATGGAGCTCAGCATGATGATATGGCTATCAGAAATCTGCGGCAGAACCGAAAGCTCAAGGGCCAGAGACACGCCGTCCATTTCCGGCATCTGCGCGTCCAGCAGGATCAGCGGCCACGCTGTACCCGCTTTAACCCGATTAATGGCCTCGCTGGCTTTGTTGACGCAGGTGGGTTTCAGCCCCATCTGGCTAAGCATAGCGGCCAGCAGCCGCAGATTGGTCTCGTTATCATCGACCACCAGCACAGGTTCCCCGTTAAAGCGATCGCTATGCGGGCGTTCCTCCGGCGTAAGAAACTGTGTCGCAAGCGGCAGCGAAAACGAAAATTCGCTGCCTTTCCCCGGCTCGCTTGACACCGTTAACTCGCCGCCCATGGCCGCAACCAGCCGCGCCGAGATGGTTAACCCGAGCCCCGTGCCGCCGTAGCGGCGGGTGGTTGAGTTATCCGCCTGGCTGAAGGCTTCAAAAATGGCCTTTTGCTTATCTGTCGGGATGCCAATTCCGCTGTCGCGCACCCGAAAACGCCAGCGTTCCGCGCTTTCGCCCGGCTCAACAATCAGGATGACTTCTCCCTGATGGGTAAATTTCAGTGCGTTACCTAGCAGATTGGTCAGAATTTGACGCAGCCGGGCGCCATCGATCGTCAGCACGTCGGGCACGTCGGGTGCGATATCAACCAGAAGCTCAATGCCTTTTTCGCTCGCGCCCGGCATATGCGGGCGAATAAGCGACTGGACGAAGGGGCGGACGGGGACGGGCTCTGTCTCCAGCTCGACTTTGCCGGCTTCAATGCGGGAGAAGTCGAGAATATCGTTGATGATATGCAGCAAAGACTGGGCGGAACTCATCACCAGCGTCAGATAATCGCGCTGATCGGCGCTGAGCGCAGTATCAAGACAGAGCTGGGTCATGCCAATAATGCCGTTCATCGGGGTGCGAATTTCATGGCTCATATTCGCCAGAAACGCGCTTTTCGCCTCGTTGGCCTTCCTCGCATCCTGGGCGGCATTGATGGCCAGTATTTCTGCTTCTTTGCGACGCGTAATATCCTGCAGCGTGCCAATGACGCGTTCGGCGTTTCCTTCGATGGAGAGCGTGACCACCTGCCCGGACAGCATCATCCAGCGCAATCCTTCGGTTGGGTGATGAACGCGGATCTCGCATTCAAAGACCGGTCGATGATCCTGTTTCGAGGCGTGCAGCGCCTTGCGCAGCGCACCGCGATCCTCTTCGTGAACCTGGTTGAGCAAAAAACGCACCGGATATCGCCACTGCGTCCGCGACTGGCCCAGCATGGAAAGCAGGGTGTCGTTGACCTGTAAGCTGTCGCCAGAAATCTGCCAGTCCCAGATCCCAATGTGAATGGATTCCGCCGTCAGCAGAAAATCGTCATGCAGCTGGTGGCGCGCCCGCTGCGCTTCATCCAGCTCCGTGATATCGCTGTGCAGGCTGACAATTCCGCCGTCCGCAAGCCGTTGATGCTGAACGAAGATACGGCGATGGCCGGCCTGCCGCACTTCACAGTGCTTATCCTGACGACAGTTACGTATGACCGACTCGCGCAGCGTCTGGCGAAGACCGGGATCGACGTTGTAAACGGCGTCGATAAAGCGTTCCGCCAGCGCGTCAAGCGTTGTTCCCACCTTCAGCCATGGGGTGATGACCGGATAAAAAAGGGCCACGTTGTGATTCCAGGCCAGCAGTCGTTCATCTCGGTCATAAATCATGACGGCGGCGGGCAGTGCGTTAAGATCGTAGGTGAATGCGTTCATCGTGATCCTCCCTACGCGCGGTAGTGCAGTTCTGCCTGTCGGCGCAGATATTCCAGCCCGGGCGCGATCGCCATCGCCCAGGCCGTCAGGATCTCATCGTCGCACTGCGGATCGCGCTGGCTCACCGTGTTCAGCATGGCTTCGCGCCAGAGCGCGAAAAATCGCGGGGGGAGATGCAGACCGTCGTCGCTTTGCTCCCGCGCCAGGCGCTCGAGAAAATCAGGCACGATTAATGCGCCGTCTACCGCAAGCATGGCGAAGAAACTTTTAAACAGGGTCTGCTGACCCTCCCGATCCGGCAGGCGAGAAAAATGCTGCTCCGTCTCGGGTGACATATGGACGAAGGCGTCATAGAACGTCTGAAAAAACGCTGTTTTGTCATTATCCGGAAATACGCGGTTCAAACTGGATTCAAACAGATCGCGGTAAAACTTCACGGCGTCCTCCTTACGGCGCTTTCGCCCGGTAGACAGTGCCCGACTGGCGTATATTCATCTGCCACACGGCGCGTAAAGTAGGTCTCTTTCTTCGACCGGCGGGCGTCAAACAGGGGCCCGGCGTTGTGTTTAAAGAAAAGGGCTTCCAGAACCGTGGCATTGGTGGAAAGGGTCAGGGAGGCGTTGGTATCGCCCGTGGCTTCAAGGCGGCCTTCGTACCAGCCTCTTAGCGGATCGTGAAGGTGCTCGGTGACCGACATCAGTACGTCGGTATACGGGGTGTCCCACAAGACCCACAGCGCAAAGACCGCTTTTGTCGATACCTGCGCGAAGCGGGTGTAATCCCGGCCATCGTCGCCAACAGAGTTCCAGGCATAGCCATTTCCCCAGACGGTATCCTGTATATGCCAGGGTGCCTGAGGGAGCGAAAAGTCCGCTCTGGCCGTCAGGACCTTATCGGTCTCCCAGCGCGTTTTCTGGCTCAGCCAGACGTTTTCCGCCTGCTTGCGCAGACGCTTTTGCTGATCGGCCGCAACGCCTTCCGGCTCCCAGCCAAACTCCAGGCCCGGCAGCATATAGGGAAGGGTGGTAATCAGGGAGGGCTGCCACGTGGTGCGCGGATCCCGGGCATCGACGGCCAGACGCCGCTGGGCGATGATGACGTGGTGCGCAGGGGGCGCAAACGCTTTATCCGGGGAAAATCCCCACAGATGAAACGCCGTCGCGGCGTATTCGCTTTCGCCCAGGCGCAGCTCTTCCCGGACCACCGGCTGGCCGTTTTGCAGGGAGGACGACCACAGCTCCCCTTCGCCATCAATGACCGGGCAGAAATTCCAGCGCAGAATGATTTTATCCAGGTACTCGCTGTACTGTGGCTCCCGCTCAGCGGTGAGGCGCAGGGCGAGCATCAGGCGAGCCATGTCGCGTGCGGACCAGCCATTTTTGACGGGGTTGCCGCTAAAATCGACCAGCGCCGCCGTCTGGCTGGAATAAAGCCGCCCTGGCGTCCGGGCCTCGGTCAGCATCAGGCGGTTGAGGGTGCCCATCAGTCGCGCCAGGCGGGCGTCATACTCGGCCTCATCAATCAGCCCCAGCTCTTTTGCCGCCAGCATGGCGATAAGCGTATCGCCCATTTGCCAGAGCGTAACGCGGGGCTGTTTATCGCTCCCGTTGACCAGCCCGGTTTGCGGCTGCGTATTATTGACGAAATAGCGCCAGGCGATCGCCGCCCATTTCTGTTCTTCCGGCGTCAGGGCAGAGATACGTGCGCTGGAGTGCCAGCCGCCGGCGATCAGCCAGCGCCAGCCGGCACCCTGATGGCCAAACAGAGCGAATATGACCACGCCTGCGAGGAGTAATCCCGCGAGCCCTCTGGCTATGGTTTTAAGCATTGCGCTGTCACCGGAGGCAGTTTAACCGGCTCGTCCGCGCTGCATGAGGCGCACTGACAGGCCTGGCAGGCGGGTTTAGTGCGCTGCGTGACGCCGGTCCGGTCGCACCAGCTTTTCACGGCCGGCGTGCTGGTCAGGAAAGGGCGGCTACGAAGCGCGTTATTCTCTTCAAACTGATCGAGCAGTTTTTGATCCCACAGAGACGGGGCAAAATCCTTGCTCTTCGGGTTGTCGGTGTTGAAGGCCAGCAGTTTCCCCTCTTTTTTGAACAACAGGGCTTCCAGCATGATGCCGTTATTGTTCGCAGTGAACTCTTTGATCGGCCCGTCACCGTTTTCATACAGCCCTTCGTAGTAGCCTTTTCCCTCTTCGTTGGCATTCTCAATGGTGTTGAGCAGGCGGTCGGTATAAGGCGAGTTCCACAGGACCCACATTCCCAGCGCCGCCTTCAGTGAAATTGCTGCAGCGTTAGGAACGAACTGGCCCTTGTCGGTGATCGTGTTCCAGTTGTACCCGTCGCTGAAGACGGTGTCATAGACGAAGTAAGGGGCTTTATCTAGCTGGTGCTCAGAGCGCGCGGTGAGCACGCCGGTGATGGTATAGCGGTTCTCCTGAGCCTGATAAACGCGGTCGGCAAAGTTTTTCATCCAGGCCTGGGAGTAGTCGCGCGGGGCGTTATCGCGATCGGTCGGCTTATCGAAGCCGAACTCCAGCCCGTAGAGCAGGTAGGATTCCGTCACGACGTAGTTATGCTGAGACGTATTGCGCGGGTCGCGTGAATCATACGGGACCAGCACGCAGTAGATTTCGGCCAGCTCGTACGGCTGCGGGCGGCTGGCTTTACAGGTATTGAACCCCCAAAGCTGGTAGCCCGCTGCACCGTACTCTTCATAGCCCAGCCGGCCTTCCTGAACATACTTCGGTTGACCGTTTTCGAGATAGGCGCCGTACAGCGTGCCGCAGGGGTCGATCGCATGGCTGAAATCCCAGCCGAGCACCACGTTATCAACGCTGTTGCCGTATTCCGGGTAGCGCTCTTTGATGATTTTCAGCCAGACCAGCATTCGCCCAATGTCCAGGGCCGAGAAGCCAATTTCGCCGGGCTTGTTGGTATAGTCCACCTTCTGGCCGCTGATGGTGTTATAGGCTTTGTTGGGCAACTCATTACGGAACAGCACAAGGGTGTTCAACGTGGCGAGGAATTTCAGCATCCGGCGGTCGAACTCGGCTTTATCTATGATCCCAAGCTCACGCGCTGCCGTCATGGCGGCGATATAGGACGCGCTGTCCCACATGGTGGTGGAAGGATATTTGTTGACCGCATTCACCAGCCCCGTCGTGGGCTGATAGTTGGAGACGAAATACTGCCAGGCGTTTTTCGCAATGGTCATCTCTCTGGCCGTCAGCTCGCCGCTGCGCGGGGAGTAACCAGATGCAGGCAGCTCGGTTTCCGCACGCACGGTTGAGAGTGCCAGCCAGCAGATCGTTATTCCCGTGAGCAGGTGGAAAAGGATCGGGGATCTTGGCTTCATGGCGTTGCTCCTGCGGGAGTGGATGAATGGGGGGACGTGGAGAAGCAGGCCAGACAAAGCATCTGGCCATGCGCGATATACGACAGACTTTCCAGCACAATGGCGTTGGTGTCGCCGTCAACAACGGTATTGGCGGTGTTATTGAGATTTAACCCTCTTTGCCAGCCTTTACCCGGCACCTGAAGTGGCAGAACCTGCTGGCGTAGCGCTTCACTCCAGCCGTTGCGGAACAGGGCATACCAGGCAAACGCGGTGCGGGTTGAGGCGATCGCCACCTTCTCCGGTATCTCTTCGCGCAGGGCGCGCGCCTGAATTGGCTGCCTGTTGGGCAGATCGTTAACATAATCCGGCGCCGGTTCGGCGTAATCGGTGCTGACAGGCGGCTTTGGCGTGCGCAGGCTATGGCGCCGCTGCTGAATCTGCATAATCCGCCACGCGATTTCAGCGCTTTGTGCGTCAAAGCCAAGCTCAAGGCCGGTTAATAAATAGGGGAGACTGATTAGGGAGGTCTGCTTGCCCCAGGGCGTGCGCAGCCCTTCATCGGGAACCATGATCCCATCCAGGTCGATCATCTTTTGCCCTTCAGGCGGATTGGTGACCGCCAGTCCCGCCGCGCTATCAATCAAGCGCAGCGTATGGCTGGCATAGAGCCGGTAGCCAAAGCTGTCTCGCTGCTCGTCGGCAGCCAGCGTCCAGTGATGGAGCGGTACCGCTGCCTGGCTTTGGGTGTTGTTTTCCATCAGCGCGCCGGTGCGCCAGACGCTAAACAGATCGCGGACTGCGGCTGCGTGCTGAGGATAACGCCACAGAATGGTCTGAAGCGCCGTCAGCAGACGACTCAGCCCAATTGCGGAGGCGTCTGGTTTCCCCAGAATTTTAAGGGTGTCCGCATGGTAATACGCGGCAGGGAGGCCTTGTTCATTGAGCGGCAGCTGCCCCAGCGTGAACAGGGCCGTGCTGACCCTCTCGTCAAACTCATCGCTGGAAATGATATTGAGCTGCTCTGCGGCAGCGGTCGCAAACAGATAGCTCCCTACGCTCCAGAGGCTCAGCCAGGGCTCACCGTCGCTGGCGTTCGACAGACCATTTGGCTGGGTATTGTTCACATAGTATTGCCAGGCCACCCGCGCCCAGATGGCCTCTTCATAGGTCAGCTCGCGTTTCGCGGGCAGCGGCGGGAAGTCTTTACTGAGCGCGATGCCGCCGCTGCTTTCCACGCGCGAAGGCATTTGTTTCTCAACCCAGACCACAATGGCAAAGCCAAGCAGGAACCCCAGCAGAATAGTGAGATAACTGCGCGCGGAAAGCAGTGCATCACGTATTCTCATTGGGTGACCTCATCTTCTTCGGCGGGCATCCACATGGCCGCGAAAATCAGCGGCAGCATGGCGGCGATGTTTACCCCTCCCCAGAAAATATTGATGACGTAGCCCGAAGGATCGTCGACCTGGCCGCGTGCAACCTGAATCCCTCCCCAGATAAGCCCAGCCAGGGTCAGCACCACGATGGCAATCTGCGGCTTCACCAGATAGAGAAAACGGCCCGTCTGCCTCTCTTTTGGCGTGACGTGAAATTTGATCTGTTCGCCTCGAAGCACCGTATTGAGCGCGCGCAGGTTCATGGAAAAGAAGGAGAGGTAGGAGGCCCTGCCGTCCCAGGCCGAAATCCCCCATGTCCCGAACATAAAGGCCAGTTCGGAGAAAATAAAAAAGGGGAGAAAATGGAGATAGAACGGCGTCGACCAGGCAGATACCGGCGGAATGCCGGTGAAAAGATAAATAATGGGTGAAATCAAAAACACCGTGTTCCATACGCAGGCCATATAAGACCAGAAGGTCGTGGCATACATCAGCGTCTGGGGGAGCGACAGCCTGAAGCGACGACGGCTAAAGATGTTGTCATGGAATAAAATATCCAGCGAACCTGCGGCGTATTTAAAGCGCTGGATCATCCAGGTCAGCATATCCTGTGGAGAGAGCATCTTCGACTCAACGCGCGGGTGCATGACCGAGCGCCAGCGTCTTGCGGCGTCACCGTGCAGCAGCACCGAGGTGTAAATATCTTCGGAGACGTGGAATTTGTAGGGCGTTAACTCAGTGTCAAATGCCACGTGCGGGCGCATCGCCTCCTGTAGCGCGCTCCGCGTTTCGTCATCGCGGATGTCGCGGGTATGGCGATGGATCTCCTCTTCGACGGACCAGACGTAGCTTCGCAGCGCGGCCTGCATCACGGCCTCGCGACGGTGGATGGACGCCGCGCCGCAGCAGAATGCCGCGTTGGCCCAGTTGCGCCGCCGCAGGATCACGTCATAGAACATGCGCGGATCGTTAAAAAACGGGTCACGGCCAATCGTGACCGGCCCCACGAATTTTTGTATCAGCCAGCCCAGGCCATAGCCCACTTTTCCCGCTTTCCGCTGGCCCCAGCGTGAAAGGCTTTCACCTTCCGGGAGATCGAAGAACCATTGAGGCGTCTGCACCCATGCCACGTCAGGGTCGCGGAAATAGCCCAGCGTATGGCTGAGAAGGGTGGGAAATACCCGGGTATCGGCGTCGCAGATGACAATAAAATCGCCGTCAGTTTGCTCAAGGCCATTGCGCAGATTACCGGCCTTAAAGCCGATGTTGGTCTGGCGACTGATGTAATTGACGCCTTCCTCATCGCAAACGGCTTTCATCTCCGGGCGACGGCCGTCATCGAGGACGTGGATCCGGTAGTCAATCGGATATGGGTAATCCATATTCAGGGCATCGCGAATGGACAGCCTGACCAGCTCGGTATCTTCGGAGTAGGTGGCAATAAACAGATCCACCTTAACGGGACGGGGCTCTACGGCCTCCTCATGTGACAGGCAGTCGTTAATCTCGCTCGGGGGCGGATTCTGGGGGGGATCCTGTTCTTTCCATAAATTGATGGTAAACAGCACGGTACCGATCCAGGCCAGGGTTTCGGCGAGGACCAGCGGTATGGCGTACCATAACGCGTCCGTGTTCAGGGAGGCGGTCCAGCGCCAGTAAATATAATTTGCGCCCAGAATAAGCGCCGCAACCGCTAACACCTGCCAGGTCATCATTACCCAGCGCGGCGTTTTCAACGGTTCCGGAGGTCGACGATGTTCAAAACGGGAAAAATAAAAATCCATAGTTCCGGCGTTCCTGATTCCGTGAAAATGCAGACCCATTCTGCTGCGCAGGCAGTTGCCAGAAGGCCAAAGAAAATAGCGATTAAACAAGATTTAAGGTAAGTGTAGAACGCCGAATAAAAGTGTCCAGCCACGTTTATTACTATTATTTACCGTTGGTTAATTGTGATTAAATTCTGCTTAATCCTTCTTATCTGCCCGCGATAAATTGCGGTTACTATTCCTTTAGGCTATCTACTTTATTTAGACGTTAATTTTCGTTTGCAGGCAAAGGACACCCTATGAGCCATATTGCGCCGTCGATCGCGCAAGAAGATATAGCAAAATCAACATCATGGCGGTATGCCGCTGCAGGCGTTCGGGACCTGAGAATCGACTTTATGCGCGGAATTGCTCTCGTCATGATGGTCGTTGCGCATACTGAAGTGATGTCGGTATTTAATATATTTTCCTGGGAGCGTTTCGGGTTGACCACAGGTGCTGAAGGGTTTGTCATTCTCTCGGGATTTATGCTGGGTATGTTGAATCGCGCTCGCCTGCAAAAAGTCGTATTACTCACGGTTTCATGGGGGCTTTATCTCAGGGCGTGGAAAATATATCGTGTAAATATCATTATCATAGTGTCATTTATTCTTCTGGCATATGTCCCGCATATTAATCTTTTCGAGGTTACTCATTTTACCGATCGCTTTTCGGGTGAAAGCTGGTCGCTTTATCCAGTCACGCCACAAATAAAAGAGACCTGGTTCAACATTATCCTCTATTTGCAGATTGGCCCCCATCAGACGCAAATTCTGGGGCTGTATATCTTTTTGCTGCTCTTCAGCCCGCTATTTTTGGGGATGCTACAGAAGGGTAAAGTCTGGTGGATGCTGGGGCTGTCGCTGCTGGTGTACAGCCTGTGGCAGCAGTGGCCGCTCCGGTTGACGCCGTCGGAATTTGAATTCGCCTTTCCGCTGCTCGCCTGGCAGTTCATCTTTGTTCTGGGCATGGCCAGCGGCTGGTATAAAGCCGAACTGATCTCTTTCGCACGCACGCCGGCAGGTAAAGTGGTGGTGGTTGTGCTGGTGATGGTGGCGCTCATTCTGGGGTTCGTCGCACAGAACCATACCAACCCGTTTATGCCCCCCGCGCTGCTGATGCACGTGATTCCGCCTGACAGCTTCAATACCTTTTATCACACCTGGGCGGCGAAAAATGGGCTGGGCCCGGTGCGGGTGTTAAACGATATCGCCCTGATGGTCACCGTCTATCTGGTGCTGACCTGGTGCTGGGTGCCGCTCAACCGCCTGCTGGGATGGTTCCTGATCCCGCTAGGCCAGCACTCGCTATATACCTTTATTTTGCATGTGTACGTGGTGCTGCTGGTGAGTCAGTTCATCACCTTCGATTTGTGGCGTCATGCCTGGATAGAAAATACGGTAGTGCATGCTGCGGCACTGGGCATTTTGTGGCTCATGGCAAAATACAACGTCGCCGCACGCTGGATACCTAACTAAGGATGGCGGTTATGCGCGAAAAATGGCTCCTGGCGGGCGTCCTACTCGCCGCAATACCCGCGGCGGATGCGGCGCAGAGCAATGAGAAAGAGACGTTGCGCGATAAGAATGACGAACCCGTTCAGGCTGGCGTCTTTACCAGCCGTTGGGGGCGTTTGTTCTCGGGGAATGACAAGAAATTCTCTGGTGCCCTGAGCTTTAGTTCGGGGCTGAAAGAGCAGATGGTGAGCGTGCCCAATAGCTCGGACAGTGCCGCGCAGGAGAAAAAAATTAACCAGACGCTGAATCTTAGTCTTCAGTATTCCCCCTACAGCTTCTGGTTTGCCAACATTACCTCCCGGTTGCCGGTCAGAGATACCAACCGCTACACCGCGGATTTTCGCTACAGCTTCGGCTATGACGACTGGCACGCCAATACGGTTAGCCTGGTATACGGCAACTACGGCGATAACCACTTCTGGACGTCGGGGAGCCGAAGACACACCTATTTCGAACAGGGTGCCTTTACGCTGGCCTATAAGTTTTCGCTACCGAAACCGGTTGAAAACACGCTCCTGATTAATAAAGGAGACTCCATCATTTGCCAGGTCGGGTACAGCTGGGTCCCGCGCTACTACGACCTCAGCAGCGATGACATCCGCAAAAATAAAAACGTCATGCTCGGCGGCTGCGGCTATACCTTCAAACAACATTTCTTCGTTCGCGCAACGGCGTTCTGGTTCCCGGACAGCAGCCAGCAGCAGCCCTGGAACGGCGATTACAGCTACAGCTTCGGCTATGCGGGCTATACGCCGGGATCGTTCTCCGTCCAGTACGCAAACTATGCCGGGACGCGCTATCCGGGACATGGAAACGGTAATGCAAAATTCAGGGAAGGGACCGTGAGTCTCATCTGGTTCTTACCGCTATAGGAGGGATGCATGTCAGCGCTGCACGTGTTAATCGTTGAAGATTCGCTGATTTATCGTCGGTTGCTCTCCCGAATGCTCACCCAGTGGGGGTATATCGTGAGCGAGGCGGAAAATGGCGTTGCCGCGCTGGAAATATTGTCCAGCCAGCCGGTCAGCATGGTGATAAGCGACTGGGAGATGCCGGAAATGGACGGTCTCACGCTCTGCCAGACGATACGCAACCGTCAGTTTGGTCGCTACGTGTATGTCATCCTGCTGACGGCACGCGAAAATGCCGGGGATTTAACGCAGGGCTTTGATGCGGGGGCGGATGATTTTTTAAGCAAGCCCGTTGAACAGGCTGAACTACGGGCGAGGCTCCACGCCGGGGTACGTATTTTGACGCTGGAAGCGACCCTCGCGGCGCACAACAAGCGCCTGAGTGAAGCGTTACACCAGATTGAACAAGATCTTGAGCTGGCGGCGCGCGTTCAGCACTCGGTTCTGCCTTCACGCCGCTTACGCTTCGGGGACTACTTTTCCGACTGGCTTTTCTTGCCGTCTGCCTGGGTATCGGGCGATGTCTTCAATATTTTTCCTCTGGACTCTCATCTGGGGTTCTATTGCGTTGACGTGTCCGGTCACGGCGTGGGGGCCGCGATGATGTCCCTCGCGGTGGCGCGTCAGTTCCTGCACGGCCGGGTGGTGGACCGTTTTTTGTTTACCGCAGAGGGTGGAATTCAGTCGCCTGCTGAGGTCATCAGAATACTGAACAGCCGCTTTTGCAGTGAAGAAAACGACATCACCAGCTATTTCACCATCATCTACGGCGTGATCGACCCCGAAAGTGGACAGGGGCTGTTGTGCCAGGCGGGGCATCCTACTCCCGTGATTGTGAATGCAGACAATGCCGTCACTTCCGTAGGCGAGGGTGGACCGCCTGTCGGGCTGATGCCCGACCTCAGCTGGGAGGATGTCGCTTTTACCCTCAATCCAGGGGATCGCTTATGCTTATTCAGTGACGGCATCACGGAGTGTGAGAATAGCGAGGGCGAGCAGTTTGGCTCGCAACGTCTCGAACGCTGGCTTCATCAGCATGTCCGGCTGCCGGTTGACGAACTCTTGCCGCGGTTCGGTGACCACCTGACCGGCTGGCGCAACGCAAATCGTGATGAACCGACCGCCTTAACCGATGACGTTTCACTGTTAGTGATCGAGCGTCAGGGAGAACAGAATGATTATTAACACTGAACGATTACCGCATGCCAATATTCTCACGCCAGCGGTCCGGCGGCTGGATGCGTCCATTGCCGCGGCGTTTAAGGCTTCTGTCACGGAAGAAATTGGCAGCGATCGTAAAGCCTTGATTGTCGACTTTAGCAAAGTGGACTTTATCGACAGCAGCGGGCTGGGGATGCTGGTGTCGTTGTTTAAGCTGATGAACGGGAAAGGCGAAATGGCTTTATGTTCCCTGAACCCCGGGATCATGAATATGTTCACCCTGACTCGAATGGATCGCATATTCCGCATCTATCCGGATAAAAACAGCGCGCTTGCGCAGCTGGGGCAGTAGATGCAGACGCCGGTGCAGGCAAATTTTCCGGCGGCGCTCGTTTCCCTGACGCCGCTGGCCTGCTGGCTGGGAGACAGACTGGGCGCGCTTGCCGTTGACGATGAGTGGCGTTTTGCGCTCGATCTCGCCGTCTGTGAAGTGGCAACGAATATCATCCGGCACGCGCTGCATGAGGATGCCTCACGCGCATTCAGCGTACAGTTCGACATTCGGGACCATAATGTCTGCGTTGTCTTTACCGACGCGGGTGATGCGTTCCCGTTCGAGCGGCTTGAGGCCGCCCGACGAGACCGCTTCTGTGAAATCTCACCGTTGCTGGAGAGCGGCAGGGGGCTGATGCTCATTTTGCTGAGCGTCGACCGTTTCTCGGTGGAACGAAAGGCAGGTAAAAATATTGCCACGCTTGAAAAGAAAATCAGCGTATGACCTGCTGGTCATACGCCCGAAATTTTTCCTATTTCTTATCAGCAAACAGCTCCGGCGCCCACGGACGCGGGTCAACCTCCATAAACGGCGCGCGCTCGAAGCGGTCCTTCAGCGCCCACGGCACCGTGCAGTCGAAGATGGTCTTGCAGGAGATGCCGTTTCCGCGAATTGATGTGCTGTAATCCGGCGACTGGGACGGATCCAGCTGGTGGCCGCGGATCCCCGGAATATTCGTGATGCTGACATCTCCCTGCATGCGGGTGGTCATCGCCCACAGGATGTCGTCGCTGTCGAAAATATCTACGTCTTCGTCGACCAGAATAATGTTCTTCAGCTCCGAATAGGTGGCTAAGGCGATAAGCGCCGCCTGGCCCTGACGTCCTTCGTCTGACGGCTGGCGTTTTTTCACCTGCAAAATACCGAGGAACTTGCCGCCGCCCGCGGTATGCGCATAGACGTTTTGCAGGAAGCCCGGGATCGCCTCTTCAACGGCATTGCGGATGCTGGCCTCCGTCGGCAAACCGGCCAGCGTGGTATGTTCTTCTCCCGGTCCCACCAGCGTTTGCAGGATTGCGTGGTTTCGCATGGTCACCGCTTTCACTTTGATCACCGGCAGAGACGGGTTCGCCTCGCCGCAGTAGCCCGGGAACTCCGGCATCGCGTGGCCGGTATTGGTGTGCTGATCTTCCCTCACGCGCACGCCCGGTAGCAGTTCGCCTTCAATGATGATTTCCGCCCGCGCGATGGCTTTCTCTTTTACCTCCACGCCCTGCACCAGCTCGACCGGCTGCTGGCGCAGCGCCCCGGCAACGCCCAGCTCGTTGTAGCCAAACGGCGTGGTGGGGGCCTCAAAGCACGCGCCGATATAGATGGCGGGATCGAGGCCCATGTTGATGGTCACCGGCAGCGGTTTTCCAGCCTCTTCCGCCTTTTTGCGAAACACTTCGATATGGCGACCGGCGGCAAGGAACATGGAAAGCTCGTCCCGCTCCTGAACGCAGAGGCGGTGAATGGTGACGTCCGTCAGCGAGCTGTCTTCCGGATCGCTTGCCAGCACCAGCCCCAGACAGAAGAACGGGCCCGCATCAATCGGCGTGTTTGTCGGTGCCGGAAGCAGCTTGCGCAGGTCGAAGTCAGGATCGTCAGCGTAGAAGACCTGTTCCTGACAGGGTGCCTGGGATGCAGGGACAACGACGGGTGCCACCGGCTTTTTCACCGCCTGCCCGACGTGTTTTGCCAGTTCAGAGGGTTCGCACCCCAGAAGAAGCGCCGCGCGCTCGCGGCTGGCGTGCATACCCACCAGAATGCGGGAACCCGGATAGCCCTTCACGCTGTTGAACATCATGGCCGGGCCCGTGCGGGTTGGGCGTTTTACCGTGCCGCCCGCACCAATATGACGGTAGACTCCCGCCAGCTCCGCGTTGGGATCGACCGGATAATCGGTTTCGATATACTGCCCTTCGTGGCGCTGCAGCAGGGCGATGGCGCTGCGGAGATCGTTGATCGGGTTTTCCATATTTTCCTCCCTCGGTTGAATACCTCCATTTTTATGGCAATGACCAATAGCATCAATTGCATCATTACTGCTAAATTGATAAGTAAATTCATATCAAAAAAGGAGGCGTTCCGTGCAGTTTCGTCAGATGCGCCATTTCATCGTCGTTGCCGAAGAGCTCCACATGCACCGGGCCGCTGAGCGTCTGAATATGGCGCAACCGGCCCTGAGCCAGCAGATAAAGGCGCTGGAAGAACGTTTAGGCGTCACGCTCTTTAGCCGGGCGAACCGCCGCTTAACCCTGACGCCCGCGGGTGAAGCGTTTCTGGTGAAAGCCAGGCTCGCCATCTCCCTGACCGAGCAGGCGGTGCTGGACGCCAGGCAAACGGCAAGGGGCGAGCAGGGGGTGTTAAACCTGGGGTGCGTGTCGAGCGCGATGTTCGACGGCAGGCTCCCCGCCGCGCTGCGCCAGATGCATACGCGCTGGCCGGCCATTACCATGTCGCTGGTGACGGGAAACGTGCAGACGCTCTACGCAGCCGTGCAAAGCAACCAGCTCGATGTGGCCATTATCCGGGCGCCGCTGCCGTCGCTGCCTGACGATCTGCAAAGTCGTCCGTTCGCCTCGGAGAAAACGGTGCTGGCGCTGTATCGTCAGCATCCCCTGGCCGGATCGTCCGCGCTGACGCTTTCGTCAGTCAAAGATGAGAAATGGATCTCCCTGCGCGACCCGGAGGGAATGGGGCTGGAACAGTACTTCTATGACGCCTGCAGCGGGGCGGGCTTTCAGCCGGACGTGGTGCAAAACGCGACCGACGTGCCCACGGTGATAAGCCTGGTCTCGGCGGGGTTTGGGCTGGCGCTGCTGCCCGCCTCGGCAAGGGCGGTGAGCGTTGAGAACGTCGTCTACGTGGACATCCTCGATCGGCTGCGGGAGAGCGAGCTGACGCTGGTGTGCCACCGGATTATCCGATCAGAAGTGCTTAAAAAGTTTCTGGCTACCCTCGATCACGCCTGACGTCCGGCGGCCTGCAGCAGCTGCTCGCGCAGCCAGACGTTCGCCGGGTCCTGACTGTTTTTCGGGTGCCAGTACATGTAGATGGTTATCGGCTGGAGCGGCAGCGGCGGCGGAAAAATATCCAGCGTGCTGGCAAACTGTCTCAGCATCCGTTCCGGTAACGTGCAAACAAGATCGGTACCGGCGACAAGCGCAGGCGCCACGGCGTAGCTCTGCGTGGACATCGCGACGTGTCGCTGATAGCCCAGCCCGGCCAGGGTTTGATCGACAAAGCCGGTAAACGGATCCCCCGCCGACGACACCACCAGATGAGAAAGCGCGCAGTAGCTTTGCAGGTCTAACGCACCGTCCCCGCGCGGATGGTCTTTACGCTGGGCGGTAGCAAACGCGTCGTCGAGCAGCTTACGTCTGACCCAGCCGTCGTGGGCACCCGCGCTCACGCCGATGTAGATATCGACATCACCGTTTTCCAGCTGCTGCGGCAGCTCGGCCATCTCCGGCAGGGCGAAGCGCAGGCGGATACCGGGAGCATCGGTGCTCACCTGGTTAAGCAGCGCGGTGCCCAGCATCAGCGCCGGGTTTTCATGCAGAGCGATAACAAAGGTCCGGCGGCTGGTGGGGGCATCAAACGCGATGGGGGCAAACATCGCGCTGATGCCGCGCAGTACGTTCTCCACCTGAGGCTTAAGCGCTTCCGCTCTCGGCGTGGGCAACACCCCACGTCCATGTGGGGAGGGGATAAACAGCGGTTCGCCAAACAGTGTTCGCAGACGCGCGAGACGGGCGGACAGCGCGGGCTGGCTGATGCCGAGCCGCGCGGCCGCATGGGTGATATTCCTGTCCTGAAGCAGGGCGTCCAGGGTCAGGATCAGGTCTATGTCCATGTCAGAGAGGGGCGTCATCTTATTTCGCGCTGCTGGCGTCCCGGTTGGTATAGGTGACAGGGACCCAGGCATAGCCGCCGTTTTCGCCTTTGGTGACATAGCCGATACCCGGGAACGGCAGATGGGGCGCAGCAATCAGGTCTTTATTTTTCACAAAGTCGGCAAACGCACGTTCGCGCACGCTTGCCGCTTTGCTCTGATCTTCATCGTAGGTAATGGTCACGTCGGGCTGAGGGAACTGGACCGCCGCGGTGTGAATGATGTCGCCGACGAAGGTGATCTTCTCGCCTTTGCTTGTCAGAGTGTAGAAGGCTGACCCCGGCGTATGGCCGGGATGGACCGTGCCGGTCAGCCCCGGGAGAATGTCAGATGTGCCGCTAAACGGCACCACCTTACCGGCGTCAAGATAGGGTTTTAAGGTCTTCTGCGCGACGTCAAAGTAGTTCTTGCCGTAGCCGGTTTTTTTCTGATTCTCGTCGTTAAAGAAAAAGTCGACGTCCGGTTTGCCAACGAAAACGCGCGCGTTGCTGAACACCACCTTGCCGTCTTTGACCAGGCCACCGGCGTGGTCGGAGTGGGCGTGGGTCAGCAGGACTTCAGTAATGTCCTCGGGTTTAATCCCCTGCGTGGCGAGGCTCTCAATCAGACGTCCGCCGTTGCCGGGGCCAAAGAGCTGGCCTGATCCCGTATCTACCAGAATTTTATGTCCGGGCATCGCAATCAGGAACGCGTTGATGGACACCTCGGCCGGGCTGGTCTGGAAATTTTTCGCGAGCAGCGCATCAATTTTTTGCGGCGTTGTCCGGCGCAGCAGCTTGTGCAGATCCTGCGCGACGGTCCCGTCCGTAAACGAGGTCACCAGAACGTCGCCGACCTGAACGCTGTATCCGCCCGCCGGTTGTTTAACGACGTGCTGAGGCGTCTCTGCCGACGCCTGAAGCGCAGGGTAGAAAAGCAATGAACTGGAAATAAGCGTGGATAGAGCAAGTTTTTTCACGGTAAGCATACGAGTCTCCTTTGAAAGCGCTCATCTTACTTCTTCGTAAAATTATAAGAACCTGCCCAGAAATGATAGGACCTATAAATGGGTTGGATAGGTCCAGTGGGAAAACGGCGGCTAACGTTTCGCAACGCGAATGAAAAAATGAGAGCGTGAACCGGAATTCATGTAACGAAACAACATGTGAACTGGCTTACATTTTTGACCTCTATCACACTTTATAGTGACGTCACCGTGTAGAGGGTACATTTCATCATTATGGCTTATGGCTTCCATTAAAGACGTCGCAAAAAAAGCTGGAGTATCAACAGCTACCGTATCGCGGGTGTTGAACAATCATCCCAGCGTGGTGCCCGAAACGCGTCGGGCGGTACGTGATGCGATGGATTACCTGTGTTATGTACCCAATAAAAGCGCGATTCAACTGAGCGGTAAGTGCTCAGGCCTGATAGCCGTCGTGCTGCCGAATCTGGTCAACCCACATTTCTGCGAACTGCTGGCGACGTTTGAGGAAGAAGCCCGTTACATTGGCAAAACGGTGATCGTTAAAACGCATCAGAACCAGCCGCAGCAGGATAAACAGATCGTTCACACCCTGATCGGGATGGGAATTGACAGTTTGCTGTGGGTGCCGACGGAAGCGGAAGCTGAACTGGCGGAGTGGCTAACAGCAACACACATTCCGGTTGCCGTGGTGACGCAGGTTTCCCGTTTCTTTAACTCGGTGTCGATTGATCAGAGCAAAGGCGCGGAAAAAATTGCGGAACATTTTATCCAGACCGGACATACCGCATTAGGTTTTATTGCACAGGAGGGCGTAGACAATCGAAAAGTATCTGCCTGGAGTAAAAAAATCACCGGACACGGCATAGCACATAATCCGCAGAACCAGTTCTGGATACCAAAAGGTGAGGGTGAAAAAATATCAGGTCATATTAGTATTCTTGACGATATTATAGAAAATTTAGCCAGTCGAAAAACGGTATGTACGGGCCTGATGATCTATAACGACGTCGCTGCCAGCTATATTATTGATGGGTTAAATGCCAAGGGTTTATGCATCCCACAGGACATTGCCATCGTCAGTTTTGATAATACACTGCTGGCGCAGACCAAGAAAATTACCAGCGTCGCGCAGCCGATAAATGAAATTGCGCACCTGGCATTTCAGATGGTCAATAATAACAAGCAGGAAAGTATCGAAATGGTTGAAATCGACTCTCGCCTGATTATCCGCGAGAGCAGCATTACCCTTAATATCACTACGCTTTAAGTATTTATTAATCACATGCAACTCGAAGAGGGAATGTTTCCCTGACTTCGGATGATAAACCTTGCTTTGTATTTATTATCAATATTTAAGGATATATATGACAGCCGCAGATAAACACAGCGCTTATGAAAAATTGAGTCTGAAAGAAAAGATCGGCTACGGTATGGGCGATGCAGGGTCATGTATGATCTGGAGCGTGCTGGCGCTATATCTGACCTGGTTTTATACCGACGTGTATGGCCTTGATGCCGGTATTGTTGGTACCCTTTTTCTGGTAATCCGTGTTTTCGACGCCTTCAGCGACCCCGTCATGGGTGCAATTTGTGACCGTACCCGAACCCGCTGGGGCAAGTTCCGGCCGTGGTTGTTATGGATGGCCGTACCGTTTGGTCTGGGCGCGGTATTGATGTTCACCACGCCGGACCTGAGCATGAACGGGAAAATTATTTATGCATGGGTTACCTATCTGATTATGTCGTTGATTTATACAGCGATAAATATCCCGTACTGCTCGGTTGCTGGCGTTATTACGCTTAATCAGAAAGAGCGTCTGGGCTGTCTTTCATGGCGCTTCTTCCTCAATGGCCTCGCAACGCTGGTTGTATCTTCTTCTATTTTGCCGTTAACCGACTGGCTGGGTAACGGGAATAGGGCCTCTGGCTTTCAACTGACCATGATGATCATGGGGGGAGCCGCCACATTAATGTTCTTGTTCTGTTTTTCCAGTATTAAAGAGCGTGTGGTCTCGATTAAGACCAATGACTCTTTAAGAAAGGATCTCAACGACATCATTAAAAATGACCAATGGCTGTTGATGATCTCCATTACCTTCCTGAACGTTTTTCCAGCATTCATTCGCGGGGCAGTCACCATCTATTACGCCACCTATGTGATGCAGGCCTCCGTAGGATTTATCACCTTCTTTATGGCTCTCGGCGTGGCCTGCAATATGCTGGGTAGCGTCATTGCTAAACCGCTGACCGATCGTTTTGATAAAGTTAAACTCTTTCGCATTATTAATATTATTCTCGGCATACTTTCCTTTGCCCTGTGGTTTATCGATCCGCATTCATTGACGCCGCTACTGACGCTCTTTATTGTCATAAATATTCTGCACCTGATTCAGTCTGGGCCAATTCTGTGGGCCATGATGTCCGACGTCGACGATTATGGCGACTGGAAGTTTGGTAAACGTCTGACCGGTATTTCTTTTGCCGGGAATCTTTTCATGCTGAAAATGGGACTGGCTGTCGCCGGGGCTATTGTCGCGTGGATATTGTCCTGGACCGGTTATGTTGCGAATCAGGCTCAACAAAATCCGCAGACCCTCCAGGGCATTATTATGATGTTTTCGTTATTGCCGATGGTGAGCTATTTCTTTAGCGCGTGGATAGTGCGTTACTTCAAGCTGAATAATACCTTCCTCGAGAAAATAAAAGTCGAGCTCGCAAAGCGTGAACTAGAAACAAACCCTACTTACGCGTAGTAATAAATTTGTTGAATGTTAATTGACCGAAAGGATTTTACACATGTCCAGTAATAATTATTACGATGTCACAGAGTGGAATGCAGGTAATCCATATGATGATATTGGTGAAGTGATTAATAGTATTATCGCAGATATTAAGAGTCGGCAAACAAATACCGATGTGAATGAAGGCGGTAAACCCGGCGCGGTGATCTATATTCCACCAGGCGATTATCATCTTCTGACGCAGGTTGTCATTGATATTAGTTATCTAAAAATCATGGGGTCCGGGCATGGTTTTACGTCTTCCAGCATTCGCTTTAATACCCCAGAAAGCGACTGGCCAAACTGGCATGAATTATGGCCAGGTGGCAGCCGTGTCCTGGTGGATATGTCACCCGAAGAGGGAGCTGAGGAATCAGCTGGAGCCGCATTCTATATTGCGCGCAGCGGTGATCCGCGGATAAGCTCGGTTGAGTTTGCTGATTTTTGCATCGACGGACTGCACTTTGTTGACGACGGTTCTGGAAGCAATGACCCGGAGAACAGCTACCTTAACGGCAAGACCGGCATCTACATCGCCAGCGCACAAGACTCCTTCCGCATCAGCGGTATGGGTATGGTTTATCTTGAGCACGGCGTGACCATTTATAATGCTGATGCCCTGGCTATCCATAACAACTTCATCGCGGAATGTGGTAATTGCATTGAGTTGCGTGGTTCCGGTCAGGCTTCAAAAATCACCGATAACCTGATTGGTGCGGGCTACAGAGGCTACTCTGTTTACGCTGAAAACTTCGGCGGCCTTTTAATTACCGCCAACAATATATTCCCGCGCGGAAAAAGCAGCGTGCATTTCTCCGGGGTGGTTCGCTCCTCAATCAGCAGTAACCGATTTCATTCCTTTTACCCAGGCATGCTGGTCATCGAAGAAGGCAGCGCTGAAAACCTTGTATCGTCGAACCATTTCTTCCGCGAGCGTGAACCCTGGGGGCCGATGCAGGGCTACAATAACGGCTTAGATGATTTATATGGCCTGCTGTATATCCGTGGTGATAATAATTCCATCATTGCCAACCATATTTCCGAAACCATTGATACGCAATATATAACCCCGCCGGATGCTACTCCGGTCATTATTCGGGTGGTGTCGGGTAAAGGAAATTATATTTCTGACAATCATATTGTCGCCACAACCGAAACCACTGTTGAGGAGGCAGCGGCAGACGCCAGCGCGTGTTTCGCTACGCAGGTGAGTGCGTTACTGGCGACCGATGGTCTTGATGCGCTGACGGTGACAACCGTCCAGATTGAAGCGGCATCAGTGCAAAATACCGTGCTGGATTCAGGCACTGACGCTCAGGTAGTGATGGATAAAACCGCGAATGCATTCAGAGCGACACCTACTCCTGCGCGCAAGATGATTTAGCATCCCAGAAAATGTGAGTATCGGCCGGCGGCGCTACGCTTGCACGGGCCTACATACTGAATTTTGCCGGGTAAGCGCAGCGCCACCCGGCAAAATTCATGGCTTCCAGCTGTCCGGCGTAGCTTTCGACCAGGACCCATAAGCGGCGTTAGGCAGCACAATCCAGTCGTTACCGAAGTGTTCCGCGCTGGCCTCAACCAGCTCACGCTGCTGCTCGCTCGGCTTTTTGTTTTTAAACTGCACGGCGAAATCCGGCAGGCTGTCGCCAAACAGCATCACGATCTGCTGCTTTTTGAGGATGCTCTGGCGACGCTCTTCCTTGCTGACCGTGTCCAGAAGCACGCTTTCATCGGACACCTGCGGAAGTCCGAGGGCTTTTAACGTCCTGAGCGTATCGGCTTTATTTTCCTGCATGCGGTCCGAGACGTAGTAGATACGGACCTTGCTTTGATTCACATGGTCCAGAAACGCCTTCGCTCCCGGAATTAAGCCGGGTTTTCCCTGTTTCTCCCAGTCGCTCCAGGTGTCCCATTTTGTAAAGTCGTGACACTGCTCCGTGTCGCGCACCAGCAGAGGGGTGTTGTCCAGTACCGTTTCATCCAGGTCCATGACCACGGCGTAATTTTCAGGCGTTTTCAGACCTTTTAACTTTTCGTTAAAACGCTCGGTGGCAAACCGATACGTCTGCAGCTGAAGGGCCATAATCTCTGCCGATTTCTGCTGATAGCGCAGCGCCATTTCGTACGCTTTAGGTTCACACAGGTCGCGCCCGGCGGCCGTCGCCGCTGTACTTAAAACAGGTAATGCCAGCAGTAAAGCCTTCGCCATAAAATTCACGCTTCTTTCCTCAACGCCTTGTTTAAAATCCGCAAAGAGTAGTGAAGTTCAATGACAGAAATATGAAGGCCGCGTCGCTAGACCAGCATGTAATACCAGAACAGGGCGACTTCGTCTTTTTCCGGTAAGGCGTTGTAGAGATAACGATCGTAGCCGCCCAGGGTGAACCCGTAGTTACGGTAGAACAGACAGGCAGAGACGTTCACATTTTGTGTTTCAAGCCGTAATCCCGGCGCGTTTACGCTGCGGGCCCAGACGTGTGCGGCGGCCATCAATTTTTGTGCGGCGCCGGATCTGCGTTTTGTACGCTCAACGGCAATATAATCCACTGAGATAAATTTATTCCAGCCAATTGAAGCGGTAATAAATCCGGCTATTTCACCGTCATCCGTTTCGGCGATAAGAAATATGGCGTCCGGATCAACGCAGTGGTTTTCAAGGGTTTGAATGTCGAGTTCGTAGGTTTTAATCCAGGGCTCGGTGACGGCTTCGATATGCAAATCACAATGGATAAAAGGCTCTCGCGCAATGTGGCTAATGGTGAAAGAAAAGTCACAGCATTCAAGACGTAAGAGGTCAGTATTTAATCCTTTTCGAATCTGCATAATTTTCCCGGTAGTGAGTTATTTCATAAAGAATAGACGAAGCGGTTAAATCCGCTGGGCTAACACACTTTCAATCCTGAACTAAGCTTGTACTTCGTTCCGCGTAAAATGTGGGTCATTCGAGGACAATGAATGGAATTCAGAACATTTCAAAAGCAGTGGGGTGCTGAGTTTATTTCCGATGACGTAGTACGTTTTCGCGTCTGGGCAGAAGGACAGAAAGAACTTACGCTACGTCTGGCTACCGCCGACGTGCCGATGACGGCAACCGGCGACGGCTGGTTCCAGGCAGATGTACCCGGCGTCACGCACGGTGCAGAATACCAATTTGTTCTTCAGGACGGCATGACGGTGCCCGATCCTGCCTCGCGCGCGCAAAAGGGCGAGGTTAACGGCCCCTCCGTTGTGATCGATCCCCGACGCTATCAGCCACTCAACCGGGACTGGACAGGGCGGCCGTGGGAAGAGACGGTTATCTATGAACTGCACGTTGGCACCTTTACCCCGGAGGGCACCTTTCGGGCGGCCATCGACAAGCTGCCGTATCTGGCAGAGCTCGGTATTACCCAGCTTGAAGTAATGCCCGTCTCCCAGTTTGGCGGAACCCGCGGCTGGGGGTATGACGGCGTGCTGCTGTATGCCCCGCACGCCGCCTACGGCACGCCGGAGGATTTCCACGCGCTTATCGACGCGGCGCATGGGCTGGGGCTTTCCGTGGTGCTGGATATCGTGCTGAACCACTTCGGTCCCGAAGGAAACTATCTGCCCCTGCTGTCGCCCGGTTTTTTCGATGCGGATCGCACTACGCCCTGGGGTAACGGCATCGCCTATGAGCGGGAGCCGGTGAGGCGGTATATCACCGACGCACCGCTTTACTGGCTGACGGAGTATCGTCTGGATGGGCTACGTTTTGATGCCATCGACCAGATTAAAGACGCCTCCGGGACGCACATTCTTGAGGAAATTGCAGAGAAGATCCGCGAGGCGACCCCGCACCGTCACGTTCACCTGACCACGGAAGATAGCCGCAACGTGATTTTCCTGCATCCGCGCGATGAGCAGGGCAACACGCCGCTGTTCACCGCCGAGTGGAATGATGACTTCCACAACGCCGCCCACGTGTTTGCCACCGGCGAAACGCACGCCTACTACCAGGATTTTGCCTTTGAGCCGGAGAAAAAGTTCGCCCGGGCGCTGGCGGAAGGGTTTGTCTACCAGGGCGAGATTTCGCTGCAAACCGGGGAATCCCGCGGGGTGGAGTGCCACACGCAGCCGCCGCAGTTCTTCGTCGATTTTATTCAAAACCACGATCAGACCGGGAATCGCGCCCAGGGCGAGCGGCTTATCACCCTGGCCGGTGCCGGTAAGACGCGGGTGCTGCTTGCCGCGCTGCTGCTTTCCCCCCATATCCCGCTGCTGTTTATGGGCGAGGAGTTTGGGGAAACGCATCCTTTCCTGTTCTTCACCGATTTTCACGGCGATCTGGCAAAGGCGGTGCGGGAAGGGCGCGCAAAAGAGTTTACCGGCCACGCCGGGCACGATGAAACCGTCCCGGATCCGAATGACGTGAACACCTTTGTTCGCTCAAAGCTCGACTGGAATAAGGTCGCCACCGACGAAGGCAAAACGTGGCTGCGCTTCACGCGCCACCTGCTGACGCTGCGTCATCGCCATATCGTTCCGCTTCTTCGTCATGGCGGCACCGTTCAGGGCAAGGTGATCAAGACCGCGCCCGGCATGGTGGCGGTGGGCTGGCGCTTCCCGGCTGGGACGCTCTCTCTGGCGCTCAATATCGGCAATAAGCCCGTCGCGCTGCCCGATCTCGCGGGTGAAACGCGCTTTGCCTGGCCGGAAGTCACTGACGTTTTACCGCCGAACGGTATTGTCGTTCGCCTTGCTGATGGAGAAGCATCGTTATGATCCCTTCCGCCACGTACCGTATTCAGTTCCGTAATGGCATGACCTTCGACCGCGTTGCGGCGCTGGTGCCGTATCTGAAAGATCTCGGCATCAGCCACCTCTACGCGTCGCCCGTGTTTACCGCCACAGCGGGTTCCACCCACGGCTATGACGTCACCAACCCGAATGAAATTGACCCCGCTATCGGCGGACGAGAGGGGTTTGACCGCATGGCCACGGCGCTTAAGCAGGCCGGTATGGGGCTGATTCTGGACATTGTTCCTAACCATATGTCGACCTCGCTGGAAAATCCCTGGTGGCGGGATGTGATTGAATACGGCCAGCAGAGCCGCTATTTCCGCTACTTCGATATCGACGGCTCGCGCCCGCTTACGCTACCGTTCCTCGGTGACACCTTTGAAGCGGAGCTGGAGAAGGGGGCCATCACCCTAAAACGTGACGCTGTCACCAAAAAGGCCGCGCTGGTCTACTATAACGTCGAGTATCCGCTCAATCCGGGTACGTACAGCGAGGATAAGAGCATCGCTGAACTGCATGACGCGCAAAGCTGGCGGCTGATGTCCTGGCGGGAGGCGCCGAAGCAGCTCTCGTGGCGTCGCTTCTTTGAGATCACCGGGCTGGTCGGCGTTCGGGTTGAAGATGACGCGGTCTTTGACGATTCGCACCGGCTGATCCTGGAGCTGGTTCACGCGGGCGTGGTGGACGGCCTGCGCATTGACCATGTCGACGGCCTGGCCGATCCGCTGGGCTATCTGCAGCGCCTGCGGCAGAAAACCGGACCCGACTGCTACATCACGGTTGAAAAAATTCTCGCCAGGGGAGAACAGCTCCCCGCAGACTGGCCGATCTCCGGCACCACCGGCTACGAGTTTATCGCCTCGCTGGCGGAAGTGCTGGTCGACGACGCGAATCTGCCGCGCCTGGAGACCATCCACGACGAGACGCTGGGGATAACGGTCGATCGCCACGCCGAGCTGCGCGATGCCAAAGGCCTGATGACCGACCGCAATTTTGAGGGCGAATTCACCACGCTGCTAAACCTTGCTGACGATCTGGCCCGCCGCAATGAGGTTGCGCTGCCGCGCGAGGAGATCCGCCACGCGCTGCGCGAGCTGCTTATCGTCTTTCCGGTCTACCGCACCTACGGCACCCGGGAGGGATTAACCCCGCCGGACGTGGCGCTCCTTAACCGCGTGGTCGCCAGCGTGGAGACGTCTGAAGCGGCGCTGAGCCTGATTGTACGCATTCTTACCGGCGACCTGCCGCAAGCGTGCCGCGAGTCCGCCGCGCTTTTCAGAACCCGCTTCCAGCAGCTAACCGGGCCGCTGATGGCGAAGTCGGTGGAGGACACGCTGTTCTTCCGCCATAACCTGGAGCTGGCGCTCAATGAAGTGGGCGCCGACCCGACGCCGCGCGCGTTTTCATTATCCCGTTTCCACCAGGAGATGCGCATTCGTCTCGCCCGTCAGCCCGACGCGCTGCTGGGCACCTCCACGCACGATACCAAGCGCGGGGAAGATGCCCGGGCGCGTCTCTACACCCTGACGGAGGCGCCGGAACGGTGGGGCGATAACCTGGCCCGCTGGCGGCAGATGAACCAGACCCAGGTGCGTTTTCTCAATGACGGTACCGCGCCGAACGCCGCCGATACGTGGATGATCTATCAGGCGCTGGCGGGCGTCTGGCCCGCCGCGCAATCACCGGACGACGCCGAAGGGCTTAAATCACTGGAAGAACGTTTTCTTGGCTTCCTCGAGAAAGCGCTGCGCGAGGCAAAACAGCGCACCGACTGGATCGACAGCAACGAGAGCTATGAGAGCGTGGTGTTGAGCTACGCGCGGCACCTGCTTTCGCCGGACAACACCCTGTTCCTGCATGATTTCAGCGAGGCGATGCAGCCTTTTGTCCGGGCCGGGCTGATGAACAGCCTCAGCCAGACGGTGATCAAGCTGACGGCTCCCGGCGTGCCGGATATCTATCAGGGCAGCGAGGCGCTCAACTTTAGCCTCGTCGATCCGGATAACCGACGGGAGCCGGATTTCCCGACCCTGGTGCACAGCCTCAGCGCGGCGGATGCCACGGTGTTTGACAACCCGGCCTGCTGGCGAGACGGGCGCGTTAAGCAGTTCGTCACCGCCACGCTGCTGCGGCTTCGACCGCATTACGCCGCGCTTTTCCGCTACGGCGACTGGCTGCCGCTTAAGGTCAGCGGCGAGCGCGAGGAGAACCTGATTGCCTATGCGCGCGTTAGGGGCGACGAGGCGCTGATTGTTGCCGTGCCGCGTCTGGTTTTGGGTGTCAACGGCAACGAAACGCTGTGGGTTAATACCACGGTAGCGATACCCGACGAACTGGCCGGGAAGCGCTATCGGGATCTGTTCAGCGGTGAAAGCCGCATTCTGCAAGAGACGCTGGATTTAACGTCAGAAAAGGGATGTGTACTGGTTCTGCTTACCTGCGAATAATCGTGGAGAACGAAAATGGCAAAGGATACTACGTTTGAAATTCGGGCCGGTCATGGCCAACAGTTGGGTGCTAATTATGACGGGAAGGGAGTCAACTTCGCGCTGTTCTCCGCTCACGCCGAGCGGGTGGAGCTCTGTCTGTTTGACCCGTCCGGGAAAACCGAAATCGCCCGGCTGGAGCTGCCGGAATATACCCATGAGGTCTGGCACGGCTATGTGCCCGATCTGAAGCCCGGCGCGCTGTACGGCTATCGCGTCTACGGCCCCTACGATCCGGAAAACGGTCATCGCTTCAACCCGCATAAGCTGCTTATCGACCCCTACGCCCGCGAACTGGTGGGCGATATCGACTGGAACGACGCCCATTTCGGCTATGAGCTGGGGCATGATGAACTGGACCTCAGTTTTGACACGCGCGACAGCGCGCCGTTCACGCCAAAATGCAAGGTCATCGACCCGGACGCCTTTGACTGGCAGGACAACAGCCGGCCCAACGTGCCCTGGCCGCATACCGTTGTCTATGAAAGCCACGTGAAGGGCTTTACCCAGATGAACCCGGCCATTCCGCCCGAGCTGCGCGGAACGTTTGAGGGGATGGGGCACAAAGCCTCGGTCGATTACATCAAGAGTCTTGGCATCACCTCGGTGGAGCTGCTGCCGGTTCACTGGTTCCCGGACGACCAGCATCTGCTCGATCGTGGCCTGAAGAACTTCTGGGGCTATAACACGCTCGGCTTTTTTGCTCCGGCGTCGCGCTATTACGGCCCGGCGGGGATCCAGGGCTTTCGCGACATGGTACGCGCGTATCACGATGCGGGCATCGAGGTGATTCTGGACGTGGTGTACAACCACACCGCGGAAGGAAATGAGCTTGGCCCCACGCTCTCGTTTAAGGGGATTGATAATTACAGCTATTACCGCACCCTGCCGGACCAGCACCGGTACTACATCAACGACACCGGGACGGGAAACACGGTCAACACCTCGCACCCGCGCGTGCTGCAGATGGTGATGGACTCCCTGCGCTACTGGGCGGAGTCGATGCATATTGACGGTTTCCGCTTTGACCTGGGGACGATACTGGGGCGCGAGCCTGAAGGGTTTGACCCGCGCGGCGGTTTCTTTGACGCCATATCTCAGGATCCGGTGTTATCGAGACTCAAGCTGATTGGCGAACCCTGGGATATTGGCCCCGGCGGGTATCAGGTCGGCGGTTTCCCGCCGGGCTGGGGGGAGTGGAACGATAAGTACCGCGATACCGTCCGCGAGTACTGGAAGGGCGATAACGTCTCTACCGATTTTGCCGCGCGACTGCTGGGATCCGGGGATCTGTACGACCTGCGCGGGCGTCGTCCGTGGGCCAGCGTCAACTTCATCACCGCTCACGACGGCTTTACGCTGAATGACCTGGTGTCATACAACGAAAAGCATAACGCCGACAACGGCGAGGACAATAACGACGGGCATAACGATAATCGCTCGTACAACTATGGCGAAGAAGGGCCGACGGAGAACCCGGATATTATTGCCACCCGCGAACGGCAGAAACGTAATTTCCTGACCACGCTGCTGTTTTCCCACGGCACGCCGATGCTGCTGGCGGGGGACGAGTTTGGCCGCACGCAGAAGGGCAACAATAACGGCTACTGCCAGGACAGCGAGATCTCCTGGATCGACTGGAAGGGGTTATCCGAAAACGACGCCGCGCTGCGCGAGTTTACACGACGGCTCATTGCCCTACGCGCATCGCAGCCGTTATTGCGTCGTGAAAGCTGGCGCGACGGGCTGGAGATCCGCTGGTTTAATGCCGGAGGCGGTCCGCAGCAGGCCGAGCAGTGGGATGAGGGCTCGACGCTCGGCGTCTCCATCAGCAGGCCGGATCTCAGGCAGGAGGACGGCATCTGGCACGACGTGCTGATGCTGTTCAACCCGTTTGAAGGCACCGTGCCGTTCCAGATCCCGCAGTTTGGCGAAGGGGGATGGGTGCTGGAACTGTCTACGGCTGATGACGCTGCCGCCGGGACAGCGATCACCGACACCGTAGAGTACGAACTGGCTGGACGCAGTATTACCCTCTTCAGACGACCTTAACTTTAGAGTGATGCCGCCGCGCGGGCGGCGGTGTCATACAGGGATGAGATCGTGCGTAACAGCTGCGCGGTCTCGCCAATCGACTTCCCGGCAATGCCGCTCTCCGCGTGGATTGCGATCAGACACGCCTCCCGCACGTCCCGGTACTTCATGCACAACGCTTTCCCTTCTTCGGTGGTGGAGAAAAAGAGCTCTTTGCCCGCTTTCTCGCTCGTCACGTAGCCCGCTTTGACCAGCTTTTTCAGGGCGTAGGTCACCACATGGGTATCTTCCACATTGAGAACAAAACAGATATCGGCCAGCTTTTTCTTGCGGTCGCGGTGGTTCACATGGTGCAGCAGCGAGACGTCAAAGGCGCCCATATCGGGCTCGCCGGCTGCGGTCATGCAGCGCACCATCCATTTATTGAACGCGTTGCTGGTCATGATCAGCGCGTACTCCAGCTCTGACAGTTCCGCGCAGCGCTCGGACACCAGATGGCGGGAAGAGACGATCCGGCCATCGTTGATATCGTCGCGATCGGGTGAAGCACTCTTTTTCGAGGTCATAACGTTCCTTAGCCAGAAATGTAAACTCATCGATAAAATAAGAACATTTTATTGATAATTTGTTTACATGTTTTTGAGGTTCAGATATAGCTTTTTAGCGCAGGTTTTTCGAAACCTGACGAAAAACACAACATCGCTCGCCGCAAATTAAAAAAATAGCCGTCGGCGCGCAACGCTCACTTTGGATAGGGTAAACGTTATGGACGGTACTACGCTGTTGCCGCTGATCGGGATACCGATCGTGGTTATTGGTTTTGCGCTGCGCTTCAACCCGCTGCTGGTGGTCGTGGTGGCGGGGCTGGCGACGGGGCTGCTGGTCGGTATGGATTTCGGGATGCTGCTGGAGACCTTTGGCGAAAAGTTCGTGAATAGCCGATCGCTGGCGACCTTCATTCTGATCCTGCCCGTGATTGGTCTGCTGGAATATTACGGGCTCAAGGAGCGTGCCCAGGCCTGGGTGGCGAAGATCGCCAGCGCCACCTCGGCGCGTATTCTGATGCTCTATTTTGTCGCCCGTGAAGGCACCGCCGCGCTGGGGCTGATGTCGCTGGGCGGTCATGCCCAGACGGTGCGCCCGCTGCTGGCCCCGATGGCCGAAGGGGCGGCGCTGAACGAATACGGCGAGCTGCCGCAGCACATCCGCGACAAAATCAAAGCCCATGCCGCCGCGTGCGACAACATCGCGGTCTTCTTTGGGGAAGATATCTTTATTGCCTTTGGCGCGGTGCTGCTGATCGACGCGTTCCTGAAAGAGAACGGTATTCCGGGCATCGAACCGCTGCATATTGGCCTGTGGGCTATCCCAACCGCCATTGCGGCATTAGTTATTCATATGACGCGCCTGCTGCGTCTGGATGCCAGCATCCGCCGCGACGTCATGGCCTGGCGTGCAGAGCAGGGTAAACAGGAGGTGGCGCAATGATGACGCTTATCACCATTAACCGCGTGTACTACCTGATCGGCTTCGTCGTGATGCTGCTGGTTGTGATGACCCTGCGCGATCGCGCCAATCCAAAGCGTTTTACCACGGCACTGTTCTGGTTTTTATTCGGTGGGATCTTCCTGTTCGGTGACCTGATGGTGCAGGAGCTGGGTAAATCCCTGGCGTACCGGATTATCGGCGGCGGCGTTATAGCTATCGCGCTGCTGGCGGGTTTTGGCCTTGTCGGGAAAGGGCACTATGAAATGTCCACCGAAGACGAACGTCTCGCCTCGTCAAACCGCCTTAAGAACTGGCTGTTTCTGCCCGCGCTGATGATCCCGGTGGTGACGGTGATCGGCACCCTGTTCCTGAAAGGGGTTTCGGTTGGCGGCGTGTTCCTGCTCGATCAGAAACAGCTCACCCTCGCGGCGCTGTGCGTGGCCTGCGTCGCGGCGATCCTCACCGGCTGGTGGCTGACCAAAGGCACGCCGCTGCACGCCATTCGTCAGTCTCGTCGCCTTGTCGATACCATCGGCTGGGCGGTGATCCTGCCGCAGATGCTGGCCATGCTCGGCGGCGTGTTCGTGGCGGCCAATACCGGTGATTCGGTGCAGAAGGTGGTGGGCCTGTTCGTTAACCCGGATAACCGCTTTATGCTGGTGGTGATTTACTGCGTGGGGATGGCGCTGTTTACCATGATCATGGGCAACGCGTTTGCCGCCTTCCCGGTGCTGAGCGCGGGCATCGCCTTGCCGTTTTTGATCAACGTGCATCACGGCAACCCGGCGCCGCTGCTGGCGATTGGCATGTACGCGGGCTACTGCGGCACGCTGATGACGCCGATGGCCGCGAACTTCAATATCGTTCCCGCCGCGCTGCTGGAGCTGAAAGACAAGTATCAGGTGATCAAGATCCAGATCCCGACCGCGTTAACCCTGCTGGTGGTGAACGTGTTCCTCATGTATTTCCTCGTGTTTCGCTAAGGAGCTGTTATGGAATTAACGCAACATCAGGCTGACGCGTTTGCCCGCATGCCTTTGACCTATTTGCGCCAGGAATACCCGAACCACATCATGCATCTGCTGAATGATGATCGCGACGTGCTACCGCCTCGCGAACTGCACCCGATTTTCTACGGCTGTTTCGACTGGCACTCGGCGGTGCACGGCTACTGGCTGCTGCTGCGCTGCGTGCGCCTCTATCCCGAACTGCCGAGCCGGGACGCGATCGTCGCGCTTTTCGACGAGCACCTGACGGAAGAGAACGTGGCGAAGGAGCTGGCCTATTTCACCGCGCCGTTCCGCGCCTCGTTTGAGCGCCCGTATGGCTACGGCTGGCTGCTGGCGCTGGCCCAGGAGCTGAAGCAGTCGTCGCTGCCGCAGGCCGCAGGCTGGTACCGGACGCTTGAGCCGCTAACCCAGGATATTCGCAACAGGCTGGTGGATTACCTCGGCAAGCTCACCTATCCGATCCGCATCGGGACGCACTACAACACGGCGTTTGCCCTCGCGCTGGGGCTGGACTACGCCCGAGCCGCAGAAGATAGCGCGCTTGAGCAGGCGATTGTGACGGCGGCGGAGCGGTTTTACCTCGCCGACACGTGCTATCCGGCGCACTACGAACCCGGCGGTGATGAGTATATTTCCGGGGCGCTGACGGAAGCGCTGCTGATGAGCAAGGTGTCGGAGGGCTTCCCGGCCTGGTTTGACGCGTTTCTGCCGGATGTCGGCTCCGTTGCGGCGCTGATGAACCCGGCGGAAGTGAGCGATCGTACCGACCCTAAAATCGCCCATCTCGACGGATTAAACCTCAGCCGCGCCTGGTGCATGAAGCATATTGCCCGCGCGCTTCCGGCAGACCACCCGGCGCAGCAGGCGCTGCGTGATGCGGTGGCGAAACACCTGACGGCAAGCGTCGAGCATGTTGTCGGCAGCCACTACAGCGGCGGGCATTGGCTGGCGAGCTTTGCGCTGCTGGCGCTGGAGTAAACAAACGAGTCGTCTTTTTTGCCGGGTGGCGCTGCGCTTACCCGGCCTACAAAACTACACCGGGCGAATCAGGCCGATGCCCGAACCGCAGGGCGCAGCCTGCTCAGGCTAAACAACACCGACCCCGCCGAGGCGATGACGGCTATCCACAGTGCAACCTGGATGGCATGTTGATGGTCCCATCCCGTCGTCGCGGCCAGCAGCACGCCCACCGCGGCGGCACCAAGGCATTGGCCAAATGTCCTCACAATCGACAACACGCCGGAGGCATAGCTGGCATGCTCCCGCGCTACGTTAGAGAGCATTTCCCGGTTATTGGGGCTCTGGAAGCAGCCAAACCCAATCCCGCACACCAGACTGCGCAGGCAGATATTCCATGCGGAAGGATTGTCCGGCAACGTCGCCAGCAGGACCAGCCCACCGACAAAAATCATCAGCCCGATTGTCGAGATCAGCGGCGCGGAAATCGTATCTGCCCAGCGCCCCGCGTGCGGCGCGATCAGCACGATGCCGATCGGCCACGGGGTGAATAGCAGCGCGGAGACCACCGGGCTGTAGCCATACACGCTCTGAAACAGGAACGGCAGCGCGACAAAGGTGATGCCCTGACTGACAAACGAGGCCAGCGAGGTCAGGGCAGCGAGGGTGAAGCGTCCGTTTTTAAACATGACGGGCGGCAGGATGGGACTTCGCGCGCGCCGTATCCGCCAGATAAAGGCGATGGCGCTGACCAGCGTGAGAAGCCCCCAGCCGATGGCCTCCTGGCTAATGTGTTGCGTCACGCGCTGAAGGCTGTCGGCCAGCATAATCGCTGAGCCTAACAGCGCGGCGGAGAGCACGGCGCCAGGCGCATCAAAGGGTGAGCGGTCAACGGCTGATTCCCGCGGCAAGGCGCGCCACGCCAGCAGCAGGGCGATGCTGCCCGGAATAATGTTAATGGCGAACAGCCACTGCCAGCTCAGCGCGTCCAGTATGGTACCGCCCAGCACGGGGGCAACTGCCGTGCTGGAGGCGATAAGCAGGGCGTGCAGCCCCAAAATGCGGCCAAGCAGTCGACCCGGGAAAACGGATCTCAGGATAGCCGGGGCGATACTCAGGGTGGCCGCGCCGCCTATGCCTTGTAAAATGCGCATTCCGATCAGCATTTCTGGCGTGGTCGCCAGCGCGCAGCCGATCGAGGTGAGCGTAAAGGTGGCAAGCCCGGCAAGAAACACCGGGCGATAGCCCACGCGCGCCGCCAGCGCTGCGAAGATGGCTAGCGTCATTGCCGCTGACAGCAGGTAGCCGTTGGCGAACCAGACCGCCACGTTTGCGGGGACCTGCATCGCCGTTGCCATGGAGGGCAGCGCGATGTTGATCATGGTGCCGTCAAAGACGCCCATCAGCGTGGTGGTCATGACGGCGGCCATCACCCTGGCGCGTTCGCGCCCGGGTAAACCTTCATCGCCGGGCTGGTTTGAAAATAGCGTCATCGTCGTTACTCCGGATAAGAATAGTGATGACGAAACTATAATCATGCGGTATACAGGGCGGAAGACGCATCCGCTGCACTTAATC
The DNA here is from genome assembly GCF_036487345.1 of Enterobacter cloacae complex sp. CARB60. Taxonomy (NCBI): domain Bacteria; kingdom Pseudomonadati; phylum Pseudomonadota; class Gammaproteobacteria; order Enterobacterales; family Enterobacteriaceae; genus Enterobacter; species Enterobacter cloacae complex sp. CARB60. Next base: position 2,279,430 of record NZ_JAZKLC010000002.1, read on the forward strand.
GTTGCATATAACGCCTTATCTGAGGAGCCATCGTGTCCGATCCTGACTTTAACCTTCTGGTTGCACTCGACGTTCTGCTCGCAGAAGCCAGCGTGGCGGGCGCGGCGCGACGTTTGAACCTCAGCACCTCCGCCATGAGCCGCACCCTGAGCAGGCTGCGGGAGGTGACCGGCGATCCTATTCTGGTGCGGGCCGGGCGTCATATGGTGCTGACGCCCTGGGCCGAAGCCACGCGGGATCGCGCCAGAAGCGCCGTGCATGAGGCGAGGGCGGTGCTTCAGCCCTCCACCGACGCGCTGAAGGTGGAAAATCTCGAGCGGCTGTTCACCATCAGAGCCAACGACGGTTTTGTGGTGGCGTTTGGGCCGCTGCTTATTGCGGCGGTGGCGAGCGTTGCGCCCGAGGTGTGCATCCGCTTCTCTCCGAAACCTGAAAAAACGTCGCGTTATTTGCGCGAGGGGCTTGTCGACCTGGAGATCGGCGTGCAGAGCAATATGGGGCCTGAAATACGGCTGCAAAGGCTCTTTCAGGATCGGTTTGTTGGCGCGGTGCGCAAGGGGCATCCGCTGTCATCACAGCCCACTGTCAGCCTTAGCGATTATGTTGCCTGGGGCCACGTGGTGGCCTCACCGGACGGATCGTTACACGGGTTTGTCGATGACGCGCTGGCGGAACGGGGGATGAAGCGCAAGGTCGCCAGCGTGGTGCCCGGATTTCCGACGGCGCTATCCGTGGCGCTGGCGTCCGATCTGGTTGCCATGGTACCGGCGCTGTACCTGCTCAATCAGCCGATGAACGAGCGCGTACACGTCTTTGAGCTGCCGTTTAAAACCCGGACCATTACGGTGTCGCAGATGTGGCATCCGCGCATGGAGAGGGACCCGGGGCATCGATGGCTCAGGGAAAAGGTACTGGAAGTGTGTCGGCCCGTGCGCTGACGCTCAGGCCGCTGTTCCCGGCACGGAGAGGATGAAGCGTGTCGACACCTCATCCGACTCCACGCGGACTTTTCCATGGTGCGCGGTGACGATGGACTTCACGATGGCAAGCCCGATCCCGCTGCCTTCGCCTTTGCGCTGTCTGGACGGATCGACGCGATAGAAACGGTCAAACAGCTTTGCCAGATGTTCCTGAGGGATCGGCGTACCGGGATTTTCTATCATCAGTTCAACGTTGTTATCCTGATTTCTGAGTGAGACCGTCACCGTTTTGCCTGCTGGCGTATAGCGCAGGGCATTGGAGAGCAGATTATTCATTGCTCTTCTGAACATCTGAGGATCGCCTTCTATCAGGCAGGGCATCCCGTTAAATTTCAGCGTGATGTTGCGTTCTTCCGCCCAGGCTTCGAAGAATTCGAAGACTTTCAAAACCTCCGCACTTAAATCAAACATCACCCGGTCAGGGATCAGCTGGTTATTATCCGCCTGCGCCAGGAAAAGCATGTCGCTGACCATCCGGGTCATCCGGTTGTACTCTTCCAGACTGGAGTACAGAACATCTTCCAGCTCTTTCTGCGAGCGGTTCTGGCTCAGCGCGATTTCCGTTTGCGTCACCAGGTTGGTGATGGGCGTTCTGATTTCATGCGCGATATCGGCGGAAAAATTCGCCTGACGGGTAAAGACATCTTCAATCTTTTCGATCATATGGTTGAAGGAGATGACCAGCTGTTCCAGCTCAACGGGTACGAGAGACGGCTCCAGCCGCGCATCCAGGTTTTCTGAGGTGATATTTTTAATGGCGTTGCTGACGTTACGCAGGGGCAAATGTCCCTGACGAACCGCAATGCGGATGACAAGAATAATCAGCAGGCTGATCGCCGCGGCAATCATCAGGAGATTCTTTTTCAGCGCCTCCAGGTAGTGCAGATGAAAATTAATGGAGAGCCCGATCAGCATGACGTAGTTCTGCGTTTTGCCCTGCAGCGTCGCCGTTCCTGAAGAGGCGATAATCCGGTACGTTTGCATGTTCATGTCGGACCCGGCGTGCACAGGCGTGGCAGGGCCTTCAACCGTCCAGTGAAACACATCCTGTGTGCGACAGTGTTCGCTAAAATCCTCCATGTTCATCGCAGGGCGCAGTGCCGCCCCTTGCGCCGAGCTGAACAGCGTATTTCCCTGCGGATCCAGGAGCAGGACGGCTACGCTGCGGTAGCCGGCGATCGACTCTTTGATCTTGCTGATTTTCTTTTGATCGGGGTCGGTGGGCGATCGCAGTATGCGGTGCATCGTAGTGCTGATTTGCTGCAGATCGTTGATATCCTGCTCGGCGAAATGCTTTTCAACGGAATGGAGCATAAACCAGGTAAAGGCGAAAAAGGCCAGTATCGTGGAGAGACTGATAAAAAAGGTCAGCCGCAGGGCAAGAGAAAAGGGGCGCCTGGGAAGCTTAACGTGCATCCGGTACCTCCAGCATATAGCCCACGCCGCGCACCGTCTGGATCAGCTTGGGTTCATAATCGTTATCAATTTTCGCGCGAAGCCGCTTTACCGCTACATCAATCGCGTTTGTATCGCTGTCAAAATTCATGTCCCACACCTGGGAGGCAATCAGGGAGCGGGGAAGCACCTCTCCCTGATGACGCATGAAAAACTCCAGCAGGCTGAACTCTTTGCTGGTTAACAGGATGCGACTTCCGGCCCGGCTTACCTTTCTCGACACGAGGTCAACCGTCAGGTCTGCCACCTGAAGCTGGCTTTCCGCAATCACCGTATTTCCGCGTCTTAACAGCGTCCTTACCCGGGCGAGCAGCTCAGCAAAGGCGAAAGGCTTAATCAGATAATCATCAGCGCCCAGCTCAAGCCCTTTAACCCGGTGTTCAATCGTGCCGAGAGCCGTGAGTAACAGGATGGGCATCCCTTTGCCGCCTGAGCGGAGCATGCGGACAATGTCCCAGCCGTTCACATCGGGCAGCATGATATCCAGAATCAGCAGATCGTATTCAGCGGTCATGGCGAGATGGTAGCCGTTCAGGCCGTTATCCGCGTGGTCCACAACAAACCCCGCTTCAGTCAGCCCCTTGCTCAGGTACTCACCGGTTTTAATTTCGTCTTCGACGATCAGTATTTTCATCATGCTCCCCTGACTGGCTGCTGATGACATTCTAGTGAGCCTGCGACCGTTAACAATGACTTACGCTAAAAATGACAACATTGTCATTATCCTGTCACCCGTCAAACAGGATGCGTTCCGTAGAGTAGCCCTAAAACTACTCTGGACTTCATTTAAACCGTTATGTTCCTGTTAAAACGACTAAGCATCAGCACGGTATTTATTCTGGCAGGCTGCGTCTCGCTGGCCCCAGAGTACCAGCGACCGGAAGCCCCTGTACCCCAGCAGTTTTCGCTCTCCCGTAACGGCCTGACGCCCGCGGCGGCGGGGTATCAGGACACCGGCTGGCGACGCTTTTTTGTCGATCCTCAGGTTGCGGGGCTGATTACGGAAGCCCTGAATAACAATCGCGATATCAAAATGGCAGCCCTGAAGGTCGAGGAAGCCCGGGCGCAGTTCAACGTGACGGATGCGGATCGTTATCCTCAGCTGAATGCCTCCTCGGGCATCACGTACAGCGGCGGGCTGAAAAGTGACAAACCCACCGCGCAACAGTACGACGCGGGCATTGCGCTTAGCTACGAACTCGATTTCTTCGGCAAGCTGAAGAACATGAGCGATGCCGACCGACAAAACTTTTTCGCCAGCGAAGAGGCCCGTCGCGCGGTGCATATCCTGCTCGTCTCTAACGTTTCTCAGAGCTATTTCAACCAGCAGCTGGCGTATAAACAGCTGCGCATTGCGCGGGATACGCTGACAAATTACCAGCAGTCTTATGCGTTCGTTGAGCAGCAGCTGGTGACGGGCAGTACGAACGTCCTGGCGCTGGAACAGGCCCGGGGACAGATCGAAAGCACGCGGGGAGATATAGCCAAAAGAGAGGGTGAGCTGGCGCAGGCCAATAATGCCCTGCAGCTGGTCCTCGGCACGTATCGCGCGCTGCCGGGCGACGGCGGCATGAACGCCAGCGACGTCGCGCCGGTGAAACTGCCTCCCCACCTTTCATCAGCGATACTGTTGCAGCGCCCGGATATTATGGAAGCGGAGTATCAGCTCAAAGCGGCCGATGCGAATATCGGCGCGGCACGTGCTGCTTTTTTCCCGTCTATATCACTCACCAGCGGGCTTTCAACCGGCAGCACGGAGTTGTCCAGCCTGTTCACGTCAGGGAGCGGGATGTGGAATTTTATTCCTAAAATCGACATTCCCATTTTTAATGCGGGCAGGAATAAGGCTAACCTGAAGCTGGCCGAAATTCGCCAGCAGCAGTCGGTTGTGAATTACGAACAAAAAATTCAGTCCGCCTTCAAACAGGTTGCCGACGCGCTCGCGCTGCGTGACAGCATTAACCAGCAGCTTGCTGCGCAACAGCGGTATCTTGATTCGCTACGCATTACTCTGCAGCGGGCCAGAGGGTTATATTCCAGCGGTGCGGTCAGCTATATCGAAGTGCTTGACGCGGAACGTTCTCTTTTCTCCACGCAGCAAAATATTCTCGACCTTATTTATGCCCGGCAGGTTAATGAAATTAATCTCTTAACCGCGCTCGGCGGCGGTTGGGTCGAATAACGTTATTTAATTAAACAGGAAAATAAACATGCGCAATTCACTTAAGGCTGTTGTATTCGGTGCCATCTCCATTGTGTTTTCTGCTGGCCTCCAGGCCGAGGTCCATCAGCACGAGGGGATGGGTGCTGCCAGCGAAGGGACCTCAGAGCAGCTCATCACCGGGACCGGCATCGTTAAGGACATTGATCTCACGAACAAAAAAGTCACGATCTCTCATGAAGCCATTCCGGCGATTGGCTGGCCCGCGATGACCATGCGTTTCACCTTTATTCAGGCTGACGAGAGTATCAATGCTTTAAAAGTCGGCAGTCACGTTGATTTTTCGTTTGTTCAGCAGGGCAATATCTCTTTACTGAAGAGCATTAAATAGCGAGAAACGGCATGGCCTCATTAAAAATAAAATATGCTGCCATGGTTGTCAGCAGCCTTATTGCGGGAGGGCTGATCTCGGTGACGGCCTGGCAGGCTCTTCATTCATCTGAAAAAACGGAAAATAGCGCACCAGAAAGAAAGGTAATTTTCTGGTATGACCCGATGAAGCCAGACGTGAAATTCGATAAGCCCGGCAAATCACCGTTTATGGATATGGATCTGGTACCGAAATATGCGGATGAAAACGACAATAAAAGCAGTGCCGGTATCCGTATTGACCCGACACAGGTTCAGAACCTGGGATTAAAAACGCAAAAGGTGACGCGCGGAACGCTGAATTATGCCCAGACGATCCCGGCCAACGTCAGCTATAACGACTATCAGTTTGTCATTGTGCAGGCGCGCGCGGAAGGCTTTGTGGAGAAAGTGTACCCGCTGACGACGGGCGATAAGGTGAAGAAAGGCACGCCGCTTATTGATATTACCATTCCTGACTGGGTAGAGGCGCAGAGCGAGTTTCTGCTGTTATCCGGCACCGGCGGAACCCCAACGCAAATAAAAGGGGTTCTGGAACGGCTTCGGCTGGCGGGTATGCCGGATGAGGATATTCAGAGGCTGCGTGCGACCCGCACTATCCAGACCCGGTTTACCATCAAGGCGCCGATCGACGGGGTGATCACGGCCTTTGACCTGCGTACAGGCATGAATATTTCCAAAGATAAGGTGGTGGCGCAAATTCAGGGGATGGATCCGGTCTGGATCGGCGCGGCAGTGCCTGAATCCATTGCTTATCTGCTGAAAGATACCTCGCAGTTTGCCGTTTCGATACCGGCTTATCCGGATAAATCCTTCCCGGTTGAAAAATGGAGTCTTCTGCCGAGCGTGGATCCAACCACCCGTACGCTGCAGGTGCGCCTGCAGGTCGCTAACAAGGATGAGCTGCTGAAACCGGGCATGAACGCGTACCTGAAGCTGAATACCCAAAGTCAGGAAATGCTGCTGATCCCCTCCCAGGCCGTTATCGATACCGGCAAAGAACAGCGCGTGATTACGGTTGATGCGGACGGGAATTTTGTCCCGAAAAGGATCCACGTTCTGCATGAATCTCAGCAGCAGTCCGGCATTGGTAGCGGACTGGAAGAGGGGGAGTCGGTGGTGGTCAGCGGGCTGTTCCTGATTGACTCGGAGGCCAATATTACCGGCGCGCTGGAGCGCATGCGTCACGCTGAAGCTGCTGACGGCGCGCATTCTGGCCATTAAGGAGACGATGATGATTGAATGGATTATCCGGCGGTCTGTCGCCAACCGTTTCCTGGTCATGATGGGGGCGCTGTTTCTCAGCATCTGGGGGGCATGGACCATTATCAACACCCCGGTCGATGCCTTGCCCGATCTCTCTGACGTTCAGGTGATTATCAAAACCAGCTATCCCGGCCAGGCCCCGCAGATTGTTGAAAACCAGGTGACCTATCCACTGACGACCACCATGCTGTCGGTTCCCGGCGCAAAGACCGTGCGCGGTTTTTCGCAGTTTGGTGATTCGTACGTGTACGTCATTTTTGAAGACGGAACCGATTTGTACTGGGCCCGTTCGCGCGTGCTGGAGTATCTGAACCAGGTTCAGGGCAAACAGCCCGCTGGCGTCAGTTCTGAAATCGGTCCTGATGCCACCGGCGTGGGCTGGATATTTGAGTATGCGCTGGTGGATCGCAGCGGAAAACACGATCTCGCAGAGTTGCGCTCATTGCAGGACTGGTTCCTGAAATTTGAGCTGAAAACGATCCCGAACGTGGCCGAAGTAGCCTCCGTTGGCGGCGTGGTGAAGCAGTATCAGATCCAGGTCAATCCGTTAAAACTGGCTCAGTACGGCATTAGTCTGCCGGAGGTTAAGCAGGCCCTTGAGTCGTCTAACCAGGAGGCAGGGGGATCGTCAGTTGAAATGGCGGAAGCGGAGTATATGGTCCGGGCCAGCGGTTATCTGCAGACGATGGACGATTTCAATAACATCGTCCTGAAAACCGGTGAGAACGGGGTACCGATTTACCTTCGCGATGTTGCCCGCGTACAAACGGGGCCGGAAATGCGGCGCGGTATTGCCGAGCTGAACGGGCAGGGGGAAGTTGCGGGTGGCGTGGTGATCCTGCGTTCGGGCAAAAATGCGCGTGAAGTCATTACGGCGGTGAAAGATAAGCTGGAGACGCTGAAGGCCAGCCTGCCGGAAGGCGTCGAGATTGTGACCACCTACGATCGCAGCCAGCTAATCGATCGGGCAATCGACAACCTGAGTTCCAAGCTGCTCGAAGAGTTTATCGTGGTGGCCATCGTCTGCGCCCTGTTCCTGTGGCACGTTCGCTCTGCGCTGGTCGCGATTATCTCTCTGCCGCTTGGCCTGTGTATCGCCTTTATCGTCATGCATTTCCAGGGGCTGAACGCCAATATCATGTCGCTGGGAGGCATTGCTATTGCCGTCGGCGCGATGGTGGATGCCGCTATCGTCATGATTGAAAACGCGCACAAACGGCTGGAGGAGTGGGATCACCAGCATCCGGGAGAGCAGATTGATAACGCCACGCGCTGGAAGGTGATCACCAACGCCTCTGTCGAGGTTGGCCCCGCGCTGTTTATCAGCCTGCTGATCATCACCTTATCCTTTATTCCTATCTTTACCCTTGAGGGCCAGGAAGGGCGGCTGTTTGGTCCGCTGGCCTTCACCAAAACGTACTCCATGGCGGGTGCGGCCGCGCTGGCCATCATCGTTATCCCCATCCTGATGGGGTTCTGGATCCGGGGTAAGATTCCCGCTGAGACCAGTAACCCGTTGAACAGGCTGCTGATTAAAGCCTACCATCCGCTACTGATTAAGGTGCTCCACTGGCCAAAAACAACCCTGCTGGTTGCGGCCTTGTCCATCTTCACGGTGATCTGGCCTCTCAGCCAGGTGGGCGGCGAGTTCCTGCCGAAGATCAACGAAGGCGATCTGCTGTATATGCCATCAACATTGCCGGGTGTTTCTCCGGCAGAAGCAGCGGCGCTGTTACAGACCACGGACAAGCTCATCAAAACCGTGCCTGAGGTGGCCTCTGTTTTCGGTAAGACGGGTAAGGCCGAAACGGCTACGGATTCCGCGCCGCTTGAAATGGTGGAAACCACGATTCAGCTCAAACCTGAGGATCAGTGGCGACCCGGCATGACGATTGACAAGATTATTGACGAGCTCGACAAGACCGTTCGTTTGCCCGGCCTGGCGAACCTCTGGGTACCGCCGATCCGCAACCGGATAGACATGCTTTCCACCGGGATCAAAAGCCCCATTGGTATCAAGGTGTCGGGTACCGTTCTGTCGGATATCGACGCTACGGCGCAGAGCATCGAGGCGGTAGCCAAAACGGTGCCGGGCGTGGTGTCTGCCCTGGCTGAACGTCTGGAGGGCGGGCGCTACATTGATGTCGATATCAACCGGGAAAAAGCCTCCCGCTACGGGATGACGGTGGGCGATGTGCAGCTGTTCGTCTCCTCGGCCATCGGCGGGGCGACGGTGGGTGAAACGGTGGAAGGCGTCGCCCGATACCCGATTAATATTCGCTATCCTCAGGACTACCGGAACAGCCCGAGCGCGTTGAAGCAGATGCCTATCCTCACGCCGATGAAGCAGCAGATCACGCTGGGCGATGTGGCGGATATCAACGTGGTTTCCGGCCCCACGATGCTAAAAACGGAGAATGCCCGACCTGCGAGCTGGATTTATATCGATGCCCGCGGCAGGGATATGGTGTCGGTGGTGAACGACATTAAGACGGCCATCAGTCAGAACGTAAAGCTGAGACCGGGCACCAGCGTCTCATTCTCCGGACAGTTTGAGCTGCTTGAGCACGCCAACAAGAAACTGAAGCTAATGGTGCCGATGACGGTGATGATCATCTTCATTCTGCTGTATCTGGCGTTCCGTCGCGTGGATGAAGCGCTGCTGATCCTGATGAGTCTGCCGTTCGCCCTGGTCGGGGGAATATGGTTCCTCTACTGGCAGGGCTTCCATATGTCTGTCGCAACCGGCACAGGTTTTATCGCTCTGGCCGGGGTGGCGGCAGAATTTGGGGTGGTCATGCTGATGTATTTGCGTCATGCCGTTGAGGCACAGCCGGCGTTATCCCATCGGGAAACGTTTACCGAACAGGGGCTTGATGACGCCCTTTATCATGGCGCCGTGCTGCGCGTCCGGCCAAAGGCGATGACCGTCGCGGTGATTATTGCCGGTCTGCTGCCCATTCTGTGGGGGACCGGTGCCGGGTCAGAAGTCATGAGCCGGATAGCGGCACCGATGATTGGCGGGATGATCACGGCGCCGCTGTTATCGCTGTTTATTATTCCTGCGGCGTATAAGTTAATTTGGCTGCGCAGGCATAAAAAGCCATAAAAAAACCCGCCAGCGATGGCGGGTTTTTTACGGGATGAACGCTTAGCGCACTGTTTTAGCACGCGTCTGGCTGAGAAGCTTGCGCCAGGCACGATTATGCAGAGTAAACAGCAGCATCTTATAGAAGGCGGTGGAAAGGATACAGCTGCCGCTAAGCAGTAGCATGACGATACTCACTAGCGCCGCGGTCAGACTGACGCCCGGAGCAGCGCTACAGCTCAGCGCGACCAGCAGATAGGCTGCCGTTAATACCAGGCTTATCACCGCCAGCGTAAGGTGTAACCGCACGGCGCGCATGCTGCCTTTGCCAATCATAAACATCGTCACGCCGTTAAGGCCAGCGAACAGAAGGGCGATCAGGACAACCCACACGAATACGTGTCCCGCTGGCTGATCGAGTCCGGCGAGTACGCCATACCCCAGCCACAGCTGCGGAATGGCGAAACTGACAATCACCCCGAGGGTACTGATTGCCGCTGGAATACCCATGGTGTGAAGGCCTACAGATTTGCCCATTTCTTCAGCCAACTGAGTCTTTAGCTGTTGCAGCTGTGTCGGGGAGGCATTGCTTATGCTGGTAGCCACCTCGTTACAGTGTTGCAGGCGACGGGAAAAAACTTTAATCATTTGAATACTCAGCGTTTAGTTAGGCGAAAATGACTGCAACAGACCGACTACATAGCGCCCGGACTGGACGGTGTTTTGAGGATTGCGGATCGTCCCCGTGAGTGAACTGCCCACAAAGGCCGATGCGTTGTTCACAGCACTCATCAGCTCACGTTGCAGTGATTTTTGTAATGATTCGCTGGGGAAACGTTTCGGGTAGACGCCTGCACGGATCGCTGCCTTCACGCCGGCGCTGGAGATACCTGGATTCTGCGCTTTAATGATCTCTTCCGTGATGCGCTTACGCTCAGCACGGCTCAGGCTTTGGAACCAGGCGGTAACTTTACTTGAGGATGCCGCTTTCATCAGCTTGTACGTTTCTAAAGTACCTCGCAGCGCGGTTCCTGCCGCAGCCAGCGAAATGACATCCAGAACCGTCGTGGTAGCTACATACCAGTCCTGGCTGTCGAGCCAGGCAACATCGGAACCATGATCGTTATGGATAGCCAGCAGACGGCCCGCGCCAATCATGCATTGTGCGCCAGTTGCCAGCGTACCGGACAGGCTAATCGCGGCAATCACACCGGACCCGCCAGCGGTAAAAGGCACTGCCGCACCGGCACCAAACGCCATAACAAGCGTAACAATCATCGCGCCACAGGCAAAACCGGTTGAGGTAATTTCCGTAGCAAGTGAGGGAGTCGTTAGCGTCGCCACCACAGCTTTTTCTGCACTGATTTCCTTAGCATCCGGAATTTTACTGATTACCACATGGCTGACGGTGCTCTGATTCACATCTGCAATGCGGCGTGAAGGGCGTACCAGCCAGCGCTGTTTGCCATCATCAAAAATGATGCCGACATTGTAAAAATTACGCGTGCAGTCGAGTTGGGCAGCCAGCTTTTTAAAATCGATATCAGCACCGGTTTGTAGTCCCAGGCTGCGCGAGAGGTCATAAGAGGGAAGGGTGCTGTCAGGCGACTGCTGACCTGGTAAGTTCATCGGGGAAGCTCCTTCATTCCGTGAGGACAATTAATTAGCAGGGTAATTTATTGAAGAAATTTATGATTCGAACATGGATATGTTGATAATAGCAGCGTTAACTCGGTGATCAAATGATATTGCTCGAGTTAAATGTAAACGATACCAGGGGGTATTAAAGCTACCGGCAGGCTTTCTCAGCACAGCAATATCCCTCTTAGGTGATTCAACAAACATCCGCGAATCAACTCAGTAACTGGTGCTGTGGCCAAAACAAGCAATGAAAATCGATCTGATGGAGTATCTGGTCAACGTGGTCCCATCCGGCGAAGTGATCGATCTGGTTAATCAAGCTAGCCAAATCGCGATTCCTAAAATGTAATAAAAGGGAGGTATCTCAAAGAGACCCATGGATTGCATTTAACATAATATACATTATGCGCACCAATATGGACTAAGGCGAAATCTAGCGTTTTGTGGACACATTGGTCCTGCATGCTAATGGCCTTTGAAAGCGTCTTCGCTGACCACCTCACCGTTTTGCCCTGTTGATATAAGCCTGTAAACCCTCAGCAAGAAAATCAAACACCGTTTTACAGGCCTGGCTGTGACGTAAATCCTCATGCATCACCAGCCAGGTGTCGAGATGAAATGCAAAGAAATCAGGCATTATCCTCTGTAGCTGCGGAAAAAAATCGGCGAGCTGTACCTGACACATACCGATACCTGCTCCGGCGCGTATGAGATTTAATTGTGCAATATCACTGTCGGTTCGCACGGTAAACAGATCGCGGTTTAGCTGTGGGTACTGTTTAAGTGCTTGTAAAATAAAGGGCGTCATGTTGTCGAAACCCACGAGCGTATGGGTAAATAACTCATCAATATTTTCCGGTGCACCATGTCGTGACAGATACGCTGGCGCGGCATGCAGACCTATTTCAATCCTGCCCATCCGACGCGCAATCAGTTGCTCCTGCACCGGTGTGGTCATGCGTACAGCAATATCCGCTTCCCGGTTCAGTAAATCCTGAACGCGGTTAGACAGAACCAGTTCAACGGTTATTTGCGGGTATTCTTCCTTTATGTGTGCAATCACCGGAGGCAGAACCTCGGTGCCGATAATTTCACTGGCGGCAACGCGCACTACGCCCCGTAATCCGGTTGCGCCGGAACTGAAACTGGCAGCCGACCGCTCAATCATCATGGCCGTATTTTCCATCGCTTGCGCATGGCCCTTCAGCTCGACGGCTGCGTCCGTGGCCTGCAATCCTGTCTGCGAACGGGTAAATAAAACAAGGCCGAGGGCTGATTCCAGTGCCGCAATATGACGTCCGGCAGTTGGCTGGGTAATGGCCAGCCTGCGTGCGGCCCCAGACAAGGACCCTTCTTTCATCACGGCCAAAAAGGTGCGATACCATTCCCACGGGATATTGAGCTTCATACAAAAATGCATACCTGCTGGCTTATATTATGCAATTACATTTATCCCGTGCGCTCATTAAGATGTCAAGCAGATATCCAATAAGGGTCAGACGATGAAAAGCACAGATAAGGTACTGATATTGGGCGCAACGGGCGGGATTGGTGGCGAAATTGCCCGTAAATTGATCCATGACGAATGGGATGTACGTGCATTACGCCGCAGCGTTCCGGGAAAAGACGCGCACAGCAATAGTATTACGTGGATAAGCGGCGATGCGCAGAATGCTGAGCAGGTTGAGGCCGCGGCGTCCGAATGCAGCGTGATTGTCCATGCCGTTAACCCGCCGGGGTATCGAAACTGGGAACAGCTGGTTTTGCCCATGCTGCATAACACCATCAGCGCAGCGGAGCGAAACGGTGCATTAATCGTTCTGCCGGGCACGATTTATAACTACGGTCCGGATGCTTTTCCCCTCTTACGCGAGGATTCCCTTCAGGATCCGGTTACCCGAAAAGGAGCCATACGTGTGCAAATGGAGCAGGAGCTCGCAGCCTATGCACAGCGTGGCGGAAAGGTACTGATTTTGCGGGCTGGCGACTTTTTTGGTCCCCATGCTGGCAATAACTGGTTTTCACAGGGATTAGTCAAACCGGGGCATCCACCGAAGGTCATTAAAAACCCCGGGAAAATCGGCGCCGGCCATCAGTGGGCTTATCTGCCGGATGTCGCCGAAACGCTCGCAGCACTGCTGACGCGTCGGGATGAGCTCGAACCGTTTGCCAGTTTCCATATGCGCGGTCATTGGGATCCTGATGGGACAGCGATGACCGCCGTCATAAAGCACATCGCGGAGCGTGCCGGTATTACGGCGAAGGTGAAGCCATTTCCGTGGTGGCTTGTCTCTATGATGAGTCCTTTGAACCCCACGCTGCGTGAAATGCGGGAGATGCGCTATCTTTGGGAGCAGACAATAGAGATGGATAATTCAAAACTGATTGCTTTTTTAGGCCATGAACCGCAGACCCCTCTTACTGAAGCCGTGCATTCCACATTAGCGGGCCTGGGCTGTATTTAACATAATCCTAACCTGCGCGTTTAGTAAGGGTTGAACGATGTCTGATATACTTCAGCTTTTGAAAAATGCAGCCCTAAGCAAATGGAAATTGAATTAAATAAAAGTGTTAAAGAGCGAATCTTTCATGCTGTCATTTTTGAAGTGATAGCTAACGTTATCATCGCGCTGTCGCTTGCCTGGCTGATGAACGTGTCGGTACTCCAGTCAGGTTCGCTGTCCGTGATATCCGCACTCACCGCGACGGCCTGGAATTTTGTATTTAATAAACTCTTTGACGCCCTGCAAAATAAACATCAGTTTCAAAGAACATTTCTCGTTCGTGCGATCCATGCGGTGGGTTTTGAAACAGGACTGATCGTCACCTTAATTCCCGTCGCGATGGTTATGCTGGATTTAACCATGACTGAGGCATTTTTCGTTGAGATTGGTCTGGTACTGTTTTTCCTGCCATACACGATGCTGTTTAACTGGCTATACGACTACCTGCGGTGGATATTTGTTGGACGGAAACGCTCTGCGATATAGCGGTTGATGCCATTCGTCCGTCTCGGCATCGGAAAGGACTGCTTTAATTGACGCCCGTCACATTGCCACGTTCTTTAGCATGTTCGCATCCCTCTCCTTCTATACTTTTTATTTCTCTCTTTTATAAGGAAGGAACCATGTTCGATCATGTAAAATTCGGCGTCAGTGATTATGAAAAAAGTAAAACCTTCTTTCTCCATGCGCTTAAGCCGCTTGGTGTCGAACTCATTGATGAAGGCACCCCAGAGTACGGTGTCGAAATGAGTTCAGGCAACGTTTCACTCTGTCTTTTTCAGACAAATGATAAACCTGCTCCTCTGCATCTGGCGTTTGTGGCCAACACGCGCCAGCAGGTCGATGCGTTTTACCATGCCGCCCTGCGCGCCGGCGGACGTGATAACGGCGGGCCGGGGTTGAGGTCATACGGTGAAAACTACTATGCCGCGTTTGTCATCTCGCCTGATGGCCACAATATCGAGGCGGTATGCCATGCGCCGGAGCGCGTGTAGCTCAAGGCCTCTTCAGTCGCTTTCTGAGGTCAACACGACGGAGACCCCCCTTTCCGATACCGCGCGGATCCAGTCCTTATCGGTATTGTCTTCAACGACGATGGTGTTCACCGATGACACATCGCCAATCACAAACGAAGACGCTGTGTTGATCTTTTCCGGAGAAGCCAGGACAACCGTCTCCGCGGCTCTGCCGGAAAATGCACGTTTGATGCACGCCTCTTCGAAATCACCGGTTGTCAGCCCAGCGTCGGGGTGAATGCCGGTCACGCCCATAAAGAACAGATCTGCATGAATATTTTCGATACCTTCGATGGCCGCAGCGCCGACCGCAACGATAGAGTGCTTATACAAGCGACCGCCGATCAGAATCACCTCAATGGACGGATGATCGACAAGCCCAAGGGCAATGCTTGGGCTGTGCGTAACCACCGTAATGCGTAGGTCTGCCGGTAAAAACGTAATCAGCTCCGAGGTCGTCGTGCCACCGTCGACGATCACCACCTGGCCTGATGAAATCAGCTTCGCGCCTTTGCGGGCCACTCTTTTTTTCGCATCCATTTTCACGGATTGTCGTTCAGCAAAGGGCGCAATCGCGGAAGATGCCGGAAGCGCGCCGCCGTGAACGCGCTGTAAACGCCCTTCTGCCGCCAGCTCGCGCAAATCACGCCGAATGGTGTCTTCAGAGACGTCAAAGAACACGCTAAGCGCCTTAGACTGGACCTGACCTTCGGCATCGAGCTTTTCGAGGATCAATTGTTTTCGCTGACTGGTGAGCATCATGAATTCCTGATGTTGCATGCTTTATCTTGAAACTGCACGATAATGCTGTTTATGATAATTACTCTACGTAAGGAGGAACAAACGTGCAATCAAAACGTGCAGATGTGCGCATCATTGACAGTGAAACGCTGTCAGATAACTGGTACGTCCTTAAAAAATACACCTTCGATCTGCAGCGACGCGATGGTGAATGGCAGCGTCAGCACCGGGAAGTCTACGACCGTGGGAACGGCGCGACGATTCTGCTCTACAACCGTGATAAAAAGACGGTGATCCTGACCCGCCAGTTCCGCTTCCCCGCCTTTATCAACGGCCATGAGGACGATTTAATCGAAGCCGCTGCGGGATTGCTGGACAATATGGATCCCGAAAGCCGCATAAAAGCAGAGGCGGAAGAAGAGACCGGATTCCGCGTTTCACGCGTGCAGAAAATCTTTGAAGCCTATATGAGCCCGGGTTCCGTTACGGAAAAGCTCTATTTTTATCTTGCCGAGTACCAGCCGAAGGACAGAACCGGCGCAGGCGGCGGGATCAAGGCGGAAGGAGAAGATATCGACGTGCTGGAAATGACGCTTGAAGAGGCATTACGCGGCATTGAAACGGGCAAGATTGTCGACGGGAAGACCATCATGCTGCTTTATCATGTTGCGCTGAAAGGCATTCTCTAGCCTGCCGCTCTTCGGACACCTGCCGCCGTGCAGGTGTCTGCCTGTGCTATTCTTGCAGAAGCATGCAAAACGGAGAACCGAAGATGGCCGACTGGAACCCTTCTCTTTACCTGCAATACGGCGCGGAAAGAACGCGTCCTGCCGCTGAACTGCTCGCCAGAATTCCTCTGGATGATGTCTCCACGATCGCTGATTTAGGCTGCGGGCCAGGAAACAGCACCGCGTTGTTGAAGCATCGCTGGCCGTCGGCACGCATCACCGGGGTCGATAACTCCCCTGCAATGCTTGAGGAAGCACGCACCGCGTTACCCGACTGTCATTTTGTTGAGGCCGATATCCGCCAGTACAAGCCTGGCCAGCCGCTGAACCTGATTTACGCTAACGCATCGCTACAGTGGATCCCAGACCATTACGACCTCCTGCCGCACCTTGTTTCCCTACTCACGCTTAACGGCGTATTAGCGATCCAGATGCCTGACAACTGGCTTGAACCCACTCACGTAGCGATGCGCGAAGTGGCGCTGGAGCAAGACTACCCCGATCGCGGCCGCGAACCTCTGCCGGGCGTGCATGCCTATTACGACATCTTGTCGGAGGCCGGTTGTGACGTGGATATATGGCGGACAACCTATTTCCATAAAATGAGCTCGCACCAGGCCATTATTGACTGGGTAAGCGCTACCGGTTTGCGCCCGTGGCTCCAGGAACTGAATGAGAGCGAGCAGAAACGGTTCCTGAAACGCTACCATGAACTGCTGGAAGAGCAGTATCCACTCCAGGAAAACGGGCAGATACTGCTGGCCTTTCCGCGGCTGTTTATTGTGGCTCAGCGTCAGCCCTGAACGAGGCTATGAACGGGCCTCTTTGAGCAGCTGTTGGATAACCTTTTCCTGCTGCTCATAATCGCCTTCGCCAAAGGCGGCATAGCGTAGCTGGCCTTTGGCATCGAAATAGTAGTGAGCTGGCCAGTACTGGTTCCCGAAAGCGTTCCAGATTTGGTAGTTGTTATCCGTCACCACCCGATACGGCAGCTGCCATTTATTTACCGCGTTTTTTACCGAGGCGAGCGGCTTTTCCCAGGGATATTCTGGCGTGTGAACACCTATCACGACCAGCCCCTGCGACTGATACTTTGCGGCCCAGTCTCGCACATGCGGGAGCGTATGCTGGCAGTTAATGCAATCCCACGTCCAGAAATCAATCAACACCACCTTACCCCGCAAGGATTCAGACGTGACAGGGTCACCGTTAATCCAACCTGTTCCGCCGCTTAACGAAGGCAGCTGGCTGCTGGGCTCTGTCATCACGACCGGCTGGAGCTTTACCGTCGCGGCTGTGGGTTTCGCCAGCGTCAGGAGTGTTGTCTCCAGACGGTCCGCAACGCCGTTTGCCCCTTTCAGAAGCGAGGTCATTCCTGTTGCGTTAAACACGACAGCCGCCAGCATCGCCACGCCCGCCCCCTGCCGCAGCTTTTCCATCAGCGCCGATTTTGCTCT
Organism: Enterobacter cloacae complex sp. CARB60; assembly: GCF_036487345.1. NCBI lineage: Bacteria > Pseudomonadati > Pseudomonadota > Gammaproteobacteria > Enterobacterales > Enterobacteriaceae > Enterobacter > Enterobacter cloacae complex sp. CARB60. The sequence goes on from NZ_JAZKLC010000002.1 coordinate 2,296,896, forward strand.
TAGCGGCGCCATCAGCGTGCGGCCGCCTAAAACGAGCAGGCTTAACATCAGCGCGCATCCGCTGCCATAGGCCGCCAGCAGCGCGCCCGTCGCAATGGCCGAGTGGCCCGCGATATTAATGCTGAAAATGGCGCCCAGTATGGGCCCCGCGCAGGGAGACCAGAGCAGCCCGACCGCCAGCCCGGCCAGAAAAGCCGATGCCATACCGCGCGTTTTCCCGCTTCGGGCGTTGAGGACATTTCCCGCGCTGACGGCCGGACCCGCAATACGCTGGGCGAACGACGGAAAAATTAAGGCCAGCGCGGCCGCGGCCAGAATGACGAGGGCGATCCAGCGCCCGACGATTGTTGCCTCTGCGATCCACTCGCTGGCGACGGTGACGACCATCGCCACCAGGGTGAACATCACGATCATCCCCGCGAGCAGGGCCAGAATATGGCGTCGCTGCCCCTGAAAACCGGCGAACAGAAGCGGAATAACCGGGAGCGTACATGGACTGAGCAGGCTTATCATCCCGCCCAGAAAAGCGATTAACAGAAACATAGAAACCTCACAATACAAGTCCTGCGACGCTGCAGTGAGGCTATTTCATCGTGCGGATGTGTTCAGGATATGTGTAAAAATGCGGGTTTTGTCTGGCTCTGTATCACCCGGGCCGGGAGATACAAAGCCGTACAATTACCTAACGGAGCGGTAGCGTAATGGAGACATCCAGCCCGCCTTCGGCCCGGTTCGTCAGGTTGAGCTTTCCTTCCAGCTGAGCGGTGAGCTGCGCGGCAATCGCCAGCCCGAGTCCTGTTCCGCCGGTATCGCGGTTGCGCGATGTTTCAACCCGATAAAACGGCTGTAATACCGCCTCAAGCTCGGCTTCGGGGATCCCCGGTCCGTCGTCCACAATGTGAATAACCACCTCGCCATCGGACGAATCATCTATGGCAATCGCGGCACGCTCGCCGAACTTGAGGGCGTTATCCAGCAGGTTGGTCATCACCCGGCGAAGCGCCTGCGGACGCGTGACGATCGGTAAACGGGCTTCGCCTGCCTGAAACTGCACGTTTTTACCGATGTCCTGATAATCGCAGGCAATGCTATTGACCCATGCGTTCAGCTCCAGCTTCAGCGAGCTCTCTTCCAGGGATTCTGATGACCGGGCATACGCAATACCCTCCCGCACCAGACGCGACATGTTATCAAGGTCGTTTAAGAGCTTGTCCCGCAGTTCAGGCTGCTCCGTCATTTCAACGCGAAGCTTCATGCGGGTAATGGGCGTCTGGAGATCGTGAGAAATAGAGGCCAGGATCTGCGCGCGCTCTCTGAGATAAGACTGAATGCGCGCCTGCATTGCGTTGAAGGCATGGGCTGCACGCTGCACCTCCAGCGGCCCTTTCTCCGTCATTGGCGTGCTGGCCGCCGGATCCAGTGCATCCACCGCGCGGGTAAATTGTGAAAAAGGCCGTACCACCTGCCGCACGGCGATCCATGAGCAGGCCGCCAGGAGCAGCAGCTGCAGGATGAGCACAACGGGCAGCCAGCTGGCGACCGGCGGCATGCGCGGGATCAGGTCAATGGTCAGCGGCGAGCCATCGCGTAACGTAAGATGCGCCTGGATGTGTGAAATGGCGCCGGGAACGGCGGTGAAGCTGAGCGGATACTCTGCCGCAAGCGTCGCTTTTAAGGTTCGGATGGCATCCTGTGAACGCTTATCCGTCGGCGCTGCGCCGGGCTCCCCTGTACCCAGAATATAGCGATAGTTACCCCGTTCAAGCCTCGGCAGCCACGCCGCGCGCTCGCTGGCCGGTAGCCGGTCTAAAATGGCGACGCTGGTTGCGACGTCGTTTTCCAGATTACCAAGCATCACCGTGCGGGCGCTGTGCATTCGTTCAATCATGACCAGCGTCAGGCTCAGGGCGTTAGCCAGCAGCAGGCCGGGCAGCACGACGATCAGCAAACGGGCCAGCAGCGAGCGTGGCCACAGCCTCATTCGTTAACCTCTTTGATGGTCACCGGCATCGTAAAGACGTAGCCTTCGCTGCGCACGGTTTTGATATAGGCAGGCGTACGGGCATCTTCGTTCAGGCGCTGACGAACCCGGCTAACCAGCAGGTCGATAGAACGTTCAAACAGCTCGGCGTCGCGCCCCTGCGTCAGGTTGAGCAGCTGATCGCGGGTCAGCACCCGCTGAGGATGGTCAAGGAAAACGCGCAGCAGGCGATACTCCGCCCCGCTGAGCGCGACAATCACCCCTTCCGGATCGATTAAGTGGCGGGCGACGGTATCGAGCTGCCATTCACCGAACATCACCAGCCGCCCTGCTTCTGTCACCTGTAGATTGGGTGGCATCGTGCGAAAACGCCGTAAAATCGCTTTGATACGCGCCAGCAGTTCGCGGGCGACAAATGGCTTTACCACGTAGTCATCCGCGCCCATCTCCAGACCCAGGATCCTGTCCGTCTCCTCGTTGCGGGCCGTCAGCATCAGGATGGGCAGATCTTTGTGTTTGCCGCTGCGCAGCTGCCGACATAGCGTAAGCCCGTCGTCGCCGGGCATCATGACATCGAGCACCACCAGGTCGATATGCTGTTTATCCAGCACGACGCGCATCTCTTTGCCGTTGGCCGCGCCCGTGGCGCGATAGCCCGACTTAACGAGATAATCGACAATCAGTTCACGAATATCCCTGTCGTCATCGACGACAAGGATATGATCAATATGCTCCACCGAAATCTCCAGACCGAAGGGTAACGTATTGAAAATAGCACATTTCAGAGCTTGTCAGCGTCAACGACGGCCTTGACGAAATCCTGCGGATCTTCCTGAGGTGGATTGTGCCCCACGGTTGCCCCGAAGGTACGATGCTCATATTTACCGGTAAATTTACCCGCATAGGCCTGCGGAGCCGGATGCGGCGCCCCGTTGTTTCCGCCTTCGATGGTGATCGTTGGAACGGTGATATTCGGTAGCGCGGCCAGTTTTTGCTCGTAGCTGTCGTATTTGCGCTCGCCTTTTTCCAGCCCCAAACGCCAGCGATAGTTGCTGAGCGTCACGGCGACGTGATCCGGATTATCGAGCGATTTGGCGCTGGCGTTAAAAACAGCATCGCTAAATTTCCAGTCAGGCGAGGCCTGAGACCAGATCAAACGGGCGAAGTCATGCGTGTTTTTGGCATAGCCCTCAGCACCGCGCGCGGTGGCGAAATAGAACTGATACCACCACTGCTGCTCCGCTTTTGGCGGCAGCGGCTGTTTGCCAATCTGCTGGCTGCTGATGAGATACCCACTCACCGACACCAGTGATTTAACGCGCTCTGGCCACAGCGCCGCAACGATATCCGCCGTACGAGCCCCCCAGTCATATCCTGCAAATACCGCCTGCTTTATATTCAGGGCATCCATCAGGTTTACAATATCTTTCGCCATGGCTGAAGGCTGGCCGTTGCGCGGCGTTTGGGCGGACAGGAAGCGCGTGGTGCCGTAGCCGCGCAGAGAAGGCACAATCACCCGATAGCCTTTTGCCGCCAGCGCGGGGGCGACCTCGGCATAGCTGTGAATATCGTACGGCCAGCCGTGCAGTAAAATAACCGGCTGGCCATTTTTCGGGCCGATGTCGACATAACCGACATTCAGATCGCCGGCGTTGATTTGCTGCGGACGATCAAAGGCGGCCGCGACGTTTGTGCCGGTGACTTCGGCCTGACAGGCCATCACGGTGCCAAGAGAAACGGTCAGTGCGAGGGTTGAGTACGCGAGTTTGCTAAACATGTTGGTATCTCCGGTTGAGTACAATTCACGGGGATATAACAACACTGCAATGTATAGCGGATATGTGCGAAAGCGGATTTATTGCAAGCCTGTGTATGTATCCGGGACGCTGATACAGTGTGATACAAACACAGGCGTTGTCGCCTTAAAGGGAGAGGCGGTAGCGGACGTAATCGTCAGCTTCACCATATTTGTCATAGAGTTTACGCGCCGGGTTGTTCTCCCGGGTGACCCAATACAGTTTTGACCACCCTTCGCGCTTGCCTTCCTCAATCAGAGCATCAATGAGCGCCTTACCTGCGCCCGCCCCGCGTTCGTCGGCATCAACAAACAGATCTTCGAGGTAGCAGATGGGAGCCGTTGACCAGGTTCCTTCGTGCAGAATGCACATCGCGAAACCGATGACCTTTTGGTCCTTCTCTACCACGCGGCAGAACATCCGGGAATGCGTTGAGAGCGCCCTTTCCCATGTCGATGCGGTGACGGATTCCTCAAGGTAGCAATCATAAAAATGGGTATAGCCATCCCACAGCGGTCGCCATTGGGAATAGTCGTCTTCGCGTAGAGGTCTTACTGTGACAGCCATCTGTTCCTCACATTACAAATCGATCGCCATTTCGAAACAGCGTAAATCAACACCTGCCATACGCGAGTGATGATAGGTTTCGCTCAGCGTCACAAACCCCAGCTTCTGATAAAACGACTGGGCGTTAGGCGTTGCATCCAGCCTCAGGCGGGTTATCCCCCGACTGCGGGCCTCATTTTTTAGCGCCTCGATAATCCGGGTCGCCATGCCTTTACCGGATGCCGCGGGCAAGGTGAATATCGCCTCCAGACAGTGGGTATCCAGATCCAGATAGCCGGTTGCCGCAATATCACCCTTTTCATCTTCCACCACATAAAAAGGGTATTCAACGATCGTCTGCCGAAAGCGTTCGGGCATGAGATCTGGCGTCCAGCGCGCAATGACGTCGGCGTCGTAGCTTGTTTTACAGCCGTGACGAATCGCCTGATTGCGAATATTCCAGAGTATTTCGGCTTCCTGTGGCTTAGCTTTTCGTAACGTCATAACCCCCCTTTAACGGCTTTTTAGCCGCATTTCCCGTGCCAGTCTGGCAAGACGCTGAGTACGACAATAGAGCGTAAACAGCACAAAGCCGCTGCTGTTCATCACCACCCGACAAAGTAACAGCGCTAAGGATGCGATGACCAGCGGCCAAAGGCCTCCGTCATGCGAAAGCAGGGTATGTAAAACCTGAACGAGGGTCGTTATCAGCAGAATGATGAACAACGCCCTAAACCCCAACAATCCCGACGTCTTCCCACGAGCCAGGAGTACGCTTATCACAATGAGCGCGCCTGTCATCGTCAATGATGGTACGAAAAAGCTCAATGCATGATGTAAAGGTGACAATCCCTGCAACGCGCTGAGAAAAGGCAGAAGGTTTAACGCAAACGCCACTAAAAAAAGAGGTAACAGCACTGCTACCGGATAAGGATTTTGACGCGGAAGCTCGCTGAGTGGACGCGAAAAATACCGTTCCAGCTCGGGCGTGGAATGATTCAAGAGACGGATATCACGATGAGCAATAGCCTCCTCTATTTCTTTGCCATGCTTCAGGAGATCCTGGAAAACCCGTCCGGTTAAAAATCTCAAAAACTTCATCAGAATACCGCCAGTGACTGAATGGTACCGATAATGTATTTACCAGTCCGTGGTAAATTACTGGGCGCTGCAATAACGCCACTCACAGCACTCCCGGCCAATGCTGCGGCACTTGTAACCACTTGCCCAAGTTGTCGAGTGAGTTCTACCTGAACAGGCCCGGTTGGAAATCGTTTCGGATAAAGACCAGCGCGTATAAGTGCCTTAATTTCCTTGTTGCTTATACCGGGGTTTTGCGCGCGAATTATCAATTCGGTCAAACGAGCACGATCCTGACGAGGATAACTTTTTAACCACTCAGTGGCTTTCAAGGAAGATATAGATTTCATTGCACGCCAGGTGGTAACTGCTTCTTTTAGCGCCCCTCCTGCACTTGCTAACGAAATTACATCCAGCGAAGTTGAGGTGGCGACGTACCATTCTTGCGTATCGAGCCAGGCAACATTACCGCCACCGTTTTCAACCAAATCATAGATACGATAAAGGCCGTTAACGCATTGCAACCCGGTCGCAAGGGTGCCTGCGTAGCCAATCGCTACCAAAACACCACTTCCTCCTGCAGTAAGGGGGGTTGCCGCCGTGCCGGCAAGCATCACACCTCCAGTGATGATCATCGCCCCACATGATAGTACCGTTGATGCGAGTTCAGTTCCCATAGATGTAGATGCCACAGCATCAGTCAAGGATTTACCTACGCTAGAGGTGGATGGTTGTGAGTTCGCTTTAGTTACAATTACGTGAGTTACAATACCACTTTGACCATTAGGATGACGCTGACCAGAGCGAACCAGATAGCGTTGAGCACCATCAGAATAAATGATCCCGGCCTGAGCGAATTCGCGATTACAGTCCATTGCGGAACCCAGTGCTTTGAAATCGAAATCTGCAGCTCCAAAACCTGCTATGCGCGCATAATCATATCCGGGTAGATTTTTCTCAGGATTCATTCCAGGCAAAACCATACATTACTCCTTATGTGGGTGGGTAAGTTAACCCAACTACTCTGACGGTAATCGAGCGCTCTGCAGAGCAAAATTTTGGTAGTAAATACGTTACAACGCAACTAAATAGAATGTGGTAGAAGTGAAAATACCAGAACGCAAACAAAAGCATAACGCTTAAATATGGAGATCCGTGGATGACTATACCGACGCTCACGACAGAACGCCTGCTGCTAAAACCGCTGGTTGCCGAAGATGCGGCTCAGATACAAAAGCTGTATCCGCGCTGGGAGATTGTCCGCTATATGGTTTCTTCCGTGCCCTGGCCCTATCCGGATAACGGCGCGGAAAACTATGTCAACAACGTGGCGCTGCCGGATATGGCAAAAGGGATTGCCTGGTTCTGGAGCATTCGTCGTCGCGAGGGGCCGGACGCGCTGATGGGCATTATCTGTCTGTACGATGTGGAAGATAACAACCGTGGATTTTGGTTGGCCCCGGAGTTTCAGGGCCAGGGATATATGCGCGAGGCCAGCATTGCCGCGACGGATTACTGGTTCAATACGCTAAACAAACCCGTATTACGCGCCCCGAAAGCCGCCGCCAACAGCCGCTCCCGGCGTATTTCAGACAGTAGCGGCATGCGGCTTATCAGAACGGAACAAAAAGCCTACGTCAGCGGTATGCTGGATTCTGAACTGTGGGAGATCACCCGCGACGAGTGGAACGCCCGTCAGGTCAGCTGATAGTGCTTATCCGGCATCAGCCTTTCCGGAATGTTCTCTTCATCGTTCATCTGCAGCAGATCGCGTTCCATCATGTTGCAGATGGCGTCCAGCGGCAGATCGTTATTCTCGGTGCCGAACGGGTCTTCCAGCTCTTCCGCCAGGGTGTCCAGCGAGATAAAGGTGTATGAGATCAGCGCCGAAACAAAGGGCGTCATGTAGTGCAGATCCACGACCAGCGCGAACGGCAGCATGATGCAGAACAGATACACCGTGCGGTGCAAAATCAGCGTATAGGCAAAAGGCACCGGCGTGGTCGCAATACGTTCGCACCCGGAAAGCACGATGGACATATCGTTCAGACGGTTGTTCAGACTGTGGAACAGGATGTCTGAGAGTTGCCCGTTACGCCGCCGCACGGCCAGCCACTCCCCCATGATCAGCAAAATACGGTTCGCCGGTGAGTTGGCGCTCATCACGTGACGTAAATCATCCGGAGCAAGATAGCGAGAGAGCTGCTCGGCGTTCAGCTCCCGCCGCAGGGTCATGCGCAGGCAGTTGGCAAAAGCAATTTGCAGGCGGACAAATTCACCCAGGTGCTTATCGTCAGGTAAGGTGTTTTTTACCTCGCGAAACAGCGATCGTGCCGCTATCATCAGCTGTCCCCAGAGCAGGCGAGCCTCAACGTAGCGTGAATAACAGGCGTTGTTTCTGAAACCGAGAAAGATAGCGATCGCCACGCCGAGAATGCTAAATGGCGCCACGGTAAATTTGATGCCCAGCGAGGTATACCACGGCAACATCAGGATAACGGCGATAGAAAGCAGGAAGTTGAGCAGCAATCGGGTGTAGATTTTGGGAAGTACCGAACCGTGCCAGACAAAAATCAGTTGTAGCCAGTGCTGTTTAGGACGAACAATCATAGTGAGTTTCAGGAAAGAAAAGAGCGAGGCTATTAAACGTGATCCCCCTCACAGTTGCAAGCATGTTAACGAAACATTGAATTTTATCGCCTGCTAGGCAATAACCGCACGGTGTTGCATGTGCTTTTAAAAAAAAGGGCAAATAGTATGTTGTAACTAAATAAAGGTATCGTTAAACCCGGCCGAAGCCGGGTCACGTGATTAGCAAAGGGATTTAACCGCTGCGCGCATTCCCTTCAGCAGAATGGCATCAAGGTCCAGAGTGACCTGGTCGACAAGACCGGAGACCTGCGTCAGATCCTGTTCCCAATGCTCGCTCACGCTCAGCACTGACTGCACAAGGTCACGGGTACTGAGCTGCTGGTCGCGATGCTGTGCCCAGAGCTGCTGATAACGTTCCAGCCAGAATGCGTCATCCTGCACCGGATAGTTCTCCCCGTTACGCTCCGCGCGATAAAACGCGATCAATGCAGCCAGCGCGAACGTCAGACGCGCTGGTAATTGTCCGCCGGCCTTCTGCCCTGCCAGCAGCTGCGGCAGGATGCGGGTGCGGTATTTGGTCATGCCGTTAAGCGCAATGGAAAGCAGCTGGTGTCGGATGTAGGGGTTACGGAAACGCCCTGTTACCGCACTGGCGAAGGATTCCAGCTCGTCACGCGGCAGATCGAGAACAGGAATGATCTCCTGATAAATCGCTTTTTCGACGAATGCGCAGATCTCTGCATCATTCATCGCCTCGCCCACCGTATCCAGCCCGGCCTGGAATGCCACCGGCACCAGCGCCGTGTGCGCGCCGTTCAGGATGGCGACTTTGCGCTCTTTGTAGGGCCTGATGTCGTCGACAATCAGCACGTTCAGCGGGTGCTTATCCAGACGAAGTTCGCGCGCAAGGGATGCCGGGCCCTGAATCACAAACAGATAGAAATGTTCAGCCGTGTCCAGGAACCCATCGTGATAGCCCAGCTCCGCTTCCAGGGCTGCCGCATCGTCACGCGGGTAACCCGTCACGATGCGGTCAACCAGCGTCGAGCAGAAGCTGTTGGCGTCGTTTAGCCACCGGATAAAGGCGGCAGGCAGCGCCCACTCCTGGGCATAGCGCAGAACGAGTTCACGCAGTGCATCCCCGTTGTAGTCAATCAGTTCGCACGGAATGATGATCCAGCCTTTATCCGGTGCGCCGTTGAAGTGGCTGAAGCGCTCAAACAGCAGTCGCGCCAGCTTCGCCGGGTAGCTCACCGCAGGGGCATCGTCGAATTTGTCACCCGCGTGGTAGCTAATACCCGCTTCGGTGGTGTTCGAGAAAACAAAGCGCATATCCGGGTTGTGTGCCAGTTTCAGAAATGCGTCATAGTCATCGTAGACGCTAATTTCACGGTTAACCGAGCGGATAAGACGGCTCTCACTTACCGCTTCGCCCTGCTCGTTCAGGCCGCGAATGATAGTGGTATACAGACCATCCTGAGTGCTCAGCGACGGCGGGAAGTCGCTCTGAATAGGACGGACGATAACCACACCGGCGTTAAGATCGGTATGTTCATTTAACAGGTCAATTTGCCAGTCGACAAAAGCACGCAGAAAGTTGCCTTCACCAAACTGAATGATGCGTTCGGGGTATTGAGCACCGGGAAAATCACGACGGTTGAGCGTGTTCACAAGGGGGTTCCTTTTATGATTAGTCATACAGCCTGATAAGATTGGTACGATAACTTATCAAAACTTAACGACCAGAAACCCTGTTTTGATCAATCCGCGGTGCGGTTGTACAAAATAATTATAAGAACTTATAGAACACGGAGGTGGCCGTCATGGCGCCGTCCGGCATCAGCGCATAGCGTGGGATTTCCCCCACCTTTTGCCATCCGGCGCGCTGGTAAAAGGTCTCGGCCCCGCTGCCGGTAGCGGTATCGAGTACCAGAACCGAAATGTTCCTGGCCCGGGCCTCAGCTTCAAGCGCTTCCATCAATGCCATCGCGGCACCTTTCCGGCGCGCTTTCTCGTGAACCAGCAGCTTCGCCACATCGGCGCGATGCGGCTGGTTTTCAGGCTGGTCTGTGATTAGCTGCACCGTTCCGATGACGCCGTCCTGCGGATCGACGCAGGCCAGCACGAGGCGCTCATTGCGCCCTGCGCTTTCAGCAACGCCGCGCCAGAAAAAGCGGCCCGTCTCCAGGCTAAAGGGAAGCATAAAGCTGACGGATGCCCCGCCGTTCACACAGTTTTCGAGGATCCCGGCCAGCGCATCAAGGTGGATGAGAATTTCGTCTCGGGTGAGATTTTTGATTTGCAGTGAGGTATTCATTGTTTTTCCTTACGTTGAATACCGTCACTGTGCATTTAACATCTTCTTAACGCAAACGGATCGGACATAGGCTTTTGCTATGTCACCGGGCGCGCTGGCGCTGCTGCTTCATGGCATACATCTTTTCATCGGCCTCTTTTAACCACTGCTGCAGGTCGTTGCCGTTATGATCGAATTCACTTAGCCCCCATGAGAAGTGGAGCGACCAGGGGTGAAGCTTCCGGGCGTTATAGCTTTCAACCTGCTCGGCGAGATACTGCATGGCAATCCAGGCGCCCTGCTCATCCGTATCCGCGAACAGCACGGCGAACTCGTCCCCGCCAAAACGGACCAGCAGATCCGCCTCGCGGAAAGAGGCACGCATCAGATGCGCCATGGCTTTCAGCGCCTTATCCCCCTCTTCATGCCCGAAGCGATCGTTAATTTCCTTGAAGCGATCCAAATCCAGCCAGCCGAGCGTCAGCGGCTCGGCCCGGCGGCGGGCAACGGAAAGCGTGAAACGCACGAGCTGATTAAAGCCCCGACGGTTGAATAGCCCGGTTAATTCATCCGTGGTCGCCGCGCTGATGGCAGCAAATTCATCTTCCGCCAGCGCGCCAAGGTCTCCCAGGACGGCGAGGTCGGCGGCAGAAAACTCCCGGGGAGCGTAATCAATCAGGCACAGCGAGCCAACGCTAGCGCCGTCACGCAGGCGCAGCGGGAAGCCCGCGTAAAACCGCACGCGAGGTTCACCGGCCACCAGCGGGTTATCCGCAAAACGATCGTCCTGAAGCATATCCCCCACCACCAGCGGCGCTTCGGCGAGGATCGTATGCCCACAAAATGAGATGTTACGCGGAACGGTGCCGGGCGCCTGGCCGTCGGCCGACTTCACGATGAGCGAATGCTCATCAATGAGATTGACCATCGCCAGCGGCACCTGGAAGAAGCGTTTTGCCAGACGCGTTAACCGGTCAAACGCCGGGGAGCTGTCGATCTCAAGCAGGCCTGATTCACGCAGTGAGTTAAGACGTTCCGTTTCATTTTCAGGGGTTGCAGGTGCTTTCATAATGTCTCCTGACGTAAAGCGTTACTAAAAGCGTAGCTTAAACAGAGACATTGTCAGTGTTCTGACAGCCTGTTAAGCCGCTTACTATTCACGTCAATGCCTTATGACGATTAACGCAGCTATGTTTCACTCCCGGAGGGCGCGGCAATTTGCTCGTCCGCCACCCGGGCGCTGGTGCGGTTTCGACCCGCTTTTTTTGAACGATAGAGATGATCGTCCGCTTCGGCCATGAGCTTGTTGAAGACCTCGGTCAACTGCCATGACTCAGCCTTTCCGCTTCCGAGGCCAATACTGACCGTCAGAAAGAGCGTCTGTTGGCGCCATGTAAAAGGATGGCTGGCAACGGTGGATCGGATACGTTCAGCCAGTTCAAAACCGTGCTGCGCGTCGCCTGAATTGACCACCACAGCGAACTCTTCCCCGCCCATGCGCGCCACCATGCCGTCTTCGCCGACTACCTGCTGAACCTGCCGGGCAAACGACGCCAGCACGCGGTCTCCGCACTCGTGGCCGTAGTTATCATTAATGCTTTTGAAGTAATCAATATCCAGCAGCATGACGGTAAGAAAACGTGTATGCCGGTACGACTCTTCATGCTTTAACGCCTCATAAAGCCCGGAGCGCGAGTAGACGTGCGTTAAAAAGTCATAATCCGCCCTCAGCGAAACCTGGCGGATCAGGGAATTAATCGCCGCCATGCTTACGGATACCATCACCGGGCAGATCGCCATCGTGGCGATCCCCAGCCTAGCTGAAAACATCATTGGCGTCGTAAACGGCGTCGCCACGGCAATATTAATAATCGCGTTGGCGACCAAAATGATTTCAGTGGCGCCCGTGATAAACGTCAGCAGACAGGTCGCAGGCAATGAGTAACGAACCGCACACCAGATAAGCGCGGGCAGAGGAAACGAGAGACTCCCCGCGCCGCCAATCACCACCGACGCGACCACCGAGACGATCAACGCCATCACCGGCAGCAGCTGCTCCAGTCGTAACCTGAGCTCACGCCCGGGCATACGCAACGTGAGCATACAGGGCACAACGAGCACGCCGGTTGAGAACTGCTCGCTAAACCAGTCGGCAAACAGCGGCCAGAAGGTGTGGCTGTCAATCCCGACCGACCCCACCGCCCCGAGCAAGGCACAAAGCATCGCCGCAATCAGACAGTAGTTAAACAGGCGTAGTGCGTTAATCGGATCGGGGGTTTTCTTCATCAGCCGCTTGTCGCGCTGAACCAGTACGGCGACGACAACGATAAAGATCATGTTAGACAGGTTGATCACCACTGAGGCTATCCCCCAGTTGGTCGTCACCGCGTCGTACAACAGCATCGCGACATAACATACCGCATAGTAATGCAGACGATTCAGGTAAACATAGCGGGCGAAGATCCCTGCCATGACGCCATTCAGCGGCCAGAACAGCGACAGGGCCTCAACGAGCCGTAATTCCGCGCCCACAAAATAGAATAAGGTGGTGAACATGAAGATCGTCGATGCATTTCGCAGCGGCGTGTCGGGTCGGAACGGCCTGAAAGCGGTAAGTGCAGAACGCATTAAATATCATTCCATATGAAAGCTTATGGCAATTATTGCGGTCGTCAGCATGATCGGGACTAACTTGGGATGCATCTATAACACAAATACCACGGGAGCATAACTCGTCAAATTTAGGCGTTCATCTGCAGCACCAGCCAGTGGTGGATGACGCTGACGATATAATTTTGTTGCGGCGCGGTGAGCGTTACACCCTGTGGAATGTTATGCCATTTTGCCAGACAGCCCCGACAACAGGTGGCGGTGGCATGCTGGGCAATAAACACCGGGTGACCGCGCATGGGCGTCTGTTTACCGTCGTTTGCGGGGTGCGCGGGCGCAAGGCGCTTTTCGACAAAATCCGCGGCATGCTGGTCAATGGTTTCGGGGCCTTTGTCCCAGCAGTACTGTCGTTCCTTATCGCCTAAGCGAAAGCGCGAGCGAAATGTCGATCGCGCCAGGCGGGAAAAGAGAGGATCCAGATCGGACATCAGTATACGGAACGTCCCAGACGCTGGGTCAGTTTCTCCAGAACCGCCACGCCGGCAAGCGAATTTCCCGTTTCATCAAGTTCCGGGCTCCAGACGGCTATCGCCATTTCATGCGGCACAATCGCCACGACCCCGCCGCCGACGCCCGATTTAGCCGGAAGCCCAACGCGCCAGGCAAACTCACCGGCGTTTTGATACATCCCGCTGGTGGCCATCAGCGCGTTAACCTGCCGAGCCTGAAGCGGAGAAACGACCTCCTGGTCGAGATGCGGAGCGTGCCCCTGATGCGCAAGGAACAGGAACGTCTGAGCCAGCTCAACGCAGCTCATTTTCAGGGCGCAGTAATGGAAGTAATTTTGCAGCACGGTCGCCACGTCGTTATGGAAATTACCGAAGGATTTCATCAGCCACGCGATAGCCGCGTTACGTGCGGAGTGTTCAAACTCCGAGCGCGCCACCACCGCATCATAGGCAATATCGTCAACGCCCGAGAGCTGGCGAACAATCTCCAGCATTCGCTGGCGCGGTGCGCTGAGGCGACTTTGCAGCATATCGCAGACCACCAGCGCCCCGGCATTGATAAAGGGATTTCGCGGTTTACCTTGTTCAATCTCAAGCTGAAGCAGCGAGTTAAAAGGCTGGCCGGAAGGATCTTTACCGACACGCTGCCAGATCTCGTCTTCTTCATACTGGCGCATCGCCGCAACCAGACTCAGCACTTTCGAGATGGACTGAATGGAAAAACGTTCCGTTGCATCGCCTGCCTGGAATCGCTGTCCGTCGATGGTACAGATAGCAACCCCTAGCTTATTCCCGCTCACCGAGGCAAGGGCCGGAATATAGTCGGCAACCTTCCCCTTTCCAATTAACGGACGAACCTGCGCCAGAATCTCGTCCAACATCTCATTATGGATGACCGCAGCCACACTTTGCTCCTTGCCCTCAGGCTAAAACGGGCTGCGAGTATAACAGAGGCTAATGTATTGCGTCAGGCGCTAAGACGAAAACGCGAAACGGCCTGCAATAAAAGATCGGATTGCTTTTGCAGCCGCTCAGAGGCATCCGAGGCGTCAGAAACCAGCAGGTCCGTCTGACGAGAGACCTGATTCAGCGCCTGAAGCTGACGCGTCATCTGGTGAATACTGTCTCCCTGACTGAGCGTGGCGGTTGAGATCTCATTAAGCAAACTGCTTAAATTGCCCACCAGGCCGGTGACCTGCTGCAAATTCTCTTCCATCAGGGTAACGGCGCGGGAGCCGTCTTCAATGCCCTGCAGCGAGCGGTTAATAAGCTCCTGAATGGTCTGCGTCGAGTGGCTGCTTTTTCTGGCCAAAAGCCCGACTTCCCGCGCGACGACGGCAAAGCCGCGACCCTGGTTTCCGGCATGGGCCGCCTCGATGGCCGCATTCAGCGCCAGGATGTTGGTCTGAAACGCCACGCTGTCGATCATCGCCACGATCCCGCGCATCTCAGAAGATCGGTCGACGATCGCCTGCATGGACGCATTCACGGTAGACATCATCTGGTCGCCGCCCACGGCGGCCTGGCGCGCCTCATCGGCCCGCGAGCTGGCGAGCCTGGCATAGCCGGTATTCCCCTCCACATGGCTTTCCAGCGCCGCGATATGCGCCGTCACGTCCTCAAGCTCTTTCGCCTGACGCGCTGACTGCTGATACAGCTTCTGGTTACCCTCCGCCAGGGAACCAATATTCTCCACCATGGTGGCCGTGGCGTGGCTGACCTGGTTCACCAGCTGCTGCAGACCGTGCTGCATCGTCGCAATACTGTCGCTAAGCTGCCCTATCTCCCGGTTGAAGCGCTTGACGTCCGGCGGCGTGCCGGAGAGATCCCCTGCCGCCAGCCGGTTAATATGCGCAATCAACCGACGCAGCGGCGTAATCACCCATCTGGACATGCCGAACCAGACGGCAACCGCGATGGCGAGCAGCAGCACCGGCGCAAACAGGAACAACGTTTGCAGGCCCGAGAGCTGCGCCATTAGGCTCTGGCGCCCCTGCATGGCCTGCTTCTCGCTTGCCTGCTGATAGCGCGCATAGTTGTCGTTAAAATCAGACTGAAACGCCTGAGCCGGTACGGCAAAAAAAGCGTCGATCGTGTTGGTTTTGAGAAGCCCTTCAGCCTGCTCCTCGATCGCGCCGTAGAAAAGCTGATAGCTGTTCACCAGGGCATCGTCTTTCGGCGGATTGAGCGCCAGCCAGGCCTTCCACGCCTGCTGAGAAACCGTCAGCGCCTTTTGCGCATCGTCCATCAGGCTATGCCAGCTTCCGTCGGAACCGGTCTCTTTATCCTGCATAAACCAGACGCCGGACCGGTTAAGCAGATCGCTTGCCGCCAGCAGGGAAACGCGGGCCAGATCCAGCTTGCTCTGCTGCTGCCAGGCCAGCAGGTTTTGCTGCTCGTTACGCTGGGCGTCGTTCAGGGAGGCGTTAAGCAGGAATGACGAGGAGAGCTGCAGCGCGGAGAAAAGGCCAATAATGCAAAAGATACCCGTCAGCAGGCCAAAGTGACGAGGGGTGAGACGCTGCGCAATACGGCGAAAAATTTGCGTTAGGTTCATAATCATCTTCATTAACAATGCGTTAGACGCGTGCGAGTCTACGAAATGAAAATGACAGAACCATTGCAGAGAAATGACAACGGCCCTCGTGATGAGGGCCGAAGAAATTACACGCGATCCTTCCAGACCGT
Organism: Enterobacter cloacae complex sp. CARB60; assembly: GCF_036487345.1. Lineage (NCBI taxonomy): Bacteria > Pseudomonadati > Pseudomonadota > Gammaproteobacteria > Enterobacterales > Enterobacteriaceae > Enterobacter > Enterobacter cloacae complex sp. CARB60. The sequence continues at coordinate 2,312,994 of NZ_JAZKLC010000002.1, forward strand.
CTGCACGTTGCAGAACTCGTGCAGCCCAAAGTGGGAAAGCTCGCGGCCAAAGCCGCTTTTCTTCACGCCGCCGAAGGCCACGCGCGCGTCGCTGGCGCTATAGCCGTTGATAAACACGCCGCCGCACTCCAGTTCGCGGGAGAATTTATCCGCCAGCGCTGCGTCAGCGGTAAAGACGGTGGCGGACAGGCCAAAGTCGCTATCGTTGGCAAGCGTCAGGGCGTGCTCCGCGTCTTTCGCGACGGTAATGGCCGCGACCGGACCAAACAGTTCCTGGCGGAACGCCGTCATCGACGGGGTGACGTTGGCGAGCACGGTTGGCGCGTAGTAATTCCCCTCTCCGCCGATCTTCTCTCCGCCCAGCAGCAGCGTTGCCCCTTCGCCCAGAGTCGCCTGCACCTGCTGATGCAGTTCATCGCGCAGGTCAAAACGCGCCATCGGGCCAATAAAGTTCTCTTCCCGATCCGGTGCGCCCAGCTTCAGCGCAGAAACGGCCTCGACAAAACGACGGGTAAAGGCCTCTGCGATACCCTCCTCGACGATAAAACGTTTCGCCGCCGCGCACACCTGCCCGGTATTCTGGTAGCGACCCGCCACCGCCGCCTTCACGGCAAGATCCAGATCGGCATCGTTGAGAACGATAAACGGGTCGGAGCCGCCCAGCTCGAGAACGCATTTTTTCAGCGCGGCCCCCGCCTGCGCGCCAATGGCCGCACCGGCACGCACGCTGCCGGTGACGGTCACGGCCGCAATACGGCGATCGTTAATCGCCTGGCTTACGCCGTCATTGGTGGCGTTCACCCAGCCGAATAACCCTTCAGGGAAACCGGCATCCGCAAAGATCTGCCCAATAAGTTCCGCAGAGCCGAGCACGTTTGGCGCATGCTTAAGCAGATAGCTGTTACCTGCCAGCAGGATCGGCACCGCGCCGCGCAGCACCTGCCAGAGCGGGAAGTTCCAGGGCATCACCGCGAGAATCGGCCCCAAGGGACGGTATTCAATCACCGCGTTGTGGTTTTCCACCAGCGTGGGTTCTGCACGCAGCATCGCCGGGCCGTGCTCGGCATACCAGTCGCACAGACCGGCGGATTTTGCCACTTCCGCCCGCGCCTGCAGGATGGGTTTTCCCATTTCACGGGAGATCGTCTGCGCCATCTCTTCCGCGCGGTTTCGCAACGCTGCGCCGAGATCCCGCAGCTTCTGCGCCCGGTGGGACACGCTTTCGCGACGCCACTGGCGATACCCCGCGTCGGCCTGAGAAATCGCGCGTTCAACCTCTTCCGGCGTCGCCCAGGGATACGCAGCGAGGGTTTCCCCCGTTGCCGGGTTAACAGAGAGGGCATGTGTAGCAGATGAATATTTCATGATGTTCTCCACGCATTTCGGTTGATTCATTGTGGCTCACTCTGCTATTTCTTAAAAATGAATAATACTAACCACCTTATTCACGAAACGAGAATGCCATGGACTTAACCCAGCTTGAAATGTTTAACGCCGTCGCGCTGACGGGCAGCATCACCCAGGCGGCGCAGAAGGTGCATCGCGTGCCGTCCAACCTGACGACCCGCATCCGCCAGCTGGAGGCCGATCTTGGCGTTGAGCTGTTTATTCGTGAGAACCAGCGTTTACGCTTATCCCCCGCCGGGCATAACTTCCTGCGCTACAGCAGGCAGATCCTCGCCCTGGTGGACGAAGCGCGCATGGTCGTCGCGGGAGATGAGCCGCAGGGGTTATTTGCCCTCGGCGCGCTGGAAAGCACCGCCGCGGTGCGCATTCCTGAAACGCTGGCGCAGTTTAACCAGCGCTATCCGCGCATCCAGTTTGCCCTTTCTACCGGGCCTTCCGGGACAATGATTGATGGCGTACTGGAGGGAACCCTAAGCGCCGCCTTTGTCGACGGGCCACTGTCGCACCCGGAGCTGGAGGGCATGCCGGTCTACAGGGAAGAGATGATGCTGGTTACGCCTGCCGGGCATGCGGAGGTGACGCGAGCCACGCAGGTCAGCGGCAGCGACGTTTATGCCTTTCGCGCGAACTGCTCGTACCGTCGACACCTTGAAAGCTGGTTTCATGCGGACAGGGCCACGCCCGGTCGCATTCATGAGATGGAGTCCTACCACGGCATGCTCGCCTGCGTCATTGCGGGCGCGGGCATCGCGCTGATGCCGCGCTCAATGCTGGAGAGTATGCCGGGACATCATCAGGTTGAAGCCTGGCCGCTGGCGGAAAACTGGCGCTGGCTTACAACCTGGCTGGTGTGGCGACGCGGGGCGATGACCCGCCAGCTGGAAGCCTTTATAGCGCTGCTAAACGAACGTCTTCAACCAGCGCCTTCTCCATAAACAGGCTGAGCGGATCGTCTGCGTACGGGGCAAACGCCGGACGCAAATCGTACCCGCACTGCTCATACAGACGAACCGCGGCGCGCTGTTTGATGCCCGTCTCCAGCCTTACCGTGTGGCAATGACGGCTCAGGGCTTCATCTTCCAGGGCGGCCAGCAGCGTCTCACCGAGATGCTGCCCGCGATGGGCCGGATCGATATAGACCCGCTTCATCTCCCCCGTTCCGTCACCGTTGAGAACGATGGCTCCGCAGCCCACGGCCTGCAGCTGCTGGTCGCGAATGACCATCAGGATAAGTGAGGCTTCCGGCAGCGCAGCGAGGTCGAGCAGATGGTTGCTTTCGGCGGGATAGAGCTCGCTCTGATAGCGGTCAAGCGCCGCGATCAGTTTGAGAATGTCCGGATGACGTGCAGATTCAGAGGTAATGGAATACATGGCAGGCTCCTTGCTGTTTTTATATCAACATAGCGCAGGCCTGCCGGGGTGCTACATAGTATTAACTTATAGCGCGTCGCTCAGCTAGCGCAGGAAGATTCGCCCTTTCAGATACAGGGTCGCCTGGCCGCCAATCAGCACGCGGTCGCCCTTCTGCTCGCAGCGCAGATCCCCGCCACGGTATGAAACCTGGCGGGCATTGAGTGACGTTTTGCCCAGCTTTTCGCTCCAGTACGGGATCAGCATGCTGTGGGCGGATCCGGTAACCGGATCTTCCGGCACCCCTTCGCCAGGGCAGAAGAAGCGGCTGACGAAGTCATATTCTTCTCCCGGCGCCGTCACGCAGACCATTTTATCCAGCGGAAGCATCGCCCCAATATCCGGCGTTAACGCTTCCACCTGCTGCTGGCTCTCCAGCACCACCATGTAATCCCGTCCGACGCGCACCTCTTTTGCCGCCGTGATGCCCAGCGCGCTAAACAGCACCTCGGGAGGATTCTCCACAACCTCCGTCGACCATGCGGGGAAGTTCAGCGTTAGCCAGTCGCCGCTGCGTTTAACCGTCAGTTCACCCACGAAGCGGGTGGTGAAGGTGATTTCGGTATGCGGATAATCAAGGTATTCGAATATGACGTGTGATGCGGCCAGCGTGGCGTGACCGCAGAGGTTAATTTCATCCAGCGTGGTAAACCAGCGCAGCTCAAACCCACCGTCGGTGCGCACGAAAAAGGCGGTCTCAGACTGGTTATGCTGCTGCGCCATTTTGAGCAGCGTCTCGTCCGGCAGCCACTCTTCCAGAGGACATACCGCTGCGGCGTTGCCGCCAAAAGTTTTGTCGCTGAAGGCATCCACCAGATAAAAATCAATTTCCTGCATTGTCTTACCGCCTTTTTTATTGTGTTGTTCTTTTATATTCAATGAAAACAGCGTTCCCGGCTACCGCTTTCATAAGGTAAATATTGAGATCTACATCACATAATGGTTGAGTTTTCGCCGTGCGACGTTTTAAGATCGTCTCCTCTTCTTTTCAGCAACGAATCTTCGACATCCCTATGACAACGAACACAGTTTCCCGCAAGGTTGCGTGGCTACGCGTGGTCACGCTGGCCATTGCCGCGTTTATTTTTAACACCACAGAATTTGTTCCGGTTGGGCTGTTGTCTGACATCGCTGAAAGTTTCCAGATGGAAACGGCTCAGGTGGGCATTATGTTGACCATCTACGCCTGGGTAGTGGCGCTGATGTCCTTGCCGTTTATGCTGCTGACCAGCCAGATGGAGCGGCGCAGGCTGTTGATCGGCCTGTTTGCCTTATTCATCATCAGCCATGTTCTGTCATTTATGGCGTGGAGTTTTACGGTGCTGGTCATTAGCCGCATCGGCATTGCCTTTGCCCATGCGGTGTTCTGGTCGATCACCGCGTCGCTGGCGATACGCCTGGCACCGGCGGGGAAACGCGCGCAGGCGCTGAGCCTGATTGCCACCGGTACCGCACTGGCGATGGTGCTGGGTCTGCCGATTGGCCGCATCGTGGGGCAATACTTCGGCTGGCGTACGACTTTCTTCGCCATTGGTATGGGGGCGCTGGTTACGCTGGTGTGCCTGATTAAACTGCTGCCCGCGCTGCCGAGCGAACATTCCGGCTCGCTGAAAAGTCTGCCGCTGCTGATGCGTCGCCCGGCGCTGCTGAGTATCTACCTGCTTACCGCTATTATTGTGACGGCCCATTACACGGCGTATAGCTACATTGAACCGTTTGTACAGGTGGTGGCGGGGTTTAGCGCCAACTTTGCCACCGTCTTACTGTTGATCCTCGGCGGCGCCGGCATTATTGGCAGCGTGCTGTTCGGCAAGCTGGGCAACCGACATGCCTCGGCGCTGGTGAGCAGCGCTATCGGTCTGCTGCTGGCCTGCCTGCTGCTGCTGATGCCTGCCGCAGGCAGTGAGAGCCACCTGGCGATCCTCAGCCTGTTCTGGGGCGTGGCGATCATGATTATTGGTCTGGGCATGCAGGTGAAAGTTCTGGCCCTGGCGCCGGATGCAACGGACGTCGCAATGTCGCTGTTCTCCGGGATTTTCAATCTGGGGATTGGCGCGGGCGCGCTGGTGGGAAATCAGGTAATTCTTCACGTATCGATGTCCGCGATTGGCTATCTGGGTGCCATTCCGGCTCTGGTGGCGCTTGTCTGGTCGGTGCTCATCTTCCGTAAATGGCCGGTGGCGCTGGAGGAACAGGGTCAGCACGGGTGAGATTTGTTGGTGCCGGGTGGCGCTGCGCTTACCCGGCCTACAAGCTACAAAACCCGTAGGCCCGTGCAAGCGAAGCGCCGCCGGGCAAGACATCAATGATAGGTCTTAATAATTTCCAGCACGCCGTTAATAATAAACTGCACGCCCATACAGACCAGTAAGAAGCCCATCAGGCGGGAAATCGCCTCGATACCGCCCTTGCCTACCCAGCGCATAATGGCGCCGGAGCTGCGCAGCGACGCCCACACGATAATCCCGATAATCGCAAAAATCAGCGGTGGCGCAACCGTCAGCACCCAGTCCGGGAAGGTTGCGCTGTCGCGCACCGTTGATGCGGAGCTGATGATCATCGCGATGGTACCCGGCCCCGCCGTGCTCGGCATGGCAATCGGTACAAAGGCGATATTCGCACTTGGTTCGGTTTCCAGCTCTTCCGATTTACTGGCCGCTTCCGGCGACTCATGCGCTTTTTGCGCCGGGAACAGCATGCGGAAACCGATAAAGGCCACAATCAGCCCCCCGGCGATACGCAGGCCAGGGATGGAAATCCCGAAGGTATTCATCACCACCTGTCCGGCATAGTAAGCCACCATCATGATGGCAAACACATACACCGAGGCCATCATCGACTGATGGTTGCGCTCGGCGCTGTTCATATTCCCTGCCAGCCCGAGGAACAGCGCCACCGTCGTTAACGGGTTAGCCAACGGCAGCAAGACCACCAGCCCAAGGCTGATTGCTTTTATTAAATCCAACATAGTGCGTTGTTGTCCTTATCCATATTCAACACAGCAATTATAGGGTGAAAGTGTGGCATTGAGCCATGGGCGCAACGTAACGATTATTTTCCGCCTGGAATGATAACTGACGGTTATCTATATGATTTGAAAGGACTCAAAAAAAGTTCATGAAACGTTTTAGCAATTCGTGGCATCGGCTGATTCATTCAGTTGACTTATACTTGCCTGAGCAATAATATCTGCCGTGACTAACTACTTGCCAGGGCAACCATTGTGAAAAGCACCAGTGATATCTTTAACGACGTTGTTCCGCTGGGTCGTCTTATTCATATGGTAAATCAGAAAAAAGATCGCCTGCTCAATGACTACCTGTCACCGCTGGATATCACCGCAACACAGTTCAAAGTGCTGTGTTCCATTCGCTGCGAAGTGTGTATCACACCGGTTGAGCTGAAAAAGGTGCTCTCTGTCGATCTGGGCGCGTTAACCCGCATGCTCGATCGTCTCGTCTGCAAAGGATGGATAGAACGAAGCCCTAACCCGAATGACAAACGCGGCGTACTGGTGAAGCTGACCAGCGACGGTGCGGCCATGTGCGAGCAATGTCATCAATTAGTAGGACAAACACTGCATCAGGAACTAACAAAAAACTTAACGGCAGATGAAGTGGCAACCCTTGAGCTTTTGCTTAAGAAAATACTGCCGTAAACAGAAAAAGAGGTATGACGATGTCCAGACGCAATACTGACGCTATCACCATTCATAGCATTTTGGACTGGATCGAAGATAACCTGGAATCGCCGCTCTCCCTTGAAAAAGTGTCAGAGCGTTCAGGTTACTCCAAATGGCACCTGCAACGGATGTTCAAAAAAGAGACCGGTCATTCATTAGGTCAATATATTCGCAGCCGCAAGCTGACGGAAATTGCCCAGAAACTGAAAGAAAGCAATGAGCCGATCCTTTATCTGGCGGAGCGTTACGGATTTGAATCGCAACAAACCCTGACGCGTACGTTCAAGAACTATTTTGACGTGCCGCCTCATAAGTATCGAATCACCAGCGTGCCGGGCGAATCCCGATACCTGTATCCGTTAAAACACTGTAGTTAATCATCGCCTGTAACAGACGTAACCGAGGAAATCATGAAAGTTACCGCCTCCGCCGCCCTCGCCTTGCTGGTGCTGTTCTCCAGCCAGACCTTCGCGGAGCAAACCCCTCGTGCAACGCAGCAAAATAATCCTGATACGATGATTTTGCCGTCAGCACATGACCAGTCGCCTTATGATTTCAACCACATGGGTGCTGGTAGCGACAAATCCGACGAATTAGGCGTGCCTTATTATAATCAGCACGGCCTCTGATTCGTTTTTGCCCCGCAGACGCGGGGCTTTTTTTTATGCCTTTCTTACCCGCGTCGCCCTACGCACGCGCAGGCCAAAGACGTTAATGTACAGCCCGGCCATGATCAGCACGGCGCCAATCAGCTGCAGCGCGCTCAGCGTTTCATCCAGTAAGAGTGCCGCACTGGCAAGCCCCACCACCGGCACCAGCAGGGATAACGGTGCGACGCGCCAGGTTTCATAACGGCCCAGCAGCGATCCCCAGATCCCGTAGCCCACAATGGTGGCGACAAAGGCCAGATAGACCAGAGAAAGGATGGTGGTCAGGTCGATCTCGACCAGGCTGTTGAGCATGACGGCCGGGCCATCCAGAATCCACGCCGCAACCATAAACGGTAAGACGGGGATCAGTGCGCTCCAGACCACCAGGGACATCACCTGCGGGCGCGCCTCGTGCTGCATAATCAGCTTGTTGAAAATGTTCCCGCAGGCCCAGCTCAGCCCCGCCGCCAGCGTCAGCATAAAGCCCAGCAGCGCCACGTGCTGGCCATTCAGGCTGGCCTCTATCAGCACCAGTACGCCAAACACCGCCAGCGTGATCCCCGCCAGCTGTTTGCCCTGCAGGCGCTCGCCAAACACAAACGCGCCGAGAATAATGGTAAAGAAGGCCTGCGCCTGTAAGACCAGCGAGGCCAGACCGGCCGGCATACCGAACTTGATGGCGCAGAAGAGAAACGCGAACTGGCCGAAGCTAATGGTCAGACCGTAGCCCAGCAGCAGCTTTAACGGGATCTTCGGACGGGCGACAAAGAAGATGGCCGGGAACGCAACCAGCAGAAAACGCAAGCCGGCCAGCATCAGCGGCGGCATGTTGTGCAGCCCCAGCTTGATGACCACAAAATTGAGCCCCCATACTACGACCACCAGCAACGCCAGCAGCCCGTCTTTACGCGTCATACCCTGCCCCTGAATTATTAATAATTTGTTAACACTTCAAGGTACCAGAAAAAAGTACGCCACGAGAAGATCATTAATTCTGGCAGGCAGCTGAAGCACTTAGGGATAAATCGGGTGCTATACAAGCCCCTTATGTCATGGTAATCCTGTTAACACACATCTAATAAAAGCATAAGCAACTGTCGGGCAGGAATATGAAACCATCTCTCAGGCGCTCAACCGCAGCGCTGCTGGCATCGTCATTGTTATTAACCATTGGTCGAGGGGCAACGCTGCCGTTTATGACCATTTATCTCACGCGCGTCTACAGCATGAGCGTCGAGAATATTGGTTATGCCCTGACGATTGCGCTGACTATCGGCGTGGTGTTCAGCCTGGGATTTGGCATTCTTGCCGATAAGTTTGATAAAAAACGCTACATGCTGGTCGCGATCGTGGCCTTTATCGCCGGATTTGTCGCGATCCCGCTGGTCGATAACGTCACGCTGGTGGTGCTGTTCTTTGCGCTGATCAACTGCGCCTATTCCGTCTTTTCGACGGTGCTGAAGGCCTGGTTCTCCGACGTACTTACCACGAGCCAAAAAGCGCGCGTCTTCTCGCTGAACTATAGCTTCCTGAACATTGGCTGGACCATCGGACCGCCGATTGGCACCCTGCTGGTGATGTACAGCCTGCAGCTGCCGTTCTGGCTGGCGGCCTTCTGCGCCGCCCTGCCGCTTGGATTCATCCATTTCTTTGTGCAGAAAAGCGTTGCGCTGGATACCGCCGAAGAGAAGATGCCCTGGCAGCCGTCGGTATTGCTGAAAGACCGCGCGCTGTTCTGGTACACGCTGTCAGGCCTGCTCGCGTCGTACGTCGGCGGATCGTTCGCGACCTGCATTTCGCAATACGTTCTGGCCGCGCATGCAGACAGTGATTTCGCCGAAAAGGTGGTCGCCGTGGTATTACCCGTCAACGCCGCCGTGGTGGTGACGCTGCAATATGCGCTGGGCCGTAAGATCTCTGCCAGCAATATTCGCCCGCTGATGACCCTCGCCACCCTGTTTTTTATCGTGGGGCTGGGGGGCTTTATGCTCTCCGGAGAAAACCTGGTTTACTGGGGCATCGCTGCCGCCATCTTTACCCTGGGTGAGATTATCTATGCGCCGGGCGAATACATGCTGATCGACAACATTGCCCCGCCGGGGATGAAGGCAAGCTATTTCTCCGCGCAGGCGCTGGGCTGGCTCGGCGCGGCGGCAAACCCGATGATCACCGGTATTATCCTGACCAACCTGCCGCACTGGTCGTTGTTTGTCATCATGATGGTCGCCATCGTCATTGCGTGGCTGATGATTTTGCGCGGCATGAGCGTGAAGGCGTGGTGCGAAGCGCCCAAAGTCGCGTAACCATGCAGGCCGGGTAAGGCGTAGCCGCCACCCGGCAAAAGCAACAGACTAGTGGTGCAACATCTCCTCCACCACCTGCTCTTTGTACATCTCATTCGGATAATAGGTCGGCCAGTTATCCATCTCTTTCAGCAGCGCCTCGTGAGAGGTGTTGCCCATAAAAATATGGAAGTGAGAAGAGGCCTTCGGCGCGATGGTGTGGTCGCTGAACTGAACAAACTTCGGTGCCTTGCTGCTGGCGTCCTTACACTCAAACAGGTAGCGAACGCCTTTTTTGCCCGATGCGTAGGTCAGTATTTTGTAGCCGCTGTAATCGTAATGACAGCGGCTGACCGCGTTGCCTTTATGAAATTCCATCACGTTATTTTCGATGCCGATGGCATCCACGTCCGTCGCATATCCCTTACGGTAGTACGCTTTCACCTCGTCAAAGGTTTTGCTTTTGTCTTTCTGCGCTTTCTGCTTAAAGACCGGATCCAGCGAGCCGTCCAGCAGGAACGGATAGACCGACTGCCAGGTCCCGTCCCAGTCAGACAGCGCTCTGTCCTTCACGTCCTTATCCTCAAACACGCCGCTCGCCGCTTTCTGTTCCGCTTCGGTCATCTGATGGCCGTGCGAGTGAGCAAAAAGCTGACCGCTGACCAGCAGCGCACCCAGAGTCATGGCAAATTTTCCAATATGTGCAGTCAACATAACACCCTCATTCCGTTTGATAAGAATGCGAATGTTATATTATAACATTTCAGATCGCAACCAGCCCGCGAACGCCCTCCTGCTCCATGTTTTCACCCCGTCCGCGCTGAATAATCGTGCCGCGCGACATTAGCAGGTAGCTGTCGGCCAGCTCGGCGGCAAAGTCGTAAAATTGCTCAACCAGCAGGATCGCCATATCCCCCCGGTCCGCCAGGGTGCGGATCACCTGGCCAATCTCTTTAATCACCGACGGCTGTATGCCTTCGGTTGGCTCGTCCAGAATCAGCAGCTGCGGGCGGCTCGCCAGGGCGCGACCAATCGCCAGCTGCTGCTGCTGTCCACCGGAGAGGTCACCCCCGCGACGCTGCTTCATCTCTTTAAGCACCGGAAACAGCTGCCAGATCTCGTCCGGCACCTGCTTCGCCTCGCGGGCGGAAAATCGCGACAGCCCCAGCAGCAGGTTCTCCTCCACGGTCAGGCGCGGGAAAATCTCGCGGCCCTGCGGGACGTACGCCACGCCAGACTGCACCCGCTGGTGCGGCCTGCTGTTAGTGATCTTTTTACCCTGCCAGACGATCTCCCCGGTTTTCGCCGGGATCAGCCCCATCAGACACTTCAGCAGCGTGGTTTTCCCGACGCCGTTGCGCCCCAGCAGGCAGGTGACTTCGCCGGTGACGGCCTCAAAGCTCACGCCGCGCAGGATATGGCTTCCGCCGTAATACTGATTCAGTTCGTTGACCTGTAGCATCATCGCTCCCTAACGTCCCAGATAGACCTCAATCACCTGCTCATTGGCCTGCACCTCGCGAAGCGAACCTTCCGCCAGCACGCGTCCCTGATGCAGCACCGTCACATGATCGGCAATGGTTTCAACAAAACCCATATCGTGCTCCACCACCATCAGGGAGTGCTTACCCGCCAGCGTTTTGAACAGCTCGGCGGTGTATTCCGTTTCCGCGTCGGTCATCCCGGCGGCCGGTTCATCCAGCAGCAGCAGGTGCGGGTCCTGCACCAGAAGCATCCCGATTTCCAGAAACTGCTTTTGCCCGTGCGAAAGCAGCCCGGCGCGGCGGTCCCGCTCGCCGCTGAGGCGCAGCAAAACCAGCATCTCATCAATGCGGTCGCGCTGTTCACCGTTGAGCGTTGCCCGCAGGCTCGCCCAGACGGATTTATCGGTTTTCATGGCGATCTCCAGGTTTTCCCACACCGTCAGCGCTTCAAAAACGGTGGGTTTCTGGAATTTACGCCCGATCCCCTGGCGGGCGATGGCCGCAGGCTCCAGCGCGGTCAGGTCGATGGACTGATCGTAAATCGCCCTGCCGCTCTTTGGCCGCGTTTTGCCGGTGATGACGTCCATCAGCGTGGTTTTACCGGCTCCGTTAGGGCCAATCACGCAGCGCAGCTCGCCCACGCCGATATTTAGCGAGAGATCCGTCAGGGCCTGAAATCCATCAAAATTGACGTTAATCGCCTCAAGCTGAAGCACCGGGTCGGTCTGTTCACGGTAACGATCGCCGGGCAACTGGCGGGTAAATAACCCTTCGGCTGGCTGCATTATTTATCTCCCTTTCGAAACAGACCGTAGACGCCGCGCGGTAAAAACAGCGTGACGGCGATAAAAATTAATCCCAGAAACAGCTGCCAGTATTCCGGCATCGCGACGGTGAAGACGCTCTTTGCACCGTTCACCAGCGCCGCGCCAATCACCGGCCCGACCAGCGTGCCGCGACCGCCCAGCGCCACCCAGATCGCGGCTTCAATCGAGTTCGTCGGTGACATTTCGCCAGGGTTGATAATGCCCACCTGCGGGACGTACAGCGCCCCCGCCAGGCCGCACAGCACGGCAGAGAGCGTCCATACCAGCAGCTTGAAGCCGCGCGGATCGTAGCCGCAAAACGTCAGGCGATTTTCGGCGTCGCGAACGGCGGTCAGGATGCGGCCAAACTTGCTCTTCGCCAGCGCAAATCCGGTGCCTAACGCCAGAATCAGCAACAGCACGGTCGCCAGAAACAGCGCGATACGGGTGGTCGTTTCAGTCACCGAAAACCCGAGCAGCGTGGTGAAGCCGGTAAAACCGTTATTGCCGCCAAAACCGGTTTCGTTGCGAAAGAACAGCAACATCCCGGCATAGGTCAGCGCCTGGGTCATAATCGAGAAGTAGACCCCTTTGATCTTTGAGCGGAAGGCAAACCAGCCAAACACCAGCGCCAGCAGGCCCGGCACCATGACAATCAGCACCAGCGCCCAGGCAAAATGCTGGGTTCCCCACCAGAACCACGGCAGCTCGCTCCAGGAGAGAAACGACATAAACGCAGGAAGACCGTCACCCGCGGCCTGGCGCATCAGGTACATCCCCATTGCATAGCCGCCCAGCGCGAAGAAGATGCCGTGTCCAAGAGACAGCATCCCGGCATAGCCCCAAACCAGATCCAGCGCCACCGCAACGATGGCATAGCAGAGGATCTTGCCAATCAGCGTCAGCATCCAGGTCGACAGCGCCAGCGGATGCGTCGCAGGCAGTAAGGCGAAAAACGGTAATATCAGCAGACACACCACCAGCAGGCTGCCTGCAAGTTGCGTTGTGCGCGGCGCTTTGCGCGCCAGCGTTAAGGTCAGCGGCTGGCTCATCAGTCAATCACCCTCCCTTTCAGCGCAAACAGCCCCTGGGGGCGTTTCTGAATAAACAGCACGATCGCCACCAGAATCACGATCTTGCCCAGCACCGCGCCCATCTGCGGTTCAAGAATTTTATTGAAAATGCCCAGACCAAAGGCCGCGGCCACGCTGCCTGCCAGCTGGCCTACGCCACCAAGAACGACCACGAGGAAAGAGTCAATGATATAGCCCTGGCCCAGCTCCGGCCCGACGTTACCGAGCTGCGATAGCGCTACGCCGCCTAACCCGGCAATCCCTGAGCCAAGCCCAAACGCCAGCATATCGACGCGACCTGTCGGTACCCCGCAGCAGGCGGCCATGCTGCGGTTCTGCGTCACCGCCCGCACGTTGAGCCCCAGACGCGTTTTATTCAGAATGAGCCAGGTAAAGAACAGCACCAGCAGCACGAATCCCAGCACCACAATCCGGTTCCACGGCAGCGTGAGGTTGGCAAAAACCTGCACCCCGCCGGACAGCCACGCCGGGTTGGCGACCTCCAGGTTCTGGGCACCAAACGTCATGCGCACCAGCTGGATAAGCATCAGGCTGATCCCCCACGTTGCCAGCAGCGTTTCCAGCGGGCGACCGTACAAATGGCGGATCACTGTGCGCTCCAGCACCATCCCGATGCCCGCCGTCAGGCAGAACGCGACCGGCAGCGCGATAACGGGATAGAGCGCCAGCCACTGGGGCGCAAGCCCGGCCATCGCCTGCTGCACCATCCATGTGGCATACGCGCCCAGCATCAGCATCTCGCCGTGCGCCATATTAATGACGCCCAGCAGGCCGTAGGTAATGGCAAGCCCCAGCGCCGCCAGCAGCAGAACCGACCCCAGGGACAGCCCCATAAACGCCTGGCCCAGCAGATCGCCCCACATTAGTCGATGCTGGACCTGGCTAAGACTCTCCTGCGCGGCGGCGCGCACCCCGGGATCCGGCTCTGTCTGTGCCTGAGTAAACGGGGTAAGTCTGGACTCCACGTCCGGGTCGTCAGACTGCCCTAATAATTCGACGGCCTTGCGGCGCACCTCTGCCTGCGGGCTGGCCAGCTGGAGATTTGCCACCGCCAGTAAAAGCGCCTGACGTGCCACCGCGTCCGTTTCATCGTTTACCCGCTTTTCCAGAAAAGCGAGCATATCGGGCTGGGCATCCCGCTGAAGCTGACGTGCCGCTGCTCGCCTTTCTGTGACGCTGTCACTTACAAGCTGATGCGTTGCGATGGCCGTGGCGGCCAGCACGCGCAGCCGGTTGGTCAGACGAACGGCTTTGGTCGCCCCTTCGGCCGCCTGAGCATCACCGAGCGACACCAGTTGACCATTGCGCTGCGCAAAAGCGTGCTTTTGGCTGTCGGTATACAGATTTTCCTTTTGCAACGCCTGGAGCAGCGGCAACCTTGCCGCATCCGGCGACGCGGCCCACTGCGTCAGCAGTTCCGCCTGCTGGCTGCGGCTGGCGGCAACAAAACGATCGGCATCCGATGCCTGCGCCATCCCTGGCAGCAGTCCGGTAAGCCATACAAGCGCGACAAGCATGCGTATGAGGTTCATGGCTTTCTCCCTGCGGTGATGGCTCAGTTACTGGCGGTTTTCATCGGCTGGTCGGGTTTTTTATCATTCCCGGCAATGAACGGGCTCCACGGCTGGGCGCGTACCGGCTGCTCCGTCTGCCACACCACGTTAAACTGGCCGTTGCCTTCGATTTCGCCGATCATGACCGGCTTATGCAGATGGTGGTTGGTGGCGTCCATGGTGAGCGTAAAGCCAGACGGCGCCTTAAAGGACTGCCCGGCCATTGCCGCACGCACTTTATCCACGTCGGTAGTGCCCGCTTTTTCCACCGCCTGCGCCCACATATGGATGCCCACGTAGGTGGCTTCCATCGGGTCGTTGGTCACTACGGTATCGGCGTTCGGCAGCTTATGCGCTTTGGCATAGGCTCTGTAATCCGCTACGAAGGCCTGGTTGGTCGGGTTATCGACGGATTCAAAGTAGTTCCACGCGGCCAGGTTGCCGACCAGCGGCTTGGTGTCGATCCCGCGCAGCTCTTCTTCGCCCACGGAGAACGCGACTACCGGCACGTCCGTCGCCTTCAGCCCCTGGTTAGCCAGCTCTTTGTAGAACGGCACGTTGGAATCCCCGTTGATGGTCGACACCACGGCGGTTTTGCCGCCTGCGGAGAATTTCTTGATGTTGGCGACGATGGTCTGATAGTCGCTATGGCCAAACGGGGTATAAACCTCTTCAATGTCCTTATCCTCAACCCCTTTCGAGTGCAGGAAGGCGCGCAGGATCTTGTTGGTGGTGCGCGGGTAGACGTAATCGGTTCCCAGCAGGAAGAAGCGCTTCGCCGCACCACCGTCTTCGCTCATCAGGTATTCCACCGCCGGGATGGCCTGCTGGTTCGGCGCCGCGCCGGTATAGAAGACGTTCGGCGACATCTCTTCGCCTTCGTACTGCACCGGGTAGAACAGCAGGCCGTTCAGCTCCTCGAACACCGGCAGTACGGATTTGCGCGAAACCGACGTCCAGCAGCCGAACACTACCGCCACTTTATCCTGACTCAAGAGCTGACGCGCTTTCTCGGCAAACAGCGGCCAGTTGGAGGCCGGATCCACCACCACCGGCTCCAGCTTCTTGCCCAGCACGCCGCCTTTGGCGTTGATCTCGTCGATGGTCATCAGCGCGACGTCCTTTAGCGGGGTTTCGGAGATCGCCATGGTGCCGGAAAGAGAGTGCATGATCCCCACTTTGATGGTGTCGGCCGCCTGCACGCCAAAACTCATTCCCATCGCCGCAACGGACGCGGATAACGCAAAGGCTTTTAATAAGGTACGACGCTGCATATTTTCACTCCTGAAAAAGAACGCTGTGCGAAAGCGTCCGTTACGGCATGGACGCGGGAAAAATGTCTCAGCGAAGCAGGAGCAAAAAGGATGCCAGAATGGAGGAAGCGCTATTGCAGGAGGTGGAACGCAGGATGTAAAGAGAACGTCTCAGAATGGCACAGCGCTGCACTTTTATAATGCAGCGCTGAGGAGGAGGTTTTACCAGACTTCGCTGGCGATCTGCGTGACCAGACGGACTTTGTCCCACTGCTGGGTTTCGCTCAGGCTGTTGCCCTCTTCGGTCGAAGCAAAGCCGCACTGCGGGCTGAGGCAAATTTGCTCTTTTGCCACGAATTTCGCCGCCTCTTCCAGACGGGCTTTAACACCCTCAGGGTTCTCCAGCTCGCCGTTTTTCGTGGTAATCAGGCCCAGCACCACCTGCTGCTTGCCCGGGCGAACAAAGCGCAATGGCGCGAAATCGCCGCTGCGGTCGTTATCATATTCAAGGAAGAACGCGTCAACGTTGACCGTCCCGAACAGCACTTCCGCCACCGGCTCATAGCCGCCTTCGGAAATCCAGGTTGAACGGAAGTTACCGCGACAGACGTGCAGCCCGATGGTCAGATCGTCCGGCTTGCCTTCCAGCGCCTTGTTCAGGACGCGGGCATAGATGCGCGCCAGCTCGTCGGCATCATCGCCGCGCTCGCGGATCTGACGACGCTGATCGTCCGAACAGAGGTAGGCCCAGACGGTGTCATCCAACTGCAGGTACCGGCAGCCCGCGTCGTAGAATGCGCGGATGGCGTCGCGCCAGGTGGTCGCCAGATCGTCAAAATAGACGTTCAGGTCCGGATACACAGTGGCGTCAATATCTTTACGGCCTCCACGGAAATGCAGCACGCTCGGGCTGGGAATGGTCATTTTCGGCTGAGCATTGCCGCTGATGCTTTTCAGGTAACGGAAATCTTCGAGCATCGGATGCTCGCCGAAGCCCAGCTTGCCGGTCACGCGCACGCCGTGGGCTTTGGTTTGTACTCCGTTGAACTGTATACCCTGCTGTGAATCGTAACGCTCAACGCCCTGCAGACCGTCGAAGAAGTCGAAGTGCCACCAGGCGCGGCGGAACTCGCCGTCGGTGACCACGTTCAGCCCGCACGCGCACTGCTGCTCAACGACGTGGCGGATGGCGTCATCCTCTACCGCGCGAAGCTGTTCGGCATCAATTTCGCCGCTGGCGAACTTCTGGCGCGCCTGCTTGATGGCATCCGGGCGTAAAAAACTGCCGACTACATCGGCGCGGTACGGGGCGTGGTGTCGTTGCATGAAAATCTCCTCGGTCTGCCGGCGGTAATTGCCAACAGTGATAATTCATCATTTGAAGTTTTAGACTTCTGGATGTCTAAATGTCCAAAAACAATGTCATACCTGTTGTATTCCGGCAAACGAGAAAATTTCACGGGTGTTGAAAAAAATTCATGTTCACAGGGCGGCGGCGGTTTCGCTGCTGGCAAAGGCGAACTTTTCATCTTCCCAGCCGGTGATGCCTCCGAGCATGATTTTGACCGGCAGCCCGAGACGCGCCAGCTTCAGCGCGGCTCTGTCCGCGCCGTTGCAGTGCGGTCCTGCGCAGTAGACAACGAACAGCGTGCCTTCGGGCCATTGGGCCATGCGCTCGGCGGTCATCTGGCTCCGCGGCAGGTGCAATGCGCCGGGCACGTGACGGCGGGCAAACTGCTCCGGGCTTCCCACCACGTGCAGCAGCACGAAATCCTGCTCATTATTTGCGATGGCGTGATGCACATCGGCACAGTCGGTCTCGACGCTCAGGCGACGCAGAAAATGGGTAACGGCTTCCTGCGGCTCGGCAGCCGGAAATTCAGTAACATAGCTCATGATCCTTCCTCATCTTTGGCGTTTGTGTTAACACTACTCTATCCACAAATTCAGCCCGTGAATGCGTTCGCTCATGCCAGAAAACAGCAAAAAGATGACAAACTTAAGACAAATTCCCCGCCCGAAAGTGGTCGTGCTGGCGTATGACGGTCTGTGTACCTTTGAGTTTGGCGTAGCGGTGGAGATCTTCGGCCTGCCGCGTCCCGAGCTTGGGGACGAATGGTATCGTTTTGAGGTGGCGGGCGTTGACAGCGGTGAACTCCGGGCGACGGGCGGGATCCGCATTATTACCGACGGGGATATCACCCTGCTTGAGTCTGCCGACCTGATCGTTGTTCCGGGCTGGCGGGGACTGGACTCGCCGGTTCCGGAGGCGCTTTGCGGCGCATTGCGTCAGGCCAGCGCGCGCGGGTGTCAGCTGCTCTCTATCTGCTCGGGCGTTTTTGTGCTGGCCGCCTCGGGGCTGCTGAGCGGACGTAAAGCCACGACGCACTGGCGCTACCTTGACGCGCTAAAAGCCCGTTACCCTGACATCGACGTGGTTGAGGATGTGCTCTACCAGGACGAGGGCGATATACTGACCTCCGCGGGCAGCGCGGCGGGGATCGATCTCTGCCTGCACGTTGTGCGTCGGGATTATGGCATGGAAACCGCCAACAGCGTGGCGCGTCGGCTGGTCATTCCCCCTCACAGGGATGGTTCTCAGCCGCAGCAGCTGAGCCGCCCGGTGGCGCAGCTGCGGGAAAGCCAGCGTCTCGGCCAGCTGTTTGATTTTCTGCATACGCATCTTATCGAGGCGCACAGCGTCGACTCGCTGGCGCGTCGGGTCGGTATGAGCCAGCGTACTTTCCTTCGTCGCTTCGAGGCAGCAACGGGAACGACGCCCGCACGCTGGTTGATCAATGAGCGCCTGCTGAGAGCAAAAGATTATCTGGAAAGCAGCCGGTTAAGTATCGACAGCATTGCTGAACAGACCGGGTTTGGTCAGGCGTCGACACTGCGCCATCATTTTCGCCAGCAGTTCGCGCTTTCCCCGGCCCAGTATCGCAAACAATTTTCACGTCCTGGTACGGCCCGCTAATGGTTGAGGGTTCGCCACTAAATAATGCCTGCACGGACGACCCCCTCTCCACTATCGGCTGACGCCATAAACCCACCGAGATATCCGGCGCAAAAAAAAACCGCCAAAAATGGCGGTAAATGCTTGCATGGATAGATTTGTATTTTGTTCTCTACGTCCCGACACTCCATGGCCGGGCTGCGGATCCCATACAACCTAACACTTGTTGTCTTAACGAACGCTAAACAACCTTATTAACCTGCATGGGTATTGATCTGTAAATAACGCATAAGGCCCTGCTCTGCGCTCTGTCTGGCGTCGTCATTAATGGCTTCAAGATAAAAGGAGCGTGCGACACCATAAGGTGCTTTTTCAGAGGGATACACAGCGAACTGGAATGTTTTCCCTCTTGCTTGATGAGTGCAATCTAATTCCCAACGCAGATCGTTCACTTTTTTGCTGGCGCAGTCAACGCCACCATAATCGCTGGTTAAATAGGAACCGACGCGAATCTCTGCAGACCGGATATATTCTGGTTCGTCATTAGCTGCATAACGAACCACGGCAACGCCCCCAACAGCAATCGCCAGAAGCGCAAGCGCTATTATTTTTTTCATTTATAAATGACCTATTCCTTAGCCCAAGACAACTATTATATAAGATTTATCCTTAATATGAATATCCATTGTGGACAAGAAATGGGAGTTTACAAAGTCCATAATGATTTTTAGGAAATATCTTAATCATTATTAAAAAACCACATTTTTTGACATTTTCTTTGCGTGAATTTTATTTTTTGAATAATAACGCTAAAAAATAATCGTCATGATTATCCCGTATTATTTTATAGCGGTGAATCCATGATTAAAAAAGGGTTATCTCTCGTTATGCTTATCTGTGCGCTGTTTTCAGGCCAGCTGATGGCCGGGCACAAAGGACATGAATATGTATGGGTAAAGAATGTGGGGCATCAGCTTCGTCATGAAGCCGACAGCGATGAGTTACGAAGCGCTGCGGAGGAGTCGGCGGAGGGTTTGCGCGAACACCACCTGTGGCAGAAATCGCGCAAACCGGACACGCACGTTCGGTAATTAGCTGCCCTTGCGTTTTGGCAGGGTTTTCATCAGATCGTCAGGGCTCACGGACGCCACGATACTGCCGGGCTGCGGCATTTTGAAGATGTGGTTTTTCATCTTGCCAATCACATGCATTTCACATGGACGGCAGTCGAACTTGAGGGTCAGCACTTCGTCACCGTTGACCAGCTGCATCGGTGTGGCCTTCCAGCTCTTAATGTTCCCTTTCGCCTGCTTAGGACACAGGTTAAACGCAAAGCGGAGGCAGTGCTTGGTGATCATCACCGGCACATCGCCCTTCTCTTCATGCGCTTCATAGGCTGCGTCTATCAGCTGCACCCCGTGGCGATGATAGAATTCACGGGCTTTATGGTTGTAGACGTTGGCGAGGAAGGATAAATGGGTGTCAGGGTATACTGGCGCAGGGACGGCTTCGGCTTTACGGCTGCCGCGTGGATACTGTGCCAGGCGCGCGGCGTCCAGCATCTCTGCCGTTTCACGGCGGAACGCGTTAAGCAGGCTGTTTGGCACGAACAGCGCGTCCGGCAGATTCACGTCGATTGCGCGCGCGTAGTAAATCGTCTGGCCCAGCTTCGCCACGCCATCCTTCAGGCTGTTAAGCGCTTTTTCCGCGTTGTTTGCCACCTCGAACAGGCCATCGAGCGTATGCGTCACGCTGATGCCGTCTTCACATGTCATGGTCAGAATCAACTGCTCTTCCCAGCCGCCCAGCTCAATATCCACGGCGATACGACGTTCGCTGGAGGTTTTCAGCAGCGCCTGCTGCCAGTTATGATCGAGGTTACGGTTAAGCGCCGCGTTCGGCCGCGCCTTGTAGAGATCGGCGGGCATTTCATTCGGCCATACGCGGTAGCGGTTCTCGCCGGTTTTCTCCACCGTATTGGCGCGGAAGCCCACGACTTCACGCTTAATCATCACGTTAAGGCCATCGCCGTTTGCCAGCGGTTCCGTCACTTCAACATCCAGGTGATCTTTCGCCACTTTCAGCACTTCACCGACCGGTAAACCGATAAACTTCGGTGAGTCAAACGCGCCGATATCCCCTTTACGGGCATTCACAAAATAGTCCGTACTGCCGCGGTGGAACGTTTTGTCCGTCGACGGAATAAAGAAATGCTCGGTGCGACCGGCCGACGCGCGCGCCAGGTCGCCGCGATCTTCGATGATGGCGTCCAGCATCTGGCGATAGTGCGCGGTGATGTTCTTCACGTAGCTCATATCTTTGTAGCGTCCTTCAATCTTGAAGGAACGCACGCCCGCGTCGATCAGCGCGCCCAGGTTGGCCGTCTGATCGTTATCCTTCATGGAGAGCAGGTGTTTTTCGAACGCCACGACGCGGCCCTGATCGTCTTTCAGGGTATACGGCAGACGGCAGGCCTGAGAACAGTCGCCGCGGTTGGCGCTGCGGCCCGTCTGCGCGTGGGAAATATTGCACTGACCGGAATAGGCAACGCAGAGCGCGCCGTGGATAAAGAATTCAATCGTCGCGTCGGTCGCCTGGTGAATATCGCGGATCTGATTCAGGTTCAGCTCGCGCGCCAGAACGATCTGCGAAAAGCCGACATCGGAGAGAAACTTCGCTTTCTCGACCGTGCGGATATCACACTGGGTACTGGCATGGAGCTCAATGGGGGGAATATCCAGCTCAAGCACGCCCATGTCCTGAACAATCAGGGCATCAACGCCGGTCTGGTAGAGATCGGTAATCAGACGTTGCGCAGGCTCCAGCTCATCATCATGAAGAATGGTGTTCAGGGTCACGAACACTTTCGCCCCGAAACGGTGGGCGAACGGCACCAGTTCAGCAATATCGCTCAGGCTGTTGCTGGCGTTATGGCGGGCACCGAAGCCAGGGCCACCAATGTAGACGGCGTCAGCGCCGTGAAGGATCGCTTCACGGGCAATGGCGGCGTCGCGGGCCGGGCTTAAAAGTTCAAGATGATGGGATTGCAGGCGCATACTTCGTCGTTATCCGTTATGGTCAAAATGGCGGCTATTGTAGTCAGAAGTATGCGTCAGCGAAACAGTTTTGCGTAGCGTCAGCGGGGATAATGAATCAGGGAGTGAAAATGCACCGTCCGGTCGCTGCTGTTGCGGTAGGCGTGCGGTTTATCACCGGCAAAACGGACGCCCGAATCGGCAGAAATCGTCTGCCATTTGCCGTCAAGCTTCATCTCCAGCTCGCCGTTGACCACCACCACATGTTCAATCACCCCGGCCTCATGCGGCGTGGATTCACTCAGCGCGCCGGGCGCTAGCGTAATGGAGAAATAATCAAACCCGAGCGTCTCGTCCCACGGAAAGAGCGGTTTAACCACCATCGCCTGCTGCTGCGGGTCAAACACCGCATGCCGATCCGCCTCCGGCGTGATGAACGCGGAAAACGGAACGTTCAGTCCTGTGGCAATTTTCCACAGCGTCGACACTGTCGGGCTGGATTCATTGCGCTCGATTTGCCCCAGCATGGCTTTTGACACGCCGGTCTCGTCCGCGAGCTTCGACAAACTCCAGCCGCGCGCCTGGCGCAGCGTTTTCAGCGTGGTTGCAAGATGTAGTGTGATGTCCATGTTCCCTCCTGATGGCGACCAGCATACCACTTGTACGCTATAGCGCACAGTGCTACCTTATGTCGGACGTTATAACGCACAACGGAGTTTCCATGCGCCCTTCCTCTCACCTTGTTCCAGTCGCACTGGCTGGATTTGTCGCCGTGCTGGTCGGTTACGCCAGCTCGGCCGCCATCATCTGGCAGGCCGCCGCTGCGGCAGGCGCCAGCGCACAGCAGATTGCGGGCTGGATGACCGCGCTGGGGATAGGGATGGGTGTCAGCACGCTGGCGCTTTCCTGGTGGTACAAAGCGCCGGTGCTGACCGCCTGGTCGACGCCCGGCGCGGCGCTGCTCGCCACCAGCCTGCACGGCGTGACGCTGGCTGAAACGATCGGCGTGTTCATCTTTGCTAACGCGCTCATTTTACTGTGCGGCATCACCGGGCTCTTCGCCCGTCTGATGAGGCTAATCCCCCATTCGCTTGCTGCCGCCATGCTGGCTGGGGTGTTGCTGCAGTTTGGCCTGCACGCGTTTGCGCATCTTGAGGGACACTTTCTGCTGTGCGGCAGCATGATTGCGGCGTGGTTGATAGCAAAAGCGCTGGCCCCACGCTATGCCATCTTAGTTACGCTGCTGGTCGGCGGTATCGTGGCATGGGCGGGAGGTGACGTTGTCACTGATAAGCTCACCCTCTCCCTTGTGATGCCCGAGTTTATTGCGCCCACGTTCACCTTCACCAGCCTGGTGAGTATTGGCGTGCCCTTCTTCCTGGTCACCATGGCATCGCAAAACGCGCCGGGTTTCGCCACGATGAAGGCCTCCGGTTACCCGCTGGCAGTCTCTCCGCTCATCATCGTTACGGGGGCGCTGGCGCTGCTGCTTTCCCCTTTTGGTGTCTTTTCTATCTGTATCGCGGCCATTACTGCCGCCATTTGTCAAAGCCCGGATGCGCACCCGGACGCCGATAAACGCTGGCTGGCGGCCATCGCAGCCGGAGGGTTTTATCTGCTGGCGGGGATTTTCGGCGGTTCAATTACCGGGCTGATGGCCGCTCTGCCGCTCAGCTGGATCCAGACGCTCGCCGGTCTGGCGCTGCTGGGCACCATCAGCGGGAGTTTATATCAGGCGCTGAATCACGAAGCGGAGCGCGACGCAGCCATCGTCACGTTCCTGATGACCGCGAGCGGCGTCACGATCCTCGGCATCGGTTCGGCATTCTGGGGGCTGGTGCTGGGCGGCGTGTGCTATGCCCTGTTTTCACGCGCTCGCCGCGCGTAGCTGCGAAGGCGTCATGCCCGTCGCGCTGCGAAAGCGGTTGCTGAAGTGGCTGGCGGAGTTAAACCCGCAGGCAAGGGCGATGTCCGTCAGCGGCGTCGAGGTGTGCTGCACCAGGGCCTTCGCTTTTTCCATTCGCCTCTGCATCACGTACTGATGCGGCGCCAGCCCCGTCGACTGGCGGAACATGCGGGCAAAATGGTATTCGCTGAGGGCGGCCTGCGCCGCCAGTTCAGCCAGCGTCAGGGGCTGGCCCAGGTTCTCTTCGATAAAGGCCAGCACGTTGCGCAGCACGAACGGCGATAGCCCGCCGGTGACGACCGGCAGCTTCCACTGAACGTTAGAGTAGTTTTGCAGCAGATGGGTCAGAAGCAGCGTAGAGGCCGTGCTCAGGGTGAGCTGGTTGGCATTCTGCTGCCAGTCGCAGCCGAGCAAAAACTGGCGATACAGCGCGGTGATCTTCGGATCGCTGCCAAAAATGCGCTCGTCCAGCGTCAGCGAAAGCGGCCGCTTGTCCCAGATCTTTTCCCCAACGTCGCGCAGGTGTTCATCGGTGCAGTAGAGATGCACAAACGACAGGTCATCACGGATATCCCACGTCGATTCGCTCTCTTTTGGCATCAAACAGAAACGGTCCGGTCCCCCGCCGTTCTTCCAGCCGCCCGGCGTTTTTTGATAGCTTTCGTAGCCGTCCGCCACGTACAGGCTGAGGGTATGATGGTTACTTTTTACCGTTATCGTATCGTGCTTGTTGTACCACGCTGCCAGCTGAATACCCGAATTCAGCGAGACGGTTTCCCGCAGGACCGCATTCTGTTGGCAAAGCGTTTCAAAGGTATCGTAAGCGTGAGACATAACCGTAAGCGCGTGGTTGACTGGAATATCAGTCTAAGAAGAGTTGTCTCCCGTTGCCAGTCCCCCTGGAAGAAAAAAGCGCAAGATTTTGCAAGTCACCCGCAAGCCGGTGAAAGCCCGTTGCGAATCTCAGCGTCATACTGCGGGCTTCCGTGGTTTGAGAAGAGAAAAAGTATGAACGCATTATTATACGGACTGGTGGTGGTTATCTGGGGAACCACCTGGATTGCGATTTTCCTGCAGCAGGGCCCCGTAGCCGCGCCCGTCTCTATTTTCTGGCGCTTCGCCGTCGCCAGCCTCACGATGATGGTGGTGTTAGTCGCCCTGCGCCGCCTGCGCAAGCTGGCGCTGCGGGATCACCTTTATTGCATGCTTCAGGGATGCTGCGTTTTCTGCTTTAACTTCTGGTGCTTTTACACCGCAGCCTCGCACATCAACACCGGGCTGGAATCGGTGATCTTCTCCATGGCCGTGCTCTATAACGCCATTAACAGCTTTATTTTCTTCGGGCAGCGTCCGCCGGCACGGTTCTGGACGGCGGCGGCACTGGGGCTGGTCGGGATAATTACCCTCTTCTGGGACGATCTGCTGGCCAGCGGCTGGAGCGCGTCGCTCCTGACCGGGATTGGTCTTTCCGCGCTCGGCACCTACGGCTTCTCGCTGGGCAATATGATCAGCATGCGCCATCAGCGCAGAGGCCTTGAAACCATGACCACCAACGCCTGGGCGATGCTCTACGGCACGCTGGTGATGGGCGGCATTGCCCTGTTCAGAGGCGACAGCTTCGCGCCAGAGTGGACCTTCAGCTACGTCGGCGCACTGATCTATCTGGCGCTGTTTGGTTCGGTCATTGCCTTTGGCGCCTACTTCACGCTGGTGGGCCGCATTGGTCCGGGCAAAGCGGCCTACAGCACACTGCTCTTCCCGCTGGTGGCGTTGTCCATCTCTACGGTGTATGAGGGCTACGTCTGGCATATCAACGGTATTGTGGGATTAGTGCTGATTCTGGGGGGAAATATGGTGATGTTTACCAAACCAGAAACCTGGTTCAGGCGCTTACGAACGGCGTAAATAAAAAGGCCTGCAATGCGCAGGCCGTTTTATTTTATTTAGCGGGTTTTTTCACATCAAACATGGTGGCATCCGTCGCCATATCATCAACAACCTGCTTCAGCGTCGCAAAGGTCATTGGCGTACTTTCGTTGTTCAGATCTTTACCTTCGCCTTTACGCACCACCTTCATGACCGGTTTGTTGGTGGCCGCATCGATCAGCTCGCCTTCAAAGAAGAGATGCGTATCCATGGTGCGATGCCCGGTTGCCATCTGCGTACCCGCTACCACCAGCGCGACCGGCACCACTTCATAGAACTGCAGACCCTCTTTCTGCGAACTCACCCCGGTAATAGCACCGCGGAAAATCAGGCTGTGTTTACCCGGCGTGGTCACAATTGGCTTACGCGTACCAATAGCCGTTTTCATTTTGGTATTGGTGTAATTCAACAGCTCATCAAGCGTTTTTTGCCCAATTTGAGTGGTTGGTTTTGGCGTTGGATAATAAGTAATCGGCGTCCAGAGAATACTGTCGTAATTCGCTTCGTTATAGGAAGGGTCAACCCAACGCAGCGTTGGTTTTCCCGTCGCAGATGTCGTCTGTTGTAATCCTGAATAGTCTTTTAAAAAGCCGGAGTATTGTTCGGGAGCGGCGACTTTTGAAGAACAGCCCGCCAGCGCCAACAGACCAGTAAGCACTGCAACTTTAAAAAAAGTTTGAGTACGCATGATAGTTTTCCATGTTATCTGCAAGTATGCATTTGAAGTTATAGCAAAAGACGGGCGGGTTTGTTGTGACAAAAAATGATGCGGGGAGCACAAATTGCGAAAAGACTGCCCGGAGGCGTGCCGGGCAGTGAAAAATTACTGATTTATATCCAGTTGCCAGAACAGATGTTTGCCAAACGGGTCGATTTCATAGCCCGTCACCTCCTTGCGCACCGGTTCGAAAATGGTTGAATGCGCAATCATCACCGCGGGCATCTGGTTATGCATCATCTGCTGAGCCTGTTTATACAGCGCCACGCGCTTATCGCGGTCGGTCGTTGATTTTGCTTCCGCAATAATTTTATCAAAGGGCTTATAGCACCATTTCGCCGAATTTGAGCCGCCGTTTGCCGAGGTGCAGGTAAACAGCGGACCAAAGAAGTTGTCGGGATCGCCCGTTGCGGTCGTCCAGCCCATCAGCGCGGCCTGATGTTCACCGCCCTTCACGCGCTTAAGGTATTCGCCCCATTCGTAGGTGACGATTTTGGTCTGTACGCCAACTTTCGCCCAGTCGGCCTGTATCATCTCCGCCATGCGTTTCGCATTCGGATTGTACGGACGCTGCACCGGCATCGCCCACAGGTCGACGCTCACGCCGTTGGCAAAACCGGCCTCTTTCAGCAGCGCCTTCGCCTTTTCGGGATCGTAATCGTAATCCTTAAGCTCGCTGTCGGCGCTCCAGACGCCAGGCGGCAGCAGGTTCTTCGCCGCGGTGCCGGTGCCGTGGAACACGGCATCAATGATGGCCGGTTTATTGATGGCCATCGCCAGCGCCTGACGGACTTTTACGTTATCCAGCGGCGGCTTTTGGGTATTGAAAGCCAGAAAACCGGTGTTAAGTCCGGCTTTGCTCATCAGGTTGATGTCTTTGTTCGCCTTCATGCGCGGCAGGTCCGCCGGGTTCGGGAACGGCATCACCTGACATTCGTTCTTCTCAATTTTGGCAAAACGCACGGAGGCATCGGGTGTGATGCTAAACACCAGCCGATCCAGCTTCGATTTCCCCTGCCAGTAGTCTGCGAACGCCGTAAACAGGATCCGTGAATCCTTCTGATACTGCGCCAGCTTAAACGGCCCGGTGCCGATGGGCTCCATATCCACCTTCTCCGGCGTGCCTGCCTTTAGCATCGCGTCGGCATACTCCGCGGAAAGGATCGAGGCAAAATACCATGCCAGATCGGCGACAAACGGCGCTTCCGGGTGCGCCAGGGTAAAGCGCACGGTGTGGTCATCAACTTTATCAATGCTCGTTATCAGACTGCCAAACTCCAGACTTTCAAAGTTGGAGTAGCTGCCGTTAGAGACGTTGTGGTAGGGATGATTCACGTCTTTCTGCCGCATAAACGAGAAAATCACGTCGTCGGCGTTAAGGTCGCGGGTCGGCGTGAAGGATTTATTGCTCTGGAACTTGACGCCTTTACGCAAATGGAAGGTATAAACCTTGCCGTCGTCGCTGACCTCCCAGCGCTCCGCCAGGCTCGGCACCAGCTCCGTGGTGCCGGGTTTGAAATCGACCAGCCGGTTATAGACCGGCACGGCGCTGGCGTCCACGCTGGTTCCCGAGGTGTATAACTGAGGATTAAAGTTTTCCGGCGATCCTTCGGAGCAATACACCAGCGTTTTCGCGGCAACGGTGGAACTGACCGTGAGTGCAGCGAGTGCCAGCGCTAAAGTTGTGAGTTTGCTTTTCATCATTTATTCCTGTCTTTTTAATTCGACGGCTAATTAATTCTTTTGCCATTTCATAAATAACATTAAAGTGATGTGGCAAACACCCGAGAAATAAATAAGGAACAAATCACTATGGGCTCGCCGCTTTCCAGACAATTAACGCACCGTTTTTTCCGCTATCTCGCTATTACCAGCCAGAGCGATCCCAAAGTCAAAACCCTGCCCTCAACGCCGGGCCAGCACGACATGGCGCGGGAGCTGGCGCAGGAGCTGGCACAGCTGGGGTTAGACGACATTGTGATTGATGAATTCGCCACGGTGACGGCGGTAAAAAAAGGCAACGTGGCCGGTGCGCCGCGCATCGGCTTTATTACCCATATTGATACCGTGGACGTGGGATTATCACCGGATATTCATCCACAAATATTAACCTTTACCGGTGAAGATCTCTGTCTGAATAAAGAAAAAGACATCTGGCTGCGGGTTAAAGAGCATCCTGAAATTCTGGCTTATCCAAATGAGGAGATTATTTTCAGCGACGGAACCAGCGTATTGGGCGCGGATAATAAATCGGCGGTCACGGTCGTCATGACGGTGCTGGAAAACCTGACGGCTGAACATCAGCATGGAGATATCGTCGTGGCATTTGTGCCTGATGAAGAGATCGGCCTGAACGGTGCCAAAGCGCTGGATCTTAAGCGCTTCGACGTCGACTTTGCCTGGACCATTGACTGCTGCGAGCTGGGCGAAATTGTCTACGAGAACTTTAATGCGGCAGCCGCTGAGATCCGCTTTACCGGCGTGACGGCGCACCCGATGTCCGCCAAAGGCGTGCTGGTGAATCCCCTGCTGATGGCGACTGACTACATCAACCATTTTGACCGCCAGCAAACGCCAGAGTGCACCGAGGGACGTGAAGGCTATATCTGGTTTAACGGCATTCAGGCCGGGCAGAACGAGGCCGTTCTTAAGGCCAATATCCGGGACTTTGACAAGGACAGCTTTGCCGCCCGCAAGCAGCAGATTGCCGACGTTGCCGCGCTGATTGCCGCCCAACATCCCACGGCCACGGTCGACTATCGCATTGAAGATACCTACAGCAATATTAGCAATGCGATTGGCGAAGACAGGCGCGCTATCGACCTGATGTTTGAGGCGATGGAATCGCTCGGCATCACGCCGAAACCAACGCCAATGCGCGGCGGGACCGACGGCGCGGCGCTCTCGGCAAAAGGGCTGCTCACGCCGAACTTCTTCACCGGCGCGCATAACTTCCACTCGAAGTTTGAATTCCTGCCGCTGTCGTCGTTCGAGGCATCTTACAACACTGCGCTGCAGATCTGCCTGCTGGCCGCCCGTTAAGCGGGCTTGCGCGCCAGCATAGTGGCAAAGCGCAGCTTGATGCGGTTGCCGTTTTCATCGGTGCGGTGCAGCTCGCCAACGTCTTCATTGTATTTGAGCAACTCCCAGCCTTCATAGTAGTTGCTCAGCTCGCCGGTTTTAAACGCAAACGGGAAGCCGACGGTGCACGGATAATCCGCCGTATCCATGGCGGCAACAATCAGGTTGTAGCCGCCCGGCTTTGTGCAGCGCTGCATGTTGGCAATAAGTCCCGGGATGGTTTTTGACTCCAGGAACATCAGCACCACGGTGGAGAGAATGAAATCGTATTCGCCGTCAAAACTCAGGTTGTTGAGATCTTTAACCGCCGTCTGGAGGTTATCGATCCCTTCTTCCGCCTTGATGCGCTCGATATTATCGATGCTCATCGGGTTCTTGTCCCACGCGGTCACATCGTAACCGTTGGCTGCCAGATAGAGGCTGTTACGGCCATTGCCGCAGCCCAGATCCAGCGTTTTACCCGGTTTAATCTTTTGCGCACTGAACAGCACCTCTGAATGGGTGCGGGTTAAGCCATATTTCTCTGTGAAGTAATTCTCATCGACTGTCATTATTTTTTCCTGAGCCTGCATAAGTTTAAAGTGCATCCTGAATGCCATTTTAAGGCGTTTACCGCCTGGTTGCCAGTCGTTCGAAAACCGAAAAATTTGCTACGTTTAGTTAAGACGCCTATCAGAGACACAAAGATGACCAAATATCGCCTTAGCGACGAGACCCGCCTCTGGCAATGGAAAAACGGCGAGACAGCCCACTCTGCGACGCTGCGGCAGATCGTCGCCACGGCGGATTTTAGCGACGTGACGGCCGGTACCAAAGGCGGCTGGATTGACGACGAGCGCGCCCTCGCGCAGGACGGCGACTGCTGGATCTACGACGAAAACAGCGTGGTGTTCGCCGGTGCCGTCGTGTCCGGCAACGCGCGCCTTACCCTGCCGTGCGTCGTCAGCCATGATGCCCGTATCGGCGACAGCTGCTGGCTGGACGGCGCGGAGGTCAGCCACGGGGCGCGGATAAGTGACAACGTCACCATTCAGCAGTCCTGCGTGCGGGGCGAGTGCCATATCTACGGCGAGGCTCGCGTACTGCATCACAGCGTGGTGATTGCTGCCAAAGGGCTAACGCCGGACCATGACCAGATCCTGCAAATCTACGATAAGGCAACGGTTAGCCAGTCGCGCATTGTGCACCAGGCGCAAATCTACGGTGAGGCGATGGTCAACTTTGCCTTTGTTGAGCACCGCGCCGAAATATTCGACAACGCCATCCTCGAAGGCAACGATCTGAATAACGTCTGGGTGTGCGACTGCGCAAAAGTCTATGGCAACGCCCGCGTGATTGCCGGCTATGACGACGATGCGATCCCGACGGTGCGCTACAGCTCTCAGATTGCGGAGAACGCCGTGGTGGAAGGAAACTGCGTCATCAAGCACCACGTCCTGATTGGCGGTCAGGCCTGGCTGCGCGGCGGGCCAATCATGCTTGACGATAAGGTCGTGATTCAGGGGCGCGCGCGGATAAGCGGGGATGTGCTCATCGAGCACCGGGTTGAAATCACCGACGATGCGGTCATTGAAGCGTTTACCGGCGAGAGCATTCACCTGCGCGGCGAAAAGGTGATTAATGGCGACCAGCGTATCACCCGCACCCCGCTGCTGGGGGCGTTATAGGGTATAAATCTTGCCGTAGATATTCACATCGTCAAAGCGGCCATTCAGGTACTCAGCTTCCCGCAGGCACCCTTCCAGCGTAAAACCGTTGCGCACGGCAACGCTGTTGCTGTGCTGATTCGCCACCCGACACTTGATCACAAAACGCCGGATCTCACCGCGTTCCACGTAGTAGCGCATAAACGCCTGAAGTGACCGGGAGAGAATGCCCTGCCCCTGGCGATCTTCATCCAGCCAGTAGCCGATGTACCCGGCCTTGTTGGCTGGTTCAATCGTATTAAACGACAGCACGCCGACCAGTTCATCACCCGCGAAGATCAAAAACATTTTGGCGTAGCCGCGCTGGTGCAGCATCTGGTTACTCTGCACGTTGCGGCGGGTATCCTCTTCGCCGCCCACGTGCTGCGCCCAGTCAAAGGCAGTCTGCAAATAGGTTTTGTTTTTGATGACGAGGTTGTGCAGGTCGGTAGTGTAACGCTCTTCGACGGCGCGAAGCTCGATATCCTGGGTAACGGGGATGATTTCTGAAGACATGGTGCCTCTCAATTGCCGGGTGGCGCTAACGCTTACCCGGCCTACAGTATCGAAACGTAGGCCGGGTAAGGCGAAGCCGCCACCCGGCACAAGGGTTAACGCATTACCCTATCATCAACATACTGACGTTTGTCCGGCGCTGGCGGGAAATACTGGTACAGCCAGGTTTCGCTGATGGCATCGCCCTGGCAGCGCAGGAACAGACGCATATCCACCGGCTCCGTAGAATCCGAGGTTGGATACCAGTCAAACAGGATGCGGTAGCCGTCAAAAGGCTCAACGTAGAGGATCTCAACCTGCTTCGCTTCACCGCTGGAGAGCGTGATCACCGGCTCAATGCCTTTTGGCGCAGCGGCCTTCAGGTCGCCGCCGACGAAGTCGATGGCAAAGCGACGGGCCCACACTTTCGGGTAATTTTCGCCCGGTGCCCAGCCTTCCGGGAACCCGCCCATGCCGGTACGGGTGGCGAAGACGTTGGCCAGCGGAGAACGCACCGGCGGCATTGCGCTCCAGTACAGACGATATTTAAAGTCCAGCTCGTCGCCCGCCTTCACCGCTTTTTCCGGCTGCCAGAAGCAGACCACGTTATCCAGCGTTTCACCCGTGGTCGGGATCTCCATCAGGCCAACCGCGCCTTTCCCCCAGTCGTTACGCGGTTCAACCCACAGGCTCGGGCGTTTGTTATACCAGCCCATCACGTCCTGATAGTGCGAGAAATCGCGATCGAGCTGCAGCAGGCCGAACCCTTTCGGGTTTTTGTCCATATAGGCGTTGAACTGCAGCTTCTGCGGGTTGTTTAGCGGACGACAAATCCACTCCCCGTTGCCGCGCCACATTGCCAGGCGGTCGGAGTCATGAATTTGCGGATGAATGGTGTCACACATGCGGCGTTCATTGTTGCCGCAGCTGAACATGCTGGTCATCGGCGCGATGCCGAGCTGCTTGATGTCCTTACGCGCGTAGAGATGGTTTTCCACCTCCATGATTACCTGGCTCTTCTCGCAGTGGATCACGAATTTATAGGCGCCGGTGACGCTCGGGCTGTCCAGCAGCGTATACACGGTAAAGGTCGTGTCGCCGGGCTTGACGGTTTCAAACCAGAAGGAGGTAAAGTCCGGGAACTCTTCCGGCGTGTCGGTAAAGGTATCTACCGCCAGACCGCGGGCGGAAAGGCCGTACTGATAGGTGTCATCCACCGCGCGGAAGTAGCTCGCACCCAGGAAAGAGACGATATCGCGACGCGCCAGTTCAGGGGCCTTGAAGGCGCGGAAGCCCGCAAAGCCGAGATCGCTTTGCCCTTCCAGCTGTTTGGTATCCACGCCCGTTTCACCGTAGCTGAACAGCTCCGGACGGAAGTGGATCTCACGCGCCACGGCGGTAGACTGGTCCAGCGAGAACATCCGCACGCGGCGACGGAACCCCATCCCCATATGGAAGAACTGCACGTCCAGCTGACGCCCTTCAATGTTGTTCCACAGTGACTGTTTTTCATCGTAGCGGATGGCGTTGTACGCCTGCGGCGTCATGGTCGCCAGCGTGTCCGGCAGCGGACGCGGCGCGCCACCCCACGGGGTTTTCGCCAGGTCATGCGCCATGGATTGCAGTACGGAGAAGTCAAAACGACGGCTCTGGCCGTCAGCAATGTCAGAGTCGGCAGCGTATGCCGCTTTGGAAAACAGGGAAGCAAGGCCAGATGTGCCGCTCAGGGCTGCCACTGCCAGCGAGCCTTTTAGAAAACGTCTGCGATTCATGCCTGGAAAAACGTCCTTATGGTCGTGTGAATGTGTTTCGCGCTCGGCGAAATGACGGCAAGAAAGAACGCACAGCCTAAACAAAAATGGTTAAGAATCCAATTGTTGGCCGGTGATTATCTGAACAAAGTGAGAAATATTTTCTGTCGACCAGAACGGCCCGAAAGTGGTGTAAAGAAAGCCTGGAAAATGTGTATAAAAATGCCCCGTCAGGACATCAGCTGACGGGGCGAATGAGGCGGTTATTTTACGCTGACATCGATACCCGGGAAGTACTTATCAGCGAGTTTAGCGATCGTGCCGTCGGCACGTACTTTATCAATCGCGGCATCAAGCTGCTTTTTGGTGGCCTCGTCGCCCTTACGCAACCCAAAACCGATCCCACTGCCGAGGATAGTGTCGTCAGACACCGGTTTGCCGGATGCGAAATTATTAATACCTTGGTATTATGTCAACACAATGACACATCAGGAAGGTTTTCTGGCATGAAACCAAAGCTATATTCATATGTTCGTTTCTCATCAACCAAGCAAGCCGGAGGTAACAGCCTCGAGCGCCAGAAGGATATCGCCACGAAGATAGCTGCACGCTATAACCTCGAACTTGATACAACCGCCTACCACGACTTAGGAATGTCCGCCTTCAAAGGTAAGAATGCATATCAGGGTAAGCTGTCCGAATTTATCAAACAAATCGGGAAGAAAGTCCCCAAAGGCTCTTGGTTGGTTATCGAAAATCTTGACCGTATTAGCCGTGATGATGCCTTATCAGCGCTGGACATTTTCAAAAGTATACTGATTAAAGATATCACTATTGTTACGGGTATGGACGAACGTGTATACACGTACCAAGACTTGAAAACGAACATGATCGATCTGATTTTGTCTGTGATGCAATTTACACGCGCGCACGATGAATCAGTGACAAAGAAAAACCGTGTTGAGGCACAGGCACGTAGCCTGATCCGATACAATCTCAATCGTGAAAGCGGAACACCAGCAAAAGCAATCGAAACCGTAGGAGCAAATGTGTGGTGGGTAGACACATCAACCGGATTCGTCCTTCCCCATCCAGAACTATTCGAAGCTGCAAGAAAAATCATCAGTCTGAAGCTGGAAGGATACTCCCCTTTTATGATTAAAGACTTCATGGATCACAATTTTAAGTCACCCAAGAAAAGGAAGACTTTCAAAGGCGATCCGGAACAATGGGGAATATCCACCATCAATACAATTCTCAAGCCTGCATTGTACGGTGAAAAGAAAATCACACTGGATAAACGTGATAGTAACGGAATGCTGGTAAATAACGAAAAAGAAACGTTCATCATACCTGATTATTATCCCCCGCTGATTTCTGAAACTGCGTATTTCAACCTAATCAAAATCGACGGACAACATTCGGTCGAACGAAATGACAGGCTTAGGTCTAAGGGAGAAAAACCTGATATTCCCCTTCTTTCCGGCATCAGCATCCTGTACTGTGGAAAGTGCGGTAGCTATATGTACAAAGGAACGGTTAGTCCGGGTAAAAACTACCCTTACCACTGCGGTTCCAGGATCACAAAACAGGTTAAATGTGATAAGCATGGCTTCGTAGGATATCCACTTGAAACGGCTGTTTTGCAGTTAATTGCAGATCATATATGGAATAGTGAACAAGAAGATAAAACAGCGTGGTATGAGGCTGAAATAGCTAAAGCCGTTATCAGTGTACAAAAGCTGGTAAAGCTGGCTAAGCTTACTGACGAAATTGAAGAGCTTGCAACAGAGATCAACGATGCAAAGCGAAAGCAACTTGAATTAGAAAGAAATTTTTTAGAATACAAATCAAATAAAGTCGTCGTTGCAACTGGAGGTTGGGAAGAGTTCAGAAAGTTTGACGTATACGATGCCAAAAACGTAGATAGGCATCGTATACGGATGAAAATAAAACAGGCCGTTAAAAGAATCGATGCGTATAACATAGACTATCGTCACCATTATTTTCTAATCACATTTGTCGATGGGAAAACACAAAAAGTGGTAATCAAAACCGCAAGAAATCGCTCACCGGGTAAGATTTATGTTGATGTGCACACGATCAACGATGCTCAAATCATTGAGTCCGAAGGGTTGGTATTGCATGATCATATTGACATATTGATCAACCGAGAAAAATTCATGACCGAAGCGAAAAAGCGACTAGATCATCCCCGAACACTGATCGATGAACTGACGGAATAAAGGTAAGTGTTAGTGCCATTGTAAAATTGCCCCACAGAAATGTTAGCGTAATCCATCGCTATATAGCCATGAATCGCTCTGTATCTTGTCAGAGCGATTAAAGCAGACTTCAGACATCGTTCAATATAAAACCCCCGTAAAACTTGATACACAGCGTTGTAGAGCAAGGGTCCAAAATTACATCGTATTCATTATGTCTACGAACTGTACGAATTGCACCGTTTCTTATCGAAACACCTCTGTGGTTGCCTGAAACCCCGCACAAAGTAGATGGTCAAGTCTTCCAATCGCAGTATTCAAGATTAACCGCAGCTCCCCGCCCGACGTTAACACCAAGCATATGAACCATTTGAAAATCCTTTAAATACAATCGACTTAGTATCGCTCCCCTCTCTTCTACTCACACCAATTGATCGTTTTTATAGATCAATTTATCAATATTGATAGATTTCACAGATCAATGTAAAATCGAGTTTTCCAACTAGACTTCGGTTCAAAACTAACCAATTTTCGTCTTCTGAATGAAGAACAGTTTTTCGATAGCACAAGGAAAGACTTAGACATGAAGCCAAGGAAGATCATTAAGATCATAGTGTTGAATGCATTTTTGTTTTCAGGAACCGCTACAGCAACCGCAGATAACCGCACAAGTTTCCGTAACATGGATACCGTAGATGACCTTCTGGCGCTCCCAGTAAGTGAACTTTGCCTGAATGGTGGACCTACGTCAGATGACATAGAACTCATATTGCTAAATGGCCCCCTGGCACGTTCTATGTATCAAAATGACCCTACGGCAGCACGGATGGTCATTAATGAACAGTCCGCAAAAATTAAAACCAGAATCAAAGAAAAGTGTTCAAATCCTGATAAGCCCGTGCGTAAGTTAACAAAAGAATTGTTTAAAAATGAATATGCCATGTGCAAACGTGGAGCACCGACGATAGAAGAAGTTAAGGCATTCATTAAAGAATCTGACGCCTCTGAGCTGAATATTGATAATCAATTGCAAGCCATCCCTTATGAGAATCGCTTGATAATGGAAGAAGGTGCAAAATTAAAAGGATATACCCTTCGTGAAATGATGATTGAAGACATAGCTACGAAAGTCTCAAAAAATTGGGAAAGAGCGTGTGCTGATAAATTATATTTTCAGAAGAAAACAAAGAACATCACAACCGATCATGACAAGCTAACAACACCACATTCCCTGGAAGAAGATTATCACATAGCGGATAAAAAGCTTAACGATACATGGAAAGAACTGCCACCTGAAAAACGAAAATCTTTACTACCATCACAGCGAAAATGGATCAAGCAACAATCCATTTGCAACAAAGATATTCAATGCTTAATTGACATGACCAATAAGCGCATTACTGAACTGGAGTCTGAAAATGCTAAGTAATGACTTAACAGTAGTATTGGAGCATGACTATTTAGCACAATCATCAGACAACACATATCGAGGAAAATACACGGTAGGACGATTTTACCTGACCGAGACTTTCATCGTTGAGTATATGAAGCTGGTACATAAAATCGATATACCTGATTCGTGGGTCAGTAGCCGTTTCACTAACATATCATGTACCGATACACGTAAGGTTATGTATATGGAAGGTTGCGACATGTTATCTAAAGACACAATGAATGAGATCCGTAAAGCAGTTAAGTCCCCGTCTGTCGGCGTGAAAATATATCGCAATGGAGAGCGTATTGTTAAGATAGAAGTTATGGAGATACAAAATGACCTCAAAATTTAAAAAGTCAAATGCAACTGTTGTCATATTATTCGGGCTTTATATATCGAATGGATTAGCAATAATCCCATGCCAGGCCAGAGAATCAGAATCATTAAATGCGGGTTCATCATCTTTACAACAACCGGAACAATCAACAAAGCCATCGATAATCGATATACTTCCAAGGATGTATACAACCGAAGAAGTTTATGCTCGATTTCAGGAACATGAGTTCAGAGCAACAAACGACTTCAAAAAGTGCCGATTGATGGTTACAGGAAAAATAAAGAGAATTAGCACAGCTACTTTCAGTAAAAATCCGGTAGTAACATTACATATCCCTGATTCAAGTGAAGGCCTGAAGTTCTTTTTCGAAAATACGGATTATGATAACGACAAGGTAGCAGCGTTAAACATAGGTGATACAGTGATTATTTCTGGCTGGAATGCACGACCAGGAACATTTGGGGACATTTTCTTCGATGATTCGCAAATCATGACAAAAATGGTTTCAAAGAAGAAGAGGCAAATGCTGGCTTTAAACGGTGGAATTTATGATCGGGAGATTTGTCATAAGTAGACATTTAAGCCAAGCTGATGCTTGGCTTTTACTTTATACATTTAACAACGAAGGCAAATAGAATACTACCAGCATGGAAACCAGTAATATGACCCCGACAATCAAAATTCGAACTTTTACACGTAACCAATCAGTGTACTGGTTGGGGAGATTTTTTATGAAACGGATTTGTTCATTGTCCATTCCTCTTGTATGGAACGAATTCTCTTTAAAATATAATGCCTTAATAAAGAATGCATCGCGCATGAAAGAGAAAAAGAGACCAGCATTCCGATAAATCAGAACTTCTGATGGACTTGTTCCAAATTTATCGACGAATAGCGAGCATAGAGTAATGAATTTGCTTTTCATGATAATGTTGTGGATGACTGAAACAATACACGTAAGTATCAGACATACACACAGAAAAACCCCAATTGCGTTCTGGTTTATAACTATAAAATCAATTACCGAAAGCTTCATACAATTGCTCTCCCCCCCACTCCCCGAATGCCCCACCAGCACTACTGCCCACATAGCCTAATCCAGCGCCAGCAATTACTGAGCAAGCAAGCCCTCCTACACCAGCAGTTCCTACGCCAATAGCAATACAGAGAGGTATCGCCATATAGCCGCTTGCAACACCACCACCCGTACCTAATGCAAAACTACCAATTTCAGTGTATTTCTTTTTAGTACATTCCGCTTCTCGCCCGACAGAACAGGCTTCATTGATTTCATTCATTGAATGAACAGCACTAAATCCAATTCCGACATAACCCGTATAACGCATTGCTTTAACATATTTGGCAGCACGTTCAATATGGGTCGCATAACCTTCAATATCGCCGATACCGCTTTGGTTCCATTTGTGGGTGATCGAACTCGTGGACAAACCCAAAGCATTCTTTATTTTTGTATATTCGCCAAACTTCATACCCTTGTTCAGGAAGCCCACTTTAAGCACCTGTTCAAGCTCTTTGAACAACTGAGCACGCCTTACATAGAACTGTTCACCGATCAAAGCCCCCCGTGTCATGTAGGTGTTTTTGTATGTATCCTGGATCTCTTTAAGAATTTTTTCGATATTTTCGAAGTATTTACCAACAGGTTCAGCGGCAAGGCCAATGCCTTTATCAGCAATATTGGAAAAGTTAGCTATCGTGGCGTAGTGCTTATGAAGGAAATTGGCCTCTTGATGGGTCAATGGTTCCAACGCAGTATCAATACGTTGTTTAGCTGCCTGCATATGGGCTATCTGTTCATCGTCCTGCTTGTCGGGATCAACCAGAAGCATGATAGAACCTGCTTTATATTCCTTACCAGCACCGTTAAGAGAACGATAAAGTTCGCGCGTCCCGGCTGGCGATTCACTTGCGAACAACCACGGCTCATAGGCACCCGTTTCAGCCCCGTAGGGAAGGACACAAAATCCAGCATCTACAGGTTCGCGTTTCGCTTCTAATTTCTTCTTAGCAACTTGTGCATGTTGTTCAGGTTCAGCAACTTTTTCGGGTTCAGGCTTAGGTGTCAACAACGGGTAAAAAGTGATCCACTAACCGTCACCACCAACGGTTTAATATTGATCCACCTTGTTTACTCAGGATTAGCTTCCGCTATAACCCCGGCCTTTCGTTTCTGCTTCAGTCGATAGCTCTCTCCTTTTATCTGGACTACGTGTGAGTGATGTAAGATCCGATCCAGCATCGCCGATGTCAGGGCCGCATCACCTGCGAACGTCTGGTCCCACTGCCCGAACGGCAGGTTGGAGGTCAGGATCATCGCGCTCTTCTCGTAACGTTTGGCGATGACCTGGAAGAACAGCTTGGCTTCCTCCTGACTGAACGGCAGATAGCCTATTTCATCGATGATAAGCAGCTTCGGGGCCATGACACCACGATTGAGAGTCGTTTTGTAACGGCCCTGACGCTGTGAAGTGGACAGCTGTAGCAGCAGGTCCGCTGCTGTTGTGAAGCGAACCTTGATGCCCGCCCGTACTGCTTCGTAGCCCATAGCTATCGCCAGATGTGTTTTTCCCACGCCCGATGGCCCCAGCAACACGATGTTTTCGTTACGCTCTATGAAGCTCAGGGATCGCAGCGACTGGATTTGCTTCTGAGGAGCGCCGGTGGCGAAGGTGAAGTCGTACTCCTCGAACGTCTTCACCGCCGGGAAGGCTGCCATCCGCGTGTACATCGCCTGTTTACGCTGATGCCGGGCCAGTTTCTCCTCATGTAACAGGTGCTCCAGGAAGTCCATGTAGCTCCATTCCTGATCCACCGCCTGTTGCGACAGCGCCGGCGCTGCGCCGATAAGACTGTCCAGCTGCAGCTGTTCAGCAAGTACCATCAGCCGTTGATGTTGCAGTTCGACCATCATGCGGCTCCTCTGCAGAACGTGTCATAGATGGAGAGTGGATGATGCAACGGCTGCCTGTCGAAGGTCATCAGGCTTTCATCAACCTGCACGTCATACTGTTTCTTCTCCGGTGGCAGTGCCAGCATGGATTGCTGTTCCTCCACCCAGCGATCACAGGGGCGGGTCTGGATAGTTTCATGCTTACGTTGATTGGCCACATCGTACAGCCAGCGCAGGCCGTAACGGTTTGCGGTTTCAACATCGAGGGTGATCCCCATCGGGCGCAGGCGCGTCATTAACGGGATATAGAAGCTGTTTCGGGTGTACTGCACCATCCGCTCCACCTTGCCTTTAGTCTGCGCCCTGAAGGGACGGCACAGGCGGGGAGAGAAGCCCATCTCTTTACCGAACTGCCACAGGGAAGGATGGAACCGGTGCTGCCCGGTCTGGTAAGCATCACGCTGCAGCACCACCGTTTTCATATTGTCGTACAGGACTTCCTGCGGTACACCGCCGAAGAAGCTGAACGCATTGCGGTGACAGGCTTCCAGCGTGTCGTAGCGCATGTTGTCGGCGAACTCGATGTAAAGCATTCTGCTGTATCCCAGAACAGCAACGAACACATGCAGGGGTGACTTGCCGTTTCGCATGGTCCCCCAGTCAACCTGCATCTGCCGTCCGGGCTCGGTTTCGAAGCGAACGACCGGTTCTGCCTGTGCTGGCAGGGTCTGTTTGCGGATGAACTCTCTCAGGATAGTAAGCCCTCCACGATAGCCCAGCTCCATGATTTCCCTGGCAATAACGGTCGCCGGAATTTTGTAGGGATGCGCATCGCTGATCCGCTTAGAGATGTAATCACGGTATTCATCGAGCAGTGATGATGGTGCCGGGCGTGGTGAATACTGCGGCTTTTCAGATTTAGCTTTCAGGTGGCTGCGGACAGTATTGCGCGAAATACCCAGCTCCCTGGCAATGGCCCGGATACTCATTCCCCGCTTGTGCAGGACTTTAATTTCCATACGAATCTCAAAAGTGATCATAAGCTCCCCTGTATTCAGAGGAGCAGATTAACCCCTGGATCAATTTTCAACCGCTGGGGTGGATCAGTTTTGCACCGTTGGTGACATTAGGGGCTGAGGCTACCAACGGAACAGCAACCGGGACGGCTTTAACTGCTTTCTTTTGCTCAGCCCAATAGGAAGCATTTGGGAATGACGAAATGAAACTTGCATTGCAGGGGCATGTACTTCGACTATGCAAAGTACCTGCTGCGGCAACTCCATGAATCGAATAAGTGGGGATTCCACCTGCGATATGGTATACTTTGCCGTCTTTACCACAAGAGACAGAATCGCCATTTCTCGCGGTCGCAATCCCTCCAAAACTGTGATTTGGAGAACCTGAAAGAATACTACCTCCGCACGTTGTCTTGTCGCCTATCCTCAGAAAATGACCAGTAGCCATAGAATCATCCTTAATGAAGTTTGTTAGCAGGTTTAGAACCATTCACTGCCAGAGAAGATACGATCCACATTTGCTTTTCGATGGAATAGGTGGATACACAGTATTGCGTTTCCGGGGTGATCATCGGTGTTGCGGTGACAAGTGCCGTTGATACAGCATTACGAGCGTGCTCTTTGATGAAAGAGATAGGTTGAGAGTTCAGGCTCTCCATTGATTCAATGTAACTGGTAAACTCTTCATGCCAGTAATATTAGGCGACAATA
Source organism: Enterobacter cloacae complex sp. CARB60 (assembly GCF_036487345.1). Taxonomy (NCBI): domain Bacteria; kingdom Pseudomonadati; phylum Pseudomonadota; class Gammaproteobacteria; order Enterobacterales; family Enterobacteriaceae; genus Enterobacter; species Enterobacter cloacae complex sp. CARB60. The sequence continues at coordinate 2,354,803 of NZ_JAZKLC010000002.1, forward strand.
ACTCAGTCCGGTTAGCGCTGATTATTCTGGCCGATTTTGTAATCTGAGCACCATGTTCATGATCCCACAGGAAATGGCGTGACGCTCAATACTCATCAGGTCAGTTATTACATGACTCAGCGTAAAAAAGGTGTAACCCAGCATATCTCGGCCATGAAGGCCGGTATCTCTGTTCGCTCAGGTCGCAGGATCGAAAAAGATCAGTGGTCTAAAACCGGTAATCGTCACTGGCGGACACGTAAAGATCCGCTTGAGGCCGTCTGGGACAGCGAGCTTGTTCCCCTGTTGAAGGAAAGACCTGCTCTGATGCCCACGACCCTGCTGGAAATGCTGCAGGATAAATATCCCGGTCAGTACCCCAGCAGCCTTCGCAGGACGATGCAGCGGCGGGTGCGCGAGTGGAAGCTGCAGTATGGTGCCGAGCAGGAAGTGATGTTCCGGCAACTTCATCAGCCTGGCCTGCGCGGCCTGTCGGACTTTACCGAGCTGAAAGGTGTAGTTGTCACCATCGGTGGCAAGTTATTGACGCATAAGCTGTATCACTTCCGCCTGGAGTGGAGCCACTGGAGCTGGATGCGGGTTGTACTGGGTGGTGAGAGCTTCTCTGCCTTGGCTGAAGGCCTGCAGGAAGCCCTCGGGCAACTGGGTGGCGTACCAACAGAGCATAAAACGGACAGCCTGCGGGCAGCATGGAAACACCAGGGTGAAGACGGTCGCCGCGAGCTGACTGAGCGCTATGCTGCCCTCTGCCAGCACTACGGTATGCAGGGCGTGCACAATAACGCCGGTCGTGGCCACGAAAATGGTTCAGTTGAAAGCGCCCACGGGCATCTGAAAAGACGGATCCGCCAGGCGCTGATGCTTAGGGGCAGTAACGACTTCAGCACCGTGGAAGAATACCAGGCCTTCATCACTCAGCAGGTCATGCGCCACAACCGCAACAACCAGGATCTGGTGAAAGAAGAGCGCCCCCATCTGAAACCACTGCCGCTGCGTCGCAGCGCCGACTATGACGAACTGACGGTGAGGGTCAGTAGCAGCAGTACCATCAACGTCAGGCACGTCGTCTACAGCGTCCCTTCCAGACTTGTCGGTCAGCTGTTACGCGTCCGCTTGTGGGATGATCGCCTGAGCTGTTACGTGGGTAGCAGTGAAGTGATGAGCTGCGCCCGCGTCAGGCCAGAAAAAGGGAAAACCCGGGCCAGGTGCATCGACTTCCGGCATGTGATCGACAGTCTGGCGAAAAAGCCTGGTGCGTTCTGCCATGCCACGCTGAGAAATGACATCCTGCCGGACGATGAATGGCGAAAACTGTGGCGTCGCCTGTGCAATCATCTGGAGCCAGAGATGGCTGGTCGCCTGATGGTACACGCCCTGAAACTGGCGGCGGGCTATGACGATATCTCGATCGTGGCACGGGGGATGGAACAGATGCTGAATACCCCGGGTGAGCTGGATCTGCACCGCCTGATGCGGTTCCTGGGGATAAAGGAAAAGGAGCTGCCGACAGTCAGTGTGGTTCAGCACAACCTGAGTAGTTATGAACAGCTGTTGCGCGGCAAAGGAGGTCTGCAGTGAGCAATATCCACCACCTTGAGCGTAGTCTGCGCAAACTGCGTCTGACCCGCGTCAGCGCTGAATGGCATGCGCTGGAGAAACGGGCTCTGGCAGAGGGCTGGACCCCGTCACGCTATCTGCTGACGCTGTGCAATGAAGAACTCCTGTGGCGCGAGAGCGAAAAACTGCGCCGCTATAAAAAGGAAGCCCGGTTGCCGGTGGCGAAAACGCTGGGTGAGTATGACTTCAGCCAGGTGCCGGAACTGAATAACGCTCAGTTCCGGCAGCTCTGCGAAACGACAGACTGGGTTGATGCCGGAGAAAATGTCCTGTTGTTCGGTGCCAGCGGCCTGGGGAAAAGCCATCTGGCGGCAGCGATCGTGGATGGCGTTGTAGGACTGGGCTACCGGGCCCGGTTCTACAGTGCCGGAGAGCTGCTGCAGGAGCTGCGAAAAGCGCGGACACAACTGAAACTGAACGAGCTTCTGCTGAAACTGGATCGCTACCGGGTGATAGTGATAGACGACCTCGGGTATGTCAAACGCGACAACGCGGAAACGGGTGTGCTGTTCGAGCTGATCGCCCATCGTTATGAGCGCGGCAGTCTGGTCATAACCAGCAATCATCCGTTCAGCACGTGGGGCAGCATCTTCGTGGATGAAACGATGGCGGTGGCGGCAGCGGACAGGCTGATCCATCACGGATATATGTTCGAGCTAAAAGGAGAAAGTTACCGGAAGAAGACATCGAAGGCAGTAACCAGCGTGGCTTAAAACCTCGCTCAATGGATGCGGCCAGAGTAGTTGGCGCCAGTCGGCAAAACTAGTTGACGTCTAATACAGTAACCATTCATTCCCTCGAACAGGGATTTGTCGAATTTCAGGATTGCTTTGTTTGTAACGGGATCTAACCCTTCACCAATAGGGAATGATTCAGGGAATTGAAGCGTGCGGTATAGCTCAGTTTGCAAGATAAGGTTTCTGAAAGCGTCAATTGAGAACCCAAACACAAGCATGATGCCGTAATGTGAATTACGAGCTTTTGTGTTGATCATCATTTCTGTAATGTTCAGATCAGAGAACGGGTAAACCTTCCATTCAGATGGTGTTTCTGCCTGATTCAGCACTTCAGCAGCAATTGCCGCATCAAGAATCGAAGTGTAAAGAGCCATCCCCTGAACATTGCCACCGCCAACCCATTGAGTCTCTAGCCACTGGACCCCGTCACCATTTACCGTCATCCGGGCAACAGAGAAAAGTAATGTGGGGCTAATGTAATCGTTTGTACCTGGTGCATAAAAATGAATCGTTTTACTCATAACATCCTGTACTTATTATCCAACAACGCTAAATGATGAATTGTACAAATAAAGACCAGATATACAATATGGATTTAACTTAAGCTAAATTCAATTGAATCGCCACGGATAATCTAGACACTTCCTAGCCGTTGATAATACTGGTTTTCATATTCTGTCGGTGACATCTGATCGCTGGAACCATGCCGACGCTTACTGTTATAAAACATTTCGATGTAATCAAAAATATCGCTGCGGGCTTCTTCCCGCGTTCCGTAGCTCTTTTTCTTTATCCGTTCGCGTTTCAACAACTGGAAAAAGCTTTCTGCAACCGCATTATCATGGCAGTTACCGCGACGGCTCATGCTGCCCTCCAGGCCGTGTGATTTCAGGAACGACTGCCACTCATGGCTTGTGTACTGACTGCCCTGATCCGAATGAACCAGCACCTGTTTTTGGGGATTACGGCGCCATACAGCCATCAGCAGTGCGTTCAGGACAATGTCCTTTGTCATCCGGGATTGCATGGACCAGCCGATAATTTTGCGTGAGAACAGATCAACAACCACGGCAAGATACAGCCAGCCTTCGTGGGTCCTGATGTAGGTTATGTCCGTTACCCAACGCTTATCCGGAGCATCCGGATTGAACTGTCGCTGGAGCCTGTTGGGCGACACGATACTGGCCTCGCCTTTACGTGCCCGCGGGCTCCGGTATCCGACCTGAGCCTTTATCCCGACACGTTTCATCAGTCGCCAGACTCTGTTCACTCCGCACTGTTGCCCGCTGTCCCGCAGATCCAGATGGATTTTGCGATAACCATAGACGCATCCCGATTCCAGCCAGAACTGTTTAATCTGTCCTGTCAGTCTCAGGTCTGCCTGATGGCGTTGTGAATGCGGCTGCTGAAGCCAGGCGTAAAAACCACTGGGATGAACATCCAGCACCCGACAGAGCAGGCGAACAGGCCAGCAACAGGTGTTGTCACGGATAAAGGCGTACCTCAGTCGGACAGCTTTGCGAAGTACGCCGCGGCTTTTTTTAATATGTCCCGTTCGTCGGTAACCCGCTTCAGCTCTTTCTGGAGACGGCGGATCTCGGCCTGAGCATCTGACTGTTCTTTATTAGCGGAAGAATCCGGACCGTACTTCTTTATCCAGGCGTAAAGGCTGTGGGTGGTGATATCGAGACGTGTTGCAACGCTGGCAACAGAATAACCGCGATCAACAACCTGTTTGACTGCTTCAGTTTTAAACTCTTCGGGATAACGCTTACCGCTCATGGGCACCTCTCTTTAAGCCATCTTAAATGACTCTGAGGTGTCTGTTAAACCCGTGGCGATTCAAATATTGTAACAAGCCGTAATCATCTGATTTTTAGCTTTATATTGAGTACTTAACATTATGTTCTGGCAAGATATGTCGTCTCGTTTGGGTATACCTGATTAAGACCATGGTACAAAGTCTCAATAGGGTTAAATTAGACTCTATTGACAACAAAAGTACGCACTGTATCATATGGGTATACATTTAATATTCAAAAGAGAATTCATAATGAATGTCCGTATCTATTGCCGTGCATCTACCGAAGGCCAACATGCTGATCGTGCATTAGTTAGCCTGCGCGAATTTGCGAAAAGCAAAAACTGGCAAGTAGCCGGAGAATACATTGAGAATGCAAGTGGTGCGAAGCTGGAGCGTATGGAACTGATGCGCCTACTTGCGGAAGCACAGCCTGGCGATTTGCTTCTAATTGAAGCGATTGACCGTCTCAGTCGTCTTCAACATGAAGAATGGGCTGAACTCAAAGCTACGTTGAACAGTAAAGGGCTGGTGATCGTATCAATGGACTTACCGACCAGTTGGCAGATGGTTGAAATGTCCGGTAACGACCTTACCAGTGGCATTCTTCGGGCGGTCAATGCAATGCTGATCGATATCCTTGCGACAATGGCACGACAAGATTATGAGACCCGCCGTAAACGCCAGGCACAGGGGATCGAGAGAGCAAAACAGGCAGGTTTGTATATGGGAAAAGAAAAAGATATGGAAGCCCGTGAGACTGTTCGCGAAATGCTGGCACAGAACGTTAAACCAGCCCACATCATGAAGGCGGCAGATATCAGCCGCGCCACCTTTTACCGAATCAAGAAAGAGCTTTTGTGTTAAAAACGGACTTGATAACGGTACTTTCTGCCCATATGTCCTGACTTGGAAACGCTCATATTACCATTAAGGATATCACATGGCAGATAACTCGTTCTTCAAAAGTGTCGATGAAAAAATAGGCAGACAAAAACAAGAGCAGATTGAAGAAAAAGAAACGTTGATCCATGAACGAGGACGCTTATCAGAAATTATTGAATCTCTCATACCAGAGGTTGAAACATACAAAAATGGGCTACTTGAAAGAGGAATCCACGCTGAAATTTCTTCATCTGCACGGCATATAAGCTTCAATATGAAGTATAAAGACGGTGGGAAGCATGAACTTTTATTTTCAGAAACTGAGCGATTTGATGGTCGCTATTCGATAACGACATTTTCTACAAACGATGATGGTCGTACTTTTAGTTCTACAAACGGTGCATCTTATACTTCAACTACTTGGTCGAATGATGATTTCATTAAAGCTTTAGAACGGCATATCAATGATTTCTTGTTCTATGCGAATCGTCATGGTGGTCTTTAAACAACGACCGGTGTATTACAAGCCTCGCTGAAGTGCGAGGCTTTATTTTATCCATACCAATGCTCGATTTCGATAACAGCAACACATTCATCAACCAGCAACAGTCAAATACTTTCCTATATTCAACCTAAACCGTTATAAAATTTGTCAATAGCCTGACCTTGACAAATTCATGCAATCTGATGCGTAATTTTACTATTCAAATTAGGTTATGAATGCATCAAATCCAGTTCAACCTGTGGCAGATCAAAAAAACAACCATACCTAAAATTAAAATCAAAAATATTTTTAATGTATTTGGAAATTTATCTTTCCAAAAAGTTAAGGATAACTGTTCCTCAATCCATCGCTTCTCCAATTCACTGTAAAATTTATAGTGGGCATACCAATTACTACCACAAATTTGTTTAGTAATTGCGCTATTATCAAAATCTTGCATCAGAACTTCAAGTTCCTGAATATACTTAGCTGAATCTGGCTGGCTCTCTGATTTTGCATCGTAATACAGTCGTTCAATCTTTCTGAAGATATCAGTTTGGCTTTTACCCGCCGCTTCATATTTACTTTTGTCACCATCATAGAAATTAATGTATAGGCTACCAATGCTCAGAATAATAAAAATGGCAGAAATATTCTTAGAACTCATCTCATCCATGTAAAGACCAAGAACGGATACTGCGAGTGATATTATGCCAATCCAGCCAGGGAGCTTACTTACAATGTCAAATGTTGCAAAAGTTTTCTTTGCTCCGAACCCAACATTGTATCCAGCAGAAGCAATATGATTCAGCAAGTCATTTTTTAGCATGTTTTTCACTCAATTGGAATGTCGATGGTATCCTGGGCAATTACTATATGATTCTTAACGATATAACACCAAACCTTATGACTACCTCTGAACTTTGTATGTTCAGTATGGGTAGTTTGACCTAAAATTATTTGGCCTCGAATTTCATCACGTCCTTCAGCCTCTTTACCTCTATTCAATACTTTCCAGTATATGTCATATGGTTCAGGAATCAGATCTAAACTTGCTTGATTGATCGAGAATGATAAAGTCCTATTAGGCGGTAACCAAGGTCGAGCTATATCCGAAAGGTAAGCTCTAAGCGAGCGTTCCCTATACCCACTTTCTTTGACAATACAGTTTACTTCAAGTGGATATCTAATATCGACATCATCAAATTTTTCATCTGTGAATTCTTCCGTGTTACGCCATGTGCGGGCAAAGTATGATTCATTAACGAAATTAGCTGACTCCAGCCCCAGAGAATCTTGCATTTCCGTTGCTGCTTTAGGAAAAGTAAGTCCGAAAACTTCCCGCCAATGTTCATGACATTTCTTTGTATAGCCATTCTCGTACGCGTCAATCGCTTGTGTGCATAGCTTGAAGGCACGTTTTGCTTGTCGCTGGAAATTTTTGTAGACCTTAACCCTTTGTCCACTGCCTATTGCAGCATAGTGTTCATGAACGTCTTCTTTTTGCAAAAAATCAAAAAAGTCACGGCACATGAAACCATAACTAACCATTCCAGTTTCATCATAATCATCGGTTTGTTTAAGGAACCTCCATGCTAACGTGTCAATAAGAAGTCCTCCCATGTCTACTGTATTTCTGTTTTTCCAAGCTCGCAACATGCGACAAAGATTATGGAGATTACGACTTTTGTTATTTCGGAAATTCCTCATTTCGGTAATTTCCATACGAGGTTTAGTTACCCGCCACCCACCATTACCATTGTCAGCTTTCGTATCAGGGTATTTAAAATGATCTCCGTCAGCAAAGACTGGTTGCACCTCTATATGGAAAGAGTCAAAAACAATCTGCACCACTAATCGATCAACCTTGACTTCTTGCTGAGAAAAGGTTTGTTTTAAAGCATCTTTTACATCACGAAGTAAACGTCGTTGAGGATTCAATCCTGCTTGATAAGCCTCCCACAACCCTGAAGGCATAATGTACAGCATATCTAAATCTGACGTTTTGCTGACTGCCGTACGACGACCTGCTGAACCAACCTTCAGTCGATTATTGAAACCGTTTTCAGTTTCCCGAAACCGTAAATTAAGCCTTCTCGTGGCATTTTTATAATGTTTTGCAATTGCCGTCATTCGTTCATCAGGTATTTTCAAATTGTCCAAGAAAATACGAAACATCTCTGCTGTTTGCATCTAATTATCCTTAACTGTCCAGAGGTTACACAATCTGCTGGTACTAACGTAGTAATCACACCTTTTCATTACTTTCGTCAAATCAAGCACTTTTAAAGCCTGCATTTTAGAAAGCATACGGAGGCTAATGCTAATACAAAAAGTATGTTTTTCATCTTTTTTCACACAATCACATAATCTCGAATAAAATACCAATTATATCAATAACCTAAACATTACAGAGAGAACTAAAGAAGGTCTTGACCGAGCAAGGAAGGTAGGTAAAAGTTAGGCTGACTGGTTGCAACAGGTATTCGTAAGCGACTTCTGGAAGCCACTATAAAGAGGTCTCAGCCAGCCAAAGGTGGGATTAAGTCTTCCTACGATCAAAGGGAACAGGAACATGCATCAAGAATGATGGGCAAGTTCCAACAACCCAAAAACAAGACCGCGAGCGAAGCGAGTTCCGTCAAGCGAAGCGAAGACGGATAGCTAAACTGGTCAAAAAGCATACGGATATGTCTACTTTTCTCTATATATAAAATATAAAAATATAATAGTAGACATTAGACACTCACTACGTTCGTGTCCCTCGCTTCGCTCGGAATTTTGAAGTAATGTATGGATCTAAAAGCAAAGCAATTATCGTTAAACTATCTTGCAACCGACCGAGCATGAAGTTAATCAGGTAATATTCATGTCTTAAAACGCCCTGAGCGAGGCTGTGATAGATTTTTATGGTATGGGCAATGCAATTGCATACCTTGCGAAGAAAAACGCTCTACGGGCTTCCTGTGCAGCATTTACGAATTCAGTGCTTTACTACTCAATTTCGATGTTGAGTACATGCGTGTTCCCTTCCCAGTTTGCAACTTACCGCGTTCTTTTGCCAGGTAAGAAAGCCAGAATATCGGACCTTCAAGTGATGAAGGATATTCACGATGAATGACGTAGTGATCGGGATAGTCTTTAGTGGCTTTAGACAAGTTTACCAGCGTTGCTTTACCACCTGTCAGTTTCATCCAGATTTCCGCAATAATACCAGCGATCCCTCTGTCTGGCGTTCCAAACCACCTTACCGAGCGATGTGGAAGTGCAATCCAGCAATGGTAATGGGGCTGTGAAGCCTTTTCCTGTTCGCAAACCCAACCGTAAGCAAAATCGATGATAGGTTCTGATAAACCGTTATTTCCAGACTCCAGGCGGTCACGTAATCGTTTGAACAGTTTGCGTATGTATTTGTTACCAGCTTCAACAGAAGTGAACTCAGGGAGGTGGAGATCAAAACGGGTCAGGAACACTCGACTGTAGAGCTTCAGGATTGCTTTCAGTTCGTTGATCGTTGATATAAGTATATCGTGGCGAACACCTGATCCGATTCTTGTGTTAATACGGTATTCGTGACCATCATGAACAAAGAAGTTGCCATTGATGGTTTTGTAACGTCCGTGTTCATGGTAGACGGTACGAAAACTTGTTGTCGATAAAATCGACGATTCGAACAGGGCTTGTGATTGTTGCATCATTGTTAAATTAACCTTTTTTGTACTCAGAAAGAGATCACACCTCCTACATAGTTACTACCTAAAACCACGGTAAAACGAGGGCATTTGCGATAGCGCAAAGCCGCCTTGTATCTGACGTTGGGGATGTTTTCGAGGAGAGAAATACTACGGAACAAAGTTTACGGATGTATTTACCTAACCTTTAAATATACCAGAGGTATATATGGCTAACAACATATTTTGTACATTAATGGGCGCAGTGATGATTGTGTGGGCTTACAGTGCGGTTTGCGAATACCAAAAGATTGAACTCAAAGGGTTAATAAGCCAGTACCAGGCTTGCCGATGAAGCCAAACCCTTTCCCCTGCGGCTTGCTGAGGAAACCTGCCTGCCCGGCCGCGGACATGACCAGCGAGGCGTCGATGCGGCCATTCAGCAGATCGCCCCAGGCCATATTCTGATCTTTATAAGACACCACGGTGACACCCTGCTTTTCCCAGTGCTCTTTAGCATAGGTTTCCTGAATGGATCCCTGCAGCACGCCGATGGTTTTCCCCTTTAGCCCTTCTGGGGTTGCCTCAACCGCCGTACCGGCCTTGCCGACCAGCTGCGACGGAATACGGTAAATCGGCTGGGTAAAATCAATGCTCTTGCGGCGCTGCTCGGTGATGTTCATCGCCGAGTTGATGGCGTCAAATTTCTTCGCCACCAGGCCCGGGATCAGCGCATCAAACGAGGTTTCAACCCAGCTGCACTTCAGCGCAGCCGCTTTGCAGATGGCATTCCCCAGCTCAACGTCAAACCCTTCCAGTTCGCCCGCCGCATTGCGGCTTTCAAACGGCGGGTATTCCGCTTCCAGACCGTAACGCAGCTCGGTGGCCGCGAAGGAAGAAAAGGTACACAGCAATCCCATGCCGACTATTAACGCGCGTAATTTCATCTACAACTCCTTAGAGCCTATCTCAGTGTGGTTTAACCCGACACAGGGCCTGGGCACCTGCCCGTAACGTCGCCTCATCTTTCGCAAAAGAGAGACGAATCAATTTATTATCCGTACCGTCCGCATAAAACGCCGACAGTGGAATGGTGGCAACGCCGTACTCAACGATCAGCCGTTGCACCAGCTCGCTGTCGCGCTCGTCGCTGAACTGGCTGTAGTCCGCCAGCATGAAGAACGAACCGGCGCTCGGCAACAGCGTAAACGGCGAATCGGCCAGCAGGCTGTGCAGCAGATCGCGCTTGCGCTGGTAAAACGCCGACAGCGACAGCCAGGTTTGCGGATCGACCATATGCTCAGCAAACGCGTGCTGCATTGGCGTATCGGCCGAAAACATTAAAAATTGATGGACTTTACAAATCTCGTCCATCAGTACCGCCGGTGCAACACAGTAACCCACGCGCCACCCGGTGACGTGATAGGTTTTTCCGAAAGAGGAAATAATCACGCTGCGCTCCGCCAGCTGCGGGTGCGTGGCCATACCGTGGTGCGGCTCATCGTCAAAAACGACGTGTTCGTACACTTCGTCAGACAAAATAATGATGTCAGTATTGCGCGTCAGCGCCGCCAGCTGCTGCAGATCATTGGCGGAGAAGACCTGGCCGCTCGGGTTATGCGGCGTATTGATGATGATCATGCGCGTGCGCGGAGTGAGCGCGGCGCGAACCTCATCCCAGTTGACGGCAAAATCCGGCACGGTGAGCTTGATGGCAATCGGGGTTGCCCCCTGCAGACGGACAATCGGCGCGTAGCTGTCAAATGACGGCTCAAAGTAGATCACCTCATCACCCGGATGCACCAGCCCGCTTATTGCCGAATAGAGCCCTTCGCTGGCGCTGGCGGTCACCAGCACCTCGCTGGCAGGGTCATACTGCGTGCCGTAGAGCGTGGCAATTTTATCGGCAATACGTTCTTTTAGCGGCTGCAGACCGGTCATTGACGCGTATTGGTTATGCCCCGCCTCCATTGCGCGGGTGACGCCCGCAATCAGCTTCGGGTCGCAGGAGAAATTCGGTGCGCCCTGAGAAAGGTTAATCGCGTTATGCTGCGCCGAGAGCTGGCCGATAACGGTAAAAATGGTGGTTCCCACATCTGGCAGTTTGGAGCGCGTTTGCACAGGCGTTCGTAAAGTCATCCTCTTTCCCTTCTCATGGACATTGCATAACTATTCAAACAACATCTGTGCTGTCGGGACAATCGAATTGTTGTCATAATAGCCATGAGAAAAATGCATAGCTGAGGTATTTTCTATGTCGCGCCGTTCGCTCCCCCTTAACGCCATTGACGCATTTTTAGTCACCGCGCGTCACCTCAATTTGACCCATGCCGCCGCGGAACTGTGTCTGACGCAGGGTGCCGTGAGCCGTAAGATCGCCGCCCTTGAGGCGTGGTTTGGCTTTCCGCTTTTTGAGCGCCACGCGCGCGGGCTGCGCCTCTCACCGCAGGGCAGCGCCCTGCTTCCGGAACTGCAGTCCGCTTTCGAGCAGCTGCTGTCCGTGGCCGACCAGGCCCGCAGCCAGCACACCGTGATCCGGCTAAAGGCCCCCACCTGCGCCATGCGCTGGCTGGTGCCGCGCCTGCTGGAAGTGGAGCGCGAGCATCCGGACCTGCAAATTGCGCTGACCACCACCACCGATCACAACGTCAATTTCAAAACCGAATCTTACGACGCGGCCATTGTGTTCGGCACGCACATGAGCGCAGGCGATCTGCTGTTCGACGAGGCGCTCACCCCGGTGATAAGCCCGGTGCGGACAGGAGCAGCGCTGGGATCGCTAACGTTCCTTCACCCCACAAGGGATAAGACCGACTGGTCGCTGTGGCTGACGAAACAGGAAGGTCCGGGCTTTGTCATGCACAAAAATCAACACTTCGATACGATGGATCTCGCCATTACGGCCGCCATTCAGGGGCTGGGCGTCGCCATCGCCGACGAGACGCTGGTGGCAGAAGATATTCACGCAGGAAGGCTGATGCGGCCCTATGAGACAAGCATAAAAACCGGCGCAAGCTACCGGCTGGTGCTGCGCGAAACGCTAGGCGAGGAAAATGGTCTCGCGGCGTTTCGCGCCTGTTTGCTTAATCGAGGCTGACGTGGTGCTTCATCACCCGTTTAAAGAGGCTCATGCGGGCACGCATAAAGCGGTTTTCAAGCCTGAAAGCTGCATGTTTATTCACGCCAATGCGTAACAGAACGTCCCGTCCTTTGCGACACGCGGGCCAGTGCGTCGGCCCGGGCAGATTGTCGCGACGACCTGCGTCGCGCGCAAAGCTCACCCAGTAATCCGCCACCTGGGCAGCAAACTGCAGATCCCGCTCATTGACATAATGACGTGAAGGCTCCACCTGGCCGAGCGTATCGAAGACATAGGGGATTTCGTTGCCGTGCCAGGCGCCGTTGATATACGTGCCATGTTCCGCCTCTGCGACATAGTCAAACCAGTAGCGCCAGCACAACCCACCCACGCGCTGCTGGGCCTGCATCACCACGTAGCCCATGGTGGTAAAGGCCATGTCGCGGCACACCTGCCTGCCCAGCTCTTCATCGCCCTTCACGCCCGGATAGAGCAGCTTAATCAGCCCCAGCCCGAAGCGACGCTCCCGGCGAAGCTTCTGAATTTGTCCGGCGAGATCGATGCCAAACACCGCCATCACGCTGGCTTCATCGCTGTTGGAGCCAATCATCACCGGCACGGGATGCTGACGGGCGGCGAAAAAGACGTCCAGCATGGCTTCCGGCAGAACGCAATCTCCGACGATGGGCGCCGGAGCAACGTTCAGCGGCGCGGTGAGCGGCCAGAACGCGTCGGGCGGAATGGCGCGAAGCTGCCCGGCGGTCGCATTTTCCAGACCGAAATGGGCGGCCAGCGCTTCCCCTTTTTGCAGCGCCTGCTCGCGCGGCGTGTCCGGCAGGGTATATCCGCTTTGGACAATCGCCTTATGGAACAATCCTGCTGCCAGCGGCGAGGCCAATAGAGAGAGCACGCTGCGCGCGCCAGCGGATTCGCCAAACAGGGTCACATTAGCGGGATCGCCACCAAACCCGGCGATATTGTCCCGCACCCATTCGAGGGCGGCTATCTGATCCAGCAGTGCAAAATTATGTACCACTCGCCCTTCCTCGCCTTCCAGCGCGGGATGGGCGAAAAAGCCGAGATGACCGAGACGGTAGTTGATCGTCACGACAACCACGCCGCGCGCGGCCAGCGCTTTGCCGTTATACGGCGGCAGGCCACCGGCACCAATCGTAAACCCGCCTCCGTGCAGCCAGACCATAACCGGAAGCGGCTCGGCGCGCTCTGTGGGGGACCAGACGTTAAGATAGAGACAATCTTCAGAAAACTGGCCCGGATCGCCGCCGCCTAACTCCTGACAATACTCGCTGCTTTGCCAGCTTGAGGGCGAGAAAGCCGTGGCCTCGCGCAGGCCATCCCAGCGTTCAGGGGGCCGGGGTGAGCGCCAGCGCCACTCCCCCACGGGAGGCGCGGCGTAGGGAATACCGCACCAGAGGTGAACGTTTTCATCGGTTAAACCAGTCAGTGCGCCCTGGCGCGTTTCAACCACAGGGGCGGAAGGATTTTGCATAACAACCTTATTTTTTCCATCACACCCCAGCAGAGTAACGATTTCAGAGCAAACCGCAACGCTGTTTGCTGCGCGTTTCAGCCTCCTGGTAGAGCGTAAACTCGTCATACACCGGGCAGCCCAGCGCCTCTTCAAACGCATCGCGGCTGGCGTTACCGTGGCTGCGGGCCTGGGTTTCGTTCCCGAGATTGGACTGGAAAATCCCCGCGGCGCTGACCGGGAGGAAATCTTCGTAGGTGATCGGCTGGGCAACCACCCATCCGCGCTCAATCAGCGGCTGCGGATCGTCTCCCGGACGAAACGCATGACGATGGGCTTCCCCTGATGGCGTCAGGCGATAGCGAAAATAGGCCAGCTCCTGACGGCGCATGAGCATTTCGCTGTCCGGGAATGCATTAAAGATCTCCCGCAAATGCAGCTGGTGCGTCAGGTTATCTTTACCCGTACCGGCCTGGCCGAGCAGGCTATCGTACAGTTCACGGCCTTTCCGGGTCAGCGCCACGCCGCGCTGTTCAATCTCACCGAAGCGCGCGGTGTGGGTGCCTTTATGTTCACCGGCAAACAGCACCGGCTCTTCCAGCGCCTTGAAGCTGGTTTGACGCAATAAGACGGGCACCTCGCGACGCGGCGGCCCTTCGATCAGAATTTTTGGCTCGATACCGTACTTCGGCATCAGCTCTTGCACCCGGTCAATATCGAGCGTGCGAGGCGTGAGGTGGTTAATATGGCAGCCCGGGAAGCAGACCACGTCGGCAATCAGGCGATGCTCGTTGCTCAGGGCCAGATATGTCTCCCGATCGACCGTCGCATGGCGGTGCCAGCGGAAGGTCTCTAACGCTTCCTGCACAAACTCGTGAGCCTGTGCGTCAGTAAAGTGCCCTTCCGACTCGTGGAGGTCGATCAGTTCCAGACAGCGGGGGGTAAAGATGTTCCGGTGAGACAGGATCTCTGCGGCACGCTCGCGCAGCGCGACGTTTTCAATCAGCTCAAGGCGCAGCAGCGAGGTAAAGATACGAAACGGATTTCGACACAGGGCGGCATCCTCTACCGGGCGAAACGCCGTTGAGTGGACCGGCACCCCCGCCTGCGAGAGATCGTAATAGCTGACGGGGTACATGCCCATAATGGCAAACATACGGCGCAGGGTTGAAAGTTCCTGAGCGGTGCCGACGCGGATCGCCCCGTGACGCTCAACGTTCAACCGCGCAAGCTCATCAGCGTTGGCCAGTTGTTCATGTAATAGTGGGTTATTTTCCAGAACCGCCAGGTTTACGTCCGCAACCAGTTCGAGCAAGGTGCCGTACTGCGGAACTTCCTGCTGGTACATCGCCGACATAGCCTGCGAAAAGCGTTCCCGAATGTCATCAGCCGTGATGGTGTTCGCCATGATGTCATGCCTCCAGTGAATATTACCTGGAGTGTAGAGAAACCCGTTCCTTCCGGGGGGAAGAATTTCTGATTTGTGATCTTAAGACGACAGTGGTCAAACCGTGTGCTACCGGCCTCTGGACAGGCCTGCCAGAACCGTCCTTTCGCCTCGCCTGTTTTACCACAATTTTCCTGATAATTATTTTGAGCTCCGTTTTCTAGCCATAAAGGAGTAATTTTTTATTCTATCCCAGCCGCAAATTGCCCAGATTAATCACACCATTATTTTTATTCTCATCTTTCAATTTTTTAGCGGAAACTTAGGACTATTCCGATCATTTTTTTTCAAGTCCCTCCTGCTCATCCCTATTTTTCGATCAAGCGAAGCGTAAACGCCACGATATTTAAAAAATAACGCAACCGCAAATAGCAAAACGCATTTGACGGATGACGCACAGCGACTAGAGTTATTACTCGAACGACGAGTGATACGGAAATATTTTCGTATCGTACTGACATAACCAATATATGACTATGAGGTTTAATATGGCAGAGCATCGTGGTGGTTCCGGTAATTTCGCTGAAGACCGTGACAAAGCATCAGAAGCTGGACGTAAAGGCGGCCAGCAAAGCGGTGGGAATTTTAAAAACGATCCGCAACGCGCATCCGAAGCGGGTAAGAAAGGGGGCCAGAACAGTCACGGCGGAGGCCGTAAATCTGATAACTCCTGATCTTATTTAAAACTCTTTTAATAAAACCTGAGAGCATGCTGCGGGCTGAATAGCTCGCAGTAACCTTTCTTTATTTTACCGGAGCGTAATTATTATGAATATGAAAAGCGTCGAGGATGTTTTTATTCATCTTCTGTCGGATACCTACAGTGCTGAAAAGCAGCTTACCCGAGCACTCAGCAAGCTTGCCCGCGCCGCCTCCAGTGAGAAGCTGAGCGCAGCCTTTACCGCACACCTTGAAGAGACGCAGGGTCAGATCGAACGTATCGACCAGATCGTCGAACAAGAAGACGGTATCAGGATTAAGCGCATGAAGTGCGTGGCGATGGAGGGCTTAATTGAAGAAGCCAATGAAGTCATTGAAAGCACCGAAAAAAATGAAGTACGTGATGCCGCGTTAATTGCCGCTGCGCAAAAAGTCGAGCATTACGAAATTGCCAGCTACGGCACCCTCGCGACATTAGCAGAACAGCTGGGCTATAAAAAAGCCGTTAAACTTCTTGCCGAGACGCTGGAAGAAGAAAAAGAAACCGATCTTAAACTCACCGACCTGGCCGTAGGCAATATTAACCAAAAAGCGCAGAAATGACGCAATAACTCAGGTTAAATAAAATGAGCATCAGTCCCAGGACAATTAAACGGTGCCATTTAACGGCAGCCATAATATGGTTCATTCTCGCCATCCCTTCCGTAATATGGTGGAAGAGCAGCGTGCTATGGGTCATTATCATCAGTATTTACGCCAATATTGTCGGCCATTTATCTGGCTACAGTGCCGCGCGTGCCGATCAGGCTGCTGAAAGTGAGACCAAATAAGCGAACCCTAATGAGGATACAATGATGAATCACGTAGAACACTACCATGACTGGCTACGCGATGCCCATGCGATGGAAAAGCAAGCCGAATCTATGCTGGAATCCATGGCCAGCCGTATCGATAATTATCCTGATGTTCGCGCCAGAATTGAGCAGCATATTAATGAGACAAAACGGCAAATTACACTGCTGGAAGAAATCCTCGACCGGAATGATATTTCTCGTTCGGTTTTAAAAGACTCCATGAGCAAAATGGCGGCGCTGGGGCAGTCCATCGGCGGCATGTTCCCGTCTGATGAGATCGTTAAGGGTTCGATCAGCGGCTATGTTTTCGAACAGTTCGAAATTGCCTGTTATACCTCCCTCCTTGCGGCGGCTAAGAAAGCAGGCGACGTCGCCTCGGTGCCGGCCATCGAGACGATTCTGGCGGAAGAACGCGAAATGGCCGACTGGTTGATTCGTCATATTCCGCAGACCACGGAACAGTTCCTGCTGCGTTCAGACGCATCGGGCGTCGAAGCAAAAAAATAATCCGGGAGAATCACCATGTTCCGACACGTCAAACAGCTGCAATATACGGTTCGCGTTGCCGAACCTAACCCTGGCCTCGCCAACCTTTTACTGGAACAGTTCGGCGGGCCGCAGGGCGAACTGGCTGCCGCCTGCCGGTACTTTACGCAAGGATTGAGCGATGACGATCCGGGCCGTAAGGATATGCTGATGGATATCGCCACCGAGGAGTTAAGCCACCTCGAAATCATCGGTACCCTGGTCGGTATGCTGAACAAAGGTGCCAAAGGCGCGCTGGCGGAAGGGGTGGAAAACGAGGCCGATCTGTATCGCTCCATGACCGAAAACGGCAATGACAGCCATATTACCTCCCTGCTCTACGGGGGCGGCACCCCGCTCACTAACTCTGCGGGCGTGCCCTGGACCGCGGCCTACGTCGACACCATCGGCGAGCCAACGGCGGACCTGCGCTCAAACGTGGCGGCAGAAGCCAGAGCGAAGATCATCTATGAACGGCTGATCAACGTGACCGACGATCCCGGCGTAAAGGATGCGCTGGCATTTCTGATGACGCGCGAGGCGGCGCATCAGCTCTCCTTTGAGAAGGCGCTGCAGTCCATCCGTAATAATTTCCCGCCGGGGAAACTGCCGCCAATCGAGGAATTCACCAACAAGTACTACAATATGTCTGAAGGTGGAGAGGTTCGCGGAAGCTGGAACAGCGATAAACATTTCGATTACGTTGAGTCCCCCCAGCCTGCGGTTGACGGCGGCGATGGCAGTGCAAGCGTCACGCTCACGACCGAACAGGCAACCCTGGTCAAGGCGATGTCTGCCCGCACGAAGTCCGATCCACATTCCGACCCGCTGACCGGTGCCGAGCTGGGTGCCGGTAAGACTAAACCGTAATCGGTTTTGCCGGGCAGCCATAAACTGCCCGGCAATTCTCGTGCCCCATCGTTTCAGAGGTACGGACCATGTTCGAACTCGACGCGTTTCATCTGGCCAGAATTCAGTTCGCTTTTACCGTCTCGTTTCATATCCTTTTTCCCGCGATCACCATCGGCCTCGCCAGTTATCTGGTGGTGCTGGAGGGCATGTGGCTGCGCACCAAAAACGACGTCTGGCGATCGCTGTACCATTTCTGGCTCAAGATATTTGCCGTTAACTTCGGGATGGGCGTCGTGTCCGGGCTGGTCATGGCGTACCAGTTTGGCACCAACTGGAGCGGGTTCTCCCAGTTCGCGGGCAGTATCACCGGCCCACTCCTGACCTATGAGGTGTTAACCGCCTTCTTCCTTGAAGCTGGTTTCCTTGGGGTCATGATGTTCGGCTGGAATAAGGTCGGCCCCGGCCTGCACTTCTTTTCAACCTGCATGGTGGCGCTCGGCACGCTGATGTCGACCTTCTGGATCCTCGCGTCCAACAGCTGGATGCATACGCCGCAGGGCTTCACTATCGAGAACGGACAGGTTATCCCGCAGGACTGGCTGGCGATCGTCTTTAACCCCTCTTTCCCTTACCGCCTTATTCATATGGCTATCGCCGCGTTTCTGAGCAGCGCGCTGTTTGTCGGCGCGTCGGGCGCGTGGCACCTGCTGCGCGGTAACGATACGCCCGCCGTCCGCACCATGTTTTCCATGGCGATGTGGATGGCGCTGCTGGTCGCCCCCATCCAGGCGGTCGTGGGCGATATGCACGGCCTGAACACGCTTGAGCATCAGCCGGCCAAAATTGCCGCCATTGAGGGACACTGGGAAAACCCGCCCGGCGAGGCCACCCCGCTGCTGCTGTTTGGCCTGCCGGATATGGAGGAGGAGCGCACCAAATACGGTCTTGAGATCCCCGCGCTCGGCAGCCTTATCCTGACGCACAGCCTGGACAAGCAGGTTCCGGCGCTGAAAGACTTTCCGAAAGAAGATCGCCCAAACTCGACCATCGTTTTCTGGTCGTTCCGCGTCATGGTTGGGATGGGGCTGCTGATGATTACTCTCGGTCTGATTGGCGTCTGGCTGCGCTATCGTCACCGATTTTACCACTCTCGCCCGTTCCACTGGTTTGCCCTCTTCATGGGGCCTGCCGGTCTGCTGGCGCTGCTCGCCGGCTGGGTAACCACCGAAGTGGGCCGACAGCCGTGGGTGGTCTATGGCTATCTGCGCACCATC
Source organism: Enterobacter cloacae complex sp. CARB60 (assembly GCF_036487345.1). Lineage (NCBI taxonomy): Bacteria > Pseudomonadati > Pseudomonadota > Gammaproteobacteria > Enterobacterales > Enterobacteriaceae > Enterobacter > Enterobacter cloacae complex sp. CARB60. The sequence goes on from NZ_JAZKLC010000002.1 coordinate 2,374,178, forward strand.
GACGCGGTATCGCTGCACAGCACCCTGCAGATGAGTATCAGCCTGCTGGCGTTCTTCGTCGTCTACTCGTCGGTGTTTGGCGTGGGCTATGTGTACCTCATTCGGCTGATTAAGAAAGGGCCGCAGCCTGTCGATACGCTGACGTCAAACACCTCGGGCACGCCCGCCCGTCCGCTGTCTGCCGCCGAGTCTGTTCCTGAAGAGGAGAGAACCTGATGGGCGTCGATATCTCAGTTATCTGGTTTGCCATCATCGTCTTTGCCACGCTGATGTACATCATCATGGATGGCTTTGATTTAGGCATCGGTCTGCTGTTTAACTTCGTAGGCGATGCCAAAGAGCGTGATGTGATGGTGAACAGCGTCGCGCCGGTCTGGGACGGCAACGAAACCTGGCTGGTGCTCGGCGGCGCAGGGTTATTCGGCGCCTTTCCGCTGGCCTATGCGGTGATCGTGGATGCGTTGACCATCCCCCTTACCGCCATGCTAATTGGCCTGATCTTTCGCGGCGTGGCGTTCGAATTTCGCTTTAAAGCCACGCCGTCACACCGAAAGTTCTGGGACTACTCCTTTGCGGGCGGATCGCTGCTCGCGACCTTCAGCCAGGGCATCGTCGTGGGCGCAATGATCAACGGCTTTGACGTTGAGGGCCGACGCTTTGTCGGCTCCGCCCTTGACTGGCTCACCCCCTTCAACCTCTTCTGCGGTATCGGTCTGGTCGTCGCCTACACGCTGCTGGGCACCACCTGGCTCATTATGAAAAGTGAAGGCGCGCTGCAGGCCCGCATGCGCGAGCTGACCCGCCACGTGCTGCTGGCACTGATGGTCGTCATCGCCGTGGTGAGCATCTGGACGCCGCTCGGCTGGCAGTACGTGGCCGACCGCTGGTTTACCTTGCCCAACTTCTTCTGGTTCCTGCCGGTTCCTCTGCTGGTCGGGCTTTTCAGCGTGCTGATCTGGCGCCTGACCCGCAATCCGGACAGCCACTCTCGCCCCTTTCTGCTGACGCTGGGGCTTATCTTCCTCGGGTTTAGCGGGCTCGGTATCAGCCTCTGGCCGAACATTATTCCGCCGCGCATCACCCTGTGGGAAGCCGCGGCCCCGCCTGCCAGCCAGCTGTTTATGCTGGTAGGAACATTACTGATTATTCCGGTGATCCTGGTGTACACCGCCTGGAGCTACTACGTCTTCCGGGGCAAAGTGTCGGATACTGAAGGCTATCACTGAGGAACGCTATGACCGACTGGCATACACGAGCCATCATTTACCAGATTGATACCGCGCTATTTTATGATTTGAACGGCGATGGCTGCGGGGACATCGCCGGGATCGCGGCCAAGCTGCGCTATATTCGCCGCATGGGGGCGACGGTTATCTGGATCACGCCGTTTTACCTCACGCCCTTTCTCGATGAAGGCTACGACGTCAGCGACCACCTCCAGGTGGATCCCCGCTTCGGAAAGCTGGCCGATATCATCGCCTTTATCGAACAGGCCCGCGAGCTGGGCATGCAGGTGATTATCGAGCTGCTGATCCAGCACACGTCGGACGCGCACCCCTGGTTCCAGCAGGCGCGCCGCAGCCCGGCGTCACCCTATCGTGATTATTACCTCTGGTCGGATAGCGACGAGGACGATACGCCCCCCATGTTCCCCGGCGTCGAGAAGAGCATCTGGACCTGGGACGACGAGGCGGGACAATACTACCGGCACATGTTTTATCGCCACGAGCCGGATCTGAACCTCACCTCGCCCGCGGTGCTAAAAGAGATTGAGAACATCATCCTCTTCTGGCTCAAGCTGGGCGTGTCGGGATTTCGCCTCGACGCCGCGTCCCACCTCACCACGCAGGCAGGAAACGGTGATGAAAAAAAGGGCCTGTGGATCCTCGAACATATGCGGCGTCTTATCGAACAGTGCAATCCGGACGCGATCCTGCTGGGTGAAGTGGACGTCGAGGTGGAAGCCTATCAGGACTACTTCGGCAATAATGACCGCCTGAATCTGGTGCTCAATTTCTGGCTCAACAAGTATTTCTACGTCAGCCTGGCCAGGAAAAGCGCCCGCCCGCTGCGCAATGCGGTGAAAAAGATGATCGTCCCGCCTGATGCCTGCTGTTTTGCTAACTGGCTGCGCAACCACGACGAGCTGGATCTGGAAGGCATTAGTCAGAAAGACAAACAGTTTGTCCTCGACACGTTCGCGCCTGATGAAGAGATGAGCGTCTATCAGCGCGGGATCCGCCGCCGCCTGGCGCCGATGCTCAATGGCGACCGGAAGCGGCTGGCGTTCTGTCACGCGGTGCTGTTTTCCCTGCCGGGTGTCCCGGTGATGCGCTACGGCGACGAGATAGGCATGGGTGACGACCTGGAGCTGGAGGAGCGCTACGCCGTTCGCACCCCAATGCAGTGGGCAGGGTCACAGGGGGGCGGTTTCTCTGCGGCCGACCCTGAAAAATTTATCGCGCCGATTATCGATCATGGCCCTTACCGCTATCAGAAAATCAACGTCGCCGATTCGCTGCTTCATCGCAACTCGCTTCTGCACCGGATCATTGATATTGCCAATACCCGCTCGGAGTTCCCCGAAATTGCCGTTGCGCCCTTTCGCCTTGTCAGCATCGATGATGACGCGGTGCTGGGGATCTATTACGAGACCGACGAGCGCAGCATCCTGACCTTCGTCAACTTCAGCGACCAGCCGGTGCAGTTCACCGCAAAAGGGATCCGCAACGCCACCTGGACCGCCTGTCTCGCGGACAAACGCTACGATGACGCGCTGATTTGCGGTAAAACCGTTCAGCTCGGCCTTGGCGGCTACGGCTACCGCTGGTTCTGGACGCACCGCAGCGCGCTGCGCTGACTACGGTTTCCGGCGGGTTATCAGACGCGTCACCACTATCCCCGCTACCGCGAGGGCGCCCAGCGCCACTTTACCCGGCATGCCGGAGGTAACGGATGGCGCGCGGTTTTTCGCCTCGTCAGTAAAACGGCCGTGGATTTTGTGCAGGTCGTTAACCGGATGATCGAGGTAGTCCCGGCGGTCCGGCGCGTTTAGATCGTCGGTCATCTGACCTTCCCAGGCCTTTTTCACCATCAGCCGGTCCAGTAAGCCGGGGAAGAAAAACTGCCCGACGATGGACTGGATGGTGCTGCTGCCTACCCACAGCTCGCGCACCGGCTTTTGCGCCACCCTGAAGATAGCGCTGGCGGCCACCTCAGGCTCAAAGACAGGCGGCACCGGCCGCATCGCCCAGGCGAACTTATTCCTCGCCCATTCGAACTGCGGGGTATTGAGCCCCGGCATCTGCACCATCGACAGCTGAACCCGGCTGTTCTCATGCATCAGCTCGGTACGCACCGCATCGGTGAACCCGCGGATCGCCGCTTTGGCGCCGCAGTAGGCTGACTGCAATGGAATGGAACGGTAGGCCAGCGCGGAGCCCACCTGGATAATCACGCCCCTGTCGCGCGGCACCATGAGTTCAAGCGCGGCGCGGGTGCCGTTCACGTAGCCGAGGTACGTCACGTCAGTCACGCGACGGAACTCATCCGGCGTAAGGGTTCGAAACGGTGCCAGGACGGCCCCCATGGCGTTGTTCACCCAGACATCAATCGCGCCGAGGCGATACTCAATTTCGTTAGCGGCATCCACCACCGCCTGGCTGTCGGCGACGTCCGCCTGCACGGCGTGCGCATTTACGCCAAAGCGCCGCAGCTCCTCCTGGGTGGAGTGCAGGCTTGCTTCATCGCGGGCGATGAGCCCAACGTCGTAACCTGCCTTTGCAAAGTGCAGCGCCGTGGCTTTTCCCACGCCCGCCGTTCCGCCGGTAATCACTATGACAGCCATAGAACCTCCCCGTGAGTTTAACCGTTATTCCCGTCCGACAATGCTGCCAGCAGTTCGGCCAGCGAGAAATGCACCGCTTTTTCCACCACGTCCTGACAGTCACCGGAGAAAAGCACGGTGCGGGTTTTCGTCTCGCCACGTCTATTCCACGCAAAGCAGACCGTCCCCGCCGCCGTGCCATCCTCGCCCCCTTCCGGACCCGCGTAGCCGCTGATGGCGATGCTTATATCCGCCTGGGCGATGTCGCGAATACTGGCGGCCATCTCGGTAACCGTCTGTTCGCTGACGGCGGTATACCGCGCAAGCGTTTCAGGACGCACGCCGAGGATCCGCGTTTTGGCTTCGTCGCTGAACACGACCAGGCCGACATCATAAAATTCGGCGGTGTTTTCCTCTGCGCAAAGCGCCACCGAGAGCTTGCCGCCCGTGCAGGATTCCGCGGTGGTTAAGCGAAGCCCGAGATCGGTTAATTTGCTTGCCAGCTTTTTAGTCAGTTCACCCACGGTATTATTGCTGTCGTGAAAAAGATTGCTCATCTTGCCGCCTCTTATTTCTCGAAAGGAATGATTGAAATATGCCCATTGCGCTCAAGTATGGCATATTTAATGTCGCCTATTTCCGTAATGCCATTATTCTGCCGGGCTGATACCAGAATATCATCACAGGACACATCGACTTTTTTCAGCTTATCGGCTAACGGTACGCCGTTCTCGACCAGAATCACGGGAGTGCCATCCAGGATATTTTCTACCGGGGAAAAATATTTCTTCATCAGCCCGAATATAATGTCAACCACCACCAGCGTGGTAATGGTAATCATCGCACCGGTGACGGAAAAATCTTGTCCAAGGAGCGCCTGCTGTGTGGCCTCACTAATTATCAAAAGCAGAATGAGATCGAAGCTGGTCATCTGCAGCAGCGCGCGGCGTCCGGCCACCTTAAATACCACCATGAGGAACAGATAAATAGCCAGCGCGCGAAAGACCATATCCATATCTGCCTCCTACGGGTAAATTAATTGCCAGATGTTAATCTCCGGCTCGCTGTTGACGCGGATGACGGTGTTCCATTTACCGGCTCTGGAAGGTGTCGTGAAAAGTAACACAGAGAAGCTGTCTGACTTTTTCAGGTTGTTATAGACAAAAAAGAGGGTTTTCCCGCGGCTGAACATGCTGTCCGGCTGCGGCCAGACGCTGCCGGGCTCATAAACATCGCTGCTCTCGCTGGTCATGCTGAGGGTATACTTCCCCTCGGATTGCACCGGAAACGCGAACTGCATCCGCGTCTCCGTCTCCCGTCGTCCAAAGCGTTCATAGCTTATGGTCAGTGATTTAGCGGCATTCGTTTTGACCGTGTCGCTGACCATTCCGCTGGAAAACAGACCGGCAATGGCCGCGACGATAATAGCCAACAGAACAATAAAACCCACCTGACGAAACGCATATTCAAACGTCAGCAAACGGTAACGCTCATCTATCCCGGGTAACTTTTCATTTTCACGCTTCATGGCCGTCGTCACCGTTTCGCTTATTAACCGATAATTTTGATTTCTAACGCGAATGTTTTTAGGACTTATCACATTTGCCACATAAAGGAATAGCAACAATACTTAATAAGTCAAGACACCCAAAATGAAGGATATCGGATGAAATTATCACTTATTTCCGCTTTATTGATATTTTTGGTTCCGGCCGCATGGGCAGATAATAACGGGGGTTTACAAAAAGGCGAAGCCCCACCGCCACCGCACGCGCTTGATAGCGGATATCGCGGAACCGACGACGCGCGTATTATGACCATCGACCAGGCAAAACAAATGCACGATGGTGCGACAATTTCATTACGCGGTAATCTTATTGACGGTAGCGGCGATAAGTTTGTATTTCAGGATAAAACCGGAAAAATCGACGTTATTATTCCCCAGGCAGTTTTCGACGGCAGAACGGTAAAACCCGACCAGATGATCAGTATCAACGGTTCGCTTGATAAAAAATCATCTCCTGCCGTCGTCCGTGTCGATCGTTTGCAGAAATAATTCAGCGAAGCGTTAACGCTGCAGTTATCCATCAAATCTCACCCCTTGGCTTAAGGAGTCAGCTATGAGTGATACAAAACAACGTACGAACGCTTACCCGCAGCCCCCGTTCCCGGAACAGCCGCAAACGCCGCCGGGACTGGCATCAGAAATGCAGCCCGTACCCGACCACGGGGAAAAAAGCTACAAAGGACATGGCCGCCTTGCCGGTAAAAAAGCGCTGATTACCGGGGGTGACTCCGGTATTGGTCGCGCGGTCGCTATCGCCTATGCGCGTGAAGGCGCTGACGTTGCTATCAACTATCTGCCTGAAGAAGAAAAAGATGCCTCTGAGGTCATCGAGCTGATCGAAGCCGAAGGCCGCAAGGCCGTCGCGCTGCCGGGGGACGTCCGGGACGAAACATTCTGTCAGAATCTGGTCGAAGAAGCCGTCTCGAAGCTGGGCGGGCTGGACATCCTGGTCAATAACGCGGGGCGTCAGCAGTTCCGTGAATCCCTTGAAGACCTGACCACCGAGGATTTTGACGCGACGTTTAAAACCAACGTCTATGCCCCTTTCTGGATCACCAAGGCGGCCCTGCGTCACCTGAAAGCCTCATCCGTTATCATTAATACCTCCTCCGTTCAGGCGGTGAAGCCCAGCCCCGTTTTGCTGGACTATGCCCAGACGAAAGCCTGTCTGGCGGTGTTTACCAAATCCTTAGCCAAACAGCTGGGTCCGAAAGGGATCCGCGTCAACGCGGTTGCCCCTGGCCCTTACTGGACGGTACTGCAGTCCAGCGGCGGGCAGCCGATGGAAAAAGTGAAGGAGTTCGGTGGCGACACCCCGCTGGGACGTCCGGGCCAGCCCGTCGAGATTGCCCCGCTTTACGTCACGCTGGCCTCGGATGAATGTTCCTTTACGTCCGGCCAGGTGTGGTGCTCTGACGGCGGTGACGGCGTGATCTAAACCGAATTGCAACTCGCCCTCTGCAATGAGCAATAAATGAACAAGGACGTTCGCTTATCGCCCCCTCCCGAAAAACATGTTGTAACTCAAACAGATCAAATGTTAAAAATATTTTGCTATCAGGTTATCAAAATTAAACAACTTAACTTGTCACCCGCATCGCTCTGTTTTTAACATCGCCTATGGAAAAAAATGGTCTGTTCAGTCAGCGCATACGCTTGCGCCATTTGCATACATTTGTGGCCGTCGCTCAACAGGGAACGCTGGGGCGTGCGGCTGAAACCCTTAACCTGAGCCAGCCTGCGCTCTCGAAAACCCTCAACGAGCTGGAACAGCTGACCGGTGCCCGTCTTTTTGACCGCGGGCGGCTGGGGGCGCAGCTTACCATCGTGGGCGAACAGTTCCTCACGCACGCCGTTAAAGTGCTGGATGCGCTCAATACCGCAGGCCAGTCCCTGCATCGAAAAGAAGAACAATCCAGTGAGGTGGTGCGCGTGGGCGCCTTGCCGACCGCGGCGCTGGGCATTCTTCCGCCGGTTATCGGCCAGTTCCACAAGCAGCAGCGGCATACCACTATTCAGGTTGCCACCATGAATAACACCATGCTGCTCGCGGGGTTGAAATCAGGCGAACTGGATATCGGTATCGGTCGAATGTCCGACCCTGAGCTGATGGGCGGCCTCAATTACGAACTGCTGTTCCTGGAATCCCTGAAGCTGGTGGTTCGTCCCAATCACCCCCTGCTGCAGGACACGGTGACGCTAAGCCGCGTGATGGAGTGGCCGGTTGTGGTGTGCCCGAAAGGGACCGTTCCCCGCCAGACCGCCGAAACGTTGCTGCAAATGCAGGGGTGTACGCTGCCTTCAGGGTGTATCGAAACGCTGTCGGCCTCGCTTTCGCGCCAGCTCACCCTGGATTATGACTACGTCTGGTTCGTCCCCTCCGGGGCGGTAAAAGATGATTTACGCCAGGGAACGCTGATCGCCCTGCCGATTACCTCCCCAGGAGCCGGGGAACCCATCGGCATTTTGACCCGGGTGGATACCCCACTTTCTACCGGCGCGCAGACGCTGCTGAGCGCTATCCGTAAATCAATGCCGGTATAAAACCTTTTTCACCCTCACCCTAACCCTCTCCCCTTAGGGCGAGGGGACTCGCCCGTGCGTTAATCAAATAATGCGGAATAATCCATTAACAATTGCGTAAAACAATTTAACAGTTTTATCATGACGGTGAATTCACCAAATGGTTCGCAAATCATTTTATAAAACCGAATTCACTCGTATTAATCATTATTCTTCCCGCCATTATTACCCAACTGGTACACACCCGACACGGCGGGGGGATCGAAAGGAGAAAGACATGGCATTTGGCAGCGCGCCGCGCGGGATACCTCGTATTCTGCAGTGGCTTCTTGCCGGACTGATGATGCTCATCGGTCTGGCGGTCGGCGGGTTGGGCTTTAAGCTCGCCACCGTAGGCGGAAGTGGATACTTCCTGATAATGGGCGTGGTCATGGTGATTGCCGCGATCCTGATTTTCCTCAATCGCACCAGCGGGATCGTGCTTTACAGCATCGCGTTTATTGCCTCGCTGTTCTGGGCGGTAAGCGATGCGGGCTGGGATTTCTGGCCGCTCTTCTCTCGCCTGTTTACCTTTGCCGTACTGGCCTTCCTCTGCGCCATCGTCTGGCCTTTCCTGCGTGCTGCGAACCGCAGCGCCGCGAACAAGGCGCTCGCTTTTGGCGTCGCGGCCGTGCTCGCGGTGGCCATGCTGGCCAGCCTGGGCTGGATGTTTAAGCCACAAACCCTCGTGGCCGCGAACGAGCCCGTTCCGGTTAAACCCGTCGCGCCAGGCGAGCAGCAAAAGAACTGGGAGCACTGGGGCAATACCACCCACGGTGACCGTTTCGCCGCGCTGGACCAGATTAACAAGCAAAACGTCAGCGACCTGAAGGTCGCCTGGGTTGCGCACACCGGCGATATTCCGCAGAGCAACGGCTCGGGCGCGGAAGATCAGAACACCCCCTTACAGGTTGGCGACACGCTGTATGTCTGTACCCCATACAGTAAGGTGCTGGCGCTGGACGTGGATTCCGGTAAAGAAAAATGGCGTTATGATTCCAAAGCCACGGCCCCTAACTGGCAGCGCTGCCGTGGTCTGGGCTACTTTGAAGAACGCTCAAACGTGACAGCGTCACAGACAGAGACGCCGCCTGCGGCATGCCCTCGCCGTCTGTTCCTGCCTACTACCGATGCCCGCCTGATTGCCATCAACGCGGATAACGGCAAGGTCTGCGAAGACTTTGGCGACCATGGCACCGTTGACCTCAGCGTCGGCATGGGCGAGATCAAGCCCGGGTATTATCAGCAGACCTCCACGCCGCTGGTCGCCGGCAATGTCGTTGTGGTTGGTGGACGCGTGGCGGATAACTTCTCCACCGGCGAACCGCCGGGCGTGGTGCGCGCCTACGACGTTCACACCGGTAAGCTGGCGTGGGCGTGGGATCCGGGTAATCCGAACCTGACCGGCCTGCCGCCGGAAGGCCAGACCTACACGCGCGGCACGCCGAACGTCTGGTCAGCGATGTCTTATGATGCAAAACTCAATCTGATTTATTTGCCAACCGGCAACGCCACCCCGGATTTCTGGGCGGGTGAGCGTACCGCGCTCGACGATAAATACAGTTCATCTATCGTCGCCGTGGACGCGACCACCGGTCAGGTGCGCTGGCATTTCCAGACGACCCACCACGACCTGTGGGACTTTGACCTGCCTTCCCAGCCGCTGCTGTACGATCTGCCAGACGGTAAAGGCGGCACCACGCCTGTGCTGGTGCAGACCAGCAAGCAGGGCATGATCTTCATGCTTAATCGCGAAACCGGCAAGCCGGTGGCGAAGGTAGAAGAACGTCCCGTTCCGGCGGGTAACGTTGAAGGTGAACGCTACTCTCCGACCCAGCCGTATTCCGTGGGCATGCCGATGATTGGCAACCAGACGCTGACCGAGTCCGACATGTGGGGGGCGACGCCTGTTGACCTGCTGCTGTGCCGTATTCAGTTCAAAGAGATGCGTCATCAGGGCGTCTTCACCCCGCCGGGTCTCGACCGTTCCCTGCAGTTCCCCGGCTCTCTCGGCGGGATGAACTGGGGCAGCGTCTCCGTTGACCCGAACAACAGCCTGATGTTCGTCAACGATATGCGCCTGGGCCTGGCAAACTACATGGTTCCGCGCGCTAACGTGGCGAAAAACGCCAGCGGCATCGAGATGGGTATCGTACCGATGGACGGCACGCCGTTCGGCGCGATGCGCGAACGCTTCCTGTCTCCGCTGGGCATTCCGTGCCAGAAGCCGCCGTTCGGCACCATGTCGGCGGTTGACCTGAAAACCGGCAAGCTGGTGTGGCAGGTCCCTGTTGGCACGGTGGAAGATACCGGCCCGCTGGGCATTCGTATGCACATGCCAATCCCGATCGGTATGCCGACGCTGGGCGCATCGCTCTCTACCCAGTCCGGCCTGCTGTTCTTCGCCGGCACGCAGGATTTCTACCTGCGCGCGTTTGATACCGCCACCGGGAAAGAGATCTGGAAAGACCGTCTGCCTGTCGGCAGCCAGTCCGGCCCGATGACCTACGTATCGCCGAAAACCGGTAAGCAGTACATCATCATTAACGCCGGGGGCGCTCGCCAGTCGCCGGATCGCGGTGATTACGTTATCGCGTACGCGTTATCTGATAAGAAATAAGATGTGAAAAAGGGACCGAAAGGTCCCTTTTTTGTAGGTCGGGTAAGGCGAAGCCGCCACCCGACACAACACGCCACTCAGAACGTCTTCCAGTTATCCCCGGAAACCGTTGCCGCCGGGCGCAACGGCGCGTTCTTCGCCGCTGGCGCGGACATCACCGCCCGGCCCGACTTTGCACCGCTCAGACGAAACGCGCCGACCGCCTCGGTCAGACGCGCGCCCTGTTCTTCCAGAGACGCCGCTGCGGCGGAGGCTTCTTCCACCAGCGAGGCGTTCTGCTGTGTCACTTTATCCATCTCGGAAATCGCCTGACTCACCTGGACAATACCGCGGCTCTGTTCGTCGGACGCTGCGGCAATCTCCAGCATGATGTCGGTCACGCGCTTAACCGCGTCGACGATTTCATTCATGGTGTTACCGGCGGCGACAACCTCACCGGAACCCTGGTCAATCAGCGAAACCGATTCGTTGATCAGGCTTTCGATCTCTTTTGCGGCATTCGCACTGCGGCTTGCAAGGGTTCGGACTTCACTGGCCACCACGGCAAACCCGCGCCCCTGTTCACCCGCACGCGCCGCTTCTACCGCCGCGTTAAGCGCCAGGATATTGGTCTGGAACGCAATACTGTTAATCACCGCGGTAATCTCAGAGATCTTCTTCGAACTGGTGGAGATATTGCCCATGGTTTTGACCACGCCGGAGACCATCTGACCGCCGCGGCTGGCTTTACCGGAGGCATCTTCCGCCAGCTTGCTGGCATGATGGGCGTTATCGGCGTTCTGTTTCACCGTTGCGGTCAGCTGTTCCATGCTCGCGGCGGTCTGCTCGATGGCCGCAGCCTGCTGCTCGGTGCGCGAAGAGAGATCGGTGTTACCGGCAGAAATCTCGCTGGTTCCGCGGTAGATCTCTTCCGCCCCCTGACGTACGGTGCCTACGGTGTTTTCCAGCGAGTGCTGCATGGTTTGCAGGTCGCGCGCCAGGCGGCCAATTTCACTGCGCCCGACCAGATCGTCCGGCATCGTCAGGTCGCCTTTGGCGATATTCTCGATACGTTTCGCTGCACGCTGCAGCGGATTGATTACGGTACGGCGCAGCACAACAAAGGTCATCGCCGTCAGCACCAGCGCCAGCGCAAACGCGCCAACCATAAACATCAGGCCCAGCTGCGTGCGGCTGTGCGCCTGCGCCGTCAGCGTATTCGCACGGTCGGTACGGATCTTGATCGCCTTCAGCAGCACGGCGTTGTAAGCGTCATCCAGCGGGCGCGCCTTTTCGTTTTCATGGTTGATAATCGCTTCGAACATGCCGTTTTTGGCGAATTTCACCATCGGCTGCATGCCCGCGATATAGGCGTCGTACCGCGCCTTGAGATCCGCCTCCAGCGCTTCCCCCTCAGCGGTGCGCACGGCGCGATTCATATAGGCGGTAAAGCTCTCCTGGGACTGCTTAATGCGCGTTTCCGCCTCGCTGATGTTCTGCTTCATCGCATCCATCTCCGCGATACGGCTCGCCGCACCGGCGTGGATCAGGTTGATACGCGCGGTTCGCAGATGGTTTGAGCTGTTCGACAGCCCCATACGCACCTGAATTTCGGATGTGACATCCTGCTGATCGCGATCGGCCTGCAGCAGGAAATACCCCGCCAGACCCGAGCTCAAGGCAAACAGAAGAATAATGCCACCGAGAATGGAGGAAAACAGCGGAACCAGCCTGATGTGATGCAAGAAGCTCAGCTTACGCTGCGCCTGCATCGAAGTAGTGTTGTCCATGACCGTCGACTCTCTTATAGGTAAGATGCGTAAAAACACGCCTGTTAAATAGTCATCGGCACGGCAGAGATTTAGATTACGGCTAAAAACGCCGCACTGGTCACACTTTAGAGAAGATTATTAAAGAAACGCCAGCGGCGAAAAACCGCTGGCAGAAGAGTTACTTGTCGCCGAAATGAATGACGGTGCGGATGGATTTTCCTTCATGCATCAGATCGAACGCCTCGTTGATCTGCTCCAGCGGTAAACGGTGGGTAATAAACGGGTCGAGCTGAATCTTACCAACCATGGCATCTTCAACCATACCCGGCAGCTGGGTACGGCCCTTCACGCCGCCAAACGCCGAACCGCGCCACACGCGTCCGGTGACCAGCTGGAATGGGCGGGTTTTGATCTCCTGACCCGCACCGGCCACGCCAATGATGATGCTCTCGCCCCAGCCTTTGTGGCAGCACTCCAGCGCGGAACGCATCACGTTCACGTTGCCGATACATTCGAAGCTGAAGTCAACGCCGCCGTCGGTCAGCTCAACGATGACGTCCTGAACCGGTTTGTCGTAATCTTTCGGGTTCACGAAATCGGTCGCACCCATTTCACCCGCCAGCTTGAATTTCTCCGGGTTGGTGTCGACCGCGATGATACGACCGGCCTTCGCCTGCACCGCGCCCTGAATCACCGCCAGACCAATGCCGCCGAGACCGAACACCGCTACGGTGTCGCCCTCTTTGACCTTTGCCGTGTTATGCACCGCGCCAATACCGGTGGTTACGCCGCAGCCCAGCAGGCAGACTTTATCCAGCGGCGCCTGCGGGTTCACCTTCGCCAGCGAGATCTCCGCGCAAACGGTGTATTCGCTGAAGGTGCTGGTGCCCATGTAATGATAAACAGGCTCGCCGTTATAAGAGAAACGGGTGGTGCCGTCCGGCATCAGCCCTTTCCCCTGCGTGGCGCGAACCGCCTGGCACAGGTTGGTCTTACCGGATTTACAGAACTTACACTCGCCGCATTCCGCCGTGTACAGCGGGATCACGTGGTCCCCCGGCTTCAGGCTGGTCACGCCCTCGCCCACTTCCACCACAATCCCGCCGCCTTCATGGCCGAGAACCGCCGGGAAGACGCCTTCCGGATCGTCACCGGAGAGCGTAAACGCATCGGTATGGCACACGCCGGTATGGGTGATTTTGATCAGCACTTCGCCTTTCTTCGGCGGTGCCACGTCGATTTCAACGATTTTGAGCGGCTGGCCGGGGCCAAATGCGACAGCAGCGCGAGATTTCATATGTCTTCCCTTTTTGTCAGGTGTGTGGGTTTATTTTAGATAAGAGCGCAGCAAATGGCCGACTTCCGCCATGCGTACGGCTCGCTGATCCGGCGTGGTTTCCCCCGTTACCAGCTCATCTTTGAGGTGAATTTCAACCATTTCGCCCATCAGACCATTAGCAGCCCCGCGTACGGCGGCGATTTGCTGCAGGATGGCCAGACAGGGGTCGCCCGACTCCAGCGCGCGTTCAAGGGCATCAACCTGGCCCCGAATGCGACGGACGCGGGTAAGAATACGTTTTTTATCTTCGGGTGAATGCGGCATACGCCCTCCGTTAAGATACTATAGGGGGGTATTGTATCCTCTAAAGTAACATTATGTAAACATTAAGTTTTACATGTTTATCAGGCATTTACGCGGTATATACAAAAGGCACTATCGGACATAAAAAGACTTTTTACTGCCCCAAAATTGCCCCCAAAATTCACTCTTTTGCGTAACTCCTTCCAGTTTCGCAACAGACCTCTTTACGCACCTCAGGCTGATCAGCATAATCGCCACGAATCCCTTTGTAAGACTTAACCAGCGCGCGCTACTCAATAATTGTTCTCATACAGTCGAGCAAAGTGATGTTGCGGTTTTATGCAGATGATACGACAGGGGTACTGTGCCGTAGCACGTTCGCGAATACCCCTGTCGTATCGCCGGAAAGCAAAAACCCCGCAGGTGCGAGGTTCTCGTTAGATTCAAATTGTTCGCTTTTCGTCGCTGCCGTTGCGGCGCAGCTCTGCCAAGCATAAAAGGATTATCGAACTTCTTGGTCTATACTCAATTTTTTTTACTAATTGAGCACGATTGATTCATTTAATAATTTTTTAACACCCCCGCCTTGCCACACATATTGAAAATAATAAAGAGAACTGAGTGTACTATCACACCCATGTCTAAATGCAGTGGCACTTATCGCATACTTTCTGTTTTAAATAATAGATAAAATTTATTTTTACAACATGGAAGGATTTACTTATGTTTCGAGGATTAATATTCGTTTTTTATATGTTATACGCATTCGCAGGAATGGCTCAAGATAAATTATTATCTGCAAACCTGACACCGCAGCAATTCATTAAAGCATATAATAAGGATATCAGCACCTTAGGGAAAAAATTCAGATCCGCAAGAATTATAAACAGTGAAGGTTCAAAAGATGGAAAGATGATCCAGTTTCACATCTCACCTCAAATTGCAGGATTAGGATGGGTAAGCGAATCAGGAAAACTTACGTCTGTGATGTGGCTTATCGGCGGCAAAGGGTTGAATGCCGCAGATGCACTAGCCTCAATATGCTCCATGATGGATTCTTTAGATGATAGCTTGATACTTAAAGATACGGGACCACTCGTTACCAGCTACATTAATAACGAATTGGATTCCACTCCAGTGGAGTTTAACACCGAAGATAACAAGTATCAGATAAGCAGATCTGATGAATACGGTATAATGATTCAGGTTTCCCCATTATAAAAAAATGGCCGGGAGCCCCCGGCCGCACCTCTTTTTCCTATAAATATGTTCTCGTCGCAAGGTAAACTCAGGCTCTGAATATCTCTAAACACCACCGCACGCGCTTACGTGCCTCATTTGCTGTAAGCCATGGGGCGATCTGCTGTATGTCGCGTGTGAGGTCTGAAATTTTCTTTCGCGTCGTGTAATAGCTTGTCCCGATGAAGTTGGCCGTTTCCAGCAAATTTGCGCCATCGTGAGTCAGAGAGAGTTTACGGGTGTTTCTGTAGAGCAACGCGCAGCCAAGGTTTTTTTTCCAGCTTTGATAAATGCGTGCTTGCCGTAGCGGTTGTAAGCGCTAACGCTTCTGCCCCACCTGAAATGGATCCTGCCTCAGCAATCTGTGCAAACACTATCAGATAACGGATGTCATCAATCATTTATCGTCCTGTTGCGACGGCGTTTCTGCGAACTTCTCATTCAATCATAGAGTTACGATATCGTACTTTCCTCCCCGGCCGCATATCTTTTTATTGTGTTGACTATTGCGCCCTACTAATTTTGCGAGGCGCTGCAGTGTCAACCCGGCGACATCCTCTCCTGGGAGCCGGACAGCCCTGAATGACGCGCCTGCGCCAGCGTTTGCAGCGCCTCCTTAAGCCAGCGGGTCGCGCCCCGCTGTCCGCTGCGTTTATGCGAGTAAATTTTCACTTCAAACGTGCGTATCGAAAACGGTAAAGGAAATATCCTCAGGTCCGCTGCGGCAGTCAGCTTCTCAGCGGCAAAACGGGGGATCGCCATCAGCAGGTCACTTTCCGCAACGATAAACGGCGCGCTGAGCATCGACGGCGTTTTGATCGCGATTTGTCGGGTATAGCCCAGCTGTTCGAGCCGCACGTCCAGAACGCCCTGCTTTTCATTCCATGGCGTCACCACCAGGTGTCGGGCTGCGAGATAATCCTCCAGCGTCAGACGCGTCCGCCGCGCGCTGCTGATGACCACATACTCATCTTCAAACCAGCCGATCTCTTCCAGTTCCGGGTGCCGGATATCATCCTGAGTGCTGAACCCCAGCGCGAGATCCACTTCGCCCGCCAGCAGTTCCGTCAGCGCCGGGCTGTGCGGCAGATAGCGCAATTCGAAACGCAAACCCGGGGCAGCACGCTGCAGTTTGTGCATCAGCGCCGGAAAAATGCACAGCGCGGTAAAGTCCGTAATCCCAATTTGTAAGCTTTCGGTACTGCTGGCCGGATCAAACTCCGGCTGCGGGGTCAGCTCATGATTCAGGAACGACAGTGCGGAAGCAATGGAAGGCGCAAGCTGAGAGGCATACACGCTGGGGGACATGCGATGTCCTTCCCGAAAAAATAGCGGGTCATTAAGGGTGATGCGCAAACGCGACAGCGCATGGCTCAGGGCCGATGTGCTCATCGACAGCTCATCAGCGGCAAGCCGTACGGAACGGTGGCGGTAAATCGCGTCGAAAACGGGCAGCAGGTTTAAATCAAGGCGTCTCAGTACCGGATGCATAATATTCATCATTTGTTGATTTCATTGCACTTAATTCTTCGGACAATACTCCGTATGCTTAACGCCATCAATCGAAACGCAGGCTTAAAAACAGGAAAAACAATGAGCATAACCATTCGCCAGGCCCGTCCCGAAGATGCGGCGACAATTTACGCCATGATCTACGAGCTCGCGGTGTACGAAAAAGCGCCGGAAGAAGTGGTGACCACCCCAGAGGAGATCAGGGAAACGCTCTTTGGCACCGGCGGTAAAACCGAAGCGTTGATCGCGGAGTGTGAAGGTAAGATCGCCGGTTATGCCGTGTTCTTCACCAGCTATTCAACCTGGCTCGGACGCAACGGTATTTACATGGAAGACCTGTACGTTTCCCCGGATTATCGCGGTAAAGGCGCGGGAAGAGCGCTGCTGAAACATATCGCGCAGCTCGCGGTAAAACGTCAGTGCGGCCGCCTTGAATGGAGCGTGCTGGACTGGAACCAGCCCGCCATTGATTTTTACCTGAGCATCGGCGCGCTGCCGCAGTCCGAATGGGTTCGCTATCGTCTTGATGGCGACGCGCTGCTGAGTTTTGCCGAATAACGGCGTCTCTCTGTGCGCGTACCCCGCACAGAGATATATCCGAAAACAGCCCTGACAGGTGCCGAAATTAACCTTTCGTCTCCCACATCTGCAAAGAGCGGCTATCCTTTAATTATCAACAAAAGGAGGCAAAAATGTCCGATCTCGGTACTGATAAAAACACCCAGTTTGCTGAAGACAAGGCAAAAAATAAATTTGATGAACTCGCAGGCTCAGCGCAGCAGCAGTTTGGTGAATTCGTAGATTCACCAAAGCATCAGGTCAAAGGTGCGGCTAAAAAATATGCCGCGCAGGCCAGCGATGCGGTTTCCGACGTGACTGAAGCTGTCAGAAATAACCCCCTCACCGGCCTCGTCGCAGCGGGTGCGGTCGGTATTGTTCTCGGCCTGTTGCTGGGTCGAAAATAATAAAAGGCCCTTCGGGGCTTTATTTTTTCTTAACTGAACAACCTCACCATACGGTCTAACTCTTCCTCTTTCACGGCACGTGATAAATAATATCCCTGAAAATTCTTGACGCCCAGAGCGACTAATTTCTCAAACTTCTCTTCACTATCAACCCCCTCCGCAATACAGTCCGTTCCGGTCATGTCGCTATAAAGCTGAATCGCTTTAATCAGGTTATAGTCATTGTCGTTTGCCACAAAATGCTCAACGATGTCACGATCCAGCTTAAGTCCATCAAAATGCACCTGCCGCACCGGGAACATGGTTTGATGATTAGAGAAACAGTCATCCAGAAACAATCGACACCCGGTATTGCGTAAATGCCGCATGGTTTCAGGGATCCTTTTGTCCTTCGTCACGTCAATATCTTCTGCAAATTCAAAGACCAGCTTTTCGGCCCACTGCGGTTTGAGCAGCATGTCGATAGCTTTCCTGGCCATATCAGGCAATGCATTTCCGGACGCCAGGCGAGGTGGAATATTCACAGAAAAATAGTATTTACCATTATACTTATTAATCCCCGACACGGCGGCATGAATAACTAATGCGGTTATTTTTAACCATATTTCATGATTTGAGATATCCGTGAGAAAGCTGGCTGGCTTGACAATTTTACCGTTTTTATTCCAGCGGATCAGTATCTCAAAACCTACGCCCTTTTTGTCACGATCGGTAATAATTTGATAGGCAGGGAAGATCTCTCTTTTAAGTAGCGCATTAAATATTTCTGTTTCTTTATCCGTGAATTCTTGTTTTTGACGCTGGTGTTTAATCCCCCCTTCCGCTTTAAAATTATGCGGATCGTGTAGCCATCGCTTAATCAAGCGTAATTTCAATACACCTTCCTTTCGGTGGGTATAAATCGTTTTATTAGAAAGCCCCATTTCGTCGCACATTTCTTTTACGGACATACCGCGGTAGAAATTTAATAAAACGTCAATCTCTCTTTTTGTTAGCCACTTTAGGTTTTCTTGCGAAGTATTATCCCTGCAGCGATCGCGTAATAGGTACGAACGATCCTTAAAAACGTTATGCTGCGTATGAGAACAGGTTATGACATCTGAAACGCGGGCTATACGAATTAATGATAATTGAAAACTGTTATTTAAAAGACTGCCCAGGGTGCGATACAGCCAGCCATCCGGTATGTCACCATACAGGGTGACGCGTCGAACAACGGGAAGAGTATTGAGCACGGATGCCAGGCGCTTCAGGCTCTCCAGGAGATTGACGACACCTTTTCCGAGAAACACAACAATATGAGCATTCTGATTTATAAGGATATTTTCCACATCCTGTTGGGATACCTCATCCCCGTTAAAGTGAATATGCGAAGCCTGTATACCGTACTGGTTAAGGATCAGGCGATATCCCTGGAACGTAAAACCGCAGGCGGAGATGACAAAATTTTGTTCATCGCACGCCCCATTTCTGAGAGAAATTTTGTGGGTCATAACCTGCTCCTGGGCACTAAAGCGCCATTTCCATTTGTGAATACGTAAAATTTAACGCACCTGTTATAAACATTAATTTTACAGTAGACCCTCAGGCTAAGAAACAGTTATCAGCCAAACTCACTGGAACATCTTTGCGTTAATCACCGACATTTAAATATACTTTTATTTTCAAATAACAACGGCAAACATCTTATTCTCAGGGTATAATGAGAATTCCGAAAAAGAAGACTGGATACTTCATCTATCGGCTCATTTAAATACGAGAAAAACGCTATGGATAATCATATCTCATCCAGGGCCTTGCTACATCGAAGGGATGTTATAAAGAACAATCCGCGATTCGGTGAGGCAATATTAGAGCACTACACAATTAATGACACCATCTACAAAAAACAACCTTTGTTCTACAAGACAATGCTGCAGGAATCACGATTTAACATTATCCTCTCCATGTGCTGTTTTGTTTTTGGAAATCAGGCCGAGTCAGTTTCAGAAATTAAAGAATTATGTTCTCGATATAAGATAGCCAGCCCCAACAGCGTTATTGCGATCATTACGATACTGAGAACCACCGGGCGCATCAGGACCTGGCGCTGCACGGAAGACAGACGCAAAACGAGAATCGCGCCTACCGAAAAAGGTTTGAATGAACTTAAGCGATATATGTCCGGCGCCTTTTTACCCGTCAGCATTCTTTATCCGGCATTTAATATTAATGTTAACCTGCTGGATAATGATATTTTGAGAAACAACTTCTTCCGCCGTGCGGCAGAATATCTGTTTCGGGGATTAACGTTCAGAAAGGTTTTGCCTGAAGTGGGGTTATTTATCGATAAGGATGGCGGGCGCATGATTATGCTTTATATTTATTTGCAGGCCATGAAAAACAAATCCGCTCACGGCGCAGTCATTGAGTACTCAGCCAGCACGCTCGCAAAAGAATTTTTTGTTTCACGTATCCACGTCAACCGAATTATCAAATCGGCACAAGAGGCGGGTTATCTTAAAGATCGTGGTGACGGTCGGATGTCGATATACCCGGCGTTTATCGAACTTGTCGAAAATTATGCCGGTTTATATTTTGCCTATGTTACGCATTACATTAACGTTGTGCCTAAAGAGCGACGCCACGCTCACAACGTGACGTCAACCGTATAATCCAACAGGCGTTCGGTGTCCCGAACGCCATTCCCCTATCGTTCCCGCAGCGCCTCTTTTGCCTTGTTCAGCGGTTTCAACAGATAATCAAGAATGGTTTTGCTGCCGGTTTTAATATCAACAGTGGCAATCATTCCCGGAAAGACCGGAAATTCCTGACCTTGCTTGTTGGTCAGATGGTTACTGTCGGTACGAATATAGACGCGATAGTAGTAAACATCCCTTTTCACCTCATCCTGCAGAGTGTCCGGCGAAATCATGGTCACTTCCCCTTCCAGCCCGCCGTAAATGGAGTAGTCATAGGCCGTAATTTTCACCAGCGCTTTCTGGCCGGGATGAATAAACGCCACATCGCGCGGCGAGATTTTCGCTTCAACCACCATCTGATCGTCAAGCGGGACCAGGCTCATCAGCTTGCCGTTCGGCGGGATAACGCCTCCCACGGTCGTAACGTCAATATCCTTGACGATCCCGCGAACCGGCGCATTGAAGGTCAGCCGGGTCAGGGAGTCCTCACGCCCTTTCATTACCGAACGCTGGGCTTCAATCTCGGCATTGGCTTTCGCCAGCTCTTCACGGGCGCGAACGTAATACTGGTTTTTCATCTCGGTGATTTTATTCTCAAGCTCATTTTTTTGACGCTCAAGACGTAACACCTCCACCTTGCTGGCTGCCCCCTGGGTCACCAGTGGACGGGTTAACGACAGCTCGCGCTGCACCAGCTCGGCACCCTGACGCAGTCCGGCCAGCCCTTTTTCGAGGCTTTCACGACGGGACTGGTAGAGCGCCGTTTCCTGTTTAACCAGCTCAACGTCGTCATCCAGCTCTTCCGGGAACACAAGTTCCGTATCGTTGACCTCGGCCTTCAGGCGAGCAGCCGTTGCCAGCGCCGCATTCAGACGAGACTCGCTCTCCAGTACGCTCGACTCGGTTTTTGTCCGGTCTAGCTGCGCGAGCTGCTGGCCGCGTTCCACAATGTCACCTTCGCGCACCATAAGGCTGTGGATAATGCCGCCTTCCAGAGACTGAATGACCTGCTCATGAGAAGACGGTATGACCTTGCCGCTTCCGGTCGTCACTTCATCAAGATGGAACAGGCTTGCCCAGGCGATAAACACCGCCAGCAGGGCAAACAGCGACCATGCCACCATTGACGAGCGCGGCAGGCGTGGCTCCTTCAGTCGGCTATTGAAACGAGACAAATCATTCATGCCGCGCCCTCCTCGGCAACCGCCGCCGGCTTCATGGTCACGGTGCGCTGTGCGGCTTTCTGCGGCGCCATACCGTGCTGATGCAGGATCGCATCGCGCGGGCCGTCCATCACCACCTTGCCGTTCTCCAGCACGATGATGCGGTCGACCAAATCAAGAATCGGCAGACGATGCGTCGCCACGACCAGCGTCCGGCGTTTACCCAGCCATTTGTGGAGATGCTGTATAAACTGCTTCTCGCTCATTTCGTCCAGCCAGGCGGTAGGCTCGTCCAGCAGCAGGATATTCGGGGAAGTGATCAGCGCACGCGCCAGCAGCAGCGCCTGACGCTGTCCGCCGGAGAGGCCAGCCCCGCCTTCGTTGATGATGTAGTTCAGCCCCATTTTCTGCTTGCGCACAAACTCCAGCGCGCCGCTGTTGACCAGCGCCTGATGAATCTCGTCGTCCGTGGCTAACGGGTTCCCCATCAGGATGTTGTCCCGCACGGAGCCAAAGAACAGCCGCGCCTGCTGGCCGAGCAGCTGCATGTCGCGACGCACGTCGGCCGGGTCCAGATGATTGAGGGCAATATCGTCGAGCAGGATGCTGCCCTGCTGCGGCTCCTGCATGCCCGCCAGAAGCTGTAACAGCGTGCTTTTACCGGAGCCATTACGCCCGAGCACCGCCACGCGCTCTCCGGCGCGGATCTGCAGCTTGCTGATGTTGAGCACGGTGAGTTTCTCTTCCTCGTCGTAATAAAACCCGACGTCCTCAAGGCTATAGTCGCCGCGCAGGTGGGCTTTGTGCACCTTCTTGCCGTGCTGCGGATCGTCAATCGGACGCTGCATGAGGTCGTCCAGCCCCTTGCGGGCCACTTTTGCCGACTGCCAGCGCGAGAGCACGCCTGAGATCTGCGACAGCGGCGCGATAGTGCGCGATGCCAGAATTGAGGTCCCTACCAGCGCACCGGTGGTCATGTCGCCGCTGATGACCAGGTAGCAGCCCACCAGCAGCACCACCGCATAGACGATGGACTGCACCTCCTGCGTCCAGGTGAGCAGCAGGCCCGTCAGCCAGCGCTGCTTCATGCCGACGCTGGCGGCGACGTCGTTGGTGTTATTCCACTGGTTCTGGAAACGCTGTTCGGCGCGCATCAGCTTGATGTCTTCAATGCCCTGCACCGCTTCCACCAGCGTGGCGTTACGAATGGCGGATTCACGCATCCCTTCGCTGGAGAGTTTCCCCAGCGGGCGCTGTACCAGCAGGCCGGGGATGAGCAGCAGCGGCACGGCGAGCAGGACCACCAGCACCAGCGGGCCGCCAATCATCCACAGAATAAAGACGAACAGCAGGAAGAACGGCAGATCGGAGATGGCCGCAATGGTAGTCGAGGTGATCAGCTCCCGCACCGACTCCAGCTCGCGGATCTGCGCGATAAACGATCCGGTTGATTTGGAGCGTGCGCCGTTTTTAATCCGCAGCGCGTGGGCAAAAACGCGTTCGGAGATGCGCAGGTCGGCGCGTTTCCCCACCACGTCAGAAATATGCACGCGCAGCATGCGCATGATGAATTCGAACACGATGGCAATCATCACGCCGCCAAACAGCACCCACAGCGTGGCTTCCGACTGGGACGGTACCACCCTGTCATAGACCTGCATGGAGAAGACCATGCCGGAAAGCGCCAGCACGTTGGCCACCAGCGCCACCAGCATAATGTCGCTGTAGCGGCGCCAGTCTTTCAGCGCCAGCTGCCAGAACCAGTTTTTCTCATAGGGTTTGATGTAATCGTCCACGCGCGCGTCCGGCGTGGATTCGAGCGGGCGCAACACCATCAGCCCCTTTAACCGCGCCCCGAGTTCGTCACGCGTCAGCGTGGTCTCCAGCCCCGCGTCGCCGCTAAACTGCAGGCTGACGTTGCCTTCGCTGTCCATGCGGTTAATGACCGCGATTTGTCCGCCGGTGAATTCCGCCAGCAGCGGCAGGCGCCACGGATCGAGGGATACCGCTTCAGCCGCCACCATACGCATCCCCAGCCCAAGCTGGCGCGCCATCTCCTCCAGCACCAGCTGGCGCGGAGACTGGCTTTCATGGTTAATCGTGACCCGAACATGCTCCGCCGAGAAATCCAGCCGATAGTGTTTTGCGATAATGAGCATGCCCTGCAGCCAGGGTTCGTACTGTGGATGTGTCTTCATATTGCTACGTCCTGTCCAGGGCGATAATTTCGCACTGAAATGATACCTTTACGGGATGATTAAAAATCGAACGCCTTCTAAACGAGCCCGCAAAATAATCTTGTGAAATATAGGGTTATGACTATTCGTGTAAAGAAACGCAAAAGGCCGCGAGGAT
Organism: Enterobacter cloacae complex sp. CARB60; assembly: GCF_036487345.1. Taxonomy (NCBI): domain Bacteria; kingdom Pseudomonadati; phylum Pseudomonadota; class Gammaproteobacteria; order Enterobacterales; family Enterobacteriaceae; genus Enterobacter; species Enterobacter cloacae complex sp. CARB60. Next base: position 2,398,001 of record NZ_JAZKLC010000002.1, read on the forward strand.
TGCTCCCCGCGGCGTTGTTTTACGCAATTAACAGCTGATGGTTCGCCAGCAGCGTCGCCAGATCCGTCTGCACGCCGTTCAGCGTTACCAGAGTGGTTGGCGAGAACTGACCGCCCGTACCGTCCAGATCAACCTGGATCTCGGTATTGCTGCCGTTCTGCACCACGCGGATGTAATCGCTGATATTGCCCGCGCTGCTGTCCAGCGTGGCCACGCCGTTCACGTAGCTCGCCGAGCCCGTGCCGGTATAGCCGCTGTCGGAGAGCAGATCGCGCAGGTCAATACGATCCGTGTCCGCGGTCCCTTCCCAGGTGCCGACCGTAAAGCCGTTCACCACGTCGTGACCGTTACCGCCCGTTGCGTCAGACGCGTTGATCAGCTTGTAGAGCAACGTATCGTGACCGCCGCTGCCGATGTTGAAGGTGTCGTTCCCGCCGCGGCCTTCGAACTGGTTATCACCGCTGTTGCCGGTAATGACGTCGTCGAAGTCCGAGCCGTTGATCCCCTCAATGTTGAGCAGTCGTGACGTACCGAACCCGGTGTTCTGCGCGGTAGAGAGGCGCAGGTCAACGGTCACGCCGGAGGTCGCATTGCGGTAATCCACCACGTCCATCCCACCGGTGTTGCTCCAGGTGTCGTAGTCGGAATGGGTATTCCAGCCGCCGGAACCGTTGTAGGTATAGGTGCCATCCTCAGCGATAAAGGTGTCGTTATACCCGGTCCCGGTGATCGTCCCGCTGTGGCCGCCGGTGGCTGCTTCGGCGGTGAGGACATAGCCCTCTTTGCCGTTGCCCGCTTCCAGACCGCTCCAGGTGACGTTATCCGACACGCCGTTGGTGATTTTCAGGATCTCGGCCGAATAGGTTTCATTCGGATCCAGTCCGTAGAAGCTCACCAGCGCAGAGGTATCGTTCGAACCGATACCGGACTGGGCGTTGATGATCTGCGAGGCCACCAGCACGCCCGCGGCGTTGTACAGATTGACCGTGTTGCCGTAGTAGGCGTTGATGCCCTCGCTGTCGACAATGTGCAGGTGCATCGCGGTGCCGTCAGCAATGGTTTTGCTGTTTTGCACCAGCACCACCTTGCCGTTCTGCTGAGAGACCAGCAGATCCTGCGCGCCGTCCCAGTTGTAGTCCACTGCCGCCACGCCGGTGACGTTCGCCAGGCCCGAAGCCAGCTGGCTTGAGGTCCAGGTGGAGCCGTAACCGTTGTTGGTGAACAGGGTCGCCGTCTGCGCGCCGCCGTAGGTGCTGAGCTTGATGATGTCCATCTGCCCGTCGCCGTTCCAGTCCACCGCCACTGACAGATAGCCCGCCGTGGCGTTAGAGGCTTCCACCGCGCTCTTGGTGGCAGAGAGCTTCCCGGTACCGTCGTTGTAGTAAATCACCCCGCCGTTGTTGTTGTAGCTGCTGCCCAGGTACAGATCCATGTAGCCATCGCCGTTGAAGTCCGCCCACGTCATGGACGCCGCCGTGGTGGTATTCGAGGCGTTTGCCACAAACACGTTGGTCAGGTTCTGACCGATAGAGAGCGTGCCGTTACCGTTGTTGTTGATCACGGTTAACGAGTACGCGCCGCTGCGGTTGGTGTGCTGGACAATATCTACCGTACCGTCGTTGTTCAGGTCGACGCCGGAGATTTCGCGTCCGGAATCGAACTGACCGTAGAAACCGCCTTCGCCACCGGTGCCGTCCGGCGAGAGAACGCCGTTGTTGTTCACCAGGTAGGTCAGTGAGTCCATGCCGGCATCGCCGTAGGCCAGATCCAGATAGCCATCGCCGGTTTTATCGTAGGCAATCACGCCGCCGTACCAGATGGTGGTCCCCATCGCCAGCTGGCTGGCGTTATAGGTGCTGCCATCATAGGTCCACATCACCTGCGTAGAGCCCGAGTAGGTGGTTTCCGTCGCGAAAATATCCTGCGTGCCGTTACGGTCAAAGTCGGCGGCGGTCTGGCTCACCACGTAGTAGCTGCGGGTGTTGGTCAGCGTATTTCCGGCATAGGTCGAGCTATCGCTGCTGGAGTAAGACTGGCCGTTAGCAATGATATTCCACAGACCGCTGCTGTTCATGCCGAGGGTCATGGTGGAGTTGTTGCTGTTACCCGCCGTGGTTGCCCAGTCGGTATTCACCGAGGTGGTATCAATCACCAGGCTGCCGGTCGCCGTACCGGTGGTATTGCCGTTACCCGCGCTGCTCTTCACCTGCGCCGTCACGCCGTAGCTCGACACGCTCAGCGCATCGCCGTCCGGGATCTGCAGATACCAGGTGTTGTGATCCGGATCGACCACCACCGCACCGCCCGTCTGGGAGGTATAGGTTTTCCCGTTCACCGTTACCACCAGGTATTCACCGTTCACCAGATCGGCGGAGACGGTACCGCTGACGATCGGCGTGGTGTCCGACGTGGTCTGCGCGGTAATCGCCGCCGTGGTGGTCGGGATGCTGGTATCAACGTTCAGTACAAAGCCGTCCGACTCCGTGTAGTTACCGGCCTTATCGGTGACGCGCACAATGTAGGTGTGATTGCCGTCGCTGAGGCCGTTGTCCTGGAAGGACCAGCTTGCGCTGCCGTTCATGGTCACCTGGCCGAGCAGGACCCCGTCACGATAGAGCTGCACAATTTCACCGTCGTCCGGGGCGCGGTTAAGCGTACCGTTGATCAGCGGCGAGTTATCGTCCGTTGCCACCGCACTGCCAAAGGTCCCCTGACGCTCGCCTTCGCCGTCGGTATAGCTCACTACCGTGCCCACCGTGGTTGGCGGCGTGGTGTCCACCGTCACCACCTGAGAAGCGGTGGAGCCGACGTTGCCTGCTTGGTCGATAATCCGCACCTGGTAGGTGTAATCCCCGTCAGGCAGATCGCGGGTATCGGTGTAGCTCCAGCGCTGGTTGGTGACCGTGGTATCGAGCCAGGTATTTCCGCCGTCCAGGCTTATCTGTACGCGCTCGTCGCTTGCCAGCGCGCTGCCCAGCGAACCGTTGATGGTCAGCGTGGTGTCCATGGTGATGAAATCACTGCCGGACTGGCCGGTATCTTCGCTGATGCTGTCGATGGTGACGCCGTACTGCGGCGCGTGGGTATCCACCGTCACCGCCTGCGAGGTGGTGGCCCCGACGTTCCCCGCCTGGTCAACGACCCGCACCTGGTAGTTATGGCTGCCGTCGGTCAGGGTACGGGTGTCGCTGTAGCTCCACTGCGTACCGCTGACGGTGGCGTATACCCAGGTGCTGCCGCCGTCCATGCTCACCTGCACGAATTCACCCGCGCCGAGTTCTGCGCCGAGCGTGCCGTGCAGCGTGTACGAGGTCGAACTGGTCAGGAAGTCGTTATTGTCAAAGCCGGTATCCACGGTGATGTTATCCACGGTCACCGTAATCGCCGCGTCCGGGGCGACCGTATCGACGGTCACCTGCTGATGGGCGCTGGCGCCCACGTTACCGGCGGCATCCACCACGCGAACGTAGTAGTCATAGGTCTGGTTACCCAGCGTGCGGCCGTCCACGTAGTACCAGCTGTTGCCGGTGACAATCACGTTCTGCCAGGTGACGCCGCCGTCGATGCTGATCTGGGCATACTCGCCGTCGGCCAGCGTCGCGCCGAGCGAGCCGTGCAGCGTCAGGGACGTATCGTTGGTGATAAAGTCGCTGCTGCTCAGGCCGGTATCGTCGCTGATGCTGTCGATGGCGATGGTTTTGCTCGCGTCCGGTGCAACCGTATCAATGGTCACCACCTGGCTGGCGGTGGCGCTGATATTGCCCGCGTCGTCAATCACGCGCAGCTGGTAGTTGTAATCCCCGTCGGCCAGCGTGCGACCATCAACGTACGTCCAGCTCAGGCCGCTGACGCTGACGTCGATCCAGGTGACGCCGCCGTCGAGGCTGATCTGCGCGTGGTCGCCGCTGCCCAGCGCCGCGCCGAGCGTCCCTTTCAGGCTGATCTGGTTATCGCTGGTGATAAAGTCGCTGCCGGACAGGCCGGTATCCTGGGTGATGGAATCGACCGTAATCGTCGTTGCCACAGGCATGGTCAGGTCAATCACCACGTCCTGGCTGTCCGTCGCCCCCACGTTGCCCGCGTTATCGATCACGCGCACCTGGTACTGATACGTACCGTCCGTCAGGGTGCGGCCATCGGTGTAGCGCCATGTGGTGCCGGTCACGGTCAGGTCAATCCAGGTGTTACCGCCGTCGAGGCTGATCTGCGCCTTCTCGTTATTGCCGAGCTGCGCGGTCAGCGAGCCGTTGACCACAACCTGAGCGTCGTTGGTGATGAAATCACTCGCGCTCAGGCCGGTGTCATTTTGCAGCGAATCAATGCTAATCCCCATCGACGGCGCGGTAAGATCCACGGTGACGCTGTGGTTATCGCTGCCGCTGTTGCCGATGGTGTTGCTGACCTGCGCGTTAATCACGTACGAACCGCCGTCCGCCAGCGCGGTCACGTCTGCGCTGCCCACCGTGTAGCTCCAGGTACCGTCATTCTGAACGGTCGCCGTGTAGGTTTTACCGTTCAGCGTAATGGTCACCGTCTGGCCCGCCGGGGCGTCGGTGGTGCCGCTGACAGTCAGCGGCGTGCCGTGCTCGGCGGCATTGACGATATCGTCCTGCGCAAAGGTGTTAATGGTGATGGTTGGAACATCGCCGTTCAGCATCACGTCGTGCGTTGCGCTGCCCGGGTTGCCCGCCCTGTCGTTCACCGAAGCGGTGATGGTGTAATCCCCGTCGCTCAGGCCGAGGAAATCCCGGCCCGGCACGAAGACCGACCACGATCCGTCCGCCCCGACGGTCGCCTGATAGCTGTGCCCGTTGAAGGAGACGGTCACCGTCTGGCCCTGTTCCGCCGTAGTGGTGCCGCTGATGGTCTGGCCCGCCAGCTGCTCCGCGTTGTTGACGATATCGTCATCGGCCACGGTGCTGATGGTCACGGTTGGCGCAACGGTATCGACCGTTAAGGTGTGCGTGGTCTGGCCGTTATTACCCGCTTTGTCGTTCACCGAGGCGGTCACCGTCAGCGCACCCTGGCTCAGCGCAGCCAGATCGACTGCCGGAACATCCAGCGTCCACGTCCCGTCGTTCGCGACGGTAGCGGTGTAGGTTTTTCCGCCCAGCGTCACGGTCACGGTCTGACCCGCTTCCGCGCTGGAAGATCCGTGCACGGTCAGCGGCTGCTGCGCTTCTGCCGCGTTCAGCATGTCGTCAACCGACAGCGTCGCAATGCTCACGACCGGTGCAGTGGTATCCACGCTGATGCCGTGCGTTGCCGACGCGCTGTTGCCCGCGCTGTCCTGCGCCGACACGGACACCTGATAGCTCGCGCCATCGGCCAGGGCGCCCACGTCTGTGGCCGGTACGGTGGTCGTCCAGCTGCCGTCGCTCTGGATGGTGGCCGTATAGGTCTTGCCGTTCAGCGTTACGGTAACCTGAGTCCCGCTGGCGAACTGGGCGCTGGAGCCGTTAATCACCAGGGACGAACCGGCTTCCGCCGCGTTGATGACGTCGTCACCGCTAATGGTGTTCACCGTCAGCGCCACGGAGGCGGTGTTCACCACCACATCGTGGGTCTGGGTGCTGCTGTTGCCCGCGCTGTCGGTAATCGTCGCGCTGAGGGTCACGGTGCCGTCGGTCAGCGCGGAAATCACGCTGGCCGGGACGCCCACGCTCCAGTTCCCGCTGGCGTCAACGGTGGTGGTGTACTGGTTCGAACCGATGGTGATGACCAGCTTATCGCCGACGCTCGCGCCGGTTGCCGTGCCGCTGACAATCTGCGCCTGCCCGTGTTCCACGCTGTTAATGACGTTATCGCCCGCCACGACGTTAAAGCTGACGGTCGGCGGCGTGGTATCAAGCGTAATCGCTTTGCCCGCGCTGCCCGGGTTACCCGCGGCGTCGCTCACGCTGACCTGCACGGTGTAGCCGTTATCCGCCAGAGTGGACAGATCGGTGCCCGGCACGTTCACGCTCCAGATGCCGCCCTGCTGCACCTGCGCGGTATAGCTCTTACCGCCCAGCGTCACGGTGACCGTCTGACCGACTTCCGCCGTGGTGGTGCCGGAAATGGCCACGCCCGCAGCCGCTTCGCTGCCGTTAATCACGTTATCGCCAGCGACCGTATCAATGCTCACGGTTGGCGCGGTCGCATCCACGCTGTACTCACGGCCCGCAGAGGCGCTGTTGCCGTGCGCGTTGGTGACGCTCACCTGCACGCTGGCATCGCCGTCCTTCAGGCCCGCGAGATCGGCGGAAGGCACGGTGGCCGTCCAGTTACCGTCAGCGTCCACCTTCGCGGCATAAGTCTTGCCGCCGAAGGTGATGGTGACGGTCTGGTTTTCCTCCACGTTCGAGGTGCTGCCGGACAGCACCAGATCCGCGCCTTTCTCCGCCGCGTTAATCACGTCGTCGGTGGCAATCGCATCAATGCTGACGGCAACGACAGACAGATCGACGGTGACATCGTGGCTAATGGTCACCGGGTTGCCCGCCGCGCTCTGGCCTGCAACGGTCACGGTGACCGTGCCCGCAGCCAGGGCCCCGACGTCTGCCGCCGGGATCGCCGCGCTCCAGGTGCCGTCTGCCAGCACGGAGGCCGCATAGGTTTTGCCATTGACGGTCACGGTGAGCGTGGTGCCTGCCGCCAGCCCGTCGCTGGAGCCGGTAACGATCAGGTTTTGAGTATGTTCGATGCTGTTGATCACATCGTCGCCCGCCACGGTATCAATGCGCAGGCCCGGCAGGCTGGCGTCTATAACGATTTCGCGCTCGCCCGCGCCGGTGTTGCCGTGGCCGTTGGTGACGGTCGCCGACACGGTCAAATCGCCGTTGCCCAGCGCGGTCAGGACGGATTCCGGCACGCTCACGGACCAGGTCAGATCGTTCTGCACCGTTGCGGTGTAGCTGTTGCCGCCAATGGTGACGGTGACGGTATTGCCCGCTTCCGCGTTCGCCACTTTGCCGCTGATGGTCTGGCCTGCGGCCACTTCCGCCGCGTTGATGACGTTGTCGCCCGCCACGGTGTTGATGGTGACGGTCGGCAGCGCGGTGTCCACCAGCAGGTTCGCGGTGTTGCTCACGCTGTTGCCCACGCCGTTGGTCGCGGCGGCGCTCAGGGTGTAGTTAGCTTCGCCCAGGCCCGCCAGATCCGCTGACGGAACCGTCAGGCTCCAGGTGCCGTCCGCCGCCGTCGTGGCCGTGTAGTTTTTACCGTTGAGGGTCACGGTCACCACGGTGCCTTCCGACAGGTTGGCGCTGGTGCCGCTGACGCTCAGATCCTGACCTTTCTCTACCGCGTTCAGCACGTTATCGCCGCTGATGGCGTTGAACGCCACGGACGGCAGGCCGGTATCGACGGTGACGTTATGGCTGCCGGTACCGGTGTTGCCCGCCGCGTCGGTGACTGACGCAGTGACGGTTACGGTGCCGTCGCTGAGGCCGGAAATCACGTTCGCCGGGACGCCCACGCTCCAGTTACCCGCCGCGTCCAGCACGGTGGTCCAGGTCTGGCCGCCGATGGTCACGGTCACCTTATCGCCCGCGGCCGCGCCGGTGGCGGTGCCGCTGATGATGTGCGCCTGGCTGTGTTCTGCGAGGTTAATGACATCATCGCCTGCAATGGTGTTGATGGTCACCGCAGGAACAGTCACGTCCACCGTAAGAGTGTGATCGGCCGACGCCGGGTTGCCCGCCTTGTCGCTGACGCTCGCCGTCACGGTCACGCTGCCGTCGCCGAGCGCAGCCAGATCCGCCGCCGGAACGTTCAGCGTCCAGCTGCCGTCCGCGCCTGCGGTAGTGGTGTAGTCTATGCCGTTCAGCGTCACGGTCACGGTCTGGCCCGCTTCGGCGGTGGTGGTGCCGGACACGGTCAGATCGGCCTGAACTTCTGCAGCATTCAGAATATCGTCAGTCGCCAGGGTATTAATGGTCACGGACGGCGCGGTCGCATCCACGCTGTACTCGCGGCCCGCCGAGGCGCTGTTGCCGTTCACGTTGCTGACGCTCACCTGCACGCTGGCGTCACCGTCCTTGAGGTGTGCCAGATCCGCAGACGGTACGGTGTAGGTCCAGTTACCGCTGTCGTCCACGGTGGTGGTGTAGATCTTGCCGTTCAGGCTGATGGTCACGGTCTGCCCGGCTTCTACGTTGGTGGTCGCACCGGACAGCACCAGATCCGCGCCCTTCTCCGCCGCGTTAATCACGTCGTCTGTGGCGATGGAATTGATGCTGATGGCAACGGTCGCCAGATCCACCGTCACGTCGTGGCTGATGGTAATCGGGTTGCCCGCTGAACTGTCGCCGGTCACGCTGATTTTGACGGTGCCTTCCGGCCATGCGCTCACGTCGGTGGACGGGATCGCCGCGCTCCAGGTGCCGTCCGCCAGCACCGTCGCCGCATAGTCTTTACCGTTGACGGTGACGGTCAGCGCCGTGCCCGGTGCCAGCCCGTCGCTGGAGCCGGTGACGATCAGGTTCTGCGCGTGCTCGATGCTGTTGATCACATCGTCGCCCGCCACGGTATCCACGCGCAGTCCCGGCAGGTTAGCGTCGATAGCAATTTCGCGCTCGCCGGTGCCGGTATTGCCGTGGCCGTTGGTGACGGTCGCCGTCACGCTCAGGCTGCCGTTGCCCAGCGCGGTCAGCACGTCAGACGGTACGTTGACGGACCAGGTCAGATCGTTCTGCACCGTTGCGGTGTAGCTGTTGCCGCCAATGGTGACGGTAACGGTATTGCCCGCTTCGGCATTCGCCACGGTACCGCTCAGGGTCTGGCCTGCCGCCACTTCCGCCGCGTTGATGACGTTATCGCCCGCCACGGTATTGATGGTGACGGTCGGCAGCGCGGTGTCCACCAGCAGGTTCGCGGTGTTGCTCACGCTGTTGCCCACGCCGTTGGTGGCGGTCGCGTTCAGGGTGTAATTGGCCTGGCCGAGGCCGGCCAGATCCGCTGCCGGAACCGTCAGGCTCCAGGTGCCGTCTGCCGCCGTCGTGGCCGTGTAGTTTTTGCCGTTGAGGGTCACGGTCACCACGGTGCCTTCCGCGAGGTTAGCGCTGGTGCCGCTGACGCTCAGATCCTGACCTTTCTCCACCGCGTTCAGCACGTTGTCATCGCTGATGGCGTTGAAGGCCACCGATGGCAGACCGGTATCGACGGTCACGTTATGCGTGCCGCTGCCGGTGTTGCCCGCCGCGTCGGTGACTGACGCAGTGACGGTCACGGTGCCGTCGCTGAGGCCGGAAATCACGTTCGCCGGGACGCCCACGCTCCAGTTCCCCGCGGCGTCCAGCACGGTGGTGTAAGTTTGGCCGCCAATCGTGACGGTGACCTTATCGCCCGCTGCCGCGCCGGTGGCGGTGCCGCTGATGATGTGCGCCTGGCCGTGTTCTGCGATGTTAATGACGTCGTCGCCCGCCACGGTATTGATGGTTACCGCAGGCGCGGTGATATCTACCGCCAGGTTGTGATCCACGGACGCCGGGTTACCCGCTTTATCGCTGACCGATGCGGTGACGGTCACGCTGCCGTCGGTTAATCCAGCCAGATCCGCCGCCGGGACGTTCAGCGTCCAGCTGCCGTCCGCGCTGACGGTTGTGGTGTAGTCTTTGCCGTTCAGCGATACGGTGACCGTCTGGCCCGCTTCGGCGGTGCTGGTGCCGGATACGGTCAGATCGGCCTGAACTTCGGCGGCATTCAGAATGTCGTCGTTCGCCAGGGTGTTGATGGTCACGGACGGCGCGGTTGCATCCACGCTGTACTCGCGGCCCGCCGAGGCGCTGTTGCCGTTCACGTTGGTGACGCTCACCTGCACGCTGGCGTCGCCGTCTTTCAGACCCGCCAGATCGGCCGCTGGCACCGTGGAGGTCCATTTACCGTCGGCGTCCACCGTCGCGGTATAGCTCTTGCCGCCGAAAGTGATGGTGACGGTCTGGTTTTCCTCAACGTTCGAGGTAGTGCCGGAGAGCACCAGATCCGCGCCCTTCTCGGCCGCGTTAATCACGTCATCGGTGGCGATGGCGTCAATGCTGATGGCAACGCTCGCCAGATCCACCGTCACATCGTGGCTGATGGAGACCGGGTTACCGGCGCTGCTCTGGCCCGCAACGGTCACGGAAACCGTGCCTGCGGCCAGCGCACCCACGTCCGCCGCCGGGATCGCGGCGCTCCAGGTGCCGTCCGCCAGCACGGTCGCCGGATAGGTTTTGCCGTTTACGGTCACGGTCAGCGCCGCGCCCGCCGCCAGCCCGTCGCTGGTGCCGGTGATAATCAGGTTTTGAGTATGTTCGATGCTGTTGATCACGTCGTCACCCGCCACGGTATCCACGCGCAGGCCCGGCAGGTTAGCGTCTATAACGATTTCGCGCTCGCCCGTTCCGCTATTGCCCACGCCGTTCGTGACGCTGGCCGACACGGTCAAATCGCCGTTGCCCAGCGCGGTCAGCACGGATTCCGGCACGTTAACGGACCAGGTGAGATCGCCCTGCACCGTTGCGGTGTAGCTGTTACCGCCAATGGTCACGGTCACGGTGTTGCCCGCTTCGGCATTCACCACCTTACCGCTGATGGTCTGGCCGGCTGCCAGCTCCGCCGCGTTAATGACGTCGTCACCTGCAATGGTGTTGATAATCACGCCCGGCAGAACGGATTCCACGTTCACGGTGTGCGACGTGCTGGTATTGTTGCCGACGCTGTCCGTTGCCGATGCGGTAACGGTATACAACGCTTCGCCCAGTTGGCTCACCCGATCCGCCGGAACGGTAGTCGTCCATTTCCCGTTGCTATCGACCGTCGCGCTGTACGCTTTGCCGTTCAGCATCACGGTCACCACTGCACCTGTCGCCAGGCCGGAAGCCGTACCGGAGATCGTCAGATCCTGGGTTTTCTCGGCGTTGTTGATCACGTCGTCACCGGATACGGTGTCAATGGTCAGCACCGGCGCGGTCAGGTTCACCTCCACGCCGTGCGTGGCGCTGTTGCTGTTGCCCGCTTTATCGGTCAGCGCTGCGGTAATGGTGTAATCCCCCGCGGCCAGCGCGGTGACGTCCGCCGCAGGCACGCCCACGCTCCAGTTGCCGGAGGCATCCAGGGTGGCGATATACGATTTTCCGTTGAGGGTGACGGTAACCACGTCGCCCGCCGCCGCGCCGGTCACGGAACCCGTGACAATCAATGCCTGCGCATGCTCGGCGCTGTTGATCACGTCGTCGTCGGAAACGGTGTGGATGGTCAGCTGCGGGACGGTGGTATCGACCAGCACGTCGCGATCCGCAGAGGCCGGGTTGCCCGCCTTATCAGACACGGCGGCGCTGATGGTGTAGTCGCCGTCGGTAATACCGCTCAGATCAGCGGACGGCACGGTCACGCTCCAGCTGCCGTTTGCCTGCACGGTGGTGGTGTAGTCCACGCCGTTCAGCGTCACGGTGACGGTCTGGCCCGCTTCGGCGTTGGTCACGCCGTTAACGACCAGATCCTGCTGCGCTTCGGCCGCATTGATGATGTTGTTGTCGCTGACGATCTCGATAGACACCGTCGGCGCGGTGGCGTCCACGCTGTACTCGCGGCCTGCCGACGCGCTGTTGCCGTTCACGTTGGTGACGCTCACCTGCACGCTGGCATCGCCGTCCTTCAGGCTGCCCAAATCAGCGGACGGTACGGTCGCCGTCCAGTTGCCGTCGGCATCCACCGTCGCGGTGTACGACCTGCCGCCGAAGGTGATGGTAACGGTCTGGTTTTCTTCCACGTTGGTGGTCGAGCCGGACAGCACCAGATCCGCGCCTTTCTCCGCCGCGTTGATCACGTCGTCCGACGCAATCGGGTCAATGCTGATGGCGACTGCCGCCAGATCCACCTTCACGTCATGGCTGATGGAAACCGGATTGCCCGCCGCGCTCTGGCCTTCCACGGTCACGGTGACCGTGCCCGCATTCAGCGCGCTGACGTCTGCTGCCGGAATGGCCGCCGTCCAGGTTCCGTCCGCCAGCACGGTTGCGGCGTAGGTTTTACCGTTGACGGTCACCGTTAACGCCGCGCCCGTTGCCAGGCCTTCGCTGGAGCCGGTAATAATCAGGTTCTGAGCGTGCTCAATGCTGTTGATCACATCGTCGCCCGCCACGGTATCGACGCGCAGGCCCGGCAGGTTGGCATCAATGGTGATGTCGCGCTCGCCGGAGCCGGTGTTGCCGTGGCCGTTGGTGACGCTGGCTGATACCGTCAGATCGCCGTTACCGATGGCGGTTAAGACCGTGGACGGCACGTTGACCGACCAGCTCAGATCGTCCTGAACCGTCGCGGTATAGGTATTGCCGCCGACTGAAATGGTGACAGTGTCACCGCTCGCCGCGCCGCTCACTTTGCCGCTCAGGGTCTGCCCGGCGGCCACTTCCGCTGCGTTGATGACATCGTCCGTGGCGACAGGGTTGATGGTGACCTGCGGCAGCGCGCTGTCGACCAGCACGCTGTGGCCGGTGCTCGCGCTGTTGCCTGCGGCGTCGGTTACGCTCGCCGTCACCTCGTAGCTTGCTTCGCCCAGCGCAGAGACGTTTGCCGCCGGAACGGTGATGCTCCAGCTGCCGCTGGCGTCGGTGGTGGCCGTATAGCCGATCCCGTTCAGGGTCACCGTAATGGTGGTTCCTTCCGGCTGGTTGCTGGTGCCGGACACCAGCAGATCCTGGCCTTTCTCGGTCGCGTTGATCACGTCGTCAACCGCCAGGGTATTGATGGCAACCACCGGCGCGGTCAGGGAGACGTCAAACTCGTGCGTCGCGGTGGTGCTGTTACCGGCTTTATCGGTGAGGGTCGCAGAGATCGTCTGCTCGCCGTTAACCAGCGCGCCCACGTCCGTCGCCGGAATGCCCACGCTCCAGCTGCCGGACGCGTCCAGCATGGCGGTGTAGTCTTTCCCGTTCAGGGTCACGGTAATCACGTCGCCCGCCTGCGCGCCCGTGACCTTACCGGAGACGATCAGCGCCTGGCCGTGCTCGGCAATATTGATGATGTCGTCGCCCGCAACGATGTTGAACGAAATCTGCGGTACGGTGGTGTCGACCAGCACGGATGAACCCGCGCTGGCCGGGTTGCCTGCCTTATCGGACACGGTCGCCGTGACCGCCGCGCTGCCGTCGGTGATGCCTGCCATATCCGCCGCCGGAACGTCGAGCGTCCAGCTGCCGTCCACCTGCACCTGCGCGGTGTACTGATTGCCGTTGAAGGTCACGGTGACCGTCTGGCCCGCTTCGGCAGTAGACGTGCCGCTGAGGGTCAGGTCCTGCGCCGCCTCCGCCGCGTTCAGCATATTGTCATGGCTGATGGTATTGATGGTCACCGTCGGCGCGGTGGTATCGACGCTGAATTCCTGCGCAGAAGACGCCGCGTTGCCGTTCACGTTGCTGACGTTTACCTGCACGCTGGCGTCGCCGTCTTTCAGGCCGTTCAGATCGGCTGCCGGAACGGTGTAGGTCCAGTCACCGTTGGCATCCACCGTCGTGGTGTAGGTTTTACCCGCGAAGGTGATGGTCACGGTCTGACCCGCTTCAACGTTGGAGGTGGTGCCGGAAAGCACCAGATCCTGGCCTTTTTCCGCCGCGTTGAGCACGTTATCGTCGGTCACGCTGCTGATGGTGATGGCGACAGGCGCGAGATCGACGTCCACGACGGTGCCGATGGTCACCGGGTTGCCGGAGGCATCCTGCGCGCTGGCGCTGATGGTGAGCGAACCGTCCGCCCACTGGGACACATCGGCCGCCGGTACCGCCGCATGCCAGGTACCGTCCGCCAGTACCGTTGCCGAATAATCTTTACCGTTAATCGTCACGGTCACGGTGCTGCCCGCCGCCAGATCGGTGCTGGTGCCGGACACAATCAGGTTCTGAGCGTGTTCGATGACGTTGATGACGTCGTCACCTGCGACGGTATCAATGCGCAGTCCCGGAAGCTGTGCGTCGATGCTGAAGTCGAGAGAAGAAGAGCCGGTATTGCCGTGCGCGTTAGTCACGCTCGCGGATACGGTGAGGTCGCCGTTGCCGAGCGCGGTAAGCTGGCTTTCGCTTAACGGCAGGCTCCAGGTGAGATCGTCCTGCACGGTAGCCGTGTATGTCTGGCCGCCAAGAATAATGGTGACAGTGTCACCTGGCGCCGCGTTCGTCACTTTACCGGTCAGGGTTTGCCCTGCCGCCACTTCCGCTGCGTTAACGATATTGTCGCCCGCCAGCGTGCCGATCGTCACCACCGGCAGCGAGCTGTCCACCAGCACGTCGTGTGAGCTTGAGGCGCTGTTGCCTACGCTATCCGTAACGCTCGCCGTCACGGTGTAATGGGCTTCTCCCAGCGCGCTTACGGCCGAGGCCGGTACGGTCACGCTCCAGTTACCGCTCGCATCAGCGGTGGCCGTGTAGTGAATGCCGTTCAGGGTTACCGTAATGGCCGTGCCTTCCGGCTGGTTGCTGGTGCCGGAGAGCAGCAGATCTTCGCCCTTTTCGGTCGCGTTAATCACGTCGTCCGCCGCCAGCGTGTTGATACCGATAACAGGCGTCACGGTATTCACCACCACATCCAGTGAACTGCTTCCGGTATTGCCGGATCGGTCGGTCACGGAGACGTCGATGGTCCAGGTACCGTCCGCCAGACCCTGCACGACGGACGCCGGCAGGCCAAGGCTCCAGTTCCCCGCCGCATCCACCACGGTGGTGTAATCGACGCTGTTAATGGTGACGGTCACCCGATCGCCCGCTGCCGCACCGGTGACGGAGCCGCTCAGGATCTGCGCCTGTGAATGGGCGAGCTGGTTAACGGTGTTGGTGTCGGTAACAAAGTCGTTAATGGTCACCTGCGGTACGGTCGCATCCACCAGACCCACGCGGTCCGCGCTGCTGGCGTTGCCCGCCACGTCGCTCACGGTTGCCGTCACGGTCACGATGCCATCCGTCAGGGCTCCCACGTCTGCCGCCGGGACGCTCAGCTGCCAGGTCCCGTCCGTCTGAACCGTGGTCTGATACGTTTTGCCGTTCAGCGTGACGGTGACCGTCTGGCCGGGTTCCGCCGTGCTGCTGCCGCTTAACAGTAAATCCTGCTGCGCTTCAGCCGCATTAATGATGTTGTCGTCGGTCAGGTTATCGAGCGTAATCGCCGGCGGCTGCGTATCCACCGTGACCACGCGCGACGCGTCGGCGCTGTTGCCGCTGACGTTAGTGACGCTGACGCTCACCTGCGCACGCCCGTCGATCAGGGTTTCCATGGCGCCGGCGGGTACGGTCAGGCTCCAGGAGCCATCCTGCTGCACCTGCGCGGTAAAGGTCTGGTCAGCGAATTTCACCACCACGGTCTGCCCCGCTTCCACGCCCTGCGTCTGGCCGGAAAGGGTTAAATCACCGCCTTTTTCTGCCGCATTCAGCAGGTCGTCGCCGGAGACGGTATCAATGGTGACCGCCACGGCGTTCAGATCGAGTTCAATCGGGTGTTCAGCCGCAACGGTATTGCCCCAGGCATCTTCAGCGCTGACGCTAACCGTCATGCCGCCCGCCGTCCAGGCCTGCAGGTCCGCCGCCGGAACGCCGATCTGCCAGTTACCGCTGGCGTTAACCGCAGTGACGTACTCAACGTTGTTGATGGTGACGATAATCTGCGTGCCCGCGGCCAGATGGCTGCTGGAGCCGGTGACGCTCAAATCCTGCTGCTGTTCGATCGCGTTGATTACGTCATCGCCGGAGATGGTATTCACGCGCAGACCCGGCAGTTCCGCGTTGATATTGATATCACGCTCGCCGGTGCCGGTATTGCCATGCGCGTTGGTGACGGAGGCGCTGAAGGTTAAATCGCCGTCGCCGAACGCCTGAAGATCCGCTGACGGGATTTTCACGCTCCAGGTCAGGTCGCTGCCAACCGTTGCGGTGTAGCTCTTGCCGCCGACGGTGACAGAAACGGTATCGCCCGCCGCCGCGCCGGTAACGCGACCGCTGAGGGTTTGATCGACGCCCGCTTCGGCGTTATTAACCAGGTTGTCGCCCGCAAACGTATTGATAATGACCTGCGGAAGGACGGTATCCACCAGCAGATTCGCCCCGGCAGAACCGCTGTTACCCGCGCTGTCGGTGCCGCTGACGCTGACGGTATAAAGCGTGTTCGCCAGATTCAGGACGTCTGAAACCGGCACCTGGACCGCCCAGATACCGTTTTCGACGGTGGCCTGATAGTTGACGTTGTTCAGCGTCACGGTGACGGTGGTGCCGTCCGGCAGGTTGCTGGTGCCGCTCAGGCTCAGGGGCTGCATGGCCTCCTGGGCATTCAGGACGTTATCCTGGCTGATGGCGTCAATCGTGAATTCCGGCGGGTGTCCGCTCAGCGTCACGCCGTGCGTCGCGCTGCCGGTATTGCCTGCCGCATCGGTAACGGAGACAGAAATCGTGTGGCTGCCCTCACCGAGCGCGCCTAGCACGGACGCCGGAACGCCCACGCTCCAGCTGCCGTCCGCCAGCACCACGCCGGTGAAGGTCTGGCCGCCAAGGGTCACGGTGACCACGTCGCCCGCGGCGGCACCGCTCGCCTGCCCGGAAATGATCTGCGCCTGGCCCTGCTCGCTGGTATTCAGAATATCGTCACCCGCGACGGTGTTGATCGTCACAACGGGTGCTGCGGTATCGACTGTAAAATCGGCGGTGGTGGTAGAACCGTTACCCGCTTTGTCGCTGACGTTGACCGTCAGGGTGTGCCCGCCGTTAGCCATCGCCTGTACTTCACTGGCGGGAAGCGTGACGGACCAGGTGCCGTCGCTGCCCACGGTCGTGGTGTGGTTTTTGCCGTTCAGCGTAACCGTGACAATCTGGCCCGCTTCCGCATCGGTTTTACCCGTCAGCGTTAACGGCTGATTGTGTTCAGCGGCGTTAATGATGTTGTCCTGCGCGATTGCGTCGACGGACAGAGCGGGTGCTGCGGTATCGACGCCGATCGTCTGGCTTCCGCTGACGGTGTTACCCGCCGCGTCTTTACCGCTAACGTTAACCGTCCAGGTACCGTCGCCCAGCGCCTGCGCGTCTGCGGCAGGCACCTTCACGCTCCACGCGCCGTTTGCCCCCACCTCTGCGGAATAGGTCTTGCCGTTCAGCGTGACGGTGAGCGCCGTTCCCTGCGCCAGGTTTTTACTGGCGCCGGAGAGCGTGAAGCCCGCAGACTGTTCGCTGGCGTTGATCACGTTATCGCCCGCCGTGGTGGCGAGCGTTAAGGTGGCATCAGCCGTCGACACGGTGACGGTAATGCTCCCCGCAGAGGTCGTTTTGCTGCCGTCGATCTGCACGACGGACCAGGTATGTTCCCCGTCGGTCTGGGTCGGGAGTTTTACCGTCCAGGTGCCGTCCTTCGCGACCATGGCGCTGGCAATGGTGCTGCCGCTGCTGTCTTTAATCTGAATGGTTGCACCTGGCTGCCCCGTACCGCTAAAGGTTGGGGTGTTATCATCCGTGACCTCTTTTGCACTCAGCACGCCCTGCTTGTCACCCGCTTTATCCGACAGCAAGAAGGTCGGCGTCGCGCTTTCGACTTCTTTCGTATTATCAATGACTTTTGTTTTAGTATCGCCGTCACCGCCGTTTGCCAGCAGTGCCCCGATAGCACCGCCGCCTAACGCAGCCCCCGCAATCCAGCCCCACGGCGCGTCGCTTAAAACACTCTCCTGCTCAAGGAAAGGTTGAATGCTGCTAATCGGTGTGGCCTGCGCGGTTAACTCGGTCACCGCAGCGCCTGACGCTTCCCCGGCATCGGCAAAAGAAATATGTGTCAGTTCCTGACGGTCGTTGAACACCAGCTCTGACTGATTATGCGTTTCTGGATCTTCGACAAAATAGTTATTGCAGCGAATAACGCTGCCATCTTTCATATAAATGAGGAGATCTTTCCCCTGGCGGACATAACGCGCCACATCCTGAGCAGAACCCTGGATTTCAATCACGCTCGGCGATGAAATAGAGACCGACAGATTTCCTTCGCCGGTTAATTTCGTTTTCTCCGCCGTTTTTCGAATGATGACATCAACAACTTTTACGTTACTCATTTCTTCTCCTTGCAGGTGTACGGATTCCTGTGGATATGACCACCAGATGGATGCAGCTATCCCTGGGAAAAAACACCCATTATTTTCAGACTTATTTTTGCGCAACAATGCGCGTGTTTTTTAACTCAAGTCAGGTAATTTTGCGGCAGCGTTTTTCTCTATTCCTATAAGCGGCATTAAATTATCAACCGCGGAAGCATAATTAATTGCCGAACTCCAGCCATCATACTCAGCGATTATTTTCGCTGATGTGGCCTGCCAGACATCCTGTTCAACGCTGAGCAGATCGTTAATGCTCCGCTTGCTTAGGGTGTATTCATTTTTATAAACGTCGCGAGCGCGCAGCGCATTTTCCAGCTGTTGCTTCCCGGCCTCCATTCTTCCCCGTGCGCCGGTCCAGTCAGCCTGCGCGACGGAGGCTTTTTGCAGAACATCGAAACGCGCCTGATCGACCTGAGAGGAGGCCATGGCCCGCGCGCCTTCCGCCTGCCGAACGCGAGCGGAAACCGCGCCCCCCTGATACAGCGGTGCATCAATATTGAGCTGTATCTGGTCGTCCCAGTATGAACGGTTGTCCGATTCATAACGGGTGCGCCCCCCTTTCAGGCTTAACGTCGGCCAGTGCTGGGACTTCGCCGTTTCCACGCCATACTGTGCCGAACGTTCCATGTTCTGCGCGGCCATCACCGCAGGTATTAGCGAATAATCAATACGGTTGAGCGAATCTGGCTCCACCGCGAGGTTCGCAGGCACTGGCGAAAACGCTTCTGCCTGCATCCCGGTTAATACCGCAAGCCTTGCGCGCGCGCTGTTTAAGGCGGCGTTATACTGCGCGACCGTCGCCTGCATGCCGGCAATGCGCGTGCGGGTCTGGAGCTCATCGGAGGTGGAACTCACGCCCGCGTCTGCCCGCAGCTTTGCCAGCTGCTCGACGTTTTTGAGCGCCTGTACGTTATCTATTGCCGCCTGCAGGAGATCGGAATAGCGTTTGACCTCTACATAGCTCAGCGCCGTTTTTTCCGCCACATCTGAAAGCGTGCCCATCAGCTGATAGCGGTAGCTATCGCGCTGGGCGGAAGACTGGCTGATGCTGTTATTGGTCTTGCCAAAATCGTACAGCAGCTGCGTCAGGCTCAGCCCCCAGGCGGCTGAATTCTTCAGCGACCCGCTGGAATCGGTGGTCTGGCTGTGCCCTGTACTCCCGTTCAACGATATTTGCGGCATCCAGCCGCTGCGCGCTTCATCTATTTGAGCCTGGCCAATACCTAATTGCGCGGCCTGCTGACTAATTGACGGATCGCGATCGATAGCAAAAAGAATACTTTCTTTTAAGGTTGTGGTTGCCACCGGGGCAATTCCCACCTGATTACTATTGGCGTACGCCGTATTTATGGCTAATGAAATGAATGCCAGTGCTGCTGTAAATCGGCGTAACATAGGCTTTCGTAATATCGTCATGTTATCTCCCTGACTCTGAGTGATACTCAAGCAAATACCCAAAAAGAGGTACAGATAATTAGACAAATATCTTATTTTGCTACCGTGCTGAATTTTAGGTAATACTCCCCATACCCATTTCCGTTGGAGATGAGATCTGCTTGCGTCTTATTTCAATTAAGAATTTACTTATTTCTTAAACTGGTTAGCAGCATAACAAAATGTGGTATAGCCCACTACAGCCACAATGTTAATGTGGTGTTACAAGCAAGAAAAAATATGGGGTTTCTGGACAAAACTCTTAAAGTATCCTTTCAAATGAAACATATAAACCCCCTGTTATCTAAGGAAAATTCTTAATTCTTTCTATGTACATTTTTGCGTTAATTTCTGAGCGGGTCAGACACAAAGATTTTCAAAGAAGTGTCAGTTTTAGTAATCCAGGGGGTTTATTTAAAATTAAAAACCATTAAAAAACTAATTAAAGCAATTAAAAGCTGCATAATTGAAATTAAACAGCATTTAACCCCACACAATGGCGATGCACTGGTTACATAACCCAAATCGTTAAATAAAACATAACAATAACATTGTGATTAACATTCAAAACGGCTTCCTTATACCTGCTTAATAAAATATCAATAATCACCCATCTGAATCATCACGCCGCTGCACATCATCAGGACGACATTTCCCTTCTCACTGCGTCAAAATGCTGTATTATGCAAACTATTGCGATATTTTGCAGGAATGTACTCCCATGCACAAAACCGCTCGTCAACGCTACGTCCTGGATATCCTCAGCGAGCAAGGCCAGGCCAGCATCACCGACCTGGCCGAAAAGCTGCAGGTTTCGGCGGATACCATCCGTCGGGATCTGACCGACCTGGAAAACCAGGGCCTTGCGCAGAAGAACCACGGCGGAGCCATCGCGCTTAACCTCTCCGCCATGAACCGTCAGGGCCGCAATACGCTGCTGCCGGAGACCAAACAGCGCCTGGGTAAACTGGTTGCACAGCAGGTTCCACCGGGCTCCACCCTGTTTCTGGATGCTGGAAGCACGGTGATGGCCGTCGCCACCTTTCTTCAGGGGCCGCTTACCGTCATTACCCCCTCGCTGGATATCGCCCAGCATTTTAGCGACCGGGAAGACATTGAGCTGATCCTGCTCGGCGGGAAATGGGACCACAAGCAGCGACTGTTTGCCGGCAGCGCCACGCTGTCTTTGCTGTCCCGTTATCGGGCAGATATCGCCATTCTTGGGGCGTGCGCCATTCATGCCGAACTCGGTTTGAGCGCCGGTAAAGAAGCGGATGCCGAGGTGAAACGCGCGATGCTCGACGCAAGCCATGCGCACTGGATTGTCGCCGATCACCTGAAAATTAACCGCTGCGAGCCGTATCTGGTTTCCGGGTTATCCAGCATTCAACAACTCTTTTTAGATCGTCCCTGGCCTGAGCTTGGGGACCATAGCGCACTGCAGGTTACGGTGTGCACCAATTAACGTGGAGAAGGTCATGAGTAACGTTCAAACAATCAACATTGCGCTGATCGGGTATGGATTTGTCGGTAAAACCTTCCATGCCCCGCTGATCCAGTCTGTGGACGGGATTAAGCTGGCAGTGGTCTCTTCTCGTGATGAAGAGAAGGTGAAACGCGATCTGCCGGACGTACAGGTAGTGGCAACACCGGAAGAGGCTATTCAGCATCCAGATATCCATCTGGTGGTGATTGCCTCCCCCAATGCCACGCACGCCCCGCTGGCGACGCTGGCCCTGAACGCGGGTAAACACGTGGTCGTGGATAAGCCTTTTACCCTCGACATGCAGGAAGCCCGCGACCTGATTGCGCTGGCGGATGAAAAGCAGCTGCTGCTCTCCGTCTTCCACAATCGCCGCTGGGACAGTGATTTCCTCGGCATTAAGCAGATTATTGAGCAAGGCACGCTCGGCAAGGTTAAACAGCTGGAATCGCATATCGACCGCTTCCGCCCGGAAGTGCGCGTGCGCTGGCGCGAGCAGAACGTCCCAGGGAGCGGTCTGTGGTTTGACCTGGGTCCTCACCTGATTGACCAGACGCTGCAGCTCTTTGGCTTGCCTCAGTCGGTTCAAGGAAATATCGCAACGCTGCGCGACGGTGCAGAAATTAACGACTGGGCGCACGTGGTCTTAAACTACCCGGAGCATAAGGTCATTCTGCACGCCAGCATGCTGGTTGCTGGCGGTACGGCGCGCTTTACCGTCCACGGGGACAAGGGCAGCGTGGTGAAAGCCAGAATCGATCAGCAGGAAGCGCAGCTGCTCTCAGGGGTGATTCCCGGGAGTGAAACCTGGGGCGAAGACGGCGACAGCATGGTGTTCTTTGGGGCGGACGGTGCACCGCAGACGATCCCTACCCCGAAAGGCGATCAGCGCCAGTATTACCTCAACGTACGTGATGCGTTACTCGGGAAAATCACCAACCCCGTCCACCCTGTTGAGGCACTGGCGGTCATGGCCGTGCTGGAAGCGGCGGTGAAGTCGTCGGAGACGGGGTCAACGCAGCCGCTGGCGTTAACTGCTGAAGAGCGTGCTCTGCTGGCTTAAAAAACAAGCCGGGTGGCGCTGCGCTTACCCGGCCTACAAACAGTTCTGAGTGCAGCGCCACCCGGCAAGCGTTAAAGACTACGAACGCTTTTTCGGCATCATGCGCAGGAGGGTATTATCTTTCCAGAAATAGTGATGCATCAGCGCCGCCACCGCGTGCAGGCCAATCACAAAATAGCCCAGGTTCGCCAGCGTCTCGTGCCATTCTTTCAGCACATCAACCAGGTCAAAATTGGACTCCGCCGCATGCGGCATCACCAGGCCAAAAGCCAACCAGTCGCTGCCACGGTTGTACATCATCACAATGCCAATCAGCGGCAGCGCAATAAACAGCAGATACACTACCAGGTGCCCCAGATGGGACAGCCCCGTCACCATTGCTTTTGGCTTCGGCTGAATCGGTGGCGCGCGGAATTTCAGGCGAACCAGCAGACGCGTCACCATCAGCACCAGGATACTGATACCGCATGAGACGTGGATCATATTGATCGCTGGACGCGCGGTGCGCGGGAAGAAACCTTTGAACTCCATGGCGCAGTAGGCGACGATGATTAACAGAAACACCAGCCAGTGGATGCCGATTTGCAGGCTTGTATATTTAGTGCGCATGTGATTTCCCGATTAAAAACAGTTATCGCGCCAACATAATCCCCTTTCCTTAAAAATTCATTAACTTTTCTGTATGGTTTTTCAAATACTTCCTCCCGCATGAAGCATCTTCAATTGCCGCCCTGCCCGTGATGGTCTAAGCCTGGATGAGTTCAAACTGTCGCATCGACACGTTTACAGGAGAACACCATGAGTAAAATTGGCATTAACGGCTTTGGACGCATTGGGCGCCTTGTTCTGCGTCGCCTTCTTGAAACCCAGGACAGTAATACCGTCGTCGCCATCAACGACCTCACCTCACCGAAAGTGCTGGCCTACCTGCTCAGGCATGATTCCAACTACGGTGGCTTCCCGTGGAGCGTGGATTTCACCGAGGATGCGCTGATTGTTGACGGTAAAACCATTGCGGTGTACGCCGAAAAAGAGGCAAAGCACATTCCGTGGAAAACCGCAGGCGTGGATATCGTCGTGGAGTGCACCGGTTTTTATACCTCTGAAGAGAAATCACGGGCGCACCTGGACGCCGGCGCCAAGAAAGTGCTGATCTCCGCGCCTGCGGGTGACATGAAAACCATCGTCTACAGCGTGAATGACGACACCATTGACGCCAGTGACACCATTATTTCCGTCGCATCCTGCACCACCAACTGCCTCGCCCCGCTGGCGAAGGCCCTGCACGATGCGTTTGAAATAAAAGTGGGCACCATGACCACCATTCACGCCTATACCGGTACGCAGGCGCTGGTGGATGGCCCGCGCGGGAAAGACCTTCGCGCCTCGCGGGCGGCGGCAGAGAATATCATTCCCCATACCACCGGTGCCGCAAAGGCCATCGGGCTGGTGATCCCTGCGCTCAGCGGCAAACTGAAGGGCCACGCGCAGCGCGTGCCGGTAAAAACGGGTTCGGTAACCGAGCTGGTGGCGATTCTGGGCAAGAAAGTGACCGTTGAGGAGATCAACGCCGCGCTGAAAAAGGCGACTCAGGGCAATAAATCGTTCGGGTATACCGACGAAGAGATTGTGTCGTCCGATGTGATTGGCTCGCATTATGGTTCGGTGTTTGACGCCACCCAGACGGAGGTGTCAGAAGCGGGAGATCTGCAGCTGGTGAAAGCCGTCGCGTGGTATGACAACGAGTATGGGTTTGTAACGCAGCTGGTGCGGACGCTGGATAAGTTTGCGGCGCTGTGATTTTTCCCCTCACCCTAACCCTCTCCCCAATGGGGCGAGGGAATGGTTCCGTGCTTAGATTATCTTTCGCGCTCCCTTCAGAACCGGATCCTGCTTTAACTGTCCCCACGCGACAATCACCCCCTCAGGAAAATCAACGTGCGCGATAAAATCGCGCCCGGCCGGGCCATAGCCGTTAACGTCATCATACAAACGCGGCAGCTCCCCCAGAACCAGTGACAGGTAGCGGTCAACGGGCCACAGTCCGCTATTGCCTCCGCTAAACTCCACGCCCTCTTTGCCGTTATGCAGCGTTGGCGTAAACCCGGGATGGCTTATCCACTGCGGTGACACCGGTTCATCCTGACAAACGCGGGCAAACGTCGCCATCGTACGGCGCTGCATCGTCGGATCCTGCACCACCAGCACCCGCCCCGTTACTCTCTGATGCTGTTTCAGCATGTTCCAGCTAAAACGCGCGTTCTCACCGCAGTTGGTGGAGCGATCCTCAACCCACAGGCGCGTCTCGGGGATCTGCCAGAACTCCCGCGCAATGTCGGCGAGAATGCTCGCTTCCGCCCGCCCTTCGACTTGTAAGGTGTGATAACGCGGATGACTGCCGATGGCGGTATATAAAAACGCGGTCGAGTGACCAATACCGCCGCTAATCAGGAGCGGGATTTCTCGCTGCGCGGCAATTCGACAGGCCGCCTCAATGGTCGGGATCACCGCGTTCCCTGCCAGAATGACCGCATCGACGTCCGGGTGCACGCGGCTGCCACGCAGGTCGTCCTGCGCCAGCCATTCACCGAGAGTATTGATGGCCGCCAGCGTGGCTTCCGGCAGGATGGGAAAATGGGGCTGAACCATGGTGAACTCCTCGTTTGTGTCTCTTCAGGTTAGCGGCTTCTGACGGATAAAGCAGATGCGGGATCTGAAACCAGACGTTGTTTTATCGCCCAAATTGTCATTTTTCTGAAATAACCAGAAACATCCAAAAACAATCGGGTTGCACCTGCTTATTATGCTTTTGGTTTTCCATCATACAAAACATCCTGTTGCTCATGCTCGCTTAAAAAGCACCCAACGCTGCTTATTTCGTCGTGATCTGACCAGTTTCATTCCCCGTGAGCTTGCTAAATGTAACATCAAAACCTAAGTTGCTTAACAATTTCACAACCACTTCATCATCGCAGGTTGCACCTGAAGCGCGCCAGGTGACACCTATAACTTTATCAACGTGGCGGGGTTTCAGGTCATGACAGAACATGAAAGTACGACGACGGTATTACGAAAAAATAAGAAGGTGTTAATCGCCAGCCTTACCGGAAGCGCCATTGAATGGTTTGACTATTTTCTCTACGGCACGGCGGCCGCGCTGGTCTTTAATAAGATCTTTTTCCCGATGGTCGATCCGGTGATCGGACTCATTCTCTCGTATCTCTCTTTCTCATTAACCTTTTTTATTCGCCCCATTGGCGGGGTCCTTTTCGCCCATATTGGCGACCGCATCGGACGTAAAAAAACCCTCGTTCTTACCCTCTCACTCATGGGAGGTGCAACCGTCATGATTGGCCTGCTGCCCACGTATGAGATGATTGGCCTGTGGGCGCCCGCTCTGCTGATCCTGATGCGTATCATTCAGGGGATGGGCATCGGCGGTGAATGGGGCGGCGCGCTGTTGCTGGCCTATGAATACGCGCCAGAAAAACGTAAAGGCTTCTTCGGCAGTATTCCGCAGGCGGGCGTTACCATTGGCATGCTGATGGCGACCTTTATCGTTTCGCTGATGACGCTTTTCAGCGAGGAGGATTTCCTCTCCTGGGGCTGGCGCATTCCGTTCCTGCTGAGCTCGGTTCTGGTGTTGCTCGGCCTGTGGATCCGCAAAGATATTGACGAAACGCCCGATTTTAAGAGAGTCAAAGCGTCCGGTCAGGTGGCGAAGGCCCCCCTGCGCGATACGCTGAAGCATCACTGGCGCGAAGTGTTGATTGCCGCCGGTTTAAAGGTTGTGGAAACCGCGCCGTTCTATATTTTCTCAACGTTCGTGGTGAGCTATGCCACCAACACGCTGAGCTATCAGAAATCGCAGGCGCTGGAAGCCGTGACGCTGGGAGCCCTGGTGGCGACCATTATGATCCCGCTCATGGGGCTGCTCTCGGATAAAATTGGCCGCCAGCGCATGTATGCCACCATCGTCTTCATCCTGGGTTTGTTTATCGTGCCGTGGTTCATGCTGCTCAATACCGGAACAACCTGGGGCATTGTGCTCGCGACGGTCATCGCCTTTGGGGTGCTGTGGGCACCGGTGACGGCGGTACTCGGCACGCTGTGCTCTGAAATTTTTAGTGCAAACGTACGCTACACCGGCATTACGCTCGGTTATCAGCTGGGTGCCGCGCTGGCAGGCGGGACCGCGCCGCTGATTGCCACCGGACTGCTGGCAAAATATGACGGCGACTGGGTTCCGGTGGCCTGGTATCTTGCCGTCACGGTAGTCATTTCCCTAATCGCGATTTTCTGCGCCAGCCGCGTCAAGCGAGCGTCCCGTCTGCAGGCACAGCCCGAACATCTCTGATCGTTGTCGGCCCGACTTTCGGGCCGCTCTTTTTCCTTAAACTTCCCTTCTACATTTGATTAACATGCGTAAATCATATTCACTTGAATTATCATTTGCGGCAGACGTAGAATCGCTAGCCCGCTAATTATTCAACTCTTTCTAAGGTAACCGACGTTATGCGCCTGCCCGAACGCGACCCTTATGCTCCTCGCGAGTGGCAGCCACATGAAAAACCCGCTCTGCTGGGTTCGCCTTCAACTCCCGAGCACACTACGCCAAAACGTATTGCCTACGGCGTCGTTGGCCTGCTGGTGTGCCTGACGGGAGCGCTGGGAAACGCGGTGGTGACCGCCAACCTGCAAAATCTGCAGGGTACCTTCGGGGCCTGGTCGACCGAAATTGCCTGGCTGCCCGCGGTCTACGTCATGACCAACATCTCTATCAACCTGCTGCTGGTTAAGTTCCGCCAGCAGTACGGTCTGCGCGCCTTCACGGAAGGTTTTCTGGTGCTGTACGTGCTGGTGACCTTTTTCCACCTGTTCGTTAACGATCTCAGTTCGGCCCTGATGGTTCGCGCCGCGCACGGGATGGTGGCCGCCGCGCTCAGCTCGCTGGGGATTTACTATCAGATCCAGGCCTGGCCTGCGAAACACCGCCTGAAGGCGCTCACCATCGGGATTACCGGGTCGTCACTCGCTATCCCTCTGGCCCGCCTGTTTTCGACCGAACTGCTGCAGCTGGACGAGTGGCGCGGGCTCTATTTCTTCGAGCTGGGGCTGGCGCTGATCTCCCTGGCCTGCGTAATAGCCTTAAAACTGCCGCCGGGTGACAGGCGCAAGGTCTTTGAGAAGAAAGACTTCATCACCTTCTTTTTAATGGCCCCGGGAATGGCCCTGCTCTGCGCCGTACTCTCCCTGGGCCGTCTTGACTGGTGGTTCGAGGCGCCGTGGATCGGCTGGTCGCTGGCGCTATCGCTGGTGCTGATTGTGGCTGCCATCGTCTTTGAACATAACCGCGCCAACCCGCTGCTGAACACCCGCTGGCTGTCGAGCGGCAGCATCGTCCGTCTGGGGCTGATCATGTTGCTGATCCGTATCGTGCTGGCAGAGCAAAACACCGGCGTCATCGGCTGGTTACAGTACGTGGGATTACAGAACGAGCAGATGACCCACCTGGCGTGGTCCATTTTCGCCGGGATCGTCTGCGGGATCGTCACCAGCTGTCTCACCATCAAGCCGACGAAACTGGCGTGGCCCATCATCACCTCTCTGGCGCTGATGATTGTTGCCTCGCTGCTGGACAGCCAGTCCAACAACCTGACCCGACCGGATCAGCTGATGCTAAGCCAGTTTCTGCTGGGCTTCGGCAGCGCCTTCTTCCTGGCGCCCGCCATGCTGGCCGCCATTGGCGGGGTGATCGCCGATCCGCGCAACCTGGTCAGCTTCTCGGTGATGTTTGGCATGAGTCAGAACCTCGGCGGCCTGCTGGGGTCCGCGATCCTCGGGACCTTCCAGACCTGGCGCGAGAAGTACCACTCCAGCCTGCTGGCGGACCAGCTCACCACGCTCAATCCGCTGGTCAACGAGCGTATCCAGATTTACACCCAGATGTACAAAAGCCTGATTGGCGACAGTTCGCTGCTGGGGACGCAGGCGATAACCCAGCTGCAAACGGCGACCTCACTGGAGGCGAATATTCTGGCTTACAACGATACTTATCTGCTGACGGCGAGCATCGCTGCCGCCACGCTGGTCTGGATTTTATGGCGCTTGCTGCGCCTGCGCATCACTGCCCGCATGGCGCTTAAGAACGCCACCGGCAATAAATAATTGAAATAGTTCTGGAGAGTTTATGAGTCAGCAGGATGCCGCCAAAGAGCAGGCCAACACCCGCAAAAATGTGCGCATTGTTTCCGTTTTCACCGCCGCGGCCATCGGTATTGTCGGCGTGCTGGTGATCCTTTATGCGTGGCAGCTTCCGCCGTTCACCCGCCACGCGCAGTTTACCGACAACGCCTACGTGCGCGGTCAGACGACGTTTATCAGCCCCCAGGTGAATGGCTATATCACCGAGGTGAAGGTTCAGGACTTTGTGCAGGTTAAAAAAGGCGACCTGCTGCTGCAGATTGATGACCGCATCTATCGTCAGCGCGTGCATCAGGCCGAGGCGCAGCTGGCGATGAAAATTGCCGCGCTCAATAACAACCTGCAGCAGCGTAAAAGCGCCGAAGCGACGATCGCCAAAAACGACGCGGCGCTGAAAAATGCCCGCGCCCAGAGCCTGAAAACGCAGGCGGATTTAAAACGGGTGAAGGATCTGACGGCGGACGGTTCGCTTTCCGTACGCGAACGCGACGCCGCGCTGGCCAGCGCCGCCCAGGGCAGCGCCGATATCGACCAGGCCAAAGCCACGCTTGAGATGTCGCGTCAGGATCTGCAGACGGTGATTGTCAATCGCGGTGCGCTGGAGGCGGATGTCGAAAACGCGAAAGCTGCGCTGGAGCTGGCGCAGATTGACCTGCAAAACACCCGCATTATCGCCCCGCGCGACGGTCAGCTCGGCCAGATTGCCGTGCGTCTCGGGGCGTATGTGACCGCCGGGACCCATCTC
Source organism: Enterobacter cloacae complex sp. CARB60 (assembly GCF_036487345.1). Taxonomy (NCBI): domain Bacteria; kingdom Pseudomonadati; phylum Pseudomonadota; class Gammaproteobacteria; order Enterobacterales; family Enterobacteriaceae; genus Enterobacter; species Enterobacter cloacae complex sp. CARB60. Next base: position 2,426,997 of record NZ_JAZKLC010000002.1, read on the forward strand.
ACCACCCTTGTGCCGCCTCAGCACTGGGTCATTGCCAATATTAAAGAGACCCAGCTTGCGGAGCTGCGCGTCGGTCAGCCGGTAAAATTCACCGTTGATGCCCTGAACGACAAAGCGTATCAGGGCCGCGTGGAGAGTATTTCGCCGGCAACCGGGGTTGAATTCAGCGCCATCACGCCGGACAACGCCACCGGCAACTTTGTCAAAATCGCCCAGCGTATTCCGGTGCGCATCGAGGTGCTTGGCGAGCCAGAGGCGATCGCGCTCCTGCGTCCGGGCATGTCGGTGCAGGTGACCATTGATACGCGGGAGGCGAAGCCATGATCCTTCGCCCGATAGCCGGTCTGGTGCTGGCGGTGACGCTCGCCGGATGCCAGTCCGTCGACGTAAAACCGGCGCAGCCGACGCTGCAAATCCCCACCCAGTGGCGCGCCGATTCCGGTCCTGCCAGTCCGGCGGAGCAGCTCTGGTGGCGCAATTTCCATGACAACAACCTCAACCGCTACGTGGACCAGGCGCTTAAGAACAACAGCGACGTGCTGATCGCCCGCGAGCGGATTAACGAGTATCAGGCGCGGGTCTTTGCTGCCGACGGCAGCCTGTTTCCTTCGCTTGACGCGGGCGTAACGGGGACGCGCGCCCGTTCGCAATCCGCCGCGACCGGGCTGCCGGTCTACGGCACGCTGTACAGAGGTAGCCTGACGGCGAGCTATGACGTAGATATCTGGGGCGTCAACCGCAGCACGGCCAGTGCAGCCGAAGCCTCGCTGGAGGCGCAAAAAGCCGCCGCTGCCGCCGCGGATTTGACCGTCGCGTCTTCCGTTGCCTCCGGGTATGTCACCCTGCTCTCGCTTGACGAACAGCTGCGCGTGACCGAATCCACGCTGAAATCGCGCGAAGAGGCATTTAACCTCGCGAAACGTCAGTTTGAGACGGGCTATAGCTCGCGTCTGGAGCTGATGCAGTCGGATTCCGAACTGCGCTCAACGCGGGCGCAGGTTCCCTTGCTGCAGCATCAGATTGCACAGCAGGAGAACGCCCTGAGCCTGCTGCTGGGAAGCAATCCCGGCGCGGTGGCGCGCAGTGAAAGCTATGAGACGCTGACGCCGCTGAAGCTGCCCTCACAGCTGCCTTCTACGCTCCTGAACCGTCGACCGGATATCGTTCAGGCCGAACGACAGCTGGTTGCGGCAGACGCCTCGCTTGCCGCGTCACGCGCCAGCCTGCTGCCGTCGATCAACCTGACCGCAACCGGATCGGTCCAGGATCGTACCCTTTCAGGCCTGCTGGACAACCCGCTTCAGCTCTGGAGCGTCGGGGGGAGTATTCTCGCCCCGCTGTTGAACCGCCAGGCGCTGAATGCGCAGGTAGACATTTCCCAGTCCCAGCGTAACCAGGCGCTGTACGCCTATGAAAAAACCGTGCGTAACGCGTTTGCCGAAGTGAACAACAGCCTTGATGCGATTACGCGCTATCAGGAACAGCTGACGGAGCTGCTTGCCCAGCAGGATGTGGCGCAGGAGACGCTGCGCATTGCGCAGAATCGCTATCGCAACGGTTATTCATCCTATCTGGACGTGCTGGACGCGCAGCGCACGCTGTTCTCGGTTCAGACCAGCGTCGTGCAGGCGAAAAATAACCTGCTGCTGGCGCAGGTGGATCTCTACAGGGCGCTGGGCGGCGGCTGGGTCAGTGCCTGAAAACCTGCCCGGTGGTGCTGCGCTTACCGGGCCTACATTTCGCATCCGGCAATCCCACAAGGAGTCAATCTATGCAACAACAATGGTCTGCAGTAGATAATTACATGATTTCTTCGCTTATTCCTTACGATGAAGTGCTGAGTCAGGTACTGGAAAACAACAAGCGCGCCGGGCTGCCCGAGCACGACGTAGCGGCCAATCAGGGGCAGCTGCTGGCGCTGTTCGTGCGCATGACGCAGGCAAGACGCATTCTTGAAATCGGTACGCTGGGTGCCTATAGCTCAATCTGGATGGCGCGCGCCCTGCCACCGGACGGAAAGCTGGTTACGCTCGAGGCTGATCCGACGCATGCCGATGTTGCCCGCCAGAATATTCGCCTCGCGGGGCTGAACGATCGTATTGAATTAATTGAAGGCCCGGCGCTGAACTCGCTGGAGGATTTCGGTGACGTTCCCCCGTTCGACCTGATCTTTATCGATGCCGATAAGCCAAACAATCCCGGCTATCTGGAGTGGGCGCTGCACTATTCCCGTCCCGGCACGGTGATTATCGGCGATAACGTGGTGCGCGACGGCGAGGTCATTAACGGGCAAAGCGACGACGCGCGCGTGCTGGGCGTGCGACGTTTTATCGAGATGATTGGGGATAACCCGCGCTTAACCGCCACCGCGCTGCAAACGGTGGGGGTTAAGGGATGGGATGGGTTTACGCTGGCAATTGTAGAACGTTAACCAGCCGGGTGGCGGCTACGCCTTACCCGGCCTACATATTCTCCCGTAGGCCCGGTAAGCGCAGCGCCACCGGGCAAAGGTTTTAAGCGGAAATCTGCTCCATCGCCTGCAGAATACGCTTATCCGAAATCGGATACGGCGTACCGAGCTGCTGGGCAAAGAAGCTGACGCGCAGCTCCTCGATCATCCAGCGGATCGCCTGAACATCTTCATCGTCGCGGCGCGCCGGCGGCAGCTTGTTGAGCCACTGCTGCCACGCCTGCTGCACGCTTTCCACTTTCAGCATCTGCACGCGATCGCGATGTGGGTCGATGGCCATCTTCTCCAGACGTTTTTCAATCGCCTGCAGATAGCGCAGCGTATCGCCGAGACGGTTGAAGCCGTTGCCGGTGACAAAGCCGCGATAGACCAGCCCCGCCATCTGCGCCTTCACGTCCGACAGACCCAGCGCCATGGTCATATCCACGCGCCCCTTCAGGCGCTTGTTGATATTGAACACGGCGGTGAGGATCTGCTCGACCTGTTTGGCAATCTCCACCACGGTGTCGTTCAGCTCCGCGCGCACCTTCTCGTGAAGCTGGGCAAAGCCCTCTTCCGTCCAGACCGGACCGCCCGCCTCGTGGATCAGCTTGTCCACGCCGCAGGAGATACAGTCGTCGATCAGATCCAGCACCTTGCCGTACGGGTTAAAGTACAGCCCCAGCTTGGCTTTGTTCGGCAGCTTCTCGTGCAGATACTTAATCGGCGACGGAATGTTGAGCAGCAGCAGGCGACGCAGCCCGCGCCACATCATCTGCTGCTGTTCCAGCGGGTTATCGAACAGCTTGATCGCCACGCTGTCGCGCTCGTCAACCAGCGCAGGCCAGGCTTTGACCTTATAGTTGCCGCGCTTCTGTTCGTAGCTTTCCGGAAGCTGACCAAAGCTCCAGATATGCAGCCCGCTCTGCTCGATACCGTCGTCCGCCACCGCAGAAAGCGTCTCCTGAACTTTCCCTTTCAGCGACTCTTTCAGCTCGCTCAGCGAACGTCCTTCCAGCAGCTTTTTGTTTTTATCATCCACCACGCGGAAGCTGATTTTCAGGTGATCGGGCACCTGATCCCAGTTCCAGTCATCGCGGTCGATGGTCGTGCCGGTCATGCGTCGGAATTCACGCTCCAGCGCGTCCAGCAGCGGCAGCTCCAGCGGCGTGACGCGGCCTAAAAAGGCTTCCGCATAGTTTGGCGCAGGCACAAAGTTACGGCGCACCGGTTTCGGCAGGGATTTGATCAGCGCAATCACCAGCTCGCGGCGCAGGCCGGGGATCTGCCACTCGAACCCGCTCTCATCGACCTGGTTTAACAGCGGCAGCGGAATATGAACGGTCACGCCATCCGCGTCGGCACCCGGTTCAAACTGATACGTCAGACGCAGCTTGAGGTTGCCCTGATGCCAGAAGTTCGGGTAGTCGAGCTTGCTGACCGACTCCGCCCCTTCCTTAATCAGCATGCTCTTTTCGAAGTTGAGCAGGTCCGGCGTCTCTTTGCTGGCTTTCTTCCACCAGCTGTCAAAGTGGCGGGCGGAGATAACATCGTGGCTGATGCGCTGGTCGTAAAACTCAAACAGCGCCTCGTCGTCCACCAGAATGTCGCGGCGGCGGGACTTGTGCTCAAGCTCCTCCACTTCGGCGCGCAGCTTGAGGTTTTCACGGAAGAACGCGTGGCGCGTCTGCCAGTCCCCCTCCACCAGCGCGTGGCGGATAAACAGCTCGCGGCTGAGCGCAGGGTCAATCTGGCTGTAGTTGACCTTCCGCGCGGCGACCACCGGCAGGCCGTAAACGGTCACTTTCTCCGTCGCCATTACCGCGCCCTGCGCGCGCTCCCAGTGCGGCTCGCTGTACGAGCGTTTCAGCAGGTGCTGCGCCACCGGCTCCACCCATTCCGGATCGATACGCGCGGCAATGCGCCCCCACAGGCGGCTGGTTTCCACCAGCTCCGCGACCATGGTCCATTTCGGCGGCTTCTTGAACAGGCCGGAGCCGGGGAAGATGGAGAAACGGGCGTTGCGCGCGCCGGTGTACTCCTGCTTTTCGGCGTCCTTCATCCCAATGTGGGACAGCAGGCCGGTCAGCAGCGCGATATGCACTTCGCGGTACTCCGCCGGTTCGCTGTTAACCGGAATGCCCAGCTCTTTCACCACCTGGCGCAGCTGGGTGTAGATATCCTGCCACTCGCGCACGCGCAGGTAGTTGAGGAAATCCACGCGGCACTGGCGGCGGAACTGGTTCGAGGAGAGCGCTTTCTGCTGCTCGCCGAGATAGTTCCACAGGTTTACGAAGGCGAGGAAATCGGACTCTTTGTCGTGGAAGCGACGGTGCTTTTCGTCAGACGCCTGCTGTTTGTCCATCGGACGCTCGCGCGGGTCCTGAATGGAGAGCGCCGAGGTAATGATCATCGCCTCGCGCACGCAGCCGTGCTTTTGCGCTTCCAGCACCATACGGGCCAGACGCGGATCCACCGGCAGCTGGCTGAGCTGGCGGCCCAGCGGCGTCAGCTTGTAGACCGTGGCCTGCTCGTCGGTGGTAATCGCGCCGAGCTCTTCCAGCAGACGTACGCCGTCCTGAATGTTGCGTTTGTCCGGCGCTTCGACGAACGGGAACGCCGCGATGTCGCCCAGCCCCAGCGCGGTCATCTGCAGGATAACGGACGCCAGGTTGGTGCGCAGAATTTCCGGGTCGGTAAATTCCGGACGCGACAGGAAATCATCTTCGGAGTAGAGACGAATACAGATCCCTTCCGACACGCGGCCGCAGCGGCCTTTACGCTGGTTGGCGGAAGCCTGAGAGACCGGCTCAATCGGCAGCCGCTGGACCTTGGTGCGGTAGCTGTAGCGGCTGATGCGCGCCGTGCCCGGGTCGATAACGTATTTAATCCCCGGTACGGTCAGCGAAGTTTCCGCCACGTTGGTCGCCAGCACGATGCGACGCCCGCCGTGCGGCTGGAAGACGCGGTTTTGCTCGCTGTTTGACAGGCGCGCGTAAAGCGGCAGGATCTCCGTGTGGCGCAGGTCGCGCTTGCTGAGCGCGTCGGCGGTGTCGCGAATTTCGCGCTCGCCGCTCATGAAGATCAGAATGTCGCCCGCGCTTTCGTTGCCCAGCTCGTCAACGGCATCGAAGATGGCCTGAAGCTGGTCGCGTTCGGTATCATCTGCCTCTTCCACAATCGGGCGATAGCGCACTTCAACCGGATACGTGCGCCCTGACACCTCGATAATCGGCGCATTGTTGAAATGCTTCGAGAAGCGTTCCGGGTCGATGGTCGCAGAGGTAATGATGATTTTCAGATCCGGACGACGCGGCAGCAGCTCTTTCAGGTAGCCGAGCAGGAAGTCGATGTTCAGGCTACGCTCGTGCGCTTCGTCAATGATGATGGTGTCGTACTGCATCAGCAGGCGATCCTGCTGGATTTCCGCCAGCAGAATACCGTCGGTCATCAGCTTGACCATGGTGTTATCGCTAACGTGGTCGCTAAATCGCACCTTGTAACCAATGCAGCCGCCCGGCTCCGTTTGCAGCTCTTCGGCAATACGGTTCGCCACGGTACGCGCCGCCAGTCGACGCGGCTGGGTGTGGCCAATCAGCCCTTTTAGCCCGCGCCCAAGCTCCATACAGATTTTCGGCAGCTGGGTGGTTTTCCCCGAACCGGTTTCACCCGCGACAATCACCACCTGGTGGTCACGTACGGCCTCGAGGATGTCCTGTTTTTTCTGGCTAACGGGCAGGTTTTCCGGGTAGGTAATCGCCGGACGCGCGGCTTCGCGCAGCACAACTTTCCCTGCCGCCTGTTCAATCTCTTTCGCCATCTCCTGGTAAATGGCCTGTTGTGCATCAGGATTTTTAACCTTCTTCACGCCGTGCAGACGGCGGGCAAAGCGCTGTTTATCGCGCAGCATCAGAGAATCAAGCTGTTGCAGGAGCATCGGGAAGGTTAATTTTTGTTGTTCTGTCATAGCGTTAAAGGGCAGTACACGCCCTGATAAACTCTCTTTTTAATGATTGCTATAGAGTACCACATTGACGCCTTTAGCGCCTTATTCAAAAAATTCGAACATAGACTTCGATATATTGCGCTATCTCTGTGGCAGGATTGTGAATAGAGTGTCAACAAGCAACGGGGCAACCCCCTTCAATCAAATGCAACAACAGGAATCACCCATGAGCAAAGTATTAGTTTTGAAATCCAGTATTCTGGCAGGGTACTCTCAGTCTGGTCAGCTGTCTGATTACTTCGTTGAACAGTGGCGTGAACAGCATTCTGCTGACGAAATCACCGTGCGTGACCTGGCTGCAAACCCAATTCCTGTGCTGGATGGCGAGCTGGTTGGCGCGCTGCGCCCAAGCGATGCCCCACTGTCTCCACGTCAGCAGGAAGCGCTGGCCCTGTCCGACGAGCTGATTGCTGAGCTGCAGGCGCACGACGTTATCGTCATCAACGCCCCAATGTACAACTTCAACATTCCTACCCAGCTGAAGAACTACTTCGACCTGGTGGCTCGCGCTGGCGTAACCTTCCGTTACACCGAGAACGGCCCTGAAGGTCTGGTAAAAGGCAAGCGTGCGGTTGTACTGACCAGCCGCGGCGGTATCCATAAAGACACCCCAACCGACCTGGTTGCGCCGTACCTGAGCCTGTTCCTGGGCTTCATCGGCATCACTGACGTGAACTTCGTGTTCGCTGAAGGCATCGCTTACGGTCCGGAAGTGGCGACCAAAGCGCAGACCGATGCGAAAGCCGCGATCGACAGCCTGGTCGCAGCGTAAGATTTCGCCCTCTCACCGCCCGGTGGGAGGGTTTTTCTTTTCTCCCGCATTTCGTTATCATCCGCTCCCACTCTCCAGCCGGGCGGCCTGATGTCTGCGATTATTGATTCTTTTATTGCCCCACCGTGTCACGACGACATTGAGATCCTCTGGCAGGATGAACATCTGCTGCTGATCGATAAGCCTTCCGGCCTGCTCAGCCTCTCGGGCAAAAATCCGCAAAACCTTGATTCTGTCCATTATCGTCTGGTCCAGACGTTCCCCGGCTGCACGCTGGTGCATCGTCTGGATTTTGGCACGTCCGGGCTGATGGTGGTTGCGCGCAATAAGGCCATCAACGCCGCGCTATGCCAGCAGTTCAGCCAGCGCCGCGTGGAGAAAGGCTACAGCGCCCTGCTTTGCGGACATCTGGAAAACGATGAGGGAGTGATAGACGCGCCGATTGCCAAAGACCCGGCGCTGTTCCCGCTGATGTCGATCTGCGCCATCAACGGTAAACCCGCCCACTCCCGCTATCGGGTGGTGGAACGGTTTTATCAGGGGACGGGAGTGCCGTTAACGCGGGTGAGACTGACACCGGAGACCGGGCGAACCCATCAGCTGCGTATTCACTGCCAGCAGCTGGGGCACCCAATTCTGGGCTGCGATCTGTATGGCGGTCTTGACGCGCCGGGGGCTGAGGAAACGCCCCGGCTCATGCTGCATGCCAGCGAGTTGAATTTTATTCATCCCGTGAGCGGAGAGCCGGTTAACGCCCGTCACGCCGCCCCGTTCTGAATGCGGTTTACCACATCAGATCGTCAGGGATTTTGAAGTCCGCGTACGGATCGTCTTCGTCCTGCTCTTCCTGGCTGAGCGCGCTGTTTAACACGATGCTCTCGGCATCGCGCTGGGCAATTTTATCGGCCACTACCGCCGGAATAATTGCGTATTCACAGTCGCCGCTGGCGTTAATGACCAGACGGGCAATCGCCAGACGGCCGTTGATCAGCTGAGCCTGGGTTTGCTTATCGACCTCGATTTTTTTGATGAGATTACCGTCGGTGAAGTTAAAGGTGATGTTGCCTCTCGCCACGGTGATGCGGTTCATCTCAATCAGCTGCTTCACCTGTGCCTTAAACTCTTTCGCCAGCACGGCCTGCTTCTGCTGCTCGCTCAGCTGCTTGTCGCGCTCGATCTGCGCCTTTTTGTTCTCTTCTACCGCTTCCCGAGCCTCGCGCGCCTGAACGCGTGATTTCTTTGCCGTGCGCTGCACTTTCGCCACTTTCTTGCTGCTGACTAAGCCCGCTTTCAGCATCTGCTCTTGTAAGGTGAGTTTTGTCATGATTGTTTCTAAACCGGTTGGAAATTTTGGGGATTATAGCGGGAATTGAACGGAAATAAAAAATCCCTCTCCCCTGCAGCCGTTTAACGACGAGGGCAAAGTGCATATCACAGACATATTGCGAGCTTCGCCCGGCGGCGCTGCGCTTGCACGGGCCTACAAACGACGCTGAACCGTAGGCTGGGTAAGCGCAGCGCCACCCGGCATGAAGGCAGCGACACCTCGAGCATTACACTTCATGAACTTCGCTCATGTTGCATTGAAATTAAGTCACTTCCCCTGCGCCGCGGGCTCAGGCATAAATTATGCATCGGTAACTTCTTAGCAACATGAACTTAGGATGCATAACCACAATGAGCAAAGCTTTCACATATACCCTTAAGCGCAGTTGCTTCGATGAGAATTACAACCCGTCAGAAAATACGCGTACGACCACCAACTTTGCCAACCTGGCGCGCGGTGAAAAACGTCAGGAAAACCTGCGCAATACGCTGGTGATGATCAACAACCGCTTTAACGCCTTAGCGCGCTGGGATAACCCAAACGCCGATCGCTACGCGGTTGAGCTTGAAATCATCTCTGTCGATTTGAACATTGGCGCGGAAAAACCGTTCCCGGCCATTGAGATATTGCAAACGTATATTGTCGACAAAAAAAATAACCTGCGTATCCCTGGCATCGTCGGGAATAACTTCTCTTCTTACGTGCGGGATTATGATTTCAGCGTGCTGCTGCTGGAACACAACAAGAACCAGCAACACTTCAGCATTCCGGAAAAGTTTGGCGAACTGCACGGCAATATTTTCCGCCACTTTGTGAATTCGCCGGAATACAAAGAAAACTTCAGAAAGGGACCGGTGATCTGCCTGAGCGTCTCCAGCAAAGACACCTACCGCCGCACCGGTAACCAGCACCCCGTGCTGGGCATTGAGTATCAGCCGGATGGCGAGTCGCTAACGGAACAGTACTTCGCGAAGATGGGCCTGCAGGTTCGCTATTTCATGCCGGAAAACAGCGTGGCGCCTTTCGCATTCTTCTTTACCGGGGATTTGCTGAGTGATTACACCGATCTGGAACTGATTGCCACCATCAGCACGATGGAGACGTTCCAGAAAATCTATCGCCCGGAAATTTATAACGCAAACTCGGCGGCGGGACTGTGCTACCGACCGGATCTGAACCAGCAGGATCACTCCTTAACCAAAATTGTTTATGACCGGGAAGAGCGAAGCCAGCTGGCGGTTGAACAGGGCCGCTTTACCGAAGCGTACTTCATTAAGCCTTACCAACATATTCTTGAGCAGTGGTCTGATAACTACGCGCTTTAATTCATTAAAAAAGGTCTTTTATTATGAAAACATTGCTCCCGACGTCTACGGCTGGCAGCCTCCCTAAGCCAACCTGGCTGGCACAACCTGAAACGCTGTGGTCTCCGTGGAAGCTCCAGGATGATGAATTACTGGCGGGGAAACAGGATGCGCTGCGCCTGTCTCTGGATGAGCAGATCCGTGCGGGAATCGATATTGTCAGCGACGGTGAACAGACCCGCCAGCACTTCGTCACCACCTTTATTGAACACCTGAGCGGCGTGGATTTTGAAAATCGCCAGACGGTGCGCATTCGTAACCGCTATGACGCCAGCGTGCCGACCGTGGTTTCAGCCGTTGCGCGTCAGAAACCGGTATTCGTGGACGATGCGAAGTACCTGCGCCAGCTCACGGACAAGCCAATCAAATGGGCCCTGCCCGGGCCGATGACCATGATCGACACCCTTTACGACGCGCACTATAAAAGCCGCGAAAAGCTCGCCTGGGAATTCGCCAAAATCCTCAATCAGGAAGCGCGTGAGTTAGAGGCCGCAGGCGTCGATATTATCCAGTTTGATGAACCGGCATTTAACGTCTTTTTTGACGAGGTGAACGACTGGGGGATCGCCGCGCTGGAACGCGCCGTTGAAGGGCTGAAGTGCGAAACCGCAGTACACATCTGCTACGGCTACGGCATCAAGGCCAATACGGACTGGAAAAAGACGCTCGGCTCAGAGTGGCGACAGTATGAAGAGGCCTTCCCTAAGCTGCAGACGTCTAACATCGACATCATCTCCCTGGAATGCCACAACTCCCGCGTGCCGATGGATCTGCTGGAGCTGATCCGCGGCAAGAAAGTGATGGTCGGCGCAATTGACGTGGCAACCAACACCGTTGAAACGCCGGAGGAAGTCGCCGATACGCTGCGTAAAGCGCTGCAATTTGTCGATGCGGACAAGCTTTACCCGTCAACCAACTGCGGCATGGCTCCGCTTTCGCGTCAGGTTGCTAACGGCAAGCTGAAGGCGCTCAGCGCGGGCGCAGAGATTATCCGCAAGGAGCTCGGCGCGTAATCTCTTACGTTTGCCAGTACGGCGGCGTACCAAAGTGCTCGACGTAATAATCAATCACCGCCCTGACGTTCAGGGGCGGATGTCGGGCATCAGGATAGATCGCCGCAATAGCCTGCTGTTCCGTATTGATGGCGCACTCCAGCGAAGGAAGGAGCGGAATCAGCTCGCCGCGCTGGAGCTGCTCGCTCACCAGCCAGTCCGGGAACAGCACGATCCCCATCCCCCCCAGTGCCGCAGCCAGTAACGCCTCCGCATTATTGGAGGTCATCAATGGCGTAACGGGGTAGTGTATCCACGCCTCGCCCTTCCTGCGAAACAGCCAGCGGTTAGGCCCTGACGATCCTCGATAGACAAGACAGTGATGACGGTTCAGGTCGTCCGGCACGTCAGGCATACCGTTCTTACGCACGTAGCCTGGCGACGCGGCCAGATGATAAACCTGCTGCCCGAACACCCGCGCATGAAACGAGGAGTCAGTCAGCACGCCAATCCGAAAGATCACGTCGGCGGCATCCCGATGGGGGTCGATAAAATCATCGGTCAGCGTCAGCTCTACGCTGAGGCGCGGATAGCGTTCCGACAGGCCGGGAAGGCCGGGCGCAATATGCTTCTGACCAAAAAACACCGGTCCGTTAATGCGGAGCGCGCCGGAAGGCTCCACCGCACGCGCGTCCAGCTCCCGTCGCGCCTCTTCCAGATTTTCCGCCACCGTTCGGGCATAGCGAATAAACAGATGACCGCTTTCCGTCGGGATGACGGCCCGCGTATTGCGATAAAAAAGCTGTTGACCGAGCGCATCCTCAAGCTGGTGGATCACGCGCGATATCTGCGAGGCCGATATCCCCTGCCGCCGCGCCACGACGGAGAAGTTCTGCGCTTCATACACGTCAATAAAGATCAGCAGCGCGCGGACGTTGATGTTGCTGGCGTCGACCATTAATGCATATCCTGCAAAGGTGTTTCCAGCATTATGGCATTTTTCTCACGAAGCTGCCGACGTAATCTTCTTCGCCTGAAAGCGGAGGAAGCGTAATGCAGTTTGTGTTGATTTTACTGGTGATTGTCGGCGGGATGGGCCTCTCCGTCGAGGCGGGATTGCTGGGGCCGCTGGGCGGCGAAGTGGGTGACTTATGGGCAACGTTCAGCATCTTCGGCGTCGGCGCCGCGCTGACGTTTCTGCTGATGCTGTTTTTCAGCCCGCGTAACAGCCCGTCGTTTTTCGCACAGCCCGGCTGGCAGCTGCTCGGCGGCGTGCTTGGCCCTGTCTACGTGGTCATTTTGACCGTTGCGACCCCCGCTATCGGCATCGCAATGACCATGATTGGCATTCTGGCCGGTCAGGTCTTTAAAAGCCTGATCATCGATCACTTTGGTCTGCTGGGTACGCCGCACAGGAAGATAAACGCGAAACGCATCGTGGCGCTGGTTTTTATTATTGCCGCACTGGTTTTGGTGGCACAGGGGTAAACGTATGACACTGATTATGATTCTTCTGGCCGTGTGCGGCGGCGCAACGCTGAGCATACAGGCAGCAATTAACGGACAGCTCGGCAGCAGCGTGGGCGTTTTCAAAAGCGCGTTTCTGACGTTTTCCGTCGGCGCCCTGGTAACCGCCCTGCTCATTTTCTTCTTTGAACCGAAGCAGACGGTCACGCTGCTGGACGTGCCGAAATGGCAGCTCCTCGGGGCGATGTTCGGCGTGCCCTACATTGTGATCATGGTCGTGGCGGTGCAGCGCATCGGCACCGCCGTCGCCACGGTGGCGGTGATATTTGGCCAGCTCGCCATGAGTATGCTGATTGACAGCTTTGGCTGGCTGGGCAATGCGGCCATTCCGTTCTCGACGAGCCGTCTGGGGGCAGTTGTCTGTCTGGGGATTGCGCTTGTTTTTATCTACTCGGGTAGTAAATCCCGCTCTGCGAGCACGTAACATAGCACCTTGCGGACGAAGGGATCCCAGCGAGTTTTTACCAGAAGCGATTAAGTTTTTTAAATTGAAATAATTAACTTCCAGCGACGCCCTGGTCCGGCTGTAAATCGCCGAAGCGTTTCCGCAAGGCCGGGGCGAGGCGCAGGGATGCGCCGAGAGGGCGTGGCCTGCAGGGATGCAGGCTCATGCCCGACCCGATAGCCTGGAGGAAAAAGCTGAGGGCACCGCGAAGCGGCGATTTACCGCCGGGAGCCCGGGTCGCCAGGGTGGTGGCGATTGAGCCACCCTGGCACGTTCACCGGTCACGTCGTTACAGAGTAGCAAGAAACATGAAGTGAACGGAATGACCACTACAGCCGTATGTTCCCCCTCACCCTAACCCTCTCCCCAAAGGGGCGAGGGGATAGTTCGATGCTCGCATCATCACTCTTTACGGGTAAAGAACAGCGTTACCGTAGCGACGGTAACGCCCAGCTTCTTCATCTCGGTTTTGTTAAACAGATGGGTCTCATCCTGCAGGTACATCCAGTCGTCGAAGCTCAGTAGCCAGGTGCTGCCGTTGGCCGTCACGTTCATGCTGTAATGCCAGTTAAAGGCGTTGCCTGCAGCCTGTCCCGTGGCAACCCCTTCAATATCCCCTGCCGTTCCCTCGTAGCGATCGTTCCCCACGCGGCGAATATGCCAGACCCGCTGCTGCTTCTCGCCGTCGTCGTAGACAAAGTGCTCATTGAGCGTCAGCGTATCGCCGATAACCTCCCCGGCAATCTCAACGTGGAAACGGCGGATCTGCTTGCCGCTGCGATCCTGCACCATCCCCCACGCTTCGGTTTTGCCCTGGAAGTAGTGGAAGATATCCAGCCGCGGCTGCTGCTGGCGATATTCGTTCACCTCGGTGCTACAGCCCGCCAGCAGCATCGTGAATGCCAGCGCCATCATCAGGATACGTTTCATTTTTGGCCTCCGATTAACTGCTGACGCAGCTCAGGATATTGCGTGCGGGGATCGAGCCAGATGGCCAGAAAACGGGTGCTGAACGCTTCCGACTGGCGTGGTCCGAGTGGAATAAAGGTTTTGCGGGTAGCCGACTCGCGGTACCAGAACTGCCCCTGCTTATCGTTGAGAACAAACGCCAGCTGTGAGCCCGGTCGGACATCCGGCCACAGGGACTGGAGCATCCGCAGCCAGGCTTCGCTTTGCGGTTCCTGGGCCAGGATCCCCTGCGCCTGCCACTGGTCGCGGGTCGCCTCAACCAGTTCATCGCGATCGATGTCGCGCGCGTAGGTAATAATCAGCGCCTGATCCTGATTGTCCCGGCTGTAACGGCCATCCGGAGTGCGCAGCTGGGAGGTATAGACGGTGAAAGGTCCCCAGGTGAGCGTGGCGTCACCCACCTTCCGCCAGGCAAGCCAGTCGGCAGCCTGGGCAACAGGCACAACCAGCGTCAGCCAAAGCAGCAAAACCGCAGATCTCATTTTTGTCTCCCCATCAGCAGGTGGAAAAACAGCATCAACACCAGCCAGCCCGGCGCCATCCAGCTCACGACGATAAAGGTTGGCTCCAGAAACGTAATGCCCCCTAGCCGCTCGCCAAACAGGTAAGCCACCGGCCCCCCCACGGCGGCCAGCAGGGTCAACAGCCAGCCGGGTAGCGTGGTGGTGCGCGTCAGCTGCGTCCAGACCGTGGCGAACATCAGCCACAATGCCACCATCCATAACGGCATCAGGGACTCGCCCGTGAAGGCAATCAGCCCGGTCAGGGCCCAGAGCGCGTCCAGCAGGCTGCCCGCCGCAGCCAGCCCAATGGCGTAAAAACGGTACGCCGGCGGCAAGAGCAGGCACGCCATGATCGCCAGCGCGAGCCAGACAATCAGGCCCTGTTCGCGAAAGAGCACCACCAGCGCCCAGTAAAGATCGAACGCGACGGCCAGCAGAAAGACCTGAACGTAACGTCTCATACGCGCTCGGCGGTCAGCTGCACCACGCTGATGGTGCGAGCGTTAAACCCGGCCTCGCAGTAGCCGAAGTAGTACAGCCACATGCGGCGGAACCGTTCGTCGAAGCCGAGCTTTTCAATCTCCTGCCAGGCGTGGACAAAGCGCTGCCGCCAGTGGGCCAGCGTGCGGGCGTAGTCCGGCCCCATGTCGAAGAGATTGCGCACCACGAAATCGGTGTGGCGCGTCATCAGCTCGTTCATCGCCGTAATGCTCGGCAAGAAGCCGCCGGGAAAAATGTAGCGCTGGATAAAATCGACGCTTTTGCTGTAGTCGCGATAGCGCTGGTCCTGAATAGTGATGGCCTGAATCGCCATCCGTCCTCCGGGGCGCAGCCGCGACTGGCAGGTACGGAAGAACGTCGGCAGATAGCGTTGCCCGACGGCCTCAATCATCTCTATCGAGACCAGCTTGTCGTACTGTCCGGTGAGGTCGCGATAGTCGCAGAGCAGGACCTCAACGCGATCCTGCAACCCGGCGCGGGCGATCCGCTCGGTCGCCCAGATATATTGCTCCTGCGACAGCGTGGTGGTCGTTACCCGACAGCCATAATGACGGGCGGCGTATTCCGCCATCGCGCCCCAGCCGGTGCCAATTTCCAGCAGGTGGTCACCCGGGCTTAGCGCGAGCTGGTCGCACAGGCGCGCCATTTTGGCCTGCTGAGCCGCCGTCAGATCCTGCTCGTCTGCGGTAAACAGCGCGCTGGAATAGAGCAGCTCTTTATCCAGAAAATGGGCATAGAAGGTATTGCCCAGATCGTAATGGGCGGCAATATTTTCGCGCGCCTGCACGCGGGAGTTACGCCGCGTCCAGTGGCGCAGCCGCTCCAGCGGCCTGCCGAGCAGGCGGAACCCATTTTCCAGACGACCAAGCACCTCGCCGTTGAGCGCCAGCAGTTCCAGAAGCGGCGTAAGCTGCGCGGTTTCCCATTCGCCGTCCATCCAGGCTTCTGCCGCAGCAAGGCTTCCGCCCGTTAAGACGCGCCAGTAGACGCCGGGCGTGAGGATTTGAACGTCGGCATGCAGCGCGGTGGATGTCTCGCCAAAATGAAAGGTCTGTGCCCCTTCACGCAGCGTGAGCGAGCCGCCGCGGATGCCGCCTAACAGACGAAACAGCAGCCATCGCGCGATGCGGACGTTGCGCGGGATATCGGGTTCTAACGCAAAGACGGGATCGGTCATGAGCGTTCACTCCTGCTGACGGGGTGGTTATACAGCGGCACGCGCTTGAGCCACAGGCGCAGCGCCTGCCAGTAAATGGCAAAAAAGGTTTTCAGTGTCATGAGCGGGATGCGCAGCAACAGCGAGCGCAGCGCGGGGCGCGTTAAAGGCGCACGACGCAGCGCGAGCGTGGCGTCAAACACCTTCGCTTCCTGATGATTTTCAATGTGCATATGCAGCGTGTTGTCCGGGTCGTTAAAGCGCCAGTGATAGATCATGTCCATCGGGTTGAAGGGGGAAACGTGAAACGCTTTTTCGGTAGGCTGCGCATCCTGTCCGTTGACGGCATAGTAATGACGTTCATTCCACGGCGTGTTGCGAACCTCCGCCAGCACCCAGCGCAGCGTTCCCTTCCCGTCGTAGCAGTAGTAAAAGTTGACCGGATTGAAATGAAAGCCGAAATAGCGCAGCTGCGTCAGGAGCATGACCCGCCCGTTCGGACGTTCTCCGGTCAGGCTCTCCAGCCTGCTCAGCACGTTCTCTTTGAGCGGCGTGCCGAGCGGATAGTCCGCATCGTGGAACGAGGCGGCGGCAAAGCGATTGCGCCGCACGCCGACGGACGACAGCAGAGGCAGTTCATCCAGATCCAGCCAGGCCATAAAGACGCTGTAGCTGAATTCGTGGGTTTTCGGCTGGAGGCGGCGGTGGCGTAAGACGCCGTGATAGAGGCAGCTGTTCATCTCAGTTCCCCTCTCCGGCCGCTATCGCATTGACCACGTCCAGCGCGCTGCGCACGCCATCTTCATGAAAACCGTTGTACCAGTAGGCCCCGCAGTACCAGCTCCGCTGGTGGCCATTGATCTCGCCGCGCCGCGCCTGCGCCCGCCAGCTTTGCGGGTTAAACAGCGGGTGTTCATAGACAAAGCGTTGCAGAACGAAACGTTCATCTACCGGCGCGTCCGGATTCAGGGTGACGCAGAACAGCGGACTGCCCGCAGGCAGCCCCTGCAGGATGTTCATGTTGTAGGTAACGCAGGCGCTGGCCTGTTCCTGAGCGCTCAGGCGATAGTTCCAGCTGGCCCACGCCCGCTGCCGCACCGGCAGCCAGCGCGGATCGCTGTGTAAAACGACCTCGTTGCGCTGCCAGCCGATATCGCCCAGCACCTCGCGCTCCGCGGGCGTTGGGTCATCAAGCATCGCCAGCGCGCTGGCGGAGTGGCAGGCAAAAATCACCCGATCGAAGGTATGGCTGCCGTTTTCAAGCTCAAGGGTAACCCCGTGCTCGTGGCGGCTCACGCGCTGCACCGGTGAATTAAGATGCAGATTCAGACGGTCACCCAGCTTGTCGAGCATGGCGCGGATATACTCCCGCGAGCCGCCCGGCACCACGTACCACTGCGGGCGCTGGGTGATATCCAGCAGGCCGTGGTGGTGGAAGAAGCGCAAAAAGAGCGGCAGCGGGAAACGCTTCATCTCCTGCAGCGACGATGACCAGATGGCGGCCCCCATCGGCAGAATGTAGTGTTGCGCGAAAAACGGCGTGAAGCCGTGCTGGTCCAGAAACGTCTGCAGCGTGGCGTTCGGATCCACCTCCCCGTCCAGCGCCTGTTTCGCCAGGCGATTGAAGCGGACGATATCCCCGAGCAGCCGCCAGAATGCCGGATTCACCAGGTTTCGACGCTGGGCAAACAGCGACGTCAGGGTGTGTCCGTTGTACTCCAGCCCTGTCGCCGGGTTGTGCACCGAAAAGCTCATCTGCGTTTTTTGCCCGCTGATGCCCAGCTCGCTGAGCAGGCCCATAAAGCGCGGATAGGTGCGGTCGTTGTAGACGATAAACCCGGTATCGATCGCGTATGTGCCCTGTGGCGTCGTCACGTCAACCGTTGCGGTATGGCCGCCGGGCGTGGCGCCCGCTTCAAACAGGGTCACCTGATGGTGTCCGGCCAGGCGCCAGGCGCAGGTCAGCCCGGCGATGCCGCTGCCGATAATCGCAATGTTCATGAACGCACCATCCTGCGCAGCAGCGCGCGCTGAAGAAACGCGGGCAGCCCGGAGAGCAACCGCAAAATAAAGCCGAACCCGTCAGGAAACGCGATATGCATTTTCCCTGCCGCCAGCCCGGTACGGATCGCCCTAACCGCGTCGTCGACACTCACCCTGCCCGGCATGGCAAAATCGTTTTTGCGCGTCAGGGGCGTATCAACAAAGCCCGGAGAGACAACCGTCACGGCAATCCCTTTTGGCTCCCAGTCCAGCCGCAGGCTCTCGGCAAACCAGCTCAGCGCCGCTTTGGACGCGCCGTAGGCCTCAGCCCGAGGGAAAGGCAGCCAGTGGGCCATGGAACTCACCAGCACCACGCGGTTGCCAGCCGCCAGCTGCGACTGCAGCGCGTCCAGGCAGTTCACCGGGCCGAGGAAATTTGTCGCCATAACCCGCTCCACCAGCGCCGCATCCACCACGCCCTGCTCGAGGTATTCGCAGGTACCGGCGCAGAGAATAATCAGATCGGCGTAGCTGCCGGTCAGCGCCTGGCGACAGGCGTCCCTGTCTGTCATATCGAACAGGCGAACGGTGAGATTGGGGCAGGTCTGATGCAGCGCTTCAAGACGCGCCGGATCGCGTCCGCAGGCAATCACGTGGTAGCCGTCAGCGGCATAGGATTTCGCCAGCCCGGCACCGATGCCCGAGCTTGCCCCGGTAATCAGCACCGTCTTCATGATTTGACCCTCCGCTTCACGCCGCGCACCGCCCAGCCAAGCAGAGGAAGATGTTCGTAGATCATCTCTCCCGCATCGTAGTAGTCGCGCTGGTGCGTGATGAGATCGTTTTCGGTGTGCACCACTGAACACCCCGGCAGTTCGAGCGGCTCTCCCCCGCCAATGCGCGGGTGCGACCAGTGCATTACCCAGGTGACAACAAACCGGCTACCGCTGCACAGCGGCGAATCGATGGTAAAACGGCAATGCTCGACGTTGGCCAGCAGATGGGTGAAATAGCGCTGAAGCGCGAAAATCCCGTCATGCTCGCCAAACGGATCGACAAGCGAGGCATTTGAATGGTAAAGCCCCACCAGCGCGGACGGCGGCTGGCTATCCAGTGCGGCGTAGTACTCAACAAACCGACTCACGACAGAGGGCAAAGTGCTCATGGGTCACATCCTGGCTGTAAACAACGTGGCGTAATCGCATAATTAAAACTTACACAATTAACGTTATTTGTCCAAGTTTGTGACGATCTATTTTTTATTTTGGCTATATATCAATGATTTAAAGTCATGCAAAAGAGTGGGTTTTATAGGCCTGGTAAGGCGAAGCCGCCGCCCGGCTTTCACTTTCAGGTTATCCTTAAGGCAAACTTGCCGGTCTTCTTCCAGGCTTATCCCTTTTATTCATAAGGATGTCTGCCGTGAAACGCTTCTTTTTCTCCCTTTTCTCCAGCCCCGAATCTTTGCTCCAGGTGATGAGTCAGCAGGAAATCATTGAAGCCGTCGAAGATGGCGATCGCATCATTATCGACCAGGACGGAAACGCCTCGGTGAACTACAAAAGCAACGAGGTGCGGCAGGATTTTCTGCGTCACGTCAACACGCTGAAGAGGGCCTGATATGGGAACGGCGATATTTATGGTGCTGATGGTATGCGGGTACTGGTATACCAGTCGCGACCTGTCGACCCGCTTTAAAATCAAGCGCTCATTTGGCTGGGACGTCTATTTCCTTGTGGCGCTGTACGGCTGTATTTTCGTTCTGCAGGGCGTGATTGCCACCGGTCTGCTCTGGCTGCTCCTGCTTACCCTTTCTGCCGCCAACAACGCTTTTCACTTTGCCTCACCAAAATATACCGACTGGCAAATCGACTTTATGAACTGGAGCTTTTTAGGCATTCAGGCGCCGGTGGTCGTGATGCTGGCGTTTGCCATCCTGTTTTGCCTCTACCGCTCTAACTGGGCAGGCAGCGCCAGGCTGGACGGTGAAAGCCGGAAAAAGCTCTACAAACGTCTGGCGCAGTCGAGCGGTATCGAACAACTGCTGTACCAGTGTATGGAGCAAGGCGAACTGGCGCAGGTTACGCTCCGTTCCAGGCGGATTTACGTCGGCATGATCCACACCGCGACGCTGGAATATGAAAAAACGGCCAATATCGTGCTGATCCCGATGTTAAGCGGGTACAGAGACGCGAAGACGATGAACTTTCGCATCGAGAATAATTACAGCAAGTGGTATGCAGAGCATGACATCACGCTCGACTCTGAACCCCGCAGCGCCATGTCATTCCGGAAGGTGATTTTACTCAATCAGATCGAAAGCATCTCACTGTTCGACCCCGCCAGCGCCAGCGCGCTGTCGCTGGCACAGCATGACGCGCATTCTAAAGAGGCATCCCCATAATCCTGATTATGCTCTGCTGTGAAGCAGTTTCGAAAAGGACGTTCTTAACGCAGAGCATGCCCTGCTTCTGGTAGAACCGGTACGCGCCCGCGTTCTGCTCAAGCACCTCCAGCCAGAGATAGTCTTTCCCCAGGCTCCGGGCCATGTCGATGATGTGGTTGAACATCACCTGACCATAGTTCTTGCTGGTCTCGGCGGGATCGAGGTAGAGCTTGTTGAGGAGAACGCCCTGCTTATCCGTTTCCGGGATCCTGGCTTCCCAGGTCACTTTCATGAATCCCACCGGTCAATCGGTCTCGGCAACATACCAGGAAACAGCGTTATCTTTCAGGCTCCGTTCAACTACAGAAAGCGCGTACTCGCCGTGCAGAAAATCCTTCATTTCTGTCTCTGACACCCACAGATGCTGAAAATGGGCGGGATAGATGCGGTATCCCAGCTCGGTTAAGAGCTCTGAATCGGCCGCAGTGGCCTGTCGAATTCGAAGAGACATGAAAAGTATCCCAGGTAATCACCCGCGTTGGGCATTTTGATAAAGGTCCCAGCGGTTGCCGTAAATATCTTCAAACACCACCACCGTACCGTACTCTTCCTCACGGGGTTCTTCGCAGAAATGAACGCCTTTGTCTTTCATTGCATGATAATCGCGCCAAAAATCATCCGTCTGAAGGAACAGGAAAACTCTGCCGCCGCATTGATTGCCGATAAAGCTTTCCTGCCTCTCGTTAGATGCACGAGCCAGCAAAATATTGCAGTCGCTTTCCGGATTGGGTGAGACGACCACCCAGCGTTTACCCGGTTGAGGGGTATCTTCTACGAGGGTAAAACCCAGCTTGTCTGTGTAGTATTCAATGGCACGATCGTAGTCATCAACCACAATGGCCACGCAGCCCAGGCATCTTTTCTGTGTTCTCATTTTTTCGTTTCCTTTGCATAAATGGGTGACGGATAACGCCATCCCATTGAAGCATGCTGGCCGCCGGGTTTACAGGCTTGCGTAAGCCTCACGTTTTTCTGCCCATTTCAGCATGGCATCAAGCGCCGGGCATAGTGCCTGCCCCCATTCGGTGAGTCGATATTCCACTTTTGGTGGCACCTGAGGGTAGACCATCCGCGAAACGATACCGTCGGACTCGAGTTGTCGAAGTTGCTGCGCCAGCATCTTCTGGGAAATACCGGGGATCAGTTTTTCGAAATCAGAGTAGCGCTGCACTTTCCCGTCGAAAAGATGAAAAAGAATAATTAATTTCCAGCGGCCTTCCAGCAGCCGTAATACTTGCTCCACGCCGCTTGCAGCAGATTCGGGACTATATAACTTACTCATAATTTAGTAACTCACTTTTTCGTGCGTACTTGTCAATTTATCAGTCTATGTTGAATATACCTGTACTGTAAATAACGGGAGTGAAAGGCCATGTCATTAGACATTAATTTTAAAGGCAAACGCGTGCTTGTTACCGCTGGCACGAAAGGGCTCGGAAAAGCAGTCGTCGGACTTTTAAAACAACTCGACGCAACGGTATTTACCACGGCGCGCCACGAGCCGGACGTAAATATCGCGGATACTTTCGTAGCCGCTGACCTTACTACCGTCGCTGGATGTGCCTCAGTCGCATCCGCGGTTCAGGAACAGATGGGAGGTGTCGACGTAATTATCCATGTTGCAGGCGGTTCAACCTCACCCGGTGGCGGTTTTGCTGCGCTTGGCGAGGAGGAGTGGCAGCAGGAGCTCAATCTTAATTTGTTGTCTGCAGTACGCTTAGATCGCGCCCTGCTTCCCGGAATGCTCGCGCAGGGAAACGGGGTGATTATTCACGTGACGTCTATTCAACGCGAACTGCCGTTACCGGAATCAACAACGGGTTATGCGGCGGCTAAAGCAGCCCTCTCAACCTACAGTAAAAGTCTTTCAAAGGAAGTCTCGCCGAAGGGGGTTCGGGTGGTGCGCGTCGCACCCGGCTGGATCGAAACTGAAGCTGCGGTTGCACTGGCGGAGAGGCTGGCAAAGCAGGCAGGAACAGACTACGAAGGCGGCAAACAGATCATTATGAAGGCGTTGGGTGGAATACCACTCGGACGCCCAGCCAGGCCGATTGAGGTGGCCAACCTCATCGTTTTCCTCGCTTCATCGCATGCTGCGAGTATCACAGGTACTGAATTTGTGATTGATGGCGGCACCATTCCGACAGTGTAATGCGGGTGCTTAATCGGCCCGGCGCCAGGGCTGATTCATCACAGGGGAATATCACCGACAGGTCAGCTTCTCTATGCCCGTTTTTAACGCATTTATGACCGTTTCTGAATCCATGCCCATTTGTGCATGAATAATTGCGCCGTCGATGAGCAGCATGATTTCATTGACGACGCGCGCATCCGCGATCTTCGTCAGAGATGCAATTACTTTCTTTGTTTCGCCTTTATGATTTCGGCATATCGCTTTTATTTCGCTTTCAATATCTTCCGATTTTGCCTCTGCGCTGGCATTAATAAACGCGCAGCCGTGGAACTCGGGCGAAATAAACCATTCGTAAAGCGTTGCAGGTATCGCATCAGAAGGTACTTTACCTTCGACGAGATGTCGATGCAGCGTGGACTCAAACCAGTCAATCCATATTTCATGCCGATAGTGCAAATAGGCGAGAATAAGTAAACTTTTGCTCGGGAAATGGCGATAGAAAGTCACCTTGGTGACTTTCGACGCTTTAATCAGCGTATCCACGCCCGTCGCCCTGAAGCCTGTGGAATAAAACAGATCGTGCGCCGTAAATAATATCTTATCTCTGACGCTGATTTTTGTATCGTTACCTGCAGGTTCTGTTTTCACTTTTGGGTAGCCTCAAAACGGATGTTGACAGCGTTATTTTACAGGCATAGATTACCGCATGTAGACAGACCTGTCTACATCATATAACGCAGAGGTAATCGCAATGAACGCACGCCCTCCTTTACCGCCCTTCACCCGTGAAAGCGCCATCGAAAAAGTCAGACTGGCAGAAGATGGATGGAACAGCCGCGACCCGGCGAAAGTCGCGCTGGCCTATACGCTGGATACCCTGTGGCGCAACCGCGCAGAGTTCGCCACCAACCGTGAAGAGGCGCAGGCGTTTCTGGAGCGGAAATGGAAAAAAGAGCTGGACTATCGTCTGATTAAAGAGCTCTGGGCGTTTACGGATAACCGCATCGCCGTTCGCTATGCCTATGAATGGCATGATGATTCCGGCAACTGGTTCCGCTCTTACGGCAATGAAAACTGGGAGTTTGAGCCGGACGGACTGATGAAGCGCCGCTTTGCCTGCGTAAACGATATGCCGATAAAAGCCTCTGAGCGACTGTTCCACTGGCCGCTGGGCAGACGCCCGGACGATCATCCCTCACTGAGCGATCTGGGGTTATAGTTTTGTCACCAAAATAAGAGATAGCGCGCATTTCGGTGACAACCTCAGGACTACGCTAGGAGCGGTTTTCAGGAGGAACAAAATATGAAAAAGCTTCTGATATGTTGTTTGTTCGGTAATACCGCAAACTCTCTTGCAAAAAAAATGCAGTCCCTGGCAGAACATGAAGGCTATCCGCTGATGATTAGCGCCGTTGGGCTGGATAACTTCGCCAGCGTCGCCCCCGCTTTCGACGGTTTTCTTATCGCGCCGCACATTCAGTACAAACTCGATGAGATAAAAGAAACGGTGGGTAATACGCGTTCGATCGCTATTATTGAGAGCCTGCCCTATGCGTCCCTGGACGCGAAGAAAGTGTTGAGTTTCGTGAAGGAGCAGATGCCTGAACTGGCTGCCTGATAGATAAGGCCGCATCGGTTTTGCGGCCTCCACTCACCCGCCGTTCAAAACGCGGCTTTCCTCGACATTCTGATCATATTGCGTCCACGCTCGGCTTAAGCAAAACGGCTCTGTTCAGCGCAAGGAAGTTGCGCTGAAATCCTCGCTTATCGCAGACAGATAGATGCCATAGTGCACGAAAAACAGTGATACACTTACCCCACCTGGTTGATCGTCCCGTCTGAAGGGCTCATGATAAATGGCGGTAACTAAAGTACGAAATGGTCACTCGTTGTTAATCGTAGCCCGTCACGCTAAGCTTAAATAATGACTAAAAATATGAACCCCCCATCAGCACGTGGTCCACTTGACCACGCTGTCAGAGAGCAAATCGTCGAAGCCGCTTTTGAGCACTTCGGTCACTACGGCTATGAAAAAACCACCGTCGCCGAACTGGCTAAATCCATCGGTTTTTCAAAGTCCTACATTTATAAGTTTTTCGATTCCAAACAGGCTATCGGCGAAGTGATCTGCGCTAACCGCCTGGAGCTGATCATGGCGGCGGTGCTTTCCGCCATCAAGGATGCCCCGTCAGCAAGCGAAAGATTACGCCGCCTTTTCAAGGCGCTCACCGAAGCGGGGAGCGAGCTGTTTTTCCACGACCGTAAGCTTTACGACATTGCCGCCGTCGCCGCACGCGAGCAGTGGCCGTCGACAGAACGGTATTCAGAAAGCCTGATGAAGCTGATTGAGAGCATCATCATCGAAGGCAGGCAGGCCGGAGAGTTTGAGAGAAAAACGCCGCTGGATGAGGTTACACAGGCTATCCATATGGTGATGTGTCCTTACATTAACCCCGTTCAGCTGCAGTACAACCTCGAAATGGCCCCTACCGCGGCGGTGCTTCTCTCATCAATGATTTTAAGAAGCCTGGCCCCCTAATTTGTGACCATTGACATTTTTGGTCACTAGCCAGAGAATGCGGATACCGTCCTGTTACGTCAAAAAGGTTTCCCATGCTCAGGCTCACTTCAGCCCGCGTTGCCGTTTGTCTCCTGCCGTTTGCCCTCGTGGCGTGCGGCGATATTTCCGCGAGTGACGATCCGCGCACAAAGCCACCGCTCGTCAGATCCACATCCGTCGAGCTTGCGAACAATACCGCCCGCGCCTTCACCGGCGTAGTGGTCGCAAGAACGCAAAGCGATTTGGGTTTCAGGGTTCAGGGAAAAATCCTTGAGCGACTGGTTGATACGGGGCAAACCGTCAAACAGGGTCAGCCCTTGCTGCGCCTGGATCCGGTTGACCTGAAATTACAGGCCCAGGCGCAGCAGCGTGCGGTGGATGCTGCCCAGGCGCGCGCGCGAAAAGCCTCCAGCGATGAGGCGCGCTATCGCGGTCTTGTGGCGTCCGGCGCCGTATCGGCCTCGGAGTATGACCAGATCAAAGCGGCAGCCGATACGGCCAGAGCCGATCTCAGCGCCGCCCGGGCGCAGGCCAGCGTGGCGCAAAACGCCACGGGCTATGCCGTACTGTTGGCGGATTCAGACGGCGTGGTCATGGAGACGCTCGCCGAGCCGGGCCAGGTCGTCAGTGCCGGACAGGTGACGATCAGGCTCGCCAGAGCGGGACAGCGTGAAGCGCTCGTGCAGCTTCCGGAAACGCTGCGCCCTGCCGTCGGCAGCGAAGCGCAGGCCACACTTTATGGCAATGAAGAACACCCGGTCACCGCAACGCTGCGGCTGCTGTCTGACTCGGCCGATGCCGCGACCCGCACGTATGAAGCCCGCTACGTGCTGGATGGCCTGCTGGCGAACGCGCCGCTGGGGGCGACCGTCACGCTGAATATTCAGAACAATAAAGCGGAAGGTCAGGTCATGCAGGTCCCGCTGGCTTCACTCTATGATGCAGGAAAAGGTCCGGGCGTCTGGCGCATTTCCGCCCAGCCGGCAAAGGTTGCATGGACGCCCGTCAAGGTGCTGAGCGTGGGTGAAGATGCGGTGCAGGTCACGGGCGGGGTGAAGCCCGGTGAGAAGATTGTTGCGTTAGGCGCACATCTTCTGCACGAAGGTGAGGTCGTCAGGCTTGCTAAACAACGCAATGCCGCCCTGGCGGAGAACACACCATGAGCGGAAGCCGCTTCAACCTGTCAGCGCTGGCCGTCCGCGAACGTTCCATCACGTTGTTTCTGATCGTTCTGGTCACGATTGCCGGAATCTACGCCTTCTTTGGGCTCGGGCGCGCGGAGGATCCGCCCTTCACGGTAAAGCAAATGACGGTGATAACCGTCTGGCCGGGTGCCACCGCGCAGGAGATCCAGGATCAGGTCGCCGAACCGCTCGAAAAGCGCCTGCAGGAACTCAAATGGTATGACCGTACCGAAACCTATACCCGCCCCGGCATGGCGTTTATCACGTTGTCATTGCAGGACAAAACCCCGCCTGCCGAAGTGCAGGAGGAGTTCTATCAGGCGCGTAAGAAGCTTGGGGATGAATCGCAGCGTCTTCCGGCGGGCGTCATCGGCCCGATGATCAATGACGAATTCTCCGATGTTACCTTTGCCCTCTTTGCCCTGAAAGCGAAAGGCGAACCGCAGCGGCAGCTGGTACGTGATGCCGAAGGCCTGCGCCAGCAGCTTCTGCACGTTCCCGGCGTGAAGAAAGTGAACATTATCGGCGAACAGGCCGAGCGGATTTATATCTCCTTCTCCCATGACCGTCTGGCGACGATCGGGCTCTCACCGCAGGATATTTTCAATGCCCTCAACAGCCAGAACGCGCTAGCCGCGGCGGGTTCCATTGAGACCCGAGGCGCGCAAATTTTTATCCGCCTGGACGGCGCGTTCGATGAGTTGCAGAAAATTCGCGATACGCCATTTGTGGCTCAGGGCAAAACGCTAAAGCTGTCCGATGTGGCGACGGTTGAACGGGGCTACGAAGATCCCCCGACGATGCTGATACGTAATCAGCATGAACCCGCCCTTCTGCTGGGCATCGTGATGCGCGAAGGCTGGAACGGCCTGGCGCTGGGTAAAGCGCTGGATGCAGAAACGGCAAAAATAAATGATAGCCTGCCGCTCGGCATGTCCCTGACCAAGGTCACCGACCAGTCCGTGAATATTCGCTCGTCGGTCGATGAGTTTATGATTAAATTCTTCGTCGCCCTGCTTGTGGTCATGGTGGTTTGTTTTGTCAGCATGGGCTGGCGAGTGGGGGTGGTGGTTGCGGCGGCGGTCCCGCTGACGCTGGCGGTCGTTTTCGTGGTGATGGAAGCCGCGGGAATAAACTTTGACCGCGTGACGCTGGGCTCCCTGATCCTCGCCCTCGGCCTGCTGGTGGATGATGCCATTATCGCCATCGAAATGATGGTGGTTAAGATGGAAGAAGGTTATGACAAAATCAAAGCCTCGGCCTTTGCCTGGAGCCATACCGCCGCACCCATGCTGGCCGGTACCCTGGTGACGGCCATTGGCTTTATGCCGAATGGTTTTGCCCAGTCGACCGCCGGGGAATACACCAGCAATATGTTCTGGATTGTCGGCCTCGCCCTGATTGCGTCGTGGTTTGTCGCGGTGGTGTTCACGCCCTATCTTGGGGTGAAGATCCTGCCGGCGATCCCCAAAGTAGAAGGAGGTCATGCCGCCATCTATAACACGCCTCGCTATAACCGTTTTCGCCAGCTGCTTGCCCGCGTTATCGCCAGAAAATGGCGGGTAGCCGGGTCGGTGGTCGCCATTTTCATCGTGGCCGTGCTCGGAATGAGTCTGGTAAAAAAACAATTTTTCCCGACCTCCGATCGCCCGGAAGTCCTGGTTGAGGTGCAGATGCCCTACGGTACCTCGATAGAGCAAACCAGCGCCGCAGCGGCAAAAATAGAAGCGTGGCTTGGCCAGCAGCCTGAAGCCAAAATCGTCACTGCTTATATTGGTCAGGGTTCGCCCCGCTTTTATCTGGCGATGGCGCCTGAACTGCCCGACCCGTCTTTTGCGAAAATCGTGATCCTGACGGACAGCGAGACGTCACGCGAGGCGCTCAAGCTCCGGCTGAGAGAAGCGGTCGCCAACGGCCTGGCGCCCGAAGCACGCGTGCGGGTGACGCAGCTGGTGTTTGGCCCCTACTCGCCCTTCCCGGTTGCCTGGCGCGTGACGGGTCCGGATGTCGAACAGGTGCATGACATCGCTGATAGGGTGAAAGCCGTGCTCCAGGCAAGCCCGTTGATGCGAACCGTCAACACCGACTGGGGGTCACGCGTTCCCGTCTTGCATTTCACCCTCGATCAAAACCGCCTGCAGGCAACCGGATTAACCTCCAGTGCCGTTGCCGAGCAGCTTCAGTTCCTGCTCTCTGGCGTGCCCGTCACCTCCGTGCGGGAAGATATTCGCTCGGTAGAGGTGGTTGGCCGCGCGGCGGGAGATATCCGTCTTGATCCGGCAAAAATAGAGGGCTTTACCCTTGTCGGCAATGCGGGACAGCGCGTTCCGCTGTCTCAAATCGGCAAAATTGAGATCGGCATGGAAGATCCGATCCTGCGTCGTCGCGATCGCACGCCGACGATAACCGTTCGGGGCGATATCGCTGACAATCTTCAGCCACCGGATGTGTCGGTCGCCATCATGAAGCAGCTCCAGCCGATTGTTGATGCGCTGCCGGCCGGGTACCGTATCGACATGGCGGGTTCGATTGAGGAATCAGGCAAAGCCACGCAGGCAATGATCCCGCTGTTCCCGATCATGATTGCCCTGACGCTGCTGATCATCATTTTGCAGGTGCGCTCAATCTCGGCGATGGTGATGGTGTTCTTAACCGCGCCGCTGGGGCTGATTGGCGTGGTGCCCGTGCTGTTGATTTTCAATCAGCCGTTTGGCATCAACGCGCTGGTCGGTTTGATCGCCCTTTCCGGCATTCTGATGCGCAATACGCTGATCCTGATCGGTCAAATCGATCATAACCAGAAGGAGGGTCTCGAGCCGTTCCAGGCGGTGGTTGAAGCGACGGTCCAGCGCGCCCGCCCGGTCCTTCTGACCGCCATGGCCGCCGTGCTGGCGTTCATTCCCCTGACGCATTCGGTGTTCTGGGGCACGCTGGCCTACACGCTGATAGGCGGAACGCTGGGCGGAACCATCATCACGCTCGTTTTCCTGCCCGCGATGTATGCAATCTGGTTCCGGATCCGCCCAGCGGAACAACGCGTGCAGCACCCCGCAGAAAACGTGTAAACTACCATGAGTAGATAACACATCTGAGGAAAGCATGGTTGTTAAGCGCTTAAGAAAAGAGGACCGCCGCGTGCAGCTGCTGGAGGTTGCACGCGGAATCGTTCGTCAGCAAGGCACGGAGGCGTTGACGCTTGGCTACCTGGCCGAGCGGGCCAACGTGACCAAACCTATCCCCTACGACCACTTTGGCGATCGAGAAGGATTGCTGATGGCGCTGTACCAGGACTATAGCGATCGGCAGCTGGCGAAATTCCGCGAGACGCTGGCGGTCGACAGCAAAACGCTGGAGAAGACGATTCGCTTTTTCAGCGCCGCCTACATCGACTGCGCCATTACCGCCGGGCCTGAAACCGGGCCGATCGCGGCGGCGCTGTCCGGTTCCCACGCGTTGCAGACGTTTCGTGAGGCATGCGTGGCCGAATGTGCCGACTGCCTGCGTACCGCGCTTTCCCCTTTTATCACGCTGAAAGGCGTTCAGGGAGAAGCAGCGCTGACGGCCATCATTGGCGCGGCGGACGCACTCAGCACCGCAGCAGGCAACGGCGTGCTCGCCCGGAATGTTGCGGAAGATACGCTCAGCGGCGTCATGACCGGCGTGCTGGAGACCTACGTGAATAGCACAAAATGATCGCTCGGGGCGGATTGACACCCAAGTTACCAACAGTAATATAGACGTCAATTCTCACCCATTCGAGGTCGCTATGTCTGCTACAAATGCCATTAATAACGCACTGATCCTGACGGCTCACCCTGTCGACAATTCATTATCCCATTCACTGGCTGCCCGCATTGCCGGGAAATTACGCGAGCAAGGTACGCAGGTTGAGATTGCCGATCTGCATGCTGAAGGGTTTAACCCGGCCATGTCTCGTGCCGACCTTGATTTGTATCACGGCGATCCGAGCGCCCTTCCCGACGATATTCTGCGCGAGCAGCAGCGCGTCGAGCAAGCAGATATGCTGGTGTTTGTCTTCCCGGTGTACTGGTGGTCGGTCCCCGCGCTGTTGAAAGGCTGGTTCGATCGCGTATTAACCCTGAACTGGGCGTATAAGGTGGCCGAGGATGGCCGGATCGTGGGCAACTTACGTGATATTCCCGTCCGCCTGATTGCCACCGGCGGCAGCGATCTCAGCGGATTCGACAAACACGGCTATTCGACGGCGATTCAGACGCAGATTATCGAAGGGGTATTTGGCTTCTGCGGGTTGAAGAACGTTAAGCTCGATATCCTTTACGAGGCAGACACGGCGACGCCTGAGCAGGTTGAGGTGTTTCTGCAAAGCCTCGGCAATATTAAATAATATCAGCCTGTGAACTTCATATAACCCAGGCGCAACGCTAACGTTGTGTAGCACCAATATTATAATGTCACTTTTTGCGACATATAAGGATAAAACCTTTGCTGAAACAAGGATATCCGGATACTGGTGACTATGTCAGATAAAGAATTAAACCGCGTTAACGTCATTCAGGCGGTCTGTGAAAAGCGGCTCAGACGGCGTGATGCAGGCGCACCAGGACTGGCTCACGGCCACAGGGGAAAGCCCGGCAATCATTGTCCATTGTCTGCCTGACTCCTTTAAACTTCATGTGCTGGCTCTGATGCGTCAATATTACCCCGACTTCAGTCCGACACTGGCGGCTGAAAAACTCCGGGAACGGCACGCGCCTCGGGACGGTGCTGAAACTGGCACAGGACAAAATGGACGAGCTGGAGCGTCAGGATAAGCGCAGCCGGAGTAAATCCATGCCAAAACGCTGTGCTCATGCCAGAATTCAGGAACAGCTGATAGCCATCTATCCCGTATTAGCCAATCCGGAAGAATTCAGATCCAGTCTGGTAAAATAGAACGGACATCCCGGCCTTCATTTAGCACTACTAACGCAGGTGGCAGGGCGGTAGAAAATGATTTCAGGGTCACCTTCATCAAGGTTGTCTATGTAACCGCTTGGTCTGAAGCCCAACCTGACAAACAACTCCTGCATTTGCCTGTTCGACATGTTGGCGGAACCGAACAATTTCGAGTCGGTGATGGCTGAGTCGAAATGTCTAATAATTGCGGTGCCTAACCCCTGGTTACGATATTCTACCCCTACCATCACCATCTCAATAAAAGGCTGGTCAAAGAAATGGCGCGTTAGTACGCCGTAAGCGACCACCCGATTATTTACCTCTGCAACACAACAGCACGCCGACCCGAGCCAGTAACGAATTTGGTCACGTCGCGCCATGCTATCTGCGGCAACTGAGTCGATGGCGCAAAGCGCCTCATAGTCATCAATACTAGCTGAACGTACGCACACGATCTCATCTTCTCTATAGTAGCCAACTACAATTGTTGTCAGGGTCCGAAGTACGCTTTCTGAAACTTAATCGCAATAAACTGTTTTTTCATTATGTTTCGGAACTCCCTTTTTGTCCTTGACCATCATAATAAAGAGTTGAAGACAGCTCTCCAAAGAAGAAAAGATGACATTTCTTCTTTGTGGAATCAGGTGACATTTTAAACTTGCAATAACACGTTGCACCTACTGATGTTGGTGTATTGAAGAGAATCTCTCACCAGGGCTATAACTGGACGCGATAGTTACGCTAACAGCGAAATAAACAAAGGTAATTGCATGTATCAGTCATTTCAGCCAACAACCACGCTCACCACCACCGGAACCTTCGGCGGCGTGGGCGTATCTGTAGCAAACGACTGACAGACAGAACCTCAACCCCCGCCAGTCTGGACGGGGAAACAACTCTCCGTTCACCACCCTCTGAATGGAGAAAGAAAATGGATTCATCTGACAATGCGCTCTTAATTATCGACATGCAGCAGGGCCTCTTCCGGGGCCCAGTTTCCCCCAGTTCCGCCGATGCCGTTCTGGCAAATATCCGTTTGTTGATAACCAACGCGCGGCACGCGCAGGTGCCCATCTTTTTTGCCCGCCATATCGGGCCAGACGACTCCCCCTTCTCAGAGAAGGGTCCCTTAACACAGCTGATCCCCGAGCTGGACGTGAAGGACCATGATGTTGTTTTCACAAAGCGCTATCCCAGCTGTTTTCGGGATACCGAATTGCTGCGTGAACTTAATCAGAGAGGCATTAAACAGCTGGTCATTGCCGGGATGAAAACAGAATTTTGTGTCGATACCACCTGCCGGGCCGCACCGGAGCTGGGTTTCAGGACGGTATTGATTTCAGATGCGCATACCACAATGGATAATGCACATTTATCCGCCAATGACATCATTGCGCATCACAACAGCACCCTGGCCGGTCCGTTCGTTACGCTGTCGACTGCCGGCGACTGGCATTTTAATACGGTCAGTTGAGTTGGCGGGATCGTCTCTCTCTTTTCCGGCGCGCCTTTTCGCGCGCCGGGCACATGAGAAAATAATTACAGCGTAAAACCACCGTCACCCACCTGTGCCTGGGCGTACCATTTCATCAGCTCCGCGCTGCCGGGCGCGTTCTCAGCCGGTGACCATGGGGCGGTATCGTGCTCAGGTACAGGCTGGTAGCCGCCGTGTTTTACCTCAAAAATGACGCCGCCTTTATCCAGCGACAGCACGGCATGCCAGGTACCGGCATCCATCTCCAGCACCTTGCAGTCTTCACCTAACACCACGCGCTGGGTCACGTTACCGCTGTCATCAAAATTCAGCACCAGAAAGCGACCGCTCAGAGCGGTTAGCAGTTCAAACGTGTGCGGGTGGCGATGGGGGCGAACATAGGTACCAGGCTCCATCGCGATGGCCAGGCGCTGCACCGGGTCGCTCAGCTCAGGATGTAAATTGCGATGCGCGCGTAAGCGAGGAGAATTGGCAGCCTGCTCGCTTTGTTGCTGCAGGTCACTGAACGTAATTTGTTTCATATACACCTTTGTGAATGGAATCAGCGGACGGCAACCCGATTGCCGCAAGACGTTATACCATTCTGAACGGTCGATGAGCGATGGCATTTGTGAAACAAATCGCAGCAACGTGAGGATGTGCGTGATTGCACTCCAGGGCGCAACGTTGAGTAAAACTCACTTTGATTTCCACTATTTATCGTTTTCCAAAAGTGACGCCTCTGAAATACCATCCATTCATCCCTGGGATAGAAAAAAATAAATAATACCAAGCTTGTATGGAGCACCTATGACACTCGATGTTTTATTCCATGTAATGAATATTATCTCGCCTCATAAATTTAGCGCCCAAGCAAATGCGCATGAGTTGATAACGTTACTTTCAACAGAAAAGGAAAGCTCAGAGGCGCTATCACCTTTTATCCACCGACTGCACCTCCTCTCTTTCGCCCAAAGTAATTCAGCTAACGCCGAAGAGTTGCTCTCAGCGCATTTACCAAAAGAAGATGGGCTCCTTCCGCTGCTTGACTTTGCGGATTGGCCAAAGGTGCGTTACGCCGCCTCAGGCGAAGCTCAGACGCGTGAATCGGAGGAGTATTTCCGTGAAATGACGTCGGCTGCCAATCTGTTACGCGCTGCGCTGATCGATGCTGAACGCGCAAAAGGGACGCCTGCGCTTTATATTCTGGATAAATTACTTAACCTGAACAGCGCCCTGCCGGAAAGATATAAAAAGATGGCGAATATACCCTACGCATAAAATTATTCAGCAGGCAGGATATCCCGTACGGAATATCCTGCTTTTATATTGATTAAACCCGTTTCTCATCGTAATCGAGACAAACAATATCCTGAGAGGGAAAAACCGGCGTATGGAGCTGAAGCCAGGCCATCAGGCGTTCGATACTCTCTCTTCTGAGCGAATTTTTCGGCCAGACAAGATAGTAGCCTTCGCCGGTTGCGATTGCCTCCCTGAAAGGCAGTGCGAGAAGCCCACTCTCAAGCGCTTCAAGCGTAAGACGAAGATCGGCCATAGCAACACCATGCCCGTTCATGGCGGCACGGCTTCCCTGTTCCAGGGTGTCGAACACTATCCCTCGGCTCACGTCGAGTCCGGGGAATAACCCCGTTCTTTTCAGCCAGCGCTTCCAGTCCCGTCTGTCCGGCGAGGGATGAATAAGATCGCACTGCGCAAGCTGATGCCGGGCAGAATCAAGCAAAGACGGGGTACAAACGGGAATGAGCCATTCACTGAAAAGCAGCCTGCTCTCTGTTGAGTCTCCGAAATAGCCGTTGCCGAGCAGGATCGCACAATCGTAGGGCTCACGGCTGAAGTCAACGGAATCAATGTCCATCCAGACGCTGGCTATCTCAACTTGAGGTTTTGCATGGTTATCACGAAAGATTTTCAGAACGTCAAGAAGCCACCGCATCGTCAGGGAGCTGGGGGCTTTGAGGCGCAGAAGGTGGTTTTCACTTTTGAATGCGCGACAGGCCCACTCGATGCTGGTGAAACTTTCGCTCAAATGTACGGCCAGAACGCGTCCGGCATCGCTGACCTCCACTCTTGGCCCTTGACGCTTAAAGAGCTCACAGTCGAACCACATTTCAAGCGTCCGGACATGCCTGCTGACCGCGCCAGGCGTGATATTCAGTGCTTCAGCCGCTTTGCTGAAGGAGTTAAGCCGCGCGGCAACTTCAAAAGCGCGAAGCGCATACAGTGGCGGTAAAGACATACATTCCCTTTCTGTGAGGTTTAACTATGCAGTGTTTGTATTATCGGCACTCGGTGACTTATCGCCCAGGTCCTCGGGCGGAAACGTCAACAGCAGCTCCCTGAGCAGGGACTCAAGCTGCGCGCGCTGCGCGTCAGACAAGCTGCAAAGCAGCGCATTTTGCGTTTGCGTATGCACGACCAGCGCCTGTTCGATACGCTCCTGACCGTGCGGTGTCAGGCTTACGAGGGTGCTGCGCTTATCATCCGGATCGGCAATTCGCCTGATAAGCCCTTGCTGCTCGAGATGGCTGAGCCGGTTCGTCATCGCCCCTGAGGTGATCAGCAGCGATTTATACAGCTGCGTGGGGGAAAGGCAGTACGGCTCACCGGCGCGGCGCAGCGTGGCGAGCACGTCAAACTCGCCCTCGCGAAAGCCAAACGGCGCCATGGCCTGCGCCCGTTTTTTTCCCAGATGCTTCATCAGCCGGAGCATTCGGCCAAAAATTTTCATCGACGAGGCGTCCAGCTCCGGCATCGCACGGCTCCACTGGTCGACAACGAAGTCTACATGGTCTTTCATTTTCACCCCTGATGGCGTGGGTATTTATCCTGTTGTGCGGTACATCTTACGCAAAAACAGATTTTATCTTAACGTTAAGATAAATGCTCGCGGCAATTTGCCCGGGCCATTCACAACCGAAAAGGATCTCCTGTTGAAACGCACGTCGCCTTTACTCTTCGCCGTTATCGCTTTTATCGTCGGGCTGAACCTGCGCCCTATTCTGGCTTCTGTCGGACCGTTGTTTTCCGTGCTGCAGCGCGAAGCGGGGCTGACCGCTACGCAATTCAGCCTGCTGACCACCCTGCCGGTCGCGATGATGGGGCTGGCCGCCTTATGTGGCCCCTGGCTTTTAGCCAGAGTCGGCGCCGTACGGGGAATTATGTTCGGGCTCTTCATCCTGTTTGTGGCCTGCTTGTTACGCGGTTTTAGCGCCTCACCGCAGAGTCTTATGGGCACCGCGTTACTGGGCGGGGCCAGCATAGGCACGATCCAGGCGTTAATGCCGGCCCTGATTAAAAAGGAATATACGCAGACGGCCAGCACGGTAATGTCTCTATTTAGTACGGGCATTATGGCCGGTGCGGCAGTCGCCGCCGCCAGCGCCGAGCCGTTGTTTTCATGGCTCACGCTGAAGCCCGCGCTGGCAATGGCTGGAGGGCTAGCGCTGCTGGCGCTGATACTGTGGTTGACTCTGGTTAAGCATCCTCGCGAGGAAAAAACAGCACACGAAACCGTTACGCTCTCTTCCTCACGTACCGCCCTACTGTTGCTCTTTTTCGGCGTAGGAACGGGAGCCTACACGCTGGTATTGGCCTGGCTGCCCCCGCTCTATATTCAGGCGGGATGGTCCGCACGCAGCAGCGGCTACATGCTGGCCTGGCTGACGTTAACCGAGGTTGTCGCAGGGTTTGCCGTCTCCGCGCTGATCGGTAAATTCCCCGACCGTCGCGTGCCGCTGATCGCCGTATTGTTGCTGCTGCTGGCGGGATTACTATGTCTGGTCTTTTCGCCGGGTACGACGCCGGTGTTATCCACGCTGCTGCTTGGTATCGGGATCGGCGCCCTCTTCCCGCTGTCGCTCATCGTCACGTTCGATCATGCGCGAACGCCCGCGCAGGCCGGGAAGTTACTGTCTAAAGTTCAGGGAGGGGGATACCTGATCGCCGCGCTTATGCCGTTAATTGCGGGGATCGTTCGCGACAGTTCAGTCTCGCTGACCAGCGCATGGCTGATCATGAGTGCGGGAGTCGTGCTGCTGATCGTCATCGCGCTGAATTTTAAGCCCGTCGTGGACGTGCAGGCACGATGAATGCGATACCAGAATTGAGAGTCGTATTTCAGCCGGTCGTAAGATAAATTCAGGGTGAACTTCACCTTATTCAGGAGTGGATATGTCGCAGACCTTACCGGAAATTGATGTCTTATTTGTCGCCGGGTTCGGGCCCATTTCGCGGGATACGGAGTCCAGCACCGCGTTTTATGTCCAGACGCTCGGCCTTCCGCTGAAGCCGATGGAGGGGAATACCGATTATCTGCTCGCTGAAGAGGGCCAGCTGGAAGGCGTGAAGCATTTTGCCGTCTGGCCGCTCGCACAGGCGGCTACGTCCTGCTTTGGAGAAGAAATGTGGCCGGTTGAGCACCCGATACCGCAGGGATGGGTTGAGTACGAGGTGCAGGATCTCGACTCGGCCACCCGCGTTCTGAGTGAAAAAGGCTATCGGCTGCTGGTAGCTAACCGTATGGAACCGTGGGGGCAAACCGTCACTCGCCTGCTCAGCCCGGAAGGCTTGCTTACCGGACTGACGATTACGCCGTGGCTGCGGGGGTAAAGGGAATTAGTTTGTGACGCCGGTTACATACGCGTATACACAGTGAATAACGACGTATTATCCGCAGCCGACTGTTATTACGCACCAAACCAGTAATTATTTATATATCAGAGGCAGCCTCTTTCAGGCTGCCCAAAGTTAAATATCGCTCCTTATGTCAAATAATAATAAATTACCAAAACTAGCAGTTGATTCTCATTTTTATGGCTTTTAAAATTTCCCCGCAACTCATTTATTAATTTTATTTAGGGAAATAAAAATGACAAGAAATATCGTTGCGGGAATGATGATGGCCGCGTTTTCAGGGGCAGTATATGCAGGATCAACACCCTTCACACCGG
The DNA here is from genome assembly GCF_036487345.1 of Enterobacter cloacae complex sp. CARB60. Lineage (NCBI taxonomy): Bacteria > Pseudomonadati > Pseudomonadota > Gammaproteobacteria > Enterobacterales > Enterobacteriaceae > Enterobacter > Enterobacter cloacae complex sp. CARB60. The sequence continues at coordinate 2,464,676 of NZ_JAZKLC010000002.1, forward strand.
ATTTTTCACCGGAAAGTTTAACGGTTTCAGCCTCTGCCGGGATGCTAAGCGGAAAATCCCATGAAATGGTTTATGATGAAGTCACAGGAAGAAAAATTAGCCAACTGGATTGGAAAATAAAAAATGTCGCCATTCTTAAAGGCGATATTTCCTGGGATGCTTACTCCTTTTTGACATTAAACGCGCGCGGCTGGACGTCCATGGCATCAGGTTCAGGTCATATGGATGACTATGACTGGATGAACGCAAAACAATCCTCCTGGACAGACCATTCAAGCCATCCTGCCACGAACGTTAACTACGCCAATGAATACGATCTCAACCTAAAAGGGTGGATCTTCCAGGGCGATAATTATAAAGCGGGCGTAACCGCAGGTTATCAGGAAACGCGCTTCAGTTGGACCGCAACCGGTGGTACTTATAATTATGATAACGGCGCCTATCAGGGGAACTTCCCGGCAGGCGAACGCGGTATTGGTTATAGCCAGCGTTTTTCCATGCCCTACATCGGCCTTGCAGGGCAGTACCGTTTTAATGACTTTGAATTTAATGCCCTGTTCAAATTCAGTGACTGGGTCCGTGCACATGATAACGACGAACACTACATGCGCGATCTGACTTTCCGCGAGAAGACAACAGACTCCCGCTATTACGGCGCGTCTGTTGATGCCGGGTATTACGTCACTCCGCACGCCAAAGTTTTTGCTGAATTTACCTATAGCAGTTATGAAGAAGGTAAAGGCGGTACGCAGATTATTGATACCAATACTGGTGACTCAGGCTCTATTGGTGGGGATGCGGCAGGTATTTCTAACCGTAACTATACCATTACGGCGGGTCTGCAATACCGCTTCTAATCCAGGCGAAACGCAGTCGAATGTAAAAATTGGCCACGCCCCTTACGGGCTTAAGGCCCCTCAGAAACATCATTATTCCATCATAATGATGTTTCTGTTGGAACACGCAGTCGAATGGGTTTTCGGCAGCGTCTAAAGGAGAAAGGTTTGAATAGCCGGGACCTTACCTTTCCAGTGCCGCAAGAATTGCAGGGTCCATTTTCTCTGGCGTGGTCATCGGCGCAAAACGCTTGAGTGGTTTACCGTCGCGTCCGATCAGAAACTTAGTAAAGTTCCACTTGATCCGCCCACCCAGCACGCCGGGCAATTCGTTTTTCAGATAACGAAACAGCGGGTGCGCTGCGCTACCGTTAACCTCGACCTTCTCGAACATCGGGAAGCTCACGCCGTAGTTGATGTAACAGGTTTTCGAGATTTCGTCGGCGCCGCCGGGTTCCTGTTTACCGAACTGGTTACAGGGGAAGCCCAGCACCACTAACCCTTGATCGGCGTATTTCTTGTATAGCGCTTCAAGGCCACCGTACTGTGGCGTGAAGCCGCACTGGCTGGCGGTATTAACGACCAAAACCACCTTTCCCGCATAGTCGGCCATAGAGATAAGCTGCCCGTCCAGACGGGTGGCGGTAAGTTGATAAAAGCGAGTCATACTGAAATCCTCAAAGCAGGCCGAAAAGTCGCGGTGACCATCAACCGGGCCGCCACCGTGTAGAAAGTTTACATTCAAGCAGGCTATTTGTGATACATTCCTGGCGCGTCAATGACCACCACACTCGCTATCAGGCATGCAGAACATAACAAAAAAAATTCACTGGCTTCTGCTTACTCTCCCACTCCTCAGCGGTTGTGGCACGCTCTCCCAAATGTCCTCCCCGGAAGGTACTCAGGAACTTCTCACTCATGATTCGCTGGATGGCGACATTGACAGCGTTGTACGTCACTACATGGCGCAAAAATCCGTTCCCGGGATGACGGTCGCGGTGATCCATAATCACGGCTCACCGCAGTTTTACACCTGGGGCGTAACCGATGCGGTCAATCGCTATCCGGTCAGGCCCGACACCCTGTTTGCGCTCGGCTCGCTCAGCAAAGGGATCACGGCGGAGGTGGTGGCTTGTCTGGTCAATGAAGGGCAACTCAACTGGAACGATAGCCTGGCGACATTGCTTCCCCCAGGGACGCCGCTTAGCGCGGATGCCCAAAAAATCACCCTGCTTGAACTGGTAACCCACACCTCCGGCCTGCCGCGTCAGAATATGGATGTTCCGATGCTCGGAAAATTCATCGGCTACTTAAGCACGGGCGATAATTTCTACGCTGAGCTGGATAGCGATAACGTGCTGCGCTACCTCGCCGACTGGCGAGCGCCAAAGAATAAAGCGCCGCAATACTCCAATACCGGCTACGCCCTGATCGGCTATATCCTGAAACACAAAACCGGGGAAGATATCCAGAGTTTAGCCTCGCGCTATATTTTCCATCCGCTGCAAATGGCTAACAGCAGCTTTATTCCGCAGCAGCTAAAAGGATACCCGCAGCGGGCGCTTGGCCACGCGGGCGATCAGCCGAAATTTATCCCGCGCGGGCAGCTCACCCCGGACTGGCAATTTTCCAATAACATGGTGGCGGCAGCGAGCTTATACAGTAACGCCGAAGATCTGGCATCCTATGCCCGCTATCACGTATCGACGACCCACAGCCCCTTGCTGGACAGCGTCTTTGCCGAAGTGAGAAATACCGATATTCAACGCCCCGACGGGGTTCAGGGTATTGCCTGGACCACCGACTTTATCGGTCTGGAAAAAATCACCTATCAGGTCGGCTATATCGGCGGTTACTCCAGCTTTATCGGTTATGACAAAGAAAAAGGCAATGCGGTGGTGGTGCTGCAAAATACCTTTAACTGGAGTAATTACATTGGCATCGCGCTATTGATGGATATGGCGAAAAAAGACGGTCAGAGCCCTACACCGCCGACTTCGGCCTTAAATTCTCATCAAACGCCAGCCGTTTCCGGTCAGGCTCTACCTCGCGCAGCGGCTCTACCTGGTGCATAGTGAGCTTGCAGCGCTCCACCAGCACCTGATACTCCCGCGTGCCCTGCTGCTTCCATGCCAGCTCCTGCTCGCTCAGCGCGCGAATCGCTTTGGCCGGGCTGCCGATAATCAAATGGTTGGCGGGCATCTCCGCTTTCGCCTTCACGAACGCCGCCGCGCCGACGATGCTGTTTTCACCGATGACCGCGCCGTCCATCACCACCGCGTTCATGCCCACCAGCGCGTTGCGGCGGATCACGCAGCCGTGAAGAATGGCGCTGTGGCCGATATGCCCGTCCTCTTCCACCACCGTGTCCTGCTCCGGGAAGCCGTGCATCACGCAGTTGTCCTGAATGTTGGCACCGTCTTTCACCACGATACGGCCAAAATCGCCGCGCAGGCTGGCGTTAGGACCAACATAAACGCCTTTGCCCAGAATAACGTCCCCAATCAGCACCGCCGTCGGGTGAACATAGCTCTCGTCAGGCACGACCGGCGTCAGACCGTCAATTTGATAAACTGGCATCTTCACTCCTTATGCGCTTGTAAGACCACCAAAGCGTTGATAGTAGAGCGTGCCGGGCACGGGCAGTTCGCCCACGGAGGTTTCGCCCTTCTCGCTGACAAACGCCAGCGCCCCCGGCGCGACACGCTGATAGATATTAATGCAGAGCTGTCGGGCGCTTTGCCCCGCCCAGTGCGCGGGCAGCAACTCTTCCGGCAGCAGCGGGTCTTTCAGCACCACGCGACGATAAAAATGAATCAGCAGCAGCTGGATCTGGAAACAGCGTTCCGGCGTCAGCTCCTCCGGCGCGGCCTCTTTCAGCAGCGGCAGCAGCGGCCGGAACGAGTTGATAAACGACTCGTACATCGCGTTTTGCTCGGTTAACTGCCAGCACTCTTCCACCCGTGAACGCAGCGCGGCGCGGGAGAGCGCCAGCGGCGAGTGGGCTTCAAAGAAAATCACGTTTTCCGCCACCCCGGCATCGTGAAGCAGGGACTGCACGTCCGCCAGATGCTGCGACGGCGAGGCCATCAGGCTCGGTGCCAGCGTGCCAAACCCCTGCCAGATCAGCTGTTTTTTGACGTCAGCAAGGGTGGTTTTATCCAGCCCTTCTGAGAGCAGCAATAACCATTTGCCGTCCCAGGCGGGCAGTTCCGCGCGGTAGATCTTATTCTCCGCGCGACGCGTCAGGCGCAGGCCCTTATCGCTCAGGCGGTAAAAGCTGCGACGCCCGATGCGGGAAACGTCCAGCCAGCCCTCTTTGTTGAGGCGAAACAGCGCGGTGCGCACGAAGCGCTCGCCAAACCCCATGCCTTCCAGCAGGGCGGCCAGGCTGCCGAGCCAAATCTCACCGCCGCGATGGGAAAGCGCGTCACCGTATAGCGAGGAGATAAGAGAGGTTCCGCTGACGGGAACGGAGCTGACCGCGTGCTGGATAAAGGCGTCGAGTTTATTCATGTGATTCATTCTGTTGTTATTTTTGTCCTGGATGAATCATAGCATACGATTCTGGGGTTTCCCCCTCACCCTAACCCTCTCCCAAAGGGAGAGGGAACTTTTTACACCCTCTCCCTTTGGGAGAGGGCTGGGTGAGGGAAACTCAACCGTTGGCCGCAACTTTACGTAAATCAAACACCCGGCAGGCCTTCCCCTCGGAGCGCGGGATGCTGCCGCAGTTGACGATCGTCACGTCGGTGGAAATCCCGACCATCGACTTAATGCGGTGGCGCAGCTGGTGGCACACCTGACAGCGCTGCTCGTGGGTCAGCGTGAGGCTACTCTCTTTCAGCTCCACCTTCACGGAAAGTGAATCAAGATGCCCGCGACGGTTCACCTCCAGCTGGTAGTGCGGAGAAAGGTGCTCAAACTTCACGATCTCCTCTTCAAGCTGCGACGGGAAGACGTTGACGCCGCGGATGATTAGCATATCGTCACTGCGGCCGCTGATCCGGTCCATACGACGCATGCTGCGCGCGGTTGCCGGGAGCAGGCGCGTCAGGTCGCGGGTGCGGTAGCGGATCACCGGCAGCGCCTCTTTGGTCAGCGTGGTGAACAGCAGTTCGCCCTGCTGACCGTCATCCAGCGGCGTGCCGTCGTTCGGGTTGACGATCTCCGGGTAGAAGTGATCTTCCCAGATGGTTGGGCCGTCGACGGTTTCAATACACTCCATCGCTACGCCCGGCCCCATCACCTCGGAGAGGCCATAGATATCCAGCGCCGTAATACCTAAGCGTTTTTCAATTTCGCGCCGCATGGCCTGCGTCCACGGCTCGGCGCCGAAGACGCCCACGCGCAGCGAACAGGTGCTGGCATCGCCGCCCATCTGGCGCTCCAGCTCTTCAATCAGGTTGAGGCAGTAGGACGGCGTCACCATGATCATGTCCGGCTGGAAATCACGGATCAACTGCGCCTGTTTCTCCGTCTGACCGCCGGACATCGGGATCACCGTCGCGCCTAAACGCTCGGCGCCGTAGTGCGCGCCCAGCCCACCGGTAAACAGGCCATAGCCATACGCCACGTGAATTTTGTCCTTCGCGCTGCCGCCCGCCGCGCGCAGGGAGCGGGCCACCAGATTGGCCCAGTTGTCGATATCGCCCTGCGTGTAGCCGACAACGGTCGGTTTGCCGGTGGTGCCGGATGACGCGTGAATGCGCACCACCTGCTCCATCGGCACGGCAAAGGTATCGAACGGATAGTTATCCCGCAGGTCCTGCTTGGTGGTGCACGGGAATTTGCGGATATCCGCCAGCTCTTTGAAATCGTCAGGGTGAACGCCCGCGGCGTCAAACTTGCGTTTGTACATCGGCACGTTGTTGTAGGCGTGATGCAGCGTCCATTTCAGACGCTCGGTCTGCAGCGCCTGTAACTCGTCAAGGGAGGCCGTTTCAATCGGATCAAGCTTTGTTGTATTTGTCATTGTAGGGTACTCACATTGTTTTTATGCTCAAACACGCTCAAGGATCATGGCAATGCCCTGACCCACACCGATGCACATCGTACACAGCGCGTAGCGCCCGCCGCGTCGGTGCAGTTCGTTGCTCGCGGCCAGCGCCAGTCTGGCACCGCTCATTCCCAGCGGGTGGCCCAGCGCAATCGCGCCACCGTTCGGGTTGACGTGCGCGGCATCATCCGGCAGGCCCAGCTGACGCAGCACGCCCAGCGCCTGCGAGGCGAAAGCTTCGTTAAGCTCGATCACGTCCATATCGTTAATACTGAGTCCGGCGCGCTCCAGCACCTTACGGGTGGCGGGTACCGGGCCAAGCCCCATCAGACGAGGCTCCACGCCTGCCGTCGCCATCGCCACAATCCGCGTGCGCGGGACTAATCCCTGCGCCAGCGCCATCTTCTCGCTGGCGACGATCAGCGCCGCAGCGCCGTCGTTGACGCCGGAGGCATTTCCCGCCGTAACCACCCCGTTTTTACGGAACGGCGTTTTCAGACCGGCAAGCTGCTCGAGCGTGGTGTCCGCGCGCGGGTGTTCATCCACGCTGAACTCAGCGACCGCCCCTTTTTTGCCCGGCACCAGCACCGGCACAATCTCCTGCGCCAGAATGCCGTTCTGCTGCGCCTGCGCGGTACGCTGCTGGCTGCGCAGCGCGAACGCGTCCTGATCGGCACGGCTGATATTTAACAATTCAGCTACATTCTCTGCCGTTTCCGGCATACTGTCAGTTCCGAATTGCTGATGCATGAGCGGATTCACAAATCGCCAGCCGATGGTGGTATCAAAGATCTCCGCCTGACGCTGAAACGCGGCGGTGGCTTTGCCCATCACAAACGGCGCGCGGGACATCGACTCCACGCCGCCCGCGATCAGCAGGTCGCCATCGCCCGCCTTAATGGCGCGCGCCGCAAAACCAATCGCGTCCAGCCCCGACCCGCACAGGCGGTTAATAGTGGTTCCGGACACCGTCTGCGGCAGCCCGGCGAGCAGGGACGACATGCGCGCGACGTTGCGGTTATCTTCCCCCGCCTGGTTGGCGCAGCCGAAGATCACATCATCGATCCGCTCGAGGTCGAGCTGCGGATAGCGGGCCAGCAGCGCGCGCAGCGGCACGGCACCGAGATCGTCGGTTCGGACTGCGGCAAGCGCGCCGCCGTAGCGCCCCACCGGGGTTCGAACGCCATCACAAATAAATGCGTCACGCATCTGCCTCTCCTGTCACGCTGCCGCCGATGCGGTGAGATTTTCCGCGAAAAAGGGCGACGGTTTTCTGTTGTTGGTTCTGGATTTCAATGTCGTACACGCCGGTCAGCTTGCCCTGATGCATCACCCGCGCGGTGGCGGTGAGCGTGTCCCCGGCAAAGCCCGGACGCAGAAAATCAATCGAGCAGCCAGAGGCTACCGCCGCCAGCCCCTGGCTGTTGCAGGCGTAGGCAAAGGCGGTGTCCGCCAGCGAAAAAAGCTGTCCGCCGTGGCAGGTTTTGTGGCCGTTAAGCATCTGCGGGGTGATGGTCATGGTCACCACCGCGTAGCCTTCATCCATGTCGACAATGTCCATCCCCATCGCCTGCGCGCAGGCGTCCCGTTCGTACATCGCGCGGGCGTTATGCCAGGCGTTATGACTCATAGCTACTCTCCAGAAGCGCGCGCTGGCGCAGCAGTGAACAGGGGCGATAGCGCTCTTCGCCGTAATGACGCTGCAGGTTCTCCAGCAGCGTCAGCAGCCGCTGCCAGCCCAGACGCTCGCCCCAGGCGATCGGCCCGCTCGGGTAGTTCACGCCGAGGCGCATGGCGGTATCAATGTCCTTCTCGCTGGCGACCCCTTTTTGCAGGGCATCCAGCGCTTCGTTGGCAATCATCGCCAGCGTGCGCCAGACCAGCAGGCCGGGATAATCGGCAATTTGCACCACCCGGTTACCCTGCTGCTGCAGGTAGCGGATGACCTTTTGCGTCGCGGTGTGCGGGTTGCTGGCGGCCGCTGCAATCACCGCCACATCGCGCTCAATGCGGTCCACTACCACCACCGCGCCGTTGAGCCGCAGCGCCAGAGCCTGTGCGGTTTCCCCCTGCGTTTCAATCAGATATACATCATCAACTTCGGTGACGCCGTCACGTCTCTTTTCCACGCGCATCGGGCTGTAGCTGTCGTTCACGGCTGGCACCCACCGCACCTCGGGTTTGTCACCCTGCCAGTCGTAGACGCCCTTCCCGCTCTTTTTGCCCAGCCTTCCTGCCAGCACCAGCTCCTGCTGCACCAGCGAAGGCAGAAAACGACGCTCCTGCCAGAAGGCGTTAAATACCGAGCAGGTGACCGCGAAATTCACGTCCTGACCAATCATGTCGGTCAGCTCCAGCGGCCCCATCGGGAAACCGCCGCCTTCGCGCAGGGCGGCATCAATCACCTCCGGCGGCGCGACCTGCTCTTCCAGCGCGCGCCAGGCTTCGGAATAGAACGGACGGGCGACGCGGTTGACGATGAACCCCGGCGTTGACTGGCAGCGAACGGGCTGTTTGCCCCAGTTCAGCGCCAGCTCGCACAGCGCGTCTGCCACTTCCGGAGAGGTCGCCAGCCCGCTGACCACCTCCACCAGCTTCATCACCGGCGCCGGGTTAAAGAAGTGCAGCCCTGCGACGCGCTCCGGGTGGCGGATGTCCGCCGCAATCGCCGTGACGGAGATGGAAGAGGTATTGCTGGTCAGCACCGTCTGTGGCGGGCAGATCTCAGCCAGCCGTGCAAACAGCGCCTTTTTCACCTCCAGACGCTCGGAGGCCGCTTCTATGACCAGATCGGCCGCGGCGAGCGCCTCGATATCCGTTACCGGAAGCAGCCGGGCGAGGATCTGGCTCCCGGCATCGGCGGAGAGTTTTCCGCGCGTCACCCGGGAGGCCAGACGCTGGCGGATACCGTCGATGGCGCGCGATATCGCATCGCTGGAGATGTCGTAGATCAGAACCTGATGACCGTGGCTGGCGGCGACTTCGGCAATGCCTGCGCCCATCGTGCCGCTGCCAATCACGGCGACAGTGCGTATGTTCAGCATCTTATTTCCCCGTAAAGTTCGGCGCGCGCTTCGCCAGGAAGGCGCTGACGCCCTCGCGGTAATCGTCGCTGCGTCCGGCCAGACGCTGATAGTCGCGCTCCAGATCGAGCTGGGCGTCCAGGGTGTTGGTTTCCGCGGCATTGATGGCCTGCTTGATCAGACCCAGCCCGAAGGTCGGTTGAGAGGCAAAATGCAGCGCCATCTGCTGCGCCGTAGCGGAGAGCTGTTCGTCATCCACCACCTGCCAGATCATTCCCCACGCCTGCGCCTGTTCGGCGCTGAGCTTGTCGCCGAGCAGCGCCAGCCCCATGGCGCGGGCGCGTCCGGCCACGCGCGGCAGCAGCCAGGTGCCGCCGCAGTCCGGCACCAGGCCGAGCTTGCTGAAAGCCATCATGAAGTTGGCGGAACGCGCGGCAATGACCATGTCGCAGCCTAATGCCAGCGTCGCACCCGCCCCCGCTGCTACGCCGTTAACCGCACAAATGACCGGTTTCGGCAGCTTTGCCAGGCGGCGCACCAGCGGGTTATAGAAGGTTTCAACGGACATCCCCAGATCCGGCGCCGGGCCGTTGGGGTCGACGTTACGGTCGTTCAGATCCTGACCGGCGCAAAAGCCGCGTCCTGCCCCGGTGATCAGCAGACAGCGGATAGCGTCATCACGCTCGGCCTGTTTCAGGCACTCGGCAAGCTGCTGGTGCATCACGTCGTTAAAGCTGTTCAGACGCTCCGGACGGTTCAGCGTAATGGTCATTACGCCCTGCTCAACATGACTGAGAATAAATTCCACAATTAGCGTCCTTTAAAGTCGGGGGTGCGTTTTTGTAAGAAGGCGTCGATGCCTTCCCGGCGGTCTTCGGTGGCAGAAAGCAGCGTAAACAGCTGGCGCTCCTGCGCGAGGCCGGCCTGGAGCGGTACCTCCTGAGACTGGCGCAGCGCCTGTTTCGCCGCCTGCAGCGCCAGCGGAGAGTGGCGCGCCATCAGCGCCGCCTGCTTCAGGGCATACTCCAACGTCAGCGCTGCCGGGAAAACGTCGCTGACCAGCCCCGCGCTCAGCCCCTGCTGCGCGGAAATACTCTCGCCGGTCAGCACCATTTTGCTGGCAAGGGATTTACCGACGCTGCGGATCAGACGCTGGGTGCCGCCCGCGCCGGGCATAATGCCCAGCGTGATTTCCGGCAGACCAAAACGGGCGTTGTCACCGGCGACAACCACGTCGCACAGCAGCGCCAGCTCGAAGCCTGCCCCCAGCGCGAAGCCGTTCACGGCGGCGATCAGCGGTTTGCTGAACGCGTTAATGCGCGCCCACAGCTGCGGGCGGATATCGTTCAGGGTGGCGGGCAGGTCTTTCTCCGCCATTTCGTTGAGATCGGCCCCGGCGGCAAAGCAGCGCTCGCTGCCGTAAATCACGCAGACGGCAATGTCAGCATCCACGGCGGCGGCCTCAAGCTGCTCAGCAAGCTGCGTCAGCAGCGCATTGTTGAGGGCGTTGCGCGCTGCCGGACGGTTGAGCGTCAGCTGCAGCACGCGGCCATGACGGGTAACAATCAGTTCGCTCATGCCATCCCCTTCGCGTCAAAATCCACGATCACGTCGGCGGTTAACGGCAGCGACTGGCAGCTCAGCACATACCCGGCGGCCAGCTCGTCCGGCTCCAGGCTGTAGTTGGTCGCCATGTCCACCTTCCCGCGCAGCACTTTGCATTTACAGGTGGCGCACACGCCGCCCTTGCAGGCATACGGGAGATCCGCCCCCTGACGCAGGGCGGCATCCAGGATGCTTTCGTCGTCCGCCGTCAGGGTGATTTCACGGTCGCGCCCGTCCTGGCGGACGGTCACTTTCTGCCCTTCCGCCTGTACGTGCACCGCGCGTTTAACGGCGATCCCCGGGGTGTTAAAGCGCTCAAGGTGAATCGCTTTGTCCGGCATCCCCAGCGCCTTCAGCGTGGCTTCTGCGTCGTCCATCATCGCCGACGGGCCGCAGATAAACGCCTCGTCGTACTGGCGGAAGTTGATCAGGGTTTTCGCCAGCGCCTGCAGCTTTTCTCCGTCGATGCGGCCGTAGAGCAGATCGCTGTCCAGCCGCTCCTGGCTGAAGATGGAGACCAGCTGCAGCCGCTGCGGGTATTTGTCCTTCAGGTCCGCCAGCGCCCGGCGGAACATCATGCTCTGGCTGCTGCGGTTGCCGTAGATCAGGGTGAAATGGCTGTTGGGTTCGGTCGCCAGCGTAGCGGAGATAATCGCCAGCATCGGGGTGATCCCGGAGCCTGCCGCAATCGACAGATAGTGGCCTTCACGTTCTGCCTGCGGCTGGTAGCCAAACTGCCCCTGGGGAACCATCACCTCAAGCGCCATACCCGCTTTGATCTCATCCCGGGCATAGCGGGAAAAGCGGCCGCCGTCGATGGCTTTGACCGCCACGCTGATCTCGCCAGGGGCGGTACTCCGGCAGATGGAGTAGCAGCGGCGCAGCTCGTCCCCGTCAAGCTTCGTTTTTAACGTCAGGTGCTGGCCGGGGCGGAAGCGGTAGGCGTCCTGCAGCGCCTGCGGCACCGCGAACGTGATGGTCACCGCGTCGCGGGTTTCGGGTTCCACTTTTGCCACTGTTAATGAATGAAACGTTGTCATGGCAGCCTCAAATACATTTGAAATAGTCGAAGGGCTCGCGGCAGGTATTGCAGCGGTAGAGCGCTTTGCAGGCCGTCGAACCAAATTCACTGATAAGCGAGGTGTCGGTGCTGGCGCAGCGCGGGCAACTCACCTCCAAAGGTGCGTGCGCGTGACAGCTATGCCCCACGGGCGGACTGATGCCGTACGCCCGCAGGCGCTCGCGCGCGTCGGCGGTCATCCAGTCGGTGGTCCAGGCGGGTTCCAGCTGGAGCACAATGTGCACCGGGGTAAAGCCGCGTTTGGTCATCGCGTCGCGGATTGCCCCCAGCAGGTGTTCCGTTGCCGGACAACCCGAGTAGGTGGGCGTGAAGCCAATGACCCAGCCTTCCCCCTGCGCCTTCACGCTGCGCACCATGCCTAAATCGGTGATGGTTAATACCGGCACTTCCGGATCGGGGATCTGGCTTAACAGCGCCCAGATCTCAGGAATTTGCGCAGGCGCGATGTCGACGAGGCGTTGCATAGCGTTCTCCTTTACCACTGCTGACCGGGATAGGCGCGCTGGAGATACTGCATTTCCGCCAGCATCGGGCCCAGATGTTCGGTATGCAGCCCCCTCTTGCCCCCGGTGCGGTACGCCACCTCATCGGGCACCGTCAGATTGGCGTCCTTGAGACCGGCAAATACTTCGCTTTCCCACGGCTGGCGCAGGACGCGCGGGTCAACCGCCACGCCGGCATCAATCAGCGCCAGCTCGACCTCATCGGCTTCAAACAGCTCCGCCGTAAAACGCCACAGGCTGTCGATGGCCTGCTGCATCTTCTGCGCGGACGTTTCGGTCCCGTCGCCCAGACGCCCCAGCCAGCCTCGGCTGAAGCGCAGGTGGTAGCGCACCTCTTTAATTGCTTTGGCGGCAATGGCGGCAAGCTGACCGTCGCTGCTTTGAGTCAGGCGTTCGTACAGGGCCACGTTCCAGGCATCCATCAGGTACTGGCGGGCAATCGTGTCGGCGAAGCTGCCGTTCGGCTGCTCCACCAGCAGGACGTTGCGGAACTGACGCTCGTCGCGGCCAAAGGCCAGCGTGTCTTCATCACCCTGGCCTTCCCGTTCTGCGGCATAGGTCAGGAAATTGCGCGCCTGGCCCAGCAGGTCGAGACCGATATTGGCGAGCGCGAGGTCAATTTCCAGCTCCGGCGCGTGGCCGCACCAGGCGCCCAGACGCTGGGAGAGCACCAGACCGTTGTCGCCCAGACGCAGGGCATAGGCAGTCACTGAATTCATTCTTTGCCTCACATATGCTCGATGCCGTCGGGGATGGTGTAAAACGTCGGATGGCGGTAAACCTTGCTTTCCGCCGGGTCGAAGAACTCGCCGCTCTCTTCCGGCTGGGAGGCGACAATCTCGCTCGCCTTAACCACCCAGATAGAGCACCCTTCGCTGCGCCGGGTGTAGGCATCGCGCGCATTTTCCAGCGCCATGCGATCGTCGGCGGCATGCAGACTGCCCACGTGACGGTGGGATAACCCCTGTTTGCTGCGTACGAACACTTCGTACAGCGGCCAGTAGACATTGCTCATCGTGATTCCTCTTAAGCCACTTTGCGGGCGTGTTGTTTTTCCGCGTGCGCCAGTGCGGCTTCACGCACCCACGCCCCTTCGTCCCAGGCTTTGCGTTTGGCGGCCAGGCGTTCGTGATTGCAGATGCCGCGCCCGTTAATGACCTCGTCAAACTCCTGCCAGTCGATCTCGCCGAAGCGGTAATGGCCGCTCTCTTCATCCAAATGCAGATCGGGATCCGGCACCGTCATGCCCAGCATTTCCACCTGCGGGACGGTGTTATCCACAAACCGCTGGCGCAGCTCGTCATTGCCGAAACGTTTGATTTTCCAGGCCAGGCTGCGGGCGCTGTTCGGCGAGTTGTCGTCGTTCGGCCCGAACATCATCAGCGCCGGCCACCAGAAGCGGTTGATGGCGTCCTGCAGCATCTGGCGCTGGGACTCGCTCCCCTGCGCCAGCGCCATGCAGGCCTCAAAGCCCTGGCGCTGGTGGAAGCTCTCTTCTTTACAGATTTTCACCATCGCGCGGGCATACGGACCGTAGGAGGTTCGGCACAGCGCCACCTGGTTGACGATAGCGGCGCCGTCCACCAGCCAGCCGATTACGCCGATATCGGCCCAGCTCAGGGTCGGATAGTTGAAGATGGAGGAGTATTTCATCCTGCCGTCGAGCATCTTCTGGTAGATGTCTTCCCGCGCGCAGCCCAGCGTTTCCGCCGCGCTGTAGAGGTAGAGCCCGTGCCCGGCTTCGTCCTGCACTTTCGCCAGCAGGATCGCTTTTCGGCGCAGCGTCGGGGCGCGGGCGATCCAGTTCCCCTCCGGCAGCATGCCGACAATTTCGGAGTGCGCATGCTGGCCAATCTGACGGATCAACGTCTTACGGTAGGCGTCAGGCATCCAGTCCTGAGGCTCAATCGCCGTCTCCTGCGCTATGCGCTGCTCAAACCGTTGTTCTTGCGTCACGTCATCACCTTTATGATTCGTTAGTTTGCAAATTAAAGCGTAATGTTGAATCACTTTTTTTTAAAAGTTACACAAAGGTTAAATATAACCCCAAGAATTGTTTCCTGGTTTTGTGATGTTGCTCGCAAGGCTTTTACTGCACGCCCTCTGCACAGTCGCTTTGCGCGCTGCAATTCATCAGACCGGATCACAATGTTAACAATTCATTAAAACTCAGCTTGATTTTTATGATTCATGATTAAACTATTAATGAGCAAATTACGTAACATTTGGAGATAAGCGATGCAGCAGTTAGCCAGCTTCGTGTCCGGTACCTGGCAGTCTGGCCGGGGCCGCGAACGCACTATTCATCACGCCATCAGTGGCGAAGCGCTGTGGAGCGTGACCAGCGAAGGGCTGGACATGGCGGCCGCCCGTCGCTATGCGATTGAGCGCGGCGGCGAAGCGCTTCACGAGATGACCTTTATCGAACGTGCGGCCATGCTGAAGGCGGTGGCAAAGCACCTGCTTAGCGAGAAAGAGACGTTTTATGCCCTGTCAGCCCAGACGGGCGCGACGAAGGCGGACAGCTGGGTGGATATTGAAGGCGGCATCGGCACCCTCTTCACTTACGCCAGCCTGGGCAGCCGCGAGCTGCCGGATGACACGCTGTGGCCGGAAGACGAGTTAATCCCGCTGTCGAAAGAAGGCGGCTTTGCGGCGCGCCACGTCCTGACCTCCAAATCCGGCGTGGCGGTGCACATCAACGCCTTTAACTTCCCCTGCTGGGGGATGCTGGAAAAGCTGGCGCCGACCTGGCTTGCCGGGATGCCCGCCATCATTAAACCCGCTACCGCTACCGCACAGGTAACGCAGGCGATGGTGAAATCCATCGTGGACAGCGGACTGGTGCCGGACGGTGCCATCAGCCTGATCTGCGGCGGCGCGGGGGACCTCCTCGACCAGCTCGACAGCCAGGACGTGGTGACCTTTACCGGCTCCGCCAGTACAGGGCAAAGCCTGCGCGTGCACCCGAATATTGTGGCGAATTCGATTCCGTTCACCATGGAAGCCGACTCCCTGAACTGCTGCGTGCTGGGGGAAGACGTCACGCCGGACCAGCCGGAATTTGCCCTGTTCATCCGGGAAGTAGTCCGCGAGATGACCGCGAAGGCCGGGCAGAAATGTACGGCCATTCGCCGCATTATCGTCCCGCAAAACCAGGTTGACGCCGTGAGCCAGGCGCTGATTGCTCGTCTGGAAAAGGTGGTGGTGGGCGACCCGGCGCAGGAAGGAGTGAAGATGGGCGCGCTGGTCAACGCCGAACAGCGCGCGGACGTTCAGGAGAAAGTTGAGCAGCTGATCGCCGCAGGCTGCCAGATCCGTCTGGGCGGCAAAGCGGATTTGCAGGCCGCGGGCGCGTTCTTCCCGCCGACCCTGCTGTTCTGCCCGCAGCCGGATGAAACCCCGGCCGTCCACGCGACCGAAGCCTTCGGCCCGGTTGCGACGCTGATGCCGTATCGCAATGCACGCCACGCGATGCAGCTTGCCCGCGCGGGAGGCGGCAGCCTGGCGGGCACGCTGGTCACCGCAGACCTGGACATTGCCCGCCAGTTTATTGCCGGTGCGGCGCGCGCCCACGGGCGTATTCAGATCCTAAACGAGGAATCATCAAAAGAGTCTACAGGCCACGGCTCCCCGCTGCCTCAGCTGGTGCACGGCGGCCCGGGCCGCGCGGGCGGCGGCGAAGAACTGGGCGGCCTGCGCGCGGTGAAGCACTACCTGCAGCGCACCGCGATTCAGGGCAGCCCGACGATGCTGGCCGCCATTGGCAAACAGTGGGTGCGTGGCGCAACGGTGCAGGAAGATCGCGTGCATCCGTTCCGCAAATACTTTGAGGAGCTACAGCCGGGCGACAGCCTGCTGACGCCGCGCCGCACCCTCACGGAAGCAGACATTGTGAACTTTGCCTGTCTGAGCGGCGACCACTTCTATGCCCATATGGACAAGATCGGCGCGGCAGAGTCGATCTTTGGCGAGCGCGTGGTGCACGGCTACTTCCTGATCTCCGCCGCAGCGGGACTGTTTGTTGATGCGGGCGTCGGGCCAGTCATTGCCAACTACGGCATGGAGAACCTGCGCTTTATCGAGCCGGTTAAGCCGGGCGATACCATACAGGTGCGTCTGACCTGCAAGCGTAAAACGCTGAAGAAGCAGCGCACCGCCGAGGAAAAACCGACCGGCGTGGTGGAATGGGCGGTTGAGATCTTCAACCAGCACCAGCAGGCCGTGGCGCTCTACTCCATTCTGACGCTGGTGGCGCGCCAGCAGGGTGATTTCAGCTAAGTTCCCTGCTCCTAATCCTCTCCGCAATGGCTGAGCACTCTCAAGTAATGTGCAAGCAGAAGCAATAACGCTGCTTTTAGAATGGCTGAGGGCCTTCAGCGATGCCCAGGTCCGGCTGTAAATCGCTGAGGCGTTTCCTGCAGGCCGGGGCGAGGCGCATGGATGCGCCGAGAGGGCGGGCTTTACAGGGATGTTACCTCCGCCCGTTCCCGATAAGCCGGAAGGAATAAGCCGAAGGGACCGCGAAGCGGCGATTTACCGCCGGGAGCCCGGGTTGCCAGGGTGGTGGCGACTGAGCCACCCTGGCACGTTCACCGGTCATGTCGTTACAGAGTAGCAAGGAACATAAAGTGAACGGAATGACCATCACAGCCGTATGTTCCCCCTCACCCCAACCCTCTCCCTCAAGGGAGAGGGGGTCGCCTGTGCTGACATCATTTGTGGGGAGAGGAAATGGCCCGGCATGTGATTTATCCCCGCTCTTTTTTTAACCTGGCAAGACTGACAAATAACCTGGCAGATGCAGGCAAACGCTTTTCTCATGGGCCTGTCAGGATAAGGCTGTCACAACACAATAAACACAACAAGATGAGGTCTACGATGGGAAGCAATTCTTCTTTTTCTGCCCGTAGAACGGCGCTGGCCATGGCCGTTGCGCTGTGTTGCGCCTGGCAATCCCCTGTTTTCGCCCACGGCAGCGAGGCGCATATGGTCCCGATGGACAAAACGCTGCAGGACTTTGGCGCGGACGTTCAGTGGGATGATTACGCACAGATGTTCACCATTGCGAAAGACGGTGCCTTTGTGAAGGTCAAACCGGGCGCAAAAACCGCCATCGTCAACGGTAAAACCCTCAAGCTCGAGGTGCCGGTGGTGATGAAAGGCAAGAAAGCCTTTATTTCAGATACCTTCATCAACGATGTTTTCCAGTCCGGCCTTGACCAGACCTTCCAGGTTGAAAAACGCCCTCACCCGTTAAATGCGCTAACGGCGGACGAAATTAAGCAGGCCGTAGAGATTGTGAAAGCCTCTGCGGATTTTAAGCCGAATACCCGCTTTACCCAGATTGCCCTTGCAGAGCCTGAGAAAGCCAAAGTGTGGGACTTTGTGCTCAACGGTACGGCTGTGGATGCCCCTCGCCAGGCGAAGATTGTCATGCTCGATGGAAAGCACGTTATCGAAAGCGTGGTGGACCTGAAGGATAAAAAAATCCTGCGCTGGGAACCGGTGAAAGACGCGCACGGCATGGTGCTGCTGGATGATTTCACCGCGGTTCAGCAGATTATCAACGAGAGCACAGAGTTCGCCGAGGTGCTTAAAAAACACGGCATCACCGACCCGAAAAAAGTGATTACCACGCCGCTGACCGTCGGCTATTTCGACGGTAAAGACGGGCTGAAGCAGGAAGATCGCCTGCTGAAGGTAGTGAGCTATCTGGACGTGGGCGACGGCAACTACTGGGCGCACCCGATTGAGAACCTGGTCGCGGTTGTCGATCTTGAGCAGAAGAAAATTCAGAAGATCGAAGAAGGCCCGGTCATCCCGGTTCCGCTCACCCCGCGCCCGTATGACGGCCGCGACCGGGTAGAAACGGCGAAGAAACCCCTGGAGATCGTCGAGCCGGAAGGCAAAAACTACACCATCACCGGGGATATGGTGCACTGGCAGAACTGGGATTTCCACCTGAGCCTGGACTCCCGCGTCGGCCCGATGATTTCAACCGTCACGTATAACGACAACGGCAAAAAGCGCCAGATTATGTATCAGGGGTCGCTCGGCGGCATGATCGTCCCTTACGGCGATCCGGACGTGGGCTGGTACTTTAAAGCCTATCTCGACTCCGGCGACTACGGCATGGGCACCCTGACCTCCCCGCTGGTGCGCGGTAAAGACGTGCCGTCCAACGCCGTGATGCTCAATGAAACCATCCCGGATTATACCGGCGCGCCGATGGAGATCCCGCGCGCAATCGCCATTTTCGAACGCTATGCCGGGCCGGAGTACAAACATCAGGAGATGGGCCAGCCTAACGTCAGCACCGAGCGCCGCGAGCTGGTGGTGCGCTGGGTGAGTACCGTTGGCAACTACGATTACATCTTCGACTGGGTGTTCCATGAAAATGGCACCATCGGCATTGATGCCGGCGCGACGGGTATCGAAGCGGTGAAAGGCGTTCAGGCGAAAACCATGCACGACGCCACCGCGAAAGACGACACCAAATACGGCACGCTGATCGACCATAACATCGTGGGCACCACGCATCAGCACATCTACAACTTCCGTCTTGATATGGACGTGGACGGCATCAACAACAAGCTGGTGGCCATGGATCCGGAAGTGAAGCCGAATACCGCCGGTGGCCCGCGCACCAGCACCATGCAGATCAATCAGTACGACATTGATACCGAGCAGCAGGCGGCGCAGAAATTCGACCCGGGCACCATTCGGCTGCTGAGCAACACCCGGAAAGAGAACCGCATGGGCAACCCGGTCTCGTACCAGATAATCCCTTACGCTGGCGGTACGCACCCGGTGGCAACCGGCGCGAAATTTGCCCCGGACGAGTGGATCTACCATCGACTCAGCTTTATGGACAAACAGCTGTGGGTGACCCGCTACCACCCGGATGAACTCTATCCGGAAGGCAAATTCCCGAACCGCTCCATCCACGACACGGGTCTGGGGCAGTACAGCAAAGATAATGAGTCACTGAACGACCAGGATGACGTGGTCTGGATGACCACCGGCACTACCCACGTCGCCCGCGCGGAGGAGTGGCCGATCATGCCGACGGAATGGGTGCATACCCTGCTTAAACCGTGGAACTTCTTCGACGAGACGCCAACGCTCGGGAAAAAGAAAGACGAACAGAAATAAATAACGCACCGGGCGCAATGCCCGGTTTTTCATCTATTTACTTGCTGAATACCTCTCCCCGATTATAGTTATTTCTACCTCGTTTATTTCCCTTGCATTTCTTGAACCACTTTCAGCCAGGACACGAAGTTTCCACGAACGACGTAATACACTACTGAGAGGTTAGGATGAAATTCAATTTGATCGTCAGGAGTCTTGCCCTGGCTGGACTTGTTATTTCCGTCAGCTCCGCGTATGCCGCAGAAGCCCCGAAGGATGCCACGGCCGCAACGCAACAAGCCAATAACGCCCTGTTTAATCAGCTTCCTTTCTCCGACAACACCGATTTTACGGACGCCCATAAAGGGTTTATCGCCCCTATTCCTCAGGACATTATCAAAGGGGAACAAGGCAATGTTATCTGGGATCCACAGCAGTATTCGTTTATTAAAGAAGGCGATAAAGCACCGGACTCCGTTAATCCCAGCTTATGGCGTCAATCTCAGCTGATTAATATTAGCGGCCTGTTTGAAGTGACCGATGGCGTATATCAGATACGAAATCTTGACCTGTCAAATATGACCATCATTGAAGGGAAAGAAGGTATTACCGTGGTTGACCCGCTGGTGTCGGCAGAAACGGCGAAGGTTGGGATGGATCTCTATTTTAAAAATCGCGGCAAGAAACCGGTCGTCGCCATCATTTATACCCACAGCCACGTTGACCACTATGGCGGCGTGCGCGGCGTGGTGGATGAAGCCGACGTGAAATCCGGCAAAGAGAAGCCGCGAAGAAATTCGTTGAGTATATGGGCGGCGCGGATGCCATCCTGAACAAGGCGAAAACCGACTTCGACCAGGGGAACTACCGCTGGGTGGCGCAGGTGGTCAGCAAAGTGGTCTTTGCCGATCCCAACAACCAGGCGGCACGTAACCTGGAAGCGGATGCGCTGGAACAGCTTGGCTATCAGGCTGAGTCTGGCCCGTGGCGTAACTTCTACCTGACCGGTGCGCAAGAGTTGCGTAACGGCGTGGTGAAAGGTCCAACGCCGAATACCGCCAGCCCGGATACGGTACGCGCGATGACGCCAGAGATGTTCTTCGACTATCTGGCTGTTCATATCAACGGTCAGAAAGCCGGTGAGGCTAAATCGGTGTTTAACATTGATTTAGGCAGCGATGGCGGGAAGTACAAACTCGAGCTGGAAAACGGTGTGCTGAACCACACGGCGAACGCTGAAGCAAAAGAGGCGGACGCTACGCTGACGCTTAACCGTGACACCCTGAATAAAATCATTCTCAAGGAGGTTACGCTGAAACAGGCCCAGGACAGCGGAAATATTAAAATTACTGGCGACAGCGCGAAACTTGATGCCATGCTTAGCTATATGGACAAGTTTGATTTCTGGTTTAACATTGTGACACCGTAACGGTGCACGCAAAGGGCGGTTCGTCCGCCCTTTCCTGCTTCACGTGTTAGCCAGACAGGGTAAAAAGCGTCAATGGAAAAAAGAAAAAAACCGACACTTGAACGGGCAACCTGGCCAACGCGCCATGCCATGGTCATGCACGGGCTGGCGATGAACCTGCCGTGGCTGGCCTTCGTCAACATCAGCTTTGCGGTGATGATTCTGCTGCGACACGTTCTGCTTAAGGCCAGCGATCCCCTTTATCCCCACTCGCCGCAGCTGACGAGAATGGTCGATGCCTCCATGCTCGGCATTATCCTCCTCTCCGCTGCGCTTATCCTCATGGCCTGGCGGCGCATCGCCGGTATCAGCGCGGTGTTGTTTATTTGTAGCGCCATCTGGTCGGTCTCCTGCTTCTGGTTTATCACCCAGCTGCTGCTCCCGCACGTCTGGCCGCTGTGCGTTATTTTATTGCTCGCCGGCTTAACGGCGCTCTATTTTTACCCTGAAGGGTTGCTCGCCTTTGTGCTCCCGCTCTGGATCACCCTGCCGATAGCAAGCTGGATACGGAACGATGGCCTCAACCTTCACTTCGTCGTCATCTGGAGCGTCTTTACGCTGATCCTGATCTGCGGGCGTTTCATCCTGTTGAGCTGGTTTGACGAGGCCTGGCGACGTAATCAGCAAAATCAGCTGCTGATCTCCAGACTGGATGCGCTGGCGCATCAGGATCCGTTAACCAAAACCGCCAATCGCCGAAAAATGGAAGTGGTGCTGGAGAATGCGGTCGAGCAGAAAAAACCTTCTCGGTGATTATGCTGGATATCGACTATTTCAAACGCTACAACGACACCTACGGGCACCAGGCGGGTGACGACTGCCTGACGCGCGTGGCGCGGGTGCTGAAGCAGTCCGTGCGGACGCCTGACGATGTGGTGTCACGCTACGGCGGCGAAGAGTTCGTGGTGATCCTGTTTAACTGCCCGGAAAACATCGCTGAAAAGGTGGCCTTACGCATTCAGGACGGCCTTCGCGTGGAGTCCATACCGCACAGCGCGTCAACCGTTAGCGACCATGTCACCGTGAGCATGGGGATTGCGAGCATGGCGGAAGGGTTAGCGGGCACCGAGATCATCGCCCGCGCCGATGCGGCGCTGTATCGAGCGAAGGAGGCCGGGCGGGATCGGTGGTCGCTGTAAATAATGCCGGGTGGCGCTGCGCTTACCCGGCCTACGGTGCGAGTCGTTGTAGGCCGGGTAAGGCGTAGCCGCCACCCGGCTTGTTTTTTTTAATACCGCACGCAAACCGACTTGGTTTCACACCAGCCGTCCAGCCAGTCCGGGCCAAAGTCACGTCCGGTGCCGGACTGCTTCATGCCGCCGAACGGCAGGTTGGCGTCGATCAGCGTATGGCTGTTCACCCAGACGGTGCCCGCCTGCAGCCTGTCGGTGTACTCCAGCGCCTTGCTGATATTCTGCGTCCAGACGCTGGCCGTCAGGCCATATTCGGTGTCGTTTGCCAGCTGGAGCGCCTCTTCCCCGTCGGCGACGCGCACCACGTTGACCACCGGGCCAAACACCTCTTCACGCGTCAGGCGCAGTGAGGCATCCGGGTTCACCACCAGCGTAGGCGAAACGTAATAGCCTTTGCCTTCCGGCCCCCTGTTACCAACGATCAGCTCCGCGTTGCGCGACTTCGCTTCATCAAGGAAGGTCTGCACCTTGTCGCAGTGCGCGCGCGACACCAGCGGGTTGATAAACGCCTCCGGCGACATGCCCGGCCCGACGCTCAGGGATTTCACCGCCTGCTCAAACCCGCTGACCAGCGTGTCAAATAGCGGCGCTTCAATGTAGATGCGCGAACTCGCCGCGCACACCTGCCCCTGGTTCAGGAAGCTGCCGGTCATCAGGCCTTCGATCACCCACGCCGGGTCCGCGTCTTTCAGAACGATAGCCGGGTTTTTCCCACCCAGCTCCAGGGTCACCCCGGTTAGCGTATCCGCCGCCGCGCGGGCGATTTGCTTACCCGTCGCCGTTGAGCCGGTAAAGCTCACCTTTGCAATATGCGGATGCGAGGTCAGCGCTGCGCCGCACACCGCGCCGCTCCCGGTTACCACGTTGAACACCCCGTCCGGAATGCCCGCTTCACTGGCCAGTTCCGCCACGCGCAGCATGGTCAGCGGCGTGGTCTCTGACGGCTTGATGACAATAGAGCAGCCCGCGGCCAGCGCAGGCATCACTTTCCACATCCCGATCATCAGCGGGAAGTTCCAGGGCACAATCCCGGCCACCACGCCAACCGGCTCCTTACGCGTCCATGCCTGATAGCGGGCGCCCTGCGGCAGCGGGATGGAGAGGTCGAGGGTCTTACCCGAAATTTTGGTGGTCAGCCCGGCGGTATAGCGCATCCAGTTCAGGGTGCAGCCGACTTCAAACATGCGGGAAATGTTAATGGATTTGCCCTGCTCCAGCGTTTCAAGCTGGGCCAGCTCCTCGCTGTGCTGTTCGACCAGATCGGCGAAATGGAGCAGGATCCGCTCGCGCTCCGCCGGGAGTTTACCGGCCCAGCTGCGGGCAACAAACGCGCGCCAGCCGGACATGACGGCACGGTCCACGTCATCGACGCTGGCATCGGCAGTCGAGGCAATGACCTCGCCCGTGGCCGGGTTGAAGACGTTCAGCCGCTTTTCACTGTCCGACGCGGCCTGACGACCTTCAATCCACAGGCCATGCTGTCGGTCTAAAAATTGTTGTACGGCAGGCTGAATGGCCACCTGTGATTCAGACATAGGATACTCCTTCGTTATTCTTCGCAGGGTGTTCATCCAGTCTAAGTGGGGTTTTGCATTCTCGCTTTCGTCTCTGTGACATTCGCTTTGCCACCTGTGACAGGCTCCGCAAATCGCGATAATTGCCGCTTATATCGCTGTTACCGGTGAGTGTTCTTTCCTATAGTCAGCCTCATAGCTCTGACAAAATGCAACACAAATGCAACAATGCGAAAACGTTGACGGTGCAGTGAGAGAAACGATGGCGTGTGCAAGCGAGCAGGAACAATATCAGCAGTGGCTGGCGCAAATTAACCAGGTTTGCGGGCGTTTTAACGCGCAGCCCACCGAGGGGAAATTCTTCGGCGAGCTGGAGACCAGCTATGCGCGCAGCCTGAAGCTCAGCACCGTGACCGCAGGCGGCGTCAACCTGTTCCGCTCCCGTCAGGAGATTACGCAGAGTAACGATGCCTGGTTCTATACCGTGTTCCAGCTTGAAGGCAGCGCGGAAATTGAACAGGATGAGCGTCGGGCGGTACTCAGAACCGGTGATATCACGCTGATTGACGCGTCGCGTCCCTGCTCGATCAACTGGCGGGAAAAATCCCGCCAGATTTCGCTGCTGGTTCCCCGTCAGATTATTGAGCAGCAGTGTCGTTTCCAGGAGATAAGCTGCGCGACCGCCCTTTCCCGCACCTTGCCCACGGTACAGCTGAGCCATCGCCTGCTGATGGAGAGCATGAGCAATACCGACCTGAGTGACCGGGAGAGCGAAGCGGCGCTCGAAGCGATGATCTGCCTGCTGCGCCCCGCTTTCCAGCAGCGTGAAATCATTCAGCCGCGCAAGGAACTCCAGTTCCTGCATGTCGTGGCGCTGATTGACGACCATATTCAGTCTGAATCGCTGCGCCCGGAATGGATTGCCGCCGAGAGCGGTATGTCCGTGCGCAGCCTCTATCGCATGTTTGCCGAAAAGGGGCTGGTGGTGGCGCAGTACATCAAAAACCGTCGTCTGGATCTCTGCGCGCAGGCACTGCAATCTACCGGTGATGATGAAAAGCTGGCGGGCATTGGCTACAGCTGGGGGTTCACCGACCATAGCCACTTTTCAACGGCGTTTAAGCAGCGTTTTGGCGTCTCGCCGGGTGAATACCGCAGGCGCTACCGCTAGCTACTTTTTGAGCCATTGTCCGTTAATACCCTTCACGTATTCGCCCGGCTGCGCGCGGGCAACCAGCTTTTGACCTGCCATTTTGGCCACTTCATCGACCGGCAAATTATTGCTGTCAGCCAGCTTCTGGTAGTTTTCCGTGCGTGCCGCATTGATACGATTGACCAGCGCCAGCGTTTCCGCATCCTGTTGAATCGGTGCAAGATACCCGCTGAGGGTTTCCCCCACGCGCCCCTGCGCCCGGGCGTCGTTTAAGGTCAGCGCAGCCGCCTGCACGTTCATCCCCAGCGCCAGTAAAATCAGAGCTAATCGTTTCATGGCATCCTCAGAACAGATCGCTGCGCGATTTCAGCAGGGTTTCAACGTCTTTATCGACCTTAATATGGATCTCATGTTCGATTTTGACATTCATATTGATGGTAATCGGCTCCTTTGGCGCAGCGACTTCAATACGCGGCGTACAGCCGGTCAGTAGCGCGGCAACGGCAACGGTGAGCACACCAGCCATCTTTTTCATTGTTGTTCCTCACTTTCCTTGCCAGTCGAACTGCGGGGAGCAGGTATCGCCGCATGTTGCTCAAACCAGGTTTGCAGGTTGTCCCCAAAACGCAGGCTGCGCCAGAGGGTAAAGACATTCTCGTCATGGGTATAGTTCAGGTTGACGGAGCTGCTTTTGCCGTCCACCCGGCTGGTCCCCTTGATGGTCGCCTGCATGGTTAATTCACCCAGGTTATCTAAATTGATTCTCGTCCACGAGCGTGAAATTTCCATATAGCGGAGCCAGTTAATCGCCGCGCCCGCAACCATATTATCCTTCACGATGGCGTCTGCCGTATCTTTGTCGATACGTAGCGTCATGGGCCCCGGGTTGGTCAACCAGCCATCTTTAATGATCCATTTTTCATTGTCCAGCCAGAACGGCAGCGCCCCGCTGACCGGCCCTGACATGGCAAACTGCTTCGGGTTGACGGCGCTAATCAGCTCGCTGGAGGAGATATTGTCCACGCGCAGCAGGGCCGGATCGTGCTGAGGCATCCGCAGCTGCTGCATGGTGATCTTTCCGCCGAGGGTTTCCACCTTCACGTTGGTGAGCAGCAGCGGGTTGTCCTCCGTCCAGGGATAATCCCCCTGTAGATCGGCGGTAATGTTGCGCGCGGTCACCAGGTTTTCCACTTCACCGATGCGCAACGTGACCGGACCGCGCGTGCCGAGAGACCAGGTTCCCTCGCTAAAGCGGAACGGCAGAACAAAATCGACGCCGTTAATCTGGTTATCCGGCATCCAGGCGCTGCCGGATTTCAGCACGCCGTGCCCGCCCGCTTCAAAGCCCTGATCGGCCGCCGCCGAGAAGGCGACCTGCGCATAAAGTTCCCCGTCGCGCAGCGTCATTTTCCAGTCCGGCGGGATCAGCGGCTGGAATACGGTGAGGGACTGTTTCGGCCACCAGGCCTGCCCGCGAAGACGGACGCCGTCCCAGCGACCGTTCACCTGTACCGGACCGATTTTCTCCGCATGGAGGTCGCCCTTAAACTGAAAAAGGGTCGGGTCGGTGCCGTCGACGCTGAAGGTCAAGACCGAGGGCGGCAACGCGCTGCCGCCGGAGAAGCGGGTTTGCCCTGCGTTGAGCGACAGCGCGCCGCTGAAGGCCGGTTTATCGGGGTCACGCAACCAGCGCACCGGCCGATCCAGCACCAGACGCGGCTTGCTGACCTCCATCGTGCCGTACTGGAGCTTGTCAAAACCGGTGGAGAGCGCCGTCAGCTCAATAAGGTTGTCGCGCCACTCGCCTTTCCCGGCGACATCCCAGCGGGCATGCATCGGCGTAAAACCGCCTTTACCCCAGTAGCGCCACTGCCACAGGCCGTTATCAGGTAAAAAGTCGTTGGCCTGGCCGTCCAGGTGGAGTTCAAAATCACCCATCTTGTTTTCATGGGCGCGCAGAATCGCCTGTAAACGGCCGTCCACGCCCTTCTGCGTCAGCTTCACGCCCGCCAGCGGCCAGCGGATTTCATCGATATCGAGTGAGTCAATGATGCGCCCGCGCGAGCGGAGCAGCGCGCCCGGCTCAAAGGCCAGCTGCGGTTCATACAGGCTGCCGGTCAGCGTGGCGGGCAATTTAGCGTAAAGAATGAGATCGTTTTGCTTCGCCTCGCCGCTGAGAGTCAGGGGCATGTCGCTGTTTTCCATGCCGAGCCTGCCGGGCCCAATATTCAAGACCGCGTTGCCTTTCCCCGCGTCACCGTGGGTAAGCACATTCAGTCGTCCGGTCAGGGTGGTTTTATCCAGTCCCTGCTGCCAGTTGTCCGCGCGAAGGGACACGCGCCCGCTCAGCGGCATACCGGAAAGATCCCAGTTCCAGCGCCCGTCGCTGATGTTCAGCTGCTCCGCCGTGACCTGCCACGGCAGATCGAGCAGCGGATCGGGGTTGTCCCGCGCCATTACGACCAGCTGCCCCTGATTGTCTTCCCAGTCCAGATCGGCATCGACCAGAGACGTTAACTGTGGCACGTTAAAGGTCGCGACCGCGTGGCCTTTCACCGGCACGCCGTCAGGTACCAACGGCAGCGTGAACTCGCCCACCAGCTTAATCGGCTGCGGCTGGTC
Organism: Enterobacter cloacae complex sp. CARB60; assembly: GCF_036487345.1. Taxonomy (NCBI): domain Bacteria; kingdom Pseudomonadati; phylum Pseudomonadota; class Gammaproteobacteria; order Enterobacterales; family Enterobacteriaceae; genus Enterobacter; species Enterobacter cloacae complex sp. CARB60. The sequence goes on from NZ_JAZKLC010000002.1 coordinate 2,491,810, forward strand.
CGGGAGCTGTACATCGAACTGGCTGACCGAGAGCGTCTGTCCGCGAAGCGTGCCTTTAATGCTGACCTGCTCGCCTTTATAGGCGATCTCCTGACGGGACGGGGTCAGCGATGCCTGAAGTTCGCCCTGCCACTGCTGCCAGGGCGACAGCGTAAGACGGTGAACCGTGAGCCAGGTATTGGGTAACACTGCCTGCCACTGTGCCAGCGTTTTGGGGGCAACCGTTGAGGGCGCAGACTGGGGAATTTTGCTCAGACAGACGGAGTTAAGATCCAGCGCGCCGATATCCAGTTTCCAGCGGCTAGGATGTGACAGCGTCACGTTATCGATGCGGGCAATTTCGCAGTCTTCAACCAGATAGCGAAGATCGGGGATCACCAGCGCGTGGCGAGTCAGTTTCGGACTTTCTTCGAATGCGATGCGCGTCCCAACGGGCAGCCAGATCCCGGCGAGCGTCGGTACCCACTGGGCGAGCGTCATCAGCAGCGTCAGCGGCAACAATATGAACAGCAGTAAAAGCGCAAGAGCGGCTTTGTATTTACCCTTCATGGGCAGTTAATATCCTGATTTAGCGAAAGAATTAAGCCGGCAGTGCCGATCATTGTCGCATGTTTAGCTGGTCAGTTGAAGTCAAAGCCAGGTTTAAGGATAGATGCTGTAACGTTAAGTTGCGAAACTAGGGCCTGTTCCGAGGCATCGCCAGAAGGTAAAGCATGGCGAATATCAACGACCCCCAATACACCGAGTCATAACGCCAGGGATCAAAATCAATATGTAAAAACCCGCTAACAAACTCATAGCCGTTGGCAAAAACGTTAATTTGAATGGCTGCAATAGCTATCACAAACAGCGTATAGGCGATGAACAGAGGATATTTACGCAGCCTGTTGACCTTGAGTTTCCCTATCAACAGTAAGAATAAAACCGTAATTGATACAACAAAATAGTACAAGGCGGGCAGCATCGGCGGAGATAAGGACAACTCCAATTGTTGAGACATGCATCATTCTCCATATTTGTCAGAAACTCACCCGGTTTATAATATCTTCCCATCACATCCGGAAGCGTTGCAGTTTTCACACCCTCTTGCCATTCTTTAACCTAATCGAGACAGGCGTTTCTCGCATCCTCTACCCACTCCATTTTCCGCTACATGCCCTGTTCAGATCCGCGCCGAAGATTTCTCGTAGTAAGAATATCATGGAGTTAGGGTGTACATATGCTCTAGAATAATTGATAGAACTTATTGAATTCAATAATATTTTAGAAATTGTAAAATAATTTTAATCATGCTAACGTGAATGCAAAATCACTGGAGAAAGTCTTATGAAACTCGCGGTATATAGCACAAAGCAGTACGACAAAAAGTATCTGCAACATGTTAACGAGGCTTACGGGTTTGAGCTTGAATTTTTCGACTTTCTGCTGTCCGAAAAAACCGCCAAAACGGCGCACGGCTGTGAAGGCGTCTGCATTTTTGTTAACGACGACGGCAGTCGTCCGGTGCTGGAAGAGTTGAAAAAACAGGGTGTGAAGTACATTGCCCTGCGCTGCGCGGGCTTTAATAACGTGGACCTCGACGCGGCGAAAGAGCTGGGTCTGAAGGTGGTGCGCGTGCCGGCGTACTCCCCGGAAGCGGTCGCGGAACATGCGATTGGCATGATGATGTCGCTCAACCGTCGTATTCACCGCGCTTATCAGCGTACCCGTGACGCCAACTTCTCGCTGGAGGGGCTGACCGGCTTTACCATGTACGGCAAAACCGCGGGCGTGATCGGCACCGGTAAAATTGGCGTGGCTGCCCTACGCATTCTGAAAGGCTTCGGCATGCGTCTGCTGGCGTTCGATCCGTACCCAAGCGCAGCTGCGCTGGATCTGGGCGTGGAATACGTCGACCTGCCGACCCTGCTCTCGCAGTCTGACGTGATCTCCCTGCACTGCCCGCTGACGCCGGAGAACTACCACCTGCTTAACGAGGCGGCGTTTGACCAGATGAAAGACGGCGTGATGATCATCAACACCAGCCGCGGCGGGCTGGTTGACTCTCAGGCCGCTATCGAAGCGCTGAAAACCCAGAAAATTGGCGCGCTGGGGATGGACGTGTACGAGAACGAACGCGATCTGTTCTTTGAAGACAAGTCTAATGATGTGATTCAGGACGACGTGTTCCGCCGCCTGTCTGCCTGCCATAACGTTCTGTTTACAGGGCACCAGGCGTTTCTGACTGCCGAAGCGCTGATCAGCATTTCAGAAACCACGCTGGGGAATTTGCAGCAGCTGGAAAAAGGCGAGGCGTGCCCTAACGAAATCGTGTGAGTGTGTATTGCCCGGTGGCGGCAACGCTACCGGGCGTTAATCGGTTATTTTGTTAATACCGACCCACCGAAACACAATTTACGGGTAAAGGTTATTACCAGAGTTTTACGCTTCCATCTGGCTGCTTATCACCTACAGGCGTCATGTCATACACCCTGGAATAGGCTTTAACATTTCAAATCCATTTTAATTCATAATAAGTGAATGAATAAAACACCTTATTTCACCATGCTTGTCCCGGTTTTATTTCCAATTTCCGAGCGGAATTATTCTAAAGGTCACCAAAGGATGTGGAGCGTGTTGAATAGCTAAACGACCATTCTCTTCCAGCAGTATATTTTTCGTTCACCACGTTTCCTCTCAACATAAAAAAACCCGCCGAAGCGGGTCAATTATGAGTCATAAATCAAAGATTATTTTTCTTAAGATCTTCAAGCCTGCTGTCATCTTTCTTTGTGAACCCTGTTGCATCAAACAACGCCTGGCGATCAGGCCCGTCTACCCTTACGACGGTCACAGTGAAAACGGCATCAGTTGGGACATAAAGTCGACCCCATTCAGAATCCTTAGGCGGAAGCAGAGTCCACGTGGCTTCTTCATTTGGTTTAAGTCCACCAGGAACATCGTAAAAGAAATTACTTACCAGCCAGGGTTCTGAATGCCCACTGCCTATAACCACTCCCTGAAGGTATGCCCTGGAGATAACGGTATCAGTATTGTTTTTAACGACCAGTTTTATTATGGGTTGTGGCTTACCGTCTTCCCGGGGCTCCTTGATAAGTTGGGATGATAAAACCGGGACTTTTTTCAGCGCTTCTATGGCTTTCTCTGCGTTAGCTTTTCTCTGTTCCAGCCCTTTGATTTCCTGAAGCGCCTGCTCTTTCTGCTTAAGCTCTTTCTCCGCGTTTACTTTCTGAGCATATGAAATTACTTCGTCGGCAGTCTTTCCAGACAGAGAATCGCGCATCTTTTTGCTTAGGTCTTCTTTGTCACTTTGTATTAGATCAGCCATATTGATGTTACTGAATGCCACCACCTGTAGAGCCTTATCAAACTCACCCCGCTTATTCTCCGGAAGTGACTCTCTGACTTTAGCTATAGATGATTTCATTGCGTCATCAGTTGATGAATCAATTTTAGGTTTATCACAACCGGCGAGTAAAAAGGAAAGTAATATTACGCCAACTATTTTTTTCATGTCCCTATTCCATCGGTAAAAATTAGGAATAATCTTATCAGGAAATGACGCAACAAAAAACATGCATACAGTGCATTTACGTGATTTTCCGCGCGGCAATATCCCCACCATCGACGCAGCAATATCAGGTAAGAAAAATGACAAAAAACCGGGCATCAAGCCCGGTTATATTTTCAGCTGCTGATGACTCTACTCACTCAACCCGCGATTCTCCAGCATCGGTTCAATCTTCGGATCGTGCCCGCGCCAGTTGCGATACAGTTCTGCTAAATCCGTACTGTTACCACGCGACAAAATCGCCTCGCGGAATTTTTGCCCGTTTTCACGGGTCAGGCCGCCCTGTTCGACAAACCACTGATAGCCATCGTCAGCAAGCATCTGCGTCCACAGGTAGGCGTAATATCCCGCCGCGTAGCCGCCGCCAAAAATATGGGCAAAATAGCTGCTGCGATAGCGCGGCGGTACGGCGGGCAGATCCAGCCCCTCTTTTTTCAGCGCTGCCGCTTCAAAATCCTCCACGCTCGAAACGGCCTCACCGATGCCGTGCCAGTTCATGTCCAGCAGCGCGGCAGCCAGCAGTTCCGTCATGTCATAACCCTTGTTGAAATGGGTCGCGTTGAGCATGCTTTCCCGCAGCGCGTCCGGCATCGGTTCACCGGTTTCGTAATGGCGGGCGTAGTGGGTAAACACCTGTGGGTGGCTGGCCCAGTGCTCGTTAATTTGTGACGGGAATTCAACGAAATCACGCGGCGTGTTGGTGCCGGAGAGCGTGGCGAAACGCTGGCTGGCAAACAGGCCGTGTAGCGTATGGCCGAACTCGTGGAACAGGGTTATCACGTCATCCCATGAGAGAAGCGCGACGCCGCCGTTAGCCGGTTTTTGGTAGTTACAGACGTTGTAGATCACCGGACGGGCAGCAAACTCGAAGGATTGCTCGACGAAATTGCCCATCCAGGCTCCGCCCTGCTTGGAATCGCGGGCAAAGAAGTCGCCGTAAAACAGCGCCATGCCCTCACCGGTGTGGTCGAAAATTTCCCAGACCCGGACGTCCGGGTGATACACCGGGATATCGAAGCGCTCCACAAAGCGGATGCCAAAGAGCTGGCTTGCTGCCCAGAATACGCCATCGTGCAATACGGTATTGAGCGCAAAATAGGGTTTGATTTGCGATTCATCGAGGGCATATTTCGCCTGGCGCACGCGCTCGGCGTAATAAGCCCAGTCCCAGGCCTGCACGGTGAAACCGCCCTGCTCGTCGTCAATGACTTTCTGAATATCGGCCTGCTCGCGCTCTGCACGGGCGCGGGCGGCAGGCACGATACCGCGCATAAAGGCCAGCGCGGCGTCCGGGTTTTTCGCCATCTGGTCGGCGGTGCTCCAGCTGGCGTAATCCTCAAAGCCCAGCAGGCGGGCCTGCCGCGCACGTAGCGCCGTAAGGCGGAGGATCAGCTCGCGAGTGTCGTTTTCATCCCCTTTCTGGGTGCGCGTCCAGCCCGCGTTGAACAGGTTTTCACGGGTCTGACGATTGCGCAGCGCGGAAAGCGCGGGCTGCTGGGTCGTGTTCAGAAGCGGGATCAGCCAGCGATCGTTTAGCCCTCGCTCCGCGGCAGCCTGCGCCGCGTCGGCGATCTCGCTGGCGCTGAGCCCGTCAAGCTGGTGCGCGTAATCCACCACAAGCCCACCCGTCTTATCTGCAGCCAGCAGACGCTGATTAAACTGGCTAGTCAGGGTGGCCGCCTCGGTATTCAGCGCCTTCAGCTCGGCTTTTTCTGTTTCATTGAGACGTGCCCCAGCCAGGATAAACCGCTGGTAAGTCTCCTCGACCAGCCGACGAGATTCGGCGTCCAGCGCGGCACGGTCCTGCCAGACGCTCTCCACGCGGGCGAACAGCGTGTCATTTAGCCAGATATCGTTCGCCAGCGCGGCAAGCTCGGTGGAGAACTGCTCCTCAAGCTCCTGCAGGTACGCATTGGTGTGTGCGGAGGTCATGGCGAAGAAGACGCTGCTGACCCGCGAGAGCATGGCGCCGCTTTTCTCCAGCGCCAGCACGGTGTTAGTGAAGTCAGGCGCAGCAGCCTGAGACACGATGGCGTCAATGTCCGCCCGCTTCTGGCGAAGCGCTTCATCGAAGGCCGGACGATAGTGGCCGTCGTTGATTTCATCAAAATGGGGGGCCTGATAGGGCAGCAGGCTGATGTCAAAACAGGGATTCGTGGCCGTCATCTTTCGCTCCTGAGTACGGGTATCCTCCCAGAGTAGGCCAGGCCGCCATCCCCTGCAACGCCGTCATACAAATGTTGCCTTAACGCACCCTCTGCGGCCGTGCTATGTTAGTACAACACAAAAAGCGTTGAGGAACAGTGAGATGATTATTTTAGTTACCGGGGCAACGGCAGGTTTTGGTGAAAGCATCACGCGTCGCTTCGTCGCCAACGGGCACAAGGTTATTGCGACCGGTCGCCGCCAGGAACGTTTACAGGAGCTGAAAGACGAATTAGGCGACAGCATCCTGACCGCGCAGCTGGACGTGCGTAACCGCGCGGCCATTGAAGAGATGATTGCCAACCTGCCCGCCGAGTGGCTCGCCATCGACGTGCTGGTCAACAATGCCGGTCTGGCGCTGGGCATGGAGCCTGCCCACAAAGCCAGCGTTGAAGACTGGGAAAACATGATCGACACCAACAACAAAGGGCTGGTCTATATGACCCGCGCGGTGCTGCCGGGCATGGTCGAACGCAACCGCGGCCACATTATCAATATCGGTTCCACCGCCGGGAGCTGGCCTTACGCGGGCGGCAACGTCTATGGCGCGACGAAGGCGTTTGTGCGCCAGTTCAGCCTTAACCTGCGTACCGATCTGCACGGCACCGCCATTCGCGTCACCGATATCGAGCCGGGCCTGGTCGGCGGCACCGAGTTTTCCAACGTGCGTTTCAAGGGCGATGACGCGAAAGCGGGCAAAACCTATGAAAATGCTAACGCGCTGACGCCGGAAGATGTGACCGAAACGGTCTGGTGGGTGGCGACGCTGCCAAAGCACGTCAACATCAATACCGTTGAAATGATGCCAGTCAGCCAGAGTTTTGCCGGACTTAGCGTCCATCGTGGCTAAAACGGCCCTTCCCGGCCTGCGGGCCGGGTCTGTTTCGGGCCCTAAAAGAATGGTAGTATGTTCAGGCTAACACTCTGAGAAATGACAACTCATGGCCGCTGAATCGCAACTCAATCCCACCCAGCCCGTAAACCAGCAAATCTATCGCATTTTGCGACGTGATATTGTCCATTGCCTGATCCCACCGGGAACGCCGCTTTCAGAAAAAGAGGTTTCCGTGCGTTTTGACGTTTCCCGTCAGCCGGTGCGTGAAGCGTTCATTAAGCTTGCCGAGAACGGACTGATACAGATCCGCCCGCAGCGCGGCAGCTACGTGAACAAAATTTCACTCTCTCAGGTACGCAACGGCTGTTTCGTTCGTCAGGCCATTGAATGCGCGGTGGCGCGCCGTGCCGCAACGCTTATCAACGATAACCAGTGTTACCTGCTGGAGCAGAACCTGCACCAGCAGCGCATTGCCATTGACCGCAAGCAGCTTAATGATTTCTTCCAGCTTGATGATGAATTCCACCAGAAACTGGCGCAGATTGCCGATTGTCAGCTGGCCTGGGACACCATCGAGAACATCAAGGCCACCATTGACCGCGTGCGCTACATGAGCCTCGATCACGTCTCCCCGCCGGAAATGCTGCTTCGACAGCATCATGATATTTTCAGCGCGCTTGAAAAACGCGATGCCGACGGTGTGGAAAAAGCGATGACGCTGCATCTGCAGGAGATCAGCGAATCCGTGCAGCTGATTCGTCAGGAAAATAGCGAGTGGTTTAGCGAAGAGTAATATTACGCCGCCCCTTTCGGGTGCGGCGACCTGATTAGCGAACGACTAACACCGGGATCGTGGCGTAGCGCAGAATAGATTCCGCGTTTGAACCCAGCAGATGGGTGGAGATGCTCGGATTTTTCGACCCGATGACAATCGCATCATATTCCCCCTCCTTGCTCAGCTTGATAATTTCATCGCGGACGTTGCCAAAACGCACCATGCTGTGAATATTCTCCGGGGCGATATCGAACAGTCTTTTTAACTCGTTCATTTTCTTGCCGGATTCTGCGGTCATATACTCTTCAAACTTTTTAATATCGGCGTTGAACCCGCGCAGCAGAGACCGGCTGCTGGCTGGCAGAATATTGACCAGGGTAATCGACGCGCCCTCAGCCTTCGCCAGGTTTGCCGCGTGGCGAACCGCTTTGTCGCTCAAATCCATTTCAAACACGTCTACAGGCATCAAAATGCTCTTATACATAAGCCTGACTCCTTATTCCGATGAAGGGTTATTTCCTGCACCCAGAATGACATCCGGAATATAAACCAACCCTCAACACTTCCCTGTCGAAACTATCAGTTAATGAAAATAACGGTCTGCTTTGTAAATTACCGTCGTGAACCGTCAGCGCCCGACGAAATAAAGAAAAAAGTGTGAGTTTGATCAAAAACAAAAACATGAAGCGCGGACAGGCGTATTTATATGCCCCGTGAACGGCAAACCTGAAATAGGGCCGTAACGAACAGGTTAGAGAGGAGAATATACCATGATGACATACGACCGTAACCGCAATGCAATCACCACTGGCAGCCGCGTCATGATTAGCGGCACAGGCAAAACTGGCGTGATTAAAGCGATCCACAGCGACGGGCTGGACGCCGCGCAGGTGCGCCGCAGCAAAACGGTTGAAGTGGAAGGATGCGAAGGTAAGTTCGAGCCGATTGAGCTGATTCGCCTGGGGATGCACTAAGCTGTGCGCAGACATGCCGCCGCACGCGGCGGCATGTGCTGAATTACCGTTGGGACGCGTACTGCGCCACGGTTGCTTTCGCGCCCTGTTGCAGCAACAACCGGTACGCGGTCATCACCGCAGCAACGAAGCGCGGCTCCTGCGGTAACTCTTTACCAAAGATGGCCTCAATGCCGAGCAGCGCGCTAACCCGACTTTCCCCTTCCGCACTGCCCTTCACCGCCGCCTGAATCACCGCCAGCTGCGGATCGCTCACGTCAATCGCGTTACCCTGCTCATCCACGCCGCCGACATAGCGCATCCACCCTGCCACACCCAGCGCCAGCAGAGGGAAAGGTTTCTGGTGCACCAGGTGCCAGCGCACGGAGTCCAGCATACGCTGCGGGAGCTTCTGGCTGCCGTCCATCGCGATTTGCCATGTCCGATGGCGCAGGGCCGGGTTGCTGTAGCGGGCAATCAGGAGATCGGCATAGCGGCCTAAATCAACGCCCTTCACTTTCAGCGTGGGTGCCTGCTCGTTAAGCATCAGCGCGTGCGCGGCGAGGCGGTAGTTCTCATCTTCCATACAGTCGTTGATATGCTGGTATCCGGCCAGATAGCCCAGGTACGCCAGGAATGAGTGGCTGCCGTTGAGCATGCGCAGCTTCATCTCTTCAAACGGGATCACGTCTGACACCAGCTCAGCTCCCGCCTTTTCCCACTCGGGACGCCCTGCCACAAAGTTATCTTCGATCACCCACTGTCGGAACGGTTCACAGGCTACTGCCGCCGGGTCACGCACGCCGGTCAGCTGTTCGATTTTATCCAGCGTATCGGGAGTCACCGCGGGCACGATGCGGTCCACCATGGTTGACGGGAAGGTGACGTTAGCCTCGATCCAGTCCGCCAGCTCGCCGTCTACCGCACGGGCGTAAGCGCAGGTCACATTGCGCATCACGTGGCCGTTCTCCGGCATGTTGTCGCAGGACATCACGCTAAATGCAGGCAGACCCGCCGCTTTGCGACGCGCCAGCGCTTCCACCACCACGCCCGGCGCAGATTTCGGCTGGTGCGGGTTTTGCAGGTCGGCGACGATAAACGGGTGATCGAGCATCAGTTGCCCCGTCGCCGGCGAGTGGCAGTAGCCTTTCTCGGTGATGGTCAGCGAAACGATCGCCACCTGCGGTTCACACATCGCTGCCAGCACGGTCTCCAGCCCGTCAACCTGCGCATGCAGCGCCTTTTTGACCACGCCAACCACGCGGGATGTCCATGCATCGGCAGACATCTCCGCCACGGTATAAAGATTATCCTGCGCGTTCAGATCGGCAATCTGCTGCTCGCCGCCAATCAGGTTAACCTCACAGTAGCCCCAGTCGCTGCCGTGCTCAGCGGCGAGAATATCGGCATACACCGCCTGATGCGCGCGGTGAAATGCGCCGAAGCCTAAATGTACAATGCGTGCTTTAAGGCTGTCGCGATCGTACTGAGGCAGCGTCGCGTTGGCCTGTAATAAGGTATTTTCCATGATTAAGACTCGTTAATTAGAAAGCTGTGGATCGCTGCCGCGCCTTCTGAAGCGGCAGCGCCTGCTGACTACACCAACTAGAATGGCAGTTGGGGTAAAAAAATAACTGCCATCAACCATACTGATACTGCCGTTAGAGATTTTGATTTATATTAACTTTTGCTCATGTGGTGTGACATAAACATAAAGTTGTGTGATAAGTCACGAAAGCTATAAACCATTAGCGTCGCGAAGAGATCGCGCCGTAACCCACACTCTCTTCTGGCGCGGATTCCGCTGCGTCTTGCGCCGCGCTCAAATCACGGTCGCGCACTTCCGGCATCAGGATCGCCGAGACCAGCCCAATCGCGGAATAGACCACCAGCATGGCAACAATCGGCCACCAGGAGCCGGTCATATTGCAGAAAATCCCCGCCAGCACCGGACCAAAGCCCACCGCCACCAGACCGCCCGCCTCTTTTGAGATAGCCATACGGGTAAAGCGATTTCGCGAGCCAAACATCTCCGCCATAGTGATATTTTCCAGCGCAAACAGCCCCAGCACGGCGAAGTTATGGATAACGATGATAGAGAGCATGATTGTCCCCGGCGCATAGCTCTTATCGACGATGATCGACAGCATCGGATACGCGAGAAGAATGGCGGAGATATTGAGGATAATGTACGGCAGACGGCGTCCCACTTTATCGGAAAGCCAGCCCAGCAGCGGAATGGAGATAAACCCGAGAATGGAGCTTATCATCAGCGCATCGGTAGGGATGGCTTTATCGAACAGCAGCGTCTGGACCAGATACCCGGCAAGGAACGTCTGGATCAGGCCCGAGTTGCCCGCCTGACCAAAGCGCAGCCCGGTCGCCAGCCAGAAGGATTTACTTTTCACCATTGAACCGAGCGACGTGTCCGGCTGCACGGTTTGTGCATCGTTCACTTTCTCAAACACCGGGCTCTCTTTCAGGTTCATACGCAGCCAGATGGCGAAGATCATTACCACGACGCTGGCGAGGAACGGCACGCGCCAGCCCCAGGCAATCAGTTCTTCACGATCGAGGGCAAAGAACATCACCGCCCAGATCGCCGTGGCGCTCAGCGTCCCGCAGTTAGTGCCCATCGCCACCAGCGAGGAGATGATGCCGCGTTTCCCTTTCGGCGCGTACTCCGCCAGCATGGTCCCGGCTCCGGAAATCTCCGCCCCGGCCCCGAGTCCCTGAATAATGCGCAGCGTCACCAGCAGAACCGGGGCAAAAATCCCGATCTGCGCATAGGTTGGCAGGACGCCAATCAGCGTGGTGCAGATCCCCATCATGGTGATGGTGATAAACAGCACCTTCTTACGACCAATGCTGTCACCCATTCGACCAAAGATAAAGGCGCCGACAATACGTGCTATGTAGCCTGCGCCGTAGGTCCCCATCGCGAGGATCAGCGCCATCGCGGCTGACTGTTCCGGGAAGAAGATCTCATGAAAGACCAGGGCGGCTCCCAGCGAGTAAAGCTGAAAGTCCATAAACTCCAGGGCGGTGCCCAGCCAGCCGGAAACGGCGGCTTTCACCAGATCGGAGGTGGTTCTTTGAGGTTGTACTTGCGTCATAATGGCTATCTCTGAAAGGTAAGATGCGTACCACATAGAGCCTGTCTGCGCAGGCTCTTAACCGCGTAAATGATTATTGGCCGAACGTGAGCAAGACTTTGCAGCACTGCCGCTGGTCTTTCTCAAACAGTTCAATGGCGTCTGTTACATGGTGATAGTCAAAGGTATGGGTGATCAGTTTATCCGGGTCGATCAGCCCCTTCTTCAGCCAGTCGATGACGACCGGGAATTTGTTGGCATTGAGGCGCGAGGAGAAGATCGCCAGCTCTTTGCCGGTGATGCCCTGCTGGACAATCTGGCTCGGCTCGCTGGAGAAGCCCATCAGCACGATGCGCGCCGCCGGTGAGGCCAGGGTTATCGCTTCCTGCAAAATCGTCGGATGACAGGCGGCATCAATGATTAACGTCGGTTTGATGCCCTTTTCGTCCAGCGCGGCCTGCAACGACTGCTCGCCGTTATTCAACACCCAGTCCGCGCCGCTGCGCTGGGCCATTTTCAGGCGTTCATCGATGCGGTCAACCACGATAACCTGCTTCACCTTATAGACGCCTTTCAGCGCCTGCACGGTGACCAGCCCCATCGGGCCCGCGCCGTAAATCAGCGCAACGTCCTGCTCGGTAGGGTTGGCCTGCCCCGTCACGTTGGCGGCGATGGTGAAGGGCTCAACCATGACGGCGTGTTTATCAGGAATGCCATGCGGGATAGGCCAGGCATTTTTAGCGGGCACTGTCGCATATTCGCTAAAGCCCCCGTCGCGGTGTACGCCCAGCACCACCAGCGAGGTGCAGACGTTCGGTTTTCCGACGGAACACGGGTAGCAGTGTCCGCAGCTGATCACCGGATCAACCGAGACGCGCTGGCCCAGACGGGTGCTGTCTACGCCCTCGCCTACGGCGTCGATCGCGCCAAAGAACTCGTGGCCGATCGTGCGTGGGTACTTCGCAAACGGATTATGGCCGCGATAGATGTGGCTGTCCGAACCGCAGATCCCCGCCAGCGTAATTTTGACGCGGACTTCGCCTGCGCCTGGCTCCGGGCGTGGCCGCTCTTCGATCACCAGTTCGTTCGGCTGTTGAATCACTACGCTTTTCATCGTTCGCTCCTCGTTTACCAGTTCCACAGCGTGCCGTCTTCAAGACGGGCCACCGGCAGATAGGCCGGATCGTAGGGGTATTTCGCCGCCAGTTTTTCATCAAACTCGATGCCCAGCCCCGGCTTGTCGCCCGGATGCATATAGCCGTTATCAAAGCGCCAGCTGTGCGGGAAGACTTCCAGCATCTGTTCGGAATAGCCCATATATTCCTGTACGCCAAAGTTTGGCACCCACAGGTCGAAATGCAGCGCGGCGGCATGGCAGACAGGCGAGAGATCCGACGGGCCGTGCGAGCCGGTGCGCACCTGGTAGAGCGAGGCGAAGTCCGCGATGCGACGCATCCCGGTGATCCCGCCCGCGTGGGTAATGGTGGTGCGAATATAGTCGATGAGCTGCTCTTCGATGAGCTGCTTGCAGTCCCAGATGCTGTTAAACACTTCCCCCACCGCAATTGGCGTGACGGTATGCTGGCGGATCAGGCGGAAGCAGGCCTGGTTTTCCGCAGGCGTTGGGTCTTCCATCCAGAACATGCGGAATTCCTCAATGCTCTTGCCGAAGCGCGCCGCTTCGATTGGCGTCAGGCGGTGGTGCATGTCGTGCAGGAGATGTTCATTAAAGCCGAATTTACTGCGCACCGCGTCGAACAGCTTCGGTGTGAAGTCGAGGTATTTTTCGGTGGACCACAGCTGTTCTTCCGGCCAGTCGCCTTTGGTCGCAGGCTCGTAGGCCTGCCCTTTCCCTTTGGCCATGCCGTAGGTGGTTTTCATGCCCGGCACGCCGCACTGGACGCGGATCGCCTTAAAGCCCATCTCTTTATGACGGGCGTAGTCTTCCAGCACGTCGTCAATCGTGTGGCCGGTGGTGTGGCAATAGACCATCACCCCTTCGCGGGATGCGCCGCCCAGCAGCTGGTAGAGCGGCATGTTGGCCGCTTTGGCTTTGATATCCCACAACGCCATGTCCACGGCGGAGATAGCCGACATAGTGACCGGGCCGCGACGCCAGTAGGCGCCCTTATAGAAGAACTGCCAGATGTCTTCGATGCGGTGCGCATCGCGGCCAATCAGCTGGGGGCAAAGGTGATCCTTGAGGTACGAGGCCACGGAGATCTCGCGTCCGTTCAGCGTAGCATCACCGAGGCCGACAATCCCCTCATCGGTGGTGATTTTAAGGGTGACAAAGTTCCGCCCCGGGCAGGTAACAAACACGTCAGCCGCGACAATCTTCATAGTTCCTTTCCTTACATCGTTCGTTGTGATGCTGGAAATTTACCCACCAACCCTACTACCATACAAGTATAATGATCACAAAATCAGCTAGCGATCACAAAACCCGGGGGACTCAGGCGCGCCCCCATCCCGCCACAATGATCAGCATACCGCACAGGGCAACCAGCGCGCCGGCCCAGTCGTACGCGCTGAGTTTGACGCCATCCACCACGCGTAACCACAGCAGCGCAGTACAGACATAGACACCACCGTAAGCGGCGTAGACGCGGCCGCTGGCAGCCGGATGCAGCGTTAACAGCCAGACAAACAGGGCCAGCGCGACGCTTGCCGGGATGAGCAGCAATACGGATCCCCCCTTCTTCAGCCAGAGCCAGGGCAGGAAGCAGCCGATGATTTCGCAGAGCGCGGTAGCAAAAAAAAGCAGCGTCGTTTTGAGCATAGTTAACGTCAGGTGAGGATCTATTTAGACATCATACCTGATAATGCCCTTTACTTTTCCATACTTGCCCCGCGGGTATGCCGTCATTTCTCTTTGGTGTAGAATCTGTACGGGGTAACTTGATTATCTGCACCCATTTAAAAGGAAACGCTATGACCACATTAAGCAAACGCCTTTGTCTGACAGCCCTGCTGGCGCTGTCATCGTTCGCCTTTGCCGCCTCTGCGACAGCGGAAACCAGTAAGCTCGTTATTGAGTCTGGTGACAGCGCGCAAAGCCGCCAGAACGCCGCCATGGACAAAGAACAATGGAATGACACCCGTAGCCTTCGTCAGAAGGTCAACAAACGTGCTGAAAAAGAGTGGGACAAAGAAGATGTCGCTTTTGACGCGCGCGATAAGTGTCAGCAAAGTGCAAACGTCAATGCCTACTGGGAGCCAAACACCCTGCGCTGCCTGGATCGCCGCACTGGCCGCACGGTAGCCCCGTAATGTCGGCGTCCTGCGATATTAAACTCCGTCCGCTGGAGCGTGAAGACCTGCGCTTCGTCCACCAGCTCGACAATAACGCCAGCGTGATGCGCTACTGGTTCGAAGAGCCTTACGAGGCCTTTGTTGAGCTGTCCGATCTCTACGATAAGCACATTCACGATCAGAGTGAACGTCGTTTTGTGGTGGAGTGTGAAGGCGAAAAAGCCGGACTTGTGGAGCTGGTTGAAATCAACCATGTTCACCGTCGGGCGGAGTTTCAGATCATTATTTCCCCTGAGCATCAGGGAAAAGGCCTTGCCTCACGGGCAGCGAAGCTGGCAATGGATTACGGATTCAACGTTCTGAATCTCTACAAGCTCTATCTGATTGTGGATAAAGAGAACGAGAAAGCGATCCATATCTACCGCAAGCTGGGCTTTATGGTGGAAGGCGAGCTGATTCACGAGTTCTTTATCAACGGTGAATACCGCAATACCATTCGCATGTGCATCTTCCAGCATCAGCACCTGGCCGGGCACAAGCCGTCAGGCGCAAGCCTGCTGAAACCTACCGCGCAGTGAGATTGATGATAAACCTTGTCATAAACCATTGAGCTGTCTTTCTGGCCGGGTGGCGCTGTGCTTACCCGGCCTACATTATGCAAGAGTATCAATGCTTTGCACGTTTCCCTGTAGGCCCGTGCAAGCGTAGCGCCGCCGGGCGAAACTCACAAAATGCACTTTATTCTCAGTAATATTCAATCGTGTTTTTGATGGTGTACTTGTGCTCAACGGCAGGTTTGACGCTGTCGTCGGTGATCGTCAGATCGCAGCTCACCGGGTTGTTGTGTCGGTCGTAGTCGCAGCTCTGCCTGACGTTGCCCATCGGCTTGTCATTCAGCATGCTCACCGCCGAGTAATCCATTCTTTTGCGAACATCTTTAGACGGCGTCGACTGGACGGACAGGTGCTGATCCCCTGAGACGGTGGTTTTGCCCAGCGGGTAGCCATCCGCATCGTAGCGATACTTCACCTCCATCTCTTTGCCGTGCGCCGCCACCACAAAACCGTTGTCGTCGGTATCCCACGTCACCCCGGCTGACGGCAGTTCGGCCAGCTGGCATTTCCCCTGCAGCTTCACTTTGCGCTGCTGGGTTTCCGCATCAAGGTAGTAATTGGCATCCAGCACCAGCGCCACGCCGGTGTTAGCTTCCAGGTCGTGCAGCTCCAGCGTATCGAAACACCCTTCCGTCGACACGGTGCCAGTGACTCGCTTGGACACTT
Source organism: Enterobacter cloacae complex sp. CARB60 (assembly GCF_036487345.1). NCBI lineage: Bacteria > Pseudomonadati > Pseudomonadota > Gammaproteobacteria > Enterobacterales > Enterobacteriaceae > Enterobacter > Enterobacter cloacae complex sp. CARB60. The sequence goes on from NZ_JAZKLC010000002.1 coordinate 2,507,779, forward strand.
CGCCCTTATCGTTGAACAGCGTCTGGGTAAAGTCTTTGACCGGGCCGCGCAGAGGGTCAAAATCAAATTCGTTCGAAAAACTCGCCATCTCGGGCGTAAACGACAGCGGCGCGGAGCTGTTGTCGCACCCCACCAGTGTTGCTGCCAGTAGCGTTATCGCTGCGTATTTCTTCACATTTATTACCGTAAAGGGAGATTATTCCCAATCATATTAGCAAATACAGTTGTTTACACGAAGCCTGCTAAAATTAATCTCTACACAGAGAAAAGGAGCAAGATATGAAACGGTTACCCTGGATTACCGCCCTGCTGTTAATGAGTGCCTCAACGGCCGCGCTGGCGGCACCGGATTCCTGCGAACGCGTGAAAAGCGACATTCAGCAGAAGATTATCAACAACGGCGTACCTGAGTCAGGTTTTACACTCAGCATTGTGCCGAACGACCAGGCCGACCAGGCGGGCACGCAGGTGGTGGGCCACTGCGCCAACGACACCTTTAAAATTTTGTACACCCGAACGGGCAACGGGGCTGCTGAAGCTCAGTAATTTACCCTCAATCCCCTTTGATTTGATGAGGATTAAGATCTAATACCACCAAATAAGTAACACTCACCCCATCATTAGCCCGGTTGTAATCACGGGTAAAAATAATACGTAATCTCAATGTTGGGGTGAGCCATGTCTGAGGTCGATCATCACGGCGGTATTAGCCGCCGAACTCTCGTGAAATCTACGGCTATAGGTTCTCTGGCGCTTGCCGCTGGCGGGATCTCGCTTCCTTTTGGTTTAAAAAGCGCCGCCGCGGCGGTGAAGAACGCCGTCCAGCCTGCTGAAGATAAAGTGGTGTGGGGCGCCTGCTCGGTCAACTGCGGCAGCCGCTGCGCGCTGCGTCTGCACGTCCGTGACGATGAAGTGTACTGGGTCGAAACGGATAACACCGGTGAGGATATTTACGGTAACCATCAGGTGCGCGCCTGCCTGCGCGGACGTTCAATTCGCCGTCGTATCAACCACCCTAACCGCCTGAACTACCCGATGAAACGCGTGGGCAAACGCGGTGAGGGCAAGTTTGAACGCATCACATGGGATGAGGCGCTGAACACCCTCACCGCCAGCCTGAAAGACGTGGTGGCCAAATACGGCAACGAAGCAGTATATATTAACTACTCCTCCGGCATTGTCGGCGGCAATATCACCCGCTCCTCCCCTTACGCTTCGCTGGTGGCGCGCCTGATGAACTGCTACGGCGGTTTCCTGAGCCACTACGGCACCTACAGCACGGCGCAAATCGCCTGCGCCATGCCCTACACCTACGGCAGCAACGACGGGAACAGCACCTCGGATATTGAAAACACCAAACTGGTGGTGATGTTCGGCAATAACCCGGCGGAAACGCGCATGAGCGGCGGCGGGATTACGTATTATCTGGAGCAGGCTCGCGAGCGGTCCAACGCACGCATGATCGTTATCGACCCGCGCTATACCGATACGGCAGCCGGACGCGAAGATGAATGGATCCCGATCCGTCCGGGTACCGATGCCGCACTGGTGGCGGGTATTGCCTGGGTATTAATCAACGAAAACCTGGTCGACCAGCCGTTTCTCGATAAATACTGCGTTGGCTACGACGAAAAAACGCTGCCGGAAGGCGCGCCCGCTAACGCACACTACAAAGCGTACATTCTCGGCCAGGGCGATGACCACACTGCAAAAACGCCGGAGTGGGCCTCACGCATTACCGGCATTCCAGCGGATCGTATCGTCAAGCTTGCCCGCGAAATCGGCTCCGCAAAACCGGCCTACATCTGCCAGGGCTGGGGACCACAGCGTCAGGCGAACGGCGAGCTGACGTCCCGCGCCATCGCCATGCTGCCTATTCTGACTGGAAACGTGGGGATTAACGGCGGTAACAGCGGCGCGCGTGAGTCAACCTACACCATCACCATTGAACGTATGCCTCTGCCGGATAACCCGGTCAAAACGCAAATCTCCTGCTTCAGCTGGACGGACGCCATCGCCCGCGGGCCGGAGATGACCGCCCTGCGCGACGGCGTGCGCGGCAAGGATAAGCTGGACGTGCCGATTAAGTTCATCTGGAACTACGCGGGTAACACCATCATCAACCAGCACTCCGATATCAATAAAACCCACGATATCCTGCAGGATGAAAGCAAGTGCGAAATGATTGTCGTCATCGACAACTTCATGACCTCGTCAGCGAAGTACGCCGATATCGTGCTGCCGGACCTGATGACCGTCGAGCAGGAAGACATCATTCCGAACGATTATGCGGGCAATATGGGCTACCTGATTTTCCTCCAGCCCGTGACCGCGCCGAAGTTCGAGCGTAAGCCTATCTACTGGATCATGAGCGAAGTGGCGAAACGCCTCGGGCCGGATATCCATCAGAAATTCACCGAAGGACGCACGCAGGAACAGTGGCTGCAGTTCCTGTATGCCAAAATGCTCGAAAAAGACCCCAAGCTTCCGTCCTATGACGAGCTGAAAAAAATGGGCATTTATAAGCGCAAGGATCCGAACGGACACTTTGTGGCCTATAAAAAATTCCGCGAGAACCCGGAAGCTAATCCGCTCAAAACGCCATCGGGCAAGATTGAAATATACTCCAGCAAGCTGGCGGAAATTGCGTCCACCTGGGAGCTGGAAAAAGATGAGACCATCAGCCCTCTGCCCGTCTACGCATCGACCTTTGACGGATGGGATGCGCCCGAGCGCGCACAGTTCCCGCTGCAGCTGTTCGGTTTCCACTTCAAAGCCCGTACCCACTCGAGCTACGGTAACGTCGATGTGCTGAAAGCGGCCTGCCGTCAGGAGGTCTGGCTTAATCCTGTCGACGCCGAAAAACGCGGCATTAAGAGCGGCGATACGGTGCGCGTCTTTAACCGTCGCGGCGAGGTGAGAATTGAAGCGAAAGTGACGCCGCGCATCATGCCCGGCGTGAGCGCCATGGGCCAGGGTGCCTGGCACGATGCCAATATGAGTGGCGATCGTATCGACCACGGCTCATGCATCAACACGCTGACGACCCATCGACCATCTCCGCTGGCAAAAGGCAACCCGCAGCACACCAATCTGGTGCAGATTGAGAAGGTGTAAAGGGTGAAACACGAGACCCTGGTTTATTCTATGGTCAGTATTATCGGTTAACACAGTGGCGCGGACGTCATCCGCGCGAGCAAGGAAGGTTTAATGAAAGACGTCTCACATCGTGAATCGTTCGCGTTCAGCGCCCGGGTGCTGGGCGCGCTGTTTTATTTCGCTCCCGACAGCGAGCAGGCCGCGCCGCTGGTGAAAGCGCTCACCGCCGGCGAATGGGTTCAGGACTGGCCCCTGCCTTCGGAAGCGCTGCAGCCCGTTGCCGATACGTTTGCCTCATCTTCCGATGAGCCGCTGACGGACGCCTGGCAACGGCTGTTTATTGGCCCTTACGCCCTGCCCGCTCCGCCGTGGGGTTCCGTCTGGCTCGACCGCGAATCCGTGCTGTTTGGCGATTCGACCCTCGCGCTGCGCCAGTGGATGCGGGAGAACAATATCGCTTTTGAGATGCAGCAGAATGAGCCGGAAGATCACTTTGGTACGCTGCTAATGCTCGCGGCGTGGCTGGCCGAGAATGGCCGCGAGTCGGAGTGCGATCAGCTTCTGGCGTGGCACCTGCTGCCGTGGAGCACCCGCTTCCTGTCGGTGTTTGTCGACAACGCCGGGCATCCGTTTTATACCGCGCTGGGCAGGCTCGCACAGCTGACGCTCGCGGACTGGCGTTCGGGGCTGCTTATTCCGGTTGCGGAAAAGACGCTGTATCGCTAAGGGATGTGGCTTGCTCGCCGGTGGCGGGCAAGCCTTTAACCTCTTATGCCTCTCCACCTGATTCACTCACACTCTCTTTGCTTTGAATGAACCGAAGTGCCAAATAGAGATCTGGCGCCAGAATCATGTCATCATCATTCATTGTTGGCCGACTCTCTTTAAACCAGCGTGTTAATTCCGTTTTCCTGCCCGCAAGGATTAATTTAATCTGTCGACCTTTCAGGTCACGCTTTAACTCATTAATGGTCGCCAGAACGCTGATGTCAGAATAGGTGAAGCAAGCAACGGCATCAATGACCACCCATTTAGGTTGTAAGGCCGCACCATCAACCAGGTTCAATACCCGACGTTTAAAATAAGCCACATTAAAATAGGTCAATGGTGAGTTAAATCGATACATCAGCACGCCCGGGACCATTTTAATATCGGTTGTATTACCTAATGAGTGAATCATTCCATCTTCGTCAGTGCCCAGCAAGTGCTCAGAGGGACGAAACACTGTACGAAGGAACTGTAGCAGCCCAAGCAGCACCGCAAGGCCGATCCCCTGGATAACGCCGATAATTAAAACACAGCCAAACGTGAAGAAGGCCAGGCGAAATGCCTGTTTATTTCTGCGCCTCAGGTTCCATAGCCCACGTAAATCAATTAATGACCACGAGGCATACATTAGAACAATACCTAATGCAGATACCGGAATAAATTGTAATGGCTGAGTGAAAAACACCACGACGATACCGATGAGTAAGGCCGCAACTATGGAAACCAGCTGACTTTTCCCACCAACGGAATCATTAACCGCGGTCCGGGAATCGGCTCCACTGATAGCGAATCCCTGAGATAACCCAGACATAATGTTCGCTATACCCAGCGCTCTGAACTCAGCATCAGCATTAATTTCATAGCCATTTTTTGCGGCAAAACTACGTGCGGTCAGCATCAGGCTGACAAAACTAACTAAAGCCAGGTTCAGCGCCGGGATCACTAAATCACGCATCGGACCGGGCTGGAACGCCCCCCAGTTAACGACGGGTAAACCAGGCTGGAAGCCATCGCCCCCAATCGTGGCGATACCATACTGCTGCGCAGACGTGGCCCACACCAGTACCGTAGTCATCACAATGGCAATCAACGGTGCTGGCCAGTGGCTGCGATACGTTTTAATAGCTATTAAAATAATTAACGTTAAAAGTGAGATCCCTATGGTTAATAAATGGCTGTCTGAAAGACGGCCTGGCAAGGCCATTATTTTCTCAATAACCTGCGCTTGATCGAGCTTGATCCCCAAAACCTTACCTAATTGCCCGACAATAATCGTCACGGCTACGCCATTAAGCAAACCCGTAAGAATGGGATGAGAAAGCAGATCGGCAAGTGCGCCCAGGCGAAATTTACTGGCAAGCAGGCACCACCCGCCCATCATCAATGTCATGATGATTGTTAGTTGCCAGTGCAGTTCGGGATTACCCGCAGAAAGAGGGAAGACGACGGCCGCAATTACCGCGCAGGTCGTGGCATCAGGGCCAACAATAAGCTGACGTGAAGAACCAAACAATGCATACGCTATCATCGGTAAAACGCAGGAATACAGCCCCACGATAGCCCCAACCCCCGCCAGTTCAGCATACGCAATAGCAACGGGTAGCGCGACAGCCGCAACGGATAACCCGGCTTTAACATCCTGTTTTAGCCAGTTTTTATCGTAGGCTAACAAATTTTGTAAACCTGGCATGTAGTTTAATAAAACTTTTCCGAACACGTTATTCTCCGGATATAAATATTACCCGCGTAATGTTGGCACACTTCTCAGTGAGGTTCTGGCTTTCAAATGCTCCGGATTAAGACCGCCACTGTTCAGAATTTAATAACACTTCAACTATTTATTATTCTGACTGGTGTTAAACATAGTTCAAAAACGACCTCTTAGCAGGAGTGGGCCCTTTCACATGCTGCAGTGCTACACGCTGGTGAGAGATCGGTTACCAGCAGACAGGCAGCCGAGGATCTGACAGGTTTGTGGTTCGGTGTTAGATGCAAGTCAAAACTGTTCATCATTTGTACTTTCTTGTGTGCAAGAGATTAAAAATCAAAGCTTTTTGCAAACAGGACAAAGACTACGATGACTTGAAAAAAAATGTCTCCCTAAGGTACAGCTAAGTTAGCCACGTTAGTATGAAATAATCACACTATGGCAAAGGGCGCCAAAATGATAACCAACCCAAAGAATACCTGGCTCAATAAAGTCCCAGAAGTTACGCTTTTCTTCTGGCTTATCAAAATGATGTCTACAACTGTTGGCGAAACAGCTGCCGATTTTCTGAATATGGATCTTGGCTGGGGACTGACTTACACCACACTACTAACCTTTGTGTTATTTATCATTTCACTGGTAACCCAACTGCGCACCACGCGCTATATCCCGTCTATTTACTGGACGACAGTGCTACTAATAAGTGTATTCGGTACGCTGGTAACCGATAATTTGACCGACCATTTTGCCGTACCTCTTTCTTTGTCCTCAGGCGTGTTTGGTGCACTGCTGATTCTGACCTTTGTGCTCTGGTATAACGAAGAACACACGCTCTCTATCCATAGTATTACAACCCGTAAGCGCGAGATTTTTTACTGGGTGGCCATCCTCTTTACCTTTTCGTTGGGAACCGCAGCTGGCGACTGGCTATCGGAGGGCTTAGATCTTGGTTACATGAATGCCGCAGCGCTATTCGGTGCCGGTATAGGATTAACAGCAATTGCTTTTTATCGCTTCAGAGCAAACAGCATCACGTGCTTCTGGGTCGCCTATATTCTTACACGCCCATTCGGGGCTTCCTGCGGTGATTTACTTTCTCAATCGGAAGGGAATGGAGGTTTTGGATTGGGCACAACCGGCACCAGCGTTATCTTTTTATTGATCATTATAAGCTTGATCGGCTACCTGACCTTTCGTCACAAGATGGATGCGCTGGAAAAATAATCGTAGATTCCCCGGATTAAGCATCCGGGGTTTATGATTCTTTTAGCTCGTGAACGGGTTGCAGCTAATATTCTCCCTACGTCTCTACTGCCGGAGCGCTAGCGATGAAGTTATTACTAATACTACAAATGGTGTTAGCTTTGTTTGTTCTCTTTATTAATCCGGACCTTTGCTATGATATTGTTCATTATTTAAAACAAATACTGACTTAACTCTTTCATTTGAAATGCGCCCCAGAAGCGCCGAATTTCACTGCTACGTTTTGAAAACGCTCAAAACCGTAAAATTTAATAGGGAAAGTGACTATTCTTCGTCCGGGAACGTATCGGCTTCAGGAGAATAATGCGGGCAAACGCATGCCAGCTTATGCCCGTCAGGATCGCGCAGATAGGCAACATAAAAATCGGGGCCGTACGCGGTTCTTGTCCCTGGCGCGCCTTCATTTTTCCCTCCCGCAAGGAGGCCTGCGGCATGGAATCGTCTGACAAGGTCCGCGTTATCTGCACGGAATGCGAACATGGTTCCGTTTCCCGTCGTTGCAGGTTGTCGGTCAAAAGGAGTACAAATACAGAAGCTGAACAGCGATTATACCTCACAGTCTATGATTCAAGGTTCGCAGAACCTGTTCTGCAAGGTCATCTCTGCCCCCCACCCCATGACGTGAAGACCTCAAGTTTCCGTACGTATGCTAAAATTTGTTCAGCTGAAGGCCGAAGATCGGACCTTGTAATTTCAGTACGTTAGCCAAAGTGAGCGAATATGGATAATATTCCACATAAGCAGACAGATCGGAAAAGATATCCCACATGGCTGTGGTGCGGAAGTTTTTATCTGGTTACATCGCATTGCTTTGCAGACGAAATAAATCTGTATTCAATAAACACGGGATCATACGTTTATCATCTGACGCATAATCACGGACAATACACGGAGAACTTTGAAAATAAGTTTGTTTCCGTGGAAAGGAAATTCTCGGATACGTCAAAATACAGTGTTGTGCTAGGCACAATGAAAAACAGTTTTAATGACAGATGCCTGGCTGCCGGCGTGAGAAGAGACTGGGCTGGATGGGATAACGGTTGGGTTTTTAAAGGAATCTATGGATATGTAGGTGAATTTTTCTTTGATACGTTCGATGATTGTGGCGACCATGGTTCATACCATGATTTTAAAAAAGTAACAGGGATAGGGTTCTCTCCGTACATATATCACGGATTCCAGTATAATTTTACGTCTTATTTTGGAATGGATGTGGGTATTATCATACCTTCCGTGTTTGTCATCACGGCCCAATGGAGCTTTAGATAAATCCTTCAACCGCGTGTGCGGTGATGTAGCTGTCATCATAGGGAACCGCCCCGCCATCTCAACCGGAGCGGCTTAAATTACCGCTGGTGCGTGCTCAAAACGTTAAGCCACCGCAGCCCACAATCAGAAACTGTACGTCACCTTCAAACTCCCCGTGGGCGACGTTTTACGCTGCACAATGGGACTATCTCCCGCATCCCCCGTCAGCTGCGTAACGCCCGCTGAGGCAAGCACGCTCCAGCGCGAGGTGAGCCTGTGGGTCCAGTCCAGATTCATCGAATAAGCATAAATCCCGGCCCCGGCATCATGTCGGGCAAATCCCGATGCGCTCGACTGAGCGGCGCTGACCCCGTAGTAGGTCTGCATATACTTGTCGGATCCCCAACTGCCGGTCAGCGCCAGCGTCACCTCATTTTTGGGTGAGGTATAGAACGGGCTGGAAATGCCGAAATGCACCGCTTCACCGTTGTCCCTCTCAGAAACCGGTACCTCCGCCTGCAGCTGCAGATGAAGCCAGTCGGTCACCTTGTACTCCAGCCCAGGCACAACGATTGCCGACCCTTTTATCTCGCCCATCCCCCGCAGCTCGTCGCTGCCGGAGCCGATCGAATTGCTGCTCACGTCTTTATCTTTACGGCCAACTCGATAGCTCAGCGCGGCGCTGTAGTCCAGGTTGCCGATGCTGTTGCCGTAACCGATTCCTCGCGTGGTGCCGATAAAAAAGCCGTTTGCCATGGCGTAATCCACCACCTGAGCCGCGCTGACGCGGGTTTTATCTGAACCCGAGTAGCGTGGCGCGACGTCCACGCCGCCCCCCAGGGTTAAGACGTTACCCTGGCCCTGTTCTGCCGCCGATACGGGCGTGGCCAGTAACGCCAGAACGACGCCCGGCACGATGTTTTTCAGGCTGCGGCCCGAAGATAAATGGGGGAACGTATGACGCAGTTCGATGTTTCTCATTAAAGAAGCCCTTTTGGATTCAAATGATGACGATGCATGCGGTTAACCGCCAGAACGCCCATTCTGAATACTGACCCTAAGGTTCAGATGAGCCGAAAATGAAGAAACACTGAAGCGCGAGCAGGTGCTGTAAACCGGACTGGTTTCCTGATACCGTTTTTTTCTTAAGATGTTCTTCATTCACGGTTGATACAGTTGCCAGTGTGAAAATTCTACTAATCGAAGACGACCTGGATCTCGGCAATGGCGTACGTATCGCCCTTTCAGATCAAGGTTTTGACGTCATATGGGTTCGCCGTAAAGAGGATGCGCTGCATCAGCTGGACGTCTGCGTGCCGGAACTTATTTTGCTCGACCTGGGGCTGCCCGACGGCGATGGCATGAGCCTGATGACGCGTTTGCGTCAGCAGCTCAAGGGGATCCCGGTCATCATCCTCACCGCGCGAGGCACGCTGCAGGATCGGCTTTGCGGGCTGGATGCCGGTGCAGACGACTATCTCGTCAAACCTTTTATTCTCGCCGAGCTGCTGGCGCGAGTCAGAGCCCTGGCGCGGCGCAGCTACGGTTTCGAGAATGAGGCGATAGAAATTCGAGGCTTATCGCTTCATGTCCCGACGCGTCGCGTGACGGTGAGCGCGCGCCACGTAGACCTGACGGCGAGTGAATATGCGCTGCTAGAAACGCTGATGCTGCGCGCGGACCGCGTGATTACGCGACGGTTTCTGGAAGAACGGATATTCGGCAACAAAGAGAACCTCAGCAACGCGCTCGACGTGCATATGGGGAATTTGCGGCGAAAGATCGGCGACGGCTATGTGCGAACGGTGCGGGGCGTCGGGTATGTCATTGATACCGTCTCAGTCCAGAAGGTGACCGGTTAATGCAAAACGTCTGGTATCACCTGAGACGCCCAACGCTGGTACGGCGAATTATCATCGCCCAGATGCTGCTGCTTACCCTGCTGTGGTGTCTTTTTGTAACCTTCATTCTGTGGGAGGACCTGCGCAGTCCTCCCATCCTCACGGGCAGTAATACCTACGAAACCCTTTTTACCCTGGTCGAGCGGATGGACGAACATCCGCAGGCTCGCACCGCAGTGCTGGAATCCTTCAGCAAGGCGCTGCGTGAGGGCTATGGCGGCGGGGAAGATCCCGTGCTGTCGATTAACCTCATCGTTCGCAAGAATAATGCCGTTATATTTTCATCGCAGGGAGCGCCCGCAGGGGTAACAAACACCCGGCAGGGGGAAATGGAGCATGTGCAGAGTGAAGGCCGCGTCTGGACCAGCCGCACCCTCAAATCCCCTCGCTCCGACGTGGAGGTTACCCTTTTCACCCCTGCCAGCGGCTGGAACTTCTTTATCTACCTGAACTCGCGCGGCTACTACATCCTGCCGCTGCTGGTCTGCTTCCCTTTTCTGCTGTTTCCCGCGTGGCTCTCAATCCGCATTGCGATGCGCCCCTGGAACAAGGTGGTCAATGAAATTACGTTACGCGCGCCTGACGATCTCTCTCCCTTAAAAGCCGTTCCCAGGCACAGGGAGCTTCGCCAGATGGTGGACGCGATCAATGACTTCCTTGCCAGGGTGCGCGAAAGCGCGGAAAGGGAACGGGTTTTCATTGCGGATGCCGCGCACGAGCTGCGTACGCCCCTCGCGGCGATGCGCATCAACGTGGAAGCGCTGCAGTCCTGGGTCATCAGCGAGAGCCAGCAGGAACTTCTGGCCGGGGTGATTCGCAGCAACAGCCGCGCTGCGCGTCTCGTCAACCAGCTGCTGCTGATGATGCACAGTGAAGCGCGCATTGATACGGACCTGGAGCCCGTGCCGCTGACGACGCTCATTCAGGAGCGAATGGCCGAGCTGGAGCCGCTGGCGTCTGCGCGCAGGATTGAGCTGGAATTCTTCGCCGAGGATGAAATCTGGATCTCAGGCGTCAGGGAACGCCTGGTGTCGCTCATTGATAACCTCATTGAGAACGCCGTGAAGTACAGTCCCGAGGGCGGGCGGATTCAGGTCGATGTCCGCCCATTAGATGGCTTCGCGCGGCTTCGCGTTTCAGATGCAGGGCCGGGTATTCCGGTTGAGCTGCGGGAGCGCGCTTTCGACCGGTTTTTCCGCGATCCCAATCAGGTGCAAAGCGGCAGCGGGCTGGGGCTTGCCATCGTCAAAGCGGTGGCGCAGCAGCACAGCAGCAGCGTAAACCTGAGCACTTCCGCAGAAGGTGGCCTGATGGTGACGGTTGACTTCCCGAACCGCACGTTTAGCTAAACAGGAAAAGGGTGTTCGATCGCAAATGCCGCAGATTGCTTCAAAATAATTACCGTATTTGTTATATTGTTGTTTATTGCTTATTCACCTCTGCGGTGCCAAAAAGAACAAGATTCACCGCGACCCAGGATACAAAAATGTTAGATTACCGCTTCCCGACAGCTTTGCAGATGGTTCTCAGCGTAGCGATGGCGGAGCAATTGGGCGAACGTTCGACGAGTGCGATTCTGGCCTACGGCCTGGAAGCAAACCCGAGCTTCATCCGCAAATTGATGGTTCCGCTGACGCGCGACGGCATTATCGTCTCAACGCTTGGCCGTAACGGCTCAATTCATCTTGGCCGCCCGCCGGAAGAGATTACCCTGCGCGACATCTACCTTTCGGTCATCGAAGATAAAAAGCTCTGGGCGTCGCGCCCTGACGTACCGGCCCGCTGCGTGGTCAGCGCTAACGCCTGCTGGTACTTCAAGTCTATCTCCGAAGAAGCTGAGCAGGCGTCGTTAGCGGTATTAGCCCGCCACACCGTGGCAAGCGCCCTGGAAGCGGTCAAAAACGCCGACAGCAGCGGATGGGATCCGCTCCCAGACCTTATTGCCCAGTATCAAAAAACGTCGTAACGTTTTACCTGATGCGAAAAAAAACCGCCTTCACTGTGAAGGCGGTTTTTTATTATCGGCAACGTCCCTATGCGGGCAGAACGTCCCTTTCCTCTTTTTTGCCGCGCGTCACGAACTTACGCAGCGTCACGTAAAACACCGGCGTCAGGAACAGACCAAACAGCGTCACACCCAGCATCCCGGAGAAGACCGTGATGCCGGTGACGCCGCGCACTTCTGCGCCCGCGCCGTGGCCGAGGATCAGCGGAATGGTCCCGGCAATAAAGGCGATGGAGGTCATCACAATCGGGCGTAAACGCAGGCGGCACGCCTCCAGCGCGGCTTCCATAATGCCTTTGCCCTGAATTTCCAGCTCGCGGGCAAACTCCACGATAAGAATCGCGTTTTTACAGGCCAGCCCCATCAGTACCACCAGCCCTACCTGCACGAAGACGTTGTTATCGCCACCGGTCAGCCAGACGCCAAACAGCGCGGAGAGCATGGTCATCGGCACGATGAGGATCACCGCCAGCGGCAGCGTCCAGCTTTCATACAGCGCCGCCAGCACCAGGAACGCCAGCAGCACCGCGACCGGGAAGACGATCAGCGCCGTATTCCCCTGGGTGGCCTGCTGGAAGCTCAGATCCGTCCATTCAATGTTCATCCCGTTCGGCAGGATCTGCTTAGACATCGCGTCCAGCTGCGTCATCGCCTGCGCAGACGAAAGCACGCGCGGGTTGGCATCACCAATCAGATCCGCCGCCGGGTAACCGTTGTAGCGAATCACCGGATCCGGCCCGTATGTGGTCGTGATTTTCACCATGCTGCCAATCGGCACCATTTCGCCCTGGCTGTTACGGGTGCGCAGATTCGCAATGTCTTCCACGCTGTCGCGGAACTGCCCGTCGGCCTGCGCCATTACGCGCCAGGTACGCCCGAACTGGTTGAAATCATTGACATACGACGAGCCCAGATAGGTTTGCAGCGTACCGAAAAGATCGGTCAGCGACACGCCCTGCGCTTTCGCCTTATCGCGGTCGACCTGCACGTCCAGCTGCGGAACGTTAGCCTGGTAGGTTGAGATCGGGAAGTGCATTCCCGGCGTCTGCATAATCGCACCGGACATGGTGTTAACCGCATTTTGCAGCGCGCCATAGCCCAGACCGCCGCGATCCTGGATGTACAGGGAATAGCCCGACCCCTGACCCAGCCCTAAAATCGGCGGCGGCAGGATGGAGAAGCCAAAGCCTTCCTGAATTTGCGCGATTTTCGCGTTGATCTCCGCGTTAATTTCCGCGGCAGTATGTTTGCGCTGGTCGAACGGCTTCAGACCGAAGAACACCGTCCCGGTATTCGGCGTGTTGGTGAACTGCAGCGCGTTCAGCCCCGGGAACGCAACCGCGTAGTCCACGCCTTCGGTATTCATCCCGATTTCGCTCATTTTGCGGATCACCGCATCGGTGCGCGCCAGCGACGAACCTTCCGGCATTTTCACGCCGCCAATCAGGTACAGCTTGTCCTGAGTCGGAATAAACCCGCCGGGCACCGCTTTAAACATGACGCCTGCGGCACAGAGCAGCAGCAGATACACCACAAATACCGAGCCGCGTCGTCCCAGCGTTTTGCCCACCAGCCCCTGATAGCCGTTCGAGCTGCGGTGGAAAAAGCGGTTAAACGGACGGAAAATCCAGCCGAACAGACGATCGATAAGCCGGGTCGGGAAATCTTTCGGCGCGCCGTGCGGTTTTAACAGCAGTGCCGCCAGCGCCGGAGAGAGCGTCAGCGAGTTAATGGCGGAGATGACCGTGGAAATCGCGATCGTCACCGCAAACTGCTTGTAGAACTGCCCGGTAACGCCCGAGAGAAACGCCATCGGCACAAACACCGCGCACAGCACCAGCGCAATCGCGATGATCGGCCCGGACACTTCGCGCATCGCCTGATGCGCCGCCGCAAGCGGAGCGAGCCCCTCTTCAATGTTTCGCTCGACGTTTTCCACCACCACGATGGCGTCATCCACCACGATACCGATGGCCAGCACCAGCCCGAACAAGCTCAGGGTATTCAGCGAGAAGCCCAGCAGGTAGAGAATGCTGAAGGTACCCACCACCGACACCGGCACCGCGATCAGGGGAATGATCGACGCGCGCCAGGTTTGCAGGAACAGGATCACCACCAGCACCACCAGCACCACCGCTTCCAGCAGCGTTTGCACGACTGCGCGGATGGAGTCGCGCACGAAAACGGTCGGATCGTAAGGTGCCGCCCACTTCATGTCCGCCGGGAAGCGCGTGGACAATTCGTCCATTTTCGCGCGCACCGCGTTAGACAAATCGATGGCGTTCGCCCCCGGAGACTGGAAGATACCAATCCCGACCGCGTCTTTATTGTTCAGCTGGGAACGCAGCGCATAGCTGCCGGACCCCATTTCGATACGCGCCACGTCGCGCAGGCGGACGACCGTACCGTCCTGCGTCGTTTTCAGGACAATATTGCCAAACTCTTCTTCGGTATGCAGACGCCCCTGGGCGTTAATGGAGATCAGGAAATCGCTCTCTTTGGGCAGCGGCTCGGCGCCAAGCTGTCCGGCGGAGACCTGCACGTTCTGCTCCTGCATCGCCGTGACCACATCCGACGCGGTCAGCCCACGGGCCGCCACCTTGTTGGGATCCAGCCAGACGCGCATTGCGTATTCACCCGAGCCGAAAATCTGGATCTGGCCGACGCCGGGCAGGCGCGCCAGCTCGTCTTTCACCTTCAGCGTGGCGTAGTTACGCATATACAGGGAGTCGTACTTGCCGTTAGGCGAAAACAGATGCACCACCAGCGTCAGCGTCGGGGACTGTTTCTGGGTGGTAATACCCAAACGCCGCACGTCTTCCGGCAGACGCGCTTCGGCCTGCGCGACGCGGTTTTGCACCTGAACCTGCGCCTGATCCGGGTCGGTTCCCGGACGGAAGGTGACGGTGGTCACCAGCACGCCATCGGAACCCGCGACGGACTTCATGTACATCATGTTCTCAACGCCGTTGATCGCCTCTTCCAGCGGCGTCGCCACGGTCTCGGCAATCACTTTCGGGTTGGCGCCCGGGTACTCCGCGCGCACCTGCACGCTTGGCGGCACGACGTCAGGGTATTCGCTCACCGGCAGCAGCGGGATGGCGATTAACCCTGTGATAAAAATCAGAATCGACAGCACCGCGGCAAAAATCGGCCTGTCGATGAAAAAACGGGAAAAGTCCATGGGTTGGATTCTCAGGTCAAGGGATCAGTTGAGGGCGCTGGTGGCGGTCATGGCAACGGTTTTGGCGTTAACCGGCATACCCGGCATAAACACTTTTTGTAAACCCTCGACGATGACTTTATCGCCAGGGTTCAGCCCCTGCCGCACGATGCGTAAACCGTCTGCCAGACGGCCCGGCGTGATGTCGCGACGCTGCGCTTTCCCCTCTTTATCGACGATATAGACGTATTTACGATCCTGATCGGTCAGCACCGCTTTGTCGTCGATAAGCGTGGCTTTGAACTCCGCGCTGCCCGGCAGGCGTACGCGGGCAAAAAGCCCCGGCGTGAACTGACGCTGCGCGTTATCCAGCAGCGCGCGCATGCGGATGGTGCCGGTGCTCGGCGTCAGCTGGTTATCCAGGAAATCCACTTTGCCCTGATGGGGATAGCCCTCTTCGCCCGTCAGGCCAATCTCAACCGGAAGCGCCGTGTTATTGCTGGATGCCCCCTGCCCGCTGCGGGCCAGATTTTGGTAGTGAAGGTAGGTTGACTCGTCCACGTCAAAGTAGACGTAAACGGTTTTCTGCGAGACCAGCGTGGTGAGGACGCTGGCGGTGTCGCCCGCAGTCACCAGGTTCCCGCTGGTGATCAGCGCCCGGCTGGCGCGACCGTCGATAGGCGCGGTGACTTTGGTGAAGTCCAGGTTGAGCTGCGCGGCGTCCACTGCCGCCTGCGCGGCGCGAATATCGGCCTGCGCCTGAGTGGCGGCCGAACGACGCTGCTCCCACTCTTCACGGGAGACAACGTTGGTATTGACCAGCTTATCGGTACGGTTAGCCTCGCTTTGTGCCAGGCTGGCCTGCGTTTTGGCTCTCGCCAGGTTCGCCTGCGCCTGCTCCAGCGCCGCGCGATAGGTTCGGTCATCAATCGTGAACAGCACCTCGCCCTTCTTCACTTCCTGGCCGTCGGTGTAATTCACTTTATCAATGTAGCCGGAAACGCGCGGACGGAGCTGAACGCTCTCCACCGCTTCAATCCGGCCGTTAAAGCTATCCCACTGGCTAATGGATTTCACCACCACGTCAGCAGCGCTGACGGCAGGCGCGGGCGGCGCGGCATTTTGCGCGACGCTGTTGTCGCATCCGACGAGCAGCACGGAGAGCAACATGACCCCCAGCGCGTTCAGATGAAAGTTACCCCAGGTTTTTTGCAGGCTCATTATTTTTATTCCGGTAATTGTCGCCGCCGGGCAAGACGCAGCAGGAGGCACCGCGCCACTTCCTTTGTCCGGTGGCTGTCTTAAGGCCATTTGTGTCGTTCATCGCCACAAAACTGTAACAGTTGCGAATACACTATCGCGGCGATTGTAGGAAGGCGCTTAACTAAGTGCAAGAATAATTGTTGCACTTTATGTGCTATTTGAGCGGATGTAAAAAGACCCGTTTCGGTCAAGGTTTTAAATGCAACAATAAAACTTGCAATTAATACAAAAACGCGCCACCTTTTAATGCAACAGACAAAGATACTTTTAGACAGGCAGCGTGGGGGTAACCAGATGAACACTGGCGCATTTATGCATGATTTACTCGACTGGATCGACAACAACCTGGATAGCCGTCTGGACATTGAGTCCGTCGCCAGGCGTTCCGGCTACTCAAAATGGCACCTTCAGCGCCTGTTCAAAGAGCATACGGGCTATCCCCTCGCCGGGTATATTCGCGCGCAAAAGCTGCAAAAATCGGTTGAGCGCTTAACCCGCAGCGATGAACCGATTCTGAACGTGGCGATCGCGCTGGGCTTTGACTCCCAGCAGTCCTTCAACCGCAGCTTTAAGCGTCAGTATGGTCAGGCGCCTGGGGCATGGCGGCGGAGCATGGCTGGCCCGGAAACGCAGCAGCTACGCTAGCAATGAAATTGTCACGGATGACATCCTCCCTGCCTGCGTCCCAGGCGATGCCCACCTTCCAGCTGATTGACTCCCCCGTTAGCGGAATAATCGCCAGCTCCGGCGGCGCGATATGCGTCACGCTGGTGGGCAGAATGGCCACACCGATACCCGCAACCACCATCGCGACGATAGTTTGGATATCGTCAGTCAGCTGAGTCGATGAGACGAAAAGACCGTTGTCGTGCAGGAATCGGTCAATCTGCGCGTTTAAACCCCGCCCTCGCTCATCATACAGCCGCAACAGAGGGCGTTTCGTCAGCCACTCTCCAACAGACATCGTCGGCGACGCGGCGGGCGCAACCAGAACCAGCCGATCGGTAAATAACGGCAGATATTCAAGCGCCACGGGGGGAGGAACCCTGACAAAACCGACCTGTAGCTCATCGTTTTGCAATCGCTCGTACTGCTGGAAGGAAGGCAGATCCGTCAATGACAGTTCTACTTCCGGGTAGTCTCGACGAAAGTCAGCGATACAGCGTGGCGCCAGATAAAAGCTTGAGAGTCCGAACCCGACGGCGATATGCCCTTCAACTCCTTTTGATACCCGCTCAGCATGCTGCATAAAGTGCCGGGTCTGCCTGACCACCTTCTCAGCCTCTGGCAGCAAACGCCTGCCGCTGGCCGTCAGTATTGCGCCGTGGCGACCTCGTGAAAAAAGAGACATATTCACCAGGGATTCGAGGAGATTGATCTGTTTGGTCAATGCCGGCTGCGAGATAAACAGCGCCCGCGCCGCATCGGCATAATTTCCTTTTTCAGCCAGTATCAAAAAGGCCTTTAGCAACCGGGTGTTCATTTTTGCATTCCAGATGGTTATCGAATTCGGAAATGTTTTGATTATACAGTTATCGGCAATCGTTATGTAATTCAGTCTCGATGACAACCGGAGACGCAACATGAACGCACTGACATCCTTAAAGGCGGCAACAGTACAGTTTCAGCATCAGGCCAGTAACAAAAAATACAATCTCCTGATAATGGAGAAATTTATTGAACGGGCGGCGCTTGAGCAGGTGAACATTCTCACTTTCCCTGAAATGTGTATCACCGGCTACTGGAATGTCCCTAAGCTCACCGCAGCGGAGGTGTCTGCGCTGGCAGAGCCAATTGCAGACAGCCCTTCCCTGACGCTCATTCGTTCCCTGGCGATAAAACATCAAATGCTGATTGGCGCCGGTCTTATTGAACGCGCCGACGATGGCCGCCTCTACAATGCGTATGTTGCCTGCATGCCGGACGGCTCAATGCATACGCATCGTAAACTCCATGCTTTTGAACATCCGGCCATCAGCAGCGGGGACAGCTTTACCGTTTTTGATACGCCGTGGGGCGTGAAGGTCGGTATCCTGATTTGCTGGGACAATAATCTGGTCGAAAATGTGCGCGCGACGGCGCTTCTGGGTGCCGATATTCTTATCGCGCCGCATCAAACGGGCGGTACGGATTCCCGCAGCCCTCAAGGGATGAAGCCTATTCCGCTGGCGCTCTGGGAGGAGCGGGAAACGCGCAAGGAAGAAATTACCGCGGCTTTCAAAGGGCCAAGCGGTCGGGAATGGCTCATGCGCTGGCTGCCTGCCCGCGCGCATGACAACGGGTTATTTCTTCTCTTCAGCAACGGTGTCGGTGCCGATGACGACGAAGTGCGCACGGGCAATGCCATGATCCTCGACCCCTATGGCAGGATCGTGAACGAAACCTGGGCGGCTGAAGATGCGATGGTGAGCGCTGAACTCGATTTAAGCCTGCTTGCTATGAGCACCGGACGCCGCTGGATCCACGGTCGCCGTCCTGATTTATACCAGATACTGACGCAGCCCCAAGGCTATGAACGTGATGCGATTAGCGCACGATTTTCGAATGTGCCCCCTGCTCGCTAAAATGTGAGCGATTTTTAGCTGCAAGATAAACCCGGAACTGTTATACTGTATATAATTACAGTATGAGGTGCGCATAATGGCTGTTGAAACAAAATTTGTTGTCGTAAGAAAAGGTGAAGAGAAAATGACATTTGCCAGTAAGAAAGAGGCTGACGCTCACGACAAGCTGCTCGATATGGCAGACGCGTTCACCGACTGGCTGTTGCAAAGCGGAATGCAGATGGATGAAACGCAGGCTGAAAATCTTGGCCTGTATCTCGCCGAGCAGAAAGAGACCGTGCAGCATATTCTGCGTACCAGCAAGCTTCCCGATCTCAATGCCCCAGCTGCAACGGATAAAGCAGAATCCGACGCGGCTGATACGAAAAAAATCAGGGCTGTGAAAGCGGCCTGATTGTCAGAAAATCATCACAGACCCTGGAGCCGTAAGCAGCCATCTGCTTGCGGCTTTTTTTAGCCAGAATATGTAAAGCGTAAAGGAGATGACGTGCGGCAAGGAATGAAGGAAAAAATCATCAGGATCTGTGATTCAAAAATCGCCTCTAAGGGAAGCGATGTTGGGCTCTCGTTTTATGCTTTTTTTGCTAATAAAAATGACGATCCTGAACTGCTTATGGAAGTGGCGCACTGGTGGATTATGGAGATGAAGCTGGACCATTTTGAAAAGGCTGAAAAGATCAGAAAGCTCGTCTCAGCCCTTTAACACGCTAAAGCGGGATGGCCGGTAACATTCCGGGATTTCATCGCTCTGGCCGTCGCCTAACTCCTCTGAGACCAGTCTGCCAATCGTCGCTGCGCACGTAACGGCTGGGTGCATCGAGGCGACGTAAACCGTCCTGCTCTCATCAGCAAAACCAAGAACGGGATACCCATCCTGAATAACAGGACGCTCTCCTGTTGAGTAATGGATGAGAGTAGCCGACTCTGCACCCGTGAGCCTGCTTCTTACCGCGCGTTGTGCAGCCTCCGCCGTTTCTCTGACGTTGCCGTTTGCCGGGTAATCTTCTGCGGCTATTAAATCCCCGTTGTGCGCTTGCCGAACCTCAATATCATCACCGGAGAGGATCGTGTTGACCACGTTCTGGGGAATCGCAAAGCGCAGCAATATGGCCGGTGATGCCAGAACCGGAACATGGATACCCACCCGCTCAGTCAGCGCTGGAATACCTGTACCGCAGGCCAGCACGACGCAATCTGCGTCCAGTTTCCCCCGAGAGGTCAAGACGCCTGTCACCTTCCCCTCCGTCATGCAAAGACCTATAACGGTTGTTTGGGTACTGAGCACGACGCCCTTCTCACAGGCTTTGTCGAGCAATAGTCGCGTTGCGCTGGCGGCGTCAATGGCACCATCTTTTGCAGCATAGCGGGCCTCTGAGGGAGGATTGTTCAAAGCCGGTTCAAGACGGGCAATCTCCGCCTTGTGGAGGAGACGTTCGTCCTGCAGACAGGACCCGGATGCCGCACCGTAGGTTAACGAACCGCTCCATTTAATGTGGAGTTCCGGTATGTGTTCTTCCAGCCTGTGCCAGTCCGCAAGTGCGATGCGCCGGATAAATACGTCTGCCGCATCATCCTTCACCGCACCGGTTAGCCAGCCAAACGCGCTACCGGTTGCACCTGACGCAGGCATATCCTGTTCAACGAGGGTGACGTCAAATTCACGGTCGGCGAGATGCCATGCGATGGATACGCCAGTGATCCCAGCACCTACGATAACAATCCTTTTTTTATGGGTCACGGTGCCCTTCTCCTGTGCGGGGAACATGTTCATGCCAAGCTGCGAAAGTAATCTCTTACAGGTTATTTTGTAGGATTGCAAAATCCGTGGGTGCAGTGGTTCAGGACGACAGATTCAGAGATTTGTTTCTCACGCATGAGCGACCTTATGGCCTCGTTTTATGTCCGCTTGGTACCAGTAGCGGAAGTTGAACAACCATCTGTGCGATCAAAATATAACAATAGTTTGATGGAGGAGCGGGTATCACTACCTTAAAACATGATATCTAAGAGGGATTGATTGTTACCAGGAACCCAGACGGGATTTATCGTTGATGGAGCTAAGTTGAGATATCCGTTATGAAGAGATCAATAACATACAAAAATGATCGTATGCCAGCACCAAGAACAAATCACTTTACGCCTGAAGCGAAGCAGCGTGTTATCAATGGACTCGTTGCGACGGCTAAAGCTGACTTCGTATCTTTAGTTCACTGGCTGAAAACAGGTAAACAGAATGGTGAACCTATTCCGTTAGATAAATGCGAAAGTCTTCGAACCGCTATTCTTAATCTTGATACCCTTAAAGCTGGTGTACAAACCGACTGGAAGCTGGCGATCCAGTTGATGGAAAAAGAAATCAAAAAAAGCCATCAATTGAATACCTCAGTTCCTGCATCCTCGCAGCTTGTTATTGTTGTTCTGCGAAATCTTAATGATATCAGCGAGAAGATTGCTGCGGGTAAAGCTGTTCCCGAGATGCTTGGCAGGCTCGAAAATATGCAGCAAATGATTACCAACCTCAAGGGTAATGAGGGTCTGGTTAAAAGTATCAGCATTCTAACCCGAAGTGCACAGGATGCTTTGCGTGGTTATAGCAAGAATCAGTCAAAATCAAAAATCAGGAAGCCTGAAAAAATAAATCCTCTCCTTCGTGATGAGCAATCCTTTCGGGGCGAGTGTGCCCCTCTGATCGGGGAGAGCGATATTTTCATAATCGCTAGTTGCCTTATTTCAATGTCGGCTCGATTGGGGCAGTCCCCTGTTAGCCTGGCTAAAAGAGCAGCCGCTTTAAAAGGTGTCATCAAAACTGAGCTTTTGCCCGAACTGCTGGAGTTACTTCAGCAGGATGTAGAGTTGAATGCCTTAGTACCGCGCCACCGAGACAAAGATGACAACACTCGTAGTGATGGTGGTAAGCTTGTTGGATTAACAGGGGTCGTTGAGGGGGGCTCTTCTATCGGTGTGGAAGCGCAGCGCATTATTACCGCAGAACTTAAAAAGCTTGCGTATATCTCCGGAGTTCATCGCGTTTATCTGGATACAGCTCGTTTAGGACTGGCTTTGGAAGATGATACGTTTAGGGTTATTGAAGAGGTAAAACGTATCGCAGGGAAGCATAATTTGAGTCCATTATCGGTTGCGGTGTATTCGACTTACAAAACGCCAGGCATAAGACCGGAGATCGCCGGAGATGTTATTACTTTACTGGCACAGGATGAGGTTCTTTCAGAGACCGTCAGACGGTAACTTTATTTTTATTAGCTCCGATTTGTCCTGACATAGGTGTGGCGCAGGGTCGGACTCAATCTGACAGTCCGCTCCGTGCCAGAAGCGGACGGATGTTTATCCGCGAAGCCAGGGTGTTATCGTAAGCCCTGTGAGCACCCCTTCAGGGCTAAGCAGACGAGTCACAGTTTGCTCCCAGGGCTCTGTGCGGTTAGCCACCAGCAGGCGATACCCCTTCTCACTTAAGATACGGGTAGCGGAATCAAGATCCTGAACCTCATAATATTCAATCCATCCCTGCGGGATTGGGTGTGCGGCTGGCCACTCCTCAGAGCCAAAAGATGAAGTGGCGGCCTGTGATAACGGCCTGACGGCAAAATGCTTAACACCCTTCAGCCTGTTTTCCGATAGCAGATAATCGCCGTTACCCTCCATTGGCTTAAGCGGCAGACCGAGTACATGTACATAAAACCAGGAACTGACTTCAGCGCTCTGCGAGATGAGCCCAAACCCAGCGACAAACAAAACATCAATTCCCGGTAAATTCTGCGACTTACCTGCATCCTTAATTATCTGAAATTGAACCCTGGATTTATCCTACGACTCACTGAATCACCACGCCCAATTTTGGCATCTTTGTCACTTGTCAGCGGCAACAATCACGATCGTTTCTCGCTCTCAGCAGAACTTCTGCTCAGTAAGTTCATCCGCTCCACGAGCGGCTGTCGTTCTAGTTTATTCTTTTTGAAAGGTTTCCAGCCAACCTCCCTTTTTTATATACCCATAAAAATTAAGCTATTGGTCGGTTTTGCCGATATTAGTTTCTTATGATTAAACAACGGGAAGTATGAATGAATAGTTTGTTATCGAGATCACTTTCAATTGTGTCTACAACTCTGCTACTGACGGCCTGCTCAGGCGTTCGCGACAATTCTGCAAAGTCGTACACATACCACGCTGAACATAGTATCGCCTGGAATATCAGCAATGCATCGGGTATGGATCCTTTTAGCGATGCCCCGGTCAGCCACTCTCAAATCGAAATGTTCAGCCGCACGGATTACGATTTTACTTTTCCGTTAGTGGAAAATGATAAATTAAATGAAGCGTCATTGCCTTTAACCCCGTTACTGCAGTATCGACCAACGGGTATGGGCGTGGAAGAGTGGCAAACAGATGGAATTCTGGCGTGGATCCCTACTGAACTGGCCCCTACCCCCGAGGCGGCATCACTGGTGCTCTCAGATAAAATTGAATCTGCTGTGCTAGCGACCTTAAAAGAATCTAAACGCAAACATGGCGATGTCCGTAAGGGAGAGGGATATAATAACTGGTTAGGAAAATACGTGTTTCAGACCAATGAATCCCGCTATCTGGTCGTTAAATTTGCAGATAAAGATGCGGGATGTGAGCTTCCAAAAAATGGATATTATGATCCTGCAAGCCAGAATAGTCCGACCTGCGGCTTTTACACCAGCTTCCACGACGCAGAAAAAATTGTTCGCACTCCTGACTTCATAGGTGCGAATGCGACCGGGAAAAGTTATCTCGTGAGGCACGATGGGTTAAATGGAAGTCACCTCAGCCCTGTATTTATAAACAGCGCCGGACAATCGGATGCAAAAAATCAGCGTATGAATTATGCCTTCATGCAACAAGTTAGCCGCCATCTTCCAGCGTGGGTAATTATCTACCTCTCACCAAAAGAAGATAAGGGTTTACCTGCCGTTGTATTACAGCAAGGGAAAGTGCATTTTTTCTTTCGCGAAAAATAAAGCTGATCGCATCAGCGGTTGATCTTAATGTCCGCTCTGTGCCAGGAGCGGACATTCTCTGCGAATGAACATATGCACTGATAGCTGACTACCCAAATATTTTAGGGCACTCGTTCAGCTTTAGCTTAAGCGCCCCCACAATCATCTGGTTGCTGGAAGCATTTAATGGGAGATGATGACTAAGCAAGGCACTGGCAATGTTTCTTTAGCGATCGAAATTATGTCGGTCACTCACCAATGGTTTACTGCATTCAAAGATTCGCGTCGAAAATAGGTTAAAAGCGAACCACTTTTCTCAAGGGCTTTTAACCGAAATGGCAAATTATTTCTTTAAGAAAAGACTCTCCCACCATTTATTCAGAATCGAATGAGTCATATGGAAAAATACATTGAGATTTATAGGGGCTTCTTTATGAGACCATGAGGCTCCAAAGGTTGATTTCAATGGAGTAAAATTGGAGGTAGGTGGGCATACTGCTTGTTCAGCTAATCCAGAATAGTTGTCCGGTGGAGAACACATAGGTTGGGGGAAAGGTTTCCCAGCATGAAGCGCCAGTGACCGTAATCCATATATGGATTTGAATATTTTGAGTAAATTTTTCTCCTCCCATTCTATTTTTCCACTCTCCGGTCTTATTGGTGGGGCATCAGGAAGGAAATTGACGCAAAAGTCACAAAATTTCTTGGTTGCTCCAAATGTTCCTTCAAATTGTTTAGCGATATCTTCAATCAGCCCGTCAACATTATGGCCCAATAATCTATCAAACAACTCTGGTTTGGATGCTTTGAATCTTTCAACCTTATTGCCCTTGTTAGAGTCCCAGTTTCCAGCTGCCACTTCTAACGCTGAAACCATTAATAACCAAGCTAGATTTGGTGACGATTCACAAATCCAAAGGCTATCTTGGAAATTTCGAGCTGCCTTAATTAGTGAGTTAAAATCCTTTTCTGAAAGCTTGTAAATATCGTTTAATAATTTCAACTGTGAAATTTCAATATGTTTTATTGCTGAAGGAACTACAAATGATCCTTTTGACATTAAAGGTGGTGGAGGGTTTTGCTCTGCTCTTGGGTGACCATATTCAGGTGTATAACTACTATATTCTCTGACAGTTGAGCCTGCGTGTGCTCTTACGCCTAATTTCAAGCTAACCAAAGCTGCAATTTCATCACTAAGCCAACCGCCATGGAAGTCATCAGTATGTGGCTTTTCATCCATAAAAGACAACCTTGCTGGGTCTAAAGCAGACGAGGCTCTCACCGTTAAGGTTGGTTTTACACCAACATCTTCTAAAGGGATCATATTTAGGAAGGAATAAACAAAATCCCCTTTAGCTTCATCTGTGAATCTACTATCGGAATAAATTATGAATTCAGATATTCCGAACACATCACTCTTAGATTGAAATAGCTTACAGTTTTTATAAGAGAGTAAACTAGCTCTCATAACTTCATCTTTTTGAGTCATAAACTCATCCATTTTAAGTTTCCCTTGTATAATTCAAATCTAATCAATTTCATTAAAAAAGTCACTACCCCCACCTTTGCATTCCCTCATAACTCACTTTCGATATGATGACCTGCTCCCCGTTGATCTAAACAGAATGCAGTTTGCAATGTCTGTTAATCGCACTTAGCAGACGTAACGTTCCACCCGCCATAAAACCTGGTAGCTATACAAACACGCCAGCCTGTTATGTTAATACGCGTTCCCCCCATCAACGAGGAATCGCGCATGACCCCACATCCGCTACGCCAGATCATCGAATCCTGCGACCACGCCATCACCACCAAAAACTATGACGCCTTGATGGAGTATTACGCCGAAGACGCGGCTCTGGTGGTCAAGCCCGGCATGACGGTTAAAGGCAAAGAGAACATCCGCAGCGCGTTTATCGCCATCTCTGATTATTTTCAAGGCCAGCTGATCGTCGAACAAGGGGAGATGCAGGTGATCGAAGGGGGTGATAATGCCCTCGTTATCATGGAAACCGTTCTGCGTTTTCCTGATGGCCAGGGTGGGATAACGGAATTGTCGCGCCGCGCGACCTATGTTTTTCGGCAGGAAAGCGACGGTCGCTGGCTTTGTACCATCGACAACTCCTACGGTACATCGCTTCTGGATACGGTGAACCGATCGCGTTAATCACGCTTTCAAAGGGGCGCTGCCGCCCCTCCATGCCAGCGCCCTTAGTGTGTAGTGATGCGCGGCTCCCTCACAAACTCAGCCAGCAGCCACACCATATCGTGCAGCAGGCCCGTCAGCTCTTTCGCTACGTGAGCGGGCAGCGTTCCACCCATAACCGCCTGCGTCAGCGCCAGAACATAGTCCACCTGAGTCAGGGTGTCCTGCCAGCAGTCCGGCACGCAGGAGTTCAGTTTCTCACCCATGATCAATTGCGCGATCAGATCTGGCGGAAGATCGACGTCGCAGAGTTCCCGTAGCTTACGCAGAGCCTGAAGGAGACGCTCGCAGAGCGCCGTAAACATCTTCGCATCCTCGATTTCGACCAGCACGCTCACCAGCGCGGCGCAGTTGTCGGCGACGTCAAACAGATCGGCATCAGCCGGAAGCGGCCGGGAGATAAGTTGCAAAATGAAGCTTTCGTCAGACGGGAGATAAGTCAGGGTCGGGATAGTAGCCATACAAGGCATCCTTCTATATGCAGTTCATTTAACCACCCAATGAGTTCCTACGCTCGGGGGGTAGCGCTGACAGAGGTAGGAATACCGCCCATATAGAAAAACGGCCAGCCTTACGGCTGCTCCGCCAGCGCCACCGCAATTGTAGCGGGATCGGTGCTGCCGCGACATACGAAATGTCACTATATGGTAGATGCGGGTTCCTACGCCCGATTGCGGATGTGCCGCAACGCAGGCACTTTACGACCCCGATCGGTCGAAGAAAAGACATAACCCTGAATTTCACGCGGTTAATTTGCGGTTTGCGAGGCGCCTTCCAGAATAACAACGCTGCCCTAGATTTTAAGCGTATCAATCACCGCTCTAAGCGCGGGCGACACGTTACGGTGCGGATAATAGAGGTACAGCCCGTCCATGCGCAGGCTATAGCGCTGCAACACCCGGATCAGCGTTCCGCGCTCCAGATCGTCAGCCACCAGCTCCACCGGGACATAGGCCAGCCCAAGCCCCAGCCGGGCAGCTTCGGCCTCCATGTAGCTGTCAGACAGCGCCCATTGCCCCTCTGGCCGATGGGTGATTTTTTTCCCGTCCTGCACCAGCTCCCACTGATAGTCACTACCGTCGGCAAGCTGGTAGGCAATGCAGGGGTGCGCCACTAAATCCGCAGGCGTCTGGGGAAAACCGTAGCGTCTGAAGTGTTCCGGGGCAGCCACTGCGGCCATTTCCATATCAGGCGTGATACGCACTGCAATCATTCCCTGCCCCACTTCCGGCCCCAGTCTGACACCCGCATCGAACCGCTCGGCGATAATGTCGACGAAGCGGCTTTCATTCATCAGTTCCAGCCTGATGTCCGGGTAACGCTGTTTAAAAATGGCGAGCTTTGGCAGCAGACATTTGTCGATAGCGTGCTGGCTGGCATTAATGCGTACCGTGCCGGACGGCGTCTGACGATAGTGTGCCAGGGTCGCCAGGCCCGTATCGAGCGTATCGAACGCGGACTCGGCGGTCCGGTAAAGCTGTTCCCCCGCGTGCGTTAGCGACAGCTTGCGCGTGGTGCGGACCAGAAGCTGAACACCCAACCGCTCTTCCAGCTCGCGAATCGAGCGGCTGATGCCGGATTGCGCCAGCCCAAGCCGCTGCGCAGCCGCCGTGAAGCTCCCTTCCCGCACCACCTGCATGAACAGGTACAGCTCATTGTAGTTTTCCCGCTTCGCCATCACGCCCCCTATTTATAACAATATGATATGAATCCTAGCAGCTTTCGGCCTCTAATCAGCACTATTTCTGCTAACTATAATGACCGCGACACAACAACCCAGGGTCCATTTTTATGAAAACATTCACCCAAAAACTGTCCGTTGCGATGCTGCTATGCGCATCATTAAGTGGAGTGACAACAATGAGTTATGCAGAAACCACCAACCCAAACGCACCGGTTTCGATGGTGACCACATGGGATAAAACCTTCGCCGAAAGTGACAAAGTCGATCACCGCAAGGTGTCCTTCCAGAACCGATACGGGATCACCCTGGTAGGCGATCTGTATCTTCCTAAAAACCGTGGTGACCGCAAGCTGGCGGCGATTGCGGTCAGCGGGCCGTTTGGCGCGGTCAAAGAGCAGTCCAGCGGCCTGTATGCGCAGACCCTGGCGGAGAATGGGTTTGTGACCCTGGCGTTCGATCCGTCCTATACGGGCGAAAGCGGCGGCCAGCCGCGCAACGTTGCGTCTCCGGATATCAACACCGAAGACTTCAGCGCGGCGGTGGATTTCCTGGGGTTGCAGAAAGAGGTTGATCGTAACCGCATCGGTATTCTCGGCATCTGCGGCTGGGGCGGTATGGCGCTGAATGCGGCCTCCATGGACACCCGCGTGAAAGCGGTCGCCACCAGCGTGATGTATGACATGAGCCGGGCGATGGGCCACGGCGTGGGCGACGGGAAAGATCGCTATTCAACGTCTGACCGCCGTGCCGTTCTGCAGTATCTGAACGCACAGCGCTGGAAAGATGCAGAGAACGGTACCTTCGCGCACGGCGGCCATGACATTTATGTCGATGAGAACGGCAAGGTGACAGCGGCTGAACGTATTCTGCCAGAGACGCTGCCAGCAGACCCGAATCCGGTACTGAAGGAGTTCTATGACTACTACCGCATGCCGCGCGGCTTCCACGCGCGTTCCGTCAACTCCACCGGCGCGTGGACCGCGACCACGCCATTATCCTTTATGAATATGCCGCTGCTGAGCTACGCCGGGGAAATTACTATCCCGACGCTTATCGTCACCGGTGAAAAAGCGCACTCCCGCTACTTTGCAGAAGATGCGTTTAAGGCGGTCGGCAGCAAGCATAAGGAACTGGTGATTGTTCCGGGCGCAAACCATGTCGATCTCTACGACAATGCTGCCGGGAAGATCCCGTTCGGCCAGTTTGAACAGTTCTTCAAAACCAGCCTGAAATAAACCTCTCCGCCGCCCGTCTTTAGCGGGCGGCCCTTCGTGAAAGATGACTATGTCCACTCTGAATCCTACCACCTCACAGAATGAGGCACGCGCGCACTGGGGCGGTATTTTTGCCATGACCCTGTGCGTATTCGTCCTGATTGCCTCGGAATTTATGCCCGTCAGCCTGCTTACCCCCCTTGCCAGAGATTTGGGCGTTACGGAGGGGCTCGCTGGCCAGGGGATCGCCATCTCCGGCGCGCTGGCGGTTCTGACCAGCCTCTTCCTTTCCCGGCTTGCCGGGAATATGAACCGCAAACACCTTCTGCTGGGCATGACGCTCCTGATGGCGCTCTCGGGGATGATTATCGCTTTCGCCCCAAACTATCTGGTTTACATGACCGGCCGCGCGCTGATCGGTATCGCTATAGGCGGATTCTGGTCCATGTCTGCCGCAACGGCCATTCGCCTCGTTCCGCAGCATCAGGTATCTCGCGCGCTGGCGATATTCAACGGGGGGAACGCGCTGGCGACGGTAGTCGCCGCCCCGCTCGGAAGCTATCTCGGCGCCACCATTGGCTGGCGCGGCGCCTTCCTGTGCCTGGTTCCCGTGGCGATACTGGCGTTCCTCTGGCAATGCTTTAGCCTGCCCGATATGAACGGCAATAAAAATACGGCGTCACGCGCATCCGTCTTTCGGCTATTCCGCCAACGGGTGGTTTCCATCGGTCTGCTGGCCTGCGGCCTGTTCTTTATGGGACAGTTTGCGCTGTTTACCTATGTGCGTCCGTTTCTCGAAACCGTGACGCAGGTTACCCCCTCCGGCCTATCGCTGATTTTACTCACCATCGGCATTGCGGGTTTTGTTGGCACACTGCTCGTTGCCATTGTTCTGAACGCGGCGTTTTACCTGACGTTAATCGCCATACCCCTGCTGATGGCCGTCATAGCAGGCGCGTTGATACTGACCGGCCACAGCATGTGGATCGTTGCCCTGCTGTTAGGCTTCTGGGGGATGCTGGCGACGGCGGCACCCACGGGATGGTGGACATGGATTGCGCGAACGCTGCCGGAAGATGCCGAAGCAGGTGGCGGGTTAATGGTCGCCGTGATCCAACTTTCTATTGCGCTAGGCTCAACGGCGGGCGGTATGGTGTTCGATCATAGCGGCTGGCAGAGCACGTTTGCATTGAGCGGAATATTGCTGCTGTGTGCAGTAGTGCTGACGTTTATCACATCGCGGCAAAAAGGAGTGATGCGATGATTTGACCGAGAATAGAGCTATATAATTTTTTAATGTATATATTAGCCTGCCGTTAATTGAATGTTCCATTCTGGGCTAGAATTAACATTATTGATAGCAGGCTATTCATATAAAAATGAATTAGTTTCACTGTATTCATAATTAATGTTTACATGTCCACTTTCAATGTCCGATTTGAAATCAATCTAATTACCTGCTGCATGATTAAAATCAAATAACAAACATAAATATTATAATAATCGAATATCACAGTGCCTTATCATATTCACGATAACAATCCTGTTATCTCTCGTTCTATGATAAGGATTACAGATGAAAGCATTGCCAAAAGTCGTAAAAGGCTCTGTCAACGAACTTTCAGGTAAAAGTATCGTACCTGTCGTTGCGGGTATTGTTGCTGGGATGATAGCGGGTGCGAGCGCCCCTGCGTTCGCCAGCAGCAGTACACCAACAATTGCACCAACGCACTCCAAGATTGCCGCCAGCAACAGCATACAGCAACCTGGTACGTCTGTTTTACTGGCTAAACCTTCTCTGGATGGACAAGCATTCGCGGCGCATTACAGCCACTCAAGTCATGCAAGCCATTCCAGTCATTATTCCTGCACGCCTGGCTCTACGTGCTAACACTCAAGGCCAGCTGCAGGCTGGCCATTCTGGAAGGAGATGCTCATGGATAACCTCAAACATGGAAAGAATGAATTAGGGGAATATTTTTTGTTGCCCCTAAACAAAACACTCTATAGCCGTGAAGCTATAATGAAAACATGCTACGCGTTTACTGATGATTTCTTCATTCATGCCATCAAATCAGAAAATGAAGATGTTGGTATCTGTATCTACCCAAAAAACGAAAGCGTTAATGATATCAATACCGTAGCAAAGCACTTTTTACATTTACTTCATGAAAATCAGATGCGTCAAATCATTCATGATGAAACTTCAGCCTTACATGAAGAGATCGTCAGGAAAGCATTCTCCCCGGCCGCCGTGTTTGTTGAAAATCGGGTACAGGCTGACACTCAAGATATTTTAAAATCGGTAGTATAAGACGATGATAATCAAGCTTGACCCACATTTTTATACTCAGGGCGCTATAGAGAATATAACCCAACAATTCAATGATTATTTGAGTGCCGAGTTTACCATTAAAGAGGCATTCTGCCTGAGGATAAATATCAATAAAGAATATCTCTCAGATGCACCTCTCATTATCAATACCTTCCTGACTAACATCCTTGATCTCAGTATACAGGACATCATGCACAATGAGCGTTAGATTTAAATCTCCCGCTGAGTTTGCTTCTCAGTCATATCAACTACTTCCATTCAGATTCAGCCAACTGGATGACGGAAACTATTTCCTTTCGACTGATTATGGCGAGTGGATGTGTATTAGCCCTTCACAACTCACTACGCTCATCAATAAGGAGAAGATTGAAGATGAAACGCTTTGGTATGAACTGAAGGCCAAACACATGGTCAGTAACGGAATTGATGACAACCAGATCGCTTTGCTCTCCTCACGATACAGAACAAAGAAATCATTCCTGGAAAACTTTTCTCAGCTCCATATTTTTGTCCTCACCGTTCGCTGCAACAATTCTTGCGTCTATTGTCAAGCCTCTCGTAAGAGCTGCCAGTCCGATCAATCTCGTTATGATATGAGTCCGGAGACCCTTGAAAAGAGTATTGATTTATTCTTATCTATGCCTTCAGACAAGCTTACGCTTGAATTTCAGGGGGGAGAGTCCACGCTGAATATGGGCCTCATCCGTCAGGCCGTCGCTGTGGTCAACAGGAAAAATACCCGAAAAGATATTCAATTCGTGGTTTGTACAAATTTGTGCGAGTTGAATGACGAAGATCTCGACTTTTTGCTAGAGCATAATTTTTCAATCAGCACATCGCTCGATGGCCCTCAGGCGTTGCATGATGCTAACCGTAAATATGCAAAATCAGGTGCATGGAGTGCGCTCATTTCAACGCTTAATAAACTCAAACAGCGTGATGCGTTTGACAGAGTTAGCGCACTGATGACAACGACCCGGCCAAGCCTTGATATGGCTGAAGAGATTATAAATGAATATGTAAGCCATGGATTTCGCAGTATTTTCATCCGCGAACTTAATCCTTATGGATTCGCACAGAAATACTTCCATAAAATCGGGTATACCACGGAACAATTTCTGGCGTTTTATGAGAAGTGTCTCGATTACATCATTCGCATTAATCACGATGGAATTGCATTTCGCGAATCCTATGCTGCATTGATCATGAAAAAGCTCATGACGCCTTGGGCAACAGGGTTTGTGGATCTTCAGTCCCCCTGTGGCTCTGGTTTTGGGGTCACATTGTATAACTATGATGGAAACATCTACCCAAGCGATGAAAGCCGAATGATGGCAGAAACGGGCGATCAGCATTTCAAAATGGGGAGTGTTTTTGAGAATAGCCCAGAAGAACTTTTCTTTGGCTCAGTCATGCAAGAACTCGCCTCTGCAGGAGTCAATGACTGCCTGCCCGTCTGCTCTGACTGTGCGTTTGCTCCCTACTGCGGCGCAGACCCTGTTCGCCGCTATCAGGTAACAGGTTCAGTTTATGGCCATCCGGGTAAAGACGATTTCTGTTTAAAAAACAAAGGTATTATTTCGATGGTTATTAAACGATTCGTTGAAGGCGATCGCGAGACCCGTCGTGTTCTGATGCAGTGGGGAATGAAATGAATACACAATGTACTGACGATACGCTTTTTCTTTCTACTCAGGCAGAAAGCATCTGGCACCTGAAGGCAGCGCTATTTGGTAAAGTCGCTGTCGAATTAAATGAAATAGCAGCGGATAGCATTGTC
The DNA here is from genome assembly GCF_036487345.1 of Enterobacter cloacae complex sp. CARB60. Classification (NCBI taxonomy): domain Bacteria; kingdom Pseudomonadati; phylum Pseudomonadota; class Gammaproteobacteria; order Enterobacterales; family Enterobacteriaceae; genus Enterobacter; species Enterobacter cloacae complex sp. CARB60. The sequence continues at coordinate 2,540,959 of NZ_JAZKLC010000002.1, forward strand.
TTTCTGACCTCGAGCAAAACGATACCACTGTCAGCCTTTCCCCCTGTACGCGCAATCATTTGTACAAAGAACAATCCGAACGTTGACGCCTTAATCGCACAGGTGGAGACACCGGTTATCGTCGTTTCAGAAGAAACTGTATTCAGTGAGGGCGATGTAATAACCATCAGCGAGCGGGGGCGGATCCATCGCTTATTTCGTGCAAGCTCTCAGAACAACGCATTCCTGGTAACTGAAGTTTGCAACAACCTCTGTGTAATGTGCCCGCAACCTCCTAAACCGGAATCAGCAATTAACCAGGGTGATACTGAGCAGCGGATCCTAAAAACTCTTGCCCTTATTGATGACAAGCACTTTCCGGCAGCACTTTGTATTACAGGTGGCGAACCGACAATGTTAAACGAAGGACTGCTTCATGTTATTGAGGCGATTACAGAAAGGAACCAACAGACGTTAATACACTTGCTAACGAATGGCCGCTACTTAAGTCATGAGGACTATACGGCGCGTCTGGCACAGAAAAGTAATCATCATTTGCTCGCCGGCATCCCCCTCTTTGGTCATGTTTCAGAGATTCACGACTATGTTGTTCAATGCGAAGGGGCATTTAATCAAACAATGGCCGGTTTGTTAAACTGTTACAAACACGGGATAGACATTGAACTGCGCGTTGTACTGAACAAAGTAACGGTAAAATATTTGACTGCGCTGGCAGAATTTATTTCCCGAAATCTTTTTTTCGTTAAGCATGTTGCGCTTATGGGCATGGAGAACATGGGATATGCAAAGCTGAACCGGGAAGCCGTATTTATCGATCCCTGGGAGTACAAGGATACGCTATCCGCCACCATCGAGATCTTTCAGTTTTATGGCATTGATGTAAGGGTCTTTAATCTTCCTTTATGCATTGTTAATGAAGACACACAAGCCTATTGCAAACAGAGTATTAGCGACTTTAAAAATACCTGGAGCCCTGTTTGTGCCTCCTGTATGAAACGCGACGCATGCTGCGGTTTCTTCAGTTCATCGACGGATAAATTTTGGCTATCCAACCATATCAGTCCTTTTGTTACAGACCAGGAGAGAAATCACCCGAGTTTTGGAGGTTAAATTCTGTTCAAGCTAGTGTATTGTTTTAGATCGTTCATACCCTTAAAGGACAGCAGCACTATGCTAAAGATCCTCGGCAAAACCACCTCCATCAACGTGCGTAAAGTGCTCTGGACCTGCGAAGAAGCAGGCATCGCGTATCAACAGGAAGATTACGGCAGCGGTTTTGCCTCAACGGAAACGGATGCCTTCCGCGCCCTGAACCCCAACGCCATGGTGCCGGTGCTGATGGATGACGATTTCGTGCTGTGGGAGTCCAACGCCATCTGCCGCTATCTGGCGCGCAAGGCAGGACGTCACGATCTGCTGCCCGCAGAGCCGCAGGCCTGCGCCAACGTTGAACGCTGGATGGACTGGCAGGCCACCGAATTCAATAACGCCTGGCGCTATGTTTTCCCGGCGCTGGGGCGTAAAAACCCGGACTTTAACGACCCTGAACGCATTGCGGCGGGAATAAAAGAGTGGAACCACTGCATCACCATTCTGGAAAACCAGCTGCAGCGCACCGGCGCCTTTGCGGCAGGCGAGACATTTACCCTTGCGGACGTGGTGCTTGGGCTGTCGGTGAATCGCTGGAAGATGACGCCGTTTGATAAGCCCGATGTGCCTGCAATTGAGGCCTGGTTTGAACGTCTTAACCAGCGCCCGGCGTTTTTGCGTCACGGCAATAACGGCATGATATAAAGTCTTCACGCCCCTATCTTGAGCAAGGATATTTTATTTAATTACTTAACCCTTAAACGCGTCAGAGGGAATAATAATTAAGCCATATCCTGGACAGCCCGTTGCACCGCTTTGCTAGCCTGACTATTCAGGCAAAGCTCAACCCGGAGGTATTCTTGCTGATTAGACTCAAGAAAGAACGAACGCATAAGGAGGATCGCCGGCTTGCTCTCTGGCTGGCGACCTCGGCAGGTTTGCTGAATGCCATCGCCCTCGGGGCATTTGGTTTTTTCCCCTCACACATGACCGGCAATACTTCACAGTTATCCAGCGAAGTCTCTTCCACCGACCTGAGCGATATTATTTTCTTCGGCTCGATTATTCTCTCCTTTGTGGCAGGCGCCATTATTGCGCGCGCGATCGTGATATGGGGCATTATCCATAACGTCAGGCTAATTTTTTGCCAGATCCTGTTTGTCGAGGGGATATTGCTGACCGGCGTCTCGTTCTACGAGATGTATTTTCATGCCCTCACCAGCAACCGCGAGATTATTCTTTTTCTGTGCGGCCTGATGGGCATTCACAATTCCACCTCCACGCAGCTTTCCGGCGGACGGGTGAGATCGACGCACATTACCGGCACGCTGACGGACGCGGGAATATCCCTGGCCTCCGTACTGGTGGCGATGCTGCGCAGGGATTACTCCAAAGATACGGCGGCGCAAAAAAGTCAGCTGAAAACCCACTTAACCACCCTTTTCTCGTTTATTACGGGCGGTATCGCGGGGCTGCTGCTGTTCAGATGGATCGGGTTTAACGCCATGCTGGCGCTCGGACTGATGCTCGCCGTGGTCGCTATCGTTTCAATTATCACCGTCTCGACGCGGGTTCGACGGGTTCGCGCTACCGTCTGAGTGTTGCAGCTGCCCCAGCAGGCGCTGCATGTTGTCGTCGCAGGAGATCCCATCCGGCCGGTTGGTGATACTCGCGACGAGCGTCAGCAATTCCCTGCGGTTTTCCTCAAGCTGCTTCTGCATCGCTTCTATTTCGGCAATACGCGTTTTCAGGGACTGGAGCAGTCCCTCATGATCCCAGTGCTGTTGCGGCTGCGGCAGGAAGCGGCGTATTTGTTCGAGTGAGAACCCGGTACGTTGCGCGTTGTCGATGATGTTCAGCAGCGCTGCCGCCTCTTTAGAATACGATCGGTAGCCGTTCCCCTGCCTGACGGGTCGCGGCAGTAAACCTTCCGCCTCATAGAACCGAATGCGCGACGGGGAAATACCCGTCATTTTCGACAGCTCGCCAATTTTCATTTCATCTGCTCTTACGTCTTGACCTTAAAGTTAACTTTAAGCTTAAACTTTTTATACGGTCAACCGGATCGTCATCTCATCAGGAAGCTCATATGCAAACTATTCTGGGTGCCAGCGGGCAAATCGCCCGTGAACTGACCCGCGAATTAAAACGCACCTTTACCGACGATATCAGGCTGGTCAGCCGCCATCCGCAGAAAGTCCACGCCAGCGATATCACGGTTGCGGCCAATCTTCTGGATGCGCAGCAGACGCAGGAGGCGGTTAACGGCAGCGATACGGTCTATTTTACCGCCGGTCTGCCGCCGGATTCTGCGCTGTGGGAGCGTCAGTTCCCAACCATGCTGGAAAATGCGCTGGAGGCCACGCGAAAAGCGGGCGCAAGATTCGTCTATTTTGACAATACCTACATGTACCCCCAGAGCGACGTGCCGCAAACTGAAGAGACGCGCTTTGCGCCCCGGGGGCGGAAAGGCAACGTGCGTGCGCTGATGGCCAACCGGGTGCTTGCCGAAATGCAGCGGGGCGACATTCCCGTTCTCATCGGTCGGGCACCGGAGTTTTACGGTCCTGAGAGAACGCAGAGCTTCACGAATACGCTCATTATCGACAGGCTGAAGCAGCACAAACGCCCGCGCGTTCCGGTACGTGACGATACGCTCCGCACCCTCATCTGGACGCCGGATGCCAGTCGCGCCCTTGCCCTGCTGGGCAATACACCCGAGGCCTACGGGCAAACGTGGCATTTGCCCTGCTGCGACGAAAGGCTGACGTATCAACAGTTTGTCACTCTCGCCTGCGAAATCTTCGGCCAGAAGGCGGACTACGCCGTGCTGGGCAAGCTGGCATTCGCCGCGACGGCGCTGTTTTCGCAGGGCGCGCGCGAAATGCGTGAGCTGTTGCCCAGATACGACGTTGATAACCTGTTTGATTCGACGAAGTTTAAGCGGCATTTTCCCGACTTCGCCGTCACCTCATACCGGCAGGGTCTTGAGAACATCTGGCAAGAATGGACATCAAAAGCCCACAAAACAGCGTAACTGCGCTGCCGCACCGTCACGGGTGCGGCCCTCATTCGTGACAACGTCACTTTCACTTCTCGTCTTTAGGACAATTCTGCCTGCCCCTCAATCAGCCCTTACGCCATAAGGCCTGGCATAAGGTTGTCACTGTTTTCATAGGGTTACTGATTTTACCCCTTCGCTGGAACCCTTCCCAAACGCTTGCTATAGATGAAATACCCCTGCCGAAACATGGCATAACAACAGGCAACCGGTGGTTGCTATAACGCATGCGCACAGGGAGACACACCGCAATGCACCCATTACTCAAACGTTCGCTGCTGTTTGTCGGCGCCATTATCGTGGTCCTCGCCCTCCTCGTCTGGGGCATTGGGCTGGAAACGATCAGGGCGCGCCAGGTTGACCTGGTCTATCTCGGGCAACAGCACATGATTCTGGTTTTCTCATCCATGTTTTTTGCCCTGCTGGTCGGTATTCCAGCCGGTATTCTGCTGAGCCGCCCGGCCGCGCGGGGTATCGCCGAATATGTGATGCAAATCTTCAACGTCGGCAACACGCTGCCGCCGCTGGCCGTGCTGGCGCTGGCGATGGTGGTGATTGGCATTGGCGATACGCCCGCCATCATCGCCCTGTTCCTCGCCTCGCTGCTGCCGATAGTGCGTAACACCTATGCCGGGCTGTGCTCGGTCCCGCCGTCGCTGCTGGAAGCGGCAAACGGCATCGGGATGACCAAATGGCAGCGCCTGCGTCAGGTTGAGCTGCCAGCCGCCTGGCCGGTCATGCTGTCGGGGATCCGCATCGCTACCGCCATTAACGTCGGTACCGTACCGCTGGCGTTCCTGATTGGCGCCAGCAGCTACGGCGAGCTGATTTTCCCCGGAATTTACCTGAACGATTTCCCGACCCTGATCCTCGGCGCGGCGGCCACCGCCCTGTTCGCCCTGATCCTCGATACCCTGCTGGCGGCGCTGGGTCGCGCGATGAGCCCCCATCTCGCTCGATAACAATAACAAGGAGCTTTTATGAGACTGTTTTCCGGCCTGACGGCGCTGTGTGCCGCGGCGCTGTTCACCAGCCAGGCGATGGCGGCCCCGCTGATTCTGGCGACCAAGAGCTTTACAGAGCAGCACATTCTCTCGGCGATGACCGTGCAGTACCTGCAAAAGAAAGGTTTTCAGGTCCAGCCGCAAACCAACATTGCCACGGTGATCTCCCGCAACGCGATGATCAACAAGCAGATTGATATGACCTGGGAGTACACCGGCACGTCGCTGATCATCTTTAACCACATCAACAAGCGCATGTCGCCGCAGGAGTCTTACGAGACGGTGAAACGCCTGGACGCGAAGCACGGTCTGGTCTGGCTCAAACCCGCCGACATGAACAACACCTACGCTTTCGCCATGCAGCGCAAGCGCGCCGAGGCGGAACATATCAACACCATGTCGGAGATGGTGGCGAAGATTGAGCAGGTCCGTAAAACCAATCCGGACAAAAACTGGCTGCTGGGCTTAGACCTGGAGTTTGCCGGGCGCAGCGACGGCATGAAGCCGCTTCAGGCGGCCTACAAGATGGATCTGGATCGCCCGCAAATTCGTCAGATGGACCCCGGTCTGGTCTATAACGCGGTGCGCGACGGCTTCGTTGACGCCGGTCTGATTTACACCACCGACGGGCGCGTGAAAGGCTTCGACCTCAAGGTGCTGGAAGATGATAAAGGCTTCTTCCCGAGCTACGCGGTGACGCCGGTGGTGCGTAAGGACACGCTGGAGGCCAACCCCGGTCTGGAAGAGGCGCTCAACACCCTTTCCGCCCAGCTCAACAACGACGTTATCACCGAGCTGAACAAGAAGGTGGATATCGACCATCAGTCACCGCAGCAGGTCGCCCGCGATTTCCTGCGTAGCAAACAGCTGCTGTAGGAGGTGCTATGGAGACGATTCACTACATTCTGGACAACTGGGATTACCTCTTAACCCTGACGCTGCAGCACCTGTGGCTGGTGGCGCTGGCCGTAGGTTTAGCCATCATCATCGGCGTACCGCTGGGCATTCTGATTGTCCGCCATAAGTGGCTGGCAACGCCGGTGCTGGGGATAGCCACCATCGTGCTGACCATTCCGTCCATCGCCCTGTTTGGCCTGATGATCCCGCTGTTTTCGCTGATCGGTCAGGGTATTGGTGCCCTGCCCGCGATTACGGCGGTGTTTCTCTACTCGCTGCTGCCAATAGTGCGTAACACCCATACGGCGCTCGACAGCCTGCCGCCGGGCCTGCGCGAAGCCGGCCGCGGCATCGGCATGACCTTCTGGCAGCGCCTGCGCTGGGTCGAGATCCCGATGGCGCTGCCGGTGATTTTCGGTGGGATCCGCACCGCCGTGGTGATGAATATCGGCGTGATGGCGATTGCCGCCGTCATCGGCGCAGGCGGCCTGGGCCTGCTGCTGCTCAACGGCATCGGTGGAAGCGATATTCGCATGTTGATTGCGGGCGCGCTGATGATTTGTCTTTTAGCGATTGTGCTCGACTGGCTGCTGCACCGTCTGCAGGTGGTTCTGACTCCAAAGGGGATTCGATAATGATAAAACTGGAAAACCTCACCAAACAATTTTCACAGAAGCACGGCCAGACCTTTAAGGCCGTCGATAACGTCAACCTGAACGTGCCCGAAGGGGAAATGTGTGTCCTGCTCGGCCCGTCCGGCTGCGGGAAGACCACCACCCTGAAGATGATTAACCGCCTCATTACCCCAAGCAGCGGGACGATCCTGATCAACGGTGAAGACACCAGCGGGATGGACACCGTCACCCTGCGCCGCAACATCGGCTACGTGATCCAGCAGATTGGCCTGTTCCCGAACATGACCATCGAAGAGAACATCACCGTCGTGCCGCGCATGCTGGGCTGGGATAAAGCGCGCTGCAAAACCCGCGCCGAAGAGCTGATGGATATGGTCGCGATGGATCCGCATAAGTTCCTGAATCGCTACCCGCGTGAAATGTCCGGCGGCCAGCAGCAGCGTATAGGCGTCATCCGCGCCCTGGCGGCGGATCCTCCGGTACTGCTGATGGATGAACCCTTCGGCGCGGTGGACCCGATCAACCGCGAGGTGATCCAGAACCAGTTCCTGGAGATGCAGCGCAAGCTGAAAAAAACCGTCATGCTGGTGAGCCACGATATCGACGAAGCCCTGAAGCTCGGCGACCGTATAGCGGTGTTCCGTCAGGGGAAAATCGTGCAGTGCGCCAGCCCGGATGAGCTGCTGGCGAAACCGGCGAATGAGTTTGTCGGCTCGTTTGTCGGCCAGGACCGCACCCTGAAGCGCCTGCTGCTGGTCTCGGCGGGCGACGTCACCGACCAGCAGCCGACCATTACGGTGCGGGGCTCTACTCCGCTTCCCGACGCCTTTGCGACCATGGATGATAATGATATTCGCGCGATTACCGTTGTCGACGAGCACGGCAAACCGCTGGGCTTTGTGAAGCGTCGCGAAGCGCGAAACGCCAGCGGTACCTGCGCCGACATCCTGCATCCGTTCCGCATGACCGGCAAAGCGGAAGACAACCTGCGCGTAGTGCTTTCACGTCTGTATGAGAGTAATACCAGCTGGATGCCGATCGTGGATGAGGACGGTCGCTACAACGGCGAGATTTCGCAGGACTATATTGCCGAGTACCTGAGTTCAGGGCGTACGCGCCGGGCGCTGAATATTCATAGCGACAGCTAACCTTTCTGGCCGGGCATCGCCCGGCTTTTTCGCACGCATACCTTTTGCTAACCCCGCTATTTGCCGCCACAATATTGTATCGTCCCCGTTTAATCGCGACTCATGCAACGTCTTCATACGTACCCCGACATCCGCGCGATGTTTCGCCGACTGCTGATTGCCACCGTCACCGGCGTGCTGGCCGCGCTGGCCGTGGCGGTGTTCCGCCACAGCATGTACCTGCTGGAGTGGCTGCTTCTCAGCAACGACAGCGGCAGCCTGGTGAATGCCGCCGCGTCGCTCTCGCCCTGGCGGCGCGCGCTGACGCCAGCGCTGGGTGGGCTGGCCGCCGGGCTGCTGCTATGGGGATGGCAGCGTCTGACGGCGCAGCGGCCTCATGCCCCCACCGATTATATGGAAGCGCTGGAGACCGGTGACGGTCAGTTTGACTACGGCGCCAGCCTTGTGAAATCCCTTGCGTCGCTGCTGGTCGTGGCCAGCGGAAGCGCCATCGGGCGTGAAGGTGCGATGATCCTGCTTGCCGCCCTCGCCGCCTCCTTTTTCGCCCGGCGCTTTACGCCCAAATCCGAATGGAAATTATGGATAGCCTGCGGTGCCGCCGCCGGGATGGCCAGCGCCTACCATGCTCCCCTGGCCGGAAGCCTGTTTATTGCTGAGATTCTGTTTGGCACGCTGATGCTGGCCTCGCTCGGCCCCGTAGTCATTGCGGCGGTGGTGGCGCTTCTTACGACGCAGCTTCTGGCACCGGGTGCCGGTACGCTCTACGCGGTCCATCTGAGCGGCATCCTCACCGCGGCCGATTATGCCCTGCTGGTCGCGATGGGGCTGGTGGCAGGCCTCTGCGGACCGCTGCTGATGTGGCTGATGGCGTTCAGCCACGCTCTTTTCCTGCGCCTCAAGCTTTCGCCGCCGTGGCAATTAGCGCTGGGCGGTGCGATCGTCGGGCTGCTGTCTCTCCTGACGCCGAAGGTATGGGGGAATGGCTACAGCGTGGTTCAGGCTTTTCTGCTCGCGCCGCCGCTGCTGTCGGTGATTGCCGGGGTGTTCATCTGTAAACTGCTGGCGGTACTGGCGAGCAGCGGTTCGGGCGCGCCGGGCGGGGTGTTTACGCCCACGCTGTTTGTCGGTATGGCAACGGGGATGCTGTTCACGCAGCTGTTCGCGCTGTGGCTGCCGGGTTCTGAAACGGCGATTCTGCTGGGTCTGGCGGGGATGGCAACGCTACTTGCCGCGACCACGCATGCGCCCATTATGTCGGCGCTGATGGTCTGTGAAATGACCGGGCAGTATTTTCTACTGCCCGGCCTGCTGGTCGCCTGCGTGGTGGCGTCCGTGTTGTCGCGGACGTTACGCCACGACTCGATCTACGGTCAACACGCCACCGAGGGCAGAGAGATCGATGTACTGCGCTAGCTCGCGCTGCTCGGCGCGAGGCAGATAAGGCAGCTCGCCCACCAGCGGCCCGGGCAGCTTGGTGCTCAGCACGTCGATGATCTCCGCGTAGTGCGCCAGGCCTGGGTTAATGCGGTTTGCCACCCAGCCAACCAGCGGCAGGCCGTCATTGGCAATCGCCTGAGCCGTCAGCAGCGCGTGGTTGATGCACCCTTCCTGGATCCCCACCACCATCACTACCGGAAGCTGCTCCTGCACGACCCATTCAGACAGCGGGCGCAGGTCATTCATCAGGCTGCGCCAGCCGCCCGTCCCTTCAACCACCACGTGGTCAACCTTCTCGCTCAGGTTCGCCAGGCCGTCGGACAGCAGGGGATAATTAATCAGGCCGCTGTGCGCCACGCTGCTCTCGTCTTCGCTTAACGCAATGGGATTGACCGCGTGATAAGGCAGCTCCAGTGACGAGACGCTTTGCAGCACCAGGGCGTCTTTATTACGCAATCCCTCTGGCGTCTCTTTACTGCCTTTTGCGACCGGTTTGTACCCTGCCACGCGTTTACCGCTTGCTGCCAGCGCCTGCAGCAATGCGCGGGATACGACGGTCTTGCCGACAGAGGTATCTGTACCAGTAACAAAGAAACGCTTAAGCATGACTCACTCCACCTCTTGGGTATGCTTCGAAAATATAAACCAGGTAAATAATTCAGTGGAGGAAGTCTACGGGATGCGTGCGCTACCCGGCTTGAGATAGCGCAATTTTTCTTACATCTGCGGAAAAGAGTTAACCCTGTAACAGGCGGATCAACAGCGAGCCGTTATACATGGCATCTTTGACCAGCGCCGCACCTGCCATCGTACCCTTGTTGGAAAACTGGGTGCTTTCTACCGCAATATTTTTGCTGTAGGCGGGAAGCGACTGCTGATGGATACAGGCCGAGATCGCCGGGAAGAGGATCTCTGCCGCCTGGCTCAGCGGCGAGCCAATGAGGATTTTTTGCGGGTTGAAGAGGTTCACCATAATCGCCAGAATGCGGCCAACGTTATTCCCCACCCCGGTAATAATGTCCTTCGCCAGCAGATCGCCCTCGCGCGCGGCGGCGCAGAGAGAGTCCACCGTTAAGGGTTGTCCGTGCAGCGAGGAGCTCATGGACTGGCCGAGCCGGACCTGCGCCAGTTCCAGCACGCTTTCCACGCTGGCAATGGTCTCCAGACAGCCGTGGTTCCCGCAGTAGCAGCGCTTGCCGTACGGGTCGACCTGGGTGTGGCCAATTTCCACCAGGCTGCTGCTTCCGGCGTGGAGAAGACGTCCGTCGGTGATCACGCCCGCCCCGACGTTATGGTCGATGACCACCTGAATCACATCCCTCGCGCCGCGCGACGCGCCAAACAGCGCCTCTGCCATCGTCCAGGCGCTAATGTCATGCTGAATATAGACCGGCACGCCGGTATGATTTTTCAGCACCTCGCCCAGCGGCATCTCTTTGACGTCGTCGTAAAACGGCATGCGGTGAACAATACCGTTTTCGGTATCAATAATCCCCGGCATGGTGATGGCAATCGCCGTTAAGCGTTCGAGCCGCTGCTGATGGCGAATAAAGAAGTGATCGATGTGCGACACAATCGCGTCGAGGAGCGGTTCCTCCGCGTTGAGCGGCAGTTCAAGGCGGTCTTCCACCACCAGCTTGCTGCTCAGGTCGCGCAGCGCGAGGAAGATCTCCCCCCGGCTGATGCGCAGCGACAGGTAGTGCCACGCTTCCGTTTCAACCACCAGCCCGACTGCCGGACGGCCACGGCTGCCCGGCTCCTGAATTTCCGTCTCCTGAACCAGGTGCGCTTCCAGCATCTCGCGGACAATTTTGGTGATACTGGCAGGTGCCAGCTGTGCCAGGCGCGAAAGATCGATACGCGAAACCGGACCAAGCTGATCAATCAGGCGATACACCGCGCCAGCGTTGGTCTGCTTAATCTGATCGATGTGCCCTGGCTGACTATCAGCAACCACCTCGTACTCCCTTATTTTCGAGCTTCGAAATAAACTGTTTGCTATGGTGAAGCACTTCCATGTCCGTCGTCAAATATTTACTTAGCCATGTGATTTACCGCACATTTTTGCCCCCTTTTCCCTGGGAATGCCGTCCGGCAGAGGCGCTAATTAACTGCTGTTTGAAGCGCTGCGCGGCGTGGCTCTGCTCGCGATGTTTCGACCAGACCAGCCACATCTCTGAAACGGCGTCCTCTTCGGCGATGGTCACCCAGCGCATTTCGCGCAACTGTACCCGCTTAAAGGAGGCCGGAAGAATCGACACGCCCAGCCCGGCCGCGACCAGGCCTATAATCGTCATCGCTTCCCCCACCTCCTGGGTAATGACCGGGGCAAGATCGTAGCGGCGCATCAGTCCCAGGATATCGTCATACAGACCCGTCCCGACCTGGGGGTCAAAAAAAACAAACGGCTCTTTTGCCAGCTCTGCCAGCGAGACCGCCGGACGCGACGCCAGCGGGTGATCGTGTGGGATCATCGCCATCAGCGGCTCGCGCAGGATCACCTCCCACGCCAGCGTGTCCGGCAGCTGGGTGTTACGCATCAGCCCCAGATCCAGCGAACCTTCATTCAGCGGCGCAATCTGCTCGCGGGTGTTGATTTCGCGCGTCTGAATATGAACATCCGGAAAGTGACGACGGAATGACGAAAGGGTCTCCGAGACGGCGCTGATAAACGGCGCGGACGAGGTGAACCCGATTCGCAGCTCTCCCGCTTCCCCGAGATAGAGCCGTTCTGCCCGAGCGGCGGCGTCATCGACCATGCTCAGAATTTGTCGGCTGTCGATCAGGAACTGCCTACCCGCCGCCGTCAGGCTCACGCTGCGGTTGGTGCGGGCCAGAAGGCGCGCCCCGACCTGCTGTTCCAGGATCTGAATCTGCTGGCTTAACGGTGGCTGAGAGATATTCAGCCGTGCCGCCGCGCGGCCAAAATGCAGCTCCTCGGCGACGGCGACAAAGTAGCGAAGATGACGCAGCTCGATATTCATATTTTTAAAGTATCATTTGAGATTATTAATATATTAGACAGAATATTTACATTTTCCTACCCTGAACACGTGGTCATACCCGTCACCAGAAATCACGGGGATGTTTAAGCAAGGAAACTGTGTGAGTCGTACAACTACTATTGATATCGATCCGGCAAGCGATATCAATGATTTACCCGCAGCACCGCAGCCGGTCCAGTTTATTAAACGTGGTACCCCCCAATTTATGCGCGTCACGCTGGCGCTCTTTTCCGCCGGTCTGGCGACCTTCGCCCTGCTCTATTGCGTTCAGCCGATCCTGCCCGTTCTCTCTCATGAGTTTGGCGTATCGCCTGCCAGCAGCAGTATTTCACTTTCAATTTCAACCGGGATGCTGGCGATTGGCCTGCTCTTTACCGGCCCGCTCTCGGATGCCATAGGCCGTAAACAGGTGATGGTGACCGCGCTGATGCTGGCATCGGTCTGCACCTTGCTCTCGACGATGATGACCAGCTGGCACGGCATTCTGGTGATGCGCGCGCTGATTGGGCTCTCTCTCAGCGGCGTGGCGGCGGTCGGGATGACCTACCTCAGCGAGGAGATCCACCCGAGCTTTGTTGCTTTTTCTATGGGGCTTTACATCAGCGGGAACTCGATTGGCGGAATGAGCGGACGCCTGCTGAGCGGGGTGTTTACCGACTTCTTTAGCTGGCGTATTGCGCTGGCGGTCATCGGGTGTTTTGCGCTGGCATCAGCCCTGATGTTCTGGAAAATTCTGCCGGAATCGCGCCATTTCCGCCCGACCTCCCTGCGCCCAAAAACGCTGTTTATCAACTTCCGCCTGCACTGGCGTGACAAAGGGCTGCCGCGCCTGTTTCTGGTCGGCTTCCTGCTGATGGGCTCGTTCGTCACGCTGTTTAACTATATTGGCTACCGCCTGATGCTCTCGCCGTGGCATCTGAGTCAGGCTATCGTCGGTTTACTCTCGGTTGCTTATTTGACCGGAACGTGGAGTTCACCGAAGGCCGGGGCGATGACCGCACGCTATGGGCGCGGCCCGGTGATGCTGTTCTTCACGGCGGTGATGCTGGTCGGCCTGCTGCTGACGCTCTTCTCCTCCCTGTGGCTTATTTTTGCCGGCATGCTGCTCTTCTCCGCGGGGTTCTTCGCGGCTCACTCGGTCGCCAGCAGCTGGATTGGCCCGCGCGCGCGTCGCGCCAAAGGCCAGGCATCGTCGCTGTATCTGTTTAGCTATTACCTGGGTTCCAGCATCGCCGGGACCCTCGGCGGCGTGTTCTGGCATAGCTACGGCTGGAACGGTGTGGGCGGGTTTATCGCGCTGATGCTGTGCGCGGCGCTGCTGGTGGGAGCAAGTCTTCATAAACGTCTGAGATAATAAGGGACTGATCTCCGGTAAGACGAACGATCCCGATAAACGGCACCAGCGGACTGGTGCCGTTTCACGTTCAGGAATCCCAGGCCTGCTCTATCTTAGCGGCTTCAAACTGCGGAGGCGGCTTTCGGAAACGGCGCGTTAGCCATGTCAGGTAAAGGATCCCCAGTGCCGCCCAGATAAGGCCAAGGGTCAGGGACGTTGCTTCGAGGTTTATCCACAGCACGCCGACCGTTACGGCACCAATGAGCGGCAGCAGGAGATAGTGGAACCGATCTTTCCACGTTTTGTTCAGCCCCTTACGCCGCCAGAAATGGTTGTACACCGAGAGATTAACAAACGTAAACGCCACCAGCGCGCCAAAGTTGATCAGCGCCGTCGCGGTCACGAGGTCAAAGTACAGGGCCGACAGCGCCACTATCCCTACCATAATGACGTTCAGGGCCGGAGTACGCCATTTCGGATGCACGTAGCCAAACACCCGCTCCGGAAAGACGTTGTCACGCCCCATCACATACAGCAAGCGTGAGACGCTGGCGTGCGAGGCCAGTCCTGAAGCGAGCGTATTCACAAACGTTGTACACAGAAATACCGACTGGAAGAGCTTGCCGCCTACGTACAGCGCAATTTCCGGCAGCGCGGCGTCCGGGTTCTTGAAGCGCGCGATTGACGGGAAAAAGAGCTGCATGAAAAACGAGGCAACAATGAATATCAGCCCGCCATACAGTGCGGTCAGGAAAATGGCTTTGGGAATCACCCGCGCCGCGTTTGGCGTCTCTTCCGACAGCGTGGTGACCGCGTCAAAGCCGAGGAAAGAGAAGCAGACGATAGTCGCGCCGGTAATAATAGGGATCAGGTGTGCGTTCTCGCTGATAAACGGCTGGAGCGACCAGACGGTGCCGACACCCTCACCCTTGTGGAGACCATGCACCACGAGAATGATAAACACCACCATGATGGCGACCTGCACCAGCACAAACAGGGTGTTAAAGTTGGCGACCAAATTAACGCTCTTCAGGTTCGCCAGCGTCAGGATCGTCACAAACCCTACCACCCAGACCCACGGCGGAACTTCGGGGAACAGCGCGGAAAGGTAGATCTTCGCCAGCAGCACGTTGATCATCGGCAGGAAGAGATAGTCCAGCAGCGATGACCAGCCGACCATGAAACCCAGGTGGGGTCCGATCGATTTCTGCGTGTAGGTGAACGCAGAGCCCGCTTCCGGGAACTGTCGCACCAGCTTGCCGTAGCTGATGGCGGTAAACATGACGCCAGCCAGCGCCAGGAGATACGAGGCGGGCACGTGGCCATTGCTGATACCAGACACAATGCCGAAGGTATCAAACACGGTCATGGGGGTGAGGTAAGCCAGCCCCATCATGACCACCTGCCAGAGCTTGAGGGAGCTGCGCAGCCGGGTTTTTCCGGCCATGCCCGGCGAGTCAAGAGACGTGTTAGTCGCCATAAACCGTCCCCCCCATGCTTACCGTGGTTTGCAATCGCGTTGACCTTAACGCAAACCTGCTTAGCAAAGGGGGAAATTGTAAAGAACAAACGCGATCGTACCAGCGCACCGTCTCTGGCTCGCACTCACAGCAGGAGCCTGACTGGCCCCCTTCGCCCTGCGGATAGTTGAACATCTGCATCATTTCCTACCTCGTCACACAGTGTCGTTAAGAAAATCCCTGTGCCGCCTGCGCTCCATAACGCGACTCCCGGGAGATAGCTGGCGTGCCAGCGAACAGTTCGGCCAGGCTCCGCGCAGGCCGTTTGGTGATACGTATGCGATGAAACAAAGCGGCCCCTTACCGGGGCACGTCATCAGGCGTTTTTCAGCATCCACTCAATTTCAGTTTCGGTAATCAGGCGTTCAAACTGCAGCAACTCATCATTTTTGCAGGCGTGATAGACGTGGCAGAAACGTTCGCCCAGCCGCTCTCGAAGATTATCGTTTTGCATAAATTCCCACAGCGCATCGCTCTGACGGATCGGGAACGGCAGCCCGTCCTGCTCCAGGCCATTGCCTTCAACTTCTTCCTGCAGGGGTAAATCGTTATCCAGCCCGTGTAAAATGCCGGCAAAAATCGCCGCCATCACCAGATACGGGTTCGCGTCTGCTCCCGCCACCCTGTACTCGACCCGGTGGTTATGGCGATCGCCGCAGGGGATACGCAGGGCAACCGTGCGATTGTTGTGTCCCCATGACGCCTGCGTCGGTACGTACATTCCCGGCTGGAAACGGCGGTAGGAGTTGACGTTCGGTGCCAGCAGCGCCATGGACGCCGGCATCAGATCGATCATCCCGGCCAGCGCGCGCTTCAGCAGCGCGGAATCCTCGCCGCTGGCGTCTGCGAGCACGTTTTCGCCTCTGTTGTTTTGCATGCTGATATGGATATGCATCCCGCTCCCTGCATGCTCTTCATACGGCTTTGCCATAAACGTGGCGTGCATCTTATGTTTTTCCGCCATCTGCCTGACGAGACGTTTTAGCGCCAGCGCATCATCGCAGGCATCAAGCACGTTTTCCGTATGGTGCAGGTTAATCTCAAACTGGCCCGGAGAGGCCTCGGCCACTGCTCCGTCGGCGGGGATCAGCTGCAGCTGCGCCAGCTCGTCAATGTCATTCAGCACGTCAGCAAAGTGGTTCAGGTTATCAACCGAGTAGACCTGACTCTGCGTGTTACGCACGTCGGTGCCCGGCGCGCAGGGTGGCTGCAGATAGCCTTCGGCATCGCGTTTGCGGTCAAGTAAATAGAACTCCAGCTCTACCGCTACCACGGGGAACAGACCGCGCTGGCGCAGCTGCTGCCAGAGTCGGTTGAGTACGTTCCGCGGCTCAACGTCAAAGGGAGCGCCATCTTCATCGACCATGGTGAGCTGCACCTGACCAATGTATTCCGGGTCGGCGGCGGACGGCGTCAGGGTGCCCGGCACCGGCACGCAGATACAGTCCGGCTCGCCGAGCTCCTGCCCCAGGCCCGCCTCTTCCACTACGTTACCCAAAATGTCCATGGCGAAAACCGATGCCGGGAAATAGCAGCCTTTTTCAAGTTTGCTCAGTCCGGCAACCGGGATGCGTTTGCCGCGAAAACAGCCGTTCAGGTCGGTCAGGAGGACGTCAATAAACTGGGTGTCAGGATACTTTTCTAAATAGCGCTTCACTTCCTGCGTAAAGGCGCTGCCCCGCCTCTCATCCGTGTGCTGCACAAAGTTCTCAACTTCTACGATATTGGTTTCCATGATTTACCACCGTTTTTGGGTTTTGCGTTCGCTGCTCAGGACTGTCAAATATAATGTCCACTCTATCGAATCTGTATGCAAACAAATTGTTTGTCAAATGTTAAATTAAGTTTGCAAAAGGCAGATCCCGTTGCTAGATTGAGAAAATATTGAACGAAAAGGCCGTTTCAGAGGCGATAATGGCCTAAATTTAGTCCACTTTGTGAGGGCGATCATGGAAAATATAATGAACAAGCCAGTTATTGGCGTGGTGATGTGCAGAAACAGGCTTAAGGGTCATGAGACCCAAACCCTGCAAGAAAAATACCTGAATGCCGTTATTAACGCGGGGGGCTTACCTATTGCCTTACCGCATGCGCTGGCAGAGCCAGAGCTAATGACCGCTCTGCTGCCAACCCTGGACGGAATTTACCTGCCGGGCAGCCCAAGTAACGTGCAGCCGCACCTGTATGGTGAAAACGGCGATGAGCCTAACGCCGATCCCGGGCGAGATCTTCTGAGTATGGCGCTGATTGCCGCCGCGCTCGAAAGGCGCATCCCCATTTTCGCCATCTGCCGGGGGCTGCAGGAACTGGTTGTTGCGACGGGAGGAACGCTGTATCGCCGCCTGTTCGAGCAGAACGATCTGCTTGAACACCGGGAGGATGCTGAACTGCCGGTTGAGCTACAATACGCCCCGTCTCATGAAGTTCAGGTTCAGGAGGGAGGACTGCTGTCTCAATTAATACCAGGCTGTAACAAATTTTGGGTAAACTCGTTACACGGGCAAGGTGCACGAACGTTAGGACCACGGCTTCGCGTGGAGGCCCGCTCGACGGACGGGCTGGTCGAAGCGGTTAGCGTTCATGACCACCCTTTTGCCCTCGGCGTGCAATGGCACCCCGAATGGAACAGCAGCGAGTACGCCCTGTCACGCATGTTGTTTGAAGGTTTTATCACCGCCTGTCAAAGCCACGTTGCCGAGAAGCAACGGCTTTGACCACTATCGTAAAGGAAATGCAACTATGAGCGATGACGGACTGGCGCCAGGGAAACGTCTGTCAGAGATCCGCCAGCAGCTGGGTCTCTCGCAGCGGCGTGCCGCCGAACTGTCTGGGTTAACACACAGTGCCATCAGCACCATTGAGCAGGATAAAGTCAGTCCTGCCATCAGTACGCTGCAAAAGCTGCTGAAAGTTTATGGGCTGTCGCTCTCGGAATTCTTTTCGGAACCGGAAAAACCTGATGAACCGCAGGTGGTTATTAATCAGGAAGACCTTATCGAAATAGGCAGTCAGGGTGTTTCGATGAAGCTGGTTCATAACGGAAATCCGAACCGTACGCTGGCGATGATTTTTGAAACTTACCAGCCTGGAACCACGACCGGAGAGAGGATCAAACATCAGGGTGAGGAGATCGGTACGATACTGGAAGGTGAAATAGTGCTGACCATTAATGGCCAGCCTTATCACCTGGTTGCGGGGCAGAGCTATGCCATCAATACCGGCATACCGCACAGCTTCAGCAACACCTCGGCAGGCATCTGCCGCATTATCAGTGCCCACACCCCCACCACGTTCTAATTACCACTTGGTCCCGGCGTAAGCGCGCTTACGCCGGGACAAATAAAAACGATTAATGTCGGCATTCAACGGGTTAATTCCCGGGATGCCCCACGGCTTCGTATTGCCTGAAACGGCCATGCCTTTATTTATCTGATTGCGAAAGAAAGGAGTGAATATGCATTTTCAGCACCTGACTTACTGGCAGGATAAAGCAAAAAACAGCGCTATTGAGACCCGGCTATTTATTAACGGTGCCTATTGTGACGCCGCCGATAATGCCACGTTTGAAACCGTCAATCCCGCTACCCAAAAGACGCTGGCGAACGTGGCCCGGGGCAAGCAGGCGGACGTGGACCGTGCGGTTCATGCCGCGCGTGAGGTATTTGAACGCGGTGACTGGTCGCAGGCGTCTCCGGCTCAGCGTAAGGCCGTGCTAAATAAGCTCGCCGATTTGATGGAACGCCACGGCGAAGAGCTGGCCTTACTGGAAACGCAGGACACCGGTAAACCCATTCGCCACAGCCTGCGCGACGATATTCCCGGCGCTGCTCGCGCCATTCGCTGGTACGCCGAAGCGGCGGATAAAGTCTACGGCGAAGTGGCGCCTACGGGTCCGGGCGAGTTGGCGATGATCGTGCGCGAGCCGATCGGGGTTGTCGCTGCCATCGTCCCCTGGAACTTCCCGCTGCTGCTGGCCTGCTGGAAGCTGGGTCCGGCGCTGATCGCGGGCAACAGCGTGGTACTGAAACCGTCGGAGAAATCGCCGCTCTCCGCCCTGCGGCTGGCCGGGCTGGCGAAAGAGGCGGGCCTGCCGGACGGCGTGCTGAATGTGATAAGCGGTTACGGCCACGAAGCGGGCCAGGCGCTGGCACTGCATCCGGAGGTCGAGGTGCTGACGTTTACCGGCTCTACCCGTACCGGCAAGCAGCTGTTGAAGGACGCGGGTGAAAGCAACATGAAGCGCGTCTGGCTCGAGGCAGGCGGCAAGAGCGCCAACATTATCTTTGCCGACTGTCCGGACCTGGACAAGGCCGTGAGCGCAACCGCCGCCGGGATTTTTTATAACCAGGGGCAAGTCTGCATCGCCGGTACCCGCCTGCTGCTCGAAGAGAGCATCGCCGATGACTTCCTGGCAAGGCTGAAAGCGCAGGCCCGTCACTGGCAGCCGGGCGATCCGCTCGACCCCGACAGCACGATGGGAATGCTCATCGACGCTGCGCACGCCGATACCGTCCACACGTTTATTCGCGAGGGAACCCAAAAAGGTACGCTGCTGCTGGACGGGCGGGAACAATCATGGCCTTCCGCAGTAGGTCCAACCATTTTTGTCGACATCGACCCTGCCTCCCCGCTGTGCCGGGAAGAGATTTTCGGGCCGGTGCTGGTCGTCACCCGTTTTAAAACCGAAGAGGAAGCCTTAACGCTGGCCAACGACAGTGAATATGGGCTTGGCGCGGCGGTATGGACCCGCGATCTCTCCCGCGCGCACCGCATGAGCCGCCGCCTGAAGGCAGGCTCGGTCTTCGTCAATAACTATAACGACGGTGATATGACAGTACCCTTTGGCGGCTATAAGCAGAGCGGCAACGGTCGCGATAAGTCCCTGCACGCGCTGGAAAAATTTACCGAACTGAAAACCATCTGGATTGCCCTGGAGCCTCAATCATGACCGAACATACCACCAGCTACTACGCGGCCAGCGCGAACGCTTACGAACCTTTCCCGACGCTTAACGAGTCGATCAGCTGCGACGTGTGCGTGGTAGGCGGCGGCTATACTGGCCTCTCCTCCGCGCTGCATCTCGCCGAAATGGGCTACGACGTGGTGCTCCTTGAAGGGGCGCGCATCGGCTTCGGCGCCAGCGGACGTAACGGCGGCCAACTGGTTAACTCCTACAGCCGCGATATCGACGTGATTGAGAAAAACTACGGCCCTGATGCCGCCAGAGTCCTCGGAAGCATGATGTTTGAAGGCGGGGAAATCATCCGGGAGCGTATCAAGCGCTATCAGATCCAGTGCGACTATCGTCCCGGCGGGCTGTTTGTGGCGCTAAACGATAAGCAGCTCGAGACGCTGGAGGAGCAAAAAGCCAACTGGGAACGCTACGGCAACACGCAGTTGGAACTGCTGGACGCCAGCGCCATCCGCCGGGAAGTCGATAGCGAGCGCTATACCGGCGCGCTGCTGGACCGCAGCGGGGGGCACATTCATCCGCTGAACCTGGCGATCGGCGAAGCGGACGCCATTCGCCTGAACGGCGGGCGGGTATATGAACAGTCCCCGGTGACCGCCATTCAGCACACCAGCCCGGCCGTGGTGAGCACGCAGCATGGCCAGGTGACGGCCCGCTACGTGATCGTCGCCGGGAATGCCTATCTGGGCGACAAGATAGAACCGGAACTGGCAAAACGCAGCATGCCCTGCGGCACCCAGGTGGTGACCACCGCCCCGCTGCCGGAAGAGGTCGTCCGCACGCTGATCCCTAATAACTACTGCGTGGAAGATTGCAACTACCTGCTGGATTACTACCGTCTCACCGCCGACAACCGCCTGCTGTACGGCGGTGGCGTCGTCTATGGCGCGCGCGATCCGGACGATGTCGAGCGCATGGTGATGCCAAAGCTGCTGAAAACCTTCCCTCAGCTGGCAGGCGTCAAAATCGACTACCGCTGGACGGGCAACTTCCTGCTGACCCTGTCACGCATGCCGCAGTTTGGTCGTCTGGATAAAAACATCTATTACATGCAGGGCTACAGCGGCCACGGCGTGACCTGCACCCACCTGGCCGGACGGCTGATCTCGGAACTGTTGCGCGGTGACGCTGAGCGCTTTGATGCGTTTGCCAAACTCCCGCACTACCCCTTCCCGGGCGGTCGCAGCCTGCGGATCCCATTCACGGCGATGGGCGCGGCGTATTACAGCCTGCGCGATCGTCTTGGCGTATGATCGTTTCGACAAAAAGGTATCTGACATGAGTAACCAGGAATTTCATCAGCGCAGACTTTCTGCCACCCCGCGCGGCGTAGGCGTAATGTGTGATTTCTTTGCCCGCACGGCGGAGAATGCCACGCTTACCGACGTGGAAGGCAACGACTATATCGATTTCGCCGCCGGGATCGCGGTACTGAATACCGGCCATCGTCATCCTGAACTGGTGGCCGCAGTGGAAAAACAGCTTCACCAGTTCACCCACACGGCCTACCAGATTGTGCCGTATGAAAGCTACGTTTCATTAGCCGAAAAACTTAACGAGCTGGCCCCGGTGCAGAGCCCGGCCAAAACGGCGTTCTTCACTACGGGCGCGGAAGCAGTGGAAAATGCCATTAAAATCGCCCGGGCCCACACCGGCAGACCGGGCGTGATTGCCTTCGGGGGAGGCTTTCACGGCCGAACCTATATGACCATGGCGTTAACCGGCAAGGTCGCGCCTTATAAGCTGGGATTTGGCCCCTTCCCGGGGTCCGTTTATCACGTGCCGTATCCCTCCGAGCTGCACGGCATAACGACCCAGGATGCCATCACGGCGATAGAACGCCTGTTCAAAGCAGATATTGAGGCGAAACAGGTGGCGGCGATTATTTTTGAACCCATTCAGGGTGAAGGCGGATTCAACGTCGCCCCGCCTGAGCTGGTGGCCGCCATCCGCCGTATCTGCGACGAGCACGGGATCGTGATGATTGCAGACGAAGTGCAGAGCGGCTTCGCCCGGACGGGTAAACTGTTTGCCATGGAACACTACGCGGACAAGCCCGACCTGATGACGATGGCTAAAAGCCTGGCAGGCGGAATGCCGCTGTCCGGCGTGGTAGGCCACGCCGGGATCATGGACGCGCCGGCTCCCGGCGGTCTGGGGGGGACCTATGCAGGCAACCCGCTGGCGGTGGCCGCCGCGCACGCGGTGCTGAATATTATCGACAGCGAGTCACTGTGCGCGCGCGCCCGTCATCTGGGCGATCGACTGAAAGCCACGCTGGAGGAGATTCAGGGCGGTTTTCCTGCGCTCGTGGCGATAAGGGGAAGAGGATCGATGATTGCGGCGGAGTTTTTTGATCCCGAGAGCCGTGAACCGTCGGCCGCCATCGCGCAGGCGATCCAGCAAAAGGCGCTCTCCCAGGGCCTGCTGCTGTTGATTTGCGGCCAGTACGGCAACGTGATCCGCTTCCTTTATCCGCTGACCATTCCGGATGCCCAGTTCACCCAGGCGCTGGCGATCCTGCAACAGGTTATGCGTGATAAGGCCTAAGTGCCCACCGAAAACCGTCTCCCTGAATTCCGGCGACGGTTTCAACGGAGGAGATCTGGATTGATTTCCTCCGTGTGGGAAATGTTGGGGAATTTGGTCTGTTTCATTGTATGCTCCCTGAAACACATCCCTGGCAAGAGGAAATAAGAATTGCAAAAAACATCCGCCTATCAGTCACTTGTGAAAATCTTCCAGCGCCTCTCCCGCTTCTCGCACCTCTCCTCCATCGCCAGCTGGGACATGTTCACCATGATGCCGCCCGGCGGCAGCGCCGCGCGCGGCGAGGCGCTGGCGGAGATGAGCGTCCTGCAGCACCAGATCCTGACCGATAAAAAGTCGGCGACCTGTTAGCGGCGGCGGCAGGTGAAGATCTGAATGACGTCGAACAGGCCAACCTGCGCGAAATGACGCGCCACTACCAGCAGGCCACCCTGCTGCCGGAATCGCTGGTGGAAGCCAAATCCCTCGCGGGCAGCAGGTGTGAACACGCCTGGCGCACGCAGCGCCCAGCCAACGACTGGCAGGGTTTTTCCGCCAACCTGAAAGAGGTGGTCAAACTCAGCCGCGAAGAGGCTCGCCTGCGGGCCGAAGCCAAAGGCTGTACGCCGTACGACGCGCTGCTGGATATTTTTGAGCCCGACATGACCAGCGCGCGTCTGGACGTTCTGTTCGGCGATATGAAGTCCTGGCTACCGGACCTGCTGGCAAACGTGGTGGAAAAACAGGCTCAACGGTCGTTTATTCCCCCGCAGGGCCCCTTCC
Organism: Enterobacter cloacae complex sp. CARB60; assembly: GCF_036487345.1. NCBI lineage: Bacteria > Pseudomonadati > Pseudomonadota > Gammaproteobacteria > Enterobacterales > Enterobacteriaceae > Enterobacter > Enterobacter cloacae complex sp. CARB60. Next base: position 2,564,375 of record NZ_JAZKLC010000002.1, read on the forward strand.
CGACGGCAACCCAGCGCGAGCTGGGCCTGGAAGCCATGAAGATGCTCGGCTTCGATTTTAACGGCGGCCGCCTGGACGTGAGCGCGCACCCGTTCTGCGGCGGCGTCCCGGAGGACGTGCGCATCACCACGCGCTATGACGAGGATGAACTGCTCAGCGCGCTGTTTGGCGTGATCCACGAAACCGGACACGCCCGCTACGAACAAAACCTGCCGCGCGCGTGGGCAGGACAGCCGATTGCCCTGGCGCGTTCAACAGCAATCCATGAATCACAGAGCCTGTTCTTTGAAATGCAGCTGGGACGCAGTGAAGCCTTCCTCAAGCATCTTCTCCCTGCGGTGCATGCCCGCTTTGGCAGCCAGGCGGCGTTCAGCGAAGAGAACTTTATTGCCTGGAACCAGCGCGTGAAGCCTGGCTATATCCGCGTCGATGCGGACGAAGTGAGCTACCCGGCACACGTGGTGCTGCGCTATGAGATTGAGCGTGCGCTGATCAACGGCGAGATAGAGGTGGACGATATTCCTGCCCTGTGGGATGAGAAAATGCAGGCCTGGCTCGGGTTATCCACCAAAGACAACTACCGCAACGGCTGTATGCAGGATATCCACTGGACCGACGGCGGTTTTGGTTACTTCCCGTCCTATACGCTTGGCGCTATGTATGCCGCGCAGCTGTTCCATGCCGCAAGCACCGCACTTCCGGGTCTGCAGGCCTCCATCGCCGAGGGCGATTTTTCCGCACTCTTTGAGTGGCTGCGTCAGAACATCTGGCAGCACGGTAGCCGCTTCAGCACGTCGCAATTAATCACCCAGGCGACGGGCGAGGATCTGAATATCCGTTACTTCCGCGAACATCTGATCTCGCGCTATTTGTAATTTGTTTTGCCGGGGTTGAGGTACCTCCAGTGAATTTTTTAAGCAGAAGCGATACAGATTTTCGAAGCGTAATGATTGACTCGCAGCGATGCCCTGGTCCGGCTGTAAATCGCTGAGGCGTTTGCCTTCCGGCCGGGGCGAGGCGCATGGATGCGCCGAGAGGGCGGGCTTTACAGGGACGTTACCTCCGCCCGTCCCTGATAAGCCGGAAGGAATTAGCCGAAGGTACCGCGCAGCGGTGATTTACCGCCGGGAGCCCGGGTCGCCAGGGTGGTGGCGATTGAGCCGCCCTGGCACGTTCACCGGTCACGTCGTAACCGAGTAGCAAGGAACATAAAGTGAACGGAATGACCACTACAGCCGTATGTTCCCCCTCACCCCAGCCCTCTCCCTCAAGGGAGAGGGGGTCGTCCGTGCTGGCAATATTTTCTGAGGAACCCCGGCAATGTACATATGGTTACACGCCGATACCAATCACTCACGGAAACCTCGAATTTACAGGGATATAGTTATTTCAACGGCCCCGCAGTGGGGTTAAATGAAAAACCAAATTCGAGGGTATGAGAATGAATAAAGTATTAGCTCTGGTTGTTGCCGCTGCTATGGGTCTGTCTTCTGCTGCGTTTGCTGCTGACACTACCGCAACTACTGCACCGGCTGCCGCACCTGCTGCAACCACCACCGCTGCGCCAGCAAAAGCGGTTCACCATAAGAAACATCACAAAGCTGCAGCGAAAAAAGAAGCCGCTGCACCAGCAACCGCAGCACCAACCGAGCAGAAAGCTCAGGCTGCCAAAAAGCACCACAAAAAAGCCGCTAAACCAGCTGTAGAACAGAAAGCTCAGGCTGCTAAAAAGCATCACAAAAAAGCAGTAAAACACGAAGCTGCTAAACCAGCTGCACAGCCAGCTGCGTAAGAGTACAAGCTTAACCGTGCCCTTCGGGGCACGTTGGTAAACCGGCGCTGAACCGGAACAGGTTCCGCGCCGTTTTTTTTTATCCGGAGGGCGTATGCTGCGACGCTATCGGTTTGAGCTGATTCTGATCCTGCTTATTTTATGCGCGCTCATCGCAAGCCATTTTTATCTTTCCTGATTGTAGCACGCTGATTTTACTCCCACTTTAGCGCTGTCCCGTCTATAGTATTTTCATAGGGTTCACTTTTAATAATCATAATTACCCCCACCAGAGTGTGATATGCGTAAATCTGTTGTGTTGTTACTGGGAACGTTTGGTCTTTTTTCTGGATTCTCACATGCGGATGATGGCGGTGATGACACCATTAGCGCGAAAGAGCTAAAGACGCTTTTTTTCGGTCATGACGATCGTACGCGCGTCGCCGATCCCACCCAGGCCCCCTGGGATGCAATAGGTCAACTGGAAACCGCCAGCGGTAACTTATGTACCGCGACGTTGATCACCCCACAGCTTGCCCTGACGGCAGGCCACTGTCTGTTAACACCGCCAAACGGCAAGCCGGATAAAGCGGTTGCCTTGCGGTTTGTGTCGCAAAAAGGGACCTGGCGCTATGAAATCCACGGCATTGAAGGCCGGGTCGATCCGTCTCTCGGCAAACGACTGAAACCGGATGGTGACGGCTGGATAGTGCCACCGGCGGCCGCCTCATGGGATTTTGGCCTGATCGTTTTACGCTACCCGCCTTCAGGCATTACGCCGCTGCCGTTATTTGACGGCGACAAAGCCGCACTCACCGCCGCGCTGAAAGCCGCCGACCGAAAGGTGACGCAGTCGGGCTATCCTGTCGATCATCTTGATACGCTTTATACGCATACCGACTGTATTGTGACGGGCTGGGCGCAAAACAGCGTGCTTTCGCATCAGTGCGATACGTTGCCGGGCGACAGCGGTTCGCCGCTGATGCTGAAAACGGAAAACGGCTGGCAGCTGATCGGTGTACAAAGCTCGGCCCCGGCGGCAAAAGACCGGTGGCGCGCCGACAACCGGGCCCTGTCCGTTACCGGTTTCCGCGACCAGCTGGAAGCGCTGGCGCAGCAGTAAATCAGCAGCGTCTGACCTTACGTAACGCTCTGATTGACTCAATCGGCATCGGCTGGCTGAACCAAAAACCCTGCAGTTGATCGCAGCCAGCCAGCCGCAGCAGTTTCATTTGCTTCTCGGTTTCCACCCCTTCTGCTACCACCGCCATGCCCAGCGCATTGGCGATCCGCACCGTGCCGCTCACCAGCGCTGCCGCCTGTTCATCGTGGTCCACCAGCCCGGCCAGGGATTTATCGATCTTGATGGTGTCGAAGTTAAAACGCCGCAGATAGCCAATGCTGGAATAGCCGGTACCAAAATCATCCAGCGCCACCGCGGTGCCCAGCGCTTTGAGATTGGCTATCGCCATGCGGGCACGCTGCGGATTTTCCAGCACATAGCTCTCCGTGACCTCAAGCTGCAGCCGGTGGGCCGGAAAACGGGTGCTCTCCAGCACGCTGGCCACTTTTTCTTCAAAGGCAGGGTCGCGAAATTGCGCGGGCGAGATATTAACGGAAAGCTTTAATTCACCGTACGGCTGCAGATCCTCACATGCCCGCTGCAGCACAAACTGACCCAGTTTGTAAATCAGACCGCTGGTCTCCGCAATGGCGATAAAGGTATCCGGACCAAGCGGCCCCTCCGGGCGACGCGGCCAGCGGACCAGCGCTTCGACGCTGCTCATTGTCTGGCTGCGGGCGTCAACGATCGGCTGATACCAGACCTCAAACTCATCGCGCTCCAGACCGTCACGAATCTGATTTTCAATCGCCAGCTTGCGTTCCCGGACGCTGTTCAGCTCCGCGTCGTAGTGGGTGATACGCCCTTTCCCGCTCATTTTGGCGTGATACATGGCAATATCGGCGCGGCGAAACAGTTCCGAGCTGTTGCATTCAGTCAGGGTTCCGCTGGCGATACCGATGCTGGCACCGATATGGATTGTGCGTTCCCCCAGCAGAACCGGGGTGGTCAGAAAATCCAGCACGGAAACGGCAAAGGCGGTAGCCTGCTCCTCTGCATCATCACCGCCGATGGTCATGGCGAACTCATCCCCGCCCATGCGCGCCAGCATCCCGCCGGGCGGCACGCGTTCATTCAGCGTTTTCGCTATCGCCACGATGAGATCGTCACCGACGCTGTGGCCGTAGATGTCATTCACATCCTTAAAGCCATCGAGATCGATAAACACCACGCTTTTGACGTCGGTATCGCCGCGTAAACGCACCCGATCCAGCGCCTCAATGAGCGCGCGACGGTTAGGCAAATGGCTTAGCCAGTCCGTTCTTGCGACCAGACGCGCCTGGCTTTCGCCGCGCGCGAGTTTGTACAGCCCCACGCTGCTCACCAGAATGAAAAGCAGGATCAGCGCCGACGCCAGCACCACAATCTGCCTGATGTCAGAAGATGCCGCCCGGGCAGCCTGCGCGCCCGGAAGCCGCGCCTGCCAGTTCAGAAATCCGACTAACTCCCCTGCTGCACTGTGCAGCGGCATGCTGCGCTCGTTAATTTTGTCTGGGGTAAAGTGGAGGTTATCGATCTGAAAGGTGCTGCCCAGGTCGGATAAGATTCTGGCGTTCAGATGGCGGGTAATCACCAGATAGCGACGCGTTCCGTCGTGGATCTGTAACCTGCCGACCATCGGGCGGATCAGCCCAATGCCGACAAAGGCCACGCCGGTGCGCGTCTGGCTGATCCCCGCATAGATATTTTTTTCGCCCGCGAGCGCTCGCCCGTGCTGGTCGATAAGCGCTTTGAGGCCGTTGCCAAAGAAGTCGAGGTTTTTTTCGTTAAAGGACCGGCTTTGGAACGATCCCCAGAGGACGTTGAAATGCTCATCCAGCACGAAGGTCCCGTCATAGAGGTTATTGATTTTAAAGCCGGTACCCCAGGTGTTGTACAGCCAGTCGGTATCGAGCGTGGGACGGTAGGCCTCCCGCACCGCATCGTCCCAGACGGCGTTATCAAGCACCAGAGAGGAGACGCGGTTAACCGAGGTCTGAATGGCCCCCTGCACGGAAAGCGCCGTGCGGTGTTCATCAATTTCGTTGGTTTTGGTGCTGATAAGATGCAGGGAAAGATAGAGCAGCGCGACGATGGAGATGATTAAGCCGATCCCCGCCATGAAGACCATGGCAAACAACGTTCTCGCATTGGGAATATTGCGCCAGCTTAATGTGCGATACATCAGCCATCCTCTTCATGTTTTGCTTTTCTAAGCGTAATACAGGCAGCGAATTTCGCTGCCTGTAAATCATGGATAGAGGTCTGTCAGGCGAGTTTTATCATGATCATGCCGGCAAGCAGCAGTATTAGCCCCATCCAGCCCTTGTTATTTAAGCGCTGGCCGAAGAGTACCCAGCCTGCGGCCAGCGTGGCGGCGATACCAAAACCACCCCACAGCGCATAGGCCACCGAAAGATCGATCCCTTTTACCGCCTGGGACAGGGCGCTGAACGCCCCCAGCACCGCGGCAATCGACATCAGGCCGTAAAGTTTACGGCGAAAACCATCCGAGAATTTCAGCAGAACGTTTGCCAGGATTTCCAGCACGATGGCGAGCCCCAGCCAGGCCGCATGAACCCACTCAAACTGTTGCATGGTTCTGCTCCTTCTGCTGTTTGCCAGGCTTTCGGGTACCGGATTTAATCAACACAATACCCGCGACCAGCGTCGTTAATCCGGCGACCTTCATTGTTGTTAACGTTTCGTCAAATATCAGCACGCTGAACAGCGTAATCAACAAAATACCGATCCCTTCCCAGAGTGCATACGCGACGCCCAGCGCAATTTTTTTCACCGCAAACGAGAGGAAAATATAAGAAAGCGAAATCATCACCAGCATCAAAATAAATCCGGTGTTGCCATCGCTGACGCTTGCCCACTTCATAGACAGCGTGCCGGTAATTTCAGCGATAATTGCCAGCGCTAATAGGATCCAGTAAAACATGTTTTTCTCCTGCTTGAGAATATAATCCATCGTGGCCCGCTGCATGCAGCAAACCAAAAAATACGAATTGAAATCAGACAGCTAAGCGCTTAGCGCCAGCTCAGGCAGAAGAAATGACTATAGTGCGGTGCGCCAGTGTTGCTCACCAGAAAGCAGGCAGAAGGAGGTGGAGTATACAGCGGTATTGTTTGAAGAGTACGTCCTGAACATATTGTCCATAAAATTACAATTATCCGCGTTGTTGCTTCTCGTCTTTGCGGATGAAAATTGTCCTCGGTAGTTAAACACACCAAATTTGTACCATAAGCTAGGATTTTACTCAAAGCCTTTGCAATTCTTTACCCATCCCGTTTGATTTTGGTTAGTTTATTGCAACGCCTTTCACCTTTATTATAAATAAAAAGATTATTCCGGAGTCACCATGGCTAAACCCATCATTACCCTGAACGGGTTAAAAATTGTCATCATGCTGGGCATGCTGGTGATCATACTGACTGGCGTTCGTTTTGCCGCCGATATTATTGTGCCTTTTATTCTGGCCCTGTTTGTTGCGGTGATCCTTAATCCGCTGGTACAGCGCATGACGCGGCTACGCATTCCGCGCGTGCTGGCCATCACGCTGCTTATCAGCATCATTATTGTGGCGATGGTCTTGCTGATGGCGTATCTGGGGACCTCGCTAAATGAGCTGGCGCGAACGCTTCCGAAATACCGCTCTTCGCTGGCGATACCGCTGCTGCAGCTGGAACCCTGGCTGCAGCGCGCGGGTATCGAAGTCTCGGTTGAGGAGCTCCTGAAATACATCGACCCCAACGCGGCTATGACGATCGTCACCAGCCTGCTGGCGCAGCTTTCCAATGCCATGACCTCCATTTTCCTGCTGTTTTTAACGGTGGTGTTCATGCTGCTGGAGGTTCCGCAGCTGCCGGCAAAGCTGCAGCAGATAATGGTCCGCCCGGTTGAAGGAATGGGGGCGATTCAGCGCGCGCTGGACAGCGTCTCCCGCTATCTGGTGCTGAAAACCGCCATTAGCCTGGTCACGGGCGGCGTCGTCTGGGTGATGCTTCTGGCGCTGGACGTTCGCTTTGCGTTTGTCTGGGGGCTGCTGGCGTTTGCGCTTAACTACATTCCCAACATCGGCTCCGTGCTGGCGGCGATCCCCCCTATCCTTCAGGTGCTGGTTTTCAGCGGGCTTTATGACGCGCTGATCCTGCTGGCCGGATACCTGGTCATCAATCTGGTGTTCGGTAACATTCTTGAGCCGCGCATGATGGGACGGGGGCTGGGACTCTCAACGCTGGTGGTCTTTTTGTCCCTGATTTTCTGGGGCTGGCTGCTCGGGCCGGTGGGGATGCTGCTCTCCGTCCCGCTGACCATCATCGTTAAGATTGGCCTGGAACAGACGGCGGGCGGGCAAAGCATCGCCGTGCTGCTGAGCGATATGAGCCATCAATAGCGGTCAGTCCGCCATCGACAGGAGGGGCTTGCGGGTCCTTCCTCCTTCGCGATACGTACCGATCGCCCTCTGCCATTCCGCCAGTGGATACACCGTAACGTCGCTGTACCCGCTGTTGGGCAAATTAAGCCAGATGCGGTCAAACTCCGCGCGCCACGCCTCGGCGCTGAGCGCATCCAGACCGTTTCGGATATGGAACCACGCCACGCGCGGCAAGGGCCGTTGCTGTCTGAACGTTTGCCCGGAGAGCAGCCCGTAGCAGACAAACATGCCCTGCTCGGGCATCACGCTGAGGATCGCTTCCGCAAGCGGCCCGCCGGTGGCATCGTAGACGAGGTCGGTACGCGCGGCGACGGAGCCGATCCTCTGCGCGTCATGCTGCGCGACGGGAATGATCCCCATCGCCACCAGCCGTTCAGCGTGAACGGCGGAACGGTGAATTCCGTACACCGCTTCAGCACCCGCCTGACGCGCCCACTGCCCCAGCAGGATGGCGCAATCCGACCCGGCTGCCGTGAGCAGCACCCGCTTTCCCTGAGGCGGATAGCGGGTAAGCATCATCTGCGCCGCCAGCGGGTTGATATAGGCCCGCGCGGCCAGATGTGCGTCAACAGCGTCCGGAACGGGGATGGCATACTCTGCCGGGCAATCAACATAGCGCTGCCAGGTGCCTTGACCGCGCAGCGGCAGGACGCGTTTACCCAGCAGATGCGCAAACGACGCGGGCGCGTCGGTGACAACGCCGACACCTTCATATCCCGCTACCGCCGGTAACGGGGTTCGGTGGCGGTAGGCGCCGGTGATGGGAATGAGATCGGACGCGTTCACCGGGGAAAACAGCATTCGCGCGCGGAGATGACCCGGCGCAAGCGCCCCCAGCGGCGCGGTTTCAGGTTGCAGAACGGTTTCTGGCTCGCCAAAACGGCGATACCAGAGGGCCAGGTTTTCCATTACGATCTCACGGCTGATAGCGGAACAACTACTCGCGCCAGCCCATTGCCGGTGCGACATGTTTGAGAATAGACTCAATCACGTGCGCATTATAATCCACACCCAGCTGGTTCGGCACGGTCAGTAATAACGTATCGGCTTCGGCAATCGCGTCGTCCTTTTTCAGCTGTTCGATCAGCTTGTCCGGCTCCGCCGCATAGCTGCGTCCGAAGATGGCGCGCGTTTTCTCATCAAGGTAACCCACGCTATCGCTGTCGTTACGGCTGGCACCGAAATACATCCGGTCGCGGTCGTCTATCAGCGCAAAAATACTGCGGCTGACCGACACCCGCGGCTCTCGCGTATGCCCTGCCTCTTTCCAGGCCTGGCGGTACGCGCGGATCTGTTTTGCCTGCTGAATATGGAACGGCTCACCGGTTTCATCGTCCTTCAGGGTTGAGCTTTGCAGGTTCATTCCCAGCTTTGCGGCCCATACGGCCGTCGCATTTGAACCGGCGCCCCACCAGATACGCTCGCGCAGCCCTTCAGAATAAGGCTCCAGGCGCAGCAGCCCCGGCGGATTCGGGAACATAGGCTGTGGGTTAGGTTTTGCAAACCCTTCACCGCGCAGTACCTCAAGCAGCACCTCGGTATGACGGCGCGCCATATCCGATTCGTTTTCCCCTTCCTGCGGGACATAGCCGAAATGACGCCAGCCATCAATGACCTGCTCCGGCGAGCCGCGGCTGATGCCAAGCTGCAAACGACCGCCGGAAATCAGATCCGCAGCGCCCGCATCTTCGGCCATGTACATCGGATTTTCATAGCGCATATCAATCACGCCGGTACCGATTTCGATGGTTTTCGTTTTTGCGCCTATTGCCGCCAGCAGTGGGAACGGCGAGCTAAGCTGTCGGGCAAAGTGGTGCACGCGGAAATACGCCCCGTCTGCCCCCAGCTCTTCAGCCGCCACGGCTAAATCGATGGACTGCAGCAGCGTGTCTGCCGCCGAACGCGTGCCGGACTGCGGTGAAGGCGTCCAGTGGCCAAACGATAAAAACCCGATCTTTTTCATAACCCTGTGTCCTGATAATGCTTTGCGTTGTACCTACTTTACGCATTACCGGGTGAGAATAAATGGCGTTTCTTTAACGGAGTGATTCAAATAAATTGACAGAATTGAGCGGGGCGTCATTACGCGCCATAATGGGATATAATATCCCCCACTTTTTTCATGGCAGGTAAAACCGGCAATGGCTCTGATCCCTAAAAACTACGCGCGGCTGGAAAGCGGCTATCGCGAGAAAGCATTAAAAATCTATCCCTGGGTCTGCGGACGCTGCTCGCGGGAGTTCGTCTATTCCAATCTGCGTGAATTGACGGTTCACCATATCGATCACGACCATACCAACAACCCGGAAGATGGCAGCAACTGGGAGCTGTTGTGCCTGTTTTGCCACGATCACGAGCATTCGAAATACACCGAAGCGGATCAGTACGGCACCACCGTGGTCGCAGGGGAAGACGCGCAAAAAGACGTGGGCGTCGCCACGTTTAACCCGTTTGCCGATTTAAAAGCGATGATGGATAAGAAGAAATAATCGTTTACCGCCCATACCTGCCGTATGGGCGGTTCAGGAAAGGATAAAGGCCATGGACACCCTCCGCTGCTACTGGGATATGTTTTATACCGCCTACGGTTTACTTTTCACGAGAATACTTAGCCTCATACTTCTGGTCTGGCTGTGCCATGATTTGCTGCGCCGCCCAGGAAAAAACGCTGGTGATGCCGCAGGCCCGATCGCAGAAGCCGATGCCCGGGAGCGGTATCAATGGCGTTTTCAGCTATGGTCATTGCGAACCGTACAAATCCTCTGCCTGCTCTCACTTTTCTGGATGCTTATTAAGGGACTCTTTGCCTGACCCTGTCCCTGGTTAAAATGTCCAGGTGATAGCGGCGGTCGCAGACCCTTCATTACGCCGCATCACGATCGGGCTGTCATTCGCACGATCGCCAAGCCAGGTATAGTCCGCGCTCAGAACCGTCCCCCAGTGGGCATCGAACTGATGGCTCCAGGTCAGACTGGTGTCGACGCCGTAAAATCCACCCGGCGCTGAATAGCGCCGATATCCGGTGCGGCTGCTCTGCTGCTCGCTGACACCATACCAGGTATTCAGATAACGGCCGTCGCCAAACAGGGCCGCGGACTGAAAGGCGATCGTGTCCTGGTTATTTTGTACGGGGATTAGCGTCACGGAGGCCTGATAGCTGGCCCCCTGGCTGTCCGTTATCGGCAGCGTCGCTTTCCCCTCCACACTCAGCCAGGGCGCGGCCTGCCAGCCCACGGCAAGGCCGGTATTCAGGGTGGCATCAATGTCCCCCATCCCTTTCAGATTGTTTGCGCCCTCACGCCAGCCAGAATTTTTCTCAGCCCTTCCGAAGTCGTACCCCAGCGTGTGTTCGAAATACCAACCGCTGTCGTTTTGCAGGTCATATCCCACCCCTTTTTGCGCATCAATAAAGAAAGCGCCTTTACGACCCTGCAGCACCGGAACCACCTGCCACACCTGCTTGTCTGAGCCTGAGTAACGCGGGGCATACTGCCCTCCCAGCCCGACGGTTAAGGAATCGGAAGCGGAGCCATCATCCGCCTGCACGCCGGACGTCACGACCATCAGAAGCGGGACGGACATATACAGGACTTTTTTTATCGCTATCATACTGCTCTCCATACAGACGCTGGTGTCTCCTGATTCAGGGGCGGCCATACAATGTTGGCGCAGTATGATTTGGCTGAATCAATGAATCGTCGGGAAAGTGTTAAGAAATGGTCAAGGTGAACGGATGTTGTCCAGAAGAGTGCTGATTATTGAAGATGACGCCGATGCGGCTGGCGTGCTCGAAGCCTATTTACGGCGTGAAAATTACGACGTGACCATTACCGGGGACGGTCTTTCCGGGCTGGATATGGCGCAGCGGTGGAAGCCCGACCTCATCCTGCTGGACGTGATGCTGCCGGGGCTTAACGGCACCGAGGTGCTGGCGGGACTGCGTCGTAAAAGCGACGTGCCGGTGATTATGGTCACGGCCATGGGGGATACCCCCGACCGCATTGGCGCCCTGCGGTACGGTGCCGATGATTACGTTGTGAAGCCTTATCATCCGGGAGAAGTTGTGGCTCGGGTGCAGGCGGTGCTGCGGCGCAGCAGTAAAAAAGAGGCTGACGAAGCGATCCTTCGCTGGCAAACGCTGGAGGTGGATGTCGCCGCCATTGTGGCGAGCGTGGATAACGGCGGCGACGCGCCCGTGATGCTCGATCTTACGCCAACGGAATTCTCGCTTCTGGCAACGCTGCTGCGTTCTCCTGCGCACCCGTTTTCCCGTCAGTATTTACTGGAACACTGCTTGCCGGAAAGCGAGGCGCTGGAGCGCGTGGTGGACACCCATATTTATAACCTGCGTAAAAAACTCGAAGCGGCGGGTATTTCCGGCGTGCTGATCAACGTTCGCGGCGTGGGTTACAGGTTCAGACAGCCATGATAAAAAACCGGCACTCCTCTCTGTGGCGCTGGATTTGCGCTCGCATCTTAGCGCTGGCCATCGGCAGCGTGATCGTCATTGCCACCTGTATGTGGCTACGCTATGCGGTGCAGAACTACTGGATAATGGGCAAGATGCCGTCGGCGGTCCGGCAGGAGTTTCTTACGCTCAGCCAGAACCCGCAGGCCAATCCGGCCCGCTTCCACACGATTGTGGACACCTGGTGGGGCCTGAGCTATTCCACGCCGTCTATCGCCTCAGCCGACTGGGTCACGGTGGCCCTGCTGGTGCTGGTAATGATCCCGTTTATCGTGGTGATGGGGCTAAAACACGCCCGGCCGCTGGCGCTGCAGTTCAGCCGTCTTCGCGATGCGGCCAAGGATGTCGCCGACGGGCAGTTCGGCCGTCAGGCGGAACTTATCAAGGATGCGCCGGCGGAAATGGTCAGCTTTGCGGCCGACTTTAACTCCATGACGGGGCAACTCGCCCGCTATGAAAAAGAGCTCCGCGCCTCACACGTCGCGATGGCGCACGAGCTGCGCTCGCCCCTGACGGCCGCCATTGGGCGTCTGCAGGGCATGTTAGACGGCGTGTTTGATGCCAGCCCGGCGCAGCTGGGCATGGTGATGAAACAGCTCCAGCACCTCAACCGCCTTACCGATGAGCTCCACCTTCTCTCGTTGGCCGACGCGGGTAACCTTGTGCTGGAGGACCAGCCGTTCTGTCTGGATGAGCTGATTCAGGAGCGGGCTGCCTGGATTATGCCCCAGGCTGATGCGCATCATTTCCGGATCACGCTTCGTAACCCGCGTACCTGCCCCTTCAGAGGCGATGCGTTCCGTCTGGGACAGGCCGTGACCATCCTCATGGAAAATGCGCTACGCTACGGACGCGATGGCGGCCATCTTGAGGTGACGCTGCACTACGCCAGCGGGCATTACACCCTCGAATTTACCGATGACGGGCCGGGGGTATCGCCTCAGTTCCTACCGGAAATGTTTAAACGCTTTAGCCGCGAGGAGCAGTCCCGCGCGCGGCATTCCGGCGGCAGCGGCCTCGGTTTGTCCATCGCCCGGGCGATTTGTCAGGCGCATGGGGGTGAGATTAGCGCGTCGTTACCGGAAACCGGCGGCCTCGCCGTGCGCATTTTGTTGCCCTGGCATCCGTCCGATAATGAAAATCTCCACTCTTGATAAAGCCTTGACAGAACATCGAATCTTTCTCGACGTAGCCCGCATTTAATAACGCCATTCCCTTTATGGAGCGGCGTTATGTCAGACGAATTCTTTCTCTCCCTCCGCCACTGCCTGCATCATTTGTACGGCGTGGCGCGCACCCTTTCCTGGCTGAATTTTCTTCCCCTGGCCCTGCTTGCGCTGGCGATTTTTCCGCTGACCGGCTGCGGTGATAAACACGAAAATAAGCCCGGCCCCGTGCGGGCGGTACGCTACGTCGTCGTTGGCACCGCCCAAACCCTTCCCGCGCTGGAAAGAACCGGTGAGATCCGTGCCCACGATGAAACGACCCTGAGCTTTCGCACCGGGGGCCGGATACTGACGCGCAGCGTCGATATTGGTGACAGTGTCACCGCCGGACAGCTGCTGGCCACGCTTGACAACACGACCGGGCAAAACCAGCTCGACGGCGCTGAGGCCGACTATGAAGGCGCCAAAGCCTCAGCGCAGGTCGCCGCGCTTAACGTCAGTCGCATGCAAAAGCTCATGCCAACGGGTGCGATAGCCCGCACGCAGCTCGACAGCGCCCGTGCGGACTGGCTTGTCGCCAGCGCACGCTTAAAAAGCAGCGAGGCCGCGCGGCGAAATGCCCGCGAAAGCCTCGGCTGGACGCGCCTGATCGCGCCACAAGCGGGCGTCATCACGGCCGTGAACGCCTCAGCGGGACAGGTTGTCAGCGACGGTCAGTCCGTGCTGACGCTGGCGACCGGGGAAGATCGCGACGTGGCGTTTGATATAGCCACCCCCGATGCGATCCCGCCTCTGGTTAAGGCGGTTTTGCAGGTTTCCCTCCTCAGCGACCCGTCGCTGCAGGCAGCTGCCGTGCTGCGGGATATCACCCCGCAGGCCGATCCTCAGACCCGTACCTGGCGCGTCAGAGCCACCCTGCAAAACCCGCCGACGGCCATGGCGCTGGGTGCCAGCGTTACCGTCACGTTGCCATCGTCAGCCCCGCACGGGTACACCCTTCCCGCGTCGGCGCTGACCCGCGCCGGCGACAAACCGGCGGTTTTTGTGATTACCCCGCAGTCGCGGGCGCAGCTGCGCGCGGTGGTGCCCGCGAGCTATACGGCCTCCTCCGTCATGATTGCCTCCGGCCTTGAGCCCGGCGATCGGGTGATTACGGCGGGCGTGAGCACATTACGATCCGGCGAGCCGGTGATGCCCGGAGAGGTTCAGCCATGAACTCAGGATCGGAAGACAAATTTAACCTCTCTGCCTGGGCGCTGAAGAACCAGCAGATGGTCAGCTTTTTCATGCTGCTGGTGATTGCGATGGGCGTGTTCTGCTATGAGAAGCTGCCGCGTAACGAAGATCCGGCTTTCACCATTAAAACGGCCGTCGTCTCCGCGCAGTGGTCGGGAGCATCCGTGGCGGATACCACCCGTCTGTTGACCGATACGCTTGAAAAAAAGCTCCAGGAAACGCCCTGGCTGGACTATCTCGAAAGTGAAACCCGGGCCGGACGCACCGTTATCCACGTCAACCTCCGTGACGATACGCCCCCGCAAAGCGTGCCGGACATCTGGTATCAGGTTCGCAAAAAAATGCAGGACATCGCGCCGTCCCTGCCTGAAGGGGTGCAGGGTCCTGCCGTGGACGACGAGTTTGACGACACGTTCGGCACAATTTATGCCTTTATTCCCGAAGGTTTCACCCTGCGGGAGGTGCGGGATCGCGTAGAGACCCTACGTCGCGAGCTCATGTCCCTGCCGGATATGGGCAAAACCACCCTGCTGGGCGAACAGCAGGAGCAGTGGGTCCTCGCCTTTTCTCCGGCACGCCTGGCCGGGATGGGGCTCGATATTCAGGCGGTCGCCGACGCCCTTCGGGCGCAGAACGCGGTTGTTCCGGCAGGCACTCTGCGTACCGGGCAGGAGAACATGGCGATAAAGGTCAGCGGGGCGCTCACGACCGAAGAGAATTTACGTGCCGTCACGCTGCACGTGAACAATCGCTATATTCCGCTGACCGACATTGCCACCGTCACCCGGGAAATCGCCGAGCCACCGGCCCCGGCCTACCGGGTGAACGGCAAACCGGCTATCGGGCTGGCGGTGTCGATGGCGCCAACGGGCAACATGCTGCGTTTCGGTGCTGCGCTGAACGCCAGAATGGCGGCCCTCAGCGCCGGGCTGCCGCACGGTATCGAGATGGTAAAAGTCGCCGATCAGTCAGCGGTGGTCAGCGACGCGGTAAGCGGGTTTATCCGGGTGCTTATCGAAGCCGTTATTATCGTGCTGGCGGTTTCATTTGTCTCACTGGGCTTACGGGCCGGGCTGGTGGTGGCGACGGCCATCCCGCTGGTGCTCGCCATGACGTTTGCCGGCATGATGCTCGCCGGCATCGGCCTTCAGCGTATCTCGCTCGGGGCGCTGATCATTGCCCTGGGCCTGCTGGTGGATGACGCCATGATCGCCGTCGAAACGATGGTCTCCCGGCTGGAAGCGGGGGATTCACGTCGGCATGCGGCCACCCATGCATTCAAAACGACGGCGTTTCCGATGCTCACCGGTACTCTGGTGATGATTGCCGGTTTTATTCCCGTTGGTTTTGCGGCTTCCAGCGCCGGTGAATACTGTTTTTC
The DNA here is from genome assembly GCF_036487345.1 of Enterobacter cloacae complex sp. CARB60. Taxonomy (NCBI): domain Bacteria; kingdom Pseudomonadati; phylum Pseudomonadota; class Gammaproteobacteria; order Enterobacterales; family Enterobacteriaceae; genus Enterobacter; species Enterobacter cloacae complex sp. CARB60. The sequence continues at coordinate 2,579,944 of NZ_JAZKLC010000002.1, forward strand.
CCTGTTTGCGGTGGTGCTCATTGCCCTGCTCTGTTCCTGGATTGTCGCGATCCTGTTTTCGCCGCTGACGGGCACGTGGCTGTTGCCGGAAAAAGTCAGACATCACGCGGCAGGCCCCGGAAGGATCGCCCGCGGGTACGGACGGCTTTTACGCCTGGCACTGCGTCACCGGCTCGCTACCGTGCTGTTCGCCCTTTCCGCGCTGGGGCTGTCCGCGTACGGCACGACGTTTATGCAGGGCGAGTTTTTCCCCGCTTCGGACCGGCCTGAGCTGCTGGTCAGCCTGACGCTTCCGGCCAACGCGTCGCAGGCGGAAACGTTAAGAGAGGTGGAAAAGCTGGAAAAGGCGTTGGTCGGCAACGGCAACATCGATCGCTACTCGACCTACGTCGGGTCGGGCGCCATCCGTTTTTACCTGCCGATGGACGTGCTGCTGGAAAATGAAAATATCGCCCAGATGGTCGTGGTGGCTAAAGACCTTGAGGCGCGGGATCGTCTGCATGCGCAGCTCAACAGGATCCTGGCGACGCAGTTTAGCGACATCATCACGCGCGTGTCGCCCCTTGAGCTGGGGCCGCCCGTCGGCTGGCCAATCAAATACCGGGTGAGCGGGCCTGATTATCTGCAGGTCCGGGCGTTTGCGAACCGTCTCACGGACGCGATTGGCCAGTCCCCGTTCTCACGCGACGTTAACCAGACGGCCGGAGAGCCGGAGAGGGTCATAACCCTTGAGGTGAATCAGACGGCGGCCAGGGCGGCGGGAATATCGTCAGAAAGCCTCGCCCGCACGCTGAACACCGTCTGGTCCGGCAGCGTTGTCACGTCTATCAGGGATAACGACCGCCTTGTCGACGTGGTGCTCCGGGCCACGGACGATGCACGTCACAGCACCGCTACCCTCTCCTCGCTCACGATTCAGGGGAATGACGGTAAAAAAATTCCGCTCGGCGCCGTCGCGACGCCGGTCTGGGGCGTGGACGATCCGGTCATCTGGCGTCGCCAGCGCGTGCCCTTTATCACGGTGCAAACGGATCTTGCCCCGGGGCTGAAGGCTGAAGCGGTATCTGCGGCGCTGCGTCCGGCGGTCGATAAACTGCGCGCGAGCCTGCCGGCAGGTTACAGCATTGAAGAAGGCGGCGCGGTTGCCGAATCGGATAAGGGGAACAGCTCCGTCTTTACCGTCCTTCCGGTGACGCTGGTCATCATGCTGTTGCTGCTGATGCTTCAGCTACGGCGATATTCCCGTATGCTGCTGGCACTCCTGATGGCCCCGTTTGGTTTACCGGGGATCGTGCTGGCTATGCTGCCCGGCGGAACGCCGATGGGGTTTGTCGCGCTGCTGGGCGTCATCGCCCTGGCGGGGATGATCGTGCGAAACGCGGTGATATTAATTAGCGAGGTTGACAGCAATCTTGCTCAGGGGATGGCAAACGATGCCGCGATTATGGCGGCTGCGGAACACCGGGCCAGACCCATCTGTCTGACCGCCTGTGCCGCCATTCTGGGAATGATCCCCATTTCTCACCAGGTCTTCTGGGGCCCAATGGCCTATGCCATCATCGGCGGACTGCTGGCTGCGACGCTGGTGACGCTGACCGTGTTACCCGCGTCGTTTAGCCTGCTGTTACAGTGGGGCACTCAGCGCAACGCCACAGAAGACGGATTGCGCTGAGGCCCTACCGTTTCCCGGCAGATTACGCGGCAGTCAGCGCAAAACGGTTTTTCAGGACATGGCGGATTTCCTCCTCCGCCAGCTGCCGCGTTTCAGTGCCGTTCGCCGTGATGGTTTTCAGCATATCGCCCAGTAAAATCTGGCGTCCCTCCGGGCTGTGCTGCACCACTACCCGCTTCTGCACAAAGATCGCATCCGGGTGCGTGGAGTTAAGGTAGTTGGCCGGGACGAAATCAATCCATTCCTGAGGCGTGAGATCAAAGCCGTATTGCCGGGCCCATTCTCCTTCAACCTTCGCCTCAAGCAGATACTCACCCTCCGTGCTGCGGCTTAGCCGAAACGTGTCGAAATCCTGCGTGATTTCCACATCAAGCGCGTCCAGCGCCATCGGCGCACGAATGCCGTAGCTGCCAAACCCGAGGTCGCAAAGCCACTGTCGGCTCTCTACCTCAGCGACGAGCGCCATATGGGTTTTCGGCCGCCGCGCGGGGTAGAACATCGGGCGCGCCGCCACGAAACGGTAAGGTATCCCTAACGCCTCCAGCGCCATGGCAAAAAGCCCGTTTACCTCATAGCAGTAGCCGCCGCGTCCCTGCGTTAACACCTTATCGGCAATGTCGTCTGGCGCCAGCGAGACAATTTTACCCGCCTGCACGTCCAGATTCTCAAAGGGAACGGAAAAGAGCTGATGACGCATCAGCGCATGCAGGGTGGCCGTATCAGCAGACGCCGGTCCGGTGTAGTTTATGCGTTTGAAATAGGTGGAAATGTTGAAATTATCGCTGTGCATAATGCCTCCTTGTCCTGAACATGCCGGACACTATAGATGGCGCACATCATTGGCTGTATAGTCAGTTTTATCGAAAATTAGCCTGAACAGATACCCATGTCTGCCCCGTCCCCGTCGTCCCCACACTATCGCCGAATTGCCGAGATGCTGCGCCTCACGCTGACGTCTGGCGCGCTGCGCGTCGGTGACAGGATGATCTCCGCTCGTAAACTGGCCGAACGCGAGCACGTTAGCCTTCCAACCGCGCTGGAGGCCCTTCGCTGCCTGGAGGCTGAAGGGCTGATCGTTGCGCGCCCGCGTTCAGGATATTACATCCGCCAGACCAGCCTGCCACCGCGCGTAGAGCCCGCGCGTTCCTTACCAGGCCCGGTCCCCGTTACAATGTCCGCCGTGGCCCGGTCGCTGTTCAGCAGTGCAGAAGCCCGGCTGATCCCGCTGGGCGCCGCCCTGCCCGATCCCGCATGGCTGCCGGGAGACGCGCTGCAGCGGGCGTTGCACTCTGCGGGCCGTCGCCTGGACGCGCATGGACAGAGCTACAGCCTGCCTCCGGGAAGGGGGGATTTGCGAAGTAAGATTGCCGCGCGTTCTGCGCAGTGGGGAGCCCGGTTCGGCGCGGACGATCTCATCATTACCGCAGGCGCGACGCAGGCGCTGCGCCTGGCCCTTCGGGCCGTGTGTCAGCCGGGCGATGTCGTGGCGATTGAACAGCCAGCCTACTTTGGCACGCTCCTGCTTCTGGAGGATTTAGGCCTGAAGGCCTTAGCGATCCCCACCGACCCTGTCGAAGGCCTGCTGCTGGAACCGCTGGCGGACGCCATTCGCCGCCACCGCCCCGCTGCCGTTCTGGCCTCGCCCACCGTGCAAAACCCTTTGGGTGCCAGCATGCCCGTCGCGCGCAAGCAGGAACTGGTTGCCCTGCTTGAAGAGGCGGGAATTCCTTTGATTGAGGACGATGTCTACGGTGACCTGGTCGGCGAGGGGCAGCGCCCTCCGGCCTGCAAGGCGTTCGACCAGAGCGGGAATGTGATTTACTGCAGCTCCCTGTCTAAAACGCTTGCGCCGGGCTGGCGAATCGGCTGGATTGCGCCCGGACGCTACCACCCGCAGGTCCTACAGGCCCGCATGGCCGGAGACTGGGCCGGCACGCCGCTGCTGGAAGCCGCGGCGAGCGAGATGCTGGCAAGCGGCGACTACGATCGTCACCTGCGGCGGCTGAAGCGCCGGGTCGCAGAGGGGATCCGCGCCGTTGTGGCGCGGGTCGTGGCCAGTTTCCCACCCGGCACGCGCGTTAGCGTACCCGCAGCCGGTTTCCTGCTGTGGGTAGAACTGCCTCAGCAGGTCAACGCGCTGGAGGTGCATCGCCGCGCGCTGGCGCTGGGTATTGGCGTCAGCCCTGGCCCTCTGTTTTCCCCGGCCGCCGAGTTAACACACTGTCTGCGGCTGAACTGCGCAAACGAACCCACGCCCCGCCTGCTGAACGCCGTGGACCAGATTGGCGCGCTGTGTCACGAGCTGGCTGTTTTCACACCAGACTTTCCAGCCACTCGGTAAAGACCCGCACCTTGCGGGAGAGGTGACGGTGTGGATAGAGCAGTGACAGCCTGCGGTCCGGCGAGCGATAGTCCGGCAGGACTTCAACCAGAAGACCGCGGTCAATGTAAGGCTGGAGAAAGAGATTCATCCCCTGCATTAACCCCAGCCCGGCCAGGCCTGCCGCGATGTAGGCCTCGGAGTTATCCACGACAAGCTTACCGGGCAGGGTAATCTCCGCGACGCCTTCTGGCGTGCTAAACGTCCACGGATGAATTTGTCTGCTGCTGTTATTAATCCAGTTGATGGCCTGATGTTTGCGTAAATCATCCGGCGTTTCTGGCGTACCGTGTTGTGCCAGCCAGGCCGGGCTGGCGCAGGTCGTGATTTTGATGTTCCCGATTTTACGCGCGATATACTCGCCGTCCTCCAGCTCCCCCACCCGCAGCACGCAGTCCAGGCCATCCCGCAGCATATCCCGACGGCGGTCCGAGCTGCTCAGAATGATGTCAATCTCAGGGTGCTGGCGATAGAAATCAGGCAGGTTGGGTATTACCCGCAGCGCCGCAAAAGAGATAGGCATATCCACGCGCAGCTGACCGTGTATTGCCCGGTCAGCGCCAAACGACTCCAGTAATTCGTCAGCCTGCGCCAGCAGGGGTTTACTCCGGCGATAAAACGCTTCCCCATCAGGCGTCAGGCTAATCCGACGCGTTGTGCGCTGCAGTAGCCGCGTGCCGCTGTGTTGCTCCAGAACCTGTAACGCTTTGGTGACGGCCGGGCGATGGACCTGCAGATTCTCTGCCGCCTGGGTAAGACTGCCTGACTCAACAATTTCAATAAAAATTCGAATAGATTCAAATAGGTTCATTTGCATAAGAGACGCTCTTACCGCGAGCGGGATAAAATGATTGTTATTAATTTTATAACAGTGATGAATCTTTTTGGCTATTTTTCCTAACAATCCTGCGCCCTACACTCTTCCCCATTCAAACGAGAGGGAGAGTCAGCTATGAAAAATAACCGTATTTGTCAGATCCTGGGTATTGAAAAACCTGTTATTCAGGGGCCGCTGTCCTGGCTCACTGACGCCCGTTTAGTCGCCGCAGTCAGCAATGCCGGCGGACTCGGCGTGCTGGGGCCCAATGCCGGTTTAACCGCCGACACCGCGGTATCCACGCCGGAAGAGACCGCCGAAAAAATGCGCGAAGAAATTCGTAAAACCAAACGGCTGACTGAGAAACCGTTTGGCGTGAACCTGATCCCCACGGCCGTTAATGACGTCTGGACAGGGCCTATTCTTCAGGTGGTGAAAGACGAAGGCGTCAGGGCCGTGGTGTATACGGGCTACGGGGAAGGCAGCATTATTCCCGCGCTGTTCAGCGAGTTAAAAGAGGCGGGTATCGCCATTATCTACCGCGACATCAACCCAACGCCGGAGAACACCCGCCTCGCGGAAGAAATGGGGGCTGACATTATCGTCGCCACCGGTTTTGATGAGGGCGGGACGTTACCCGCAACGGCGCTTGGCACCTTTTCCATCGTGCCGCTGATTGCCGATGCCGTGAAGCACATCCCGGTGATGGCCGCGGGCGGCATTACCGATAATCGCACCGCCAGAGCGCCACATGCGTTAGGTGCGGAAGGCGTATTTGCCGGGTCGGTCTTTATCAGCACGGAAGAAAGCCGCGTGCCGCAGGGGGTCAAAGAGAAAATTGTTGCCGCCAACGGCCTCGATCTGCTGCTTTTCCGCACCGTGCCCCATTACTATCGCTCTTTACCCGGCAAGCTGGCGGACAAACTGGCGGCGATGGATAAAGCTGGCGCAAGCAACGAAGCGCTGGGCAAGGCGATGGGAGGATTACGGGGCCTGCGCCTGGGCATGCTGGAAAATAACACCGACGAAGGCTATATCGCGCTCGGCACGGGGATTGGGAACATCCGCAGCGTGAAAAGCGTGGCCGAGGTTGTTAATGCGTTAACGGTTGAGTAAGCCCTTAATCCGGATGCTATGGACGCTGCACAAGAGCAGCGTCCGCAAACCGTCTGCGGTTGTTTTTCACAGATTGAGGATTGAGCGTTCTTTAACGACAGCGTCAGGATTGGCATTTTTTATCGCTGCCAGAAAAGCCGTGAAGTTATGGTTCCAGAGGGTGAGATTGTTATAAAACTGCACCTGCTTTTCACTAGCACCGTCACGGTAAATAACAATCCAGATCCGTCTGCTATTTATCTCGGTATTCCCCGGCCCGATCTTAATGATATTAGCCAGCGCAATTTTACGGGTGGCGTTGTTTTTAACTTCATATAAAAACTGGTCATCATAAAACCAGGTTTTACCTGCATTCCCGCCAAATATTGAGGGGTTGGCAGATATCTTTTTCATCCCGTTACAGTCTGAAATGATGCGTTTTGCCTGGCGAATGCGTCTGACAAAAAAGCTTAACAGAATGAAAAGCGCAATCAGGGGCAGCGCGACTGATATCATTTTTAGACTCTCGTGCATATCCCTGCCCCACCATCTATTATTCTCAACGCGTGAGTATAACGCGCCGATCGTTGATGACAACAACCCTTACGGTCAGGGAATAATCTGCCCGGCTCTCAGCTGCGCGAACAGGCGGAAAAACATCTCATCGGTGGCCTGCATTTGCGTGAAGCCCGCCCGCCTGAGCTTGCTCCCGTCACCAAACATGTCGTAATCCCAGCTAAAGACAAAATCGGCAAACCGCCCGTCGCTCAGCTGCAGAATATCCGCCTCCACCAGCCGCTCTTCGGCAAGCTCGCGCCATACCCCGCGATAGTCGTTAAACAGCTGATGAAATGACAGCCTCACCGGCGGCGCAGAGTCCAGTTCAAACCAGCGTGCGATACGCGGCCACAGCTCGCTCCAGCGCCAGATATCGCCGTTATTCACGTTGAAGGCCTGATTCTGTGCCGCAGGTGACGTGGCGGCCCACAGGGTTGCCTCGGCCAGCAGCCCGGCGTCGGTATGGTCCACGATGCTGTGCCAGGCCTGTTCCGAACCGGGAAAACGCAGCGGTAAACCTAGAGCCTTACACAGGGAAGCGTACAGGGCAATGCTCAGCGCAAGGTTCATGGCATTACCCGGTACCGCACTCCCCACCACGCCCGGCCTGATGGCATTCCAGTGCCAGCCTTTCCCCCGCTGAAACTGGCTGAGCCACGTGAGCTGCGCGGCGTTAAATTCAGCACCCGGTACGCCGGGATCGCTTTCCCGCGCCGGGGTTTTAAACGGTCCCAGATGCGCACCATAGACTTTGTATCCCTGCATCAGGCTCACCGTCTGCAAAGGTGCCGTTTTTTCGAGGGTGCTGACCAGATTACGCAGCATGGTGACGTTCGGCTCAACCATGTCCGTCCAGTTCGCCGCGTTCGCCCAGGCGCTGTAAAAGAGGTGGGTGACACCGCTCAGGGCGTGCAGCGCCCGTGCAGTGTCCTGCGCATCCAGTAAATCGACGTTCACCACGGGAATGCCGTCCGGGTGGGTTACCGCGTGGCGACTGAGGCCGATCACCTCCCACTGATGGTGCAGGAGCGTGTTGACCAGCTGTCTGCCGACAATGCCGCTGGCGCCCGCGACCAGGGCGACGTTGCGTTGCTGCATCTTATTCATGGTGTTTCTCCGGAAAGGGTGACAGACGCAGTGTGATATATTATTTTTTCTGGAGATATCCCCTGAAACCGATGGCACTTATAAGCAGAATCATTAAATGAATAATAAGCTCACTGCCATTTCGACCTTTCTACGCGTCGCTGAAGCGGGCTCGTTTTCGGCGGCCGCCCGTCAGACCGGTATTAAGCAGTCCGCCGTCAGTCAACAGATCGCGGCACTTGAGGAAGCGCTGGGTGTGGTACTGCTGCACCGTACGACGCGTACGATGAAGCTGACCGAACAGGGTGAGCGTTACCGGCGTGATATGCAGCTTGTGCTGGACGCCATGGGGGAAGCTGAGAGGCGTTTACATCCTGTCGATCATCGCGTTCAGGGGCGCGTCCATGTCCAGTTACCGAGCGGCCTGGGGCAGATCGTTTTGCCGCATCTGCTGGCGCTACAGCACCTGCATCCCGAACTGCAGCTGATGATTTCCCTGGATGACCGCCTTGCCGATCTGGTGACGGAGGGCGTGGATGTTGCGATACGGCTGAGCAGTGAGCCTCCGCAGGCGCACGCGGCTCGCGTGCTGGCGCGTATTGAAGCCGCGCTGTTTGCCGCTCCCGGTTTTCAGGCGGTACACGGCGTTAGCGAGCTGGCCACGCTGCCACACGTACGGTTCAGCGGTATTCCGCTGGATGCCCCTCTGCGCCTGATTTCTGGCGAGGAAACGGTCGAGGTCAACGTAAATACCGTTTTCCGTGCCAACACCAGCGACGCGCTGCTGCAGGCGCTGGAGTCAGGCATCGGTATCGGCGGCATGCAGCGACCGCTCGTGTCCAGGGCGCTGCAGGCGGGCACGCTGGTACCGGTACTGCCCGACTGGCGGTTACCAGATCGCTTCCTCTATGCCGTATATCCTGACGCCCGCTTTATTCCGCAGCGCGTCAGAAAGGTCGTCAGCGTGATTGAGCAGTTACTGCCTGAGATCGCGACGCATGAAACCACAAAATAGCCGCCTTCTACTTTGCCACCGGCAAATCGGCGTACCGCGTCGTATAGGCCGGTGACAGCATCTCACGCTTCATCGCCCAGGATTTCTCAATACCCTGCCCGGCGAACCATATCTTCCCTTTACCGGAATGATTTACGCTGTCCATCATCTCCATCAGCGCCGCGCTGTTGGCGCGCAGACGATTATCGTCAAACAAATTCAGCTGGGCGACGCCGCTGCTGAAAAAGTCCGCCAGCATGACCCCGGCTTTCATATAGCGATATCCGTCGAGCCATATACGCCCCAGCGCCTCCGTGGCGGCGCGGATGATATCGCGCGAGTCATTGCTGGGCGTCATCAGGGTGACCGAAGCCTGATTGCCATAATAAATTTCGTTTTCAGCATGCGGGCTGGTGCGCACAAACACGCTGATAAAACGACAGTATTGATGCTCGCCGCGCAGTTTCTCTGCGGCGCGTTCCGCGTAGGCGCAAATCGCCTGGTGCATCTCTTCATATTGCGTAATGCGGTGTCCAAAGGAACGGCTACAGATGATTTGCTGCTTCGTGGGGGTGAACTCTTCCAGATCAAGACAGGGCTCACCGCGAAGCTCGCGGGCCGTACGTTCCAGTACCACGTTGAAATGTTTGCGGATGACCCAGGATGACGCTTCCGCCAGCTCCAGCGCCGTAGTAATCCCCATCGCGTTCAGTTTTTTCGTGATGCGCCGCCCTACTCCCCACACCTCCTCTACCGGAACTTTTGCCAGCAGCTTACGCTGCCGCTCGCGGCCTGAGAGATCGACCACGCCGCCCGTGCTGGCCCAGCGTTTCGCCGCATAGTTGGCCAGCTTTGCCAGCGTTTTGGTCGGGGCAATACCGACGCCAACGGTTAAGCCCGTATTTTTAAAGACCTGCGTGCGCATCTGGTGACCGAACGCTTCCAGTGACAGGCAGTGACTGACCCCTGAAACGTTCACGAACGCCTCATCAATGGAGTAAATCTCTATTGCCGGGGCGAGATCGGTCAGCGTCTGCATGACCCGGCTGCTGAGATCGGCATACAGCGCATAGTTCGAGCTAAAAACGTAAACCCGCGACGGGTATAGCTTTTCTTTGAATTTAAAATACGGCTCACCCATTTTTATGCCGAACTGCTTTGCCTCCCGCGACAGTGAAATAATGCAGCCGTCGTTATTGGACACCACCACGATGGGTTTCCCCTCCAGATCGGGGCGGAATACCCGCTCGCAGGAGGCATAAAAGCTATTCACATCAACCAGCGCGAACATGTTTATGCGTTTTGAGCGTGTGGGTGACGACGCCGAAGATCTGCAGCTCCTCTTCGGACTGAAAGGTAATCGGCTGATAGCGGGCATTATGCGGCAGCAGCCTCAGAACCGGTCGGGTCTGTAGCTCTTTCACCGTAAACTCACCGGCGACCGACGCCACGACGATATCCCCATGTTCGGCATTTAACGACCGATCGACCACCAGCAGATCGCCGTCGCCGATCCCCGCCCCAATCATGGAGTCTCCACTCACCTTGATAAAATAGGTCGCACTGGGGTGTCTTACTGCCAGCCGGTTAAGATCGAGACGATCCTCCACATAATCCTGCGCCGGGCTGGGAAACCCACAGGCAACACGTTCTAAAAATAAAGGTAATTCAATGATTTGTTTTGGTTGATAAGAAAAGAGAGTGTCCATAATGCCTTTCTCGCCAGATGCTGTATATAAATACAGTATTACGGATTATGGACAAGGATCAAGGTCATTTCCGGAAGCGAACCCAAACGCGTTGAAGTTTGAGCGGTTTTTTAATTGAGCAACATCGCCCGCCGATAACAGGCCTGACAGCATAAGTCATATAAAAGTCATCTAGTTTATGACTTATAAAAAATAACATCACTACTCAATAACTACATGTTGACTTTAAAGTCAGATAAAAGCATATTTTACGGCACGAATTAACAAGACTTACTGGAGAATATTTTCCATGCCAGCCCGTGACTATCCAGACAAGCGTGTTGCACGCGGTCTGGCAAAGGAGGCCGATCTCAGGATGCTGAGCGCCCGCATCGATCCCGACCTGATGGAGTACATCAGAACCACCGCCTTTGAGACGCGTAAGAGTAAGCAAGAGATTGTGGCGGAAGCGTTAGCGCTTCACAGGCAGAAAAGTCAGACAGGACCCTAAGCGCGCAAAGCCGGAAGTCCCCTTCGGGCTTTGCGCATGTCACGTTTAAGTCATCAGCGAATTCAGCGTTTCCAGTGCTTCAGGCGGTAACTTCAGATCCGCCGCCGCGAGGTTTTGCCGCAGATGCGCCACGGAAGAGGTGCCCGGGATCAGCAGAATATTCGGGGAACGCTGCAGCAGCCATGCCAGCGCTACCTGCATTGGCGTTGCGCCCAGTGAATCCGCGACGGTCTTCAGCCCGGAAGATTGCAGCGGCGTAAAGCCCCCCAGCGGGAAGAACGGCACATAAGCAATCCCCTGCTGCGCCAGCAGATCCACCAGCGCGTCGTCACCCCGGTTCACAATGTTGTACATGTTCTGCACGCACACCACCGGCACCAGCTTCTGCGCTTCCGCAACCTGGGTGGCCGTGACGTTGCTCAGACCAATATGACGCACCAGACCCTGCTGCTGTAATTCGGCCAGGGTGGAGAGCGGTTCAGCAATCGATCCTTCCGCCGGCCCGTGTGCGCTAAACATGATCCGCAGATTCACCACGTCCAGCACGTCCAGCTGCAGATTGCGCAGATTGTCATGCACCGCCTGGGTCAGTTCCTGCGCGGAAAAGGCCGGCAGCCAGGCGCCTTTGTCGTCGCGACGGGCACCAATCTTGGTAACGAGCGTCAGATCGTCCCGGTACGGGTGAAGCGCCTCGCGGATCAGCTGGTTAGTGACATGAGGGCCATAAAAATCACTGGTATCAATGTGGTTCACCCCCGCCGCCGCCGCTTCGCGCAGCACGTCCAGCGCGGCCTGCTTATCCTTCGGTGGACCAAAGACGCCCGGCCCGGCGAGCTGCATCGCACCGTAGCCCAGTCGTTTAACCGTCCGCGTCCCGAGCGCGTACGTCCCGCTTTTATCAATACTGCTCATGTTAACCTTCCTCATAAAAATGATCCGGATTTACAACAGGTTCCCTCAAAGAACCTTTAGTTAAGCGCGAGTTAATTAAAGTTTAAATTCTCTACGACGATAGTAATGAAGTAACCCTGCATCTTCTCTAACGGACGACCGCTATGCTGAAAAACCTGCACGTGATTACCGGTATTATCTTTGCCCTCACCATATTCTGTCTGCTGCAAGTTGTCACGGGAGGGTTGTTCTACTCTGCCGTCAGCAACGATCGCCATAACTTCCAGAATTCCGGCGTGCTCAATGCCCAGCAGGAAAGCCTGAGCGACAGCGTGAACACGCTGGTGAAAACGCGCGTCACCGTCACCCGCGTGGCGATCCGCTACCTGAAGAACCAGCGCGACCCGGCTTCCCTTGCGGCGATCAATAAACTGCTTGGCACCGCAGGCGACTCGCTGGCAAAAGCCGAAGCCTATAACAAAGAGTGGCAGAAGCTGCCGCAGGTTAACGGCCAGGAGGCGGCATTAACCGACGAGATGCAGAAATCCTGGAACCAGATGCACGAAGTGATGCGCTTATCAATTGAGTATCTGCGTGCCGACAACTATCAGGCCTATGGCGATCTGGACGCGCAGCAGGCGCAGGACGAGATGGAAGCGGTCTATAACCGCTGGCGCGCCGAAAACAACACCCTGCTGAAGGCCGCAACCGAAGAGAACCAGAGCAGCTTCACGCAGATGCAGTGGACGCTGGCGGCTATTCTGCTAGCCGTTATCGCGGTTCTGGTGGTCATCTGGCAGGGTTTACAGCACCTGCTGTTAAAACCACTCCACTCCATTATGAACCATATTCGCGCCATTGCAGGGGGCGACCTGACGCAGGATATCGCCATCTCTGGTCGCAACGAGATGGGGCAGCTGGCCGCCGGCCTGCATGAGATGCAGCAGTCGCTGGTGAGCACCGTCAGCGCCGTACGTGGAAGTACCGATTCCATCTACACCGGCGCAGGCGAAATTGCCGCGGGAAGCAACGATCTTTCCGCCCGCACCGAGCAGCAGGCCGCCTCGCTGGAAGAGACCGCCGCCAGCATGGAAGAGCTGACCGCGACGGTTAAACAGAACTCCGATAACGCCCGTCAGGCCACGCTGCTGGCGAAAAACGCCTCTGAGACGGCCGCGCGCGGCGGTCACGTCGTGGATAACGTGGTTCGCACCATGAACGAAATCGCCGACAGTTCGCAGCAAATTGCGCATATTACCGGCGTGATTGACAGCATCGCGTTCCAGACCAACATTCTGGCGCTTAACGCAGCGGTGGAAGCGGCCCGCGCCGGGGAACAGGGTCGTGGTTTTGCGGTTGTTGCAGGCGAAGTCCGCACGCTGGCGAGCCGCAGCGCGCAGGCGGCGAAAGAGATCAAAGGGCTTATTGAGAACTCCGTCAGCCGGGTAAATACCGGTTCTGAGCAGGTTAGCGAGGCTGGCACCACCATGAAGGAAATTGTCGCCGCCGTTACCCGCGTGACCGATATCATGGGTGAGATCTCATCTGCCTCTGACGAGCAGAGCCGCGGTATTGAGCAGGTAAGTCTGGCCGTTTCGCAGATGGACAGCGTGACGCAGCAAAACGCCGCGCTGGTGCAGGAGTCCGCCACGGCGGCTGCGGCGCTGGAAGATCAGTCCGAGCAGCTGCGCCAGGCGGTAGCGGCGTTTCGCCTGAACGGCAAAGAAAAAGCGGTAGCCCCACGTCCTGCCAATCTGAAAACGCCGCAGCTGCTGCGCCCGGCCACGACAGCCGCCTCCACCGACAGCAACTGGGAAACCTTCTGAGTCACCGGCGGGCGAGGATATCGCCCGCTAGCGGCTGCGCTTGGCGTGACGCTCCCAGTTTTCCTGTTTTGCTTCATCTGATTTTCGCAGTGAAACATAACATGCCCCGCTGCCGCCGTGATGCGGCAGCGCCACGCAGAAGGCCTGCACTTCCTCAAACTCGGTTAACCAGCGCGCCAGATAGCTGCGCACCACATTGGGATGCGAGTTCTGCTCGCGCCCTTTCCCGTGAATGATAATAAGATTGCGTAACCCGTCTCGTCCGGCCTGGCGAATAAAAGAATAGAGCATCTGACGGCAGCGTTCGGCGGGCTGACGCAGGAGGTTTAAGCTGGCTTGGCGGGCATATTTACCCGTGCGCAGCTTATCCATAACGCCCTGCTGTACCCCTTCGCGCTGGAACGCCAGCGGTTCTTCCAGGGGAAGCATGTCGAGAAAATCCAGCGTCAGGAAGTTATCCAGCTGTTCGCTATCCACCTCCTCGCGCGCCCGCGTATTGCGGCAGGGCTGCCAGTGAATATCCGCGCAGCGCTTCAGGGGCTGGACATCTTCCATGGCGTCAAGAAAAAATGATTTGTCGTCAGGGTTCATGGACATCCTCCGGCTACATCTGAGGACTGTACTATACCTGCGCCAGAGACCGGCCTCAATCACCGTTACAGGGCGATGCGTGGCAATAATATTAACCTGATGAATATATATAGTATTTATAAAATAGACTTAAATGCGACTTAACTAAAATTTCAGCAAAGGTAAAATAAGTGATTTGTGTTAAATTTTCGTAAAATCAACCACTCAATAGCCTTCCCTTTTTCGGGAAAGGTGTTATACCTAAATAAACCTGCTTCATGGAAATAATACTCAGGATTGGCGAAAGGATGCACTGCTGTGTGTACTATAGGGTCTGTCTGATGTCGGGCAGATCCTGTTTTTTTTATGTTCTCTTTTTTACGCTACGACTATTTTTCTCGCTTCCCTTCTGAATTGCGTAATTAATGACTCGGCAAGGGGTGTCTGACGTGAATCTCGGCGCTGAATTAAATAATAGGTTGCTTTTGGAAGCGATTCGACTACCGGCAGCATGACCAGGCGGTGCGCCAGCAGCGGGTCACAGCCAAGCTCCTGCGGCAATATGCTTAAAAAATCACTTTGCGCAACCAGGCTAATACAGGAAGAAAATGTTTCGCAAACCACGCCAATTCGCGGTATTTGCGAACGATCGCTAAATACCTCTTCTAATTGCTTATAATAACTTCCCCGCGGCGTCGGCATTGTCCAGTTATAATGCAGAAGTTCATTAATGGACGTTGCCCCCATGGCCGGATGTCCTTCACGACAAAATACCGCAAACGGTTTTTCGAAAAGCTTTTCAAACGTAAATTCCTGGTCGTAAGGCCCCTGATAATAGGTGTTGATGGTGAAGTCCAGTTCGCCCTGGCGTAATTCATTGATCATCGACACCAGCTGCCCTTCCATAATCCGCACCTTGACCTGCGGATGCTGCGCGTGAAAGCGGGTGATAACGGCGGGCATCAGGCTTCGTGAAACGCTGGCCCCCATCCCGATGTTGATCTGCCCGGCCAGCTCGCCCTGCCGCTGACGGATATCATCCTGCGCCGCGCGCAGCTCTTCCAGAATTAATCTCGCGCGCTGGTAAAAGCCCTCACCGCATTCGGTTAACGCGACGCCCTTACTCCTGCGCACGAAAAGCTGCGCCGCCACGCCCTCCTCCAGCTCTTTGATGGATTTGGTCAGCGCCGGCTGCGAAAGATTCAGCGCCCTGCTGGCACCGCGAATGCTGCCATGACGCGCGACCTCAACAAACGCCCGGATTTGATGAAATTTAATCTGGAATGTCATAGCCCGACCGATAACCGTTGTTTATCAGAGTAAAGAAACTGTCATCTACTTTAATGGAAAGGGATGTGCGAGGGTAATTCCTGAACGGTTAAAACTGTGAAATATCGGTTAGTGATAAGTAAAAACTATCACAGCGTGAAGCAGTTCACATATTTTAATGATGACAGGAACAGATATGGACACACTGGCGCAGTACATCCAGACGTTATCCCCGCAGCTGAGCGCATGGCGTCGTGATTTTCACCATTATGCGGAATCCGGCTGGGTAGAGTTTCGTACCGCCGCGAAAGTCGCGGAAATCCTCGACTCGCTGGGTTACGAGCTGGCGATGGGTCGCGACGTGGTCGATGCCGAAAGCCGGATGGGGTTGCCCGATGCCGCAACCCTGGCGCGAGAGTTTGCCCGCGCGCGGGCGCAGGGCGCGCCTGAGAAATGGCTGGCACCGTTTGAAGGCGGGTTTACCGGCATTGTGGCGACCCTCAATACCGGGCGTCCTGGACCGATCCTGGCGTTTCGTGTCGACATGGATGCTCTTGATTTAAGCGAAGCGCTGGATGAAAGCCATCGCCCGTTCCGCGACGGTTTTGCCTCCTGCAATCCGGGAATGATGCACGCCTGCGCGCACGACGGCCACACCACGATTGGTCTGGGGCTGGCGCGGGTGCTTAAGCAGAATGAAGCGCAGCTTAACGGCACCCTTAAGCTGATCTTCCAGCCTGCCGAAGAAGGCACCCGCGGCGCGCGCGCCATGGTTGCCGCCGGGGCGCTGGACGGCGTGGACTATTTCACGGCCATCCATATTGGTACCGGCGTCCCTGCCGGAACGGTGATTTGCGGCAGCGATAACTTTATGGCCACCACCAAGTTCGACGTGAACTTTACCGGCGTAGCCGCACACGCGGGCGGTAAACCGGAGGACGGACGTAACGCCCTGCTCGCCGCCGCGCAGGCCGCCCTCGCCCTGCACAGCATCGCCCCGCACAGCGAAGGCGCCTCCCGGGTGAACGTCGGGGTGATGCAGGCGGGCAGCGGACGCAACGTGGTGCCTGCGAATGCCCTGATAAAGGTTGAAACCCGCGGCGAAAGCGAAGCGATTAATCAGTACGTCTTTGAACGCGCGCAGGCGGTTATCACCGGCGCAGCGGCGCTCTACGGCGTGCGCGCCGAAATGCGCCTGATGGGTGCCGCGACCTCCAGCGCGCCGACACCGGCGTGGGTTGATTATCTGCGCGAACAGGCAAGCCAGGTTTCCGGGGTTGTCCACGCCATAGATAAGGTGAAGGCGCCAGCAGGCTCCGAAGACGCCACGCTGATGATGGCCCGCGTGCAGCAGAACGGCGGCATGGCTTCCTATATGGTGTTCGGCACGGATTTGAGCGCCGGACATCACAATGAAAAATTCGACTTTGATGAGCAGGTCATGACTATCGCCATCGAAACGCTGGCGCGGACCGCGCTCAATTTCCCGTGGACGCGAGGTGTGTAATGCAGGAGAACTACGCTTTTATTGCCGATGCGATCGACACGCGATGTCGGACGTTAACCGATATTGCCGACGCGATCTGGGATCGTCCTGAAACCCGCTTTGAAGAGTTCTGGTCCGCCGAACGGCTCGCCAGCGAGCTGGAGTCAGAAGGATTTACGCTGACGCGCGAGGCAGGCGACATTCCCAACGCTTTTATCGCCAGCTTCGGCAGCGGGAAACCGGTCATCGCCCTGCTGGGCGAATACGATGCGCTGGCAGGACTTAGCCAGCAGGCGCACTGCGCAACGGCGCAATCCGCCACTCCGGGGGCCAACGGCCACGGCTGCGGGCATAACCTCTTAGGCACCGCGGCACTTGCGGGCGCGGTGGCGGTGAAAAGCTGGCTGGAGCAGCACGGCGGCAGCGGAACGGTGCGTTTTTATGGCTGTCCCGGTGAAGAAGGTGGCTCCGGCAAAACCTTTATGGTGCGTGAAGGTCTGTTTGATGACGTCGATGCCGCCGTCACCTGGCACCCGGAAGCCTTCGCCGGGATGTTTAACGTCAGCACGCTGGCGAATATTCAGGCCGCCTGGCGTTTTCAAGGCGTGGCGGCGCATGCGGCCAACTCCCCTCATCTGGGACGCAGCGCGCTGGACGCCGTGACGCTGATGACCACCGGCACCAACTTCCTCAACGAGCACATTATCGAAAAAGCGCGCGTCCATTACGCCATTACCGATACCGGCGGGATTTCACCCAACGTGGTGCAGGCGCAGGCTGAAGTGCTGTACCTGATCCGCGCCCCGGAGATGGCCGATGCGCAGCAGATTTACGAACGTATCGAGAAAATCGCCCAGGGCGCGGCGATGATGACCGAAACCACCGTCGAGTGTCGCTTTGATAAAGCCTGCTCCAGCTACCTGCCGAACCGCACGCTCGAGGCGGCGATGTATCGCGCCCTGCAGCACTACGGCACGCCGCTCTGGACGGAGGAAGAACGCGCCTTCGCCCGCGAGATCCGCGCCACCCTGACGCCCAACGATCTGCAAAATAGCCTGAAAAATATTGCCGCAACGGGGGGTGACGCGGGTAAATCCTTTGCCCGTCGTCATCAGGAGACGCTGCTGGTGGATGAAGTCGCGCCCTATGCCATCACCGACAACGTGCTGGCGGGTTCAACCGACGTGGGCGACGTCAGCTGGAAAATGCCGGTCGCCCAGTGCTTCAGCCCCTGCTTTACCGTCGGCACGCCGCTGCACACCTGGCAACTGGTGGCGCAGGGGCGTACCTCCATTGCCCACAAAGGCATGCTGCTGGCCGGAAAAGTAATGGGCGCGACCGCGCTCAATCTGCTCCAGGACGCAGCGCTGCTGAAAAAATGCCGTGAAGAGTTCGAACAACAATTACAAGAACAACCGTACGTGTGTCCGATCCCAAGAGGCGTGACACCGTCACCTTTAAAATAAAAAACACAACAACACAACACTCCCGAGGAACGCCCATGAGTATGTCATCCATACCTTCGCATTCCCCATCCGGTAAGCTCTATGGCTGGGTTGAAAGGATCGGCAATAAAGTGCCGCACCCTTTCCTGCTGTTTATCTATCTGATTGTGATTTTAATGGTCGCCACCGCCGTGCTCTCCGCCTTTGACGTGAGCGTGCGCAGCCCGGCTGACGGCAGCCTGGTGGCGGTAAAGAACCTGCTCAGCGTTGACGGGCTGCACTGGTTTTTGCCGAACGTTATCAAAAACTTCAGCGGTTTCGCCCCGCTGGGCGCCATTCTGGCGCTGGTGCTGGGCGCCGGGCTGGCGGAACGCGTTGGCTTGCTGCCCGCATTAATGGTGAAGATGGCTTCGCACGTCAGCGCGCGTTACGCCAGCTATATGGTGCTGTTTATCGCCTTCTTCAGCCATATCTCCTCCGACGCCGCGCTGGTGATCATGCCGCCGATGGGGGCGCTGATTTTCCTCGCCGTCGGGCGTCATCCCGTGGCGGGCCTGCTGTCGGCGATTGCGGGCGTGGGCTGTGGATTCACCGCCAACCTGCTGATCGTCACCACCGACGTGCTGCTGTCGGGCATCAGCACGGAGGCGGCGAAGACCATTGATGCGGCAATGCACGTCAGCGTGATCGACAACTGGTACTTTATGGCCTGCTCGGTCATTGTCCTGACGATTGTCGGCGGGCTGATTACCGATAAAATCATCGAGCCGCGCCTGGGAAAATGGGAAGGCCGTAGCGATGAAAAGCTGGACACCCTGAGCAAAGAGCAGCGCTTCGGCCTGCGCGTGGCTGGCGTGGTCTCGCTGGCCTTTATCGCGCTAGTGGCGCTGATGGTGGTGCCGGAAAACGGCATATTGCGCGATCCGGTTAAACATACCGTCCTGCCGTCGCCGTTTATTCAGGGCATCGTGCCGCTGATTATCCTCTTCTTTTTTGTCGTTTCGCTCGCCTACGGCATCGCGACCGGCAAAATCCGCCGTCAGGGCGATCTGCCTCAGCTGATGATCGAGCCGATGAAGGAGATGGCGGGCTTTATCGTGATGGTGTTCCCGCTGGCGCAGTTTGTGGCGATGTTTAACTGGAGCAACATGGGCAAGTTTATGGCCGTGGGCCTGACCGACGCGCTGGAGGCGGCCGGATTAAGCGGCGTACCGGCGTTTGTCGGCCTGGCGCTGCTGTCATCCCTGCTGTGCATGTTCATCGCCAGCGGCTCCGCCATCTGGTCGATTCTGGCCCCGATCTTCGTGCCGATGTTTATGATGCTCGGGTTCCATCCGGCGTTTGCCCAGATCCTGTTCCGCATCGCGGACTCCTCGGTGATTCCGCTGGCGCCGGTTTCGCCGTTTGTTCCGCTGTTTTTAGGCTTCCTGCAGCGCTATAAACCGGAGGCCAAACTGGGTACCTACTATTCGCTGGTTTTACCCTACCCGCTTATCTTTTTAGGGGTATGGCTGGTGATGCTGGTGGCATGGTATCTTGTCGGCCTGCCGATTGGGCCGGGGATATACCCGAGGCTGAACTAAAGGAATAAGGATGCTGAGATTACTCGAAGACAAGATTGCGACGCCGCTCGGGCCGCTGTGGGTGATCGCGGACGAGCAGTTCTGCCTGCGCGCCGTCGAATGGGAAGAGCACAGCGACCGCATGGAAGAACTGCTCCATGTTCACTACCGCGCGCAGGGGTATGAACGTATCCGCGCCGCCAACCCGGGCGGACTGAGCGACAAGCTTGCAGCCTACTTCGAAGGCGATCTCAGCATCATCGATACTCTGCCGACCGCCACGGCAGGCACGCCTTTTCAGCGCGAAGTGTGGCAGGCCCTGCGGTCGATACCGTGCGGGCAGGTTATGCATTACGGCCAGCTTGCGGAGCAGCTAGGCCGCGCAGGGGCCGCACGTGCAGTGGGTGCCGCGAACGGCTCCAACCCGGTCAGCATCGTGGTGCCCTGCCATCGCGTCATTGGCCGCAACGGCACCATGACGGGCTATGCCGGCGGCGTGCAGCGCAAAGAGTGGTTGCTGCGTCACGAAGGGTATCTCTTGCTTTAGTTCCCAGGCTTTTAGTGCTTAATTTTCTTCCGGTTAGGCTAAAAATCCATAATCAAGCTGTGGAATTTCAAGAAGATGGCGACACGTTGCCGTCTCTTGTCCTTATTGAGGGTTTGTCAGGCTTACGTACTTACCAAAAAGATGTTAAAATTGACCAATATCAATTAAGGCTTGAGCAAACCTATGATCCCGGAAAAGCGAATTATACGACGCATTCAGTCTGGCGGTTGTGCTATCCATTGCCAGGATTGCAGCATCAGCCAGCTCTGTATCCCGTTTACCCTGAATGAGCATGAACTCGATCAGCTTGATAATATCATCGAGCGCAAAAAGCCTATTCAGAAAGGGCAGACGCTGTTTAAAGCGGGAGACGAACTGAAATCGCTCTATGCTATCCGTTCTGGCACCATCAAGAGCTACACCATCACCGAACAGGGTGATGAGCAGATCACCGGCTTCCATCTGGCGGGCGACCTGGTGGGCTTTGATGCCATCGGCACGGGCCATCATCCGAGCTTTGCTCAGGCACTCGAAACCTCGATGGTTTGCGAAATCCCGTTTGAAACCCTGGACGACCTGTCCGGCAAGATGCCTAACCTGCGTCAGCAGATGATGCGTCTGATGAGCGGTGAGATCAAAGGCGATCAGGACATGATCCTGCTGCTTTCCAAAAAGAATGCAGAAGAGCGCCTGGCCGCGTTTATCTACAACCTCTCCCGCCGCTTCGCCGAGCGTGGCTTCTCGCCGCGTGAGTTCCGTCTGACGATGACGCGTGGCGATATCGGTAACTACCTGGGTCTGACCGTGGAAACCATCAGCCGTCTGCTGGGCCGTTTCCAGAAAAGCGGGATGCTGGCCGTTAAGGGTAAATACATCACTATCGAAAACGGTGAAGCGCTGGCCGTTCTTGCCGGGCACGCCCGCAACGTGGCGTAACTTCCCGCCTGTTGATGACCAGACTGATAAATTCTTGTGATTTATTGGTCTGGTATAATCACATCCGTTTCAAGATATTTTCACCGCAGCACGTCCCCACACAGCGCCCGAAAGGTTCTCGTTGAGGTTATGAATTGAGAGAAAGTTTGTTTTTCGTTTCAGTCGTGATTGCCTCTGTGACCTTTATCTTCATCTGGATCATGCTTGTTGGCCCGATGAAGGGGGAAGAAAAAACCTACGTCCAGGACTCCACGACCTTTGCAATAGCGGTGATGGTGCTGCTGTTTATTGCGTTTATCGCGGTGACGACCACGGTACTTTTCCTCTGATAATTTTTCATGAATTATTGATCTGGTAAAACCTCCCCTCTGTTTCATTCAGGATATATAGGTTACTCTTTTAATTACAGACTGTGGTGACAGTAGTAAGGAGACCTGTATGGCCAAGTATCAAAACATGCTGGTAGCTATCGATCCGAATCAGGACGATCAGCCAGCATTACGACGTGCTGTGTATTTACATCAACGGATTGGTGGCAAAATCAAAGCGTTTTTGCCGATCTATGACTTCTCGTATGAGATGACCACCCTTCTGTCGCCTGACGAGCGCACCGCTATGCGTCAGGGCGTCATCAGCCAGCGTACCGCGTGGATCCGTGAACAGGCGAAGTATTACCTGGAAGCGGGTGTGCCCATTGATATTAAAGTGGTCTGGCATAACCGACCTTTCGAAGCCATTATCCAGGAGATTGTCGCCGGTGGGCACGACCTGCTGCTGAAGATGGCGCACCAGCACGACAAGCTGGAATCCGTAATTTTCACCCCGACCGACTGGCACTTGCTGCGTAAATGCCCCTGCCCGGTCTGGATGGTGAAAGACCAGCCGTGGCCTGAAGGCGGAAAAGCCGTTGTCGCGGTAAACCTCGCGAGCGAAGAGGATTACCACAATTCGCTGAACGAGAAGCTGGTGAAGGAAACCATCCAGCTTGCCGATCAGGTGAATCATACCGAAGTGCATCTGGTGGGCGCCTATCCGGTCACCCCGATTAACATTGCCATTGAGCTGCCTGAATTTGACCCGAGCGTGTACAACGACGCGATCCGCGGTCAGCACCTGCTGGCCATGAAAGCGCTGCGCCAGAAATTCAGCATTGATGAGAAAATGACCCACGTGGAAAAAGGGCTGCCTGAAGAGGTGATCCCGGACCTGGCGGAACATCTGCAGGCGGGGATTGTGGTGCTGGGCACCATTGGCCGGACCGGTATTTCTGCCGCGTTCCTCGGCAATACCGCCGAACAGGTGATCGACCACCTACGCTGCGACCTGCTGGTCATTAAGCCGGATGAGTACCAGACGCCGGTTGAGCTGGACGACCCGGAAGACGATTAACCAGTAAGATGAAAAAAAACCGTCGGGGAACCGGCGGTTTTTTTTTGCCGGGTGGCGGCTTCGCCTTACCCGGCCTACGGGTTTGGTAGGCCCGGTAAGCTTGCGCCACCGGGCTTTACCCTGTCAGAGTGATTTCAGAATCGCATCCACGCTGGCTTTGGCATCGCCAAACAGCATGTGGGTGTTCTCTTTGAAGAACAGCGGGTTCTGAACTCCGGCATAGCCGGTATTCATGGAGCGTTTAAACACAATCACGTTCTGCGCCTTCCACACTTCCAGAACAGGCATACCGGCGATTGGGCTACCCGGATCGTCCTGTGCAGCAGGGTTAACGGTATCGTTGGCACCAATGACCAGCACGGTGTCGGTGTCGGCGAAATCATCGTTGATCTCATCCATTTCCAGCACGATGTCGTAAGGCACTTTCGCTTCCGCCAGCAGCACGTTCATGTGGCCAGGCAGACGCCCTGCCACCGGGTGAATACCAAAGCGAACCTTGATCCCGCGCGCGCGCAGCTTCTCGGTGATTTCCGCAACCGGATACTGCGCCTGCGCCACCGCCATGCCGTAGCCCGGGGTGATAATGACCGTGTGCGAGTTTTTCAGCATGTCTGCGGTATCTTCCGCAGAAATTTCACGGTGCTCACCCACTTCTTCATCCGCGCTGGAAGAAGACCCATCGGTCCCGAAACCACCGGCGATAACGCTGATGAACGAGCGGTTCATCGCCTTACACATGATGTAAGACAGGATCGCACCGGAAGAACCCACCAGCGCACCGGTGACGATCAGCAGGTCGTTGCTCAGCATAAAGCCTGCCGCCGCTGCCGCCCAACCGGAGTAGGAGTTCAGCATTGAGACAACCACCGGCATATCCGCACCGCCGATGGACGCCACCAGGTGCCAGCCGAACGCCAGCGCGATGATGGTCATTACCAGCAATGCCAGCACCTGCAGACCGACGCTTTCGGTACGCACGAAGACCACCAGCAGTACAAACGACACCACCAGCGCCGCCAGGTTCAGCTTATGACGGTTTGGCAGCATCAGCGGTTTAGAAGATATCTTCCCGCGGAGTTTGCCGAACGCGACAATAGAGCCGGTGAAGGTCACCGCACCGATGAAGATACCGAGGAACACTTCCGTCAGGTGGATGTTCACCAGAATCGGTTCCAGGCCCGGTTCGTGATACAGGTAGCTGTTGAAGCCCACCAGCACCGCCGCCAGACCCACGAAGCTGTGCAGAATAGCAACCAGCTCCGGCATCTCGGTCATTTCAACGCGTTTTGCCAGGCGAATACCAATCGCGCCGCCGATGATCATCGCCACCAGGATCCACGCCACGTTGCCGGTGTCCGGCCCAAAGATGGTGGCAATCAGCGCAATCGCCATCCCGGCGATACCAAAGTTATTCCCCTGCTGAGACGTTTCGTGTTTGGAAAGCCCCGCCAGACTGAAAATAAACAGGATTGCAGCAACAATGTATGCGGCTGTCACTAATCCTCCAGACATATGCTACCCCTTAGCCTTTACGAAACATTTTCAGCATGCGCTGAGTCACGGTGAAACCACCGAAAATATTGATACTGGCGATCAGCACCGCGATAAAGCTCAGGAAGCTGATCCAGCCGCCGTGACCAATCTGCAGTAACGCCCCCACCACGATGATCCCGGAGATAGCGTTGGTTACCGACATCAGCGGCGTATGCAGCGCATGGGAGACGTTCCACACCACGTAGTAGCCTACGACGCAGGAGAGCGCGAAGACGGTAAAGTGGCCGAGGAACTCTTTCGGCGCAACGTCAGCCAGCCAGCCGAACAGAATAATTACCAGCGCCATGATCGCGTATTTGCGCCACGGAGAAGCCGGTTTGGCGGGTTCTTTTGGCGCGGGCGCCGCTTTCGGTGCCGCCTGAGGCTGAGCAGAAACCTGAATAGGCGGCGCAGGCCAGGTAATTTCACCTTCGCGGACGACGGTGACGCCGCGTACCACCACATCGTCGAAATCAACGGTGACGTTGCCGTCTTTCTCTTTGCAAAGCAGCTTCAGCAGGTTGACCAGGTTAGTGCCGTAGAGCTGAGAAGACTGCGTTGGCAGACGGCCCGGCAGATCGGTATAACCGATCACCTTCACGCCGTTCGCGGTCGTGGTCACCTGATTCGGTACGGTATATTCACAGTTACCGCCGTTTTGGGCGGCCAGGTCGACAATCACGCTGCCCGACTTCATGGAGTCAACCATCTCACGGGTAATCAGCTTCGGTGCCGGTTTACCCGGGATAAGCGCGGTGGTGACAATAATGTCGACATCTTTCGCCTGGGCGGCGAAGAGCTCCATTTCGGCTTTGATAAACGCTTCGGACATCACCTTCGCGTAACCGTCGCCGCTGCCTGCCTCTTCCTTGAAGTCCAGCTCAAGGAATTCGGCACCCATACTCTGGACCTGTTCCTTTACTTCAGGACGGGTGTCAAAGGCACGTACGATAGCGCCCAGGCTGTTTGCCGCACCGATTGCGGCAAGGCCCGCCACGCCCGCGCCAATCACCATCACTTTCGCCGGAGGGACTTTACCCGCGGCGGTGATTTGACCGGTAAAGAAGCGGCCAAACTCATGAGCCGCTTCAACAATGGCGCGGTAGCCGGCAATGTTTGCCATGGAGCTTAAGGCATCCAGCGACTGCGCGCGCGAAATGCGCGGCACGGAGTCCATCGCCATCACGGTCACGCCGCGGGCCGCCAGCTTCTCCATCAGCTCCGGGTTTTGCGCAGGCCAGATGAAGCTCACCAGGGTCGTCCCCGGATTCAGCAGCGCAATCTCACTCTCTTCCGGTGCGTTGACCTTCAGAATCACCGGCGACTGCCAGACGTCGGCACCGTCGACCACTTCCGCGCCAGCCTGGATAAAGGCCTCGTCATCGAAACTCGCCAGTTTGCCTGCGCCGCTTTCAACCGCGACCGTAAAACCCAGCTTAAGCAGTTGCTCCACCGTTTTCGGTGTTGCCGCTACGCGGGTTTCATTGGCTAACCGTTCTTTTGGTACCCCAATACGCATAGTTTTCCCTTCCATCGGTTTTTGATGATGGTTTATCGATAAATGCCCGCGGTTTGTATCAATATTCGCCATCACGCGAGCGACGAAATATGATTAACCCCGGAAAATAAAACAGTAACAAACTGTCTATAACCTACTGAAAATAGCGCTCGCGATCTACCGCCAGAAAACACTATTTCTTACTTTATCTGTGAAAAATAAGCGATCGGCGTCACTGACAGTGATATTTACCTTAAATTCATTGCCAGAACCGATAAATCGCGCAAGCGAAGCGGTAAAAACATGATATAGCGCCATAAGAGAACAACTTATTAACATTAAATTAACTTGTAAAAGTCATATGCTTTATCAGTTTTACTTGTCAAACGCGTGTTTTTTCAACATATCACTAAATGTTATAGAAATTGGTGATTCAGTCAGCACAGGCAGTGAAAAATGGCGCAGACAGCGACGGGTTTTAAATGCAATAATCGGGACCGTCTCAAATTAACAACAATACCAGTACATGGTTTGCGCAAGGCGAAGGATCATTTTTATGAAGCTTAAGAACACACTCCTGGCGTCCGCACTTCTTTCCGCGACCGCCCTGTCTGCGAATGCCGCAACAGAGTTAACGCCGGAGCAAGCGGCAGCGTTAAAACCTTTTGACCATACGGTCATTGTGGGTCGTTATAATTCTATTGGCGACGCCGTCGCCGCGGCATCAAAAGCTGCTGATAAAAACGGGGCTGCCTCGTTTTATGTCGTTGACCAGTCCGATTACGGCAACAGCGGTAACCAGCGCGTGACCATTGCGCTGTTCAAAGACAATGCGCCAAAAGCTGACGCACCGAAAAACCGCGTGATCAACGGTGTTGTTGAACTGCCGAAAGATCAGGCGATTGAGCTGGAACCTTACGACACCGTCACCGTTCAGGGCTTCTATCGCAGCCAGCCTGAAGTGAACGATGCCATCACCAAAGCCGCGAAAGAGAAAGGGGCCTACTCTTTCTTCATCGTGCGTCAGGTCGATGCTAACCAGGGTGGCAACCAGCGTATTACCGCGTTCATCTATAAAAAAGATGCGAAAAAACGTGTTCTGCAGAGCCCGGATGCCATCCCGGCGAATTCAGAAGCAGGTCGCGCGGCAATAGCAAAAGGCGGCGAAGAAGCGAAGAAAGTTGAAATTCCAGGCGTAGCAACGACGGCTGCCCCAAGCGCTGAAGTGGGCCGTTTCTTTGAAACGCAGTCCACGAAAGGTGGCCGTTACTCCGTTACGCTGCCGGACGGTACCAAAATTGAAGAGCTGAACAACGCCACTGCCGCGCAGATGGTGCCGTTCGACAGCATCAAGTTTACCGGCAACTACGGCAACATGACGGAAGTCTCTTACCAGGTCGCGAAGCGTGCGGCGAAGAAAGGGGCGAAGTATTACCACATCACCCGCCAGTGGCAGGAACGTGGTAACAACGTGACCATCAGCGCCGATCTGTACAAGTAACAAAATCGTTTACGAAAGGCGGCGCAATGCCGCCTTTTTTGTTACTTTTTTTGAATTTCTGTCCCACGTCATTGCATGCTTTCGTTACACTCCGTAAAATCCCGCGCCTTAGTGTGATCCACCATTTTTATGCGCCTGAGCGAAATAATTATTCTGGATTTTGACCTTTCATAACAGGAAGCCAATGGAAAAGAAACTTGGCCTGAGTGCTCTGACTGCACTCGTTTTAAGCTCAATGCTGGGTGCAGGCGTATTCAGTTTGCCGCAGAATATGGCGGCCGTCGCCAGCCCTTCCGCGCTCATCATTGGCTGGGGCATTACGGGTGTCGGAATACTGCTGCTGGCCTTCGCCATGCTGCTGCTCACCCGCATTCGTCCGGACCTGGACGGCGGCATTTTCACCTATGCGCGTGAAGGTTTCGGCGAGCTGATTGGCTTCTGTTCCGCGTGGGGATACTGGCTGTGTGCGGTTATCGCCAACGTCTCCTATCTGGTTATCGTCTTCTCGGCGCTCAGTTTCTTTACCGATACGCCTGAGCTGCGCCTCTTTGGCGACGGGAATACCTGGCAGTCTATTGTGGGCGCCTCGGTGTTGCTGTGGTTCGTCCACTGGCTGGTGTTGCGTGGCGTACAAACGGCCGCCAGCATCAACCTGGTGGCGACGCTGGCGAAACTGGTTCCGCTCGGGCTGTTTATCGTTCTGGCCTTTATTGCGTTCCGTCTGGACGTATTCAAGCTCGATTTCAGCGGCGTTGCGCTGGGCGTTCCCGTCTGGGAGCAGGTGAAAAACACGATGCTGATTACCCTGTGGGTGTTCATCGGCGTTGAAGGCGCGGTCGTGGTTTCTGCCCGGGCCCGGAATAAACGCGATGTGGGCCGCGCTACGCTGCTGGCCGTACTGGCTGCGCTCGGGGTCTATCTGCTGGTGACGCTGCTGTCGCTGGGCGTGGTGGCGCGTCCTGAGCTGGCGGAAATGCGTAACCCGTCAATGGCAGGCCTGATGGTGAAAATGCTCGGCCCCTGGGGCGATGTGGTGATTGCCGCAGGGCTGATCGTCTCCGTCTGCGGCGCTTACCTGAGCTGGACCATCATGGCGGCTGAAGTGCCGTTCCTGGCCGCGACGCACAAGGCGTTTCCACGCCTGTTTGCCCGTCAAAACCAAAACAGCGCGCCGTCGGCATCACTCTGGCTGACCAACATCAGCGTTCAGGTCTGTCTGGTGCTGATCTGGCTCACAGGTTCTGACTATAACACCCTGCTGACCATCGCCTCGGAGATGATTCTGGTACCCTATTTCTTAGTGGGTGCGTATCTGTTAAAAATTGCCACACGCTCTGCGCATTATGTCGTGGGCGTCGGAGCCTGTATTTACGGCCTGTGGTTGTTGTATGCTTCCGGACCTATGCATCTGCTGCTGTCGGTAGTGCTGTACGCACCGGGTCTGCTGGTGTTTATCTACGCCCGCCGCACGCATCAGCTGGAGAACGCGCTGAAACGCCGTGAGATGGCATTAATTGGACTGCTACTGGTTGCTGCCCTACCGGCAACCTGGATGTTAATGGGATAGCATCGCCTTTCCCATTGTTGAACTGTTAAGGAGAATACGATGGGAAATGCACCGCTTCGCCCAATACTGATTACCGGCGGAGGCCGCCGTATCGGCCTCGCCCTCGCCCATCACTTTCTCAACCTTCGCCATCCGGTCATTGTCAGCTACCGTACGGAATACCCGTCGATTGAAGGGTTACGCAAAGCCGGTGCTGTCTGCATCCAAGCTGATTTTTCAACCGATGAAGGCATTCTGGCTTTCGCGGAAGAGGTGAAATCCACCACGACGGGGCTGCGCGCCGTGATCCATAACGCCAGCGCATGGCGTGCCGAAAAACCCGGTACGTCTCTCAGCGAAACGCTCTCCGCCATGTTGCAGATCCACGTAAATGCCCCTTATCTGCTCAACCACGCCCTGCAGGATCTTCTGCGCGGTCATGGGCACGCTGCGGGCGATATTATTCACTTTACCGATTATGTGGTGGAGCGCGGAAGCGACAAGCACATCGCCTACGCGGCCAGCAAAGCCGCGCTGGATAACATGACGCGCTCGTTTGCCCGCAAGCTCGCGCCCGAGGTGAAGGTGAACGCCATCGCCCCGGCGATGATTTTGTTTAACGAAAACGATGATGCGGAGTATCGCCAGCAGGCGCTGAATAAGTCGCTCATGAAAATCGCCCCGGGCGAGAAAGAGGTCATCGACCTTGTGGATTACCTGCTCACCAGTTGCTACGTCACCGGCAGAACCTTTGCCGTGGACGGCGGCCGACCGCTGCGCTAGTGAAAGCGGCTCCAGAAGAAAATTAACACCCAGGCGCTGAGTCCCCAGCAGACAACCGCCCCGCTCAGCGCCAGGGGAAGACGCAGAAAACCGGTGAAATACCACAGCGAAAGCAGGTACAGAAAATACGGAATGATAGACCACATGCCAAACACGATGGTCGTGCGTAACGCTTCCGTGCCCCGTTCAGAAGCCACAATATAGTGAGCAATCAGCGCAAAGGTCGGAAACAGCGGAATTAGCCCGGCAATATAGTAGTTTTTCGTTTTTGCCAGAACGCCAATCAGTAACACCACCAGCGCGCCCAGCGCGGCTTTGATCACCAGTCCCATATTTTTCCCTGGAATAATCAACTCACAATATGAGCCAGAATAACGGAACCGGCGTTAATTTTGAAAGATTAATGGAAGGTTAAGGTTTCGCGGTGTATGTTGGCTTTTTTCACGAAAACAGACGCTGTATGAATAAGATTGTTTATGTTGAAGACGAACCCGAAGTCGGGCAACTGATCGCCGCGTATCTGGGTAAACATGATATGGACGTCATTGTTGAACCTCGCGGCGATCGTGCCGAAGAGGTGGTCGTCCGTGAAAACCCGGATCTGGTGCTGCTGGATATCATGTTGCCAGGCAAAGACGGCATGACGCTCTGCCGTGACCTGCGCGCCCAGTGGGAGGGACCTATCGTCCTGCTCACCTCACTGGACAGCGATATGAACCACATTTTGTCGCTGGAGATGGGTGCCAATGACTACATTCTGAAAACCACACCGCCTGCCGTCCTGCTTGCACGCCTGCGCCTGCATTTGCGCCAGCACGCCAGCATCGAACGCGAAGCGCCCGCGCCGTCCCTGACGCCGCACAAAGCGATGCGCTTCGGTACGCTGTCTATTGACCCCATTAACCGCCAGGTGCTGCTCTCTGGCGAGCTTATCGCCCTCTCCACCGCGGATTTTGACCTGCTGTGGGAGCTGGCAACGCACGCCGGGCAAATCATGGACCGCGACGCGCTGCTGAAAAACCTGCGTGGCGTGAGCTATGACGGAATGGACCGCAGCGTTGACGTGGCGATTTCGCGCCTGCGCAAAAAGCTGCAGGATAACGCTACCGAGCCCTACCGCATTAAAACCGTACGTAATAAGGGCTACCTGTTTGCCCCACATGCGTGGGAAACCTGATCGCGTCTCCCGATAAGATAACCTGCGCGAAATGAAGGCATTGCGCGACGATGCCCTTCTTTCGCGCGTTTATTTTTACGTTTGCGCAACAATTGACTTGCTAAGCACGCGAACTATTCCATAATTACCTTCTCGACTCTCCTTTTTTCAGCTCGCCCCGCTCATGCGACCGTTTTACTCATTTTCACCGTGAAGCTCTCACGATACCTCTCCCATAAAATCTTGATATGAGGATTTAAGCCCATGAAATATGTATAGCTACAGTCAGGTCGAAGCCATCAAAACCAAT
Organism: Enterobacter cloacae complex sp. CARB60; assembly: GCF_036487345.1. NCBI lineage: Bacteria > Pseudomonadati > Pseudomonadota > Gammaproteobacteria > Enterobacterales > Enterobacteriaceae > Enterobacter > Enterobacter cloacae complex sp. CARB60. Next base: position 2,610,993 of record NZ_JAZKLC010000002.1, read on the forward strand.
CTTGAATGGATTGTTAATCAGGCAGCGCTTAGCCATTCCTCCCCCTCACGCGCCGATCGGAAAGCGCTCTTTGATCTCCTTGAACTCATCCAGTCTTACGAAATTCTCCTGGATTTAATTAACGAATTTGGGGCCGATGTGATTGATATGCACATTGCGGAAGGACTGGCCGTAACGGAAACGCTCATCGCCAAGGTAAAAAGAAGTGCGCACGCGATATAGTGCGCTCTACCCAACAGAGATGACGCTTTCCACACGCTAAAGAGATATGAAAACACCGTGGTTTTTTCATATATTGACCTGCTCCCAGGATTAGATACAACCTTCAGTTAGTAATGTCGGTTGGTTTTTCTTCATATTTCCTGTTTCGCCAGTCCGTTGCGAATTCAGCTGGTGTCTGGTAATCCAGCGATGAATGGGGACGGCACTCGTTATAATCCTGCCGCCAGTCATTAATCGTTTTCCGGGCATGAAGAATATCGCTGAACCAGTACTCATTCAGACACTCATCGCGAAAGCGTCCGTTAAAACTCTCAATAAATCCGTTCTGCGTTGGCTTACCTGGCTGGATAAGCCGTAGTTCCACACCATGCTCAAAGGCCCATTGATCGAGCGCGCGGCAGGTAAATTCCGGACCCTGATCGGTTCTTATTGTCGCCGGATAGCCCCTAAACAGCGCGATACTGTCCAGAATACGCGTGACCTGAACGCCTGAAATACCGAAAGCAGCGGTGATTGTCAGACACTCCTTCGTGAAATCATCCACACAGGTCAGGCACTTGATCCTCCGACCGTTGGCCTGTGCGTCCATAACGAAATCCATCGACCATGTCAGGTTCGGCGCATCCGGGCGCAGAAGCGGAAACCGTTCGGTTGCCAGCCTTTTACGGCGTCGTCTGCGTTTTACGCTCAGTCCATTAAGGTGGTAAATACGGTATACCCGCTTGTGATTGACGTGAAGGCCCTCCCGACGAAGCAGCTGCCAGATGCGGCGGTAGCCAAAACGCCTGCGCTCCAGTGCCAGCTCAGTGATGCGCCCTGATAAATGCGCATCAGCTGCCGGACGCTGAGCCTCATAGCGGCAGGTCGACAGGGACAAACCTGTAAGCCTGCAGGCACGACGTTGCGACAGACCGGTCGCATCACACATAAACTTAACGGCTTCCCGCTTCTGGCCTGTCGTCAGTACTTTCGCCCCAGAGCCACCTGAAGTGCCTCCTTATCCAGCCTGGCTTCGGCAAGTAGCTTCCTGAGGCGGGCGTTCTCCTCTTCAAGAGATTTAAGCCGCTTCACCTCAGGAACTTCCATGCCACCAAACTTCTTGCGCCAGGTGTAGAAAGTGGCATGGGAAATGGCGTGCTTACGGCAGAACTCACGGGCAGAAACTCCGGCTTCCGCTTCGCGAAGAATACTGATGATCTGTTCGTCGGAAAAACGCTTCTTCATGGGGATGTCCTCATGTGGCTTATGAAGACATGACTAACATCGGGGTGTATTAATCAACGGGGAGTAGGTCAAGATTGCAAAATATGAAATAAAATAGTTATAAACTCTAATCTTTGATGAATGAGACGAACCTCTCGTCTCATTCATCAAGCAAATTATTTTACTGATATTAGAATATCCGTAGTTTCCCAGTCAGGAAATTCATCACACAATATTGAAACTTTCACAGTGAATGTACCCCGCTTTAGCGGAAGAAGATGTATATCAGCACTCATTTCATCAATAGTATTTTGCCTAACATATCTTAATCCACCCTCAATGTAATCCTTGCCTTCAATATAAAGGTCTCTTTTGGAAAAATCGGGAATATTTATGCTACGGCGAGTGTTCCCAATCAGAGGAAAAAAACCAAAATCTCTAGTTTGAAATGCAGCATTCCTTTTTCTTGCCGCCTCATCAATTGGATTCTTTGGTAAACCAAGTGCTGGCACTTCATAATCATCCATATCGCTTGTTGATAATGCAATCAGTCCATCGGGTAGATGGATACGAATACTAACATTGTTAGCTTTTGTAACGGATGTATTACTGATAGTGAACACTGGTAAATTATTTTTTGCGAATAAATAAAACTGGATTGAATCGAGATAGGTTTCAACCTCGCTATCTTCAGGTAATTGTTCATTATAGACTACTAAGTCTGCCTCGTTGACATACCTGCGTAATTCGAATGGTATGTCGGCATGTGTTAAAGGCCTAACTGAATCGTAAGAAAAACTTCGGAATCTAACTCTGGAAGGACTATATTTAATGCACCCAGAGCATTATCATGCCCATTTATTAGAAAAGACAATTCTGGTTTATTGGTTAATTTTTCAGCCTCTAACAGCCGCACTTTTTCACGAAGGTTATTATTCTCTTCCATAACCTTAACAAGTTTTGTTAGAACTTCCGGATCAGAAGCATCCCCTCTTATCCAGCCCACCCCTGGTTCTTCAGTGAATATTTTGTATAATGCCGTTGAGATTTTTTGAATTAACTCGTCCTCTCTCTCCCAAAAAGCACATAACTGATTATCTAATACTTTCTTTTTAAAATCCTCAAGCATTTTTATTTTTAACGGTTCGGACTCTCTATTTTCTCTAGTTGTGGTAAATGAGTTACCAGGCAGAAAACATAGTGTTGGTATATTTTTTTGTCTTGCGTAATCAAATTCCTTTTCTGTGTAACTTACACCATCCTCCTCGGATATACTTCCGTAACGTTCACCTACGATTAAAACGTAATAATCACTATTATCTATGGCTTTTTTGATGGTATTCCATTGTTGTCTTCCGCTTGCACTGAACATTTCCATACCCGCTGGAATGTGGTTCATACTCAGAATGTGTTCTGTCACCTTCCTCCGTGCGGGGAATAAATCGGTGTAAGTAGAACTAACGAAAATCTGGTATCTCACATTATTAGCCATTTCATTATCCTTTTGCTGTGCACTAATTCGGCAAAACATTCACCCTAAACTCATTTTAAGATACCTAATGATAAGGTGTCTCGCCTCATCAAACCCATAGCGAACCTCAGCTCGGTACCCGACGCCACGAAGTCGCTCGATCCATTCTAACTGAGTGCCCGTAGGCTTTCCCCCTTTCGCTTTCATCTCGATGCGCAGGCCGTGCCATTTATCGGAAGGCAGATCCGGAATCAGGTCAGGGTATCCCGCCCTGCCGCCGGCACGCTTAAACTCGCTGGCAGCGATCGGGCCACGCTTCCCCTCGTTCGGAACGTGCACCAGATAGTCACCTATCCGACACCCATTAATGACTGTCAGGCCAGCCCACTGAATTAAAGCTTCCTGCGCCAGTAACTCAGCATTCCCGTGTACACGACGCGCACCTTTTGCCGTGGGCATAACCTTTGCTGCCGATGGCGGCCAGCATATCGATAGCGTTCTGCATACGCCTCCCATTACGATTACGCCGAGTCCCAGCGCGCGATGCTGCAACCGAAAGATGTGCTCGAGATGGCTGCCGTGCTGGCGTTCCCACTACAACACATTCTCGTGCAACTCTCTGTGGCAAATGCGGCACATCGGCATAACATGGAAGTCTCCAGCCTTCGTGCCGGTCCCGCCGAACCCGGAACCAATCATATGATGGGGATCATCACCCGGCTTCCAGCAGCCACAACACAGCAAAGTTTTTACCCAATCCGTATATTGCTGACACTCCCAGCGCGGTATTTTGGGGCGACGCATATATTGCGGTGGCGCGTCGGCAACAACGGAAAGAGTTATTACTGGCGCCTCTTCAACAACAGAAGCGAACTACTCGGTGAATTCGATCAGCTCTCTCTGGAACATCACGATTCGCCGTTCAGGTGTGCGTCGCAGACGTCCATATCAAACACGGCATACATACGCATGCTGGATGCTTTCTGCTGGAGCCAACTCTGCGTTTATTGCAAGCCAGATGGGCCATGAGAATGCAGAAATGATTTATACAGTGTACTCTGCCTGGATAAACGCGCTTGATGGTGACCAGATTGAAATTCTTAACCATCGTATCGGCGGATACAGCAGTGTCCCCCTGGTGCCCCCAGAGGAAGACGCGCAGTAGCTAACACATTGATCATCCGGTGATATTTAATGAAAAAGCTGTTTGTGCAGTTTTATCTTTTGCTGTTTGTCTGCTTCCTGGTCATGACCATGCTGGTCGGGCTGGTCTATAAATTCACCGCCGAACGTGCGGGCAGGCAGTCGCTGGACGATCTGATGAAAAGCTCGCTCTATCTGATGCGCAGCGAGCTGAGAGAGATCCCGCCGCACGACTGGGCGAAAACCCTCAAAGAGCTGGATCTGAACCTGTCGTTCGATTTACGCATCGAGCCGTTAAAAGATTTTGAGCTGGATCCGCCCGCCATGCAGCGTCTGCGCGACGGGGACATCGTCGCGCTGGATGAGAAATACACCTTTATCCAGCGAATTCCGCGCAGCCATTACGTGCTGGCCGTCGGGCCGGTGCCCTATCTCTATTATCTGCACCAGATGCGTCTGCTGGACATGGCGCTGATGGCCTTTATCGCCATTTCGCTCGCGTTTCCGGTCTTTATCTGGATGCGCCCACACTGGCAGGACATGCTGAAACTGGAATCCGCCGCGCAGCGTTTTGGCGAGGGGCATTTTACCGAACGTATCCACTTCGACAGCGGTTCCAGTTTTGAACGTCTGGGCGTGGCCTTTAACCAGATGGCCGATAACATCAATGCCCTTATCGCCAGTAAGAAGCAGCTGATCGACGGGATTGCGCACGAGCTGCGCACGCCGCTGGTTCGCCTGCGCTATCGTCTGGAGATGAGCGAGAATCTGACGGAAGCGGAGTCTCAGGCCCTGAACCGCGATATTGGCCAGCTTGAAGGGCTGATTGAGGAGCTGCTGACCTACGCGCGCCTCGATCGTCCGCAAAACGAACTGAACCTCAGCACGCCGGACCTGCCCGCCTGGCTGCAAACCCACATCGATGACGTTCAGAGCGTGAATCCGCAGCGCACGCTGTTAACGCGCGTCACGCCGGGTGATTACGGCGCGCTCGATATGCGCCTGATGGAGCGCGTGCTGGACAATCTGATGAACAACGCCATGCGCTACAGCGAAAGTACGCTACAGATTGGGCTGGATTTGCAGGGCAATCAGGCCAGCCTGACGGTGGAGGATGACGGTCCGGGGATCGCCCCGGAAGCGCGAGAAACCGTGTTTGAACCGTTTGTCCGCCTCGACCCCAGCCGCGATCGAGCCACCGGCGGATGCGGCCTGGGGCTGGCGATTGTCTACTCTATCGCGCAGGCGATGGGCGGCACGGTGCATTGCGAAGAGAGCGAGCTCGGCGGCGCGCGCTTCTGCTTTAGCTGGCCGGTGTACCATAACATCTCCCTTCCCGTCCCTGCCTGACCTCAACCGCACGCTGGCCTGACCCGGCGTGCTGTGCTATATGATAAGTATGTTGTAACTAATGAGAGTGCTTATGGCCACATACGATCTCCTCGAACGGCTGAACGGCACGTTTCGGGAAATAGAACACGAGCTCCTGACCCTGACCGAACGTTTGCAGACCTGCCGCCTGCTGGCCGCGCGCGTCTTTACCCTGCCCGAGGTGGCTAAAGGGGCCGAGCACGACCCGCTGGACGCCATCGAGGTTGAACAGCACATCGGCAGCGCCGCCCTTGAGCTGGCGCTGAAGCACTATCGCCGCCTGTTTATCCAGCAGCAGTCAGAAAACCGCAGCAGTAAGGCGGCCGTACGTCTGCCCGGCGTGATCTGCCTGCAAACCGATGCGACAACGCGCGACGCGCTGGAAAGCCAGATTACCCATATCAACACCCTGAAAGCGGCTTTTGAAAAGATCATCACCGAGGAGTCCGGCCTCGCCCCTGCCGCCCGGTTTGAATGGGTGCACCGCCAGCTTCCGGGGCTGATTACCCTGAACGCCTATCGCACGCTAACGGTACTGCGTCACCCCGCCACGCTGCGCTTCGGCTGGGCGAATAAGCACATCATTAAAAACTTCACCCGGGATGAGATTCTGGCGCAGCTGGAAAAAAGCCTGAAGACGCCGCGCACCGTCGCACCGTGGTCGCGTGAACAGTGGATTGAGCGCCTGGAGCAGGAGTATCACAGCATCGCCTCGCTTCCTGCGGACACGCGCCTCAAGATAAAGCGCCCGGTGAAGGTGCAGCCTATCGCCCGCGTCTGGTATTCCGGTCAGCAAAAACAGGTTCAGTATGCCTGTCCGACGCCGCTGATTGCGTTTTATGATGCCGATCAGGGGGCCATCGTGCCGGATATTGGTGAGCTTTTGAATTACGATGCGGACAACGTCCAGCACCGTTACAGGCCTCAGGCGCAGCCGCTGCAGCTGATTATTCCGCGGCTGCACCTGTATGTGGCGGGTTGATTATTTCAGGCTGCCGACCATTGCCTCCGGGCGAACCCAGGCGTCGAACTCTGCCTCCGTGAGATAGCCCAGCGCCAGGGCGGAGTCTTTCAGCGTCAGCCCCTCTTTATGCGCTTTTTAGCGATCTCGGCGGCCTTGTCGTAGCCGATATGGGTATTCAGCGCCGTCACCAGCATCAGCGATTCATTGAGCAACTGGCTGATACGCTCGCGATTCGGCTCAATCCCTACCGCACAGTGCTCGTTAAAGCTCTCCATCCCGTCCGCCAGCAGACGAATCGATTGCAGAACGTTGTGGATCACCATCGGGCGATAGACGTTCAGCTCGAAGTTGCCGGACGCACCGCCCAGGTTGACGGCCACGTCGTTGCCCAACACCTGACAGCAGAGCATGGTCATGGCTTCGCACTGGGTCGGGTTGACTTTACCCGGCATGATGGAGCTGCCCGGCTCGTTTTCCGGAATGCTGATTTCACCGATGCCGCAGCGCGGACCCGAGGCCAGCCAGCGCACGTCGTTGGCGATTTTCATCAGCGAGGCCGCCAGCCCTTTCAGCGCGCCGTGGGTGTGGACCAGCGCATCGCAGGTCGCCAGCGCTTCAAATTTATTGGGCGCCGTGACGAACGGCTGTCCGGTGATGTTTGCCAGCTCCTCCGCCACGCGCACCGCGTATTCTGGATGGGTGTTTAACCCGGTCCCGACCGCCGTCCCACCGAGCGCCAGCTCCGCCAGATGCGGCAGGCTGTATTCAATGTGCTTCAGGTTATGTTCCAGCATCGCCACCCAGCCGGAAATCTCCTGGCCGAGCGTCAGCGGCGTGGCGTCCTGCAGGTGGGTACGGCCAATTTTAACGATATCGCGGAAGGCCTGCGCTTTCTCGTTGAGCGTGGATTTGAGCACGTTAAGCTGCGGAATAAGCTGCTCGCGGATAGCAATCACCGCCGCCACGTGCATCGCCGTCGGGAAGACATCGTTGGAACTCTGGCTTTTGTTGACGTCATCGTTCGGATGGACCTTACGCTCCATGCCGCGCACGCCCCCCAGCAGTTCGCTCGCCCGGTTCGCCAGCACTTCGTTCATGTTCATGTTGCTCTGGGTGCCGGAACCGGTCTGCCAGATGGCGAGGGGGAATTCATCGGGATGCTTACCCGCCAGCACTTCGTCGGCGGCGTTGATGATGGCGGTTGCTTTGTCTGCCGTCAGCAGGCCTAAATCCTGGTTCACTTTAGCGGCTGCGCGTTTGGTGAGCGCCAGCGCCTGAATCAGCGAGACGGGCATTTTTTCAGTTGAGATACGGAAATGCTCCAGCGAACGCTGGGTTTGCGCGCCCCAAAGCTTGTCGGCCGGGACGTCGATGGCGCCCATCGAGTCTTTCTCATGGCGTACCGTGGTCATTACTTTCTCCTTGATAACAAAAGAGGGATTGCTCACATGCTTAAGGGATAAGTATTGATGACTTCTGGGAAACGATATGGCGCTTTGTGCGCTCTTTTTGGCGTCGGGTGGCGCTGACGCTTACCCGACCTACCGAACACGTAGGCCGGGTAAGGCGCAGCCGCCACCCGGCTGTTTAGCTTACTTCACACACGCCGAACACTGGGACGACTGGATCTGTTTGAAGAAGTCGTTACCTTTGTCATCCACGAGGATAAACGCCGGGAAGTCTTCCACTTCAATTTTCCAGATCGCTTCCATACCCAGTTCCGGGTATTCCACGCACTCCAGGCTCTTGATGCTGCCCTGCGCCAGCACCGCCGCCGGGCCGCCGATACTGCCGAGGTAGAAGCCGCCGTGCTTGTGGCAGGCGTCCGTCACCTGCTGGCTGCGGTTACCTTTCGCCAGCATGATCATGCTGCCGCCGTTGGCCTGCAGCTGGTCAACGTACGAGTCCATGCGGCCTGCCGTGGTCGGGCCTAACGAACCGGAGGCATAGCCTTCAGGCGTTTTCGCCGGGCCGGCGTAGTAGATCGGATGATCTTTAATGTACTGCGGCAGCCCTTCGCCGTTGTCCAGACGCTCTTTCAGCTTCGCGTGCGCGATGTCGCGGCCCACGATAATCGTGCCGTTCAGGGAGAGACGGGTCGAGACCGGATACTGCGAAAGCTGCGCCAGAATCTCTTTCATCGGACGGTTCAGGTCGACGTGAACCGCTTCCCCCTCACCCGCTTTACGCAGCTCTTCCGGAATGTATTTGCCCGGGTTGTTTTCCAGTTTTTCGATCCACACGCCTTCGCGGTTGATCTTTGCCTTGATGTTGCGATCCGCAGAGCAGGACACGCCCATCCCGACCGGACAGGAGGCTCCGTGACGCGGCAGACGGATCACGCGCACGTCGTGGGCAAAGTATTTGCCGCCAAACTGCGCCCCGAGGCCCAGGTTACGCGCCTCTTCCAGCAGCTCCTGCTCAAGCTGTACGTCGCGGAACGCCTGGCCGTGCTCGTTACCTTCGGTAGGCAGACCGTCATAGTATTTGGTTGAGGCCAGCTTGACGGTTTTCAGCGTGCTTTCAGCCGACGTACCGCCGATCACGAAGGCAATATGGTACGGCGGGCACGCCGCGGTGCCGAGGGTGCGCATCTTCTCAACCAGGTAGTTCTTCAGCTTGCCCGGAGTGAGCAGCGCTTTGGTTTCCTGGTAGAGATAGGTTTTGTTGGCAGAACCGCCGCCTTTGGCGATACAGAGGAATTTGTACTCGTCACCGTCGACGCTGTAGAGGTCAATCTGTGCAGGCAGGTTGGTGCCGGTGTTGACCTCTTTGTACATATCCAGCGCCGCGTTTTGCGAGTAGCGCAGGTTATCTTCGGTGTAAGTGTTGTAGACGCCGTGCGCCAGGGCCGCTTCATCACCGCCGCCGGTCCAGACGCGCTGGCCTTTTTTACCGACAATGATCGCCGTGCCGGTGTCCTGACAGGTTGGCAGAACACCTTTCGCGGCGATGTCTGAGTTACGCAGGAACTGCAGGGCAACGTATTTATCGTTTTCGCTGGCCTGCGGGTCGCTCAGGATATCGGCGACCTGCTGCTGGTGCGCAGGACGGAGCATAAACGAGGCGTCGTGGAAAGCGTGCTGCGCCAGCAGCGTCAGCGCCTGCGGTTCTACCTTGAGGATCTCTTGTCCTTCAAACTCGGAGACGGAGACGTGATCGCGGGTTAACAGGTAATATTCGGTCCGATCCTTACTGAGGGGGAAAGGATCCTGATAATGGAAGGGTTTATTCGACATTGGTATCTCACTTACTGCTTCGGTCTGTTTATTCAGGGCAGATGTTCCGCTGCCCGGCTTAAAAGCGAGTCAGCTTATCCTACACAATTTTTTAACAAAAACTGAGACTAGTACGACTTTTTACATCCACAGGTTACTTCCATGAGGTTTATTGCTTTAATACCCGGAGTTAATTCCACAATTGAATCAGGGCTTGATAATGCAAAAACTCATTAACTCAGTGCAAAACTACGCCTGGGGAAGTAAAACTGCGTTAACGGATCTCTACGGTATCGCGAACCCGAACAACCTGCCGATGGCAGAACTGTGGATGGGGGCACACCCGAAGAGCAGCTCAAAAATTGAAGACGCCAGCGGCCAGGTACGCAGCCTGCGTGACGTAATTGATGCCGATAAAGCCGCGCTGCTGGGTGACAAAGTCGCTCACCGCTTCGGCGAACTGCCGTTCCTGTTCAAGGTGCTGTGCGCCGACCAGCCGCTCTCCATCCAGGTTCACCCGAACAAGAAAGCCTCTGAAATTGGCTTTGCAAAAGAGAACGCGGCCGGTATCCCGTTAGACGCCGCCGAGCGTAACTACAAAGATCCTAACCACAAGCCGGAGCTGGTCTTTGCGCTGACCCCGTTCCTGGCAATGAACGCGTTCCGCGAGTTTTCAGAGATTATTTCTCTGCTGCAACCGGTCGCGGGTGCCAACAAGGCTATCGCCCACTTCCTCGAAAACCCGAACGCAGAGGCGCTGAGCCAGCTGTTTGCCAGCCTGCTGAATATGCAGGGTGAAGAGAAATCTCACGCGCTGGCGGTGCTGAAAGCGGCCCTGGACAGCCAGCAAGGTGAACCGTGGGAGACCATCCGCCTGATTTTCGAATTCTACCCGGACGACAGCGGCCTGTTCTCTCCTCTGCTGCTGAACGTAGTGAAGCTGAACCCGGGCGAAGCGATGTTCCTGTTCGCTGAAACCCCGCACGCCTACCTGCAGGGCGTGGCGCTGGAGGTGATGGCCAACTCCGACAACGTGCTGCGCGCGGGCCTGACGCCGAAATACATCGATATTCCTGAGCTGGTTGCCAACGTGAAGTTCGTGGCGAAACCTGCCGCGGAGCTGCTGACTCAGCCGGTGAAAAACGGCGCAGAGCTGGACTTCCCGATTCCGGTTGAAGATTTTGCCTTCTCCCTGCACGACCTGAGCCAGGCCGAAACCGCCATTGCGCAGGAGAGCGCGGCAATCCTGTTCTGCGTGGAGGGCGAAGCGACGTTGCACAAAGGCGAACAGCGTCTGGTGCTTAAGCCCGGTGAGTCAGCATTCGTTGCAGCCAATGAGTCTCCGGTTAGCGTAAGCGGCACCGGTCGCCTGGCGCGCGTTTTCAATAAGCTTTAAGCACTTACTGAATTTTTTAACAACTCTTGCTAAGCTAGTTGCAGGCTTAATATCTCCAGGCGGTTTTTACCGCCTGGTTTCATTTTAGGGATAGTCGCAATGAAAAAATCGGTCGTAGCGGTTGGAGTGATTGTAGCGTTAGGCGTGGTCTGGACGGGTGCCTCCTGGTTTACCGGGAAACAGCTGGAAGGCCGTCTGGCTGAGATGGTGGCGCAGGCTAACGGAGAGATTAAGCGCAGCGCGCCGGAGGCGGGCCTTGAGCTGAGCTACCAGAACTATCATCGCGGCGTGTTTACCAGCCGTATGCAGCTGGTAGTGAAGCCGGTTGCCGGTGCTGCAAACGGCTGGCTGAAACCGGGCCAGAGCGTGGTGCTGGACGAGGTGGTGAGCCACGGTCCGCTGCCGCTGGCGCAGCTGAAGTCCTTTAACCTGATCCCGTCGATGGCGTCCGTTCATACCGTGCTGGTGAATAACGACGTCACCAAACCGCTGTTTGACCTGGCGAAGAATGAATCGCCTTTCGACATTAATACCCGAATCAGCTATGCCGGTGACACAAGCTCCGATATTGCCCTGAAAGCGCTGAACTACGAGAACGAGAATGAGAAAGTCGCCTTCAGCGGCGGTCACTTCAAACTCGATGCTGACCGCGACGGAAACGTGTTCTCCCTGACGGGTGAAGCGGAAAGCGGCCTGGTCAATGCCGTGAACGAATATAACCAAAAAGTTCAGCTCACCTTCAGCAACCTGAAAGCCGACGGCAACAGCCGAATGACCGATTTTCAGGAGCGTATTGGCGATCAAAAACTGTCTCTCGACAAGGTTGCCATTGCGGTTGAAGGAAAAGAGATGGCCGTGCTGGAAGGCATGGACGTCAACGGCAAATCCGACGTTTCCAAAGACGGTAAGAGCATCAACACCCAGCTGGACTACACGCTGAAGAGCCTGAAAGTGCAGAATCAGGATCTGGGCACCGGCAAACTGTCGCTGAAGATCGGCAATATCGACGGCCAGGCGTGGCACGAGTTTAGCCAGAAATACAGCAAAGAGAGCCAGGCGCTGCTGACCGATGCCGCGCTGCAGCAGAACCCTGAGGTGTACCAGCAGCAGGCGATGGCGGTACTGTTCAACAACCTGCCTATCCTGCTGAAAGGTGAGCCGGTGATAACCGTTGCGCCGCTGAGCTGGAAAAACAGCAAAGGCGAAACCAACTTCAACCTGTCACTGTTCCTGAAAGATCCGGCAGCCGCAACGGGTGAACCGCAGACGCTGGCGCAGGAAGTGGATCGCAGCGTGAAGTCGCTCGACAGCAAGCTGACCATCCCGATGGATATGGCGACCGAGTTTATGACCCAAATTGCGAAGCTGGAAGGCTACGGCGATGAAGACGCCGGCAAGCTGGCTAGCCAGCAGGTGAAAGGCCTGGCGGCCATGGGCCAGATGTTCCGCATCACCAAAGTGGAAAACAACACGATTTCCACCAGCCTGCAGTATGCCAACGGCCAGGTAACGCTCAACGGCGACAAGATGCCGCTGGAAGACTTCGTCGGCATGTTTGGTATGCCAACGCTGGGGATGCCGGAACCGGCTGAACCGGCAGCGCCTGCCGCTCCGGCGGCACCGCAGCAGTAAACGACAAAACCCCTCGCATGAGGGGTTTTTTATTGCCGGGTGACGGCTACGATCGACCTTGTAGGCCCGTGCAAGCGAAGCGCCGCCGGGCGATGTGCAGCGGAGATTACTTCACCGTCACCAGCCGCGCCGCCACAATCTGGTGCCCGGCCTGAACATCCGTATTGTCGATGCGCTGCATGATCCTGTCCGCCAGGGTGTAGCCCATCTCCCGCGCAGGGGTGGTGGCCCAGACGATCGGCAGGTCATCGAGCGCGTTTTCACCGACGTCGGCGAACGCTCCCAATGCCACCTGATGGCCGAAGAAGGTTTCAACCCCGCCCTCGCCGCCTTGACGCCCGGCGCGGATCAGGCCAAACCAGGCGCCCATGGCAATCACATCGTTGTAGCAAATCACGGCGCTGATCGTCGGACTGCTTCGCAGCAGCGCGCCTATCGCTTCCGCCGCTTTCTTCTGGCTGGATTCACACTCCACGACCCATTCGCTGTGGAACGGCAGACCGTATTTAATCAGCGTCGCGCAGTAGCCGCCTACCCGCTCGGCCCGGGTCAGGGACGAGCTTTTAGCGCCCAGCCAGGCAATGCGCTGATGCCCACGACGAATAAGATGCTCGGTCAACATTTGTGCGGCCTGCATGTTATCCGGGCGCAGCGTGTCGGCCTCGTCCAGGTAGCTGGCGCGCGAAGCGAACACCAGCGGCACGCCTTTCGCGGCGGCGCGCTCGCACAGTTCACTGCCCACGCCCGACGCCCCGGCGACGATCACCCCGTCCACCCCCTGGTTCAGCAGCATATCGAGCCGGGAGAGAAGCTGATCGGCCTCGCGACCGCCGTGCAGCAGAAAGACCATTCGTCCCTGCGCTTCAAGCGCTTCGGTTAGCCCGGCGGTCAGCTCCGCATAAAAAGGTGACGTCAGGTCGCGAACAATCAGGCCAATCACCCCGCTTTGCCCGCCACGCAGCGCCGACGCCTGGCGGTTACGCACAAAGCCCAGCTGTTCAACCGCCTCGTTCACCCGCTGACCGGTGGCAGGAGAGATGCGCCCTTTCCCGCTTAGCACCAGAGAAACGGTGCTGACGGAAACGCCCGCCGCCAGCGCGACATCGTTGATGGTGATTTTTTTCGCTACAGCCATGTGTCGGCGTGACTCCCTGAAATGAGATCGGTAAAACGTTTTATCAATACGTTATCTTTATACTACCAGTCAAAGCCTGAGAATGTGATTTAGCGCGCACTAAACTTTGATAAAACGTTTTATCTTCTCGCAGCATTGAAGCAGACAAACTGATTTTAACAATAAAGGAGTCGTTTTATGACGGCGAAAGCAGCACAAAAAATATCGCTGTGGGAATTTTTCCAGCAACTGGGTAAAACCTTTATGCTGCCCGTGGCACTTCTCTCGTTCTGCGGGATCATGCTCGGGATCGGCAGCTCGCTAAGCAGTAAAGACGTCATCACGCTGATCCCGTTCCTCGGTACCCCCGTGCTGCAGGCGATCTTTATCTGGATGAGTAAAGTCGGCTCCTTTGCGTTTAGCTTCCTGCCCGTCATGTTCTGCATCGCCATCCCGCTGGGCCTGGCGCGCGAAAATAAAGGCGTCGCGGCGTTTGCCGGTTTTGTCGGTTACGCGGTGATGAACCTGGCGGTTAACTTCTGGCTGACTGCGAAAGGCATTCTGCCGACCACCGACGCTGCCGTGCTGAAAGCCAACAACATTCAGAGCGTGATTGGCATCCAGTCTATTGATACCGGGATCCTCGGGGCGGTGATCGCGGGTGTAATTATCTGGATGCTGCACGAGCGCTTCCACAATATCCGCCTGCCGGATGCTCTGGCCTTCTTCGGCGGTACCCGCTTCGTGCCGATTATCACCCTGGTGGTGATGGGCCTGTTTGGTTTGATCATTCCGCTGATCTGGCCGGTCTTTGCAATGGGCATCAACGGCATTGGCCGCATCATCAACGGCGCGGGAGATTTTGGTCCGATGATCTTCGGCACCGGCGAGCGTCTGCTCCTGCCGTTTGGCCTGCAGCATATCCTGGTGGCCCTGATTCGCTTCACCGAAGCGGGCGGGACGATGGAGGTGTGCGGTCACGACGTGAGCGGTGCGCTGACCATCTTCCAGGCGCAGCTGAGCTGCCCGACCACCCACGGCTTCTCCGAAAGCGCCACCCGCTTCCTGTCTCAGGGTAAAATGCCTGCCTTCCTCGGCGGCCTGCCGGGTGCCGCGCTGGCGATGTACCACTGCGCACGCCCGGAAAACCGTCATAAAATTAAAGGCCTGCTGATTTCCGGCGTGATCGCCTGCGTCGTGGGCGGAACCACCGAGCCAATCGAGTTCCTGTTCCTGTTCGTCGCGCCGGTGCTGTACCTCATCCACGCGGTGCTGACCGGTCTGGGCTTTACCGTGATGGCGGTGCTGGGCGTGACCATCGGCAATACCGACGGCAACGTGATTGACTTCGTGGTGTTCGGCATCCTGCACGGCCTGTCCACCAAGTGGTATCTGGTGCCGGTCGTGGCGGCTATCTGGTTTGCGGTGTATTACGGTATCTTCCGCTTCGCCATCACCCGCTTTAACCTGAAAACGCCTGGCCGCGATGTTGAAACGGCGAGCAGCGTTGAACAGGCGGTTGCCGGGACCGTGGGTAAATCCGGCTATAACACCCCGGCCATTCTGGCGGCGCTGGGCGGTGCGGATAATATCACCTCTCTGGATAACTGCATTACCCGCCTGCGCCTGTCGGTGGCGGATATGTCAAAAGTGGATACCAACGCCCTGAAAGCCAACCGGGCCATCGGCGTGGTACAGTTAAATCAGCACAATTTGCAGGTGGTTATCGGCCCGCAGGTGCAGTCGGTGAAGGATGAGCTGGCTACCCTGATGCGAACAGTAGAAGCCTGATGCCTCAGCCCCCTCTCATGAGGGGGTTTTACTTTAAGGATTAACGTCATGTTTGATTTTTCTACCGTCGTGGATCGACACGGCACCTGGTGTACGCAGTGGGACTACGTCGCCGACCGCTTTGGCGCGGCCGACCTGCTGCCCTTCACCATCTCGGATATGGATTTCGCCACCGCTCCCTGCATTACCGACGCGCTGCACCAGCGCATCAATCACGGCGTGTTGGGCTACAGCCGCTGGAAGAACGATGAGTTTCTCGCCGCCGTCGCGCACTGGTTCCAGCAGCGCTTTCACAGCCAGATAGAGACCGAATCGATTGTTTATGGCCCTTCCGTTATCTACATGGTGTCAGAGCTGATTCGTCTCTGGTCAAACCCCGGCGACGGCGTGGTGGTACACACCCCGGCATACGATGCGTTTTACAAAGCCATTGAAGGCAATGCGCGTCATGTGGTGCCCATCGAGATGGAAAAGCATGCCGCTGGCTGGCAGGGTAATATGGCTGCGCTGGAAGCAGCCCTGGCGAAACCTGAAAACAAAATTTTGCTGCTGTGCAGCCCGCAAAACCCGACCGGCAAGGTCTGGACGCGGGAGGAACTGACGCAGATGGCGGAGCTGTGCGCGCGTTATGACGTGGCGGTTATCAGCGATGAAATCCATATGGACATGGTGTGGGGAGAGCATCGTCACACGCCGTGGAACACGGTGGCGCGCGGCAAATGGGCGCTTCTCACCTCCGGCTCGAAAAGCTTTAATATTCCGGCGCTGACGGGCGCTTACGGTCTGATCGGCGATGAAGAGAGCCGAAACGGTTATCTCAGCGCGCTAAAAGGCCGGGACGGCCTCTCTTCCCCTTCCGTGCTGGCGCTGACGGCGCATATCGCCGCCTATCAGCAGGGAGCGCCGTGGCTGGATGCCCTGCGGGGTTATCTCGAAGAGAATTTGTTGTATATCGCGCAGGAGGTAAACAGCGCTTTTCCGAAACTGAACTGGCAGCCGCCGGAAGCGACCTATCTGGCCTGGATTGACCTGCGCCCGCTGAATATTGACGACCGGGCGCTGCAAAAAGTGCTGATCGAGCAGCAAAAGGTCGCCATCATGCCGGGATATACCTACGGCAAAGAGGGAAATGGCTTTGTTCGCCTGAATGCGGGCTGCCCGCGCAGCAAGCTGGAACAAGGCGTTCAACGCCTCATCGCCGGGATTAACGCAATCCTGTAATCAATTTGCGCAACGGAATATTCCCTTGCGCAAATAGCTTTTTACCCCGTTTTGTTTTTATAATATGGCGCACTTTAACCAGAAAAGAGTGCGACCATGATTGATACACGCCTGCCTTTAACTGATATTCATCGTCACCTTGACGGTAACATTCGTGCCCAAACCATCCTCGATCTTGGCCGCCAGTTCAATTTAACGCTTCCTGCGCAGACGCTTGAGTCGTTGATCCCGCACGTACAGGTGACCTCCAATGAACCGGACCTGGTCAGCTTCCTGAGCAAACTCGACTGGGGCGTGAAGATGCTGGCCTCGCTGGATGCCTGCCGCCGCGTGGCGTTTGAGAACATTGAAGATGCGGCCCGTAACGGCCTGCATTACGTCGAGCTGCGCTTCTCGCCGGGCTACATGGCGATGACCCACAACCTGCCCGTTGCGGGCGTGGTGGAAGCCGTCATTGAAGGCGTCCGTGAAGGGTGTAAAACTTTCGACGTTCAGGCCCGTCTGATTGGCATTATGAGCCGCACGTTCGGCGAAGCCGCCTGCCTGCAGGAGCTGGAAGCGCTGCTGGCCCATCGCGATGCCATCACCGCCGTCGACCTCGCCGGCGACGAGCTGGGCTTCCCGGGCAGTCTGTTCCTCTCCCACTTCAACCGCGCGCGCGATGCCGGTTGGCACATTACCGTGCACGCAGGTGAAGCGGCAGGCCCGGAAAGCATCTGGCAGGCCATCCGCGAGCTGGGCGCCGAGCGTATCGGTCACGGCGTGAAGGCAGTAGAAGATCGCGCCCTGATGGATTTCCTGGCGGAGCAGCGTATCGGGATTGAGTCGTGCCTGACGTCTAACATTCAGACCAGCACCGTGGCAACGCTGGCGCATCATCCGCTGAAAACGTTCCTCGAGCACGGCGTGCTGGCCTCGCTGAACACCGACGACCCGGCGGTTCAGGGCGTGGATATCATCCACGAGTACAACATCGCCGCACCGCAGGCGGGTCTGAGCCGCGAGCAGATCCGTCAGGCGCAGATCAACGGGCTGGAAATTGCCTTCCTGACGCCTGAAGAGAAGCAGGCGCTGAAAGATAAAGTGGCTCGCGGTTAACACCGTTGCCGGGTGGCGCTGACGCTTACCCGGCCTACAAAACGTTTAAATTTATGCCAGACAGAGCGTGGCGCGATGTTTGGCAGATTCGATACCCAGCTCGATCAGCTCCATGATCTGAATCGCCTGGCTGGCCGGAACCGGATTTTCTCCCGTGCCGTTCAGCGCATCGCGGATGGCCGCATAATAGGCCGGATAGTTGCCCGGGATCGTCAGCAAGGTCTCCTCTACCAGCTCCTCACCTTCCACCCGCGTTACCACGCCGTCGCGCATATCATAGCCCCAGTCTTCCTGCGGCAAACGTTCACCGCTTTTCAGTCGGTCCTCCTGCGGATCGAGACCAAACTTCACGTAGCTCCCGCGCGTGCCGTGAATAATATAGCGGGCCGATTCTGCGGCCGCGGCCATCGTGCCGTGCAGCACTATTCGCCGCTGCGGGTAACTTAATACAGCGTGGAAGTAATCGGTCGTCTGCGCTCCGGGCCTGAGCTGGGCCAGATCGACAGTCATGCTCACCGGCAGACCAAAAAGATTGACGGCCTGATCGAGCAGATGCGGGGCTAAATCGTACCAGATACCGCTGCCCGGACCGGCCTGCTCGCGCCAGCGGTTTCTTACCTGCGGTCGGAAGCGGTCAAAGTGCGATTCAAAAAAGAGGATCTCCCCTAGCGTGCCCTCACTGAGAAGCCTTTTTACCGTCAAAAAATCGCTGTCCCAGCGGCGGTTATGGAATACCGACAGCAGCCTGCCCAGGCTCTTTGCCAGCGCATCCAGCTCGCGAGCCTGAGACAGCGTGACGGTAAAGGGCTTATCGACAACCACGTGCTTACCGGCTTCCAGCGCGGCCTTTGCCAGCGGAAAGTGGGTGTCGTTCGGCGTGGGGATGACGATCAAATCAATATTTGGATCGTTGAAAAGGTGTTTTGGCTCAGAGACAACCGGCACGGAAGGCCAGTCGGCATGAACTTTAGCGGCATCGCTGCTGGATACCGCCGCCAGCGCCATCCCCGGCGTCCCGGCTATCAGAGGCGCATGAAACGTTTTGCTCGCGTACCCGTAGCCGATAAGCCCGACGCGGATATTATCACTCATAGTGCCATCCTCTTTTATGACGTTCTTATTTCACACTGGCTAACCTGACATGACCACAGATTAATAATGTGCCATATGACTTAAAATAGCAGGTTGTACGGGTTGTTTTTGTTACATAGTATTAACCTACTGATTTTGTTTAAGGGAACCGTTCCCAAAGCGCTTGCCGTCGGGGAAACGTCGCTGTAACATTTGCGCCCTGTATTTATGGATAAAGTACAATTACGAATCATGACGTCAATTATTAATCGAATCATTGAATTAGCGGGATGGATTGTCCTTGGGGTTTCGGTCATTTTGCTGGGCGTTGCCAGCCATATCGATAACTACCAGCCGCCGGAGCCTGTCACAGTCGCCCAACCTAAGTAACCGGTTACTGCAATAAAGAGTGACATAATATGTCAGTTACTTATTGCCAGCCCTGGTGAACACGGTTAACCTTCTCTTCCAGGCATCGTCTGATGCCTGAATTTCAGCAAAGAAAACTCCTAATTTCGTCGCGTTACCTGAGTGGGCTGTTTACGTCTTTATTAATCCGTTTATTATTCGAACGAATTACCTTAACTGGTATTACTCACTTTTATATGGAAACTTATTAATATGACAGTTCAGGACTATTTATTAAAATTTCGCAAGATCAATTCGCTTGAGAGCCTGGAAAAACTGTTTGACCATCTGAACTACACCCTGTCGGATAATCAGGACATCATTAATATGTATCGCGCCGCTGACCATCGCCGTGCGGAGCTGGTTTCCGGTGGTCGTTTGTTCAACGTCGGTGAAGTGCCTAAGTCCGTGTGGCGTTACGTTTTATAAGAAAGTAGCCATCCGCGCGAAATGTTATATACTCTCCGCCCTGCAAACTGGCTGTACAACATTTCGCGCAGATTATGGGAGAGTTCATGACCGCAACGCCTGGAGAACGCATTGGAGGCTGGTTAATCGCCCCACTGGCATGGCTGCTGGTTGCCTTATTAAGCGCATCACTTGCGCTGCTGCTGTATACCACCGCACTGGTTACCCCTCACGCCATCCAGACCCTGATGTCGCAAAGCGTGCTGAATATTGCGATGTGGTTTGTGTCGTTCGTTTTCGCAATTGGAATGTGGTACTACACGCTGTGGCTGACCATTGCCTTCTTTAAGCGCCGCAAGAGTGTGCCGAAGCATTACATCATCTGGCTGCTGATTTCGGTCCTGCTGGCGGTGAAAGCGTTTGCTTTTTCGCCCGTTTCAGACGCTCTGGCCGTTCGTCAGCTGCTTTTCCCACTGCTGGCCGCGGCGCTGCTGGTGCCCTATTTCAAGCGTTCGACGCGGGTGAAAAACACCTTCGTGAACCCGTAATAACCCTACAGATAACCTGTTGTCGCCTGCGTTGGTTTGTCCGATAATAGGCGGCTTTTTTATTTCAGGCTAAATAATGACCGATTACTTACTGCTCTTTGTCGGCACCGTGCTGGTTAACAACTTCGTTCTGGTGAAGTTCCTTGGCCTGTGCCCGTTTATGGGCGTTTCCAAAAAGCTGGAAACGGCAATGGGTATGGGGCTGGCGACGACCTTCGTGATGACGCTGGCGTCCATCTGCGCGTGGTGGATCGATACCTGGATCCTCATCCCGCTGGGGTTGACCTATCTTCGTACGCTGGCCTTTATTCTGGTTATCGCGGTGGTGGTGCAATTTACCGAAATGGTGGTGCGCAAAACCAGCCCGGCGCTTTATCGCCTGCTGGGTATCTTCCTGCCGCTGATCACCACCAACTGCGCCGTTCTCGGCGTAGCGCTGCTGAACATCAACCTTGGCCATAACTTTATGCAGTCGGCGCTGTATGGTTTTTCTGCGGCAGTCGGTTTCTCCCTGGTCATGGTGCTGTTCGCCTCCATTCGCGAGCGCCTGGCAGCAGCGGATATTCCTGCGCCCTTCCGCGGTAACGCGATTGCGCTGGTGACCGCAGGTTTAATGTCTCTGGCCTTTATGGGCTTTAGTGGTCTGGTGAAGTTGTAATGAATGCTATCTGGATTGCCATCGCCTCTATCAGCGTTCTGGGGTTGGTGTTTGGCCTTATCCTGGGTTACGCCTCCCGTCGTTTCGCGGTAGAGGACGATCCTGTTGTTGAGAAAATTGATGAGCTTCTGCCGCAAAGCCAGTGCGGGCAGTGTGGCTACCCCGGCTGCCGCCCCTATGCCGAAGCGGTAGGGATTCAGGGTGAAAAAATTAACCGCTGCGCCCCCGGCGGCGAAGCGGTGATGCTGAAAATCGCGACCCTGCTTAACGTTGATCCGCAGCCCGTTGACGGCGATGCGGACGTGCAGGAGCCGGTCCGAGCCCTGGCCGTGATCGACGAAGCCAACTGCATCGGCTGCACCAAATGTATTCAGGCCTGCCCGGTTGACGCCATTGTTGGCGCCACCCGCGCTATGCACACCGTCGTGGCGGACCTCTGCACCGGCTGTAACCTCTGCGTGGCCCCCTGCCCGACGCAATGTATCGAGCTGCGCCCGGTTGAAACGACTACCGAAAGCTGGAAGTGGGATCTTCAAGCCATTCCGGTTCGCAATATTCCTGTGGAACAACATGCTTAAGTTATTTTCTGCTTTCAGAAAAGAGAAGATCTGGGACTTTGACGGCGGTATTCATCCACCGGAAATGAAAACCCAGTCCAACGGCACGCCGCTGCGTCAAATTCCGCTGGCGACGCGTTACGTTATGCCGCTCAAGCAGCATATTGGCGCTGAGGGTGAGCTGTGCGTGAAAGAAGGCGATACGGTTCTTCGCGGTCAGCCGCTGACCTTTGGGCGCGGACGCATGCTGCCGGTGCACGCGCCAACCTCGGGTAAGGTGGTCGCCATTGCCCCGCATACGGTGGCGCATCCGTCCGCGCTTTCAGAACTGAGCGTTATTATTGAAGCCGACGGCGAAGACCGCTGGATTGACCGTGACGGCTGGAGCGACTACCGCGCCCACAGCCGCGAAGCGCTTATCGAGCGAATTCATCAGTTCGGCGTCGCCGGGCTGGGTGGCGCGGGCTTCCCGACCGGCGTCAAGCTGCGCGGCGGTGGCGATAACATTCAGACGTTGATTATCAACGCCGCCGAGTGCGAGCCGTATATCACCGCTGACGATCGTCTGATGCAGGACTGTGCCGCCCAGGTGGTGGAAGGCATCCGCATCCTTGCGCACATTCTGCAGCCGCGGGAAGTGCTGATTGGTATTGAAGACAATAAACCGCAGGCTATCTCTATGCTGCGCGCCGTGCTGGCCGGTAGCCATGATATTAGCCTGCGCGTTATCCCGACCAAGTACCCTTCTGGCGGTGCAAAACAGCTGACGCAAATTCTCACCGGCAAGCAGGTCCCGCACGGCGGACGCTCTTCGGATATCGGCGTGCTGATGCAAAACGTCGGCACCGCTTATGCCGTGAAGCGCGCGGTGATTGACGGCGAACCGTTAACCGAGCGCGTGGTGACGCTGACCGGGGAATCGATTTCTCGTCCGGGCAACGTCTGGGCGCGTCTGGGTACGCCGGTGCGCCATCTGCTGGAGCAGGCTGAGTTTTGCCCGGGCAGCGACCAGATGGTGATCATGGGCGGCCCGCTGATGGGCTTTACCCTGCCGTGGCTGGACGTTCCGGTAGTGAAAATCACCAACTGTCTGCTCGCGCCTTCCCCGACCGAGATGGGCGAAGAGCAGGAAGAGAAAGGCTGCATCCGCTGTAGCGCCTGCGCCGATGCCTGCCCGGCGGACCTGCTGCCGCAGCAGCTGTACTGGTACAGCAAAGGCCAGTTGCACGACAAGGCAAAAGCCCATAACCTGGCCGACTGCATCGAATGCGGCGCCTGCGCCTGGGTCTGCCCAAGCAACATCCCGCTGGTGCAGTATTTCCGCCAGGAGAAAGCTGAGATTTATGCCATCTCTATGGAAGAAAAACGCGCTGCGGAAGCCAAAGCGCGCTTCGAAGCGCGCCAGGCGCGACTGGAACGCGAAAAAGTCGCCCGTCAGGAACGCCATAAGCAGGCCGCCGTTCAGCCTGCCGAAAAAGATCAGGATGCCATTAACGCCGCGCTGGCGCGCGTTCGCGAGAAAAAAGCGACCGCGGCACAGCCTGTGGTGATCCCGGCGGGTGAGAAACCTGATAACAGCGAAGCCATCGCCGCGCGTGAGGCACGTAAGGCCGCAGCGCGCGCCCGTCAGGCTGAAAAAGCGCAAACGGTCAAGGCAGATGCTGAGGTCGACCCGCGTAAAGCCGCCGTTGAGGCAGCGATAGCCCGGGCCAAAGCCCGCAAAGCCGGTGAGCAAAGCGTGGTCGTCGAGCAGGATACGGTCGATCCACGCAAAGCGGCCGTTGAAGCGGCGATTGCCCGCGCCAAAGCGCGCAAAGCAGCGCAGCAGGCCCCTGTGGCAGAACCCGAAGCACCGGTCGACCCGCGCAAAGCCGCCGTCGAAGCGGCCATTGCTCGCGCCAAAGCCCGTAAGGCGGCGCAGCAGGAAGAGCAACCGCAGGCCGCCAACGACGACCCGCGCAAGGCCGCCGTTGCCGCCGCCATTGCGCGCGTTCAGGCGAAGAAAGCCGCACAGCAAGCAGTTAACGAGGATTAAATGGTTTTCAGAATCGCAAGCTCCCCTTACACCCACAATCAGCGCCAGACATCGCGCATCATGATGCTGGTCTGCCTGGCGGCGCTGCCGGGCATTGTCGTTCAGTGCTGGTTTTTCGGCTGGGGAACCCTGTTCCAGATAATCCTGGGCTGTGCCAGCGCCCTGGCGGCGGAAGCCCTTGTGCTTAAGCTGCGCAAGGCGGCTGTCTCCCGCATTCTTGCCGACAACTCCGCGCTGCTGACCGGCCTGCTGCTGGCCATCAGTATCCCGCCGTTTGCACCGTGGTGGATGGTGGTTCTCGGGACCGTTTTCGCCGTGATTATTGCCAAACAGCTGTATGGTGGCCTGGGCCATAACCCGTTTAACCCGGCGATGATTGGCTACGTGGTGCTGCTGATCTCCTTCCCGGTGCAGATGACCAGCTGGCTGCCACCGCACGAGATTGCCGCCACGGTTCCGGGCTTTATGGATGCCCTGCACGTTATCTTTACCGGCCATACGGCGCTCGGCGCTGATATGAACGCGCTGCGCATGGGCGTGGACGGCATTAGCCAGGCGACGCCTCTCGATACCTTTAAAACGTCCCTGCACGCCGGGCACAGCGTTGAGCAGATCATGAAATCCGCGATCTACAGCGGCGTGCTGGCGGGCGCAGGCTGGCAGTGGGTCAACCTTGCGTATCTGCTGGGCGGCCTGTTCCTGCTGCAGCAGAAAGCCATTCGCTGGCATATTCCGGTCAGCTTCCTCGTGACGCTGGCGGTTTGCGCGACGCTGGGATGGGTCTTCTCTCCTGAATCACTGGCCAGCCCGCAGATGCATTTGCTCTCCGGTGCGACCATGTTAGGTGCCTTCTTTATCCTGACGGATCCGGTTACGGCGTCAACGACTAACCGCGGCCGCCTGATCTTCGGCGCGCTGGCGGGCCTGCTGGTATGGCTCATCCGCAGCTTTGGCGGTTACCCGGACGGCGTGGCGTTTGCCGTCCTGCTTGCCAACATTACCGTTCCGCTCATCGACTATTACACGCGCCCGCGCGTGTATGGCCATCGCTAAGGGTTTCGCCATGTTAAAAACGATGCAAAAACACGGCGTTACGCTGGCTGTCTTCGCCGCGGTCCTGACGGGGCTGACGGCACTGGTTAATGCGCTGACCAAAACGACCATCGAAGAGCAGGCTTCAAAGCAGCAAAAGGCGCTCTTCGATCAGGTCATCCCGTCAGATTTCTACGATAATGACCTGCAAAAAAGCTGCTTTGTGGTAGACGCGCCGCAGCTTGGGAAAGGCGCGCACCGTGTCTTTATCGCCCGCAAAGGGGATAAACCGGTAGGCGCAGTGATGGAAGCGACGGCGCCCGACGGCTATTCCGGCGCCATTCAACTGCTTGTCGGCAGCGATTTCACCGGCACGATACTGGGTACACGCGTGACGGAACATCATGAGACGCCGGGTCTTGGCGATAAAATAGAAACCCGGCTGAGCGACTGGATTTTGCACTTCGCCGGTAAAGTTATCCATGGCGAAGGTGACACCGCGTTTGCGGTGAAGAAAGATGGCGGCGAGTTCGACCAGTTTACCGGCGCGACCATCACGCCGCGCGCCGTGGTGAACGCCGTAAAACGAGCCGGGCTGTATGCTGAAACGCTGCCCGCGCAAATCAACAATCTTCCGGCCTGTGGAGAGTAATCATGAGCCAGGTTAAAGAGGTTATTGTCCAGGGGTTGTGGAAGAACAACTCCGCGCTGGTACAGCTTCTGGGAATGTGCCCGCTGCTGGCGGTAACGTCCACCGCCACCAACGCGCTCGGTCTGGGTCTGGCAACCACGCTGGTACTGACCCTGACCAACCTCTCCATCTCCGCCCTGCGCCGCTGGACGCCGTCGGAAATTCGTATTCCGATTTACGTCATGATCATTGCGTCGGTGGTCAGTATCGTCCAGATGCTGATTAACGCCTACGCGTTCGGCCTGTACCAGTCGCTCGGGATCTTTATTCCCCTTATCGTCACCAACTGTATCGTCGTCGGGCGGGCGGAAGCCTTTGCGGTGAAAAATAGCCCCGCCATGTCGGCACTGGATGGGTTTTCCATTGGCATGGGTGCCACGTGCGCCATGTTCGTGCTGGGCTCGCTGCGCGAGATCCTCGGAAACGGTACGCTGTTTGACGGCGCAGATGCGCTGCTCGGCGGCTGGGCCAAAGCGCTGCGCGTTGAAGTGTTCCACACCGATACGCCATTCCTGCTGGCGATGCTGCCGCCTGGCGCATTTATTGGCCTTGGCATGATGCTGGCGATAAAATACCTGATTGATGAGAAACGTAAGCGCCGCGCGGCTGAGCGTAGCGTTATGGAAGGGACACCCGAGAAGGCTTCATGAATAAAGAAAAGCGCATTGCGATCCTGACCCGTCTGCGGGACGAGAACCCGCACCCGACGACGGAGCTGAATTTTACCTCCCCGTTTGAGCTGCTGATCGCCGTGTTGCTCTCCGCGCAGGCTACCGATGTGAGCGTCAATAAAGCCACTGCCCTGCTCTATCCGGTCGCCAATACGCCGAAAGCCATGCTGGAGCTGGGCGTGGAAGGCGTGAAGTCCTATATCAAAACCATCGGCCTGTTTAACAGCAAAGCTGAGAACGTCATTAAGACCTGCCGGATCCTGCTGGAACAGCACGGCGGCGAAGTGCCGGAGGACCGCGCTGCGCTTGAGGCCTTACCGGGCGTGGGGCGTAAAACCGCGAACGTGGTGCTCAACACCGCGTTTGGCTGGCCCACTATCGCCGTGGATACGCATATCTTTCGCGTGTCCAACCGGACTAACTTCGCGCCGGGGAAAAACGTCGAGCAGGTCGAAGAGAAGCTGCTAAAAGTGGTTCCACCCGAATTTAAGGTTGATTGCCATCACTGGCTGATTCTGCACGGCCGTTATACCTGTATTGCCCGTAAGCCTCGCTGCGGCTCCTGCATTATTGAAGATCTCTGCGAATACAAAGAAAAAGTATATCCCTGATCGTCGCAATCCCATGCCAAAAGAAGGGCTATCGAACGTTCTTCTTTTGGCCGTTATTTGTCCGTCTTTCGCTTCCCCTGACCTGTCACTTATTCGGCTGTTTAACGCTCAAACAGGTTAATACTTTTTTTATAGCCAAAAATTTCTATATATCTGTGATCGAGATCACCCTGATAACTTCATGTTGAGTTTTTGTTGTCAAAATCCGCTTAAACCCTTTGTCTGACAAGATACTCCCCTCCCCCTACCGAAGATAAGACCAGCTATTTTTCAGAATATGGGCTATATCAATGCATGAAGCGGCAAATAGCAGAACATATCGCCAAAAGCCAGTCAGGGAGGGTTATTGCCAGTCGAAAAAACTACCTTTGCTCATGGTGTGAAATTTAACGCTGAATAACATTTATATGAACCGACGATTATACCACCCCAGATATATGTAACAGATTATTACAAACGTATTGCCAGATGGGACAGGATAGTGAACATTACCCGCCGTTTCTCCTCCCAATATAACTATAAGGCGTATGGGCTACGGCCATCACGCTATGAACACCCCCGTTAATATGGGATGTAAAAAAAGAGGTATATGTGTCTACTGCAAACAATAAACCAACAGATGAAAGCGTGAGTCTTAACGCTTTTAAACAGCCTAAAGCGTTCTATCTCATCTTCTCTATCGAGTTATGGGAGCGTTTTGGTTATTACGGCCTGCAAGGGATCATGGCGGTTTACCTGGTAAAACAGCTGGGTATGTCCGAAGCCGATTCCATCACGCTGTTCTCCTCCTTCAGTGCTCTGGTGTACGGTCTGGTCGCTATTGGCGGCTGGCTGGGTGATAAAGTCCTTGGGACTAAACGTGTCATCATGCTGGGCGCCATTGTTCTGGCGGTTGGCTATGGTCTGGTTGCATGGTCAGGGCATGATGCCGCTGTCGTGTATATGGGTATGGCGACGATTGCCGTCGGTAACGGTCTGTTCAAAGCGAACCCGTCCTCCCTGCTTTCTACCTGCTACAACAAAGACGATCCGCGCCTGGACGGTGCATTTACCATGTACTACATGTCCATCAACATCGGTTCGTTCTTCTCAATGCTGGCAACCCCATGGCTCGCGGCGAAATTCGGCTGGAGCGTGGCGTTTGCGCTGAGCTTCGTGGGTATGCTGATTACCGTGGTGAACTTCCTGTTCTGCCGCAGCTGGGTTAAAGACTACGGTTCAAAACCTGACTTCGAGCCTGTGCATATGGGCAAACTGCTGGCGACCATCGTGGGCGTGGTGATCCTTGCCGCGGTCGCTACCTGGCTGCTGCACAACCAGGGTATCGCACGTGCCGTTCTGGGCGTGGTTGCGCTGGGTATCGTGGTCATCTTTGCGAAAGAAGCGTTCGCCATGCAGGGCGCTGCCCGTCGTAAGATGATTGTGGCGTTCATTCTGATGCTGGAAGCGATTATCTTCTTCGTGCTGTACAGCCAGATGCCAACTTCCCTGAACTTCTTCGCTATCCGTAACGTTGAACATTCAATCCTCGGTATCGCGTTCGAACCTGAGCAGTTCCAGGCTCTGAACCCGTTCTGGATCATGATTGGTTCCCCGATTCTAGCCGCTATCTATAACAAGATGGGCGACCGTCTGCCAATGCCGCACAAGTTCGCCGTGGGCATGGTGCTGTGTTCTTGCGCCTTCCTGGTGCTGCCGCTGGGTACCAAATTTGCCACCGACGCCGGTATCGTGTCCGTTAACTGGCTGATCCTGAGCTACGCGCTGCAGTCTATCGGCGAACTGATGATCTCCGGTCTGGGCCTTGCGATGGTTGCACAGCTGGTGCCGCAGCGTCTGATGGGCTTCATTATGGGTAGCTGGTTCCTGACCACTGCGGGTGCGGCAATCATTGCAGGTAAGATTGCCAACCTGATGGCGGTTCCGGAAAACGTGACTGACCCACTGCTTTCCCTGAACGTCTACGGTACCGTGTTCATGCAGATTGGTATCGCGACTGCGGTTATTGCGGTTCTGATGCTGCTGACCGCACCGAAACTGAACCGTATGACTCAGGACGACGACAAGACCGCTAAAGCGACCAACACCGCTACCGCGTGATTTCCGTGAGAAACGACTGACCAGAAGCCGCTAATGCATTAGCGGCTTTTTTTTTATCCGTTTGGGCACTAACATAGCTGGAACCTCAGCAAAAAGGAGTTACCGATGAAACTGTTCTACAAACCGGGCGCGTGCTCTCTTGCTTCCCATATCACCCTGCGCGAGAGCGGCAAAGATTTTACGCTGGATGGCGTTGATCTGATGAAAAAACGTCTGGAAAACGGTGATGATTTTCTTGCCATCAACCCGAAAGGACAAGTTCCGGCGCTCCTGCTGGATGACGGTACCCTGCTGACCGAAGGCGTGGCGATTATGCAGTTCCTGGCCGATAGCGTACCCGATCGCCATCTGCTGGCGCCGGTCAGTACCATTTCTCGCTATAAAACGCTGGAATGGCTGAACTACATTGCGACCGAACTGCACAAAGGGTTTACGCCGCTGTTCCGCCCGGATACGCCAGAGGAGTTCAAACCGACCCTGCGCGCGCTTCTTGAGAAAAAGCTGCAGTACGTTAATGCATCGCTGAAAGACGATCAGTGGATTGCGGGTTCGCGCTTCACGATTGCCGATGCGTACCTGTTCACCGTGCTGCGCTGGGCGCGCGCGGTTAAGCTGAACCTGGAAGGGTTAGACCATATTGCATCGTATATGAAACGCGTCGCAGAGCGCCCTGCGGTGGCTGCGGCGCTGAAAGCGGAAGGTCTTAGCTAATATCGCCCGGCGGCGCTGCGCTTGCACGGGCCCACGGGTTTTGTAGGCCGGGTAAGCGCAGCGCCACCCGGCATCGTTTAAAGCTGGGTTGCGCTGAAATAGTGCTCCGGCTTCGCGATACGATCCTGTGCCGCAACCACCTGCAGTTCATATTCCTGCATCTCTTTCGTCGCAATCATGATTTCGTACACCGCCGCGGTAACGTGCTCCAGCGCGTCACGTATCGTCGCCCCTTGAAGTAATTTCACCAACAGCAGACCGCTGGTGACATCCCCGACCCCAACCGGCTGGCGGTGGCCAAAATCCACCAGCGGACGGCTGATATGCCAGGCGTCATCTTTCGTCACCAGAAGCATCTCAAAACGGTCCTGGCTCAGCCCTGCGCGCGCAAGGTGTTTTACCAGCACAACTTCAGGCCCCTGAGCGATCAGTTCACGAGACGCGCTTACCGCCTCTTCTACGCTGTTAACCGGACGCTCGCAGAGAATTTCGAGTTCGACCAGGTTTGGCGCAATGATATCGCTGGCGGGCAGCGCGTGGCGGACGTGAAACTCTGCAACGCCTGGCGCCACGATACAGCCTTTCTCCGGATGGCCCATAACGGGGTCGCAGAAGTATTTTGCCGACGGGTTTGCGGCTTTCACCTGGCGCACGATGCCGAGGATATGCTCCCCCTGCTCCGCTGAGCCGAGGTAACCGCTCAGCACGGCGTCACAGCGTTTGAGCTGGTCGATATCGGCAATACCCTGCACAACCTCGGTGAGGTGCGAAGGCGGCATCACGCAGCCGGTCCATTTGCCGTATTGCGTGTGGTTAGAGAACTGCACGGTATTAAGGGGCCAGACGTTGACGCCGAGGCGACGCATCGGGAATTCCGCGGCGCTATTGCCCGCGTGTCCAAAAACAACGTGGGACTGAATGGCGAGGATGTTCTTCATTTTTTTCTTACCAAACCCTGAAAAAACAAAAAGGGGCGTGGTTTCCCACGCCCCCTGGAGACTGTTAATTACTTCCAGCAGACAAGGCAGTAGTTCTTCTTGCCGCGACGCAGCAGCGTGTAGCGACCATACAGACGGTCGCCGTCAACGAAGGTATATTCCGGGTCGGCCTGTTTCTCACCGTTGATGGTGATAGCGTTGGACGCGATGGTTTTACGCGCCTGACCGCGGGAAGGCTGGAGCTCAGAGTCCACCAGCGCCTGCATCAGGTCAGCCCCTTTTTCCATCTCAACCATCGGCACGCCGTCCTGCGCCAGCTGTTCGAAGTCCGCTTCGCTCAGATCGCTCAGGGTACCGTTGAACAGGCTTGCGGTAATGCGTTTTGCCGCGGCCAGACCTTCTTCACCGTGAACCAGTTTGGTCACTTCGTCCGCCAGCACGTACTGAGCGCGCGGCGCTTTACCGCTGTTCTTGTCTTCTTCTTCCAGCGCGTTGATCTCTTCAATGTCCATAAAGGTGAAGAACTTCAGGAAGCGGTAAACATCGGCATCCGCCGTGTTGATCCAGAACTGGTAGAATTTGTACGGGCTGGTTTTCTTCGGATCGAGCCACACCGCGCCGCCTTCGGTTTTACCAAATTTGGTGCCGTCGGCCTTGGTGATCAGCGGAACGGTCAGACCGAAGACCTGATTCTGGTGCAGACGACGGGTCAGGTCGATACCGGAGGTGATGTTACCCCACTGATCGGAACCGCCAATCTGCAGGGAAACGCCATGCAGTTTGTTCAGGCAGGCAAAGTCATAACCCTGCAGCAGGTTGTAGGAGAACTCGGTAAAGGAGATACCCTGGTCGTCGCGGTTCAGACGCTGCTTCACGGCCTCTTTGTTAATCATCTGGTTAACAGAGAAGTGCTTGCCGATATCACGCAGGAAGGTCAGCACGTTCATGCCACCAAACCAGTCGTAGTTGTTCGCGGCAATGGCGGCGTTATCACCACAGTTGAAGTCGAGGAACGGTGCAACCTGTTTGCGGATCTTATCCACCCACTCCTGCACGGTATCTTCGGTATTCAGTTTACGCTCAGCGGCTTTAAAGCTTGGGTCACCAATCAGACCGGTCGCGCCGCCCACCAGGGCAACAGGCTTATGGCCCGCCATCTGGAAGCGTTTCAGGCATAACAATGGAACAAGATGCCCCAAATGCAAGCTGTCAGCGGTGGGGTCGAAGCCGCAATAGAGCGCGATCGGGCCTTGCGCCAGTCGCTCTGCTAACGCTTCCTCGTCCGTCACCTGGGCCACGAGGCCCCGCTCTTGCAATTGTTTAATCAAGTTACTGCTTGCCATCAAATTCTCCATGTATAAACGACTGCACCTTTGCCGGTACACGACTTTTCGCCTGATGCGAAAGGACCATAGAATAAAGCGCAAGCGCGGTGTGCGCTAGCGCTTAAATCAACAAATTTCGGGGATTACGGTGCCAGTCTGTCGATTTTCCAGCCGCCATTGTCGCGCTGGTATAAAAAGCGGTCGTGCAGGCGATGTTCGCCCCCCTGCCAGAACTCCATCTGCTCAATCGGGATACGGAAACCGCCCCAGAAGCTTGGCAGGGGAATTTCACCCTGCTGGAACTTCTGTTTCAGCTCCAGGAATTTACTTTCCAGCACGCCGCGGGCAGAAATTCGGCTGGACTGTTTTGATACCCAGGCACCAATCTGGCTGTCACGCGGACGGCTGTGGAAATACTTCACCACTTCCAGCGTCGAAAGACGTTCCGCCTTGCCGGTGACCATCACCTGACGTTCCAGCATGTGCCAGGGGAACAGCAGGCTGATACGCGGATTGTTTTCCAAATGGTGCGCTTTGCGGCTGCCAAGGTTGGTATAGAACACCAGGCCTTTCTCGTCATAATGCTTGAGCAAAACGATGCGCTGATACGGTTGACCGTTTTCATCAACCGTCGCGACAACCATGGCCGTTGGGTCGGCAAGTTTCGCTTCGCAGGCCTGTTTCAGCCAGCGTTCAAAAAGCACGAGGGGTTCAGCGGGAAGATCCTGGCGACGCAGGCCGCCTTTGGTGTATTCACGGCGCAGATGCGCAATTTGCTGCAGTTCGTCGTTATCTGACATGGCGTTAGCTGACATTGAGAGTGGGTGGCGCTATTGTGCGCCGCCCCTGTAAAAATCTCAACGCTTCGGATTTTCAAGCTGGCAATTGTTCAGCACGATGCGGTCGCGTTTGTAGACCGTAGCGCTGTCGCCTTTCGACCAGAAGACGTAGATACCGTCGGTATAGCGTGCGCCAGAGGCCGACATGCCCTGCTTCAGCGTCAGCAGTTTATTGTCGTAAACAAAGCTGGCCTCCTGGCGTGGGTTATTCAGCTTCACGGTCAGCGGTTTTTCGTCGCAGCGATACTCCAGCGTATCGGTCTGCATGCGGTCAAGGAGCTGGTTATAGACGCTGCATCCTGACAGCAATAAAGGCGCGGCAATAAGAAGAAGTTTTTTCATGGGCGTATTCCGAAGACTTTCCTGGTCCTGGAGGGCATGGCTGCCCTCCTATTTCGTTCCATTCTAACGACGACACGCCGCGCTGAATTTCAGTTAACTCTGATTATGACGAGGATTTGCCGGGAAAATCGCCCCGAGGACGCTCGCCTCACGAGCACCGGTTACCGACGGCAGGTTGCCCGGCAGTCCGGCAACGGTGCGCCAGGCAAGCCAGGCGAAGGCCAGCGCCTCCATATCATCACCGCTGATGCCGGCCTCATCGGTCGTGGTCACTTCGGTTCCCGGCAGTAGACCTGCAAGACGCGCCATCACCAGCGGGTTGCGGCTTCCTCCGCCGCACACCAGCAGGCGTTCGCATCCGCCGCTGAGCAGAACCTGTTCGGAGATCGACACGGCCGTCAGCTCGGCAAGCGTCGCCTGGACATCCTGCGGCGCGAGTGCCGGGAATGGCACCAGCTGACGCTCAAGCCAGCCTAAGTTGAAGTATTCACGCCCCGTGCTCTTAGGGGCCGGAAGGGCAAAATAAGGATCGCTTAGCATCGACTGCAGCAGCGGAAGAATCACTTTCCCGTCGCTCGCCCACTCCGCGTTTTTATCATACGGTTGACCGCACTGACGCCAGATCCAGGCATCCATTAACATATTGCCCGGGCCGGTATCGTAGCCGCGAACGGGCTGCCCCGGGATGAGCATCGACAGGTTGGCAATCCCGCCAATGTTGAGCACCATCCGCCGCTCTGTTGGGTGCGCCAGTAACGCCTGATGGAACGCGGGTACCAGCGGCGCGCCCTGCCCGCCAAGGGCGATATCGCGACGACGGAAATCGCCAACCACCGTCACGCCCGTCTTCGCCACAATCTGGTTGTTATCGCCGATTTGCAGGGTGTGCGGGGCATCTCCGCCGGGCTCATGCCAGACCGTTTGTCCGTGACAGCCGATGGCCACCACGTCCTGCGGGCGAAGATGTTCTTTTTGCATCAAAGCCTGTACCGCATCCGCAAACAGCGCCCCCAGGCGAACATCAAGTTGTCCAAGCTGGGAAAGGGTCAGCTGCTGCCCCTGACAGATACTCAGAATATCCTCTTTCAGTGAAATGGGGATTGGCCAGGTCAGGCTCGCCTGCTGTGCCACCATGTTTTCGTCAATGGCGGCCAGAACTACATCTACCCCATCCAGACTGGTGCCTGACATCACACCAATGTAGCGACCCGATTTCATGCGCTTTCCTTACGTTGCGTGGGCTAAGGATATCCACTCAACCATAAACGGCGCAGCTTTGCCATCCGGCAATAATATTTTTTAACAATGTCAGACGGGTAACACAGGCGGTCCCTGTTTATGTCTCGTTAAGTCAAATTCAAGTACAATTTTCTTATTGTTAGTGCAAAGATATGAACTATGGCTCCTTATGCCATATAATTTAGCCATAACGGATGCCCCCAATCGGGCGTTTTTGGTGAACAGGAGATTCAAATGATTTTACGTGTACTGGGCGTTTCGCTGATTGGTTTAACTCTGGCTGGCTGTGTGAATGACAGTTCACTTTCTGGCGACGTTTACAGCGCTTCTGAAGCGAAACAGGTTCAGAACGTGACTTACGGTACCGTTGTTAACGCACGTCCTGTACAGATCCAGGGTGGTGATGAAAGCAACGTAATGGGTGCAATCGGCGGTGCCGTTCTGGGTGGTTTCCTCGGTAATACCGTCGGTGGCGGTACAGGTCGCTCGCTGGCAACGGCCGCAGGCGCCGTTGCGGGTGGCGTAGCCGGCCAGGGCGTTCAGGGTGCGATGAACAAAACCCAGGGCGTAGAGCTGGAAATCCGTAAAGACGACGGCAGCACTATCATGGTTGTACAGAAACAAGGCAACACCCGCTTCTCTGCAGGCCAGCGCGTTGTTCTGGCAAGCAACGGACGTCAGGTGACCGTTTCCCCACGTTAATTAAAAATGGATGTGGCCATCGGGCCACATCCATTTACAATATACATCACCCTCACAAATATATTTACAAATTATATTCACCCAATCAATTATTAACCACGTCATATATTGTTTCCGCGCAAAGTATTTAGCGCGCTAATTGATTAGACTCTTCGCAATACCCCACCTTAATTCATTATAAAGTCGTTAAAAACGTATATGCTTGCGAATCGTCGTTCACTAAAGAGTCGTTATATCGCGTTCTGCCTCGGTTGCATTGCTGTCATCGGGATATTACAAACTCTGTTTTTAAAACTCGTTGAATGGGTACCTTCCTTTTCACCGCTTTTATTCCCTACGCTCACCATTTTTCTGCTGGTGTTCCACCTGTTTATTGCCTGTTTCATGACGATGAAATACTGGTGTGACAGAAAACGGCTGTATCTGGTGGCAATCGCCTTTGCCTTTGCCGGGTCGGCATTGCTGATGGTCGGAACGCTGTCCAGCTTTCCCGCCTGGCTGGACCTCTATCAGTTCAACGTCGTGAACTACAACGATGCGATGATCTACTATATGTTTCGCCATCTTTTAATGGCGGTGCTCATCATCGTTGCGGCAATACTTTATACCACGCGCAATTATCCCCTTTCACGATTGGCACATATCGCGATTGTGAGCGGCGAATTTCTCTTTACGGCCTGTGCGGTGGGATTAGCCTGGATCTATTCCAGTCATTCACCACTCTTATCAATTGACCTGGTTGATAATGAAACCCGTCAGTTTATGGTTCTCTGGAGCCAGTTCATTAATGTTTCATTAATTGCCCTGTGGGTAGTGACATTAGCAGCGCTGATGTTTATTACGCGCGTACGCAATTTATTCTGGGTGGGCGGTAATTTTTTGTGCGTCTGTTATATCGTCACGCTCTCAATGCTTTTGGTGGGTGGACATGCCGAAGATATCTCCTGGTATCGCGCCCGCTTATTTGAAACCGTCGCCACGCTGCTGCTCATTTTTGTTTTGCTCTACGATGTCTTCAGGCTGTATCGCGACTCGCACGTTAAATACCAGCAGTCTTACCAGAACTCGATTCGCGACCCGCTCACGCGCCTGTATAACCGCAGTTATTTTTATGAATCATTAAAGCAGGCACTGGATATCGCCAACCCCGGCCGCCCTGTTTCCGTCATCGTCAGCGATCTCGATCGCTTCAAGCGTATCAACGACACCTACGGGCATCTTCAGGGCGACAAAGTCCTGCAGTTTGTCGCCAACCTGCTGATGGATTCCGTGCGCCCGCAGGATATCGCGGCCCGCATCGGCGGCGAGGAGTTTGTTCTGATGCTGACCAATACCCCATCAGACGCGGCGTACCATGTGGCTGAACGCATACGGTTACATCTGAGCAGCTTTGATAAGACTAGCAGCGACGGTCAGTTACCGGAGCCGATAACCATCAGCATGGGGGTGTTCACCGCGACGTCACCGACGATAACCGCAGAAGTTTGCGTGGAAAGTGCCGACAAGGCGATGTATGAAGCGAAGGAGACGGGCCGTAACCGTGTGGTCGTCTTTAAGTAAAAAAAAGGCCTTGCTGCTGCAAGGCCTTGTTGTTTGTCAGTCTCGCGACTGCAGCTCATGGATGTTTTGCTCGAGGCGTCCAATGAGGCTGATGAGCATTTCCAGTTCCGCCGGTGAAACACCTGACAGGATTTCACCGCGCGTCTTGGCGATCACGGCTTCCATTTCCGTGATGATAGGCGCCGCTTTCTCGGTGAGTTTAATCCGTTTCGCACGACGATCGCTGGCGCAGGTTTGCCGCGAGATCAACCCCTTCTCTTCCAGCTGGTCAAGCGTCCGCACCAGCGAGGGTTGCTCAATCCCTATCGCTTTTGCCAGTTGAATTTGCGACTGATCGGGCGGCAGCTGATGAATGTTGTGCAGCGTGACCCAATGCGTCTGTGTGAGTTCCAGAGGTTTCAGGCGATGGTCAATCAGAGCACGCCAGACGCGTACCAACCTTGCCAGATCAGAACCTAATGGCGATTCCAATTTCATCTCCTTATAATTAGCTTGCTAAGTTATTATACTGATTTTAGAATAGTGTGCAGCATTTGTATTGCCAAAACAAATGCAATACTGCATTCATCGAACTTAAAAGTATGACTTACACTGAATTGTGATGCTTCATCATACTAAGACAAGCCAACGCGGCATTCTGTTCACTGCAAAGGATTTCTGCCCGTGACGTTTTTTCATCGCTCAGAGGGTTTACCCCTTCAGGACCTGATCTTCGGTGCGTCAGTCTACTTTCCTCCCCTGTTTAAGGCCGTTCTGGTGGGCTTTATACTCTGGCTCATCGCGCATCGTCTGCTTCGCGACTGGATGTATTCCGGCGAAATCTGGCACCCCATGCTGATGGATCTTTCCCTGTTTGCCCTCTCCGTAAGCCTGGGCCTTGCCGTTTTGACTGCGTGGTGAATATGTCCCTGAAAACGCTAAAATACTTTTCCACCCTGTTTGTCCTTGCCCTCGCGCTGGTTGCGGGCTGGTGGATGTGGAATTTTTATATGCAGTCGCCCTGGACGCGTGACGGCAAAGTTCGTGCTGAACAGGTCAGCATTACCCCTCAGGTGTCGGGAAGTATCACGACGCTGTTGGTTAAGGATAACCAGTTCGTCAAAAAGGGTGATGTTTTATTCCGAATCGACGACACCCCATACCACATTGCGATTCTGAACGCCCAGGCACAGCTGGCGAAAGCCCAGTCTGACCTGGCAAAGGCCAACAACGAGGCCAACCGCCGCCGCCACCTGTCGCAAAACTACATCTCAGCGGAAGATTTAGACACCGCGAATATTAACGTTAAGGCCATGCAGGCGAGCGTCAACGTGGCAGAGGCGACGCTTAAGCAGGCGCAGTGGCAACTGACCCAAACCGTGATTACGGCACCGGTCGATGGATGGGTGACCAACCTCTCCGCCCGCGTGGGTAACTACGCCACCACCGGCCAGCCGGTTTTTGCCCTCGTCGACAGCCACTCCTTCTACGTGGTGGGCTATTTCGAAGAGACCAAGCTTCGGCATATTCGCGAGGGATCGCCAGCCGCGATTACGCTTTACAGCGGCTCGCAAAAGTTACAGGGTCACGTATCCAGCATTGGCCGGGCCATTTACGATCAAAGCGTTGAAACGGATTCAGGACTGGTGCCGGACATTAAGCCGAACGTTCCCTGGGTGCGCCTGGCCCAGCGCGTTCCGGTTCGCGTAGAATTTGACCGTTTGCCGGAGGACATTACCCTGGTATCCGGCACCACCTGCACCGTCTCCATCGGAACCCGCTAATGAAGCTGCAGGGGCTCACCTGGCACAACACGCCGTGGATGAAAGCGACGCGTCCCCAGTGGCGTTATGCGCTGCGTAACGGCATTGCCATGTGCCTTGCGCTGACCGTCGCCTACTACCTGAACCTGGATGAACCCTACTGGGCGATGACGTCGGCAGCGGTGGTCAGTTTCCCAACGGTCGGCGGGGTGATCAGTAAAAGCCTTGGCCGTATCGCAGGCAGCCTGCTCGGCGCCACCGCGGCGTTAATTATCGCGGGCCATACGCTGAACGATCCGTGGCTGTTCCTGCTGAGCATGGCGGCATGGCTGGGATGCTGTACCTGGGCCTGCGCCCATTTTACCAATAACGTCGCCTACGCGTTCCAGCTGGCGGGGTATACCGCCGCCATTATCGCCTTTCCGGTGGTTAACGTGCTCGACACCACCGAGCTGTGGGATATCGCGCAGGCGCGCGTCTGCGAGGTGATTGTCGGGATCCTCAGCGGCGGCTTTATGATGATGATCCTTCCCAGCACGTCCGACGGCACCGCGCTCATCACCGCCCTGAGAACCATGCATACCCGATTGCTGGAGCACGCGAGCCTGCTGTGGCAACCGGATACCAGCGATGACATCCGCCTCGCGCATGAAAAGGTTATCGGACAGATCCTGACCATGAATCTGTTGCGCATTCAGGCGTTCTGGAGCCACTACCGCTTTCGCCGTCAGAATACTCTGCTTAACTATTTGCTGCACCAGCAGCTGCGCATGACCAGTGCCATCTCCAGCCTGCGCCGGATGCTGCTCAACTGGCCGACGCCGCCTGAAAACACCCGTGCCGTGATTGAAGCGCTACTCGCGGCCCTTGCGCGCCCGGATGCGGACATTTATACCGTGGCGCGGATTATCGCCCCGCTCGCCCCGATTGATGAGTACGACTATCGCCATCGCGCCTTCTGGCAGCGCCTGAATTACTTTTGTCGGCTGTACCTGCGCAGCAGCCGCTGGATCGCGTCCATCGAAAATGCGACCCCGTTAACGGAGTTCAACGTCCCCGGCAGCCCGGCACTCGCACGCCATACCGACTACCTGGAAGCGCTGTGGAGCGGTTTTCGCACCTTCTGCGCGCTGATGCTGGTAGGGGCATGGAGCATTACCACGCAGTGGGAGTCCGGCACGGCGGCCCTGACGCTTGCCGCCATCAGCTGCGTGCTTTACTCCGTCGCGGCCTCGCCGTTCAATTCGCTTACGCTCCTGCTGCGCACGCTGGTGCTGCTGTCGCTGTTCAGCTTCGTGGTGAAGTTTGGCCTGATGGTGCAGATAAGCGATCTGTGGCAGTTCCTGCTGTTTCTGTTTCCCCTGTTGACCACCATGCAGCTTCTGAAGCTGCAAATACCCAAACTGGCGGGCCTCTGGGGGCAGCTGATTGTCTTTATGGGCTCGTTTATCTCCGTGACGAATCCGCCGGTTTATGATTACGCCGACTTTCTCAATGACAACCTGGCGAAGATCCTGGGCGTGGGGCTGGCGTGGCTGGCTTTCGCGGTGCTGCGTCCCGGCTCCGATGCCCGCAAGAGCCGCAGGCATATTCGGGAGTTACGCAGAGGGTTTGTCGACCAGCTCAGCCGTAAACCGCATCTGGGTGAAAACGAGTATGAATCGCTGGTATATCACCACGTCAGCCAGCTGAATAACAGCCAGGACGCGCTGTCGCGGCGCTGGCTGCTGCGCTGGGGCGTGGTGCTATTGAACTGCTCGCACGTGGTCTGGCAGCTTCGCGCGTGGGAAACGCGTTCCGATCCGCTGTCGCAGGTTCGTGATGTTTGCATCTCCCTGCTGCGCGATGTAATGAGCGAGCGCGGCGTCCAGCAGCGGCCGCTGGAAACCACGCTGAATGAACTGCAGCGGATCTGCGATACGCTGGCACGGCATCATCTGCCCGCAGCCCGCGATTTGGCCTCGATAATCTGGCGCCTGCACTGCTCGCTATCACAGCTGGAACAGGCACCGCCGCCGGGAACGATTGGGGATCAGATCACGCCGCACGCATAGCGTGCCCCGCCGCCACCGAGCGGTTTAGGCCGATCGGACATATTGTCGCCGCCGACATGAATCATCAGCGCTTTGCCTTTCACCTCATCCAGCTTTTTCAGCCGGGGCGCGACGACGGGATCGGTGGCTTTACCGTCGTTATTCACCACCAGCACAGGCAGATCGCCTAAATGCCCCATGCCATCCGGGCCTTCATGCTTGCCGGAATGCTGCGGATCGAGGTGACCCCCTGCCGCTTCCGCCGCCGACGGTTTGCCCTCTTTTAACGCGGGCTGACAGCTGCCTTTGGCGTGGACATGGAAACCATGTTCACCGGGAGGGAGGGCTTTGAGGTTGGGGGCAAACTCCAGTCCTTTATCGGTTTCCGTGATTTTCACCGTTCCGATGGACTGACCCACACCCTGTGGGGTGACGAGATTCATTTCCACTTCGTCGCTGGCTGCCTGCGCCCCTGCGCAAACAGCCAGCGTGACCAGTGCCAGAGCAAAACGCTTCATAATGACCTCCGCGGGTTATTTTTTGCCCCTTAAGTGTATACCAGGGGCAAAGATTTCACCGGAAAGTCACCTTCAGGCGGTTTATGGTACGTCGTAACCCAGCGCGGCCTTACGGATGCGGAACCACTGCTGACGGGTCATCTGCAGCTCTTCAGCTGCCAGCGCAGACCGCACGCGTTCAATTTTGCCGGAACCGATAATCGGCAGCGGTTTTGACGGCAGGCGCAGGATCCACGCGTAAACCACCTGCTCGATGCTCTCGGCGTTCAGCTCGCGAGCGATGGTTTCAAGCTCGTTGCGCAGCGGCTGGAATTCATCATCATTGAACAGACGTCCTCCCCCCAGGCACGACCAGGCCATTGGGCGAATGCGCAGCTGCTGCAGTTGATCGAGGGTACCGTCCAGCAGCAGCGGCTGGTGTACCGGGGAGATCTCAACCTGGTTGGTGGCCAGGGTAAACGGCAGACGAGACTGAAGCAGCGCAAACTGTGCCGGGGTAAAGTTAGAAACGCCGAAGTGACGCACTTTCCCACTCTGATGCAGGTTCAGGAAGGCTTCCGCCACCTCATCGGCATCCATCAGCGGGTCGGGGCGGTGGATTAACAGCAGGTCGAGACGATCGGTCGCCAGATTGACCAGCGACTGCTCGGCGCTCTTGATGATATGCGCGCTGTCTGTGATGTAATGACCGAGGGCGTGTTCAGGTTTTGCCGTGGTGGCAATCCCACATTTCGTGACGATCTCCATGCGATCGCGGAGTGCCGGAACCAGCTTGAGCGCCTCGCCGAACGCGGCCTCGCACTGGTAGCCACCGTAAATATCCGCATGATCGACCGTGGTGATGCCTAAATCAAGATGCTCTTCAATAAAGCTCGCCAACTGGAGGGGGGACATATTCCAGTCCATCAGGCGCCAGTAGCCCATGACAAAACGGGAGAATTCTGGCCCCTGGGGGGCAAGGGTAATTCGCTGAACCATAACATTTTCCTCAAGGACGTAATGTCATGAGTATACGCAATTACCGTGTTAAAAAAGTGAAGGTTGCTGCGGTTCTTCGGTCTCACCGGCTTTGTTTGCGCGTATTTTGCGCAGAAAACGCTGTCGGCAGAGGCGTAGCACCTCCTGCTTCTGCGTGTCGCTAAAGTTTTGCCAGTTAAAACGCTCATCACGGGTACGCATGCACCCGCGGCAATATCCGCGCTCATCGACCTGACAAATACCCCGGCACGGGCTCTGGATGGGGAAAAACTCCAGCTGCTCTGCCACACTCACCTCCCGATAGCCACTCTCACCTACAGTGAAGACGCTAAACGCGCGGCGTGCAAGGCCTATATCACAGATTTATGGCATTAAGGTTTCACTAATCTTCCGTCTCTATACTCGGCCCATCATGACAATGACA
Organism: Enterobacter cloacae complex sp. CARB60; assembly: GCF_036487345.1. NCBI lineage: Bacteria > Pseudomonadati > Pseudomonadota > Gammaproteobacteria > Enterobacterales > Enterobacteriaceae > Enterobacter > Enterobacter cloacae complex sp. CARB60. Next base: position 2,652,978 of record NZ_JAZKLC010000002.1, read on the forward strand.
GGTTTACCGATCGATGTGGTTAATCAAAAAGTTACAATGTAACGACATAAAATTTACTCTGGGCTGTGCACTCTTCTTTACTCTGCTTAACGGGCTGTTTATCCAGCGCAGCTGGGCCATTATCGCCCCTGCCCATCTGCACGACATCCTCTTTGCCGCGTCCGTACCGCTGGTGCTGTTCTGCGGCTGGGTGATTGTTTTTAGCCTGCTTAATATCCCGTATCTCCGTAAGCCTCTGCTGATTGTATTGACGATTGGATGCGCTGCGGCAACCTACTTTATGTACACCTATGGCGCGGTGATCGATCAGAACATGATTGTGAACGTGTTCGAAACCAACTCTCAGGAAGCGACCGCCCTGGTGACCCCGCAGATGATCCTGTGGATTGTCATTGCCGGCCTCGTGCCTTCCGTGGTGGTGGCGTTGACCCGCATTCGTACCGGGAAATGGTGGTATGCCCTGCTGACGCGGGTTGCCGCGATGCTCGGCGCCCTGCTGGTGATTATCCTGATTGCCGCACTGTTTTATAAAGACTACGCGTCGCTGTTCCGCAATAACAAAAGCATCGTCAAAATGGTCACCCCGGCGAACTATGTCAGCGCCGTGGTGAAGTACAGCAAAATGCGCTGGTTTGCCGGCGATCAAACGCTGGTGCGCATTGGTGAAGATGCCCATAAAGGGCCACTGATTACCGGTCAACAAAAGAAAACCGTTCTGGTGCTTGTCGTCGGCGAAGCCTCGCGCGCGTCAAACTACTCCCTGAACGGTTACGGGCGCGAAACAAACCCGGAGCTGAAAAAGCAGGATGTGATTAACTTCCCGCAGGCCTCCTCGTGTGGGACTGAAACCGCGGTTTCCGTTCCCTGCATGTTCTCCGGCATGACGCGCAGCAAATACGATGCCGACCTGGCTCACCATCGCGAAGGACTGCTCGACGTGCTCAAGCATGCGGGTATCAACCTGCTGTGGCGCGACAACGACGGCGGCTGTAAAGGTGCCTGCGATCGCGTGCCCCATACCGACATGACGCAGTGGAATCTGGATCAGTTCTGCAAAGACAAATCCTGCATTGACGACGTGAATTTCTACCGTCTGGACAACGTGCTGGATGGCGTGAAGCAAGACACGGTGCTGGTTATCCACCTGATGGGGAGCCACGGTCCGGCATACTATCGCCGTTACCCGGACAACTTCCGTAAATTCACCCCAACCTGCGACACCAACGAAATACAGAATTGCGATCATCAGGCGCTGATGAATACCTATGACAACACTATCCTTTATACCGATAGCATGGTCAGCAAAACCATTGATGCGCTGAAAGCCCGCCAGGCGAGCATGAACACCGCGCTGATTTATCTCTCAGATCACGGTGAATCGCTGGGTGAAAGCGGTATTTATCTGCACGGTACGCCGTACATGCTGGCACCGGAGCAGCAAACGCATATTCCGTTTATGTTCTGGCTGTCACCGGATTACGCGAAAAACTTTGGCGTCAACGAGCAGTGTTTGCGTGACCATGCAGCAAAAAATGCGGTTTCTCAGGACAATTTGTTCTCGACCGTGCTGGGTATGATGGATGTGAAATCAACGGTTTATCAACAGCAGCTGGATATCCTGAGCGCATGTCGTCAGTAAACTGGCTTGCATTAGACCGAACGGTCTATTAGAGTGCGGCCATGAGCAGAAATACTGAACACGATACCCGCGAACATTTACTGGCGACCGGCGAGCGACTTTGCATGCATCGCGGGTTTACCGGTATGGGGTTGAGCGAGCTGTTAAAAACCGCTGAGGTACCGAAAGGATCGTTTTACCACTACTTTCGGTCCAAAGAGGCCTTCGGCGTGGCGATGCTGGAGCGACATTATGCTGGCTACCACCAGCGTCTGGCGACCCACTTTGCATCGGGTGAAGGCAACTACCGGGATCGTGTTCTGAACTACTATCAGGAAACGCTGAACCAGTTCTGTCAGCAGGGCATTATCAGCGGTTGCCTGACCGTTAAGCTGTCTGCAGAAGTGTGCGATCTTTCTGAAGATATGCGCACGGCGATGGATAAAGGTGCCCGCGGCGTTATCGCTCTGCTGGCCCAGGCGCTGGAGAAAGGCCGCGATGAAAAAACGCTGGCCTTTTCCGGCGAGCCGCTAACCCAGGCGCAGGTGTTATATGCGCTCTGGCTAGGTGCTAACCTGCAGGCAAAAATTTCGCGCAGTGCCGTGCCGCTGGAAAGCGCGCTGGCACATGTGAAAAACAGTATTACTGCGCCTCGCGTATAGCAGGCGTTTTTATTTACCTCATCACTAGTCGACTGGTCTACTCAGGAGTCTTTATGTCAGCTGAAAAATTATTTACCCCCTTAAAAGTGGGTGCCGTCACTGCGCCAAACCGCGTGTTTATGGCTCCGCTTACCCGTCTGCGCAGCATTGAGCCGGGTGACATCCCAACCCCACTGATGGGTGAATACTATCGTCAGCGCGCAAGCTCTGGCCTGATCATCACCGAAGCCACGCAGATTTCTGCTCAGGCTAAGGGTTATGCGGGTGCGCCAGGCCTTCACAGCCCGGAACAGATCGCCGCGTGGAAGAAAATCACCGCGGGCGTTCACGCTGAAGAGGGTCGCATTGCGGTCCAGCTGTGGCATACCGGTCGTATCTCTCACAGCAGCATTCAGCCCGGCGGCCAGGCACCAGTCTCCGCTTCGGCCCTGAGCGCCAATACCCGTACTTCACTGCGTGATGAAAACGGCAATGCGATCCGCGTGGATACCTCTATGCCGCGCGCGCTTGAGCTGGACGAGATCCCGGGTATCGTGAACGACTTCCGCCAGGCCGTGGCCAACGCTCGTGAAGCCGGTTTTGACCTGATTGAGCTGCACTCCGCCCATGGCTACCTGCTGCACCAGTTCCTGTCACCGTCGTCTAACCATCGCACCGACCAGTACGGCGGCAGCGTCGAAAACCGCGCTCGCCTGGTGCTGGAAGTGGTTGACGCCGTATGCCAGGAGTGGAGCCCAGAGCGTATCGGGATCCGCGTCTCCCCAATCGGTTCTTTCCAGAACGTCGACAACGGTCCTAACGAAGAAGCCGACGCCCTGTACCTGATCGAAGAGCTGGCTAAACGTGGCATCGCCTATCTGCACATGTCCGAGCCGGACTGGGCTGGCGGTAAGCCTTACACGGACGCTTTCCGTCAGAAAGTGCGCGAGCGTTTCCACGGGGTGATCATCGGTGCAGGGGCTTATACCCCGGAGAAAGCCGAAGACCTGATCGGCAAAGGGCTGATTGATGCCGTCGCGTTTGGCCGTGACTACATCGCCAACCCGGATCTGGTTGTCCGCCTGCAGAAAAAAGCGGCCCTGAACCCGCAGCGCCCGGAAAGCTTCTACGGCGGCGGCGCGGAAGGCTACACCGACTACCCTTCTCTGTAATCTCGCCGTTGTTCATTGATAGCGGCGATACTTCGCCGCTATACTAAAACATCGTTTCTGTTCAAAAAGACAGTCTATTTCATTGGTTAATGAGGAAATTATGCGCCTACTTCACACCATGCTGCGCGTTGGCGATCTGCAACGTTCCATTGATTTCTACACTAACGTACTGGGCATGAAGCTGCTGCGCACCAGCGAAAACCCGGAATACAAATACTCGCTGGCGTTCGTGGGTTACGGCCCGGAAACGGATGAAGCGGTGATCGAGCTGACCTACAACTGGGGCGTAGACAGCTATGAGCTGGGCACTGCCTACGGCCACATCGCGCTGGAAGTGGACAACGCGGCCGAAGCGTGTGAGCGCATTCGCAGCAGCGGCGGTAACGTTACGCGCGAAGCGGGCCCGGTAAAAGGCGGCACGACCGTGATTGCGTTCGTGGAAGATCCGGACGGTTACAAAATCGAGCTGATTGAAGCCAAAGACGCGGGTCGCGGTCTGGGCAACTGATCCCTCAGGGCGCAACTTGCGCCCGTAGTTTTACTGCATCACCCTGCAAAATTTGCCATAATGCGCTCTGCTTTTTCCCCTTGTAAGAGACCCTGATGTCCGATAACGCTCAATTTAGCGGTCTGTGCGACCGTTTTCGTGGTTTTTATCCCGTTGTCATTGATGTAGAAACAGCCGGATTTAACGCTAAAACCGATGCGCTGCTCGAAATTGCCGCCATCACGCTGAAGATGGATGAACAGGGCTGGCTTATCCCGGACACCACGCTGCATTTCCACGTTGAACCTTTCGAAGGGGCAAACTTACAGCCGGAAGCGCTGGCGTTTAACGGTATCGATCCGCATAACCCGCTGCGTGGTGCAGTGAGTGAATATGATGCGCTGCACGCCATTTTTAAAATGGTGCGTAAAGGCATGAAAGATAGTAACTGCAGCCGCGCCATCATGGTGGCCCATAACGCCACCTTCGATCACAGCTTTACCATGGCCGCCGCCGAGCGCGCCGCGCTCAAGCGCAACCCCTTCCATCCGTTTGTGACCTTCGACACCGCCGCACTGAGCGGCCTGGCCCTGGGACAAACGGTGTTATCAAAGGCCTGCATCACGGCAGGAATTGAGTTTGACGGCACGCAGGCGCATTCCGCTTTATACGACACGGAGCGCACCGCAGAGCTGTTCTGTGAGATCGTCAACCGCTGGAAGCGTCTGGGCGGCTGGCCGCTGCCGATGGGTGACAGCGAAGAATAAAAAAAAGCGACCTTATCAGGTCGCTTTTTTATTTGCGCAGAAAATTACTCTGCGTCCGGCTCTTCAGTTTTGTACTTGGCCGCCGTCTCTTTGATCAGCTGCTGCAGTTCGCCGCGCTGATACATTTCAATCAGGATATCGCAGCCGCCAACCAGTTCGCCGTCAACCCACAGCTGTGGGAAAGTCGGCCAGTTAGCGTACTTAGGCAGCTCTGCGCGGATGTCCGGGTTCTGCAGGATATCAACGTAAGCAAAACGCTCACCACAGGCTGACAGCGCCTGAACCGCTTGCGCGGAGAAGCCGCAGCTTGGCAGCTTCGGAGAACCTTTCATATACAGCAGAATCGGGTTTTCAGCGATCTGGCGCTGGATTTTTTCAATAGTGGTGCTCATGTCTTGCTTCCTTTAACTTCTGTTACGGCATTCGTCTGACATTGTAGCGGGTCAGACTGGCATCGGAAAATAACATTTTTGTCACGTTTATACATTCTACCCCGAGTCACGAAAAGTTGCATTGCAAATGGTGTTTACCCCTGCGGCGGTCAGGGTTTTGCTTAGGGAGTGGGCAAATGTGCGACAGAACGATGAATTTTTTTGCACTTGCTAACGAAACACGATTGTAGATTGAAAAATGCTATTAACTTTCTGGGTTTTTATAGATTAGAATCGACGGGCTTTGTAAATCACACGCGGGTATTATTGATGACCTGCATTTATCAGGGGACTGCCCAGTGGCGCGGATAAATAAAATCTCGATCACGCTCTGTGCTTTACTGTTTACTTCACTCACTTTCACGCCAGTGGCTAACGCCTCTCAGCAGGCGCGGCAGTCTGCTGAACAAAAAAACCATCTGGTGAAAGCCACAGAACGTAAGAAAAAAACCACCGCTAAGAACGACAAGAAAAAAACACCGGCTCAGACGAAACAGACAGCTTCCAGCAAGACGAAAACAAAACCTTCCCGCACTGCCCACTCCGCCAAAAGTAAAGCTTCGCAAACCGCCGCTAACCTCGTCACCGAAAAATGCATCACGCGCAAAGGCCACAAGGCGAAATGCACGAAGGTCACGAAAATAGCGGAAGTGCATAAAGTGCGTGTACAGAAAGCGCAAAAAACCGCGATGAACAAACTGATGGGGCAGATTGGCAAACCTTATCACTGGGGTGGCAGCTCGCCGCGTACCGGGTTTGACTGCAGCGGCCTCGTCTATTACGCCTATAAAGATCTGGTCAAATTCCGCATTCCTCGTACCGCCAATGAGATGTACCACCTGCGTGATGCCTCACCGGTTGACCGCGGTGAACTGGAAAACGGCGATCTGGTGTTCTTCCGTACTCAGGGTCGCGGCACGGCTGACCACGTCGGCGTCTATGTCGGCAACGGGAAATTCATCCAGTCACCGCGTAGCGGCCAGGATATTCAGATCACCTCTCTCAGTGAAGACTACTGGGTACGCCACTACGTCGGCGCGCGTCGCGTGATGACGCCGAAAACCATTCGCTAACCCCTGCCCTGCCACATCCGTGGCGGGGTAAGTTCCTCTTTTGCATACCCTTTCAATTTGCTATTCTGTCCATGTTGTCTGTGTGGTTATTGGCAACGCAAAATACAATAAGGAGAGAAGCAATGTCGTTCGAATTACCTGCACTACCGTATGCAAAAGACGCCCTGGCACCGCACATTTCTGCGGAAACCCTGGAATATCATTACGGCAAGCATCACCAGACGTACGTCACCAACCTGAACAACCTCATCAAAGGCACCGATTTTGAAGGCAAAACGCTGGAAGAGATCGTCCGCAGCTCAGAGGGTGGCGTATTTAACAACGCGGCTCAGGTGTGGAACCACACCTTCTACTGGCACTGCCTGGCGCCGAATGCCGGCGGTGAACCTGCCGGTGAACTGGCTACCGCTATCAATGCCGCATTTGGCAGCTTCGCGGATTTCAAAGCGAAATTTACCGATGCAGCCATCAAGAACTTCGGTTCTGGCTGGACGTGGCTGGTTAAAGAGGCGGATGGCAAACTGGCTATCGTGTCCACCTCTAACGCGGGCACCCCGCTGACCACCAGCGCTAAGCCGCTGATGACCGTGGACGTATGGGAACACGCTTACTATATTGATTACCGCAACGCGCGCCCGAACTACCTGGAGCACTTCTGGGCACTGGTTAACTGGGACTTTGTCGCGAAGAACTTCGCCGCGTAAGAGACACGCAGAAGGGTTCGCCCTTCTGCGTTTTTGGTTTATTCCGCAGCGCAGGCTGCTTCAGGCTGTTTACGACCCGACATCATCACCAGCAGCAGGCCGAGCGCGGCAATAATCGCCCCCATCACCGGCACAAAGCTGTACCCCAGCCCCCCCGAAATCACGGCCCCACCGGCCGCCGCGCCCAGGGCATTACCCAGGTTAAACGCACCGATATTCACGGAAGATGAGAGTCCCGGCGCTTCATGCGCGACACGCATCACGCGCATCTGCAGCGGCGGCACCACGGCAAAGGTGGCAGCACCCCAGACAACCATCGCGATCGCGGCCCCAAACTCATTACGCGCCAGCCACGGAATGGCAATCATGATGACAATCAGCAGGGTTAAGAAGCCCTTCAGCGTCCCGCTCACGGAACGGTCGGCAAATTTCCCGCCGAGATAGTTACCGATCGAGAAGCCCACGCCAATCAGCACCAGCATCGCGGTCACAAAGAGAGGCGTTGCGTGGGTGATGTCATGCAATACCGGCGAAATATAGGTGTAGAGGGTAAACATCGCCCCTGCCCCCAGCACGGTGGTGAGCAGCGCGGAGAGCACCTGCGGGCGCATCAGCACCGACAGCTCTCTGCGCACGTCAGGACGTTCCCCCGCGCTGCCTTTCGGCAAGGAGAAGAACAGCGCCACCATCGCAACCACGCCCAGCCCGGCAGTTGCCAGGAAAGACATACGCCAGCCGATCGCTTCCCCCAGCCAGGTTGCCGCAGGCACCCCGCCGATGTTGGCAATCGTTAGCCCCATAAACATGGTTGCCACGGCGCTCGCCTGCTTATGTTTTGGCACCACGCTGGCAGCCACGACCGACCCCAGCCCAAAGAACGCGCCGTGGTTAAGGCTGGTCAGAATGCGGGACAGCATCAATGTGGTGTAGTCCGGCGCAATGGCCGAGAGCACGTTGCCCAGGGTGAAAATCGCCATCAGGAAAATCAGCGCATTGCGGCGCGCGCGGTGCGAAAGCAGAAGCGTCATCAGCGGCGCCCCTACCATCACGCCGATAGCATAGGCGCTGATTAACATCCCTGCGGCAGGGATCGAGACGTCTACGCCCCGGGCAATAACAGGCAGTAACCCCATCGGGGAGAATTCAGTGGTGCCAATCCCAAAAGCGCCAATCGCCAGGGCCAGCAGGGGAAAATTGATTTTCATGCGTCAACTCCGGATGCCGTGTCATGTGGTGACACAGAACAAAGAAGCGGAAAGCATGACATCAATCACAAAAAATGAGAAGTTAACAAAATGGCAAAAGATTTTTGCCTGAGAAGTAACAATCCGGGGAGTCGGGAGGGAGAAGACTCTCCCTCCGCGTAAATCAGTGCAGCGCAGCCGTCAGACCGGCCGCGACAATCAGAGCCAGCACAACAACGGTGGTGAACAGCGAAAACTTAAGATCGGAACTCATCAATTTTTCTCCTTTTAATCCCCACACGAAAAGTGAGCTTGCTCATTTTTGCACAGATTACGTCAAAAATCTTCCTGGATTTATACTGATAACCACTTTACCTCTTCCCCTTTTCATCAAGATAGGACAAAATTCCACGCTAAATTTATTAGCGTACCGGCCATTGACCCCCTCCTGACGTCCCGTGTCGTTTTCCCGGCGTGCCGCAATTCAACATTGCGAGATAAGGGTGAGAGAAGGCAAACGTTTACCTTCAAGTTTTTCAGGAGTTTAGGATATGGTCTGGAGTGACATTTAATGGCAACAATTAAAGACGTAGCAAAACGCGCAAACGTTTCCACTACAACCGTATCACATGTAATTAACAAAACCCGCTTCGTGGCGGAAGAGACGCGCAACGCCGTCTGGGCAGCGATCAAAGAGCTGCACTATTCGCCAAGCGCGGTTGCGCGTAGCCTCAAGGTTAACCACACCAAGTCTATTGGATTGCTGGCGACCAGCAGTGAAGCGGCCTATTTTGCCGAGATCATTGAAGCGGTTGAAAAAAACTGCTTCCAGAAAGGCTATACCCTGATTCTGGGTAACGCGTGGAACAGCATTGAAAAACAGCGTGCCTACCTGTCGATGATGGCGCAAAAGCGCGTCGATGGCCTGCTGGTGATGTGTTCCGAGTACCCGGAATCCGTACTGTCGATGCTCGAAGAGTATCGCCACATTCCTATGGTGGTGATGGACTGGGGCGAAGCGCGCGCGGATTTCACCGATTCCGTTATCGATAACGCCTTTGAAGGCGGCTATATGGCCGGTCGTTATCTGATCGAACGCGGCCACCGCGAGATTGGCGTGATCCCCGGTCCGCTGGAGCGCAACACCGGCGCGGGCCGTCTGGCCGGTTTTATGAAAGCGATGGAAGAAGCGCTGATCAACGTGCCGGAAAACTGGATTGTGCAGGGCGACTTTGAGCCGGAGTCGGGCTACCGCGCAATGCAGCAGATTGTCTCCCAGCCGCACCGTCCGACCGCCGTTTTCTGCGGGGGTGACATCATGGCAATGGGCGCGCTGTGCGCTGCCGATGAGCTGGGTCTGCGCGTCCCGCAGGATATTTCCGTGATCGGGTATGACAACGTGCGTAACGCGCGTTTCTTCACGCCAGCGCTGACCACCATTCACCAGCCGAAAGATTCGCTGGGCGAAACGGCCTTCAATATGCTGATGGACAGGATCGTCAACAAACGTGAAGAGTCGCAGTCGATTGAAGTTCACCCACGTCTTATCGAACGCCGTTCCGTTGCGGATGGTCCGTTCCGCGACTACCGCCGTTAATCGCTTTACGGGGCCAGCTATGCTGGCTCCCGTAACCATTCCCGGTTTAGCGTTTCGCTGTCTCCCAGATAATCCAGCAGCCAGGCCATCGCAGGCGAGACATCATTTTGCTGCCAGGTGAGGCAGCAGGCCGCATCCGGGAACGGATTCTCCAGCGTCAGCTCCACCCACTCTCCGGTATCAATGCGCGGACGCGCGAAATGAACGGGCACCATCGCGACGCACAGTCCGGCACTGAGGCACGTCGCCGACGATTCCCAGTCAGGTGCCACCACCCGCCGCTGGTTGTCCAGAAGCCAGGTGATACGCTTGGGCAATGAACGGGACGTATCCTCCAGCACCAGCGACGGCCAGTTGCGCAGCGTATCATCGCTCAGCGGCCCTTCCATCGCCGCCAGCGGATGATCGCTTGCCACCACGCACTTCCAGCTCAGCATCCCCATGTCGCGAAAGGCGTAACGACCCCCGACCGGGATCGCCTGCGTGGCCCCGATCGCCATCTCTGCCCTGCCGTCCGCCAGCGCATCCCAGACGCCGTTAAACACCTCCTGCGAGACCCGCAGTTCGACATCAGAAAAATGACGATAGAAGTCGACGATCATCTGCCGGGTCCGTTCCGGCTTCACGATGTTATCCACCGCGATAGAAAGATGACCCCGCCAGCCGTTAGCGATCTGCTGACACTGTTCGCGGGTGATCTGCATTTTTTTGATAACAGAACGCCCTTCCTTCAAAAACCACGCCCCTGCGGGCGTTAATTCCACATCACGATGCCGCCGTTCAAACAGCGGAACCGCCAGCCACTCCTCCAGCTGACGCACCGTGTAGCTGATTGCCGAAGGGACGCGGTGCAACTCCTGCGCCGCACCGCTAAAGCTGCCGTTACGCGCAACAGCATCGACCACTTCAAGAGAATAATCTGACCACATTTTCTGCCTGCAAAAAATTTGAATGCACCCGCCAAATATTAGCGTTTCACAAGCGGCTTTGCACTCCCTACACTCAGCGCCAATGTATACCTGCCTCCTCAGGAGAATAAAATAATGCAACCCAGGAACGGTTTTTTAGTCTGGCTCGGCGGCTTAAGCGTGCTGGGCTTTTTGGCCACCGATATGTACCTGCCGGCGTTTGCCGCCATGCAGGAAGATTTGCAAACCCCTGCTGCCGCCATCAGCGCCAGCCTGAGTTTATTCCTCGCCGGTTTTGCTTTCGCGCAGCTTCTCTGGGGACCGCTCTCGGATCGCTTTGGTCGTAAACCGGTACTGTTGCTGGGCCTGGCCATTTTTGCCATGGGCTGCCTGGGGATGTTATGGGTACGCGATGCTACCTGGCTGCTGGTGCTGCGTTTTATTCAGGCCGTGGGCGTTTGTGCCGCGGCCGTGACCTGGCAGGCGCTGGTCACCGACTATTACCCGGCTAACCGCACTAACCGTATTTTCGCCACCATTATGCCGCTGGTGGGTCTCTCGCCTGCCCTCGCCCCCCTTCTGGGCAGCTGGATCCTCGCGCATTTCGACTGGCAGGCCATCTTCGCCACGCTGTTTGCCATTACCCTGGTACTGATGCTGCCGGCGTTCGCCCTCAAGCCCGCGCATAAAAAAGAAGCGCACGCTGACGCGAAGCCGATTACCTTCACTTCCCTGCTCAGCACCAAAGCGTATCGCGGTAATGTCCTGATCTATGCCGCCTGCTCGGCAAGCTTCTTCGCGTGGCTCACCGGTTCGCCGTTCATTCTGCACGATATGGGCTACAGCCCGGCGGCCATCGGTCTGAGCTATGTTCCGCAGACTATCGCGTTCCTGGTGGGCGGGTACGGCTGTCGCGCGGCGCTGCAAAAGTGGGAAGGTCAGCAGATGCTGCCCTGGCTGCTGGTGCTGTATGCGCTGAGCGTCATCGGGACCTGGGCCGTTGGCTTTATTCCGGGTGCCGGTCTGGCTGAAATTTTGATCCCATTCTGCGTGATGGCCGTTGCGAACGGGGCGATTTACCCGATTGTTGTGGCGCAGGCGCTGCGTCCGTTCCCGCAGGCGACAGGCCGCGCCGCCGCGCTGCAGAACACCCTGCAGCTGGGGCTGTGCTTCCTGGCAAGCCTGGTGGTCTCGGCGCTGATTGCTACGCCGCTCCTGACCACCACCAGCGTGATGCTGGTGACCGTTGCGCTGGCGGTGATGGGCTATCGCATGCAGGCAGCCGCGCAGCGTGAGCAGGACAACCGCACTCAGGTTGAAACGTCACATGCATAATCGCGCCGGAAATCATGTTAATTTTCAGTGATTAGGTTGCTAAGAATTTTCTATTGAATCACCAAATTTTGAGGCCTATACTAAATTTGGTTCGATTAAATACGATAAATATTAAGTGTTAACGGGAGCCGGAGCGCTCCCGTTTTACCATGGAAGGCATTTCGGCAAGGGTTATCTCCCTTCCTCTGTTCTACGTCGGATACTAGCCTCGCGGTATTTACCGTGAGATTTCTCACAAACCAAAAAAGCGTCTACGCTGTTTTAAGGTTCTGATCACAGTAGGGTGATGGAGAAGCTATGAGTTCATCGTGTATAGAAGAAGTCAGCGTTCCGGACGATAACTGGTCCCGGATCGTCAGTGAACTGTTAGGTCGAGCAGGCATCACTATCAATGGATCATCGCCATCCGATCCTCAGGTTAAACATCCCGACTTTTTTAAACGCGTGTTGCGAGAGGGATCGTTAGGCCTGGGAGAAAGCTATATGGACGGCTGGTGGGAGTGCGAACGTCTGGATATCTTTTTCTCCAGCGTTTTGCGTGCCGGTCTGGAAAATCAACTCCCTCGCAATCTGAAAGACACCCTGCGTGTCGCCTCTGCCCGACTGTTCAATCTGCAAAGTAAAAAACGCGCGTGGATCGTTGGCAAAGAACACTACGATCTTGGCAATGACCTGTTCAGCCGTATGCTGGACCCTTTCATGCAGTACTCCTGCGCCTACTGGAAAGAGGCGTCGACGCTTGAAGAGGCCCAGCAGGCCAAGCTGCGTCTGATTAGCGAGAAGCTGCAGCTGCAGCCCGGTATGCGCGTGCTGGATATCGGCTGCGGCTGGGGCGGGCTGGCGTATTTTATGGCGAAGCACTATGGCGTCAGCGTTGTCGGCGTCACGATTTCAGCGGAACAGCAAAAAATGGCGCGGGAGCGCTGCCAGGGTCTCGATGTGGATATCCGGCTGCAGGATTACCGTGACCTGAACGAGCAGTTCGACCGGATCGTTTCCGTCGGCATGTTCGAGCACGTCGGGCCGAAAAACTACGATACCTATTTTGAGGTGGTGGATCGTAATCTGAAACCAGACGGCATCTTCCTGCTGCACACCATCGGCTCTAAGCGGACCGACAATAACGTTGACCCGTGGATCAACAAATACATCTTTCCGAATGGCTGTTTACCGTCCGTTCGCCAGATTGCCAACGCCAGTGAACCCCATTTCGTGATGGAAGACTGGCATAACTTTGGCGCGGATTACGACACCACGTTGATGGCATGGCATGCGCGTTTTCAGGAGACCTGGCCTGAGATTGCGGACAACTATTCTGAACGATTTAAACGGATGTTTAGCTATTATCTGAATGCCTGCGCGGGGGCGTTTCGCGCACGGGATATTCAGCTCTGGCAGGTGGTATTCAGCCGTGGGATTGAACACGGACTCCGTGTCGCACGCTAAAAAATAACCCCGGAAGCCCGGGGTTATTTTTTATTCTTCTTCTGCGGCGGTCTTCATTATTGCCGCTTCTTTTGCGGCCAGCACGCGCTCAACCGTATCCACCACCGCCTGGGTTTGCGGATCGATTTCGATATTCACGCGATGCCCCAGTTTTTTCGCACCCAGCGTGGTGCGCTGCAGCGTTTCAGGAATTAAATGCACGCAAAAACGCGTTGGCGTTACTTCACCCACCGTCAGGCTAATCCCATCGATGCCAATAAATCCTTTATAGAGGATGTATTTCATTAATGAAGGATCCTGCATTTTAAACCAGATTTGACGGTTATTTTCCGAGGTCACGATTTTCGCCACTTCAGCGGTGGTCATGATGTGCCCGGACATCAGGTGGCCGCCAATCTCATCGCTGAACTTCGCCGCCCGCTCAACGTTGACGGTATCTCCCACCGCCAGCTCGCCCAGGTTGGTGATGCGCAGCGTCTCTTTCATTAAATCAAAGCTAATCTGATTGCCGTTAATTTCGGTAACGGTCAGGCAGCAGCCGTTATGGGCAATCGACGCGCCGGTTTCAATGCCCTCAAGCATATATTCCGGCAGCTCAACAACATGAGTACGGAAATTAGGTTTTTCATCAATGGACACCACTTTGGCGGTGCCCTGCACAATACCAGTAAACATGCTTACAACTCCTGTTTTTTCCGGACGGTGGTGACACCGTTTAATCCCACCACAATAACAGTTGGAAAAACAGGTTGCCAGCGGAGCGCATTTTCTGGCGATTTTTTCACTAGATAAATAGCTAAAGCCCGCTACAATAGCTGGCACCCCCCTGCATTTTCTTCTTGCTGCCCGTTTCGGCGGCTTTTTTAGTCTCTCAAATAACTACAAAATAAAGGTGTTCACGTGCAGAAGTACATGAATGAAGCGCGCCAGTTATTGGCACTGGCTATACCAGTGATCGTCGCGCAAGTGGCCCAGACCGCAATGGGATTTGTGGATACGGTAATGGCGGGTGGCTACAGCGCCACCGATATGGCGGCCGTGGCTATCGGCACGTCAATCTGGCTTCCGGCCATCCTGTTCGGCCACGGTCTGCTGCTCGCGCTCACGCCTGTTATCGCTCAGCTCAATGGCTCGGGTCGCCGCGAGCGCATTGCCCATCAGGTTCGTCAGGGTTTCTGGCTGGCAGGGTTTGTCTCCGTGCTGATCATGGTCGTGCTCTGGAACGCGGGCCATATCATTCGCGCTATGCATAACATTGACTCGGCACTGGCTGATAAAGCCGTGGGCTATCTGCGCGCCCTGCTGTGGGGTGCGCCTGGCTACCTCTTTTTCCAGGTCGCGCGTAACCAGTGTGAGGGCCTGGCGAAAACCAAGCCCGGGATGGTGATGGGCTTTATCGGTTTGCTGGTCAATATTCCGGTGAACTATATCTTTATTTACGGTCACTTCGGGATGCCAGAGCTGGGCGGCGTCGGCTGCGGCGTGGCGACGGCGGCCGTTTACTGGGTGATGTTCTTCTCGATGATCGTCTTTGTAAAACGCGCCCGTTCCATGCGCGATATTCGCAACGAGAAAAGATTTAGCACGCCGGACTGGAACATCATGACGCGTCTGGTGCAGTTAGGGTTGCCGATTGCCCTGGCGCTGTTCTTTGAGGTAACCCTGTTTGCCGTGGTCGCCCTGCTGGTCTCCCCGCTGGGTATTGTGAACGTGGCCGGGCACCAGATTGCGCTGAACTTCAGCTCCCTGATGTTCGTCCTGCCGATGTCGCTGGCCGCGGCGGTGACGATTCGCGTGGGCTTCCGCCTGGGCCAGGGCTCAACCCTGGATGCGCAAACGGCCGCCCGGACCGGGTTAGGCGTGGGTGTTTGCATGGCTGCCTGTACGGCACTTTTTACCGTTGCATTACGCGAGCAGATTGCCCTGCTCTATAACGACAGTCCGGAAGTGGTCACGCTGGCATCGCACCTGATGCTGCTGGCCGCGATTTACCAGATTTCTGACTCCATCCAGGTGATTGGCAGCGGCGTGCTGCGCGGATATAAAGACACGCGCTCCATCTTCTTTATCACCTTCATCGCCTACTGGGTGCTGGGACTGCCGGCTGGCTACATCCTGGCGCTTACCGATCTGGTGGTGGATCGCATGGGTCCGGCAGGGTTCTGGATGGGCTTTATCATCGGCCTGACGTCGGCGGCAATTATGATGATGATGCGTATGCGCTTCCTGCAACGCCAGCCGTCAACGGTCATTTTGCAACGCGCTGCACGTTAACGACGCAGTAGCCGCCACCTGGCGGCTACTTTCTCTTCACTTTGCGCGGTAATGAAGCAATCGCGTGAAATCAGAGAGAAAAATGCATTTTCCCTCTTGCCACCTTGGTGCTGTGCCGCTAATATTCGTCCCCGTTGTCACCGACAACACGTTGCGTTCATAGCTCAGTTGGTTAGAGCACCACCTTGACATGGTGGGGGTCGTTGGTTCGAGTCCAATTGAACGCACCATTCTGCGTCCGTAGCTCAGTTGGTTAGAGCACCACCTTGACATGGTGGGGGTCGGTGGTTCGAGTCCACTCGGACGCACCATTTCAGTCCTGAAATGGTGCAAATCCTCTTCTGATATCCTGAATTTTCCTAATCCCTTATTTTCATCATTATTCCCCTGCTACGCTTTTCTTATGGAAAAAAAACAGGAAGACCGTCGATGAAGAAAATCGCGATTATCGGCTCCGGCCCCACAGGGATTTATACTTTTTATCATCTCCTTAAAAACAGCACGCCGCTCTCAGTTTCCATCTTTGAACAGTCCGAAGACGCTGGCGTGGGTATGCCCTATAACGACGACGATAATTCCCGGCTGATGCTGGCGAACATTGCGAGCATTGAAATCCCGCCCATTTTTATGACCTACCTCGACTGGCTCAAGGAACAAAGTGACGCCCATCTTGCGCACTTTAAGGTTGATAAAGCCCGCCTGCATGACCGACAGTTCCTGCCCCGGCTCCTGCTGGGTGAGTATTTCCGCGACAGCTTTCGGTCAATAGTAAAAGAGGCAAAAAAACGGGGATTTCAGGTTGATGTCCATGAATCCGCCCAGGTCACCGATATCGTGCCCGCGAAAGAAGGCGTCACGCTTTCCGTCAACGACAGCGCCTTTCCTGAACGCTTCGACCTTGCGGTTATCGCCACCGGCCACGTCTGGCCAGAAGAGGATGAAGCCACGCGCACGTTCTTCCCAAGCCCGTGGTCCGGTCTGATGGACGCCAGTATTCCTCCCTGCCGCGTCGGTATTTTGGGGACATCGTTAAGCGGTCTCGACGCGGCCATGGCGGTGGTGATGCAGCACGGTGCGTTTCGCGACGATACATTCGTGCTGGATAAGGGCAGCGAGGCATTAAACATTGTCCTGATGTCCCGGACGGGCATTCTGCCGGAAGCCGATTTTTACTGCCCTATCCCTTACGAACCGTTATCGGTATTGACCGAACGTGCGGCTGAAAGCGAGATTGCCAAAGGATCGGATGGCCTGCTCGACCGCATCTTTACCCTGATGGTCAAAGAGCTTCAGCTCGCTGACCCGATATGGTGCGAGAAAATATCGCTGCATAAGCAGAATGCGGACAGCATCCGTGAGGCCTGGTTTGAGGATCGTAAACGGCACGGCCCCTTTACCTGGGCGGAAGATAACCTGAAAGAAGTTGAGAAAAATAAACGCGAGCGCCGTACCGTGGCCTGGCGCTATGCCGTCCTTCGGCTGCATGAGGTGGTTCAGGAGATTGTCCCCCACCTCAATGAAGAGGACAAAGAGCGCTTTAAGCAGGGGCTGGCCCGGGTATTTATCGACAACTATGCGGCCATTCCTCCGCAGTCGATCCGCAGGCTGCTCGCGCTTCGCGAAGCCGGCATCATTAGCGTGGCTACGCTCGGTGACGATTACACGCTGGATGTTGGCAGCGATCGAACGGTGATAACCACAAAAGAGACCGTTTACCAATTCGACGTTTTTATTGATGCGCGCGGGCAAAAGCCGCTCAAAACGAAAGATCTGCCCTTCCCGACGCTGCGCAAACAGCTGGAAGCCACGGGTGAAGAGATACCCGACATCGGCGAGGATTACACCTTAAAAGCGCCTGACACCGTTCGCGGGCGCATCGCCTTCGGCGCGATACCGTGGCTGATGCACGACCGTCCCTTCGTTCAGGGGCTGGCGGAGTGTGCAGAGATTGCGGAAGCGATGGCGAAGGCAGCGGAAAAAACCGCGTCGCGTTCACGGCGGAGATTACCGTATATTGAGAGCTGACAGGGCTTCCATGCCCTGCTGTTGCTGATTACTCGAAGAAGACTTCCGGGTTTTCAGACAGCGAAACGAAGGTTTTCGTCTCTTTATCCAGGGCAAGAATTTTGCCGCTTTCAATGTCGTACACCCAGCCGTGCAGTCGGATGGAGTTATTACGCAGGCCCACCGCGACGGACGGGTGGGTCTTAATGTTGCTCAGCTGCGCAAACACGTTCTCCTGCACCATCGCATTGACTTTATCGATCGGCTTATCCCAGGTTTTCTTCTCAACCACGGCTTTCGCCGCGTCGGAATAGCGCAGCCAGTGTGATACAGCAGGCATCGGCTCCAGGTTCGCGTTATCGGCAATTGCCTTCATCGCGCCACAGTTGGAGTGACCACAAATCACGATATCCGTGACGCCCAGCGCCACCACGGCGTATTCGATGGTGGCGGACACGCCGCCAGGCTCAGGTCCGAACGGCGGCACGATGTTGCCAGCATTACGAATGACAAAGAGTTGTCCCGGCTCTTGCTGGGTGACCAGTTCCGGGACCAGACGGCTGTCGGAGCATGAGATGAACAGCGCTTTGGGATTCTGGCTGGACGCTAAACTGCGGAAGAGTTCTTTACGTTGCGGGAAAATCTCTTTTTGAAAGCTGAGAAAACCTTCAATGATATGTTGCATAGCAATGTCTCTTTTATCTGTTTTAGTTTAGGTATGATCGCGATCACACTCGTAAAGTTTACCCATCGTGGTTTACTTCAGACAAGCAATATATTTCTGGCCTGACCGCTGCACAATCTCGTGCGCAAAGGCCAGGATGTTCTGCCCTTCAAACGCGCCGTAAAGACGTGCAAACGTTCTGCCTTCCAGATGACTGACAACCGACGCCACGGCACGGGCCGGCAGCGGGAGATAATTCGGGTAGCTCCACATAAACGAGACGGCGTCTTTACCCGGCGTGACCTGCAGAATATCGCCCGCCAGCAATACCCCGTCCCCCTCCTGCCAGTGCAGCACCGTTCCACCGGCAAAATGCCCGCCCAGACGCAGCAAGGTGACCGACGGAAAAACGTCCAGCGCATCCCCCTCCCAGAAACGAATGGCCGGGCTGTCGCGCATAACCCACTCTCTGTCGCTGGCGTGCAGGTACACCGGCGCATCAAACGCCGCCGCCCACTCCTGCATCGTGGTGTAATAGTGCGGATGTGAAATCGCAATCGCGCTGAGGCCGCCGAGGGCGGTGATGAGCGTTTTGGTTGTTGGGTCGAGGTTGGCGATGCAGTCCCAGAGAAGATTGCCGTGAGGCGTTTGCAGGAGCAGCGCCCGCTGGTTGATCGCAAACGCAGGCACCGTTTTGATCCCAAACAGCCGCGGCTCCAGCTGCTGCCATTTGTTGGTATGCGTGGCGGTGACGGTGTCGAAATCGGTCCACGCCTGACCCGTGGCGGGTACATACTGGCGCTCATCC
This sequence comes from Enterobacter cloacae complex sp. CARB60, assembly GCF_036487345.1. Lineage (NCBI taxonomy): Bacteria > Pseudomonadati > Pseudomonadota > Gammaproteobacteria > Enterobacterales > Enterobacteriaceae > Enterobacter > Enterobacter cloacae complex sp. CARB60. The sequence goes on from NZ_JAZKLC010000002.1 coordinate 2,672,091, forward strand.
TCACAAATCGGACATCGGTCCGGCTGCATATCGTAGGCGGTTCCACAGGTTTTACAGAGTGTAATCATGTGCTCTCCTCAGCGATAAAGCACTGAGTATGGCAGGGATTATCGTTATGTGCTGCGAGGTACATTGCTGGCTTTTTTTGCCCTATACTGTGCCAGAATCACATACTGAACAGAGCAGGTGCCACATGGAAATTGATCTCGATAACTTAGTCTTTAACGGTCTGGATGAAGCCGAAGAGCGTAATGCGGAACGTCTGGACGATGCGGACAAAAAAGCGCAGGCGATTGTCGCCGACGACGACTGCGGCGATGCCTGCAAGATCTAATAAAAAAGCACCGGGAAACCGGTGCTTTTTTTCTCTGCGGGGAGCATTACAGCTCGGGCGTCTTTTTAAACCCCGTCAGCATCAGAACCAGGCTTTCTGATGAAGAAGCCGGTTCGAACTGGTAGTGATTCCCCTGGCGGTCACCGCCGATATACCACGAAATGTCGGTTTTCCCTTCAGCCAGCGCCTTGCGCACGGCTTTATCCACGTCCACCATCCGGTATTCACGAGAATGGTTCAGATAGAGCACGGCGTCTGAGCGATAGTTACAGGCCGGACGCGAGGTCCATTTCACGGTAGCAGGATCCCAGTCATTGCTGGCCGGATAGAAGAAGATCTGATCGGCACCATTTTTTTCTACCTTCCCCCCGAAAATACGTACGCGGTATTTAAACATGGAAGGATCCTGCCCGACGGGCAGCGGAGGAATATGGAATTTTACCAGGCTCAGCGTCTCATTGTTTTTCGTGCGTCCGCCGTTCTGCCAGTTATCCTCAACCAGTAAAACCTGCGGTGAAGGTTGGGTAATGTTCGGTTCAAGACTGCTGAGCCAGACGTTGGCTTTCGCCAGCGAATAGCCGTATGGCACCGTTGAACCACAGTCCATACCCCGGTTCATACAGCGTTCGGTCATAAAGCGGGCGGCATCTTCCGTCCAGCCGTTCATGAAATCGGCATGCGCCGTATAGAGGCTGCCCCAGCGCTCTTCACGTTCATCGCCATGCATGACCGGATCAAGCGACAGCTGCGCCTTACTGGTGTCCAGGCTGGTGATGCCGTGCAGCACGTAAGCCACATTCATGTTCACCGTCGGGATTTTTACCGGGAACGCGCTCGGGCACTGGCCGTTAACGTCATATGCCGCGTTGGCATGACCGTGACCTGGCTTCAGATTCACGCCGTCCCAGCAGTTCGGAAACTGAATGCCAATATTAAACTGGACGGCATCATTGGCCTTACGTAGCCCGCAAACCTCCCCAATTTTGCTGCTGTACCCTTTACCGTTCGCGCACAGAAAGCTGATATGGGGATTTGGCGCGCTGCCGTGGTGATCCCCTGCGAGCAGAGACAGCCCCGCCGGGAACGGCTGTAAAGGGTAAATATCAACCTTTGCGGCCTGATAATAGGTTTTTTGATAGGCCGGTTTGACCACCGTCCCGTCAGGCAATCTCATAGAAGGCGCCCAGTAGGCCGAGCTGTCTGCTTTGTTATCACAGGTCGTCTCTTCGTGCTGGCGCAAGGTTTCCCGGCTCGAAAAGGCATCGGTATGGGTATTGCCAAAGAAATCGTGCCACATGGCCTGGTTGGGCATACCAAACATCATGATGGCATCATCGCCGAGGGTGTGGGTGTAGCTGCAAACGACATGCGCCTGTGGCCCGGCATGCGCCGCCTGCATGGCAATCAGTGACGCGGTGGCTAACAGGGCGGGTGTGAATACGGTCCGTTTCATTATCATCTCCATTTGAGAAAGGAGATAGTGGTAACAAAACGGCTATGTTTAACCGAGGATTTCCCTGCGTACTTTTCCGCTCATCCTCGCTTTACAGAACTCACGCACAGCTCGTTCCAGTACATTTCGCGCGTGCGGCGCAGTTCAGCGTGACGTTTTATCATGGAACCTCTCCGGGTCAATGTTGGCAACGTCCACGCCATACAGGCTGGCGACAGGCAGTATTGACTCAAGAACACGTTGCGCGCTGTTCTCCGCATTCACTGGTCGGGTCGCAAAAAACCGCCGTAACGTGCTGATCCACTTTTTCATCGTCTTACCCTCTCTCGCCGTGTCTGAACTCAGTTAAACACTCAAATGCCGCGTGGGGGAAATACCAAAATCCACTGTCGATGTGCAGGATTTGCAAATAGCACCCCGTTCTTTTCACTCTTCATTAACACCTTGTTCACTAATGCTTTTTTGCTCATAGCAAAGAACGATTTCTTATTTGGCGATAGCTTTCGCTTATGGGAGCGTAGCGGGGAAAAACAAAAACAACGGGATGGCGAATGACTATGGCAGCAAAAATGAAAGGGTTTAACAAACGGACACTGGTTCTGGGATTACTGGCGGCGGGGAGCCTGCTTTCAGCGCAGGCGCAGGCCGATCAGCTGGCGGATATTAAGGCCGCAGGGGTGGTGAAAGTGGCCACGTTTGACGCCAACCCGCCGTTTGGCTCTATTGATGCAAAAACGCACGAGATCGTGGGCTACGACGTGGACTTCGCCAAAGCGCTGGCAAAATCGCTCGGCGTGAAGCTTGAACTGGTTGCCACCAATCCGGCTAACCGTATTCCGCTGCTGCAGTCCGGGAAAGCAGACCTGATCGTGGCGGATATCACTATCACCCCGGAACGCGCGCAGGTGATTGATTTCTCGACGCCTTACTTTGTTACCGGCCAGCAGTTCCTGGTTCCGGCAAAATCACCGGACAAGCTTGATGACTATAGCCGGGCGCGCATTGGCGCGGTCAAAGGAACGACGGGCGAGCAGGCGCTGCACCAGCGTTTCCCGCAGTCACGCGTGCTCTCTTATGACGATATTCCCCTGGCGCTGACGGCACTGCGCAATGGAAACGTGCAGGCCATTACCCAGGACAGCACCATTCTGGCCGGTCTGCTGGCGCAGGCGCCGGATAAAGCGAACTTCAAAATCCTGCCCGATCTGCTGAGCAAAGAAGAGATTGGCGTAGGGGTGAAAAAAGGTGAAACGGCGCTGCTGAAAGCCGTCAATGACGAGCTGGTCAATCTCGAGAAGAACGGCCAGGCGGCAAAAATCTACGACGTCTGGTTTGGTCCAGGCACCCCAGCTCCACAGCCTCGCGGCTTTAAAATAGAAGCCAAGTAATATGCTCTCAGGTTTATTTTCACACTCCGCGGCCGGTGCCGCGGATTTTTCACATCTGGAACAGGCCAGCGTCGAGTTTCGTCATGTGGACAAACGCTACGGTGACCATCAGGTTTTAAACGACATAAATCTGACCATCACGCCCGGTGAAGTCGTCGCCATCCTCGGCCCCTCGGGTTCCGGTAAATCCACCCTGATTCGTCTCATCAACCAGCTTGAAACCCTGAGCGGCGGGGAGATTCTGGTCGACAACAAGCCTACCGCAAAGCTCTCCGGTAGCGGGCTGCGCCAGCTGCGCAGCCGCGTGGGCTTTGTGTTCCAGCAGTTCAATCTTTACGCCCACCTCACCGCCAGCCAGAACATCACCCTGGCCCTGGAGCACGTTCACGGCTGGAAGCCGCAGCCTGCCCAGGAGCGCGCGCTGGCCCTGCTGGAGAAGGTCGGGATGCTGGAAAAAGCCCACCATTTCCCGGCAGAGCTTTCCGGTGGACAGCAGCAGCGCGTCGCGATTGCCCGCGCCCTCGCCTCTTCACCGCAAATCATTCTGTTCGATGAACCCACCTCCGCGCTGGATCCGGAGATGATTGGTGAAGTGCTGTACGTGATGAAAGCCCTCGCCCACAGCGGGATCACGATGATCGTAGTGACCCACGAGATGCAGTTTGCCCGGGAAATTGCCGACCGGATTGTCTTTATCGACGGCTGGCAAATTCTGGAAACCGCGCCGCCGGCACAGTTTTTCAGCCGGCCGTCGCATCCGCGCGCGCAGCGGTTCCTGCAAAAGGTGCTCAACCCGCTGCATCAGGAGCATCTGTAATGCCCGCGCTCGACTGGCAGGGGGTACTGACCGGACAGCCTCTGCAGTGGATACTCTCCGGATTCCTCACCACCCTGTGGGTAACGCTTGCCGGGATGCTGCTGGCCAGCCTGCTCGCACTGCTCTTTATGCTTCTGCGCCTTTCCGGCGGACGCCTCGGGAACGCGGTCGTCAGCGGCTGGGTGTCGCTGTTTCGCAATACGCCGCTGCTGGTGCAACTGCTGTTCTGGTATTTTGCCGCCTGGAACGGATTACCGCAGGCGTTCCGCGACGCGGTGAACGCGGATCACAGCTGGTCAATTCTGCCCGGCGACGTCTGGTGGTTTACGCCCGAATTTTTATGTTCTGCCTGGGGGTTGGGCGTCTTTACCTCGGCGTTTTTAATCGAAGAGGTGGAATCGGGCTTACGTTCCGTGCCTGCCGGACAGCGGGAGGCGGCGCTCGCTCAGGGATTCTCCGCGTGGCGTCTGTTTCGTTACATCCTTCTGCCGCAGGGCCTGGCCAACGCCTGGCAGCCGGTAGTGGGCCAGTACCTGAATCTGATGAAGCTCTCCTCGCTCGCGAGCGGAATTGGCTTTGCCGAGCTGACCTACCAGGTCAGGCAGATCGAGAGCTATAACGCGCACGCGCTGGAGGCATTTACCCTCGGTACCGCACTCTATCTTCTGACCGGCCTGATCATGGGGATGGTGCTGGTTCGCATTGGACCGGAAGCGAAACGTAAACGCCCAAACGTCGCCACCTCAGGGAGTGAAAAACATGATTGCCGGACTTAATGTCATCACCGACAACCTCGATTATCTGCTGTGGGGACGCGCGGCAACGGGTGAACCGGGGGGCGTATTGCTCTCGTTGATGATGGCGGTTGGGGCTGCCGTTATCGCTTTACCCGGCGGGATAGTGCTCGCGTGTCTGGCCTGGCGCTTTACCGGGCTTGTGCGAAAGGCCCTCTTTTTATGGGCAGAGCTGATTCGCGGTATCCCGCTCATCTTCGTGATTTTCTGGATGTGGTATCTCCTGCCGCTTATGACCGGGGGCGATCTGCCGGGGGCGCTTACCGTCACGCTGGCCCTGGCCTGGTTTACCGCGGCAACCGTAATGCACTCGGTGCTGGCCGGGCTTAACGCGCTACCGTCCGGGCAGTACGAGGCCGCACTGTCTCAGGGCTTCAGCACGCAGCAAACCCTCCTGCGCGTGCTGCTGCCGCAGGCGCTAAGGAATATTCTGCCGTCGCTGGTGGGGATTTTTATCAGCCTGCTGAAGGATACGTCGCTGGCGTTTATCGTGAACGTACCGGAACTGACCACGGTGGCGGGACAGGTCAACAACCGGGTGCAAATCTACCCGGCGGCCATTTTTATCTTTACAGGCGTGGTCTACTACCTGCTCTGCTGCTCGCTCGAGCAGCTTGCAAAACGCTGGCGCTTTACCCGGCCAGCGCTTTAACCACCGTTTCCATCGCTTCGGTTGTCAATTCACTGCGCTTAACGCGCTGGTTCGCCAGCGCGGTACGCAGGACTCCGGCAATGACAATATGCTTTGGCTCCTGCCCTAAATCACGCATCTCGAGCACCACCTTCCCGACCACCCGGCACATCTCCTGATACAGCGCTTCATCTTTGGTCACGTTACCCATCGTCATCACTCCATTGCCTTTTAAACGTTGAGCTTAAATGATTCTCCTGCCGGATACAAAAAAGAAGCCCGGCGAGAGACTCGCCGGGCTTCATCTGTAAAATCAGTAAATTAGTTGTTTACTGGAATAACCGCGCCTTTGTACTTGGTGCGGATCCAGTCCTGAATCTCTTTCGAGTGCAGCACGTTCACCAGCGCGACGATATCTTTCTTCTTCTCGTCACCGCGGTGCACGGTAATGATGTTGGCGTACGGGTTGTTTTCACCGCTCTCTACCGCAATCGGGTCGTGAACCGGGTCCAGACCCGCGTCAATCGCGTAGTTGGCGTTGATCACCACCGCAGCACCTTCGTCGTTGTTGTACATCTGCGGCAGCAGAGAGGCTTCAACGTTAGGCGTGAACTTCAGCTTTTTCGGGTTCTCGACGATGTCGCTGATGCGCGCGGTCACTTTATCGATGCCCGGCTTCAGCTTGATCACGCCCTCTTTCTCGAAGATGGAGAGAATGCGCCCTTCTTCAGAAACCGCGTCACGCATGATGATCTTGCCACCTTCCGGCAGGTCCTTCAGCGACTTGTATTTTTTGGAGTAGATGCCGATTGGCTCAATGTGGATCGCGCCCGCACTGACAAAATCGTAGTCTTTATCGCCCGCATGATCTTTCAGCACGCTGTTCAGGTAAGGAATGTGCTGGAAATAGTTCGCGTCGATGTCATGACCCGCCAGCGCGGTGTTCGGCAGAATGTAGTCCTGGAACGGTTTAATCTCCAGGTCGATACCCTGCTTCGCCAGAATCGGCTTTGCCTGCTCCAGAATTTCGGCGTGCGGCGTGTTGGATGCGCCCACGGTCAGGGTGTCGGCCCAGGAGGCGAAGCTCAGGGCGCTCAGGGTTGCGGCGGCGATCAGTGTCAGTGTCTTTTTCATGATGTGGTTCCTGTGTGTATTTATTAGCGTTTATCTAACAGTGAAGTAATGACATCGCCGCAGAACTGGATAATGAAAACGATGATCAGAATGGTCACCGTTGCCACCAGCGTGACGTCACCATGGTTGCGCTGGAATCCTTCCAGATAAGCCAGATTTCCCAAACCACCGGCGCCAATCACCCCCGCCATTGCGCTGTAGCTCACCAGCGCAATTAGCGTCACCGTAATACCTGATACCAGTGCAGGTGATGATTCCGGCAGTAAAACCCGAAACACTAACGTGCTCAGTCGTGCGCCCATCGAGCGCGTTGCTTCTATGACGCCTTTATCCACTTCACGCAGGGCGATCTCCACCAGGCGTGCGTAGAACGGTGCGGCGCCCACAATCAGCGCCGGCAGCGCCGCGTTGGCGCCAAGAATGGTGCCGACGACGGTCTTGGTGAACGGGATCAGCAGGACGATCAGAATGATGAACGGAATAGAGCGGAACACGTTCACCACAATCGAAATGACGCTGTAGACCGTGCGGTTGTGGAACAGCCCGCCGCGCGCGGTTAAAAACAGCGCCAGCCCCAGCACGAGACCCAGCACAAACGTCGCCACGCCGGACAGTGCGGTCATGTACAGCGTCTCCAGCGTCGCCGCCCAGAGCTGATCCCACTTGAGATGCGGAAAGAGATTCTCAGCCATGTTTAATCACCTCGCCTTCAATATCGCTGTGCTGCAGGTCGGCGAGGATATTGTTCAGTTGTTCATCGGATGCCACTACATGTACCCAGAGCTGACCAAACACGCCGTGGGCGGTTTGCGTCATTTTGCCGTGCAGGATGTTAAACGGCAGGCCGTAGCGCAGGGTCAGTTCACCCACGATCGGCTTATGGGTGCTGTGCCCGGTAAAGGTCAGCCTGATGACCGTGCCTTCCAGATCCTTTGCCAGTTCGGTATTGAAGGTTTCCTCTTCGGCGTACTGGCTCACCTGGCGGACAAACTGCTGCGTAATCGGCTGCTGCGGATGGGTAAAGACGCTCAGCACGTCGCCCTCTTCCACGACTTTACCGTTCTCCATCACCGCCACGCGGTCGCAGATTTTGCGCACCACGTGCATCTCGTGCGTGATCAGCACGATGGTCAGCTTGAAACGACGGTTAATATCCAGCAGCAGATCGAGTATCTGATCGGTGGTCTGCGGATCGAGCGCGGAGGTGGCCTCATCGCAGAGCAGCACGTCAGGGCTGTTAGCCAGCGCACGCGCAATACCGACGCGCTGCTTTTGCCCGCCGCTCAGCTGGGACGGGTAGGCGTTCTCACGCCCCTTCAGGCCAACCAGCGCCACCAGCTCGGCGACGCGCGCCTTGATATTGGCTTTTGGCACACCGGCGATTTGCATCGAGAAAGCGATATTCTCGCTCACCGTGCGTGACCACAGCAGGTTGAAGTGCTGGAACACCATGCTGATTTTCAGACGCGCCTGGCGCAGCGCTTCACCCTTCGCAGCAGAGATGTCCTGCCCGTTAATGGTGACGCTTCCGGCGCTGGGTTTTTCCAGTCCGTTCAGCAGACGAATCAGCGTGCTTTTCCCGGCTCCGCTGTAGCCGATAATTCCGTAAATCTGTCCCTGCTCTATCGTCAAATTGACGTTATCAACGGCAGTCAGCGCAACCTTTCCGTTGTCAAAAATTTTCGAGATATTCCTGAGTACAATCATTCTTATTCTTTATCCGCTTCGCGCATGGCTGTTTAGCAGTATGGATGTCCAAACGATAGTAAACAGGCGTTATCAGGTTTTAAATGACCAAAAAAGAATTTGTTATAACTTTCAGAAATAAACAGCGGATTAAGCGGGTGGGAAGCATTTAGACCAATTTCAGCAATGATTTTCTGCCGGATGCATATCTGCCGGTAGATGCCCGCGAAAAACGGTCATTTTTGCAGCATTTCATGCCGATATAGCCATCCTCACATCCAGACAACTTTACGTCTTGCTGTCCTGACTTCCAAAAATGGCATATATATTCTTTTCTGTTCTAAAGAGCAGTGAATGGTTCTTTATTGAGAAAATTTCACCGCCCTATCATCCCGTCATGACATCCAGAAAGGAAAACATCATGACGATTTATCACTCCGTCACTGAACTGATTGGTCGTACCCCGCTTATCCAGCTGCACAAGCTTGATACCGGTCCCTGCTCGCTGTTTCTGAAGCTGGAAAACCAGAATCCGGGCGGTTCCATTAAGGATCGCGTTGCGCTGTCGATGATTAACGAAGCGGAGCGTACCGGGCAGCTGCAGCCGGGCGGCACGATTATTGAGGCAACTGCGGGGAATACCGGTCTCGGCCTGGCGCTGATCGCCGCCCAGAAAGGCTACTCGCTGATCCTGGTGGTGCCGGACAAAATGAGCCGCGAGAAGATTTTCCACCTGCGCGCGCTGGGTGCCCAGGTGGTGCTGACCCGCTCCGACGTCAACAAAGGCCACCCCGCCTATTACCAGGATTACGCCCAGCGCCTGGCCAACGAGCTGCCCGGCGCGTTTTACATCGACCAGTTCAATAACGAAGCCAACCCGCTGGCGCACCGCACCACCACGGCACCGGAGCTGTTCGAGCAGCTTGACGGCAGGATCGACGCCATCGTGGTGGGCGTCGGCTCAGGCTGTACGCTGGGCGGCCTGCAGGCGTGGTTCGCCGAGCACTCTCCGCACACGGAGTTTGTCCTGGCTGACCCGGCCGGTTCCGTTCTGGCCGACCAGGTGGAGACCGGACGTTACCACGACGCGGGCTCATGGCTGGTCGAGGGTATTGGCGAAGACTTTATTCCGCCGCTGGCCCACATTGAAGGGGTGAATCGCGCCTGGCGCATTACCGACCGCGAAGCCTTCACCACCGCGCGCGATCTGCTGAAAACGGAAGGCATTCTGGCGGGTTCCTCCAGCGGCACGTTGCTGGCGGCCGCGCTGAAATATTGCCAGGCGCAGACCGCGCCGAAACGCGTGGTGACCTTCGCCTGCGACAGCGGCAATAAGTACCTCTCGAAGATGTTCAACGATGACTGGATGCGTCAGCAAGGGCTCATCACGCGCCCTCAGGCTGGCGATCTCTCTGACTACATCGCCCTGCGCCATGATGAAGGCGCCACCGTCACCGCCGCCCCGGACGACACGCTCTCCACCGTACTGGCACGCATGCGCCTGTATGACATCTCCCAGCTGCCGGTGCTGGAGAACGGCAAGGTGGTGGGCATTATCGACGAGTGGGATCTCCTGCGGCATATCGGCGGCGACGGCGATCGCTTCGCGCTTCCGGTGACGGCAGCCATGACGCGTCAGGTGGAGTTCCTGGATAAACACGCCCCGGAAAGCGCCCTGAACGCCATCTTCGACCGCGGTCTGGTGGCCGTGATTAATGACAACGACCGTTTTCTCGGTCTGATTACGCGCAGCGACGTTCTGACCGCCTGGCGCAACCGTCTTCAGCAATAAAGGAATAGATGATGAAAAACCTGGCTACCCTGAGCGTACACAGCGGCGAGTTCAACGACCAGCACGGCGCCGTCATGCCGCCGATTTACGCCACATCAACGTTTGCGCAACCGTCACCCGGCGAGCATACCGGCTATGAGTATTCCCGCAGCGGCAACCCCACCCGCCACGCGCTGGAAACCGCCATCGCCGAACTGGAAGGCGGCACGCGCGGCTACGCCTTCGCCTCCGGTCTGGCGGCCATCTCCACGGTGCTCGAACTGCTGGATAAAGACAGCCATATTGTCGCCATTGATGACGTTTACGGTGGGACGTACCGCCTGATTGAAAACGTGCGCAAGCGCAGCACCGGCCTGCAGGTCAGCTGGGTTAAACCGGACGACCTGGCCGGTCTTGAGGCCGCCATTCGCCCGGATACCCGCATGGTATGGGTCGAAACGCCGACCAACCCGCTGCTGAAGCTGGCCGATCTGGCGGCGATTGCGGCGATCGCCCGTCGTCATAACGTCATCAGCGTGGCGGATAACACCTTCGCGTCGCCGGTGATCCACCGTCCGCTGGAGTCGGGTTTCGATATCGTGGTGCACTCCGCCACCAAATACCTGAACGGCCATTCTGACGTGGTGGCCGGGCTGGCGATTGTCGGGGATAACAAGGAACTGGCGGATAAGCTGGGCTATCTGCAAAACGCGGTGGGCGGCATCCTGGATCCGTTCAGCAGCTTCCTGACGCTGCGCGGTATTCGCACGCTTGCGTTGAGGGTAGAAAAGCACAGCACCAACGCGCTGACGATTGCGCAATGGCTCGATCAGCATCCTCTGGTCGAAAAAGTTTTCTATCCCGGCCTGGAATCACATCCGCAATATCAGCTTGCCCGCACGCAGATGGCGCTGCCCGGCGGCATGATTTCCGTCGTGGTAAAAGGCGATGCGCAACGCGCCACCGAGGTGATTCGCAACCTGAAGCTGTTCACTCTCGCGGAAAGCCTCGGCGGCGTGGAAAGTCTGGTGAGCCAGCCTTACAGCATGACGCACGCCTCGATACCGCTGGAGCAACGCCTCGCAAACGGCATTGTGCCGCAGCTGATCCGTTTGTCAGTTGGGATTGAAGATCCCAAAGACCTGATTGCCGACCTCAGCCGGGCGCTGCAAAAATAAGCAAAACGCGGCAGGTCAATCATCTGCCGCCATAAGTTGTCATCATGGCTTAACGCCTTGATAACAATATTATGTGAAACTGCATAGATTATTTCTGAAACACCGTTTCCATTTTCCTTTTATCTTAAAATCAGCGTATAATGCGCGCCTAATCCCTGGTGAATGGTTTCAGCGCTTGGAATACAAAAAACAACGTACAACTTCTCCTCTCCTTCGTTGGGCTGTCACTCAGGCACACTTTCTTCTGCACGCTCATTTGATGTCTCCTATCCTTAGTGCGTGTCATATACTCTTTTGCAACACAGGTTTGACTCCGCGGCGGTGCGCCCCCGGAGCGAGATTTCCATATCCTTCCCAACTTAAAGACTAAGACTGTCATGAAAAAGACGAAAATTGTTTGTACTATCGGCCCGAAAACCGAATCTGAAGAGATGCTGACCAAGATGCTGGACGCCGGCATGAACGTGATGCGTCTGAACTTCTCCCACGGTGACTATGCAGAACACGGTCAGCGTATCCAGAACTTGCGCAACGTGATGAGCAAGACCGGTAAAAAAGCGGCCATCCTGCTGGATACCAAAGGTCCAGAAATCCGTACCATCAAACTGGAAGGCGGTAACGACGTTTCCCTGAAAGCGGGCCAGACCTTCACCTTCACCACCGACAAATCCGTTGTCGGCAACAGCGAAATCGTTGCAGTGACCTACGAAGGCTTCACCAGCGATCTGTCCGTCGGTAACACCGTGCTGGTGGACGATGGCCTGATCGGTATGGAAGTCACCGCGATCGAAGGTAACAAGGTTATCTGTAAAGTGCTGAACAACGGCGACCTGGGCGAAAACAAAGGCGTTAACCTGCCGGGCGTTTCCATCGCGCTGCCAGCCCTGGCTGAAAAAGACAAACAGGACCTGATCTTCGGCTGCGAACAAGGCGTTGACTTTGTTGCCGCATCCTTCATCCGTAAGCGTTCCGACGTGGTTGAAATCCGTGAGCACCTGAAAGCGCACGGCGGCGAGAAGATCCAGATCATCTCCAAAATTGAAAACCAGGAAGGCCTGAACAACTTCGACGAAATCCTCGAAGCGTCTGACGGTATCATGGTTGCACGTGGCGACCTGGGCGTAGAAATCCCGGTTGAAGAAGTGATCTTCGCGCAGAAGATGATGATCGAGAAATGTGTTCGCGCGCGTAAAGTGGTTATCACCGCAACGCAGATGCTGGACTCCATGATCAAAAACCCACGCCCAACCCGCGCAGAAGCAGGCGACGTGGCAAACGCCATCCTCGACGGTACTGATGCCGTTATGCTGTCAGGCGAATCCGCGAAAGGTAAATATCCGCTGGAAGCGGTGTCCATCATGGCCACCATCTGCGAACGTACCGACCGCGTAATGAAAAGCCGTCTGGACTACAACAACGACAGCCGCAAGCTGCGCATCACCGAAGCAGTATGCCGCGGTGCTGTAGAAACGGCTGAGAAACTGGAAGCGCCGCTGATCGTGGTTGCCACCCAGGGCGGTAAATCTGCTCGCGCGGTGCGTAAATACTTCCCGGACGCGACTATCCTGGCGCTGACCACCAACGAAACCACTGCCCGTCAGCTGGTGCTGAGCAAAGGCGTGATCCCTCACCTGGTGAAAGAGATCGCGTCTACGGATGATTTCTACCGTCTGGGTAAAGAAGTGGCGCTGGAACTGGTTGATCGCGGTCTGGCACAGAAAGGTGACGTTGTGGTCATGGTTTCTGGCGCGCTGGTACCAAGCGGAACCACCAATACCGCATCTGTTCACGTGCTGTAATAATTCCCGAACGAATTAATTTTGATAAAAAGCGCCTCCGGGCGCTTTTTTTATTCCTGGCATTAGCCAAAGTCATTCAAATTGCAAATCGGGTTTCTCTATTTAATTGCGAATTATCTAAGATGAATCCGATGATAAATGCCTTTTTTTACATAGATTTTTGCCCAAAAAGGGCTGATTCGATGCTTCTTTGAGCGAACGATCAAAAATAGGTGTATTCCCATCAAAAAAATATTCTCAACCCAAAAAACTTTGTGTAATACTTGTAACGCTACATGGAGATTAACTCAATCTAGAGGGTATTAATAATGAATCGTACTAAACTGGTACTGGGCGCGGTAATCCTGGGTTCTACTCTGCTGGCTGGTTGCTCCAGCAACGCTAAAATCGATCAGCTGTCTTCTGACGTTCAGACTCTGAACGCTAAAGTTGACCAGCTGAGCAACGACGTGAACGCAATCCGTTCCGACGTTCAGGCTGCTAAAGATGACGCAGCTCGCGCTAACCAGCGTCTGGACAACCAGGCTACTAAATACCGTAAGTAATAGTACCTGTTAATAAAATGGCGCACATTGTGCGCCATTTTTTTTGCCTGCGTCAAACGGCTACTGCGTCACCTTCTCCCCTTCATCTTCCGCTACCGCTGCGGACACCCGACTGTTCTGCACCGACAGCACGCTATTGCTGGCTGACGGACCGCTACCTGACGACACGATAACCGGGATCCCGGCACGGCGTGACAGGGCGCGATCGATCAGCGCTTTATCGCTTCCCGCCTGAGAAACAAAGGTCGCAAAGTCTGCGGAATGGGTAATAGGAGAGACCTGCGGGTTTTCTCCCTCAGCCTGCGCCAGCGGGCGGTGGACTTCGATATAGCGTTTACCATCCGGCTCCACGGCGAACTTCACCGGTTCATTGATAATCTGTACCCGCGTGCCCACCCGCACCTGTTCGAACAGGGCTTTAATGTCCGGGGCATTCATCCGCATACAGCCGGAGCTGACCCGCAGGCCGACGCTGTCCGGCGCGCTGGTGCCGTGGATGAGATATTCCCCATTACCCACGCCTAAACGCAGTGCGAAGCGTCCCAGAGGGTTATTTGGCCCAGCAGGCACCACAGGCGGTAATTTAATTCCCTGCTCCAGAGAGCGTGCTCTGATGCCCGGCGTAGGTGTCCAGGTGGGATTCGGGATTTTCTGGCTCACGCGGGTGGTCGTGACCGGCGTTTCCAGCCCCAGCTGTCCGATGCCGAGCGGGAAGACCTGAACGATATTTTCTCCCGGCGGGAAGTAGTAGAGCCGAAGCTCTGCGAGGTTCACCACAATGCCCTCGCGCGGCGTGTCCGGCAGCAGCATCTGCGACGGGATGGTAATGACGGTTCCCGGCGCAGGGTTTACCGGCGCAATGGTATTGTTCGTTTCCAGGATCACCTGCGCCGCCGTATTAAACCGGCGGGCGATGGTCTGAAGCTTATTATCACCTTCCTGTATCGTGTAGGTTTGATTTTGCCCAATCAGACGACTGCCTGCGGGCGGCAATGGATAGTCCATCGCGCGGGCCGAATTAAGGGCGCCGAGCGAACTGAGGAGTAATAGAGTTATTAGAGACGCGCGCTTCATGCTGAGATTCCTTATTCACTGGCAGAACGCCAGAAAGCTGAAAAACCAGCGAGGCGGGAACCACCTCGCGAAACAGAATGAATGCTGTTCTGTAAGTCTAGCTAAGGATTGCAGCTTTGGCGCGAATGGCGCGAATCATCGCTTCCAGTCCCTGGGAACGAGACGGGGTGAGGTGTTGGGTCAGGGCCATTTTTTCAAACCACGGACGGACGTCGAACGCGACAATATCCTGCGCCGACATCCGGTGATAAAGAATAAAGACGACCGCAATAAGCCCTTTTACAATTGCCGCATCGCTGTCGCCGTGCAGTTCGATAGTGCCGTCGTCCGACTGCGCCATCACAATCCACACCTGGCTCTGACAGCCCTGAATACTGTTCTCCGGGGTATGCGCCTCTTCGCTGAGTGGCGATAAACGCTGTCCCAGCTCAATGATATAGAGATACTTCTCTTCCCAGTTTGCGCAACGCGAGAAGTTGCGCAGTAATTTATCTTTGTCCGGCAGTTCCGCCATCTTTCGCCTCTCCGTTAGCCCAGCAGCTGATGAATGCGCTTAAGCCCCGCCACCAGCCTGTCGACCTCTTCCGTTGTGTTGTACATCACCAGCGACGCGCGGCACATTGCCGGTACCTGGTAAAACGCCATCAGCGGCATCGCGCAGTGGTGCCCGGTACGGACCGCCACGCCGTAGTTATCGAGGAAACTGCCCACGTCATAGGCGTGATGTTTCCCGAGATTGAACGCAATCACCCCTTGCCGGTCGGAAGGCCCGTAGAGGGTCAGATCCGGCACGCTGGAAAGCTCCGCAAGCGCATAGTGCATCAGCAGCTGTTCGTACTCCTGAATGCTATCAAGGCCGATTGCGGAGACATAAGAAACCGCCGCCCCCAAACCGATAATCCCGCCGGTGTTGGGCGTGCCCGCCTCAAAACGCCACGGCGCTCGGGCATAGGTAGTGCCTTCCGTCAGGCTAACGGTGGCGATCATCGACCCGCCCCCTTCCCACGGCGGCATCGCCTGCAGGATTGCCTCTTTAACGTACAGCACGCCAATCCCGGTCGGCCCATAGAGCTTGTGGCCTGAAAAGACGTAGAAATCGCAGTCCAGCGCCTGGACGTCAACCGCGTGGTGCATCACCGCCTGAGCGCCGTCAATCAGCACCTTCGCGCCCGCCCGATGGGCCTTTTCGACAATCTCTGCCACCGGGTTTTCCGTCCCCAGCACGTTGGAGACCTGGGTGACCGCCACCAGCCGCGTTTTATCGTCAAGCAGTGCGTCAAGCTGCTCGAGCTGCAGCGTCCCGTCGGCGTTCAGCGGGATCACCCGCAGCTGCGCGCCAACGCGCTCGCAAAGCATCTGCCACGGCACGATATTGGCGTGGTGCTCCATCTGGGTGATGATGATGTTATCCCCCGCGTGGACCTGCGCGTTGCCCCAGCTGTTAGCGACAAGGTTGATCCCCTCGGTGGTTCCGCGCACGAAGACCAGCTCTTCAGGCGAACCTGCATTGAGGAAGGC
Organism: Enterobacter cloacae complex sp. CARB60; assembly: GCF_036487345.1. Lineage (NCBI taxonomy): Bacteria > Pseudomonadati > Pseudomonadota > Gammaproteobacteria > Enterobacterales > Enterobacteriaceae > Enterobacter > Enterobacter cloacae complex sp. CARB60. The sequence continues at coordinate 2,688,213 of NZ_JAZKLC010000002.1, forward strand.
GGCCAGCTGCGTACGCACGTTTTCCATACGCTGGGTCGCCTCGGCGCTCAGGGTATGGATACCGCGATGCACGGCGGCGTAGCCGTGGCGATAAAACTCGGCTTCCGCATCCACCACCTGATTCGGCTTCTGGGCGCTGGCCGCACTGTCCAGATAGGCCAGAGGAAGACCGTTTACTTCACGGGTCAGAACCGGGAAATCTGCCCGCACTTTCTCGACGGGAAAACTCATGCTTCGCCTCCAGGCAGACGCTGGCCGATACGCGCCAGCACCTGCTGTTTTAACTGACCATCGGGCAGCGCTTCCGTCAGTTCGGCGGCAAACGCATAGATAATCATTTTCTGCGCCGCCTGCTCGTCGATGCCGCGGGAACGCAGGTAGAACATCTGCTCATCGTCGATCCGCCCGACCGTCGCACCGTGGCTGCACTTCACGTCGTCGGCGTAGATCTCCAGCTGCGGTTTGGTGTCCACCTCCGCCAGGCGGCCTAACAGCAGGTTGTTGTTGGTCATCTGCCCGTCGGTTTTAATGGCGTGCTGCGCCACGTTAATCAGTCCGTTAAACACCGCGCGACCTCTGTCGCTGACGATGGTTTTATGCAGCTGGCGGCTGTTGCAGTAGCCCTTGTTGTGCTCCAGCCAGGTGCGCGTGTCGCACACCTCTGATTTAACCGGCATCGCCAGGCTGTTGATGCGCAGCGTGGTGTTTTCACCGTTAAGCTGCGTGCTGGTGTTGTGGCGCAGCACCGCCCCGCCGAGCAGGAAGCTATGGCTGTACGCCGCGGCATCCTGACCCAGCACAATGTCGTTGTGGGCAAAGTGGTGGCTCTGCGCATTTTCAAACGCCAGCTTGACGTGGTGAAGCTGCGCATTGGCGGCAACGTTCATCGTCAGACGCGAACCGGTAAAATGGCGCGTCTCGTTGAGGCTTACGTAATGTTCGATTACCGTGGCCTCCGCCCCCTCCGCCAGCTCAAGATGGTGGCGATAGTGCGCGGTATTGATTTCATCGCCGTCCAGCCCCTGGGTGATGTGCATCAGCAGCAGCGGTTTTGCCGGACGCTGGTTACGCTTCACGCGGATGTGCGTCACGCCGCGGGCCAGACTCTCGGTCAGGTGCAGGAAAACCTCAGGCTGAACCGGGGCGCTCAGGGACTGGCGATCGTCGTTTATCTCAATCTCAAATCCGCTCGCCTGAAGCGCGTCGCTCAGCTCCGGACGGAACGCGCCATCGACAAACACCAGGCGCACGGCATCCACGCGCACTGCCAGCGCGTCACGCTGCGCAGGCGTGAGATCCGCCAGTCGGGTCACAAACTCGGCGTTCAGCAGGCCATCAAGCGGGGTGTACTTCCAGTTCTCATGCTTACGCGTCGGCAGGCCGAGACGCAGCATCTGCTGCAGATGCTGCTGCGCCTGCTCAGAACGCGTGCCGCCCTGGGCTTCAAACAGCCTGTGCCACTGCTGGAGCGCATTACTGCTGTTCGGTAAGCCAGCCATAACCCTGCTCCTCCAGTTGTTTAACCAGCGTGAAATCACCGGATTTCACAATGCGCCCCTGGTAAAGCACGTGAACGTAATCCGGCTTGATGTAGTCCAGAATGCGCTGGTAGTGGGTGACGATAATGAACGAACGCTTGCCGTCGCGCAGGGAGTTCACCCCGTCAGCGACAATCTTCAGGGCGTCGATATCCAGACCGGAGTCGGTCTCATCCAGAATGCACAGCTCGGGCTCCAGCACCGCCATCTGCAGAATGTCGTTACGCTTTTTCTCGCCGCCGGAAAAGCCAACGTTCACCGAACGGGTCAGCAGATCCTCCGGCATTTTCAGCAGCTTGATCTTCTCTTCCATCAGGTCCTGGAAGTCGAAGCGGTCCAGCGCCTCCAGGCCGCGATACTTGCGCACCGCATTCAGCGCCGTCTGCAGGAAGAACTGGTTGCTGACGCCCGGAATTTCGACCGGGTACTGGAAGGCCATAAAGATGCCCTCTCCCGCGCGGTCTTCCGGTGACATCTCCAGCAGATCTTTGCCGTTAAACTCGACCGAGCCGTTGGTTACCTCATAATCTTCGCGGCCCGCCAGCGTCGCAGAAAGCGTACTTTTCCCGGAACCGTTCGGCCCCATGATGGCGTGGACTTCACCCGGCTTGACGTCAAAATTGAGGCCACGCAGGATGGCTTTGTCTTCTACGCTAACCTGTAAATCTTTAATACGTAACATGTGCTTTCCTTAACCGACGCTGTGTTCAAGACTAATGGCGAGGAGTTTCTGGGCTTCAACGGCAAATTCCAGCGGCAGTTCAGAGAACACATCCTTACAGAAGCCGTTAACGATCATCGAGATGGCGTCTTCTTCGCTGATCCCGCGCTGCAGGCAGTAGAAGAGCTGATCTTCCCCAATCCGCGACGTCGTCGCCTCGTGCTCAAGCTGGGCCGTGTTGTTACGGCACTCGACGTACGGGAAGGTGTGCGCCCCGCAGTCTGCGCCAATCAGCATCGAGTCACACTGGGTAAAGTTTCGCGCATTGGTGGCGGTCGGCATGATTTTCACCAGCCCGCGATAGCTGTTCTGGCTATGCCCGGCGGAGATCCCTTTCGAGATGATGGTGGATTTGGTGTTTTTACCAATGTGGATCATCTTGGTGCCGGTATCGGCCTGCTGATGGCCGCTGGTCAGCGCCACCGAGTAAAACTCTCCGATGGAGTTATCCCCGCGCAGGATGCAGCTCGGGTATTTCCAGGTGATGGCAGAGCCGGTTTCAGACTGGGTCCACGACATCTTGCTGTTTTCGCCTTCGCACAGCGCGCGCTTGGTGACGAAGTTCAGGATGCCGCCGGTATTGCCGTCGCCCGGGAACCAGTTTTGCACCGTGGAGTATTTCACCTCGGCATCTTTGTGGATGATGACCTCCACCACCGCCGCGTGCAGCTGGTAGCTGTCGCGGACCGGGGCAGAGCATCCTTCGATGTAGCTGACGTAGCTGCCTTCATCCGCGACCAGAATCGTGCGTTCGAACTGGCCGGTTTTTTCGGCATTGATGCGGAAATAGGTGGAAAGCTCCATCGGACAGCGCACGCCTTTCGGCACATAGATAAAGGTGCCGTCAGAGGCTACCGCCGCGTTGAGCGCTGCAAAGAAGTTGTCGTTAGAGGGCACCACTGTCCCAATGTACTTTTTCACCAGCTCCGGATGATCGTGAATCGCTTCGCCGAAGGAGCAGAAAATGATCCCCTGCTCTGCCAGCTTCTCGCGGTAGGTGGTCGCCACCGAGACGGAGTCGAAAATGGCGTCCACCGCCACCTCTCTCCCCTCACGCACGGGCACGCCCAGCTGGTTAAAGGCTTCTTCCACCTCTTTGCTGAGGAAGCTGTTCTCCGCACCGGTTTGCTGCACCGCGCCGGGCTGCGAGGCGCAGGTGTCATCACAGCTGCCGCAGGACGGCGCAGAGTAGTAGCTGTAATCCTGATAGTTCAGCTTGTCATAATGCGCTTTCAGCCAGTGCGGCTCTTCCATCTCCAGCCAGGCGCGGAAGGCGCTCAGGCGGAACTCCAGCATCCACTCCGGCTCGTTACGTTTCGCCGAGATCGCCCGCACGACATCTTCGTTGATGCCTTTCGCCAGCTCGTCGGTCTGCAGCTGGGTGAAGAACCCCTCTTTATAGTTGAGGTGCCCACCGCTCCAGGTATTTACTTCACTCGTTGCTTCAGTATTACGAGACATAGTACCGCCTATACCCCAAAGCTTTCGCCGCAGCCGCATTCGTTCTGGGCTTTCGGGTTATGAAATTTGAATAACTGGTTTAAGCCTTCGCGGACGTAGTCCACTTCGGTGCCGTCAATAAACGGCATGGCCTGCAGCGCGACGTACAGCTTCGCGCCGTCAGTCTCGAACACCAGGTCATCTTTCTCGGGTTCGGTGACGGTATCGAGCACGTAGCCAAAACCTGCGCAGCCGGTCTGTTTGACGCCCAAACGCACGCCGAGGATCTCGGGCTTTTTCGCCACCAGCTCGTGAATATGTGCCGCCGCTGCAGGCGTGAGCGTTAAACCGCGCCAGGCAAAATCGGCAGGATTAAAGGTTTCTGAATGCAGTTCCATAGGTCCACCTCATCTGATAAGCCATCAGGGCATAACACCATGTTAGTGATAACGATTATCACTTCAACCCTCTGTCAGCAGGGGCATTCGGCTAAACCGCCCTTTTTGCCTACTTTTATTAAGCATAGACCTTATGGCAGGATGCAGTCAGGATGGATGTATTTGTTCAATGCATTGATTAATAATGCATTTTGTCACGGTATTTATGACAGAGAGGAGAAAAGTAAAATATGCATCGGAAATGCCTATTTTTGAGATAGCTACCTTGATTGCCGCAAACTCAATTTAACAGATGCGATTTGGCACGCTGTAAGAAGGCCTACGCTTCAGTTGCGCAGCAGAAAAATGCTTCTCAGCAATAGATAACCTGATAATGCGAGTCTTTTTCTGAAAATCATACACTCACTCTGGATCACATTATTAATCGCTGTAGCATTAACCATACATACTTAAGGGAAATTAGGTGTCATATGGCGTTACAGGGAAAGATGATTCTGAACGGCGCAGATTACTCGCCTTTCGATCTGTATGGGGTGGGCGTGTTCATGGCGCACTCCGGGTTGGGGGCCAACAGAAACAATGCCAGTTGCGGACATATCGCAAATACTGGCCCTATTCCCCCAGGGAAATACTGGATTGTAGATCGCAGGGAGGGAAACTGGTTTTCGCAAAAAAAAGAGGAGATTCACGATGAAGCTAACAGAATTATTGGCCGAAATGCTTTTGGAAAATCTGACTGGTTTGCTTTGTGGCGTGATGACTGGAGTATTGATGATTACACATGGATAGAAAGCGTAAAACGTGGAAATTTCCGACTACATCCCGGTACAGTTTCAAAAGGATGCATAACTATCGCCAACATGTCTGATTTTGCGATGATTCATAACGCGCTAATGAGTACATCGCTTATTCAGGTTCCATGCATGCGATCACTAATGGCGCGGGGATGGGTGGAGGTAGTTGCTGGTGGCTACATTAAAAAACCTTGCTCGTAGGGCAAGTAGAATTATTTATTTTCTCATTTTATTATTCATTGTCGGTCATATGCTACCAGGCCCTGAGCTATATATTAACTATGATTTAGCCAGAACAACAGCAATGATTATCATCGGAAATGAGAATGCAGAATCAATGTATGACGCCTACTCATTTATTGACTGGCTTACAATACTAATTATCATCATCCCTATTTACATTTTAACGATGAATTTAATCAAAAAAATAAGGAACATATAAATGCCTATACCTCCCTATATGTGGCTTAAAGACGATGGCGGTGCAGATATCAAAGGTTCTGTTGACGTACAAGATCGTGAAGGAAGTATTGAAATTATCGGTCTGAGCCACGGTATCAACTTGCCTGTTGATAGCGCAAACGGCAAAATCACCGGCACCCGCCAGCACTCATCCATGATGATTGAAAAAGAAGTTGATAGCTCTACACCATATCTTTACAAGGCTGCAGCAACCGGGCAGACGCTGAAAAGTGCAGAAATAAGGTTTTATCACATTAATGATGCAGGCCAGGAGGTTTGCTACTATACCGTTATTATGGAGAATGTGAAATTAACAGGCGTCCACTGCAGCGTTCCGAATGTTAAGCTGGCGGGAAACGATAAAATGAATCACATTGAAAGTGTCAGCATTCAATATGAAAAAATCACCTGGAGAATTCTTGACGGTAATATTCAATTTTCAGATGCATGGAATGAGCGCCGTACAAGCTGAGTAATAATAAGGAGCACCGCTTCCTATTCTTTTTTGAATTATCTGGGAATGGTGCTCATGCTTTCACGCTCCTGATGAAGCCTCTGCCCATTAAACATGCACAGTTAACTTTTGCTCCGGAAGTGACAAAAACAAAAAAAGGCCCTTAAGGCCTATGGCGATCAGTGATGAAATGAAACAGCAAACCCCTGTTCACGCCAGTGGTCGAGCTGTTCCTGCTGGCGAGGCGTTGGGGATTTCCCCGTCCAGACGAAGATTTTTTGCCCAGGGAAGAGTTCAGGACGCGGCGAATCAATCGGTTCCGCCAGGACGTCAATGTGCCAGCCCTTCTGCGATAGGCGCGCGGCTTCCAGCCACAGGTGGGTGCGGTCATCGCATTCCCAGCCAATCAGGAGCGCGTCTTTACCGGCTTTTTTGCGGGACTCCGCCAGGCTTGCAATGGCGAATTCGATCAGTACGCCGTCAAACAGGCTCGCCATGTGACGCACGGTATTTTGATCCTGATTCATTCGCTGACGGACGGGAGAGATAATATTGTCAATCAGCGCGTCTATCGCGTGATCGCGACGGAATTCACTGATTTTGGCGCGCAGCTTTGCCGGGTTGGCGTAACGGAGAACGGTCATCATCTCTTCCTGGAACGAGACCCAGTTGCCCTGAGTCAATACTTCTTTGTTTTCCAGCAAGGCTTTGACTTTTCCGACCGAAACGCCGCTTTTCATCAGGCGCTTGATCTCTTCAATGCGCAGGATATCTTCATCGTCAAACTGACGATGACCCCCTTCGCTGCGCTGCGGTTTCAACAATCCATAACGGCGCTGCCAGGCACGCAGCGTAACGGGGTTGATACCGCATCGTTCGGCCACTTCGCCGATACTGTAATAGGCCATTAACTCCCTCACGCTCAGAACTTCCATACCTAACTGCACCAACCTTATCAGATTGTACACACCATTTGTATAACTAAGACCGCATTTTGAACGGGTGAACGGGGTTCTTTCCCATCCACCTGTTAATACATTGTTGTATAAAATTTGTCATTCGTACAGTTAAGTCTGCCGGAATGTGTACAGCTTTATCAGAAGTCGAACTTTTTCTCCGGCCATGCAATCGCGGGAATACCGCCGTGTCGCGGGCTGGCAAAAAGATGCCCCTGGAACTGGGAAATCCCCGCGGACTCCAGCCACATCCACTCTTCCGCCTTCTCTACCCCCACCGCGCAGAACTGGATCTCAAGCGAGGAGCAGCATTTGATAATCGCCTGAATAATGGCCTGCCGGGGGCCACTTTTATGCACGTTCGCGACAAGATCGCGATTAATCTTAATTCTGTCCGGCTGGAACTGGGCCAGCAGCTGTAGCCCGGCAAAACCGGCGCCAAAGTGATCGATCGTCACGCTGATGCCCGCGCTTTTTAACTGCCTGACCGAATCCGTGAATTCATCAAAACGGGAAATGGCTTCGCTTTCTGTAAACTCCACCACAATTTGCTCGGGCACAAACCCATTTGCTTCAATCGCGGTGAGCAGGAAATCCACGGCGTTGGGAATGTTGACCAGCGTCATGGGCAGCAGGTTAAGGGATAACGTCTGGTCCTGTAGCCCCAGCGCGCTGGCCATGGAAAGCGCCACCTGCTTGCTCTGCAAATCAGACGCATATACCTCGTCACGCGGCCGGTTAGCGAAATAGACGCCAGGCGAGCCGCCGTCAGGGGTGCGGATAAGCGCCTCCCAGGAGACCACCTGCTGCATAAACGGATCGACTATCGGCTGGAACGCAAAGCTGCAATCCGCCCCTTTCGCGACCACCTCGGGCTGCGCGGACAGGCGCGTTTCTTCGCGAACAAACTCCCAGGAATCCGCAGGCGGCAGTTCAAAATAGTTCGCTTTTTCCGTGGCTTCGACAAAGGTGCGGAAAAACTGCAGCGGGCGGTCGTTATACGTCAGCTGATAGCGCGTCGTCCCCCTGTTAAGCACCTGCTGCAGCACCTCGTCCCTGTCGAAGTGGCGCAAGTCAAAAAGCTCCATGCCCACGTTGCCAAACCGTCGGACGGGCCCGTGGTCGCGCATCAGCTCCACCACGTTATGGTGCCGCGCGTCGCTGCAGATCTGCTCATAGATGGCAGAAACGTGTTCCGCTGGCCCTTCAAGCAGCTGGAAAAAATGTGTGCCGTTAAACAGCAGGATCCCCGTGACGTTGGATTGCCGGTTTTTACTATTTGCAGCAGCGACCATTGCTTCCAGCGCCTTCACCGGAACGTCCTCGCAGATATGACTGCGGTAAATGATGGTTGTGAGCATGCGATTCCTGGCGGTTAGGGTTTTGGCCACAAAAAAGGTGGATAAGGATCATTTATAGCACATTAATTGCCTGACAAATAATTTACATCTCAATCATTTACGGTGGTTAATGAAACATTTTTCTGTGCTGTACAACTTACCCGTACCAGACCTTTTTGTACAATATATCCTGTAACGTTACCGATTCATGACACACCAGCAACACTATGAAAATAAAGTAATTTATAAAATACATCATAAAAATATTAAAAATCTGTACATTTTATATGTACAGATTTAGCAATTGTGTATACCTTAATTGTAACGTTAGTGATTACAAAATTTTACAGGAGCGAAACATGCAGCAGAAAGGTTACGCCACAGATTCCGCAGCAGCGATCGCACAGTACTTCGAAAAGGCCGCGCTTCCTACCCAGCAGGAGACGCTGGGCCAGGTGGTTGTCGAAATTCTCAGCGACGGGCGGAACCTGAATCGCAAATCGCTCTGTACCAAACTGCTCAGCCGCCTCGAAAGAGCCGATGGGCCAGAAGAGGAAGAGCATTACCACATGCTGCTTGGTCTGCTCTTCGAACGGTAACGTGATGAATAGCAGTGACGCAGACCGACTGATCGACACGCTTATCGGTGAAGCCGTTCTTTCTCTTCTGAAAGAGCGGGGGCCAGTGACAACCGAAGGATTGCTACAGCGTCTGCGGAGCATGAAAGAACATGAAAAGGATCCCCGGCGGCGGGAGACACTTGCGGTGGTGATTGCCGACATCGGCTCAAACAGCATCGCCTTTACACGTCGCAGAACCGCGCAAGGACGAACGAACAGAGAGGGACCTCTCAACGATAACAGAGACAATGTAGTGCCGTTATTTGGAAGTGGAAAACCGTCCGACCCCAAAAAAATACATTGACTGCAATTTAACAGCTACGGTGAGAACAAATGAGACAAAATATTCAGCTTCAACCCGAATTCCACTCTGCTTTTTTAGACAGTGCGCTGTCGGAGTATTTCCGTCACGCAGGCGATCGTTTTGCTGAAGAGTCCGCTGTTTTTTCTACTGCAGTACGCTGTGTTCTGGCTTCTGAAGGCCATCTGTCCAACAAAGCGATCATCCTCTGGCTCATTCAGACGCTGGAAGCCACCCACGACGTGGTTCAGGCGGATGTGATTCGTAAGACTCTGGAAATCGTGGTGGGTTACACGATGGACGATCTGTAAGCTCCTGCGCTTAACGCCCCCTAACGTGTCATCGTCAAAACTGACGAACAGCCTGACGATGACACGCGCCTTTCCCGCGTAACACCCTGTAAAACCAGCAAAGACAACCTGGCACGGTTCCTGCTTACCTCTGCTTACGGGACTGGGTTTTCCAGTCAACTTTGCTTCATTTCTTAACAGGTCTGTTATTGATGAAAAAGATCGCCAGCGTCTGCCCCTACTGCGGTGCAGGCTGCAAATTAAACCTTGTCGTTGAAAATAACCGTATCATCCGTGCCGAAGCGGCAGAGGGCGTCACAAACCAGGGCACCCTGTGTCTGAAAGGCTTTTACGGCTGGGACTTCCTCAACGATACCCGTCTGCTCACACCGCGCCTGACTCAGCCAATGATCCGCTACCACAAAGGCGAGGCGTTCACCCCCGTTACCTGGGAAGAGGCTATCCGCTACACCGCCCACAGGCTCAGCAGCATTAAAGCGCAGCACGGGCCTCGGTCGATCATGACCACCGGCTCCTCCCGCGGAACCGGCAATGAAACAAACTATGTGATGCAAAAATTTGCCCGCGCGGTGCTGAACACCAACAACGTGGACTGCTGCGCGCGCGTCTGTCATGGCCCTTCCGTGGCCGGTTTACAGGAAACCCTCGGCAACGGCGCGATGAGCAACTCAATCAACGATATTGAAAACTCAAAATACCTGCTGGTGTTTGGCTATAACTGCGCGGACTCCCACCCTATCGTCGCCCGCCGGGTGCTGAAAGCGCGTGAAAACGGCGCAAAAATTATCGTCTGCGATCCGCGGCGCATTGAAACGGCGCGCATCGCCGACCAGCATCTGCAATTGAAAAACGGCAGTAACATGGCGCTGGTGAACGCCTTTGGCTACGTGCTGCTGGAAGAGGAGCTCTACGACAAAAGCTACGTGGCGCGGTTTACGGAGGGGCTGGAGGCCTACCGCCAGACGGTGAAAGACTATGCGCCAGAGAAGGTTGAGCATCTTACCGGCATTCCCGCCCGCGACGTTCGTCAGGCGATGCGCACCTTCGCGGCGGCCCCTTCCGCCACCGTGATGTGGGGGATGGGCGTGACACAGTTTGGTCAGGCTGTGGATGTGGTCAAAGGGCTTTCCAGCCTGGCGCTGCTGACCGGTAACCTGGGCCGACCCGCCGTCGGCGTCGGGCCCGTGCGCGGTCAGAATAACGTACAGGGCGCCTGCGATATGGGCGTTCTGCCGAATATGTTCCCCGGCTATCAGGATGTGACCGATCCGGCGGTCAGGCAGAAGTTCGCCGAGGCCTGGGGGATTGACGTCAATAAAATGGACGATCGGGTCGGGACGCGGATTACCGAGGTGCCTCATCTGGCGCTGGAAGGCAAGGTCAAGGCCTACTACATCATGGGGGAAGATCCGCTTCAGACCGAAGCCGATCTTGGTCTCGTCCGCAGCGGTTTTGAGGCGCTCGACTTTGTGGTGGTTCAGGACATCTTTATGACCAAAACGGCAGAAGTGGCGGACGTTCTGCTCCCTGCCACCTCCTGGGGTGAACACGGCGGCGTCTTTACCTGTGCCGATCGCGGGTTCCAGCGTTTTGGCAAAGCCATTGAGGCCAGCGGCAACGTGAAGCGCGACTGGGAGATTATCAGCCTGCTCGCCACCGAGATGGGCTACCCGATGCATTATGACTCCAACCAGCAGATCTGGGATGAGATGCGCGAGCTGTGCCCTCTCTTCTACGGCGTGACGTATGAAAAAATGGGCGAGATGGGCCACGTGCAGTGGCCGTGCCCGACGCTGGATCATCCGGGAACGCCGTACCTGTACAAAGACAATCAGTTCGACACCCCAACCGGTAAAGGGCAGCTCTTTGCCGCACCGTGGCGCGCGCCGGCGGAAACCCCGGATGCGGACTTCCCGCTGGTGCTGTGTACGGTACGTGAAGTGGGGCACTACTCCTGCCGCTCGATGACCGGGAACTGCGCCGCGCTGCAAAGCCTGGCCGATGAGCCGGGTCGGGTGCAAATGCACCCTGCCGATGCGGAAAAACTGGGCATTACTGACGGACAGCTGGTCTGGGTGCGTTCGCGTCGCGGCAAAGTGATTACCCGCGCCAGCATTAGCGAGCGTATCAACGCCGGGGCCGTCTATATGACCTATCAGTGGTGGATTGGCGCCTGCAACGAGCTGACCCAGGACAATCTCGATCCCATCTCCAAAACGCCGGAAACGAAGTACTGCGCGGTGCAGCTGGAGGCGATTGAGGACCAGCGCTGGGCGGAGGATTTTGCGGCGTCGGCGTATCAGTCCATGAAGTCGCGGCTGATTAGCGCCGTGAATGTCTAAAGAAAATGTCGGGTGGCGTAACCGCCACCCCACAACTAAACGACGTCCCCCACCGCCTCTTCCGCTTATCCGTCGTAACCGATCAGATGGTCACGCAATTTGTTCGGGTAGGCATTTTTTTCGACCATCCTGTGAATGAGCGCCATAAGCTCATAATCACTGCGCAGATCGAATTTTTGCATCAGCAAATACTTATGCGTGAATATGGTTTTATCACTCGTCCTGAGCACATCGGCAATTTGCCCTACCGATAACCCTCTGTAAAAATTCACCGTGACGCGGATCTGCTGCGGCGAAAGTATTTTATGCTCGCACTCGAAACAGCCTTTATGCTGCCAGCGATATCCCGGCAGTTGCGTACGGTACCAGGCAATAAAGAGCATCTCGCTAACCTGGCCAAGCGGGGCGCGGCGGGAGATGAACATCATATCCTGAAAACAGGATGAAAATGCGGAAAAACGCCGCTCATCGTCCACCAGCCCAATCACAATCCCTTTTTTTCGCGCTTTTAATTCAGGAATACAGGTCAGCGTTTCCCCAGGGCATAAAGCGAGAATAATAATATCCGCGCCACTGACGCTGTCATAAGTAAGCTCAGTATCAAAATGAATATGGTGCCTGAAATTATGCAGGAAGAAATCCACAAGAAAATATTGCAGGCCATTTTTAAAAAAAGAATCCGGTTCTTTAATCAGAATATTCAACATAACAATTACCGACATCTGCATATCAATAAGGACAACCAACGCGCATGCCGCTCAGTTGTATTGCATCGTCATGACCACGACGGCACTGATGCTCCCCGGCGTCGCACCGCCTGTGACAGACTTGACTAACGCCTGCATGGCCATCGTCGCGGTTCTGTCTGCCGCAATAGTCTGCGTAATGGTTGTCCCCGTGCCTTTTAACGCACCGGTTGCGGCCTCGCTCATCGCAATCGCGACGTTTGTGGCCGAGCCGCTGTTCATGTAGTAACTCGTCCCCGCGACGGGATCGGGGTTGCCGGTAAAGGAGACCGTAACGCTGCGCGTGCCTGCCGGACACTGGGTAAACAGCAGGCTAAAAGGCACAGGCTCGGAGGTCGACCCCGGCGTGGCCATATTGGATGCCTGAATATTGCCGAGATTAATATCCAGACTGGTATTGCCCCCATTAAATACGCAGGGAGAGGCAACAATATTGCCGGTAACGCTGACGTTAACGCTATCCGCGGCAATAACATTGCCGCTTATTACTGCCGCCGCGATGAACGCTGCCGTGCGCATTATATTCATCGTCATCCCCTTTACTGGTAGGTCAAATTTAGGGTTGCTGACGCATTTGCGGTGCCGGGTTCAACCGTCGTTTGCGTCTGGTAATAACGCGCCGTTAAAGGGAATGCTTCCTGGCCGCCCGCCGCGAGTTTTAACGGCAGACGCGTGTTGAGAGTGAGAGGTGTACCGTTATAGAGCAACTGAACGCCAACCCCTTTCGCCGTGCCGGTATTACCCTGCCCCGTCAGCGCGAGCACGCTCGTTGTTGCTACGTCCGGGTTCTGAATGCCGCTGAGTGACACGTTGACGTTAGCTCCCGCATCGCAGTTCAGCCCCAGATTCTGCGTATTTTGGGCACCCGCCGGTGTGGTGCCTACCGTTGAGCCAAAAACTGCGGCAGAAATATCACCTATCGGAAATGTCAGCTGCGGTGTTGTAATATTGCAGGCCAGTACGTTAATGGTTCCGCCCAACAGGGTGGTCGTCAGGCCATCACGATAAACGCCGTCACTGCCCTGCAGCATCACCACGCCCAGCACGCCCGGCGTCAGCGACCCCGACGCAACCGGCCCGGTAACGATAAGTTCTATCTTACCGCCCCACCATTCGACATAATCCGACTGCGCGTTATAGGAGAAGGTATTGGTCGGATTTTCAAAATAATTACCCGATGAAAAGCGCACGCCTATTCCGTTTACATTGGTGTTATATACATGATTACCGTAGGTGCTTAGTGTCGCATTAAGGTAGCGCATGCTAAAGCCCAGCATTAATGGATTGGCACACCCCGTTAAATAGGAACCGGTTAACGTTGCGTTTCGCGAAAATAATACGGTCCCAACGGCAACGTCGCGCTGAACCGTAATCGTGCCGATGGACAAGGTTGATTCCTGTGGCGTAATCGTCGTGCAGGTTCCTGCATGAGCACTGTTCCAGCCTGCGGCGATACACAGCAGGAATATGATGTTAATTAAGCGCATTTTAAAAACCCTAAAGACAATTGACGTTAATTTCGGTAATTCCGCCTGCCGAAGGCTGCGGGGAAAGCACGTACGGTGCGCGGCATTGCCGATCGCTTTCCGCTCCCCACGAGACGAAGACGATTCCCTGAGTGTCCAGACCGGTGAGATAAGCCTGACCTCTATCGCCAACAATAACGCTGCTGCCGTCGGCGTCTTTCAGGCTTGCCGTTGCGCCAAAGGGAACAACCTGGCCGTTATGCAGTAAATTAAATAACGCCCGTCGCCCCACCTTCGCCTTATAGTCGGCTAAAACGATCGCGCCGCGCGTCGGCGTCACCGTCCGGGTATTAATATCCAGCTCAACATCATCCGGCAGGCTTTCCGGAGCAAGGGTGATGTCATTTTTACGGTATACGGAGAGATTGCTGACCACCGTATATCCGCGGTAATCCGTTCTGACCCCCGGCTGATTGCGAATATCGACGCCGCGCGCGCCCGGCGCGCTAATCAGAACATTGGTCTCACCCAGAGGCTGTGAAAGCGTTAGCCCCTCTCTGTGAGCGAGAATGCCCCCCTGTAAGCCATAGTTAAGACGCTCGCTGTTTTTGTCGTAGCTATAGCCCGCCGTCGCTTCGCCGTAGGTTCCCTTATAATCAGCATTCATATTGCCCGTGTAGCCAACGCCGTCCGACCCGTATCCCTGCTGCACGTTCCAGTTCAGGGCGTGGTTTTCCAGCGCCACGCCGTTGAGACCGAGGTTGTGGGTGGTGCCGTTATTCTTGCTGGTGCTCACGCCATAGTTAGCCCAGGTCTGCGGCAAAAACTTCTCCAGAGGAATGCTGACGTTAAAGGCCAGCAGCCGATCTTTGTCGTACCGTTTATTGTCATCGTATGAACCCGCACTGCCGTTTTTACTGTAGGTCCAGGTGAGACCGTAACTGATGTTGTGCCAGTAGTTGTTGTAACCCAGGCTGTATGACGCCATCGTTTTACCCGAATTCCAGTAGTCTTCACGGGCCGCGCTCAGCGTCAGCGAGCCAAGATTACCGCCCAGCGTCTGGCTCATCGTCAGCTCGGCCCGGTTGCGGCGTCGGTCCTGAAGCGCGGAGCTGTCGCCGTACGAATCAAGGATCTCCTGCATGCCGTAGTAACCGCTGGTCGAGTAGCGGTAGCCCGCAATCGAAAAATGGGTTCCGGTCCCCACAATGCTCTTGCTGTATCGCGCCCGCCAGGACTGGCCGTTGGATTTCTCACCGCCCTGCGGGGTGGACCAGGCCTGGGTCATGTCCGCAGAAATCGCGCCGAAATCCCCCATGTTTTTCCCAAGCCCGGTAGCGATCGACTGATATTTACTCGACTCCTGCAGCCCGCCATAGAGCGTGAGGCCATACGGCAACCCATAAATCCCGGTGATTTGCCCAAACGGGGTCTTATCAACGCTGCTGCTATAAGAACGATACTGCCCTCCGGTCACCGCATATTTCAGACGCCCTTCACGCTGCAAAACCGGTAATGAGGCATAAGGCAGAGTGAAATGCTGCTCGCTGCCGTCAGCTTCCTTAACGGTGACGTCCAGATCCCCCGCGCCGCCCGTAGGGTACATATCGGTAATCTCAAAAGCGCCCGGCGCCACGTAGGTCTGATAAATCTGGTAGCCATTCTGGCGAACAATTACCTGCGCATTGGTACGCGCGATGCCCCGCACCACGGGCGCATAGCCTTTCAGCGAATCCGCGAGCATGTCATCATCCGAAGCCAGCTGTCCGCCGCGAAACGGCATACTGTCGAATACGTCGGCTGGCGCGGGGCTATCCCCCAGGGTGAGCTGCGCTTTGAGCGGAATAATAGCCCGCTGCGCATAGGTATAGACGGTATCCCATTTGTCCTGACCGCTCTCATCCCGCGACCAGGTGGTGTAATTTCGCAGTCGCCACGGCCCAACGTTAAGACCCGGGCGCAGGTTGGCATATTGACTGTTGGTGTTTTTACTCTCGTTCTGTTTCGCCCAAGTGTTTGCGCCACTCAGGCTGTAGTTCAGCATCGCGGCGGCGATCCCCTCATCCCATTGTTCTGGCGGGACATACCCTCTGGCAGGCAGGTCAATCGCGGCCTGAGGAATACTGATAACCAGCCGCTGCGCGGCAAACTGAAAATCCGTGCTGGCGTGAGGGATCGCCTGCAGGTTGACGCAGGACGCTCCCTGGCTGGCTAAGTCGGGAAAAAGCGCGGTTTTAACGCCCCATTTGTTGAGCTGCTCAATACTCAGGCACGGCTGGAGGCTATCGCCCTCTTCCCCACCTTTTACTGAGGTAAAATCAATATCGCTTGTCTCGATGAGTTGGTCGTCAAGGATGATGTCAACGTGGTATTTCCTTGGTGCCTGCGAACCTGATTCAAAAGCGGATAAATCAGCTTTACCCGTGCCCGGGTTGTCCAGTTCAACCAGTTCGGCATTGAACGAATCACGGGCATCAACAGTCTGCATTGCATTAATCAGCGCAAAGGCGATACAGAGCGCCAAACGCGCAGGCTGCATTTTTTTAGTTTTCGTCGCCATCATCATTAACCTGACCTGATATGAGGATCGCCGCTTTTGATAAATTAAAAGCTGGCCTGATGTATTATTCCGGGGCTGCCGTAATCATTAATGACTTTGAATGAAATATGGTTGCCATTGGCACCTGCGGGTAAGGGAAATGCTGCCATTGCACCAGGTGCCACCCAGGAGACCTCATCCAGTTTTTTTTCACCGACGCTTATTTCATTAAAGTTGATGACATATTGCGTTGGATTGGTAACCATTAGCTTATTCCCGCTACGCGACCAGGTTAATTTATTCGCTTGTTCTTCCGGTGTTGATGCCTTCAGACTCGCCGGGCGATAAATAAGCTTGATGCGCGTTTTGACGGCAATTTGCAGCGAGTTTTCCTGTTTTGAGGCAGACGGTATCGCTTTAATATTCAGCCAAAAAAGACTTTCCTTATCCGGGGGTAGCGAACCCGAGAGTAAAATACGCTCAATGTTTTGCTGACCACCATCCAGTCGATATAAAGGCGGAGTAACAATGAACGGCGCTTTATTAGCATTACCCTCTGGCATTTCAACCCAGGACTGGATTAAATAAGGCACGCTATCGGCATTATTGATGCTAATTGATGCCTCTTTTTTCCCACCCTCAAAAATAACGCGGGTACCGCCGATAATGACCCCGGCATAAGCGTTCGAAAACGATGCGGTCAGAGCGGCAGCGATGAGCAGGGTCTTGCTAATAAAATTCATGTTACACCTCTTGAAACACGGGGGCAGTGGCTGCCCCCCCGCAGAACGTCGTGGAACCGACTTGGGTTCTGCTTAATGACTAGTTATAAACAACGGAGAAATTTGCCACGGAGTTTGCGGGACCGGCAGTCACCGATGCCGCCGTTGAAATATACTGCGCGTAGAAATTCAGCGTATTATCGGCGGTGCTGCTTAACGCATAGCTATAGCTGTTACTGCCGTGCAGCGGCAGATCCGCTTTATCCGCGGTCATCAAATTGATAGCTACACCCGTTGCCGCACCAGCGACGGAGGTATCAATAGCCAGCAGATCGGCGTTAGTCAGGTCAGGCGTACCGTCAAAACGCACTTTGGCACCGGTGACCGTCACCGGGCAGTTCTTCAGGACAATATCGAATTTCGTTGCCGCAGTTCTGGAGCCTGTTGCCGGAAATTCTGTTTTATTATAATCGCCTAATACCACCACCTGATTTTGAGAAGCAACCGCGACATCGCAGGCGGAATCCAGGATGTTACCGTTAAAATTAACGGTTCCTGCAGCAGCGAGTGCATTACCTATCATTAAGGCGGAACCTGTCGCAACCATCGCTAAAATAATGTTCTTATTCATAATCTTCATTTTCCTGTTTACGGAATAACTTTATTTATTATTGAAACGCATGCAGCAGAAAGTTGATAAATGAATCGCTTTGGGTTCATTTATTTTTTAATTAACGCTATAAGGTCTTTCTGACTGACTGGGTTAAATTTATATAATCATTTTGGCGAATACAACTTTTTGCTGGTCTAGCTGTAGACTCTGATTTAACGTAAATTCAACATTTCTTCAGGATACGCTTATACCTTATTTCCCTGGTCTATTAGTAGACTTGACCGTCTTTCTGTTTTCATTCAACACGTTAGATATCATGCACTCAACGGTCTACTTTTAGACCTTGTCGAAACATTCCCTGCCCCCTTCATTTTTAAGATAATTCTCTGCGCAGATCAAAAAACGATCGAACCCGTAGTCGCTGTGAGGTATCTTATGAATACACGTTTAACCACGCCATTGAATAACCACGACTCAACCGTTCTTGGTTTAAAACCGTTTATCCATATCGATACCCTAATTAAATCAGTGCTGCCAGCTGCGAACAGAATGATCATCTGTCGGGGAGAAACCGTACATTATTATAAAGATGATGTGCGCCAGTGTTTTTTACTTCTTCAGGGAAGCGTGGCGCTTCATCGTCGCGGCGACGGTATTGTATTAAACTCTGAATCAGCGCCGTTTATTCTGGGCGTCAGCAGTCAATTTTCTTCGGAACATCTCTACGTCAGGGCCCTGGAGACGGCAGAAATCGCCCGCGTGTCGCTGGAGACGTTTAATCAGATTGTTTCACAGCAGGATTTATGGGAGCACTTTTCAAAGCTGCTTATTTATACGGCCTCACGGGTGTATGAGCATTGCGCGCAAATATCGCAAATGTCTGCCTACGACATTATTCGCTTCCAGCTTGTTGAGCTCATGCAGGAGCCCGATGCCATACGGAAAAATACGACGGCGGCCGCGTACATCAAAAGCCGGACGTATCTTTCACGGAGCGGAATTATGCGTATTCTGGCAGAACTGCGGACCGGGAAGTACATCACCATGGAGCGTGGGGTGCTGCTTGACATTCACCATCTACCGCGAAAATATTGACAGCCCGCGTGCCTGTACCCAGGAGAAGCGCTATAATTAGCCAGGTTATTTTTAAGGTTGTCGGCTACCATGTCCCTTCCAGAAAAGTCTCAACGGGGTTCTCCCTACGCGCAAGAGCTTATTTCACACCTGTTGCCGGATTGCACAACGCATCACGCCGCCCGCGGCGAGCGGCTGGACCTGCAGGTCAACGGTCAGGGCATGTGCTATTTAATTCTTGAAGGCACCGTCGCCGTCTACAGAAGAAGCGATGACATGATGCTGTCTACGGCTCGCAGCCCCGCTATATTCGGCCTCGCTAACCTCACCGATATCTATTTTAATGATTATATTAAGACCGTCAGCCCTTGTCTGATAGGGACGCTTACCGCCGAGCGGGTGAATGAAATTATTAAAGAGAAGGCGCTATGGGGACTGCTCTCTCAACAGCTCATCTTTGTGTACAGCCGCCTTTATAACAACGTGATGCCGCAGGGCGCGCCGACGGCGTATGAGATGATTCGCCAGCAGCTGGTAAAGCTGATGGAGGAAGATGAGAGCTATCGGCTCAGCGTGACGGCGGAAAGGTATATCAGGGAGAAAACCCAGCTTTCCCGCAGCGGCGTGATGCGCATTCTGGCGGATTTAAAAACCGGCGGGTTTATCGAAATGGAAGAAGGCAGGCTCATTAAAATCAATAAACTTCCCGCCCGATACTGAATTTCAGACACAAAAAAGGCCGCACTCGCGGCCCTTTTATTCTCATGTACTCAATGGACGTGAACGCCCAACCGCCAGGCAAAGTAGATCTCTTCTTTCAGTTCATTCGAAGAGAGCGCCAGCAAATCTGTAAATTCCAGCTCAAGCTGTTTCAGCTTTTTCAGGTACTGCGCCGGAGACAGGTTGCTTTTATCACGACGTAAATATTCAATTGCCAGCTGTGTTGGGGTTATTTCAGTATCCATGATGTCCTCGCTTATGTACAAAACCTGACCAGTATACCACAACGCACTGGCTAGTTTTTGACCAAAGGCAAAACATCTGAAAACTTTACACAACCGCCGTGGTTAGCCGCGACGAGCAGCACAGGCGATCCTGCTCATCGAGAATATCTATTTGCCACACCTGATGGCGGCTTCCGGCGTGCAGCGCGCGGCAAACACCGCGCACGCGCCCGCTGCGCACCGAGCGAATGTGGTTAGCATTCACCTCGAGTCCGACAACCTTCTGCTCCCCTTCGGTACAGAGATACCCCGCCACCGAGCCCAGCGTTTCGGCCAGCACGACGGACGCTCCGCCGTGCAATAAACCAAACGGCTGGTGGGTGCGACTATCGACGGGCATGGTGGCCTCAATCTCGTCGTCGCCAATGCGGATGAACTGGATATCCAGCAGCCCCACCATATTCCCCTCGCCCATGGCGTTCAGCGCCTGCAGCGTCACGGCACGTTTCCAGATCATCCAATTATCTCCAGTAAAGCCTGCAATGGGTGACGTACACCGTTACCTTCTACCCGTTTTACCTGGCTGCGGCAGGAGTAACCCGTCGCCAGACAGCGGTTTCGCGGCAAACGCTGCATCGCCTGATGCCAGGACAGCTCATAGATGCCGAGCGAGTTGGCGTGGTTTTTCACTTCGTGTCCGTAGGTTCCGGCCATCCCGCAGCAGCCAACGTTGACGCTCTCCAGCTTTGCACCGAAGCGGGCAAAAACAGACGCCCACTGCGCGGGGGCACCCGGCAGCGCGGTCACTTCCGTGCAGTGGCCGAACAGATACCACGGTTCACCGCTGACATCCTGAACAGCCTTATCTTCCAGCGCCATCGGCAGCCACTCGTGCACCAGCATCACGTTGAAATCGCCGCGCTTATCGCCCAGCGTCTGCTTATATTCATCGCGATAGCAAAGCACCAGCGCCGGATCAACGCCGACCATCGGTATCCCGAGCTGCGCCACGCGGTTTAAGAAGTCAGACGTTTTCTGCGCGGTCTTCGCAAAGCGGTTCAGGAAACCCTTAATGTGCTGCGCCTTGCCATTCGGAGAGAACGGCAGCACAACCGGCTGGTAACCCACTTTCTCCGCCAGACGGACGAAATCGGCCACGACCTGCGCATCGTAGTAGCTGGTGAACGGATCCTGCACCACCAGCACCACCTGGGCTTTCTGCTCAGGGCTTAGCGCCTCCAGCTGTTCCAGGGTCATGTTTGCGGAACGGTGACCGACGAGCTGGCGCTGCAGTGACGGGACCGACAGCAGCGGCAGATCGACCATGCCGATGTGTTTTTCGGAGAGCTTGCGCACCAGCGGCTGGTTGATAAAGAAGTTGAAGGTCTTTGGCGCACGCGCCATCAGCGGCGCGTAGCTTTCCACCGTCGCCACCAGATGGTCGCGCACCGGGCGGAGGTATCGGGTGTGATAAAGCTGCAGGAAACGCGAGCGAAATTCCGGCACGTCGATTTTAATCGGGCACTGGGTGGAGCAGGCTTTGCAGGCCAGACAGCCGGACATCGCCTCTTTCACCTCATGGGAGAAATCGTACTCGCCCTTGTTGGCATGCCAGCTGTTGCGGGTGCGCTCAATCAGCGAGCGCAGGCTGGCCCGTTTTTCCGGCAGCTCCTGCTCCAGCTTGAGCGGATCCACCCCGCGGTCGGCCAGCAGACGCAGCCACTCGCGCACCAGCGTCGCCCGCCCTTTCGGCGAGTGGATACGGTTGCTGGTGATTTTCATCGACGGACACATCGGGCTTTTCACATCAAAGTTAAAGCACAGGCCGTTGCCGTTGCACTCCATCGCGCCGCGCCAGGACGCGCGCACCGCAATCGGGATCTGTCTGTCGTACGTGCCGCGCTTGACGGCATCCACCTGCAGCATCGGGGCATCAATACCCTCAGGCGGGCAGATTTTACCCGGGTTGAGGCGGTTATGCGGGTCGAATGCCGCTTTCACCTTACGCAGCTCTGCGTAGAGCTGTTCCCCGAAGAATGCCGGGCTGTACTCTGCGCGGAACCCTTTCCCGTGCTCTCCCCACAGCAGACCGCCGTATTTGGCGGTTAGGGCCACCACGTCGTCGGAGATCTGCTTCATCAGGATCTCCTGCTGCGGGTCGCACATATCCAGCGCCGGACGCACGTGCAGTACCCCGGCATCGACGTGGCCGAACATGCCGTAGCTCAGGCCGTGGCTGTCCAGCAGGGCGCGAAACTCAACGATATAATCAGCCAGATGCTCAGGCGGCACGCAGGTATCTTCGGCAAAGGGAATGGGCTTCGCCGCCCCTTTCGCATTGCCGAGCAGGCCCACGGCTTTTTTACGCATCGCATAGATACGCTCAATCCCGGCCAGATCGTTACAGAGCTGCCAGCCGATCACGCCGCCTTCACCCTGCGCAATCAGCTCATCCAGCCGCTGGCAGAGCGTGGTGACCTGGCGCTCAATCAGCTCTGCATCATCGCCGGCAAACTCCACGATATTGAGACCGAGCATCTCTTTATCCGGCACGTCGGTAATGAGGTCACTCACGGAGTGCCAGACAATATCCTCCCGGGCCAGATTGAGCACCTTAGAGTCGACGGTCTCCACCGACAGCGCCTGCGCTTTCACCATAAACGGCGCATTGCGCAGCGCGGAGTCGAAGGAGTCATATTTGACGTTCACCAGACGACGCACTTTCGGCAAGCGGGTAATATCCAGCCGCGCTTCGGTAATAAACGCCAGCGTCCCTTCGGAACCGGTCAGCACGCGGGTTAAATCAAACTGGGTCAGGTCATCGTTAAAGACGTGACGCAGATCGTACCCGGTCAGGAAGCGGTTCAGTTTGGGGAATTTATCGAGAATAAGCTGGCGGTTGTCGCGGCAGCGTTCCAGCACGGTGCGATAGATGCGCCCGCTGGCGGTGTTATCTTTGCCCAGCGTTTCCGCCAGTTCGACCGGCATCGGCTGGGTATCGAGGATATCGCCACCCAGCAGCACCGCACGCACGCCCAGCACGTGATCGGAGGTTTTACCGTAGACCAGCGAGCCCTGCCCGGAGGCATCCGTGTTAATCATCCCGCCAAGGGTCGCGCGGTTGCTGGTGGAGAGCTCAGGGGCAAAAAAGTAGCCGTAAGGCTTGAGATACTGATTAAGCTGATCTTTGATGACGCCCGCTTCGACCCGCACCCACCCCTCTTCCGGGTTGATTTCAATGATGCGGTTCATATAGCGCGACATATCAACAATGATGCCCTGGTTCAGCGCCTGACCATTGGTCCCGGTGCCGCCGCCGCGCGGCGTAAAGACCAGCGAGGCAAACCGCTCCTGCGTGGCCAGCCGGGCGATAAGTGCGACGTCAGCCGTTGAACGCGGGAAAACGACGGCATCGGGAAGAAGCTGGTAGATACTGTTATCGGTCGCCATCGTCAGCCTGTCGGCATAGTTCGTGGCGGTATCACCTGTAAAACCCTGTTGCTCCAGTGCTTGCAAAAAATTAAGCACCAGCTGAACGACGCCAGGTGCCTGAGAAATCTGTGGGATCATGACTGTCGACCCTAATTAGAGTTGTATGAAATCGTTTGCGTGTATCTTAAAAGTTTTATCACATTTTTTTCTTATAATCTCTGCTGAATTACAGGCAAAATCCGCCTGTCAAAAACCGCTGAGATCATTAATGATTAAAGAGACGCGGTTTTCCGTTCCCGCCAGTGGTACTGGCGTTCTTTTAAGGAAAGTTTCATTTATGGTCAATCTTCGCCAGCCCAGGGATGTTGCGCAAATTTTGCTGTCGGTGCTGTTTCTGGCCCTCATGATTATTGCGTGTCTGTGGATTGTTCAACCCTTTATTCTCGGCTTCGCGTGGGCTGGGACCGTTGTCGTCGCCACGTGGCCTTTGCTGCTGCGCTTGCAGAAGCTGCTGTTTGGCCGTCGCGGGTTAGCCGTGCTGGTCATGACGCTCCTGTTGTTCCTGCTGTTTATTATTCCTATTGCCCTGCTGGTGAATAGCCTGGTGGATTCCAGTGGCCCCGTTATTCGCGCCATTAGCAGCGGTGACCTGACGCTGCCGGATCTCGCCTGGCTGAACAGCATTCCGGTGGTGGGCGCCAAGCTCTACAGCGGCTGGCATAGCCTGCTGGAGATGGGCGGCAGCGCGCTGATGGCAAAAGTCCGCCCGTACATAGGCACCACCACCACCTGGTTTGTCGGTCAGGCGGCGCATATCGGCCGCTTTATGATGCACTGTACCCTGATGCTGCTCTTCAGCGCCCTGCTCTACTGGCGCGGCGAGCAGGTGGCTTTAGGCGTTCGTCACTTTGCCACCCGCCTGGCGGGCAAACGCGGTGACGCGGCGGTACTGCTGGCTGCGCAGGCCGTGCGCGCAGTTGCGCTGGGCGTGGTGGTCACCGCGCTGGTGCAGGCGGTGCTGGGCGGTATCGGTCTGGCGATTTCCGGCGTACCGTACGCCACCGTATTTACCGTTGTCATGCTGATGACCTGTCTTGCGCAACTGGGACCGCTGCTGGTGCTGGTTCCCTGCATTATCTGGCTCTACTGGACGGGCGATACCACGTGGGGAACGGTGCTGCTGGTCTGGAGCTGCGTGGTCGGCACCATGGATAACGTCATTCGTCCAATTCTCATCCGCATGGGTGCAGACCTGCCGCTGATCCTGATCCTCTCCGGAGTCATTGGCGGTCTGATTGCCTTTGGCATGATTGGCCTGTTTATCGGCCCGGTGCTGCTCGCAGTCACCTGGCGTCTGTTCTCCGCCTGGGTGCATGAAATTCCGCCGCCGGGAACTGACCCGGACGTGATTTTGAGCGAACTGGAAGAGCTGGAAGAGAAAAACACGCATTAAGTTTTTTTTGCCGGGTGGCGCTAACGCTTACCCGGCCTACATTCCCCCTCACAATACTTTAACGTCGCTAACGTATTTATTCGTTACTCACTGGTCAGACCCGCCATTTCAGCAGCAAGTTCGCTGCTAACCTCAAGAAATCTTTACGTCTCTTTAACTATTGAGACGAATCTGATCGACGCTAAAAGCCGACATGCCTACTATTAGGACACGGTTATAAATCAACACCTTGATTTATAAGCATGGAAATCCCCTGAGTGAAACAACGAATTGCTGTGTGTAGTCTTTGCCCATCTCCCACGATGGGCTTTTTTTTATCCTGACTACGCGCGCTTAACCTCACAGGTACTGAGCATCCGCCACTCGGCAGGCAGCATCCGCGTTTCCCCCGTCACATTGACCGTCACCGCCTGGCGGATATCCGCCGACGATGCGCCAATCTGTAGCTCAAACTCGCCCGGTTCAACGATGCGTTTCCCGTCGCGACGGGTAAAGTTGAACATCTCAACCGGCAGCGTAAAGGCGAGCGTGGCGGTTTCGCCCGGCGAGAGCGTGACGCGCTGGAAGGCCTTCAGCTCCTGAAGCGGCCGCACCTGCGTGGCGACCTTATCCCTGACGTAAACCTGCACCACCTCGCTGCCGCTGCGCTCTCCGGTATTGGTGATATCCACGCTCAGCGTCACCTTGCCGTCGACCAGCACGCGGCTTTCAGCTACGCGGGCAGCCCCCCAGCTAAACTGCGTCCAGCCGAGGCCGAAGCCAAACGGGTAACGCGAACCGAAATGGAACGCAAACGGCGTGCCCCCGCTTTTGAGCTTGTGATTGTAGTAATACGGCATTGCCCCGGCGCTTTTCGGCACGCTCACCACCAGACGCCCCTGCGGCTCGGCACGCCCCGTCAGCACGTCCGCAATCGCCCAGCCCCCTTCCTGCCCCGGCGCCCACGCCACGATCAGCGCCGCGACCTTATCCTCCAGCCCCTGAAGGTTGTACGGACGCCCACCGGTCATCACGACGATCACCGGCTTGCCCGTCGCCACCAGCGCATCCAGCAGCTGTTGCTGCACGCCCGGCAGGTTCAGGGAGTCGGTATCGGAACCTTCCCCCACGGTGCCGCTCTGGAACAGCCCGGCGAGATCGCCCACGCAGGCCACCACCACGTCACTCTCCCGCGCGGCGTTTACCGCCTCGAGGATGAGTGCGGTGCTCAGCGAAACCGGCGACTGCTGCATCGGTTTACCACCACTGTCCCCGGGGAAGACCGGCGCGCCCGCCATCCGTTTTTCGATAATGTGGCACCCTTTGGCATAGCGGACGTTCGATGCGCCGAGATACTGCTCCAGCGCCGCGCGCGGGGTCGTGACCTGCGAGGTCTCTTCCACCATATCGCTGATGATCAAATGCACCGGGAAGCTGTAGCCGCTCAGTAACGCCAGCGGGTCGTCTGCCGTCGGCCCCACTACCGCCACGCGGGGTTTGCCGCCGAGCGGCAGAATGCCGTTGTTTTCCAGCAGCGTGATAGATTTCGTCGCCACCTCCCGCGCGACCTGGCGGGTTAAATTGTTTTGCAGATCGATACCGTTTTCATCCGCGTACGGTTTTTCAAACAGCCCCAGGCGGAATTTTTCGGTCAGCACGCGCTCCACGATCTCATCGACCTTCGCCATAGAGATCAGCCCGCGCTCTACCGCTTCCGCCAGATGCCGCGCGCAGTCGTCTTTCGGCAGCTCAACGTCCAGCCCGGCGTTGAACGCCAGCGCGGCAGATTCGGCCGCGTCGTGGGAAATCCCATGATGCTGGTGCAACAGGCTGACGCCGCCGTAATCCGCCACAATAATCCCGTCGAATCCCCACTGTTCGCGCAGGACGGTGGTCAGCAGGAAGCTGTCGCTGTGCCCCGGCTGGTTATCAATATCGTGATAGGCGGGCATCACCGAACCGGCGTTTGCCAGCTTGACCGCCATTTCAAACGGCAGCAGGAAGGTGTCGCTCAGCTCGCTAAAGCCCAGGTGGACCGGCGCGTGGTTACGCGCCCCCTCGCTGAACGAGTGACCCACGTAATGTTTCAGGGTCGCCAGCAGGTCGCGTTTATCGCCCTGTAAGCCCTTAACGTAGGCGGTTGCCATCACGCCCACCAGCCAGGGATCTTCCCCGAAGGTCTCTTCGGTACGCCCCCAGCGCACGTCGCGGGACACGTCCAGCACCGGCGCAAGCCCCTGCTGGCAGCCAACGGAGCGCGCCTCTTTGCCAATCTGCTCTGCCGCCCGCTGCACAAGCTCCGGCTCCCAGGTCGATCCGTAGTTCAATGACGACGGGAACAGGGTGGCGTCTTTGCAGAGCAGCCCCACCAGACACTCTTCATGGAACAGCGCCGGGATGCCAAGACGCGTCTCTTCCATCATCATCCGCTGCAGGCGGTTCGCGGCGCGCACGCCGGTTTTCGCGTCAACGATGTGGGTGCCGAGCGGACGCGTGATCTGCCCGACGCCCAGCTTCAGCCGTTCGCTAAGCGACGCCTGCTCGCTCACGCCGGCGAATTCGTCGCTGAGGTCGCTGCGCTCGCGGTGGTTACCGTTTTCATCGAGGATCAGCCAGTACGCGTGCATCTGGGCGAACTTCTCTTCCGGGGTCATACGCGCCAGTAAATCGGCGACGCGCTCGTGCACGGGACGTCCCGCGTCCTTATAGATAGCTGTCATGTTTTACTCCTGTAGTGCGGAAGGGGTTGCCGGGCTAAGCTGCCCCGCTTCGGATCTGACTTCACGCTTGCTGGCCAACTCCCGGGCGATGGAATCCACCAGCCGGCTGTTGAGCTTGTAGATGGCAAGCAGCGCGACCATGCAGAGGAACAGCGCGCACGGGATAAGGGTGAACAGCGCGCTGATGGTCGAGAGAACGTTCGGCGCCTGGGTTGCCTGCCCCGGGGCGTAATCCACCATGCCAAGCACCCAGCCGACCACCGCCCCGCCCAGCGCCAGGCCAAACTTGATGGCAAACAGCGCGGTGGAGAAGACCAGCCCGTCCAGGCGGCGGCCGCTGCGATGCTCCTCGTAGTCGACCACATCGGAGAACATGGTCCACTGCAGCGGCGTGGTGAGGTTTTGAATAAAGCTAAAGACGATGTTCAGGCCAAAGATAGGCCACACCTGTGACGGCGGCAGAAAGAAAATCAGCGCGCCGAAAATCACGAAGGAAATAATGGTCCACTGATAGGCGCGTACGCGGTCAAATTTCCCCAGCAGCCGTTCAGATAATAATGCGCCGCTTAAGGAGGCCACCATTCCCGAAACAATAAAGGCAAAAACCAGATCCGGGCGCAACAGCACGTAGTTCACGTAATACATAGTGGCGGAACCGCGCGTCACCACCGCCGTTAACAGCAAAATATTAAACAGGAACACAATCCGCCACTGGCTGTTCCCGGCCAGCAGTTTTAAATCGGTGAGCATGGAGCCGGAGGTATCATTGCGCGGAGAATAACGCTCGCGGGTCATCAGGAAACAGCAGAAGAACAGCACAATTCCCAGCAGCCCCATCAGGCTCATGGCATAGAAATAGCCTTTCTGCACGTTGCCCTGGCCTAACAATGAGACCAGCGGCAGGGCGATAACCGTCACAATCAGCCCGCCGATAAACGACAGGCCAAAGCGCCACGACTGTAGAGAGTGGCGCTCGCGCGGATCCAGCGTCAGCGCGCCGGGCATGGCGCAGTAAGGCACGTTAATCGCGGAGTAAATCAGGCTTAAAATCGCGTAGGTCACGCAGGCATAAACGATTTTCCCCGTCGGCCCAGCGTCCGGCACATAGAAGGTGATCAGGCAGCTCACGCCAAACGGAATAGCGAACCACAGCAGCCAGGGACGGAAACGGCCGTGACGCGTCCGGGTACGATCGACCAGCGCGCCAATACACGGGTCGACAAACGCATCGACCACGCGCACCACTAAAAACATGGTGCCCATAATCGCGGCGGGCAGACCAAACACGTCTGTATAAAAATATGCGAGAAATAACGTTGCCGTTTGCCAGACCAGCGCGCTGGCCATATCACCTAAGCCATAGCCTATTTTATCTTTGGTACGCAATACAGAGGAGAGTGTCATTGTTATTTGCCTTTTTATCAGGTTAAAACGTATTTCAACCAGTTGCGCATCTTCTTAAGGGAAATGCGCAGTAAGGCTCAAGTATTAGCAACGGTTTGCGCGCTAACAATTGTCTAAATTGACAGACAAATTATGATATTTGGTTTTTTACTTTATTTGTGATGGGGAGCATATTCGGGCGGAAATAAAAAAGGCGAGGAGATATCTCCTCGCCTTTATCCGTTTTTAAGCGGTTACTTGTTCAGTTCCGCCAGGCTCAGCCAGGTTTGCACCACGGTGTCCGGGTTCAGGGAGAGGCTATCAATCCCCTCTTCCATCAGCCATGCGGCAAAGTCTTCATGGTCAGATGGACCCTGACCACAAATCCCGACGTATTTACCCTGCTTCTTCGCTGCGCGGATGGACATGGAGAGCAGCGCTTTCACCGCCTCGTTGCGCTCGTCGAACAGCTCGGAAACCACGCCGGAGTCGCGGTCCAGACCCAGCGTCAGCTGCGTCATGTCGTTCGAGCCAATAGAGAAACCGTCGAAGTGCTCGAGGAACTGCTCGGCCAGCAGGGCGTTAGACGGGATTTCGCACATCATGATGATCTTCAGCCCGTTCTCGCCGCGCTTCAGGCCCTGACGCGCCAGCTCGTCCACAACGGCTTTCGCCTGATCCACGGTACGCACGAACGGGATCATGATTTCGACGTTGGTCAGCCCCATGTCGTTGCGCACGCGTTTCACCGCGTCGCACTCCAGCGCGAAGCAGTCGCGGAAGCTGTCGGCAACGTAACGTCCGGCCCCGCGGAAGCCCAGCATCGGGTTCTCTTCTTCAGGCTCGTAGCGCTCGCCGCCTACCAGGTTGGCGTATTCGTTAGACTTAAAGTCAGACAGACGCACGATCACGCGTTTCGGATAGAAGGCGGCGCCCAGCGTCGCGATCCCTTCGGTCAGACGGCCGACGTAGAACTCTTTCGGCGAGTCGTAGCCTTTCATCATCTCGCGGATTTCGTTCTGCAGCTTCGGATCCTGATCGTCAAACTCCAGCAGCGCGCGCGGGTGAACGCCAATCATACGGTTGATGATGAACTCCAGACGCGCCAGGCCAACGCCTTCGTTCGGCAGGCAGGCGAAGTCAAACGCACGGTCCGGGTTGCCGACGTTCATCATGATCTTCAGCGGCAGGTCCGGCATGGTGTCTACGCTGGAGCTCTTCACGCTGAAATCGAGAATATCGGCGTAGACGTAGCCGGTATCGCCTTCGGCACAGGAGACGGTCACGTTCTGCCCGTCCTTCATGCGCTCGGTGGCGTCACCGCAGCCGACAACCGCAGGGATACCCAGCTCGCGGGCAATGATCGCCGCGTGACAGGTACGACCGCCGCGGTTGGTGACGATAGCCGCCGCTTTCTTCATGATCGGTTCCCAGTCCGGGTCGGTCATGTCGGTTACCAGCACGTCGCCTGGCTCAATGCGGTTCATCTCGCTGATGTCGTGGATCACTTTGACCGGACCGGCACCGATGCGGTGGCCGATGGCACGGCCTTCCGCCACGATTTTGCCCTGCGCGTGCAGCGTATAACGCTCCATCACCTGACCGCGAGAGCGGACGGTTTCCGGACGCGCCTGAACGATAAACAGCTTGCCGGTGTTACCGTCTTTCGCCCATTCGATATCCATCGGACGGCCGTAGTGTTTTTCGATCTGCACCGCCTGCTTCGCCAGTTCTTCAACTTCGGCGTCGGTCAGAGAGAAGCGGTCACGCTGCTCCTGCGGGACATCTTCAATTTTAACCTGCTTGCCATGCTCCTGGGTTGGGGCATAGATCATGCGGATTTTTTTCGAGCCCATGGTGCGACGCACCACCGCCGGGCGGCCAGCGGCCAGCGTTGGCTTGTGAACGTAGAATTCGTCAGGGTTTACCGCGCCCTGCACGACCATCTCACCCAGCCCCCACGCGGAGGTGATAAACACCACCTGGTCGAAGCCGGATTCGGTATCAATGGAGAACATCACGCCGGATGAGCCCACGTCCGAGCGCACCATGCGCTGCACGCCAGCGGAGAGCGCCACGCCGCGATGGTCGTAGCCCTGGTGCACGCGATAGGAGATGGCGCGGTCGTTGAACAGGGAAGCAAACACGTGCTTCACCGCCACCAGCACCGCATCGTAACCCTGAACGTTCAGGAAGGTTTCCTGCTGCCCGGCAAACGAGGCGTCCGGCATATCTTCTGCAGTTGCAGAGGAACGCACGGCAAAGGAGGCCTGCGCATCGTCAGCAGAGAGCTGGTTGTACGCGTCGTGAATGGCTTTTTCCAGTTCCGGCTGGAAAGGTGTGTCGATGATCCACTGGCGGATCTGCGCCCCGGCTTTGGCAAGCTCGGTAACGTCATCAATATCCGTTTTATCCAGCAGGTCGTAAATGCGCTGGTTTACACCGCTCTGGTCTAAAAACAGGTTAAACGCATCGGCGGTCGTGGCAAACCCGTTCGGTACGGAAACACCCATACCCGACAGATTTGTAATCATTTCACCCAGGGAGGCATTTTTGCCCCCAACTCTGTCTACATCATTCATGCCGAGTTGGTTATACCAAAGCACCAGCGGTGACGAGCCATTGTTGGACATCGAAACAATCCTTTTGTGATATTTGATCGGAGTAAGTAACACCTGACTACGTATTTATACTGGCATAATTATTTCCGCTAAAAAAACGGTGAATCGTGTAAGCAATTTAAAATTTCAACTTTTCGGATACTTTCCCACCAGCCAATAACCCGATGATTCCTATATATTCAGCCAGAAACCCCAAAAATAAAGTCGCTATTTGAAAAATGAAATCCGCTTTTCAGGAAAATCAAAAACATCGTTTCATTTATAATTAGGACAAGTTCTTTGCTGTGTAATTTACTTTTTTAATTTATGCTTTCAGACAATTAGGTCTGATATTCAGGGTGAGTAAAATGGATAGTGCTGTCGATCGCCACGTTTTTTATATTTCTGATGGTACGGCGATCACCGCCGAGGTGCTGGGCCACGCGGTGATGTCGCAGTTTCCCGTTTCGATTAACAGCATCACGCTACCGTTTGTCGAAAACGAGAGCCGCGCCAAAGCGGTGAAGGACCAGATTGACGCCATCTACCAGCAGACCGGCGTCCGCCCGCTGGTGTTCTACTCTATCGTGATCCCCGAGATTCGCGCCATCATTCTGCAAAGTGAGGGCTTCTGCCAGGATATCGTGCAGGCGCTGGTGGCTCCGCTCCAGAGCGAGTTGAAGCTCGACCCGACCCCTATCGCCCACCGTACCCACGGGCTTAACCCCGGCAACCTGATTAAGTACGACGCGCGTATCGCCGCCATTGACTACACCCTTGCCCACGACGACGGTATCTCTCTGCGTAATCTCGACCAGGCGCAGGTGATCCTGCTCGGCGTGTCGCGCTGCGGCAAAACCCCAACCAGCCTCTATCTGGCGATGCAGTTTGGCATTCGCGCCGCAAACTACCCGTTTATCGCTGATGACATGGATAACCTGGTCCTGCCCGCCGCCCTGAAGCCGCTGCAGCACAAGCTGTTCGGCCTGACGATCAACCCGGAACGCCTTGCGGCCATCCGCGAAGAGCGACGCGAGAACAGCCGCTACGCCTCCATGCGCCAGTGCCGGATGGAGGTCTCCGAAGTGGAAGCGCTGTACCGCAAAAACCAGATCCCGTGGCTGAACAGCACCAACTATTCGGTTGAAGAAATTGCCACCAAAATTCTCGACATCATGGGGCTTAATCGCCGAATGTACTAATACGCTAGTACATTAGCTCAGATTCAGGTATCATCATCGGCAACAACGGGGCGGTGTCGCCCCGAACTTGAAATCAGCAGGGATTGGTTTAAGGTGATGGCCATCACTTCCCGGTAGTCTGCCGATGAAGCAAAAATTTTCTGAGACATTCCATGAATAAAACCGATGAACTCCGCACTGCGCGCATTGACAGCCTGGTCACGCCGGCTGAACTGGCACAGCGGCACCCTGTTTCCGCCGCCGTCGCGGAACACGTGACGGCTTCCCGTCGCCGCATTGAAAAAATCCTGAATGGTGAAGACAAACGTCTTCTGGTGGTGATTGGGCCTTGCTCCATCCACGATCTGGATGCCGCGATGGATTATGCAAAACGGCTCCAGGGACTGCGGGATAAGTACCAGCATCGCCTTGAGATTGTGATGCGCACCTACTTTGAAAAACCGCGCACCGTGGTGGGCTGGAAGGGACTGATTTCCGACCCAGACCTCAACGGCAGCTATCGCGTTAACCACGGTATCGAGCTGGCGCGGAAGCTGCTTTTACAGGTCAACGAGCTGGGCGTTCCGACGGCGACCGAGTTTCTCGATATGGTGACCGGGCAGTTTATCGCCGATCTGATCAGCTGGGGCGCGATTGGCGCGCGCACGACCGAAAGCCAGATCCACCGTGAGATGGCCTCCGCCCTTTCCTGTCCGGTCGGCTTTAAAAACGGGACCGACGGCAACACCCGCATCGCGGTTGATGCCATCCGCGCTGCCCGTGCCAGCCACATGTTCCTGTCGCCGGATAAGAGCGGTCATATGACCATCTACCAGACCAGCGGCAACCCGTACGGGCATATCATTATGCGCGGCGGGAAGAAACCCAATTACCATGCACAAGATATTGCGGCGGCCTGCGAAACGCTGGCCGAATTCGACCTGCCGGAACATCTGGTGGTCGATTTCAGCCACGGCAACTGCCAGAAGCAGCATCGCCGCCAGCTGGACGTCTGCGATGAGATCTGCCAGCAGATCCGCAGCGGTTCAACCGCCGTTGCAGGGATTATGGCCGAGAGCTTCATCAAGGAAGGCACGCAGAAAATCGTTGCCGGACAGCAGATGGTTTACGGCCAGTCAATCACCGACCCGTGCCTGAGCTGGGAAGACAGCGAACTGCTGCTGGAGAAGCTGGCTTCAGCCGTGGACACGCGCTTTTAAAATCCTGCCGGGTGGCGCTGCGCTTACCCGGCCTACGGTTCTTGCCCTTCTCCCTCTCCCTGTGGGGAGAGGGTCGGGGTGAGGGCATCAGACCGCACCTCACCCCCAAATTTGATCCCCTCACCCTTTTTTCACAAAAACGCTTGCCGTGAATTTGCAGTTTATTGATAATGATTATCATTGTTACATTGATTGTTATTTATAAACATTATGTCACGTACGGATAACAGCGCGGCAACGCCAGCAAAAACACACACAGCGCCAGCCCCCGCCGAGCGTCGGATTGACAGCAAAACCCTCCTCGGCGATGAGGGACGGGTCATTATCGAGCATGACGGACAGCGCTATCTTCTGCGCCAGACCCATGCTGGAAAACTGATCCTCACAAAATAAACAACACCTAAAAATACGCCAGCCACCCAGGTGACCCCCAGGCAGCCAGCGCTTTTCACTTCTTATGGAGAGTTGCTATGCCACACCTGCCTTCCGCATCTTTACGTCCGTCACTTCTGGCGCTGACGATTGCCAGTACCCTGCCGGGCGTCGCGTTCGCCGCCGCAGACGACATTACCGTCACCGCCACGGGCAACGCCCGCAGCGCCTTTGAAGCGCCCATGATGGTGAGCGTGATTGACGCCAGCGCGCCGGAGAAACAGACCGCCAGCTCGGCGGCCGACCTGCTGCGTAACGTCCCCGGCCTGACGCTGGACGGCACCGGGCGCACCAACGGGCAGGACGTAAACCTGCGCGGCTATGACCGTCGGGGCGTGCTGGTGCTGGTTGACGGCGTGCGCCAGGGAACCGATACCGGCCACCTGAACAGCACCTTCCTCGATCCCGCGCTAATCAAACGTATCGAGGTGGTGCGCGGCCCGTCGGCCCTGCTGTACGGCAGCGGCGCGCTGGGCGGCGTGATTTCCTATGACACCGCCGATGCCAACGATCTGCTCGAACCGGGTAAAAACAGCGGCTACCGCGTGTTTGGAACGGGCGCGACGGGCGATCGCAGCCTCGGGATGGGGGCCAGCGCCTACGGCCGCACCGATACGCTGGACGGTCTGGTCTCCTGGTCCAGCCGGGATCGCGGTGATATCCGCCAGAGTGACGGTGCAACCGCGCCTAACGACGAATCCATCAACAACATGCTGGCGAAAGGCAGCTGGAAAATCGACCCGGCCCAGACCCTGAGCGGCTCCCTGCGCTACTACAACAACGCCGCTCAGGAGCCGAAAAACCCGCAAACCACCGGGGCGGACAGCAGTAACCCGATGACCGACCGCTCCACCATCCAGCGCGATGCGCAGGTTGGCTACCACATTGCGCCGGAAGGGTACGACTGGCTGGACGCCGACGCGAAGGTCTACTGGTCCGAAGCGCGCATTAATGCCCAGAACATCGACGGCAGCGGTGAGTTTCGCAAGCAGACCACCAAAGGCGGCAAGGTGGAAAACCGCACCCGCCTGTTCACCGACACCTTTGCAGCACACCTCCTGACCTACGGCGGGGAATACTATCGTCAGGAGCAACATCCGGGCGGGGCAACCACCGGCTTCCCGGACGCGAAAATCGACTTCAGCTCCGGCTGGCTGCAGGATGAGATCACCCTGCGCGATCTGCCTGTTACCCTGCTGGGCGGCACGCGCTATGACAACTACCGCGGCAGCAGCAACGGCTACAACGATGTGGATGCCGATAAGTGGTCATCCCGCGCCGGGTTAACCGTCAGCCCGACCGACTGGCTGATGCTGTTTGGCTCTTACGCGCAGGCCTTCCGCGCGCCGACCATGGGCGAGATGTATAACGACGCCAAACACTTCTCCATTGGCCGCTTCTATACCAACTACTGGGTGCCAAACCCTAACCTGCGCCCGGAAACCAACGAAACGCAGGAGTTTGGTTTTGGCCTGCGCTTTGACGATCTGATGCTTGCCAACGATGCGCTGGAGTTTAAAGCCAGCTATTTCGACACCAAAGCCAAAGACTATATCTCCACCACCGTCGATTTTGCCGCCGCGACCACCATGTCGTACAACGTCCCGAACGCCAAAATCTGGGGCTGGGACATGATGGCAAAATACTCGGCCGACCTCTTCAGCCTCGACCTGGCCTATAACCGCACGCGCGGGAAAGACACCGATACGGGCGAGTACATCTCCAGCATCAACCCGGACACCGTCACCAGCAAGCTGGACGTTCCGGTGGCGCAAAGCGGGTTCTCCGTCGGCTGGATTGGCACCTTTGTCGATCGCTCAACGCATATCAGCAGCAGCTACAGCAAGCAGCCGGGCTATGCGGTCAACGATTTCTACGTGAGCTACAAAGGCCAGGAGCGGCTCAAAGGCGTGACCACCACGCTGGTGCTGGGCAACGCTTTCGACAAAGCCTACTGGTCACCTCAGGGCATTCCGCAGGACGGCCGTAACGGCAAGATTTTCGTAAGCTATCAGTGGTAATTCCCTTCGGGGCAACTATTCAGAAGGAAGAGACAATGAATCACTACACGCGCTGGCTTGAGCTAAAAGAAGCCAATCCGGGTAAGTACGCGCGCGACGTCGCGGGGTTAATGAACATCAGTGAAGCAGAGCTGACCTTTGCCCGCGTGGGTCACGACGCCTGGCGACTGCGCGGTGAAATCCGCGAGATCCTGGGCGCGCTGGAGGCGGTGGGCGAAACTAAATGTATCTGCCGCAACGAATACGCCGTTCACGAACAGGTCGGGAGATTTACCAACCAGCACCTGAACGGCCACGCCGGGCTGGTGCTGAACCCGCGCGCGCTGGATCTGCGCCTGTTCCTCAACCAGTGGGCGAGCGCGTTTCACATCAGCGAAACCACCGCCCGCGGCGAGCGGCAGAGCATTCAGTTCTTCGACCATCAGGGCGAT
This sequence comes from Enterobacter cloacae complex sp. CARB60, assembly GCF_036487345.1. Taxonomy (NCBI): domain Bacteria; kingdom Pseudomonadati; phylum Pseudomonadota; class Gammaproteobacteria; order Enterobacterales; family Enterobacteriaceae; genus Enterobacter; species Enterobacter cloacae complex sp. CARB60. Next base: position 2,724,846 of record NZ_JAZKLC010000002.1, read on the forward strand.
GCCCTGCTGAAGGTCTACGCCACGGATAACACCGACGTTTCCGCCTGGGGCGACGTGCTGACCCGCTTTATCTTTGCCGACAACCCGCCGCTGGCGTTGAGGATGGCCGATGCCCCGGCTCATGCAGAAAACGCAAATGCTGCTCTCGTGGACAACGAGTGGCGCGCTATGACCGACGTTCATCAATTCTTCAGCCTGCTCAAGCGCCATAACCTCAGCCGCCAGCAGGCGTTTCGCCTGGTGGGAGACGATCTGGCCTGCCGGGTAGAAAACACCGCGCTGGCGCAGCTCCTGGAGACGGCGCGCAGGGACGGTAACGAAATCATGGTCTTCGTCGGCAACCGCGGCTGCGTGCAGATCTTCACCGGCGCGGTGGAAAAGCTGGTGCCGATGAAAGGCTGGCTGAACGTCTTTAACCCAACCTTTACCCTGCATCTGCTTGAAGGATCCATTGCGGAAACGTGGGTCACGCGCAAGCCGACGGCTGACGGGCATGTCACCAGCCTGGAGCTGTTTGCCGCCGACGGAACCCAAATCGCCCAGCTGTACGGCCAGCGTACGGAAGGCGAACCGGAGCAGAGCCAGTGGCGCAGCCAGATTGACGCCTTAACGGCGAAAGGGCTGGCCGCATGAAGCGGTGGCTTGCCCTGCTCAGCGCCCTGCCCCTGCTGGCGTTTGCAGCGCCGCAGGAGAAAATCGTCACGCTCGGCGGCGACGTCACCGAGATTGTCTACGCTCTCGGCGCGGCGTCCTCGCTGGTGGCACGCGACAGCACCAGCCAGTGGCCGCAGGCGGCGAATTCGCTGCCTGACGTGGGCTATCTGCGCCAGCTCAATGCGGAAGGGATCTTATCCATGCGCCCCACGCTGGTGCTGGCCAGCGCTCAGGCGCAGCCGTCTCTGGCGCTAAAGCAGGTTGAGCAAAGCCACGTCAGGGTGATCGCTGTTCCTGCCGGTAACGACCTGAACGTCATTGACGAAAAGGTGCGGATCGTCGCTGAAGCGACGCACCGCGAGGCCGAGGGGGAGGTCCTGCGCAGCACGCTGCGTCAGGCGCTGTCGGCGCTGCCCGCGTCACCGCTCAACAAGCGGGTGCTGTTTATTCTCAACCACGGCGGGATGACCGCCATGGCCGCCGGACAGCAGACCGGCGCGGATGCTGCCATTCGTGCGGCGGGGCTGCAGAACGCGATGCAGGGGTTCACCCGCTATCAGCCGCTGTATCAGGAAGGCACGATCGCCAGCCGACCCGACCTGGTGGTGATTTCACAGGACGGTCTCAACGCCCTGGGCGGTGAAGCAAATCTGTGGACGCTGCCCGGCCTGGCGCAAACCCCGGCGGGACGGAATAAGCAGGTGCTGGCGATTGACGATATGGCGCTGCTGGGCTTCAGCGTGCGAACGCCGGAAGCCATCCAGCAGCTGCGTGCCAAAGCGGAGCAGCTGCCCTGATGTCCCGGCGGATAGTCTTATCGTTATGGATGCTGACCGCGATCCTGATCATCATGACGCTCGCAGCGACCGGGGTTGGGGCATTACGCCTGCCGGTAAGCCTGCTGTGGAACGGTACCGATGAGGCGCTGCGTCAAATCTGGCTGACGATCCGCCTGCCTCGCGTGCTGCTGGCGCTGGCGATCGGCGGTTCACTGGCGCTGGCGGGCTGCGTGATGCAGGGGCTGTTTCGCAATCCGCTGGCGGACCCGGGACTGCTCGGCATCAGCAGCGGCGCGGCGCTCGCCGTTGCGCTGTGGGTAGTACTTCCGCTCTCGCTGCCTGCACTGGTGATGCTGTATGCCCCGATGCTGGCGGCGTTTCTCGGCGCGCTGGCCGCCACCTTCGTGATTTTCCTGCTCAGCCGGCAGCGTGACGCTTCCCTGTCGCGCCTTCTGCTGGTGGGGATTGCCATCAACGCCCTGTGCGGCGCGGCCGTCGGCGTGCTGTCATGGCTCAGCAATGATGCCCAGCTTCGCCAGCTTTCGCTCTGGGGAATGGGCAGCCTCGGCCAGGCGCAGTGGTCAACCCTGCTGGCCGTCGCGTCGCTGATGGTCCCCACCGCGCTGGCTATCTGGCGTCTGGCAGGCGCCCTCAACCTGCTGCAGCTGGGCGACGAAGAGGCGCATTACCTCGGCGTGGAGGTTGCCGCCGTGCAGCGGATCCTGCTGCTGTGCAGCGCCCTGCTGGTGGCCGCCGCCGTTGCGGTCAGCGGCGTGATCGGCTTTGTCGGTCTGGTGGTGCCGCACCTGGTGCGCATGTGGCTGGGAGCCGACCACCGGGCCGTGCTCCCCGGCTCGGTGCTGGCCGGCGCGCTGCTCCTGCTGGTTGCCGATACGCTGGCGCGCAGCCTGGTCGCCCCGGCGGAAATGCCGGTCGGCTTATTGACCAGCCTTCTCGGCGCGCCGTGGTTTCTGTGGCTTATCTTTCGTCGCGGAGGTGCGCATGGCTGAACGCTACTGTGCAGAAAACCTTGTTTTTCGCGCCGGACAACGCACGCTGATTAACGACGTGTCGCTGACCTTATCTCAGGGCGAGCTGGTGGCGCTGATTGGCCCCAACGGCGCCGGGAAATCAACGCTGCTGCGGCTGCTGACCGGCTATCTTAAACCTGCGGGGGGACGGTGCAGCCTGGCGGGCACACCGCTTTTAGCCTGGCACCCGGACAGGCTCTCCCGTTATCGGGCGGTAATGCGCCAGAACACGCAGCTCGGATTTGACTGGCCTGCTGAGGCGGTCGTCGGTATGGGGCGAGCGCCCTGGACCCGCACGCCTGAAGCGTCGGTTATTGAGGAGGTCATGGCCGTCACCGGCTGTTTACCGCTGGCGGGCAGGCAGTTTGCCGCACTCTCCGGCGGCGAGCAGCAGCGCATCCAGCTCGCCCGCGCGCTGGCTCAGCTCTGGTGCGACGGCGCGCCGCGCGGCTGGCTGTTCCTTGATGAACCCACCTCTGCGCTGGATCTCTATCACCAGCAGCATCTGCTGCGCCTGCTGAAATCCCTGACCCGTCGGGGTCATCTGCACGTGTGCGCGGTGCTGCACGACCTTAATCTGGCGGCGCTGTGGGCGGACCGCATCCTGCTGCTGCATGGCGGCAGGATCGTGTCCCAGGGAGAACCGGAAACCGTTTTGCAGGCCGATGCGCTGGCGCGCTGGTACGGCGCGCAGGTGATCGTCGGCAGGCATCCGGCTCACGCCGCGCCGCAGGTGTTTCTTGCCCCCTGATCGGGCTGGTAAAAATCTTTCAGGGTTTCCAGCAGGGCATGCGCCGCCTTAGAGAGCTGCGTGTGCCCTGGATGGATGACCCCGATACACTTTTCAATGGGCGGGCTGTCCAGTGGAATACAGACCGCCCCCAGCGACGCCATCTGCGTCTCGCACAGCGCCGGGACGGCGCTGCCGCCCAGGCCACTTGCAACCATTCGTCCGACCGTCACCAGCTGGTGACTTTCCAGCGCGACGTCCAGCTTTCTGCCGCTTCGCGCCAGCTCCTCTTCCATCATCAGACGCACCGCAGAGGGGCGCTGCAGGGTGATGAAATCCAGCGTCAGCAGCTCTTCCCACGTCAGGCGCTTTTTGCCCGCCAGCGAGGAGTCTTTCGGCACAATGGCAACAAACCTGTCGAGGCCCAGCGGGGTAAACAGCAGGTTGTGCGTCGGCGCGGGCTCAAAGGCGATGCCCATCTCGACCCGCCCTTCGCGCACCATCTCGATCACCTGCTCGTTAATAACGTCATGCACGGTGACGTTGACCCCGGCATGACGATCGCGAAACGCTTTTAGCACCTCGGGCAGGACATTCGCGGCAAACGACGGCATGGCGGCGACCGAGATTTTACCGCGCTGCAGGGTAAAGCACTGGTGCATCGCCTCTTCGACGTTATCCCAGTCGGCAAGCAGCTGGCGCGCCATGGGCAAAAACGTCTCTCCCTCCTGCGTCAGCGCGACCTTGCGCGTGCTCCGCTGCAGCAGCGGTCCGCCGAGCGTGTCCTCCAGCGCTTTAATGGTCAGGCTCAGGGCCGGCTGGGAAAGATTCAGCCGTTCGCTGGCGTGCGCGAAATTCAGAGTGTGAGCTACCGCTAAAAACGCGCGTAACTGTTTGACACTCATTCTCATTTTTCATCCTGTTAACTAATTGAAAAAATTTAGTTAACAGGAAATTAATAAAAAAACCAAATGAGTGGGTCACAAATTCAAAATTAACAAATGAGTCGCCGCCCCTAATGATACCGGCACGGTTAACGGGAGGGATGACTATGGCGGGACTGGATAAGCGCGTCGGCAGCTATGCGCAGGCGCTGGATGGGCTGACGGACGGGATGACCTTGCTGGCGGGCGGCTTTGGCCTGTGCGGTATTCCGGAGAACCTGATTGCAGAGGTCAGACGCCGTCAGGTGAAAGACCTGACGGTGGTATCAAACAACTGCGGCGTGGACGGTTTCGGTCTCGGGCTACTGCTCGAAACGCGTCAGGTTCGCAAAGTGGTGGCCTCTTACGTCGGCGAGAACGCGCTGTTCGAGCGGCAGGTGCTGAGCGGCGAACTGGAGATTGAACTCACGCCTCAGGGCACGCTGGCGGAAAAGGTGCGCGCGGGCGGCGCGGGCATTCCAGCATTTTACACCGCCACCGGCTACGGCACGCCCGTGGCTGCCGGCAAAGACGTGCGCCAGTTTGCGGGGAAGCACTACATCCTTGAAGAGGCCATTACCGGGGATTTCGCGCTCATTAAGGGCTGGAAAGCGGACTGGTACGGCAACGTTGTCTATCGGCATACCGCGCAAAATTTTAATCCGCTGATGGCAACGGCGGGCCGGATAACGGTCGTCGAGGTGGAAGAGATTGTTCCCCCGGGCGAGCTGCCCCCGTCGGCCATTCATACCCCGGGAATTTACGTCGACAGGCTGATTGTCGGCCAGTTTGAAAAACGCATTGAACAGCGCACGCTGCGCGCGGAAGGAGTGTGACGATGTTAACCCGTGAACAGATGGCCATGCGCGTCGCCCGCGAGCTGCGCGACGGTTACTACGTCAACCTGGGGATCGGCATCCCTACCCTGGTAGCGAACTACATTCCGGAGGGAATGGACGTGATGCTCCAGTCGGAAAACGGACTGCTGGGGATGGGGGCTTTTCCTGACGAGCAGAGCCTTGACGCCGACATGATCAACGCCGGTAAACAGACCGTGACCGCGCGCACCGGCGCGGCCATTTTCGACTCGGCCCAGTCGTTTGCCATGATCCGCGGCGGTCATGTCGACCTGACCGTGCTGGGCGCGTTTGAAGTGGACGTCGAGGGCAATATCGCCTCGTGGATGATCCCCGGAAAGATGGTGAAGGGCATGGGCGGCGCGATGGATCTCGTCGCCGGGGCGCAGAACATCATTGTGGTGATGACCCACGCCTCGAAAAGCGGTGAGTCAAAGCTGCTGCCGCGCTGCACGCTGCCGCTCACGGGCGCGGGCTGCATCCGTCGGGTCTTAACCGACCTCGCGTTGCTTGAGATCGAGAACGGCGCATTCATCCTGCGCGAATACGCCCCCGGCGTCAGCATCGACGAAATTGCGGCTAAAACGGCCGGGAAAATGACCGTGGCGGACGACGTTCGCGAGATGCGCTTCAACTGAGGATTCACGATGAAAGAGGTCATGATTGTCGGGGCAACGCGAACCCCCATTGGCAGTTTTCGCGGATCGCTATCGTCCCTTTCGGCGGTTGAGCTGGGGGCCGCCGCGGTGCGGCATCTGCTGGAGAACAGCGGTTTTAGCGCAGAACAGGTGAATGAACTGATTTTCGGTCAGGTGCTGACGGCGGGATGCGGGCAAAACCCTGCGCGCCAGACGGCCATCACCGCCGGATTGCCCGTCAGCACACCGGCGACAACGGTCAACCTGGTGTGCGGTGCGGGTCTAAAAGCGGTGCAGCTCGCCGCGCAGGCGATCCGCTGCGGCGACGCGGATGTGGTTATCGCTGGCGGTCAGGAGAGCATGAGCAACGCCCCCTATCTTCTGGACGGCGCGCGTTCAGGGCTGCGTTTTGGCCATACGGGCCTGCAGGACAGCATGATTACCGACGGCCTGTGGGACGCGTTCAACGATTACCACATGGGGATCACCGCTGAAAACGTCGCCCGTGAGAATGACATTTCCCGCGCGCAGCAGGACGCATTTGCCGCCCGGTCGCAGCACAAAGCGGCCTCCGCCATCGAAGCGGGTCGCTTTGATGCCGAGATAGCGCCGGTGACGGTGAAACAGGGTAAAAAACCGCCGCTTATTGTCCGCGGTGACGAACAGCCCCGGCCAGGCACTACCGCTGAGCAGCTGGCGCAGCTGCGCCCCGCTTTTTTGCAGGAGGAAGGCACGGTCACGGCCGGAAATGCGTCCACGCTCAACGACGGTGCCGCTGCGGTGCTGCTGATGAGCGGCGAAAAGGCGCGGGAGAGCGGTTTGCCCATTCTCGGTCGCATCGTGAGCTACGCCGTGACGGGCGTTGACCCGTCGGTGATGGGCATCGGTCCGGTCAGCGCCTGCCGGACGGCGCTGTCGCGGGCGGGCTGGACGCTGGATGACGTGGACCTCATTGAAGCCAATGAAGCCTTTGCCGCCCAGGCGCTGGCGGTGGGCAAGCAGCTCGGCTGGGATGAACGCAAGGTGAACGTTAACGGCGGCGCTATCGCCCTGGGTCATCCGATTGGCGCCTCCGGCTGCCGCATCCTCGTGACGCTGCTGTACGAAATGCAGCGCCGTGACGTTAAAAAAGGGCTCGTCACCCTGTGCGTAGGCGGCGGGCAAGGCATTGCTCTCACCGTCGAGCGTTAAGCCTCTCGTTGGTACCCGAATAATAATTAAAGTGAGGAGTCGTAATGAGTGTGTTAATTGCCCTGGCGGCGCTGGCGCTGCTGATGCTGGCGGCCTATCGCGGATACAGCGTTATTTTGTTTGCGCCGATTGCGGCGCTCGGCGCCGTGCTGCTGACCGATCCGGGTGCCGTCGGCCCGACGTTTACCGGCCTGTTTATGGAAAAGATGGTGGGCTTCGTCAAGCTCTACTTCCCGGTGTTCCTGCTGGGAGCCGTTTTTGGCAAGCTGATTGAGCTTTCCGGTTTCTCACGCTCTATCGTCGCCGCCGCGATTCAGATCCTCGGTCGTCGCCACGCCATTCCGGTGATTGTCCTGGTGTGCGCGTTGTTAACCTACGGCGGCGTGTCGCTGTTCGTGGTGGCGTTTGCGGTTTACCCTTTCGCCGCGGAGCTGTTCCGCCAGAGCGGCATCCCCAAGCGGCTGATCCCGGCCACCGTGGCGCTGGGGGCATTCTCGTTTACCATGGACGCCCTGCCCGGCACGCCGCAGATCCAGAACATCATCCCCACCAGCTTTTTTGGTACGAACGCCTGGGCCGCGCCGTGGCTGGGGCTTATCGGCTCTCTGTTCATTATCGTCTTTGGCCTGCTCTGGCTGGAGCGCCAGCGTCGTAAGGCGTTCAATAACAACGAAGGCTACGGCACGGATCTGAAAAATGAACCCGAAACGCCGGATAATATTAACCTTCCGCATCCGCTGATTGCTATCTCCCCTCTGCTGGTGGTGGGCATACTGAACCTGCTGTTTACCCGCTGGATCCCAGGCTGGTACGGCACGACACACGAGCTTACTCTGCCAGGCCTGGCGAAACCGATTGTGACCGAGGTGGGCAAGATCACCGCCATCTGGGCCGTGGAAGCGGCGCTGATCTCAGGTATTGTGCTGGTGCTGATTTTTGGCTTTCGCAATATCCGGGGGCGACTGGCTGAAGGCAGCCGGACCGCGGTGAGCGGTGCCATTCTGGCGGCGATGAATACCGCCTCGGAATACGGTTTCGGCGCGGTTATCGCCGCCCTGCCCGGGTTCCTGGTGTTATCCAAAGCGCTGGCGGCCATCCCTAATCCGCTGCTTAATGAGGCCATCAGCGTGACCGTCCTCGCGGGGATCACCGGCTCGGCGTCCGGCGGGATGAGTATTGCGCTCGCCGCCATGTCCGACTCGTTTGTCGCCGCCGCCCACGCCGCCAATATCCCGCTTGAGGTACTGCACCGCGTGGCTTCAATGGCGAGCGGGGGGATGGATACGCTGCCCCATAACGGCGCGGTGATTACCCTGCTGGCGATTACCGGCCTGAGCCATCGTCAGGCCTACGGCGGCATTTTTGCTATCACCATCATTAAAAGCCTGGCAGTGCTTTTTGTCATTGCCGTGTTCTATCTGACCGGCATTGTGTAAGGAGAGAAAGATGAATCTGAACGGTAAGACCGCACTGGTGACAGGCTCGACCAGCGGCATTGGGCTGGGGATCGCCCGCGTACTGGCGAAGGCCGGGGCACAGCTGATCCTCAACGGTTTCGGCGACAGCGGGTCAGCAAGAGAAGAGATTGCGCAACTGGGAAAAAAGCCGGGCTATCACGATGCGGACCTGCGTGACGTGCTGCAAATTGAAGCCATGATGCGCTACGCCGAATCGCAGTTTGGCGGCGTGGACATTCTTGTCAACAACGCCGGGATACAGCATGTCGCCCCGGTTGACGCGTTTCCGGTGGAGAAATGGAACGACATTATCGCCATTAATCTCTCTTCGGTATTTCACACCAGCCGGCTGGCGCTCCCCGCCATGCGCGAGAAAAACTGGGGGCGCATCATCAATATCGCCTCCGTTCACGGGCTGGTCGCGTCAAAAGAGAAGTCAGCCTACGTGGCCGCCAAGCATGGCGTAGTGGGCTTTACGAAATCGCTGGCGCTGGAAACCGCCCGCACCGGTATTACCGCCAATACCATCTGCCCCGGCTGGGTACTGACGCCGCTGGTGCAACAGCAAATTGATAAGCGTATCGCTGAGGGCGTGCCGCCGGAGCAGGCGCGCGATCTGCTCCTTGCAGAGAAACAGCCTTCGGGCGAGTTTGTCACCCCGGAGCAGCTGGGTGAACTGGCGCTGTTTTTGTGCAGCGACAGCGCCGTGAACGTTCGCGGCGCCGCGTGGAATATGGATGGCGGATGGGTTGCGCAGTGATGTCCAGGCCGGGTGAAGCGACGCCGCCACCCGGCAAACAGGGTTAGCTTGAGCAGCTGACCTCCAGCCGCTTGCCCCAGTCAGGCGGGCGGCTGACGTAGTCATCATCCCGGTCGGCAAACGGCGCGCGCAGCGCCAGATGCAAACGGTGTAGCTCGTCATATTCCCCCTCCTCTGCCTGCTCAATCGCCCGCTGCGCCAGCCAGTTGCGCAACACCATCGCCGGGTTAGTGGCGTTCATCTGCGTCTGGCGGACAGCGTCATCCACCTGCTCCTGCTGCAGCCGCGAGCGGTACTGGGCAAACCAGTCGTCAAACGCCTGCCTGTCAATAAACTCGTCGCGCAGCGGCGAGGCCGCGCTGTGCTGCTCCGTCTGGCCCAGCATCCGGAAGGTACGGGTATAATCGCTGCCCTCACGCGCCATCAGGGCAAACAGGCCATTGAGGATGTCGTTATCGCCCCTCTCCTGCGTCACCAGCCCCAGCTTGTTGCGCATCAGCGTGCCATATTCCCGCAGCAAAATGTCCTGATAGCTGTCGAGCGCATCGTTGAGGGCATCAACGTCAATAAACGGCGACAGGGTTTGCGCAAGCCGCTGCAGGTTCCACAGGCCAACCGCCGGCTGATTGTCAAAGCTGTAACGTCCCTGATAGTCGGAATGGTTGCAGATATAGCCGGGCTGGTAATCGTCCAGGAAACCAAACGGACCGTAATCAAAGGTCAGCCCGAGGATCGACATGTTGTCCGTATTCATCACGCCATGGGCAAAGCCTACCGTTTGCCAGCGGGCAATCAGGGCTGCGGTACGGGCAACCACATCCCTGAACCAGAGAACGTATTTATCCGCCTCGTCCTGCAAATGCCCCCAGTGGTGACGAATGGCAAAGTCCGCAAGCTGGCGAACCTTGTCAGGCTCGCGGCGATAGTAAAAGTGCTCAAAATGGCCGAAGCGCAAATGGCTTTGCGCAATGCGCATCAGCATTGCCCCTTTTTCCATCGTTTCGCGCGCAACCGGCGTATCGCTGGTAACAATCGACAGCGCGCGGGTGGTGGGGATACCCAGGGCATGCATCGCTTCTGACCCCAGGCTCTCGCGAAGAGTTGAACGCAGTACCGCACGCCCGTCGCCCATTCGCGAATAGGGAGTAAGGCCTGCGCCTTTCAGGTGCCAGTCAACCGTCTCCCCGTTGGGAAGCTGTTGTTCACCGAGCAGGATGCCCCTGCCGTCGCCTAGCTGCCCCGCCCAGACGCCAAACTGATGTCCGCTATAGACCTGAGCCAGAGGTTGCATACCGGCGAGAAGCGTTTCACCGCCCCAGACGCCTGCGCCCTCTGAATGCTGAAACAGCTCAGGCGGAATGGCCAGTTCTTCTGCCAGCAAATCGTTATGCCAGATAAGGCGTGAATTTTGTAACGGTGTTGGTTTGAGTGCGGTGTAAAAGCCAGGCAACTCGTCATGCCAGTGAGCAGTAAAAGACAGGGTCATAGGTCCTCCTGCTTTTAGTGTAGAGGGTTTACCGGCACTTAAACACGGGCGAAAGCAAGGGTTATCGCTGCTGAACCAGCGTAGTGACGTGTTCTGCAGAGACGGCTGGCCAGAGTGCCCCCTGCATTGCGCCAAAATTGAAGGACAAAACGCGTTGCAACAGGCCGTGGTCGTCAATGCCTGAGACAATCACTGACTGGCAGTGCGGCGTGATTTGCCAGAGGATGGCGCGCATAAATGGCTCAAAAGAGAGTTCCGGGGCACGCTGCTGAATGAAGCCTTTATCAAGGATTACCCGTTTAAATAATCCATCATAGACCGCTTTGAGCGATGCAGCGCCTGCGCCAAAGTTTGCCAGAACCAACGGGAAATGGATCGCCATTCTCGCCAGCTGCAGATCGTCCTTCCCGTTATTTAAACCTGGATAGTTCTCATTAACAGTAAACTCAAGGAACGGATAACGCTCAAGGATTGAAACAGCGTTTCCATTACTTAATAAAAACTCAACTATTGCAGGTGTAATATTGATCCATGCAATTAACTGATGCTGAATAAAAAACAGTTTACAGGTATCAAGCAATTGCAGTTTTTCGTTAAACAGCGCTAACTCTTCAGCCGCTGAAAGTCGAGGGATAACAAGCTCAGTGGGGATCCGCACATCGCTGCCGACGCCAGTAAAGTTAACCAGAATTTCTAAACCTTTAAGCTCACCCGCGCTATTACGGGCAGGTAAAAGCAGCAGTTCAGACTGGTAAGCATTATCTAGCGTAATAATCATTGCACTCGCCCCGCATTAAAGATGAGAGAGGACATCCTGGAGCAATTGCCGACACAATTCCACTGTCTTGATTTTAATAAGATTAATTTCATTAGTTCCGTATTAATTTTCAGATTTATCCCTGAATCTAAAATAATTTTATCCTGGTTGCAGAATAATAGCCAGTTTTAGATAAAACAGACACATGCAGGATTCGCTAATTTTAGGCAAATTTAACTTTAAGCATCTTATTTGGGAAAAACGGCATGATTTATTACTACCATGCCGTCATAAGAGAAGTATCCGACAAAGGCTATATACGTCGTGCCTGCCAGAAATTTTTACGCCAGTAAACATTATCAAGAGAAGAGCGCATCACGCCGCGGCTGGTCGAGGCGTGAATGAACTTATTGTCTGTATCATATATGCCCACATGAAGACCGCTTTCACCCGATCCGGTTTTGAAGAAAACCAGGTCACCGGGCAGAAGATCGTCTTTATCAATTTCAGTGCCAATTTCAGCCTGCTTACGCGTTTCGCGCGGAAGCTGTAAATCAAACTTATCGCGAAACGTCATCAGAACGAAGCCGGAGCAATCAACCCCGCCGCGGCTCATTCCGCCGTAGCGATAAGGCGTGCCGCGCCAGTTGCTCAGCTGATCGTTAAGGCTGGCAATGACGGTGATCGAATCTGAAAGCCGTGGGTTAGGCGGCGGCGCACGATGGCTACTGCATCCCGCAAGAAAGAGTGTGGCCATCAGGAGAAACCAGAATCGCATTTTCAGACGAATCCTCTGCTTTTTTTGTTCTTTTCGTAATTTAGCGTGCAATTGTGCTAAGAGGCAAGAAACGGTTACGACTGCCCGGTAGAAATCAGCATCTTATGTCCCTCTATATCCAGCCTGCGGAACGACATGTTGTACGCGCGGGCAAGATGGGGCGGCGTAAGAACCCGATCACGCGCACCGCTGGCGATCATCTTTCCCTTCGACAGCAGCCACACCCGATGGGCATGACGCAGGGTGTGGTTGAGGTCATGACTGCTCATCACCACGGCGATGCCTTTTCGGCTCAGGGCGCTTAGCAGCGTATCCAGTGCCGCCTGCTGCGCCACGTCCAGACCGCTCATGGGCTCATCGAGAAGCAGCATCCGCCCGTGAGGATTGCCTACCGGGTGGATCTGAAGGATGACGGCCGCCAGGCGCACCCGCTGCCACTCTCCGCCGGAAAGCTGGCTGGCGTGCCGGGAGAGTTTATCTTCCAGTCCGAGGGCCGCAGCCACGTCCGTCAGCAGTGCCGTTTGTTGTTTGTCGTGCAAATGCAGCATCAGATAGTGCCAGACCGGCATCGCAAAGGGCGGCATCTGCTGCTGTACGAGGTAGCTGCGCCGATGCGCCAGCGAGACCGGCGACCAGTCGGCGAGCGTATGCTCCAGCAGCGTTATCTGCCCTTCTCCGTCGGTCATGCCTGCCATCCGTGCCAGCAGCGTGCTCTTCCCCGCACCGTTTGGCCCGACGAGATGCAGGATTTCACCCGCATTGACGGTACCGGTTATCGGCTCCAGACGTCCCTTCTCGGCAACGTCCGTGAGCTGCATCAGCAACGACATTATTTCGCCAGCGCCAGCTTGATCGATTCCATGACGATCGGATCCTCAGGGGTCATATCCGGCGAAAAGCGCTGAACCACCTGGCCGTCGCGACCAATCAGGAACTTTTCAAAATTCCACAGGATGTCGTCCGGGTAAAGCGGCGCGCGACCTTTACTGGCCATGCGCTCATAAAAACCGCTTCCTTCCGGCGCAACGGCCTTCGGCGCGGCAGCGATCAGCTTCGCATACAGCGGATGGCGGTCTTCACCGTTAACATCGATTTTGCTGAACATCGGGAACGTCACGCCATAGGTGGTGCTGCAGAAGGTTTTAATCTCCTCTTCGCTGCCCGGCTCCTGGCCGAGGAACTGGTTGCACGGGAAGCCCAGCACGGTGAAGCCGTCTTTCTCCCAGGCCTTCTGAATGTTTTCCAACTGCTCGTACTGCGGCGTCAGGCCACATTTGGATGCCACGTTGACGATAAGCAACACGTTGCCTTTGTAGCCTTCCAGCGTGGTTTTCTCGCCGTCAATGGTGGTCACTTCGGTACTCAGGATTTCTGACTGCATAGCATTCCCTCAGGTTGTCTTACGGCTAGTTGATTTAACGTCCAGCTTTTAATAGTAGCCAGATAAATACCGGCGCGCCCAGCGTGGCGGTCACCACGCCAATCGGCAGCTCTGCGGCCGTCAGGGCAAGCCGGGCGATGATATCGGCCACCAGCAGTGTGACGGCCCCGGCAACCGCCGAGGCCGGAAGCAGGGTCCGATGGTCCGTGAGGCCACACAGGCGCAGCATGTGCGGAATAACCAGCCCGATAAAACCGATCGCGCCCGCCAGAGCCACGCTGACGCCGACCAGCCAGCCAATGACGATCACCAGCACATTACGCCAGAACCCAATCGGCATGCCGAGCTGGCGGGCAGAGGTTTCACCCAGCGCGAGCATATTCAGCGGCTGCGCCTGCAGGGCAGCCCACACGATGACCGGTACCAGCAGCGCCATCAGCCAGCCCTGGTGCCAGTCAACGCCCCCAAAGCCGCCCATCATCCAGTACATCAGCTGACGCAGGTCAAAGGATGTTGAGAAGTAGACCGCCCAGGTCATCAACGCGCTGCAGATGATCCCCAGCGCCACGCCGGCAAGCAGCAGGCGGCTGGTCGATAAGTGCCGTCTGGCAAAGCGAAGAAGGATCGCGGTTATCACTAATGCACCGAGAATAGCGCTCAGGCTAATACTCCATCCGGAGAGTTCTCCCCCGCCCAGCATCACCGCCGCAATCAGACCCACGCCAGCCCCGTTCGACACGCCGAGCAGGCCGGACTCCGCCAGCGGGTTATCAAACAACGCCTGCATAATGGTGCCGCACAGCGCCAGCGCGGCGCCCACCAGAACCACCGCGACGGTGCGCGGCAGGCGAATTTGCCAGACGAAGAGCTGCCCGTCCGGCCCCCACCAGCTTTCAGGCCCTATCCATCTGTCTCCGGCGCAGAGGCTCACGCCCGCGGCGACAATGAGCAACAGCACCAGCAAAAGCAGGCGACGCTTATCGGAACGGTGCTGGCGATGGGCATAATCAAGCATGGGTACGGTTTTAGTAGCGTGTGATGTAATTGATTTTACGGCGGGTTTGCCGGAGAGCGCAAAGAAAAAAGGCCGCGTGGGCGGCCTTTTTAGTTAGTTCATATTACTCTGCTTTGGGCGTTGCGTTTTCGACACGGCTTTTTAACTTCTGGCCGGGTCTGAAGGTCACCACGCGGCGGGCTGTAATGGGAATATCTTCCCCCGTCTTCGGGTTACGGCCCGGACGTTGGTTTTTGTCTCGCAAATCAAAATTGCCAAAACCGGAGAGTTTTACCTGCTCACCATTTTCCAGAGCACGACGGATCTCTTCGAAAAACAGCTCTACCAGCTCTTTGGCATCCCGTTTGCTAAGCCCAAGCTTATCAAACAGATATTCTGACATTTCAGCTTTTGTAAGCGCCATAGGTTCAATCCCTCAATGATGCCTGGAATCGCTCTTTTAATGCCTCTACACATTTGGCGACGGTAGCGGCAATCTCCTCTTCTTCGAGTGTACGGCTGGTATCCTGAAGGATAAGGCTAATAGCGAGGCTCTTGAAACCTTCTGCTACGCCCTTGCCGCGGTACACGTCAAATAAGTTTACGCCAACTACCTGATTTACGCCAACTTTCTTACATTCGGCCAAAATATCTGCTGCGGGTACATTTTCCGCGACCACAACCGCGATATCACGGCGGTTTGCCGGGAAGCGGGAGACGTCCTGAGCCTGAGGAATAACGCGGTCAGCCACCGGGGTCCATTCCAGTTCGAACACGATGGTACGGCCGTTCAGGTCCAGCTTGCGCTCCAGCTCAGGGTGAACAACCCCAATAAAACCAACGCGTTTGCCGTCTAAATAGATGGCTGCACTCTGGCCCGGATGCAGTGCCGGGATGGCTTCTGCGCGGAATTCAATTTCAGATAATTTACCGGTCAGATCCAGAATCGCTTCCAGATCGCCCTTCATATCGTAGAAATCAACCGTGCCTTTTGCCAGGTCCCAGTGCTCTTCATAGCGGTTGCCGCTGATGGCGCCAGCCAGCATGAGATCCTGACGGATGCCTAAATTTGCCTGATTATCCGGTACAAAGCGCAAACCGCTTTCGAAAATTCGCACGCGGTTTTGCTGACGATTCTGGTTATAAACGACAGTGCCCAGCAGGCCCGTCCACAGAGACAGACGCATCGCGGACATTTCGCTGGAGATTGGGCTTGGCAGGATCAGCGCCTCCTGGCCCGGGTGGATCAGCTGCTGCAGCTTTGGATCAACAAAGCTGTAGGTGATCACTTCCTGGTAGCCTTTGTCGTTCAGCATGGTTTTCACACGCTTCAGGGACAGGTCGGCTTCACGGTGGGTGCCCATCACCAGACCTGCCTGGACAGGCTCGTCAGGGATGTTGTTGTAGCCGTAAACGCGGGCCACTTCTTCCACCAGATCTTCTTCAATTTCCATGTCGAAACGCCATGATGGCGCAACGGCTTTCCACTCGTCCTGGCCTTCGGTCACTTCGCAGCCCAGACGCGTCAGGATGTCGGTCACCTGCGCATCGGCAACGTGGTGGCCAATCAGGCGATCCAGCTTGCTGCGGCGCAGGGTGATGGTGGCACGCTTCGGCAGGGTCGCTTCGTTGGTGACGTCGATAACCGGGCCCGCTTCACCGCCGCAGATGTCGATCAGCAGGCGGGTCGCACGTTCCATCGCTTTGTACTGCAGCGCCGGGTCAACGCCGCGCTCGTAGCGGTGAGAGGCATCGGTATGCAGGCCGTGACGGCGTGCGCGACCGGTGATGGAGAGCGGGCTGAAGAACGCGCATTCCAGCAGGACGTTTTGCGTCTCGTCGTTCACGCCTGAGTGCTCGCCCCCGAAGATACCGCCCATTGCCAGCGCTTTGCTGTGGTCAGCAATCACCAGGGTGTCGGCGTTCAGTTTCGCTTCGCTGCCGTCCAGCAGAACCAGGGTTTCGCCCTCTTTCGCCATGCGCACAACGATGCCGCCGTCAATACGATCTTTATCGAACGCGTGCATTGGCTGGCCCAGCTCCAGCAGAACGTAGTTAGTCACGTCAACCACGGCGTCGATAGAGCGGATACCGCAGCGGCGCAGCTTCTCTTTCATCCACAGCGGGGTTGGCGCTTTCACGTTGATGCCTTTCACCACGCGACCGAGGTAGCGCGGGCAAGCATCCGCAGCCTCAACCTGAATTGGCAGCACGTCACTGATGGTCGCTTCAACCGGCGCAATGTCCGGCGCGTTCAGCTCGGTCTGGTTCAGCACGGCAACGTCGCGCGCCACGCCGATGATACCTAAGCAGTCGGCACGGTTTGGCGTGACGCTGATTTCGATGGTGTTGTCATCAAGCTTCAGGTATTCACGGATATCGGTGCCGACTGGCGCATCCAGCGGCAGCTCAATGATGCCGTTGTGGTCGTCGGAAATACCCAGCTCGGAGAAGGAGCACAGCATGCCTTCAGACGGCTCGCCGCGCAGCTTAGCCGCTTTAATTTTGAAATCGCCCGGCAGCACCGCACCGACGGTCGCCACGGCCACCTTCAGGCCCTGGCGGCAGTTTGGCGCACCGCAGACGATATCCAGCAGGCGGTCACCGCCCACGTTCACTTTTGTCACGCGCAGTTTGTCAGCGTTAGGGTGCTGGCCGCACTCTACCACTTCGCCGACGACCACGCCGTTGAAGGCACCGGAAACCGGCTCAACGCCGTCCACTTCCAGACCCGCCATGGTGATCTGGTTAGAAAGCGCGTCGCTGTCCAGCGTGGTGTTCACCCACTCGCGTAACCACAGTTCACTGAATTTCATTGTTCTGTCCTGCCCTTATTTAAACTGTTTGAGGAAACGCAGATCGTTTTCGAAGAATGCACGTAAGTCGGTCACGCCGTAGCGCAGCATGGTCAGACGCTCCATGCCCATGCCGAAGGCAAAGCCGGAGTAAACTTCCGGATCGATACCCACGTTGCGCAGCACGTTTGGATGCACCATGCCGCAGCCCAGCACTTCCAGCCATTTGCCGTTTTTACCCATCACGTCAACTTCTGCAGACGGTTCGGTGAACGGGAAGTAGGACGGACGGAAACGAACCTGCAGATCTTCCTCAAAGAAGTTGTTCAGGAAATCGTGCAGCGTGCCCTTCAGGTTGGTGAAGCTGATATTTTTATCAACGATCAGACCTTCCATCTGATGGAACATTGGGGTGTGGGTCTGATCGTAGTCGTTACGATAGACGCGGCCCGGCGCGATAATACGGATTGGCGGCTCCTGATCCTTCATGGTACGGATCTGAACGCCGGAGGTCTGAGTACGCAGCAGACGCGTAGCGTCGAACCAGAAAGTGTCGTGGTCAGCGCGTGCCGGATGATGGCCAGGAATGTTCAGGGCGTCGAAGTTATGGTAATCATCTTCGATTTCCGGGCCAGTCGCCACGGTAAAGCCGAGCTCACCGAAGAAACTTTCTATGCGATCGATGGTGCGGGTAACCGGATGCAGACCGCCGTTTTCGATACGGCGACCCGGCAGAGAAACGTCGATCGTCTCTGCGGCCAGACGCGCATTCAGCACCGCACTTTCCAGATCGGCTTTGCGCGCGTTCAGCGCCTGCTGTACCTGCTCTTTGGCTTCGTTAATCACCGCACCGGCTGCCGGGCGTTCTTCTGGCGGCAGCTCGCGCAGGGTTGTCATTTGAAGGGTCAAGTGCCCTTTCTTCCCAAGATATTCGACGCGGACATTGTCTAACGCGGCAACATCTGAGGCCTGATTAATGGCGGCTGTTGCACTGGCAACCAGCTCTGCGAGATGTGACATGATTTTCCTCATTATGTCGGTGCAGACACCGATTTGGTGGAGTTATTCTCTCAAATTCAGGCACAAAAAAAGCCTCCATCGGGAGGCTTATCTGGCGCTGTTTTTCGTTTCATCTTTCACGCGCTAGCCTCCTGAAATCAGGTGCTAAAGTAAAAGAAGAAGCGGAAAATAGCAGCATTCATGCTTGCGTTACCTTGTCTGGTAAAACCGTTAAGACCTTATTGAAAAGCCTGGACCGGTAAAAGTCAATGTTCTGATGATGTTAAAACAAAAGAGGGAGCAAAGCTCCCTCTCTCAACTGGCTTATGCCAGTGCTGCTTTCGCTTTTTCGACCAGAGCGGTGAACGCTACTTTGTCGAATACTGCGATGTCAGCCAGGATCTTACGGTCGATTTCAACAGAGGCTTTTTTCAGGCCGTTGATGAATTTGCTGTAAGAAATACCGTTCTGACGTGCTGCTGCGTTGATACGCGCAATCCACAGTTGACGGAACTGACGCTTACGCTGACGACGGTCACGGTAAGCGTACTGACCTGCTTTGATAACAGCCTGGAAGGCAACGCGGTAAACGCGTGAACGCGCACCGTAGTAGCCTTTAGCTTGTTTCAAAATTTTCTTGTGACGTGCACGTGCAATTACACCACGTTTTACGCGAGCCATATGTGCTCTCCTGTATCTATATTCTTAGTAAAAAAATTAAACGTTAACGGCTTATGCGTACGGCAGGCACGCGATAACCAGACCCAGATCGCCTTTAGAAACGAGGCCTTTTGGACGCAGGTGACGTTTACGCTTAGTAGATTTTTTGGTCAGAATATGACGCAGGTTTGCATGCTTACGCTTAAATCCACCACCACCGGTTTTTTTGAAGCGCTTAGCAGCACCGCGTACGGTCTTAATTTTTGGCATCTTAATAACTTCCACTTCGCATTGTTAAATAAACGAAACATAGGCGAACAAAACCTATGAAACCCGAAGGCTCCACAGATTTTGCTGCTTGAAGGCCTTACTGTTTCTTCTTAGGAGCGAGCACCATGATCATCTGGCGGCCTTCGATCTTCGTAGGGAAGGATTCGACTACTGCCAGTTCACTCAGATCGTCACGGACGCGGTTAAGCACTTCCATACCGATCTGTTGGTGGGCCATCTCACGACCGCGGAAACGCAGTGTGATCTTGGCCTTATCGCCATCTTCCAGAAAGCGAATCAGGCTGCGGAGTTTTACCTGATAATCGCCATCGTCGGTACCAGGACGGAATTTGATTTCCTTAACCTGGATAACTTTTTGCTTCTTCTTCTGTTCCTTAGAAGACTTACTCTTTTCATAAAGGAACTTGCCGTAGTCCATGATACGACAAACTGGCGGTTCGGCGTTAGGGCTGATTTCAACTAAATCTACTCCAGCTTCTTCAGCTTTTTCGATCGCTTCTCTCAGACTCACAATCCCCAGTGGTTCACCTTCAAGATCTGTTAAGCGAACTTCCTGGGCGCGAATCTCGCCATTGATACGATTCGGACGTGCCGTTTGAACTCGTTTTCCGCCTTTAATACCTTATTCCTCCAGTTGTTGAAGACTGCGGCTGCGAATCTCTTGTTGCAGCTTCTCAATCACTTCACTTACGTCCAGGCTCCCCAGGTCTTTACCACGGCGGGTGCGAACGGCAACTTTGCCTGCTTCCACCTCTTTATCACCACAGACCAACATATACGGGACACGACGTAAAGTGTGCTCGCGGATTTTAAAGCCAATCTTCTCATTTCTCAAGTCTGCTTTTACGCGAATGCCCGCATTTTGCAGTTTCTGCGTCAATTCTTTAACGTAATCCGCCTGAGAATCGGTAATGTTCATCACCACGACCTGCACTGGCGCAAGCCAGGTTGGGAAGAAGCCAGCGAACTCTTCGGTCAGGATGCCGATGAAGCGCTCCAGTGAACCGAGAATTGCACGGTGAATCATTACCGGTACCTGACGCTCGTTGTCTTCGCCAACATAAGAGGCGCTTAAACGCTGCGGCAGGGAGAAGTCCAGCTGTACAGTACCGCACTGCCATGCGCGATCGAGGCAGTCATACAGGGTAAATTCAATTTTCGGACCGTAGAATGCGCCCTCGCCCAGCTGGTATTCGAACGGAATACCGTTCTCTTCCAGCGCCACGGCGAGATCCGCTTCTGCGCGATCCCAGGTCTCATCGCTACCGATACGTTTTTCCGGACGCGTTGAGAGTTTGACGACGATCTTCTCGAAGCCAAAGGTGCTGTACATATCGTAGACCATACGAATACAGGCGTTAACTTCGTCACGAACCTGATCTTCAGTACAGAAGATATGTGCATCATCCTGAGTAAAGCCACGAACGCGCATCAGACCGTGCAGCGCACCTGATGGCTCGTTACGGTGGCAGCTACCGAACTCCGCCATACGCAGCGGCAGGTCGCGGTAGGATTTCAGACCCTGGTTAAAGATCTGAACGTGGCCCGGGCAGTTCATTGGCTTGATGCAGTATTCACGGTTCTCAGACGAGGTGGTGAACATCGCATCTTTGTAGTTGTCCCAGTGGCCGGTTTTTTCCCACAGCACACGGTCCATCATG
Source organism: Enterobacter cloacae complex sp. CARB60 (assembly GCF_036487345.1). Lineage (NCBI taxonomy): Bacteria > Pseudomonadati > Pseudomonadota > Gammaproteobacteria > Enterobacterales > Enterobacteriaceae > Enterobacter > Enterobacter cloacae complex sp. CARB60. Next base: position 2,745,668 of record NZ_JAZKLC010000002.1, read on the forward strand.
AACGGGCCTTTCACTTCCTGATACTGGTACTCTTTCAGCTTGGAGCGTACGAATGTTTCCAGTTCACGGAAGATGGTCCAGCCGTCGTTATGCCAGAACACCATACCCGGCGCTTCTTCCTGCATGTGGTACAGGTCAAGCTGCTTACCGATTTTACGGTGGTCACGCTTCGCCGCTTCTTCCAGGCGCAGCAGGTACGCGTTCAGGGCTTTTTTATCGGCCCACGCGGTACCATAAATACGCTGCAACATCTTGTTGTTGCTGTCGCCACGCCAGTAGGCGCCCGCGATCTTCATCAGCTTAAAGTGATGACAGAAGCGCATGTTCGGCACGTGCGGTCCACGGCACATGTCGACGTATTCTTCGTGATGGTACAAGCCAGGCTTGTCATCATGCGAAATGTTTTCGTCAAGAATAGAGACCTTGTAGCTCTCGCCGCGCTTCACGAAGGTTTCACGCGCTTCGTGCCAGCTGACTTTCTTCTTGATGACGTCATAGTTCGTTTCGGCGAGCTCGTGCATGCGTTTTTCGAGCGCGTCGATATCTTCCTGAGTCAGGGTGTGGTCGAGGTCAACGTCGTAGTAGAAACCGTTGTCGATAACCGGACCGATCGCCATTTTGGTGTTTGGCCACAGCTGTTTGATGGCATGGCCTAACAGGTGCGCGCAGGAGTGACGAATGATCTCCAGACCTTCTTCGTCTTTCGCGGTGATGATTGCAAGCGTCGCATCGTTTTCGATCAGATCGGAAGCATCCACCAGCTCACCGTTAACACGGCCAGCGATAGTCGCTTTCGCGAGACCAGGACCAATGTCCAGGGCAACATCCATTGGGCTAACAGCACGGTCGAAATGGCGTTGACTGCCATCAGGAAGAGTAATTACAGGCATTTTATATCCTTATTTGCAGTGATGCCCCACACATAAGAGCATATACAAAGAAAATAATCGTGATTTGACAATAGATTACGACACCATCTGACCAACAATCGTCAAATTGGTTCGTCATCATTCACCTGCCGAATTCAGATTAATGCGGATTTACGGCAAGCGACGTAATGTTAACACTAACGCAAAGGAGATTGCACCCTCTGCGGCCAGATTGATGGGCTGGCACTTTCGTACGAATTTGCAGGTTGCTTCTCCCCTGCGCTCGCATTTCGAAGATGCTGGGCTACTCTTGAACAGGTCTTTAAACCCAAAGGTGCATACCATGAACGTATCCAGCAGAACGGTTGTGATATTGAATGTCCTTTCCGCCACAGGTTTATTGTTGATTCTCGCCGAACGATTCCACTGGTTCTGAGCCGAACCCTGCGCTGGCATAACCTAATCGATCCCGAGAAGGGGCATATTTCGGCCCTGTTTGGTAGACTGTGGGTATCAACGAACAAGGATTAGGTTATGCCAACAAAACGATTTGCCGTAAAACACTGGAAAATGGTGCTGGTGCTGATTGCCATCTGCGGCGCAATGCTGCTACTCCGTTGGGCGGCAATGATTTGGGGCTAGGGGCGAAGACAGGTCATCAGTAGGGACGTCAAAAAGCCACAGACAATAAACGGGCCGACATCATCGTCGGCCCGCTTTCATTACATTCTATAACCCAGTGATACCGTGGTTCTGCGGTCGGTATGATCCGGCGCAGATTCTGGTGGTGAAGAGTTCCAGGTCACGTTGTAGGCCACTTTCAGACCAAAGTGTTCGTTGATAGCCACGTTCAGCGCCGTCTCAGAGTTCAGCGTCGTGTCGTCGGCACCAAATACAGAAACACCCTGGGTAAATTTGGTGTTGTCAGTCATCTGCCAGGCATAGGTACCGGAAGCGTAACCGAGCGGTTGGGTTTTGGTATCGCCATTGGTGTACTCGTCATAACGCACACCCGGACCGAATTCAAAACGGAGGCTGTGTACCGGACCGTTCAGGAACTGGCGACCATAACCGGCGGTGAACACATCGCGCTGGCGATAACCGTTGTAACGGTCAGTTAACCAGCTTGCCTGTCCAAACAGGTAGTCATAGTCGGTCATGTTGTAACGGCTACGTCCGCCTACCGCATATTTCTCGGAAGAACGTTCGTCATTAGCGGAAGTGTTGCTGGCATTACCCCACAGAGACCAGGCGGTGGTGTTGCCGTACCAGGTGAGCGTACTGTCCGCCGTCAGAGAAGAGCTTTTCGTGTTACCGGATTGTGCCAGGTACCCGGCGTTCAGGTTACCTTCAAACGGTTTTTTCGCGGTGGAAGGATCGTCCATGACAGTAAAAACGGTATCATCAGCGGTCGCGTTCATAGCCGCAAACACGCCACCCGCCAGCATCAGTGCAGCGGGCACTGTCTTTAAAAGCTTCATTTTATTAAGGAGTCCGTACAACAAAAAAAGAGACCACACGGTCCCGGAATCTTTCTTGAGGATCAATGACAAGGCGTCCAGAGAAAGGTAACAAATTATAAAAAGCCGCAAATAACATAGCAATGTTTTCTTATTTCATTTTTTGAATAAGAACGATCTCAAAAAGCGTTTTATTTTATATATCCCCCGCCTCACTTTTTGTCAGTATTCATATTTAAAATCATACTGTTATTTACATTGCCTTCCTGACAAATGATGCCAGGCTAATAAGAACCCATGCTAAAAGGAGGTAATGATGGTTTCTATCTATACTCTGACGCTCTCCCCTTCCCTGGATTCCGCCACCCTGACGCCGCAGATTTACCCGGAAGGTAAATTGCGCTGTAGCGCCCCGGTCTTTGAGCCCGGCGGCGGCGGGATCAACGTGGCGCGCGCCATTACGCACCTCGGCGGCAAAGCCACGGCCATTTTCCCCACCGGCGGTGCCACCGGCGAACACCTTGTCTCTCTGCTGGCAGATGAACAGGTGGCCGTAGAGACCGTCGAGGCCAAAGACTGGACGCGGCAAAACCTGCATGTCCACGTGGGATCCAGCGGCGAGCAGTACCGTTTTGTCATGCCGGGCGCGAAACTGAGCGATGACGAGTTTCGTCAGCTTGAAGAGAAAGTGCTGACGATAGAAAGCGGCGCGCTGCTGGTGATAAGCGGCAGCCTGCCGCCCGGCGTAAGCACGGAAAAATTAACGGCGCTGATTCAGGCGGTACAGCAGCGCGGCATCCGCTGCATTGTCGACAGCAGCGGCGAGGCCCTGCAGGCGGCCCTGGTGCCGGGCAATCTGGAGCTGGTCAAACCCAACCAGAAAGAGTTAAGCGCGCTGGTCAACCGCGAACTGACGCAGCCTGATGATGTTCGCACCGCCGCGCAGGAGCTGGTACGCAGCGGCAAAGCGCGACGCGTAGTCGTCTCCCTTGGCCCTCAGGGGGCGCTGGCAGTCGATGAATCATCGTCCGTTCAGGTTGTCCCACCGCCGATGAAGAGCCAGAGCACGGTCGGCGCGGGCGATAGCATGGTGGGCGCGATGACGCTAAAACTGGCGCAGGGTGCGTCTCTGCTTGAAATGACGCGCTACGGCGTGGCGGCGGGTAGCGCCGCAACCATCAACCAGGGCACGCGTCTCTGTTCACTTGCCGATACGCAAAAAATCGTCGATTACCTGTCCCGATATTAACGCCTTTTCCCCTTCGTCTTTACGGAGGGGAATGTCCTCTCTGAGTCGCCAAACGCAAACTATCGACTATGCTAAGAAAACTTCCATGATAACAATGAGGTGAATTATGAGCAGTGGTGACATCACACGTTACGTCGTGACCATCAACCTTCATGAAGCATCGCTGACCGAGCTGAATGAGCTCAACAATGCTTTCACCCGGGCTAATTTTCTCCTCACCCTGACGGATGACGAGGGCAATATTCATGATTTAGGCACCCTGGCATTTGGTCTGATCGGCGCCCTGAGCCAGGAAGAGGTTCATGCGCTGGCCGCCAGTCTGGTGGAGAGCGTGACCGACAAGCCTGCCGAAATTGACGTGGATACCTGGGAAAGCTGGCGGAAAAAAGAACAATAAGTGCGCTGTATGAATTTAAACCGCTCAGGTGTGCGTTAGTTCGTATTTTTTTACCGCCGTTATGCGCTAACTTTATGATCTGGCAGACAACATGGGAGAGACAACATGTGGCAGGCTATCAGTCATCTTTTACGTGAGCAGCTGGGTGAAGGTGAAATTGAACTGCGTAACGAACTGCCAGGCGGTGAAATCCACGCCGCGTGGCATTTACGCTACGCAGGGCGCGATCTTTTCGTTAAGTGCGATGAGCGAGAGCTGCTTCCGATATTTACCGCCGAAGCCGACCAGCTGGAGCTGTTGTCGCGCAGTAAAACGGTGACGGTCCCGCAGGTTCTGGCCGTGGGGAGCGACCGCGACTACAGCTTCCTGGTGATGGAGTATCTCCCCGCCCGGCCGCTGGATGCCCATAATGCGTTCATCCTCGGCCAACAGCTAGCGCGCCTGCATCAATGGAGCGACCAGCCGCAGTTTGGTCTCGATTTTGACAACGATCTCTCTACCACGCCACAGCCCAATGCCTGGCAGCGTCGCTGGTCGACATTTTTTGCCGAGCAGCGCATTGGCTGGCAGCTTGAGCTGGCCGCCGAGAAAGGGCTGGAATTTGGCAATATTGATGCCATCGTCGAGCACGTTCAACAGCGTCTGGCCTCCCACCAGCCTCAGGCGTCGCTGCTTCACGGGGATTTGTGGTCAGATAACTGCGCGCTGGGTCCCAACGGCCCCTACATCTTTGACCCGGCCTGCTACTGGGGTGACAGAGAGTGCGACCTTGCCATGCTGCCGCTTCATCCGGAGCAGCCGCCGCAAATATACGACGGATACCAGTCTGTTTCCCCCCTGCCGCCCGGTTTCCTCGACCGCCAGCCGGTGTATCAGCTTTATACGCTGATGAACCGAGCCATTCTTTTTGGCGGAGAACACCTTGTTAACGCGCAGCGGGCACTCGAGCGTATGCTTGCCGCCTGAGAAGAGAACGGGTGGCCTTGCCGCCACCCTTATCGCTTACAGAAAACCGAGCAGTGAGAAGAAGAAGTATCCCGCCACAATGATGATGACGGGAAGGATATAGAGCGGGAAAATTTGCAGGAAAATGGTGTGACGCGGCACAACAATGCGGGATTCAATCTGCTCCCGACTCATTCCTTCCGGGCCTTTGGCCTGCTCCAGAATCAACTGATCCTCAACGCCTTCGCGTAAAAAGCGCGTCTGGCGACTCATTCTCGCGCCAGAGGCCTGCAGTGCCAGCGCGACAAAGATCAGGGCGTATATCACCCAAAAGCCGATGTTCAGCTGTTGATGAAAATCCGGGGTGGGTGAGTTAAACCAGAAAACATTCAAAAATGGCGTATTAAAACGCATCATCTCAATCATGACATGAGCGAAATCAAGCATTACCGCATTGATACCCGGCTGTTTTTCGCTGTGATCGTACATAAATTTGAGTACAGAAATCAGCGTAGAAATGACGGCAGGAATAAAAATCACCCAGCCAGCAATACGTTTTAAGACCGCAATGCGTCCAGCTTGTTGATACGTCATCAGTTCCTCTTCATAAAGACGCGTTATTTGTGCCTAAGTCTACCTGCTGGTCATCAATTTCGCCCGCTCTTTAAAAGCAATATGCTAAATTGCAGATTGTGCTTAGCACGTATCGTCTGTCGAACACCCTGGAAAAGGAGACGTTGTGATGTCGACACCGCGCCAAATTCTTGCCGCAATTTTTGATATGGATGGATTACTGATCGATTCCGAACCGCTGTGGGATCGCGCCGAACTGGATGTGATGGCCAGCCTGGGCGTGGATATCAGCCGTCGTAATGAACTACCCGATACGCTGGGCCTGCGCATTGATATGGTGGTTGACCTGTGGTTTGCCCAACAGCCGTGGGTGGGTCCCGATCGCGATGAGGTGACCGCGCGCATAATCAGCCGCGCCATTTCTCTGGTAGAAGAGAACAGGCCGCTGCTGCCCGGCGTACGTGAGGCCGTTGCGCTGTGTAAAGCCCAGGGGCTGAAGGTTGGCCTGGCCTCGGCTTCACCGCTGCATATGCTGGAAAAAGTGCTTACGATGTTTGAACTGCGCGACAGTTTCGACGCGCTGGCGTCCGCTGAAAAACTGCCTTACAGCAAGCCGCACCCGCAGGTGTATCTGGACTGTGCCGCAAAGCTGGGCCTGGATCCCCTCAACTGCGTTGCGCTGGAAGATTCCGTTAACGGTATGGTGGCGTCGAAGGCTGCGCGGATGCGCTCCATTGTGGTGCCCGCTGAAGAAGGCCGTCACGATCCCCGGTTTGCCCTTGCCGATGTGAAGCTTAATTCACTGGCAGAACTTACGGCGCATCACCTGCAGGGCGGTTAACGCCCTTCTCCGGTTTGTGACAAACAGTTACACCGTCACCTCTTCCGCCTACTGTATAAAAACCCTATACTGTATGAATTGACAGTTTTGTGGGTTTTATCATGACGGCGGAAGGCCACCTGCTTTTTTCTATTGCGTGCGCAGTATTTGCCAAAAACGCTGAACTCACCCCCGTGCTGGCACAGGGGGACTGGTGGCATATTGTCCCTTCCGCCGTACTGACCTGTCTGCTGCCCGATATTGACCACCCGAAATCCTTCCTCGGGCAGCGCCTGAAGTGGGTGTCGAAACCCATCGCCCGCGCGTTCGGCCACCGGGGGTTTACGCACAGCCTGCTGGCCGTGTTTGGCCTGCTGACGCTTTTCTATTTAAAGGTGCCCGAAAGCTGGATAGTCCCTGCCGATGCCATTCAGGGGATGGTGCTGGGCTATTTAAGCCATATTCTCGCCGATATGCTGACCCCTGCGGGCGTGCCGCTGCTGTGGCCCTGCCGCTGGCGTTTTCGCTTTCCCATCCTCGCCCCGCAGAAAGGTAACCAGCTTGAGCGTGCACTGTGCATGGCGCTGTTTGCTTACGCCGTCTGGATGCCGCAAACATTGCCCGAAAACAGTGCAGTTCGCTGGTCATCCCAGATGATTAATTCGCTGCAATTTCAGTTTAATCGCTTTATTCATCACCAGATTGAACAGTAAACCGACAAAATTATCCCATTTGTCATAAACCATTCCATTTGGATATAAGCGCTACATCACACTTCTGCTAACCTTCCGCCAACAGGATCGGTAAAAACCGACCCAATAATAAATCAGGAGAACGGGGATGAATTTTCCACTCATCGCGAACGTCGTTGTGTTCGTTGTATTGCTATTGCTTCTCGCGCAGGCGCGCCACAAACAGTGGAGCCTGGCGAAAAAAGTGCTGGTTGGTTTGGCCATGGGTGTCGTATTTGGTCTGGCATTACAGGCAATTTATGGCTCCGATAATCCAGTTCTGAAAGACTCTATTCAGTGGTTCAACATTGTCGGTAACGGCTATGTCCAGCTGCTGCAGATGATCGTGATGCCGCTGGTGTTCGCCTCTATTCTGAGCGCCGTTGCGCGCCTGCATAACGCAACCCAGCTGGGCAAAATCAGCTTCCTGACCATTGGTACGCTGCTGTTCACCACGCTGATTGCCGCGCTGGTGGGTGTGCTGGTCACCAACCTGTTTGGCCTGACCGCGGAAGGTCTGGTTCAGGGTACCGCTGAAACGGCGCGTCTTACCGCGATTCAAACCAACTACGTGGGTAAAGTGGCTGACCTGACCGTGCCGCAGATGGTGCTCTCCTTCATTCCGAAGAACCCGTTTGCTGACCTGACCGGTGCGAGCCCAACCTCGATCATCAGCGTAGTTATTTTCGCCGCGTTCCTGGGCGTAGCGGCGCTGAAGCTGCTGAAAGACGACGCGCCAAAAGGCGAACGCGTGCTAACCGCGATTGACACCCTGCAGAGCTGGGTGATGAAGCTGGTTCGTCTGGTGATGCAACTGACGCCTTACGGCGTGCTGGCGCTGATGACCAAAGTGGTTGCCGGCTCTAACCTGCAGGACATCATTAAGCTGGGCAGCTTCGTTGTCGCCTCTTATCTGGGTCTGGGCATTATGTTCGTGGTGCACGGCATCCTGCTGGGCGTAAACGGCGTCAGCCCGCTGAAGTACTTCCGTAAAGTCTGGCCGGTACTGACCTTTGCCTTCACCAGCCGTTCCAGCGCCGCGTCTATCCCGCTGAACGTGGAAGCGCAAACCCGTCGTCTGGGCGTGCCTGAATCCATTGCCAGCTTCTCTGCCTCCTTTGGTGCCACCATTGGTCAGAACGGCTGTGCGGGTCTGTACCCGGCGATGCTGGCCGTGATGGTCGCCCCGACGGTGGGTATCAACCCGCTGGATCCGGTTTGGATCGCCACGCTGGTCGGGATTGTTACCATCAGCTCCGCAGGCGTTGCGGGCGTTGGCGGCGGTGCAACCTTCGCCGCGCTGATTGTGCTGCCTGCTCTGGGTCTGCCCGTGACGCTGGTCGCGCTGCTGATCTCCGTTGAGCCGCTGATCGACATGGGTCGTACCGCGCTGAACGTGAGCGGCTCCATGACCGCCGGTACGCTGACCAGCCAGTGGCTGAAGCAGACCGACAAAGCGATTCTGGAAAGTGAAGACGACGCCGAGCTGGCGCATCGCTAATCACTTTAGAAATAAAAAAACCGCCTGATGGCGGTTTTTTTATGGCTGTTATTCTTCAACCTCTTCATCCTGGCGGATCTGCATCGCCCACCGTTGCGCTGACTCCGGCACCGTAAACGTGGGAGAGCGACGGAAGTGTTCGCCGATCAGCACAAAGGCCACGTATTTCCCCCGCAGCTGCCAGACATCGCGAAAACCCTCCACTTTCAGGGCATGGTCAGGCGGCGCGGGCTCAACGCGGGGCACATAGCTAATAACCTGGCGGTTTTGTTGACGAAGAGGTTTCATAAGCGACTGGTTCACTAAAGCAAATTCTTGAAGCAAGAAAATTCTATGATAGCCGATCCTGTTGCCTTCCGTCGCGCTCCGAGTGAGTGGGATGGCTCCTTTCGCTAATGACGGCATGTGAAAACTCTTAGTTCGCGAGCCATCTCGCGACATTGTTCTATCCTTAATAGGGTTTTTAGCAATGGATAAAGGAGAAGCGTGCAATGTCGAACAAAGATAAAACACATCAATCACCGATTCATGGCACTGAGGAATCTCAACCGGGTATGGACTCTCTCGCCCCTGCTGACGGATCTCACCGCCCCTCCCCTGGCCCTTCCGCGCCAGGCGAACAGCCTACCGCACCGGGAAGCGTGAAATCGCCGGACACGGGCAACGAGAAGCTCAAATCGCTTGAGCCACACCGTAAAGGCGGCGAAGGTTTTGCGCTCACCACCAATCAGGGCGTGCGCATTGCTGACGATCAGAACTCCCTTCGCGCAGGCGCGCGCGGGCCAACCCTGCTGGAAGACTTTATCCTGCGGGAAAAAATCACCCATTTCGACCATGAGCGAATTCCGGAACGCATCGTTCACGCGCGCGGTTCCGCTGCGCACGGCTACTTCCAGCCATACAAGAGCCTGAAAGCGATCACCAAAGCGGATTTCCTCTCTGACCCGGACAAAATCACTCCGGTATTTGTGCGCTTCTCCACGGTACAGGGCGGCGCCGGTTCGGCAGATACGGTTCGGGATATCCGCGGCTTTGCCACCAAGTTTTATACCGAAGAGGGTATTTTCGATCTGGTGGGCAATAACACCCCGGTGTTTTTCATTCAGGATGCGCATAAATTTCCTGACTTTGTCCATGCGGTAAAACCGGAGCCCCACTGGGCCATACCGCAGGGACAAAGTGCGCACGACACCTTCTGGGACTATGTCTCCCTGCAGCCTGAAACCTTACACAACGTGATGTGGGCGATGTCAGACCGCGGCATTCCGCGCAGCTATCGCACCATGGAGGGGTTTGGCATCCACACCTTCCGTCTGATCAACGCCGAGGGTAAAGCCACGTTTGTCCGTTTCCACTGGAAGCCGGTGTCGGGTAAAGCCTCGCTGGTTTGGGACGAGGCGCAGAAGCTGACCGGACGCGACCCGGACTTCCATCGCCGCGAGCTGTGGGAATCCATTGAAGCGGGCGACTTCCCGGAATACGAACTGGGCCTGCAGCTCATACCGGAAGAGGACGAATTTAAGTTTGATTTCGATCTTCTTGACCCGACGAAGCTGATCCCGGAAGAGCTGGTGCCGGTTCAGCTGGTGGGTAAAATGGTGCTCAACCGTAACCCGGATAACTTCTTTGCCGAAAACGAACAGGTTGCGTTCCACCCTGGGCATATCGTACCGGGGCTGGATTTCACCAACGATCCGCTTTTGCAGGGTCGTTTGTTCTCGTACACCGATACGCAGATCAGCCGTCTTGGCGGGCCGAACTTCCACGAAATTCCGATTAACCGCCCAACCTGCCCGTACCACAATTTCCAGCGCGACGGGATGCACCGTCAGGATATTGATACCAACCCGGCTAACTATGAGCCGAACTCCATCAACGATAACTGGCCGCGTGAAACGCCGCCGGCGCCGAAACGCGGTGGATTCGAATCGTACCAGGAGCGTATCGACGGCAACAAAATTCGCGAGCGCAGCCCGTCGTTCGGCGAGTATTACGCCCAGCCTCGGCTGTTCTGGAACAGCCAGACGCCGATTGAGCAGCAGCACATTATCGGCGGCTTCAGCTTTGAGCTGAGTAAAGTGGTGCGAACCTACATTCGCGAGCGGGTGGTCGATCAGCTGGCGCGCATTGATATTCAGCTCGCCCAGAGCGTTGCGGATAACCTGGGTATTACGCTGACCGATGAGCAGCGCAACCTTGCGCCGCCGAAAGAGGTTAACGGCGTGAAGAAAGATCCGTCCCTGAGCCTGTATGCCGTGCCGGGTGGCTCGATTAAAGGCCGCGTGGTCGCCATCCTGCTGAACGACAACACCCGCGCCAGCGACGTGCTGGGGATCATGCAGGCGCTGAAAACCCAGGGCGTACATGCGAAACTGCTTTATTCCCGCATGGGGGAAGTGACCGCCGATGACGGCTCCGTGCTGCCGGTGGCCGCAACCTTTGCCGGGGCGCCATCGCTGACCGTCGATGCGGTGATTGTGCCGTGCGGGGATATTGACAGCCTGCTGAATAACGGTGACGCCGTGTATTATCTGCTGGAAGCCTATAAGCACCTGAAACCGATCGCGCTTTCCGGCGACGCGCGACAGTTTAAGGCGCAGCTGAAGGTGGCCGATCAGGGTGAGGACGGTATTGTCGAAGGCGATAACGTTGACGATGCGTTTATGACGAAGCTGTTTGATTTGCTTGCCGCGCACCGCGTCTGGTCACGCAGCAGTAAGATTGACCAGATACCGGCGTAAAAAAAGCCGGGTGGCGCTTGCGCTGACCCGGCCTACATTTCGATTGGTTTTGTAGGCCCGGTAAGGCGAAGCCGCCACCGGGCTTTATCTCAAAGATCCCCAAACGTCCCCAACCGATACCCACGCTCGGCAATCGCATACTTCAGCGACGACGACGTCAGCACGTCCAGCTCCGCCAGGCGCGGCCAGCAGTAGGCGCTTTTCCGCACGGTGTTATCGACAAAAGCCGGGTGCGCCATCACCTCTACGGACTTTTCACCGCGAGCGGCGGAATCATCCAGCACCTTCAGGAACAGCGCTTCGTCGATCTCGTCACCGTAAAATGCGCTGCTGAAGCCCTCTGTGGTTGTCACGGCGCAGTCCGGCACGCCGCGCGCGTCCCGATCCACGCGCATCGCCACGCCTTTGCGCTGTGCAAACTCCGCGACAATCGGGAAAATCGCCGGGATCATGTGCACGTGGTGATGGCTGTCGATATGCGTCGGCGCCTTACCAAACACATCAACAAAGCGGTTGAACTGACGCTCCAGCTCGCGGGCAATCTCTTCGAGCGGCAGCGCGCCCTGCTCCGCCAGTTCCCAAATCCATTTGCCCAGCTGGCCGTCGCGCGTCAGGCCCGGCATTGGCGAAAGCGGCATCCCGAGCGTCAGCACAAAATGCATGCCGACGCCCAGCTCCGGCACCTCGCGGCTCAGCTGCGCCGCGTGTTCAACCGCCTCACCATTCACCAGCGCCGTGGTAGAGGTCACCACACCCCGGCGACAGGCTTCAATAATGCCGTAGTTCTGGCCTTTCGAGAGGCCAAAATCATCAGCATTAACGATCAGCAGGTTTTCCATTGTGCGTCCTCTTAGTGGTGTTTGAACTTCAGCTTCTCGATCGTGGCGGCAAAGTTCGGCAACCATTTTTCATGCGCCAGAATCATCTCACTGGCCAGCTGCTCCGCATCGCGGTCGGAATGCACCAGCGGGCTGAGGTTCAGCGCCAGAAGCACGTCATTGAGCTCGCCGCTCAGCGCCGCATTGCTTGCCGCCACTTCAAAGCCTTTGATGGTGTGGATCAGACCCATGACCTTATCATCGAAGTGGGTGATGCGTGGATGCGGTTTAGCGCCATCGCGTCCCAGGATGCAGGTCATCTCAACCGCCCAGTCCGCCGGGATATTGTCGATATGGCCGTGGTGCGGCACGTTGACGTAGTGTTCCGCCTGCTTGTCGTTGTAGATGGCGTTAATCACTTCACACGCCGCATCGGAGTAGTAGGCCCCGCCGCGCTGCTCCAGCTCTTTCGGTTTAACGTTCAGGTTCGGATCTTTATACAAATCGAACAGCTGCTTCTCGACTTTCTGAACGATCTGCGCACGCGCGCCGCCCTTATAGTACTCGCCCATTTCGATGGCCAGCATCTCTTTCTGCTTGAAGTAGTAAAGCAGGTACGAGCAAGGCAGCAGGTTCAGCGAGCGGATCAGCCCTTCGCTGAACGGCAGGTCAAAGATGTTTTTCACGGAGGCCGCGGTCAGGCGACCGGAAGCCACGCCGTCGAGCAGTTCGGCAAAGCGCGATTTTCCGTTCACGATAACGTCTTTAATGAACACCATATGGTTCAGGCCGAACAGGTCGATGGAGAGATCGTCGCTGTCGGTCAGCGCCAGCACGTCGCGGATAAACATCTTCATACCGATCGGAATATTACAGACACCGATAAAGCGTTTGAAACCGGTATGACGATAGACCGCCTCGGTCACCATCCCGGCCGGGTTGGTGAAGTTAATCACCCACGCGTTCGGGCAAATCTCCTGCACGTCTTTGACGATGTCGAAAATGACCGGGATGGTACGCAGGCCTTTAAACAGGCCGCCCGCGCCGTTGGTCTCCTGACCGAGATAGCCGTGGCTCAGCGGAATACGCTCGTCCAGCTCGCGCGCTTTCAGCTGGCCCACGCGCAGCTGGGTGGTCACGAAATCCGCATCTTTCAGAGCCAGACGACGGTCCAGGGTTTTATGCACGGTCAGAGGCACGCCCGCTTTCTCCACCATGCGCTTGCACAGGTCGAAAATAATATTCAGCTTTTCCTGACCTTCCTCAACGTCCACCAGCCATAATTCGCTGACCGGTAATTCATGATAACGTTTCAGGAAGCCTTCAAGTAATTCCGGGGTATAGCTGCTGCCGCCACCAATGGTTACGACTTTTAATTTCTTCTGCATAATATCTCCCTTAGCGTATCAGGTTAATCGCCTGCAAGGTATAGCGTACTCTTCCCGCTATTTGGGCAAGCCATTAAAGCAATATTTGTGACGGGTAATCCGCCGAAAGTTAATTAATTACCGTTAAATTTTTCCGGTAACTGTTCGGTGTGAATGAAGTCAATTTCTTAAAGGTCTTAATAAACAGGCTGGGACTGCTGTATCCTGACTCGTACGCAATATCGGTAACAGAGTAGTTGGTAATTTCCAGCTGTTTCTTGGCAAAATTAATGCGGATTTCATTAATAATTTGCACGGGTGTTTTACGATAATAGCGCTGCGTCGCACGGGTCAGATATTCCTGGGATTTCCCCGACAGGGACACCATATTTTCCAGCGCATTTTCGCTGAACTGGCCTTTATCGTGCATCAGCTCAACGGTGCCGCGCAGCCATTGCGGAATATCATCCGTCACCTGCTGCTCTTCACGATGGTGGCGCAGCCGGTTCATCACGTAGAAGGTCACCGTTTCAATAAACTCATCAAATTCATTGTCGCGGAAGTTAAGCGAGGCGATAACCGTTTCAATCCAGGTCATAAACTCGTTTTTGACCCGATAGACCTGGGAGGCCACAAAGCAGAACGGCACCAGCGGCAGATAGTGCTTCTCAAAGAAGCGTCTGCTGACGCCCACGTTCAGAATACGGGTGGCACCAAATTCGTAAAAGCTCTGGTGATAAGACCCCATCGGCAGGAAGACAAAATCCCCTCGCTCAAGCAGGACGCGCTTACCGTTGATCTCCTGGTAGTAGCGGCCGGTCAGAACAATCGTGAATTCGTAGTAGTCATGCTGGTGCAGACCGCTAGCGCTCTCCGTTTTGTTGTAGATAACCACGTGAAAATTTTTGCCGTTAAACAGCTGCTGTTCAAGTGCGGTTTTAATTTCCATCGTGCTGACCTCCTGCTGCGAAATCCGACTCAGTGCATTTTCTCGTGAAGCTCAATGAGCTCCGCCACCAGCTCACGCGCCAGCATCGAGGTCATCAGGTGATCCTGCGCGTGGACCAGCACCAGGCTGACCTTCATCTTCCCTTCGCCCTGGTCGCTTTCAATCAGCTTTGTCTGCACCAGGTGCGCTTCGTTCAGGGCCGTGCGGGACTGTTCCATCATGGTTTTCGCGGCGGCGAAATCCCCCTGCTTGGCCTGCTTCAGCGCGGCATAGGCCAGGCTGCGGGCCTGTCCGGAGTTGATGATAAGCCCCATCACCACTTCTTCGAGATCGTTCTCAACGGCTTCGTCTGCGACAATACTATCCAAATCTAACATTTTTAAGCTCCTTGTGGCTGGCGCGGGCTTCCCCGCGCCGGTCAATCTTAGAATTTCAGTGAGAGGGCAATATCCTCTTCGCTCTCTTCTTCATCAATAATGGTGGCGGCTTTGTTGGCAATCGCCACGAACGGCATGTACAGCAGGGTGGCAATCCCGAGGTTGAATATCGCCAGCAGGAAGGCCGCGACGCTGCCGTTGGTATTGAAGAAGGCGCCCAGACCCGCCGGCATGGTCCACGGTGCAATGTTGGTGACCGGTGGAATGATGCCCAGGTAATACGCCGTCAGGGTAATGGCGGCCAGCAGCGGCTGAATCAGGATGAACGGAATGAACATTACCGGGTTCATGATGATTGGCAGACCGAACAGAATCGGTTCGTTAATCTGGAAGATGCCTGATGGCAGCGCCAGCTTCGCGACCTGACGGTAGTCGGCACGACGAGAGACAATAAAGACCGCGATGATCAGACCCAAGGTCGCCCCGGTACCGCCCAGGAAGATATAGGAGTCAAGCATCGGCTTCGCCCACACATGGAAGGTTTTACCCGCTGCCAGCGCCGCGTCAACGGAGCCGTACTGCTGGTAAAGCGCAACGTTTTCCAGTGCCCAGGGGGTCATAATCCCGCTGTCCAGCGCGGCCAGTGCCAGTGAACCATGCACGCCGAAGAACCACAGCAGAGAGGTGAAAATCACATACGCCCAACCGACCACGCCACCCATCGACGCCAGCGGCGTAGAGATAGAGTCCATGATGATCTGGTGGAAGTTTGTGCCCCAGTGGGAGAGCGCCCAGGCGATAATCCCCATGATGGAGAGAATAATGAAGCCTGGAATCAACGCGGAAAATGAACGGGATACGGAAGCCGGTACGCTATCCGGCAGGCGGATAACCCAGTTGCGACGGATAATAAAGGTGAACATTTCTGCCACCACCAGGCCGATAACAATACCGGAGATGATGTTGGCCCCACCCAGCCAGTTGGCGCCAACGGCATAGGCTTCACCCACGCTGTATGGCGTCACGGTCATAAAAGCGGCAACGGATAATAACCCGGCGGCCAGCGGATCCACTTTACGCTCTTCTGCCAGTGCCATCCCAATAAAGAAAGGCGCCATCAGCGACATAATCCCCAACGTACCGTTATAGACGTTGCCGCCGATGGCTTTAAAACCATTAAGGGTTTCAATAGTGGAAGCGTCTAACCGAATTCCTAATGAATAAAAGAAGGAACCTTCACCAAAGCTCAGAAAAACGTTGTTAATTAAAACGAACATGGCCCCGGCCAGCGTCAACGGCATTAATTTAATAAAGCCGTTTTTGATGGCGTTAACGTGAGGCTGCTTTCCTATTTTAACAGCAAAAGGAAGGAGTACCTTTTCAAGTGAAGCGATGACTTTACTCATAGGAAAATACCCTTAAATGCCGTAACGCATGTTACGGCGTATTGTGTGTGAAATAACTCTTTGACGGGAAAAATAAAAATTAATTAGCAGCTTTTTTAATTGCTGCGACAGCAGCTTTAAGAACACCTAAACCATCAATCTTGCCGTACAGCCCCGAGTCGATCACTTCGACCGGTTTATTCGGTAACAGTCGTTGAATTTCGGGCAACATATAGGCAATTTGCGGCCCCAGTAAAACGACATCGGCTGTCTGGCCTTTTTCGCCCGCCAGCGTCTCTGGAAACGCTTCAATCACCACAGGGACTTCATACTTTTCAGCCTGCGCACGCATCTTTGACACCAGAAGCGACGTAGACATGCCCGCTGAGCAGAACAGGTAGATATGTTTCTTTTCCATCGTGATTTCCCTCTTGTATGACTACCTGCCATCGCGCTATCACTCGACTCGCTGTCCCGGCAGACAGGTAGCTTGCGTACTGTTGTTTATCGTTGGAGTGAGTATACGCAATGGTACAGACAGGGGATAATTCTGGATAGGCTCAAATTGTCTCTCATTGACCTGTCTTGTTGACTCCCTTCACATTTCAGGCAAATAATTCGCGCAAAGAAATAAGATTTGCTGATGCATAAAAAAACCGGCCCATGGGCCGGTTTGTTAACATCCTCAGGCAAGCAGGGTTACTGCGCCTTAGGAGCCTGCGGATCGGTATCATATTCAGCACAGGTCTGATAGCCGGAGTTGATCACATGACCGGTATCATCCAGGGCAACAAAGTAGGTTTCTGCCTTACCATCACGTTGACCCAGGATATAGGTCTGACAGGTCCCCTTCGCATGAATCATGGTTACTTCAGAAGAAGGTTTACCGGCAATCGCAGCCACCTGCGAACGGGTCATCCCTTTTTTAACGTCTTTTACTACGGGCTGCGTAAACTGATCCTTGGTGCGATCGTAAGCCGTACACCCTGCCAGCATAGTCAGTACCGCCGCTGCGCTAAGAATTCCTGCTACGTTCTTGTTCATATTCCGTCCTCTTGTTTATCAGCGTGTTATCTAAGCATGGGATAAAAAGTACTATTGTTCAACTTTGTGAATTGCGCCAGACGAATTTCGGAAAATTCTAATAAAACAACGATAACCTGCTAAAACGGCGCAAATTAGCGCACTCGAAACTGTGATCCTTGTCGTTTCTCGCCCAAAGGGTTAGTTTTAACAGCTAACACATTCTGTTTATGTACTGCATATGGAGGGCGTGATGGCTCTGCAACAAGAGATTATTCAGGCACTGGGCGCGAAGCCTACGGTAGATGCACATGAAGAGATCCGCCGCAGCGTGGATTTTTTAAAATCGTACTTAAAAAAGAACGCTTTCCTGAAGTCCCTGGTGCTGGGCATCAGCGGCGGCCAGGACTCTACCCTGACCGGTAAACTCTGCCAGATGGCGATTTCAGAGCTTCGCGAAGAGACGGGCGATGAGACGCTGCAGTTTATCGCGGTGCGTCTTCCTTATGGCGTACAGGCGGACGAGCAAGATTGCCAGGATGCCATTGCCTTCATTCAGCCTGACCGCGTGCTGACCGTGAATATTAAGGGCTCGGTGCTGGCAAGCGAGCAGGCGCTTCGCGAAGCGGGCATTGAGCTGAGCGATTTTGTTCGCGGCAACGAGAAAGCCCGCGAGCGCATGAAAGCACAGTACAGCATTGCCGGGATGACCAAAGGCGTCGTCGTCGGCACCGACCATGCGGCAGAAGCGATCACCGGTTTCTTCACCAAATACGGCGACGGCGGCACCGACATTAATCCTATCTTCCGTCTCAACAAGCGTCAGGGTAAGCAGCTGCTGGCCGCGCTGGGCTGTCCTGAGCATCTTTATAAGAAAGCGCCGACGGCGGACCTTGAAGACGATCGCCCTTCTCTGCCGGATGAAGCGGCCCTTGGCGTCACCTATGACAACATTGATGATTATCTGGAAGGCAAAAAGCTGGATGAAGGTACCGCGAAAATCATCGAAGGCTGGTATCTGAAAACCGAGCACAAGCGTCATACGCCGATTACGGTGTTTGACGATTTCTGGAAGAAATAGCCAACATTTTTGCCCAGCGGCGCTTCGCTTGCAGGGCCTACGGTTTCGCGCTGTTGTAGGCCGGGTAAGCGCAGCGCCACCCGGCTCTTTTTTAACCAAACCGTCTCTGCTACACTGTATACCTGAACAGTATATGGAGCAGTATGTGAGCAGGCGTCAATCCGCCCCGCGTCTTGAGTTTGAAGCGGCGGCTATCTACGAATATCCCGAGCACCTTCGCCCCTGGCTTGAGGCGCTGCCTAAACAGCCGGGCGTATACATCTTTCACGGTGAAAGCGACACCCTGCCGCTTTATATCGGCAAGAGCGTTAACATTCGCAGCCGGGTGTTATCCCATCTGCGCACGCCGGACGAGGCCGCCATGCTGCGCCAGTCGCGACGCATTACCTGGTTCCAGACGGCGGGAGAAATGGGCGCGCTGCTGCTGGAGGCGCGGTTGATAAAAGAACAACAGCCGCTGTTCAATAAGCGCCTGCGCCGCAACCGTCAGCTCTGCTCTCTGCAGATCGACGATGGCAAGCCGCAGGTCGTCTACGCGCGCGACGTCGATTTTTCTCATGCCCCGAATCTCTATGGGCTGTTCGCCAATAAACGTGCCGCACTCCAGGCGCTGCAAACGCTGGCGGACGAGCTACAGCTTTGCTACAGCCTTTTGGGTCTGGAGGCGACCACACGCGGACGCGCCTGTTTTCGATCCGCGCTGAAGCGCTGCGCCGGTGCATGCTGCGGGAAAGAGAGCGTTGAGGCGCATCACGCCCGGCTCCTCACCGGGCTGGCGACCATCAGTGTGAACTGCTGGCCGTGGGAAAGCGCCGTTGCGCTAAAAGAAGTGGGCGAGGCAATGACCCAGTATCACATCGTCAACAACTGGCTCTGGCTGGGCGCCGTCGACGACATCAACGACGCGGCAACCCTGCTGCGCACGCCCGCCGGATTTGACCACGATGGCTATAAAATTCTCTGTAAACCGGTCCTGGCCGGAAAGTTTGAGATCATTGTGCTCAATGACCCGGCAGCCACGTGATTTCGCTGAACAATAAGGTGCCCTGAGCCTCCAGCAGACGCAGCGTATGGGCCCCCTCCTCCCAGCTGGCGCCCTGATCGGCCGTCAGCAATTTATCCCCCAGCTGCCACGCCCCGCTTAACACAAACACCACGCCCCCGCGCGAGCCAAAGGTGGTAAAGGTGCGGTCAGCAACGCGCACCTTCGCCCGGCAGCAGTCGCGCCGGGTCATGATGTTAAAGTCCATCGCCATCCGCCCATCGGAAAGCAGCGCTTTCACCGGCAAATCGCCGGCAAAACTGTAGGGCTGATGATGCTTCAGGGTATGGAAGAACGCCTGACCCGCATCCAGCGTCACCTCTCCCCCTTCGAGCAAGGTAATCACCCGATCGACACCGGGAAACGAGGAGAATTCGCCGTTGCTGGCGATAGTCGCGATACTGGCTCGCCACTGAAAATCGCGCGTCGCGGGAGGGAAGCAGCAAATCTCACGCGTTTCGCCTGCACCATTGCGCCAGAGGCTGACCGGCATCTTACGGATATCAAAGAACTCCATCACCACTCCTGAATGGCACAACCCGTGCCAGGGCAAGGATATCGCTATCGTTGCTGTCTTGTTTGTTATCGTTGGGTATTCACAGAAACAGTATCGGCAGCAGAACGGACAGGCCTTAGCGGAACGTTAATAAAAATTCTAACGCCATGACTCTACAAACATTCTCTGAAGCGACTACAGGAGGATACCGCGCTGGCGGCGGCAGGCAAGAGGGCAGGAAAGAAAAACCGCCGGTCCTGTCCACAGCGATTGCGCTTTTGTGGACAGGATCCCGGCGGTCTTAAGAGTGTGAACCGATTATTCGGTTGGTGCTGGCATTTTACCTTCCATCGCCGGACGTTCTGTCAGACGCTTCTCAAAATTCGCATTAAATTGTTTTTTCTGTTCCGGGGTCAGAATGTTGTAGATCTTGTTCTGGGTTTCCATGTGAGCCAGCATGCGGGCTTTGTGCTGCTCGGCCATTTTGTCGATCTGCGCTTCGGCTTTCGCCTTATCGAAGCTGTCGCTGGCGATGATGTCATGCATCGCACGGCGCTCTTCAAGCGGAGGACGTTTCATCTGGTCGCGGTCGCTTTTTTTGATGTCGCGGATCTGCTGCTTCTGAGCATCCGTCAGGTTGAGATCCTTAAACATCATCATCTCGTTGTGCATACCCGGACCTTTATGATGCATCATCATTTTGCCTTCAGCAGGCGCGGCAGTCGTAGTGGTCGCAGTATCTGCGGCGAACGCCATGCTGGTAGCGCCCAGAGCCAGGGTAGAAGCAACAAACAGTGCAGTAAACTTACGCATAATTTATTTCCTTTCTTTCAGTTATTCTTCGGCGCTATGCCGTGTTGACGAGATTAACTTTACGGGGTTTATCGTCAATTAGTCAGAGCAACGGTAAAACAATGAAAGTGTAAAAAACAAATTTTCGCCAAATGTGGAGGAAATAAGGATAAAGCGTGGAGAGTTGCAACAAAAAATATTCAATACGATGATTTTAAAGAGATTTAGCAGAAGTATAGCGAAGCGAAGATCAATAATAAAGCAATTCACCAGGAATATTCCGCAAAACAAGCGCAAGGGCTTTAATCGTTAAGAAAAGTTTTTTACTTCCCCCTCCCGGATGATGAGAGGGGAAATGTTCAGGATATTTTTTCCAGCATCAGCCCGGCCCGCAGGCCAAACGCGACGGTGGGGTTAGGGAATAAAACATACTCGGTGGTTTTCTGCACCTCGTAACGTTCCTCGCCATCTTCCGCCAGCAGCGCCCCTTTGCGAAACGGGGTGAAGTTCAGGGTGTGCGCGGCCATGTGGAGCAGGAAGGCATCGCTGCGGCGCGTGATCTGCTGTACGACACGATACCGCTCAACGGGCTGATGCGCGTGCTCGGGCGCCTTTCCTCCCAGCAGCGCCCGAAGGGCGAGATGCGTAGGCGCAAAGCGGGTCAGATCGTTCTGGCCGAACGGTAGCGCTTTTCCCAGCTCCAGCGTGCAGGCCAGCGCAGCGAAACGTTCACAGGTGAAATGGGTAAACGTTCCGCCCGGCGACTGATGAAATACCAGCGCCTCCAGCCCGGCGTCACCCAGCCAGCTCAGGAACGCTTCATCCCACGGCTGACTGCGCTGCGGCAGAACGCCGAAGCGAACGTGGTAGGACGCGCGGATTGCCGTATGCAGATCCAGATGCCAGCGCGCCGGTCCCGCGGCGGCAAAAAACGCGGTCACGACGTTCTCCAGCCACTCTGCCCGCGCCGTTTCATCGCTCTGCGGAAACTGCGACCAGCGCCCGCCGAACATGCGGTTAATGTCGCTCACCAGATACCGTTTGTTTTGCGCCAGCGCAGGTGGGTTGCCGAGCACCACCAGCACGCGGCACGTCAGGGCGATCTCATTGCGGTACAGCGCACGCAGCAGCAGATCAACAATCTCAACGGGTGCGGTTTCATTCCCGTGGATACCCGTTGAAAGCAGCAGCGAGAGATCGCTTTTTACGGTCGGCGTCAGCTCAAGCACCCCGTGCCCCAGCCACCGCCAGCGAAATGAGGGGCCGTCCCCCTCTTTCTGTTCCGGCGTCTCATCGGCCAGGGTCAGCGCCAGTAAATTTTCCATATCCACTCCTTTAGCGCTGGAACGGGTAAACCGATCCCAGCTGCAGGATTGTCGATAACGCGTCCAGCGCCTCGCGTCCTTCACGCAGAAGCTGCGGGTCAACCAGATCCGCCTGCGTCAGACGATCGCGATAGTAGCGATCGACCCAGTCATTCAGCCGCGTAAAGAGCGTATCGTTCATCATGACCGCCGGGTTCACCGCCTGCATTTCGTCCTGGGTCAAGACCACGCGCAGACGTAAACAGGCGGGACCACCGCCGTTGGCCATGCTTTCGCGCAGGTCAAACACGCGCAGTTCGTCAATCGGGTTATCGGCCTTGACCAGCTCCGTCAGGTAGCGCCACACGCCTTTATGATCCCGGGACTCCTGCGGCAGGACCAGCATCATGCTGCCATCGTCACGGCTGAGCAGCTGGCTATTGAACAGATACGTCTCTACCGCGTCCTGCACGCTCACCGCCTCCGTTGGCACCTGGACAGGCGTGAAGCCGCGCACGCGCTCATGCAGCGTGGCGAGCAGCGTCTCCTGATGGGCAAACGCCTGCTCGTGGCAGAACAGCACCTGGCGGTTAGAGACGGCAATCACGTCGTTATGGAACACGCCCTGGTCGATCACATGCGG
Organism: Enterobacter cloacae complex sp. CARB60; assembly: GCF_036487345.1. Taxonomy (NCBI): domain Bacteria; kingdom Pseudomonadati; phylum Pseudomonadota; class Gammaproteobacteria; order Enterobacterales; family Enterobacteriaceae; genus Enterobacter; species Enterobacter cloacae complex sp. CARB60. The sequence continues at coordinate 2,768,231 of NZ_JAZKLC010000002.1, forward strand.
GTTTTGCTGGGCAAAAATCACCTGGGAAGGATTGACCTGGTTCAGACGGGCAACCGCCTGGCTGGCCGCCAGCGTCTGACGAGCAGGATAGCGGGTTGGCGCGGCGTGGCCCCCCTCTTCTCGCCCGTAGATAAACAGCTGCAGGCCCGGGTCACCATAGTCGCCCCCCAGGCGGTTATGGTTGGCCGCGCCTTCGTCGCCAAACATCGCCACCTGCGGCAGGGCCTGATGCACCTCAAAATGGGCGTCATGGTTGAAAATGGCGCGCAGCACGCGCTCGGTGGTTTCCGCTTCGGTGGCGCGGTGGAATTTGTTGTTCAGGTTCGCCACCGTCAGATGGACTTTGCCATCCAGCGTGTCGGCTGACGGCGCGACGGTCGCCGCGTTTGCCACCCACATAGAGGAGGCAGAGCTTGCCGCGGAGAGCAGGTGCGGCGTCTGCGTACCGGCTTTTTCAACCACCTGCTCATCGCTGCCGGTGAAACCGAGCTGACGTAATACCGCCACGTTCGGGCGTTCCTGCGGCGGGATCACCGCCTGCGGGAAACCGGCATCCGCCAGCGCCTTCATTTTTAGCAGCCCCTGCTTCGCCGCCAGCTTCGGGTTCGAGACCTGAAAACGGTGCTTCGTCGAGGCTTCATTACCAAAAGAGAGACCGGCATAGTGGTGCGTCAGCCCCACCAGCCCGTCAAAGTTAACTTCACGCGCTTTCATGACGATCCCCTCCGGTAAAATCCAGCCCCGGATTAAGCGTCTCCGGCAGCGTCAGCGCAGGGGTTTCCAGGCTCGCCATCGGCCACGCGCAGTAATCGGCGGCATACCACGCGCTGGCGCGATGGTTGCCCGACGCGCCCACGCCGCCGAACGGTGCGGTGCTCGCGGCCCCGGTCAGCGGTTTATTCCAGTTCACAATCCCGGCGCGCGCTTCCAGCAGCAGTTGGTCAAACTTCTCGCGATGGGGTGAAATCAGACCGCTCGACAGGCCGTAGCGGGTGTTGTTCGCCATCGCAATGGCCGCATCGAAATCGTCATAGCGCCAGACGCACAGCAGCGGGCCAAAGACCTCTTCATCCGGCACGTTGTTCGCGCCGCTCATCTCAATAATGCCCGGCGTCAGCAGAGAGGTACCCGGCTGAACCTGCTTCGGCTCCAGCAGGGTTTTCGCGCCGCGCGCGACGTGATCCTGCCAGGCCTTCAGCACGTTCAGCGCGGCCTGTTCGGAAATCAGTCCGCCGATAAACGGCTGCGGGTCGGCATCCCACGCGGCAGGCACCAGACGCGCGCTCACCTCTACCAGACGCTTCAGGAAGGCATCCCCCTGCGCGCCGCGCTTGACCAGCAGACGGCGGGAACAGGTGCAGCGCTGTCCGGCGGTAATAAAGGCAGACTGAATCGTCAGGTGCACCGCGGCGTCGATATCATCAGGGTCTTCCACAATCAGCGGGTTGTTGCCGCCCATCTCCAGCGCCAGAATTTTCTCCGGCTGCCCTGCCAGCTGGCGGTGCAGCTGATAGCCCGTACCGGCGCTGCCGGTGAACAGCAGGCCGTCGATATCGCTCAGCGCGCTCAGCGCCTGGCCGGTTTCGCGCCCGCCCTGCACCAGGTTCAGCACGCCCGGCGGCAGGCCGGCCTGTTCCCACAGCCTAACCACCGCCTCGCCGGTTAATGGCGTGAGCTCGCTCGGTTTGAAAATAACGGTATTGCCCGCCAGCAGCGCGGGCACAATGTGGCCATTCGGCAGATGTCCCGGGAAGTTATACGGGCCAAACACCGCCAGCACGCCGTGCGGCCGGTGGCGCAGCGTGGCGGCGCCGTCCGGCATGTCGGTATGCTGTTCGCCGGTGCGGGCGTGGTACGCCTTGATCGAAATAGCGATTTTGTTGATCATCGCCGTCACTTCGGTTGTCGCTTCCCAGCGCGGTTTACTGGTTTCAGACGCGATGATGCGCGTCAGTTCGGCCTTGTTTGCCTCCAGCAGCCCGGCAAACTTCTCAACGATTTCCTGGCGCACGGCGAAAGGCTGTCTTGCCCACGCCGGAAACGCGCGGCGAGCGGCCTGGCAGGCCTGTTCGACCTGCGCGATACTGGCGTCATGCCCCTTCCAGAGCATCTCTTTTCCAACCGGATTGGTTTTTACGCGCTCTTCACCTTCGCCCGTTACCCAGTCACCGTTAATCCATAATGTCATGCTGTTTTCTCCTCAGGGCAGAGACGCACCAGGCGAACCGTATCGCCGGCGTTACATTTCAGGGCATCCAGTTCTGCAGCCGTCAGCACCAGACGTTCACATTTCGGGTTGGTACGCACCAGCATGGCGCGGAAATTGGCGTAATTTTCGTTCGCCACCAGACAGGCGGGCCAGTCACCCGGCGCGGGCTGGCCTTCAGAGACCTCAACCAGACGGCTTTTGCGGATCGCGCGCACGCGGTCGATATCGCACTCAAGCGTAGGTCCGCCGTCAAAGATGTCGACATAGTTCCGGTAGCGGAACCCCTCTTTCTCCAGCACCGCGCGGGCGGGAGCGGTCTGCGGATGGACTTCGCCAATCACCGCCTGCGCCTCCGGGCTGAGGAAATGGGTATAAATAGGATGCTTCGGCATCAGCTCGGCAATAAAGGCTTTCTGGCCGGTGCCGCAGAGATAGTCCGCCCGGCTGAACTCCATCGAGAAGAAGCGCTCGCCCAGGCTCTCCCAGAACGGCGAATAACCGGTGTCGTCGATCACGCCGCGCATCTCTGCGACCACTTTTTCGTTAAAGCGATCGCGGAAGGCGGCCATAAACATAAAGCGCGATTTGGAGAGCAGGTAGCCGTTGCCCTCTTTGCGCCACGCCGGGTCGAGGAACAGCGTGCAGAGCTCGCTGGCGCCCGTGTGGTCATTACAGAGAAACAGCGTCGGCAGCGCGTTATAAACGTTCAGCTCTTTCGAGGCGTGAACCATGGTGCCGACGCGGTAGTTGTACCACGGGTCGTTAAGCCCGACGGCCACTTCAATGGCGCAGATCCCGGCCACGGTCCCCGTGTCGGTGTCTTCCAGCACGAACACATACCCCTGTTCGCTTTTTGGCAACGTCCCCTGCCAGGTTTGCAGGGCGCGCTCAATGCGCGCCGACAGCGTTTTTTCATCGGCAGGAAGCGAGGTCAGCCCGCCTCCCGTCTTACCGGCAAGCTGCATAAGCCCGGCGATATCGCCGCGCTCAACGGGACGGATGACCATCATGATGACACCCCGGATTTCACTTTTTCACACGCCAGCGCAAAACGGTCCAGACCGGTTTGCACCTCTTCCTCGCTGACGATCAGCGCAGGCGCGAAACGCACCACGTTGGCACCGGCAATCAGCACCATCACGCCCACTTTTGCCGCTTCCTGTGAAATAAGTTTAGCTTTCCCGGCAAACTCGGCGGTGAGTTCGCAGCCGATTAACAGCCCCAGACCGCGAATTTCTTTAAACAGCCCCGTTTTGCTGTTGATGGCATTCAGGCGCTCGACAAACCAGTCGTGACGCTGCTTAACGCCTTTCAGCACCTCAGGCGTGTTAATGATGTCGAGAACCTGACCGGCGACGGCGGTGGCCAGCGGGTTGCCGCCGTAGGTGGTGCCATGGGTGCCCACGGTCATTACGCTGGCGAATTTATCGGTGGTCAGCATCGCCCCAATCGGGAAGCCGCCGCCCAGCGCTTTGGCGGTCGACAGCACGTCCGGCGTCACGCCGTAGTGCATATAGGCATACAGCTCGCCGGTGCGGCCCACGCCGGTCTGCACTTCGTCGAAAATCAGCACCGCGTCGTGGCGATCGCACAGCTCGCGCAGCCCCTGCAGGAAGGCTTTTTGCGCCGGAAGCACGCCGCCCTCGCCCTGCATCGGCTCGACGATCACCGCGCAGGTGGTGTCGTTAATCAGCTCACTGGCGGACTGCAGATCGTTATAGATGCCGTGGCGAATATCCGGCGGCAGCGGTGCGAAATCCTGCGAGTAGGAAGGCTGGCCGCCCGCGCTGACGGTAAAGAGCGTGCGCCCGTGGAAGGCATTTTTAAACGCCACGATGCCGCTCTTGTGGGTACCAAATTTATCGTGCGCATATTTGCGCGCCAGCTTTAGCGCCGCTTCGTTGGCTTCTGCCCCCGAGTTACAGAAAAAGACTTTTTCGGCGAACGTCGCGTCGATCAGTTTTTTGGCCAGGCGCAGCGCGGGCTCGTTGGTAAAACCGTTGCCGGTATGCCAGAACTTCGCCGCCTGCTCATTGAGCGCCTGACGCAGCGCAGGGTGCGCATGACCCAGCGCGTTGACCGCAATCCCACCTGCAAAGTCGATATACTCTTTACCCTGCTGATCCCACAGGCGCGAGCCTTCCCCACGAACCGGAATAAAAGCCGCCGGAGCGTAAACCGGCATCATCCATTCATCGAAATTTTCACGCGTAATTGACAGAGACATAGCGACCTCATCCGGTAAATAAAAAGTTATTTGAATGTTAAATAATTGAGTGTTTGCACTGTGAATGTAGATTGCAGCCTTCGTGCCAGCCAGCGATAAAAATGCATAAACGGGTTGAGGTAACAGAATATCAATAAGTTACAATATGGAGTTATTCACTGTTAGCGCATAAAAAGTGAATATTTTTACGACAAGCGGCGCCTTGCCGCATGAAAATCAGAAAGAGTATGCACAGGCCAAATATAATTCTGGAATTGTGATCGCTCGCGAAATTTATCGGTCATTTACGCCCCGTTTGAGGGCGGGACGCGTCAGAATGGTGCAAATATTGCACCACCGGCATTATCTGTCGCAGTTATTGGTCGAACCCGATAACAGTTGACGCAAATTCTGCTACCATCCATGCACTATTCACCTTGCACTGGCAGCGACTATGAAATTTGTCTCTTTTAATATCAACGGCCTGCGCGCCCGCCCTCATCAGCTTGAAGCTATCGTTGAACAACATCAGCCAGATGTGATCGGTCTCCAGGAGACCAAGGTTCACGACGACATGTTCCCCCTCGAAGAGGTGGCGAAACTCGGTTACAACGTCTTCTATCATGGGCAGAAAGGCCATTACGGCGTTGCGCTGTTGACCAAAGAGACGCCAGTTTCCGTCCGCCGCGGGTTCCCCGGCGATGACGAGGAAGCACAGCGCCGCATCATCATGGCGGAGCTGCCTTCCCCGCTGGGTAACATCACCGTGATTAATGGTTACTTTCCCCAGGGCGAAAGCCGCGACCATCCGACCAAATTCCCGGCCAAAGCCAAGTTTTATCAGGATCTGCAGGACTATCTGACCACCGAACTCAACAAAGACAATCCGGTGCTGATCATGGGTGACGTGAACATCAGCCCGACGGATCTCGATATCGGTATTGGCGAAGAAAACCGCAAACGCTGGCTGCGTACCGGCAAATGCTCCTTCCTGCCAGAAGAGCGCGAGTGGATGGATCGTCTGCTGGGCTGGGGCCTGGTGGATACGTTCCGCAACGCCAACCCGGAAACGCAGGACCGCTTCTCCTGGTTTGACTACCGCTCAAAAGGCTTTGACGACAACCGTGGCCTGCGTATCGACCTTCTGCTGGCCAGTTCGCCGCTGGCAGAGCGCTGCATCGAAACCGGGATCGACTACGAGATCCGCAGCATGGAAAAACCGTCTGACCACGCGCCGGTGTGGGCTAAATTCAAGCTGTAATGACGCGTGAACATTCGAAAAATCGCTTTCCTGTGCGCCCTTCTGGGCGCATTTATTCTGACGTTTGTCATGCTTCCCCCAGGCACGCTCTCCCTGGAAGGGATTAAAACCCACCAGCAGGCATTGCTCTCCCATGTTGACCACGCGCCGCTACGAAGCGCGCTGATCTTTTTTGCGCTCTATGTGGCGGTTTCCGCCCTGTCGATACCCGGAGCGGCGATCCTCACCCTGCTGGGCGGGGCGCTATTTCCCCTGTGGGAAGGCACCGTGCTGGTCTCGTTTGCCTCCACGCTCGGAGCCACGCTTGCGATGCTCGCCAGCCGGTATCTGCTGCGCGACGGGGTCCAGAGGCGGTTTACTCAGCAGATGAAAACGGTGAACGCCGGTATGGCGCATGACGGCGCGGGCTATCTTTTTGCCCTGCGCCTGATGCCGCTGTTCCCCTTTTTCCTGGTGAATTTGCTGATGGGGCTGACCCGCATTGGAGTCTGCCGCTACTGGTGGGTCAGCCAGGTCGCCATGCTGCCCGCGACGGTGGTCTTTCTCAACGCCGGGCGCGAACTGGGGAAAGTGGCGTCGCTGCGCGATATTTTGTCGCCGGGCATGCTCATCGCCTTTACACTACTGGGGTTATTGCCGCTGGCGACGCGCCGGCTGTTTTCCCGTTATCTCCCGTCTGCTAAAAAGTGAGGCATTATGCGCCGCGTGCGTTTTTGCGCGTTTCTGACCGGTCTGCTGCTGGCAGCCCCCCTGTGTGCCGCCGAGGGCTGGCACGCTATCCAACAACAGGCCAAAGGCCAGACCGTCTGGTTTAACGCCTGGGGCGGCGATCCGGCGGTCAACCGCTACCTTGAGTGGGTCAGCGGTGAGATGCAAACGCACTATGCCATTACCCTAAAAATCGTCCCGCTGGCGGATGCCGCCGATGCGGTAAAACGTATTCAGACCGAAGCCGCCGCGGGGCGTAAGACCAACGGCTCGGTCGACCTGCTGTGGGTCAACGGCGAAAACTTCCGCACGTTGAAAGAGGCGAACCTGCTGCAAACCGGGTGGGCGCAGACGTTGCCAAACTGGCGCTATGTCGATACCCGTAAACCCGTCACGGAAGATTTTGCTGTTCCCACAGACGGGGCCGAATCGCCGTGGGGCGGCGCGCAGCTGACCTTTATCGCCCGCAAAGCCAGCATGCCGACGCCGCCGAAGGATCCTCAGGCGCTGCTGGCTTACGCACAGCAGCACCCGGGCAAGGTGAGCTATCCTCGCCCGCCCGATTTTACCGGCACGGCATTTCTTGAGCAGCTGCTTCTGACGCTCACCGATCGCCCTGAGGCTTTACAAAAAGCGCCCGATGAAACGTTTACCCACGTTACGGCGCCGCTCTGGGCCTACCTCGATAAGCTGCACCCGCTGCTGTGGCGAGAAGGGAAAGACTTTCCCCCTTCACCTGCGCGGATGGATGCCCTGCTTGCCAGCGGCAGTCTGAACCTGTCGCTGACCTTTAACCCAGCGCATGCGCAGCAAAAAGTGGCGAGCGGCGAACTGCCTGCCGACAGCTACAGCTTTGGTTTCCATAGCGGGATGCTCGGCAACGTCCATTTTGTGGCTATTCCGGCCAATGCCGGCGCGAGCGCGGGTGCAAAAGTGGTCGCGAATTTCCTGCTGTCGCCGCAGGCGCAAATCCGCAAGGCCGACCCGGCCATCTGGGGAGACCCGAGCGTACTGAATGCGAAAGCGCTGCCCGAAGGTGACGCGAAACAGCTGCTGGCCAATACGCCTCTGGGGCTGCCGCAGGTGCTTGCAGAGCCGCAGTCCGCCTGGGTCAACGCGCTGGAGCAGGAATGGCTGCGTCGTTACGGCACCCGCTGAGCGGGCTTGTCTGGCTGGCGATGGCGGTGATTTATCTGCCGATCCTGCCCGCCAGCGTCATGTTGTTCGCACCGGCGTTTTCCGTGACAAACTGGCAGCGGCTGCTTAACGATCCGCAGCTGCCTCAGGCGACCGTTGCCACGCTGGTCTCAACGCTCATCGCCACGCTGGGGGCGTTGCTGATTGCCCTTTTCCTCGTCTGCCTTTTGTGGCCCGGTCAACGCTGGCGACGCCTCTCTACCCGCCTGCCGTGGCTACTGGCTATCCCCCATGTGGCGTTCGCCACCAGCGCGTTACTGCTGTTTGCGGAGGGCGGTCTGTTTTATCAGATCTGCACCGTCTGTTCGCCGCCGTTTGACCGCTACGGCGCCGGGCTGGGCCTGACGCTCGCGGTCAAAGAGAGCGCGTTTGTACTGTGGGCCATTTACGCCGTACTGCCGGAAAAACGGCTCGCGCAGCAGAAGATCCTCCTGCAAACCTTTGGCTACGGGCGTATTCAGACGCTCAGTTGGCTGATCCTTCCGGCGATCGCCCCTGTCCTCGGCGCGGTGATGCTGGCGGTGCTGGCGTGGTCACTTTCGGTCGTGGATGTGGCGATCGTTCTCGGGCCCGGCAACCCGCCCACCCTGGCCGTGCTGGCCTTTCAGTGGCTAAGTCAGGGTGACGCCGAGCAGCAGGCAAAAGGGACGCTGCTGTGCCTGCTTCTCCTCCTGCTGCTGGCCGCGCTTGCCGCCCTCGGGTACGGCCTCTGGAAAGCATGGCGTCGCACGATCCCGGACCTCGCGGGGACGCGCCCCCGGGCTCAGCGCGTCCTGCCTGAGCGGGCATTCAGCGGGTTACTGCCCGCGTGCGGCATCCTGTGCGCCGCGGTACTGCTGATGCTGGCGCGAGGGGCCGACGTGGGTCCCGTGGGTACCAGCCTCTCCTTCGGCCTGCTTTCAAGCCTGATCGCCCTCATCGTCATTTTTCTCTGGCTGGAATGGGGACCGCAGCGCGGCGCAGTGTGGGTGTGGTTACCGCTTGCCCTTCCGGCGCTGCCGCTCGTCACCGGGCAATACTTTATTGCTTTGCGTCTGGGACTCGACGGGCACTATGCCGCCGTGCTCTGGAGCCATCTGCTGTGGGTGTTGCCGTGGATGCTGCTGGTTCTGCAGCCCGCCTGGCGGCGGATCGATCCCCGACTTATTCTTACCGCCAGAACGCTCGGCTGGCGACGGGCGAAAATATTCTTACTGCTGAAATGCCCCCTGCTGGTGCGCCCTGCGCTGCTGGCCTTTGCCACCGGCTTTTCCGTCAGCATGGCGCAATACATGCCGACGCTCTGGCTTGGCGCGGGGCGTTTCGCCACGCTAACCACCGAAACCGTCGCGCTCAGCAGCGGGGGCAGCATCCCCGTTCTCGCTAGCCGGGCGCTGGGATTGCTGCTGGTCACGGGCACGGTGTTCGGTCTTGCCGCCCTGTTATCCCGGCTCGCGGGCCGCTACCGTCAAGGATTACGTTAATGCTGAAGGTAAACCATCTCACCATCGAACCGCTTTTCCGCGAGGTCAGTTTTTGCGTTCCTCGCGGGGAGATCGTTACCCTGATGGGGCCGTCCGGCAGCGGCAAATCGACCCTTTTTGCCTGGATGGTCGGCGCGCTGTCAGACGATTTTCAGGCGCAAGGCGAACTGTGGCTCGACGCGCGTCGCTGCGACGGTCTTCCCGTTGAATCCCGTGGGCTGGGCATCCTCTTTCAGGACGCGCTGCTGTTTGAACAGTTCAGCGTCGGGCAAAATTTGCTGCTGGCGCTGCCTGAGCGGATCGTCGGACGCGCGCGTCGGGACGCGGTCGAGCAGGCGCTGGATTCCGCCGGGCTGAGCGGTCATTACGCCAGCGATCCGGGCACCCTCTCCGGCGGGGAGCGTGCCCGAGTCAGCCTGCTGCGCGCCCTGCTCGCAGAGCCGCAGGCGCTGCTGCTGGACGAACCGTTCAGCCGCCTCGATAAAACGTTGCGCACGACGTTTCGGACATGGGTATTTGATGCCGTCCGCGCGCGCAATATCCCGGTGGTGCTGGTCACGCACGACGAGGACGATATTCCGCCCGGCGGCGAGCTGATTGAGATCTCTCGCTGGCAATAATGTGCTAACGCAATGTTTTCCGTTTCGGGAGAGACGACAATGCCCCCCTCTTTTACTGACGTCAGGTTATTCGATGAAACGTGTTTCTCAACTGACCGCGCTGGCCCTGCTTTGCGGCCTCGCTTCCTTTTCCTCTCTGGCGGCTGATATGGCCAACGCGATGACGCTGTCTCAGCTTCAGGCGCAGCGCGGCACGCCTGTCGACACCCGTCCCAGCGCGTTTTACAACGGCTGGCCGCAGACCCTCAGCGGCCCCTCCGGGCATGAACCCGCCGCACTCAACCTTGCTGCCGCCTGGCTGGGCGCAATGAGCGACGAGCAGATTGCGAGCTGGGCAAAACAGCATCAGCTTACGCCTGCGACGGCCATCGCCCTGTACGGCGACGAGAACGATAACCTGGCGGTGAAGTCCCGCCTGGAGAAAGCCGGATACCGCCACGTCTCGCTGCTCAGCGACGCGCTGCAGATGCCCGAGCGCCTTCAGCGCCTGCCTCACTTTGAACAGCTGGTTTACCCGCAGTGGATCCACCGCCTCCAGCAGGGTAAACCCGTGACCGCCGCGCCGTCGGGTGACTGGAAAGTGATTGAAGCCGCGTGGGGCGCACCGAAGTTTTACCTGCTGAACCACATTCCCGGCGCGGGCTACATCGACACCAACGAGGTGGAAAGCGAGCCGCTGTGGAATAAAGTCTCCGACGACAAGCTGAAAGCGATGCTGGCGAAGCACGGGATCCGTCACGACACCACCGTCATTTTGTATGGCCGTGACGTTTACGCCGCCGCGCGCGTGGCGCAGATTATGCTGTATGCGGGCGTGAAGGATGTGCGCATTCTCGATGGCGGCTGGAAGGCGTGGTCAGATGCTGGCCTGCCGGTTGAACGCGGCACGCCCGGCAAAGTGGCGCCAGCCCCCGACTTCGGCGCGCCGATCCCCGGCCAGCCGCAGCTGATGGTCGATATGGAACAGGCGCGCGGGATGCTGCACCGTCAGGATGCCTCCCTGGTCAGCATTCGTTCGTGGCCGGAGTTCATCGGCGAAACCAGCGGCTACAGCTACATCAAGCCAAAAGGTGAAATAGCCGGTGCCCGCTGGGGTCATGCGGGCAGCGACGCGACCCATATGGAAGACTTCCATAACCCGGATGGCACCATGCGCAGCGCGGACGATATCGCCGCCCAGTGGAAGCGCTGGAATATTCTGCCGGAACAGCACGTCGCGTTTTACTGCGGCACCGGGTGGCGGGCGTCAGAAACCTTTATGTACGCCCGGGCAATGGGCTGGAAAAACGTCGCCGTCTATGACGGCGGCTGGTACGAATGGAGCAGCAACCCGCAGAACCCGGTCACCACCGGCGCGCGCGGACCGGAGAGTGCGCTCTAAGTGTTGAGTGACTTCAGCGTCACATAGCCGCTCCAGATGCGCGTTGTGGTGGTCAGCCAGCACAGCGCGCCGAATACCCACGCGAATAGCGCAAAGTGTGCCGGGAAGAGGCAGCACAGCACGAACAGCGCGATGGTCTCCGTCCCTTCCGTTAACCCACCGATGTAGTAAAACGACTTGTGCGCATAGCCTGGGTTGTCGATGTCGTGCTTCGCGGCCAGCGCCGCAAACGCCAGAAAGCTGCTGCCGGTACCGATAAACGCAAACAGCAGCCAGGCGGCCGGCAGCGCATTCTCTGCGGGAGCCGCGAGCGCAAAGCCAAACGGCACCAGGGCGTAGAACAGAAAATCGAGCGCGATATCGAGAAATCCCCCCGCATCGGTCAGCCCTCTCCGGCGAGCCAGCGCGCCGTCCAGGCCATCCAGCAGGCGGTTAAGCACGATGGCGACCAGCGCCGCCGGATACCAGCCGAGGGCCAGAAACGGCAGCGCCAGCACGCCGACGGCAAACCCGGTCAGGGTGACTCCGTCGGGCGTGATGCCCGGCTTATCCAGCACGGAAACCAGACGATTCAGAACGGGCTTTACCCGCGGGTGCAGGTGACGGTCAAGCATGGGGAGTCTCGTTAAACGTGGCGCACAGCCCCTGAGCCGGAATATCCAGCGCGGCATTAAAGCGGGCGGAGAGATTCTGAAACGCAATCAGCGCCGTCATCTCGGTGATAGCAGCGTCCGTGAAGTGGCGTTTCAGCGTCGTTCTGATAGCCTCATCCGCCCGGGGCGGCGTGGCGGTTACCGCCTCGGCGTAGGCCAGCGCCGCGCGCTCTTGCTCGGTGAACAAGGCGGAGTCATGCCAGTTGCCCACGGCCTGAACCTTATCCAGCGCGCCGCAGCGCTCGGCCAGCCGCAGACTGTTGGCATCAATACAGAAAGCGCAGTGACAGAGCTGGGACACCCGCGTCATGAGCAGCGAACGAAGCACGGGCGTCAGTCGCGCGTGACGGCGCTCCAGAAAACCGACAAACAGCGCCACCAGCCAGAACAGACGCGGCATGCGCCCCCACCAGCGGGTGGGATTCAGCACCGCGCCAAAATGCTTTTTCTGCATGGCGGCAATCGGTTTAAGGCTGGCCGGAAGGGATTCGAGGGGGGCAACCCAGGCGGTGGTCTCTTTCACCTGATTCTCCTGATTACTGGACTCTGAGAAAGGGCACGATAATATGTCTTTTTTCGCTATCAATTATTGACGACCATGCTGAAAACACTCGATGTCGTTGCCGCCATCATCGAAAAAGACGGTAATATTTTACTGGCGCAGCGCCCTGCCCATGCCGACCAGCCGGGAATGTGGGAATTCGCAGGTGGTAAAGTCGAGGCCGGAGAAACCCAGCCAGAAGCGCTTATCCGCGAGCTGCGTGAAGAGTTGGGCATTGACGCCCTGCCGGGGCAATACGTGGCAAGCCACCAGCGGGAAGTGTCGCAGCGGTTGATCAACCTGCATGCCTGGCACGTTCCTGCTTTTCGCGGCGAGCTCACGGCGCACTACCACAGCGCGCTCGCGTGGTGTACGCCGGAAGAGGCGTTTGGCTACGCCTTAGCCCCCGCGGATATTCCGCTGCTGGAAGCGTTTATTGTTTTACGCGACGCCAGACCAGCGGGTTCGTGCTGATGGCGCGCTCGTCGCGCTGGCACTGCAGCAGAATGCCGTCCGCTTTCACAACGGCCCCTTCCGAGTAGTTCTGATTCTGATAGATACAGCACTGATTGCAGGGCTGCACCGTTTGATTCTGGCCGCTGGAGCTAAACACTTCCGGCGGCACATTCACCTCTACGTCCGGGAGAATGGGGTTGGCCTGCACGCCTGCGGCAAAGATCGCACACAACGCGGTGAGTAGATAACGTTTCATAGACACATCTTCCTGTAGTTCCTTGATAATGACTATAACGGTAAACCAGAGCGGAACCTTTAATTTATCTCTTCATCGCTTTTGGTTATGACGCCCGCGCTCTCATTAATTTCCCTTTCGGCATACATTTCTGCTTGCCTCACAAAGCGGTACGGGTGGTATAGTCAAAAAAACAACACAAATCGCATAAGTAATACACATAAAATACGATAAGAGGTTCTTATATCTATGGATCAGACACGCTCTCTGGAAAGTTTCCTTGCCCATGTTCAGCAGCGCGACCCGCACCAAAGCGAGTTCGCGCAGGCCGTACGAGAAGTTATGACAACCCTGTGGCCCTTCCTTGAACAAAACCCGCGTTATCGCCAGATGTCGCTGCTTGAACGCCTCGTCGAGCCAGAGCGCGTGATCCAGTTCCGCGTGACGTGGGTTGACGATCGCAATCAGGTACAGGTTAACCGCGCGTGGCGCGTACAGTTTAACTCGGCCATTGGCCCGTTTAAGGGCGGGATGCGTTTTCATCCGTCCGTGAACCTGTCGATTCTGAAATTCCTCGGCTTCGAGCAGACCTTTAAAAACGCCCTCACCACGCTCCCGATGGGCGGCGGCAAAGGCGGCAGCGATTTCGACCCGAAAGGCAAAAGCGAAGGCGAAGTGATGCGCTTCTGTCAGGCGCTGATGACCGAACTCTATCGCCACCTTGGTCCTGACACCGACGTGCCTGCCGGTGACATCGGCGTGGGCGGTCGTGAAGTGGGCTTTATGGCCGGGATGATGAAAAAGCTCTCCAACAACAGCGCCTGCGTCTTTACCGGCAAGGGGCTATCGTTTGGCGGGAGTCTGATCCGCCCGGAAGCGACAGGATACGGCCTGGTTTACTTCACCGAGGCCATGCTCAAGCGTCACGGTTTAGGCTTTGAAGGCATGCGCGTCGCGGTGTCCGGCTCCGGTAACGTGGCCCAGTACGCGATTGAGAAAGCGATGCAGTTTGGCGCTCGCGTGGTGACCGCCTCTGACTCCAGCGGCACGGTGGTGGATGAAGCGGGCTTCACGGCAGAGAAACTGGCGCGCCTGAGTGAAATCAAAGCCAGCCGCGACGGTCGCGTGGCGGATTATGCCCGGGAGTTTGGCCTGACCTACCTGGAGGGTAAACAGCCGTGGGGCGTGCCGGTGGATATCGCCCTGCCGTGCGCCACGCAGAACGAGCTGGATGTTGAAGCCGCGCGTACATTGATTAGCAACGGCGTAAAAGCGGTGGCCGAAGGGGCGAATATGCCGACCACCATCGACGCGACGGACCTGTTCCTGGAAGCGGGCGTGCTGTTTGCTCCGGGCAAGGCCGCTAACGCGGGCGGCGTGGCGACCTCCGGCCTCGAGATGGCGCAAAACGCCGCGCGTCTCGGCTGGAAGGCGGAGAAAGTGGATGCGCGCCTGCACCATATCATGCTGGATATCCACCACGCCTGCGTGGAGTACGGCGGCGAGGCATCGCAAACCAACTACGTGCGCGGGGCGAATATTGCCGGATTCGTGAAGGTGGCGGATGCGATGATTGGGCAGGGTGTGATTTAAGCTTTCGCTGCATTCTCGCCCTTGTAGGCCCGGTAAGCGTTAACGCCACCGGGCTTTTTTCAGGCCGCAGAGCTGCTTTTCGCCGGGTGGCGGCTGCGCCTTACCCGGCCTACGGTTTAAGAGGCCGCCGCGCTCTTTTTCTTTTTAAACGGTTTCTTCGCGCCGCCCCCGGGTGCAACCATCCCTCTGAACGTTTTCACCGGCGTGCTGCGCGCCTGATCGATCAGCTGGTAAAGCGTCCCGACCAGCGGCTGCATAAAGTCCTGATAGCGGCACTGCTTCTCGCTGATCTGCGTCAGCACCGATTCCCAGTGTGCGGTCATGTCCGGCCTGGCCGCCAGCTCCGGCAGAGAGTGGATCAGCGCCCGGCCCGGTTCCGTTGAGTGGATGTAGCGTCCCTTTTTCTCCAGGAAGCCGCGCTTAAAGAGCAGTTCGATGATCCCCGCGCGGGTTGCTTCCGTACCCAGACCGTCGGTGGCGCGCAGGATCTTCTTCAGATCTTTATCCTGAACAAAACGGGCGATCCCGGTCATCGCCGACAGCAGCGTCGCATCGGTGAAATGGCGCGGGGGCTGGGTCTGACGTTCAACCACTTCGCCCTTCTCGCATAGCAGTTCGTCATCTTTGGCGACCACAGGCAGCGGCGTGCCGTCGTTCTCTTCGTCGCGCTCTTTATTCCCCAGCAGCGTGCGCCAGCCTGCTTCTGCGAGGAAACGCGCTTTGGCGATAAACTTGCCTTTGGCAATCTCAAGCTCGATCACGCACTTGCGGAATACCGCGTCCGGGCAGAACTGCATCAGGTACTGACGGGCGATCAGGTTATACACCTTCGCTTCGTTATCCGTCAGGTTGACGTTGCTGGCGCGGGCCGTCGGGATAATCGCGTGGTGGGCATCCACCTTTTTGTCATCCCAGCAGCGGTTGTGGGTGTCCGGATTCACGACCGGCTGCGGCAGCAGATCCGGCGCGTGCACGCTAATGGCGTTCATCACCGAGTGGCGTCCGGCAAAGTGCTCCTCCGGCAGATAGCGGCTGTCCGAACGCGGATAGGTGATGAGCTTATGGGTTTCGTAGAGCTTCTGGCAGATATCCAGCACGTTCTGCGCGCTCAAGCCAAACTTTTTGGCCGCCTCAATCTGAAGTGCAGAAAGCGAAAACGGCAGCGGCGCGGGTTCTGATTCCCGTTTATCGTTATAGCTGGTGACGATAGCGGGCTGCCCGGTAATGCGGTTAACCACATGATCCGCCAGCGGACGGTGCAGCAAACGCCCCTCTTCATCCTGATACGATTCGCAGGCATCGCTCGGCTGCCAGACGGCGGTAAAGCGTTCGTCTTTAGGCGTGACGATATGCGCTTTCACTTCAAAGAAATCTTTGGCGACGAAGTTCTCAATCTCTTCATCACGACGCACCACCAGCCCCAGCACCGGCGTCTGGACACGGCCTACGGAGAGCACGCCCTGATAGCCCGCGTTGCGCCCAAGAATGGTGTAAGCGCGGGTCATGTTGATGCCGTACAGCCAGTCGGCGCGGGCGCGGGCTAAAGCCGAGACGCACAGCGGAATAAACTCGCTGTTGGCGCGCAGGCGCGAAATCGCCCGCTCGACGGCCTGCGGGTTGAGGTCGTTGATCAGGCAGCGCTGCACCTGCTGACGCTTTTCCGGCGCCAGCTCCAGGTAGTCCAGCACCTCATCCACCAGCAGCTGTCCTTCCCTGTCCGGGTCACCCGCGTGCACGATTTCAGCGGCGTCATGCAGGAAGCGCTTGATCACGTTGAGCTGTTTGGTGACCGAAGGTCGGGGCTGCAGGCGCCATTTTTCCGGCACGATGGGCAGATCGTTTAAATTCCAGCGGGCGTAGCGGCTGTCATAGACATCCGGCTGCGCCTGCTCAAGCAGGTGACCAATACACCAGGTGACCACCTGCCCGTTACCGCATTCGATAAAGCCGTCACCTTTGCGATGCGGTTTAGGCAGCACGTCGGCGATGGCGCGGGCCAGGCTCGGCTTTTCGGCAATAAACAACCGCATCGAATTAACGGATCTCAATCATCGGTCGGCCACCGCGCGCGGTCACCAGCTCACCGATCGCCGTCAGGGTGATGCCGAACTCGGCGGCAGTCGCCTGTACCTCGGCTTCGGATTCCGGCGTGACGGCCAGAAGCAGGCCGCCGGAGGTTTGCGGATCGCACAGCAGGTTGCGCCACTCCTCAGGCATTTCGCCCATCAGGTGACCGTAGCTGGCGAAGTTACGCTGGGTACCGCCCGGGACCGCGCCCTGAGCAATATACTCCTCCACGCCCGGCAGCTTCGGCACGTCCTGATACCAGACCTGCGCCTGTACGCCCGCGCCCTGACACACTTCAGAGAGGTGCCCCAGCAGACCAAAACCGGTGACGTCGGTCATCGCCTTCACGCCGTCGATATTGGCAAACGCCGCACCGGCGAGGTTCATCTGGCACATCACTTCCGTTGCCAGGCCTTTGTGCTCCGGTTTCAGCAGCGATTTTTTCTCGGCGGTTGTCAGCACGCCAATGCCCAGCGGCTTGGTAAGGAACAGTTTGCAGCCCGGCTGCGCGGTGCTGTTGCGCTTCACGCGTTCGGTCGGCACCACGCCGGTGACGGCCAGGCCAAAGATCGGTTCAGGCGCATCAATAGAGTGACCGCCGGCCAGCGCAATCCCCGCCTGCTGGCAGGCAAAACGACCGCCATCAATCACTTCACGAGCCACTTCCGGCGGGATGGTGTTGATCGGCCAGCCCAGAATGGCAATCGCCATGATCGGCTTACCGCCCATCGCGAAGATATCGCTGATGGCGTTGGTGGCCGCAATGCGACCGAAGTCGAACGGGTTGTCGACAATCGGCATAAAGAAGTCGGTGGTGCTGATAATGCTGGTGCCGTTACCTAAGTCATAAACTGCAGCATCGTCACGCGTTTCGTTGCCGACAAGCAGGTTCGGGTCGACAAACTTCGCCTGTTCACTGTGCAGGATGGTCTCCAGCACTTTCGGGGAAATTTTACAACCGCAACCGGCTCCGTGGCTGTACTGCGTTAAACGAATGGTTTGCTCGCTCATGGACGTCTCCTGTCATCTCAATCGCGCTATGGTAGCGCTCATTCCATAAAGAGGTAAGTATGACTGTCTGAATTCTGCGGCAGATGCTCAGAATCCAGACAGTTTAGCGTGCGTTATCAGAAACGGCTGACGAAAGGCGTGGTGTCCGGCACGCTGATGGTGCTGGAAGCTTTAAGCTGCGGGGTGCCGAGATAGAGGAAGCCGACAATTTTGTCATGCTCGCCGCAGCCAAAACCGTCACGAACCGCCGGGCTTTCGGTCAGCGCACCGGTGCGCCAGATACCGTTAAAGCCCTGCGCGACGGCGGCCATTTGCATCGCCATCACCGCACAGCCTGCGGACATTTCCTGCTCCCAGACCGGCACCTTATGGTCGGCCTGGCATTTGGCCACGACGGTGACGATCATCGGGGCGCGGAACGGGGAATTGCGCGCCTTGTCGATACCTTTCTCATCCTGCCCGGCGGCAACCGCACCCTGCTCCAGCAGCTGGCTGAAGCGATCGCGGCCTTCGCCTTCAATCACAAAGAAGTGCCACGGCTGCAGCGTGCCGTGATCGGGGGCACGCATGCCGGCACGCAGAATGTTCTCCAGCTGCTCGCCTGCCGGGGCAGGTTCGGCCAGACGGGAAGCGCTACGGCGGTTAACAAGCAGTTCGAGTGCGTCCATTGGTTAACTCCTTTCTTGAAATTTACTCACAAAATTAACACGACGGCAGATTTTGTTACAGCCTGGCAGGCGATTCCTGCTGACAAGTGGCGGTTGGGTCATTACGATAACCCAACATTACCGTCCAGTGGCGACGGAAACAGTCATTTTCTGGTTAGGGAGAATACATGCGAACCCTTTGGCGAATCTTTGCCGGTTTCTTTAAATGGACGTGGAGACTGCTCAACTTCGTCCGCAACCTGGTGATGAACATCTTCTTCATCTTCCTGGTTCTGGTTTGCGCGGGCATCTGGATGCATATCAGCAGCGCGAATCAGGCGCAGCATTCAACGCGCGGCGCGCTATTACTCGATATCACCGGCGTTATCGTTGATAAGCCGTCCACCAGCAGCCGCCTGAGCGTGATTGGTCGCCAGCTGTTTGGCGCAACCTCAGATCGTCTGCAGGAAAATTCCCTGTTCGATATCGTCGATACCATCCGCCAGGCCAAAGACGACCGTAACATCACCGGGATCGTGCTGGATCTGAAAGATTTTGCCGGAGGCGATCAGCCTTCTATGCAGTACATCGGTAAAGCGCTGCGCGAATTCCGCGACAGCGGCAAGCCGGTGATTGCCGTGGGCGACAGCTACAGCCAGGGGCAATATTATCTGGCGAGCTTCGCCAATAAAATCTGGCTCTCCCCGCAGGGCACGGTGGATCTGCACGGCTTTGCCACCAACGGCCTGTACTACAAATCTCTGCTCGACAAGCTGAAGGTCACCACCCACGTCTTCCGCGTCGGCACGTATAAATCAGCCGTCGAGCCGTTTATCCGCGACGATATGTCTCCTGCCGCCCGTGAAGCGGACAGCCGCTGGATTGGCGAGCTGTGGCAGAACTATCTGGGCACCGTTGCCGCCAACCGCCAGATTACGCCTGAGCAGGCGTTCCCGGGCGCACAGGGCGTGCTGGAAGGCCTGCGTAAGGTTGACGGTGATACCGCGAAATATGCGCTGGATAACAAACTGGTTGATGCCCTGGGCACCAGCGCCGAGATTGAAAAATCCCTGAGCAAGCAGTTTGGCTGGAGCAAAGAGGATAAAAATTACAGCGCCATCAGCATGTATGATTACTCGGCGAAAAAGCCGGATGACAGAGGTGACAGCGTCGCGGTGGTGTTTGCCAACGGCGCCATCATGGACGGTCAGGAGACTCCGGGGAACGTGGGCGGCGATACAACCGCGTCACAAATCCGCGATGCTCGTCTGGATCCGAAAGTGAAAGCGATCGTCCTGCGGGTGAACAGCCCTGGCGGCAGCGTCAGCGCCTCCGAGGTGATCCGCGCTGAACTGGCCGCGGCGCGCGCCGCCGGCAAGCCGGTCGTCGTATCCATGGGCGGAATGGCCGCCTCCGGGGGTTACTGGATCTCAACGCCAGCCAACTACATCGTGGCCAACCCAAGCACGCTGACCGGTTCGATTGGCATCTTCGGGGTGATCAACACCGTGGAGAACAGCCTGGATTCTCTGGGCGTGCATACCGATGGCGTGGCTACCTCTCCGCTGGCGGATGTGTCGGTGACCAAATCTCTGCCGCCGGAAGTCTCTGAGATGATGCAGCTCAGCATTGAGAACGGCTATAAACGCTTTATCACCCTGGTAGCGGACTCGCGTAAAAAGACGCCAGAGCAGATCGACCAGATCGCCCAGGGCCACGTCTGGACCGGCCAGGATGCGAAGAGCAACGGTCTGGTCGACAGCCTGGGCGACTTCGATGACGCGGTGAAGAAAGCCGCCGAGCTGGCGAAACTCAAGCAGTGGCATATCGAGTATTACCAGGACGAGCCGTCGTTCTTCGATATGGTCATGGACAGCATGTCCGGCTCGGTACGCGCCATGCTGCCGGAGGCGATGCAGGCTTACCTGCCTGCGCCGGTCGCCACGGCAGCGAAAGCGATGAAGGCGGAAAGCGACAAGCTCGCGGCCTTTAACGATCCTCAGAGTCGTTACGCGTTTTGCCTGACCTGCGCTAACGTCCGTTAAAAACCGTCCCCTCTTTCCGCGAAGAGGGGATTTTTTTCTTTTGAAGAACAAGAACTCACTACCATGCAGAAGAAATCGATTTATGTAGCCTACACTGGCGGTACCATCGGTATGCAGCGCTCTGAAAACGGCTATATCCCTGTCTCCGGCCACCTTCAGCGTCAGCTTGCGCTGATGCCAGAATTCCACCGTCCGGAAATGCCTGACTTCACCATCCACGAATACGAGCCGCTGATGGACTCCTCCGACATGACGCCGGAAGACTGGCAGCACATCGCGGATGACATTAAAGCCCATTACGACCAGTACGACGGCTTCGTGATCCTGCACGGCACCGACACCATGGCGTTTACCGCCTCGGCGCTCTCCTTCATGCTGGAGAACCTGAGCAAGCCGGTTATCGTCACCGGGTCGCAAATCCCGCTGGCGGAGCTGCGCTCGGACGGGCAGATCAACCTGCTGAACTCCCTGTACGTGGCGGCGAATTACCCGATCAACGAAGTGTCGCTGTTCTTTAATAACCGTCTCTATCGCGGCAACCGCACCACCAAGGCCCATGCCGACGGTTTTAACGCCTTCGCCTCTCCTAACCTGCAGCCGCTGCTGGAGGCCGGGATTCATATCCGTCGTCTGGGCACGCCGCCTGCGCCGAACACCGCCGGCGAGCTGATTGTGCATCCGATTACTCCGCAACCGATTGGCGTGGTCACTATCTACCCGGGTATCTCTGCCGACGTGGTGCGTAACTTCCTTCGCCAGCCGGTGAAAGCGCTGATTCTGCGCTCCTATGGCGTAGGCAATGCGCCGCAGAACGGCGAATTCCTGAAAGAGCTTCAGGAAGCCAGCGAGCGAGGAATTGTGGTCGTTAACCTGACCCAGTGTATGTCCGGAAAGGTCAACATGGGCGGCTACGCCACCGGTAACGCGCTGGCGCATGCGGGTGTTATCAGCGGCTTCGATATGACCGTTGAGGCAACGCTGACTAAACTTCACTATTTACTGAGTCAGGATCTGGACATTCAGTCCATTCGCAGCGCGATGATGCAAAACCTGCGCGGCGAGCTGACCCCGGACGAATAAGGAGTCCTCATGAAGCAACGCGCCCTGCTACTGGTCGATTTGCAAAATGATTTCTGCGCGGGCGGTGCCCTGGCCGTCGCCGAAGGTGACAGCACCGTTGACGTAGCAAACACGCTGATGGACTGGTGCAAAGCCCGCGGCGAAGCGGTTGTCGCAAGCCAGGACTGGCACCCGGCGAACCACGGCAGCTTTGCCAGCCAGCACGACGTCGAGCCTTTCACTCAGGGAGAACTCGACGGGCTGGCGCAAACCTTCTGGCCGGATCACTGCGTACAGCAGACGGAAGGCGCGGAGCTGCATCCGCTCCTGAATCAGAAAGCCATCGACGCGGTGTTCCATAAAGGTGAAAACCCGGCTATCGACAGCTATAGCGCGTTTTTTGATAACGGGCATCGCCAGAAAACGGCGCTGGACGCGTGGTTACGTCACCATGAAATCACGGAGCTGATTGTGCTGGGCCTGGCAACGGACTACTGCGTGAAGTTTACCGTGCTGGATGCGCTCCAGTTAGGTTATACCGTCAGCGTCATCACCGACGGCTGCCGCGGGGTGAACATTAACCCGCAGGACAGCGCTCAGGCCTTTATGGATATGGCTGCGGAAGGCGCGACGCTGTATACGCTCGAAGACTGGCTGGAGACGCAGGCGTAGCCTTTTAAGCCGGGTGGCGCTGACGCTTACCCGGCCTACCTTTCCCCGTAGGCCGGGTAAGGCGCAGCCGCCACCCGGCAAAACAACCCACTCCGTTCTCCCATAAAGTGAACTCCCTCGCATCCACAGCGAAGCGGCAATGCTATTCTCGTCAGGCTGTTTTTTCGCCACGCCTTTTCTGTGGCGTGGTCGTTTTGTTTAGTCAAAGAGGAACTTGTATGAAACGTTTGCCCTTGCTGGCAGCATTACCCTTGCTTTGCGCGTCAGTTGCCTCCGCCAGTACCCTCATGTCCGTGGGCTACTTTAACGGGGGTGGCGATGTCACCGCCGGACCGGGTGGCGATATCAATAAATTAGACGTTCGCCAGATCACCCACCTGAACTACTCGTTTGGTCTGGTCTATAACGACGAAAAAGACGAAACCAACGCTGCGCTAAAAGATCCGGCAAAGCTGCATCAGATCTGGCTATCGCCAAAAGTCGCCGCCGATCTGGCCCTCATCCCGACCCTGCGTAAGCAAAACCCGAACCTCAAAGTGCTGCTTTCTGTTGGCGGCTGGGGCGCGCGTGGCTTCTCTGGCGCAGCGGCAACCAAAGAGACGCGCGCGGTGTTTATCCGCTCCGCGCAGTAGATTGTCGACAAATACGGCCTGGACGGGATCGATCTCGACTGGGAGTATCCGGTCAACGGCGCCTGGGGGCTGGTCGCAAGCCAGCCTGCCGACCGGGATAACTTCACCGCCCTGCTGAAAGAGATGCGCGCGGCGTTCGTGCATAAAAAGCTGGTGACCATTGCGGTAGGCGCGAATGCGGAAAGTCCGAAAAGCTGGGTGGATATCAAAGCCATCGCGCCCCTGCTCGACTACATCAACCTGATGACCTACGACATGGCATACGGTACGCAGTACTTCAATGCCAACCTGTATGACTCCAGCGCCTGGCCGACGGTGGCTGCCGCAGACAAATACAGCGTGGATTTTGTGGTGAACAACTATCTGGCCGCCGGGCTGAAGCCACAGCAGATGAACCTCGGGATTGGTTTCTATGGCCGCGTGCCGAAACGCGCCGTAGAGCCGGGGATCGACTGGACGAAACCGGATGCGCAAAAAAATCCGGTTACCCAGCCCTACTTCGGACCTCAGGAGATCGGGTTGTTCAAGTCACTCGGCTATGACCTGACCAAAGATACCTACGTGAAATACAACGATATCGTGAAGAAGCTGTTGAACGATCCGCAGAAGCGCTTTACCGAGCACTGGGACGACCAGGCGAAAGTGCCGTGGCTCTCGGTGAAGGGTGCCGATGGCAACGCGCTGTTTGCGATTTCGTATGAGAACCCACGTTCCGTTGCGATCAAAGCGGACTACATCAAAGAGAAAGGTCTCGCCGGAGCGATGTTCTGGGAGTACGGGGCTGATGACAACAATCAGTTAGCGAAGCAGCTGGCGGAGTCGCTCGGGATCCCGCACAAGTAGTAAGACAACCAAGCCCTCTCCCCGTGGGAGAGGGTTGGGTGAAGGCATCAACCCGCACCGTTATTGCATTTTCATCGTCGCAATCGGCTTCGGCGTGATGCCGAAGTCTTCTTTCAGCTCGCGCTTGCTCTTCATCACCATCTGGCCCTGGGTGTCGATAGTCATGTGCTGCGCGTCGGTGTTATTGCGCGCCTGCCACAGCATCACCAGCTGCAGGCTGTTCTCTTTTTGCTCCGTCGTCAGCGCGACGCCATCGGGCCATTTTCCCAGCTCTACGGCGGTCACCAGACGCTGATAAATCTCCGGCGTCATACCGCTAATCATGTCATCAATATTCACAATCGCGCCCTTTTAAAGGAATAATTTGCTGAATCGTTTTTTCAACCCTTCACCTGGTCGCCGTTTTCGTCGTCAGTGAAGCTCATTGAGGCTGAGTTCACGCAAAAACGCTCGCCCGTGGGCTGAGGACCATCCGGGAAGACGTGCCCAAGGTGCGCATCGCAGTTGCCGCAGCGAATTTCCGTGCGCACCATGCCGTGCGACGAGTCGGTCAGGTAGCGGATGGCCTCATCGCTCACCGGCTCGTAGAAACTCGGCCAGCCGCAGCCAGAATCAAATTTCGTTTGTGAATTGAACAGGGGCGCATCACAGACCAGGCAGTGGTAGACGCCGTCTCGCTTGTTGTGCAGCAAACGCCCGGTGAACGGCGGTTCCGTCCCGTGATTCTGCGTCACGTAAAACTGCATTTCTGTGAGGTTTTTTTTCAAATCTTCAGGGTTACGTTGGTTCGACATATGCTTACATCTCGCTGTAGAAACAGACATCTTTTAACCCGGATTCTAACAAAACATTAACACCCTTGCGTGCACTTTTGATCTAAACTTATGTGTCGCGAAAAGGCGGTCAGGCAATTGTGATCATGCTCACATTTTTATCCTGCGGGGACTTTAAAATCCCGGGCGCAGCCCCCATTTGGTTGCAAGCTCAAAGGGAAAGTGAGGCGAGTCAGTCGCACAAACGTTAGTCACAGGATTGATTTGTCGCAATGATTGACACGATTCCGCTTGACGCTGCGTAAGGTTTTTGTAATTTTACAGGCAACCTTTTATTCACTAACAAATAGCTGGTGGAATATATGACTATCAAAGTAGGTATCAACGGTTTTGGCCGTATCGGCCGTATTGTTTTCCGTGCTGCTCAGAAACGTTCTGACATCGAAATCGTTGGTATCAACGATCTCCTGGACGCTGAATACATGGCGTACATGCTGAAGTACGACTCAACTCACGGTCGTTTCGACGGCACCGTTGAAGTGAAAGACGGCCACCTGGTTGTTAATGGCAAAACCATCCGCGTTACTGCTGAAAAAGACCCAGCTAACCTGAAATGGAACGAAATCGGTGTTGACGTTGTTGCTGAAGCAACCGGTATCTTCCTGACCGACGAAACTGCACGTAAACACATTACTGCGGGTGCGAAGAAAGTTGTTCTGACTGGTCCTTCAAAAGACAACACCCCAATGTTCGTTCGTGGTGCAAACTTCGAAACTTACGCTGGCCAGGATATCGTGTCTAACGCATCCTGTACCACCAACTGCCTGGCACCGCTGGCTAAAGTTATCAACGACAACTTCGGCATCATCGAAGGTCTGATGACTACCGTTCACGCGACCACCGCTACTCAGAAAACCGTTGATGGCCCGTCTCACAAAGACTGGCGCGGCGGCCGTGGCGCGGCTCAGAACATCATCCCATCCTCTACCGGTGCTGCTAAAGCTGTAGGTAAAGTACTGCCAGAACTGAATGGCAAACTGACTGGTATGGCGTTCCGCGTTCCAACTCCTAACGTATCCGTTGTTGACCTGACCGTTCGTCTGGAAAAAGCTGCTTCTTATGAAGAAATTAAGAAAGCAATCAAAGCTGCTTCCGAAGGCGCAATGAAAGGCGTTCTGGGCTACACCGAAGACGACGTTGTATCTACCGATTTCAACGGCGAAATCTGCACTTCAGTATTCGATGCTAAAGCAGGTATCGCACTGAACGACAACTTCGTTAAACTGGTATCCTGGTACGACAACGAAACCGGCTACTCTAACAAAGTACTGGACCTGATCGCTCACATCTCCAAATAAGTTGAGATGAGTGCTTGATCCAAAAAGGCGACTTCGGTCGCCTTTTTTTATTTATAAGACAGAGGATTGCTTAATGATTAATAAAATTTTTGCACTTCCGGTAGTCGAACAACTTACCCCTGTGCTTTCCCGCCGTCAGATTGACGGTGCCGACGTTATCGTCGTTGACCATCCGCGCGTCAAAGCGTCCGTGGCGCTGAACGGCGCCCACCTGCTCTCCTGGAAACCGGAAGGCGAAGCCGAAGGGTTGTGGCTGAGCGATGCGACCTCCTTCAAAAAAGGGGCCGCTATTCGCGGTGGCGTGCCGATCTGCTGGCCGTGGTTCGGCCCGTCCGCACAGCCGGGTTTACCGTCTCACGGGTTTGCCCGTAACCAGCAGTGGACGCTGAAAGCGCATAATGAAGATGACAACGGCGCCGTGCTGACCTTTGAGCTGCAGGCTAATGATGAAACTCGCGCCCTCTGGCCGCACGATTTCACCCTGTACGCCCGCTTTAAGCTGGGCAAAACCTGTGAAATCGAACTGGAAGCCCACGGTGAGTTTGAAACCACCGTAGCCCTGCACACCTACTTCAACGTGGGTGACATCAGCGCAGTGAAGGTGAGCGGTCTTGGCGATACCTTTATCGACAAAGTGGATAACGCCAAAGAAGGTAAACTGAGCGACGGCGTACAGACGTTCCCTGACCGTACCGACCGTGTCTACCTGCACCCGGAAGCGTGCAGCGTGATCCACGACGGCGCCCTGAACCGCGGAATTGAAGTGGTTCATCATCATCACAGCGACGTGGTGGGCTGGAACCCGGGTCCGGCGCTGTCCGTCAGCATGGCCGACATGACGGATGAAGGGTATAAAACGTTTGTCTGTGTGGAAACGGCCTGCGTGAGCACGCCGCAAAAAGCGAGCGACGAAAAGCCGTCTCGTTTAGGGCAGACAATTAAGATTGTGAAACGCTAAGGCATTTCACCTCCCCCGCTTCACTGCACCACACTAAAGCAAACGGGGCGCAAGCGCCCCGTTTTAATGCATCAATTGCACGATATTAGTGCGCAATCAGAACTTGTAGCTCACACCGACAGAGAAAATACCTGCCCAGGATTTGTCGACCATCGGGCTATCCTTCACTTCGTCGCTCAGACGCTCGTAACGGCCGGTACCGTACACGCTCCAGTCGCCAAGGAAGTTGTAGCTCGCGGTCAGCTCCAGGTAAGGATCCCAGCCGTCATCGGCACTATAACTTTTCAGACCACTGCGGCGGGACTCGTTTTTAGAGACGCCGTAGTAGTAGTCGTTGTAGTTCTCGCTATTGTATTGCACACCGATACCCGGCGTCAGAGTCAGCCCACCGTTGGTATAGCGGTACAGCCACGCCAGATCCCAGATAAAGCCGTTGCTGTTATCCAGCGTATCACCCGCAAGGGCCGTACGCAGGAAGCCATACTGGGTGTTATGCACGTATGAGAGCCCGGCCATCATCGAGCTTTTGCGCTTGTCGAGCTGGCGAAGCGCGTGGCTGTCGCTGTCACCCGGCTTGAAGTGCGTCGGATCGTAGTAGGCCATGATGGAGAGCTTATCGGCCGTATCGTTCCAGAGATAGTAGCCGCCGCCGAGCCCGCGGAACCACACGTTATCGCCTTCATAGGTGATAACGGGAACAGGGTAAACATCACGGTCATACTGTTTGTACGGGCTGTTAATGACGCCAACACCCGCGCCAACCGTCCACTGACTTTCCGCCTGTGCGGTGTTCACTGCGGTCGCGGCAAGGATGCCCAATGCCAGAAGTTTGAGTTTGGTCACAATCCATTCTTTCCTGTAGTCAAATAATCAGCCGATGAAGTGTAACCGCCAATCCCGTACATCCCAAAATTTTTTGCCTGCTAATCAGTCTGATTAACCCGTTATTTTTAACTTATCAGATGACAGCCCGCTTTCATTTATATGACCGCTGAATGAAAAACGTGCATTTGTCTTATAACGACAGTGGGAATTTTTGGATGAGTTATTGATATGTCATTGAAAGTAGATTTTCTGGACATGCAAGTTTTGCAAATGCCATCTACGCTTTAATTTAAGAAGAGTTTTCCTGAACACCTGCGGTTCTTAGCGTCTGACCTGGCACACAGGTTGCTGCTCTGGCAGTGAGGTGCGAGAGATTCTCTTCCGGGAGCCTCCACTACTCATACGAACGGCTCTTATCCTGTGCTAAAAAACGAAAGGACGGCATGCCATGAATATATTCGATCACTATCGCCAGCGCTATGAAGCTGCCAAGGACGAAGAGTTCACACTGCAGGAGTTTCTTACCATATGTCGGCAAGATCGCAGTGCCTATGCCAATGCGGCAGAACGGCTATTGATGGCTATTGGTGAGCCAAACATGGTTGACACTGCCCTGGAGCCTCGGCTTTCCCGTCTCTTTTCGAATCGGGTGGTCGCCCGATACCCGGCGTTTGAAGAGTTCTATGGTATGGAAGATGCCATTGAACAGATTGTCTCCTATCTGAAGCATGCCGCTCAGGGTCTGGAAGAGAAGAAACAGATTCTCTATTTACTCGGCCCGGTGGGTGGCGGTAAATCCTCGCTGGCTGAACGTCTGAAGTCGCTGATGCAGCGCGTCCCTATCTATGTTCTGAGCGCCAACGGTGAACGCAGCCCGGTGAACGACCATCCGCTGTGCCTGTTCAATCCGCAGGAAGATGCGCAGATTCTGGATAAAGAGTATGGCATCCCGCGCCGCTACCTCGGCACCATTATGTCGCCGTGGGCGGCAAAACGCCTGCACGAGTTTGGTGGCGATATCACCAAATTCCGCGTGGTGAAAGTCTGGCCATCTATCCTTGAACAGATCGCCATCGCCAAAACAGAACCTGGCGATGAGAACAACCAGGATATCTCGGCGCTGGTGGGTAAAGTCGACATCCGCAAGCTGGAAAACTTCGCGCAAAACGATCCGGATGCCTACGGTTACTCAGGCGCGCTGTGCCGCGCGAACCAGGGGATTATGGAATTCGTCGAGATGTTTAAAGCACCGATTAAAGTGCTGCATCCTCTGCTGACGGCGACCCAGGAAGGCAACTACAACGGGACGGAAGGTATCTCCGCCCTGCCGTTTAACGGGATTATTCTCGCTCACTCGAACGAATCTGAATGGGTGACCTTCCGTAATAACAAAAACAATGAGGCCTTCCTTGACCGCGTGTACATCGTCAAGGTGCCTTATTGCCTGCGGATCTCCGAAGAGATCAAAATTTACGAGAAACTGCTTAACCACAGTGAGCTGGTGCATGCCCCCTGCGCGCCCGGGACGCTGGAAACGCTGTCACGCTTCTCCATCCTTTCGCGTCTGAAAGAGCCGGAAAACTCCAGCATCTATTCGAAAATGCGCGTCTATGACGGGGAAAGCCTGAAAGATACCGACCCGAAAGCGAAGTCGTATCAGGAATACCGCGACTATGCCGGGGTTGATGAGGGGATGAACGGTCTGTCCACGCGTTTCGCGTTTAAGATCCTCTCCCGCGTCTTTAACTTCGACCATGCGGAAGTGGCGGCCAACCCGGTTCATCTGTTCTACGTGCTGGAACAGCAAATCGAACGCGAGCAGTTCCCGCAGGAGCAGGCTGAACGCTACCTTGAGTTCCTCAAAGGTTACCTGATCCCGAAATACGCCGAGTTCATTGGCAAAGAGATCCAGACGGCCTACCTGGAATCCTATTCAGAATACGGGCAGAACATTTTCGACCGTTATGTCACCTATGCTGACTTCTGGATCCAGGACCAGGAGTACCGCGACCCGGATACCGGCCAGCTGTTTGACCGTGAATCCCTGAACGCGGAGCTGGAAAAAATCGAGAAGCCTGCCGGGATCAGCAACCCGAAAGACTTCCGTAACGAGATTGTGAACTTCGTCCTGCGCGCCAGAGCGCATAACAACGGGCGCAATCCGAACTGGACCAGCTACGAGAAGCTGCGCACGGTCATTGAGAAGAAGATGTTCTCCAATACCGAAGAGCTGCTGCCGGTGATCTCGTTTAACGCCAAAACCTCAACCGATGAGCAGAAAAAGCACGACGATTTTGTCGACCGTATGATGGAAAAAGGCTACACCCGCAAGCAGGTCCGCCTGCTCTGCGAATGGTATCTGCGCGTGCGTAAATCGTCTTAAAACAAGTGCCCGGTGGCGGTTAGCGCTTGCCGGGCCTACAAAATGCAAGTTGGCAAATGCAGTACGGGGGGTATATGACCTGGTTTATTGACCGGCGTCTTAACGGCAAAAACAAGAGCACGGTGAACCGCCAGCGCTTCTTGCGTCGTTATAAAGCGCAAATTAAACAGTCTATCTCCGAGGCCATCAACAAACGCTCGGTGACCGACGTCGACAGCGGCGAATCTGTCTCCATCCCCACCGATGACATCAGCGAACCGATGTTTCATCAGGGGCGAGGCGGCCTGCGCCATCGCGTACACCCAGGTAATGACCACTTCGTTCAGAACGACAGAATTGAGCGTCCTCAGGGCGGCGGTGGTTCAGGAAGCGGTCAGGGACAGGCCAGCCAGGACGGTGAAGGCCAGGACGAATTTGTCTTCCAGATTTCGAAAGATGAATATCTCGACCTGCTGTTTGAAGACCTGGCGCTGCCGAATCTGAAGAAAAATCAGCATCGTCAGCTTAATGAATATAAAACCCATCGCGCGGGCTATACCGCCAACGGCGTGCCCGCCAATATCAGCGTCGTTCGTTCGTTGCAGAATTCGCTGGCGCGACGCACGGCGATGACGGCAGGCAAACGTCGCGAGCTGCGCGAGCTGGAGAGCAGCCTGAAGGTCGTGGAAAACACGGAACCGGCGCAACTGCTGGAAGAGGAGCGCCTGCGTAAAGAGATTGCGGAACTGAGGGCGAAGATCGAACGGGTACCGTTTATCGACACCTTTGATCTGCGCTACAAGAACTACGAAAAACGCCCTGAGCCCTCCAGCCAGGCGGTGATGTTCTGTCTGATGGACGTTTCAGGCTCGATGGACCAGGCCACCAAGGATATGGCGAAGCGTTTTTATATTCTGCTCTACCTGTTCCTGAGCAGAACCTATAAGAACGTGGAGGTGGTCTATATCCGCCACCACACTCAGGCGAAAGAGGTGGATGAACATGAGTTCTTCTACTCGCAGGAGACCGGCGGGACCATCGTATCAAGCGCCCTGAAGCTGATGGATGAAGTGGTGAAAGAGCGTTACGACCCGTCGCAGTGGAATATTTATGCCGCGCAGGCGTCGGATGGTGATAACTGGGCCGACGACTCACCGCTGTGTCACGAGATTCTGGCGAAGAAAATTCTGCCGGTGGTGCGTTACTACAGCTATATCGAAATCACCCGTCGCGCTCACCAGACCCTGTGGCGGGAGTATGAACATCTGCAATCGATGTTCGATAATTTTGCCATGCAGCATATCCGTGACCAGGATGATATTTATCCGGTGTTCAGAGAGCTGTTCCACAAGCAATCTTCAACCAGCAACGCATAATCCAACAGCCAGCGAACCCGCTGGCTGTTTTCTTTCGACCCCGCTCATCCCGTGCTAATGTAGAACGCTGCATACTGGATTATCACCGGGAAATCGTTATGACTGACGACGTTATTGGGGCAGGAACCCACCAGCAACTGATTACCTTACTTACCGAGCAGGGCGCGCGGTTTCGCGTTATGGAGCACGAGGCGGTCGGGAAATGTGAAGCGGTAAGTGAAATTCGCGGGACCGATCTGCGCCAGGGCGCAAAAGCCCTGGTCTGCAAGGTGAAGGGAAACGGTGTAAAAAAACACGTTCTGGCGATCCTCGCCGCCGATCTGCAGGCTGATCTGAGCCAGCTTGCCAGCCATTTTGGCGGGCTGAAGGCCTCCCTCGCCAGCCCGGCCGAGGTCGATAACCTGACCGCCTGCGTTTTCGGCGCTATCCCGCCCTTTAGCTTCCATCCTGATTTGGCACTGGTTGCCGATCCGCTGCTGTTCGAGCGTTTTGACGAAATCGCGTTTAACGCCGGCCTGCTGGAGAAATCCGTGATTATGGATACCCAGGATTACCTGCGCATCGCCCGTCCTGAGCTTGTGAACTTCCATAAAGCGTAACCGCTATGGCTGGCGACCCTGTCAGCCTTTTCTTTCCAGGAACAGCACGGAGGCGACGAGAATAACGGCAATAGCGAAAAACGATGAGGAGATAATCAGCGTTTCAACAAACATGTGATCGTTCATGATGGCGACCCCTTTTGCGATATCTCCCTCCGTTTTAATCCGCGTAAATGACAAGGTTATGACAACAATAAAATCTTTTTAAAAGTGCCCTGCGTCGCGTTTGCGCGTACTGTAAGCAGGTTAATTATTTGGCAAGGATTCCCTATGTTTGACCCTACTCTGCTCATACTTCTGGCACTCGCCGCGCTCGGCTTTGTCAGCCATAACACCACCGTCGCCATCTCGATTCTGGTGCTGATTATTGTTCGCGTGACCCCGTTAAATACCTTTTTCCCGTGGATAGAAAAGCAAGGCCTCACCATCGGGATCATCATTTTAACCATCGGGGTAATGGCGCCCATCGCCAGCGGTACGCTTCCCGCG
Source organism: Enterobacter cloacae complex sp. CARB60 (assembly GCF_036487345.1). Taxonomy (NCBI): domain Bacteria; kingdom Pseudomonadati; phylum Pseudomonadota; class Gammaproteobacteria; order Enterobacterales; family Enterobacteriaceae; genus Enterobacter; species Enterobacter cloacae complex sp. CARB60. The sequence continues at coordinate 2,800,470 of NZ_JAZKLC010000002.1, forward strand.
TCAACCCTGCTGCACTCGTTTGTAAACTGGAAATCGCTGGTAGCAATCGCGGTGGGGGTTTTTGTTTCGTGGCTGGGCGGACGCGGCGTTACGCTGATGAGCAGCCAGCCCTCGCTGGTGGCGGGCCTGCTGGTGGGCACCGTTCTGGGCGTGGCGCTGTTCCGCGGCGTTCCGGTGGGGCCGCTGATTGCGGCAGGCCTTGTCTCTCTGTTTATCGGGAAGTCGTAGTCAGGCTGGCCATATAACGCGCCGGCGTCTGGCCCAATCCCTTCCTGAACATGGTGATAAACGCGGTGGTAGAGTCATATCCCAGTGACTGTGCCACCTGCTGTACCGATTTCCCACTAATCAAATGCTGTAACGCCACGATCAGCTGCAGCTGGTGACGCCAGCGGCGAAAGCTTAAACCGGTCTCTTTCACCACCAGCCGCGCCAGGCTGCGTTCGCTCATGGCGAAGTGGCTCGCCCACTGCGCCAGCGTCTGCCAGGCGGCAGGCTCTTCCGCCATTTTCTCGCTCATCAGCCGAATTTTAGGATGGGGTGAGACGGGCAGCTGCAAATGCTCCTGACGCTGGAGCGGCAGCTCGTCAAACAGGACGTCAACCAGGCGCGATGTGGCCGCAAGAGGAAGTTGTTCACGCGATTTTTCCGCCAGGGATAAAATCAGCTCCCGTACCAGGGGAGAGATTTTCAGGGTGCAGCAGCGGTCGGGCAAGCTTGCTGCCCCCGGTTCAATGAACAAAAAGCAGAGCTGCGCGCCCGGCGTGGCCCTGTTGCTGTGCGGCATTTGGCCGGGGATCCAGACGGCGTACTGGGGCGGAACCATCAGCATGGCATTTTCCACTTCGCAGGTGATCGCGCCGCCGAGGGCCAGAATCAGCTGTCCCTTACGGTGATGATGTCGTGGAATATATTGTTCTTCCGCCACCACGCGGATGCGAAACGCGACGGCCGCATCGTGCTGGCTATCGGGATCATAGCCTTCCAGTCCCAGACCAATCATCAGTTTGTCCGATTTTAGCGATAAACTGTCATTTTAGCCTGATTTCAACCGCGGAGAAAATCGGTATTGTGTGCCCTCGCTTGAACGAATGAGAACATAATGACTACTGCTATTCGCACCTCAGGAAAACACGGCGCGCTGTTGATTGCAGGCATCCTGATGATTGCCACTACGCTTCGCGTCACCTTTACCGGCGCAGCCCCGCTGCTCGACACTATTCGTCTTGATTATGACTTAAGCACGGCGCAAACCGGTCTGCTGACCACCCTGCCCCTGCTGGCTTTCGCCCTCGTCTCGCCGCTCGCCGCAGGCGTTGCCCGACGTATCGGCATGGAGCGCAGCCTTTTTGTCGCCCTGCTGCTGATTTGCGCCGGAATTGCGGTTCGCTCGCTGCCTTCCGCCGCGCTGCTTTTCACCGGAACCGCGGTCATTGGCTGCGGTATCGCGCTCGGGAACGTGCTGTTACCCGGATTAATTAAACGTGACTTTCCCGGCCAGGTGGCGAAACTCACCGGAGCCTATTCCCTGACGATGGGCGTGTCGGCGGCGTTCGGCTCGGCGATGATTGTTCCCCTTGCGCAGGGTAATGCGGGCTGGCATGGCGCGCTGCTGATGCTGATGGCATTTCCGCTGGTCGCGCTGCTGCTCTGGCTGCCCCAGTGGCGTCAGAAACACGTTGCAACGGTAACGGGCGCTGGCGCGCTGCATAATCGCGCCATCTGGCGCTCGGCCCTCGCCTGGCAGGTGACGCTCTTTTTGGGGATTAACTCGCTGATTTACTACGTCATCATCGGCTGGCTGCCGGCGATATTGCTGAGCCACGGCTACAGCGAAGCGCAGGCCGGTTCGGTGCATGGTCTTTTACAGCTGGCCACGGCCGTGCCGGGACTTGCCGTGCCGCTGGTCCTCCACCGTCTGAAAGATCAGCGGGCCATTGCAGGCGCGGTGGCGCTGCTGTGCGCGGTAAGCGCGGCGGGGCTATGGTTTATGCCTGACATGGCGGTGATGTGGACGCTGGTGTTTGGCTTTGGCACAGGGGCAACGATGATCCTCGGCCTGACGTTTATCGGCCTGCGCGCCAGCTCCGCGCACCAGGCCGCGGCGCTGTCCGGCATGGCGCAGTCGATTGGCTATCTGCTTGCCGCCTGCGGCCCTCCGCTGATGGGGAAAATTCACGATAGCGCGGGAGACTGGCGGATCCCGCTACTGGGCTGCGCCCTGGCCGCTGTGATAATGGCTGTTTGCGGCGTGCTTGCCGGGCGAGACCGGGAGATCGCGCCCCGTTAAACAGTAAGGCAGACCATCGGGCCTGCCTTTTCTTACCCGTGCGCCGCGCGCAGAATTGTAGGCCGGGCAAGCGCAGCGCCACCCGGCAAGAAAAGCGACGACGTTATGAATCGCGCGCCGCGCGCAGCATCGCCTGCACCAGCACGACCGGGCGTCCTTCCAGCGCAGCACGCTCATGCTGGAATAAGGTGATCACGAAGAACGGGTGCGTAACCAGCTCTGCGGCGCGAATTTCCCCCTGTTCGTCCCAGCCCGTAACGTGCATATCACCGCTTTCCAGCGCCTCTGCAAACTCTGGCGACACGCCATAGTTACAGTGATACCCCTCTTCAATTTCCGGCTTGCCGTACGCCTTCGCGATCAGCGTATTTTTACGCAGCTCAATGGCATCGGTTTTCTCCACCAGCGAGCAGGCCAGCGGCGCAATCACCATGGTGCCTTCGCTATCCGTCTCAGCATGTGCCGCATCCGCCCAGCCCAACACATTGCGGGCATACTCAATCAGCGCATGCTGGAATCCACCGCAGGTGCCAAGGAACGGAATGCTGTTTTCACGGGCGTAGCGCGCGGCGATAAAAGCGGCCTCGGTATTTTTATAGGGGCTGGCGGGAACCAGCCAGATGGCATCGTAGCCCACCAGATCTTCAGGGCTTGTCAGCTCCGTGGTGGCAAGCCAGTCGTAATCGGCGGTGAGGTCAAGGACTGCGGCGGCGTCGTCAATGGCCAGCGGGATCGCCTGATGCGCAATAACATGGGGATTGTAATCGCCAACCAGCGCAATGCGCAGCGTCGTTTTAACCGGGAGGTGTTCCATGAAAGGTTCCTTATGCCAGAGTATTATCAGATAACATAAGGAACCTCAGACTACCGATCTTCTGCAATTATCACAATACCTTAAATTGGGAGGGTGGAATCATGATTCAGTGCAAACGCGTATACGAACAGGCAGGTCAGGACGACGGCTATCGAGTGCTGGTGGACAAGCTGTGGCCGCGCGGGGTGAAGAAAACGGACCTCGCGTATGATGAATGGTGTAAAGTGCTCACGCCCTCGAATGAACTTCGCAAGGCCTTTCATAGCGAAACCATTGATTTCGCCGCCTTCAGTCAGGCCTATCGGGAAGAGCTGGCGCAGCACGCTGACGAGGGAATGCGTCTGGCGACGCTGGCGAACAGGCAGACCGTCACCCTGCTCTTTGCTGCCAAAGACACGAAGCAAAATCACGCCCTGGTATTAGCCGACTGGCTGCGCCATCTGTGATCAGCCGATCGCTATCTCATCGAGGATTTGCGGCGCTTCATCGGGGGTGAGCGGCATCAGATGTTCGGCGCGGACAAACGCAAAACCGTGCTGATTGTCAAAGGCGTAAACATCACCCGTCACCAGCCAAAGCGCGCGTTCGGCGGTTGCGGGGAGTTGCGTCATCACGCCGTTGACCGGGTTAACGAAACGCAGGCCAGGCTGGCACAGGCCAAACAGCTCAACAGATTTACCAATATTGCGACGGCCTGACGCCGTGCGGGCACCCACGATCATCGCCATGCTGCCCGGTTTAAGCTGGAACATACTTCTCTCACGATAACGGTAGCCAGGAACTGGCTAAGAATAATCCTAAAGAGAAGTGTATCGCAGGCAGTATACGTCTGTCACCTGGTGGGTTGCGGACGATCGCGACGGTAGAGCGTCCATTCATCAATCACTTCACCCCCCGGGAGTTTGCACTCCGTGCGTACGCCCTGCGGGCTTTGAACCGGGATCTGTTCCCCGCCCTTCTCCAGGCAGTATACGGAGGCTGGGTTCGCCATACCGACAGCGTGCGGCGGTTTTGGGGCATCGGGTGGGGTCGTTTTTGCGGTGCAGGCCACCAGGGGAAGCACTACCGCCAGAAGCAGAAATCTCATCTCATTAATCCTTGTCACATCATTACAGTCTAAGGGTAACGGGTCACCGCCGCTTTCTCCATGATTTCTCCATTTTAACTGCACTTTTCAACACTATAGTGAGGCGTGTTCTCGATATGACCAGAGAACATCATTCCGTAATCAAGATGTCTTTGCCCCGGTCTCAACAACGGGGCCTTTTTTCTCTCCTGCTGCCCTCTCCCTGCATATATTAAATTTTCTGTATTCATGTTTTACTATGCCTGAAGTCTAAAAACTCAGCATAACATGCAGATGCAGACGTCTTCTGCCTGGGAGTCATTCTACGTCATGTCGGATATTATCCTTGCCCGTGTTTCAGAAACCCTCGCCACTGAGCAATCCCTTGAAAGTCTCGTTCGTCAGCTGCTGGAGATGCTGGAGATCGTGACGGATATGGAGTCGACTTACCTCACCAAGGTAGATATCGAAGCCCGACTGCAGCATATCCTCTACGCCCGCAACAGCAAGCAGATGACAATCCCGGAGGGACTGAGCGTTCCGTGGGATGAAACCCTGTGCAAGCGCGCGCTGGACAGCGACACCGTATTCAGCAACGACGTTCCCGAACGCTGGCCGGAGTGCGAGGCGGCGAAAGCGCTCGGCATTACGACCTACATGAGTATTCCTGTTCATCTTGCGGATGGTTCGCTCTACGGAACGCTCTGCGCCACCAGCACGGCCAGAAAGCCGCTGAGCGAGCGCGGTGAACAGGTGCTGAAGTTATTCGCCGGGCTGATTGCCCAGTCCATTCAGAAAGAGTCGCTGGTGACCCAGCTTCGCGAAGCCAATGCGGCCCTCATCGCGCACTCCTACACGGATGCCCTTACCGGTTTACCCAACCGTCGCGCCATTTTTGAAGATTTGACTACCCTGTTTTCTCTGGCGCGCCACCTTAAGCGTAACACCGTCATCGCGTTCATCGATCTGGATGATTTCAAGCTGATTAACGATCGTTACGGCCACGAGGCGGGCGACCAGTTTCTGATTGAAGTGGGCAAGCGTTTGACGGAAGAAAAACGGCAGGACGATATCATTGGCCGGTTGGGCGGCGATGAGTTTCTGGTGGCGTCATTGAGCACATCCCACAGCGAAAGAGATAACGCGCAGGTCACCCTGCTCAAAACGCGTCTCAGCGCCTGTATTGCCGGTGAATACTGGCTGGGTAGCGTCAACCTTATCTATCCCGGAGCCAGCCTCGGCGTTATCGAAGTGGATCCTCAGATAACCGATCCGGACAGCGCATTACGCGACGCGGATATCGCGATGTATCAGGATAAGAAAGGAAAAAGCAAAACTCGCTTTCTCACTATGGATTAACCCCGTACACTCTACGGCGTTATAGAAACCGAAACAGGTGATGGTATGAGAATAGGGATCCTCTTCCCGGTCGTTATTTTTATAACGGCGGTGATTTTTTTAGCGTGGTTCTTTGTCGGTGGTTACGCGGCACCGGGGGCATAAATGAGAAAAACGACCCTCATTATGCTGATCGTTGCCCTCGCGGCGTTTGCCGGCACGCAGCTTGGCTGGTGGTAAACCCGCCACGTAAAAAAGGCCGCCATCCGGCAGCCTTTTTTAACGCGTTAAGGATCAGCTTTTGATTTTTCTGTAGATAAACAGCACAACCAGCGCACCGATCACCGCGACGGCGAAGCTGCCGAAGTTAAAGCCATCGACTTTACCAAAACCGAACAGCGTACTGATCCAGCCGCCCACTACCGCGCCGATAATACCCAGTATTACGGTGACGATAAACCCACCGCCATCTTTGCCCGGCATGATCCACTTCGCCAGAATACCCGCAATAAGCCCAAAGATAATCCAGGATAAAATTCCCATAACTTTCCTCTCTGTATGGTTTTTGTCATTAAATCAACGACACAAAAAAGAATAGCACAGGATTTCAGAAAGGAAATTTGTGATAGGCATCACAATGCGAGAGTGCGCAATTATTCATCAACAAAAAGAGCGTGCCACATAAACTGTGGGGTTGCATCTTTTATTGAGAAAGATTATCTTTCTCAACACTGAATAGTTGAGCGAAACACTCAGGTATTCAGTACGACATTGCTCACATTGCTTCCAGTATTTCTTGCCCACTTTTAAGTGGGCTTTTTTTTCTGTTCATACCCCAACAAACGCGTACCGGTTACGTCCTGCGCGTTTTGCCTGGTAGAGCGCCTGGTCAGCGGCAATAATGATATTCTGCTGGCTGCCCGCAATGTCGACGGCACGCGCGGTAGAAATTCCGACGCTTACCGTTACCCGCCCGAAGGGGCTAAAAGCATGCGCGATTTGCAGAGAAAACACGTTGCGTATAATCGTCTGCGCCAGTCGAAGCGACTCCTGGATATCCGTATCAGGCAATATCAGCGCAAACTCCTCTCCGCCGTATCGCGCCACAATCTGATTATCACGGGTAAGGCTCTCCCTGAGACTGCTACCCAGCAGCGCCAGACACCGGTCCCCTTCCGGATGGCCGTAGTTATCGTTGTATTTTTTGAAGAAGTCCACGTCCACAATCAGTATCGAAATCGGTGCATCATGCGCGGCACAAAGCGCGATTTCCGAGAGGATTTTTTCATCAAAAATGCGACGGTTATAAAGCCCGGTTAGCGCATCCTCAGAAGCGATAATCTTCAGCGCCTTGTTATCTCTGGTTTTTCTGGATAAGTCGGAATACAGGAAGTATGACGCGACGATGAGTATCGCCGTGAAAACGAAAATGAGTACCGCCAGCTGAATGGCCTGCTTGCGCCACGCTGAGAGGGCTTCATCAATGCTGACGGCCACGGTGGTGACCAGTCCGTAGCGTTCGTTTTTCTCATAGGCATAAATGCGTTCGATTTTATCAAACCGCGAAATGGAACTGGCTATCCCGGTATTTTGTACCCTGAGGTATTTCCTGAAGAGCGGTGAATCAGAAACAATCGTGCCGATATAGGTATTTTTAAAAGGATAACGGACCAACAGCACGCCTGACTCTGTTGTTAAGCCAATGACGCCCAAGTGACCAATATTAATCTGCCCGTAGAGCGCGAGAAAATTCTCGATACCCAGCGTCACCACCACCACACCGTTAAATGCCCCGGTGTGGGTTTCAAGGCGCCGACTAATGGTGATGACCCATTTACCATTGGTTCTGCTGACTACGGGCTCGCCAATAAAAATCTGCTGATTTTTATTTTCCTTGTGATAGATAAAAAATGACCTGTCCGATCCTTTGCGTGGGCCCGTAAACGTTTCGTGCAATGCGGTAAAGATATCGCCCCTGGCATCGTAAACAACCACATTATTAATCTGGGTAAGGAGATTATCCTGATTATTTATCATTCGCTGAATATGGCTCGCCTGCTGTGGGGTCATGCCATAAATTTCGATTATGTCGGAAACGGTAGTAATTAACATTTCACTCTGGCGCATGATCCCCTCGGTATAGACATCAAGGGTATGGCTCAGGTTAGCGACGCTGGTATTAATTTGCTGGATTGACTGCTGCCTGGACGTGGCAATTTGGACGGCAAGCGACAGCGAGATGATCAATGAGACAATGATGACGGTAATGGTTGTTGTGTAAAAAGTATTTTTCACATGCACGAGCTTTTCCACCTTATCACGCCTGACATCCCTGGCTGACAACTCTAGTCACTGTAACAAAGCTCATGATAAGAGGAAAATGAATTGCACTTAAGCATACAACAGAAGCTCGTCTTAATTTCGTTTTACAAACTTACCTTCTCCCGGGGCTTAGATAAAATGACTTTAATAAAATCGATATACGAGACGGGCTTACCAAAATAATAACCCTGCAGCAGGGTAATCTCATTACGATTGAGATACTCCAGCTGCGCTTTCGTTTCTACGCCTTCAGCCACAATGCGTAATGAGAGTTTTTTTGCCAGGTCAATGACGCAGTCCAGCAGGATCGTTGAGTCCTTTTCATCTGAAACCCGGTTCACAAAGCTTTTATCAATTTTAATATAATCAATGGCAAGCGCATTAAGGCATGACAGCCCGGAATAGCCTGTACCAAAATCATCCAGTGCAATGACAAAACCGGCGTTATGCAGCATGTTAAGGTTTTCCACCAGATGAGGATTATCGATCAACGGTTCACGCTCGGTCACCTCGAGAACCAGTTTGACTTCTTTACCCTGAAACCCTTTCCCGAAGACGCGACAGTCACCGATGAAGGAAGGCGCATTGATGTGTCTGGCGCTGATGTTCACCCCGATATGAAACCCGTCCGGTAGCTTAGGCAAAAGCGGCTTAAGCTGTGTAACGACTTTCGCCATCAAGCCTTTGGTTAGCGGAATAATCAAACCGCTGCGTTCGGCAATCGGAATAAAGACATCCGGTGGGATAAAGCCTGATTTTGGATGCTTCCATCTTGCCAGGACTTCAACGCCATACAGCCCGCCGGTATCGCCGTTCACGATCGGCTGGTAATACGGCACGATCTCCCCCTGCAAAATGGCCTTACGTAAATCGTCCTCAAAAGAGGTGCTTTTCCCCTTGTAACGGCGGATCAAAATGCCCACCGCCACCGATAGCGCAAGAATAAGCAGTATCAGGCTCCATCCCTGTTGCAGTAGCCGCGTCAGGCTAAAAAAGGCAGGAGGTTGCCAGGCCAGGCTAAAGGGGAATTGCGTTGACGCCGTAATCGCCCCCGCCCAGGAGGCGGCTTTCCAGCCGGTAACATCCCCCTTGCGTCCAAGCATGCTTTCACCAACAACCAGCCCCAGATCTACGCTGTTTGATGCGCTCGCGATGACGTCCCGCAAGTGTGCATCACTCACGCTGACGATGACGCGCCCTGCCGCGACAGGCGTCTGGAAAATAAGCACCGGAATGCCGTTCACCAGCCGATTGCCGGGTAACAGCATCAGTTTTTCGACAGGTAGCGTCTCCGGATGAATAATCAACACGCCATTCCCGGGAAGGGAAGTACAGATGATTTTACCCTGCTGCTGGATCATGATGGCGCGCAGATGCGGTTTTAGCGCGGCCTCTGTCCCCAGCGCCAGCTGTCCGCTACTGGTACACCCTTCAGCCGCAACATGCTTCGCCGTGTTGGCCGCACTGACGGCTTCAGCCAGAATATTTTCTATTTTTTGGGTGCTTGCCGTGGCGGTATGACTAATATTAAGCTTAGCCATCTGCCATAGCTGCCAGTTAATAATCAGAATGCCGCTCAGAAAAAGAAACAAGGCACTGAGAATAGGGATCATCACGTTGCGCACGATGTTTTCCTTAATAGAAAAAGCAAGCATGGATGTTCTGGGAGTAGAGCCTGTGCTAACCCGGTATTGCTTATAACAATGAAAATAGCTTAGCTGAGAATTGTCTTAAAAAACTGATGCTTTCGTATGAGTTCACCTGCCCGAATTTACTCACCTGACGTGACTATCAGGGTTGTGCCTTGCCCTGGCTGTGTTAAGATTTGTGTAATCAGGGAGCGGACAGGATAACCGGGAAATGAAAAAGCTCATTGCCGTTGCGATCGTTTCAACGCTTCTGGTCATTCTGTCTCTTTATGCGGTCAATGCTGTTATCGTGGGGCAGCAGAAGAGCAAACAGCGTGAGATATCCCATACCCTATTACATTATTCAGAAGACCTGTCCCAAAGCGTGGCGATGGCCCTTAAAAGCATCAGTACGCAGGGATGTGATAAAACCAGCCTTGATAGCTACAGGCAAATAACGCTGAATAACTATTATTTCGACGATATCGGTTTTATCGAGAAGGGAAAAATAGTCTGTACTGCCTTTTGGGGTAAACTTGCAACGCCCGTTGCGCTTCCTGCAGAGCTGCATAAAACGCCGAGAGGCTTTCTCCTGGCGCAGTTTTCCAGAAAAGATTTTTTCACGGGCAATGCGGCAATTTATAATAATCTTATTATCTTCACCACCCGCTATGCTTACGATAAATTCACCCCGGTTACGGCAAGCTATTCTCTGAGTACCACGACCAAAGACTTCGGCAGAGTCTTTTTTTCAACCGTCCCTGAGTTAACGCAGCAGAGCTGGCTGCATTCGAAGCTGTTTACCCTGACACTGACGCAGTGCAGCGCCCTCTGGGACCTGTGCGTCATCGTGAAGCATCACGACGCTGGGCTGGCCTCGTTACCCCCGTTTATCTTTTCGTTTCTCGCCGTCATTCTCTATTTTATCTGGGTCGCGATAACGTTATTTATCTTCCGCATCTATGAAGACCGTTTTTCTCTGGAACGCACGCTGATCAAAGCCGTCATCACCAATACCATCAGCGTTAACTACCAGCCCATTATCCGCATTCACGATCAAAAAATCGTGGGCGTCGAAGTTCTTTCGAGATGGCGCGATCAAAAGCACGGGGACGTCTCTCCGGAGCTGTTTATCCCATTAATTAAGAAGATTGGTCTTTATAAAAAATATTATAATAATATTATCGAGAAATCCCTTTCTGAGATTGCCCCACTGGCGATTAAACACCAGCTGATCGTCTCCATTAACGTTGGGCGGACGGAAATTGAAGACGGGCAGTTCATTAGCATTTTGCGGCGTGAGTGTTTAGCCAATCACCTTCCCCTTTCCCTGATGAAGGTCGAACTTTCCGAGAAAGCCGTTTCCACGGCAGATATCCTCGAGGGGTTTTGTCAGGAGCTCAAATCACTCGGTGTTAAAATATCAATAGATGATTTTGGCGTGCAAAATTCAAACCTCGCTCGCCTGTCGCTGCTTGAATATGATGTGATCAAAATCGATAAGTCGCTGGTGGACGGCATTAGCGAGCATTATAAGCAAAACATCTTTGCTATCTTCAGCGATGCCCTCGCGAGATTGAATAAGACCCTCGTTTTCGAGGGCGTGGAAAATGAAATTCAATATCGCTTTATTGCGAGCAGATATCCCGATGCGCTGATTCAGGGATGGTATTTTTCTAAAGCACTCACCCGCAGCGAGCTGGCGAAGCGACTCACCGGGGTCGCACCGTAACCAGAAGCCTTGCATATCCATTTTTTTCCAGCCGGGCATTTCCATTTTTTACGCAAAAACATATAGTCGTCACAATCAGACGGTAAATTACCCTGAAGCACACTCATATTTTGGTTAAAAACGTGAAATTATCCTTACTATTCCCAGTGGTACTCTTTTGTCTGACCGTTATTTTAGCGCTGTTTATCGACGCCCCCGCTTCACATATTCTGCGGAAAAAATGCATGTGGTCCGATAGCGTGATGCTGAGCTGTATCGCAAAGCATCAGCATAACGGTTTTTGAAGCAGACTATTCATTTCCCCACTGATTGAGGAAATTCGCAATATCATCAATGCGACCCGCAAGGATCCCGGCCTCAGCGGCCATCTCCTGCTGAGCCTCCTCGCTGATCTCCTCATTATTCGATAAACGGATGAGCAGCAGCTGGAAATAATGCGCCAGCGCGTCGCGCTCCGACTCCGCGACGGGCTCAGCGGTTTCCGTCGCATACTCATCGGCAATGTCATAATATTTCAGTGGGATATCGTTGTTCATAACTGTCTCGTCGCTAACCTGTAAGGGTAAAGCCATGATTATATCGGACGCCTTACCTCAACCAAAGCATTGCTTCAGATGAGTAGCGCAAGCAGCGCTGCGAGCGCGGGCACGGCCTGTACATACAAAATTTTTCGGCTGGCGGTGGCTGCGCCAAAGAGCCCGGCAATTAACACGCAGGTCAGGAAGAAGATGGCCACCTGAATACCCTTTTCGCCGAGCCACAGGCTCCAGAGCAGACCTGCAGCCAGAAAACCGTTATACAGCCCCTGATTCGCGGCCAGCACGCGGGTGTCGCGCGCAAAGTCGGGACGCAGATTAAAGGCCTTATGCCCTGTTTTGGTATTCCACAGGAACATTTCCAGCACAAGAATGTAGAGATGGATGAGTGCAACGACAGCGATAAGGACAGTGGCTAACATCGTGTTGTCTCCCGCAGGCAGAGGCAAAAAAAACGGGAACCCTCAGGCCCCCGCTCTTGTTTAACCCAGATTCTGGATTACATGTTCGCGATAATCGCGTCGCCAAACTCTGAACATTTCAGCAGCTTAGCGCCTTCCATCAGACGTTCGAAATCGTAAGTTACGGTTTTCGCGTTGATCGCGCCTTCCATACCTTTAACGATCAGGTCTGCGGCTTCGAACCACTCCATATGGCGCAGCATCATCTCTGCGGACAGGATGATAGAGCCTGGGTTCACTTTGTCCTGACCGGCGTATTTTGGTGCAGTGCCGTGGGTCGCTTCGAACAGGGCGCACTCGTCACCGATGTTCGCGCCAGGGGCGATACCGATACCGCCAACCTGAGCGGCCAGGGCGTCAGAGATGTAGTCACCGTTCAGGTTCATACAGGCGATTACGTCGTATTCAGCAGGACGCAGCAGGATCTGCTGCAGGAACGCATCGGCGATCACATCTTTAATGACGATCTCTTTGCCGGTGTTCGGGTTCTTGATCTTCTGCCATGGGCCGCCGTCGATCAGCTCGCCGCCGAACTCTTCGGTCGCCAACTGGTAGCCCCAGTCTTTGAACGCGCCTTCGGTGAACTTCATGATGTTGCCTTTGTGAACCAGGGTCACAGAGTCACGGTCGTTGGTGATTGCATATTCGATGGCTGCACGCACCAGACGTTTAGTACCGTCTTCAGAGCACGGCTTGATGCCGATACCGCAATGTTCAGGGAAGCGAATTTTCTTCACGCCCATCTCTTCGCGCAGGAATTTAATCACTTTTTCTGCGTCAGCAGAGTCCGCTTTCCATTCGATACCCGCGTAGATGTCTTCTGAGTTTTCGCGGAAGATAACCATATCGGTCAGTTCCGGGTGCTTAACCGGGCTAGGGGTGCCCTGATAGTAACGAACCGGACGCAGACACACGTACAGGTCCAGCTCCTGACGCAGTGCCACGTTCAGGGAACGGATACCGCCGCCAACTGGCGTCGTCAGTGGGCCTTTAATAGCAACGCGGTAGTCGCGGATCAGGTCCAGCGTTTCTGCTGGCAGCCAGACGTCCTGGCCATAAACTTGAGTAGATTTCTCACCGGTGTAAATTTCCATCCAGGAAATTTTACGCTCGCCTTTGTAGGCTTTCTCAACAGCGGCATCAACCACTTTCAGCATCGCCGGGGTAACGTCTACACCGATACCGTCACCTTCGATGAACGGGATAATCGGATTGTGAGGAACGTTAATCTTGCCGTTTTGCAGGGTGATCTTTTTACCTTCCGCCGGAACAACTACTTTGCTTTCCATTAACCTCTCCTTCGAGCGCTTCTGGTTGTTACTGATCTTATGTTAATAAATTGTAATGAGCCCTTCGATAGTACCTGATTGTCCTGCGCCATGAAAGGTCTTCGTTATTAGGCTATAATGCGGCAATTGATAACGCCTGAAAATACCATGAAGAAAACTTCTTTTACAAAACACCGGGTTGAGCGATTCAGCTCGCGACAAGCCGCCAGAAGACCGCAGGAAACCCAGCCGAAGCGGGTCATTTTGTTCAATAAACCCTACGATGTTTTGCCGCAGTTTACCGATGAAGCCGGGCGCAGCACGCTGAAGGACTACATCCCCGTTCAGGGCGTCTACGCAGCCGGGCGTCTGGACCGCGACAGCGAAGGCCTTCTGGTCTTAACCAACGACGGCGCTTTACAGGCGAAGCTCACGCAGCCCGGAAAACGCACCGGTAAAATTTACTTCGTACAGGTGGAAGGCGAGCCGGATGACGCGACGCTGGCAGCGCTACGCAGCGGCGTGACGTTGAACGACGGCCCAACCCTGCCAGCAGGTATTGAACGCGTGAATGAACCGGAGTGGCTGTGGCCGCGCAATCCGCCGATTCGCGAACGCAAATCCATTCCGACAAGCTGGCTCAAAATTACCCTTTATGAAGGCCGCAACCGCCAGGTTCGCCGCATGACCGCGCACGTCGGCTTCCCTACCCTGCGTCTGATTCGCTACGCCATGGGCAGCTACACCCTGGAAACGCTGGCAAACGGCGAATGGCGCGACGTTACCCCTTAAGGAGTCCCTATGTTTAAACCTCATGTCACGGTTGCCTGCGTGGTCCACGCCCGGGGTAAATTCCTTGTAGTCGAAGAGAGCATTAACGGCAAAGCGCTGTGGAACCAGCCTGCCGGACACCTTGAAGCCAATGAGACCCTGCTGCAGGCAGCGAAACGCGAGCTGTGGGAAGAGACTGGCATCCACGCTGAACCCCAGCACTTCATCCGTATGCACCAGTGGATCGCGCCGGATCACACCCCGTTTCTGCGCTTTTTATTTGCCGTTGAGCTTAGCGAAACGTGCGCCACAGAGCCGCAGGATGACGATATCGACCGCTGTCTGTGGGTCACTGCCGACGAGATCCTAAACGCGCCAAACCTGCGCTCGCCGCTGGTTGCGGAAAGCATTCGCTGCTGGCAGTCTGCCGGTCGCTTACCGCTGGATGTTATCGGCGCATTTAACTGGCCGTTTACAGAGGGTGTCAATGGTGGGGGGGCGTGATAGAATACGCCGCCTTGAAGTTCAATGTCGTGAGTATTCCATGTCAGATAACAGCCAGAAAAAAGTGATCGTCGGCATGTCCGGCGGTGTCGATTCCTCCGTTTCCGCCTACCTGTTGCAGCAACAGGGCTATAAGGTGGAGGGCCTGTTCATGAAGAACTGGGAGGAAGATGACGGCGAGGAATACTGCACCGCCGCTGCGGATCTCGCCGACGCGCAGGCCGTATGCGATAAGCTCGGCATTGAACTGCACACCGTTAACTTTGCCGCAGAATACTGGGACAACGTTTTTGAACTGTTCCTGGAAGAGTACAAAGCCGGCCGCACGCCAAACCCGGATATTCTGTGCAACAAAGAGATCAAATTTAAAGCCTTCCTGGAATTCGCCGCGGAAGATCTGGGCGCAGACTACATCGCGACCGGTCACTACGTGCGTCGTGCAGACGTGAATGGCAAAAGCCAGCTGCTGCGCGGTCTGGACGGCAACAAAGATCAGAGCTATTTCCTCTATACGCTGAGCCACGAGCAAATCGCCCAGAGCCTGTTCCCGGTCGGCGAGCTGGAAAAGCCGCAGGTGCGTAAAATCGCCGAAGAGCTGGACCTGATCACCGCGAAGAAAAAAGACTCTACCGGTATCTGCTTCATCGGCGAGCGCAAATTCCGCGATTTTCTGGGTCGTTACCTGCCTGCACAGCCGGGTAAAATTGTCACCGTCGACGGTGAAGAGATTGGCCAGCATCAGGGGCTGATGTACCACACCTTAGGCCAACGTAAAGGGCTGGGTATCGGCGGGACCAAAGAAGGTAGTGAAGATCCATGGTACGTCGTCGACAAAGACGTCGAAAACAATATTCTGGTTGTTGCCCAGGGTCACGATCATCCGCGTCTGATGTCCGTTGGCCTTATCGCGCAGCAGCTGCACTGGGTCGATCGTGAGCCGCTGAAAGGCACGCTGCGCTGCACGGTGAAAACCCGCTACCGTCAAACCGATATTCCTTGCACTATTACCGCGCTTGATGACGATCGCATTGACGTGCGTTTCGACGAGCCGGTCGCCGCCGTCACTCCGGGTCAGTCCGCTGTCTTCTACAGCGGTGAGATCTGCCTGGGCGGCGGGATCATTGAACAGCGCCTGCCGCTGCCTGCTGTTTAATACGATTGCACACATAAAGGAGACCGTGTGGCGAAGAACTACTATGACATCACCCTGGCGCTGGCGGGAATTTGCCAGTCAGCCCGTCTGGTGCAACAGCTGGCGCATCAGGGTCATTGCGACGCTGATGCCCTGCACGTTTCACTGAACAGCGTTATCGATCTCAACCCCGGCTCGACCCTGGGCGTGTTCGGTGGCAGTGAAACCAATCTTCGCCTCGGTCTTGAAACCCTGCTTGGCGTGCTTAACGCCAGCAGCCGTCAGGGATTAAACGCGGAGCTGACCCGCTACACGTTGAGCCTGATGGTGCTGGAGCGTAAGCTGAGCGCAGCAAAAGGCGCGCTCAATACTCTGGGCGATCGTATTGCCGGGTTACAGCGTCAGCTCGACCATTTTGACCTGCAGTCCGAAACGCTGCTCAGCGCCATGGCCGGCATTTATGTCGACGTCATCAGCCCGCTGGGCCCGCGTATTCAGGTCACCGGATCCCCTGCCGTGCTGCAAAGTCCGCAGGTACAGGCAAAAGTGCGCGCGTCCCTGCTGGCAGGGATCCGCGCCGCCGTGCTGTGGCACCAGGTTGGCGGTGGCCGCCTGCAGTTAATGTTTTCTCGTAATCGCCTGACCACTCAGGCAAAACAAATTCTTGCTCATTGTTAACCTCCCGGAGTTGCGAATTATGGAATTATCCTCACTGACCGCCGTATCCCCTGTAGATGGACGCTACGGCGATAAAGTCAGCGCGCTGCGCGGGATCTTCAGCGAATATGGTTTGCTGAAGTTCCGTGTTCAGGTTGAAGTACGCTGGCTGCAAAAGCTGGCCGCCCAGGCAGCAATCAAGGAAGTTCCTGCTTTTGACGAAAAGGCAAACGATTACCTTGATAAAATCGTTGCTGAGTTTAGCGAACAAGACGCCGCGCGCATTAAGACCATTGAACGCACCACCAACCACGACGTGAAAGCGGTTGAGTATTTTCTGAAAGAGAGAGTGGAAAGCGTCCCTGCGCTGCATGCCGTGTCTGAGTTCATTCACTTCGCCTGTACCTCTGAAGACATTAACAACCTGTCACATGCGCTGATGCTCTCCACCGCGCGCAAAGAGGTGGTGCTGCCCTACTGGCGTAAAATCATCGACGCGGTAAAAGCGCTGTCCGTGGAATACCGCGACCTTCCGCTGCTCTCCCGTACCCACGGCCAGCCAGCCACCCCATCCACGATGGGTAAAGAGATGGCGAACGTCGCGTACCGTATGGAGCGCCAGTACCGTCAGCTTGAGCAGGTTGAGATCCTCGGCAAAATCAACGGCGCGGTCGGTAACTATAACGCCCACATCGCCGCTTATCCGGAAGTGGACTGGCACCAGTTCAGCGAAGAGTTCGTGACCTCTCTGGGCATTCAGTGGAACCCGTACACCACGCAGATTGAGCCGCACGACTATATCGCCGAGCTGTTTGACTGCATCGCGCGCTTCAACACCATCCTGATCGACTTCGATCGTGACGTGTGGGGCTACATCGCCCTGAACCACTTCAAGCAGAAAACCATCGCCGGTGAAATCGGCTCTTCCACCATGCCGCACAAAGTAAACCCAATCGACTTCGAAAACTCCGAAGGCAACCTGGGCCTGGCGAACGCCGTGCTGCAGCATATGGCGAGCAAACTGCCGGTATCCCGCTGGCAGCGCGACCTGACCGACTCCACCGTACTGCGTAACCTGGGCGTGGGCATTGGCTACGCGCTGATCGCGTATCAGTCCACCCTGAAAGGCGTGAGCAAACTGGAAGTAAACCGTGACCGTCTGCTGGACGAGCTGGATCACAACTGGGAAGTGCTGGCGGAGCCAATCCAGACCGTGATGCGCCGTTACGGCATCGAAAAACCGTACGAGAAGCTGAAAGAGCTGACCCGCGGCAAACGCGTTGACGCCGAAGGTATGAAGCAGTTTATCGACGGTCTGGCGCTGCCGGAAGAAGAGAAAACGCGCCTGAAGGCGATGACCCCGGCGAACTACATTGGCCGCGCCATCACCATGGTCGACGAGCTGAAGTAACGCCCCTCTCCCCCTTTTCGCCCGAAAAGGGGGATGCTTTTCCCCGGTTTACTCAATGTTTATCCCCACAACAACATAATCAGCGTTAGACTGTTTGGTAGAAATCACACTCACCATGAAATCAGTAACTTAATTATTATTCAGCGACTTACAAAAACCACTGTGTGGACTTTATCGGACAATATAGGTCGTTTTAACGCCCCAAATCATGCCCCCGGCTCAATTTTGCCCCCAAATTTGCCCCAAAATTCACCCTTTTGCGTAGCTCCTTCCAGTTTCACAACGTATCGCTTTATGCCTCTCTTACTGATCAGCATAATGGCCTCGAATCCGTTTGTAAGATTTAACCAGCGCGCGCTACTTTTTCTCCCTGCCCTATACTTTCAGTCTGACTGACTGGAGATTTCTATGTGTGGACGTTTTGCACAAGCCCAAACCCGTGAAGAATATCTGGCTTACCTGGCCGATGAAGCAGATCGTGACATAGCCTATGACCCGGAACCTATTGGCCGGTACAACGTGGCGCCAGGTACTAAAGTCCTGCTGCTGAGCGAACGCGACGAGCAATTACACCTCGATCCGGTATTCTGGGGCTATGCGCCCGGGTGGTGGGATAAGCCGCCACTGATTAACGCGCGCGTCGAAACTGCGGCCACGAGTCGAATGTTTAAATCTTTGTGGCAGCATGGCCGGGCGATCTGCTTTGCAGATGGGTGGTTCGAATGGAAGAAGGAAGGCGACAAGAAACAGCCCTACTTTATTCACCGCGCTGACGGTCAGCCCATTTTTATGGCAGCGATCGGCAGCACGCCGTTCGAGCGTGGAGATGAAGCAGAAGGTTTTCTAATAGTGACGTCTGAAGCTGATAAAGGTATGGTCGACATCCACGACCGCTGGCCGCTTGTTCTGTCACCAGAAGCCGCCAGGGAATGGATGCGTCAGGATATAGGCGGGAAAGAAGCTGAAGAGATTGCAGCTGACGGTGCAGTGCAAGCAGACAAGTTTATCTGGCACGCGGTATCGCGCGCTGTGGGTAATGTTAAAAATCAGAGGCCGGAGTTAATCGAGGCAATAAATGCAATATAATCGAACGAAAAAAGAAATAAAATGATTTTATGCTCAAATCCATAAATCTCCATTGACATTATACACCACGTCACGTTACATATATTGAGCATTCCTTATAAATTACAACAGCAATGACATAACCACCCAAAACACAGGGAAGCCAGAACATATTTTCTACTGAATACAATAAAGCCAATATAAACACCTGAGAAAATATTAACTTTTTTAGTTTATTCATCATAGCTAAAGCGCGCCCCCACTTCACCACTCCCAACGTAAGAATTCGCAAGACATTAATATCATTGATATTGGTATTTTAGAATGATATTCCCCTAATTATTCCTATTGATCGACATCACCTAACCAATAACGATTAGTCAAGAATTATTAACTTTTACCCCCCCTCAAAAATAAAGAAAATAGTCCAGCAGTCATTATAACTATATTGTTCTTCATTTGGGGGCGATGTCCCCCTTTTTTAGTTTACATTGAGCTTGCAGTAACATAATGATCACAAAACCATAAAGAAGGCACAAATAATCATTGATAAAATAGAATGTGGTGCCGGGTGCCTCCCGGTGTTTCTCTTCCAGTCTCAAGAAACGCGAGCATACTGCAAAATCTGACTGTTCGCCCCTCCGCTTAGGGGGATTCACCACATATTTAAACTATTAGATTTACGAAATCTAGTCAAAAAAAATAAGCATTATGCCTTCAGTCTCAATCATACATAATTATCTTCCGGGCTAAACATGCAATTTTTGGCAGTTTAAGTATACGATGAAAAAAACCCGCCATTACAAGGCGGGGTACTGAAGGTTCAGAAAGGTTGTGTACCATAGCATTGCTTAGATTCAAGCATTTTGAGGCTAGTATAATTTTTTATTCTTTGCCAGGACTTAAAATTTTTGTATCGCTACTAAACGATTGCAATTATCTAACTACTGGCAGATCTGTTAGTCGAGTCGTATATCGAGGAGATAACATTTCACGCTTCATCTGCCACTGCTGCTGTATTCCCTGCCCGGCAAAGTAGAGAGTTCCTTTACCCTCTTTCGCGTTCAGGTGATCGAGCACCTCCATCAACCTTTCACTACCGGACCGCGGCGCGTTATCGTCAAAAAGGTTGAGCTGTGCCACGCCCAGGCTGAAGAAGTCACCTAGCATGATTCCGGCCTTCTGGTAACGGTGTCCGTCTTTCCAGATTTTGTCCAGGCACTTTACCGCGGCGTTGATGATGTCGCGGGAATCATGTGTTGGAGTGAGAAGCTTCATTGACGCACTGTTGCCGTAATATGGCTCATTCAGGGCAAAAGGTGACGTCTTCACGAACGCCGAGATAAAACGGCAATACTGATGCTCACCGCGTAGCTTTTCTGCACCTCGGGCCGCATAACTGCAAATCGCCTGGCGCATCTGCTCGTATTCTGTAATGCGTTCGCCAAAAGACCGGGAACAGACAATCTCCTGTTTTGCAGGTGCGAACTCCTCCAGATCCAGACATGGTTCGCCACGCAGCTCCCGGACAGTTCGCTCCAGGACGACGTTAAAATGCTTTCGAATAATCCACATACTCTGCTCAGAGAGGTCCAGAGCCGTTTTGATGCCCATGGCGTTCAGCTTCTTGCTGATGCGCCTACCGACGCCCCATACATCCTCTACAGGTACCAGGGCAAGGAGTCTTCGCTGGCGATCGATATTGGACAGGTCCACTACCCCGCCCGTTTGCCGCTGCCATTTCTTCGCGGCGTGGTTCGCCAGCTTCGCCAGTGTCTTCGTCTGGGCAATGCCTACCCCGACCGTCAGATGCGTCCGCTTCAGAACCGTAGCGCGGATCTCTTTGCCGAACTCCGTCAGGTTCCGGCAGTTGCGAACACCTGTCAGGTCGCAAAAAGCTTCATCGATACTGTAAATTTCAACGCGGGGGCTCATTTCCTCAAGCGTCGTCATTACCCGATTAGACATGTCAGCATAGAGCTCATAGTTGCTGCTTAAGCAAACAACCCCAGCGCGCCGAAATAAGTCCTTTTGCTTGAAGAAAGGCTCTCCCATTGTAATTCCAGCGGCCTTGGCCTCGGCGCTGCGTGCGATTACACAGCCATCGTTATTCGAGAGAACGACAACCGGGCGCCCTCTCAGGTCAGGCCTGAATACGGTCTCGCATGATGCGTAGAAAGAATTCACATCACAGAGCGCATACATATTCAGCTCGCCGATTTTACGATGAAAGTAACAACGCCAAACACGTCCAGCGTGTCTTCACTGCCAACAACAATCGGACTATAGGCGCTATTCATAGGATTGAGCTGCACAGTCGGTCGAAGCTGCAGGCGTTTAACAGTGAATTCCCCTTCTACTGCGGCGATGACAATGTCACCGTGCTCAGCCGTGCGCGAACTATCCACCACCAGCAGATCGCCGTCACTGATCCCGGCCTCAATCATTGAGTCGCCTGCAGCTTTAACGAAATATGTCGAGCTCGGGTGAGCAACAAGTAACTCATTGAGATCGATGCGCTGTTCAACGTAATCAGCAGCGGGGCTCGGGAAACCACACTGAACTAAGTCTCTGAAAAGCGGGAGAGCGATAATTTCTCGCAGTTCTGTTGGCCTGATGAATTCCATTGCACATACCTCGAATGCTGTTTTTATATACAGTAGTTTTATTTGTAAGTGTCCGCAAGATACAGGCCCAACCGTCACTGCTTAAAGCTTCGCCGTTTCGTTTCTAAGTTTCTCTCTCGTTTCGAATTATGAGTTTTGTAAATTTTTTACTCGTAACCATTCCTGAACAGATTTAAACCAGTATTTTTTCGGTCCCTTATTCACCTTCATCTGCAGTCATGGCCAACTCCGCCGCGGTCATTCTTTGGTTGTACAGAGAGTCGACAGGCATTTCGACACGGACGGACAAAAACTGGTCGCGGGGAATATCGACCGGCTCCCCCTCGCTAATACCCTGTATTTCGTTCCTGGCGAATGCAGGCGCGCCGGGATGTGTTCGATGATAGGTTTTCACCAGGATAGAACCATCCGCGTTAACCTCATAATCCAGCCAGATAAGCGGCTGCTTGTTGCGGTCGGTGGGGATATCAAAACCGCCATCAATGCCACCCCAGGCGGCATCAGAATTCAGCCCCTCACACCCTTCAACAAGATATTTTCCTGTAGCCAGACGGGTTACAGTGCAGCCATCTGATTCATCATTAGTCTGGTATGATCCATCCGAAAACACTTTAACCACAGGCGATGCTGCTTTGAGCGTGCCATCGCTGGCTCTGGTGGTATTGCCCGTGGTGTAAGCCTCATGATATGACCAGGACGAGCCACTGTAATATGAGAACCAGGTTCTCCTGAGTGAATACGACTGGTGAATACGGGTTGGCCTGTTCCCCCTGTTAATGGTCAAAGTTGTCAGATCCGCTGAAACACCAATTTCAGAGTACCCATCCCCTGCAGAACCATAAAATCCTGATGGGGTACTGCCATCTTGTAAGCGGATACTTGCTCCGCTAGGAAATACAGCCCCCACACCAAAATCACCAACGGAAAGCATATCTCCGGAGGTACTGTAGGCGTTCCTCGTGGCGCTACTTCCCAAACCGAGTTTTGTGCGAGCGTCTTCCACCTCCGTTGCGCCAGTACCGCCCTGGTTAACCGGCAAAGCTCCGTTGCTCCCCTTCTGCAGTAATTTCCCAATTGCCGGGATTGATAAACTGGTGCCATTGATCGTGACGGTGATGCTCTGGTTTGCTGAGGTAGTGGCGAACGTCTCCCATGCGCCAATATTCTCGTCATACTCTTTGATGAGCTGCGACATCGCCTGCGCCAGCCCATCAACCGAGATAATGTCAGATACAAGAATTCCATACTTCTGGCCGCTCAGCGCAGGGGAAGCAGCAGGCGTAACCGTCATTGACGTGGCGCTGTTCACGGATGAGATCTGGAACAACTGCACCGGGTTAGACATCACGATAATCGTTTGGCCAGCGCGAACCTGGCTGGCGGGTGCCGTCCAGTTTGTGCTGGTGCCGGTTGCAGTATTTCCGTTAATAGCGATGGTGCCGGTGTTATAAAGCATGAACTACCTCACGATAATAACGATCGTTAAAAACGATCAATCGTGAAAAATTGATCGCCCATATCAATCTGACTATTTTTTAAACTCAAATAAAATGGAGGTTCCCGCATAAACAGGAATGTTGAAATGAAATTTTTATTTGCTGCAGCACTTTTGCTGTTGGCTGGATGTACGAACAAACACACAGATAACGCATTCCAGATGGACTATCCCATTGATGCCGCTCGTTTATCGCTGGGTGGTGATATTCACGTTAATATTGACTGCGCCACCAGAGAGGTGGAAGTTATTTCAGACAGCAGCAACGGGATATTCAGCCGACATATTAATAAACGATTAAATAATATTTGTTATAAAAAAACGGATAAGCTGGATGTGGTTTATCGCTTCAATTCAGCAAAAGGCGTAAAACAAGATATGATCGCGACTCATTACCCGCGCGTTCCTCCCGTATCAAATGCCAACAAACTGAGCGATGGGGATTCTTAGGCCCCGCCCCTGAAACGTCTGGCTCCAGCTGCGCTGGTTATTTGAAATGTATCTGCCCTGCAGCTGAGAGCCAGTCCATTTGATCACCACACCTGAATACCCGACAACCGTACCATCATCGCTGAGGTTTCCCGGGCAGTTGTTTACCAGAATCCAGGGGTTGAAGTTTAAACTGACTGAAAAGGTATTGTTCTGCAGGTCATAGTTCGCTGGTACGTCAAAGAACCCAACGACTCTCGGCATCTTAGAGGCTGATGCTGCGCTCCAGATAAGGCTGCCAGCACTGTCAAACACATCGAGATAACCACTCTGCAAGCCAATATTTCGCGCAGTTCGGATCATGCTACCAGCATTATCTTCAAGCATATCAGCACCAGGAAACCCGTATTTGTTCGTGCCAAGCTGCAGCCACCTTAAACGGCCGTCATTCCAGAATGACTGCTGCGTAAAGCCGAGAGTACTACCATCACCAAACGGGCTGTTAACGCGGTAGGCGCCTTTATCGGTGACGGCGCCCAGCGTGCGCTGATCATAAAACAGGGTCGATCTGTTTTGTGAATCCACCAGCAGTTTTCCGTCGCTGTTGTAAACTTCGAATCCGCTCATTGAAAGTTATAAACCTCTACATTGAGAGTGATTGCGGCACTTCCACCCGTGGGGAGATAGTAGAGAGTAAAGCCGCCGTTATAAGCGCGGCAAAAATACTCGTTTACAGTCGCGCCAGTGGAAACGATGGTGACAAACGTCCCGTCCTGCGTTGCGCCAGAAAAGGCGACATTTTTTGACGTCTCTCCTGAAGCAAGCGAAACCGTTGCGCTGCCCATGTAACGGATCGCGTAATCGCTTAAATCCACTGCAACCCGACCTGCACTGTCCCAGCACTGCAAACCCTGTGGCATTACCATAACCCCATTCTGACGCGCAGCACGTTGTTGCTGTCATAGATACGAATGAGAGTGCTCGATATCAGCATCCTCCCGCCCCCGGCCACGCCGTTGATTTCGAACGTTCCCTCTTTATCAAGCTTCCAGCCAGCAGATCCAGCCACATAGTTATTCGACTGGATATAGTTGCCGATTTTGGCGTTCTCAATGGTGCCGTCCTGGATGAAGCTGGCCCGGATGAATGTCTGCCCGTTCTGGATCACGAACGGCAAAGCCACGCTATTTCCGGCTGCCGTGGTGACGGCGAAGCGATCAGCCAGGAAGATAACCTGCGACTGCATGCCGGATGGCGTATTCTCAACACCGATCCCCATCCCCGCGGCGTAATACTGCCCATTGCTGGAGACACCAACCTTGATGTTGTACATCGCACTTAGGTTACCGTTTACATCTGCGATAGCCTGTGCGTTGACGTTTATCGCGGCACTGTTTTCGCCAGATTTAACAGTCAGGGTGTTAATTTTTGTCGCCGATGCCTGTGTGAAATCAGCAAGTGTTTCTGTCAGGTCTGTTGAGTTAGAAATATTGCCACCAGCTTCTGCATCCAGCGTGACCAGTGCGCGTGCTACCGCCTGGCTGGCATCGGCAATGGTAGTATCAACACGGTCTATACTGGCGCTATTCCCAGCGTTGGTTGCTGTCTGGGAACGACGACTGACAACCTGCGCCAGCCCATTCTGGATAATCGCGATTGCCGAGTTCTTCACGCCTCCCGTCATGTCGTCCATAGACACAGAAATCTCGTCTATCTTCACTTCGGCCTGCGCCACCCCGTCAGCGTTCTCCTGGATGTCTTTCGCCTGCTGCTCGAGTACGTCGGCATGGTTTTTGATTTCGTCAGCCATGCCAGCAATTTTTTCGTTGCTGTCCACCGCGTTCTCGAGAAGGTCTTTGAACGTGTCGGAATCTTTCATGTCCTCCAGAATGTCATTCGTTATTTCACTAACGTCTATCGAGGACGTGCCCATGATCCAGTCGGTCCAGTCCCCGGCATTACCGATACGGTCAATCAGGCGCGCGCGGTACCACTGGCGAACGCCGGCAGGCATGGGGCCATGCTGATAATCTGCCGCCGGGTACGGCACCAGGACCAGCAGTTCAGGATTGGCGTAGTCGGCAGTTGTGGCGCGCTGAATCTCCGTATAGGCCGTGTCGCCTGAGCCATCCGGAAATTTCCAGGTCAGGTCGATATGCCAGACCACATCTTCGGTCGCCAGGAAGTTGAGCGGAGTACCCGGTTTTCCCGTTTTACCGGAGAGATAAGTTGTTTCACCGTATCCCCATGGTGACGACGTATCCTGCGCATTCAGCGCCCGGACGCGCACGTCATAGCCGCCCGAATAAATGCCCTGAACCGAGAAACCCTGCGCGCTGGTAACCGGAACGTTTATCCAGTCCCCGTTGTCCTTACGCCACTGGGCTACATACCGGATTGCGCCCTCTACCTTATCCCATGACACGTCCAGGCTTGCTACCGTCAGCCCCTGAGACACATGATCGCTCTCAGTCACCACGATATTCTTCGGAGCAGGCAGGACGCTTATCGGCGTGACGGTGATCGGGGGCGACTCGACCCGAACGCCGTCATCGATGTAACGATATTTGTTTGGATCGTGCTGAACGGCCGTAATAGTGAAACCGCCTGTGCTGTCGTCGTTAGCCGCGATTGAGGTGACCCTGAAGTACTGTATTGCGAGGTTATCACTGTCTATTGCCCAGACAGCGCCCGCCACAGGAACCTGACTGAATGCCGTAGCCACCGTCACCGTTTTTTTATCGGCGCTCACCGCGCTGATTGTCCGCGTCTGGGCTTTTCCGTCGGGAAGGTTAACCACCAGCCGGTCTTTCGCCGCGTAGTCTATTTCTCGATCAAGGGTAATCTGGCGGCCGTTGACCGCGCTTATGCGGCCCCCATTCTCCTTACCGGAACGGAAAGGATCGGCGACACCGATAATTTCAGCTGGCAAAGGGATATAACCGTCCAGCCCCACGCCAAACGATACGGTCCCGTCTTTGGCATTGGAGAGCAATACCCAGCGACCGCGTCGGTGCGCTTCACTTTGCGAGGTACAGCCGATTGCGGTCAGGGACGTCTGCCGGACGTCGTAACGTTCTACAAGCGCCGAATCATAGACCCCCTCAACGGTATCGCTGTAATGGTTCTGCGGATCGGACCAGGACACCAGGCAGGAGCTGTAGCGATTTTTGTATGAGCCACCCGCATAAGTAAACAGCCCATCGATAACGTTTGAAACGTTATAAACCCAGTCAACATCGTCCTGCGGGACGTCTGCCTGGACATAAATCTGATCGTTGCCCCAGAACGTTATTCCACGAAATACCGCGGCGAGATCGTTAAGTACCTGCCAGGCATCCTCCTGGCTCTGAATGAAAACGTTGCAGGTGAAACGCGGTTCGGTGCCACCGGCCCCGTCGGAAACCATTTCGTCACAGTACTGGGCGATTGAATACAGCGCCCACTTATCCACCATGGACGCATCCACGCGCGTGCCCATGCCGTAAATTTCATCCAGAACCAGATCGTAAAAGATCCAGGCGGGGTTATTGGACCAGGCCATTTTGAAACCGCCGGACCATGAGCCAGAATAGGTTCGGGTTATCGGATCGTAATTATCCGGAACCTTTATCAGCTTGCCCTTTATCTTACAGGTCACCTTCGGCGCGCTGCCGTTGAACTGGCTGCTGTCCACTTCGACATACAGTAGCGCGGTCAGAGGATAACGAAGCTTGCTGTCGATGACTTCCGCATACGAAAACACCTTGAAGGCGTTAACCAGTTTCGAATTGGATCCGCTGGCATCAGCCGTAATACGCCTGACCCTGACAGACCAGCCGGACGTGGATTTTGGCAGATCGATACGGTGGTCACGCTGATATTCCGTCGTGGTCTTTCCGTCAAACTTGCCGTTTACAACCGTTTTCCAGGCGCCGCCATCCGTTGATAAATCGATCGCATACTCGGTGGCCGTGCCCACCATATCGCCGTTATCTTTATAGAGATACTGGACCGGAAGGCTGAGCTTGATGCGGATGGCATCCAGGAAAAGATTGGTAAACTGGCGTGTCCATGGCGCGTTGGTGGTGACAGTTGTGCCCACCGCCAGCTCGTTATCGACCTGGGGCATCCCGGCAATATAGGTCTGGTCCTGTGTGCCCTTCCGGAACTCCCATTTCACGCCGCTGAAGTTGTATTCCCCGCTGTCGTTTGCCAGCGGCGTATCGTTGAGAAAAATATTCTGAGCGGTCAGGTCGCCCTGTATTTCCCCCTCAGAAACGGCAATGAGCATTTTTAATTTTGCGACCGACAGCAGATCGTCAGGTTGCTCAACCGGAGTATGGGCGCTCCCACCGCCACCTTTCGCACCCTGTATGATGGTTTCTTGTTTAAGAAGCTGCATTTTTTTACCCATAAAAAAGGTGCCGAAGCACCTTTAAGTTAGTGGCCGCTGGCCTACTGCTGATCGCTCGAGTACATACCGGCGCTGACTATCGCTCCCCCTGCCTCGATCAGACCGTAGGCCAGGGGGACAGGATGCCCCATAGCGACCGTATTAACCGGCGCCCCGAAGGCGTAGTTAGGCGTGTTGTCCGTGCTGGAGGATTTACCCGCGCCGAAGGATGGCTGGGGCGTGAGCATCTGGACAACGCCGCCCAGCATCATTGATACCCCAACCCCGGTCAAAATTGACGTGGCGCTGATGGCTGTTGCACTCATCGCCGCCCCCCAGGCAGCCATACTCGCACCCGCGGTAAAGAATGCAGCGACCAGCGCAACGGCACCGACAACTATCTGCAGGACGCCCGAACTTTTGGCCCCCTCATAAATGGGCACGATCCGGTACACGCTTCCACCGCGTGTCATATCAAACTCTTCCAGCCCGATATTGTTGTCACCGTTAAAAAAGGCGAAACGGATCCCCTTCATATGAGCTTCCGACATATATTTTTTGAATCCGGGAACCTGCGAACACATGGCCCTGAGCATTTCGCGCAGATCGGCAACATCAAACTGAACGCGTTTACCGAATTTTTTAGCCATTTTCCCTTCGAGAATAAGCGTCTTAACCATGCATTCTGTCCTTATGCCTGACCACCCGGACCGTTCTGTCGCGATAATATTTTCCATAAGGCGTGCGCGAAGAAAGATGTCCGAACAGATGATGGAGAATGATGTTGTCACCCACATATACCGCGGCGTGATTAGTCACCGATGCCTGCACACTCATCATGATGATGTCACCGGGCTGCATTGCACCGGCGGCAATCTCAACAAATCCCTCACGCTCCCAGTTGTCGTCGTAGAGCCGCTCCTTGCCGCTCTCCCACCATTCGTAAGGTACCGAATAGTTCCCGAGTCCAATGCCATATTCGCGCAGATAAAATTCACGGATAAGCGACCAGCAGTCCGCGTAACCCAGTACCCACTGCCGCCCGGCATAATCCCGGTCTTCACGCGGGGAAATCGTACAAAAATCCCCGTCCGGCCAGGACATGATCCCCCACTCAATACCCGACCAGTCGCACTGGATCCGGTCCAGCTCCGAGGGCACCAGCCGAACCACATCCGGATGGGAATGAATGAGCATGATGATCTCACCGCGCGCGCGTGCTGCGAGTTGGTCTTCCGGGGAGAGCGTGAATGTCTCCTCAGGTTTATCGGCAATGTTGCGGCAGGGAATAAAGATTTGCTGCTGGCCTGACTGAACAATCAGACCGCAGGCTTCTTTGGGGTATTCAGCAGCGACGTGCTGACGGATATCATCCAGCAATTTTTCACGCATCTTTATTTCCCCTGCAGGTTGGCGGCCGGAAAACCGCCGAACGGCAGCGGCGCGTCCGGGCCGTGACGATCCTGACAATCCTGCCGGCGGCCGCCACAAACATCTTTCGACGGGTCATCGGTCGGTGTACCGTCTTTGGTAAAGTATTTCGTGCCGTTGTAATCGCATCCGGTCCCGCTTCGGTACCAGCCCCTCATACACCAGGTGCAGACAGGCGTAATCTGCCGTGTCGGCAGCTGCAGGCTCTGAATATCGAAAGGAGAACACAGCTCGAAATCAACCTGTACCCGCGTCTCTGCGGTTTTAGCATTGACGTAAAAGAGCTGAACGCGCTCATCGGCCGGGCTGGCACCCGGATTACCGTTTTTCCAGTTGGCAGCATCGAGATACTTCGAAAGCGTGGTATGGATTTTGACCTTAGCCCTGACCATATCGTCATATTCAAGACACAGCGCGGTGACATAGTTTCCGACGTTCCCGACGGACAGCGTGGGCGTTGGCTGGGAACCTGTACTCGATAACTCCATCCCCTTCAGTTCATAGGGATGGGGATCGTACTGGTTTCCCTGCCAGATAATGGCGGGCAGATTTTCTGCGGCGAAGGCTGCCCACCCCTCTTCCTGAATATTGTGCGCATGAAAACGCAGCACCTGATCCATTCCGAATTCAGTGCCGTCGATCTCAATCAGCTGAATAACGCTGCCGGGCTCAAGCTGTTGGATGTCTGCCGTAAAACTCATACTCCCCCCATAAAAAAAGCCGCCCGGAGGCAGCTTTCAGTGTTTGTCGAGAAAATCAGGGCGCGAACGCCTGTTCAAAAGTGAAGGCCACAGTGGCTTTTTTCCCGGTAGGGAAAGAAACGCTGAACGAATCGGCCTTCATTCTGAACAGCTTTTTTTCACCCCATGGAGTGGTCCACCAGAACGATTTAGTAACGTGAGACATCAGAAAAGCGCGCAGCGCAGCCGCCTCCTGTCTGGTGCCCGTCCAGTCCAGGTTCCACGTTTCCTGTTTGTCGTTGATCCCCATCCCTGCTATCTGTTTGTAGCCATCCCCGAACTGGGCCTGCAGCGTTCGGGCTGTTTCAGTTCCCTGCGCTGTTTTTCTGGTGCGCCAGGTAAACGTGTCTGTCACGGTGTCCTCCTCGAATAAAGCACGCCGCCTGCGGACATTTCTTTTTTCAGTCGCTCGGTGATTGTCTGCTGAACAATCGCCTGCAGCTGTTTCGCCGTCCCCGTGGCGTTCGCCTGATTTATGCTCCCGTCACTCCCCTGCTGGCTGATGCTGACTGGGGCATAAACACTGATCCCGCCCATGCCAGCACCGGCTGCGCTATCGCCGCCGACCAGACCACCCGAGGCATACCCGCGCATCAGGCGATAGAGATTAGCCACGCCGATGCGGCTGGTTGATTCTTTGGTGAAGACGAATTCCCCGCGGTGAACGATACCGGCTGGCTCGTACTTGCCGCCGTGCCCGGTAAAACCGCCCACGTCAAAACCCTGTGGCCGGTATGACGGGACCGCGAATGACTGACCTGCAGAGGAGGTTTTCGCCCCGCCGCTAACCCAGCCCATTGCGCTCTGGATGGTGTAAGCCACCAGCAGCTGGTTGATAACGGACACTATCATTTTTAGGATCGAGCTGGTGAAGTCCCTGAAGCTCGCCTTCCCGGTTGTCGTCAGGCTGGTAAGCTGGCCCGCCAGCCCGCTGAACGTAGCCTGCGAAATCTGCTGAACAGAGCTGAAAACGTTTGTCGCTGAATCCTGATATTCAGCCCAGCCCTGTTTTGCTCCGGCCAGCCAGTTCGCGCGCAGCGCATCTTCAGCCTCAAACGTCGCCCTTTGCTCTTCCAGAACCTTTTGCTGCGCCTGAGGGTTGTACGAATAGCTCTCGCTGAGACGCTGAATCGTAGTTTGTCGCCCGGCTTCCCGGGTGGATACCCCCTCAGACTGAGCCTGCAGGCCCGCCCTGGCGGCTTTTTGCTGCTGCTCAAACTTCACGGCCTGATCGGCCAGCTGGTTGAGCTTTTGCTGGCTGGCAACCTTATCGCCCAGATCGGCCAGCTGCCGCTTGTACTCGAGCGTTTCTTCCTTGTGCGCCAGCAGGGATTTTTCCTGCGCCGTAAGCTGACGACGCCCCGCGGCCTCTTGCAGAACGGTGAACTGATTTTCAGTCTGCCAGAGATCCTGACGCTGTTTGCTTATGACGTCGTTCACGCTGGTATGCTGCTCAAGCGTTTTAAGCTGGGCCTGAAGGGTGAGAAGTTCGGCCTGCGCCTTTTCCTCGGCTTTATCCCCGGCGGGCGTTGAGTAGCTTTTGCCTTTCGGCGTTTTTGGATCCTTCCACTGCTTTTCAATCCCGGCGCGGGCAGCGGCAATGTCCTTTTCAGTCCACAGCGTGGCGACACCGTCTTTCGCATCCTGGCGGTTTTTCTCAATAAGCTGACTGAGCTTTTTCTCTGCTGAAGCCCGCTTTTCTGCCGCCGTCGCGCCGGACTCCACCAGCTGGTTAAACTGCTGCTGGTTGCGGATTGCCTGAGCCTGCTGGTCCGTCCGCATTTTTTCCCGCGCGGCTGCCAGCCCTTCCTGGGCATATTGCTGATCGGCAAGATCGTAAGCCTGCTTTTTCAGCTCCACCTGCTGGCGCGCGTTTCTCAGCCTTTCCGCATCCGCTTTCTGCAGAACGTTGTTACCGGCATAATCCGGGTCAACTTTAAGATTGCTGGACAGCGCGCGGTACTCTTTCTCTGCTGCCTGCCATTCAGCAAAAGAGTCCTGGCGCTTAATCGCGGAGTCAGGATTACGCCCTATGCCAAGCATCGCATCCCATGCGCCGGAGGCGGCATTCTTCACCCAGTTCCAGGCTTTTTCGAGGGAGCCAAGATTATCCTCGACCGCCCCGGCGCGCTGAATGACCGCGTCGGAATATGCCCGTATGGCCAGCTCGGCAGCTTTCTGCGAATCCCCCAGCGCCTGAGCAGAAGCTATCTGTTCATACTGGGTGGCCGTCAGAAAGTGAAGGGAATCGTTGAGCGTAGCGACCGCGTTAACCGGATCATCCTTCAGGCGTTTAAACTGATTTATGGTTTCGTCGACGGCCTGCCCGGTAGCCTGCTGCAGCCTGGCGGCAACATTGCTGACCATGCTGACGTCATTCCCGCTGAACGCACCGCTTCCAACGACCTGCGCCAGCACGCCTGCAGCGGCATGCTGCGTGATGCCATTACCGGCCAGCGAGCGGGCCAGCGCCTGAAGCTGCCCTGACGTTTTCCCCGCGTAGTTCCCGGTCAGGATCAGCTGCCTGTTAAATTCCTCAGACTCTTTGCTGCCGTCATACCAGGCCTTACCCAGCCCGAATACCGCCGCGGCAATCCCACCAACCAAGCCGGCGATCCCCAGGCCGCGCAGCGACAGCAGCTGGTCTATCCATCCTGCCCGGTTCGCCAGCGTGATCCCGGAGCCGCGCAGCGCACCGAAGTTACCGCGCATGACCTCGCCGATAAGTACCCCCAGTTCCTGCCGGGCAGCAGCACTTTGCAGCCCCAGACCGTGCGTGGCCACTTTGGCAGCTTCAAGTTTGCGGATATAGACCTCAGCCGCATCGCTGGCACCGACCTGCGCCGCCTTCATGCGCAGCAGCTCGGTACCGGAGAGCTTTTGCTCTGCAACCTGTTGCTTCAGCTGGCTGAGGAATCGCGTGCGCGCTACGGCCGATTTTTCCTCCACGATCTGCAGTTCTTTTTGCCGGGCCGTGGTGCGGGAAATAAGGGCGAGATAATCCTGCTGGGTTATGTTGCCCTGTGCCCTCGCTGCGCGAAAGCGCGCCTGCACGTTCGCAAGCGACTGTGTTTCACCATTGAGCTGGCGAACGCCGTCAATCTGGCGGAAAAATGATGCCGCCAGTTCATCCTGTCGACGGGCAAGCGCTGCGGCCTGCCCGTCATTCTCACGCATGCGCTGATTAAGTTCGGTCACGCGGCGGTGAGTTTCATCAACGGACCTGGAAACGTTCTGCCAGTCTTTGGTCAGCCCTTCCGTTGCGGCCGACTGGCGGGATTTCATATCTGCGGCAGCCGCCGCGCCAGCGTCGCCCACGGTTTTAAACGCAGCCGCCTGCCGCTCGGAAGCGCGCTGCATTCGCGTCTGGACTTTTTCAGAGTCCTCAGCCATCCCGGTTAGCTGGCCCTTTATGCGGGCAACCTGCTCACTAAACGTGGCGCTGTCGACGTCAAGGTTGATGACCAGATCGCTAATCTGCTGGGCCATATCGGATACCTCCTGTTATCCCCTCAGCAGCGGCCATCAGCGCATCATCATCCGGCTCGTCATCGCTGATGACGATACCGGAAGGAGAAAGCAGGCTGAAATGTGCGGGGGTAAGTTCCGGGTCGCGGAAGAAAAGAGTGGAGATGGAATAAAGCAGCTCTGAGAAATGCGCATCGAGCTGCGCGTCCTGAAAATAATGCTCCAGGTAGAACTGGTGCCAGTCGCCCAGCTCACTGGAAGTCATTCCAGCCAGCATGGCGCGCCAGTCGGGTCGCCCGAACTCGCGCGCCAGATTCAGGACAAACTTCAGCTCGCTGGCAAGGGCTTTTCCGCCGTAACGGGTTCAGCGCTTTCGGCCTCCGCAGAGGCATCCGGATCGGCAACGTTGTCATCCTCAACCGGAACGAGCATGCCGGAGAGCAGCTTTATTTCCATTTCTGCTTTACCGATCGCCTCTGGCGGCCAGCCGCTAAGCACCTGCTGATAAAGCGTTTCCACATCCGTGCCAGCCGGATCGTTATGCCACAAAGACATCGCGATCAAACGCGCACCGCAGCGAATATTTGAGCCTATCAGCCTGGCCGTCATTTCCTGATCGCTGATGCCGTCGCTGTCAGCGCTGACGGCCTTTTCCTCTGCGGCCATAAACGTGATGTACTCAATACGCTGCAGCGCCGACAGCTCGAAGATGGTCAGGGATTCTGTTTGCCAGGTGAACTTCTCTTTTTTCAGAAACATGCGTCCTTCCTTACGCTGCAGTTACGGTAACTTTGCAGACCGCAACTAAATTACCGTCGCTGGTCATAACAATAACGTCAGCGGTGCCTGCCGCCACGCCGGTGACGGTGATCGCGTTGCCGCTAACGGTGACCGTTGCTTTTGCCCCGTCGGAGGTTGCCACGCGGAACGAGGTATCTGAGGCACTGGCAGGGTTAACCGCCACATTGAGCGTTGTGGTTGCGCCGACGACCACGCTTGCCGTGGCTTTATCGAGCGTAACGCCGGTCACGGGGATATTCGGGGTCCCGCTTTCTTCTGCCAGTTCCGGCTTGCCGGTATTGGTGATTTTCGCTGTACGGGTAATGACCTCTTTTGCCGGAATGGCTTTACCCAGGCTGCTGCACCAGCCGCGGAAAACGTCGACGGTACCGTTCGGGTATTTAATTTTGTAATAGCGTACTGAGCCATCAATAAACCATGCGACAAGGTCTTTTTGCCCTTCTTCGCCCGGCTTCCAGGCGAGGGTGAACGAGGTATCGCCAGCAGATTTTGCCCCCTGGGCCGTCGCGTTCCAGTCGGCATCCTCGTCGTCGAGGTAAGTGTCGTCATACGATTCGGCGGTCATTTCGCCCGGCGTCAGCTCTTTAATTTTCGCCAGGCGGTTCCAGTCGATATCCGAGAGTGGGTTAGCGAAAGCGTTGCCCGTTCCGGTGTAAAGCCAGAGGGTGGTACCGGCACCTTTCACGGGGGCCAGCGGGTTTGGAGTAGGCATAAGTACCTCTTAAATTGAATAGATGATTAAGTACGTGAAATCGACTGAACCCCAGGTGGCCATTTCATCATCCCGCTGATAGTCATAACCCTGCGGGGTGAACGTCTCGACCAGTTCGGTCAGACCCGGGATGAAGGCCATTGCCGGATACACTTTCTCTTCCATCCAGGAATCAAGCGCGCTGTCGGGGCTGGAGGCTTTAAGAAATACCTCGATGTGAACAACCGCCTGCCACGAATCTTCGTCAAGCGAATCGCCGGTGTACTCCGCGTCAGAAAGGTATACAGCCACGGCAGGGAGATCCTGCTCTTCAAGAAAAACAGGGCGCCCGTCAAACCAGGTGACCGTGTCGGTGATCTCGGCTTTCAGTTTTGCCAGAATGGCTGCTCGAATTGCGCTGTGTCTGTTCATCGCTTCAGGTGGATCCTCAGTTGGTTTTTCAGTGCTGCGGAAAGTTCTTTGGGCATATCGCTTTCAATAAGGCGCTTTGAAATAGCGGTGAAGGCCACGGTGAGCGGTGTCTCAAGAGGAACTTTGACCACATCAATCGGATAACGGGCCTGACCTACGCGCCGCATGACCTGCCAGCGCCCGTTCGAAAGCTGTTGGATAAAAGCGTTACGAAAGGTATAGGGCCCGATTTTTAGGACGCTGCCCGCTCCGTTTCTGGCCCCTTTTTTACGCGAGAGCCGGACGCGCGCCGTGCCGAGCTTTATCGCAGGAAGATTACCGCGGTTGATTTTTATCGACGCGACCGGGCGATCGTGACGGGCCTTGCGCAGACGGGAACGCTGGCGGACCAGACGAACCGGAAGCCCCTTTTTCCGGTTATCATCAACTGTTGCTTCTTTCGCTACAGCTTTGCTCCCCTGGCTTATCGTTCTGCTGGCCACCCGGTTAAGTGCTTTTGCGGTTGCCTCAGGAACGATTAACCGGCTGAGGCTGTTCAGGTTCTGAATAGCCCTTTCCAGTCCTTTCACAGACATAGCGCCCCCTCATTCGAGATGGATGCGGGGTTTTCCGTTGAACATGTCATAGCGGGTAACGGTCAGGTTCTTACCGTCGTAATCGACATTGTCGTTTCGGCGTGGCTGGTAAAGCTCAGAGAAAACCACCAGCGAAGTACCCGTTCCCGACAATGGCCCCATTTCCTCGAGCTGCTCGGCGGGAACAACGTCATAGCTGCTGCCATTTATGATCGCTGTCTTTCCCATCTTTTTTATGGTGGCCGCGTCCATGCGCGCCGCCATCCGGTCAAAGGGGTTAGGCATTGATCTTAACTTCAACAACGGTGGTGTTTGCCCCTGCATCTTCCCAGGCGATGCCCGCGGCAACGGCGTCCGTTTCTTCGATCGTGATTTTGCCGCCCTTCAGATACACCTGCACCCCGGCAGTAACCGCATCTGCGGAAACTTTTGGCAGGAGGAAAACCCCCTCAGTAAAACCGTCCCCGGTATCGCCAGCCGGGATATCGGTAATTGCCACCGCGATAAGTTTTCCAACAACAACCGGGTCGCCGCTGTGAACATCGGTTGCACCACCGTTTACCAGAGGGATCGTCTTCCCGTCCTGCGCATAGTTCTTAGCCATAATTTCTCCATTCAGTCCCTTGCGGGGCTGGTTTCAGGTATAAAAAAAGCCCTTACGGGCGTCTGTTTGTCAGGACTGTTTTTTACTGACCAGTGGATTTGGTCATGCCGCGATAGTCCAGCGGTGCAACACCGGCATCAATGCGCACTTTCGTGGCGATACCATCAGTGGTGAAGCCCTCCTGCTGATCGATGTACGGCGTGTCGACGCCGTTGAGATAAGCGACTTCAATAGTGTCGGTGCCCTTCGCGGCAGCCAGATACCAGGCTTTCGCATCAGCTTCATCCAGGCGTGGTTCGGCAATGACCTCTGCAAAGTTCTGGATAGGGTTAACGATCCCGGCATTGATGTCTGCACCTTTAACACTGGCCGACTTGATAGTCTGATTTGCCAGAGTTTCCAGGGCGACGGGCACCAGCATGTAGGCCGGACGGATATTCAGGGTTCGCTCCCCCTCCTTCTGCAGACGCATCAGCTTGCGCGATTCGTCCAGGCTGGCCACAGAAATTGCGCCCGCGCTCAGGTTCTTGTGATCGGCATGGAACAGCGCCTTTCCGTCTGAGAGTTTCGGGTTTTTAGTCAA
This sequence comes from Enterobacter cloacae complex sp. CARB60, assembly GCF_036487345.1. Classification (NCBI taxonomy): domain Bacteria; kingdom Pseudomonadati; phylum Pseudomonadota; class Gammaproteobacteria; order Enterobacterales; family Enterobacteriaceae; genus Enterobacter; species Enterobacter cloacae complex sp. CARB60. Next base: position 2,837,716 of record NZ_JAZKLC010000002.1, read on the forward strand.
AATGGCGTAAACCAGATCGCCAATCGTTGCTTTCGCCGCGCGCCCCATCTTCATCGGTACGTCGGTAAGCTGGTTCAGATCGTCGTTGATGATCGCCTGGCGGGTTACTGAGAAGATTTCACCATACGTGGCAAGCGCGATGGTTTCGCCTTTGTCACTGGTAGTGATGTACTTGTACTCAGCCCCTTCGCGAACTTTTCGCAGAGAAGGGAAACCACCCATACCGACACGATGCGCCGTTTTGAAGTCCGACAGCTGGCCTTTTTTGGTCCACTGCTCGAAGGTTTCCTGCGCCTCGTCCCAGCCCTGAATCAGCGCTTTGTTCGCAACATCAAGCAGAATGTTGCCAAAGTCAGAGGTGCTGTGGGTCAGCGCCAGGCCAACCATCTGCATCGGGTTGTAGCTGGCCACGCCGATACCTTTTTCAGTCAGGGCCATACGCGCATACTCGCGCAGCGTCATACCGTTATAGACGTTATCCCGCTCCTGACCTTCGAACCCGGCACGCGCCATCAGTGCCTGGCGAATACCATCCGCGACGAAGTTACCATTGCCCGCATGAATATGCGGCTGGGTGGTTTTATTGGACGGCGTGGCCGTTTTACCGAGTTCTGCCAGCAGCAAATCTTTCGCCTTATCGACGGAACAATCAGGGTCGGCCACACACTGATTCTGCAGTTCCATGTGCTTATTGCCGAACATGGCAAAGAGATCGCCGATAGCGTTAACACGGGCTTTCTGCTCAGCCAACACCTGCGCGCGGATCGCATTTTCATCCGGTGCCGGGTCAGTTTTTGCCTGCGGTGCCTGAGGCTGGGTAATAACCGGGTCACGCTGGGTAGTGTTGCGCGGCGGGGTGATCATGTTGCGAATGCTTTTTGGCATTTTTTCAAATTCCTCAATACGTTTTGAATGAATACAGGCCATAGCCTGAAGGGATGGTGTCACCTGGTCGGCAAAACCCAGTTCAAGGCACTCGCTGCCGTTCATCCAGGTTTCGTCCTCCAGCATTGCCGCAATTTCTTCGGTGGATTTTCCGGTTTTCTGCGCATAAGCCGGGATAAGAACGGATTCAACTTTGTCGAGCAGATCCGCATAGTCGCGCATATCGCTCGCGTCACCACCAGCAAACCCCCAGGGCTTATGGATCATCATCATCGTGTTTTCAGGCATGATGACCGGATTGCCTACCATCGCAATCACCGAGGCCATGGAGGCCGCCAGACCGTCGATATGCACGGTAATCGCCGCGCCGTGGTGCTTCAGCGCGTTATAAATAGCAATACCGTCGAAGACATCACCACCGGGCGAGTTGATATAAAGGTTGATGTGGGTGACGTCCCCAAGTGCCCGGAGATCATTGACGAACTGTTTCGCCGTTACGCCCCAGTACCCGATTTCGTCATAAATAAAAATGTCGGCCTCGCTGTTATTGCTGGCCTGCATGCGGAACCACGAATTACTTTTTGCGCTGGCTTTCGGACGGTGGCGCGCCCGGTTCTTTGGCTTCGGCACTGGTGCCTCCTTTATCATTGGCGGGGTCGGTGTCAAACACCAGGCCCTGTTCACGGTTCTCGTCAACCTCCGCTTTACGGCGTGACTTAACATCATCCGGGTTGCGACCGCTGGCACGTATCCAGTCGGATTCAGTAGCAGCACCGCCGCGGATCTGCGTTTTCCAGGCATTCGCTTCTTTAACGGGATCAATCCACGGCATAACGGGCCCCGAATAAACCGCGTTATAAAGCGAGTCCATATCGATGCCTCTCGGCAGCTTGATTTCTCCGGCAGCAATAGCCATCTTCAGCCAGGCCCGGTACATGGGCCGGGTCACTGAACCGATGAACCAGTCCTGAAGAATCAGATATCCGTCGGTTGACTCGACAAGCTCCTGCCGCTGGGCACTGTACGTTCCGTTGTAGTTTCTGGATGTGCTGGAAAAGCTGAGGCGACTGCCGGCGGACACGGCACGCAGCTGTCCGTTACGAAACGACTCGAGGTTAGGGTTCGGGCGATCGGATTTAATCATCCCGATTTCTTCCCCGGCCTGCAGTTCGTCATAGAGCATACCGGGCTGGATCATCAGCTCGCGGTCATCGCTGCCGGAATCAGAATCGAAGCTCTGTCCGTCGCCTTTTTTGATATACATGCCGAGTGCCGCAGCAATTCTGGCAGCGGTAAGCTCCGAGTCCTCGTACTCTTTCAGCGCGCTCAGACGCATCAGAACACCTGACAATAGAGACGTTCCGCGGGTCTGGTGCAGGCGTCGTGTGAATTTGAGATGAAGCATGTTTTCTGCATCTATCTCTTTGGTATCGAACTGACGCCCGGATACTGGCAGGCTTTTATAGACCTGATATTTTTTCGGGCGCCCCCAGTTATCGACAAAAACGCCCTGATTGAGCTGGGTGGCGGCATCGCTGTTCATCGGCACGAAGTCCGGCTCCAGCGCTTCCAGCCAGAACGGCACGCCAGCAACCGGCTGAAGACCATTTCCGGTACCGCGAACCAGCTGAGCAAATACCTCACCGTCCCGGAGCCACGTTCGCAGCATCATCCGCTCCAGCATGGGGCGGGTAAACTGGGTTGTAACATCGGGTCTTACGGACCATTCGCCCCACTTTCTGCGGATATCAGTGGCCAGCTTTTTAGCTATCTTCCCGTTAGTCAGCATCGGATGCGGTTCAACTATGATGCCCTTCGCACCCACCACCCTTTCTTCCAGCTTGTCGAAAACGCCAATCACCAGATCGTGGTTGTTGTCCAGCCAGCGCGCCTGCTGCCTCAGTGAAACCGCCCCCATCTGGCTGAGCTGATCGGCTGAACGATTTTCCTTCTGGGCTTTGTGGGTACGCGTTTGCTTTACCGCCTCATACGCCTTAATAACCGCGCGGGCACGCAGGCGTGAGGCTTTCCAGCCTGGTGAAAACAGGCCTATCGCATCATCTAAAAAACTCATCCAAACCTCGCCAGCCTGTAGCCGGGTCGCCCGCGGCGTTTGTTATTGAGCGTAGCCAGTCGTCGCTCCCATTCCTGACGGCCTTTTCTGATTTCCGACAGGTTTTCGAGCGTCATCTGCTGCCCGTTGAAAGTGATTGATTTCCCCTCCAGAACAGACAGCTCGGCTGCAGCGTAGCGGTCGATCATGTTTTGAATATCTGCTGGATTCACACCCAACCTCCTGACGAAGACCACGGATTAGCCTGCTCGGTTACGGGCTTCTCACGTTTTGCTTTTGATTTAGATTTCGGCGCAGGCGGCGGGGATGGCATTTCGCCAGTTTCCGTCTGCGTGTCCTCGATCCACGTTTCCCGCCGTGCCCACTCAGGAGCTGACGGCCATTTGATTTTTTCGTAACCACTAAGGATGGCGAGCGCGTCGGCATAAACGAGCAGGTCAAATGCTTCGTTTGCGCCCCGGCCGGGCTTACTCCATTTCCCTTCATTCGAGCGTTCCTCATACGTCAGTTCGTCATAGAACCAGCTGCCCAGCCAGGCGGGGAAATGCACATAGCCAGGGCCGGGTGAATCACGCCACAGCGCATTATTCACCCGGTCTTTAAGGGCATCGGTCTGGAGAAGATAAAGAGGCACATCACCCGTCGCCTGTGCGCGGCGCGTTGATCTGCCCGTGTTGTCGGGAAACGTTCGCTGGATAAGTTTGCTGCGCCTGACGCTGTCCCCCTTGAAGAGATAGATACGCTTACCCAGCCCCTCACGGCGACATCTGCGCCAGAATTTGTAGGCATTATCCGTCACGCCATCTTCACCCCCTGAGTCCACGGCCATCGACATCAGCCGCATGCCCTTTGAAGGGTCAGCTGCGAGTGGCCACGTTTTATCAAAGACGTCGGTGAGTAAAAGATCCCAGTCCTCCGGATAGCTCGCCGGATCCACCTGAATGCTTTCCCCGTTGCCGTCGCAGCGCAGCGAATGCCGGATGTTGTAACGGTCAACTATCCAGCGCTCCCCCATACTTCCATAACCCGTAATCTGCACAACAAAGCGCCGGTTGCGCCCGGCCTGCACGTCCACGGTCGCAGTGAGAAACTGCACGCCATCGGGTACCGAACGTTTTGGGACTTCTTCGGCACGCTGCTCGAGCAATTCACTTTTACGCTGCTCCATGCTGGCCCGCGGCAAATAGGGCCTGCCGAAATCGGTGTTGATCACCGTCTTCAGGGTTTCTTCGCTGCGCGTGGATTCATATTCCTGCTCGGCGGTCAGGAACTTATAAATAAGCTGCGCCCAGGTCTGGTAAGCAGCTGCCGGACCTTCCATCCAGAAGGAGGCAATACGGGAACGACGGCCATCACCGCTAACCTGGCCTTTACTGTCGATGGTTTGCCCGTCCCGGAGCCAGACACATTTCATGTTCAGCGCACGCTTCATGTCCGGTGTGATCCTGCCTTTACAGGCAGGGCACTGAAGAAACGCCGCTTCGCTGGCAAGCACAGGATCGCTGCTGTCGCGGTATCCGGTCATATTGTCCATTTCCGGCTGGAAATATTCGCCGCAATGCGGACATGGCCAGTAAAGACGACGGCGGTCACCACGGTTATAGAGCGATAAAATTCCGGTGGTCGGAGGGGCTTCATGGGGCGTGGAGCGCCGCCATTTTGTGTCTCTGATATCCCTCCCGGGTGAGCTCTCAACCAGCGTCATCCCGGAGGACATGAATGTCGTGGTTCGTTTCGATGCCAGTGAAAAAGCATCCCCCTCCCCGTCGATATCTTCCGGAAAGCGGTCATAATCCGTCAGCGCCACACTCTTATAGTCCGAGGACGACATGATATTGACGGATGGCCAGCCCAGCTTCAGATAGTTACCGGCGCGGAATGTACGGTCGTAGACGTTGTTATCGTTACGTCTTGGGCTTAGCCGGGTTTTAACTTCAGGGCTACAGCGAAAAGTACGGTCCAGGCGTTTTTTGGAATGCTCGCGGGCTTTTTCCTCAGAAACCTGAATCACAAGCATATCTGCCGGATCGCAGACAACGTTATAAACAATCCAGCCGTCAATCAGCCCGATGGTTTTACCCGTTCGCGCCGGGCCCACAAACACCACCGCATCGTATTCACGCGATGCCAGGCAGTTCATCGGCTCAATCACATAGGGTGCCAGATCCGGATCCCATGGAACTGAGTTTCCCGCCCCCATTGGCACGCGCATATAAGTACTGACCGCATCGGCCACCGGCATACGACGCGGGGCTCGTAAAATACCGGAAACATCGCGGCGGATGTCCCTGGCGGATGCCCGCTTTGCCATCAGTCCTCCTCAGGCTCTTCCTCCTCTTTTTCAGCGTCCTGCACCCTCTCCGCCATCTGGTCGCGCAGATCATCGATAACGCTTTGCACACGAACTACCGCAGCAGGCGTTAAAGCACAGTCGCGCTCGAGCACATCCGGGAGGGTTTCAAGTACCATGACGACGGCTTTCGCCATCAATGAGAATTCTCGCGCCACTTCATCTGCAGGTATTAACTGACCCGTATCCTGTTCGAACTTCAGCCTCTCGTTCTCTGCTTTCCAGTGGGACAGCCTGTCAGAGGGGGGCATATCATCGATATTGGCCGAAACGGTAGGGATCATCAGTTCTGTCAGAATGTCAGTCACCAGATAAAGCTTTAATTTGCTGTTGCTGCCAGGCGCAGGTTCGACATTTTTCAGCCTCGCGGCAACCGTCTGACGGTGTACGCCGGTTATCCCTGCCAGCTGATTGATATTGAGTTTTAAAGTGGCAATTTCCTGGTCCATGATGGTGAACACTTTTTGAACGATTCGACATCTTGCGAAAATGGCCTCTAATTAAATCAAAGACCTGCGCACATGATGATGATGACCCTGGATCCGAAAAACTAGCCGTTTCCCGCGAGCGCGCCGCCCCGTGGCAGGCCACCCCACCGGGAGGACCCATAAAAAGGCCTAAGTAAATTCTTAATTCTTTCCGCTTACGCTTGCTGATCTCTGGCTGGATGCCAAGATATTCAAGACTCTGATGCGGAGAATGCCAACTCCAGGGAAACATCCATAAAAAGAGCAAATGAAACTGAGACTCTGGTAGCCCTCTTCGTGAGGGCATTTTTTTACAATGCTGCGCTTCGCTTGTTAAATATCGAGTCTTTTCTACAATTTAATGGTGCTTTGCTATGTCAGGTGAAGCCGTCGTTCAGCAATACCCGTGTGCTCAAGGACGAGCCATCCTAGTTTTTTCTTTCTATCTCTAACTGCCTTATGCCAGCGAAGTGATTGTTACCCTTCTCGATGACGGCCAGCAGCGGTTTAATCCACAAAACAGCCTGGCAATACGTCATTGAGCGGGCGGCAGCGGTACTATCATCGGCTGCGTCAGTTCCGTCGGTATCGGCGTGCATTGCGCTGGAACGTAAACGGTACGCGTATTCGAGCAGCCCACCAGCAATGTCAGTAGGAACAGGCAGATCACAGGTTTTTTCACGGTGGAGAATCTCCCGGTATTCGATTACGGTATCTTCGGTGCTGGTGTCGATCAGGGAATTAAGCCTGTTGGCATGTTCTGCAACCTGATTGAATCGATTGAAGTTGAATGCTTGGGTGGCGATCACCTGTCCCTGCAAAGAGTTGTCACTTCGCAGAATGTCGTTATCGCTCTGAAGGCTACTGGCGTCGGAGCAACTCTTAACGAGAGCGACCGAAAGGCCAGCAATAACGACAACGCCGATAAGTCCCGGATTAATTTTCATTGGTCGAGCCCCCAGCACGTCAACGCACTTTCCTGTTCGCGCCGCTCAACCTGCCCATAACAGCCATTCTTTTGGCCTTTAGTCAGGCGGCAATCACGTCCACCGTCCTTAATCCACCAGCGGATTGCTTCGCATGCCCCTTTATGGTCCCCTGCATTGATCCGCTTATAGAAGGTCGAAGGGAAACATTTACCGGGCCCAATGTTGTAAGGGCAGAAAGATGCGATCCCGGCTTTCTGTGGTTCGGTAAGCGGTACCGTAATATTGCGGTCAACCCACGCCAGAGCCTTATCCCGTTCGATGGCATTTACCTGGTGGCATTTCCCCTGCGTCAGCTTCATGCCCTCCACAACCGGTTTACCATCAACCATCGTTGCGCCGCGGCAAATAGTCCAGATACCACCGCCATCTTTGTAGGCCGTGAGGCTGTTACCCTCTTTTTCATTCAGAAACTGATCGAGAATGACGGATGCTGGCGCACCAGCGAGTACCAGCCCCAAGACAGCAGCACTCAATTTTGCTCTGGTTCCCATCAGTCACCTTCCTTTTGTAATGCCTCGACAACCACGCTTGCCGCAGCCGGACGTTCGTGAAGAGGTTTGTCACCAACGCCTTTCAGGTAGTCATTGACCATTTTTGTTCGCTTCTCATCCTCTTTACGCCTGCGGTGTGCATCTACACGCCCGTTAATGTAGGAGGCAAGCGAGATAAGCAAACCAGCAGCGCCAAAGAACATGAACACAAGATCCTGAGTGGTAAATCCAATGGCAGAAGCCAGAGCTGCTACCCACGCGAAGAACTGCGTGAAGATATTCCCTGAATCATTCATTTTCATTGTCTCTCACCTCGCTGTGTGCGGGTGCTATGTGGCGGAAATAAAAAAAGGCCGCCAGTTGGCAGCCTTAAAAATGACAAAGCCTACCAATTTTGGCAGGCTTTCGATGATTTAGTGGTGTGTAGTGAATGCCACAATTAACAGCTTACAAAAGTTTTTGCGTACGCGTTAATTTTTTTGTATTTTCATAAATACACAGCTAGTAACCCCTAAGTAGAATAAAAAAATGACTGCAGAAATAGCCGTTTTCAATAAGACCGCTGTAGCCTTAGCAGCAGATTCAGCTGTAACGATTTCAGGCGGTGGTAAACATAAAATTTATAATGGTGCAGAAAAACTTTTCGCTTTGACTAAACATCATCCAGTAGGATTGATGGTGTATGGAAGCGGCGACCTATGTACTGCCCCATGGGAGCTTGTCATCAAGGCATACAGGAAAGAATTAGGTTCTAAATGCTTTGACACACTTGAGGAGTACGCTGAGGATTTCTTCAGTTACCTGCAGTCTGCAGAAGCTGTAATTACATCCGGTATGCGTGATGCGCACCTCTATCACTTCTTAAGTGAAACTGTTTTTGGAATGCTGGTTGATGCTTTCTCCGAAGATCTCGATCCTGCTTATCTAGTAAACTTCGATGAACTTCAATTTGTGACAGATTTCACAAATTACTGCGGACAGTTGCTGACAAGATTGGAAGAAGTTGATTATTTGGATGGATTTAGTTCAGATGACGAACAAACAGCACTTAAATACACCTTAGCAGTCTCACAGCGTATTATTAGCCAAAAATTTAATGATTTCGCTCCCGCATCCATAACACCACAACTTACCAAAGTGGTTAGTGACGTATTAGCGGCCATGATTTGTAAGCAAAGTGATATAGGTTCTATCTCAGGGATTGTAATCGCTGGCTATGGTGATAAAGACTATTATCCCAAGGTTCTATCCTATGAGGTATGTGGTTTCTTTAACAACAAAATCAGGAAGACCACAAACGCTGATAAGTGTTGCATAACTCCAAACTGCGGTGTCACCCCCTTTGCTCAAGAAGATGAGGTTTCTGCTTTTATGCAGGGGGCAAGCTCCCATCTCATACAAAACCTTCATAATGAGTATCAGAGTTCGATCATTAATCTGCTGGATGGTATAGATACAGTAATCACAGATATGGTTCCTGCGACAGATCTCGAAGGAGCCAAAGAGGCTATAGTTAACGTAGTTCGTGGGACAGTCGCCGAGTGTAAAGCCCGTATAGATAGCTTTGTACGCGAAAACTATGTTGACAAAGTTGTTAATATGATCGAGTTTTTACCAAAGCAAGATCTTGCCTACATGGCTGAATCATTAGTTAATTTAACTGCTTTCAAGCGCAAGGTCTCCGACGACACCGAAACAGTAGGCGGCCCAATAGACGTTGCGATTATTTCTAAAGCAGATGGTTTTATCTGGGTAAAAAGAAAGCACTACTTTGCAAAAGAACTGAACCATCACTACTTTTCGCGGTCATAGAGACAAATGGATAAGGGGAAAAAAATGTCACTTAAGCAAGCTTATGAAAGAACACAGCCTAAAAGCGTTAACGATTTTTTCCATGTAAACGCTTCAGGGAAAACCAAGCGTAATGCTACAGGCAACTCTAACTTTTTCACCAAATTATACAAAGAGTTACCAGCGCAAGCATAAGGTTAAAAAAAGCCACCACGGTGGCTTTTTTTTATCCTACTATAACGATACTCATAACACCTTCCACAAAACCCAGCGCTGTTTGTAGTTCTTTCCTTATTGTTCCATCAGAACACTTTCTTTTTTTAGCAATAGCTCGCAGCGAGATACCAATCACGAAGTGAGCTATGATCAGCTCATATTCTTCTGGCTTGTGCTGCTTGAGACGTGCGACACAACCATCAATCATGATCCCTTCATCATCATCACATTGCAGGCGCGATTTCTTACCGTGCTGCAGTAGACCTTTAAAACCAGCAGCGATAGGCTGCCAGTCGACTCCACTGCTATCAGATGCAGCCCAGGCTCCCCAGCGGTCCATAACCTCGTACATGTCAGGCATTTTTCTCTCCAATGTCTTCGATAAGTATCATTCCGATCTCGCCCCATACTTTTGATGTCCGGGCGTCCCAAATGTGGGAGTCATCCTCAAACAAGGCGTCCAACAGAGATTTTGTTAAGTTGTCCAGATCGGGCTTTTGCTGGTGGTGTCACCAACGGTGCAAAACTGATCCACCCCAGCGGTTGAAAATTGATCCAGGGGTTAATCTGCTCCTCTGAATACAGGGGAGCTTATGATCACTTTTGAGATTCGTATGGAAATTAAAGTCCTGCACAAGCGGGGAATGAGTATCCGGGCCATTGCCAGGGAGCTGGGTATTTCGCGCAATACTGTCCGCAGCCACCTGAAAGCTAAATCTGAAAAGCCGCAGTATTCACCACGCCCGGCACCATCATCACTGCTCGATGAATACCGTGATTACATCTCTAAGCGGATCAGCGATGCGCATCCCTACAAAATTCCGGCGACCGTTATTGCCAGGGAAATCATGGAGCTGGGCTATCGTGGAGGGCTTACTATCCTGAGAGAGTTCATCCGCAAACAGACCCTGCCAGCACAGGCAGAACCGGTCGTTCGCTTCGAAACCGAGCCCGGACGGCAGATGCAGGTTGACTGGGGGACCATGCGAAACGGCAAGTCACCCCTGCATGTGTTCGTTGCTGTTCTGGGATACAGCAGAATGCTTTACATCGAGTTCGCCGACAACATGCGCTACGACACGCTGGAAGCCTGTCACCGCAATGCGTTCAGCTTCTTCGGCGGTGTACCGCAGGAAGTCCTGTACGACAATATGAAAACGGTGGTGCTGCAGCGTGATGCTTACCAGACCGGGCAGCACCGGTTCCATCCTTCCCTGTGGCAGTTCGGTAAAGAGATGGGCTTCTCTCCCCGCCTGTGCCGTCCCTTCAGGGCGCAGACTAAAGGCAAGGTGGAGCGGATGGTGCAGTACACCCGAAACAGCTTCTATATCCCGTTAATGACGCGCCTGCGCCCGATGGGGATCACCCTCGATGTTGAAACCGCAAACCGTTACGGCCTGCGCTGGCTGTACGATGTGGCCAATCAACGTAAGCATGAAACTATCCAGACCCGCCCCTGTGATCGCTGGGTGGAGGAACAGCAATCCATGCTGGCACTGCCACCGGAGAAGAAACAGTATGACGTGCAGGTTGATGAAAGCCTGATGACCTTCGACAGGCAGCCGTTGCATCATCCACTCTCCATCTATGACACGTTCTGCAGAGGAGCCGCATGATGGTCGAACTGCAACATCAACGGCTGATGGTACTTGCTGAACAGCTGCAGCTGGACAGTCTTATCGGCGCAGCGCCGGCGCTGTCGCAACAGGCGGTGGATCAGGAATGGAGCTACATGGACTTCCTGGAGCACCTGTTACATGAGGAGAAACTGGCCCGGCATCAGCGTAAACAGGCGATGTACACGCGGATGGCAGCCTTCCCGGCGGTGAAGACGTTCGAGGAGTACGACTTCACCTTCGCCACCGGCGCTCCTCAGAAGCAAATCCAGTCGCTGCGATCCCTGAGCTTCATAGAGCGTAACGAAAACATCGTGTTGCTGGGGCCATCGGGCGTGGGAAAAACACATCTGGCGATAGCTATGGGCTACGAAGCAGTACGGGCGGGCATCAAGGTTCGCTTCACAACAGCAGCGGACCTGCTGCTACAGCTGTCCACTTCACAGCGTCAGGGCCGTTACAAAACGACTCTCAATCGTGGTGTCATGGCCCCGAAGCTGCTTATCATCGATGAAATAGGCTATCTGCCGTTCAGTCAGGAGGAAGCCAAGCTGTTCTTCCAGGTCATCGCCAAACGTTACGAGAAGAGCGCGATGATCCTGACCTCCAACCTGCCGTTCGGGCAGTGGGACCAGACGTTCGCAGGTGATGCGGCCCTGACATCGGCGATGCTGGATCGGATCTTACATCACTCACACGTAGTCCAGATAAAAGGAGAGAGCTATCGACTGAAGCAGAAACGAAAGGCCGGGGTTATAGCGGAAGCTAATCCTGAGTAAACAAGGTGGATCAATATTAAACCGTTGGTGGTGACGGTTAGTGGATCACTTTTTACCCGTTGTTGACAGGTGGGGCTGGCCGTCCATAGACGCGCGCTTTTTCATGCTCCAACTCTGCGGCATCGGCAAAACGAAGGTGATATGGGCGCTGTTCTCCGGCACTTGAATTCCATGCAGCCTGGCTTCATCGCAGAACATGCGATAGCGCATCACCGGCGGGCGCTGCTTCCACTTATCAGCGCGGGTCATGCGGGGTTTTCCGACAGGAGTGATGATGTATTTAGGCATAGCACACTCCCAGCTCTAACTGAACCTTCTCCAGCAGCTGCAGCTCGGTACCGAAGTTTTTCTCCCATTGCTTACGGCCAGCATGAATCGCCACACCATAACCGCCGTTGCGATGATGCATATGGCACAGGGGAATTGATTTTCGATGGTCAGCGCGCTGGCTTGTGCCCTGCCCGGCTCTGATGTGGTGGATTTCCGCAGGCGTTTCGCCCAGGTTCTGATTTCTGCACACGATGCAGCCCAGTGCGGCCACACGCGAAAGATGGAGGCTCTCTGCTTTCTTCATGCTGGACCACCAGCACAAGCAGAAACACCGCACTTAAATGTGCGATGAAAGATGTTTGGGGTAATGCTCTGCGCCATTTTGATTCCTCAGGTTGGCGCAGTAATCAGTGGGTGTTCAGCCCGTTTGATTATTATAAATCAACACTTACGGCTTGAGAACCTTAAGGTCATCTCGCAGGGAGTTTAGGTTTACAACCCGGTCTTCATCACCCAGACCCTGGGATGAAAGCCTATCACCTTCCCGACGAATCAGTGTGTGCAAGGCATTACTGATCACTAAATAATCGGTGATTTCACCATCGCTAAGACATAAAACAAGCAGTCCGTCTTTGGTGAGACCAGCTGCAAATTCATTCAATTTCATGGGCACATCCCTTAAATGGATTTCCCCTTGCGGGGGCGGTCCTTTTCTCCCTGCGAGCTGATTTCATTAAGGGTTCCGCTAACCAGACGTCTAATAGGTTAGAAAGAGCAATTCCGTTTAATTGTTCTGTCTAACCGATCGGCAATCAAACACAGGGATCAGACCAGGCTTCCTAAATAACCGGTAAATTATCAGTCTCTGAAACACGGTTTAGAAGGAATGTGGCAACCCCGATTACCTTCGCATCGTCCTGTGAATCACCTTCAATGGCCTCCCCCTCCTGTGTGATGAGTGCTTTTCCCTGAACTGTCACAAAGTCCATTTTTCCGCAGAACGAAATTAAGACCGAGTTAACCATAGAAGGTTTTTTGGCAACGTTAACGATCGCGTAACCAGTCGACGTTTCGCTTGTGTGGCAATTACCGTCATAGCCACAGATGCTGGTAATGCTAAGTGCCTGCTCTGTGTAATTTGCTGCTGGTGATGGAAAACCCATAAATTCTACTCCTCACACAATAACTGTACATACATACAGTACACTGATGGATAAGTTTGATCAACGTCATAACCGCACGAAATGCCAAATAGAAAAACTAACTGTTTAAAAAGAACTCAGACCGGGAGGTTCATGTATCATGCGAGATATTATAGAGTTAAGTCGATACGTAAAGCTGGATTAATATGACGTTTAGCTGGATGCTCACCGTCGATGGAGCGCAAGGTATGTGATTTCTTCACCCCAGAGCCGACAGAGAAATGTTCATAGGCTCCACTACTTCCTGAGCAAGCTGGATCTTTTCTGCGTCCAGTTAAATGCTTGGTAAGCTTTCTTACTGCAAAAAGGGAACGAAGGGGCTTGACTGAAGCACAAAATGCCCTGAGCATGGTTTCATCAAATCCTAAATTAAAAAGTGAGAAATAGTTATATATTCCATCAGAATAAAAAGTGAGGCGAATTCATTGCTCACTAAACCACCTCTAAATTAACTAAGTAGATGAATAAGCCCGTTAAAAAATATACACTCAAAACACTTACTCAGCACCTTCCGCCTTAAAGATATATCATATATATTCTTTGGTGATATGATTAAAGCTGAGTAATATTTCATTTTAAAGTGTATTTGATATCATTCATATACACATTGCATTACTAACTAACATCAGCCAGTATATTATCATAAGCTTTGGTTGTCGCCTCATAAAGTATCTTATAGAAACATGCGATTGAAGTTGCATTACTCATATCATCGGTCTTAGTTTTAGCCGATGCCAACCAATCTTCCGCATTTAATTGATTGTTTATAATTTTCATGAAATCACTCCCTATAGTCTGGCCTTTATCATGAAATAATAAAGGATCAGTATAATTCCATTTATTTCTGGTATCACTTAAATTAAGCCATTTATTTCCTTTATTATTATACCTTGAGCTCTTTATTATCTCTCTCATTGTCTTTAACTCATTCCAATTTTTATTTTTATAAGCAAGATTCAAAATTGTACTCTCAATTTGAAACCATGCGTATGCATGTGGTTTTTCATTATTAGAGCTCAAGGAGATAATATTATTTTTCTCATCCACCTCACCAAGAAAACCTCGCTGAGATGAAATTGTGCCGTCATTTTTTCTTGAACGCCTGTTTAGCTCATCAATTTGGTCTTTATCAAAGTTGATATTTATTTTGTTAAAAATCCTACCAATGTCAATCGCGCAAAAAAAAGCACAATAATATGCGGTAACAAGTGGCCAAACCGGATTGCAGTTTGGATTACCATTAATTAATTGGGAAAGATTTTCATTTTGTTTAGTACGCCTGTAATGACCCATAGCATAATCATAAAGCAATGCTTCATATACCGACTTACCAGTGGTGTCATTTATATATATCTTTTCAGAACTTATATTAACTTCAAGGGCTTGATCTCTGATAAGAGTCATTTTTAAACCATCATTGATAGATGGCGATTTAGTATTTATTCCATCTACATCAGCTTTTTTTAAAAGAAAAACCAAACGTTTTTCAATCTCACTAGCAATGAGTGCAGTCACTTTACCCATTAGAAAAGATCCCTCTTGGAAATTTTAAGTTTCACTTCAATATCCAATAGAGCTGAAACATCTTTTTCTAAAGCTGTAATCGCTTGGTCGTTAGTACCAGAATGCAATTCATAGTTGATTTTCTGAAGCACATTAAACAAGGATGTAAAGGTTTCTTTTTTATAATTCGAGCCAACTGTCATTGCTACAGAACATGCCTGTTCAAAAACTCTGAATATAGCTTGAAAGAAGGTTGCTTGGAATAACTTGTCTTGATTCCCAACTTCAACAAGATTCTCTTTAACACCATATAAATAATTTTTAATAAGCACGAGTTTATCATCATATGGCAAATCTTTTAGAGGCGAAATTTGCAGCACCCTATCTAATGCAGTCTGGAAAGGAACATGAGTAATATACCCTCTGCCTTTTTGTGAAGCACTCAATCTTCCTAAAAGAGGGGAGTCTGGATGGTCACTCAAATCTTCAAATAATTTCAATCTAATACCTTCAAGCGACCCCTCTTCCACAAGATATTTTGTTAATTCAATCCTTAATGTTTTAGGAACGCCTTTTTGATTAGAGTTAATATCTATAAAATATTCGATTTCCTCTTGACGATTTAAACCTGACAGGATACATACAGGAATTCTAGTTTTATTGTCATTCTCATATGCCATATAACTACCATAAAGCCTATGTTGACCATCAATAACCATGAACAGCCCAGCAGAACCTTCGATAATTAATCTTTGGTTTTTTTCATCATAGCTTATATCATCATCTTTTTGACAGGATAAAATTAATGCCCCTGGGATAACCTTTCCATCTTTGAGATATTTTGCTATTTTACTGGCTCGAGCCGTGTCCAGCGTCCTTTGAAATCCCTGCTCAGTTTTTTCATTGACACGAGAGATTTTACATGTACTCATTAATTCATTTGTAGTTAATGAGGTTAAAAAGAATTTAATATTTCCTTTAGAAAGATCAATAGCTGTGGTTACAATTTTGCTCATACTGCCCCCTTTTGCATATGATTGCTGTAGTCAACTCATTTCATTATCATATCTCATTACTACATTCAGTATCTACTAACTCAACACATTTAAAGATGAATTTGACATAAGTAATATTTCAAAGCGTCAGAAGGGATGAGTTAGCATTACTGGATGACTGTAACCATATGCTGTTGTACGTTGCAAGTGGGACATTACGCTCACACCTTTTGGTGTGATTCCCACCTGACCATAATCCAGTGCGATAATTCTATTGAACATCCACGTTTACTTCTCTTAAGTTATCCTTTTTAAACCAAAACAAGACTTTCTCAACACACTTTCGCCATTGTATTCAAGTGCAATTAGAGATTTAGCTTCACCACCAGGGGAAAGAAAAATTAGCCCACAAACCAAGACACCTGTATAGCAACGAATTTTGGCCCCCCTCAAATTCATACCGCGACTTTGGACGGTTTTGAATGAAAACTGTCCGCAGTCAGGGCATTTTGCTAATTCACATGTTGCTCAACTCCGCCAATAGATGTTTGTGGCGGCGCAGTTCCCGAACGGCCCCCTGCAGACGCTGCAGGTTTGACAGCTTCGCTTTCGTGCGGCGGATTTCAGTCGAGATATAACGCGATGACGGAATAATCAGATCATCCGGACGGCTGGCGAAAGCCGGGATATCTCCAATAATTTCTTCCAGCGTTTTGCTCTCCTGAGCCGGTGTAGACTCGGCTTCCGCTGCTGCCGGCTCCTGCTGCTCTGGCTGTATTGCCGGTTCACCCGTCAGGCTCCAGGTGATGTTTTTACCGTCCACATGGCGCAGAACCAGACCGTCCTTGCACATTGCACCTAACGAGGCATTCAGGGCTCGCGAACCTTTACCCAGCTTTTCTGCGACCTGATTAGCGCTCATAGCTCCCTGCCCCCGCATTGCTGCCAATACCCTCTCTACCAGCGGCGATGTCTGCTTGGGTCTGATACGCTTCGGCTTATGCTCCTTCGCGGTACCGACCGACCATGATCCATCGAAGAAATCGCACAACCCCTCTTCCTTCTGCTCGCGAAGCATTTTCAGTGCCTCTACGGGCTCGATATCCAGGCGGGCTGCTACATCAAGGTAGGTTGCTTTACCCATTGCTTTCAGTGCGTCGATTACTGATTCCATAATTTTCTCCTCAAAATTTACTTAACAGGTCTCAGGTGGCTAACGTTTCCGCGATAGCTCTCCCAGTCAAAGTTCACCCAAATGCCGTTATCCATGCGCAGGCGGTCAATAACCCTTTCACCCAGGGTTTCTACCAGCGCGTCGTAATTCAGGTTGGTCAGAACGCCAACCGGGCGCATTGCGGCCAGGCGGCGATCGATAATCTGGTTCAACAAAACTTTCTCGCCGCGACTGTCGCGCTGAATGCCTACTTCGTCGAGTACCAGCAAATCCACTTTGCAGAGGTCATCCAGCAGCGCGGCTTCAGAACGCCCTTCGTCATAACAGGCCCTGGCGCGCAGGGTCAGGTCCGGCACGGTCACAATCAGAACCGTTCGCCCCTGTTTCAGCAGATAATTTCCGATCGCCGCTGAGAGGTGGTTTTTCCCCGTGCCGGGCTTTCCGGTGAAAACGAAGCTCGCAAAGCCAGTTCCAAAATTTTGCGCATAACTCTTTGCCATACTCAGGGCATGGCGCTGTCCATCGCCGTTCACCGTGTAATTCGCGAAACTGCAGCTGCGGTGCAGGTTCTGGATCCCGGATCGCCCGAAAATTTTCTCTGCTCGTGCCTGCTGGTTGAGTTTGTCCACTTCAGCCGCACGTTTCTGCCCTTCCTCACGCTGCCAGTCCATCAGTTCTGCGGCGTTCTTGAATTTGGGTTCTACGCCTTGCGTAATTAGGCGGCGAAGGCGATCGAGAATGGAACCTGCGTTTTGCATGCTTACCCCCTGAATCCTAGCGGAACGGTGTTATCTGGACGGGGGATCTGATTGATATCCCGTCCACCAGCCTGGTAATGCCCTGTGCCCGGTGCCGACAGGCGAATAATCAGGTCATCCCATTTTTCGCGGAGTTTGGCCGGGCATTTCACCTGGCGAACCCAAAACGTATCGCTCTGAACTCGCTTGAACATTTCACAAATTTGCTTGTGGCTACGGCCGTCAAGGGTGCGCATCAGACGAACGTCATTCGCCCAGACCGTCCAGTTCGGCTCTTTCGGACGAACGATCTCGCCGTCAAAGGTTGCGGCCTCCTCGTAGAGTTTCAGCACGCGCTTCCAGATCCATTGCGCACAGGTCAAATCTTCCTGGCTACCCCACTGGCGTTTCGCAGGGCTACAAACCACTGCTTCCGGGTGACGATTTAAAAATTCTGCTTTTGAAATCTTCCCGTCGGACTGCGAAGCATCCGGACGAGAATTATTTTCTGGTTCTTTGACTGGTTCAGAAGAGTGACTGATTCTGGGTGAATCTCCTTCACTATCCCCTGGTGAACGTGCTGCACCATCTGGTGAATTTCCTGCACCAGCCCCTGGTGAATTTGCTTCACCATCCTGGTGAATCTCCTGCACTACCCTCGCACTGGTATTTGCACCGCTCAGGGTTAGTCGGTAGAAATTGCTGCCATTGCCTTTCGGCCCCGATCTAGTCTCTTTTCGCATCAGTCCAGACTCGCAAAGCGCGGCAACATGATTCATGACGGAACGACGGCTGATCTCACACTGATCAGCGATATGCTGATAGCTCGGCCAGCATTCGCCCTGGTCACTTGCGTTATCGGCCAGCTTAAGCAGGACCAGCTTACGAAGCGGGTTTCCTACCTTGACCTTCATCGCCTGAACCATCAGTTCCATGCTCATAGAACACCTCGATACAGCTGAACTAGGCTACGTTTGAACAAGTTGAAACCAGCTTCACTTTGACGCCGACCATCTGCGCCAGCGCGTCGATAGCTTCCAGGGTCTCGCGGCGGATTACCGGTTGCGGTTTGCCGGTGAACACCGCATTGGTGGCTTCGATACACTCTTTGTTAACCCTTGCCGCCCGGTAGTGCATGCAGTCCTTCTTCGCCAGTTCGTTATCAATGGCGGTACGGATGGCATAGCTCAGGGCTTCAGCCTGTTTCAGGTAGTTAGGTGTATCGTTGCGGAATGCACGCTGAATAATCTGCTTGTTGTTGTGCAGCCGGCGCGCGTACTCGTCCGGATCCGAAACGTCATCCAGTGACTGAAGCAGATCGCCAAAGTGATGCGGGGTTATCAGCTGCGTGACTGTCTTCCAGCCCTTTTCCTGCGCCCAGGACTCCAGCTCACATGCCAACTTTTTGATTTCCATTAGTCAGTATCCTCCTGAGCTGTTGTGTTATTTTTTGGCTTGTAATCAGGCCAAATTTCAGCCCAATCGCTTGGCCGCATGTCAGAACGAGAAACCTTTCCATCGGTAAAGGTTTCGATAACGATGCATCGACTCGGCGAAATAGCAGCCCGCCCCGTTGCAAGTTGGGAGAGGTAAGATTTCGATATCCCAAGGTGTTGCTCCAGCGCCTTGCGGATCTTTGGCCCACCGGCTTTCAAAAAGTCATTGAGTTGCATAATTGCTCCTGTGTGTTGAATTGTAAGTTTATAAACCACTAAACATTAATGTCAAGTTTTTGCTTGTTTAGAAATTACTAATCAAAATGACTGCATGGACACAAAAGAAATCAGGCGTAAGCGCCTAGCGGCATGGTTTTCCAGCAGAACCCTGCCGGAGAAAGAGAAGAGCTACCTTTCACAGCTGATCAACGGCAAAGCGTCGTTCGGCGAGAGAGCTGCGCGCCGTATTGAACGAGATTACGGCATGGCTCCTGGTTATCTTGATGAAGAACCTATGGGTGAAGAGTTAAGATCCCCTCGCCCATTTGACGCGCGCCATGAAGAACTGCTAGACCTTTTCGACAGCCTTGCTGAATGGGAAAAGGAGCAGCACATGGTAAACCTCAGGGCGCAAGTTAACTCCATAGACAATGAGCTCAAGGCAAGGCTTAAAGGCAAGAGTAAACAAGAAATCCTTCAGATGCTCAAAGACCTCGAAATAGACTAACTCCCCTAAAGACTGCTTGTTGCGGTCTTTTTTTTCTCCAAATTCAACCACATCAAATTTTTCACGCCTTTTTGTTTACCATTAACTTTACATGTTGGTTTAATTGTATATAAACTTAGACCAACAAAACACGCAGTAATCAGTAAACGTTCCGCCTACCCGGCGATAAGGGTGAAAAAAAGCGAACAGGCAGGATGCCCACGAAGTAGCTGCCCGGAAAATATGAAGACTGGGATGATTCGCCAGTGTGAAGTGGAGAACACCAATGGATAAGAAGTTAGAAGCGCTTTTCGAAAAGATTGCGCGTCTGGAGCTGGCAGCCAAACGAGGGTTGCAGAACAACGAAGAGATTAAGCCTCATTTAACACAAGGCCAAGTTATCTCCGTCGAATACTGCAACGGAACGCTGAAAAGTTGCGCTCTATTTCGCAAATGGATCAACGAGTATTTCGGATCATCTGAATCGACTGCTGCTCAGACATGCCGTGATTCTGAACAATGACATCGAGCTCTTCACACTCCGTTTCATTGTAAAAAGTTTCACCGCCAAGACTGTGGAGATTACCGGATATTACGTGTCCCTTCTCGACGTCATAACCACCGAGCAGTTCGGCGACCGTGAATTCTCCGATTGGGTCACGGATAACGATGTAACCAATGCGGTGCTCATGATGTACGACGACTCCGCGCATGCAAGTTTCCTTCTGGCTGTGTGAGAGCAACCAGAATACCACCGAGCCTGAAGTGGTGAAAAGACAGGCGCACAACATGGAAGCACATTCCACCCTTTCACTAATGGGGATTGGTTTGTTAGCTGGCGGAGTGTGCTTCCAGTTGTGGGCAATCGAAATTGTAGATGGCTGTTAATAACCTTAATAGGGGATTCATTATGACAGACTTTAATCGTCAACCATCACGGCAACAGGCAGTCCGCCTTAACTGGTTTGAAATAAAACTGCGAAAACTTTGTTATTTGCTTGCTCAAAAAGGCAACCCTGAACTCTGAAGGCTAATAGCGTCAATAAAACGCAATAACCTAACTGTCATTTAATTATACACAATTAAAAACCATGCCTTAAACGGCAGGGATTCTCTCAACCTAAAACAAGGTGTCTGAAATGAAATTAGAAGTAACAACCATCGAAATGGGTCTGGCAATAGTAAACAAAGAAATTGCGACATTTAATATTAACGGGATTATTTCTGGCGTGGTTCATTTACCATCCTCTGGCCCTGTAACCGTTGTGCTTGATGGTGGCTATGTGCTGGGCGAGTTTCATTGCCCGGTTTGCGCTGTTAAGCACATTAGCTTGCTGTCTGTGAAGTTCGCCGAAGCACAGAACGCCTGCGGCATGTCCTATTACTATCACAAACGCCAACTACTTAACTGATATGGATGACATCATTTGTCATTGCGCTGTTTGCTGCCGCGAATATAAAAAATCGGAAATGCACGAAAGGAAAACAGACATATACCCCTTTAAGCGCACGATTTATTTATGCGAACAATGCAATGAAAAAAGAGAAAAACGTGACGTTTTAAGAAAGATAAAACGCAGCATCCGGAAGCCATTTCATTCAACATCATTTTTCAAATATTAAACGAGGTCATTATGTCTGTTGAGTTAAAAGTATTTGGTGGGGCTTATTTCCCAAAAGATAAAGCATTAAAAAAACACCCAGATTTAAAACCGCTTGCAACCGCAGTTAATGCGGCCACAAAAGCCATCGCCGAGGCCGTTATTTTCGGCAAGCTGGCGGCTGAGTACCCTGAACATATTGATGATTATTTTAAAGTGAAAATCTGGGAGCACCGTGATGGTTTGCCGTGCCCTGAACTTGATGTTTTCTCACCTGAGTTTTTCAATACCGTGGCTATCTGGAATGTGAATGCAGGTGAACCAGCTGCGGCGCCACAGCCTGAATCTGAAGAAAAGACGGAATGGGACGACAACAAGGCACAGGAAGAAATTAAAATCGTTGCGCAGCTCGACCAGGCATCCCGGGCAGCTTGTCTGGCACTGTTCGGCCCGGTCCCTGGAATCACTTCAGCGCAGTACGGCCAGATCGTCGATCTGAAGAATGATGATGAACCCAGCTTTGCCCGCGAGCTGGCCGAAGCACTATCCAAAGAAACACGATCGCTGGCCCTGGCACCGGAACGGCAGGAGCAATTACTCGCCTGGGTACGTGAGAACACAAAAGACTCTGCACAGTGGCCGGACATTAAAAAGCAGATCGCCAAATGGATCGATACGCCGATTGAAAAGCGACCTCAGGCTGTTAGCACTACAACCGAAGAAAACCGCACGGACACTGGCTCCACTTTGGGCGGAGGAAACAAGACAGACCGCAGCCCGGATCTGGCACACAACCTGTCTACGCTCAAGATAGAGGTTGCTGTTGCGATTCTGGGCATGTACGACGAGATCGACATTTACGGGATCCCGAATAGATTATTTATTCCGGCGAAAGCCATGGCCGAAGCAGAACAGGACCCCCGCTTTACTGCATGGTGGAAAAAACTGCGCGGTACCCCCGGCATTCTGGATTATTCCCGCGCAGCCATCATCGCCTTGATTAAATCAGCTCCGGAAGAACTCTGGTTAGATCCTGTCGCATTGCGTGAGTACATCAATCGCGAGTTGGTTGAATGTGACCACGCGCACCCAGATCAGAAAACGGTTGATACAGCTTGCCGCCCAAAATCTCGTGCCAACCCTGAGGGAAACGAACATGATGAAGCCAAACCGCCTGTACTTGGCGAAACTCAGCCACCAGCAGTTTGTCCTGCCAAAGCTGCGCAGCTCGACAAAGAACTCAATGAGGCATTCGCTCAGAGCTCCGCGCCAGTGCAGCAGCCCACGGACCAGCCGAAGGTGGAGAACCTGGGCGGAGGCGTCTTCTCTGTCGATGCACTGATAAATACCCCCCCCTCAAATGAAGTCAAAAAACAGCAAGTACCACCAGCACCAGGCGAACGCGAAATTTCAATTTTGCATGCACTGAATGACCTGATTTCTGGCCGCACCGACATCATGGGGAAAGAAGAGGCAGAGGGAGTGGTGGCATGCACCGGCCAGTTCGTTTCCGATGTTATCCCGCTACTGATGGAAGATATCACCGCCACAGAATTTTGCTTGTCTCCTGATTTCACCGACGAGGAGATCCACGACGTGGCCACCAACATGCTGGATAGCTGGTCCGATGAAATTAGCGTTCGTCAGAAAATCGTTCTTGATGCGATCGTGGAATACCGACGACCGAAACCACCAAAATCTGTCGTGCTCGATCCGCCGGCAGTTACTGCAAAGCCGAAAGCAGAGTCCGAACCAGCACCTGAAACAAACGCTCCGCTTTCTTCTGTTACCTACCTGCAGCAGCTGACCATTGCAGCGCTGCAGGGCTTATGTTCCAACCCGGCATATTGCATTCAGTATGAGGAATTACCGGCTATGGCCGCCGGGCTTGCACACAGCGTTATCAACCATCAGGAAGGCTCCTGTGCGTCTGATTAACCGTAGCAAGGGAGACAGCATCGGCGGGCCAGCATGCGCCGCCGCGCTCAAATGCCATTTTGAGAAATATGGCGAGCATGGCCGCAGTGACAAACAGACTTTTTACACCATCAAGATCCAAGGGAGAAAAATTACGGTCGAGGTTATTAACAGGCCACGCAGCTATGTGGCCACGGCAATGACCAGGGCCAGACATCTGCAATGCCTCCCTGGGCTTGGTCGGTGATTTTTGACAATCAATATACTATCTGCCGCTGCGGTATCGTGGCGGCGTCATGGAGTTAAGCATGGCGCAAATCATTTTCGATGAAGAGTGGATGGTGGCGGGAAAGCTAACTGAGAAAACGGGGCTGGATGACAGGCAAATAAAAGCTTATCGCCTCGGATGCTGGATCGAAGGGGTTCATTTTAAGCGAGTACCCGCGGTACCCGGTGGAGAAAGCAAACGGGCTTTGGTCTGGTACAACTTTCCGCTGATTAATAGATTTATTCAGGAAGCATGATGAACTTTCCAACCGGCGTTGAACTTCATAACGGAAAAATCAGGATCACATTTACCTATCGCGGCATTCGCTGCCGCGAAGTTCTGCGTGGCTGGGTGGTTAACAGCAGCAACATCAAGAAGGCGGGAAATCTTCGCGCGGTCATCGTGAGTGAAATTCAGTTCGGTCAGTTCGACTACGCGGCGCGCTTCCCTGAATCGAAGGCTCTTAAAAAATTCTCATCAACTAAGCGAATCACGACATTTAACGAGCTGAGCAATTTTTTCCTTGATACAAAAGCGCTGGAGGTGTCAGGGGCAACGCTGCATTCTCTTACATCTGCAGTTAACACCCTGAAGCGTGTTGTGGGAGAAAACACTCCCCTGGCTGATATTCAGCATGCCGATATTCTGAATTACCGTAAAGAGTTGCTGACCGGCAGCGTATTAAACCCTTCAATGCCTAACCTGGTTAAAAAGGGACGCGCGCCCTCAACAGTCAATAAACAGATGGCGGTTTTATCAGAAATGCTGAAGCTTGCGAATCGAAGTCAGTTTATATTACACGCTCCTTATGAGGGCGTATCCAGGCTCAAGCTATCTAAGGCAGACCCCGATCCGCTTCTACTTCATGAGTACCAGGCACTGATTGCCGCCCTTCCCCGAAAACTGGCTTTGATCATCATAGTAGCCGTCCATACGGGAATGAGGCCCGGCGAGATTTGTGCTCTGGCGTGGGAGGATATCGATCTGAGAAAAGGTGAGATTCACGTATCAAGAAGCCTGACGAACAAGCGGGTGTTTGTGCCGCCGAAAACAGATGCTGGAATACGAACGATCACCCTGCTTAAGCCTGCACATGATGCGCTGCTGGAGCAGTTCGAAATCACAGGCAATAACCCAAGACAGCAGATCATTTTCCATCACCGTGAAATCGGCAAAACCGAGCCACAAAATCTGCGGTTTGTGTTTTCCCCGGAAAAGAAATCGTCAGTGAATGAGAGCTTTTTTTCCAAAAACTCGATTTCGTATGGATGGAAGCGGGGTACTAAACTTTCGGGAATACGTGAGAGAAATCCTTATCAGTCCCGACACACATACGCCTGCTGGACGCTTATGGCCGGTGCTAACCCTTCCTTTATCGCCAGCCAGATGGGCCATGAGGATGCGCGCATGGTGTATGAGGTTTATTCAAAGTGGATCGGCGATATGAACCAGGACCAGGTCAACATGCTGAACAACCAGATGCCGACAGCTGTGCCCCCAGGACGCCCCCAAGGTATTGGGAGTATTAAAAAAGTCATTTAATTTCATGACGCTGGTTTCAAACTCCATAATCAGCGTTAAACTATTCATACCAATTATTTAGGGAGAAGAGATGATGCGCGTACTGGTTGTTGAGGATAACGCATTGCTACGTCATCACCTGAAGGTTCAGCTTCAGGAGATGGGACATCAGGTGGACGATGCTGAAGATGCAAAAGAAGCCGATTATTATCTCAATGAACACCTGCCGGATATCGCCATTGTCGATTTAGGGTTGCCTGACGAAGACGGTCTGTCGTTAATTCGCCGCTGGCGCAGCCACGATGTCTCCCTCCCGGTTCTGGTTCTCACCGCTCGTGAAGGCTGGCAGGATAAGGTTGAAGTGCTCAGCGCGGGTGCGGATGATTACGTCACCAAGCCGTTTCATATTGAAGAGGTGGCGGCGCGCATGCAGGCGCTGTTACGCCGTAACAGCGGGCTGGCTTCACAGGTTATTTCCATCCCGCCTTTCCAGGTCGATCTCTCCCGCCGGGAATTAGCGATCAATGATGAAGTGATCAAGCTCACCGCCTTCGAATACACCATCATGGAAACGCTGATCCGTAACAATGGCAAAGTGGTGAGCAAAGATTCCCTCATGCTCCAGCTCTATCCTGATGCTGAACTGCGCGAGAGCCATACCATTGACGTGCTGATGGGACGTTTGCGTAAGAAAATCCAGGCGCAGTATCCACAGGATGTGATTACCACCGTCCGCGGTCAGGGCTACCTGTTCGAATTACGCTAAATGAGACGGATTTTACGCCACATTCTGCCCCTCTCGCTGCGGGTTCGTTTCTTACTGGCAACAGCCGCGGTCGTGCTGGTGCTGTCGCTCTCCTACGGCATGGTCGCCCTGGTGGGCTACAGCGTCAGCTTTGATAAAACCACCTTTCGTCTGCTGCGTGGCGAAAGCAACCTGTTTTATACCCTGGCGAAGTGGGAAAACAACCGAATCACCGTCGAAATGCCGGAAAACCTCAACCAGCAGAGCCCGACGCTGGCCCTGATTTATGACGAAAAGGGAAAGTTACTGTGGGCGCAACGTGACATCCCCTGGCTGGTCAAAAGCATTCGTCCCGACTGGCTCAAAACCAACGGATTTCATGAAATTGAGGCCGATCTCAACACCACCAGCTCGCTACTCCGTGAAGATCGCTCCCTGCAGCAAAAGCTGAACGAGATCCGCGCTGATGATGCCGAAACGGAGATGACGCACTCCGTTGCGATTAACCTCTATCCGGCGACGCTGAATATGCCGCAGCTGACCATCGTGGTGATCGATACCATTCCGGTCGAGCTGAAGCGTTCGTATATGGTCTGGAGCTGGTTCATCTACGTTCTGGCTGCGAATCTCCTGCTGGTGATCCCGCTGCTGTGGGTGGCGGCGTGGTGGAGCTTGCGCCCCATTGAATCACTGGCGAAAGAAGTTCGTGAACTGGAAGAACATCATCGCGAAAAGCTGAACCCGGAAACGACCCGTGAACTCACCAGCCTGGTGCGTAACCTCAACCGCCTGCTGAAAAGTGAACGCGAACGCTACGATAAATACCGTACCACCCTTACGGACCTGACCCACAGCCTGAAAACTCCGCTGGCCGTCATGCAAAGTACCCTGCGTTCAATGCGCAGTTCGAAGCTGAGCGTCGATGATGCCGAGCCGGTGATGCTGGAGCAGATCAGCCGTATTTCACAGCAAATTGGCTATTACTTACACCGCGCCAGCATGCGTTCCGGCAGCGCCCTGCTGAGCCGTGAACTGCACCCGGTAGCCCCGCTTCTGGATAACCTCACGTCCGCCCTCAACAAGGTGTATCAACGTAAAGGGGTGAACATCAGCCTCGATATCTCGCCAGAGATAAGCTTTGTGGGTGAAAAAAATGACTTCATGGAAGTGATGGGTAACCTGCTGGATAACGCCTGCAAATACTGCCTGGAGTTTGTGGAAGTGTCTGCGCGTCAGACGGAAAATGAGCTGCATATTATCGTTGAGGATGATGGCCCGGGGATCCCGCGCAATAAACGTGATGTGGTGTTCGATCGCGGTCAGCGCGCCGATACGCTACGTCCTGGCCAGGGCGTAGGATTAGCCGTCGCGCGCGAGATTGTCGATCAGTACGACGGAAAAATCGAAACCAGCGAAAGCCTGCTGGGCGGCGCCAGAATGGAGGTCATTTTTGGTCGCCAGCAGCCCACATCGAACGATAGTTAACCCGTTATGTGAAAAATGCGAGGATCTCGCAGCCGGGGGGCTGAGCTTCCGTTATAATCCGAGTCAGTAAGAGCCTGCGGAATAAAAAAATTATGGATTATCACTTAACACTTAACTGGCCCGAGTTTATTGAACGTTACTGGCAAAAACGCCCGGTGGTTCTGAAGCGCGGGTTCAGCAATTTTGTCGACCCCATCTCGCCTGACGAACTGGCCGGTCTGGCCATGGAAAACGAAGTCGACAGCCGTCTGGTCAGCCACCAGGAAGGGAAATGGCAGGTCAGCCACGGTCCTTTCGAAAGCTACGATCACCTCGGTGAAAACAACTGGTCGCTGCTGGTGCAGGCGGTTAACCACTGGCACGAGCCAACTTCCGCATTAATGCGTCCGTTCCGCGCCCTGCCCGACTGGCGCATGGACGATCTGATGATCTCCTTCTCCGTACCTGGCGGCGGCGTGGGTCCGCATCTGGACCAGTACGACGTGTTTATCATTCAGGGTACGGGCCGCCGCCGCTGGCGCGTGGGCGAAAAAGTACCAATGAAGCAGCACTGCCCGCATCCGGACCTGCTTCAGGTTGACCCGTTTGAAGGGATTATCGACGAAGAGCTGGAGCCGGGTGACATTCTCTACATTCCACCGGGATTCCCTCACGAAGGCTACTCTCTGGAAAACTCACTCAACTACTCCGTAGGGTTCCGCGCGCCGAGCGGCCGCGAGATGATCAGCGGATTTGCCGACTATGTTCTGCAGCGCGAACTGGGCAGCTATCGCTACAGCGATCCTGATGTGCCTGCACGCGAGCATCCGGCGGATATTCTGCCAGAAGAACTCGATAAGCTGCGCGGCATGATGCTGGATCTGATTAACGAGCCGGAGCACTTCAAACAGTGGTTTGGTGAGTTTATCAGCCAGTCTCGTCATGAGCTGGACGTTGCGCCGCCGGAGCCGCCTTATCAGGCTGACGAGATTTATGATGCGCTCCAGCAGGGCGACAGGCTGGCGCGTCTGGGCGGGTTGCGCGTGCTGCGCATTGGTGAGGAGGTCTTCGTCAACGGCGAGAAGCTGGATTCCCCACACCGTCCGGCGCTGGAAGCCATTGCCAGCCATCTGGTGTTGACTGCCGACACCTTTGGCGATGCGCTGGAAGACCCGTCCTTCCTCGCGATGCTGGCCGCGCTGGTCAACAGCGGATACTGGTTCTTTGAGGACTGAGTCGCTGTAATGCCCGGTGGCGCTACGCTTACCGGGCCTACATTCGGATCGTAGGCCGGGTAAGGCGTAGCCGCCACCCGGCTTTTTACTTCCGCTCACCCGCCGCAAAATCCTCTATCTCTCCCGCCCAATCCGCCGGATATAACCCTTCCCGTACATCGCGATGAAACGTTGAATACGGCCAGTCGATGACTTTGCTGACATAGCCATGCTTCAGCGGATTGATGTAGACGTAATCCATATGCCGCCGGTAGTCCTCTTCGTTACGGACGGTGTGCTCCCAGAAGCGTGGCTGCCAGATATAGCGCATTTCGATGTTGCGGCTAAATGTCTTTTTGATATCCCGCCAGCGTGCCGAAAAGTCACTGTCGCCTTCCGGTAAGGTCCAGATACAGTGCATATGTTCAGGAAGGATTACCCATGCGTTGATAGCGAATGGCTTTGCGTGCTTAACCATTGAGGTGGCAGCACGCAGGCTGTCGATATGACGGGTAAGCAAATCGCTCTGGCGGTTTTGCAGGTTGACGGTGAAAAACCAGGTTCCACCCGGGACGTAGTGGCGGCGATAGTTTGACATGGCACTCCTTGCCTTTCTGCCCGGTGGCGCTGCGCTTACCGGGCCTACAATCCGAACGTAGGCCGGGTAAGGCGCAGCCGCCACCCGGCTTAAAGCAGCTACCGCTTCGCGGTCAACTCCGCTATCCGCACTATCACTTTCACCGCTTTTTCCATCCCTTCCAGCGTCACAAACTCATGCTTGCCATGATAGTTGTAGCCACCGGTAAAGAGGTTCGGGCACGGCAGCCCCATAAACGACAGCTGAGAACCGTCGGTGCCGCCGCGAATCGGCTTCAGCTGGGGTTCAATATCGCAGTCGCGCATCGCCTGCTGGGCGATATCGAGAATATGCGGATGCGCCATCACCTTCTCGCGCATATTGTAATAGCTGTCTTCAATGATCAGCTCAATATAGCAATCAGGGTGTAATCCTTTACCGACCTTCTTGGCGATCTCCATCATCTTACGCTTGCGCGCCTCAAAGGCTTTGCGGTCAAAATCGCGGATGATGTAGTGCATCTGCGCGCTGTCCACGGTGCCTTTGATGCTGGTCAGGTGATAGAACCCTTCATACCCTTCGGTCTGTTCAGGGCTCTCTTCCGCCGGGACTTCCGCATGAATACGCGACGCCAGCGACAGCGCGTTCACCATGACCCCTTTCGCCGAACCGGGGTGAACGTTGTTGCCGACAATTTTGATCGTGACGGACGCGGCGTTGAAGTTTTCATACTCCAGTTCACCGACGCCGCCGCCGTCAACGGTATAGGCCCACTGCGCGTTAAAGGCTTCCACGTCGAAGTGCTTCGCGCCCTTGCCGACCTCTTCGTCCGGCGTAAAGGCCACGCGGATATCCCCGTGCGGGATATTTTTCTCTTTCAGCACCGCCAGCGCGGTCATGATCTCCGCAATGCCCGCCTTGTCATCCGCCCCCAGCAGCGTTTTGCCGTCGGTGGTGATCAGCGTCTGGCCCAGCAGCTGGTGCAGCACCGGGAACATCACGGGCGAGAGCACTTCGTCGCCAATACCCAGCGCAATGTCGCCGCCGCGGTAGTTTTCCACAATCTGCGGGTTCACATGTTTACCGCTAAAATCCGGAGAGGTGTCGACATGGGAGATAAAGCCAATCGCCGGAATATCACCCTGGACATTCGCCGGCAGCGTTCCCATCACAGTGCCTTTCTCGCTTAACGTGACGTTGACCAGCCCCATGGCGTCAAGCTGCTCTTTAAGCAGGTTTAACAACTTCCACTGGCCTTCGGTGCTTGGCACCTGGCGAACACCCGGCTTAGATTGGGTATCCAGCGAAACGTACTGTAAAAAACGCTCAAGTAATTTATCCATGCAGTCACCCTCACTTTTTGTGACAACATTATCAATAAGCATCAAAACGCAAATATTGCGTCAGGTCACTTTTATCCCGCAAACGAGAATATTTTCCGTTTATATCGTTATGCGTTAATAAATGTAGCTTATGAATCAGTGACAAGGATTGGCGATTGGAGGGTATTGCCGTAGAATGTCCGCCCTCATTACGAGTCACCAAGGTGGTTACACACAAACCCCGCTTCAGTCTGCTGCCTGAGGCGTCTATATGGGACAGCGCAAAAATTGAATACACAATCCCGTTCACGTTCACCGCTGGTGCAACTGGAACGAATTCGTAAAAGTTTTGATGGCAAAGACGTTATTTCCGACCTCACGCTCACCATCAATGACGGTGAGTTTCTGACGCTGCTTGGCCCCTCTGGCTGCGGCAAAACAACCGTACTGCGCCTTATCGCCGGGCTGGAAAGCGTCGATAACGGCCATATCCATCTTGAAAACCAGGACATCACCCGGCTTCCCGCCGAAGATCGCCACGTCAATACCGTCTTTCAGAGCTATGCCCTGTTCCCGCACATGACCGTGTTTGAAAACGTGGCGTTTGGCCTGCGGATGCAAAAAACCCCGGCGAGCGAGATCGAACCTCGCGTCACCGATGCCCTGCGCATGGTGCAGCTTGAGACGTTTGCCCAGCGTAAACCCCATCAGCTTTCCGGCGGCCAGCAGCAGCGCGTGGCCATCGCCCGCGCCGTCGTCAACAAGCCTCGCCTGCTCCTGCTGGATGAATCCCTCTCGGCGCTGGATTACAAGCTGCGCAAGCAGATGCAGAACGAGCTCAAAGCCCTGCAGCGCAAGCTCGGCATTACCTTTGTCTTCGTCACCCACGATCAGGAAGAGGCCCTGACCATTTCCGACCGCATCGTGGTGATGCGCGACGGCAAAATAGAGCAGGACGGCACGCCGCGCGAGATCTACGAAGAGCCGAAGAATCTGTTTGTTGCCAGCTTCATTGGCGAGATCAATATCTTCGACGCCACGGTGATTGAGCGTCTGGACGACCAGCGCGTGCGCGCCAGCGTCGAAGGACGCGAGTGCAATATCACGGTGAACTTCCCCGTCGAAAAGGGACAAAAGCTCAACGTTCTGCTGCGTCCGGAAGATCTGCGCGTCGATGAAATTCACGGCAATACCGAGGCCGAAGGGCTAATCGGCTATATCCGCGAGCGCAACTACAAAGGGATGACGCTGGAGTCTGTCGTCGAGCTGGAGAACGGCAAAATGGTGATGGTCAGCGAATTCTTTAACGAAGACGACCCTGACTTCGACCACTCTCTCGATCAGAAAATGGTTATCAACTGGGTAGAAAGCTGGGAGGTTGTGCTGGCTGATGAAGAACACAAGTAAATTCCAGAATGTGGTGATCGCCACGATCGTCGGTTGGCTTGTGCTGTTTGTCTTTTTGCCCAACCTGATGATCGTTGCCACCAGCTTTCTGACCCGCGACGACGCTAGCTTCGTTTCGCTGGTCTTTACGCTGGACAACTACGCGCGCCTGCTCGATCCGCTCTATTTTGACGTGCTGCTGCACTCGCTCAATATGGCGCTGATTGCCACCCTTGCCTGTCTGGTGCTGGGATATCCCTTCGCATGGTTCCTCGCGGGCCTGCCGCAAAAGGTGCGGCCCCTGCTGCTGTTTTTACTGATCGTTCCGTTCTGGACGAACTCGCTCATTCGTATTTATGGCCTGAAGATCTTCCTCAGCACAAAGGGCTATCTCAATGAGTTTCTGCTGTGGCTGGGGGTGATTGATACACCGATCCGCATCATGTTTACCCCGAGCGCGGTGATTGTGGGCCTGGTCTACATCCTGCTGCCCTTTATGGTGATGCCGCTCTACTCCAGCATTGAGAAGCTGGATAAACCGCTGCTGGAAGCGGCAAAAGATCTGGGTGCCAACAGGCTGCAAACCTTTCTTCGCATCATTATTCCGCTGACGATGCCCGGCATTATCGCGGGCTGTCTTCTGGTGATGCTCCCGGCGATGGGCTTGTTCTACGTGTCGGATCTGATGGGCGGCGCGAAAAACCTGCTGATCGGTAACGTAATCAAGAGCCAGTTCCTGAACATCCGAGACTGGCCGTTCGGGTCCGCCACCAGCATTACGCTGACGGTGGTAATGGGCCTGATGCTGCTGGTCTACTGGCGCGCCTCACGCCTGCTGAATAAAAAGGTGGAACTCGAATGATCGGTCGACTGCTTCGCGGCGGTTTTATGACCGCCATTTATGCCTGGCTCTATATCCCGATCGTTATTTTGATCGTGAACTCGTTTAACAGCTCGCGGTTCGGGATTAACTGGCAAGGGTTTACGACCAGCTGGTACAGCCTGCTGATGAACAATGACAGCCTGCTGCAGGCCGCTCAGCACTCGCTGACGATGGCGATCTTCTCCGCCACCTTCGCGACGCTGATTGGCTCGCTCACCGCCGTGGCGCTGTACCGCTATCGCTTTCGCGGCAAACCGTTCGTCAGCGGCATGCTGTTTGTGGTGATGATGTCACCGGACATCGTGATGGCCATTTCGCTGCTGGTGCTGTTTATGCTGCTGGGCGTACAGCTTGGCTTCTGGTCGCTGCTGTTTTCCCATATCACCTTCTGCCTGCCGTTTGTGGTGGTGACCGTCTTCGCGCGCCTGAAAGGGTTCGACGTGCGCATGCTGGAGGCGGCGAAAGATCTGGGTGCCAGCGAGATGACCATCCTGCGTAAAATCATCCTGCCGCTGGCGATGCCTGCCGTGGCGGCCGGATGGCTGCTTAGCTTCACCCTGTCGATGGATGACGTTGTCGTATCCTCCTTCGTCACCGGGCCGAGCTATGAAATTCTGCCGTTGAAGATCTATTCAATGGTGAAAGTCGGCGTCTCACCAGAGGTTAACGCGCTGGCGACCATTCTGCTGGTATTGTCGCTGGTTCTGGTGATCGCCAGCCAGGTTATTGCTCGTGATAAAACAAAATCTCAGGGGACAATGAAATGAAAAAAATGCTCGCCGCTGCGGCGCTGGTGCTTGGCATGGGTGCCGCGCACGCTGATGACAGCAAAACGCTCTACTTCTACAACTGGACCGAATACGTGCCGCCGGGCCTGCTGGAACAGTTCACGAAGGAGACGGGCATCAAGGTGATCTACTCGACCTACGAGTCGAATGAAACCATGTACGCCAAGCTGAAAACGTACAAAGACGGCGCGTACGATCTGGTCGTTCCTTCCACCTACTTTGTCGACAAAATGCGCAAAGAGGGCATGATCCAGAAGATCGATAAAACGAAGCTGAGCAACTTCAGCAATCTCGATCCAGAGATGCTCAACAAGCCGTTCGACCCGAATAACGACTACTCCGTTCCGTATATCTGGGGTGCGACCGCGATTGGCGTGAACAGCGAGGCCGTCGATCCGAAAACGGTGACGAGCTGGGCCGATCTGTGGAAACCGGAATACAAAGGGAGCCTGCTGTTAACCGACGACGCGCGTGAAGTGTTCCAGGTGGCGCTGCGCAAGCTGGGCTACTCGGGCAATACGACGGATCCGAAAGAGATTGAAGCGGCGTATAACGAGCTGAAAAAGCTGATGCCTAACGTGGCGGCGTTCAACTCTGATAACCCGGCTAACCCGTATATGGAAGGCGAAGTGAATCTGGGGATGGTGTGGAACGGCTCCGCGTATGTGGCCCGCCAGGCCGGTACGCCGCTTGAGGTGGTCTGGCCGAAAGAAGGTGGGATCTTCTGGATGGATAGTCTGTCGATTCCGGCCAATGCGAAAAACGTTGACGGGGCGCTTAAGCTGATTAACTTCCTGCTGCGCCCGGACGTGGCGAAACAGGTTGCCGAGACGATTGGCTACCCGACGCCAAACCTCGCCGCACGCAAGCTGCTGAAGCCTGAAGTGGCTAACGATAAATCGCTCTACCCGGATGCCGAAACCATCAGCAAAGGTGAATGGCAGAACGATGTCGGTGACGCCAGCCGCCTCTATGAAGAGTATTACCAGAAATTAAAAGCGGGCCGCTAACCGGTATCGCGTTCCTCCTCACGCCGTCTGTACGGCGTGAGGAAGGATTAACTGACCGTATTCTCTCCTGCCCAGATCGTCGCCTTTCGCATCGCCTCAACCACATCCTCATCCGACAGACCCAGCGCCTCACGAACCCGGGTCGCCTCGTCCCACTGCTGCTGTTCATAGTAACGGCAAAGGCTCACCATATCGGCTAACCGTCCCTCCTGGTGGCACAGCGCATTGCTCACGCTCTGCGGCACCGCAATTTGCTTCATCAACTCGGCCATCGGCAGCTCAAGGAGGGTATCAAGCAGGGAAAACAGGCCGCACATGAAGGCATTTTCAGCCAGCGCCGGTTCTTTCATCGTCTCAGCTATCAGCTCACAGAACTTACCGCGCATCATACTCAGCGGGTAAAGCTCGCTGACGGTGTCATTGCCCGCACTGGCGAGGACCACCACGGCAACAAACCGTCGGAGCTGGTTTTCACCGAGATATCTGAGCACTTCACTCAGGGTTAACTTACTGAAATTACAGGCACCGATATGCTTAAATGCGGTGTGTTTCATGTAGCGCATGATTTTCCAGGACAGCGTGAGATCGGTTTTAATCAACGACTCAACGATCCGAAAATCAGGCTTATTGCGTCCGACCTCCATTTGCAGCCGAAAAATCGCCAGCTGATTTTGCGATAGACGTTTATATTTAATCACCTCGGGACGGCAGAAAAAATAGCCCTGAAACAGCGAGAACCCCTCTTCTCTGTATTGGTTGAATTCCTCTTTAGTCTCAATTTTTTCAGCGAGATATTTTATATGCGCGGTCTGTTTCTTACGCGATGCGAGATACTCTCTAATTTGCGCTAAGGTGTAATTTCTGACGTCGAATTTCAGTATCGAAATATAGGGTAAAAAATCATCCCATTCTGGTGCAAGGGTGAAATCATCAAGCGCAAACTGATAGCCGTGCGCATTCATCTCCCTGACGGCCTGCAGCAGTTCAGCCCCCGGCACAGCATCTTCAAGGATCTCAATGACCACGCTCTCTTTATCCAGCGCTTCTCCACTGCGGTCAATGACCATTCGTGACGGGAAATTAATAAACGACGTATGCGCCCCGGCGATGCGCTGGGACGGCACGCATAAAAACTGATCTGATATCATTCTGGAGGTGGCATATTCAGCCGACACGTCCGGAAAACGGTTTGTCATCCCATCTCTGAAGAGCAGCTCATAGGCCACCGTATTCATTTCAGGGTTAAAAATGGGTTGTCGCGCAATAAATCCGTACATATCCCATCCTCCTCTACAACTTTATTATTTATTAGCATCCTCTTTCTACACGACGATAACGAGCATTATCGAGCACTATTTTGATTGAATGCACAAAATAAAAGCATCCACACTAATTAACGGGATTTATATGTTCAGGATTTAAATTAAATATACCTGGCGATCTACAGAAAGAGGAAAAAATATCCGATAAGGAATATGTGCCTGCCCGACATGCACAATATTACGGGAGAAGAGAATGAAAGACGCCATGGTCCGAAGACAAAAAATAAGAGTCAAGACGTTGATGCTATTGTCCATTTTCCTCACCGTGACGGTGGGCTTTACGGCAACGATCGGGTTTATGATGTGGCAGTGGATGGCACAGCAGGAGGTTCTGGCCAAAAAACATATCCGCCAGATTGCCGAGGTGCAATCGTTGCAGGTGAGCAAACAGCTGGATTCTGCACTGACTGCCGCCCGGGACATGGGCAACAGCGCCCTGGCGCTGCGCGAGGCGGGGGTAACCGATCGCCAGAGTCTGAACCAGCTGCTCATCCACTACCTGTCGGCTCATCCACAGTTTCTCTCTATGTCGATGGCCTTTGAGCCCAACGCGTTCGACGATAAAGATGCCGCCTGGGCCGGTCAGAGCGGTGAAGATCCTGCCGGACGTTACGCCCGCTACGTTGACCGGGACGCCACCGGCAAACCGGCATTACACCTGCTGACGGACATCGAAACCCCCGGCAGCGGTGATTATTATCTGCTGCCGAAACAACGGCATAAAGATGTGATCATCGAGCCCTATATTTATCCCTACAACGGCGTGGACGTGATGCTCACCTCGATTGCCGCCCCCATCATGCGCGACGGTCAGTTTCTGGGCTCGGTCACTTCTGACTTCTCCCTCGCCACGCTGCAATCGACGATCGGCGCGATTAAACCGTGGAACGGCACTGGCTACGCCCTGCTCCTCTCCGCGGGTAATAACGTGGTGTCCAGCCCGGACAAGCGCGCGGCAGGCAAGCCTTACGCCGGTCAGATTACCGGTCATGACGTCACCCGGGTAAACGATCCGCTGCTGAAGGAGGACGTGTTTATCACCTGGCAGGACATCGCCGTCGGTAATAGCCAGACGCCGTGGAAACTCGCCATTATCACCCCGGTCAGCGAAGTGATGGCCGAAGCGCGCGCATTTTTACTGAAAGCCATCGTCCTGATGGTGTTAAGCATCGTGGCGGTTAGCCTGGTGATGGCGCAGATCTTTACCCGCAAAGTTGACCGTCCGGTAGGGGGTGAGCCTTCGGAAGCCGCCGGGATCGCCCTGGCCGTTGCCCGGGGGGATCTGAACAACACCATCCCGGTTCGTTACGGGGATACCCACAGCATTTTTTATGCCCTGCACACCATGCAGATGCAGCTCAAGCGCATCGTCGACAATATCAGCGAAGCCAGCCATTCCGTGCACGGCGGCACCAGCGAAATTTCGGCGGGCAACCTTGACCTCGCCTCGCGAACCGAAGAACAGGCGGCTGCAATTGTTGAAACGGCAGCCAGCATGGAAGAGATTTCGGTGACGGTGAAAAATAACGCCGACAACGCCCATAAGGCGACCACGCTGACCGATCGCGCCGCAAGCCTCGCCGGGCATGGCGAAACGCTGGTGAACGACGTGGTCGTGGTGATTGGGGAGATTGATGAGAGCGCGCGTAAGATCGGTGAGATTAACAGCATTGTCGACGGTATCGCCTTCCAGACCAATATCCTGGCGCTGAATGCTGCCGTTGAAGCGGCACGGGCTGGCGATCAGGGGCGCGGCTTCGCGGTCGTCGCAGGGGAAGTCCGCAATCTTGCCCAGCGAAGCGCTAACGCGGCAAAAGAGATCTCTCAGCTGATTGCCGAGTCCTCAGGCCGCGTAAGCAAAGGCGTTGAGCTGGTCAATGAAACCGGGGTGATGATGAAACAGGTGATTGAAGCGGTGTCGCATGTGCATCTGGTCATCAACGATATCGTTCAGGCGCTGGACGAGCAAAATCGGGGGATTAGCCAGGTGAGCACCGCCGTTAACCAAATGGACAGTACAACCCAGCAGAACGCCTCTCTGGTTCAGCAGATCTCTGCGGCAGCACTCTCGCTGGATGAGCAGGCTAAATCGCTCGAGAAGACGCTGGCGTTCTTCCATTCATAACTAAACGGGCACCCGCTGGGCGGGTGCCCGTTTACGCTCTTACCGTTACAGCCCTTTCAGCAGCTTGTCGACAAACTCCGGGACGACCGTACTTGCCAGACCGTAGTGTTTCTCTTCAAACTCGCTGCCCACCTGGCTTGGCTCAAGATTGAGTTCAACCGTATGCGCACCGTGCAGGCGCGCTTCGTGGACAAACCCCGCAGCCGGGTAAACATGTCCGGATGTGCCGATGGCAATAAACACGTCGGCCATCGCCAGCGCGCTGTAGATCTCATCCATTCCCAGCGGCATTTCGCCGAACCAGACCACGTGCGGCCGCAGGCGCGACGGGAACTGGCAGCAGTGACACTTATCCTCTGGCAGCACGTCCTCTTTCCAGTCCAGCACCTGACCGCTCCAGGCGCAGCGAACCTTGAGCAGCTCGCCGTGCATGTGAATGATGTTCTTATTACCGGCCCGCTCGTGCAGGTTGTCGATATTCTGCGTCACCAGCAGAAAACGATCGCCGAGCTCCTCTTCCAGCTTCGCCAGCGCCAGATGCGCCGCATTCGGCGCAACTTCAGGCTGCTGAAGCTGACGACGGCGGGCGTTGTAAAACGCCTGCACGAGATCCGGATCGCGGGCAAAGCCTTCCGGCGTGGCCACATCCTCTACGCGGTGCTCCTCCCACAGCCCGTCCGCCGCGCGGAAGGTTCGAATTCCTGACTCGGCGGAGATGCCCGCCCCGGTCAGCACCACCACTCTGGGTTTATCCATCGCTTCTGGCATCATTCTGTCTCTGAAAAAGATCCGCTGGCGCAAGCGCTCACGCAAGCGGCGTTTGTTTTTGCGAAAACGGCTGAGTCGACCCTGGC
Source organism: Enterobacter cloacae complex sp. CARB60 (assembly GCF_036487345.1). Classification (NCBI taxonomy): domain Bacteria; kingdom Pseudomonadati; phylum Pseudomonadota; class Gammaproteobacteria; order Enterobacterales; family Enterobacteriaceae; genus Enterobacter; species Enterobacter cloacae complex sp. CARB60. The sequence continues at coordinate 2,876,394 of NZ_JAZKLC010000002.1, forward strand.
GACGCGACAGCATAGAAACCTCGTAAACTAATCGGTGAGATGAAGGAATGCGGCTCCGCGCATGCCTCCTGCGTCCCCGTGTCGCGCGCGTTCAATACGCGGCACGCGGGCAACCGGCAATAAATGTCGGGGCAAACGCCCGGACAACCGTTCCGTAATCGCGGTAAAGTTTGAAAGCCCTCCCCCGATCACCAGCAGATCCGGGTCGACGATGGTGAGAATATTTCCCAGACACACCGCCAGCAGATCCAGATAGCGCTCGACGTGCTCACGCGCCTGCGCATCCCCTTGCTCCCACAGGGTAATGATTTGAGGGGCCTCAAGTTTCTGATGATAGAAGTGTTCGTAAAGCCATGCAAACCCGCGGCCGGAGAGATAGTTCTCAATACAGCCGTGCTGGCCGCAGCCGCAGCGGGTCAGCGGAAAATCGCGCCCCACCACTTCCAGGGCATCCACCGGCAAGCGGATATGGCCAAACTCACCGGTAATGTAGCTGCGCCCGGTAATCGGCTTACCGTTAATCACAATCCCCCCGCCGACGCCGGTACCGAGGATCAGCCCCATCACCAGCGGATAGTGGCGGAATTCATCATCCCAGGCTTCGGAGAGCGCAAAGCAGTTGGCATCGTTGTCTAAACGCACGTCGCGTTCAAGGAGGGCAGAGAGATCGGCGCGCAGCGGTTTACCGCTGGCGGCAGGCACGTTGGCGGCATACAGCGTGCCGTCGTCGGTTTCGGGCATCCCGGGGATGCCGATGCCGACGCTGCCTTTCACGCCAAAGCGTTCATCGGCCTGCGCCACCAGCGCGACAATCGCGGTTAAAAATTCGTCGTAGCTTTCGCGCGGCGTGGGAACGCGGGTTTCCCACTGCAGTTTGAGGTCTTTATCAAACACGCCGAGCGCAATCTTGGTGCCGCCAATATCAAATCCATAATACATAATGCATTCCTCTTTCGACCTGGCGGCCCGAAAGCCGCTAGATCATGACGTAATTACTGGCCACTTAATACCCTCGCCGGATCGATTCGGCTTGCGCGACGCGCCGGATACCAGCTTGCCAGCAGACTCAGTAAAAGTGCTGTAACCAGCACATAAAAAACATCCAGCCAGTGCAGTTCAGACGGCAGGAAGTCAATAAAATAGATATCACCGGACAGGAACTGGTGGCCGATAAGCTTTTCGATCCCGTTGATAATTGGGGTCAGCTGCAGGGAAACCACCACGCCAATCACCACGCCGCAAAGGCTGCCAAACAGCCCGGCCAGCAAACCGTACCAGACGAAGATGGCGCGAATAAGACCGTCTTTCGCCCCCAGCGTACGCAGCACGGCTATGTCGCCGCTCTTGTCCTTGACCGCCATCACCAGCGTCGAGACGATATTAAAGCACGCCACACCAATCACCAGCACCATCGCCAGATACATAATGGCGCGGATCATCTGGATATCACGGTACATATACCCGTAAGTGCCGATCCAGCTTTTGATGTAGACATAGTTATTGGTCACGCTGCCCGCGTCGCGTACCAGCTTGTTGGCGTTAAAGACGTCGTTCACCTTAATGGCAATACCCGTCACGCTGTCGCCCATATCGAGATACTGGCGCGCATCTTCCATCGGCACCATGGCGAAGCTGTGATCGAGCTGACCGCTCAGCTGAAGAATACCGGTGACGTGCAGGCGCACGCGCTTAGGCTGCTGCAGCTTGTGGTCGGCGCTGGCGTTCGGGATCATGATTGACACCCAGTCGCCCTGCTTGACCTTCAGGGCATCGGCAACGCCTTTACCCATGATGATCTGCTGCTCGCCGGCCTTAAAGTTGGCCCACGCGCCGTTCTGCACATAGTTTGGCAGCGCGCTGAGACGCGCTTCCTGGACGGGGTTGACCCCTTTCACCTGAATGGCGCGCAGGTTTACCCCGCTCTCCACCAGCCCGGTAAAGTTGATGTAGGGCGCGGCCGCGGCAATGCCCGGCACTTTTTCAACTTTGTTGAGCGCATCGCTCCAGTTCGTCCACGGCTGGTTAACCGGCTCGATCTCCCCGTGCGGCACCACCGCCAGAATGCGGTTATTCAGCTCGCGCTCAAAGCCGTTCATTGCGCTCAAGCCCACAATCAGCACCGCCACGCCCAGCGCAATACCGATGGTCGAGATGACGGAGATCAGCGACACCATGCCGCCTCGACGGCGGCCGCGGCTAAAACGTAAACCGATGAGTAACGATAACGGTGACGCCATTACTCTGCTCCCATCAGGGTCAGTTCCGCATTCAGATGGCCGTCGCGCATCTCAAGCTGACGCCCCATGCGTTTTGCCAGCTGCAGATCGTGTGTCACGACCAAAAACGCGGTGCCCTGCGAGGCGTTCAGCTCGCCCAGAAGCTGGAAAATACTGTCCGCATTGCGGGCATCCAGGTTACCGGTAGGCTCATCCGCCAGCACCAGACGCGGGTTGTTAACCAGCGCACGGGCAATCGCCACGCGCTGGCGCTCGCCGCCGGAAAGCTCAGAGGGACGGTGGTTACCGCGATGGCCCAGCCCTACCGCTTTCAGCATGTCGCTGGCGCGAGCGTTTATTTCTGCCGGTTTCTTTTTACCAATCAGCAGCGGCATCGCCACGTTTTCCAGCGCCGTGAAATCCGGCAGCAGGTGGTGGAACTGGTAGATAAAGCCCAGCTCGCGGTTACGCAGCTCGGCCTTCGCCGCGGAGGACATTTTGCTCATCGGCTGGCCGGAGAAAATCACGTCGCCTTCGGTTGGCGTATCCAGCCCGCCCAGCAGATGCAGCAGCGTACTTTTGCCCGAGCCGGAGCTGCCGACAATCGCCATCATCTCGCCTTCACCCACGCTAAAGCTCACATTGTGCAGCACGTCGGTTTGCACAGTGCCTTCCTGATAGCGTTTGGACAGGTTGTCGCATTGCAACAGGATCTTATTCATAACGTAAAGCCTCAGCGGGTTGAGTGGCGGCGGCGCGCCAGGAAGGATAAAGCGTAGAAAGCAGCGCAATGGCCATCGCGGCCAGCGCAATACCGACCACCTGCAGCGGCTCGATAGCCACCGGCAGCGCCGCGCCGTCAAGCAGCGCGCCGATGATCGGCATTAAGTTATTAAGCTGGCTGGCAAGCAATGCCCCCAGCACGGCGCCGAGCAGCGCGCCGATGATACCGGCACTGGCCCCCTGCACCATAAACACCGCCATGATCTGGCGCGGCGTGAGCCCCTGGGTTTGCAGAATGGCGACTTCGCCCTGCTTCTCCATCACCATCAGGCCCAGCGAGGTGATGATGTTAAATGCGGCCACGGCCACGATCAGGCTCAGCAGCAGCCCCATCATGTTTTTTTCCATCCGCACGGCCTGGAACAATTCGCCTTTACGCTCGCGCCAGTCCTGCCATTTGGTACCGTCCGGCAGTTTTTGCTGGCTGAGGGTATCGACCTTCAGCGGCGCGTCGAGCCACAGGCGCCAGCCGGTGATATTCCCCGCCGGGTAGCGCATCAGGCGTGAAGCATCCTGAATGTTCACCAGCATCTGGTAGCCATCGACTTCGCTGTTGGCGGCAAAGGTACCAATCACGTTGAACAGGCGCTGGCTTGGCAGGCGCCCCATCGGCGTAAACTGGCTGGCAGAAGGCACCATCACGCGCAGCTGGTCACCACGGTTGACGCCAAGCTGGCCGGCAAGCTGCTCACCCAGAATCACATTGTATTTTCCGGCTTCCAGATCGGTCTGCTTCACGTTAACCAGATACGGCGTCAGCGGATCGTTTTGCGCCGGGTCGATACCCAGCATCACGCCGACCGCCACGCTGCGGGCGCTTTGCAGCACCACGTCGCCGGTCGTCAACGGCGCTACGCGCGTGACGCCCTGTAACTTCGCCGCGCTTTCCGGCAGCTGTTGCGGGTTAACCGAACCGTTGGAGGATGAGAGAACGGCCTGCGGCATCAGCCCCAGGATGTTGTTTTGCAGCTCGCGTTCGAAGCCATTCATGACGGAAAGCACCGTCACCAGTGCCATCACGCCAAGCGTAATGCCAATAGTCGAAAGCCAGGAGACAAAGCGACCGAAGCGGTCCGCGGCGCGCCCACGCATGTAACGTAAGCCTATGAAGAGTGCGACAGGTTGATACATGAAATCCGTCTGTTTGCTGATAGCAGACCCACGAGTATATAAGCGAATCCGTTAAGCGTAAATGACTGAAACCGTAAGCTTTGGTAATCATTTTTCCGAAAAATTCAGATAAATCAGGGTGCTATTGTCTGAATGCTCACCTCGCAACCTCCACCTTTTCCGAAAAACCTCCTGATACAGACTGTTACCCATTACATCCTGGTTACGTTTTACAACAATTGTTCGTTCGTTTATGGCAAAAAGGTAGTGGCGAACAATGAAGCAAAAAGCATTATGGATTAACCAGATAAAAGGGCTGTGTATCTGCCTGGTGGTTATCTATCATTCGGTTATCACGTTTTATCCGCATCTGATCGGGCTGCAACACCCGCTCTCCGGCCTTCTCGCCAAATGCTGGGTCTATTTTAACCTCTATCTCGCACCGTTTCGTATGCCGGTCTTCTTCTTTATCTCCGGCTATCTGATCCGTCGTTATATTGACGAGGTGGACTGGCGGACCAGTCTCGACAAACGGATCTGGAGCATTGTCTGGGTCCTGGCGCTGTGGGGCGTCCTGCAATGGCAGGCGTTGACCCACCTGAACGCCTGGCTGGCGCCCGAGCGCGAGCTTGCCACCTCGTCGAACGCGGCCTACGCCGACTCGTTCTCGGGCTTTGTGCTGGGGATGGTCACCGCCAGCACCAGCCTGTGGTATCTGTATGCTCTGGTGGTCTACTTTACGCTGTGTAAACTGCTGAGCCGCTGGAAGCTGCCGGTACTGGGACTGCTGGCGCTGGCAAGCATCGCGATTAACTTCCTGCCGCTGCCGTGGTGGGGAATGAACAGCGTGGTGCGCAACATGATCTACTACAGCCTCGGGGCGTGGTATGGCGCAGAGCTGATGGCGTGGATGAAAGGCGTTAACCTGCGCCGCATCTGGCTGGCAACCGGCGCTTTCGCCGCCGTCTCCGTGGTGCTGTGGTTTGCTAACGTTCCGCTGCTGCTCTCATTGCTGTCGATTGTGCTGATCATGAAGCTGTTCTACAGCCTCGAGCAGCGCTATGCCGTTCACCCGAACAATCTGCTGAACGTGATTGGATCAAACACCATTGCGATTTATACCACCCACCGCATCCTGATTGAGGCCTTTAGCCTGTTCCTGATTGGCGAGATGAATGCCGCATACTGGCCGGTCTGGGCTGAGCTGTGCTTAATTCTGGTCTACCCGTTTGCCAGCCTGCTTGTCTGTACCCTTGCCGGGCTCGGGGTGCGTAAAGTTTCTACCGCCCTGTTTGGGGACGTTTTCTTCTCTCCTCCGTCTACGCTGACCCTGTCACCTTCAACGCGTTAATGCCCTCTCCGCCCCCGTTTCGGGGGCGTTTAGCCCTGCCGTGCGGTTACGATTTGCTTATGTAAAACGATCGAGGATAATAAAGACATTGCGTATCAGTGATATGCCCCAATACTGTTGGTATATCCATAAGAGACTCTGACATAGCCATGCCTGAACACTATCGTTATTCCTTACCTGTCAAAGCGGGCGACCAGCGCCAGCTGGGTGAACTCACGGGCGCGGCGTGCGCCACGCTGGTGGCGGAAATCGCCGAGCGTCATCCAGGCCCGGTGATTCTGGTTGCCCCGGATATGCAAAACGCCCTGCGCCTGCACGATGAAATTCGCCAGTTCACCGATAGCCTTGTGTTCAGCCTGGTCGACTGGGAAACGCTGCCGTATGACAGCTTCTCTCCGCATCAGGAGATTATCTCCTCGCGCCTGTCGACGCTCTATCAACTCCCGACCATGCAGCGCGGCGTGCTGATTGTGCCGGTGAACACCCTGATGCAGCGCGTCTGTCCGCACAGCTATCTGCACGGTCACGCGCTGGTGATGAAAAAAGGCCAGCGCCTGTCCCGGGATGCCCTGCGCGCGCAGCTTGACGGTGCCGGCTATCGCCACGTCGACCAGGTGATGGAGCACGGAGAATACGCGACCCGCGGCGCGCTGCTCGATCTTTACCCGATGGGCAGCGACCAGCCGTATCGTCTGGACTTTTTCGATGATGAAATCGACAGCCTGCGCGTATTCGACGCCGACACGCAGCGCACGCTGGAAGAAGTGGAGTCCATCAACTTACTGCCCGCGCATGAGTTCCCCACGGACAAAACCGCTATCGAACTGTTCCGCAGCCAGTGGCGCGATAGGTTCGAGGTGAAGCGCGACGCGGAACATATTTATCAGCAGGTCAGTAAAGGCACGCTTCCAGCCGGGATCGAATACTGGCAGCCGCTGTTCTTCAACGAGCCGCTGCCGGCCCTGTTCAGCTACTTCCCGGCGAATACGCTGATTGTTAACACCGGCGATATCGACGCCAGCGCCAGCCGCTTTGAAAGCGAAACCCGCGCCCGCTTTGAAAACCGTGGCGTTGACCCGATGCGTCCGCTGCTGCCGCCGGAAGCGCTGTGGCTGCGCACCGACGAGCTCAACGCCGAGCTGAAGCGCTGGCCGCGCATGCAGCTGAAAACCGATTCGCTTGCCGATAAGGCCGCCAACACCAACCTCGCCTTCCGGACGCTGCCGGACCTGGCCGTTCAGGCGCAGCTGAAATCCCCGCTGGATAATCTGCGCAAGTTCCTGGAGTCGTTTACCGGCCCGGTGGTGTTCTCCGTTGAGAGTGAAGGCCGCCGCGAAGCTTTAGGTGAGCTGCTGGGACGCATTAAGGTGGCGCCGAAGCGCATCCTGCGTCTGAGCGAAGCGACCGGAAACGGTCGTTACCTGATGATTGGTGCCGCCGAACACGGGTTCATCGACACGCTCAACAACCTGGCGCTGATTTGCGAAAGCGACCTGCTGGGTGAGCGCGTCGCGCGCCGCCGTCAGGACAGCCGTCGGACCATCAACCCGGACACGCTGATCCGTAACCTGGCCGAGCTGCATCCTGGCCAGCCGATTGTCCACCTGGAACATGGCGTTGGGCGCTATCAGGGGATGACCACGCTGGAAGCGGGCGGCATCAAAGGTGAATACCTGATGCTGACCTACGCTAACGACGCCAAACTGTATGTTCCGGTATCGTCCCTGCATCTGATCAGCCGCTACGCGGGGGGCGCTGAAGACAATGCGCCGCTGCACAAGCTGGGCGGCGATGCCTGGGCGCGCGCGCGCCAGAAGGCTGCGGAAAAAGTGCGCGACGTGGCGGCCGAGCTGCTGGATATCTACGCCCAGCGCGCGGCCAAACAGGGCTTCGCCTTTAAGCATGATAAAGAACAGTACCAGCTGTTCTGCGACAGCTTCCCGTTTGAAACTACGCCGGATCAGGCCCAGGCCATCAACGCCGTGCTGAGCGACATGTGCCAGCCGCTGGCAATGGACCGCTTAGTCTGCGGCGACGTCGGCTTCGGCAAAACCGAAGTGGCGATGCGCGCCGCCTTCCTTGCGGTGGAAAACAACAAGCAGGTGGCGGTGCTGGTGCCGACCACCCTGCTCGCTCAGCAGCACTTCGACAACTTCCGCGACCGTTTCGCCAACTGGCCGGTACGTATCGAGATGCTGTCGCGTTTTCGCAGCACCAAAGAACAGACGCAGATCCTGGAGCAGGCCAGCGAGGGTAAAATCGACATTCTGATCGGCACCCACAAGCTGCTGCAAAGCGACGTGAAGTGGAAAGATCTGGGGCTGCTGATCGTCGACGAAGAGCACCGCTTCGGGGTGCGCCACAAAGAGCGCATCAAAGCGATGCGCGCCGACGTCGATATTCTGACCCTGACCGCAACGCCTATCCCGCGAACCCTGAACATGGCGATGAGCGGCATGCGCGATCTGTCGATTATTGCCACGCCGCCGGCGCGCCGTCTGGCGGTAAAAACCTTTGTTCGCGAGTACGATAATCTGGTGGTGCGTGAGGCCATTCTGCGTGAAGTGCTGCGCGGAGGGCAGGTCTACTACCTCTATAATGACGTGGAAAATATCCAGAAAGCGGCGGACAGGCTGGCGGAGCTGGTGCCGGAAGCGCGCATTGCTATCGGTCACGGGCAGATGCGCGAGCGCGAGCTGGAGCGGGTCATGAACGACTTCCACCACCAGCGCTTTAACGTGCTGGTGTGCACCACCATCATTGAGACCGGGATCGACATTCCGACGGCGAACACCATCATCATAGAACGCGCGGATCACTTTGGCCTGGCGCAGCTCCACCAGCTGCGCGGCCGCGTCGGGCGTTCGCACCATCAGGCGTACGCTTGGCTGCTGACGCCGCATCCGAAAGCGATGACCACCGACGCGCAAAAGCGCCTGGAAGCCATCGCCTCGCTGGAAGACCTCGGCGCAGGCTTTGCGCTGGCCACGCACGATCTTGAGATCCGCGGTGCTGGCGAACTGCTGGGTGAAGACCAGAGCGGCTCCATGGAGACCATCGGCTTCTCGCTCTATATGGAGCTGCTGGAAAACGCGGTTGATGCCCTGAAGGCCGGGCGCGAGCCGTCGCTGGAAGATCTCACCAGCCAGCAGACCGAGGTCGAGCTGCGTATGCCTTCCCTGCTGCCGGACGATTTCATTCCGGACGTGAATACCCGTCTCTCATTCTACAAGCGCATCGCCAGCGCGAAGAAGGAGAACGAGCTGGAAGAGATCAAGGTTGAGCTAATCGATCGCTTTGGTCTGCTGCCCGATGCGGCGAGAAATTTGCTGGACATCGCGAGACTGCGTCAGCAGGCGCAAAAGCTGGGGATTCGCAAGCTCGAAGGTAATGAAAAAGGCGGCGTGATCGAATTCGCCGAGAAGAATCACGTCAACCCGATGTGGCTGATCGGCCTGCTGCAAAAACAGCCGCAGCATTTCCGTCTGGATGGTCCAACCCGTCTGAAGTTTACCCAGGAGCTGACGGAGCGCAAAACCCGTATGGACTGGGTGCGTAACTTCATGCGTCAGCTGGAAGAGAACGCGATCGCTTAACCTCCATTACCCTGTTACCTGAGGAATTTCATGTAGTTTATTAACCGGAAGCGATGAAAGTTGCTTCCGGGAAATGAATAGCTTACAGCGACACCCTGGTCCGGCTGTAAATCGCTGAGGCGTTTCCTGCAGGCCGGGGCGAGGCGCAGGGATGCGCCGAGAGGGCGGGCTTTACAGGGATGTTACCTCCGCCCGTACCCGATAAGCCGGAAGGAATAAGCCGAAGGTACCGCGAAGCGGCGATTTACCGCCGGGAGCCCGGGTCGCCAGGGTGGTGGCGACTGAGCCACCCTGGCACGTTCACAGGTCATGTCGTTACAGAGTAGTAAAGAACATAAAGTGAACGGAATGACCACCAGAGCCGTATGTTCCCCCTCACCCCAGCCCTCTCCCTCAATGGAGAGGGGGGCGTCCGTGCAGGCATCATTTTATGGGGATCCCTTCCCCCTGTTAGCCGAGCGCTACGGGGGGACAATTTACAAACTCTTTGCACTTCACCCGATCTTCCCGACATACCCATTCGCCATAATTATGTTTAACGCCTTATAAAACAATAACCTTATCATTTGCATGGATTATGGTGATGATGACCTCTTCGCGTTTTACTCGCTGGATGACCCTGTTTGCGCTGGCAGCCACCGTCGCGGTTGCGCTTCCCGCTCGGGCAAACACCTGGCCCCTTCCCCCTCCCGGCAGCAAGGTGGTGGGTGAAAACCGCTTTCATGTGGTTGAAAACAATGGTGGTTCACTGGAAGCGGTTGCCAAAAAATATAACGTCGGTTTTCTGGCCCTGCTGCAGGCGAACCCCGGCGTCGATCCGTATGTCCCGCGCGCGGGCAGCGTACTGACCATCCCGTTACAGACTATCCTGCCGGACGCCCCGCGCGAGGGGATGGTGATAAACCTGGCGGAGCTGCGTCTGTACTATTACCCGCCGGGTAAAAACGAAGTGACCGTCTACCCTATCGGTATTGGTCAGCTGGGCGGCGACACGCTGACGCCGACGATGGTCACCACCGTCTCGGATAAACGCGCGAATCCAACCTGGACCCCGACGGCCAACATCCGTGCCCGCTATAAGGCCCAGGGGATCGATCTTCCTGCCGTGGTGCCGGCAGGCCCGGATAACCCGATGGGGCACCACGCGATCCGCCTTGCGGCATACGGCGGCGTCTACCTGCTGCACGGAACGAATGCGGACTTTGGCATCGGCATGCGCGTCAGCTCTGGCTGTATTCGTCTGCGCGATGACGATATCAAAACGCTGTTTAACGTCGTTACGCCGGGAACCAAAGTAAATATTATCAATACGCCGATTAAAGTTTCAGAAGAGCCCGGCGGCGTGCGGCTGGTTGAGATTCACCAGCCGTTATCGAAAAACATTGGCGACGATCCGCAGACGCTGCCCATTAACCTGAATGCCGCGATGGTAAGCTTTAAAACGAATGCGAATACCAATAGCGTGGTGATGGAGCGCGCGATGGAAGCGCGGTCTGGCATGCCGACCGATGTCACCCGGCATCACGACGTCGTCCAGCAGTCGATGTAAATCAGAAATAAAAAACGCCCTGCTAAGCAGGGCGTTTTTTATTGCAGTGACATAAATGAGGGTTTATGCCCGGCTTATTTGTAGATGACAGCCGTACCGTGCAGGGTGTTAGGACCGGTCACGGAGGTGATGCGGTAAGATTTTGCACCCATCTCTTGCGCTTTTTGTGCCAGCTGATCTTCCAGGGAACCCAGGTTAGTCCCGGCAGAGGCAGAGATTGTCCCGACTTTATGCTGGTCAGCAGGGGTGGATTGCACTTGTACAGCAGCAAAGCTTGCGAAAGAGAGTGAACTCAGGACAGCGGCAGCGATGAGAGTTTTGACGTTTTTCATGATGTTTACCTTTAGCAGATGAATTTGGGAGGTCGTTAATCATTTAGTTAACGATCGATAGGTAAATCATAAATGTGATCCAGGTCACGCGTCAACATAATTTTATAACGAGCGTTAACTTAATTTTAAAATTCTTATTTTTCATACATATATGATTAATTTATTTTTAAGCATTCTGCACTGGTGGTGGGTTGCGTTTATTTTTATAATGGTCATTCACCAAACCAACAGAGGACCACCGGCAAATGACAACCGATGTCACGAGTTGTGCGAAGAAAAGCCGTGGCCGACCAAAAGTGTTTGACAGGGATGCAGCGCTTGATAAGGCCATGACTCTCTTCTGGCAACATGGGTATGAAGCAACCTCGCTTTCCGATCTGGTAGAAGCCACCGGAGCCAAAGCGCCGACGCTGTATGCCGAATTTACCAATAAAGAGGGGCTGTTCAGGGCGGTGCTGGACAGATACATTTCGCGCTTTGCGGCGAAACACGAAGCCCAGCTGTTCTGTGAAGAGAAAAGCGTTGAACAGGCGCTTCGCGACTATTTCACCGCCGTCGCGACCTGTTTCACCAGTAAAGAGACGCCTGCGGGCTGCTTTATGATTAACACCTCTGCCACCCTTGCGGCGTCCTCTAAAGAGATTGCCAATACGGTGAAATCGCGGCATGCCATGCAGGAGGAGACGCTCAGCGCATTTCTGGCGCAGCGCCAGCAGCGCGGTGAAATCCCGGCGCAATGCAACCCTCAGCTGCTGGCGCAATACCTGAGCTGTATTTTGCAGGGGATGTCGATCAGCGCCCGTGAAGGGGCCACGCTGGAGAAACTGCAGCATATTAGTGAAACCACGCTGCGGCTGTGGCCTGAGCTACTGAAAATCTGACGCAAAAAAAAGCTCCTCAGCCTGAGCGCATGAGGAGCTAAATTCAGAGAACATCTTTTTTACACTTTGTTATTCAGAACCAGCTGGCCATTTCCATCCAGTGGAATTTGCGTGCCCGGGTCTTTATCCATGCGGATTTTGCCCTGCTGATCGCCAATTTTGTACGTCACGTCATAGCCCAGCATTTTTTCCGACTTGTCATAGACGGTTTTGCAGCGTTGCTGAGACGTGGTGTAGGTATCGTTATCCTGCATCGCGCCCTGCACCTGGTTACCGGCATAGCCGCCACCCAGCGCGCCGACCACGGTCGCCACATCTTTACCCCGGCCACCGCCAAACTGGTGACCAATCACCCCACCCGCTACCGCACCCAGAACAGAACCGGCAATGCGGTTTTCATCCTGTACCGGACGACGGTGCGTCACGGAGACGTTGCGGCACTCCTGACGAGGGGTTTTCACGGTTTCTTTAATCGGTGTAGCAGAAACCACCTGCGCATACTGCGGGCCACGATCTAATACGTTGAGACTAGCAACGGCAGCCACACCTAACGCAGCCGCGACGCCAATCCCTATACCCGCCAACATTGATTTATTCACGGGACTTCCTCCTTTGTTGCTATTGGTAACAATTTTGCAATGGAGGCAACGCTTCGCCAATAAGATAAAGGATCAAAAAAGGGGCGTTGAGAGGAGATATATTGTATTTAGGAGAACTCTTAAGCAGTCAAACTGTGATCTACAGCATGAAATGCTAAAAACTCCCTCCGGAGGGCCCGGAGGGAGTGGAAGATTAGTGCAGCTTCAGACGCGGACGGATCACGCGGTTGATTCTGCCCACCAGCATCATCAGCCCGGTTTTGAAGTAGCCGTGCAGCGCAATCTGGTGCATACGGTACAGGGAGATATACACGAAGCGGGCAATACGCCCTTCTACCATCATTGAGCCACGCATCAGGTTGCCCATCAGGCTGCCGACGGTAGAAAAGTTTGACAGCGACACCAGTGAACCATGGTCTTTGTAGACATAGGCTTTCATTGGCTTGCCTTTGTACTGCGCCAGAATATTGTGCAGCACCAGGCTTGCCATCTGGTGAGCGGCCTGCGCGCGCGGCGGCACGAATCCGCCTTCAGGACGCGCGCAGGAGGCACAGTCACCGATAGCAAAGATTTCAGGGTCACGCGTGGTTTGCAGCGTTGGCTCGGTTACCAGCTGGTTAATGCGGTTCGTTTCCAGACCGCCGATCTCTTTCATAAAGTCAGGCGCTTTGATACCTGCCGCCCAGACCATCAGATCCGCTTTGATATACTCGCCGTCTTTGGTGTGCAGACCGCCTTCGTCGGCGCTGGTCACCATGGTTTGCGTCAGCACCCGCACGCCCAGCTTGGTGAGCTCATTGTGCGCCGCACCGGAAATACGCGGAGGCAGCGCGGGCAGGATGCGTTCACCGGCTTCAACCAGCGTGACGTTCAGCGCTTCGTTAGTTAGCCCTTTGTAACCGTAGCTGTGCAGCTGTTTCACCGCATTGTGCAGCTCCGCAGACAGCTCAACGCCGGTCGCACCGCCGCCAACAATGGCGATATTCACCTTACCGTTCGCACCCATATTGCTGGTGTACTTCAGGAACAGGTTCAGCATTTCCTGATGGAAACGACGCGCCTGGTGCGGGTTATCGAGGAAGATACAGTGCTCTTTCACGCCCGGCGTGTTGAAATCGTTGGAGGTACTGCCCAGCGCCATGACCAGCGTGTCGTACGCCAGTTTACGCTCGGGAACCAGCAGCTCCCCTTTTTCATCGCGCAGCTCTGCCAGGGTGATGGTTTTGCTTTCACGGTTGATGTCCACCACCGAGCCCAGCTGGAACTGGAAATGATGGTTGCGCGCGTGCGCCAGATAGCTGAGCGCGTCCACGCCCTCATCCAGAGAGCCGGTCGCCACTTCGTGCAGCAGCGGTTTCCACAGGTGGCTGTGGTTACGATCCACCAGCGTAATTTTGGCTTTTTTACCGCGACCCAGCTTCTTGCCCAACTGTGTAGCCAGCTCCAGCCCGCCAGCACCACCGCCTACAATCACTATCTTTTTCAATGGCGTAGTCAACGTGACCCCCTCAAATTATTAACCAATTGTTAATTAAAAGTTATAAAAATAACCCTTAATTAACAACAGGTTACAGCACTGAAACCATTCAGGTGCATTGAGAATAACACGTCAGGCGCATTGGTCATACCAAAATTGATATGCATCAAGTTTTGATGGCTTAAAAGTAGACAATTCTGGTCAAAAAGAAAGCCCGGAACGCTTTCGCGGCCGGGCTTTAATGCCTGCGGGTAATTGATTAACCCAGCGTTTTAAACGCTTTGATACGCTGCAGATGCGGAGAGATGTTTTTGAACTTGTGGGTCTGTTCTTCGTCCCAGACGATCTCATAGTAATGATGCAGCAGTTCTGCTGCCCGATGGCTGTTAAGCGCTTCATCATTACGTGAAAGGATCACCAGGCAGCGATCGCGGTTTTTCTCACGAAAATTGCTGACGCACTTGGTCGCAATATCGACATACTCTTCCGGGCGGTCAATTTTGCCTTCCATGTTCTCGTTCGGGAACAGGTTAGGATTGAACACCACCTGACGGATGTCGCACAGGAAGCCAATCCGCTCCGCCCAGTAGCCACCCAGCCCCACGCCGCAGATCAGCGGGCGATCGTCGACGTTGAGCTGCAACATCTTGTCCACCTCTTTGAGCAGATGCTGCATATCATGCTTCGGATGGCGCGTGCTGTAGCTGATCAACCGTACATCCGGATCGATAAACTGCAGCTGCAGCACCTTCTCATGATTACCAGGACTGTTTGAGTCAAAACCGTGTAAATAGATGATCATCGTCTTCTCACCACGCTACGCCTTCCGGGAGGGTTTACAGGCTGGCTTTATGTGCCTGCCAGCGCTCATTCAGGTCTTCAAGCCGGGCGTTGACCGTCTTCCAGCGCGCCGAATCCATCAGCTCCTGACGGCTAAATGAACCTTTATGATACAATTGTGTAACACGCTCTGCATTGATCGGCGACAGGTTATCCAGCACGCTAACGGCACCTTTACGATTATTGCAGACCAGGATCATATCGCAACCTGCATCCAGCGATGCCTGACCGCGTTCAGCGTAGCTGCCCATGATCGCGGCCCCTTCCATCGATAAATCGTCAGAGAAAATCACGCCGTTAAAACCCAGCTCCTGACGCAGAACGGTTTTCAGCCAGTGCGGAGAACCGCTGGCCGGACGCGGGTCGACGTCGCTGTAAATAACGTGCGCGGGCATAATGGCATCCAGCTTGTTATCGGTGATAAGCGACTGGAAAACCGACATATCTTTGGCGCGAATTTCCGCTTCCGGGCGCGGATCGCGCGGGGTCTCTTTGTGGGAATCCGCCGTCACCGCCCCGTGACCCGGGAAGTGTTTCCCGGTGGTTTTCATCCCGGCATCGTGCATGCCGTCGATGAACCGGGTCGCCACTGCCAGTGCAATACGCGGATCTTCATGGTATGAGCGCTCGCCAATGGCAGCGCTGATATGCCCTACATCCAGCACCGGGGCAAAGCTAATGTCGATATCCATGGCAATCATTTCGCTGGCCATCAGCCAGCCGGCCTCCTGCGCCAGTTTTCCACCCTCTTCCGTGCCGAGCAGCGCGGCAAAAGACTGGGCGGCGGGCAGGCGGGTAAAACCGTCGCGAAAACGCTGCACGCGTCCGCCTTCCTGATCGACGGCCACCACCAGATGATTGCGCGACGCGGCGCGGATCTGACGCACCAGCTCGCGCAGCTGCGCCGGATCGTGATAGTTGCGGGTAAACAGGATCAGGCCGCCCACCAGCGGATGCGCCAGAATTTCACGCTCCTCCGCATCCAGCTCAAACCCTTCTACATCCAACATGACTGGACCCACATCCACCTCTCTTATCCTTTAGTTTGTAACTGACGCCAGGCATCGTCTGCCAGCGCAATAAATTGTTTGTCTTTGGACTGCCGATAGCGCATTTCAAACCAGCCGGCCATTAACATGACGACCCAGGGTCGCCAGCGTCTGACCACACGCCTCAGCGCGTCGGGGTCAATATGTGCCACCTGAGCGTAGTCCCTGATGAGCATCTGCCGCGCGGCTTCACTCTCCGTCCAGACTGCCGCCAGCTCCAGCGCCACATCGCCATCTCCGGCATACTCCCAGTCGATAAGCCTGATGCCCGCTGGCGTATGAACAATATTCCCGGCATGAACATCCATGTGCAACGGCGCGAGCCGAATCGGCTGCGGCTCTCCCGCTTTACGCAGCCGCTTAAGATGTGCCAGCCACATTGGGGTGCGTCTATCAGGCAGGGCTTGCTGCCAGTAATGCTCAAGCAGCGGGAATAACGTAATTCGCCATCCCAGGCGCGGCTGCCGGTGCAGATGATACAGCATCGCCGCAAGCTGTGGGGTGTCCGGCAGCGCGCTTTTAACTTCACCGTCCAGATAGTCGACGGCCATCCAGCCCTGTCTGAAAAAACGGGGTTCAGGCACGAGATCTGACGGAAGACGTCTCAGGGCACGAAACTGACGACGGAAATGGAAAGCAGGCGCGTAGGGATCGTGATTCTGCCGCAAGACCAGACGGTGTTCGCCCTGCTCTATAATGCAACTCGCGCCGCCAAGCCCGGAATGGGCCTGCGGCGCGATAAGGCGATACTGAGGAAAATAGCGCGTCAGAATTTCTTCAAGCGTGCCGTCATTGTTGCGTAACCGCACCTTTACCTGACCAGATAATTTCGCCTGTTTGAACCAGCATCAGCTGCATCTGCAGGGCTGGGGTATTCACGTTACCGGTGGCGTTAGAGTACAGCACATACTGTGCGCCAACGTTTCGGGCAATACCGATCGCCTTGCTACGTGAGCCGAGGCTATCCTGCGGCGACAGGCCCAGCTGCTGTTTGGCTACCGCGAGCTGTTGAGCCGAAACCAGCGTAAACTTGCCGTTGTTTGCCAGGGCATTGCGCAGGGTTTCCGTCGCTTCACCCGCGTTCAGCGAACCGTTGGTACGGTTGTTCACGCTGTCGACCAGCAACACGCTGCCCGCCGTCACGCCCTGCGCCTGCAGCATTTTACCGACCATCGGCTGCATTGCCCCGTTCCAGTCGTAATGGCGCACGCGCGGCGTGGGCTGTGAAGTCTGGTCCGGATGCTCAATCGGGCCTGGCTGGGCCGGAATAGACGGTACAGACGGCACGGTTGGCTGCTGCTGCGTTGGCGGTGTCGGCTGTTCAGTACCCGGTTTAGCCTCTTCCACAGGCGCAGGCTGTTCAGTTCGGGTCACACACCCTGCCAGGAACAGAGCGAAAGCTGTCACGAGCGCATAGCGGCTCAAATTTTTAATCAAGGTTCACCCCTCAGAGATAAAGATAAAGTCTCACCTTATGCGCACCCAGATAGTTGGCGCTGCCATAGAGCGTTACCGACGACCTGGCCGGAATGGTGACGCTGCGCGGCGCCTCCAGCGGATGCATTTCAAGACCTCTTACGTCATACCAGAAAAAACGGTAGTGGACCGTCACTGGTTCATGTCTTTCATTAAAGAGCGTAGAGGAGGCAGATGAGTTGATTTCACTGATGGTCAACGCGGGCTGTTGCGCCGTGATGCCCGCGGCAAGCACGGAGGATTCCATGACCAGCGTCTGTTCATCATTCACGGGGATCGCCGGACGCGAGCTGCACCCCACAATCATCATCGTCATTACCAGCGCTGCAATACGCCCTTTAAGCATGTCAGAGACCTTTATGTGCCAGCATCGGCCCCAGAGGACGTCCACCCAGCAGATGCATGTGAATATGATAAACTTCCTGGCCACCATGACGGTTGCAGTTCATGATCAAACGGTAACCGTCTTCTGCAATCCCTTCCTGTTCAGCGATTTTCGCGGCCACCGTCAGCATACGACCTAACGCCACTTCATGCTCGGTTTTTACGTCGTTTACAGTCGGAATCAGAATATTGGGAATGATAAGGATGTGCGTCGGGGCCTGAGGGGAAATGTCCCGGAAAGCCGTCACCAGTTCATCCTGATAGACGATATCTGACGGAATTTCGCGACGGATAATTTTACTGAAAATCGTTTCTTCAGCCATGACCTTTTCCTTTTTTGTTTAATCTGGCGCAATGCGTCCGCTGTAAACACACTGCCGGGATCGGTGTGTGACACAATTCAAGAGTATGAGCGAGTTTCTCCTGTCCTTTCAACCTCCTCCCTCGATTTCTTTCCTGAATGTTCATCAGCTGGGTGAAGAGTGACCGCTCATATGCCTCAACGGGCTGAAACATTATTTCAGTTCCGGTCGACACATCTGTTTACAGCATTAATAGCAATGCGTATATTTCGCATTTGCATTTTCATGCGCATTTTCAACATAGAAAACGACGCCAGCCCGTTTCTGCGGGACTGACGCATACCCTCTTCACCGTTATAAGGGTTTGATAATGTCTTTCATTAATCACACCAGGGATGGGCAACATCAGCCTGTCGCAACGCCTTCGTTGCTGGCAGTCTGCATTGCTATGGCATTGACGCCAGCCGCCGCTTTCGCTGCATCAACAGCCGAAGATACCGTCATCGTAGACGAAGGTTTTGACAATACACAGGATCCTTCCGCAAACCAGGCTCATGATTACAGCGTAAAAACCACCACCACCGGCACCAAACTGTTGCTGGTTCCCCGCGATATCCCGCAGTCCGTCAGCGTGATCAGCCAGCAGCGCATGGCCGATCAAAACCTGCAGTCCATCGGCCAGGTGTTAACTAACACCACGGGCGTAACGGCGCAGGTGCAGGACAGCGACCGTACCGTATTTTACTCGCGCGGATTTTTCGTTAGTAACTACGCCTATGACGACCTTCCAACCTCCATCAGCGAAGTGTGGAACTTTGGCGATACCGCCGCCGATACCGCGATCTACGACCGTATCGAAGTGGTGCGCGGCGCAACCGGCCTGATGTCCGGTACGGGCAACCCGGCGGCGTACGTCAATATGGTACGTAAGCATGCGGACAGCAATGAATTCAAAGGGAATGTTTCGGCCAGCTACGGCAGTTGGGACAAGCAGCGCTACGTGCTGGATTTGCAGGCGCCGTTGGTGGAGTCCGGTAAGGTGCGGGGCCGCCTGATTACGGGTTATCAGGATAACGACAGCTTCGTGGATAACTACCACTACCGGAAAAAATTCCTCTACGGCGTGATGGACGCGGATGTCACCGACAGGACTACCCTCTCTGTGGGGTATGAGTATCAGGAAAGTAATACCGACGACCCGACCTGGGGCGGACTGCCGACCTGGTACAGCGACGGGAGTAAAACCAATTACAATCGTAGCCAGACCGTCGCGCCTGACTGGGCCTACTCGGACAAGGATAGCACCCGCATCTTCGCTAACCTGACCCAGCGTTTCGACAACGGCTGGGAAGCACACATTAACGGCATGCATGCTGAAACCAACTTCGACTCTAAGCTGATGTATATGTCCGGTTATCCGGATAAAGAGACCGGCACGGGCATGGTGGGCTACGGCGGCTGGAACCGTGGGGAACGTAAACAGGATGCCGTAGATGCGTTCCTGCGCGGCGATTTCGAACTCTTTGGCCGTCAGCACGAAATGATGTTCGGCGGCAGCTTCAGCCGCCAGCGTAACCATTACGACAACTCAATGCCTGACGCGGTTTACGGCATGGTTGATGTGGGTAACTTTAAGAACTGGAACGGTAACATTGCCGATCCGCAGTGGACGCCGTGGAAGCTCTACAGCAAGGACGACATCCGCCAGTCCTCAGCGTATACCTCCGCCCGCTTCTCGCTGGCTGACCCGCTGCATCTGATCCTCGGCGCGCGTTATACCAACTATAACATTCGCTATAACCCGGCGGGCTCCCCGGACACCCGTCTGGAAAGCACTAAAGATGACGTTACGCCCTACGCGGGCCTGGTCTACGACATCAATGAAGACTGGTCGACCTACGTCAGCTATACCTCCATCTTCCAGCCGCAGGACAAGCGTAACGCCAGCGGACGCTATCTCGACCCAACCACGGGCAAAAGCTACGAAGCCGGTGTGAAGGCAGACTGGTTCAATACCCGTCTTACCACCTCGCTGGCGATTTTCCGCATTGAGCAGGATAACGTCGCAAGCAACACGTATACCTACATGCCGAGCGGTGAGTCGATCTATCAGTCGCTGGACGGCGTAGTGAGCAAAGGGATCGAGTTCGAGCTGAACGGTGCGCTGACCGATAGCTGGCAATTGACCTTCGGCGCGACACGCTACATTGCTGAAGATAAGAATGGCAACGCGGTGAGCGCCGATCAGCCGCGCACGACCATGAAACTGTTTACTCGTTATCAGCTGCCAATGCTGCCAGCGCTGACCGTTGGCGGGGGCGTAAACTGGCAAAACAAAGTATGGACGGATGTGGATGGCGCTCCGGCTGGCCGCAACCGTGCGGAGCAAGGCAGCTACGGACTGGTTAACCTCTTTAGCCGTTATCAGGTCACCAAAGATTTTGCCGTTCAGGCGAACGTCAACAACCTGTTCGACAAAGAGTATTACGATTACGTCGGCTCTTATGTGGTTTATGGCGCGCCGCTGAACGTCTCGGTGAGCGCGAGCTACGACTTCTGAGTGACAGAAGCCCGGTGGCGCTACGCTTACTGGGCCTACCCATCACACAGGCCGGGTAAGGCGCAGCCACCACCCGGCACCACAAACCGCAGTAATAAAAAAGGCAGCCATTCGGCTGCCTTAGTCTCCCCAGGTCACAACTTAGTTGCTGCGGATGTACTCATCCATTTCGGTTTTCAGGTTATCGGATTTGGTACCGAAGATTGCCTGTACACCAGAACCTGCAACAACTACGCCCGCTGCGCCCAGTTTTTTCAGACCCGGCTGGTCTACTTTCGCTACGTCGGCAACGCTCACACGCAGACGAGTGATGCACGCGTCCAGGTTAGTGATGTTCTCTTTACCACCGAACGCTGCGACCAGTGCCGGAGCCATTTCGCTGGTAGCGCCTGCTTTGCTGTCTTCTGTCGCATCTTCACGGCCTGGGGTTTTCAGGTCCAGTGCTTTAATCAGCACGCGGAAGATGGTGTAGTACGCAACCGCATAGCACGCACCCACGATTGGGAACAGCCACAGTTTGCTGCTGTTACCGGACAGAACGATGAAGTCGATCAGGCCGTGAGAGAAGGACGTACCGTCACGCATACCCAGCAGAATACAGATTGGGAACGCCAGGCCCGCCAGAATCGCGTGGATAACGTACAGGATCGGCGCAACGAACATGAAGGAGAACTCGATCGGCTCGGTGATACCGGTCAGGAACGAGGTCAACGCTGCGGAGATCATGATACCGCCCACTTTTGCACGGTTCTCTGGCTTAGCAGAGTGCCAGATAGCAATCGCTGCGGCTGGCAGACCGTACATTTTGAACAGGAAGCCACCAGACAGTTTACCTGCAGTTGGGTCGCCCGCCATGTAACGTGGGATATCGCCGTGGAATACCTGGCCTGCTGCGTTGGTGAATTCACCAATCTGCATCTGGAATGGAACGTTCCAGATGTGGTGCAGACCAAATGGCACCAGGCAACGCTCGATGAAGCCGTAGATACCAAACGCCACAACCGGGTTCTGGTAAGCAGCCCACTGAGAGAAGGTCTGGATAGCGGAGCCGATTGGCGGCCAGATGAAGGACAGGATCACGCCAGTGAAAATCGCTGCCAGACCAGAGATGATCGGAACGAAACGCTTGCCCGCGAAGAAGCCCAGATACTCAGGCAGCTTGATGCGATAGAAGCGGTTAAACATATACGTTGCAATCGCACCGGAGATGATACCGCCCAGAACACCGGTGTCCGCCAGGTGTTTCGCGGCGATCTCTTCTGCCGGTAAATGCAGAACCAGCGGCGCAACCACAGCCATGGTTTTCACCATGATGCCGTAGGCAACCACTGCAGCCAGCGCAGAAACGCCGTCGTTATTGGTGAAGCCCAGAGCCACACCGATCGCGAAGATCAGAGGCATGTTAGCAAAGACAGAACCGCCTGCTTCGGCCATCACGTGGGACACTACGGCTGGCAGCCAGCTGAAGTTAGCAGAACCGACACCCAGCAGGATACCTGCGATAGGCAGTACGGATACTGGCAGCATCAGCGATTTACCGACCTTTTGCAGGTTAGCAAATGCATTCTTAAACATAATTGAGAGTGCTCCTGAGTATTTGTGCTTTTTTTACGCTTTCACGCATTGGCCCGGGGGGAGTACCGTGCCGTGGACAGGACATCTAAGCGCCCTTTATTTATTACACAGAGTAAAATAATTCCCTCTGAGTTTGTTTGACGGCTATCACGTTTCAGCTTAAGGCGGTCGAAAAACTTTCAGTTATTTACAAAAAGCATGTCCGGATGTGTCTAAAAACACCCTCACCGCCCCAAATGAGGCGGTGAACTTTACTCGCTTTACTTATTAATTACGAGCCTAAAAAAAACAGGTGTATCAGACAGATTGCAGGCGGGCGGGGTCGATATGGAACAGCGTGGAGAAGTTTTCCGTCGTCACGCGGGCCAGCTCATCAATGCTGACGCCCTTCAGTACGGCCATGTACTCAGCCACATCTCTCGTCATAGCGGGCTGGTTCTCTTTACCGCGATGCGGTACCGGTGCCAGATACGGCGAGTCTGTTTCCACCAGAATGCGATCGAGCGGAACATAGCGTGCAGCATCACGCAGCTGCTCAGCATTACGGAACGTCACGATCCCCGAAAACGAGATATAAAACCCTAAATCAAGCAGCTTACCCGCCGTTTCTCTGTCTTCTGTGAAACAGTGTAGTACGCCACCGCAATCCGTCACGATTTCTTCCCGGAGGATCGCCAGCGTATCCGCACGCGCATCGCGGGTGTGGACGATAACCGGCTTGTTCAGCTCCCGGCCAATGCGAATATGGTTACGGAAGGACTCCTGCTGACGCGGTTTGGTTTCCGGCGTGTAAAAGTAGTCCAGCCCGGTCTCGCCCATCGCCACCACGCCCTCTTCTGCTGCCAGTCGGCGCAGATCCTCAACGTCGTACGCCTCGTCCTGATTCAACGGATGCACGCCGCAGGAGAACACCACGTTATCGCGAACGCCCACCAGCTCACGCATGGAGCGGTAGCCCGGCAGCGTGGTTGCCACCGCAAGACAGAATTTCACATCGCGGGCGGCGGCTTTTGCCAGCACGTCGTCCACGTTTTTATGCAGGGATTGATAATCCAGGCCATCAAGATGGCAGTGTGAGTCGACTAAAAACATAATGTCTCTCTCAGAGATGGGAAACTGGCGGTGTGACGCCGGGTTGCAGGTAATGTTCGATACGCAGTAACTGGTCGGTCAGTAAAAGCTCGCGATTAAGACCGGTCACGGTTAAAAGCTGTTCACGACTCTGGCAAATTTCATGGAGCATCGCGTGAAGAATCTTCCCTGAGAGGCGGTTCGCCAGCGTATTCACCAGCGGCCACGCATCCGGGTTGGTCAGAAGCGTTGCCCCTTGCTGGATTTTGAGCGCATCCAGCAGCAAGGAGGCCAGCCAGTGCAAACGCTCAACGGCCCGATCGCTGTTAAGTGCAGGCAGTAAACTTAGCCAGTCGTGACTGTTCAGTGAAGCGTCGACGGCCCGGCAGAGCGTTTCTCGCTCTGACCAGACGTCAGGCTGCAGTAATGCCAGCGCCGCAGCAGGCGCACCGCTGCTCAGACGCAAGGCGGTCAGCGCGCCCTCAGGTGACGTTGTCACCTCGCGCTCCAGCCAGCTCAGCGCCCACGATTCCTGGGGCACCGCCAGGTGATGGAGACGACAGCGGCTGCGCAACGTGGCAAGCAATCGTCCCGGGTCACGGCATGAGAGGAAAAACCACGTTTTTACCGGCGGCTCTTCCAGGGTTTTGAGCAGAGCGTTAGCGGCCGCCTCGGTGAGCAGCGTGGCATCTTTAAGCCAGACCACTTTAGCGCCGCCCAGCCGAGCGTGTTCATACAATTTTTCACCGACTTCACGCACGGCATCAATACCGAGCGCGCTTTTGCCCTTTTCAGGCTCAAGGGTGTAGTAGTCAGGATGCGTGCCCGCCTGCATCAGCTGACAGCCACGGCATTTGCCACAGCTCTTGTGCCCTTCCGGCTGCTGACACATCAGAAAACGGGTGATGGCATAAATCAGCGCATCATCACCCATCCCTGGCAATGCCTGAATCAGTAACGCATGATGCCCCCGACCCGCCTGATAGCTGCCGATCAGCTGTTCAAAGTGTGGGCGCAACCATGGATACCATTTCATGCCTGCTGCTCCTGCACCCACTGCGTAATGGTATGCTGAATGTCACGCGTGACGTCGTCCAGGGACTGCGTCGCATCAATGGTACAAATTGAGCTGTCCTGTGCGGCCAGTTCAAGATAGCGCGCACGGGTGCGGTTAAAGAAATCAAACGACTCTTGTTCAATGCGGTCCAGCTCGCCGCGCGCGCGGGCACGCTTGAGGCCCACTTCCGGAGTCACATCCAGATAGAGCGTCAGGTCGGGGCGAAAATCACCCAATACGGCATTACGCAGCGTGCCCAGCATTGTCTGGTCGATACCGCGTCCTCCGCCCTGATACGCCTGAGTCGACAGATCGTGACGGTCGCCGATCACCCACTTGCCGTCGGCCAGGGCGGGTTTGATAACCGTCTCAACCAGCTGAACGCGCGCCGCGTAGAACATCAGCACTTCGGCTTTGTCAGTGATAACTTCGTCGCCGACGGATTTGATATCCAGCACCAGGCTGCGCAGCTTTTCAGCCAGCTGCGTTCCGCCCGGCTCGCGGGTAAATACCATGTCCGCCACGCCAAGCGCTTTGAGCGTATCCACCACCACGTTGCGGGCGGTGGTTTTACCCGCCCCTTCGAGTCCCTCAATGACAATGTATTTACTGCGCATTTTTTTCCTTAAGTGCCTTCAGATAGTCCTGAACAGAGCGATTGTGGCTGGCAAGGTTGGTGTTAAAGGTATGCCCCCCTTTTCCATCCGCCACAAAATAGAGATACGGTGTTTTAGCAGGATGCGCGGCGGCTTTGAGCGACGCTTCGCTCGGCGTGGCGATCGGGCCCGGCGGCAAACCGCTAATCACGTAGGTATTATACGCCGTTGGCGTCTCCAGATCTTTTCTTGAGATCTTGCCGGTATAGCTCTCGCCCATGCCGTAGATAACGGTAGGGTCGGTTTGCAGACGCATGCCGATGCGCAGACGGTTGATAAAGACTGACGCCACCCGATCGCGCTCGGCGGCAACGGCCGTCTCTTTCTCGATAATCGAGGCCATGGTGACAAACTGATTTTGATCTTTATAGGGTAAACCATCCATTCGCCCTTCCCAGGCGGCATCCACGGCGGCGACCATTTTTTTGTGCGCCCGCTTCAGGATGGCAACATCGGTCGTGCCTGCCGTGTACATCCAGGTATCTGGCCAGAACCAACCTTCCACCCATTCCGGATGTTCAAGCTTCAGCGCGTCAGCCACCGTCTGATAGCTATCGTCTTTTAACGTATGTTTGATATACGGCGCGTCACGCAGCTGTTTGAGGTAATCGCTCAGGCGCATTCCTTCCACAAACCGCAGGGGAAACTGGGCTTCTTTGCCGCTTTCCAGCAGCTGCAGCATCTCTCTGACGGTCATTCCCGGCGTAAAGCGATAGGTACCGGCTTTAAAATGCGACAGCTCAGGCTCCACGCGCAATAACCACTGGAAGACCCGTGGACGATTGATAATCTTGTCGCCATAGAGCTGTTCCCCCAGCGCCTGACGGCCGGTTCCCGCTTTCAGGGTAAAGATCGTTTCGTCTTTAACCAGGATTTTGCTGTCCGCCAGCTGGCGAACTTTCCATACGCCAGCTCCGCCAGCGACGCCCAGCGCAACGATGAGGATAAGGACAAAGCGCAACATTTTTTTCATGACTATCTGGTTTGCTCACATATCGGGGCTAAAAACTGAAACAGCTCGCGCGAAGACCAGCGTTGTTGGCCATACGCGCGGACGGGTACAACAGGCATCAGCGCATTGCAGATGATGACTTCATCTGCGGTCTGTAGCGCGGCTTCTCCTGCGCTAACTTCGACAACGCGAAAGCCAGAGCGTGCCAGCTGTTGCAGACAAAACTGACGCATTAACCCATTTACGCCAGCGTGCTCCAGCGACGGGGTGAACACATCTCCCCCCTGCCGCCAGAGTAAATTAGCCGCACAGCATTCCGTAATGAACCCTTCGCTGTCAAGAACCAGCGCCTCATCGGCGTCCGTCTGTTCAAGATGAGTACGAATGAGCACCTGCTCCAGGCGGTTGAGATGCTTAAGCCCGGCCAGCATCGGGTTTCGTCCCAGCCGTACCGGGCTCAGCGCCAGCGTGACGCCGTCTTCTCGCCAGCGAGAGTAATGCGCGGGATAAGCAGAAACGGAGAGAATACGCGTTGGGTTGATACACGATGCGGCGCTGTAACCCCGGCCACCGCTACCGCGGCTGATGATGACCTTGAGTACGCCGCTGTGCTTCCCCGACGCGAGCTGGCACATTTCCTGGCGCAGTGTGTCCCAGTGCGTAAAGGGGATCATGAGCTTTTCACAGCCATGCTGCAGGCGTTGAATATGCGCCTCCAGCAGGCAGACATCGCCATCCAGAATGCGCGCCGTCGTAAAGCAACCATCACCGAACTGTATCGCCCTGTCGCTGGCAGGCAGCGTGTCCTGCTCAAGGCCATTGATTAAAAACATGGTGGCTCCTTATGCGTGGGCGTTTAGTCTGGCAGGATGTCATGCAGCCGACAAGAAGATTAGGCTTAATAAAAAAGGCCCGACAAGCGGACCTTTTTAAATGCTATCGGGACGACAGGATCAGATCTTTTTGAAGATCAGAGAGCCGTTGGTGCCGCCGAAGCCGAAGGAGTTACACAGGGTGTACTCCATACCGCTAACCTGACGCGCTTCGTGAGGAACGAAGTCCAGATCGCAACCTTCATCCGGGTTATCCAGGTTGATGGTTGGCGGAACAGCCTGATCGCGCAGCGCAAGGATGGAGTAGATTGACTCTACTGCACCCGCCGCACCCAACAGGTGACCGGTCATGGATTTCGTGGAGCTCACCATTACGCGGCTGGCAGATTCGCCGAAGATAGACTTAACCGCCTGAGCTTCAGCTTTATCGCCTGCAGGCGTAGAGGTGCCGTGCGCATTCACGTAGCCGATTTGTGCTGGGGTAATCCCCGCATCACGAATCGCGTTTTCCATCGCCAGTGCAGCACCTGCACCGTTCTCAGGAGGAGACGTCATGTGGTAAGCATCGCTGCTCATGCCGAAACCAACGATTTCAGCATAAATTTTCGCACCGCGTTTTTTCGCGTGTTCGTACTCTTCCAGTACGATCATGCCCGCCCCGTCGCCCAGCACAAAGCCGTCACGGTCTTTATCCCACGGACGGCTCGCCGCCTGCGGGTTATCATTACGGGTAGACAGCGCACGCGCCGCACCAAAACCGCCGACACCCAGTGGGGTACTGGCTTTTTCAGCACCGCCCGCAACCATAGCATCTGCATCGCCGTACGCGATAATGCGCGCGGCCTGGCCGATGTTATGTACGCCAGACGTACAGGCGGTCGCGATAGAAATGCTTGGCCCACGCAGGCCGAACATGATGGTCAGGTGACCCGCCACCATGTTAACAATCGTGGACGGAACGAAGAATGGGCTGATCTTACGCGGGCCGCCATTCATCAGAGATGTATGGTTTTCCTCGATCAGGCCAAGACCGCCAATCCCGGAGCCGATAGCGGCGCCGATACGGGTTGCGTTCTCTTCCGTAATCTCAAGGCCAGAATCCTGCATGGCCTGAACGCCAGCGACAATTCCATATTGAATGAAGGCATCCATCTTGCGCTGTTCTTTGCGCGAGATGATCTCTTCACAGTTAAAATCCTTTACTAAGCCAGCAAATTTCGTTGCATAGGCGCTAGTATCGAAATGGTCGATTAGGCTGATGCCGCTCTGACCGGCAAGGAGAGCTTTCCAGGTGGACTCTACGGTATTGCCGACAGGAGACAACATGCCAAGTCCGGTCACAACTACACGACGCTTAGACACGTTTGTCCTCCAGGGAGGGATAAAAAAAGAGATTCGTGGGACTAAAAAAGATAAAACTCAGGCGGTCGAATGACCGCCTGGAGATGTTCACTTACGCCTGGTGACCGTTGATGTAATCAATGGCAGCCTGAACGGTGGTGATCTTCTCAGCTTCTTCGTCC
Organism: Enterobacter cloacae complex sp. CARB60; assembly: GCF_036487345.1. Lineage (NCBI taxonomy): Bacteria > Pseudomonadati > Pseudomonadota > Gammaproteobacteria > Enterobacterales > Enterobacteriaceae > Enterobacter > Enterobacter cloacae complex sp. CARB60. The sequence goes on from NZ_JAZKLC010000002.1 coordinate 2,904,566, forward strand.
GGAATCTCAGTATCAAACTCTTCTTCCAGAGCCATTACCAGCTCAACGGTGTCAAGAGAATCTGCGCCCAGGTCTTCAACGAAGGAAGCGGAGTTCACAACTTCTTCCTGCTTAACGCCCAGCTGTTCGCCGATAATTTTCTTAACGCGTTCTTCGATAGTGCTCATACTCTTAAATTTCCTATCAAAACTCGCTTTCGCGATGGTTTTCGTAGTGTATAAAATGTTGAAAAATTTGCAACTAAATCCCGGCAGTTCGTACCACGATTTTACGTTATTTTGAGGCCATTCGCCCTAATAACGCAAATATTTTTCATCGTGGTTAAACCATATACATCCCGCCGTTGACGTGGAGGGTCTCACCAGTGATGTAACCCGCTTCGTCAGAGGCTAAAAATGCAACCGCACTGGCGATTTCTTTAGGGTCGCCAAGACGACCCGCCGGAACTGCCGCCAGCGTACCCGCACGCTGCTCATCAGTCAGCGCACGCGTCATGTCCGTTTCAATAAAGCCCGGAGCAACAACGTTTACCGTAATACCGCGGGACGCAACTTCACGCGCCAGCGACTTACTGAAACCAATCAGGCCTGCTTTCGCCGCAGCGTAGTTAGCCTGACCAGCATTTCCCATGGTACCAACCACAGAACCGACAGTGATAATACGACCATGACGCTTTTTCATCATAGCGCGCATTACCGCTTTTGACAGACGGAATACAGATGACAGGTTGGTTTCGATGATATCGTTCCACTCGTCGTCTTTCATTCGCATTAACAGGTTATCGCGAGTGATCCCGGCATTGTTTACCAGAATATCCACTTCGCCAAACTCTGCGCGAATATTTTCCAGAACAGATTCGATAGATGCAGGTTCAGTCACATTCAGCACCAGACCTTTACCGTTTGCACCCAGATACTCGCTGATGGCCTGAGCGCCATTCTCGCTGGTTGCTGTACCAATCACCTTCGCGCCGCGCGCAACCAGTGTTTCAGCAATTGCACGCCCGATACCGCGGCTTGCGCCAGTGACCAGGGCGATTTTTCCTTCAAAACTCATGGTATTCCTCTTTTATTGCGAGAGTGCCGCTGACATTGCTTCCGGCTCGTTAATCGCCGAGGCTGTCAGGGTGTCAACAATACGTTTCGTCAGACCGGTGAGGACTTTACCTGGGCCGACTTCATACAGATGCTCAACGCCCTGAGAGGCCATAAACTCAACGGTTTTGGTCCACTGTACCGGGCTGTAGAGCTGGCGAACCAGCGCGTCACGGATAGCTTCCGGCGTGGTTTCGCATTTCACATCGACGTTGTTCACAACGGAAATCGTCGGTGCGTTAAACGCAATTTTTTCCAGCTCAACCGCTAGTTTCTCGGCAGCAGGCTTCATCAGCGCACAGTGAGACGGCACGCTAACAGGCAGCGGCAGCGCACGTTTAGCACCCGCAGCTTTACAGGCCGCGCCGGCACGTTCAACCGCTTCTTTATGGCCAGCGATAACCACCTGGCCCGGCGAGTTGAAGTTTACCGGAGAGACAACCTGGCCTTCAGCGGATTCTTCACACGCTTTTGCAATTGCAGCATCATCCAGACCGATGATGGCAGACATGCCGCCCGTGCCTTCCGGCACCGCTTCCTGCATGAATTTGCCGCGCAGTTCAACCAGACGTACCGCGTCAGCAAACGCGATCACGCCGGCACACACCAGCGCAGAGTATTCACCCAGGCTGTGACCCGCGAGCAGCGCTGGCGCTTTACCGCCCTGCTGCTGCCAGACACGCCACAGCGCAACGGACGCGGTCAGCAACGCTGGCTGGGTCTGCCAGGTTTTGTTCAGTTCTTCGGCCGGCCCCTGCTGGGTCAGCGCCCATAAATCATAACCCAGTGCATCAGAAGCTTCACGGAAAGTCTCTTCAATTACCGGATAGTGTGCTGCCATTTCAGACAACATCCCAACGGTTTGAGAGCCCTGGCCCGGGAACACAAAAGCAAATTGCGTCATTTTTAATTCCTTATCCTAGAAACGAACCAGCGCGGAACCCCAGGTGAACCCGCCACCGAAGGCTTCAAGCAAGACCAGCTGGCCCCGTTTGATTCGCCCGTCGCGTACAGCTTCATCAAATGCGCACGGTACCGACGCCGCAGAGGTGTTGCCGTGACGATCCAGCGTCACCACAACGTTATCCATCGACATGCCGAGCTTTTTCGCGGTCGCGCTGATGATACGCAGGTTCGCCTGATGCGGCACCAGCCAGTCGAGCGCGGAGCGCTCAAGGTTATTCGCTTCCAGCGTTTCATCAACGATGTGTGCAAGCTCGGTCACCGCCACCTTGAACACCTCGTTCCCTGCCATAGTCAGGAAAATCGAGTTGTCCGGATTAACGCGATCGGCGTTAGGCAGGGTCAACAGTTCGCCGTAGCTGCCATCAGCATGCAGATGCGTCGAGATGATACCCGGCTCTTCGGACTGCCCCAGCAGCACCGCGCCCGCACCATCACCAAAAATAATGATCGTTCCACGATCGGTTGGATCGCAGGTGCGCGCCAGCACGTCAGCACCGATCACCAGCGCATATTTAACGGCACCGGATTTCACGTACTGATCGGCAACGCTCAGCGCATAGGTGAAGCCTGCGCACGCGGCAGCGACGTCAAACGCCGGGCAGCCTTTGATGCCGAGCATGTTTTGCACCTGGCACGCCGCGCTTGGGAAAGCATGCGTAGCAGACGTCGTGGCGACCACGATCAAACCAATCTGTTCTTTATCAATGCCCGCCATTTCGATAGCACGCTGTGCGGCTTCGTAACCCATGGTCGACACGGTTTCGTCTGGCGCGGCAATACGACGTTCACGGATACCTGTGCGCGTGACAATCCACTCGTCAGACGTATCTACCATTTTTTCCAGATCGGCGTTGGTACGCACTTGTTTTGGCAGGTAGCTGCCGGTACCTAAAATCTTCGTATACATGTACGCTCAGTCACTTTTAGCTAATACAGATTCCAGGCGAGCGGCAATCCGCTGAGGGACTTGTCGCTGCACCGCCTGCACTGCCTGTTCAATCGCGACAGCAAATGCTCGCTGATTGGCGGCGCCATGACTCTTAATCACGATGCCGCGCAATCCTAACAGACAGGCGCCATTATACTGGTCGGGGTTGAGGTGACTGAATCGCCGCGTCAGGCTCTTTTGTAACCAACGCTTCAATAAAATTAGCCACCAGGCGCTTTTTTTGCCTTCTCCCTGAGATTTCAGCAGAGAAAGGAACATGCGCACGACCCCTTCCATGGTCTTCAACGTAACATTTCCGGTGAAGCCATCGCACACCAGAACATCCGTTTTACCCGTCAACAACTCATTGGCTTCGAGATAACCAATATAGTTGATGGAGGGAACCTGTTTGAGCAATTCAGCCGCTTCGCGAATGCTGTCCAGGCCTTTGGTCTCTTCTTCACCAATGTTCAGTAACGCAACACGGGGAGTGTTGATCCCGACGACTTCTTCTGCCAGCACCGATCCCATCACGGCAAACTGAGCCAGCATAGTACTATCACAGTCGACGTTAGCGCCCAAATCGAGCACCACCGTTTTGCCCTTCTGCTGATGCGGTAACACCGTCACCAGCGCCGGACGCTCAATACCTTCAATAGGTTTGAGCAGTAATTTCGACAGCCCCATCAGCGCGCCGGTATTCCCCGCGCTAACGCAGGCCTGGGCTCGCCCTTCTTTCACCAGCTCCAACGCTATCCGCATAGAGCTGCCACGACTATTGCGAATAGCCTGCGAGGGTCGGGCATCACTGGCAATAACTGACTGCGCAGGAATAATCTGCAGACGCGAACGTTGTTCAAAGTCAGCTTTTGCGAGTAATGGCGTGATTGCGTCGGGATTGCCGACTAAAAGAAGTGTGAGTTGCGAATTAGAATTCAGTGCCTGCAATGCTGCAGGCACTGTCACGGAAGGGCCAAAATCGCCCCCCATGACATCTAACGCCAGGGTTAGACGTGTCAAGGTATCGTCGCAGCCTGGTTCGGTAAATTCCCCGTTTGCACGGGGAAATCCTCACTAAGCCTAATCACGCTTGCGCGTGATTACTTAGTGATAACCTTGCGGCCGCGGTAGAAACCGTCAGCGGTGATGTGGTGACGCAGGTGTTTCTCACCAGAAGTCTTGTCTACAGACAGGCTGGTAACTGCGGTCAGCGCGTCATGGGAACGACGCATGCCACGTTTGGAACGGGTTGGTTTATTCTGTTGTACGGCCATGGACCTTACTCCTCAATTACTTACGCTTTAAGCTGGCTAATACGGCAAATGGGTTTGGTTTTTGCGCTTCATCAGGCAGTTCCCCAAAGACCATGTCCGCCTCGGACACTTCACAGTGTTCAGAATCATGCACCGGAACCACTGGCAAGGTGAGGATGATTTCATCTTCAACCAGAGCCAGAAGATCGATTTCACCGAATTCGTTAACCTCAATCGGCTCATACGCTTCCGGGAGTGCTTCAGCCTGTTCGTCAGAACGAACCGGACTGAAACAATACGTTGTGTGAACATGCTGTACAAACGGTTTCCCGCAACGCTGACACTCGAGCGTTACCGTCACCTTTGCATCACCGGTTAAAACGGCGAGACGCTGGTTGTCGATAGCGAACGACATGGAGCATTCTACATCACTGTCCACACTGACTACGGATTCGGCAATACGCTCAGCCTGATCGGAAGTATAGATACCTTCATAATCGAGGCGTTTTTGAGCCGTACGAACCGGATCAAGAGTCAGGGGTAATTTTACCTTTTGCATAGGGCGCGCATATTAACTTTGTAACGTCATAGAGTCAAAGAAAAAGGCAACCAGAGCTGCCTTTTGCCAATTATTCGCACACATTGCGGCCTGTAGTTTAAAATGGCTGGCATCGATACGCTATATCTGGTGATAAAAATATGCCAAATCTCGTCCTTGCTTCCACTTCACCCTACCGCCGAACGCTGCTGGAAAAGCTCGGGATCCCGTTTGAATGCGCCGCACCAGAGGTTGATGAGACGCCACAGCGGGGCGAGTCACCGCGTCATCTGGTAACGCGTCTTGCTAAGGAGAAAGCGCAGTCGCTGGCCGCACGTTATCCCGCACATTTGATTATAGGCTCCGATCAGGTTTGCGTGCTGGACGGCGAAATCACCGGCAAGCCCCATACGGAGGAGAACGCCTGCCAGCAGCTTCTGCGTGCGCGAGGCACTATCGTGACCTTTTATACCGGCCTGGCGCTCTATAACTCCGCCACCGGTCATCTGCAAACGGAGTGCGAGCCTTTCGATGTGCATTTTCGCCATCTCAGCGAGCAAGAGATCATGGACTATGTGCGACGGGAACGTCCGCTGAACTGCGCAGGAAGCTTTAAAAGTGAAGGACTGGGAATTGCACTGTTCGACAAGCTGGACGGTCGCGATCCCAACACGCTGGTGGGGTTACCGCTGATTGCCTTGTGTCAGATGTTAAGACGAGAAGAGTGTAATCCGCTGACCATGTGACTTTTGCCCAGCGGCGCTTCGCTTGCATGGGCCTACGGGTTTCGTAGGCCGGGTAAGCGCAGCGCCACCCGGCTCATAATCAGCCGCGCAGAACCTTAAGACAGCGTTTCAACTGCTCATCCAGCGGCGCTTCAATACGGATGACTTCCCCCGTATTAGGATGGGTAAACTTCAGCGCTGCCGCATGCAGGAACAGACGCGACAGTCCCGTTCCCGCCAGCTGCTTATCAAACTCGCGGTCGCCATAGCGGTCATCAAAGGCGATTGGGTGCCCTGCAAACTGCGTATGCACGCGGATCTGGTGGGTACGACCGGTCACCGGACTGCAGCGCACCAGCGTGGCAAACTCATAGCGCTCTTCAACTTTAAAGCGCGTCTCAGACGGTTTCCCTTCCTGGCTCACACGGACAATACGTTCACCGCTTTGCAGAATGTTCTTCAGCAGCGGCGCCTGCACCACTTTTACATGGGACTGCCACTGGCCGCGAACCAGCGCCAGGTAATCTTTCTGCATCCCTTTTTCACGCAGCTGTTCATGCAGCGAACGCAGCGCAGAACGCTTTTTCGCCACCAGCAGTACGCCAGAGGTGTCACGGTCAAGACGGTGCACAAGCTCAAGGAAACGCGCTTCCGGGCGCAGGGCTCGCAGCCCTTCAATCACCCCAAAGCTCAGACCGCTACCGCCATGGACAGCCGTTCCTGACGGTTTATTGAGCACCAGAATGTGGTCATCTTCGTAAAGGATCACATCGCTCAGGGCCGCCACTTTCTGCAGCTTCGGGGAAACGGTCTCTTCTTCACGTTCCGCAACGCGCACCGGCGGAATACGCACTTCATCGCCCGCCTCGAGTTTGTACTCGGGCTTCACGCGCTTTTTGTTAACCCGCACCTCGCCCTTACGCAGGATGCGGTAAATCATGCTCTTTGGCACACCTTTCAACTGGGTGCGCAAAAAGTTATCGATACGTTGCCCCGCGTCATCTTCGGCGATAGCAACCATTTTTACGGCTGGAGTCTCTGTTTTCATGGTTGGCGATTCTAAATATCGTCAGCCATTAGCGCCACTCATTTTTCTATGCTTATATTTACTTTTATCCGGCCAGCTTCCCGTTTCGCGCAACCGATTTGGTGGTTATTAAACCAATCGCCGTTCTGAAGTGAAGAAACTGTGAGTAACCGGGTGATAATTGGTAAAAGTCATCTTGCTATAACCCGGCGAGCAGTGGAATAATGAGGCTGTTTTCCGTGTTAAATCCTGGTTAAGTAAGGATGTTGACGGAATGACCAATTTTGTCTGACCGATCATCCACGCAGCAATGGCGTAAGACGTATTGATCTTTCAGGCAGTTAGCGGGCTGCGGGTTGCAGTACTTCCCGGTATAAGGATTGTTCTCTGGAGAGTTCTACCCAGGCAATTCCCCTGATAATTGCGCTGTGTTTCCGTATGAAGCACAGGCAACCGACACTCTGCGCCTCTTAAGCGAGCGACAACCGTGAGGTTGGCGACGTGAACAGACACGAGGCCATCGGTTCATACCCCGGAAAGCGTCACCTTGCCCGCAGCTTTGTCGTCAATGTAAGAATAACGAGTAAGTTACGATGAAAAGAATGTTAATCAACGCAACTCAGCAAGAAGAGTTGCGTGTCGCCCTTGTGGATGGGCAGCGCCTGTACGATCTGGATATCGAAAGTCCTGGACACGAACAGAAAAAAGCGAACATTTACAAAGGTAAAATCACCCGCATTGAACCAAGCCTTGAAGCTGCATTTGTCGATTACGGTGCTGAGCGTCATGGTTTCCTCCCTCTGAAAGAAATCGCCCGCGAATATTTCCCTGCAAACTACAACGCCCATGGCCGCCCAAACATCAAAGATGTTCTGCGTGAAGGTCAGGAAGTTATCGTTCAGATTGATAAAGAAGAGCGCGGCAACAAAGGTGCCGCACTGACCACCTTTATCAGCCTGGCAGGGAGCTATCTGGTTCTGATGCCTAACAACCCGCGTGCGGGTGGCATCTCTCGCCGTATCGAAGGTGATGACCGTACCGAGCTGAAAGAAGCGCTGGCAAGCCTCGAACTGCCTGATGGCATGGGGCTTATCGTGCGTACCGCAGGCGTAGGCAAATCAGCCGAAGCGCTGCAATGGGACCTGAGCTTCCGTCTGAAGCACTGGGAAGCCATTCAGAAAGCAGCGGAAAGCCGCCCTGCTCCGTTCCTGATCCACCAGGAAAGCAACGTTATCGTGCGTGCCTTCCGTGATTATCTGCGTCAGGATATCGGTGAGATTCTGATCGATAACCCGAAAGTGCTTGAGCTGGCGCGCCAGCACATCGCCGCGCTGGGTCGTCCGGATTTCACCAGCAAAATTAAACTGTACACCGGTGAAATCCCGCTGTTCAGCCACTATCAGATCGAATCCCAGATTGAGTCCGCCTTCCAGCGTGAAGTGCGTCTGCCTTCTGGCGGTTCTATCGTCATCGATACCACTGAAGCGCTCACCGCTATCGACATCAACTCCGCGCGTGCAACGCGCGGTGGCGATATCGAAGAGACCGCCTACAACACTAACCTCGAAGCCGCTGATGAAATCGCCCGCCAGCTCCGCCTGCGCGACCTGGGTGGTCTGATTGTTATCGACTTCATCGACATGACCCCTGTACGCCACCAGCGTGCGGTTGAAAACCGCCTGCGCGAAGCGGTGCGTCAGGACAGGGCGCGTATCCAGATTAGCCATATCTCACGCTTTGGCCTGCTGGAGATGTCCCGTCAGCGTCTGAGCCCGTCTCTCGGTGAGTCCAGCCATCACGTTTGTCCGCGCTGCTCCGGCACCGGTACCGTGCGTGATAACGAATCTCTGTCCCTCTCCATTCTGCGTCTGATTGAAGAAGAAGCGCTGAAAGAGAACACCAAAGAGGTTCACGCCATTGTGCCTGTGCCCGTTGCCTCTTACCTGCTTAACGAAAAACGTGCAGCGGTAAGTGCGATTGAAGCGCGTCAGGGCGGCGTTCGCTGCATCATCGTGCCAAACGACCAGATGCAGACCCCACACTATCACGTGCTGCGTGTGCGTAAGGGCGAAGAGACGACCACCCTCAGTTACCTGCTGCCGAAGCTGCATGAAGAAGAGATGGCCCTGCCATCCGATGAAGAGCCTGCAGAGCGCAAACTGCCAGAGCAGCCTGCGTTAGCGACCTTCATCATGCCAGAAGCGCCACCGGAAGCAGCGCTGGAAAAACCTGCTGCCAAACCTGAGGCGCAGAAACCAGAAGTAGCGGCAGCGAAAGGCCAGCCTGCACAGCCGGGTCTGCTGAGCCGCTTCTTTGGCGCGCTGAAGAAGATGTTTGCTGAAGATGACGTTCAGCCAGAGCAGCCGAAAGAAGAGCCTAAAGCGGCCAAACCAGAGCGTCAGCAGGACCGTCGCAAGCGTCAAAACAACCGCCGCGATCGTAACGACCGCAGCGACCGTAATGACCGTAATGACCGTAATGACCGCAGCGAGCGTCGTGACAACCGTGACAATCGCTCTGAGAATGGCGAAGGCCGCGAGCAACGCGAAGACAACCGTCGCAACCGTCGCGAGAAACAACAGCCGAATGTTGAAGATCGTGAAATTCGCCAGCAGGCGGGCGATGAGTCCGAGAAGAGCAAACAGCGTGATGACCAGCAGCCGCGCCGTGAACGCAGCCGTCGTCGTAACGACGAGAAGCGTCAGGCACAGCAGGAAGTCAAAAACCTGAACCGCGAAGAGCCTGTTGAACAGCAGGACGGCGAGCAGGAAGAACGTACTCAGGTTATGCCGCGTCGCAAGCAGCGCCAGCTTGCTCAGAAAGTTCGCTTCACCTCTGAAGTAACCGAAGAGTCAGCCGTTGTCGCGGTTGAAACCAGCGAGAGCACAACCGGTACGCAGCTGGCGAAAGTTGATCTGCCAGCGGTCGTTGAAAACAACGTTGAGCAGGATGATAACGGTGAAAACCGTGATAACGCCGGTATGCCGCGCCGTTCACGCCGTTCTCCACGTCATCTGCGCGTCAGCGGCCAGCGCCGCCGTCGCTATCGTGACGAGCGCTACCCGACTCAGTCTCCAATGCCGCTGACCATTGCCTGTGCTTCACCAGAAATGGCCTCCGGTAAAGTCTGGATCCGCTACCCGGTTGCTCGCCCGGAGCAGGTTGTTGAAGAACAGCCTGTAACCGAAGAGGTGATTGCACCGGCAGCAGCGGTAGAAGACGTCGTGACTGAAGCGGCAACCGTGGTTGAACCTCAGGTTGTTGAAACTGAAGCCCCTCACGCAGTGGAAGTTGAAACCACCCATCCAGAAGTGATTGCCGCGCCGGTTGATGCCGCACCGCAGCTTATCGCCGAAGAAGATGCCGTGGTGGCTGAGGAAGTCGCTGAAGAGGCTGAACCTGTAGCCGCAGTGGAAGACACCGCTGAAACCCTCGTTGAAACCACCACTGAAGAAGTCGTTCAGGACGTTGAGATTCAGGTTGAACCGGTTGTCGAAGAACCGAAAGCGGCTGAAGTGAAACCTGAGCCGGTTGTTTCTGCGCCAGCCGCTGCCCACGTGGCGACAGCACCAATGACGCGCGCCCCGGCGCCGGATTACGTGCCTGAAGCCCCGCGTCACAGTGACTGGGTACGCCCGGAGTTCAACTTTGACGGTAAAGGCGCTGCAGGCGGCCACAGTGCAACGCATCAGGCGACCGCACCGGCAACGCGTCCGCAGTCTGTCGAATAACGACTCTGAAAGTAAAAAGCCGACCTTAGGGTCGGCTTTTTTTATGGCTGCTGCACGGGCTTTCTCATCCCGGTGACCTCCGGCATGACCTGCCGCATCAGCTCCAGAAAACGCCGCAAGCGTGCCGGATAATAACGGGACCAGGGGTAAACCAGATGCACCGGTAACGCCGCTGGCTGCCAGTCTGGCAGCAAATGCACCAGCCGCCCTTCCCGAATATCATCCTGTACCGTCCAGCTGGATACCACCGCCACGCCAAGGCCGGTGAGCGCCGTATTGCGTGCGACATACAGGCTATCGGTGCTGAGGCGTGGGGTAATCGCCACTCGCGCGGTGGCAGGTGATGCATCGTGAAAAAGCTCCACATGGCGCTGGTAGAAAGAGCTAATCGCTATCCAGGGAAACTGCTGCAAATCCTCCGGCGTGGTAACCGTCGGAAAACGGGCCAGAAGCGCCGGAGAAGCCACCACCGAGCGCGGCACTTCCGCCAGCAGCACGGATACGGTCGCCGGATCGACTTCCACGCCCACCCGAATAGCACAGTCAAGGTTGTCGCCGAGGAAGTCCGCCGACCGATCGTTGAGCATCCACTCAATCGAAAGCTGCGGATAGCGTTGCAAAAATTCGGTTACGGGTTTCAGAAGCTGGTCCTGACCAAACGCGTGGGGTGCCCGCACCCGCAGCACGCCTACGGGCTCATCTTCCGTGTGCCCCACCTCATCTTCCAGCGCCAGCCAGCTGTCAATCACCCGACGAGCGTGCTGATAGCAGCGCTCGCCATCATCCGTCAGCCGCGTCGTATGGGTGGTGCGCAGTATCAGGCGCACCCCCAGCATGGTCTCCAGCGACTGTAACCGTCTGCTCACCGTGGCCTGGGTGGTTGCAAGCTGCCGCGCCGCCGCAGAGAGGGAACCCGCCTCCACTATCCGGACAAACGTCCGCATTAACTCCACCCTGTCTATACGCTCAGCTCTTTTCATCGCATTTTCATTTATACGTTCAACGTATAAGCGTTTTACCACCGGGCCCGCTACCGTCGCAAGGCGTACTGATAAAAAATAGCCTCACACGACGAATGAGGAACATCTTATGAACACAACAAACGCCGCCCATGCCGTGAGCCGCTGGGTAATCTTAATGCTGGCGATAGGTGCAGGTTTCAGCGTGGCATCTATCTATTATGCCCAGCCTCTGCTGCCGCTGATGGGCGCAGACCTTCACCTGAGTATCGAAGGAATGGGCATGGTCCCGACGCTCACCCAGGCGGGATATGCCCTGGGGATCCTGTTCCTGCTACCGCTCGGCGATCGCCACGACCGCAGGACGTTAATCCTGATAAAGAGTGCGGCGCTGGCGCTGTTTCTTCTCGGCTGTAGCCTGACCGGGCAGATCCATTCTCTGCTGCTGGCAAGCCTGCTCATCGGCATGGCCGCCACCATGGCACAGGATATCGTCCCTGCTGCGGCCATTCTTGCGCCGGAGGGTAAACAGGGGAAAACCGTGGGCACGGTAATGACCGGGCTGCTGATGGGTATCTTATTATCAAGAACCGTAAGCGGCGTGGTGGGCGAAGCGTTTGGCTGGCGCGTCATGTACCAGCTGGCAGCGGCGAGCATTGCGTTCATCGGAGTGATGATGTGGTTTGTGCTTCCCCGTTTTGCCATTCACTCCACGCTGAGCTACCCCGCGCTGATGCGCTCAATGGAACATCTGTGGCGTCGCTATCCGGCGCTGCGCCGTGCGGCGCTGGCTCAGGGTTTTCTGTCGATTGCCTTTAGCGCCTTCTGGTCTACGCTTGCGGTCATGCTGCTGGAACGCTATCACCTGGGCAGTGCCGTAGCGGGGGGCTTTGGTATTGCAGGTGCCGCCGGTGCGTTAGCTGCCCCGCTGGCGGGGGGTCTTGCGGACAAACTGGGCGCAGGAAAAGTCACGCAGCTTGGTGCCGTTCTTGTGACCGTTTCATTCGCTCTGATGTTCCTGATGCCCGCGTTGAGCGTTCATGGACAGCTGATACTGATCGCCGTCTCTGCCGTCGGGTTCGACCTGGGTCTGCAGTCCAGCCTGGTCGCTCACCAGAACCTGGTATACAGCCTTGAACCGCAGGCGCGGGGTCGTCTCAATGCCCTGCTCTTTACGGTGGTCTTTATCGGGATGGCGCTGGGCTCCGCGTTAGGCAGCAATATCTACTCGCTAGCCGGCTGGACGGGCGTGGTCGCTCTGGCGACAGTCTGTGGCGTCATTGCGCTGGCAATCCGTCTGATAGAAAGCACACGTGTCGCCTCCGCACCGGCGGAAGTTGCATAAAAAAATGCCCAATCCAGACGGATTGGGCAGTAAAACATGCCCAGTTTCAAGACATGCTCTAAGAGGTCAAGATGTTATTTGTTCAGCTGGAACAGAGACATGCCCTGCATATCGCTAAACGCTTTATAAGACGCCTGCAAGGCCGCCTGCTGCATGGTGTAAGAGGAAATCGCTTCGTTCCAGTCAACATCCACCAGGTCACTCATCTGCTTGGTCTGACCCAGGGCGCGGTCATCACCCAGCGTATCGAGTTTTTCCAGCTCGTTCATCTTGGTTCCCACATCCGCAACGACCGTCAGGACATTGTTCTGGGCGTTTTTGATGCCGATTTGCGCATTGGTAATCACCTGGCTTTGCGCCGTTGCGGCAGCCGGATCGTTCTCAATCGGTGTCTTCAGCGACGCAATGGCAGAATCCAGGATTTTGAACATGTTTGTTTCGCCATATCCACCGCCCGGCAGCTGTTCCGCATTACTGGTAATGCTTTCGAAAATTTGCTGTCCGGTATGGCTAATGGTCATATTTCGCGCCGTATCAACCTGCTGCGTGATAGCCTCTGCACCGCCGTTGTAATCCCCGGTCGCGGCATCAAACGGTGCGCTCTCGGTTTTGTATCCCGCAAAGATAAAGCGACCGTTGCCATCCGTCGTGTTGGCCAGGTTCATAAGCTGATCGCGGATCCCCTGAATATCGGTCGCCAGAGAAAGACGGTCGTCATCGCTTAATGTGCCGTTTGAGGCGTAAACCAGCTTCTCGCGCACGCTTGAGATCGCGGTATTCACCTGGGTTAACACGTTATCTTCCAGCGAGACCTTCTGCGTTGCAAAGGTACGCGCGAGTGCGAACTGGCTGTTTTGCGACTGAGATTGCGACAGAACGATGGCCTGCGACGCGGCGATAGGATCGTCCGAAGGACGATTGACGCGCTTACCGGTGGACATCTGCTCACCGTAGCTCAGCCATCTGCTCTGGGAATCGGTGATCCCACGCATGTTCTGCTCATACATCATCTGGGTGCTAATACGCATTGTTCACCTCAACCTTAACGAATGTTGATAATTGCATCGAAGAGCGTACTGGCAGTTTGTAATACCTGGGCATTGGCCAGGTAATACTGCTGATAACGCTGCAAATTGCCATACTCTTCGTCGAGGTTTACCCCAGAGATGGTCTGCTGCTGCTTGATAAGCTGCGTTTCCACATTGGCTTTCGTCTGGCTACTCACCTTCAGTGACGCCGTTGAGCTACCGACGGTACTGACGAGAGAGGCATACGCATCGTTGAAGGTTTTATTCCCACCCACTACTTTGCCGTTTTGCAGATCGAGCAGTTTTTGACCGTTACGGTTGTCACTTTCGCCGCCGTTCTGCACCGATGCCATCGCCAGTTTGGACTCGTCGCTGATCGCGAGATCCATGTTCATGATGACGTTGGAAACAGGCTTCACGGTGAAACTATCTTTGGTATTTGCCGTGCCGCTGACGTTGACGTTAAGGCCATCAAACGACAGATTACCGCCGGCATCCGGGCTCATCGTAAAGCTGGTTTTGTCTGATGTGCGGGTGACCGTCCAGTCAGTGCCGTTAAACTGCAGCTTATAGTCTGTCGCCTGGACCTGTTTACTGTCCGTCACAGAGGCCGTGACAACGGCCGAGCCGCCGTTCTTGCTGTTGGAAAGCACCGCCGGAGAACCAAAGTTGAACAGCTTACCGCCCGCATCACCGTTTGCATCAAAACCGGCTTCATGCTGCGTGTTCATCGCATCGGCAAAGGCCAGCGCCATCTGGTTCAGGCTGTTACGGGCTTTATCCAGATCTTCATTACGGAAGCTCAGTAAACCGCCCAAAGAACCGGTGGTGATAAATTTCTCGGGGATCTCAATATTGCCCGCCACGTCATCGACGTAGGCGATGGTCGTACGAGCCGGATCGGCGCTGGACTTCACGGCCGCCAGCTGGCTGGCTTTGCTGCCCTGCACCAGGCTGTAACCGTTGCCGAGAGAGATATTAAACGTGCCGCTATCCTGTACCGAGACTTCCACGCCCACGATTTTGTTCAGTTCGGTCACAAGCTGATCGCGCTGGTCAAGCAGGTCGTTAGGTGAAGCACCCGCACCGACACCGGTCAGACGAGAAATCTGATCGTTCAGATTCGCAATCTGTGTCGCGTAGTTGTTGATCTGAGACACGCTGCTGGAGATGGCGGTATTAACCTGCGTATCCTGGTCACGGAGATACTGATCGGTGGTTTTAAACTGATTGACCAGACCACTCGCTTTACCCAGCACCGTCTGACGTGCAGCCGGGTCTTCCGCGTTGCTCACCAGGGTTTGCAGGCTTTTGAAAAAGTCTTGCAGGGTGGTGGAGAGCGAGTTGGTGGTATCGGAGAGCACATCGTCGATTTTTGACATCTGCTGATAGCGCGTCGTCAGACCGCTGCTCTGCGTCTGCGCGGCGCGCAGCTGGTTGGTGATGAAGGCGTCATACTCACGCTGTACACCGGAGACATAGACTCCGTTACCCACCCAGCCACCGCCGGTCAGCGTGCTGTTAGATGCGCCCAGCACCGTGGTCTGGCGGGTGTAACCTGCCACGTTATAGCTTGAAATATTATTACTGACGGTATTGAGTGCCGACTGCGCAGCACTGAGGCCACTCATGGCGCTGTTAATCAAACTGGACATGGGGGTTCCTTTTATACGTTCAGACACGAGTCCTGATGAAGGTTATCGGCAACCTCCACCGGGACTTGAGAACTTTCAGAACAGATTTTCAATATCTGTGCTATAGGCTTTGCTGACCTTCTCGCCCATGGATTTCAGCTGCTGGATCATGCTGGTGAGCTTACGCGCATAGTTCGGGTCAGTCGCGTAGCCCGCGTTTTGCAGCGCCTGAGCTCCCTGCTCCGCCGTCGCCGCCTGCGTAACGGCGGTATAACGCGGATTTCGGCTCAGCAGGCCGACATAATCGGACAATGCTTCCAGATAAGAGCTGTAGACGCGGAATTTTGCTTTGACCTTCACCGCCGCACCGTTCTCGTATTCGGTGGTCGTGATCTCCGTTGTCGGCCCCTTCCAGCTGGAGGTGGCCTTCACGCCGAAGATGTTGAAGCTCGGCTCGCCGTTTTCCTTGCGGATCTGGCGCTGGCCCCAGCCCGACTCCAGCGCAGCCTGCGCCAGAATCAGGTGATGCGGCACGCCGCTCTGTTCGCTGGCAAGACGCGCAGGCAGCGAAAGCTGCGCCAGGAAGTCTTTGCTGTCACCGGAGAGCGGCTCATCGCCGCTGCCCGTGGCTTTTGGCATGGCTTTACGCACCAGCTGCGTCAGAGCCTGGTTTTGGTAACTGGTCACCGTTTCCAGGTCGAACTTCATCGGCACCTGCTGCGGCTGCTCCTGAGGCTGAATGCCCTGCGCGGCTGCGGTCTGTTTCACAATCATGTCTGCCAGACCGAGGCCTTTACCGGCGGTCATCTGCTGCGCAATCTGCTGGTCATACATGCTGGTGTAGAGACGCGTTGAATCACTGCTGAACATCCCGTCTTTCGGCAGGGTTTCACGCATGCTTTTCAGCATCATCTGTACAAACATCCCCTCCACCTGGCGGGCGACCGGGCGGATATTCGCCGCCGGGTCTTTTCCTGCTTTGGTTTTCAGTTCGTTGAGCGACTGGGCGTCCCAGGCTGCACTGGTCAACAGTTTGCTATCGGTCAGCATTAGATGATTTCCAGTTTGGCGCGCAGGCAGCCCGCGCTTTGCATGGATTGCAGGGTGGACATCAGGTCCATCGGCGTTGCGCCCAGGGCGTTCAGGGCACGCACCACGCTGTTCAGGTTGGCGCTGGAGCGAACGCTCTGCAGTGACCCGCCGCTCTGACGCATATCAATCTGCGTTTGCGGCGTCACCACCGTCTGACCACCACCAAATGGCGTATTCGGCTGGCTCACGTTCGCGGAGCGGTTTACCGTCACGGAAAGGTTACCCTGCGCGACGGCACAGCTGTCCAGCGACACTTCCCGGTTCATCACCACCGAGCCGGTACGGGAGTTGATGATCACCTTGGCATCCTGTACCGGAACGTTCACTTCCATATTCTGGATATCCGCCAGCATGCGCACCTGGTTGCTGCTGCCGGTGGAGGTACGGATCTGCACGGTGCGCGCATCGAGTGCCGTTGCATTACCGTAGCCGCGGCTGCGGTTGATGGTATCGGCAATTTGCTGCGCCATCGTGAAGTCTTCATTATTGAGCTGCAGGTTAATGGTATTGCCTGTGCCAAACTGGGTTGGCAGTTCACGCTCAATGATCGCCCCGTTGGTGATACGACCGCCGTTCAGCTGGTTCACCTGCACGCTGCTTCCGCCTGCGGATGCTCCCGCCCCGCCAACCAGAATGTTCCCCTGCGCCAGCGCATACACCTGGCTGTCAACGCCTTTCAGCGGGGTCATCAACAGCGTACCGCCGCGCAGGCTTTTGGCGTTACCCATTGAGGAGACCACCACGTCAATGGTCTGCCCCTGACGCGCAAACGCCGGGAAGGAGGCGGTGACCATTACCGCGGCCACGTTTTTCAGCTGCATGTTGGTTCCCGCCGGCACGGTAATGCCGAGCTGGGAAAGCATGTTGTTCAGGCTTTGGGTGGTGAACGGCGTCTGTGTCGTCTGGTCACCGGTACCATCCAGCCCCACCACCAGGCCGTAGCCAATCAGGGAGTTTTCACGTACGCCCTGAACGCTGGTGAGGTCGCGAATACGGTCAGCCTGGGCAAAGGTTGCCACCAGCGCGAGCGCCACGGCGAAGATCGAT
The DNA here is from genome assembly GCF_036487345.1 of Enterobacter cloacae complex sp. CARB60. Classification (NCBI taxonomy): domain Bacteria; kingdom Pseudomonadati; phylum Pseudomonadota; class Gammaproteobacteria; order Enterobacterales; family Enterobacteriaceae; genus Enterobacter; species Enterobacter cloacae complex sp. CARB60. Next base: position 2,921,933 of record NZ_JAZKLC010000002.1, read on the forward strand.
TTAAACATGGGTCACCTCGCTTACATCGGCGATAAATTAAGGAAGAAGCGCTGCAGCCAACCCATATTTTGCGCTTCATTGATATAGCCGTTACCGACGTACTCAATGCGCGCATCCGCCACCTGGGTGGACGGAACGGTGTTGGTGCCGCTGATGGTGCGAGGGTTAACCACGCCCGAGAAGCGAATGAATTCAGTGCCCTGGTTGATGGCGATCTGTTTTTCACCCACAACGTGCAAGTTGCCGTTAACCAGTACCTGGTCAACCGTGACCGTCAGCGTACCGCTGAAGGTGTTGCTGGCGTTCGCGCCGCCTTTGCCGTTAAAGGTGTTGCCGCCGGACGCGTTCACATCAGCACGCGCGTTGCCGAACAGCCCTTCGAGATAGCGTGGCACGGTATCGAAGCCAAAATTGGTTTTGCCATCGCGGCTGGCGTTCGCCGACGAGCTCTTGCTCGCGCTGACGTTTTCCTGCAGCACAATGGTCAATGTATCGCCGACGTTACGCGGGCGGCGATCTTCAAACAGCGGCTGATAGCCGTAATTAATCGGCTGCGCGGTCTGGAAAATGGAGCCGTTTACCACTGGCGCTGGGCCAGGAACGGGTTGGGCAGTCGTCGCACCCTGGACCAATGGTTTAGACGGGATCAAAGCACACCCGCTGAGGGTGACAGCCAGAACAGTCAGTATCGGATAACGAAACGCCGCGTTTTTTTGCATTGCCTTCATCTTCGAAAACAGGGAGCCGGTGCGGCGTTTACCGCACCGGGCTACACCTTAGAGTTGCGTCAGTTTCTGCAGCATCTGGTCGGTCGTCGACACTGCTTTACTGTTAATTTCATACGCGCGCTGAACCTGGATCATATTCACCAGCTCTTCCGCCACGTTCACGTTGGACGTTTCAACATAACCCTGGTACAGCAGGCCCGCACCGTTCAGGCCCGGGGTGCTCTCATTGGGCGTACCGGAGGATTGCGTTTCGGTGTAGAGGTTCTCACCAATGCTTTCCAGACCGGTATCGTTCATGAAGGTGGTCAGGTTGAGCTGCCCAACCTGAACCGGCGCGGCCTGTCCCTGCTGAGTCACGCTGACCACACCGTCACGTCCGATGGTGATGCTCAGGGCGTTCGCCGGGATGGTAATCGCAGGCTGAACCTGGAAACCGCCCGCCGTCACCAGCTGGCCGTTCTGATCGACCTGGAACGAACCGTCGCGGGTATAGGCAGAGGTACCGTCAGGCAGCTGCACCTGGAAGAAGCCCTGGCCTTTGATTGCCACGTCTTTACTGTTGTTGGTCTGAGACAGGTTGCCCTGGCTGTGCAGGCGCTCGGTGGCCACCGGGCGAACGCCGGTACCGATCTGCAGGCCCGACGGCAGCGTCGTCTGTTCAGAAGACTGCGCGCCCGGCTGGCGGATGGTTTGATAAAGCAAATCTTCGAAAACGGCGCGCTGACGCTTGAAACCATTGGTGCTCACGTTTGCCAGGTTGTTGGCAATCACGTCCATATTGGTTTGCTGGGCGTCCAGGCCTGTTTTCGCGATCCATAAAGAACTGATCATAAGGAGTCCTGTTAACTCATAGCCAGAAGTTGGTTAGCCTTGCCCGCGTTTTCATCCACGCTGCTGATGATCTTCATCTGCATTTCAAAACGACGGGCGCTGGCGATCATGTCGCTCATGGCGGCTACCGGCTTAACGTTGCTGCCTTCCAGAACGCCGGACATCACGCGGATGCTCGGGTCGGCCTGTAACGTGGCACCACGCGTCGCCTGCGCCGCCTGGGTCAGACGGAACATGCCGTCATCGCCACGCTGCACGTCTTTGCCTTCCGCCTTAACCAGCTTCAGACGTCCGACGGGCGCAACGGTGTTGGCCGGGTCGCCCGGGTTCAGCGCCGAAATGGTGCCGTCCGCGGCGATAGTCAGCTCAGAGCCTTCCGGCACGGTCAGCGGGCCCGCTTCACCCATCACCGGATGACCCTGAATCGTCAGCTGGCCGGTCGCGCTCACCTGGATATTCCCGTTACGGGTATAGCCTTCGCTGCCGTCCGCAGTTTGCACCGCCAGCCAGCCGTCCTGCTGCAGGGCAACGTCCAGCGGGCGCGAGGTGTAGTCCATCTGCCCTGGCGTCATATCTGCGCCAGGGGTCGATGCCGTCACCAGCGTACGGGTCGGCAGGGAAAGCCCTTCAACCGGCACCGCGCGCAGCGCATTAAGTTGTGCGCGAAAGCCCGGCGTTGAGGCGTTTGCCAGGTTGCTGGCGGTAACGGCCTGCTGATTGAGCGTCTGACTTGCCGCGCCCATCGCGGTATATATTGCGTGATCCATTGCGCTTTCCTGTTAGCCGCTTAACGCAGGTTAACCAGCGTGTTGAGGATCTGATCCTGGGTTTTGATGGTCTGCGCGTTCGACTGATAGTTACGCTGCGCGACAATCATGTTCACCAGTTCTTTACTCATGTCCACGTTGGAGGCTTCCAGCGCGCCGTTGGTCAGCTTGCCGAAGTTACCGGTGCCTGCGGTACCCAGCAGCGCCACGCCGGAAGACTGGGAGGCAGACCAAACGTTGTCGCCTTCCGATTTCAGGCCTTCGTTGTTGGCGAAGTTAGCCAGCACGATCTGGCCCAGCACCTGAGACTGTTCGTTAGAGTAGCTTCCCACCACGGTGCCATCGTCGTTGATCTGGTAGCTGACCAGGTCGCCTGGCTTGTAACCGTTCTGATTGGTTGCCACAACGCTGTTCGCGCCGGTGTTCTGCTGCATGGAGTTCTGGAAGCTCAGGGAGAAATTCGCAGCCGTCGCACCGCCGACAGAGCCGGTGGTGATGTTGATGGCCGGCGTGGCGTTTGGCGTTCCGCTCAGTGCACCCGCAGCGTCGTAGTTATAGACACCCGCCAGGTTACCGTTCGCATCAAAGTTCATCTGCGCCGCTTTCGTCGCTGTAGAACCTGCTACGCTGCCGTCCTGAGTGTAAAGATCCCATTTATTGTTAGCTGTCTTCACGTAGTAGACATACATGTTATGGGCGTTACCCTGGCTGTCGAAGACGGTCACGGTACCTTTTTTGTTATAGGTATCCGGGTTAGTCGCATCGAACGGGGCAGTTTGAACAGGGTCGGTTGAGTTGAGGTTGATCTGCTGCGTCGCGGTGGTGGTGGCTTTCGCCGACATCAGCGTATTCGGAATGGTGATAGCCTGAGGGTTCGCACCGGTCTGAACGGTTGGAGGCGTTCCCGCTACCGGGTAGCCCGTCAGCTGCATACCCTGCATGTTCACCAGCGTACGGTTTTCGTCCAGCTTGAACTGGCCGTTACGGCTGTAGAACACAGAGCCGTTTGAATCGACCATACGGAAGAAACCGTTCTGGCTAATGGCAACGTCCAGACCGCGACCGGTATTGGTAGTGGTGCCGTCGGTAAAGTCCTGAGTGATGCCTGCAACCTTCACGCCGAGGCCGACTTTGGAACCGGCAAACATGTCTGCAAAGGAAGCAGAACCGGATTTAAAACCATAGGTCGCGGAGTTGGCGATGTTGTTGCCAATGACGTCCAGGTTGGTGGCCGCAGCATTCAGGCCGCTGACCGCTTGAGAAAAGGCCATGACTTACTCCTGATAAGTGTTAAGGCTTAGATAATCTGCCGAACTTCGTCGAGTGTGGTGGTACCAGAGGTACCCAAATCCAGTTTGTTGCCGTCGCTACCTTTAATTACGCCCTGGACCAGCGCGAACTGCAGCGGCTGCGCCACCAGCTGGGTTGTCCCGTTGCTGGCGCTGATCGCCACTTTGTAGGATCCGTTTGGTGCTTTTGTGCCGTCGGTCAGGCTGCCATCCCAGGTAAAGGTGTGAACGCCCGCCTTCAGCTCACCAATATCAATGGTGCGCACGACCGTGCCGTTGCCATCGGTAATGGTTGCGGTAACTTTCTCTGCTGGCTGCTGCAGCTCAACGCCAAACGGCGTGGTGGTCGTGGTGGCGTTGCCATCGGTGGTGCTGGTGCCCGCCAGGATCGTGGTACCCGGGATCATCACCCCGTGACCGATCAGGCTTGCCGCCTGCAGAGACTGGGCGCTATTAATCTGTCCAGAGACGGAACCAAGAGTGGTGTTGAGTTTCTCAATGCCGCTCACGGTGCTGATCTGCGCAAGCTGCGTGGTCAGTTCGTTGTTCTGCATTGGGTTGGTGGGATCCTGGTTCTTAAGCTGCGCCACCAGCAGCGTCAGAAAGCTGCCCTGAAGATCGGAGGCATTGCTCCCGGTGAGGGAGTTAGAACCCGTCGTACTCTTCGTGTTATTAACACCCGAGTTCGTAGGATCATTCACATTTACGGCGATGGACATGCATGTCTCCTTTACTGGCCGAGAGTGAGCGTTTTGAGCATCATGCTCTTCACGGTATTAAGCACTTCGACGTTGGCCTGGTAGCTACGGGAAGCCGACATGGAGTTCACCATCTCACCCACCACATCCACGTTTGGCATCTTCACGTATCCGCTGGCATCCGCGAGCGGGTTACCCGGCTCATACACCAGCCTGTCCGGCGCCTGGCTCTCTACCACATCAGACACTTTCACGCCGCCCGTCGCCGCGCCTGGCGCAGCATCGACCTGAAAGACAACCTGTTTGGCACGATACGGCTGGCCGTCTGGTCCGGTTACGCTGTCGGCGTTCGCCAGGTTACTGGCAGCCACGTTCAGGCGTTTGGACTGCGCGGTTAATGCCGAACCGGCAATATCAAAAATATTCAGCAAGGCCATCTATCAGTTCCCCCCCTGCAGGACGTTCATCATGCCTTTGATTTGTCCGCCGAGTACGGTCAGGCCCGTCTGGTATTTCAGGCTGTTATCGGCAAACTGCGTACGCTCCCGGTCCATATCCACGGTGTTACCGTCGAGTGAGGGCTGATCGGGAATGCGGTAAAGTAAATCGGTCGCTGGCGCGGTCATCGCCTGAGCAGGAATATGGCGAGAGGATGTCATAGCAAGTGCAACACCCGTTCCTTCGGCACGTCCACGCTCCATCACCTTTTTGAGTTCACTGGAAAAATCAATATCGCGCGCCTGAAACCCTGGGGTATCGGCGTTAGCGATGTTGGCGGCTAAAATCTCCTGCCGCTGGGCGCGTAAATTGAGCGCTTCCTGCTGAAAACGTAACGCGGCGTCGAGTTTATCGAGCATGTCTCCTCCGCTGATGGCAAAATTTCAGTTCACAGCTTAAATCTCACCCGGTCTCCCCTATCGACGGAATAAGCGCAAAATGCGTCGCTATTTATTGCGTTGATGCAAAACCACTGCAGGTAGAATTCATTCAACTCTGGAAACGGTGGAACTTGCGATGCAAACGTTAAAACGTGCCCTGATGGCAACTTTCTTGCTGTTTAGCCCTCTGGTACAGGCTGAAGGCTTACAGAATCAGCTGACGGCTTTTTTTGCTGAAAAGCTGGCGGGCTTTAGCGATGAGGTTAACGTTACCGTGCGCACCCCACCGAATCTGTACCCGACCTGTGACCAACCGTCATTCAGCGTGACGGGGACCACCCGGCTGTGGGGGAATGTGAACGTGCTGGCACGCTGCGCCAACGAAAAACGCTATTTACAGGTTGCAGTTCAGGCGACGGGCAATTATGTTGTCGCCGCCGTGCCCATTGCGCGCGGCACCGTGCTGCAGACGAACAGCGTGACGTTAAAGCGCGGCCGTCTGGATCAGCTGCCTCCACGCACCATGCTGGAAATGAACCAGGCACAGGACGCCGTCAGCCTGCGCGATGTCGCCCCCGGCCAGCCGATGCAGCTCTCAATGCTGCGTCAGTCATGGCGGGTAAAAGCGGGTCAACAGGTGATGGTCGTGGCCAACGGAGATGGCTTTAGCATCAACAGTGAAGGGAAAGCGTTAAACAATGCCGCGGTGGCGCAAAATGCCCGCGTCAGAATGTCCTCAGGCCAGGTGGTGAGCGGAACCGTCGATTCTGATGGGAATATTCTGATTAACCTATAATCTTTTTAAAGATTTTGCGGCGCGTGCCGATAAATATTCCATTAATGATGATGTCAGGCGCAAACGCCGCGAACCCTCGATGAGGACAACACTATGAGCATTGATCGTACATCAGCCCTGAAGCCGGTAAGCGCTGTACAACCTCGCGAAACGAATGACGCGACGACGCAAAAAACGCGTCTGGAAAAGCCGTCAACGTCCAACAGCACCAGCGTAACCCTGAGCGACGCGCAGGCAAAACTGATGCAGCCAGGCAGCAACGATATCAATATGGAACGTGTTGAAGCGCTGAAAACGGCTATTCGTAACGGTGAACTGAAAATGGATACCAGCAAGATCGCTGATGCCCTGATTCAGGAAGCACAGAGCTTCTTACAGAGTAACTAACCGTATGAGTCGACTGTCAGAAATACTGGATCAAATGACGGTTGTCCTGAACGACCTGAAAACGGTAATGGACGCTGAACAGCAGCATCTCTCTTCCGGTCACATCAACGGCAGCGCGCTGCAGCGTATTACTGAAGACAAAAGTTCGCTTCTGGCAACGCTGGATTATCTGGAGCAACAGCGCCGCGCTGAGCAAGATCCAAAGCGCAGCGCCAATGACGATATTGTTGAGCGCTGGCAAACCATTACCGAAAAAACCCAGCACCTGCGCGATCTTAACCAGCACAACGGCTGGCTGCTTGAAGGTCAGATTGAGCGTAATCAGCAGGCGCTTGAGGTATTAAAACCGCATAAAGAAACCGGACTGTACGGTGCGGATGGTCAGACGGCGACTGCGCGTATTGCGGGAGTTAAAAAGATTTCGATTTGAAGCCTGTGCGACAAATCATGCAGCGGGGAGCACCATAAGGTGAACTCCCCTTTTGGCGTTTATGCCGTCCGGCGGGCAAACTCTTTCACCTTGAAGCCCAGCACCGCGAGCGTGGCAAAGTAAGCCACCACCCCGACGCCCACCACGGCCATCAGCCGCATCAGACGGTAGGGCATGGTGCCCTGGGACCACTCCGGCATCACGTACATCATGCCGAGCAGCGCGGCTGCCATCACCAGTACCGCAACGATCAGGCGCACCAGGAAACTCCCCCAGCCCGGCTGCGGCGTGAAAATATCCTGCTTGCGCAGCTGCCAGTACAGCAGCCCGGCGTTCAGACAGGCCGCCAGACCAATCGACAATGACAGGCCTGCATGCTTCAGCGGACCAATAAACGCCAGGTTCATCAGCTGCGTCATAATCAGCGTCACAATCGCAATTTTTACCGGCGTTTTAATGTCCTGACGCGAGTAGAACCCGGGCGCCAGCACCTTGACGACAATCAGCCCCATCAATCCGACCGAGTAGGCAATCAGCGCGCGCTGGGTCATTGCGGCATCAAAGGCGGTGAATTTCCCGTACTGGAAGAGCGACACCGTCAGCGGTTTAGCCAGAATACCCAGCGCCACCGCGCTTGGCAGGGCCAGCAGGAAGCAAAGACGTAAACCCCAGTCCATCAGGCGGCAATATTCATCATGATTGCCGCTGGCAAAACTTTTCGACAGCGACGGCAGCAGGATGGTCCCCAGCGCCACGCCCAGCACCCCGGACGGGAACTCCATCAGACGGTCGGCGTAGTACATCCAGGAAACCGAGCCGGACACGAGGAAAGAGGCAAAGATGGTGTTGATGATAAGCGAGATCTGGCTGACGGAGACGCCGAGAATGGCAGGCCCCATCTGCTTGATCACGCGCATCGCCCCGGCATCTTTGAGATTGATGCGCGGCAGCACCAGCATGCCGATTTTTTTCAGATGCGGCAGCTGGTACGCCAGCTGCAGCACGCCGCCGACGGTGACCGCCCAGGCCAGCGCCAGCACCGGCGGGTTGAAGTGCGGCGCGGCGAACAGGGCGAAACCGATCATGCTGACGTTAAGAAACGTCGGCGCAAACGCCGGAACAGAGAAGCGGTTCCAGGTGTTGAGTATCGCCCCCACCAGCGAGGCCAGCGAGATCAGCAGAATATAGGGGAAAGTAATGCGCAGCAGCTGCGAGGTCAGCGCAAATTTGTCAGCCGTATCGGCAAAACCGGGCGCGGTCACCATAATCACCCACGGCGCGGCCAGCATCCCGAGTACGGTCACCACCGCCAAAGCCAGCGTCAGCAGCCCGGAGACATAAGAAACAAAGACGCGCGTCGCGTCTTCACCCTGCTTGCTTTTATATTCCGCAAGGATAGGCACGAATGCCTGAGAAAACGCCCCTTCAGCAAAAATACGACGCAGCAGGTTCGGCAATTTGAACGCGACGAAAAAGGCGTCCGTGGCCATCCCCGCACCAAATACCCGTGCCACAATGGCGTCGCGCGCAAAACCCAGCACGCGGGAAAACATGGTCATCGAGCTGACGGCCGCCAGCGATTTTAATAAGTTCATTAACGTGAATTTCCAGAACCATACGGATTTGTAGGCCGGGTAAGCGTAAGCGCCACCCGGCAAAGCCAACAAGCGGCGCTTAGTCTAACCGGATTTCAACGAATTACTATCCGCAGATGTTACAGCGAGTTATTCGCTCATGGCCTCGCGCCAGAGCCTTTCCACAATACGCTGCGCCAGAATGGCCTGCTCGCCGGACGTTTCAGGAACCGTCTGATTTTGCACGCAGGTGATAAAGTGGCGGGCGCATCCTGCGAAACCGCGCTGCTCCAGGGTGCTCTGCCAGCCTGGCGCCGGGAGCGTCACCACGCCGTTGCCCTTCTCTTCCCGCCACTCGCGCATGTCCGTAATGTCATACAGCGCGCCGTCGGTCACCGCCTGCACGGATTCACGCTGGCTTCCCGCCCGACGGTGCATGCTGGTGGTAATCTGAAGATGCTCAACGGCGAAATGGTGTTCCGCGTAGACCATCTGCCCCTGGTCATTCGTCAACAGGGTACCGCTTTTCAGCTGTGCATTACCGTTGCTCAGCCACAGCGCCGTATCCACAACGTGCAGATAATCATCCAGAAGGGTAAAGCGCAGATCGTTTGGCCCAATGCTGTCGGTACGGTGCTTATCCATCCGCAGCGAGGCGAGCGTGCCCGACTGCGCCTTCAGCTGCTGATAAAGCGGCGCAAAGCGGCGGTTGAAGCCCACCATCAGCGTCAGTTTTTTGCGCGCGGCCAGCTCAATCAGCCGTTCGGCATCCTGAACATTTTCCGCCAGCGGTTTATCCACGCAGACGTGAACCCCCGCATTGAGCAGCTCGCTCACCACCTGATAGTGGGTTGCCGTTGAGGTATGCACAAAAACCGCATCACACTCGCGGGCCAGATCCTGCAGGGAGGCGGCATACGGAATGCGCCAGGTTTCGCAGATACGTTCTGCCTTTTCGCGGGTGGGTGACCATGCCCCTTGCAGGGTCCAGTCCGTCGCCGCACCTAAAACAGGCAGCCAGGCTTTCTGCGCGATGCCGCCCAGCCCCACCACGCCTACGCGTAATTTTTTCACCGTCAGTCTCCCAAATGTGCCAGCAACGCATCCAGACGCTGTTTCAGCCCGGCGACCTCGTCCTCCAGCGCCTCTACGCGCGCGGCAAGACCGTCATTGATTACTGAGGATCCCGCATCGCTCTCCACGGTAGCGACATCGACGTCGCCGCTGAACAGATGCATATAGCGGCTTTCACGTTTGCCCGGCTCGCGGGCCAGACGCACCACGTATGGGCCGTCTTCACGAGAAGCCAGCCCTTCCAGGGTCTGCTCGACCTCCTGCATATCGCTGAACTCATGCATACGGGAAGCACGCGTGCGCAGCTCCCCCGGCGTCTGCGCCCCGCGCAGCAATAGCGTGGTGATGACCGCCACTTCCGCACTGCTCAGCTTCAGGTCACCGAATTCGGAGTTACAAAAGCGCTGTTCGTATTTGGTCACGCGGTTGCCGAAGCCGCTGACGGTGCGCAGATAGTGGCGTTTTACCAACGCATCCAGCACGTCCTGAACGTCATGCTCGCTGAGGTTCATCACCGGCTCGCGGTTGGTCTTCTGGTTGCAGGCCATGGTCACGGCATTGACGGAGAGCGGATACTGCTCCGGCGTGGTGACCTGTTTTTCGAGTAAGCACCCAATCACGCGCGCTTCTGTACCGTTTAGCTTATACTTCATCTTTTCTCCTTAACGACCTGCGGTCCAGTCCCGGGTGGTTAACGCCGTCAGAACGTGGTCGCGCCACTCTCCGTCTATCAGCAGATAGTCTTTGGCGTAACCCTCTTTCTCGAACCCTAAACGCGCCAGCAAATTGCCGCTGCGCTGATTATGCGGCATATAGTTCGCCATGATGCGATGGATATGCTGCGTGCGTTGCATATAGCGGATCGCCACCGTTAACGCCTCGTACATCAGCCCCTGCCCCTGCCATTTCTGGCCGATGGAGTAGCCAAGGTAGCAGGCGTGAAACGATCCCCGCACCACGTTTGAAAAATTGGCGATCCCGATAATCTCTTTCTCTTCAGGATCCAGCAGCGCGAAATAAAACGCGCTGCCCTGCTTGTGAAATTCCGTAATCATGCTGAGGCGCGCCTGCCAGCCGGAAGGGTAACAATGGCTCTCATCCCGAACGGGTTCCCAGGGTTTTAAAAACTGGCGATTCTCGGCGTAATAATCCGCCAGACGCCAGGCATCACGCTCATGCACCAGACGAACGACCAGCCTGTCCGTTGTCAGACGCACTTTTGGCACATTACTGCGATAGCCAAACATCGATACCACTCCTTCCCGTCACTTCTGCTTACCCATTAGCTTTACTATACCTGCGCCCGCGCCGTCTGTGAAAACAGTGACATACCATTTTGTCCTCTTTTCATTATTTTCGATGAGAACTCTCTATCAAAGCACCCTTTTGATAAAAAAATATTGTCACGCCCAGGGGTGGGAAAAAACGCGGCGACACCGCAGAATGTTAGCGTGCTCACCTTCTTATTTTCCCTGGAGGGAAAATGTCCCGCGTATCACAGGCCAGGAGCCTGGGTAAATATTTCCTGCTCGTCGATAACATGCTGGTCGTGCTCGGCTTTTTTGTCGTTTTTCCATTGATATCGATTCGCTTTGTCGATCAGATGGGCTGGGCGGCATTAATGGTTGGCATTGCCCTGGGGTTACGCCAGTTTGTCCAGCAGGGCCTGGGGGTCTTTGGCGGGGCCATTGCCGACCGCTTTGGCGCTAAGCCGATGATCGTTACCGGTATGCTGCTGCGCGCGGCAGGCTTTGCCACGATGGCGGTCGCCCAGGAGCCCTGGCTGCTCTGGTTCTCCTGTTTCCTCTCCGGTATCGGGGGCACGCTGTTCGATCCGCCGCGCACCGCGCTGGTGGTGAAGCTGATTCGCCCGCAGCATCGCGGTCGTTTCTTCTCGATTCTGATGATGCAGGACAGTGCCGGGGCGGTTATCGGCGCCCTGCTGGGAAGCTGGCTGCTGCAGTATGACTTCCGACTGGTCTGCGCGGCGGGGGCGGTGCTCTTTATTCTGTGCGCGCTGTTTAATGGCCTGTTCCTGCCCGCCTGGAAACTGTCGACGGTCAAAGCGCCGGTCCGGGAAGGGCTTGGCCGCGTCCTGCGCGACAAACGTTTTGTCACCTATGTGCTGACCCTGACGGGCTACTACATGCTGGCTGTGCAGGTCATGCTGATGCTGCCGATCATGGTTAACGACATTGCGGGCACGCCGGCGGCCGTTAAATGGATGTACGCCATTGAAGCCGCACTTTCCCTGACGCTGCTCTATCCGATAGCCCGCTGGAGCGAGCGGCGTTTTCGTCTGGAGCATCGCCTGATGGCCGGGCTGTTCCTGATGACGCTGAGCATGATGCCAATCGGCCTGGTGAACTCTCTCCAGCAGCTGTTTACGCTGATTTGCACGTTCTACATAGGGTCGATCATCGCCGAACCTGCCCGTGAAACGCTAAGCGCCTCGCTTGCGGATGCGCGTGCGCGCGGCAGCTATATGGGTTTCAGCCGGCTGGGGCTGGCGCTTGGCGGCGCATTAGGTTACGCCGGTGGCGGCTGGTTGTTTGACGCCGGCAAAGCGTTAAACCAGCCCGAACTCCCGTGGATGATGCTCGGCGCGGTGGGCTTTATGACGCTCCTTGCCCTGTGGTGGCAGTTCAGCCAGAAACGCAGCGCGAGCGGGATGCTCGAACCTGGCGCGTAGCCTTTCCCTCGGGCGGGAGCCCCTCCCGCCCCACTTCTCAGTTTTTTCTGCTGGTTTCTGCCAATTCACACTGACATACTGGCGTAACAGGACAGAAGCGCCGATTTTTCGTTGAGGAACACTATGAAGAAAATTGTCTTTGCCGCGGCATTAGTTGTCAGCGGTCTGCTGGTTGGCTGTAACCAGCTCACGCAATATACCGTCAGTGAACAGGAAATTAATCAGGCGCTGGAAAAACATAACAATTTTTCTAAAGACATTGGCGTGCCGGGGCTAGCGGACGCGCATATCGTGCTCACGAATCTGACCAGCCAGATCGGACGTGAAGAACCAAACAAAGTCACCCTGGCCGGTGACGCGGATCTTGATATGTCATCCCTCTTTGGCAATCAGAAAGCCAACATCAAGCTCAAGCTGAAGGCACTCCCAGTGTTCAACAAAGAGAAAGGGGCGATTTTCCTCCAGGAGATGGAAGTCGTCGATGCGCAGGTTTCGCCGGACAAGATGGCACCGGTTCTGCAAACCCTGATGCCCTATCTCAACCAGTCGCTGCGTAATTATTTTAACCAGCAGCCCGCGTACGTCCTAAGCGAAGACAAAAGCAAGGGTGAAGCTCTGGCGAAAAAATATGCAAAAGGGATAGAGGTGAAACCGGGAGAAATTATCATTCCTTTCACCGATTAACCTGAAGGGCGCTGCGGCGCCCTTTTTTTTACGGAAAAGTGTGCAAACGAAAACGTTTCCGCTTATGATTTGTGTCCGGCAAAAACAGCCATCCTTATGACTGATTCCTGACAAGCCGGAGCTTCCATGACTGCACAACCCCAGGTTCTTAAAATCCGCCGCCCTGACGACTGGCATATCCATCTGCGTGATGGCGATATGCTGAAAACCGTCGTGCCTTATACCAGCGAAATTTATGGCCGCGCGATTATCATGCCTAACCTGGTTCCACCAGTCACCACCGTCGATGCCGCGATCGCCTATCGCCAGCGCATTCTGGATGCCGTGCCTGCGGGACACGATTTTACCCCGTTGATGACCTGCTATCTGACCGACTCGCTGGACCCAAACGAAGTCGAGCGTGGGTTTAACGAAGGCGTATTTACGGCGGCGAAACTCTACCCGGCGAATGCCACCACCAACTCCAGCCACGGCGTCACCAGCATTGATGCCATCATGCCGGTTCTGGAACGCATGCAGAAACTGGGCATGCCGCTGCTGGTCCATGGTGAAGTCACGCATGCCGAGATTGACATCTTCGACCGTGAAGCCCGCTTTATCGAGACCGTGATGGAGCCTCTGCGCCAGCGCCTGCCCGCGCTTAAAGTGGTCTTTGAGCATATCACCACCAAAGACGCGGCAGAGTACGTGCGTGACGGCAACGAACTTATCGCCGCCACCATTACGCCACAGCACCTGATGTTTAACCGTAACCACATGCTGGTGGGCGGGGTGCGCCCTCACCTGTACTGCCTGCCGATTCTCAAGCGCAACATCCACCAGCAGGCGCTGCGCGAGCTGGTTGCCAGCGGCTTCTCCCGCGCGTTCCTCGGCACAGATTCCGCGCCTCACGCCCGCCACCGTAAAGAGGCGAGCTGCGGCTGCGCAGGCTGCTTCAACGCCCCAACGGCGCTTGCCAGCTACGCGACCGTATTTGAAGAGATGAACGCGCTGGAACATTTCGAAGCGTTCTGCTCCCTTAACGGCCCGCGCTTCTACGGCCTGCCGGTCAATGACACCTTCATCGAACTGGAGCGTAAAGCGAGCCACGTTGAGGAGTCCATTGCGCTGACGGATGACACGCTGATCCCCTTCCTGGCGGGCGAAACCGTCAACTGGACGGTAAAACGTTAAAAAATCAATGCCCCTTGTTGTCAAACCGACAATATGCCTGTATAAATAAACAGTATATTACACAGGGGGCATTTATGCGTATTGAAGTCACCATAGCCAAAACAACCGTTCTGCCTGCCGGCGCGCTTGATGCACTGGCAGGCGAATTATCCCGCCGTATTAACAACACTTTTCCCGACAACGCCGGTGCCGTAACGGTGCGTTACGCCGCGGCGAACAACCTCTCCGTCATGGGTGCTGCGAAAGAAGATAAAGACCGCATCAGTGAAATCCTGCAGGAAACGTGGGAAAGCGCAGACGACTGGTTTATCACAGATTAACACTGCTCCCTCATTGTGTTTTTTTGCCGGGTCGCCCCGGCTTTTTTTTGCCTAAAAATTCGGTAAGTTCAAATTAATTCGGCATCTTCTTTAAGAATCGTGAACAAGATGGTGTTTTATTGTTCGAACAATCCTAAAAAGCAGAAAAATGTGTTGCCACCTGTTTATTTTTCCCTTCGGAACCCTTATTACTTGGTATACTGAAGATGCTTTCAGAAAAACATGCATTGAACCTCAAAGCCGTTGTCTTCTAACACGCATTAAGGGGGTTATAATGGAAAAGAATAGTGAAGTGATCCAGACCCATCCACTTGTTGGCTGGGATATCAGTACCGTAGATAGCTACGATGCGCTGATGCTGCGTTTGCACTACCAGACCCCGAATCAACTCAACCGTGAAGAAGCGGAAGTTGGACAGACGCTGTGGCTTACAACAGACGTCGCCCGTCAGTTTATTTCTATTTTAGAGGCAGGTATTGCAAAAATAGAATCTGGCGACTATCAGGAAAATGAGTATAAACGGCACTAAGCTTATGCCCACTTTTCTCTCTACAGGCACCCTCGCGGTGCCTTATTTATTTCTCCCTTGTCTAACCCCGCGTTGTTAATTACTCTGCTAACAAAACATCAGTTTACGAGATGCATATGAGATACGACTTAATCATTATTGGTAGCGGCTCCGTGGGTTCCGCCGCCGGTTATTACGCAACACAGGCAGGCCTGAAGGTCCTGATGATCGATGCCCATCTTCCTCCCCATGCGGAGGGCAGCCATCATGGCGATACCCGCCTCATGCGCCATGCGTATGGAGAAGGCGAGCGCTATGTACCGCTGGTGCTTCGCGCCCAGACGCTGTGGGACGAGCTGGCGAAACAGACCGAAGAGCGTATTTTCGAGCGCACAGGCCTTATCAACCTTGGCCCTGCCCATTCTGATTTTCTCGCCAGCGTCGAGCGCAGCGCGAAAGCCTTTAATCTCGTTGTTGAGAAGCTGGACGCCACGGGCATTACCGCGCGCTGGCCTGAAATTACCGTCCCGGACGATTACATTGGCCTCTTTGAAGCCCACTCCGGCGTATTGCATTGTGAAACGGCGATCAAAACCTGGATCGGTCTTGCCGCGAAAGCCGGCTGTGCGCAGCTGTTTAACTGTCCGGTGGAGGCCATCACCCATGACGAGAATGGCGTCACGGTAACGACGATTGACGGCAACTATTCAGCGTCCCGCCTGCTCGTCAGCGCAGGAACCTGGGTCACTCGCCTGCTGCCGGAACTGCCGATCCAGCCGGTGCGCAAGGTCTTCTCCTGGTTCCAGTCGGATGGTCGCTACAGCGCGCAGAATAAATTCCCGGCCTTCACCGGCGAATTGCCGAATGGCGATCAGTTCTACGGTTTCCCTTCCGAGAAAGACGCCCTGAAAATCGGTAAACACAACGGTGGCCAGGCTATCACCTCCCCTGAAGAGCGTAAGCCTTTCGGCGCTTTCCCACAGGATGGTTCGGAAGCCTTCTCGTTCCTGCGTACTGTTCTTCCAGGCGTCGGTGGCTTGCTGTATGGCGCGGCCTGTACCTACGACAACACGCCGGATGAAGACTTCATCATTGATACGCTGCCCGGGCATGACAGCACCCTGCTTATCACCGGACTGAGCGGCCACGGCTTTAAATTCGCTTCCGTGCTGGGTGAAATCGCCGCGCAGTTTGCCCAGGGTATCACGCCGCAGTTTGATCTGACGTCCTTCTCACTCTCGCGTTTTAACGGATAATCCGCTACGGGCTCCGGACGTCCCGGGGCCCGTTTCATTCACACTGCATTACGGGGCGTTATGCGCAGGATCGTTAGTTTTCTGATGAATAATATTCGCGAGCATTTTATGCTCTATATCTTATTGTGGGCGCTGCTGGCCATTATTGATTTTGTTTACATTGTATTTTATTGAAAAGCAAAACTGACAATAACTGACATTAATTTAATTTTATTGAAACTCTCAATTTCATCTTGCACGAAGACATTGAATTACCTTTATCAATCCTGTTCAAAAGCGCTGAAATAAATAAAATAAAAATCAATAGACAATTATTTCAGTTGCAATATCACATCTTCCCGTTCATTTTTACCCTTCGGTTAATTTGAAAATGGACATTCTGATGCAATTGCGTAACTCCTCCCGGCGCTACGGAATAATATCCATAGCTTTGCACTGGATATTTGCTATCGCCGTCTACGGTATGTTTGGACTTGGGCTCTGGATGGTCACGCTCAGCTATTACGATGGCTGGTATCACCAGGCACCGGAGTTACATAAAAGCATTGGCGTCCTCCTGATGCTGGGCCTGGTTTTTCGCGTAATCTGGCGGCATGTTTCCCCGCCGCCCGCCGCGCCGAAGACCCACGGTAAAATGACCCGCCTGAGTGCAGTTGCCGCGCATATCGCGCTCTATGCGCTGCTCTTCGCCATCCTGATCAGCGGCTACCTTATCTCAACGGCGGACGGTAAGCCGATTAGCGTCTTTGGCCTTTTTGACGTCCCGGCAACGCTCAGCGATGCGGGCGCTCAGGCCGACACCGCAGGGGTCGTTCACCTCTGGCTTGCGTGGAGCGTCGTGATCCTGTCTGTACTGCACGGGCTGGCCGCCCTCAAACACCACTTTATTGATAAAGACGATACGCTAAAGCGCATGCTTGGCCGCTCGTCAGTTGACTCTGGAGCATAAAATGAAAAAACACCTGCTGGGTATCGCATTGGGTTCTCTGTTATTCACCGCCGGTTCCGCCGTGGCGGCCGATTATAAAATTGATAAAGAGGGCCAGCACGCTTTCGTCAATTTCCGTATTCAGCACCTGGGATACAGCTGGCTGTACGGTACCTTTAAGGATTTTGACGGTACATTCACCTTTGACGAGAAAAATCCTGCCGCCGACAAGGTCAACGTGACCATTAATACCAACAGCGTGGATACCAATCATGCTGAACGTGATAAACATCTGCGCAGCGGGGAATTCCTCAATGTCGGGAAATATCCACAGGCTACTTTCACCTCCACGGAAGTGAAAAAAGAGGGTGATAAGCTGAATATTACCGGCAACCTGACGCTTAATGGCGTAACAAAACCGGTCACGCTTGATGCTAAATTACTGGGTCAGGGTGACGATCCGTGGGGCGGTAAACGCGCAGGTTTTGAAGCGGCGGGTAAAATTCACCTGAAAGATTTTAATATCACAACGGATTTAGGCCCGGCGTCTCAGGACGTTGAGCTGGTTATTTCCGTTGAAGGTGTACAGCAGAAATCATAATAGATTCGCCCGGCAGGCTTTTGCCGTGCCGGGCGTTATTATCATTCCGGGTCGGGGATACCCAGTTTGGTATTCAGACGGCCGCGTGATTTATTGAAAATCTTGTTGCCGTTTTCACGTCCTGCGCGACGGCGACGCTGCTCTTCTTCCGGCAGGATGCTCTCTTCGCTGCACAGCTCGCTGCAGCAGCCGTTAAACTTCTCGGCACAGGCCGGGCACTGAATAAACAGCAGATGGCACCCGTCGTTTTTGCAGTTGGTATGGGTATCGCACGGCGCACCGCACTGGTGGCACTGGGCAATCACGTCTTCGGAAATACGCTCGCCCATACGCTCGTCAAAGACAAAGTTTTTCCCGATAAAGCGTACCGGTAAACCCTGCTCGCGGGCGCGGCGGGCGTACTCGATAATGCCGCCTTCAATATGCCAGACCTTATTAAAGCCGTTGTGCTTCATCCACGCGCTGGCTTTCTCACAGCGGATACCGCCGGTGCAGTACATAACGATCTTTTTATCTTTATGTTCCTGCATCATCTCGACCGCTTTGGGCAGCTGCTCGCGGAAGGTGTCGGCCGGGATTTCCATCGCGTTCTCGAAATGCCCCACTTCGTACTCATAGTGGTTACGCATATCAATGAACACGGCATCCGGATCGTCCAGCATCGCATTCACTTCCGCAGCCTTCAGATATTCACCGACATCCGCCGCGTTAAACTCAGGATCGTCGATACCGTCCGCCACGATGCGCTCACGCACCTTCATGCGCAGCACCCAGAAGGATTTCCCGTCATCGTCCAGGGCAATGTTCAGGCGCAAGCCGTCGAGGGCCGGATCGAACTGATAAAGCACGTCGCGGAAGGCACTGACTTTGCTTTCCGGTACGCTAATTTGCGCGTTGATGCCTTCACGGGCAAGGTAGACGCGGCCGAAGACGTTCAGCGCCGTGAACGCCTGATAAAGCGCATCGCGGGTCGCCTGCGGATCGTTGATGGTGAAGTATTTGTAGAAAGAGATGGTTGTGCGCGGTTCGGTTTCAGCCAACATGCGCGCTTTTAACATCTCATTCGACACGCGGTTGTGTAACACTGGCATGGTGTACAGTCCTGGAATCGTTAGAGAGAATGAAAAATCGGTCGGCATCATATAGCAAACAAAACCAATTTACATCCACACAATTTACGCTACATTTCACACACCCTGATTAATCAGGCTTAACAATTGCTGTATTCGTGCACGCTTCGAAAGCAGATATTTTGGCTACGTCTCAAAAAATGAGACACTAGCAAAACAGGACGTTTGAAAAACAGGATAGACATGACCCAGTTACCAAAATTTACTGCCGCCCTTTTGCATCCCCGCTATTGGTTGACCTGGCTTGGCATCGGCTTTTTATGGCTTCTGGTACAGCTTCCCTACCCTGTTATTTTTCGGTTGGGTAAATTTCTGGGCCGTTTCGCGCAACTGTTTATGAAGCGTCGCGCCAGAATCGCGTACCGCAATCTTGAGCTATGTTTTCCGCAGATGAGCGAGTCAGAGCGTCACGATATGGTCGCGAAGAATTTCGAATCCGTCGGGATGGGGCTCATGGAAACCGGTATGGCGTGGTTCTGGCCGGACAAACGCATGGCCCGCTGGAGCGAGGTGACGGGGACCGGCATGGAGCCGGTGCATACGCTTCAGGCCAATCAGACGGGCGTGCTGCTGATCGGCGTCCATTTCCTGACGCTGGAAATCGGGGCGCGCATGTTCGGCATGCTGGCGCCCGGCATTGGCGTTTATCGTCCTAACGATAACCCGGTCATCGACTTAATCCAGACCAACGGCCGCATGCGCTCCAACAAAAGCATGATCGACCGCAAGGATCTGAAGGGCATGATCCGCGCGCTGAAATCCGGTGAAGTGGTCTGGTATGCACCCGACCACGACTATGGCCCACAGGCCAGCGTATTTGTCCCCTTCTTCGCCGTTGAAGAGGCCGCCACAACGACCGGTACCTGGATGCTGGCGCGCATGTCCAAAGCCGCCATCGTGCCTTTTGTTCCCCGCCGTAAGCCGGATGGTTCAGGCTACGAGCTGATGATGCTGGAGCCGGAACTCGCGCCGCCGCTTGACGATGCAGAAACCACCGCGCGCTGGATGAACAGCGTTGTGGAGAAGTGCATTATGCTGGCGCCCGAGCAGTACATGTGGCTGCACCGCCGTTTTAAAACCCGGCCACAAGGCACGCCGTCCCGCTATTAATCCTCCTGCGGCCCTCAGGGCCGCATGCCGTTTTAGCTTTAAAAGCTCCTCCTCATTGCGGCATTCATAACCCAGGCGCATAATTAGCAGGCTTATTACTTTATGCTTCAGGTGCTCTGCACCTCATTATGCGGATTGTTATGTCACCCTCAGATGCCCCCATAAACTGGAAGCGTAACCTCACGGTTGCGTGGCTTGGCTGTTTTCTTACCGGCGCGGCGTTTAGCCTGGTCATGCCCTTCCTGCCGCTCTACGTCGAACAGCTGGGCGTGACGGGCCACAGCGCGCTCAATATGTGGTCTGGCCTGGTATTCAGCATCACGTTTCTCTTTTCCGCGATAGCCTCGCCCTTCTGGGGCGGCCTTGCCGATCGCAAGGGACGTAAAATCATGCTGCTGCGCTCGGCGCTGGGGATGGCCATTATCATGGCGCTGATGGGCGTGGCGCAGAACGTCTGGCAGTTTCTGATCCTGCGCGCGCTGCTGGGCCTGCTGGGAGGATTTATTCCCAACGCGAACGCCCTGATAGCCACGCAAATTCCCCGCCATAAGAGCGGCTGGGCGCTAGGGACACTCTCCACCGGCGGCGTGAGCGGTGCTCTGCTGGGACCGCTGGCCGGTGGATTACTGGCGGATAACTACGGCCTGCGCCCGGTCTTTTTCATCACCGCCTGCGTGCTTTTCCTGTGCTTTATCGTCACCCTGCTCTGTATTCGTGAAAACTTCACGCCTGTTGCCAAAAAAGAGATGCTCCACGCCAGAGAGGTGCTGACCTCGCTTAAAAATCCCAGACTGGTGCTGAGCCTGTTCGTGACGACAATGATTATCCAGGTGGCTACCGGGTCAATTGCCCCTATTCTGACGCTGTACGTTCGCGACCTGGCGGGTAACGTCAGCAATATTGCGTTCATCAGCGGGCTGATTGCCTCCGTACCCGGCGTGGCGGCGCTGCTGAGCGCCCCGAGGCTGGGAAAACTGGGGGACCGGGTGGGTCCGGAAAAAATCCTGATCTGCGCGCTGGTGATTTCCGTCCTGCTGCTTATCCCGATGTCGTTGGTGCAAACGCCATGGCAGCTGGGCTTACTTCGCTTTTTGCTGGGTGCCGCCGACGGCGCGCTGCTGCCCGCCGTACAGACCCTGCTGGTCTACAACTCCACGAACCAGATTGCCGGGCGTATCTTCAGCTATAACCAGTCATTCCGGGATATCGGCAACGTCACCGGACCGCTTCTCGGGGCAGGGATCTCCGCCAGTTTCGGTTTTCGCGCCGTCTTTATCGTGACGGCGGGCGTCGTGTTGTTCAATGCCATTTATTCGTGGTTCAGTTTATCCCGCGCGTTACGACCCGCGACGGAATAAGACGAACGCCTGACGGCTTATTTTCGCATTCATACTTGCAGAATCTTATATTCAGCTATTCTTTCCCTGAAACCTTCTGGAAAACAGGGAGACACCAATGACCATGTACGCCACGCTGGAAGAAGCTATTGATGCCGCTCGTGAAGAGTTCCTCGCCGACAACCCCGGCGTTGAAGAAGAAGATGCTGACGTGCAACAGCTTAATATCCAAAAATACGTTCTGCAGGACGGGGATATTATGTGGCAGGCCGAATTCTTTGCCGATGAAGGGGAAGAAGGGGAATGTTTGCCGATATTAAGCGGTGAAGGTGCGCAGGCCGTCTTTGATGGCGACTATGACGAAATCGAACTTCGGCAGGAATGGCTGGAGGAGAACACCCTGCACGAGTGGGATGAGGGCGAGTTTCAGCTCGAGCCACCGCTGGATACGGAAGAAGGTCAAACCGCTGCCGATGAGTGGGACGAGCGGTAATTTACGCTATTCGTAAGGGCCGTGGCTGGCATCGATCGGCAGCAACAGCGTGTCGAAAATCAGCGAGAACGGCAGATCGAGCACGGTCAGGTAGCGCCATGCGGAATCACGGAGATCCCATTTTACGCCCGGGTAATACTGATTCCCATGGCCTTGCCCTGGAATGGTGCGGCTGATGATACTGCCGCAGCCGCTGAGCAGGCATGCCATCATGACGACGATGATTATTCTCATCTCTAACCTCTAAAAAAATACCGGCCTCACAGCCGGTATTTTATCTGGCAGGTGGCGCTTCGCTTACCCGCCCTGCTTAACAACTTACTTCGCCTTCAGTGCAAGCGGATTCAGCTTCACGTCCTTATAGTAGCTCACCCACGAAGAGTATTTCTCCGGAGCGGACCACACGCGGTAGTGAAGTCGCGCCATTGTCACCGGGTCGCTCAACAGCACCAGTCGACGGTCGCGGTTGAGTTTTTCCGGGGTCTCGTTAAGCGCCTGCTCAACGTGACGATCGCGAGCAATCTCCAGCACCTGGCTGGCACGGTGACGCGCCGTCGCCATTGCCGTTGCCAGGGCGTTGAATGACGGGTTAAACACGGCGTGCATGAAGCCGTCATCCAGCGAGCGACTGCGGTTCTGTTCCAGATAACGATCGGTATCCACCAGCACCTGCGGCGGGGAATACTCTTCCGGGATCAGGAACAGTTTCCAGCGTTTGGTTCGCAGCCCCACCGTTGAACGGCTGGAAATTACGGACACAAACGGCGACAGGATCAGCGAGAAGACAATCGGCGCCAGCCAGAACAGGAAGCGCAGATCCAGCCAGGCCATCCCGGCCGCCCACACCAGACCCAGCAGCAGCTGAGAACCATGGCGCATAAAGGCTTCACTCCACGGCGTGGAGTCATCATCACGCTGCGGCGAGTTCCAGACCACTTCCCAGCCCAGGAACGCACTGACCACAAACACGGTGTGGAACAGCATACGTACCGGCGCCAGCAGCACGGAGAACAGCACTTCCAGCAGCAGAGAAAGGGTCACGCGGAAGAAACCGCCGTACTCTTTCGAGCCTTTGCACCAGATCAGGATGATACTGAGCAGCTTAGGCAGGAACAGCAGCACCATGGTGGAGGCAAACAGCGCAATCGCCAGCTCAGGACGCCACTGCGGCCACACCGGGAACAGCTGGCGCGGTTGCAGGAAGTATTGCGGCTCCGTCAGCGCATGGACGACCTGTAGCGCAGTGGAGAGCGCGAGGAACATAAACCACAGCGGTGCGGAGAGATAAGACATCACGCCCGTCAGGAACACCGCACGGTGAACCGGGTGCATCCCTTTTACCAGGAACAGGCGGAAGTTCATCAGGTTACCGTGACACCAGCGGCGGTCACGCTTGAGCTCGTCCAGCAGGTTTGGCGGCAGCTCCTCGTACGATCCCGGGAGGTCGTAGGCAATCCAGACGCCCCAGCCAGCACGACGCATCAGCGCTGCTTCAACGAAGTCATGCGACAGAATGGAACCCGCAAACGAACCCTCACCCGGCAGCGGCGCCAGCGCACAGTGCTCAATGAACGGCTTCACGCGGATAATGGCGTTGTGGCCCCAGTAGTGCGACTCACCCAGCTGCCAGAAGTGCAGACCCGCCGTAAACAGCGGCCCGTAAACACGGGTGGCGAACTGCTGGCAGCGCGCATAAAGGGTGTCCATGCCGGACGCTTTTGGCGAAGACTGAATAATGCCCGCGTTCGGGTTGGCTTCCATCAGGCGCACCAGACCGCTCAGGCAGTCTCCGCTCATGACGGAGTCAGCATCCAGCACCACCATATAGCTGTACTGGTTACCCCAGCGACGGCAGAAGTCATCAATGTTACCGCTTTTACGCTTCACACGACGGCGGCGACGGCGGTAGAAGATCTGACCTTCGCCCTGCACTTCAGCAATCAGCTCCATCCACGCTTTTTGTTCAGCCACGCAGATATCCGGGTTGTAGCTGTCGCTCAGGATGTAAACGTCGAAATGCTCTGCGTTGCCGGTCGCCTTTACGGACTCCCAGGTAGCACGCAGGCCCGCGAATACGCGGTCAACGTCTTCGTTACAGATAGGCATAATCAGCGCGGTACGGTGCTCGGGATTGAGGGGTTCATCCCCGACCGTTGACGCTGAAATGCTGTATTTGTCACGCCCCATCAGCAGCTGCAGGAAGCCCATCAGCGCGGTCCAGAAACCGGCCGAGACCCAGCAGAAGAGAACCGCGAACAGCAGGAGAATGCCGCTTTGCAGGATATACGGCAGCAGCTGCATGAAGGAGACCCAGATGTCCTGGCCCATCATGTCCGTCGGGTTGATAAACGCCCAGCCCTGGTAAGGCAGGATGGTTTTCATGTACCAGGTCGCGACGACGGTCTGCGCCAGCGTCAGAAGCAGCAGGATATAGCGACGGATTGTCCCCACGGTACGCCATTTCTGTTCGGACGCCTGCTCTTCTTTCGTCAGGCGCGACAGATAGCGCGGCGTCACATCACGCCCGCGCAGGCGATCCCAGAAGCGACCCACCGGGTTGGTGCGCCATGGATCCGGGAACATAGAGGAACGCGTGGCCTTCGGCATCGCCTGAAGCTGATCGCGTCCTTCATCGTCTTTAATCAACTGCCCTTCCGCCAGCGAGTCCGGCCAGGCCTGCTCCAGACGCGCCTTGACTGACCCGAGCGGCGTATCATCATCACGAGAAAACGTATGATGTTCACCATCCAGCGCGGTGTGAACCGCGCGGATGTCGCTCTTAGGCAGTGCCGCTTTTTCAATATCCGTCAGCGGCATGGCATCAATATATTCAGATGTATTATTCATTGGCAGGTAGCTGATAGCTCCAGGTTTCACTCAGCGGCTGATCGTTACTGACCAGCGCAGCACGCATTTCAGTGGTCTGTTTCGGATCTTTCACTTTCACGCGCAGGGTCAGACGCCAGCCTTTGGTTACCGGGTTGTAACGCACGGTATTTTCAACGATTTCACCGTTATCACCGATGCTGGCCTGAGCGGCAACGGCGGTATCCGGTGACAGTTTCTTCATATCCTGGCCTGCGAAGTCCACGACGAACGCCACGGTACCGTCAGGCTGACGGATAAGATTAGACTGCTTCACATCACCCGTTGAGCGGCGAGTCTGCATCACATACGCGTTATCCGGCGCATGCAGCTTATCTTCATCACGGCTGAAGGTAATGGTGTACTTGAAGTTCATCTCTTTACCGGCTTCCGGCAGCTGATCCGGTGTCCAGTAAGCGACGATGTTATCGTTGGTTTCGTCGTTGGTTGGAATTTCTACCAGCTCGACCTTACCTTTACCCCAGTCACCGTTTGGCGTGACCCAGGCGCTTGGGCGCTGATCATAGCGATCGTCCAAATCTTCAAAGCGGGAGAACTGACGACCACGCTGCAGCAGGCCGAAACCTTGCGGGTTTTCCATCGCGTAGCTGCTAACAGCCAGATGTTTCGGGTTATTCAGCGGACGCCAGATCCACTCACCGTTACCGGCATGAATAGACAGACCGTTGGAGTCATGCAGTTCCGGGCGGAAGTTGGTTGCCGGAGACGGCTGGTTCGGCCCAAACAGGAACATGCTGGTCAGTGGTGCAACGCCCAGTTTGCCCACTTTATCACGCAGGTAAACCTTGGACTGCACGTCAACCACCGTGTCACGGCCCGGCATAATCACAAAGCGATAGGCACCGGTTGCACGCGGGGAATCCAGCAGCGCATAAATGGTCAGACGTTTGTCCGTTGGTTTTGGACGTTCAATCCAGAACTCACGAAAACGTGGGAACTCTTCACCTGATGGCAGCGCGGTATCAATAGCCAGACCACGCGCAGAAAGCCCGTACACCTGCCCCGCGCCAATGACGCGGAAATAGCTGGCACCCAGCATGCTGACGATTTCGTCGTTTTTATCTTTGCTGTTGATCGGGTAAAGCACCTTAAAGCCCGCGAAGCCCAGGTCTTTCACCGTATCTTTGTCGTGTTGCACATTGCCAAAATTGAAGTAATCCGGGCTGTACTTGATCTTGCGTACTGCTGTCGCCGTCACTTCATTGATGGCAACAGGCGTGTCGAAGTACATACCCTGATGATAAAACTCAAGCTTGAACGGGGTCTTTATATTGTTCCAGTACGCTTTGTCGTGATTGAACTGGATCTGCTGATAGTCCGCGTACTTCATGTCGCGGAAAACGGAGGGCAAGTTACTTTTCGGCGCTTCGTAGCTCTTGCCTGCCATCGATTTTGCCTGTTTTGCGACATCGTCGATGTTAAAGGCCAGTGCCGATGAGGTATACAGTGATAACACCACTGCAGCACCCAACCAACGCATTTTCATCATCTGTGGTTTATGTTTCATAATAAGTAAGCACTTCCCCCTTTGTGTGCTTATATCGATCCGATCCATTTTAATGGAAACTCAGGCAATCCGACAACATTATCACTGCTTTGTTCAGCTGCTGGCTCATGGAATAAGCAAATGAAAGAACCCGCTTTTCACTTTGCGTGCTTATCCTGGAGACAGGGTGTCGGTCTTGGTGTAGGGTTGGCTTCGAATGTAACCATTATGAGTCTTAGGGATAAGACGAAAAGTCTGAGAATGCACAACGTTATATGAGCACAACACCAATACAACGGGAATATTTCCTCGACTCGATCCGGGCATGGCTGATGCTATTGGGGATCCCCTTTCACATTTCACTGATTTACTCCAGCCACACCTGGCATGTGAATAGCCAGATGCCCTCCTGGTGGCTGACGCTGTTTAATGACTTTATTCACGCCTTCCGTATGCAGGTGTTTTTCGTCATATCCGGCTATTTCTCTTACATGCTGTTTCTGCGATACCCGCTCAAGCGCTGGTGGAAAGTGCGCGTAGAGCGCGTGGGGATCCCCATGCTGACCGCAATTCCGCTTTTGACGCTGCCTCAGTTCATTATGTTGCAGTATGTAAAGGGCAAGGCGGAGAACTGGCCGAATCTTACGCCGTATGAAAAGTACAATACGCTGGTCTGGGAGCTGGTGTCTCACCTGTGGTTCCTGCTGGTCCTGGTGGTGCTCACAACGGTGAGCCTGTTGATTTTCAGCCGCCTTCGCCACCATCTAAGTACGAAAGCCGACACCTTTTTCGCCAACGTTACGATGGGCAAACTGTCAGTGCTCTTCTTGCTGTTGGGGATTGCCTATGCCGCCGTGCGGCGGACCCTGCTTATCGTCTACCCGCCGATTTTGAGCGACGGGCTATTTAATTTTGTGGTGATGCAGTCGCTGTTCTACATTCCGTTCTTTTTAATCGGCGCGCTGGCCTTTATTCATCCGAAGCTTAAATCGCTGTTTGTCACCCCGTCACCGTGGTGCGCGCTGGGAGCCACGCTCGCGTTCGCGGCCTATCTGTTGAATCAGCGCTACGGCAGCGGCGACGCCTGGATGTATGAAACGGAAAGCGTGATCACTATGCTGCTGGGCCTGTGGATGGTGAACGTGGTATTCGCGCTGGGCCACCGTTTGCTGAACTTCAAGTCCAGCCGCGTGACCTACTTCGTTAATGCTTCGCTGTTTATCTATCTGGTGCATCACCCGTTGACGCTTTTCTTCGGGGCTTACATCACACCGCACATCGCTTCGAACACGCTGGGCTTCTTTACCGGGCTGGTGTTTGTGGTGGGGGTGGCAATCGTACTCTACGAGATCCATCTGCGGATCCCGCTCCTGCGTTTCCTCTTTTCAGGAAAACCACCGGCGAAAGCTTCATAAACAACGCGGCGCACTCGATGCGCCGCGTTTGCTTCAGCTTTCCAGCTCTTGTCTGCGCTGAGTCAGAAGCCGCTGATAAAGATGCGTGGTGTCGTCGTCGAAACAGACAAAAATCACCTTCTCCGGCAGCGGTTTTAAAGACAGATAGCGATAAACGGTTTCTACGGCGATCGTAGCGGCGGCGGCCTTAGGGTAACCATAGACGCCGGTGCTGATGGCCGGGAACGCCATCGTTTTATAGCCGTTGTCGGCGGCCAGTCGCAGACAGTTTCGGTAAGCCTCTTCCAGAATACTCGCTTCGTGCTGGTCGCCGCCATGCCAGACGGGCCCTACGGCATGAATAACCGCTCTGGCGGGCAGATTGCCCGCAAGCGTAATCACCGCGTGACCGGGAGGACATTCGCCCTGCTGTTGCCGCACGGTTTTACAGGCTTCCAGCAGCTGCGGTCCGGCAGCACGGTGGATAGCGCCGTCCACGCCGCCTCCCCCCATCAGGGATGGATTGGCCGCATTGACGATAACGTCGACGTGCATTGTCGTAATATCGCCATGAATAATGTCAATTTGCGGTTTCATAAAGCCCCTCTGCAACCCGCCATTTTCTTAAGTGTATCGCAGAGGAGACCGGGAGAAAAAACTATCAGAAAAAATCCTCTTCCACCGCAGGGCGGGAGAATGCGCATTAGTGATACTGGATTTCGACAACCGCGAGCGTTTTTTCAGGATTAAGGTATTTCATATTGAGCGTCGCCAGGCTTGAGTCGCTCACTTTCCCGTTAAGCGCCTCTTCATAGCTGACCATACGCGTTTGCATACGGTTATTATTTGGACATGACATTGCAAACTGTTGCTTCAGGGGAGTGACTTCACAGGGGTCTGCGACAATGGCACCGCGAAAATGAATGACACCACCGTCAACAATCGTGGCCGAATAAGCCGGGATACTCAAAGCAGAAACGACCAGACCCAGACCTGCCGCGAGTCGAGCAAAATAATTGTTCATTATAGATACTCCTCAATGAAAATCGTCCATGAGGGGTAAACGCGCTTCATTTATTACGGCAAACGAAGTTTCACGTTACGGAACATAACGACCTGGTCCCTGATATCAGCATAGCTCAACGGCGCAGACCCGCCACATTCGCAACATATTGATTTCATGAATATTTAAAGCGAACGTTCCGCTGGCGACCACTGTTGTGATAAATGTAGCGATTTACCGTCTGAAACGGTGACAACGATTTTTACCGTGTCTCCCGCGCTTATATTTAAACTCAGGCGCATTAAATCAATCGTCTGATTAGCGGGTATAAAAAGTGTGTTTTGCTGTCGGGAAGAGCTTTGTCCCCCCTGCCCTTCTCGCACGGAAACGATCTGAACCTGACAATCACACGATTGCGCCAGAGTGACCTGGGGAATAATGGTGGTCATATTTTCCTGCTGTGACGTTTTGAAGGTTATCTGGCTGGAAAGCGCGGCAAGGAGAATTAAGGTATTCATGATGAACTCCCGAAAAAAAACAGGGCTGATGCCCTGTTTTTTTTTGTAGCACAGATTTCAGTATTAATACTGATGAGCTGTCGCGTGGTTACCAAAACCGATCTGGGTCACGTTTACAGTAGAGTTAGACGCAGTCTGGTCTACCAGTGCACCGTTAAGACCACCATACTGGCTAACATTCATTTTGGAATCTTTACTGTTCCACTGATCAAGGGTTGCACTGTTACCAAAACCGTTCTGGGTCAGGTTGATGCTACTGTCATCAGACCCCTGGCCAACGTCGGCACCGTTACCGCCACCCGTCTGGCTAATATTCAGGACGGAATTTCTGGCGTTTGTCTGCAGAGCCAGCGCGGAGTTACCGCCACCGTTTTGATAAATATTCAGGGTTGAATTTGGGCCGCCATATCCGCCATGTCCATGCCCATGTCCATGACCCCAACCGCCCTGATCGATCAAACCAGCCATAGCACTACCAGAAACTACGATTGCTGCAAGTGCTGCCACTTTAATAAATTTCATGGTAAACCCCCATCGGATTGATTAAATTCGTCGCGAAAAGCTAGCGTTGAATAACGCGAATAGCCATCTGCGACTGTTTCTGTACTACAACTGCGGTTTTCTGCGTACCGTACTGCGTAATACTTGCTCTATTACCCGACCCTTTCTGGATAATTTTCGCACTATTACCATATCCATCTTGCGTAATACCTGCATCATTCGCGTTACCGCTCTGATCGATCCAGGCTATATTGTAACTCCCTGATTGATCAACCCTGGCTCTATTGCCTGCCCCATCCTGGGAAACAATGGACATTAATTTTGAACCGTCCTGGCGTACCTGAGCGTCGTTAAATACACCCTGTTGACCAATAATGGCTGCCTGATTTAGTGATGAAAGACTTAATTCGTTAACCGCAAAGTTATATTCAGGATTTGCCATATCTGAATTAGCTGCAGTTACCAATCCAGGCGCACTCAGTAATGTAAACATCATAAATAACGATGTGTTTTTCATGTTGTCACCCTGGACCTGGCTATTTAATCACACCATAACCCAATAACACTGTTGCTTGTTAAAACGACTCGTATTGTGTTAACGCGTCGTTACGGTGAAGAGTATGTCCGCTGAAACATTTTAAATATCTCACCCGCGCGGCTTATTTTTATTTATCGGATCACCACAAAGTCGTAATTTACATCAAAAATCACTTTAATCAGGCCAGCTTATATTTTTTATTAAATGTGTCTTGCAAAGGTGTTGTACAACGAGACGAAGGCTGTCCGCGCCTCTCTCGGATTGTTTAAACGTAACGGCAGGAGAACATCTTTACACAGTGCGTGACACGCAGCCTGTTTTCTTAAGCCAGACAGTCGTTCATTCCTGGACTTAGAAATATTCTGCAACTCATACTTAATAAACGTTTTAGATAAATAATAAAAAACCATATATATCATGCAATTAAAAATATTTGTATGATTTTTAAAATCTGTGCATCTCTATATAGATGTACAACTTTCTCATCAATTCTTGCCATTCATTATCGTCTGATTTCACAAATTAATATTGATTTTTACATTATGTTACATGTTTAACACTTGCTTTAAACTTCGTAAAAGCTAGATTGAAATTAGATGTACGAAATTGGTTTTATATTTACCTCCCTGCGGAGGTTATGGTCTGATTCTACACACAGCAGTGCAACATCTGTCAGTACTTCTGGTGTCCTCTTTTAAACAGGAGGACAGCTGCCAGGTGCCAAAAAAAGTGGGGTTTCATCATGTATAATGAAGTCCATAGTTTACATGGTCATACATTACTGTTGATCACAAAACCTTCTTTGCAAGCGACAGCGTTATTACAACATTTAAAGCAATCTTTATCACTGAACGGGAAATTGCATAATATTCAACGTTCTTTTGATGATATTGCACCTGGCAGCATCATTCTGCTCGATATGATGGAAGCTGATAAAAAGCTTATCCATTACTGGCAAGATATTTTAAGCAGGAAAAACAATAATATCCGCGTGCTATTATTGAATACACCTGATGAGTACCCTTTCAGAGATATTGAAAGCTGGCCGCATATCAATGGCGTGTTCTACGTCACTGAAGAAGAAGACCGGGTGGTAGAGGGGCTGCAAGGTATATTGCGCGGAGAGTGTTATTTTTCGCAAAAACTTGCCAGCTATCTCATCACGCACTCCGGAAATTATCGCTATAACAGCTCAGAGTCAGCGCTGCTCACGCACCGTGAGAAAGAGATCCTGAACAAGTTACGCATTGGTGCTTCAAATATTGAAATCGCCCGTTCGTTATTTATCAGCGAAAATACGGTAAAGACGCACCTTTATAATCTTTTCAAGAAGATAGCTGTGAAAAACCGAACTCAGGCTGTTTCGTGGGCAAACGATAACCTCAGGCGTTAAACACATGAAGCGCACGTTGAGTTGGATCGCCGCAGCGAGTTTCCTGCTCGCTGCAGGGAATCTGAAGGCCGTCGAGGTCGAAGTTCCCGGATTGTTAACTGACCACACTGTCTCCTCTATCGGGCACAGTTTTTACCGCGCCTTCAGTGATAAATGGGACAGTACTTACAAGGGTAATATAACAATCAACGAGCGGCCCAGTGCACGATGGGGGAGTTGGATAACAATAACGGCTAATCAGGACGTTATTTTCCAAACCTTTTTATTCCCCACAAAAATGGACTTCGATAAAAACGTAGCCATAGCACTGGCACAATCAGAAGACGCTATCAATCGCCTGCAAATAGATAAAGCCCTATTAAGCACCAGCGATTTAGCAAAAGACGAGTTCTAGCGAACCGATATGCGGAGGCTGTCATGCGTATTGCATATGCAGTTGTTTCGATAATGCTGATAACACCCATAAGCTGGGCCGGAAACATGACGTTTCAGTTCCGTAACCCTAACTTTGGCGGTAACCCTAACAACGGCGCGTTCATGTTGAATGAAGCTCAGGCGCAAAATTCCTATAAAGATCCAAGCTTTAAGGATTTTAACGTTGATACCCCGTCTGCACTGGATAATTTCACTCAGGCTATCCAGTCGCAGATTTTAGGTGGGTTACTGACCAACATTAATACTGGGAAACCCGGCCGAATGGTGACTAACGACTTTATTGTCGATATCGCCAACAGAGACGGACAACTGCAGTTGAACGTGACCGATCGTAAAACCGGAAAAACCTCAACGATTCAGGTTTCCGGCCTACAAACTAATTCAACTGACTTCTAAACAATAGCTAAATAAGGACAACGATCATGCAGCGCTTCCTGATATTTGTTGCAGTGTGCTTATTGAGCGGTTGTTTAACTGCTCCACCTAAAGAAGCTGCAAAACCAACATTAATGCCTCGGGCCCAGAGTTATCGTGATTTAACGCATTTACCTTCCCCTACGGGGAAAATATTTGTCTCTGTATATAACATTCAGGATGAAACCGGACAATTCAAACCTTATCCGGCAAGTAACTTCTCCACGGCAGTGCCGCAAAGCGCCACCGCCATGCTGGTTACCGCGCTCAAGGATTCGCACTGGTTTATTCCTCTGGAACGTCAGGGGCTACAAAACCTGTTGAATGAACGCAAAATCATTCGTGCCGCACAGGAGAATGGCACCGTCGCGGACAATAACCGGACGCCGCTGCAATCCCTGGCGGCAGCGAACGTGATGATTGAAGGATCGATTATTGGCTACGAAAGTAACGTTAAATCGGGTGGTGCAGGAGCACGTTACTTCGGTATCGGTGCGGATACCCAGTACCAGCTCGACCAAATCGCCGTTAACCTGCGTGTGGTCAACGTCAGTACGGGCGAAGTGCTCTCTTCGGTGAATACCAGCAAAACCATTCTTTCTTATGAAGTCCAGGCTGGGGTATTCCGCTTTATTGATTACCAGCGCTTGCTGGAGGGTGAAATTGGCTACACCTCTAACGAGCCGGTCATGATGTGTCTGATGTCAGCCATTGAAACCGGCGTGATTTTCTTAATCAATGATGGTATCGACCGCGGGCTGTGGGATCTGCAAAACAAAGCAGAAGTCCAGAACCCGATACTGGTGAAATACCGCGATATGTCAGTCCCTCCGGAATCCTGACAGGAAGCGCATAAAAAAGGCGAGATAACTATCTCGCCTTTTTTTATTCACTCACTGCAGTAATGTTTTGCGCTTTTTCCCGCCGGGACGCCAGCCAAAGACCGCTGTTTTTCATGGCATAGCCAAACAGCAACCCCAGCGCCAGTGAGGGAACAACCAGCTTCCAGTCCCCCTGCCCTGCAAAGGTCGCACATGCTCCCATAAAGGTGCCCGGCACAAACGAAAGCAGCAGATGCTTAGCCTGGATGCACATTAAAAAGGCAACGACACCCGTCATCACGTATCCCAGTATTTCCAGATGCGGCGCCAGCGCGCTGCCTTTCATGATTACCAGCGCCCAGATAACACCGCTCATCAGCGTGCAGCCTGAGATAAAGAGCCCTTTGATTCCCCCCTGCGGGCAGGCGAAATAGGCGGTGCAGCCGAGGAACCCGGCCCAGCTGAGCAATCCGAGAGACACGGCCACCCATCCCCAGAGTCCGGAGAGAATACCTGTCGTTATTGCGATACAAAGTAATATGTTCATGGTGCGCATCTTAGCAGAAGCGCACCATAGAAATGAGATCGGCAGCACATTACGTGCAAGTTGAAAAGTTGAGTTGCAGAATTTATGTGACCTAAATCACTCTTCGTTCTCTTCTTCCAGCTCATCCCACATTGCCGCGATAGCGTCGCGGGTCAGCGGGGCCAGCGTTCTCCAGAATGGCGAGGTGGCATGCGCTTCAACTTTACCCAGGAAAGTCCCGACCCACGGCAGCAGGTACGTTTCGAACAGGGTTTCGATGGCTTCGTTCTCATCATCACCGGCGTTGTCTTCGATCCAGGACGCCGCCAGCAGCAGCGTACCGATATGATCGGCTGGCGTATCGCTCAGCGGCATACCGCGCGTGGAGAGGAAAGCACGGACTTCGGCTTCCGTTGCCCCGTCCTGCCAGGCTGAACGGTATGGCGAAACGCGGCACTCATCGCCGACGAACAGCGCATTGTAGTCCGTCGCAATCTGCTGCATGTCGCAGCTTTTTTGCAGACGTTCCAGTAAATCATCCTGTTCCAGCGGCCAGTTCTGCGCCAGTTTACCTTCACGGATTAACGTAAAAAGGGGAACCAGCAGCGGGTCTTGCGGCTGGCGATAGTAGAGCGTACCCAGCACGCGGCAAAGGATGGAAAACTCGTTCATTTTTATGATTCCATTACACAATTAAAGATCGGCAAATTCGGCAATCGGTTCCATTCCGCGCGACTCGAGGAAATCGAGCATGCGGCGTGGGGTCACGTTCAGGATTTGCGCTTCCGGGAAGTTAACATCATTCAGCACTTTCAGGCACTCGCTGAAATCACCCAGCGTAAACGCGGTATGAGAGTCTGAGCCCAACGCTACCATGCCGCCCGCATCACGCACGGCGGCCGCCACTTCGCGACAGTTGGCTTCACTGCCCTTACGCGAATGAACAAAGGAGGAGTTATTAATCTCCAGCGCTACGCGGTGCTTCGCCGCCGCCTGTGCGACAGCCTGAATATCAATCGGGTACTTCGGGTTGCCCGGGTGACTGATAATATGCACATTGCCGCTGGCAATGGTGGCAATCATCGCCGCAGTGTTGGTGTCTTTATCCTGAGGCGGGAAAACCGGCTCATGGAAACCGGCGAGGATAAGGTCAAGAGACGTCAGCATCGGGCCGGTGCAGTCGATCTCACCGTCGATATTTTTGATGTTCGCCTCAATGCCGCGCAGTATCCCAATGCCGTCCACCAGACGTGGCCAGATCCGCATATTCACAAAATGCCAGTAATGCGGCGCATCCGCCATGTCCGGGCCATGATCGGTGATCGCGAACAGCTTAATGCCTTTAAGCTTCGCCTGGGCGATATAATCATGGAGGTTGCTATACGCGTGGGTGCTGGCGACGGTGTGCATATGCAGGTCAACGGGATACATCTCTCTCTCCTCTGCGGTTTTTCCAAAGGATAGCAGTTATCAGCGGCGAATATTAGCAAAAACCCGGCGAACGCCGGGTTTCTCTCAGTAGCCGCGCTGTCTGTCGACCTGTCCGGTGACCGCGTTACCCTTTTCCATTTCGCTGATGGTATGGGATATATACGCCACCGCTTCTGCCGGACGCGTCACGGCAGCCACGTGCGGCGTCATCGCCACGCGCGGATGCGCCCACAGCGGGCTTTCCGCGGGCAGCGGCTCACGGCTGTAAACGTCCAGCATGGCGCCTTTTAGCTTTCCGCTGTCCAGCGCCTTCAGCAGATCGCCTTCCACGACATGGACTCCGCGCGCCAGATTCATTAAATAGCTCTGCTCGGCTAACTGGTTCAGGAGAGTACTATTGATGATGCCCACCGTTTCGGCGGTGTTCGGCAGCAGGTTGATAAGCACGCGTGTCCCTTTCAGGAATGCAGGAAGCTCATCCGTTCCGGCAAAGCTCTCAACGCCCGGATAATCCTTACGGCTGCGGCTCCAGCAGCGCAGCGGGAAGCCCCACGGAGCGAGTGCTTCTGCCACTTTTGAGCCGAGCACACCTGCGCCGAGGATCCCGACGGTAAAGTCTTCATGTCGATAATCCGGCAGCGGCTCCCAGTGGGCCTGCTGTTTAAAGGCCTGATAATCGTCGAAGCGGCGGAACCAGTGCAGCACCTGGCTCACGGCATATTCCTGCATTTGCAGGCCCATTCCGGTGTCTTCGAGACGGAACAGCGGAATATTTTCAGGCAGCATTTCTGGATGCGCTTTCAGTTTACTGAGAATCGAATCAACGCCCGCACCCAGGGCGAAAACCGCCTTCAGTTTACGCCCCTGCAGCATCTCAACCGGCGGATGCCAGACCAGCGCATAGTCGGCATGTTCATTATCGCCACGCTTCCACTCGCGAACGCGTGCGCCGGGCAGCGCCGCCGAAAGTGCGTCGATCCAGTAAGCGGTATCAAATGTAGGGTGATAGAAGAGAATATCCATGGTCATTCCTGCCTCTTGTTGCGCTGTTTTGTTTTCATTTTCAAGTGGATTGCCAGCATAACAAATTTATCAGGAAACCGCGTTGCTGATAAAAGAGGCGCTTTGTGCACATTTCGGAATCAGGTTGCTTGAAGTTTGTCTAAACGCGCTAAATTACTGAAAAAGTGAGTTGACGGCAGTTCGGCTTTTCCTTACATTAGCGCCCGTCCCGGCAACAACGGGATGACAATATGGTGAGGTGTCCGAGTGGCTGAAGGAGCACGCCTGGAAAGTGTGTATACGGCAACGTATCGGGGGTTCGAATCCCCCCCTCACCGCCATATTTGAGATGAGAGCTCGTACGAAAGTACGGGCTTTTTTCTTTTATATTCTCCGACAAGGGGGGGATGAGAACCCCCGACCGGGGTTCGACAACTGGCGACAGCCAGTTGGACAGACTGAGAGCGAAGCGAACAGGCTGCCCGCAGGGCGAGCGAAGCGAGTCAATCCCCCCCGTTGATATATGCAGCTCGGTGCGGCCTGAGCCCCTCACCCTGACCCTCTCCCCAGGGGAGAGGGAACTGTTATTCTTCCACCATCCGCGCATACTCTTCGGTAAGAAAATCCACCAGCGTCCTGACCGACGGCAGCATGCCGCGCCGCGAAGGATAAACCGCGTGAATCACTTCCCGACGGGGTTCCCACGCGTCCAGCACCCGTACCAGTTCCCCTGACGCAAGCTGATCCTTCACCATCAATATCGGCAACTGTACAACGCCTACGCCCGCCATCGCCGCTTCCCGCAGTGCCAGCATGTCGGTGGTAATAAAGCGCGGGGCGTAGTGGATCTCCGCTTTCGCTCCCGCAGGACCACTGAGTTCCCATTTATGCACCTGTTTACCGGCCCCCATACTTAAGCCAGGCCATTCACTGAGCTCAGAAGGCATTCGAGGTTTACCCATACGTTCAATCAAGTGCGGACTCGCCACCAGGCAATGCCCCCTGTCAGCCAGCACCCTTAAGACCAGATCGCTGTCATCAAACGGACGCGGGCGCACGCGGATCGCCACATCAATGCCTTCGCCAACAAGATCGACCCGACGATTGGTGGCCTCAAGCTGGAGATTAATCCCGGGATAGCGCGCCATAAACCGCGCCAGCATTGGTCCCACGTGGACGTGCAGTAACGTGACGGGACAGGTGATCCTGACGACGCCGCGCGGCTCAGCCTGCAGCGCAGCAACGGCCTCTTCTGCCGCTTCTGCTTCTATCAGCATTGCCTTACAGTGCTGATAGAAAGTCTGTCCCACTTCCGTCACCGTAAACTGCCGCGTAGTGCGCTGTATCAACCGCACGCCAAGCCGCTCCTCCAGCTGCGCGATCCTGCGGCTCAGTTTGGACTTGGGTTGGTCAAGCGCCCTTCCCGCCGCCGCAAACCCCCCGTAGTCCACCACCTTCACAAACCAGACGAAGTCATTGAGATCCTGCATAAATCCTCATCGTTCTATTTTAGGAACAGTGAATGCCATTTTCACTATCTACCGGGATATTAACTCTGAATATAAGCTAATTACATCAACAGAACATCAGGAGTTAATCATGAAAAACGTAACAGGCGTTTATACCGCCCCCCGCCAGCACTGGGTTGGCGATGGTTTCCCGGTCCGCTCGATGTTTTCTTACCAAACCCACGGCGAGCCGCTGAGTCCGTTCCTGCTGCTGGACTACGCGGGCCCGTACACCTTTCCGGCAGATGGGGCGAAACGCGGCGTAGGCCAGCACCCTCACCGGGGTTTTGAAACGGTCACCATCGTCTATTCCGGTGAAGTAGAGCATCGCGACTCCACGGGCAAAGGCGGCGTTATTGGCCCCGGCGACGTGCAGTGGATGACGGCAGGCGCAGGCATTTTGCACGAGGAGTTCCACTCCAGCGCGTTCTCGCAGAAAGGCGGAGAACTGAAAATGATGCAGCTTTGGGTCAACCTTCCGGCGAAAGACAAGATGGCGGCACCGGGCTACCAGAGCATTACGAAGGACGCGATCCCGGTCGTGACGCTACCGGATAACAGTGGTTCGCTGCGCGTCATTGCCGGTCGCTACGACACGGTAACCGGCCCGGCGCACACCTTCTCACCGCTCAACGTCTGGGACATCGCGCTGAACCAGGGAAGCCATCTGACGCTCAATCAGCCCGAAGGCTGGAGCACCGCGCTGGTCGTGCTTGAAGGCAGCATCACGGTGAACGGCACAACGCAGGCAGGTGAAGCCCAGCTGATCGTATTGAGTCAGGAAGGCGACAAACTGCACCTGGAGGCAAACAGCGATGCCAAAGTGCTGCTGATGGCCGGAGCGCCGCTGAATGAACCTATCGTGGGCTATGGCCCGTTTGTGATGAACAGTAAAAGCGAAATCAACGAAGCCATTCGTGATTTCAACTCCGGCCGCTTCGGCCAGATCTGAAGGTAATAAAGGAGAAGAACATGTCTACACCTGCGAATTTTAACGGCACTCGTCCGGTTATTGATGTGAACGATGCGGTGATGTTGCTTATCGATCACCAGAGCGGCCTGTTCCAGACCGTTGGAGATATGCCAATGCCGGAACTGCGCGCCCGTGCGGCTGCGCTGGCAAAAATCGCGACCCTGGCGAAGATCCCGGTTATCACCACCGCGTCCGTCCCACAGGGACCGAACGGACCGCTTATCCCGGAGATCCACGCTAACGCGCCGCATGCGCAATATGTTGCCCGTAAAGGTGAGATCAACGCCTGGGATAACCCGGAGTTCGTGGCCGCGGTGAAAGCGACCGGACGCAAGACGTTGATTATCGCGGGCACGATTACCAGCGTTTGCATGGCCTTCCCGTCAATCAGCGCAGTGGCGGACGGGTATAAAGTGTTTGCGGTGATTGATGCCTCCGGCACCTACAGCAAGATGGCGCAGGAGATCACCCTGGCGCGGGTTGTGCAGGCCGGTGTGGTGCCAATGGATACGGCGGCGGTGGCCTCTGAGATCCAGCGAACCTGGAACCGTGAGGACGCGGCTGAGTGGGCTGAGGTGTACACCCACATCTTCCCGGCTTACCAGCTGCTGATCGAAAGCTACGGCAAAGCACAGGAAGTGGTTAAAAACAGCGAAGTGCTCGATTCACAGCGCTAATCCCCTGCTCCACGGCGTAAAAACCGTGGAGCTGATTAATGCTTAACCGAACAGGCACTAAAGCTGAAAATCTGCTTGACCGTATTAGCGCAACTCCCTATAGTAGCGCCCCGTTGCCCCCCAAGCGGTCAGGCAGCAAAACAATATGGTGAGGTGTCCGAGTGGCTGAAGGAGCACGCCTGGAAAGTGTGTATACGGCAACGTATCGGGGGTTCGAATCCCCCCCTCACCGCCATATTTGAAGAAGAGCTCGCATGAAAATGCGGGCTTTTTTTTTGCATTGCCTGATACGGGTATTGTAGGTCGGGTAAGCGCAGCGCCACCCGACAAAAAGCCCGCACAAAAAACAAAGCCCGGTTTCCCGGGCCTTGAACACAATAGCAAACTCAATAATACGCTTGCAGCGTGCGCTGACAGAGCGCCGAGCGCACGCAGTCATCTTTGGTGAAGCGTACCACCCCAATCATCTCATCTTCCTCAAAACGTGACATGGCGTCGCTCAACCCGGATTTCACGCCGGATGGCAGGTCACACTGGGTAATATCGCCGTTAACGATAACCGTCACGTTCTCCCCGAGGCGCGTTAAAAACATCTTCATTTGCGCAGCGGTCACGTTCTGAGCCTCGTCAAGAATGACGACCGCATTTTCAAATGTACGTCCGCGCATATAGGCGAACGGCGCGATTTCCACCTTGCCAATCTCTGGTCGCAGGCAGTACTGCATAAAGGATGCACCCAGCCGCTTCACCAGCACGTCATAGACGGGCCTGAAGTACGGGGCAAACTTCTCCGAAATATCTCCGGGCAAGAAGCCGAGATCTTCATCAGCCTGCAGTACCGGACGGGTAACAATAATTCTCTCCACGTCCTTATGGATCAATGCTTCCGCCGCTTTGGCTGCACTAATCCAGGTTTTCCCGCATCCGGCTTCACCGGTTGCAAAGATGAGCTGTTTACTCTCGATAGCATTCAGGTAGTGCGCCTGAGCCTCATTGCGCGCCACAATTGGAGAATTATCACGGCTGTCTCGGGCCATGCCAATTGCTTCTACGCCACTCATCTGCACAAGCGAGGTGACCGATTCTTCTTCACGCTGTTTATGGCTACGTGAATCCCGTCTCAGCACACGTTTTGCTTCGCGACGAGCTTTGATCACTGCTTTTTGTCTTCCCATGGATAGCACCTTGAGTTGTTGGTATTCATCACACGCGCCAGCTTCGGCACGATTATGCGCACGAACATCAGAGGGTTGGCTTCCTTGTAAGCCATTGCTTGCTTTATCGGATGACGATACGGAACAGCTACGCGCACCGTTCTGCACGTCGGTCGAATCAGATTCTGGAGGAAGGGGGGAGAATTTAGTGGTGAGGAAATCGCTGCCGGAGTCTGAGCCTCCGCGCCGGGTGCTGCGGTTGTTATGTTTACCTTGTCCAGTACAGGACGCAACCATTCGCGATCTCCATAGTGATTCAGCATCACTGCCGGGAACTACCGCTGTCTTATCTTAAGTACATCAGGAGTTATCATAAATGCAACATTTATTTTACCTGAATGCAACTTTTAAGACTGTCCCTACAGGTGGAATCAGTCTCATATAGAAATATTACAGAAATATAACAGGAGGATAGTCATATGAAAAAATAATGTCCCCGCGAACTGTCGCAGGGACGATTATCAGGCCTCGATAAGACCTTGAGCGAGGTACGCGTTGCTGTCGCGCACGCCCGGCAGGGCAAAGAAATAGCCGCCGCCGATGGGCTTAATGTACTCTTCCAGCGCTTCGCCGTTGAGCCGCTTCTGTACGGTCAGGAAGCCTTTTTCCAGATCGTGCTGATAGCAGACGAACAGCAGCCCCATATCGAGCTGGCCGGAGTTGGTCACGCCCAGCGAATAGCTGTAGCCCCGACGCATCATCAGGCTGGACTGCGTCTCTTTGGTGCGCGGATTGGCCAGACGAATGTGGCTGTCCAGCGCGATGGTATCGCCATTGGGATCGCTGGCGTAGTCAGGCACGTCGTGCTCGTTCTTCATGCCGAGCGGTGCCCCGCTTTGCTTATCCCGACCAAAGATCGTCTGCTGCTCTTTCAGCGGCGTGCGGTCCCAGAACTCCACGTGGAACTGAATAATGCGCACCGCCTGATAGCTGCCGCCCACCGCCCACGCCGGTTCGCCCTGATCTGCCGTCACCCATACCACGTCTTTCATCAACGCCGCATCGCTGCTGTCCGGGTTGGCCGTACCGTCCTTAAAGCCCAGCAGGTTAACCGGGGTCTCTTTGCCTTTGCTTCGGGCGGCGTGGTCAGAGATAAACCCTTCCCGCTTCCAGCGCACGCTCAGCAGATCCGGCGTGTGCTTGATAATATCGCGCAGGGCGTGGATCACCGTGTCCTGGGTATTGGCACAAATTTGCAGAAGCAGGTCGCCATGGCACAGCGCCGCGTCGAGGGAGTCATTCGGGAAGCGCGTCATTTTCTGCAGCGCTTTCGGCTTCTGTTTTGCCAGCCCGTAGCGCGCGTCAAACAACGACTCACCGAGCGAAACGGTAATGGTCAGGTTATCCGGGGCGATAAACGGCCCCAGAATGCCGGAGTCCATCGGCGGCAGCCGCGGGTTCGGCGTATCGGGCGCCGGTCCGCCCGCGGTAAGAAACGCGATGCGCGTCGTCAGCAGGCGGAACAGACGCGCCAGATCGGCTTTATCGCTGGCCAGCGAATCAAAGGCCACCAGCATCATAGACGCCTGCTGCGGCGTCAGGATGCCCGACTGATGCTCGCCATAAAACGGCTGCGTCTCCATACGGGCATTGGGTGACAGCGTGCCGGGCGCGCTTTGCGGTTTCGCCGCATGCGCTACCGGACAACCACCGGCCAGCGCAAGGGCGCCCCCCAGCGCCCCTACCCCTTTTAACAATCGACGACGTGAAGGCTCAACCACGTCGTTCTCGCTATGCTTATTCATCGTGCTTAGTCCAGACCCAGTACGCCACGCAGCAGAGAAAGGTCTTCCGCCAGGGCGGTAATCGGGCCTTTCAGCGCGTTACGGTCGGCATCGGTCAGCTTGTCGTAGGTTTCAAACCCGTCTTTGGTACGGTATTTCGCCAGAATAGCGTCGACTTTTTTGAAGTTGGCATCCACTTTGGCCAGCAGTTCGCCGTTCTCTTTCTGCAGCTGTGGACGCAGCAGGTTAACAATTTTCTGCGCGCCGTCGACGTTGGCCTGGAAGTCCCACAGGTCGGTATGGCTGTAGCGATCCTCTTCGCCGCTGATTTTGCTGGCGGCCACTTCTTCAATCAGACCGGCCGCGCCGCCCACCACTTTTGACGGCGGGAAGGCCAGCTCGCTGATGCGCTTTTGCAGCTCCAGCACGTCGCCGTTCAGCTGCTCGGCGTATTTCTCCATCCCTTTGGTGGAGTTGTCGCCAAACAGGGCTTTCTCCAGACGGTGGAAACCGGTGAATTTCGGATCGGCGGCCTTCTGCTCGAAATCATCTTCTCGGGCATCAATGCTGCCATCAAGGTCAGAGAACAGCTCGGCAATCGGCTCGATACGCTCGTAGTGCTGACGGGTTGGCGCATAGAGGGATTTCGCTTTTTCGATGTCACCGGCTTTCACCGCATCGGTAAAGGCTTTGGTTGCCGTCGCCAGGTCCGCCGTCTCTTTCGTGACGTAGGCTTTATACGCGGTAATCGCGTCCCCCAGGCTCAGCACCGCTGCGCCTTTCGCCGCATCGGCCGTCGCTTCACCTTTGACGATAAGTTTCCCTTTCGGGTTGGTCAGCAGGCCG
The DNA here is from genome assembly GCF_036487345.1 of Enterobacter cloacae complex sp. CARB60. Taxonomy (NCBI): domain Bacteria; kingdom Pseudomonadati; phylum Pseudomonadota; class Gammaproteobacteria; order Enterobacterales; family Enterobacteriaceae; genus Enterobacter; species Enterobacter cloacae complex sp. CARB60. Next base: position 2,964,907 of record NZ_JAZKLC010000002.1, read on the forward strand.
CAGGTCATCTCATACTCGCCCGGCTGCAGGTTGGCGGTCATCTTCTGGCTGAACCCAGGGGCGATATTTTCACGCTCCTCCACCACCAGAACCCCTTTCAGGATCTCCCATTCCAGCGCCTTCTGGCTGTGGTTCTGAATAATGAACTGGGTTTTACCGCTGTTCACCGTGAGGGTCATCGGCTCGCACTGCTTATCGTTGACGGTGACTTTAACCTGAGGAACATCCGCGCCCCAGGCGGAGAATGCAGAAGCGAACAGCGCGGCAATGCCTGCGCATAACGCACTACGACGGAACTGAATTGCCATGACTCTTCCCTTTAAAAGTATGTTGTAACTAAAACAAAAATTATGGCGTAACGCGCGACGCCTGCGAGCCGGTACGCGGCGGCATAGCGAACAGCACCAGCGCCGGAACCAGATAAATAAAGTACATCGCCACTTCGCTGACGCTCGGCGTTTCCTGATAGCCGAAGATACCTTCGAGCAGGGTGCCGGTCAGAGAATGGGTGGAGAGCACGTTGCTGAGGTCGAACGCGACGTCCTGGAAATGGTTCCACAGGCCCGCCTCGTGGAAGGCGCGTATCGCCCCTGCCGCCAGCCCTGCCGCCACCAGCAGAATAAACAGGCTGGTCCACTTGAAGAAGGCGCCCAGGTTCAGGCGAATACCGCCCCAGTAAAGCAGAAAGCCCAGCACGACGGCGGTTGCCAGCCCGAGCATCGCGCCAACCGGCGGCCAGATGCCGACATCCTGCTGAAACGCCGCCAGCAGGAAGAAAACAGACTCCAGGCCTTCACGCGCGACGGCGAAAAAGACCATCATAATGAGCGCCCAGCCGTGGTTATTGCCCTTTTGCAGCGCGTTATCCACCGCCTGCTCCAGCTGCACCTTCACGTTGCGCGAGACTTTACGCATCCAGAACACCATCCAGGTAAGGATCGCTACCGCAATCACGGCAACGATCCCTTCGAACAGCTCCTGCTCTTTCTGCGGGAACTCCCCGGTGGTTTCGTTGATGAGGATACCGAGGCCCAGACAGAGCGCCGCGGCAAGGAATACCCCGACCCACATGACGCCAATCCAGCGCCCGCGCTGGGTTCGCTTCAGATAGCTGGCGATGAGGCTCACGATGAGGGCAGCTTCGAGCCCTTCACGTAACATAATGAGAAATGGAACAAACATGCCGACACCTTAAATGTTTATCGCGGTCAACTGATGCAAAGAAAGGTAAATTCTTGTGATAGTGATTATCATTACGGCGAAAAGAAACACAAGCGAAATGTGCGGTGTTTTGATGACGAGTTGTAAACGCAAAGCCTGTTAATAGTTGCCGACGTTACCGTTAAGTTTATAACTTATAATAAAATTGCCCATTTACGGTTAACCAGCACTGTGGCTAAATATCCTCCTCAAAAACCAACTGAAAATAAACCATGTTTAAGATTGTCCATTTCCTGCTGGCGCTGGTGATAATTCTCGCGCTTGCCTGGCTGGTGAGTTTCGACCGCCGAAAAATTCGCATTCGTTATGTTTTACAGCTTATTGTCATTGAAATTGCCCTGGCGTTCTTTTTCCTGCACGCCGAAAGCGGGTTATTCCTGATTAAATACGTCTCGGGATTTTTTGAATCACTGCTTAAATTTGCCGGTGAAGGCACCAATTTCGTCTTTGGCGGAATGGGGGAAAAAGGGCTGGCGTTCATTTTCCTCGGCGTGCTTTGCCCAATTATTTTTATTTCCGCGCTGATTGGTATTCTTCAGCACTGGCGGATCCTGCCGATTTTTATTCGGGTAATCGGTACGCTGCTGTCAAAACTGAACGGTATGGGCAAGCTGGAATCCTTTAACGCGGTGAGTTCCCTGATCCTCGGCCAGTCGGAAAACTTCATTGCCTACAAGGGCGTGCTGGGCGATCTCTCCTCTCGTCGTCTCTTCACCATGGCGGCCACGGCCATGTCGACGGTCTCCCTGTCGATTGTCGGCGCGTATATGACCATGCTCGACGCCAAATTTGTCGTCGCGGCGCTGATTCTGAACATGTTCAGCACCTTTATTATTCTCTCGGTCATCAACCCGGCGCGCCCGGAAGCGGAGCCGGATATCAAGCTGGAAAAACTGCACGAATCGCAGAGCTTCTTCGAGATGCTCGGCGAGTATATTCTGGCCGGTTTTAAAGTGGCGATGATTATTCTGGCGATGCTGATTGGCTTTATCGCCCTTATTAGCGCCGTTAACGCCCTCTTCTCCAGCGTATTTGGCATGAGCTTCCAGCAGATTTTGGGCTACGTGTTTTATCCGCTGGCATGGCTTATCGGTATTCCGCTGAGTGACGCCCTGAACGCGGGCAGCATTATGGCGACCAAGCTGGTGGCGAATGAATTTGTGGCGATGATTGAGCTGCAAAAAATCGCGCATCAGATGTCCCCGCGCGGACTGGGCATTTTGTCCGTCTTCCTGGTGTCGTTCGCGAACTTCGCCTCCATCGGCATTGTGGCGGGGGCGATTAAGGGCCTGAACGAGCAGCAGGGGAACGTGGTATCGCGCTTCGGCCTGCGTCTGGTGTACGGCGCGACGCTGGTGAGCCTGCTGTCGGCGAGCTTTGCGGGGTTGGTGCTGTAAGTGTTTTTGCCGGGTGGCGCGCAGCGATCCCGGCCTACAAAACAACAACGGCGGGTTATCCCGCCGTTTTTATTAAAACTGCACGCACACCGGCTGGTCGACGCGCATCACCGACTCCTGCGCGAAGCGTGATTTATAAATCCCGCGTAACGCTTCGATGTTCTTCTCGCTCTGCGCATCTTTACCGTGGATCAGCATCAGCGCTTTGCTCGGCTCACGCGCCACTTTTCCGTCGTTCCCCAGCCACTGCCCGCGCGCGTCAAACACCGTTAAGCCATCGCGAAAGCGCGGCGTCACGTCCTGGTCAACAAACTGCTGCCACTCGTTGCCGGTAATCTGCGCCCCAGCCGGACGATTCAGTCCGAAATAGAGCGTGGTTTGCTGCATCTGGTTATCCGCTTTGCAGGTCTCTACCGCTGCGTGTTGCGATGGCGCATTGCACCCAGCCAGCATCAATAATGCCGCCGCCATTAACCCTGTTTTGATTGTCATGCTTCGCTATCCTCATTGTTATAAGCACAGCGATATCAACGTAAATTGCAGAATTTAGCAAGAGAGGTTTATTCCCTCTCCCCTTTGGGGAGAGGGTTAGGGTGAGGGGAAAATTATTCCGGCTGCAGCTTAGACGGCGGCGCGGAGTGGTAGTGCGCGTCGGCTTCAGCAAAGCGTTTCTGCATGGAGGCAGACGGTGCTTTACCCAGCAGGCTGAACACCACGATGCCGATGCTGCCGAAGAGGAAGCCTGGGATGATTTCGTACAGGCCCAGCCACGCGAACTGTTTCCAGACGATAACGGTCAGCGCACCGATGATCATCCCCGCCAGCGCGCCGTTACGGGTCATACGTGACCACATGACGGAGAACAGCACGACCGGACCAAACGCCGCACCAAAGCCCGCCCACGCGTAGCTCACCAGGCCCAGCACGCGGTTTTCCGGGTTGGCCGCCAGCGCGATGGCAATCAGCGCCACCACCAGCACCATAAAGCGCCCTACCCACACCAGCTCTTTCTGGCTCGCGTTTTTACGCAGGAAGGCTTTGTAGAGGTCTTCGGTGATCGCACTGGAGCAGACCAGCAGCTGGCAGCTCAGGGTGGACATCACCGCCGCCAGGATCGCGGAGAGCAGAATACCGGCAATCCACGGGTTAAACAGAATTTGCGCCAGCTCGATGAACACGCGTTCGGCGTTCTGGTTCACCGCGCCCGCCTGCGCCGGGTTGTTGTTGAAGTACGCGATACCGAAGAAGCCGACCGCACACGCGCCCGCCAGGCACAGGGTCATCCACGTCATGCTGATGCGACGGGCATGAACGATGGTGTGGTGAGAATCCGCTGCCATAAAGCGCGCCAGGATATGCGGCTGACCGAAGTAGCCCAGGCCCCAGCCCATCAGCGACACGATGGCAACGAAGTTCAGCCCTTTCAGCATGTCGACGTTTTCAATGCTCTTCTGCTTGATCACTTCCAGCGAATCGGCAAAGCCGCCAACGGTGAAAATCACAATCACCGGGGTCAGGATCAGGGCGAAGATCATCAGGCTCGCCTGCACGGTGTCGGTCCAGCTCACGGCCAGGAAGCCGCCCACGAAGGTATAGAGGATGGTCGCCGCAGCACCGGCCCACAGGGCGGTTTCGTAGCTCATGCCGAAGGTGCTTTCGAACAGACGCGCGCCGGCAACAATGCCGGAAGCACAGTAGATGGTAAAGAACAGCAGGATAACCACCGCGGAGATAATGCGCAGGATGCGGCTGTTATCTTCAAAGCGTCCGGTGAAGTAGTCCGGCAGCGTCAGGGCGTTGTTGTTGGCCTCGGTATGCACGCGCAGACGGCCTGCCACCAGCTTCCAGTTGATCCACGCGCCGACGGTCAGGCCGATGGCGATCCAGCTTTCAGAGATACCGGAGATGAAAATCGCGCCAGGCAGCCCCATCAGCAGCCAGCCGCTCATGTCGGATGCGCCCGCAGAGAGTGCGGTCACCATCGGGCCTAAACTGCGTCCGCCCAGAATGTAGTCGTCAAAGTTCTTCGTTGACCGCCACGCCAAAAACCCTATCAGGATCATGCCAAAAATATAAACGAGAAATGTCACCAGCATCGGTGTGCTAATAGCCATTCAAATTCTCCAAAAGTGTCGAGCGACAGCCGTCCGGGCTGCCTTGTTATATGATCACCGGAACGAGGTGAATGTATCTTGTGTTTCGGTTGGGCGCGCTATCCTGCCGTATGCGCCTTCCGCTGACAAACGATTTAACACTGCATTTACATCAATTTCATCCCCGGTTTGATACAAGTTTTCTGTAGGTTGCACTCGCTCACGCTTTTGCGGGTTGCACCTTTGAAAAGTGTTAACTCCCGCATAAAAACAGGCTTCACGTAAAGCCGCCAGCACGATTTTCCAGCTAACCATTCGTTAACAATCCATTCATTTTCCGGGTTGCAAACCAGGTCACATTTAACACGGTTGCACAAAGTTGCAACATGGTGGATATTTCACGCTATCAACAGAATGCTATTACAGAACAACAGGAGCTTTGGCATGGGTATGACCACCATGGGGGTTAAGCTGGATGACGCCACCCGCGAACGGATTAAGACCGCAGCAACCCGCATTGACCGCACGCCGCACTGGTTAATTAAGCAGGCGATTTTTAACTATCTCGAAAGACTCGAGAGCGATGAGGGCCTGCCAGAGCTGCCTGCCCTGCTGGCCGGTGCAGCAAACGAAAGCGAGGAAGCGCCCGCCGCTGGCGACGAGAACCATCAGCCGTTCCTTGAATTTGCCGAGCAGATCCTGCCGCAGTCCGTCAGCCGTGCCGCCATTACCGGCGCCTACCGCCGTGCCGAAACCGACGCCGTGCCGATGCTGCTGGAGCAGGCTCGCCTGCCGGAAGCCATTGCCGCACAGGCGCACAGCCTGGCGTATCAGTTAGCCGACAAGCTGCGCAACCAGAAAACCGCCTCCGGCCGCGCCGGGATGGTTCAGGGTCTGCTGCAGGAGTTTTCCCTCTCGTCTCAGGAAGGCGTGGCGCTGATGTGCCTGGCGGAAGCGCTGCTGCGTATTCCGGATAAAGCCACCCGCGACGCGCTGATCCGCGACAAGATCAGCAACGGCAACTGGCATTCACACATTGGCCGCAGCCCGTCGCTGTTCGTCAACGCGGCCACCTGGGGCCTGCTGTTTACCGGCAAACTGGTCTCGACCCATAACGAAGCCAACCTCTCCCGCTCCCTGAACCGCATCATCGGTAAGAGCGGCGAGCCGCTGATCCGCAAGGGCGTGGACATGGCGATGCGCCTGATGGGCGAGCAGTTCGTCACCGGGGAAACCATTGCCGAAGCGCTGGCGAACGCCCGCAAGCTGGAAGATAAAGGTTTCCGCTACTCGTACGACATGCTGGGCGAAGCGGCCCTGACCGCCGCCGACGCGCAGGCCTACATGGTCTCTTACCAGCAGGCGATCCACGCCATCGGTAAAGCGTCCAACGGTCGCGGGATTTATGAAGGCCCGGGCATCTCCATTAAGCTCTCCGCCCTGCACCCGCGCTACAGCCGCGCGCAGTATGACCGGGTAATGGAAGAGCTCTACCCGCGCCTGAAGTCCCTGACCCTGCTGGCGCGCCAGTATGACATCGGCATTAATATCGACGCCGAAGAGGCCGACCGTCTGGAGATCTCCCTCGATCTGCTGGAAAAACTGTGCTTCGAGCCGGAGCTGGCAGGCTGGAACGGCATCGGTTTCGTTATCCAGGCCTACCAGAAGCGCTGCCCGTTCGTCATTGATTATCTGATTGACCTGGCAAGCCGCAGCCGTCGTCGCCTGATGATCCGTCTGGTGAAGGGCGCCTACTGGGACAGCGAAATCAAACGCGCCCAGATGGACGGGCTGGAAGGCTATCCGGTGTATACCCGCAAGGTTTACACCGACGTCTCTTACCTCGCCTGTGCGAAAAAGCTGCTCGGCGTGCCGAACCTGATCTATCCGCAGTTCGCTACCCACAACGCCCACACCCTGGCGGCGATCTACAGCCTGGCCGGGCAGAACTACTACCCGGGCCAGTACGAGTTCCAGTGCCTGCACGGCATGGGTGAACCGCTGTACGAACAGGTGACCGGTAAAGTGGCGGACGGCAAGCTGAACCGCCCGTGCCGTATCTATGCCCCGGTAGGCACCCACGAAACCCTGCTGGCGTACCTGGTGCGTCGTCTGCTGGAAAACGGCGCGAACACCTCCTTCGTTAACCGCATCGCCGACACCACCCTGCCGCTCGACGAGCTGGTGGCCGACCCGGTGCAGGCCGTTGAGAAGATGGCGGCGCAGGAAGGCCAGATTGGCCTGCCGCATCCGAAGATTGCCCTGCCGCGCGAGCTGTACGGCAAAGGCCGCGTCAACTCGGCGGGTCTGGATCTCGCCAACGAACACCGTCTGGCATCGCTCTCCTCTGCCCTGCTCAACAGCGCATTGCAGAAGTGGCAGGCCAAACCGATTCTGGAGCAGTCCGTCGAGGACGGCGACATGCAGCCGGTCATTAACCCGGCAGAGCCAAAAGATATCGTCGGCTACGCGCGTGAAGCCACCGAAGCGGAAGTGGATCGGGCGCTGGACAGCGCGGTAAACAACGCGCCAATCTGGTTCGCCACGCCGCCGCAGGAGCGCGCCGCGATTCTGGAACGCGCCGCGGTGCTGATGGAAGATCAGATGCAGTCGCTCATCGGCATTCTGGTGCGCGAAGCGGGTAAAACCTTCAGCAACGCCATTGCCGAAGTGCGCGAGGCCGTCGACTTCCTGCACTACTACGCCGGTCAGGTGCGCGATGATTTCGATAACGAAACCCACCGTCCGCTGGGTCCGGTCGTCTGTATCAGCCCGTGGAACTTCCCGCTGGCGATCTTCACCGGCCAGATTGCCGCCGCCCTTGCCGCAGGCAACAGCGTGCTGGCAAAACCGGCCGAGCAGACCCCGCTGATTGCCGCGCAGGGCATCAACATTCTTCTGGAAGCCGGCGTGCCGGCGGGCGTGGTTCAGCTGTTGCCGGGCCGCGGTGAAACCGTCGGCGCCAAACTGACCTCCGACAACCGCGTGCGCGGCGTGATGTTTACCGGCTCAACCGAAGTGGCGTCTCTGCTGCAGCGCAACATTGCCACCCGTCTGGATGCGCAGGGTCGTCCTACGCCGCTCATCGCGGAAACCGGCGGGATGAACGCCATGATCGTTGACTCCTCTGCCCTTACCGAGCAGGTGGTGGTCGACGTGCTGGCCTCCGCGTTCGACAGCGCCGGTCAGCGCTGCTCCGCCCTGCGCGTGCTGTGCCTGCAGGACGACGTGGCGGACCACACGCTGAAGATGCTGCGCGGCGCGATGGCCGAATGCCGCATGGGCAACCCGGGCCGTCTCACCACCGACATCGGGCCGGTGATCGACGCGGAAGCCAAAGCCAACATCGAAAACCACATTCAGACCATGCGCGCGAAAGGCCGTCCGGTATTCCAGGCGGTGCGCGAGAACAGCGAAGATACCCGCGAATGGCGGACCGGCACCTTTGTGCCGCCAACGCTGATTGAGCTGGCAAGCTTCGACGAGCTGAAAAAAGAGGTCTTCGGCCCGGTGCTCCACGTGGTGCGCTACAACCGTAACAACCTGAACGAGCTGGTTGAGCAGATCAACGCCTCCGGCTATGGCCTGACGCTCGGCGTGCATACCCGTATCGACGAGACTATCGCGCAGGTGACCGGCAGCGCCAAGGTGGGCAACCTGTACGTCAACCGCAACATGGTCGGCGCAGTCGTGGGCGTACAGCCGTTTGGCGGCGAAGGTCTCTCCGGCACCGGTCCGAAAGCGGGCGGTCCGCTTTACCTGTACCGTCTGCTGGCGAACCGTCCGGAGAACGCCCTGGGCGTCACCCTGGCGCGCCAGGATGCGGACTATCCGGTGGATGCACAGCTGAAAGCCGTACTGACGCAGCCGCTGGAGGCGCTGATCGCCTGGGCGGAAAAACGTCCTGAGCTGCGTGCCGTTGCCCGGCAGTACGGCGAGCTGGCCCAGGCGGGCACGCAGCGTCTGCTGCCGGGGCCAACCGGCGAGCGCAACACCTGGACGCTGATGCCGCGCGAGCGCGTGCTGTGCGTGGCCGATAACGAGCAGGACGCGCTGGTGCAGCTGGCCGCCGCGATGGCAACCGGGTGTGAAGTGCTGTGGCCGGAAGATGCGCTGCATCGCGATCTCGCCAAACAGCTGCCGAAAGCGGTCTCGGCCCGCATTCGCTTTGCGAAGGCCGATGCGCTGCTGACGCAGCCGTTTGATGCGGTGATTTACCACGGTGATTCCGACCAGCTGCGCGAACTGTGCGAGCAGGTGGCGGCCCGCAGCGGGGCGATTGTTTCGGTACAGGGCTTCGCCCGCGGTGAAACCAACCTGCTGCTGGAGCGTCTGTACGTAGAGCACTCGCTCAGCGTCAACACGGCGGCGGCAGGCGGTAACGCCAGCCTGATGACCATCGGTTAATCGTGTAAACTTTCCCCGGTGGCGCTACGCTTACCGGGGCTACAAAACAACCCCAGGCCGGATAAGCGCAGCGCATCCGGCTTTTTTACACGGAGGGAAAGATGAAACATTATCTGATCGCAGGCGCAGCACTGCTGCTCAGCGCCAGCGCGCTGGCCGACGAGTGCGACAAAGCGACCACCCAGCTTGAGCTGAATACCTGTAGCGCGCAGCAGTACCAGGCTGCCGATAAAAAGCTCAACCAGACCTATCAGGCCGCCATCAAACGCGCGGCGGCACCTCAGCGCGACCTGCTGAAAAAAGCGCAGCAGGCGTGGATTACCCTGCGCGACGCGGACTGCGCGTTTATCGGTTCGGGGACGGAAGGCGGGAGCGTCCAGCCAATGATTGTTAACCAGTGCCTGGCGGAAAAAACCGTCGAGCGCGAAGCGTTTCTGGCCTCGCTGATGCAGTGTGAAGAGGGCGACTTAAGCTGCCCTCTCCCGCCGGGAAACTAGCGCACGCGGATCCCTTCAATAATCATCCGCTGCACGTTTTCCAGCGTGCTGTGGAAAAACGCCTCGTCCTGCAGCGTTTTACCGGTCACCGCCTCAACCTGGGCCGCAAAGTCAGCGTAATGCTGGGTGGAGGCCCAAATCATAAAGATCAGATGATGCGGGTCGACCGGGGCCAGCTTTCCGCTGGCGACCCATCCGGCAATAATGGCCGACTTATCGTCCACCAGCTGCTTTAAATCTCCGGTGAGTTCCGCCTGCAACAGCGGCGCGCCCTGCAGCATCTCAAGACAAAACAGCCTTGATGCCTGCGGGTAATCGCGCGACACCTCCAGCTTCAGGCGAATGTACTCTTTGATCGCCACCAGCGGGGCCAGCTCTGCGCGAAACGCTTTCAGCGGCGCCAGCCAGATATCGAGGATCTGCTGCATCACCGCGATATAGAGCGCCTCTTTCGACGGGTAATAGTAGAGCAGATTGGTTTTGGATACCCCGGACTGCTCCGCCACCTGCTCAAGGCGCGTGCCGTGAATACCAAACTGCGAAAAGGTCTCCAGCGCCGCGCTGAGGATCGCCTGCTTCTTGGCGCTCACCGCCTGCGAACGTTTACCTGGTGTTTTCACTGCGCCTTGTGCCATTCCCGCTCTCCTTATTCTGCGTTGCCCTCAGCATAGCAAAACCCCCGTCTCGCCACGACATCCTGCACTCCGATCGCGCATGAATGCCTGTTTTCTGTGCAATGTTTTTGACCATTTAGTCCACATTTAGCCGCATCAATCCACCAACTTCTGGTTAACACATTAATAACACTGCCATTTTCAAAACTGGCACCGCCTTTGCACAAACACCGTTACACCTGCGACGTAATGAAGAGAGGTTCGTGATGAAAATTGGCGTATTTGTACCCATCGGCAACAACGGCTGGCTTATCTCGACCACTGCACCGCAATACATGCCGACCTTTGAGCTGAATAAAGCCATCGTGCAGAAAGCGGAGCACTACCATTTCGACTTTGCGCTTTCGATGATCAAGCTGCGCGGCTTTGGCGGCAAAACCGAATTCTGGGATCACAACCTGGAGTCCTTTACCCTGATGGCCGGGCTGGCCGCGGTCACCTCGCGTATTCAGATCTACGCCACCGCCGCCACCCTTACTCTCCCCCCGGCGATCGTAGCGCGCATGGCCTCCACCATCGACTCCATCTCCGGCGGGCGCTTTGGCGTTAACCTGGTCACCGGCTGGCAAAAACCCGAGTACGAGCAGATGGGGCTCTGGCCGGGTGACGACTACTTCTCGCGTCGCTACGACTACTTGACCGAATACGTGCAGGTGCTACGCGATCTTTGGGGCACCGGCAAAAGCGACTTCAAGGGTGACTTCTTCACCATGAACGACTGTCGCGTCAGCCCGCAGCCGTCGGTGCCGATGAAGGTGATTTGCGCCGGGCAGAGCGACGCGGGAATGGAATTCTCGGCGAAATACGCCGACTTCAACTTCTGCTTCGGCAAAGGCGTGAACACGCCTGCCGCCTTCGCCCCGACCGCCGCGCGGATGAAAGAGGCCGCAGACAAGACGGGACGCGACGTGGGCTCCTACGTGCTGTTTATGGTGATTGCCGACGAAACCGACGACGCCGCGCGCGCGAAATGGGAGCGCTATAAGGACGGTGCCGACGAGGAGGCCCTGAGCTGGCTCACCGAGCAGAGCCAAAAGGATACCCGCTCCGGCTCAGATACCAACGTTCGCCAGATGGCCGACCCGACCTCTGCGGTCAATATCAACATGGGCACCCTGGTCGGCTCGTACGCCAGCGTCGCCAGAATGCTTGACGAAGTGGCGGCCGTTCCCGGCGCGGAAGGCGTCCTGCTTACCTTCGATGATTTCCTCACCGGCGTGGAGACCTTCGGCGAGCGCATCCAGCCGCTGATGCAGTGCCGCGCCCACATCCCTGCCGTCACGAAGGAGGTGGCGTAATGACCACTCTTAACGCACGCCCGGAAGCCATCACCTTTGCGCCGGAGCAGAGCGCGCTGATCGTGGTGGACATGCAAAACGCCTACGCCAGCCAGGGCGGCTATCTGGATCTGGCGGGGTTCGACGTCTCCACCACCCGGCCGGTGATTGAGAACATCAAAACCGCCGTCGCCGCCGCGCGCGCCGCGGGCATGCTCATCATCTGGTTCCAGAACGGCTGGGATGACCAGTACGTCGAGGCCGGCGGCCCCGGCTCGCCCAACTTCCACAAGTCGAACGCCCTGAAAACCATGCGCAAGCGGCCCGAACTGCAGGGCAAGCTGCTGGCGAAAGGCGGCTGGGACTATCAGCTGGTGGATGAGCTGGTCCCGCAGGCGGGCGACATCGTCCTGCCGAAACCGCGCTACAGCGGCTTTTTCAACACCCCGCTCGACAGCCTGCTGCGCAGCCGGGGCATTCGCCATCTGGTGTTCACCGGGATCGCCACCAACGTCTGCGTGGAGTCGACCCTGCGCGACGGCTTTTTCCTCGAGTATTTTGGCGTTGTGCTGGAAGACGCGACCCACCAGGCCGGGCCGGAATTTGCCCAGAAAGCGGCCCTGTTCAATATCGAAACCTTTTTTGGCTGGGTCAGTAACGTCAATGATTTCTGCGACGCCCTGACTCCCCCGCTCGCCCGCATCGCCTGAGGAGACACCTGATGCCAAAATCCGTGATTATTCCGACGGGCACCAGCACGCCCATTGCCCCGTTTGTTCCCGGCACCCTCGCAGACGGCGTGGTGTATGTCTCCGGCACGCTGCCGTTTGATAAAGACAACAACGTGGTGTTCATCAACGACCCAAAGGCGCAAACCCGCCACGTGCTGGAGACGATCAAAACCGTGATCGAAACGGCGGGTGGCACGATGGAGGATGTGACCTTCAACAGCATCTTTATCACCGACTGGAAAAACTACGCCGCGATTAACGAGATTTACGCCGAATTCTTCCCCGGCGATAAACCGGCCCGGTTCTGCATTCAGTGCGGGCTGGTGAAGCCAGAGGCGCTGGTTGAAATCGCCACCGTTGCGCACATCGCGAAGTGAGGCAGGTATGAAACTCTCCGTCTCGCCGCCCCCGTTCGAGGGTGCGCCCGTGGTGGTCTTTATTTCCGGTCTCGGCGGCAGCGGCAGCTACTGGCTGCCCCAGCTGGCCGCGCTGGAGCCGGAGTATCAGGTGGTGTGCTATGACCAGCGGGGAACGGGCAATAACCCCGACACCCTGCCGGAAGGGTACAGCCTTGCGCAGATGGCGGACGAGCTGGCTCAGGCGCTGGCGGATGCCGGGATTGCCCGCTACAGCGTCGTGGGTCACGCGCTGGGTGCGCTGGTCGGCCTGCAGCTGGCCCTCGACAGGCCCGACGCCCTCACCGCGCTGGTATGCGTCAACGGCTGGTTGACCCTCAACGCCCACACCCGCCGCTGCTTTCAGATCCGCGAGCGCCTGCTGCATTACGGCGGCGCGCAGGCGTGGGTCGAGGCGCAGCCGCTGTTTCTCTACCCGGCGGACTGGATGGCCGCCCGCGCTCCCCGCCTGGAGGCAGAAGAGGCGCTGGCGCTGGCCCATTTCCAGGGCAAAACCAACCTGCTGCACAGGCTCAGCGCCCTGAAAAAGGCCGACTTCAGCCGCCATGCCGCGCGCATTCGCTGCCCGGTACAGATCGTCTGTTCCGCCGACGACATGCTGGTGCCCTCCGTCTGCTCGTCGGAACTGCAGGCGGCGATCCCGCACAGCCGCAGCGCGGTGATGCGCCAGGGCGGGCATGCCTGCAACGTCACCGAGCCGGATACCTTTAACACCCTGCTGCTAAACGGGCTTGCCAGCCTGCTGCACAGCCCGGAACCCGCTTTATAAGGAGCTTTAATGAGCGAAGCCATTACGCCCGCCGCGCTGGAAACGCTGTTCACCGGCGCCCGCACCCATAACGGCTGGCAGGATATGCCCGTCAGCGACGAAACGCTGCGCGAAATCTACAGCCTGATGAAATGGGGGCCAACGTCCGCCAACTGCTCCCCGGCGCGGATTGTGTTTGTGCGAAGCGCAGAGGGAAAAGAGAAGCTGCGCCCGGCGCTCTCCAGCGGCAACCTCGAGAAAACCCTCACCGCCCCGGTCACGGCCATTGTCGCCTGGGACGGGGAATTCTACGAACGCCTGCCCGAGCTGTTCCCGCACGGCGATGCAAAGAGCTGGTTTACCACCAGCCCCGCGCATGCGGAAGAGACCGCCTTTCGCAACAGCTCAATGCAGGCCGCCTACCTGATTTTCGCCTGTCGCGCGCTGGGGTTGGACACCGGCCCGATGTCGGGCTTTGACCGCCAAAAGGTCGACGAGGCCTTTTTCACCGGCACCACGCTTAAAAGCAATCTGCTGATCAACATTGGCTACGGCGATACCCGCAAACTGTACGGGCGCCTGCCGCGTCTGGACTTCGACGATGCCTGCGGGCTGGCGTAAGGAGCAATTATGACGACACCGGATAAACAAACCTTTCGCGACGCCATGGCCTGCGTTGGCGCGGCGGTCAACATCATCACCACCGACGGCCCGGCGGGGATGGCAGGCTTCACCGCCAGCGCGGTGTGCAGCGTCACGGATTCACCGCCCACCCTGCTGGTGTGCCTGAACCGCGGCGCGTCAGTCTGGCCAACGTTTAGCGAAAACCGCACCCTTTGCGTGAATACCCTGAGCGCCGGGCAGGAGCCTCTGTCCAATCTGTTTGGCGGGAAAACGCCGATGGAGGAACGCTTTGCCGCCGCCCGCTGGCAGACGGGCGACACGGGCTGCCCGCGCCTGGAGGATGCGCTGGCCTCGTTTGACTGCCGCATCAGCCAGGTGGTGAGCGTCGGCACCCACGACATTCTGTTTTGCGACATTGTTTCGATTATCCGCCACCCCGCGCCGCAAGGGCTGGTGTGGTTTGACCGCGGCTACCACGCGCTTATGCGCCCCGCCTGTTAACCCGCTCTAAGGAGACAGACCATGTTCGGATTTCCCCACTGGCAGTTGAAATCGACCTCCACAGACGCAGGCGTGGTCGCGCCGGATGAACGCCTCCCGCTCGGGCAGACGATGGTGATGGGCGTTCAGCACGCGGTCGCCATGTTTGGCGCCACGGTGCTGATGCCGATGCTGATGGGACTCGATCCCAACCTCTCCATTCTGATGTCGGGTATCGGCACGCTGCTGTTCTTTTTCGTCACCGGCGGGCGCGTGCCCAGCTATCTCGGATCCAGCGCCGCCTTTGTCGGAGTGGTCATCGCCACCACCGGGTTTAACGGCCAGGGGATCAACCCCAACCTGAGCGTGGCCCTCGGCGGCATCATCGCCTGCGGTCTGGTGTACACCCTGATTGGTCTGGTGGTGATGAAAATCGGTACGCGCTGGATAGAGCGAATGATGCCCCCGGTCGTGACGGGCGCCGTGGTGATGGCGATTGGTCTGAACCTCGCCCCGATTGCGGTCAGGAGCGTCTCCGCCTCGCCGTTTGAAAGCTGGATGGCGGTGATCACCGTGCTGTGCATCGGCCTGGTGGCGGTGTTCACGCGGGGCATGGTCCAGCGGCTGCTGATCCTGGTTGGGCTGATTGTTGCCTGTCTGGTTTATGCCCTGCTGGCGAACGTTTTCGGTCTGGGCAAGCCGGTTGATTTTACGCTGCTGCATCAGGCCGCCTGGTTCGGCCTGCCGAAGATCACCTCCCCCACATTCAACACCCAGGCGATGATGCTTATCGCACCTGTCGCCGTTATCCTGGTGGCGGAGAACCTGGGCCACCTGAAAGCGGTCGCCGGAATGACCGGGCGCAGCATGGATCCGTACATGGGCCGCGCGTTCGTCGGTGACGGGCTGGCGACCATGCTCTCCGGTTCCGTAGGCGGCAGCGGCGTCACCACCTATGCCGAAAACATCGGCGTGATGGCGGTGACCAAGGTCTACTCGACGCTGGTCTTCGTGGCGGCGGCGGTGATGGCGATGCTGCTCGGCTTCTCGCCGAAGTTCGGCGCGCTGATCCACACCATTCCGTCACCGGTCATCGGTGGGGCATCGATTGTGGTGTTTGGGCTGATCGCCGTGGCCGGGGCGCGCATCTGGGTGCAGCATCGGGTCGATCTCAGCCAGAACGGCAACCTGATTATGGTGGCGGTCACGCTGGTGCTGGGCGCGGGCGATTTTGCCCTGACGCTGGGCGGGTTTACGATTGGCGGGATTGGCACGGCGACCTTCGGCGCGATCCTGCTTAACGCCCTGCTGAGCCGCCGGAAAGGGGATGAAGCGCAGGCGGAAGCCATCACCCCCTCCACCTGAAATGAGTGCTACTTTCTTGCCGGGTGACGCTACGCTTACCCGGCCTACAACTGGCATGTAGCGCCGCCGGGCAAAACGGGCAGCGTGCGCGTTGTTAGCTATCTGCCCCTTGTTCAGCGCTCACCCCGGCAATCGCCTTGCGTCGTTTTTTTAGCTTTAACTCGCTCACCAGCACCCCGGCGACAATAAATGCCGCGCCAACCAGGGCCAGCAGCGGCAGACGCTCCCCGGCCAGTCTCCCGAAAATGCCCGCCCAGACCGGTTCACCGGTATAAATCACCGTCGCGCGAGTTGGCGATACGCTGCGCTGCGCCCAGTTCATGGTGACCTGAATAATGGCGCTGAAGATACCGAGCCCCAGTGCGACCACCACCAGACCGGTGGACATCGGCGGCACAGATTCTCCGGCCGGAATCATCGTCGCAAAGGCCACCAGCGAGGCCGTCGCCAGCTGCACCACCGTGACGCGCTTGACGTCCACCTTCCCCGCCCAGGCGCTAATCAGAATGATTTCCGCCGCAATGGCAATCGCCCCAATCAGGGTGATGATTTCGCCCGGCCCCAGCGCCAGCAGGTTATTTTCCGGCCCGGCCAGCAGGATCAGGCCGATAAACGCCAGCACGATGCCAATGCAGGACATCAGGCCCGGAATTCTGCCGAGACAGAGCCACTGCAATAGCGGCACCAGCGGCACGTACATGGCGGTAATAAACGCGGATTTACTGCTGGGGATAGTTTGTAATCCCCACGTCTGCAGGCTGTAGCCCATCGCAATAGCAACGCCAATCGCTACCCCAGCCTTCAGCTCTTTGAGCGTTAACCCGCGCAGGGTTTTCAGGGAGATGAGCGCTACGGCAATCGCCGCCGTCGCGAAGCGCAGGCCAACGAAAAAGAATGGATCGCTGAGGGTCACCGCGTACTGAACGGCCAGGAACGTCCCACCCCAGAACATGGTGATGAGAATGAGGATGGCTTCCTGCGGTTTTACGGAGAATTTGAAGCGTGAGACAGACATGCGGCACTCGCAATTAAGATCAATGCTCTAGTGTGCGTTGCCTTTGGTTACAGTTCAATGTTGCAGAAATAAAAAAACCGCCGGGAGATCCCGGCGGCAGGGTTCAACCCGGCGTGTTACTTACTGCTGCTGCCGTGGCTGTTTTTGCCCCCTTTCTTGCCAGCTTCAGATGCGCGTTGCGGGTCATTCTTGAAGTTGCCCCCGCTGTGCTGGCCACCTTTACGGCCTGCTTCTGATGCTCTTTCACGGTCTTCTGCGAAATTACCTGAACCACCACGATGGTTTGCCATCTCTAACCTCCAGAATGTGAAACATTAGACATCATATTGCATTCAGTAAAAGAGGATTCTTTCACCTCGCAACACAAGGACAGTGCCTTTATCTGTGCCGCGTGAAACTAAGCTTAGTGGAATGCCGCTATCCGGCAAGCCGCAGGTAATATCCTGCAACATGAACTCAGCCTTTCGGGTGAGATGACGCGACGGGGATGCATAAGCCTTTCTTATCATTTCAGAAATCTGCCGTGTAAAAGTTGTATCATTTTGCTACAACGCCTTTTTGTAACCATATTGTTATAAATCAAAGAAATGCCGTTCATTTTTGCAGTCTGGCTGTGATGGCATATCTTTAAAAGAACGCAGCGATCCGCTGTCAGAAAAACCAACGAGGAGTGATGCAAAATGGCAAAAGTTCTGGTGCTCTATTATTCCATGTATGGACACATTGAAACCATGGCTCACGCGGTAGCAGAAGGTGCAAACAGGGTTGATGGCGTTGAGGTTGTGGTGAAGCGCGTACCGGAAACCATGCACGCTGAAGCCTTCCTGAAAGCCGGGGGCAAAACCCAAAACGCCCCGGTCGCTACCCCGCAGGAGCTGGCGGATTATGATGCCATTATCTTCGGCACCCCGACCCGCTTCGGCAATATGTCGGGCCAGATGCGCACCTTCCTCGATCAAACCGGCGGACTTTGGGCATCCGGGGCGCTCTACGGCAAACTCGCCAGCGTATTCAGCTCAACCGGCACCGGCGGCGGTCAGGAGCAGACGATTACCTCAACCTGGACTACCCTTGCTCATCACGGGATGGTGATTGTGCCGATTGGCTACGGCGCGCAGGAGCTGTTTGACGTTTCCCAGGTGCGCGGCGGTACGCCATACGGCGCAACCACCATTGCCGGTGGGGATGGCTCACGTCAGCCAAGCAATGAAGAACTGTCTATCGCCCGCTATCAGGGTGAATATGTCGCGGGTCTGGCCAAAAAACTGAACGGCTAACACCCAACAGGAGGACAAGCATGCCAACTCAAGAATCCAAAGCTCACCACGTGGGCGAATGGGCAAGTTTACGCAACACCTCTCCGGAGATTGCCGAAGCTATCTTTGAAGTCGCGAAGTACGACGAGAAGCTGGCCGAGCAGATTTGGGAGGAAGGTAACGATGAGGTGCTGGTGCGCGCCTTCGAAAAAACGGACAAAGACTCGCTCTTCTGGGGCGAGCAAACCATCGAACGTAAAAACGTCTAAGCGTTTCCCCCCCGCCGCAGCGGGGGGTTCTCCTTTACTTCGCCGCGTTGTTCATGACCGCATTGAATTTATCGACGGGACAGAAGCCGTTCGCATCCACCGGACAGCCTTTCAGCTCCAGCGTCACGCGCTGCGCGGGCGACTGCAGCGACAGCACGCTGGCGTTACGCAGCTGTTCTGAGCTCTGATAGACATACTCAATTTTCATCAGCTCCTGGTTGGCATTTTTGTCATGCCAGCGCTGGAAGACAATTTTGCCGCCAATCGGAGTGCGCTCCTGCTGGTCGTGCAGCTGATACGGTTTGAAATCCAGGGCAGTCAGCAGGGAAGCAATGTTCGAGTCATGCCCCACCAGCAGGGTGATTTTAGGCGCTTTCGCCTGTTCGGTGACCAGGGTTTTATCAATGTACTTCACCAGCGGCTTCGCCACGTTTTGCGCCACTTCGGTGGAGGTAAACAGCGAATCCTGATAGCCGTTCTTCAGCTTCGACAGCACGCGCCACTGCTGGTCGGTTTTGATTTCGCCCCAGGCCACCTGGTCGGCCGGGAAGCCTTCGTAATACTGCAGCGTGAACGCGTCCACCAGCGAGTTACCCACCTTCAGCGGCCCGGATACGCCAGGCTCTTTTTCATAGTCGGCGCTGAAGGTATCTTTCGCGTCTGCCAGCGAGCAGACCTTTTTCTCTTTGCAGGACGGGGAATCCGCGTAGTTCGTCAGCTGTTCCAGCAGCTTATAGCTTTCCGCGAGCTGCATTTTCTGCCGCTCGGACTCCATCGCCTTGAGCGCTTTTTCGCGGAATTCCGGCGAGTTATCGGTAATCACCGGATTGAAGGTCGGATCCATGGTGCCCATTTTTTCCTGATGGTGCACGGGGACGTCGCAGCCCGGGAACGCGCCGGTGATAAAGAACTGTGCGGTGGCGACGGTGCGCTGCAGGCTGTTGGCATAAGCATAAACGCTATCCGCCGCTGGACACTCTCCCGTCTTCACCATCCCCTGCTGCGCCAGCCACTCGCGCATGTAATGGCCCATATAGACTTCCAGCACGCCCCCCTTGGTGGTGAGCTGGCCGCCCGGCACCTCCCACTCCGGCCACTGCTTCGGCGTGGACTGCTCCAGCACGCTGCCGTTATTGGCGAGCGGCGCGCGCAGGTTATGGCGACTCATGATTAAAACTTGCTCCAGCTGATACTCTTCCGGCGTCTCTTGCGCCTGCACGCCAAACGTTGCTGAAATGGAACCGGCGACTGCCAGCGCGAGTAGTGCTTTTCTCATCCCTAATTCCTCACTCGTTTTAAAATGTCGCGTTCAGTGTGACAGATTCGTGACAGTTTTCCGGGAAGCATTTCTCAAACTGATGATTAACCTGCTTACGACGCGCGCAAATTAGTTTTATAATAAAACCACACCCTACCGGAGAATTGACCGTGAAACGTACCCGCCTCGAAGAGAGCACCTGCCCCGTCGCCCGTTCGCTGGATATCATCGGCGACTGGTGGTCGCTGCTGATCGTGCGCGACGCGCTGCGCGGAATTAAACGCTTCGGCGAGTTCCAGAAAAGCCTCGGCATCGCGAAAAACATGCTGACCACGCGGCTCAAGCTGCTGGTCGACGAAGGGATCCTCCGGCTTCAGCCCGCGTCCGACGGTAGCGCCTGGCAGGAGTATGTCCTGACCGAGAAAGGGCGCGCCCTGCAAACGGTGCTGGTTGCATTGTCCCAGTGGGGCAATGAATTTTTGTTTGCTGAAAACGAATGCGGCACCGTGCTGGTCGATGCTGAACAGCGCAAACCCCTGCGCAAGCTGGCGCTTATCGCCGACGATGGGCGCGAACTAACGCCTGAAGAGATCGTGGCTAAACTCCCCTCCTGATCGTTCCCGACGGCAAAAGCACAAAATGATCGCCAGAATAGTTGCATTATAAAACCAAATAGCAGAGAGTTGATTCAGTTTCATATTGAAACCAAATAACCCACTTTGCCTTGAGGTAACACACGATGACTACGCAAATCACCACCGCCCTGATTACGGGCGCCTCTTCCGGGATTGGTGCCGTCTATGCCGACCGTCTTGCCGCGCGCGGCGCTAACCTGGTGCTGGTTGCCCGCCGCGAGGATCGCCTGAAGACCCTCGCCGCCGACCTGCGCGCGCGCTATGGCGTGGCCGTCGATATTCTGGTGGCCGATCTTACCGATGAAGCCGGGATCCGCGCCGTGGAGGAGGAGCTGCGCAGCAATACCGCCATTGATACGCTCATTAACAACGCGGGCACCGCGCAGATGGCACCGTTCCTCGCGGGCGAGGTAGCGCAGCATCAGGCCATTAACACCCTGAACACCACGGCGCTGATGCGTCTGACCTACGCCATCCTGCCACGCCTGGCGCAGAACAATCGCGGCACGCTGATCAATATCGCCTCGGTGTTAGCGCTGCACGTCCGCGCCGGTAGCGCCCTCTACAGCGCCACCAAGGCGTGGGTACTGAGCTTTACCCGTGGGTTACAGGAAGAGTTTGCCGACAGCAGCGTGCGCATTCAGGCCGTACTGCCCGCCGCCACGGCGACAGAAATCTGGAGCCATTCGGGCGTCACGGTGAACGATCTGCCGGAAGGATCGGTGATGACCACCGACGATATGGTGGATGCGTCGCTGGCGGGTCTGGATCAGGGTGAACCAATCACCATCCCGCCGATGCATGACGCAGGCCTGTGGGAGCGCTACGAAGCGGCGCGCCTTGAGCTGTTCAACAGCGCGCGCACCGGCATTCCGGCACCGCGCTACGTAAAACAGTAGCCTAACGCTCAAGCTGGTCGCCGTACTCGCTCATCCAGGCGGCCAGCGGCGAGAGCGCATTTTGCAGGGTTAACCCGAGCGCGGTAATTTGATACTCCACGCGCGGCGGGATCTCCGGGTAGACCGTCCGCGTCACCAGCCCGCGCTGCTCAAACAGGCGCAGCTGCTTCGTCAGCTCTTTCTGCGTGATGGGGGCAGCGGCACGCAGCAGATCGCCAAAGCGTACGGGCGTGTTGAACACAATCAGGCGGTAGAGAATGGGGATTGCCCACTTACCGGATATCAGGTTGACAAACTGCGTCATCGGGCAGGTATACGCCTCAGATTTTTTTTCGCAGCACGCCTCCAGCCTTTCTGCCATAGCACACCTCTTGCCTCGTTAGTATCCATTTGGTACCTGGTTTCCTTTCGATACTAACGTTTCTATAGTGCTTTCTCCAGAGACATTTCAGGAGAAGAACAATGGGTCGTTTAACAGATAAATATACGCTGATTACCGGCGGCACCAGCGGCATCGGCCTCGCCACCGCGCAGGCGTTTATCGCCGAAGGCGCGCGCGTCGCCGTGACCGGACGCAACCCGGAAACGCTCGCCGAGGCAGAACGTATTCTGGGCGATAAGGCCTGGGTAATCCCAACCGATGCGGGCGATATCGCGTCGCAAAAAGCGCTGGCGGAAACCCTCGCCGCCCGCTGGCCACGCCTGGACGCGGTGTTTCTCAACGCGGGCGACGTCACGCACGCGCCGCTGGAAGCCTGGCAGGAGGAGGCCTGGGACCGCCTGATGGGCATCAACCTGAAGGGACCGTTCTTTTTAATTCAGGCGCTGCTGCCGCTGCTGAATAATCCGTCGTCGGTCATCCTCTGCGGCTCCGTAAGCGCGCGCATCGGCCTGCCCACCAGCAGCGTGTATGCCGCGAGCAAGGCCGCACTGCTGTCGCTGGCGCGCACGCTGTCGGCGGAGCTGCTGCCGCGCGGGATCCGCGTCAACGGCCTGAGCCCCGGCCCGGTGGAAACCCCGGCGTTTACGAAGACGGGCCTAAGCGACGAGGCGCTTAACGCGATGATGGCAGAGGTCATTAAGCTGGTGCCGCTGGGCAGAATGGGCTCGACGACGGAGCTGGCAAAAGCCGCGCTCTATCTGGCGTCCGACGAGTCGAGCTACACGGTGGGAACGGAGCTGCTGGTCGACGGCGGGATGGGGAGTTTGTAACTCAAAAGGCGCTGATGCCGGTGACGATGCCGACATACAGCGCCGCCCATACGCAGGCGGAAATCAGGCCGACGGCGTAGACCTTGACCGCATTCAGCCTGAGCATCCCTGCCGCCAGCGGGACGATGTAACGCAACACCGCCAGAAAGCGCGACGTAAACAGCACGATGACCCCGTTCTTTTGCAGCTGATGCTGTACCCGCAAGAACTTATCGGCATGCTTTGAGGTAAAACGCGTGACCAGCCGGGAGTGCCCCATCAGCTGGCCGATATGGTAGTTCAGCACCGAACCCACCGTTGCCCCCAACACCACGGCCAGCCACGCCAGCGCAGGATGCATGCTCGTCTGGCTGACGGTAATCCCCGCCAGCAGCATCACCGAGGCGGGCGGCAGCACGGAGGAGATCAGCACCGTCGATTTACTCAGCGCCATTACGAATAACAGCGCGAAAAGATGTGCCGGATACAGCGCAAAATGATTCAGCAGATTATCAAACCACGCCATTTTCCTCTCCTCCGTTGATTATATAATCCTCCATTAGAAATGAATTATCTTAAATAAACCTTCAACGCTTTATTAATATCATTCTCCTAAACCGTTCTTAAACATTAATTAATTTCCTGAGCGCTAAAATTAAATAAGCGTATTATCCCTCTCGTTTTACAACGATCTCGTTATGGCGAGGCTCCTGTACAAATACACGTTATCGCTCTGGTGGGTTCGAGAGAACCGGCACAGGGTAAAACAGGCACTGTCGAATCAAGGCTTTGTCAGTATAACTTCCCTCACGGGATACGGTGTACAGTGCTGAACCCAGGACGTGGGGATCTCCTCTTCGACATGCCCTGTCTTGCTCGCCCCTGAGAGATGTTATTATTCAAAGGGAATTCACAATGTCTTACGCTATTCACAACCAAAACCTGGCATTCAATGACAGCGCGATCGCGCAATATATGAATACCGATTTTATCGTCCTCGATATTTCATTATGCGTGGCGCTGGCGCGCGAGCAATTCTTCGAAAAATTAAAAGACGACGATATTCCGTCTCATATTTTTATTGAAGACAATGGCCGCCTGGCGGGCATGATTGCCGTGCGTAAACTGCTGCAGACCGCCGATACGGTACAGCCGATGAAATCGCTGATGATTTCGCAGTTTTTGCAGGTCAAACCGGAGGATGAACGTGCCGACGTTGCCGGACTGCTGGCGCACGGCGGCGCGGACGTGGTGCCCGTGGTCACCCACGGCAAGCTCGTCGGCTGCCTGACCGAGCGCGAAATAGCCCATCTGCTGGAAGATGACGTCACCGAAGATGCTCAGCTTCAGGGGGCGACGCTGCCGCTGGAGAAACCCTATCTGGACACCAGCCCGTACAGCCTGTGGAAGAAACGCTCCGTCTGGCTGCTGCTGCTGTTTGTCGCGGAAGCCTACACCAGCTCGGTGATCCAGCATTTTGAAGAGGCGCTGGAGTCCGCCATCGCGCTGGCGTTCTTTATTCCGCTGCTGATCGGCACGGGCGGCAACAGCGGGACGCAAATCACCTCCACGCTGGTGCGCGCCATGGCGCTGGGGGAAGTCCGTCTGCGCGACGTTGGCCGCGTGCTGCGTAAAGAGATGACCACCTCGCTGATGATTGCCGCTACGCTCGGTATCGCCGGGTGTATCCGCGCCTGGATGATGGGTATCGGCCTGGAAATCACGCTTATCGTCAGCCTGACGCTGGTGTGCATCACGCTCTGGAGCGCGATTGTGTCGTCCGTGATCCCGATGGTGCTCAAACGTTGCCGGATCGACCCTGCCGTGGTGTCCGCGCCGTTTATCGCCACGCTGATCGACGGGACCGGGCTGATTATCTACTTCAAAATTGCCCAGTACACGCTGGGGCTGGAGTAACGCGGTTCCCTGCCGGGTGGCGCTGCGCTTACCCGGCCTACCTATCCCGTAGGCCCGTGCAAGCGTAGCGCCGCCGGGCAATATTCAGACCGCACCAAGCTTTCTCACCGCCCGCCCAAACGCCTCAATCGCCAGGGCAACGTCCTCAGCCATCACCGATTCCGCCGGATGGTGGCTGACGCCCCCTTTGCAGCGCACAAACAGCATGCCGACCGGCCAGCGTTCTGCCAGCGCGATGGTGTCATGCCCGGCACCGCTCGGCAGCGATAATGAGCGCCCCTGCACCGATTCAACGGCCTGTTCCAGCAGATCCTGCAAACGTGCATCGCACGGCGTGGCGGCGATACGGTAAAACTCCTCGGCGCTGAAGCTCAGCCCGCGACGAGCGGCAATGGTTTGCGCCTGCGCCAGCAGTTCCGCGAGCAGCGCGTCAAGCGGGCCATCCTGCGGGCCGCGAATATCCAGCGAGAGCGTAACCTCGCCCGGGATCACGTTGACCGCGCCGGGCAGGCAGCGCAGCTCCCCGACCGTCGCCACCCGATTACCGCCCTGCTGTCGGGTGGTGTTTTCGATCAGCACCATCCATTCGGCGGCGGCGGCCAGGGCATCCTTACGGTGATTCATCGGCACGGTTCCCGCGTGTCCGGCCTCCCCGGTGAAGCGGCAGCTGAGGCGGCGCGCGCCGTTAATGGCTTCCACCACGCCCAGCGCCAGACCTTCCTGCTCCAGACACGGCCCCTGTTCGATGTGCAGCTCCAGACAGGCGCTGAAATCGTCCGGATGGCGTGCCGCGAGCGCCACGCGGGCGGGATCGAGCCCCGCCTGCACCATCGCCTGCGCCACGCTGATGCCCTGGGCATCGCAGGTCTCCAGCCAGCCCTGCGGCCAGGTGCCCGTTATGCCCCGGCTGCCTAGCAGGGTGATCCCAAAACGGGTCCCCTCTTCGTCGCCAAACCCGACAATCTCGATGGCCTGCGCCAGATGCAGCCCCTGCTGGTGCAGGCTGTCCACCACCTCAATGGCGGTGAGCACCCCGAGCATGCCGTCGTAGCGCCCGGCGTTGCGCACGGTATCGAGATGCGAGCCGAGCAGCACCGCCTGCGCCCCTTCCTGCGCGCCCTCATAGCGTCCGCAGATGTTGCCCACGCTGTCCTGCCAGACGGTCATTCCCGCCTGGCGCATCCACTCGCCGACCAGCTGGTTGGCCTGCAGATGCTGCGCAGAGAGGTACACCCTCGTCAGCGCATCCGGGGTTTCGCTGATGGCGGCCAGCGCGTCGGCGCGCGCCATCACCCGTTGTGCCGCCGGGCTCATTGCGGCGTCTCGCGACGATAGTGGTCCCACGCGGCCTGCATGGCGGCTCCCTGCGTTGTGGTGAATTTCAGGTAGTTCAGCACCGACTCCAGCGCGCTCAGGGTGGTCATCACGCAGTCTTTGCGCGCGTTGTAGCCCATGGTGCCAATGCGCCACACTTTGCCGTGCAGCGGGCCAAACGATGTGCCGATTTCAATCCCGAAATCCTCCAGCATCAGCTTGCGCACCTGGTCGCCGTTAACGCCCTGCGGGATAACCACGCCCAGCACATTGTTCATCTTGTGCTTCAGGTCGCCGAAGGTCTCCAGCCCCATCGCCTGAATGCCCTTCAGCAATGCGTCACCGTGCAGCTTATGACGCGCGATGCCGTTATCCAGCCCTTCCTGCAGGATCAGCCGCGCGCATTCGCGGGCGCCAAACAGCGCGGTCGTGGCTTCGGTGTGGTGGTTCAGCCGCTCCGGCCCCCAGTAGTCCATCACCATGCCGAGATCGAAATAGTTGGAGTAGATCATCTCCTCGTCGCCGTCGCGGTGGGCGTCGGTGCGAATGCCTTCCTCAACGCATTTTCGGCGGCGGATCGCCTCCTCCATGCGCGCGCTCAGGGTGATCGGCGACGTGCCCGACGGGCCGCCGAGGCATTTCTGCATCCCGGCCGAGACGGCATCCAGCCCCCAGGCGTCGGTCTCCAGCGCGTTGCCGCCGAGCGAGGCGGTGGCGTCGGTGTAAAACAGCACGTCGTAGCGGCGGCAGAGGGCACCCAGCTCGGCGAGCGGCTGCAGCATGGTGGTGGAGGTGTCGCCCTGCACGGTCAGCAGCAGGCGCGGACGAATACGCTTAATCGCATCCTCGACCTGGTCCGGGGTGAACACCTCGCCCCACGGCACCTCAATGGTATGCACCTCCGCGCGGCAGCGGCGGGCAATTTCGCACAGCAGATGACCAAAGCGGCCAAAAACCGGCACCAGCACCTTATCTCCCGGACGAATGGCGGAAACCAGAATGGCTTCAATTCCCGCGCGGGAGGTACCGTCCACCAGCATCGTCCAGCGGTTCTCTGTGCGGAACACCCCGCGATAGAGCGCCATCACCTCGTTCATATAGTGGGTCATGGCCGGGTCGTACTGGCCGATCAGCTGGCTCGACATGGCGCGCAGCACGCGCGGGTCGGCGTTGATCGGGCCCGGCCCCATCAGCAGGCGCTGCGGCGGATTGATTTGCGGAAAGCGTGCGATATCCATTGTTAAGTCCTTATCAGTTGAGGCCGCGCACGGAGGAGATGAACTGCTTCAGTTCCGTGGTCTGCGGGTTGGCGAACAGCGTTTTGCTGTCGCCCTGCTCCCAGACTTTCCCCTGGTGCATAAACACCACGCGGTCGCCCACTTCGCGGGCAAAATTCATTTCATGGGTAACAAGTATGAGCGTCATCCCCTCGGCCGCCAGCTGCTCCAGCACCTTGAGCACTTCGCCCACCAGCTCCGGGTCGAGCGCGGAGGTGATCTCGTCACAGAGTAAAACTTTAGGCGACATGGCCAGCGCCCGGGCAATCGCCACGCGCTGCTGCTGGCCGCCGGAGAGGCTCGACGGGTAGTAATCCAGACGATCGCCTAAGCCCACTTTCTCCAGCATCTGCTGCGCCAGCGCCCGGCATTCGGCGGCGCTTTTCTTCAGCACCCGACGCGGGGCGAGCATCACGTTTTCCAGCGCCGTCATGTGCGGAAACAGGTTGAAGCTCTGGAACACCATCCCGACCGAGCGGCTAATTTCACGCGCCTGAGAATCCCGGTCGGTAATGGTCATGCCGCCCAGCTTGATGCTGCCGTCCTGATAGCCTTCTAGGCCGTTGATGCAGCGCAGCAGCGTGCTTTTGCCCGATCCGCTGCGCCCGATAATGGAGATCACCTGGCCCATGTCGATATCCAGATCGACGCCCTTGAGCACGTGGTTATCGCCGTAATACTTCTGCACCTGATTAATGGTGATGAGAGGCATTGAATTTCGTCTCCAGATAGCGGCTGTAGCGGGACAGCGGATAACACAGAATAAAGTAGCCCAGCGCCACCAGCGCAAAGACCTTAAACGGCTGATACGTCACGTTGGTCAGCATGGTCCCGGCCTTGGTCAGCTCGATAAAGCCGATAATCGACGCCAGCGCGGTGCCCTTGATCACCTGCACGGCAAAGCCGACCGTCGGGGCGATGCCGATGCGCAGCGCCTGCGGGGCGACCACGCGAAACAGGGTCTGGCCAAAGGTCAGCCCCAGGCAGCGCGACGCTTCCCACTGCCCTTTTGGCAAGGCGCGAATACTGCCAAACCAGATGTCGAGCAGAAACGCGCTGGTGTAGAAGGTTAACGCCAGCGACGCGGCGGTCCACGGCGAGACGTCGATGCCGAACAGCGCCACGCCGAAGAAGGCCAGAAACAGCTGCATCAGCAGCGGCGTGCCCTGAAACAGCTCAATATAGCCGCGAATAATGCGCTTCACCGTGCGCCCGCCCGTCAGGCGGAGCAGCAGGAGCGGCAGCGTCACCGCCGCCCCGCCGACAAACGCCACCAGCGACAGCAGCACCGTCCAGCGTCCGGCCAGCAGCAGGTTGCGAATAATGTCCCAGTCGGTAAAAGTGGTCATCATGCCTGCACCCCCAGCCATTTCCGTCCCGCCGCCATCATCAGCTGGCGCAGGGTAATCGACAGCGCTAAGTAAATCCCGGTTGTCACCAGATAAACCTCAAAGCTCAGAAACGTTCTGGACTGGATCAGGTTGGCGGCGAAGGTCAGCTCTTCATACGAGACCTGCGACACCACCGACGAGCCGAGCATCACGATGATGCACTGGCTCACCAGCGCCGGGTAAATGCGCTGCAGCGCGGGCGGCAGCACCACGCGAATAAAGGTCTGCAGGCGGGTCAGCCCCAGCACGCGTCCGGCTTCCCACTGCCCTTTCGGCGTGACCTGAATGCCCGCGCGGATAATCTCGGTGCTGTAGGCGCCAAGGTTCACGACCATGGCCAGCAGCGCCGCTTCCCCCGCCGTCATCTTCAGCCCCAGATTCGGCAGGCCGAAGACGATGAAAAACAGCTGCACCACAAACGGCGTGTTGCGGATGATTTCCACGTACGCGCCCCAGATACGGCTGAACCAGGTGGTGCGTCCGCTGCGGATCGCCGCCCCGAAAATCCCTATCGCCAGCCCGCCGACGGTTGCCATCACCGTCAGCTGAACGGTGACCCACAGCCCCGCCAGCAGCTCCGGCCAGTGCGGCCAGAGCGCGGAGAAATGAAGTTGCTCAGTCATCGGCTCAGGCGCCAAGGTTTGCCGGCAGCGGGGCCTTCAGCCATTGCTCAGACAGGCCGTTCAGCGTGCCGTCCTTGATGCCCTGCTCAATCAGCGCATCCACTTTTGCCTTCAGGGCCGGTTCGTTTTTCTTCAGGCCAATAAAGCACGGCGAATCTTTCAGCATAAAGCTCGGCACCGGGGCTTTATCCGCGTTCTGGCGCGAAATGGCCGCCACCACGAGGTTGCCGGTTGCCACGTACTGCACCTGTCCGGAGAGGTAGGCGGAGAGCGTGGTGTTGTTATCTTCGTAGCGCTTCACGTCCGCGTCTTTCGGCGCGAGGCTGGTCAGCACCATGTCCTCTACCGCACCGCGCGTCACGCCGATGGTTTTTCCGCTCAGCGCGGCGGCATCTTTCAGCTCGGCCCCTTTTGGACCAAACACGCCGAGGAAGAACGGCGCGTAGGCGCGGCTAAAGTCGATCACCTTCTCGCGCTCCGGGTTTTTACCGAGGCTGGAAATGACCAAATCCACCTTATCGGTTTGCAGGTACGGCACGCGGTTAGCGCTGGTCACCGGCACCAGCTGCAGCCTGAGCTTCATCTGTTTGGCCAGATAGCGCGCCATGTCGATATCATAGCCCTGCGGCTGCAGATCGGTCCCTACCGAGCCAAACGGCGGGAAGTCCTGCGGAACGGCAATGCGGATAGTGCCGCGCTTCTCGATATCCTGAAGCTGGTCAGCCTTTGCCGGCAGCTGTGTGAAGAGACATGCGGCCCCGGCCAGTGCAATCAACAATTTTTTCATGGTGCTTCCCCGTAACGTTAACATGAAACAAAAGATTCTTTGAATGTGATTTTGCAACTAATGTGCCAGATAAAGCGAAGCGGGAAATATTGTTGTGAAGCCTGATAAAACGCGGACGGGGCGAAAATGCTCTCCATTTTTGCCCCGTCAAATTGCACCATTTCAATGCAAAGCACCAGCCTGATGCCCCATTATCGCTGTTCGAGTTCGTCCAGCTGCTGGTAGAGGGAGGCAATCTCGTGAATGCGCGGACGGCCTTTGTCGAGAATTTCATGCAGGAAGGCATTCGCCAGCAGGTTAATCAGGCTGTTGACCGAGGAGTAGCTGTCATAGGCCGAGACGCTGTCCAGCGGGGCGCAGAGCTGCCAGCTCGCCAGCGGAAACAGGCTGTGCGCCTGCGGCTCGCACATCAGCAGCACCGGAATACCGCTGCTCTGAAGCTGCTGCATCAGCGGGCGGATAATGCGCGGGCGGCGGCGAAAGGCCATCATGACCACCAGATCGTCCGGCGTTAAATCCACCAGCTCTTCGCCCAGGCTCTGCCCCGGCTGCGGCAGGACCAGCACCTGACCGCGCGCCTGGAGCAGCTGCTGGCGCAGGTGCAGCGCCGCCGGATAGGCGTTACGCATGCCGATAATGACGATGCGCCGCGCCTTCACCATGCAGGCCATGGCGTCGGCAAACTGCTGCGCGTCGAGGGCATTGACCCACTGGGTCAGGTTCGCCATCTCCTGCTTATAGTGGCGCGCCAGCAGCGTATTGCCCTGCACCGCGTCGCGGTTATCGGTGAGCGGCATCCCGCTCTGGCGCAGGGTGCGCAGCTCGTCGCGCATGTCCTTATATTTCTCATAGCCCAGACGCTTAAACAGAC
The DNA here is from genome assembly GCF_036487345.1 of Enterobacter cloacae complex sp. CARB60. NCBI lineage: Bacteria > Pseudomonadati > Pseudomonadota > Gammaproteobacteria > Enterobacterales > Enterobacteriaceae > Enterobacter > Enterobacter cloacae complex sp. CARB60. The sequence goes on from NZ_JAZKLC010000002.1 coordinate 2,995,540, forward strand.
GGCTGACCGTGGCTTTCGACACCCCGCTCAGCTGCGCCAGCTCGGCGCTGTTGTAGCTAATGAGATCGTCAAAATGGTCGAAAATAAAATCCGCCACCCGCTGCTCCTGCGGCGACAGCGACGGGTACTGTGCTTTCAGACGTTCGTCCAGTTGTTCCATAGCGCCTCTGTAACTTTTGTTTCATCACATTTTGCCTTTCATTCTACCTTTCATTATACGTGCCAGTTTACTGAAACTTTTCTTTCAGAACTGGAACAGCTTTTGCAGCACCTTGTGACTTTCAGGGTTACGAGGATGCTTCATGCAAAGTAATGTCTCCACGCACGGCATGGCCGTTGCGCCCCACCATCTTGCCAGCCAGAGCGCGCTGGCGGTGCTGCGCGAAGGCGGCAGCGCGATAGAGGCGATGGTCGCCGCGGCGGCCACCATCGCCGTGGTTTACCCGCACATGAACGGGCTGGGCGGCGACGGCTTCTGGCTTATCGTGCCGCCGGAAGGCGAACCTGTCGCCATTGACGCCAGCGGCGCGGCGGGATCGCGCGCAACGCTCGCCGCCTACGACGGTCTGGCGCATATCCCCCATCGCGGCCCCCGCGCGGCGCTGACCGTCGCCGGCACGGTCAGCGGCTGGGACGAGGCGCTGAAGGTCTCGCGCGAGATGACCGGCAAGGCGCTGCCGCTGGCTCGCCTGCTGGCCGACGCCATTGAGTACGCGCAGAACGGCACGCCGGTCACGGCCTCACAGGCCCACGCCACGGCCAGCAAATTCGACGAGCTGAAAGACATCCCCGGCTTCGCGGAAACCTGGCTGGTGGACGGTAAGCCGCCGCAGGTCGGGAGCCGCTTTTACCAGCCCGCCATGGCCACGACGTTGACGCGCCTGGCGGAAGACGGTCTGGACAGCTTTTACCGCGGCCCGCTGGCGGACGTGCTGGCGCACGGCATGGAGACGCTGGGCCTGCCCGTGACGCTGGCCGATTTACGCGCGCACGCTGCCCGGCGCACCGCGCCGCTGAGGCTGCAGCATCAGCAGGGGGAGATCTTTAACCACGCCCCGCCGACGCAGGGGCTGGTCTCGCTGGCGATACTCGGCATCACCGACCGGCTAAACATGGCGGAGGCCGACGACGCCGACACCCTTCACCGCATCGTTGAAGCCACCAAGCTGGCCTTTGGCCTGCGCGATGCCCACATCACCGACCCGCGCGAGCTGAAAACCGATATTCAGAAACTGCTGGATCCCGCCGCTCTGCAGGCGCTTGCCGACAGGGTTGACGACGGCCGCGCCGCGCCGTGGGGCACCGGAAAAGGCCCCGGCGATACGGTGTGGATGGGGGTGATGGACAACAGCGGGCTCGCCGTGTCGTTTATCCAGAGTATCTATCACGAGTTCGGCAGCGGCGTGGTGCTGCCCGACACCGGCATCGTCTGGCAGAACCGGGGGGCATCGTTCAGCCTCGATCCGAATCATCTTCTGGCTCTCGCGCCGGGCAAACAGCCTTTCCACACCCTGAACCCGGCGGCGGCGCGTCTTAAGGACGGACGCGTGATGGTCTATGGCTCCATGGGCGGCGACGGCCAGCCGCAAACCCAGGCCGCGATCTTTACCCGCTACGCGATTCAGGGCGTGCCTTTACAGGAGAGCATTTCCCGCCCGCGCTGGCTGCTGGGGCGCACCTGGGGACAAACCTCGGACACGTTAAAGCTGGAAGGACGCTTTAGCGCTGAAACGGTCTCACGGCTTCAGGCGCTCGGACATGAGGTTGAAATATTCCCTGACTTCAGTGAAGCGATGGGCCACGCGGGCGCGATTGTTCGCCACCCCAACGGGCTGTTCGAAGGGGCATTTGACCCGCGCAGCAACGGCGTGGCCGCCGGATTCTGAGGAGAAAACAATGACGACACCACAACCCGACTGGCAGGCGTATCTTGCACAAATGGAGTCCGTGCTCGGCGTAGAGCTGGACGATGCCCGCCGCGCCGAGCTGCATCTGCAGTTCAGCCGCATTGCCACCCTGGCAGCCCCGCTGATGGCGCTGCCGCTCGACGACCGTCTGGAGATCGCAGGAGTGTATAAAGCATGAGGCTACACGAGATGAGTATCAGCGCGATCCAGCATGCGCTGAGCGCAGGCGAGCTGAGCGCGAGCGAGATTGCCCGCCAGACGCTGGAGGCGATTGCGCGCGTGAACCCGCAGATTAACGCCTGGACCGCCGTGACGGAAGAACGCATGCTCGCCGAAGCCAAGAGCATTGACACCCTTCGCCGCGAGAAGCGCCCCCTGCCGCCGCTGGCGGGCGTGCCCTACGCGGTAAAAAACCTGTTCGACGTTGCCGGCCACACCACCCTCGCCGGGGCAGAGCTGTTCAGCCAGCGGCCCGCCGCCGCCGCTGACAGCTTCGCGGTGCGCCAGCTGCGCAGCGCGGGCGGGCTGCTGACCGGAATGGTGAATATGGACGCCTACGCCTATGGCTTCACAACCGAAAACAGCCACTACGGCACCACGCGTAACCCGCACGATCTGGCGCGCATTGCGGGCGGATCGTCCGGCGGTTCAGCCGCCGCCGTGGCCGCCGGGCTGGTGCACTTTTCGCTCGGCACCGACACCAACGGCTCGATTCGCGTTCCGGCCTCCCTGTGCGGCATCTATGGCCTTAAGCCCACCTTTGGCCGCCTGTCTCGATCCGGCAGCCATCCGTTTGTCGCGAGCCTGGATCATATCGGCCCCTTTGCCCGCCGCGTGTGCGACCTGGCGTCCGTATACGACGCGCTGCAGGGGCGGGACAGCAGCGACGGTTTTCAGGCAGAGAGCTCGCGCGAGCAGACGCGCCCCCTGCTCGATCGCGGGCTTGACGGCCTGCGCTGCGCGGTGCTCGGCGGCTATTTCACCACCTGGTGCGACGCGGATGCCAGAGACGCCGTGGCGCGGGTGGCGAAGGCGCTCGACGTGCAGGATGAGCTGCAGTTTCCGGACGCCGAGCTGGCGCGCTCCGCGGCGTTTATCATCAGCGCCTCCGAAGGAGGAAACCAGTACCTGCCCGCGCTTCGCCGCGAGCCCGAGCGTTTTGAACCGCATTCCCGCGAACGGTTGCTGGCCGGGGCGATGATCCCCTCCGCCTGGTATATTCAGGCCCAGCGGTTTCGCGCGCACGCCCGGCAGGCGTTTAAAACCCTGTTCGCGCAGGCCGACGTGCTGATCGCCCCGGCAACCCCGCGCAGCGCGACGCTCGCGGGTGAGCAGACCATGGAGATTAACGGCCAGCCGCTCCCCGTCCGCGCCAGCATGGGGATGCTGACCCAGCCGATTTCGTTTTTGGGCCTGCCCGTCACCACCGTTCCGCTGCGCACCGCCCAGGGTGCGCCGATTGGCCTGCAGCTGATTGCCGCGCCGTTTAACGAGCAGGCGTGCCTGCGCGTTGCGCGCGTGCTGGAAGAGAGTGGAATCACCGATGCCCGTCCGGCGGAGGTGGCCGCATGATGAATCACGATGACATTAACCTGCCGTGGGTGGTTGCCGAGGTGACCGCCGCGTTTTACCGCTATGAAGACGCGCTGGTCAGCAACAACGTTGCGGTGCTGGACGAGCTGTTCTGGCACGACAAAAACACGGTGCGTCTGGGGGCGGGTGAAAACCTGTACGGGATTGATGAAATCCGCGCCTTTCGCGCGGCGCGCCCGTCCGCCGGTTTACAGCGGACGCTGCGCCACACCGTCATCACCACCTTCGGAGAGGATTATGCCGTGTGCAGCACCGAATTTACCCGTGAGGGCACGGAACGCATTGGCCGCCAGCAGCAGACGTGGGTGCGGTTTGCCTACGGGTGGCGCGTTGTTGCGGCGCAGGTGAGTTTGATGGTGTAGCGCTGAAAAACCTGCCCGGTGGCGCTGCGCTTACCGGGCCTACGATGTCCCGTATGCCCTGTGGGTCTTGTAGGCCGGGTAAGGCGCAGCCGCCACCCGGCAAAACATCGCACAATTATTCCTGAAACGGATGCACCTGCCGCCCCGGTCGCCCCAGCAGAGACGTGGGTGCGGTTTGCCTGCGGGTGGCGCATCGTGGCGGCGCAGGTGAGTTTGATGGTGTAATGCTGAAAAACCTGCCCGGTGGCGCATTGTTGCGGCGCAGGTGAGTTTGATGGTGTAACGCCACCGGGAATACGAGGTCCTGTAGGCCGGGTAAGGCGCAGCCGCCACCCGGCTAAACACGGCACACTTACTTCTGAAACGGATGCACCTCTCGCCAGTGGTCGGCAATCTGCTGGCGGGTACAGACCCACACCCGGTCATGCTGCTGCACGTAATCCAGGAACCGCTGCAGCGCGCGAAAACGCCCCGGCCGCCCCAGCAGGCGACAGTGCATGCCGATGGACATCATCTTCGGCGCGCTTTCCCCCTCTTCGTACAGCACGTCAAAACTGTCCTTCAGATACGTATAAAACTGCTCGGCGGTGTTAAACCCCTGCGCGGTCGCGAAGCGCATGTCGTTCGCATCCAGCGTATAGGGCACAATCAGGTGTGGTTTTTGGGTGCCGTCGCCGCAGGCCACTTCCGTCCAGAAGGGCAGGTCGTCGCCATAGTAGTCGCTGTCGTAGTCCAAGCCGCCGTGCTCCACCACCAGCTGACGGGTGTTGGGGCTGTCGCGCCCGGTGTACCAGCCCGTCGGCGGCTTGCCGAACAGGTCGGTCAGCACCTGCACCGCCTTGTGCAGATGTTCGCGCTCCTGCTGGATATCCATGTGCTGATAGTGGATCCAGCGCCAGCCGTGGCTCACCACGTCGTAATCCGCCGCCCTGATTGCCTCGACGATCTCCGGGTGACGCGCCAGCGCCATCGCCACGCCAAAGACCGTCAGCGGCAGGCCGCGCTTTTGAAATTCACTGTGGATCCGCCAGAACCCGGCGCGGCTGCCGTATTCGTAGAGGGAGTCCATCGACATGTGTTTATCCGGGTAGCTGGCCGCGCCGATGATGTCCGACAGGAACTGCTCGGAGCCGGCATCGCCGTGCAGAACGTGGTTTTCCGCCCCTTCCTCATAATTGAGCACAAACTGCACGGCGATGCGCGCCTGATTCGGCCACCGCGCGTGCGGCGGGTTGCCCGCGTAGCCGCGCAGATCCCGCGGGTAATCCTGTTCAAAAAGCGCCATTACGTCTCCCCTCACCTTCAAAATGGATTCAATGCCTGAAACTGTCCGCTTAACGCTTTTTTCTCCGGGAAGGCCAGATCCCCGTGCTTGCTGGTCGACAGCCCCAGCGCCACCAGCGATTCCACCATCTTCACCGCCGCGCTGACGCCGTCGATGACCGGCACGCGCAGCTCGCGGGTCAGCTCCTGCGCCAGCGTCGCCATGCCGCCGCAGCCGAGCACGATGGCGCCGCAGCCATCCTCTTTCAGCGCCTGTATACAGCGCGCGCGCACCTTCTCCTGCGCCAGACCGGAGCCGTCTTCCAGCGCCAGCACCGGGAGATCGATAGCGTGCAGCGCCGCGCAGCGATCGTGAAAGCCATACTGGTGCAGCAGATGACGGGCAATAATCAGCGTGCGCGGCAGCGTGGTCACCACCGAAAAGCGCGTCGCCACCAGCGTCGCCATATGCATGGCGGCTTCCGCAATACCCACCACCGGCCCCTGCGCCAGCTCGCGCGCCGCCAGCAGGCCCGGATCGCCAAAGCAGGCGATGACGTGACCCTCCACGCCCTGCTCTCTGCCGAGCTTGACCTGTTCGAGAACGCCCACGGCGGCGATGGCTTCATCAAAGTGGCCCTCGATAGACGGCACGCCCGCGCTCGGGCAGACCGCGAGGATCTCCGTCCCCGGCGCCGCCACCGAACGGGCCGCCGCGCCGATGGTTTCCGTCATCGCGAGGCTGGTATTGGGGTTGATCACTTGTATACGGACAGAGGACATTACGACTCCTTGTGGCCGGCAAACAGCCGGGCAAAATCAGGCAGGCACTCGCCCGCCCGCTCGAAGCAGAGGCTGGCGACGATATGTTCAAAATGGTGCATTAAGGCATCGCTGAGCGGCTGGAGCGCCTTCTGGCGCAGCAGATCCACAAGCTGTTCGTGATCGTTGCAGCGACAGCCCTGACGCCAAGGCGCGCCCCAGGTGGCAATCACCAGAGACGAGCGCTGGCTCAGGCCGGTCACCATCTCCGTCAGCACCTGGTTGCCGGAGATGGCCTGCAGCTGAATGTGAAAATTGGCGGAGTGGCGGATCGCCGCCGGGCCGTCGTACGCCTCGTGCGCCTGCTGCTCCTGGCGAATGATGGCCTCCAGCGCGGCAAGGTGCGGCGGCTGACAGTGGGCCAGCACGTCCGGCAGGTTGGCGACCTCCAGCAGGGCGCGGGTGCGAAAGATGTGTCGCGCCTCTTCCACCGTCGGACTGGCGACGTGTGCACCACGCTTGGGCGTTAAGGTGACCATTTGCACAGCCGCGAGTCGTTGAAGCACCTTACGGATGCCCGTGCGGCTTACGCCAAACACCTCGGCCAGCGCCTCTTCCGGCAGTTTGCTCCCCGGAAGCAGCTGATGTTCGACAATCGCGGTCATCATCGCCTGAAAGATCGATTCATCTTTGTCATGCAGGTCTGGCGCGGTCTGCAGGGCGTTTATGTTGTTCATTCACCACTCCGTCTTTTACTCTTCGTTATCGAATCGTATACATAAAAATAAAATATTGCATACAAGATTTATTATTTTGGCCTGGATCCTGCAACACCGTCAGCACTCCCACTCAACGGGTTTTCATTCACAGGAGCAGGTTTCATGCCAAACAGTCAAAACGCGCAGCAGGGTACGGCCGCTGATTCCGGTGCGGTTTACAGCCCACGTCTTTGCAATGAGGATCTGGCACCGACGCGTGACCAGAACTGGAGCTGGTACAACATCTTTTCGTTCTGGATGTCGGACGTTCACAGCATGGGGGGTTATGTTGTCGCCGCGAGCTTCTTTACGCTCGGGCTGGCAAGCTGGCAGGTGCTGCTTTGCCTGCTGGTGGGGATTTGCATCGTGCAGCTGTGCGCCAACCTGGTGGCCAAACCGAGCCAGATGGCGGGCGTGCCCTACGCGGTGATCAGCCGTCAGGCGTTTGGCGTCTTCGGTGCCAATATTCCGGCGGTGATCCGCGGGCTGATTGCCTTCGCGTGGTACGGCATTCAGACCTATCTGGCCGCCAACGCCCTGATGCTGGTGGCGCTGAAGTTCTGGCCGTCGCTCTCTTCGCTTACCACCGGCGCGTTCCTGGGCCTGTCGCATCTGGGCTGGATCTGCTTTGCCATCATGTGGGTCCTGCAGGCGATGGTCTTCTGGCACGGCATGAGCGCCATCAAGCGCTTTATTGATATCGCCGGTCCGGCGGTCTACGTGGTGATGCTGGCCCTCGCAGGCTGGATTGTATACAAGACCGGTCTTGACGGCATTTCCTTCACCCTCGCCAGCAAATCCCTGAGCGCGGGCGAGCAGACCTGGCAGATGATCACCGCGACCGCGCTGGTGGTATCTTACTTCTCCGGCCCGCTGCTCAACTTCGGTGACTTCTCCCGCTACGGCAAAAGCATGGGCGAGATCCGCCGCGGCAACCGCTGGGGCCTGCCGTTTAACTTCCTGCTGTTCTCCATCGTCACGGTGGTCATTGTCTCCGGCACCCAGTCGCTGTTTGGCCGCATGATCACCGATCCGATTGAAACCGTCAGCCGCGTGGGCAACGATCTGGCCGTGGCGATTGGCCTGCTGACGATGATCACCGCCACCATCGGGATCAACATCGTCGCGAACTTCGTCTCTCCGGCGTTCGATTTCTCTAATTGCTCGCCGCAGAAGATCAGCTTCCGCACCGGGGGGATGATTGCCGCCGTCGGCTCGATCCTGCTCACCCCGTGGAACCTGTTCAACTCGCCGGAGCTTATCCACTACACCCTGGACGTCCTCGGGGCGTTTATCGGCCCGCTGTTCGGCATTCTGATTGCCGACTTCTACCTGATTAAACGCGGCAAGGTGTCGGTCGACGATCTGTTCGACGACACGCCAAAGGGCAAATACTGGTACCGCAACGGCTTTAACCCGAAAGCCATTGGCGCGCTGATCCCGTCCGTTGCCGTCGGCCTGGTGATTAGCTTTATTCCGACCCTGCATGAGGTGGCGAACTTCAGCTGGTTCATCGGCGTCTTCCTCGGCGGCGTGACCTACCGCTGGCTGGCGCGGGAAGATCGCGAGACGGCGGGCGCGACGTCGTTTAGCTCCCGCGTGGCGACGCAAAAAGAGTAACCCCTCCCTCCGGCCGCAGCGTATCTGCGGCCCTTTCATTCTGGCACCGTTCTTGCTGCGCCTTATCACCCCGCTACGCAAACACTAAGGCAGGAACCATGATGGATTACCAGACAGCGATCCGCGGTGCATTTTTTGATATTGCCCAGGTCTGCGACAGCGCAGACGCGATTGCCCAACACGCGCGCTACCTTGAGGACGGGCTGCTGTTTATACAGGGCGGGAAAATTCTGGCGCACATGCCCTGGCAGGAAGGCGAGCAGTATCTTGACCCTCACAAAGGCTATACCGACCTGCGCGGCAGGCTGCTGCTGCCCGGCTTTGTCGACACCCACGTCCATTATCCGCAAACGGAGATGATCGGCGCCTTTGGCGAACAGCTGCTGGAGTGGCTGACCACCTACACCTTCCCGGTTGAGAGCCAGTTTTCCGATGAAGCCTACGCGAAAGAGATCGCCGAATTTTTCATTCACCAGCTGGTGAGCAACGGCACCACCACCGCGCTGGTGTTTTGCACGCTGCATCCGGAATCGGTCGAGGCGCTGTTTACCGAAGCCCTGCGCCTCAACATGCGCCTTATCGCCGGAAAGGTGATGATGGACAGACACGCGCCGGACTACCTGAGCGAAGACGCGAAGCAGAGCTACCGGCAGACGCGGGCGCTGATCCAGCGCTGGCATCACCGTGGACGCCTGGGTTACGCCATTACGCCGCGCTTTGCCCCGACCTCATCCCCCGAGCTGCTTGCCGCGGTCAGCCTGCTCAGAGAGGAGTTCCCGGATACCTGGATGCAGACCCACCTGAGCGAAAACCCCAACGAAGTGGCCTGGGTAAGCGACCTCTGGCCGGAGCATGAGCGCTATCTGGACGTGTATCACCACTACAGCCTGACCGGCGAGCGCAGCGTGTTTGCCCACGCGATTCATCTTCACCACAGCGAGTGGCAGTGCCTGCATGACACCGGTTCGGCGGTGGCGTTTTGCCCCACCTCTAACCTGTTTCTCGGCAGCGGGCTGTTTCGCCTGCCCGCCTGCTGGCAGCACAGGGTGCGGATGGGCATCGGCACAGACGTCGGTGCGGGCACCACCTTCAGCATGCTGCGCACCCTGGGGGAAGCCTACAAGGTCGGCCAGCTTCAGAGCTACCGCCTGCGTGCCAGCGAGGCCTTCTACCACGCCACGCTGGGGGGCGCGCACGCCCTCCGGCTGGACGATAAGATTGGCAACTTCGCGCCCGGCAAAGAGGCGGATTTCGTGGTTATCGACCCTGACGTAACGCCGCTGCAGCGCCTGCGCAATCGCCGCTGCCAGGATATCTACGAGCAGCTTTTCGTGCTGATGACCCTGGGCGACGAGCGCAACATCAGCGAGACCTGGGTCAACGGCGAGCGGATATGGTCAACTGCCCCGGTAGGTTGACCACCCACCGGGCGCAATCACAAACGGCAGGTGGAAGTGCTCGCCTGCCGCTTCTCCCGTCACAAAATCAATTTGCGCGCAGGGGTAGAGCGTGTCCCGGCCGGTGTCGCTAAACCACGCGCCGATCTCCGCCACCAGCCGATAGCGGCCCGCGGGCAGGAAAGGGACAAATTCGGTGATGCGACCATTTACGCTGGTCACGCCCGTCGCCATGATTTCGCCCTCCCGTTCGAGATGAACCGTCACGCCCGCGGCGGGTTTGCCCGTCGAGATATCCAGAATATGGGTGCTGAGTGTGCTCATTCGCTAATGACTCCTTCCAGCCGTAGCAGCGTAATTTCCCGCAGCTGTTCCAGCGCGGCACGGACTTCCTGCGCGTCGCTGTTCTCCAGCCGCGCGTGCAGCGCCTGTAAAATATCCTCGCCGCTGCGGCCCTTCGCGCGGATCAGAAAGACGCGTCCGAAGCGGGCCTCGTAGCGGGCATTGCCCTCGCGCAGCGCCCGGGCAAGGTCAGCATCACCTTCATTCACCGCGCCCTGCTCCTGGCGCGACAGCGCCGCCTCCGCCTGTGAACCCGCAGGCTTTTCCCCGATGCGCGGATGGGCGCCCAATGCCTGCGTTAATGCCGCTTCGTCCCAGGCGTGCGTCAGCGCTTTTGCCGTACTGAGCAATTCGTCCCGGCTGGCGTAGGGCCGCCCCAGCGTCAGCGCGTCGGCCCAGCCGGGGAGCGCCGCGCAGGGGTGAATCAGCGCTAGCGCCTTTTCGTGGGGAAGATGATTGAACTCGTGCAGTGCGATCATAGCGTCTCCTTTATTGTCTTCCTCCAGGTTATTGCACAAACCACGCCACTCTGAGCGCGGGCGTGAAACAGTCGATTCCGCATAGCTCAACCGGAAATTTTTGATTCAAAAAAAGGCATGCTCACCGCGTTTGCGCACCTTAGCAGTGCAAACCCACCTCTCACAACGCCGTTTTCACCACTCTGCAGCCTGGTACGCAAATTGCTGAATGCCTTTACACCCTGCAAAAGGAGAGAAGCATGAGAGCAATCGTCATTGGCGCGGGTATTGGCGGCCTGAGCGCCGCCGTCGCGCTGAAGAAAGCGGGTATCGACTGTACCGTGTTTGAAGCCGTAAAGGCGATCAGGCCCGTCGGGGCGGCCATCTCCATCTGGCCTAACGGCGTGAAATGCATGCAGCACCTCGGCATGGGCGACATCATCGAGACTTACGGCGGGCCGATGCGTTTTATGGCCTACAAGGATTACCGGCGCGGCGAGACCCTGACCCGCTTTAGCCTTGCCCCGCTGGTTGAGCGTACCGGCGGGCGTCCCTGCCCCGTCTCGCGCACCGAGCTGCAGCGCGAAATGCTGGACTTCTGGGGGCGCGACAGGGTGCAGTTCGGCAAGCGCGTGGAGCGCGTAAGCGAAGACGACGCGGGCGTGAGCGTGACCTTCACCGACGGCACCACGGCATCCGGCGATTTTCTGATTGCCGCCGACGGCAGCCACTCGGCGGTTCGCCCGTACGTGCTGGGCTACACCCCGGAGCGCCGCTACGCCGGGTACGTGAACTGGAACGGGCTGGTGAAGATTGACGAAGAGATTGCCCCGGCGCACCAGTGGACCACCTTCGTTGGCGAAGGCAAACGCGTGTCGCTGATGCCCGTCTCCGGCGGTCGTTTCTACTTCTTTTTTGACGTGCCGCAGCCCGCGGGCCTGGCGGAGGATCGCACCACCCTGCGCGCCGATCTCACGGGCTACTTCCGCGGCTGGGCGCCGCCGGTGCAGAAGCTTATCGCGGCGCTGGATCCTGAAACGACCAACCGCATTGAAATCCACGACATTGAGCCGTTCGACAGCCTGGTGCGCGGCAACGTCGCCCTGCTCGGCGACGCCGCGCACAGCACCACGCCGGATATCGGCCAGGGCGGCTGTGCGGCGATGGAAGACGCCGTCGTGCTGGGGGAATGCCTGCGCGAAAACCACAGCATTACGCTGGCGCTGCGGCAGTACGAAGCGCTGCGCTGCGACCGGGTGCGCGACCTGGTGCTGAAGGCGCGTAAGCGCTGCGACGTCACCCACGGGAAAGACATGGCGTTGACGCAGGCCTGGTATCAGGAGCTCAAAGAGGAGACCGGCGAGCGCATCATCAACGGTCTGTGCGAGACCATTCAGGGCGGCCCGTTAGGCTGAACGCAAGAGGGACAACGATGAAAAGAGAACCGACTCCCCCCGCCCACTGCACGTTTGAGCCAGAGGACTGGCTGCGCCTGGCGAAATGCTGGCACCCGGTCGCGCGCGCCTGCGACGTCGGCCCGGCACCGCTCAAGGCGACCCTGCTGGATGAACAGCTGGTGATCTACCGGATTAACGACCAGGTCGTGGTCGCCCGTGACGTCTGCCCGCACCGCGGCGTGCCGCTGACGCTGGGCTTTCACGACGAGCACGGGATTATCTGCCCCTACCACGGCCTCCGTTTTGGGGAGGACGGGCGCTGCAATCGCATTCCGTCCAGCCCCGACCAGCCCGTTCCGGCGAAGCTGAACCTGATTAACTACGCCGTGGAGGAGCGCTTCGGCCTGATCTGGACCTGCCTGGCCTTTGACCCGGACAATCCTGCGCCACTTCCCACCATGCCGCACTGGGATGACGACGGATTTCAGCAGATCAACTGCCCGGCGTTTGAGGTGAACGGCTTCGCCGGACGTCAGGTGGAAGGCTTTCTGGACGTAGCGCACTTTGCGTGGATCCACACCGATACCTTTGCCGATCCCAGTAATCAGCTTGTGCCCGCCTATCAGCCGCAGGAGACGCGTTCGGCTTCGTGGCGGATTACTGGAGCTCCGTGAGTAACTATCCCGCCAGTTCGGACGTGCAGGCGCCAGAAGGGTTCCAGTGGCTGCGCCATTTTGAAATGCATCTGCCGTTTACCGCCACCCTGACGATTCATTTTCCGGGAGAGTCGAGACTGGTCATCATGAACGCCGCGTCGCCCGTGTCATCGCGCGTGACCCGTATGTTCGCCCCTATTGCGCGCAACGTTGACCTGCATATTCCGGTGGAAGACGTGCATGCCTTTAACCTGCGCATCTTCGAAGAGGATCGCCTGATGGTGGAAACCCAGCGCCCGGAAAGCCTGCCGCTGGATCTCACCCTGGAAGCCCATATTCCCGCCGATAAAAGCTCAATTGCCTACCGTCGGGGATTGAAAAAAATGGGCTTTGGCGAATTTTTCCTGATATGACGGAGGCCGACATGCTGAGCGTAATTGTTGACGGGCTGTGGCGCGAGGGCGACAAAAGCCTCGCCGTCAGGCTGGTGGCTGAAGACGGTGAAGCCCTGCCGCCGTGGCAGCCCGGCGCGCATATTGATGTCCACCTGCCCTGCGGCGTGGTGCGCCAGTATTCCCTGACAGGGGCATGTCAGGACGAGAGCTATATTATCTGCGTGGGGCGGGAAACCGCTTCGCGCGGCGGGTCGCGCTACGTTCACGAGACGCTGCGGCCAGGACAGACGCTGACCATCTCTGCCCCGCGCAATCTGTTTCCGCTTGCTCAGGCAGAGCGGGTTTTGCTGCTGGCGGCGGGCATTGGCATTACGCCGCTGTATGCGATGGCCCTGCAGCTGAAGGCGGCCGGAACGCCGTTTACGCTGCACTATTACGTCAGAAACCGCGAAAGCGCGGCGTTTGCGCGCGAACTCTCGCAGTGCGGTGGGTGCATCATTCATACCGCCAGCCCGCGCACAGCGCTGGCAGAGCATCTCCCGGCGGCCGAGGCGGGGCTTCACGCCTGGATCTGCGGTCCCGCAGGATTTATGGAAAAAGTGCGTGAGGTCGCCACGGCGAAGGGATGGGATGACGCCCATCTTCACAGCGAGGCGTTTCAGCCCGCAGTCCCTGCCGCAGGCGGTGAATCCGGCGAGATCTTTACGGTCAAACTCGCCTCCACCGGGGAGCGCTGGCCGGTGCCTGCGGATAAAACCATCGCCCAGGTGTTACAGGCAAACGGCGTGGACGTGCCGCTGTCCTGCGAGATGGGGATCTGCGGGGCCTGCCTGACGCCGGTGATTGACGGCGTGGTGGATCACCGGGACAGCGTGCAGTCGGAGGCGGAAAAAAGCGCGACGGAGCAGCAGGTGGCGCTGTGCTGCTCGCGGAGCCATTCGGGGGCGCTGGTGATCGGGCTGTAAAACGACATCAACATTTTAGCGGCCCTTCTTGCCGGGTGGCGCTGTGCTTACCCGGCCTACAATCCGTAACAATATCAATATATTGCACTATTCATTGTAGGCCCGTGCAAGCGTAGCGCCGCCGGGCGAAACTCACAAAACGCACTTTGCCAGCCCGTAAACGGGCTCGCTATCCTGCCACGCGTACTCAATATGGCTGGCCTGCTCTTGCGCCAGTGCCCCATCGCCCTGCAATCGCGCCGCCAGGGTAAAGGCGAAATCAAACGCGTTGCCCAGCCCGCGGCCGCTTAGCAGATTGCCGTCTTCCACCACGTCGGCATTGACGTAAATGCCATCGCTGACCGTTTTCCACAACTCGCCGGAACAGACATAGCGGCGCCCTTTGAGCAGTCCGTTGCCGCCCAGCACGCGGGCGGCGGCGGAGCAGATCGGGCAGATATATTTGCCCGCTTCATCATGGCGGCGAACGAAGGCAATCACCTCCGCGCTTTTCGCCAGGTTGACGCTGCCTTCCGGGCCGCCCGGCAGCACCACGGCGTCAAAGGTCCGATCGAGGCTGGCCTTCAGGGTGCTATCCGCCACCATTGGGATGGCGTGATAGCTCACCACTTCGCGACTCTCGCCGCAGGCAATCGTCTGCACCGTAATATTCAGGCGGCGCAGGATATCGATAGTGACAATCGCTTCCCCCTCTTCAAAACCGGGGGCTAATAGCACGGCTACGCTTTTCATCTTGCTCTCCATTGCTTAAGGGTTACCAGTACGGATGCCAAATCTGTCGCAGCCGCGCGAGCAGCTCAAGATAGAAATAGTCACCCCAGCTACAGCACTGATCGACGCCTTTACCGCTGCCCATATGATAAACCGAGTGCTGCAGCAGCCCTTCGGTCGGATCGTCGTCATGAGCAAGGTAGTTATCGGTCAGCGACTGCGCAATACGCAGCGCCATCTCTTCATAATACGCGCGGTGTGCGTCGAGCGTCGGCAGCGCCTTGACCAGCTCCAGCAGGCCACAGGCGGCTATCGCCGCCGCAGAACTGTCGCGCACGGCGTCGGTACCGAGCAGGGCCAGATCCCAGTGGCAAACGTCATCTTCCGGCAGACGGTTGAGGAAGTAATGCGCCAGGCTGCGCGACAGCTCAACCATCTGCTTATCGCCGGTGTGCTGATAGCTGAGCAGAAAGCCGTAAATACCCCACGCCTGGCCGCGCGACCAGCACGAGGTATCGCTGTAGCCCTGATGGGTATTGCCAAAGCGCGGCTCGCCCGTCTGCACATCCATATACCAGGTGTGGTACGTCGAGGCATCTTCACGCACGATATAGTTCGCGGCCTGTCCTGCGTGAGCCGTCGCCGCCTGCTCATAGCGCGGATCCCCGGTCTGTTCGCTGGCCCAGTACAGCAGCGGCAGGTTCATATTGCAGTCGATGATCATTCGCCCCTGCTGCTCCGGGTCGTTTAAATCACCCCACGCCTGAATAATGTTGGCCGTCGGATTAAAACGCTCCATCAGGCGCTCGGCTGCCAGCAGCGCCGACTGGCGAGCGGCTTCGTTGCCGGTGAGCCGCCAGGCGCTGATGCAGGAGAGCGAATAGAGAAACCCGAGATCGTGCGTTGCGGTGTCGATACGCTGCTCAATACGCCGGGCGAACGACGGTAAATAGCGCTCGGCGGCTTCGCGATAATGCGCTTTGCCGGTCATCTCCCACGCCAGCCACAGCTGGCCAGGCCAAAAGCTGGTGGTCCACTCCACGTTATCGGTGCGCGGCCAGACGCCCTTCTCACAGGCTTCGCCGGGGAACTTATCGCCAAAGGCGACAATATTTTTGTCGAGCTTGCGCGTTACGCGGGTTAAGGCCGCTTCCAGCTTCTGGCTCAGCGCCAGGCGATCGACCTGATGCAGTTCGATCGGCCGCAGCGCTTCGGTGATAACAGATTTGGTCATAACAACTCCTGAATTAATGTTTAGCCGGTTCGACCGGGGCGGTATCTAAAGCCGGAGCAAAGGGTCGTGAAACATCGCGATTCGACTGGCAGCGCGACAGCGTAAAGGCGGAAATCAGCGTAAATATCAGGGCGCAGCAGCCCATCAGCAGATAGGTATGCTCAAAGCCTATCCTGTCGTACAGGTAGCCGGCGGGCGGGGCGACCACAATCGAGCCAACGTAAATCATCGCCTGGTAGCCCAGCAGGTACATCGTGGCGTTAACCCGACGATGGAAATGTTCGGCGATGTATTTGAAAACCGAAATCAGCAGCAGCGCGATCTCGACGCCATAAAACGGTTTGATGATGGAGATAACAATCGGGTCGCTGGTCAGTCCGGAGGCGATCAGCCGTGCGCCTACCACGCAGCCGCAGAACAGCAGGCCGCGCTTAGCGCCGTAGTGGTTCACCAGCCACGGGATAAACATCATCATCACGAACTCCATCCCCGACTGGACGGTGCTCAGGTAGCCGTACCAGGCATTCCCCTGCTCTTTGGTGGCGAAGAACGACACGAAGTAGCGCGGGAACTGCTGCTCGGCGATAAACATCATCCACGCCACCCCGGCAACATAGAGGCTGAACATCCAGAATTTGCGGTTTTTCAGCAGCATCAGCACGTCGGCAAAAACGATCTTATTGGCGGAGATGACGCTGTTGTTGCGCAGCTGCTCGTCACCGATTTTGAGGCTGACCAGCACCAGCAGCATCAGTACCGAGGTACCGCTGCTGAGCAGAAAGTTGGCCAGCGGCGTGAAGTTAAACAACAGCCCGGAGACCGAAGCCGCCATCGCCCAGCCCAGCGAACCCCACATTCTGATGCGGCCAAACTCCAGCCCGTACAGGCGGCTAAAGCGGTCGGCGTATGATTCAGACGCCGCCACGCCGGCGTACCAGCCCAGGCTCAGATACAGCGCGCCGATGATAATCCCCGCCATCGCATGGCTTTGCAGCAGCGGCTGATACACCAGCGCGAAGAACGGCGCCATCAGCGCAGAAATGGCGCAGACAAAATAGAGCAGCCACTTGCTCATGCCGATTTTGTCCATGATGTAGCCGTACACCGGCTTCAGGACCACCGCGAAGACGCCGTTGATGGCGAACACGCTGCCGATGGTGATGCTATCGAGGCCCACTTTCTGGCTCAGCCACAGGGCGTACAGGCCAAAGCTGGAAGACCAGGTGAAGAAGTAGAGAAAAATAAAGGTACTCATTTTGTACTGTGCGGCGCGTACGGACGATGATGTGCTCATAGCGATGCCTCCGGGGCCAGAACGAGCGTCGTTTCCTGTCGTGCCGTCACGAAGCGTACCGCGTCATCGCTAATGATGGCCTGTGGGCAGCGTTGCGGATCGAAGTCGGCGGCATTTCCCGCCCACACCGCGCTTATCAACACATGCTTGCCGGGGTCGAGTTCACCGCGCAGCAGCGGCACCGCCGCGCGCTCGGCGAACAACAGATTACTGTTTGGCGGCGTCACCACCGTCTCGCCGCGCCGGGCTTGCGGGTGTAAACAGAAAATGGCTGATACATCCCGGGCAGTGCGTAACCAGCAGGCGCGGTCGCTCTCGTGTACGTGCGGCTGCGGGCGGTTTGCCAGGCTAAAGCCACCCTCCGCGCAATCCAGCGCGCGCCGGGTATTGATACGATGGACGCGCAGCTGCCAGTCGGCCAGCGCCAGCAGCCAGCTCTCAATTACCACATCGCGCCACGGCAGCCAGAGGCTGTAAATGGTGCCGTCTGCGGTGATCACGCGCTGGCATTCGCGGCGGCCACGCCAGTAGTTATCCTTTTCGGCCAGCAGCAGCATCGAATCGGGCGCGGCATGATTCAGGCCGTAGCGCCCGCGTTCGATGGTGAAGCCAAAGCGGGTGGAATAGGCGAATTTGCAGTATTTCGCTTCGGTATTGACGAAGTTGTTCAGCTCCAGCTGGCCGGAAGTCAGCATCCACAGGTGATCGGCCTGATGCACCACCACCTGATCCGCGTGGGCTATCGTGTGCCGGGCGGGCAGCGGCGGCAGCGGCAGCTCAGTCGCCTGCCAGAAGGCGTCGCCCTCCTCTAGTGCCAGCACCAGCAGGGTCTTCAGGCCCCAGTACGGCGAACCCGGCGCGTTGTAGTCTTCCGCCATCGCCAGATTCGGGTAGCTGTAGCCGACGCTGAGTACGCCGTCGCGGTCGAACATCGGCTGCTTCAGCCACCAGCGCAGATGGCGCAGAACGATGCCCTTAATAACGCCGGGTGAGAAGACCTCCAGCCCGGCGAAGGCCGCCGCACTCCAGAACGCCGCCTCGGCAAAGCGGTAGGTCAGGCTGCGGCCAAACGGGATCGCCGCGCCGTCTTCGGCGAAGAAATGGATGAAGTCAGAGGAGAAACGCGCCGCGCGGTGACGCAGCGTTGCACAACGCTTTGGATCGACCTCGACCATAAGCTTCGCGTAAATCAGGCCATAGAAATGAAAGCCCATCGAGATGTAATAGTCGCGCGGCCGCCCCGGACCATCAGAGTACCAGCCGTCGCCGAGATAGTAGTGCTCCATGGCAGCAAAATGATTTTCCAGCACCTGCGGGTTGGTCGGCATGCCGCAATGATGGAAGCCGACCTGCACCAGAATCGGAAAGAAGTGCCAGTTGTTATCGGGGATCTCCTGGGTTTCGCACTGCTTTAGCCAGCGCCATAAATTCGCTTTCTCCGTCTCGGTGAAGTGCGCCAGTACGGTATCGCCCGCCAGCGCCAGCAGCAGCCCGTAGGCCGCCATCTCGACGATTCGCTGATCGTATGGTTCGACGTCGCCCCAGTAATCGGCATGCTGCGGATTGGTGCCGTTTTTTATCGCCTGTAAATAGAAAGAGAAGCGTTGCGGCTCGCTGCCGCCGGCCAGCAGCGGCGTGACGCCCCACAGCAGGCGGGAAAAGGTTTCCATGCTTGCGACCTGCTGGCCGTAGTGAGCGGTAAAGTTCGCTAAATCAATGCGGCTGGCGTCGTTTTTAAACCAGGGCGCCACCGCGTTTAGCATGTCGTTGACCAGCCGTTGCACCTCTTCCCGGCTTGTCAGTGGATTATCCAGATGAATATTTTCAGGTTGCACAGGGTCCTCCCGCATTACACGAGGGTAGAGATAAGTTATTGTTATTAGGCTTTTTAAAGCCATGAGTGCGACGTCTGGATGAAGAGTAACTGCTTTTATTCCTGGCGCTGAGTGAGCAGACTCACAAAATTGAACCGCCATTTCATTTTTTCTGGATTTTGTCGGTCGCGAGGGGGATAAATTACAAATGATGGCCTAAAAATTTAAATCTGTTGTCCTGGAGGTAAAATGGGTGAAACGCAGCTGCTGGAACGCATCACGCTCGATCGGCAGGCCATTTCTTTTAACCGCCTGTACGCCACCAGCGCGATTTACTACCACTGGCATCAGTGCGTGGAATTGCTCTACATTTCCAGCGGCTACGGCATCGTGGTGGTGGATAATCAGCACTACACCGCCCGTCCGGGGCGATTATTTATCTTCCCGCCCTTCCGTTTGCACAAGGTGCAGGTCGATCATAGCGATAAGAACCCCTATCACCGCACCACGATGCACATTGAGCAAGCGGTCGTCGAAAGCGCGCTTAGCGCCTTCCCGCGCCATCAGGCCCGGTTCGCCGCGCTGGCCGCCAGCAATCTGCCGGCGCAAATTTACGATCTCAGCGAGCACGCGGCGTTTATTGAGAGGATCCTTGAGCAGTTTCAGCGCCAGGAGGGCAACGAGCAGACCGAGGCCTGTGAGGTGGCATTTCTGATGATGCAGCTCATGACATTTCTACCCGAGCAGCCGCAGCCCTACCCGCCGCGCCAGCAGACCGTCGCCTCGCGGATTATGAGCTGGGTCGAAGCCCACTATGCCAGCAAGTTTTCGCTCGACCAGCTAGCCCACGACCTGGGGCTTTCGCGCAGCTATACCTCACGCATTTTCCGCCAGCAGACCGGCGGTAGCATCCATGAATATTTGCTGACCCGGCGGATAAAAAGCAGCTGCGATCTCTTGCGGTACAGTGATGAGAGTATTGACGCCATTGCGCTGGCCGTCGGGTTTAGCGAGGTGACCTATTTCATTACCTGCTTTAAAAAGATGATGCGTCAGACGCCGCTGCAGTATCGACGCAGTATCCTCAGCCCCAGAAGGCCCTGTTAACGGGGTTTTGATAACGGGCCCAAAGCTGAAAAGGTTTACTGTAGCCCGAGCCTGGCCGGGGGTTTTCTGCGCATAAAAAAACCCAAGTCGCATAACGACCTGGGTTTCGAATTTGGCGGAAGCGTAGAGATTCGAACTCTAGAACCCTTTCGGGTCGCCGGTTTTCAAGACCGGTGCCTTCAACCGCTCGGCCACGCTTCCAAAGTGAGGCGCACTATAAACATCTATTAGCGCCTTGTAAAGCAGGAATTTTTCTATTTTTAGCCGGCGGCGTTTGACTGCGCAAAAAGTCACCCGGTTGCTTCTCCGGCCCCCGTTTCTGCTCTCTTGTACATACCGTAACACAGCAACGCTCATCCTTTTAAATCGCTCTGGTATAGAATGCCAAAAAAAATAAACGGCCATTTGTTGTGTAATTGTTATAAATCTGAGTACCCACAGATTGTAGAAATTACTGCCATGCAGTCTTACTGGTTGATGATGAAAATCAAAAATACGCTTTGCTTACATATCCTGATGGCGACCCTGGCCATATTGTTCCTCTGTGTTCATCCGTTAGTGACGAGCTTCAACCCGCCGCTCACCTTCCAGCCGCTGATTAAATCAATGGCGGGCACGCCTAAAGAGCAAGCGGAAAAAATTGCGACGATTTCCCATGCTTTAGAAGGGAATGCTATTTTCTTCATTGGCGCATCTGAAGTTGCCACTTCAGAAGATGAACATTACGCGGTATATAATTACTTTAATAATCAATTGCACAAACCCGTCGTGGCGTATGGCGATGCGTTTGTCGATGACGAAACGCAATTTTTACTCTTCTCACGTTTTAAAAATAGCCTTAACGCAAACAGTAAAGTTGTTTTGCTTCTGGCACCTGACAGCTTTTACTCAAAAGGACTGCCACCGGCTATCTATGCCGATAATTTCCCCGGTTCTATTTTTAATCCGCTGATGAAGGATCCTCAGGCGCGCCCGCTGCTGGTTAATTACTTAAAACATATTGATGCAAAAGAAATAAGCCATTTAATCTTTGGCCAAATGCGCGTGTTTGGCTGGCACCCCGATCTGATGTGGGACGAGCTGAGCTTCCAGTTCGCGAACGTCTGCACCCTGATAAAAAACGACTGGCTGGCGCTGCTCAACGTCACGCCCCAGACGGTTCAGCCCTGGCCGCAGCAGCCAACTACCCACATCGCCCCAGACTGGGATAAAGAGCTGGCGAACGCGCGCGAGTTAAATAAAAAACGCCAGCAGAGCGCGGCCACGCTGTGGATGGACAAAACGATTTACGAAGAGGACGGTAAGCCGCAGCAGTGGGATGACACGCCGGTCGTGCCTGCGCAAATCGCCGCGCTCAGTAAAACCGTCCAGCTGCTGAAAGAACGTCACGTGCAGGTGATTGCTATCGTCGACCCTGTTAACCCCTGGGCGCTTTACAATACCGATACCTTCCGCCCGGTTGATAAGCAAATTAAAACCATTCTGGAAAAGAACCAGATCCCTTATTTAGATATGTACGCCATGCCTTATCAGAATGGCTGGAACTGGGATCGTTTGCACCCTTCCGAACTGGCCTGGGTTCCTATGATTCGCTTTATTGCACAGAGTTTTAAATGATGAAAATCGCGATCCGTCTTTTTTTCCTTTATCTCCTGCTGGCGATCACTATCGTCGCGTGGACCTCTGTCGATGACAGCATGAGTATGCAGCTGCATTTTGAATATCAAAAGTTCTGAGGCCGAATGATGTACAGCTCAGGAATGTTTTTTGTTTATTTGTTTTCCTCCGCCCTGGCGTTTGCGCTGGTCAATCGCGTATTACGCCATCGCCTGACCGGGTTATCCGCGCTGTCGGTACTGACGGCACTGGGCTGGGGATATATATTTCAGGGGGATTATTTTGTCCCCGCCGCCGTTTTTTTCAGTTTTTATGTTTTCGCCACGTTAAAAGCGAAGGGATGGTTAAAAACGTGGCAGGCGGTCATTCTGACATTATTGCCGTTGTTGCTGGTGAAATTGCACTTAAATAACCACTGGGGGATGATCGGCCTCTCTTTCATGACGTTCCGCGCGGTGGACGTATTGCTCTATCGCAGCAAAAAAGAAGGTCAGAATTTCCTGCACTATTTCTGCTATCTGTTTATGCCCTTTATTATCCTGGCCGGCCCCATGTACCGCTGGCGGACATGGATGAGCGACGTCAGCAAGCCAGTATTTGCCCTTAACCGCGAGCAGTTTTTAGTGGCGTTAGAGCAGATCGTTACCGGTATTATCCAGAAGTTCCTGTTTGCCATGCTTGTCGATACGTTCGTTGTGCAGCCGTGGAGCCATAAGCCGTTTACGCTGACCGTCGGCGTGGTGATGTCGATTGCCTATAGCGCCTACCTGTACTTTGATTTTGCGGGTTACAGCAATATGGCCATCGGCGCAGGCCGCCTGTTTGGGCTCAACATTCCGGCAAACTTCAATATGCCGCTTCTGGCAAAGAACCCGCAGGATTTCTGGCGCCGCTTCCACATCAGCCTGTCTGAATGGCTGCGCGATGTGGTCTTTATGCCCGTTTACATGAACCTGATGAAGTTCAACTTTTTCCGTCAGAACAAAACGCTGGCGCAAAATATCGGTATTTTTTGCACCCTGTTCTGCATGGGGGCATGGAATGGCCTGGAGCGCCATTACGTCATCAGCGGCGCGCTGTTTGGCGCGATTTCCGTCACGCATAACATGCTGCTGTGGTCAGCCAAACGCAGCCCGGCATTGCACCGCGGCTTGCAGTATCCGGCCGTTGCGTTTTTAGGGCGAATTCTGACGCTGGGAAGCGCCGCGGGATCCCTTTACATCTTTAGTGGAATGTCACCTCTATGAAAAATCACTCCGATCTTCAGGAACTGCAGGATTTCTTGCGTGCGGCATTGTGCGATCCCGCCTCTCCGCAGCAGCTGGCCATCAGCGGCAGCGACGAAGCCTTAAGCTGGCTACAGCTTTCTGCTGCCGTGACGGACTGGGCACAGCGCTATCAGCGTTGCCAGCCTGTTGCCGGTACGCCGGTCGTACTGTACGGACACCAGCAGGCCGAGTTCGCCGTGGCGATTTATAGCTGTCTGCTGCACAACATTCCCTACATCCCGGTGGACTGCATCTACCCGCAGGAGCGCCTGCGGGAGATCTGCCATCTGGCCAATGCCCCTTACTATTACGACGTCGCGACCCGGCAGTTTATCGCCACCGGTGAACCGGGCAAGGTGCTGGAGGAGCAGGATCTGGCCTACATCATGTTTACCTCGGGCAGCACCGGTAAACCTAAAGGCGTGCAGATTGGGCGCGAAAGCGTATGGCACTTCATGAAATGGGTCAGCCAGGAGTTTTCACTGCCGGAAAAACCGGTCCTGATGAACCATGCGGTGTTCAGTTTTGACCTCTCCCTGATCCCTTTGCTGGCGAATCTGGCGATGGGCGGACATATCGTGCTGAACGCCAAAGAGGATATTCAGAAAGAGAACTGGCTGGAGCGACTGAAAAACAACGCGGTCTCCGCCTGGGTTTCCACCCCCTCTTTTGCCTACCAGCAGCTGCTTTCCCCGCAGTTCAACAGCGAGTATTTGCCTGCGCTGAGCGTCTTTATCTTCATTGGTGAAGTGTTAAATAAGGCGCTGGTTAAACAGCTCCGCCGCCGTTTCCCGCAGGCCAAAATCATCAACTCCTATGGGCCAACGGAAGCGACCATCGCGACGACCGTGGTTGAAATTACGGATGAGATCCTGAACAGCGACAGCGCCGTGCTGCCGGTGGGGGTCATGATGCCTGAGAGCAAAATGGAAATTTCTGCCGACGGCGAGCTGATTATCTGGGGTAAAAACGTCATGCGCGGCTACCTCGGCCTGCCGCAGGAGAACGCGGAAAAATTACTCCGCCGGGAAAATGAAGCGTTTCGCGGCTACCGGACCGGCGATCTGGGCTATAAAGCGGGGCTTATCTATTGCCAGGGCCGCAACGATAGCCAGGTCAAACTGAATGGCTATCGTATTGAAATCAATGAGATTGAAAACCGCCTGCTGGCCATGTCCGGCATCAACGAAGCGGTGGTTCTGCCGCTGATGAAATCCTGCGGCAGCGTGCTGCGCATTGCCGCGTTCTGCGTGACGGAGTTGGCGCCGGATACCATCAAAACGTCGCTGTCGAAGGTGGTTCCGCACTACATGGTGCCTTCACAAATTATCGTAAAAGACGCTTTGCCGCTGAATCCTAACGGCAAAATTGACCGCAAGCTGCTGGACGCTTACGCCCGCACCAATTAATGACTCCAGGAAAAATTATGGAACAAGAAATTCTCGCCCTGTTCGAAAAAGTGTTATCCCGTAAGGTGGGCTTTCACGATGAGCTGATTGAATCCGACATTCTCGACTCCATCCTGGCCGTCGATATGGTGCTGGAAGTGCAGGACGTTTACGGCTGTATGATCCCGCCAACTGACGTGGCGACGGTGCTGAAAACCCCGGCTGACCTGGCCCAATATATTGAAGAAAACCGCTAACCCGGAAGGCTCTGGAGGCATGCTCCAGAGCCTGTTTTATTGCTGCTGTCCAAATTACCTGCAAGCCCCCTACCGCTGTCCAGCCACACTCCCGATACAAAAAGCGATCTAAAGCGCCATAATTGATACGTACTTAACCCTTTTGTCAGGAATTCAGTATGCCGCCACGTACCGCCAGCGATCTCTATTCAGAAATGAAAAATATGTCCGTTGAAGAGCGGATCCGCTTCTTCTCCCTTTCGCTGGCGGAAATGCACAACGAGCTGCAGGAGAGCATCAGCCAGATAGAGTCGATGAAGCAGGCGCTTGAAGAGAGTGAAGAGTACCATCGTCAGCTGGTTGAAACCAGCGCAGGATGCGGTGATTACCATCGATCATGCCGGTAACGTTGTGAACTGGAACCAGGCGGCAGAGCGAATGTTCGGCTGGTCAGCGGAAGAAGCGATAGGCAACAGCCTTGGCAAGATGATCGTACCGGAAGCGTTTCGCGAGCAGCACGCGCGCGGCCTGATGCGCTTTAAGGCCGGGCAACCGTCGAATATTCTCAACCGCACTATCGAGATCGCTGCGCTGCATCGCACCAAAGGCGAGTTCCCTATTGAGCTCTCGATATGGCCGCATCAGCAAGCGGGTAAGCAAATATTTTCGGCATTTATTCGCGATATTACCGACCGCAAACAGCGTGAACATATCGCCTGGCTGCACGCTAACTTTGATGCCCTGACGGGGTTACCGAACCGGAGATTATTGGTTAACCGTCTGGAGCTGGCGATCGCCCACGATAAGGAAGTGGCGCTGCTGTTTATCGACCTCGACCGGTTTAAACCGGTGAACGATCTCCATGGTCATGCCGTCGGCGACGAGCTGCTGCGGCTGGTGGCATTCCGTCTGCAAAGCGTACTGCGCGAAGGTGACACCGTGGCCCGCCTCGGCGGCGATGAGTTTGTCGCCCTGCTCCCCCATTTAACGACCGACGATCCCTTACCCCCACAAACGGCGGAAAAGGTCAGCGCCGCGCTGGCACAGTCTTTTTTGATTAACGAGCAGGTGATTACCATCTCCGGCAGTATTGGCATTGCCCGCTTTCCTCATGACGCGGGTGATGCCGATACGTTGCTTAATAGCGCAGACAAGGCGATGTATACCCGCAAGCGGGTAACGCCGGGAGAACGATGATCGGGTTGGCGCTGTGAATACCTTTAACAGCAATGAAACCAACCGCTTTTACTATTTCTCCTACACTTTAGGAGTACTGTCGGTACGGGAAACAGAAAAAAGCCAACTTAATTAAGGTATTACTGATTCGCTGTGCGCTCAGCCTGCGATCGTTTTGCCTTTAACAGAGGAGTCTGCGGTATGGCATTCGTAATAACGAAAGACGGCGTCAATATTTACTACAAAGACTGGGGCCCAAAAGAGGCTCAGCCCATTGTCTTCCACCACGGCTGGCCTTTGAGTGCCGATGACTGGGATAACCAGATGCTCTTCTTCCTCGCGGAAGGCTATCGCGTTATCGCTATCGATCGTCGTGGTCATGGGCGTTCAGACCAGGTGAGCGAAGGCCACGACATGGATCATTATGCGTCCGACGCGTCGGCCGTGGTTGAAAGCCTGGATCTGCGCAATGCCGTGCACGTCGGTCACTCCACCGGCGGCGGTCAGGTCGCCCGCTATGTTGCCCGGTATGGACAACCACAGGGTCGCGTCGCCAAAGCGGTGCTCGTCAGCGCCGTGCCGCCGCTGATGGTCAAAACGGACGCTAACCCTGGCGGTACGCCCATCGAGGTTTTCGACGGCTTCCGCAAAGCGCTGGCGGCTAACCGCGCCCAGTTTTACCTCGACGTCGCCAGCGGCCCGTTCTACGGTTTTAATCGCGATGGCGCAGAGGTTTCTCAGGGTACGATCGAGAACTGGTGGCGTCAGGGGATGATCGGGAGCGCTAAGGCCCACTATGAGGGGATTAAGGCGTTTTCAGAGACCGACCAGACGGAAGATTTGAAAACCATCACGGTTCCCGTTCTGGTGTTGCAGGGTGATGACGATCAGGTTGTGCCGTATAAGAATGCGGCCCTGCTGCAGGACAAGCTGCTGGCGAACAGCGTACTGAAAATTTATCCGGGCTTCCCGCACGGGATGCACACCACCCATGCGGACACCATCAACGCGGACATTCTGGCCTTTATCCGCTCATAACGCCGCGTTTCTTGCCGGGTGGCGCTGCGCTTACCCGGCCTACATTTGCACAATTCAATGCATGAACGCCACCCGAGGGTGGCGTTGTTTATTGCCCTTAGCGCTTCTGCGCAACCAGTTGGATCATGTTGAAATATGCCCCGGCGCCCGCATCCATAATGGGCACCATCATCTCCTGGGCGATCTCGCATTGCATAAACTCATCCCACGCCTGCTGGCAGGTGTCCATCTCCCGCACGGTGGTCAGCGCCGCACCGGGCTCTTTTTCCCACAGCGCTTTCCACCAGGAGAGCGGATAGAAATACCACTCTGGGGTCCAGAAAGGCTTAACCACCTCCGGAAGATGCGTTTCGCTGTACTCCCCGATAAACCCGGGAACGGCAACCGCAATATGTCCTCCGGGTTTCAGGAAAGGTAGCAGCGTGCCCAGCATGGCGTCATTGTTGCCAAAGTATTGATACGCATCCACGCTCACGATCAGGTCGAAGTAATCATGCGCGAACGGGATCGCTTTCGTGGCATCAACCCGCAGCGGAAAGATTTTTCCGTCCAGACCCCGTTCGCTGAAACGCGCTGCGTTTTCGCTCGGCGTAATCCACAGATCGGCGGCAAAAACCGTGGCGTCATATTTTTCGGCGAGCAGGATAGAAGAGATCCCTTTCCCGCAGCCGAGATCGAGTATGCGCATTCCGGGATCAATCTGCAGTTGAGCAACCAGCTCCTCGGTAAGCCGCATGGCGTTTGGGCCCATCATGGTGTCGAGCAAAAAAGCGCGGTCATAGCTATCTGTGTAAGGTGTATTCATCACTGCTCCTTAGCGATTATCCAGCTGGGCGCGAACGTTGTTCAGCCCGGTGGTGTTGATGCGGTAAGCCTGCCCGTTCACGGATCGGATCAGCTTTTTAGTACGGAGTTTTTTAAAGACGTTAAGCGTGCAGTCGCTCAGCAGCAGCCCTTCACGGGTGTAGCACTCAACGGACGTGACGCGGCCAGAACTGTCGCGGACGTGCACAATTCGTCCACCTTTGGCGAGAACGTGTAAGGTACGTTGTTCCTGACGGGATAAATTCATACTGGAAAACCTGTGTAATCATCATGCGTAAAAACGAGCCCACACCCGCAGGTGCGTGCGTAAGGTTTAAGCGCAGCGATAACCAGTCCGTCCTGAAAAGGGCGGGAAACTGATTATCTGATGAAAACATTCTCCAGCATCAAAGCCTCGGTAAGAGATGAAAAGATATTTACGGGGTGAATGATAACGCCTGGTTTTTACAGGGGAATAGCGGGAGGTTAAAAGTGTGAGGCGGATCGGTCATTCCAAAAGAAAAACCCCAGGTTAACGAGTAACCTGGGGTTTATGTTTGGCGGAAGCGTAGAGATTCGAACTCTAGAACCCTTTCGGGTCGCCGGTTTTCAAGACCGGTGCCTTCAACCGCTCGGCCACGCTTCCTAAGTGAGGCGAACTATAAACACCTCACCGCGTGCTGTAAAGAGTGGCTGCACTCGTTCGCTGTAAAAATAGTCAAAACGTGTTTAATCGGTTGAACTGACGACACATCGACGATTTTATCAGCACAGGCTTAGTGCTTTTTGATGTACATGTCTTTCGTGAAATAGTACCCCAGCTTATCCGGCGTAAATCCACCCACCCACGGTTTCACCAGGTGCGTGCGGACGTAGTGATAAACCGGAATGGCCGGCACATCACGACCCAGCAGATCTTCCGCCTGCTGGTAGTACTTACCCCGCTCCTCGGCTGTTTTGGCTTTTGCGGCATTCACCAGCGCGCCATCGTAGTCCGGATTGCTGTACTGGCTGGTGTTTTCGCTGTCGCCCGTGCGGAAGTTGTTCAGGAAGGTCGCCGCATCGTCGTAATCGGCAATCCACGCGTAGCGCACCGCGTCAAAGTTGTGGGTGTGCATAGTATCCAGCATGGTTTTCCACTCCTGGTTTTGCAGCTTTGCCTCCACGCCAAGGTTTTTCTTCCACATGGAGCTGGCCGCAATCGCGATGCGCTGGTGCGATTCAGAGGTGTTATAGAGCAGGTTGAAGCTCAGAGGATGGCTGGCGTTATACCCGGCCTCGTTCAGCAGCTTTTTCGCCTCAGCGATGCGCTTGTCCAGCGGCCAGCTGGCGTAATCCGGGTTCTGTAGCTTAACGCCGCCGATATCCGGCTGGCTGATGAGCCACGCCGGGCGCTGCCCCTGCCCTAATACTTTTCCGGCAATGATGTCTTTATCCAGCGCCATGTTGAGCGCCTTACGCACGCGCGCGTCGTTGAACGGCGGCCGGGTGGTATTGAACTCGTAGTAATAGGTCGCAAGCTGAGGTGAAACGTCCAGCTGGCTGCCCAGGGTTTTCTTGAGCTGGGCAAACTGGTTAATCGGCACCGTGTACACAATATCAATTTCGCCCGCTTTATAGCGGTTCACATCCGAGGCCTCGGACGTGATGGGCAGGTAGGTGACCTTGTTAATCACGGTGTGCGCGTTATCCCAGTAGCGCGGGTTACGCTCCGCCACGATGCGTTCGTTGACCACCCACTGCGACAGCTTGTACGCCCCGCTGCTGACGAAATGCTCCGGCTTGGTCCACTTTTCGCCGAAACGGCCAATCAGCACTTTATCCACCGGCACCAGCGACGGGTG
The DNA here is from genome assembly GCF_036487345.1 of Enterobacter cloacae complex sp. CARB60. Taxonomy (NCBI): domain Bacteria; kingdom Pseudomonadati; phylum Pseudomonadota; class Gammaproteobacteria; order Enterobacterales; family Enterobacteriaceae; genus Enterobacter; species Enterobacter cloacae complex sp. CARB60. The sequence continues at coordinate 3,024,946 of NZ_JAZKLC010000002.1, forward strand.
CGCCAGCATCGCGAGGAAGGCCGCGTTTGGCTGCGTGAGCGTCACTTCCAGCGTGGTGTCGTTAATTGCTTTGACGCCCAGCGTATCGGGCGCTTTTTTCCCCTGGGCGATATCGGCCGCGTTGGCGATATGCATGTTGCCCGGATAGCTCGCATAAGGCGAAGCCGTTTTCGGGTCGATCAGGCGCTGCCAGCTCCAGACCACATCCTCTGCGGTAATCGCCGTGCCGTCGCTCCAGGTGATGCCCGGACGCAAATGGAACGTCCAGACGGTGTTATCCTTGTTCTCCCATTTTTCCGCCAGGCGGGGCTGGACTTCTCCTGTCGGAGAGACGCTGACCAGCCCTTCGAATAAATCACTGATAATATTGAATTCGACGTCGCTTTCGACTTTATGCGGGTCGAGCGAAGCCGGTTCACTGCCATTATTCCTGACCAGTTCCTGCTTATCGGCCAGCGCGGTTCCTGCCGGCACGTTAGCCGCCCAGGCTGCCGTGCTGGCGCACAGGATCCCTGCGGTTAACAAAGAGAGCGTAAAGTTCGTGCGTGTTTGTGGTTTCATTTCCTTCGCCTTATTGTCTGTTTTATGACGATCCGGAAATAACTCTTAGCGCTCGAATGGTAATAACGCAATATTTTTCAGTAACCTATAAGAGCTTGATCTGGTAAATTGTCGCAAACCGCTGTTCATACTGGTGAAACGCGCTTCTGCAGAAGAAATAACCACCTCCAGCGCTAACGTGCTGAGTAAAGATGGGTAAAACCACTTTGAGACTGGCGTGCCGTTTCCTATTCTTTCCGCTAATTACATCTGTCATAAGAGAGTGACTCATGGATCGTATAATTACTTCTTCACGCGATCGCACATCGCTACTCAGTACCCACAAGGTGCTGCGCAATACCTATTTCATGCTCAGCCTGACGCTGGCGTTCTCAGCGATCACCGCCACCGCCAGCACCGTGCTGATGCTGCCGTCTCCGGGGCTGATCCTGACGCTGGTGGGTATGTATGGTCTGATGTTCCTGACCTACAAAACCGCTGACAAACCGGTCGGTATTCTTTCCGCGTTTGCCTTCACCGGCTTCCTGGGCTACATCCTGGGGCCGATGCTGAATGCGTATCTGTCTGCCGGAATGGGCGATCTTATCGGCATGGCGCTGGGCGGTACCGCGCTGGTGTTCTTCTGCTGCTCGGCCTACGTGCTGACCACCCGTAAGGACATGTCCTTCCTCGGCGGTATGCTGATGGCGGGCGTTGTAGTGGTGCTGGTGGGTATGGTGGCAAACATCTTCCTGCAGCTGCCTGCCCTGCATCTGGCGATCAGCGCCGTGTTTATTCTGATTTCTTCAGGCGCGATCCTGTTTGAAACCAGCAACATCATTCGCGGCGGTGAGACGAACTATATCCGCGCCACCGTGAGCCTGTACGTGTCGCTGTACAACATCTTCGTCAGCCTGCTGAGCATCCTGGGCTTCGCCAGCCGCGATTAAGCAGACCTGCTGAAACAAAAAGGAGAATGCCACCGGCATTCTCCTTTTTTTATGCCCTACTCACCCCGGCAAATATAGGTGGGATAACGCCGGTCCTGAATCAGCCACACGGAAGGCGAGAGTTCAGAGATCGTAAGGTAATAGCGTGCGGTCGGATTAGCGAAGCTACCCCATTGGGCATCCGGCGTATTGTCATTGTGCCGACGCCAGGTTTTGGTGTAACTCAATACAATGACGTTATCATCGTCCCGCTGCTCCCAGGTAAAGTCCACATCCCTGTCAACGATTAAACTTTGCCCGCCAGCCCTTGCCGCACCTTTATAGGTGGTCAACCCGGTACCGTCCCGATGAAAATAGAACTGGGCAACGGCATTGACCTTCACCTCACTGGCTTTTCCCTCATTGCGCGTAAAGTTAAATTCCGTGCTGCAGGCCAGCACATCCTTTTTACCCACACAGCCGGAATAGTAAAACAGCGCCAGGGCACCACCGACCAGCGCACCGCCCAGCCCAAAAAGAAGTTTTATTTTCATTTTTGCGCCCCGCTTTTATAACGTATGGTTTTGCACAGGCTGGTTTTGCTAGCCGGACAGGCGCCAATGAACACCTCATCTGCATCGGAAATAGAAAAACGGGCGCTGAAATAATAAATGTCGTACGCCTCTCGTCCGCACGCCACGTTATTAGCCTCCAGCCGCTCCGCTAATTTTGATAACACCAGCGGTCTTCCGTGATCGTTGATAATCCAGATGCTGCAACGCGCGATTTTTTCCTTAACCGGCTTGAGCTTCGCCGGAACGATGATCCCCTGCTGTCGGCTAAAGTAGAGGCTCGCCCCGAGCGCAGCGACGATCGATACGGCCACAATTGCCCATTTTTTCATGGATGCGCGTTGAGGCTTTACCTCTTGCGGTGCGGAAGAGGGTTGCGGATCGGCGGATGGAATATTCTCTCCGGGCTGAAAAACAACATCAGCATCAAAACGAAACCCGTAACGGGGCACCGTCACGATAAATTCGTACCCCTCTCCCAGAGACTGGAAGCTTTTACGTAATTCGCTAACCGCTTTATTGAGGTTATTTCCCGATGGCGTAAAGCCAAATTCTTCCCACACGCGAGCAATCAATTCCTCCCGGCTCAGGTCGCGTCCTCTGTGTTTTATAAATTCCTGCAAAAGCCGAACGGCCGGCGCCGAAAGCGTTAATACAGATTCTGGTTGTCCAACAAGACTTATTGCATGTGCTTCAGGATCGAATAACAACGAATTATTGCATATAAAAAACATCTTTTATTCTCGGCAGTTACCGCATGCTTTTTTATCCCTGGTACATCGACATGAAAACCGCCTCCTGATCTGCTTATTTTTTCATCAGAAGGAATTTTCTTCCCATCCCTGGTCGCGGTATTTTCGCTTAACTATACAACCTTAAAGCCAGAAAATCAGGATAAAAAACTGTATTTAACGAGTTAATTAATACAAATTTTCACAAACCGCTGTTCTGGTTAAAGTTTCCCTGCCCTGAAGCGATACGAAAGCAGACGGTGTCCTGGTGTTAACGCGCCGCCGATGAACTCAGAGCAGGCAGACTGGATGTGAAACAGAAAAATAGAGTGAGCATGAAAACAGCCTTTTATGTCGCCGCGCTGTCATTGCCATTTTTCTCAGAAATGACAATGGCCAATATGAGCGTGTACCCCATGGAGCTGAATGTGGACAGGTCCGGTGCGGCGCAAATTAAGGTGGCTTCGAAAACCGATGATATTCAGTTCATTCGGGTGAGGCAAAAGAAAATTCTTAATCCCGGCACGGCCCAGGAAAAAGAGATTGACGTGGCCTCGTGGAAAGAAGGTGGCGTTGTTGTCACGCCTGAAAAATTTGCGCTTGCGGCAGGTGCAATGCGCGTGGTTCGCCTGGTATCGCTTACGCCACCAGAAAAAGAGACCACCTGGCGCGTCTATTTTGAAGGGGTAAAACAACCTGACAGCATTATTCCAGGCAAGGCAGAAACCCCTGCCGCGACGGCAACATTGGGCGTCAATGTAATCTGGGGTGCCCTGATCCACCTCGCCCCGGAAAAAAACGTGGTTTCACTCTCGCTAAACCCTCTCAAGGGTACGTTAAAAAACAACGGCACGCTGCGCGTGCCGCTGAGAGAGATCGGTATTTGTGACGCAGATTCGTCGTGTAAATGGGTTAAAGAAGACGCGACGATTTATCCGGATACCGAACGGAAATTAAAAGCGCTCACAAAGACGCAAGGCCAGAAATATAAATTCCGCTACTTCAACTGGGTGAATAAAACCGCTGAAGAAGCTGACTTACCCGTCGTGTATTAACACGACGTCACTGTAAAAACCCATGTGGGTTGTTTAAAGAGCCAGGGTGCTCATTTGTAAATATGGAGATATCAATGCGTAAGTATTTTAAACCTCTGATGATTGTTGCCGCGATGACCACGTCCGTTAGCGCGCTGGCGATTCAAAAAGATATTACCGTCAACGCCAGCGTTGATTCACAGCTGGATATGACCCAGGCCGATAACACGCCGCTGCCGGCAAGCATCGATATGCAGTACCTGCCTGGCCGTGGCCTGGAAAGCTACCGCCTGAATACCAAGGTATGGTCTAACTCCGCCACCAGCAACGTGAAAGTTCGTCTGGTTAGCGCCGCGAAGCTGGCAAATGCCGACGGTGCAGAGACCATCCCAATGACGGTGATGCTGGGCGATAAAACCCTCTCTACCGCCGATGTGGAATATACCGGTACCGAACTGTTCCCGGGGAGCATTGAAAACGGTTCAGCGGTTCTGCCGCTGACCATTTCTCAGACCACCAAAGGCATTCTGAAAACCGGTCAGTACAGCGGCGTTGTCAGCCTGATGCTGACGCAGGCAACTACCACGGAAGGCGGTGCGTAACACCACAGCACCTAAGGAATAACGTCAGAGGGTGCCCACCCTCTGACGTCAGGATGATGTCGAGGCTCGTTCATGGCGTTTCACAGAAATACTCTCCTCTTTGTTGCTTTGTTACCCGCATCCATCCAACTCGCCTGCGCCGGGATGGCCGTCCCGGCAGGTTTTGAAGATCTGGCAAAAACGCAGCGCCTGTGGACAGAGGTGAACCTCTACGGCGAATCGCTTGGCCTTTTTGAAACGGATATCACGCTTGAAACGGTCAGTTTCGTCGCACCTGAAACCGTGGTTGCGGCCATCAAACGACGGTTTAATGACGCCCCTGCCCTCGTTGCCACCGTGTCTGCCGCGCTGGCCGTTCCGCTTGCCCGTAACGGTAACCTGGCCTGCAGCAGCAACGGCTCCGCGGCGGGCTGCGATTACATTGATACCGACCGCGCGGCCATTATCTATGACGAGAATAACGCCCGCATTAGCCTGTTTTTGGACAAGAAATTTCTGCCTAAAGCCACCGCGGAAAATCAGTGGTATCAGCCCACGCAGGACACCGAAAATGCGCTGATCCATCAACAGAATATTAATTTTGTTGCCGACAGGGATTATCAGTCAGCCACCGTGCAGGGCAATGGCGCGCTGGCGCTCACGCAGGACGGCTATGTTAATCTCGACTGGACCTGGCTGGGACAGCGTTCACGCCACCAGCAGCAACAGGAGATAACCGTCAACAACGCCTGGTTCCGCCAGGATATCTTGCGTCAATACTATGTCCAGCTAGGCGAGATGGATACCCGCGATCTGTTCAGCAATGCCGGCGGGAATATCAACCTCAGCCAGCTGCCGCTGGGCAAAATTCGCGGTCTGCGCACCGGTTCAACAAGGGCGTGGATGAATCCGGTTCAGCAGTCGAAGGGCACCCCCATCACCGTGCTGCTTTCCCATGACGCGCGTATCGACGCCCGCCGCGGCAATCAGCTGCTGGCCAGTTTTTACCTGAATGCCGGGGCGCAAACCCTGGACACGCGGTCGTTCCCGGACGGGAGCTATACCGTAACGCTGTCCGTCTATGAAAATAACCGGCTGACGCGCACCGAGCAGGTGCCGTTTACCCGAACCGGCATTACGCCATTCGACCGCGTCGAGTGGTTCCTGCAGGCGGGCGAAACCGACAATAGCGATCGGAACGAAGAACGTAGCGCGGTTGCGCAGGCGGGCGTCCGCCTGCCCGTCACCCCGACGCTGGCGCTGACCAGCGGTGCAACGATAAAGAAAAACCAGCGCTTCCTGGAAAATGCACTCGACTGGAGCCGGGGCTTCAACGCGGGCCCGATCGACGGCGTGCTGAGCACCCGGTTTAGCTACCTTTACGGCAGCGAAGGCCAGCGCGGCAATATTCAGCAAATCAGCTACAACGACGGTTTTTCACTGAGCCTCTATCGCAACGCGCTATCAGCGGAAAACTGCAACACCCGAAGCGCGGGGTTTGACGCCGTGAACGGCTGTTATCGAACCCTCTCGGTGATGTTTTCCGTCCCTGTCGGCACCTGGTATGCGAGTCTGGGGTATTCGGATAACCGCAATGAAGGACGGTACGTTTCACGCCGGGAGCTCCCGGACAGCGACGATCGCCACGATGCGGGTTTGCCGTGGGAATCGGTCTATATGACCCGCTCGCGCACGCGGGCCTGGCAGGGGGGTCTGAGCAACGCCTTCAGCACCCGAGGCCTGAACATTAACAGCAGCATTAACCTGTTTATGCGTAACGATGACTCCCGCGAAGGCAGAGACAAAGGCGGCTACCTGAGCGTGAGCCTTTCCATGGCGCATAACCGTCAGGGTGATGCGTCAAGCTACACCTCTCTGGGCGCAACGTGGCAGCACCAGCTGCGTGAAAAAAATCAGCTGAGCTACAACGTCGCGCATAACTGGTACGCCGATGCACGCGGTGAAAATGAGTACGGTCTGAGCGCGTCGGGCATTAACAGCGATTCGCTGAATACCTCAGCCTATATGCGCCAGGGCGGGCGATACGGCAACGGGAGTCTGACCGTCAGCGACGCCTGGGATCGTCAGGACAGCCGTCATACGCTAAGCAGCAGCGGCAACTACAGCTCGACCCTTGCGCTGTCGCGTTCTGGCCTGTGGCTGGGGCGCTGGAGCGACGGACGTCCTGCTTCAGCCGTCGCGGTTAACGTTGCCACACCGGAAGATACCCAGGATCCGAGCGTCGCCGTATCGCTGGATAACGGCGGCAGCGCAAACATTCCGGGCAATAGCCGCGCGCTTTTCGCCGTGCCGGGCTACCAGCAGACAACGTTGACGATTAACGAATCGCTGGATGTCTCACGGGGGGCCAGCAGCGAGATTACGCAGGGATCAGGCAGCAGAACGCTGTTTATGGTGCCGGGCAAACTGCTGCGTCGGGACGTACAAACCACCACCAGCTACACCTGGCTCGGCCAGCTAACCGACGAGCGTCATTCGCCGTTTATCGGCGGCGTGCCGTTGAACGTAAACGGCTGGAGCGATCTCGGCAACGGCGGGTTTAGCGCCCAAAGCGACGCCCTGCTGCATAACCTCTACCTGGTGCGTCAGCAGCAGTTTTATCAGTGCGCGCTGAACGTGAAGAGTATGCGCGACGTGGTGCGTTATGTCGGTTCCATTCCTTGCCGGGAGTTAACCTTCTCAGCCCTGCCGGTTGCCGTCCAGCAGCAGGCACAACTGATGCTCGCCGGACGCACGGTGCCTGCGGGCCCGACTGCCATGAACGCTGAGAACCTCACTAAAGGGAAATGATGTGATTAAGTACCTCTTTATTTTACTGCTCTTAAGCCTGTGGGCTGGCCAGACGCTGGCGGGCGCCCCTGCGGGGCGAAACACCACCGTTGGTATAAGCTACGATCGCGTAGCCCCACCTGCGCGCCTTGATATTTGGGTTCATGAGCCGAGCGGCTATGATGCCGCCGACCCGCAAAAATGGGGGCGCAATACCCTGACCTGTCTTTCCCGGACCGACACCACGTACGGAGCCTGCATGACCGCTCCGGTCTGGTTCTCCGGGAACCCGGCCCCGCCCTATGCCATCAATGTACGTTTCACACATGCCCTTACCAGCAAAACGGTGGATATCAAGGTGTATGGCGATCACTACATGTTTATCAACAATAAAGTGTTTACCTTCGCCAGTTTTGTCACTGGTGGAACGGGCGATCTCAGCGCATGGAACAGAGAGCCCTACTTCGATTTCTATATTGTGAAAAGCGAATTGGATAAGCTCGCCCTGCCGGGGATCTGGACCGCAACGCTAAAGCAGAACCTGCGTCAGTGGGGGAGCGCCGACTGTGGCGGGAACTTCAATGACGTAAACGTCGGATGTCCTGGCTATCTCACCGTCGCCAGCTGGCAGGCAAATATTCGCATTGAGGTGGTCGACCCGGGTAATCAGCAGATCTATCTGCCGGCGTTTCCGCACTCTACGCCCATCGTTAACCTCAACCTGACCAACTTCCCGGGACGTCCCGTGGGCAGCGAGATCCAGGGTGAAAACACGCTGGATATGTGCCTGTACGACGGCAAAAACAGTACCAGCCCCCGTGCCTATCTTCGCTTTGAGGACGACGGAATGACGTCAGCGGACCGTGCCGAAGGCGCGTTTTCTATCAGGCGACGCGGCGGTAGCCAGACCGATGCGCGGGATCGTCTCGATTATCGGGTCTCCGTCACCAATCCAATAACAGGCGCAACCGAAGCCGTCGCGAACGGTAAAACCCTGGTCTGGCAAGGCACAAACGATCCGCAGCATCTGCGTCAGGTCGTGCTGCCCGGCGGGCGCGAGAGCGTACTGTGCATCCCTGCCCCTATTATCCTGAAAACCCCCGCGTTTGCCGCCAGCAGCAAAAACGCGGGCGACTATACCGGCACGCTGCGCGTTATCTATACGCCCAGCACGTTATAACGAGGTCACCGTGAGTTACGCCATTCTCGACAATAATCGATTTTACGCCGAAGGGTTGCGCTACGCGCTGCTGCGTCGGGGCGTTCAGTTAGAGGTCCAAAGCGGCACCGTGCAATGGCAGCCAACGCTGCTTACCCGCCGCGTGCTTGTTGTGCGCTGCCGTTTTTCCGTGGCGGCTACGCATCAGGCGCTGATAAACATTTTGCTCAGACTGGAAGCCGCCCGCTGGAAAGGCAGCCTTTATCTGGTCTGCAATGAAAAAGGGTGGGCGCTGGCGACGCATTTACGCAAGCGTTTCAGTACGTTAACCCTTTATATTATTGATGACAGGATCGCCGTGGCGGATGCGGCATATCTGCTGGCCAAAGAACCCCGTCACGTTCGAAGCCTTGACAGCTGCCTTACCGTTCCTGAATTCAACGTGCTCGATCTGATGCTTACGGGGTTGCCGGTTCGCCATATTGCCATCGTGACGCACATGTCGGAAAAACAGGTTTCAACACATAAATGCAACGCGCTGAAAAAGCTTAACGCCAACAATCTGCTGCAGCTACTCCTGTAGGTCACGGTTTATCCTGAGGCCGCTTTTTTGCTACACTGTTGCCGATTTTTTCACACACGACAGAAGATTATGTTCATTTTTGCAGGCCAGGAAATTGAGACCGATAGCGAAGGCTATCTGAAAGATACCATGCTCTGGAGCGAACCGCTGGCGGAGAAAATTGCGGAAAACGAAGGGATTACCCTCTCTCCCGAACACTGGGAAGTGGTGCGTTTTGTGCGCGAGTTCTATCTTGAATTCAACACCTCTCCGGCCATCCGCATGCTGGTCAAAGCCATGGCCAATAAGTTCGGCGAAGAGAAAGGCAACAGCCGCTATCTTTATCGTCTGTTCCCGAAAGGCCCGGCAAAACAGGCAACAAAGGTTGCTGGCCTGCCGAAGCCGGTGAAGTGTATTTAATAGCGAATACCGAAGTTAACGTACTCCCGGCCGGGTTGATGCGGTTCCGTTAAGACCTTATCAACCCGTGCGCTGCGCGGCCCACCCGCTTTCAGCCACGCTATCAGCTTGTCGACCTGCTCCGCTTCGCCGCAGGCGACCACCTCAACGCTGCCGTCATCCATGTTTCGCGCGTATCCCGTGAGCCCAAGCTCAATCGCTTCGCGCTGGGTGCTGTAGCGGAACCCGACGCCCTGAACGACGCCGTGAACCCAGGCAATGGTGCAGACTTTTGACATCTTCCTTCTCCTTATCCATCTGGCGCGTTGCATTTCCCCAGCGAACTCGGGAAAATGGCGGCCATTTTCTTGAATCGACAGAACAGCAAATTATGAGTGTACGTTTAGTGTTAGCCAAAGGGCGCGAAAAATCATTACTGCGCCGTCATCCCTGGGTCTTTTCCGGCGCGGTTGCCCGTATGGAAGGCAAAGCCAGCCTCGGTGAAACCATTGATATCGTTGACCATCAGGGGAAATGGTTAGCGCGAGGCGCTTACTCGCCAGCGTCCCAGATCCGGGCTCGCGTCTGGACCTTTGATAAAGATGAAACCATCGACATCGACTTCTTCGTCCGCCGCCTGCAGCAGGCGCAGCAGTGGCGCGACTGGCTGGCAAAACGCGACGGGCTGGACAGCTACCGCCTGATTGCCGGTGAGTCCGACGGTATGCCGGGCGTGACTATCGATCGCTTCGGTAATTTCCTGGTGCTGCAGCTCCTGAGCGCCGGCGCGGAATACCAGCGTGCCGCGCTGATTAGCGCGCTGCAAACGGTGTTCCCGCAGTGTGCCATTTATGACCGCAGCGACGTTGCGGTGCGCAAAAAAGAAGGTATGGAGCTGACTCAGGGGCCCGTCACGGGCGAACTGCCACCGGCCCTGCTGCCGATTGAAGAGCATGGCATGAAGCTGCTGGTGGATATTCAGGGCGGGCATAAGACGGGTTACTACCTCGACCAGCGCGACAGCCGTCTGGCTACGCGTCAGTACGTTGCCGACAAACGCGTGCTGAACTGCTTCTCCTATACCGGCGGTTTTGCCGTTTCGGCGCTGATGGGCGGCTGTGCCCAGGTTGTCAGCGTGGACACCTCGCAGGAAGCGCTGGACGTGGCAAAACAGAACGTCGAGCTCAACAAGCTGGATTTGAGCAAAGCGGAGTTTGTGCGCGATGACGTCTTCAAGCTGCTGCGTAAATATCGCGACCAGGGCGAGAAGTTCGACGTCATCGTGATGGATCCACCAAAGTTTGTGGAAAACAAAAGCCAGCTGATGGGCGCGTGCCGTGGGTATAAAGATATCAACATGCTGGCTATCCAGCTGCTGAACCCGGGCGGGGTTCTACTCACCTTCTCCTGCTCCGGCCTGATGACCACAGATTTATTTCAGAAAATCATCGCCGACGCCGCTATAGATGCTGGCCGTGATGTACAATTTATAGAGCAGTTCCGTCAGGCAGCCGATCACCCCGTGATTGCTACCTACCCGGAAGGACTGTATCTGAAAGGGTTTGCCTGTCGCGTCATGTAACTTGAAAAGAGAAATATTGCCCGCACATAACGTGTAAGTAGTGTTTCCCGGGAGGTGACTATGATTGCCAGCAAATTCGGTATCGGCCAGCAGGTCCGCCACACTTTGCTAGGGTATTTGGGTGTGGTCGTGGATATCGACCCGGAGTATTCCCTTGATGAACCGTCAGCAGACGAGCTGGCGGTGAACGCAGAGCTTCGCGCCGCGCCCTGGTACCATGTGGTGATGGAAGGTGATGATGGACAGCCCGTCCACACCTATCTGGCCGAAGCGCAGCTGAGTAGCGAGCTGCAGGAAGAGCATCCGGAGCAACCCACAATGGATGAGCTTGCTCAGACTATCCGCAAACAGTTACAGGCTCCGCGCCTGCGGAACTAAGCGTGTAAAAAAAGCCCGATGAACGGGCTTTTTTTTTATTACTTCGCCAGCCCCAGACGGGGGATGTCGATCGCCGGACAGCGGTCCATGACGACCTTCAACCCCGCATCCCGCGCCAGCACGGCGGCCTGCTCGTTAATCACGCCCAGCTGCATCCACAGCGTTTTCGCTCCGACGGCGATAGCGTCCTGCGCCACTTCCCACGCCGCCTCGGAATTACGGAAGACATCGACCATATCAATTTTTTCCGGCACGTCAGCGAGCGTGGCATAGCCCTGCTGGCCCAGCAATGTTTTCCCCGCCACTTTTGGCGAGACCGGGATGACGTGATAGCCCTGATCGAGAAGGTATTTCATCACCCGATAGCTTGGACGATCGGGTTTATCGCTCGCACCCACCAGCGCAATGGTACGCGTGGATGTCAGAATCTCGGCAATATCGTTCTCTTTCATGGTTTTTCTCCTGGCTTTTTTAAAAGTGTACGCCAAACCGCACATCTCAACCATCCATCCCATACAGATGCATGAGGGCAAAACGGCGAAATATGTCTATATGTTAGTAAACGTGATTCTCGAAAAATCTAGATACATTAATGCGGCGACAGGATTTCTGACGGGAGCCTTCTATGAAAACCGGTATTGCCACTGCCCTGATTGCGTTAGTGATGCCGGTCTGCGTTTTTGCTACCACGCTTCGGCTCTCTACCGACATTGACCTTCTGGTCCTGGACGGGAAAAAGGTCTCCAGCTCGTTATTGCGGGGTGCAGACAGCATCGAATTAGATAACGGACCGCATCAGCTGGTCTTCCGGGTAGAAAAATCGATCGGTCTGGCTAATCATGAGCAAAGGATGTACATCTCCCCGCCGCTGATCGTCAGCTTTAATACCCGGCAAATCAGTCAGGTGAACATCACCCTACCCCGCCTTGAAACGGAGAAGGAATCTGCGGCCTTCGACGCTTCACCCCGCATTGAACTGCTGGATGGAGATGCGATGCCGATTCCGGTGAAGCTGGATATTCTGGCGCTGACGGCCTCACCGAAAGGGGATTACGAGGCCGCGACCCAGACCTATAACAAAGCGGGTAAACGCGCCTCGCTTCCGCAGTTTGCCACCATGATGGCGGACGACAGTACGCTGCTATCCGGCGTCTCTGAACTGGACGTTATTCCTCCCCAGTCCCAGACCCTGACGGAACAGCGCCTTAAATTCTGGTTCCAGCAGGCCGATCCCGACACGCGGGCCCGGTTTTTACAGTGGGCAAAACAACAACCTTCATCATAAGCCACATTTTTTACGCCTTTCTCTTGCAGCGTCAGGCGGTTCCCGTCATCGTGTAGTCAGTTAACCTGATGGATATGATTATGGAACTGACAACACGCACGCTGCCTGAACGCAAACACATTGCTCTGGTGGCGCACGATCACTGTAAACAAATGCTGCTTAACTGGGTTCGCCGCCATCAGTCTTCGCTGGAGAAGCACGCCCTGTCGGCGACCGGCACAACCGGTAACCTGATCCAGCGCGAAACGGGTCTGCAGGTGAATGCCATGCTGAGCGGCCCGATGGGCGGCGATCAGCAGGTCGGCGCGCAGATTTCCGAAGGGAAAATTGATGTGCTGATTTTCTTCTGGGATCCGCTGAACGCGGTTCCGCACGATCCGGATGTTAAAGCGCTGCTGCGCCTGGCGACGGTGTGGAATATTCCGGTGGCGACGAACCTCTCCACGGCGGATTTCATCATCGAATCGCCGCAGTTTAACTCACCGGTAGATATCCTTATTCCGGACTATCAGCGTTATCTTTCCGACAGGCTAAAGTAGCTTTACGCCCGGCGGCGCTGCGCTTGCGCGGGCCTACCGGTTTTGTAGGCCGGGTCAGGCGAAGCCGCCACCCGGCAATCCCGCTACGGCTTTCTCTCCACCGGCACATCAATACTCTTCAGGATATCGACAAACACGGATGGCTCCTCTTTATTGAACAGCAGCCACACGCGATGCCGCGCGCGGGTGATGGCCACATACAGCAAACGCCGCTCTTCGGCATCCGGGAAGTCTTCCGGCACCGGCAGTAAGGCCTCTTCCATTACCGACTCGCGGGCCGGGGCCGGGAAACCGTCACTGCCCTCTTTCAGCCCCACCACAATCACATAATCGGCCTGCTGCCCTTTGCTGGCGTGAATGGTCATAAATTCAAGCTGCAGCTTCGGCCAGCGGGTGGCGGCTTTTTCCAGCGCCACAGGTTTAAGGTGATGATAGCGCGCCAGCACCAGAATACGTTCATCGGGCTTTGCATAGCCGCTGAGCTTGTCCAGCAGCGGTTCCAGCTGGTCATCCGCCAGCAGGGTGACCGCTTTTTTATCTCCTGGACGCAGGCTATTGAGCGGCTTTGCCAGCTGATGCGGGTTCTGCTGGATAAAGCGGTTGGCGATCTCACCAATGCGTGAATTGAAGCGGTAGGTGGTGTCCAGATCGCTGCGGTCGCCTTCGCCAAAATAGTGGTGGAACGCGGTCGTCAGGGAGAGCTGCGCCCCGCTGAAGCGATAGATGGCCTGCCAGTCGTCACCCACCGCAAACAGCGACGTATGTTTATTTTGCGCCCGCAGCGCCGAGAGCAGTGCAGCACGCTGCGGTGAGATATCCTGGAACTCATCCACCAGAATATGTTTCCACGGGCTGACAAAACGTCCCTTTTCAAGAATGATGATGGCCTGATGGATTAAACCGGAGAAATCGACGGCATTTTCCTCCTTCAGCGCGGTTTTCCAGGCTTTCAGCAGCGGAGCCATCAGCTTGACCCGCTTCGAAAACAGATCGCGGATCGCCTCCGGCGCGCTTTCAATCATCTCTGCCTGCGTTCCACCGTGCATTCGCATCAGGCTGACCCAGCGGTCAAGGCGCGAACCCAGCCGACGCGCCAGTTTGTCATCTTGCCAGAAGCCGCCCTCTGGCACCTCCCAGTTGAGCTCCTCCTCCAGCCACTGACGCCACCCTTTCGCCTGCGCTTTTTTCTCACTGCACTGCTGGCGCCACGTTTTGATGAACAGCGCCTGACGCGCCTGCGCGTCGTTTTCCAGCTTACTGATGGAAGGCACTTTTTTACTGCCCTGCTGAATAATATGCAGCGCAAGGGCATGGAAGGTTCTGGCCGTGATGTCCCGGGTGTGCAGGCGCTCCTGGATACGCTCGTCCATCTCCTGGGCAGCCTTGCGGCCAAAGGCCAGCAGCAGAATTTGATCGGCTACCGCTTCCCCGGTCGTCAGCAGCCAGCCGGCACGCGCCACCAGCACCGACGTTTTACCGCTACCGGCCCCCGCCAGCACCAGCAGCGACTGCTCGCCGTTGACCACCGCACGCGCCTGGGCCGGATTGAGCGGTGAAGATTCCACCGTACTGAAAAAGTCGGCGTATTGGGTGAGCATGGCATCCGTCCAGGCCTGATTATGGGCGAGACGGCTTTTATCCATATCATTCAGCCAGGCCTGACACTGGCGCCAGGCGTCACGACAATTGTCAAACTCGTCGAGACGCGTCACGGAGAGCGGCAGCGCCGAGAGTGCCTGTCGGATCTTTTGCTGCAGCCCGGCGGTCTGCTGACGGGTCAGCCACGTGTGCTGCGCGTTGCTTTGCGCGATATCGTCCAGCACCTGCTGGAGCACCTGGGCGGCAATCACGCTCATATCCTGGCTCCACTGCTGCCAGAGCGCATTCAGGTGATGATGGAAACGCTGAGTTTCCGCCCACTCGGTGCCGTGAAGACGCACGACTTTATCCTCAGGCAGAACGAACTCCAGTTCGCCCCACACCAGCCCGCGCTTGCAGTGGATAGCCAGAAGCTGGTTAAACGGAATAAGGTATTCGTGGCGTTCCCCGGAGACTTTCACCCCGGCATTAAGGAGAACAACCCTGTCGTAAGGGTGTTGCGCCAGGCGTTTGCCTAACGACGTTGCTTTCAGTTCCATGTTCCGCCAAATCCACGAAGAGATAATTTACCTGACAGTTTAACTGCCAGTTTTAAGGTGCTCCAGCCTAAAAAACGTTACAATCATTAGGCGTTAATTTTATCGAAAGGAAGTGAGAGTTTATGCGTACCGTTCTGAATGTGTTGAATTTTGTGCTGGGCGGTTTTGCCACCACCCTTTCCTGGCTTTTTGCCACGCTGGTGAGCATCGTCCTGATTTTCACGCTTCCCCTGACCCGTTCCTGCTGGGAAATCACAAAACTCTCCTTAATCCCCTACGGGAATGAAGCCATCCACGTTGACGAGCTGAATCCGGAGAGCAAAAACGCCCTGATGAATACGGGCGGAACCCTGCTGAACATTCTGTGGCTGATTTTCTTCGGCTGGTGGCTGTGCATCATGCATATTTTTGCCGGTATTGCACAGTGCATCACGATTATTGGTATTCCGGTGGGGATCGCGAACTTTAAGATCGCCGCCATCGCCCTTTGGCCCGTCGGTCGCAGGGTTGTTCCGGTAGAAGTGGCCCAGGCGGCGCGTGAAGCAAACGCTCGTCGTCGTTTTCAGTAAATAAGGACCGGCCGCGTTTATGCTAAGCCCACTGCTTCGCCGTTATACCTGGAACAGCACCTGGCTATACAACGTCAGGATATTTATCGCGCTTTGCGGCACGGTTGCCCTGCCCTGGTGGCTGAATGATGTCAAGCTCACCATTCCGCTCACGCTGGGGGTGGTGGCCGGGGCGCTGGCGGACCTGGACGATCGTCTGGCCGGGCGTTTACGTAACCTGGTCATTACGCTTGTCTGCTTTTTTATTGCGTCAGCGTCCGTTGAGCTGCTTTTCCCGTGGCCCTGGCTGTTTGCCCTGGGCCTTACGCTCTCAACAAGCGGATTTATTTTGCTGGGCGGCCTTGGGCAGCGCTATGCCACCATCGCTTTTGGGGCATTGCTGATCGCCATCTACACCATGCTGGGCGTTTCCCTGTACGACCAGTGGTACCAGCAGCCGGTTCTGCTGTTGCTGGGTGCCATCTGGTATAACCTGCTGACGCTAACCGGTCATCTGATCTTCCCGGTTCGCCCTCTGCAGGATAACCTTGCCCGCAGCTTTGAGCAGTTAGCCCACTATCTGGAACTGAAGTCCCGGCTGTTCGACCCGGATATAGAGGAAGAAAGCCAGGCTCCGCTCTACGATCTGGCGCTGGCAAACGGCCAACTGGTCGCCACCCTTAACCAGACAAAAGCCTCTCTGCTTACCCGTCTGCGCGGCGATCGCGGTCAGCGCGGAACCCGAAGGACCTTACACTACTATTTTGCCGCCCAGGATATTCATGAACGCGCCAGCTCCTCGCACGTTCAGTATGCTGCCCTGCGCGAGAAGTTCCGCTACAGCGACGTCATGTTCCGCTTCCAGCGCCTGCTGTCCATGCAGTCCCAGGCGTGCCAGCAGCTCTCGCGCTCCATTCTGCTGCGCACGCCCTATCAGCATGACCCCCGCTTTGAACGCGTATTCAGCCATCTTGATGCGGCGCTCGATCGCGTTCAGGCCAGCGGAACGTCACCGGAGCACATCAAAGCGCTGGGCTTTCTGCTGAACAACCTGCGGGCGATTGATGCTCAGCTGGCGACAATTGAGTCCGAACAGGCGATGGCGCTGCCGGGCAGTGAGGTGGAAAATCAGCTTGCTGATGACAGCATGCACAGCGTTAGCGATATGTGGCTACGGCTGAGCCGTAACTTTACGCCTGAGTCGGCTCTCTTTCGCCACGCGGTGAGAATGTCGCTGGTGCTGTGCGTGGGTTATGCCTTTATTCAGATAACCGGGCTGCACCACGGCTACTGGATCCTGCTGACCAGCCTGTTCGTCTGCCAGCCGAACTACAACGCCACCCGACACCGTCTTGCGCTGCGTATTATCGGCACGCTGGTTGGCGTCGCGATCGGCCTTCCGGTGCTCTATTTTGTGCCCTCCGTTGAAGGTCAATTGATCCTGATTGTGATCACCGGCGTGCTGTTCTTCGCGTTTCGCAACGTGCAGTATGCCCACGCCACCATGTTCATCACGCTGCTGGTGCTGCTCTGCTTTAACCTGCTGGGTGAAGGGTTTGAAGTTGCCCTTCCCCGCGTGATCGATACCCTGATTGGCTGCGCGATAGCCTGGGCCGCGGTCAGCTTTATCTGGCCGGACTGGCGTTTCCGCAATTTGCCGCGCGTGGTAGACAGGGCGATGAACGCCAACTGTCGATACCTTGACGCTATCCTGGAGCAGTACCACCAGGGGCGCGATAACCGCCTGGCTTACCGGATAGCACGTCGCGACGCGCACAACAGTGATGCAGAACTGGCTTCCGTTGTCTCTAACATGTCAACGGAGCCTCGCGCCACGGCGGAGATCCGTGAGACCGCGTTCCGCCTGCTCTGCCTGAACCATACGTTCACCAGCTATATTTCGACGCTGGGTGCCCACCGTGAAAAACTCACCAACCCGAGTATTCTCAACCTGCTCGATGACGCGGTCTGTTATGTCGATGACGCACTTCATCACCGACCGGCCGATGAGCCCCGCGTTGAACAGGCGCTGGATGAACTGGCGCAGCGCATTGCGCATCTTGACCCAGGAAACGACAGCAAAGCGCCGCTGGTTCTTCAGCAGATAGGCCTACTTATCGCTCTGCTGCCTGAAATTTGCCGGCTGCAACAGCAAATCGCTACCTGGAGGAGTGATTCTCCTGTGGTTCAGGCAACGCATTAAACCACTCCGTCAGCTCCCGGCGAATACCTGCCGGGAGTGCCGCCTCATGCAGCCCTTCGATAGCCCCTTCCAGCGCAAAGAGAACTTTGATACTGAGCGCTTTGTTTTTTGCCCGCATCTTTAGCCAGCTCGCTCTGGCCCCCAGCGCCCGCAGCGTTTCCTCATTGGTGATGCCAGCTTCTAAGAGCAAGACCTCAAGCTGAAAGGTCAGGTTTGGCAGATCCTTGAGTCGGTTTCGCTGATGGCGCTGATAGCGCTCTTTTCTTGCCGCACTGAGCGCAAACGAGGAGAGCTGAAGCAATCGCTCCCTGTCCTGCCATAATCCGTCATCCACACGATAATAGTTAAGCAGCACCGGTCGGCCTCGCTTCATCAACGTCAAAAATGAAGAGGCATTCTTTACACAGTATTTCGCACTCTCCTCGCAAGCGCGAAGATAAAGCTCGCCATCGGACACCATGGCAAAAACCGCATCATCCACCGCCAGGGTATAGCCTCCAAACAGCGCGCGATGATGTATTTCGCCCAGCGGGGAGAGGTATTCCTGGGATTTATAAATCCGTTCATAAGATATCTTTTTCATGATATTTCCCTTCAAAATCATAAAGTAACAACGAATTTTCTTACTACCGGATCCGTTAGCAGGAAAATAGGCAACTTATCGCCGTTGAGCAAGATGATTTTACGAGGGGCATCAAGATTGAATGAATTTTGCGAGTCGCTTTCCGAAAATGAGGTTGATCTTTATGCATACAGGGGTTACTGTATATCCATACAGTAACTACAGGGCTGGAATGAATATGCACACTTCAGGCTATGCAAATCGCTCAACCTCTCTCTCTTCTACCGCAGGCAATGTCGCGCAGAATTCCGTCGAGCGTGTTTCCACGGGGCTTATCAGTGAAGTGGTTTATCGTGAAGACCAGCCCCTGTTGACGCAACTTCTGTTGTTGCCGTTATTGCAACAGCTTGGTCAGCAATCGCGCTGGCAGCTTTGGCTCACGCCTCAGCAAAAACTAAGCCGTGAGTGGGTTCAGTCCGCTGGCCTTCCACTCACCAAGGTTATGCAAATTAATCAGCTCTCGCCTTGCGATACCGTTGAGTCGATGATCCGCGCGTTACGCACCGGAAATTACAGCGTGGTGATTGGATGGTTATCGGAAGAGTTGACGGAAGAAGAACATTTCCGTCTGACTGAAGCAGCTGAAGAAGGGAATGCGATCGGCTTCATTATGCGTCCGGTTCGATCGGATTCTTACCGCAAAGGACAACATTCTGGGTTAAAAATTCACTCGAATTTGTATCATTGAGTGAAATTAAGATTTTTCCTGGAATTTTTTTTGACCTCAAGATGCGGTTTTAGTTCCCGCCCTTAAAATTGCGGCAAGGCTTGTCTGGTGCGGTTCTCCTTAATTTTATTGCACAAAATTCGTTCAGAAAATGTTAAATAATCGGTATACGGAACTTTTTTTTTCATATGCCTGACGGACTTCACACTTGTAAGTTTTCAGCTACGTTGTAGACTTTACATCGCCAGGGGTGCTCGGCCTAAGCCGAAGATATCGGTAGATTTATATTTGACCACGCCCCCCGGTGAAGGATTTAACCGTGATTCTCTCTTGAGACTTTCATGGCGAATTTTGGATGATAACGAGGCGCAAAAAATGAAAAAGACAGCTATCGCGATTGCAGTGGCACTGGCTGGCTTCGCTACCGTAGCGCAGGCCGCTCCGAAAGATAATACCTGGTATGCAGGTGGTAAACTGGGCTGGTCTCAGTTCCAT
Source organism: Enterobacter cloacae complex sp. CARB60 (assembly GCF_036487345.1). NCBI lineage: Bacteria > Pseudomonadati > Pseudomonadota > Gammaproteobacteria > Enterobacterales > Enterobacteriaceae > Enterobacter > Enterobacter cloacae complex sp. CARB60. The sequence goes on from NZ_JAZKLC010000002.1 coordinate 3,044,700, forward strand.
GACACCGGCTGGTACGACAGCGCAAACAACAATGATGGCCCTACTCACGAGAGCCAGCTTGGTGCAGGTGCGTTCGGTGGCTATCAGGTTAACCCGTATGTTGGTTTTGAAATGGGTTACGACTGGTTAGGTCGTATGCCATACAAAGGCGACAACGTAAACGGCGCTTTCAAAGCACAGGGCGTTCAGCTGACCGCTAAACTGGGTTACCCAGTAACTGACGATCTGGACGTGTACACCCGTCTGGGCGGCATGGTATGGCGCGCTGACTCCAGCAACAGCCGTGCTGGCGACGATCATGATACCGGTGTTTCCCCAGTATTCGCTGGTGGCGTTGAGTGGGCTATGACCCGTGACATCGCTACCCGTCTGGAATACCAGTGGGTTAACAACATCGGCGACGGCAACACCGTTGGTGTTCGTCCAGACAACGGCATGCTGAGCGTAGGTGTTTCCTACCGCTTCGGCCAGCAGGAAGATGCAGCACCAGTTGTTGCTCCAGCGCCGGCTCCAGCTCCAGAAGTACAGACCAAGCACTTCACTCTGAAGTCTGACGTTCTGTTCAACTTCAACAAAGCGACTCTGAAACCAGAAGGTCAGCAGGCACTGGATCAGCTGTACTCTCAGCTGAGCAACCTGGATCCTAAAGACGGTTCTGTAGTGGTTCTGGGCTTCACCGACCGTATCGGTTCAGACGCTTACAACCAGAAACTGTCTGAGAAACGTGCTCAGTCTGTTGTTGATTACCTGATCTCTAAAGGTATCCCAGCTAACAAGATCTCCCCACGTGGTATGGGCGAATCTAACCCAGTTACTGGCAACACCTGTGACAACGTGAAAGCTCGCGCTGCACTGATCGACTGCCTGGCTCCAGATCGTCGCGTAGAGATCGAAGTTAAAGGCATCAAAGACGTTGTAACTCAGCCAGCGGCATAAGTTATCGTCTTATAAAAAAACCCCGCCATGCGGGGTTTTTTATTGTCTGCAGAAAAGAAAAATCTACTTTTTACCCAACAGAGCCTGAAGGTCGTTCTTCAGCGTTGACATCTGATTGGCGTACTTCTCTTTATGTTCGGCATCCTCAATCAACTGTACGATGGTTTCCGAAAGCGTTTTCCCCCGTCGTTGCGCCAGCCCAGCCAGGCGTTGCCAGACGACGAACTCCAGATCGATTGATTTTTTGCGAGTGTGCTGATGCTCAGCATTAAAATGCCGTTTGCGTCGCGCGCGGATAGTTTGCTTCATCCGGTTTAACAACGCGGGATTGATGTGTTTCTCAATCCAGCTGTTAACCTGTACCGGTTCATTTTCGAGGGTCAGCAAAATATCCACGGCTTCTTGCGCAGCGCTGGCTTCGATGTAGCAGGTGATCAGCTCCCCTTCACGGTGCTTTTTGACCAGGTACTTCCATTTCCAGCCGCTTTCAAGATTTTCCAGTTGTTGATATTTCATTGCGATCTCAGTGTTACCACGTAACTCTGTTCAGAATATCAGTTTTTTAGCAATCTGCTGAAAAGAAATCATATCCTGTGAGTGAATGCAGCCAATCGTCCTCTCGAAATACCCAATCCTGCTTGGGTACAGCCCCCCGCTTACGGTATACTCCACGCTTTTACATCTGACTAAAAAACATCAACTTTGACCATTACGAAACTTGCATGGCGTGACCTTGTTCCGGATACCGAAAGTTACCAGGAACTGTTTGCACAGCCCGAACTCGCAAAAGAACACGAATTCATCCTTAGCGATACGCAGCCTCGTTTGCATTATGCGCTGGAGCAGGTGTTAAGCCCATGGGCAACAGCGCCTTTCATGCTGCTCAAGGCTCCGGAAGAAGCGGAATACCTGACGCTGCTCGGAGATGCCGTGCGCCAGCTGAAGCCCGAAGCGAACGCAGTTTTTGGCGGCCAGTATCGTATTACGGGACATGATGTCACTTTCGAACCGGTGGCGCAGGCCGATGGTCGTTTTGCCGTTAAGGGCGAAGTGATTACCGCTAACTGGGCCGAGGCGGAACAGCTCTTTGGTTGTCTGCGCCAGTTTAACGGTGAACTTTCGCTGCAGCCGGGGCTGGTACATCGCGCAAATGGCGGTGTTCTCATCATCTCTCTGCGTACCCTGCTCTCGCAGCCGCTGCTGTGGATGCGTCTTAAAACCATCGTGCACCAGCAGCGTTTCGACTGGGTCGGCTACGATGAGTCTCGTCCCCTGCCTGTCTCCATTCCGTCTATGCCGCTGTCGCTGACCGTCGTGCTGACGGGCGACCGTGAATCGCTGGCGGACTTCCAGGAAATGGAGCCAGAACTCGCTGAGCAGGCGGTGTATAGCGAATACGAAGACAACATCCAGATTGCTGACGCCGACGATATGGCACAGTGGCGTCAGTGGGTGATGGCCGTTGCTGAACGTTTTGCGCTGCCAACCCCTGCGGCTGACGCGTGGCCGGGTTTAATCCGCGAAGCGGTACGCTACACCGGTGACCAGGAAACGCTGCCGCTTTGCCCGCTCTGGATCGGCAAACAGCTGCGTGAAGTGGGTGCGATCAGCGGTGACGGAGCGTTCACCGGCGAACAGCTCACTCAGATGCTGGCTCAGCGTGAGTGGCGAGAAGGCTATCTTGCCGACCGTATGCAGGATGAAATTCTGCTGGAACAAATTCTGGTGGAGACCGAAGGCGAACGCGTCGGGCAGATCAACGCTCTGTCGGTGATTGAATTTCCTGGTCATCCGCGCGCATTCGGGGAACCGTCCCGTATCAGCTGCGTTGTGCACATTGGCGATGGTGAGTTCACCGACATCGAACGGAAAGCCGAGCTGGGCGGCAACATTCACGCGAAAGGCATGATGATCATGCAGGCGTTTTTGATGTCAGAGCTGCAGCTTGAGCAACAGATCCCCTTCTCCGCCTCGCTGACGTTTGAGCAGTCCTACAGCGAAGTGGATGGCGATAGCGCCTCTATGGCCGAGCTGTGCGCCTTAATCAGCGCCCTGGCGGAAGTGCCCATCAATCAGAACATCGCGATCACCGGTTCGGTGGACCAGTTCGGTCGTGCCCAGCCAGTGGGAGGCCTCAACGAAAAGATTGAAGGCTTCTTCTCTATCTGTCAGCAACGCGGTTTAAACGGCAAACAGGGTGTGATTATTCCCGCTCCCAACGCACGCCATTTGAGCCTCAGTCAGGACATTCTGGATGCGGTTGAGCAAGAGCAGTTCACCATCTGGGCCATCGAAGGGATTGAGGATGCGCTACCCTTACTGACAAATCTGGTTTGGGATGGCGAAGGGCAAACCACCCTGATGCAGACCATCCAGGAGCGCATTGCTCAGGCGACGCAGCAGGATGCTCGTCATCGTTATCCATGGCCGTTACGCTGGCTGGGCTGGTTTAGTTCGAACTGATCGGACTTGTTCAGCGTACACGTGTTAGCTATCCTGCGTCCTTCACTAAAATAAGGCTTACTGAGAACATGGTAGATAAACGCGAATCCTATACAAAAGAAGATCTTCTTGCCTCTGGTCGCGGCGAACTGTTTGGCGCAAATGGCCCACAGTTGCCGGCCCCGAACATGCTGATGATGGACCGTGTCGTGAAAATGACCGAAACCGGCGGCAACTTCGATAAGGGTTACGTAGAAGCAGAACTCGATATCAACCCGGACCTGTGGTTCTTCGGTTGCCACTTTATTGGCGATCCGGTAATGCCTGGCTGTCTGGGCCTGGATGCCATGTGGCAGCTGGTTGGCTTCTATCTGGGCTGGCTGGGCGGCGAAGGTAAAGGCCGCGCACTGGGCGTGGGCGAAGTAAAATTCACTGGCCAGGTTCTGCCTACAGCGAAGAAAGTGACCTATCGTATTCACTTCAAGCGCATCGTTAACCGTCGCCTGATTATGGGCCTGGCAGATGGCGAAGTGCTGGTAGACGGCCGTCTGATCTATAGCGCAAGCGACCTGAAAGTTGGCCTGTTCCAGGACACTTCCGCGTTCTGATTGTGCTTTTCGCACCTCCAGAAAGGCGAAACCTCCGCATTGCGGAGGTTTCTTTTTTGAAAGAGACGTTATCAGGCTATGAGTGCCCTGTCGCCGATGGCTTCTCGCCAGCCTCCAAGCCATTGTGACCTTTGATTTATCGTCTGATAAGGACACATTTCTTTAGAACGTCCAGCGATGCCGGCCTGATAACCACGTTGATGAGCCCGTTCCAGGCGATCTCGTTTCTGTCTCTTCATGCCTCGTTTCCCTCATTCTTTTGTCTGGTGGAAAGAAAACAGTGTCTGCACTAAATGCACAGGCACAGATAACGAATACCCCGAATTACTCGCAGCGTCAATGTTCAAAATTCATACGGGTGTCATATTTGTGAGCTACCTGGAAGTTCATTTGTACAAAAATTGTGACGTGGCACAAGTAACGATCTGAAGTGAAAACGAAAAAAAACCGCAATCAGCGACAGGCCAACTGCGGTTTTTGATGATGAATTTTACTTATGGCAGCCGGGAAATTTCTCTCGCGATGCTGGCCGACTCCTGTGCCCAACCCTGAGCCAGGACTTTCACCATTTCGTCATAGCCATCTTTCTGCTGCTTCAGCTCCAGATGGAAAGGACGCTTAATTAGCTGCCCCTGATGATTCAGCAACCACTCCCCGCTGATCACCACCGCACCGTCGTAACGGCCGTGGAAGGCCGTTACCGTGACGTTCAGCGTATCCTGGTCGTTACCCAGCGGCTGCGACGCGACAACCCAGCCCGGAAGCTGGCTGCCCAGATTAGCCACCAGCGTGTTGCGCAGCTGCTGATCCAGCGGGCTGGCCCACAGGTTATTCGTCGCAATCACGTATTTAACGTCGCTGGTCTGATAGACCACGCCGTTTCCTGCCAGATAATCCGGCACGGTAACCTGCTCAACCCACAGCTGACGGTTTCCCTGGCTGGCCGTACTTTGCCCACCGCTGTGGGTAGCCACAGGCAGCTGATAGTAACTTTTATTATCTACCCCTGAACTGCACGCCGTTAACAGCAGAGCGCCAACCATCAATAGCCACTTTTTCATTCTTTTGCCCTCTTCGGCTCAGGATCCTTTTTATCTTTCGCTTCGAACACCAGCGCGTTGCTCTTCTCGTTGAGCGTTTTCAGCACCGGCTGCAGTTCGCGCAAGACCTGATCAAGACGCTGCATATCTGCCACCATCTTGTTGTAGGCCGCTGAACCCGGCTGGAAGCCCTGCATACTGCGGTTCAGCTCACGCAGCGTTTTCTGCATGTCCTGCGGCAGCTGCTGCATACTCTGGCTCGCCGTGATCTTGTTGATGTTATCCAGCGTGGTTTGCAGACGACGCATCGTTGCCTGGCTTTCGCTCAGAGAGTTCGTCGCCGCTTCAATCATCGGATTCAGCGGTAGATTGTTGATCTTATCCAGCGTCTCCATCAGGCGCTGCTGGATCTGAGCCAGACCGCTGCTCACCGTTGGGATGATCTTGTAGCCACCAAATTCACGAATACCGGTAATCGGCGGTGCTTTCGGGTAGAAGTCCATATCCACATACAGCGCACCGGTCACCAGGTTACCCGTCTTCAGCGATCCGCGCAGACCGCGTTCCATCAGTTGACTGATATGGGCGGCAATATCCTGATTCTCACCAATCTGATTAAGCAGACGTTCCGGCTCGATGCGGATCAGCACCGGGATACGATAATCATCGTCCAGCATCTGGCTCAGGCCAGGTACAAAGAACGGAACTTGTCCCACCGTACCAAGACGAATACCGCGGAACTCGACAGGTGCTCCCGGCTGCAGACCGCGGACGGAATCTTTGAAGAACATCAGGAAGTCGATGTGATCGGTATAGAGCGCGTCCTGAATGCTTCGCTGATCGTCAAAGAGTCTGAACGCCGTTTTCTCGGCAACCGGCTGCCCCAGATCCTGCCCTTCCGGGACATCAAAGCTCACCCCGCCGCCAAACAGCGTGGTTAATGATCCCATTTCTACGCGCATGCCCGCAGAGGTAAGATCCACCGCGATCCCGCTGTCCTTCCAGAAGCGAACGTTGCTGGTCACCAGACGATCGTTTGGCGCATTGATGAACAGCTGATAGCTGATGGTACGCTTTTGCGCATCGAAGGTACTGGTTTCAACAGAACCCACGCGGTAGCCGCGGAACAGTACCGGGTCACCCGCCGTAAGCTGGCCCGCTTTTTTGCTGTCGAGGATCACGCGGATACCCTTGGCATCAGGCGGCGCAAGCGGCGGTGAGTCGAGAAGCTGATATTGCCCAGGCTGGCTGCCCTTCGTGCCGGGCTGCAGTTCAATGTAGGCCCCAGAGAGCAGCGTCCCTAAGCCGCTGATCCCTTCGCGCCCCACCTGCGGTTTAACCACCCAGAAAACGGAATCGCCATGCAGCAGTTTTTCCATGCCGGCATTAAGGCGCGCCTTAATCTCCACATGGGTTAAATCGTCGGTCAGGGTTGCGCTTTCGACCACGCCCACGTCCACGCTACGGCTTTTGATGGTCGTTTTACCGCCCTCAATCCCCTCGGCATTGGTGGTTATCAGCGTGACTTCCGGTCCCTGATGGCTGTAATGATAAAACAGGATCCATGCACCGATCAGCGCGGTCACGATGGGAAAAATCCACACTGGCGACCAGTTTTTGACCTTCTGCACTTTCGCCTCTCCACTCTTATTTTCCATGCTCTTACTCTTCCTCATGGCTTGATTCAGGCTCACGATCCCACGATAAACGAGGGTCGAAGGTCATGGCCGCAAACATGGTCATAATCACAACCAGTGCAAACATTAAAGCCCCCATCGCGGGATAAATACTCATCAAACCGCCCATCCGCACCAGCGCAGAGAGAACGGCGATGACAAACACGTCAATCATTGACCAGCGTCCGACAAACTCGACCACTTCATAAATAAGGTGCATACGTTCGCTGTCGCGTTTCCCATGACCTTTCGCATCCCAGCAAAGCCAGGCGATGGCGATCATTTTTAGGGTTGGCACCATAATACTGGCGATAAAAATGACGCCGGCGACCGGATAAGAACCTTCGCCCCACAGCAATACCACCCCGGCAAGGATCGTCGAGGGCATTTTGTCGCCAAGCAAATCGGTGATCATGATCGGCAGAATATTGGCGGGCAGATACAGCATGATGGACGTGACCAGCAGCGCCATCGTCCACTGCAGGCTATTTTTACGGCGTACGTGACCTTTTGTTTCGCAGCGTGGACAAACGTCGAGATCGGCGGGCAGCACGGCGGTGCAGCAGGGGCAAGAACGCAGCCCCTGACGAATACCGGGCACGCCAACCTTCACCGTCTGCGCAAGCGTCGGTGCCGGGGCGATATCATCCCACGCCCAGCGCCTGTCCACGCACTGAAACGCGCGCAGCTGCAGGACGCAGTACAGGCACCAGGGAACAAAGCTGCTGCCGATCCCCACATCGCCGTACGCCATCAGCTTCACGAAACTGACCAGAATGCCCGCCAGAAAAATCTCGGCCATGCCCCAGCTTTTGAGCTGAAAAAGGATACGCGCAAGCCGGATTTTCAGTGATACCGGCATCCTAACGCGGTTCACCAGTAAAAGGATGGCGACCAGGCACAACGCCGGGACTATCTGGACAAACAGGAGAAAAAAGGTGCCGAGGCTGGCGTAATCTTCCGAGAACATCACGCCCGGGATTTCAAGCAAATCCACCTGGCTGGTTATCCCCCCCACCTTCATATAGATGAAGGGGAAGAGATTGGAGAGCAGCAGCATGAACAATGCTGCGAGAGCGTAAGCAGTGGGACGCTGCCGCGGCGCGTCCCACTCGGTTGTCAACGTCGCACCGCAACGTGGACACAGGGCTTTATGTCCGTGACCAAGCTCTGGCAACGCCACGAGCATATCGCATTGCGAGCATAAAATATGCCTGTCGGCATGGTGCTGGTCACACATATGTTATCCCTGTTTATGCGCCGTTCTTCAGAGACTCAAGGTACTCCCAGCGCTCAAATGCTTCTTCCAGGGCCTTTTCAGCCGCGGACAGTTCAGCCAGTACTTTCTGAGTATAGTCATGCGATTGGGTAAAGAATGACGCATCAGCAACCTGTTTTTGCAGATCCTCAAGCGCATTCTCCAGCTCTTCCAGACGCTGAGGTAGCCCCTCCAGTTCGCGCTGCAGGTTATAACTTAGTTTAGCCGAGGTTTTCTTGACAGTTTCTGCTTTTGTTACAGCAGGTTCAGAACCTGTTTTGGACTTTGACTGTTTCTGCGCCAGAGACTGCGATTGCTGCCCTTTTGCATCGTGATAACCGCCGACGTACTGTCCAATTCGCCCTTCACCTTCGAAGATCCAGCACTCGGTCACGGTGTTATCAACGAACTGACGATCGTGGCTGACCAGCATCACGGTACCCTGATAGCCGTCAATCAGTTCTTCGAGCAGTTCCAGCGTTTCGACATCCAGGTCGTTCGTTGGTTCATCGAGAATCAACAGGTTACTCGGTTTCAGGAACAAACGCGCCAGCAGCAGACGATTTCGCTCCCCGCCTGACAACGCACGCACCGGGGTCATTGCACGTTTCGGATGGAACAGGAAGTCCTGCAGATAGCCCAGCACGTGGCGCGGTTTACCGTTAACCATCACCTCTTGCTTACCTTCAGCAAGGTTATCCATTACCGTTCTGTCTGGGTCCAGCTCTGCACGGTGCTGGTCAAAGTAGGCGACCTCCAGCTTGGTCCCGCAGTGAACACGGCCGCTGTCAGCCTGCAGCTGACCGAGCATCAGCTTGAGCAGCGTGGTTTTACCACAGCCGTTCGGGCCAATGAGGGCAATTTTATCGCCACGCTGCACCTGAGCGGAGAAGTCTTTCACCAGAACTTTTCCATCGACCTGGTAATCGACATTTTCCATTTCAAAGACGATCTTACCGGAGCGGGATGCCTCTTCGACCTGCATCTTCGCGCTGCCCATCACTTCACGACGAGCGCTGCGCTCGTTACGCATCGCCTTCAGGGCACGCACGCGGCCTTCGTTACGAGTACGGCGGGCTTTGATACCCTGACGGATCCAGACCTCTTCCTGTGCCAACTTGCGGTCGAACTCCGCATTTTGCAGCTCTTCCACGCGCAGGTTTTCTTCTTTTTCCAGCAGATAGGTATCGTAATCGCCAGGATAAGTCACCAGCTTGCCGCGATCGAGATCGACAATACGCGTCGCCATGTTGCGGATAAACGAACGGTCGTGTGAGATGAAAATAATGGTGCCGTTAAAGGTCTTCAGGAACCCTTCCAGCCAGTCAATCGCTTCAATATCCAGGTGGTTGGTCGGTTCATCCAGCAACAGCACCTTCGGGCCGCTGACCAGCGCGCGGCCAAGAGCCGCTTTACGCAGCCAGCCGCCGGAGAGCGCCGACAGCTCCATATCCGCATCCAGACCTAACTGATCCAGCACTTCGGTGATACGGCTTTCAAGCTGCCACAGACCGTGATGATCCAGAAGCTCCTGCAGACGCGCCATCTCATTGAGATTTTTTTCACTTGGGTCGGTCATCACCAGATGTGAAATTTCGTGATAGCCCTTCAGGTATTCAGCCTGCTCAGAAATCCCTTCTGCAACGAAATCATAAACGGTACCCGCCACGTTACGAGGAGGGTCCTGCTGCAGACGGGAAACAATCAGATCCTGTTCGTAAACAATGCGCCCGTCATCCAGGCCCTGTTCACGGTTGAGGATTTTCATCAGCGTGGATTTACCCGCGCCGTTACGGCCTACAAGACAGACGCGTTCGTTGTCTTCAATATGCAGTTCAGTATCATCGAGAAGTGGCGCATCGCTAAAAGAGAGCCACGCGCCGTGCATGCTAATTAATGACATTTATTTTTCCTTTCAGACCGCGGTAATCAACCAGCAGTTATGAATTTGACGGTTACGGGCAAAGTCCTGAGACAGCGTTTTTTGGCTGATTTCTTGTGCTTTCAGTCCCAGGGCTGCTAAACCGTCATGATCCATACGGAAGCCGCGTTTGTTGTTCGAGAACATAATGGTGCCGCCCTTGCGCAGCAGGCGCTTCAGGTCGGTCATCAGGCGCAGGTGATCGCGCTGTACGTCAAAGCTATCTTCCATACGCTTGGAGTTAGAGAAGGTCGGCGGATCGATAAAGATCAGATCGAACTGCTCGTCGGTTTCACGCAGCCAGCCCAGCACGTCGGCCTGCATCAGGCGATGCTGACGTCCGGTTAAACCGTTAAGACGCAGGTTGCGCTCCGCCCATTCCAGATAGGTGCGGGACATATCCACCGTGGTGGTGCTCCGCGCGCCGCCCAGACCCGCATGCACGCTCGCGCTGCCGGTATAGGAGAACAGGTTGAGGAAATCTTTGCCCTTGCTCATCTGGCCCAGCATGCGACGGGCGATACGGTGGTCCAGGAACAGGCCGGTATCCAGATAGTCGGTCAGGTTTACCCACAGGCGGGCGTTGTACTCGCCCACTTCGATAAAATCGCCCTTCTCATTCATCTTCTGGTACTGGTTTTTCCCTTTCTGCCGCTCGCGGGTTTTCAGCACCAGTTTGTTTGGCGTGATGCCGAGCACGGCGATGGTCGCCGCAATGACGTCCAGCATGCGCTGACGCGCTTTTTGCGCATCGATGGTTTTCGGTGGAGCATATTCCTGAATCACCACCCAGTCCGCGTAGCGGTCAACCGCCACGTTGTACTCCGGCAGGTCGGCGTCGTACAGGCGGTAGCATTCAATCCCTTCCTGCTTCGCCCACTTCTCATATTTCTTCAGGTTCTTGCGCAGGCGGTTGGCGTAATCCTCCGCCACGCCGGATGGCTTGCTGTCTGCCGCTTTCTCCGCCAGATGGTAGTTCTTCTGCACGCAGTCCAGCGGGCCGTTTTTCGCCTTAAACTGGCGATCGGCACGCAGCTGCAGGCAGCTCAGCAGCTCCGGCGAGGCGCTAAACAGAGACAGGTTCCAGCCGCCGAAGTAGTCCTTCATATTGCGGCCCAGCAGGCTGTGCAGGGCAATCAGCGCCGGCTCGCTGTCCAGACGCTCGCCGTATGGCGGGTTGCTGATCACGGTACCGTACGGGCCTTTTGGCAGCGGGTTGGTCAGGTTCGCCACGTCTTTCACCTCGAAGGTGACCAGCTCGCCGATACCGGCGCGACGGGCGTTGCTGCGCGCGCGTTCAATGACGCGCGGGTCGCTGTCCGAACCGTAGAAGTGGGAGGTGTAATCTGCCAGACCTTTGCGCGCGCGGGTCTGCGCGTCGTCTTTGACCTCTTTCCAGATCGCTTCATCGTGCTGTGCCCAGCCTTTAAAGCCCCAGTGACCGCGATGCAGGCCCGGCGCGCGGTCGGTTGCCAGCATGGCCGCTTCAATCAGCAACGTACCGGAACCACACATCGGATCGAGCAGCGGCGTGCCCGGCTGCCAGCCGGAGCGCATGACGATGGCGGCGGCCAGCGTTTCTTTAATTGGCGCCATACCGGTACGATCGCGGTAGCCGCGCAGGTGCAGGCCCGCGCCGCTCAGATCGAGAGAAATACTCGCCGTGTCGCCGTTGAGCCAGACGTTAATACGCAGATCCGGATTTTCGCGATCGACGTTCGGACGTTCCTTATTTTTACGCGTGAAGCAGTCCACAATGGCGTCTTTTACGCGCAGGGCACCGTACTGGCTGTTGCGGATCTCGTCGTTCACGCCGTTGAAATGCACCGCAAAGGTGGCATTTGGCGTGAAGATCTCTGTCCAGTCGATCATCTGTACGCCGGTATAGAGGTCCAGGTCGCTATAGACCTTGCACTCCTTCATCGGCAGCATGATGCGCGACGCCAGACGGCTCCACATCAGGCTCTGGTAAATAAGCCGCGTGTCGCCCTCAAAATGGACACCACCCTGAACCACCTGACACTCTTGTGCGCCCAGGCTTTCCAGTTCAGTTTTTAACAGCTCTTCCAGCCCACGGGCCGTACTGGCAAACAGAGAATTCATATCGTCACTTTTACTCTTAGAAAATTGTCGCGCATTATAGCTAATATGGCGTGTATGTCATAAAGTTGAAGGCTTATTTTCACTTGTGGGAGTGTGCAGTGGCGACGTTATCCAGGCTTTTTATTCATCCGGTGAAATCCATGCGCGGAATCGGCGTCTCTCACGCGCTGGCCGACATGAGCGGATTTGCCTTCGATCGTATTTTTATGGTCACCGAGCCTGACGGCACGTTCATTACCGCACGCCAGTTCCCGCAGATGGTTCGCTTTACCCCTTCCCCGCTTCATGACGGTTTGCATCTGACCGCGCCGGACGGTTCCAGTGCGGTCATTCGCTTTGCTGATTTTGCGCCTGTCGATGCGCCAACGGAAGTGTGGGGCAATCATTTTACCGCGCGCATCGCCCCGGATGAAATTAACCGCTGGCTGAGCGGTTTCTTCTCCCGCGACGTGCAGCTGCGCTGGGTTGGGCCTGAACCGACGCGTCGCGTGAAGCGCCACGACGCCGTTCCCCTCTCCTTCGCCGATGGCTTCCCTTTCCTGCTGACTAACGAAGCCTCGCTGCGTGATTTACAAGGCCGCTGCAAAGCCAGCGTTCAGATGGAACAGTTCCGCCCTAACCTGGTGGTGACGGGTGTCGACGCCTGGGAAGAAGACACCTGGAAAGTGATCCGCATTGGCAGCGTCATTTTTGACGTCGTTAAACCCTGTAGCCGCTGCATTTTCACCACGGTGAGCCCTGAGAAAGGCCAGAAGCACCCATCCGGCGAACCGCTGAAGACGCTGCAGTCGTTCCGCACCGCGCAGGACAACGGCGATGTGGATTTCGGCCAGAACCTGATCCCGCGCTCCAGCGGTGCAATTCGCGTCGGTGATGAGGTAGAGATCCTTGCCCGCGGGCCAGCAAGAGTGTACGGCTCAGGTCAGGAAGAAGAAATGGTCGACGTTGTGACGAATGTCGCTTCTGCGGTAGATATTCACTGGCAGGGCAACGTCATCCGTGGCAACAACCAGCAGGTATTACTGGAGCAACTGGAGCAGGCAGGTATTCGCGTACCCTATTCCTGTCGCGCAGGCATTTGCGGATGCTGCCGCATCAAGCTGGTGGATGGAGAGGTCAGTGCGCTGAAAAAATCGGCAATTGGAAATGACGGCACAATCCTGTGCTGTAGCTGCATACCGAAAACGTCCGTACAGCTGGAAGCTTAAACCGCCTGTTCGAGGCTGAAGGAATCTACGCGCAGCTGTGGCTTCAGCCGGTCGTTCATCACTTTAATGGCATCGCCAAGCTGCATCGTCCGCCCGGCAATGGTTACGCCGGGCTGTGCCAGCAGGCAGAGCGCAGCATTTTCGCCTGGCTCAACCACCAGCAGGCTTACCTCTTCTGCGGTATCGCTCAGATTTACGCTGGCCGCGTCACCCGTTGCCGGGGTCCAGCTCATACCGTGCGCAAGAAAATGCCAGCTTTTTGGCATTTGCGGTTTCAGGAAGCGGATAGCCACCAGCGCATTTAATACCAGCTCGGCACGCTGCTCTTTCGAGAGCACCAGATCGCGGCATTTTTCTTCAAAAGAGAAATAAAGCGCCGCATCGTCAACGCAAAAGCCCGACGGGGAAAACGCGTCAGGGGTTAACATTCGGCGGGCAAAACGAGAACGAAACAACATGCCATTGGCTAAATCGAGCATCATTCGATCATGCTCGTCGCAAAAATACCAGCGCCAGTTATCGTCAGGTTTAATTCGCATGTGTCTCTCCCGTCCCCAAACATCCTGTACTAAAATTGTCCTGATCGCCGCTTCGTTTATAACACCATTAATAAAAGACTATAATGTTTAAATAAGCAACAGTGACGGAATATAAAACAACCAGGGCTGGAAATAAAGCCCTGGTTGTCTGATTAAGAGAAAAGATTAGATATGAGTAACGATTTCTTTAATCAGCGGTGGTCCTTTAAAAATAAAGCCGGAATAGATTTGCACCAGTGACGCACCCGCCGCCATCTTCTCGCGTGCAGCAATCACTGAGTCAATGCCACCGACGCCAATAATCGGCAGACGTCCTTTTAATTCCACAGACAGGGCGCGAATAATTTCGGTGCTTTTTAATTGTACCGGACGTCCACTTAACCCACCCGCTTCGTCACAGTTTTTCATTCCCTGCACGAGGGAACGATCGAGGGTGGTATTGGTCGCAATCACACCATCAATATTATGGCGAACCAAACTGTCAGCAACCTGGATCAATTCTTCGGCAGAAAGATCCGGGGCGATCTTAACCGCGACCGGAACATATTTATGGTGGATCGTCTGGAGTTCATTTTGCTTATTTTTAATGGCACTCAGAAGATCGTCCAGCGCTTCGCCATATTGTAAGGAACGCAGCCCCGGGGTATTGGGTGAAGAAATATTCACCGCAATATAACCGGCATAGGCGTAGACTTTTTCCATACAAATCAGATAGTCATCTTTACCCTGCTCTACCGGCGTGTCTTTATTTTTGCCGATATTGATGCCTAATATCCCGTCAAAATGGGCTTTTTTTACGTTCTCAACAAGGTGATCAACACCGAGGTTATTAAAGCCCATGCGGTTGATCAGCCCTTCGGCTTCAACCAGGCGGAACAGGCGCGGCTTGTCATTTCCCGGCTGCGGGCGCGGCGTGACGGTACCGATTTCAATGGAGCCAAAGCCCATAGCGCCCAGGGCATCAATGCACTCGCCATTTTTGTCCAGACCCGCCGCCAGACCCAGCGGATTTTTAAAGGTCAGACCCATGCACTGCACAGGTTTTTCCGGCACATTCTGACGCACCAGAGCGGCCAGAGGCGTTCCGGTAATACGACGTAATTGCTGGAATGTAAATTCATGAGCGCGCTCAGGGTCGAGCTGGAAAAGGGCTTTACGAACGAAGGGGTAGTACATGAACTCTCCTGGATTCCCGGTGTGCAAACCGGGAGGGGATTATGGGCGATCCACGCGCGAAAGGGAATTGACCTGCGGCAAAAAACCAGCGTAAAACGCAATCGTTTACCTCCCTGTCTATTTCTTATGCACTTTTTCGCATTTTAATTGCAGATAAATCATTTAGTGGAATAACCGCGCGGTGTCACACTCCTGAAAATTGTTATGAATGTTAGATAAAAGCAAACAATTAGTTATAAGGAGGAAGTATGCGCGTCATTACCCTGGCCGGAAGTCCACGATTCCCTTCGCGCTCCAGCGCCCTGCTGGAATATGCCCGCGAAAAACTCAATGCCCTGGATTTGGAAGTGTGCCACTGGAACCTGCATAACTTCGAACCTGAAGATCTGCTCTATGCCCGTTTCGACAGCCCTGCGCTTAAAACGCTCATTGAGCAGCTTAACGGAGCTGACGGCTTAATTGTGGCAACGCCCATTTATAAAGCCTCTTTTTCCGGGGCGCTGAAAACCCTGCTCGACCTGCTTCCTGAACGCGCGCTGGACGGCAAAGTCGTGCTGCCGCTGGCAACGGGCGGTACGGTTGCCCATTTACTGGCCGTGGATTATGCCCTGAAGCCGGTGCTGAACGCGCTGAAAGCGCAGGAGATCCTCCACGGCGTTTTCGCAGATGACTCCCAGGTTATCGATTATCAACATAAACCTCATTTTACGCCGAACCTGCAAACCCGCCTCGATACTGCCCTGGAAACCTTCTGGCACGCTCTGCACCGCAGGGATATCCAGGCGCCGGCGTTTGGTCAGCCTCAAGGAGTCGCACATGTTTAAAACGTTAACCCGCATCGGCCTGGCAGGTCTGATGGCGCTTACCTCGCTGGCCCATGCCGCAGAAACGGCTCCGGAAAGTTTACGCATTGGCTACCAGAAAGGCAGCGTCAGCATGGTGCTGGCGAAAAGCCACCAGCTTCTGGAAAAACGCTTCCCGGACACCAAATTCTCCTGGGTGGAGTTCCCGGCTGGCCCGCAGATGCTTGAGGCCCTGAACGTTGGCAGTATCGATCTCGGCAGCACGGGTGATATTCCGCCGATATTCGCCCAGGCGGCGGGAGCGGACCTCGTCTATGTTGGCGTTGAGCCGCCCAAACCAAAGGCCGAAGTGATTCTGGTGCCTGAAAACAGCGATATTAAAAGCGTCGCCGACCTTAAAGGGCATAAAGTTGCTTTCCAGAAAGGTTCCAGCTCACACAACCTGCTGCTGCGCGCCCTGCAAGAAGCCGGGCTCAAGTTCACTGACATTCAACCTGTTTACCTGACGCCTGCCGACGCCCGCGCCGCGTTCCAGCAGAAGAACGTTGATGCCTGGGCTATCTGGGATCCGTACTACTCCGCCGCATTACTGCAGGGCGGCGTTCGCGTGCTGAAAGACGGTACCACGCTGAAGCAGACCGGCTCGTTCTACCTGGCCGCGCGTCCTTATGCGGAAAAGAACGGCGCATTTATTCAGGGCGTACTGAATACCTTTACCCAGGCCGATGCGCTGACCCAGACCCAGCGTCAGGAGAGCATTGCCCTGCTGGCGAAAACCATGGGCTTACCTGAGCCGGTGATTGCGAGCTATCTCAACCACCGTCCGCCGACCACCATTAAGCCCGTGGACGCGCACGTCGCCGCGCTTCAGCAACAAACGGCTGACCTTTTCTATCAAAACCACCTGGTGCCAAAACAGGTCACTATTCGCGAACGCATCTGGCAGCCCGCTGGCAAAGAAGGAGCTAAATCATGAGTCTGAATCTTTTCTGGTTTTTACCCACCCACGGTGATGGACACTATCTTGGTACAGAAGAGGGCTCGCGCCCGGTTGACCATGGCTATCTGCAGCAGATTGCGCAGGCGGCGGACCGAATCGGTTTCACCGGGGTGCTGATCCCGACCGGACGTTCATGTGAAGATGCCTGGCTGGTGGCCGCGTCGATGATCCCGGTCACCCAGCGCCTGAAGTTCCTGGTTGCATTACGCCCGAGCGTAGTCTCCCCCACCGTGGCGGCGCGTCAGGCGGCAACGCTGGATAGGCTGTCCAACGGTCGCGCCCTGTTTAACCTGGTGACGGGCAGCGATCCGCAGGAGCTGGCGGGCGATGGGGTGTTCCTCGACCATACCGAGCGCTATGAAGCCTCCGCCGAGTTCACCCGCGTCTGGCGACGTCTGCTCGAAGGTGAAACCGTCACCTTTGAAGGCAAACATATTCACGTTCGCGACGCGAAGCTCTACTTCCCGCCGGTGCAGCAGCCGCGCCCGCCGCTCTATTTTGGCGGATCGTCGGATGTGGCCCAGGATCTGGCGGCAGAGCAGGTCGATCTCTATCTGACCTGGGGCGAACCGCCTGAGCTGGTGAAAGATAAAATTGCCCAGGTACGCGCTAAAGCGGCCGCCCATGGCCGCAAGGTGCGCTTCGGCATTCGCCTGCACGTGATTGTGCGTGAAACCAATGAAGAAGCCTGGCAGGCCGCCGACCGCCTGATTTCCCATCTGGACGATGAGACCATTGCGAAGGCCCAGGCCGCGTTTGCCAAAACCGACTCCGTCGGACAGCACCGAATGGCGTCCCTGCACAACGGCAAGCGTGAGAATCTGGAGATCAGCCCGAACCTGTGGGCGGGCGTCGGCCTGGTGCGCGGCGGTGCGGGTACGGCGCTGGTCGGCGACGGACCGACCGTAGCCGCCCGGATTAACGAATACGCTGAACTGGGTATCGACAGCTTTATTCTCTCCGGTTATCCGCATCTGGAAGAGGCGTACAAGGTGGGCGAGCTGTTATTCCCGCATCTGGATGTCAACATTCCGGAAATTCCGCAGCCGCAGCAGCTTCAGCTTCAGGGCGAAGCCGTGGCGAACGAGTTTATTCCACGCAAAGCCGCACAGAGCTAAGGAGTGACCATGTCTGCCACCTCACAAAAATGGCTGCTGCGCGCCGCGCCGTGGTTTTTACCCGTCGGCATTGTGGCTCTCTGGCAGCTCGCGTCGTCCACCGGCTGGCTGTCGAGCCGCATTCTGCCCTCTCCGGAGGGCGTCGTAGAAGCGTTCTGGTCGCTGAGCGTGAGCGGTGAGCTGTGGCAGCATCTGGCGATCAGCTCCTGGCGCGCCGTGATAGGGTTTTCCATTGGCGGCAGCATCGGTCTGGTTCTGGGCTTGATCAGCGGCCTTTCCCGCTGGGGCGAGCGGCTGCTGGATACCTCCATTCAGATGCTGCGCAACGTGCCGCATCTGGCGCTGATCCCGCTGGTTATCCTGTGGTTTGGTATTGATGAGAGCGCCAAGATCTTCCTCGTGGCGCTGGGCACATTGTTCCCGATCTACATCAACACCTGGCACGGCATCCGCAACATCGATCGCGGTCTGGTCGAGATGGCGCGCAGCTACGGCTTATCGGGTTTTTCTCTCTTTATACACGTGATCCTGCCGGGCGCTCTGCCCTCCATTATGGTCGGGGTGCGTTTTGCGCTCGGCCTGATGTGGCTGACGCTGATTGTGGCGGAGACCATCTCGGCCAATTCAGGCATTGGCTACCTGGCGATGAACGCCCGCGAATTCCTGCAAACGGACGTGGTGGTGGTTGCCATCATCCTGTATGCCCTGCTCGGCAAACTCGCCGACGTTAGCGCCCAGTGGCTGGAGCGCAGCTGGCTGCGCTGGAACCCGGCCTACACCCTTCAGGAGGCGAAAGCATGAATACAGCACGACTGAACCAGGGAACACCGTTACTGCTGAACGGCGTGACCAAACGCTACGGCGAAAACACTATTCTTAACGGGCTGGATCTGCATATTCCCGCCGGACAATTTGTGGCCGTTGTCGGGCGCAGCGGCGGCGGCAAGAGTACTCTGCTACGCCTTCTGGCCGGACTCGAAGCCCCCAACGGCGGTGACATTCTGGCAGGAACGACGCCGCTTTCGAATATTCAGGACGATACCCGCATGATGTTTCAGGACGCGCGCCTGCTGCCGTGGAAAACGGTTATCGACAATGTCGGGCTCGGTCTGAAGGGCAACTGGCGGGATGAAGCCCGCCAGGCGCTGGCCGCCGTTGGGCTGGAAAATCGTGCGGGTGAATGGCCGGCAGCCCTCTCGGGTGGGCAGAAGCAGCGCGTGGCGCTGGCGCGCGCGCTGATTCACCGTCCGGGCCTGCTGTTGCTTGATGAACCGCTCGGCGCGCTCGATGCCCTGACGCGGATCGAAATGCAGGATTTGATTGGTTCCCTGTGGCAGGCGCACGGCTTTACGGTACTGCTGGTCACCCATGACGTGAGCGAAGCCGTCGCGATGGCTGACCGGGTGCTGCTGATAGAAGACGGGAAGATTGGCCTGGATCTGACGGTGGATATACCGCGCCCTCGCCGCGTGGGGTCGGCAAGACTGGCGGAGCTGGAGGCTGAGGTGTTGGATCGGGTGATGAAGCGCGGGGGTACGGAGTTAGAACGAGCTAAGGCTAATGCCTGATGCCCTCACCCCGGCCCTCTCCCACAGGGAGAGGGAGGGTTAAGCTTTCTATCAGGCCAGTGCCTTAGCAATCTTCTCGTACAAATCACCAGAAAGATTTTCCAGCCCTTTCAGCTGCTCAAGCGCGGCACGCATCTTCGCCTGACGCTTCGCGTCGTAGCGTTTCAGACGGATTAGCGGCTCAATCAGGCGGGACGCCACCTGCGGGTTACGGCTGTTCAGCTCGGTCAGCATTTCCACCATGAACTGATAACCGCTGCCGTCTTCGGCGTGGAACGCGGCCGGGTTGCTGCTGGCAAACGCGCCAATCAGAGAACGCACGCGGTTTGGGTTGCTCAGGGTGAAGGAGCGATGCTTCAGCAGGCTGCGCACGGTGCTGAGCGCATCTTCCGCCGGGCTTGTCGCCTGAAGGATGAACCACTTGTCCATCACCAGGCCATCCTTATGCCACTTGTCGTCGTACTCCTGCATTAGCGCATCACGGCACGGCAGTTCGGCGGCAACGCTTGCAACCAGCGCGGCCAGGGCGTCGGTCATGTTATCCGCTTCGTGATACTGCTTGCTCACCAGGGTGTTCGCCAGCTCGGTTTCACCAAACGCCAGATAGCGCAGGCAGGTATTGCGCAGAGAACGCTTACCAATGTCGGCGTGCTCAACGCGATAAGCGTCAAGCTTGTTGGCGTTATAAATCGCCAGGAACTCATCGGCCAGTTCTGCAGCCAGCGTACGGGTCAGCGCTTCACGCACCGCCACGATGGCAATCGGGTCGATGATATCAAACAGCTCGGCGATTTCAGTCGCTGACGGCAGGGTCAGAATTTCAGCGGCCAGCGCCGGGTCAATCTTCTCATCCAGCAGGATCGCGCGGAACGCGTCAGCCACATGGACAGGCAGCGACAGCGGCTGGCCCTGCTGATGACGGTTTACGTTGAGCTTAATGTAGGTCGCCAGCAGGCTTTGCGCCGCATCCCAGCGGGAGAAGTCGTTACGCGCGTGACGCATCAGGAACGTCAGCTGCTGATCGCTCCACTTGTACTCCAGCTTCACCGGCGCGGAAAATTCGCACAGCAGCGCAGGCACCGGCTGGAAGTAGACGTTATCAAAGATAAAGGTCTGCTCGGCCTGGGTCACGTTCAGCACGTGGTGTACCGGGTGGCCGCCCTTCTGGAGCGGGATGACTTTGCCTTCGTTATCGTACAGCTCAATGCTGAACGGAATGTGCAGCGGATGTTTCTCTTCCTGCTCGGCCGTAGGCGGCGTGCGCTGGCTGATGGTCAGCGTGTACTGCTCGGTTTCCGGGTTGTAGTCGTCTTTAACGGTCACAATCGGCGTACCGGCCTGGCTGTACCAGCGGCGGAAGTGAGAGAGATCGACGTTAGAAGCATCTTCCATCGCCTGCACAAAATCGTCGCAGGTGGCCGCGCTGCCGTCATGACGCTCGAAGTACAGCTGCATCCCTTTCTGGAAGTTCTCCTCACCCAGCAGGGTGTGGATCATGCGGATAATTTCAGCACCCTTCTCGTACACCGTCAGGGTGTAGAAGTTGTTCATCTCGATGACTTTATCCGGGCGGATCGGGTGCGCCATTGGGCTAGCATCTTCCGCAAACTGCAGACCACGCATGGTGCGCACGTTGTTGATGCGGTTCACCGCGCGTGAACCCAGATCGGAGCTGAACTCCTGATCGCGGAAGACGGTCAGGCCCTCTTTCAGGCTCAGCTGGAACCAGTCGCGGCAGGTGACGCGGTTACCGGTCCAGTTGTGGAAATATTCGTGGCCGATGACGCGTTCGATATCGAGGTAGTCTTTATCCGTTGCGGTATCGGTACGCGCCAGCACGTATTTGGAGTTAAAGACGTTAAGGCCTTTGTTCTCCATTGCGCCCATGTTGAAGAAATCGACGGCGACGATCATATAGATGTCGAGGTCATATTCGAGGCCGAAGCGCTCCTCGTCCCACTTCATAGAGTTGATGAGGGAGGTCATCGCCCACGGCGCACGGTCAAGGTTGCCGCGGTCAACAAACAGCTCCAGCGCCACTTCGCGGCCAGAGCGCGTTTTGAAGGTGTCGCGCAGAACGTCGAAGTCCCCCGCCACCAGCGCAAACAGGTAGCACGGTTTCGGGAAGGGATCCTGCCACTGTACCCAGTGACGGCCATTCTCCAGCTCGCCTTCGCCTACGCGGTTACCGTTGGAGAGCAGGAAGGGATACAGGGTTTTATCGGCGATGATTTTGGTGGTGAAGCGCGCCAGAACGTCCGGACGGTCGAGATACCACGTAATGTGGCGGAACCCTTCCGCTTCACACTGGGTACACAGCGCCACGCCTGACTGGTAAAGCCCTTCCAGCGCGGTGTTGGCGGCTGGGCTGATTTCATTCACGATGCGCAGCGTAAACTGTTCCGGCAGGTTGTCGATGACCAGCTGGTTGTTTTCTTCTTTATAGTCCGACCAGGCTTCATCATTAATATGCAGGGAGACCAGCGTCAGGTCTTCACCATCCAGACGCAGCGGCACCGCAGTTGCGCTGTGACGCATCACCTGGCTCACCGCCGTGACAACGGTTTTAGTGGCGTCCAGGTCAAAAGTCAGATCGATTTCGCTAATCAGGTAATCCGGCGCACGGTAGTCGTGGCGGTATTTGGCTTGTGGCTGTTGTGTCATAGAAAACCTTATGCATCGTTTGTCGAGTAACGTTTCAATATATTCCTGTTGCGCAAAACGCGCTATGCAGAATGTTCATCTTTTCAGGTACAAAACCTTTTTTTGCTACATTTGTATAATATGAACTCATAGTTTTTAAAATCGATAAAGATCGTCCAGGAGCGCTTTAAACAAGGGATGAGCGAGATCGAGATAAAGCTTGATTAACGAACTTTAACGAACTTCACAAACCACTTTTGCCCCACCCATGCCCCACAGAAAATTTTAGCCAACCTCAGGCAGCATAGGCCCTGCATGCCAAAGAGGCAGCATGCTCACCCGCAATAAGCTCCACAAAATTAAAAAACAAATGGCTCATGCCTTGACAGACAAAAAAGCCAAAGCAAAAATACTGTATATTCAAACAGTGATTGGCGGAGCACGTATGTTCGTAGAACTGGTTTATGACAAGCGAAATGTTGAAGGGCTCGAAGGGGCCAGAGAAATCATTCTGGCCGAGCTGACGAAGCGGGTGCACCAGATTTTCCCTGATGCCGAAGTGAAGGTGAAACCGATGCAGGCAAACGGTTTAAATAGCGATGCCAGCAAAAGTGATAGAGAAAAGCTGAACCGTATGCTGGAGGAAATGTTTGAAGAGTCTGATATGTGGCTGGTATCTGAATTCCCTTCAGTACGCCAAGTTGGCCTTTAAATTTTACTCGGTTAATATTCCCCATGTTTGCTCGGGCATGAACACTGAGCAACCAGCCGCCGCTCGTTCTTTCTTAAGACGGACGGCGGTTTTCTCAGAGAATTCGTTTCAATATGCTGTCTTCAGGTATATCAAGATCCACCCTGTTTCAGCTCACTAACCTGTTGACGGAGTTCGACTACCATTGCGTTAAGTGCCTTTATGGCTGCCAGAGCATCCATAAGCAGAGGTGTCGAATCAAGAGTCATTATTCCTGTCATTTCCGCCGAGTGCACATACTCAGGATCTATGGTTTCAATCTGCTGGGCTACTACGCCTCGGCGCGATGTCTTGTTTTCATCATCGTTATAAAAGAATGTTTTAAACTCCATTTTTAAAATATTGCTTAGTGACTCATTTAAATCCAGGTCACCAGTCAATGTCTTAAAGTTGATGTCAGATGTTCCAGAGTTTTGGAGGGTTATCCACGGCGTAGTCGATGGCAGAGTTTCTGACCCATTTTGCACCCATCGAAACACAACGCTTCCATTTGGCTGCACAACCAATTGACCGGTTCGAGCCGAATCGTAAGAAGCCTGGAATCCTGCCCCCCCCGGCATCCATCCCAATGATGAACCAGCAATGAACGAAGATTCTGGTCCATGGTTGCTCGGCGTTGAATAAGAAGAACCTCCAGCTCCTAAACCAAAATCTCCATTAGTTACTATCGTTCGGTCTGTGTTTGTTGTCCCATGCCTGTACTGGTCTGCAAAAAAGTAGCGTTTGCGATTACCCGCTGAATCGTATGTATGGATCTGACACGTACCATCAGCAAGACTAATGAGCTGCATTTTGGGATTATCATCGGTGCCGAACGGCCTGATATTCACGATGCCAAGCCCACCACTATTAACGGCTCTGATATTTAGTGAGTTGAATGAGGGGGTATTATTCGCTCCCAGCTCAAGATTTTTACGAGCGTCGGAGGCATTCTTTGCACCAGTCCCACCGTCAGCAATTGCAAGCGTACCATCGTTCCCTTTCTGCGCCAGTTTCCCGATGCCGGGGATCGTTACAGCAGTGCCGTTGATGGTTACGGTAATGCTCTGGTTCGCTGAGGTAGTAGCAAACGTCTCCCATGCGCCAATATTCTCGTCATACTCTTTGATGAGCTGCGACATCGCCTGTGCCAGCCCATCAACCGAAATAATGTCAGATACAAGAATTCCATACTTCTGCCCGCTCAGCGCAGGGGAAGCAGCAGGCGTAACCGTCATTGACGTGGCACTGTTCACGGATGAGATCTGGAATAACTGCACCGGGTTAGACATGACAATAATCGTCTGGCCAGCGCGAACCTGACTGGCGGGCGCCGTCCAGTTTGTGCCTGTGCCGTTTGCGGTATTTCCGTTAATTGCGATGGTACCAGTGTTATAAAGCATGAACTACCTCACGATAATAACGATCGATATAAGCGATCAATCATGTAAAATTGATCGCTTATATCAATCTGACTATTTTTTAAACTCTAATAAAATGGAAGTTCCCGCATAAACAGGAATGTCGAAATGAAACTTTTATTTGCTGCAGCGCTATTGCTGCTGGCTGGATGTACTAACAAACACACAGATCACGCATTCCAGATGGATTACCCGGTTGATGCCGCTCGTTTATCACTGGGTGGTGATATTCACGTCAATATCGACTGTGCCACAAGAAAGGTGGAAGTTATTTCAGACAGTAGCAACGGAATATTCAGCCGCCATATCAATAAACGATTGAGTAATATTTGCTATAAAAAAACGGATAAGCTGGATGTGGTTTATCGCTTTAATTCATCAAAAGGTGTGAAACAAGATATGATCTCGACTCATTACCCGCGCGTTCCTCCTGCATCAAATTCCTACAAACTGAGCGATGGGGATTCTTAACCCCCGCGTCTGAAATGTCTGGCTCCAGTTACGCTGATTATTTGAAATGTACCTGCCCTGCAGCTGAGAGCCAGTCCATTTGAGCACCACCCCTGAATACCCAACAGCCGTACCATCATCGCTGAGATTTCCAGGGCAGTTGTTAACCAGTATCCAGGGGCTGAAGCCAAGACTTACTGAAAAGGTATTGTTCTGCAGGTCAAAGTTCGCTGGCACATCAAAAAATCCAACCACTCTCGGCATCCTGGAGGCCGAAGCAGCGCTCCAGATAAGGGTTCCGGCACTATCAAACACATCGAGATAACCACTCTGCATGCTAATATTTCGTGCAGTTCGGATCATGCTACCCGCATTATCTTCAAGCATATCAGCACCAGGAAAACCGTATTTGTTCGTGCCCAACTGCAGCCACCTTAAACGGCCGTCATTCCAGAATGACTGCGGAGTAAAGCCGAGAGTACTACCATCACCAAACGGGCTGTTAACGCGGTAGGCGCCTTTATCGGTGACGGCACCCAACGTGCGCTGATCATAAAACAGGGTCGATCTGTTTTGTGAATCCACCAGCAGTTTTCCGTCGCTGTTGTAAACTTCAAATCCGCTCATTGAAAGTTATAAACCTCAACATTGAGAGTGATTGCGGCACTTCCGCCTGTGGGGAGATAGTAGAGAGTAAAGCCACCGTTATAAGCGCGGCAAAAATACTCGTTTACAGTTACGCCGGTTGAAACGATTGTGACAAACGTCCCGTCCTGAGTTGCGCCAGAAAAAGCGACATTTTTTGACGTCTCTCCTGAAGCAAGCGAAACCGTTGCGCTGCCCATGTAACGGATCGCGTAATCACTTAAATCCACTGCAACCCGACCTGCACTGTCCCAGCATTGCAAACCCTGTGGCATTACCATAACCCCATTCTGACGCGCAGCACGTTGTTGCTGTCATAGATACGAATGAGAGTGCTCGATATCAGCATCCTCCCGCCCCCGGCCACACCGTTGATTTCGAACGTTCCCCCTTTATCAAGCTTCCAGCCAGCCGATCCAGCCACATAGTTATTCGACTGGATATAGTTGCCAATTTTGGCGTTCTCAATGGTGCCGTCCTGGATGAAGCTGGCCCGGATGAATGTCTGCCCGTTCTGGATCACGAACGGCAAAGCTACGCTATTTCCGGCTGCCGTGGTGACGGCGAAGCGGTCAGCCAGGAAGATAACCTGCGACTGCATGCCGGATGGCGTATTCTCCACGCCGATCCCCATCCCAGCGGCGTAATACTGCCCATTGCTGGAAACGCCAACCTTGATGTTATACATCGCGCTGAGGTCGCCATTAACGTTGGCTATCGCCTGAGCGTTAGTGGTGATGGCGGAGGTATGCCCGTTCACAGTCGCCGTAATGCCGTTTATCTGCGTGGCCGTTGCCTGCTGATAGTCGGAGAACGTCTGATTAAGGCTGTTTATGGATGCCTTGTTGCCGTTGACATCCGTCTGCAGGCTCAGCAGAGAGCGCGCCGTTGCCTCCTTCTCGTTAACGATTACCTCATCAATACGATCCAGCTGCGCACTGTTACCGGCGACCGTCGCGGAAAGCCTTTTGCGTGTGGCCACTTGCGCCAGCCCGTTCTGGATAATGGCAATGGCTGAGTTCTTAACCCCGCCCGTCATGCCGTCCATAGACACGCTGATGCTGTCGATTCGCTGGCCAAGCGCGGTATCAGCCGTGGCGACGGTCTGCTCAAGATCTGATAGAGAGGACGACACATCACCAACCGTGCTCGAAAGCTCATTAACGCTGGTCTGAACCTCCCCGATGTCCTGAGCGTTTTTTGCGATTTCCTGCGCCTGCAGCTCAAGTTCATCGTTGGCCTGCTTGATGTCGTCAGCCATGCCAGCAATTTTTTCGTTGCTGTCCACCGCGTTCTCGATCAGGTCCTTGAAGGTATCGGAGTCTTTAATTTCCTCCAAGATCACGTCTGTGATGTCGGAAACATCGATGCTGGCCTGTCCTCGCACCCATTCTGTGTACCCTGATTCGTTGCCGCTGCGGTCCACCAGCTGCGCGCGGTACCAGAAAATCTGCCCAGCCTTAAGGCCCATCTGCTGATATTTGCGCTGCGGGTAAGGCACATCGGCCAGCAGCATTGCATCGTCCTCGGTACCGGTCAGGCTATACTGAATTTCCGTCTTCAGCGTGTCGTCGGTATTCGCCGGGAATCCCCAGTTCAGCTCGATGCCGAAAACCACATTTTCAGAAGCGATGAAGCCAACCGGCTTCGGTGGATTGCCCACTTTACCCGTCAGCGTTTTCTCTTCTGAATAGCCCCATCCGGATGAAATTTCTGCGGCATTGATTGCGCGCACGCGCACCAGGTAGCGCCCGGCATAAATCCCCGGGACGTCGAATGACGTGGTTGAGCTGCGCGGCACGTTAACCCAGTTCCCGTCGTTGCGGCGCCACTGCGCTTCATAGGCGATAGCGTTCTGCGCCTGGTCCCAGCTCACGCGCATCGTTTCGACGCTGATATTTTGCTGCACCACGGAAAACGAGCTGATCACGATGTTGTCAGGCGGCGACTGGTTACCAGGCGGGATCACGCTCACCGGCCGCTGGTCAATGATGGCTCCGGTATCGATACGGGCATATTTATCCGGGTCGTGCCATGCGCCGGTAATCGAGAAAGTGCCATCATCGTTATCGGAAACGCTGACAACACGATACTGCTGCGCGTAAAGCTCGTCAGATTCAACCACCCAGACAGCTTCGGCCTGTGGCGTCTCACTGTATGCCGTGGTGACTGTGACTGATTCCCCGTTCACGGCCTGAATGGTCCTGCTCTGCGAAGCTCCGGAAGGCAGGTTGAGAATAAGGCGATAACCTGCTGCTGCATCTGCCACGCGGTCAAGTTTGATAACGCGACCGTTAACAGCGCTGATACGTCCGCCCATAACTTTTCCGGAAAGCAGCTCGTCTGCCACGGCGATGATGTAGCCCGGCTGCGGAATGTTTCCGTCCAGCCCGACATCAAACGAAACAACGCGATCCTTGTTGTTGGTGAGAATACCCCAGCGCCCCTTTCGGTTCGCCTCTGACTGCCTGGTGCAGCCGATGGCTGTCATTTCCAGCTGATTGAAGCCGTACCGCGCCACCAGCGCCTGCTCAAATACCGGCTCCATCGCGTCGGCATAAGCGTTCCCCGGATCTGACCATGAAACCAGTGCTGTGGTGTAGCGGCTTTTCGTGGTGCTGCTCGAATAGGTGAAGCGACCGCCAACAACGTTAGCGCGCGTGTAGCTGTAATCAACATCGCGCGGCATGTCAGCCAGGGCCACAATCTGATCCCCACCCCAGTAGGTCATGCCACGGAAGATAGCGGCAAAATCACGCAGGACTGTGTAGGCGTCATTCCGGTCCTGAATGTACACGTTGCAGGTATAACGTGGTTCGGTACCGTTGCCCCCTTTGCCGTCTGGTACCATCTGATCACAATACTGGGCAACCTGATAAAGCGTCCATTTATCAATATTCGCAGCGGTCAAACGGTGCCCGAGGCCGAACCGGTCAGAAACAACCAGATCGTAAAAAATCCACGCAGGGTTATCCGTCCATGCCCACTTAAACGCACCGGTCCATGTACCGCTATAAGTGCGGGTTTCAGGGTCGTAGGTATCTGGAACGCGGATAACGCGGCCGCGGGGCTCGCAGGAGATCTGCGGGATAGAGCCGTTAAACTGGCTTGAGTCGAATTCGATGTAAAGCAGCGCGGTGTTCGGGTAGCGCAGTTTGGCGTCAATCACCTCGGTGAAGCTCTGCAGCGTCATCGTGTCGCCGATCTTCGCGCTGTTGGCGTCAGAGGTAATCTTACGCAGACGTATTGTCCAGGTGCTGCCAGCCTGCGGTAAATCGATACGGTGGCTGCGCTCATAACCAGACGTCGTTTTGCCGGTCACGCTGGTATTGAGTACCGTCTGCCATGTGCCGCCGTCCGTCTGCAGGTCAATCGCATAATTGACCGAGTAACCCACCAGATCACCGTCGTCCTCCTGTTTGAAAAGCGAGGGCCATTTCAGACGCAGGCGAACTGCTGAAAGCTGCGTATTGGTAAAGGTGCGCGTCCATGCTGTAGCGCTTGATACCTCAGTTCCCACGCTGATTTCGTTTTCGGTACCGGGAATACCCTGAATATATTTTTGCGCCTGCGTTCCCGCGCGAAACTCCCACGTCACGCCGCTAAAGTTTTGAGAACCGTCGGCATTCTCCAGCGCCGTTCCGTCCAGGTAGATATCTTTGCCGGTTAGCTGCCCTGCAAATTCCCCTTCCCCAAGCGCAACGAGGATTTTTGCCTTCGCTACAGATTGCAGATCATCAGGCTGTTCGGTAGGGGTTCGTGAACTGGAGCTGCCGCCCTTGCGGCCCTTTAACACTTTATCTGTAGCCATATTGCGCCCATAAAAAAGCCACCCGAAGGTGGCCAGAAAAAAGGTTAGTTATCTACTGCTGATCTTCGACATAAATTCCGGCAGAAATAATCGCTCCGCCTATCCGCCGGCGGCCATATAGGAGCGGTACCGGATAGCCTTGCGCTGCGGTGTTTGTTACACCACCGAATGCGTAGGAAGCACGGTTATCTGCACTTTGTTTGCTGGCCAGACCTGCAGGTTGAGGCGATAGCATTTGGACAACACCTCCCAGCATCATGGCTGCACCGAATTTCGCAGCCCCGTATCCCACTGCTGATAGAGTGCCACCTGAGAAATAGCCAATGGCTACCCCAACAACGACGAGCACGGCGCCAAGAATTGTCTGTAATACCCCAGCTTTTTTACTTCCGATTACAACCGGGACAATTCGAATAACTTCACCGGTTACGGGAAAACCAAAATCATCTTTTCCGATATTTTTTTTATCTTTAAAGACGGCGTAAGTCAGTCCCCTTGCTTTGCTGGTGATCAGGAATTTCTCTAGCCCGTTTATAGTTTTTGTAAGAGAATTGATCGCCTCAGCCGTTGTGCGTATTAATCGATGGTGAACCTTTCCGTAGGTTTTACCCAAAACACCGCCAAGTTCAATTCGGGTCATTACCTCTGACATTTTCTTTCTCCATAAAAAAAGCCACCCGAAGGTGGCTTAGCTTATTTTTAACTTTTCAAAGGCATGATCTGGCAGCCGTGGCCCAGTGATCGTTCCATCCTTTTGCGACGGCGTAAACTTTTACATCGCTTCCGCCTGCTTCTGATTTATCGATATTCACTACTGAAAGAGCCCCGAATATATCGTCTGATGCTGTGATTTTGTACCCTGACTCAGTGGGTATGCTGGAGCTTGAATATCGTAGCTCTACCCATTTAGGAGCAAGGCAACGGTTAACCTCATCAACAGTTTTTGTTGAATGCTCTGATAGAATAGGTTTTTGTTCTTCCAGTGAGGAAACAGAACACCCCATCTGCAGGAAGATAAAAATTGAGAGGATAATCTTTTTCATCGCACATCAGTCCTTTTGACAGATTGACTCATAAGAATCAATTTTCTTTTGGTCTTGGTCATTAATAATGATGATTGGTCCATGATTATTGACCTTTCCATCTTTGACCTCAATCCGCACATAATATGGTTTTTTACCCGTGTATGCGCCGTATGAATTTTTAGCATTCACATAACCGCAAACATATCCAGTATTTTCACCGAAATCACGGAAGAATGATTCAAATTTAGCGCTATCCGGATCTTTTAGGGTGTCTTTAACTAAGGACTCCCCCATGTCAATAAAATCCTTTTCCGAAGGTGAGCAACCAACAATAATCAGGCTACACGCCAATATCGAAAGAAATTTCCTCATATCCCTAACCCCTTTTTTCGTTTTACAAAAGGTTAGCACAGAGATTTGTAACGGAGAATCTTCATCGTTCGTTCCTGCCAGTAGCCACCATACGGCACGCGCTGGCTCAGATGTCCGTACAGGTGGTGCAGCAGCATATTACCCTCCAGCAGAATTCCCGCGTGATTCCACTTATCGGCCTGGACCTGCATGATCACCATATCGCCGGGTTTCGGTGGCCCGTCGAATTCACGGAATCCGCACTCATACCAGCAATCCTGATAGAAGTTGTCCGGATAGTCGTTTTCCCACCAGGGATAATCGACGCGGTAATCATGGAGTTCGATGCCATGCGTTTGCCGGAAATAGCTCATTAC
Source organism: Enterobacter cloacae complex sp. CARB60 (assembly GCF_036487345.1). NCBI lineage: Bacteria > Pseudomonadati > Pseudomonadota > Gammaproteobacteria > Enterobacterales > Enterobacteriaceae > Enterobacter > Enterobacter cloacae complex sp. CARB60. The sequence goes on from NZ_JAZKLC010000002.1 coordinate 3,075,549, forward strand.
CAGCCCCCAGCAGTCGAAGTGTCCAAGCACAAACGGACGCTCCAGCAGCGGCAGTTCTCCGCGCGGCTGGATGGTGCGTAAATCCCCCTCCGGCCAGCTCACAATATGCCAGGGTAAAAGCGTTGCGTCGCATTGCGCTTTATCCAGTTCGCTCGGTTGCGTTGTGGCGTCAGGGTGACTGTGAACGATGGCGATCACCGTTCCCCAGTCCTCAGCAGCTGCGTAGTCTTCGGGGCAGAGGACAAAATTGTCCTCCGGCGCCGCGGCAAGATTCCGGCACGGGAAATAACGTTCAACGCGGCTTTTCTGCGCCACCACGCCGCAACACTCATGAGGATATTCAGCTGCAGCATGCGCCATAATCGCATCGATGGTTTTCTGACGCATATCAACTCCTGATCAAAGACGTGCCCGGGAAGCCACCAAACGAGAGTTCGTTATTTTCGCCGAATCGGAGTTTGCAGGCCGTCAGCGTGCCGTTGCATTCATCCAGCGACGGATCGCTTACCGGGTTGTTGTTTTTGTCGAAATAGCGGGTGCCGGCATAGTCGCAGCCGTCGCCGGTACGATATTTATTCCGGATGCACCAGGTACACAGGGAATGAAGCTGTCGCGTCGGGATCATTTGCCCCTGCAGATCCATCGGGCTGGACAGAACAAATTCAACGGTTTCACCGGCAAGCTCGCCCGTTTTCCCGTCGATATACCAGACCTGCAGCTTTTCCTGAGTCGGGTCTGCTGTGGGGTTGCCGTCTGCGAAATTTCTGGCATCGAGATATTTCTCTTTTGTGTCGTGAATAGTGACTTTCGCCTGCAGCAGATCGTCATACGCAAGACACAGGGCAGAAATGGAGCTTTCGATGTTCGCAACCGTCAGGGATGGCGTTGCATTGCTTCCACTGGTTGATTTCTCCAGACCTTCCAGTTGATATGGCCAGGCGGCATATTCATTTCCCTGCCACCAGATTGGTTTCGCCGGAAGCTTGGACTCATCCCCACCAGCGGCGATGATTTCCGCTTCTGTGTGGGGAATGCTGTAATTGTGAAAGCGGAGAACGTCCGTAAGCCCAAAGGAAGAACCGTCCACCTCAATCAGACGAACATCGTTTCCGGATTCCAGCTTCTGATAATCTGCGTTTAAGCTCATGGTTTAAATGCCTGGATGAATGTTGCTTCAAGGTTGAATTTCCCCGCGCCAAGCCCGGTGGGTTTATACGTTTCGCAACGATACAAACCCAAAGGTTCGAGCGGTGGCTTCCATTGAAAGGCTTTCGTTCCTTCATGCCTGTCGAGAAAAGATTTAATGGCCGAAATGTAGTTTTCGTTGCCAGTGAAGTTGAGCGTCCATTGCTGGGTTCTGGTGTTCAATCCATCCCCTGAGACCTGCTCATATCCATCGCCAAACTGGGCTTTTCTGACGCGAAAACTTGTATCAGCCTCCGCGTTAATCCGTGGGCACCATGTGAAAGTTTCGATGGCCATAATTATCGGTTTCCTTTCATTGCGTTCCAGATGTCACCGCCGGGGCGGATATCACGCATTACATTCTGCTTATATCGCTGATCAACAAATTTTCCGACCTCAGCGCCAAATTGCTCAAGGCCAGGTGAGGTTTGCGTTGAGGTGTTGCCGTTACCATCGATGGTGATATAAACCTGTGGCGCCGAAGATAGAGACTGACCGCCGCCACCTCCGACCGCACGAACACCGAGAGAACCATCCGGCGCGCGGGTAAGCGGCATGATCGCCTCCGGCCCAGCCTCGCCCATGATTCCGGCCCCGCCTTTTGCGAAAGCGAACATGGTGGGGTTTCTGACGATCCCATTACTGAAAGCGCTCAGGGATGGAGAGTCATAAACGCCGCCTTTGGCATTAAACTGGAAGCTCGAGCCGTAACTGGAAACCGCTGTACCGGTGCTGGCTGATGCTCCCGCCCCGCCCCCGAAGAAGCTGCCTACACTGCCGATGAGAGAGCCAAAGATGCCAGAACCGGAAGAGGCCCCACCCATCGCGCTAACCACCGCCATCTGCAGAGCCACTTTTTCGATAATCTGCAGGACAGAAATACCCCACGATTTCCAGCTAACCTTATTGCCTTCTAGCATTGAGGTGACATTACTAAACGCGCTGTCGAGTGTGGTTTTCACCCCGTCAGAAACCGTGCCGGATACATTACTGATTTCATCAAACCAGTTTGCATAGCCGCGTGATACTCCGGACATCCAATCCGCTTCAGCTGCTGCTATAGCCTTGTATTTCTTATCCAGAGCATCGAGGGCTGCGGCGCGCTGCGCGATGGCCTCGGTACCGCCGTCCGTTTTAGCAAAAACACGGTCGATCTGTTGCGTCTCGTCGAACCGGCTGCGCTGGCGATCACTCATGCCTGCGGTTTCGGTTGTCAGCGTCGCCTCATCCCTGAACTTTCTGGCCGCTTCAGTTAAATCCTTCAGGGCATCAGCTTGTTCGCGCTGCTTGCGCACGTTCTCGTCGGCTTTTTGCGTCCATTTTGCCAGCTCTGCTGATGATGCCTGGATCGCCCTGCGCTGCTCGTCGGTCCATTTAGTGCCTGCCTGGTGCGATGCCGCGTAAAGCTCGGAGGCTTTTTCGCCTTCCGTCGCCCTGACGCGTTGCACGTCGATAGCCACACTCAGATCGGCCATTTTCCGTGAATACTGTTCGGCGGTGCTGGCCGCTTCGCGCTCGGCTTTACTCTGCGCATTTGAGGCAGCAGTGGAGGTTTTTTTTGCTTCTGCAGCTGCTGCATCCTTTTTGGCTGCCTGATCCTTGTTGTAGATGTACTTGGTGTAAAGCGCCCCCGTCAGCTGCAGGTCTTCTGCTTCATAGACGTGCTGCTGATGGAGTTTTTCTAATCCGCTGAGGCTGGCCAGCTCGTTATCGCGGCGTGAGCGCTCCAGTGCGGTTTGCTGTTGAGGCGTCGCGTTCGCCAGAGAGACAACTGGCCCGGCATATTGTGGCGGCTTGGCGCCAGCAGTCGCTGACATTGAGCGGTTAAGCAGGTCATACGCACCTTTCAGGATTGAGACAGCGCCAGCCTGTTCGATAGCCTTTTGCGTGGCCAGGTCACTGGCATTGTTTACCAGCTTCTGCGTTTGCTCGACTTTTGAGGCTGCCTGTTCGCGCTGGTACTCCAGCTGGTTCAGCTTGTCGGTCAGCTCGATGTTTTTGGCCGTGATGTCGGCCTGGTCCATGAAGGTGTTGATCAGGGTCAGCGTCGGATGGCGGTTGTAGTCCTGCTGGATTTGGTCAACCGCCTTAAGGCTGTCTTTCACCTTCGCGATCTGAGAGTCGAGGTCGGCCAGGTCCTGTTTTTGCGCCTGTAAAGATGTACGGGCATCGGCCGCGGTCGAACGCAGGCCAAGCACCGACATCTGCTGGAGCTTGGTGTTGATCTCGTCGAGGTTGTTGGCAAAACCTACCGCCTCACGGTGCACCTGCTGGGTATGCTGATAAAGGCCATACATCGCAGCGCCGGCACCGATAATCACTCCAGGCCAGCCACCGAGAATACCCAGCACCCCGCTCCCCAGCCGGGACATTACCGAGGCTGTATTGGTGAGGTTGTTAGCGGCAGAAGTCCTGCCAGCAAGCGCCGTATTCAGTGATGCCTGAGCAGCAGCAAGATTACGCTCAGCGACAATCTGAGCCTCAATACTCGTCGCCGCTGCGCGCGCCTGTTGAGCGCGGTAAACAGCCTGGCGACCAGCAGCAACGCTAACCTGAGCGCCGCGAACCTGAGCCTGCGCCAGCGCGACCTCGGCGGCCGTATTAGCGAGAACTGCCCGGGTTGACTGAGCAACGCTGCCGACCATGTTGCCAAAATAACGAGCGAGGCCAACACCAACCAGAATACCGGCTGTATTTGCCACATCATCGATGTTATTCGCCAGACCATCCAGCACGCCGGAAAGCGTTGATGATGCGCCGACCGCATCGTTCGCCCCGCCAACCCATGCAAGGAAGGCGTTTTGCACTTTCTGTGCAGATCCGCTGATGGATGCAGGAAGGGTGTCGAATTCTTTACGCAGGATCTCGACATTGGTCAGCAGCGGGACGATCTTGTTTGTCGTCAGTTCGCCGTTGTTAGCCATATTTCGCAGGCCGCCAACAGTGGTACCCAGCCCATCAGCCAGCAGTTTCGCCAGGCGGCCGCCGTTCTCCATGATGGAGTTAAATTCTTCGCCTCGCAAAACGCCTGAGCCAAGCGCCTGGCTAAGCTGGGTGATAACAGAGCTCGCCTCTTCGGTACTGGCGCCAGACAGCTTCAGTGAGGTTGCTACGGTTTCCGTAACTTTTGCGACGTCAGCAGAAGCGTAACCGGCATCACGCAGGGACTGTGCAATTCTGCTGTACAGATTGCTGTTTGCCTCGAGGGATGTTCCGGTGCGCTGGCTAATTTCCATCAGCACGCGCTGGGATTGCACGTAATCCTCACTGGAAGAGGACGCAAGGCGAAGACGCCCATTCAACTGGTTCCACGTGTCGGCAAACTGAATCAGCTGATGTGTGGCAAATGCACCAGCCCAAGCACCGGCAAGCCCGGCAGCAGAAGATCGCACGGTTGCAAGCTGAGAATTCAGGTCAGCCAAAGACCGCTGAGTTTCACGCGTGGCCGCTGCAGCTTTTTTCCCGCCCTGTTCCATAGTGCGGTAGTAATCGGTTCCCATGCGGGACGCTCTGGCGATCTCTGACTGGAAAGAAGAAGAGTTCGCCGAAATTTTGATGATTAGCTCGCGCAGCGTTGCCATATTTCACCCATAAAAAAGCCCGCAGCCGCGGGCATCAAAGACTGGACATCCATTCTTCAAGTTTAGAGACTTCAGCGCCTTCTTCCTGCTCACCCCATTTCAGCATCACGTCAGGAATGGTGAATTTCCCGCCCTGAGAGTTCAGCATTGCAACGGAGATCTGCGCCGCCTGAGCATCGGCGCGCCAGTCACCAATCGGACTGATGCGGTCGAACTCGATCCACATTTTGAGCTCGCTGGCGGTCATGGTCTGGCGCAGTTCGTGGAGAGTACGCCCCAACCGGAGCGCCAGCGACATCAGGAAGAAGGTCAGCGGCTGCTTTACGGCTTTCCCGCTTCTTCCTGGCTCATGCCGAGATTGAGGGCCTGAGCCAGCAGGCGGGAGTGCACAGGACCATAAATTTTAGATACCTGCTCCTGATCCTCATCGCTGAATACTCGCTCGCCGTTTTCATCCAGCAGAACGTCAATAAACAGAACCACATCAGCCTCTTTGTTACGCAGAAACTTTTCCGCCTCCGTCAGAGTCGGTGCCTCTTCGCCCTCGGCGAGCTGGGGATTAACGATCTCCCGGAATTTCACCCAGGCATCGCCAGAGGGTTCACGCAGCGTTACCTTTGCGCCATCCCATTCAGGGACCGTGATACCTTCTTTGGTGCGATAGGCTTTCGATGCTGTAAGCGCCACGTTGCGTAATGAATTCTGTGATGTTTTTTGCGGCATTTCATTTTTCTCTTGTTACATGATCGGAGGGATAAAAAAAGCGGCCGAAGCCGCTCAGGAACCAGACGCGTAGATGCGTTTAGGTTTGCCGCGTACACGCAGAGAATAGGTAGCGCCAACAACGGAAGAGGTTGCAGCAGACCATGAGCTCTGGCGTACCTCCACCAGCACGTAGAAACCGTTGCCAGACGGGAATACCACGCGCAGCGCGCGCAGTTCGTCATTTTCGTAAGCGGTCTGTAGTGCCTCCTGTGCTGCTTCATCGCCAACCCAGTTACGGGTAATGCTCATTTCAGCAGGCGCGGCGAGGCCGTTGGTTTGCTCCTGTTCAGTTGAGCACAGCGTGGTTACGTCGATATCCCCTTTCTGTCCGCCGGTGAAGGTGATCTCCTTTGTTGCACAGGCTGCTTCCAGCCAGGTAACACCAGCCCCCGGGAAACCTGAGGCGTTAAAATCCTCGGCGGTTACGGGTGCGTCGGAGACGGCAAAGGTCATCCCCTTTGTGACTTCATACTTACTGGTCATGGTTTCTCCAGTTAAAAAAAAGACCGCCGGAGCGGTCTGTTATGGTGGGTAAGGTTAAACGGTTACCTGAAATTCGAGCGTTGCCCGGTGATAGCGCAGATCAGGCTCATAGCCCGGTGTTTTCACAATGCTTTTCGGCTTCAGCACTTGCAGGGCATCAAGCGCCATATTCCTGATCGTGCGCGCTTCAGTGATGGTGCTGGAATAAACATCAACCTGCACAGAAACGGCTGATTCAGCCTGACCGCAGAGAACGTCAGCGGCCACGTCGGTAATAATCGAGAAAATTACCCAGGGCGGCGAGACTGAAGGCTTCCCGTCACTGCCGAGCGGCGCAACGTAGGGATAAACCTGCCCTCCGGCCAGCGGCGCCAGCAGAGGATAGAGATCTTCTTCCGTCATTTGCTTAATGCCTCGTCAATGGCCTGGTTCATGCGCCTGATCGCAACCTCCGTCGCCTGCTCCTGGCGAACATCGAACGCGGGACGAATGAAAGGGTGCGGTGGCATGTTAACGGTTCCCATTTCAACGAATCGCCAGTAAAAGGCGTTTCTCGGGTTCTTCGCCTTCATCGTGGTATCGCTGTTGCCGGTGCGCGGGTTAACGCCACGAATATGGACGCCGGAAGAAATTTCCCCGCGGCGACGGCTTTTTTGGGTCACCACCACCACGTTTTTTTTCAGTTTCCCGGTACGCACCGGAGCGCGGGCGATCACTTCTTCCTTAAGCACTTCGGCGCCAGCGCGCGTGGCATCACGCAGAACCTTGTTGTTTTCAGCGCGGCTAAGCGCCTCCAAATCCTTTGCGATGTCATTCAACCCGGAGAAATCGAGGCTCGTTTCAATCATTTTTCGGCCCCCTGCTTGCATAAAATTTCGAGCTGAACACCGCGAGAATCTGGAATCGGTGGGCCAATGATATTCAAAATAGCGCCTTTGAACGGCCCTGTTTCAACCATGAGTCTGGAAGCTGCAGTGATATCACGGCGAAATCGAGTCCATACCCTGATGGTGGCAACGGCGGTTTCAGCGCCTGAGGCTACCTGTTCACGGCCACTGATACCTTTTACTTCTGCCCAGGTTTCTGCGCCGTCATGCCATGTTTCAACAGGCTGACCAGAAGGATCACGCGATGTTGTGATGTTCTGAATTACCACCCTGTCTCTTAGTCTTCCGGCCTGCATAAAGTCCTCCTATACCCCGTAAATTCGGTATGGCTGCAGCAAGGCTTCAACTGCAAACGGGACCTCTGCAACGGTCTGACCGACGGAAACTGATTCTCTGTTGGCATACCAGTGACCTATCAGCAATAACATGGCCGCTTTAACATCATCATTCAGTAGAATCGGGGCCGGGTCGTCTGCGTAGCCAGGGGAGCTTTGGTTTTCATAGAGCGTTCGCCTTGTCCATGTCTGGACGTAACGCGCCGCCGCACCAGTGTATAAAGTCAGCAGGGCATCGTCTCCGGAAAAATCGGTATCAATGCGGCAGTGCTGTTTCACCACATCAAGGTCGACCATTATTTTTTCGCCTTCTTGTCCGCTTTTACTTCCGGCTGTTCCTGCTGCTGTTCCTGCTCCGCAGGATTTTCAGATTCATCAAGCATCGCATAGCCTTTTTTGATGAGCTCGCGACCGTGCTGTTCCAGAGTTTCCAGCGGAAGCCCTTCTGTAACGACGGTACCGCCGAAATAAATCGGTTTGAGTGCGATCAGTTTCATTTTCCCACCTGTGAAAGCGGCCCGAAGGCCGCAGTGTTTATTAGCTACCTGAGCCAGTGCTGAAAGAGCCATACACGAACGCTTCAGGGCGTTTGACGGCCAGCGCCAGACGTTCCTCGCAACGGATGGTGATCATGTTTTTCTCGAAGTCGTCGGCGTTCTCCGTGGAGATAACCACGTTCGCATCTTCGCGGTCGAAGATTTGCGCCCCAGCGTTGAAAGCACCAGTCAGGAATTTACCCTGGAAGGCCGCCGCTTCCGTGGCTACAACCGGCAAGCCCCAAAGCGTCGGCCCAGTCAGCGCCGCAGGGTTAGCCAGAATGTATCGGCCCAGGCTGTCTTTGGTCAGTTCGATCCGCGCCCAGTCAATGAAGTGAAGAACGTGGCCGGATGCCGGGAAACGCGCCAGTTGCGCCTGCAGCATTGCCAGACGCAGATCGTCAATACCGCTCTGCTGTTCTACAGTAAACGCCGGGTTAAATGCTGACGCCTGAGGAACAATGCCATGCAGATGCACGCCGGTACCATCACCGAAGAGAATTTCCTGCTCTTCCGCGTACTTCAGTCCGTAGCGCATTTCTGCATCAACGGTTGACTGCAGCTGTGCGAAGTCATCAAGGATCTGCTTTGAGGCTTTGAACAGGTGAGCGATGGTGCTTACGCCAGTGATTTTCGGCGTAAACTCAATTTCGCTGTATGGTTTCTGTGTATTTTCAGGAACCACTTTCGCGTTGTTGGTAAAGCCAGTCTGTTGCACCCAGAAAATAGCAGGGGAGGAAGTGCGACCAGGCGCAATCAGATCGCGGATGAACAGGCGCTGCTTCGGTGCCGTATCGATGCCCGGAATTCGCTGGGGTTCGATAACGCCATCAGGCACATCAGCAGAAGTCAGTGCCGCCTTAACCGGGATACTGATACGTTTGCCACCTTCCACCCCGGAGGCAAAGGTTTTCAGCGCTTCAGCAGAGATCACCTGCTGGCCGATTGACTCCACAACATGCTTCGCGTTTGCCAGCGGCATCTGGGCAACATGTTGCTCCAGTTCGCCCATAGCTGCCTTCAGCGTTTTTTCTGCCTCACGCAGGGCGTTGAACTCAGAAGCCATTTTATCGACGGCTGCCTTTGTTTCTTCTGACAGCTTGCCGGACTTCTGCGCCTCCTTCACTGCTTCTTCTGCTTTCGCGTTGAACTTGCCGGTTGCCTCTTCAATGCTGGCCGTGACTTTTTTCAGAATATCGTTTACTTCAGACATAAAGGGTCCTTATTTGACTAACGCCGCCAGGGCGCTTTCAAGTGAATTGATGGTTTCAGGTTTGATGTCTTCGGCAGCGCCCGGCGTACCGTCGTTGGTGGTGACAGCGCCAGGCATGCCACCGGATAAGGCTTTAATCAGTTTTCTGCGCTCAGAGCGCGGGGTGTTGGTCTTGGCCAGCAATGCATCAAGTTTGCGAAGCGCGGCTGCAGGCGATTCGTCGCCGTCGCTGACCGCATCAGCAGAAAGCAAGCTGTCTGCCAGTCCCTTCGCTACTGCATCACTGCCGCCGATATAGCTTTCCGCGTCCATCAGCTTCTGCACAGCGGCCATATCAAGGCCGGAGCGCGCCGCGTAGATGTCAGCCATAGCGGTATCGAAGGGTTCCAGTGACTGTGCCAGTTCAGCAAAATCATGGCGGTTTCCCATCGCGTATACCCAACAGTTGTGGATCATCAGGAAGGCACCGCGGCCAATCTGAATATCATCCCCGGCCATCGCAATTATCGAGGCGGCGCTGGCGGCAATGCCCAGCACCTTCACCGTTACACGGCCTTCGTATTCTCGGAGCAAGTTATAAATAGCCAGACCTTCGAACATGTCGCCGCCCGGTGAGTTGATATTCACCGTAACGTCGGCGCCGTTCATAGCCCGAAGCGCACCGGCAATACGTTTAGCGGTTACCCCTTCGCCCCAGTAGTCCTGCCCGATAACATCAAAAACAGAAATGCTGTTATCGTCGGTGGCCGCCGCTTTGATCCCGCCGTCCCAGCGGTCCAGTGCGGACGGTAATGTTTCACAGGTAACGCGCGCGCAGGGGCGACCCGCCGGTGCTACCGGAAGTTGTTTTTTGCTCATCAGGAAAGTGCTCCTAAGCGGCCTGTTTCAGCGGAGATTGTTCAAAGGAAATATCGGGGAATACGTGGTTATGCAGCTCTCGCAGGGCCAGTGCCTGAACAGCAGGGTTGCTGCTTTCGAGATTTTTCAGTTGCGTCAGGTTGAGCTGAACGGTGTAAATATCTCCTCCTTCAATTGGCGGCATGTTCTCAAGACGACGAACGTCATTACGGGACATCCAGCCATTTTGAAGCGCGCTGGTATAGTATGCCGCGCGACCGGCACTATCGGCTCGCAGTAGACCTTCAACAGAGAACTCTGCAAACACTTCATCATCGCTGTCGAGTAAGCACCGGCCAATTTCCTGCTCAATATTCACCAGCAGCGGTCGAAGGGTATGAGTCAGAAACTGCAGGTTCATCCCTTCCAGGCTGGATGCCCAGCTGCTTTGTTTCGTGGTGTGACCAACCATGAAAGGCGGCACGCGAAACCAGCGGCAGATCTCCTCAATGCTAAATGCGCGGCTTTCGAGCATCTGAGCATCTTCCGGGTTCATGGTCACGCCCTGATATTTCAGGCCGCCTTCAAGAACCATAATTTTTCCGGCGTTTTTGGAGCCGGTGAATGATGCCATATAGCCACGAAGTCTTTCACGTTGATCGTCTGTCAGCGCATTATCAGCGGAGAGAAAACCTGAGCTCTGCAGACCCTGCTCGAATATTTTCGCCGCGGACTCTTCAACGGCCATTGCTGAACCGATGACATCCCGGCCAGTCTTCATCGGCATCATGCCGCAAACACCGTCCAGACCGAACCCGCGAATGTGCATGATGTTTTTGACCGGAATGACGCGCTCGTTTCCGTTTTCAGTGTATTTGTATTCCAGCGCCCCGGTAGTGAGACGTTTAACCACCATGTTCTGCGGCAACAAAGGCACCAGAGAAACCAGGCGGTTTGCGATGAATTTCTTCTCAATAAAGGCGTTCCCGCGCAGACAAATACTGGCGACCACCATCAACATAAAGCGTGATGGTGTCATTTCTGAATTGGGTCGGCGGCACAGTATCGAATAGGCCGGATGATCGGTTGCCGCTTTACGCGAACCGTCAGGCTGTCGAACGTATATTTTCAGCGGAAGGGTTGAAATAGACTCGCTTAACAGTCTTACGCATGCCCACACAGCCGATAGCTGGATGGCTTTATCGGCCGTGACCACCTTTCCGCTGCTGCTGGTGCCAAACCATTCCTCCCAGAACGTGCCGGTAGTCAGGCTGATAGGCACACCAAGCCAGTTAAGCAGAGCGCTTTTCACCCTGCCTGGCTGTTTGTTTTTTTTCATCAGAAACCTACCATGATGGGATTATTGAAGAATCCGGAGAGATCCTGCTGGTCGTTGCCACCGTTAACCAGAACTCGGCTCATTGCTGTGAACAATGCCGCCGGGCCATCAATCTTGGCCTCTGGTGTGGACTTGTTCGGGAAAATGTTCTCGTTCCGGTCAGGTTTGACGGTTACGTTGGACATCATCCAGTTCATTACCGGGTGATCGCTGTGATGGAACCGGCCACCGTATACCAGTGCTTCGACCTCTTTCATCGCCTCAGAGAAATTGCGAACCGTCTGCGGTACCTCCACCAGCGGCAGCCCTTCTTCTGCCAGCGCAAGGCTGAACTGCGTAGCACTCCACGGGTCGAAGCCAATTTCTTTCAGACTCTCGCCAGCAACCCACACCTGCAGCTCTTCCTTAATCTGAGCATGGTCGATTACATCCCCGTCGGTAAGGATCAGCTTGTCCATCTCGGCCCACTTACGATACAGCTCTGCCATCTGGCGTGAACATTTCTCAAGACGTCCTTCCGGCAGCCAGAATTTAAAATCCGCATGAACGTGGCCACCTGGCGCGCGCCAGACTTTAGCAGCTGCACAGATATCAATTTTGTTTGAAAGGTCAACGCCCACCCAGGAGGGATAGGTTTTAAGTTCGTGCTGCGGGGCGATAAAATCGCATTTTTCCCATTTCATCATGTCCATCCAGGCAGACTCAGCGGTAACCCAGATATTCATGTGTTTGGTGAAGAAGTTAATCCTGGCCGAAACCTGCTCTTTCGCCTTTTTAGCCAGGCGGCGCAGGTCATCCCAGCGCTTACAGATACCCAGCCCCGGATTCGCCTTCTGCCAGACTTTTTCATCAAAGGGATCGTCACCTTCATCTAAGGTGTAGATGATGGCAAAAAACGTATCGTCTTTAACCAGGCCGCGCAGGACCTTGATTGCGTAATCGCGTAGTTCGTAACAAATGCCTTCTTTGTTGAAGCCGGCGGTGGTGATACCGAAAAGCAGCGATTGAAGGCGCGCGCCGGTGGCCGTCTCCAGAACGTCCCAGACGTCACGGGTTTTATGAGCATGCAGCTCGTCAACGATGGCACAGTGGATGTTCAGGCCGTCGAGGTTGTTCGCATCTGATGATAAAGGCTCGAATTTGGAAGCCGTTTGCTCCTGGTAGATAGCGAGCTTGTTGAATTCGAAGATTCGCCCAAGAGTGGCCTTCGCCTTCTTGACCATATTTTTCGCGTCTTCAAAAACAATTCGCGCCTGGTCACGGGTGGTGGCAGCAGAATAAACCTCCGCCCCGCCCTCGCCGTCAGCGCCAGCCATATAGAGCCCCACGCCGGAGCAAAGTGTTGATTTGGCATTTTTACGGGCCACCTCAACATCTGCTGTACGGAAACGCCGAACCATCACCGGCCGACCGCTGCCGTCGTTACGCAGGACGGTTTCCCCCGTCTCTTCGTTCACCAGCGGGATAACAAAGCCAAAAATATTAATCAGGATGAAAACATGCCAGTCCATCAGCTCAATAGCCTGGCCTGCCAGAGCGCCTTTTACGTGAGGCACAAAATTATAGAAATTCAGAATGTGCTGCGCGCGCGGCTCACTGAAGAAAATACCGCGCTCTTCGCCGTGTGCCAGATCGTCAAGAAAACGCTGGCAGGCAAGGCGCACATACTCACAGGCAATAATTTCCCCCGCCACCACCCTCTCGGCGTAGCGGATGCCTTCTGCAACCTTAGCCATTAATCCCTCGCTTTCATAAACTCGGCCAGCGGGTCAACCGCATCAGGACCTTTTGCATTCACCTTAGAGCGGCTTGCTGGCGTCATGCCGAACTCACCGAGCATGGCGCGCAGTCGTTTCCAGGCATCAGCTTTCATGATGGCCGCCGGGTGAGCCTTGATCAGCACATCCCCGCTCTGTGTTTCGGTCCGGTAGGTGTAGCCCTCAACTTCAAGCGTGTCGCAGTGATGCCGGTATTCGGTATAGGCCTCAACCAGCAGCTCAAGGGCTCTGGCGTCCAGCTGAGACATCACACCGATAGCATCAAGCTCGTCGGCCATCCGTTTAAACCAGTATTTCCCCTGCTTGTCGAAATGCTTCGGCGTTGGGGGTACCCCTGAAGTGGGTTTTGGTTCGTTCTCATTGATCGGGCGTTTTGATGGGTTACCCCTCACCAAACGTAGATGGGTCGGGGTTTTCGGTGGTCCAGACATAATCGAAAACTCCTATTAATCATCGAATGGGGGATCCCATAAAAAAGTTTTCTAACCTGCGGCGATGTGAAAAGAGGTTAGGCGGCGGTCCTTTGGCGCGTCGTTCCTGAACTTTCAACCCGCCCTCCCCTCTGTCGATTCAAATGAGAATTCATGTCATTTGAGTCTTTCGACCGCTGTCTTCGCCCTGTGGCAAGGCTTGCAGAGGCTTTCGAGGTTGGACAGGTCATCGGTCCCCCCATTTGCTTTGGCGGCGATGTGGTCCACCGTCTCAGCGGGTGTATACCTTCCATTTCGCAGGCATTCCTGACAAAGGTGTTTATCTCTGTCGAGAACGATTGGGCGCAGCCTGTCCCACTTGCTGCCATAACCTCGCTGATGCCTGCTCTGTCCTCGCTGATGCTGCTGCCAGCCTTCGTTAAGGTGCTTGGGACAATAGCCTGAGCGGTCTGTGGTTGTGCCAGGGCAGCCACGCTTGCGGCATGCTCTCGGTATTAACGCAGGCATCAGGCTAACCTCCACGCCCGGCGGCGTTCTGTGCGTGGCGCTGAGTCAGGGTGACGCTCAACTGTCGGCATGTCGGCGTGATCCACCAGCGAGTAACACGGATAAATCACCCGGCCACCGAATGCCTCACCGACGGCGTAATCAGCTGCCAGCGTTTTATTCCAGGTGCTGAGCATGCGTCCCAGCCTGCCCTGAGGAGGGCTGTAACATACGCCGTGAATCAGTTTGCTTAATACGATGTGGTCACCACAGACGCGATCAGCATCCACCAGCATTCCGGCAATCTCTTTCTGATACTGCGGCGGTCGGCCAGTACCGAGATAAAAGCTCAGCATGTCGTCAGGGAAGCGCACCAGCCAGTCAGTTACCTTATCGGTGAAGCCCTGCACAGGAAGCGCGTCGTCTTCCAACACTACTACCCGGCAAGGTTGCTCAGCAGCCCATTCGATAGCGCGACGATGATTCCAGTTAGCGCCGCGGTTACCTTCATCAATAAGCAGGTGAGCATTCAGCAGCGCAGCAAGACGTTGTGCATGACCTATGCGAGAGACATGGCCAACAACGCAGAACTTAATATCTGTCAGCATCATTATGGGTAAACACCTTGTTGCGGGCTCGACGTGCAGCTTCAGCTGCCAACTCTGCTGTTTCATGGAACCCAGCGTGATAACGCTTTCCTTCATGATTGCAGTAAGCAAGCCATTTATTTTTTTGTTTATTCCACGATACGCCGCGATATCCAGAAGTTGAGCGGGAATCAACAACACATTGGTTCTCTGCGTTTTGCTTTGGTGATACGAGTCGGAGGTGATGAGGATTTACACATAAGGTGTTGTGACAGATATGGTCTATATACTTACCTTCCGGTATTGGCCCAATATGCATCTCCCAAGAAACCCGGTGGGCCAGAAGAACCTTCGGGTTACCTGAGGCATTTCGATCTGTACCAATAACCCCATAAGTTAACTTTCTTTCTCCGCTACCGCCCTTCACTGTTGCGGCACACCAGCACCAACAATCATCTTCACCTTTTTTATCAACCTTTATCCAAAATCTCTCTTCAATCGTCTTTCTTGCGGCCATGACAATGCCTCCCGGTTAAAGGATTTTCAGGATAATGAAATTATTTATGGCGCCAGAAAGCGTACTCTTTACCGACACCATCGGACTTAAAAATAGTGTGGATGCGCGGGCCGGTGACAATGCGATCGCCAAACGATTTAGCAACAATGCCAAAAGCGATCATATCCCCCACCGCGGCGCCAGCCTGTTCTTTCTTCCAGAAACGATAACTCTCTATCCGGTAGTAAAGACGGATGATGCCGTGAGCGAACGCCATGACATCAGCACGGGAGCCACCCAGCAGGCCAGCATTAAGCATCACATCGTTGCGGTGCGCTTCGATGAACTCCTGATAGATACGCTCAGGATGATTCTGCTTTGCCCATGCGTCGGCGTATGTCTTCGGTTCTGAACCGACATAAACCTTGCCGGGCTGCATTTCTTCCCACGGTGCGCGAAGCATTTCGACATCGGTCCCATCGGTACACCAGACGAAACGGTATTCAGGATGATCGCGCAGGTGCTGCCAGATGTGCAGCCAGCGCCGGAAGTAGACATTCATCTTCACGTCAGTGACGCGATACAGCTCAACGTCTGCCGGTGCCGTCTGCAGCTCATCCACCAGCGCGATACGGCCACAATTCCGAAGCGATAACGCCCACCTACTCAACATGTCAGGAGAGGTGGTCATTTTCGTACCGCGCTGCGGGTCAGGCTGACTGGTGAGCAGCGTTGTGATAACCACGTCGCGCTGGCGCCGGTACTCCACATAACCGGTAAACCCGGTATCACGCCGTTCGTTGTGGATTTTAACGTTACGTTCCACCAGCGCCTGCCTGTCTGGTTTCGGTACCGAACGCTCCACTGCCTCATGCTCATCGAGAGAATGAATCAGCTTTTCTGAACCGACGACATCAGCGTAAGCCCACGTAGTCAGTCCTGCGTTATGGATGCGCAAGGCGAGGTCGCTGTGCTCGTACATGCCGCGACCATAAACCGGATCGAATCCGCCCACCTTCTCGATCGCGCTGCGGTGGTAGTACAGCATCACGCCGCGCTGCCCGGTGTACGCCACATGCTGATCGTCACGGTAAAGCACCGAAAGGTCATTCAACTTATTGCGGCCAGCCAGATCGAGAAACTGGTAAGCCAGATGTGGCTCGGGTGATTCGATGTAGGGAAGATGCCAGTTATCGGCGATGGGCCAGGCGTCATCATCCCATAAAAACAGATGCTCGCACCCAGCATCCATAAGGACTGACAGGCTGGCGTTCTTCGAAGCAACAATCCCGAGTGATGTTTCATGGCGATGCAGTTGTACGCTGTCGGGCGCTATCGCTGCAGGTTTTGAACCATCATCGACCACCACCACCAGCGCGCCGGCGGGAAGATGCTTCATGTGCTGTTCGAGTGCTCGTTTTAATACGTCTGCGCGCTGATGTGTCGAGATGGCAATGCCGATGCGAGAGGAAGTGACGCTAGCGGGAACGTATGGGGTACCATTAATTGTAACTTGCATATATACCCACTTTATAAATTAACTACCAGCGTGTTACCGCCACTTTAACTTTCCATGGATTTGTGCACCACAACCAGATTTTATTTGGCGGTGTCACAATTAGCCTGTCTCTCACATAATCCCCAGAATTTTTATCTGGCGATATTTCTGAATCTGCAAAACTAATCGCATCACTACCTAAAACACTTATTAGCGCGCTGTTTGCACCATTTGTAATCTGAACAGGAACAGAGCCAATAGTAATAATCTCAGTAGCCATAATTCACTCCGCGTTAACATTTCTTTCCACCCGAATAATTACTGATGTCAGCGTTATTGTCTGTCCACTGTCATTTTGCAGACCAACCATCACTCCCTGAGTTGTGAATGGGTCTGCCACGCCTGATGTATATGAACGCAGAACAGTATCGCGATTACTGATATCCGTTCCCGACACCTTTACCGTGGAGGCTGAGCCTATCACCGTCACCGCATCCGGGCGGCGAGTCTGTATTTTCCATTCGCGAGCTGTACCCGCAGCGCCACCTACCGTTCCCGTTATACGAATAGTAAATGTCACACCAGACGGTTTAATACGCGCCGGAAATTTCAGTAGACCAGCCGACAGACTCAGGCCAGCTGTACCACCCGTCTGCTGAGTAATACCAGCGAGGGAAAGGAAATTCAGAAACGCGGCGTTGGCTACAGTCTGGCTTCCTGACCAGTTGAAAATATCCAGCTGGAAACCATCCGGCGTATCGCGGTAAGGCGTCGCGATGCCGAAACCGGTAATTTCCGATATTGCACATGCCAGCCGGGAACCACGGAACCAGTGCCCGGCATCGTTCGGATGCACTAAATCGCCGTCAGTGTACAGCTGCTTATTGTTAACGTTGATCCAGTCATTAACATCAATGAACGGAACAGCCGCTTCTGAGCAGAGATTCATCAATGCAGTACGCACAGCAGAAATCTGAGTTGTCGATCCAACTGGCGTTGCCGGGCCTATCTGAATGATTCTGGCAAGAGGGCAGAGCTGACGAATGAGCGCCACGGATGCGCGCCAGTTCGTTTGCAGCAATGTGATATTCCCACCGGGTGCGTCGTTATAGCCGAGCGCGAGCGTGATAATCTCGGGCTTGTACGTGATGCTTGTCAGCTTGTTCTGAATGCGTTGCTGCGGCTGAGTGGAGCCTGATGATGTCCAGCCAGCGCCGCCGATGCCGTCTGCGATGCCATCAAGCCCAAGCGAATCGCACATGACACGGAACTCAGCAAAGTTAGCCTGCCCCGCCCCGTTGCCGAAAGTGTACGAATCGCCCAGCTGCCAGATGAACGGCCTGTTACTGCCGGCCGGATACCATACGCCGTATTTACTGCCTGTATTCACCCCGCCGAACGCCATGTTTAACCCGCTCAGGCGATACGTGCGAGGCTTTGCAACACCCGACCAGTCAATAGTGTAAATATATGGCTGACCCGACGCGTCTGTTCTCACGCTTTTGTTTGCGATTCGCTGCCCATCTACAAATAAATCGTACTGCGAGTTAAATCCTGTGAATCGAAAATCCAGCGCAGGGGCATCGCTGACAAACTCGATAATCGCCTGTGTATCCACACCCCAGGACGTATTTCCGCGATAGCCAGAGGCTACGTCTTTTGGTGAGTAGCCGATGAATTTGAATGCGGCGTCAGTGCGCCCCCACGTCACACCACCCATGGAGCGCGCAACGCTGGCATTCCATGTCAGCGTGAATGTCGCGCCAGTACCTGTTCCTCCAGTTACTGAAACAGGGTTGACTGGCACTGTTGAATACACGCCCGCTGTATCAACTGCAACGGCTGTGATGGTTCCGTTCGCGTCAACAGCAGTGATTTTGAGTTTTGCTACTGCAGCAAACACGCCGCCGGAAACTGTCAGTGTTTCGCCGGAAACATACCCCGCCCCACCCGCTGCGATAGTCACACCAGATACACCAGTTCCCTTTGTGAGGGTAGCTATCGGTGGGCTGGACATGACAGGTACTGGCCCCGTCATGACGGGTGCTTTTTGCATCTGCCTGACCTGCGACATCCATTCTGCAAGTGGGCGCTGTGTCGCTGTTCCGACTGCGGCAACGGAAACCGTCTGGTTATTCATCGGCATAATCAGTACCTCGCTGCGCTGAATGGCACGGCAGCCGCGCAAAATACAGAAACCGCTTTGGTTGAACGGCCTTCGTAGTAACCCAGCGGAGAAAGTGCGTAGCTACCCGGAGCGAACGCGGCAGCGGCCCCACCGGTATCGTTGAACCACAGCATTTCGGTCTGTGACAGGTTCTGTAGTCTGTATTCAGTTGCATCTGCCTTTTCAGGCATGATCGTTAATGCAGTTGCGGCGGTTGTTGTGCCGCTGAAATCAGTCAGGCCAACTGCGGGGGACGGTTTATTATCGACGGGGAAACGCGTTGTCATGAGTCTTTCACCATTGCGAGCCAGTAGCGGGTGCCGCCAGTTAACAGATAGAGCTGAGAGTCGCCCTTCTCACTGGCGGTAACAAAATAAAATCCCTGCGCAGAGGCCGGGATATCGGCTTCGGTGGGTACGGTGGTTATCACCGGTACAGGGGTGCCACCGCCACCTCCTGATTGCTGCCCGCCGATAACGGGCGCGCCAGGGATGATAATCGCCATAACAGAATAATCCTTTGAGAAATTTGCCACGAGGCTCGCTGTGTCTATGCCGGATACTTATCAAACGGCAGTTGCATGTGGGGACCATCCTTCAGACTCTTCCAGTCTCCACCCCATTCCACGGGGATTTTCAGCTCAATACTGGCCGCTTTGAATGCATCTGCAATCTGGCGGTAATACGTCATATCCCATGACCCGGCCGGGGTTGGGTAGGCGTACACATCCACAGCGTGCCCGGTAATGTGACGACTATTCATCGTCTGACTCTTACCTTCAGCAACCAGCTGCTTCTGGCGCTCTATGGTGCGAAGACCCTCTGTGATACCAAAATCGACAGGAGATAATTCAAGAGCACGACGCACAACCTTTACCAGGTCTGGATGGACGCCAACCAGTTTTGTCTCGCTGCGCTGTGAAAATTTGTAAGCCATAACCACCCCTACTTAATAACCCGCTCCGCCGCCTGCTTGATGCGCAGCTTAATGTAATCCTCATTTTCCGGACGCTCCGCAAACCCGATAACCAGCATGCCGATCATCGTGCCGAATTGCGGAGGAATTGCCGCTGCACAAACCCATACCACCCCACTATCACGGGCTGTCTTTCCTACAGCAGTGGTAGCTACGTGTTTCCAGCAGTTAGTTTTGTTGTCGATGAGACTGATAAACTCAATCGTCAACTGAGAGTAAGGCCTGAGAATTAAATCGCCCGTACCAATCAGATTATCCAGCTCCCGTTCACGCTCCCGGACGTAGAGCGCACGTCGCTGGTTCTTCTCCAGATTAAGTGACCACACAGATGCGGCAACGGCACCTGTGTCAGCCATGAGGCGCGTTATCTCTGGCTTAATTGCTTTTTCGTCAATCTGCGGAGTGCCGAAGGC
Source organism: Enterobacter cloacae complex sp. CARB60 (assembly GCF_036487345.1). Classification (NCBI taxonomy): domain Bacteria; kingdom Pseudomonadati; phylum Pseudomonadota; class Gammaproteobacteria; order Enterobacterales; family Enterobacteriaceae; genus Enterobacter; species Enterobacter cloacae complex sp. CARB60. The sequence continues at coordinate 3,095,541 of NZ_JAZKLC010000002.1, forward strand.
GACCATTGCCGAATACGCAAGCTCCCTTCGGTGCTCATACGATAGGTATGCAACGATAGAGAAAGTTACCAGCACAATGAGAATAGCCAGACGCTTCCAGCTGTTCACAAAATGGATGAGGGACCAGACATAATGAATCAGACCACCCTGCTGGTTAGGTGGCGGGTTATTTTCCTGTTGGGACATTTTTTCTCCGGTAGCCATACCGGTACACCGGAGGCGGAAATAAAAAAGCCCCGGCAGACGCGGGGCAAAAAAAAGCCCCTGGTCGGGGCTATCAGACAAATATGATGCTCAGAGACAAATCAGGATTTCACATCATTACATCTGAGAAAATAGTTGGTTTGTAACAGAGTGCGGTGCCGGGTGCCTCCCGGTGAGCCGTTGGTCAGCCACCGTGACTCGCCTGAGCATAAAAGAGATAACAAAGAATTGCTGTTTGGCCCCTCCGCGTAGGGGGGTTCACCGCACAAAATAAATTTAAACCATTAGTCCTGACTGTGAATGTTCAAATAAGAATAAATCTCTGTAAAAAAATAAAAAACCGCCGAAGCGAGGCTATTTGAATTTGAGGCACCTCATCCAACAAACCACCCGAGGTTAACTGGATTTCACGAGATGCTTTTGGATGAGCGCTGAACCCAAAGGTCAGTATTTTCACACAGCAATTTTGCAAAAAGCAGCGCCCATTCAAAACTGGGGCGCTTTTCAGTCACTCCGGGTATCCCATCATCGCAGACCGAAAAGCTTTAACTGGAGCGGGCAGCGGGAATCGAACCCGCATCATCAGCTTGGAAGGCTGAGGTAATAGCCATTATACGATGCCCGCAAATGGTGCCGACTACCGGAATCGAACTGGTGACCTACTGATTACAAGTCAGTTGCTCTACCTACTGAGCTAAGTCGGCATTGGTCCGCCACCGGGGCCTCGAACCTCGTACTACAACATAAAGTTGCCGCTCTTCCCGATGAGCTAGTGGCGTTCTGGTGGCCCTTGCTGGACTTGAACCAGCGACCGGGCGATTATGAGTCGCACGCTCTAACCAACTGAGCTAAAGGGCCCGGAGCGAGATGATACATAAGTCAAACTAACTACGCAATATCAATGGTTTTTATGGTTGCCGCTCTCTCCGTCTGATATCGTTAAATCGCCAAAAGTAACAAATCCAACAAGGAGACCGGATGAGTAATTACTCAGATTTACTGCAGATTATCAAATTGAGAGTTTGCCAGAACAACAATGTTCCAGCATCGTCACTGGCTGGAACAAATAACTACCGAGCTAACCAGGTATGGTATCGAATTGGACAGATATTCACGCTGGAATGCGTCCTCTCCGAGTACAGAAAATGCCACTCATCAGATTATTACCTGCTGGACAACGAAAAGGCTCTTCATCACCTGATATTTCAAATCACAAAATGGAAACTGGAGGACATCAGGAAGCTGCCTCTAAATGACAGTCTATTTATTGTCTCAGACAGGTTAAAATCTGATTACCTGCCCGCAGAAGCTGCTGAATACCTCCGCTCATTAAAACTTCCTGTCAACCATTATCCTGTTGATGAATTCTCAGCAGCGGATTGGGATCCCAAGGAAAACTCAGTTTTCCTTCAAAGCCATCCTTAGACAATCGTTCAATTTCCACAGAAATTTCATTGAGCCGTTCTTCCAGAGCGGCTTTTTCTTTCACCAGACGATTGAAGTGGGCAAGGTGGGTTTTCTGCTGCCCGAGCCAGTCTTCAAGCTCTTCAGGCAACATGCCTGGGTTAAAAAAATACAGCTGTTGCTTACCGTCTTGCATCGCAGACCTCCGGAAAAGCAAAAAACCCGCAACGTGGCGGGCTTTTCGAGGTTAATTATCTACAGGCGTTATACTCCATAATCAGAAGCATACAGGACGGTTTTATGCAAAGTCAACACTAACGTGCAAAAAAGTGTCGCTATTTGCTCCGATCATATTAATAAGTTGTCGCCTTCTCAAATTCCACTGCTGCGTGACGTTCCCCCTGGCGCAGAGTGTCCACCAGCATTTCATAGAAGGGTTTCCAGTTACGTGACCATGAGGACTGATGGAGGTCCGGGAGACGCTTCAGAATGGCACGGTGTACCGTCGCCGAGGAGATAGCAGAGAAGCCATTACCAGAGCAACGTTCACACGTTTTGAAAACCGGTGCGCCGCGGTCTTTAGTCGCTTTGCGGTCCAACACTTCTCCTTTACCGCCACACCTGCACCGGGCAAGGATCACTTTCTTTCCTCCGCATGTTCCGCAAACCCTATTCACCAGCTCATTTTTAATCTTCGGGGCCACCACTTCGGCACCGTCGGCGTCGAAAATACCAGGATGTTTAACCACATCCTCATTCCCGGAGATAAACCCGGTACCGCTGCAACTGTGACATGTCACGCTGGTAGCCGCCGAACGGGAGTAATCAGCAAAGGCAAATTGTGCCAACATCTGCATACACCATCCGAACTGCCCACCAGCTGCTTTGCGAACATTCTTCGGTGCGGCATCCATCGCATATCGCGCCAGCGCCTGAACTGCGAGCTGTTCATCCGTTTTGCTGATTCCCGCTTTACCGAAGAACGCCGCCAGGCCGAAGCGCGCACGGCTGCTGGTGGTGACAATCGCCGCCATTACGTCTGTTCCTGTAAGGCGGTCAGGAGAGGTTCCCTTCACGTCATCGCTGATGTGCATTCCCTGAGGACTAAAATGTTTGAGTGATGCTTCCAGTTTCATGCGGCCACCTGCTGTTTTTTATAGAAAACCACTTCACGAACCTGATCGCCGTTCATGAGCATGTCGTTAAAATCACCGTTATCCGGGTAGTAGATGCTGATTTTTTGCAGGTCATTTTTTGCCATTAAGTTGGCATGAGCGCATTCCGTGGCCGCAGCCAATCCGGTGGCGCTGTTTACGTCTCGATCTGCAAAAATAATCAAATTCTTCACGCCTGCAGGAACACGGAATTTCTTCATGAATCCGCTTGTCATGGTGGCCCAGGTATTCACCTTGTAAATTTGATGAGCAGACAAGGCGGTTTCGATTCCTTCTGCGATGCCCAGCGTGCTGGCGACCGGGAACATACGGATCGCAACTGAGCGAGCGTGATCAAGATAGTTATCTTCCTGCAGTGATTTCTGCCGCTTGGCGCTGGCCCCGATGTCAGCCTTCTTTGCACCATCCAATAACGTCTGATGGAGGTAACACAGCTCGCCTTTATCATCTGTTGCCAGTGAATAAATAGACTGGTACACCCGTCCGTTATGCCGTTGCTTGGGATTAAGCCGCACGGACTCAGCCGGAAGCTGATAAATACCCCGTGAGTTAAGGTATTCAGCGGCGCATGTACCGCGCAGGGGTGACATTTTTGCAAAATTACTGAGTACCTTTTTCCGCAGCTTGGAAGCGTCGCTAGCCTCGGGAATTTTGTCACGCCTGAACGTATTGCCGATCAGTGCATCGATTTCGCGGCAAACCTCGTTAAATGGCTTGCCCTGGGTTTTGGTAACCAAATCCATTCCCGTACCGCTGCCGCAGGTGCAGATCCATGTTCCTGCGCCGTCGCGGTCGTCGATGCGGAATTTGCCAACCGAATCACACAGAGGGCATTTCCCTCTAAAGTGGTTTTTACCGGTGATCGGCGGAAGTCCGTAATGCTCAAAAATCATGGCCCACTGCCCTTTTGCTGCTTCTACCGTCTTCATGCTCGTTTTCCTAACTGCTGTCTGATATCACTGACGCGATTAAGCGCCTGCTGAATTCTTTCCTGGGTAGGCAGCTCTTCTGCCTGTGCCTGCTGGCGCTGCTCTTTTTCGATTCGTCTAGCGAAGCTGATCCGCTTGTGCTTAATGAAGTTTGAAACTGTCGGCGTGATGTCCATCGGGTAATCGCTCAGTCCGTTCGGCCATTCGCCAAAACGTTCGCGGAAGGTGTGAGCACACCAGGCATCGCTGACAGGCTTTTTCCCCAGCGATACGCGCTGGCGCTGATAGAATTTGATCTGACTCCACCAGGCTTGTTTCTCTTCCTTCGTCGGCTGGCGCAGCTCGCCCCCAAGTTTTTTGAGTTTTCGCCCGGTGTCGGTATCAATGTCCTCACCGGCCAGCGGCTTGTGGCCACATTTGGGGCAGACATAGACGCCAGCAGGCTTCATGAAGTGGCATTGTGTGCATTCGTGAGGCAGCTTTTCTGCTCGTTCCTCAGCTGCGCGGCGCGCGCCGTCCTCCATCCCGTCTGATTTACCCGGAAGATCGTCATATTCGATAGAGTCCGGATAACCCAGGCGGTGCACGGTGCCGCTGTGGTCGAAGATGAGGCAGGACTCTTTACCCGGTGCGGTGCGCAAGCCACGCCCGAGCGCCTGCAGCCAGCGAATTTCGCTCTTAGTTGGCCTGGCGTAGATGATGCAGCGAACATCGCTGTCGAACCCGGCCACCAGCACCCCTACGCTGACGATGATTTTTGTGGCGCCAGTTTCGAAGCGGTGAATGATGGTTTGGCGTTCTTCAGCAGGCGTATCTGCAGTCATAACCTCTGCATTTACGCCAGCCTGGTTAAACTGAATAGTCAGAAAATTAGCGTGGTCTACGTTGACGCAGAACGCGATTGTCGGCAGGTCCCGGCCGTTCTCCAGCCAGTTTTGGACGATATCGCCCACCAGCGTGGAACCGCACATGATCTCCGCCAGCTGCGCCTCGTTGTAATCGGTACCGTACTGCAGGGATGGAGAGGTTTTAACCCCTTTCAGATCCGGCTTTGTGGGCGCGTAAAATTCGTATTTGCTCAGGTCGCCGCGCTGGATCAGCTCGCCGATGGTGGTTGGCTTAATCAGTCGGTCATAGTATTTGCCCAGGAACGGGGAAAACGGTGTTCCTGACAGCCCGATCACTTTCACGCCTTTTTCGCGCAGGCGTTCGATATCCTGCAGGATGCGTTTTTTTCGCAGGTGAGCTTCGTCGATAATCAGCAGATCGATATTGTCAGGAAACACGCGACGAATAAGCGTATCGGCGCTGGCGATTTGTATTTTGAGGGTAGGATCGTAGTTTGGGTGATCCGCCCAGACATAGCCGATTTCATCACCCGGCAACCCATACTCCACAAAACGCTTTGCGGTTTGGGTTATGAGGATCTGGTAAGGCGCGCAAAACATTACCCGCATGCCACGACTAACGAACCCGGCAACGATGAAGGCGGCCAGTCCTGTTTTACCGCTGCCCGTCGGCGAGTACACCATGAAGGTTTCCGTATCCTTCCAGTTACGGCGCAGCTGGTTAAGTGCTCGTTCCTGTGCAAAATTCGGTGTGATCGTCAGCTGCATTGTGCGGACCCCGCGGTGATGAGATAATAATTCTGTGATGTGGTTTTCATGGATTCCCCCTCACATGGCTGGTGGCCTCCCCAAAGGCTGCCAGCCTCCCTTCTGATTCAGCTCCCCTGAAAATTCACTCTTCCAGAAAGAACCCTTTTTGTTTCTCAGCGCCTGAGCGCTTTGTACTACCTTGCTGATACGGGCGTTTTTTTAAATTGCGCCCTTAAGACAGTGATCTACTTAACCAATGGATCTCTCCTGTTGGAAAAGACCCTATTCCTGCCCCTACACCCAATCCCCCCTTACCCCCCTTTCCCTCTTCCCCATAAAAACGTACTACTTACCTAGTACATGGGGGAATTGAGTTAGTGGGTTGCCAACCTGAACAGGCACCTTTAAGCCTGTTTTTGTCCGGGTACCTTTAAACCCGCAACAATCAGGAACGTGGTGGCGTTCCGGCCAGGGGAGGTTCGGCGGTATACCCCTGTAAAGCCCTGCCGTGATTTCTCACAAACAGGCGAAGCCGCATATTTGCTTCATGCCTTGCCCGGTTCTCCTTGCGGTATGAAACGGGCTCGGCTTCGAACGATTCCTGATACACAGCTGCATAACGCTGAATTGCTTTTTGACGTGCTGCTGGCGCCAAGCTCAGTAACTGCTGCTTGATCCATTCGGCATCCGCTTGGCAAAATGCGGACGGCAAAATGCTGTGTAAATCAGGCTCTGGTTTCATTGCTTCGCCGCTTAGATGGGAACGCTTTATTTTCAAAAGCCGAAACATTCCCCTCCTCTGAAATCACAACAAAGATCTCCCTACCGGCTCTTAAAGCTTTGCTTATGGCAATCTGCGTTACTCCTAGCGCTTCGCCGGCTTTTACTTGGCCGTGCTCTTTCACGTATTCCCCAAGAGTTATCTTGTTCATAATTCACCATCCGTTAAATACTACCAAAAGTACTAAAATTGATAGTACTATAGGTATGAGACATTTTCAAACTAAAGGTATTAAAATTACACCATGACAACTCAAAGACGCCTGACGACAGAACAGCTAAGAGATGCGGAACGCCTCAAGGCTTTGTATGAGTCGAAGAAGAAAGAATTGAGCATTACCCAGCAGCACATAGCTGAAGAAATGGGCATCACTCAAAGTGCTGTAGGGCATTATTTAAATGGAAGAAATGCCCTCAATGTGAGTTCTGCCATGATGTTTGCAAAAATACTTAATGTGCAGATCGGGGATTTTAGCCCCTCCCTAGCAAAAGAAGTTGGATTGATGCACTCCTATGCTGAGAATGTGAACTTCATAGGCGGCAACGAAAATAACACCTCTTACCCTGTCATAAGTTGGGTCAGCGCAGGATGCTGGACAGAAGCGCTAGAGCCTTATGCTATGAAGGATATAGACGAATGGATAAGTTCTGATGCGCACATCGAAGGAACAGGTTTCTGGTTAAGAGTAAGGGGTGATTCAATGACATCGCCTGTAGGGATCAGCATCCCTGAGGGGATGGCAATACTTGTGGACACTGGCAAATCTCCCATCAATGGGAGCCTTGTTGTTGCAAAGTTAGAAGATACAAACGAAGCAACGTTCAAAAAGTACATTGAGGATGGAGGGCAAAAGTTCCTGAAGCCGCTTAATCCAATGTACCCTCTCACACCTATCAATGGTAACTGCAAGATAATTGGAGTTGTTGTTGAGGCCAAATATCGCTTCATGTAAACAATAAAACCGGGGATAACCCGGTTTTTTTTCAAACTAAATCACCTTAAAATTCAATAACTAGTACTACTTGTTATGAATAGTACAATCAATTAGTATTGCAAATACTAGTACTTTGGGTACTATTATCTTATCGGCAAACAACGGAGCCATAAGATGAATATAACCTCCCAACCAAACTCAGCAAGCCAGGAATTTGATATCCACGCCAAGCTCAAAGCAGCCAATTCGCACTGGTCTTATTGTTATGCGGTACAGCCTTGCGAGAAAGGATTTAATTACCAATTTAATACAACATTTGTTGGAGAGATGGAGTTCGCCGTTTACGAACGCATCGATAACTATTTCGTCCTGATTGATTTTTTTAAGTCATACGATGAAGCATGTGCTGATGCTAAAAAAATCATTGATGACCATCCCGACATAAAAAAAATGTTCTCTGCCATTTAACTAATTAAATAACACATTTAATCATATATAACACCTTTTAGGGTGGGGAAAAACTCACCCTGAGGAAATGAAAATGCAAAATTCCGTCGCAATTAATCAGCCAGTTAAAACGCCTCAAATGCTGTTCGGTTCTGACAACATTAATGACTTTGGCAACCGCGTTCAAAGCTGCCGGATGGAAGGTGATTCAATGCAACCGACCATCGAACCATGCGAGGTTGTAGCTTTCGTTGATTGCGGTGGACGTGCGCTTACCTCTGGCATTTATGTTTACACAATGGATGCTTTTGGTCGCCCATGTCTTTTCATTAAGAGAATTGAGCCATTAGCTGATGGCTCATTAAAAATCATCTCTGATAACCATCATTACGAAACTTTTACCCTTAATACCGATGAACAGAAAGAAATCAAAATTCACGGTCGGGTGGTGGCTTCTTTGGCTGTGAGGCGCTTCGTATGACTTTCATCATTGATAAATCGGCATATAGAACAGCATGCCTTTATGCGGCCTGCGGTTACGAGGTAATCGCTCGTCTTTATCTTAAAAAAGCATATGGTCGTTAATTATGGGTGTTTTAAAAAGACAGGATATTCAGGAAGTGAATATCAAAGCGGAGAAGTTGCCTGGCTTGTCGCAAACATTATTTGAATATCAAGACAAGCTAGACAGATTTCAACTTAAAACGATATGCGCTCTGGTTTATTACCTGGCTGCGGAGATTCATGGATGGACCGAAAAAGAAGAAGAAATAGTAATGAGTTTGGAGGAGGAACAGGGCAATGGATAAATTAATCGAGACATATCGCCGCCGAATTTTAAAAGCAGCGTTATTACGCCACCAGCGTAAAACAGGCAGTAACTGCCTTGTTATTAAGCTCAATAAAGGGGGTATTAATACGGTCGAGTTAACAGAGATTCTTCTGGATGGATTATTGCGAAAATTCGAAAGGCTTGCGCTTAGTGAGTACGGAAATGTCGATGGCGTAAAAGCTATCAGGGGAATTTACAGCGGCGCTGTTGATGTAAATGGCAGCGGTGAATTCCTTACGGATAGCGGGAAGGAGTTAATCGACGAGCTCATTTCTGAGCTGGTTGAGTTCGTCAAAAAGCAGAAAGTGGAAGCTCCGAAAGCGGAGGGTCATGAAATGGGGGGATCTGATGGCACTTACAGCGATACGAATTCCTGAATCAGATTATCTCAACGAGTGCTTTTATTACGAACAAAAAACTGGAGAGTTGTTTTGGAAACATCGTCCCTTAAAACACTTTTCATCATCAAGTATACAAAAACAATTAAATACAAGATTTGCAGGTAAACCTGCTGGCGCGTTTATTAAAACCAAAACAGGAGCATATCGTATCGTGCGGTTAGATGGTGTCATTTACTATGCCCATCGCCTGATATTTAAAATGGTTAATGGTGTTGAGCCCGAAGTAGTCGATCACATTGATGGGAACACCACTAATAACAGAATAGAAAACCTGCGTTCATGTACAAACCAAGACAATAGTAAGAATGCGCGCTTATCTAAAACCAACACATCCGGCCATACAGGGGTGAGCTGGTCACATCAAAAGAAAAAATGGTGGGCAAATATTGTTATAAACGCGAAGCAAATATATCTGGGCTCTTTCACGGATTTCAATAAAGCAGTCGAGGCAAGACGAAACGCAGAAATTAAATATGGATTTCATGATAACCACGGAAAAAACAGAACACGATTCACGGGAGAGACCGGAAATGAACGATAAACGCATCAGCACCACCTCAATTGACAGCGCCTTTGCCAAAGAGCTGCAGCCTGTTTACGTCGTATCAAGACACGGTTACTCGCGCCGTTTCCTCAGCAGGAGCGCGGCGATCAGCAACCTTGCTCACTACATGGTAACCAAAACTTTTCATCGTGCCGGTTTGAACACCAACGAACCAGACGAACCTGTTTTCAGCAATGGTGTGCTCGTCAACCGCATGGGCCAGCACACACAGCAATATCTCTTTGCACATAACCGATGCATGCGGCGCATTCGCCGAATTCTGGAGCGTAAGCGCGAACTACGTAAGTGGCTCAGAAAGTGGGACGCCATGCATGACCGAGTCGTGAAAGAGCAGGCAGAACTGCAGGCCAGTAAACCAGAGGGGCTGCGCTGATGATTGCTTACTTACGCGTTGTTCTCTCGCTGGTAATTGTCGCCAGCGTTTATGGACTTTTCGTTCCGATCCTCATTTCGATGAAGGACACCACAGCAGTGTTATCCGGTTTTGCCCTGGCGATCCTGACCCCGCCGTGCATTTACGCCATTTGTAAGGGTCTTGTTGTAACCGTAAATAAGGAAAAGAAATGAAAAAAGCAATTATGGCTTCAATTATCGCGCTCTCTGCCATCGGTCTTGTAGGTTGCGATCGTGTCGAGCCCGGTAACGTGGGTATCAAGGTGAATAAGCTGGGAGACGACAAAGGCGTCGGTGAAGTGGTTGGCGTAGGCCGCTATTGGACAGGCTGGAACACAGAGGTCTACATCTTCCCAACCTTCAAACAGATGAAAACCTACGACGACGCATTCAATTTCCAGATGAGTGACGGCACTACGATCGGCTATCACATTGGTGTCGCCTATAAAGTTGATCCGACCAAAGTGACGACGGTCTTCCAGACCTATCGCAAAGGCGTGGACGACATCACCGATACCGATCTGCGCCAGAAGATTGCCGATGCCCTTAATCGTCTCGCAAGCCGCATGAGTACCGATAAGTTCATTGACGGCGGGAAAGCTGAGCTGCTTGAAAACGCTCTGAAAGAGATCCAGTCAGACATGGGGCCGGTAGGAATCCAGGTTATCAGCCTTTCTTACGTCGGCCGTCCGGAGTACCCGCCGACAGTTATCGACAGCATCAACGCCAAAGTCACTGCCAACCAGAAGACCCTGCAGCGCGAGCAGGAGGTGAAACAGCGTGAAGCCGAAGCAAACATGTTGCGCGCTGAAGCAGATGGCCAGGCAGACGCAAAGTTGAAGTTGGCGGAAGCGGAAGCGAAGTCTATCCAGATTCGTGGGCAGGCCATGCGCGAAAACCCTGAAGTGCTTCAACTGGAGGCCATCAACAAATGGAACGGCACTCTGCCCCAGTACATGACCAGCGGCGCCAATACTCCATTTATCCAGGTTAAGTGATTCACCAGCCCGGCGTAAAGCCGGGCACTCAGAAGGATATCGAGCATGAACACAGTAACGATCAATAACAAACAGCTGCCGGCAGTCGAATATCGCGGTCAGCGTGTTGTGACATTCGCAATGATTGACGAAGCTCACCAACGACCAGATGGAACAGCAGGACGTAATTTTCGTGAAAACAGGAACTACTTTGTAGAGGGGGTCGATTACGTTGAATTAGGTTCCGACGCTATACGCCGGGACCTTCCGGAAGGTGTGTTTTCTAAGTTTGCGCCCTCTGGAATTGTGCTTTTCGAATCTGGATATCTGATGGTGGCGAAGTCACTCACGGACGATCTGGCCTGGAAGGTACAGCGCGAACTGGTTAACAGCTATTTCCGCACTCGTGAGCCGCTGACGGAAATAGAGATGATCGCCGCAATGGCCGCCGATGCCGTTCGCCAGCAGAAGCGCCTGAATCATGTTGAAGAGCAGATCGAAACGGTCACAGAAGCTGTGGAGAACATCAAACGCGGGACCATGCGCGCCGGATATGTTGGTTACCGCCAGGTGGTAGCCAAAAGCGGAATGAGTGACGCCAAGTGCCGGAATTTGGTCAATGCCTACCGCATCCCGACAGACACGCACGAATTTATGACTCCAGACGGGCTTTTGTCACGTAGGGCTATCGTCGAACTGGAGCCGTTTATGGCCGCGTTTCGTCAGATGATGTCAGAAGCTGAACCGCGAGGCACCCGCTGGTATCACCCTAAAATGGGCCTGTTCCAGGCGATTGGGTGGGAGGGTTAAGAATGCACAAATTCTTCGTGGAGACAAACAACCTGAACACTATCAGCGATTGCCTGCAGCAGCTTGTTAACGCAGAAGAAGCGCAGCTCAGTATTGAAGAGCAACTGGCGAAATCGAACAGCAGTAGTGACTGGAGTACATGGCGCAAAAAGGCAGAGAACGCGCTGCGGCTGATCAAAGGGAAGCGTCGCATCATCACAGCCCGTCTGGCAGTCCTGCGTCATGAGGAAAAAGAGCGCAACCTGGAGCTGCACCAGCAGCACAACGACTTCCTGGTTCAGGCTCTGCGCGAAATCGTAACGCCCTCCTCTTTTGCGCGTTGCGTGCGTCTGGCTAAAGAGAAAATGGAGGAGATCCATGCAAACCAGTGCTGAAATCGTTCTTCTGGTGCCGAATGACTGGGTTAGCGAAAAGGTTCTGATTGCGGTTACCGGGCTCAAGCCCGGAACCATCACCCGCGCCAGAAAAGAATCCTGGATGCTGGGCCGCGAGTACCTGCACATTTCACCAGATGGTAATCCCAAGCCTTCGAGCGAATGCATGTATAACAGGAAAGCCGTTGATCAGTGGATCGAGGCGCAGAAAAAAAATCAACCAGGTGCGAAGACAGCATGAAAAGCAGTACACTCGTCAACGCTCCTGGACGTCAGGAGGGATCAATGGCTAATGCATCATACCCGACAGGCGTCGAAAATCACGGCGGTTCGCTCCGCATCTGGTTTCTGTATAAAGGTAAACGTGTCAGGGAAAACCTCGGTGTCCCTGACACTGCAAAAAATCGCAAGATAGCTGGTGAGCTGCGTTCTTCGGTTTGTTTTGCGATAAGGATGGGGAATTTTAACTATTCAGAAAAATTCCCAAACTCACCGAACCTTGCCAGGTTCGGTCAGGATAGAAAGGAAATTACTGTGCTGGAGCTTACCGAAAGATGGTCAGAGCTGAAGAGAATGGAGATCAGCTCTAATACCATGAGTAGGTACGAATCCATCATAAAAAACATGCTTCCGCGCATCGGCGAAAATAAAATGGTTTCTGCGGTTACCACTGAAGATTTGCTGTATGTCAGGAAGGAGTTGCTGACGGGCTTCCATGTAATGAAGAAGGATCACCGGACACAGGTAAAAGGCCGGAAGTCTTCCACGGTGAATAATTACATGATGCTGATGGCCGAGATCTTCCAGTTTGGAGCTGATAACGGCTACGCAAAGGAAAACCCGTTTAGCGGAATTAACCGGCTCAGGAAGGCAAAAGACGAACCAGATCCACTCACGACCGACGAGTTCATCAGGTTCATTCAGGCGTGCGGCCACCAGCAGATGCGAAATCTCTGGACCGTCGCCGTTTATACCGGAATGAGGCATGGGGAATTATGTGGTCTTGCATGGGAAGACATCGATCTCACCGCGGGAACCATTACGGTTAAGCGCAACCTTACCCAAACGTATGAGTTCACCCTGCCAAAAACCGAGGCAGGCACTGACAGGGTGATTTATCTCATACAACCAGCTATTGATGCCCTTAGGGATCAGGCCCAACTGACGCGCCTTGGCCGGCAGCATGAGGTTGAAGTGAATTTGCGTGAATATGGCCAGTCAGTCATACATCCATGCACTTTCGTTTTCAGCCCTCAATGCGTCAAACGTGGGTCTCGCACAGGATATCACTACGCGGTTAATTCGATTAATAAAATTTGGGCTCCGATAATCAAGCGCGCCGGTATTCGTTACCGCAACGCTTATCAGTCACGGCATACCTATGCGTGCTGGTCATTATCAGCTGGTGCGAACCCAAACTTTATAGCAACTCAAATGGGGCATACCGATGCACAGATGGTTTACAAGGTGTATGGAAAGTGGATGTCAGAGAAGAGCGGCGAACAGGTTACTCTGCTCAACAAGGCGCTTTCACACATTGCCCCATCGCTGCCCCAAAGCATGATAGTAGCGCAGTAGAAAACCTTAAATTCAAGTGGTTAGCAGCCCTGTTGCTACATTTGTATAACACGGGGCACAAAATGCCCTCGACCATAAAACGCGCTTATGTTGTGATCGGGGTTCAATAAATCACTAAACAAGGTATACTCCGGAGTTGTTTATTGTACTAAACGCTCCTGTGAGAGGATGCTACTGCGCACCTATGACTCAATTCGCTTCTCCAGTTCTGCATACGTTGCTGGATACCGACGCGTATAAACTGCATATGCAGCAAGCCGTTTTCCACCATTACTATGACGTTAATGTCGCGGCGGAATTCCGCTGTCGTGGCGACGACTTGCTTGGTATCTACGCAGACGCCATCCGTGAACAGGTCAATGCTATGCAGCATCTGACGCTGCAGGACGAGGAATATCAGTGGCTTTCTGGCCTGCCTTTCTTCAAAGCCGACTACCTGAACTGGCTGCGCGATTTCCGCTATAAGCCGGAGCAGGTCACCGTGCTTAACGATAACGGCAAGCTGGATATTCGCCTTGAAGGTCCGTGGCGGGAAGTGATCATGTGGGAAGTGCCGCTTCTGGCGGTGATCAGTGAACTGGCTCACCGCTACCGTTCGCCGGAAACCGGCGTCGAGCAGGCGGTCGCCGCGCTGGAAAATAAACTCACTGCCTTCTCCACGCTGACCGAAGGGCTGGACATGTCCCGCTTCCGCCTGATGGACTTTGGCACGCGTCGCCGTTTCTCGCGTGACGTTCAGGAGGCCATCGTTAAACGTATGCAGCGGGAGCCGTGGTTCGTGGGCACCAGTAACTACGATCTGGCACGCCGCCTCAACCTGACGCCAATGGGCACCCAGGCGCACGAGTGGTTCCAGGCGCATCAGCAGATCAGCCCCGACCTGGCTAACAGCCAGCGCGCGGCACTGGCCGCATGGCTTGAGGAGTACCCGAATCAACTCGGGATCGCCCTCACCGACTGTATTACGATGGATGCCTTCCTGCGCGACTTTGGTCCCGAGTTCGCTGAACGTTACCAGGGGTTACGCCACGACTCCGGGGATCCGGTTGAATGGGGCGAGAAGGCCATTGCCCATTACCAGAAACTCGGCATCGATCCGATGAGCAAGGTGCTGGTCTTCTCGGATAATCTCGACCTGGCGAAAGCGGTCGAACTCTATCGCCATTTCAACAACCGGGTGAACCTGAGCTTCGGAATTGGTACCCGTCTGACCTGCGATATTCCTCAGGTAAAACCTCTGAATATCGTCATGAAACTGGTGGAATGTAACGGCAAGCCGGTGGCAAAACTCTCCGACAGTCCGGGTAAAACCATCTGCCATGACAAAGCGTTTGTCCGCGCATTGCGCAAAGCGTTCGATCTTCCCCAGATCAAAAAAGCCAGTTAAGCGCTTACGGGAGCCTTCATGGCTCCCTTCTCCTTATTTATTTCTCAATTCTTCTCTTTTGACTGCGAAATTTACTTGTCTGATAGCGGATGGCAGGTAACATAGATATCCCCCCTTAAGGGTGGACAAGTGTTTATTTTTTCCGACTATTAACAGAGAGAATATTATGAGCGTTGTGCCTGTAGCCGACGTACTCCAGGGCCGTGTCGCCGTTGACCAGGAAGTCACCGTGCGCGGATGGGTGCGTACCCGCCGAGATTCTAAAGCTGGCATCTCCTTCCTTGCCGTCTATGACGGTTCCTGCTTTGATCCTGTACAGGCCGTCATTAATAATTCTCTGCCCAATTACAATGATGACGTTCTGCGCCTGACAACCGGTTGCTCCGTCATTGTTACCGGCGTGGTTGTGGCGTCACCGGGACAGGGCCAGAGCTTCGAAATTCAGGCATCTGCGATTGAAGTCACCGGCTGGGTTGACGATCCGGACACCTATCCGATGGCGGCAAAACGTCACAGCATCGAATATCTGCGTGAAGTCGCCCACCTGCGTCCGCGTACCAACCTGATTGGTGCGGTGGCGCGCGTGCGTCATACGCTGGCGCAGGCGCTGCATCGTTTCTTCGACGAGCAGGGTTACTTCTGGGTGTCTACCCCGCTGATCACCGCGTCCGATACGGAAGGTGCGGGTGAGATGTTCCGCGTCTCGACGCTGGACATGGAAAACCTGCCGCGCACGCCTGAAGGTAAAGTGGACTATGACAAAGACTTCTTTGGTAAAGAAGCTTTCCTGACGGTATCTGGTCAGCTCAACGGCGAAACGTACGCCTGTGCGCTGTCTAAGATCTACACCTTTGGCCCAACCTTCCGTGCCGAAAACTCCAACACCAGCCGTCACCTGGCGGAATTCTGGATGCTGGAGCCTGAAGTGGCGTTCGCCGACCTGGACGATGTTGCGGGTCTGGCGGAAGCGATGCTGAAGTATGTCTTCAAAGCGGTGCTGGAAGAGCGTGCTGACGACATGAAATTCTTCGCAGAACGCGTAGACAGCGATGCTGTGGCGCGTCTGGAGCGTTTCGTCTCTGCCGACTTTGCGCAGGTGGACTATACCGACGCGGTGGCGATCCTCGAGAAATGCGGTGAGACGTTCGAGAACCCGGTTTACTGGGGCGTTGACCTGGCCTCTGAGCACGAACGCTATCTGGCCGAGAAGCATTTCAAAGCGCCGGTTGTCGTTAAAAACTACCCGAAAGACATTAAGGCCTTCTATATGCGCCTTAACGAAGACGGTAAAACCGTGGCAGCGATGGACGTTCTGGCGCCGGGCATTGGTGAAATCATCGGTGGCTCTCAGCGTGAAGAGCGTCTTGACGTGCTGGACGCGCGTATGGAAGAGATGGGGCTCAACCCAGCTGATTACAGCTGGTACCGCGATCTGCGTCGTTACGGTACCGTACCGCACGCCGGTTTTGGTCTGGGCTTCGAGCGTTTGATTGCCTACGTTACCGGTGTTCAGAACGTACGCGACGTGATTCCTTTCCCACGTACTCCACGTAACGCCAGCTTCTAATCGGTAAAAGACTAAAATGGCCAGCATCTGCTGGCCATTATTTTATTCTGTATTGTCAGTTTTCGTCAGCGCAAAGTCAGCGTCTTTAAACCTTCACCCCGTCACAACCACTACCTGTTACGTTTTGTTTCCGCGAAATATCCAGCCACAAAAAATAAACCCCATTCTTATTGCGATTATTACTTCCTCAAGCGATAGCACAAATTTCAACCACTTTTACAGCCATCCAGAAGTCTTTTTGGGGTCATAAGAAAAACAGAGTCGTTTAACGTCTGTTGATACGAATCGCCTTTATCTCAATTAATCATAAGCAATTCATATATATAGGATAGGTTTTGCCGTTTAATTCGCCAGGCTGGTCTGAAGTTTGAGGTGGTTCACAAAGTTCCCAAAAATACATATTTAGTTACACATAATTTCTTTTGGTTACTTAATCTTGAGAATTGTAGCACTTTCAGGCTAGCGAAACGCTTCGCCGAATGGAAAGATGCCTGTCAGATACATAAAGACACCAAACTCTCATCAATAGTTCCGGAAATATTTATTGACAGAATTTATTGACGGCAGTGGCGAGTGTCATAAAAAAACCAATGAGGGTAATAAATAATGATGAAGCGCAATATTCTGGCAGTGGTAATCCCTGCCCTGCTGGTAGCCGGTGCAGCTAACGCTGCAGAAATCTATAACAAGAACGGCAACAAGCTGGACTTCTACGGTAAAGTTAACGCCGAGCACGACTTCGTGACTTCCGGTGATAGCACAAACAATAACGACGCTACCTATGCGCAGATCGGTTTCAAAGGCGAAACTCAGATCAACGACCAGCTGACCGGTTACGGCCAGTGGGAATACCGTTTCGTGGCTAGCGATGCAGAAAACTCTGCACAGAAAAACAAAAACCGTCTGGCTTTCGCTGGCCTGAAAGCGGGCGACGCTGGAAGCATCGACTACGGTCGTAACTACGGTATCGTTTACGACGTAGAATCTTACACCGATATGGCGCCGTCCTTCTCTGGTATGACCTGGGGCGGTAACTATGTTGATAACTTTATGACCAGCCGCAGCACCGGTCTGCTGACCTACCGTAACAGCAACTTCTTCGGTCTGGTTGACGGTCTGAGCCTGGGCGTTCAGTACCAGGGCAAAAACGACCGTGCTGACGTTAAAACCTCTAACGGTGACGGCGTAGGCTACTCCCTGGGCTACGATTTCGGCGAAGGCTTCGGTGCAATCGCATCTTACAGCAACGCTAACCGTACTCTGAATCAGAAAGCTGACGGCGAAGGCGACAAAGCTGAAGCATGGGGTCTGGGTCTGAAATACGACGCCAACAACATCTACCTGGCAACCACCTATGCTGAAACCCGTAACACCACCCGTACCGGTCCTAACGGTGACGCTGGCTTCGCTAACAAAACGCAGAACTTCGAAGTTGTTGCTCAGTACCAGTTCGATTTCGGCCTGCGTCCAGCCATCTCCTACGTGCAGACCAAAGGTAAAGACCTGGCTGCCGTCAATGGCTTCAGCGGTGGCGATGCAGACCTGGCTAAATTCATCCAGGTTGGTACCACTTACTACTTCAACAAGAACTTCAACGTGTGGGCTGACTACTACATCAACCTGCTGGACAAAGACTCCGACTACGCGAAAGCCGTTGGCGGCCTGAACGGCAACGACGATATGGCTGCTGTAGGCGTGACTTACCAGTTCTAATCAGTACACCACTTTGTTATATGCTTAATGAACAGGGCTTCGGCCCTGTTTTTTTATGCGTGACAGAAAATAATGGCGACTTTTGAAAAGCCGCACGCTTTTCGTCGCAAACGGTTGGCATTTTGTAAATCTACCGTTAACCTGATAGCGGATTTCACTTCTGTAATCACAATGGAACTTCGTCATGTTTGAGAACATTACCGCCGCTCCTGCCGACCCTATTCTGGGCCTGGCCGATCTGTTTCGTGCCGACGACCGCCCTGGCAAAATCAACCTGGGTATTGGTGTATATAAAGATGAAACCGGCAAAACCCCGGTACTGACCAGCGTTAAGAAAGCTGAGCAGTATCTGCTGGAAAACGAAACCACCAAAAACTACCTCGGTATTGATGGTATCCCTGAATTTGGTCGCTGCACCCAGGAGCTGCTGTTCGGTAAAGGCAGCGCAATTGTGAGTGACAAACGTGCCCGTACAGCACAGACCCCAGGCGGTACCGGTGCGCTGCGCGTGGCGGCGGATTTCCTGGCGAAAAACACCTCTGTTAAGCGCGTATGGGTAAGCAACCCAAGCTGGCCGAACCACAAGAGCGTGTTTAACTCTGCGGGTCTGGAAGTGCGTGAATATGCCTACTACGACGCGGCAAACCACTCTCTCGACTTTGACGGCCTGCTGGCGAGCCTCGGCGAAGCGCAGGCGGGTGACGTAGTGCTGTTCCACGGCTGCTGCCACAACCCAACCGGTATCGATCCGACGCTTGAGCAGTGGGAACACCTGGCGAAGCTGTCCGTAGAAAAAGGCTGGCTGCCGCTGTTTGACTTTGCCTACCAGGGCTTCGCCCGTGGTCTGGAAGAAGATGCCGAAGGCCTGCGCGCGTTCGCAGCCGTGCATCAGGAGCTGATTGTCGCAAGCTCTTATTCCAAGAACTTCGGTCTGTACAATGAGCGCGTAGGTGCCTGTACGCTGGTTGCAGCTAACGAAGAGACCGTCGATCGTGCGTTCAGCCAGATGAAATCGGTTATCCGCGCTAACTACTCTAACCCACCGGCACACGGTGCGTCTGTTGTTGCCACTATCCTGAGCAACGATGCGCTGCGCGCTATCTGGGAACAAGAGCTGAACGATATGCGCCAGCGCATTCAGCGCATGCGCCTGCTGTTTGTGAACACCCTGGCTGAGAAAGGCGCGGACCGCGACTTCAGCTTTATCATCAAACAGAACGGCATGTTCTCGTTCAGCGGCCTGACCAAAGAGCAGGTTCTGCGTCTGCGTGAAGAGTTTGGTGTGTACGCCGTAGCGTCTGGCCGCGTGAACGTTGCAGGCATGACGCCTGACAACATGGCGCCACTGTGCGAAGCGATTGTCGCCGTACTGTAATTTGCGCCCATAAAAAAAGCCTGCGTTATGCAGGCTTTTTTTTATTGGTTACCAGACAGGCATTTCATCTTGAAGGAACGGGTTATGGAGCCGTTCATAGCCCAGCGTCGACATCGGACCGTGTCCAGGGATAAACGTAACGTCATCACCCAGCGGCAATAGCTTCTGTTTAATCGACTGAATCAGCTGCCCATGGTCGCCGCGCGGAAAATCGCTGCGTCCTACGCCACCTTTGAAAATCACATCGCCGGAAATCAGCAGACGGGACTGGTCATCAAAGAAGACGATATGGCCTGGCGTATGCCCAGGACAATGCAACACCTGTAAAGTCACATTCCCTACGTTGACGCGCTCTCCCTCGTTTAGCCAGCGATCGGGCGTCAGGGGCTGACACTCATCAAGGCCAAACATGCGGCTTTGGGCGGGTAACCCCTGCAGCCAGAACTCATCTTCTTTTTCCGGGCCGATCACCGGCACACCGTAGTGTTCAGCCAGTTCAGCGGCAGCACCTACATGGTCAAGATGACCATGAGTGAGCAAAATCTGCATCAGCGTAACGCCGCTTGCTGCGACTTCCTGCTTGATTTTCTCAGCGTCACCACCGGGATCGACAAGCGCGGCCAGTTTAGTCTGTTCGCACCAGATCAATGAACAATTCTGGGAGAACGCGGTAACCGGAATAATACGATAGTTCATACTGCTCCTGTGTTTCGTTATTACCAGTGCCGAACCGGACCGGTATCAATATGCACAAAGTTGCTGCTGGGGTAATATCCTACACCACCTGCGCGCATAGATAACGCGGCTTTGCGAATATTGGCTAACGAAACGCCTTCAATATGGAAATCCATTGCCTGTCCCTTCGTGTGATAGCTTTTTTTCGCTACCCCGCGGCTGTGGGCGCGCAGTTCATTGTTGGTATCAATCGAGCGATAGCCAGAGATGAGCTGAACCGGCTTGCTGGTGCCCAGCAGGCCCTGAAGGCGGAAAATCTGATCAAACAGTCCTGGATCGATGGCTTTTATTTTATTCGCGCGGAAATCACGGAAAAAATGGTTAAGTCTTGCTAATTCATCCTGAATATAGCCTCTGCCATCGAAAAACTCCGCTTTTAGCGACTCACCGGTATGAAGATTGTTGAGCGTTAAAACTCGCGGACGAGGTGTCGAGAGGGTGGCAAATGCTGGCGTCGGCAGGATGGCCGCTGCGCCAAGCGCAACGCCACCTAACGCCAGCAGTTTGCGGCGATTAGCGTCAAATTTGTCCATGATAATCAGGTCTACAGGTAAAAGAAATCGTAATATGCTTAGCGCACGAAGGGCACCATAACTGGCAAAACCAGGTACGTCAAGGCGCCCAACCCCAGTGAATATGCGGCTTGCAGCGATATAGCCCCTTATTCACCATAACTTACGACAATCATTTTTCCCGAACTGCTTCATTTACCTGATTAATTGTTCCGCTTTTGGCAAAATTTGTGCGCCGGATCGCGCGGTGAGATCATAATTGTAAATATCTGTACGATACTGAGTACGCCCGTCTTCGCCCACAAACGCCGTCAGATAGTAAAGATTGACCGGAATATTGTGGCGAATATTAACGTAACGCGTATCCCCCTGTTTCAGGGCATCCGAGATGCGCGTATCGTTCCAGCCCGCATCCTGCAGCAGCATATTGGCCAGCTCCGAGGCTTTGTTCACGCGCACGCAACCAGAACTCAGCGCGCGAGTATCTTTCTGGAACAGGTTGTGGTTCGGCGTATCGTGAAGATAGATGGCTTCTGAACTCGGCATATTGAATTTGTAGCGCCCTAAAGAGTTGTGCGCCCCGGGAGCCTGCTGGAAACGGAACGGCAGATTCGACGCGGTGATCGTCGACCAGTCGACCATATAAGGATCGATAGCCTCTTTACTGTTCCATCCACGCATCACCGTATAGCCATGACGCTCCAGATAACCCGGATCGTTCCAGACCTTCGGCAAAATATCTTTTCGCGCTAGAGTCGGCGGCACGTTCCACGGCGGGTTAACCACCACGTTATTCAGCGCGCTGCTCATCATCGGTGTTTTACGATCCGGACGCCCGACAATCACGCGAGACGCCAGCTTTTCGCTACCATCCTGATAATAGACCAGGGAATACGCCGGGATATTAACCATAATCCCGGTGGAGAGCGTTCCCGGAAGCAAGCGCAAACGCTGGATATTGAGCGCCAGCACCCCTGCCCGCTGCGCAGGCGATACGTTCAGCCAGTCGCGCGTCGTCTGGCCAATGACGCCATCGGCCCCCAGCCCCTGAGCGGCCTGGAATTGCTTAACGGCCGCAACCAGCTCGCGATCGTAAGCCGCGGGTTTGTCGCTCAGGACAACGGCTTTCTTCTCTTTTACGGGAGCTGACGGGCTGACGGCGACGCTTTGTGGATCATCGCCCGGAAGAGCAATCTTTGGCCCGCCGTCAAGAAGACCGGAACGCATCAGGATCTCGCGCAGGGCGGGCACATCGCTGCTCCACTGCCCTGGACGCAGCGTCGCGGTACCGCGCATTTGCGGCCACGAACGCGTGTCCCCCACCAGCGCGAGGAGCGACTGGTGCAGAGTGGCATATTGTGGATGCGCCGGTGCAAGGCTGGCAATAAAACGCGGCAGATCGCCGTTATCCAGCGCTAACTGCCATTGGTTAATCACCGACAGCGCAGGCGTCGCCAGCTTGTACGGCTTATCGCTGTACAGCCAGCGGTTACCGTTGACCGGAATACCCGCCACGAACTGCAGGTAGCCCATCATGGCATCGGAAAGCACCACGTCCCGCGCCTGCCCGGTGACGGCAGGATCGGTTAACAGCTCAACCCACTTTGTAAACTGCGGCTGAAATCCTGCAATCGCAACCTCCGCCAGCTGCTGCTGGAAGGCGCGCACGGCATCGCGGTTTTCCCACATGGGTTTCATATCGCGGGCAGCATAGAGGAGCGTAAGCTGATTGATATAGACAGGCGTGTAGCCTGACGGCAGCTCCGACTGCAGCTGCTGACTGAGCGATTCGGCGTCGATGCATTCCGGCAGCGGTTTAATACCGGCCATGATAGCCGTCGCCGGAGACTGGTCCAGCGGCTGGGACAACGACGTTGGCTGCGCGCCTGTCGTCGCCGAGCTGTCAGTCGGCACAATTTCAGGCTCGTCGGCCTGGGCGGTTAACAGCGGAGCAAACATCACTGCCAGGCATAAACTCAGCGCAGACAGCTGACGACCACATTCTTTCTTAAGCAACATCCCTTGCCCCCTGTTTTCACGACATGCCCATCACGTTGGGGCTTTCTTTCATTATAGGTAGACGGCTAAGCTGTTGCCTTACCTTATGTAAAGAAGTTTAAAGATAACGCAGCCCTAAGCACAAGTTAAGTTTAAAAAAAAAGCGGCGCCAGTGCGCCGCTTCGGGTCAGAAGACGCTTCAGGAAGCGTCCGCCGTAGTTTCCGGCAATGACTCTGGCGGCTGCGGCGCAAAGCCACGCAGCCCCACAACGTGAACGTGTTCGCTGTTCTGGAACACTTTACGCACCAGTTTGTAGGTCGTGCCCTTCTCGGGACTGATGTTCTCCGGCGCCGCGATAATGAGCTGCATGTCGAGACGTTCGCAAAGCTCGAACAGCGTGGCAATTGAGCGGGCATCAAGACGCGCCGCCTCATCCAGGAACAGCAGTCGGCATGGCGAGATGTCTTTGCCGCGCAGGCGACGCGCTTCATCTTCCCAGCTCTGTACGACCATCACCAGAATTGACATCCCGGTACCGATCGCTTCACCGGTAGAGAGCGCCCCGGATTCCGCACGCAGCCAGCCGTCTGAGCCACGGTTTACCTCGACTTCCATTTCCAGGTAGTTACGGTAGTCCAGCAGCTCTTCACCGATGGTTTGCGGCGTACGCTGCCCCATATCAATCTGCGGGTTCAGGCGCTGATACAGCTTCGCCAGGGCCTCGGAGAAGGTCAGACGGTTGCTGTTGAACAGATCCTGATGCTGCTCGTGCTGTTCAGACAGCACTTCCAGCAGCGTCGCGTGGGCTTCACGCACGTTAACGTTGAGGCGCACGCTGTTCACCTGGCCAAACGACACGCTCTGCAGACCCTGGTTCAACTGGCGGATACGGTTCTGCTCGCGCTGAATGGTTTTGCGAATGATGTTCGCCACGCTGCGGGAGCTGATCGCCAGCTTCTGCTCGCGGGAGGTCAGCTCCTCCGTCAGGCGACCCAGCTCGATTTCCATCTGCTCGATGGCTTCAACCGGATCGTCGGTACGGATGATGTCCTGACGAATACGCTCGCGCAGGTGCTGGTAAACCGCCACGAAGAACTGGATTTTACGTTCCGGACGTTTTGGATCTTCCGACATACGCAGCACGTCGCGCAGGTGTTCGTTATCCGCCACCGCCAGACGCAGCGCACCCAACGCCTTATCCGACATGGAACGTAGCTCATCGGCAGAGAGATACGCCAGTTCACGGCGGTGCAGACGACGCTCAACGTTATTGTCTTTCACCATGCGCATCACCGCGCACCAGCCCGCCTTGGCGGTCACGACCTGCTCGCGCATCTCAAAGTAGTCGCGCTCCAGCTTGCGCAGGCGACGGGTCAGGTTATCCATTTCCGCTTCGCAGAAGGTCAGCGCTTTTTCCAGCTGATTACGACGCGCACGGTTATTGCTGAGCTGAGAATGCAGCTCGTCACGACGAATACGCGCGCGCTCTTCTGCTCCGCTGTCGGCACGAACGCCGATGTCCTGAAGCTCTTTGTGCAGATCGTTTAACAGCTCTTTCTTGGTATCGAAGGAGCTTTTCAGCGAGGCCAGCACTTGGTTGTACTGGTTCAGCTGAGCGGAGTGGCTGCGCATTGCTTCGCGGGCGCGAGTACGTTCCGCTTCCGCCTGCTCAAGGCGCTGACGCAGTTTTTCGTTCAGGTCGCTGTTACCGCTCAGCATTTCAGCCGAATCGGAGTAGCCAAAGTGTGCCCGACGCTGCACCACTTCCGTCAGGGCAAACGCCTGCTGACGCGCTTCGCGCTGCACCTGCTGCGACCAGGCATAATCTTCTTTTAGCTGCTCGAACTGTTCCGGGTCGCTCTGCAGTACAGACACGACCGGCTCCAGCTTCGCCAGCTGATTGCCGTGCTGCTGAACGAAACGCGCGGCTTCCTGCGCTTCATCCAGACGCTCCTGGATCTCATCCACACGGTCAGCCAGCGTGTCGTCCGCCAGCAGGTTCAGGCGCGGCAGGATGCGGTTAAGGGCAGCGACGCCCTCTTTCGCCTGTTCAAACTGAACGCGACTCTGCTGGTTATCACTTTCATGGCTGGCAATGGCACGTTCCAGCTCGCCACGACGGGTATTGAGCTTGCGGATTTCGGCTTCCGGATCCGCGTCAAACGCCACGGCGAGATGGCTGCCGATAAAGCGGCTGAACGCCTGGTGCAGACGCTGGGTTTTCTGCACGTCAAACGACAGGGTCGCAAAACGTTCAGACAGCGTCTCACGCTCGGCGTGCAGGCTTTCGATGCGGCTTTCGCGCGCGGCGCGGCCAAACAGCGGCAGCTCAGGGAAGCGGGAATAACGCCACTGACGGTCGGCGATTTTCACCACTACCGCTTTTTCCAGCTCGTCGACGCTGAATACGCTGTCATCGAACGACTGCGGATCCCCTTCGATCAGATAGAGATCTTCCGGGCAATCTTCCAGGCCGGCAAGCTGGTCAGAAATCAGCGACAGATCCGGGACCACAATCGCGTTGCGGGATGGACCGTACAGCGCGGAGAAGTACGGGGCATCGTCAAGGCCAACATCGTCATAAATCTCGGACAGCAGCACGCCGCCAAAACGCTCGGCTAGCGCATTCAGGCGCGGATCTTCTGACCCGCCCGGCTGGCTTAAGCGCTCAATTTCTTCATCGACGTCGCGCTTGCGGGCGCCCACTTCGTCACGCTCAACAATGGCTTCGCGCTCGCGCTCCAGCAGCTGCTGCAGGTATTCGGTCACTTCCTGGCTGGATTCGAACTGCTCGCCGCACTGCTCGCTGAGCTGATTCAGGCTGCTTTGAGCCGCCAGCCAGACCGGCGCTCGTTGCAAGAGCGTCTTCGAACGGGACTGAATCTGCTCCAGCTCCTGACGCAGCGTCATACGCTGTTCGCTGGCGTTTGATACGGTATCGGACAGGGCCGCAATACGCGCTTCCAGCTCCTGATGCAGGGCCTCAAGCTCGTCGAAGTCGTAATTTTTTCCCTGACGCTTGCAGAAATCTGACAGCAGACGCTCGGCTTCCTGCTGCTCGCGCAGGCGCTGCTCCAGCTCGTTCAGACGCATACGCAGCGGCTGAACCTGCTCGGCCAGATGGCGCTGGTTCACGCCGTCGCGCAGCAGTTCACGGGCAACGTCCCAGGCTTCGCTACGCGCCAGCGGGCCGTTAATCGCGACCACCAGCTGATAAGCCTGCTCAAACTGGCTGTGCGCCGTTTGCGCGACGCTCATTTTTTGTTCGAGAGACAGCAGTTTCTCGGTGGCTTCCTGCTCTTTGGCCTGGAAGGTATCCAGCCACTCGTCGGCGCTGTCCGGCGTCAGGTCAGGCAGATGGCACAGCTCTTTCGCACGCTGTAATGCCTGCAATGCCTGGGTGTACTGAATCGCTCGCGTCTGCTGCACGTCAAGTGCCTGCTGGTAATCGGCAAGCTGGTTTTTCAGCTCATCCACTTCCAGCTCGGCCGCTTCGGCGCGGGCTTCGTTCTCTTCCTGCATGTCGGCAGCTTCAGCCACCACTTCATTCTGCTCTTCGAGACGAATTTGCAGCTCATCGAGGTCCGCTTCATAGCGCTCGATTTTTTCCTGCTGACGCAGCGCGGTCTGCACCAGGTTCAGGTGATCGCTGGCGGCCTGGTAATCGGCTTCCAGGTCACCTTCAGCCCCGTTGTGCTCGCCCAGCTCGCGCGCCATTTCGACGTGCTTGTACTGCTCGGCCACCAGCTGCTTACGGGAGGTAAACAGCTCGCGGCGGTATTCTAATGCCTGATCGAGATGCACGCGGCGCTCGTTGGCGTGGCGCATGTAGTCCGCCGCCACGTAGTTGGTGGCTTCGCTGATCAGGTGTTTAAACAGGTCGCGGTCAGACTGGGTAACGCGAATCGCTTCCAGCGTCATGCGGTTTTCACGCAGCGCCGCTTCCATATCCTGGAAGGCCTTACGCACGCCGCTGTTTTCAGGCAGCAGATAGTCGCGCAGGGAGCGGGTAATCGCGCTGGAGATACCGCCGTACAGAGACGCTTCGATCAGGCGGTAGTATTTGCTACGGTCTGATGCCGTGCGCAGACGACGCGCCACCACGCCCAGATCGAACATCAGTGAGTGGTAGTCGGTAATGGAGTTGAACTGCTTGAACTGCACGCCTTCGATGGCTTCGAGCTTGTCCTTCAGCTCCTGCAGCGTCAGCACGCGCGCCTGACGTTCGTTCAGGGTTTCCGTCAGCAGCGACGTCGGCTGCACGGACGTTGGCAGACCCTGGATCGCGAACGGTTTGATATCCACTTTACGGTCGCGACCGGCGACCTGCTGCAGGCGCACGCCCACCACCACACGCTGATGACGGGAGTTAATGACGTCCAGAACCGAATAACAAACGCCGGCCTTCAGCTTACCGTGCAGACCTTTATCGCGGGAGCCGCTTGTTGCCCCCGCTTCGGTGGTGTTACGGAAGTGAAGCAGCGTCAGATCGGGGATCAGCGCCGTAACAAAGGCCGCCATGGTGGTGGATTTACCCGCACCGTTACCGCCGGAGAGCGTCGTGACCAGCTCATCCAGATCGAACGTTCGGGCAAAGAAGCCGTTCCAGTTAATCAGCGTCAGTGAGCGAAATTTACCGCGTTCAATCATTACTCTTCCTCCCCGCTATCCGGCAGATTCTCTTCATGCTCATCATTGAGCTGCAAATGGTTTTCCACCGGCATCGCTTCACCGTCGCGGATCATGCGAAGCTGCGCTTCACGCGCGTCATCGCCCGCACGCACGTCGGCGCCGAAGCGGAAGACAGACTCCGTGATGCGGAATTTGCTGCTGTCGTGGCCCATAAACCAGACCATCCCCAGACGACGCAGACGGTTCAGGGAAGAGCGAACCTTTTCCTGTAATTTCTGACGGTCAAGATCCGATCCCGTGGAGCGGTTGTTCACCAGCTTGAGCAGCTTGCTCTCATCAGCCAGCGTCAACAGCTCGTCGTAAAGTTCCTGCTGGGTGAAAATCCCTTCATTCGCCAGACGTTCCGGGCTGAGGTAGAGGTAGCAAAGAATTTTGCCGACCATCATATCCAGCTCGGAGAGCACGGAACGCGGGATCAGCGTCGTGGAGCGCGGGCGCAGGTAGAAAAAACCTTCCGGCGCGCGAATAAGCTCCACGTTGTAGCGTGCGTAAAACTCTTCCAGGTACTCCTGGAAGTCCATCAAAAAGGCGTGATTATCCAGCTCGTCTAAGCCAATGTGACGACCGGCACGCAGCTGGCTGTCCAGCGCCGGAAATAACGGATTCGCCAGCGCCTGTGCCAGCTTAACCGGCATCACTTGTTCAATATTTGTCAATGACATGCGCCTGTACCTTGGCTCCGTAATCGTTAATTGGCTGCCACTTCGGCGGCAGTCCGGTGAAATCTGCTTGCGCGACGCCCAGACGCACCGCCTGGTCTACCACAATGCGGGCTATGTCGAAGTGGCGCGCGCGTGGATATTGCGCCAGATAGTCGCGCACCACGAGCCCAAGATCCAGCGGCACTTGTCTGGTTTTGTAGACGGCGAGCTGTTCTTCGATCATCGCCGCAAGCTGCTCGCGAATTTCGTTAAATTCTTCGTATTCCAGATCCGGCGGCAGTTCACCGGTCACCTCTTCATCGCGCAGCGCCATCTCTTCGTCGCGCATATCCAGCAGACGATCGGCATTGGCGTAGGTCAGAGCCCACGGCGCATCGAAATAGGTCTGCACTGACTGACGCAGACGCTGAGCAAAGACGCGGTTTTTATCCATATCAATCGCGGTACGGATAAATTTATGCACGTGTCGGTCGTAGCCGATCCACAGGTCGATCGACTGCTGGCCCCAGCTGATAATGCGGTCGAGTTTGCTCTGCAGATCGAATACCAGACGGTCGATAAAATGCAGATCGTCATGCGCCAGCGTCGCGTCCTGGATGCGCAGCAGGTGAGCCTGCAGCTTGTCCCCTGCGGCTTCCAGCGTATCCTGGAGTTCACGCAGCGTGCCGGAGGTTTCTGACAGCAGAAGTTCACAGCTGGAGATGGCCGCTCGCCAGTCTTTATTCAGCAGCTGCGCGATATCGTCTTTCACCTGCTGCTGCTGTTCGTCCATCAGGCGCTGGGTGAGATCGATACTGTCGAAAATCTCGGCCACCGAATATTTCAGCGGCGCGTAGACGTTACGGTGCCAGTGGAATTCGTCACCGTTTTCATCCGCCGCGTCGGCGGCGCGCTTAAGCTCCCCCGCCACGATCGAGAGCTGCATGGAAAGACGCAGCGTGGAAAATTCACGCTGGCGAATATAGTAATCGGTGATGCCGATGCCCAGCGGCGTCAGACGATAGATGGCGTTTCCTTCCGCCTGCTCGCTGGTAAAGCGGTTCAGCAGACGTTGACGCACCATATCGTTGATCGCGTTGTTGGCACGCACGCTAATGGTTTCGCTGGTTTGCTCAAACGCATCACTGACATGGCGGAACGCATCCACCAGTTCACCCTCGCTCATTTCACCGTCCAGCCGTTCGCCGTTCAGCGTGGCAACCGCCAGCAGGAAAGAGAGTCTGTCTACCGGCAGCGAGATGGAGAAATCGTTTTTCCTGGCCCAGGCAACCAGTTCGGGGACTGTCTGGGAAAATTCACTCATAGGTTATCCTTGCATCTGC
This sequence comes from Enterobacter cloacae complex sp. CARB60, assembly GCF_036487345.1. Taxonomy (NCBI): domain Bacteria; kingdom Pseudomonadati; phylum Pseudomonadota; class Gammaproteobacteria; order Enterobacterales; family Enterobacteriaceae; genus Enterobacter; species Enterobacter cloacae complex sp. CARB60. The sequence goes on from NZ_JAZKLC010000002.1 coordinate 3,124,907, forward strand.
GGCTTGTGCGCGGTGACGTGAATATAGCGGCCAAGGCTGATAAAAGGCTCCTGACGGCAATACCGCGTTTCTAATTCTGTTAAGGTGTCAAAACAGTCACGCTGTTTGTGTTTTTCACGCAGATAATCATGAAACACCCTGACGCCCGTCTTCCCGACGATCTGCCAGCCAATCGCTTCCAGCCAGCCATAAACCTGCTGTGGATCGCGCGGATAGTCCGGGGAAAGCGTGCGCTTTTTCTTTTTAGGCATCCCGACCTGAACATAGTCGAAGTTTCCTGCAACCATGTTGTGCATCAGGAAGCCGTTAGCATTGTAGAACATCAGCGACAGCGTGCCGCCCGGGCGTAACATCGACCACAGGGTTTGTAACACGCTTTGCGGATCGGCAACCCACTCCAGCACCGCATGAAACAATATCAGATCAACCTGGGTTTCCAAATGCTGTGCGATGTCCTGAGCGGCGCATTGTATAAAATGCATGTTGTCGCTCACACCTTTCTCTTCTGCAGCACGCGTCGCGCGGGCGACCATTTCAGCAGAAAGATCGCAAAGCGTGACGTGATGACCAAGCTCGGCCATTTTTATCGCCGTTTGCCCTTCACCGCCACCGGCGTCCAGCACGCGCAACGTTTGGCCGCCGAAGGTGGCCAGAATGGTGTCCAGATCCTGCCAGAGGATCGTCTGACGGAGCTGTCCTTTGGTGGTGCCATAAATGTTGCGCGAAAACTTTTCCGCGATGTCATCAAAATTGCGATCCCGCATTGGGAGAGTTCCACTCGCTAACTGCAAAACCGCTATTTTGTCACACCCGCGCGGAGAATGAACCTCTCTGGTGTAATATCACGGGTAATCACCTGCTGTATGGTCAAAAAAGGAACCAAAAAGGATGCTTTTTACCCTTAAGAAATACATTGGAGGGATGATGCTTCCCCTTCCGCTGCTGCTCATCATCATCGCGCTGGGGCTGGCGCTGGTGTGGTTCAGTCGCTTTCAGAAGAGTGGCAAAACGCTTATCACGCTCGGCTGGTTTGTCCTGCTGCTGTTGAGCCTGCAGCCGGTCGCGGATGGTCTGTTACGCCCCATCGAAAACAAGTACCCAACATGGCAGGGAAATCAGAAAGTGGCGTATATCGTGGTGCTGGGTGGCGGATATACCTGGGATCCTGACTGGGCACCCAGTTCAAACCTGATCAACAACAGCCTGCCACGGCTAAACGAAGGCATTCGCCTCTGGCTGGCGAATCCGGGATCAAAAATGATCTTCACCGGCGCGGCGGCTAAAACGAACCCGGTGAGTACGGCTGAGGCAGGTGCCAGAGTCGCGGAATCACTCGGCGTGCCGCGCTCCTCAATCATCACCCTGGACAGCCCAAAAGATACCGAAGAAGAGGCAGCCGCTGTGAAGCAGGCGATTGGCGATGTCCCGTTCTTACTGGTGACCTCCGCCTCACACCTGCCGCGCGCGATGATTTTCTTTGAGAAGCAAGGCCTGCACCCGCTTCCCGCACCGGCAAACCAGATGGCCATCGACGCGCCGCTCAACCCGTGGGAACGGGCGATACCGTCCCCGGCATGGCTGATGCATAGCGATCGCGTCGGTTATGAGACGCTCGGACGCCTCTGGCAATGGCTGAAAGGTTCGTCAGGCGAGCCAGGGCAAGAGTGATTTAGTTGCCAGATCGAAGTTTGCGCGATTAAAACGTCCGGTGTTGACCAGCTGCGCGACTTCGTCCCAGAGCAGATAAAGCCAGCGCCGCCAGAGAAACGCTTCTGCAACGGGCGCGCGTTGAAGGTAGTGCCAGAGTAACCCTTCCGCCGCCCCGCTGTCGCTAAGCCTGAACAGCTCGTATTCGCGCGGAGCCCAGAGCATGATCCCCGGCCCCAACATCGCCAGAAGCTGATCGCTGCGGGAGTCTTTGAGCATGCTGCGCAGGGTGAAATTACCGTGGATCAGCACGCAGTTGTCATTAAAACCGTCGAACAGCGCCGGTAAGCACTCGCGGGTGCGAAACAGAATACGCTTATCCTGCATGGTCAAACCGGTATTGTTGAACTGGTTAAGCGTCCCCCACAGGACTTCAACCCGCTGGCGATACCACAATGGCCACAGGTTTTCCTGCGTGCTGTCGACCGGACCGACAAGCCCGCGGCTATCCTGACGGTGCCAGGCCAGCAGCGCCTCGACAATCTGGTCTTTTAGCTGCTCCCAGCGTTCCGGCGTGCGCGCGGGCGCTTCAACGGGCACGCCGCGCAGGCGCTCAATCAGCAGCACGTCCGGGCCGGGGTGTTCCTCATGCGTCATCACGCCGTACACCGTCGGCATACGGACGGTTCCCTCCCGCGCCAGCATCGACATTTTCCATGCAAGCTGCCTGGCAACGCCCGGCGAGGTGAAACTTCTGGCCATCAGCGGCATTGGGTTGCCCTGACTGTCATACAACGACCAAAGCGCGGTATCGGCCTTTTCACTCACGCATTCGATCCGGCTTAATTTCTCACCCAGCAGATGGCTAAGTTCGGCACGCAGCTGTTCCATATGAGATTACCCCCATTAAGACTACTGCTTTTATAATGAGCGTCCTGAAGGAAGATGTCACCCGGAAGAGATCAATTAGGGAAAAGAAAGGGGAATTAGCGGGGAGAGGACATCCCCCCGACCGGAGGGATGCAGGCGGTATTAGCGCAGCTCGGCGCGGACGCGCTCAAGATCTTCCGGCGTATCAACGCCCGTTCCAGGCACTTCGCTGGCAACGGCAACGTGAATTTTTTCGCCATACCAGAGCACGCGAAGCTGCTCCAGCATTTCGATATGCTCCAGCGGACTCGGCGCCCAGGTAACATATCGACGAATAAAACCGGCCCGATAGCCGTAGATCCCAATATGACGCAGGAAGGTATCGCCAATGGTTTCTTTTGACGTCGCGAAACGATCGCGATCCCAGGGGATCGTGGCGCGCGAGAAATAGAGCGCATAGCCTTCGGCATCCATGACCACCTTCACCGCATTCGGATTGAATGCCTCTTCAGCGTGGTGAATGGGCACCGCGAGCGTCGCCATACCAACCTGCCGCTGAGCCAGGTTTTCTGCCACCTGACGGATAATCACCGCCGGGATCATCGGCTCGTCACCCTGCACGTTAACGATGACCGTATCATCACTGAAACCACATTTCTCAACCACTTCCGCCAGACGCTCGGTGCCGGACTGGTGATCGGCGCGGGTCATGCATACCTCACCGCCTGCCGCCTCAACCGCACGGGCGACGTCAGGATGATCGGTAGCAACAATTACGCGATCGGCACCGGATTCACGCGCACGCTCAAGAACATGCACAATCATCGGCTTGCCGTTGATATCCACCAGCGGTTTACCCGGCAGACGCGTCGAGGCATAACGCGCAGGAATAATGACAACAAAACTCATGGTTTGCTCTCTTCTGCCACCAGGGAACGAGCTTCATTTTCCAGCAGTACCGGAATGCCGTCACGCAGCGGGAAAGCCAGGCTGTCCAGCTTGCAGATCAGCTCCTGTTTGTCCTGGCTGTAGTAGAGTTTGCCGTTGCATACCGGGCAGGCAATAATTTCAAGTAAACGGTGATCCATAGTTCCTCCGTATGGGTAATCGCTAAAGCTTAACACATTCCCTTTTCAGGGAGTGCCTGTTTCCCAGCCACTTCGACAGGATGTAAATAGTCCGTCGGGTACCCGACCCAGCGTCACGTCGCGGGCACCCTGCCAGCGCGCGAATTCGCTAATGGCGAACGTTAACCCTTTCTCCAGGCTCGCCGTCACCCTGACGCCCTCTTCCAGATAAAGCGCAATGATTTCAAGCGTGCCGGTCTTGCGGTGCATTTTGGCGTCCATACGCCCGACCAGTTGCCCCTTATGCAGCAGCGGGAGAACAAAGTAACCATACTGGCGCTTTGGGGCCGGGGTATAACATTCCAGCCGGTAGCTAAAATCGAACAGCTGCTCGGCGCGTTTTCTGTCCCAGACGACCGGGTCGAAAGGCGACAACACCACACTGTGGGTTGCCTGAAGTTTCCCCTCCAGGGCCAGAGACAGTAGCGGGAGGAGATCCGCATGCAGCCACATTTCGCCCAGCGTTTCCACCGTGACGGGGATAACGCGCTGTTCGCGTTGCCATACGTCCAGCAGCGGTTTCAGCACGGGCTGGCGAAGGCGATAATAATCTGCCAGCCATTGCGTGCGGAAAATCCCCAGGCTGCGGGCGCTGTTCTCCAGCATGATGGCCTCGGCCGCCTCCTGGGTAAGCAGGTCACGCTCGTCGTCCCAGTGCGGCATCACGCGATGCGTCAGGTCGTAGACGCGCTGAAAATTACGCCGCTCAATCACCATGACTTTGCCAGAGGTAAACAGCCCTTCGAGATGGCGTTTATGCGGCTTCCACTCCCACCAGCCGCTGGTGCCTTTGCGCGGGTGTTCAAAATCGGCGGAGCGTACGGGACCGTTATCCTGAATATGCGCGATTAGCTGCTCAATTTCGGCCGCATGTTCCAGCATCCACGCCTGTCGGTATTTCCAGCCCATCTTTTCCGGGGCAAGCATACGGTGGCGAACCAGGGCAAAATCGCTGCGGGGCAGGAAGCAGGCTTCATGCGCCCAGTACTCCATTAACTCTCCCTTGCTGAGCGCCTCATCCAGCCACTGCGAAGGATAATTTCCCAGGCGGCTAAACAGGACCAGGTAAGGGCTACGGGCCACAATGTTAATGGTGTCGATTTGAAGCAGCGACATGCGCTGGACGGTAGAGAGAATATCGGCAGGCTGGGCGCGGCGGCGCGGCTTTTTAAGTAGCCCCTGCGCGGCAAGGTGTAAATGACGTGCGGCTGAAAGCGAGAGTTGCGGTAAAGACATGCGTTTTCCTGTCAGTCAAAGCGCCACCAGAACCGCGTAAGCCTTTACTGCACCAACGCAATCAGTTCCTGGAGCAAGTGTTCCGGCTGCTCGCCGCTGAGTTCAGCGTCAACCGGCAGATACCACCAGTTATCTTTCGCAAAGGCACGGCATTTCACCGCATCTTTTTCGGTCATGATCAGCGACTGCCCGGGTACGGTCAGGGCGTCTACCTGCCCTTCAACCAGCGCCTGGTGGTCGGCCAGCGGAACGCGTTTTTCCAGCCGGGCACCACACTGTTCCAGCGTCGTGAAGAAGCGCGGCGGATGACCAATCCCCGCCATCGCCACCAGGGAAGGCAGCTCAGCAACCGACCGGCGTTCCCCCGTCACCAGGTTGATCGCCAGACCCGGCTGCAGGTGCATCGGGATTTCACCCGCGCTTGCTTTACCACCGTTAACAACCACCGCATCAACGGACTTAAGACGCGAAGCGCGTTCGCGCATGGGGCCAGCCGGCAGCCACCAGCCGTTACCGAAACGGCGAACGCCGTCGATGACCACAATCTCTTTATCACGCGCCAGGGCGTAATGCTGCAGGCCATCGTCAGTGATAATGATTTGTACCGCGTGTTCGGCAAGCAGTGCCTGAACGGCATCGCTGCGCACCGGGGAGACCGCAACCGGTGCGCCGGTACGCTGGAAAATCAATACCGGTTCATCACCCGCTTCGGCGGTCGTGGTTTCCGCCGTCAGCAGCAGCGGATAACGCGCCGCTTTACCACCATATCCGCGCGATACCACCCCCGGGCGGATACCGCGTTTTTGCAATTGCTCCACCAGCCAGATCACCACCGGCGTTTTACCGTTGCCGCCTGCCGTAAGATTACCGACAACCACAACCGGAACCGGCGCGCGCCAGGCACGCTTCAGCCCCAGACGGTAAAGCAGACGGATAGAGCCGCTCACCAGGCCGTATAGCCAGGAGAGCGGCAAAAGCAGCAGCCACAGCGGAGATTCACCGGACCAGATACGTGCAATCATTGTTGGCCAAACTGCATCTTATGAAGCTGAGCGTAAACGCCGCGGTGTTCCAGCAAATCAGCATGGCTCCCGCGTTCAACAATGACGCCATCCTCAACCACGACGATTTCGTCAGCCTGCTCGATGGTCGACAGTCGGTGCGCAATCACCAGCGAGGTACGGTTCTTTTGCAGCTCATCCAGCGCGGACTGGATAGCGCGTTCAGATTCGGTATCCAGCGCAGAGGTCGCTTCGTCGAGAATCAGAATCGGGCTGTCGCGCAGCAGCGCACGCGCAATGGCGATACGCTGTCGCTGACCACCGGAGAGCAGTACCCCGTTCTCACCGATTATCGTATCCAGACCGTTATCCATCTTGTTGATAAAGTCCATTGCGTAGGCCATACGCGCGGCGTTCTCAATCTGTTCGCGGCTGTACTCATCAGTGCGTGCGTAAGCGATGTTGTTGGCGACCGTATCGTTAAACAGATGCACGTTCTGAGAGACCAGCGCAACCTGGTTACGCAGCGACTGCAGGGTATACTCCCGCAGGTCATGACCGTCTAAGAGGATCTCACCTTCGTTAATGTCGTAGAAACGGGTCATCAGGCTGGCAATAGTCGATTTACCCGAACCAGAACGGCCCACCAGCGCAACGGTTTTACCCGCCGGAATAGACAGGTTGATATTACGCAGGGCAGGCACTTCGCGGCCTGGATAGGTAAAGGTCACGTTGCGGAATTCAACGTCTCCGTTTGCACGCTCGATCACGCGCTTACCTTCATCTTTTTCCTGTTCGGAATCCAGAATGCTGAACAGCGTCTGACAGGCAGCCATCCCGCGCTGGAACTGGGCGTTGACGTTCGTCAGTGATTTCAGCGGGCGCATCAGTGCAATCATAGAGGAGAAGACCACGGTAATGGTACCCGCCGTCAGCGTCTCCATGACGCTCGGGAAGCTTGCCGCATACAGGACGAATGCCAGTGCAAGGGAGGCAATCAGCTGAATAATCGGGTCAGAGATGGAAGAGGCCGAGACCATTTTCATCCCCTGAAGACGCATTTTGTTGCTGACTTTATCAAAGCGTTTGGTTTCGACGTCCTGACCGCCAAAAATCAGTACTTCTTTATGCCCTTTCAGCATCTGTTCCGCGCTGGTCGTCACCTGTCCCATCGTGTTCTGCATATTCTTACTGATATTGCGGAAGCGCTTTGAGACGACGCGGATAGCAATAGAAACTATCGGCGCCAGAACGATAAGGATGATCGACAGCTGCCAGCTGTAGTAGAACATCATCGCGAACAGGCCGATAATTGACGCACCCTCACGCACAACGGTGATCAGCGCGCTTGAGGACGAGGAGGCAACCTGCTCGGAGTCGTAGGTAATACGGGACAGCAGCGTCCCGGTAGACTGCTTGTCAAAGAACGAGACCGGCATGCCCATCATGTGGCTGAACAGGCGACGGCGCATGGTCATCACCACTTTCCCTGATACCCAGGAAATACAGTAGCTGGAGATATAGCTGGTGATGCCGCGTAAGATCATCAGTCCGATAACCACCAGAGGCATCCATAGCAACACTGAGCGATCCGTTTTACCAAAACCGTCGTCCAGTAACGGTTTGAGAAGCGATAGCATAAAAGTATCGCTGGCTGCGTTGAGGATTAACGCTACTCCCGCCACGATCAGGCCTGTTTTAAAGGGCGCAATCATCGGCCAGAGTCGGCGGAAGGTTTGCCACGTGGAGAGATCTTTGTCGTTATGCATTCAAAAAACCAGCATTCGTTGAAATAGCCGCATATTCTACCCGTTATCGACGGGCGCGCCAAACCACTGATGATACCAAACGGGTAAAAATTGCTCTCGCAAGCGCCGGATTTGCCAGTGATGTTGCGAGAATGTCACCGATATTTGTCCAGAATGGGGAGTATCGTGCCAGATATACCCCTCTTTTCGATAACGTCGGACAACTTTTGCCGACGGGAATCGCCATGCGTTATACCGGGCCGCTGAGTCCAGGGCGATCTGACCTTCCACCCGCTGTACCAGCGGCAATGAAGACGACGTATTGCTGCCATGATGGGGCACCTGTATGAGCGTGGACGTCAGATAACGCCAGTAATGGCTAAGCATAGCCTGTTCCGCTTGCGCTTCAATATCCCCTGTTAGCAGAACACTCTGCTCGCCGTCGTCCACCTTTACCACGCAGGAACGGTTGTTACCCTGAGCCGGATAATTTTCAGGGGGCCAGTGGACGGTGAAGGTGAGTCCCTGCCAGCGCCATCTCTGCCCGCGAAAACAGGGACGATGTCCCGCCTGCTGCAATGGGCTTCTTACCCATAGGTCAGGCCACGCTTTTTTCAACGATGCGAGGCCTCCCGCATGGTCGAGGTGTTCATGACTGAGTATCACCCCTTCAGGCCTCAGGTGATGCCAGCGAAGCCACGGAATAATCAACCGCTGAGCGCTATCCCCGCCCGGCCAGGCGAGCCCGGTATCATAGAGAATGGCTTTTCCCTGACGTTCAATAACCATCGCCAGCCCCTGCCCTACATCCAGCATATGCAGCGTCCAGCTCTCGCTTTTTGCCGTTCGCCAGATAGGAAATGTGAGTAAGACACTCCCTGCCAGGCAAACGGCAGGAAGTGTTTTCCAGGCACGAAAGCGCCAGCCGATGATGATAAGCCAGGGCAGTAACGTCATGTACTGCCAGCGTTGATCGACACTCTGCCAGCCGTCAGGCAGGCGCATGAGGAGCCAGAACAGCCCTGCAAGTGACCTATCGGCTGCGAACCAGACGACGCTTTCCAGTGCTGCCAGCGGTAGGAGGTGAAGCAGCATGCCGAGCAGGATCAGCGGCACGGAGACAAACGTCACCAGGGGAACGGCAAAGAGATTCGCGACCAGGGAGGAGATGCTGAAGCCATGGAAAATCAGGATCTGTAACGGCATGAGCAGCATCAGCATGCCGACCTGCAGAGAGATCAGGTTTAGTAGCGGTCGTATACGTCGAGTCCGCGGCCAGTCAGGAAGAGGCAGCCACTGAAACCAGAAAATCAGCGCGGCGACGGCAAATGCGGACAGGGCGAGACTCTGCGAAAGTACGGCTAAGGGATCGCTTATCAGGATCGCCGCGATACAGCACACCCATACCTGCCAGGGAGACCACTGACGGGCAGCGATCCGCAACAGTGCAAGCACAGCAAGCGCGATGACCGTTCGAAGCGCAGGAGGTTGCAGACCGGTAAGCCAGGCGTAGAAAGCGGCAAAGCATAACCCGGCCAGGAGAGGCATTTGCCAGTGGACCCGGTGGCTGGGTAATAAAAACTGGAGTCCACGTGCAAGTAACCAGACGAGGGATGCCGCCAGCGCGATATGCAGACCCGAAATCGCCATCAAATGCAGCGTCCCGGTTTCACGCATCAGGTTTTGTATTTCCCGGGGCACATCCAGACGTTCACCCATTCCCAGTCCGAGGATAACCGCCCCCCAGCGGTAAGCAGAGAGTCGGTTTTGCAGTGATGCCAGATATTGCGCTCGCAGACTGCAGCGTCCATCGACGAGTTCAGCACGGGTGAAGCGCCCGCTCAGCGTTTGATGTCGGGCAAAAGCGCTGCGCTGAGAATCATATCCGCCGTCGTTCAGTTCACCGTGGGCAGGCCTGAGTCTGAGCGTCATGCTCCAGCGCTGACCGGCACAAGCTTGCTGTGGCAGATAATTGCCATACAGCGTTACGCCGGTGGAGGCCCACCAGCGCTTGCCACCAGCGCTGAGAATGTTTCCCTGATGCAGCGTTGCGCCATCTGTGGCGGTGATCTCTACCTCGGCCTGCACTGCCCCCGTGGTTAAATGCTGCATAGGCCAGACGCTCTCCTGCGCGGCAAGCATACCCCATACACAAAATAACAACGCGATCCCGACATACTTCAGTCTTACGTTTCGCGTTGCGGCCAGCGCTATCCCGCCAACAATCATTAGCCACACGGTATGACGTGACGGCAGCTCGGGTAACCAGAGTAACGGGGCTATTGCCAGAATGACGCAGACGCTTAGAGCGGGAATTCCCATTGCTACCTCCCTGTTTCAGGAGGGCAGTATGTAAGCGGGCAGAGCAAGTTGTCAGGTGGGAAGAGTGTGTTTTACGGCACGCGCTGTGCTGTTTTTATCGGTTTGCAGATAATGAAACGAAAAATGCGTGGCGCCTTCAGAAGGAAAGCGACAGAGACAAAAAAAGCACCCGCAGGTGCTTTCTTTCGAACCCAGTTTAACCAGCTGGCTAAACTCAGTTGCCATAAATATTGGCGCGATCGCGCAGTTCTTTACCCGGCTTAAAGTGTGGAACGTACTTACCTTCCAGCTCGACTTTATCGCCAGTTTTCGGGTTACGCCCGGTACGTGGAGCACGATAGTGCAGAGAAAAACTACCGAAACCGCGGATTTCAATGCGCTCGCCCTGGGCAAGAGTGGAGGCCATATGCTCCAGCATCTCTTTTACGGCATCTTCCACTGCCTTGGCAGGGATATGCGGTTGCTGACTGGCAAGTCTTTCAATCAATTCTGACTTGGTCATGATTCCTCCGGTTCCTTTCAAACCAATTAGCTGAACAGCTCATTAAACAAGGGCGGCCGTAGCCGCCCTTTGTTATTGATTACAGGACGAATCCTGCAATCTGTCAAGTTTGCTCCTCATCCTTCGCGCTGTAAATGCGTTACAGCGCAAATGATGCTGAGAACCTGATATTACTCGCCTTTAGCTGCTTTGAAAGCTTCAGCCATTGCGTTGTTAGAGAAGTTTGCATCTTCCTGTTTGTTAACAGTTGCGATTGCATCTTTCTCATCAGCTTCGTCTTTAGCACGAACAGACAGGCTGATTGCACGGTTCTTACGGTCAACACCGGTGAACTTAGCTTCAACGTCGTCGCCTACGTTCAGAACCAGAGTGGCATCTTCAACGCGGTCACGTGAAGCTTCAGAAGCGCGCAGGTAACCTTCAACGCCGTCAGCCAGTTCTACGGTTGCGCCTTTAGCGTCAACTGCAGTCACTTTACCGTTTACGATTGCGCCTTTCTTGTTCAGTGCAACCCAGTTGTTGAACGGATCTTCTGCGAGCTGTTTAACGCCCAGGGAGATACGCTCACGCTCTGCGTCAACCTGCAGAACAACTGCAGCGATTTCGTCGCCTTTTTTGTATTCACGAACTGCTTCTTCGCCTGCAACGTTCCAGGAGATGTCAGACAGGTGAACCAGGCCATCGATGCCGCCGTCCAGGCCGATGAAGATACCGAAGTCAGTGATAGACTTGATTTTACCTTCAACACGGTCGCCCTTGTTGTGGGTTTCCGCGAACTGCTGCCATGGGTTGTTTTTGCACTGTTTCAGGCCCAGGGAGATACGACGACGTTCTTCGTCGATATCCAGAACCATCACTTCCACTACATCACCAACGTTAACAACTTTGGATGGGTGGATGTTTTTGTTGGTCCAGTCCATTTCGGAAACGTGCACCAGACCTTCAACGCCTTCTTCGATTTCAACGAAGCAGCCGTAGTCAGTCAGGTTGGTTACGCGACCAGTCAGTTTAGTACCTTCTGGGTAACGCTTAGCGATAGCTACCCATGGATCTTCGCCCAGCTGTTTCAGGCCGAGGGATACACGAGTACGCTCGCGGTCGAACTTCAGCACTTTAACAGTGATTTCGTCGCCCACGTTCACGATTTCGCTTGGGTGCTTAACGCGTTTCCACGCCATGTCGGTGATGTGCAGCAGGCCATCAACGCCGCCCAGGTCAACAAATGCGCCGTAGTCAGTGAGGTTCTTAACGATACCTTTGACTTCCATGCCTTCCTGCAGGTTTTCCAGCAGCTGATCGCGTTCTGCGCTGTTTTCGGATTCGATAACGGCACGACGGGATACAACAACGTTGTTACGCTTCTGGTCCAGCTTGATTACTTTGAACTCAAGCTCTTTGCCTTCCAGGTGCAGAGTGTCACGAACTGGACGAACGTCTACCAGAGAACCTGGCAGGAACGCACGAATACCATTCAGCTCAACAGTGAAGCCACCTTTAACTTTGCCGTTGATAACACCGACCACAGTTTCAGCTTCTTCGTAAGCTTTTTCCAGCGTGATCCATGCTTCGTGACGTTTAGCTTTCTCACGAGAAAGCAGGGTTTCACCGAAGCCGTCTTCTACTGCGTCCAGAGCAACGTCAACTTCGTCACCTACCTGGATTTCCAGCTCGCCCTGGGCGTTTTTGAACTGCTCTGCCGGAATGGCGGACTCAGATTTCAGACCGGCGTCAACCAGTACTACGTCTTTGTCGATAGCAACAACAACACCGCGAACGATGGAACCCGGGCGGGTTTCGATTGTTTTTAAGGATTCTTCAAACAGTTGAGCAAAAGATTCAGTCATGTTTAATCTTCAGGTTAATATTAACGTCCACCTGGCTCCGTGCCGGATGGGGTTGTTTCACATACCCGCCGTCAATCCATTGCAGCGGGGGTACTACTAAATCGGTCGCGATTACGCGAGTGCCAGTTTTTGGCGCGCATATTGTAGCGCTTTTTCAATCACTTGCTCAATAGTTAAACTGGTTGAATCCAGAACTAATGCATCTTCTGCAGGAACAAGTGGGGCGACGGCGCGGTTACGATCGCGGTCATCGCGCTCTTTTATCTCGGATAAAAGGCGATCAAAGTTAACACTAAACCCCTTTTCCTGCAACTGAAGCATGCGGCGTTGAGCACGTTCTTCCGAAGAGGCGTCAAGGAAAATTTTCACAGGTGCATCAGGGAAGACCACGGTTCCCATATCGCGTCCGTCAGCGATCAGACCCGGGCCTTCACGGAACGCGCGCTGACGACGCAGCAGCGCCTCGCGAACGCGCGGGAAGGCCGCGACCTGGGAGGCCGCATTAGCCACTTCCTGAGTGCGGATTTCGCCACTCACGTCTTCCCCTTCAAGGATGACTTCCAGGTTGCCATCGGTCGACACGAAACGCACATCCAGATGCGCGGCCAGCGGAACCAGCGCCTCTTCAGACGCGACATCCACGTGATGATGCAGCGCGGCCAGCGCCAGCACGCGATAGATTGCTCCCGAATCTAAAAGATGCCATTGCAATGCTTCCGCCATCGCTTTGCACAGAGTACCTTTCCCTGCGCCACTCGGCCCATCAATGGTGATTACCGGGGCAACTGCCGTCATCTTTTTCTCCTTAAATAAGGCATACCGTTTACATGAACGCCGCGCATTATACGCGCCAACGTGCGCAACTGTTACCTTTGCGTGCAAATTACGGAATGATTGAAGCAGAGTGTAGAAGAAATGAGCGAAGGTGTTCGTAATGAAGCGTAAGCAAATGCCGCATCGGGCGATGCGGCAATACGTTATCAGGCCAGCGTGCTAATGCGGGCCAGCTGTTCGAAGTAGTCCGGGAAGGTTTTCGCCGTACATTTCGGGTCAAGGATCGTTACAGGCGTGTCTGACAGCGCCACCAGCGAGAAGCACATCGCCATACGGTGATCGTTGTAGGTTCCGATTTCCGCAAACTGCAGTTTTGCCGGAGGGGTTACGCGAATGTAGTCTTCGCCCTCTTCCACCTCGGCGCCGACTTTTCGCAGCTCGGTCGCCATCGCGAACAGGCGGTCCGTCTCTTTTACGCGCCAGTTGTAGATGTTACGCAGCGTGGTGGTGCCTTTGGCAAACAGCGCCGCCGTGGCAATGGTCATCGCCGCATCCGGGATATGGTTCATGTCCATGTCGATGGCGTTCAGCTCGCCGTGGGTACAGGAGATGAAGTCATCGCCCCAGGTGACAATGGCGCCCATTTTTTCCAGCACGTCCGCAAAACGGATGTCGCCTTGCACGCTGTTACGGCCAATACCGGTCACTTTTACCGTGCCGCCTTTAATCGCACCCGCGGCCAGGAAGTAGGACGCGGATGACGCATCTCCTTCAACCAGGTAGTTGCCCGGAGACTGGTACTGCTGCGCTCCGCGCACCACGAAGCGCTGATAAGACTGGTTTTCCACCTCAACGCCGAAGGTTTTCATCAGGTGCAGCGTGATATCAATGTACGGTTTGGAGACCAGCTCTCCTTTAATGGTGATAACCGTATCCTGCGGTGCCAGCGGCGCGGTCATCAGCAGTGCCGTCAGGAACTGGCTGGAAACGCTGCCGTCAACCTCGACGTTACCGCCGGTAAAACCGCCGCGCAGACGCAGTGGCGGATAGTTTTCCTGCTCCAGATACTCAATCTGCGCGCCGCCCTGACGCAGGGCGTCCACCAGGTGACCAATCGGACGCTCTTTCATGCGCGGTTCGCCGGTCAGCACGATGTTGTTGCTCCCCAGGCACAGGGCCGCCGCCAGCGGTCGCATCGCGGTACCCGCATTGCCCAGAAACAGTTCAAGCTCTTCGCCCGAACGCAGCGCCCCGCCGTTGCCGGTCACTTCGCAGCGGGTACGATCGTCGGAGAGAGTGTAATGAACACCCAACGCTTTCAGCGCATTGAGCATATGGCGCACGTCATCGCTGTCCAGCAGGTTTGTAAGGACGGTGGTGCCGTTTGCCAGAGCTGCCAGCAGCAGAGCGCGGTTCGAGACACTTTTTGAACCAGGCAGATTGATGGTGCCATCTACCCGCGCGATAGGTTGTAACGTCAGGGATTCCATGAAAACTAAACTCTCAACTCAACATAATAAAAACCCCGCAGGGACGCTGCGGGGGTGAAAAACAGCACATTAACCGTGACGACGTTCGAAGTCGATCATGAAATCCGTCAGGGCTTTAACGCCTTCCAGCGGCATCGCGTTATAGATGGAGGCACGCATGCCGCCAACGACGCGGTGACCTTTGAGCGCATGCAGTCCTGCCGCGAAGGACTCTTCCAGGAACATTTTATCCAGGTTGCTGTCCGCCAGCTGGAAAGGTACGTTCATGCGGGAACGGTTAGCGTTCGCCACATCGTTGCGGTAGAAATCGCTCTTGTCGATCACGCCATACAGCAGTTCAGCTTTCTGCTGATTCACCTTGTCCATCTGCGCCACGCCGCCGTTTTGCTTCAGCCATTTGAAGACCAGGCCGGAGAGATACCAGGCAAACGTGGGTGGGGTGTTGAACATAGAATCGTTATCGTTCAGCACGGTGTAATCGAGAATCGACGGGCAGGATTTATGCGCTTTACCCAGCAGGTCTTCACGCACGACGACGATAGTCAAACCGGCCGGACCGATATTTTTCTGCGCGCCCGCATAGATAACGCCGTAGCGGCTGACATCAATTGGCGCAGACAGAATGGTGGAGGAAAAGTCGGCGGCAACCACGACATCGCTGCCGAAGTTTGGCGTCTCGTCGATGGCAATCCCGTCAATGGTTTCGTTCGGGCAGTAGTGCAGATACGCTGCGTTATCAGAAAGCTGCCACTCGCTCATTGGCTTCACGGCTCGCAGACCGTCAACGGTCACCTTGGCGTCGATAACATTCGGCGTGCAGTATTTATGCGCTTCTTTAACGGCGCTTGCTGCCCAGTAACCCGCGTCAACGTAGTCAGCCGTCGTTTTGTCACCGAGGATATTCAGCGGAATGCCCGCAAACTGGCCGCGTCCACCGCCGTGACAGAACAATACTTTGTAGTTCGAGGGAATATTCAGCAGATCGCGAAAATCCTTTTCTGCCTCTTCCGCCACCCGAATAAACTCTTTACCACGGTGGCTGATTTCCATCACCGACGTACCGAGACCGTTCCAGTCACAAAGTTCCTGTTGAGCCTGTTTAAGCACGTCTGCCGGTAACATTGCCGGACCTGAACTGAAATTAAAGACTTGAGCCATTTCCCCTCACCACGCTAAAAGCCATAAGTTATAACTGTGGATATCGGTTTTATCATTCAGTGACACGCGCCGCAATGTCTAAAACTTATGACCCGTGAAATGTGTCCCACGTCACACAAAACAATCTGCCGCCTCGCTAAGACAAAACCGACAATATGGCTGTCAGGTGATACGTTTGGCCCGGCTAACCTTCGTCCATTCCGGATTTGCACAGCGGGGGCATAATTGGCGATCCCCCGGCTGCATCGCGACAACATGGCTACATCTTACGCAAGCATACTCGCCTGATTCCGGTACCGTTCTGAAACGCTCAATCAGCATATCCGGCAGGATACACAGTCCCGGCTTCACCTCGTCGTCAGAATAGTAATAGACGCTGATCTGCCCGTTGGTTTCCATGATCGCCAAACGCACCTGCCCGAGCTGTTCAACGCTGTTCAGGCGTAGCTCCATAAAGAACTCAAACTCGGTCATATTGGCGCTTTGTACATTTTCCCAGGCCAGCTGTCCGTTCTCGACGATAACGACCGGCTTCCCTTCAAGCAGATCTTCCAGCTTTTCGCTTTTCGACATCAGCCACATGACAAGTCGGTAAAGTAGCGCCAGTGAGACAAAAACGATAAACACCGGCACCATCGGCACGTCGTCATAAAACGCGACGTCCCCCGCCGCTGACCCCAGCGTCAGGATGATCAACACCTCAAAGAGCGACATCTGCCGCACGCCGCGACGCCCGGTGATTTTAAGAAACAGGAAGACAAGTACGAAGGTATACAGGCTGCGCAGCGCCACTTCGCCCAGAAATTCAGGAGGAACTTTATCAAACGCCATCCGCTGGAGATCAAATGCTTTCATTTTTCTATGCCTTAACAGTCAGTTACTGCCACTAAGCATAGCCCAGCCTTTTATTTTCGCCGAAGATAGCACCCGTCACGCAAAACCCGTATCATTGCGCGCTTTACGTACGATAAAAGTGAACGCCATGACTCAAACGTTTATCCCCGGCAAAGACGCCGCTCTGGAAGATTCCATCGCTCGCTTCCAGCAGAAACTGACCGACCTGGGTTTTAACATCGAAGAAGCCTCCTGGCTCAATCCGGTGCCTCATGTCTGGTCCGTGCATATTCGCGATAAAGACTGTGCCCTGTGCTTTACCAACGGTAAAGGCGCGACAAAAAAAGCGGCACTGGCCTCTGCGCTGGGTGAGTATTTTGAGCGTCTGTCCACCAACTATTTCTTCGCTGACTTCTGGCTGGGCGAAACCATCGCTAACGGCCCGTTCGTTCACTATCCAAATGAAAAATGGTTCCCGCTGGCCGAAGATGACGAACTGCCGGAAGGTATTCTCGACGCTCGCCTGCGTGCCTTCTACGATCCAGACAGCGAACTGACTGCCAGCATGCTGATCGATCTGCAGTCCGGTAACGAGGATCGCGGTATTTGCGCCCTGCCGTTTACCCGTCAGTCTGACGAGCAGACCGTCTATATCCCGATGAACATCGTCGGCAACCTGTATGTGTCCAACGGTATGTCCGCCGGCAACACCCGCAATGAAGCGCGCGTGCAGGGTCTGTCTGAAGTCTTTGAACGTCACATCAAAAACCGCATCATCGCCGAATCCATCAGCCTGCCTGAAATTCCGGCAAACGTGCTGGCACGCTACCCGGGCGTAGTGGAGTCCATCGCTAAGCTCGAAGCAGAAGGTTTCCCAATCTTTGCCTATGACGGCTCGCTGGGCGGTAAGTACCCGGTTATCTGCGTGGTGCTGTTTAACCCGGCCAACGGCACCTGCTTCGCCTCCTTCGGCGCGCATCCTGACTTCGGCGTGGCGCTGGAGCGTACCGTTACCGAGCTGCTGCAGGGCCGTAGCCTGAAAGATCTCGACGTCTTCACCCCGCCAACGTTTGACGATGAAGAAGTGGCCGAGCATACCAACCTCGAAACCCACTTCATCGACTCCAGCGGTTTAATTTCCTGGGATATGTTCAAGCAGGACGCCGACTATCCGTTCGTGGACTGGAGCTTTGCCGGTACCACGGAAGAAGAGTTCGCCACGCTGATGGCGATCTTCAACGCGGAAGATCAGGAAGTTTATATTGCCGACTACGAACACCTTGGCGTCTACGCGTGCCGCATTATTGTTCCTGGCATGTCCGACATCTACCCGGCTGAAGATCTGTGGCTGGCGAATAACAGCATGGGCGCGCACCTGCGCGAAACGCTGCTGGCTCTGCCGGGCAGCGAGTGGGAGAAAGAAGATTATCTGAACCTGATCGCCCAGCTGGATGAAGAAGGCCACGATGACTTCACCCGCGTACGCGAACTGCTGGGTCTGGCGACCGGTAAAGACAACGGCTGGTACACCCTGCGTATCGGTGAGCTGAAAGCAATGCTGGCCCTGGCGGGTGGCGATTTGGATCAGGCTCTGGCCTGGACCGAGTGGACCATGGAATTCAACCAGTCGGTCTTCTCTGCCGAGCGCACCAATTATTACCGCTGCCTGCAAACCCTATTGCTGCTGGCACAGGAAGACGATCGCGAGCCTCTGCAATACCTGAACGCTTTCGTGCGTATGTACGGTGCTGAGGCCGTAGAAGCCGCCAGCGCGGCCCTGAGCGGAGAAGCGCCGTTCTATGGCCTGCAGGCTGTTGATAGCGATCTGAAAGCCTTCCCGGCGCATCAGTCACTGCTGAAGGCCTACGAAAAGCTGCAGAAAGCAAAAGCCGCTTACTGGTCAAAATAAGCGCACATAACATTACCAGCAGTAGGCGTATTCAATCGTCTGGGCTATATTACGGGGCAATTTCATTGCCCCGTTTTTTTATTTTCTTCGGCAATGACTGTTGATTGTGATAATAAAGTTAAATATGGGTAAATATAATAATATTTACCTGGGCTTTACTGTTACTTTTTATGGTAAATACTCCATACTAATTAACTGTCTCAGAGGTGGCCGAACGAAAAAATTCAACTCTTTTCATAACTTTTAAAATTTATTTTTATACGGATAATCAAATACTTACTCCGCATTTGTCGTAAAACCATACACACTGCGGGCCTATAAGCCAGGCGAGATATGATCTATATCAATTTCTCTTCTATAATGCTTTGTTAGTATCTCGTCGCCGACTTAATAAAGAGAGAGTTAGTGTGAAAGCTGACAACCCTTTTGATCTTTTACTCCCTGCTGCGATGGCCAAAGTTGCCGAAGAAGCAGGTGTCTATAAAGCAACGAAACACCCGATGAAGACGTTCTATCTGGCGATCACGGCTGGTGTGTTCATCTCTATCGCTTTCGTCTTCTACATCACCGCCACCACCGGTACTGCCGGAATGCCTTTCGGCATGGCCAAACTGATTGGCGGCATTTGCTTCTCACTGGGTCTGATTCTCTGCGTCATCTGCGGCGCCGACCTCTTCACCTCAACGGTGCTGATTGTCGTGGCAAAGGCCAGCGGAAGAATTACCTGGGGTCAGCTGGCACGTAACTGGCTCAACGTCTACGTGGGTAACCTGGTTGGCTGTCTGCTCTTTGTTTTGTTGATGTGGCTTTCTGGCGAGTACATGACCGCCAACGGTGGCTGGGGCCTTAACGTCCTGCAAACCGCCGACCACAAAATGCACCACACATTTATCGAAGCCGTTGCTCTCGGCATCCTCGCTAACCTGATGGTCTGCCTGGCTGTATGGATGAGCTACTCGGGTCGTAGCCTGATGGACAAAGCCTTAATTATGGTTCTGCCGGTTGCGATGTTTGTTGCCAGCGGCTTTGAGCACAGTATCGCGAATATGTTCATGATCCCAATGGGCATAGTCATCCGCGACTTTGCGAGCCCGGAGTTCTGGACCGCAGTTGGTTCATCCCCGGAAAGTTTCTCTCACCTGACTATTATGAATTTCATTACTGATAACCTGATCCCTGTCACTATCGGGAACATTATCGGTGGGGGTCTGTTAGTTGGGTTGACATACTGGGTCATTTACCTGCGTGGCGACGATCATCATTGATGGTTTTCTCAGGCAGTAAATAAAAAATCCACTTAAGAAGGTAGGTGTTACATGTCCGAGCTTAATGAAAAGTTAGCCACAGCCTGGGAAGGTTTTGCGAAAGGTGACTGGCAGAATGAAGTAAACGTACGTGACTTCATTCAGAAAAACTATACCCCGTATGAAGGTGACGAATCCTTCCTGGCTGGCGCAACTGAAGCGACCACCAAGCTGTGGGACAGCGTTATGGAAGGCGTTAAACTGGAAAACCGCACTCACGCGCCAGTTGATTTTGACACCTCCGTTGCTTCCACCATCACTTCTCACGATGCTGGCTACATCAACAAAGCCCTTGAGAAAATCGTTGGTCTGCAGACTGAAGCACCACTGAAACGCGCAATCATCCCGTTTGGTGGTATTAAAATGGTTGAAGGTTCCTGCAAAGCGTATAACCGCGAGCTGGACCCAATGCTGAAAAAAATCTTCACCGAATACCGCAAAACCCACAACCAGGGCGTATTCGATGTTTACACCAAAGACATTCTGAACTGCCGTAAATCTGGCGTTCTGACCGGTCTGCCAGATGCGTATGGCCGTGGCCGTATCATCGGTGACTACCGTCGTGTTGCGCTGTACGGTATCGACTTCCTGCTGAAAGACAAATACGCACAGTTCGTCTCCCTGCAGTCTGACCTGGAAAACGGCGTAAACCTGGAAGCGACTATCCGTCTGCGTGAAGAAATCGCTGAACAGCACCGCGCGCTGGGTCAGATCAAAGAAATGGCTGCCAAATATGGCTGCGATATCTCTGGTCCTGCGACCAACGCTCAGGAAGCTATCCAGTGGACCTACTTCGGCTACCTGGCCGCGGTTAAGTCTCAGAACGGTGCTGCAATGTCCTTCGGTCGTGTATCCACCTTCCTGGATGCGTACATCGAACGCGACATCAAAGCAGGCAAAATCACCGAGCAAGACGCTCAGGAAATGATTGACCACCTGGTCATGAAACTGCGTATGGTTCGCTTCCTGCGTACCCCTGAATACGATGAGCTGTTCTCTGGTGACCCAATCTGGGCAACAGAATCCATCGGTGGTATGGGCGTTGACGGCCGTACTCTGGTAACCAAAAACAGCTTCCGCTTCCTGAACACCCTGTACACCATGGGTCCTTCTCCGGAGCCGAACATCACCGTTCTGTGGTCTGAAAAACTGCCTCTGAACTTCAAGAAATTCGCGGCTAAAGTGTCTATCGATACCTCTTCTCTGCAGTACGAGAACGATGACCTGATGCGTCCGGACTTCAACAACGACGATTACGCTATCGCTTGCTGCGTAAGCCCAATGGTTGTTGGTAAACAAATGCAGTTCTTCGGTGCGCGTGCAAACCTGGCGAAAACCATGCTGTACGCAATCAACGGCGGCGTTGATGAAAAACTGAAAATGCAGGTTGGTCCTAAATCTGAGCCGATCAAAGGCGACGTTCTGAACTTCGACGAAGTGATGGAGCGTATGGATCACTTCATGGACTGGCTGGCTAAACAGTACGTCACTGCACTGAACGTTATCCACTACATGCACGACAAGTACAGCTACGAAGCCTCTCTGATGGCGCTGCACGACCGTGACGTTGTCCGCACCATGGCGTGTGGTATCGCTGGTCTGTCCGTTGCTGCTGACTCCCTGTCTGCAATCAAATATGCGAAAGTTAAACCAATTCGTGACGAAGACGGCCTGGCTGTAGACTTCGAAATCGAAGGTGAATACCCGCAGTTTGGTAACAACGACTCTCGCGTTGATGACATGGCGGTTGACCTGGTAGAACGTTTCATGAAGAAAATTCAGAAACTGACTACTTACCGTAACGCTATCCCGACTCAGTCTGTTCTGACCATCACCTCTAACGTTGTGTATGGTAAGAAAACCGGTAACACCCCAGACGGTCGTCGTGCTGGCGCGCCATTCGGCCCAGGTGCTAACCCAATGCACGGTCGTGACCAGAAAGGTGCAGTTGCCTCTCTGACCTCCGTTGCTAAACTGCCGTTTGCTTACGCGAAAGATGGTATCTCTTATACCTTCTCTATCGTGCCAAACGCGCTGGGTAAAGACGACGAAGTGCGTAAAACTAACCTCGCGGGTCTGATGGATGGTTACTTCCACCACGAAGCGTCCATCGAAGGTGGTCAGCACCTGAACGTGAACGTCATGAACCGTGAAATGCTGCTCGACGCGATGGAACACCCTGAGAAATATCCTCAGCTGACCATCCGCGTATCTGGCTACGCAGTACGTTTTAACTCCCTGACTAAAGAACAGCAGCAGGACGTTATCACCCGTACTTTCACTCAGTCCATGTAAGTGGAATTGACTGAAATCACGCGTTAAAAAGCGTACAATAAAGGCTCCACGTCAGTGGGGCCTTTTTAGCACCCTCTCCACCTCAGTCTCTTTTGTCCGCTATCTATACTTAATGGATAACAGCCAAAACAGACTTAACACAGCCGGTTTTGAGCTGTGCATACACAGGCCCCGGACGGGCCGATGCTGGAGATATCACCGCAATGTCAATTATTGGTCGCATTCACTCCTTTGAATCCTGTGGCACCGTCGATGGCCCGGGCATCCGCTTTATCACCTTTTTCCAGGGCTGCCTGATGCGCTGCCTGTACTGCCATAACCGTGACACCTGGGATACGCACGGCGGTAAAGAAGTGACCGTTGAAGAATTGATGAAAGAGGTGGTGACCTACCGCCACTTTATGAACGCGTCCGGCGGCGGCGTCACCGCATCCGGCGGTGAAGCCATTCTGCAGGCTGAATTTGTCCGCGACTGGTTCCGTGCCTGCCGCAAAGAAGGCATTCATACCTGTCTCGATACCAACGGTTTTGTACGCCGCTACGATCCGGTTATCGACGAGCTGCTCGAAGTGACCGATCTGGTGATGCTCGATCTCAAACAGATGAACGATGAGATCCACCAGAACCTCGTTGGCGTCTCAAACCACCGCACGCTGGAATTTGCCAAATACATTGCCGATAAAGGCATTAAAACCTGGATCCGCTACGTGGTTGTGCCTGGCTGGTCAGATGATGACGATTCCGCGCACCGCCTCGGGGAATTTACCCGCGACATGGGCAACGTCGAGAAAATCGAGCTTCTGCCCTATCACGAGCTGGGTAAACATAAATGGGTCGCAATGGGCGAAGAGTACAAACTCGATGGCGTGAAGCCGCCGAAGAAAGAGACGATGGAACGCGTCAAAAGCATTCTTGAGCAGTACGGTCACAAGGTAATGTATTAAAGAAAGGCCCGGTTCTCACCGGGCCTTTTTATATTCTATTTAAAGACGCCGTTAATAATGGACGTCACAATGGCTGTACTCAACGCAATTAAGACCAGGTCGTCACCCACTACCCGCCACTCATAGCCTGGATAGGAAGGAAGCTGACCCAGCATAGAGGCTGGCACGGCTTTCTTCGCAATGCCCGGAGGCAACGGCTTACCGCGCGCCAGGTTTTTCGCGATACCCGGAGGCAGAGACTTGTAGCCCGTTAAGCCGTAATTCAGGGCCAGATGGCGAGCATGATCGAAACTCACGCGCGCGTCGACATCATTACCGACATCTTTGCTGTTTTTAACGCTCTTATCAGATTTACCAGGGTTTTCCTGACCGTTATTTTGCTTATTACCATGGTTACCAGAATTCCCGTTACCATGACTGCCGCTGTTACCCTGTCCGCCACCGTTTCCGTGACCATTGCCATTCCCGTTTCCAGGATTAGCCATGACTGGAGCCGTTGCAAACGTTAAAGACAACACTACGGCAAGTGCGGTAGTGGAAAAACGACGAATAGACATGATTGATGCCTTATAGTGGTAGGACTCACATGAATTATCGTCTGACGCAATAAACAAACAATAAGTAAAACTCTTAGTTGTGACAGGAACAAAAAAGCCTGTCATCGACAGGCTTTTAATTAATCAGGCATGAGCCACAGGCGTTGGGTGTTCGCCCACTTTACGCAGCAGCATTAAGAGATAAATAAACGATACGCTGGCGATCATGATAAACAATAAATTATCAGAGTAATTCTGCATCAGCATCGCGGTAAACGTCGGCCCTAATAAACTGCCGATGGTATAGCTCAGTAACAGCGCCTGGTTCATTGCCACCAGCTGGTGATGTTCAACTTTCTCGCAGGCCCAGGCCATCGCGACCGGATAGAGCGTAAAGCCGGCGGCCCCGAGAATAAACAGCGCAGGCGCCATTGCGGCATTGCTGAGCATGGCAAGGCAGCCCATGATGACCACGAAGACCTGAACGCGCAGCACCAGCAGACGACCGAAACGGTCCGCCAGACGGCCAATCGGCCACTGCCCGACGATCCCCGCACTCACCATGACCGCCATCCAGAAGCCAATTCCGGAATCGCTGACGCCCTGATGATTCAGATAGAGCGGCATCAGGCCATAGAGCGAGCCCAGTACAATCCCCGAGATAATGCAGCCGTTTACGCCCAGACGCGCCTGACGGAGTCTGAGCATTGGCCAGACGTGGGTTGCTTCCTGATGCTCGCTGTTCTGGTTCACAATGCGCGTGAAGAGCAGCGGCAGGATCGCGGCCAGCACCATGCCCGTTACCCACGGCAGAACGCTCATCAGGTCTGTTGGCAGCTTGCTGACCATCAGTTGACCCAGCACGGTGCCGACGTAGTAAACCATCATGTAGGCCGCCAGCAGGCGTCCGCGGTTGCGGGAGGTGCCGCTGCACATCAGCGCACTTTCAACGACCACCCAAATCATCGCGCAGCCTACGCCAGCGATAAAGCGCCATGCCATCCAGCTCCAGAAGCCGACCATCAGGCCCAGCCCGGCACACCCGGCGGCGAAAATCAGCGAAGCCAGATAATAGCTGCGATTAAAGCCAAAGCGCTTGATCAGGCTCCCGGTGACCAGCGTCCCCAGCAGGTTGCCGGTAAAAAAGGACGAGCTGACCATACCCACCTGCCAGGTCGGTAAGTTTTCATGGGCGAGCCACAGCGGGACGAGCGTATTTAACACTGCGATCGCCAGGGTCAACAGAAGCAGGCCACAGAGCAACAAAAGCACTGGCCGGGTATAGGTGGTCATGGATTAAAAACCGTGAGGAAGTTCAGATTTCGTGCGCATCATGCCACTGGCAAAAACAAAGTCAATCCACCGATTTAGCCGCCTCGCACAATATGTTCCCTGTCGATTTAAAAAACTTATCCTGCTAATGCCACGCCTGCTATAGATATTAATTATGTATCTGTTTTTATTTATTAATGGGCAAAATTAAAACAAAACGACAGTCGAAAAATTTCATGATCGAAAAAAGAAAAAGCCGGGCACTCGGGCCCGGCTTGATATAACGAAATGCAACGCTAGCTGGCGATAGCCATACCAACGGTCATATGCAACCCGTAGAACACACCGCGGCCAATCAGTTCCCCCGCCAGTACCAGCACAAAGGCCAGCGACAGCAGCGGCAGCGCGGGCTGATATCCTTTGAGCTGGGGAGCGATCCAGAATACCAACGCCGCGACCAGCAGAACGATGCGCCAGGCCATCAGAGAACCGTAGTCCGGCACCAGGGCAGAAGCCTGCTGGATAGAGCTGTGAATGGTTGCCAGTTCGGCACCCTGCATCAGAGCAACCATCGCACTCACCACCAGCGCCAGCAGTGAAACAGCGGGCAGCAAACGCATTGCCCACCCGTCTACGCCCGCCACGCGCAGCAGCAGGTAGCCCAGCAGCGGCCCGCCGATAAACATCGTCAGGAAGAAGCTCATCGGCGTCCAGACGCTGTACCAGGTAGGAACGGTATCAATGGTGTTATAGACGCGCACCATCATCCACACGAACACCACGCCCAATACCATCGTCACGATCAGCCACAGGCTGCGCAGACCCGCAGGCAATTTCTTCATCGCGGCCAGCAGCCAGCCCAGCCCACCGACGGCAAAGAAAATTGCCCCGCTGGCAATCTCGTTACTGAGGGATGAGGCCCCCACGCGGTTCAGAGAGTTAAACGCGCGCATCGGTGACCCCAGGTGCAGCGTAGAGGCGATAAAGCCAATTCCCATCAACACCCACAGGCCAAACATGCTCAACACCAGACGCTGTTGCTGCTCAGCATTAAGACGACCTTTCAACAGCGCCAGCGCGAGCACGATAAAACCGCCCGCCACGCACTGGCCAAAGACCGTGAAGATCATCAGCGGCCATTCATGCCATCCACTTCCCATCTCACACCTCCTTCGGATTTGCCAGGTAGCCGGTGGTGTCACCTGTAGGACGGCTGTTGGCGTTAGGTTTAATCACAATGCTCGGCTTCGTGAAGTGCGCAGACGGCAGCGGTGCCACTGCGGCAAGCTGACCGTGTTTTTGACGCAGCTCTTCAATAGGACCGAAGTCCAGCGCGCGCAGCGGACAGGACTCGACGCAAATCGGCTTTTTGCCATCCGCCACGCGGGTGTGGCAACCGTCGCATTTCGTCATATGACCTTTGGCGGCGTTGTACTGCGGCGCGCCGTATGGACAGGCCATATGGCAGTACCGACAGCCGATGCAGACATCTTCATCCACCACCACAAAACCGTCTTCACGCTTGTGCATCGCCCCGCTCGGGCAGACCTTGGTGCAGGCCGGATCTTCACAGTGGTTACAGGCAATCGACAGGTAATAGGCAAAGACGTTTTGATGCCAGACGCCGTTATCTTCCTGCCAGTCACCACCGGCGTATTCGTAAATACGGCGGAAGCTGACGTCAGGAGTCAGGTCTTTGTAATCTTTACAGGCCAGCTCGCAGGTTTTGCACCCGGTGCAACGGCTGGAATCAATAAAAAATCCATACTGGGTTGTCATCGGCTACTCCTTAAACCTTTTCAACCTGGACAAGGTTTGTGTGGGATGGGTTGCCCTTCGCAAGCGGCGACGGACGCTGCGTGGTCAGCACGTTAATACTGCCCGCCTGGTCGATGCGGTTGGCATCGGGGCTGTACCAGGCCCCTTCCCCCAGCGCCACCACGCCTGGCATCATGCGCGGCGTCACTTTGGCCTCAATGTGCACCTCGCCGCGACCGTTGAAGATGCGTACGCGATCGCCATTGCCGATGCCGCGTGCTTTGGCATCCATCGGGTTGATCCACATCTCCTGACGGCAGGCGGCTTTCAGTACGTCGACGTTGCCGTAGGTGGAATGCACGCGCGCTTTGTAGTGGAAACCGGTCAGCTGCAGCGGGAATTTCGCCGTCAGCGGATCGTTGTAGTTTTCGAAACCTGGCGTGTAGATCGGCAGCGGATCGATAACGTCCCCTTCCGGCAGCTCCCATGTCGACGCGATTTTTGCCAGCTCTTCGGAGTAGATTTCGATTTTGCCCGACGGCGTGGTCAGCGGGTTCGCCTGCGGGTCTTCACGGAACGCTTTGTACGCTACGTGATGCCCTTCCGGATCGCGCTGTTTGTACATACCCTGCTTGCGGAAGGTATCGAAATCCGGCAGGTCAGGGATCGCCTTACGGGAAAGTTCATGCAGATGGCGCATCCACCCTTCCTGAGTACGCCCCTCGGTAAACTGCTGCTCAACGCCAAGACGTTTCGCCAGCTCAGAGGTCATCTCATAGATGGTTTTGCACTCGAAGCGCGGTTTAATCGCCTGGTCGGTAAAGATGACGTAGGACATGTTGCCGCAGGAGGCGTCCAGGGCGAAATCCATCTGCTCAGAGGCGGTGCAGTCCGGCAGCAGGATATCGGCATATTTCGCCGAGGAGGTCATGTGGCAGTCGATCACCACAATCATCTCGCACTTCTTATCATCCTGTAGAATTTCATGGGTGCGGTTGATTTCAGAGTGCTGGTTGATGAGGCAGTTACCGGCATAGTTCCAGATCATCTTGATCGGCACGTCCAGCTTGTCCTTGCCGCGCACGCCGTCGCGCAGGGCGGTCATTTCCGGGCCGCGTTCGATCGCATCGGTCCACATAAACATGGAGATGCTGGTCTGAACAGGGTTATCCAGCGTCGGCATACGTTCAAACGGCACTTCATACGAGCCTTCGCGCGCGCCGGTGTTACCGCCGTGAATGCCCACGTTACCCGTCAGAATAGAAAGCATTGAGATCGCGCGGGTCGCGATTTCGCCGTTCGCATGACGCTGCGGTCCCCAGCCCTGGCTTATATAGGCCGGTTTGGCTGAGCCAATCTCACGCGCCAGCTGAACGATACGCTCCACCGGAATACCGGTGATGGTGGACGCCCACTCGGGCGTTTTCGCTACGCCATCGCTGCCCTGACCGAGAATGTAGGCTTTGTAATGCCCGTTAGCAGGCGCGCTGGCTGGCAGGGTTTTCTCGTCATAGCCGACGCAGTATTTATCCAGGAAAGGCTGATCGACGAGGTTTTCGGTGATCATCACCCATGCCAGCGCTGAAACCAATGCCGCATCGGTACCCGGACGGATTGGGATCCACTCGTCTTCACGTCCGGCACCGGTGTCGGTATAGCGCGGATCGATGATGATCATGCGGGCATTGGATTTGGCGCGGGCCTGTTCGAGGTAGTAGGTTACCCCGCCGCCGCTCATGCGGGTTTCACCCGGGTTGTTACCGAACAGGACGACCAGCTTACTGTTTTCGATATCAGACGGGCTGTTGCCGTCCGCCCAGCCGCCATAGGTGTAGTTCAGGCCAGCAGCGATCTGCGCTGAGGAGTAGTCGCCGTAGTGGTTCAGATAACCGCCGCAGCAGTTCATCAGGCGCGCCACCAGCGTTTTACCCGGCGGCCAGGAGCGGGTCAGCGTGCCGCCGAGCGTTCCGGTACCGTAGTTCAGGTAGATGGATTCGTTGCCATACTCTTTGATAAGGCGCTGCATGTTGGTGGCGATGATGTCGTAGGCTTCATCCCAGCTAATGCGCTCGAACTTCCCTTCACCACGCTTACCGACGCGCTTCATCGGATATTTCAGGCGGTCCGGGTTGTACACGCGACGGCGCATGGAGCGGCCGCGCAGACAGGCACGAACCTGATGTAACCCTTCGTAGTTATCGTCCCCGGTATTATCGGTTTCGACATATTTAATTTCACCATCCACCACATGCATACGCAGCGGACAACGGCTACCGCAGTTTACGGTACAGGCACTCCACACCACTTTTTCCGGCGTGGTGGCCGGGGACAGTGCATCTGCCGCCGACGCCAGTCGGGTAAAAGGGAGCGTGAAGGCACTACTGGCTACGGCCAGGCCGCCAATTGCCGTGGTTTTCATCAACCCACGGCGAGTGACCTCGGCAGCCATTAATGCTTCAGGCGCGTTGATTTTCATAGAGACTCACTTTGGTTGCTCACAAAGAAAAGAGAGGCGGCGCATACCGCTATGTAGTTTTATATATAACGAGTTTCTTCGTTATCAGCTTTTTATGCTGACTTTCATTCGGAGGAGTATTACTACTTTAGAGGGAGAGGTTATTGCTTCGTATCAAATCAAAGGCATAAAAAAAGCGCCCTGAGGCGCTTTTTTGTTTTAAGACAAATTATTAGCCGATGTACTGCTGGCCTTTCATGTACGGACGCAGCACTTCAGGGATCTCAATGCGACCGTCCGCCTGCTGGTAGTTTTCCAGCACGGCAACCAGCGTACGACCCACAGCCAGACCAGAACCGTTCAGGGTATGCACCAGACGGGTTTTCTTGTCAGATTTGCTGCGGCAGCGAGCCTGCATGCGGCGCGCCTGGAAATCCCAGACGTTAGAGCAGGAGGAGATCTCACGGTAGGTGTTCTGCGCAGGCACCCACACTTCCAGATCGAAAGTCTTGCAGGCACCGAAGCCCATATCACCGGTACACAGGGCCATACGACGGTATGGCAGACCCAGCAGCTCCAGCACTTTCTCAGCGTGGCCGGTCATCTCTTCCAGCGCGTCCATGGACGCTTCAGGACGGACGATCTGCACCATCTCAACTTTGTCGAACTGGTGCATACGGATCAGACCGCGCGTGTCGCGACCGTAAGATCCTGCTTCAGAGCGGAAGCACGGAGAGTGTGCAGTCAGCTTAATTGGCAGGTCGTCTTCATCGATGATCTCATCACGCACGAGGTTAGTCAGCGGCACTTCAGCGGTTGGGATCAGCGCGTAGTTGCTGCTGTCGGCTTCCTCGTCCAGCGGACGGGTATGGAACAGATCGCCGGCAAATTTCGGCAACTGACCCGTACCGTACAGCGTATCGTGGTTGACCAGATACGGCACGTAGGTTTCGCTGTAGCCGTGCTGCTCGGTGTGCAGATCCAGCATGAACTGCGCCAGCGCGCGGTGCAGATGGGCAATCTGGCCTTTCATCACCACGAAGCGAGAACCGGTCAGCTTAACCGCCGCCGCAAAGTCCAGGCCCGCGTGCATTTCGCCCAGCGTCACGTGATCGCGCACTTCAAAGTCAAACTCACGAGGCGTACCCCAGCGTTTCACTTCAACGTTGTCGTTCTCATCTTTGCCGACAGGCACGCTGTCGTCAGGAATATTCGGGATAGCCAGGGCGATATCACGAATTTCGGCCTGAAGAACGTCCAGCTCAGCTTTAGCCTGATCCAGTTCTTCACCCAGTTTGTTCACTTCCAGGCGTAATGGCTCAATATCTTCCCCGCGCGCTTTCGCCTGGCCGATGGATTTCGATCGAGAGTTACGCTCTGCCTGCAGATTTTCAGTTTGTACCTGCAGTACTTTACGACGCTCTTCAAGAGCGCGCAGCTTATCTACATCCAGCTTAAAGCCCCGGCGTGCCAGTTTTTCAGCGACTGCGTCTGGCTCATTACGCAGCAGATTGGGATCGAGCATGCTTATCCTGTGCTTATCGAATTAAAATAGGAAAATGTGGCCACAGCCTGCGGCCACAAGGATACATTGCCAACATTACCGCAACGATTGAACTAACGGTAGCGTTTTATAGGGCTATTTTGATCCTGTCCGGCGAGCCAGGTGAGCTTTTCACCAATCTTGCCTTCAAGACCTCTGTTTGTGGGGTGATAATAGCGCGTTTGTGCCATCTCCTGCGGGAAATACTCCTCCCCGGCAGCGTAGGCATTGGGTTCGTCGTGAGCGTAGCGATACTCCTGCCCGTAACCCATCTCTTTCATCAGCTTGGTCGGCGCGTTACGCAGGTGAACCGGCACATCGTAGTCCGGGCGTTCGCGCGCGTCGGACATCGCCGCTTTGAACGCAGTATAAACCGCATTGCTTTTCGGTGCGCAGGCCAGATAGACAATCGCCTGCGCAATGGCTCGTTCGCCTTCCGCAGGTCCAACGCGGGTGAAGCAGTCCCAGGCCGACAGCGCGACCTGCATGGCGCGAGGATCGGCATTGCCGACATCTTCTGACGCAATCGCCAGGCAGCGACGCGCGACATATAACGGATCGCCACCCGCAGTGATAATGCGCGCGTACCAGTAAAGCGCCGCATCCGGCGCGCTGCCGCGCACGGACTTATGCAGCGCCGAGATCAGGTCGTAAAAACGATCGCCTTTGTTATCGAAACGCGCGCTGCGTTCACCGGCAATTTCGGTGAGCAGCTCCTGCTTCAGCACCCGCTTACCGGCATCGTCGACTTCGGCCATATCGGCCATCATTTCCAGCGTATTCAGCGCCCGACGCGCATCGCCGTTGACCAGCTCGGCAATCGCACGACGCGTGTCGTCGGGCAAAACGATATCCTGCCCGCCGTAGCCGCGCGCTTTGTCGTCCATCGCCTGGGTGAGAACCTTTTCGATATCCTCGGTAGTCAGCGATTTGAGAAGGTAAACGCGCGCGCGGGACAGCAGGGCCGAGTTCAGTTCAAACGACGGGTTTTCTGTGGTCGCACCGATGAAGAAGATCGTGCCGTCTTCAATATGCGGCAGGAAGGCATCCTGCTGGCTCTTGTTGAAGCGGTGGACTTCGTCCACGAAGAGGATAGTGCGCCGCCCGGCATTGCGGTTCTGCCGCGCACGTTCGATCGCCTCACGGATCTCTTTCACGCCGGAGGTGACCGCCGAGATGCGTTCAACGTCCGCGTTGGCATAGCGGGCGATCACTTCTGCAAGCGTGGTCTTGCCGGTGCCAGGGGGACCCCAGAGGATCATGGAGTGAAGATGCCCGGCCTCAATGGCGCGCGGCAATGGCTTACCGGCAGCCAGCAGGTGCTGCTGGCCGATGTACTGCGCTAAATTTTCTGGCCGCATACGAGCGGCCAGAGGTTGAAACGCGTTATCTGAAAAATCGAGCGACAGATTGCCCACTCACGCCTCTTACTTATTGCGTTGGTCGTCCACCGTTACGCCCTGCGGCGGGGTAAAGGTGAATTTCGATGCATCAACGGCGCCGTTCTGCTGAGACTTGAGCTGGTAGCTGCTTCGCTGATCGTCCTGCTCAACCGCGCCGAACTGATTAATGGTACCGTTGGTGCTTACGTTAATGGTGAACTGCTTCAGGTTGCCGTTGCTGCCTTTCGGCGTCAGGACAAACTCGTCACCCGTCTGTTTAATATTGTACTGCTGCCAGTCGCTGGACTGGTTACGGGCAATCAGCATAAACGGCGTATTGCTGGTGGCATCTTTCAGCCAGGTCGCCGTTGCCTGCTCAACGAACGGGTTGAAGAACCATAAGGTTTTGCCGTCAGACACCAGGATGCTCTCATCCGGCTGGGTCATGTGCCAGTTGAACAGATTTGGGCGTTTTACCCACAAATCTCCCTGGCCTTCCTGCACCGCGTTGCCGCTGCCGTCAGTCACTTTTTGCGTGAAGCTGGCGTGGAAGCTGCTTACTTTATCCAGTCGGCTTTTAAGGTCGCTGGCCGCATCAGCCCAGACGCTGCTGGCGACAAAACTGGTGAGTAATGCACAGGCGATGGCGATTTTTTTCATTGTTATTCCTTAAAATACGTCTTCCCGATATGGGGTTTCCGTCTTCTATTCTGGACCTGCCCGAAGGCAGGCGACAGAAGAAAATGCTTAATTTTGGCTGATTTACCCTTCTTTGCAATCGCTGAAGGTTAATCAAACGGCGGCGGTGCCAGCACCTCGCGGTTACCGTTATGCCCCTGCTCGCTCACAATGCCCTGCGCTTCCATCTGCTCGATGATACGCGCTGCGCGGTTATAGCCAATGCGGAACTGGCGCTGCACGCCAGAGATGGACGCTTTGCGTTTTTCGGTAACGAAGTTAACCGCCTGATCGAATAACGGATCCAGCTCTTCACCGCCGTCGAAGCCACCGCCGCCGCCTTCGCTTTCCGTATCGTTGGTAATGCCGTCTACATATTGTGGACGACCGCGCGCTTTCCAGTCCTGCACGACGGCGTGAACTTCCTCATCGCGGACGAACGCACCGTGGACACGCACCGGAGAGGTGGAGTTCGGGCCGGAATAGAGCATGTCACCCATACCCAGCAGCGACTCTGCGCCGCCCTGATCAAGAATGGTACGGGAGTCAATTTTACTGGATACGGTAAAGGCGATACGCGTCGGGATGTTCGCTTTGATAAGACCGGTGATAACGTCCACGGAAGGACGCTGGGTCGCCAGCACAAGGTGAATACCGGCCGCACGCGCTTTCTGCGCCAGACGGGCAATCAGCTCTTCCACTTTCTTACCGACGGTCATCATCAGGTCAGCGAATTCATCGACCAGCACGACGATATAAGGCAGTTTTTCCAACACCGGATGCTGAGCATCCATGCTGTCACCCGGCTTCCAGTAAGGATCCGGGATCGGACGTCCCATGCGCACCGCCTGAGCAATTTTCTCGTTATAACCGGCCAGGTTACGCACGCCCAGCGCAGACATCAGCTTGTAGCGGCGTTCCATCTCATTGACGCTCCAGCGCAGGGCGTTGGCGGCGTCCTTCATGTCGGTCACAACTTCGGTCAGCAGATGCGGGATGCCTTCGTAGACCGACAGTTCGAGCATTTTCGGATCGATCATGATGAAACGCACATCTTCCGGCTGCGCTTTATAAAGCATGCTGAGGATCATGGCGTTCACGCCGACAGACTTACCGGAACCGGTGGTACCCGCCACCAGCAGGTGAGGCATTTTCGCGAGATCTGCCACCACCGGATCGCCCGCGATATCTTTACCCAGCACCACGGTCAGCGGGGATGGGTTATCGCGGAACTTGGTGTTATCCAGCACTTCACGCAGGTAGACGGTCTGACGTTTCTTGTTCGGCAGCTCAAGGCCAACGTAAGGTTTGCCTGGAATCACTTCCACCACACGCACCGCCACGGTCGACAGAGAACGCGCCAGGTCGCGGGACAGGTTGGAAATGCGCGCGGCTTTAACGCCAGGTGCCAGGTTCAGTTCAAAACGTGTAATAACAGGACCCGGCGAGTAGTTCACCACGTCCGCCTTGATGCGGAAATCAGCCAGACGGGCTTCGACCAGACGCGCCATTTGTTCGAGCGCGAAGGTATCGACCGGTTCCACTTCTGACGGCGGCGGCGTTAACAGATCCAGAGACGGCAGCGGCGTGCTTGGACGCTGCAGCGGACGGCTGTCACCGTTACGCATCAGGAGCGGGTGAATCAGGCTCTCCTGCGGCTGAGGCGCAGGCTGCTGGAACTGCGGCGGCTGTGGGGGTTGCTGCGGTTGCGTATACGGCTGCTGAACAGGTTGTTGTGGCTGCGCGTAAGCCTGTGGTGCTGGCTGCTGGCGCACAGGCTCTGCTTCCGGCATCACGCTCGGAGTAAATAAAGGCTCGCTCGGGCCATCATCCACCAGATCCTTCATCGGCGAGAATTCAAAATCTGACAGCGAGAACGGATTTGCACCAGCCGGTTGTTCACCGGAATAGCGCTGCTGCTGGGTGGCAGCAAACTGGCGCGCCAGTTCTGCTTCTGCCGCGTCCTCTTCGTCTTCCAGCACCGATTCATCGTGCTGATATTCTTCACCGTAGCGCTGATTCTGCTGCGCAGCGAACTGGCGGGCCAGCTCGTCCTGCTGCATTTCATCCGCGTCATCTTCGTACTCAGGCTCGCGCGCTTTCTCTTCGGCCATACGCTGGGAAGGCAGCTTGATACCATAAGAGGCAAGCTCACGGCGGGTTGGAACGCGAACGCGGTTAGGGCGAGGCAGTTGCGGACCAATCCCCTCCTTCACCTGAGGACGTGGCGCGCCCCCTGTTGCCAGGCTAAAGACAGGCGTCGCCACGGCAGCGGCCGCGGTAGCCTGCTTCACGCTTTCCGCTACGGGTGCGACTGCAGGTGTCGGGTCGACCGGTGGAACGGAAACAGAAGGCGCTTTCGTCACCGGCTCCTGCACCGGTTCAGGCACGGGCTGATACCAGGCCGCCAGCTGCTCGCGTTCACGCGCGCGACGCTCTTCAACTTCTTCAAAATAGTACATAGGTGGACGAGAGGGTTTTACCTCTTCCACGATTTCAGGTTCAGGCTGCGGCTCAACATAAGGCTGCGCAGGTTCAACCGGTTCAGGCGCATACTCCTGATAAGGTTGGGCCACAGGCTGCTCATAGTGCGGGTAATCTTGCGGTTCATACGCAGGCTGCGGCGGCTGGTAAGGCTGCTGCCACTGCTCCTGCTGCACAGGGATGTAGCTTTCAGGTTCTGGCGCGATAACGGGCTCCGGCGTGTGAACGCCCGGCGCAGTCTGCCAGTCAACCTGAGGTTGCTGAATGACGGATTCCGGCGGCGAAACCGGCGCGGACGGCATCACGGCGTCGACAGGCGCGGCATACGCCTGCGCAGCGGTCGTCGCGGCGGCGGCAGCCGCAACCGGCTCGGTAACAGAGTGGCCATTTAACAGCGGATCGTATTCGTCGAAGTCACCCGGCGTGGCCCGGCTGCCGGAGAAGAGCACATCGTCAGGATCGACGGCGACACCCGCCGCGCGATACGCCACCTGCTCGTCTTCATCCATACGTTTACCGGAGAAGAGTGCCGCATCGGTTTTACGGCCAAGCGGGTTGGCAAATTTCTCAGCAACACGCTGACGACGCGCCAGCGCGCCGCGCAGAATACGCGCGCGACGAGATTCGCGACGCTGCACAGGGGCATCGTCTTCCTCTTCATCTTCGTATTCATCTTCATCAACCCACGTATCGTCACGGCGGGTACGGTTGCTGGCGAAGGTCAGAATAGTGAGGATAAAACTGCCGATCTTCTCGGCAATGCTCACCCAGGACCAGCCGGTGAATAACGTCAGCCCCGCCGCCCAGATGCAGAGCAGCGCCAGCGTGCCGCCGCTGCTGTGCAGCATCGGCTGTAGCGCGGAACTGAGTAAGCTGCCGATCACCCCGCCAGAGGCGAAGTACCAGATATCATCCGCATTAATTGCTGCCAGCCCGCACGAGGTGAGGATCAGAGCCAGCGCGCCAATCAGGCGCAGAGACACGGCGAAATAGTCGATGTAATCATCGTTTTGACGATGACGCCACGCAAACCAGCACCCGCCAATGATAATGACGGGAAGGGTGTAGGCCATCACACCGAAAATGAAAAACAGCGTGTCCGCAAGCCAGGCACCGGGGACACCGCCTAAATTATGGATAGGCTCATGCCATGCAGTTTGTGACCAGCTGGGATCTGAGGGGTTGAAACTGAGTAAGGCTGCCATCAGCCAGACGGCAAAAAGGGCAATAACAATCAGCAAAGCCTCGAGGAGACGACGTCCGCTGCTTAGCTTCGATAGTGTGACTTCTTTGTCTTCAGTGTATTCCTGGCTCAAGAAAGGCTCTCCAGGTATCAGGCATATCCTGCCTGTTTGCTAAAACGGACAACAGCGCCGGGACTCCCCGGCACTGTTGCTGTATGGATTAACAGGAGTGTAATCAAACTACGCTGATTTTGCACCTGTTCCGTGTTAGCGCGTCTTAATAACCAGACGATTGCTCTGTTTGACCTCTTCCATCACCACATATGTACGGGTGTCGTTCACGCCTGGCAGACGCAGCAGGGTTTCCCCCAGCAGCTTACGGTAGGCGGACATATCAGGCACACGGGTTTTCAACAGGTAGTCGAAATCACCGGATACCAGGTGACACTCTTGAATTTCTTCAAGTTTTTGTACAGCGGAGTTAAATTGCTCAAACACATCCGGCGCACCACGATTCAGAGTAATCTCAACAAATACCAGAAGTGAGGCATCCAGATAATGCGGGTTCAGCAGAGCCGTATAGCCCTGAATAAAACCCTGTCTTTCCAGTCGGCGCACACGCTCAAGGCACGGCGTCGGGGAAAGTCCCACACGTTTTGAAAGCTCGACGTTGGAAATACGCCCATCCTTTTGCAATTCATTAAGAATGTTACGATCGATACGGTCGAGATCTTTGCCAGGGCGCTTCTTGCTATCTACCATTATTATTGTCTCTCTGTATTCCTTCCCTACTCCTGCCTGGACCCTGTGCACATCACTGTTCAGAGCCTGTACCCGTTAGTCATCACATCGCCTGGTTTTGTATTAGACGCGATGCGGATTCGGGTTCTGTTGGTAAGAAGACCGTTGCCCGAAAGCAGTCACCGACATCACGTATGGCGTCTGTCCACGCCATGCGTAGATTTCACTGACCCGGTAAAAATGGCATTTACGTGCATGCCTATGCGGCATACGGTTAACGCGGTTTTTTTTCTTCCTTGAATGTTTTCGCAAAAGCGCAGGGGATTGTCAAAGCAAAACATCGTTTTTTAGTACAACATGCCGGATATTCATTACGGCAGGGTATTAATCCTCATTTTATTGCCTTACAAACGAGCGATTTTCAGGAGAAAGCGTGATGTTATAGCGCCTCATTCATCGTCCGTGGCTATTACACAGATTGATATCAAAATTGCTGCGCTCTTTTTTTACGACAACAAATTCCCTACAATCCAGCCAAATGTCTGCCAACAACAATGGGGATCTCATGGGCACGGCCAAACACAGTAAGCTGCTAATCCTTGGTTCTGGACCTGCGGGATATACCGCAGCGGTCTATGCTGCACGCGCTAACCTGCACCCGGTACTCATCACCGGTATGGAAAAAGGCGGTCAGCTGACCACCACCACCGAAGTGGAAAACTGGCCAGGGGACCCGAACGACCTGACCGGGCCGCTGCTGATGGAACGTATGCACGAGCATGCCGCCAAATTCGAAACCGAAATTCTGTTCGACCACATCAATAAGGTCGATCTGCAGAACCGTCCGTTCCGCCTGACGGGCGACAGCGGCGAATACACCTGTGACGCGCTGATCATCGCCACCGGTGCTTCTGCCTGTTACCTCGGTCTGCCATCCGAAGAAGCGTTCAAAGGCCGCGGCGTCTCTGCCTGCGCAACCTGCGACGGTTTCTTCTACCGCAATCAGAAAGTCGCGGTCATCGGCGGGGGCAACACCGCAGTAGAAGAAGCGCTCTACCTGGCGAACATTGCCTCTGAGGTGCACCTGATCCACCGTCGCGAAACCTTCCGCGCGGAGAAAATCCTGATCAAACGTCTGATGGATAAAGTGGCAAGCGGCAACATCGTGCTGCACACCAACCGTACCCTCGAAGAGGTGACGGGCGACCAGATGGGCGTTGCCGGCCTGCGTATCCGTGATACCCAGAACACCGATAACGTCGAAACGCTTGAAGTGGCGGGTCTGTTTGTGGCGATCGGTCACAGCCCGAACACCGCGATCTTCGACGGTCAGCTGGAGCTGGAAAACGGCTACATCAAAGTGCAGTCCGGCATTCACGGTAACGCGACCCAGACCAGCATCCCGGGCGTGTTCGCGGCTGGCGACGTGATGGACCATATTTATCGTCAGGCGATTACCTCTGCGGGCACCGGCTGTATGGCCGCGCTGGACGCTGAACGCTACCTCGATGGACTGGCTGAACAAGGTAAATAATCTTTACAAGTCAGTAACAAACGTAAATAAAGGCGGCGATAAGTCGCCTTTATTGTCTCCCCGTTGTAACATTGCGCTGCCCAATTTCTAATAACGTCACCTGCAAAGTACGCAATGGAAAAAACCCGTCAACAAGAGTTAACACGCTGGCTGAAACAGCAAAGCGTTATTTCCCGCCGCTGGCTTACGATTTCCCGTCTCCTGGGATTCGTTAGCGGTCTGTTGATTGTTGCCCAGGCATGGCTGCTGGCCCGCATTCTTAATCACATGATCATGGAGAACATCCCGCGCGAGGCACTCCTGCTGCCCTTTATTGTCCTGATCCTGATTTTTATCCTGCGCGCCTGGGTGGTGTGGCTGCGTGAGCGCGTCGGTTTTCACGCCGGACAGCACATCCGCTACGAGATCCGCCGTCAGGTGCTGGATCGCCTTCAGGAAGCAGGGCCCGCGTGGATCCAGGGTAAACCGGCCGGTAGCTGGGCGACGCTGATCCTTGAGCAGATTGACGATATGCACGACTACTATGCGCGCTATCTGCCGCAGATGGCCCTTGCCGTCTTCGTTCCGCTGCTGATCGTGATCGCCATCTTCCCGGTGAACTGGATGGCTGCGCTGATTCTGATGGGCACCGCCCCGCTGATCCCGCTGTTTATGGCGCTGGTCGGCATGGGGGCAGCGGATGCCAACCGCCGTAATTTCCTGGCGTTAGGTCGCTTGAGCGGCCATTTCCTCGATCGTCTTCGCGGCATGGAGACGTTACGCATTTTTGGCCGCGGTGAAGCGGAGACCGAAAATATTCGCCAGGCATCGCAGGACTTCCGTCAGCGCACCATGGAAGTGTTACGCCTCGCCTTCTTGTCTTCCGGCGTACTGGAATTCTTTACCTCACTGTCGATTGCCCTCGTGGCGGTCTACTTCGGCTTCTCCTATCTCGGCGCGCTGGATTTCGGCCATTACGGCACGGCGGTGACCCTTTCCGCCGGGTTCCTGGCGCTGATCCTGGCCCCGGAGTTTTTCCAGCCGCTTCGCGATCTGGGGACCTTCTATCACGCCAAAGCGCAGGCGGTTGGAGCAGCCGATAGCCTGAAAACGTTCCTGGAAACGCCGCTGGCGCACCCGGAGCGGGGCGACGTGACGCTGAATGCTAAAGACCCCGTGACCATTGAAGCGCAGGACTTTTCCATTCTGTCACCCGAAGGCAAAGTGCTCGCGGGTCCGCTGAACTTTACCTTGCCTGCCGGACAACGCGTGGTGCTCGTCGGCACCAGCGGTTCCGGGAAAAGCTCTCTGCTGAATGCGTTATCCGGTTTTATGGCCTACACGGGTTCACTGCGGATCAACAAAACTGAACTGCGCAACCTCGATCCTGATGCCTGGCGCAAACAGCTCAGTTGGGTGGGCCAAAACCCGCAGCTTCCAGCCTCAACGCTGCGCGAAAACGTCCTGCTGGCGCGCCCGGATGCGCGTGAAGATGAACTGCAATCGGTTCTCGACCGCGCCTGGGTCAGCGAGTTTCTGCCGCTGCTCCCGCAAGGTGTAGATACCGTGGTCGGCGACCAGTCCGCCGGACTGTCAGTCGGACAGGCGCAGCGTGTGGCGGTTGCCCGCGCGTTGTTGAATCCTTGCCAGCTGATGCTGCTGGATGAGCCTGCCGCCAGCCTGGATGCCCACAGCGAGCAGCGCGTAATGGAGGCCCTGAACGCCGCCTCCCGGCAGCAAACCACCCTGATGGTCACCCATCAGCTGGAAGGCATTGCCGACTGGGACCAGATCTGGGTCATGGAGAACGGCCGTCTTGTTGAGCAAGGCGATTACGCCTCTCTCGTTGCCGCGCAGGGACCGTTTGCCGCCCTGCTGGCGAACCGTCAGGAGGACATCTGATGCGTGCTCTGCTGCCTTATCTTGCGCTCTATAAACGCCACAAATGGATGCTGACGCTGGGGATTGTGCTGGCGATTGTCACGCTGCTCGCCAGTATCGGCCTGCTCACGCTTTCCGGCTGGTTCCTGTCGGCCTCGGCCGTCGCGGGCTTTGCCGGATTGTACAGCTTCAACTATATGCTCCCTGCTGCCGGCGTTCGCGGTACCGCCATCACCCGTACTGCCGGACGCTATTTCGAACGGCTGGTCAGCCACGACGCCACTTTCCGCGTGCTGCAGCACCTGCGCATCTACACCTTCAGCAAGCTGCTGCCCCTCTCCCCTGCCGGGCTGGCGCGTTTTCGTCAGGGTGAGCTACTCAACCGCGTCGTAGCGGATGTCGACACGCTGGATCACCTGTACCTGCGCGTGATCTCCCCGATCGTGGGCGCGTTTGTGGTGATTGTGGTGGTCACGCTGGGGCTGTCTGTTCTGGATGTTCCCGTTGCGCTGACGCTGGGCGGGATCATGCTGTTGACGCTGATCGTTCTGCCGCCGCTGTTTTACCGTGCCGGGAAATCCACCGGGGAAAATCTGACGCGTCTGCGCGGGGACTACCGCCAGCAGCTAACCTCCTGGCTTCAGGGGCAGGCAGAGCTGACGATTTTTGGCGCAAGCAAGCGCTACCGTGCCCGGATGGAAAGTACGGAGCTGAACTGGCATGAGGCCCAGCGCCGCCAGTCGGAACTGACGGCCTTCTCTCAGGCGCTGATGATGTTAATTGGCGGCGTGGCGGTGATTGCCATGCTGTGGCTGGCCTCCGGCGATGTCGGGGGGAATTCACAGCCGGGTCCTCTTATTGCCCTTTTCGTCTTCTGCGCGCTGGCGGCGTTTGAAGCGCTGGCCCCGGTGACGGGTGCCTTCCAGCATCTGGGTCAGGTCATCGCCTCTGCCCTGCGCATCACCCAGATTGCGGAGCAGGAGCCTGAAGTCACGTTCAGTGCCGGGCAAACCGCTGTACCAGAGCAGGTTGCGCTAACGCTTGAAGATGTCACCTTCGCCTACGACAAGCAGACGCAGAACGCGCTGGACGGTATCAACCTTTCTGTTAAGGCAGGACAGCGGATTGCGATCCTCGGCCGTACCGGCTGCGGTAAATCGACGCTGCTGCAGTTGCTGACCCGCGCCAGGGATCCGCAGCGCGGTCAGATTCGTTTTAATAATACGTTGCTGACTGATTTCAGCGAGCAGGCCCTGCGCAAGACCGTGAGCGTCGTTCCACAGCGCGTGCATCTGTTTAGCGCCACGCTGCGCGATAACCTGCTGCTGGCCGCGCCAGAGGCCTCTGATGATGCGCTTCGCGCCGTGCTGGAGCAGGTAGGTCTGCAAAAACTGCTCGAGGATGAGGGATTGAACAGCTGGCTTGGCGAAGGTGGCCGTCAGCTCTCCGGCGGTGAGCTGCGCCGTCTGGCCATTGCGCGCGCGCTGCTGCACGATGCGCCGCTGAT
The DNA here is from genome assembly GCF_036487345.1 of Enterobacter cloacae complex sp. CARB60. Taxonomy (NCBI): domain Bacteria; kingdom Pseudomonadati; phylum Pseudomonadota; class Gammaproteobacteria; order Enterobacterales; family Enterobacteriaceae; genus Enterobacter; species Enterobacter cloacae complex sp. CARB60. The sequence goes on from NZ_JAZKLC010000002.1 coordinate 3,166,846, forward strand.
GCTGCTCGACGAGCCCACCGAAGGGCTGGACGCCACGACCGAGAGCCAAATCCTTGATTTACTGGCGAATGTCATGACCGGCAAAACCGTGCTGATGGTCACGCACCGCCTGCGCGGACTGGCGAGCTTTGATCGGATAATTGTGATGGACAACGGGCACATTATTGAGCAAGGTAATCACACAGAACTGTTGGCAAAACAGGGTCGCTACTACCAGTTTAAACAGCGTCTGTAGACTATATTTGTAGCGTCTTCACTCGCGTACTGGAGTTTTGCTGTCATGCGCCTGGTCCAGCTTTCTCGTCATAACATCGCGTTCCCTTCTCCGGAAGGGGCGCTGCGTGAGCCCAACGGGCTGCTGGCCCTTGGCGGTGACCTCAGTCCCGCTCGACTATTAATGGCGTACCAGCGCGGTATCTTCCCCTGGTTTTCCCCCGGCGATCCGATTTTATGGTGGTCCCCCGATCCGCGTGCCGTGCTGTGGCCAGCGCAGTTTCACCTGAGCCGCAGCATGAAGCGTTTCCATGCAAAATCACCGTACCGCGTTACCCTCAACCACGCCTTTGGTCAGGTCATTGAAGGCTGTGCCGAAGACCGCTATGAAGGGACATGGATAACCCGCGATATCATCACCGCCTACCACCAGCTCCATGAGCTTGGCTACGCCCACTCCATCGAGGTGTGGGAAGGCGGAGCGCTCGTCGGCGGCATGTACGGCGTGGCGCAGGGAACGCTGTTTTGCGGCGAGTCGATGTTCTCTCGTGCGGTTAACGCCTCGAAAACCGCGCTGCTGGTCTTCTGCGAGGCGTTTGCCCAGCGCGGCGGGCGCCTGATCGATTGTCAGGTGCTCAACGAGCACACTGCCTCCCTGGGTGCGGTTGAAATCCCGCGACGCCAGTACATCGAACAGCTGGACGCCAGCCGTCAGGAGAAGCTCCCGCGCGACTTCTGGATACCGAGAACGCTCTTTATGCCCAATGCCTAAATGTTTTCCGCATATTTTTTGTGAGGGTGTTATAATTATGCCGCAGAGTAGCTTCTGCCTGTTGCCCCGCCGCCGTTTGGGACCCTCGCTTCAGATAACGTCCTGACGTTTATCCTGTCGTCTCCCCTTTACGAATGCGCTTCCTGTTCGGTTGTACCGTGACGCTTGGGCAATGCGCAGAAAGTGTTTTGCTGCGTTTTAATCGCGCAATTCTTTACTTAATTGATGAATTTCGGCATTATCTTGCCGGTTCAAAACTTGGTAGTGATACCCCAGAGGATTAGATGGCCAAAGAAGACAATATTGAAATGCAGGGTACCGTACTTGATACGTTGCCTAATACCATGTTTCGCGTAGAGCTGGAAAACGGTCACGTGGTAACTGCGCACATCTCCGGTAAAATGCGCAAAAACTACATCCGCATTTTAACGGGCGACAAAGTGACTGTTGAACTGACCCCGTACGACCTGAGCAAAGGCCGCATTGTCTTCCGTAGTCGCTAATTGTTTTCGCCTGTAATGGCAGATGAATATTTAAAAGGTCGGGATTATCCCGGCCTTTTTTATTTATGGCTTTAGTGTTGCTGCGTCGGAAGATGTATTGTCATCCACGGTTGTACAGGAGCGATTAAATCCCCCGCCATCGAATGCGTAATGTCATGCAGCAGCCCCGTAAGGTGCGGCAACATATCACGGTCAAAATGCGACACCAGTAGCACATGGTTTAACGCCCGGCAGTAGTCGCATTTCGTTTCTGTATCTTCCAGCAACCACTCTTTTTGTCGCGGCTGTTCCGCTTCATCCTCAAATTCCACCACCTGAAAATCACGCATTGACTCTGTGAGGCCGGATTTCACCTCTTCCAGCCAGGCCCCGAGACAGCGGCAAACGGGCTGCGTTTGCGGGAGTGATTTGCAGTCGAGGAGTATTTCGGTGAGCAGTTTGCAGCGCTCGGCAAGGGTTGGGAGATCGGGGTTGAGGGAGAGTTCGCTGTAGAGTTGGGCGAAATTGTTTTCTGTATTCATTGGGTAATTCCTTCACACACTTTGAATTTACCATCGCAGGAAACGCCAATTTGCTGGCGGCGGACGAAAAGGAATTGGCGTACCAGTGTGTGTGCTACTGGCGCTTCAAAAGAAGCTTCCGATTCGCCCGCCAGATGCAGAATTATACCCTTTTCCTTAGGGCGAACGAAGCCTGCAGCATTACTGCTGCTCACACACTTTCAGGACGCCAATCCCGGCACCTGATTTTGCAGGTGCGCCGCCATTTTATTACTGTGGATTTATCCAGCAACTGACTTCGAAAGAAACTGGAAAGCGCCTCGCAAAATTCTCTGCGGCCTGTTGCCCTCACCCCAACCCTCTCCCACAGGGAGAGGGAGAAAACACTAAAAACGACAAATCTGTTGCCGTTTTGCTTTTACCTTGGCAGGCATAAAAAAACCGGGCAAAAGCCCGGTTTTTAACATTAACGTTCAACTCAGTGAGCCGCTTCCGGCTTGTGCTTCGCTGCACTCTGGAAATCGTACGTCAGTTCGTTCTTCGCCTGGTCCAGCGCCACGGTCACCTGGCCGCCGTCCACCAGCGAGCCAAACAGCAGCTCGTTCGCCAGCGGTTTCTTCAGGTTGTCCTGAATCACGCGCGCCATTGGACGAGCCCCCATCGCACGGTCGTAGCCTTTCTCGGCCAGCCAGTTGCGGGCCTCCTGGCTTACTTCCAGCGACACGCCTTTCTGATCCAGCTGAACCTGCAGCTCGACGATGAACTTGTCCACTACCTGATGGATCACGTCGGTAGACAGGTGATCGAACCAGATAATGTTGTCCAGACGGTTACGGAACTCCGGCGTGAAGATCTTCTTGATCTCCTCCATCGCATCGGTGCTGTTATCCTGGTGGATCAGGCCGATGGATTTACGCTCTGTTTCACGCACACCGGCGTTGGTGGTCATTACCAGCACCACGTTGCGGAAGTCCGCCTTGCGCCCGTTGTTGTCGGTCAGCGTCCCGTTGTCCATCACCTGCAGCAGGATGTTGAACACGTCCGGGTGCGCTTTCTCGATTTCATCGAGCAGCAGGACCGCGTGCGGATGCTTGATCACCGCGTCGGTGAGCAGGCCGCCCTGGTCAAAGCCTACGTAGCCCGGAGGCGCACCAATCAAACGGCTGACGGTGTGACGCTCCATATACTCGGACATATCAAAGCGCAGCAGCTCAATGCCCAGCGCTTTGGAGAGCTGAACCGTCACCTCGGTTTTCCCCACGCCGGTCGGGCCAGCGAACAGGAAGGAACCGACAGGCTTGTGGTCATGCCCCAGTCCGGCGCGGGCCATCTTGATCGCTTCGGTTAAGGCCTCAATGGCTTTATCCTGACCAAAGACCAGCATTTTCAGGCGATTGCCGAGGGTGCGCAGCGTGTCGCGGTCGCTCTGAGAAACGCTCTTCTCAGGGATACGCGCGATGCGGGCCACCACGGACTCAATATCCGCCACGTTAACGGTTTTCTTACGCTTGCTGGCCGGCATCAGACGCGCACGCGCCCCTGCCTCATCAATCACGTCAATCGCCTTATCCGGCAGATGACGGTCGTTGATGTATTTCACCGCCAGCTCCACCGCCGCACGGACCGCTTTCGCGGTGTAACGCACGTCGTGGTGCGCTTCGTACTTCGGCTTCAGACCGTTGATGATCTGCACCGTTTCCTCGACGGACGGCTCGGTCACGTCGATTTTCTGGAAGCGGCGCGCCAGCGCACGGTCTTTCTCAAAGATGTTGCTGAACTCCTGGTAGGTCGTGGAGCCAATCACGCGGATCTTGCCGCTGGAAAGCAGCGGTTTGATCAGGTTCGCGGCATCCACCTGGCCACCGGAGGCCGCACCTGCACCGATGATGGTGTGGATCTCATCAATAAACAGGATGCTGTTGGTGTCCTGCTCCAGCTGCTTTAACAACGCCTTGAAGCGTTTTTCAAAATCACCGCGGTATTTGGTGCCCGCCAGCAGAGAGCCGATATCCAGCGAGTAGATGGTGCAGTCGGCAATCACTTCCGGCACGTCGCCCTGCACAATGCGCCAGGCAAGACCTTCGGCAATCGCGGTTTTACCCACGCCTGACTCACCCACCAGCAGCGGGTTGTTCTTGCGGCGACGGCACAGCACCTGGATCGCGCGCTCCAGCTCTTTATCGCGACCAATCAGCGGGTCGATACCGCCAACGCGAGCAAGCTGGTTAAGGTTGGTGGTGAAGTTTTCCATACGATCCTCCCCGCCTGCTTGCTCTTCATTGTTATTGACCTGATTGCTGGAATCCGATGCCTGGTTAGGCTCGTCTTTGCGCGTTCCGTGAGAAATAAAGTTAACCACGTCGAGGCGGCTGACTTCGTGTTTGCGCAGCAGGTAGGCAGCCTGTGACTCCTGCTCGCTGAAGATGGCGACTAAGACGTTTGCGCCAGTCACTTCGCTACGCCCGGAAGACTGGACGTGGAATACCGCGCGCTGCAACACGCGCTGGAAGCTGAGCGTCGGCTGCGTGTCGCGCTCTTCTTCACTGGCTGGCAGCACCGGTGTGGTTTGTTCGATGAAGGCTTCGAGTTCCTGACGTAGCGCCACCAGATCCACGGAGCAGGCTTCCAGCGCTTCGCGGGCAGATGGGTTGCTAAGCAGTGCGAGCAGTAAATGCTCGACGGTCATAAACTCATGTCGGTGCTCACGCGCTCTGGCGAAAGCCATGTTTAAACTGAGTTCCAGTTCTTGATTGAGCATAGGCACCTCCCCCAATTTTATGCCTTATCAGGCCTTTTCCAGCGTACACAGCAACGGATGCTCGTTCTCCCTCGCATAGTCGTTCACCATCGCCACTTTGGTTTCCGCGACTTCGGCAGTAAAAATGCCGCAGATCGCTTTGCCTCGATAATGAACGGTAAGCATCAGTTGCGTTGCACGTTCTACATCATAAGAAAAGAACTTTTGTAGCACGTCAATAACAAATTCCATCGGCGTGTAATCATCGTTCATTAACATAACTTTATACATAGATGGCGGTTTTAGCGCGTCGCGCACTTTATCTTCCGCCAGCTGGTCAAAATCCAGCCAATCGTTGGTCTTACCCATTATGCATAACCACTTTGAATCTACCTCAGATGTTAGATAACAATCATCTATTACTGTCATCCGCGATGTCTGTCACAAACTGTTGCAATAGCGTTAACTGCTTCAAACTTTGGTTGATTATTGTCCCATCTCCAGCGCCAAACGCTTGACGACTTCTTTCGTTTCTCTAAATTGTACAAGCGTGAGATGGCGAGGTTTTGAACAGCCCCCACTCCACCACCGGTTCATTCCATCTTAACTTATAAGATTTACGAAGGATGTCGAAGCATGGAAATGGGTACTGTTAAGTGGTTCAACAACGCCAAAGGGTTTGGCTTCATCTGCCCCGAAGGCGGCGGCGAGGATATCTTCGCTCACTATTCCACCATTCAGATGGATGGTTACAGAACGCTCAAAGCCGGGCAGTCCGTCCGGTTCGATGTACATCAGGGTCCAAAAGGCAATCATGCAAGCCTAATCGTACCCCTTGAAGCAGAGACGGTTGCATAGCTCTCTGTTTTATTGTGTACATCCCGCAGTCAAAATGCCAGCCCGATCGGCTGGCATTTTTATTTTCGGGTTATTCCCGAGCCAGCGCGTCCACCGGATCCAGCCGCGCCGCGTTGCGGGCGGGCAACCAGCCAAACAAAATGCCGGTAAAGGTCGAACACAAAAATGCGGTAATAATGGCGACCGGCGAGAAGCCAATCTCCCAGCCGGGTAAAAAGAGCTGGAGCGCAAACGCGATCATCATCGAGAGCGCAATGCCCATCGCCCCGCCGACCAGACACACCAGTACCGCTTCAATCAAAAACTGCTGCAGCACGTCGCTGGCCCGGGCCCCGACCGCCATGCGGATGCCGATCTCCCGGGTGCGCTCGGTTACCGACACCAGCATGATATTCATCACCCCGATGCCGCCGACGACCAGCGAGATCACCGCCACCAGCGTGAGGAAAAGCTGAAGTGTACGTGTGGTCTTTTCCGCCGTTTTCAAGAGGCCGTCCATATTCCAGGTGAAGAAATCTTTCTTCCCGTGGCGCAGGGTTAACAGCCGCTCAAGCTGCTGTTCGGCGAGCGCGCTGTCGTAGCCCTCCTTCACGCGCACGGTGATGGAGTTGAGCCAGGACTGCCCCATAATCCGCCCTGAGATGGTGGTATAGGGCAGCCAGACGCGCAGGATCTTGCTGCTGCCAAACATCGACTGCTTCTCTTCCGCCACGCCGATGACCGTGGCAGGCATGTTGCCGACCAGGATCACTTCGCCTACCACGCTGGCTTTATTGGGGAAAAGCTGCCTGCGCGAGTTCGCGTCCAGCACCACCACCTGCGCCCTGCCCGCCAGTTGCTCGGCGTTGAAGGTGGCGCCTTCGCTGAAGGTCATGCCGTAGACGTTGAAATAGTCTCCGCTCACGCCGTTAGCGCTGGCGGCCACGTCAACGTTGCCCACGCGCAGACGCAGGTTCTGCGAAACCGCAGGCGTGGCGGAGTTCACCCACGGCTGCTTCTGAATCGCCGCCAGATCGTCGTATTTCAGCGCCTGCTGATACTGCGGCTCGTCGTCGCCAAAGTCTTTGCCGGGATAAACGTCAATGGTATTGGTGCCGATGGCGCGGATATCCGCCAGCACCAGCTGTTTCGCCGCGTCACCCACCACCACAATCGACACCACCGAGGCGATACCGATAATGATGCCGAGCATCGTCAACAGGGTACGCATTTTGTTGGCCGCCATCGCCAGCCAGGCCATGGTCAGCGCTTCACGAAAGCCGCTGGAGAACTGTCCCCAGCCGGTTGATGCCGGCAGCACTTCTTTCGGCGCCGCTGCCCTGGACTCACGCGGCGGCGGATTGCTGACCAGCTCGCCGTCGTGGATCTCAATAATGCGTTCCGCCTGCGCCGCCACCTGCGGATCGTGGGTGACGATAATCACCGTGTGTCCCTGATCGCGAAGCTGATGGAGGATCGCCATCACCTCTTCGCCGGAATGGCTGTCTAGCGCGCCGGTCGGTTCATCCGCGAGGATCACCTGCCCGCCGTTCATCAGGGCGCGGGCAATACTCACGCGCTGCTGCTGGCCGCCGGACAGCTGCGAGGGCTGGTACTCCACCCGCTCTGCCAGCCCCAGGCGCGTCAGCAGCATCTTCGCGCGCTCAAGGCGCTTTTTACGCTCGACGCCCGCATACACCGCAGGCACTTCCACGTTCTGGGCCGCATTCAGGTGAGAAAGCAGATGGTAACGCTGGAAGATAAAGCCGAAGTGTTCCCGGCGCAGCTTCGCCAGCGCGTCGCCGTCCAGCGTGGAGACATCCGTCCCGGCCACGCGATAGGTACCGCTGGTCGGTTTATCCAGGCAGCCGAGAATGTTCATCAGCGTCGATTTACCGGAACCCGATGCGCCGACAATCGCCACCATCTCGCCCGCCTCCACGCGCAGGGAGATGCCCTTCAGCACCTCCACCGGGCCGTCGCCGGAGGGATAGCTGCGACGAATGTTATTCAGCTCAAGCAGCGCCGTCATTTGGCGGCTCCGGGCAGGCTTTCGCTGACAACAACCTCCTCGCCCTCTTCCAGCCCTTTTACCACCACCACGTCGGTGTCGTTGCGCGCGCCAATCACGACCTCGCGCTCGCGCGTTTCGCCGTTGCGCAGCACTTTCACTTTATAACGGCTCTCCCCTGCGGATTCGCCGAGAGCAGAGAGCGGGATGGTCAGCACGTTCTTCACGCCGGTCAGCTGAATATGCACCTGCGCGGTCATATCCAGGCGCAGCACGCCCTGCGGGTTTGGCACCTCAAAGCGGGCATAGTAGAAGATAGCGTCGTTCACTTTTTCCGGCGTCGGCAGAATGTCTTTCAGCACGCCTTCGTAGCGCGTCTGCGGGTCGCCCAGCACCGTAAACCAGGCGTTCTGCCCCGGCTTAAGATGGATCACATCCGCCTCGGAGACCTGGGCTTTGACCAGCATGGTGCTCATGTCCGCCAGCGTCAGAATGTTTGGCGCCTGCTGCGCGGCGATCACCGTCTGGCCCTGCAGCGTGGTGATCTGGGTCACTTCGCCCGCCATCGGCGCGACGATTTTGGTGTAGTCGAGGTTGGTTTTCGCCGTATCCAGCGAGGCCTGATTGCGTTTGATTTGCGCTTCAATCGTGCCGATCTGCGCCTGTTTCACCGCCAGTTCAGTGGTGGCGGTATCGAGATCTTGTTTCGAAATAGCCTGGGTTTTGGCCAGCGCCTGCTGACGGGTCAGCGTTACCTGGGCCAGGTTACGTTCTGCCAGCGCCTGCGCGCGCTGCGCGCGCAGCTCCATCAGCGTGGCTTCCACCTCGCGGATCTGGTTCTCAGCCTGCTCGGGATCGATAACGCCGAGCAGCTGGCCTTTTTTCACCTTGTCGCCAATCTCAACCGACAGCGTTTTCAGCTGGCCGCTGACCTGAGCGCCGACGTCAACCTTGCGCAGCGCGTCAAGCTTGCCCGTCGCGAGGACGTTTTGCTGCAGTTCGCCCGGGCGAACAATCAGCGTCTGATACTGTGGCACCGGCGCATTCAGCACCTGCCATAGCCAGTATCCACCGGCTAAAACTACGACCGCCAGCAGCAGAAACAGCGTTCTGCGTTTTCCCTTGAGGTTCATAAATATTCCAAATAAATGTTCTGGCAATGATAAGTGTTGATTCTAACTAAACGACTCTTCAACGAAACCCCTGTTCTCCGAAATCGTCCTAATTTGTTTACGAGATGTTGACATTTCCCCTGCTGAAATAGCGATATTCCAAAAGGATCAGGATCTACCATGTCTTCCATCGTCGATACATCACTTTCAAATCTGCCGCAGCCAAAATCCGGCTGGCAGCTCTTCAAAAACCTGGCTTTCGGTGAGATCGCCCCCGGGCTGGCATGGGAAAAAACCGCCTACCGACGTAAGTTCATGCTGCGTTCACTGGCGACACCGCTCAGCACCGCGCGTCTGCTGTCTGAGCTTGCAAAACATCCGCACCTGATGCAAATGCTCCAGGTTCAGCCGGGGCTGCCCTGCCGCCTTCATCGTCCGTGGTTGACGGTCAATATGGATCGACAGCGTGCGCTGGAATCGCTGTCCTGGCACTATCAGATGATGTGTCGCCAGCTGCCGGCGACGCTGACTCATGGTTACCTTTCAAAGCAGGGCGTGACTCTGCTGACCTTAACCGGAAAAGATGAACAGCAATTTACCGTCCGTCTGTGTGCCGACGCGTTTATGGATAAAGAGGGAGAAGCTACCCTCGTTTTCTGTGACGGTCAAAATACGGCGCTGGCGGAGATGACCTTTACGCTATGCCCGTTTGAGGGAAAATCGACGCTGTTCATTGGCGGTTTGCAGGGCGCAAAAGCGCATGTTCCCCATGAGCTGATCCAGCGTGCGACGAAAGCCTGCCACGGTCTGTTCCCGAAACGTCTGCTGGTCGAGGCCGCGATGACGCTCGGCGCCGCGTTCCCGGTAGAGCAGATTGTCGCCGTCAGTAACGATACCCATATTTATCGCAGCTGGCGCTACCGCAAGAAAAAAGAGGGCAAACTGTTAGCCGATTACGACAGTTTCTGGCTCTCCATCGGCGGTGAAAAACAGGATAACGGTAACTTTATGCTGCCGCTCGTCATGCCGCGTAAACCGATGGAAGAGATCGCCAGCAAAAAACGCGCCGAATATCGCCGCCGCTACGAACTGCTGGATAGCCTGATTCAGCAGGTGAAACAGGCGACCCAACGCTAATCCGCTTTCCCGCGTGCCAGCCACAGCACGCGGGAGAACATCTTCCGCAGCAGGGTCGGTACCGCCTCCACGCCCCGCCTCCCCGCTTCCGTCGCCACTTCAATGGCTAAATCCGGTTTTGACGAACGATGAATGGCTTTGGCGATCACGCGCCGCATGTTCATCGGGACATCGACCGGCACCATGGCAATGCGGTGGAAAACGTCGTCGAACCCCTGACGATACATGAAGTGTTCCATGTCCATCGCAGGGAGCATGGTTAAATGGTCGCGCTCTTCCTCTCGCTCGTTATTCAGCAGGCTCCGCACGGTCGAGGCATATTTTTTCCCCGCCTCATCACCGTCTACCAGCACGTGCCACTCGATCCCCATCCGGCGGGCAAATTTTATCAGCGGCTTTAATCCCGACTGGGCGAATTCAATCACCTTAATGCCTTCCGCATCAAAATGGTGGCCGCACTGGCGCGCCAGCTCGTTGATGACCCAGGTTTCCGTTTCCCCCTCCACCAGCAGCCAACAGCGGGCAAAGAGCGACGACGCGCGGTTAAAGCGAATATGAAACGCGATGCGCCGCCCGTCTTCCGCGCTCAAACCGCCCGGCCCAAGGCGGAAAGCGGAGACGCGGGAGGATTCACGCACCAGGCGACAGACGTGTTCTACCGGCGTCAGCGATAATAACTCCCCGGAATTGGTGGTCGTAATGCGCTGGAGCGGCAGCAGATTCAGCAGATGCCATGCCACGGAGAGCATGATGGGATGCAGGCGCGTTTCCGGGTCTTCCACCAGCAGCAGCGGTCGGGCGTCCCGGTCAAGACGAACGGTGCCTTTGGCCTGCAAAAGCGTTGAAAACAGCCCCAGCAAAATCACCCGATGGGTACGACCGCCGGGCCGGTCGATCATCCGGTTAATGATGTCGAGATAACGCCAGCTTCGCTGCTCGTCATGAGAGCGGCGGCGCATCAGACGATGGCGCGACGCCGAGGTTCCCTGCTCGGAAAAATAGTGCTCCAGGAGTTGCACCATTGCGGACAACCCCTGACGGATTTGACCATCGGTCAGATTCTGCGGGCGCGACACCAGCTCTCTTGCCAGAAAATCCAGCTCCCGGGCGGTGACTTCCACTTCCGGCATATTCGGTACGGTACCGTTACGAATACGCCGCATAAAGCGCGCATCGCGCAGGCGTAACACCGGCGTCAGGCGGATCAGGTGACGGGCCAGATCGTCGATATTGTCCAGCGGGATCGGGTTGGCTTTTTCATCGAGAAAATCACGCAGGGTGAGAACGCCCTCGTTCTCCGCCATCTCCCCTTCCAGACGATAGAAAATCCGGTGGAAACCGTCATCGCACGGCACCCAGCAGGGTGACAGAGGGCGGAAGCGACGCACGCGATGACGTCCAGGCTCGGATTCGCGGAACGTCAGGATGATATGCAGGTGCTTCTCGCGCCCCGTCACGTCGCCGGGCGGGAACCAGAAATCGTCGCGGACGAAGTGATACAGATCGTCTTCGGGCGAAAGCAGTAGCGTCAGCGCATCCAGCAGGCTGGACTTACCCCACGCGTTCTCGCCGATCAGGACGTTGTTCTGCTCAAGCTGGAGCGACAGACGGTTAATACCGCGAAATCCGACAATTTCCACACGTTCGAGAAGCATAAATCCCCCGACAAATGATCACTTTTTCCTTTAAGTTATCAGCAGTATAGCGGGAGGATGGTGGCGACGACAGTACAACATTCACCCATTCAAAAATGAGCTATGCTCTATTTACCGCCGGCTCGAACAAGGAATGACATCACATTGCCTAAAATCAAACCCATCTAATTTATTTAAGTGGCGAAGGGGTGTGGTTATTTTTTAAAATAGAGACTCTTTGAGTCGTCATCCCTTTTTGACGATATAACCCACACGCAGGAAAGCGTGCGGATAATTATTTTGAGGTGGTTATGTTTAGAAAATTAGCGGCAGAATGCTTTGGTACATTCTGGCTGGTATTTGGTGGCTGCGGTAGCGCCGTTCTGGCAGCAGCATTCCCGGAATTAGGCATTGGTTTTGTCGGCGTCGCGCTGGCGTTTGGTTTAACCGTATTAACCATGGCGTTTGCCGTGGGTCATATTTCAGGCGGTCATTTTAACCCGGCAGTGACATTAGGTTTATGGGCGGGCGGCCGTTTCCCCGCTAAAGACGTGATTGGCTACATTGTGGCGCAGGTAGTTGGCGGTATTATTGCGGCGGGCGTTCTGTACGTCATTGCCAGCGGTAAAGCCGGGTTCGACGCGGCGGCCAGCGGCTTTGCCTCTAACGGCTTCGGCGAACACTCTCCGGGCGGCTACTCCATGCTGTCTGCCATCGTGATTGAAATTGTGCTGACCGCCGGCTTCCTGCTGGTGATCCACGGCGCAACGGACAAACACGCGCCAGCCGGTTTTGCCCCGATTGCCATTGGTCTGGCGCTGACGCTGATTCACCTGATTTCGATTCCGGTCACCAACACCTCCGTTAACCCGGCACGCAGCACCGCCGTCGCCATCTTCCAGGGCGGCTGGGCGCTTGAACAGCTGTGGCTGTTCTGGGTGATGCCAATTATCGGTGGTATCCTGGGCGGCGTGCTGTACCGCACCCTGCTGGAAAAACGCGATTAATTACGTGCGGCCTGTAATGTCGGGTGGCGCTAACGCTTACCCGACCTACATGAGAGTGCACTTTGTAGGCCGGGTAAGCGTTAGCGCCACCCGGCTTTCTTTTGCCGCTTTACTGAACAGCCTTTATTGGGTAGTGTCTCTGGCGCTCAACAGATACTCAAAAGGACCGGCTGTTCATGTTTTCAGGACTCCTCATTATTCTGCTGCCCCTGATTGCGGGCTACCTTATCCCGCTGCATCAGGAATCCGCATTACGGCTTATCAACCGTTTTCTCAGCTGGATTGTTTACGTCATTCTTTTCTTTATGGGGATAAGCCTGGCTTTCCTGGATAACCTGTCGGCGAATTTACTCTCCATCCTTCATTATTCTGTCGTCACCGTGGTTGTTATTTTGCTGTGCAATATTGCCGCGCTGCTGTGGCTGGAACGCACTATTCCATGGAAAAATCACCATCATCAGGAAAAACTCCCTTCACGAATTGCAATGGCGCTTGAATCATTAAAATTATGCGGCGTCGTGGTGCTCGGTTTTCTTCTTGGGCTGACCGGTTGGGCATTTTTACAGCACGCGACAGAGGCCAGTGAATATACGCTGATCTTCCTGCTGTTCCTGATCGGTATTCAGCTGCGAAATAATGGCATGACCCTGAAACAAATTGTCCTCAACCGTCGGGGAATGATGGTTGCGGTGATTGTTGTCGCCAGTTCAATGGTGGCGGGCGTCATTAACGCCCTTATTCTCGATCTGCCGCTGAAAACCGGCCTGGCGATGGCGTCAGGTTTTGGCTGGTACTCCCTCTCCGGTATTCTGCTGACCGAATCATTCGGCCCGGTGATCGGCAGCGCCGCCTTCTTTAACGATCTGGCACGCGAGCTGATTGCCATCATGCTGATCCCAAGCCTGGTTCGCCGCAGTCGTTCTACCGCGCTGGGCCTATGCGGCGCGACGTCGATGGACTTTACCCTGCCGGTACTCCAGCGCTCCGGGGGGCTGGAGATGGTGCCCGCGGCTATCGTGCACGGCTTTATTTTGAGCCTGCTGGTTCCGGTCATGATGGCCTTCTTCTCTGCCTGATACTTCTTTGGCGGTAGGTTTCCTGCCGCCAAAATTGCGCTAAATCAATCTCCCTCTATTTTGTAGCAGAAAGCCCTTTTCACCGTTCTGGCACAGGCATAACCTTAAACATGTATATCAAATATAACTTTAACAGGTGTGATTATGTTTTGTGTGCAATGTGAACAAACCATCCGTACCCCGGCAGGCAATGGCTGCTCTTACGCACAGGGTATGTGCGGCAAAACCGCAGAAACATCTGACCTGCAGGACCTGCTGATTGCTGCCCTGCAAGGCCTTTCCGCATGGGCGTTCAAAGCCCGCGAATACGGCATTGTTGACCACTACGTCGACAGCTTCGCCCCGCGCGCCTTCTTCTCCACGCTGACCAACGTTAACTTCGACTCTCCGCGCATTGTGGGCTATGCCCGCGAAGCGATTGCCCTGCGTGAAGCGCTGAAAGCACAGTGCCTGAAGGCGGACGCCAGCGCCCGCGTGGAAAACCCGATGTCAGAACTTCAGCTGGTGAGCGACGATCTGGGCGACCTCCAGCGTCAGGCGGCAGAATTCACCCCGAATAAAGACAAAGCGGCGATTGGCGAGAACATTCTCGGCCTGCGCCTGCTGTGCCTGTACGGCCTGAAAGGCGCTGCGGCGTATATGGAGCACGCGCACGTTCTGGGTCAGTACGACAATGAGATTTATGCCCAGTACCACAAAATCATGGTGTGGCTGGGCACCTGGCCTGCCGATATGAACGCGCTGCTGGAGTGCTCAATGGAAATCGGCCAGATGAACTTCCGCGTGATGAGCATTCTGGATGCCGGTGAAACCAGCACCTACGGCCACCCGACGCCGACGCAGGTGAACGTGAAAGCGACCGAAGGCAAGTGCATCCTGATTTCCGGTCACGACCTGAAAGATCTCTACAACCTGCTGAAGCAAACCGAAGGCACCGGCGTTAACGTCTATACCCACGGCGAAATGCTCCCGGCGCACGGCTACCCGGAGCTGCGTAAATTTAAGCATCTGATCGGCAACTACGGCAGCGGCTGGCAGAACCAGCAGGTGGAGTTCGCACGCTTCCCTGGCCCTATCGTAATGACCTCTAACTGCATCATCGACCCTACCGTAGGCGCGTATGACGACCGCATCTGGACCCGCAGCATCGTCGGCTGGCCGGGCGTGAGCCATCTTGAAGGTGACGATTTCGGTCCGGTTATCGCCCAGGCGCAGCAGATGGCGGGCTTCCCGTACAGCGAAATCCCGCACCTCATTACCGTCGGCTTTGGTCGTGAGACCCTGCTGGGTGCCGCTGATTCGCTGATCGATCTCGTCAGCCGTGAAAAGCTGCGCCACATCTTCCTCGTCGGCGGCTGCGACGGCGCGCGCGGCGAGCGTAACTACTTCACCGATTTCGCCACCAGCGTGCCGGAAGACTGCCTGATCCTGACCCTGGCGTGCGGTAAATACCGTTTCAACAAGCTGGACTTCGGCGACATCGAAGGTCTGCCGCGCCTGATCGATGCGGGCCAGTGTAACGATGCTTACTCGGCCATCATTCTGGCGGTCACGCTGGCGGAGAAACTGGGCTGTGGCGTGAACGACCTGCCGCTGTCGCTGGTGCTGTCATGGTTTGAGCAGAAAGCGATTGTCATCCTGCTGACCCTGCTCTCTCTCGGCGTCACCAACATCGTGACCGGCCCGACCGCGCCTGGCTTCCTGACGCCGGACCTGCTGGCGGTGCTGAACGAGAAATTCGGTCTGCGTTCCGTGACCAACGTTGAAGATGATATGAAGCAGCTGCTGAGCGCGTAAGGAGTTATTCATGACCATGCCAACCTCACAATGTCCGTGGCGGATGCAGGTTCATCACATCCATCAGGAGACGCCGGATGTGTGGACGCTGTCGCTGCTGTGCCATGACTACTATCCGTACCGTGCAGGTCAGTATGCGCTGGTCAGCGTTCGCAATTCGGCGGACACCCTGCGCGCCTACACGATCTCCTCAACGCCGGGCGTGAGCGAGTACATTACGCTCACCGTCCGCCGCATTGATGACGGCGCGGGCTCGCAGTGGCTGACGCGGGACGTGAAGCGCGGGGATTATATCTGGCTGTCTGACGCGCAGGGTGATTTCACCTGTGACGACAAAGCAGACGATAAATTCCTGCTGCTGGCGGCGGGCTGCGGCGTGACGCCGATTATGTCGATGCGCCGCTGGCTGGCGAAGAACCGCCCGCAGGCCGACGTGCAGACGATCTTCAGCGTTCGCTCTCCGGAAGATGTGATTTTTGCCGGGGAATGGCGTGATTATCCGGTGACGCTGGTGGCTGAGCACAACGCGACCCACGGCTTTGTGCCCGGTCGCCTGAGCCGCGAGCTGCTGCAAAGCGTGCCGGATATGGCGAACCGCACCGTGATGACCTGCGGCCCGGCGCCGTACATGGATATCGTCGAAAAAGAAGTGAAAGCGCTTGGCGTGACCCGCTTCTTCAAAGAGCAGTTCTTCACGCCGGTGGCGGAAGCGGCAGCCAGCGGCGTTAAGTTCACCAAACTGCAGCCTGCGCAGACCTTCTTTGGCCGCGTAGGGACCACGCTGCTGGAGGCGCTGGAAAGCAACAAGGTGCCGGTAGTGGCTGCCTGTCGTGCGGGGGTGTGCGGCTGCTGTAAGACGAAGGTGGTTTCAGGCGAGTATACCGTCACCAGCACCATGACGCTGTCCGACGCGGAAATTGCCGAGGGTTACGTGCTGGCGTGTTCCTGCCACCCGCAGGGGGACCTGGTGCTGGCGTAATGTGATGCGGTGCCGCCATTTTTGCCGGGTGGCACTGCGTTTACCCGGCCTACTTTGTACGTGCTGGCTCTTCGTAGGCCCGGTAAGCGCTAGCGCCACCGGGCTTTTTGTCGGGCGACGTTTCGTTTATCCGCACCCGATGAAGACGGTGCTAATTCAGGCTTATTCGGAAATATTGGCTTGTAGGCCCGGTAAGCGTCAGCGCCACCGGGCTTTTGTCGGGTGGCGCTGACGCTTACCCGGCTGAAGTGCCTTCTAAGCTGCCTGTACGGCAGTGAACAGAACAAATCCCTGACAGCGTGGTTAAACCAGATTTCTAAGCTGCCTGTACGGCAGTGAACGCGAACGACGGTACGCGCTTCGGGCCCGGTCATTTCTAAGCTGCCTGTACGGCAGTGAACTGGAACAATCTACACCTATCACCTTGTCAGATAAAGAATTCCTCTAACCCCCCCTTAAATCCTTTTTCATGACATACAATTCAGCACAATAAAATCAAAGACTTAAAAAACTTCGATAAAAAAGGGTCCACAGACCCTTTTGTTATCAGCACACCCGCCTTCATCGCCACGCGGGCGCTTTCCCTACCGCAAACCGCCCTGCCCCTAAAAATGCGACAGCCAGCGAGCCGATAAAGAAGTACACCAGGCTTTCAATCGCCCATGCGCCAACCTTATCAAGGGCGAGCGTTTCCCCCACTCCCACCATCAGCCACGCCACAATCATCGTAAACGCCAGCACCAGTGCGGCCGGGCGCGTAAAGAGCCCAACAATAATCAGGATCGGTGCCACCACTTCGCCAACCAACACGCCGTAGGCAATAAACCCCGGCAGCCCTTTCTCCACCAGCATGCCGCTGATAAAGCCCACGCCGCCAAAAAGCTTGTGCAAACCGTGAAAAAGCATCAGCCCGCCGACGGCAAGTCGTAACAAGAGTTTGCCAAGATCGTCGCACGATAGCTTTTCATTTACAGCAATTAACAATGATTTAACCATTTGAAGTTATTCCTGTTTTCACCGAGGTATTGCCAGATTATGCCGAATAATTGCGCGTGAAAAGCACCTTTTAATTAGGGGGAGATGACGGGCAATACGGAGACTTTCTTCTAAGCTTGTAAGCGATATCACAAAAAGGAGACGGACAACCATGAAACAAACCGTGGCTGCATATATTGCGAAAACGCTCGAACAGGCTGGCGTGAAACGTATCTGGGGCGTAACCGGCGATTCCCTGAACGGACTTAGCGACAGCCTCAACAAGATGAAGACCATCGAATGGATGCCCACCCGCCATGAAGAGGTTGCCGCCTTCGCCGCAGGCGCGGAAGCACAGCTTACGGGGGAACTGGCCGTGTGTGCGGGCTCGTGCGGTCCCGGCAACCTGCATCTGATTAACGGGCTGTTCGACTGCCACCGTAACCACGTGCCGGTGCTGGCGATTGCCGCCCATATTCCCTCTTCCGAAATCGGCAGCGGCTATTTTCAGGAGACGCATCCGCAGGAGCTGTTCCGTGAATGCAGCCACTATTGCGAGCTGGTTTCATCCCCGGAGCAGATCCCGCAGGTGCTGGCGATCGCCATGCGCAAAGCCGTGCTGAACCGAGGCGTTTCTGTGGTCGTTATCCCGGGCGATGTGGCCCTCAAGGCCGCGCCGGAAGGGGCCAGCACGCACTGGTATCACGCTCCGCAGCCCGTGGTAACGCCTGCTGAAGAGGAGCTGAAAAAGCTGGCGCAGCTGCTGCGTTACTCCAGCAATATCGCCCTGATGTGCGGCAGCGGCTGCGCGGGCGCCCACAAGGAGCTGCTTGAATTTGCCGGTAAGCTGAAATCGCCGATTGTCCACGCCCTGCGCGGCAAAGAGCACGTCGAGTACGACAACCCTTACGACGTGGGGATGACCGGGCTGATCGGTTTTTCCAGCGGCTTTCACACCATGATGAACGCCGACACGCTGATCCTGCTCGGCACCCAGTTCCCGTATCGTCCGTTCTACCCGGCGGATGCGAAAATCATTCAGATTGATATCAACCCGGCCAGCATCGGCGCGCACAGCAAGGTCGATATGGCGCTGGTGGGCGACATCAAATCTACCCTTGCCGCCCTGCTGCCGCTGCTGGAAGAGAAAACCGACCGCAAGTTCCTTGATAAGGCGTTGAGCGACTATCGCGATGCCCGCAAGGGGCTGGACGACCTCGCCAAACCGAGCGACAAAGCCATTCACCCGCAGTATCTGGCGCAGCAGATCAGCCATTTTGCCGACGACGATGCCATCTTTACCTGCGACGTGGGCACGCCAACCGTCTGGGCGGCCCGCTATCTGAAGATGAACGGCAAACGCCGCCTGCTCGGCTCGTTCAACCACGGTTCAATGGCCAACGCCATGCCGCAGGCGCTGGGCGCAAAAGCGACGGCGCCGGAGCGTCAGGTGGTGGCAATGTGCGGCGACGGCGGGTTCAGCATGCTGATGGGGGATTTCCTGTCGGTGGTGCAGATGAAGCTCCCGCTGAAAATCGTGGTCTTTAACAACAGCGTGCTGGGCTTCGTGGCGATGGAGATGAAGGCCGGAGGCTACCTGACGGACGGCACCGAGCTGCACGACACCAACTTCGCGCGCATCGCCGAGGCCTGCGGCATCACCGGTATTCGCGTGGAGAAAGCCTCCGAGGTGGATGAAGCCCTGCAGCGCGCCTTCTCCATCGACGGTCCGGTGCTGGTGGATGTCGTCGTCGCCAAAGAAGAGCTGGCGATCCCGCCGCAGATCAAGCTGGAACAGGCCAAAGGCTTTAGCCTGTATATGCTGCGCGCCATCATCAGCGGGCGCGGCGATGAGGTGATCGAACTGGCAAAAACTAACTGGCTCAGGTAAAACATCTGGCATCGCCTTTTTAATAATAAGGACATGCCATGATCGATTTACGCAGTGATACCGTAACCCGCCCGAGCCGCGCCATGCTCGAAGAGATGATGGCCGCCCCGGTCGGGGACGACGTCTACGGCGATGACCCGACGGTCAACGAACTGCAACGCTACGCGGCTGAACTGAGCGGCAAGGAGGCTGCCCTGTTCCTGCCAACCGGTACGCAGGCTAACCTGGTCGCACTGCTCAGCCACTGCGAGCGCGGTGAAGAGTATATCGTCGGCCAGGGCGCGCATAACTATCTGTACGAAGCAGGCGGCGCGGCGGTGCTCGGCAGCATTCAGCCGCAGCCCATTGACGCCGCGCCGGACGGCTCCCTGCCGCTCGATAAGGTCGCGGCGAAAATCAAGGCCGACGATATTCACTTCGCCCGCACCAGGCTGCTCAGCCTCGAAAACACCCACAACGGCAAGGTGCTGCCGCGCGAGTACCTGAAAGCAGCGTGGGAATTCACCCGCGAGCGCGGGCTCGGCCTGCACGTGGACGGCGCGCGCATCTTTAACGCCGTGGTGGCGTACGGCTGCGAGCTGAAAGAAATTGCGCAATACTGCGACTCGTTCACCATTTGCCTCTCTAAAGGTCTGGGCACGCCGGTGGGTTCCCTGCTGGTCGGTAACGCAGACTACATCAAGCGCGCCAACCGCTGGCGCAAAATGACCGGCGGCGGCATGCGTCAGGCGGGCATTCTGGCGGCGGCCGGGCTGTATGCCCTGAAAAACAACGTGGCGCGCCTGAAGGACGATCACGACAACGCCGCGTGGATGGCTACGCAGCTGCGCGAAATTGGCGCCGACGTGATGCGTCACGACACCAACATGCTGTTTGTTCGCGTGGGCGATGAGCACGCCGCCGCGCTGGGTGAATTTATGAAATCACGTGGCGTGCTGATCAACGCCTCACCCGTTGTGCGCCTGGTCATGCATCTTGACGTAAGCCGCGAACAGCTGGCGGACGTGGTGAAACACTGGCAGGCGTTTTTACAGCGATAAGGAGCATCACGTGCCGCAACGCATTCTGGTGCTCGGCGCCAGCGGGTATATCGGTCAGCATCTCACCGTGGCGTTAAGCCAGCAGGGACACCGGGTGCTGGCTGCGGCACGCAACACGGAACGGCTGCAAAAACTCAGTTTGCCTGGCGTCACCTGCCACAACGTTGACCTCAACTGGCCGAAGGAACTTCCCGCGCTGCTGGAAGGGGTCGACACGCTTTACTACCTGGTGCACAGCATGGGCGAAGGCGGGGATTTTATCGCCCACGAGCGGCAGGTGGCGATGAACGTCCGCGATGCCCTGCTGCAAACGCCGGTGAAGCAGGTGATTTTTTTAAGCTCGCTCCAGGCGCCAGAACACGAGCAGTCCGATCATCTTCGGGCCCGCCAGCTGACGGCTGAAACCCTGCGCGGCGCCGCTATCCCCGTCACCGAACTGCGCGCCGGCATTATCGTCGGCGCGGGCTCCGCCGCCTTCGAAGTGATGCGCGATATGGTCTACAACCTGCCGGTACTCACGCCGCCGCGCTGGGTTCGTTCGCGCACCACGCCGATTGCGCTGGAGAATTTACTGCATTATCTGGTGGCGCTGCTGGATCACCCGGCGGAGCAACACCGCGTGCTGGAAGCCGCAGGTCCCGAAGTCCTGAGCTATCAGGAGCAGTTCGAACATTTCATGCGCGTCAGCGGCCGTCGCCGCTGGCTGATCCCTATCCCCTTTCCAACCCGCTGGATTTCGGTGTGGTTTTTGAATGTGATCACCTCCGTGCCGCCGACGACCGCCAAAGCGCTGATCCAGGGGCTGAAGCACGATTTGCTGGCGGACGACAGCGAACTGCGGGCACTCATTCCCCAGGACCTGATCCGCTTTGATGATGCCGTGCGCAACACGCTGAAAGAAGAAGAGCAGCTGGTGAACTCCAGCGACTGGGGCTACGACTCCCAGGCGTTTGCCCGCTGGCGCCCGGAGTATGGCTATTACCCGAAACAGGCGGGCTGCACGGTGAAGACTTCCGCCAGCCTTGCAGATCTGTGGGAGGTCGTGAACCAGATTGGCGGCAAAGACGGTTATTTCTTCGGTAGTATTCTCTGGCAAACGCGCGGGGCAATGGATCTACTGGTGGGGCACAGGCTGGCAAAAGGCCGCCCGGCACGCCCGTATCTTGAGGTGGGCGATGCGGTCGACAGCTGGAAGGTGATCATCGTCGAGCCGGAAAAACAGCTGGCGCTGCTGTTCGGTATGAAAGCCCCGGGGCTGGGCCGGCTCTGCTTTAGCCTGAAAGACAAAGGTGACCATCGTGAGCTGGACGTCCGCGCCTGGTGGCATCCGCACGGAATGCCGGGTCTGTTCTACTGGTTGTTGATGATCCCTGCGCACCTGTTTATCTTCCGCGGGATGGCGAAACGTATTGCGCAACGGGCAGAACAAAAGACGGAAAAGATCTAAATAAAACTCTCTTTCTTTCACCTTTCCCATTGCATAGCGTCGTAATTCACGAAAGAATGCGCACGAAATTCTTTTCAACACAGTGGATTGATATGAAGGTACTGGTTACCGGGGCGACCAGCGGCTTAGGCCGAAATGCGGTCGAATTTCTGCGCAGCAAGGGCATCAGCGTCAGGGCTACCGGTCGCAACGAAGCGATGGGAAAACTGCTGCAAAAAATGGGCGCAGAGTTCGTCCATGCTGACCTGACGGAGCTGGTCTCCTCTCAGGCGAAAGTGATGCTCGCCGGTATCGACACGCTGTGGCACTGCTCCAGTTTCACCTCCCCGTGGGGCACCCAGGAAGCCTTCGATCTCGCCAACGTGCGGGCAACCCGCCGTCTGGGCGAATGGGCCGTCGCCTGGGGCGTGCGTAACTTTATTCATATCTCGTCACCGTCACTCTATTTCGACTATCACCACCATCGTGACGTGCAGGAAGATTTCCGCCCGGCTCGCTTTGCCTGTGAGTTTGCCCGCAGCAAGGCGGCCAGCGAAGAGGTGATTGACCTGCTGGCGCAGTCGAACCCGCATACCCGCTTTACGGTACTGCGTCCGCAGAGCCTGTTCGGGCCGCACGACAAAGTGTTTATTCCGCGTCTGGCGCAGATGATGCACCACTACGGCAGCGTGCTGCTGCCGCGCGGCGGCGATGCGCTGGTGGATATGACCTATTACGAAAATGCCGTTCACGCCATGTGGCTGGCAAGCCTGCCGGACTGCGATAGGCTGATTTCCGGTCGCGCCTATAACATCACTAACGGCGAACCGTGCACGCTGCGCAGCATTGTGCAGCGGCTGATCGACGAGCTGCAGATCGACTGCCGTATCCGTTCCGTGCCCTACCCGATGCTGGATATGATTGCCCGCAGCATGGAGCGTTTTGGCAGTAAATCGGCCAAAGAGCCTGCGCTGACGCATTACGGCGTATCGAAGCTTAACTTTGATTTTACGCTGGATATTTCGCGAGCAGAGAACGAGCTGGGGTATAAACCGATCGTGACGCTGGATGAAGGGATTGTGCGCACGGCGGCGTGGCTGCGGGATCACGGGAAGCTTCATCGCTAGCCTTTTTGCCCGGTGGCGGCTTCGCCTTACCGGGCCTACAACTGCACAGTATTGTTCCCTCGCCCCTTTAACCCCATGTAGGCCGGGTAAGCGCAGCGCCACCCGGCAAAAGACAGAGTGTGCGGCCTGATGCCCTCACCCCGGCCCTCTCCCACGGGGAGAGGGTGCAAACACTAAAACGGCAACCCGAGGGTTGCCGTTTGCTTTTACAGAGCCGTCCAGGCGTCAGACCATGCCAGGCCTGCGCCTGGTTCATAGTATGCCGGAGCGTTGTTACACCAGCCGCTGTACGGGAACGGTTTGCACTGGAACAGTTTACCGTGGTTGTTCACGATATCACCTGCGTTGTACTTGCTGTTCGCACTCCACGCGGCGTAAGAGCCAGAAGCGCCTTCATCCTTAGATGGTGTAGCCGCTTTTGCCTTCACGTTCAGCAGGTAAGAGGTGGTGCTGCTCAGTTCGCCATCGCTGACGGTGAGGCTGATTTCAATCTGCTGAGCCGTCGCCGCTTCTGGCGCCTTGAAGGTCACAACCGCTTTATCCTGACCGGTGACGGTCTGGCCATCCTGTGAACGCCAGGTGTAGGTCAGCTTGTTGCCATCAGCATCGGTAGAACCTTCCGCGCTCAGAGAAACCTGCGCACCGGCATCAACCGCACCGATTGGACCTGCAATATGTGCGACAGGCGCGTGGTTCACGACTGCCGGCGTTTCATCCGGTACTGGCGCTGGTGCTGGCGTTTCCTCTTCAGCTGGCGTTGGAGTAACGGGTTTTTCATCCGGCGTAGTGGCAGAACCGTCGTCGTTGATGATGTTCACGTTATAGAACTTCTTAACGCAGTTGGTGTAGTCCCCCTCTTTGAACGCGCTGAATGGCGTCTGGTAGCCCACCAGCTGGCAAGAGTAGGTCTTTCCGTCTGGCGTATCGGCACTCCATCCCCAGTCCTGTTCCCAGTAGATCTTCAGGGCGCCAGCGCCGCCTTCATCGAACTGCTTCATGTTGGCGCAGCCCAGCACTTCATTTGCCGGAACAGGCACTTTCAGGTAGTTCGCGAACTCTTTGTAGTACTTGATACGGTTCTGAGACTGCGCAATTTCAGTCGGGCCGCCGCACTCGACGCCGCCGTTGATGATCTGAGTGGTTACGCCGAAGCCTGGGACCAGTCCGTTAGCTTTGTCGCGATCGTTTGGCTGCCAGGTTCCGTCAATAACCTGCAACATGCTTGGTTTTGGCGGCTGCGGATAGGCGAAGAAGAAGATGGCGCTCGCCAGGTTCAGCCAGGTGTCGGCCACCAGCTCAGGTTTGTCGAGCAGCGTACGCACATCACCGTACATGGCTTCAGAGAACGGACCGTAGTTGTAGTTGTAAGACAGCTGCTTAGCCCCACGACCGAAGTAG
Source organism: Enterobacter cloacae complex sp. CARB60 (assembly GCF_036487345.1). Lineage (NCBI taxonomy): Bacteria > Pseudomonadati > Pseudomonadota > Gammaproteobacteria > Enterobacterales > Enterobacteriaceae > Enterobacter > Enterobacter cloacae complex sp. CARB60. The sequence continues at coordinate 3,191,018 of NZ_JAZKLC010000002.1, forward strand.
CTCAGGAAGTCACCGTCTTTATCTTTACCGCACGGCCAGGTCTGCCCCTGCCAGATGTCCGGATTACATTCGCCGTTATAGCCGCCCTTCTGACCTTCAGTCCAGCCCATTTCGCGGACATGCACCAGCGCCTGACGCCATTCTGCTTCAGGACGCCAGCTTTCGTGGCCGCCGGTTTCCTGCGCAAAGTGGGCAAACATGGTTGCCAGCTCTTTACGACAGATTGCATCGCTGTCTCGGCCGTCGTTATAGGTTTTACACAGTGCCGGGAATTTACCCACCGCTTTCAGGAAGTTGCTGTAGGTATAGGACTGCGCACGCATCGGGAACAGGTATTCCCAGTCGCTGGCCTTCACGATCCCTTCAACACGCTTCACGTTATCCGGGTTTGCCGCGCGGCCTGGCTCAATCATTTCAACCTGAGCATTGTCCAGCGTCTGAATAGTCTCTTTTACGGAGGCCATCAGCGGGAAGCTGGTCAGCTCTTTTTCCTTCTTCGCCAGATCGCTGGCTTTCATGGTGTACGGTTCGCTGCTGGTTGCCTGCAGCGTTGCAGCCTGAGCCATAAACGGTGCAATGCATGCACCTGCCACGATAATGCTCAGTAATGTCCTTTTAGTCATTTCAAAAAATCCTGTATATAAGCAATAATGGTTTGTGCAATCCCGGCTTATGTATTACTCCCTTAATAAATAAACCTGAGAATGCGGTTCTTTACACTTTTTGAAGAACACCGACCGGTACTCTTCAAAAAGTAAAAGCTCAATACACGTTCGCTTTTTCCGTTTTGATTTGTTGATATTTATTCCAGACTTTTCGGGCATATATCATTCGCTGCGGATAATTCTCTTTTTTCAACCCTGCGTTATATGCACCGACTGCTTCCCAGTTATAACCATATACTTTTATCATGCTGGATAAGATGGATGCCCCCACCATAATCGACGTGCACGGTTCGGAAATAAGTCGAGACTCATCAATCCCCTGACGCTGTAACTCGCTAAAGTGCGTACTATTAATTTGCATTAACCCCACATCTCTTGAACCATCGCGATTCCAACCCACGGCATACGGATTCATGCCTGATTCCACTTTCGCAATTGCGTATAATAAATACGGATCGACGTGATAATAATGCGCCACGTGATCCCAGCAATTTGCAAAAACACTTTGACTAACGATGAGTAATAAAAGTATGAAACGTTTCATTTCTTTACCTGCTTATTGAATTACATCCCTCTCTTTGCGCACGAATTATTATTGTTTATGATATTGGCCACACCCGAAGTGGGGTGTGGCCAACGTATTGCGGGATGATATCAATCCCGCAATTTCAGGCTACGAAGATTATTTGCAGTCAGTTGACGCGCCTTCTTTCACCCATACATCGCTTTTTGCCGGGTTATCACCACGGGTCCACCACTTCGCACGGTATACAGAACCGTTATACGTGGTGGTTTCACCGCCGTTATAAACCACATCTGAACGCCAGTTCATTTTCACCTGGCTTACCAGTTCCCATGCGTCGACATCGAAGCCTGGCTTGTTGCCCTGAGTCCAGTACTTCGCTTTCCATACCAGGTTTCCGCTGCTGACGGTATCGCCAGTGTTGTAAACCTTGCTGGAAGACCATGCCGCATATTTGCTGGCATTCGCATCAACAGGGGCGTCACAGCTGCCGGTCGTCGCATCACCAGACGGCGGGGTCACTTCATCAGCAGGCGGTGTTACCTCGTCAGCAGGCGGCGTTACCTCGTCAGCAGGTGGTGTAACGTCTTCAGCCGGAGGCGTCACATCTGCTGGTTTTGGTGTTACCACGACCTGGACGTTGGACTGAACGCTGGTTTTACCATCGCTGACCACAACGCTCAGCGTGTAGGAGGTCTCATTGCTCACCTCTGGCGCGGTGATGTTCACGTTCGCCGTATCAGTACCGGTAGCGTGCATATCCGCTGGAACGCTCCAGGCATAGGTCAGCGCATCGCCGTCTGGATCCGCAGCCTGAGCATGCAGGGCGTAAGTATCACCCGCCTGCAGCGTTACCGCTTCCATCTGGTTCACAACCGGCGCCTGGTTGGCTTTCGGTGCTTTGTTCACTACCTGCACATCAATTGCGTTGCTCAGGCCTTTAGCGTCAGTCACCGTCAGGCGGAACACCAGAGTCTGGTCGGAAGTCGCAGCTGCAATGTTAAAGGTCGCTTTCGCTTTGGTGCTATTGGCAATAGTGACCGATGGGCCAGAAACCTGAGTCCATTTATAGGTAATTGCATCACCATCTGGATCGCTGGAAGCAGAACCATCGAGCGTAACGGTTGCCGGGCCAGAGATGTTCTGGTCAGCAGATGACGCGATTGGCGCGTGGTTGGTTACAACCGGGTCGACCGGAGTAGAACCGCCCATCAGGCTCTCGTTCATCGCGTTCAGGATATCGCCGGTATCAGAATCGATAGACCATGCGAAGAGACCGCCCAGGTTATTCGCCAGCACGTACTTACCTTTTGCGGTAGTAGAACGCGCATCTTCATAAGAGATCAGGTCACCGGTGGATTTGTTGAACACATAAGGCGCTTCAGCCGTTGCGTCGTAACCGGATTCCCAGCCTGGCTGACCTTTGTATTCGTTAACAATCTGACGATAGTCAACCACGCCCGGTTCCCAGGTGCCTTTCACCATGCCGGTTGCGGTACCGGTGAATGGATTATCGCCTGTGTAGCCATGCACACCCGTCCAGCCGCGGCCATACATGCCCGCACCCACCACGATCTTGCCTGGCTGTACGCCCTGCTGCAGCAGCGCGTTAACGCCGTTTTCAGTGGTGTAGCTGGTGTCTGGTCTCCAGGACGGCGCACGCAGCGCAGCCTGATGGCCCAGCTCGGTGTTGCTCCAGCCGCCGAAGAAGTCGTAGCTCATCAGGAAGATGTGGTCGAGATCTTTCTGCGCCGTGGTGTAATCCACGTCTTCAATCTTATCTTTACCGGCCCCGATGGCGCTGGTCAGTTCATAAGTACGGCCAGTCTGCGCAGACAGTTCGTTCAGCATGGTACGAAGATCGTGAATCAGCGCGGTATAGGTGGCTTTATCCTGCTGCGGGTTGCCTTTGGTTTCAGTCACGCCGCCGCCGCCCGGGAATTCCCAGTCGATATCTACGCCGTCGAAGAATTTCCAGGTTTGCAGGAAATCTTTAACAGAAGAGACGAAGCGCGCGCGAATAGCAGGGTCGCCCATGTGGTAGAACGGATCGGACAGGGTCCAGCCACCGATGGAAGGCAGCACTTTCAGGTCTGGATGCGCTTTTTTCAGCGCCATCAGCTGGCCAAAGTTACCTTTGTACGGGTCGTCCCAGTTAGAAACGCCAGACTGCGGTTTTTGCAGTGCAGCCCATGGATCGTGGATCGCCACGGTAAAGTCCGGGCGGCCCTGGCAGTCACGCTGAAGCACTTCGAAGCTGTTACCGCCTTCAACGGTTTTCAGACCGTCGTTGATGCCGTCACCGCCACAGATTGGAATGAAGCCGTACAGGATGTGGTTCAGGTTAGCTGCCGGAATTTTATCAACCGGGAAGTTACGACCGTACACGCCCCATTCAGGGAAATAGGCCGCAACCACTTTATCGGTATGCTTAGCGAAGGTTTTGTTGTTCTCCTGCATCGGCGCATTTAGCGGCAGCAGGTGGCTACCGTCGGTATCTGCAACGATGATCAGCTTGCTGGCGCTCTTCGTGCAGCCGCTGGTATTACAAAGTTCAACCTGCTCCTGATAACGTCCGCCCTTTTTCACCTTGAAGGTCGCAGAGCCGTTCGCGCTGCCCGCCCCTGTCCAGACGGTATTACCATCCAGCAGCACTTTTGCCGAGGTTGGTGCATCACCGCTCCAGACGTTCCACTCGACTTTTACATCCACACCATCGTTGTGCACTTTAACGAGGTTGTTGTAGTCCTGTGCCGCCTGGTCGACTTCAACAAGCGCAAACTTGTCATTGCCATAGCCGATAGTCGGCGTACCTGGTGCCGCTGCAAATACAGAGCTTGTTGCGGCTGCAACAAAAAGCGCCAGATATTTAGGCTTCATAAATTTCATTTATATTTCCTGATAAATTTATTCGTAACGTTAATAACCCATGTCTTCCATGAGAACATGGCGTGTTTTCGCGTAATGCGTATTTAACCAACCTGAAAACCATGACAAAAAAGTGTTGCTGCGTTGTATTCCTCCATAAAAATATACAAGCCCAAATTCCGTGTAGCTTATATCCCTTACGATACACTGAGCGCAAAGAGACGTCCTTCTCTTCCACCATCGAAAAAATTTATAAAAAAACTTGACCTGAATATTTAAAATATGAAAGCAAACTGCTGCGCAATAAACACCACTATTCCAGCAAATGAGAGATACGGTCCGAAAGAAATAGTGAGGTTATTTTTATTTAAATAAGTTAAAGCGAAATAACCGACAATACCGCTCAACGCGGCGATTAATTCCAGCGAGGGCAATGCCTGCCAACCACACCAGGCGCCCAGGGCCGCCAGCAGCTTAAAATCACCATATCCCAGCCCTTCCCGTCCGGTGGTCAGGCGAAACGCCCAGTACAGCAGCCAGAGAGACAGATAGCCCGCCACGGCGCCGAACAGCGCATCGCACAGCGGCAGCGTATGGTCAAACGCATGGAGTAATAATCCCGCCCACAACAGTGGTTGGGTCAGGCAGTCCGGCAGCAGCTGGTGCCGCCAGTCGATCATGGCAAGGGGCAATAAAAACGCCGCCAGCAGCCACAGGGAGAACAATGACTGGACGTTCGGCATACTCCAGGCGGTAATGCCAAAAAACAGCGCGGAGAAAAGTTCGATTAAAAATATCCGCAGCGGAATAGCGGTGCCGCAGCGGCTACAGCGTCCGCGTAAAACAAGCCAGCTGACCAGTGGGATATTCTCCCAGGCGGCCAGCGCGTGCCGACACGCCGGGCAGTGCGAGGCCGGGTACAGCAAATTGCCGCCGCCCTCTTCGTCCATCACCATGCCCGGTACGCGCTCGGCGACGACGCCCAGAAAGCTCCCCACAATACCGCCCAGGATCGCGCTCATCACCGGGAACCCCACCGGGTAAACGTCCCGCATCAGCGCGAAGGTATTCATGCGGTTTTGCTCCAGGTGAGCTGCACCTCGGCTTTTACGTCGCTAAGATGATCGACCGGCGTAAGGTTCATTTTTTGCAACCTGACGCCGGAGGTCTGGTTAATTTCCCGAAGCCAGCTTTTTAATTCATACACATTTACGCGATTAACGACGAACGATAAGGTTTGTCCATCCTGACGCACATCCGACAGAGGAAGATTAATTTCCTGCGCGCTGCGCTCCACCACCGTACGCGGATTATCCGTTTTGACGATCTGAACCTGGAGATGATTTTTATCTATTTCACTGCGCATCCAGTTCAGCGTCTCTTTTTGTCTGGTCAGTGTGGCTTTACTATTTTGAATCATATTATCCAGCGGGATTATGCCTGCGTAATAAACGACAGAGCCCAACAGGGCTATGGCACATATTTTTATGATAACTTTTTCTCTGGCACTGTAATTCTGGTAACGAGACTTAAGCTGCGTGATTCGCTCTTTCATTTATATTTCCCTGCGATCATGGCGGTATAAGGCGCAGTGGTGGAAACAGGCTGTAAGGTGAAATCAAAATTCTCACCGGCCTGATTCACAAACGTCTGCAACGCGGTTTGAGTTTGCGCAGTGACGCTCAGCGTCAGCGTGTTTTGCCCGGCATCATATTCCAGCAGATCGATTTCCATTTCCGGCACGTTCTGCCTGGCTTTTTCCAGTTTTTCAAGCTGCAAAAATACCCCTTTGGTCTGCTTCTTCATGTTTTGGCCAAAGTGATATTTGATGTTGGTCTGCTGGTGCATGCTGGGAAAATGGTGCTGGTAAACCTGAACAATTTCCTGCTGAATGGCATTCTCCTGCTGCACCAGCATCCAGGCCATGGCGACGCGCGGGCCCAGCAACAGGCCGAGAGAGATCAGGCCCGCTGCGGCCATCGCCGCTTTGATGCCCTTCGAGGCTTTATCCGAGCCCGCTTTCGCGCTGAATTCACCGTGCAGGAGCGTAACGCGGCAGGCGTGCCACTGCGGCTGGATCAAGACCAGCGGATGCTGCCAGGGGTGCTCGACGTCAACGTCGACGCCAGCAGGCGCGTCACCGTAGCAGCACACGTTGCCCTCGCCGGCTTTCTGCATCAGAAGGGGCAGCAGGCTGGCCTCCATTTCGCTGGCGACATGCGGCGATAAACGCAGCCAGTAGCCGTCGTCCAGGGAGACAAGCGTGCTTCCGCCCGCCGTCAACGGCAGCAGCCAGGCATCCGGCAGCGCCTGAATGACCTTTAATCCGGCATGCTGACAGCGGGTTAACCAGCCGCGCAGACAATCGGCGTCGATGGCCACTGCGTCAACCTCGGCACCCTTTTTGTTTAGCACCGTCCAGTGAAGGTTATCTACGTCACCAATCAGCGTCTCTTCCGCCATCCACGAGAACGCCGTCGCCTGCGAGGCGACTTTCTTCGGCAGCGTAAAGTGGCGGAAGATCATGCTGCTTGCGGGCAGCAGCAGGCAAACGCGGGCGGCCAGAGGATGGTCCGCCAGCGCGTCCAGGCTCTCCAGCACCTCAACCTGCTGGCTGCCGGAGACACACCACATTATTTTCCCGCCCTCGCGGCTGTCGGGACGAACAAAAAGGACCTGTTTCATAGCGTTCTACTTTTCTTATTCAATCATTCGGTAACGACGTTGCCACGTCACGATCTCACCGGCTTCGTTATTCACCTGAAGCTGGCTCACCACGCGAAGCGTTAATTCATCGGTATTGCCGGTATAATTGACGCGGAAATACCGGCTATTAATGGAGAGAAAGTCGGCCACCTGCGGGAGGTCGTCTTTTAACTGCGGGAAGGTCTGCTCCAGCGCTTTGCTGAAGGTTTCCATATTTTCCCAGCCGGTTTCAGGACGCGATTCAATCAGGCGAACGGCATCATCTTCATTGAGTTTTCCCGGGAACAGGGCGGCCAGTAGGGCGGCCTGCTCCGGTTTCAGGGTGTTCACATCCACCTTGCTGGCGGAGTCCGGCAGCGCGCACAAGAGCTTGCTCACCTTCGGGTAAGCGGCAGCCGGGAACGCAGGCAGCAGCTTGATCTCGGCAACCGTGCGCATCATCTGGTTCGCCGGTTGACGCGCGGGCACCACGCCAGCCCAGGCATCGGTCTCGGCGCCCTCTTTGACCGTCGTCGTGTCGCCATCGAGATAGTCCACCAGTTGCAGATACACCTCTTCCGCGTTGGTCTGGCTCAGGCCGCTCTCCGTCAGAAGCTGTTCAACAATCTGCTCTCTGCGGGGCTTTTCCGGCACCGTTGGGGCATTTTGCCCCTGCGCCATTTTTTCGACCGCCAGCAGGTTGTTGACGTTAAAGCAGTCCTGCGCGTCTTCCACCTGGCTGACCACCGTATAGTCTTCGCCCCGGGTTTCCAGCGGCTGATGCCAGTCGCCGTCGAGGGAGAGCGGTTTGCTTTCCCCGCTGGCGTCGGTCTGCAGCCTGTCTTTCACCACCTTTTCCTGCGCCTGCATCGCCCAGCGCAGCTGCTGCTGGCTTACCTGGTAATGCGTTTTTTGCAGGTTGCGGCAGAACTGCTGGCTGATTTTGGCGGCCAGCGCCGACATCATCACCAGCAGGATCAGCACCACCAGCAGCGCCACGCCTTTCTGTTTGCGTAATGCACTCATGATTTTGCTTCCGGTGCCGGTGGCGGTGCGTTTTCTGGGGCTGCCGCGGCCGCTTCAGGCAGATCGCCCGGGGTCGTAAACACCCAGCGCCAGGTATCGCCGTTTTCCATGGTCAGCGTCAGCTCCACGCCGTCCGGCAGGTGCGCCGGGTCGCTCCAGCTTTTCTGCCAGCCCTGACGGTAAAAACGCCACTGGAGTGATTTCACCTCGCTGACAATCGGCACCTCGTCGGGTTTGGCGTCCACCGGGCCGTCAATCACCGGCCAGACGTCGCGGTACAAACGCCCCGCTTCCAGCCGCCAGCGCACGCGCTCCAGCTGGACCGTTCCGCTTACGCCGTTCAGCGTGGTCAGCTCAATTGCATCGTCCACCTGACGGAACCGATCCGGCTCGTTGCGCGGCGCGCGCGCCTGCAGCTGGTAGAAATCGCGCTCCATCAGGTTCCAGGCCCGCTGGAGCTGATTGAGCTTCGCCGCGCTGGCATCGGTGGCCGAACTGGTGCGCATCGCCCCGTCCAGAATTTGCCAGGCCAGGGTGCTGATCACCGCAAAGATGGTCAGCGCAATCATGATCTCCAGCAGGGTAAAACCGCGCTGGCGTCGGGTTCTCTTCACTTGCTCTCTCCCGGCCCAACGATCTGCAGCGCGATAACCGGCTGGCTGTCGTCGCCTTCCGCATACACGCGGATGGCGTTAGCCCAGCCGCTGTCGGCGGTTTTGACCCGCTGCTTGCGCCAGTTCCAGCTGCGTCCGCCCATGATTTCCGTTCCCTGCTGCTCAGCATCCGGGAAATCGGTTTTCGCGAGCTGCGCTTCTGCCAGCTGATTCTCAGCTACCCAGCTCGCCTGCAGCGTGTCGGCCAGCCCGTGGGTAAAACGCACGTTCAGGGAGACCGAGTTCATCAGCGCCAGCGCGGCGGTGGAGAAGATCACCAGCGCGACCATCACCTCCAGCAGCGTCATTCCCGTTTGCCTTTTCTTTCCGTTAGCCATCGTTTTCTACCGATACCGGGGCCGCGCCTTGCGACACCACGCGGAAATGGTGCTGTTTGTCATAGCTTTGCAGCGTCAGCGTGAAGCGGCTGATTTCGCCATCCGGCAAAAAGAGTACCTGCGGCTCGGAGGCGACCGTCGCAGCCAGACGCTGCGGCGAGAGCGAAACGTGCATCTCCTCAGGGAAATCGCCTTTGGTGGTAATACGGCCCGCGGATAACGGCACCCAGCGGCGCTCGCCGTTTTTATCCTCGAGCGTCACCAGCTGATAGTTATCCGGGGTTATCACCAACCCGACGATATTTCCGTCCATCACCGCACGGTCTGAACCATAATCAACGAGGGCTTTTAATTGCTGGCCAAATATATCCGCACCGCTGCGCGAGGGTATTGTTGACACAACCATCATGGCGCAGCCGGCAAATATCACCAGCGCCAGAATAATTTCCAGCAACGTAAAGCCGCGTTGATGTTTCATTATTTCTCTTTCTTATCCAGAGACCAGTTCGTAATATCATCGGCGGTATTGGCCTCACCGTCCGGACCGGCTGAGAAGACGTCAACCGCACCGTGTTCGCCCGGGCTCACCAGGATATAATCTCCGCCCCACGGATCCTGCGGCAGGCGGCGAATATAGCCGTCGGTGCGGTAGCCGTTAGGAATAGGCGCGATTTCAGGTTTGGTCACCAGCGCCTGTAAACCCTGCTCGGTTGTCGGATAACGGTGGTTATCCAGCTTGTACATATCCAGCGAACCTTCCAGCGCGACAATATCGCTGGTTGCTTTTTGCGTATCCGCTTTTTCTTTATTGCCCATTAAGTTTGGCACCACCATACTCGCTAAAACGCCGAGAATAACGATCACCACCATTAATTCGAGCAACGTAAAGCCCGCCTGGCGAGCCAGGCGTTTTCTTTTTATAGCCATGATTTAACCTACCATATTATTAAGTTGCAGAAGCGGTTGTAATATTGACAGCACGATGAATAAAACAATCGTCGCCATAGATACCACCAGCGCCGGTTCAAATACCGACAGCGTTAACGTAATGCGATGCTGTAATGCCGATTCCTGGTTTTCCGCCGCGCGGTCCATTAAATTGCCTAATTCCCCGCTCTCTTCGCCGGAGGCAATCATGTAAAGCATGGTTGGCGGGAATAATTTCGCCTGTTCCAGCGCCGCGTAAAGCGATGCCCCCTGGCGCACGGTATCCGCCGCCTGCTCCAGCACCTCCCGGGCGTAGAGGTTTTCGATACCGTCCATCGCGATATACATCCCCTCCAGCAGCGGTACGCTGCTGGCCTGCAGAATGCTCAGGGTGCGGATGTAGCGGGCACTGTTGATGGCGCACACCAGCTTTTTAATCGGCGAGCCGTTCACCAGCCAGCGGTTCCAGCGAAAACGGTTTTTGGCATTCCTGAGCCAGGTTTTAAAACTGACAAACCCACCGCCCAGGATCCCGACAATATAGATGCCGTAGGCCTGCAGGAAATCGCTCACCGCAATCAGCGTGCGGGTGGTGATCGGCAGCTGCTGCTTCATGTGGGTGAACTGTTCGATCACCTGCGGCACCACCGCCACCAGCAGAATGCTGATGACAGCGATGGCCACTACCGTCAGGGTGATCGGGTAGACCATCGCCTGCGTCAGCTTGCTTTTCATCTTCTGGCGCTGCTCGTTGTACTCCGCCAGCTTCTCCAGCACGTCGCCCAGGTGGCCGGTCTTTTCACCGGCCATCACCAGCGTGCAGTAGAGCTTGTCGAAGGTGCGCGGAAACTGGCTGAAGGCGTCAAACAGCGTGTGCCCTTCCACCACCTTTTCACGAATTTCCACCACCATCGCCGCCAGCTTTTTGTCTTCCGTCTGCTTCGAGATCGCCTTCAGCGCGCTTTCCAGCGGCAGCGCGGCGTTGACCAGCGTGGAGAGCTGACGGGTAAACATCGACAGCACCGGCGTGGAGAGCTTTGCCCCGGTTTTTGCCTTACCGGACGCCGCCGCCTCGCGGGTTTCGGTGATAGTGACAGGCATCAGCTTTTGCTCGCGCAACATCTGGCGAACCTGCTTTTGCCCTTCGGCCTGCAGCGTGCCGCGCCGGGTTTTCCCCGCCGCATCCGTCGCCGTCCAGGCGTAGAAGGCCATTATTCATCCCCCCCGCGCTCGGCGGTGACGCGCATCACCTCTTCCAGGGAGGTTACGCCGCCGATCACCTTCAGCAGCCCGTTTTCGCGCAGGCTGTAGGCCTGCTTAAAGAGCTGCGTTTCGATGGACATCTCGTCCTTATCTTCATGAATGGCCCGGCGCATGGTGCTGTCCACGACGAGAAATTCATGAATACCGGCGCGCCCCTGATAGCCGCTCTGGCGGCAGTGCTCGCACCCCACCGCGCGATAGATCTTTTTAGGCGGCGCGTCCATAAAGCTGAACAGCGCTTTTTCATTGGCGTCCAGCGGACTGGTGGTCCGGCAGTGGGTACACAGCCGACGCACCAGACGCTGGGCAATGACACCGAGCAACGATGAACCAATTAAAAAGGACTCCAGCCCCATATCGCGCAGGCGGGTAATCGCCCCTGCGGCGCTGTTGGTGTGCAGCGTAGACATGACCAGGTGACCGGTGAGCGACGCCTGCACCGCAATTTGCGCGGTTTCGCCGTCGCGAATCTCCCCGATCATCACCACGTCCGGGTCCTGACGCAGAATGGCGCGCAGCCCGCGGGCAAAGGTCATGTCCACGCGCGGGTTAACCTGCGTCTGCCCCACCCCTTCCAGCTCGTATTCAATCGGGTCTTCAACGGTCAGGATGTTGCGTTCATGGCCGTTCAGCGCCGAGAGAATGGCGTACAGAGTGGTACTTTTACCGGAGCCCGTTGGCCCGGTGACCAGGATAATGCCGTGCGGGCGGTCAATCAGCCCCTTTAACTTCTCCAGCTCTTCATCAATCAGGCCCAGCTTGTTGATGTCGGGCTTCAGGTTGCTTTTGTCGAGCAGGCGCATGACCACGCGCTCGCCGTACTGGGAGGGAATGGTCGACACGCGCACGTCGATGGCCTTGCGGCCAATGCGCAGGGAGATACGGCCATCCTGCGGCAGGCGCTTCTCGGCGATGTCGAGCTTTGACATGACCTTGATGCGCGACACCAGCAGCGGCGCGAGCTTTCGCGCCGGCTGCAGCACCGGGCGCAGCACGCCGTCGACGCGAAAGCGAATGCTCAGCGTGCGCTCGAAGGTTTCGATATGAATATCCGACGCGCCGTCTTTCACCGCCTCGCCGAGAATGGCGTTGATCAGGCGGATCACCGGGGAGTTTTCGTCGTTATCGAGCAGATCTTCGTTATCCGGGATCTCCTCGGTTAACGCCATCAGATCGATATCCGCGTCCATGTCGTCCACCAACTGCTGAGACACACCGCTGCTCTGCTGCCAGATCTTAGCCAGCAGTTCGTCAAAGGCTTCCGGCGTCAGGGTCACCGGGACGAACGCGCGTCCCAGCACCCGGCGCACCTCCAGCAGTGCAAACGCCGGGGTGTCTTCACGGATATAGACGTCGTTGTTGTAAAACAGAACGCCGTTATCTTTTGCGTAGCTGCTGCTACACAGGGTTTTAGTCAGTTCGTCCACGGTGCCCTCTCCGCCTTAGTGTTTAAACGGATTGCGCGGCGCGCTGGCGCTGGTTTTTACCGGTGCAGCGCTGGCGTCAACGGGAAACGCAGGCAGTACCGCGTTATCCGTGGGTTCGATAATGCCGAGCTTTTTCTCTTCCACGCGCTGCTGCTGGCGGGCGCGGATCTGGTCATATTTCTCTTTCGACGCCGCGCTGTAGTTGTCGTCGTCGCGCAGGACGGTGGTATGGATAAACACCATCAGGTTGCGTTTCGACGTATCCTGCGAGGTATAGCGGAACAGCTGGCCGACCAGCGGGATATCGCCCAGCAGCGGCACTTTGGAGACCGACTGCTTGGTAACGTTTTCCATCAGGCCGCCGAGCACCACCGTCTGCCCGCTGTGCACCATCACTTCGTTGTTGATGGTGCGGGTGTTAAAGGTTGGGCCGAGGCTGGCGTCTTCCGTCGCGCTGTTGTCGACGCTGGAGACTTCCTGCTCGATCTTCAGGTGGATCATGTCGCCGTCGTTGATTTGCGGCACAATTTTCAGCTTGGTACCGACCGTCTTACGCTCAACGGAGTTAAAGACGTTGTCGCCGCTGGTGGTCTGCGAACCGGAGAGCACCGGCACATCCTGACCGACGTTGAACGACGCCTCTTTGTTATCCAGCGTGACCACGCTTGGCGTGGAGAGAATGTCGTTTTTGCCGTCGGTGGAGAGCGCGGACATCAGCGCCCCAAAATCACCGTTAAAGAAGCCGGTCGCCAGGCCGGTGAAGCTCGCCCCCTTCATGGTGCCGTTCTTGATCTGGCTGATTGGCAGGCCGGTGGAGCCGAACTGCACGCCGCCGTGCTTGCTGGTCCACTGCACGCCGAGATCCAGGCCGTTACCGTCCTGCACTTCAGCAATGATCGCTTCCACCAGCACCTGCGGACGGCGGATGTCGAGCTTGTCGATCACCTTCTCCAGAGAGTTCATCACGTTAGGCTGGGCGGTGATCACCAGCGAGTTGGTTGACTCGTCGGCGCTGATGTTCAGATCGCTGGACGCGGTGGCGGTTTTCGCCTTCGGCGTGCCGGCCTTGTCTTTCAGCTGTTCGCCAATCCCGGTGAGAACCGGCACCACCTTCGTGGCGCTGGCATATTTGAGGTAGAAGACGCGGGTATTTCCCTCGTTGTTCTGCTCGCGGTCCAGCTGCTGGATCAGGGAGCGGGTACGCATGCGCGCATCTTCCGAGCCGCTGATCACCAGGCTGTTGGTTTCGTCATCCGCCACCACTTTGGTCGCCAGCTGCGGCGCGTTCTGCCCCTTCTGCTCTTCGTTGTTGAGGTTGTTCAACATATCCGAGAGCTCTTTGGCGGAGGCAAAGCGCAGCGGCACGATCTCGCGGCGCTGAATACCGTCTTTATCGACGCGCTGCACCAGATCCACCAGGCGGTTCACCACCGAGGCTTTACCGGTTAACAGCAGCACGTTGGACGGCTCGAAGTGCACCACGTTGCCGATGCCGGTGGCATCGTTGAGCTGGCGGAGCAGCGGAGCAAGTTCGCGTACCGGCACGTTTTCCATGCGCACCACGCGGGTGATAATCTCATCGCCTTTGCCCGGGTTTTTGCTGTCCGCCAGCGGCACGCCGGCGGTGCGGGCTACGCTTGAGCGCACCACTTTCACCATGCCGTTATCCATCGGGATCACCGACAGACCGTACAGGTCCAGCACGCTCAGGAAGAACTGGTAATACTCATCTTCCGTCAGCACGTTGTAGGTTCGCACAGACACCGAGCCCTGAACGGACGGATCGACGAGAATGGTTTTGTTCAGATTGCGGCCTACCGTATCGATAAACTCGCGGATATCGGTATTTTTAAAGCTCGCGCTAAAGTTAGCTGCAAGCAGCGAACTCGAATATAACGACAATGCGGTCAGCGCCACGCACGCCCATGGAAATTTCTTCATGTTTGTACACTTGTTAATTGTTTAGAACATTAACCCGAATATTTTCAAGGTGAGCGTGACGCCTGACGACGACCTCCGCTTCTTTCATTTTCGACCAGTTGGCAATAATACTTTTTGCCTTAGCTTCATCGGTCATATCGACAGCGTTCACTTTTACGGCCACGTCACCCTTTTCCAGCCCTGAATGGCTGTAGAAGGAAGAGGCATTCCTTGGATTAATGTTGTAGCCTTCCAGCTGGCCCTTTTCGATTAACGGCTTTAACACCAGATAATCATTCAGATGCACGCTTTCCGCGCCTGCATCTTTCGTCGATTTGGTCACCGGGCCGCTGTCAACGCCGCCCTTAAAATAATCAGGTTTATTTAACGCCAGTACCTGCGTAGCACCTTCGTAATTAACCACCACATTGTCTTTATTAATTTCCTGAATAAAAGCATCGTTAAAACCGATCAGCGGCTCGCCTTCACGGTAGCTCTTCTGGCCACCCGGCGTTTTGATGACGGCGAACGAAAGCCAGGCGTCATCGCTGCGAACAATGCCTTCAATCTCCGCTGCCAGCGGGGCGCTTACCGCCGTTGCCGTGTTGTCCTGACGTACCGCTGCCGTGAAAAGGGTGAATGTCTTTTCGTCATGACGTTTTTTCAGCGGCTGCGCATCAGAATTAGCCAACTTATTCGTAACTTTTTTATAATCTTTAAACGTCAGATACCCTTGCTGGCCGCAAAAAATTAGCAGCACAAACATAATGCAAGGCGTTATCCACCGTGACAGAAATGAGAACCTCATTTTTCATCTGGCCTTTAACAAAGCGAAAATAAGCAGCGTCGTGCTGCGCCAATATGTGAGCAAAGAGTAATTTCACGCTGTAAAAACGACCACTGACTTTGCCGCTAACTTTCATACAGAAAAATATTGACCGTATAAAATCCAGATGTTAGGCCTCACCGGCAGGATATTTTTACCCTGTGCGCAAATTGACCACTCTATAGCGTTGCTTTAGTTTCTCGTCCTGTTGCTATTCCTAATCAGAGACGGTAAGTCGTTATGTATCAGAGCCACTTTAATTTTAAAAATCCGCCCTTTCGGAAAATAACCCGGTTATCCGGGGATTTTCTGGTGCCTTATCATCAGGACGTGTTCAACCTGCTGAAAGAGAAAACCCAACAGGCGGGGATTACTGGGCTCTTTGCTGACGATGCCCCGCTGCTGGGCCAGTTCAGCGATGCCCTGAAATCCGCTAATCCCGGCGTGCTTGCCATCAACGCGTTTCCAAAACTGAGTGCCAGTAGCCTGCTGTACAAACTCAACCCGGGAACGAAAGAGAGCAAGAACCGACTTCAGGCAGTGGATGCCGTACTGCACCAGTGGCAAGGGGGGAAAAACCGGACGAAAGTGCTGGTGATTACCCATACCGAGGCCATGAAGGACACCTGTCGGGAGGTGCTGGCGATGCTGCTGACCCGCGCGCAGGAGATGGAGTTTCGCCTGTCCATCGTGCTGATGGGTACTGCGGATCAGGACGCCGTTCTGATGCAGCAACCTGAGCTGCGTGAATATGCTCATACCCGTCACTCCCTGCGCCCCCTTACCTGTCGGGAGTCTCTCAGCTACGTACAGGCGCAGTATGAAGAGCACGGGTGCGAGAATGCGCCGCTCACCCCGACGCGCGTGCGCAAGATGCATGCGCTAACCAAAGGGAATATCAGCAAGCTCAATGAACTGGCGCACCTGTCGATGCTGGCCGCCTGGACCGAACGTGCAGCCCAGGTCAGCCCGCGTCATTTACGGCTGGCGGCGGGCGAGACGCTGCCCGCGAAAAAACACGGTAAGCGCCTGGCTACCGTCGGTTTATTCGCGTCCGTGCTGTTCGCCGCCTGCGGCTGGTATTTCACCTCTTCGATCGGTGCAAAACTTCCGGTTCAGCTCCCGGTGCCGGTGAGCTGGAAACAGCAGACGCCGCACGTTCAGGCGCCGGTGGTGCCGGTTATCGACAACGAGGTGGTGAATCAGCCGGATGCGATGCATCAGCTCTATCTGATGTGGGGGTATGACGCCTCGGCGGACGATGCCCTGTGTCAAAATGCCGCGAAGGTGAACCTGATGTGCAAGCAGGGGAACGCTTCACCGGACGCGCTGGCGCAGGAAGGCTATCCGTGGATAAGTGAGCTGAAAACCGGCAACCACCTCAACTATGCCGTGGTCGCTCGCGTCGGGGATAACTCACTCGACCTGCTGATGAACAACCGCACCTGGCAGGTAAGCCGCAGCTGGTTTAACCAGCATGCCACCGGGAACTATACGCAACTGCACCGCCTGACGCCGGAAGGCAAAGACGCCATCAGCGCCGCCAGCGATGCGAAAGACATGGGTTGGCTTGACCAGCAGCTCAGCGTGGCTCTTAACCAGCCCGAAACCCATGCCCAGACCTGGACGGCGGAGATGATGAAACGCACCCGTGAGTTCCAGCAGCAAATGCATCTGCATGTGGATGGCATTCCAGGGGAAGATACGCTGATGCAGTTAATGCGTGAAACCCATTCCACGCCGAGCGTATTAATACAGGCCTCGCGTTCCACACCGGACGCTAAAAAGCAGGAGAAGCATTCCTGATGTCTACCATCTGTCTTGCTGCCCAGCGCAGCTACACTACCGGGGAGGCGGTCTGGTTTTCGTACCGCCTCCCCAGCCTGAGAAAAGTCTTCGGCAACGCCTTTTTATGGACGTTGGGCCTGTGCGCCATGCTGATGGCGGGCATGTACGCGCATACTTACTGGAGCCTGCGTCATCCTGCGCCGGAACCGGTAAAAAAAGCGAGCGTCGCGAAACCCGAAACGCAGCTTTCCGATATGCACTATGTGTATGTGAGCAAGCCGTTCCCGCATCCTCATCCGAAACCGGCCCCGGTGCAGGCTGACGTTCCCGCCATGCAGGATCTGCCGATTAACAGCGACGATGCCGACTGGCAGCAGGCGCCCGACGGCGCCGAACCGCACGATACGTCGCGGGATACGTTACCCGGCACCGAAGCGCATGAAGTCGCGCCCGCCAGCGCAGGCAGTGAGGATGCCTCTTTAACCGAGTTGTTTAAGCAGGCGTTAAAAGAACAGGAGCAAGATTATTCGCAAGGCAAAATTCCCGCGCCGCCGGTGGACGAAACGCAGGATAATTCACAGTCGAGGGTGCCACATAAGGTGGATGACCGATCGCCTTTGAGTCAGAAAGGCGATCGGCTGGAGTAATTAATATTTTTCCGGCAACGTTGTCAGGTTAAGGAGTCGTCCTTTTTCCACAACAATATATTGACCTTTTTTCAGGTCGGAGAGGATTTTAATAATGGTACTACGCGCCAGGTTGGTGTATTCCTGAATATAATCATAAATATTAATATCACGCTGATGATGAACAATCAGTTCATTAATCTCGTATAAGAATTCACGCACAACGGCGTAAGCGCTGCGGGCAACCAGCACATCGTCACGTTTGCTCAGCATGCAGATGTACCAGGAGAGCACTTTGGTCAGTTCAGGCCATAAATTGTTGTCCGTCATCAGCTGCGCGAAGACCTCTTTCTTGATCGAGCGCACCACGGTGTTGCCGCGAACGAGGCCGTACATATGGGTTGCGTTGTAGTACATAGCAGAAAGACCAAAAATGCACTGGCCCGTCACCGTGAACATACACAGTTCGTCGGATTCGCGTCGGAATTCAACTTCACCGCTGACGATAATATGAATATATTGTGAATCAGACGTGGATATTTTTTGCCATTTTTTTAAGGTTTTCTCTTCAAATCCTGACGTTGCAGAAATAATGGTTTCCATTTCATGTTGCGGACGTAATTTTTTTGCATAGATGCTTAACATTGTTATACCCGATTTAAGATGTGAAATTTAAAAATGCAGGCGCAAGGCAAAAGAAGCCTTACCCTCGAATATTTTCCTGGTGAAGTTCTCAAGGAGAAAAATAAAGAATAACTACGATATATTTATTTTGCTGAATTACTTAGCAAGCTATGTGTCTATCTTAAATCCGGATAATTTTAAGTCAATTAACTAAAAATGAATTGAGTTTGTACTTAAGATTAATCTGAAGGAATCAAAGAAAAAACTACCCATTCGGGGGTATCCCGAAGGATCACCCCTGCCCGTACTTCTCCAGAAGGGCTTCGGCAATGGCCATCGTTTCGACGTCCGCGACGCCGTTCCACAGGTCAGGCCGGAAATGCATCTGGAACGCCGTGATGATGCGCTTTTGCTCCGCCGGGGTGCTGTCAACCGGCACCTCATAGCCATACCGCGCGAGGAGATCGAGTAATGCCCCGGTGTCCACCTGCTGATAGCGCGGACGCCCGTTTATATAGAACGCGACGCGCGCCGGGTCGGGCCATGCGCCAATGCCCTGCAAAGCAAGCTGTCGCCACGGGAACAGCGGACCAGGGTCGTCTTTGCGCTGCGGAGCGATGTCCGAATGGGCCACCACGTTTTCAGGCCTGATGTTGTAGCGGGTAATAATATCTTTGGCGAGCGGCACCAGCGCCGCAATTTGCGCAGGCTCAAACGGGGTAAAGTGCTTAACGCCAGACGCTTTTTGCCAGCCGCGGTTCTCCAGCTCAATGCCGACAGACGTATCGTTGATGCGGTTGGTGCCGCGCCAGAAGCTGATGCCCGCATGCCAGGCCAGTTCGCTCTCGGGTACCAGCTGCCAGATGCGCGGCTTACCGTCCGGTGCCGGGGGCTTAGCGGGGATCAAATAGTGAGAGCTGACGTTCTTATCCGTCAGCGTGGCCAGCGAGCTGTCAAAATCATCTGCGGTGTAGTGGATCACCAAGACCTTGATGCGCGGATAAGCCGCCTGCGCCTGATGACGCGTATCCAGCTCGTAGGCGCCTTTGTCGATGATCCCTTTTTCGGTGGCACATCCTGCCAGCAGCAGCGCCAGCAGGAGTGTTGCAAACGAACGCGTCATCGGAGGGTTTTCACCGCCGTACCGCTTACGCTCACCATCAGCATGCTGGCATCTTTCCCGACCGTTTCGTAGTCGATATCAATCCCCACGACCGCATCAGCGCCGAGGGCTTCCGCCTGCTCGCCAAGCTCTTTAAAGGCGATTTCGCGCGCTTTACGCAGCTCTTTTTCGTATGCGCCCGAGCGGCCGCCAACGATATCGCGGATACCGGCAAAAAAGTCACGGAAGATATTGGCGCCGAGGATCGCTTCGCCGGTAACCACACCGCAATACTCGGTTATTGTCTGCCCTTCCAGGGTTGGCGTTGTTGAAAACTGCATGGTTTCTCTCCTTCTTTAGCGTTCAATGCCTTAGGCACAGCATTATCGGTTCGTTACGCTATGATTGAAAGGATAGTTAATAAATAAGGAAATCAACATGCGCTATTCTGCTTTAACACTTTTCGTGCCCTGCGCGCTGGTGCTCAGCGCCTGTACCACCACGGTCACGCCAGCCTTTAAGGATATCGGTACCCGCAGCGGCCCCTGCATCGAGGGCGGCCCGGACACCGTGGCGCAGCAGTTCTATGATTATCGCATTCAGCACCGCAGCAACGATCTCACCGGCCTGCGCCCGTATCTGAGCGACGGCCTGGCAAAACTGCTTAACGACGCCACCCGCGATCCGCAGCATAACGCCCTGCTGAAATCCGATCCGTTCTCCAGCCGCGCCACGCTGCCGGACAGCGCTGAAGTCGCCAGCGCGTCAACCATCCCGAACACGGATGCCCGCAATATTCCGCTGCGCGTGAAGCTGACGCAGGGAACCCAAACCTGGCAGGATGAAGTGCTGATGATCCGTGAAGGACAGTGCTGGGCGGTAGACGACGTGCGCTACGTGGGCGGCAGCGTTCATGCCCCGGCAGGCACGCTTCGCCAGTCGATTGAAAATCGCTAAACCCGCCGATACAACCGAGTAACCCCCGTAAAATGTGCGGCATTTCTTGCGGAATGCCGACATTTATACTCGCCGACCTTACCGCTCGCTATTTTGTGCTATGTTTAAGAGGAAACACGGGTTATATTTAACTTTTAACGCAGAAATATTGCATAACTATTCTGTCAACGGTACTATCTGCGGCCTCAATTGCTATAGATTGCCTGGATGAGTAAAGACTGCCCCGATGAGTATTAAACTAAACGGCATTAACTGCTTCTACGGCGCACACCAGGCGCTGTTTGACATCACGCTGAACTGCCCGGAAGGCGAAACGCTGGTTTTGCTTGGCCCAAGCGGTGCAGGCAAAAGCTCCCTTCTGCGTGTCCTTAATCTGCTTGAAATGCCCCGTTCAGGTACGCTGGCGATTGCCGGTAACCATTTTGATTTCGCGAAAACGCCGTCAGATAAAGCGATTCGCGAACTGCGTCAAAACGTCGGCATGGTCTTCCAGCAATACAATCTTTGGCCGCATCTGACCGTCCTGCAAAACCTGATTGAAGCGCCGTGCCGCGTGCTGGGGTTGAGCAAGGATCAGGCGATCGCCCGTGCCGAAAAGCTGCTGGATCGTCTGCGTCTTAAGCCTTACAGCGACCGCTATCCGCTGCACCTTTCCGGCGGTCAGCAGCAGCGCGTAGCCATTGCCCGCGCGCTGATGATGGAGCCTGCGGTACTGCTGTTTGATGAACCAACCGCGGCGCTGGACCCGGAAATTACTGCCCAGATCGTCAGCATCATTCGCGAGCTGGCGGAAACCAATATTACGCAGGTTATCGTCACCCACGAGGTGGAAGTGGCGCGTAAAACCGCCAGCCGCGTGGTGTACATGGAAAACGGCTATATCGTTGAGCAAGGTGATGCGAGCTGCTTCGCGAACCCGCAAACCGATGCCTTCAAAAACTATTTATCTCATTGATTGTGTCAGGGGAAATATAATGAAAAAAGTATTACTTGCCGTGCTGCTTGCTGGCGTTACCCTTTCCGCTACCGCAGCTCAGACCATTCGTTTCGCCACGGAAGCCTCTTACCCTCCGTTTGAGTCCATTGATGCGAACAACAAAATTGTTGGCTTCGACGTGGACCTGGCTAACGCCCTGTGTAAAGAGATCGACGCGACCTGTACCTTCAGCAACCAGGCGTTCGACAGCCTGATCCCAAGCCTGAAGTTCCGCCGCATCGACGCCGTGATGGCCGGTATGGACATCACCCCGGAGCGTGAAAAGCAGGTGCTGTTCACCACCCCTTATTACGACAACTCCGCCCTGTTCATTGGTCAGAAAGGTAAATTCACCTCTGTCGATCAGCTGAAAGGTAAAAAAGTCGGCGTGCAGAACGGCACCACGCACCAGAAATTCATCATGGATAAACATCCGGAAATCACCACCGTTCCGTATGACAGCTACCAGAACGCGAAGCTGGATCTGCAAAATGGCCGTATCGACGGCGTATTTGGTGATACCGCGGTCGTGACCGAGTGGCTGAAAGCGAACGACAAGCTGGCGCCAGTGGGCGACAAAGTGACCGATAAGGATTACTTCGGTACCGGTCTGGGGATTGCCGTTCGTCAGGGCAACACTGAGCTGCAGCAGAAATTCAACGCTGCGCTGGAAAAAGTGAAGAAAGACGGCACCTACGAAACCATCTACAAAAAATGGTTCCAGAAGTAATTCCTGATGAATGAAATTTTTCCTTTAGCAAGCGCCGCCGGGATGACCGTCGGCCTTGCCGTTTGCGCACTGATTATCGGCCTCGTGCTGGCGATGTTCTTTGCGGTGTGGGAATCCGCGAAATGGTTCCCCGTCGCCTGGACAGGCTCCGCGCTGGTCACCGTGCTGCGTGGGCTACCGGAAATTCTGGTGGTCCTGTTTATCTATTTCGGCTCTTCACAGCTGCTGCTCACGCTGTCTGACGGCTTCACCCTCAATCTCGGCTTTGCGCAGATCCCGGTGCAGATGCAGATTGAAAACTTCGACGTCAGCCCGTTCCTGTGCGGCGTGATTGCCCTCTCCCTGCTCTACTCCGCGTACGCGTCGCAAACCCTGCGCGGTGCGCTGAAGGCCGTGCCGCAGGGTCAGTGGGAGTCGGGTCAGGCGTTAGGCCTGTCGAAGTCAGCCATCTTCTTCCGCCTGGTGATGCCGCAGATGTGGCGCCATGCCCTGCCGGGCCTCGGCAACCAGTGGCTGGTGCTGTTGAAAGATACCGCGCTGGTGAGCCTGATCAGCGTTAACGATTTGATGCTGCAAACCAAAAGCATCGCCACCCGTACCCAGGAGCCCTTTACCTGGTACATTGTGGCGGCGGCTATCTACCTGGTGATCACGTTGCTCAGTCAGTACATCCTCAAGCGTATTGACCTGCGTGCGACGCGCTTTGAACGGAGACCAGGCTGATGCTTGAATATTTTCCCGAGCTAATGAAAGGGCTGCACACCAGCCTGACGCTAACCGTGGCGTCCATTATCGTGGCCCTGATCCTGGCGCTGATTTTCACCATCATCCTGACGCTGAAAACGCCGGTTCTGGTGTGGATTGTGCGCGCATACATCACCCTGTTTACCGGTACGCCGCTGCTGGTGCAGATATTCCTGATTTACTACGGCCCGGGCCAGTTCCCGTCACTGCAGGAGTATCCGGTTATCTGGCATCTGCTTTCTGAGCCGTGGCTGTGTGCCCTGATTGCCCTTTCGCTGAACAGTGCGGCCTATACCACCCAGCTGTTTTACGGGGCGATCCGCGCCATTCCTGAAGGACAATGGCAGTCCTGCGGGGCGCTGGGCATGAGCAAGAAAGACACGCTGGCGATCCTGCTGCCGTACGCCTTTAAGCGCGCGCTCTCCTCTTACTCCAACGAAGTGGTGCTGGTGTTCAAGAGTACGTCTCTGGCCTACACCATCACGCTGATGGAAGTAATGGGTCACGGACAGCTGCTCTATGGACGCACCTATGACGTGATGGTGTTCGGTGCGGCAGGCGTGGTCTATCTGGTGGTTAACGGTCTGTTGACGCTGATGATGCGCCTGATCGAGCGTAGAGCGTTAGCGTTTGAGCGCAGAAATTAACCACGCGAGTGCATAAAACGGTATTAATGAAGCGGGTAACCTGATGGGTTATCCGCTTTTTTTTTGCCATGACATAATATTTAATCATATTTATTGCATACAAATTCATTAAGTGGCATTGTACATCCATGCCGCAGACACGGCGCATAAATAAGACAGACGGGAGCATTACAATGAAAAAGTTAGTTCTGGCCGCATTACTCGCCACCTTCGCCGCTGGCGCATCCGCAGCTGATAAAATCAATTTTGGCGTATCCGCCACCTATCCGCCGTTTGAATCGCTGGATGCCAGCAACCAGATCGTCGGTTTCGATATCGATCTGGCGAAGGCGCTGTGCAAACAAATGCAGGCCGACTGCACCTTTACCAACCATGCCTTCGACAGCCTGATCCCGTCGCTGAAATTTAAAAAATACGATGCGGTGATCTCCGGGATGGACATCACGCCTGAGCGCAGCAAGCAGGTCGCGTTTACCGACCCGTACTACGCCAACTCGGCGGTAGTGATTGCGAAGAAAGGCGCTTATACCTCTTTCGATCAGCTGAAAGGCAAACGCATCGGGATGGAAAATGGCACCACGCACCAGAAATACCTCCAGGACAAGCATCCTGAAGTGAAGACCGTGGCCTATGACAGCTACCAAAACGCGATTATCGACCTGAAAAATGGCCGTATCGACGGCGTATTCGGCGATACCGCCGTGGTGAACGAATGGCTGAAAACCAATCCGCAGCTGGGCACAGCAACCGAGAAAGTGACAGATCCGCAGTACTTCGGCACGGGTCTGGGTATCGCAGTACGTCCGGATAACAAAGCCCTGCTGGAAAAACTGAACGGCGCGCTGAAAGCGATTAAAGCGGACGGTACGTATCAGAAAATCAGCGAGCAGTGGTTCCCGCAGTAATGTCTTTTGCCGGGTGACTCGGCCTACGGGGGTGGTAGTCTGTAGGCCGGGTAAGGCGAAGCCGCCACCCGGCACTCCCTCACAGCGGCACAAAGAACCTGAACCGTGCCCCGCTCGCCGACTCCATCAGCCTAATCCCACCGCCGTGCAGCTCCAGCATGCGTTTCACGATTAACAGCCCCAACCCGCCGCGATTCTCCCGCGATGCCTGGGTATTCAACGCCGATGGCCGCTGGAACAGATCGTCGCGCAGCGAGGCATCCACGCCCGTTCCGCTGTCCGCCACTTCGACCTGCAGCCGTTCATTCTCCTGCCAGACAGCCAGACGAATTTCCCCGCCGCCTGGCGTATGGCGCATCGCGTTATCGAGCAGGTTGGTCACCACGCGTTCGATCATCGACACATCGGCGTTAATCAGCGGCAGCGGCCCCGGCACGTCAATATGCAAATTCACCTCGCGCGTGCGGGCGGTGAGCTCAAACTTCTGCGCCACGTCGGAAATCAGCTCCCCCATCGCGAAACGCTCGCGCTGCGGCTTAATGCCGCCGTGCTCAAGGCGCGCCAGCTCAAACAGCTGCTGCGAAAGATGACGGACTTTTTGCCCCTGACGCAGCGCGGTGGCGAGATACTGCTGGTGCTCCTGCGGCGTCAGCGTGGCGGATTTTAGCGACAGGGTTTCCAGATAGCCCAGCAGCGAGGTCAGCGGCGTACGGAGATCGTGCGAAATGTTGGCGATAAACTCCCGGCGCTGGCGATCGCTGTCGGCCAGCTGGTCCCACTGGCGGGTGATTTTGCGCGCCAGCTCGATAAAGCTGTTGCGCAGGATCGCCACTTCATCCTTTGCCGCCGCGTCCGGCGCCTGTACCGCCAGCCGCCTGATAGCGCTTATGCTGTCCTGCTCCAGCCCGGCGACTTCGACCGTCAGCTGTTTCACCGGGCGCGTAACCCAGTACCAGACCAGTAAACCTGCCAGCAGGCCAAACAGCGCAACCCACAGCAGTGACCACAGCACCGTGCTCCACAGCGCCTTATGCCAGGCCATCTCCGCCAGGGCGTTGGACTCCTCGCCCTGCAAAATAATGTAGAGGTAGCCTTTTAGCTCGCCGTCCTGCCGCAGCGGCGTGGCGCTAAAGACCTTTTTATTTTGACTGCGCGGGTCGTCGCCCAGGATCGGTATGGCTGTCCCGCTCAGGAAGGTCTGAACCGGCGCCAGGTCGATTTTTTGCCGCTGAATATGCCCCGGCGGTGCAGCATCGGCCAGGATATCGCCGTCCGGGGAGACGACGTACAGCTCAACGCTCGGATTAAAGGTCATCAGCCGATCGAACAGCGGCTTGAGTGCCGTTCGGTCGACCCTGCCCTGCGCGTCCAGAATTGCTTCACGCTGGACTATCTGCTGCGCCAGCCCGCCCGAAAGCCGCTGCACCATCGCATTACCGTACTGCGTACTGGTGTAGAGCTGTACCGCGCAGGCGACGGTGGCGCAGAGCATCATCAGCAGGATGAACAGCAGCGTCAGGCGCTGGCTCAGGCTAAAGCGGCGCATCATGATTTGGCTCCGCAAATTTATAGCCCTTGCCCCAGACGGTGCGAATAATCTCCGGCTCGGCGGCGTCCTTCTCAATCTTGATGCGCAGGCGGTTGATATGGGTATTAACGGTGTGCTCATAGCCTTCGTGCTGATAGCCCCAGACCTGCTCCAGCAGCGCCAGACGCGAAAAGACCTCGCCAGGATGACGGGCAAAAAAGTAGAGCAGTTCGAATTCGCGCGGAGTGAGATCTACCACCTGGCCGTGAAGCAGCACGCTGCGCGCCAGCGGATCGATGGTCAGACCGTGGGCCTGAATTTGACCGTCGGTTTGCGCCTGCCCCATCGCCTGCTGGCGGCGGAACAGCGCTTTGATGCGCGCAATTAATTCCTGCACCGAAAACGGCTTAGCCAGATAATCATCGGCACCGGTTTCCAGCCCGGTGATGCGGTCGGTTTCGCTGCTGCGGGCGCTGATGATGATCACCGGCAGGTAGCGCGTCATCTGACGGATGCGGCGGCAAATCTCCAGACCGTCAACGTTGGGCAGCATCAGGTCGAGGATCACCGCGTCCCACGGCTGTTTTTCAAGGCGCAGCAAGGCGTTGCCCCCGTCGGGCTCGTGGGTAATGGCGTAGCCTTCATCTTCTAAATTGAGTCGCAGAAGCGCCGCGATATCGTGGTCGTCTTCCACCAGCAGGATCTGCTTCATGGGTAAGCCTTCAATCATTTCTTATGACGTAAGCTTACCTGATTTCGAGCGGGGGAAGAGTTCACATTTTGTTGAACATTGTGCGGGGTTCATGCCGGGTGGCGGCTACGCCTTACCCGGCCTACGGGTTAACAACGTCAACACTTCATAATGCGCGGTATGCGGGAACATATCGAAAAGCTGCACGCGTTCAATGCGGTAGCCCGGCAGGCTGGCGATATCCTTTGCCATGGTCTGAGCATTACAGCTGGAATAGACGATGTACTCCGGTGCCATCTGGCTCAGATAGTCGCACAGCGCTTTTCCGATGCCGCGGCGCGGCGGGTTGACCAGCACCAGCTCCGGCACGTTGCCCTGGCCGGTGGCAAACTGGGTGGAGTCCAGCGCCTGAAAGTGCAGATTCGTTAACCCCAGCTCGGCGGCGGACTGTTTCGCACAGGCAATCGCTTCGGCAGAAATCTCAATTCCGGTGAGCTGCATCTCTGGCGTGGCGCAGTGCAGGCCAAAGCCGCCCACGCCGCAGAAGAGATCCCACATATGCTGGATGTTTAACGCACGAACCCAGTCGCGGGCGGTGGCGTAGAGGCTGCTTGCCACGGTTGGGTTAGTCTGGAAGAAGCTTTGCGGGCGTATCCACAGCGGCACGCCGTTGAAGCTTTCGGCAAGCGCATGCCGTTCGGTGAAGAAAACCTCTTTCTCCCCTTCCATGATCGCCATATGCACCGGCTGAATATTCGCCGTAATGACCTTAAGCTGCGGAAGCTGTTCCTGCAGCCACGGCAGCGCCGCGCGCAGCTGCTCCAGTTTGGCTTCGGAGCGCAGCACAAAGCGCAGCATCATGCCGCCGTCGATCTGGCTTTCGGTCAGCAGAAGGTATTTCAGCTCGCCGCGCCTGCGGGCGACGTTGTAAGGCGTTAACCCTGCACGCGCAATAAACGGTTTCAGTGCGGCAAAGACGGGCTCAAACGAGGCGGGATAGAGCGGGCAGTCGGTTAAGTCTTCCGGCGTGCCGTCGCGGTGCAGCATCCCCAGCAGCGGTTTTTCAACGCTGCCGCTGACCACCATTTTGGCTTTATTACGAAAGCCTAGCTCCGGGCCGCTGACGGGTGCGCACCACTCGCCCACCGCGTGCGCTGCCAGCAGCTGTTGCAGGTCGGCCATTTTGGCGGTGAGTTGTTGAGAGACCGGCTGTTCTATCCACTGACAGGAGCGGCAGCGTCCGGCGTCATAGAGTGCGCACTGCATATGAAAACCTTAAGGATCACGAGGGCTGCGATTATACACATTATTGCAGGCGGAAGAACCGCCGACTGGAGGCGGGGATAAAAAGCAGGAACAGAACCAGCATGTCCGGGAGTTTTTGCATAAACAGCGCGCGGAGGATCTCGCGTTTGGATTCCCCGGCAATGCTGAACAGCTCCGGATAGCCATAGCCCAGCGAGGCGGCCCACAGATAGCTGGCGGCGGTCACCTGCGTAAGCAGATAGACCCAGCGCGCCCAGTTTCGCCCTTTGACCAGCGAAAAGGCGCAGTAGATCTCGATAAACACCAGCACCAGGCTGCTCAAAAAGACCAGCGTCAGATTCCACGTCTGCACGCTGCGGTGAATGAATTCACCGATGCCGCGCACGCCCAGGGTGTTCAGAATCATCAGCACGTCCAGGCAGCGGATCATAATAATGGCGAGCGCCGCCACCTGAACCAGTGCAGGTACGTTAGGTCGCGCGTGCGTAGTACGTGATTTTTTTAATAATCCCAATGTTTTACTTCCCTGAAAAACAGTGCCGCGTCATGCGCGGCACATCACTGGAAATTTTAAATCCTTCAGCCGCGTCTTGCACGCTGGATATCGCGCACGCGCTGCTTTTCCGCGCGCGCCATCAAATACCAGGCGATAAATCCGACAATTCCGACCACGCCGAGGATGATAGAGGCCAGGGCGTTGATCTCCGGGTTGACCCCCATGCGCACGCTGGAGAAGACCAGCATCGGCAGCGTCGTTGCGCCCGGTCCGGAGACAAAGCTGGCGATAACCAGATCGTCCAGCGACAACGTAAACGCCAGCAGCCAGCCGGAGATCACCGCTGGCATAATCATCGGCAGGGTGATGATGAAAAAGACCTTCAGCGGCGTCGCGCCAAGATCCATCGCCGCCTCTTCAATGGAGCGATCCAGCTCGCGCAGGCGCGAGGAGATCACCACCGCCACGTAGGCCGTACAGAAGGTGACGTGCGCCAGCCAGATGGTGAGCATGCCGCGATCCGCCGGCCAGCCGATGGCGTGCGCCAGGGCCACGAACAGCAGCAGCAGCGCGAGACCGGTGATCACGTCCGGCATAACCAGCGGCGCGGTGATCATAAAGGCGAACCCGTTCGAGCCGCGAAAACGCCCGAAGCGCACCATCACCAGCGCGGCGATCGTGCCCAGCACCGACGCCATTGTCGCCGCCAGGGCGGCAATGGTCAGGCTCAGCCCCACCGCGCTCATCATCGCATCATCGTGGAACAGCTCGCTGTACCAGCGCGTCGACCAGCCCGCCCAGACCGTCACCAGCTTGGAGCTGTTGAAGGAGTAGATCACCAGCATCAGCATTGGCGCATACAGGAAGGTAAAGCCGATCACGAGGATCGCAATTCGCCACGGTGAGCGCACTACCGGTAAGTTGTTCATCCGTGATCTCCCATCTGTTTCTGCTGATGCTTGTGGAACCACATGATCGGCACGATCAGCAGCAGGAGCATCACAATCGCCACCGCCGAGGCCACCGGCCAGTCGCGGTTATTGAAGAACTCCTGCCACAGCACGCGGCCAATCATGATGCTGTCCGGGCCGCCGAGCAGTTCCGGGATCACAAACTCCCCCACCGCCGGGATAAAGACCAGCATTGACCCGGCGATAATCCCGCCTTTGGTCAGCGGGACAATGACGCTGAAGAAGGTTTTTAACGGGCGGGCTCCGAGATCGAGCGACGCTTCCACCAGCGAGTAATCGATACGCGTTAGTGCCGTGTAGATCGGCAGCACCATAAACGGCAGATAGGCGTACACAATGCCGATATAGACCGCGAGGTTGGTGTGCAGGATCGTCAGCGGCTGATCGATAACCCCGAGCCACATGAGAAAGTTATTCAGCACGCCGTTGTTTTTCAGGATCCCCATCCAGGCGTAAACGCGGATCAGGAACGAGGTCCACGACGGCAGGATCACCAGCAGCAGCAGGATGTTACGCGTCGACGGCTTGCTGTGCGCCACCGCCCACGCCAGCGGATAGCCCATCACCAGGCAGCAGAGCGTCGAAATCGCCGCCACCTGCAGCGACTGCAGATACGCTTCGAAATAGAGCGGATCGTCGGTGAGCTGCAGGAAGTTGCCGAGATTAAGCGTCAGCGTTAGCTGCCCGTCGGCCCAGTCCAGCAGGTTGGTATAGGGCGGGATCGCCCGTGCCATTTCCGCCAGGCTTATCTTGAAAACAATCAGGAACGGCAGCAGGAACAGCAGGATCAGCCACACGTACGGCATGGCGATCACCAGCTTGCGGCCGTGTTTCATCTGCATGCGCGTCAGTAAACCGGCAAAGCCGCCCGACTTTTCTACGCGGGCTGGAGGTTCAAGTGTGCTCATGATCGCTCCTTATACCGTCAGCACGACGCAGCTGTCAGCATCCCAGCACAGGCGCACTTCGTCACCCCAGGTCGGCTGCCCCTTGCGATAGCGATGTTCGTTCTGTAGCTGCGCGCTAAGCATCTGCCCGCTTTTCAGGCGCACGTGGTAGATGGACAGATCGCCCAGATAGGCAATGTGCACCACTTCGCCCACGGCAAAGTTGTAGCCATCGGCAGGCGGATCCTCACAGAGCATGATCTTCTCCGGACGCAGCGCGACGTAGACCGGCACGTTATCCACCACGGAGTTATCAGGATCGACCTTAAGCGGATGCTGCAGCCCCGGCGATTCGATGACCAGGCCATCTTCCTGACGATCTTTCAGCAGCCCTTCGAAGACGTTAACCGAGCCGATGAACTCCGCGCTGTAGCGGGTGGTCGGATGCTCATAAATCTCTTCAGGCTCGCCAATCTGCACGAACTTCCCGCGGTTCATGATCGCGATACGCCCGGCCATGGTCATCGCCTCTTCCTGGTCGTGGGTCACCATCACGCAGGTCACGCCCACGCGCTCGAGGATATCCACCACTTCGAGCTGCATACGGTCGCGCAGCTTTTTATCCAGCGCGCCCATCGGCTCATCGAGCAGCAATAATTTCGGGCGTTTCGCCAGGCTTCTTGCCAGGGCCACGCGCTGGCGCTGGCCGCCGGAGAGCTGGTGCGGCTTACGCTTCGCGAACTCCTGCATGTGCACCAGGCTCAGCATCTCGGCCACGCGCGCGGAAATTTCGGCCTTCGGCAGCTTGTCCTGCTTCAGGCCAAAGGCGATGTTCTGCTCCACCGTCATGTGCGGAAACAGCGCGTAGGACTGGAACATCATGTTAATCGGGCGCTGATACGGCGGCACGCTGGAGAGATCCACGCCATCGAGCATGATTTGCCCGGCGGTGGGCTGTTCAAAACCGGCCAGCATACGCAGCAGGGTCGATTTACCGCAGCCAGAAGCCCCCAGAAGGGCAAAAATTTCGCCTTTATAGATAGTCAGGCTGACGTCGTCCACGGCATGCTGGCCATCGAAAGATTTGGTGAGGTTACGAATTTCAAGAAGCGGGGTCAGCGCTTTACGGACTTTCGCCTGCGGGCGGGGGATCGCGTCATTCACGGGGTGTTCTCCGGCATAGATCAATACTGGTGCAAACGCACCGTCAGGGTGCGCATCGCCGGGCGGCGCTAACGCCTGCCCGGCCTACGGGTTGTAGAAGCCCGGTAAGCGTTAGCGCCACCGGGCAACAATACCCAACGCCGTTATTTACCGCTTTTCACCTTGGTCCACGCGCGGGTACGCACGCGGTCAATTTTTGGATCCTGAACTTTCAGGGTGAAGAGCTTGGCGAACACATCCGCTGGCGGATAGATAGCCGGGTTGTTACGGATTTCTTCGCTTACCAGCGGCACGGAGGCCTTGTTACCGTTCGCGTAGTAAACGTGGTCGCTGATGTGGGCGATCACGTCAGGACGCATCAGGTAGTTGAGGAACTGATACGCTTCGTCTTTGTTTTTGGCGTCAGCCGGCATCGCGAAGACGTCGAAGAAGGCCAGCGCCCCCTCTTTCGGAATGAAGTAAGAGACGTTCACGCCGTTTTTCGCCTCTTTCGCGCGGTTAGCCGCCTGCCACACGTCCCCTGCCCAGCCGATCGCGACGCAGATGTCGCCGTTCGCCAGGTCGTTGATGTACTGAGACGAGTGGAAGTAACGAATGTTTGGACGCAGCTTCAGCAGCAGATCGGTCGCCGGGCCGGTGTAATCATCGGCTTTACTGCTGTTCGGGTCTTTGCCCAGGTAGTTCAGCACGGTGGCGAAAATCTCTTCCGGCGCATCGAGGAAGGAGACGCCGCAGCTTTTCAGCTTCTCAAGGTTTTCCGGCTTCAGCACCACGTCCCAGCTGTCCAGCTTGACGTCCGGGCCCAGCACCGCTTTGACTTTATCAACGTTGTAGCCGATACCGGTAGTCGCCCACAGGTAAGGCATGGCGTATTTGTTGTCCGGGTCATGCTTAGCCACCAGCTTCAGCACTTCTGGATCGAGGTTTTTCCAGTTCGGTAGCTTGCTCTTATCCAGCGGCTGGAAGACGCCTGCCGTCAGCTGACGCTCCAGGAAGCTTGCAGAAGGCACCACGAGATCAAACCCGGTGCTGCCCGCCATCAGTTTGCCTTCCAGCACTTCGTTGGAATCGAAAACGTCGTAGACCACTTTAATGCCGGTCTCTTTCTCAAAATTCGCCACCGTGTCCGGCGCAATATAGTCAGACCAGTTGTAAACGTGCAGCGTTTTTTGTTCCGCAGCGAGCGTGCCGGCAGAGACGGCCATCAGAGCACCCGCAACCAGACCCGATAACCATTTTTTATTCAAGGCGATCATATCTTTATTCCTTCTGAAAGCTCGTTAACAAACGAACTAAAACTGTGCAATCTGAAGATATGCAATAATCATGCATAGTTTGTCGCTCTGCCCAAAATAAAAAGAAACCTCTTTACCCGGCAGTTTCCGCTCGCTTTTTTAAGCACCGCAAGAATAACTGTAGCCCGTGTCTCCGGCTATAGCCCAGACGAAAAAACGCCTTTTATCAATTTTTTATGCAGGTTATGTCTACGTGATAAGCCGAAACGGCCTTCAGGGAGGTGAAAAATTCTTTAAAGAAAGGTTAAAAGCAGCAGAAAAAATGGCCTTCTGCAGCCGCTATGGCAGCGACTGCGCAAAAGTCAGACAGGCTTAGTGAAGAAAATTGGGAGATGCATCATTATTCTCTGCATCATCTTCCGCGCTATACAGCAAATGGTGTGCATTGGCTTCCATCATGACCATGGAAATTTGCTCTTCACTCAAGTGCATAAACGCGGAGAACTGCTTGAACGACAGCCCGGCACCGGAGAATAAAGACTGGCAAACGACCAGTTTTGGCAGATTATCATCCTGTATGTCGAGAAATGCTTTCACCGTCAAAGAACTGGCGTTGATCGCTGACAGGTCGGAGGCCAGCGCCAGCAGCGCAGACGGCTTCACTTCGGCCAGCGCGGAGAAAAGGATCACGTCGTTAATGAGATCGATTTTAGCATCGAAAATGCCGTCGAAATTCTGCATATGAGGCAGATGCAGCGCCTGGCAGGAATCGCATTCGAAGAACGTAATTCCGGCATCATCAAGCCATTGACGTAACGTATCCAGTGTAGGTACGACCTGTAAATCCATCGCTGTGCAGCCTCTTAATTAAAAACTTTGCTTAGATTACGCAAAAAGCGTGCTCAATACCATTTAACCGCCCGTTTTCAGACAGTAACCCGGCGTGGCATGACGCTCGATCCATGAGATCATTTTACCCGCAATATCGACACCTGTGGTTTTTTCCACGCCTTCCAGCCCCGGCGAGGCATTCACCTCCATGACCAGCGGCCCGCGCGTCGCCCGCAGAAGGTCTACGCCCGCGACGTCCAGCCCCAGGGTTTGCGCCGCTTTGACGGCAATTTCCCGCTCCCGATCGCTGATATCAGCGATTCTTGCAACGCCGCCGCGGTGAAGGTTAGAGCGGAAGTCGCC
The DNA here is from genome assembly GCF_036487345.1 of Enterobacter cloacae complex sp. CARB60. Lineage (NCBI taxonomy): Bacteria > Pseudomonadati > Pseudomonadota > Gammaproteobacteria > Enterobacterales > Enterobacteriaceae > Enterobacter > Enterobacter cloacae complex sp. CARB60. The sequence goes on from NZ_JAZKLC010000002.1 coordinate 3,224,670, forward strand.
CTCTTTCGCCTGGCGCTCAATGGCCGCCACCACTTCATTGCCGACCACGAAGCAGCGAATATCGCGCCCTTTCGCCTCTTCGATGTACTCCTGCACCAGAATGTGGGCATTGAGGCCCCGAAAGGCGTCAACTACGCTCTCGGCCGCCTGACGCGTCTCCGCCAGCACCACGCCAATGCCCTGCGTGCCTTCCACCAGCTTGATGACCAGCGGCGCACCGCCCACCATGTCGATGAGATCGCTGGTGTCGTCCGGTGAATGGGCAATCCCCGTGACGGGGAGATCGATCCCCTGACGGGCGAGCAGCTGCAGCGAGCGCAGTTTGTCGCGGGCGCGGGATATGGCGACGGATTCGTTGAGCGGATAGCTGCCCAGCATCTCGAACTGGCGCAGCGCGGCGGTGCCGTAATAGGTGATCTGAGAGCCGATGCGCGGGATCACCGCATCAAAGTGCGGCAGCTTGCGGCCTTTGTAGTGAATCGACGAGGCGGCCGGATCGATGTTCATATAGCAGGACATCGGGTCGAGGATCTCAACCTGATGCCCGCGTTTCGCCGCCGCGTCTCGCAGGCGTTTACATGAATAGAGCGTTCCATCCCGGGACAATATGGCAATTTTCACCCTGCACCTCTCTGAAGACATGGAAAAAGCCTGCATATCATATACGCAGGCAGGCGCAGGAGGAATGGACTATCGCGTCGCCCAGCCCTGTTTGTGGAGGTAATCAAGAATAAACGGGCGGTTTTCTTTAATGATGGTGCGACGAATATGGTCAGTCCAGGTATCACGGCGGTTATTGCTGCCGCGCGTCATGTAGTAGTTCGCCAGCTCTTCGTCATAGTGATTCAGGACGTCCTGATCGACCGGCTGGTAGTGGTTTTCGTGCACCAGCATCGCGGCAGGAATGCGCGGCTTCAGATCCGGGTTATCCGCAGGCCAGCCGAGGCACAGGCCGAACAGCGGCAGCACGTGTTTTGGCAGCTTCAGCAGCTCGGTCACGCTTTCGATGTTGTTACGCAGGCCGCCGATGTAAACGCCGCCTAACCCCAGCGACTCCGCCGCCGTGAAGGCGTTTTGCGCCATCAGCGCGGTATCCACCACGCCCAGCAGCAGCTGTTCGGCCAGCCCCAGCTCGGCCTCAGGGCAGATCTGCAGGTGGCGGTTAAAGTCGGCGCAGAACACCCAGAACTCCGCCGCCTGAGCCACATGCTTCTGCCCGCCGGTCAGCGTGACCAGCTGCTCGCGCATGGCCTTGTCGGTGATGCGGATAATGGAAGTGCACTGCAGAAAGCTGGAGCTGGAGGTCGCCCTGGCGCTGTCAATAATCGCGGCACGCTGCGCCTCGGTAATCGGCTCATCGGTGAAGTGGCGAATGGAACGGTGGGAACGGAGCAGGTCAATCGTTGGTGTCATCTTGTCTCTCTTTGTCTTGCTTAAACCTTATGCCAGCCAGTATAGGCAATGATTTGCGTGATGTAATTGGCGAAACATAGCCTGACTGTATCAAAGCGACAGGCGAAACCTTCTTTAATGGCGGCAGGTTATCGGGCACTATATGTCCTATTCGCCGTCAGGCTTGTTTTTTGAGGAGAGAGAAATGTTTGCAGTAATTTTTGGTCGTCCAGGGTGCCCTTACTGTGTGCGCGCGAAAGAGCTGGCTGAGAAACTGACCGAAGAGCGCGATGACTTCAACTTCCGCTACGTGGATATCCACGCGGAAGGCATCACCAAAGCGGATCTCGAAAAAACCGTCGGCAAGCCGGTTGAAACCGTACCGCAGATCTTCCTCGATCAGAAACACATCGGCGGCTGCACTGACTTTGAAGCTTACGCCAAAGAGCATCTGGGACTGTTTGCTGCCCAGTAATGAAAGGACGCCCTCACCGAGAGGGCGTTTTTATTTGTGATGCCGTCGGTGTAGAAGCAGACTGCGCACAAATAAGTAGCAGAGCGCGCCAAGAGCGCACCAGAATACGGCGCTCATCAACCACGCCAGCTCCTGCCAGAAACTTCTCGTCGACACATACAGCAAGCGCATCAGCAGCAGACACAGCGGCGCGGCGAGTATGGCACCCAGAAGCGGTTTCACCACCTCCCCTTTACGGGAGAGAAAACTGGCTGCGGCACCCGGCAGCGTAAAAAAGAGCAGCCCCAGCTCCGGATGGCCCGACGCCCTGAATGCCCCTTTCACATTAAAAGCGAGCGACATGCACACGACGGTGAACAGCAAAAAGCAGCTGATCACCCCCGCCCAGTTTCGTTTAATGTTCAAACTATCCTCCTGACTTATCTCTATCAAATATACCTTCGTCGGGTAGACGCCCAGTCAGATAAAGCAGTGCGGCAATCCTTGCCAAAGTACGCACAGGGTGATGCGATAATCAGTAGCTGTCAGTAGCTAATGCGATTAAACTACACGCCAGCTAATGTTTTAGGGAATAAAGCAGGAAACAGGGAGCGTTAACGCCTTTCCCTGACCCAGAAAACAGTAGCCCAAAAAGTCCTTTCATTCAACAACTTACTGGTAAACAAGAAGTTAGCCTCCGTGAATATAAACGTCGCAGACTTGTTAAATGGGAATTACATCCTGTTATTATTTGTGGTACTGGCGCTAGGCCTTTGCCTGGGTAAATTGCGCCTGGGTTCAGTTCAACTTGGTAATTCCATTGGCGTTTTAGTCGTCTCCTTATTATTAGGCCAGCAACACTTCAGCATTAACACGGACGCGCTCAACTTAGGTTTTATGCTGTTTATTTTTTGTGTTGGCGTAGAAGCGGGGCCGAACTTTTTTTCAATTTTCTTCCGCGACGGCAAAAATTATCTGATGCTGGCGCTGGTGATGGTCGGCAGCGCGCTGCTGATCGCCTTAGGGCTGGGTAAACTGTTTGGCTGGGATATCGGGTTGACGGCCGGTATGCTGGCAGGCTCCATGACCTCCACTCCCGTGCTGGTGGGTGCCGGTGATACCCTTCGCCATTCCGGCATGGCCGGCGCGCAGCTCTCTACCGCGCTCGACCACCTGAGCCTCGGCTATGCCCTGACCTATCTGATTGGTCTGGTGAGCCTGATCGTTGGCGCACGCTACCTGCCAAAACTGCAGCACCAGGATTTGCAGACCAGCGCCCAGCAAATCGCGCGCGAGCGCGGTCTCGATACCGATTCCAAACGTAAAGTCTATCTCCCGGTGATCCGCGCCTATCGCGTCGGGCCAGAGCTGGTGGCATGGGCTGACGGCAAAAACCTGCGCGAGCTGGGGATTTACCGCCAGACGGGCTGCTATATCGAACGTATCCGCCGCAACGGCATTCTGGCGAACCCGGACGGCGACGCGGTGCTGCAGATGGGCGACGACATCGCGCTGGTGGGTTACCCGGACGCCCACGCCCGTCTCGACCCGAGCTTCCGTAACGGCAAAGAGGTGTTCGACCGGGACCTGCTCGACATGCGCATCGTCACCGAAGAGATCGTGGTGAAAAACCATAACGCCGTTGGCCGCCGTCTGGCACAGCTGAAGCTGACCGACCACGGCTGCTTCCTCAACCGCGTGATCCGCAGCCAGATTGAGATGCCTATCGACGATAACGTCGTGCTCAACAAAGGCGACGTTTTGCAGGTCAGCGGCGACGCGCGACGCGTGAAAACCGTTGCCGACCGCATCGGCTTTATCTCCATTCACAGCCAGGTCACCGACCTGCTGGCCTTCTGCGCTTTCTTTATTGTTGGCCTGATGATCGGGATGATCACCTTCCAGTTCAGCAACTTCAGTTTCGGCATCGGTAACGCCGCCGGGCTGTTGTTCGCCGGGATCATGCTGGGCTTCCTGCGAGCGAACCACCCGACCTTCGGCTACATTCCGCAGGGCGCGCTGAACATGGTGAAAGAGTTCGGTCTGATGGTCTTTATGGCGGGCGTCGGCTTAAGCGCGGGCAGCGGTATCGGCCACAGCCTTGGCGCCGTCGGCTGGCAGATGCTGGTTTCCGGACTTATCGTCAGCCTGGTGCCGGTGGTGATCTGCTTCCTGTTCGGCGCCTACGTGCTGCGCATGAACCGCGCCCTGCTCTTCGGGGCAATGATGGGCGCGCGTACCTGTGCGCCTGCGATGGAAATCATCAGCGATACCGCGCGCAGCAACATCCCGGCGCTGGGGTATGCGGGCACGTACGCTATCGCTAACGTGCTGCTGACGCTGGCCGGTACGCTGATCATCATCATCTGGCCGGGACTCGGATAACTCCTAAGTTTGCGCGTGGTGAAAATTATTTTCGTTACGCGCAGAACTTTTTTATCAGGGGGCAGTCATAACTAGTGCCACTGCTTTTCTTTGATGTCCCCAATTTGTGGAGCCCATCAACCCCGCCGTTTTGGTTCAAGGTTGATGGGTTTTTTGTTGCCTGAAATTCCCTCACACACAAAATCAATCGCTTACAGCCACGCTTTCTGATGCTGGGCGTCAGCGCCAGACAAAAAACCATATCCCCTTACTTTTTTCTTCCTAGCTTCTGAAAACTATCGCTCCCTGACAGCAAAAGAATAAAATCAGTAAAAACGTCAGCAAGGAAAGCCGCATGTTCGATTTTTATCCCGAGAAAACCTACAGCAGAACGGAAGTAATGAGCAAACCATCACCAGTTCCGCCAATAAATGGCGTCTACTTCTGGTGGTTTAAGGAAATCCCTCCAGGCGTGCCGACCGAGGGCTGCATAACCTCTGACGGCTACACGCTGCTGTACGTTGGTATTTCGCCCGACCACAGAGGGAAACCTAACAGCCGTTCGAACTTAAGGAAACGCATCAAAACGCATTACAGCGGCAATGCAGCTGGTTCGACGCTCAGGCGCACGCTGGGTGTGTTATTGAGTGGTTTAAGTGGCTTTCCTCTGCGCCGCGTGGGTTCTGGATCCAGAATGACATTTACTCACCCTGGCGAGCAGTGGCTGGATGTGTGGATGGAAAAGAATGCTAAAGTTCACTGGCTTCCTGTCGAAGCGCCCTGGGAACTTGAAGACACACTGATCGCATCGCTTTCCTTACCACTAAACATTCAGGGAAATACTCATGGCTTTAAAATGACGCTTTCCGGAATGAGTAGTCAGGCTGCTGCGGAGGCAAGATTGATGGAGATTGCTGATGAGCGGGGTTTCAGGAGACGGGTAATGGCGCAGTAATAAAAATACGCTAGTGTGCCTAGACGAGTCAGCCAATTGTTGCTGCATTCCTTTCGGACGGGGCGCTGCGGTGGTGACTTTTTGCTGACGGCAAACGGATCGTTCAAAAATCTTATATGTCACGAACGTATGTTCAAACTTAATATAGGGGCACTGGTTGTATCGTTCCTTAGTTTAGTAGAAACCTGAAAGCTATTGCGTGTATGCGCGGTCTGGCCGCACATTGGACAATTCATCATTTCGTTTATGTCATTCTTAGCCAGATCGCAATAATGTGACCTTACTGCTCTCCATTTGGAAATAATCATTCAAATTAGGATCCATCTATTATCGCTTAAAGATCCAGACTTGGCGTAAACCGTTATTCGGGCTGACCGAGTGCGTCACCGTGGTTATGGTCCATTATGCTTCATCAATGGGCTGCTTTAAGCCGCTCTTCTTTACTTGCATTTCTGTGTAAAGATCTGCCCAACCTTCTCCGAGCTGCAGGGAGAACTCCAAGCGCCTCCACTGCACCTTTGCGGCACGCTCAGCATTGCTGCGATTGGCATAGTAGATGGCTGGCAGCAAAAATGCTGTTTCGAAATTGCCGCCCTTACAAAGAGCCATCACCTGCTCATCCAACGATGGGCACCATCGGCACGCAGCGTTTCAGTCAGTTAATCCAGTTGGTTTTGGTTTCGATTTCTTCCCCTTTAACCAGCACAGCCAGTTTTCCCAATCCATTCGGTCACGGTACCCGTACGGATCAGGCGCATGATTTCTGTGAGTTATGTTAATGGGAGGAGATTGCATTACCATGAGTGATCGTAAAACTTGTTGTTATTGTGTAGTGTCTCTCACAATGGATTGATGATACTCTTGAATGAGCTCATAAAATTTATCCTAAAACGCGAGATTATTTTAGAAATGATTTTATATAAATACGTTGATTTAAATACGGCAAAAATAATAATAGAAAAATCAACTTTGAAATTTTCAATGGCATCTTCACTTAATGATCCTTTTGAACTTACTAGCTTGCATTATGGATCTGACATTCAATATAAAGATCAATTAATGAATTTTGTTGTTGCATCTATGTCATATGGAATCCTTTCGCTCACACGCAATCCTCTTAATCCTCTGATGTGGGCACATTATGGCAAGGGGGAAAAATTAGAAATTTCGAATGGAATCGATCTTGATCATGGGAATGGCTCTCACGCAGGAATTGTATTTGGAATCGACATAGATGAGGCTGGTTTAAATGATGATAGTTTTAATTTGATTCCAGCAAGATATGGCAATGTTATTTATGCTTCGACTAAACCTAATCACCCTTTCGAAAACTCGGATGACCATCATTTTTTCCAAGGATTATCGTTTGGCTTTACCTCAGAATTACTTGAAGTCCTTCAAAGAACTTTTTTGTACAAACCCGCATATTGGTCTTATGAAGAGGAAGTTAGGGTAGTCAGGAACGTTTGGAGACGAGCGACAGAAATTCAGGAGGTTAAAAGGTCATGCTTCAAAGAAATTTATATTGGAATCAGAAACTCTTTTAATAAAGACTACCTAATTCAATTCAAAGAGTCGATTGCCAGTTTATTACCTGAGTGCAAAGTGTATGTATGCAGCTTTGATAAATCAGAATGGACATTCAATAAAATAACAATTGATGAAGCTGTCCTTAAGTGCATTGAGCGTGAAGCACGATTAAACAAGCCAGCGTAGAAGAAAATCGTAAGTAAGCATCTTCAATTCGTTGTTGATGCTCAATAATTGAAGCTATGATTTTAAAGCTAAATAGTTTTTTATTCTGCTAATAATTCAATTAATAGACCTGCCATTTCTCTTAGCTCTCGATACCACTGACGCCATTTATCATCCACCTGTAAGCGCTGGTTCCGGAAGAACAGGCGCAGCTAGGCTCCAGACGGAAGATTGCCATCTCTCAACATCAGATCTACTTTCGCTTCAGTGGTGCCACCCACTCTCGCTCTCATTTCCGCTTTTCTCCCTCAGTTAAAACATATATGATCATCCATATATAAATCATTCCACCTGCAGGATCGCCCATGCTCCACCCGCTCCAGCTCTTCAAAACCCTCTCCGACGAAACGCGGCTCGCCATCGTCATGCTGCTCCGTGAAGCGGGCGAGCTGTGCGTCTGCGATCTCTGTTCCGCGACCACCGAGTCGCAGCCTAAGGTCTCCCGCCATATGGCGCTGCTGCGCGAGTCCGGGCTGGTTATCGATCGTCGCGAGGGCAAATGGGTCCATTACCGTCTCTCTCCCAACATGCCTGCATGGGCGGCAACCGTAATCGACAACAGCTGGAACTGCCTGCGGGAAGAGACGCGCCTGAAGCTTAAAAATCGACTTTCAGGTTCGTGCTGATAACAACACATTCACAAAAACAGATATAACGGAGTAAAAGATGTTTCTGGCAGGGGCTATTTTTCTGTTTACGCTGGTACTGGTCATCTGGCAGCCCAGGGGGCTCAGTATCGGCTGGAGCGCCACCATTGGTGCCGTGCTGGCGCTGGCCAGCGGCGTGATTCACATTAACGATATTCCTGTCGTGTGGAATATCGTCTGGAACGCCACGGCAACGTTCATTGCCGTCATTATCATCAGCCTGCTGCTGGATGAGTCCGGCTTTTTTGAGTGGGCGGCGCTGCACGTTGCCCGCTGGGGAAACGGTCGTGGACGATTGCTGTTTACGTATATCGTGCTGCTGGGCGCAGCCGTGGCGGCGCTGTTTGCCAATGACGGTGCGGCGCTGATCCTGACGCCTATCGTTATCGCCATGCTGCTGGCGCTGGGGTTCAGCAAGCAGGCCACGCTGGCGTTTGTGATGGCGGCGGGCTTTATCGCCGATACCGCCAGCCTGCCGCTTATTGTCTCGAACCTGGTCAACATCGTGTCGGCAGACTTCTTTAAGCTGGGGTTCAGCGAATACGCCTCGGTGATGATCCCGGTAGATATCGCCGCGATTGCCGCAACGCTGGTAATGCTGCATCTCTTCTTCCGCAAGGAAATCCCCCCGGAATATGACCTGACAAAACTCCGCGAGCCCGCCCGAGCCATTCACGACCTCCCGACGTTCAGAACGGGCTGGATCGTCCTGCTGCTTCTGCTCGTCGGTTTCTTCGTACTTGAACCTCTCGGCATTCCGGTGAGCGCCATTGCGACCGTCGGCGCGCTGATTTTATTCGCTGTCGCAAAACGCGGACATGCGATAAACACCGGAAAAGTGCTGCGCGGCGCGCCGTGGCAGATCGTTATCTTCTCGCTGGGGATGTATCTGGTGGTGTATGGCCTGCGCAATGCCGGGCTGACGGAGTATCTCTCAGGCGTACTGGATAGCCTGGCCGGACACGGGCTGTGGGCTACCACGCTGGGTACCGGGTTCATCACCGCGTTCCTGTCATCCATAATGAACAACATGCCCACGGTGCTGATTGGCGCGCTCTCCATTGATGGCAGCACGGCAACAGGATTGATTAAGGAAGCGATGATTTACGCCAACGTGATTGGCTGCGATCTGGGGCCGAAAATCACGCCTATCGGTAGCCTCGCCACCCTGCTCTGGCTCCACGTGCTGGCGCAGAAGAACATGACGATCACCTGGGGCTACTATTTCCGGACGGGCATCGTTATGACGCTGCCGGTCCTGTTTGTGACGCTCGCCGCGCTGGCGCTACGTCTCTCCTTCACACTGTAATGAGCCACTGATATGAGCCACATCACTGTCTACCACAACCCCGCCTGCGGCACCTCGCGCAACACGCTGGAGATGATCCGCAACAGCGGCACGGAGCCAGAAATTATCCTTTATCTGGAAACCCCACCGTCGCGCGATGAGCTCACCACACTGATTGCCGATATGGGCATTTCGGTGCGGGATCTGCTGCGTAAAAACGTAGAGCCCTATGAACAGCTCGGCCTTGCCGACGATAGCTTCACCGACGACCAGCTTATTGATTTTATGCTGCAGCACCCGATCCTGATTAACCGTCCGATCGTGGTAACGCCGCTGGGCACCCGCCTGTGCCGCCCATCTGAAGTTGTTCTCGACATCCTGCCCGATGTGCAGAAAGGGGCGTTTACGAAAGAGGATGGTGAAGCCGTGGTGGACGCCAGCGGGAAAAAAATCTCGCCAAAGTAACCCGTTGATAATGGCGCAGTAAGGCCTGCCAACCGCATGCCCCACCCATCGGCCAGATTGCATTCGCCGAAACCCGGCACATACTTTTGAGGGTTAATCCTGGTGAGGGTATGCAGGTATGGGCTTTAAAAACAAAACCGCCGTCATCTTCGGCGGCAGCGGCGCCATCGGCAGTTCAGTGGCGCACGCTCTGGCGCGTGAAGGGGCGGATGTATACCTCGCCGCACGTGACCACGCCAGGCTGGAGCAGGTTGCCAGCCGTATTCGTGCCGCCGGAGGGTCTGCCAGCACGTTTATGTTCGATGCGCTCGATGATTCCTCTCAGCTCCCGGACCTTGCCCGCATTGATGTCGTCGTCAACGCCACGGGCTTTATGCACGATCAGGGTAAACGCCTTGAGGCGTTAACGCTCGACGAGTTCAGGCAGGGTTTCGATCCCTTCCTGGCCGCGTATTTTAACATTGCGAAAGCCGCGTCGCCCCGTATGGGTGGCGAGCATGGCGGGACCATAATTACCGTCGTCGCCCCCGCCGCCAATATGACAATGGCGGGCCACCTCGGGCATATCGTCGGCTGCGCGGGAGCGGAAGCCTTGACCCGGGCGCTTGCTGCGGAGCTGGGGACACACAATATTCGCGTACTGTGCGTGCGTTCGCACGCGATAGCCGACGCGGTGCAGGCGGGTTCGTATGTGGGGACCATTTTCGCCGCCAAGGCGCAGGCGATGGGAATTACGGTCGAGCAGTTTCTCGGCGGTGCCGCGCAAAGTACCCTGACGCATCGCCTGCCGACGCTGGCGCAGGTGGCAGACACCATTGCGTTTCTGGCGTCAGATGCGGCAGGCGCCATCACGGGAACCACCGTCAATATGACCGCGGGCGCAACCTAGCGGCCGCCCTCGCCCGCAATCCTGCCCACCATCGCCCGGATCTCTTCGCGGGTTAACGGCGCCCGGTCGGTGACATAGTGCAGCGTCATCCCTTCGATAAACGCGTCCAGCGCGCGGGTGGTGACCGGGTCGAACCACTGCTCCAGCGTGGTCTGGCTCATCTTCATCCAGTCCTGCATCACCGTTTTGAGCGCCGCGCTGCGGTGCATAAAGGCGTAGAGCTGATACATCAGCGCCATGTTGTGCGGCGTGGTCACCTGCGAGCTGTGGATCAGCGTGGTGATAGATTCGCACGCCATTTCCGGCCCGGTGACGCCCGCAAAGAAATCCCGGTACTGCTGCGACATCTGCCGGGTAAACCACGTGAAGGCCTCCTCCAGCAGCGGCTCCATGCCGTCGAAATAGTAGGTCATCGACCCCAGCGGCACGCCCGCACAGGTGGCGATTTTACGGTGCGTGACGGCGTGAATACCGTGCTCGGCGATGGTATCGAGCGTTGCCTGCAGGATCTTCTCCCGTCGATGCGGATCGTTCGGTGGTCTGCTCATAAATTCCTCACGTGGTTTGTGTACAAATGTACACAAACTTGCTAGTGTTGTCGCTATTGTTGTACTTCTGGTGCTACCCCAATGACGCTGACCTCTCCCCGTAAAGCCCTGCAGCTACGCATGTGGGCGCTGTTTATGTTCTTCTTTATTCCCGGCCTGCTGATGGCCTCCTGGGCCACGCGCACCCCCGCCATTCGCGATATTTTGTCCGTTTCTACCGCTGAGATGGGCATCGTGCTGTTCGGCCTGTCGATAGGCTCCATGAGCGGCATTCTCTGCTCCGCTTGGCTGGTTAAGCGCTTCGGTACGCGGGCGGTGATCCGCACCACCATGTGTGTTGCCGTGTTCGGGATGGGGATACTGAGCGTGGCGCTGTGGTTTGCCTCGCCGCTGCTGTTCGCCCTGGGCCTGACGGTATTTGGCGGCAGCTTCGGTTCGGCTGAAGTTGCCATCAACGTTGAAGGGGCGGCGGTCGAACGTGAGATGAACAAAACCGTGCTGCCGATGATGCACGGCTTTTACAGCCTCGGCACGCTGGCCGGTGCCGGCGTGGGGATGGCGCTGACGGCAACCGGCGTGAGCGCGGATCTGCATATCCTGCTGGCGGCGCTGGTGTGCATCGTTCCGATTCTGACCGGCATCCGGGCCATCCCGGACGGTACCGGCAAAAACTCCGCTGACGAACAGCACTCGGCCGAAAAAGGGCTGCCCTTCTACCGCGATTTCCAGCTAATGCTGATCGGCGTGGTGGTGCTGGCGATGGCGTTCGCGGAAGGTTCTGCCAACGACTGGCTGCCGCTGCTGATGGTAGACGGTCACGGCTTTAGCCCAACCTCCGGCTCGCTGATTTACGCCGGGTTTACGCTGGGGATGACTGTGGGTCGCTTCACCGGCGGCTGGTTTATCGACCGCTACAGCCGAGTAGCGGTGGTACGCGCCAGCGCCCTGCTGGGCGGCCTGGGTATTGCGATGATCATCTTTGTCGACGTGGGCTGGATTGCCGGGGTCTCGGTGATCCTCTGGGGACTAGGCGCGTCGCTCGGCTTCCCGCTGACCATTTCAGCCGCCAGCGATACCGGCCCGGACGCCCCGACGCGCGTCAGCGTGGTGGCAACCACGGGCTATCTCGCCTTCCTGGTCGGGCCGCCGCTGCTCGGCTTCCTCGGCGAGCACTACGGGCTGCGCAGCGCCATGCTGGTGGTGTTAGGGTTGGTCATTATCGCGGCGCTGGTGGCGCGCGCGGTGGCAAAGCCGGAAACGAATCAAACGACACTGGAGAAGGGATATGAGCGTTAAACTGATCGCCGTCGACATGGATGGTACTTTTCTAAGCGATGCCAAGACCTATAATCGGCCGCGCTTTCTGGCGCAGTACGCCCGCATGAAGGCGCAAGGCATTCGCTTCGTGGTTGCCAGCGGCAACCAGTATTACCAGCTGATCTCCTTTTTCCCGGAGATAGCGCATGAAATCGCCTTCGTCGCCGAAAACGGCGGCTGGGTCGTGAGCGAAGGTGAGGATGTCTTTAACGGCGAACTGTCGAAAGCCCATTTCGAGACCGTCGCGAACGTGTTAAGCGACGTGCCGGGCATTGAGATCATCGCCTGCGGCAAAAGCAGCGCGTACACGCTGAAATGCTATGACGAGGGCTTTAAGGATATCGCGGCGAAATACTATCACCGTCTCGAAATGGTGAGTGATTTTGACAACCTGAACGATATTTTCTTCAAGTTCGGGCTTAACGTTTCTGACGATGAAATTCCGCGGATTCAGGCGCTGCTGCATGAACGGCTAGGCGACATCATGGTGCCCGTCACGACCGGTCACGGTAGTATCGACCTGATCATCCCCGGCGTGCATAAAGCCAACGGTCTGCGGATCCTGCAAAAGCGCTGGGGCATTGACGATAGCGAAGTGGTGGCCTTCGGCGACAGCGGCAACGACGTGGAGATGCTGCGTCAGTCCGGGTTCAGCTTTGCGATGGCGAATGCCAGACCGCATATTAAAGCGGTGGCGCGTTTTGAAGCGCCGCACAATAACGATGAAGGCGTTTTGAACGTGATTGAGAAGGTGTTGAACGGGGAGGCGCCGTTTAACTGATACCGTGCGGTCTGGTGCCCTCACCCTAGCCCTCTCCCACAGGGAGAGGGGATAAACAGGTTAAGGTTGCAGGGCGTTCCCGACGCGTTTGTCCTTCAGGAACACGAGCATCAGTCCAACCCACAGCACGCCGTTAGCGAGGTTAAACAGGCTGAACAGACCGTTGCCGCCCATCGCGTAGGCATGCTTGCTCACCTCAATACCGACGGTAAAAATCAGCATCTGCAGCATCCCCATCGCCGCTGAGACCGTGCCTTTACTCATCTCGCTGGCAAACAGCGTCAGGCGCACCAGCCCGGCGTTGGCCACGCCAATTCCGAAGGCATAGAGGCTGAGCCCCGCCGTCATCCACAGATAGGCATGGGATGACGCGACGGTCGCCACAGCAGCCAGAATCAGCCCTGCCGCAATCGGCCAGCCGCCCATGATAATCAGTGAACGCACGGTGCGGCGTGACGTCAGACGTGCCAGCACCAGGTTCCCGATAATCAGCGCGCCAAAGATCGGCACCTGCAGCAGGCCGTACTCATAGCTGCTGAGCTTTTCACCGCTGATGATAATGACCGGCGACTGGGCAATCCATGCCAGCAGCGGCAGGCTAACGAAACCGGTCGCCAGCGCGCCCGCCACAAAGCGGACATTCTTCAGCACTTCTTTGTAATCCCGCCCCAGCTCTTTCAGCGAGAGTTTCTCGCCGATGCGGGTGGCCGTTTCCGGCATCGCGCGGTGCAGGCCAAAGAACGCGAAGGCGGCGAGAAGCGCAAAGAGCACAAACATCCCTTCCCACGGCGCAACATGCACCCACGCGGCACCCACCAGCGGCCCGAGTAAGGGGGCGATCAGCGCCACGTTCGCCATCAGCGCGGTAATTTTGATGCACACCGCCTCTTCAAACGACTCCTGAATGGCGGCATACCCCACGGCGCCGATAAAGCACAGGCTCACCCCCTGCAGGAAGCGCAGCAGGGTAAATTGTTCAATGTTTTGCGCCAGCAGCGTGGCGAGACAGGTGACGATAAACCACACCACGCCCGTGAGCATCACCGGTCGGCGGCCAATACGATCCGACAGCGGCCCTAACAGCCACTGCAAAAACATGCCGCCGGCCAGATAGGCGGTCATGGAGGTCGGTACCCACTCAATTCCCGCGTTGTACTGCGCCACAACGGTCAGCATACCGGGCTGGATCATATCGTTGCCGATATAGGTAGAGAATTCGTAGAGCACCAGACACAGGGGGAAAAGCAGCGCCTGACGACCCAGACGTGAACCAGAAGAAGAACGGTTTAACATGCAATCTCTTAATAATGACAAAATCGCGACGAGTTTAATGAAATGCCGCAGCCCGAGATAGTGATTTATCGAGGGTAAACAGAAATAAAGCACATATCGTCTTCGTTTAAGGTTTCCTTAATTTGACAGATTTATGATAGCCCCATTACTCGTCAACGATCCCAAATTATGGCACCCACTTCCAGCCGTTCAGAATTGTCTAACTTACAGACAAATAAGACAAAACGACTTTACCGCTTGCCGTCCCGCTTTTATGGTTATCAGCTTTTCGTACTGATCGCCCTTGCCGTGCTTTTCACGTGGCTATCGCGCAATGAAGCGCTCGACAGAGGGATCACCGGTTTTTGGTATGACGCGGCAACGCAGAGCTTTCCGCTGCAGAAAGATCATCTGCTGGATCTGCTGAACCACCGCCTGGCGAAGTACATTGCCATCGCCTTAGGTGCCCTGGCGCTGTTTTACGGCGCTTACAAGCGTAACGCAAGGCTGGTCACGGCGGCGCTGCTGATGGGCGTTGGCGCGCTGGTGGTGGGCGTGCTGAAAAGCGTGAGCCATCACAGCTGCCCGTGGGATCTGGTGGAATATGGCGGTAAGGCGGTGTCTTATCCTCTGTTCAGCGCCGTCCCTGCCGACAGCGGTCCGGGGCGCTGTTTCCCCGGCGGTCATGCCTCCAGCGGCTTTATGGTGATGGGGCTGTTTTTTGCCTTCTGGCGCGAGCGTCCGCGTCTCGCCTGGTGCTTCGTCGCGCTGGGCGTGGTGTTAGGTCTGGCGATGGGCTATGGCCAGGTCATGCGCGGGGCGCATTTTTTCTCTCACAACCTGTGGGCCGGGTGGTGGGTCTGGTTTTCCCAGGTGGTGGTCTACGGGCTTATTTCCACCCGGTTTGCTAAAGAGTGATAACGCTATGTTAGAGAATCTGAATTATCAGCTGTTTTATCTGATCAACGCCACGCCAGCCTCGCCTGAGTGGACGATCGATTTTGCCACCTTCCTGGCAAAGGATCTAATCAGTATCGTTCCTGCACTGGCTGCGATTCTCTGGCTGTGGGGCCCCCGCAGCCAGGTGAAGGCACACCGCCAGCTGGTGATAAAAGTGGCGATGGCGCTGGGCGTGAGCATTCTGGTCAGTTTCGCACTGGGTCATGTATTCCCACACCCCCGTCCTTTTGTGGCTCACGTGGGCTATACCTTCCTGCACCACGCGCCGGATGACTCGTTCCCGAGCGATCACGGTACGGTGATCTTCACCTTCGCGCTGGCTTTCCTGTTCTGGCATCGCCTGTGGTCTGGTGCGGTCCTGATGGTGGCGGCCCTGGCAATCGCCTGGTCTCGCATTTACCTGGGCGTTCACTGGCCGATGGATATGGTGGGCGGTTTCCTGGTGGGGCTGATTGGCTGCGTGAGCGCGTCTATTCTGTGGAGCCTCTTCGGTGAAGCGCTCTACCGCACGCTTTCCTCACTCTATCGCGCCATTTTCGCTATCCCGATCCGCAAAGGCTGGATACGTGACTAACCCCAACCTGACAGGTTACACTTGAACCCCCGCCCTGCGGGGGTTCACTTTTTTATCCCGAGGAACTATGGAAACACGACGCGATGACCGCATTGCTCAGCTGCTACAGGCGCTGAAGCGCAGCGATAAGCTGCATCTTAAGGAAGCCGCCAACCTCCTCGGCGTCTCAGAGATGACCATTCGTCGGGATCTGAACAGCGAAAGCGCGCCCGTCGTGCTGCTGGGCGGGTATATTGTGCTTGAGCCGCGTAGCGCCAGCCATTACCTGATCAGCGACCAGAAGACGCGCCTGGTGGAAGAGAAACGCAAAGCCGCACGGCTTGCGGCTTCGCTGGTACAGCCGCACCAGACGCTGTTTTTTGACTGCGGCACCACCACGCCGTGGATTATCGAAGCCATCGACAGCAGCATCCCTTTCACCGCCGTGTGCTATTCCCTGAACACCTTTCTGGCGCTTCAGGAGAAACCCGAGTGTCGGGTGATCCTCTGCGGCGGTGAGTTTCACGCCAGCAACGCCATCTTTAAGCCGCTTAACCTGCAGGACACGCTCAGCAATCTCTGCCCGGATATCGCGTTTTATTCCGCCGCGGGCGTCAACGTGCGTCAGGGCGCGACCTGCTTTAACCTGGAAGAGCTGCCGGTGAAGCACTGGGCGTTAAGCGCGGCGCAGTATCATGTGCTGGTGGTCGATCACAGCAAGTTTGGTAAGGTGCGTTCGGCAAGAATGGGCGAGCTGGCGCAGTTCGATGCCATCGTCAGCGACTGCCGCCCGGACGACGAGATTGTGGCCCATGCAAAGGCGCAGCAGGTGAAGTTGATGTATTGAGGTTATGCCGGGTGGCGGCTTCGCCTTACCCGGCCTACAGCAGCTCGAACGTAGGCCGGGTAAGCGCAGCGCCACCCGGCAAAAAACTTAGCTGAACCAGCTGCCAAACCACCCGTGGAATTTCATCATCACGAAATCCCACATCCGGCTGAAGAAGCCGCCCTCTTCCACCGCTTCCATTACAATCAGCGGACGCTGTTCAATCGACTTACCGTTTAGCTGGAAATCAATCGTCCCGACCACCTGGCCTTTCTTCAGCGGGGCGGTGAGCTGCGGGTCGGTCAGGGTAAAGCTGGCCTTCAGGTTTTTCAGCTGACCGCGCGGAATGGTCACCGAGCCGCCTTCACCGGCGCCCAGATTCACTTCGCTCTTGTCGCCGAACCAGACGCGCTGGCTGACGAACGTGGCATCCGGTTTAATCGGCGTCACGGTTTCATAGAAGCGGAAGCCCCAGGTCAGGAGTTTTTCTGATTCGTTAAAACGGATGCGGTCGGTTTTGGTCCCCAGCACCACCGAAATCAGGCGCATGTCGCCCTGCGTCGCGGAGGCCACCAGGTTATAGCCTGCACCCGCCGTGGTGCCGGTTTTCATCCCGTCCACGTTAACGTTGCTGCTCCACAGCAGGCGGTTGCGGTTCGGCTGGCGGATTTTATTGAAGGTAAACTCTTTCTCTTTATGAATGGCGTATTCATCCGGCACGTCGTGGATCAGCGCTTTTCCCAGCAGCGCCATGTCGCGCGCGGTACTGAACTGTCCCGGGGAATCCAGACCGTGAACCGTTTTGAACGTGGTGTTGGTTAAGCCCAACTTCTGCGCGTAGCCATTCATCAGACCGATAAATGAATCCTGACTTCCCGCGACGTAATCCGCCAGCGCGATACAGGCGTCATTGCCGGACTGGATAATCACCCCTTTATTCAAATCAGATACGGAGACCTGATCCCCTGGCTTCAGGAACATCACTGAAGACCCGCGCAGCGCCGGGTTGCCGGTGGCCCAGGCATCCTTCCCGATGGTGACCATATCGTCCAGCTTGATCTTGCCCGCTTTCAACGCCTGGCCTACCACATAGCTGGTCATGATTTTGGTCAGGCTTGCCGGATCGAGTTTCTCATCCGCATTCCCTTCCGCCAGCACTTTACCGCTGGAGTAGTCCATCAGGATCCAGGCGCGCGCATCGACAGGTGGCGCTTCTGGTGCAGCCTGCTCAGCTGCGTAGAGAGTTGGTGCAAACAGGAAAAGGAGCGCAGAGCCTGCCGCCAGGCTGCGCAGAGAAGTCATTTTACGCGTCATAAATGCCACCCGAGTGTCCATTCAAAAATTACGTCACATCACCGTGTCGCAAGAAGCGATGAGTAATAGCGCACTAAAACGGTTAAAGAAACCCAACGAGGGTAAAGTTATTAAAGTTTATGCAATAACATTCAGATACGCTTTGATTAAGACGTTTTTTTTGTCTTCTGTTGCGTAATTGTTAGGTTTATCTCACCATGACGAGAAGCTGATTCGGATTCACATCTCATCGGGAGTAAATATGATTACGCTGTGGGGCAGGAATAATTCGACCAACGTTAAGAAAGTGCTCTGGACGCTGGAAGAGCTGGATTTACCGTTCAATCAAATCATGGCCGGGCTGTCGTTTGGCGTGAATAAAGAGGCCGACTATCTGGCCATGAACCCGAACGGCCTGGTGCCGCTGCTGCGCGATGATGAAACAGACGCGACGCTTTGGGAGTCCAACACCATTGTGCGTTACCTCGCCGCCCAGTACGGTCAGGGCCGCCTGTGGGTAGAAAGCCCGGCCCGCCGCGCCCAGGGCGAAAAGTGGATGGACTGGGCGAACCAGACGCTTTCACCCACCCACCGCGTGATCCTGATGGGGCTTATCCGCACGCCGGAAGCCGAGCGTGACTATCCGGCTATTCATGCCGCGCAGGATGTCTGCGAAAATCTGTTTGCGATGATGGATGACGAGCTGGCGAAGCACGCCTGGTTCTCCGGTGAGGCGTTCGGCACAGGCGATATCGCCGTGGCGCCGTTCGTCTGGAACCTGACCAACATGGGCCTGAAGTGGACGCCGCGCCCTCACCTTGAGCGCTGGCTTAAACAGCTGAGCGATCGCCCGGCGTACCGCAACGTGGTGATGATCCCGGTCACCTGATTACGCACCGGACGGGCTGACTTTTAACAGCTGCCCGTCCGTCTCGTCGGTCAGCACATATAAATAGCCGTCCGGCCCCACCCGCACATCGCGAATACGTTGATTCCGGTCGCCCAGAATGCGCCCGTCCTCCGTCACCTTGTTTCCCTCTACGCTCAGCACTATCACGTCTTTTTCCTTTAGCGCCCCAATAAACAGCTTGTTTTTCCACTGCGGGAAGACGTCGCTGTTGTAGAACGCCATGCCGCTGACCGCAGGTGACACTTTCCAGACGAACAGCGGTTTTTCGGTTCCCTCAACGTGCTCGCCTTTGGCTTCCGGAATTTTCAGACCGCTGTAGTTGATGCCGTGCGTCGCCAGCGGCCAGCCGTAGTTCTTTCCTTTCTCCGGGATGTTGATCTCATCCCCGCCGCGCGGGCCGTGCTCGTTCAGCCACAGCGTGTCGCTCCAGGGATTCATCGCCATCCCCTGCGGATTGCGTATGCCGTAAGACCAGATTTCGGGTCGCGCGCCGGGGGTATTCACAAAGGGGTTATCCGGCGGCACTTTTCCGTTTTCGGTGAGGCGCACCACTTTACCCTGCAATTTATCCAGATCCTGCGCCGTCGGACGCTGGTTGTTCTCGCCGAGTCCGATAAACAGAGCGCCTTTGCCGTCGAACACCAGTCGCCCACCAAAATGGTTACCGGTCGAGAGTTTCGGCATCTGGCGGAACACCACCTGGAAGGCTTCAATGCGCGTAAAATCGTCGCTCAATCGACCATAGCCCACCGCCGTACCGGCTTTGCCGTCACTCCCTTCTTCGGCGAAGCTCAGCCAGATGCGGCGCGATTTTTCAAAATCCGGGGCGAGGACCACGTCCAGCAATCCTCCCTGACCGTTTGCCCAGACCTTCGGCACGCCGACAATCGGATCGGACAGCCCTTTTCCGGCCTGCCAGCGTTTGAGCTGACCGCCCTTCAGGGTGACCAGCAGGCCTTTATTGTCCGGCAGAAACGCCAGAGACCAGGGGTGATCGAGTTTATTTTGCAGCACCTCGACCTTGACCGCCTCAGGGGCAGCAAGAAGCGAAAACGGAATGAACAACGCAGGCAGGGAAATTAGCGAGGATCGAGGCATAACGCGCTCCTTTATCGGCATATGGCATAAAGGTTAGCCACTGCATCCGGGCGCGTTACCACTTTTACAAAAGCTTAATCAGAAGGGGGAGTTGCCTCCCCCTGGGCTCAGTGCTGTTCAAGCTTCTCGTGCTCGTTCAGGCACATGATGCATAGAGAGAGCGTGGTCAGGCAGTTTTCAAGCTTCTCCGCGTTAACAGCGATAAAATTCGGGCAGTCGTGGCGTCCATTCATCAAACATACCCCAGCGATGGAGAGCACCTCAGCGGCCCGGCGCAGTGCGATTAGCTCACTTTCGCCGTATTTCGCCTTCAGGGTCGGTGCTTTTTCACGCATGAAATTGCAAAGTTCAAACAGGTTATCACGCAGATGTTCGCTTTCGCTGACTGACATATACCCTTTTGCCTTCCTCAACTGCAGGTACGCGGCCAGGTCGATTCGGGCGTTGATCAGCTTGTTCAGCAGATCGCGTTTTAGTCTGTCAACGGTCATGCTCTTTCCTCCTCTGTCAGCCATTGTGCATAATCAGGATAAGTACATTTTTTGTACAGTTTAATGCCTGGGATCAATTTTTATTAACTGATTAACATTATTTACAATGTTACAACCTCTGCCCGGCGCATCCGCCTTGCAAAGAGTGTATAAATCCCCCGCGATACGCTGTAAAATCCCGCCCTGATAACTCCATAATTGATGAATTTTTAACCTATGAGCAATGTTACGCACCAGCCGAAAATCGGCTTCGTCTCCCTGGGCTGCCCGAAAAACCTGGTGGATTCAGAACGCATCCTGACCGAACTGCGCACCGAGGGCTATGACGTGGTGCCAAGCTACGACAACGCCGATATGGTGATCGTTAACACCTGCGGGTTTATCGACAGCGCGGTTCAGGAGTCACTGGAAGCCATCGGTGAAGCCCTGACGGAAAACGGCAAAGTGATTGTTACCGGCTGTCTGGGCGCGAAAGAAGACCAGATCCGCGAAGTGCACCCGAAGGTGCTGGAGATCACCGGTCCGCACAGCTACGAGCAGGTGCTGGAACATGTTCATCACTACGTGCCAAAACCAAAGCACAACCCGTTCCTGAGCCTGGTGCCGGAACAGGGCGTGAAGCTGACGCCGCGCCACTACGCTTACTTAAAAATTTCCGAAGGCTGCAACCATCGCTGCACCTTCTGCATCATCCCGTCCATGCGTGGCGATCTGGTGAGCCGTCCGATTGGCGAAGTGCTGGCGGAAGCTAAACGTCTGGCCGATGCGGGCGTGAAGGAGCTGCTGGTCATCTCTCAGGACACCTCGGCCTACGGCGTGGACGTCAAACACCGCTCCGGTTTCCACAACGGCGAGCCGGTGAAAACCAGTATGGTCGGTCTGTGCGAGCAGCTTGCTAAGCTCGGTATCTGGACGCGTCTGCACTACGTCTACCCGTACCCGCACGTTGACGACGTGATCCCGCTGATGGCGGAAGGCAAAATTCTGCCGTACCTGGATATCCCGCTGCAGCACGCCAGCCCGCGTATCCTGAAGCTGATGAAGCGTCCTGGCTCCGTTGACCGCCAGCTGGCGCGCATCAAGCAGTGGCGCGAGATCTGCCCGGATCTGACCCTGCGCTCCACCTTCATCGTCGGCTTCCCGGGTGAAACCGAAGAAGACTTCCAGATGCTGCTCGACTTCCTCAAAGAAGCCCGTCTGGACCGCGTAGGCTGCTTCAAGTACAGCCCGGTAGAAGGCGCAACCGCCAACGAGCTGGCGGACCAGGTGCCGGAAGAGGTGAAAGAAGAGCGCTGGAACCGCTTCATGCAGCTGCAGCAGCAGATCTCTGCCGAGCGTCTGCAGGAAAAAGTGGGCCGCGAGATCATGGTGATCGTTGACGAAGTGGACGAAGAAGGCGCGATTGGCCGCAGCATGGCGGACGCCCCTGAAATCGACGGCGCGGTGTACCTGAACGGCGAAACCAGCGTGAAGCCGGGTGATATTATTCGCGTGAAGGTTGAAAACGCGGATGAGTATGACCTGTGGGGTAGCCGGGTTTAATCCCCCCACTCCACTTTTGTAGGCCGGGTAAGGCGTAGCCGCCGCCCGGCACATTTCACTGCACTACCCCTTAATCCTCGGATCCAGCGCGTCGCGCAGCCCGTCCCCCAGCAGGTTAAACGCCAGCACGGTCAGAAAAATCGCCAGACTCGGGAAGATCGCCACGTGCGGCGCAATCACCATATCCGCCCTCGCCTCGTTCAGCATCGCGCCCCACTCCGGCGTGGGAGGCTGCGCCCCTAACCCCAGAAACGACAGGCTGGCCGCCGAGATAATCGACACGCCGATACGCATGGTGAAATAGACCACGATGGACGACACCGTACCCGGCAGAATATGGCTGAACAGGATGGTGGCGTCGCTGGCCCCCATACTGCGGGCGGATTCGATAAAGGTCTGCTGTTTCAACACCAGCGTGTTGCCGCGCACCAGACGGGCAAAGGCCGGAATCGAAAAGACCGCCACCGCAATGATGACGTTCGCCATGCCGCTGCCCATGATCGCCACCACGGCAATCGCCAGCAAAATGCCGGGGAAAGCAAACAGCACGTCGCAGATACGCATGATGATGCGGTCCCACCAGCCTTCGTAATACCCGGCAACGAGACCCAGCACGGTACCGATGGCCGCGCCGATCAGCACCGCGAACACCCCGGCGGCAAGCGAAATCTGTGCCCCGACCAGCACGCGGCTAAAGATATCGCGCCCGAGGGAGTCCACGCCGAACCAGTGCAGCATCGACGGTCCGTCGTTCAAGCGGTCGTAGTCAAAATAGTTTTCCGCATCAAAGGGCGCCACCCACGGCGCAACGATCGCCACCGCAATCAGCAGCAGCACAAACAGCCCCGCGGTCATCGCGACCGGCTGACGGCGAAAACGCCGCCAGAATTCGGACCACGGGGTGCGGACGTGGTCCGGTTTTAGCCCCGGCATCGCGTTTAAAACGGCCTGACGTCGCCAGTTCAACAATCGCATCTTACTTGTACCTGATGGCCGGGTTAATGGCGGCGTAGAGCACGTCCACCACTAAGTTGATAAGAATAAACTCCAGCGAGAAAAGCAGGACTTCCGCCTGAATCACCGGGTAGTCGCGCATCTCGACGGAATCGACCAGCAGGCGTCCCAGCCCCGGCCAGTTGAAGACCTTTTCCACGACGATAGAGCCGCCCAGCAGGAAGCCAAACTGCAGCCCCATCATCGTCACCACCGGGATCATCGCATTGCGAAACCCGTGCTTGAGGATGACCCACTTCTCGCTGACCCCTTTCGCCCGCGCGGTCCGAATATAATCTTCGCTCAGCACGTCAACGAACGAGGCGCGGGTAAAGCGGGCCATCACCGCCGACACGGCAGCCCCCAGCGTCATGGAAGGCAGGATGTAATGCTTCCAGGTATCGGCTCCGACGGTCGGCAGCCAGCCCAGCTCGACGGAGAAGATCTGCATCAGCAGCATCCCCAGCGCGAACGCCGGGAAGGAGATGCCGGTCACCGCCAGCGCCATGCCGAGCTTGTCCGGCCAGCGGTTGCGCCAGACGGCTGCGACAATCCCGGCGCCAAGCCCAAACACGACCGCCCAGCTCATGCTGGCAATCGTTAACCAAAACGTCGGCATAAAGCGGCTGGCAATCTCCTCCGACACCGGACGGCGCGACACCATCGAGATACCAAAATCGCCCTGCAGAACGTTGCAGATGTAATGGATGAACTGCATATACAGCGGCTGGTCGAGGCCAAGCTGCTTACGCACCAGGTCAATAACGGTGGCATCCGCTTCAGGCCCGGCAACCAGACGCGCCGGATCGCCCGGCAGCATATGGACAAACAGAAACACCAGGACCGTCACAATCAGCAGCGTCGGAATAAGCCCCAGCAGGCGTTTACAAACATAATTCAGCATGAGGTTTATTTTAAATCCGCATCGTCAAAGCTAAAGCCCGTGTCCGGCATGATGTAGAACCCGGTCAACGCTTTGTTATGGGCTGACACCAGTTTCTCCACCACCAGCGGCACCCACGGTGACTCTTTCCAGATAATATCCTGCGCGTCTTTGTAGAGGCGCGCTTTCTCTTCCGGTTTGGTGGTTTTCAGGGCATCGGTCAGGTCTTTGTCCACCTGCGGATTGCTGTAAAACGCGGTGTTGAACAGGGTTGGCGGCCAGTTCTGCGAGGCGAACAGCGGCGACAGCGCCCAGTCGGCTTCACCGGTCGAGGCCGTCCAGCCGGTATAGAACATCCGCACCCCGCTCTCTTTCTGCCCTTTCCCCTCCACTTCTGCCGCACGCTGTCCGGCATCCATCGCGGTCACCTGCGCCTTGATGCCGACCTGCGCCAGCTGCTGCTGGGTAAACTGCAGCACCTTCTGGGCGGTACTGTGATTATGCGAGGACCACAGCGTGGTGCTGAAACCGTTCGGGAAGCCCGCCTCTTTCAGCAGCTCGCGCGCTTTGGCCGGATCGTACGGCCACGGCTGATAGCTTTGCGCATAGGCGATAGCCGGCGGCAGCACGCCGGTCGCCGGGGTGGCATAGCCCGCAAAGGCGACCTTCACCAGTGCCTGACGGTTAATGGCGTAGTTGATGGCTTCACGCACCTTCGGGTTATCGAACGGCTTTTGCGTGACGTTCATGCTGATGTAGCGCTGCATGATCGACGGGCTGGCGACCAGCTCCAGCTTGCTGTTTTTCTGCAAAATGGCGGCCTGCTCATACGGGATCGGGAAGGCAAACTGCGCCTCGCCGGTTTGCAGCATCGCCGCGCGGGTGTTGTTGTCCACCACAGGGCGCCAGGTGATGGTGTCCAGCTTCGGCAGCCCTTTCTGCCAGTAACCCGCGAATTTCTTCACCTTCACAAAATCGGTCTGGTTCCAGGTGAGCAGTTCGTAAGGGCCGGTGCCAACAGGGTGGAAGCCGATCTCCTTGCCGTATTTCTTCAGCGCGGCAGGGGAAATCATCGCCGTTGCCGGATGCGCCAAAATATTGATGAACGCGGAGAACGGCTCTTTCAGGGTGATTTTTACCGTCGCCGGGTCGACCACCTCGGTGCTGGCGATATTTTTATACAGGTTATAGCGCTTGAGGCTATTTTCCGGATTGCTGGCGCGATCGAGGTTAACCTTCACCGCTTCCGCGTTGAAATCTGTCCCATCCTGGAACTTCACGCCGGTTCTGAGCTTAATGGTATACGCCAGCCCGTCGTCGGACACGGTGTACCCCTCCGCCAGCACGTTTTTAAGCTTCATCTCTTTATCCAGGCCGAAAAGGCCCTGATAGAACGATTTTGCCACCGCCTGAGAAAGCGTGTCGTTGGCGTCATACGGATCGAGCGTGGTGAAATTCGAGCCGACGGCAACCACCACGTCTTTGGCAGCGAACGCGGGGGCAGCGGCCAGGGCTGCCGTCACGCTCGCGGCTAACAACCATCTACGCGCTACAAAAGTAACCATTGTGTTCTCCTGCCTGTTGTAAGTTATAACCGCGAAAACGCATTGTCCTGACGCGGGGGAGCGACGAAATGCCCCGGACCGACCTCGCGCAGCGTCACGCGCTCTACGGCCTCGCCGCGTTTACGAATATTGCTCGGCATTTCATCCTGCAGCAGCACGCGCTGGCCGTGACGATGCGCCGGATCGGCAACCGGGACCGCCGCGATAAGCTTGCGGGTATACGGGTGCTGCGGGTTCTCAAACACCGCTCTTCGCGGCCCAATCTCCACGATCTGCCCCATAAACATCACCGCCACGCGATGGCTGATGCGCTCGACTACGGCCATATCGTGCGAGATAAACAGGAAGGCAATCCCCATATCCCGCTGTAAATCCAGTAATAAGTTGATGATCTGCGCCCGGATAGAGACATCCAGCGCCGAGACGGACTCATCGGCAATCACCACTTTCGGGTTCAGCGCCAGCGCGCGGGCGATGCAGATACGCTGCCGCTGTCCGCCGGAAAACTCGTGCGGATAACGCCAGGCGTGTTCCGGCTTCAGGCCGACGCGCTCCAGCAGCCAGGCCACGCGACGCTGTGCCGCTTCACCGTCGAGCAGGTTATGTACCCGCAGCGGCTCCATGATCGAATACCCCACCGTATGGCGCGGATCGAGGGAGGCATACGGGTCCTGGAAAATAAACTGAATATCCCGCCGCACCGCCTGCAGCCTGCTGTCCGGAAGGGTATCAATACGCTCACCGTTAAAGGTAATGCTGCCTTCCTGTGATTCCACCAGACGAAGCAACGCGCGCCCGGTGGTGGATTTACCGCAGCCGGACTCCCCCACCAGCGCCAGCGTTTCGCCCGGCCAGAGATCGAAGCTGACGTTTTCCACCGCGTGCACTTCGCGCTTTACGCGGTTCAACACGCCGCTGCGCAGCGGAAAACGGGTGACCAGATCGCGCACTTCAAGAATGGGCTTGCCCGGCACCACGGTGTCCTGCTCGCGCTCATCCTCCTGCTGCTCAGACGCCTCGAGAGAAATCAGGGGGAAGCGGCGCGGCAAATCGCTGCCGTTCATCGCCCCCAGGCGCGGAACCGCCGCCAGCAGCGCTTTGGTGTAAGGATGCACGGGCGCGTGAAAAATCTGCTCGACC
The DNA here is from genome assembly GCF_036487345.1 of Enterobacter cloacae complex sp. CARB60. Lineage (NCBI taxonomy): Bacteria > Pseudomonadati > Pseudomonadota > Gammaproteobacteria > Enterobacterales > Enterobacteriaceae > Enterobacter > Enterobacter cloacae complex sp. CARB60. Next base: position 3,251,051 of record NZ_JAZKLC010000002.1, read on the forward strand.
GGGCCGGTTTCCACCGCGCTGCCCTTGTGCATCACCAGCACCCGATCGGCGATATCGGCGACCACGCCCATATCGTGGGTGATAAATATCACCCCCATCTCCATCTCCTGCTGCAGCACTTTGATGAGCTGCAGGATCTGCGCCTGGATCGTCACGTCCAGCGCCGTCGTCGGTTCATCGGCAATCAGCACCGCCGGACGGCACGAGAGCGCCATGGCAATCATTACCCGCTGGCGCATGCCGCCGGAAAGCTGATGCGGATAGCGCCCCAGAATGGCCTGCGCCTCCGGAATGCGCACCAGCTCCAGCATCCGTCGGGCCTCGTTGAGCGCTTCATCGCCGCTCAGCCCCTGATGCAGGCGGATGGACTCGGCGATTTGTTCCCCGACCGGAAAAACCGGGTTCAGGGAGGTCATCGGCTCCTGGAAGATCATCGCAATATCCGCCCCGCGCACGCCCTGCATCTGCGAACCGCTCAGCTCAGTTAAATCAATGACCTGACGGTTGCGGCGGCGCAGGAGCATTTTCTCGCTGCTGATTTGCCCGCCCGTCTGTTCCAGCAGGCGCATCAGCGCCAGCGCGGTGACCGATTTACCGGAGCCGGACTCGCCAACAATCGCCAGCGTCTCGCCGCGCCTGAGCGTGAACGATAAATTCTGTACTGCGGGGATGAACTGCCGCTCTTCCTGAAACGCAATATTGAGCTGATGGACAGCCAGCACTTCACGGTTGTCCAGTTCTTCACTGTGCGGCACGCGCTGCCCCCTTATTCACGATAGATGCCCGTGCTCGGTTCATCACCGGCATAACCCCAGGCGCGATACATGCCTTCGCTGTTGAACGGCAAAGCCACGTTGCCCTCACGATCCACCGCAATGAGCCCGCCGACGCCGCCAAGCGCAGGCAGTTTTTCCATCACCACGCGCTCGCAGGCTTCACTGAGGCTTAAACCGCCGTAATCCATCAGCGCGGTGATGTCGTAGGCCGCGAGGGCGCGGATAAACACTTCCCCGGTTCCGGTACACGACACCGCCGCCGTCGCGTTATTGGCATAGCAGCCGGCGCCCGGCAGCGGGCTATCGCCGACGCGTCCGGGCAGCTTGTTGGTCATCCCGCCGGTTGACGTCGCCGCCGCGAGGTTTCCGGCCTTATCGAGCGCTACCGCGCCGACCGTGCCCATTTTGGTGGTTTCATCCAGCGGCGCACTGTGGTCAAGCTGCGTCATGCCCGCCGAACGGGCTTCCAGCAGCTGCTGATAGCGCGCTTCCGTGGAAAACAGATCCGGCGATACCGGTTCCATTCCGTGCTCGAAGGCAAACCTCTCTGCCCCGGCCCCCGTCAGCAGCACGTGCGGACTCGCTTCCATCACCAGACGCGCCGCCAGCACCGGATTACGCAGATGACTTACGCCCGCCACGGCGCCCGCTTTCAGGGTGACGCCGTCCATCACGCAGGCATCCAGCTCGTGCGTTTCATCCCGGGTAAAGACCGAACCAATCCCCGCGTTAAATAACGGGCACTCTTCCAGCAGCCGCACCGCCTCGGTGACCACATCCAGCGCGCTTTCGCCCGCTTCCAGCATTTTCTGGCCCGTTTCCACAATGGCGTACAGCGCGTCGATATAACGCTTTTCCTGCTCGGGACTGAGCTGTGCTCGGGTGATTGCCCCGGCGCCACCATGAATTGCGATTACCGCATTAACCATTCGCATCACCCGTTAGCCTGATTTGCGGCTTTTTCTATAAATATCATTATCGTCGATGAAACTTCAGATGATTTTTGAATATAGAAAGACGTAACTGTGATGTAAAGCGTACACCCATCGGGTCATACAGTTAGCCGCACTTTTCTGCCATAATGAGCGCTTTCGTTGTTACTCCGCAGGAGCCCACCATGGATTTTACCGCCGGACTGATGCCGCTTGAGACGGCACTCACGCAGATGCTTGACCGAGTTTCCCCGCTGCATGACGTTGAAACGCTGCCCCTTGTGCGCTGTTTTGGCCGTATCGCCGCGCGCGATATCGTCTCTCCGCTTAACGTGCCGGGGTTTGATAATTCCGCGATGGACGGTTACGCGGTACGCCTGGCGGATCTCCAGACGGGTAAGACCCTGCCGGTGGCAGGTAAAGCCTTTGCGGGTCAGCCGTTTAGCGGTGAATGGCCTGCGGGCACCTGCGTACGCATCATGACCGGCGCACCGGTTCCGGTCGGTTGTGACGCCGTGGTAATGCAGGAAGAGACCGAACAGACCGACGACGGCGTGCGTTTTACCGCGAGCGTCAAAGCGGGCCAGAACATCCGCCGCACGGGCGAAGATATCACGCTTGGCGCAACGGTCTTTGCCGCCGGACAGAAGCTGACGGTAGGTGAACTGCCCGTGCTGGCGTCGCTCGGCGTTGCTGAAATCGACGTTATCCGTAAAGTGCGCGTCGCCGTTTTCTCCACCGGCGACGAGCTGCAGCTTCCGGGCCAGCCGCTGCAGGAGGGCCAGATTTACGATACCAACCGTCTGGCGGTACACCTGATGCTGGAGCAGCTGGGCTGCGACGTGATTAACCTCGGCATTATTCCTGACGATCCGGAAAAACTGCGCGCCGCGTTTATTGAGGCGGATAAATCCGCCGACGTGGTCATCAGCTCCGGCGGCGTCTCCGTGGGCGAAGCGGATTACACCAAAACCCTTCTTGAAGAGCTGGGCGAAATCGCCTTCTGGAAGCTCGCTATCAAGCCGGGCAAACCGTTCGCGTTTGGCAAGCTTCCACACAGCTGGTTCTGCGGCCTGCCGGGTAACCCGGTTTCGGCGGCACTCACCTTCTACCAGCTGGCGATCCCGCTGCTGGCGAAGCTTTCAGGCAACAAGGCCAGCCCGCTGCCTGAACGTCAGCGCGTGCGCGCCGCCACGCGCCTGAAAAAATCACCGGGCCGCCTCGATTTCCAGCGCGGCATTCTGGCGCGCAGCGCGGACGGCGAATTGGAAGTGAGCACCACCGGGCACCAGGGCTCGCATATTTTCAGCTCCTTCAGCCAGGGCAACTGCTTTATCGTGCTGGAGCGCGAGCGCGGCAATGTGGAAGCAGGCGAGTGGGTTGAGGTAGAACGTTTTAACCACCTGTTCGGAGGCTGACATGACGGTGGAGCTGAGCGACCCGGAGATGATGCGCTACAACCGCCAGATTGTGCTGCGCGGGTTTGACTTCGAGGGCCAGGAAGCGCTTAAGGCAGCAAGCGTGCTGGTTGTCGGGCTCGGCGGTCTGGGCTGCGCCGCCGCGCAGTATCTTGCGGCGGCGGGCGTGGGCAGGATGACGCTGCTGGATTTCGATACCGTATCGGTGTCCAACCTGCAGCGCCAGACGCTGCACAGCGACGCGACGGTTGGCCAGCCGAAAGTGGACTCTGCCCGCACGGCGCTGTCGCGCATCAACCCCAACGTTCAGTTCACCCAGATTGACGCGATGCTGGATGACGACGCGTTGTCCGCGCAGATTGCGCAGCACGACCTGGTGCTGGACTGCACCGATAACGTCACCGTCCGTAACCAGCTCAACGCAGGCTGTTTTGCCCACAAAATCCCGCTGGTCTCCGGCGCGGCGATCCGCATGGAGGGGCAAATCAGCGTCTTCACGTACGCGGAAGGCGAACCCTGCTACCGCTGCCTGAGCCGCCTGTTCGGCGAGAACGCCCTGACCTGCGTTGAGGCGGGCGTGATGGCGCCGCTGGTCGGCGTGATTGGCTCACTGCAGGCGATGGAAGCGATCAAAGTCCTGGCGCACTACGGCACGCCTGCCGCGGGGAAAATCGTGATGTATGACGCGATGACCTGCCAGTTCCGCGAGATGAAGCTGATGCGTAACCCGGGGTGTGAGGTTTGTAGAGGTTAAAGCAAACGGCAACCTTCAGGTTGCCGTTTTAATGTTTGCTCCCTCTCCCTGTGGGAGAGGGTTGGGGTGAGGGCATCAGGCCGCACCCGTTAGATAGACGTCCGTCCAAACGCGCCCTGCCAGTCCTGCTCAAACTTCACAATCGCCGCGTCTACTGCCGGAGAGGTAATAAACTGCTGCGCCACGTCCAGCGGCAGCGTGATGGACTCGCACCCTGCCAGCAGGCAGTCCAGCGCCTGACGCGGCGTTTTAAAGCTCGCGGCCAGCACCTTTGACTGCGGGGCGTGCAATGTCAGCAGCTGCTGTAATTCCACAACAGTCTGGATCCCGTCCCCGCCCTGCGCATCCACGCGGTTAACGTAAGGCGCCACATACTCTGCACCCGCCAGCGCGGAGAGCATCCCCTGCGCGGCGCCGTATACCGCCGTACCCAGCGTCGGGATACCCTCTGCTTTCAGCATCTTGATCGCCGCCAGCCCTTCGGCGGTTACCGGCACTTTCACCACCAGGTCGTTAATGATGGCGCGCAGCTTACGCGCGTCCTCCACCATGCCTTCCGCGGTGGTCGCCATCACCTGGGCGAACAAACGGCCTTTGCCGCCCAGCGCGTCGTGCAGCTCTGGCAGCAACACGTCCAGCGGCGTTTTACCTGCGGCCACAATGCTTGGGTTAGTGGTCACGCCCGCCAGCGGGAAGATACGCGCCAGCTTTTTGACTGCCGCAACGTCAGATGTGTCGAGATAAAGTTCCATGATGTCACCCTCAAAATTAGCCTGCACTTACCCTATCACGACAAAACCTGCTCAGTAGTTGACTTGCATCAAGATAACTTTCATTCGAAAGTCATTTAATCTTCATATGCAAGATGAGAGGCGAAATCATGATCTTCAATATTCAGCGTTACTCTACCCACGATGGCCCCGGCATTCGAACCGTGGTGTTCCTGAAAGGCTGCTCGCTGGGCTGTCGCTGGTGCCAAAACCCGGAAAGCCGCTCCCGCAGCCGGGACGTGCTCTTTGATGCACGCCTGTGCCTGGACGGCTGTGACCTGTGTCAGCAGGCGGCACCGGGCTGTATCGAACGCGCGCTGAACGGGCTGGTCATTCATCGTGAGAAGCTTGATGAAGCCACGCTCACCGCCCTTACCGACTGCTGCCCGACGCAGGCGCTGACCGTCTGCGGTGAAGAACAGCAGGTCGAGGAGATCATGGCGACCGTGCTGCGCGATAAACCCTTCTACGACCGCAGCGGCGGCGGCATCACCCTCTCCGGCGGCGAACCGTTTATGAACCCAGAGCTGGCGCACGCGCTGTTTAAAGCCAGCCACGAACAGGGGATCCACACCGCCGTGGAAACCTGCCTTCACGTACCGTGGCATTATATCGAGCCGTCATTACCCTACGTCGATCTGTTCCTCGCCGACCTGAAGCACGTCGACGGTGAAGTCTTCAAACAGTGGACGGACGGTTCGGCTAAGCGGATCCTGGACAACCTGAAACGCCTTGCCGCGGTCGGGAAAAAAATCACCATCCGCGTGCCGCTGATCCAGGGCTTTAACGCGGATGAAGCGTCCATAACCGCCATTACCAACTTCGCCGCTGACGAACTCGGCGTCGAGGATATTCATTTTCTGCCGTATCACACGCTGGGCATGAACAAATACACCCTGCTCGGCCAACCCTACTCTGCCCCTGACAAACCGCTGGATAACCCTGCCCTGCTGGACTTCGCGCAGCAGTACGCCTGCCAGAAAGGGTTAACCGCGACCTTACGAGGATAAACCTATGACAACCCTGAATCTCAACACCCTCAGCGAGCGCATTAAAGCGCACAAAACGGCCCTGGTGCATATCGTTAAGCCGCCGGTCTGTACCGAGCGCGCGCAGCATTACACCGAAATGTACCAGCAGCACATGGACAAGCCGATCCCGGTGCGTCGCGCCCTGGCGCTGGCGCATCACCTGGCTGAACGCACCATCTGGATCAAACACGACGAGCTGATTATCGGTAACCAGGCAAGCGAAGTGCGCGCCGCGCCGATTTTCCCGGAATACACCGTCTCCTGGATTGAGAAAGAGATCGACGATCTGGCGGACCGCCCGGGCGCGGGCTTTGCGGTAAGCGAAGAGAACAAGCGCGTGCTGCATGAGATCTGCCCGTGGTGGCGCGGCCAGACGGTGCAGGATCGCTGCTACGGCATGTTCACCGACGAGCAGAAAGGCCTGCTGGAAACCGGCATTATCAAAGCCGAGGGCAACATGACCTCCGGCGACGCGCACCTGGCCGTTAACTTCCCGCTGGTGCTGGAGAAAGGCCTCGACGGCCTGCGCGCCAAAGTGGCCGAGCGCCGCACGCGCATCAACCTGACGGTGCTGGAAGACCTGCACGGCGACCAGTTCCTGAAGGCGATCGATATCGTGCTGGAAGCCGTAAGCCTGCACATCAAACGCTTTGCCGACCTGGCGCGTGAAATGGCCGCGACCGAAACCCGCGAAAGCCGCCGCGACGAGCTGCTGGCGATGGCGGAAAACTGCGACATCATTGCTCACGAGCCGCCAAAAACCTTCTGGCAGGCGCTGCAGCTGTGCTACTTCATTCAGCTGATCCTGCAGATTGAGTCCAACGGCCACTCCGTCTCCTTCGCGCGCATGGACCAGTATCTCTATCCGTTCTACCGCCGCGACGTGGAGCTGAACCAGAGCCTCGACCGCGAACACGCCATCGAGCTGCTGCACAGCTGCTGGCTGAAGCTGCTGGAAGTGAACAAGATCCGCTCCGGCTCGCACTCCAAGGCTTCCGCCGGTAGCCCGCTGTACCAGAACGTCACCATTGGCGGCCAGAAGCTGGTCAACGGTGAGCCAATGGACGCGGTGAACCCGCTCTCCTACGCGATTCTGGAATCCTGCGGTCGCCTGCGCTCCACCCAGCCGAACCTGAGCGTGCGCTACCACGCGGGCATGAGCAACGACTTCCTCGACGCCTGCGTGCAGGTGATCCGCTGCGGCTTCGGGATGCCCGCATTCAACAACGATGAAATCGTCATTCCGGAATTCATCAAGCTCGGCGTTGAACGAGACGACGCCTACGACTACGCGGCCATCGGCTGCATCGAAACCGCGGTGGGCGGCAAGTGGGGCTACCGCTGCACCGGCATGAGCTTTATCAACTTCGCCCGCGTGATGCTCGCCGCGCTGGAAGGCGGCCGCGACGCCACCAGCGGCAAGGTGTTCCTGCCGCAGGAAAAAGCCCTCTCTGCCGGTAACTTCGATAACTTCGAAGAGGTGATGGCGGCGTGGGACAGCCAGATCCGCTACTACACCCGCAAATCCATCGAGATTGAGTACGTGGTGGACACCATGCTGGAAGAGAACGTCCAAGATATCCTCTGCTCGGCGCTGGTGGACGACTGCATCGAGCGCGCGAAAAGCATCAAGCAGGGCGGCGCGAAGTATGACTGGGTCTCCGGCCTGCAGGTGGGGATCGCCAACCTCGGCAACAGCCTGGCGGCGGTGAAAAAGCTGGTGTTCGAACAGGGCACTATCGGTCAGCAGCAGCTGGCGGCCGCGCTGGCGGATGACTTCGACGGTCTGACCCACGAGCAGCTGCGTCAGCGCCTGATCAACGGCGCGCCGAAGTACGGCAACGATGACGACAGCGTGGACATGCTGCTGACGCGCGCCTATCAGACCTACATCGAAGAGCTGAAGCAGTACCACAACCCGCGCCACGGCCGCGGCCCGATTGGCGGTAACTACTACGCGGGCACCTCCTCGATTTCCGCAAACGTGCCGTTTGGCGCGGCAACGATGGCCACCCCGGACGGACGTAAGGCGCACACCCCGCTGGCGGAAGGGGCAAGCCCGGCTTCCGGTACGGACCACCTCGGCCCGACGGCGGTGATTGGCTCGGTGGGTAAACTGCCTACCGAGGCGATTCTGGGTGGCGTGCTGCTTAACCAGAAGCTGAACCCGTCGACGCTGGAAAACGACAGCGATCGCCAGAAGCTGATGGTGCTGCTGCGCACCTTCTTCGAGGTGCATAAAGGCTGGCATATTCAGTACAACATCGTCTCGCGCGAAACGCTGCTGGAAGCGAAGAAACATCCTGACCAGTATCGTGACCTGGTGGTGCGCGTGGCGGGCTACTCGGCGTTCTTCACCGCCCTGTCGCCGGATGCGCAGGACGATATTATCGCCCGTACCGAGCATACGCTGTAAAAAAACGCCCGGTGGTGCTGCGCTTACCGGGCCTACTCCTTCCTCCGTAGGCCGGGTAAGGCGAAGCCGCCACCCGGCTTTCTGACTTTCATTCGAAATTAAATTTGTGCTCCCCGTCACCTTGTTATTAGAATGTTTCAAAACGCAGTGACCCAGGAGCACAGTATGACCGTTAAAGTTATCGTCACCGATATGGACGGAACTTTCCTTGATGATGCCAAGCAGTACGATCGTGACCGCTTCCAGGCACAGTTTGAACAGCTTAAATCCCGCGACATTGAATTCGTTGTCGCCAGCGGCAACCAGTATTACCAGCTCATCTCCTTCTTTCCGGAACTGAAAGACAGGATCTCCTTCGTGGCGGAAAACGGCGCGCTGGTGTTCGATCGCGGTGAACAGATTTTCCACGGCGAGCTGACGCGGCATGAGTCGCAGATCGTCATCGGCGAACTGCTGAAAGACAAAGGCCTTAACTTCGTGGCCTGCGGGTTGGAAAGTGCCTACGTCAGCGACCAGGCCCCTGAAGCGTTCGTGGCGCTGATGTCAAAGCACTACCACCGCTTAAAGCGCATCAGCGATTACCGCGACATTGACGACGTGCTGTTTAAGTTCTCCCTGAACCTGCCGGACAGCGATATCCCGACGCTGGTGGATAAACTGCACGTCTCCCTCGACGGCATCATGAAGCCGGTCACCAGCGGCTTTGGTTTTGTCGATTTGATTATCCCCGGCCTGCACAAGGCCAACGGCATCAGCCGTCTGCTGAAACGCTGGAAAATCTCCCCGCAGGCGTGCGTGGCCATTGGCGACAGCGGCAACGATGCCGAGATGCTGAAGCTGGTGAAATATTCCTTTGCGATGGGCAACGCGGCGGAAAGCATCAAAGAAATCAGCCGCTACAGCACCGACGACAACAACCATCAGGGCGCGCTGAACGTCATTCAGGCCGTACTCGACAACCATTCCCCGTTCGACGTCTGATCCCTTCCTCGCCGGAGCCTTGCTCCGGCCTCTCACTCTTTTTCCGTCCTGTGGCTTGCGTCAAGTTTTTAAACTTGCATTAACTTATTTTTAACTTAAAGTATCACTTGTAGATATTTTTACTTTCGAATGAAAGATGCGAGGCAGTTATGACCTTTACCAGTGAAACTTTGCCAGCGGATCACAAAGCGGCAATCCGTCAGTTGAAACGTGAGCTGCGTGCGCAGATCGGCGACGTGCAGGCGGTGTTTAATAAGCTCAGCGATAAAATTGCCACCCGCGTGGCGGAAATCAACGCCCTTAAGAACAAAGGCGAAACCGTCTGGCCGGAGATCCCGTTTACGGACGTGAAAAACGGCACTATCACCGACGCACAGCGCGAAGCCGTTAAGCGCCGCGGCTGCGCGGTGATTAAAGGTCATTTCCCGCGCGAGCAGGCGCTGGCGTGGGATCAGTCGATGCTCGACTACCTCGATCTGAACAAATTTGACGACGTGTACAAAGGGCCCGGCGATAACTTCTTCGGCACCCTAACGGCCTCTCGTCCGGAGATTTTCCCGATTTACTGGTCGCAGGCGCAGATGCAGGCGCGCCAGAGCGAAGAGATGGCACAGGTGCAGTCGTTCCTGAACCGTTTATGGACATTCGAGAGCAACGGCAAGCAGTGGTTCAACCCGGACGTGAGCGTGATTTACCCGGACCGTATCCGCCGCCGTCCGCCGGGAACCACCTCGAAAGGGCTGGGCGCGCATACCGACTCCGGCGCGCTGGAGCGCTGGCTGCTGCCGGCCTATCAGCAGGTGTTTGCCCGCGTGTTTGACGGCAACGTCGATAAGTACGATCCGTGGAACGCCGCGCACCGTACCGAAGTGGAAGAGTACACCGTCGATAACACCACCAAGTGCTCGGTGTTTCGCACCTTCCAGGGCTGGACGGCGCTGTCGGACATGATCCCCGGCCAGGGGCTGCTGCACGTGGTGCCGATCCCGGAGGCGATGGCCTATATCCTGCTGCGTCCGCTGCTGGACGACGTTCCGGAAGATGAGCTGTGCGGCGTGGCGCCGGGGCGCGTGCTGCCGGTTTCCGAGAAGTGGCACCCGCTGCTGATTGAGGCATTAAGCAGTATTCCGGCGCTGGAAGCGGGCGATTCCGTATGGTGGCACTGCGATGTGATCCACTCCGTCGCGCCGGTGGAAAATCAGCAGGGCTGGGGCAACGTGATGTACATCCCTGCCGCCCCGATGTGCGAGAAAAACCTCGCCTACGCGAAGAAGGTCAAGGAAGCGCTGGAAACCGGCGCCTCGCCGGGGGACTTCCCGCGCGAGGATTATGAAAAGCGCTGGCAGGACCGCTTTACCGTGAACGATCTCAACATCCACGGCAAGCGTGCCCTGGGCATGGTCTAGCTGTCGTAAAGCCCTTCCCGCTCCACGGCGGTACGTCGTTTCCCCTGACGTATCCGCCGTACCGACTCCCTTACGGTCAGCGTACCGTTCAGCAGTAACGTCCCCACCGGCGCGTCCGGGCGCATCAGCCGCTGCTGGAGCATGTATACGGCTTCTGTTCCCAGCTCATCGCGCGGAACATGCACGGCCGTTAATGGAACATCCTGAATCGCCGCCAGGTTAAACCCGTCAATGCTCATCACCGACACGTCCTGCGGCACGCGAAGACCGTGGTTTTGTAATGCGCTAATGGTGCCCGCCGCCATAAAGTCGCCGCCGACCAGAAACGCCGTCGGCAGGTCTTTTCCCTTCTGCTGGTTAAGCCACTCGCTGACCAGGTGTTCTGTCTCTTTGGCGCTGAAGCTGGGCACCACCAGCAGATCGCGTTTATCGTTGAACGTCAGGTTGTGGGACTGCCACGCATCGCGGATCCCCGACAGGCGCTGCTCCATGGTGTAGCGACGCAGGCACAGCACGTTCATCACCTCACGGTGTCCCATCTCGAACAGATATTCCGCCGCCCGCTCGCCAATGGCGCGATGATCCGGCGCGACGGCAGGCAGACGCACGTGGCGGTCCCGGCAGTTAATCAGCATGCAGGGTTTACCCACGTCCACCGCCAGATCGTGGATATGGGGATCGTCGATGCCAAGAAGGATTGCCGCCTGCGTATCCGCTTCGTTCATGCGCGCCAGAAACAGCTGGGCGTCGCTGTCGTTCTCTTCCAGCGCGCAGTAGCGAAGGCGCACGTCGTGCGAGGCAAGTCCTTTACTCACGCTCTGGATCACGCGGTAGTAAAAGATGTCGGACCGCTCGTCGAAGGCGCGCTGCGGGGCAAAAACCACCAGGCTATTGAGCAGTAACCGACCTGCCGCCATGCCCTCCATCACCCCCAGCTCCAGCGCGCACGCCAGCACCTTTGCGCGCGCTTTTTCACTGGTATTGGCTTTCCCCGCCAGCACCCGCGACACGGTGCTGATCGAGAGCTGCGTACGGGCTGCGATCTCGGTGATTTTTAGCCTTTTGTCCATTTTGTGATCTGGCTCCATTTGCGAAATGAAAAAATTTTCATAGCGTATCCGTCAGGCAATAACTGACATGGATGTCATCATGCCAGAGCCTTTTCGTCAGTTATGAGAAATTTTGCACAAAATCCACTATTGCCTACTCATTTTCTCCCTTAAGGTGAACTTGTCACACAACTTCCATACTAGTTGTATACCAACTTAAGCAGTTTAAACGGATAGAAATCAAAGGCATAAAAATCCGTGTGACACCTGAACCTCCGTCCCCTTACCGTCCGTCTTGTGGAGAGTAAAATGAGTCAGGACATCAATAACACCGTTGCGACAAGCAAAACCCGTCGCGTCATCAAGAACCTGCGCTGGTACGTGCTGGTGCTGTTCTTACTTGGCGTCACCGTTAACTACATCACCCGAAACTCGCTCGGGATCCTCGCCCCGGAACTGAAAGAGAGCCTCGGGATCACCACCGAGCAATACTCCTGGATCGTTGGCGCATTCCAGATCGCCTACACCATTTTCCAGCCCCTGTGCGGCTGGCTGATTGACGTTATCGGCCTGAAGATTGGCTTTATGGTCTGCGCCGGGATCTGGGCGCTGATGTGTATTTTCCACGCGGGTGCCGGAACCTGGCTGCACCTGGCTATTCTGCGCTTCTTTATGGGTGCCTCTGAGGCCGCCGCTACCCCCGCGAACGCCAAAACCATCGGCGAATGGTTCCCGAAATCAGAGCGTCCCGTTGCCGCAGGCTGGGCGGGCGTGGGCTTCTCCATCGGCGCGATGCTGGCTCCGCCTATCATCTACTTTGCTCACGCCTCGTTCGGCTGGCAGGGCGCGTTCATGTTTACCGGCGTGCTGGCGCTGCTGTGGGTGATCCTGTGGTGGGCGTTCTACCACAACCCGGAGCAGCACCCGAACCTGAGCAAGGACGAGCTGGCGTTCATCAAGCAGGATAACGAACCGCCTGCGGTGAGACTGCCCTTCCTGACCGCGCTGAAAACCGTCTCGAAAAACAAACGCTTCTACGGTATCGCCATCCCGGCCTTTATGGCGGAACCCGCCTGGGCGGTGCTGAGCTTCTGGGTGCCGCTGTACCTCGCCAAAGAGCACGGCATGGATCTGAAGCAGATTGCGATGTTTGCCTGGCTGCCGTTCCTCGCCGCCGACCTCGGCAGCGTGGCGAGCGGCTACCTGACGCGTCTGTACACCCGCCTGTTCGGCTGCTCCCGCGTTAACTCGGTCGTTGCCAGCTCCGTGACGGGCGCGTTCCTGATGATCTCGCTGGGCATCGTGGCCATTACCCGCGACCCGTATATCACCATCGTGCTGATCTCCATCGGCGGTTTCGGGCACCAGATCATCTCCTGCATGCTGAGCGCCCTGGTCGTGGAGTCGTTCGACAAAGGCCAGATGGCGACCGTCAACGGCATGCGCGGCTCGGCGGCGTGGATCGCCAGCTTCCTGTTCTCGCTGTTAATCGGTGTGACCGCCGACAAAATCGGCTTTAACCCGCTCTTTATTGCCATGGGCTTCTTTGACCTGATTGGCGCCGTCTTCCTGGTAGCATTTATTGCTGAACGTCGCGCCAAGCGCGCCTGATAGTGGATGTATTGCATATGAAAACCCTGAAAAACTGGACCCTTGATACGCAGTCGGCAAACCATCTGGAACTGCTGATTGATAACCAGCACCGCCTGTGCCTGTACGTGCTGGAAGAGAACCTGTTCCGCGTGCTGATTAAGCGCAAAGGCGAGCTGGCGCTGGACCGCACCTGGAGCATCGCGCCGGAAAAAGACGTGCCCTGGGAAGGCCGCCGCCGTGACGACATAAGCGGTTTCTCCTGCCCGGCCTGGACGCTAATACAGCAGGGTGAGACGTTAACCGTGGCCACCGAACGGCTGCGCGTGACCGTCCACCAGCCGCTGTGGCTGGAGTGGCACTACCGCAATGAGGCGGGCGAGTGGCAGCCGCTGGTCAACGACCGTCCGACCAGCGCCTACCTGCTGAACGCCCACGGCGACGGCGTGGCGCACTATCTCAGCCGTCGTAAGGACGAGCGTTTCTACGGCCTGGGCGAGAAAGCGGGCGATCTGCAGCGCAACGGTAAACGCTACGAGATGCGCAACCTCGACGCGATGGGGTACAACGCGGCCAGCACCGACCCGCTCTACAAGCACATCCCGTTCACTATCGCCCGCCGCGACGACGTGAGTTACGGCCTGTTCTACGACAACCTGAGCAGCTGCTGGCTGGATCTGGGTAACGAAATCGACAACTATCACACCGCCTATCGTCGCTGGCAGGCGGAAGCGGGCGATATCGACTACTACATATTTACCGGCAAACGCGTGCTGGACGTCACCAAAGCCTTCGTGCGCCTGACCGGGAAAACGCTGTTCGGACCGAAATGGAGCCTGGGCTACAGCGGCTCGACCATGCACTACACCGACGCGCCGGACGCGCAAAACCAGCTGATGAACTTCATCCGCCTGTGCGAAGAGCACGCCATCCCGTGCGACTCGTTCCAGCTCTCCTCCGGCTATACCTCCATCAACGGCAAGCGCTACGTCTTTAACTGGAACTATGACAAGGTGCCGCAGCCGAAGGTGATGAGCCAGGCGTTCCACGACGCGGGGCTGCGGCTTGCGGCCAACATCAAGCCGTGCCTGCTGCAGGATCATCCGCGCTATAGCGAAGTGGCGGAAAGCGGTCTGTTCATTCGCGATTCAGAAACCGATGCACCGGAACGTTCCAGCTTCTGGGATGACGAAGGCTCGCACCTCGATTTCACCAACCCGCAGACGGTGCAGTGGTGGCAGAACGGCGTCACCACGCAGCTGCTGGAGATGGGTATCGACTCTACCTGGAACGACAACAACGAATACGAAGTGTGGGATGGGGAAGCGCGCTGCTTTGGCTTCGGCAAGGAGATCGCCATCAAGCACATTCGCCCGGTAATGCCGCTGCTGATGATGCGCGCCTCGCTGGAAGCGCAGCAGCGTTTCGCGCCGGAAAAACGTCCGTATCTCATCTCCCGCTCCGGCTGCGCCGGGATGCAGCGCTACGTCCAGACCTGGAGCGGCGACAACCGTACTAACTGGGACACCCTGCGCTATAACATCCGCATGGGGCTGGGCATGAGCCTGTCCGGGCTGTTCAACGTCGGTCACGACGTCGGCGGTTTCTCCGGCGACAAGCCGGACGCGGAGCTGTTCGTGCGCTGGGTGCAGAACGGCGTGATGCACCCGCGCTTTACCATTCACTCGTGGAATGACGATCGCACCGTGAACGAGCCGTGGATGTACCCGGGCGTCACGCCAGCCATTCGCGGCGCGGTTGAGCTGCGCTACCGCCTGCTGCCGTACCTCTACACCCTGCTGTGGCAGGCGCACGCCGACGACGAACCGATGCTGCGCCCGACCTTCCTCGATCACGAGCACGATGCGCAGACCTTTGAAGAGTGCGATGACTTCCTGCTGGGCCGCGATCTGCTGGTGGCCAGCGTGGTCGAAGCCGGGCAGCGCGAGCGCCGCGTCTGGCTGCCGGATAACGAAACCGGCTGGTACGATTTTTACACCCACGCGTGGTTCGCTGGCGGCCAGTCGATCGTTCTCGACGCGCCGCTGGAAAAACTGCCGCTGCTGGTGCGCGCCGGTGCCGGTCTGCCGCTGAGCGAACGCATTACCCACGTGTCCGCTGAAAAAGACAACACCCGCGAGCTGAAGCTGTTCCCGGTGAAGGGCGTCGGGACAACCTCGGGCATGCTGTTTGAAGACGACGGCGAAAGCTGGGGCTACCAGAACGGCAGTGCGCTGTGGGTGGAATGGGAAATGGTGTGCGATGGCGCAACCATCAACCTGAAGGTCAACGCGCGCGGGGATTATCGTCCGGCGTGGAAAGCGCTTAAGGTATCGCTGCCCGTAGGGGAAAAACGTACGCTGCTGGTGAATGGGGTTGAAGGGGGCGAGTGGGTGCTTTGAGCATTGCCGGGTGGCGGCTTCGCCTTACCCGGCCTACAAACTGACTCGTAGGCCCGGTAAGCGTAGCGCCACCGGGCTTTTTTTAGCCGTCGATACCTTTACTGCGCAGGTAATCTTCGTAGTTACCGGTGAAGTCCACCACGCGCTCTGGCGTAATCTCGATCACGCGGGTCGCCAGCGAGCTGACGAACTCGCGGTCGTGAGAGACGAAGATCAGGGTGCCCTGATACATCTCCAGCGCCATGTTCAGGGATTCAATAGATTCCATGTCCAGGTGGTTAGTCGGTTCGTCCATCACCAGGATATTCGGTTTTTCCATCATCAGCTTGCCGAACAGCATGCGGCCCTTCTCGCCACCGGAGAGCACTTTAGCCGGTTTTTTGATGTCGTCCTGGCTGAACAGCAGACGGCCCAGAATGCTGCGCACCGCCTGCTCGTCGTCGCCTTCCTGCTTCCACTGGCTCATCCAGTCGAAGACGGTCAGATCGTTTTCGAACTCGTATTCATGGTCCTGCGCGTAGTAGCCAATCTGCGCGTTTTCGGACCACTTCACGGTGCCGTTGTCCGGCTGCAGTTCGCCGACCAGGGTTTTCAGCATGGTGGATTTACCCACGCCGTTGGCACCGAGGATGGCAATCTTCTCGCCCACTTCCAGCAGCAGGTTGAATTTGTTAAACAGCGGGCCGTTCTCAAAGCCTTTTGCCAGGGCTTCCACTTCCAGCGCGTTACGGAACAGTTTCTTGTCCTGCTCGAAGCGGATGAACGGGTTCTGACGGCTGGAGGCTTTGACTTCGTCCAGCTTGATTTTGTCGATCTGACGCGCACGCGAGGTCGCCTGACGCGACTTAGAGGCGTTGGCGCTAAAGCGGCTGACGAAGGACTGCAGGTCAGCAATCTGTGCTTTCTTCTTGGCGTTATCCGCCAGCAGACGTTCACGCGCCTGGGTGGCCGCCGTCATGTATTCGTCGTAGTTGCCCGGGTACACGCGCAGCTCGCCGTAGTCCAGATCCGCCATGTGCGTACAGACCATGTTCAGGAAGTGACGGTCGTGCGAAATGATGATCATGGTGCTGTCGCGATCGTTCAGCGTCTGCTCCAGCCAGCGGATGGTGTCAATGTCCAGGTTGTTCGTCGGTTCGTCGAGCAGCAGGATGTCCGGGTTAGAGAACAGCGCCTGTGCCAGCAGCACACGCAGCTTCCAGCCTGGAGCCACTTCGCTCATTGGACCGTAATGCTGTTCAACCGGAATGCCTACGCCCAGCAGCAGCTCGCCCGCGCGCGCTTCCGCAGAGTAACCGTCCATCTCGCCGTACTGCGTTTCCAGCTCGGCCACTTTATAGCCGTCTTCTTCACTCATTTCAGCCAGCGCGTAGATGCGATCGCGCTCCTGCTTCACTTCCCACAGTTCCCCATGCCCCATGATCACGGTGTCAAGCACGGTGAACTCTTCGAAGGCGAACTGATCCTGACGCAGCTTACCGATACGCTCGTTAGGGTCGAGCGATACGTTGCCGAGCGTCGGCTCCAGGTCACCGCCGAGGATCTTCATAAAGGTGGATTTTCCGCTACCGTTGGCACCAATCAGGCCGTAACGGTTGCCGCCGCCAAATTTGACGGAAATGTTTTCGAACAGCGGCTTACTGCCAAACTGCATAGTGACGTTGCTGGTAACTAACACGGGGAGATTCCTGCGAAAAGTGTGATAAACACGGCATTATGCCACAATTCCGAATTGAGATCCCGTGTTGCGGCAATCCACTAAACTTTAACAAAATCGAAAAAAATGTGATTTCGTACACATCTGAATTCCCTGTGAGCGGGAATGCACATATAATGCGCTCCCATCACAGATTCAGACTTATCAACTCATCGCCGGAATGGCTTAGATACCTCGCACAACATGAACATGAAATTAACAACGCTTTTTGCGGCGGCGTTAGCCGTAGTAGGTTTTTGTAAGACCGCGTCTGCGGTGACGTATCCCCTGCCAACAGACGGTAGCCGTCTGGTAGGCCAGAACCAGGTTGTGACGGTACCAGAAGGTAACTCTCAGCCACTGGAGTATTTCGCTGCGCAGTACCAGTTGGGCCTGTCTAACATGCTGGAAGCGAACCCGGGCGTTGACCCGTATCTGCCAAAAGCGGGTACCGTGCTGAATATTCCTCAGCAGCTGATCCTGCCGGATACCGTTCATGAAGGTATCGTGATTAACAGCGCCGAAATGCGTCTGTATTACTACCCGAAAGGCACCAACACCGTTATCGTGCTGCCAATCGGTATCGGCCAGCTTGGTAAAGACACCCCAATGAACTGGACCACGAAGGTTGAGCGTAAGAAAGCGGGCCCAACCTGGACGCCGACTGCCAAAATGCACGCAGAATACATCGCTGCGGGCGAACCGCTGCCAGCCGTTGTGCCAGCCGGTCCGGATAACCCAATGGGTCTGTACGCGCTGTACATTGGCCGCCTGTACGCTATCCACGGGACCAACGCCAACTTCGGTATCGGCCTGCGCGTAAGCCACGGCTGCGTGCGCCTGCGTAACGATGACATCAAATTCCTGTTCGAAAACGTGCCGGTCGGTACGCGCGTGCAGTTCATCAACGAACCGGTGAAAGCGACCTCTGAGCCAGACGGCAGCCGCTACATCGAAGTGCACAACCCGCTGTCCACCAGCGAAGACCAGATCAACAACAACGAAATCGTCCCTGTTACGCTCAACAGCGCGGTGCAGGCGGTGACCTCTCAGCCAGACGTAGAAACGGCGATTGTTGACCAGGCCGTGCAGAACCGCTCCGGTATGCCGGTGCGTTTGAACTGATAGCGAAGCATTAAAAAAGCGGGCCTCGTTGCCCGCTTTTTTTTATCCGTTATTCACGATCACGATCCCGCCGTGGTCGTAGCGATAGTGGCAGTGCGCATACTCCAGCGGCGTGCCGTCCTCCAGATAAATCACCTGCTCTACTTCCAGTACGGGATCGGTCTGCTCGCAGACCAGATGCTCCCTGTCCAGCGCGTTGGGCTTAAGCGCCCGCACCACCCGGTACGACCCCATAATTTTCAGCCCCAGCGTCTCCTGCACGTACTGGAACACCGAACCTTCAAGATGGTTTTTCGTCAGGCCCGGCACCAGATTCATCGGCATCACCGTGGAGTCCAGAGACATGGGTTCGCCGTTCAGCAAACGGAGTCGAATGAAGTCATAGATCGGCGCATCGGCGTTAATCATCAGCGACGCCTGCTCTTTCTCGTTCGGAAAGCGCAGCTCGAAATGCACCACCCGGCTGGTCACCGTGCCCAGATGTTCCCAGGTTTTGGTCGCGCCAAAGTAGTCGCTGCCGGAAAGATCCCACTGCGAGAGCTGGAGGAAATTTTTACGGATGAACGTGCCCTGCCCCTGGCGGGTATAGACCAGACCTTCGACGATCAGCTGGCGCATCGCCTGCTGAATGGTCATCCGGCTGGTGCTGAACTCCGCCGCCAGCGCAAACTGGTCCGGCAGGGGTTCGTTGGCGGCGTACTGCTGGCTGATAATGCGTTTCTTAATTTCCCGCGCTATGGTGATGTACTTCGCCGCCATCGTCCTTCCTTTCAGTTAGTTTTCTATCCCGCTGTTTTTCAACGCCACTCGCTCGGCAATCTTGAGGAAAGGCAGGTAGAAGAATACACCAAATACAATGATTGCCAACTGCACCACCACCGCCCGCCAGTCCCCCGCCGTCGCCAGCCAGGCGCTGAGAATTGGCGGCGTGGTCCACGGGATCATCACCACGCAGCGCGACATTAACCCCAGCGTGGTACAGAGCCAGGCGAAGTAAATGCCGATGGCGGGCAGCAGCACAAACGGGATCATCAGCGGCAGGTTAAACACGATCGGCAGGCCGAAGATCACCGGCTCGTTAATGTTGAATAAACCGGGCGCCAGCGACAGCCGCGCCACCTGCTTCGCCGATTTTTGACGGGAGAAAATAAAGATGGCGATCAGCAGCGATATTGTGCTGCCCGTGCCGCCCACCATGCCAAACGTCGGCACGAAGATGTTATTGATGATATGCGGGATGGGCTGACCGTTGGCGAAGGCCAGCATGTTCTCGTTGGTGTTAATCAGCAGGAACGGCTCCAGCACCACGCTGTTAACGACAGACTGATGAATACCGAGCGTGAACAGGAAGTTACCGAAGCTGTAGATGAAGATTGTCCCCGGCAGGCTGGTGTTGATCAGCCGCAGCGGCTGCTGGATAAAGGTGGTAATAAGATGGATCAGGTCCGTGTGCAGCACGTTTGCCAGCACTGCCGCCAGCACCGCGAACAGGGAGAGCGTGAGGATGGTCGGGATCAGCGCGGTAAAGGATTTGCTCACCGCCGGAGGCACGTTTTCCCCGAGGGAAATGTGCAGCGCCTTCAGGCGCGAAATAGCGATAAACAGTTCCGTTGAGAGCAGCCCAATCAGCACCCCGGCGAAAATCCCGGTTGAGCCAATGTTGGCGAACGTCAGCACCTGGGTGACGTTCACCGCGGCGTCGCTGCCGACGGGCGTAAGCTGCAGGCGCATCGGCATCATGATGATGAAGCTGCTGACGGCGATGACCACTGCCGAGACCGGATTGTCGAAATCTTTGTTGCGCGCCAGCGACCAGGCAATCATCGGCGCCAGCAGCAGCGCGGCGATGTTCAGCGTGCCGTTGATAATCGCCTCGCCCCACACTTTGAAGTGTGCCAGCGTGTCGCCGTGAAAAATCCACGGAAACACCACGTTGTTCACCAGCACCGCCAGACCGGCGAGGATGAAAATGGGCATCACCGTGGCGAAGGCGTCGCGCAGGGAGCGCAGGTGCACCTGGTTTGCCAGGCGCGCCGAGAACTCGACAAATTTATCGACAAAGGACTGCATGTGCGGTGTTATTTTTGCTTCAGACATAGCGGATAGTTCCCATCAATCAGTCACAAAAACGGCCCGGCAGCGTACGGCTTACATCTCGCGTCCGTTAGTATGGATAACCTGTTTTAACCACGCGTAGCTCTTCTTCGGCACGCGCTTCAGGTCTTTCAGGTCGTGGTTTTCACGGTTGACATAGACCACGCCGTAGCGCTTACGCATGTCGCCCTGAGAGCTGAGAATGTCGATTAAGCCCCAGCCGAGGTAGCCGATCACCTCCGCCCCGTCCTCGAACATCGCCTCCTTCATGGCCTCGATATGCGCCCGGTGGTAGTCGATGCGGTAGGTGTCATCAATCGGGTTCACGCCGTCCCAGGACTCAATCACCCCAATGCCGTTCTCGATCGGGAATACCGGCAGGCGCCAGTCGTTGGCGTAGCGGGTGATGATGGTGCGAAAGCCCAGCGGATCGATCTGCCAGTTCCACTCGGTGGCCTTCAGGTACGGGTTGTTTTTCTCGCCGTGCAGCAGGTAATAGTTTACCGGCGTGCCTTCCGGGATCGCATCGCTGTCCAGCGTTTTGCTGGCATAGTAGCTGAAGGCCATATAATCGTTTCTGGTGCGCGCCAGCAGCGCTAAATCCTCGGCGCGATAGATATCGCCAAAGCCCTCCTGTTCCACCACCGCCATCACCGCAGGGCTGTAGCCCTGGCCGGCAAAGACGCGCAGCAGGTTCTGGTTGAGGAACTCGTCGTACTGCTGAGCGCAGAAGATATCGCGCGGTTTGCAGGTGGCCGGGTAGATCAGCTGGTGCGCCAGCATGCCGCCCATCAGCTGGCCGGGTTTTGTCTGGTGCAGATACTCGGTCAGCGCCATGTGCGCCACCATCGTATGGTGCTGCAGCTCGTAAAGCTCGCGCAGGGTTTTCTCGCCTTTCATATAGCCCGAAATACGGAACGCTTCCGGCATGTGGAAGATGTTCTGCTCGTTGAAGGTCAGCCAGTACTTCACGCGGTCGCCATAGCAGTCGATCATCTTTTTACCGTAGCGGATAAAGGCGTCCATCACGCGGCGGTCGTTGAAGCCGTTGTACTCCTGCGCCAGCGCCAGCGGCATATCGAAGTGGTAGAGGCAGATCACTGGCTCGATGCCGCGGGCGATCAGATCGTCGATAAAACGGTCGTAAAACGCGATGCCCTCGTCGTTAAAATCGCCGTCGCCCTGCGGGCAGACGCGGCTCCAGGAGATCTGGAAGCGGTAGCAGTTCATGCCCAGATCCTGCATCAGGTCGAAATCTTCCCGGTAGCGGTGGTAGGAGTCGGTCGCGACTTTCCAGTCGGAGATGTTCTCCCCGGCTTCGCGAATGTCGTACACCGACATCCCTTTCCCGCCCTCGTTCCAGGCCCCTTCCGTCTGCATGCTGGACACCGAGTTGCCCCATAAAAAGTTGGCCGGCAGCTGATTGTTCATGTTCTCTCCCTATATGACTAGTCATTTAAAATTTCATGACTAGTCATATAGGCGAAGATGAAAGGACGATCAAAGATGAGGATCGTTTTTTGTGAGGTGGATTGAAATAATGACCAGGGAAGTAGCCCCGGCAAGCGAAGCGCCACCGGGAAAAGGAAGGTTATTGTTGTGCAAGCTGATTGCGGCGATATTCTCCCTGGCGCTCCAGCATCCAGCCGGGATACTCGCGAGGCAGCGCGCTCACCGCATCAAGCTGTTTAAGCTCGTCTTCGCTTAAGCGGATCCCGGTCGCGGCGATATTGTCGTCCAGCTGATCGACGCGTTTCGCACCAATAATCACGCTGGTCACGGCTTTTTGATGCAGCAGCCAGGCCAGCGCGATTTGCGCGACGGAGACGCCCTTGCTTTCGGCAATCACGCGCATCACGTCCACGCAGTCGAAGGCGCGATCTTTATCCACCGGCGGGAAGTCGAACGCCAGACGGCGGCCACCGGCTTCACTCTGCCCGTCGCGGCCATATTTTCCGCTCAGCAGACCGCCCGCCAGCGGGCTCCAGACCATCAGCCCGACGCCTTCGCTCTGCATCATCGGCACCAGCTCACGCTCCAGATCGCGCCCGGCAATGGTGTAATACGCCTGCAACGACGCGAAACGCGCCAGCCCAAGACGTTCAGAAATACCGAGCGCTTTGGCAATCTGCCACGCCGCCCAGTTCGAGACGCCGATGTAGCGCACGTGGCCGTGCTGCACCAGGTTATCCAGCGCGTAGAGCGTCTCTTCAATCGGCGTTGCGGGGTCAAAGCCGTGAAGCTGGTAGAGATCGATATGATCGAGCTGCAGGCGGCGCAGGCTCTCCTTCACGCTGCTGACGATGTGATAGCGCGAGCTGCCGCGCGAGTTCACCCCTGCCGTTCCCGTTTCGCCGAACACTTTGGTGGCGACCACCACGTTCTCGCGCGGGATTTTCAGGTTTTTCAGCGCCTGACCGGTGATCTCCTCCGATCGTCCCTCCGAGTAAACGTCCGCGGTGTCGATAAAGTTGATCCCGGCATCCAGCGCGCGGCCCACCAGCTGCTCGGCCTCACTTTGCTGGAGCTGGCCAATCTTGCCCCACATGCCGCCCTCACCGCCGAAGGTCATGGTGCCGAGGCACAGTTCAGAAACGAACAGACCGGTGTTGCCCAGTTTTTGATAACGCATAAGTTATTCCTCGCATGTCGATTGGGTACCCGATAGTTATACCCGCCCCTCAGCCATCGCGAATGTGGCGTTCCTGTCCGTTTCTTGCCCAATCCTCTGAATATTTATCCGCGCGGGGCGTCGCCAAAGACGCTGTAGTCCGGTAATTGCACCTGCTGATACGGCTCCCAGCCGCCGCCGAGCGCCTTGTAGAGCGCCACCAGATCGAGCGCGCTCTGCACCTGCGCCTGTGCGCGCTGCTGCTGGGCCTGCGCCAGCTGACGCTGGGCGTCCAGCACGTCGATAAAGCTGGCAATCCCCTGTCGATAGCTGTCGCTTGCCAGGTCAAAGGCGTTTTGCAGGGCGTCGATCGTTTTTGCGAGACCCGCTTCACGCTGCTGGTCGGTGCGATAGCTCACCAGCGCGTTTTCAACATCGCCGAGCGCGGTCAGCACCGTCTGGCGATAGTCCAGCACCGCCGCACCCTGCTGCGCGCGCGCCACCTTCACGCTGGAGACCAGTCGACCGCCCTGGAAGATGGGAATAGAGACCTGCGGGCCGAAGCTGTAGAAGTGGCTGCTCCAGTCGGTCAGCCAGTTGGTTTCGCTGTTGCGCAGGCCAAACTGCCCGGAAAGCGTAAAGCTCGGGAACAGCTCCGCCACCGAAACGCCGATTTGCGCCGTGGCGGCGTGGAGGTTCGCCTCCGCTTCGCGCACGTCCGGACGGCGGCGCGCCAGCGTCGACGGAATGCCCGTTTGCACGATATCCGGCAGGGCAGGCATCGGCTGCACGCTTTGCAATTCCGCATCCAGCGCCCCCGGCGGCTTGCCGAGCAGGATCGCCAGGCCGTTCATCGCCTGCCGCTCCTGCGCCTGATATTGCGGAAGCTGTGCTTCAAGATTGCCTAACTGCGCCCGGGCGTTTTCCACGTCCATCTGCGGCGACAGCCCGCCCCGCTGGCGGCTTTCGGTCAGATCCAGCGTCTGCTGCGCGCTTTTAATCTGGGTGTTCAGCGTGGCGATAATGCTCTGCGCCCCGCGCAGCTGTAGCCACGCGCGCGCCACTTCGGCTTCCAGCGACACCAGCGCGTCGTTACGCTGCTCGATAGCCGCTTTCTGCTGCGCTTCGGCGGCTTCCACCTGACGACGCACCTTGCCCCACAGGTCGATTTCCCACTGGGCGTCGAAGCTGCCCTGGTAGAGATTAATCGGCTGCGTCAGCGGCCCCAGCGCGCCTTTCAGGTTGGGATCGATGCTATCCACCTGGTCGTAAACGCCGTGAGATTTCAGCTCCCCTTCCAGCCCAAGCTGCTGCCGCGTTGCCTGCAGATTGCCGTTGACCGACGGATAAAACGCCCCGCCCGCCTGGTTAATCTGTTCACGCGCCCCGGCGATGCGCAGCACCGTCTGCTGCAGCGTCAGGTTTCCGGCGATGGCGCGCTCAACCAGGCTGTCGAGCTGCGGCGAGCCGAAGGTCTTCCACCAGCGCGGGTTGGTCGCGGCGGAGGTGGTTTGCGACTTCACCGCGCTGTCGCCTTTATCGTTCCAGTGCGTGACGGAAGGTGGCGCGGGCTGCTGGTAGTCCGGCCCGACGGCGCAGCCCACCAGCAGCATCATTATCATCAGAGGGTGTAAACGTCTGTGTATCATCAATGTGCTCCTGCACTCCCCTCGCTCTTAACCGGCGAGAGCAACAAACAAAACGGAATCAGTAACAAGGCCACCGCGCTCAGGATGGTGAAGACGTCGATGTAGGCCAGAATGCGCGACTGCTCGATCATGGTCTGGTACATGCGCCCGGTGGCTATGCCGGTGGGATCGCCCACCTGCGTGGTGAAGTTTTGGATTGCCTGCGCGCTTTCGCGTATCGCCTGCTGGAACTGCTCGTTAAAGGGCGAGGCGTGGTACGCAAGGTGCGCGCTGTGCGCCTGCGCGCGTTCGGTAATGGCGGCCGTCGAGAGCGATATGCCAATCGAGCCCGCCACGTTACGGAACATGGTGAACAGCGCTGCCGCATCGGCGTTGAGCCGCCTCGGAATCGAAATAAAGGCAATGGTGGTCAGCGGCACAAACAGGAACCCCAGCCCAATCGACTGGGCGCTGCGGAACAGCACCAGCGTTTCGAAGTCGATATCCGGCGTCAGCGTGCGCGACCAGAAGAACGACACCGCCAGACAGGTAAAGCCAAAGGCAATAATCCAGCGCGTCTGCACCACCGGCATCAGCTTCAGCACCAGCGGAATGGTTAACACAATCAGCACCGCCCCGGGCGACAGCACCAGCCCGGACCAGGTGGCGGTATAGCCCAGGTCCTGCTGCGCAAGCTGCGGGATCACCACCGAGCTGCCGTAGAGGATCATCGCCATACCGGCCATCAGCAGGCTGGAAACGGCGAAGTTGCGGTCCTTCATGCAGTGCAGATCCACCACCGGCTTTTTGGCATACATCAGCCAGTAAATCGCACCAATGATGCCGATCAGCGTTAATACCGCGAAAGTGCGGGTAAAGTTCGAGTTAAACCAGTCTTCGTCTTCTCCCCGGTCGAGCATCACCTGCAGGCAACCGAGACCTAAGGCGATCAGGCCGATCCCCGTCCAGTCGATGCTCAGCTTCTCTTTTGATTTGCTCTCCCACGGCGGATCTTCCAGCAGCTGGTAGATCGCCAGCACCGTCACAATCCCCACCGGAATATTGATAAAGAACACCCAGCGCCAGGAGTAGTTGTCGGTGATCCAGCCCCCCAGCGTCGGGCCGAGCACCGGCGCAACGATGATGGCGATGGACGACAGCCCAAAGGCTTTTCCCCTGTCTTCGGGCTTGAAGTAGTCGAGCAGCACCGACTGCTGCGTGGGCTGTAGCCCACCGCCAAAGAAGCCCTGCATCACGCGGAACAGGATAATCTGCCACAGCTCCGTGGCGATGCCGCACAGGAACGAGCAGACGGTGAACATCACAATACAAATCAGGAAGAACTGCTTGCGGCCAAACACCCGGCTCAGAAACGCCGAGATGGGCAGCACGATGCCGTTCGCGACCAGATAGCTGGTTAACACCCAGGTGGATTCGTCATAGCTGGACGAGAGCGAACCCGCCACGTGGGGCAGCGCCACGTTGACGATGGTGGTGTCCAGAATTTCCATAAACACCGCCAGAGTGACGACAATCGCCACCGCCCACGGGTTGCTGGCGGGTTTCCAGCTGTCGTGGCTGTGATCCGTCATTCCACCGTCACCTTCGGTGCAACCGACAGCCCCAGCGGCAGCGGTTTGTTCGGATCGAGGCCTTTATCAATCACGATTTTGACCGGCACGCGCTGCACAATTTTGACGAAGTTACCGGTGGCATTTTCTGCCGGGAAGGCGGAGAAGCGTGAGCCGCTGCCCTGCTGGATACTGTCTACGTGGCCCTCAAGCTCCATATCCGGCCACGCGTCGACGGACACGGTGACCTTGTCGCCCGGCTTCATGCGCTCAAGCTGCGACTCTTTAAAGTTCGCAACCACCCACACGTTCGGGGAAACCAGCGAGAACAGCGCCGTTCCCGCCTGCACCAGCGTGCCGGGCTGCACGTTGCGTTTAGTAACAACGCCGTCGAACGGGGCGCGGACTTCAGTGTAAGAGAGGTTTAGGTTGGCGGTTTCCAGCTGCGCTTTAGCCTGATCGACCTGACGCTCGCGCGCTTCAACGTTGGTTTCCTGCTGGCGGATTTGCAGCTGTACCTGCTCCGCCACTTCCAGCTGCGCCTGGGCGCTCGCCAGCCCTGCCTGGGCGCTACGCAGCTGCGCATTCGCAGAATCAATACTTTGCTGAGTGGTCGCGCGCGGGTCGACGCCGCGCTGGCGGCGGTACTCCGCCTGTGCGTTTGCCATATCGGCCTGCGCTTTCAGCACCTGCGCTTTGGCTTCGTCACGCTGGGCGGGATATTGCACCTTCGAGAGCGCCAGCTGCGCCTGCGCCTGATGCAGCTGAGCAAGCGCCAGCCCAAGCTGCGCCTGGGCCTGATCGCGCTGCGCGGTGGTATCACGCGGATCGATAACCACCAGCAGATCCCCTTTCTTCACGCGCTGGTTATCGCGCACGCGAAGCTCGGTGACGTATCCCGCCGTTTTGGGGGCAATGGTCACCACGTCACCGTCGGTAAAGGCGTCGTCGGTCGTCTCTTCGTTACGGGTTAAAATCCACCAGACCAGCGCCACGACGACCATTACCACCACGACAATGCCGAGGATAATTAACGGTTTCTTGCCCGGGCGCTTACGCTCATTATTGTTTTTGGCCTGCTCGTCAGCAGGCGGGTTTTGATCTTCAGCCATAGGTCAGCAACGGTCCTGTCAGTGAGCGGCATCACACTATGCCGTTCACTAAAGCTAGGACGTTGCTATACGTTTGCCAGGAAAAACTGACAAATTGCGCACTATATGAGAAGGAATAGTCCGAAACCGATCGCCGCGGCCCAAACCAGCATTGGAATCGACCAGATGTGGAAACGCCACCAGATACGACGGTCGTTGGCCATACGCAGGGCAATCAGGTTTGCCAGCGAACCGGGCAGCAGCCCAAACCCGCCGATGTTCACCGCCCAGGCCAGAAGCGTATCGGGCGGAACATAGTTGAGCAGCAGAATGGTGGAAGGCACGTTGCTGATAAACTGCGACAGGCCAATCGCCGTCAGCCACAGTCCCGGCTGAGACAGCGTGCTGACGCTGTGCAGCACGTTTTGCAGCACCGGAAGCTGAATAAGAAGATGCACATCAATAAACATCGCCATAAAGACCAGCAGAAGCGTCCAGTCCACGCTCACCAGCACGCGACGCGCCAGGACGACAAACCCTGCGGCAACGAGCAGGACGCCCGCCAGCTCATACTTCAGCTCCAGCGCGAGCAGAAAGACGATGTATAACCCGAGACAGCTCCAGACCAGACGAGGCTGCCACTGCGGGCCGGTTGTTCCACTGTGGTACTGCAGCTTTTTATCAGGAAACGCAAACCAGCACACCGCCATCAGCGACAGCATCATCACCAGCGCCAGAGGGGCCATCTGCCAGGTAAAGGCGGCGAACGACAGACCGGAACGTCCCCAGAGAAGGATATTTTGCGGGTTGCCGATTGGCGTCAGAAGTGAGCCTGCATTGACGGCTAGCGCTTCAAAGATGATCAAGCGGCTTACCGGGATCTCGCACAGCTTACGCAGCGTAAGCGTGAGGGGCACGATGATAAACAGCGCCACATCGTTGGTCAGAAACGTCGACAGCACCGCGGCGGAGAACACCATAAACAGGGACAGCCTGCGTTCGGTGGCAAAGCGGCGCACCATTTTACGTCCCAGGACGTCAAAATAGCCGCTTAGCTCGACCCCTTTGGTGAGCATCATCAGGCCGCTCAGGGTAATGATGGTGCGCCAGTCAATCGCGGCGGGCCAGGCGTGTGGGGCAAACGGCACAAAGAGGCTTAACGCTGCGCCAATAAGTAATAAGAGATGGAAGAAACGATCGCGTGCCAGGGCCTGCAGTCCAGGAATTTTCATTCAGCGGAGGGACCATATTTCAGCGTAAACTCACGAAACTTCACCAGCGTCTCTTCGCTAACGTGGTGTTCCATTCCTTCCGCATCCCGGCGGGCGATCTCCGGGCTGACGCCCAGCACCAGTAAAAAATTCTCGACAAGCTGATGGCGCTCGCGGCTCTCCTGCGCGAGCTTCTCCCCTTCCGGCGTCAGAAAAACACCGCGCCAGGGGATCATTTCAATTAAGCCCACGGAGGCCAGGCGTTTTAACATTTTAGCGACAGTTGGCTGTGAAACCCCCAGCCTGGCGGCCATATCGACCTGACGCGCTTCCCCGACCTCGCGGATCAGATCGGAAATGAGTTCGACATAATCGTCAATCAGCTCACGCCGGTGCGCTTCACGGACCTGGCGAAAACCTTCGACATGTTCTTCAACATTCACCAGTTGCGTCGTTTTCCTCATTGTTGGCTTACCTGCGCGACGGTTCATTGTACTTCCTCAGTGGGGTGACGCTTCCAGCGCCCGGTATCGAGAGCGCACATTGTAAACCATCCCTTCACAAGCACAAAAAATTAACGAAATAGCCATAGCTATACAATATAGCCTGTGCTATATCTGTATGTAATGCAGTCACCCTTCACGGATCGAAGGGATCAAAAATCAGGAGGTCTTATGAACGAATTCAAGAGGTGCATGACCGTGTTTACCCACTCTCCCTTTAAAGTGCGCTTAATGCTGTTGAACATGCTGTGCGATATGTTTAACAACAAACCGCATCAGGACGACAAACCTTCCCACTAAGCGGCGTTGCGGTACGCCGCTTCATTTTCCCGTCACAATCTCGCTGTAAACTGGCTTCCAGCCGCCTTATTCCCGATCTTTTTTATGGATTTGCAATCCCCTTCGCAAAACATCTGCTTAGCAACTGTTGATATTATTTAGCGCTCGCACTATCTTCTTGCAGCCCTGCACAATTTGCGGCTCGCTGAAGCGGACCCTCATTCCCTCTCCACGCACTGTCAGGCAGGTTATGACCCTTGACGCCAGGGTGAGCACATGGCGTTTTCATCCATGATAGTGACCTATGAATGTAACCCTGATAGATACCGTTGTGACCCGCAGCCGGGCCTTAAGCCCGTGGACGGGTTTTTACTTTTTGCAGTCATTACTGATTAACTTTGCGCTGGGTTATCCCTTTAGTCTGCTCTACGCGGTTGCGTTCACCTGCGTTCTACATGTACTGTGGCGAGCCGCACCGCGCGTGCAAAAGGCGTTAATCGGGATCTGTTCGCTGGTTGCTGCACTCTATTTCCCGTTTGGTCAGGCTTACGGCGCGCCAAACTTTAATACCCTGCTGGCGCTGCACTCGACCAATATGGAAGAGTCGACGGAGATCCTGACGATCTTCCCGTGGTACAGCTACGTGGTCGGGATCTTTATCTTCGCGTTGGGCGTTATCGCCATTCGCCGTCAGCCGGGCGAGAAAAAATCCTGGGGTAAGATCGAAATACTCTGTCTGGTGTTCAGCATTGCCGTGGCCTTTGTCGCCCCCATCCAGAATATTCCCTGGGACGGTAAGCTCAGGCTCATCAATATCGGCTATCCGGTTTTCCGCTTCGTGAAAGACGTCGTTGTAAATAATAAAGAGGTCCTCGACGAACAGGCCCGCATGGCTGAGCTTTCCAATATGAAAGACACCTGGAACGTGCTGGCCGTTAAGCCGAAATATCACACCTATGTGGTGGTGATTGGCGAAAGTGCCCGTCGCGATGCAATGGGAGCCTTCGGCGGACACTGGGATAACACACCGTTTGCCAATTCGGTCAAAGGCACGCTGTTTACCGATTACGTCGCGGCCAGCGGCTCGACGCAGAAATCGCTTGGCCTGACGCTTAACCGGGTCGTCGACGGCAAACCTCAGTATCAGGATAATTTTGTCACCCTGGCAAACCGAGCGGGTTATCAGACCTGGTGGTTCTCCAATCAGGGACAGATTGGCGAATACGATACGGCCATCGCCAGTATCGCCAGGCGTGCCGACGAAGTGCAGTTCCTGAAGAACGGCGACTTTGAAGCCGACAAAAACACCAAAGACGAAGCGCTGTTGAAAATGACGGCACAGGTCTTCGCCACCCCGCGCACCCAGCCTCAGCTGATCGTCCTGCACCTCATGGGGTCGCACCCGCAGGCCTGCGATCGGACCGGCGGGAAGTACGCGGAGTTCGTGCAGTCCAAAGAGACGTCTTGCTATCTCTACACCATGACGCAAACCGACGACCTGCTGAGCAGGCTGTACGATCAGCTACGCAATACGGGCGAAAGCTTCTCCATGGTCTATTTCTCGGATCACGGGCTGGCGTTTAAAGAGCGTGGTAAAGAGGTGCAGTACCTGGCGCACGATGACAAGTTTCAGCAGAACTTCCAAGTGCCGTTTATGGTGCTGTCGAGTGATGATAAAACGCATCGCGTTATTAAAGCGCGTCGTTCAGCTAACGATTTCCTGCAGTTCTTCTCGCAGTGGACGGGGATTAAAACCGAGCAGATAAAAAATGCTTATCCGTTTGTCTCTAACAAGAAAGCTCCCCCAGTGTACGTTACCAACTTCAAATTACAGAAAGTTGACTATAACCATCTGGGTACGGATATTTTTGATATTAAGAGTAAGTAAACTCTGCCGACTCGTGCGGCCTGATGCCCTCACCCTGGCCCTCTCCCACGGGGAGAGGGAATAAACACTAAAAACGGCAACCTTGGGTTGCCGTTTTGCTTTTGTCTTCCACAAAAAAAAATCCGCCACATTGGGCGGATTTTTTATTAGCTCACCGGAGTGATTAGAAGCGGTAACCTACGCCAGCGATCCAGGTGCCAACGTCAACGTTGCGGATACGGCTCTGCTCATAGGAGAAGTCCAGAGCAACGTCCTGGATTGGGTTGAACTGCAGGCCTGCGCCATAGGAGAAACCGTAGTCGCTGTTGCTTGCAGTGCGGTTCAGACCCTGGTTTTCGGTCTGCTGGAATTTACCGTAGCCAACACCTACAACACCGTAGATGCTTGCCCAGTCATTCAGACGGTAAGCTGGACCAGCGGTGATACCGTAGTACTGGCCTTTGTTGTATGCGCCGTTTTCAGAACGATCTTTCTCGGTGTAGGTGAAAGAACCGATCACGCCCAGTGGGTTGTTATCCTGCTCGTAGCGATACTTCAGGTTGAAACCGTTAGCTTTGTTCATCACGCCCTGATAGTCGCTCTGAGCGTAACCACCAGTAACAGTAGAAGTAGCAGCTACAGCGGTACCTGCGGAAACAGCCAGTACAGCGGCCAGTGCTGAAAGACATGCAATTTTTTTCATAACCACCTCAAATGTGCTTCAAGTAAGTCCGTAAGTCATAAATATATCAAAAAAAATTGCGAAACTCTTTGTGATTCGTGATGTCTAATGAAACCTTTCCTGTAACAGAACATTTCCAGCATCAGCTATCTCTTTCAAATCACATGCAATTTTCACTACTAAATGCGCATAGTGCGCGTATGCGCCGTTACATTCATCCAGATTATTCCTAATCTATCAGGCGATAAATCCACCAGCGCTTAACCATTTTACGGATTTCACGAGGTTTTTTTTCAACAGCGCCTCAACCGTTGCCGCTTATTTCCTTTACACTGCAACCTTTACCTCATTTGACATAAGCTGACAGGAGAAAGGATGCCTGGGTTATCCCGCACGTCGTCGGTCTGGCTGCCGGTCGCAGTCATACTCATTGCCATGTTGTCCATTCAAAGCGGTGCTTCGCTTGCAAAATCACTTTTTCCGCTGGTCGGTGCGCCTGGGGTGACAGCCCTGCGTATCGTGCTGGGCACGGCGATACTGGTGATCATTTTCAAACCCTGGCGTCTGCGCTTCAAAAAGGAGCAGCGTTTACCCCTGCTGTTTTATGGACTCTCCCTGGGGGCAATGAACTATCTGTTCTACCTCTCTATTCAGACGATACCGCTGGGGATCGCCGTCGCGCTGGAGTTTACCGGCCCGCTGGCGGTAGCGCTTTTCTCCTCGCGACGTCCGGTCGATTTTATCTGGGTCGTGCTAGCCGTTCTGGGGTTATGGTTCCTGCTTCCCCTGGGCCAGAATGTCGCTGAGATCGATCTGACGGGCGCAGCCCTGGCGCTGGGTGCAGGCGCCTGCTGGGCTGTCTATATACTCACGGGCCAGCGTGCAGGAGAAGAGCACGGTCCGGCGACCGTCGCGTTGGGGTCACTGATCGCAGCTATCGTCTTTGTGCCCATCGGCATGGCGCAGGCTACCGAATCTATATGGCAATGGTCCGTCATGCCCATCGGGCTGGCGGTCGCAATTCTCTCTACCGCACTGCCCTACTCTCTGGAGATGATTGCCCTTACGCGTCTGCCGACACGCATATTTGGCACCCTGATGAGCATGGAGCCTGCGCTAGCCGCCATTTCCGGGATGGTGTTTCTCGGCGAAACACTCACATTGACCCAGACCCTGGCGCTCTGCTCGATTATCGCGGCATCAATGGGCTCGACGCTCACCATGCGCCCTGAACCTAAAGTTGAGAAGGTTGATATCAGCTAAGGCCATATATTCTGCATGGCTTCCACGCCATGCAGAATAAAGGCCAGAACGACAGTCGTTATAATTTCTTACACACTTTACGCTATTTGCGAAATATCCCTCTGCGTTTACATCCCCATTCAGCAATTAAGATTGATCTGTATCAATTTTAAATTTATCCATTAATTTCAAGTAATTAAATTCTCAACCTCCTTCTCGCTATTAAACCGATAGGCACAGCCAAACCGCAGACAAAAAATCCGGTGCTATACTTAGTTCCGTAATTACCTGGGACATAAACATCAAGAGGATATGAGATTATGAGTACCGCTAAACTGGTGAAAACGAAAGCGTCTAATCTGCTTTATACCCGTAACGATGTATCGGATAGCGACAAAAAAGCGACCATTGAGTTGCTGAATCGCCAGGTGATCCAGTTCATCGATCTTTCGCTGATCACCAAACAGGCCCACTGGAATATGCGCGGTGCAAACTTTATTGCCGTTCATGAAATGCTGGATGGCTTCCGCACAGCACTGGTGACCCACCTCGATACGATGGCTGAACGTGCCGTTCAGTTAGGCGGCGTGGCTCTGGGTACCACGCAGGTGATCAACAGCAAAACGCCACTGAAAAGTTATCCGCTGGATATCCATACCGTTCAGGATCACCTGAAAGAGCTGGCGGACCGTTACGCGATTGTGGCCAATGACGTTCGCAAAGCGATTGGCGAAGCCAAAGACGAAGATACCGCAGACATTTTCACCGCCGCATCCCGCGACCTGGATCAGTTCCTGTGGTTTATCGAATCTAACATCGAGTAATTCATACGAATTTTCTATCAAACCCTCGCCCTCCGGTGAGGGTTTTGCACATCTATGGTGCACAGTTTTTGTCTGCACACCTGCAAAAGTGAACGAAATGTAATAATCACTTCACACAACCGTTAACGGAAGATTGTTTTTTCGTCAGAATTTACGCTAAATATCTCCCCGTCAGTTGAGCCAAACGAAGCGCACCAAAACAGTGCTCCACTTTGGTGCAATAAAAGCTCATTGCCCCATTTATTGTGCAATGCATGACATCATCCCCTTTGCAAAACAATAGCTTGTAAAGTTGGCACGATTTTTTCATTGTGCCACCTGTTCTCGCAGGGGATCGCCCCGTGGATATAAAAGGAAATGCTATGAAGTCTGTATTAAAAGTTTCACTGGCTGCACTTACCCTGGCTTTTGCAGTGTCCTCTCAGGCTGCCGACAAACTGGTTGTGGCGACCGACACGGCGTTCGTTCCGTTTGAATTCAAACAGGGTGATAAATACGTTGGTTTTGATGTGGATCTGTGGGCCGCTGTCGCAAAAGAACTCAAGCTGGATTACACCCTGAAGCCGATGGACTTCAGCGGCATCATCCCGGCACTGCAAACCAAGAACGTTGATCTGGCGCTGGCAGGCATCACCATTACCGATGAACGTAAAAAAGCGATCGACTTCTCTGACGGCTACTACAAAAGCGGCCTGCTGGTCATGGTCAAAGCCGATAATAACGACGTAAAAAGCGTGAAAGATCTCGACGGCAAAGTGGTGGCAGTGAAGAGCGGCACCGGTTCTGTTGATTACGCGAAAGCAAATATCAAAACCAAAGACCTGCGTCAGTTCCCGAACATCGACAACGCGTACATGGAACTCGGCACCAACCGTGCTGACGCTGTTCTGCACGACACGCCTAACATCCTGTACTTCATCAAAACAGCGGGCAACGGCAAGTTCAAAGCCGTGGGCGAGTCTCTGGAAGCACAGCAGTACGGTATTGCCTTCCCGAAAGGCAGCGACGACCTGCGCACGAAAGTTAACGGCGCGCTGAAAACGCTGAAAGAGAACGGCACCTATAACGAAATCTACAAAAAATGGTTCGGTACCGAGCCTAAATAATAAGACGTAAAAATGACGTTCACTCGGGGGCGACCTTTCGCCCCTGCTATTTTTGAAACACGGTAACAGTAACAGGAAATTATCATGCAGTTTGACTGGAGCGCCATCTGGCCTGCCATTCCACTCTTGCTTGAAGGCGCTAAAATGACCCTGTGGATTTCGGTCCTGGGTCTGGTTGGTGGGTTGATTATCGGTCTTGTCGCCGGTTTCGCTCGCACCTACGGCGGCTGGATTGCAAACCACATCGCACTGGTTTTCATCGAAGTGATCCGCGGCACGCCTATTGTCGTGCAGGTCATGTTCATCTACTTCGCCCTGCCAATGGCATTCAATGACCTGCGCATCGACCCGTTCAGCGCAGCCGTCGTCACCATTATGATCAACTCAGGCGCCTATATTGCGGAAATTACTCGCGGTGCGGTGCTGTCGATTCATAAAGGTTTCAGTGAAGCCGGTCTGGCGTTAGGTCTTTCTCGTCGCGAAACAATCCGCCACGTTATTCTGCCGCTGGCGCTGCGCCGCATGCTGCCGCCGCTCGGTAACCAGTGGATCATCAGCATCAAAGATACGTCGCTGTTCATTGTTATCGGCGTGGCCGAGCTGACCCGTCAGGGTCAGGAGATCATTGCTGGCAACTTCCGCGCGCTGGAAATCTGGAGTGCGGTAGCCGTTGTCTACCTGATCATTACTCTGGTTCTGAGCTTCGTTCTGCGTCGTCTTGAAAGAAGGATGAAAATCCTGTGATTGAATTTAAAAACGTTTCCAAGCACTTTGGCCCAACCCAGGTGCTGCACAATATTGATCTGAACATTAAACAGGGTGAAGTGGTGGTGATTATTGGGCCATCCGGCTCCGGTAAATCCACCCTGCTGCGCTGCATTAACAAGCTGGAAGAGATCACCAGCGGCGATCTGATCGTCGACGGCCTGAAAGTCAATGACCCGAAAGTGGATGACCGTCTGATTCGTCAGGAAGCGGGCATGGTGTTCCAGCAGTTCTACCTGTTCCCGCACCTCACGGCGCTGGAAAACGTGATGTTTGGCCCACTGCGCGTGCGCGGTGCCAGCAAAGCGGCGGCGGAAGCGCTGGCAAAAGATCTGCTGGCAAAAGTCGGCCTGGCAGAACGTGCGCACCACTACCCTTCCGAGCTGTCCGGTGGTCAACAGCAGCGTGTGGCGATTGCCCGCGCCCTGGCGGTCAAACCGAAAATGATGCTGTTTGATGAACCTACGTCCGCACTCGACCCGGAGCTGCGTCACGAGGTGCTGAAAGTCATGCAGGATCTGGCGGAAGAAGGGATGACGATGGTGATCGTAACCCACGAAATCGGCTTTGCTGAGAAAGTGGCATCCCGCCTGATCTTTATTGATAAAGGCCGTATCGCGGAAGACGGTAACCCGCAGGAGCTGATTGCGAACCCGCCGAGCCAGCGTTTGCAGGAGTTCCTGCAGCACGTCTCCTGATCGTTCGCTTCACACGTAAGCCGGGCATGCCCGGCTTTTTTACGCCAGATTGTTCCCAAAAATCTCCCTCCTCGCTCCGACTTCTATACTTATCATTTTGTTCGACATTTTCACCGGAGGACGCCGTGCCGTGGATCCTGTTGCTGTTGATAAGCCTGTTTAGTGCGCCATCGTTCGCCGTCGCGATCCCCGGAGTGACCACCGGAACAACCGCCAGCCAGCAAAGTACGCCCCCTCCGGAGCCGGATGTCGAACAGAAAAAAGCCGCCTACAGCGCCCTCGCTGACGTCCTCGAAAACGACACCTCCCGGCAGGAACTCATTGGTCAGCTGCGGAAAGTGGCCGCCACGCCGCCGCAGGCGTCGGTGCCAACCCTCACACCTCCACAAGTGGAGGAGCAAAAAACGGTGCTGGAAAACGTCACCGACGTGAGCCGCCACTATGGGGAAGCGCTCTCCTCGCGCTTCGCTCAGCTTTACCGCAACCTGATTGGCTCACCGCATAAGGCATTTAACCCGCAAACGTTCACCGCCGCCGCCACGCAGTTCCTGATGCTGGCGGGTGCGGTGTTTCTTTTTTACTGGCTGGTGCGCCTGTGCGCGTGGCCGCTGTACCGCAAAATGGGGCATTGGGGGCGCAGGAAAAATCAGCAGAAAAGTAGCTGGCTACACCTGCCGTTGATGATCGCCTCCGCGTTTATCATCGACTTACTGCTGCTGGCGTTGACGCTGTTTTTAGGCCAGATGCTGGCCGACAGGCTGAATGCAGGCAACAAAACCATCGCCTTCCAGCAGTCGCTTTTCCTGAACGCCTTTGCCCTGATTGAGTTCTTCAAGGCGCTGCTGCGGTTACTCTTTTGTCCGCACGTGCCGGCGCTGCGTCCTTTCTCCATTCGCGATGAGAGCGCGAAATACTGGGCGCTGCGTCTGAGCGTGCTCAGCGGGCTGATTGGCTACGGCCTGCTGGTTGCCGTGCCGATCATCTCCAACCAGGTGAACGTCCAGTTTGGCGCCCTGGCAAACGTGCTGATCATGATCTGCATTACCGTCTGGTCGCTGTATCTTATCTTCCATAATAAAAAAACCATTACCCAAAGCCTGCTGAATCTGGCCGATCGCTCCCTCTCGTTCTTCAGCCTCTTTATTCGCGCGTTCGCCCTGGTGTGGCACTGGCTGGCAAGCGCTTACTTCATCGTATTGTGCTTCTTCTCGCTGTTTGACCCGGGCAATAGCCTGAAATTTATGATGGGGGCGACGTTCAAAAGCCTCGCCATTATCGGCATCGCGGCCTTTGTGTCGGGGCTGCTGTCGCGATGGATCTCGAAAACCATCACCCTGTCGCCGCAGGTCCAGCGTAGTTACCCTGAGCTGCAAAAACGGGTGAACGGCTGGATGTCGGTATCGCTCAAAGTGGCGCGCATTCTCACCGTCTGCGTGGCGGTTATGCTGCTCCTGAATGCGTGGAGCCTGTTTGATTTCTGGAACTGGCTGCACAACGGTGCGGGTGAAAAAACGGTCGATATCCTGATTCGCATCGCGCTGATCCTGTTCTTCTCCGCCGTCGGCTGGACGCTGCTGGCGAGCCTTATTGAGAACCGTCTGGTCTCGGATATTCACGGCAGGCCTCTGCCCAGCGCGCGGGCAAGAACGCTGTTAACGCTGTTCCGCAACGCGCTGGCGGTGATTATCAGCACCATCACCATCATGATCGTGCTGTCGGAAATCGGCGTGAATATCGCCCCGCTGCTGGCGGGTGCCGGTGCCCTGGGGCTGGCCATCTCCTTCGGCTCGCAAACGCTGGTGAAGGATATTATTACCGGCATCTTTATCCAGTTTGAGAACGGGATGAACACGGGGGATCTGGTGACCATCGGGCCGTTAACCGGCACGGTAGAGCGGATGTCCATACGCTCCGTCGGCGTGCGCCAGGACACCGGGGCGTACCACATCATTCCCTGGTCTTCGATCACCACCTTCGCCAACTTTGTGCGCGGCATTGGTTCCGTTGTGGCGAACTACGATGTGGATCGCCACGAGGATGCGGACAAGGCGAAGCAGGCGCTGCGCGATGCGGTAGAAGAACTGATGGAGATGGAGGATATTCGCGGGCTGGTGATCGGAGAGCCGTCATTTGCCGGTATCGTCGGGCTGACGAACACGGCGTTTACCCTGCGCGTGTCGTTCACCACCCAGCCGCTGAAGCAGTGGACGGTGCGCTTTGCGCTCGACAGCATGGTGAAAAAACACTTTGATCTGGCGAACGTGCGGATGCCCGTGCAGACCTATCAGGTATTGCCGCCGCCCGCCTCGCCGCTCCCTCCGCAGGAGCCGACGCTGTAACCGAGCCGGGTGGCGGCTTCGCCTTACCCGGCCTACGACGGAGTGCTATTTGCGACGTTTGTTGTTTTCCATAAACGTCCATGCGATAAAGCGGCTCTGTTTCTGGCCCTGCGCCATCTCTTTTTTCACCACTTTTACGGCACCCGCTTCGGTCAGCGCGCGATAGAGCGGTGGCAGGTTATCCCCCCGGGAAACCAGCGTCGTGAACCACTTCACCTGACGGCCAAACTGTTTGCTTTCCGCAATCATGCGCAGGATAAACGCCACTTCGCCCCCTTCACACCAGAGCTCCTGCTGCTG
The DNA here is from genome assembly GCF_036487345.1 of Enterobacter cloacae complex sp. CARB60. Taxonomy (NCBI): domain Bacteria; kingdom Pseudomonadati; phylum Pseudomonadota; class Gammaproteobacteria; order Enterobacterales; family Enterobacteriaceae; genus Enterobacter; species Enterobacter cloacae complex sp. CARB60. The sequence continues at coordinate 3,290,208 of NZ_JAZKLC010000002.1, forward strand.
ACCACCGAAGTTCAGGGCGGCATCCTCAGCCTGGCCCAGGTTACGGCGCTTGCGCTCGCTGCCCGCGCGGGCCGATGCCGCCGAATCGTGGAACGGCGGATTGCACATCGTGGCGTCATAGCTTTCGTTTTTGTGAATAATGCCGTTGAAGATCGACGCCGCGTCTTTCTGACGACGCAGGCGAATGGCGCGGCTTAATCCCGGGTTAGCGCTGATAATCGCCTGGGCGCTGCCAAAGGCCTCGTCACCGATTTCGCTTCCGGTAAAGCGCCACTGATATTCGTGCGCGCCGATCAGCGGGTAAATCAGGTTTGCCCCGGTGCCAATATCCAGAATGGTGGCCTGCTGTGGAACGACACCCTCATTGCCTTCGGCAAGAAGGTCGGCAAGGTGATGAACGTAATCAGCGCGGCCCGGCACAGGGGGACAGAGAAAGCCTTCCGGAATATCCCAGTGAGCTACACCGTAAAAATGCGCCAGCAGGGCTTTGTTCAGCATTTTAACCGCCTGCGGGTCAGCAAAGTTGACCGAGGGCTCACCCGCTGGGGTCTGAACCAGGTAGTCCTGCAGCGGCGGGCAGCTCAGGCATAACGCGTTCATGTCGTAGCGGCTGCGGTGGCGATTTCGCGGGTGCAATCCCGGCTTTTGGGCAGTCATGGCATTCTCCTTTAAACAGCGGCGTAAGATACCCTTTGCTGGCCCAGCGGTAAATCTTTCTCTGCGACGCTCAAAAAATCGCCACAAATCAAATACCTCTATGTCTATGATCCGTCAGCGGATTGTCAATTTAAATCGTTCAAAAAATAAGCAGATCATCATCAAATATTTGCGCTAAGTCACATTCGTCAGGCTTCTAAACTTAAAGGGAATCACCTGTTGTTTCCTCATGAGGATGTGATTATGAAAAAGTACCTGACCCTTGCTGTTATCGCAGCCGCCCTGGCGACCGCGTCCTTCTCTGCCATGGCCGTTCAGTCACTGACCCAGAGTACCGATACGAGCCAGCTACGTCCTGCGGGCACCGTTTCGGTAAGCCGTGCCAGTAACCTTGACGATCTCCAGGCTAAGCTCGCCGGAAAAGCCCGTCAGGAAGGCGCAAAAGGATTCGTGGTGAACTCCGCTGGCGGTGATAACCATATGTACGGCACTGCGACCATTTATAAATAACCTGTCTCTTCCACAAGACTGCATCTGCCCAACGGGTGCAGTTCTCTTCTCCCTTCGCCTTGATTGTTCATTTTTTAACCCCATAGTAAACGTATGGCCTAAACCGATATCAGGAGGACGCTATGGCTTCCGGCTGGGCAAATGACGACGCTGTTAACGAACAGATCAACAGTACAATTGAAGATGCGGTTGCGCGTGCCCGCGGTGAAATTCCGCGCGGCGAAAGCTTAACGGAATGCGAAGAATGCGGAGAACCCATTCCGGATGCGCGACGAAAAGCCATTCCCGGCGTACGGCTTTGCATTACGTGCCAGCAGCATAAAGATTCAAGAAATGTATCACACTCGGGATATAATCGCAGAGGTTCGAAAGACAGCCAGTTACGTTGACTTTGCTTTACCAAAGCTAACCGAACCCGCGCGTTCCTTTACGCTCACGGTTTTTAGCCAGACGCGTAGCAAAAAGTGCCCTTCATATCGCTTCTGTAAAGCGCATCCGCAAGAAGTGTAAAGCGGTGCTTTGAATTTATTAATATTCAATAAGTTATTTGTCATTCAATTTTTTTGAGCAACCACGTCAATTCTCTTCGATTTTATCACTCGCGAAAAACCGTGATACTTATCACATCGACGGAACATCGTCCCCTTAACAGAAACACCTGCGAGAGATTAATTATGAAAACCATCAAATATGCTGTAGCTGCTGTTGCCCTGTCCGCTCTGTCTTTCGGCGCTTTCGCCGTAGAGCCTGTCTCTTCTACCCAGGCACAGAACATGAACAAAGTCGGTGTGGTTAGTGCTGATGGCGCCACCACGCTGGACGGCCTGGAAGCTAAACTGGCTGAGAAAGCCGCTGCTGCAGGTGCAAGCGGATACACCATTACCTCCGCTAACGGCAATAACAAGCTGAGCGGTACCGCGGTTATCTACAAATAATCGTCTGAATGAATGCTGTACCCTCGCCATACCCTCTGGTGAGCTGCTCCACCCTCATTGACCCTGTTGTTGTTACCCTTGCTTGCCCGTCCGCCACTGGACGGGCTTTTTTTTTGTCTAAAACGCCTGCGCCACGCGTTCAAGCCCGGCCTGGACGGATCCCACTTCTCCGGTTGCCAGCAAACAGCAGGCCATCTGCAGCTTGATCGAATGCGGAACAGGAACATTTCCGGCAAGGCACTGCTCAATCCAGTGGGCCGTAGTATGGGGATCTTTTGCCTCAGGCAATATCACACCGGCATTCTCTTCCCCGCGTTCCAGAACGGCGCGCGTACCTGCAGAATCGATCAGCATCACCTGCGGACAGCGCTGCGGGTTCGCATAAACCTCGCCCTCCGTGCCGTGCATCAGTAACGCCCTTCCGCCAATAGCCTCAAAGAATTGCCCCACGCGCGCCACGTATTCCGGGTGCGAAACGCTGGAGAGACGCAGGGCGGCATCTTCGCCAAACGGCGTGGCCAGTTTCGCCAGCGTGTGCGCGCTGTTACGCACGCCCATGCGCCAGCGCATATCGAGCTGCTTTTCCAGCGGCGGGCAGAGTGTGCCGACCGGGATATAAACAGGCTGATGACCATCCAGCTTCGCCTGCGCCTGACCGGCATGGCGCGTTGGCTCGATGCCCAGCATCCCGAAAATGGTCTCCGTCAGCACGCGGGTGGGATCTTCGCTTACGCCGTGCACCACCACCGGAAACCCCAGCTTGTGTAATAAGATAGCGAGCAGCGGGGTTAAATTTGCCTGCTTGCGCGCGCCGTTGTAGCTCGGGATTACGATCGGCATCGGCTTTGCCACGGGCGGCGTTAAGCGCAGCGTTTGCGCCTGCATGGCTTCATAGAACCCGCGCATCTCCGCCTCACCTTCCCCTTTGATACGCAGCGCGATCAGAATGCCCCCCATCTCCAGGTCGGGGACGTCGCCCTCAAGCATACGGGTATAAAGCGCACGCGCGGTTTCATGGTCCAGATCGCGGGCATGATTTTTCCCGCGTCCTACTTCTTTGATAATTTTGCGGTAATCCACGACTTCTCTCCTGACAGCATCATCTTGTTAACAATATAGCCCTGATGATTGCCTGGCCGTTAGTGTTTTATCCCCTAACCCAACGCGCTGTTTTAATGAAAAAAAATAAACACAAGCAATTTTTCAATTATTTGTGATTTCTATAGAAGATTCTTAGCCATACATTTTTTGATTAAATAACCAGCGGAAAGTCTTCAAGGGTCAACGGTGAAAACGTCCAGGCAACGTTCGCACCCGTCACATACCAGGATTCACTATGAACAAGGTTGCTTTAGGTTTATTTATCGCCGCAGCAGTAGGATGTTCTGCATCCGCATTTGCGGCAACAAACGGTGAAGGACAGATCAATTTCACCGGAGAAATTATTGATTCAGCGTGCCAGGTGGTTAATGGGTTAAGTAACCCGTTAAACGTTCCGTTAGGCAAAGTCTCTAAAACGGTATTTACCGGTGCGGGCTCTACCAGCACGTTAACGAAGTTCGATATTCAGTTAAAAAACTGTCCGGAAACCGTTACCTCCGCCGCGATTAACTTCGGCGGAACGCCGGATGCGAATAACAACGCGACGCTGGCATTAACGCCGGATGCGGATGCGGCAACGGGTGTAGCCATTCAGCTGGTTGACGCTTCTGAGCAGCCGGTGAGTCTATATACCCCTTCTCAGCAATATCCGTTAGCCTCCGGTACGGCGGTAAACGATCTGATATTCGGTGCTCGTTATATTCAAACCGGAGCCGCGATCACCGCAGGTCCGGCTAACTCCGTTTCGACCTTCACCGTTATCTATAACTGATATTATCAATCCTGAGATATTAACGCGTTTATACGCGTTAATATCTCTTCTATTATTGAGAAATATTTATGCGCCACGGTTATTTACTGAGCACGCTTTTACTGGCGGCCGCCGCTGCACATGCAGGTGTCATTATTAATGGCACACGTCTGGTCTACCAGGGAGATAAAAAGGAATCGTCTCTTGGTCTTTCAAACCCGGATACAACGGATTATCTGGTACAGTCCTGGGTCGACTCTGGCGGTAAAAACCTGGCCAAAGCCCCTTTCCTGATCACCCCCCCTCTTTTTCGCCTTGATGCGAAAGAGGATAACGTTCTGCGCGTGGTACGCACCGGCGGTAATTTGCCGGAAGACCGTGAGTCCTTGTACTGGCTGAATATCAAAGCCATCCCTTCGTCAAAGCACGTTGACGGGATGAATACCCTGCAAATTGCCATTAATACGCGCATTAAATTGTTGTATCGCCCATCCGCAGTTAAAGGCAAACCGGAAGATGTCGCCAATAAACTTGAGTGGCATCGCGAGGGCAACGATTTGGTCGTCAATAACCCAACGCCTTTTTACATGAATTTCCAGAAGGTGACGCTGAACGGCCAGAAAGTGGATAAAGCCACATGGGCAATACCGGAAACGGAAACGCATTTTGCCTTACCTGGCAACGTCAGCGGCTCCACTGTGGCGTATTCCATTATTACGGATTACGGCAGCATCAGCCAGACCTGGTCGAAATCAGTCCACTAATATCACGCGCGGACAATTACTATAATCATGTACAGCCATAAAAAGCCGTTCACCTGTCGAATTTCATCACTGCTGGTCATTCTCTGTGGCCTGGCACTGGCGATCTTTGCGCAGCAGGTTATGGCTGATGATTATTTTAACCCGGCGCTGCTGGATATTGATAACCCGCAACAGGGTAAGACCGATCTGTCGGTTTACGAAAAAGGGCCAGGGCAGGCACCGGGTAAATATCAGGTCGCCATTTTTATTAATAACAATAAAATTGATACCCGCGACGTCACGTTCACATTGCAAAAAGATTCACACGGCAGCAGTTCACTTCAGCCCTGCTTTAGCCTGAGCGATTTAAAAAGCCTTGGGATCAAAACCCAAAAATATCCGGCGCTGATGGCAAAAGGCCGGTGCGCTGATTTAACCGCCATCCCTGCAGCCTCCGCATCGTTTCACGTTCGCAATCAGCAGCTGCTGCTCAGTATTCCTCAACTGGCCCTGGGCCAGGTTCCACGCGGCTATATCGACCCGAAAGAATTCGACGAGGGGATCAACGCAGGCATTCTCAACTACAGCGCAACCGCCAGCCAGAGCCGCGCGCGTCAGCCGGGCGAGCAGGATAACAGCAGCCAGTACGCTAACCTGCGTCCCGGTTTTAACGTCGGTGCCTGGCGCGTACGCAACTACTCCACGTGGAATCGCAGCACCCAGGGCAAGGAAGAGCAGCAAAAATTCTCCTCCGTTTATACCTACGCCCAGCGCGATATCGTGGCGATGAAGAGCGATCTCACCGTTGGGCAAAGCTCTTCGCCTTCTGATGTTTTTGACAGTGTGCCCTACACCGGCGTGGAGCTTAAATCCGACAGCGACATGCTGCCGGACAGCGAGAAAGGCTATGCACCAATCATTCGCGGCACCGCACACAGTAACGCGCTGGTGATGGTTCGCCAGAATGGCTACGTCATTTATCAGAACACGGTCGCCCCCGGCGCGTTTGAAATTAACGATCTCTACCCCACCGGCAGCAGCGGCGATCTGCAGGTCACCGTGAAAGAGACCGACGGCAGCGAAAGCCATTTCGTGGTGCCGTATGCCTCCGTGCCGGTACTGCAGCGCGAAAAAAACCTGCGCTACAGCGTGACCGCCGGGCGGTACCGTTCTTACGACAACGACGTCGAGAAGACGCCGTTTGCCCAGGGCAGCGCGATCTACGGCCTGCCCTATGGTTTCACCGCTTATGGCGGCGTGCAGCAGAGCAGCCACTATCAGTCCCAGGCGCTCGGCGCCGGGAAAAACATGGGCGATTTAGGGGCGTTCTCCATCGACGTCACCCGCGCGAAAGCCCTGCTGAAAAAGCAGCAGTCCAGCAAGGGCCAGTCCTGGCGAGTGCGCTACAGCAAAGATTTTGCCGGTTCAGGCACCAACTTCTCGCTCGCGGGCTATCGCTACAACAGCAAAGGGTTTTACACCCTGGAAGATACCATGGAGTCATATACCCGCTCTGACGACTGGTCTGCCCCCCAGCAGCGCCGCGCCCGAACCGAGGCCACCGTCGACCAGACGCTGCCTGAAGGCTGGGGGTCCGTCACCCTGAGCATGGTGAAAGAGACTTACTGGAGCCAGAACCAGGACATGACCTCCATGAGCGTCAGCTACAACAACAGCTGGCACGGGGTGAGCTACAGCCTGAGCTACAGCATGAACAAGAACACCAACGACAGCGATGAAAACGGCGATGAGGTGACGAACGACAACGAGTTCTCGCTGAGCGTCTCCGTTCCGCTGGACCGCTGGATGCATAACACCTGGGCCACCTACAACCTGAACAATACCAAAGACGGTACCACGCAGAATGTCGGCCTGAACGGCACGGCGCTGAAGGAAGACAACCTCAACTGGAATATCCAGCAGGGGCTGAGCAGTACCGGCAGCGGTAATTCGACCAGCATGAACGCCGATTACAAAGCGACCTATGGCGAAGTGAGCGCAGGCGTCAGTCAGGATAAGTATCAGCAGACCGTTAACGTCGGTTTGCAGGGCGGCGTGGTTGCCCATGCGAACGGGATCACCCTGAGCCAGCCGCTGGGTGAAACCATCGCGCTGGTGAAAGCACCCGGCACGCACGGAACGCATATTGCTAACCAGACGGGCGTAGAGACCGATTTCCGCGGCTATACCGTCGTGCCGTTTGTTACCGCGTATCGCCACAACACCATCGCGCTGGATACCGAAACGCTGCCGGACAACGCTGACGTGACGCACGCGGCGCAGGTGGTGACCCCAACGCGCGGTGCCGTGGTGCGCGCCAGCTTCAATACCCGCGTGGGCAGTCGCGTGCTGATGACGCTCACGCAAAACGGTAAACCGCTGCCCTTTGGCGCAACGGTGACCACGGAGGATAAGGACAGCGAGTTTATTGTCGGTAACGACGGTCAGACCTACCTCTCGGGTCTGCCACAGCAGGGGCATCTCGCCGTCTCCTGGGGACAGGATGCGAGCGAGCACTGCGTCGCTGACTATGCGCTAACGGATGAGAAAGAGAAAACCAGCATCATTAACGCTGCCGCGCAGTGTCACCGATCCACCGTTCAGGCTAACGATTATGCAAATGATTAAACAGTGCTTTTTCATACTGGTTCTGGGAACGGCCGCGTTATTTATGCCGCATGCGAAGGCGACCTGTACCTCGCCGGATATGCCAAAAATGATTAATGTCGCGTCAATTTCTGTGCCGACAACGCTGTCCGTTGGCGAGACCATCCCCGGTACGGAGCAAACCGTTCACGTTGCCGGTAATTGCGATCAAAGCGTCGACAAAGGTCTTGAAATTGTCTCGTGTTACTACGGTTCGGGAGCGGAAATTCCAGGGCTGAAGGGCGTATACGATTCTGGCGTGCCGGGTATTGGCGTGGCACTGAAGAATGAAGACGGTCAGCGTATTAGCGGTGCTGGCGGCGTGCAGTGCGATTCACGCGGAACACCGATTGGCTACGTCTCTTCCGACGGTTCGCAGTCGTTTAGTTTTCAGGTCACGCTTGAGCTGGTCAAAACGAGCGACACCGTCTCATCTGGCACGCTGGTGCAAGCCCAGACCCGGTTCGGTATTGGCGTTTTTGGCCATGAAGGAATTGGGGATCCAAACGATATCTCGTATTCCGGCAACGTCATTCTTCATCAGGTCACCTGCTCCGTCCTGCCGAAAAACCTGACGGTTAATCTGGGTGATTTTCCCGTCAGTGATTTTATGGGCGTGGGATACTTATCTACCCCAGCCCAAAACTTTAACGTCACAGTTAATTGCGATAGCGCCGTGCAGCCAGAAGTGAAAATCACCAGTTCAAACGGGTACGACACCGCATTCGAGGGGGTAATCAAACTAACTCAGCAAACCGGGATGGCAAAGGGCGTCGGCGTCAGAATGTTATTTGACGACAACATTGCCACCTTTGACACCTACGTTAATACCCGCAGCGAAACCATCGCCAACGAAACGATGACCATACCGTTTGAGGTTCGCTATGAACAGGTCAGCGATGTAGTGACGCCAGGACCTGCCAACACCGTCGCGACGATCACTCTTGCCTATAAGTGAACACCATGAAAAAGACCATTGCGATCCTGCTCCTGGGCTTGTTTTCCCAGGCCCATGCGGATGACATTCAGATCCAGATGACGGGGAATATTTACGCCAACACGTGCGTCATAGACAGCGCCAGCCGCAACCTGACGGTGAACTTAGGCCAGGCTGTTTCCGGTAGTTTTAAAGATGTGGGGGATACCGGCGAATGGAAAGACTTTTTCCTGTCTGTGTCGCATTGTCCGGCCACGCTTGCGCTTGCTACCGCCTTTTTCTACGGCCAGGCAGATAGCGTGCACCCGACAAAATTCGCCAATACTGGCAGCGCGAAAGGGCTTGCGCTGGAGCTGGCTGACCGTCAGGACAAAATACTTCTCTCCCCGCAGGCTGCCTTTAACGTCGCCATTAATCCGAGTGACCACACGGCGACGTTTCCGCTCTCAGCACGCTATTACGCCACCTCCATGCCCGTCACCGCTGGCACATTCAGCAGCGTGATTCAGGTGACCTTCACTTACCAGTAGGACCGCGCCCCTTAGCACGGATGCTTTTCTTACGCCCGGCGGTCAGTTTTGCCGGGCGTTTTTTTACCTCCGGCACCTCCGGCTGTTCGATCGGGAAGATCGGCAGCGCGTTCAGGAGCCGCTGGCCGTAATTTTTGGTGAGCAGACGTTTGTCATAAATCACCACCTCTCCCCAGCAGCCGTGGCTACGAATCAGACGCCCGACCTGTTGAATCAGGTTAAACGACGCCGCGGGTAAACTCTGCACCTCAAACGGATAGCGGTTGAGGCTTTTCAGCCACTCCCCTTCGGTGATCACCACCGGACTGTCGATAGGCGGAAAGGCGATTTTATGGATATGCACCTGCGTCAGGTAGTCCCCTTTCAAATCCAGACCTTCAGCAAACGACTGTAACCCCACCAGCACGCTACGCTCACCGTTATCAATGCGTTTACGATGGGTTTCCACCAGCCGGTAGCGCGGCTGATCGCCCTGCACCAGCAGGAGTAAACGCAGATCGGTGACGTGCTCCAGGAAGCGCTGCATCGCGCGCCCGCTGGCAAACAGCACCAGCATGCCGGGGTGCTTTTTACTCTCGACCTGTTCGCGGAAGTAGGCCGCCATCTCCGCAATGTGCTGCTCTTCGCTGTCGATAAGCGGCTCGAATTTCATGCGCGGAATGACCAGCTTGCCCTGCTCGCAGTGGTTAAACGGCGAGTCCAGCGCCACGAAACGGTCGCCCGCTTTCTCTTTTAGCCCGCTCATCTCCTGCAGCCTTGAGAAACTGTTCAGGGAGCGCAGCGTGGCAGACGTGACCACCACGTGCGGCACGCTGCGCCAGATCAGCTTTTCCAGCTGATCGGCCACGCGGATGCCCACGCAGTGGAAAAAGAGGTGCACCTGCCCGTCCCGCACGTCGCGGGTGGCCCATTTGGTGACCGGCGCGCCGGAGGCCTGCGCCATCGAGGCCAGCCGCCAGAGCTTGCTCTGCGCTTCAAACATCCCCAGCGCGCGGTTCATCTGCAGAAGAATGCGGTGCAGACGCACCACGTCATGCGAGCCGGTTTTCTCGCTCAGATCGTTCAGGAACATCTCCGCCAGCCCGCGCAGCTTTTCCAGATGCTTCGCCAGCTGCTGGCAGATCTCCATCACCTCTTCCGGTAGCTCACCCATCGCAAAGCGGTGTTCAGCTTCCTGGGTTGCCGGAAGATAAAGATTCAGGATGTTGTTCAGCGACGAAATGAGGCTATAAATCTCTTCGCAGTGGTCGCTCAGCCGCTCGGGCACCGCCAGCGGCGGCGTGGTTTTCGGGCGGAACTGCTCCATGCAGGTCGCCACCAGCTTGCAGAAAAGATCCAACTGCAGGCGAAACCACGGGGCGGTAATTTCGGCGCTCATCTCCAGCGCGTCCCGCGCCACGTCCGGCAGATGATGGCCTTCATCAAGCACCAGCAGCAGGTTTTTAGGCTCCGGCAGCACCGCTTCGCTCTCAAGCGCGGCCATTACCAGCGCATGGTTGGCGACTACCACTTCCGCCTCCTGAATTTCGCGCCGGGCGACAAAGAACGGGCACTCGCGGTAGTAGTGACAGTTGCGGTTCAGGCAGCTCGCTTTGTCGGTGCTGAGCCTGCGCCATAGGTCATCGCTTATGGCCTGGCTGGTGTGATCCCGCAGGCCATCCCACTTATAGCCGTCGAGCTCGGCTTTGAGTTTTGCACACTGCTCCTGCTCGGCCTTATTGTTTGGCGTCAGCTCATCATCCAGAAACGCGAGCAGATCCTGTTGATTCGGCTCGCTGCTGGCCAGCGCCGCCAGGTTACGCGGGCACACGTAACGCCCGCGTCCAAAGGCTGCCGTAAACCGCAGGTCAGGGATAATTTTGCGCAGCAGCGGTAAATCTTTACTGAAGATCTGATCCTGCAGCGCCACGTTGGCGGTGCTGACCACCAGCGTTTTGTCCTCTTCCCGCGCAATCGCGATGCCGGGAATGAGATATGACAAGGTTTTCCCGACGCCGGTCGGGGCTTCAATCGCCAGATGTCGCCCGTCGTCCCCGGCAAGCGTTTTTGCCACGTCAGCAATCATCTGCCGCTGCGGCGCTCGGGGAATAAAGTCGGGGATCTGCTGTTGTAGCGCCTTATACCATGCGCCAATTTGCGCCTTGAGCGCAGCGGTTAAAGCCATTGGAAAACCTGAAATACTGTATAAACAGCCACTATTGTGGCACTTTCTCTTCGCTGCCGCAAAAAGAAAAGCCCGGCTTTACGACCGGGCTTCCAGATTACTGCGGGTTAGCAGGCTTGCGCGGGCGGCGTCGACGCTGCCCTTCTCCTGCCGGTTTCCCTTCGCCGCTGCGCCACGGGCTTTCACCCGCCGGTTTGCTGTCGTTGTTGCGACGCGGCGGTTTACCGGATGATTTCGGCGCGCCGCCTTCGGCACGACGCGGCTGCTGACCGCGACCGCCGCCGCCCTGACCGCGTCCACCGCCACCCTGACGACCGTTCTGAATCGGCTCGGCTTTGATCGACGGGTCCACTTCGTAACCCGGGATTTCGATGCGCGGGATCTCTTTCTTCAGCAGGCGTTCGATGTCGCGCAGCAGCTTGTGCTCATCCACGCAGACCAGAGAAAGCGCTTCACCGGTTGCCGCCGCGCGGCCGGTACGGCCGATACGGTGAACGTAGTCTTCCGGCACGTTTGGCAGCTCGTAGTTCACCACGTGCGGCAGCTCTTCGATATCCAGGCCACGGGCGGCGATATCGGTCGCCACCAGCACGCGGATATCGCCGGACTTGAAGTCCGCCAGCGCACGGGTACGCGCGCCCTGGCTCTTGTTACCGTGGATCGCCGCGCTGCGGATGCCGTCTTTATTCAGCTGTTCCGCCAGGTGGTTGGCGCCGTGCTTGGTGCGAGTAAAGACCAGCACCTGCTGCCAGTTACCCTGACCGATCATCTGGGAGAGCAGTTCCCGCTTGCGCTTTTTATCAACAAAGTGAACGTGCTGGGTCACCTGCTCGGAGGCGGTGTTGCGACGCGCCACTTCCACTTCCAGCGGGTTATGCAGCAGCTTTTCCGCCAGCGCCTTGATCTCGTCGGAGAAGGTCGCGGAGAAGAGCAGGTTCTGACGACGCGCAGGCAGCTTCGCCAGCACGCGGCGAATGTCGTGAATAAAGCCCATGTCGAGCATGCGGTCGGCTTCGTCCAGCACCAGAATTTCAACCTGGTCCAGCTTAACCGCGTTCTGATGCTCCAGATCCAGCAGGCGACCTGGGGTAGCAACCAAAACGTCGACGCCGCTGCGCAGCTTCATCATCTGCGGGTTGATGCTGACCCCGCCGAAGACCACCAGCGAGCGAATGTTGAGATAGCGGCTGTACTCACGCACGTTCTCACCAATCTGGGCTGCCAGCTCACGGGTTGGGGTAAGAATAAGGGCACGAACCGGACGACGGCCTTTGGCGTGCTGCTGGTTTTTTACCAGCAGCTCTAACAGCGGCAGCGTAAAGCCCGCGGTTTTACCGGTACCGGTCTGGGCGCTGGCCATCAGGTCACGACCCTGCAGGACGGCTGGGATCGCCTGCTGCTGGATTGGGGTTGGCTCAACGTAGCCCTGCTCTGCGATCGCGCGCAGAATTTCTGGGTTCAGGCCAAGGGAATCAAAAGACATAAAAACTCCGAACCGCCCCGACCATCACAGGTGTAGTTTTCAGGGAGATATAACGAATAGGGGAGGACAAAAACCACAATGTCGCGAAGGAGCGGAGTGTAGCAGCTTTTGTGACGTGGCGCATAAAATATCCCTCAGCATTCCCTCGACGTTAGCGTAAATCAGGCATAATCTTAATCAATCGATTGATTAATTCTTAATGCCGCCATGAATACGACACCCACAACAACCAAAGGTGAACAGGCCAAAAATCAGCTTATCGCCGCCGCGCTGGCGCAGTTTGGCGAGTACGGGCTGCATGCGACCACGCGCGATATTGCCGCGCTGGCCGGGCAGAACATTGCGGCTATTACCTACTATTTTGGCTCAAAAGAGGATTTATACCTCGCCTGCGCCGAGTGGATCGCCGATTTCATCGGCACGCAGTTTCACCCGCACGTTGAGGAAGCCACCGCGCTGCTCGGCCAGCCGTCGCCCGATCGCGCCGCCGTTCGCCAGCTTATTCTCAATGCCTGCCACGATATGATCCGCCTGCTGACGCACGACGATACGCTCAACCTGAGCAAGTTTATCTCCCGAGAGCAGCTCTCCCCGACGGTCGCCTACCAGCGGGTACACGATCGGGTGATTGAGCCAATGCACTCGCACCTGACCCGGCTGATCGCCGCCTATACCGGTCGGGATGCCGGTGATACCGAGACAGTTTTGCATACCCACGCCCTGCTGGGTGAAATCCTTGCCTTCCGTCTGGGCAGGGAAACCATCCTGTTACGCACCGGCTGGACACAATTTGATGAGGATAAAGCCGCGCAGATTAGCCAGGTTATCGCCTGTCATCTCGATCTGATCCTGCAAGGCTTAACGCAAAGGAGCCTGAAGTCATGAAAAAACCTGTCGCCATCATTCTGGTGGTTGTTGTTTTGCTTGCCGCTGGAGTCGGTGGATGGCTGTGGTATCAGAGCCATCAGGATAAAGGCCTGACGCTGTACGGTAACGTGGATATTCGCACGGTGAACATGAGCTTCCGCGTGGGCGGACGTCTCGCCTCGCTGAGCGTGGACGAAGGCGATGCCATTAAAACCGGGCAGACGCTGGGGATGCTGGATAAAGCCCCCTATGAGAACGCGCTGATGCAGGCCAAAGCAGGCGTGTCCGTCGCTCAGGCGCAGTATGACCTGATGCTGGCAGGCTATCGCGACGAAGAGATCGCCCAGGCCGCCGCCGCCGTTAAGCAGGCGCAAGCCGCCTATGACTACGCGCAGAACTTCTACGCGCGCCAGCAGGGGCTGTGGAAAAGCCGCACCATTTCCGCCAACGATCTGGAAAATGCGCGCTCGTCCCGCGACCAGGCGCAGGCCACGCTGAAGTCCGCGCAGGATAAATTAAGCCAGTACCGCACCGGTAACCGCGCGCAGGATATCGCCCAGGCGAAAGCCAGCCTTGAACAGGCGCAGGCGCAGCTGGCGCAGGCAGAGCTGGATCTGCACGACACCACCTTAGTCGCGCCGTCTGACGGCACGCTGATGACCCGCGCCGTGGAGCCGGGCAGTATGCTCAGCGCGGGCAGTACCGTCTTAACCCTTTCCCTGACCCGTCCGGTCTGGGTACGCGCCTACGTTGACGAGCCGAATCTCGGCCAGATGCAGCCGGGCCGCGAGCTGCTGCTCTATACCGACGGCCGCCCGGACAAGCCGTATCACGGCAAAGTGGGCTTTGTCTCCCCTACCGCCGAGTTCACGCCGAAAACCGTTGAAACGCCGGACCTGCGCACCGACCTGGTGTATCGCCTGCGCATCATCGTGACCGATGCGGACGACGCGCTGCGTCAGGGCATGCCCGTCACCGTAAAAGTAGACAGCGGGGAACGACATGAATGACGCGGTTATTCAGCTCAACAATCTGGTTAAACGCTTCGCGGGAATGGACAAACCGGCCGTCGCGCCGCTGAACTGCACCATCCAGAAAGGCTATGTGACCGGGCTGGTCGGCCCGGACGGGGCGGGCAAAACCACGCTGATGCGGATGCTGGCCGGACTGCTGAAGCCGGATGAAGGATCGGCACGCGTGCTCGGCCTTGACCCGATAAAAGACGACGGCGCGCTCCACGCCATGCTCGGCTATATGCCGCAGGAGTTTGGCCTGTACGAAGACCTGACGGTGATGGAAAACCTCAACCTGTACGCCGACCTGCGCAGCGTCACCGGCGAAACGCGACAGAAAACCTTCGCGCGCCTGCTGGAGTTTACCTCCCTCGGACCGTTCACCGACAGGCTGGCGGGCAAGCTTTCCGGCGGGATGAAGCAGAAGCTGGGGCTGGCCTGTACGCTGGTCGGCGAGCCGAAAGTGCTGCTGCTGGATGAGCCCGGCGTCGGCGTTGACCCCATTTCGCGCCGTGAATTGTGGCAGATGGTGCACGAGCTGGCGGGCGACGGGATGCTGATCCTCTGGAGCACCTCCTACCTTGACGAAGCGGAACAGTGCCGGGACGTGCTGCTGATGAACGAAGGCGAGCTGCTTTATCAGGGCGAGCCGACGACGCTGACGCAGAGCATGGCCGGACGCAGCTTCCTGCTGCACAGCCCGCAGGAGTCCAACCGCAGGCTGCTGCAGCGGGTGCTCAGGCTGCCGCAGGTCAGCGACGGGATGATCCAGGGCCGCTCGGTGCGCATTATTCTCAAAAAAGAGGCCACCGCCGACGACATTCGCCAGGCGCAGGGGATGCCTGAGATCGAGATAGAAGAGACCGCACCCCGCTTTGAGGATGCGTTTATCGACCTGCTGGGCGGCGCGGGTACGTCAGAGTCGCCGCTTGCCGCCATTCTGCATACGGTGGAAGGCACGCCGGGCGAAACGGTGATCGAAGCGAAATCGCTCACCAAAAAGTTCGGGGATTTCGCCGCCACCGATAACGTCAATTTCGCGGTTAAACGCGGCGAGATTTTTGGCCTGCTCGGGCCGAACGGCGCGGGAAAATCAACCACCTTTAAGATGATGTGCGGCCTGCTGGTGCCAACGTCCGGCAAGGCGCTGGTGCTGGACATGGATCTGAAGGTCAGCTCCGGCAAGGCGCGCCAGCATCTCGGGTATATGGCGCAGAAGTTTTCGCTGTACGGCAACCTGACGGTCGAGCAGAATCTGCGCTTTTTCTCCGGCGTGTACGGCCTGCGCGGGCGCGCGCAGAACGAGAAAATCCGCCGCATGAGCGACGCCTTCGCGTTAACCAACATTGCCTCCCACGCCACCGACGCGCTGCCGCTCGGCTTTAAGCAGCGGCTGGCCCTGGCCTGTTCGCTGATGCACGAGCCGGACATTCTGTTTCTGGATGAACCGACCTCGGGCGTGGATCCCATTACCCGCCGCGAGTTCTGGCTGCATATCAACAGCATGGTGGAAAAAGGGGTGACCGTGATGGTGACCACCCACTTCATGGACGAGGCGGAGTACTGCGACCGCATCGGGCTGGTGTATCGCGGCAAGCTGATTGCCCACGGTACACCGGACGACCTGAAAAACCAGGCCGCCGACGATGAGGTCCCGGACCCGACCATGGAGCAGGCGTTTATCACCCTCATCCACGACTGGGATAAGGAGAATGCCCATGCGCAGTAATGCCCTTTCCTGGCGCAGGGTGCGCGCGCTGTGCATCAAAGAGACGCGGCAGATCGTGCGTGATCCCAGCAGCTGGCTGATTGCGGTGGTGATCCCCCTGCTGCTGCTGTTTATCTTTGGCTACGGCATTAATCTGGACTCCAGCAAGCTCCGGGTCGGGATTTTGCTGGAGCAGCAGAGCGAAGAGGCGCTGGACTTCACTCACGCCATGACCGGCTCGCCCTACATCGACGCCACCATCAGCGACAGCCGGCAGGAGTTGATCCAGAAAATGCAGGCCGGGAAAATTCGCGGTCTGATCGTCATTCCGGTGGATTTCGCCGCCAATATGGCGCGGGCGAACGCCGAGGCGCCGATCCAGGTGATCACCGACGGCAGCGAGCCGAACACCGCCAACTTCGTGCAGGGCTACGCGGAGGGGATCTGGCAGCTCTGGCAGATGCAGCGCGCCGAAGACCGGGGCGAAACGTTTGAACCGCTCATCGACGTGCAGACGCGCTACTGGTTTAACCCTGCCGCCATCAGCCAGCACTTTATTATTCCGGGCGCGGTGACCATCATCATGACGGTAATCGGCGCGATACTGACCTCGCTGGTCATCGCCCGCGAGTGGGAGCGCGGCACCATGGAGGCGCTGCTCTCTACCGAAGTCACGCGCGTCGAGCTGCTGCTGTGCAAGCTCATCCCCTACTACTTCCTCGGCATGCTGGCGATGCTGCTTTGTATGCTGGTGTCAGTCTTTATCCTCGGCGTGCCGTATCGCGGCTCGCTGGTCGTGCTGTTATTTATCACCAGCCTGTTTTTACTCAGCACGCTGGGCATGGGACTGCTCATCTCCACCATCACCCGCAACCAGTTTAACGCCGCGCAGGTGGCGCTGAACGCCGCTTTTCTGCCGTCGATTATGCTGTCCGGGTTTATCTTCCAGATAGACAGTATGCCTGCGGTGATCCGCGCCGTGACCTACATCATCCCGGCGCGCTACTTCGTGAGCACCCTGCAAAGCCTGTTCCTGGCGGGGAATATTCCGGTTGTGTTGATTATCAACACCCTGTTTTTGATGGCGTCGGCGGTGATGTTTATCGGGTTGACCTGGATGAAAACCAAACGACGGTTAGATTAAGGAGCGCGCATGTTTCACCGTTTATGGACGTTAATACGCAAAGAGCTGCAATCCCTGCTGCGCGAGCCGCAAACCCGCGCCATTCTGGTCTTGCCGGTGCTGATCCAGGTTTTACTTTTCCCGTTTGCCGCCACCCTTGAGGTGACCAACGCCACCATCGCCATTTACAACGAAGACAACGGCAAACATTCCGTCGAGCTGACGCAGCGCTTTGCCCGTGCGAAAGCCTTTACCCACATCCTGCTGCTGAAAAGCCCGCAGGAAATCCAGCCCACCATCGACACGCAAAAAGCGCTGCTGCTGGTGCGGTTCCCGGCGGATTTCTCCCGTAATCTGGATACCTTCCAGACCGCACCGATGCAGCTGATCCTCGACGGACGCAACTCCAACAGCGCCCAGATAGCGGCCAACTATCTGCAGCAGGTGGTGAAGGATTACCAGCAGGAGCTGATGGACGGCAAACCGAAGCCCAACAACAGCGAGCTGGTGGTGCGTAACTGGTACAACCCGAATCTGGACTACAAGTGGTTCGTGGTGCCGTCGCTGATCGCCATGATCACCACCATCGGGGTGATGATCGTGACCTCCCTGTCCGTCGCCCGCGAGCGCGAACAAGGCACGCTGGATCAGCTGCTGGTCTCCCCGCTCGCCACCTGGCAAATTTTTGTCGGCAAAGCGGTGCCGGCGCTGATCGTCGCGACGTTCCAGGCCACTATCGTGCTGGGTGTCGGTATTTGGGCCTACCAGATCCCGTTCGCCGGTTCGCTGGCGCTGTTTTACTTCACCATGGTGATTTACGGGCTGTCGCTGGTGGGGTTTGGACTGCTGATCTCGGCGCTCTGCTCGACGCAGCAGCAGGCGTTTATCGGGGTATTCGTCTTTATGATGCCCGCGATTTTGCTCTCGGGTTATGTTTCGCCCGTCGAGAACATGCCGGTGTGGCTACAGGATCTGACGTGGGTAAATCCGATTCGGCACTTTACCGACATCACCAAGCAAATCTATCTGAAGGATGCGAGTCTGGATATTGTCTGGGGAAGTTTGTGGCCGCTACTGGTCATAGCGGCCACGACGGGCTCAGTGGCGTACGCGATGTTTAGACGCAACATTGCGTAGCTTTTTCTCTTTGGTCAGCAACGAGACGACCGCAGGCCCTGCAAGGATTGCCAGACCCGCGAGGGCCAGCAGCAGGTTGTTTTGCAGCACGCGCGACAGCAGCCACAGGACGATCATCGCTGCACCAAAATACCAGGTGGTGGTGAGCTCTTCGAGCACATCACCCACCTCGCGCCAGCGCGCTTCGTGGTGGCGCTGTAAGAACAGCATCGACAGCACGGTGACGCCATAAAGGACGCATA
Organism: Enterobacter cloacae complex sp. CARB60; assembly: GCF_036487345.1. Lineage (NCBI taxonomy): Bacteria > Pseudomonadati > Pseudomonadota > Gammaproteobacteria > Enterobacterales > Enterobacteriaceae > Enterobacter > Enterobacter cloacae complex sp. CARB60. Next base: position 3,308,755 of record NZ_JAZKLC010000002.1, read on the forward strand.
GCCCCAGGCCAACACGCACCAGCGTGCCGCTCATCCAGCCCATCACCAGTACGGCCACGACCAGTAAATGCAACATTATCTGCCAGCAACTCAGGCCAGTTGCGACACGAACACGTTGTTGCCACTTCATGGCTTCTCTCCTGAAGGATTTTTCTCTGCTTAATCAGACTACCGCACTTTACGGAAAATTCCGTAACGCCGCATCTTTTTGTGACGCCGACTACACTTTATTTTCATTGGGATAGTCACTCAGGAAAGAGCTTATGACTCAAAAAATGCAGCATTTCTCGCTTAAGGTGCTGACGATAAACATTCATAAGGGCTTCACAGCATTTAACCGCCGCTTCATTTTACCGGAGCTGCGCGACGCGGTACGCACCGTCAGCGCAGATATTGTCTGCCTGCAGGAGGTGATGGGCGCACACGAAGTGCATCCGCTCCACTTTGAGAACTGGCCCGACACGCCGCACTATGAATTTCTGGCCGACACCATGTGGAGTGATTACGCCTACGGCCGCAACGCGGTCTACCCGGAAGGGCATCACGGCAACGCGGTGCTGTCCCGTTACCCCATTGAGCATTACGAAAACCGCGACGTTTCCGTCGGGGAAAGCGAAAAACGCGGCCTGCTTTACTGCCGCATTACCCCGCCCGACCTCGAGCGACCCGTCCATGTCGGCTGCGTTCATCTGGGCCTTCGCGAAGCCCATCGTCAGTCGCAGCTGAAAATGCTGGCCGAATGGGCTAACGCGCTTCCCGAAGGTGAACCGGTGGTCGTGGCGGGCGATTTCAACGACTGGCGACAGCGGGCAAACCATCCGTTGAAGGTGGATGCCGGACTGGAGGAGATTTTTACTCGCGCCAACGGCAGGCCTGCGCGCACCTTCCCGGTCCGTTTCCCCCTGCTTCGGCTTGACCGCATCTACGTGAAAAATGCCCACGCCAGCAGTCCCACCGCCCTGGCGCTTCTTAACTGGCGACATCTTTCCGACCATGCCCCGCTTAGCGCGGAGATCCACCTATGAAATGTTCCTGGCAGGAAGGCAACCGGATCACGCTGCTGGTCAACGGGGACGAGTACTACCCGGCCGTGTTTAAGGCGATTGATAACGCTCAGCAGAAGGTGATCCTCGAAACCTTTATCTGGTTCGAAGACAACGTCGGCAAGCAGTTGCACAGCGTGCTGCTGCGCGCCGCCCAGCGCGGCGTCACAATTGAAGTGCTGCTTGATGGCTATGGTTCGCCGGATCTCAGCGATGCGTTTGTGAATGAATTGACCTCCGCGGGCGTGGTGTTCCGCTACTACGATCCCGGCCCTCGCCTGTTCGGCATGCGTACCAATCTTTTCCGCCGGATGCACCGCAAAATTGTGGTGGTGGACGAGACGGTGGCGTTTGTCGGCGGCATTAACTATTCCGCTGAGCATATGTCAGACTACGGCCCGGAAGCGAAGCAGGACTACGCCATTCGCATTGAAGGCCCGGTTGTGCAGGACATCTTGCTGTTTGAGCTGGAGAACCTGCCGGGTAAAGAGGCTGTTCGCCGCTGGTGGAGACGCCGCCATCGCCCGGAAGAGAACCGGAAGCCCGGCGAAGCGCAGGCCCTTTTCGTCTGGCGGGACAACGGCGAGCACCGTGACGACATTGAACGTCATTATCTCAAGATGCTCGCCAACGCGAAGCGCGAAGTGATTATTGCTAACGCCTACTTTTTCCCGGGCTATCGCCTGCTGCATGCCATGCGCAATGCGGCCCGGCGCGGCGTACGCGTGAAGCTGATTGTGCAGGGCGAGCCGGATATGCCCATCGTCAAAGTCGGCGCGCGGCTGCTGTATAACTATCTCGTGAAGGGCGGCGTACAGATTTACGAATATCGCCGTAGGCCCTTGCACGGCAAAGTCGCGCTGATGGACGATCACTGGGCCACCGTGGGCTCCAGTAACCTCGATCCGCTGAGCTTATCGCTCAACCTTGAAGCCAACCTGATCATTCACGATCGCCAGTTTAACCAGACCCTGCGGGATAACCTGCAGGCGTTGATCGTTAACGACAGCGTGCGCGTGGACGAATCCATGGTCCCTAAACGTACCTGGTGGAACCTGGGCATCAGCGTGGTGGTGTTCCACTTTCTGCGTCATTTCCCGGCCATGGTCGGCTGGCTGCCGGCGCATACGCCTAAGCTTGCGCAGGTGGACCCGCCGGTACAACCCGAAATGGAAACCCAGGACCGTATTGAAGCGGAAGATGGAGGCAAACCCTGATGTCAAAATCGCATCCACGCTGGCGGCTGGCAAAAAAGATCCTGACCTGGCTGTTTTTTATTGCGGTCGCGGTTCTGCTGGTGGTCTACGCGCAGAAAGTTGACTGGGAAGAGGTGTGGAAAGCCATCCGCAACTATAACCGGATGGTGCTGCTGGGCGCTGTGGGGCTGGTAATTGTGAGCTACCTGATGTACGGCTGCTATGACCTGCTGGGCCGCGCTTACTGCGGCCACAAGCTGGCCAAACGTCAGGTTATGCTGGTGTCGTTTATCTGCTACGCCTTTAACCTGACGCTGAGCACTTGGGTCGGCGGCATTGGCATGCGCTATCGCCTTTATTCGCGGCTCGGCCTGCCGGGCGGGACCATCACGCGCATCTTCTCGTTAAGCATCACCACCAACTGGCTGGGCTATATTCTGCTCGGCGGGGTGATCTTCACCATCGGCGTGGTGCAACTGCCCGCGCACTGGTATATCGACGAGGCCACGCTGCGCATTCTGGGCATCGTACTGCTGCTGATTATCGCCGTTTATCTGTGGGCCTGCGCCTTTGCCAGACGCCGCCATATGACCATTAAAGGGCAAAAGCTGGTGCTGCCCTCGTGGAAGTTTGCGGTGCTGCAGATGGCCGTCTCCAGCGCCAACTGGATGGCGATGGGGGCCATTATCTGGCTGCTGATTGGCGAGGACGTAAATTACTTCTTCGTGCTGGGCGTGCTGCTGGTCAGCAGTATTGCGGGCGTAATTGTGCATATTCCGGCGGGGATAGGCGTGCTGGAAGCGGTATTTATTGCCCTGCTGGCCGGGGAGCATGTTTCTCAGGGTGCCATCATCGCTGCCCTGCTGGCATACCGCATGCTGTATTACTTCCTGCCGCTGGCGCTGGCAACGGTCTGTTATCTGGCGCTGGAGAGTCGGGCGAAGAAGTTACGGGCGAAGAATGAGAAGGTGTTGGCGAAATAAAAGCAAAACGGCAACCTTGTTGCCGTTTTTAGTTTCGTAGGCCGGTTAAGGCGAAGCCGCCACCCGGCAAAACAACCCTAGCGACGGTTGCCGAAAATACGCAGCAGCATCAGGAACAGGTTGATAAAGTCCAGATACAGCGTCAGCGCGCCCAGGATCGCGTATTTGCGCAGGTTTGAACTGTCGCGTACGTCGATCTGCTCGCCGATGTTTTTCAGCTTCTGGGTGTCATACGCCGTCAACCCAACGAAGATCACCACCCCGATGTAGGTCACAGCCCACATCAGCGCGTCGCTCTTCAGCCACAGGTTTACCAGCGACGCCAGCACAATCCCAATCAGCCCCATAAACAGCATGCTGCCTAAACCGCTCAGATCGCGCTTCGTGGTGTAACCGTACAGACTCATCACGCCGAACATCCCGCCGGTCACCACAAAGGTGCTGGCGATGGAGGAGTAGGTGTAGACGATGAAAATACTGGAAAGCGTCAGCCCCGTCAGCGCCGAATAGAGCATAAACAGAGTTGTTGCCATTCCGGCACTGAGTTTCTGTACAAGACCGGAAAGCACAAACACCAGCGCCAGCTGCGCGATAATCAGCCCAAAGAAGGTGATTTTGCTGGAGAAGATAAACATCATCAGTTCAGGCGTGTTCGCCGCATACCACGCGATAAACGCGGTAAGCAGCAGGCCAACCGTCATCCAGCCGTACACCTGAGCCATATACGTCTGCAGGCCGCTACGGGTCTGCTGTACTATTGAATCGGAACGCGGAAATCGGTCCATGATTCACTCCTGATTAAGATTAAGTAGACACACACGTTAAGATTAACACATCCACGTAAACCGACTACCAACGGCTGGCGGCTTGTTTATCGCTGTCGCGAGATTCCACCCAGCGGTCACCTTCCGGCGTGGCTTCGCGCTTCCAGAACGGCGCTTTGGTTTTGAGGTAATCCATAATGAACTCCCCTGCCGCAAACGCGCTGCTGCGGTGTGCGCTCGTCACCCCGACGAAGACAATCTCCTCGCCGGGCCACATCTCGCCGATGCGGTGAATCACCGTGACGCGGCCAAGCGGCCAGCGGCCCCGCGCCTCGTCGACAATCTCCGCCAGCGATTTCTCGGTCATCCCCGGATAGTGCTCCAGCGTCAGCGCCTTCACGCTGTCACCGAGGTTGTGGTTGCGCACTTTGCCGGTGAAGGTGACGACCGCGCCGTCTTCATCGCGTTCCGCCAGCCAGCTGTATTCGGTCCCCACGTTAAAACGGTCGGGGCTCACCAGAATTCGGGTTTCAGCCATCTTAGCCCCCTGTCACCGGCGGGAAGAAGGCCACTTCATCGCCTTCCTTCAGCGGATGGGTGAACTCCACCAGCGTCTGGTTAACGGCGGCCAGCAGCTTGCCTTCGTCCAGCGCCAGCGCCCAGCGGTCGCTTTGTGCCGCCAGATGCGCGCGCAGGGCAGCGACGTTGTCAAAGGACGCGTCCAGCGTCAGGCTGTCGGTATTTACCAGCTCGCGCACCTGGGCAAAAAAGAGCACCTTAATCATGGCTGTCCACCTTAAAATCACCGGATTTGCCGCCGCTTTTTGCCAGCAGGCGCACCGGGCCAATCACCATATCTTTCTGCACCGCTTTGCACATGTCGTAGATGGTCAGCGCGGCAACGGAAGCCGCCGTCAGCGCTTCCATCTCTACGCCGGTTTTCCCGGTTAAGCGGCAGAGTGACTCAATGCGCACGCGGCTCTGCTCCGGCTGCGCCTGCAGGTTCACTTCCACCTTGCTCAGCATCAGCGGGTGGCACAGCGGAATAAGATCCCAGGTGCGCTTGGCGGCCTGAATACCCGCGATGCGCGCGGTGGCAAAGACGTCGCCCTTATGGTGGCTGCCGTCGATAATCATCGCCAGCGTTTCCGGCTGCATAGTGACGAACGCTTCCGCGCGCGCCTCGCGCACCGTTTCGGCTTTGGCGGAAACATCCACCATATGCGCTTCACCGGCGGCGTTAATGTGGGTCAGTTGTGACATAGCTTATTTCTTTAAATGGGGATGGAAATTACACGGACGGGTGCGGGCATCCAGCTGCGGGGCGATGATGTTTCCCCACGCGGTGCGGCAGGCTTTGGTCGAACCCGGCATGGCGAAAATCAGGGTTTTGTTAGCCACCCCGGCAACGGCGCGCGACTGGAGCGTAGAGGTACCAATCTCTTCAAAGGAGAGCATGCGGAACACTTCGCCGAAGCCTTCCACCTCGCGGTCAAACAGCGGGATCAGCGCTTCGGGGGCCTGATCGCCTGCGGTAAAGCCGGTGCCGCCAGTAATCAGCACCACCTGCACCTCATCGCTGGCGATCCACTGAGAGACCTGAGCGCGAATGGCGTAGCGGTTCTCCTTCACGATCGCTTTATCAACGATGCTGTGCCCCGCGTCATGGGCCGCCTCGCGCAGCCAGTGGCCGGAGGTATCATCCTCTTCGCCACGGCGGTCGGAAACGGTAAGGATAGCAATGCGTGTCGGGATAAATTCTGCGCTTACCTGACTCATCTTCTGATTCCTTCTTAAGCCCGATTACCCGCCGATGTAGGACAGGTTCTGAGTAATGCCGGTATTGCCCTGATGCAGGAAGTGGGTCTGTTTTTTATGCGTCAGCGCTTCAGAAATGCGTGCTTCAAGCGCGTCCTGCTGCGCATCGTCTTCCAGCAGATCGCGAAGGTCCACGCCGCCGTCGCCGAACAGACAAAGATGGAGCTTGCCAACGGAGGAGACGCGCAGGCGGTTGCAGCTGGCGCAGAAGTCTTTCTCATAGGGCATGATAAGCCCGATCTCACCTTCGTAATCCGGGTGGCAGAAGACCTGCGCCGGGCCGTCGCTGCGCTGGCGAATCTGATGGATCCAGCCGCGTTTCAGCAGCGCGTCGCGCAGCACCATGCCGGAGATGTGATGGCGACGGAACAGCTCGCTGCCCTCGCCGGTTTCCATCAGCTCAATAAAACGCAGCTGAATGGGGCGGGATTGGATCCACGCCAGGAAGGTGTCCAGCTGATGATGGTTTACATCACGCATCAGTACCGTGTTGACTTTGACTTTTTCGAAGCCTGCCGCAAATGCCGCGTCGATACCGTCCATGACCTGCTGGAATTTATCCTGGCCGGTAATGGCGTGGAACTGACGGGCGTCCAGACTATCGACGCTGACGTTGATCGCCGTCAGCCCCGCATCGCGCCAGTTCGCCACGTCACGCGCCATGCGGTAGCCGTTGGTGGTCACCGCAATCTGGCGGATACGTTCGTTTTCACGCACGGCGGCAATGATGTCGGGGAAATCACGGCGCAGAGAGGGTTCACCGCCGGTCAGACGCACTTTTTCGGTACCGAGCTCAGAGAAGGCGCGCGTGACGCGGCGCACTTCATCCACGGAGAGAAAGCCGTTATTGGTGACGCTGCCCGGTTTGTAGCCATCGGGCAGGCAGTAGGTGCAACGGAAGTTGCACACGTCGGTAATCGACAGACGTAAGTAATAAAACTTACGCGCGAAAGCATCAGTAAGTTGTGAAGCCATGTACACCTTTCCAGATCGGGAGGCACAGTCATTTCTTTCTGTACCCTGGTGGCATATTCGCCACGGCCAGAGCGCCATATCTTTCGACACAGGCACAAGGGCTAGAGTGTATGTTTTCAATTTTGAAAACGTGGTTAGGGCGATAGTAGCGCGGAAATTCTGACGGCGCCATTATCGCTTTACGCTATATAATTATCTATATAGCGAATCAATCCTGTATTTTCGCTACAGAATACCTAAAAATCGCATTTTCACATTGATATACGTCATTTTGCATCGGGTGAGGCATCGTCTTTTAGGGGTAGTTAGGTTACTGTTACGCGATCGAACGTGATAAGGAATACGTATGCGCAATCGCACTTTTGCGGATCTTGACCGAGTGGTCGCTCTTGGCGGAGGACACGGCTTAGGCCGGGTTATGTCCTCTTTGTCGTCACTCGGCTCAAGGCTGACAGGGATAGTGACCACCACCGACAACGGCGGCTCAACCGGGCGCATTCGTCGTGCCGAAGGCGGCATTGCCTGGGGAGATATGCGCAACTGTCTGAACCAGTTAATTACCGAGTCAAGCGTCGCGTCGGCGATGTTTGAGTACCGTTTTGGCGGTAATGGCGAACTTTCCGGGCATAACCTCGGAAATCTGATGTTAAAGGCGCTTGATCACCTGAGCGTACGGCCTCTGGAAGCCATCAACTTAATCCGCAATCTGCTCAAAGTGGACGCATTCCTGATCCCCATGTCTGAACAACCGGTTGACTTGATGGCAATCGACGCCGAAGGACATGAAGTTTACGGCGAGGTGAATATTGACCAGCTCCTCCTGCCGCCAACGGAGTTAATGACCTATCCGAGCGTACCCGCCACGCGAGAAGCGGTGGAGGCCATCGGGGAAGCGGATCTTATCCTGATCGGTCCTGGCAGTTTTTACACCAGCCTGATGCCCATTCTGCTGGTGAAAGAGCTGGCGCAGGCGCTGCGCCGCACCCCTGCCCCGATGGTTTACATCGGTAATCTGGGACGTGAACTGAGCCCGGCGGCGGCGAGCCTGTCGCTGGCAGATAAACTCAATTTGATGGAGCATTACGTCGGCAAGAAAATCATTGACGGCGTAGTCGTGGGCCCAAAAGTGGATGTGTCAGGGATTGGCGATCGTCTGGTGGTGCAGGAGCCGCTGGAGGCCAGCGATATCAAGTATCGTCACGACCGCCATCTGCTGCGCGAGGCGCTGGAGAAGGCGATTCAGGCGCTGGGTTAGGTTCGTTTTGTGCGGCCTGATGCCCTCACCCCGGCCCTCTCCCACGGGGAGAGGGAGAAAACAACGCTTTACTCACGATGCCGCGATGAAAAGATCCCGCAGTTGATGAAGCTGGTCGCGGATCTGCGCCGCCTCTTCGAACTCCAGGTTCTGCGCGTGCTGCATCATCTGCCCTTCCAGCTCGTGGATTTTCTGCTGCAGCGCTTTCGGCGTCAGCACGACGGTATCTTCTTCCACCACTGAACGCGCCTTGCCGCGGCCTTTCGCTTTGGTTTTGGCAATGTTCTGACCCAGCGCCAGAATATCCACCACCTTCTTGTTCAGCCCCTGCGGCGTGATGCCATGCTCTTCGTTGTAGCGCTGCTGTTTCTCGCGACGGCGCTCCGTTTCGCCAATCGCTTTCGCCATCGACGGAGTGATTTTGTCACCGTACAGAATCGCTTTCCCGTTGACGTTACGCGCCGCACGGCCAATGGTCTGAATCAGGGAGCGTTCAGAACGCAGGAAGCCCTCTTTATCCGCATCCAGAATCGCCACCAGCGAGACCTCCGGCATATCCAGGCCTTCTCGCAGCAGGTTGATCCCCACCAGCACGTCAAACTCGCCCAGACGCAGGTCGCGGATAATCTCCATGCGCTCCACGGTATCAATATCCGAGTGCAGATAGCGCACCTTCTCGCCGTGCTCTTCGAGATACTCGGTGAGGTCTTCCGCCATACGCTTGGTGAGCGTGGTTACCAGCACGCGCTCGTTAATGGCGGCACGGGCGCGGATCTCGGAGAGCAGATCGTCCACCTGCGTCGCCACGGGACGCACCTCGATAATCGGGTCCAGCAGCCCGGTCGGACGCACAACCTGATCGACAACGTCTTCACCGGATTTCTCCAGCTCGTAGTTGCCCGGCGTGGCCGAGACGTAAATGGTTTGCGGCGCCAGCGCCTCAAACTCTTCAAACTTCATCGGACGGTTATCCAGCGCTGACGGCAGGCGGAATCCGTACTCCACCAGCGTCTCTTTACGCGCCCGGTCACCGCGGTACATCCCGCCGATCTGCGGGATCGTGACGTGGGATTCGTCGATCACCAGCAGACCGTCTGCCGGAAGGTAATCAAACAGCGTCGGCGGCGGCTCGCCCGGCCCGCGCCCGGAGAGGAAGCGCGAGTAGTTTTCAATGCCGGAGCAGTAGCCCAGCTCGTTCATCATCTCAAGGTCGAACTGGGTACGCTGGCTCAGGCGCTGCTCTTCCAGCAACTTATTATTCGCCAGCAGCACCTTACGGCGCTCGGCCAGCTCCACTTTGATCTCTTCCATCGCCTGCACGATACGCTCGCGCGGCGTCACGTAGTGCGTTTTCGGGTAAATAGTGAAACGCTGGATCACCGACTCAACGTGTCCGGTCAGCGGGTCGAAGAGCGACAGGCGTTCAACCTCTTCGTCAAACAGCTCGACGCGCAGCGCCATATCGTCCGATTCCGCCGGGAAGATGTCGATCACCTCACCGCGTACGCGGAACGTCCCGCGCTGGAACGCCTGATCGTTACGGGCGTACTGCAGCTCCGCCAGACGACGAACGATGGCGCGCTGGTCGATGATCATCCCCTGCGTCAGGTGCAGCATCATCTTGAGATAAAGATCCGGATCGCCCAGACCGTAGATCGCGGAAACCGATGCGACGACGACCACGTCGCGACGCTCCAGAAGCGCCTTAGTGGCCGACAGTCGCATCTGCTCGATGTGTTCGTTCACCGAGGCGTCCTTCTCGATGAAGGTGTCAGAGCTCGGTACATAGGCTTCAGGCTGGTAGTAATCGTAGTAGGAGACGAAATACTCCACCGCATTTTCCGGGAAGAACTCTTTCATCTCGCCGTAAAGCTGCGCGGCCAGGGTTTTATTGGGTGCCAGCACCATCGTTGGGCGCTGGAGATCCGCAATCACGTTGGCGATGGTGAAGGTTTTACCCGAGCCGGTTACCCCCAGCAGCGTCTGGTGCGCCAGCCCATCTTCCAGCCCCTCTTCCAGACGACGGATCGCCTCAGGCTGATCGCCAGATGGACGGAAAGCAGAATTCAATTTGAACGGTTTACTCATGGGCGACAACCTGATGACGTTAAAAGCGGCAGGTGAGTAATTTTACTCGTTGTTGCCAGGAATGCCAGTAAAAAACACTGGATGAAAAACCAGTAGCATGTCAGGATATTTAGCATAGCGCCTTAAGGATTGGTGCGATAACGGCCAAAATTTGGACTGTGACAATATAAAACACCAGTCAGGTCAGGTTATCCCCAGAACTTTTTCTTTTTTAACATTTGTCAAGCCAGGTAATGATAGTTTTGTGGCAACGGGTGACACTTTCATGACGGGAATTGCTTTTATCTAAGCAGTTAAATAATAAACGATATTTTCTAAAGCCGCGTTTCGCGTCAATTTGGACGTAAGCCGCGTCTTCTCTCGCTTATCGCGTGTTTTCTAACTCTAATACACATGGTTATCCACAGGAATAGTGGATAACTGCTTCCAGCCCATGCAGCGTGGCGCTCGGCAAATTCCCGGTTTTTCCCACGAGACGGCAGTAAAAAATTTTTATAGCTCTTTTTTGATGATTAACAGTTGTGTCATTCATAACCAACCGATGGGATCTTGCTCACATTTTCATCATTTCGGGCACTGCACCACAACTCAACACCGCCAGCACCGTCGATGTGCAATCCCGTTTTTTCTCAGCCCCCTCTCCGGTGACTTATTCCTAAAAAAGCCGTTTTTTTAAACACTTTTCGGTTTCTGGCAGGGGTTTTGCACACTCAAACTCGAGCCTCACCTACACACATTTTTAAGGAGAGAAAGATGTTGAGTCTGCGTGCTGTGAATCAGTTTTACGGAAGCCAACATACGCTATGGAACGTGAATTTGGATTTTCCGCAAGGGATGTGTACAGGCGTCGTTGGCCTGCCGGGGATGGGGAAAACCACCCTCATGAATTGCATCGCCGGGAAAGTGCCCGTCGAAAGCGGCAGCATCATCTGGCATGAGGCGGGCGCCCCGCCCCGCGACTTGCTTAACCTGCCGCCAGAACAGCGTTCAGGGCCGGGGATAGGCTATGTCCCGCAGGACAGGCGGATCTTCTCCCAGCTAACGATTGAGGAAAATCTGCATATCGCCATGCGGGCGATGGGGAAACCCAACCCGGAAGCGAAAAGCGACGTTTACGACCTGTTTCCGGCGCTCTACGCGTTGCGGCAGACCCGCGCCAACGCGCTCTCTCCGGACGACCAGTACCAGCTGGCGCTGGCTAATGCGCTGGTGAACCGCCCGCACCTGCTGATCCTTGATGAGCCCCTGCATGGCGCAGGAAACAGCTTCGCCCAGAAGCTGGGGCAGTTGCTGGTGCGCTTAAACCGGGAGTTAGGTATGACGGTGCTGTTAGCAGAGCAGCAGCTTTCGTTTATCCGCCGGGTTGCGGACCGTTTCTGCATGCTCTATCGCGGGCGTAACGTGGCGCAGGGCCACGTTAACGAACTGGATGACGAGCTTATCGCGCACTGGATGTCGCGGGAAGCAAGACGCTGAGATCGAGATAACGCCCGGTTTCGGCATTTTCCGCGCCGTCAGCAAGCCAGGGAATTTCCCCGAGGCACGGGGCGGGCAGTACACGCCTGAGCGTCGCCAGATACTCCTGGTGTCGTTTCCCCGGCGCAACCACGTCGTTGGCTATCCAGCCCGCCAGACGCAGCCCGGCCTGCTGCACGGCCTGCGCGGTCAACATGGCGTGATTGATGCAGCCCAGCTTGACGCCGACGACCAGAATGACCGGAAGCTGCTCCGCCTGCACCCAGTCGGCAAACGTCTGCGCGTCCGAAAGCGGCGTAAACCAGCCCCCTGCACCTTCCACCAGCACCCAGTCGGCCTGGCCTTCCAGCGTCCGTAACCCGGCAGACAGCACCGCGAAATCAATCGGACGACCTTCGTCAGCGCTGATGATGTGCGGCGAGGTCGGCTCGGCAAAGGTGTACGGATTGACCGCTGAATAGGCGAGTTCAAGCGTGCTGTTACGCTGGAGCGCCAGCGCGTCGGTGTTGCGTAACCCTTCCGGCGTCATCTCGCTGCCGGACGCAACCGGCTTATATCCGGCGGTGTTTTTCCCAAGCTTCCGTGCCGCCTGCAGCAGCGCCGCGCTGGCAACCGTTTTGCCCACTTCCGTGTCCGTGCCGGTAACAAAATAACGTTCAGTCACGTTCGATAACCCCATGAAAAAGTTGATAAGAGAGCGGGAAATGACCCCGCTGCTGCGGCCAGGCCAGCTCCAGACGCTGCAGCTGGCCCCGGGTCAGCGGTTTTCTCTCCCGTCCGGCATGCAGGTGCGTGGCCCCGATGCCCTTCAGCGAGCGCATGGCGCTGAACGCATCGCTAAAATTGAGGGTGATGGTCTGCACCGTGCTGCGGTAGCGCCAGCCTGCCAGCGCCTGCGTCACCTGCTCATGCGATAAAAAGCGGTTAGCGTGCGGCTGCTCATCCACCGCTTTCCACGCCTGATTCAGCTCCGGCAGCGAACTTTCCAGCAGGGTGGTAAAAGCCACCTTCCCACCCGGTCGCGCCACGCGATAAAGCTCGCGCAGGGCCTGCGGCAGGCTGCTGCACCACTGGACCGCCAGATGACTCCAGACCAGATCGAACTGCGCATCCGCCAGCGGGATCGCCTCGATATCGGCCAGCAGATAGCGATCCGCAGCCTGCCTCTGACGCGCCTCGTTGAGCATCTGGTCTGAGAGGTCGATAGCCGTGACCTGGCTTCCCGTCCCGCGCCAGTAGCGGCTGTTGCTGCCGGGACCACAGCCCGCGTCCAGCACCTGCGAAAAACGGTTCTCGCCAAGCGCGGCCAGAAGCCCCTCCGCGCTCTGACGCTGCAGTTCATCGTGCTGCGAATAGCTCTGCGCGGCGCGACCAAATGCCGCCGCAACGGCCTGTTTATTCACCGGCAACATAGAGCGCCTCCAGCAGCGTCTGGATATCCCGTGCTTCATGCGCCGCCGTCAGGGTTAAGCGCAGCCGCGCCGTTCCCGGCGGGACCGTTGGGGGGCGGATGGCGGTCACCCACATGCCGCGCTCGCGCAGCGCCTGCGCCAGCGCCAGCGCGCGGCCGTTTTCGCCGACAATCACCGGCTGGATAGCGCTCTGCGAATCGGGACTGTGGAAGGGCAGCGCCGCCAGCCCCTGACGGAAGCGGGAGATATGCTCTGCCAGCCGCTGACGACGTTCATCCCCTTCTGCGCTGCGGATCACCGCCAGCGACGCAGACAGCGCCACGGCCTGCGCCGGGGGCATGCTGGTGCTGTAGATCAGGTGTCGGGCAAACTGTAGGAGATAGTCGGCGACGGACTCGCTGCACAGCACGGCGGCGCCGCTGACGCCAAACCCTTTGCCGAAGGTGACAATCAGCAGTTCCGGCTTCACGTTTTGCTGATGCGCGCTGCCGCGACCTTCGTCGCCCATTACGCCAATCCCGTGGGCATCGTCCACCAGCAGCCAGGCGTTTTGCCGCTTTGCGGCCTCGTGCAGCGCGGCAAGCGGCGCGCTGTCGCCGTCCATGCTGAACACGCCTTCGGTGACCGCCAGCTGCTGTCCGTCGCAGGGTTTATCCAGCAGCGCAGCAAGCTGCCCCGCATCGTTATGGGCAAAGCGGCGCAGCTGCGCCGGGCTTAAATTTGCCGCCTCCAGCAGCGAGGCGTGGCTCAGGCGGTCAGCGACAATACGGTCCTCTTTTTCCATCAGGGCGGTAATGACCGCCTGATTCGCGGCAAAGCCGGAGATAAAGAGTAGCGCGCGCGGGTAGCCGAGCCAGTCGGCAAGCGCTTCCTCAAGCGCCTGATGCGCCGTGGTGTAGCCGCTGACGTGTCCCGAACCGCCGCTACCCACGCCAAACCGCTCCGCCCCCTGCTGCCAGGCGCGGATGATGGCCGGATGTTGGCTCAGTCCGAGATAGTCGTTGCTGGAGAAATTACAATACTGCCGCCCGTCGCGGGTAAGAAAACGGCCCGCGCCGTTTTCCACCACCCTGCGAACGCGAAACGCCTCTGCCGCCCGGCGTTCATCCAGCGCGGTATTCACTCGTGCCTGCCAGGTCATACGGCTGCCGCGTTGTAGAACTGGTCGGTGTCGGCGTTGAAAATCTGCTGCTCCAGCTGCTGCTGTTGCTCGTTATCGCCCGTCAGCACCTCGGTCTGGTGCGGGTTAAGCCCCAGCTTGCGGAAAAGCTGAACGTCTTTGTCCTCTTCCGGGTTCGGCGTGGTCAGCAGCTTGCAGCCGTAGAAGATGGAGTTGGCTCCGGCCATAAAGCACATGGCCTGAGTTTGCTCACTCATCTGCTCGCGACCGGCGGAGAGACGCACGAAAGAGGTCGGCATCATGATGCGCGCCACCGCGATGGTGCGGATAAAATCAAACGCATCCACGTCGTCGTTGTCCGCCAGCGGTGTGCCCTTGACCTTCACCAGCATGTTGATCGGCACGCTTTCCGGCGGGGTCGGCAGGTTCGCCAGCTGCAGCAGCAGGCCCGCGCGGTCTTTTACCGTTTCGCCTAAGCCCACGATACCGCCGGAGCAGACCTTGATCCCCGCGTCGCGCACTTTATCCAGCGTGTCCAGGCGCTCCTGATAGGTTCGCGTGGTGATGATGTTGCCGTAAAACTCCGGCGAGGTGTCGAGGTTGTGGTTGTAGTAGTCCAGTCCCGCGGCGGAGAGGCGCTGCGCCTGTTCGTCATTCAGCGTGCCGAGGGTCATACAGGCTTCGAGACCCATCTCCTTCACGCCCTTCACCATCTGCTCCAGATACGGCATGTCGCGATCGTGCGGGTTCTTCCACGCCGCGCCCATGCAGAAGCGGGTCGAGCCGGCGTTTTTCGCCTTGCGCGCCGAGTCGAGCACCTGCTCGACTTCCATCAGCCGTTCGGACTCCAGGCCGGTTTTGTAGCGCGCACTCTGCGGGCAATATTTGCAGTCTTCAGGACAGGCACCGGTTTTGATCGACAGCAGCGTGCTGACCTGAACGTGGCGGGGATCGAAGTGCAGACGATGCACCTGTTGGGCTTCGAACATCAGCTCAAGGAAAGGTTTGTTGAATAATTCAGTGACTTGCGACATCGTCCAGCGTGCGTGGTGAGCCATGGGGCTTCTCCAAAGGGTTTTGTTAATTTTCGGTTCGGTTTATACTCGTAAACCTAAAACTTTTCAAAATGGTTTACAAGTCGATTATGACCCTGGACGATCTCGCCTTCGACAAGCAGCATATCTGGCACCCTTACACCTCCACCACCCGCCCCCTGCCCGTCTATCCGGTGGCTTCGGCCCACGGCTGCGAGCTGCACCTCGCCAGCGGCGAGCGGCTCGTTGACGGGATGTCCTCCTGGTGGGCGGCCATTCACGGGTACAACCACCCGCGCCTGAATGCGGCGATGAAGGCGCAGATTGACCAGATGTCGCACGTGATGTTTGGCGGGATCACCCATCAGCCCGCGGTGGATTTATGCCGTCGCCTGGTGGCGATGACGCCTGAATCGCTGGAGTGCGTGTTCCTGGCCGATTCCGGCTCCGTGGCGGTGGAAGTGGCGATGAAAATGGCGCTGCAGTACTGGCACGCGAAGGGCGAAACGCGCCAGCGGTTCCTCACCTTCCGCAACGGCTATCACGGGGATACCTTCGGGGCGATGTCGGTGTGCGATCCGGATAACTCCATGCACAGCCTGTGGAAGGGCTATCTGCCGGAAAACCTGTTTGCCCCGGCCCCACAGAGCCGCTTCGACGGCGAGTGGAACGAGATGGACATGGTCGGCTTCGCGCGGCTGATGGCGGCGCATCGCCATGAAATCGCCGCCGTGATCCTTGAGCCGATTGTCCAGGGCGCAGGCGGAATGCGGATGTACCACCCGGAATGGCTGAGGCGTATTCGCAAGATGTGCGACCGCGAGGGCATTCTGCTGATTGCCGATGAGATCGCCACCGGCTTTGGCCGCACCGGCAGGCTGTTTGCCTGTGAGCATGCGGGTATCGCACCGGATATTCTGTGTCTGGGTAAAGCGCTGACCGGCGGCACCATGACGCTCTCCGCCACGCTCACGACCCGCCACGTTGCCGACACCATCAGCGACGGCGAGGCGGGCTGCTTTATGCACGGCCCGACGTTTATGGGTAATCCTCTCGCCTGCGCCGTCGCAAGCGAAAGTCTGGCCATTCTGGAAAGCGGCGAGTGGCAGACACAGGTGGCGGCGATTGAGGCGCAGCTGAAAGAGGAGCTAAGCGCCGCCTCGGGTGCGAATTTTGTGGCGGACGTTCGCGTGCTGGGCGCCATCGGGGTGATTGAAACCACCCATCCGGTGAATATGGCGGTGCTGCAGCGCTTCTTCGTTGAGCAGGGCGTCTGGGTGCGGCCTTTCGGCAAGCTTATCTACCTGATGCCGCCGTACAGCATTACGCCAGAGCAGCTGCGTAAATTAACCGACGCGGTCGTAACAGCCGTTAACATTCCCGCGCATTTCACGATTTAACCCTATGCATTACACTTGCTGGACGAGCGATCAACGAGGGTAAATCGTATGAAAATCATCAGTAAAGATCTGCGCGACGGTGAAAAACTGCCGGAACGCCACGTATTCAACGGCATGGGGTATCAGGGAGACAATATCTCCCCGCACCTGGCGTGGGACGATGTTCCGGCCGGAACCAAAAGCTTTGTCGTGACCTGCTACGACCCGGATGCGCCTACCGGCTCCGGCTGGTGGCACTGGATTGTAGCGAACCTGCCTGCCGACACGCGCGTCCTGCCGCAGGGCTCTGGTTCAGACCTGGTTGCCCTGCCTGAAGGCGCCATTCAGACCCGCACTGACTTTGGTAAAGCGGGCTACGGCGGCGCGGCGCCGCCAAAAGGGGAAACTCACCGCTATATCTTCACGGTGCACGCGCTGGATGTGGAGAAGATTGAGGTCGATGAAGGGGCGAGCGGCGCGATGGTAGGGTTTAACGTGCATTTCCATTCGCTTGGGAGCGCGTCGATTACGGCGATGTATTCATAAAAAAAGCCGGGTGGCGGCTACGCCTTACCCGGCCTACATTTCGAACTCGTAGGCACGATAAGCGCAGCGCCACCGGGCAAAAATCACAGCACCGAAGGAAGCAGTCCTACAAGCCTTCCCTCTTCCAGAAGCTGCATCGCCTGGCGCATAAAAAAGCCGGGTGGCGGCTACGCCTTACCCGGCCTACATTTCTCACTCGTAGGCCCGGTAAGCGCAGCGCCACCGGGCAAAAATCACAGCATCGAAGGTAACAGCCCCACCAGCCGCCCTTCTTCCAGAAGCTGCATCGCCTGGAGCATAAAACAAGCCGGGCGGCGGCTTCGCCTTACCCGGCCTACATTTCGCACGCGTAGGCCCGGTAAGCGCAGCGCCACCGGGCAAAAAATCACAGCACCGGCGGTAACAGCCCCACCAGCCGCCCTTCTCCCAGAAGCTGCATCGCCTGGCGCATAAAAAAAGCCGGGTGGCGGCTTCGCCTTACCCGGCCTACATTTCGCACTCGTAGGCCCGGTAAGCGCAGCGCCACCGGGCAAAAATCACAGCACCGAAGGTAACAGCTCCACCAGCCGCCCTTCTTCCAGAAGCTGCATCGCCTTATCAATATCCGGCGCAAAGAAGCGGTCGTCATCGTAGTGCGATACATGCTCGCGCAGCGCATGACGCGCCTGCTCCAGCAGCGGGCTGGATTTTAGCCCTTCTCGCAGATCGATACCCTGACTTGCCGCCAGCCATTCCACCGCCAGCACGCCGCGGGTGTTGGAGGCCATTTCCCACAGACGACGCCCGGCAGCCGGTGCCATCGAAACGTGATCTTCCTGGTTCGCTGACGTTGGCAGGCTGTCCACGCTGTGCGGGTGCGACAGGGCTTTGTTCTCGCTCGCCAGCGCCGCAGCGGTCACCTGGGCAATCATAAAGCCCGAGTTGACCCCGCCGTTACGCACCAGGAACGGCGGCAGCTGGGACATATGTTTATCCATCATCAGCGCAATGCGGCGCTCGGACAACGCGCCGATTTCGGCAATCGCCAGGGCGATGTTATCCGCCGCCATCGCCACCGGCTCGGCGTGGAAGTTGCCCCCGGAAACCACCTCGTTTTCCTCGGCGAACACCAGCGGGTTATCGGACACCGCGTTGGCCTCCACCAGCAGGACCTCTGCCGCCTGACGTATCTGCGTCAGGCACGCGCCCATCACCTGCGGCTGGCAGCGCAGAGAATACGGATCCTGCACCTTCTCGCAGTTATGGTGTGAATCGGCAATTTCGCTGGTGTCGGTAAGCACGTGACGATACATCGCGGCGGCATCAATTTGCCCGCGCTGACCGCGCACCTCGTGGATGCGGGCATCGAACGGGCGACGCGAGCCCAGCACGGCTTCGGTGGTCAGCGCACCGCACACCACTGCCGAGGCAAACAGATCTTCCGCTTCAAACAGGCCGCGCAGCGCGAAAGCGGTCGATGCCTGCGTGCCGTTCAGCAGCGCCAGCCCCTCTTTCGCCGCCAGCGTAATGGGCGTTAATCCCGCTTTTTTCAGCGCCTCTTTCGCAGGAAGCCACTCGCCCTGCCAGCGCGCTTTGCCTTCGCCCAGCAGCAGCAGCGACATGTGCGCCAGCGGCGCAAGATCGCCGGACGCCCCAACAGAGCCTTTCGCCGGGATCCACGGATAGACTTCCGCATTGACCAGCGCCATCAGCGCCTGAATCACGCTCAGGCGAATGCCGGAGAAACCGCGCGCCAGGCTGTTGATTTTAAGGACCATCATCAGACGGACAATCTCATCATCCAGTGGCTGGCCGACGCCCGCCGCGTGCGACAGCACCAGCGAACGCTGTAAGTTTTCCAGATCGTGCGTTGCGATGCGGGTCTGCGCCAGCAGCCCAAAGCCGGTGTTAATCCCGTAGGCGGTGCGCCCTTCGGCAACAATGGCCTCGACGCAGGCGACGCTGTCATTAATGGCGGCGTGGGCCGTTGCATCCAGCGAAAGGGTGACCGGCTTGCGCCAGACGTTACGCAGCTGCTTGAGCGTCAGCGAGCCGGGAGTGAGTGTTAACGCGTTCATTAATGCTTTCCTTGTGTGGCAGGGATCATCGGCAGGTTAAGGCCCTGCTCTTTGGCACAGTCAATGGCAATCTCATAACCCGCATCAGCGTGACGCATCACGCCGGTGGCCGGGTCGTTGTGCAGCACGCGAGCGATACGCGCGGCGGCTTCATCGGTTCCGTCGCAGACGATGACCATTCCGGAATGCTGGGAGAAGCCCATCCCCACGCCGCCGCCGTGGTGCAGCGATACCCAGGTCGCGCCGCTGGCGGTATTCAACAGGGCGTTCAGCAGCGGCCAGTCGGAGACCGCATCCGAGCCGTCGCGCATGGCTTCCGTTTCGCGGTTCGGGCTGGCGACGGAGCCGGAGTCCAGGTGGTCTCGGCCAATGACGATCGGCGCGGAAACTTCACCGCTGCGCACCATTTCGTTGAAGGCCAGGCCGAGTTTTTGACGCCACTCCAGCCCTACCCAGCAGATACGCGCCGGTAAGCCCTGGAAGTTAATGCGCTCGCGGGCCATGTCCAGCCAGCGATGCAGATGCTCGTCATCGGCGACGATCTCCTTCACTTTGGCGTCGGTTTTGTAGATATCCTCCGGGTCACCGGACAGGGCAACCCAGCGGAACGGACCGATACCGCGGCAGAACAGCGGGCGAATATAGGCAGGAACGAACCCCGGGAAGTCGAACGCGTTATTCACGCCCATCTCTTTCGCCATCTGGCGGATGTTGTTGCCGTAGTCAAAGGTCGGAATGCCCATCTGGCTAAAGGCCAGCATGGCGGAGACGTGTTCTGCCATGGAGCGTTTCGCGGCGAGTACCGTGCCTTCCGGGTCGGTTTCCGCTTTTTGCTGATAGGCTTCCCACGTCCAGCCTTTTGGCAGGTAACCGTGCAGCGGATCGTGGGCGCTGGTCTGGTCGGTAACCAGATCCGGGCGCACGCCGCGGGCGACGAGCTGCGGGAGAATGTCCGCCGCGTTGCCGCACAGGGCAATCGACACCGCTTTGCCTTCGGAGGTGTATTTTTTGATGCGTGCGAGCGCATCGTCCAGATCGGTTGCCTGTTCATCGACGTAGCGGGTACGCAGACGGAAATCAATGCGGCTCTGCTGGCACTCAATGTTGAGCGAGCACGCGCCGGCAAGCGTGGCGGCCAGCGGCTGCGCGCCGCCCATGCCGCCGAGACCCGCGGTCAATACCCAGCGGCCTTTGAGCGAGCCGTTATAGTGCTGGCGACCGGCTTCCACGAAGGTTTCGTAGGTGCCCTGCACAATCCCCTGGCTGCCGATGTAGATCCAGCTACCCGCGGTCATCTGGCCATACATCGCCAGCCCTTTTGCGTCCAGCTCGTTGAAGTGTTCCCAGGTAGCCCAGTGCGGCACAAGGTTAGAGTTGGCGATCAGCACGCGCGGCGCGTTTTTGTGCGTTTTAAATACGCCCACCGGCTTGCCTGACTGCACCAGCAGGGTTTCGTCGTGTTCGAGTTCGGTCAGGGATTTTACAATTGCGTCATAGCATTCCCAGTTGCGCGCGGCGCGGCCTATGCCGCCGTAGACCACCAGCTCGTGGGGGTTCTCCGCTACCTCAGGATCAAGGTTGTTCATCAACATGCGCAGCGGTGCTTCGGTGAGCCAGCTTTTGGCGGTGAGTGTGGTGCCGCGCGCGGCGCGGACATCCTGCTGGCGGTATTTACCTGACGACATTGTGTGCTCCTCATACGGGACAGTGATGCATTTAGATATACTTGTATAGACAAGCACACACAAGGTCAGATTTAACAAAAAAGATACAATTTTGTTATATTGCGTTAGCTATCACGCTTTTAAAACTTATGACATAAAGTGGCCCTGCAGCCGGTAGCGGTTACCCGGGAAAAGCAGCCGGGCATGCGACACAATGTGCGACGAGGACCAGGTCCGACGGCGGATCAGCAGGCACGGATCGTGCTCTTTAATGCGCAGCCGCTCGCACTCCTGCGGCGTGGCGCGCACGGCCTCCACAATGTGCTCCCCTTCCGTGAGCGGTGCGACGAGCGAGAGATAGGCGTGCGGCGTGGTTTGGGTGTAATCCTGGTTCAGATAGTCCGGTATCCGTTCCGCGTTCACGCAGCGATCTTCAATCTGCACCGGAATGTCGTTCTCAAAATGCACCATCACGGAGTGGAAAATACGGCTGCCTTCTTTGACATTCAGCTCTACGGCCTGCTCGGCGCTGGCCTGGGTCTCTTCGAGCACCAGCACCTCACAGCGGTGCTGATGATTTCGCGAGGTTATCTCATCGGCAATACTGCGGATTTCAAACAGGGCAGATTGCCCTTTCGGTTCCGCCACAAACGTCCCCACGCCCTGCAGGCGCACCAGAAGCCCTTCGTCGGTCAGTTCGCGCAGCGCCCGGTTGACGGTCATCCGGCTAAAACCAAACTGCGCCACCAGCTCGGCCTCCGAGGGAATGCGGTCGTGCGGCCGCCAGACGCCGGTGGCGATTTTTTCGCTGATCGCCTGCTTCACCTTTTCGTAGAAAGGCGCGGGAGGGCTCGACTGCGGCAGAGGTGAGCGTGAAAACATCGTGACTCCTTGAATAGTGTTATGCCCACCAGTGAGCAATTTGCCAGGCCAGACGGGCGGCAAGCTTAGCGCCCTGTCCGTCCCGATCGTACTGCGGGTTAAACTCTACCAGATCGGTGGCCTGTAGCTTACCGCTACGGCAGATTTGTTCGATAACCGGGAGAAGATCCAGCGCCGGTATGCCTAACGCGGCCGGTGCGGACACGGCAGGCATTTCGCTGGCGGGCAGGACGTCCAGATCGATCGTCAGATAGATACGATCGGCCTGCGCCAGCGCCTTTTCCAGCGCGGATGGCGCATCGCGCCTGAAATGGAGATCCTCCACCAGCGTGACGTTCAGGCGTTCGGCCTCATCCCACAGCGCCAGCGTGTTCGCTGCCCGGCTCACGCCAAAGCAGGCGTACTGAAATTGCCGCCCGCGCTCATCGCAGTACTGCGCCAGCTGGCGAAACGGGGTGCCGGACGTCGCCCGGTCGGCCTTGCGCAGATCGAGATGGGCATCAAGGTTGATCACCGCCACGCGCTCGTTAGGGAACGCATCCAGAACGCCCCGACCGTGCGCCCAGGCGGTTTCGTGCCCGCCGCCAAAGACCAGCGTGCGCATCCCGGACTGCTGGCAGGCCGTGACGGCATCGCTTAACGCCTGCTGCGCCGCTTCCAGCTCGTCGCCTTTAACGTAAACCGAGCCCATATCCGCCAGCCGTTCATGCCCCTGATGGCTCGCCATATTCGCCAGCGCTTTTCGCAGCATATCCGGTGCCTGCACGGCGCCGGGCCTGCCCTGATTGCGTTTAACCCCTTCATCACATTCAAAGCCTATCAGCGCGATGCCGGATGAAAGCGGCGTGAACTGTACCTGCTGCTTTATCGTCTGGAAAATGCGCGTAGCATTGCTGGCCTCGGCGCTGTCGTCGCGCCCCTGCCAGACCGTTTCGGCTACCGGCCGCCATAACCTCATACTGCCTCCCCACGGAAAATACGTTGATACAGCGGATTGCGCCCCGGCTCGTAGACCATCTCAACCGGATGGCGAGCATCCCAGACGATAAAATCAGCGACAAACCCTGCCCTGAGCTGCCCGTGGGTTGCGCCACGGCCCAGCGCCTGCGCGGCATGGCGCGTGACGCCAGCCCAGGCTTCTTCAGGGGTCAGACCAAACTGGACGCAGGCCATGTTCATCGCCAGGTGCAGGCTGGCAAACGGGCTGGTGCCGGGGTTATAGTCGGTCGCGACGGCCATCGGTACCCCCTGTTTTCTGAGCCGTTCAACCGGCGGACGCTGGCGCTCCTGAAGAAAATAGAACGCCCCCGGCAACAGGACGGCAACCGTGCCGCTTTCCGCCATCGCCTGAACGCCTGCGTCGTCGAGATACTCAATATGATCGGCGGAAAGCCCCTTATACTGGCTGACCAGCGCCGCGCCGCCCTGATTCGACAGCTGCTCGACATGCCCTTTCACCGGGATACCCAGCGCAGTCGCCGCCTGGAAGAGGCGCTCGGTTTGCGAAGGGGTAAAGCCGACGTTTTCACAAAACACGTCTACTGCTTCATATAACTCTTTTTGCCACAGCGCGGGCATGATCTGCTCGCAAACCAGCGTGAGGTACGCATCCGGATCCTGCCGGTACTCCGGCGGAACCGCGTGCGCCGCCAGCAGCGTTGGGCTGATATCGATCGGATTATTGAGGCTCAGCTGGCGCGCGACCTGCAGCATCTTCTCTTCGGCCTCGGGGTTTAGACCGTATCCCGACTTGATTTCAACCGTAGTGACGCCTTCATTCATCAGCCGCTGAAGCCGCTGCTGCGCCAGCTGAAGCAGGGTTTCGGGGGAGCTGCTGCGCGTCGCCGTCACGGTAGCGTTAATCCCGCCCCCCTGGGCGCTGATGGTTTGATAAGAGACGCCGTTCAGACGCTGCTCCCACTCCGCCGCGCGATCGCCGCCAAACACCAGGTGGGTATGGCAGTCAATCAGGCCAGGCGTGACCAGACGCCCCTGGAGATCGACACAGTGAGGGTGTCCGGCAGGAACGTCAGATTCAGGGATCACGGCCAGAAGGGTGTGGCCGCGCACGATCAGGGCATGTTGCTCTTTCAGTCCATAAGGCGCAGAGACGTCCGGCGCCATCGTAGCCAGTCGCGCATTTCGCCATATTACATCGTCGGGATGAATCTGCTGCATGGGCATTCCACTTGTCATGGGTTGTATAGACATTTATTTTCATCTGCTGTCTGCTGTCAACCGACTTTGCGGAAAATGTTATTTATTTGTGATCACTTACCTGCCGCCCCGGGGTTAAAAATGCAACTTTTACCCTTTTTATCTTCCCGTTTCGCTCAACTTAGTATAAAAAAGCAGGCTATTTCGTCTATCCCGTAAAGACTTGCATACCCAGGAGCTTCACCTTGAACATTTCCAGGATTTCCCGTCTGGCGTTAGCACTCGCCTTTGGCGTGACCTTATCCGCATGCAGTTCAACTCCACCGGATCAGCGACCTTCTGAGCAGGCTGCGCCCGGTACCGCCTCCCGCCCGATTTTGTCCGCTGATGAAGCGAAGAACTTCGACCGCGCGCACTACTTCTCAGCGATGGATCCTAACGCTGCGCCGTGGACACCGTCGTCTATTAACCTGCCTAAACAGCCTGACTTCGTGGTTGGCCCGGCGGGTGCGCAGGGCGTAACGCATACCTCTATTCAGGCTGCGGTTGATGCTGCCATCACTAAACACAGCGCGTCTCGCCAGTACATCGCGATCCTGCCAGGTGAATATGAAGGCACCGTGTATGTTCCGGCGGCCCCAGGCAGCATTACGCTTTACGGTCTGGGCGAAAAAGCGGTCGACGTAAAAATTGGCCTGGCGATTGATTCCGAAATCGACAGCAACACCTGGCGTCACCTGGTGAACCCGGCCGGTAAATATATGCCGGGTAAACCGGCGTGGTACATGTTTGATAACTGCCAGAGCAAGCGTTCCGCCACCATTGGCGTGATGTGCTCCGCGGTATTCTGGTCCCAGAATAACGGTCTGCAGCTGCAGAACCTGACCATTCAGAATACCCTGGGCGACAGCGTTGATGCCGGTAACCACCAGGCCGTAGCGCTGCGCAGCGATGGCGACCAGGTGCAGATTAACAACGTCAACATTCTGGGCCGTCAGAACACCTTCTTCGTGACCAACAGCGGCGTGCAGAACACCCTGCAGAATAACCGCCTGACCCGTACCCTGGTGACCAACAGCTACGTTGAAGGTGACGTGGATCTGGTGTCCGGCCGCGGCGCGGTGGTATTTGATAACACCGATTTCCGCGTGGTGAATTCACGTACTCAGCAGGAAGGCTACGTGTTTGCTCCGGCAACCCAGTCTAACCTCTTCTACGGCTTCCTGGCCGTGAACAGCCGCTTTAACGCAGCCGGTGACGGCGTGGCGCAGCTGGGACGCTCCCTGGACGTGGACTCTGCGACTAACGGCCAGGTCGTGATCCGCGACAGCGTGATCAACGAAGGCTTCAACATGGCGAAGCCGTGGGCTGATGCCGCGATCTCCAAACGTCCATTCTCCGGCAATACCGGTACGGTGGATGATAAAGGAAACGTGCAGCGCAACCTGAACGACGCTAACTTCAACCGCATGTGGGAATACAACAACCGCGGTCTGGGTAGCAAAGTGGTTGCAGAGCCGAAGCAGTAAGCTGTTTTGCCGGGTGGCGGCTTCGCCTTACCCGGCCTACAGAGATAAAAAAACCTCGCATTCGCGAGGTTTTTTGCTTTTAGCCGCTTAGTGAGCGTTTACCACGACCCACATTGGCCCCTGGCCGACGGCGTAACGTCCTCTCTCTTCCAGCAGCCCCTGCTCGCCTTTAATTTCATACAGCGCGATGTGGTGGGATTTCTGCCCCGCCGCAATCAGGTATTTACCGCTGTGATCGATATTAAAGCCGCGCGGCTGGGTTTCCGTTTGCTGGAACCCTTCAATCGCCAGCACGCTGCCGTCCTCAGAGACGCTAAACACGGTAATCAGGCTGGAGGTACGGTCACAGGCGTACAGATGGCGACCATTTGGCGTAATGTGGATATCCGCCGCCCAGCGGGTATCGGAGAAGTCAGACGGCATCATATCCAGCGTCTGCACGCACTCAATCTGGCCGTTAGGATCTTTCAGCTCCCAGACGTCCACAGAGCTGTTCAGCTCATTGACCACGTAGGCGTACTGCTGGTTCGGATGGAAGACCATATGACGCGGACCCGCGCCTTCAACGGTAGTCACTTCGGCAGGATGCTGCGCCACCAGGTGACCATCGTCGCTCAGGGTGAACAGGCAGATACGATCCTGCTTCAGCGCAGGCACCCACAGCGTGCGGTTATCCGGCGTGATATTCGCCGAGTGGCAGCCTTCAAGCCCTTCCACCACATCCACGGTCTCGACCGGAATGCCATTTTCCAGACGCGTTACGCTGACGCAGCCCGCGTTATAAGAGCCGCTGAAGACAAAGTTGCCTTTACGATCGGTAGAGATATGGGTTGGGCTGCCCGGCAGTGGTGCTTCGGCAGTGTACGTCAGCGCGCCATCGTCCGGAGAAATGCGATAGGCCAGCACGCGGAACTCCGGGCGCACACCCACGTACAAGAAACGTTTATCCGGGCTGATGACCATCGGTTGCACCTGGCCTGGCACATCAACAACCTGAACCAGCGTGAGTGTCCCTTCGGTATTTAAACGCCAGACGTGGATCTGCTGGCTTTCAGGACTGGCGGTATAAACGGTTTGTTTCATGAATATTCACTCCTCACTGCGCATGAAAGTAGTTAACTTTTGACGGTGAATGCTGAATTGTCGACAGGAATTTTGAAGCGTTCGCCTCTCGGTGTACCATCCCATCAAAACGTAAATTCAATATTAACCCGGGAAAACAGATGACCTCGCGTGTGATTGCTCTGGATTTAGACGGTACCTTACTGACGCCGCAAAAAACCCTTCTCCCCTCCTCCCTTGAGGCGCTTAAACGCGCGCAGGAAGTGGGATATCAACTCCTTATCGTAACGGGTCGACATCACGTTGCCATTCACCCTTTTTATCAGGCACTGGCGTTAGATACACCTGCAATTTGTTGTAATGGCACTTATTTGTATGATTATCAGGCAAAAAAGGTTTTAGCATCCGACCCGCTGCCGGTTCCCCAGGCGCTGCAACTGATTGATCTGCTGGATGAGCACGCCATTCACGGCCTGATGTACGTGGACAACGCGATGGTGTACGAGCGCCCTACTGGCCATGTAGTACGCACCAGCAACTGGGCGTTGTCCCTGCCTGAAGCGCAGCGTCCGGTCTTTACCCAGGTTTCCTCCCTGCGTCAGGCAGCCCAGGACGTTGAGGCTATCTGGAAATTCGCCCTGACGGATGAAGACACCACCAAACTGAACACCTTCGCAAAACACGTGGAGCAGACGCTGGGTCTGGAGTGCGAATGGTCCTGGCATGACCAGGTAGATATTGCCCGCAAAGGCAACAGCAAAGGCAAGCGTCTGACGCAGTTTGTGGAATCAAAAGGCTGGTCGATGCAGGATGTTGTCGCCTTTGGTGATAACTACAACGACATCAGCATGCTGGAAGCCGCCGGTACCGGCGTAGCGATGGGCAATGCCGACGACGCGGTCAAAGCCCGTGCCAACGTGGTGATTGGCGACAACACTACCGACAGCATCGCGCAGTACATTTATACCCACCTGCTGTAATCAGGCGGTGATCGAGACGCTCTTAATTTGCGCGTAAAGCCACAGGCCGGGTTTGATCCCTAACTCATCCCTGGCCCACGGGCTGATGCGCGCCCAGAGCGTCCTGCTGCCCACTTCAAGCTTCACTTCCACCTGCCCGTTATCATCAAAACACTCCGCGACTTTGGCGCGCAGAATATTTCGAATACTGGTTTGCAGCGGCGGCTGCAGCACCAGCGAGACGTCCGACGCCTGGATGCGAATTCGCAGCGCGGACTGCAACGGTTTGTCGATCTTATTGACCCAAAGATGCTGGTCACCCAGCGCCAGGGCGGTCATCGCGTAGTGTGGATGGTGTTCCAGAACGCTCACTTTCAGGATGCTGCTCTGCTGTTCCCGGGGTAACCACGGGTGCATTACGCTGCTGCCCCACACCTCTTCGAGGTTACCAAACGCCTTAACGCTGCCCTCTTCCAGCACCAGTACCTTGTCGGCCAGATGGAGGATCTCATCCAGCGAATGGCTGACGTAGAGCATCGGAATATTAATTTCGCGCGTCAGGCGCTGTAGATAAGGCAGAAGCTCGCGTTTACGCGGAATATCGAGCGAAGCCAGCGGTTCGTCGAGCAGCAGCAGTTCGGGTGCGGTCAGCAACGCGCGGCCAATGGCCACACGCTGTTTTTCTCCGCCGGAGAGCGAGGAGGGTAGCCTGTCGAGCAGGGGTTCAATGCCTAACAGCGTCACCAGCTTATCAAACTGCCCGGCCATGCTTTTCGCCATGCCGTAACGCAGGTTGCCGCGCACGCTGTAGTGCGGGAACAGGCGCGCGTCCTGGAAAACATAGCCGATGCGGCGTTTATCCGGCGAGAGGTAAACCTTATTCTCCACGTCATTCAGAACGCGGTCATTCAGGACAATACGGCCTGACTGCGGGCGGGTCAGGCCGCTGATGGCATTAATCAGCGACGTTTTTCCCGCTCCCGACACGCCAAAGATGGCGGTAATACCGCTTGCAGGCAGCGTCTCGTTAAGCGTCAGGGTATGGTTTCCCAGGGTCTGGGTGAAATGGAGTTCCAGCATGCTTATTTCCCCATCCGCTCGCGGCTAAGCCGCGCCAGCCATTCAGACACCATTAGCGATGCCAGCGCCAGCACGATTGAAATAATACATAGCCGCGCCGCCGCGCCTTCACCGCCCGGCGTTTGAATCAGGGTATACATTGCCGAGGGGATGGTTCGCGTCTCGCCGGGGATGTTCGACACAAAGGTGATCGTCGCGCCAAACTCGCCCAGCGAGCGGGCGAAGGCCAGCACCGTACCAACAATAATGCCGGGTAACGTCAGGGGGAGCGTGATGGTGAAAAAGACGCGCCAGCGCCCTGCGCCCAGCGTGCGGGCCGCCTGTTCGAGCTTTATGTCCACGCCTTCCAGCGCGAGGCGTATCGCCCTTACCATCAGCGGGAATGACATCACCGCCGCCGCCAGTACCGCACCGCGCCAGCTAAAAGCAAACGTCAGCCCAAACCAGTCGTAGAGCTTCTCACCGATAAAACCGCGTCGCCCCATCGAAATCAGCAGCAGGTAGCCGACCACCACGGGCGGCAAAACGAGCGGAAGATGAAGCACGCTGTCGAGCAGCGTTTTGCCGGGAAACTGGCAGCGAACCAGTAGCCAGGCAAAGAAGATCCCAAAGGGCAAACTCAGCGCAACCGCCAGGGAAGAGACTTTAAGGCTCAGCAGAACAGCCTGCCATTCAGGATCGGTCAATATCATCAGTGAGTCGTAAATCCATAGCGTTTAAAGATTGCGGACGCTTCCGGGCCCTTCAGGTAATCGCGGAAGGCCGTCACGGTCGCATTTTTATGCCCATCAACAATCGCAACAGGATATTCCACTTTCTTGTGGGAGTCTTCCGGGAACGTTGCGACCACTTTTACACCTTTACTGGCAACGGCATCGGAGCCATACACAATGCCCAGCGGGGCTTCGTTGCGCTCAACCAGCGCCAGCGCGCCGCGTACGTCTTCCGCCGGGGCCAGCTTCGGTGACAATGTCTCCCATGCGCCCAGCTTTTGCAGCGCTTCTTTGGCGTAAATCCCGGCCGGAACGTGCTCCGGATCGCCCACCGCCAGACGGCCACCGTTCAGCAGGCTCGTCCAGTTGGTCTCTTTATTGATGGTGATGTCCGCCTGCGCGCTGGCTTTTGGCGCCACAACAACCAGGCTATTGCCCAGCAGCGTTTCGCGGGTTGTCGCATCGATCGATTTCTTCTCCGCCGCGTAATCCATCCACTTCTGGTCAGCCGAAATGAACAGATCCGCCGGTGCGCCCGCTTCTATCTGACGCGCCAGCGTCGAGGAAGAGGCAAACGAGGAGACCACCTCGACGTTTTTCTCTTTTTTATACGCCGCCGCGATATCCTGCATTGCATTGGTCAGCGACGCCGCCGCAAAGACCGTGATTTTACCCTCGTCCGCCAGCGCGTATCCGGTAAGTGAAAGCGTCAGCGTTGCCCCTGCGAAAAGGCGTACCCATGTACGTGCCATTTGTAACTCCTGTGAGTAGCGTTATATACATATTAATATAACGGTAACGTCAGGGAGATCCCAGCGTTTAATCGTACCGCTGAAGGGGTAAATCTGTGTGATGCGTTAAATATTATCGGCGAAAGTGAGGAAATCTTGAGAGCAAAACGCCCGGACTTGCCGGGCGTTTTTGGGGAATCAATGCTGCTTTTTAGCCTGGTCTCTGTGACCAATGTTCGAAAAGACGTTGAACACTTCACCCAGGCCGTAGATGGCACCGAGGATGATGGCCATCACTACTGGTACCATGATCACGGCGAATACCAGACTTTTCAACAACTCTAACATGGTTTTCTCCAGATATTGTGAACGGTTTATTCTACCCTTTCAGGTGAGAAAATCATCCCCTTTTGTGCGGTACCCTTTGCGCCCTGCCCCATTTAGGCCACAATACTCTTTTTGCCAGGACACTGTTATGCAGGCCGAAATTCTCCTCACTCTACGACTTCAGCAAAAGCTTTTCGCCGATCCGCGACGTATCGCCCTGCTTAAACAAATAGAACAAACGGGCTCGATTAGCCAGGGGGCGAAAAACGCGGGCATTAGCTACAAAAGCGCCTGGGACGCCATTAACGAAATGAACACCCTGAGCGAACAACCGCTGGTGGACAGAGCCACGGGCGGCAAAGGCGGCGGCGGAGCCATCGTGACGCGCTATGGCCAGCGTCTTATTCAGCTTTACGATCTGCTGGCACAGATCCAGCAAAAAGCGTTTGACGTGTTGAGCGACGACGATAACGTTCCGCTGGACAGCTTGCTGGCCGCCATCTCCCGCTTCTCGTTACAAACCAGCGCCCGCAACCAGTGGTTTGGAACGGTGACGGCGCGCGATAATCTCCAGGTACAGCAGCATATTGAGATCCTGCTTGCCGATGGCACCACCCGTCTGAAAGCCGCAATCACGGCGCAGAGCGCAGAGCGCCTTGAGCTGGATGAAGGTAAAGAGGTGCTGGTGCTGCTGAAAGCACCGTGGGTCAATATCACGCGCGATCCCGATACCGCAAAGGCAGCCGATAACCAGCTACAGGGCGCAATCAGCCATATCAAACGCGGCCAGGCGCAGTGCGAAGTGCTGATGACCCTGGCAGACGGGCAACCGCTTTGCGCGACGATACCGCTTAGCGAAGCGGACGGTCTAGAAGAAGGTACTGTGGTCACCGCCTGGTTCAACGCGGACAGGGTGATTATCGCCACATTGTGCTGAGCGCATTGACAATCGCGCCGACAGTGCGTATCCCTGATATCTATTGCTGCAAAAACAGGGATAAATCATGTCATCATTGCATATTTCGCAAGGCACGTTTCGTCTTAGCGATACCCGAACGCTGGCGATTGCTGATTTGACGATACGCGCGGGTGAAAGCTGGGCGTTTGTCGGCACTAACGGCAGCGGTAAATCCGCGCTGGCCCGCGCGCTGGCCAGCGAACTCACCCTCCTTAAGGGTGAATATCAAAATGACTTTACGCGCCTGACGCGTCTGTCATTTGAACAGCTGCAAAAGCTGGTGAGCGACGAGTGGCAGCGCAACAACACCGATTTGCTCAGCCCTGGCGAAGAAGATACCGGCCGCACGACGGCGGAAATTATTCAGGATGAGGTGAAAGATCCCGCCCGCTGTCAGCGCCTGGCAGAACGGTTCGGCATCACCGCCCTGCTGAACCGGCGCTTTAAATACCTTTCTACCGGCGAGACGCGGAAGACGCTGCTTTGTCAGGCGCTGATGAGCGAGCCCGAGCTGCTTATCCTCGACGAACCGTTCGACGGCCTTGACGTGCAGTCCCGTGCGCAGCTGGCGTCCCTGCTGGAGTCGCTTAATCAGCAGGGATATACCCTGGTGCTGGTGCTTAACCGCTTCGATGAAATTCCCGATTTTATCCAGCACGCAGGCGTACTGGCTGACTGTAACCTGACCGAGACCGGTGAAAAAACAGCGCTGCTTAAGCAGGCGCTGATCGCCCAGCTCGCGCACAGTGAACAACTCGACGGTATTACCCTTCCGGAACCTGACGCCCCTTCGGCCCGCCATGCGCTCGATCCCCACCAGCCGCGCATCGTGCTGCGCGATGGGATAGTCTCTTATGACGATCGCCCGATCCTTAACCGTCTAAGCTGGACGGTTAATCCTGGCGAGCACTGGCAGATTGTCGGCCCTAACGGCGCGGGAAAATCCACGCTGCTGAGCCTGATAACCGGCGATCACCCGCAGGGCTATAGCAACGATCTGACGCTGTTTGGTCGGCGTCGCGGCAGCGGCGAAACCATCTGGGATATTAAAAAACATATCGGCTACGTCAGCAGCAGCCTGCATCTGGACTACCGGGTCAGTACCACGGTTCGCAACGCGATCCTTTCCGGCTATTTTGATTCCATCGGCATTTATCAGGCGGTGTCGGATAAACAGCAAAAGCTGGTCCAGCAGTGGCTGGATATCCTCGGCATGGACAACCGGGTCGCTGACGCGCCGTTTCATAGCCTGTCGTGGGGGCAGCAGCGCCTGGCCCTGATCGTTCGCGCGCTGGTGAAACATCCTACGCTGCTCATTCTGGATGAACCGCTTCAGGGGCTGGATCCGTTAAACCGACAGCTTATCCGCCGCTTTGTGGACGTGCTGATTAGCGAAGGTGAAACGCAGCTGCTGTTCGTTTCACACCATGCCGAAGATGCCCCCTCCTGCATCACGCATCGCCTGGAATTTGTTCCGGACGGTGAGGGCTATCGCTACCTTCTCAGCAACGTCGATTAACCGTGGAGGGCTCTGCCCTCCTCTTTTTCAGATAACTTGCATCAATACATCGCTATCCCTTTGATCTAGAATGCTCGGAGTCATTGTAAAAGCGAGAGTGAAAACGAGTGTAAACGATTCCACTATTTTATCCCATGTCACACTTTTCGCGACTCTGTTATGCTATGGTTATTACATACCATAAGCCCAATGGAGCGAAATATGCGAGTTCTGGTAACAGGTGGTAGCGGTTACATAGGTAGTCATACCTGCGTGCAATTGCTGCAAAACGGTCACGACGTCATCATCCTCGACAACCTGTGCAACAGTAAGCGCAGCGTACTGCCTGTGATTGAACGTCTCGGCGGTAAACAACCTACTTTCGTAGAAGGCGACATCCGCAACGAAGCGCTGATGACCGAGATCCTTCACGACCACGCCATCGAAGCGGTGATCCACTTCGCGGGTCTGAAAGCGGTCGGTGAATCCGTTGCGAAACCGCTCGAGTATTACGACAACAACGTCAACGGTACCCTGCGTCTCATCTCCGCCATGCGTGCGGCCAACGTCAAAAACTTTATCTTTAGCTCCTCCGCCACCGTCTACGGCGATCAGCCAAAAATCCCTTACGTTGAAAGCTTCCCGACCGGTACACCGCAAAGCCCGTACGGCAAAAGCAAGCTGATGGTGGAGCAGATCCTGACCGACCTGCAAAAAGCACAGCCGGAGTGGAGCATCGCGCTGCTGCGCTACTTCAACCCGGTCGGCGCGCATCCGTCAGGCGATATGGGTGAAGATCCGCAGGGCATCCCGAACAACCTGATGCCGTATATCGCCCAGGTTGCCGTAGGCCGCCGCGACTCGCTGGCGATTTTTGGCAATGACTACCCTACCGAAGACGGCACCGGCGTGCGTGACTACATCCACGTGATGGATCTGGCCGACGGCCACGTGGCCGCGATGCAGCAGCTGGCCAACAAGCCGGGCGTGCATATTTACAACCTCGGCGCCGGGGTTGGCAGCAGCGTGCTGGACGTGGTTAACGCCTTCAGCAAAGCCTGCGGCAAGCCGGTGAGCTACCACTTCGCCCCGCGTCGTGATGGCGACCTGCCTGCTTACTGGGCCGATGCCACCAAAGCCGACAAAGAGCTTAACTGGCGTGTGACGCGCACGCTTGATGAAATGGCACAGGATACCTGGCACTGGCAGTCACGCCACCCGCAAGGCTATCCGGACTAAGGATCCGTCATGACGCAATTTAATCCCGTCGATCATCCGCATCGTCGTTTTAACCCGTTAAGCGGGCAATGGATTTTGGTTTCTCCGCATCGCGCCAAGCGCCCCTGGCAGGGGGCGCAGGAGACGCCTGCAAAACAAACGCTGCCACAGCACGACCCGGACTGCTTCCTCTGCCCGGGCAACACGCGCGTAACGGGCGATAAAAACCCGGACTACAAAGGCACCTTCGTCTTCACCAACGATTTTGCCGCCCTGATGACCGACACCCCGGACGCGCCGGAAAGCCACGATCCGCTGATGCGCTGCGAAAGCGCGCGCGGAACCAGCCGCGTGATCTGCTTCTCGCCCGATCACAGCAAAACGCTGCCGGAGCTGAGCGTGGACGCGCTGAAAGAGGTCGTCAGCACCTGGCAGGCGCAGACCGCAGAGCTGGGGCAGAGCTATCCGTGGGTGCAGGTGTTCGAAAACAAAGGTGCGGCCATGGGCTGCTCTAACCCGCACCCGCACGGCCAGGTCTGGGCGAACAGCTTCCTGCCTAACGAAGCCGAGCGCGAGGACCGTCTGCAGAAAGCGTATTACGCGGAAAACGGTTCGCCGATGCTGGTGGATTACACCCAGCGTGAGCTGGCGGACGGCAGCCGCACCGTGGTGGAAACCGAACACTGGCTGGCCGTTGTCCCTTACTGGGCCGCCTGGCCGTTTGAAACGCTGCTGCTGCCGAAAGCGCACGTGCAGCGCATTACCGATCTCAGCGACGCGCAGCGCGACGACCTTGCGCTGGCGCTGAAAAAGTTGACCAGCCGTTACGACAATCTTTTCCAGTGCTCCTTCCCGTACTCCATGGGCTGGCACGGCGCCCCGTTTAACGGCGAAGAGAATCAACACTGGCAGCTGCACGCCCATTTCTATCCGCCGCTGCTGCGCTCTGCGACGGTGCGTAAATTTATGGTGGGCTATGAAATGCTGGCGGAAACCCAGCGTGACCTGACGGCGGAACAGGCGGCAGAGCGTCTGCGTGCCGTTAGCGACGTCCACTATCGCGAATCAGGAGTCTAAAAAATGAGTCTGAAAGATAAAACACAATCCCTGTTTGCTGAAAAATTTGGCTACCCTGCCACCCACGTTATCCAGGCACCTGGTCGCGTTAATCTGATCGGTGAACACACCGACTATAACGACGGTTTCGTGCTGCCGTGCGCCATCGATTACCAGACCGTCATCAGCTGCGCAAAGCGCGACGACCGTAAGGTTCGCGTAATTGCGGCGGATTACGGCAATGAGACGGACGAGTTTTCCCTCGATGCCCCGATTGTGACGCACGATAGCCAGCAGTGGTCTAACTACGTGCGCGGCGTGGTGAAACACCTTCAGAAGCGTAACAAGAACTTTGGCGGCGCGGATTTAGTAATCAGCGGCAACGTGCCGCAGGGTGCGGGCTTAAGCTCCTCTGCGTCTCTGGAAGTCGCCGTGGGTACCGTGTTCCAGCAGCTTTATCACCTGCCGCTGGACGGCGCGCAAATTGCGCTGAACGGCCAGGAAGCAGAAAACCAGTTCGTGGGCTGTAACTGCGGCATTATGGACCAGCTGATCTCCGCGCTGGGCAAAAAAGAGCACGCGCTGCTGATCGACTGCCGTTCACTTGGCACCAAAGCCGTTCCTCTGCCGAAGGGCGCGGCTGTGGTTATCGTCAACAGCAACTTTAAGCGCACGCTGGTGGGCAGCGAATACAACACACGCCGCCAACAGTGCGAAACGGGCGCTCGCTTTTTCCAGCAGCCAGCCCTGCGCGACGTGACGCTCAATGAGTTCAATAAGGTGGCACACGAGCTGGATCCGGTCGTCGCCAAACGCGTTCGCCACGTGCTGACGGAAAATGCCCGTACCGTTGAAGCCGCGTCCGCGCTGGCAAAAGGCGACCTGAAACGTATGGGTGAGCTGATGGCGGAATCCCACGCCTCCATGCGCGATGATTTTGAAATCACCGTTCCGCAGATCGACACCCTGGTGGACATCGTCAAGGCCACCATCGGCGACAAAGGCGGCGTGCGCATGACGGGCGGCGGTTTTGGCGGCTGTATCGTTGCGCTGGTGCCTGAAGAGCTGGTTCCTGCCGTACAGGACGCCGTTGCTAAGCAGTACGAAGCAAAAACGGGTATCAAAGAAACCTTCTATGTTTGCAAAGCATCACAAGGAGCCGGACAGTGCTAAACGAAACACCTACTCTTGCACCGGATGGTCTGCCGTATCGCCTGTTAACCCTGCGCAACAGCGCGGGGATGGTCGTTACGGTGATGGACTGGGGGGCAACCCTTCTTTCTGCCCGCGTACCGATGCCGGACGGCAGCGTGCGCGAGACCCTGCTCGGCTGCGCCTCGCCTGAGCAGTACGTCAATCAGTCCGCCTATCTGGGCGCGTCCGTTGGGCGCTATGCTAACCGCATCGCGAAGAGCCGTTTTGAGCTCGACGGCGTGCAGTATCCCCTGCTTCCAAGCCAGGGTGAGAACCAGCTGCACGGCGGACCGAACGGGTTTGATAAGCGCCGCTGGAAGATTGTTCGTCAAAACGACGGGGAAGCGCTGTTCTCGCTGGATTCGCCTGATGGCGATCAGGGCTTCCCCGGAAACCTTACCGCGTTCGCGCGCTTTACGCTGACCGACGACAACCGTATCGCCATTGAATACCGTGCGACGGTCGACAGGCCGTGTCCGGTCAACCTGACCAATCACGCGTACTTTAATCTGGACGGTAACCAGTGCGACGTGCGTAACCACAAGCTGCAGATCCTGGCGGATACGTATCTGCCGGTTGACGAAATGGGCATTCCGCATCAGGGCCTCAAAGACGTGAGCGGCACCAGCTTTGACTTCCGCAGCGCGAAATCCATCGCCCAGGATTTCCTGAGCGATGACGATCAGCGTAAGGTGAAAGGATACGATCACGCTTTCCTGCTGCAGGCAAAAGGCGATGTAAAACAACCTGCCGCGCAGGTCTGGTCTGCGGATGGAAAACTGCAGATGACGGTTTATACCACTGCCCCTGCCCTGCAGTTTTACTCAGGCAACTACCTCGGCGGCACGACGGCGCGCGAACACGTTGAGTACAGCGACTGGCAAGGCCTGGCGCTGGAGAGCGAGTTCCTGCCGGACAGCCCGAACCATCCGGAATGGCCACAGCCGGACTGCGTGCTGCGCCCGGGTGAAGAGTACGTGAGCGTCACCGAGTATCATTTCACTCCGCGCGCTTAACGCCCGGCGGCGCTACGCTTGCACGGGCCTACGATTCCTTGCCCGATAAGCGAAGCGCCATCCGGCAAAAAAAGTCAGCCCTCACAACGAGGGCTTTTTTCTGCGCGCTTTGCTGAAAATAGCGCCGATTGCAGACAAAATCATAACCATGGATTCACAAGCATCTTACACTCAGAGACTATTTTCGCTATGGTTAGGGTTAAGCGTTGCTGGTGGCACGGCCACGGCAATATAATGAGAATTGTTATCATTCTAAAAATGCTTGAGGAGTAAGAGATGGCTATTACTAAGCTGGTTCTGGTGCGTCACGGCGAAAGCCAGTGGAACAACGAAAACCGCTTTACCGGTTGGTACGACGTTGATCTGTCTGAGAAAGGCGTAAGCGAAGCAAAAGCAGCAGGTAAACTGCTGAAGGAAGAAGGCTTCAGCTTTGATTTTGCTTACACCTCTGTGCTGAAACGTGCCATCCACACCCTGTG
Source organism: Enterobacter cloacae complex sp. CARB60 (assembly GCF_036487345.1). Taxonomy (NCBI): domain Bacteria; kingdom Pseudomonadati; phylum Pseudomonadota; class Gammaproteobacteria; order Enterobacterales; family Enterobacteriaceae; genus Enterobacter; species Enterobacter cloacae complex sp. CARB60. Next base: position 3,346,424 of record NZ_JAZKLC010000002.1, read on the forward strand.
GAACGTGCTGGACGAACTGGATCAGGCCTGGCTGCCGGTTGAGAAGTCCTGGAAACTGAACGAACGTCACTACGGTGCGCTGCAGGGCCTGAACAAAGCGGAAACCGCTGAGAAATATGGCGACGAGCAGGTAAAACAGTGGCGTCGCGGCTTCGCAATCACCCCACCAGAGCTGACCAAAGATGACGAGCGCTACCCGGGCCACGACCCGCGTTACGCGAAGCTGACCGACGCTGAGCTGCCAACCACCGAGAGCCTGGCGCTGACCATCGACCGCGTTGTGCCTTACTGGAACGAAACCATTCTGCCACGCCTGAAAAGCGGCGAGCGCGTGATCATCGCTGCTCACGGTAACTCCCTGCGCGCGCTGGTGAAATACCTGGACAACATGGGTGAAGACGAAATCCTCGAACTGAACATCCCAACTGGCGTACCGCTGGTGTATGAGTTCGACGAAAACTTCAAGCCAATCAAACACTACTATCTGGGTAACGCAGAAGAGATCGCGGCGAAAGCAGCGGCTGTCGCGAACCAGGGTAAAGCGAAGTAATTTTCGCCAGGCATAAAAAAAGCGCGGAGCCTTCCGCGCTTTTTTACTTCTGCATTCGAATTAACCGCGACGCGCTTTTACCGCATTCGCCAGCTGACGCAGGATGGTATCGGTATCGTCCCAGCCAATGCAGGCATCGGTGACGCTTTTGCCATACACCAGCGGTTCGCTGCCTTCCAGGTTCTGGTTACCTTCAACCAGATGGCTTTCGATCATCACCCCAATCACCGCTTTCTCACCGCCGGCAATCTGCTGACAGACGTCTGCACCCACTTCCATCTGCTTTTTGAACTGCTTGCTGGAGTTGGCATGGCTGAAATCGATCATCACCTGCGGTGGCAGCCCGGCTTTTTCCAGCCCGACCTTCACTTCCGCGACATGTTTTGCGCTGTAGTTTGGTTCTTTACCGCCGCGCAGAATGATATGGCAGTCGCCGTTCCCGCTGGTGTTAACGATGGCGGAATGACCCCATTTGGTCACCGAGAGGAAGCAGTGCGGCGCGCCCGCTGCGTTGATGGCATCAATAGCTACCTTCATCGTGCCGTCAGTGCCGTTTTTGAAACCCACCGGGCAAGAGAGACCGGACGCCAGCTCTCGGTGAACCTGAGATTCTGTTGTGCGGGCACCAATTGCGCCCCAGCTCATCAGGTCTGCCAGGTATTGTGGCGTAATCATGTCCAGGAACTCACCGGCCGCAGGCAGGCCGCTGTCGTTGATCTCCAGCAGCAGCTTGCGCGCAATGCGCAGACCGTCGTTGATCTGGAAGCTGTTATCCATATGCGGATCGTTAATCAGCCCTTTCCAGCCCACGGTGGTGCGCGGTTTTTCAAAATAGACGCGCATCACGATTTCCAGCTCGTCCTTCAGCTCTTCACGAAGGGTGAGCAGACGGGCGGCGTACTCTTTCGCGGCTGCAGGATCGTGAATGGAGCACGGGCCAATCACCACCAGAAGACGATCATTATTACCTTTCAGGATCTTATGGATCGCTTTACGAGCATGAGAAACCGTGTTTGCGGCATTTTCAGTGGCGGGGAATTTCTCAAGGAGCGCTACAGGAGGTAATAACTCATTGATCTCTTTAATGCGTAAATCGTCGTTCTGATAATTCATTTTCTTTCCAGCTCTGCCATATCTTTAGTAATGAAAGCAATCCTTTCAATCTATCTTGTCGACCAGGAAGTGTAAACACGGTTTTACACTTCACGCAGATAATTCCTGGAATTCGCCTAAAAATCGCCACAAAATAGCGAAAAATGAGATCTAACCTAAGCTTTTTAACTGTAACAACCAATTTTACACGCTTAAACGCGATTCCCTACTGACGTAAGTCCGTAAGGCGGAATCTTTCGCCTCTGAAAAAGATGCACTGTTGGAGAATGTTATCCAGCGTAACGACAAGAACAGGAGCACCATGATGAAAATGACAAAACTGGCAACCCTCTTCCTGACCGCCACACTCACTCTGGCCAGCGGCAGCGTCCTGGCCGCGGAAACGGGCACATCAGACAGCAACGGGGATGCGAATGCGGCTGCGGCAGCAGGCCAGCCCGCCCCAGATGCGAAACAGAATATTGCCCCGAATAATGTCGACAACAGCCAGATCAATACCGGTAACACCAACACCGGCGGCACGATGCTGCATCCCAACGACAGCGGTTCCGGCACCATGAATCATGACAATATGAGTTCGGATGAGGTTCATAAGAACTCGATGTGTAAGGACGGCAAATGCCCGGATCCTAATGACAAAGTCGGAAACGACGCGAATACCAAAACTGATGGCACAACCCAATAACAGGTTGTGATCGGAAAGAAAGGAGAGCTCTGGCTCTCCTTTCTTTTTGGAGTAACCTATTAAAAACGCTACACTAAAAACAATAACACATCAGGAAAGCAGACATGGCGCACTCCCATTCCCACTCGCACACTCCCGGCAACGACAACGCTAAACGACTGATGCTGGCCTTTGGCGTCACGGCAACGTTTATGGTTATCGAGGTCATTGGCGGCCTGGTTTCCGGCTCTCTGGCGCTTCTGGCCGATGCCGGACACATGCTGACCGATGCCGCAGCGCTGCTCTTCGCCCTGCTGGCGGTACAGTTTGCGCGTCGTCCTCCGAATGCGCGCCACACCTTCGGCTGGCTGAGGCTGACAACCCTTGCCGCGTTTGTTAACGCCATTGCGCTGGTGGTCATTACCGTTCTTATCGTCTGGGAGGCCGTACAGCGTTTCAGACACCCGCAGCCGATCGCCGGGGCGACAATGATGGTGATTGCCGTGGCGGGGCTGCTGGCAAATATCCTGGCCTTCTGGATTTTGCACCGCGGCAGCGGGGAAAAGAACCTCAACGTACGCGCCGCGGCTCTGCATGTTCTGGGTGATTTGCTCGGCTCGGTCGGGGCGATTGTCGCCGCGCTGGTGATTCTCTACACCGGCTGGACGCCTGTCGATCCGATTCTGTCCGTGCTGGTGTCGTGTCTGGTCTTGCGCAGCGCCTGGCGGCTGCTGAAGGAGAGCGTGAATGAACTGCTTGAAGGGGCCCCGGCATCAATGGATATTGACGAGCTGAAGCGCAACCTGCGCCGTTCAGTCCCGGAAGTCCGCAACGTTCATCATGTGCACGTCTGGCTGGTGGGGGAAAAACCGGTCATGACGCTGCACGTTCAGGTCATTCCGCCTCACGACCACGATGCGCTGCTTGAACGCATCCAGCATTTTCTTGAACATCACTACGAAATTGGCCACGTCACTATCCAGATGGAGTATCAGCCCTGTAACGGGCCGGACTGCCACCTTAACGAGGCGCAGTCCGGACATTCACATCATCATCACCACTAGCTGGAAAGCGCGTGAGAACCTCGCTCACGCGCGCTTTTAATCCACATCCGGCTGCCGTTCAGCGCGATGAAGGTCAGCAGCAGATATTCCAGCGACATCGCATAGACGCCCTGCAGGGCGAAGATGGCCACGCTAATCACGTTGATGATGACCCACAGCAGCCAGTTCTCAACGTATTTACGAGTCATCAGGATCATCGCCGCAATCGACAGCACCATCATGCAGGAATCCCAGAACGGGAAGGCATCCGGCTGGAGGACAGGCATCGTCACGTTCAGGCCGAAACCGGACATGACCGAAACGGCAACGCGGGTCAGGAACGCAAACACCGGGTTGATATAGACGGTCATTAAGCCAATGGCGACCACGCAGGCGACAAACCAGGCGATGGCTTTCGGCAAGGGCAGCCAGCGGATCTGCAGCTCTGCCTCCTGCTGGCTGTTCTGACGCGACCACGCGTACCAGCCGTAGATATTGGCGGCGAAGAAGAACAGCTGTAAAAGCAGGCTGGCGTACAGCTGGATCTGGAAGAAGATAATCGCAAACAGCGTAACGTTAACGAGCCCGAACGCATAGTTGCTAATCTTCTCCAGGCTGGCGAGCCAGATACAGAGTAACCCCGCCAGCGTGCCAACGGCCTCAATCCATGACAGGTCATAGCCACCTGCACCAATCGGTATATGAACCAGAATGTTCTGCGTGCTAAAAAAATCCATCTTTTCCCCGGGGCGTTTTGAATTAAGTACGTAGTGTAGCCGCAAAATCCAGCATGCGGTTAAGCGGAATCAACGCACCTTCACGCAGAGCGGCGTCGACATGGATTTCATGTGCTGAACCGCCTGTCTCGAGCCCTTCGGCAATGGCCTTCAGGCCGTTCATCGCCATCCACGGGCAATGCGCACAGCTGCGGCACGTTGCGCCCTCGCCCGCCGTTGGCGCTTCAAGGAGCTCTTTCTCCGGCACGGCCTGCTGCATCTTGTAGAAGATACCGCGATCGGTCGCCACGATGAGCTGCTTGTGAGGCAACGTCCTGGCCGCGTTGATAAGCTGGCTGGTTGAGCCCACGGCATCCGCCATGTCGACTATCGACTGCGGTGATTCAGGGTGAACAAGGATCGCGGCGTCAGGATAAAGAGCCTTCATGCGCGCCAGCGCCTGGGTTTTGAATTCGTCATGCACAATGCAGGCCCCCTGCCAGCAGAGGACGTCAGCCCCCGTCTGCTTCTGGACGTAATTTCCAAGATGGCGGTCAGGCGCCCAGATAATTTTCTCGCCCAGGCTGTCCAGATGTTCAATCAGCTCAACGGCGATGCTGGAGGTGACAACCCAGTCTGCCCGCGCTTTTACCGCCGCAGAGGTGTTGGCGTAAACCACTACGGTCCGGTCAGGATGGGCGTCGCAGAAAGCGGTGAACTCGTCAATCGGGCAGCCGAGATCCAGCGAACACTCCGCGTTAAGCGTGGGCATCAGAATGGTTTTTTCAGGGCTCAGGATCTTTGCCGTTTCGCCCATAAAACGCACGCCAGCAACCAGTAGCGTGGAAGCGGGATGTCTTGCACCGAAGCGTGCCATCTCCAGTGAGTCAGAAATACAGCCGCCGGTCTCTTCCGCCAGCTGCTGAATTTCCGGGTCGGTGTAGTAATGGGCCACCATCACCGCATCTCGTTCTTTGAGAAGACGTTTGATCTTCTCGCGATAGAATTGCTTTTCATCCTGGCTCAGCGGGACAGGCTTTGGCGGAAACGGATAGATTGCGGCTTCAGGATCAAACATCACACTCATTATGGCTTCTCGTTTTACTGGCTTAACAATATTGCCTTTCTTTTGCATGACATAGCAAAACGCGTGGCAATTGTGTTTTGTATACTAAACAAGATAGCGAATATGAGCGGAAAAGTCACCGGAAATAGGTGCGGGTAGCATTTGTCGGCGGGCGGCTTCGCCTTACCCGACATGCACCGTCGGCAGATAGCAAAAAGGCGCCTTTAGGGCGCCTTTCTACACTGGTGGGTCGTGCAGGATTCGAACCTGCGACCAATTGATTAAAAGTCAACTGCTCTACCAACTGAGCTAACGACCCCTTGCGGGATGTACTTCAAATTTATTCAGGCTGGTGGGTCGTGCAGGATTCGAACCTGCGACCAATTGATTAAAAGTCAACTGCTCTACCAACTGAGCTAACGACCCATCTGGGTATTGCCTGAATTATCACTCGGAACCAATAAAATTGGTGGGTCGTGCAGGATTCGAACCTGCGACCAATTGATTAAAAGTCAACTGCTCTACCAACTGAGCTAACGACCCGAGTGGTGGGTGATGACGGGCTCGAACCGCCGACCCCCTCCGTGTAAAGGAGATGCTCTACCAACTGAGCTAATCACCCACTCTGTACTGCCGGTATGCGTTAAGTGGTGGGTCGTGCAGGATTCGAACCTGCGACCAATTGATTAAAAGTCAACTGCTCTACCAACTGAGCTAACGACCCACTTTTACGCTGTTTTCACGTTGTTTGATATCCCGTGGCAACGGCGGCATATATTACTGATTTAAGAATTCAGCGCAACAAAAATTTCGATGAAGATCACTTAACTGCTTACGAATCATGCTGCACGACCAGAAATAACGCGATTTCTGGTCATGCGGTAATCATCCCATCGAATTCAGACGTTTTTGCGCCTGCTTAGCACCTTCGGTACCCGGGAATTTAGAGACCACCTGCTGATAAACCGCTTTGGCTTTCGCAGTGTCGCCTTTGTCCTGCATGATGACGCCCACTTTGTACATCGCATCAGGCGCTTTTGGCGATTTCGGGTAATTTTTTACCACGGAGGCAAAATAAAACGCCGCATCGTCCTTTTTACCCTTGTTGTAATTCAGCTGACCGAGCCAGTAATTCGCATTTGGCTGATAAGTGGAATCAGGGTATTTCTTCACAAAGCTCTGAAACGCAGCAAGCGCGTCATCCTGACGAGATTGATCCTGCACCAGGGCAATCGCCGCGTTGTAGTCCGTATTCGCGTCACCGCTCTGTACAGGCGCACCTGTAGAAGCAGAAGCATCCGCAGCCGGAGCGGATGTCGCCGCACCGCTCTGATCGCCTGCTGCTGGCTGTGCTTGCGCACCACCACCGCTGCTCAGGCTATCTATCTGCAACAAGATTTGCTTCTGACGTTCCACAACCTGGTTAAGCTGATACTGGCTTTCCTGAATCTGACCGCGGAGAGAGTCAATATCATTCTGGTTATCGGAGAGCTGTTGCTGGAGTTGGGTTAAAAGCTGGCTGTGAGCGTTAGAAATACGCTCGAGTTGAGTGACCCGGTCTTCTACCGAGCCTGAGCCGACACTACTGATTGGTGCCTGAGCAAAAGCGGCCCAGGGGGCCGCTATTCCAACCAGTAACGACAGACTCAACAGATGATGTCTGAAGTTACTGCTCATGCAATTCTCTTAGTAAACCAGTACGGCACGACGGTTTTTGGAGTAAGCCGCTTCGTCGTGACCCAGTACTGCAGGTTTTTCTTTACCGTAAGAAACGATGGAGATCTGGTCAGCAGAAACGCCTTTACCCTGCAGGTACATTTTAACAGCGTTAGCACGACGTTCACCCAGGGAGATGTTGTACTCTGGAGTACCACGTTCGTCCGCGTGACCTTCTACGGTGACTTTGTAAGATGGGTTGCTACGCAGGAAGTTAGCGTGCGCATCCAGCATCGCAGCGAAGTCAGAACGGATGTCGTATTTATCCAGATCGAAGTAAACGATGTTGTTCTGCTGCAGCTGCTGCATCTGAAGACGCGCTTGCTCTTCAGAAGACATGTTGCCATTGCCGTTCGCGTCCATACCGGTGCCGGCACCCATCATGCCTTCGCCGCTCTGGTCATTGCTTGCGTTCTTGTTAGAAGAACACGCTGCGATTGCCATTACAGGCAGAGCGATCATCAGCCCCTTCAGCACTTTGTTCAGTTGCATTTCTATGATTCCTTTAGTAATCAATTAATTATTATTTACAGATACGGCGACCAGGCAGGTGATTTTACCTGTCCATCAGTTGCCGGAATACGCGCTTTGAAACGCCCATCTGTAGAAACCAGATTCAGCACAGATCCCATCCCCTGAGAAGAGCTGTAGATTACCATCGTGCCGTTAGGTGCCAGACTTGGCGTTTCATCCAGGAACGTTGACGACAGAACTTGAACGCCACCCGCTACCAGATCTTGTTTGGCAATGTGCTGCTGCCCACCGTTGGAGCTCACCATTACCATAAATTTACCGTCGCTGCTCACGTCTGAGTTCTGGTTCTGCGAACCTTCCCAGGTAATACGCTGCGGAGCACCGCCGTTGACGTTGACTTTATAGATTTGTGGACGGCCAGCCTGGTCAGAGGTAAACGCCAGGTTTTGACTGTCCGGGAACCATGAAGGTTCGGTGTTGTTGCTGCGACCGTCGGTCACCTGACGGATCTGGCCAGAGCCAATGTCCATCACGTACAGGTTAAGGCTACCGGTTTTTGACAGCGCAAACGCCAGTTTAGACCCGTCCGGAGAGAAGGAAGGCGCACCGTTGTGACGTGGGAAAGATGCCACCTGACGAACAGCACCGTTTGCCAGCGTCTGGATAACCAGCGCTGAACGGCCGCTTTCGAAGGTCACATAGGCCAGTTTAGAACCGTCCGGAGACCAGGCTGGAGACATCAGCGGCTGTGAAGAACGTTTCACCAGGAACTGGTTATAGCCGTCGTAGTCAGATACGCGCAGCTCATACGGGAACTGACCACCGTTGGTCTGCACCACATAAGCAATACGGGTACGGAACGCCCCTTTAATGCCGGTCAGTTTTTCAAATACCGCATCGCTGGCAGCGTGTGCCGCGTAGCGCAGGTACTGTTTAGTGACCTTGTAAGAGTTCTGTGCCAGAACGGTACCCGGTGCACCGCCGGTATCCACCAGCTGCCAGGCCACGTTGTAGGAGCCGTCCGGGTTAGGCGTAACCTGACCCACAACCACGGCATCAATACCCAGCGCAGACCATGCCGCAGGCTGTACTTCCTGCGCGCTACCCGGCTGCTGAGGCAGACGAGAACGATCTAACGGGTTGAATTTACCGCTGTTACGCAGGTCAGCCGCCACGATGCCACCGGCATCTTCAGGTGCAGCGCCAGGACCGGCCCACTGGAACGGAACAACACCGATTGGGCGTGCCGAGTCCACCCCCTGGGTGATCTCGATACGTACTTCTGCGTGCAGTACTGCTGCCCACAGCATCAAAAAACCAAATGCTACACGTAATGCCTGCTTCATCATATCTCCCTTATCTGGGTAACCTTACCCGCGATAATTTAGCAGAATGTTAACAAACTCAAATAGACAAAACTACCAGAACCCTGTGACTAAACCTGGTCTATTTTTCCCCGTTTGCACGGGGAAAATGTAACTTAAGGTTTGAAGTCCAGCGGCGCATTTTTGAAGACTTCGTAAACGGCCTGAGACGGCGGTTTAGGCATCTTCGCCTGACGCGCTGCAGCCAGGGCCGCAGTACATAAAGCCGGGTCGCCACCTTCAGACTTAATATCGAGCAGCATGCCGTCCGGAGCCAGTTTTATACGCAACGTACACGTTTTACCGGTATAGGAAGACGCATCATAGAATCGGCTTTCAATAGCGGATTTAATCTGCGCGGCATAACCGTTGATTTCAGCCCCTGTCGCACCGTTACTCTTAGTGTTACCACTTCCCGTCGGCGCTGCGTTGTTTCCTTTCGCCCCGCCGCCCGTTTTCGGTGCATTCTTACCGGAGCTCAAATCGCCCAGCAGATCGTCAACCCCTGCGGCAGCAGCGGCTTTTTCAGCGGCGGCAGCCTTTTTGGCAGCCGCTTTTTCAGCTGCTGCTTTCTTATCGGCAGCGGCTTTCTCAGCTGCAGCTTTCTTATCGGCAGCAGCCTTCTCAGCTGCAGCTTTTTTATCGGCAGCGGCTTTTTCAGCAGCGGCAGCTTTTTCAGCAGCCGCTTTCTCAGCAGCAGCCGCTTTCTTCGCAGCCTCGGCAGCAGCTTTCTTCTCTGCGTCCTGAGCAGCTTTCTTCGCGGCTTCGGCTTCCGCTTTCTTCTGAGCATCGGCAGCAGCTTTCTTCGCGGCTTCGGCTTCAGCTTTCTTCTGGGCATCAGCTGCGGCTTTCTTCGCGGCTTCCGCTTCAGCTTTCTTCTGAGCATCAGCAGCGGCTTTCTTCGCCGCTTCTGCCGCTAATTTTGCCTGGGCATCAGCCTGTGCTTTGGCGTCCGCTGCGGCTTTTGCTGCCGCCTCTTCCGCCTGCTTTTGCTGTTCCTGTGCTTTCTTCGCGGCCTCTTCGGCTTGTTTCTGCTGTTCCGCCTGCTCTTTCGCGGCTTCCTGCGCCTGCAAACGTTCTTTCTCAAGCTGCTTCAGACGCTCCTGCTCTGCGGCCTGCTTTTCACGCAGTTCTTCCGCCTGCTGTTGCGACTGTTTTTCACGCTGCTCTTCAGCCCGTTTGGCACTCGCCTTCTGCTGTTGCTCGCGATTATAGTTCTGTACTACCGCACCGGGATCCACCATCACGGCGTCAATGGAAGACCCTCCACCGCCGCCGGCTGATGCATCAATATGCTCGTCGAACGAACTCCAGATCAGCGCTGCAAAGAGAATAACGTGCAGCACTGCGGAGACGATTATCGCTCGCTTAAGCTTGTCGTTCTGTTCGGTTGCCTTTGACACTATCGGTTCCCAAAAACTACGCGGATGATCAAATAGGTTGGGTCATTAAGCCAACTGACTTAACACCCGCACTATGTAGCAAGTTCAGCGCTTTAATAATTTCATCGTAGGGTACGTCTTTTGCGCCACCGATTAAGAAGACCGTTTTCGGATTTGACTCCAGGCGACGCTGGGCCTCAGCAATAACCTGCTCAGGCGGCAGCTGATCCATACGATCTTTCTCTACCACGACGCTGTATTGCCCTACGCCGGAAACCTCAATGATAACCGGAGGATCGTCATTGGTGCTCACCGCCTGTGATTCTGTCGCATCCGGCAGATCCACTTCCACGCTCTGGGTAATGATTGGCGCTGTCGCCATGAAGATCAGCAGCAGTACCAACAGGACGTCCAGCAGTGGAACGATATTGATTTCGGACTTGAGCTCGCGACGACCTCGTCCACGCGATCTGGCCATGGTTTACCCCTTGTTGCTCTCGGTGCTGGTAAACGCCTGACGGTGCAGAATCGCAGTGAACTCTTCCATAAAGTTGTCGTAGTTCAGTTCCAGTTTGTTCACGCGCTGGTTCAGACGGTTGTAAGCCATAACCGCCGGAATTGCCGCAAACAGACCGATAGCGGTCGCAATCAGTGCTTCAGCGATACCCGGTGCAACCATCTGCAACGTCGCCTGCTTCACCGCGCCCAGCGCGATAAAGGCGTGCATGATCCCCCACACGGTACCAAACAGGCCGATATACGGGCTGATGGAACCGACAGTGCCGAGGAATGGAATATGCGTTTCAAGGTTTTCCAGCTCGCGGTTCATAGAGATGCGCATCGCACGCGAGGCTCCTTCCACCACCGCTTCCGGCGCATGATTGTTTGCACGATGCAGACGGGCAAACTCTTTGAAACCGCTATAAAAAATTTGCTCGGAGCCTGTAAGGTTTTCACGGCGCCCCTGGCTTTCCTGATACAGACGAGAAAGCTCAATACCCGACCAGAACTTATCTTCAAACGCTTCGGCTTCACGGCCTGCGGCATTGAGGATACGCGTTCTCTGGATGATGATGGCCCAGGATGCGATTGAAAAACCAATCAAAATCAACATGATAAGTTTAACCAGAAGGCTTGCCTTCAGGAACAAATCAAGGATATTCATGTCAGTCACTGCTTAAACTCCGCGACAATAGACTTAGGAAGCGCACGAGGCTTCATTATGGTTGGATCAACACAAACAATCAGCACTTCAGCTGAGTTCAGTACGGTATTCTCTGCGTTGACTATCCGCTGCGTGAAAACCAGTGAGGTCCCGCGCATTGATGTAATTTCAGTTTGGACTTCGAGCATATCGTCGAGTCTGGCAGGCGCAAAATACTCAAGCGTCATCTTGCGAACCACGAAGGCAACTCGCTCAGCCAACAGCACCTGTTGACTAAAGTGATGATGGCGCAGCATCTCTGTGCGTGCCCGTTCATAAAAAGCAACGTAGCTGGCGTGGTAAACCACACCACCGGCATCGGTATCTTCGTAATAGACACGAACCGGCCATCGAAACAGCGTTGTATTCACTTTACATCCCGGTAATGCAACAAAAGTTAATGCTTTTAAACTTCGCTACTATACGCGCGGGAATGATGGTTTGGAATGGGAGAAAGTAAACGGAGAGTAAATTTTTATGGGCTCGGGTAAGCCCATAACGTTAACGGACATTTCTTATTCAGAAGAAGAAGAAAATCAAACCGGCGAGAAGCACCAGATCGGCAATCAGCGGGCAAAAAATTCCCTGCCAGTGAACGGCTTTCGGACGAAAGCCCACGCCGTGGATCACACCTGCGCACACCGCCCACATAATGAGGAAGCCGTGCCAGATTTCAAGCTCGCTGGTTTTCGCTGCAAAGCGCGAAGGGTCCCAGAAGATACAACCTGCCAGCAGTAATGCCATCACTAAAGAAAGCGCCCGTAACGGGCGCTTATCCATTACCGCATATAACATTGCGATAATATTCATTAGTGTTTTTCTTCACCCGCTTTGGTCGCTTCGACGTGCTCAAGCGCCAGGGCAGTGATGACACCAAATGCACAGGCAAGAAGCGTCCCTAAAATCCATGCGAAATACCACATATTCAGCTCCTTACTTAGTACATAGAGTGGGTGTTGCTTTCGATATGTTCTTTAGTGATACGACCGAACATTTTCCAGTAACACCAGGTGGTGTAGAGCAGGATAATCGGTACGAACACGCAAGCAACATACGTCATCAGGTTCAGCGTCAGCTGGCTGGAGGTTGCATCCCACATGGTCAGGCTAGCATTCAGCATGGTGCTGGATGGCATGACGAATGGGAACATCGCAATACCCGCCGTCAGGATGATGCACGCCAGGGTCAGTGATGAGAACACGAACGCCAGAGCGCCTTTCTCCAGACGAGACGTCAGCACGGTCAGCAGCGGCAGCAGCACGCCCAGAGCAGGAATAGCCCACAGCGCAGGGGTGTTGTTAAAGTTCACCAGCCAGGCTCCCGCCTGACGCGCCACTTCTTTGGTCAGCGGGTTAGACGGTGCAGTATGGTTAATCGCAGACGTCACCACGTAACCATCAATACCGTACACTACCCACACACCGGCCAGTGCGAAGCAGACCAGCGTCACCAGCGCGGCAACCTGAGCCGTCGCGCGAGAACGCAGGTGCAGTTCACCAACCGTGCGCATCTGCAGATAGGTTGCGCCCTGAGTGATGATCATCGCCACGCTCACCACGCCGGCCAGCAGACCAAACGGGTTCAGCAGCTGGAAGAAGTTACCGGTGTAGTAAAGACGCATGTATTCGTCCAGGTGGAACGGCACGCCCTGCAGCAGGTTACCGAACGCCACGCCGATCACCAGCGGTGGAACGAAGCTACCGATGAAGATGCCCCAGTCCCACATGTTGCGCCAGCGGGTATCTTCAATCTTGGAACGGTAGTCGAAACCGACCGGACGGAAGAATAAAGAGGCCAGCACCAGGATCATCGCCACGTAGAAGCCGGAGAACGCAGCCGCGTAGACCATCGGCCAGGCAGCGAACAGCGCGCCGCCTGCGGTGATCAGCCACACCTGGTTACCGTCCCAGTGCGGGGCGATGGAGTTGATCATGATTCGACGCTCGGTGTCATTACGACCGAGGAAACGGGTGAGCATCCCCACCCCCATGTCGAAACCATCCGTGACGGCGAAACCGATCAGCAGAACGCCGACCAACAGCCACCAGATAAAACGCAATACTTCATAATCGATCATTTGATGACTCCTGTCTTAGCGTGCCGGCTGAGTAGTCGCAGTGGACTGCTCGTAGTGATAGCGACCGGTTTTCAGGCTGCTTGGGCCAAGGCGCGCGAACTTGAACATCAGGAACAGTTCAGCCACCAGGAACAGGGTGTACAGACCACAAATCAGCAGCATGGAGAAGATCAGATCGCCCGCTGTCAGGGATGAGTTCGCTACCGCCGTTGGCAGTACCTCACCAATCGCCCATGGCTGACGGCCATACTCCGCAACAAACCAGCCGGATTCGATCGCGATCCACGGCAGTGGAATACCGTACAGCGCGGTGCGCAGCAGCCATTTTTTCTCGCCGATGCGGTTGCGGATCACGGACCAGAAGGACGCCGCAATGATCAGCAGCATGATGATGCCGCAGCCCACCATGATACGGAATGCGAAGTACAGTGGCGCAACGCGTGGAATCGAGTCTTTGGTTGCCATCTGGATCTGCGCTTCTGTCGCATCAGAAACGTTCGGGGTATAACGTTTCAGGAGCAGACCGTAACCCAGATCTTTCTTCACACTGTTGAACTGGTCGCGAACAGCCTGATCGGTAGAACCAGCACGCAGCTGTTCCAGCAGCGAGTAGGCTTTCATACCGTTACGGATACGCTCTTCATGCTGAACCATCAGCTCTTTCAGACCGGTCACCTGCTTATCAACAGAACGAGTGGCGATGATACCCAGTGCGTAAGGGATTTGAATAGCGAAGCGGTTTTCCTGCGCATCCTGATCGGGAACACCGAACAGCGTGAAGGCAGCAGGCGCCGGTTGGGTTTCCCATTCGGCTTCAATTGCGGCCAGTTTGGTTTTCTGCACGTCGCCCATTTCGTAACCGGATTCATCACCCAGAACGATAACAGAGAGGATTGCAGCCATACCAAAGCTTGCAGCGATAGCAAAGGAGCGCTTAGCAAACGCGAAGTCACGACCGCGCAGCATGTAGTAAGAACTGATACCCAGGACAAACATCGCGCCGCACACATAGCCAGAAGCGACGGTGTGAACGAATTTAACCTGCGCAACCGGGTTCAGGACCAGTTCGGCAAAGCTGACCATCTCCATACGCATGGTTTCGAAGTTGAAATCAGACGCGATAGGGTTCTGCATCCAGCCGTTCGCTACCAGGATCCACAGCGCGGACAGGTTCGAACCTAATGCCACCAGCCAGGTCACCGCCATATGCTGGACTTTACCCAGACGGTCCCAGCCGAAGAAGAACAGACCTACAAAGGTGGATTCGAGGAAGAAGGCCATCAGACCTTCAATGGCCAGCGGCGCACCGAAGATATCCCCAACATAGTGGGAATAGTAAGACCAGTTAGTCCCGAACTGGAACTCCATGGTCAGACCGGTTGCCACGCCCAGTGCGAAGTTGATACCAAACAACTTGCCCCAGAACTTGGTCATATCTTTATAAATCTGTTTGCCGGAGAGAACGTATACCGTTTCCATAATGGCCAGCAGGAACGCCATACCGAGCGTCAGTGGCACAAACAGGAAGTGGTACATCGCGGTCAAGGCAAACTGTAAGCGCGACAGTTCGACTATATCTAACATCATGACTCCTTGCTCATCGCATGAAGACTCCGAGAGTGAACCCCGTCAGAGAGAGATCCACACGCATGCCCCAATACAAATTATTCGCATCCTTGTCGTCGTTATTACCCTGAAGGAGGATAAAAACGATGACGTGAGGTTACAAATACGTTAATAAAAAACTCAAATTGATCCCGCAAATATAATACGCTGCAAAACCCTTACAATAAACAGGTTTTTATTGAATCACATTTACGTTTTTCGACGGTGATCAATTTATAGCAAAATTACCACTTTTCGGCCATTTTGATCGGGGACAATTTAGCGCCTTTTGATGGGTTTTTCCAAGGATTAAACTTTGATTTAAATCAAAAACAATCCGTTATGTTAATTGTGTTCTGATGTGGTGAACATAGTAAAAACCATGTTAAAGATATGTATATAAAATACAATTAAGGTTATCGAATCGACGGGTGAATATAAACAGAAGTGATTTTTATTAACCTAGTAGCCTGAATGCCTCATTTATTCAGGACATAAATTTTAGTTCGTTTTTCGTTTTTTTCCATCGGCTCTCTTTAAGGTAAATAAATAACAATTATTTTACTTTTACACCCTCTGTAATTAACACCTATTTGTGACTATTGCATGACGCCCGGCAGACAAAAAAAAGGCCGCTTTACAGCGGCCAACCATGTCGAAACGGACATTTTTATACTTCAACGCCCCCCTTTCGGGGAGCAGAGAGGACTTACTTAATGATGGATTTCAGTGCTTCGCCGATATCCGCCAGGCTGCGAACGGTCTTCACGCCTGCGGCTTCCAGCGCTGCGAATTTCTCATCAGCCGTACCTTTACCACCGGCGATGATCGCGCCTGCGTGACCCATACGCTTGCCTTTCGGCGCGGTCACACCCGCGATGTAACCCACAACCGGCTTGGTCACGTGTTCTTTGATGTAAGCAGCCGCTTCTTCTTCCGCGCTACCACCGATTTCACCGATCATCACGATCGCTTCGGTCTGTGGATCTTCCTGGAACAGCTTCAGGATGTCGATGAAGTTAGAGCCAGGGATCGGGTCACCGCCGATGCCCACGCAGGTGGACTGGCCGAAGCCGTAATCGGTGGTCTGCTTCACTGCTTCATAGGTCAGGGTACCGGAACGGGACACGATGCCCACTTTGCCCGGCTTGTGAATGTGGCCCGGCATGATGCCGATTTTGCATTCGCCTGGGGTGATAACGCCAGGGCAGTTCGGGCCGATCATGCGCACGCCTGCTTCATCCAGCTTCACCTTCACGGTCAGCATATCCAGCGTCGGGATGCCTTCAGTGATGGTGATGATTAGCTTGATGCCTGCATCAATCGCTTCCAGAATGGAGTCTTTGCAGAACGGCGCCGGAACGTAGATCACGGTCGCGGTTGCGCCCGTCGCTTCTACGGCTTCACGCACGGTGTTGAACACCGGCAGGCCCAGGTGCGTGGTACCGCCTTTACCTGGCGTTACGCCGCCAACCATCTGCGTGCCGTAGGCAATCGCCTGTTCGGAGTGGAAAGTCCCCTGGCTACCGGTGAAGCCCTGGCAGATAACCTTGGTATCTTTATTAATTAAAACTGACATTATTTCCCCTCCACTGCGGCAACAACCTGCTGAGCTGCATCCGTCAGACTTTTCGCTGCAATAATATTCAGGCCGCTGTCAGCCAGTTTTTTCGCGCCGAGTTCAGCGTTGTTACCTTCCAGACGCACAACAACCGGAACGTTAACACCCACTTCTTCTACCGCACCGATGATACCGTCGGCGATCAGGTCACAGCGGACGATGCCGCCGAAGATGTTAACCAGAACGGCCTTCACGTTGTCGTCAGAGAGGATGATTTTGAACGCTTCGGTTACGCGCTCTTTGGTTGCGCCACCGCCTACGTCGAGGAAGTTAGCTGGCTCACCGCCGTGCAGCTTAACGATGTCCATGGTGCCCATTGCCAGGCCCGCACCGTTAACCATACAGCCGATGTTGCCGTCCAGCGCCACGTAGTTCAGCTCCCACTGTGCAGCCTGCGCTTCACGCGGGTCTTCCTGAGACTGATCGCGCATTTCGCGCAGGTCGGACTGGCGGAACAGCGCGTTGCCGTCAGCGCCCAGCTTGCCGTCAAGGCAGATCAGGTCGCCCTGGGTGGTGATCACCAGCGGGTTGATCTCGATCAGCGCCAGGTCGCGCTCCAGGAAGATGTTCGCCAGACCCATGAAGATTTTGGTGAACTGCTGAACCAGCTTGCCTTCCAGACCCAGTTTGAACGCCAGCTCGCGACCCTGGTAAGGCATTGGGCCCGCCAGCGGATCGATTGCCACTTTGTGGATCAGGTGCGGGGTCTCTTCCGCCACTTTCTCGATTTCCACGCCGCCTTCGGTAGACGCCATGAACACCACGCGACGGGAGCTACGGTCAACAACCGCGCCCAGGTACAGTTCTTTCGCGATGTCGGTCGCCGCTTCAACCAGGATCTGGTTAACCGGCTGGCCGTTCGCATCTGTCTGGTACGTTACCAGACGCTTGCCGAGCCAATGTTCAGCAAACGCACGAATCTCTTCTTTGCTCTTAACAACCTTCACACCGCCCGCTTTACCACGGCCACCAGCGTGAACCTGACACTTAACTACCCACGGGCCGGCACCGATTTTAGATGCAGCTTCTTCTGCTTCACGCGGGGTAGTACAGGCATAACCCACCGGAGCCGGTAAGCCATACCGGGCAAACAGCTGTTTGGCCTGATATTCATGTAAGTTCATGTGTTCTATCCATCCTTCAGGGTAATCGTTATCTTCAAACCTGTAGACCGGCGCAGTCTGTGTGCCGGATGGCGCTACGCTTATCCGGCCTACAGGGCAGGTGATGCTAAATAGTCACTAGACGTCCAGCAGCAGACGCGTTGGATCTTCCAGCAGCTCTTTAATCGCGACCAGGAAGCCCACGGACTCGCGGCCGTCGATCAGGCGGTGGTCGTAAGAGAGCGCCAGGTACATCATTGGCAGGATCTCCACTTTACCGTCTACCGCCATCGGGCGATCTTTAATGGCATGCATACCCAGGATCGCGCTCTGCGGCGGGTTAATGATCGGGGTAGACATCAGCGAGCCGAATACACCGCCGTTGGTAATGGTGAAGTTACCGCCGGTCAGGTCGTCTACGGTCAGCTTGCCGTCGCGGCCTTTAACAGCCAGCTCTTTAATGTTTTTCTCGATGTCAGCCATACCCAGGGTATCCACATCACGCAGAACCGGCGTTACCAGGCCACGTGGGGTAGAAACCGCCATGCTGACGTCGAAATAGTTGTGGTAAACCACGTCATCGCCATCAATAGACGCGTTCACTTCCGGGTAGCGTTTCAGCGCTTCAACTACCGCTTTCACGTAGAAGGACATAAAGCCCAGACGGATACCGTGACGTTTTTCAAACGCGTCACCGTACTGCTTACGCAGGTCCATGATTGGCTTCATGTTCACTTCGTTGAAGGTGGTCAGCATCGCGGTGGAGTTTTTCGCCTCCAGCAGACGCTCGGCCACGCGCTTACGCAGGCGAGTCATTGGCACGCGTTTTTCGCTGCGGGCGCCCAGAGCAGGCTGTGCTGCCGGTGCTGCCACAGGGGCTTTCGCTTCTGCCTGAGCAGGCGCTTTCGCCAGGTGCTTGTCGATGTCTTCGCGGGTCAGACGACCGCCCACACCGGTGCCTTTGATGGCTGCCGGGTCAAGGCTATGTTCAGCCAGCAGGCGACGGATCGCCGGGCTGAGGGCGTCGTTAGACTGTTCTTCCAGAGAAGCCTGCTGGCGCTGAGCCGGCGTAGAGGCTTTCTCTTCAGATTTCGCGCTGGACTCTTTGCCCGCGCTGTTGCCTTCACGCAGGCGACCCAGGATCTGACGAGAGGTAACGGTGGTACCTTCATCTTCCAGCACCGCGTCCAGAACGCCATCCGCCGAAGCCGGTACTTCCAGTACCACTTTGTCAGTTTCGATTTCTACCAGCACTTCATCGCGCTTAACGGCATCGCCTGGTTTTTTGTGCCAGGTAGCGACGGTCGCATCTGCTACGGATTCAGGCAGGTCGGGAACAAGAATATCTACGCTACTCATTTTGTATCCTTTAATTAATCGACGTTCAGCGCGTCATTGACCAGATCTTGTTGCTGCTTCTGGTGAACGGACATATACCCTACCGCCGGAGAGGCGGAGGCCGGGCGACCTGCATAGCGCAGGGCTGACCCAAATGGAATCACTTCACGGAAATGATGCTGGCTGCAGTACCATGCGCCCTGGTTGAGCGGCTCTTCCTGGCACCAGACAAAATCATGTACGTGAGCATATTGTTTCAGCACTTCCTGCATCGCCTGATGCGGGAACGGATAAAGCTGTTCGATACGCACGATGGCGACATCTTTCTGATCGTTCTTGCGGCGCTGTTCCAGCAGGTCGTAATAAACCTTACCAGAACACATTACGACACGCTTCACGGCCTGCGGATCCAGCTCGTCAACTTCACCGATGGCCGGCTGGAAGGTACCGTTCGCCAGTTCTTCCAGGCTGGACACCGCCAGCGGATGACGCAGCAGGGATTTTGGCGACATCACCACCAGCGGACGGCGCATACCGCGCAGCGCCTGACGACGCAGCATGTGGTAGACCTGAGCCGGGGTGGACGGCACGCAGACCTGCATGTTCTGCTCGGCGCAGAGCTGCAGATAACGTTCCAGACGCGCGGAGGAGTGCTCCGGACCCTGCCCTTCATAACCGTGCGGCAGCAGCATCACCAGGCCACACATACGGCCCCATTTCTGCTCGCCGGAGGAGATGAACTGGTCGATAACTACCTGCGCGCCGTTGGCGAAGTCGCCGAACTGCGCTTCCCAGATGGTCAGGGTGCGTGGTTCAGCGGTGGCGTAACCGTATTCGAAGGCCAGTACCGCTTCTTCAGACAGCACGGAGTCCCAGACCTTGAACTGGCCCTGACCGTTGTGCACGTGCTGCAGCGGGGTGTAGGTTGAACCGTTGGACTGGTTGTGAACAACCGCGTGACGGTGGAAGAAGGTACCACGGCCCGCATCTTCACCGGACAGACGAACAGGAATGCCTTCGTCAACCAGCGTTGCGTAGGCCAGCGTTTCCGCACCGCCCCAGTCAAACAGCTTCTCACCTGCCGCCATGGACTGACGGTCAGCGTAGATTTTCTGCACGCGAGACTGCATCTCGATAGCGTCCGGTACGGTGCTGATGCGTTTAGCCAGCTCCTGCAGGCGCTTCATCTCCACCTTGTTCGGGTAGCTCTCATCCCACTCGTGGTTGAGGTACGGCGACCAGGTAAAGGAGTGCATGTTCATCGGACGCAGCTCTTTCACCACGCATTCACCCGCATCCAGCGCGTCGCGATAGAGGTTGACCAGCTCGGTCGCATCTTCCAGCGTCGCCACTTTGTCCGCTTCCAGCTTGTCAGCATAGATTTTGCGCGGCGTTGGGTGTTTTTTGATTTTCTGATACATCAACGGCTGGGTTGCACTTGGCTCATCCGCTTCGTTGTGGCCGTGACGGCGGTAGCAGAAGAGGTCAATGAACACATCGCGTTTAAAGGTATTACGGAAGTCCAGCGCCAGACGGGTAACGAAAGCCACGGCTTCCGGGTCATCCGCGTTAACGTGGAAGATTGGCGCCTGCACCATCTTACCGATGTCTGTGCAGTACGGGGTAGAACGCGCATCCAGCGGGTTAGAGGTGGTAAAGCCCACCTGGTTGTTGATCACGATGCGAACGGTACCGCCCACTTCGTAACCACGCGCTTTCGACATGTTCAGGGTTTCCTGAACCACGCCCTGCCCTGTTACCGCCGCATCACCGTGGATGGTGATAGGCAGCACTTTATTGCTGCTCGGCTCGTCCAGACGATCCAGACGCGCACGCACGGAACCGATAACCACCGGGCTAACGATTTCCAGGTGTGACGGGTTAAACGCCAGCGCCAGGTGAACCAGACCGCCTTCGGTTTCGATATCAGACGAGAAGCCCATGTGGTACTTCACGTCGCCGGTGCCGAGGTGTTCTTTATGTTTGCCCGCGAATTCGTCGAACAGGTCCTGCGGTTTTTTACCCAGCACGTTGATCAGTACGTTCAGACGGCCGCGGTGCGCCATACCCAGAACGACTTCACGGGTACCGCTCTTGCCTGCGTGACGAATCAGCTCTTTCAGCATCGGCACCAGCGCGTCGCCGCCTTCCAGCGAGAAGCGTTTTGCGCCCGGGAATTTCGCGCCCAGATAGCGCTCAAGCCCTTCCGCTGCGGTCAGCTCGTTCAGGAAGCGTTTTTTCTCGTCAGCCGAGAAGTTCGCGTGGCCCGCTACGGATTCGATACGCTGCTGGATCCAGCGTTTCTCTTCGGTAGAGGTAATGTGCATGTATTCCGCGCCGATGGAGCCGCAGTAGGTTTGCTTGAGCGCGTCAATCAGATCGCCCAGCTTCATCGTGTCTTTGCCGATGGCAAAGGAACCTACGTTAAAGCTTTCCTGGAAATCGGCCTCGGTCAGATCGTGATACGCCGGATCGAGATCGGCCACACGGTCTTGTTTCCACAGTCCCAGCGGATCGAGATTCGCATGCTGGTGACCGCGGAAGCGATAAGCGTTGATAAGCTGCAGGACTTTAACCTGCTTCGCATTGGTGTCAGGGTCGGAAATCGCAGAAGAGTAACGTGAGGCATCCTTCGCCAGACGACGGAAATAATCACGTGTTTTGGAATGGAATTGATCCGGTTTGACCCCTGTGCCAGGCAACTGCTGGAACATGGAACGCCAGTTTGCGTCCACTGAGTCAGGATCGGTTAAGAAGTCTTCATAGAGCTGTTCAATCCAGCTCTGGTTCGCACCAGAAAGGAAAGAAGAGTCCAGCCAGGCTTTCATTGCGCCGTTCTGCATCGTGATCCCTTAAGCATTTTTATGCTTACTTTCGCCGTAGAAACTACCACGCACACCACGTGTACGTGCCGGGGTTCACCTGCGAGCTCTTTTCATTTGGCCCGCGAAGGAACCTTTAGAAACTGTCTAGACTTCAGGGCAGTTTTTAAAGGTTTCTGCAATTTGCCCGGTGACGCTACGCTTACCGGGCCTACTGTTACGTAGGCCGGATAAGCGCAGCGCCATCCGGCGTTTTTACTTACGCACTGCGCTGCAGCAGCATCGACTTAATATGGCCGATGGCGCGCGTCGGGTTCAGCCCCTTCGGACACACACTGACGCAGTTCATGATGCTATGGCAGCGGAATACGCTGAAAGCGTCACTCAGTCCTTCCAGACGGCTGTCGGTTTCGGTGTCGCGGCTATCGATCAGGAAGCGATAGGCAGCCAGCAGACCGGCCGGGCCGATAAACTTGTCCGGGTTCCACCAGAACGACGGGCAGGACGTTGAACAGCATGCGCAGAGAATACACTCGTACAGCCCATCGAGTTTTTCACGCTGCTCAGGAGACTGTAAGTGCTCGCGAGCGGGTGGATTTTGCCCATTATTCAATAAGTAAGGCTTAATCTTCTCATATTGTGCATAGAATTGCCCCATGTCTACCACCAAATCACGCACGACCGGCAGGCCTGGCAGAGGACGGATAACAATTTTCTGACCAGGGCGCTGCAACGCTGAAATTGGCGTGATGCAGGCGAGGCCATTTTTGCCGTTCATGTTCACCCCGTCAGAGCCACACACCCCTTCACGGCAGGAGCGACGGAACGACAGCGTTGGATCTTTCTCTTTCAGCTGGATTAAGGCATCCAGCAGCATCATGTCGCGACCTTCTTCCGCTTCCAGGGTGTAATCCTGCATACGCGGAGCGTCGTCTACATCCGGGTTATAACGATAAACTGAGAATTCGAGTTTCATTATCCTGTCTCCGCATTAGTAAGTACGAATCTTCGGCGGGAACGCCGGACGCAGTTTCGGTTCCATATTGACGCTACGACGCGTCATGGATTCCGACTCTGGCAGATACAGGGAATGGCACAGCCAGTTTTCGTCATCACGATCCGGGAAGTCGAAGCGGCTATGCGCGCCACGGCTTTCGGTGCGGAAGTTTGCCGACATCGCGGTCGCGAACGCGGTTTCCATCAGGTTATCCAGCTCCAGGCACTCAACGCGCTGGGTGTTGAACTCGCTGGAGGTGTCGTCCAGACGGGCATTTTTCAGACGCTCGCGGATCGCTTTCAGCTGCTCAAGACCTTTCGCCATCGCGTCACCTTCGCGGAATACCGAGAAGTTGTGCTGCATACATTCCTGCAGCGCTTTACGGATTTCCACCGGATCTTCGCCGTTACGGTTGCCGTTCCAGCGGTTGAGGCGCTCAAGAGAGGCATCAATTTCGTCGTCGGTTGCATCACGCAGCGCGCCCTGCTCGGCAATGGATTCCTGCAGATGCAGACCCACTGCACGACCAAACACCACCAGGTCCAGCAGAGAGTTGCCGCCCAGACGGTTTGCGCCGTGTACGGATACGCAGGCAATTTCGCCCACCGCGAACAGGCCAGGAATGACAACGTCTTCGCCCTGCTCGTTCACGGTCAGCGCCTGACCGGTCACTTTGGTCGGAATACCGCCCATCATGTAGTGGCAGGTTGGAATAACCGGAATCGGCTCTTTCACCGGGTCGACGTGTGCGAAGGTGCGGGACAGTTCCAGGATGCCCGGCAGACGGGATTCCAGCACTTCTTTACCCAGATGGTCGAGCTTCAGCTTCGCGTGTGGACCCCATGGGCCGTCACAGCCGCGGCCTTCACGGATTTCGATCATGATGGAACGCGCCACCACGTCACGACCCGCCAGGTCTTTCGCATTCGGGGCATAACGCTCCATGAAGCGCTCGCCGTGCTTGTTCAGCAGGTAACCACCTTCACCGCGACAGCCTTCCGTCACCAGAACGCCCGCACCGGCGATACCGGTTGGGTGGAACTGCCACATTTCCATATCCTGCACCGGCACGCCCGCGCGGATAGCCATACCGACACCGTCACCGGTGTTGATGTGGGCGTTGGTGGTGGACTGATAGATACGGCCTGCGCCGCCGGTCGCCAGCACGGTAGCGCGGGCTTTGAAGTAAACCACTTCACCGGTTTCGATGCACAGCGCGGTACAGCCGACGACTGCGCCATCGGCGTTTTTCACCAGATCCAGCGCATACCACTCGGAGAAGATGGTGGTGTGGTTTTTCAGGTTCTGCTGATACAGGGTATGCAGCAGTGCGTGACCGGTACGGTCAGCCGCCGCCGCGGTACGTGCCGCCTGCTCGCCGCCGAAGTTTTTCGACTGGCCGCCAAACGGACGCTGATAGATAGTGCCATTTTCCAGACGGGAGAACGGCAGACCCATATGGTCCAGCTCCAGAATCGCTTCCGGGCCGGTTTTACACATATATTCGATGGCATCCTGGTCGCCGATGTAGTCGGAACCTTTTACCGTGTCATACATGTGCCATTCCCAGTTGTCTTCATGGGAGTTACCCAGCGCAACGGTGATACCGCCCTGCGCAGACACGGTGTGGGAACGGGTCGGGAACACTTTAGAGAGCAGCGCACAGGTCTGGCCGCTCTGGGAAATTTGCAGTGCGGCACGCATACCTGCGCCACCGGCACCAATCACAACAGCATCAAATTCTCTGACTGGCAGTTTCATTACACACCCCACACCACAACGAATCCATAAATAACGTAAACCACCAGTGCAACAACAATGGCCAGCTGCAGCGGGAGGCGAATCGCCAGCGGTTTAACGTAATCGGTCAACACCTGCCACATGCCAATCCAGGCATGAATAAGGATGGAGAACAGAGCCAGCAGGGTGAACACTTTGGTGAAGGCGGAGCCGAAGAACCCACTCCAGATTTCCCACGTCAGCGTGCCGCTGGTCGCGAAGAAACCAATCATATAGATGATGTAAAGCGTGAGAACGATGGCGGTAGCACGGACCAGGATGAAGTCATGTACGCCGTTGCGTCCTAATGCGGAGGCGTTGCTTACCATACGAGAACTCCTGCGAGAAGTGAAAGCACGACTGTAATCACAAATGAAATGTTAGCGGAGCGTTTCCCGGCTTCGAACGTTTCTTCCAGGTAGCCAAAGTCCATCAGCATATGGCGAACACCCACAACAACGTGGTACGCCAGCGCGGTCAGAATGCCCCACATGATGAATTTCACGAAGAAGCTGTTCATGATGGCAGAGGCCTGGAGGAATCCTTCAGGGGAAGAGAGGCTGGTGCCCAGTAACCACAGTAAAATACCGACCGCCACAAACGTAATCACACCAGAAACACGGTGCAGAATGGACGCTATTGCTGTTACAGGGAACCGGATCGTTTTGAGATCCAGATTGACAGGTCTTTGTTTTTTCACATTTCTTATCATGAATAACGCCCACATGCTGTTCTTATTGTTTCCTTCCTCCGGACTGCGATGCGGGTCAAGCAGCGTTCCTTTTCTATAACTGCGCGTCATGCAAAACATTGCTTCCAAATGCTAAAACGACACGTTACAACGCTGGGTGGCTCGGGATTGCAGGGTGTTCCGGAGACCTGGCGGCAGTATAGGCCGTTCACAAAATCATTACAATTAACCTACATACAGTTTGTCGGGTTTTCTCTGGAACAGTGATCAGGGTCACGATAACAACATCTTTTTAATTTTTAATCATCTGATTTGACAAATGTTAAACAATATTGTTACAAACGTCAGCAGAAAAGGCATATAATGCGCAAAAGTTATGAGGTCTCACTTTCACCTGACAAATAGTTATGTAACAGTGTGATGGTATTGACCGAAGTTATCAGGACAGTTATTAGTGATATACAGGTTTGAATAATTCGGACTGCAAAAACGCTGATTTGCTGTTGTTTCACTGATATTTCATTCGTTTACCTGCAAGGCGCCATAGCTCTGTACCCTGGTTTGTCCTCGTGAGCTGAGCGGTAAGCCAAATAACAATCTGGTAACGGTGATTAACAGCTGAAAGCAAATCCGGTGAAGCGCAGTCTTAAGCATAAGGCGCTAAGGAGACCGTAAATGGCTGATACAAAGGCAACGCTCACCCTAAATGGTGACACTGCTGTTGAACTGGATGTGCTAAAAGGCACGCTCGGTCAGGATGTTATTGATATCCGTACGCTGGGTTCTAAAGGTGTGTTCACCTTTGACCCTGGATTTACCTCTACCGCATCTTGCGAATCCAAAATCACCTACATTGACGGTGACGAAGGTATCCTGCTCCATCGCGGCTTCCCCATCGATCAGTTAGCCACCGAATCCAACTATCTGGAAGTGTGCTACATCCTGCTGAACGGCGAAAAACCGACGCAGGCACAGTACGATGAATTCAAAACCACCGTGACCCG
Source organism: Enterobacter cloacae complex sp. CARB60 (assembly GCF_036487345.1). NCBI lineage: Bacteria > Pseudomonadati > Pseudomonadota > Gammaproteobacteria > Enterobacterales > Enterobacteriaceae > Enterobacter > Enterobacter cloacae complex sp. CARB60. The sequence continues at coordinate 3,372,753 of NZ_JAZKLC010000002.1, forward strand.
TCACACCATGATCCATGAGCAGATTACCCGTCTGTTCCATGCGTTCCGTCGTGACTCTCACCCAATGGCGGTGATGTGCGGGATTACCGGTGCGCTGGCGGCGTTCTACCACGACTCCCTTGACGTGAATAACCCGCGTCACCGTGATATCGCGGCGTTCCGCCTGCTGTCCAAAATGCCTACCATGGCGGCGATGTGCTACAAATACTCCATCGGCCAGCCGTTTGTGTATCCGCGCAACGACCTCTCCTACGCGGGTAACTTCCTGCGCATGATGTTCTCCACGCCGTGCGAAGAGTACGAAGTGAACCCAGTGCTGGAACGCGCAATGGACCGTATTCTGATCCTGCACGCTGACCACGAACAGAACGCATCTACCTCTACCGTCCGTACAGCGGGCTCTTCAGGCGCGAACCCGTTCGCCTGTATCGCTGCGGGCATCGCCTCCCTGTGGGGACCGGCGCACGGCGGCGCGAACGAAGCGGCACTGAAGATGCTGGAAGAGATCAGCACCGTTGAGCACATTCCTGAGTTCGTGCGTCGCGCGAAAGACAAGAATGACTCCTTCCGCCTGATGGGCTTCGGTCACCGTGTTTATAAAAACTACGACCCGCGCGCCACCGTTATGCGTGAGACCTGCCACGAAGTGCTGAAAGAGCTGGGTACCAAAGATGACCTGCTGGAAGTGGCGATGGAGCTGGAACACATCGCGCTGAACGACCCGTACTTCATCGAGAAGAAACTCTACCCGAACGTCGATTTCTACTCTGGCATTATTCTGAAAGCGATGGGCATTCCGTCTTCCATGTTCACCGTAATCTTCGCCATGGCCCGTACCGTAGGCTGGATTGCGCACTGGAACGAAATGCACAGCGAAGGCATGAAAATCGCCCGTCCTCGTCAGCTGTATACCGGCTACGAGCAGCGTGATTTTAAGTCTGATATTAAGCGCTAACAGGAGTTGGGTGCGGCCTGATGCCCTCACCCCGGCCCTCTCCCCACAGGGAGAGGGAGAAAACCTTAAAAACGGTAACCCAAGGGTTACCGTTTTACTTTTATTTCTGGCAGTGCGGGCACCAGTAAAAGGGTCTCGAAGAGAGCATAATCCTGTCGATAATCCCGCCGCATCGCTCGCACTTTTTCCCCGCCCGATGAAACACCTTAAAGCGGAACAGCGCCCCGTGATGCTTGTTCTCATCCACCACGCCGCGCGTGGTGTACGACAGCCGCGGAATATCCAGCAGCGCGTGGGATAGCGCCTCCAGCTGTTCATCATTCAGCTGAGACGCCTTATGCTGCGGTGCCAGCCCCACTTCCCACAGAATTTCTACCCGAAGGTAGTTACCCAGCCCGGCCAGAAAGGCCTGGTCGAGGAACAGGCCGGAAAACTGTCGGTTACGGAATTTAGGTGATAACAGCCGGGCCTTCACGTCGCTCGCCGTCAGGCGCATGTCCAGCACGTCCGGCCCGACCCGCTGCAGAAACGGGTGCGTCAGCAGCTGCTCCGGCGTTAACATTTCGATATCCGACGCGCTGTAAAGCAGGATTGCTTTATCCGCCGTTTGCAGCCTGACGCGCAGCACGCGGGTAGTTTGCGGCTGCTCGTCCGCCTCCACCACTCGCCAGACGCCGTAAAGCTGGTTATGGCTATATAACGTCAGGTTATGGGAAAAGTGCGTAAGCAAGGCCTTGCCGCGCGTTTCAATATGGGTCACCGTCTGCCCCACCAGCTGTGATTCAAACGGTTTTAGCTGAGGAAAAGCAAACCAGACATCCGTCAACGGTTTGCCCTTTATCGCCGCCTCCAGGCTATCCGCCGCGCGGCGGATCTCCGGACCTTCTGGCATGTTATTGTCCTTTCATGATTATTCTGCGCTGACCAGAATGCCCTCTTCAGAGAACGCCGCCCGCAAGCGGCGCGCGAACTGGAGCGCATGCTCGCCGTCACCGTGTAAACATACCGTATCGGCCTGAACGTTTGCCGGTGTTCCGTCCACGGCGGTCACCCGCCCGACGCGCACCATTTCCAGCGTCTGCGCCAGCGCTTTAGCTTCGTCGGTAATCAGCGCCCCGGCCAGCGCACGTGGAACCAGGCTGCCGTCCGGCATGTAGCCCCGATCGGCAAACACTTCCTGACGGGTGGTCAGGCCCAGCCGTTCTCCAGCACGAATCAGCTCGCTGCCCGCAAGGCCTACCAGAATCAGCTGTGGATTACAGTCCCGCACCGCGCGGGCAATCGCCTCCGCCAGCGCCGGATCTTTCGCCGCCTGGTTATAAAGCATGCCGTGCGGCTTCACGTGGCGCAGCACGCCCTTCTCGGCGCGCACCATCGCCTCCAGCGCGCCGATCTGGTAGAGCACCTGAGCGTAGACCGTCTCCGGCGGCAGATCCATCGCCGTGCGGCCAAAGTTTTCCCGGTCGGGGAAGCTCGGATGAGCGCCTATCGCGACGCCGTTTTTGATGGCATTACGCACGCTCTCCAGCATGGTTTGCGCATCGCCCGCGTGAAAGCCACAGGCGATGTTGACCGAGGTGACCAGCGTCATCAGCGCCAAATCGGCGCTGCCGCCCTCCCCCAGATCGGCATTCAAATCAATCTTTACCATCAAGCCTCCACGCCAGCTGTTCGAGATAACGCTGCTGATCCTGTCGCGCCTTAAGCGCCTCCTCCAGCGAACACTGCACGAAGTGAATCGGCTGTCCGAGGGGAATTTGCGCCAGATGGTAGCGATCGGCTTCAATGATGCAGGCAATTCGCGGGTAACCGCCCGTTGTCTGCGCGTCGTTCATTAACACGATGGGCTGACCGTTGCCCGGCACCTGAATGACCCCCGGCAATAACCCGTGGGAGAGCAGTTCCCGGTCAGTCGTGCGGGTCAGCGGCTGCCCCTGCAGGCGGTAGCCCATACGGTTACTCTGCGGGCTGAGCTTCCACGGCGAGCGCCAGAAGGACTCTTTAGAAGCCTCGTCAAACTCATGATATTCCGGCCCCGGTAAGGCGCGGATCTTGTTTCCCCACAGCAGCTGTTTTACGCCCTGCGTGGTGGAGAAATGGCGCGCGGAGGGCTTGATTGCCAGCCGATCGCCGTCGCGCAGCAGACGCCCTTCGTGACCGCCGATCCCGGCTTTCTGATCGGTACTGGACGAGCCCAGCACCTCCGGCACGTCGATGCCCCCCGCCACCGCGAGATAGCTACGCACACCGTGCAAAGGACGCTTTAAGGTCAGACGCTGTCCGGCTTTCGCCCGCAGCCGCCAGCCGGTCCACACCGCTTTGCCATCCAGCGTCGCATCACACCCTGCGCCGGTTAAGGCAAACCAGGTCTCCTGACTAAACTCAATGACGCACTGGCCGAGCGTAATTTCGAGCGCGGCCATATTGCCGGGGTTGCCCACCAGCACGTTAGCAATCTCCAGCGCAGGCCTGTCCAGCGCGCCACAATAGCTCACGCCAGACTGGCGCATACCAAAGCGGCCCGCATCCTGTACGGAGGTATAAAGCCCGGCGCGAATAAGCGTTAACATACCCCCTCCTTCTGCGGGATAAAGCGAAGGGTATCGCCGGGACGCAGGAGTATTGGCGTCTCCAGTCCCGGGTCAAATAACGGTGTGGCGGTATGCCCAATAAGCTGCCAGCCGCCGGGCGATGTCAGCGGATAAACGCCGGTCTGCTCGCCGCCGATAGCCACCGTCCCCGCCGGTACGCTGAGGCGCGGTTCGGCACGGCGTGGCGTATGCAGCTGAGGGGATAATCCCCCCAGATACGGGAATCCGGGCTGAAACCCCAGGAACCAGACCACGTAGTCCACCGAGCTGTGCAGCTCAACAACCTGCTTTTCCGTTAATCCACAGTGGTCTGCCACCACGCCGAGATCCGGCCCCCCCGCACCGCCATAAACGACCGGGATCTCAATGGCACGCGATTCCGGCTCAAGCGCCTCACTCTCTTCCCACCAGCGCTGCAAACGTTCGATGGCATCCAGCGCCAGCGTATGCGGGCTACGCAGCACCACGGTGATGTTATTCATCCCCGGAATGGCTTCAACCACCTCCGGTAGTTCGACCAGACGCTGTGTTAGCCGCCAGATACGCTTTTGCGTGGCAAGGGTCACCGGCGGCTCCAGCTCCAGAACCACTGCCGTTTCTCCCAGAAGATAACAACGCGCTCGCTGCACTCAGGCACCTCTCATCAGGCAGGATTAGGGATATCAATAAAGGTCACATCCAGATCGGTATTTTCCATCAGCCACTCGCTGAGGGCGCGAATGCCGCCGCGCTCGGTGGCATGATGGCCTGCCGCGTAAAAATGCAGTCCCTGTTCACGCGCCGAATGAATGGTCTGCTCGGAAACCTCGCCGGTGATAAAAGCATCGACGCCGAAACGCGCGGCGCTGTCGATAAAGCCCTGACCGCCCCCGGTACACCAGGCAACACGCTTCACCGTATCCGGACCGGTATCGCCGCTCCACAGCGGACGACGCCCCAGGCGCGCTTCAATCCACGAGGCCAGCTCCAGCCCCGGAACCGGCATCGCCAGTTCGCCCCACGGCACCAGCGGCTCAATTTCGCCCATCACGGTAATGCCCAGTAGCTGCGCCAGCTGGACGTTGTTGCCGAGCTCCGGGTGCGCATCCAGCGGCAGGTGGTAACCGTACAGGTTGATGTCATTTGCCAGCAGCGTTTTCAGGCGGTTGCGCTTCATCCCGCGAATAATCGGCGATTCGTTTTTCCAGAAGTAACCGTGATGGACAATCACCGCGTCGGCGTCCTGACGAACAGCCTCGTCCAGCAGCGCCTGGCTTGCCGTCACGCCGGTGATAATTTTTTGCACCGTCTCGCGCCCCTCAACCTGGAGCCCGTTCGGGCCGTAATCGCTGAAGGACGTGCTGTTCAGTTTTTCGTTAATCAGGCTTTCCAGTTCGCTGTTTTTCATCATCACTCTCTTATGCTTTGCGGGCAGCTTCGTACGCCGCCAGCGTGGCGACACGCGCCTGTTTATGGTCGACAACCGGACGAGGGTAATCCAGCTTTACACGCTGTTTATCCGCCCATGCCCACGGTTCGTGGATCGCTTTAGCAGGTATACCGTTAAGCTCAGGCACCCAGCGGCGAATAAACTCGCCGTCTGCATCAAATTTTTGTCCCTGAGTGGTCGGATTAAAAATCCGGAAATAGGGCGCGGCATCGGTGCCGGTAGAGGCCGCCCACTGCCAGCCGCCGTTATTCGCCGCGAGATCGCCATCGATCAGCTGAGAGATAAAATAGCGCTCTCCGATACGCCAGTCGATAAGCAGATCCTTCACCAGAAAGCTGGCGGTAATCATCCGCAGGCGGTTGTGCATCCACCCCGTCTCGTTAAGCTGACGCATGGCGGCATCGACTATCGGGTAACCCGTTTGCCCTGTTTGCCAGGCTTTCAGCAGCCGATCGTTCGTTTGCCACGCCACCTTCTCCGTCCAGTTGATGAAGGGACGATGTTTACATAAATCAGGGTGATACGTCATCAGATGGCGGTAGAACTCGCGCCAGATCAGTTCATTCAGCCAGACGGACCCTGCGCCCCCCTCCAGCGCCTGCGGCTGCTCCGCCAGCAGGCGATGTAAACACTGGCGAGGAGAGATCGCGCCCAGCGCCAGACAGGCCGACAGGCGGCTGGTGCCCTCGATGGCGGGAAAATCCCGACGCGCGTCGTACCAGGCCGCGTCCTGTTTGCAGAACTGGCGCAGTTGGGCGATAGCCGCTTTCTCGTCGGCGGGGAACAGCGTTTCATCAAACGGCTGCTGAGGGTAATCAAACGTCAGTTCAGGAAGGTCTTTTATGGCTTCGCCTCTCACGGCAGGCGCGGCAACGCACTCCGGCAGCGCCTCTTTCAGACGTTTGATAAAGGCATTTTTGAACGGCGTAAAAACTTTATACATCTCGCGGCTGCCGGTCATCACGCTGCCCGGTGCCAGCATCACGCTGTCATCAAACCCTTCGCAGACCACCTCTTCCAGCATCTTCTCCAGCTGACGGTCGCGCTGCTGCTCGTTGAATTCGTACTGATAGTTGTAAAAAAGACGCGTGACGTTGTGCTGCTTACAGATCTCCTGCACCGTCTGCAGCTGTGCGGCAAAATCACTCACCTCTTTATAGAGAAGCGGTATGCCTTTTCCGGCGAGCGAGTGCTGCAGGTCGGTCAGATACGCACGCAGCAAGGCCGCCTGGCGGGGGGCCATATCGTGCTGCCGCCACTGCTCGGGCGTGGCTATAAACAGAGCCAGTACGTTAGCGTCTTTGGCGCGACAGGCCGCCGCGAGTGCCATGTTGTCATGTACGCGCAGGTCCGCGCGAAACCAAACCAGATGGGTGGGCATAAAACTCCAGGCAATTGTCCATTATGTCCATAAGGGCATGCCGTAAAAGGAAAAAGCATGCATTGAACTACTTTGCCATGAAGTGTAGACGGGATGAAATAAAAAAGGCCGCCAGGGCGGCCATACAGACTGCTAACAAAGTGCTTGTTGTGCGTTTTGCCCGGCGGCGCTACGCTTGCACGGGCCTACAATGAAACATGCAATGCATTGATATCTCTGCACTGTGTAGGCCGGGTAAGCGCAGCGTCACCCGGCAAGATAGAGGGCTAAATATATCCCTGTAACCTCTGACGAGGGCCTGAAGCCCCCTAACGGACCGCGAATCCCGAGGGACAAAAAAACCGCCACATTGCTGTTGGCGGTTTTTTTATTGCGATGTGTAGTCTTCGTATCAGTAGAAATCGCAGGTCGCTTTCTCGGCCTGATCCATCCACACCGGCTTCTCGCTGGTTTTCGCCCAGACGCGGTGCAGATAGCTGTAAAAACGTGCTCGATCTTTCCAGAACAGCATCACCGGCAGAGCCAGCACGCCAGCCACTACGGCGAAAGTGCGACGCATGAACACGATATGAGCCGGATACTCTTTATAAAGATCCATATTTTCTCCCCTATAGTTGGCCGGAAACGTCATCCGGAAAATTCAAAATCTGTGACCTGGCTAAAATAATATCGCTTTGTTTGTAATTTTACTACTCATCCGACCACTTATTTTTATCCATTTAGTGAATATTTACATTCACGCCGTAATTAAGTTACAAAAAAGTTAACGATTTACTTATCAATAGTTAAATTGTGGGCTTTGCCATTTTTATACTTTTTTTACACCCGCCCTCCCCATTTTTGCGAAATCTTTGCGCCGGAAATCCTACCGTTAGTACAACAACGAAAGTCACCCGGAGGTGGATTGTGAGTGCAGGTCTTATTGCCGGCATCGTGCTGGTGTTCCTGTTATTGGGTTATCTGGTCTATGCCCTGATTAATGCGGAGGCCTTCTGATGGCTGCTCAGGCGTTTCTGCTTATTGCCAGCTTCTTAGTGGTACTGTTCGTTCTGGCAAGACCACTGGGAACAGGACTGGCACGATTGATCAACAACGTCCCCCTGCCCGGCACGGGAAGCGTTGAAAAAGGGATCTGGCGCGTACTGGGAATAGACGATCGGGAGATGAACTGGCGTGAGTATCTGCTCGCCATTCTGCTGCTGAATATCGTTGGGCTCGTTGCGCTTTTTGCCATGCTGATGTTGCAGGGCATCCTGCCGCTGAACCCGCAACAGTTACCGGGCCTGTCCTGGCATCTTGCGCTGAACACGGCGGTCAGCTTTGTCTCCAACACTAACTGGCAGTCCTATTCCGGCGAAACCACGCTCAGCTACTTCAGCCAGATGGTCGGGTTAACCGTGCAGAACTTCCTCTCTGCCGCGAGCGGTATTGCGGTGATCTTCGCGCTGACGCGTGCGTTTGCGCGCCAGAAGGTGAGTACGCTCGGTAACGCGTGGGTGGATCTGACGCGCATTACGCTGTGGATCCTGCTGCCGATTGCGCTGCTGATCGCGCTGTTCTTTATTCAGCAGGGCACCCTGCAAAACCTGATGCCTTACGCGCCGTATACCTCGCTGGAAGGGGCAAAACAGCTCCTGCCGATGGGGCCAGTGGCGTCACAGGAAGCCATCAAAATGCTCGGGACGAATGGCGGGGGCTTCTTCAACGCCAACTCGTCGCATCCGTTTGAAAACCCTACCGCGTTGACCAATTTCGTGCAGATGCTGGCGATTTTCCTGATCCCCGCCGCGCTCTGCTTTGCCTTTGGCGACGTGGTCAACGATCGCCGTCAGGGCCGCACCCTGCTCTGGACGATGTCGCTTATCTTTGTGGTCTGCGCCGCGCTGGTGATGTGGGCCGAGTGGCAGGGTAATCCTCACTTCCTCTCGCTGGGTGCCGATAGCGCAATCAACATGGAAGGTAAAGAGAGCCGCTTTGGCATTCTCGCCAGCAGCCTGTATGCGGTGGTCACCACGGCAGCCTCGTGCGGGGCAGTCAACGCCATGCACGATTCCTTTACGGCGCTGGGTGGCATGATCCCGATGTGGCTGATGCAGATTGGCGAGGTAGTGTTTGGCGGCGTGGGCTCGGGTCTGTACGGCATGCTGCTGTTCGTGCTGCTGGCGGTGTTTATTGCCGGTTTGATGATTGGCCGCACCCCGGAATACCTCGGTAAAAAAATCGACGTTCGCGAGATGAAATTAACCGCGCTGGCGATTCTGGTCACCCCGGCGCTTGTGCTGCTCGGCACCGCGCTGGCGCTGATGACCGAGGCCGGACGCAGCGGCATCTTTAACCCCGGCATTCACGGTTTTAGTGAAGTGCTGTATGCCGTCTCCTCTGCCGCCAACAACAACGGCAGCGCCTTTGCAGGCTTGAGCGCCAACTCACCGTTCTGGAACTGCCTGCTGGCGTTCTGCATGTTTGTGGGTCGCTTCGGGATCATTGTGCCGGTTATGGCGATTGCCGGATCGCTGGTGAATAAAAAAATTCAACCGACCACCACCGGGACATTACCGACCCACGGCGCGCTGTTTATTGGCCTGCTGACGGGCACCGTGTTACTGGTCGGCGCCCTGACCTTTATCCCCGCCCTCGCGTTAGGCCCGGTCGCGGAATACCTCTCTTTACGCTGATTTTGCGGAGAAATTGTCATGAGTCGTAAACAACTGGCCCTGTTCGAACCGTCATTAGTTCGCCAGGCGCTCATGGATGCGGTGAAAAAGCTGAGCCCGCGCGTGCAGTGGCACAACCCGGTGATGTTTATTGTCTGGGCGGGAAGCGTACTGACCACCGCCCTGGCGATTGCCATGGGAACGGGCCACATGCCGGGGAATGCGATGTTTACCGGCGCCATCAGCCTGTGGCTGTGGTTTACCGTGCTGTTCGCCAACTTTGCGGAAGCGCTGGCGGAAGGCCGGAGTAAAGCCCAGGCCAACAGCCTGAAAGGGGTGAAAAAAACCGCCTTCGCGCGCAAGCTGCGCGAGCCGAAATACGGCGCGCAGATGGACCACGTTCCGGCGGATGAACTGCGTAAAGGCGATGTGGTGCTGGTGGAAGCCGGTGACATTATCCCTTGCGACGGGGAAGTCATTGAAGGGGGCGCCTCGGTGGATGAAAGCGCCATTACCGGGGAATCCGCGCCGGTGATCCGTGAATCCGGCGGCGATTTCGCCTCCGTGACGGGCGGGACGCGCATTCTCTCCGACTGGCTGGTGATCCAGTGCAGCGTTAACCCGGGGGAAACGTTCCTCGACCGGATGATCGCCATGGTGGAAGGCGCGCAGCGCCGTAAAACGCCGAACGAAATTGCCCTGACCATCCTGCTGGTGGCCCTGACCATCGTCTTCCTGCTGGCAACCGCGACGCTGTGGCCGTTCTCCGCCTACGGCGGCACCGCGGTCACCATCACGGTGCTGGTGGCGCTGCTGGTCTGCCTGATCCCAACCACCATTGGTGGCCTGCTGTCAGCCATCGGCGTGGCCGGCATGAGCCGTATGCTCGGTGCCAACGTCATCGCCACCAGCGGACGTGCGGTGGAAGCCGCCGGTGACGTGGATGTCTTACTGCTGGATAAAACCGGGACCATTACCCTCGGTAACCGCCAGGCGTCAGATTTCTTACCCGCCCCGGGCGTGGATGAAAAAACGCTGGCAGATGCGGCACAGCTCTCCTCGCTTGCCGATGAAACCCCGGAAGGCCGCAGTATCGTGATCCTCGCCAAGCAGCGCTTTAACCTGCGCCAGCGCGACGTTCAGAGCCTGCACGCCACTTTCGTGCCCTTCACGGCGCAAACCCGCATGAGCGGCATTAACATTCAGGATCGCATGATCCGTAAAGGCTCTGTTGACGCCATCCGTCGCCACATTGAGGCCAATAACGGCCACTTCCCACCGGAAGTGGACAGCCTGGTCGAGAGCGTGGCCCGACAGGGGGCGACGCCGCTGGTGGTAGCCGAGGGCGCGCGCGTCCTGGGGGTGATTGCCCTGAAGGATATCGTCAAGGGCGGCATCAAGGAGCGCTTTGCCCAACTGCGTAAAATGGGGATCAAAACGGTGATGATCACCGGGGATAACCGTCTTACCGCCGCGGCGATTGCCGCCGAAGCGGGAGTGGATGATTTTCTTTCTGAAGCCACACCGGAAGCGAAGCTGGCGCTGATTCGTCAGTATCAGGCGGAAGGCCGTCTGGTGGCGATGACGGGTGACGGTACCAACGATGCGCCTGCCCTGGCGCAGGCCGACGTGGCGGTGGCAATGAACTCCGGTACCCAGGCGGCAAAAGAGGCGGGCAACATGGTCGACCTCGACTCTAACCCGACCAAGCTGATTGAAGTGGTGCACATCGGCAAGCAGATGCTGATGACGCGCGGGTCGCTGACCACGTTCAGCATCGCTAACGACGTGGCGAAATATTTCGCCATCATTCCGGCCGCGTTTGCTGCGACCTATCCGCAATTAAACGCCCTGAACGTGATGCACCTGCACTCCCCGGCATCGGCCATTCTCAGCGCAGTGATTTTTAACGCCCTGATTATTGTCTTCCTGATCCCGCTGGCGCTGAAAGGCGTGAGCTATAAGCCGCTCACGGCCGCCGCCATGCTGCGCCGCAACCTGTGGATTTACGGCCTGGGCGGGCTGGTGGTGCCTTTCATTGGTATCAAGGTTATCGACCTGCTGTTGACGCTGTTTGGCCTGGTTTAAAAGGTGAATCAAATGACGATGTTACGCCCCGCTATACTTCTGTTTATTCTGCTGTCTCTTATTACCGGCGGGCTGTATCCGCTGGTGACCACCGCGCTGGGCCAGTGGTGGTTTAAGGATCGGGCCAACGGCTCGCTGATTATGCAAAGCGGTGAAAACCGCGGTTCGCGTCTGATTGGCCAGAACTTTACGGATGCCCGTTACTTCCAGGGACGCCCTTCCGCCACTGCCGAAAGCCCGTATAATCCGATGGCATCCGGCGGCAGCAACCTGGCGGGCAGCAACCCTGAGCTGGATAAAGCCGTTGCCGTGCGCGTGGCAGCCCTGCGCGCCGCCAATCCACAGGCCAGCCGTGACGTTCCCGTAGAGCTGGTGACCGCCTCGGCCAGCGGGCTGGACTACAGCCTGACCCCGGCAGCAGCGGCCTGGCAAATCCCGCGCGTCGCCGCGGCCCGTCAGCTGACGGTAGAACAGGTTAGCCAGCTGGTTGCCGAGCACACGCAAAAGCCGCTGGTCAGCTTCATCGGCATGCCCGTGGTGAATATTGTTGAGCTGAATCTGGCGCTGGACGCGCTAAGGAAAAACTAAATGACCGACGAGCCCATGCGCCCGGATCCGGACAGGCTGCTTGAACAGACGGCTGAAGCCCATCGCGGCAAACTGAAAATTTTCTTTGGCGCCTGCGCAGGCGTCGGGAAAACCTTCGCCATGCTGACGGAAGCCCAGCGGCTTCGGGCGCAGGGGCTCGATATTTTGATTGGCGTGGTTGAAACCCACGGACGTAAAGAGACGGCATCGCTGCTGAAGGGGCTGGCTACCCAGCCGCCCCGGCGCATCAGCCACCGCGGTCGGTTAGTTACCGAATTCGATCTTGATGCCGCCCTCGCCCGCCGTCCCGCCCTTATCCTGATGGACGAACTGGCGCACAGCAATGCGCCAGGCTCACGCCACCCGAAGCGCTGGCAGGATGTTGAAGAGCTGCTTGAAGCCGGCATCGACGTTTTCACGACGGTTAACGTTCAGCATCTCGAAAGCCTGAACGACGTGGTGAGCGGCGTGACCGGCATTCAGGTGCGCGAGACGGTGCCCGATCCCTTCTTTGATTCCGCGGACGAGGTGGTGCTGGTTGACCTGCCTCCCGATGATTTACGCCAGCGCCTGCACGAAGGCAAAGTCTATATCGCCGGCCAGGCCGAGCGCGCCATCGAACATTTCTTCCGTAAAGGCAACCTGATTGCCCTGCGCGAACTGGCCCTGCGGCGAACCGCCGACCGGGTGGACGATCAGATGCGCGCCTGGCGCGACTTACAGGGACAGGAACGCGTCTGGCATACCCGGGACGCCATCCTGCTGTGCGTGGGCCACGGCAGCGGCAATGAAAAGCTTGTCCGCACCGCCGCTCGCCTGGCGGCCAAATTTGGCAGCGTCTGGCATGCGGTCTATGTCGAAACGCCGCAGCTGCACGCGCTGCCAGAAAACCAGCGCCGCGCTATTCTGAGTTCGCTTCGCCTGGCGCAGGAGCTGGGTGCCGAAACCGCCACCCTTTCCGATCCTCAGGAAGATAAAGCCATTCTGCGCTACGCCCGTGAGCACAATCTGGGGAAAATCGTGATTGGCCGTCGCCAGCATCGCCGCTGGTTTAGCCGCGAATCGTTTGCTGACAAACTGGCCCGCCGGGCACCGGATCTGGATCTGGTGATCGTGGCGCTGGACGACAAACCCACGCTCCTGCCCTCCCGCACACCGGACGCGCGGGCGTTTGGTGATAAATGGCGTATGCAAATTCGCGGCTGTCTTGTTGCCGTCGTGCTCTGTGCCCTGATCACCATGATTGCCAGCCAGTGGCTGTTTGCCTTCGACGCGGCCAACCTGGTGATGATTTACCTGCTCGGCGTGGTGGTGGTGGCGCTCTTTTACGGACGCTGGCCGTCGGTACTTGCGACCGTCATCAACGTCATCAGCTTCGATCTTTTCTTTATTGCCCCGCGCGGCACGCTGGCGGTTTCGGACGTGCAGTACATTCTCACCTTTGGCGTGATGCTCACCGTCGGGCTGGTTATTGGTAACCTGACGGCGGGCGTTCGCTATCAGGCGCGTATCGCCCGCTATCGCGAGCAGCGCACGCGCCATCTCTATGAGATGTCGAAATCGCTGGCGGTGGGCCGCACGCCGCTGGATATTGTGCAGACCAGCGAGCAGTTTATTCGCTCGACGTTTCATGCCAGCAACCTGATTTTACTCCCGGACGAACACGGCAGGCTGCGCCCGCTGACGTCGGCCTCAGGCATGACGCCCTGGGACGAGGCCATCGCGCGCTGGAGCTTTGATAAAGGGCTGCCTGCGGGCGCAGGCACCGACACCCTGCCCGGCGTGCCCTATCAAATTCTGCCGCTGCGCAGTGCCGATAAAAATCAGGGGCTGGTGATTGTTGAGCCCTCCAACCTGCGCCAGCTGATGATCCCCGAACAGCAGCGGCTGCTGGAGACCTTTACGCTGCTGGTTGCCAGCGCGCTGGAACGACTGTCCCTCACCGCCAGCGAAGAGCAGGCCCGGCTGGCGAGCGAGCGTGAAAGCATACGTAACTCGCTGCTGGCGGCGCTCTCTCACGATCTGCGAACCCCGCTCACCGTCCTGTTTGGTCAGTCGGAAATCCTGACGCTGGACCTGGCGGCGGAAGGCTCTAAACACGCCCTTCAGGCCAGCGAGATCCGCCAGCACGTGCTGAACACCACGCGCCTGGTGAATAACCTGCTCGATATGGCGCGTATCCAGTCAGGCGGTTTTAACCTCAAAAAAGAGTGGCTCACGATTGAAGAGGTGGTGGGCAGCGCCCTGAAAATGCTCGAACCCGGTCTGGGTGGGCGACATATCGCGCTGAACATGCCCGAGCCCCTGACGTTAATTCACGTCGATGGCCCGCTGTTTGAGCGGGTGCTGATCAACCTGCTGGAAAATGCCGGCAAATATGCGGGTACCAACGCTCAAATTGGGGTGGATGCGACGGTGGACGATGGCACGCTTCGCCTTGACGTCTGGGACACCGGGCCGGGCATTCCTGCCGGGCAGGAGTTGGCTATTTTCGAAAAATTCGCGCGCGGCAATAAGGAGTCGGCCATTCCGGGCGTCGGGTTGGGGCTGGCCATTTGCCAGGCGATCGTTGACGTCCACGGTGGGTCCATTTCAGCAGAGAATCGTCCGGAAGGCGGCGCGCGGTTTTGTGTTACACTTCCTCTGGAAACCCCGCCAGAACTTAATGAATTACCAGAGGATTTGTGATCAACGTTCTGATTGTTGAAGATGAGATCGCCATTAGCCGTTTTCTGCGCGCTGCGCTGGAAGGAGACGGTCTGCGCGTTCATGATGCGGGTACGCTTCAGCGGGGTTTAATTGAAGCCGCTACCCGCAAGCCGGACCTGGTGATCCTCGATCTTGGTCTACCGGACGGTGACGGCATCGACTTTATCCGGGAAGTGCGTCAGTGGAGCCAGATGCCAATCCTCGTGCTCTCCGCCCGTACTGAAGAGACGGATAAAATCGCGGCGCTGGATGCCGGTGCGGATGACTATCTGATTAAACCTTTTGGTATCGGCGAACTGCAGGCTCGCCTTCGCGTCGCGCTGCGTCGCCACAGCGCAACCACGCCTGCTGACCCCACCTACACGTTTGGGGATATCCGGGTTGACCTGGCCGCGCGGCGCATTGTGCGCGGCGATGAGGAGATTCATCTCACGCCAATAGAATTTCGCCTGCTCGCCGTACTGCTCAACAACCACGGCAAGGTACTCACCCAACGCCAGCTGTTAAGCCAGGTGTGGGGACCCAACGCTGTTGAACATAGTCATTATTTACGCATATATATGGGACATCTTCGTCAGAAACTCGAAGTCGACCCCGCTCGTCCTCGCCATTTATTAACTGAAACCGGTATCGGTTATCGGTTTATGCTTTGAATAACTATTCATTTTATTTTTAAATAAAAACGAAACCCCTCAGAAAATATTTCACAAATAACCCATGCGTTATTTTTCCGGGTTATTTCCGCTCATTTAAAACATTAATAACACAACCCATTAACGCATCATCAACAAATCAGAATTTTGATCTGCGATATTCATTTAAAACGAATATTTATTTCTGGTTTGATCGGTTAACGGTGATCTACCTCACGGTTAATCGGCTTTTCCTGGATAAAATGACCATGCTTTCAATTACTGAAAGGAAAATGAAACATGGAAAACAACAATCGCTTAATGCCCCATATAAGGCGGACAACACACATCATGATGTTTGCCCACCGAAACTGCTTTGACTTTCATCTCTTTAATGCCCGGTAGTCCTTCGACTTCTGGCGCACTCGCCTACAGGTTATCCTGAAACACCTTATCTTACAGGCTATTGCCTGTGATCTCGTGCGCTCATTCATGTTGATTCAGACTCATCCGCACCGGGCGGACTGAATTTCTATCATCAAAAAAGCAATTCACTGATTTTAATCAGCGGCCACCCTTTGCTTTTTTTCCGGAAAATTATCGATTTCTTTCTTGCAAGAAATCGAGGGACGCTTATTACCTAAAATAAAGAGAGAAAGATGAAAAGTTTAAAAATCGCAGCCAGCCGTGCATGTCCGGATTGCTTTACTACCCAGCGTGAACTGGTGGATGTCCGCGCGTCTGATTATATTGATGTTGCTGCCATTGTTCTGGCGGTCACGGATATTGCCAGCGGTATCCTGGACGAAATAGAAGCCACCGGTTTTGGCATTCCTGTATTTGTCGCGACGCACAAAGAAGAGTTCATCCCGGCAGACTATTTATCGCGCATTCATGGCGTATTTGAGTATTCAGACACCAGCAATGATTTTTATGGACGCCAGCTGGAAGCGGCAGCCCAGAAGTATGAAACCCAGCTGCGCCCGCCGTTTTTCCGCGCGCTTGTCGACTATGTGAAGCAGGGCAACAGCGCGTTTGACTGCCCGGGGCATCAGGGTGGCCAGTTCTTCCGCCGCCATCCTGCCGGTAATCAGTTTGTCGATTTCTTTGGTGAGACGCTTTTCCGCTCCGATCTGTGCAACGCCGACGTGGCGATGGGCGATCTGCTGATCCACGAGGGCGCGCCATGCATTGCCCAGCAGCATGCGGCAAAAGTCTTTAATGCCGATAAGACCTACTTCGTGCTGAATGGCACCTCGTCATCCAACAAAGTGGTGCTTAACGCCCTGCTCACCCCGGGCGACCTGGTGCTGTTCGATCGTAACAACCACAAATCTAACCATCACGGAGCCCTCCTCCAGGCTGGCGCAACGCCGGTCTATCTGGAAACCGCGCGCAACCCGTACGGCTTTATTGGCGGCATTGACGCCCACTGCTTTGAAGAACGTTATCTGCGCGAGCTGGTGACAGAGGTGGCGCCTGGCCGAACACGCGATGCGCGTCCGTTCCGTCTGGCGGTGATCCAGCTGGGTACCTACGATGGCACCATTTATAACGCCCGTCAGGTAGTGGATAAGATTGGGCACCTGTGTGATTACATCTTGTTTGATTCAGCATGGGTGGGTTACGAGCAGTTTATTCCGATGATGGCCGACTGCTCTCCGCTGTTGCTGGAGCTGAACGAAAACGATCCGGGGATCCTGGTCACTCAGTCCGTGCATAAACAGCAGGCCGGCTTCTCGCAGACCTCGCAAATCCATAAGAAAGACAGCCATATCAAAGGGCAACAGCGCTATGTCCCGCATAAGCGGCTGAATAATGCCTTTATGATGCACGCCTCCACCAGCCCGTTTTATCCGCTGTTCGCTGCGCTGGACATCAACGCCCGTATGCATGAGGGCCAGAGCGGCCGCAACATGTGGATGGACTGCGTGGTGAACGGTATCGAAGCGCGCAAGCTAATCCTGGAGAACTGCCGGTATCTGCGCCCCTTCGTGCCGGAGACGGTGGATGGCCGCCCGTGGGAAAGCTGGGACACGGCGGAGATTGCGACCGATCTGCGCTTCTTCCACTTCGTACCGGGTGAAAACTGGCACGCTTTTGAAGGCTACGCTGAGCATCAGTATTTTATCGACCCGTGCAAGCTCCTGCTGACCACGCCGGGCATCAACGCCCGCACCGGGGAGTATGAGGACTTCGGCGTGCCCGCCACTATCCTTGCCAACTTCCTGCGTGAAAACGGCATCGTGCCGGAGAAATGCGACCTCAACTCGATCCTGTTCCTGCTCACGCCTGCGGAAGATATGGGCAAACTGCAACAGCTGGTGGCGCAGCTGGTGCGCTTCGAAAAACTGCTCGAGAGCGATGTTCCGCTGAAAGACGTCCTGCCTTCTCTCTACAAACAGCATCCGGAACGTTACGCGGATTACACCCTGCGCCAGATCTGCCAGGAAATGCATGATCTGTACGCCCGCCACAACGTGAAACAGCTGCAGAAAGAGATGTTCCGCAAGTCTCACTTCCCACGCGTGATGATGAACCCGCAGGACGCGAACTACGCCTATCTGCGCGGTGAAGTTGAGCTGGTCTCCCTGCGCGACGCGGAAGGCCGCATCGCCGCCGAAGGCGCGCTCCCTTATCCGCCAGGGGTGCTGTGTGTTGTCCCAGGGGAAGTCTGGGGCGGTTCCGTGCTGCGCTACTTTGCCGCGCTGGAAGAAGGCATCAACCTTCTGCCGGGCTTCGCGCCGGAGCTGCAGGGTGTGTACGTCGAAGAGTGTGAGGGGCGCAAACAGGTTCGCTGCAACGTCATCAAACAACCCGCCGCTCAGCCCGCGCTGCTGAAAGGAGAGAAATTATGAGTAAGTCCAATAAGATGGGCGTGGTGCAGCTGACCATCCTCACCATGGTGAACATGATGGGCTCCGGGATTATCATGCTGCCCACCAAGCTGGCAGAGGTGGGTACCATCTCTATCATCTCCTGGCTGGTGACGGCAGTCGGTTCAATGGCGCTGGCGTGGGCGTTTGCCAAGTGCGGGATGTTCAGCCGTAAGTCAGGCGGCATGGGCGGCTACGCCGAATACGCCTTTGGCAAGTCGGGCAACTTTATGGCCAACTATACCTACGGCGTGTCGCTGCTGATCGCCAACGTGGCGATTGCCATCTCCGCCGTGGGTTACGGTACGGAGCTGTTTGGCGCGACGCTCAGCCCGGTACAAATTGGGCTGGCGACCATCGGGGTTCTGTGGATCTGCACCGTGGCTAACTTTGGCGGCGCGCGTATCACCGGGCAGCTCTCCAGCATCACCGTCTGGGGCGTGATTATCCCGGTTGTCGGCCTGTACATCATCGGCTGGTTCTGGTTCAGCCCGACGCTGTATGCGAATTCCTGGAACCCGCACCACGTGCCGTTCTTTACCGCTGTTGGGTCATCCATCGCCATGACGCTATGGGCCTTCCTGGGTCTGGAATCCGCCTGCGCGAATGCGGAAGTGGTGGAGAATCCGGAAAAGAACGTACCGATTGCGGTCCTCGGCGGCACGCTGGGCGCGGCGGTTATCTATATCGTCTCGACTAACGTGATTGCGGGCATCGTACCGAATATGGATCTGGCTAACTCCACGGCACCGTTCGGGCTGGCCTTTGCGCAGATGTTCACCCCGGAAGTCGGGAAAGTGATCATGGGTCTGATGGTCATGTCCTGCTGCGGCTCGCTGCTCGGCTGGCAGTTCACCATCGCACAGGTGTTTAAATCCTCGGCTGATGAAGGTTACTTCCCAAAAATCTTCTCCCGCGTGAGCAAAGCCGATGCACCGGTGCAGGGGATGCTGGCGATTGTCATCTTCCAGAGTGGATTGTCGCTGATGACCATTAGCCCGTCGCTGAACAGCCAGTTCAACGTGCTGGTCAACCTGGCGGTAGTGACGAATATCATTCCGTATATTCTGTCGATGGCGGCGCTGGTGATCATTCAGAAGGTGGCGAAGGTGGATCCACGCAAAGCGCGTGCGGCCAATATCGTGGCGCTGATTGGGGCAATCTACAGCTTCTATGCGCTCTACTCATCCGGTCAGGAAGCGATGCTCTACGGAGCGATGGTGACCTTTATGGGCTGGACGCTGTACGGTCTGGTATCGCCGAGATTTGAATTGAAGAATAAGCATAGTTAAAAAAAGCCCGGTGGCGCTAGCGCTTACCGGGCCTACGATCGCTGTTGTAGGCCGGGCAAACGCAGTGCCGCCCGGCACACAAACCGCACTTATGCGTTTTTCAGCACTTCGCTGACAATCTCTACCGCTTCTTTCTCAATCTGCTGACGATGTTCAGCGCCGAGGAAGCTTTCGCAATAGATTTTATACGCATCTTCCGTACCGGATGGACGCGCGGCGAACCAGCCGTTTTCGGTCATCACTTTCAGACCACCAATGGATGCGCCGTTGCCCGGTGCCGCCGTCAGACGGGCAGTGATCGGATCGCCCGCCAGGGTGCTTGCGCTGACCATCTCCGGAGAGAGTTTGGACAGGGCCGCTTTCTGAGCTGACGTCGCGCTAGCCTGAATACGGTTATAGCTTGGTGCACCAAAGCGTGCCGCCAGGTCATTGTAATGTTCCTGCGGGTTCTTACCGGTAACCGCGGTGATTTCCGCCGCCAGCAGGCACATGATGATGCCGTCTTTATCGGTTGACCATGGCGTGCCGTCGAAGCGCAGGAAAGATGCCCCCGCGCTCTCTTCACCACCAAAACCGAAGCTGCCGTCGTGCAGACCGTCAACGAACCATTTGAAGCCTACCGGCACTTCCACCAGCTTGCGGCCCAGCGCCTCGACCACGCGGTCGATCATCGCGGAGGAAACCAGCGTTTTACCGACAGCCACCTCTTTGCCCCACTGCGGACGGTGCTGGAACAGGTAGTTAATCGCGACCGCCAGATAGTGGTTCGGGTTCATCAGCCCGGCAGGGGTGACGATACCGTGACGGTCATAATCCGGGTCGTTAGCAAACGCCAGATCGAATTTATCGCGCAGCGCCAGCAGGCCCGCCATCGCGCATTCGGAGGAGCAGTCCATACGGATCGCGCCGTCTTTGTCCAGATGCATAAAGCGGAAGGTCTGATCGACGTGATCGTTCACGATGGTCAGATCCAGCTTGTAATGCTCGGCGATACGTTTCCAGTATTCGATACCGGAGCCGCCCAGCGGATCCACGCCCAGCTTCAGGCCGGCTTTCTGGATGGCCGCCATATCAACGATATCCGCCAGCCCTTCTACGAACGGCTGAACCAGATCCTGCTCTTTCACGTGACCGGACGCCATAGCCGCATCCAGAGAAATGCGCTTCACGCCTTTCAGGCCGTCAGCCAGCAAGGCGTTAGCACGATCTTCCACCACTTTGGTGACGTTCGTGTCTGCCGGGCCACCGTTAGGCGGGTTGTATTTGATACCACCGTCTTCCGGCGGGTTGTGGGATGGCGTGATAACGATACCGTCAGCCAGCGCGCCACCTTTTTTGTTGTGCACCAGGATGGCGTTAGAGACGGCAGGCGTTGGGGTGAAGCCGTTGTTTTCCTGAACAATCACGTCGACGCCGTTTGCCGCCAGCACTTCCACCACAGAGATGAACGCCGGTTCAGACAGGGCATGGGTATCTTTCCCCACGTAGCACGGACCGGTAACGCCGTTTTTAGCGCGCTCTTCCGCAATGGCCTGAGCAATGGCCAGAATGTGCGGTTCGTTAAAGCTGTGGCGCGCCGCGCTGCCGCGGTGACCGGATGTACCAAACTTCACTGCGTGTTCTGCGTTGCCCACGACCGGTTTCAGCACGTAATACTGCGCGGTCAGCTGAGCGACGTTAATCAAATCGCTTTGTTGTGCAGGTTGGCCTGCACGGCTGTGATTTGCCATTACCGGGTCCTTCTGATGCAAGGGTTAAATTGTACCGCAAACCTTTTCAATCAATTCCGCCGGGAACTGCATGGACTGCATGATGTGTTCAATCATGCTGCACTTGCGGCCCGTATTGGTATTGGTGATCACCCAGTACGGGGTGCCAGGAACATGTTTGGGTTTGGTTTGATTGCCATTTTGCAGCAGCGTCTGCTCGTCGCCCGCGAAATAGACGCGAGTACGGCCGTGAAGCGACTCGGTCGCTTCAGCAAACGCTTTGTTATCCAGTGAATAAAGTGTAGACAGCACCAGCATAAAGCGGTTGACCGCCTTTTTCTGCTCCGCGTATTCATCGGAGAGCAGCAGCTCGCGCATCGCGCGCACTTTATCTTTTGCCGGCGTCACGGCAGGTTTTGCTTGCGCAGCAACGCTCGGCTGAGACACGACATCTTTGGTGACTGGGGTAGCAGGCTGTGAAGCGGCGGAAATTTTAAGCATGCGCCGTAAAATGTCGGACGCGCTCTCCCCGATATGCCGAGTCTGGCTGGCAATATACTGATAGAGTTCGTCATCAACTTCGATTGTTTTCATCTTAATCCAGTGCGATATCTTATCTGAATACAAGTCATTGGGATTATAAGGTCAAATCCCAACAGCGGATAGCGTCAAACCAGGTTGGCGGCAAAAGTCAGATTAAACTGGAACCTTGCAGCCGGGCGGCAGAATGGTCAACATGATACCCTAACCTGACATACGTAAAAAAAGAACTTTGCCATGAAATTGAATACCCGAGCGCAAACTGCACAATCGCCGAACAATAATTCTCCCATCGTACTGGTTCACGGGCTTTTTGGCAGTCTGGATAACCTGGGCGTGCTGGCGCGCGATCTGGTTACCGACCACGATATTTTACAGGTCGATATGCGTAATCACGGTCT
The DNA here is from genome assembly GCF_036487345.1 of Enterobacter cloacae complex sp. CARB60. Lineage (NCBI taxonomy): Bacteria > Pseudomonadati > Pseudomonadota > Gammaproteobacteria > Enterobacterales > Enterobacteriaceae > Enterobacter > Enterobacter cloacae complex sp. CARB60. The sequence goes on from NZ_JAZKLC010000002.1 coordinate 3,394,598, forward strand.
TTCCGGGCGTTCCGACGAGATGACCTACGCGGCGATGGCGCAGGATCTGCTGGATACGCTGGATGCACATAACCTGCAGAAGGTAACGCTGATCGGGCATTCCATGGGTGGCAAAGCGGTGATGGCCCTGACGGCACTGGCCCCGGAGCGTATTAGCGGCCTGGTGGTGATTGACGTCGCGCCCGTGGATTATGACGTCCGCCGTCATGACGAGATTTTTGCCGCCATTAATGCGGTCACAGAAGCGGGTGTTGCGACACGCCAACAGGCGGCTGTCGTCATGCGTGAGCATCTTGATGAAGAAGGCGTCGTCCAGTTCCTGCTGAAGTCGTTTGTTGACGGGCAATGGCGTTTTAACGTGCCGGTGCTCTGGGACCAGTACAACAATATCGTGGGCTGGGAAACCGTTCCCGCCTGGCCACACCCTACCCTTTTTATTCGCGGCGGAAACTCTCCTTACGTAACCGACGCGTACCGCGACACGCTGCTGGCCCAATTCCCGCAGGCACGCGCCCACGTGATTGCCGGTGCCGGGCACTGGGTGCATGCTGAAAAACCGGATGCCGTACTGCGCGCCATTCGCCGCTATCTCGCTGATACTGCAAATTGATTAAAAAGAAAGCGACTGGAAGGCTGCGGGCTTCCAGTCGTTGGCGTGCCGTTTTTGGTGATGTATGATGGCGCGCTTATCGCCCGGGCATTAGCAGGGCGGCGTGTTTCCCCCGAAGTCTCAGAATCATGGCCAAAGAACAAACGGACCGTACGACACTAGATCTGTTCGCGAATGAGCGTCGCCCGGGACGACCCAAGACGAATCCGCTTTCGCGCGATGAACAGCTGCGTATCAATAAACGCAACCAGCTTAAACGCGATAAAAATCGTGGGCTTAAACGTGTCGAACTGAAGCTTAACGCCGACGCCGTCGATGCGCTGAACGAGCTGGCTGACGCGCGAAATATCAGCCGCAGCGAGCTCATTGAAGAGATGTTGCTTGTCCAGCTTGAGACGTTACGCAGCCAGGCATAAGTCTGAAAATCCCCTTTATCGCCCTTTTCATGTAGCACAGAGTGCAGTCCTGCGCGATAGCTGTTTCCGCAGGGTTGCCAGTTCTGCTATTATTGCCCTTATCCGTGGCCGAATTGCGCCACCATACTATTAAGTTTCAAGAGGTTATTTTACTCATGGCAATCATCGGCATTTTCTTTGGCAGTGATACCGGCAATACCGAAAATATCGCAAAAAACATTCAAAAACAGCTCGGTAAAGACGTTGCTGATGTGCATGACATCGCCAAGAGCAGCAAAGAAGATCTGGAAGGCTATGACATTCTGCTGCTGGGTATCCCAACCTGGTACTACGGTGAAGCCCAGTGTGACTGGGATGATTTCTTCCCGACGCTGGAAGAAGTGGACTTCAACGGTAAGCTGGTCGCCCTGTTTGGCTGTGGCGATCAGGAAGACTACGCCGAATACTTCTGTGACGCGCTGGGTACCATCCGCGATATCATTGAGCCAAATGGTGCAGTGATCGTCGGCCACTGGCCGACCGCCGGTTACCACTTTGAAGCGTCTAAAGGCCTGGCCGATGACGATCACTTCGTGGGTCTGGCTATTGACGAAGACCGTCAGCCAGAGCTGACGGCAGAGCGCGTTGAGAAATGGGTGAAGCAGATCCGCGAGGAACTCCACCTGGACGATATTCTGAACGCCTGATTTTTATCGCGGCGCAGCGGCGGCTGCGCCCGTGCTCCAGGTCAAACCGATTAAATTAATCGCTACAATCTTTTAACTTTTTCGCCCAGACCTGTACAATGTCTCCCTGATAAAATGTGGTTTTCCATTGAGCAAGTTTGTTGGTGATACCCCATTTTTATAAGCATATTTTGCCTGAGACTTGCAGTTTTCATTTAGCCATGGCAGTTCTATAATGAGACGCATTATCCCAGGTGCATTTTCTGTCACTTCCTACGGAAGTGAATCGTTTAGCAACAGGACAGATTCCGCATGACTGACAACAATACCGCATTAAAGAAGGCTGGCCTGAAAGTTACGCTTCCTCGGTTAAAAATCCTTGAAGTGCTTCAGGGTCCAGACAATCACCATGTCAGTGCGGAAGACCTCTATAAACGTCTTATCGACATGGGTGAAGAGATTGGGCTGGCTACCGTCTATCGCGTGCTGAACCAGTTTGATGACGCGGGCATTGTTACCCGTCATAATTTCGAAGGCGGTAAATCTGTTTTCGAACTGACCCAGCAGCAGCACCACGATCACCTGATCTGCCTCGATTGCGGCAAGGTCATTGAATTCAGCGATGATTCCATTGAATCACGCCAGCGTGAAATCGCCGCGCGTCACGGCATCCGCCTGACCAACCACAGCCTGTACCTTTACGGTCACTGCGCTGAAGGCGACTGCCGCGAAGACGACCACGCGCACGACGCGAAATAATCAGTATTCATACTCTGAGCCAGCCGCAAGGTTGGCTTTTTTTTGCCTGAAAAAAGCCCGGTGGCGCTGCGCTTACCGGGCCTACGGGCTATGACACCGTTGTAGGCCCGGTAAGCGTAACGCCACCGGGCGTAAAGCACTTATTTATTGTTATTGCGTATCTCGTTCCAGATCTTATCGCAACGCTTCGCCACTTCCTGATCGTTACCGGTTTTACGCGCCTGAATGCAGGCCTGGTAATCCATCACGCGGACGTTCTCCTGCGTCGCGAACTGCTCGTGCGCTTTCTCTTTCTTCAGCACGTTCAGCACGCTCTGACAGGCTTCAATTTTCTCCGGCGATCCTTCCGCAGTATTAATGCAGGCGCTATAGGCCTCCTTCAGACGGGTGTCCTCTTTCGGCGCCTGCGTCTGAGCGCACGCCACCAGCCCTGATGCCAGCAGCGCGACGATTACGATTTTTTTCATCATGTGCAGTCTCCATACCGGCGGGACTCAGCCCGCCGGTGCGTTCATCAGAAAATGGTGAATGGGGCGATAACCATGAATTTCACGTCACGCTCATCCTGGAAGATGTTGCCGTAACCGCCCGCATAGCTCGGGATATCGGAGTGGTTGTCATACTGGGTGAAGTGCAGTTTGAACATCGTGCCTTTCGCGCGGCCATCCTGCAGGGTGTAGATAGCATCGAGGCTGTAGGAAGACTCTTTCAGGCGATAGTTGGGATCGTAGTATGCGTCCGGTGTTGCCATATCGGCAGGTTTTGCGTCCCAGGCGTAAGCGTAAGAAGCGCCCACCGCCCAGCCAGGCAAGTTCCAGTTTTTCAGGTCATACATTGCGCCGAAGAAGACCGCTTTCTCGCCGTCGGCGTTGAAGTCGGAACGGTTATCCCACCAGATATCAAGACGACCGTTGGAGGAGGCGTAGGTCGGGGTCATACGCTGCAGGAAGTAGCCCTGCTGCCCTTCCGCCTTCACCCATGTGCCTTCCAGACGTAAATCAACCTGACCGACCTTGTAGCCGAAGGTTAACGCCTGCAGCCACGCGGTGCCGTCATAAATGTCATTGACGCCACCGTTACTGACTTTATCGCGCGTACCGTAGAACTGGTAGCTGGTGCTCAGCGGGCTGCCTGCGACATCGAATTTATAGCTGGCCTTGGCAAAATACTGATCGATATAGCCTTGTGCCTGACCAAATGCCGCTTCAAGCACCAGATCGTTTTTGAAATCGTACTTCGCGCCCAGCGAGTGCAGGTAATCGACTTTGGTTTTTTTATCGTTCTGGTAGAACTTGTCCATCTCGATGTGCCACGGCGCTTTGTACTCGTTGGTCCACATATAGGAGAAGCTCAACGCACCCGCATCGCCGTAGTCAAAGTTAGCCCCGGCTTCCGCACCCTGATAGGTACCCGGCATAAAGCTCCAGTGCGGCGCTAACAGGGTCTGGCCAGTTGGCTGAATATAACCACCGCGCGCCCATACCGGGCCGTATTTAAATTTCGCAGCGGCTTTGTAAAGGCTGATACCGCTCTTATCGCCAGACCAGTCTTCTTTATACGCTTTGTTACTGGAGGAGAAGGCGATTTCGTTCGGGTGGCCGCTGTCGCCGTTTTCCGCCATTTCAATCGCGGTAAACGCAGCAATATCCAGACCGAACATATCCGCGGCATAGCCTGACTGGAAGTCCAGGTTGGCGTTCCAGGTGGAGTGCGAAAGGTTGGTTTTATATTTGTCTTCAGTGACGTCTTTACGGTCACGTTCACGCTGCCAGTAATAAATACCGCCCGTGAGGGTAGAATCGTCGATGAAGCCCGCGGCTTTCGCCTCTGGTGTTACCATCAGGCCCGACATTGCTGTCACACCGGCAATAGCCAGCGCCAGCGCACTACGTTTGCCACTGAACGTACGCATAGATTATTCCTCTTTGACGAATTAAAACGCCTGAAACGGCGTAAATAAAAAAGACCAAATGGTCAGGGGTAGTTTTAAATACCCTCGAATTAACTACCGTCTTTAGGTTATTTTTCGCGACGCGAATTATCAATGCTTTTTAGCGGACAAAAGTCAGGATTATGACGAAGTGCACATAATTGGTAGTGATTTGTAACATTTGCAGAGAGACGAGTAATGGCGGGGAATTATCAGGTATTTCAGTGGCTAGACGTGGATTCTCTTTCCTTTTTTATAACCTTTTTGATTTTCGTAATAGCACAAACTTTTTTTTAAAAAATAAGTAGCACCTCATTGACCTGATATTTTCATGGCGCCTCTTCAGGCCCTGACTTAATACCCTGATCGTTAAATAAAAAAACGCCGCATAGTGCGGCGTTTGTCTCTCATTGACCAGAGCAGCAATATTATTCGCCGATCTTCGTCCAGGTATCACGCAGACCAACGGTACGGTTAAATACCGGTTTTTCCGCGGTGCTGTAACGGCTGTCCAGGCAGAAGTAACCTTCACGTTCAAACTGGAACGCTTTGCCCGCTTCAGCGGCTTTAAGAGAAGGCTCCGCATAACCCTGCTTGATCACCAGAGATTCTGGGTTGATGGTCGCCAGGAAGTCTTCCGCAGCACCTGGGTTAGGCACGCTGAACAGACGGTCGTACAGACGAATTTCTACCGGCAGCGCGTGGGAAGCGCTCACCCAGTGAATAACGCCTTTCACCTTGCGGCCATCCGCAGGATCTTTGCTCAGGGTGTCAGCATCATAAGAACAGAAGATGGTGGTGATATTCCCTTCTGCATCCTTCTCTACGCGCTCGGCTTTGATGACGTAGGCATTACGCAGACGCACTTCTTTACCCAGCACCAGACGCTTGTACTGCTTGTTGGCTTCTTCGCGGAAGTCAGCGCGGTCAATCCAGATGTCAGCGCTGAACGGCACGTCACGGCTTCCCATTTCCGGTTTGTTCGGATGGTTAGGCATGGAGACCAGCTCGCTTTCACCCTGCGGATAGTTTTCGATGACCAGCTTAACCGGATCGATAACGGCCATCGCGCGCGGGGCGTTTTCGTTGAGATCTTCGCGAATGCAGGATTCCAGAGAAGCAATCTCAATGGTGTTGTCCTGCTTGGTCACGCCGATGCGTTTGCAGAACTCACGAATAGAGGCGGCAGTATAACCACGACGACGCAGACCGGAGATGGTCGGCATACGCGGGTCGTCCCAGCCCTCAACGTGCTTGTCAGTGACCAGCAGGTTCAGCTTACGCTTGGACATCACGGTGTATTCCAGATTCAGACGAGAGAACTCGTACTGGCGCGGATGCACAGGAATGGTGATGTTATCCAGCACCCAGTCGTACAGACGACGGTTGTCCTGGAACTCCAGCGTACACAGGGAGTGCGTAATGCCTTCCAGCGCATCGCTGATGCAGTGGGTGAAGTCGTACATCGGGTAGATGCACCACTTGTTACCGGTCTGGTGGTGTTCTGCAAACTTGATGCGGTACAGCACCGGATCGCGCATCACGATGAACGGAGATGCCATGTCGATTTTGGCACGCAGGCACGCTTTGCCTTCTTCGAAGCCACCGGCACGCATTTTTTCAAACAGCGCCAGGTTCTCTTCCACGCTGCGATCGCGGAACGGGCTGTTTTTGCCCGGCGCGGTCAGCGTACCGCGATATTCACGGATTTCATCTGCAGACAGTTCATCAACATACGCCAGACCTTTGTTGATCAGTTCAACCGCGTAGGCGTACAGCTGATCAAAATAGTCAGAGGAGTAGCAAATATCGCCAGACCAGTTGAAGCCGAGCCATTGCACATCATTCTTGATGGACTCAACGTATTCGATGTCTTCTTTTACTGGGTTGGTGTCATCGAAACGCAGGTTGCACTGTCCCTGGTAGTCTTGCGCAATGCCAAAGTTCAGGCAAATGGACTTCGCATGCCCGATATGCAGGTAGCCGTTCGGCTCCGGCGGGAAGCGGGTATGAATTGTGGTGTGCTTACCACTGGCCAGATCTTCATCGATGATCTGACGAATAAAGTTACTCGGGCGGGCTTCTGCCTCACTCATCGTGGATTCCTCAAAGCGTAAACAACGTATAACGGCGTATGATCTTATAAGCCGGACGTAGTGACAACCCTTAGTTACGGAAAATACGTCTCTGATGAAAATAATGGGGGCATTTGCTGCAAAAAAAAGCGGCGGAGGATATCCCCCGCCGCTTAAGGCATGACTCTACTCAGGAGCGATTACTTGCCTTTAATCTCATACAGCGGCGTTTGACCCGCAACAACCTGACCTTTCGCCTGAATAACCAGGCCACTGAAGTCATCGATGTTGCTGCAAACGACAGGGCTTATCATGGAGCGCGCGTTGGCGTTCAGGAAGTCCAGATCCATTTCCAGAATCGGCTGCCCGGCCACCACTTCAGCGCCCTCTTCCACCAGACGAGTAAAGCCCTGGCCGTTCAGCGCAACGGTATCGATACCCATATGAACAACGATCTCAGCGCCATTTTCGGTTTCGAGGCAGAACGCGTGGTTGGTGTTGAAGATTTTCACGATGGTACCGGCCGCCGGAGACACAACGGTTTTTTCCGTTGGTTTCACCGCCACACCGTCACCGACCGCTTTGCTGGCGAAGGCTTCGTCAGGCACCTGCTCAAGGTCAACCACGTCACCCGTTACCGGAGAGACCAGAGTTGCCACCGTCACGGCGTTAGGCACGGCCTGCGGCTTCGCTACCGGGGCAACCGTGGTCGCAGGCGCGCTGTCGGCTGATGCCGCCGCTACCGGGCCACGGGCAACCACTTTCTTCATTTCGTCACCGATGGATTCCGCTTTGGCGCCCACGATAACCTGGATAGTTTGCTTGTTCAGTTTAACGACGCCCGATGCGCCAAGGCGTTTACACATTGCGTCGCTTACGCGCGCAGAGTCACCCACCGTCAGACGCAGACGGGTGATACAGGCATCAATGGCTTTCAGGTTGTCAGTCCCTCCGACGGCAGCGATATAGCTTGTCGCCAACTGGGTCAGACCCTCCTCGGTATTGCTGTTGGCTTCGTTGGTTACCACTTCGTCGTTGGTATCTTCGCGGCCCGGCGTTTTGAGGTTAAACATACGAATAACCGCAGTGAACAGCACGAAGTAGATGACGAAGAACACCAGACCCATTACCACCAGCATCCAGACGTTCTTGCTTGCCGCCGGCAGGTTGTACATCAACACGTAGTCGATCGCGCCTGCAGAGAAGGAGAAGCCAGCATGGATACCCAGCAGGGTTGCCACAAACAGGCTGATACCGGTAAGCACCGCATGCATCAGGTACAGCACCGGAGCCAGGAACATGAACAGGAATTCCAGCGGCTCGGTAACACCGGTCAGGAACGCGGTAATCGCAACGGACAGCAGCATACCGCCAACCATTGGGCGACGCGCTTTTGGCGCAGCCAGGTACATTGCCAGCGCAGCGCCCGGCAGACCAAACATCATGATTGGGAAGAAGCCAGACATGAACATGCCTGCGGTGCCGTCACCTGCATAGAAGCGGTTAATATCGCCCTGGAATATGGTGCCCGCAGCATTGGTGAACTCGCCAATCTGGAACCATGCGATAGTGTTCAACACCTGGTGCAGACCGGTTGGGATCAGCAGACGGTTGATAAAACCAAAGATACCCGAGCCAACTGCACCCGCTGATACGATCCACTCGCCGCCCGCATGGATCGCATGCTGCACCGGTGGCCAAACGTAGCCAAAGATGGCGGCCAGAACCAGACAGAAGAAGCCCGTCGCGATCGGCACGAAGCGTTTGCCGCCAAAGAAACTCAGGAAGTCTGGCAGCTTAATGTTCGCCCAGCGGTTGTACGTCGCACCACCGACCAGACCGGTAATAATACCTGCCAGTACACCCATGTTGATTTCTGGGTTAATCGTTACCATCGCTTTCGTCAGGATGAAATAACCGACTGCCCCTGCCAGCGCTGCAGCGCCCGCGCTGTCTTTTGACCAGCTTGACGCAACACCGATGGCGAAAATCAGCGCCAGGTTGTCAAAAATGGCACCGCCAGCCTGGGCAATAAACGGTACATTAAGAAGATCGGGTTGCCCGAATCGCAGCAGCAGCGCTGCAACCGGTAGCACGGCGATAGGGAGCTGCAAAGCCCTACCGAGGCGCTGGAAAAAACCTAAAATATTCATCCTATTCCCCCTACGAGACCTTTTTCAGGCTCGCGCATAAACTATGTTTTTATTGTGTCACGAACGATAGATACCGTTGATAATTCACTGGCAGTCTGAGTGTGTGAAAAATTAATTCGTATCGCAAATTAAATGGGTATTTTTTGTGATTTTTGTCACCAAATATCGTTTCTCACCCTCCCTTACACTGGCTAACAGCGAAAACTTATTTTATCATTCAAAAAATCAAGACGGATTGATCCGGCCTGAAAGTTTCCAGGTTACGCTTAAGTATCAGGTTCCGATAGCCATCCGCCCACTCTTCTACTTTAACTCTTGAGGTGAACAATGAGACTGATTCCCCTGGCAACTGCTGAACAAGTCGGTAAATGGGCCGCTCGCCATATCGTTAATCGTATTAACGCTTTTAAGCCAACTGCCGATCGTCCTTTCGTTCTTGGACTTCCGACAGGCGGCACGCCGCTGACCGCTTATAAGGCGCTGGTTGAGATGCATAAAGCAGGCCAGGTTAGCTTCAAACATGTTGTGACCTTCAATATGGATGAATACGTTGGCTTACCGAAAGACCACCCGGAAAGCTACCATAGCTTTATGCATCGCAATTTCTTTGATCACGTTGATATTCCATCTGAAAATATTAACCTGCTGAATGGAAACGCGCCTGATATTGACGCAGAATGCCGTCAGTATGAAGAAAAAATCCGTTCTTACGGTAAGATCCATCTGTTCATGGGTGGTGTAGGTAATGATGGTCACATCGCGTTTAACGAACCGGCGTCATCTCTGGCTTCCCGCACCCGTATTAAAACGCTGACCCATGACACGCGCGTGGCAAACTCCCGCTTCTTTGACGGCGATGTTAACCAGGTTCCAAAATACGCCCTGACCGTTGGCGTAGGCACCCTGCTGGATGCCGAAGAAGTGATGATTCTGGTACTGGGCGGCGTGAAAGCGCAAGCGCTCCAGGCTGCCGTTGAAGGCAACGTTAACCATATGTGGACCATCAGCTGCCTGCAGCTGCATCCTAAATCCGTCATCGTGTGTGACGAACCGTCCACGATGGAGCTGAAAGTAAAAACGCTGAAATACTTCAACGAGTTAGAAGCTGAGAACATCAAAGGTCTGTAATTGAATAACCGCCTCTTCATCAAGAGGCGGCCGCTTTTTTTAACCGGGGGTCGTTATGTACGCTTTAACCCACGGTCGGATTTTTACCGGCCATGAAATTCTGGATGACCATGCGATTGTTATCGCTGATGGCCTGATTGAACGTGTTTGCCCGCTGGCAGAGCTGCCGCCGGAGATTGAACAGCGCTCACTCAATGGAGCAGTAATCTCCCCCGGTTTCATCGACGTACAGCTCAACGGCTGCGGCGGTGTGCAATTCAATGATACCGCCGATGCGGTGACGGTCGAAACGCTGGAGATCATGCAGAAAGCCAACGAGAAATCGGGCTGCACCAGCTATCTGCCAACGCTCATCACCAGCAGTGATGACCTCATGAAGCAGGGTATCCGCGTGATGCGCGAATACCTGGCCAAACACCCTAATCAGGCGCTGGGTCTGCACCTTGAAGGGCCATGGCTGAATATGGTCAAGAAAGGCACGCATAACCCGGACTACGTGCGTAAGCCTGATGCGGAGCTGGTTGACTACATGTGTGCGAACGCCGATGTGATCACCAAAGTGACGCTGGCGCCTGAAATGACGGGTACGGATGTCATCAGCAAACTGGCTGGTGCCGGGATTATCGTTTCAGCAGGCCACTCAAACGCGACGCTGAAAGAAGCGAAAGCCGGTTTCCGCGCGGGCATTACCTTCGCAACGCACCTTTACAACGCCATGCCATATATCACGGGGCGTGAACCGGGTCTGGTCGGGGCGATTCTGGATGAGCCAGACGTCTACTGCGGCATTATTGCTGACGGCTTACACGTCGATTATACCAACATTCGCAACGCTAAGCGGCTGAAAGGTGACAAGCTTTGTCTGGTGACGGATGCCACCGCACCGGCAGGTGCAAATATTGAGCAGTTCATTTTTGCCGGTAAAACAATATACTACCGCAATGGACTGTGTGTGGATGAAAACGGTACGCTGAGCGGTTCCTCTTTGACCATGATTGAAGGGGTGCGTAACCTGGTTGAACATTGCGGGATTGCGCTTGATGAAGTCCTGCGTATGGCAACCCTTTATCCGGCTCGCGCAATGGGCGTGGATAAACAGCTCGGCGGAATTGCACCAGGTATGGTTGCAAACCTGACGGCATTCACACACGATTATAAAATTATTAAGACCATCGTTAACGGTAACGAGGTCGTCACTGAGTAAGTAAAAGTATGACACCTGGCGGACAAGCTCAAATCGGTAATGTCGATCTCGTTAAACAACTTAACAGTGCGGCGGTGTACCGCCTGATTGACCAGCACGGACCAATCTCGCGAATTCAGATAGCCGAACAAAGCCAGCTTGCTCCCGCCAGCGTGACAAAAATTACCCGCCAGCTCATTGAGCGCGGTCTGATCAAAGAAGTCGATCAGCAGGCCTCCACCGGGGGCCGTCGCGCGATCTCCATTATTACCGAAACCCGCAATTTTCAGGCAATTGGCGTCCGTCTGGGCCGCCATGACACCACGCTCACGCTGTACGATCTGAGCAGTAAAGCCATTGCGGAAGAGCACTACCCTCTTCCGGAGCGCACCCAGGAGACGCTGGAGCATGCGCTGCTGAATACCATCGCGCAGTTTATTGAAAGCTGTCATCGCAAGATCCGCGAACTCATCGCCATCTCCGTGATTCTGCCCGGTCTGGTCGACCCGGAAAGCGGCGTGATCCGCTATATGCCGCACATTCAGGTTGAGAACTGGGGGCTGGTCGATGCGCTGGAAAAGCGTTTTAAAGTGACCTGCTTTGTGGGCCACGACATTCGCTCGCTGGCGCTGGCAGAGCACTACTTTGGTGCAAGCCAGGACTGTGAAGACTCTATTCTGGTGCGCGTACACCGCGGAACGGGCGCGGGTATTATCTCTAATGGGCGTATTTTTATTGGTCGCAACGGTAACGTCGGTGAGATTGGCCACATTCAGGTTGAGCCCCTCGGGGAGCGTTGCCACTGCGGCAACTTCGGTTGTCTTGAAACCATTGCCGCCAACACGGCCATCGAGCAGCGCGTTCGCCATCTCCTTGAACAGGGTTACCAAAGCCGCGTCACGCTGGACGATTGCAAGATAGGCACCATCTGCAAAGCCGCCAATAAAGGCGACGCGCTGGCCTGTGAAGTGATCGAGCAGGTAGGACGCCACCTGGGGAAAACCATCGCCATCGCCATTAACCTGTTTAACCCACAAAAAGTGGTGATCGCCGGTGAAATTGTGGAAGCGGAAAAGGTGCTGCTCCCCGCCATTGAAGGCTGTATTAACACCCAGGCGCTGAAAGCATTCCGACAGAATCTCCCGGTGGTTCGTTCAAAGCTTGACCATCGTTCGGCGATTGGCGCGTTCGCGCTGGTCAAACGCGCGATGCTCAACGGAATTCTGCTGCAGCATTTGCTGGAAAGTTGATCGGACCTTATAGTAACGCCTTCTTTTTTTTGATGTCGGACTGTCCATGACCATTAAGAATGTAATTTGTGATATCGACGGCGTGCTGATGCACGACAACGTTGCCGTGCCGGGTGCTGCGGAGTTTCTGCACCGCATCATCGACAAAGGAATGCCTCTGGTTCTTCTCACGAACTACCCTTCTCAGACCGGTCAGGATCTGGCAAACCGCTTTGCCACGGCGGGTGTCGACGTCCCGGACAGCGTGTTTTATACCTCGGCGATGGCCACGGCGGATTTTCTGAAGCGTCAGGAAGGGAAAAAAGCCTACGTGGTGGGTGAAGGTGCGCTGATCCATGAGCTGTACAAAGCAGGCTTTACCATCACCGATGTCAACCCTGACTTTGTGATTGTTGGCGAAACGCGATCCTTTAACTGGGAGATGATGCATAAAGCAGCATACTTTGTCGCCAGCGGCGCGCGGTTTATCGCCACCAACCCGGATACGCACGGCCGTGGTTTTTACCCGGCCTGCGGCGCGCTCTGCGCCGGTATCGAGAAAATCTCCGGTCGTAAGCCGTTTGTGGTAGGGAAACCTAGCCCGTGGATCATTCGTGCCGCGCTGAACAAAATGCAGGCACACTCTGAAGAAACCGTTATTGTCGGCGACAACTTGCGCACCGATATTCTGGCCGGTTTCCAGGCGGGTCTGGAGACGATTCTGGTCCTCTCCGGCGTCTCTCAACTTGATGACATTGATTCGATGCCGTTCCGGCCAAGCTGGATTTACCCCTCCGTCGATGAAATTGACATTATCTGATACCGAACCACGCCTCAGGGCGTGGTTTTTCATTTATGGCCTATACAAATAAAATCCCATCTAACAAAAATCACGTTTTATTGCATAATCATCAATAAAAGAGTTCATGGCGTACTCTTTTTTCACTATTCCGCAATCACCATTGCACTATTTCCGTTTTCACCCGTAAAACGCTTGCGCGCCCTGCCCCTTTGCGGCATTTTCATAAGCAAGCAACATTACAAAGCAACAGGGTTAACGGAGAAGGTTATGTGTTCAATTTTTGGCGTACTAGATATTAAAACTGACGCGGGCGAACTGCGTAAAAAGGCACTCGAACTGTCCCGCCTGATGCGCCATCGCGGACCGGACTGGTCAGGCGTTTACGCCAGTGACAAAGCGATTCTGGCTCACGAACGTCTGTCTATTGTTGACGTCAATGCCGGTGCACAGCCGCTATATAACGAGAAAAAAACGCACGCGCTGGCTGTCAACGGTGAAATCTACAACCACCAGGCGCTGCGCGCCGAATACGGCGACCGCTACGCGTTCCAGACCGGTTCTGACTGTGAAGTGATCCTGGCGCTGTATCAGGAGAAAGGACCCGAGTTCCTGGACGACCTGCAGGGCATGTTTGCCTTCGCCCTGTACGACAGCGAAAAGGACGCTTACCTGATTGGCCGTGACCATATCGGCATTATCCCGCTGTACATGGGTCACGATGAGCACGGCAACTTCTACGTTGCCTCTGAAATGAAAGCCCTGGTCCCGGTCTGCCGCACCATTAAAGAGTTCCCGGCGGGCAGCTACCTGTGGAGCAAAGACGGCGAGATCCGTCAGTATTATCAGCGTGACTGGTTCGATTTCGACGCGGTAAAAGACAACGTCACGGACAAAGCCGAGCTGCGTCAGGCGCTGGAAGATTCCGTGAAAAGCCACCTGATGTCCGACGTGCCGTACGGCGTGCTGCTCTCCGGCGGTCTGGACTCCTCCGTGATCTCCGCGATCACCAAGAAATTCGCGGCCCGTCGCGTGGAAGATCAGGAGCGCTCAGAAGCCTGGTGGCCACAGCTGCACTCTTTTGCCGTTGGTCTGGAAGGCGCTCCTGACCTGAAAGCCGCGCAGGAAGTGGCGAACCACCTCGGCACCGTGCACCACGAAATTCATTTCACCGTGCAGGAAGGTCTGGATGCGATCCGCGACGTGATCTATCACATTGAAACCTATGACGTGACCACCATCCGCGCCTCGACCCCGATGTACCTGATGTCGCGTAAGATCAAAGCGATGGGCATCAAGATGGTGCTCTCCGGTGAAGGTTCTGACGAAGTGTTTGGCGGCTACCTGTACTTCCATAAAGCGCCGAACGCCAAAGAGCTGCACGAAGAGACCGTGCGTAAGCTGCAGGCGCTGCATATGTTTGACTGTGCGCGTGCCAACAAAGCGATGTCCGCATGGGGCGTGGAAGCGCGCGTGCCGTTCCTGGATAAGAAATTCCTCGACGTCGCGATGCGCATCAACCCGCAGGACAAAATGTGCGGCAACGGTAAAATGGAAAAACATATCCTGCGCGAATGTTTTGAATCCTACCTGCCGGCGAGCGTGGCGTGGCGTCAGAAAGAGCAGTTCTCTGATGGAGTAGGTTATAGCTGGATCGACACCCTGAAAGAGGTCGCGGCGAAACAGGTTTCTGACCAACAGCTGGAAACCGCAAGCTTCCGCTTCCCGTACAACACGCCGGGCTCGAAAGAGGCGTATCTGTACCGTGAAATTTTTGAAGAGCTGTTCCCGGTACCGAGTGCTGCCGAGTGCGTACCGGGTGGTCCGTCCGTCGCCTGCTCTTCTGCCAAAGCGATTGAATGGGATGAATCTTTCAAATCCATGAACGATCCTTCAGGACGCGCGGTAGGCGTTCACCAGTCAGCCTACAAATAATCACTCAGATCGCAATCAGGCCCCTCAGGGGCCTGATTTTTTTGCCTCGTATTTCACCGTCTAAATCTGATTAATAACCAATAATTGCCGAATATTCGGTCACGCTGTTCGCAACCTAACCAAACAGTCACTTTCCGGCTATTTTCGTTGAAAAAGGTGTTGACGCTGCAAGGGTCTATACGCATAATGCGCCCCGCAACGCCGATAAGGTAACGCGAAAAAAGATGGCTACGTAGCTCAGTTGGTTAGAGCACATCACTCATAATGATGGGGTCACAGGTTCGAATCCCGTCGTAGCCACCATCTTTTTTGCGGGAGTGGCGAAATTGGTAGACGCACCAGATTTAGGTTCTGGCGCCGCAAGGTGTGCGAGTTCAAGTCTCGCCTCCCGCACCATTCCCAGGTAAGCGTTGCACGGATGGGGTATCGCCAAGCGGTAAGGCACCGGTTTTTGATACCGGCATTCCCTGGTTCGAATCCAGGTACCCCAGCCATATTTCTTCGATTTTGCGGTTCTCCGCGGTATTGGGGTATCGCCAAGCGGTAAGGCACCGGTTTTTGATACCGGCATTCCCTGGTTCGAATCCAGGTACCCCAGCCATCGAAGATTGCAGTACTGGCTACGTAGCTCAGTTGGTTAGAGCACATCACTCATAATGATGGGGTCACAGGTTCGAATCCCGTCGTAGCCACCAAATTAGTAATCTGTCGAATGATTCGATAGACTAAAAAAAATTGTTGGGGTATCGCCAAGCGGTAAGGCTCTGGTTTCTGATACCAGCATTCCGAGGTTCGAATCCTCGTACCCCAGCCAATTTAAAAAGTCGTTAAGCCGTTTGTTTAACGCAATTGGGGTGTCGCCAAGCGGTAAGGCACTGGTTTCTGATACCAGCATTCCGGGGTTCGAATCCCTGCACCCCAGCCACTTAAGTAACAAAAAAGCCCGCTCTGCGGGCTTTTTTGTTTTTGTTGTTCAGAATTGTGCGGCCTGATGCCCTCACCCTGCCCCTCTCCCACAGGGAGAGGGGCAAAAGGTTAGAGTCCGAGGGCGTATTTCAGCGCCTGGCGCTTCAGACCACCGGCGCGTTCTGCCGCCATCAATCCAATATTACGCAGAATGCGCACCGGGGCTAAGTCATTGCTGAACCCGGCATAGAACAGATCCATCCCCGACTGCATGATGAAATTGTCCGCCATGCGCCGCGTCTGGTAACGCTTCAGGACCTGATGGCTGGCCCAGTTTTCCGCATGCCCGCGAGCGCTGCCCAGCACATCCAGTAACGCATCGACATCACGATACCCCAGGTTGACACCCTGCCCGGCCAGCGGATGGATGGTGTGTGCCGCATCGCCCACCAGCGCCAGCCCTTCACGGGCATACTGCAAAGCGTGACGTCGCGTGAGGGGAAACGCCCCTGCAGTAACCGGCGTTACGTTGCCCAGACGGCTCGGGAAGTGCAGCAGGATCTCGCGCTGCAGCTGTTCCATGTTCATCCCCTGCAGCTGGCGAATGCGCGCGGGTTTGTCGTACCACACCAGCGACGCCCAGTTATCAAACAGCGGTAAAAAGGCGTGCGGACCGTTCGGCGTAAAGTGCTGCCAGGTGCTTTCTCCCGGCGCATTCTCGCACTCGACGGTAATCAGCATGCAAGATTGCTCATACTGCCAGGCATGAACCCCGATACCCGCCATCTGTCTGACCTGCGAGTTAGCGCCGTCCGCCCCAACGACCAGCTTCACGGCCAGTGCATCCCCGCTGTCGAGCGTCAGTGAATAGCCGCTCTCGTGAGGATGCAGTGCTTTAATCGAGGCAGGAACTCGCAGCGTCACCTTCGGATGCGCCTCCAGCGCCTGCCAGAGCGCCAGCTGGAGCACGTTGTTTTCCACCATATAACCCAGGCGCGGCAGCTTCAGCTCAGCGGCATCAAACGCAACGTGGGCATTTTCCCACTCCCAGGTTTCAAGACGGCTGTAAGGATGGGCGCGCATCGCCAGCACCGCCTCCCAGACGCCCAGCCCGCGCAGCAGATCGACGGACGCCGCGCTGATCGCGGAAATGCGCACATCCGGTTTGCTGGTGGGATCGAAGGCCGGCGGAGCAGCCTGTTCAATTACAGTTACCTCAAATCCCTGCTGCGCCAGCCCCAGCGCCAGCGCGCCGCCGACCATACCGCCGCCGACAACGGCAACTTCGGTGTGTAGGAGTGTCATGGTCAATTTTCCTTATTGGAGAATCCCTTAAGTTTACCGGATTTTTGCGGTCCTGAGACACATAACCTTCATACTGGTCACAACCCCACCAAAGCATTACAATACGCGGCTTGCAATCCTGAGCTGAGCAAGTCGATGACTAAAAAACTCCATATAAAAACCTGGGGCTGTCAGATGAACGAATACGATTCATCCAAGATGGCCGATCTGCTGGATTCAACCCACGGATACCAGCTGACAGAAAATGTGAAAGAAGCGGACGTGCTGCTGCTGAACACCTGTTCGATTCGTGAAAAAGCGCAGGAAAAAGTCTTTCACGTGTTAGGCCGCTGGAAGCTTCTCAAACGAAAAAATCCGGACCTGATCATCGGCGTGGGTGGCTGCGTCGCGTCGCAGGAAGGCAAGCTGATCCGCCAGAGAGCCCCGTATGTGGATATTGTCTTTGGCCCTCAGACCCTGCACCGCCTGCCAGAGATGATTAATCAGGTTCGCGGCAACCGCAGTCCGGTCGTTGACGTCAGCTTCCCGGAAATCGAAAAGTTTGACCGTCTGCCGGAGCCGCGCGCCGATGGCCCAACCGCCTTCGTCTCCATCATGGAAGGCTGCAACAAATACTGCACTTACTGCGTGGTGCCTTACACCCGCGGTGAAGAAGTCAGCCGTCCGGCAGACGATATTCTGTTTGAAATCGCGCAGCTTGCCGCGCAGGGCGTTCGCGAAGTGAACCTGCTGGGCCAGAACGTTAACGCCTGGCGCGGAGAAAACTACGACGGCACCACCGGCAGCTTTGCCGAGCTGCTGCGTCTGGTGGCCGCGATTGACGGCATTGACCGTATTCGCTTTACCACCAGCCATCCGATGGAGTTTACCGACGACATCATCGACGTGTATCGCGATACGCCAGAGCTGGTGAGCTTCCTGCACCTGCCGATTCAGTGTGGCTCTGACCGCGTGCTGAACCTGATGGGCCGCCCACATACGGTGCTGGAGTACAAATCCACCATTCGTAAGCTGCGTGAAGCGCGTCCGGATATCCAGATCAGCTCCGATTTTATCGTCGGCTTCCCTGGCGAAACCGCTGATGATTTCGAGCGCACCATGAAGCTCATCGGTGAAGTGAATTTTGACGTCAGCTACAGCTTCATCTTCTCTGCGCGTCCTGGAACACCAGCGGCCGATATGGTTGACGATGTGCCGGAAGAAGAGAAAAAGCAGCGTCTGTATATTCTGCAGGAGCGTATTAACCAGCAGGCCAACGCGTGGAGCCGCCGTATGCTCGGCACCGTCCAGCGTATTCTG
Organism: Enterobacter cloacae complex sp. CARB60; assembly: GCF_036487345.1. Taxonomy (NCBI): domain Bacteria; kingdom Pseudomonadati; phylum Pseudomonadota; class Gammaproteobacteria; order Enterobacterales; family Enterobacteriaceae; genus Enterobacter; species Enterobacter cloacae complex sp. CARB60. The sequence goes on from NZ_JAZKLC010000002.1 coordinate 3,412,990, forward strand.
GTGGAAGGTACCTCGCGCAAGAGCATTATGGAACTCTCCGGTCGTACCGAAAACAACCGCGTGGTGAACTTTGAAGGCACCCCGGACATGATTGGCAAATTCGTGGACGTCGAAATTGTCGACGTGCTGACCAACTCGCTGCGCGCGAAGCTGGTACGCACCGAGGATGAAATGGGCCTGCGTATTGCCGAGTCACCGGAATCCGTGATCTCTCGCACCCGCAAAGAAAACGATTCTGGCGTTGGGATTTACCAGCCTTAATCCCCAAGGCCTGCCCTTCCGGCAGGCCTTGTATTTCCTCTCATCGTCCCCAATATCTTCCGCAACGCTTGCGCCTTTATTCTGTGGCGTGAATAATTTCGGTAATGACCGTTTTATTACGCCCTATCGCAACGGATCGGTTAACCAATTAAAGAGGAACAGTTTGAACATAGATACGCGTGAAATTAGCCTTGAGCCAGCAGACAACGCTCGCCTGCTGAGCCTGTGCGGGCCGTTTGATGACAATATCAAACAACTGGAGCGACGTCTGGGTATCGAAATCAATCGTCGCGATAATCATTTCAAACTTACCGGACGCCCTATCTGCGTCAACGCCGCTGCGGATATTCTGCGTAGCCTGTATGTTGATACCGCCCCAATGCGCGGCGAAACGCAGGATATTGAGCCGGAACAGATCCACCTCGCCATTAAAGAGGCGCGCGTGCTTGAACAGAGCGCGGAAAGCGTACCGGACTACGGCAAGGCCATTAACATCAAGACCAAACGTGGCGTCATTAAGCCGCGTACGCCAAATCAGGCGCAGTACATCGCCAATATTCTTGACCACGACATCACCTTCGGGGTGGGGCCTGCGGGGACGGGTAAAACCTATCTCGCCGTTGCCGCTGCGGTAGATGCGCTGGAACGCCAGGATATCCGTCGAATTCTGCTGACCCGTCCGGCCGTTGAGGCGGGTGAAAAACTGGGCTTTCTGCCGGGCGACCTGAGCCAGAAGGTCGACCCGTATCTGCGTCCTTTATACGATGCGCTGTTCGAAATGCTGGGCTTTGAGAAGGTCGAGAAGCTCATTGAGCGTAACGTTATCGAAGTTGCCCCGCTCGCCTACATGCGCGGTCGTACGTTGAACGATGCGTTCATCATTCTCGATGAGAGCCAGAACACCACCATCGAACAGATGAAAATGTTCCTGACGCGTATCGGTTTTAACTCGAAGGCGGTCATTACCGGTGACGTCACCCAGATCGACCTGCCGCGCAGCACCAAATCCGGCCTGCGCCACGCCATCGAAGTGCTGGCCGAAGTCGACGAAATCAGCTTTAACTTCTTCCACAGTGAAGACGTGGTACGCCACCCGGTGGTCGCGCGTATCGTTAACGCCTATGAAGCCTGGGAAGAGGCGGATCAGAAGCGTAAGGCCGAACTGGCCGCAGAACGTAAGCGCGAAGCGCAGGAGCAAGAACAGAAATGAGTCAGGTGATCCTCGATTTACAGCTGGCCTGTGAAGACAATTCCGGCATGCCAGATGAGGCACAGTTTCAGAAATGGCTGGATGCCGTTATTCCTCAGTTTCAGGAAGAATCAGAAGTGACGATTCGCCTGGTGGATGAAGCGGAAAGCCATGAGCTTAACCTGACCTATCGTGGGAAAGATAAGCCGACCAACGTGCTCTCTTTCCCGTTCGAAGCCCCACCGGGCATTGAGATGCCGCTGCTGGGCGATCTGATCATCTGCCGTCAGGTGGTTGAGCAGGAGGCCAAAGAGCAGCAAAAGCCGCTTGAGGCCCACTGGGCGCATATGGTGGTACACGGCAGCCTGCACCTGCTCGGCTACGATCACATTGAAGATGACGAAGCGGAAGAGATGGAGTCCCTCGAGACAGAGATAATGCTTGCTCTGGGCTATGAGGATCCGTACATTGCCGAGAAAGAATAGTCCGTCACCTGACTGACTCACATGCCGCCACGAAAGGACATCGCGTGGCGGTAAACGTTGAACTAACAAGAGAACCCTTAACAAACGCCATGAGCGACGACAATTCACACAGTAGCGACACGACAACCAGTAAAAAGGGATTTTTCTCCCTCATTCTGAACCAGCTTTTCCACGGCGAACCCAAAAACCGTGATGAACTGCTGGAGCTGATTCGTGATTCCGGGCAGAACGACCTTATCGACGAAGATACGCGCGAAATGCTCGAAGGGGTTATGGACATCGCCGACCAGCGCGTTCGCGATATCATGATCCCCCGCTCGCAGATGATCACCCTGAAACGTAACCAGACGCTGGACGAGTGCCTCGATGTGATCATCGAATCCGCCCACTCGCGTTTCCCGGTCATCAGCGAAGACAAAGATCACATCGAAGGGATTTTGATGGCGAAAGATCTGCTGCCGTTTATGCGCAGCGATGCCGAAGCCTTCAGCATGGAAAAAGTGTTACGCCAGGCCGTGGTTGTGCCGGAAAGTAAACGTGTGGATCGGATGCTGAAAGAGTTTCGCTCTCAGCGTTACCACATGGCGATTGTTATTGATGAGTTTGGTGGCGTTTCCGGTCTGGTCACGATCGAGGATATTCTTGAGCTGATCGTGGGCGAAATCGAAGACGAGTACGACGAAGAAGAAGATATCGACTTCCGTCAGCTTAGCCGCCACACCTGGACCGTGCGTGCGCTGGCCTCGATTGAGGACTTCAACGACGCCTTCGGTACCCACTTCAGCGATGAAGAGGTCGATACCATTGGCGGGCTGGTGATGCAGGCCTTTGGCCACCTCCCGGCGCGCGGTGAGACCGTTGACATCGACGGTTACCAGTTCAAAGTGGCAATGGCCGACAGCCGACGTATTATACAGGTTCACGTCAGAACGCCGGACGACTCACCGGTGCCAAAACTGGAAGATTAATGTAAATGGCATTTGCCCCACTGCTTGAACGCCAGCGCGTCCGTTTGCTGCTGGCGCTGTTACTTGGAGCCAGCGGTACGCTGGCTTTTTCTCCTTACGACATCTGGCCCGCGGCTATTCTCTCCCTGATGGGGCTTCAGGGCCTGACCCTGAATCGTCGTCCGGTACAGGCCGCTGCCATCGGTTACTTCTGGGGGCTGGGGCTATTTGGCTCAGGCATCAACTGGGTCTATGTCAGCATCGCCCAGTTTGGCGGTATGCCTGGCCCGGTAAACGTCTTCCTGGTGGTATTGCTCGCCGCGTATCTCTCGCTCTATACCGGTCTGTTCGCCGGCATCCTTTCTCGCCTGTGGCCAAAAACCACCTGGCTGCGCGTGGCTATTGCCGCGCCGGTGGTCTGGCAACTCACCGAGTTCCTGCGCGGCTGGGTGCTGACGGGCTTCCCATGGCTGCAGTTCGGCTACAGCCAGATTGACGGCCCGCTGAAAGGCCTGGCGCCGGTAATGGGTGTTGAAGCCATCAACTTCCTGTTGATGGTGGTGAGCGGCCTGCTGGTCCTGGCGCTGGTCCAGCGCTGCTGGAAACCGCTGGCCGTGGCGCTGGTGCTGTTCGCCCTGCCCTTCCCGCTGCGCTATATCCAGTGGTTCACGCCTGAGCCCGATCGCGCCATGCAGGTTTCCATGGTGCAGGGGAATATCCCGCAGTCCATGAAGTGGGATGAGAAAGAGCTGCTGAATACGCTGAAGATCTACGCCAACGCTACCGAAGAGGTAATGGGCAAATCGCAGCTGATTATCTGGCCGGAGTCTGCAATCCCCGATCTGGAAATTAACCAGCAGCCGTTCCTCAACATGATGAACGACCTCCTGCTGGCGCGCGGCAGCACGCTGATCACCGGGATTGTCGATGCGCGTCTGAATCAGCAGAACCGCTACGACACCTACAACAGCATCATTACGCTCGGGAAGGATAGCGAGTACAGCTACCACTCCACTGACCGATATAACAAGAACCACCTGGTGCCGTTTGGTGAGTTTGTTCCGCTGGAGTCGATTCTGCGCCCGCTGGCCCCGTTCTTTGACCTGCCGATGTCCTCTTTCAGCCGCGGCCCGTATGTTCAGCCTCAGCTGCACGCGCACGGCTTTGCCCTGACGGCGGCCATCTGCTACGAAATCATTCTCGGCGAGCAGGTACGCGATAACTTCCGCCCGGATACTGACTATCTGCTGACCATCTCCAACGATGCCTGGTTTGGTAAGTCAATCGGCCCGTGGCAGCACTTCCAGATGGCACGTATGCGCTCCCTGGAGCTGGCGCGTCCGCTGCTGCGCAGCACCAACAACGGCATCACCGCCGTGATTGGTCCACAGGGTGAAATTCAGGCGATGATCCCGCAGTTTACCCGTGAGGTACTGACCACTAAAGTCACGCCAACTACGGGGCTGACGCCATACGCGCGCACCGGCAACTGGCCGCTGTGGATACTGACCGTGCTGTTCGGCTTTGGCGCAGTGCTGATGAGCCTGCGTCAGCGTCGTCGATAATCTCACCTCTTCCTGCCGGGTGGCGGCTACGCCTTACCCGGCCTACATTCAACATTTCCGTTCCCGTAGGTCGGGTGAGACGTAGCCGCCACCCGACAATTCCCTCCAGACGCCCATTCTGGCACGCCTATTGCTTTGTTTATTCAGGTAAACGCAGTTTGGCTTAACGTGCAACTTTGTCGCACCAGCGTAGATCATCGGTAGCACCGAAACGGTGCAACGGGAGATATTTGCCTCTGAATGGTGCGGCGCGCTTCGCAAAAATAAACAATAACGCAGCAAAATCTTTACATTAAGCCAGACTAAATGTTAACAAGCTTGCATAACACTGCACTCGCATTGCGCGAGATATAACAACATCACAATGGGTATCAAAGCGTCTCTGGCGCTGATAAAAAAGGAGTTGGGTATGCAATTACGTAAACTGGCCACAGCAATGCTGGTTATGGGAATGTCTGCAGGCGTGGTTCACGCTGAAGATGCGCCGGCAGCAGGCAGCACTCTCGACAAGATTGCCAAAAACGGCGTCATCGTGGTCGGCCACCGTGAATCTTCTGTCCCGTTCTCTTACTACGACAACACGCAAAAAGTCGTGGGCTATTCACAGGATTACTCCAACGCCATCGTTGAAGCTGTGAAGAAAAAGCTGAACAAACCTGACCTGCAGGTGAAGCTGATCCCAATCACTTCACAGAACCGTATTCCACTGCTGCAAAACGGCACCTTTGACTTCGAGTGTGGTTCCACCACCAACAACCTCGAGCGTCAAAAACAGGCTGCCTTCTCTGACACCATCTTTGTCGTGGGCACCCGTCTGCTGACGAAGAAAGGCGGTGAGGTCAAAGACTTCGCTGACCTGAAAGGCAAAGCGGTTGTTGTCACCTCCGGTACCACTTCAGAAGTGCTGCTGCACAAGCTGAACGACGAGAAGAAAATGGATATGCGCATCATCAGCGCGAAAGACCATGGCGACTCCTTCCGCACCCTGGAAAGCGGTCGTGCCGTCGCGTTTATGATGGATGACGCCCTGCTGGCGGGCGAACGTGCGAAAGCGAAAAAACCAGACAACTGGGATATCGTCGGTACCGCGCAGTCTAAAGAAGCCTACGGCTGTATGCTGCGTAAAGACGATCCGCAGTTCAAAAAGCTGATCGATGACACCATCGCTCAGGTGCAGACCTCCGGCGAAGCCGAAAAATGGTTCGACAAGTGGTTCAAGAACCCGATTCCACCAAAAAACCTGAACATGAATTTTGAACTGTCTGAAGACATGAAAGCGCTGTTCAAATCTCCAAATGACAAGGCTCTTAACTAATTAGAACAACAGGGGCGGGATCTCCTGCCCTCTCGATTGTCGGGAAGCATGGACAGACTATACGCTGAGTGGTCGTTCCCCACTCGGCGCGAAAAATGAGCTTCTCACCAATCTTCGAGGGTAGCGCTGCTACCCTTTTTTTTCTGGAGTTTATTATGTCAATAGACTGGAACTGGGGCATATTCCTGCAACAAGCCCCGTTCGGCAACACCACCTATCTTGGCTGGCTGTGGAGCGGCTTTCAGGTCACCGTGGCATTATCGATAACGGCGTGGATCATCGCGTTTCTTGTCGGTTCTTTGTTCGGTATTCTGCGCACCGTCCCAAACCGTTTTCTTTCAACACTTGGCACCCTGTATGTGGAACTGTTCCGTAACGTTCCGCTGATCGTGCAATTCTTTACCTGGTATCTGGTCATCCCGGAACTGCTGCCGGAAAATATTGGCATGTGGTTCAAGTCGGAACTGGATCCGAACGTACAGTTCTTTGTCTCCTCCATGATGTGTCTGGGGCTGTTTACCGCTGCGCGCGTTTGCGAGCAGGTGCGTGCCGCCATTCAGTCATTACCCCGTGGACAAAAAAATGCGGGCCTGGCGATGGGCCTGACCCTGCCGCAAACCTACCGCTATGTGCTGCTGCCTAACGCCTACCGCGTTATCGTTCCACCGATGACCTCTGAGATGATGAACCTGGTGAAAAACTCGGCCATCGCCTCGACTATCGGCCTGGTCGACATGGCCGCACAGGCGGGCAAGCTGCTGGATTACTCCGCCCACGCGTGGGAATCCTTCACCGCGATCACGCTCGCGTATGTTCTGATTAACGCTTTCATCATGCTGGTGATGAACCTGGTTGAACGCAAAATCCGCCTGCCGGGTAATCTGGGGGGCAAATAATGTACGAATTTGACTGGAGTTCTATCGTTCCATCCATGCCTTACCTGCTTGATGGCCTGGTGATTACCTTAAAAATCACCGTTATCGCCATCATCATTGGTATCGTCTGGGGTACCCTGCTGGCCGTCATGCGCCTGTCGAGCTTTAAGCCGTTCGCCTGGTTTGCGACCGCCTACGTTAACGTGTTCCGCTCCATACCGCTGGTGATGGTGCTGCTGTGGTTTTACCTGATTGTACCCGGCTTCCTGCAGAACGTGCTGGGGCTGTCGCCAAAAACCGATATCCGTCTGATCTCCGCCATGGTGGCGTTCTCGATGTTTGAGGCCGCTTACTACTCGGAGATTATCCGCGCGGGCATTCAGAGTATCTCCCGCGGGCAATCCAGCGCCGCGCTGGCGCTGGGAATGACGCACTGGCAGTCCATGCAGCTCATTATTCTGCCGCAGGCGTTTCGCGCCATGGTTCCGCTCCTGCTGACCCAGGGTATCGTGTTGTTCCAGGATACCTCACTGGTCTATGTGCTGAGTCTGGCAGACTTCTTCCGTACCGCGTCAACCATCGGTGAACGTGATGGTACGCAGGTCGAGATGGTGCTCTTTGCGGGTGCGGTCTATTTTGTGATTAGTTTAAGCGCGTCGCTGTTGGTCAGCTGGCTGAAGAAAAGGACGGTATAATGATTTCCCTGAAAAATGTTTCTAAATGGTATGGGCACTTTCAGGTGCTGACCGACTGCTCCACTGAAGTCAAAAAAGGCGACGTAGTGGTGGTGTGCGGGCCGTCCGGCTCCGGTAAATCGACGCTGATCAAAACCGTCAACGGACTGGAGCCGGTGCAGCAGGGTGAGATCGTCGTCAACGGCACCAAAGTCAACGACAAGAAAACCAACCTCGCCCAGCTTCGCTCTCACGTTGGCATGGTGTTCCAGCATTTTGAGCTGTTCCCTCACCTCTCCATTATTGAGAACCTGACGCTGGCGCAGGTAAAAGTGCTTAAGCGTGATAAAAAAGCGTCGCGCGAGAAAGGCCTGAAGCTCCTGGAACGCGTTGGGCTCTCGGCGCATGCCGATAAGTTCCCGGCACAGCTTTCTGGTGGTCAACAGCAGCGCGTGGCGATCGCCCGCGCGCTGTGTATGGATCCGGTGGCGATGCTGTTTGATGAACCTACGTCGGCGCTCGATCCTGAGATGATCAACGAAGTGCTGGACGTGATGGTCGAGCTGGCGCACGAAGGGATGACCATGATGGTGGTAACCCACGAAATGGGCTTTGCCCGTAAAGTGGCCAACCGCGTGATCTTTATGGACGAAGGGAAAATTGTCGAAGACTCACCGAAAGAAGAGTTCTTCGCTAACCCGAAATCCGACCGCGCCAAAGACTTCCTCGCCAAAATCCTGCACTAATCTTCCCGGTGCGCAATCTGCGGATTGCGCACTGCTTCACGCTTTCACTCACTTCCTCTCGTCGGCGTCACATTGCAGCGTTAACCTTGTCACAAAATAACGCTACGTATGGAGAACGCTATGGCACAGCCTATTATTCTCGATTGCGATCCGGGTCATGATGACGCGATCGCGCTCGTCCTTGCACTTGCCTCCCCTGAACTCAACGTGAAAGCCGTCACCTCGTCCGCCGGAAACCAGACCCCTGAAAAAACCCTGCGCAACGTGCTGCGCATGCTCACGCTGCTCAAACGCACCGATATTCCTGTCGCCGGCGGGGCCGTGAAGCCGCTGATGCGCGAGCTGATTATTGCCGACAACGTTCATGGCGAAAGCGGGCTGGACGGTCCGGCACTGCCGGAGCCGGGCTTTACGCCGCAAAACTGTACCGCCGTGGAGCTGATGGCAAAAGTGCTGCGTGAAAGTGCAGAACCGGTAACGCTGGTGGCTACCGGACCGCAAACCAACGTTGCGCTGCTGCTGAACAGCCATCCCGAGCTGCATAATAAAATTACCCGCATTGTGATTATGGGCGGGGCCATGGGGCTCGGTAACTGGACGCCTGCGGCGGAGTTCAACATCTTTGTCGACCCGGAAGCCGCCGAGATTGTCTTCCAGTCCGGCTTGCCGATTGTGATGGCGGGACTGGACGTTACCCACCGCGCGCAGATTATGGCAGACGATATTGAGCGTTTCCGCTCCGTGGGCAATCCGGTTGCGACAACCGTGGCCGAACTGCTCGACTTCTTTATGGAGTATCACAAAGCCGAGAAATGGGGATTCCACGGCGCGCCCCTGCACGACCCGTGCACGATTGTCTGGCTGCTGAAGCCTGAGATGTTTACCACGGTGGACAGATGGGTTGGCGTGGAGACGCAGGGGAAATACACCCAGGGAATGACGGTGGTGGATTATTACTCGCTGACGGGGAATAAACCGAATACCACGGTGATGGTGGACATTGACCGGGAGGCGTTTGTGGATTTACTGGCGGAGAGACTGGCTTACTATTCTGCGGCCTGATGCCCTCACCCCGGCCCTCTCCCATAGGGAGAGGGAGCAGACACTAAAAACGGCAACCACGTTGCCGTTTTGCTTTTACCTAGGGCTCAAACGGCCGACGCTGGAACTGATCGTGGCCGCATTTCGGGCACATCGGCAGAACATCCGGCGTATACACCGCAATATGGTGGTGGCAATTCTCGCACACCAGATTTCCCAACCCGACCACCTCACCGCTGTGATACACACCGTGATGGTTCAAATCCTGAAAGACCTCGCGCCACTCCAGCTGCGTTTTATCCGTGATATCGGCCAGCTCTTGCCACAGGCTCTCTTTAATCACCCGCATAAAAACGCTGTCCGTGACCTCCTCCTGACTCTCCTGGTAGCTGCGCGCGAACTCCTCCAGATCGCGACGCACGGCGCGCGTCACCTCTTCCACTTCGGTTCGCGTTAACTCACCCGTTTGCGTCACGCGGGCACGCGCTTGTTCCACCAGCGCGTCGATATCTCTCTCGCCGTTACGCAGCCGTTCCGTCAGTGTCGCCACCAGTTCGCGGTAAAATTGAGCAACCTTGTTCATCATTTTGCCTCCCGGGTAAGTAACTATTTCTAATAATAGACCTTATTTCATCGCCGCTTTGTCAGGTGAAGCACAGACCCGGTAAATTCCTGCAAAGCGCATTTGTGCGAAAGGCTGTTTTGACGCGGGCGTTTGGGCTATGCTATGCGGATCTGAATTACCACATCCATTGGCTACATTTGTAGCTGTATTGAAAACAGGACCACTGGCTGCCATGCAAGAGCAATACCGCCCGGAAGAGATAGAATCAAAAGTCCAGCAACACTGGGACGAGAAGCGCACCTTTGAAGTAACCGAAGACGAGAGCAAAGAGAAGTATTACTGCCTGTCGATGCTTCCCTATCCTTCTGGTCGACTACACATGGGCCATGTGCGTAACTACACCATCGGCGATGTGATTGCACGTTACCAGCGCATGCTGGGCAAAAACGTTCTGCAGCCTATCGGTTGGGATGCGTTTGGTCTGCCTGCGGAAGGCGCGGCGGTCAAAAACAACACCGCACCGGCGCCGTGGACGTACGACAACATCGCGTACATGAAAAACCAGCTCAAAATGCTGGGCTTTGGCTATGACTGGAGCCGCGAGCTGGCAACCTGCACTCCGGAATACTATCGCTGGGAGCAGAAGTTCTTCACCGAGCTGTACAAAAAAGGCCTGGTGTATAAGAAGACCTCTGCCGTTAACTGGTGTCCGAATGACCAGACCGTTCTCGCGAACGAACAGGTTATTGACGGCTGCTGCTGGCGCTGCGACACCAAAGTTGAGCGTAAAGAGATCCCACAGTGGTTTATCAAAATCACCGCTTACGCTGATGAGCTGCTGAACGATCTGGATAACCTGGACCACTGGCCTGATACCGTTAAGACCATGCAGCGCAACTGGATCGGCCGTTCTGAAGGCGTAGAAATTACCTTCAACGTTAAGAACTACGACCAGACCCTGACTGTCTACACCACCCGTCCGGACACCTTCATGGGCGCGACCTACCTGGCCGTGGCCGCTGGTCACCCGCTGGCGCAGAAAGCGGCGGAAAACAATCCGGAGCTGGCTACCTTCATCGACGAGTGCCGCAATACCAAAGTGGCCGAAGCCGACATGGCGACGATGGAGAAAAAAGGGGTTGATACCGGCTTTAAAGCCATTCACCCACTGACTGGCGAAGCGATCCCTGTCTGGGCCGCCAACTTCGTTCTGATGGAGTACGGCACAGGCGCCGTGATGGCTGTCCCGGGTCACGACCAGCGCGACTACGAATTTGCCACCAAATATGGCCTGACCATCAAGCCCGTTATTCTGGCGGCAGACGGTTCAGAACCAGACCTGTCTGAACACGCGCTGACTGAAAAAGGTACCCTGTTCAACTCCGGCGAGTTCAGCGGCCTGAGCTTCGAAGAGGGCTTCAACGCCATCGCAGACAAGCTGGCCTCTCTGGGCGTGGGTGAGCGTAAAGTTAACTTCCGTCTGCGCGACTGGGGCGTGTCCCGTCAGCGTTACTGGGGTGCGCCAATCCCGATGGTGACGCTGGAAGATGGCACCGTGATGCCAACGCCTGAAGATCAGCTCCCGGTGATCCTGCCGGAAGACGTGGTCATGGACGGCATTACCAGCCCGATCAAAGCCGATCCTGAGTGGGCAAAAACCACCGTCAACGGCAAGCCTGCACTGCGTGAAACCGACACCTTTGACACCTTTATGGAGTCATCCTGGTACTATGCGCGCTACACCTGCCCGCAGTATCAGGACGGTATGCTCGATTCCGATGCGGCAAACTACTGGCTGCCGGTAGACATCTACATCGGTGGTATCGAACACGCCATCATGCACCTGCTCTACTTCCGCTTCTTCCATAAGCTGATGCGCGATGCGGGCATGGTGAACTCTGACGAGCCGGCAAAACAGCTGCTGTGTCAGGGCATGGTGCTGGCAGATGCGTTCTATTACGTCGGTGCCAACGGCGAGCGTAACTGGGTTTCTCCGGTTGATGCGATCGTTGAGCGCGATGAGAAGGGCCGTATCGTTAAGGCGAAAGACGCCGAAGGTCATGAGCTGGTCTACACCGGCATGAGCAAGATGTCCAAGTCGAAAAACAACGGCATCGATCCGCAGGTGATGGTTGAGCGTTACGGTGCAGATACCGTGCGTCTGTTCATGATGTTTGCCTCTCCGGCGGACATGACCCTGGAATGGCAGGAGTCTGGCGTGGAAGGCGCGAACCGCTTCCTGAAACGCGTCTGGAAACTGGTGTACGAGCACACCGCACTGGGCGATGCGCCGGCACTGAACGCCGCCGCACTGACTGAAGATCAGCAGGCGCTGCGTCGTGATGTTCATAAAACGATTGCGAAAGTGACCGATGATATTGGTCGTCGTCAGACCTTCAATACCGCAATTGCGGCTATTATGGAACTGATGAACAAGCTGGCGAAGGCCCCGCAGGACGGCGAGCAGGATCGTGCCTTAATGCGTGAAGCCCTACTGGCCGTTGTTCGCATGCTGAACCCGTTCACTCCGCACGTTAGCTTTACTCTGTGGCAGGAGCTGAAAGGCGAAGGCGATATCGACAACGCGCCGTGGCCAGTGGCAGACGAATCAGCGATGGTGGAAAACACGACGCTGGTTGTGGTCCAGGTAAACGGCAAAGTCCGCGGTAAAATTACCGTGGCGGTCGATGCAACCGAAGAACAGGTTCGCGAGCGCGCGGGCCAGGAAACTCTGGTCGCAAAATATCTTGAGGGCGTTACCGTACGTAAAGCGATCTACGTACCGGGTAAACTGCTCAATCTGGTCGTTGGCTAAGCGCGGGAGGAAACGTGCGACAACTGGCAACAATACTCTTATCTCTGGCGGTGCTTGTCACCGCTGGCTGTGGCTGGCACCTGCGCAATACTACGGCGGTGCCTGCTGAGATGAAAACGATGATTTTCGACTCATCAGATCCGAATGGTCCACTCAGCCGGGCAATTCGTAATCAGCTGCGTCTGAACGGCGTTGAACTTGTTGAGAAAGATACGCTGCGCCAGGATGTACCGTCTCTGCGTGTCCTGGGGATGTCTCTCGGCAAAGATACAGCCTCTATCTTCCAGGACGGTCGTACCGCAGAGTACCAGATGGTTATGACGGTCAACGCTGCCGTTCTGATCCCGGGTAAAGACATCTATCCGATCAGCACGAAAGTGTACCGTTCGTTCTTTGATAACCCGCAGACGGCGCTGGCAAAAGATGCCGAGCAGCAGATTATCATCAACGAAATGTACGACAAGGCGGCGGAACAGCTGATCCGTAAACTGCCAGGTATTGCAGCGTCAACCAAACAAGGGTCTGACATTGTTGAAAAACCGGATGCCGGCACGCTTCCTGCTGCTACCTCTCTGGGTAAATGATGATCAGGCTGTATCCAGAACAACTCCGCGCGCAGCTCAATGAAGGGCTGCGTGCGGCGTATCTGCTTCTTGGAAACGATCCGCTATTACTTCAGGAAAGCCTGGATGCCGTGCGGCATGCGGCAGCCGCTCAGGGCTTTGATGAACACCACACCGTCCAGCTGGATAACAACACCGACTGGAACGCCCTCTTCTCGCTTTGTCAGGCGATGAGCCTTTTTGCTTCGCGCCAGACAATTCAGATCCTGCTGCCGGATAATGGTCCTAACGCGGCCATGAATGAGCAACTCGCCACGCTGGTCAGCCTGTTACATAGCGATCTGCTCTTTATTGTGCGTGGCAACAAGCTTACCAAAGCCCAGGAAAACGCGGCGTGGTTTACCCAGCTCGCAGCCCAAGCGGTGCAGGTCACCTGCCAGACGCCTGAGCAGGCGCATCTGCCCAAATGGGTGGCCGCGAGAGCGAAGCAGAACAACCTTCAGCTGGATGATGCGGCGAATCAACTGCTCTGCTACTGCTACGAAGGTAACCTGCTGGCCCTGGCGCAGGCGCTGGACAGACTCTCTCTGCTCTGGCCGGACGGCAAACTCACCTTGCCGCGCGTCGAGCAGGCCGTTAACGACGCGGCGCACTTCACCCCGTTCCACTGGGTGGACGCGCTGCTGTCGGCGAAGAGCAAACGCGCCCTGCATATTCTGCAACAGCTGCGTCTTGAAGGGAGCGAACCCGTCATTCTGCTGCGTACGCTGCAGCGCGAATTGCTGCTGCTGATTACGCTCAAGCGTCAGTCCGCCCATACGCCGCTGCGTTCGCTGTTTGATAAACACCGCGTGTGGCAAAATCGCCGGGCTTTGACCACGGAGGCCGTCAACCGCCTGAGTCATGAACAGCTTCGTCAGGCTGTACAGCTTCTGATGCGCGCTGAGCTCACGTTAAAACAAGATTACGGTCAGTCGGTCTGGGCGGAGCTGGAAAGCCTTTCTCTGCTGCTCTGCCACAAGGCGCTGGCAGACGTTTTTATTGATGGATAGTATGCATTCTTTACAGGCCTTGTATGGCGGCACCTTCGACCCGGTACATTACGGGCATCTGAAGCCGGTTGAAATTCTGGCGAATCTGATCGGCCTTCAGCGCGTCACCATCATGCCCAATAATGTCCCGCCCCATCGTCCGCAGCCCGAGGCGACCAGCGAGCAGCGAAAAGAGATGCTTGCCCTTGCTATCGCAGATAAGCCGCTCTTCCGACTTGACGAGCGTGAACTGCGTCGCGACACCCCCTCCTGGACGTCTCAGACGCTTCAGGAGTGGCGCGCCGAACAAGGGCCAGACCAGCCGCTGGCGTTTATCATCGGCCAGGATTCCCTGCTGAATTTCCCAACGTGGCATCAGTATGAAACCATTCTGGAGAACAGCCATCTTCTCGTCTGCCGCCGTCCCGGCTACCCGCTGACCATGCGCGAAGAGCAGTACCAGCAGTGGCTGGAAGACCACCTCACCGATAACGTTGAAGATCTTCACAATCAGCCTGCCGGGAAAATCTATCTGGCGGAAACGCCGTGGTTCGATATCTCTGCGACCCTTATTCGTGAGCGTTTACAACAGGGTTTAGCGTGTGACGATCTGCTGCCGACCCCGGTGCTGGCCTATATCCATACGCACGGTTTGTATCAGAAAAGCGCAGATGAATAGCCGGAGGGTATAAAAAGCGGCTTATTGTTTATCCTGCCTTGACAGGGTAAGCCATACTGTTATTCTCCGCTGCCAGACTTTCCTGCCGATCATTGCTTTACAGAAATTGTTTTACAAAAATGGCGATGCAATCTCAGGCGGAGGGTGGGATGATACCCGCCTTCAAAAGCCCGGCCGGAGACATTTGTCCCGACACAGGCGTGAGTTCAGGTATACTGTCTGGCTACGAATTCAAAGTTTTACAATCTTATTCACCCCAGGGGGAAAACTTGCAGGGTAAAGCACTCCAGGATTTTGTTATTGACAAAATTGATGACCTGAAAGGTCAGGACATCATCGCTATCGACGTTAAGGGTAAATCCAGTATTACCGACTGCATGATCATCTGCACCGGTACATCTACGCGTCATGTTGTTTCGATTGCCGATCACGTGGTTCAGGAATCGCGTGCCGCAGGGCTGTTGCCGCTGGGCGTTGAAGGTGAAGCGACGGCTGACTGGGTGGTTGTCGACCTCGGCGATGTGATTGTCCACGTCATGCAGGACGAGAGCCGTCGCCTGTATGAGCTGGAAAAACTCTGGGGTTAATGCGTGAAGTTGCAGCTGGTCGCCGTCGGCACAAAAATGCCGGACTGGGTACAAACCGGTTTTACTGAATATCTGCGTCGTTTTCCAAAAGACATGCCGTTCGAGCTGGTGGAAATTCCCGCCGGTAAGCGCGGCAAGAACGCCGATATCAAACGTATTCTCGATAAAGAGGGCGAACTGATGCTGGCTGCCGCAGGCAAAAACCGCATCGTCACCCTCGATATTCCAGGAAAACCCTGGGATACGCCGCAGCTGGCGCACGAACTGGAGCGCTGGAAGCAGGATGGCCGTGACGTCAGTCTATTGATTGGCGGACCAGAAGGGTTATCCCCCGCCTGCAAAGCCGCGGCTGAACAAAGTTGGTCCCTCTCCGCGCTGACGCTTCCCCACCCGCTCGTCCGGGTACTGGTGGCAGAAAGCCTGTATCGCGCGTGGAGCATTACTACCAACCACCCCTATCACCGCGAGTAATGACTGACCAGGGTAGATTAAGCAGCGGATGAAACTACAGAATTCTTTTCGCGACTATACGGCTGAGTCCGCGCTGTTTGTGCGCCGGGCGCTTGTCGCCTTTACCGGGATTTTGCTGCTTACCGGCGTGCTGATCGCCAACCTTTATAATCTGCAAATTGTCCGCTTTACCGACTACCAGACGCGTTCAAACGAAAACCGTATTAAGCTGGTGCCTATCGCTCCCAGCCGCGGCATTATTTACGATCGTAACGGCACCCCGCTGGCGCTAAACCGCACCATCTATCAAATCGAGATGATGCCGGAAAAAGTCGATAACGTTCAGGATACGCTGGAAGCGCTGAAAAGCGTTGTCGATCTTAACGATGACGATATTGCCGCCTTCAAAAAAGAGCGCTCCCGCTCCCATCGTTTCACCTCCATTCCGGTTAAAACCAATCTGACGGAAGTCCAGGTAGCCCGCTTTGCGGTAAACCAATACCGCTTCCCCGGCGTGGAAGTGAAGGGATATAAGCGTCGCTACTATCCCTACGGCTCCGCGCTGACGCATGTGATTGGCTACGTCTCCAAGATTAACGACAAAGACGTCGACCGCCTCGATAAAGACGGCAAGCTGGCAAACTACGCTGCAACGCATGATATCGGTAAGCTGGGGATCGAACGTTACTACGAAGACGTCCTGCACGGGCAAACCGGCTATGAAGAGGTTGAGGTTAACAACCGCGGCCGCGTGATTCGCCAGCTGAAAGAAGTCCCTCCTCAGGCGGGGCATGACGTCTATCTGACGCTCGATCTTAAACTTCAGCAGTATATCGAAACCCTGCTGGCAGGCAGCCGTGCAGCCGTTGTGGTCACCGATCCTCGTACCGGCGGCATCCTGGCAATGGTCTCCATGCCTAGCTATGACCCGAACCTCTTCGTTGACGGCATTTCCAGTAAAGACTATTCCGGTCTGCTGAACGATCCGAACACGCCGCTGGTGAACCGCGCGACGCAAGGGGTTTACCCGCCAGCATCAACGGTTAAACCGTACGTGGCGGTCTCTGCGCTGAGTGCCGGCGTCATCAATCGTAATACCAGCCTGTTTGACCCGGGCTGGTGGCAGCTGCCGGGTTCAGACAAGCGCTATCGTGACTGGAAAAAATGGGGCCACGGTCATCTGAACGTCACCAAATCGCTGGAGGAATCTGCGGATACCTTCTTCTATCAGGTGGCGTATGACATGGGTATCGATCGCCTGTCAGAGTGGATGAGCAAATTCGGCTACGGGCATTACACCGGCGTTGACCTTTCAGAAGAACGTTCTGGCAATATGCCAACGCGTGAATGGAAGCTGAAGCGCTTTAAAAAACCGTGGTATCAGGGTGACACCATTCCGGTGGGTATCGGCCAGGGCTACTGGACGGCGACGCCGATTCAGATGAACAAAGCCATGATGATCCTCATCAATGACGGCGTGGTAAAAGTGCCTCATCTGCTACAGAGCACGGTTGAAGACGGCAAAAAAGTGCCGTGGAACCAGCCGCACGAGGCGCCGGTGGGTGACATTCATTCCGGCTTCTGGGAAATTGCGAAAGACGGTATGTACGGCGTGGCAAACCGCCCGAACGGTACCGCGCACAAGTACTTCGCCGGTACGCCGTACAAAGTGGCCGCAAAATCCGGTACTGCGCAGGTATTTGGTCTGAAAGCCAACGAAACCTATAACGCGCACCGCATTGCTGAACGTCTGCGTGACCATAAGCTGATGACGGCGTTTGCCCCTTATGACAACCCGCAGGTCGCGGTGGCGATGATTCTGGAGAACGGCGGTGCCGGGCCAGCAGTAGGGACCATCATGCGCCAGATCCTTGACCACATTATGCTGGGTGATAACAACACCGAACTGCCGGCTGAAAACCCGGCCGCCGCTGCGGCGGAGGACCAATAATCATGACGGATAATCCAAATAAAAAATCGCTGTGGGACAAAATCCACATCGACCCAGCCATGCTGCTGATCCTGCTGGCTCTGCTGGTTTACAGCGCCCTGGTTATCTGGAGCGCCAGCGGCCAGGACATTGGCATGATGGAGCGTAAAATCGGCCAGATCGCCATGGGTCTGATCATCATGGTGGTGATGGCGCAAATTCCGCCGCGCGTCTACGAAGGCTGGGCGCCCTACCTCTACATCTTCTGTATTATTTTGCTGGTTGCGGTAGATGCGTTTGGCGCCATTTCAAAAGGGGCGCAGCGCTGGCTGGATCTGGGCGTTGTCCGCTTCCAGCCTTCGGAAATTGCCAAAATCGCCGTTCCACTGATGGTGGCTCGCTTTATCAACCGCGACGTCTGTCCGCCGTCTCTGAAAAATACCGCCATCGCGCTGGTGCTGATTTTCCTGCCGACGCTGCTGGTTGCGGCGCAGCCTGACCTTGGCACCTCAATCCTTATCGCCCTCTCCGGCCTGTTTGTCCTTTTCCTGTCGGGACTGAGCTGGCGTCTGATTGGTATCGCGGTGGTGCTGATTGCGGCGTTCATTCCTATCCTCTGGTTCTTCCTGATGCATGATTACCAGCGCCAGCGCGTCATGATGCTGCTCGATCCGGAAACCGATCCGCTGGGGGCGGGCTATCATATTATTCAGTCCAAGATTGCGATTGGCTCCGGCGGGCTGCGCGGTAAAGGCTGGCTGCACGGCACGCAGTCACAGCTGGAATTCTTACCGGAACGCCACACCGACTTTATTTTCGCCGTACTGGCGGAAGAGCTGGGGCTGGTGGGTATCCTGATACTCCTGGCGCTCTATGTCCTGCTGATCATGCGGGGATTGTGGATTGCAGCGCGCGCGCAAACCACCTTTGGTCGCGTCATGGCTGGCGGGTTGATGCTGATTTTATTCGTTTATGTCTTCGTAAATATTGGTATGGTGAGTGGTATTCTGCCGGTGGTAGGCGTACCGCTGCCGCTGGTGAGTTACGGAGGCTCGGCACTGATCGTGTTGATGGCCGGGTTTGGTATCGTGATGTCGATCCATACCCACAGAAAAATGTTGTCAAAAAGCGTATAAAAATAAGGGGATCGGAATGCGTAAGCAGTGGCTGGGGATCTGCATCGCGGCAAGTTTACTTGCGGCCTGCACAAGTGATGATGGTCAGCAACAGGCAACCGTCGCGCCGCCGCAGCCTGCGGTGTGTAATGGCCCGATCGTTGAAATCAGCGGTGCCGATCCCGTTTATGAACCGCTGAATGCCAGTGCCAATCAGGATTACCAGCGCGACGGCAAAAGCTATAAAATTGTTCAGGATCCGTCCCGTTTCAGTCAGGCGGGCTTTGCCGCCATTTATGATGCCGAGCCGGGCAGTAACCTGACGGCTTCCGGGGAAGCCTTCGACCCCATGCAGCTGACGGCGGCACACCCAACGCTGCCGATCCCGAGCTACGCCCGTATCACCAACCTGGCTAATGGCCGCATGATCGTCGTGCGTATCAACGACCGCGGCCCCTACGGGAATGACCGGGTGATTTCCCTGTCGCGCGCGTCTGCCGATCGCCTGAACACCTCGAACAACACCAAAGTCCGTATTGACCCGATTATCGTCGCGCAGGATGGTTCGCTCTCCGGGCCGGGTACCGCGTGTACGACGGTGGCAAAACAGACCTATGCCCTTCCTGACCGCCCAAATCTTGACGGCGGAATGGGAAGCGTCTCGTCTCCGGCAGAGCCTGCTCAGCCGGGGGGAGAAATACGCCCGATCAGCAATGACACGCTGCAAAGCGATGATTCTACCGGCGCGCCGGTAAAGAGTAGCGGCTTTCTTGGCGCGCCGACGACCTTAGCCTCGGGCGTGCTGGAAGGAAGTGAGCCGACTCCAGCCCCTGCTCCCGTAGCTGCGCCAGCAACCCAGCCAGCTCCCGTAACGGCGCCAGCGGCCACGCAAAGTGCGGCGGTGGCGGCTCCAGCAGCGGCCAGCGGCAGCTATCTGGTTCAGGTAGGCGCAGTGAGCGATCAGGCCCGAGCCAAACAGTATCAACAGCGTCTGAGCCAGCAGTTTGGCGTACCAGGACGCGTTGAGCAGAACGGCGCGGTCTGGCGTATTCAGATGGGGCCGTTTGCCAGCAAATCGCAGGCAGCATCCCTGCAGCAGCGTCTGCAGAATGAGGCTCAACTTCAGTCATTTATCGCTGTTGCGAAATAATGAACCGGCGGTATCCGAATTGTCAGTTAGTGTAAAATACATTCACAAACTCATGCTTAAAGTCGGATGCCTGCCTGAATAGCATTTGCTATAGTAAGGCACTTTTTTTAATTCCATCACGGATGTCGTAGTTCTGACCATGAAGACCACTTTTTCTGCTCGTTTTGTGCAGCGCATGGCGCTGACCACGGCCCTTTGCGCTGCTGCGCTCTCCGCAGCTCACGCCGATGACCTGAATATCAAGACCATGATCCCTGGCGTTCCGCAAATCGACGCGGAATCCTACATCCTGATCGATTACAACTCTGGCAAAGTGCTGGCAGAACAGAATGCCGATGCCCGCCGTGACCCGGCCAGCCTGACCAAAATGATGACCAGCTACGTTATCGGCCAGGCGATGAAGGCAGGTAAATTCAAAGAGTCGGATCTGGTCACCATCGGTAACGACGCGTGGGCAACCGGGAACCCTGTCTTCAAAGGTTCCTCCCTGATGTTCCTGAAGCCGGGTATGCAGGTTCCTGTTTCCCAGCTGATTCGTGGTATCAACCTGCAGTCGGGTAACGATGCCTGCGTGGCGATGGCCGATTTCGCCGCCGGTAGCCAGGATGCCTTCGTGGGTCTGATGAACAGCTACGTCACCGCGCTGGGTCTGAAAAACAGCCACTTCCAGACCGTACACGGCCTGGACGCAGACGGTCAGTACAGCTCCGCACGCGATATGGCCCTGATTGGTCAGGCGCTGATCCGCGATGTCCCTAATGAATACTCTATCTATAAAGAGAAAGAGTTCACCTTCAACGGTATCCGTCAGACCAACCGTAACGGCCTGCTGTGGGATAACAGCCTGAACGTTGACGGCATTAAAACTGGCCACACCGACAAAGCGGGCTACAACCTGGTGGCTTCTGCCACTGAAGGTCAGATGCGTCTGATCTCTGCCGTGATGGGCGGCCGCACCTTTAAAGGTCGTGAAACAGAAAGCAAGAAACTGCTGACCTGGGGCTTCCGTTTCTTCGAAACCGTGAATCCACTGAAAGCAGGCAAAGAGTTTGCGTCTGAACCCGTCTGGTTCGGCGACAACGACCGTGCTTCTCTCGGCGTCGATAAAGACCTCTACCTGACCATTCCGCGCGGTCGTATGAAGGATCTGAAAGCCAGCTACGTGCTGAACAGCACCGAATTGCATGCTCCACTGCAGAAAAACCAGGTTGTGGGCACGATCAACTTCCAGCTGGATGGAAAAACGATCGATCAGCGTCCGCTGGTTGTCCTGCAAGAAATTCCTGAAGGCAATTTCTTCGGCAAAATCATTGATTACATTAAATTGATGTTCCATCACTGGTTTGGTTAAAAATTGAACACTTGAAAGTGTGATTTTGATCCCCATATACTAAGTATCCTGATAACTCCCACCTGACGTGGGAGTTATTATTTTTTGACGTTACGCCGGAGCTGACATGAAAACCAAACTTAACGAACTGCTTGAATTCCCTACCTCATTTACCTACAAAGTAATGGGTCTGGCGAAACCTGAGCTGGTTGATCAGGTGGTTGAAGTGGTACAGCGCCATGCGCCGGGTGACTACTCTCCGTCAGTAAAACCAAGCAGCAAGGGCAACTACCACTCGGTTTCTATTACCATCACTGCGACACACATTGAGCAGGTGGAAACGCTGTACGAAGAGCTCGGCAATATCGAAATTGTTCGTATGGTGCTGTAGTCCCTTTGCGGTTACCCGGTTTGCCGGGTAACCCCTCTCCCCGCTGTGATATACTCCCCCACACCTTTTGTCCCTCGTCTTCGGAGACGCAGTTTTGTATCAGGATAAAATTCTGGTCCGTCACCTCGGGCTGCAACCTTATGAGCCTGTCTCCCAGGCTATGCATGACTTCACCGATTCACGCGATGACAACACCCCAGATGAAATCTGGCTGGTCGAACACCTGCCGGTATTTACGCAGGGTCAGGCGGGTAAAGCAGAGCATCTATTAATGACGGGTGATATCCCGGTTATCCAGAGCGATCGCGGCGGTCAGGTCACTTACCATGGGCCCGGGCAGCAGGTGATGTACGTCCTGCTAAATCTGAAACGCAGAAAGCTGGGCGTGCGTGAACTGGTGACTTTGCTGGAACAAACTGTCGTCAACACGCTGGCGGAATATGGTATTGACGCGCATCCGCGCGCCGATGCGCCGGGCGTCTACGTTGGGGAAATGAAGATCTGCTCTTTGGGGCTGCGTATTCGTAAAGGCTGCTCATTCCATGGCCTGGCCTTGAATATTAATATGGACCTCACGCCTTTCCAGCGCATAAACCCCTGCGGCTACGCCGGCATGGAAATGACGCACATGCGCCAGTGGGTAGAAACCGCTACGCCAGAAAATATTCGTCCCGTGCTTTTGAAGAACGTGTTAGCACTACTTAACAATCCCCCGCACGAATATATCCCTGCTTAATATATCGTACAACAGGGCTCGATAATTTGACGGGCCGCTGTTTATTTACCGTTTTTGCACTTTACAATAATCCACAGATTCTATATTTTCGAAGCGCCCGAATATTACCGCTACATATTATTTAGCCCCCAGCAAGCACGGCAAACACGGCATATGTAAGGTGAGCAATTATCATACAACCGTTTGCTTTTGATAAACAAGTGAAACAAAACCAACACTTTACGAATCTCTACAAGCATAATAAATAAATTCAACTATCATTCATATTGTGAATGAATACGGAGTGAAAGCGTGGAGTATAATAATTTACCAGCCAAACGACTGAATGAACCTGGTGGCGAAGACAAGCCGCAAATTTTTCGGACTTTACGTAATATTGATCTCAATTTACTGACTATTTTTGAGGCAGTATATGTCCACAAGGGTATCGTTAACGCTGCGAAAATTCTTAATCTCACGCCATCAGCAATAAGCCAGTCAATCCAAAAGCTACGCGCTATATTTCCTGACCCGTTATTTATCCGCAAGGGCCAGGGGGTAACGCCGACGGCTTACGCCACGCATCTCCACGAGTACATCAGCCAGGGGCTGGAGTCGATTCTGGGCGCACTGGATTTAACCGGGAGCTATGACAAGCAGAGAACCATCACCATCGGCTGTTCCCCTTCTGTGGGTGTGCTGGTGATGCCGGCGATCTTCCAGGCCGTGAAAGAGCATGCTCCGCAGCTCCTGCTTCGCAATGTGCCGCTCAATGAACCTGACATTCAGCTTGCGCAGTTCCAGACGGACCTGATTATTGAAAGCGGCAGCTTCAGTGCCAGAGCGCTGGGGCAAAACGTGCTCTATGCAGATAACTTGGTGCTGGTTTGCCGGCAGCAGCACCCGGTTCTCAGCGAACCGCTGACCATCGAAAACCTGCGCAACTACGACCACTCGTCTTTCATGACCGAAGGGCAGTCTAACCATGCGCTTCGTCAGCGTATTGATGAAATTTTCCCGGAACGCCAGATCAGCTTCAGCAGTTACAATATGTTCACCACCGCATCCCTGATCGGCAGCAGCGACATGCTGTGCATTATGCCATCACGCCTTTACAGCCTGCTGCGAAAATGCTGGCCGCTGGAGAGCATTCCGCTCAGTCAGCTTAATGCGGAATCTATCGAGATTTCACTGCATTACAACAAGCTGAGTTTGCGCGATCCGGTCCTGGAAAACGTCATCCGCATTATCCGTCAGGCCTTCTGACAGGTTCAGCCAGCACAAGCCCCTGCAACAGGCAGGGCAAAAGGCAGAAAACAACAACTATTTTACAAATTGGCGATCTGGCAGGCTGCTTTAACGACCGTTTCAATGATATACTGCCTGTCGTTCGTTCAAAAATAGTTGATAAATACAACATTCCCTTGAATTGAAACGCTTTCCTTCGATATTCGCAACTGGAACACGCACGCTATGAGTAAACCCATTGTGATGGAACGCGGTGTTAAATACCGCGATGCCGATAAAATGGCCCTTATCCCGGTTAAAAACGTGGCTACAGAGCGCGAGGCGCTGTTAAGAAAACCGGAATGGATGAAAATCAAACTTCCGGCCGACTCTTCGCGTATCCAGGGGATCAAAGCGGCGATGCGCAAGAATGGCCTTCACTCAGTGTGTGAAGAAGCCTCTTGTCCGAACCTTGCTGAATGTTTCAATCACGGCACCGCGACGTTTATGATTCTGGGTGCTATCTGCACCCGCCGCTGCCCGTTCTGCGATGTTGCTCATGGCCGTCCAGTCGCACCTGATGCTAACGAACCCCAGAAACTGGCGCAGACCATCGCCGACATGGCGCTGCGTTATGTGGTGATCACGTCCGTTGACCGTGACGATCTGCGTGATGGTGGTGCTCAGCACTTCGCCGACTGCATTACGGCCATTCGCGAGAAAAGCCCTAGCATCAAAATCGAGACGCTGGTGCCTGACTTCCGTGGCCGCATGGACCGCGCTCTGGATATCCTGACCGCAACGCCGCCAGATGTGTTTAACCACAACCTGGAGAACGTGCCGCGTATCTACCGTCAGGTCCGCCCGGGTGCTGACTATAACTGGTCTCTGAAACTGCTGGAGCGTTTCAAAGAAGCGCATCCGCATATTCCGACCAAGTCTGGCCTGATGGTGGGTCTGGGTGAAACCAATGAGGAAATCATTGAGGTGATGCGCGATCTTCGCCGCCACGGTGTGACCATGTTGACCCTGGGACAGTATCTGCAGCCAAGCCGTCACCACCTGCCGGTACAGCGCTACGTGAGCCCGGACGAGTTCGATGAAATGAAAGCCGAAGCGATGGCGATGGGCTTCACCCACGCTGCCTGCGGCCCATTCGTTCGCTCCTCATACCATGCCGATATGCAGGCAAAAGGCGAAGAAGTTAAATGATGCTGTAATATTCTTTTACAGTAATACAAAAAAACCGGCCTCATGAGCCGGTTTTTTTTCGCAAGCCCTCAGGCGTTGCTGTCACTCTTTGTGAGAAAGCTTGTCTGCCGGGACATCATCCTCAGCGCTTTTCTTCGCCGCTGCATCATCGTCGTTCATCGCTTTCTTAAAGCCTTTGATGGCAGCCCCCAGGTCACCACCCAGCGTGCGTAACTTCTTGGTACCAAACAGCAGGACGACCAGTGCGGCAACCACCAGCAGTTTGGTAATACTAATCTCACCCATAGATACCTTCTTTACTTAAAACAGGCTGCATTCAGCGCCAAAACCTGACTGTATTAACGGTCATTTAGCGCGTGCACACAATAGCAATCTGTAACAAGGTGAATCAAGCATTGTTGAAAAAAACATCACAATAATTGCGGTGGCGCAAACCGACGATTGCGAAGAACGGGTAATTGCTGGCGCGCAAGCGCAATTCTCTCTAAGTTTATCTCCGCCACCAGCAAATGCGGGGCTTCAGCGGCGGCAGCGATCGTCACGCCCAGCGGATCAACCACCCTGCTTTGCCCGATGTTTTTCGTGCCACATTCCCCTGCGGCAACGACATAGCAGGTGGTATCCAGCGCCCGCGCCGCAAGCAGCGTTGCCCAGTGGTGCTCTTTTAACGGCCCTCTGACCCACGCGGCGGGCAGTACCAGTACGTCCGCCCCCTGCAGCGCCAGATGGAGCGCCAGCTCGGGAAAACGCAGGTCATAGCAGGTCATCAACCCAATTTTAAATCCGTCAATCTCCAGCAGCGGGGGGATACCGTCTCCGGGGTCAACGCGCCGCGACTCCTGAATGCTGAACGCATCATAGAGATGAAGCTTGGCGTAGCGTGCCACAATGGCCCCATCATGAAGAGCCACAAGCGTATTGACTGCTCGGCCCGGCGCTGAGGGAACATGGATCGTTAAGATCGTCGTCATCGTATTGCCCGCGCTCTGGGCGAGCAGCTGCTGTAAAAATTCACCGTCCAGCGGCTGCGCGGACTTCACGGATAAATCCGGGTCATTATCATCCCTGGCCAGCAGCGCCTCGGGGAGAACCAGCAGCGACGCGCCTTTCTGCCGGGCCTGCTTCATCAGGTCGACGCACGTGAGCGCATTTTCACGCCAGTCAGGCGTGACCACAAATTGCCCTACCGCAACATACATATTTGTCCCCTCATCATAAACGGCGTTAAACTCGCTTCTCTTACACATCAAATAGCAGGTATTTAGCGTGTTACAACTACTTTTAGCCGTTTTTATTGGTGGGGGAACGGGTAGCGTTGCGCGATGGTTTCTGAGTATGCGGTTTAACCCCCTGCATCAGGCGATTCCCATGGGGACGCTTGCCGCTAACCTGATCGGCGCCTTTATCATCGGCATGGGGCTGGCCTGGTTTAACCGAATGACGCACATCGACCCGATGTGGAAAGTCCTGATTACAACGGGTTTCTGCGGCGGGTTAACCACCTTCTCGACCTTTTCTGCGGAAACGGTTTTTCTCTTTCAGGAAGGCCGTTTCGGCTGGGCGCTGATGAATATGGCGACCAATATGCTCGGCTCCTTTGCGATGACGGGGATCGCATTTTGGCTATTTTCTTCCGCAAGCGCGCATTAACAGCCGAACCGTTAATGTTGGCTTAATTTTTCTCTGTCACTCTGGATGCAGTACTGAACGAGGGTGACAGAATGAAACAGAGTCTGATGAGCGCAGGAATGGTGTTACTGAGCGTGTTGATCGTAGCCAGCTTCCTGAAAATGTATCTGCTTGGCTGATTCAAAACGAAAAAAACCCGCTCAGTGAGCGGGTTTTGAAATTCTTGCTGACGCGTCTGAATTACAGAGCGATTACGTTAGCAGCAGAAGGGCCTTTGGCACCGTTAGTGATTTCGAACTCTACACGCTGACCTTCAGCCAGAGTTTTGAAACCATTAGACTGGATTGCAGAGAAGTGTACGAACACGTCTTTGCTGCCATCTTCAGGAGTAATGAAACCGAATCCTTTGGACTCATTAAACCACTTAACGTTACCTTTAATCTTAGACATCAAAATTACCTTTACATTAAAAAACGACACAAATGCTGTGTCGGTTATCAGTACATCAATTGTGAGACCTTTTGTCCAGCGGTTCTTTGATAAAAAGTGACTAAAGTCGCGTTAATTTTCACTGACAGATTTTTATCGCTTATGAATCAACGTCTGTGCGTTTTTTCACCACCATTTCACGTTTTGTCAGTTAAAACTGAAAACGCATCCAGGCGAAGTAAACGTTTCCGTTGTTATAAGTCCCCGGAATGTAGGTCATCTGGAACGTTGCGGGGCCATAGCCAATAGAGGCCAGCGGCAGCAGCACCGGGATCGGGATGTACTTCCAGTTGTCACGCGCGGTGACCCCGGCGGTATAGCCCAACCCGACGTGGAAGTTCTCGTCCGCCAGCGGACGCCAGGTTTTCTCCCAACCATACCCCCCAATCGGCTCCCATTTATTAAACGAGTCTTTGAAGGCCATCAGATAGATGCCATGCCAGTTGCCTTTTTCATCCCAGCGAGACTGGCCAAAACCCGCGCCCCACGGACGCTCGTTGTATTTATCGGTTTTCTCTTTGTCGTAAGCAAAACGCGCATGCCACGTTATTGCCGGAACATAGAGATCGTAATGTTCAGGTGCCGTCCATGTCTGGGAAACATTATCCGTAAAGGTTGAAAACCAGCCTTTATCCGCCGCGTTGCCTTCTGCCTGTGCAACAGAAGAAAACGTTAACTGCCCAAAAATAAACAACAAAATAGAGAAAAATGTATTACGTACGATCACAATGCAATTACCATTCTTAGTATTCGAGGCAAAGTTTACCATAAAATAGTTGAATCAAGGCTTAACGGCATCGGCGTTATTCCTAATTATTCGGTCTCTTTCCGGGAATATTCTTAAAGAAAGCGAGAGATACGCGCAAATAAGCCCACAAGGGGTGTGACTTTTCACATTAAGCTTTGTTAATCAAAGGCATGCAAAACCACACAAAACATTAACAATTTGTTATCATTAATGGGGCATATTGCGCTATTTCTGACGGTCAAGGGCCGCATGACATAAATGTATGGGCCATGGCAAAAACACGGTTGTTCGGTTCTCTAGTCGTCTGTTTATTGATTTTAATCAGCAAGAACAGGCCAATTATTCGGCACATTTCATCCTTCTTTTTTTTATTGATTTTTTGTGCTCCATTGCAGCAGAGATACAGGGGAAATCATGCTTACGTTATTCGAGCTCCTTATTGGCGTCGTCGTCATTGTCGGCGTCGCGCGCTACATCATTAAAGGCTACTCGGCCACGGGCGTATTATTTGTTGGCGGTTTAACACTGTTGATTATCAGCGCAATAATGGGGCACCAGGTGTTACCTGCCAGCGCAACCAGCACCGGTTACACCGCTACAGATATTGTTGAATACATTAAAATATTGCTCATGAGCCGCGGCGGCGATCTGGGCATGATGATCATGATGCTGTGCGGTTTTGCAGCCTACATGACCCACATCGGCGCCAACGACATGGTCGTTAAGCTTGCCTCCAAACCCCTGCAGTACATCAACTCGCCGTATCTGCTGATGGTCGCGGCCTATTTCCTCGCCTGCCTGATGTCGCTGGCCGTTTCGTCGGCTACCGGACTTGGCGTACTGCTCATGGCGACGCTGTTCCCGGTCATGGTGAACGTCGGTATCAGCCGCGGTGCGGCCGCGGCAATTTGCGCGTCTCCGGCGGCCATTATTCTCTCCCCGACCTCCGGTGACGTTGTGCTGGCGGCAAAGGCGGCGGAGATGTCACTCATCGACTTCGCCTTTAAAACCACGTTGCCGATCTCGATTGTTGCCATCGTGGGCATGGGTATCGCGCATTTCTTCTGGCAGCGCTATCTCGACAAGAAAGAAAACATCAGCCATGAAATGATGGACGTGAGTGAAATCACCACCACCGCTCCCGCGTTCTATGCCATTCTGCCGTTCACCCCGATCATCGGGGTGCTGATTTTTGACGGCAAATGGGGTCCACAGCTGCACATCATCACCATTCTGGTCATCTGTATGCTGCTGGCCGCCGTGCTGGAGTTTGTACGCGGTTTCAACACGCAAAAAGTCTTCTCAGGTCTGGAAGTGGCGTATCGCGGTATGGCGGATGCCTTCGCTGGCGTGGTGATGCTGCTGGTTGCGGCAGGCGTTTTTGCCCAGGGTCTGAGCACGATCGGCTTTATCCAGAGCCTGATTTCTATCGCCACCTCGTTCGGCTCGGCCAGTATTATCCTGATGCTGGTTCTGGTGGTGCTCACCATGCTGGCGGCCATGACCACCGGTTCCGGTAATGCGCCTTTCTACGCTTTCGTTGAGATGATCCCGAAACTGGCCCACTCATCCGGTATTAACCCGGCCTATCTCTCCATTCCCATGCTGCAGGCGTCAAACCTGGGCCGTACCATTTCTCCGGTGTCAGGCGTGGTCGTTGCCGTTGCCGGGATGGCGAAAATCTCGCCATTCGAAGTCGTCAAACGCACCTCAGTGCCCGTTATGGTTGGCCTGATTATCGTGATTATCGCTACGGAAGTGCTGGTTTCCGGCGCAGCCTAAGCTAAATTAGGGATATCCAAAAAGCGCCTGCGGGCGCTTTTTGTGCTTTAATAACTTCCAGAAATTAATCGTGCTCATTCGATCAGGAAATCATATGTTCAGGAAGGATATCGTCATCCCGTCTGGCGCAATGGCGCTTGCACTCTGTATCTTCTCCGCACAGGCGGAACCGCTGAAGGCAACACAGTATGGCGATTTCGATCGCTATGTGCTGGCTCTCTCCTGGCAAACCGGGTTTTGCCAGAGCATGGTCGAGCGCAACCGGAATGAACCTGACGAATGTCGCCTGCAAAAAGAGCGCGAGAATAAAGCCGATTTCCTGACCGTTCACGGGCTATGGCCCGGCCTGCCGAAATCTATTGCCGCGCGCGGCGTGGATGAACGTCGATGGATGCGTTTTGGCTGCGCCACGCGCCCCATTCCGAACATGCCGGAAGTGAAGGCCAGCCGCAAATGCAATGCCGCCGAAACCGGGCTGTCGCTTTCCGCTGCCGCCAAGCTCAACGACGTGATGCCGGGCGCGGGGGGAAATTCCTGCCTGGAACGCTACGAATATGCCAAACATGGCGTCTGCTTTGGATTCGATCCGGATGCCTATTTCGGCACGATGGTGCGCATGAATCAGGAAGTTAAAAGCAGCGCGGTCGGTAAATTCCTCGCCGATAACTACGGGAAATCCGTCAATCGCAGCGACTTTGACGGTGCCGTTGCCAAAAGCTGGGGCAAGGAGAACATCAAAGCGATCAAGCTGACCTGCAACGGCAATCCGGCGTATCTGACCGAGATGCAGATTTCCCTGAAGGCAGACACCATTAACAACCCGCTTTCTGCGGCGTCATTTGCACCGCAGCCACATCCTGGTAACTGCGGAAAACAGTTCGTGATTGATAAAGCCGGTTACTGAACCGCGCCCGGGCGCACCATATCAAACCGGTTTTCGTCACTGATGCCATAGTAAGCCGTCGGCCCACCCGCGCGCAGGATGGGCTGCGCTTTTGCCGTCTGGTATATCCCCTCTTCCAGCAGCGTTTCGGCAATATGGATACCGACCACCTCCCCCAACACCAGCCAGGTATCGACCGGCGTGCCGTCGGCGCCGGTAAGCTGAATGCACTGCGACAGGCGGCACTCAAAGTTCACCGGGCTTTCTGCGACGCGGGGCGCGTTAACCAACCGGCTGGCCGCTGGCGTTAGTCCGGCGAAGCTAAATTCATCCCGATCGTGGGGAAGCATCGCTGAGGTTTGGTTCATCGCTTGCGCGAGATCGCGCGTCGCCAGGTTCCAGACAAATTCTTTTGTTTCGGTAATATTACGCACGCTGTCCTTCCAGCCGTTGCTGGAAAAGCCGATGATCGGCGGACGATAGTTAAAACAGTTAAAGAAGCTATACGGCGCGAGATTCAGCTGACCGGCCTTATCGCATGAGGAGATCCAGCCGATCGGACGTGGTCCAATAATGGCGTTCAGCGGATCGTGCGGCAGGCCGTGACCCTGAGACGGTTGGTAAAAGTACATAGTTCTCTCTCGTTGGTGGGCAACGCCCTGGTTCAGGTTCTCAGCGTAACGTATTCCTCCCGGAATGAAGACTGAATAAATTTCAGCGAAAATTCATATGGACCATGAATGTGACCTTCATCACTTCAAACTTGGGCGCTCAGCCAGTATCATCGGGAGAGTTAAACCCTCGCTGCCAGACGGCGAGGGTTTTCTTTTGGATCGGTTTCTGCGTGACACGCAGCATTAACGACATGGAGTAAAAATGTCCAGACCTACAATCATCATCAATGAGCTCGACGCAGAACGTATCGACAGATTGCTGGAAAAAGCAGAGTTTGCCTCACTTCCCGTGGCCGACGCCCTGAATGAGGAGCTCGACCGGGCACAGATGTGCACGGCTGAGTCGATGCCGCATGACGTGGTCACCATGAACAGCCAGGTAAAATTCCGCAACCTGACCACCGGTGAAGAGCTGACCCGCACGCTGGTTTACCCGGCTCAGATGACCGACAGCAGCGCGCAGCTTTCTGTACTTGCGCCTGTAGGTGCCGCACTGCTGGGTCTACGCACGGGCGATACCATCCACTGGGAATTGCCGGGCGGCGCCTCTGCCCATCTTGAAGTGCTGGCGTTGCTCTACCAGCCAGAAGCCGCGGGCGATTACCTGCGTTAACCCCCTTCTGAACAAGCGCCCACCCGCTTTGCATAGAGGATGCAGCCGCATCCTCTTTTCGCAAATTCACCCGATTTTCCTATATCGCGCAGAATGGCCTTAATCCACGCTTAATCTGTTTTAGTGCCGCGGGGACGGTCATGAGTGAGATACTGGTTATCACACTTATCTTTCTGATTTTTGTGGCGATTATCGTCACGGCCGTGCTCTATCTTGAACGCCACTGGTAAGCTAACCTTCTCAAGCAACCCCACCCGGGAAGGCATTCACCAGGCCTTTAACTTTTTGCTCCGCGGCCTCAGGCGTTTCTGCGCCAGGAACCAGAATCACCTTCCGGCACTCCTCCTCCCGTTTTTCGAATACCTCATAGGCGCGTTCCGCATCCGCAAGAGGGAGATAATGGGTCACGATCTCTTCCGGCGTGAGCAGCCCTTTTTCGATCAGCGGTAACAGTTCGCCCAGCCAGGCATGAACGTGCGTCTGGCCCATCTTAAACGTCAGCCCCTTATCAAAGGCATCGCCAAACAGGAAGCCATGGATAAACCCTGCGTATACGCCGGGTACGCTGACCACCCCACCGCGACGGACGGCAGCAATGCATTGACGCAACGCTTTGCCGCTGCTGCCTTCAATTTTAAGATTGCTGAGGATTGTTTCGGTGGTGCTGCCTTTCGCTTCAAACCCAACCGCATCAATCACGGCGTCAACGCCGCGCTGGCCAGCGGTCTGCTCGATGATTTTTTCCGCTGCGTCGTTATCATCATCAAAGTTGATGGGGATTGCGCCGTAACGCGCCTCGGCAAATCGCAAACGGTACGGGTGGTGATCGATAACAAAGATCTGCTCAGCGCCTAGCAGTCGCGCGCAGGCAATGGTCAGTAACCCCACAGGCCCGGCGCCGAAAACCGCTACGCTTGAGCCTTTTGCAATCTGCGCATTTTTTGCCGCCTGCCAGGCCGTGGGCAAAATATCGGAAAGGAAAAGCGCCTTATCATCGGAAAGGAGTTGCGGGACCTTAAACGGCCCGACGTTACCTTTTGGCACGCGAACATATTCTGCCTGTCCTCCCGGCACGCCGCCGTAGAGATGGCTATAGCCAAACAGCGCGGCCGGCGCGGGGATTTGCTTTTTGTTCAGTGCGGCACCCTGCCCGGCATTGGTATTCTCACAGGCCGCGTATTGCTGCAGACGACAAAAGAAACAGTCCCCGCAGGCGATGACAAAGGGGATCACCACCCGATCCCCTTTTTGCAAATTCTTCACCTCTGCGCCGCACTCAACGATTTCTCCCATAAACTCATGGCCAAAAATGTCGCCGTGCTGCACCTTCGGAATCTTTCCGCGATAGAGATGTAAATCGGAGCCGCAAATAGCCGTGGCCGTGACGCGCAGAATGATATCGTCGGGCTGTTCGATGATGGGATCGGGGACATTCTCGACGCGAACATGGTGCGGACCGTGATACGTAAGTGCTTTCATGCGACCTCCGAAAGGTTCCAGATAAGTGTATAAGGGTAGCTACCCCTGAAGGCCAGCCCCGGAATACGGGGCTTTTGAGATTTATCCTGGCGAGATACGAAAACTGACGGAGCGCTTACAGAAACCATTTATATTTTATGGTTAAATGAGTTCAGCGTTTATAAACAAGGAGAAACGGGTATGTATCAGAGAATCATTATGCCGGTTGATGTTTTTGAGATGGAGCTGAGCGACAAGGCCGTTCGCCATGCGGAGTTCCTGGCGCAGCAGAACGGTGTCATCCATCTGTTGCACGTACTGCCGGGCTCCGCCAGCCTGAGCCTTCACCGCTTTGCCGCCGACGTGCGTCGCTTCGAGGAGCATTTGCAGCATGAAGCGGAAACTCGCCTGCAAACCATGGTCAGCCACTTCAGCATCGACCCTTCGCGCATTAAAACGCACGTCCGGTTTGGCAGCGTACGCGATGCGGTAAACGAGCTGGCGAACGAGCTGAAAGCAGACGTGGTGGTCATCGGTTCGCGCAACCCTTCCATTACTACGCATCTGCTGGGCTCTAACGCCTCCAGCGTGATCCGCCACACCCACATACCGGTGATGGTCGTAAGATAAAAAAAGAGGCCACCTTTCGGTGGCCTCTCGCTGTTGCAGGTGTAGTCTTACTTTCTTTTATTATGCGGTTTTGGTGCGGATCAGATAATCAAACGAACTCAGAGACGCCTTCGCACCTTCGCCCGTGGCGATGATAATCTGTTTGTACGGCACGGTGGTGCAGTCGCCCGCCGCAAACACGCCCTTCACGCTGGTTTCGCATTTCGCATCAATGATGATTTCGCCCATGCGGTTGCGCTCAATCGCGCCTTCCAGCCAGGTGGTGTTTGGCAGCAGACCAATCTGCACGAAGATCCCTGATAGCTGAACGCTGTGCACGTCGCCGCTCACGCGGTCGCGGTATTCCAGCCCCGTCACTTTGCTGCCGTCGCCCTTCACTTCCGTGGTCTGCGCGTT
The DNA here is from genome assembly GCF_036487345.1 of Enterobacter cloacae complex sp. CARB60. Classification (NCBI taxonomy): domain Bacteria; kingdom Pseudomonadati; phylum Pseudomonadota; class Gammaproteobacteria; order Enterobacterales; family Enterobacteriaceae; genus Enterobacter; species Enterobacter cloacae complex sp. CARB60. The sequence continues at coordinate 3,447,150 of NZ_JAZKLC010000002.1, forward strand.
CAGCACGATATCGACGTTTTTCAGGCTGCGAACTTTGTCCTGCAGAACCTGGTCCGCCTTCATCTCTGGTGCGAACTCCAGAAGCGTAACGTGTTCAACAATCCCCGCCAGGTCGATAGCCGCTTCCACGCCGGAGTTACCCCCGCCGATCACCGCCACGCGTTTACCTTTAAACAGCGGGCCGTCGCAGTGCGGACAGTAGGTCACGCCTTTGGTACGGTACTGATCTTCGCCCGGGACGTTCATGTTGCGCCATTTCGCGCCGGTGGCAATGATAATGCTGCGCGCTTTCAGCACCGCGCCGGACGCGGTTTCAATCTGGTGTAAACCACCCTCGACCGCAGCCGGAACCAGCTTGCTGGCGCTCTGGCTGTCAATCACGTCTACGTCGTAGTCGCTGACGTGCGCCTTCAGCGCCCCCGCCAGCTTCTGGCCTTCGGTTTTCGGCACGGAGATGTAGTTTTCGATGTCAACGGTATCCAGCACCTGGCCGCCAAAGCGTTCGCCCATCAGGCCGGTACGAATACCTTTACGCGCGGAGTACACCGCTGCTGCCGCTCCCGCAGGGCCGGAACCGACGATCAGCACGTCGTAGGCATCGCGTTTGTTCAGCTCTTCCGCCGCACGTTTTTCTGCGCCGGTATCCACTTTGGCAACGATTTCGGTCAGCGTCATGCGGCCCTGGCCGAACTCTTTACCGTTCATGTAGACCGCCGGTACGCCCATCACGTTACGATCGGTGATTTCATTCTGGAAGGTACCGCCGTCAATCGCCGTGTGCTTAATACGCGGGTTCAGAACCGACATCAGGTTCAGCGCCTGCACCACGTCCGGGCAGTTGTGGCAGGAGAGCGAGTAATAGGTTTCAAACTCAAAATCGCCGTCGATATCGCGGATTTGCTCCAGCAGCGCCTGCGCTTCTTTAGACGGATGACCGCCGGTCCACAGCAGCGCCAGCACCAGTGAGGTAAATTCGTGACCCAGCGGAGAACCGGCAAAGCGCGGTCCCTGGTCGGAGCCTGGGTTAGTAATCAGGAAAGAGGGCTTACGGACCGGCAGCGCGTTGTCTTCTTTGAAAGTCACTTTCGGCGACAGTTCGGCGATCTCCGCCAGCAGTTCCTTGATCTCTGCCGATTTGGCGCTGTCGTCAAGCGTAGCAATCAGCTCAACGGGTTTGGTCAGTTTCTCAAGGTAGGCCTTGAGCTGGGTTTTCATGTTTGTGTCGAGCATTGTTCTTCCCTCTCTTAAGACGTCATCATGCAAGCTGCCTTATACGGGCGGCCTGAATGCAACTTGCATCATGGTGCTGGAATGAAATGGGCGCGGGGGGCGCCCATTGATTGCCGGGAGGCACTTCGTTTACCCGGCCTACGATACTGTAGGCCTGTGCAAGCGCAGCGCCGCCAGGCTTTACAGACTTAGATCTTACCGACCAGGTCCAGGGATGGAGCCAGCGTCGCTTCGCCTTCTTTCCATTTCGCCGGGCACACTTCGCCCGGGTGAGAAGCCACGTACTGAGCGGCTTTCACTTTACGCAGCAGGTCAGAAGCATCACGGCCGATACCTTCAGCGGTAACTTCGATAGCCTGGATAATGCCCTGCGGGTCAACAACGAAGGTGGCGCGGTCAGCCAGGCCTTCATCTTCACGCATGTTGTCGAAGTTACGGGTCAGGGCGCCAGTCGGGTCGCCGATCATCGCGTATTTGATTTTTGCGATGGTTTCAGAGCTGCTGTGCCATGCTTTGTGGGTGAAGTGGGTATCGGTAGACACAGAGTAAACGTCTACGCCCAGCTTCTGCAGTTCATCGTAATGGTCTGCCACGTCACCCAGTTCAGTCGGGCAAACGAAGGTAAAGTCAGCCGGATAGAAGAAGAAGACGTTCCAGCGGCCTTCGGTATCTTTCTCGGTAACTTCGATGAACTCACCGTTTTTGAACGCCTGGTTTTTGAAAGGTTTAATTTTGGTATTAATCAAAGACATCTGTACTTCCTCCGTGTTTTCGTTGAGATGTAAGGTAACCAACTTTATCCATCGGGGCTAATGCGTATGCTTTATCAAATCAATCAGCCAAACCTTACAACGTCGACAAGACAACAAGGTGAACCTTTTACAGGAAAGCCTGAAAGTAAAAAGGCCGCCTCAACGGGCGGCCCTGATACCTGAATTCCCCGCAGGTACATTCAGTGCCAGCCGAAACTGGCGTTGCGTTGCGCTCTACAACCCTTTATATCAAGGCGGTAACAGCTTTTTGATTACACCACCCGTACAGGGATTGAGCAATCCTTAAGAGAGACATTCCTGCCTATGGCTGTGATAGGTTGTGTCGAACATCATTCCGGAGCGTTATAAATTTATTTTTATTATAAAACCATCGCAATATATAAATAACAATTGTCATTTAAACGTTCTCGCCCTCTTCGAAGATAAAATTATCTTAATCGCCTTTGAAGCGCTATTTCAATAATCTGACGTCGTGATATATTAAGATGAGTTTAATTTAAAATTAAGAGAGTTAACCGAAAGGATTGTAAATGGTTAACTTCAAACTATAGTTATCAGTGATGTGATAACCACAGCAAACACAGCATCCTCAGGACGAAACATGGCAAACCTCTACGACCTTAAAAAATTCGATCTTAATCTGTTAGTCATTTTCGAGTGCATTTACCAACATCTTAGTATCAGTAAAGCCGCCGAGACGCTGTATATCACGCCCTCTGCCGTGAGCCAGTCACTGCAACGCCTGAGAGGACAACTCAACGATCCTCTGTTTATCCGTTCCGGTAAAGGGATCACGCCAACGACCGTCGGCGTCAATTTGCATCATCATCTGGAACAGAATCTGAACCAGCTTGAGCAGACTATCAATATCATGCACAGCAGCGGGTTGAAGAAGAATTTTGTCATTTACTGCCCGCAGTTTATGAGCACCAAAACGATGCTTGCGCCAATGAAGCTGCTCATGAACAAGTATAATTATTCAGTTGAATTGCATGATGTTTTTCTGGCCCCTGATTCAGCAGAAGATCTCCTGGCTTACCGAAAAGCCGACCTGATATTTTCTTTTGCCTCCTCCAACAGCCGCTCCATCGCCTGCAGTCTGTTTCATAAACTTCCTTTTGTTCTCGTTTGTCGGGGGGATCATCCCCGCATGAGCGGAAATCCTACGCGTGAAGAGATTCTGAATGAAAACTTCACCGCCTACCTGAGCGATGAGAACAGCGTCAAAGAATACCAGGAAAAGGCCGAGAACCTGTTAAGCGAAAGAAATATTGTCTATCGTAGCGATTCTTTTATATCCCTTCTGTCGGTGATCAGTTCATCTGACCTCATAGGATTAGCGCCCACACCGGCCTTTGAACAATATGGTCCAGCACTTAATCTGCGCCAAGTGGAAACAGACATTCAATTTCCCAGCATTGATATTTACATGATGTATAATCGTTCCGCGCTGAATAGCTCGGCATTCGCGAGTTTTATTGAAGAAATAGCCTTACCGTGAAATCTGGCGTGGTTCTCGCGCAGAATGAGAGCCACCTATTTTAGAAACATACACCATAGTTATAGAAACATTCAGCATAAAGTTTACACACCTCATTAATTATTGACTGATATAATTCTCACTCTAGTATTGACACTAACGTCTGGTATTTATTCCTCAGGATGAGAATAAACATGTCAATTTATAAGTACCCTCTTAACCAGGATGTTCTTTGTGCATCTCGGGAGCGAATAAAATGGACTTTCGAGAATTTACCCAAGATCTGTGTCTCTTTTTCAGGAGGTAAGGACTCCACCGTCATGCTGCATCTGGTTGCCCGGCAGGCGCGACAGATGAAAATAAAAATAGATGTCCTCTTTATCGACTGGGAAGCGCAGTTTTCCCATACCATTACCCATGTTGAACATATGCGCGAGTTGTACAGCGATGTTATCGGCCATTTCTGGTGGGTAGCGCTTCCCCTGACAACGCAAAATTCCCTGTCCCAATTCCAGCCGGAATGGCAATGCTGGGAACCCGGCACCCGATGGGTCCGCCAGCCTCCTGCCGATGCGATAACCGATCCCGCTTTTTTTCCTTTCTACCAGCCAGGCATGACGTTTGAAACCTTTGTCCGCAGCTTCTCCGACTGGTTCTCTCACAATCGCCCGGCCGCCGTGATGATAGGCATCCGCGCCGATGAATCTTACAACCGTTTTCTGGCTATCGCGTCGTCACGTAAGCAGCGGTTTGCCGATGATAAACCCTGGACAACCGTCGCCCCGGGCGGGCATGCCTGGTATGTTTATCCCCTCTACGACTGGAAAACAGCCGATATCTGGACTTGGTTCGCCAAATCGGGATGTTGCTATAACCCGCTCTATGACCTGATGTTCCAGGCCGGCGTACCGCCCCGCTATATGCGTATTTGTGAGCCCTTCGGCCCGGAGCAACGCCAGGGGCTATGGCTGTACCACGTTGTTGAGCCCGATCGCTGGGCGACCATGTGCGAGCGCGTGAGCGGCGTGCGCAGCGGGGGGATATACGCCGGACACGACAACCACTTTTACGGCCACCGTAAAATCCTGAAACCCGAACACCTCTGCTGGCGCGAATATGCCATGCTGCTCCTCGACAGCATGCCGCAAAATACGGCTGAGCATTACCGCAATAAAATCGCCATTTATCTGCACTGGTATCAGAAGAGAGGTTTAGAGGATATTCCCGATACGCAGGACGGTGATATCGGTGCCAAAGACATTCCCTCCTGGCGCCGAATTTGCAAGGTTCTCCTTAATAACGACTTCTGGTGCAGAGCGCTATCGTTCAGCCCAAATAAACCCAAACATTATCAGCGCTACAGCGACAGAGTGAAGGCGAAACGCAAGGAGTGGGGCATATTATGCGACAAAGACTAATCACCGAGATGGAAACGTACCTTCAGTCACTTTCCGAAGAGGATCGCATTAACGCCATAAATGCTTTTCGCGAAGCGATCCATAAAAACAGTCCTTTTCGTGAGCAACCGATAGACTGCGTCCTCTGGATCAGACAGGACGCTATTACCGCTAACGATTACAACCCGAATAACGTTGCCCCTCCAGAAAAGCGGCTGCTCAGTAAGTCGCTGGAACTCGATGGATTCACCCAGCCTATCGTTGTGACAGAAAGTGACCCGCAACACTACGAAATTGTGGATGGTTTTCATCGCCATGAAATCGGCACGAACCGGGCGGTGTTAAAGCGCGAGCTTAAAGGCTACCTGCCCGTCACCTGCCTGCGTCGGGATCGGCAGGATAAACATAACCGCATGGCGGCCACCATCCGTCACAACCGGGCGCGCGGGCGGCATCAAATTAATGCCATGTCAGACATTGTCCGCGAACTGGTGCAGCTTGGCTGGAATGACGAGAGAATAAGCAAGGAGCTGGGAATGGACAGCGATGAAGTCTTGCGCCTCAAGCAAATCAACGGCCTGCTGGAGCTGTTTGCAGACCGCCGTTACTCAGAAGCCTGGACGGTGAAATAATCAGAGCGTGTTCAGACGCTCTGCCGCCGCCAGCAGCGTCGATTCCTGCTTCGCAAAACAAAGACGGATCAGCTTATGCGGGAAGGGATCGGCGCAGAACACCGACAGCGGAATGGCGGCCACGCCCACCTCTTTTGTTAACCACTGGCAAAAGCTGACGTCATCGAGATCGGAAATCGCGCTGTAGTCCGCGAGCAGGAAGTACGTCCCTTCTGAGGGCAAAATTTCCAGTCGGCTTTTACTCAGCGCCGCCACAAACAGATCCCGACGTTCACGATAGAAGTGCGGCAGCTCGCGATAATGTCCGGGTTCAGCGCGCAGCATATCCGCCAGCGCCAACTGAGCCGGCGTGTTCACGGCAAAGGTCAGGTACTGGTGCACCTTGCGCAGCTCGGCGCTAATGGCGGCCGGTGCGACGCAGTAACCCACTTTCCAGCCGGTCATATGGTAAGTTTTACCGAATGACGAGACGGCGATAGCGCGCTCGCGAAGCTGCGGATGGGCCAGCACGCTGGCGTGCCCTTCTTCTGCAAAGCAGATGTGCTCGTAGACTTCATCGCTCAGCACGTAAATTTCACGTTCCGCAATCGCCTGCCAGAGCGCGGCGAAATCGGCTTTCTGCCACACCGTCGCCGACGGATTGTGCGGCGTATTCAGGATCACCAGGCGGGTTTTGTCGCTCAGAAGGGCCGCAAACGCCTGCCAGTCAGGACGGAAATGCGGTGGCTGTAACGCCACGCGTTTCACCACGCCGCCGGAGAGTTCAACCGCAGGCGCATAGCTGTCGTAGCTCGGGTCAAAGCAAATCACTTCATCGCCCGCGCGCACCAGCGCGGTGATGGCCGCATACAGCGCTTCGGTCGCCCCTGCCGTCACCGTGATCTCGCTGTTCGCATCGGGCTTATGGCCATACAGCTCCGCCGTTTTATCCGCAATGGCTTCACGCAGCGCCTGCACGCCCGTCATCGGCGCATACTGATTCGCCCCCTGCGCCACGTGGTACGCCAGACGCTCCTGAAGATAGGTCGGGCCGTCGAAATCCGGGAACCCCTGGGAAAGGTTGATGGCGTTGTGCTGCTGCGCCAGAGCGCTCATCTGCGTAAAGATGGTGGTCCCGAGATTGGGAAGTTTACTCTGCGGAATCAATGCGTTATTGCTCATTGTGTCGTGCCTGCTTGTAATACTTATGTTGCTGCCACTATAACACGATGTTAGTCTTTGGCAATCAAGACGCTTAGACGTCTAAACCATATGAATATTCCTGGCCGCGAGGGTAAAAGGAAATGACAGACAACCTGCAACTCACACATCTGGTCGACGCCTGCCGCTGGATTGGCGCCAAAGGCTGGGCACCCGCCACCGGCGGCAACATGTCGGTGCGTCAGGACGAACGCCTGTGCTGGCTCAGCGAATCCGGCAAAGACAAAGGCAGCCTGACGACGGAGGATTTTCTGCAGGTGGAGATCGCCACCAACCGCGCGCCGTCTGGCCGAAGGCCGTCGGCGGAGACCGGATTGCACACCCTCATCTATCGTCTGTTCCCGGAGGCCAACGCCGTCCTGCACGTTCATACCGTCAACGCCACGGTGCTCTCGCGCCTGGTGAAAGAAGCCGAGCTCAACATCAGCGGCTTTGAAATGCAAAAATCCCTCACCGGGCAGACCACGCATCTGGATACGGTTTCCATCCCGGTATTTGATAACGACCAGGATATTGACGCCCTCGCCTCGCGAATCGCCCATTACGCGCAGGAACGCCCGCTTAATTATGGTTTTCTTCTGCGCGGTCATGGCTTAACCTGCTGGGGACGCGATGTGGCCGAGGCCCGCCGTCATCTGGAAGGATTAGAATTCTTATTTGAATGCGAAATGCGTTTACGACAACTGGAGAGAGTATGATTCGCGCGATTGTGACGGATATTGAAGGAACCACCAGCGATATCCGTTTTGTCCATGATGTTTTGTTCCCCTACGCGCGTGAGCGGCTGGCGGCCTTCGTGACCGCGCAGCAGTACGCCGAGCCGGTCAAATCCATTCTGGACAACCTGCGTGATGAAATCGGTCACCCGCACGCCAGCGTCAGCGAGCTTATCGACGCCCTGTTTGCCTTTATGGATGAAGACCGCAAATCCACGGCGCTCAAAGCCCTGCAGGGGATCATCTGGCAAGACGGCTACGTGAACGGCGACTTTACCGGCCACCTCTACCCGGACGTACTGCCTGCACTGGAAAAGTGGAAAGCGCAAGGGATTGATCTCTATGTTTATTCCTCTGGCTCCGTCGCCGCACAGAAACTGTTATTTGGCTACAGCGACGAAGGTGATATTACTCATCTGTTCAGCGGCTATTTTGATACCCACATCGGCGCCAAGCGCGAGGTGCAGTCTTATCAAAACATTGCGGCGCAAACTGGCATCGCCCCGTCGCAGATCCTGTTCCTGTCCGATATTCATCAGGAGCTGGACGCGGCTGAACGGGCAGGTTTTCGCACCCTGCAGCTGATTCGCGGCGATGATGACGGCGCAAGCCATCATCATCAGGTCCACCAGTTTGACGAGATTAATCCGGAGCAGATCCCTTCATGAGCGCATTGACCATTTATTCCGATAAAGACGCCAGTCAACACCAGTGGCACAGCACCGACGCCGCCGAGATTGCCCAACAGCTCAACGCTAAAGGCGTGCGCTTCGAACGTTGGGCGGCTGACCGCGATTTAGGCCACGATCCCGCGCCCGAAGCCGTGATCGAGGCGTATCAGCATGCCATCGACAAGCTGGTGGCGGAGAAAGGCTATCAGAGCTGGGACGTGATCAGCCTGCGTGCCGACAACCCGCAGAAAGAGGCGCTGCGCGCGAAGTTTCTGAACGAACACACCCACGGCGAAGACGAAGTGCGCTTTTTCGTGGAAGGCGCAGGGCTGTTTTGCCTGCACATTGGCGATGAGGTGTATCAGGTGCTGTGCGAGAAAAACGACCTGATTTCCGTACCCGCGGGCACGCCGCACTGGTTTGATATGGGCTCAGAGCCGAACTTTACCGCGATCCGTATTTTCGATAACCCGGAAGGCTGGGTGGCCCAGTTTACGGGTGATGCGATCGCGGATGCGTATCCAAGGCTGGCATGATCTTTTCTCCCTCTCCCAGTGGGAGAGGGCCGGGGTGAGGGCATCAGCGCGCACTACGCGTTAAGCCCCTTCACATACCCCACCAGCTGATCCAGCACAATCCCCCACCCTTCGTGAAAGCCCATCTGTTCATGCTGCTCGCGAATTTCCTTCGTCGGATGGCGCGCAATCGCCGTGTAGCGGGTTTTGCCCTCGCCCACATCTTCCAGCAGCAGGATCGCCGTCATAAAGGGTTTTTCCGCAGGCTTCCAGTCTTCCCCGTAACCGTCGGTAAAGACCAGCTTTTTGCCGGGATCGATTTCAAGAAACACGCCCCGGTTATCCATCCGCTGCCCGTCCACCTCAAACACGGTATTGAACCGCCCGCCCACGCGCAGGTCGAGGTCGCATTCGGTCACCTTATGGGGAGCAGGAATGAAGAAGTTTTTGATGTGTTCCGGCGTGGTCCAGCAGAGCCACAGCAGGTCGCGCGGTGCGTCCACCACGCGCTCCAGTTTTAAGTCTGTTTCAGGATCGAGCGTCACGATGTTGTCCTCTCAGGGGAACCCCTTAAAGGATAGCCGGACTCAGGCGAATTTCCCGTTTGCCACCGCTTCCGGCGTGACCACGCCCGTATCCAGCACCCAGCCGCTAATCAGCGAGGCAGGCGTAACGTCAAACGCCGGGTTATAGACCTGCGCGTTTTCCGGCGCCCACTGTACCGTGCCAAAGCTTCCAGCCACGCCCGTCACCTCGCTGGCGGCACGCTGCTCAATCGGGATCGCATCACCGTTCGGGCAGTCCGGATCGAGGGTCGTTTGCGGGGCGGCCACATAGAACGGAATGCCGTGGAATTTCGCCAGCACCGCCAGAGAATAGGTGCCGATCTTGTTCGCCACGTCGCCGTTGGCGGCAATACGGTCTGCGCCCACCCACACGGCGTCCACTTCCCCTTTCGCCATCAGGCTGGCGGCCATGGAGTCGGTAATCAGCCGATACGGCACGCCCAGCTCGCCAAGCTCCCACGCGGTCAATCTACCGCCCTGCAACAGCGGACGGGTTTCATCCACCCAGACGCTGCTGACGTTACCGTCCTGATGCGCGCGGGCAATCACGCCCAGCGCCGTGCCTACGCCCGCCGTTGCCAGCCCGCCGGTGTTGCAGTGGGTCAGCAGACGGCTGCCGGGCTTCACCAGCGCGCTGCCGGCTTTCGCAATCGCGTCGCAAAGCCGTTTATCTTCGTCAATCAGCCGCAGCGCTTCGGCCACCAGCGCCGGTACATAATCTTCCTGCCACAGCGCACTCTTCATGCGGTCGAGATTGTTCATCAGGTTCACCGCCGTCGGGCGGGAGGCACGCAGGGTTTCCAGCGCCGCCGCCAGCTCGTCGCGGCTTTTGCCGTTTTCCGCCAGCAGCGCCAGCAGCAGGCTCGCAGAGAGACCAATCAGCGGCGCGCCGCGCACCCGCAGGGCATGAATGTGCCCAACCAGCGCCTCTACGGTCGAGGCATCCAGCCAGCGTTTCTCCTGCGGAAGCGCCTGCTGGTCGAGAATAAAGAGCTGATTATTCGCCACCCGCAGGCTGGTTGTCTGTAATGTCTGCATGTCGTTAATTCCCTGTTGCGTTGTTGTAGCACATTGTGTCAGGATGAAATCCAGATGTATAGACGTCTACATGTCTTTATTAGCAAACTCGTGAGGAGCAGGCCATGTCGCAATACCGTACCTTTACCGCTCAGGACGCCGTGGAGTATGCCAGGCAGTTTGGCGGCCTTGATGACCCATCATCGCTGGTGGAGGCGCAGGAGGTAGGCGACGGCAACCTCAATCTGGTATTTAAAATTTTCGACAGCGCGGGCGTGAGCCGCATCGTCGTCAAGCAGGCGCTGCCCTACGTGCGCTGCGTCGGGGAGTCCTGGCCGCTGACGCTGGACCGCGCCCGTCTTGAGGCGCAAACGCTGGTCGAGCACTACCAGCACAGCCCGCAGCACACCGTGAAAATCCACCACTTCGACCCGGAGCTGGCAGTGATGGTGATGGAAGATCTCTCCAGCCATCGCATCTGGCGCGGCGAGCTGATCAACAACATTTACTACCCGCAGGCGGCGCAGCAGCTGGGCGAATACCTCGCGCACGCGCTGTTCCACACCAGCGATTTCTACCTGCACCCGCACGAGAAAAAAGCGCAGGTGGCGAAATTCATCAACCCGGAAATGTGCGAGATCACCGAAGATCTGTTCTTCAACGATCCGTACCAGATCCACGAGCGCAACAGCTACCCGGCCGAGCTGGAAAATGACGTAACGGCCCTGCGCGACGACGCCCCGCTTAAAATTGCCGTGGCCTCCCTGAAGCACCGTTTCTTTTCTCAGGCTGAAGCCCTGCTGCACGGCGATATTCACAGCGGGTCGATTTTTGTGGCCGACGGCAGCCTGAAGGCCATCGACGCCGAGTTCGGCTATTTCGGGCCGATAGGTTTTGATATTGGCACCGCCATCGGCAACCTGCTGCTGAACTTCTGCGGCCTGCCGGGGCATCTGGGCATTCGCGATGCCGCCGCCGCGCGCGAGCAGCGGCTGACCGATATTCAGGAGCTGTGGAACACCTTCGCGGAACGCTTCCAAGCGCTGGCAAACGAGAAAACCCGCGACGCCGCGCTCGGCACGCCGGGCTATGCCTCCGCGTTCCTGAAAAAGGTCTGGCATGACGCCATCGGCTTCTGCGGCACCGAGCTCATTCGCCGCAGCGTCGGGCTTTCCCACGTGGCGGATATCGACACCATCCAGGATGAAGCCATGCGCCACGAATGCCTGCGCCACGCGATAACGCTCGGTAAAGCGCTGATCGTCATTGCCGACCGCATCGACAGCGCGGAAGAGCTGGTAGCAAGGGTGCGGCAGTACAGCTGAGTGCCGGCTTTGTGCCCGGTGGCGTTGCGCTTACCGGGCCTACGATTCGAATGTAGGCCGGGTAAGGCGAAGCCGCCACCCGGCAAAAACTTACCCCAAATACTCAATCACCGACAATCCACCGTTATAATCCGTGCTGTAAATAATCCCCTGCGCATCCACAAACACGTCGCACGACTGGATCACCTGCGGGCGATTGGGCCGCGTGTCCATCATTCTCTCCGGCGCGGCGGGCACCAGCGCACCGGTTTCCACCGGCCGATACGGATTGGAAATGTCATACGCCCGCACGCCCGCGTTCTGATACGTCGCAAAAATCAGCGTTGAGCTAACGAAGCTCCCCGGCCGGTTCTCGTGCAGGTTATGCGGGCCGAAATGCGCCCCTTTCGCCACGTAGTCGGTTTCATCCGGCTGCGGGAAGGTCGAGATGCTCACCGGGTTCGACGGCTCGCGGATATCAAACAGCCAGATTAGCTTTTCGCCGTCCTCCTGGTTATCCAGCACCGCTTCGTCCAGCACCACCAGCAAATCGCGGTCCGGCAGCGGGAGTGCGGTGTGCGTCCCTCCGCCAAACGGCGGGCTCCAGTTGCGGTGGCTAATCAGCTTCGGCTGGGTGCGGTCCTTCACGTCCAGCAGCGTCAGGCCGCCGTCGCGCCAGCTGCCGTAGGCGGTATCCCCCGCGATAATCGCGTGGTGCAGGGCGTAGCGTTTCCCTTCCGGCCAGTTCGGCTTCTCTCCTTCGGCCTGGTTCATCCCCGGCAGCCACCAGCGCCCCGCCACTTCAGGCTTACGCGGGTCCGCCAGGTCGATGGTCAGGAAGATGTAGTCGGTAAAGCCGTCGATCAGCGCTGAAACGTAGGCCCAGCGGCCGCCGACGTACCAGATGCGGTGAATGCCGATGCCGCTCAGCGACAGAAAGCCGATTTCGCGCGGCCTGTCCGGCGTGGAGATATCAAACACGCGCAGCCCGGCGCTCCAGCCTTTGTCCTGCACGTCGCTGACGGTCTCCCCCACCTGGCGGGTGTAGTAGATCTTCTCGTCGGCAAAGCGGGCATCGGCAAACAGATCCCGGGCGTTAATCACCAGCAGCAGGTCGTCGTGCGCCTGCAGGTGCACGTTCCAGGTGCCGGGCGGCGCGGGCACGTAGCCTGCCGCTTTCGGGTTCTTAGGGTCGCGCACGTCGACAATCGAAAAGCCCTGCGACACCATATGGCCGATATAGGCGAAACCGCGGTGCACCATCAGCTGCACGCCGTCCGGACGACCGCCCTGGTCGCTATGGCCAATCAGCCGCATATTGCGGCTGTATTCTGGAGGGGGTAAAAAAGTCACCTTGAGCTCCTGTTGGTTTTCTCCCTCTCCCTGTGGGAGAGGGCCGGGGTGAGGGCATCAGGCCGCACCTGACGCCACCCGGCTTGGTGTTATTTATTTTTCGCTTCCAGCGTCGCAAACCACGGCGCGATAAAATCTTCCGTCTGGCCCCAGCCCGGAATGATTTTGCCCAGAGACGCCACGTTCACCGGGCCCGGCTGGGCGGTCAGCAGCGCCTGAGGGATAGCGGCCGCTTTGAAATCGTAGGTTGCAGGCGTGGCTTCCCCGGCAATCTTATTCGCCACCAGACGCACGTTAGTCGCGCCAATCAGCTTCGGATCCACCGCCACGCTCACCTTCCACGAACTGCCAGGCTCGCGCATCAGCTGCAGATCCTGGTTGGAGATGTCGATGCTGTAGAGCTTGATCTCGGTGCGGCCGTTCTCTTTCAGCGCCTTATACGCGCCCTGGCTGAAGGCGTCCCAGGTTCCCCAGATGGCGTCGATTTTGCCTTTCGGGTATTTCGCCAGGATCGCGCCTACCTTGTTGGCGGTATCGCCCTGCACGTCAGAGGACACGGCGCCGATGGACTCCAGCTCTTTGATGTCCGGATACTGCTTTTGCAGCTCTTTATAGGCTGCCTGACGGCGTTCCATCGGCGGGAAGCCCGCCACCCACAGCTTGACGATATTGGCCTTGCCGTTGAAATCTTTCGCCAGCTGGCCGAAGGAGAGGTTAGTCAGAGAGGCATCGTCCTGCTGGGTAACGGTCACGCCCGGGATCTCGCCGTTAACGGCGGTATCAAAAACGGCGACTTTAATACCGGCATCCACCGCTTTCTTCACCAGCGCGGTGGAGTACGGATCGCGCCCCTGAGAGAGAATAATCCCGTCATATTTCTGGCTGATCGCCTGGTTCACGAAGTCCTGGAATTTGGCGTCGTCTCCGTTGCTTAAAAAGGTGCTGATCTTAAAGCCAAGCTTTTTTCCTTCCTGAATTGCGCCGGCAATAAACTGCGTGGTGTTGTCGTCTGAGCCAAGGTTACGGATCACCGCGATGCGGATCGGGCCGTCATGGTTGGCAATGGCAGCCGGAAGCGGTGCGGGCGTAGCCGCGAAGCCTGGCAGAGACGTCAGCAACCCGAGCGCCACCAAAGAGAGAGCGATTTTTTTCATTCTGTTATCCCGTTGTGTTGTTTTAAATGTTTAGCGTTTTTGTATGTAGGTAATCGCCAGCGCCACCGCGAGCACCAGCCCTTTTATAATGTCCATGGCGTAATACGGCACGGAGAGCATCACCAGCCCGTTCGACAGCACGCCGAGAATGACCGCCCCGACCAGGGTTCCCAGCGCGTTCGGCTTGCCGGACCCGGCCAGCGAGAAGCCAATCCACGCCGCCGCCACCGCATCCATCAGGTATCCGCCGCCCGCATTCACCTGCGACGAACCGATGCGCGACGCCAGCAAAATCCCGCCCAGGCCCGCCAGCAGCGAGGCAATCACGTAGGCCGCCACCTTGTAGCGCGTGGTGCGAATGCCGGAGAGACGCGCCGCTTCCGGGTTGCCGCCAATGGCGTACATCCGGCGTCCGTGAGTGGTCAGCGAGAGGCCCAGCTGCGCCAGCACGGTCACCACCAGCATGACGATCACAATGGTCGGCACCTGCCCCAGCAGGCTGAACGCCGCCGGAATCGTGCCTTCCGCCATGTCGCCGCTCGGCAGCACCATGTTCTCGGTAATCGACCCACCGTAGCTGTAGGTCATCGCCACGCCCTGAATGACAAACAGGCTGGCAAGCGTCGCGAGCATGTCCGGAATACGCAGGACGACGATCAGAAAGGCGTTAAACAGCCCCACCAGCGTGCAGAGCGCGAGGGTGATCAGAATCGACTCGGTGGTACCAAATCCGTGCCAGACGAAAAGGGAAATCACCAGCGCGTTCGCCAGCGACGCGGTGGATCCGACAGAGAGATCGAACCCGCCGATGGTCAATGAAATCGACACGCCAATGGCAATCACCGTCACGATGGCAATCGAGCGCAGAATGTTGATGATGTTGTTCGGATCGAGGAAGCTGTCCGACGCCAGGCCAAAGACGGCCACCAGCGCGACGACGGTTAACAGCATGCCCCACTTGTAGAGAAAATCGAAAATCTGCTGACGGCCAGACGCCGCCGCGTTCACTGAAAGGGCCTTGCTCACGACGCCGTTCCTCCGGTTGAATAATAAAGTAGTGTCTCTTCGCGGGCCTCGGCCCCGGCGATTTCCGCCACGATGCGCCCGTCCCACAGCACGCAGATGCGGTCGCATAGCCCGACCAGCTCGGCAAACTCGCCCGAGGCGTAAATCACCCCTTTGCCCTCTCGCGCCAGGCCGTCAATCAGCTGGAACAGGTCGGTTTTGGCCTTCACGTCCACGCCTTTCGTCGGCTCGTCGAATATCAGCACGCTGGCGTCATTGCGCAGCCATTTACCGATGGCGACCTTCTGCTGGTTGCCGCCAGACAAGCGGCGGAGCACCTGCCCCGGTCCGCGGGCGCGCACGCCGACGCGGGCTATCACCTCTTCCGCCCAGCGCCACGCCTGACGATGGCCAAACAGGCTCCAGCGCGAAAAGCTGTTATCCGCCGTCACCGCCAGGTTCATGCTCACCGGCTCGTCGATAAAAATGCCCTCTTTCCGCCGCTCCTCCGGCACCAGCGCCAGACCGCGCAGCACGGAGTCAGCCGGGTCGCGCGGCTGCCAGGATTGATGATTCAGCTCGCCGCGCGCGACGCGGCTTTTGGTGGCGCCAAACAGCGCCTTGCAGAGTTCGGTTTTCCCCGCACCCGCCAGCCCGGCAATCCCGAGAATTTCGCCTTTGCGCAGGTGCAGGGAGATATCTTTCAGCAGCGCGTCATCGTGAAGCCCCTCAACGCGCAGCAGCGTTTCGTCTCCGTGCGGCGGTCGCGCGGGCGGATAGATATCGCTCAGCACGTGGCCGAGCATCTTCTCGACAATCTCTTCGCCGCTAAGATCGGCCATCGGGCCGGACTCGATCAGCTTGCCGTCGCGCAGCACCGTTAAGGTGTCGCAGATGGCCTTCAGCTCGTGAATGCGGTGGGAGATAAACACCACGCCGATGCCCTGCTGCTTTAAGCGTCTCACCACCGCAAACAGGCGCTCGCTCTCGTGCGCATCCAGCGGCGCGGTGGGTTCATCAAGAATCAAAAAACGGCAGTGGTGG
Source organism: Enterobacter cloacae complex sp. CARB60 (assembly GCF_036487345.1). Classification (NCBI taxonomy): domain Bacteria; kingdom Pseudomonadati; phylum Pseudomonadota; class Gammaproteobacteria; order Enterobacterales; family Enterobacteriaceae; genus Enterobacter; species Enterobacter cloacae complex sp. CARB60. The sequence goes on from NZ_JAZKLC010000002.1 coordinate 3,463,207, forward strand.
GACAGCGCCCGCGCCAGCAAAATCTGCTGCTTTTCGGCCAGCGAACAGCCGTCAATGGAACGGCGTACGTCCAGAGAGACATCCAGCTGCGCCAGCGCCCGTCTCGCCTGCTGGCGGATCGCGCGCCAGCTGAAGCGATGCCCCGGCTGCGCCAGCTGGTCGAGCATGATGTTTTCGGCAATGCTTAACCCCGGGATCAGCGCCACGTCCACCTCCTGCTGCACGAGGTGGATCCCCAGCCGTTTGGCGTCAAGCGGTTCGCGGATCGTCACCGGCTGGTTGTTAATGCTGATCTCACCCTCATAGTGGTCGTGCGTGCCGCACAGCACCGCCATCAGGGTCGATTTCCCCGCGCCGTTGGCACCGGTCAGCGCATGCACGGATCCGCCGGTTAAGGTGAAATTCACGCGCGACAGCGCCTGAAAGCCGGAAAAGGCCAGGCTGATACCGCGCATCTCAAGGCGACTGGAAACCATCCGCGTAAATCCTTCATTACTCTTCTGATTTATCGAATTTTTCACAGCTCCGGTTGACTGACAACGACGGAAAAGGCATAAGATAAAGCGAAATATTATTAGCCATCCGGATGTCCAGACATAACATCGGGTTAGCGCTTGCTAAAAAAAGGACAACACCATGAGCAACACCGATATCCGCGTCGTGCCTGGCCCGGCGAACTACTTCTCTCATCCCGGAAGCCTTGCGCAGCTGGATAACTTCTTTACTCCGGAACAGCTTTCCCGCGCGGTGTGGATCTACGGCGAGCGCGCTATCGAAGGCGCGCGCCCTTTCCTGCCGGAGAGCTTTAACGCGCCGGGGGCGAAACACCTGCTGTTTAAAGGCCACTGCAGCGAGCGCGACGTCACCCATCTGGTGAATGAATCCGGCAGCGACGCCAGCGCGGTGATTGGCGTCGGCGGCGGCGCGGTGTTAGATACCGTGAAGGCCGTGGCGCGCCGCTTAGGGGTGCCGTTCGTGGGCATCCCCACCATTGCCGCCACCTGCGCGGCGTGGACTCCGCTCTCCGTCTGGTACAACGATGCCGGTCAGGCGCTGCATTTTGAGATCTTCGACGACGCCAACTTCCTGGTGCTGGTGGAGCCGCAGATCGTCCTCAACGCCCCGGCGGAATATCTGCTGGCGGGCATCGGCGATACGCTGGCGAAGTGGTACGAAGCGGTGGTGTTGGCACCTGAGCCGGAGAACCTGCCGCTGACCGTGCGGCTGGGCATCAACGGCGCGCTGGCGATCCGCGACGTGCTGCTGGAACACAGCGAAGAGGCGCTGGCCGACCAGCAGCGTGGAGAACAGACGCAGGCTTTCCGGGACGTGGTGGACGCGATTATCGCCGGTGGCGGGATGGTCGGCGGCCTGGGCGAACGCTATACGCGCGTGGCGGCGGCGCATGCGGTGCACAACGGCTTAACCGTGCTGCCGCAGACGGAAAAATACCTGCACGGCACCAAGGTGGCCTACGGCATTCTGGTGCAGAGCGCCCTGCTCGGCCAGGACGACGTGCTGGCGCAGCTGGTGGCGGCATACCAGCGTTTTAACCTGCCGACCACGCTCCTCGAGCTGGACGTCGACATCAATAACCGCGACGAACTGGATCAGGTCATTGCCCACACCCTGCGCCCGGTCGAGTCGATTCATTATTTACCTATTACGTTAACGCCTGACGTTCTGCGCGCCGCGTTTGAGAAAGTGGAATCCTTCAGCCGTTAATCGCCCTGACCGTCTATACCTAATGATGATTCTTACCACTCTCGTAACGAGGTCATCATGCAGATCGATTTAACAGGTAAAAAGGCGCTGGTTACCGGCGCCAGCCGCGGGTTGGGTCGGGCAATTGCACTGTCGCTGGCGCGCGCCGGTGCGGATGTGATTATTACGTATGAAAAATCGGCCGATAAAGCCCAGGCGGTCGCCGATGAGATTAAGGCGCTGGGACGACACGGCGAAGCCGTGCAGGCGGACAGCGCCAGCGCGCAGGCGATTCAGGATGCCGTCACCCATGCGGCGCGCTCCCTTGGCGGGCTGGACATTCTGGTCAACAACGCCGGGATCGCGCGCGGCGGCCCGCTGGAGTCCATGACGCTGGCGGACATTGACGCCCTTATCAACGTCAACATCCGCGGCGTGGTGATCGCCATTCAGGAAGCGCTGGTGCACATGTCCGACGGCGGTCGCATCATCAACATCGGCAGCTGTCTGGCGAACCGCGTGGCGCAGCCGGGTATCGCCGTCTACTCAATGACCAAATCAGCCCTTAACTCCCTCACCCGCGGGCTGGCCCGTGATTTAGGGCCGCGCGGCATTACCGTTAACCTGGTCCACCCCGGCCCCACCAACAGCGATATGAACCCGGAAGACGGGGAACAGGCTGACTCTCAGCGTCAGCTTATTGCGTTGGGTCATTACGGCCAGCCGGAAGACGTCGCGGCGGCGGTCACGTTTCTCGCCAGCCCGCTTGCCGGGCAGATCTCCGGAACCGGTCTGGACGTGGACGGCGGTTTGAACGCCTGATCGCATATTCCCTGCACGCCTCTGTCGCCCGGCAGAGGCGTTTCCGAGCACCCTCGACGGTTCGCGTTTTGCCGCTTTCTCCCGTTTTTTCTCTGCTCTACAGTACCCCATAAGAAATTCGGAATTTATCTAATAGTCTTATTATTTCCTTATATTTTGTGTGGGCGTACAGTGGAGGTACGGATGAAGATTGTCTGGTCAAAGAATGCAAAGAAAGAGTTTTCCAAAATCGATGGCCGATATCAGCGAAGAATCAAAGCAAAACTTGCTGAGCTGGACGATCGCTCAGCTCCCCGGCCCGATATCAAAAAAATATCGGCAACAGAAAATCATTTCCGGCTACGCGTTGGCGATTACCGCATTCTGATTACACTTCGGGACGATCCCGATAACCATTGTTATGTTTTGGCCGTCAAGCGCAGAACATCAACGACCTACCTTCACGAGGAGAAAGCCCCCTATGGCTGTTCAGCTAATTAAGGACGATGACGGAAAAGCGCAGTACGTCGTTATTCCCTATGATGAATACTTTCGTATGTGCTTACAGATGGCAGAAATTGACGACGAAACCGATGATGATCTAGAGGATATTGAAGTCGAACACGATTGTTATGATGACGTAGGATTACCTGGTGAAGTATGCGACGTCATGCATAACGAGAACGTCAGCCTGCAGGCCGCGTGGCGTATCCTTCGCGGCATGTCCCAGCAGGAGGTGGCGGAGAAACTCGGCATCACTCAGTCCGCCGTGTCACAGCTGGAAGCGCTGGACTCCCGTCCGCAAAAGCGCACCCGCGAAAAGCTGGCGGCAATTTATGGCTGCAAGCAGGAGCAGATCAGCCTCTATTTACCGAAAGAGGGTTAACAGCACTTCGCCCCGCCCTTGCCGCCGTAGCGGGCGTCCTGACGGTCGCGGAAAAATTCTTCGTAGGTCATGGGCGTCTGGTCCGGATGGTTGACGCGCATATGCTCGACGTAGTTGTCGTAGTCCGGCACGCCAATCATCATTTTGGCGGCCTGACCCAGGTACTTACCTGCTTTGGAAAGGGTGTCGAACATAATTCTGGTCTCACAGGAAATGTAGGCCGGGTAAGCGCAAGCGCCACCCGGCACACAGGTTAATGCGCCCCTTTGGCCTGGGTGACAATCTCTTCCAGGTTTTCAGGCATTGGCTCGTACGGCGTCTCTTTCGCCGTTGGCTTATCGTTTTTCAACGCCGCCAGCGCGGTCTTGAGAGAATACAACGCCAGCACCACAACCACCACCATAAAGAAGATGGTCAGCCCGGCGTCCAGACGGTTGTTAAACACCAGCTGCGACAGCTGGGACTCGGTGTACTGCGCCGGGATCTTACCGCTGTCGATCATCGCCTGGAACTTGTTGGCGATTGCCAGGAAGCCCACCTTGTTATCCGGACTGAAGGCTTTCTGCCAGCCCGCCGTCAGGGTACAGATCAGCAGCCATGCGGTTGGCACTAATGCCACCCACGCGTAACGCTGGCGCTTCATCTTGAACAGCACCACCGCGCAGAGCATCAGCGCCATGCCCGCCAGCATCTGGTTGGCGATACCGAACAGCGGCCACAGGGTGTTAATCCCGCCAAGCGGATCGACCACGCCCTGGTGCAGGAAGTAGCCCCACGCCAGCACGCACAGCGCCGTCGCCAGCAGGTTAGCCGGGAGCGAATCGGTACGCTTCAGGTTCGGGGAGATCACCCCCAGCAGATCCTGGAGCATAAAGCGCGCCGCACGGGTTCCCGCATCCACCGCCGTCAGGATAAACAGCGCCTCGAACAGGATGGCGAAGTGATACCAGAACGACACGTCCATCAGCCCGCCCAGCGCGCCGTGAAGAATATACGCCATGCCGACCGCCAGCGTCGGCGCCCCGCCCGCACGGGAGATAATCGACTGCTCGCCCACTTCACTGGCGATGCTCGTCAACGTATCAGGGGTAATCGCAAAGCCCCAGCCGCTCACCACCTGCGCGGCGGACGCCACCACGTCAACGGTGCCGGCAGGCGCCAGCACCGCCATCGGGCTGTTCATCGCGAAGTACACGCCCGGGTCGATGATACAGGCCGAGACCAGCGCCATGATGGCAACAAAGGACTCCATCAGCATACCGCCGTAGCCGATCAGGCAGGCCTGATTTTCATTCGCCAGCATCTTCGGCGTGGTGCCGGAGGCGATCAGCGCGTGGAAGCCCGACACCGCGCCGCAGGCGATGGTGATAAACAGGAACGGGAACAGGTTACCGGTCCAGACCGGGCCGGTACCGTCGATAAATTTGGTTAACGCAGGCATGGTCAGGGTCGGGCGCATAATCAGAATGCCGATCGCCAGCCCGATGATGGTGCCGATTTTCAGGAAGGTGGAGAGGTAGTCACGCGGGGCCAGCAGCAGCCACACCGGCAGCACCGCCGCCACAAAGCCGTAGCCCACCAGCATCCAGGTCAGCTGCACGCCGGTAAAGTCGAAGAACGGCGCCCAGGTCGGGCTTTCCGCCACCCAGCCGCCGGAGATAATGGCGAACACCAGGAATACCAGACCGATCACCGACACTTCACCAATGCGCCCCGGGCGCAGGTAGCGAATGTAGATCCCCATAAACAGCGCCAGCGGAATGGTGAAGGCAACGGTATAGGTTCCCCACGGGCTGTGGGTCAGCGCTTTCACCACGATCATCGCCAGCACCGCAAGGATGATCACCATGATCATAAAGGTCGCCACCAGCGCAATCACCCCAGCGGTTGCCCCCATCTCCTCTTTCACCAGCTCCCCCAGCGAACGCCCGTCGCGGCGGGTCGAGACGAACAGCACCATAAAGTCCTGCACCGCGCCCGCCAGCACCACGCCCGCGAGGATCCAGATCATCCCCGGCAGGTAGCCCATCTGCGCCGCCAGCACCGGCCCCACCAGCGGGCCCGCTCCGGCAATTGCCGCGAAGTGGTGACCAAACAGCACTTTTTTGTCGGTTGGTACGTAGTCCAGCCCGTCGTTATGGCGGACGGCAGGCGTCATGCGCGTCGCATCAACCCCTAAGACGTTCTTCGCGATATAGCGGCCATAAAAACGGTAGGCGATCAAATAAATGCAGACGGAGGCGACGACGATCCAGAGCGCGTTGATCTGTTCCCCCCGGTTGAGGGCGATATAGCCTAGGGCAAAGGCTCCCACAACGGAGAGCCCTGCCCATGTAAGGTATTTCCCTGAGTTGTTCATAGTGGTTATCCGTTGTTGTGAAACAGTGAGATGTTACATTTTGTTTCTAGAACAACCGGAAAAATTTAACAACTTTGAAACGCAATAATGCGTGGTCAAACCAGACATTTACACCACATTGTTAAGCCGATCACTTTCGCGACGTCCTCTGTCACACTTTTGCCTTTTTCAGCCAGACGCAGCCTTACGGAATGATTTGTATCATTTTTTTTGCTCATAACCTCGCCAGAATGATCCTGCGCAATCGCGCGCTTACAAGGAAAAGGATATGAACAGTTCTGTACCTCAGGATCAAAAGGTCGGGCCGGGCGCGTACTTCGCCCTGGCGTTTGCAGCCGTTTTCTTCTCTGGCCTGTTAGGCGGAAAAGAGTGGTACGGCGTGTTTGATTTCACCACCCTCAACGGTGCGTTTGGCAAAGTGGTCAGTAAAGCCAGCCTGGATGACGGCACGTTGACGACCGCCAGCAGCGCCTTTCGCGGCACCGGCGGCAGCGGTGCGATGGACGGGTTTCTCTTCGCGCTCGGTTTAATTCCCGCGGTGATGTTCGCGCTGGGAATGATCAACGTGCTGGAGCACTACGGCGCCCTGCGTGCCGCCCGCAAGCTCTTGACCCCTCTGCTGCGCCCGCTGCTGGGCATTCCCGGCACCACCGGGCTGGCGCTGATCGGCAGCCTGCAAAGCACCGACGTGGGCGCGTCGCTGACCCGCAACCTGTCAGACGAAGGGCAAATCAGCGAAAAGGAGAAAGACGTTTTTGCCATGTTCCAGTTCTCCGCCGGGGCGATGATCACCAACTTTTTCTCTTCCGGGGCGATCCTCTTCACGCTGGTCGCCGTTGACGGCACGGCGGCGGTACCCACGTCCATCGGAGCCTGTATCGCCGTCATGTTCATCATGAAAATCGTGGGCGCAAATCTGCTGCGATTGATCCTGTCCTTCAACCGTAAAGGAGACGCCGCATGAGTGCCCCACAGTCTAACCCCGTAATTACCGATGTCTTCGTCGAGGGCGCGCGCAAAGGCTGGAGCATTGCAACCAGCAGCACCCTGCCCAACGTGGTGATGGCATTTATCATCATCAAAGCGCTGGAAATTACCGGTGCCCTGAAAGGGCTGGGCATGATCTTCGCCCCATTAATGGGCCTGTTCGGCCTGCCGGGTGAGGCCGCTGCCGTGCTGATTGGCGGCTGGATGTCGATGGGCGGCGGGATCGGCGTCGCCATCGGCCTGTTTGATAAAGGCATTATCACCGGCGAGCACCTGGCGATCCTGGCGCCCGCCATCTACCTGATGGGCTCGCAGGTGCAGTATCTGGGCCGCATTCTGGGGGTGATCGGCACCCGCGCCAAACGTATCCCGCTGATGATCGCCATCTCGGTAGTCAACGCGTTTTTAGCCATGCTGCTGATGCGCATTATTCTCTGAACAGGACGTGCACATGAATCTTGACCACTATATTGAAGAGCTGAAAACCCTGGTGAACGTGGACTGCGGCACCCAGACCATTGCGGGCGTTGCCGCCGTGGCAGGCATTATTCAGCAGCTCTGGGAGCGCGAAGGCTGGCACACCGAGCAGGTGAATCTGGGCGATAAGGTAGGCCCGGGTGTGTTCGTCAGCAACAAGCCGCAGGCGGAACGCTTTGACGTGCTGCTGGTCGGGCACCTGGATACCGTATTTGCCCCCGGCACCGTCGCCGAGCGCCCGTTGAGCGAGGACGATACCCGCCTGTACGGTCCCGGCGTCTCGGATATGAAGAGCGGACTTCTGAATATTTTGTGGGCGATGCGCGGGCTCGACGCCGCGGACAAAGATCGCCTCGCGATTGCCGTGGCGATGAACCCGGACGAAGAGACCGGCTCGGTGCATTCCCACGAATGGATCGGCGAGCTGGCTAAGCGTTCCCGCTGCGTGCTGGTCTGCGAAGCCGCCCGCGCCGACGGTTCGCTGGTGAAAGCGCGTAAAGGGATGGCGGGCTATCACCTCACCTTCAGCGGCGTAGCGGCACACGCGGGCAACGACCCGGAGAAAGGCCGCTCGGCGATTACCGCCCTGGCCAACAGCGTCATCGCGATTAATACGCTAACCGACTGGGATCGCGGCACCACGCTCAACGTCGGGGTGATTCACGGCGGCAGCGCGGCCAACGTGGTGGCGGATAACGCCGTAGCCGAGCTCGACGTGCGCTTCTGGGAAAACGACGAGTACGACCGGGTGAATCAGGCGCTGGAGGCGTTATGTGAAAAAGGCTTTTTAGACGGCGTGACCACGACGCTTGCGCGGGTGAATCACAAACCGGCGATGGCAGCCAGCGTTGCGACGCAGGCCCTGATGCAGCAGGTTGAAGCGGCAGGAAAAGCGGAAGGTATCGACATCACCTGGCAGGCGGTCGGCGGCGGCAGCGACGCCAACCACACCGCCGCGCTGGGCATCCCGACGCTCGACGGACTGGGGCCAATTGGTGCCGGGTTCCACAGCCCTGCGGAATGGCTGGATAAAGCGTCGATTGCACCGCGAATTCGGCTGTTGAAGCGGGTGGTATCGATGCTGTAAACATTGCCCGGTGGCGCTTCGCTTACCGGGCCTACGTGTGAGGTGTAGGCCGGGTAAGGCGAAGCCGCCACCCGGCAATCCTGCACCGTTCAACCCAACACCATCGTACTCAACCGACAGGTACAGCACCGCCGCCCCTGCTCGTCGAATACCACAATCTCCCAGCTCTGGGTGGAGCGGCCCAGATGCAGCGGCTGGCACACCCCGCGCACCTTACCGTGAGACACCGCGCGATGGTGAGTGGCGTTCAGCTCCGTTCCCACCACGCTCTGCCCGTCACGGGTCATCAGAAAACCGGCCATTGAGCCCAGCGTTTCCGCCAGCGCCGCCGATGCGCCGCCGTGCAGCAGGCCAAACGGCTGATGGGTGCGCGCATCCACCGGCATTTCCGCTTCCAGCGTGTCGTCGCCGATACGGGTATAGACAATGCCGAGATGCGCCACCAGGGTGTTCAGGCTGGTCGCGTTCAGCTCCTCGAGCGGTAAATGACGTTTCCAGATCATCTTACGCCCCCAGCGTGGAGCCGCCGTCCACCACGATATCCTGCAGGGTGATATGGCTGGCGGCATCGGATGCAAGGAACAGCACCGTGCTGGCAATCTCCTGCGGACGGGCGATTTTGCCCAGCGGAATGCCGAGCTTAAACTGCTCGCCAAAGCCGCGAATGCGCTGGTGCTCCGCGTCGTCACGGGTCCACAGGGTACGCTGCATATCGGTGTCCGTCGATCCCGGCGACACCAGGTTACAGCGCACGCCGCTGCCCGCCAGCTCCAGCCCGACGGTCAGGGCCAGGCTTTTCAGCGCCGCCTTCGACGCACCGTAGGCGCTCATGCCGATGCGCGGCGTGTGCGCCGCATCGGAGGCCACCGTCACAATCGCCCCACCTTGCTGACGACGGAACTGGCCCATCGTCTGCTGGAACAGGTTGAACGCGCCGCCGACGTTGACCGCGAAGGTCTGCTGCCAGTCCTCCTGCGAGAGCTGGTCCGTCGCCCCCATGCGCAGAATGCCCGCCGCGTTGACCAGCACGTCCAGACGCTCAAGGGTATTAAGCAAACGGCCACACACGTCGCTGACCTGAGCAAAATCCGCCACGTCCAGCGTTTCGGTGGCGAACGGATAATCACCCAGCGGAAACGCCAGATCGAAGCCGGTCACCTGTGCGCCTGCCTCCACAAAGGCCAGCGCCGTCGCGTAGCCGATCCCCTTCCCCGCGCCCGTCACCCAGACGGTCTTGCCGGTAAAATCGAATCCCGCCATCACTTCACCTCGCGGGAGAGCAGCGCCCACCAGGCGTCGATTGTGGGATTTTTTGCCAGCATCACGAAGTCGATATCGCCGTGCACTTTGCGCCAGCGGGCGGCCAGCGCCATCATGCGCACCGAGTCCAGGCCGTAGTCGATCAGGTTTTCGTCATCCATCGGCTCGTCAGACTCGTCCAGCAGCGGCAGGATCAGTTCACGCAGCGCGGCTTTGGTCGCCGGAACGGACGGCAGCAGCTCGTCGGTCATCACCACGCGGCCCGAGCGTCCGGCCACGTAGTTCAGCGACATCAGGTGCTCGTCGCGGGTGAAATCCGCCAGCGCGTCGGCGATAAAGAACGGCTTGATGTCGCGCATAAAGGCATCGGTGGCGGTGGTCATGCAGCCGATGTGGGCGTAGACGCCGGTAATCAGCAGCTGGTTGCGGCCCGTCTCTTTCAGCATCTGCTCCAGCGGCGAGCGGTGGAACGCGCTGTAGCGCCACTTCACCAGTACCGTATCCGCTTCGTCCGGGGTCAGTTCAGCGACAATACGCTGCTGCTCCGGCGAGCGGGTCAGGCCCGGCCCCCACATGTCGTTCAGCAGGGCACGGTCTTCGTCGCTCTGCTCTTTGGGCTGCGCGGTGTAGTACACCGGAATATTGTGCGCTTTGCAGTAAGCGCGAAGTTTGGCGATATTCGCCACCACCTGCTGCATCATCGCGCTGTTTTCGCCCCAGAAGTTCAGGAAATACTCCTGCATATCGTGGATCAGCAGCGCGGCGCGCTCCGGCTCAAACGCCCAGTTCACTTTATTCGTCGGCAGCTCTGCGGCGGTCGGCAGCGCGTAAGCGGTTAATTTTGGAATGGCCATACTCTGTTCCTCAGCCCCGGGCGCGTTCAGCAAGCCACAGGCGCAACTGTTTTTTATCGACTTTGCCGACCGGCGTCAGCGGGAGCGCATCCACGCTCTCCACGCGGTCCGGCAGCTTGAATTCGGCAACGCCCTGCTCGCGCAGGAAACGGCGCACCTCGACCGCACGCAGGGGCTGTTTCACCACCAGATACGCGCAGCTTTTTTCGCCCAGCAGGCTGTCCTCCATGCTCACCAGCGCGGCGTGGATCACCGCCTCATGGCGCAGCAGCAGGTTTTCAATCTCTTCGGCGGCGATCTTCTCGCCGCCGCGGTTGATCTGATCCTTCTCGCGCCCCTGCACGGTGATGTAGCCCTGCTCGTCAATGGCAATCAGATCGCCCGAGCAGTAAAAGCCGTCGGCGTCAAAGGCGCTGGCATTGTGTTCCGGGCTGTTGAAATAGCCGCGGAAGGTATACGGCCCGCGCGTCATCAGACGCCCGACCTCACCGCGCGGCAGCGGGTTGCCGTGCTCGTCCGCCACCCACACTTCGTCGTCCGGGCACATCGGGCGGCCCTGGGTGTTGATGATGCGCTCCGGCGCGTCGTCGAGCGCGGTGTAGTTCACCAGCCCTTCCGCCATGCCGAACACCTGCTGAAGCTGGCAGCCGATTTCCGCCGGAATGCGCGCCGCGAGCGTGGCGGAGAGGCGTGCGCCCCCCACCTGCAGCAGCTTGAGGGACTTGAGCTGCGCGTTCCCCGCGCCGTCGGCAATCGCCTGTAGCCACAGGCTGACCGCCGGAGGGACCAGCGAGGTGACGTTAACCTGATGCCGTTCAATCAGCGGGAAGCAGAGCGTGGCGCTCGGATCGTTCGCCAGCACCACGCAGCCCCCGGCGGTGAAGATGCCGAGCGATCCCGGCGAGCTCATGGCGTAGTTATGCGCCGCGGGGAGCGCGTTCAGGTAACGGGTCTCGGCGGTAATGCCGCAGATCTCGTTGCTGCGGCGAATGCTGTAGTCGTAATCGTTATGCGTGCGCGGGATCAGCTTCGGCGTGCCGGTGCTGCCGCCGGAGAGCTGGAAGAAGGCCACCTCGTCGGCGGGCGTCGGGTTCGGAATGAAGTTATCCGCCGGACGCGCAATCGCCGCTTCCAGGGCATGTTCGCCCTTATCGCCGCGCAGCAGTACGACGCGCACGGAACGGTGTTCATCCACAAATGCATTGAGGAAGTCATCGCCCGCGAACAGGGCGTGGCCGCGATCGGCAATCAGCACGGTGGGTTTGATCTGCGCGGCGTAGGCGTTCAGCTCGCTGCGCTGATGGCTAAAGAGCGCGTTGACCGGCGCGACGCCGATTTGCAGCAGCGCGAAGAAGGTGATGTAGAACTCGGCCACGTTGCCAAGCTGCACCAGCGCGGTCTCGCCGCGATGCAGCCCCTGCGCCTGAAGGGCGGACGCGAGGTTGTTCACCGCCTGATTAAACGCGCGGTAGGTAATGTGACGTTCGCCGTCGATAATCGCTACCGCATCGCTGTCCGCGCGATCCGTCAGGATGTGGGTCAGCGGCAGATCCTGCCAGTAGCCTTTTTCGCGGTAGCGGCGGGCGAATTCCTCAGGCCAGCGGGTAAAAGGGATGGTCATGAGTATTCCTTAGTGCAAACCAAATACGTTGAGCATGGTGGAGAGCTTCACGCCCGTTTCGCGCCACTCGCCCACCGGCGAGGAGGCGGGCACAATGCCCGCACCGGCAAACAGGCGAACGGTATTTTTATGCAGACGCGCGCAGCGGATGGTCACCACCCACTCGCCGTTGCCTTCGCTGTCGCACCATCCGACGATGCCGCCGAACAGCTCGCGGTCAAACGGCTCCAGCTCGGCGATCAGTTCTTTCGCCGCCTGGTGCGGGAAACCGCTCAGCGCCGGCGTCGGGTGCAGCAGGCAGGCCAGCGTCAGGGCGTTTTCATTCTCACGCGCCTCGCCTTCTACCGGCGTCGCCAGATGCCACAGCGTCGGCGTGGTAATCAGCTGAGGAGAATCCGGCATGCTGAGATGGTGGCTGCGCGGCGCCAGAATGGCCTTCATCGCCTGGGTCACCAGGTCGTGCTCGTGACGGTCCTTTTCGGAGGCCAGCAGCTTATTGCCCGCTTCGCGATCCAATACGTCGTCCGGCTGACGACGCGCCGAGCCTGCCAGCGGCAGCGAGCTAAAGTGCGCGCCCTCTTTACGCAGCAGCAGTTCGGGGCTTGCTCCCAGCAGCACGCCACCGTCTTCCAGCGGCACGTGGAAGTTAAAGCTCGCCGGGTTCTGGGCGATCAGGCGCTCCATCAGCGCGCCGCTGTCCATGTTTTTGTCGGTCGCGATATCGATCAGGCGCGACAGCACGACCTTGTTCACCTGCGGCGTGGCGGTGAGCGCCGCGGCGCGGGCGACCATCTCTTCAAACACGGGCTGCGGCGGGATCTCGGTGCGTTGTTCTACCTTCAGCGCCTGCGAGCCGGAAAAATAGCGTGCGGACTGCTGGCGTGCCGGACGGGAAAAGGTCTGCCAGCGCTGCGGAATAAACAGAGAGGATGGCTTGCGGGTATCGAACGGAATCGCCCCTACCATCACCGGATGAGCAATACCGTTGGCTTTCGCATTCCGGAAGGCCTGGGCTAATTTTTGCTGGAAGTGCCCCGCCGGATCGTCGCCGCCGACGGCGGGTTCACTAAAGCGGGCAAAGCAGCCGGACGTGGTAAAGCTGCGGTAAGGCGACATAAAGAAAAAGCGGTCTGATTCCAGCGTGGTTGCGGTGTGCTGAACTTCCTCAGCCAGTGACGTATCCATATCATCCTCCTCAAAATGATAAAAGAAGCAATAATGATTATCATTTATATTTTCGTCGGCTAACCTAATCCCACATCGCTTCGCTGTCAACCGTCGGGCAAACAACTTATGCGACAAAAGCTTGCATCCCTTCCCGGCAACCATGAAAATGAGAAGCATTATCTTCAACAAAAACAGGATGTCGCGCTGTGAAATTCCCTGCTCTATTCCGTAATACCCTGCTTTTATCTGGACTTTTTGTTTTAGGACTTGCCTCAGCCGCTGCCGCCGACTGGCCGCGTCAGGTGACCGACAGCCGCGGCGTTCACACGCTTGAGAGCAAACCGACGCGCATTGTCTCCACCAGCGTGACCTTAACCGGCTCCCTGCTGGCGATTGACGCACCGGTCGTTGCCAGCGGCGCAACCACGCCGAACAACCGCGTGGCGGATGGGCAGGGTTTCCTGCGTCAGTGGGGAGATATCGCAAAACAGCGCAAGGTTGCGCGGCTGTACATCGGCGAGCCGAGCGCTGAAGCGGTAGCGGCCCAGATGCCGGATCTGATTTTGATTAGCGCCACCGGCGGGGATTCCGCGCTGGCGCTGTACGATCAGCTCTCCGCCATCGCCCCAACGCTTATCATTAACTACGACGATAAAAGCTGGCAGGTACTGCTGACGCAGCTGGGCGCGATTACCGGGCAGGAAAAACAGGCCGCAGAGCGCATTGCCGCGTTTGATAAACAGCTCGCGCAGGTGAAACAGCAGATGAAGCTGCCGCCGCAGCCGGTGAACGCCATCGTCTACACCGCCGCCGCGCACAGCGCCAACCTGTGGACCGCGGAATCCGCGCAGGGCAAGCTGCTGCACCAGCTGGGCTTTACGCTGGCGGAGCTGCCCGCCGGGCTGCAGACCTCCAAAAGCCAGGGCAAACGCCACGACATTATTCAGCTGGGTGGGGAAAACCTGGCTACGGGGCTGAACGGCGAAGGGCTGTTTGTGTTTGCCGGTGACCAGAAAGACGTGGATGCGATTTACGCCAACCCGCTGCTGGCGCATTTACCGTCGGTGAAAAACAAACGGGTCTGGGCATTGGGAACCGAAACGTTCCGCCTGGATTATTACAGCGCGATGTTGGTGTTGCAGCGTTTAAATTCAATTTTTAAATAAGTGGCACGTTCCCCGTAGGCCCGGTAAGCGCAGCGCCACCGGGCGTTTTGTCGGGTGGCGGCTACGCCTTACCCGACCTACAAGGTCAAGACGCTCTCCTGCCTGAATCGGCGCAGTTCTGCCAACGACATTAATAAAACCACGCCAATAATTGCCAACACAAACCCGCTGCTGCTCGCCGAGGCCACCGGGGTCATTATCGCCCCCAGCCCGCCGAGGATCGCCGCGCCAATCGCATCGCCCGTGACGTTCTGCGCGGTCCACAGGCCGTTGATGCGCCCGAGCATCCCTTCCGGGGTCTGGGTCTGGATCAGGGTGTACTGCAAAAGCGAGCTGATGGCGCTCAGCCAGCCGAAAATCACCAGACACATTACCCCGAGCGCCCACACCGGCATCAGGCTAAAGAAGCCGATGGCGATAAACGAGGCCAGCGTGGCAAGCAGCATAATCAGCCCCGGACGCGCGCTCTGCGCCAGGTTCCCGCTGGTCAGCGCCCCGCACGCCGCGCCGAGCGGAATGGCGGCGTAAAGAATGCCAATCTCCGAGGCGCTCATCTGCCACTCTCCCGCCAGCGCCGGGTACAGCACGCGCACGGCGCTCGCCATCGTCAGCAGGCCGCCGAGCAGCGCAATCCCGCCAATCAGCGGGTTGCTGAACAGGAAACGAATCGCGGCCATCAGCGATTTCATCGGATGCTCGCGCGGCTGCGGCGGAGGCGGCAGCAGCGGCAGGCGCAGCAGCGTCAGCGTGGTGATAAAGGTCCCCGCCGCCGCCAGCCCGTAGTTCCACGCCACGTTGCCGGTCGCCAGCAGCAGGCCGCCTACCATCGGCGAAATCACCGAGCCGAGGCGCACGGTGAGCATGGTGATCGCCCCCGCCTGCATCAGGTTCTCGCGCCCGACCAACGCGGGCGTCGCCGCCAGCAGCGCCGTCACGCCCAGCGAGGCAAAAAAGCCGTCCCACAGCCCCAGCGCGTAAATGGCGATCAGCGATGGCTCCGGCAGCATCGCGTTCAGACACAGCCCGATAAAGCCCACGCCGCAGGTGCCGCGCGCCAGCAGGATCAGCTTTTTACGCTCGTAGCGGTCCGCCAGCACGCCGCCCACCATCAGGCCGATGAACATCGCCCCGCCGGTTAAGGTGACGGATAACCCCACCAGCCAGCTGGAGTGCGTCATGGTCTGGATTTGTACCGGCACGGCCACGCCGAGCAGCCCGAGGGACAAAATGGAGATAAAGCGAGCGATAAAAACGGCGCGATACGCCGGGTGCGTTTTCAGCAGGCTGAGGTTGAGCAGCCAGGATTTTTGATTCATGACAAAGCCTTGAGTCTATTTCTACCCTTTCCATGGTCGCACATGCTAACATAGCCAAATAAGATAGATAACGATAATCACTATCATTATCAAATCATGGATGTTGCTATGTCGTTTTCCTCTTCTGCGGTGCGCGCCGTTGCCGTGCCCGTTTTACTGCTGCTCCTGAGCCTTGCGGTTGCACTCAGCCTGCTGGTCGGCGCGAAGCCGCTGCCCGCGTCCGTTATCGTTGATGCGCTCTCCGGCACCTGCCAGAGCGCTGACTGCATCATCGTGCTTGACGCCCGACTGCCCCGCTCCCTTGCCGGACTGCTGGCGGGTGGCGCGCTCGGCCTTGCCGGCGCGCTGATGCAAACCCTCACCCGTAACCCGCTGGCGGACCCCGGTATTCTCGGCGTTAACTCCGGTGCCAGTTTTGCCATCGTGCTCGGCGCGGCGCTGTTCGGGCTAACGTCGCCCTCCGAGCAGCTGGTCATGGCCTTTTGCGGCGCGCTGGCCGCCTCGCTGGTCGTGGCCTTTACCGGCAGTCAGGGCGGCGGGCAGCTGAGTCCGGTCCGCCTGACGCTGGCGGGCGTGGCGCTCGCGGCGGTTCTGGAAGGCTTATCCAACGGCATCGCCCTGCTCAACCCGGACGTTTACGACCAGCTGCGCTTCTGGCAGGCCGGTTCGCTGGATATCCGCACCCTTGAAACCCTAAAAGTGGTGGCGATCCCGGTCATTATCGCCGCCGCCGTGGCGCTGTTTTTAAGCCGGTCGCTCAACAGCCTGAGCCTCGGTAGCGACACCGCGACCGCCCTCGGCAACCGCGTCGCGCGCACGCAGCTGATTGGTCTTCTGGCGATCACCGTGCTGTGCGGCAGCGCGACCGCCGTGGTTGGCCCGATCGCTTTTATTGGCCTGATGATGCCGCACATGGCCCGCTGGCTGGTGGGGGCGGATCACCGCTGGTCGCTGCCGGTGACGCTGCTGGCCACCCCTGCCCTGCTGCTGTTTGCCGACGTGCTGGGCCGCCTGCTGGTGCCCGGCGAGCTGCGCGTCTCGGTGGTCAGCGCATTTATCGGCGCGCCGGTGCTGATCTTCCTGGTACGCCGTAAACGCGGAGGTGGCGCATGATGGCCCCGTCCCGTCGTTTACTCACCAGCGTCTCCCTGCTGCTCATCGCCATTCTGCTGCTGGCGGTCTGGAGCCTGCGCAGCGGCGCGGTGACGCTCGATTTTGCTCAGGTGTTTAACGCCCTGCTCGGCAGCGCGCCGCGCAACATCACCATGGTGGTGATGGAGTGGCGACTGCCGCGCGTGGCGATGGCGATTCTGGTCGGCGCGGCGCTCGGCGTGAGCGGTGCGATATTCCAGTCGCTAATGCGTAACCCGCTCGGCAGCCCGGACGTGATGGGCCTCAACACCGGGGCCTGGAGCGGCGTG
This sequence comes from Enterobacter cloacae complex sp. CARB60, assembly GCF_036487345.1. Taxonomy (NCBI): domain Bacteria; kingdom Pseudomonadati; phylum Pseudomonadota; class Gammaproteobacteria; order Enterobacterales; family Enterobacteriaceae; genus Enterobacter; species Enterobacter cloacae complex sp. CARB60. The sequence continues at coordinate 3,480,313 of NZ_JAZKLC010000002.1, forward strand.
CTGGTGGCGATGGTGCTGTTTGGTCAGCACCTGACGGCGATTACCTTTACGGCAATGGCGGGCGGCATTCTGACCTCCTTACTGATCTGGGCGCTGGCCTGGCGCAACGGTATCGACACCTTCCGCCTGATCGTCATCGGGATCGGCATACGCGCCATGCTGATGGCCTTTAACACCTGGCTTTTACTGCAGGCCTCGCTGGAAACCGCGCTCTCCGCCGGGCTGTGGTACGCCGGCTCCCTCAACGGCCTGACGTGGGGCAAAACCTGGCCCGCCGCGCCGCTGATTTTGCTGATGTTTATCGGTGCGCTGCTGCTGGTGCGCCGTATGCGCCTGCTGGAGATGGGCGACGACAGCGCCTGTGCGCTGGGCGTAAGCGTCGAACGCTCGCGCCTGATGCTGATGCTGGTCGCCGTACTGCTGACCGCCGCCTCTACGGCCATCGCCGGGCCGATCTCGTTTATCGCCCTCGTGGCACCGCACATCGCCCGCCGCCTTAGCGGGACGGCGCGCTGGGGCTTAACCCAGGCGGCGCTGTGCGGCGCACTGCTGCTGCTGGCCGCCGATCTCTGCGCCCAGCGGCTGTTTATGCCTTATCAACTGCCGGTGGGCGTGGTGACCGTCAGCCTCGGCGGGATTTACCTCATCGTCTTGCTCGTTCAGGAGTCACGCAGGAAATGACAGACACAACCACCCGCTTGCGCGGCGAAAACTTAACCCTCGGCTACGGCAAAAAAATCATTGCCCGTGACTTATCCGTCGCCATTCCGGACGGCCATTTTACGGCAATCATCGGGCCGAACGGCTGCGGCAAATCGACCCTGCTGCGCACCCTGAGCCGCCTGATGACGCCGTCTGAGGGCAGCGTGTTCCTCGACGGGGAGCAGATCCAGCGCTTCGCCAGCAAAGAGGTGGCCAGGCGCATCGGGCTGCTGGCGCAAAACGCCACCACGCCGGGGGACATCACGGTGCAGGAGCTGGTCTCGCGCGGGCGCTATCCGCACCAGCCGTTGTTTACCCGCTGGCGCAAAGAAGACGATGAGGCGGTGAACCGCGCGATGCGGGCGACGGGGATTACCGATCTGGCCCAGCAGAGCGTGGACACCCTTTCCGGCGGGCAGCGCCAGCGCGCGTGGATCGCGATGGTGCTGGCGCAGGAAACGTCGATTATGCTGCTGGACGAGCCGACGACCTGGCTCGACATCAGCCATCAGATTGACCTGCTGGAGCTGCTGAGCGAGCTGAACCGCACGCAGGGGTATACCCTGGCAGCGGTGCTGCACGATTTGAACCAGGCGTGCCGCTACGCCACGCACCTGATTGCCTTGCGAGACGGTGAGATTGTGGCGCAGGGCGCGCCGAAAGAGATTGTGACGCCGGAGCTGATCGAGCGGATCTACGGCATGCGCTGCATGATTATTGACGATCCGGTGGCGGGAACGCCGCTGGTTGTGCCGTTGGGTAAACGTGCGGTCTGATGCCCTCACCCCAGCCCTCTCCCACAGGGAGAGGGAGCAAACCCAACAAACATCAACCACGGATCCGTAGGCCGGGTAAGGCGCAGCCGCCACCCGGCGCTTTTGACGTTACCCCAATATCTCCTTCAACACCGGCCCGATCTTCTCAAACGCCTGCGGTGAAATGATATCCACGTGGGCGCAGTCCTGGCTGTACACCTCAAGCTCCGCCACCCACGGCGCCCACGCGACCTGCGGATCCATCGTTCGCGTGCGCTCGGCGACAAACAGCGTCGCTTTGCCGTCAAAGCGCGCGCTGTGCGCCGTGGTGAGCAACCGCACCGCGTCGGCGTAGTTACCCTCGATAGCGTTAAACAGCTCGCTGGAGCCCTGCCCCTGCTGGGCGGCGATAAACGCCTGACGCTCGCGCTCGATTTCCGCCAGCACTTCCGGGTCGAGGCCGTTAGCCTCTTTCTCCGCCCAGTTCTGGGTTTCCGGCGGCCAGGTATCCAGCAGGCCGAGGAAGGCCACCTCTTCACCCAGCTCGCACAGACGGGCGGCGATACCCTGCGCCAGCGTACCGCCGAGGGAATAGCCGAACAGATAATACGGCCCCTGCGGCTGCTGCTGACGCAGCGTAGCCAGGTGATGCTCAATCACCCCATCCAGATCCGCACGCTGCTGCATCGGCCCGTCCGGGCGCGGCGACTGAATGCCGGTAATCGACCAGCGCGGGCCGAGATAGCGCGCCAGCACGCTAAACTGCCAGGCAAAGCCGGACGCCGGATGGAAGCAGAACAGCGTCGGGCCGTTGCCTTCGCGCAGCGGCAGCAGGGTTTCATACCCCAGACGCTGCGCCTGTTCGTCGCTCATCTGCGAGTCCAGCAGCGCGCTGAGCTTGCTCACCGTCGAGGCGACCATAATCTGCCCCGGCGTAACCTTACGGTCGAACGCGCGACTAAGCTGTGCGGCCAGGCGCATCGCCAGCAGCGAGTGTCCGCCGAGGGCAAAGAAGTCGGCCTCAATATCGTTGACCTCGCAGCCCAGCAGGGCAGAAAACGCCTGCGCGACGGCGGCTTCGGTTTCGGTTTCCGGCGCGCGCCCGGAGGTTTTGCTGGTCAACTCCGGCAGCGGCAGCGCCTTGCGGTCGAGCTTGCCGTTCGCGCTGAGCGGCAGCGAGCTGATTTGCAGCAGCACCACCGGCACCATGTGCGGCGGCAGCTGCGCTTTGAGCAACTCCAGCAGCGCGTCGCGATCCAGCGGTAAACCGGATTCAGAAACCACGTAGCCCACCAGCTGGCGGGCATCGCCGCCGGTTGCCGCCGCCTGATTGAACACGCAGGCGTGCGCCACGGCCTGCGCCACGTCCGGCAGCGACAGCATCGCCCGGTCGATTTCACCCAGCTCGATGCGCTGGCCGCGAATTTTCAGCTGGTCGTCGCTGCGGCCGAGATATTCCACCGCGCCGTTGTCCAGCCAGCGGGCCACGTCGCCGGTGCGGTACATCCGCTCGCCGGGGGCAAACGGGTCGGCAATAAAGCGGCTGGCGGTGAGATCCGGACGGCCCAGATACCCCTGCGCCAGCTGAATGCCGGTGAGATAAAGGTCGCCCGCCACGCCGAACGGCACCGGGCGCATCATCGCGTCCAGAATGCGCAGCCCCGTGTTCCACACCGGGAAGCCGATCGGCACGCTGTTGCCCTTCACCGCCGCCAGCTCGGGGCCAAACGCCGGATACCAGCTGACGTCCACCGCCGCTTCCGTTGGGCCATAGAGGTTGTGCAGCGGCGCACGGGTGAGCTGCTCCCACTCGCGGCACAGCTCGGTCGGCAGCGCTTCGCCGCTGCAGAACACCTGCTTAAGGGTTTTGCAGCACGTCACGTTTTCCGGGGTCAGCGAGGCGACAAACGCCGCCAGCATCGACGGCACGAAGTGGGTGGTGGTCACGCCGTACCGTGCGAAGAAGCTCTGCATCGCCTGCGGATCGCGGTGCGCCTCCGGCTCGGCCATCACCAGCTTCGCCCCGGCGATAAACGGCCACCAGAACTCCCACACCGACACGTCAAAGCTGCACGGCGTTTTCTGCGCCACCACGTCCGTCGCGTCCAGCGGGTAATGGTCCTGCATCCACTTCAGACGGTTAACGATGGCGGTATGGCCGACCATGACCCCTTTCGGGCGGCCCGTCGAACCAGAGGTAAAGATGATGTACGCGGTCTGCTCCGGTGTCGCCAGCCGCAGCGGTTCAGCACCCGCAGCCGGTAACAGTGTGTTGTAACTAAACGCCGTAATGGGCAGATCGCTAAAGCGCGGGAGCTGCTCGTTGGTGGTGATGAGCAACGAAGGTTTGGCATCTTCCAGCATCATCCGCAGACGGTCGTCCGGGTAGCCGGTGTCGAGCGGCAGCCACGCGGCGCCGGCCTCGACGATACCGTGCAGCGCCAGCGTCAGGAACACCGAGCGCGGCAGGGCCACCGCCACGCTGTCGCCCGGCTTCACGCCGCGCTCGCGCAGCAGGTTTGCCAGCGCGACCACCTGCTCGCGCATCTGACGATAGCTGAGTTCAATATGCGCATCCGCCAGCGCGGGGGCGTCCGGCGTTTTGCTCGCCTGCTCCGCCACCAGCTCCGCCAGCGTGGTGGACGGCAGCGCCAGCCCGGTATCGTTGATGCGCGCCAGCTGCTGATATTCCTGCTCCGAAACGGTTTCCACTTCGCCGCAGCGCAGATCAGGGTTGGCCGCAAACTGCATCAGCATCGCGTTCAGACGCGCGACGTGTCGGGAAAGCGTTGCTTCATCGTAACGCTGTTTATTGGCGAGGATCTCAATGCTCAACCCGCCCTGCTCGTCCGGGAACAGCGCCAGCTCCAGATCGTTCACCGGGCCGGTTGCCAGCGTGTGGGTGATGGCCTCCACGCCGTCGATATCGAGCTGATAGTCGAACACCTTGACGTTCAGCACCGGGCCAAACAGCGCTTCGTCGCCTGCTGCACGCCCGCCGTCGCGCACGATCTGCTCGGCGTCGTAGCGCTGGTGGCGGCGCATTTTTTTCAGCTGGTTCGCCAGGCGCAGCGCCAACTCCGACAGGCTCTCCTGCGGGTTGATATTCACCGCCAGCGGCAGGACGTTGAGCACCGGCCCGGTCGCGGTCAGCGCGGCGGAGCCCATGCGGCGCATAAAGATAAACCCGGCGGCGTAGTCGAGCCGTCCGGTCAGTCGGCCCAGCCACAGCGCCACCAGCGCAAGCGCCAGATCGGTACGCTGCGCCTGCCCTGCCGCCTGTGCAAGCTGGCTAAATGCGCGACCGTCGGCGGCAATTTTCAGGCGCAGGATATCGGTGGTGGCGGCGCGTCCCGGCAGCGGCGCGGAAGAGAGCGAGACCGGAGAAGGAAGCTGCCTGCGCTGCTCGGCCCAGAAGGCGCCGTCGCGCGCGTAAGCCTCGCTGTCGCGATAGCGCTGATACTCGTCCACCACCCCGGCAAACGGCGTAAACGGGGAGGCGGGCGTCGGTTCCCCCTTCTTCCACGCGGCGTAAATAGCGGCGATCTGGCGGGTAATGGCCGGGAAGCTGAAGCCATCCACCACCAGATGGTGATAGCGCTGATACCAGTACCAGTGGCTTTCTCCCACCTGAATCAGCTTATGTAACGCCAGCGGCTGACCGCTGTCGACGCGCAGGTTTTGATTGAGATCGGCCTCCATCAGCGCCACGGCGTCGTCGTGAGAGGCAACGCGAACGATGGACGGCTCCGGCAGAATGAAGGTGTCATCCACCCACTGCCACACCTCGCCGTTCTCCTCGGCAAAATGCATCCGCAGGGTATCGGCCTGCATCATGCCTTCAGCAATCGCTTTTGCCAGCAATGGCGCGTCGATGTCGCCTTTCAGTTCGGTGAAGTGCGCCACGCTCCAGGCGTTTGGCAGGGAGGACAGCTGTTCCGCCATCCAGATACCCGGCTGGGCGGCGACGAGAGGAAGACGGTTCATGCGCTCCCCTCCGCAAAATGGGACGGTTCAAGCGTGCGCCAGTGGCCGGCCAGCCACTGCTGGCACGCCTCCTGAGACTGCGCCTCGCACACCACGCGCCACCCCGCCGGCAGCTCGCACTGCTGCGGCCACAGGCTGTACTGCCCCTGGTCGTTTTGCAAAATGGCGAACTGTCCCTGCGGATTATCGAAAGGATTGCTGAATTCCATACAGACTCCGTTATTGAATGAGCGGCTGCCAGAGGGTCATCAGCCCCTGCGTCAGCCCACCGCGCCAGCAAAGCGCATCGTGTCCGCCGTCAACCTGACGCCAGGTAACCTGCTGCTGCGCGCGTAGTTCGGCGTAAATCGCCTGATTGGCATTGAAAATCAGCGGCTCGTTGCGCCCGGCCTCCAGGACGATATGTAGCCCGCTCGCGGTTAGCTCGCCCGCTCTGAGCTGTTCGATGAGGCACCCGTCCTGCTGCCCGCCGCGGTGCGGCCACCAGTACGAGCCGGACTGGCTCAGCACGCAGCCAAAACGCTGCGGCCAGTTGAGGCCAGCATAAAGCGAAGAGAGTCCGCCAAAGCTCTGGCCCGCCACCACGGTACGGTCGGCGCGGTCGCTGAACGGCGCGAGATTTTTTACGTGAGGGAGAAGTTCTTCCTGTAACGCCAGCCAGAAATCGGAGTTACAGGGCAATTCGCGGCTGCGGTGTTCCGTGTCGATCGCATCAATTAATACGTAGACCGCAGGCGGCAGCTTGCGCTCGGCGGTGAGCGAGGCCAGCGCGGGCCAGACCGGCATACTTTCGGCCCAGAACTGCCCGTCGAGCAGCACCGCCAGCGGGCGCTCGGGGCCGTCATCCCCGGTGGTAAAAATCCACACGCGGCGGCGGTTGTTCAGACGCGCGCTGTTCCACTCAATGCAGACCGGCGGCTGATACGGCGTATCGGGACGATCCCAGCCGGGCTGAACGGGCGCGTCCGGCATCTCCAGCGCCGAGACGGCATGACCGCGCCCGCCGCGCCAGCTCTGCGGATTCAGCGGGTCGGACACCGCATGCGGCAGCAGCTTACGCCAGCCTTCGCGCAGCGCCATGCGGTCCGGACGCGCGCCTTCAAACACTGCGCTGGCAAAATCATTTTCATCCACAGATGGGATAAAACAGTAGCTCCCGCGCCACTCGGGGCTGAACTCGCCCTGCCACTGCCAGACGTCGGTATCCGGGATGCGTTCGAGGGATTGCGGGCGGGCATTTTGATGGTGATCGGTCACGCCGGTGATGTAGAGCCAGACGCGTTTGACGGGTGAAGAATCTTGCGTTCCTTTCGGGTCACGCCACCAGAACGTGACGCGATATGCTCCCTTTTCAGGCTTCCATTCAGGCCCATTTTTGGACTGCCACCACGCTTCACTTCCCGTTGTTAACGCCGTCACCCTTATAACCTCATGTTTAACAGTCTTTTTTGTTTCAGGACAAATTTTATTGATAATATTATTGATAACTATTTGCATTTGCAATAGCGTAATGCCCGCGCTGTGGGAAGCGCGCTCATTAAATAACCATAAAAGCGGGACGTACAATGAATAAGAAGATTCACTCTCTGGCCTTGCTGGTCAATTTAGGGATTTATGGTGTCGCGCTGCCCGCCATGGCAGACGACAAAACCGCCTCTGCGCAGCACGAAGATACGATGGTGATCACCGCCGCCGAACAGAATTTACAGGCGCCGGGCGTGTCAACCATCACCGCCGATGAGATCCGCAAAAACCCGCCCGCGCGGGATGTGGCTGAAATCATCCGCACCATGCCGGGCGTTAACCTGACCGGAAACTCCACCAGCGGCCAGCGCGGGAATAACCGTCAGATTGATATCCGCGGCATGGGGCCGGAAAACACGCTGATCCTGATCGACGGCAAGCCGGTGACCAGCCGTAACTCGATCCGTCTGGGCTGGCGCGGCGAGCGCGACACCCGCGGCGATACCGGCTGGGTGCCGCCAGAGATGATCGAACGCATCGAAGTGATCCGCGGCCCGGCGGCCGCGCGCTACGGCAACGGTGCGGCAGGCGGCGTGGTAAACATCATCACCAAAAAATTCGACGACCAGTGGCACGGCTCCTGGAACACCTACCTGAATGCACCAGAACACAAGGACGAAGGTTCCACCAAACGCACCAACTTCAGCCTGAGCGGCCCGCTGGGCGGCGATTTCAGCTTCCGCATGTTTGGTAATCTGGACAAAACCCAGGCCGACGCGTGGGATATCAACCAGGGCCATCAGTCCGATCGTACCGGTGCCTACGCCGACACGCTGCCGGCGGGCCGTGAGGGTGTGGAGAATAAAGACATCAACGGCGTGGTGCGCTGGGACTTTGCGCCAATGCAGTCCCTGGAGTTTGAGGCTGGCTACAGCCGCCAGAACAACCTCTACGCGGGCGATACCCAGAACACCAACAACGACAACAGCTCCAGCGGGCTGGTGAAGAAAAACTACGGCAAAGAAACTAACCGTATTTATCGTCAGAACTTCGCGGTCACCTGGAACGGCGGCTGGGACAACGGCATCACCACCAGCAGTTGGGCGCAGTACGAACACACCCGCAACTCCCGCCTGGGCGAAGGGCTGGCGGGCGGGCTGGAAGGCCTGTTCAACAGCAACAAATTCACCGACACCGACCTGGCCGACGTGATGCTGCACAGCGAAATCAACCTGCCGATTGATTTCCTCGTCAACCAGAACCTGACCCTGGGAACCGAGTGGAACCAGCAGCGCATGAAGGACTCAACCTCCTTTACGCAAACCCAGCAGGGCGGCACCATTCCGGGCATGAGTAACGATCGCAGCCCGTACACCTCAGCGGAAATCTTCTCCCTGTTCGCTGAAAACAATATGGAGCTGACCGACAGCACCATGCTGACCCCGGCGCTGCGCTTCGACCATCACACCATCGTCGGCAACAACTGGAGCCCGTCCCTGAACCTGTCGCAGGGTCTGGGGGATGACTTCACGCTGAAGATGGGGATCGCGCGCGCCTACAAAGCGCCGAGCCTGTACCAGACCAACCCGAACTACCTGCTGTACAGCAAAGGCCAGGGCTGCTATGCCAGCGGTGACGGCGTGGGCTGCTACATGATGGGCAACGACGACCTGAAAGCGGAAACCAGCATCAACAAAGAGATTGGCCTGGAGTGGAAACGCGACGGCTGGCTGGCGGGCGTGACCTGGTTCCGCAACGACTACCGCGACAAGATTGAAGCGGGCTACGCGCCGATTGGTCACACCTCTTCCGGTAAAGTGCAGACGGATATCTACCAGTGGGAAAACGTGCCGAAAGCGGTGGTGGAAGGGCTGGAAGGCTCCCTGAACGTGCCGGTCAGCGACACGATCAACTGGACCAACAACATCACCTACATGCTGCAGAGCAAGAACAAGGAGACCGGCGACCGTCTGTCGATCATTCCGGAGTACACGCTGAACTCTACCCTGAGCTGGCAGGTTCATCAGGACGTGTCGCTCCAGTCGACCTTCACCTGGTACGGCAAGCAGCAGCCGAAGAAGTACAACTACAAAGGTCAGCCTGTGACCGGGTCTGAGAAAGATGAAGTCAGCCCGTACAGCATCGTTGGCCTGAGCGCAACCTGGGACATGACCAAAAACGTCAGCCTGACCGGCGGCGTGGATAACGTCTTCGACAAACGCCAGTGGCGCGCGGGTAATGCCCAGACCACCGGCAACGCCACCACCGGTGCGTATATGTACGGTGCGGGTGCGTATACGTATAATGAACCGGGTCGCACCTGGTACATGAGCGTGAATACGCGTTTCTAGGTAAAATCAAAACGGCAACCCCGTTGCCGTTTTTAATGTTTGCTCCCTCTCCCCGTGGGAGAGGGCCGGGGTGAGGGCATCAGGCCGCACAATTCTGAAGGAAAAACATGCACACCACCCACAGCACGTTCATTCTCGCCGGCCACACCGTCCATCACGTCACCTTCGATCCCACGACCTTCACCGACGCCGATCTCCTCTGGCTTCCCCACCACGCGCAGCTGGCTGACGCCGGACGCAAACGCAAAGCCGAGCATCTTGCCGGACGCATCGCCGCCGCGCATGCCTTACCTGACCACGCCGTTCCCGGCATCGGCCCCAGCGGCGAACCGCTCTGGCCGGAAGGGGTTTCGGGCAGCATCACCCACAGCGGCACGCAGGCGATGGCAGTTGTCGTCCGTCATCCAGATGCGCTGGTGGGTATTGATTGCGAAGCCATTCTTCCAGAACCTGAAGCCCGCGAAATCCAGGACGGCATCGTTGATGCGCAGGAAGCGATATGCCTGATGCACTCGGGCTACCCTTTTGCGCTGGCATTGACGCTCGCTTTTAGCGCCAAAGAGAGTTTGTTTAAAGCCCTCTTCCCGCAGATGAAGATTTACATGGGTTTTGAGTGGGCGAGAGTCACAGAGGTAACGGAAAAAACAATCACACTGGCGCTTTCGCGCCCGGCTGGAGACTATCCTGAGGGTAAACGCTTCACCCTCGTCTGGCAGCATAATGATGGGAACGTGTGGACGCTGCTAAAAGCCTGATGGCGCTGCGCTTATCAGGCCTACGGTAAAGCGGTTTTGTAGGCCGTGTAAGCGCAGCGCCACCCGACGTTCACTGCCCCGCAAGCGCTCTGTAAAACGCGGGATTATCTCTAATCACATTCAGCACTTTCGCCGCTAATCCCGTTGGGTTTCGCCGTTTCGACTCCCAGCTTTTAATCGTGTCAACGCTTGTACCCAGAGCCTTCGCCATTTCGCTTTGAGTGACATTTAACTGCTCTCTTATCGCCCGAACATCCGCGACCTCATAGCGAGTTACTCGTGATGGCGTTTTCTTACCACGTTGGATCTCGGCAGCCTCTTCAAGCGAAGCCTTCAGTTCATCAAAGATACTCATTGTCTGCCTCTTTTCGCCTGATGGAGTACATAGTACACCTTTAATTGACGGAACTGGAAGCGGTATTTGTGAGAACAGACGTGAGCTTTTTGAGTTCAGCTTTCTCTACATCGGTCAGGCTGTCCTTCATGCTTTTTGGATAGGCCATGAGGAAATAAATCACCTCTTCAGTAGCCAGAAAATATATGACTCTGGCCCCACCACTCTTTCCCTTTGAGCCAATAGCCATTCTTATTTTACGTAGCCCGCCTGTATGCTGAATTAAATCGCCTTTATCAGGCCAGGCAATGAGTTCCTTTTGGAGATCCTTTAATTCATCATCCGGAGCAATGCTTTTAATCTGCCGGGTAAAGAGTGATGTTTCGATAAACTCTATCGCGTGACTCATCCATAGTTCCTTCCCTGGACGCAGCAAAAGCCTGAATGCTTCAGCACCAGGCTTTTGCTGCATGGTTACTCTTCCTTGAGTAATATTGCGCCACACAACTGTATTTATATACAGATAAAAGGTATTTTAAGAATCCGTTTAGACATCCGGGAACATCACGCTATTCCCCGGCGCTTCCCTGTGCAGATGGATAAAGTTCAGGTGCCGTTCATACTGGTCCAGAATGTCCGTAATCACCTGCTCCTTGCTGTAGTCCATCAAATCATTCCCCTGGCTCCCTTCCAGCAGGAAGGTCTCAAGACGGTAGTAGGTCGACTTCCCGCTGCGCGCCCGGTAGGTAAACCCGGGTACCGAATACTGCTGCGGCCAGATCTGATAGACAAAGTTCTGCTCGTCGCCCATGTGCACCAGCAGGTCCAGGTGCCCCAGGGTCTCGCCCTCCTCCGGCGGCAGGTTTTTCAGCTCCACGTACGCGCCGCGCAGCTTCAGCTCCTGGGCCACCTCTTCCATCGCCGGGAAGCAGACCGTCTCCATCATCTGTTTGGTGTAGCGCGTGCCCGGGTAGTTCATAAGGCGCGAGAGGCGTTTCTTCCAGCTCAGCCTGTCCTGCGCGCCCATCGGACGCGGCGCGGTGTCGCGGCTGGCGCTGACGCGGCGGTAGTCTTCCACCTTGAGCGATTTATACAGCCCGGCCATCACAAAGAAGATGACGAAGCTGAACGGCAGCCCCATGATCACCGTGGTGTTCTGCAACGCCGAGATGCCGTTGGTCATCAGCATACCGAGCGTGAGCAGGCCGATAGCGACGGACCAGAAGATGCGCAGCCAGTTCGGCGCGTCGCTGTTGATGTCTTTAAGCATCGAGGTGAAGTTGCCCAGCACCAGCGCGCCGGAATCCGCCGAGGTAACGTAGAACAGCAGGCCGGTGATGGTCGCCACGGAGGCGCTAAAGGTGAACGCCGGGTACTGCGCCAGCAGGCTATAGAAGCCGCGCTCCGGGTGCGCCATCGCTTCCTGCGCGAAGGTTGCATTGCCGTGAATGATCTCGTGCAGCGCGCTGTTGCCGAACACCGACAGCCACAGCAGGGTAAAGGTGAACGGGATAATCAGCGTGCCCATCACAAACTGGCGGATGGTGCGGCCACGTGAAATACGCGCGAGGAACAGGCCAACGAACGGCGACCACGCGACCCACCACGCCCAGAAGAACAGCGTCCAGTTGTTCATCCACTCTACCGGGCGGTCGAAGGCGAAGCTGTTCAGCGTCATACCCATAAAGCGGTTTACGTAGTCGCCTACGTTGAGCACTAAGGCATTGAGCAGGAACGAGGTATCGCCCATAAACAGCACGAACAGGATCAGCCCCAACGCCAGCGCCACGTTCAGCTCGGAGAGCACGCGGATGCCTTTATCCACGCCCGACGTCACCGAGATGGTGGCAATAATGACGGAGAGCGCAATCAGCGCCGCCTTGGCCGCCATCGAATCCGGGATATCAAACAGCACGCTCAGCCCGTAGTTGAGCTGCACCACGCCAATCCCGAGCGTCGTCGCAATACCGAAGATGGTGCCGATAACCGCCGCGATATCGACGCTGTGGCCAATCGGGCCGTTAATTTTTTTACCGAAAATCGGATACAGGGCGGAGCGGATGGTGAGGGGCAAATTATAACGATAGCTAAAGTATCCGAGAGCCATGCCCATCAGGGCGTACATCGACCAGCCCGTCAGGCCGTAGTGGAACAGCGTCCAGACCATCGCCTGGCGCGCGGCCTCCATCGTCTGCCCTGCCCCTTCCGGCGGCTGCATATACTGCGTGACCGGTTCCGCCACGGAGAAGAACATCAGGTCGATGCCGATGCCCGCGGCAAACAGCATCGCGGCCCAGCTCAGCAGGCTGAACTCGGGCTTGGACTGCTCTGGCCCGAGCTTCACCGAACCGAAGCGCGAGCAGGCGATGCAGACCACGAAGACGATATAGAGCGTCGCGGCCAGAAGATAGTACCAGCCGAAGGTCTTCGACACCCAGTTCAGGGTGCGCCCAATCCACTCGGCAGAAAAATCACGAAAGAAGATCGTCGTCAGGGAAAACAACAAAATCAGCCCGGCGGAAGTATAAAAAACGACCGGGTTGATTTTGTCTTTTTCTCTGTCCTGTGAAAGGTCTGTCATCCAGTATCCCCACTGTTTTTGCAACTATTAAAATCCAAATCCGCAACAATTAAGACACATTTTATATTGAACGTCCAATCAAAAACAGCTTTAATGTATTACTAACGCTGATGAATGGAGTGGCAAAAATGCCCAAAGTGGGGATGCAGCCGATCCGGCGCAGGCAGCTTATCGACGCCACGCTGGAAGCAATAAATGAAGTGGGTATGCATGATGCGACGATCGCGCAGATCGCCCGCCGGGCGGGCGTTTCCACGGGGATCATCAGCCACTACTTCAAAGACAAAAACGGCCTGCTGGAAGCGACCATGCGCGACATCACCGGACAGCTGCGCGACGCGGTAGTAAGCCGCTTACGCGCCCTGCCGGACGGCAGCGCGGAGCAGCGCCTGCAGGCGATTGTCGCCGGCAACTTTGATGAAACCCAGACCAGCGGCGCGGCCATGAAGGCCTGGCTGGCCTTCTGGGCGAGCAGCATGCACCAGCCGATGCTCTACCGCCTGCAGCAGGTGAGCAGCCGCCGTCTGCTGTCGAACCTGGTGTACGAGTTCCGCCGCGAGCTGCCGCGCGAGCAGGCCCAGGAGGCGGGCTACGGGCTGGCGGCGCTGATCGACGGGCTGTGGCTGCGCGCCGCGCTGAGCGGCAAGCCGCTGGATAAGACCCTGGCGCAATCGCTCACCAGCCACTTTATCAGCCAGCATTTACCGACCGAATAACCGAGGAGAATTTATGTCCCGAATGGCAGAACAGCAGCTTTATATCAATGGTGGTTATACATCCGCCACCAGCGGTCGCACCTTCGAGACCATCAACCCGGCCAACGGTGAAGTTCTGGCGAGCGTACAGGCCGCCGGGAGAGAAGACGTCGATCGCGCCGTGGAAAGCGCACAGCGCGGGCAAAAAATCTGGGCGGCGATGACCGCCATGGAGCGCTCGCGCATCCTGCGTCGCGCCGTCGATATCCTGCGCGAGCGTAACGACGAGCTGGCGAAGCTTGAAACCCTCGACACCGGTAAAGCGTATTCCGAAACCTCAACCGTCGACATCGTCACCGGCGCGGACGTGCTGGAGTACTACGCGGGGCTGATCCCGGCGCTGGAAGGCAGCCAGATCCCGCTGCGCGAGACCTCATTCGTCTACACCCGCCGCGAGCCGCTGGGCGTGGTGGCGGGCATCGGCGCGTGGAACTACCCGATCCAGATCGCCCTGTGGAAATCGGCCCCGGCGCTGGCGGCGGGCAACGCGATGATCTTCAAGCCAAGCGAGGTGACCCCGCTCACCGCCCTGAAGCTTGCCGAGATCTACACCGAAGCGGGCGTTCCGGACGGCGTGTTTAACGTCCTGCCGGGCGTGGGCGCGGAGACCGGCCAGTACCTGACCGAGCATCCGGGCATCGCGAAAGTCTCCTTCACCGGCGGCGTCGCCAGCGGCAAAAAGGTGATGGCCAACTCGGCGGCCTCGTCCCTGAAAGAGGTGACGATGGAGCTGGGCGGCAAATCCCCGCTGATTATTTTCGACGACGCGGATCTCGATCTCGCGGCAGACATCGCGATGATGGCGAACTTCTTCAGCTCCGGCCAGGTGTGCACCAACGGCACCCGCGTGTTCGTGCCCGCGAAATCTAAGGCCGCGTTTGAGCAGAAAATCGTCGAGCGCGTGGGCCGCATCCGCTCGGGCGATCTGTTCGATGAACGCACCAACTTTGGCCCGATGGTCAGCTTCCCGCACCGCGACAGCGTGCTGCGCTACAACGCTAAAGGCAAAGAGGAAGGCGCGCGCGTGCTGTGCGGCGGCGATGCGCTGAAGGGTGACGGCTTTGACAACGGCGCGTGGGTCGCCCCGACCGTGTTCACCGACTGCACCGACGAGATGACCATCGTGCGCGAAGAGATCTTCGGCCCGGTGATGTCCATCCTCACTTATGAAAGTGACGAAGAAGCCATTCGCCGCGCCAACGACACCGACTACGGCCTGGCGGCGGGCATCGTGACTGCCGACCTGAACCGCGCGCACGGCGCCATTCATCAGCTCGAAGCGGGCATCTGCTGGATCAACACCTGGGGTGAATCCGCCGCAGAGATGCCGGTCGGCGGCTACAAACACTCCGGCATTGGCCGCGAGAACGGCGTGATGACGCTCCAGAGCTACACCCAGGTGAAGTCCATCCAGGTTGAGATGGGTAAATTCCAGTCCATATTTTAACCGGGAGGTTTATTTGCAATTTGACTACATCATTATCGGGGCCGGCTCTGCCGGCAACGTGCTGGCAACGCGACTGACTGAAGATCCGAACACCACCGTCCTGCTGCTTGAGGCGGGCGGCCCGGACTACCGCTTTGACTTCCGCACCCAGATGCCCGCCGCGCTGGCGTTCCCGCTGCAGGGCAAGCGCTACAACTGGGCGTATGAAACCGAGCCAGAGCCGTACATGAACAACCGCCGCATGGAGTGCGGACGCGGCAAAGGGCTGGGCGGTTCGTCGCTGATCAACGGCATGTGCTACATCCGCGGTAACGCGATGGATCTCGACAACTGGGCGAAAGAAACGGGCCTTGAGCACTGGAGCTACCTCAACTGTCTGCCCTACTACCGCAAGGCCGAAACGCGCGACGTGGGGCCGAACGACTATCACGGCGGCGACGGTCCGGTGAGCGTCACCACCTCGAAGCCGGGCGTGAACCCGCTGTTTGAAGCGATGGTGGAAGCGGGCGTGCAGGCGGGCTACCCGCGCACCGAGGATCTCAACGGCTACCAGCAGGAAGGCTTCGGCCCGATGGACCGCACGGTCACGCCGCAGGGCCGACGCGCCAGCACCGCGCGCGGCTATCTGGACCAGGCCAAAAAGCGCCCTAACCTGACCATCCGCACCCACGCCATGACAGATCATATTGTCTTTAACGGCAAACGCGCGGTGGGCGTCGAGTGGCTGGAGGGCGAAAGCACCATTCCGTCCAAAGCGACGGCGAACAAAGAAGTCTTGCTGTGCGCAGGGGCCATTGCCTCCCCGCAGATCCTCCAGCGCTCCGGCGTGGGCAGCGCGGACCTGCTGAAGCAGTTTGATATTCCGCTGGTGCACGACCTGCCCGGCGTGGGCGAAAACCTGCAGGATCACCTGGAGATGTACCTCCAGTACGAATGCAAAGAGCCGGTCTCCCTCTACCCTGCCCTGCAGTGGTGGAACCAGCCGAAGATTGGCGCCGAGTGGCTGTTTGGCGGCACCGGCGTGGGCGCGAGCAACCACTTTGAGGCCGGAGGGTTTATCCGCAGCCGCGAAGAATTCGAGTGGCCGAACATTCAGTACCACTTCCTGCCGGTAGCGATTAACTACAACGGCTCGAACGCGGTAAAAGAACATGGCTTCCAGTGCCACGTCGGATCGATGCGCTCCCCGAGCCGCGGCCACGTGCGGATTAAGTCCCGCGATCCGCACCAGCATCCGGCGATCCTGTTCAACTATATGTCCCACGAGCAGGACTGGCAGGAGTTCCGCGACGCGATCCGCATCACGCGTGAGATCATGCACCAGCCCGCGCTGGACAAATACCGCGGTCGTGAAATCAGCCCGGGCGTCGAATGCCAGACCGACGAACAGCTGGACGAGTTCGTGCGTAACCACGCCGAAACCGCCTTCCACCCGTGCGGAACCTGCAAGATGGGCTATGACGAGATGGCGGTGGTCGACGGTGAAGGCCGCGTTCACGGACTGGAAGGGCTGCGCGTGGTGGATGCGTCGATCATGCCGCAGATCGTCACCGGCAACCTGAACGCCACCACCATTATGATTGGTGAGAAGATTGCCGACGCCATTCGCGGGCGCGAGCCGCTGGCGAAGAGCGCGGCGGCGTATTATGTGGCGAACGGGGCGCCGGTAAGACGCTAAGCTATTTCCCCTCTCCCCACCGGGGAGAGGGAATTCACTTCCCCGCCAAAAATTTATTTTCATTTCACTGCATCCAGTTTCCCCCCTGCCCTCGTATGTGAGTATGTGAGCAACGCCTTTGCTCCCTAATCCGAGGATAAATGATGAAAAAGCTACTCAGTGTTGCATTCGTATCCAGCGCCTTGCTCTTCTGTGCAGGCGCATCAGCGGCCATGAACTCTGGCTCCGTAATGGTGGGCGGAGCGGAAATGTTCCCGAGCAAAAACATTGTTGAAAACGCCGTGAACTCAAAAGATCACACCACCCTGGTGGCGGCGGTCAAAGCGGCCGGGCTGGTGGAGACGCTGCAGAGCAAAGGGCCTTTTACCGTTTTTGCGCCAACCGATGCGGCGTTTGCAAAATTGCCTGCGGGTACGGTCGACAATCTGGTGAAGCCGGAAAATAAAGCGCTGCTCACCAGCATTCTGACCTATCACGTGGTTGCGGGTAATTACGATATGAAAGCGCTGGAGCAGAAAATTAAACAGGGCGGCGGCCACGCGGAGCTGAAAACCGTTAACGGGCAACCGCTGTGGATCATGAGTAACGGCCCGCACAATATTCAGCTCAAGGATGGTAAAGGCAACGTGGCGAACATCAGCACCTACGACGTCCATCAGAAAAATGGCGTGATCGATGTGATTGATACCGTCCTGATGCCTAAGTAGTTGTCTATACTTCGGAAGTGTGACGTTGCCTTCCGGGAAAAACATGGATAACGCGCTGGCTGAACAGCAGTTGAAATTAATGCAGGCGATCGCTAACGGCGATCGCCGCGCATTTGAACAACTTTACCGACTCACATCGCCTCACCTGTTTGCCGTCGCGCTGCGCATGCTGCGCCATCACGCCTGGGCAGAAGAGATCCTTCACGACTGTTTTGTCACCGTCTGGAGTAAAGCCGAAACCTATAACGCTTCCCTGAGCTCCCCGATGACCTGGCTTACGCATATTGTTCGCAACCGCTGTATTGACTGGCTGCGCAGCGGGCAAACCCGCGCTGCCGCCCATGAGGAGTCGTATTCGGAAGATATTCAGCTAAGCGAAAGCGATGAGCAGAATAACTGGCACGACGACGCGCAGGCAGCGCGGCTCAGGCACTGTCTGGAACATTTGAGTCATGAACAGCGCCAGAGTATTACGCTCGCCTACTATCAGGGCATGTCCCACAGCGACATTGCCGACTGGCTCCAGCAGCCTGTGGGCTCGGTAAAAAGCTGGATCCGCCGCGCGATGGATCATCTTCGGGAGTGCGTGGGTCTATGAATGACAGCGAAAAACGCGATGACATGCTGGCTGCAGAATATGCCCTCGGCACCCTGCGCGGAGGGGCGCGGCTTCAGTTCCAGAAAAGGCTTGCCGCGGAGCCCGGTCTGGCCGCCCGCGTGGCGTACTGGCAGGAAACGTTCAGCACGCTCGACAGTCATCTCGTGCCCGTTACCCCACCCGAGAGGGTGTGGAAGCGGATCGCCCTCGATCTGCCGCCGAAAAAGCCTTTGCGCCAAAACCGGCCTTATCTCGGCTGGATGGTCGCGGCCGGCATCGCCGCCGTTAGCGCGGTAGCCTGGTATACCACCCGCACGCCGGAACTCGCACCGCTAATGGTGCTCAACGATGCCCAACAGCACGGACAGTGGATCGTCAGTGCGGACAGCCGCCGCCAGTATCTGAGCATAACGCCTCTCAGGCCGAACGCTGTCGCGGCGCAAAACAGCCTGCAGCTTTGGCTTATTCCTGCCGGGAAGGCCCCGATATCCCTTGGGCTGCTGCAAAGTGATATACCGACCCATGTTGCCCTCAGGAACAACACCCTTACCCCTGATGCAATGATAGCCATAAGCCTCGAGCCCGAAGGGGGGTCACCTACCGGTCAACCCACCGGTCCCGTGCTCTACAGTGGAAAAATTTAATTCTCAGGCCTTGTTCGCAAGGCCGCGGGGGTCAGCATATTTCATTCTGTTCATATGATTGTTACATATAAGAATTAAATATTAGGACTGCAATTAATTTAATTATTAAAAAACGTCATTGACATTCTCTTCCGCACTCCATTAAGTTTTAAGCGAGCATTATTTCATTCCAGATACAGAATATATCAAAAACGAGCGTTTAAGAATTTTTCATAATTCTTAAACCCTTCCCTTCTTTTTATTTGTTTTGAATCATACAACAGTGAGATAAGATCATGAATAATAGTGCAAACAAAGTTGTTGTTATCACCGGTGCCAGCAGCGGTATCGGTCAGGCTATTGCCCTTCATTTAGCCAATAAACCGTTTTCGCTGGTCCTGGTGGCGCGCCGCCTGGACAGAATTAACGCCCTGGTGGATCAAATCATTCAGCAGGGCGGACAGGCGATTGCCGTTAAGGCCGATGTCACGCGCCAGGAAGAGGTACAGAAGGCGATAAACACCGCCGTCGCCGCATACCAGCGCGTCGATGTACTGATCAACAACGCGGGCTATATGGCTATCGCCCCCATCAGCGAGCTGAAAACCGACGAGTGGGATAGGATGATTGATACCAATCTCAAAGGCGTGCTGTACGGTATCGCGGCGGCATTCCCGGTGTTCCAGCGTCAGGGAAGCGGACACTTTATTAACGTTGCCTCCGTGGCGGGTATCAAGGTTCTTGCCCCCGGTGGCGTAGTGTACAGCGCCACAAAATTCGCTGTCCGCGCCCTGAGCGAAGGGTTACGCCAGGAAGCGGGGAAAACCATTCGGACTACCCTTATTTCCCCCGGCGCCGTTGAAAGCGAGCTTCAGTTCGGCAGCTCTGATGCCCCGAGCAAACAGTTCCTGCATGAATTTTACAAGCAGGCTATTCCGGCAGAGTCGATTGCCCGTTCCGTTTTATTTGCCATCGAACAGCCAGGCGACGTTGATATTAATGAAATTGTTGTTCGCCCCACGCAGGAAGAATTTTAGCATGCTTTAAATAATACTGAATGAGGTGTCATTATGATTAAATCATTAACGTCCCTATCAGATTTAAATATGCGCTCCGGCGCCGATATTCTCCTTGAGGTGCTGGAGAGTGAAGGCGTGGAATATATATTTGGCAACCCCGGCACAACGGAACTTCCGCTGATTGACGCCCTGCTTCGTCATGAAAACATTCACTATATTCTGGCGCTCCAGGAGAGCAGCGTGGTCGCCATTGCCGACGGCTATGCGAAAGCCTCCGGCAAAACGGGTTTTATCAATTTGCACACGGCCAGCGGTCTTGGGCACGGGATGGGAAATTTAATCAACTCGCGGATCATGAAAACGCCGCTGGTGGTCACCGTCGGGCAGCAGGACACGCGGCACTACGTGCGCGACCCGCTCCTGTACGATGACATTGTTTCCATTGGTTCGCCGGTGGTGAAATGGGCGCAGGAGGTCACCAGCGCCGATCAGCTCCCGGTTCTTGTGCGCCGCGCCTTTCATGCCGCCAGCTACCCTCCCGCGGGTCCGGTGCTGCTCTCTCTGCCAATGAACGTGATGGAAGAGCTCAGCGATGCCGGGATACAAACGGCCTCTAAAGTGAACTATCACACCGTGGCGGGCTCGCTGGACGACCTGGCGGAGGAGCTGAGCCTGGTTACGCCCGGCAGGATCATGATTGTGGCGGGGGATGAAGTTCACTCCAGCGGCTCGACGCAGGAGATTGTCCAGCTTGCGGAAGCGCTCGGTGCCCACGTTTACGGCTCCTCCTGGCCGTTGAACCTCCCCTTTCCCACGCAGCACGCGCTCTGGCGCGGCAACATGCCTACCACCGCCTGCGAAATTGCCAGCATCGTTAACGCCTACGACGCGGTGTTTATCATCGGCGGCAGAAGCCTGATCACCATTCTGTACAGCGAAGGGGACGCTATCCCGGGGACGTGCGCGGTTTATCAGCTTTCAGCCGACATGAACGAGCTGGGCCGCACCTACGCCACCCGCCTCTCGGTGATGGGGGATATCAAACTCTCCCTGAAGGAACTGTTACCGAAGCTTGAGCAACGCCGGGTAGCAAGCAAATTGACGCCTCAGCGGCTGCTCAAAACGGCACGCGCTGAACGTGAAAAAGAGTGGCAACTGCAGGAAGAGCGCCTGGCTGCCGAGCAGCTGCGCCCGGCGATTTCGCCGATGGTCGCGGCCTACGAGGTGATAAAGTCCGTTCCGCCGGGCATCACGATTGTCGACGAGGCGATTGCAACGGCCAGACACGTTCGCCGGTTTATTTCCGACCAGCAGCACCCGCGCTACTACTTCATGCGCGGCGGCGGTCTGGGCTGGGGGATGCCTGCGGCGGTGGGACACTCGCTGGGGCTGGGCCGCGAGCCGGTAGTGTGCCTGATGGGCGACGGCGCTTCACTGTATTCCCCGCAGGCGCTCTGGACGGCGGCACACGAAAATCTCCCCGTAACCTTTATCGTCATGAATAACCTGGAGTACAACGTGCTCAAAAACTTTATGAAGAGCCAGCCCGCCTGCAGTTCGACGCAGCTGGGACGCTTTATCGGAATGGATTTGGTTAACCCGCACATCGATTTTCAGTCGCTGGGCAGCGCCATGGGCATCCGCTGCTGCCGGGTTACCCAGGCGGCGGACATCGCCACGGCGGTGGCCAACGGGCTGCAATCCGGCAAAACCAACTTAATTGAAATCGTGATTTCGGCAGATTAATCACAGAATGTCGCTGTACCCTACATAAACGCTCTTATAACCGAAATGCCTCAAGCCTTTTAATCTGCCGCCCTTGTGCGTCAAAATTCTCCGCCGCCAGCCAGGCGCGCAGTTCGGCGTCTCTTTGCGGCCACTCGCCGTCAATAATAGAAAGCATATCGCTGTCGCGGTTGCGCCCTTTGCGCACCAGCTTCTGGCGCAGACGTCCTTCCCAGACAAACCCCAGCCGCTCCGCCGCGCTGCGTGACGCAATGTTCATGGAATCGCACTTCCACTCGAGGCGCCGGTAGCCGTGCTCAAACGCATTTTTCAGCAGCAGCCACACCGTTTCGGTGCCCATCCGGGTCCCTTTCATCCTGCGCGACCAGGTCACGTGCCCGATCTCCACCGACCCCAGCAGCCGCTCGTTAGCCATATAGCTCACCAGCCCCACCGCACGCTCGGTGCGTAAATCAATGACGGCATACGGCACCAGCTCATCGTCCATCACCTTAGCCATGATCCAGTGCGCGGTAGCTTCCACGCTCGCTGGCTGCGTGCTCGCAAGCCACGTCCAGTCGCTGTCGTCGCCCAGCGCGTAGGCCTCATAGAGATCGGCCGCGTGGCGATCGGCATCCAGCGGCTCCAGGCGACAATACTGGCCGAACAGCGGCGTGCGGGTTAAGACGCGCGCGCCTTTCCAGTCGGGAACGATATCGTTAACGGTTTGACCATGATGATTGATTTCGGGCACGGCGGTGACTCCCTGAAAGGTAAGGCATTTGTTATAGCAGGTTAAAAAGCGGGCGAAAAGCAGCGTATTTTAATAGCCCGAGCGCATGCGATATTCCCGGAAGGCATAAGGAAAGCTGAATTTCGACTTTGCGTAATTTCAGAGACGACCTAACGTAGCGGAGCATAAAACAATCACAATATATTCTTCTCAGGGATCGCTATGACTAAAAAATTGCTGCCGTTACTGGTGCTGGCTGCGCTCTCAAGCGCTGCCCACGCCGCTACTCCGCCCAACACGCTGGTTGTTGCCCAGGGGCTTGATGACATCGTAAGCCTCGACCCGGCTGAAGCCAACGAGCTTTCCAGCATCCAGACCGTGCCGAGCCTGTATCAGCGCCTGGTACAACCGGACCGCGATAACCCTGAAAAAATCACCCCGATTCTGGCGGAAAGCTGGGAAGCGGACGCGGCAGCAAAAACGCTCACGATTAAACTTAAGCCCGATGCCAAATTCGCGTCCGGCAATCCGCTGCGCCCGGAAGACGTGATCTTCTCGTACACCCGCGCCGTGACGCTGAACAAATCCCCGGCATTCATCCTGAACGTGCTGGGCTGGGACGCGAGCAACATCGCCAGCCAGCTGAAAAAGGTGGACGATCACACCCTCACGCTTCACTGGACGGCGGACGTGAGCCCGTCGGTGGCGCTGAATATTCTCTCAACGCCGATTGCCTCCATCGTCGATGAAAAGCAGGTCGCGGCGAACGTGAAGGATAACGACTTCGGTAACGCCTGGCTGAAAATGCACTCGGCGGGCAGCGGCGCGTTCAAAATGCGCGTCTATCAGCCGCATCAGGCCATCGTGCTGGAAGCCAACGAGTCAGCGCCCGGCGGCGCGCCGAAGCTTAAAAGCATCATCATTAAAAACGTCCCCGACCCGGCGTCACGCCGCCTGCTGATCCAGCAGGGTGATGCGGACGTGGCGCGCGATCTGGGTGCAGACCAGATTAGCGCCCTCGACGGCAAGCCGGGCGTCAAGGTACTGAGCATTCCGTCCGCGGAGCAGAATTACCTGGTGTTCAACACCGGCAACAGCGCCAACCCGCTGCTGAACAACCCGGCGTTCTGGGAAGCCTCGCGCTGGCTGGTGGACTATGAAGGCATCACCAAAAATCTGCTGAAAGGCCAGTATTTTGTCCATCAGAGCTTCCTGCCGGTCGGGCTGCCGGGCGCGCTGGAAGATAATCCGTTCAAATTTGATCCGGCGAAGGCGAAAGCAATCCTCGCCAAAGCGGGCATCAAAGACGCGCACTTCACGCTGGACGTGGAGAACAAGCCGCCGTTTATCACCATCGCCCAGTCGATGCAGGCGAGCTTTGCTCAGGGGGGCGTGAAGGTCGATCTGCTGCCTGCCGCCGGGAGCCAGGTGTACGCCCGCGTGCGTGCAAAGCAGCATCAGGCGGCGATCCGTCTGTGGATCCCGGACTATTTCGACGCGCACTCTAACGCCAGCGCCTTTGCGTGGAACGACGGTAAATCCAGCACCGTGGCCGGGCTTAACGGCTGGAAAATCCCGGAGCTGAACAAAGCCACGCTGGCGGCGGTAGCCGAGCCGGATCCGGCGAAGCGTCTGGATCTCTATAAGAAGATGCAGGAACAGCTGCAGCAGAATTCGCCGTACGTGTTTGTCGATCAGGGTAAAACCCAGATCGTGGTGCGCGATAGCGTGAAGGGGTATCAGCAGGGGCTGAACGCGGATATGGTCTGGTACGATCGCGTCACGAAGTAGCCCTTGTTGCCGGGTGGCGCTGCGCTTACCCGGCCTACGTTCTCGGTTTTTGTAGGCCGGGTAAGGCGAAGCCGCCACCCGGCATGAAGAGATTTCCCATGCCACATCTTTCCACCCGCGTGCTCCAGGGTCTGCTGACCCTGCTGCTCACGCTCTTCGGGCTGCTGCTCGTCACGTTTGCGCTCTCGGCGTTTTCACCTGTCGATCGCGTGCTGCAGATCGTCGGCGATCACGCCAGCCAGTCAACCTACGATCAGGTTCGCCACCAGCTTGGGCTGGATCGGCCCCTGCCCGTGCAGTTCTGGCACTACTTGCAAAATCTTGCCCACGGTGATTTAGGCACGGCCAGCGCCACCGGGCAGCCGGTGCTGCAGGACCTGCTCCACGCGTTCCCCGCCACGCTGGAGCTGGCGACGCTGGCGTTAATCATCGGCGCCGCGCTCGGCGTGATTGCCGGGGTGCTGTGCGCCCGCTACGCCGGTTCGCCGCTCGATCTCGCCATCAGAACCCTCACCCTGCTCGGCAACTCGGTGCCCATTTTCTGGCTCGGCCTGCTGATGCTGGCCCTGTTCTACGCGAAGCTGCAGTGGAGCGCGGGTCCCGGCAGGCTGGACGATATCTGGCAGTTCACCGTCGAGCCGCGCACCGGCTTTGCGCTGGTGGATACCTGGCTTTCCGGCGACCGCGAGGCGTTCCGCAACGCCGTCAGCCACCTGGTGCTGCCGGTGCTGCTGCTGGCCTATTACTCGCTCGCGAGCATCACCCGCCTGACGCGTTCCGCCTGCCTGAGCGAGATGAACAAAGAGTACATTCTGCTTGCCCGCGCCAAGGGTGCCGGGGAGATGGCTATTCTGCTGCGCCACGTGCTGCCGAACATTCGCGGCACCCTGCTGACGGTGATCGCCCTGGCCTACACCAGCATGCTGGAAGGCGCGGTACTGACCGAAACTGTCTTCTCCTGGCCGGGCATCGGGCGCTACCTCACCACCGCCCTGTTCGCCGGAGACACCACCGCCATCATGGGCGGCACGCTGCTGATTGGCGTGAGCTTTGTGCTGATCAATAACCTTACCGACCTGCTCGTGCGGGCGACCGATCCCAGGGTGCGCTGATGCCGTTTTATCTTTTCTTACGCCGCCTGCGCCGCTCCCCTGCCGCGTTTTGCGGGCTGGCTGCCATCGCGCTGCTGGTGGTTATCGCCCTGTTCGCGCCGTGGCTTGCGCCGCTTGACCCGAACTGGCAGGACGCCGCCGCGCGCTTACAGGCACCCAATATCCAGCACTGGCTGGGCACCGACAGCTACGGGCGCGACCTGCTCTCGCGTCTGATTTACGGCACCCGTCCGGCGCTCGGGCTGGTGGCGCTGGTCACCGTCATCACCCTGCCCGCCGGGCTGCTGGTGGGGATTTTGTCCGGCTACTACGGCGGCTGGATGGAGCGCATTCTGATGCGCTTTACCGACGTGGTGATGTCGATGCCGCGCCTGATCCTTGCCTTCGCCTTCGTGGCGATGCTCGGCCCGGGGCTGGTCAACGGCGCGCTGGCGCTGGCTCTAACCACCTGGCCCGCCTACGCGCGTCAGGCGCGGAGTGAAATTCAGCGTCTGCGCCACAGCGACTATCTCGCCGCCGCCGAAATGATGGGCATTCGCGGGCTGCGCCTGCTGGTCGGCCATATTCTGCCCCTGTGTCTGCCGTCCGCGATTGTGCGGCTGGCGCTCGATCTGGCGGGCATTATTCTGGCCGCCGCCGGGCTGGGCTTCCTCGGCCTTGGCGCACGCCCTCCAATGGCCGAATGGGGCGCGATGATCGCCGACGGCATGCAGGTCATTTTCGACCAGTGGTGGATTGCCGCCATTCCGGGCGGCGCGATTCTGTTTGCCAGCCTGGCCTTTAACCTGCTGGGCGATGGCCTGCGCGACGTACTGGAGCCACAGCATGACTGAACAACGCGTCATCGTCGATGCGCTGAATATCGACTACCCCGCCGCGCGCGTGGTCAACAACCTGAGCTTCACGCTGGGCAACGAGCGGCTGGCGCTGGTGGGGGAATCCGGCTCGGGCAAGTCGATGTCCGCCCGCGCCCTGATGGGGCTGGTGCGTAAGCCCGGCATCGTGAGCGCGAACCGGCTTAACGTGCTCGGCAACGACCTGTTGACCCTGAGCACCCGCCGCTGGCAGGCGCTGCGCGGCAACGGGATTGCGATGGTCCTTCAGGACCCGCGCTACGCGCTGAATCCGGCGAAAAACGTCGCCGCCCAGCTTGATGAGGCGCTGACCCTGCATCAGCGCCTGCCCCGCGCCGAACGCCGGGCGCGCATTCACGACATCATCCGCGCCGTCGGACTTAACGAACATGTCCTCCAGCGTTATCCAGGCGAGCTCTCCGGGGGCATGGGCCAGCGGGTGATGATTGCGATTGCGCTCATCAACAACCCGCAGGTGCTGATTGCCGACGAACCCACCTCCGCGCTGGACGCCCGCCTGCGCAACCAGATCCTCGAACTGCTGGTGCAGCAGAGCGAAGAACGCCAGATGGCGATGCTGTTAATCAGCCACGATCTGCCGCTGGTGGCGGAACACTGCGACCGCGTGCTGGTGATGTATCAGGGCGAGAAGGTCGATGAGATGGCGGCGAACCGGCTGCCGCAGGCGACGCACCCGTATACGCGCACCCTGTGGACCTGCCGTCCAAACGCCAGTACCTTCGGCCAGATGCTGCCGACGCTGGACCGTTCGCAGCCGTGGAAGGAGACCGATCATGACGCTCGTTGACGTTAAGGATCTCCAGGTGAGCTTCGGGGAGAAAACGGCGGTGTCCGCCGCCAGCTTTGCCATCGAGAAAGGTGAAACCTTCAGCCTGATTGGCGAATCCGGCTGCGGAAAATCGACTATTCTGCGCGTGCTGGCGGGATTGCAGCGCGAGTGGAACGGCCGCATTTCGATCCTGGGAGACGCGCTACGGCCAGGGCAGCGTTTTGAAGGCGAGCTTCGCCGCAACGTGCAGATGGTGTTTCAGGATCCGTGGGCGTCGCTGCACCCGAACCACACCGTTGCGCGCACCCTGTCGGAGCCGTTAAATATCCACGGCGAAACGCAGATTGCCGAAAAGGTGGCGGATGCGCTGCAGCAGGTGGGGCTTTCCGCCGACGCGGGCAGGCGTTATCCGCATCAGCTTTCCGGCGGCCAGCGCCAGCGCGTGGCGATTGCCCGCGCGCTGCTGCTGCGCCCGCAGCTTCTGCTGCTGGACGAGCCGACCTCGGCGCTGGATATGTCCGTGCAGGCGGAGATCCTGAACCTGCTCAACCGCCTGAAGGCCGAGCACGGCATGACCTACCTGCTGGTGAGCCACGATGCGGACGTGATTGCGCATATGTCCGACCGGGCGGCATTTATGGCGCACGGAGAGATCCAGCGGGTGTTTGACCGTGAGGCGATGTTGCGGGGTGAGCACAGGATGGGGTAAACCGCGTGGCGGCGAGCGCCGCACGGGTTTCGTAGGCCGGGTAAGGCGTAGCCGCCACCCGGCAAAAAATCACTTCAGCAGCTTCACCGTGGCATCAATATCGATCTCATCTTCGGTGAAGATCAGCGTCGTATTCTGGAAGGTGGTGATCGCCAGCTTCTTCACCGTGCGCATTTCGCCCGGCTTTTTCTCGGATTTCGGCTTGATGCTGTTCATCAGCAGCCCCACCGACAGCACCGCGTTCTCTTTGTCGATTTTGGTATCAACCGGTTCTTCTTCGTTAAACACCACGAAGGATTTGATGGAGGAGAGCTTCACGCGCTCGCCCGCAATAAAGAGATGTTTGCTTTCCGGTATCACCTTCACCGCATAGGCGGAAAGGCCTTTGTTGTTGGTGGTTGGCTCAAAGGTCACCGCGGCATCTTTCTTAATCAGATCGGGATTCGCGACCTTAATCACATGAAAATAGCGGTTGTCGCCGTTTTCATCTTTGATAAATCCGAAGCCTTTATCTTTAAACCACGTTGTGATTGTACCGTTCATCGCTGTTACCGCCTGTCAGATCGTAATGACTAAAGTTTTGCAGCGCGCAGTGTAATGCACAATGACGGAGGAGACAAAAAAAAGCCCCTGCACGGGGGCAGGGGAAAACTCATGTCAGAGCTTATTAGAATTTAATTAAACACCATCCCACCATCAATTAAGAGCGACTGACCGGTCATGTAGTCGGAATCCGGCCCTGCCAGGTATGAGACGCAGGCGGCCACATCTTCCGGCTCGGACAGGCGGCCAAGCGTAATGCGTTTGGCAAAGGTTTCCGTCCCGTAGCCGAGCGGTTTGCCCGCCGCCTCGGAGACCTGACGGTCGATTTCCGCCCACATCGGCGTTTTGACGATGCCCGGGCAGTAGGCGTTAACGGTGATCCCCAGCGGCGCGAGATCCCGTGCCGCGGTCTGGGTTAAGCCGCGCACCGCGAATTTACTGGAGCTGTAGACCGCCAGCTCAGGGTTGCCGGTGTGGCCCGCCTGGGAGCAGGCGTTGATGATCTTGCCGCCGTGCCCCTCTTTGCGGAAGGCGTCAATCGCGGCCTGGATCCCCCAGATCACCCCTTTCACGTTGATGTTGTAAACCTTGTCGACAATCTCCGGCGTGATGGATTCGATAGGCGTAGACGGCGCAATCCCGGCGTTGTTAACGATGACGTTGAAACCGCCCAGCGCGGTGCGCGCTTTCTCCACCGCTGCAAATACCTGCTCGCGATCAGAGACATCGACCTTCACGGCGACGGCGTTGCCGCCGTTACGGATGATTTCATCGGCAACGGCTCTTGCCGTCTCATCGTTATAGTCTGCGATGGCGACGGCAAAGCCGTCTTTCACCAGGCGAAGCGCGATCGCTTTACCAATCCCCTGGCCTGAGCCTGTTACGAGAGCAACTTTTTGCATTTCTCTGTCCTTATGTTGATTCACAAAATCTGGCTGAGATGGAGCTGGCCCATCAGCAGCGGGTTATCGCTGTAGTCGACGGGAATGGCCACTACGGCAGGGCCATCCACATCCATCGCCGCACGCAGCGTCGGTTCCAGCGCCTCGGCGCTCTCCACGGCAAAGCCTTTCGCACCGAAGGCGTCGGCATACGCTTTGAAATCGACCGGGCCGAACTCGACGCCGGAAAGCCGCTGGTATTTTTTCTCTTCCTGAATAGCCACCATGTTGTAGCCGTTATCCACCCAGATGATGTGAAGCACGTTGGCGTTGAGGCGCACCGCGGTTTCCAGCTCCATGCTCGACTGCAGGAAGCCGCCGTCACCGGAGACCGACACCACCTTGCGGCCCGGGTTCACCAGCCACGCGCCAATCGCCCACGGCAGCGCGACGCCCATGGTCTGCTGACCGTTGGAGATCATTACCTGACGCGCCCGGAAGCTGTAGAGGTAGCGGGCGATCCAGATGTGGAAGCTGCCCATATCCACGGTGAGGGTCACGTCGCTGTTCACGATGTCCTGCATGGCGCGCACGATGCGCAGCGGGTGCAGGGCAAACTGGTTGAGCGAGGCGCCGCGGCGATCGAGCAGATCCCGCTGGTGCTGGCGATCGACCAGAATTTCGGAGGCCCGCTGGCTCAGTTCGAGCTTATGGTCGATGCGGTTAGCAAGCAGGTTCAGCGTTTCGGCGATGTCCCCCACCAGCTCCAGATCCGGCACGTAGTTACGCTCTTCATAGGCAGGCAGCACGTCAATGTGCACCAGCGTCGCGTCGCCGCTGTTCCACATGGACGGCTCGTACTCCACCGGGCTGTAGCCAATGCAGATGATCAGGTCCGCCAGATGCAACAGCCGGTCGCCCGCCTGGTTATTGAACAGGCCAACGCGTCCGGCGAAGCGGGTGAAGTGCTCCTGGTTTACCGCCCCGGCGGCCTGATAGGTGCTGGTCACCGGAATACGGCTTTTCTCCAGCAGCTTGCGCAGCGCGGCGCTGTTCGCGGGCTGGCTGGCCATCAGGCCGAGTAAGATGACCGGGTTTTTGGCGTTTTCGATAAGCTTCGCCACGTCGTTAATCGCCGACTCCGGTGCCGGGCCCATCAGCGCCGGGCCGCTGGCGGGTAAAATCGCCCCCGTCGCGGGCTGGTCGACAATATCCTGCGGCAGGCTGACGAACGCGCCCCCCGGCCTGCCGTGCTCGGCGGCGCGAAACGCGTTCGATACCACCTCGGCAATCGCGTCCGGTGAATTGACTTCTACAGCGTATTTGGTGACAGGGCTGAACATGGCAACGGTGTCCATGCTCTGGTGCACCAGCTTGGCTTTATCCGCCCGCTTCACCGCCCCGCCCAGCGCGACCACCGGGTCGCCTTCGCTGTTGGCGGTGGCAATGCCGGTGATCAGGTTGGAGCAGCCCGGCCCGGAGGTGACCAGCGCCACCCCGGCCTTGCCGGTCAACCGCCCTACCGCCGCCGCCATAAACGCCGCGTTGGCCTCGTGGCGTACCGGAACGATCTCAATGGAAGAGTCCAGCAGAGAGTCAAAGACCTTGTCGATTTTCGCACCCGGGATCCCGAACACCTGCTTCACGCCCTGCGCTTCCAACTGGCCGACAACCATATCGGCGCCGTGCGCCCACTGACGTGACTGTTTCTCACTGTTCACGGTAGTTCTCCTGTTAGTTTTCGACGGAACGGATCGCTGCATCAAGATTGCTGGGGTGAAGGTTGGCCTGTAAAAACGCGCTGTCGGCGGGCAGGTCAATCATCAGCTTGTGAATTTCACCGAAGGTGAGCACGCCGCTCTCCAGCTGGTAGTCGAGCAGATGGCCCCCGCCCTGACGGTCGTCGGTGATGAAATGCTCGTGATAGCCCGCCACGTTGATGCCCTGCATGTGCTGCGGGGTGCGGAACCCCACCAGCACCCCTTCGCGCTGGTTAAAGCGGAACACCGGCTGGTCGTCCAGCACGTCGGTCATCGCGCGGTACGGCGGCTTCTGGCGCGGTACGGTGCGGGTGTGGGCGTGGCGGAAATTGCCGTCGATGCGCAGCGCGCAGAACAGGTTGTCGGAGGGGATCTGCTGGTCGATCGCGTCGTGGATCTGCTGACGGCTGACCGGCGCATCGAAGGTGATACGGTACTGCGGCTGGAACCAGGTCATCACCGCGAACGGCGTTTTCTGCTCCGGCTTCGCGGCCCTGGCGCTGCCGTCGGCGCGCAGCTGGTACACCTGGCTGCTGAAGGCAATCATTTCGCCGTCCAGTTCGTTGAAGGTGCCCAAACCAAAATCACCGTGTGCCAGCAGATCGGCGATGGTGGTTTCCCCCTCGTACACGCCGCTTAGCAGGGCGCTCATTAGCGATGTCTGATAGATCACGCTGTCAGGATGCCGGGCGGAAAACCCTCGCAGGGTCTCGCACAGGCTGGCCTCACAGTCGCAGGCAGATGAATGCATCATCACGCTGGTCCTCTTCAACTTTATTTAGAAAGGTTAAATAAATGTTGACCCGATTCAGCAGAGAGTTCCAATATAGAAACCATGCTGGTTTGAGACGTTTTAGATATGGAACTTCGTTATCTGCGGTATTTTGTCGCGGTTGCACGCGAGCGACACTTCACCAGGGCGGCCGAAGCGCTGGGTATTTCACAGCCTCCTCTGAGTCAGCAGATCAAACGGCTCGAAGAGGAAGTGGGCACGCCGCTGTTCAGACGCCTGACGCGGGGCGTGGAGCTGACCGAGGCGGGAGAAGCGTTCTACGAGGATGCCTGCAAGATCCTGGCGCTGAGCGATGCCGCGCTGGAAAAGGCCCGCGGCATCGCGCGCGGGCTGAACGGCAACCTGTCGATTGGCATCACCAGTTCAGATGCCTTTCACCCTAAAATTTTCTCCCTGATTCGCCAGTTTCAGGTGCAGAACATGGCGGTGCAGGTTCACCAGGTGGAAGCCAATATGTCGTCGCTGACGACGATGCTGGCGGAGGGTGAACTGGATATTGCCTTCGTGCGCCTGCCGTGCGAGAGCAGCAAGGCATTCGAGTTAAAAATCCTCGACCGGGAGCCGATGGTGGTGGCGCTGCATCGCGACCATCCGCTGGCGGCGTGCGATTCGCTGGCGTTAGAGCAGCTTCGGGGTACGCCGGTAGTGCTGTTCCCGCAGGAGGTCGCGCCGGGGCTGTACGAACGGGTTCACGGCTGCTGCGAGCGGGCCGGGATTGACGTGCAGCACGCGCTGCAGTCGTCTCAGCTTTCCTCCTCCCTGAGCATGGTTTCTGCGGGCGGCGGGTTCGCGCTGGTGCCGAAATCCATGGCGGCCATTTCACCGCCGAACGTGACCTATCATGCGCTGAGCTCGCCGGAGCTTTATACCGATATCGCGCTCTGCTGGCGGCGTTTTGAACGTTCGCGGACGGTAAAGCGGTTTTTGACGATGATGAGCGAGGGATGACAAGGACGAGAGATGCTGAATCTATGCTGGCAAGATGCCTTGAAATACCCTGAACAATGGAGGTTTAGATGACTATACGAGCTATTGCTTTGTTGCTCATACTCGGTGCATTTGCTGTAAATGCTGCCGATGGCGGTAATGGTGGGGATGGCGGAAACGGTTCGGATGGCACCCTCTCAGCTCCGGGCCGTGCAGGTTGTCCGGGCGGAACAGATCCGGACGCGTCGGGAAAATTTTATCTTCCAGGAACAAAACAGCAATGCAATCCTGGGAAGCAGGATGCCGTGAAAAGCGCCAGGCAATCAGATGCAGAGTGACAGTATGCTAACCCATCCTGACTCCACATCCTCATTTGCCTCCTGCTTCAGGCATTAATACCGCGCCGGAACACGCAGAACTAGACTTTAGCCTCCGCACGTAATGCGGCCTGCGCGGCGGGACGGGCACTGATTTTTTCCCTGTACGCCAGCAGCGCGGGCCAGTCGTTGAGTTCAATTGAGAAGAACGTGCACCATCCCAGCACGGTGAAAAGATAGGCATCCGACACGCTGAAAGACGCTCCCATAAGATAAGCGCTTGTGGAGAGCGTTTCCTGAAGAAAATCGAACCGCCTGAACAGCTTCTCGCGAAAAATAGTTTTGGCCTCTTCGGGCAGCGCACGATTGAAAAGAGGTGCCGATCCCGCGTGTATTTCGCTGGTGATAAAGTTTAGCCATTCCTGAAGCCGCACTCGCTCCCAGCTGTCTGCACGCGGTGCCAGCCCACTTTCTGGCTTGAGGTCTGCCAGGTACTGCAAAATGGCTGGCCCCTCGGTCAGGATATTTCCGTCATCCAGTTCAAGCGCAGCGACATACCCTTTAGGGTTGATGGTCAGGAAGTCGCGCCCGTCAGCGGTAAGCTTGCTCCTGTTGTCCACTTTAACCAGCTCAAACTCAATCGCCAGTTCGCGAAGCACGATATGGGGCGAGAGTGAGCAGGTGTCCGGGGCGTAATAGAGTTTCATAATCTCTCCGTTAAAGCTGTTAAGTGGTGACGATTCGGTTTGAATACACTGTGCTTAAAGCCACTCTCACTGTAAAATTAATGATTCATAAATTAACTATTAGCTGAGCTACTGATATACATGATGAATCTTATGCACTGGCGCCTGCTGGTTGCAGTGGCCGATGCCAGTAATATTTCGCGTGCCGCTGAAGAGGTCGGCATGACGCAGTCGGGTGCCAGCCAGGCGATTGCTCAGTTAGAGGCCTCATTAGGATTTGCGGTATTCACGCGAGAGCGACGCCACGTCGGCGTAACGTCGCTGGGTGAGCGGGTTGTCAAAGAAGCAAGGAGTATGCTGGCGCGACTGGACGCCATCCGTGTACTGGCGGATGAGAGCCGGGGGCTGAGTGGCGGGCGTATTCGTCTTGCCAGTTTTCCTTCGGTGACATCCACATTTTTGCCCGGACTGCTGCGGGATTTTAAGCGCCTGCATCCTGAAATCGAGGTGGTCGTACTCGAAGGGACGGACCAGGAAGTCGAAGAGTGGCTGGCGGCAGATACGGTTGATCTGGGCGTGGTCATGAATCCTGTTCCCGGACGCGCGGATACGATCTTAGGACAGGATGCATGGGTCGCTGTGTTGCCAGCCAGTCACCGTCAGGCTCGTTATGCACGTACGCGCGGCATCACCCTTGAGGAACTGGCAGACCAGCCCTTCGTGCTCGCCACAGGCGGTTGTGTCGTCAATGGAAAAAGCCTGATGGAACAGGCTGGTTTGCAACTGTCGGACGTGCGGGTGACCGTCCGCGACTGGATCAGCGCCTGCCTACTGGTACGCGAAGGCATGGGTGTCGCGCTGATACCTGAATCCGCCCTGCCGGAAGAATTACGCGGCTTGTACGTCGTGCCCGTGACGCCTGCACTCTGCCGGGAATTTGGGCTGGTTTGTTCGCAGGCGGGCAAATCTTCCCGCGCGACACAGGCGTTATTAGAAGGGTTGCTCAAAATGAAAAGGTCTGCGTGAAGGAGTAACCATGGTGCAAAGTGTGCCCGGCGGCGCTGCGCTTGCACGGGCCTACGGTTCGTGTCGCGGGTAGGTTGGTTGGCTGTTTTGTAGGCCGGTTAAGGCGTAGCCGCCACCCGGCAATGCCCTTCTGGAAGCCGCCTCGCAAACCTGCAAGCAACCTTATGTAAGGGGACTCCCTTTTCATCCCTTCTTCGCGGTCGTAAGTGCCTGCGTTGCGGCACATCCGTAACCGGGCGTCGGAACCCGTTAGCATAACATGACGTTTTTTTAGACAAAGAGGATGCTAAATGGCGACTACTCCTGGATTTTCTTACGCGCTCTCTGAGGAAAGCGCTGTTCATCACCTCATCAACACTTCAATTTCCGATTCTGCGGATCTCTTCGAACTGGCCGATGCCTGTACTGCGTGTGTCAGCGTGCTGGTGGAAACAGACGACGCAGTGACGTTTGCTACGCTCTGTAAGCGATTGCTGGCTGCGCTTAAGCGACTGCGGGAGTGCTGTGATGCTGAACTTCCGCCGTATCTGTTTGAGGGTGCTCAGTGACGATGAAATTCTTTATTGGTTTGCGGAGATTGCCGTAGCGGGGCTGGCCTCAACTTATGCAGCAAACCATTCATCTGAACAAGAATTCAGAGAGGTTTATTTCAGAAGGCAATATAGTTTAATGCTCTCTATCAAGCCTGAATGGGCAACAAGAAAGCGTAAAGAAATCACTGAGCTTCTCCATTCGCAAAGAAGCGAACGTCGTTAACCCAACCGACTCGTTACATTTACTGCCCTCTTCCCCTATCTTTTCCTGGTAATTGCCTGCGACATACCATCTGTTATTCTGGCTGGACGTAAGGGATGACAAGGAAGTGAAATGCTTAACCCTGGATTCGTTACCCGCAAAGCGCTTGCTCAGTGGCAGGATGTTCCCGCTTTTCTCCCCCAATTCCAGTTTCATGAAAAACATCGAGCGGTCATTTACACTTCCAGGCCTGAAAATATTCTGCCGTTGATTGCCAACTTTGACGTCCAGCAAGACCCCGTCATTCGGCGGCTGATGTCATTGCGGCAATTACCGCAGAAATTTCTGCACAATCAGCAGGCTAACTCGACGGGCAACTTTGGGCTGCACAGTTTTACTCTGTTGAACAGCTCAGCATCCGAGCTCTGCTATGGCTTAAGAGGGCAATTCTGGCGGATAGATTTTGGTCTGGAAAATGCGCCCGATGCGATTGCTTTTCAGGCACCCGCCGCGCCGGACAGCGCAAAACTGTTGCTGCGCTACCAGGTAGCGGAACTGGCGCCAGGTCAACATGAACTCTGTACTGAGACCTTCGTCTACTGTCCGGACAAACGTACTCAACTCAAAATGGCGGCCTACTGGCTGGCAATACGGGCAGGGAGCGGCTTGATCCGTAAAAGGACGCTGGAGGCTGTCAGGTCGAATGTTGAAAATCAGAAGTGAGGGATTCCTGCGAACTGCCTGAACACTGGGGGTTATGATGACTACACGAGTTATTGCATTTTTGCTCATACTCGGCGCATTTGCTGTAAATGCTGCTGATGGCGTTTTGAACGCTCGCGAACGGTGAAGCGGATTTGAGGCTGAATTTGAAGGGAATATGGGCAAGCTGCTTTATAAAACTCAGGTGCCATTACCCTTTAAAAATAAAAAACCCGCACAGGTGCGGGTTAATTTTTTATCAGTATAGCTTAACTGCTCGGACTATTGTCTTCATCGCTATCGTACGCCACACTGATATTTAGCGCGGCTTACAGTGGAGAAACATTTCCAGCTGCAGGACCTTTTGCGCCATTCTCAATGGTAAAGGAAACTTTCTGACCTTCATCAAGCGTTTTGAAGTTGTCGCTCTGAATAGCAGAGAAGTGTACGAATACATCTTTGCTGCCGTCGTCAGGAGTGATAAAGCCAAAACCTTTATCTGCGTTGAACCATTTTACTAAACCAGTCATTTTATTAGACATAGATAAATCCTTAATTTATGAGCCACATAAGCGTGGCGATGATGGCCTGTATTTCGAGAGTTACTTATTTGGCACTTAGGAGGAGGCTCACGAAGAAGGAGTATCTAAGGATAACACCTGAACTGAGGACTGCTTTACTAAAACTGCTTTCATAAGGTCTGTATTTCAAACCGATGACGCTATTAAGACACAGCGAAATTTATTGCGCAATGATTATTATTATTTATTTTAACCATTTAAACGCCCGGATGGCTGTTCGCGGTGTCAGACATCGTTCTGGCTTGAGGTCTACCAGGTACTGCAAAATGGCTACGCTTTCACTCTGAAAGGGAGTTTGGGCCGCTTTGTTCGGCGGGGGAAATCTTCCCCGGCGGCGCTACGCTTGCGCGGGCCTACGGTTCGGTTTTGTAGGCCGGGTAAGGCGTAGCCGCCACCCGGCAATGCCCTTCTGGAAGCCGCCTCGCAATCCTGCAAGCAACCTTATGTAAATCAGGGGACTCCCTTTTCATCCCTTCTTCGCGGTCGTAAAGTGCCTGCGTTGCGGCACGTCCGTAACCGGGCGTAGGAACCCGTTAGCATTACATGACATTTTTCGGACAAAGAGGATGCTAAATGGCTACTACCCCTAAATTTTCTTACGTGCTCTCTGAGGAAAGCGCTGTTCATCACCTCATCAACCATTCAATTTCCGACTCTGCGGATCTCTTCGAACTGGCCGATGCCTGCACCGCTTATGTGAGCGTGTTGGTGGAAACTGACGACGCAGTGACGTTTGCCACGCTCTGTAAGCGATTGCTGGCGGCTCTGAAACGACTGCGCGAGTGCTGTGACTCGGAACTTCCGCCGTATCTGGTTGAACAGTTGGTTGCGGGGGAAAAGATTACCTCCTGCGTGCCGGACTGCGGGCAAGAGACGACGCTGCAGGTGGACTATGCCATGGCGTTAACGCTAGCGGTGATGG
This sequence comes from Enterobacter cloacae complex sp. CARB60, assembly GCF_036487345.1. Taxonomy (NCBI): domain Bacteria; kingdom Pseudomonadati; phylum Pseudomonadota; class Gammaproteobacteria; order Enterobacterales; family Enterobacteriaceae; genus Enterobacter; species Enterobacter cloacae complex sp. CARB60. The sequence continues at coordinate 3,517,656 of NZ_JAZKLC010000002.1, forward strand.
GCGGGACATTGCCTGCAAGCGTGGTGAAAGAACTCACCGGGCTGCTGCATGATATGGTCTGGCTGCTGGCGGAGTTTGTGAAGGAGCCGTATATCACGGCGCACTGAGGCGGGTGATGGGAGCCGGAATCCTGCTGGGTAGAAGCATGGTTCCGGCCTTACGCTAACGTTGAATGTCTGCTAAGAGCGTGAAACGGACGGTACTCTACTGATTGAACCACAATCTGGTGAGGCGTCGTATGTAGCTCAAATAACCGCTCATGAAAGTCTTTTTTTTGCCGATATAACAGGGATGTTTATGTACTGAAGTTAAGTATGTTTCTTTATTGACTGTGATAAAGACATAGTTTTTATTAAATAGGGAATAATGATGATTAGAATTTTAGGTCTTATATTTTTGTTACTTACGGCAGGGTGTTCAACGCCTGGAAAACCAGCTTTCTATTATACCTGGACACAGTACAAAACCGGTGTTGAAGTGATGCTGGTCAATGAACCGCAGTACAAAGATGGTTTTGATGGAATTCTTCGCCTTGACGATAAAGGCAAATACGCAGTAATGGCTATATACAACGGTGGGGATATGTCGAGTCACTTCGGATATGTCACCAAGGACAGTCTCGAAAGTTGGATAACCATGTACACTGACTTTTTAAAATGGGATCCGCAAAATCCAGCACAGCCGACAAAATTCACTATTCTGGATAATCTTTCGTGGACCCATAAAGACTACGATGTTGAGTATCGATTTGTGAACGGTAAAAAGCTATTTGTTATCAATAAGCACAGTACTGGAAACTGGTTTGTGGACTTCTCAGAGCTCTCCATGGATGAAGCCAATGTCGCAAAGCTGACTAATGTCTATATCGATTTGAGACAGAAGCTGAAATAGCCAGTCAGCAGCCCTCGACTGAGCCTCATTTGGAGGTTTTCCGTGACTGGCAGAAGTAATCTAATCGTCTGCATTGTACCTCTTCGGTGAATGCAATGCAGACTTAGCAATGTCCACTTCTGGCACAAAACAGACATTCATACTCACATCTCTTCACCTTACCTACCGCCCCACCGCCACGCTCGCCGACAGCCCCGCCACCAGCTCAACCCCCTCAGGCAACCTGTCGATATGAATGCGCACCGGCACGCGCTGTGCCAGCCGGACCCAGCTAAAGGTGGGCTCGACGTCGGGCAGACCCAGCCCGCCCGTTTCGTCGTTGCTATCCCCGATCCCATGCCCAATGCTCTCCACGTGCCCCGTGATGACCGGCTCGTACCCCATCAGCACCACCTGCGCGGCATCCCCGACGCGAATATGGCGCAGCTTGGTCTCCTCAAAGTACCCCACCACCCAGAAGCTGTGGGCATCGACGATGGCAACCTTTGTCTCCCCCGCCGTCGCGTAGTCTCCGGGCCGCAGCCGCAGGTGCGTAACGTACCCCGAAACGGGCGCACGGACGGTGGCGTGCGCCAGATTAAGCTCTGCCAGCTCCAGCGCGGCCAGCGCGCCGTGATAGTTGGCCGCCGCGACGTTCGCCGCGCTGCCGGTTTGCTGTAAGTCCTCGCTCGAAATGGCGTTTTTAATCAGCGTGCGGCGATGGGCCGCATCCTGGCGCATCAGCATCTCATGGCGTTTCGACTCGACGTCCGCCTGCGCGCTGACCACCGCCAGCTTAAGCCAGCGCGAATCGATGGTGTAGAGCACATCGCCCCGGTTCACCCACTGGTTGTCCCGCACGGCCACGCTGATGACGGGCCCGGAGACGTCCGGCGCAATCTGCACCACGTCCGCCCGCACGCGGCCGTCGCGGGTCCACGGCGTTTGTGCGTAGTGTTTCCACATCATAAACGCCAGAAGCGTGGCAGCTGCGCCCGCGCTTAACGTCAGCGCATAGCGAGCCAGTAAAGAGAGCAGTGATTTCATGACAATAACCCCAACGCGGTCAGGCCCTGCATCAGCAGGAAAAAGGTGACAATCCAGGTTGAAACATCCATCAGCGGGCGAAACGGCAAGCGCCGGTAGAGCCTGCTGAGAGAGAAAAGCGCGACGAGGCTCAGCGTGCAGACCAGCGCCGCGAGGGCGACCGTCAGCAGCCCCGGAATAAAAACGCCGCCGATATTGAGATCGTTAACCATGGTCTGGCCCCCGTAATGCACAGTGCAGATCCACCAGCCTGAAGACCAACTGGCGCGTATGTTCATCTGCCGCAGGCAGATGGCGCTCGATAAGGGTGGCGATGCGCTCGCGTAAGGCGTGGCGGTCTGCGGCGTTTATCCGATGAAAAAGCGCGTCAATTTCCCTGCCGGGCGATGCGTCACCGCGGCGTAAATGCATAACCGAAAGTCCCAGGCGCAGCGCGTGCAGCAGCCGATCGAGCGCCTGCTCCGGCGCGCGCTCGCTGCGCTGCAGGCGCGGCAGCAACAGGGCGGTTCGGTCCATCATCAGGTTGATCCAGTGCGTTTCATCAACCCGCAGCGTGCCCTTCACGCTGCGGCGAATGTCGCGCTGGCAGAGGTTCAGCAGACGCGTGATGGCACCATCCGCCTGCACGGTTTGCAGCAGGCTCATGCTGATGACGGCAAAGCCGGTGGCGGCAAATAGCGCGATGGCGGTGTTGGCCGCAACGGCGAAGTCTCCGCTGTAGCGCGCGCCCAGCTCGCACAGAATGGGCAACGTCAGGGTAATCCCCATCGCCATAAACGTGGTGGGCGGACGCGCCTGAAGCGACCCGGCCAGCAGATACGCCGGGGCAAGCACCGCTACCAGCACCGGGAAATCGCTCACCAGCGGCAGCAGCGCAAAGCTGTAGAACAGGCTAATAACCACGCCCCAGAATGAGCCAATGATGTATTTCACGATGTGCGGCGCCGGGGTATCGAAGCTGCCAAACAGCGTGCAGCAGACCCCCAGGATAGACACCGCCGTGCCGCCATCCGGCCACGCTGAGAAGATCCAGACCAGACAGCCGCTCAGGATGATGGCGAAAGCCCCCAGCGCCGTGCGGGCGGCGGTAAGAGGGTCGCGGTGGAAAACGTAGCCTTTCGCCGCGCGGGTTTGCATCTCCCCAAAGACGGGTTTGGCGTGGAGGATAGCCCCGGAAAGACGTTCGCACTGCTGCAGAAGAGCGATAGCCTCCGAGAGGTAGCGAATAAAACTGACCTGCAGCGCGTCGTCAAACGTCTGCGCCTGCGCGGCATACCGATCGATGAGAAGCGCACAGCGGAGCCGTAACGGCTCCGCCGTGCTGCTGGCACCTTCGCCTTCAGCGGCCAGCCAGGCCTGAACGTCCTCCAGCAATGCCTGCACGTCGGCGGGCAGGGTTCCGATCGCCGGCAGGCGATCGTGCAGTTCACAGTTGACGATAACCAGCCGCGCCAGCCGATCGTGAATCGCTTTTCTGGCCTGCCGCACCGGGGCTGAAAGGGCAAAATCGTACGGAATATGGTGGCTGATGCCCTGCAGGAACTGCAGCGCCAGGGCCAGATGCAGGGGTCCGGAATCCGCATCGGGTTTACCCACTAAAGTATCCGCCACCCGCCCGCGCGCGGCCTGTAGCGTCTGGGATAATTTCGCGTTGAACAGCCCTGATACGCGCGCGGGCAGCACGTAGCGGTGAATCAGCGCCGCGCAGAAAATCCCAATCGCGATCTCCTGCACGCGGACAATGGCGACGTTAAAAATGCCGCCGGGATCGGACACCGCAGGAAAGCCAATCAGGCTCGCGGTGTAGCCCGCCAGCACGAAGGCGTAGGCCCGGGGCGTGCGCTCCAGCAGGGAGAGCCACAGGCAGAACGCGATCCAGCCCGTCAGCACCGCGCTGCACAGGACTGGCGTATTCGCGAAGGTGGGCACAATCAGAACGGTCGCGCTGGCACCTACCACGGTACCGGCCAGCCGGTAGAGGCTTCTGCTCAGCGATGCCCCAACCGACGTCTGCGACACGATGTAAACCGTAATAATCGCCCACGAAGGACGTTCAAGGCCGATCGACAGCGCGAGGTAATAAGCCAGCATCGCCGCGGCAAAACTCTTCGCGGCGTAGATCAGCGCGCCCGCATCGCTTCGCAGCGCGGCGGGGAGACGCACGGGATGAGAGAAGATGTTTTTCATGCCGGGATTATTACCGGCTTGCAGACCCGCTTAAATACTCTATTCTGTCAAAAAATACCTAAATGTTGCCAGAATCGTGAAGCCTCAATCTGCCACTACGCTGTATGACCCCGACTCTACCGCCAGCCCGGCGGTGGCGCGTCATCTGGACTTCGTGGACTACGCCGCGGAAGTACCGGTACATACCCACCGCAAGGGGCAGCTGATTATTGCCCGATACGGTGCGGTCAGCTGTTACGCGGAGAATGACATCTGGATCGTACCGCCGGACTGCGCCGTCTGGATCCCCGGCGGGATCCCGCACAGCGCCAAAGCGACCTGGAACGCGCATCTCAACTATCTGTTTATTGAGCCCGGCGCGGCGACGCTGCCGGAGAGATGCTGCACGCTGGCGATCTCGCCGCTGATTAAGGAGCTGGTCGATCGTCTGACGCGCGAAGGCGTGGATTATCCCCCCGACGGCCACGTCGCCAGGCTGACCCGGGTCACGCTTGACGAGCTCGCCAGCATGCCGCAGCAGAAGCTGAGCCTGCCGGTCTCGGCCGATCCGAAAATTCGCGCCATGGCCGACGCGCTGGTTACCCGTCCTGAAGACAGAAGCACCCTGAAGGACTGGGCGAAACGGCTCGCCCTCAGCGAGCGTTCGTTTGCCCGCCTGATGCAGCGCGAGACCGGGCTGAGCTTCGGGCGATGGCGCCAGCAGCTGCATTTGATTATTGCCCTGCGGGAGCTGGCAAGCGGCGTGCCCGTCCAGAACGTGGCGGCAACGCTCGGGTACGAATCCGTGAATGCGTTTATCACCATGTTCCGAAAAGCGATGGGCAGCACGCCCGCCCACTACTTCGCAGAACGGAAAAACAGCGGCCGTTAGCCCGGCCCCTCGCTCCCCGCCGCCAGCAGCGGCACCACCACGTCGCTGATGGGCACCGCAATCCCGTGCCTGCGGCCGTAGCGCCGGATCACGCCGTTACGGATATCCCACTCCATCGGGCGATCCGCCTGACGGTCGGCAAGGATCGACGTGCCCAGATCCTCAGGCGCACGCTGGAAGTTTGCCAGGATCTCCTGCGCCACCGCATCGTCCAGCTTTGCCCCCTCGGCGCGGGCGACGGCGAGCCCCTCGCGCAAGTAGGCCAGCGCAAGCTCGCTGATATCCTCGCGCCTGAACATTCCGGCGCGGCGGTTGGCCAGCACCATCAGCCCTGCGGCCGCGTTTTGCAGCAGCTTGCGCCAGGCGACGGTGGCGAAATCTGTCGAGAGCTCAACCGTACAGCGCGTATCATGAAGCGCCTCCACCACCCGCTGCGCCTGCGGCACGTCCGGCAGCGTCAGGCGCGGCTTCGCCCGCAGCCACACGGAGGCATCCGGCTCGCGCTGGGCCGGGAACCAGACTACCGACGGCAGCACCGTCGCGCCGTTAACCCACGCCTCAAGCTGGGCTTTTTGCTCCACGCCGTTTTGCAGCGCGCAGACCACGGTGTGTTCATCGCACAGGGCCCGCAGCCATCCGGCGCTGTCGGCATTTTGCGTCGTTTTTACCGCCACAAAAACGAGATCGACAGGGCGGGTGATGACGGCCGGATCGGTCAATACCGGGCCGGGCACCACCGTTTCACCCTCGTCGTGGCGCAGGCGTAATGCCGGGTGCGCGGTGCGTCCGCACAATAGCGGCGTACGGCCCGCGTCATGCAGCACCGCGGCGATGGTGGTCCCAATTGCGCCAGGCCCAATCAGCGCAATGGTTGGATAGTCAGACATGAATCACTCCCCTTTTGCTAAGCCTGCTATCAGTTATACCACCCTGAGACGAGCGCGCCACACCCGTTGTCTATACTCAACACACAACAGACAACGGAGTGCGCCATGCCTTTACCCGATTTTAAGTCCTCTGAACCTTTCACCCTCGGCATCGAAATCGAACTGCAGGTGGTTAACCCGCCGGGCTACGATCTGAGCCAGGACTCCTCCGCGCTTATCGCCGCCGTCAAAGACGACATCAAAGGCGGCGAGGTCAAACACGACATCACCGAAAGCATGCTCGAAATCGCCACCGGCGTGTGCCAGAACATCGACCAGGCGGCGGCGCAGTTCTCGGTGATGCAGCAGAGCATCCTGCGCGCGGCGGCGGAGCAGCATATCCAGATCTGCGGCGGCGGGACGCACCCGTTCCAGAAGTGGCAGCGTCAGGAGGTGTGCGACGACGAGCGCTATAACGTCACGCTGGAGCGCTTTGGCTATCTGATTTTGCAGGCAACGGTGTTCGGCCAGCACGTGCACGTCGGCTGCCGGACCGGGGACGACGCGATTTACCTGCTGCACGGCCTGTCGCGCTTCGTGCCGCACTTTATCGCCCTGGCGGCCGCCTCGCCGTATATGCAGGGCACGGACACGAAGTTCTCCTCGTCGCGTCTCAACATTTTTTCGGGCTTCCCGGATAACGGCCAGATGCCGTGGGTCAACAGCTGGCAGGAGTTCGAGGGGCTGTTCCGCCGCCTGAGCGCCACCAGCATGATCGACAGCATTAAAGATCTGCACTGGGATATCCGCCCCAGCCCGCACTTCGGCACCGTGGAGGTGCGGGTGATGGATACGCCGCTGACGCTCGCCCACGCGATTAACATCGCCGGGCTTATTCAGGCGACGTCCCACTGGCTGCTGACCACGCGGCCCTATAAGCATCAGGAAAAAGATTTTCTGCTGTACCGCTTTAACCGTTTTCAGGCCTGTCGCTACGGGCTGGAGGGGATCCTGACGGACGTGCACACCGGCGAGCACAGGACCGTGGCGGAAGACATTGCGTGGCTGCTGGAGCAGGTTGCGCCGTCGGCCGAGAAGCTCGGCGCGACGAGCGCCATCAATGAAATTGCCCTGCTGTTAAAGCAGGGCAAGAGCGAGGCGCAGCGCATGCGGGAGTTTATCGCCGACGGCGGCTCGCTGATCTCTCTGGTTCAGAAGCACTGCGAGCTGTGGGCGACGAGTCCGTAAGGCCGTGGCCCCACTCGCGCAGGCGCTGGAACAGCACGAACAGCGCCGGGATAAACAGGATCCCCACCACGGTCGCCACCAGCATGCCGCTGAACACCGTGGTGCCGATGATGCGGCGGCTCTGGGCACCGGCCCCGGTCGCCAGCATCATGGGCAGGACGCCGATAATGAACGACACGGCGGTCATCATCACCGCGCGGAAGCGGCGCGAGGCCCCTTCCCGCGCGGCATCAACAATCGCCATCCCGTCCATGCGCCGCGCGCGGGCGAACTCCACGATAAGAATTGCGTTCTTGGCGGCAAGGGCTATCAATAGCACCAGACCAATTTGCACGTACACGTCGTTGGCGTATCCCGCCAACCACAGCCAGACCAGCGCCCCGCCGATGGCGAACAGCACCGAGAGCATCACGCTCGCCGGGAGCGTCCAGCTCTCGTACTGGGCGACGAGGAACAGCCACGCCATCACCACCGCCGCCAGCACGATCCACATCGCCTGATTGCCGGTCTGCTGCTCCTGATACGACATGCCGCTCCAGGCGTAGTCGTACCCCGCTGGCAAATTCTCCGCCAGAATCTCGCCCATCGCCGCCATCGCGGTGCTGCTGCTCACCCCAGACGCCGCCGAGCCGCTCACCGACACGGACGGGAACTGGTTGTACTGCTGCAGGAACGGCGCGCCGACGGTCGGCGTAATGGTGACCAGGTTGCTCAGGCGCACCCGCTCGCCGCTGTTGCTGCGCACGAACAGCTCGCTGATTTGCTCGGCGCGCTCGCGCCACTGCATTTCGTTTTGCATCACCACGTGGTAGACGCGGTTGTTGACGCTGAAATCCCCGGCGCGCGTGCCGCCAAAGGCGGTTTGCAGGCTGCTGAAGATGCGCGACACCGGCACGTCGAGGCGCGCGGCGCGCTCGCGGTCAACGGTGAGCGTCAGCTGCGGTACGTTGCTGCTCCAGGTGGTGAACACCCGGCTCAGCTGCGGGTGCTGGTTGGCTTTCGCCAGCACCTCACGCGTCACGCGCTCCAGCTCTGCCGGGCTCTGCCCTGCTTGCGCCTGGATGCGCAGGTCGAAGCCGGAGGCGTTGCCCAGTCCCGGCAGCGTCGGCGGGGCGAAGGTCATGATGGTCGCCTCCGGCAGGGCCAGCAGCTGGCGCTGCAGGGTACCCATCACCTCGTCCAGCGGCGGGCGCTCGCTCCAGTCTTTGAGCATGATGGAGATAAACCCGCCGTTGGAGGCGCTGGTGCCGTTGAGGATGTTAAACCCGGACACCTGAATCACGTCCTCCACCGCCGGGTTTTTTGCTATTAATTCGCGCGCCGTGGTCATTACCGCTTCGGTACGCTCCAGAGATGCGGCTTCCGGCAGCTGGACGCTGGCAAAGAAGTAGCCCTGGTCTTCCTGCGGCAGGAAGCCCTTTGGCATCGACGTAAAGCTGAACGCCACTACGGCAGCCGCGCCTGCGGTGGCCAGAAGCGCCAGCCACGGGCGCAGGTTTATGACGTTCACAATACGGGTGTAGAAACCGCGCGTGGCGTCCAGCCCGCGGTTAAAGGCGCGATAGACTGCCGCAGGTTTCTCCGGGCGCGGACGCAGCAGCATCGCGCACAGCGCGGGGGTCAGGGTCAGCGCTACAAGGCTTGAGAGCGTGACGGCGGTCGAGAGCGTTACCGCAAACTGGCGATACAGCTCGCCAACAATCCCCGGCAGGAGCGCCACCGGCACAAACACCGCCAGCAGCACCAGCGTCGTGGCAATGACCGGCCCGGCAATCTGGCGCAGCGCCAGCGCGGTCGCCGCCGTGCGGCTCTGCCCTTCCGCCATCAGCGTTTCGACGCTCTCCACCACCACGATGGCGTCATCCACCACCATCGTCAGCGCCAGAATGATGGCGAACAGGCTGAGGGTGTTGGCGGAGTAGCCGAGCGTGTAGAGCACCGCGAAGGTGCCCACCAGCGACACCGGAATGGCGAGCGCGACAATCAGCGTCGCGCGCCAGCTTTGCAGGAACAGGGAAACGACCACTACAACGGCCAGCATCGTCAGCGCCAGCGAGACGCCGATCTCCTTAATGGTGGCGGCAACAAAGGAGGTGGTATCGAACTTAACTTCATAAACCAGATCGTCCGGGAAGCGCATCGAGAGCCGTTCCAGCTCCGCGCGCACCGCATCGGCCACGCGCAGGGCGTTGGCGGACGGCGTCGGGTAGATGCCGAGGTAGGCGGAGTCGTGCCCGTTCAGCTGCGCGCCGGAGCTGTAGCTGCGCGAGCCAAGCTCGATGGTGGCGACGTCCTTCAGGCGCACCAGCTGGCCCATCTCGCCCGCGCGGATAATGATGTCGGCAAAGTCTTCGGCCTGGTTTAAGCGCCCCAGCCCGTTGATGGTCAGGGTCTGCTGCTGGCCGTTAAACACCGGCGGCGTGCCGACCTGGCCCGCCGCCCCCTGCACGTTCTGCTCGCGAAGCGCCTGCGCCACGTCGTCGGTGGTGACGTTCAGGGCGTTCATGCGGTCCGGACGCAGCCAGATGCGCATGCTGTAGTCGCGCGCGCCAAACATCTGCACCTGCCCGACGCCCGGCAGGCGAGACAGCGCCTCGCGCACCTGGGTGCTGGCGTAGTTGCTGACGAACAGCGGCGTATGGGTGTTGTTCGGTGAGTAAAGGCTTACCCCCATCATCAGGTTGGTGGCGCGCTTGCGCACCTGCACGCCGTTTTGCTGCGCCTCGGTCGGGAGCTGCGCCACGGCCTGCGCCACGCGGTTCTGCACGTCGATGGCGGCGAGGTCCGGATCGGTGCCCGCCGCAAAGGTAATGTTCAGGCTGTACGTGCCTTCATCCGAGCTGGTGGACTCCATATAGAGCATGTGATCCACGCCGTTCAGCTGAGTCTCCAGCGGCGTGGCGATGGCCTCCGCCACGTCAGCCGAGCTGGCGCCGGGCCAGCTGGCAGACACATTGACCACCGGCGGCGTGATCTGCGGGTACTGCTCCACCGGAATAATCCTCAGCGCGATGGCCCCCAGCAGGGTGATGACCAGCGCAATCACCATCGCGAAGCGCGGGCGTTTGATGAAAAACGTCAGCATGATGGCTCCTTAATTCAGTATCTGGACGGCAGCGCCGGGCTGCACGCGCTGCGCGCCGTCAGTAATCGCTCGCTCACCGGGCTTCACGCCGGAGGTAATCTGGAACTGCTGGCCAATCTGCCCGGCAATTTTCAGCGGGCGCATTTCGGCTTTGCCGTCGGCGTTAACCACCCAGGCAAAGAACCCGTCGCCGTTCTGCTGGACCGCGGCGGCGGGCAGGGTCAGGACCGGCTGCTCGCTGGCCGGGCGCAGGATCACGTTCACGTTGCCGCCGGGCAGGAGCTGATGGCGCGGGTTGGCGAACTCGGCGCGCAGCATCACGCTGGCGGTGCGCGGATCGATGCGGTTGTCCACGGACGTCAGCTCACCGCTGACGCGCTGGCCGTTGCTATCAATTAACGCCTGCCAGGCCTGCTTCATGGCGGTGATATCCGCATGCTGTCCGGCTTTGGTGGCAAACGCCCCCTCTTCCAGCGCAAAGGCGATGCGGATGGGGTCGAGCTGCACGACCTCCACCAGCACGCCGCTGGCAGGGTTGACCAGGCTGCCGACGTGGAACTGGCTGTGCCCCACGCGCCCGTCAATCGGCGAGGCGATGCGGGTGTAATTCAGGGTGACGCTGCGGGCGTCGAGCCGGGCTTTCGCCTGCTCCAGCGCGGCGCTGGCGACGTCCCGCTGCATCCGGGCGTTGTCCACGTCGTGACGGCTGATGGCGTTGCTGCTGCCCAGGCTTTCAAAGCGGGAAAGCTGCTGCTGCGCCTTGCGCAGCGTGGCTTCGGCGCTTCTCACCTCGGCCTGCGCGAGACGCAGGGCGGCGCGCGGTTCGGCGTCGTCCAGCTCAAACAGGACGTCGCCTTTTTTCACGTACTGCCCGTCGCGGAAGTGAATTTTGGTGATCACGCCTTCCGTACGCGCGCGCAGCTCAACGGTGTGGATAGCTTCGATGCGGCCCGGGATCTGGCGCTCGGCGGCGTGGGCGGTCTGCTCCACGGCGGCGACGCGAACGGGGATGGCGGCAGCGAATACGGGTTGCAGGGTGCAGGCGAGGAGCGCGAACAGGAGTGGGAGTTTCATTAAGAGGTACCTCAGTGTTTTCCCCTCACCCCGGCCCTCTCCCACAGGGAGAGGGAGGTCAGAGTCCCCTCTCCCTGTGGGAGAGGGTTAGGGTGAGGGCAAAAGGTTATGCAGCCTTACGGAACCTGCGGGTCAGTCGCTTCTCGATTTCGACGACGAAGAACATCACGCCCGCCACCGCCAGGGTCACGAACCAGTAGCGCAGCGGCAGCGCTTCGGTGCCGAACAGCATCTGCATAAACGGCAGGTAGATAATCGCCGCCTGGAGCAGGAACAGCACGCCCGTCACCAGCCAGATCCCTTTGTTCGCCAGCAGGCCGCGGTTCAGGGAGAACCCTTCGGTGTTGCGGCAGTTAATCATGTACACCCACTGGGCGCAGACCAGCATCTGCAGCAGCACGGTGCGGATGAACTCCGCGCTGTGGCCGCGCGGGGCCAGCCAGGCCTCCAGCGCAAAGGCGGCGATGGCAATCATGGTGCCGACGAAGGCCACGCGCCATACGGCGTAGGCGTCCATGACGTGCTGCCCGGTCTGACGCGGCGGACGGCGCATGATGTTGCGCTCGGCGGCCTCAAAGGCCAGGCCGAAGGAGAGCGTGGCGGAGGTGGCCATGTTCATCCACAGAATCAGCACCGGCGTCAGCGGAATGATGTTCCCCGCCAGCAGCGCAATCACAATCAGAAGCCCCTGCGCGAGGTTGGTCGGCATGATGAACAGGATGGTCTTCTTCAGGTTGTCGTAAACGCGACGCCCCTCTTTCACCGCGCTGGCGATGGTGGCGAAGTTATCGTCCGTCAGGACCATGTCCGCCGCCTCTTTGGTCACTTCCGTGCCCTTGATGCCCATCGCGATGCCCACGTCAGCCTGACGCAGCGCCGGGGCGTCGTTCACGCCGTCACCGGTCATGCCGACGATTTCACCTTTGTCCTGCAGCGCCTTCACCAGGCGCAGCTTATGCTCCGGGCTGGTACGGGCGAAGATGTCATACTTCACCGCCGCCTCCGCCAGCGCGGCGTCGTCCATTTTCTCCAGCTCGTAGCCGGTGACCGCCTGCTCGCTGTTGGCGATCCCCAGCATCTGGCCGATGCTCATCGCCGTCTGCGGGTGATCCCCGGTGATCATCTTCACGCGGATCCCCGCCTGCTGGCAGGCGTTAATCGCATCAATGGCTTCCGGACGCGGCGGATCCATCATCCCGGCGATGCCGAGGAAGATCAGGCCGTGGCTCAGGTCGTCATGCGTGAGTTCCTGCTCGCCGTTCGCCGGCTTGAACGCCGCGGCGACCATGCGCAGCCCCTGACGCGCATAGCGCTCCATCTCTGCTTCCCAGTACGCGTGGTTGAACGCTTCCGCACCGTTGCGGGTCTGCTGCTGGGCGCAGAGGGCGAAAATCACGTCCGGCGCACCGGTGATCAGGATCTGCTCCTCACCGCCAATCTGGTAGTGGGTGCTCATGTACTTGTACTGCGAGTCGAACGGGATCTTGTTAACCAGCGTGGTCATCACCGGCTCAAGGCTGGCCTTCGCCGCCAGCACCTTCAGCGCGCCCTCGGTTGGCCCACCGGTGATGCCCCACAGCCCGCGCTCGTCCTGAATCATCTGGCTGTCGTTGCAGAGGTCAACGGTGCGCAGGTACTGCTCCAGCACGGTGCCCGGCTGGATGTGCACCGGCTCGTCGCTGCCTTCCAGGTAGATGTTGCCTACCGGCTCGTAGCTGTTGCCGTCCACGCGGTAGCAGGCGTCTGCGGTGATGATGGCTTTCACCGTCATCTCGTTCATGGTCAGGGTGCCGGTTTTATCCGAGCACACCACGGTCATCGCTCCCAGGGTTTCAACCGTCGGCAGCTTGCGGATAATCGCCCGCTTGCGCGCCATCGCCTGCACGCCCAGGGAGAGGATGATGGAGATAATCGCCGGCAGACCTTCCGGCACGGAGGCCACCGCCAGGCTAATCAGGGAGAGCAGCAGCTCGCCCATCGGGATCTCGCGGAACACCAGGCTAAAGACAAACAGCGCGGCCATCATTGCCAGGATAATGGCGAAGATCGCTTTACCCAGCTTGTCCATCTGCACCAGCAGCGGCGTGCGGTGCTTTTCGATGCCCGCCATCATCTGGTTGATGTGGCCGAGTTCCGTATCCTTACCGGTCGCGGTGACCACGCCGACACCGCCGCCCGCGCTTACGGTCGTCCCGGAGAAGACCATATTGGTGCGGTCGCCCAGCGGCAGTTCGCCGCTCAGCGGATTAATGTGTTTATCCACCACGGTGGATTCACCGGTCAGAATCGCCTCTTCCACGCGTAAATTATGCGCCTCGATTAAACGCATATCCGCCGGAATACGATCCCCCGCGCGTAATACAATAATATCGCCCGGGACTATTTCAGTTGTGGGTATCGTTTCGTGGTTGCCGTTGCGAATAACGCGCGCCTCGCTGGAGAGCATATTGCGAATACTCTTCAGGGATTTTTCCGCGTTGCTTTCCTGAATATGGCCAATTAAGGCATTGATTACCGCGACGCCCAGAATAACCAGCGTATCGACCCAGTGGCCCATTACTGCCGTTAATACGGCGGCGGCCAGCAGGACATAAATCAGCACATCATTAAAATGGGCCAAAAAACGCAGCCAGGCGGGTTTACCTTTTTTCTCCGGCAGCGCGTTCGGACCTGATTTTTGCAGACGCGCCTGCGCCTCTGCACGATCCAGGCCGCTGGCCTGGCTCTGCGTGTGAGCAAGCACCTGCTCTACGGTCTGCTGGTATGCCAGCCCGCCGGAAGGCGGCATGTTTGGGGACAATTTTTTTTCGGTCATCGTATTTTTCCTTCAATATCCGGTGAACAGAAGCCTGAATTCCTTTCTGGCTTAAATAAATTCATTTTTAAGTCTTGCGGGTAAAATTGATCTGCCGCAATATAATGACTTCTCGGTTATTCAAAACTGATTAAAACTATTTCGATGGCCTGATTTTTACAAAATATTTCTAAACCAACGCTAAACGAGGGGGAACCATGTGGGGTATTTATCGCGGACGCCGACTGGTGTTATACGTTATCGCGGCCATTGTTATTGCTACGTTAATTGGATATAGCACCTATACATTTGTAAAATTATTTTCCTGATAAAGACGTTTATTTACATAACGCGATACTAATATGAATGTCGGGTCTTATTTTGTCATTTATTCGCAAATAATATCTTCGTTTTATTCAATAACGCCTGAGTCGCTGATATTGCTTTACGTTCCGGGATGCCGGACAATGACATTTTTAACTGACGATTAACATTACGATGAAACACCCGTTAGAATCGCTGCTTACGGCAGGAGGCATTTTATTGCTGGCCCTGATCTCCTGCCTGCTGTTACCCGCGCCGTCGCTGGGTCTGGTGCTGGCGCAGAAGCTGATGACGACCTTCCATATGGTCGATCTGAACCAGCTCTACACCATTCTGTTCTGCCTGTGGTTTTTAGCGCTCGGCGCCATCGAATTCTTCATCCTGCGTTTCGTCTGGCGCCGCTGGTTTTCACTGGCGTCGTAGGCCGGTGAAATCGCGCATGCCGTGGACCAGCGCTTCACACCAGGCCGCGTAGTCGTGACCGCTGGATGAGGGATGGAAGCTGACGCGATACCCTTTCTCCCTCAACGCCTGTTCGAAATCCTGCGTAGTGCGATAAATTCCCCCGCCCGGCCCCGTGGTTTCAAACTTTCCGGCCTGTAGCCAGAAGCGCACCGGATACGGCGGCGACTGCTGATACTGCCGCGTCAGCCAGCCGGGCTCCTCCCCTTTCGGTGCCCACCAGTACGAACCTGAAAGGCTCAGCACGTTACCAAACAGGCGCGGATAGCGCAGCGCCACCCACGATGAGGCAATGCCGCCGTAGCTCGACCCCGCCAGCACCGTTTTCCGCCGCTGCATCGCGATGCCCTGCCCGCGCAGCCAGGGCAGCAGCTCGTGCGCCATAAAGTCGGCGAAGTCCGGGTTCGGCGGCAGCTCGTTGCCGCGTCGGGCGTGATCGAGGCTGTCGATAAACACCACGTTAATCGGCGGAAGATGATGGCGGGCAATAAGACCGTCCAGCACGTTAGCGAAATGGTATTCGTCCTGATAAATCTGCCCGTCGAAGAGGATGAGCGTCCAGCGTGCAGGCTGCGCGCCGCGCGGTTTATAGATCATCACCTCGCGGGAATTACCGAGGATTTTGCTGGTGATGCTCTGGCGGCTTAACGATCCGTGGACCAGCGGCTGGGCCGTGGCCTGCACGGAGCAATAGCGCGCCGGGCTGAGATCGAGCAGCGAATAGCGGTTCCAGCGATCCGCCTTCTGTTCGCCAAAGGTATTCGGGTTGAGCGGATCGGCCTGAGCGCTCACCAGAATGGCGCGTCGCTGGTCGCGCGGAGAGCCATCAATCACCGGCACGTCCGGCGCAAGCTTGTACTGCATCACCGTGTCGGCGGGCACCACGTAGCTGCGAAACCAGACGTCGCTGTTGCCCAGGCGAAACAGCGGATCGTGATCCCCCGCCGGTGAGCCGAGAATAAAGACGTTATCCCGCGCACCGCGCCACAGGAAGGTGACGCGCTTGTGTTCTGCGTCTACCGGCTCCACCATCGGCGTTCCCTGCCGAATCTGCGTCTGCCAGAACGCGTCGGTACTCCCTCCGGCAGCAATCTCTTTTGCCAGCGCCTGAAGCGTCGGGCTTTCAGGCGCCAGCATCTGTACGCGCGGTAGCGCAGATGTCTCCTTCATCCGCCACTGAAAACGCCAGGGTTTACCCGCTTCGCCGTGCAGGACCAGCGAGGTGCTCTGCTTTACCGGCAGGGCAAACAGCAGCGCGTGTTCGCCATCGGCGGGCCCATTTTCAATCAGCGTACGAATGCGGCGGTTTTGCCCGTCCAGCAGGCGGGCATCCGTTACGCCGTTCAGCGTGGCTGAAACATAGTTTTCAGCAAGCTCCGGCAGCATAAAACAGACTTCACCGCTGGCATCAAACTTCCCCTGAACGTCTCCCTGCCGGGAAGAGTGTTCACAGGTTGCCGCCACCGCAGGCAGCACACCTATCCCGAGTAATAATCCGCTCCATACCCTCTTCATTACCGCTTGTTCCCCGACGAAATTTGTTACCAACGCTAATGCAAATGGTAATAATTTGCAATATCATCTAGCGCGTTTTAACGGTGTTTTTATGGCGATAGCAAACAAGGATGAGTAGAAAAAATGTTTAAGAATAATAAGATAATGCTGCTGTGGCTGCTGAGTCTGGCGACGACCAGCGTGGCGGCTCAGGCTGAAAATAGAGAAGAAACCATAACGGTGACGCAGAGCGTGAGTGAAGATCCCACCGCTCCGGTAAAAGGGATTGTGGCAACCCAAACGCTCTCCGCGACCAAGACACGCGCGGAGATCGTGAAAACGCCGCAGTCGGTATCGGTGATCACCCGCGATCAAATGCAGATGCAGGACGTGACCTCCGTCTCGCAGGCCCTGCGCTATTCGGCGGGCGTGTTTACCGAGTACCGCGGCTCGTCGAACCGTAACGATGAGGTGTTCGTGCGCGGCTTTAGCTATGTGCCGAAATTCCTCGACGGCCTGAGCTTCGGCGCTACGGCCTCGTCCCAGACGGGCACGATTGACCCGTGGCTGCTGGAGCGCGTGGAGCTGGTGCGTGGCCCGGCGTCGGTCCTGTTTGGTCAGGTCAATCCGGGCGGGTTAATCAGCATGACCAGCAAACGGCCGACCGCGGAATCCATCCATAACGTGCAGTTCCGCACCGGCAATAACGATCTGGCAGAAGGCGCGTTTGATTTCGGCGGCAGGCTGAGCGACGACGGCCGCGTGCTGTATCGCGTCAACGGTATCGCCCGTACCCAGCATAATCAGGTGGACGATTATAAAGAGACGCGGATGGCGATTGCGCCGGCCATCACCTGGTACCCGAACGACCTGACCCGCTTTACGCTGCTGACCAGCTACCAGAAGGATCCGGATGCGGGCTACCGTAACTTCCTGCCCGCCTACGGCACGGTCAAAAGCGTCGACGGGAAATACATCCCGCGCGACTTTAACGTCAGCGATCCGAATTACAATCAGTCCTGGCGCGAGCAGACGACGATCGGCTACGAGCTGGAGCATCAGTTCGCCGACGACCTCACCTTCCGCCAGAACGCGCGTTATGCCGCCATCAAACAGAAATACCGTTACCTCGTTTACGCCAGCAGCGCGGCCAACAGCACGGTATTAACGCGACGCGCGCAGCATGAAGAGCGCACCACCAACGAATTTGGCCTGGATAACCAGCTGGAGTACCTGCTGGAGACCGGCAGCGTCGGCCACACCCTGCTCGGCGGGTTCGACTACAAGACCAGCAAAGATAAGCAGCTGCTGGCACGCGGAAGCGGTTCACAGTATGACCTCGACTGGACGAACCCGGTGTACGGCGTGAACGTGGATGAAAGCACCTTCAAAACCGCCAGCGACGAGCAGCAAAATCTCGACCAGATGGGGCTGTATTTGCAGGATCAGATGAGCTGGAACAGCTGGGAATGGCTGGTCTCCGGGCGCTACGACTGGAGCGAAGTGCGAACTAACGACTTCACCGACGGCAGCGTTACCCAGCAGAACGACAGCAAATTCACCTGGCGAACCGGACTGCTCTACGCGTTCGACTCTGGCCTGTCGCCGTACGTCAGCTACAGCACCTCGTTTGAACCGAACCTGCAAACCAACCGCGCGCCGGGCGTTGCACCCTTCAAGCCAACCACCGGGGAGCAGACCGAGATTGGCCTGAAGTATCAGCCGGTCGACAGCACGCTGATGACCCTCGCGCTGTACGATTTAACCCAGGACAACGTGGCGACCTATAACAGCGCCGAAGGCTGGTTCGAGAACGCGGGCAAGGTGCGTTCGAAAGGCGTGGAGGCGGAAATCCACTCCACGCTGAAGGACAACATCAACCTGATTGGCTCGTATACCTACACCGATGCGAAAACCAAAAGCACGACGGTGGCGGGAACAGAAGGCAAAACGCCTGCGCGCATTCCGGCGCATATGGCATCGGCGTTTGCCAGCTATACCGTTCCGGGCGGCGCGCTGAAGAGCCTTACCGCGGGCGTGGGGATGCGCTACATCGGCACCAGCTACGGCGATGCGAAGAACACCTTCAAGGTGCCGTCGGTGGATCTGTATGACGCGATGCTGAGCTACGATCTGGGCGAGATGAACCGCAGCCTGAAAGGGGCGAGCGTGCAGTTCAACGTCAATAACGTGGCGGACACGAAGTATGTGGCGTCGTGCGCAAGCGATACGGCGTGCTTCTACGGGATTGGCCGTACGGTGACGGCAACGGTGAATTACCGGTGGTAAGCTATCTGTAGGCCAGGTAAGCGCAGCGCCACCGAGCAATTACGGGCACCGTGCCCACAAAAAAGCCGGGTGGCGGCTACGCCTTACCCGGCCTACGTTCGCACTGTCTGTAGGCACGGTAAGCGCAACGCCACCGGGCAACATACGGGCACTGTGCCCACAACCCCTTACCCGGTCTACGTTCGCACTGTCTGTAGGCCCGGTAAGCGCAGCGCCACCGGGCAACTTACGGGCACCGCGCCCACAAAAAAAGCCGGGTGGCGGCTACGCCTTACCCGGCCTACACGCGACATGTTAATGTGTCTGGCTATGGTTCTCTTTACGGTACGCACCCGGCGGCTGGTTGAACGTACGGGTAAAGATGCGGGTAAACGTCTGCTGCGAGTCAAACCCGTAGCGCAGGCAGATATCGTACACGCGAGCGTCGGATTCACGCAGGTCGCGCGCCGCCAGCAGCAGCTTGCGTTCACGGATATAGCGCCCCAGGCTCTCCCCTTTATACTGCATAAACAACCGCTGCAGGTGCCACTTCGAGTAACCCGCGTGGCGGGCAATATCCTCTATACGTAATGGCTGGTGCAGATTGTCGTCGATCCATTCGACGATAGTGTCGATGACTTGAGCGGAAATGGTCATACAGCTGTCCCCCTCTGCTTCTCGCTTAAACATTATTCCCACCACGCGCGAAAGGTTTGCGCGGTGTCACTCACCCGGACGGGCTCACCCAGTTCCGGCGTCAGCAGCCGATAATTTTTGTCCTTGCTGGCTTTTGCCAGCTGGATCAGCGGATCGTTCCAGGCGTGTTTCGCCAGCACGAAGCGTCCGTTGTGCCCCGGCACCACGGCTTTGGCGTTGAGATCCGCCGAGGCCTGCGCCGTTTCATCCGGCAGCATATGGATGTACTTCCAGTCCTGGTCGTACTGGCCGTTTTCCATGATGGCTAAATCCACCTCGCCAAACTGTTCGCCGATGGCCTTAAAGTGCGGGCCGTAGCCGGAATCCCCGCTGTAATAAACCTTCTGCTCTGGCGTGACGAACATAAAGCTGCCCCACAGGGTCCGATCGCGTTTGATGCCGCGCCCGGAGAAGTGACGCGCTGGCAGAACATGCACCGTCAGTTCATCGCTGATGCGTACAGACTGGTTCCAGTCACGCTCGTCAATAATCTCGGGCTTCATTCCCCAATAGCGCAGGTGGGATCCCACGCCCAGCGGCGTCACCACGCGCTTCACCTTCGGCAGTAGCGCCCTGATGGTGGCGTAATCCAGATGATCGTAGTGATCGTGCGAGATAATCAGCAGGTCGATTTCCGGCATGCTTTCAGCGCGCCACGGATACTCGCCGGCAAAGGCCTTATTGAGGAACGAGAACGGCGCGGCATAGTTGCCGAGCACCGGGTCAATCAGGATGCGCTTGCCCGCGAGCTGCAGGTACCACGAGGAGTGACCGAGCCACACCAAGGTGTCCTGCTCCAGCGGCAGGCTTGCAAGATCGGTTTTCACCAGCGGCAGCGGCTGAGCCGGGCGCGCGTTTTCGGTTTTTTTGGTCAGAAAATCCCACGTCGCGACCAGCATATTTTTGTCGCCGTTATAGCCCGGCGTCGGCAGCGTATTGTGGAATTTTCCCTCGCGATACTGGGGAGAGGCCTCCACTTCGGTGAGCTGCTCACCCTGCGGTGGCTGGCCGAATCCGGCATTCAGAACAAACGGTAAACTCGCAGCTGAAGCTATGATCATGATTAACACCACGCAGATGAAGAGAGGTTTTTTCATATCCAGACCCGAAAACGCGCCCCATCCGATAGTTTGCGCGGGGTAAACTTGATTATGAGTGAGTAAGCACTCATTATAGATATGATGATAAAGTCGTCAAGACGTTTTCGATCTTTGACATTCCGCGTTGCAGCGTGTCAAAGCACGTGTTTCAATCAGGGTTTTTACAATTGACAGGGGGAAAAATTTAGTGGCACGTCCGAAGAGTGAAGATAAAAAACAGGCCTTACTGGAAGCCGCAACCGTGGCATTTGCACAGTCAGGTATCGCCGCCTCAACGGCGTTAATCGCCCGTAACGCGGGCGTCGCCGAAGGTACCCTGTTTCGCTACTTTCCGACTAAAGACGATCTGCTAAATGCCCTCTATCTGCACCTGAAGCAGGATCTCTGCCAGGCCATGCTGGCAAACCTCGATCGCACCATCACGCTTCCCAAAGAGCATACCCGCAATATCTGGAACAGCTACGTGGACTGGGGTATTCGTAACCCCGTTTCTCATGCGGCTATCCGCCAGATTGGCGTCAGCGAAAAGCTAAGCACCGAAACGGAACAGGCGGTGAAGGAGATGTTCCCCGAACTCCATGAGCTGTGCCGCCGCTCTGTGCGCCCGGTGTTTATGTCGGATGAATTTAAAACGTTTGGCGATGCGCTTTTCTTATCGCTGGCGGAAACCACCATGGAGTTTGCCACCCGCGACCCGTCACGCGCCGTCGATTTTAAAGCGCTGGGTTTTGAGGCCATGTGGCGCGGGCTGGCTCAGGAGGATAGCGATGGACAGTAAATCCCTGCAGGAACACGCCATGCGCGTGGCGCTTGAGTTGCCCTTCACCGAGCACTGCTGGCCGTTTGGGCCGGAGTTTGACGTGTTTAAAGTGGGCGGAAAGATTTTCATGCTGATGGCCACCGTCCACGGACGCCCCCACGTCAGTCTGAAGTCCGATCCGGAAAAATCGCTGTTAAACCAGCAGATTTATCGTGGCGTTGAACCGGGCTATCACCTGAACAAAAAACACTGGATTTCCCTTTACGGCACTGACGACGTGACGCCGGAACTGGTGACCGACCTCATTAATGATTCCTGGAATCTGGTGGTGGATAAGCTGCCAAAAAAAGACCAGAAGTGGATCCGGCCGGTCTGATTGTTCGTCTGAGACGAACAGATTAAGCGCTCGAATTGTACTTATCTTTTACCGCTTCGCGCGGTAATCTGCTTTCCTTTCGCGCCCGCGAGCGGGCGAATTTTATCACCAGGAGTTGTTATGGATATCATTTCTGTCGCCCTGAAACGCCACTCGACCAAGGCGTTCGACGCAAGCAAAAAACTGACCGCGGAAGAAGCGGAAAAAATCAAAACCCTGCTGCAGTACAGCCCGTCCAGCACCAACTCCCAGCCGTGGCACTTCATCGTAGCCAGCACCGAGGAAGGTAAAGCGCGCGTGGCGAAATCCGCCGCGGGCACCTACGTGTTCAACGAACGCAAAATGCTCGATGCTTCTCACGTGGTGGTGTTCTGCGCGAAAACCGCGCTGGACGATGCCTGGCTGGAGCGCGTGGTGGATCAGGAAGAGGCCGATGGCCGTTTCAACACGCCGGAAGCCAAAGCCGCCAACAATAAAGGCCGCCACTACTTCGCCGACATGCACCGTGTGGATCTGAAAGATGACGACCAGTGGATGGCGAAGCAGGTTTACCTGAACGTCGGCAACTTCCTGCTGGGCGTGGGCGCACTGGGTCTGGACGCGGTGCCGATTGAAGGCTTCGACGCGGCGATCCTCGACGAAGAGTTTGGCCTGAAAGAGAAAGGCTTCACCAGCCTGGTGGTGGTACCGGTTGGGCACCACAGCGTGGAAGATTTCAACGCCACGCTGCCGAAGTCTCGCCTGCCGCTGAGCACGATTGTGACCGAGTGCTAAATAAAACGGGCCGCTCTGTGCGGCCCGTTACGCTTTACTGATGACTAACCTGCGATGTGGATGCACCTCACGATCGTATCCCCAGGCAAAAGCAATCCAGCGCTCTTCCAGCTCGGCGTAAGAACTCACCGGCGTTAAGTGCCACTCTTCACCTACCGTACCGTCCGCCACGCTTATCTGATAATTCATGCTGAACGCCCAGTCGATCATGCGTAACCAAAACCGCTGTCCGTCACCGGTTTGCTCGCTGTCAGAAACCACAATGTCGTATTCGCTTAGCACCCACTGGAAGAAGGATTGCGGTAATCCACTGATTACCCGCTGATGGACAGCGCGCGGCGTACGCCAGACCATAACCTGTGTCGCAGCCCCGTGGGGAAAGGTAATTTCTTTATGAAACGTCAACTTAACGGCATACGCCGTATAAGGTTTTCCGTCGTCGGTAGTCACGAGACGATATTCATCGCCGTAGCGCGATTTTAACAGGCGATATCCCTCAGGCAGGATAAATCCGGGCAGGTGAAAATCCACCGTGCCTCGCGCAAGAAACGCTTCAGTATGTTCGACGTTTCGGGAGATAAGGCCTAATTTTTGGCTGAAATCTGCGGAATCAATCATCAGTGGCGACATGGTGGTTTCTCATGGCGTGAGTATAGACGACTTAACACCTCATCGAAATGATGTCGATTCAGTCGACTGGTTTACGTTAAACCCCAACTTACACCTGTCTCATCCACTTAGCAGAGTTGGTTCTTACTCCCTGAAACCGTCTCGCAAAAAACTTATTTTCCCTGCGCCGCCAGCCAGGCCATCGCTCGCTCCCCTGCCTCATCCACCGGCAGATACACCAGCAGCCGCGACCCGTTTCGCGGCGCGGAGTACCAGTACATCTGCTGCAGCGTAAAATCCCCCAGCTCGGGATGGGTAAACAGCTTGAGCTGGTTCTCCACGCCGCGCACGTCGTTGCGCTGGTGCCACAGGGTTTTGAACTCTTCGGACACCGCAAAGAAGCGCGCCAGCTTCGCTTCCCACAGCGGGTCGCCCCGGTGCTCGGCCATCGCCGCGCGGAAGTAGGAGACGAAAATCGGCAGCACGTCGTCGCGCCTGTCGAGCCGCGCGCGCCACGCGGGGTGGGTGAGGAACAGGTAAATACAGTTGCGGTCTTCCGGCGGGATTTCATTGAAATCGACGCCCATCAGGTGGCCGAAGCTGTCGTTCCACGCCACGATGTCGAAATTGGGCTTCTGGATGCTGGCCGGTTTCGGCATCAGAGTATCGAGCAGGCGGCGCGTGCCTTCGCTGATGCCCTCGCAGCAGACCGCCTGCGGGGCTTCGCCCGGCGGCAACCCGGCGAGCACGAAAAGGTGCCGGGCTTCGGTCGGCGTACACTGCAAGGCTTTCGCCACGGCCGCCATCACCGCGCTGGACGGGTTGACGTCCCTGCCCTGCTCCAGCCAGGTGTACCAGGTCACGCCCACGTCAGCGAGCATCGCCACCTCTTCCCGGCGCAGACCCGGCGTGCGGCGACGGCCGCTGCGCGGCAGGCCGAGACGCTGCGGATCGAGGCTTTCACGTCGTGCGCGTAAAAATGCCCCCAGCTGTTTTCGGGTGTCATCCTGAAGTGAAACGACGGGTTCAGACATCAAGGCCATAAATCCCCCTGCATGGTAGTGCCAGTACCAGTATAAGTAAGAACTGGTACCCGTTTATCAGATGGTTGATGCTACGACCATCTGATGAATGACGCAATGGAGATCCCATGAATACGTCAGTTGTTTCACCGGGCCGCGCTGGCCTGATACTGCTGCTAACCGGCCAGATGCTGCCGATGATTGATACCTCAATCACCAACGTGGCGCTGGACGCCATCACCCACTCGCTGCACGCCACCGCCACCGAGCTGGAGCTGATTGTCGCCCTCTACGGCGTGGCCTTCGCCGTCTGCCTGGCGCTCGGCAGCAAGCTGGGGGATAACTTTGGCCGTCGACGCCTGTTTATGTGGGGCGTGGCGAGCTTTGGCCTGGCCTCGCTGCTGTGCGGGATGGCGGGGAACATTGAACAGCTGCTGGCCGCGCGCATCGTTCAGGGTGCGGGAGCCGCACTGATCGTGCCGCAAATTCTCGCCACGCTGCACGTCACGCTCAAAGGTACCGCCCACGCAAAAGCCATCAGCCTGTTTGGCGGCATCGGTGGGATTGCGTTTATCGTCGGGCAAATGGGCGGCGGCTGGCTGGTATCGGCGGACATCGCCGGGCTGGGCTGGCGTAACGCCTTCTTTATCAACGTGCCGATCTGTCTGGTGGTGCTGGCACTGAGTCGCCATTTCGTACCCGAAACCCGCCGCGAGACGCCGTCACGCATCGACTGGCCGGGTACCGTGCTGCTGGCGATCGTGCTTTGCTGCCTGCTATTTCCGACGGCGCTCGGCCCCCAGTGGCACTGGTCCTGGCCGCTGAAGGCGATGCTTCTCGCGATTATCCCGCTGGCCTGGCTGATGGCGCTGAATGCGCGCAAAAAGGAGCGTGAGAATGCCCACCCGCTGATCCCGCCTCGCCTGCTGCAGCTCCGCAGCGTCCGCTTTGGCATACTGATTGCGATGCTCTTTTTCAGCGTCTGGTCCGGGTTTATGTTCTGTATGGCGCTGACCATGCAAACCGGTCTGGGGATGGCGCCGTGGCAGTCCGGGAACAGTTTTATTGCCCTTGGTGTGGCTTATTTTATCTCCGCGTGGTTCGCGCCGCGGCTGATTGCTCGCTACAGCACCAGTACCATTCTGCTGACCGGTCTGGCGATCCAGATTGCCGGCCTGCTGGCGCTGATCGCCACGTTCCGCATCTGGGGAATGGAGAATACCGCGCTGACGCTGGCGCCCGCGACCGGGCTGGTCGGCTACGGGCAGGCGCTGATCGTGAACAGCTTCTACCGCATCGGGATGCGCGATATCCAGCCTGACGACGCGGGGGCCGCGAGCGCCATTCTCAGCACGCTTCAGCAGGCCGCGCTGGGGCTTGGCCCGGCCATTTTTGGCGCGATTTTGCTGCACGCGCTGCAGAACCACCACGGGGATTACACCCAGGCGGTTAACGTCTTCCTGATGGTGGAAACGGCGATGATGGTGGTGCTCGCCCTGGCGACGCTGCGCATACGCCATAGCCTGTGCCTGCCGGTGGTGAAGGTCTGCCAGGCCACCAAATAAGCCCGTGAATTTGCATAATAGATCCGCAGCCGCCATTATGGGGCTGCATCAATAAAGGAGACGTTATGCAGGAATTAATTGCACAGGTTGAAGAGTTAGGCATTGAAATTAATCACACCACCTCTTTAGTGATTATCTTTGGTATTATTTTTCTTACCGCCATCATTGTTCATTTTATTCTGCACAAAGTGGTGCTTCGCGCGTTCGAAAAGCGCGCTCAGGCCAGCAGCCATTTGTGGTTGCAGATTATTACCCAGAATAAATTATTTCACCGTCTGGCCTTCACCCTTCAGGGGATAATCGTCAACGTTCAGGCGGTACTGTGGCTGCAAAAGGGCAGCGAAGCGGCGGAAATTCTCACCACCTGCGCAAAGCTGTGGGTGATGGTGTATGCCCTGCTCTCCTTCTTCTCGCTGCTGGACGTGATTTTTAATCTGTCGCAGAAAATGGCCACCGCATCACAGCTGCCGCTGAAAGGGATCTTCCAGGGCATCAAGCTGGTGAGCGCCATCCTGGTGGGGATATTGATTATCTCCCTGCTGATCGGCCAGTCCCCGGCGATTCTGATAAGCGGTCTGGGCGCCATGGCCGCCGTGCTGATGCTGGTGTTTAAAGACCCGATACTCGGACTGGTGGCGGGGATTCAGCTTTCCGCCAACGACATGCTCAAGCTCGGCGACTGGCTGGAGATGCCAAAATACGGTGCCAACGGCACGGTGACGGACATCGGTCTGACCACCGTCAAGGTGCGTAACTTCGATAATACGATTACGACCATTCCGACGTGGGCCCTGGTCTCTGACGCCTTTATTAACTGGAGCGGCATGTCTGCCTCCGGCGGGCGACGCATTAAGCGCAGCCTGAATATTGATACCACCAGCATTCATTTTCTCGACGAGCAGGAACAGCAGAAACTCATTCAGGCGAAACTGCTAAAGCCCTATCTGGCCGCGCGGCATGAGGAAATTAACCTGTGGAATCAGAAGAACGGTGAAGGGGAGTCGGTATTAAACCTGCGTAAGATGACCAATATTGGCACCTTCCGCGCCTACCTGAATGAATATCTGCGCAACCATCCGCGCATTCGCAAAGATATGACGCTGATGGTGCGCCAGCTAGCGCCTGATGCGAATGGTTTGCCGATTGAAATATATGCCTTCACCAACACGGTGGTCTGGGCAGAATATGAGGAAATTCAGGCCGACATCTTCGACCATATTTTTGCGGTGGTGGATGAGTTTGGGTTGCGTATTCACCAGTCCCCGACCGGGAACGATATTCGCTCCCTGGCGGGCGTTATCGCCAGGTAATCCGTTTGTAGGCCCGGTAAGCGAAGCGCCACCGGGCGTGAAGGCAGGTGCGGTCTGGTTTGGTGCGGTCTGGTGCCCTCACCCCGGCCCTCTCCCACAGGGAGAGGGTGCAAACACTAAAAACGGCAACCAGGTTGCCGTTTTGCTTTTACCTTCGCGAGAGCTTAAAGGCAATAAACAGGAACACCACCCACACCGGCAGCAGCATCGCCGAAAGGCGCATCTCATCCATGGTGCACATCAGCACCAGAATCAGCCCCAGGAACGCGATACAGATGTAGTTCCCCGCCGGGTAAAGCAGCGCTTTGAACTGCGTCTCGCGTCCCTTGCGGCGCATCGCGGCGCGAAAGCGCAGGTGCGCGAGGCAGATCATGATCCAGTTCAGCAGCAGCGTGGCGACAACCAGCGCCATCAGCAGGCCAAAGGCCTCTTTCGGCAGCAGGTAGTTGATCAGCACCACCAGCGAGGTGATAGCACCAGAAAGGAACAAGGAGTTCACCGGCACGCCGCGACGGCTGACGCGAGTGAGGAACTTCGGCGCGTTGCCCTGTACGGAGAGGCCAAACAGCATGCGGCTGTTGGAGTAAACGCCGCTGTTATAGACCGACAGAGACGCCACCAGAATGACGAAGTTCAGCGCCGAGGCCACCAGGTTGCTGTTCATATCGTGGAAAATCATCACGAACGGACTGCTGTCGGACTTCACTTCCACCCACGGATAGAGCGCCAGCAGCACCACCAGCGAGCCGATGTAGAACAGCAGAATACGGTACACCACCTGGTTGACCGCTTTTGGAATGCTTTTATGCGGGTCGCGCGCTTCCGCGGCGGTAATGCCAATCAGCTCTAGTCCGCCGAAGGAGAACATGATCACTGCCAGGGAGAGAATCAGCCCTTTCCAGCCGGTGGCGAGGAAGCCGCCGTGCTGCCACAGGTTGTCGATCGTGGCACGCTCGCCGCCGTGGCCGGAGAACAGCAGCCACAGGCCGAAGCCGATCATCCCGATAATCGCCAGCACCTTGATCAGCGCAAACCAGAACTCGGTTTCGCCATACAGGCGCACGTTGACGAGGTTAACGGCGTTAATAATGATGAAGAAGGCCGCCGCCCAGATCCACGTTGGCACGTCCGGGAGCCAGTACTGCATATAAATGCCAGCGGCGGTCAGCTCCGCCATCCCCACCAGCACGAACATGACCCAGTAGTTCCAGCCGGACAGGAAGCCTGCAAACGGGCCCCAGTATTTATAAGCAAAGTGCGCGAAGGAGCCTGAAACCGGCTCTTCAACAACCATCTCGCCAAGCTGGCGCATGATCAGGAAGGCGATAATCCCGGCGATACCGTAACCCAGCAGAACCGCCGGGCCAGCCATCTGAATGGCGGGGCCGATGCCGAGAAACAGCCCGGTACCGATCGCGCCGCCAAGGGCAATTAACTGAATATGTCGATTTTGCAAACCACGTTGCAGCGTCGGATTCTGATCCGACGAGGCTTCAGCGCTACCATGACCTGAAGCGGATGACGCGTCTTTCACGTCCTACCCCTGTCTCTTTTTTAGAAGGGGCACGTTTTAACACTTCATGCTGGAGGTAGCAAGGGATTGGGGCATCCCTGCCCCGGATAACGAGGTGGAACGCTTAAAACGCGTAGCCAACCGAGACCTTAAAGGTGCGCGGTTCGCCCTGCGTAATATAGGTACCGGAATCGTCCACGCTGGCCCAGTAGTTTTCATTGGTCACGTTGTCGATGCCCGCATGAACCGTCATCTGGTTTTCATTGTGGTTCACCGCGAAGCGATAACGCATCCCCAGATCCAGCGTGGTGTAGCTGTCCAGCTTTTTGCTGTTTGCCAGGTCAGCGTACTGCGCGCCGGAGTGGTTCACGCGGGCGGTGGCGGTCAGGCCGTTAATCGGCTTGATGTCGTACTCCGCGCCCAGCACGGCGTAAAAGTTCGGAATACCGATCGCATCGTTGCCCTGATTCACGCCATTTTTGGTTTTGGTGAGCTCGGCCTGCAGCCAGGTGGCGCTGGCGTTCAGACGCATCCCCAGCATTGGCTCGCCGAAGACGTTCAGCTCCACGCCACGGTTACGCTGCTCGGCGTCAAGCCCGTAGTGGCCGCTGTCGTCGAGGATCGCCGACGGCATTTTGATTTCGAACAGCGCAAGCGATCCGCCCACGCGGCCAAAGTCCGCCTTCACGCCCACTTCGTTCTGCTTAGAGTGAACGATACCGGTGCTCTGGCCGTAGTTGGTGGCGGTGTTAGGCGCGGTTTTACCCGGCTGCAGCGCTTCGGTGTGGTTAGCATAGAGGGAGATCGTCTCCCACGGCTTGTAGACCACGCCGTAGGTGGGCATCCAGCGGCTGCCGTCGAAGCCGTCCGCCGCGTTTTCCGCACCGGTGACTTTGTTATACCCGCGAATGACCACTTTCTGATGGCGCGCGCCCGCGGTGAACAGCAGTTTGTCGTCCAGCACGCCCAGCGTATCGCTCAGCAGCCAGCCCTGCGTACGGGTGCGCCCGCTAGTCAGCGGATCGCTGTATTTCCCGCCAGAGCCGTTGAAGTTAGTGCTATCCGGCATATCGACGCCGGTATTGTGATAGATGTTGGTGGTCGGGTTATCCTTCGTCGCCGACATTTTCCACGCGATTTTTTCGTTTTTGGTCATCGCCGAATAGCCGACGTTGACCTTGTGCGAGACAAAACCGGTGTCAAAGTTACCGCGAATGCCCGCCATCCCGCTGACGGAATCGCTGATGCGGTTGGTGTCGAGGCGGCTGACCGTGGCCTTGCCGCTCTTGTCTACCAGCTTCGGCGCGCTGTAGATGCCTTCCTCATGCGCGTGCTGCGCGCCCAGACCGGTATAGGCGGTCCAGCCGTCGGCGATGTCGTACTCGCTGCGCCACATCCCAAATTCGTTTTCGATGTTGCTGTAGGCCCACTTCTGCGAGAAGTTACGATCGTTTTTCGGCGGCTCGGGCACGAAGTCCACCGCGGAAATATTGACGCTGGTCGGGCTGCCGTGGAAGGTTTTCTTCTGATAGCCGAGATCCAGCGAGGTGCGGAAGCGTTCGCCCGTGTAATCCAGGCCGGTTGAGAGCAGCGTGGTGCGGCGGCGATCGTTCGCAATGCCGGTTTCCCCTTCGCGATGGACCAGATTCACCCGCGCGCCAAACTGGTCGCTGTCGCCGTAGCGATGGCCCGCATCCAGCGTGGTGCCAATCTGGGAATCCGAGGTATAGTCCACGCCGACCTTCGCCTGCGGGAGCTCGCCCGCGTGTTTTGGCTCAAGGTTGATCATCCCGCCCACGCCGGAGCTTGCCGCGCCGTTCATCAGCGAGTTTGCCCCTTTGAAGATCTCAATGCGGTCAACCATCTGGGTATCCACCACCTGGCGCGGCAGCACGCCGGACAGCCCGCCAAAGGTCATGTCGTCGCCGTCAAACTTCAGGCCACGGATGCGGTAGGTCTCCGCGCTGTTGCCGTACCCCTGAACGAACTGTACGCCCGCATCGTTCGCGACGACATCGGCAATGGTTTTCGCCTGCTGATCTTCCACCAGCTTCGAGGTGTAGCTGATGAGGTTGAACGGCACGTCCATGGCGTTCTGCTGGCCCAGCATCCCCATGCGCCCGCCGTTCGCCACCTGTCCGTCAAGGAAGGCCGGTACCAGCTGGTCGCCGCCGGGTTTGAAATCGCTGGCTGGTGCAGCCTGGACAACGAGGGTGTCCTCTTTTGGATCGTCAGCCGCGAAGGCGGAATGTGTCATCGCGCCAACGGCAAACGCCAGCAGCGTGTTGTGCATCATGGTGTTGTTCATCGTTAACTCATTTAAACGTGCGCGCAAAAATGACCCGTTGTCGGGCCTTAGAATGTGTTCACTGAAATGCAAATGAGAACTATACGCATTATACATGCATTGGCAAGTGTAACCGCGTTCATGAGGAGGTTTGGTGAGAAGAGAGGGGAACAACCACCCCGTTTCGGGGTGGCTGCAATGACGTTATTTTTTCTTGTAAATATTGGCCGTACCGTGAATTTTATTGTTGGTGTTCCCTGACGTGAGCACCAGGACATCCGCGCCTTTCTTATCGGCTTTCTCAATCAGTTCTTTTTTTGCATCATCAATCGATACTTCATTCGAGGTGTTTACCGTACCGATTTTTTTATACTGAGACGCAACTTTCTTGAACTCGCTTTTAGTCAGCAGCTGAGCAGCAAAAGCATTGGTCGTAAACAGTAACGCCGTTCCCAACAAAATAGCAGTCGTCTTTTTCATAACCTTTTTCCTTGAGATTAATCAGCAACTACGAAAAACCTCACGCATTGTGGTGAGGTTTTATGAGCATGGTAGAGAATCTCAGGAAATGCCATACGCTCGGGAAAATTCTTTTATAACAACCCGTTGCATGAAATTACTAACGAATATTAAGAATATTCGAATACGCGCGCGGTGCCAGCAATATCAATGCGTACCGCCGTGCCCGGGTTCCATCCTGGCTGGCTGACGGTCTTCAGAATCACGGGCTGATGCTGCCCGGCTAATCCCAGAGTGAGCGTCGACAGCTGGCCGGTGAAGTCCACATCAAGAATCGAGATCGGGCTTTCATGCGCTGCACATGCCGTCACGCGTAATTGTTCAGGGCGCATCATTACCCTGCCCTCTCCTGTCGCCTGCGCGTTGTCCGTCGGCACTTCACCCAGCGCGCACACCGCATACCCGCCAGCGAGCTGGGCAGGCAGGATCACGGCATCGCCAAGAAACAGCGCCGTCTCTTCATCAACGGGACGGGTGTAGACGTCATAAGGCGTCCCGACCTGCGTGAAGCGTCCGGAGCGCATGACGGCAACCTGCGTGGCAAAAGACAACGCTTCGTTCTGATCGTGGGTGACCAGAATCGAGGCCACGCCCGCTTCGGCCAGCAGATCGGCCGTTGCCTTACGCGTCATGGCGCGCAGGCCGGTATCCAGCGCCGAGAACGGTTCATCCAGCAGCATCAGTGAAGGACGCTGGGCCAGCGCGCGGGCAAGCGCCACGCGCTGCTGCTGTCCGCCGGAAATCTCGTGGGGCCAGTGGGTTGCGAGCTGCCTGTCCAGAGAAACCATCTCCATCAGCGTCTCAACGCGCTGGCGCTTCTCGTGGCGGGTGCCGTCCAGCCCCCAGGCGATGTTGTCTGCCACGTTGAGGTGCGGGAACAGCGCGCCCTCCTGAGGCACAAAACCGATCCGGCGCAGGTGGGCGGGAACAAAACTGTTTTCATCAAACAGCGTTCTCCCCTGCATGACAATGCGCCCGGTGTCAGGCGTTTCGAACCCGGCAAGAATACGCAGCAGCGTGGTTTTCCCCGACCCGGACGGCCCGACAATCGCCGTCCTGCTGCCCGGCGCAACGCTCAGGTTTAAGCTGTCGAGCACCTGCACATCAGAAAACGATTTAGAAATGGCGGTTAATTCAAGCATGTCATAGCCCTGCAATTTTTTTCGACTGCATATAGAGAATGGCGGTCAGCGGGAGTGAAATCAGGATCATCAGCATCGCGTAAGGCGCGGCGGCCACATAGTCAATCTCGCTGGTCAGCGCCCAGAATCCAGTGGAAAGCGTGCGCGTGCCCAGCGGAGAGAGCAGCAGCGTGGCGGTCAACTCGTTGCTGACGCCGAGGAAAACCAGCGCGGCTCCCGCCGCCGCACCCGGCGCGGCCAGCCGCATCGTGACGCTCCAGAGCGCCTTCGCGGGCGTGCTGCCCAGGCTGCGCGCCACGTTTTCCAGCTCGACCGGCGCCTGCGCAATCCCCGCCCGCAGGTTGATGAGCGCGCGGGGCATAAACATCAGCAGGTAGGCCAGGAACAGGGTGATTTCCGTCTGGTAAATGGGGCGGGCGTAATGAATGGTGACGGTGACCAGCGCCAGCGCCGTGACAATGCCCGGCAGCGAGCTGGTGATATAGATGCACCCTTCCAGCATCCTGAAGATACGGTGCGGATAGCGGATACCGAGCCACGCGATGGGGATCACGCACGCCGTCGTCAGGAGCGCACCGCCCACGCCGAGCATCAGCGTCTGGCGCAGGGAGTGCCAGAGATCGGGGCTCATCCAGTTTTGCACGCCGCCGAGCCAAATCCAGCGGCACAGGACAATTAGCGGCACGCCCAGCGCCAGCACGATCAGCACGATGAAAAACAGCTGGCCCAGCGCGGCGGCCGCAGGCTTCAGCGGCCAGCGCTTCTGCTCGCGCGCGGCCCCGGCGCCAATGCGCGCGTAGCGTGCTTTTCCGCGCGTTACGCCTTCCAGCATCAGGATAGCCAGACAGCACAAGGCCAGCACGCCCGCCAGCATGTTCGCCGCCGGGCCGCTGAAGGTAGACTGGAACTGGTCATAAATTGCCGTGGTGAAGGTATCAAAGCGGATCATCACGTACAGGCCATATTCCGCCAGCAGGTGCAGCGCCACCAGCAGCGCGCCGCCGCAGATAGCCAGCTTGAGCTGGGGCAGCACCACGCGGAAAAAGACCCGCCACGGCGGCGTACCCAGCGAAGCGGCGACATCTTCAAGCGTCGGGTCAAGGCGACGCAGCACCGCCGCAACCGGCATATAGATAAAGGGATAGTAGGCAAGAACGGAGAGGAACACGCCCGCGGAGAGCCCGTGCATGGACGGGACAACGCTCACCCAGGCGTAGCTTTGCACAAACGCGGGGATCGCCAGCGGGGC
The DNA here is from genome assembly GCF_036487345.1 of Enterobacter cloacae complex sp. CARB60. Lineage (NCBI taxonomy): Bacteria > Pseudomonadati > Pseudomonadota > Gammaproteobacteria > Enterobacterales > Enterobacteriaceae > Enterobacter > Enterobacter cloacae complex sp. CARB60. The sequence goes on from NZ_JAZKLC010000002.1 coordinate 3,551,168, forward strand.
GACCGCCAGCGCAGACCAGATCCCCCGCCCGGCAAGCTGCGTGCGCTCGGTGAGCCAGGCGATGGCCACGCCCGTCACGATACACAGCGGCACCGCTAAAGCCGTCAGCCACAGGGTGTTGCTGAGCAGCTCAGCCACGCGCGGGCGGAACACCAGCGCCTTAATGGTTTCCCAGCCCGTCTCAATGCCAATGGCAATGATAAAACCCAAAGGCAGAAGCGCCATCAATGAAAACAATACAGCTAACGCAACCATCGGCAGTGCAGGACGCCTGCGGGCAGGCTCCTGCACTCTGTTTTTTCCGACGTCGAGACTCAGACCAGACATAAGACGTTCACTTCACTCTCAGGATCACAGCAGACCGGCTTGCGTCATCAGCTCGATAACTTTTTTACTGTTGAGCGTTGAAGGTTCAACTTTCGGCGCATCAAGATCTTTCAGCGGGACCAGTTTCGGGTTTGAGGCCGCGTTCACGCCCACCGCATACTCAAAGGCATTGTTGGTACGAAGACTTTCCTGACCTTCTTTACCGGTAATGTATTTGATGAAGGCCTGCGCCTGCGCTTTATGCTTGCTGGACGCCAGCACGCCGCCGCCAGAGAGGCTCACAAACGCGCCCGGATCCTGGTGTTTGAAGTAGTAGAGCTGGGTGTTTTTGCTGTTTTCACCGGTTTTGGACTGATCGACAAAACGGTAGTAGTGATAAATCACGCCGCCATCAATCTGACCGGCATTGACCGCTTTCATCACCGTGCTGTTGCCTTTATAGGCAACGAAATTGGCTTTCATCGCCTTGAGCCATTCCAGGGTGGCCTTCTCGCCTTTCAGAGCCAGCATCGCGCTCACGATGGCCTGGAAATCCGCGCCTGACGGTGATGCCGCCCAGCGGCCTTTCCACTCGGGTTTTGCCAGATCCATCAGCGATTTAGGCAGCTGCTGTTCGTTCAGCTTTTCCGGGTTATACACAAATACCGTGCTGCGGGCGGCAATGCCGATCCAGCGGCCGTGCGCCGGACGATATTCTGTCGGTACCTGCTTCAGGGTGTCTGCATCCAGCGGCGCAAACAGGTTTGCATTATCCACCAGCACCATTGACGGCGAGTTCTCCGTCAGGAATACGTCGGCCGGTGACGCGCTGCCTTCCTGAACCAGCTGATTACCCAGCTCGCTGTCATCGCCATTACGCAGAGTGACTTTAATGCCGGTTTCTTTGGTAAAACCGTCAACCCACGACTTCACCAGGTTTTCGTGCTGCGCGTTATAAACAACGATACCGTCGCTGTTATCGGCGGCAACCGATTGTGTGGAAAGGAAAAGGGATGAAGACAACAAGGCAAGCGAGAAGCAGGACAGCAGGCGAGAATTCATGAACATATCCTTAATAGACCAACGGGATTAACGACTCATAGCTTTGTGGGACAGGATTAAAGCATACAACAACGCTAATGATAATTAGTATCAATCCAGTTTACGCGTAAAAGTGTAAAATATCCCTGGCGTGGCGGTTAGGATGATAAAAATCTAATTTTAAAACAGCACCAAATAAAAGATTAAGAAAACCTTAATGTTTAAAATACTCAGATTTTAATTAGCCTTCTATTTATTAATCCGTTATTTAAAAGGCGATATCAGGGTTAATAAACGGTCGATAAGGGACTCAGGAAGCAGAATGACCTTTGTCGGAAACAGGAAGAAATGAAAGCGGTGTAGGCTGAATGGTACGCCCTGTAGGATTCGAACCTACGACCTACGGCTTAGAAGGCCGTTGCTCTATCCAACTGAGCTAAGGGCGCACTGAGAAGCGTGAACTTCGCGGCGGTGAAACGCGAAGAATTATACGGTCAATGGCAGGTGAGTCAATGCCTTTTCCGTTTTCCACGGCAATTACCGCTAGCCGATTGTAAATACGGCTATTTTCTCAACATTTACCCCTGTTTCACCGTAAAATTTAGCGCTGCGAAAAGGCTTAGTTGCATTTAAGTAACGCCTGCTGTTTTCCTCAACGTCAGCTCGTCACACTAGAGTCAGGTATCCCGGCCGCCTGGAGGCTGACAGACAACAGGACAATGGAGTGACAGCGCAAAACCTGATTGATACGCCCCGGTTACAGTACATTTCTCAGGACATCGTCGGCATTAAGCTTGAGCCCATCGTCGCCCTTTCCTCCATGCGCCAGGTTGGCGTGGAGGTCCTTAGCGTTCTGTCCGACACGCGGCGCAGCGAGGACTTTTTTTGCCATCGGTCCGCAGACTGGTCGATAACGCTGCTTGAAGCACAGCTTGCCGCGTTAAAAAATACGCCGCACGGTCATAACCTTTTTATTAATCTGCCGATAACCGTCCTGACAGAGCCTGCGTCTTTTCAGCGGCTTATCCAGTTACCAGGCGCGCCGCTCAATATTGAGATTGTCGACCTCGCGTCCTTTACGGCGCTGTCCATCGCGCAAAAGCAGCCTGTGGTTCAGAATCTGCAGCAGCTTAGCAGACAGGGACACGCAATCTGGCTGGATGACGTGGATGACGTCTTAGTGCAGTCGTTTTTATCCTGCCGACTCCCGTTAAGCGGCATCAAAATAGATAAGGAAGCATTCTGGCGTTTACGCAACACCCCTGCGCTGAGGCAACTGGTTTCCCTTTGCTTTCAACTGGCCGGGAAAGTGCTTATCGAAGGTATTGAGACTGAACGCGATCGTACCTGGGCACTGCAGGCAGGCGCAGATCTCGGCCAGGGGTATTACTGGCCGTCCTGGACATGGCCGGAGGATTAAAAAGCCATTTCCAGGAGGGAGACCATGCGAATGACAGTGCGCCGTTACCGGCGGCGGCGTACAGGAAGTGATGCACTGGGATTTACGCGCTCACCTTTTGCTCCCCCCTTTTTCGACCGGCTCGAATTTTTGAGCCAGTCCATCAGCCAGCCCCGCAAAACAGACGCCCCGTTCATCCTTCTGGTGACGGAGGATCACTACCTGCGCACCGGTTTTCTCAACGGGCAGTTTCCCCTGAGCAGCTGCTGCGACTACGCCACGCTGGATGACGCCCTTATCGCTCAGACCCAGTGGCCTTCAGCCCGCCTGGTCGTGGATGTTGAAAGCCGCTCCACGGGGCTTATTGAGAAACTGGATCAGTTGAGACGGCATAGCCTGTTTCCTCCGTTCCTGACGCCCTGGCTGTTAGTCCGGGCCGATAATTACGACACCCGCCTCTTCTGCAAAGCGGCAGGCCCCTTTCATGTGCTCGAACGTCAGATGAATGCCGCCGCGCTCCAGCACAGCCTGCTGGATACCCGTCCCCCGCAGGGTTCCGACAAAGACTGGTTCTCGCGCAATGAATGGCCCATCCTGCAGGAGCTCTCACGAGGTAAGTCACTGCGTCAGATTGCCCTTATGCAGAATCGTCCCTATAGCCGCATTATCTATCGTCTCAGCTGCATCCTGCTGAAGCTGGGGCTAAGCCATCGCCAGGAATTGCTGCATCTTCTTAATAACCTCTCAGACTGCACATTTTCACTCACGTCCTAACCCCTTATTTCCTAAAGCGGTTTAGGAATTTACTTACCAATTGCGTTACGTAAATGTTAATTTTTAACAATAAAATCGAATTTATAACTATTCCTAATTTATGGGCGTAAACCTTGTGAAATGCCATAAATTGAATGAACGGCAGCACTTTCCTCCATCCGTTAAGTGAATGCAGATGGCGTTAACAAGATGATAATGATGTAAAAACAAGCAGCTTAGCGACCCCGCCCAAGAGTAAAAAGCGAAGCGGGTAGCATGTTCTCCTGTGGAGCAGGCGGAGTTATCCGGGTCAACACAAGCACTTTCAGATGAAGGTCTGGCGGCCTGCGAGGGCAATTTTTAACCTCATCCTCGCGGGTTCACCCCCTGAAATGATACCTCTTTTTGTTAACAACTGATCAACATACAGAGATATCTGTTATTTTTTGTTATTACATAAAGATGAAAATATGCGGTAAATGAGATAACAGGATATTTCCGCTAATTTTAAAAAAATAGCGATTCAGATCCAGAAGATAATACAAACCCATTAGCGGATATTAATTTACAGGGTTTTCGGAAAAAACTTACCCTGTATAATAAGATGCGTACCAAATCTGAATAAGAAAAATCTTTTTGCCAACACCAGCCAAATGAGATGACCGCGCTGAGGCATAGTTCTTTTCATTACGTAAACAAGGATGCTTTCGCTCTTTCCAGGGAAATACTACGGTATAGGGATCTGCACATTATATCCTTCCGGCATTTCGAGAGTTTTACGAAACTCTGCATAACGCTTTTAACAATCTGAGGCATTAAAAATGAAACCGGCATCCGTTATCATTATGGACGAACATCCTATCGTCAGAATGTCGATAGAAGTCCTGCTACAGAAAAATAAGAATATCACAGTCAAGCTCAAGTCTGGCGATAGCCATGAAGTCCTTGACTGTATCCGCAATCACCCTATCGATCTGGTGATCCTTGACATTGAACTCACGGGCACGGATGCTTTCGATTTACTTAAGAGAATCAGAAACTTAAACAAAGACATTAAGGTTCTGTTCCTCTCGTCTAAATCAGAGATATTTTACGCAGGTCGCGCCATTCGCGCCGGGGCAAATGGCTTCGTCAGTAAGCGAAAAGATTTAGGGGAGATCTACAACGCCGTAGAGATGATCCTGATGGGCTATTCTTTTTTCCCATCGGAAACGCTGAACTTTATAAACCATTTGGGTTCAGGGAAAGGGATGGCAGTGGATATGCCATTATCGAATCGCGAGGTGACGGTATTACGGTATCTGGCGAATGGATTATCCAACAAGGAAATTGCTGAACAGTTACTATTAAGCAACAAGACCATTAGCGCGCATAAATCCAATATTTATTCCAAGCTGGGCGTGCAAAGCATCGTGGAATTAATTGATTACGCCAAAGCGCACGAGCTGCTATAACCTGAATTCACTCCCTGCAGCTTATCTGAGCTTCAGGGAGTGCGGTCAGTGCTAATTATAATTAATCATGAAGGTAGCGTCCGCATCGGCCCGTCCGGGCTGAGGGTTATCGGCAGTTGCAATATAATTGGCATAAAACGACAGAATCGCATTCCCCTGCGCATCAACCGAGACCGCCTGGCTGGCCTGCTGGAGAGCCAGACGCGTTTTATCCGCATCCCTGATCTCAACGGCAACATGACTTGCTGTACTGGCGTCATTCAGCGCCAGCAAGCCGCTATTGCTCCCGTCGGCTTTACCCGAAAACGTAATGGACGCCGCGCCCGGCGGACAGCCGGTCAGCTTCAGCGTAAACGGCATAGGCTGCGTGCGGCTCCCGGTGGTGCTGAGCTGTTTCGTGGGCCAGGTGCCCAGCGTGACGGTCTTGTCGCTGTCGCTGCCCTCGGCAACGCAGGTGAAATCAACAATATTGCCGGACATCTGAATATTGATCTCGCCCAGTGCAGTGGCTGACCACGCGTTTGCCTGAAACATCGCCAGGGCTACCGCAGCGCAATGCCATTTCCAGTTCCGCATCATTCCCCCTTAATCGTAATCCACGCGAAGATAGCCGCGAGAGGTAAAGCGGCCTTCGGCGGGTTTATTCCCGGTAATGCTCACCGGCCATACCCGAATTGCTACCTGCGCCTGCGCGCTGTCGTCCAGGCGGAACGGTATTTTGCTGTTCAGGTTGTTAGGCGTCAGAGGGGCACCGCTATCGTTCGCTACCACAAATCCAAGATCCGGGTTATCGGAAATCAGCGCATTGCCAGAGACTTTTTCCGCCTCGATGCGCATCGTCAGATAAGCGTTGGCCTCCACGTTCGTACACTTAATGGCAATGGTTTTACTTTGCGGTGAGACTTTCTGGGGACGATTACCGGCACCCGCCTGGCTGAACAACGATGCACCGATATCGCCAAAATCGAACTCCACCACCTGCCCGGCATTTATCGCGCAGCTTTGCGGCACCTGAATGGTACCGCTATAGCTGATGGTATACACCGGCGTATTCAGTGGGTCAGAGGTTGTGGTCGTCACATACACCCGGAACATGGTTTGCTGCGGGATCACCACCATATTGATAAACCGCCGCGTGACTCTCAGGCGGAAGACAAGCTTCGAGTCGGTAACCGGAAACGCCTTGTTATTCGGAACGTTAGGGTGCTGCCCCATCTGGATATAGTTGGCTGGCGGGTAGAACGTACCCGCGAAGTCATCGTGGATCTGCATTGCGCCATCAAGGTAGTCATTCAGCTGCACATACTTATAGTTATCAATCACCGTCGTTATCGGCAGACTGGTGACGTAACTACGCATCGTGGACTTCCCGCTCGTTCCTTTGGGGCAGATGGCATTTACGCCGACCAGCCCGGACTTTTGCGCAAGGGTCACAATTTGCCCCGGTTTGTTATTGGAGCTGTTAAAAACGTTTGAGAGATCGTAGGAGATATCCTTCGCCACGCCAGTGGAGTTCTGGCAAACCGTTGCCCATGCGGGCATCGCGCTGCACAGCAGCGCAAAGCTCATTACGTTGCGTAAAATGCGCATTTTTGGAACCTCGTTAACGATCACAGCTTGCCCCTGCCATGGTAATGGCCTGGTTCTGGCTTTCAGGCGACAAGCGATAGTGCGCGCGACACTGGGACTGCGCCCCGTCGCCCCACTGGATAAGCAGTTCGCCTTCCAGCGGCAGCCCGCTCAGGTAAATTTGCCCGTCATCCCCCACCATGCTGGTCACGCCGCTTTGGGTTTCACGGACCACCGCGCCGAACGGCACGGGCTGGTTGCCGCGCATCACCGTCAGCAGGGCGCGCACGCCAATGCGGGTATCGAAGCTGGCGCGCACCAGCGCGCCTTTGGTCGGCACCACGCTGCTCACGTTGTTTTCGATATCGGTGTTGTTGCTCATGGTGTTGGTATCCAGCGCCACGCGGTTGTAGCGGTAGACGGTGGCATACGGCATCACCGCGTAGCCTCGCCAGTCGGTTTTCACGCCGGTCTGGTTTTCAATACTGACGCCTGATGCCCCCGGCGCTTTGATCAGCACGTTGGTGTCGCCCAGCGGCTGGCTGAAGGTCACGCCGTCGGCGTGGCCGACCACCCCGCCGGAGAGCTGCCAGTTGAGATCGTGCTGGTCGCGGGAGTAGTTGTAGCCCACGCCCAGCGTGCCGTAGGTCGCCTGCCAGTTGGCGCTGGCGCTTCCGCTTGAGCCGTTGTTGCTGGCGTGTCCCTGGGTCACGCTGTAGTTCAGGTTGCGGTCCTCCAGCAGCGTTCCGCTGACGCCGGTTTGCCAGCTTGTGTCGCCATCGCTGTTTCGACTGGCGGATGCCGTCGCGTAGGCGCGGTCAATCGCGCTGTCCCGGCGATAGCCCTGACGGGTAAAGAGGCTGAACGGCACGGAGACGTTAAACGACGCGATCCGATCGGTACCGTCTATCCCAACGGATTTGTTCCACGACCACGAGACGGAGTAGTTGATCCCCTTCACGCCCCCCGCGTAGCCCAGCTGGTACCAGAGGTTCGTCTCGTCTGTTCCCCAGTAGGTCTGCTCGCTACCGGAGACGTAGACCGAGCCGTAGTCCCCCAGCGACTGAGATACGTTGAGCTGGAAGCGGCCTTTTTTATTCCACGTCAGGTTGTGATAGCTCTGCACGTCCGGCACATCGCTATCGTTCTGGCTATCGGCATACTGATAGCCTTCCATTGAGCGCCAGGCCACATCGTCGAGGGTATAAAACCCTTTCGTGGAGTAGCGGTAGCCCAGCAGCTGGAAGTTGGTGCCGAAGCCGTTAAGGGATTTTGCGTAGAGGAAGCGCAGAGACTGCCCTTCATGCTTGCTGTCGTCCGCGAGCTGGCTGCGGGCGTGGGTGATATCGAGCGAGACCGCCCCCCAGTCACCCAGGTTTTTTCCGGCCCCGACGGCCACCGCGGTATAGCGTGACGCCAGCTGCGTCCCGCCGTAGAGCGTGTAGCCGTTGGCAAGACCGGTAATCAGGGTGCCCTGGGTGAAGAACGGCGTATCCTGATCGCTGTTACCGCTGCGGTAATCGCCCGCGACGAGGTCGTACTTCCAGCGCCCTTCACGCTGCAGGAGCGGCACGGTGGAGTACGGCACGGTATAGCGCTGCTGGGTGCCGTCTTTCTCTTCGACCGTGACTTCCAGGTCGCCGCTTGAGGAGGTCGGGTTAAGATCGGTAATGGCAAATGCGCCCGGCTGCACGTAGCTTTGATAGATAACGTAGCCATTCTGACGCACCACCACTTTGGCGGGCGTACGGGCGATCCCGCGCACGGTCGGCGCGTAGCCCTGAAGGCTGTCCGGGTACATGCTGTCGGACGAGAAGAGCCGCCCGCCGCGGAAACCGACGCTGTCGAAGACGTCATTTCCGGTATTGCTGTCGCCCAGAACCAGTTCGCTTTTAAGCGGGATGACGGTGCGCTGCGCCCAGGTGCCAATATTCTGCCACTCGCTGTGCCGCTGCCCGTTATTCTGCGTGTAGCGCCACGCGCCGTTGTTACGTAAACGCCAGGCGCCATAGTTCAACCCGCTTTGCAGGTTGAGGTAATAGCTGTCGTCTTCGCTTCCCCGGTTACCGGAGAAGCTGTAGTTCACCAGCGCGGCGGGGATGCCTTCATCCCACTGTTCGGGCGGAATGTAGCCCCGGGCGCTGTTTTGCAAGGCCACCTGCGGGAGGCTGACGTCCAGACGCTGTGAGGCAAAGTTGAATACCGTTTCGCTGCCGGGTATGGCCGTGGTCAGCGGAACGCAGGTCTCGCCCTGCACCTTAGCCAGCTCGGGAAACGCCGCGACGTTGACGCCAAAGCGATCGAGCATCGCGCGCGTAATGCAGGCCGACAAACCGCCCGCCACCGGCGGCGTGTTTTCGGCCTGCTCAAAACGCACGTCCTGGGTACCGATAAACTCATCGTTACGCCAGATATCCACGCGATAAACGCCGGGTGCCTGCTGGTGTCCTTGTTCAAAACGCGACAAATCCGCCACGCTGGCGGCGTCGTCGGACAAGAAGGCCGGGTTGAAATAACTTTCGCTCCAGCCAGCCAGCGGCCAGAGCGCAGCCATCAGCGCCAGTGCAACCGGGCAGTAACGTCTCTGGTGGTTTTTCATCGCCCTGACTCTGCTCACAGGTTGACGCTACGCGCCGGAGTGATGGCACCGTAGTCATTCACGCTCTGCCAGGAAAGCGTGCCGCCGGCACCGGCTGGCAGCACCTGCTGAGCCGAGCTTTTCGGCGCAACCATCAGGTTATCCAGCTGCTGCCCGCCCAGCTTCAGATTGACGAGGGTGATGTAATACGGAGAAGCGTTGCTGACTTTGAGATGGGTGCCCGCGCGCTCAAACCGCAGCTGGGAAAGCGCCTCTTCCGGCTGCATCGCCAGGTTGTTTGGGCGCACAAAGAGCTTGATGCGTGAGAGGATCGCCAGCTGCAGCACGTTATTGTTTTCCGTTTTCGCTTTGTTCACTGACGGGATCGCCTTCACGTTCATGTAAAAGAGCGATTCGCGATCGGCAGGCAGCGCCGGCCCGGCGTAAATAATACGCAGCGTGTTTTCACTGTTCGGCTCGCTAACAAACAGGGGCGGAGTGACGGCAAAGGTTTTTTCTTTTTGCCCGCTCGCATTTTCGATCCACGCGTTAATTAAATAGCGTTCCTGTTTATTGCTGTTGGTGATCGCAAGCGACGTTTGCTTCGCCTCTGCCGGATAAATAACGCGCGTAGCACCCAGCGCAATACCGCCGGACGCATTTGCGCAGGCAGAAACCATCATCAAAATAAACGATAAAAAAAGTCCTGGTTTAATTAGGGTATTCATCACAACCGTACCTTTAATAATGTGTTCGCAGGTGTTATGGATAAATCAACGTAAACCAGACATCCGACTGAATTTTGCCTGGCTCGAGGTGTTCGGAAATAGCCCGATAGCGGGCGCTAAAATGGAACGCGAGCTCGTGGGTATCGATCGGCAGCCAGCTGACGGCCGTGGCATTTGGAATAATCTGACGCTGCTGTTCGTCAAAGAGCGCCAGCCCCACGCCGCTGCTGACAGGCGTTTCACCCGGCCGCGATGTCGCCAGAAAGACCTGCGGATCTTCTGCGGGTGTGACGCCCTGAAACTGGATCCCCACGGTGCGCGAAACATCAACGCTGCAGTCCAGCAGCCGCACGGTGAAAGGCACATTCACCGTGGAAAAACTGCCCACACCGGAAAATGAATTGGTTCGGTACTGCCCCATGTCGATGCGCATATTCTGGCTGTCGGGGGCCACGGCGCAGCCGCCGTTCACCAGTTCACCCCGGAGATGAACCTTGCCACCCTCGATCACCACGGTATGCGCCGATGCCGGGCAAGCCATCGCAAGGGTTAACAGCAGTAGTGTTCCAGTCCTTGTCATCCTTCGTTCCTGGCATTTGCGTATGACGGGCCTCATCCCTGAGGCCTGAACATCCCTGTGCGGAGGAATTATTCGTATTTCATTACGAAGGTGGCGTCAGCGTTCGCCTGGCCCGGCTCGGTGGTGGCAGCCGTTGATTTATAACGCGCGGTGAACTTCAGGGTGTTGGTCCCTTCGATCAGCGTCTGCGCAGCAGAGAAGGTCGCACCGTCTGGGGTCAGAACGCTGGATTTGCTGTCGAGGATCTCAATACCCACGCCTTTCGCGGTGTTGTCGTTGCTGCCGGAGGTGACGGCCAGCAGGGTTTTGTCGGTTGGGTCGATCTGACCGGTGAACGCAACGGCTGCAGTTTTGGCAACCAGCGGATCGCAATCATTCAGTTCAATGTTGAATGGAATATTAGAGGTGGTGTCGCCCACTTTGGTAAATTTCGCGGTGCGATACTGACCCAGATTAACGGTCTGCTCGGAAGAATCAGTATTTACTGAACAAGCAGCATTAACCAGCTCACCTTTAAAATGTACGGTACCGCCATTTACGGAAACCGGCGTCGCAGGATCTGCTGCATTTGCGGCACCCGCAACCAGGGCCAAAGTTGCAATAACAGAAGAAGCAATGTTGCTGAGTTTCATGTCTATTCCTTTAAAATGTAAATAACCCTTCCCGCGAATAATCGGGAATAAGAAATACGTTCAATTGAGTAATTGAAAGCTTATTTCGGAGGAGACAAAGTAGCTCAGGACGCAGTTTTTAAATATGTCAAAACACTGCCATTTCGCCAGGTCACATCCTAATCCCACCTAAGAAATTGACCATCCCCTAAGAAGGGTTTTTGCGTCTCACTGATAAAAACGCGTAAAGGGTGACTGACAGCGACGCTCGCTTCTGACAAAATACACGCCATCCCCCCTTTCAAACGTTACAGACGGAATCTTCTCTCTGATGGCAGCAAAGATTATTGACGGTAAAACGATTGCGCAGCAGGTGCGCTCTGAGGTCGCGGAAAAAGTGAAGGCGCGTAAAGCGGCAGGATTTCGCGCACCTGGGCTGGCCGTTGTGCTGGTTGGCAGCAACCCGGCATCGCAGATTTATGTCGGCAGCAAGCGCAAAGCGTGTGAAGAGGTGGGCTTCGTCTCCCGCTCTTACGATTTGCCGGAAACCACCAGCGAAGCAGAACTGCTGGAACTTATTGACACCCTGAATGCCGATAAAGAGATCGACGGTATTCTGGTTCAGCTGCCGCTGCCGGCGGGTATCGACAACGTGAAGGTGCTGGAGCGTATCGCACCGGATAAAGACGTGGACGGTTTCCATCCGTACAACGTTGGCCGCCTGTGCCAGCGTGCGCCGCGTCTGCGCCCGTGCACGCCGCGCGGGATTGTGACGCTGCTGGAGCGTTATAACATTGACACCTACGGACTCAACGCCGTGGTTATCGGCGCATCCAACATCGTGGGCCGCCCGATGAGCATGGAGCTGCTGCTGGCCGGCTGCACCACCACCGTCACCCACCGCTTCACCAAAAACCTGCGTCACCACGTCGAGAACGCCGATCTGCTGATCGTCGCGGTCGGCAAGCCGGGGTTTATTCCGGGCGAGTGGATTAAAGAGGGGGCGATCGTCGTGGACGTCGGGATTAACCGTCTGGAAAACGGCAAAGTGGTCGGCGACGTGGTGTACGAAGATGCCGCGGCTCGCGCCTCTTACATTACCCCAGTACCGGGCGGCGTAGGCCCGATGACCGTTGCAACACTGATTCAGAATACTTTGCAGGCATGCGAAGAATATCACGACGTAGAGGACGCGTAAGATGGCGACTTTTTCATTAGGTAAACACCCGCACGTTGAGCTGTGCGATCTGCTGAAGCTGGAAGGCTGGAGCGAAAGCGGCGCGCAGGCCAAAATCGTTATCGCCGACGGGCTGGTTAAAGTGGACGGCGTGGTAGAAACGCGCAAGCGCTGCAAGATTGTCGCGGGCCAGACCGTGAGCTTTGAAGGACAGAGCGTAACCGTTACGGCCTGAGCCGTTTGATGCCCGGTGGCGCTGCGCTTACCGGGCCTACGCACTGTCTCCGTTTGTAGGCCGGGTAAGGCGAAGCCGCCACCCGGCAATTTCTCTCACAATCCCCTCACACCCATCACGGTTATTTATCGATCCACTTCAAATAATCACTATTTCATCTGTTGAAACGTGAAAATTCAGTTGCGCGTTTTTCACTCTTTGCCCACGATAAGTAGAACGTTCTACTAAAACGTTCTACTTACAATAACAGCGCCAAAAAAAGCGCTACTCGGGGGAAATCAGCATGGGTCTGATATCAGGGTTTGTTAAATCGCTGTCTAAGTTATCGATGATTGGTCGCGCCTTAATGCTGCCAATTTCACTGCTTCCCGCTGCGGGCCTGCTGCTGGCCTTCGGCGATAAGTTTCATCTGCCGCTGATGATGAACGCGGGCGGGGTTATTTTTGATAACCTGCCGATGCTGTTTGCCATTGGCTCCGCCGTGGGTCTGGCGTCAGAATCCGGTATTGCGGCGCTGTCTGCGGCCGTTTCGGTGTTTGTCACGAATATCACCATCAGCACCGTGCTGAGCATCACGCCGGAAATGGCCTCCCAGGGCGGGAAATACGCCATGGTGGTCGGCATCCCGACGCTGCAGATGGGCGTCTTCGGCGGCCTGATCTGCGGTATTCTCGCGGCCTGGTGCTATAACCGCTTCCACACCATGCAGCTGCCGGAGTTCCTGGGCTTCTTCTCCGGTAAGCGCTTCGTGGCGATTGCAACGGCGTTCCTCTCGTTCCTGATGGGGCTGCTGCTGCCGTACGTCTGGCAGCATATTCAGGCCGGTATCGACGCGCTCTCCGTGGTGGTGAACGGCGATAATCAGGCGGCGTCGACCTTTATCTTCGGTCTGGTGGAACGCGCGCTGATCCCGCTCGGTCTGCACCACATCTGGTATCCGTCCTTCTGGTATTCGTTCGGGGATTACACCACCCAGGCAGGCCAGGTGATCCACGGCGACCAGACCATCTGGTTCAAGATGCTGGAAGAAGGGGTGAAATCCTTCAGCAGCGACACCTACCAGAACGCCGGTAAGTTCATGCAGGGGGAATTCCCGCTGATGCTGTTCGCGCTGCCCGCAGCGTGCCTGGCGATGTATCACGAAGCCCATACGAAGAATAAGAAAATCGCGGCCGGTATTCTGTTCTCTGCGGCGCTGACCTGCTTCCTGACGGGGATCACCGAACCGGTCGAGTTTACCTTTATCTTCGTGGCGCCGATCCTGTACGTCTTTAACGCCATCATGGCGGGTCTGGCCTACATGACCATGTATCTGCTGCATGCGCATATCGCCAAGTCGTTCTCCGCGGGCTTTATCGACTATCTGTCATTCGGGATCCTGCCGTCCTTTAACGGTTATAAGACCAACTTCCTGAATGCCATTATCATCGGCATTCCAATGGGCCTGATTTATTACTTCACGTTCCGCTTTGTGATCCGTCGTTTCGACGTGAAAACGCCGGGCCGCACTGAAGTGACCGCCAACGCGGATGATAAGTCTGACTCAGAACTCGCGACCGAGATCATCTCCCTGCTGGGCGGGGCGCATAACATCGACTCCGTCGGCGCCTGTATCACCCGTCTGCGTCTGGAAGTGGCAAAAAGCGAGGCGGTTGATAAAGACGGCCTGAACGGGCTCGGCGCGCGGGGCGTGGTCTTCGTCGGCGACAACGGTATTCAGGTGATTTTCGGTGCCAGAGCACAGTTTATCGCCCAGACCATGTCCACCATGATCGGCAAATAATAAGATGCCTGATCGACACGTCTCCTGTACGCTGGGAGACGTGTTTTATCTGGCTGATAATCGGCAAATTTCAGGGAGCGGTTTTGAAGAAAGTCAGCATTATTGATGTCGCAAAGCACGCGGGCGTTTCGGTCTCAACCGTATCGCTGGTTTTGCGCCAGAAAGGGAAAATCTCAGAGGCAACGATCGAGAAGGTCAACGCTGCCATCAATACGCTGGGCTATGTTCATAACGTCGCCGCTGCCAACCTCCGCGCCAATACGTCCAATCTGATTGGCCTGATCCTCCGTGACTTTAGCGACAGTTTCTCCATCAAGGTGATGGCGAGCATCGTCCAGGATCTCGAAAAACAGGGGTATATGGTTTTTCTCGGTCAGCCTCAGAACGACTATGACCATCTTGAGCGCTGCCTGCTGTCGTTTAAGCAGCAGGGCGTCGCCGGGGTGATCTATCTGGCCTCGGATACCCGCACAGCTACCCTGCCGGAACACATTCGCCACTGTCCGCTGCCGCTGGTTGTGGTCTCTCAGTCGCTGCTGGATGAAAAATGCAATCTGGTGATGCGCGACAACCGTCAGGCGGCAAACCTGGCGGTGCGTTATCTTATCGAGCGCGGCCATCGCAATATCGCCTACATTGGCGGACGTGAAGGCTGCCTTATCCGCGAGCAGCGCCTGCTCGGTTTTCGCAGCGCGATGACGCAGAACGGGCTGGTCTGGCGTGATGAATACTCTCCGGCCTGCAGCGATGACACCCTGGCCGCGGGTTTCGCCACCCGCCAGCTGCTGGAAAAGAACAACACCATCACCGCCCTGCTCTGCCACTCGCCGGATTCCATGATCGGCTCCATCTCCGGCATTCATCAGGTCGGACGGACGGTGGGTAAAGATGTGTTTCTGACGCAGCAGGTCGCGCTGGTCGGTTTCGAAGATATGCTCCACGTAAATCTCACCTCGCCGTCATTTACCTACGTGTCGTCCGCCAGCGAAGAGACGGGGCGTCAGGCTGCCGGGCTGATCATTCGCACGCTGAAAGAGCCGACGCTGCAAACCCAGCGCATTACGCTTTCCGGGCAGCTTATCGCGCGCGAGTCGGCGTAAAATCAGAATTTAGAACAGGTCTGCTAGCGCGAGATTACTGCTATATTTCCATGATTTGCCATGGATAATGTCAATGCCTACCGTTATTACGCACGCTGCTGTTCCGCTTTGTCTGGGCTTAGGCCTGGGAACCAAAGTAATTCCTCCCCGCCTGCTGTTTGCCGGGATTGTCCTCGCCATGCTGCCGGATGCCGACGTGCTGGCGTTCAAGTTCGGCGTCGCATACGGCAATATTTTCGGCCATCGCGGCTTTACCCACTCCCTGCTGTTCGCCTTTGTGGTGCCGATACTTTGCGTGCTGATTGGCCGACGATGGTTCCGGGCCAGCCTGACGCGGTGCTGGCTGTTTTTAACGGTGTCATTGCTGTCGCACAGCCTGCTGGATTCGATTACCACGGGCGGGAAAGGCGTCGGCTGGCTGTGGCCATGGTCTGATGAGCGCTTCTTTGCACCGTGGCAGGTCATTAAGGTCGCGCCGTTTGCGCTGTCGCGCTATACCACGCCGTACGGGCATCAGGTGATCGTTTCAGAACTGCTGTGGGTGTGGCTGCCGGGGGTAGTGCTGATGGGGTTGCTGTGGTGGAGGCGGAGGTAAAAGAAAAGCCGGGTGGCGGCTACGCCTTACCCGGCCTACGGTCGTGATTTTGTAGGCCCGGTAAGCGTAAGCGCCACCGGGCGTTACAGACTTACTTACGACGCCAGGTGGTGCCCTGCGGGCCATCTTCCAGAATGATGCCCATCTCGGTCAGACGGTTACGCGCCGCATCTGCCGCCGCCCAGTCTTTCGCCTGACGCGCTTCCAGACGCGCTTTGATCAACGCTTCAATTTCCGCCACTTCACCGTCGTCCGCTTGCGCACCGCTCTGCAGGAACGCGTCCGGCTCCTGCTCCAGCAGGCCGAGCACGGAGGAGAGCTTGCGCAGATGGGACGCCAGCGCATTCGCCGCGGCCATATCTTCTGTCTTCAGGCGGTTCACTTCGCGCGCCATGTCGAACAGCACGGAGTAGGCTTCCGGGGTGTTGAAGTCGTCGTTCATCACCTCAACAAAGCGAGCTTCGAACGCTTCGCCACCTGCCGCAGGAACAGACCTGTCGGTCCCGCGCAGCGCGGTGTACAGTCGCTCCAGCGCCGAGCGCGCCTGCTTCAGGTTCTCTTCGCTGTAGTTCAGCTGGCTGCGATAGTGGCCGGACATCAGGAAGTAGCGCACGGTTTCCGCGTCGTAATACTTCAGCACGTCGCGCACGGTGAAGAAGTTACCCAGCGATTTAGACATCTTCTCGCGGTCAACCATGACCATCCCGGAGTGCATCCAGTAGTTCACGTACTCGCCGCCGTGGGCGCAGGTGGACTGCGCGATTTCGTTTTCGTGGTGCGGGAACATCAGGTCCGAACCGCCGCCGTGAATGTCGAAGTGCTTGCCCAGCTGTTTGCAGTTCATCGCGGAACATTCAATGTGCCAGCCCGGGCGGCCTTCGCCCCACGGGGACGGCCAGCTTGGTTCGCCCTCTTTGGACATTTTCCACAGCACGAAGTCCATCGGGTTACGCTTCACGTCAACCACGTCAACGCGCGCGCCGGCCTGGAGCTGATCCAGATCCTGACGGGAAAGTGAACCGTAGGTTGGGTCCGTCGGCACCGAGAACATCACGTCACCGTTGTCCGCAACGTAGGCGTGACCGCGTGCGATCAGCTTTTCGGTGATGTCGATAATTTCGTGGATATGGTGGGTCGCGCGCGGCTCGCTGTCCGGGCGCTGAATATTCAGGGCGTCAAAATCTTTGTGCATTTCGACGATCATACGGTCAACCAGCGCCACAAAGCTCTCGCCGTTTTCATTAGCGCGCTTGATGATTTTATCGTCGATGTCGGTGATGTTACGCACGTATTTCAGGTTGTACCCCAGAAAACGCAGGTAGCGCGACACCACGTCGAAAGCGACAAAGGTACGGCCATGGCCAATGTGACAGAGATCGTAAACCGTAATACCACACACGTACATGCCGACTTCCCCGGCATGGATAGGTTTAAATTCCTCTTTTTGGCGCGTCATTGTATTAAAGATTTTTAACATCGAAGATTCCATGTAAACACGTGTGTGGTTGAAAACCGGGTATTCTACCCGTAATTCAAACCCGAAGCAGCACACAATGCAAGGTGATCGCATCCTGTGGTTATGCTATAACAAGCCCCTATAGATGACCCGAACGCGGGTCGACGTACCACAATAACGGAACAGGATGCAAAAATGGTTACTTTCCACACTAATCATGGCGATATCGTAATCAAAACCTTTGATGACAAAGCGCCTGAAACAGTTAAAAACTTCCTGGACTACTGCCGCGAAGGTTTCTACAACAACACCATTTTCCACCGCGTGATCAACGGTTTTATGATCCAGGGCGGCGGTTTCGAACCTGGCATGAACCAGAAAGCCACCAAAGAAGCGATCAAAAACGAAGCGAACAACGGCCTGAAAAACACCCGCGGCACGCTGGCGATGGCGCGTACTCAGGCTCCACACTCTGCAACCGCGCAGTTCTTCATTAACGTGGCTGACAACGACTTCCTGAACTTCTCCGGCGAAAGCCTGCAGGGTTGGGGCTACTGCGTATTCGCAGAAGTGGTTGAAGGTATGGACGTGGTTGACAAGATCAAAGCCGTCTCTACTGGCCGCAGCGGTATGCACCAGGACGTTCCTAAAGAAGACGTTGTGATTACAAGCGTGACCGTCAGCGAGTAATTCGTGGCGACACTCTTTATTGCGGATCTGCATCTGCAAACAGAAGAACCGGCGATAACCGCCGGTTTTCTGCGTTTTTTACGCGGTGAAGCGAAAAGCGCCGATGCGCTGTACATCCTGGGCGACCTCTTTGAAGCCTGGATTGGCGACGACGACCCTAACCCGCTGCACCGTGAAATGGCAGCCGCCATTCACGCGCTGGTAGATTCCGGCGTCCCCTGCTACTTCATTCACGGCAACCGTGATTTCCTGATCGGCAAGCGCTACGCCCGCGAAAGCGGCATGACGCTGCTGCCGGAAGAGCAGGTGCTCGACCTCTATGGCCGCAAGGTCCTGATCATGCACGGCGACACGCTCTGCACCGACGATACCGGCTACCTGGCGTTTCGCGCCAAGGTCCACACCCCGTGGATCCAAAAGGCGTTCCTTGCGCTGCCGCTGTTTATCCGCAACCGTATCGCAGCCAGAATGCGCGCGGGCAGTAAAGCCGCCAACAGCAGCAAATCCATGACCATCATGGACGTGAACCCGCAGGCCGTGGTGAGCGTGATGGAGAAGCATGGCGTTCAGTGGTTGATCCACGGTCATACGCATCGCCCTGACGTGCATTCCCTTATCGCCAACGGAGAACCGGCCCGTCGCGTGGTATTAGGTGCCTGGCACGCCGAAGGCTCCATGGTCAAAGTCACGCCTGAGGGCGTGGAGCTGATCGCGTTTCCGTTTTAATCCCTTATCACAATTCATTCTATTTTTTTGAACAATATCGGCAAATTGTTTCGATTTTAATCAGCCCGTGGTCAGCCTATTATTTATCACATCAGGGCAAAACGGCCTATCCCAGACAAAATACTTTAGGAATACGACCATGAAATCCATCAAAACTTTCGTTGCAGTTACTGCTCTCTCCCTGGTTTCTTTCGGTTCTTTCGCGCAGAGCGTGAGCGCAACCGCCTCTACCCTTGACCGCGCAGAAGCGAAAATTGCCGCGCAGGCCGCCGAACAGGGTGCCTCTTATAAAATTACGAGCGCGAAGGTCGACAACCGCGTGTACATGACCGCAGAACTGACTAAATAATCATTGCCGATTGATGAAAACAGACCGCCAGAACGCGGTCTGTTTTGTTATGAATTGATGGCAACAACGGCTCAAGATTTAACCGCGCAACCGTTTTCCTTGCCCGTATAACATGCTATTCTCTGTGCCCTCGAAAGCAGTGTGTTTCGCACCACAGGAGTTTTAAGACGCATGTCTTCCCGCAATAATCCGGCGCGTGTCGCCATCGTGATGGGGTCCAAAAGCGACTGGGCTACCATGCAGTTCGCCGCCGAAATCCTTGAAATCCTGAATGTTCCGCACCACGTTGAAGTGGTCTCCGCGCACCGTACACCGGACAAACTGTTCAGCTTCGCCGAAAGCGCCGAGGAGAACGGTTATGAGGTGATCGTTGCCGGCGCGGGCGGCGCAGCACATCTGCCGGGCATGATTGCCGCCAAAACCCTGGTGCCGGTTCTGGGCGTCCCGGTACAAAGCGCCGCGTTAAGCGGTGTGGATAGCCTCTACTCCATCGTCCAGATGCCGCGCGGTATTCCTGTCGGCACGCTGGCGATTGGTAAAGCGGGCGCAGCGAACGCAGCCCTGCTGGCGGCGCAAATTCTTGCGACGCACGATAAAGCATTGCACCAGCGTCTGGCGGACTGGCGTAAAGCCCAGACCGACGAAGTGCTGGATAATCCGGACCCGCGGGGTGCGGCATGAAGCAGGTTTGCGTCCTCGGTAACGGCCAGCTAGGCCGCATGCTGCGTCAGGCCGGTGAGCCGCTGGGTATTGCCGTCTGGCCCGTCGGGCTGGATGCTGAACCTGAAGCCGTACCGTTCCACCAGAGCGTGATCACCGCCGAGATCGAACGCTGGCCGGAAACCGCACTGACCCGCGAGCTGGCGTGTCATAACGCCTTCGTTAACCGCGACGTCTTCCCGATTATTGCCGACCGTCTGACGCAAAAGCAGCTGTTCGACAAGCTCGGTCTGCCGACCGCGCCGTGGCAGCTCCTGTCCGATAAAAGCGAATGGGATGATGTCTTCGCGATGCTGGGCGAGCTGGCAATCGTGAAGCGCCGCGTGGGCGGCTACGATGGCCGCGGTCAGTGGCGTCTGCGCGCGAACGACACCGCCGAGCTGCCGGACGACTGCTACGGCGAGTGCATCGTTGAGCAGGGCATCAACTTTAGCGGCGAAGTGTCGCTGGTTGGCGCGCGCGGGCACGACGGGCATACCGTCTTTTATCCGCTGACGCATAACCTGCATCAGGACGGCATTCTGCGCACCAGCGTCGCCTTCCCGCACGCCAATGCTGACCAGCAGGCGCAGGCGGAAGACATGCTCTCTGCCATCATGCACGAACTCGGGTATGTGGGCGTCATGGCGATGGAGTGCTTTATCACCCCGTCCGGTCTGCTGATCAACGAACTTGCGCCGCGCGTGCACAACAGCGGCCACTGGACGCAAAACGGCGCGTCCATCAGCCAGTTCGAGCTGCACCTGCGCGCGATCACCGACCTGCCGCTGCCGCAGCCGGTGGTGGACAGCCCGTCGGTGATGATCAACCTGATCGGCACCGATCTGAACTACGACTGGCTGAAGCTGCCGCTGGTGCATCTGCACTGGTATGACAAAGAGGTTCGCGCGGGTCGTAAGGTCGGTCACCTGAACCTGAACGACAGCGACACGGGCCGCCTGAGCGCCACCCTGGAAGCCATAGTCCCACTCCTGCCGCCGGAATATGCGAGCGGTATTGTCTGGGCACAATCAAAGCTCAAGTAAGACATCTGCGCCGGGGAGTTGACCTTCCCCTTCCCCGGCGTACAATCCCCGCCCATTGCTGCCTAGTTTTCTTCTGGAATAACCATGAACGATGGAACGGACTATCGCGCGATCCTCGCGTCTGATACCCCTTTAATCGACGTTCGCGCGCCGATCGAATTTGCCCAGGGCGCGATGCCCGCCGCCCTTAACCTGCCGTTGATGAACGACGACGAGCGCGCCGCCGTGGGCACCTGCTATAAACGCCAGGGTCCGGACGCCGCGCTGGCGCTCGGCCATAGTCTGGTGAGCGGCGAGACGCGTGAGGCACGCATCAACGCCTGGCGCGAGGCCAGCCTGGCCCATCCTGAGGGCTTTCTCTGCTGCGCGCGCGGCGGCCAGCGCTCGCATATCTCGCAGGCCTGGCTGAAAGAGGCGGGTGTCGACTACCCGCTGATCCGCGGCGGCTATAAGGCCCTGCGTCAGACGGCGATTCAGGTGACGATTGAGCAGTCGCAAAAGCCGATGGTGCTTATCGGCGGCTGCACCGGAAACGGTAAAACCCTGCTGGTGAAGCAGCACGCACAGGGCATCGATCTGGAAGGGCTGGCGCACCACCGCGGTTCGTCGTTTGGCCGCACGCTCACGCCTCAGCTTTCCCAGGCCAGCTTTGAAAACCACCTTGCGGTTGAGCTATTGAAAAAAGACGCCGCGCGCTGGGTGCTGGAAGATGAGGGCCGGATGATTGGCTCCAACCACCTGCCGGAGTGCCTGCGCGACCGCATGGTTGAAGCCCCTATCGTTGTCGTCGAAGACCCGTTTGACGTCCGCCTTGAGCGCCTGCGCGAAGAGTATTTCGACCATATGTGGGCGGACTTTTCTGCTGCCTACGGCGAGGAAGCGGGCTGGAAGGAGTACAGCGAGTATCTGCATCACGGCCTGTTCGCCATTCGCCGCCGTCTGGGGCTGCAGCGATATGCAGAATTCACCGCGCTGTTAGATGCCGCGCTGCTGGAACAGCAGCGCTCTGGCAGCACTGACGCGCACTTCAGCTGGCTTGCGCCGCTGTTGAAGGACTATTACGACCCGATGTACGGCTATCAGCTGGAGAAAAAAGCGGAGAAGATTGTCTATCGCGGGACGTATGGCGAGGTCGCTGACTGGCTTAATCGCTAAAAGAAAGCCGGGTGGCGGCTACGCCTTACCCGGCCTACATGTACTTTTGTAGCCCCGGTAAGCGCAGCGCCACCGGGGAACAGACGACTTAGAAGTCGTAACGCAGACGCACCAGGTTCATGTCGCCCAGGTTGTCGGTGCTGGAAGTGAACACGTGTTCGTAATCCACGCGGAAACCGTAATCCAGCTGGAAGCTGATACCCACGCCGTTGTCGATGCGCTGGTAGTTACGGCCGTTCACGTACTCAATGCGGTCGCCCATGAAGTAAGGCTGGATGGATTTAACCGCATACTGACCGATTGGGAACTTGTAGCCCGCAAAGTATTCAATACCCCATGCATCACCGGCGAAGTAGTCGTTAACCGACACTTTTTTGGTGGTCAGGAAGTTCTGGTACCAGCCGCCGCCTGCGGAGAAGGTCCAGTTATCCGGCGTCCAGCTCAGCGCGGTACCGAGAATGTTCTGGTCGTAGGTTTTGCTGTCGCCGTTGTCCGGGTTACGCATGTCCGCGCGGGTGTAGTTCCACGCTGCGCCCCAGGTCAGATCGGTGGTCAGGTGATAATCCAGACCCAGTGAACCGCCGCCTTTACGCTTGTAGCGCAGGCCGTTGCCCGGCAGATATTCGCTGTCTTCAAACAGGTAAGATGCGTAGATGTCGGCATCGCCCACGGTTTTCTTATATTTCAGCATCTGGCGTGAACGGTAAGAACCGTCGTAATCGCCGTTGATCCCGTTACCCGGAGCCTGACCGATCATGTCGTAATCCCAGATATCGGTTTTCGCGCCCACCACATCATAGTAAACGCTGTTCTGTTGACCGAAGGTCAGCGTACCCCAGGTGTCGCTCTTCAGACCGGTGTAGAGCATACGACGCGTGGTGTCGTGCGCGCCGTCGGCGTAGTGGTGATCCCAGTTAAACTGCGCGGGAATATTCACACCCAGCTCGTAGTAGCTGATCCAGCTGATGTCATCAAACAGGTAGTAATCAGCCGCGAAACGGAAACGGGTGCCGCCGTCAAAGCCGTTACGCTTGTAGCTGTTTTTACCGTCGTCGCCAGTCATGTTCTGGAACTGAGGACGGATACTGCCGCCAACGGTGAAGTTCAGGCGGCTCAGCGGATTACCCGCCTGAGGATCCTGCTTAAGAACGGTGATTTCCGCCTGAGAAGCGAAGGTAGTCAATGCCACTGCCGCGCCGATCGTTGCCGCCAGCGCTGATTTTTTTATAGTCATTATTTTTCCTTAATAGACACGCTGCTAAATATTTAGCGGGTGAATATTAACTGGAAATAATCGGGCTGTGTGGTCGGGTTTTTAATGTTTTGTGCTACTAAATGAGTGGGTATTATCACTTTGTGCTATTTAAACATTACGCGCCGGCATTAGAAACCGGCGCGTAATTATCACCGTACTAAATCAACTCGCAAACTGACGGAACAGGGCTTTGCCCTTTAACAGCCGCGTGCCGAGCCAGCCTCCGCAGAGAGAAAGCAGCACCGCGCCACAGAGAGGCAGGATCAACCAGAGACGCCAGTCAGGCTCCCACGGGAAGTCGAAGACCTTTGTCTGCAGCACCGCCAGCGCCGTCTCCGCGCCGATGGCCGCTACCAGACCCGCCACCAGCCCCAGCAGCGCAAACTCGCTCCAGAGCGTCATTCGCAGCAGCCGCTTTCCGGCCCCCAGCGTGCGGTAGACCACCAGCTCCTGATGGCGCTGGCGCATGCCCACCTGCACCTGGGCCAGCAGCAACAGCACGCCGCAGATCGTCACCAGCACCACCATGACCTCCAGCGCGCGGCTCACCTGCTCCAGCACCTGCCCTACCTGCTTCAGGATCGCCCCGATATCCAGCAGGCTGACGGTCGGAAACTCCCGGTTAAGCTGGGTCAGCATGCCGTTGCCGTTTTCCCAGCGGAAGCTGGTCAGCCAGCTCTGCGGCTGCCCGTCCAGCGCGCCCGGCGGGAAGATAAAGAAGAAGTTTGGCCGCAGGCTTTCCCAGTCCACTTTGCGCAGGCTGGTGACTTTCGCGGTAAAATCCTGGGTATCGCCGGTAAAGGTGACGCTGTCTCCCAGCTTCACGTTCAGGCGCGTCGCCAGCCCCTCTTCCATCGAGACTTCTCCCGCTTTCGGCGGCCAGGTGCCGGCGGTTATCGGGTTGTGGTCAGGGCGTTTATCCTGCCAGGTCAGGTTCAGCTCGCGGTTAAGCGACTCGTCCTTGTTCCCCTCCGTTGGCTGACCGTTGATCTGCGTCAGACGCGCGCGAACGATGGGATAGAACGACTCAGGGATAATGTGATGCTCCGACAGGAAGCCCTTCAGCGGCGTGACCTGCTCAGGCGCGATATTGATCAGGAAATAGTTCGGGCTTTCCGGCGGAAGCTGCTGCTGCCAGCGATCGAGCAGATCGCCGCGCAGCACTAAAAGCAGCGCCAGCAGCATAAACGACAGCGAGAAGGCCGACAGCTGGCTGAGCGTTGACCACGGCTGATGCAGCAGGCGGTTGACCGCCAGGCGCACGGGCAGGGATTTTACCGTCAGCCTCTTCAGGACGTTGAGCAGTATCCAGCCCAGCACGCCGCACAGCAGCGCCAGCACAACCGCCCCGGCCAGTACCGCCCACAGCAGCGTGCTGCCCCCCATCAGCCATGCCAGCAGTCCCACCGCCACCGCAATAATCACCGGAAGGTAGAACTTCAGCGGCCAGACGTTCGCCACCACATCGTTACGGAGCACGCGCAGCGGCTGCGTCGCGAGCAGCAGGCGGTACGGGCGTAGCCCTACCAGCAGCGAAATCACCGTCATCGCGCCGATTGCCCATAGCCACGGCCAGAGGCTGGCCGGCGGCAATGCGGCCGGAAGCACCGGTTTGAGCATCACCATCAGCAGTTTTTCAAACAGCAGCCCGATTATTCCGCCAGTAATCGCGGAGAGGACCAGCAGCATCAGCCACTGACCGACAATCAGCTTGCGCAGCTGCGCCCTGCTCGCCCCCAGGGTTTTGAGGATCGCCACCAGGTCGTAACGGCTGCGGCAGTAGTGCCCCATCGCCACGGCTACCGCCGCCACCGCCAGCAGCAGGGTCAACAGCGCCGACAGCAGCAGGAACTGCTGAGAACGTTCCAGCGATTTACCGAGTGCCCCTTCGTCCTGCTCCAGCCCGTACCAGCGGTGTTCCGGTTTTAACTGCGGCAGAAGCCATTTTTCATACGCGCCAAGCTGGACAGGCGTGCCGCCAAACTTATAGCGCCAGGTGACGCGGCTGCCCGGCTGTACCGCATGGGTTGCCGCGACATCCGCAGTGTTCATCAGCAGGCGGGGTGCAAGCTGAAAGGGGTTAAAACCGCCGTCGGGCTCCTGCACCACTTCCCCGGCAATTTTGAGGGTGGCGTCGCCGACGTCGATACTGTCTCCGGGTTTAAGGTTCAGAAGCGCCATCAGACGAGATGCCAGCAGCACCGTGCCAGGCGTCGGCTTTAACCCCGGCGGGCTGGTTTGTAAGTCACCGTACATCGGGTAGATGTCATCCACGGCCTTCACGCTGGCCAGCTGCGGCGTGTCGCCCGCAAAGGTCATGGTCTGGAAGGTTATCTGCTCCCCCACCTTCAGCCCTTCTTTGCGCGCTTCTTCAATCCAGCCCGACGGAACCGGGCGGGAGCTTTGCAGCGTCCTGTCCCCCGCCATAAACTCCCGGCTCTGCTGGCTGAGCCCTTTTTCCATGCGGTCGCTGACGCTGCCGAGCGCCAGCACGCAGGCCACCGCCAGGCTGAGCGCCAGCCAGACGATCAGCAGCGAAGGCGAGCGCCACTCGCGCCAGAACCAGCGGGTAATCATGCCTCCTCCTGAAGAATACCGTTGACCAGCCGCAGGCGACGGTCGCAGCGGGCGGCGAGCTGAGGATCGTGGGTCACGAGGATCAGCGTGGTGCCGTGCTCGCGGTTGAGCGAAAACAGCAGGTCGGCAATCCGGTCTCCGGTTTTACGGTCAAGGTTACCGGTGGGCTCATCGGCAAACAGGACTTCGGGACGGCCGTTGAACGCCCGCGCCAGCGCCACGCGCTGCTGCTCGCCGCCGGAAAGCTGTGCGGGAAGATGGTCGAGACGTTTCCCCAGACCGAGCTGTTCCAGCAGCGCCTTCGCATGCGTGCGGCTTTCACGGCTGTTTTCACCGCGCAACAGCGCCGGGAGTTCGACGTTTTCCAGCGCGTTCAGGGTGGGGATCAGCATAAAGGACTGGAAGACAAAACCAACGTGACGCGCGCGCAGCGCGGCCCGCGCCTCTTCATCAAGCTGGTGCAGCGGGTGCCCGACAAGGTGGACCTCGCCGCTGCTGCCGTCGTCCAGACCGGCTAAAATCGCCAGCAGCGTGGACTTACCGGAACCGGATTCGCCAATCAGCGCGATGGTTTCAGCGCGTTTGACAACGAGTTCAACTCCAGTAAGGATGGAAAGCTCGTGTTCCCCCTGACCGACGGACTTCTTAAGATGATGAACTTCAACACTGTTTTCCGCTGGCATTTGCCCTTCCTGTTTTTGATTCTGATGACCTTCCGCGCGGCGGCAGCGGACACGTTACTGGTTCTCGGCGACAGCCTGAGCGCAGGCTATCGCATGGCGGCCAGCGCGGCCTGGCCCGCCCTGCTCAATGACAAATGGCAGAGCAAGACCGCTGTAATCAACGCCAGCATCAGCGGTGATACCTCGCAACAGGGCCTGTCGCGCCTGCCTGCGCTGCTCAAACAGCATCAGCCGCGCTGGGTGCTGGTGGAGCTTGGCGGTAATGATGGATTGCGCGGTTTCCAGCCTCAGCAAACCGAGCAAACGCTGCGCACCATTTTGCAGGACATCAAGGCGGCAAACGCCCAGCCGCTGCTGATGCAAATTCGCCTGCCCGCCAACTACGGTCGTCGGTATAATGAGGCCTTTAGCGCGATCTACCCTAAGCTTGCCAAAGAGTTTGATATTCCGCTGCTGCCATTTTTCATGGAAGAGGTCTATCTCAAACCCCAGTGGATGCAAGATGACGGGATCCACCCCAATCGCGATGCTCAGCCGTTTATTGCCGACTGGATGGCAACGCGGCTGGCTCCTTTAGTTAAACATGACTCCTGATTAAGCGGAGATCCTGACAGGTAAAGTTATGCAAAAATCGGTCTTAATTACAGGATGTTCCAGTGGAATCGGCCTGGAAAGCGCGCTCGAACTGAAGCGCCAGGGGTTTCGGGTCCTGGCGGCCTGTCGTAAACCCGACGATGTCGAACGCATGAACGGGCTGGGCTTTACCGGCGTGCTGCTGGATATGGACTCGCCGGAGAGCGTTGAACGCGCCGCCGATGAAGTGATCGCGCTGACCGACAATCGTCTATACGGGCTCTTTAACAATGCCGGCTACGGCGTGTATGGCCCGCTGGATACGCTCTCCCGCGAAACGCTGGAGAAACAGTTTTCGACCAATTTCTTCGGCGTGCATCAGCTCACCATGCGCCTGCTCCCCGCGATGCTGCCGCACGGTGAAGGGCGCATCGTGATGACATCGTCAGTGATGGGGCTGATTTCCACCCCGGGCCGCGGCGCCTACGCCGCCAGCAAATATGCGCTGGAGGCCTGGTCCGACGCCCTGCGCATGGAGCTACGCCACAGCGGCATTAAGGTCAGCCTGATTGAACCCGGCCCGATCCGCACTCGTTTTACCGAAAACGTGAACCAGACGCAGTCGGATAAACCGGTCGAGAACCCCGGCATTGCCGCACGTTTTACCCTCGGGCCAGAAGCGGTTGTGGCCAAAGTGCGCCATGCTTTTGAGAGCGAACATCCCAAAATGCGCTATCCGGTGACGCTGGTCACCCACGCCGTAGGCTGGTTAAAACGCCTGCTGCCGGGCCGGATGATGGACAAAATTTTACACGGTTGAGTTGAAGCGGCGACGCGCATCCCCATGTAAAGAACAAACCGACAAAAGAGAAAGCCGCATGTCCGTACAGAATATCGTCAATATTACAGAAGCTAACCTGCAACAAACCCTTGAACAGTCGATGACCAAACCGGTGCTGTTCTACTTCTGGTCTGAACGCAGCCAACACTGCCTGCAGCTGACGCCGGTGCTGGAAAGCCTTGCCGCCCAGTACAACGGTCAGTTCATTCTCGCTAAGCTGGACTGTGACGCCGAGCCGATGGTGGCGTCCCAGTTTGGTCTGCGCGCCATTCCTACCGTCTATCTGTTCCAGAACGGTCAGCCTGTTGATGGCTTCCAGGGACCGCAGCCGGAAGAGGCTATCCGCGCCCTGCTGGATAAAGTGCTGCCGCGCGAAGAAGAGCTGAAAGCGCAGGAAGGCATGGCGCTGATGCAGGAAGGCAAATACGACGAGGCGCTGCCGCTGCTCAAAGACGCGTGGCAGCTGTCGAATCAGAACAGCCAGATTGGCCTGCTGCTGGCGGAAACGCAGATCGCCCTGCACCGTTCAGAAGACGCGGAAGCCGTACTGAAAACGGTTCCGCTGCAGGATCAGGACACCCGCTATCAGGGGCTGGTCGCACAAATTGAGCTGCTGAAACAGGCCGCGGACACCCCGGAAATTCAGCAACTGCAGCAGCAGGTCGCCGACAACCCGGCCGACGCCGCGCTGGCAAGCCAGCTTGCGCTGCAGCTGCACCAGGTGGGCCGTAACGAAGAGGCGCTGGAGCTGCTGTTCAGCCATCTGCAAAAAGACCTCGCCGCCGCAGACGGTCAGGCGCGTAAGATGTTCCAGGAGATCCTGGCCGCGCTGGGCACCGGAGACGCGCTGGCGTCGAAGTATCGTCGCCAGCTGTACGCGTTGCTCTACTAACAAAAAATGCCCGGTGGCGGCTTCGCCTTACCGGGCCTACAAAAGCACGAATCGTAGGCCGGGCAAACGCAGTGCCGCCCGGCACAATCAGCGCACGTTTTTCAACTGCGTCACCACCAGCTGATGCCGTGAATTGTAGAACTTCCGATAGGTCAGGTAGCAGGCAATGATGGTTGACAGGCTTGCCGTGGAAAGCAGCATAAACGTCACCATGATCTGATACTTAATCGCTTTTACCGGATCGATACCGGCAAAAATCAGCCCCGACATCATGCCCGGCAGGCTCACCAGCCCCACCGTTTTGGCTGAATCTACCGTTGGGATCAGCGATGAGCGAATGCTCTCACGAATCAGCCGCGCCGAGGCCACCTTAGGCGTCGCTCCCAGGCTTAATTTCTCCTGTAGCTGCTGCTGTTCACTGCTGAAACGCTGGCCGAGATTGTTATAGCACAGCCCAACGGCCACCATGGCGTTCCCCGCAATCATCCCGGAGATGGGGATAACCTGCATCGGCGTAAACGCAATCGAGCCGGAGAGCACCAGCACCGCCAGGGTGAGCGCCGTCCCGGTGGTAATGGCGATAAACGACGAGATAAACGCCTTATCAATGTATTTACTGCGCTTTTTCGCATTCCACGCCGCGTTGAAACAGATAAAGAGCACCATCAGCAGCGTCAGCACCGCGTGGTTGACGTTGAATATATACTTCAGCACATAGCCGACGATGATGAGCTGAATCACCGCGCGGCAGATACTCCACACTATATCTTTTTCCAGCCCCAGCTTTTCCCGGTAGCTGACCACAATTGCAATCAATACCAGCACCATCGAAAACGCCAGCGATTCATTGGTAATGTTATGCTCACCCACGGTTTGCCTCCTGCATTTTCCCGCCGTGCGGCTGAAGCGTAATCACGTCATCCGCATGGGTAATTTCGTTAGCGTCATGCGTCACCCACAGCACGGCAATGTTCTGCTCGCGGGCGTAGCGATGAATGATCTCGTTGACGTTGCGTTTGTTGGCGTCATCGAGCGCGCTGGTAATTTCGTCCAGCAAAAGCACCTTCGGTAAAAACTGCAGATTACGGATCAGAGAGACGCGCTGCTTTTCTCCGCCCGACAGCGCAGTGATGGATTTGCTCAGCGTCTCCTGCGGCAGGCCAAAACGGGCCAGATCGCTGATAAATTTTTCCGGCTCCGGCGTTTTATTGCGGATTTGCCACGGGAAAATCAGGTTGTCATAAACCGTATCGCCAAAAAGCGCGGGGGTTTGCACGCAGTAGGAGACCTGCTGGCGATAGCTTTCCGGTGAAAGTGACGCAATATCCTGGCCTTCAAACAGAATGGTTCCCTCCGTCGGGCTAAGGAGTGAGGCCACAATCTTCAGCAGCGTACTTTTACCGCAGCCTGAGGGGCCCGTGATGAGTTTAAACTCGCCCGGCGACAGGCTAAACCCGACGTGCTGCAGGATCGTGTTTTCCCCGACACGAAATCCGATATCCCTGAGATGTAATCGTTTTTTGTTATCGTTCATTGCGCTTCCGTTAACCGCTTCGTGTAACAACCGTGTGTAGCATAATCCTTTCGTCCGCACAGAGCGAATAGCCTCACGCTAAAGCAAGTGTTAAACTTTTTGTTTGTTATTTGTCACCACCATCACTACAGGAAGTATGCGACATGGCACATATCTTTTATGAGTTTCCTTCCCTGAAGCCTGGTGTTCCTGATGTCGAAACATTAATGGAAGTCATCAAATCGTCGGAACTCACGCGTTTTGTCATTGGTGCAGAGGTGGTGGATTTTGTTAAGAAGGCGCTCATCGTGAACACCACGATCGGCAGTTTCAAAAACTGCTATTTCGCCTTCGACAACGGGACGCACTTCCTTGAATTTGACGGCAAGGGAAAATCAAAACGTTTCGATGAGGTACCCGACTGGTTCGTCTCTCCGGCTGAATTTTCCCGTACCCAGTGGCTTATCAACCACAGTCTTGCGGATGTGAAAGCTACCCGGTTCATTGACGTGCTGATGTCCTACCCGCTGAAAGAGCGCCGCGCGCACTGTAATTTGTTATTCGGACTGGAGCTGGAAAAGGTGAATGCGGTTCCGGCCGCAGCGTCAGCCGCAGGGAAAATCGGCAATAAAAACGGTAAAACGACCAAACCGCGCGTGACCGATCTGGGATCGTTTGAATTGTTCAGCCAGTTTTTTGCACGCATGAAAACCGCCGTGCTGGCCGACGAGTTTCCGACCCTGCAGGTCCTGACGGGCATGGATAACCTGACAAAAGCGCCGCATAATTTAAAGCAAGGTATCAGGACGTGGTTTAAAGCCATCGCGGGCGACCTTCCACCGAATAACAAACGCGTAGAAGCGGGGAATGCCGTTCTGTTCTGCGCTCCTGTCCGCGAACAGATCCAGCGTATCGAAGCGCTGGGGCTGGAGAAGTACTACCAGGGATTATCCAAAGCCATTGCCGAAGCGGGTGATGGCTTCATCTCTGACTTTACCTATACTTACGAGCAATAAACACACACATCTCTCGTCACAGCATGCAAAACAGGAGGTTTTTATGCTTATCGTTGTTCCTGTCCTTATTTTTGTTGCGCTGGTTATTGTGGGCGCAGGCGTCAAAATTGTCCCTCAGGGTTATCAGTGGACCGTTGAGCGTTTCGGTCGATATACCAACACGCTCCAGCCGGGCTTAAGCCTGATTGTTCCTTTCATGGACAGAATCGGTCGCAAGATCAACATGATGGAACAGGTGCTGGATATTCCTTCCCAGGAGATCATCTCCAAAGATAACGCCAACGTCACCATCGACGCCGTCTGCTTTATTCAGGTGATTGATGCGCCGAAAGCAGCCTATGAGGTCAGCAACCTGGAGCTGGCGATCGTCAACCTGACGATGACCAACATCCGTACCGTGCTCGGCTCGATGGAGCTGGACGAAATGCTCTCCCAGCGCGACAGCATCAATACCCGCCTGCTGCACATCGTCGATGAGGCAACGAACCCGTGGGGGATCAAGGTCACCCGTATTGAGATCCGCGACGTGCGCCCGCCGGCGGAGCTGATCGCCTCCATGAACGCCCAGATGAAGGCCGAGCGAACCAAGCGCGCCTACATTCTGGAAGCCGAAGGGGTGCGTCAGGCGGAGATCCTCAAAGCGGAAGGTGAAAAACAGTCACAGATCCTGAAAGCGGAAGGCGAACGTCAGTCCGCATTTTTACAGGCGGAAGCGCGTGAACGTTCGGCAGAAGCGGAAGCCCGTGCGACCCAGATGGTGTCCGAGGCGATTGCCGCCGGTGATATCCAGGCCGTGAACTACTTCGTCGCGCAAAAATATACCGACGCGCTGAAAGAGATCGGCTCCGCGAACAACAGCAAAGTGGTGATGATGCCGCTGGAGGCCAGCAGCCTGATGGGCTCTATTGCCGGTATTGCCGAGCTGATTAAAGACAGCGGAAACGAGCGTAAAAAATGATTGAGCTGATCGTTGCACATCCTCACGCCTTCTGGCTAAGCCTCGGTGGCTTATTGCTGGCGGCGGAGATGCTGGGCGGCAACGGCTACCTGCTCTGGAGCGGTGTTGCCGCTGTCATTACTGGCCTTCTGGTCTGGATCCTTCCGCTGGACTGGGCGTGGCAGGGCGCGCTGTTTGCCGTGCTCACGCTGGTGGCCGCGTGGCTGTGGTGGCGCTGGCTAAACCGGCGCGTTAACGAGCAGAAGCCGCTGGACGCGCACCTTAACCAGCGCGGACAGCAGATTGTCGGCAAGCGTTTTACGCTCGACACCGGGCTGGTGAACGGGCGCGGGCATATGCGGGTGGGCGACAGCTCGTGGCCGGTGGTCGCCGACGACGACCTCAGCGCCGGTACGCGGGTTGAGGTCATTGCGGTGGAAGGCATTACCCTGCGGGTGAAAGCCTGCTAAGCAGAAGCCTTGCGATGGCAGCAGCCGGCAAGATTGTCGATAATCGGGCAGTCGGCGCTGTCATCCCCCGGACAGGAATCCGCGAGCTGCAGCAGCTGTTCGCGCATCGCCTGCAGCTCGGTGATGTGGCGTTCGATCTCGGCCACTTTTTCCAGCGTGCGTTTTTTCACGTCGGCGCTGTGACGCTTCGGATCGTTGAACAGGTTAACCAGCTCGCCGCACTCTTCCAGATTAAAACCGACCTGTCTTGCCTGGCGCAGTAGCGTCAGCTCATCAATATGCAGTTTCGTATAGCTGCGGTAGCCGTTTTCGCTGCGCAGCGGTGGCGTTACCAGCCCCTTCTCTTCATAAAAGCGGATTGCCTTGCTGGTTAAGCCGGTTTTTTTTGCCACGTCACTGATATTCACATTTCCCCCTTGACCTTCCCCTTGATGGAAGGTTTAACCTTCATAACAGTTAGCGAAAAGCGTTACTCCGGTCAACTACTGACCAGTTCATTATACGGGAGTTTTGTTATGTCTCACACTATCGACCTGACGCTGGACGGCCTCTCCTGCGGCCACTGTGTCAAACGCGTTAAAGAAAGCCTGGAACAGCGCCCTGACGTTGAAAGCGCTGATGTGACGATCGATCGTGCCGCCGTGACCGGCAGCGCCAGCGCGGATGCGCTGATCGATACCATCAAGCAGGCCGGTTACGGGGCGGAGCTAAGCCACCCAAAGGCTAAACCGCTGGCAGAGTCATCATCCCCGTCGGAAGCACTGACAGCGGCCACTCCTGAGCTTCCGGCAGCTGATGATATTGATGACAGCCAACAGCTGCTGATCAACGGCATGAGCTGCGCCAGCTGCGTCTCCCGGGTACAAAACGCCTTGCAGGCCGTACCGGGCGTCGCGCAGGCAAGGGTCAACCTTGCGGAGCGTACTGCGCTGGTGATGGGCAGTGCCTCCGCCGCAGATTTAGTGCAGGCCGTTGAGAAAGCGGGCTACGGGGCGGAGGCCATCGAAGATGATGCCGAGCGCCGCGAGCGCCAGCAGGAAACGGCTATCGCCACCATGAAACGCTTCCGCTGGCAGGCGATTGTCGCTCTGCTGGTCGGGGTGCCGGTCATGGTGTGGGGGATGATCGGCGACAACATGATGGTCACCGACGACAACCGCACGCTGTGGCTACTGATTGGCCTGATTACCCTTGCGGTAATGGTGTTTGCAGGCGGACATTTTTATACCAGCGCCTGGAAGAGCCTGAAAAACCGCACCGCGACGATGGATACGCTGGTGGCGCTCGGTACCGGCGCGGCGTGGCTCTATTCGATGAGCGTGAACGTCTGGCCCCAGTGGTTCCCAATGGAGGCGCGCCATCTCTACTATGAAGCGAGCGCGATGATTATCGGCCTGATTAACCTGGGCCATATGCTGGAAGCCCGCGCCCGTCAGCGCTCCTCGAAAGCGCTGGAAAGATTGCTTGATTTAACCCCGCCGACGGCCCGCGTGGTCACGGACGAGGGGGAGAAAAGCGTCCCGCTGGCGGAAGTTCAGCCCGGCATGACGCTGCGCCTGACGACGGGCGATCGCGTTCCCGTTGACGGTAAGATAACCCAGGGCGAAGCCTGGCTGGATGAAGCGATGCTGACCGGCGAGCCTATCCCTCAGCAGAAATCAGACGGCGACGCCGTTCATGCCGGCACGGTGGTGCAGGACGGCAGCGTGCTGTTTACCGCCAGCGCCGTCGGCAGCCACACGACGCTGTCGCGTATTATCCGCATGGTGCGCCAGGCCCAGAGCAGCAAGCCGGAAATTGGCCAGCTTGCTGACAGAATCTCGGCCATTTTTGTGCCGGTGGTGGTCGGCATTGCCCTGCTGAGCGCGGCGATCTGGTATTTCTTCGGCCCCGCACCGCAGATTGTTTACACCCTGGTGATCGCCACCACGGTGCTGATCATCGCCTGTCCTTGTGCCCTTGGCCTGGCGACCCCAATGTCGATTATCTCCGGCGTAGGCCGCGCGGCCGAATTTGGCGTACTGGTACGGGATGCAGACGCGCTGCAGCGGGCCAGCACCCTCGACACGCTGGTGTTTGATAAAACCGGCACGCTGACCGAAGGCAAACCGCAGGTGGTGGCCGTCACTACCGCAGGCATTGCGCAAGAGGACGCGCTGCGTCTCGCCGCCGCGCTGGAGCAAGGTTCCAGCCATCCGCTGGCGCGCGCTATCCTCGATAAAGCAAATGCTTCTTCCCTGCCGCAGGTGAGCAATTTCCGCACCCTGCGCGGGCTCGGCGTCAGCGGTGAAGCAGAAGGCCACGCGCTGCTGCTGGGCAACCAGGCATTGCTCAATGAAAACGGTATTGATACCTCCGCGCTGGAAAGCGAGCTGAACGCTCAGGCGTCTCAGGGCGCCACACCGGTTCTGCTGGCGGTGGATGGCAAAGCCGCCGCGCTGCTGGCAGTGCGCGATCCGCTTCGCCAGGACAGCGTGGACGCCCTGCAGCGCCTGCACCGCGCCGGCTACCGTCTGGTGATGCTGACCGGGGATAACCCAACCACCGCCAACGCCATCGCGAAAGAGGCCGGCATTGATGAGGTGATTGCAGGCGTACTGCCGGACGGTAAAGCAGACGCCATCAAGCAACTGCAAAGTCAGGGTCGCCAGGTGGCGATGGTCGGCGACGGCATCAACGATGCCCCGGCGCTGGCCCAGGCGGACGTGGGGATTGCCATGGGCGGCGGGAGCGATGTCGCCATTGAAACCGCTGCTATTACGCTGATGCGCCATAGCCTGATGGGGGTTGCCGACGCGCTGGCCATTTCAAAAGCCACGCTGCGCAACATGAAGCAGAACCTGCTGGGGGCATTTATCTATAACTCGCTCGGTATCCCGATCGCGGCCGGTATTTTGTGGCCGCTGACCGGCACGCTGCTTAACCCGGTGGTCGCGGGTGCGGCGATGGCGCTCTCCTCCATTACCGTGGTGAGCAACGCCAACCGCCTGCTGCGCTTTAAACCGAAGGATTGAACCTTGTACCCGTACGCGCTAGCATGAACCTTTCCGTTTATGGAGCGCGTATGGGTCTGTTTAATCGTATAAAAACATCGTTTCGCGCCCTCTTTCCTCGCCGCTACGCCTGGCCCGGTCTGGATATCTCTCTTCCCGGCGGGCAACACCTGCACCTGGTCGGCAGCATCCATATGGGTACGCAGGATATGTCTCCCCTGCCGCCCGGCCTGATAAAACTGCTGAAACGCGCCGACGCGCTGGTCGTTGAGGCGGACATCTCTGGTCAGGAGTCACCATTTGCCGGGCTCGAGAGCGATCTCCCCCTGGCGGAACGTTTGGATGATGCCCAGCTTGCGGAACTGACGCGCGTCGCGGATGAAACCGGCGTGTCGCTCTCCATGATTGACACCCTGCCGCTCTGGCAAATTGCGATGGTGCTACAGGCCACGCAGGCGCAGCGTCTGGGGCTGCGCGGTGACTACGGCATTGATTACCAGCTGCTGAACGCGGCAAGGGCGCGCAGCCTGCCCATCATCGAGCTGGAAGGGACGGACAGCCAGATTGCGCTTCTGCGCCAGCTTCCCGACGACGGCCTGATGCTGCTGGACGATACGTTGACCCACTGGCATACCAACGCCCGCCTGTTGCAAACCATGATTGGCTGGTGGCTGGATGCGCCGCCTGAAGACGGCAAGCTGGCGTTACCGTCAACGTTCAGCGAATCGCTGTATGATGTGCTGATGAACGCGCGCAACAAAGCCTGGCGGCAGACGCTGCATGCGTTACCTGCCGGGCATTACGTGGTGGCGGTTGGGGCGTTACATTTGTACGGAGAAGGGAATTTGCCGTCACTGTTAAAATAAAAAAATGGCCAATATTTCTATTGGCCCGTCAAAGAGGAATTTCATCGTTTTTATTATGCCGAAGGAGACCTTCGGTTGAGCCGATTGTCGCTCAAAGTGACCATCACTGCCAATACTATTGCGCAAGATGGTGCTATTTTTTAGACAAACGTCAGGCGTATGCTGTTGGCATGATTTGTCTGTCGTAAGAAGGATAGCTATGACTCCCGCCGTTAAATTACTCGAAAAAAACAACATTTCTTTCCGGATCCACACTTACGATCACGATCCGAATGAGACTAACTTTGGTGATGAAGTGGTGCGCAAGCTGGGTCTGAACGCGGACCAGGTTTATAAAACGCTGCTGGTAGCGGTGAACGGTGATATGAAACACCTCGCCGTTGCGGTTACCCCGGTGGCGGGACAGCTGGATCTGAAGAAAGTCGCCAAAGCGCTGGGGGCGAAGAAGGTGGATATGGCGGATCCGATGGTGGCGCAACGCACTACGGGCTACCTGGTGGGCGGGATCAGTCCGCTCGGGCAGAAAAAACGCCTGCCGACGCTGATCGATGCGCCTTCCCAGGAGTTTGACACCATCTTTATATCCGGCGGCAAACGCGGGCTGGATATCGAGCTGGCGGCGGGCGATCTGGCGAAAATGCTGGACGCGAAGTTTGCGGATATTGCGCGCCGGGATTGAGAAAATTGCCCGGTGGCGCTGCGCTTACCGGGCCTACGATTCGAATGTAGGCCGGGTAAGGCGTAGCCGCCACCCGGCAAAACACACCCGCACTACTACCAGCTCACCTCACCCTTCGGCTCGTACGCATTCACGTCAATCGGCGAATTCTGCTCGATGAACTGCTTCAGCACCTCCGCATCGATAAAGCCGGTATTCACGTATCCCGGTTTGTTATCAATATGCGGATAGCCGTCGCCGCCGGTGGCGTTGAAGCTTAACGTTGCCAGACGGTACGTTTTAGCCGGATCAACCGGTTCGCCTTTGATCTTCAGATCGTTAAGCTTGCCGTCTTTCGCGACGAAGCTGACGTTAGCAAACTGCGGATAGGCCCCGGAATCCGGCTTCATCTGCGCCACGGCGGTCAGGTAGTCAATCACCTCTTTCCCGCTCATATCCGCATAGACCACCACGTTGCCGAACGGCTGCACCTTCAGGACGTCTTTATAGGTGATGTTTCCACCTTCGATAGAGTCACGAATGCCGCCGCCGCTCATCACGCCGAAGTCAGCGCCGGTGCGCGCCATTTGCGCCGCCAGCACCAGGTGGCCCATGTTGGTCTGCACGAAGCGAACTTTACTGCGGTCCCCTTCCAGACGACCGTTCAGCGTGCCGATTTTCACGTCCAGCTGCGCCTTGCCTTTGCTCTGGAACGGCGTCAGCAGGGAGAGCATCTGCTGGTTCTCAGCAATCTCTGGCGTGTAAAGTACGCGCTCACTTTTCCCGTCCGGATAGGTGACTTTCTTCTTCAGGTTGACCGGGATGAGCTGATAGTGAACCAGCTTCATCTCGCCGTTACGGAACTCGAAATCCGCCCGGCCCACGTATTTGCCCCACTCGTGCGCCTGCACTATCCAGATACCGTTCTGACGGTCCGGCGCGCACGGCGTGCCCGGCACGTAGTCCACCTGCTTTTTGTTCTCCGAGGCCATGCACACCGGATCCTGTGAGTGACCACCCACAATCATTGCCAGCGAGCCCGCAGGCAGGCTGCGCGCCATCTCCACGTCGCCGGGAGCATTGGAGCCGTGCTCACCGTTGTCGTAGTGCCCCATGTGCGTGGTGGCGATAATCACGTCCGGCTTTTCGTTTTGCTGCAGCTCCTGAATCACCAGCTTCGCTTCGTCTGCCGGTTTGCGGAATTCGATATCGGTAAAGAACTCGGGGTTACCAATTTTCGCCGTATCGTCGGTGGTTAAGCCGATGACCGCGATCTTCAGATCCTGACGCTTAAACAGCGCCCACGGCTTAAACAGGCGTTCACCGGTGCTTTTCTGGTAAATATTGGCGGAGAGGAAGGGGAATTTGGCCCATTTTTCCTGCTGACGCAGCACGGTGAGCGGATTATCAAACTCATGGTTACCCACGGCCATCGCGTCGTAGCCAATCAGGTTCATGCCGCGAAAATCAGGTTCCGCGTCCTGCAAATCGGATTCCGGCACGCCGGTATTGATATCGCCCCCCGACAGCAGCAGCACGCTGCCACCCTGGGCCGCAACCTCTTTACGAATGCCGTCCACCAGCGTTTTTTGTGCCGACAGGCCGTATTCGCCGTATTCACTGCGCCAGAAATGACCGTGGTGATCGTTGGTATGCAGAATGGTGATTTTATAGGTTTTGTCTTTTTCATACGCCTGCGCGGGCAGGCTTACCAGGCCCCATGCGGCGATGAGCGCCAGCGCGACGCCCCGCTTCATTAACTTCATCTTCTCTCTCCCTGACCAATAGACAAAGGCAAAAATTACAGTGACTAACAAGAATAGACAAATAAGTTTTCAGAATTGCGACTTTCTTCAAATGTCCCGGGCGGGTATGTTAGTCGGATAATAATTACACCCTGCATCTCTAATAACTAAAGACGTGGTACTTCTCTCTATGGCAATCAGTGAATCAACCCAGCCCGTTCCGGGCGCGCCGGCGTCGCGCACCTCCTTTAAAGTCTTAGGCGCAATCAGCCTCTCACACCTGCTCAACGATATGATCCAGTCGTTGATTCTGGCCATTTATCCGCTGCTGCAGTCCGAGTTCTCACTCACCTTCGTGCAGATCGGGATGATCACCCTGACCTTCCAGCTGGCCTCCTCACTGCTGCAGCCGGTGGTGGGCTACTGGACGGATAAATACCCGATGCCGTGGTCGCTGCCGATTGGCATGTGCTTTACCTTAAGCGGGCTGGTGCTGCTGGCCATGGCGGGGAGTTTTGAAGCGGTGTTGGTTGCCGCCGCGCTGGTGGGCACGGGATCGTCCGTCTTCCATCCGGAGTCCTCGCGCGTGGCGCGTATGGCTTCAGGGGGGCGTCACGGACTGGCGCAGTCACTCTTCCAGGTAGGCGGTAACTTTGGTAGCTCTCTCGGCCCGCTGCTGGCCGCGGTGGTTATTGCCCCTTATGGTAAAGGCAACGTGGCATGGTTTGTGCTGGCCGCGCTGCTGGCGATTATCGTGCTGGCGCAGATCAGCCGCTGGTATGCCGCTCAGCATCGCGTGAATAAAGGGAAACCTAAAGCGAAGGTTATCAATCCCCTGCCGCGCAATAAGGTTATCCTGGCCGTCTCTGTGCTGCTGGTGCTGATTTTCTCGAAATACTTCTATATGGCGAGCATCAGCAGCTATTACACCTTTTATCTGATGCAAAAATTCGGATTATCGGTACAGAATGCACAGTTCCACCTGTTTGCCTTCCTGTTCGCCGTTGCGGCAGGTACGGTCATTGGCGGGCCTGTGGGGGATAAGATTGGGCGTAAATATGTCATTTGGGGCTCTATCCTCGGCGTGGCGCCGTTTACCCTTATTTTGCCGTACGCGAGCCTTGAATGGACGGGGATTTTAACCGTGATTATTGGTTTTATCCTCGCTTCCGCGTTTTCCGCCATTCTGGTTTATGCCCAGGAGCTGCTGCCTGGCCGTATCGGTATGGTTTCCGGACTCTTTTTCGGTTTCGCCTTCGGCATGGGAGGGCTTGGCGCAGCGGTGTTAGGGATGGTTGCGGATCACACCAGCATCTTCCTGGTTTATAAAATCTGCGCTTTCCTGCCGCTTCTTGGGATGTTAACCATATTCCTGCCTGATAACCGTCATAAAGCCTAAATTACGGGTAGCCAAAGTTTTACTTTGGCTACCTGATACCCTGATGCCATAAGGGTTTCTTCTTCATCCCCTCGCTGAATTTATCAAAATGCGCTTT
The DNA here is from genome assembly GCF_036487345.1 of Enterobacter cloacae complex sp. CARB60. Taxonomy (NCBI): domain Bacteria; kingdom Pseudomonadati; phylum Pseudomonadota; class Gammaproteobacteria; order Enterobacterales; family Enterobacteriaceae; genus Enterobacter; species Enterobacter cloacae complex sp. CARB60. The sequence goes on from NZ_JAZKLC010000002.1 coordinate 3,591,713, forward strand.
TTTACGTGCATATTGCTGTTTTATTCAAACTTCAACAATTATTCATAAACATAAGGGTAAAAATTGTCATAAACTATTACTCGGTTTTTTGGTTTTTCGCCAAAAAGGAACACCCACAACGAAAGGAGACGGAATGCACCACGCCACACCGCTTATCACCACCATTGTTGGTGGACTTGTGCTCGCTTTTATCCTCGGCATGATTGCCAATAAACTGCGTATTTCTCCTCTTGTCGGCTATCTGTTAGCGGGCGTACTGGCGGGACCGTTTACGCCAGGCTTCGTGGCGGATACCAAACTGGCCCCTGAGCTGGCGGAATTGGGCGTGATTCTGCTGATGTTCGGCGTCGGCCTGCACTTCTCCCTGAAGGATTTGATGGCGGTAAAGTCGATTGCCATACCGGGAGCGATCGCCCAGATAGGGGTGGCGACGCTGCTGGGGATGGCGCTTTCGGCGGTGCTGGGCTGGTCGTTAATGACCGGTATCGTTTTTGGGCTGTGTCTCTCAACCGCCAGTACCGTGGTGCTGCTGCGCGCGCTTGAAGAGAGACAGCTGATAGACAGCCAGCGCGGGCAAATCGCGATAGGCTGGCTGATTGTTGAAGATCTGGTGATGGTGCTGACGCTGGTGCTGCTGCCTGCCGTCGCCGGGATGATGGAAAAAGACAACGTCGGCTTTGCCTCGCTGGCGCTGGATATGGGTATCACCATCGGGAAAGTGGTGGCGTTTATCGCCATCATGATGCTGGTGGGCCGCCGTCTGGTACCGTGGATCATGTCCCGCAGCGCGGCGACCGGCTCGCGCGAGCTGTTCACCCTCTCCGTGCTGGCGCTGGCGCTGGGTATCGCGTTTGGTGCCGTTGAGCTGTTTGATGTCTCCTTTGCCCTGGGCGCGTTCTTCGCCGGGATGGTGCTGAACGAGTCCGAGCTGAGCCACCGCGCGGCGCACGACACCCTGCCGCTGCGCGACGCCTTCGCCGTGCTGTTCTTCGTCTCCGTCGGGATGCTGTTTGACCCGATGGTTCTGATTCACCAGCCGCTGGCCGTGCTGGGCACGCTGGCGATCATCATCTTTGGTAAGTCGCTCGCCGCCTTCTTCCTGGTACGGATGTTCGGCCACTCCCCGCGGACGGCGCTGACTATCGCCGCCAGCCTGGCACAAATTGGTGAGTTCGCCTTTATTCTGGCCGGTCTGGGCATGGCCCTCAACCTGCTGCCGCAGGCGGGGCAAAACCTGGTGCTGGCGGGGGCGATTCTGTCGATTATGCTGAACCCGGTGCTGTTTGCCCTGTTGGAAAAATACCTCGATAAAACCGAAACGCTGGAAGAACAGACGCTCGAAGAGGCCATCGAAGAAGAGAAGCAGATCCCGGTGGATATTTGCAATCACGCCCTGCTGGTCGGCTTTGGCCGCGTGGGCAGCCTGCTCGGTGAGAAGCTGATGGCGCAGGGCATTCCGCTGGTGGTGATTGAGACCTCACGCACCCGCGTCGACGAGCTGCGCGAGCGCGGAATTCGTGCGGTGCTGGGCAATGCGGCTAACGAAGAGATCATGAATCTGGCGCATCTGGACTGCGCGCGCTGGCTGCTGCTGACCATACCTAACGGCTATGAAGCGGGTGAGATTGTGGCTTCCGCGCGCGAGAAGTGCCCAACGATTGAGATTATCGCCCGGGCGCATTATGACGACGAGGTGGAGTACATTACCGAGCGCGGTGCGAATAAGGTGGTGATGGGCGAGCGCGAGATTGCGAATACGATGCTGACGCTGCTGGAGAAACCGCCGGTTGAAGAGGCTGTTACGGGGTAAAAAAAGCCTGCTGGCGCTACGCTTAGCAGGCCTACAAGTAGCCCCGGTAAGCGTAGCGCCACCGGGGTTTTCTTTTAGCAATCAACGATCCCAGTACGCCTCTTCGAGGCTGTCTTCCCGTTCCGGCAGGCCACGCGTTAAGCGCGGTGAGTGCTGGTTCAGCACCTGATAGCTCACGCGGTTCGCGTATTTACACACCTGCGCCAGCGACGAATAGGTCAGCCAGCTGAACTTGTGCTTGCTGGAGTTCGGCACGTTGGTTTTGTGGTAGGCGTTAGCGGTGATGTCGTGCAGCAGCGCGGCCAGCGCGCCGTCGCCAGCACCGTTGGTGTTCATGATCTTCTCCGGTCCGCCCATATAAGGCGCGATATGCGAGTAGATACGCAGCGGGTTCACGCAATCTTTGTAACGCATGCCGCGGCTGAACTCGTACTGGTTGAACTCGGCAATCGCACCGGGCAGCAGCGGGTGCTGGGTTTTGCGTTTGCTCTCTTCTTCCGTGAAGCCGGCCATGTACAGCCCCACCGGGCCAGCGGTGCAGAGCACCAGATCCACCCAGTCCAGCGCTTTGTCAGACGCCAGCAGCGGATCGCTTTCGCCGGTCAGCGCTTCGGCCTCTTCTTCGTTCATCGCCAGAATCGAGACGTGCTCTTTCAGGAAGGCCTGCCACCACTCCGGGTTATCGGCGATAACGAATTTCGTGCCCAGCGTCAGAACGACCGGCACGTTGTATTTCTTCGCGTACTCAATCGCCTTCATGGTTGCTTCCGGCATGGGCTCGCCCGGCTTACAGCGCACCAGGTAGGAGGTCAGCACCAGCGCAGAGGCGCCCGCGATCACCTCTTCAGGAATACTCTCGGCGCGCAGCTTGTTCATATGACCCGGGCTGATGGCAAAAGTACGCTCGCCGGACTCACCGATCAGCGTAAAGCAGCGGCCAATCGGCCCGTCAACGCCCTGCAGGTAGTTCAGATCGGTACGGCTGGAGGTGTTGCAGAGATAGCGGTAGGCGTAGCCACCGATTTCGATATTGCTGCACATCACGCCGAGCAGCACCGAGCGGTCGTCTGCCAGTACGGAGTAGTTGTGCATGGTATTGCCGATGGTGCCACCGGCGAACTGATGGGTAATCAGGTTTTCGCGCACCAGCTCCTGATACAGCGCTTCGGCAACGTCGTCCTCAATGACCAGCGAATGCCCGGCGCTCAGACCGTAACGCGCAACAAACGCATCATCCACTTTGGCTTCAATATCCACCAGCGTCTGATCGATACCCACGACCCATGCCGCGCTGGTTTCGTTTTCAGGCTGGATTTGCTGCAGGAGCGGATCGCGAGCGTTAACGGGGAAGTAGTGTTTGGATTTGCGTTTACCGGGAAATTTCATGGTCTGAACTGTACGAAGAATATGGGCCGGGAATGTTAGCACAAACCCGGCCCGGAGTGCGATCAGCGGCTGTTCGTTACCAGCGAGACCATCATGTCGATATGTTCAGGCGAGTCGTTAAGCGCCGGAATGTACTCGTACTTTTCGCCGCCAGCCTCAAGGAAAAATTCCCGGTTTTGCACCGCGATCTCCTCCAGCGTTTCCAGACAATCGGCCGAGAAGCCCGGCGACATCACCTGAATGTGCTTCACGCCCTTCTCACCGAGCATTTTGAGGGTTTCATCGGTGTATGGCGTCAGCCACGGCTCGCGGCCGAAGCGCGACTGGAAGGTCATCATCACCTTCTCCGGCGGCAGGCCAAGGGCGGAGACCAGCTCGCGCGTGGTATCGCGGCAGCGCTGCGGATAATCATCCCCTTCATTGGCGAAACGCTGCGGGATCCCGTGATAGGAAAGCAGCAGCAGATCCGGCTCGCCGTGCTTTTCAAACGACGCGCGCGCGCTGTTGGCAAGCGCCTGGATGTAGAGATCGTTATCCGCGTAGTCGCGAATAAAGGTCACGCCCGGAATGCGGCGGCGGGTCGCCAGAATACGGGCCAGCTCATCCCAGACGGCGGCCACCGTCGAGCAGGAGTATTGCGGGTAGAGCGCCAGCACGACGATATGGTCCACGCCCTGTGCCAGCAGTGATTCCACCGCGCTTTTCAGGGACGGTTTTCCGTAGCTCATGCCGAGCGCAACGGGCATATCCGGCAGGCGGGCAGCCAGCGCTTTTTCCTGACGACGGCTGTAAACCATCAGCGGCGAGCCCTCTTCCATCCAGACGGACTGATAGAGTTTGGCGACGCGCGGAGAACGAATCGGCAGAATGACGCCACGCAGCAGCGGCCACCACAGCAGTCTCGGGAAATCCACGACGCGCGTGTCGCTTAAAAATTGTCGCAGGTAGCGTTTTACCGCGTCTGATGTAGGTGCTTCTGGAGTACCCAGATTGGCAAGCAGGATGCCGGTTTTCGCCTGACTCATTCACGCCTCTTAACCATTTGATAGGTTGTCAATTGTAGCGGAAATGCGTTTAAACGAAACCCATTGCTGTAATAGGTAAGATGAGAATATTTCTCACCCGGGAGCCCGGGTGAGAGGCGCGCGATTAGCCGAGGATTTTTTCCAGCTCTGCACGTACGTCAGCAACGGCTTTGGTGCCGTCAACTTTCGCGTATTTGGTGTTACCCGCCTGCGCTTCTTTGGTGTAGTAGCCGATCAGCGGCGCGGTCATCTGATGGTATTCCACCAGGCGTTTACGCACGGTCTCTTCCTGATCGTCTTTACGGGTGGTCAGCTCTTCGCCGGTCACGTCGTCTTTGCCTTCAACCTTAGGTGGGTTGAATTTGATGTGGTAAACGCGGCCAGAAGCAGCGTGTACGCGACGGCCAACGATACGGTCAACGATCAGCTCGTCCGGTACGTCGAACTCCAGAACGTAGTCCACGTTGATGCCCGCTTCTTTCATGGCGTCAGCCTGAGGAATGGTGCGTGGGAAGCCGTCCAGCAGGAAACCGTTACGGCAGTCTTCCTGAGCAATGCGCTCTTTGACCAGAGCAATTACCAGCTCGTCGGTCACCAGCTTGCCTGCGTCCATGATGTCTTTCGCTTGTTTACCCAGCTCGGAGCCAGATTTAACAGCGGCGCGCAGCATGTCACCGGTGGAGATTTGCGGAATACCGTATTTCTCCATGATGAACTGAGCCTGAGTTCCTTTACCCGCGCCCGGAGCGCCAAGCAGAATAATACGCATTGCGAAAATCCCCTCAAAAGTCGTTTCAATTTTTCAAAAGCGCTAAACAATACCACCAGAACGGGCGTGGCTCAAGGAAGGCGGGAAGGCTGAAACGGTTAACGGGGGGAGATTATTTGGGTTAGTGCGGTTGATTCCCCCTCACCCTAACCCTCTCCCCAAAGGGGAGAGGGAATTTGAACCCCCTCTCCCCTTTGGGGAGAGGGCAGGGTGAGGGGCAGGTGTTTAGTTACGCCAGCAGCAGCGCATTCACACGTTTAATGAACAGGTTAGGATCTTCCAGCGTGCCGCGCTCGGCCAGCAGGGACTGATCCAGCAGCAGTTCAACCCACTCTGCAAAGCGGGCGTCGTCCTGGGTGTCCGCCGCACGTTTCACCAGCGGGTGATCCGGATTAAGCTCAAAGATATATTTCACTTCCGGCATCGCCTGGCCCGCCGCCGCGAACAGCTTCGCCATCTGGGTGCCCATTTCATCGGCATCGGTGGTGACAATAGCCGGAGTATCGGTCAGACGGTGCGTGAAGCGCACCTCTTTCACGCGATCGCCCAGCAGCGTTTTCACGCGCTCAACGAACGGCTCCAGCGCCTTCTCGGCTTCTTTCGCGCTTTCGTCCACTTCATCCGCCAGCTTGTCGATGGACTCGTCGGCTTTGGCAACGGACTGGAAGGATTTACCGTCGAACTCGGTCAGGTAGTTCATCATCCACTCGTCGATGCGGTCAGAAAGCAGCAGCACTTCGATGCCTTTCTTACGCAGCAGCTCCAGGTGCGGGCTGCTCTTCGCCGCCGCGTAGCTGTCTGCGGTGATGTAGTAGATCTTCTCCTGCCCTTCTTTCATGCGGGAGACGTACTCTTCCAGCGACACGGTCTGCGCGGAGGAGTCGGTGTGCGTAGAGGCGAAGCGCAGCAGTTTAGCAATGGTTTCGACGTTCGCGGTATCTTCCGCCGGGCCTTCTTTCAGCACCAGGCCGAACTGTTTCCAGAAGGTCTGATATTTTTCCGCATCGTCTTTCGCCAGTTTTTCCAGCATCTGCAGAGCACGTTTAGTCAGTGCGTTGCGCAAGTTACGGGTGACGGTGCTGTCCTGCAGAATTTCACGCGAGACGTTGAGCGGCAGATCGTTGGAATCGATCAGACCGCGCACAAAGCGCAGGTAGTTCGGCATGAACTGCTCGGCGTCGTCCATGATGAACACGCGCTGCACGTACAGCTTCAGGCCGTGCTTGTGATCGCGGTTCCACATGTCCCACGGCGCCTGCGCCGGGATGTACAGCAGGCTGGTGTACTCCTGCTTCCCTTCCACACGGTTGTGGCTCCAGGTCAGCGGGTCGGTAAAGTCGTGGGCGATATGCTTATAGAACTCGTTGTATTCGTCGTCTTTAATTTCAGACTTGTTGCGCGTCCACAGCGCCTGCGCCTTGTTGATCTTCTCCCAGGAAACCACGGTTTCGCCGTCTTTCTCTTCCTGTTTTTCAATCTCAACCGGCAGGGCGATGTGATCGGAATATTTACTGATGATGGAGCGCACGCGCCAGTCGTTCAGGAAATCGTCTTCCCCTTCGCGCAGATGCAGGGTGATTTCGGTCCCGCGATCCGCCTTGGTGATGTCACCAACGGTGTATTCGCCTTCCCCTTTGGATTCCCACAGCACGCCGTTCTCGGCGCTGTCGCCTGCCGCACGGGTACGGACGGTGACTTTGTCGGCCACGATAAACGCCGAGTAGAAGCCCACGCCGAACTGGCCGATCAGCTGGCTGTCTTTCGCCTGGTCAGAGCCCATGGACTCGAGGAACGCTTTGGTGCCGGATTTGGCGATGGTGCCGAGGTGGTCGATCACCTCGTCGCGGTTCATCCCAATGCCGTTATCGGCGATGGTCAGGGTGCGGTTCTCTTTATTGAACGAGACGCGCACGCGCAGCTCGCCGTCGCCTTCGTACAGGTCCGGGTTAGACAGCGCGCGGAAGCGCAGCTTGTCCGCCGCATCGGATGCGTTGGAAATCAGCTCACGCAGGAAAATTTCTTTGTTGGAATACAGGGAATGGATCATCAGGTGCAGAAGCTGTTTTACTTCTGACTGGAAACCACGGGTTTCTTGTCCTTTCATCTAAGTCGACCTCAACAATGCCATTTAATGGGGTTGTAAAACGTTGAGTGAGAGATGGGGATAAGGGGGGGGAATTTCAAGCGGAGGCCGCGCGCGCAGCCTCCGTTTGGTCAGAAAATAATCTTGTGACGCCCGGCCAGAGAGTGTGACAGCGTGGTGCCGTCCACCATTTCCAGCTCGCCGCCCACCGGCACGCCGTGGGCGATGCGGCTGGCGTCAACGCCGTACTGCGAGCACAGTTCGGCAATATAGTTGGCGGTTGCCTCCCCTTCCACCGTCGGGTTGGTGGCGAGGATTACCTCTTTGATGGTTTCGGACTCAAGACGCTGTTCAAGGCGGTCAAGACCGATATCATCCGGGCCAATACCGTCCAGCGGGGAGAGATGCCCCATCAGCACGAAGTAGCGGCCGGAAAACTGCCCGGTTTGCTCAATGGCGTAGATGTCCGCCGGACTCTCCACCACGCAAATCTGACCGTTTTCCTGACGACGCGGGTTCGTACAGATGTTACACACGTCCTGCTCGGTAAAGGTGCGGCAATCCGCACAGTGACCTATTTCTGACATGGCGCGGGTTAAAGCCTGCGCCAGGCGCATCCCGCCGCTGCGGTCGCGCTGCAATAGCGTAAACGCCATGCGCTGCGCCGACTTCGGGCCAACGCCCGGCAGGCAGCGCAGTGCTTCCATTAACTGCGTGAGCAGCGGACTGGTTTGCATCAGAATGGCATCTTGAAGCCAGGCGGCAGCTGCATACCGCTGGAAACAGAGGCCATTTTCTCTTTCTGAGTTTCGTCGATACGGCGAGCGGCATCGTTAAACGCGGCTGCAACCAGATCTTCCAGCATCTCTTTGTCGTCTTCGAGCAGGCTCGGGTCGATTTCCACGCGACGGCAGTTGTGCGCACCGTTGATGGTCACTTTGACCAGACCGGCACCGGACTCACCCGTGACTTCCAGCTGAGCGATCTCTTCCTGCATCTTCTGCATTTTTTCTTGCATCTGCTGAGCCTGCTTCATCAGGCCACCCAGACCGCCTTTTCCACCAAACATAGGCTTCTCTCTTTTTCACGTTTAAGGATTACAACCGTAAGTCAGACTCACGATCAAATGGGGCGAATACTCTCTTCATCCAGATCGGCGTCGAAGAACCGGCGCAGGGTCTGAATGTTGTTATCCGCAATAATCGCCTCGCGCGCCTGCGCGAGCTTTTCTTCATAAATGGCCTGGCGCCACTCGAGCGGCGTTTTCACTGCCGGATTATCATCTTCAATGATAGTCAATTCAACCGGTGCGCCCTGTAATGCGGTGAGCGCCTCGGCCAGCGCCTTTTGCGTGCCAGGGGAATTGAGGTGCCGCTGACCCGGACGCAGGTGTAAACGCACCTGATTGCCGTCCTGCTCTTTCCAGGCATTCAGCGCGACCTGTTCGACCAGCTTCGGCAGCTGGAGTTTGCTGACCTCGGCGGCCCAGGGGTCGCGCGCAATGGACTCTTCGGCAAGCTTCGCGGAAAGCTCTGGCGTTTTCTCATGCTCCAGCGCCTTTTTCAGCGCTTTCGGCGTGGCGACCTCTTCCTTCACCTGTTCGGTGATGGTGGTTGCCTTCCAGCGGTAAGCCTCTTCTTTCACCGGGGCTTTCTGCTCGAGCGCGGACGGTGCAGGACGCGACTGTACGCGCTCCGTTACCGAGGCCAGTCGTTCAAGCGCGGCGTTGTTCACCGGCCGCGCTCTTCCTGGCGCTGCCGGTTCACTCTTTTTTGGTTTGGTTACTCCCTGCGCACGCTGCAGCTGGCTGCGTGCGGCAAGCACCGAACTGGTGGCATCCGACAGCGGCACGTTTTGCTGCGGCGGCGGTGTCGGCTGCGGCGGCACCTGCTGCGGCGACATCACCGCCGTAGGGGCGACCGGCGCGAAAGACTGCCGCGGCACTTCAGGCTCCGGCAACGGCATGCGCGGGTGGAACGCCAGCGCGCGCAGCAGCGTCATTTCAACGCCCATCCTGGGGTCCGGCGCGAACGGTAACTCTTTGCGGCCAATCAGCAGCGTCTGGTAATACAGCTGCACGTCGGCAGGCGGCACGGTGCGGGCAAGTTCACGCATCCGCTGTTCAATAGCGGCCATATCCGCACCGATGGCAGACGGAGAAAGCTGCAGCATCGCCACGCGGTGCAGCAGGCTGAGCATCTCAACCAGCAGCCCTTCCCATTCAATACCCCGGGCAGCGGCGGCATTCACCTGCGACATCACGCGTTCGCCGTTGGCGGCAATCATCGCTTCGATAAGCGACAGCGCCTGATCGTCATCCAGCGTGCCGAGCATGGTGCTGACCGCCTCGGTGGAGAGCTTGCCGTCACCGCTGGCAATCGCCTGGTCGGTCAGGCTGAGGGCATCACGCAGGCTGCCGTCCGCCGCGCGTGCCAGCAGCTGCAGGGCGCGCGGTTCGTGGACAATTTTCTCTTCATCAAGAATGTGCTCAAGCTGCGCGCGGATCTGCTCAACGTCCAGCGCCTTCAGATGGAACTGCAGGCAGCGCGACAGGATCGTGACCGGCAGCTTTTGCGGATCGGTGGTCGCCAGCAGGAACTTCACGTGCGCGGGCGGCTCTTCCAGCGTTTTCAGCAGGGCGTTAAAGCTGTGGCGCGACAGCATGTGCACTTCATCGATCAGGTAGACCTTGAAGCGGCCGCGCGCCGGGGCGTACTGCACGTTGTCGAGCAGGTCGCGGGTATCTTCCACTTTGGTGCGCGAGGCGGCGTCGATCTCGATCAGATCGACAAAACGCCCCTGCTCGATCTCCCGGCAGTTATCACACACGCCGCACGGCGTGGCGGTGATCCCGGTTTCGCAGTTAAGACCTTTTGCCAGCAAACGGGCAATAGAGGTCTTACCGACGCCTCGGGTGCCGGAGAAAAGATAGGCGTGATGGATGCGACCTAGCGACAAGCCGTTCGCCAGGGCCGTCAGCACATGTTCCTGACCGACAACGTCAGCAAAGGTTTGTGGTCGCCATTTACGGGCTAACACCTGATAACTCATGGGCAGGCTCTGCAACGCTGGAAGGTGAATTTATGGAGGGGAATGCTATCACAACCTCACCCATTGAGCGAGGTTGTGAAAACCGGGATTAATGACCCGGGAAAGGCACCAGGCTGTAGCTGGTAATGCCCTGTTTTTCCAGGCGCTGTTCACCGCCGAGATCGAACAGGTTGATGATGAATGCCGCGTCGGTCACTTCACCACCCAGACGACGGATCAGCTTCACGGTCGCTTCAATGGTACCGCCGGTTGCCAGCAGATCGTCCACCACCAGCACTTTGTCGCCAGGCTTGATCGCATCAACGTGGATCTCCAGCTGATCGGTGCCGTACTCCAGCTCGTAGCTCTCAGCTATGGTTTCACGCGGCAGTTTGCGCGGCTTACGCACCGGCACAAAACCCACGCCCATTGCCAGCGCAACCGGTGCGCCAAACAGGAAGCCACGGGCTTCGGTACCAACTACTTTGGTGATCCCGGCGTTTTTATAACGCTCGACCAGCAGTTCAATGCTGAGCGCGTACGCTTTCGGGTCTTCCAGCAAGCTGGTGACATCACGGAAAAGAATGCCAGGCTTTGGATAGTCCTGGATGCTTTTGATGCTGTTTTTCAGATATTCAAGCTGCTGTGCAGTTGCGGTCATCGGTTTTGCCTAAATGAAACAGTGTTACTCACAGCGCGCAACGAGTCGGCCAAGGCAACAATTGTTTAACCTTTGACCAGGCGCACCTGTGCTCGAAAACGGTCGAATTTACTGGCTGCGCGTGATAATTGCAACAGCCATGATGAGGCTTCAGTGCTTTTGTTGCTTTTCATCAACCACGGGGATCCGCCACATAAAGAAAAGCAGGCAGGTCAGGATCGCCAGCAGCAGAATGCGTACCCACATCATTTTCACCAGCCATAATGAAATAGCGAAGGTGATGAGGATCACCGCGATCGCGCGCGGCTTCGCGCCGGGCGGCATGGCCCGGTGTTTTTGCCAGTGCCGCAGATAGCCGCCAAACCATGAGCGGTAGAGCAGCCAGTGGTGAAAACGCGGCGACGAGCGGGCGAAGCACCAGGCCGCCAGCAGGATAAACGGCGTAGTCGGCAGTAAGGGTAAAAACACACCCAGCGTGCCAAGCACTACCGCGAGCCAGCCAATGATGATTAAAATAGTACGCTTCATAATGCGAATCGTTATCAAACTGAACGGCTACTTTACCACTGGAGAGCGCCTTGAAAACAGCACTGCTTCTTGAGAGGCTGCAAAATCAGCTGATTGCCCTGCGGGAGCAGGCTACACCGCTAATGGGGCACGCCACGCTGAAGCCGCGCTTTGACCGACAGCTTTTTCGTACCCGCAGCACCGTCATTCAGGATTACCTGGCGGAAGCGCAGACAAACCTCGACGAGCTTCGCCATGCGGTTGAGAGTGAACAGCAGGAACAGGTGGCATGGCTTGCGGAGCATCTCACTGAGCAGATCACCGCTCTGCATCGCGAAATCACCGCCTGGCCGCTGCGCGCCTGGGACAGCGCCTCGCCGGGGCTCGGTAAATGGCAGCGCAAGCGGCTGGAGAACCAGGAGTTTGAGCGCCGGCTGTTTGAGATGAAGCGCGAACGCGAAGTGCGGCTGAACAATAGCGAAACGCTGGAAGAGCAGCAGCTATTGATGCGCGAGATTAGCGCGCTGGAAGGACGCATCGTCCGCTGCCGTCAGGCGCGGGATGAGATTGAGCGCGTCATTGAACGTTTGACCCGTTAACAGGAGCCACACCCATGTCACTGGAAAATGCACCCGATGAGGTCAAGCTGGCCGTCGATTTGATTATGCTGCTGGAGAATCATGAGATCCCCGCCGAAACGGTGCTTAAGGCACTGGAGATTGTGCGGCGGGATTTCGAGGGGAAATTACCCTCACCCCGGCCCTCTCCCTGAGGGAGAGGGGGAAAATCGTTCCCTCGCCCCTGAGGGCAGAGGGAAAATAGTAGATTAAGCCGGAGTCGGATCGTCACCCTTAATCTCGCGCTTCACTTCCGTATGCTCATCACCTTTCTCGTTACGCAGGTGAACCTCAAGCTGGTTGAAGGCGATATTAATATCGTTTTCACGACACAGGCGATCGATAGAGCGGTTAAGCTCATCCACCGTGTAGCTGCGGTCGCGCAGCTCGCGCACGTATAAACGCAGCTCGTGATCCAGCGTACTCGGCCCAAAGGTGGTGAAGAAGACCGCCGGAGCCGGATCGTGCATCACTTTCGGATGTTCTGACGCCGCCTTGAGCAGCACCTCTTTCACCTTCTCCAGATCCGATCCATAGGCGACGCCCAGGCGGATTACCACGCGCGTCACCGTATCGGAAAGCGACCAGTTGATCAGACGCTCGGTCACGAACGCTTTGTTCGGGATGATCACCTCTTTGCGATCGAAGTCGGTGATGGTGGTGGCACGAATACGGATCTTGCTGACCGTACCGGAGAAGGTGCCGATGGTAACCGTATCGCCGATTCGTACCGGGCGTTCGAACAGGATGATCAGGCCGGACACAAAGTTACCGAAGATCTCCTGCAGGCCAAAACCAAGACCGACCGAGAGGGCGGCCGCCAGCCACTGCAGTTTATCCCACGAGACGCCGAGCGAGCCAAAGACCGTCATCGCCCCAACAATAATGATCACGTAGTTGAGGATCGTGGTAATGGCGTAGGACGCCCCCTGGCGAAGATTCAGACGTGACAGGAGCAGCACTTCGAGCAGGCCCGGCAGGTTGCGAATCAACGCCCAGGCCACCACCGACGACACCAGCGCAAACAGCAGGCTGCCCATGGTCACGCTTTTCATGACCGCAGCGCCCGCTTCGGTACCGTTGTATTGCCAGAGGGTAATACTGTCGAGATATGCGAAAACGGTAATAAGATCGGACCAGATAGCCCAGAACATCACCGCAAACAGGGCGATCATTACCAGCATGGTAATACGCAGCGTCTGCTGGTTAACCTGCTCCAGCGCGATGGTCGGCTCTTCCTGTGGCTCCGCGCCTTCGGCCCCCTCTTTCACCTGATGCTGACGACGCGCGATAGCACGGCGATAGGCGATGCGGCGGGCCGCTACGCTCAGGCCGCGCAGCACGGTCTGATAGAGCAGGTTCCAGACGATCACCAGATAGACCGTTTCAATCCAGCGCCCGGACAGGCGCAGCGTGGTATAGAAGTAGCCCGTTGCCGTCAGCACCATCAGCGCCAGCGGAATGATCGCCAGCACCGTCACGGTGGCCAGGCGAATATTGTGGGACTCTTTATCACGCCAGCTGTCGCGGCACATCGGCCACATCAGGATCGCAATCAGCAGCAGGTTCAGCAGGATGACCAGCTGGCCCAGCACGTCATCCATCAGATGCAGCGGGGAAAGCTCAGAGACAACCGACCAGAAGTGCAGCGGCAGAAGCGCCAGGCTGATGCGCACAATCTGACGACGCCAGTGGCTGGTCAGCTGCGCTGGCATGTTGAAATGACGCACCGCCACGCCGTCTTTTTCCAGCACCTTCCAGCACACGCCAAACACCAGCCAGAACAGCGCCAGTTTTTTACTGAACGCCCACAGCAGATCGCTGACGTTGAGCTGCATGGTAAGCAGAATCAGGCCCACGGCCAGAATAATCAGGCACACCGGCAGGGCGCGGATGAGATCGATCAGAATCGCTTTTGGCGTATGGAGCTGGCTATCGTTACGCAGCTGCCCCACTTCGGACGCCAGCTTCGCCTGGTATTTTTTCAGCCAGCCCAGACGCCAGCGGATCAGGCCGGCAATCAGCAGCAGCGGTAATCCCGCCAGCAAGGCAATTGTCACCGCAGGCCAGGCTTTCTCCCAGTTCACGGTGATCTTCATGCTCTTGATCTGCGTTTTCAGCGTCTCAGGGAAGGATTTAATCCAGTCCCAGTCCATCGGCTTGTTGCTGTTCACCCAGAAAATCTGCTGGGTCAGGATCTCCTGCAGGCTTTTCGAGACGCTCACCAGCTGCTGCTGGTTGATTTGCAGGTTAATGGCCATCATCAGCTGGTTACCCAGCTGTTTGTTGAGCTGGTCCAGCAGCTCGCGACGCATATCGACGACCTGGAGCAGCGCGTCGTGCACTTCCGGGTTCACGTCGCTGGAATGCCCCTCTTCAATTTTGGCGACAAAGGTATCGCTCTGGAAAAGGGCATCGCGCTGCTGGTTGACGTCAAACTGTTCCAGACGTAAATCCGCGATGCGGTTGGTCATGTCCTCCAGCTCATCGGCGGACGGGAGCGTCTGCTGCTGCTGGTAGAGAATACGCGACAGCAGGAGGCTGCCTTTCAGAACCGCGATCTGCTCTTTGATGTTGCGCTCGGCCTGCAGCGCGCGATCCAGCCAGTTCTTCACTTTGATATTTTGCTGAACCAGCGAGTTACCGTTTTCCGTCGCCAGTATCAGGCGCTGGCTAAGCTGGTGGTTGGCCTCAAGCTCCTGTTTCACCAGCGGATTCGCCTGAATGCGGGCGGTTTCGTCAGGGGAGACGGCCTCCTGAGCGGTTTTTTCCGTCAGGGTCAGGCGCTTGCTGTTTACCGCCTCCTGCAACAGCTGAAGCTGGTGTTCCAGGCGATTAATATTCGCGGTGACGTAATCACGCTGTTTCTGAAGCGTATCCTGCAGCACCGTATTCCCTTCCAGGCTTTTACGCTGCTGTTCAATCTGTGCGTTGAGCAAGGTCTGCTGAACCAGCAGCAGGGTTTGCTGCGTTGGGCGCAGCGTGCCCTCTCCCACCGTCGTGCCGTTCAGGCGGTTGCGGATCTGCTGCAGCTGCTGAGACGCGGAGTACATCGCGTTTTGCACGCGTTCCGGCTGGGTTTGCAGGGAGACAAGCTGGCTGTTATAGGTCGCGAGGTCGGACTGCGCGGTTTGCAGGTCGTCGAGCAGTTGCGCGACGCGCGACTCCAGCTGGCGTAAAGAGAGCGTTGAGAGCGTCTTGCGCGTTTCGGTATCGTTATCGACGTCGCTCAGGGCGTTCAGCGATTCCGTCGCTTTGCGCATATTTTCAGGGGCCTGCGCCACCTTCTGACGAAGCTGGGCGGTTTCTGCTTTGACGCGTTCAATTTTATCCAGCGTTTCCAGCGTTTCCGTCAGATCCTGCTGGATGAGCTTATCCTGAGGAGAGAGCTCTTTTTGTTTGTTCAGCGTGTCGAGCTGCGACTGAACATCGTTGCGCGAGGGAATATCGTTGCTGTTATCGGCGCGGGCCCAGGTCAGCGGCGCCGTGGCGAAGAAAAACAGCATCGCAAAGAGCAATGCAAAAACAGGATGTTGCGAGCGATTGATGGGCAGCATAGTTGTGAATGATGTCAGAAGATGACCGAAAATAGTCCGGCGTGAAGAATATCACGCTCGTCAGATGCAGAATAGCGCGAACGTTATCCTCTGAGATAAATCCTGGAAGGGATCAGGCCGTTAGCGAAGGCGCGTCGCCGCGCAGCGTGGGGCAGAGCTGTAGCATTTCCAGTAAAATCGCCACGTAGCTGCGGGCTTCCTCCTTGAGGTCAAAGGATTGTGGCGCAAAAAGCCAGTTTTCCATCAGACCTGAAATGTAGCCGCGCATCAGGATAGCCGCCCGGCGAGTTAAGAGGTTGGCCGGTAACAGCTTTGACTGCATACACAGGTTCAGGTTCTGTTCAATACGGTCATAGCTCTCGAGGCTGAGGCTGCGCTGCGCCTGCTGAACGATCGCCATTTCGCCCACGAACTCGCATTTATGATAAATTATTTCCATCATTAATCTGCGACGTTCTTCAACTACCGTCGCTTCAAGGATATATACTAATATTTCTCTCAATACTGAGAGTGGATCGTCAGGGAATTTTGCCCGATACTCACTCTCGAGATCGCTAATGCTGGACTCTGAAAGCTCCCAGATTTCACTGAACAGATCTGACTTGTCTTTAAAATGCCAGTAAATCGCTCCCCGCGTCACACCGGCAGCCTGAGCAATTTGTGCCAGCGAGGTGGATGAAACACCCTGCTGAGAGAACAAACGTATTGCCACATCCAGTATGTGTTGTCGGGTTTCCAGCGCTTGTTGTTTAGTTTTTCGTGCCATAGGTGGGTGAATTTACAGGAGTCAGATTTACATACATTTGTGAATGTATGTACCATAGCATGACGATAATATAAACGCAGCAATGGGTTTTAGACTCAGGACCCTTGATCAATTTGAAATCGGACACTCGAGGTTTACATATGAACAAAAACAGAGGGTTAACGCCTCTGGCGGTCGTTCTGATGCTCTCAGGCAGCTTAGCGCTTACAGGATGTGACGACAAACCAGCTCAACAAGGAGCTCAGCAGGCGCCAGAAGTAGGCGTCGTGACGCTCAAATCTGAACCTCTACAAATCACCACCGAATTACCAGGCCGTACAAATGCTTATCGCATTGCGGAAGTGCGTCCTCAGGTTAGCGGCATTATCCTGAAGCGTAACTTCACCGAAGGTGGTGATGTGAAAGCCGGTGAGTCTCTGTATCAGATTGATCCAGCAACCTATCAGGCATCCTATGAAAGCGCGAAAGGCGACCTGGCAAAAGCGCAAGCCGCCGCCAAAATCGCCCAGCTGACGCTGAACCGCTACCAAAAACTGCTCGGCACTAAGTACATCAGCCAACAGGATTACGATACTGCCCTGGCAGATGCACAGCAGGCTAACGCGGCCGTGGTGGCAGCCAAAGCGGCTGTCGAAACCGCGCGCATTAACCTGGCCTATACCAAAGTGACCTCCCCTATCAGCGGTCGTATTGGTAAGTCTTCCGTCACGGAAGGGGCGCTGGTGCAGAACGGTCAGACCACTGCGCTGGCGACCGTGCAGCAGCTCGATCCGATCTACGTTGACGTGACGCAGTCCAGCAATGATTTCCTGCGCCTGAAACAGGAGCTGGCTAACGGCACCCTGAAACAGGAAAACGGCAAAGCCAAAGTGGAGCTGATTACCAACGACGGTATCAAGTTCCCGCAGGAAGGTACGCTGGAATTCTCTGACGTGACGGTCGACCAGACCACCGGTTCCATCACCTTACGTGCGATTTTCCCGAACCCTGACAAAAATCTGCTGCCAGGTATGTTCGTTCGCGCACGTCTGGAAGAAGGAACGAATCCAACCGCACTTCTGGTTCCACAGCAGGGTGTGACCCGTACGCCACGCGGCGATGCGAGCGCGCTGGTTGTTGGGGCTGATGACAAAGTCGAAACGCGCAATATCACCGCCACCCAGGCGATTGGCGATAAATGGCTGGTGACGGAAGGTCTGAAAGATGGCGATCGCGTGATTGTTACTGGTTTGCAAAAAGTTCGTCCTGGCGCGCAGGTTAAAGCACAGGAAGTGAAATCTGACGATAAACAACAAGCTTCGGCCGCTGGCCAGTCAGAACAAACCAAGTCTTAACTTAAACAGGAGCCGTTAAGACATGCCTAATTTCTTTATCGATCGCCCCATATTTGCGTGGGTGATCGCCATTATCATCATGCTGGCCGGGGGACTTGCGATCCTGAAGCTGCCTGTCGCGCAATATCCAACGATTGCGCCACCGGCGGTGACAATTTCCGCAACCTACCCGGGGGCTGATGCAAAAACGGTGCAGGACACCGTCACCCAGGTTATCGAACAGAACATGAACGGTATCGATAACCTGATGTACATGTCCTCAAACAGTGACTCCACCGGTACAGTGCAGATCACCCTGACCTTCCAGTCAGGTACGGATGCTGACATTGCGCAGGTTCAGGTGCAGAACAAACTGCAGCTGGCAATGCCTTTGCTGCCGCAGGAAGTACAACAGCAGGGTGTGAGCGTCGAGAAATCGTCCAGTAGCTTCCTGATGGTTGTCGGCGTTATCAACACCAACGGCACCATGACGCAGGAGGATATTTCCGACTACGTGGGCGCCAACATGAAGGACGCCATCAGTCGTACTTCCGGTGTGGGTGACGTGCAGCTGTTCGGTTCCCAGTACGCGATGCGTATCTGGATGGATCCGAACAAGCTGAACAACTTCCAGCTGACCCCGGTTGACGTGATCAGCGCGATTAAAGCGCAGAACGCCCAGGTAGCGGCCGGTCAGTTAGGCGGTACACCGCCGGTGAAAGGCCAGCAGCTTAACGCCTCGATCATCGCGCAGACCCGTCTGACCTCTGCCGATGAGTTCAGCAAAATTCTGCTGAAAGTGAATCAGGACGGTTCGCAGGTTCGCCTGCGCGACGTGGCGAAAGTGGAGCTGGGCGGTGAGAACTACGACATCATCGCAAAGTTCAACGGTAAACCGGCTTCCGGTCTGGGTATCAAACTGGCGACAGGCGCTAACGCCCTGGACACCGCCACGGCGATCCGCGCAGAGCTGAAGAAGATGGAACCGTTCTTCCCGTCAGGTCTGAAAATCGTTTACCCATACGACACCACGCCGTTCGTAAAAATCTCGATTCACGAAGTGGTTAAAACGCTGGTTGAGGCGATCATCCTGGTCTTCCTGGTGATGTACCTGTTCCTGCAAAACTTCCGCGCGACGCTTATCCCAACGATTGCCGTGCCGGTTGTTCTGCTCGGGACCTTTGCGATCCTGTCGATATTTGGCTACTCGATAAACACCCTGACGATGTTCGGGATGGTGCTCGCCATCGGCCTGCTGGTGGATGACGCCATCGTGGTCGTGGAGAACGTCGAGCGCGTCATGGCGGAAGAAGGTCTGCCGCCGAAGGAAGCGACCCGTAAATCAATGGGGCAAATCCAGGGCGCGCTGGTCGGTATCGCGATGGTGCTGTCTGCGGTATTTATCCCGATGGCCTTCTTCGGGGGCTCTACCGGTGCGATTTACCGTCAGTTCTCAATTACCATCGTTTCCGCGATGGCGCTGTCGGTGCTGGTGGCGTTGATCCTGACCCCTGCCCTGTGTGCCACCATGCTGAAGCCAATTCAGAAAGGCGGTCACGGCGAGCATAAAGGGTTCTTCGGCTGGTTTAACCGCATGTTTGATAAGAGCACGCACCACTACACCGACAGCGTGGGTAACATCCTGCGCAGCACCGGTCGTTACCTGCTGCTCTATATCATCATCGTGGTGGGCATGGCTTTCCTGTTCGTTCGTCTGCCAAGCTCGTTCCTGCCAGATGAAGACCAGGGCGTGTTCCTGACGATGGCACAGCTTCCGGCGGGTGCCTCGCAAGAGCGTACCCAGAAAGTACTGGATGAAGTGACGGACTACTATCTCACCAAAGAGAAAGACAACGTTGAATCCGTGTTTGCGGTTAACGGCTTTGGCTTTGCGGGTCGTGGTCAGAACACCGGTATTGCCTTCGTTTCTCTGAAAGACTGGTCTGAACGTCCGGGCGAAAAGAACAAGGTTGAAGCCATCACCGGCCGTGCAATGGGCACCTTCTCGCAGATTAAAGATGCGATGGTCTTCGCCTTTAACCTGCCAGCGATTGTTGAACTGGGTACCGCGACCGGCTTCGACTTCCAGCTGATTGACCAGGGCGGCCTGGGCCACGAGAAACTGACGCAGGCGCGTAACCAGCTGTTTGGTGAAGTCGCTAAACACCCTGACCTGCTGGTCGGCGTGCGTCCAAACGGCCTGGAAGATACGCCGCAGTACAAAATCGATATCGATCAGGAGAAAGCCCAGGCGCTGGGCGTATCCATCAGTGACATCAACACCACGCTGGGTGCAGCCTGGGGCGGTAGCTACGTTAACGACTTCATCGACCGCGGTCGCGTGAAGAAAGTGTACGTGATGTCAGAGGCGCAGTACCGTATGTTGCCGAACGATATCAACAACTGGTTCGTGCGCGGCAGCAATGGTCAGATGGTTCCGTTCTCGGCGTTCTCAACGTCACGCTGGGAATACGGTTCACCGCGTCTGGAACGCTATAACGGTCTGCCGTCTATGGAGATCCTGGGTCAGGCAGCGCCGGGCCGAAGCACCGGTGAAGCCATGAACCTGATGGAAGAGCTGGCAAGCAAACTGCCTGCGGGTATCGGCTATGACTGGACCGGTATGTCCTATCAGGAACGTCTGTCCGGTAACCAGGCCCCTGCTCTGTACGCCATTTCACTGATTGTGGTCTTCCTGTGTCTGGCGGCACTGTACGAGAGCTGGTCGATTCCGTTCTCCGTTATGCTGGTGGTTCCACTCGGGGTTATCGGTGCGCTGCTTGCGGCAACGTTCCGTGGACTGACCAACGACGTTTACTTCCAGGTAGGCCTGCTGACAACCATTGGCTTGTCGGCGAAGAACGCGATACTTATCGTTGAATTCGCCAAAGATCTAATGGAGAAAGAAGGCAAAGGCCTTATTGAGGCGACACTTGAGGCGGTTCGTATGCGTCTGCGCCCAATCCTGATGACGTCACTGGCGTTTATCCTCGGCGTACTGCCGCTGGTTATCAGCTCCGGTGCAGGCTCCGGCGCGCAGAACGCAGTAGGTACAGGTGTAATGGGCGGTATGGTTACCGCGACCGTACTGGCTATCTTCTTCGTACCGGTGTTCTTCGTGGTGGTTCGCCGCCGCTTTAGCCGAAAGAATGAAGATGTTGAACACAGTCATTCGGTAGAACCTCACTGATACCGGTTTCACATGATAAAAAGGCCGCATTAGCGGCCTTTTTCATTTTCAGAAAAAATCATAAATTACGCTTATTGTGGTTCTATTTATTTTCTGCCATCTTAAATAGACATATCATAATTAACTGATAACTTAATCGGTGAATTCAGGATTTTTTTAATTTCATTTCCCCGCTTAAGTTATTAGGAATATTCCTAATAAGAACTTCTTACAAAGAGAAGTCTGAATCTGAACTTTTCTCATCATTTTTGCTAAGCCAATGAAACGTAAGGAAGCGATAAAACACCCTTGTTAATTTGGATAAAAAAGTTGAGTCCAGGATGACCCTTTGCGTACATGCTCGCAGTCTGCGGTTTTATTTGTAATTTTTCGTAATAGCGCGATGAAATCCAGCAAGGAGTGGCTTATAGTTAGGTTATCAGGAACACAGCACTCATGTAGCTAAGTCAGTTGTATCCATCCCGACAATGATGTTCGGTGAGTAAGAAATCACTCAGAAGGGGATGCGCTATGGACGAGTACTCGCCAAAAAGGCATGATATCGCGCAGTTGAAATTTCTCTGCGAATCCTTGTACCATGACTGCCTTGCCAACCTTGATGAAAGCAACCATGGCTGGGTAAACGACCCAACGTCTGCCATCAATTTACAGTTGAATGAGCTGATAGAGCATATCGCAACCTTCGCACTTAATTATAAAATTAAGTACAATGAAGATAATAAGCTCATTGAGCAAATTGATGAATACCTGGACGACACCTTTATGTTGTTCAGCAGTTACGGCATTAACGCCCAGGATTTGCAAAAATGGCGTAAATCGGGAAACCGGCTATTCCGCTGTTTCGTCAACGTGAGCAGAGCTAACCCGGTTAGTCTTTCCTGTTAAAATTATTACAATTACTAAGGTGAATTTATGTCTGATAAACCACTCACAAAGATCGATTATTTGATGCGCTTACGACGCTGTCAGTCAATTGACACGCTTGAGCGCGTCATTGAAAAGAATAAATACGAGCTTTCGGATAATGAACTGGCGGTATTTTATTCAGCCGCTGACCATCGTCTTGCTGAGCTAACAATGAATAAACTGTATGACAAGATCCCTACTTCTGTATGGAAATTTGTCCGTTAATCTTTGAAGGGTGTCTGTAGAGTTCTACGCCACGTTTTAAACTGTTTTTACCTATCCCGTTATACTCCCTGCGCCCAGGCCAGGTCTCCGTGTAAACGTGTTTATCAGCAACAATGTTGTGACGCCAGTCACATCGGCTTTTCGGGAACGTTCCCCTTCTGGCCTGTTCCGATTACCCTGCGGTAATCACATCCAGCGAGGTTTCCAATGAGCTTAGAAAAACAGAAAATGATTGCCGGTGAACATTACCGCCCCGGCGATGAGACGTTACGGGCCGACCGACTGCGCGCCCGCCATCTGGTTTACCGCTATAACCACACCGCGCCTGATGAAAAAACAGAACGCCAGAACATTCTGGCGGAACTTCTGGGACAAAGTGAAGGCGCTTATATAGAACCAAGCTTCCGCTGCGACTACGGGTATAACATTTATCTGGGCAAAAACTTTTACGCTAACTTCGACTGCGTAATGCTGGATGTCTGCCCTGTTCATATTGGCGATAACTGTATGCTCGCGCCGGGCGTTCATATTTATACGGCTACCCATCCCCTGGACGCAGAAGAACGGAATAGCGGCGTAGAGTTTGGAAAACCCGTCAGCATTGGCAATAACGTCTGGATTGGTGGCCGGGCGGTCATTAACCCTGGCGTCACCATTGGTGATAATGTGGTGGTGGCCTCCGGCGCCGTCGTGACGAAAGACGTCCCGGCTAACGTCGTGGTTGGCGGCAACCCGGCAAAAATCATTAAAACGCTGTGAGGCTCCGGGGAGCCAACTGTTATGGTCTTTTAGCGCCAGACTGTTACTTCTTTCAGCCTGATGGCTCCCCTAAAATTGGCAGACCCCCTGTATTGTCAACTCTTATGAAGGCAAAAAATGACCGAGATACAGCGCCTGCTTACCGCCACCATCGACGATCTTAATCTCCGCGAAAAGCGCGATAATCGCCCGCGCTTTAGCATTAGTTTTATTCGCAAACATCCTGGACTGTTTGTCGCCATGTATGCCGCCTGGCTGGCGACGCTTATTGTGATGCTGACATCCGAAACGCTGGCGGACTCCGTCTGGCTGCTGGTTGTACTGTTTGTCGTCTTCAACGCCTTTTTCTTTTTCGACGTGAATCCGCGCTACCGTTACGAAGATATCGACGTGCTCGATTTCCGGGTCTGCTACAACGGCGAATGGTACAACACGCGTTACGTGCCAGAGGAGCTGATCGAAAACATCATGCACTCTCCGGCGGTTGAAGCCGGGCAAAAAGAGAAGCTGCAGAAAATGGTCTCCACCAAAGGTCAGCTCTCTTTCTATGACGTCTTTACCCTTTCCCGCCCTGCTGCTGCGTAATTAACGCCTGCAGACGCCGGATCCCCGGCGTAAACTGAGAAGCAGAGGTATTGCCGTAACCTAAAACCAGACCGGTTTGCCCCTGCTTCGCCTCCAGGTAGTACCCGCTCAGTGCAGTGGGTGCCAGCTGAAACGCCCTCGCCTGCTCCACCAGCCTCTGGTCGTCAATACCGTCTATCGCCAGCGTCAGATGCATCCCGCCTTCACCGGCCAGAATACGGTGCGGAGTATGAAGCTCTGCGTCCAGCACTTCCCGCAGCTGGCGGTAGCGCTTACGATAGAGCCGACGCATGGCGGCAAGATGGCGGGCGTAATGACCTTCTTCAATGAACAGCGCCAGGGTACGCTGCTCCGCACGATGCCCACCGCGCAACAGCGAGCCGATGGCCGGGCGAGCCGCTTTCGCCAGCGCTGGCGGTAACACCATGAACCCCATTCTGAGCGACGGAAACAGCGTTTTACTGAACGTCCCCAGATACACAACGGGCGCATTGTTGACCATTCCCAGCATCGCCGGTACGGGCTCACCGGCATAGCGGAACTCGCTGTCGTAATCATCTTCAATGATCCACGCGCTGTGCTGCCGGGCCAGCTCAAGCAGCGCCAGCCGCCGCCGCGCGCTGAGCACGCTCCCGTAAGGGAACTGGTGCGAAGGTGAGGTAAAAATCAGTGAGGGTGCAGGCGCATCCAGACCTTCCCAGCACATTCCCTCGTCATCAACCGGTATTCCCGTCATTGCCAGGCCGGTTTTAACAAACGCACTCTTTGCCCCGCTATAGCCGGGGTTTTCCACCCAGGCGACATCGCCAGGCTCGCTTAACAGCATCGTGCAGAGGTTGACGCCCTCAAGCGCGCCTTCCGTGATAACAATCTGGCTGGCGTCGCAGTCAATACCGCGGGACAGGGCGAGATGCCGGGCAATAGCGGCCCGCAGCGACGGCTCGCCGGCCGGGTCACCATACCCTAGCAGAGCATTTCCCTCCTCCCGCATCACGCGGTCGTACAATCGCCGCCACAGCGGCAGAGGAAAATAGTTGATGGCCGGCGTGCCTGGGGTAAACGCCAGAACAGGTGTGTCCCGGGGCACTGGCGCGGGCAGCAGCCCGACCCGTTTTGCGAGCGTGACGGCTGGGCCCGGCAATGCCCGAGAGACAGAACGATGAGCTAACTGCGCCACCCGCGCTCCCTGGCGATTACGCTGCAAATACCCTTCGAGGGTGAGCTGGTCCAGCGCCGCATTGACGGTATTCCGGGAAAGGGAGAGCTGCCGGGCAAGCGTTCTCGAACCGGAAAGCTGGCTGCCGGATCGTAGCTTTCCGCACAGTATGGCCTCCCGCAAAGCAAGGTAGAGCGCACGCTGGAGCGTCTCTTCCCCGCGTGTTTTCAGGGCTGCATTGAGCAAGGTATAAAATTCATCACCCGGTATATTCATCTCGCCTCCTCGTGGAACCATAAAAACATAGCGCAGTGGTTCTTTTTAAGGAACCAGCAATTCACTAGTCTGAAGCTCTTTTCAACGTCACGGAAATTAAGATGAAGACATTCAATCAGTTCGGACAGCCGGTGGGCGAAGCGCTTACCGACTGGCAACCCCGTCAGCACCCGTCCCGGGTGGTCCTTCAGGGTCACTATTGTCGGCTTGAGCCGCTGCGCGTGGAGCATGCCGACGCGCTGTTCTCAGCGTATTCCCTGGCCGAAGATACCCGCAGCTGGACGTGGCTGCTGCGTGAACCCGATGCCACCGCGGAGGAGTTTGCCGAATGGGTGGCAAGCGTAAGTGAATTATCCGATCCCATCCACTTTACCGTTATGGATAACCGGACCCAGTCCCCCGTCGGGACGCTGTCCCTGATGCGGATCGATCCTAAAAACGGGGTCGTGGAAGTGGGGCACGTTCACTTCTCTCCTCTTTTAAGCCGCACGCCCATGTCGACAGAAGCGCAGTATCTGCTGATGCGTTACGTGTTCGATACCCTGGGCTATCGACGTTATGAATGGAAGTGCAATAGCCTGAACGAACCTTCCCGCAAGGCGGCACTGCGTCTGGGTTTTCAGTTTGAGGGGCGCTTTCGCCAGGCGCTGGTCATAAAAGGCCACAACCGGGATACCGACTGGTTTTCGATACTCGACAAAGAGTGGCCGGCGCTGGCGGGCGCCTTTGAAAGCTGGCTTGCCACCGACAATTTTACTGGCGATGGCAAACAGAAAAGAGCCCTGGAAAGCTGGCGAGAAACGCGCGTCTAGCGTCTTTTTTTACGTCCCTGAACCGCCTTAAAGCGCGGATTGGATTTGCAAATCACGTATAAGCGTCCCTTGCGTTTGACTATCTGGCAATCCGGGTGACGCTGCTTTGCACTGCGTAATGAGTTAAGTACCTGCATGGTTAGCCCCGCTTCGCATTGAGAAAACCGCCAAAACGCTTGCGGAAGCGCGCTGTGCTGCCGTCCGTGGAGAACGTTTTCTGCTTACCGGTATAAAACGGGTGCGATTTTGACGAGACATCAAGGGTGATGTACGGATACGTTTCGCCGTCGAGTTCAATTTCGCGGTCGGTTTTTATGGTTGAGCCAATTTTAAAATATTCATTGGCGCTGGTGTCGTGGAACACCACGGTGCGATAGGTGGGATGGATATCGGGTTTCATCGTAAATCCTTTATGTTTTGTTATAACATAACAAAATAATATCCAGGCCAGGTTGAAAAAAAAACCCCTCTCTTCTGCCGATATTTTCTGGTTTGCCTTAGATAAAATGTAAACCGTGGCACCCACGTGCTATAACTATATCATTTCGCGGTAAAATCTTTCTCTTCAGGCAGGGAACTCAGCGCCCAGGAACGGGCATACGAGGAAGGACACGACAGCATGAAAACCCGACATCTGGTCAGTCTGGTGACTGGCGTACTTATCTTTTCTGTGCTGGTCCCCATTTGCCTGAGCATCTGGCTGGCCCATCGCCAGGCGGAAGATAAATTTGTCGATGCGCTGGAAAACTATGCCTCACGCGTGCTGGTACGAACCGACCGGGTTGTGGATCAGGCAAAAGAAGCGCTCGATCATCTGCAGGCCTTTGAGGGCGTGCCGTGTAGCCCATTGCAATTAAGGGAGATGCGACGCGTCGCTTTCTCGTGGCGATATGTCCAGGAAGTGATTTACATCGACAATCTTCGACCGCTCTGCTCCTCCCTGGAGCAAACCAGTCATGCGGCCCCTTTCCCCCCTCCGATGCGCATTACCGAAGATGGCTACAGCGCCTGGCTGACCACCCAGAACGATCTTGGGTTTAACCGCTACATGGCGGTGCTGGGTAAAGGCCACTACCTTGTCATGGTCGATCCTGCCTCGCTGGTGGACGTGATCCCTTTCGGTGAGATAGCGATTGATGCCGCCCTGGTAGGAAGCACGACGCACCGCATATTCGCCAGCAGCAATAAGCTCGATTCCCACATTCGCGACATGATTCAGGAGCGGGGTGTGAAAACCGTGCAGTACAACGGTTCAATGTACGTCATGAAGTCTGTACCTGAGCTGGGGTTTACCGTCGTCGCGTGGGCAACGCTCAAACCGCTGGCTGAAACCTGGCACCGGCAGCTTCTGTTCTGGTTACCGTTCGGCATGTTGATAAGCCTGCTCGCCGCGCTCTTTGTCCTGCGGATACTGCGCCGTATCCAGTCGCCGCGCAATCGCCTGCTGGACGCCATTAACAGCCGCGATTTTGTGGTTCACTATCAGCCCATCGTGGCGCTGTGTAGCGGAAAAATCGTAGGCGCAGAAGCGCTGACGCGCTGGCCCCAGCCGGACGGAAGCAGTCTGTCGCCTGATATCTTTGTTCCTCTTGCCGAGCAAACGGGGCTCATCTCGCAGCTCACGCAGCTCGTCATCGAAAAGGTGTTTGAAGATATGGGCCACTGGCTGCAACGCCATCCGGATAAGCATATCTCCATTAACCTCGCGCCTGCCGATTTAACCTCCGGCATCCTGCCGCCTCTGCTGAGTCAGCTCCTGAATAAGTGGCAAATCCATCCCCGACAGATCGCCCTTGAGCTCACCGAGCGCGGCTTTGCCGATCCCAAAATTAGCGCACCGGCTATCGCGGCATTCCGGCGCTCGGGCCACCCTGTCTATATTGATGATTTTGGCACGGGCTATTCCAGCCTGAGCTATCTGCAGGATCTGGACGTCGACACGCTAAAAATCGATAAGTCGTTCGTGGATGCGCTGGAATATAAAAACGTGACGCCACATATCATTGAAATAGCGAAGTCGCTGAAGCTGGCGATGGTGGCGGAGGGAGTCGAGACCGCAGGGCAGCTCGCCTGGCTGCACCAACACGGCGTGCAGTACGGGCAGGGGTGGTACTACAGCAAAGCGCTGCCAAAAGCGGAATTTATTCTTTGGGCAGAAAACAACCTCGGCACGCACGCTACTTGAGATAGGATTTGATCACCTGCAACACCACGCCAAGATCGGCTTCACGCTGCGCTTCTTCAGGCTCTTTCACCACATGATCGGTTAAATGCCCTTCGATCACCTGCATCATCATGCCATTTACCGCCCCGCGGATCGCCGCCAGCTGCTGTAACACCTCGGCGCATTCGTGATCGCTGTTGAGCATTTTTTCCAGAGCATTACTCTGCCCCTGAATTTTCTTCAGGCGAGTCAGTAACATTTTCTTGTCGCGAACGGTATGTGACATCTCTGTATCCCTTGTTTTTAGCTTTTAAAGCATATCACGCTCTACTCCCCCTGAGTATTTTCCTACTGGGGGGTAGTATTAGTCTACTGGGGGGGAGTAGTATTTCCGCACGCTTTCCACTCCGGAATTTCCCATGACCGATTTTGCTTCACTCCTTCAGCAGGGCAATGCCTGGCTGTTTGTTCCCAGCGCTATCCTGCTCGGTGCGCTACATGGCCTGGAGCCGGGCCACTCAAAAACAATGATGGCCGCCTTTATCGTGGCCATCCGCGGCACGCTGAAACAGGCGGTACTGCTCGGCCTGGCGGCCACGCTCTCCCATACGGCGGTGGTCTGGCTCGTTGCGATGGCGGGACTGTGGTTTGGTCGGGGCTGGGATGCGCATACGTCCGAACCCTGGTTCCAGCTGATCTCCGGGGTGTTGATCGTTGCGATCGCCCTGTGGATGGCGTGGCGAACCTGGAAAGAGAGCCAACCGCACGATCATCATCACGACCATGACCATGACCACCATCATGATCATCATCACCACGAACACACGCTGATTGAAGAAGAGTGGCAGGACGCCCACCAGCGCGCGCACGCGCAGGATATTAACCGCCGCTTCAGCGGTCAAAATGTCACCACCGGGCAGATCGTGGTGTTTGGCCTGACCGGCGGGCTTATCCCCTGCCCGGCGTCCATCACCGTTCTGCTGATCTGCCTGCAGCTAAAGCATTTCGCCCTCGGCGCGACGCTGGTATTCAGCTTCAGCATCGGTCTGGCGTTAACGCTGGTCGCGTCCGGCGCGATTGCCGCCTTAAGCCTCAAACATGCGACAAAACGCTGGCCCGGGTTTAGCGAATTTTCCCGTAAAGCGCCGTGGATCTCCGCAGCGCTGATTACCGTGGTGGGGATTTACATGAGCCTGCACGGCCTGAACGGCATTCTGGGGTAAGCGTGCGGCCACGCCGTGTGGCCGCATCTCCTGGGCAGTTAAGGGTTCTGCTGCCAGCTGAAGGTATAGCGAAGCTGACGTTTTTGCAGGATGAATTCCGGCGAGACGCTGGGGCTCCAGGAGTCGTCGCCGCCCACGCCCATATGGAATGCATCGAGGTTGAGCCAGCATCCCGGCTCTTCCCGCAGCAGGTGATGATGGGTTGTCTCCCGCAGCTGCTGCTGGCTATAGCGGCTTACCGAGAAATGGAAATGGCCGTTCAGCTGATGCGTTCCCAGCACGAGTTTGCGGGTATCGCAGCGCAAACCATTTTCCGTCGGGAAGATGTACGGCGTGTGCATGGCCCCGAGAGGTAATGTCCAGCGCCCCTGCTGCGCCGCCAGCTTTCTGTCCGGGTAGTTCTCATGCGGCCCCAGCCCCAGCCAGTGAACGTTTTCCGGCGTTTCGGCGAGATGAACGCTCAGGCCAATCCGCGCAGGTTCAGGGATATCAGACGCGATATCGACCTGAATATCGCCATGCAGAACCCCCCGATCGTCCACCCGCCAGACTTTACGACTCAGGAACAGCGCCTTGCCGCGATACTCAAGGACATGCCGGGTTGTGACCACCACCTCGCCTGCGTGCTGCTCAGCCTCACAGTGCAGCACGCGCGAGGTGAGATCGTACATGCCCGCCGCTTTCCAGCGTTCAACCCAGGCATTCGGATCGATCTGCGTCGCTTCACTCACGCCAATGTCGTTGTCCAGCGGCGCGCGGCTGACGTTATCCGTCAGAGGTGAAAGCAGCGTGTCAACGCCATTTCGCCACCATTGGGTCAGGTTTCCGGATGCGCGCTCGAACTGCCAGCGCTGTTGACGATGGGCGATCTCCAGCATGCGATCGCTTTGCGTTAACACCGGCGGCTCGCCAGCCGGGGCTGGCGGAGCAATAAAGAGCGGAGCCGGAAGCGGCCACTGCTCCCACGCGCAGCGATGGTCTGCCGGTGACCACGGCGTTGCCCGCGGCTGGCGCACTTCAACGTTCAGCCAGATCTCACCCGGCCCGGCGTTCAGCTCCGGCAGGGCGATCTCCAGACGCTGAGTGCCTTCAGGCGCCATCGCCAGCGTCACCTCACCCGCAGCGAGCACCTCCCCGTCCCGGGCAACCGTCCAGTTCAGCACTTCGTTATCGGTGTGGCGGAACAGGTAGCCGCTTTGCACCTCAATCACCAGCGGAGAGGTGCTGACCCGCGTAAAGGTAAAGAACTGCTGGGCGCGCTGAGCTTCGTACAGCGCCGGGTGCGGCGTGCGATCGGGGAACACCAGCCCGTTAAGACAGAACTGCCGATCGTTCGGCTTATCGCCGAAGTCTCCGCCGTAGGCCCAGAACGTATTGCCATCTTCGTCCCGTTTCGTCAGGGCCTGATCGACCCAGTCCCAGACAAACCCACCCTGCAGGCGAGGATGGCTGCGAAACGCCTGCCAGTATTTTGCAAACCCGCCGAAGCTATTTCCCATCGCATGAGCGTATTCACAGAGGATCAGCGGACGCGTTTCGTCCGGCATGCCGATCCATTTCTTGATTGACCATTTAGGCACGGCCGGGAACGGCTGATCCCGATCGACCCGGGCGTACATCGGACAAACGATATCGGTCGCCGCCGTGTTCGCGCCGCCGCCTTCATACTGCACCGGACGCGTCGGGTCGGTGGTTTTCAGCCAGCGGTACAGCGCATCGTGAGTCGCGCCGTGGCCCGACTCATTGCCCAGGGACCAGATGATAATCGAGGGATGATTACGATCGCGCTGCACCATGCGGGTCACGCGCTCGCTCATGGCGGGCAGCCAGCGCGGATCGTCAGCAAGGCGGCTCATCGGCACCATGCCGTGCGTTTCGATATTGGCTTCGTCAACGACGTACAGCCCGTAGCGATCGCAAAGCCGGTACCACAGCGGATGGTTCGGGTAGTGCGAACAGCGCACGGCGTTGAAGCTGTGCTGCTTCATGATTTCGATATCGCGACGCATGGTCGCTTCGTCCATCACCTGGCCGTTTTCCGGGTGATGCTCGTGCCGGTTAACTCCGCGGATCAGCAGCGGTTTACCGTTAAGCTTCAGCAGGCCGTTGCTGATTTCAACGCGGCGGAAGCCCACGTCACACGCCTCTATCTCAAGCACCTCACCCTGCGGGTTAAGAAGCGCCATCGTCAGGCGATACAGCTCTGGCGTTTCAGCGCTCCAGAGTGCGGGCTGGTCGACGGGGATCGCTGCCGTTAGCCGCTCGGCCCAGCTGCCGCGCTCGTCAACAATGGCAGACCCCGGCCGTAGGGAAACGCTGGCGCATTTCTCCCCCTTGCGCCACAGGGTAAAGACCACCTCGCCGTCCGCAAAACCATGGCCTGCCAGCGTGACATCAACCTTCAGCACCGCACGGTCCAGCTCCGCATTCAGATCCGTCACGACGTGATAATCGGCAATCTGCGTCTCGGGCTTATGCAGCAAGGTCACATCGCGGAAGATGCCGCTCATGCGCCACATGTCCTGATCTTCCAGATAGCTGCCGTCGCACCAGCGCAATACCATAACCGCCAGGCGGTTCTGTCCGGGGCGTAGTGCCGCCGAGAGGTCAAATTCGACGGGCAACCGGCTGTCCTGGGAATAGCCTATCCACTGCCCGTTGCACCAGAGATGGAACGCCGAGTTCACGCCGTCAAAGATGATGCGGGTCTGCCCGCTCTGAAGCCAGGCGTCATTCACCTCAAATGTGAGCGAGTAACAGCCGGTCGGGTTTTCCTGCGGCACAAAAGGTGGGTTAACGGGGATGGGATAGGTGACATTGGTGTAGACGGGCGTGTCGAATCCCTGCATCTGCCAGTTAGACGGCACGGGCATCGCAACGGCATCCGCGCAATCTTCGGTTACCCATGCCTGAGGAACCTGCTCCGGCGCGGTAAAGTAGCTAAACCGCCATAGTCCGTTGAGAACGTGCCTGCTGACGGATCCGGCGTCATCTCTGGCCGAAGGCTCATTGCGCCAGCTGTGCAGCGGCGCGTGTGCGGCAAGGCGGTTCCACTGGGTAACTACGGGGTTTTCCCAGTCCCGACGGGCCAGGAGGGCGCTGAGGGTCAGCGAGGGGGTGTTAGACATATCAACCTCTTTGCGAAGCGCTCACAATTTTAGTTAACATGCCCTGGCACCCTGCGACGGTAAAGCGCTCAATCGCAGGGTAGCGAGTCAGATCACAAAAGTCTTATTTGCGGGCAAGCTGCTCGGCCAGGAGTGCCAGGCTTCTGAGCTGCTGCGCCAGATCCTCGCGTTCGGCCTGCTGCGGCGCGCGGCGCGCGCTGGAATGACGGGTAACCAGCGTCACCGGCAGCTGAAGCTGCCAGCACGCCTCGTCCCCGGAGGGGGCCAGCAGCCACTCCACGCTGCGTTCGCCCGCCTCGCGAAACGACTGGCGAATGGTCGTCAGCGGCGGAGAAAACCAGGCGCTGTCAGCCGTATCGTCGAACCCAACCACCGATATCTGGCCCGGAACCGCTACCCCTTTTTCCGCGCAGGCGCGCATCACCCCGAGCGCCATTTGATCATTCGCCACCAGAATCGCGTCCGGCAATGTCGACGCAGACAACAGCATATGTCCCTTCTCATATCCGCTGGCCGCGCTCCAGTCACCGCAGGCCACCGCAGCGGCTTCAAGCCCCGCGAATGCCAGAGCGGCTTTCCATCCCGCCAGGCGCGCCCGTGCAGAGACCGAGCTTTCCGGCCCGCTCAGCAGAGCAATGCGCTGATGCCCCAGCGAAAGCAGATGCTCAACGCCCAGATGCGCCCCCTGCTCTGCGTTAAACACGAGGCTGTGTACCTGCGCTGAGGGTGATACATCGAGAAACAGCACCGGAACTGGCGACGCCAGCGCGCTGAGCTCTTCGGCGTGCGGATCGTCCAGCGGCACATTCACCAGCAGCGCCTCCACCCGCTGTGCCAGCAGCGCCTGAAGCGCGGCCTGACACTGCTGGGGTTGCTCCACCATGGAGATAAGGACGCTCGCCCCCTGTTCCGCCGCGCGCGTTTTTACCGCCGACACAATTTGTGAAGGCGCGTGCAGGGCCAGGTCGGTCGTGATGAGACCCAGCGTACGGGTGCGTTTACCCGCCAGCTGCTGTGCCCGAAGGTTTGGAACGTAGTGCAGCTCCGCCATCGCCTGCTGCACCTTTTCTCGCGTGCGGGCAGACACATGTTCCGCGTTGTTAATGACGCGGGAAACGGTCTGATAAGAAACCCCCGCAAGGAGGGCGACATCATAGAGAGTGATAGCTTTCATGCATTCTGGCATCGCGTTTATCGTGCCCCTATTCTGGCACAGCGACGCCGTTAAAACATGTGAGCGCTTCGCAAAATTAAACAACCCGCTCCGGCTGGGGTATTTCCTCAATGCGCGGCTTCTGGCGGAACCAGGGCAGACAGAGCTGAATAAGCGGGCCAATGGTCAGGGCATACAGTACGGTTCCCACCCCAAACGTCCCGCCAAGCACGCACCCAATCAGCAGGACGGAGACTTCAATTGAGGTGCGCACGCTGCGAATGGACCACCCCAGACGGGCATGAATGCCTGTCATCAGGCCGTCGCGCGGGCCAGGCCCGAAGCCGGCGCCGATGTACATGCTGGTCGCAATCGCGTTCATCACGATGCCCGATACCAGGAAAGCGATTCGAACGGGTAACGAATCCAGTTCCGGGATAAGCGCCATGCTGGCGTCCGCCGCCAGACCGATACAAATCACGTTGCTGATCGTGCCAAGGCCCGGCATCTGACGCAGTGGGATCCACAGCAGCAGCACCGCCGCACCGACTAAAATGATTACCGTCCCGATAGTCATCCCCAGCTGCATCCCCACCCCAAGGTGAAAAACATCCCAGGGATCGACACCCAAATCGGAGCGAATAAACATTGCGGTGGAAAGGCCATACAGTCCTAAACCGACATAGAGTTGTAGCAGACGACGTATCATTTTTATCTTCTCCAGTGAACCAGGCTTTCATCCTGACCTAAAATGGCACTATGATTAATGTCCAGTTTTCAAATAGTGGACTGCATATGTCATCACGCCGCTTCGGAAGCCAGTCTCTGGTACGCCTTTTAGGCCACTGGCAGCAAGCCTCATCCCGCACCCCGCTCTGGCGACAGCTGGCCGACGCGCTGCGTCTGTTAATCCTTGATGGACGTCTGGCACTGAATACGCGTCTACCGGGCGAGCGTGAGCTGGCCTCCGCGCTGGACGTAAGCCGGACCACCATCAGCAGCGCCCTCGCCCACCTGCGCGAGGAGGGTTACCTTGAAAGCCGCCACGGCAGCGGGTCACGCGTGCTCCTCCCGGATACGCGCGCCGTTCCCACCCTTTCAGCGGCAAGTGCCGCACTGGATCTCTCTACTGCCGCACTCAATGCCGGACCCGAGATCCACCAGGCTTATGCCCATGCGCTCACGGCCATTACGCAGCATCTCTCGCTGACGGGCTACGATCAGCTTGGGCTGCCGACGCTGCGGGAGGCCATCGCGGCGCGCTATACCGCGCGGGGTCTTCCCACCCGCGCAGACGAAGTGATGGTGGTCAATGGTGCCGTCAGCGGCTTTGCGCTGGTACTGAGGATGATGACCGGGCCGGGGGATCGCGTCGTGGTCGATCACCCCACCTATCCGCTGGCGATTGCCGCCATTCAGGGAGCGCAGTGTCGGCCCGTGGGGGTATCGCTACCGGAAACCGGCTGGGATACGGATGGCTTCGCGGCAACGCTTGCCCAGACGGCGCCGCGCCTGGCGTATCTGATGCCTGATTTTCATAACCCCACCGGGCGCTGTATGGATGTCGCCACCCGTCGGGCCATCACGGATATCGCGGCCCAAACCCGCACGGCGCTGGTGGTGGATGAAACGATGGTGGATCTCTGGTTTGACGCGCCTCCCCCGCCACCGCTGGCCGCCTTTAACCCGCAGGCTACCGTCATCACCTTAGGCTCTGCCGGAAAAAGCTTCTGGGGAGGGCTGCGTCTGGGCTGGATCCGCGCCTCCTCGCGCACTATCGCTACGCTAGCCCAGACGCGGGATACCCTGGATTTAGGCTCGCCGCTGCTGGAACAGCTGGCGATGGAGTGGCTCATTAACAACAGCGAGACGTTTCTGCCCGCACGCCGGAAGATGCTGGCGGAACGACGCGATCGATGCGGTGAACTGTTGCGCGAACATTTTCCGGACTGGAAATTCCATGAAGCGGAAGGCGGGCTCTCTTACTGGATAGAACTCCCGGGCATGCTGGCGACACAGCTTGCCGCGCGGGCTGAGATTCTGGGGATCAATCTGGGGACCGGCACGCGGTTTGGTTTATCTGGCGCGTTTGACCGCTATTTACGGATGCCCTTCTCGCTCGAATCGACAGAGCTTGAACAGGCGTTGCTGAGGATCAAACCGCTATGGCTCGCTCTGAATAAAAACGTGCCATCATTAAAGCGCAGCGTGATCTAATATTAAAATATTTGAAACAGATCATAAAAAATAAAAACTGCTGACTGTCACGGATACAGTCAGCAGTTTTCACCAGTCAGGAGCTAATGCTGAGCAGGAATGGGAAATCCTTTCAGTGAAATAACGAAGCTTTCACCGTCTTTCTTTATTTTCGCGCCGGTATCACACCAGTCAGACGCAATACGAAAGAACTCATCACTTCCGACATTCCAGCCAAGACGTACATGCTTCACGTAGCCTGAACGCAACAGATCGCAGGCCTCTTTGTAGTCACTGGCAGTTGACAGTTGTTGTTTCATTTTCTCTTCTTCAGAAGTTTGCGTAGAGCTTTGATTTCTTTAGGAGTAAAAGGAGAAACACTCTCTTCTTCCGTATGCTGATTATCAATATCCTCTTCCGATACTCCCGCCTCTTCTACTGCTTCGAACGCCAGCAGCAGCAGTTTCTCTGTCGTCACGCTTAAATTCTCGTTATTGTCTTCCGCATAGTGGCGAAGCCTTTCTTTTAGCGCGTCATCAATCTTAACGTTTAATACCGCTGTAGCCATGTTTGTCACTTCCCTTCGGAATAAGTACTTTATTTAATACACGAAGTTAACAATGTTATCCAGATATATATATTTTTGAGACATGGGAGAAAATAACCGTCCAATTATAAAATGACAGTCTATTATTACAGGTTGATGACAATAATATTTCAGTACAATGAAATATATATTGCAGGATATAGGCACAATATTATTGTGGGATAACGGTTTAAGGGGAGAGGTGAAGCTGAAGGATCTTATGAGGCTACAAATGGGTGAGGGCCCTGCCAGCTACATCCCGGCACACACGTCGTCTGCCCTGGCTGCTTCCTTCCGGACCTGACCTGGTGAACAGAGTAGCGTTGCGGGAGAACCAACAGAGCCCCCATTGAGAGCGTTGATAACCAACGCGCTGGCGCATTATCCCTGTGCTAACGCCCAATTGCAAGCGACCAGGAACCGGATGCTGGTTTCTTGCGCAAACAGGCGCAGCAATCATGAAGATCTTCGTTTACCATAGCTTCCAGAAACTCCCCACAGGTGAAGGTATGGACGAACACGACTCCTTTCCACAGCGCGTATGGCAAATCGTGGCCTCAATTCCGGAAGGCTACGTCACCACCTATGGTGATGTCGCACGCCTGGCAGGTTCCCCGCGCGCGGCGCGACAGGTTGGCGGCGTCCTGAAACGGCTGCCGGAAGGAAGTACGTTGCCCTGGCATCGGGTGGTAAATCGTCATGGTGCCATTTCGCTCACCGGGCCGGATCTCCAGCGTCAGCGTCAGGCATTACTTTCAGAAGGGGTGCAGGTGTCAGGGTCGGGTCAGATCGATTTGCAGACGTTTCGCTGGGTATATTGACCCCTCTCCCGGAGGAGAGGGGCAATGCAGACATTACATCTGCGTCGGTGGGGTTGGCAGGGACGGCTGATTGGTCTGCGGTGCGACCGGTACTTCGGTCTGCTGCACCGGCACCAGGTTCAGGTCGACTTTGGTCCCACCGTTGTTAATCGCTTCCTGGACCGTATCGGTGATAAAGACCAGCTTACCGTTGATGGTTACCGCTGCGCTCAGCAGGATACGGGCGTTAGGCTGCACGTCTGACGGGTTATACGGCAACACGAAGCTAAACGGCGCCTGCTTGCCTTCAGTACGAACGGCGCGCTGAGCCACGACTTTCGACGGCGCGTCGGCCAGAGAAGCATCAGACAACGTCACGGTTAATACCGCATCCGGCGGCAACGCAACTTTCTGTTTAATCCAGATGGTACCGGAAACGTTAGGCTGCTGAATGGATTGCTGCGAAAGGGTGTTAATCCCGTTCGGGTCTGCTGCTGGTACCGGCACCTGGGCGCTCTTACCGGCACAGGCGGACAGCGCAACCGCAATAGCTACACCACTTAGCATGGGCACGAGTTTCATCGAAGTCTCCTTATCAATGCACCAGCGGGATCGATCCCATCCGATGTCGTTTCAATCACATAACGTATTCAAGTGTGGCACAGATCACCGATTTATGCCTGAAAACGTGCCGATATTCAGATTATTCTACCCATCGGACCACTTTCATTTCTGCGTTATACTCTGCCTATCTTTCGCTACGGCGTTTATTGAGGACAACTATGAGTCAGGCACTGAACAATCTGCTGACATTACTGAATCTGGAAAAAATTGAGGAAGGACTCTTTCGCGGACAGAGCGAAGATCTCGGCTTACGCCAGGTCTTCGGGGGGCAAGTCGTTGGACAAGCGCTGTACGCAGCAAAGGAGACCGTCCCGGCAGACCGTCTGGTGCATTCGTTCCACAGCTATTTCTTACGCCCTGGCGATAGCGCGAAACCGATCGTGTATGACGTTGAGGTCCTGAGAGACGGCAACAGCTTCAGCGCACGCCGCGTAGCGGCCATTCAGAACGGTAAGCCGATCTTTTATATGACCGCCTCTTTCCAGGCGCCGGAACCCGGCTACGAGCATCAAAAAGTGATGCCGTCGGCACCTGCGCCAGACGATCTCAAATCAGAGACCGATATCGCCCGTGCGCTGGCGCATCTGCTTCCGCCGCAGGTCAAAGAGAAGTTTCTCTGCGATAAACCGCTGGAGATCCGCCCGGTTGAGTTCCATAACCCGATGAAAGGTCACCCCGCCGAGCCGAAGCGCCAGGTCTGGATCCGGGCTAACGGCACCGTGCCTGAGGACTTCCGCGTTCATCAGTATCTGCTGGGCTATGCGTCAGATTTCAACTTCCTGCCGGTGGCGCTGCAGCCGCACGGCGTCGGGTTCCTTGAAAAAGGGATGCAGGTCGCGACGATCGATCACTCCATGTGGTTCCACCGCCCCTTCAATATGAATGAGTGGCTGCTCTACAGCGTGGAGAGTACGTCAGCGTCGAGCGCTCGCGGGTTTGTGCGCGGGGAGTTTTATACCCAGGACGGCGTGCTGGTGGCTTCTACGGTGCAGGAAGGGGTGATGCGTAACAGAGGTTGATGTTGTGCGGCCTGATGCCCTCACCCTGACCCTCTCCCACGGGGAGAGGGAATACACACTAAAAACGGCAACCTAAGGTTGCCGTTTTGCTTTTACCGTGTGCGGCCTGATGCCCTCACCCTGGCCCTCTCCCACGGGGAGAGGGAACAAACACTAAAAACGGCAACCTAAGGTTGCCGTTTTGCTGTTTATTACGCGTTATACGCATTCTCGCCGTGGCTGTTGACGTCCAGACCTTCGCGTTCCTGCTCTTCAGGGACACGCAGACCGACCGTCATGTCCGCCAGTTTGTAGCCAATGAAAGCGACAACGGCAGACCACACAACGGTGAGAGCAATACTTTCCAGCTGAACCAGCAGCTGATGAACCATGGTGACGCCTTCAGCGTAGCCCACACCGCCCAGCGATTTGGCCGCGAAGATACCGGTCATGATACAGCCGACGATGCCGCACACGCCGTGCACGCCAAACACATCACACGGGTCGTCAACGCGCAGCACGCGTTTCAGTGCGGTAACGCCCCACAGACCCGCCAGACCGGACACCAGCCCGACCAGCAGCGCGCCGCCTACGCCGACATAACCACACGCCGGGGTGATGCCAACCAGACCGGCAATGGCACCCGAACAGGCACCCAGCAGAGAAGGTTTACCGCGTACCGCCCACTCGCCAAACACCCAGGAGAGGATTGCACCCGCCGTGGCCACAACGGTGTTCACGAAGGCCAGCGCGGCGATTTCGTTTGCTGCACTCGCTGAGCCGGCGTTGAAGCCAAACCAGCCAAAGTAGAGGATAGCCGTACCGGTAAACACCATCGGCAGGTTGTGCGGTTTAAACGCTTCTTTACCGAAGCCCACGCGTTTGCCAATCAGATAGGCACCCACCAGACCCGCTACCGCGGCGTTGATGTGTACAACGGTACCGCCCGCGAAGTCCAGCGCACCGTGCGTTGCCAGCAGACCGCCACCCCAGACCATGTGGGCAATCGGCACATAGGAGAGCGTCAGCCAGACCACCACGAAGATCAGGACGGCAGAGAAACGAATACGCTCGGCCAGCGCGCCCACAATCAGCCCGACGGTGATACAGGCGAAGGAGCCCTGGAACGCAACATGGATATACTGATAGAAACTGCCCATCAGCGCGGTCAGCTCAATATTTTTCAGCATCACCCAGTCGAAGTTACCAAAGAACGCGTTGCCCGTGCCGAACGCCAGCGAGTAACCGTAAACCACCCACAGCACGCAGACCAGTGCGAACGTCACGGCAACCTGCGTCAGCATGGAGAGAACGTTTTTGCCACGGATCAGGCCGCCGTAGAACAGCGCAATGCCCGGAATGGACATGAACAGCACCAGCGCGGTGCTGATCATCATAAAGGCGTTATCGGCTTTGTCGACCACCGCAGGGGTAGCAGCCAGCGCCAGGCCCGGCAGCAGTGCCAGCGAACCCAGACCCGTTTTGAGTGTTGCTATCTTCATTTTCTCGATCCCTATCACTGTGTGCCAGGAGTTACTTACAGAGCCGCTTCGTCAGATTCGCCGGTACGAATGCGAATGACGCGCTGCAGTTCGGCAACGAAAATTTTGCCGTCGCCAATTTTGCCGGTATAGGCCGCTTTGCTAATGACATCAATGACTTCATCAAGCTGATCGTCAGCAATCGCGACATCAATTTTTACTTTTGGCAGAAAGTTAACGCTGTATTCCGCCCCGCGATAAAGCTCGGCATGACCCTTCTGACGACCAAAGCCTTTCACTTCGGTGACAGTCAGTCCCTGAATACCCATTGAAGACAACGCTTCACGCACGTCTTCGAGTTTGAATGGTTTGATTACAACCGTAACCAGCTTCATAGATCCCCTCCAGTCAGAATTCGGTAATGGCCGCAGCTTACGCAGAAGGTATTGCAAGGGGTGTGCCAGAAATGAAAACGAGGGGGAACAGCGGTGCGATGAGCGTTACGCGGTTCTGCTAAACGCGCAGGTGAAAAAAA
Source organism: Enterobacter cloacae complex sp. CARB60 (assembly GCF_036487345.1). Lineage (NCBI taxonomy): Bacteria > Pseudomonadati > Pseudomonadota > Gammaproteobacteria > Enterobacterales > Enterobacteriaceae > Enterobacter > Enterobacter cloacae complex sp. CARB60. Next base: position 3,632,034 of record NZ_JAZKLC010000002.1, read on the forward strand.
ACGCACCATGCCGGTGCAGGGTGCGTTTCAGTTTTGCACCAACAGGAATGACTGTTAGCGCGTCGCCTCATTTTAGTGCATCAGGCGCTAAGCGACTCTTCATCGCGCACGCTGGCCGCCAGCTCTTCGCCCGCCAGCTGCAGCTGATACATCTGCCAGTAGCGCCCTTTTGCTTCCAGCAGCTCGCGGTGCGTACCGCGTTCAACGGCCTGCCCGCGATGTAGCACCAGAATGGTGTCCGCCTCGACGATGGTCGAAAGTCGGTGGGCAATCACCACCAGCGTCGTATGGTCGCGTACCGCGTCCAGCGCCTGCTGGATGGCCTGCTCGGTGCCGGAGTCAATACTGGCGGTCGCTTCATCCAGAATCAGTATCTGCGGCGTTTCAATCAGCACCCGCGCCAGCGCCAGGAGCTGCTTTTGCCCGACGGAGAGATTGTTCCCCTGCTCGCCCAGTTTGGTATTGATCCCCTCGCTAAACCCGCGCGCCAGCTCTGCCAGCTGCACTTTTTCCAGCACGTCCCAGACCTGCTCCTGGGTGTAGTCTCGCCCCAGGGTCACGTTGGCGTAGAAGGTATCGGCCATCACGACCGGATCCTGCTGCACCATCGCAACGCCTTTGCGTAACACCGTATGGCTGAGAGACGCGAGCGGGCGTCCGTCGAGGCGGATTTCACCTTGCGTGACCGGGTAATAGCCCATCAACAGGCTGGCAAGCGTGCTCTTACCGCTGCCGGTATGCCCCACCAGCGCCACGAAGCCGCGCGATGGAACGTCGAGCGTGATGTCCTGCAACACCAGCCGGTCTTCGCGATAGGCAAACGAGACGTTATCAAAGGCAATAGTCCCGCTTTGCAGAGGTCGCTCGTCATTGCCGTAGGCCTGGCGCGGCCTGTCCATCAGCTCAAACACGCGCTCACCGGCGACAACCGCCTGTTGCAGCATCGATTGCTGGGTGGTGAGTTCGATCAGCGGCTCGTTAAGGCGTCCCAGGTAGCTAATAAAGGCGTACAGCACGCCCACTTCAATCGTACCGTCTGAGCTCAGGCCAAAGAGCATCAGCAGCCCGCAAAGCACCAGCGCAGAGAAAAGGCTCAGCAGCGGACGCAGCAGAAAACCGTCGAGGCGCAGCGTCTGCATACGCGCCATATAGTGCGAACGGCTGGCTTCGCCCATGCGCTCGCCAAAGCGCGCCTGCTGGCGGAATTGCTGGATGACGCTCATGCCGTTGATCACTTCGTTAAAGCCATCATTGATGTCGGCCAGGTAAGCACGCACCCGACGCACGATTGGCGTGCTGTAGCGCTGATAGATGACCATGACAATCAGCACCGCCGGGAAGATGGTTATTGCCACCAGCGCCATGCGCCAGTTGAGGCTGAACATCGCGACCAGCATTGCGCCAATCAGCGCCGCGCTGCGCAGTACGGTTGCCACCACGGTGACGTACAGATCGCGGATCACCTCGGTATCGTTGGTCACGCGCGAAATCACCTGTCCGACCGGCTGGATATCAAACTCGCTGAGCGGCTGGCGAAGCGCCGCGTCCATCACATCCGTACGCAGCTGCTGAACGACGCCCACGGCTGCACGGTTAAACAGCAGCGACTGAGCATAGTGCAACCCTGCTGCCGTCAGCTGTAAGCCAACGTAGGCCACGCCTAAGCCCGCCACCAGCCCCAGCGGAAGGTAGCTTTTGGCGACCATGTTGTCGATAAAATAGCTGATAAGCAGCGGACCGCTCACCTCAGCAATCGCCGCTATCCAGAGCAAAAGCACGGCCACGGAGAGCGGTTTACGCCACGGCGAGCCGTAGGCCAGCAGACGTTTGAGCGTCGGCCACATCGTTCCGAGCTTACGCATTGGCGGCCTCCTCATTCTGCTCCGGCGCATCGTCCAGCGCCGCTTCAAGCTGCTGATAACGGTACATATCGCGATACCAGCCCGGCTGCTCGGCAAGCGTTTCATGCTGTCCGCGCTGGGCAATGTGCCCGTGCTGCAAGACCAGAATTTCGCTGGCTTCAGTGAGCGCTGACAAACGGTGGGCGCTGATAATCACCGTGCGTCCGTCGCCCCACTGGCGCAGGTTATGCAGAATTTGATGCTCGGTACGGCCGTCCACGGCGGAAAGCGCATCGTCCAGGATCAGGATTTCAGCATTCAGCAGCAGGGCGCGGGCAATAGAGATACGCTGCTTTTGCCCCCCGGACAGCATGACGCCGCGTTCCCCAACTTCCGTGTCGTAGCCCTGCGGCAGACGCAAAATGTCATCATGAACGCTGGCCAAACGCGCCACATGTTCAATCTCTTCCTGCGTCGCCGCAGGGCGTCCCAGGGCAATGTTGTTCGCCACGGTGTCCGAAAATAAGAACGGCGTCTGGCTGACGACCGCCAGACGGCCGCGCCACTCATCCAGCAGCAGTCTGGTCAGGGGAATATCGTGAAAGCGGATATCGCCTTCGGTGACGTCAAAGTGTCGCTGGAGCAGAGAGAGCACGGTACTTTTGCCGGCGCCCGTCGGGCCACAGATGCCGAGCATCTGACCTGGCTGAAGCGTAAAGCTGACGTTCTCCAGTACCGGATGCTCCGTATGCGGATAGATAAACTGCCGGACGTCGACGGTCATGACGCCGCGCCCTTCCGGTACGGCTTCGCTACCGTCAATGACCACCGGCGCTTCGGACAGCATGGCGCGAATGCGGCTATAGGCGGCGCTGCCGCGCTCCACGATGTTAAACATCCAGGCCAGCGCCAGCATCGGCCAGATCATCAGCCCCAGATACATCGCAAAGCTGGTCAATTGCCCCAGGGTCAACGCGCCCTGCACCACCATCCAGCTTCCGCCGCCAATCGCCAGCAGGTTTGCCATGCCAATCGCGATATAAATCGTTGGGTCAAACCGGGCGTCGATACGCGCGACGCGCATATTCTTCGCCCCCGTGTCCGCCGCATCGGCCGCAAACAGTGCAGACTGTCGGTCTTCCAGGCCAAACGCTTTGATCATGCGGATGCTGGTCATGCTCTCCTGGGTGCGATCGTTCAGAGACGAAAACGCCGCCTGCGCCAGCTTAAAGCGCTCGTGCAGCTGTTCACCATAGCGATTGATCGCCAGCGCCATGATCGGCATCGGCAACAGGGCGAGCAGGGTCAACTGCCAGCTGATCTGCGTGGACATCACGATCAGCACCGCACAGCCCATCACCAGCGAGTCCACCAGCGTCAGCACCCCTTCCCCGGCGGCAAAGACCACGCGATCGACGTCATTAGTCGCTCGGGCGATGAGATCCCCTGTGCGATGGCGCAGATAAAATTCGGGATGCTGTCGGCTCAGCTGGCGGTAAAAATCTTCACGCAGCTCAACGGCCAGCTGATAGGACGCACCAAACAGCAGCACGCGCCAGACGTAGCGCAGCAGATAAACAATGACGGCCGTCAGCACCAGCGTGCCGACCCACATCAACACCCGTGCGGTGGTGTAATGCTGTTCGGTGACGCCATCCACGACGTACCCCACCACTTTCGGCGGGATCAGCTGCAGGATGGCAATGATAATAAGCAGGCATACTGCGCCGAGGTAGCGTTGCCACTCCCGACGAAAGTACCAGCTTAGTTGGGCAAATAATCGCACGCGGTTTGTTCCTGAAGGTATTTTACGAAGTTATTCAATTGGTAATGCTGTGGTGTATTTAATCTGTTCCATGGCGAAGCTTGAGGTGACGTCCGACAAACCCGGTACGCTGTTCACCAGCCGCTTGTAGAAATCATCATAGCGCTTCATGTCGGCCACCTGGACGCGCATCAGGTAATCGTACTCTCCGGCCATACGCCAGAAACCGAGCACCTCGGGCATCTCCGACACCTGAGTGACGAAGCGGCAATACCAGTCGCTGCTGTGATGCTGGGTTTTTATCAGCACAAATGCCGTCAGCCCAAGCCCCAGCTTTTCGGGATCTAACAACGCGACGCGCCCCAGAAGAATACCGTCATCTTCCAGCTTCTTAAGGCGCTTCCAGCACGGGGTGGTGGTCAGATTAACGGCATCTGCCAGCGCCTGCAAAGAGAGGGTACAGTCATTTTGCAGCAATGAAAGGAGCTTGCGGTCAATTTTATCTAGCATACCCACCTCACAGAGAAAATTTTTCTCCCTTCATTCTATTTTAAAGGCCAGATAGCAACAATTTTTCCTGTGCTTTTCGCTATGCTAGGCACAAAATGACAAACGGATAACGACGATGAATAGCACCTGGGTTAAACATGCGATCAGCGAAATCAATGCCGACTATCAGCGCTCGGCGGATACGCACCTGATTCGCCTTTCCCTGCCGGGATTTGACGGCATTCAGCTCTATTTGAAAGACGAAAGCACCCATCCTACCGGTAGCCTGAAGCATCGCCTGGCGCGCTCGCTGTTTTTATACGGTTTGTGTAACGGCTGGATCAAAGAAGGCACCACCATCATAGAATCCTCATCCGGTTCAACGGCGGTATCCGAAGCCTATTTTGCCCGCCTGCTGGGCCTGCCGTTTATCGCGGTGATGCCGTCCTGCACCGCAAAACGTAAAATCGAGCAGATCGCATTTTACGGCGGCCGCTGCCACTTTGTGGAAAGCGCCTGCGAAATCTACGCCGCCTCTGAAATGCTGGCCCGTGAGCTGAACGGCCACTATATGGACCAGTTCACCTTCGCCGAGCGCGCGACGGACTGGCGCGGCAATAACAACATTGCCGACAGTATTTTCCGCCAGATGACCCACGAACCGCATCCGGTTCCGTCGTACATCGTCATGAGCGCCGGTACCGGCGGCACGTCAGCCACGATTGGACGCTACATCCGCTGTCAGGGCTACGATACCCAACTGATGGTGGTTGACCCGCAGAACTCCGTGTTTCTCGACTACTGGCAAAACCGCGATGCCGGTCTGCGCAGCCCGGTGGGCAGTAAAATTGAAGGGATTGGCCGCCCGCGCGTGGAGCCCTCTTTCATCCCAGACGTTGTGGATGAGATGATGCGCGTGCCGGATGCCGCCAGCGTGGCAACGGCGCACTGGCTGGAAACGCAGCTGGGCCGCAAAGTGGGCGCATCGACGGGCACCAATATGTGGGGCGCACTGCAGCTTGCCGCACGTATGCGCGAAGAGGGCCGCACCGGGTCCATCGTCACGCTGCTGTGCGACAGCGGCGAGCGTTATCTTGAGACCTACTACAACGCGGAGTGGGTACAGGCCAACATCGGCGATATCGCCCCGTGGAAAGCGCAGATTGCACAGCTTGTGAAATAAAAAAAAGCCAGACCGAAGTCTGGCTTGCTGGAAGGGTCTCACTATTCGGGGGAATACGGGAGGTTGTTGTTGTCCAGCCAATGCGTCAAAAAATGGGACACTGCTTCATTGCGGCAGTGGCCAATAACCGGCAGATGGGGAAGTTCTGCTTTCAGCTGCGCCATCGCATTCCCCATTATCAGACCGCGACCTACGCTACCCAGCATTTCGCGGTCGTTCATGGCGTCACCAAACGCCATACACTCCTGCAGCGTTAAGCCCAGGTGGTCGCTCAATACCGCCAGCGCGGAACCTTTGTTACAGCCCACCGGCAGCACTTCCAGACAATCCACCGCCGAGAAGGTCAGGTGCGCCCGGTCACCCAGCGCCTCATTCAGTTGAATCCTTAAGCGGCACAGATCGTCATGATCGCCGCAGAAGCAAATCTTAGTTACCGCATGGGCGGGGATCCGACGCAGATCGATAAGCTGGTATTTAAAGCCGCTGTAAACATGCGCGTGCAGTAATTCCGGGATTTCGCTTCCGGTAAACCAGCCCCGATCGTTAAAGACGTGGACGCTGGCCTGCGTGTCCCAGGTGCTGTGCAGCACGATATCCGCCACTTCCGGGTTGAGATCCTGCCGGTGCAGCACATCGCCTTCTACGGAGTGAATTCGCGTCCCGTTGCCGGTGATCAGAAAAGCGTCGAGGGAAAATGCCCCCAGCAAATGGCGCATTTCCAGCACATGACGCCCGGTGGCAAACGTCAGGGTGACATTACGCTCGTGCAGGCGCTTCAGCGTGTTCAGGGTTTTTTCCCCTAAACGGTGATTCGGCATTAACAGCGTACCGTCCATATCAAATGCAGCGAGCCGAGCCATGATTACTCCCGAAATGTGATGCGGTTAACTTGTGCATCAGTATCGTGTGAGATATACGGAAGTAATAGTGAATAGATGATAATTATTGTTCCGGGTTTCTTATGCGCCAGCTCAATCGACTCAACCAATATCACCGCCTGTGGCAGCCTTCCCTGGGTGCAACGCAGCAGGTCACCATCAGCGAGCTGGCCGCCCGCTGTTTTTGCAGCGAGCGGCATGTCCGAACGCTGCTGCGTCAGGCCCAGGAGGCGGGCTGGCTGAGCTGGCGAGCGCAGTCTGGCCGCGGTAAGCGGGGTGAGCTGACGTTCCATGTCGCGCCGGAGTCACTGCGCAATGCGATGATGGAGGAGGCGCTGAAGAGCGGGCAGCAGCATAACGCGCTTGAACTGGCCCAGCTTGCCCCCGCAGAATTACGATCGTTGCTGCATCCGTTTTTGGGCGGGCAGTGGCAAAACGACACGCCGACGCTGCGCATCCCCTATTACCGCTCGCTGGATCCGCTTCAGCCGGGTTTTTTACCGGGCCGGGCAGAGCAGCATCTGGCGGGACAGGTATTCTCAGGTTTAACGCGTTTTCACGGCAACAGCAGTGAACCCACGGGCGATCTCGCTCATCACTGGGAGGTATCGCAGGACGGTTTGCGCTGGCATTTCTACATTCGCTCCACGCTGCACTGGCATAACGGCGATAAAATCGAAACCGGACAGCTTCAGCAAAGCCTGGGCGCGCTTTTCGCCTTGCCGGCCCTGCGTAAACTGTTCCAGAGCGTCTTACGCGTTGACGTTACCCATCCTCAGTGTCTGACCTTTACGCTGCACCAGCCGGATTACTGGCTGGCGCACCGCCTGGCCACCTACTGTAGTCGGCTTGCACATCCCGAACAGCCCATGACGGGCAGCGGCCCCTTCAGAGTCAGCGTGTATGAACCGGATCTGGTTCGTCTGGAAAGCCACGAACAGTACCATCTCAGCCATCCGCTGCTTAAGGCCATCGAATACTGGATCACACCGTCGCTGTTTGACTATGGGCTAGGCACCAGCTGTCGCCATCCGGTTCAGATCGCCATTGGCGAGCCGGATGAACTGGAGAGCCTGCGCCTGGTGACAAACAGCACCAGTCTGGGCTTTTGTTATCTCACCCTGAAGCAAAGCCCGCGCCTGAGCGAAATGCAGGCTCGACGACTCATCAACATCATTCATCTCTCGACACTTCTGCACACGCTTCCGCTCAATGAAGGGCTGATTACCCCGACAGAGGAGTTACTCCCCGGCTGGGCGATCCCTCAGTGGCCGGATTTAACACATGTCCCTCTGCCGAAGACATTAACCCTGATTTATCATTTACCGGTTGAGTTACACACGATGGCGCGCCAGCTAAAACAGTACCTTGCACAACACGGCTGCGAGCTTACGGCGATCTTTTACGATGCGAAAACCTGGGACGGGTGCCAGCAACTGGCGGACGCGGACATCATGATGGGCGACAGGCTGATTGGCGAAGCGCCGGAATATACGCTTGAACAGTGGCTGCGCTGTGATGCCCTCTGGCCACACGTTTTAAGTGCGCCGCAATATGCTCATCTGCAGGCCACCCTGGATGCGGTACAGACCCAGGCCGACGAACAGGCCAGACGTGCCGGGCTGAGGGCCATTTTCTCCCGGCTCATGGAAAAGGCGGTGATAACGCCCCTGTTCAATTATCAATACCAGATCAGCGCCCCGCCGGGGGTCAACGGTATACGCCTCAACACCCGCGGCTGGTTTGATTTTACCGAAGCCTGGCTGCCCGCCCCGAAATCGTGAAGAAGCTGGTCGCCGTCGTGGTCAGACGGTAACATAACGTTTTTACCGTAACAGTCGAGATGATTTATGAAACGTGCCGTCGTCGTGTTCAGCGGAGGACAAGACTCTACTACCTGCCTGGTCCAGGCCCTTCATCAGTACGATGAAGTTCACTGTGTCACTTTCGATTATGGCCAGCGTCACCGTGCAGAAATCGACGTTGCCCGTGAACTTGCCCTGAAACTGGGCGCACGCGCGCACAAGGTGCTGGACGTTACGCTGTTAAATGAACTGGCCGTGAGCAGCCTCACCCGGGACAGTATTCCCGTCCCGGACTACGAACCCGATGCCAGCGGCATTCCGAATACCTTCGTGCCGGGCCGTAATATCCTCTTCCTGACCCTGACGGCGATCTACGCCTATCAGGTAAAGGCCGAAGCGGTGATCACGGGCGTGTGCGAGACCGACTTCTCCGGCTACCCGGACTGTCGTGATGAGTTCGTTAAAGCGTTAAACCACGCCGTCAATCTGGGGATGGCGAAAGAGACGCGCTTTGAAACCCCGCTCATGTGGCTGGATAAAGCCGAAACCTGGGCGCTGGCGGACTACTGGGGCAAGCTGGACCTTGTCCGCAGCGAAACGCTCACCTGCTATAACGGTATCAAAGGCGACGGTTGCGGCCAGTGCGCAGCCTGTAATCTTCGCGCTAACGGGCTGAACCACTATCTTGCCGATAAAGTCGGCGTGATGGCCGCGATGCAGAAAAAGACCGGGCTTAAATAAGGCTACTTGACCGTGCTGTCGAACAGTTTCACACCGGCAGCACGGGTGACTTTCATCAGCGTTGTCAGCGTTGGGTTGCCGTTGTCTGATAAGGTTCGGTATAGCTGCTGACGGGACAAACCTGCTTTGGTAGAAATTTCTCCGATACCGCCTCGCGCTTCGATGACCTGACGGAGTGCAATGAGATAGGCAGGGATCCCCTGGTCTTCATAGATCTCTTCCAGTGCTGTTTGCAGATAACGCTGAGCGTAGGAAGGATTCTCTCGCAGCATTTTCACAACAGCATCATGGTGGTTAACGGAGCTCGAATATTTTCGTTCAGCGGCGCTCATTGGAATGTCCTTTTGCTTGATGATCTTTCCAGTAATCTATTGCCAGTTTGATATCTGCTTTTTGGCTCTTTTTGTCGCCACCAATCAGTAACAATAAAACCTGCCGATTCTCTACTGAAAAATAGATTCTGTAGCCGGGGCCACTGTCGACTCGCATCTCCCAAACACCTTCCCTGAGATACCTGTAATCGCCAAAATTACGTTTTATCGCACGGTTAATCCGCATAAGGATCCGGAAAACCATATCCGGATCCTTTCGATTCATTCTGGCAACCCACTCCTCAAACGGTACTTTCCCGTCACGGGTCCGGTAACGTTCAACAACGTAGTCCCTGTCCATTATTCTATCCCTGAAAAATCCTTTTGTCTTTTATAAAAGACAAACTTTCTAAGCGATCATCAACTCCAGCTTTTCCCGCAGCTCCCCTTCCAGCGGCAGCGCTTTCTGCGTTTTCAGATCGATACAGACAAAGGTGATCAGCGCATCAGCCACTACCTGCCCTTCTGGATCGAGCGTCACCACCTGGCTTAACACCCCGCTTTTGCCATTGATCTGTTGCACCTGGCTGGTCACCGTGAGCACATCACCCAGCACGGCCGGACGGCGGTAGTTGATGTTGATATTGACGACCACGAACGCGATGTTGTGCGCGGTCAGCCACTGAAAGCTTTCGCTATTTTCCAGCCCGTCCCAGCGCGCTTCTTCAAGAAACTCAAGATAGCGAGCGTTGTTCACGTGCTGGTAAACGTCGAGATGAAAACCGCGTACTTTGATTTTTGTCTGCATAGCGCAATAGCCTTTACTGTTATTGTAGGATGTGAGGTCATAACTGGTATGACCTCTTTATCCTGGCAAAATTTTGCCGCAGTGCAAGAAATTGCGTAATTACAACGTCAGGTGTGAGAGGTTGCGCTCAACCAGCGCGCTGCCCATGCCCGGCACCTGTTTGAGATCGTCGACCGTTTTGAAAGGACCATACTCTTCGCGGTAGCTGACGATGGCCTGCGCTTTTTTCAGCCCGACACCATTCATCGCGCGTGCCAGATCTTCCGCAGAGGCGGAATTGATACTGACCCGCGTACCATCATCATCCGCATTTTTACCGGCGTCAGTCGCTTTGGTTTGCCCTTGCACCGGCGCTGCCGCGTCGGACTTGCTCTGCGTAGCCTGTGGTTTGGCGGCGGTGGCCGACGCCATCACACCCGCGCTCATCCCGGTGGTGGCAATAGCCAGCGTAATTAACAGTGCTTTGATTCCACATTTCATGCTGTTATCTCCTTGTTTGTTGACAGCCACGTCACGATAGCCGCCAGATAAAACCGGCACAAACAGCAGATTGCAGAAATGGAAAAGGCCGCGAAAGCGGCCTTTAGTTATTGCAGAGCGTTACGAAAATATGCGAGCAGACACGTAATTACTGCTGCTGAGTCATCACATCACCCAGCTTGATTTTGGCTTCTTTACGCAGGTTGCTCATCATGGCTTCGAAGGCAATCTGAGCATTGTTCTGGGTAATCCCCTGAACCATCGCTTTCTTCTGCGCTTCCGGCAGGGTGCCGGCTTTCACTTCATCCAGCGCCAGCAGAACGACGTTACCCTGCGTATCGGTGGTGGTACCGAAGCTTGGCTTGTCCTTCGCAGGCAGAGTCAGACCAAACGCGGCCTGGCTGATTGGATCCTGGCCGGTACGGCTCAGCGTTTTCGCTTCACCGAAGCTCAGGCCAGCCGCTTTCAGCGCGTCTTCTTTACCCGCTTTCAGGTCAGACAGAATCTTCTCAGCATCCAGTTTCGCCTGCTGTTCCGCTTTGTTGTGCTTAACCTGCGCGACAACCTGATCCTTCACTTCCGCCAGCGGTTTGACCGCTTCTGGCTTGTGCTCGCTGACGCGCAACACAAACGCACGATCGCCGTCGACGGTAATGATGTCAGAGTTACTGCCCGGCGTGCCGTTCTCGCCCACCAGACCACCGTTGAAGATGGCATCAGAAACCGGCTTGAAGTTCAGCTCTTCCGGCAGGTTGTCACGACCAAACCAGCCCGTCTCAACCGCCTTCACACCCGCCGCCTGCTCTGCACCTGCCAGAGATTCGTTATCGTTGCTGGCAGCATCGCTCACCTTCTGCTGCAGCGCGTAGTAGGCATCCAGCGCTTTTTCCTGTTTCACTTTCGCCGCGATATCTTCGCGAACGTCAGCCAGCGGCTTGGTTTTCGCCGCGGTGATGTCGTCCAGACGCACGACCAGGAAACCAACGGAAGACTTAATGACGCCTGAAAGCTGGCCTTTCTCTTTCAGACCGGCATTTTTCAGCTCGTCCGGCGTGGTCGCGTCTTCCAGCCAGCCCATATCACCGCCGTTTTTCGCAGAGATAATATCGGTGGATTTGGCTTTCGCAACGGTCGCGAAATCAGCGCCTTTGTTCAGCTCATCCAGTACCGCTTTGGCATCAGCCTCGGTCTTCGTCTGAATTACGCTGTAGCGGTTACGCTGCGGCTGAGTGAACTGATCCTGATGCTGATCGTAGTAAGACTGGATTTCCGCATCAGACGCGTTTTCCTGCAGCGCGGCCGCATCCAGCTTGATGTAGCTCACACGGTACTGCTCTGGAGAAACAAAGGAATTCTTGTTCTGCTCGTACCAGGCGTTAACGTCAGCGTCGCTCACCTGCTGTTTCGCCGCCAGGGCGTTCACATCAATGGTCGCTTCGCGTACAACGCGCTGCTGTGCCACCAGCGCGGCCAGTTCGTCCGTTTCACCTTTGAGCATGAAATCGGTGCCCACAACGGCATTGATGAGCTGCTGGGTGGTCAGCTGGTTACGCAGTGCCTGAGCGTACTGATCGGCCGTCATCCCCATCTGGTTGACGATACTGTTGTAACGCGCGTTGTCGAATTTACCGTTAGACTGGAAGGCCTGAGTGGAGAAGATGGCTTTTTTCACCTGCTCATCACTGATGCCAAGGCCCAGTTTTTTGGCGTACTGATCCAGCAGCGCTTCGTCGATAAGACGGTTCAGTGTCTGTTGGCGCAGGGTCTTCATGTACCCTTCGTTCGCCGCCAGTTCAGAGAATTGGTCGCCCAGCTGTTGCTGCATACGGTTACGTTCACCGGCAAAAGCATTCTCGAACTGACCACGGCTGATTTCCTGGCCATTCACTTTTGCGGCATAGTTTGCGCCACCGCCAATAAGGTAACTGCTCACGCCGGTCAATATGAACGACACGATAATGATACCGAAAATAATCTTGAGCACGAGACTGTTAGCAGCCGTGCGTAAGCTGTCCATCATGGTGTAACAACACTCCGCTGTAGGTGACTGGTTACCTGACGCTGACGGAAAATCCTGCCCGTCGCGCGTGAAGCCGTATTGTGACAAGAAAACGGGGCGATTGTCAGCCCACAACTCGCATAAACTCGCACAAATCAGGTCTGGACAAACAAAAAAGGCACATCAAATGATGCGCCCTTGTACTTTCCGGCTTCCCTGAAACGGGAAAGCAATCAGTTTACTGCGTCTTTCAGCGCTTTACCTGCACGGAAACCCGGCACTTTAGCAGCAGCAATGGTGATCTCTTTACCGGTCTGAGGGTTGCGGCCAGTACGGGCAGCACGCTCTTTAACAGCAAAAGTACCGAAGCCTACCAGTGCAACGTCGTCCCCAGCCTGCAGAGATTCAGTAACAGAAGCAATTAATGCATCTAACGCACGTCCAGCTGCAGCTTTAGAAATATCAGCACCAGCAGCAATTTTGTCAATCAGTTGAGATTTATTCACTGTTCTCTTCCTCTCTTTATAATTTATATCGCGCCTGAATCCTTCACAACGCGACCGCGCAGCAGTTATATCAGGCCTGCCATGACCTTACAACACCCGTTGTTGATGGCTGACCTAATCAGCAATCTAAATTAGCTATACAAAAAAAGGCTGGCAAGTGCGAAATGACTTACCAGCCTTGTTTTTATTGACGCTCTTTGCGCGAGGTCACTATTTTGCGGTTACAACCTGCATTCCGGAGGGTTCATTCTGCAATGCGAGACTGAGAACTTCCTCAATTCGCTTCACAGGATGGATCTGCAGATCGGCAATCACGTTGTCCGGAATCTCTTCCAGATCGCGTTTATTTTCGTAAGGGATCAATACGGTTTTGATCCCACCGCGGTGTGCCGCCAGCAGTTTTTCTTTTAAACCACCGATCGGCAGAACCTGACCACGCAGCGTGATTTCACCGGTCATTGCCACATCGGCACGCACCGGGTTCCCTGTCAGGCAGGAAACCAGAGCGGTACACATGGCAATACCCGCGCTTGGGCCATCTTTCGGCGTCGCCCCTTCCGGAACGTGCACGTGGATGTCGCGTTTTTCGTAGAAGTCAGTGTTGATACCCAGTTTCTCCGCGCGCGCGCGCACCACGGTCAGCGCCGCCTGGATGGATTCCTGCATCACTTCACCCAGCGAGCCGGTGTAGGTCAGCTTGCCTTTGCCCGGCACACAGGCGGTTTCGATGGTCAGCAGATCGCCGCCCACTTCCGTCCATGCCAGGCCGGTCACCTGACCAACGCGGTTTTCATTGTCCGCACGACCGTAGTCAAAGCGCTGAACGCCCAGGTACGCATGCAGATTGTCGCCGTTAATCACAATGTGTTTCAGGCTCTTATCCAGCAGCAGCTGTTTCACCGCTTTACGACACAGTTTGGAGATTTCACGCTCAAGGCTACGCACGCCCGCTTCACGGGTGTAGTAGCGAATGATGCCGATAATCGCGCTGTCCTCGACGGTCAGCTCGTTGGCTTTCAGCGCGTTACGCTCAATCTGTTTCGGCAGAAGGTGCTGCTTAGCGATGTTCAGCTTCTCGTCTTCGGTATAACCGGAGAGACGGATCACTTCCATACGGTCCAGCAGCGGAGCCGGAATGTTCATGGAGTTGGAGGTCGCCACGAACATCACGTCGCTCAGGTCGTAGTCCACTTCCAGATAGTGATCGCTGAACGCCACGTTCTGTTCTGGATCAAGCACTTCCAGCAGTGCAGACGCAGGGTCGCCACGCATGTCCGACGACATCTTGTCGATCTCATCGAGCAGGAACAGCGGGTTTTTAACCCCCACTTTCGCCATCTTCTGGATCAGTTTACCCGGCATAGAACCGATGTAGGTACGGCGGTGACCGCGGATTTCCGCTTCATCGCGTACGCCACCCAGGGCCATACGGATATACTTACGTCCGGTCGCTTTGGCGATGGACTGACCCAGAGAGGTTTTACCCACCCCCGGCGGTCCTACCAGGCACAGAATTGGGCCTTTGATTTTGTTTACACGGCTTTGTACCGCGAGGTACTCAAGAATGCGGTCTTTCACGCGTTCCAGGCCGTAGTGGTCGGTATCCAGGATTTCCTGGGCCTGACGCAGGTCTTTTTTGACCTTGCTGCGGGCGTTCCACGGAACCTGCACCATCCACTCAATGTAGCCGCGTACAACGGTCGCTTCAGCCGACATTGGAGACATCATTTTCAGCTTCTGCAGTTCTGCTTCGGCTTTCTCTTTCGCCTCTTTCGGCATCTTCGCCGCGTCGATCTTACGCTTCAGCGCTTCGTTTTCGTCCGGCGCATCGTCCATCTCGCCCAGTTCTTTCTGAATGGCCTTCATTTGCTCATTCAGATAGTACTCACGCTGAGATTTCTCCATCTGCTTTTTCACGCGGTTGCGAATACGCTTCTCAACCTGCAGCAGATCGATTTCAGACTCCATCATCGCCATCAGGTATTCCAGACGTTCGTTAACGTCGGACATTTCCAGCACGGACTGTTTGTCAGCCAGCTTCAGCGGCATATGTGCAGCGATGGTGTCCGCCAGACGCGCAGGATCGTCGATGCTGTTCAGCGACGTCAGCACTTCTGGTGGGATTTTCTTGTTCAGCTTGATATAGCCTTCAAACTGGCTAATCGCGGTGCGCACCAGCACTTCCTGCTCGCGCTCGTCAAGCTCAGGCGAATCAAGGTACTCTGCCTTCGCAGAGAAGTGCTCGCCATCGTCTGACAGAGTGGTAATACGCGCACGCTGCAGGCCTTCTACCAGCACCTTCACGGTGCCGTCAGGCAGCTTCAGCATCTGCAAAATAGAGGCCACGGTCCCGACGGTGAAAAGATCGTTTACACCCGGCTCATCCGTTGATGCTTCTTTCTGCGCCACCAGCATGATTTTTTTATCATGATCCATGGCGGCTTCGAGGCAACGGATAGATTTTTCCCGCCCTACAAATAAGGGTATGACCATGTGCGGATAAACCACCACATCGCGCAACGGCAATACGGGGATTTCAATGCGTTCAGAACGCTCAGGATTCATAGAGCTCTCTCTTAGTTAGTGTCCGCCAGGTAAGCTGGTCATGTCGCTGTGCTTCACATAACCATTAACATGTATCCAGTATATGGGGATGTTTGCCACACATTCAACGCTATGAATACGGAAAAAGTAAAGGGGAGATAAAATCCCCCCTTTTTGATTAACTGCTTGTATGGTTTGGTGAATTATTCGCCAGATGCCTGCTGTGCTTCCGGTTTGCCGTAAATCAGCAGCGGCTTGGTTTGGCCGCTAATGACGGACTCGTCAATCACCACTTTCTCAACGTCTTCCATCGACGGCAGATCGTACATGGTGTCGAGCAGTGCCGCTTCAACAATGGAACGCAGACCACGGGCACCGGTTTTACGAATCATCGCTTTCTTGGCAATGGCATCCAGCGCTTCGTCGCGGAATTCCAGATCAACACCTTCCAGATTGAACAGCGCCTGATACTGCTTGGTCAGCGCATTTTTCGGCTCTTTCAGGATCTGGATCAGCGCGTCTTCGCTCAGTTCATTCAGCGTTGCCACAACCGGCAGACGGCCGATGAATTCAGGGATCAGACCGAATTTGATCAGATCTTCCGGTTCAACCTGAGACAGCAGTTCGCCTTCGTTCGGTTTTTCGGACGTTGCTTTCACCGTTGCGCCAAAACCAATGCCGGAGCCGGTTTCAACACGATGGGAGATAACTTTATCCAGACCAGCAAACGCACCGCCACAGATGAACAGGATCTTGGAGGTATCAACCTGCAGGAACTCCTGCTGCGGATGCTTACGACCACCCTGTGGCGGAACGGCGGCAACCGTACCTTCGATCAGCTTCAGCAGTGCCTGCTGTACGCCTTCACCGGATACGTCACGGGTAATGGACGGGTTGTCTGATTTACGGGAGATCTTGTCGATCTCATCGATGTAAACAATCCCGCGCTGGGCTTTCTGTACGTCGTAATCGCACTTCTGCAGCAGTTTCTGGATGATGTTTTCGACGTCCTCACCCACATAACCGGCCTCGGTCAGGGTGGTGGCATCCGCCATCGTGAACGGAACATCAAGCAGGCGCGCCAGGGTTTCAGCCAGCAGCGTTTTACCGGAACCGGTTGGGCCGATCAGCAGAATGTTACTTTTACCCAGTTCTACGCCATTGCTGGTGTCGCCGTTACGCAGACGTTTGTAGTGGTTATAAACCGCTACCGCCAGCACTTTCTTGGCCTGCTCCTGTCCGATGACGTAGTCGTCAAGGTGATGACGAATTTCATGCGGCGTTGGCAGCGCGCTGCGCTCACGGTGCGGTGCGACTTCTTTAATCTCTTCGCGGATGATGTCGTTACATAAATCGACACATTCGTCGCAGATATACACGGACGGCCCGGCAATCAGTTTACGCACTTCATGCTGGCTTTTGCCGCAAAAAGAGCAGTACAGCAGTTTGCCCGAACCATCTTTGCGTTTATCTGTCATGAGTCCAAACCTCTTTTTAAGTTCTTTGTGCCGCACATGACGACGCAAATGCCATTCTAAGACGCAAGCTGCAATCAGCAGCGTGCCGCCCTACCTTAGTATAGCGGCACCCTCGCGTCGCGGGCATCAATTACGATGGGTCAACACGGAGTCGACTAAGCCGTACTCAACTGCCTCTGGAGCAGAGAGGAAGCGATCGCGCTCGGTATCGCGCTCGATCTGCTCGAGTGGTTGACCCGTATGCTGCGCCATAAGTTCATTCATGCGCGCTTTTACTTTCAGAATTTCGCGGGCGTGGATTTCGATATCCGTCGCCTGCCCCTGGTAACCGCCCAGCGGCTGGTGAATCATCACGCGGGAATTTGGCAAGCAGAAACGCTTACCTTTCGCGCCTGCTGTTAACAGGAACGCGCCCATTGATGCAGCCTGACCCATACAGATAGTGCTTACATCAGGCTTGATGAATTGCATGGTGTCATAAATGGACATTCCTGCTGTAATCACGCCACCCGGGGAGTTAATGTACAGGTAAATGTCTTTTTCCGGGTTTTCCGCTTCCAGAAACAGCATCTGCGCCACGATCAGGTTAGCCATGTGGTCTTCCACCTGGCCGGTCAGAAAGATAACGCGTTCCTTGAGCAGACGGGAATAGATATCAAAAGAACGCTCACCACGTGAGGTCTGTTCAATAACCATTGGCACCAGAGCCATATGGGGTGCAAAGTTATCTCGTTCGCCACTGTATGACATTTCCGTCTCCTGGATCAAAATTGAAAACACCTGCTGTACTGATTGTAACCTTACGGACGGATTATCAGCCAGTCTCATTCATCATGATTACGTACTTATGGGGTTCACAGTGCCCTATTTCAAGCATAACAACCTTTTGTTGTTACGCTAACACCGAAAGGGCGTTTTAGCACTCTTCCTGGGCTATCGCTGCGATAAAAAAAACCCGCTGCCGCAAGGCAACGGGTTTTCTGTTCAAACTTTAAACCTTTGGGGCGAAATTACGCCTGCTGGTTCATCAGTTCGTTGAAAGAGGTCGCTTTTTCGGTCACTTTCGCTTTCGCCAGTACCGCTTCAACAGCCTGCTCTTCCAGGGCAACGTTGCGCATGTTGTCCATCAGCTCTTTGTTCTTACCGTAGAACTCAACAACTTCTGATGGATCTTCGTATGCAGAAGCCATCTCTTCGATCAGGCCTTTCACACGCTCTTCGTCAGCTTTCAGCTCGTGGGTACGAATCACTTCACCCAGCAGCAGGCCAACAACAACGCGGCGTTTCGCTTGCTCTTCGAACAGCTCGCGTGGCAGTTCCATCGCTTGCTGCTGGTTGCCACCGAAACGCTGTGCAGCCTGACGGCGCAGAACGTCGATTTCGCTGTCGATCAGGGCAGCAGGCACGTCGATTTCGTTGGCTTTCACCAGACCTTCGATCGCCTGAGATTTCACACGGTTACGCACCGCGCCGTTCAGTTCGCGTTCCATATTCTTACGCACTTCGGTACGCAGACCCGCTACGGAACCATCTTCCACGCCGAAACGCTTGATGAATTCTTCAGTCAGTTCTGGCAGTTCGCGCTCTTCAACTTTCTTCAGGTTGATAGCGAACTTCGCTGCTTTCCCTTTCAGGTTTTCAGCGTGGTACTCTTCCGGGAAGGTCACGTCGATGGTGAACTCTTCGCCAGCCTTGTGGCCTTTGATACCGTCTTCGAAGCCTGGGATCATACGACCCTGGCCCATTGCCAGTACGAAGTCAGACGCTTTGCCGCCTTCGAACTCTTCGCCGTCTACAGAACCGGTGAAGTCGATGGTGACACGGTCTTCAGCGTCAACAGCGCCTTCTTTCTCTTTCCAGTTCGCCTGCTGCTTACGCAGGGTATCCAGCATGCCGTCAACGTCTTCGTCAGTCACGGAAACAACTGGTTTTTCAACTTCGATAGATTCCAGACCTTTCAGCTCAACTTCCGGGTACACTTCGAACTCTACGGAGTAGGTGAAGTCTTCGCCCAGTTTGTATTCGCCTGGAACGTAGTTCGGCGCGCCGGCTGGATTGATTTTTTCTTTGATGATCGCATCAATAAAGTTACGGCTCATCAGTTCACCCAGCACATCCTGACGCACGGAAGCGCCATAACGCTGAGCAACAACATTCATTGGTACTTTGCCCTTGCGGAAGCCGTCAATACGTACTTTTTTTGCTACGTTGACCAGCTCGCTTTTCACAGCAGTTTCGATGCTGTCAGCAGCGATAGTAATCGTTACACGGCGGCCAAGGCCTTGAGTGGTTTCAACTGAAACTTGCATCTTGTTACCTCAAAAAAATCACAGTGCTCGGTCAACTCTGAATCTGTCTGTTATACCGGGATGCTCTCTTAGTGCAGATTCACATTCCCTGTCGCCAGAATCATCCCGAAGACATTCAATAAGACGCGGCATTATAGCGGCATCACTTAGGTGAGTCGAGAACGGTTGGGGCATGTTGCTGCGGCTTTTTTCACACTTTAAAGCTATTTTTAGCCTTAAAATCGCACCATCCGCTCAAAACTCAGACAAAACAAAACGGCCCGGAGGCCGTTTTGAGGAAATCTGTAAGCAACATACTGGAAAAGCTCCAGCCGTTGCAAATCCGATTTATCAGGCGATAGTGCCTGCACCGCGACAGGGCGGCGATGCGAAAACCGTATCCTGCAGGCCTTCCCATTCCTTAATGGTGTAGGTATGCAGTGCCAGCGCATGCACGGTCGTGGAGAGTTCTTCCGTCAAGGTGCTGTAGATCAAGCGGTGTCGATTCAGGAAACGTTCTCCCGTGAAGCGATCGCTAACCAGAACCACTTTAAAGTGGCTTTCAGAACCTGCCGGCACGTTATGACGATAGCTTTCGTCGACGACTTCGAGGAACACAGGGTTGAACGCTGCCCTTAATTTATCTTCTATATGCTCACGTATCATCATGAAATTACTCCTCCGACAACGCCAGGATGTCACCCATCCCTTTAAATGTTAGCCGCTTTTACCGTTTCCATTACACCTTGACAACAAATATTTAGCTTTCGTCTGATTTTCTCATTCAAACGAATGAAGTTCACTGTGAGACTCATACGTTTTGTCATACACGGATTGGGAAAAACGGAGAACTGGTCAGTTTTCGGACAAGGCGATGAATTTACATGCGTTGACCACTTCCCCTCGCCGTTGGCGATGTTATGATGGCGACAATTTTTCTCTTTATATGCTTACGATTCGTTGAGAACCCGAAAATGTTAAAAAAACTCTTCTTTCCGTTGGTAGCCCTTTTTATGCTGGCAGGCTGCGCTACCCCGCCAACCACTATTGATGTCTCACCAAAAATCACCCTGCCTCAGCAGGACCCAAGCCTGATGGGCGTCACCGTGAGCATTAACGGTGCCGATCAGCGTCAGGACCAGGCGCTGGCAAAAGTGACCCGCGATAACCAGCAGGTTACCCTCACCGCGTCCCGCGACCTGCGCTTCCTGCTCCAGGAAGTGCTGGAGAAACAGATGACCGCTCGCGGCTACATGATTGGCCCAAGCGGCGCGGTTGATCTGCAGATCATCGTGAACAACCTGTACGCCGACGTGTCTCAGGGCAACGTGCGCTACAACATCGCGACCAAAGCGGATATCGCCATCATTGCCACCGCGAAGAATGGCAACAAGATGAACAAAAACTACCGCGCCAGCTATTCTGTTGAAGGTGCGTTCCAAGCCTCCAACCAGAACATTGCTAACGCCGTTAATAGCGTGCTGACCGACACCATCGCCGATATGGCGCAGGACACCAGCATTCACGACTTCATCAAGCAGAACGCGCGTTAATCCCGCTCGTTGACCCGGTGTATCACCGGGTCAACTTTATAAAAACATGTCCAGCCATTACTTACGCATTTTCCAGCAACCGAAATCAGCGATTCTGCTGATCCTCGGCTTCGCCTCGGGTTTACCCCTCGCACTCACTTCCGGCACGCTTCAGGCGTGGATGACGGTTGAGAACATCGATCTTAAAACGATTGGTTTCTTCTCGCTTGTGGGACAGGCCTATGTCTTTAAGTTCCTGTGGTCTCCGGTCATGGATCGCTATACGCCGCCTTTCCTCGGGCGTCGGCGCGGCTGGTTAGTGATGACGCAGATCCTGCTGCTGCTGGCCATTGCGGCGATGGGTTTTCTTGAACCCACCACGCAGCTTCGCTGGATGGCCGCGCTTGCGGTGGTGATTGCCTTCTGCTCCGCCTCTCAGGATATCGTGTTCGACGCCTGGAAGACGGACGTGTTACCCGCGGAAGAGCGCGGTGCCGGAGCGGCAATCAGCGTGCTGGGCTATCGCCTCGGGATGCTGGTTTCCGGCGGGCTGGCGCTGTGGCTCGCCGACCGTTACCTCGGCTGGCAGGGCATGTACTGGCTAATGGCCGCCCTGCTGATCCCCTGCATTATCGCGACGCTGTTCGCGCCCGAACCGAGTGACATTATCCCGGTTCCCCGCTCGCTGGAGCAGGCCGTCGCCGAACCGCTTCGTGACTTCTTTGGCCGCAACAACGCCTGGCTGATCCTGTTGCTTATCGTCCTTTATAAGCTGGGCGATGCCTTTGCCATGAGCCTGACCACCACCTTCCTGATCCGGGGTGTCGGTTTCGACGCCGGTGAAGTGGGTGTGGTGAATAAAACGCTGGGGCTGTTTGCGACCATCGTCGGCGCGCTTTATGGCGGCGTACTAATGCAGCGCCTGACGCTGTTTCGCGCGCTGCTGATTTTTGGCATCCTTCAGGGCGCCTCTAACGCAGGCTACTGGCTGCTGTCGATTACCGACAAACATACGATCAGCATGGCCGCGGCGGTGTTCTTCGAAAACCTCTGCGGCGGCATGGGCACAGCGGCGTTTGTCGCCCTGCTGATGACCCTGTGCAACAAGTCGTTTTCCGCCACCCAGTTCGCTTTGCTCTCGGCGCTCTCCGCCGTTGGCCGGGTGTACGTTGGCCCGATTGCCGGCTGGTTTGTGGAAGCCCACGGCTGGCCAACATTTTATCTCTTCTCGGTCGTGGCTGCCGTGCCGGGAATTTTATTGCTGCTGGTCTGCCGTCAGACGCTGGAATATACCCAGCGGACAGAACACTTTATGCCGCGCACCGAATATCACCGCGCCTACCGTTTTGCGTTACGTCTGTTAATGGTGGGCTGCGCTGCGCTCGCACTCTGGCTGGTGGTGCTCATTATTAATGCCAGCACGTCACTGGCACTCCCCTTCGAAGCCCTTCTGCTGGACGCTGGTGCCCTGCTGGCTATCGCCGGGATCCTGACCGGGGGTCTGCTCGATTTCATGGCATTGCGTAAAACGCAGATGACCTGAAGAAAAATGCGAAAGGTTATTTCCCGTTGTAATCACTAACCGAAATTATAACGGCGAAATAGCCACCAAGCGCTAAAAAAAATATTTGTTGTTTTGTGCGGGATAGGATTTGGAAATTATTGGCTCCCATTCCAAAACGCTATTTTTCATTAAACGATTCAGCAGGCGAGAGTTTGATTTTTCGTTTTTCAGATGTCTTTTTATTGATAATTAATTGTTAATTTTTTGTTTATTTTCAACAATGGTTATACCAATTGTCCCTTTTAGGGTATGCTTGGGGGTCCTTTCGTTATAAAGCCCACGCCATGCGGCTTCGCTCATAAAAACCGACATAATTTGCAACACTTGTGACACGTGCGGCAGAACCCGGTAACACCTTCCTGACACAGGCCTAATGATGTTTACAGTAATGTAACCTTCCCGTAAAATGCCCGCACACTTTAAACGCCACCAGACTCCGTGGAATTGAGGTCGTTAAATGAGACTCGGGAAATACAATAAAAGTTTGGGATGGTTGTCATTATTCGCGGGCACTGTATTACTCAGTGGCTGCGATTCTGCACTACTAGACCCCAAAGGACAGATTGGACTGGAACAACGTTCACTGATATTGACGGCTTTTGGCCTGATGTTGATTGTGGTTATTCCTGCCATTTTGATGGCTGTTGGTTTCGCCTGGAAGTATCGTGCGAGCAATAAAGATGCGAAGTATAGCCCTAACTGGTCACACTCCAATAAAGTGGAAGCTGTGGTCTGGACGGTACCTATTCTGATCATCCTGTTCCTTGCCGTACTGACCTGGAAAACCACTCACGCACTTGAGCCAAGCAAACCGCTGGTTCACGATGAGAAACCTATTACCATTGAAGTGGTCTCCATGGACTGGAAATGGTTCTTCATCTATCCAGAGCAGGGTATTGCTACCGTGAATGAAATCGCCTTCCCGGCGAACACTCCGGTTCAGTTCAAAGTGACCTCCAACTCCGTAATGAACTCCTTCTTCATCCCACGTCTGGGTAGCCAGATTTACGCGATGGCCGGTATGCAGACCAACCTGCACCTGATCGCGAATGAAGCAGGCACCTATGATGGTATCTCCGCCAGCTATAGCGGCCCGGGCTTCTCAGGTATGAAGTTCAAAGCTATTGCGACGCCGGACCGTGCCGCTTTCGACCAGTGGGTTGAAAAAGCGAAGCAGTCTCCAAACACCATGTCTGACATGGCGGCGTTCGATAAAGTGGCTGCACCTAGCGAATACAACAAGGTGGAGTACTTCTCTAACGTGAAACCCGATTTGTTCAAAGAGGTTGTTGGCAAATTTATGGATCACGGTAAGAGCATGGACATGACCCAGCCTGAAGGCGAGCACAGCGCGCATGAAGGTATGGAAGGCATGGACATGAGCCACGCGGAAACCGCTCACTAAGGGGCCGAGGAAGAAAATGTTCGGAAAATTGACACTGGATGCAGTGCCGTATCACGAACCGATTATCGTGATTACGGTGGCTGCAATTATCATTGGTGGCGCGGCCTTACTGGCCCTGATCACTTACTTCGGTAAGTGGAGCTACCTGTGGAACGAGTGGCTGACTTCGGTTGACCACAAAAAACTCGGTATCATGTACTGCATCGTCGGTATCGTCATGTTAATTCGTGGCTTTGCGGATGCAATCATGATGCGTAGCCAGCAGGCTCTCGCTTCTGCGGGTGAGGCCGGCTTCCTGCCGCCGCACCACTACGATCAGATCTTTACCGCCCACGGCGTTATCATGATCTTCTTCGTGGCGATGCCGCTGGTTATCGGTCTGATGAACGTTGTCGTTCCGCTGCAAATCGGCGCGCGCGACGTGGCGTTCCCGTTCCTGAACAACCTGAGCTTCTGGTTCACGGTTGTCGGCGTTATCCTGGTTAACCTGTCACTGGGTGTGGGCGAATTCGCGCAGACCGGCTGGCTGGCTTACCCGCCGCTGTCAGGAATTGAGTACAGTCCGGGCGTTGGCGTCGACTACTGGATTTGGGCGCTTCAGCTCTCCGGTGTCGGTACTACCCTGACCGGTATCAACTTCTTCGTGACCATTATCAAGATGCGTGCCCCTGGCATGACCATGTTCAAGATGCCGGTATTTACCTGGGCATCTCTGTGCGCCAACATCCTGATTATTGCCTCCTTCCCAATTCTGACCGTCACCGTCGCGCTGCTGACCCTGGACCGCTACCTGGGCACCCATTTCTTCACGAATGATATGGGTGGCAACATGATGATGTACATCAACCTGATTTGGGCCTGGGGTCACCCGGAAGTGTACATTCTGGTTCTGCCTGTATTCGGTGTGTTCTCCGAAATCGCGGCAACCTTCTCGCGTAAACGTCTGTTTGGTTACACCTCTCTGGTGTGGGCAACCGTGTGTATTACCGTTCTGTCGTTCATCGTTTGGCTGCACCACTTCTTCACCATGGGTGCGGGCGCGAACGTAAACGCCTTCTTCGGTATCACCACCATGATTATCGCCATCCCTACCGGGGTGAAGATCTTCAACTGGCTGTTCACCATGTATCAGGGCCGTATCGTGTTCCACTCAGCGATGCTGTGGACCATCGGCTTCATCGTGACCTTCTCCGTAGGTGGGATGACCGGCGTACTGCTGGCGGTACCAGGTGCTGACTTCGTTCTGCACAACAGCCTGTTCCTGATTGCGCACTTCCATAACGTTATCATCGGTGGCGTGGTCTTCGGCTGCTTCGCTGGCGTAACCTACTGGTGGCCAAAAGCGTTCGGCTTCACGCTGAACGAGAAATGGGGTAAACGCGCGTTCTGGTTCTGGATCATCGGCTTCTTCGTCGCATTTATGCCGCTGTACGTGCTGGGCTTCATGGGTATGACCCGTCGTCTGAGCCAGCAGATCGATCCGCAGTTCCACCCAATGCTGATGGTTGCAGCGGGCGGCGCCGTGCTGATTGCCTGTGGTATCGCGTCTCAGCTGATTCAGTTCTACGTGTCTATTCGCGACCGCGACCAGAACCGTGACCTGACCGGTGACCCATGGGGTGGCCGTACGCTGGAGTGGGCAACCTCTTCTCCACCTCCTTTCTATAACTTTGCCATCGTGCCGCAGGTTCATGAACGCGACGCATTCTGGGAAATGAAAGAGAAAGGTGAAGCGTACAAGCAACCTGCTCATTACGAAGAGATCCACATGCCGAAAAACAGCGGTGCGGGCATTGTGATTGCCGCCTTCGCAACGGTATTTGGTTTCGCAATGATCTGGCACATCTGGTGGATGGCGATTGTTGGCTTCGCCGGCATCGTAATCAGCTGGATTGTGAAGAGCTTTGACGAGGACGTGGACTACTACGTACCAGTCCGTGAAGTTGAGAAGCTGGAAAACCAGCATTTCGACGAGATTTCTAAAGCGGGGCTGAAAAATGGCAACTGATACTCTGGCGCACTCAACTGCCCACGCGCATGAACATGCGCACCACGATACAGGACCGACCAAAGTCTTCGGTTTCTGGATCTACCTGATGAGCGACTGCATTCTGTTCTGCTGTCTGTTCGCGACCTATGCCGTTCTGGTGAACGGCACGGCGGGCGGCCCGGCTGGCAAGGACATCTTTGAACTGCCGTTCGTTCTGGTTGAAACCGCACTGCTGTTATTCAGCTCCATCACCTACGGCATGGCGGCTATCGCCATGTACAAAAACAACAAGAGCCAGGTTGTTTCCTGGCTGGCGTTGACCTGGCTGTTTGGTGCTGGATTTATCGGGATGGAAATCTATGAATTCCATCACCTGATTCTGGAAGGTTTCGGTCCGGATCGCAGTGGCTTCCTGTCAGCGTTCTTCGCGCTGGTCGGCACTCACGGTCTGCACGTTACCTCTGGTCTGATCTGGATGGCGGTACTGATGTTCCAGGTATCCCGTCGCGGCCTGACCAGCACTAACCGTACCCGTATCATGTGCCTGAGCCTGTTCTGGCACTTCCTGGACGTGGTATGGATCTGTGTGTTCTCTGTTGTATATCTGATGGGGGCGATGTAATGAGTCATTCAAACGATCATGGCGCTTCCCACGGTAGCGTAAAAACCTACATGACAGGTTTCATCCTGTCGATCATCCTGACGGTGATCCCGTTCTGGATGGTGATGAGCGGTTCTGCGTCTAAGCCGGTTATTCTGGGTGCAATCCTGGTGACCGCGGTGATTCAGATTCTGGTGCATCTGGTTTGCTTCCTGCACATGAACACCAAGTCCGATGAAGGCTGGAATATGACCGCCTTTATCTTTACCGTGATTATCATCGCTATCCTGGTAGTCGGTTCCATCTGGATTATGTGGAACCTCAACTACAACATGATGGTTCACTAAGAGCGGCGAGTATGTTTAAGCAATACCTGCAAGTAACGAAACCAGGCATCATCTTTGGCAACCTGATCTCCGTGATCGGAGGGTTCCTGCTGGCCTCGAAGGGCAGCATTGATTACACCCTCTTTATCTACACGCTGGTCGGTGTGTCACTGGTTGTTGCGTCCGGTTGTGTATTTAACAACTACATCGACATGGATATCGACAAGAAGATGGAAAGGACCAAAAATCGGGTGCTGGTGAAAGGCCTGATCGCCCCTTCCGTCTCGCTGGTGTACGCCACCTTGCTGGGTATTGCTGGCTTTATGCTGCTGTGGTTTGGTGCTAACCCGCTGGCCTGCTGGCTGGGGGTGATGGGGTTCGTGGTGTATGTGGGCGTCTACAGCCTGTATATGAAACGCCACTCCGTCTACGGCACGCTGATTGGTTCTCTCTCCGGCGCTGCGCCGCCGGTGATTGGCTACTGCGCGGTCACGAACGAGTTCGACAGCGGTGCGCTGATCCTGCTGGCTATCTTTAGCCTGTGGCAGATGCCGCACTCCTATGCCATCGCGATTTTCCGCTTTAAGGATTATCAGGCAGCGAACATCCCGGTTCTGCCGGTCGTGAAGGGCATTTCGGTTGCCAAGAACCACATCACGCTGTACATCATCGCCTTTGCTGTAGCAACGCTGATGCTCTCTCTGGGTGGTTACGCCGGGTATAAATATCTGGCGGTAGCGGCCGCGGTGAGCGTCTGGTGGCTCGGTATGGCGCTGCGCGGTTACAAAGTGGAAGATGACAAAGTCTGGGCGCGCAAACTGTTTGTGTTCTCGATTGTTGCCATCACCTCGCTGTCCGTGATGATGTCCGTGGACTTCATGGTGCCAGATTCACACAACCTGCTGACTTACGTCTGGTAAGCGTGCTGAATTGAAAAAGCCAGGTTAATCACCTGGCTTTTTTTTTGCCCGGCGGCGCTACGCTTGCACGGGCCTACGGGATCGGTAGGTCGGGTAAGGCATCGCCGCCACCCGACGCGGTTTTGCACGATGGTAATATCTCTTAAACAAACACCTATTTACCGCAATTAACACCCCGCCTAAACTAGTGCCTGCTTTTGAACTGAGGTGGTAATGAACGATTATAAAATGACGCCAGGCGAGCTACGCGCGACCTGGGGCTTAGGGACTGTCTTCTCGCTACGGATGCTTGGCATGTTTATGGTCCTGCCTGTTCTGACCACGTACGGTATGGCGCTGCAGGGAGCCAGCGAGGCGCTGATTGGGCTCGCGATCGGCATCTACGGTCTGGCGCAGGCGGTATTCCAGATCCCGTTTGGCCTGCTCTCTGACCGGGTGGGTCGAAAGCCGCTGATCGTCGGCGGGCTGCTGGTCTTTGTGCTCGGAAGCGTTATTGCCGCCCTCTCCCACTCCATCTGGGGGATTATTCTCGGCCGCGCCCTGCAGGGTTCCGGCGCGATTGCCGCCGCGGTGATGGCGCTGCTGTCAGACTTAACCCGCGAGCAGAACCGCACCAAAGCGATGGCGTTTATCGGCGTGAGCTTTGGCGTGACGTTTGCGATTGCGATGGTGCTGGGCCCCATCATTACGCACAGGCTGGGTCTGCACGCCCTGTTCTGGATGATTGCCGTGCTGGCGACCCTCGGTATTGCCTTAACCCTGTGGGTCGTGCCGGACAGCAAGAACCACGTTCTGAACCGTGAATCGGGGATGGTAAAAGGCTGCTTCAGCAAAGTGATTGTCGAGCCGCGCCTGCTGAAGCTCAATTTTGGCATTATGTGTCTGCACATCCTGCTAATGTCGACCTTTGTCGCCCTGCCCGGCCAGCTTGCCGCAGCGGGTTTCCCGGCGGCCGAGCACTGGAAAATCTATCTGGTCACGATGCTGATTTCGTTTGTCTCCGTCGTGCCGTTCATCATCTACGCCGAAGTGAAGCGCAAAATGAAGCGCGTCTTCGTGGGCTGCGTGGCGGTACTGCTGGTCGCCGAAATTGTGCTCTGGGGTGCCGGCCCGCACTTCTGGGAACTGATTGCCGGCGTACAGCTGTTCTTCCTGGCCTTTAACCTGATGGAAGCGCTGCTCCCGTCGCTGATCAGCAAAGAGTCCCCCGCCGGGTATAAAGGTACGGCGATGGGCATCTACTCCACCAGCCAGTTTCTCGGCGTGGCGATCGGCGGCTCGCTCGGCGGCTGGGTGGACGGCCTGTTTGATTCACAAACCGTGTTTCTCGCCGGTGCGCTATTGGCGACAGTCTGGCTGCTGGTCGCCAGCACCATGAAAGAGCCGCGCTACGTGAGCAGCCTGCGCGTAGAAATCCCGGATGATGTGGAGATTAGCGATGCGCTGAAACAGCGTCTGGAAGCCAAAGAGGGCGTGACGGACGTGCTCATTGTCCCGGAAGAGCGCAGCGCTTACGTCAAAATAGACAGTAAAATGACCAACCGCTTCGAAGTCGAGCAGGCGCTCAAAGCGTAAAAAAAAGCCCGGTTAAACCGGGCTTTTTATATTAATCGCGGAAGTTTTTAAACTGGAACGGTTGTCCCAGATCGCCGCCGCGGATCAGCGCCATCACGCCCTGCAGGTCGTCACGGGATTTACCCGTCACGCGAATCTCTTCGCCCTGGATCTGCGCCTGCACCTTCAGCTTGCTGTCTTTAATGAGCTTAACGATCTTCTTCTGCACCGCGCTCTCGATGCCCTGCTTCAGCTTGGCTTCAACAAACCAGTTCTTACCGCTGTGCACAAACTCTTCCGGCACGTCCAGAGACGTCCCTTCAATGCCGCGCTTTAACAGCTTGGCGCGCAGAATGTCGAGCAGCTGATTCACCTGGAAATCAGACTCGCTCAGCACCTTAATGGTCTTATTTGCGTCGTTCAGCTCAAACGACGCCTCAACGCCACGAAAATCGAAACGTGACTCAACTTCGCGGGTTGCGTTCTCAACGCCGTTGCGAACTTCCTGGATATCAACTTCGGAAACAATATCGAAAGATGGCATCTTTTCTTCTCCCTTCACTTTTGTTGCGTTGCATAATACCCGCTACGAGGCATAACTCAACAGAAGCTTAGCTGTATAATTAAGCTGTAACACCTGGCGCAGTTGCAGGTGAGGAGGAACAATGAAAATTACGGTGCTCGGATGCGGAGCGCTTGGTCAGCTGTGGCTGACCGCGCTGTGCAAGCACGGACATGAGGTTCAGGGCTGGCTGCGCGTGCCCCAGCCCTATTGCAGTGTAAACCTGATTGGTGAAGACGGAAGCATCTTTAACGAATCCCTCACCGCGAACGATCCTGATTTCCTGGCGCAAAGCGACCTTTTACTGGTGACGCTCAAAGCGTGGCAGGTCTCAGATGCGGTAAAAACGCTGGCCGCGCAGCTCCCCCCCACTTCGCCCATACTGCTGCTGCATAACGGCATGGGGACCCTTGATGAGCTGAAAAGCGTCCCGCAGCCCCTGCTGATGGCGACAACCACGCACGCTGCACGTCGCGACGGCAACATCATCGTGCATGTCGCCAGCGGCGTAACGCATATCGGCCCCGCCAGAACGCAGGATGGCGACTACAGCTATCTGGCCGATGTGCTGCAAAAGGTGCTGCCGGACGTGGCCTGGCACAACAATATTCGCCCTCAGCTGTGGCGTAAGCTTGCGGTAAACTGCGTGATCAATCCGCTGACGGCGCTGTGGGACTGCCCGAACGGGGAGCTGAAAAATCATCCGCAGGACGTTGCGATTTTGTGTGCGGAAGTCGCGGCGGTCGTTGAGCGGGAAGGCCTGCATACCTCGGCAGACGATTTGCGCTGCTATGTCGAGCAGGTCATTGAGAGTACAGCACAAAACATCTCCTCGATGCTGCAGGATGTGCGGGCATTACGCCACACGGAGATCGACTACATCACCGGCTATCTGCTTAAACGCGCCCGCGCGCACGGCATCGCCGTGCCGGAAAACGCCCGTCTGTATGACCTGGTTAAACGTAAGGAGAGTGAATATGAGCGCGTCAGCACTGATCTGTCTCGCCCCTGGTAGCGAAGAGATGGAAGCGGTCACCACCATTGATTTGATGGTGCGCGGCGGCATTAAGGTCACCACCGCCAGCGTCGCCAGCGACGGCAATCTGGAAATCACCTGTTCACGCGGGGTGAAAATCCTCGCGGATGCCCCCCTTGTTCAGGTGGCAGACGGCGATTACGACATCATCGTGCTGCCCGGCGGCTTAAAAGGCGCGGAATGTTTTCGCGACAGCCCGCTACTGGTCGAGACCGTGCGTCAGTTTCATTTATCCGGCCGCATCGTCGCGGCAATCTGTGCCGCCGCCGGAACGGTTCTGATTCCGCACGATATCTTCCCCATCGGCAACATGACCGGCTTCCCGGGGCTGAAAGAGACCATTCCTGAAGAGCATTGGGTGGATAAACGCGTCGTCTGGGACCCGCGCGTCAACCTCCTGACCAGCCAGGGGCCAGGCACCGCGATTGATTTTGGCTTAAAGATTATTGACCTGCTGGTAGGGCGCGAGAAGGCGTACGAAGTGGCGTCATCGCTGGTGATGCCGGCGGGGATTTATAATTACTATGAAGAGTAGTGCATAGAAAAGCCGGGTGGCGCGAGGTAAAAGCAAAACGGCAACCAAAGGTTGCCGTTTTTAATGTTTGCGCCCTCTCCCCGTGGGAGAGGGTCGGGGTGAGGGCATCAGGCCGCACTCCCCGACAAAACGCTACGGGCGATACACCTTCACATTCGCAAAGCCCTGCTCGCGCAGATACAGCGCCTGCAGGCGGCTCATCACTCCTCGCTCGCACCACAGCAGATACGTTTTGCTCTTGTCGAGATCGCCAAATTTCGTGCTCAGCTTGTAGAACGGCAGAGAAACCACCTCAACGCCTTCGACGTTAAGCGGGCTGGCGTCCTGTTCATCAATCGAACGAATATCCACAATCACATCGCTGGCGCCAAAACCGCTGACGGTTTCAACTTCAACGACTTCCTGCTCGGTCTGCTGGGCAATCTCGCGGATATCAATGTTGGAGGCTTCCTCCACCACTTTGTCCAGGATGGCAAAATCGAAGTTCTCTTCTTCCGCTTCGATCTTCGCCTTCACCGCTTTCACCGTTGGGCTTTTTGAGATCACGCCGCAGTATTCCGGCATGGTGCGGGCAAAATCTTCGGTACCGATTTCGCGCGCCAGGTCGATGATGTGCTCTTTGTCGTGGGAGATCAGCGGACGCAGGATCAGGGTATCAGACACGTTGTCGATCAGACGCAGGTTGGTCAGCGTCTGGCTGGAGACCTGGCCCAGCGCTTCGCCGGTGACCAGAGCCTGCACGCCGTAGCGTTCAGCCACTTTGGACGCCGCGCGCACCATCATGCGCTTCAGCACCACGCCCATCTGGCCGTCGTCCACTTTTTCAAGGATTTCGCCGACCACAGGTTCGAAGTTGATCGCCACAAAACGCACGCGGTGGGAGCTGCCGAAGCGGTTCCACAGGTAATGCGCGACCTGACGAACGCCGATTTCGTGCGCCGCGCCGCCCAGATTGAAGAAGCAGTAATGCACGCGGCAGCCGCGACGCATCAGCATATAGCTGGAGACGCCGGAGTCGAAGCCGCCGGAGATCAGGGACAGAACATCTTCCTGAGTCCCGATCGGGAAGCCGCCGATACCTTCATAGCGGCCTTTCACCAGCAGCAGGCGATCGTTTTCGATCTCCAGATTGACGGTCACGTCCGGGTTGGTCAGACGCACGCGCGCAGACTCGACGTGCTGGTTCAAACCGCCGCCAACGTAACGTTCCACTTCAATGGAGCTGAATTCGTGCTTGCCGCGACGCTTCACGCGTACGCAGAAGGTTTTGCCTTCGATCTGGTCGCGATACTGAACCAGCGCTTTCTCGAAGATGTCGTGCATATCGCTGAACGGAACATCTTCCACTTCCAGGATATGGTGGATGCCCGGAATACGGGTCAGGGCGTCGCGAATATCCTGACGTTTGTTTTCGTCTTTCGCACGGACCTCAACGTGGTCCCAGTGGCGCACTACGGCGAGGGTCTCGTCGTAGTGCTTTAATACGTTACGAATGTTCCCGGTGAGAATTTTAATAAAGCGCAAACGCACAGATTGGCTTTTGATGGTGATTTCAGGGAACAATTTAATGATAAACTTCATGGCGGCAATGTTTCTTAGGCAAGCGTATTAAGGCTTGTAATGGAAAAGAGTACAGCAGCCCACACCCGTGGCTGCATCCAGGCGCGCAAGTATACCACCATCGCGCCGCTCCTGTGCACATTGCGCGTTATTTGATAATTGCCCTGAGTCCGTTACCATGTCGGGGCTGAGAATATAAGAGTCAATTCACTATGCCGAAGAAGAACGACGCACCGGCCAGTTTCGAAACTGCGCTGAGTGAACTGGAGCAAATCGTTACCCGTCTTGAGAGCGGCGATCTCCCGCTGGAAGAGGCGCTCAACGAATTCGAGCGCGGCGTGCAGCTGGCGCGCCAGGGGCAGGTCAAACTGCAACAGGCCGAGCAGCGCGTGCAGATCCTGCTTTCCGACAGCGAAGACGCGAAAACCACGCCTTTCACACCGGACGCCGAGTAAATGGATTTTGCCAATGAGCTTCAGGCGCGTGTCGTACGCGCCAACGACGCCCTGCGCCGTTTTATTGCGCCACAGCCTTTTCAGAACACTCCACTGGTTGAAGCCATGCACTATGGCGCACTCTTGGGTGGAAAGCGCCTGCGCCCGTTCCTGGTGTACGCCACGGGCAATATGTTTGGTATCAGCGATAACACGCTGGACGCCCCGGCAGCCGCCGTGGAGTGTATCCACGCCTACTCGCTGATCCACGACGATCTCCCTGCCATGGACGACGACGATTTGCGTCGGGGTCAACCGACCTGCCATATCAAGTTTGGCGAGGCGAATGCCATTCTGGCGGGTGATGCCCTGCAAACGCTGGCGTTCTCAATTCTGAGCGACGCGCCGATGGCGGAAGTGGCTGACCGCGACCGCCTGGCGATGATCTCCGAGCTGGCAATGGCCAGCGGCGTGGCCGGAATGTGCGGCGGACAGGCGCTGGATCTTGAAGCGGAAGGACGTCAGGTTAATCTGGAACAGCTCGAGCGTATTCATCGCCACAAGACAGGGGCGTTGATTCGTTCCGCCGTTCGCCTGGGCGCGCTGAGCGCCGGTGAACAAGGGCGCAAAGCCCTGCCGATTCTGGACAGATACGCAGAAAGTATCGGTCTGGCGTTCCAGGTTCAGGATGACATTCTGGATGTGGTGGGCGATACTGCAACATTGGGTAAACGTCAGGGTGCGGACCAGCAGCTTGGCAAAAGTACCTACCCCGCCCTGCTGGGCCTTGAGCAAGCCCAACGTAAAGCCCGGGATCTTATTGACGATGCCCGCCAGTCGCTAAATCAACTGGCCGCGCAATCGCTGGATACCTCGGCACTGGAAGCGCTAGCGGACTATATAATCCAGCGTGATAAATAAACTATATATCTCGATGAGCCTTTGATGAGTTTTGATATTGCCAAATACCCGACACTGGCGTTAGTTGACTCCACCCAGGAGTTACGTCTGCTGCCGAAAGAGAGCCTGCCGAAGCTGTGCGACGAGCTGCGTCGCTACCTGCTCGACAGCGTAAGCCGCTCCAGCGGCCATTTCGCCTCCGGGCTTGGCACGGTTGAGCTGACCGTGGCGCTGCACTATGTCTATAACACGCCGTTCGATCAGCTCATCTGGGACGTGGGCCACCAGGCCTATCCGCACAAAATTCTGACCGGACGTCGCGATAAAATTGGCACCATTCGCCAGAAAGGCGGCCTGCACCCGTTCCCGTGGCGCGGTGAGAGCGAGTATGACGTGCTGAGCGTCGGTCACTCGTCCACCTCCATTTCTGCGGGCATCGGTATTGCCGTTGCCGCCGAAAAAGAGAACAAGCAGCGCCGCACCGTCTGCGTGATTGGCGACGGTGCCATCACCGCAGGGATGGCCTTCGAAGCCATGAACCATGCGGGCGACATCAAGCCGGACATGCTGGTTATTCTTAACGATAACGAAATGTCGATCTCCGAGAACGTCGGCGCGCTGAACAACCATCTGGCCCAGCTGCTCTCCGGCAAGCTTTACTCCTCGCTGCGTGAAGGCGGCAAGAAAGTCTTCTCCGGCGTACCGCCGATCAAAGAGCTGCTCAAGCGTACCGAAGAACACATCAAAGGCATGGTCGTGCCGGGCACCCTGTTTGAGGAGCTGGGCTTTAACTATATTGGCCCGGTTGACGGCCATGACGTGCTGGGTCTGGTGACCACGCTCAAGAACATGCGCGACCTGAAAGGCCCGCAGTTCCTGCACATCATGACCAAAAAAGGACGTGGCTACGAACCGGCGGAAAAAGATCCGATCACCTTCCACGCGGTACCGAAATTTGACCCGTCCAGCGGCTGTCTGCCAAAAAGCAGCGGCGGCATGCCGAGCTATTCAAAAATCTTCGGCGACTGGCTGTGCGAAACCGCAGCGAAAGACAACAAGCTGATGGCGGTCACCCCGGCCATGCGTGAAGGCTCCGGCATGGTGGAGTTCTCTAAAAAATACCCTGACCAGTATTTTGACGTTGCCATAGCCGAGCAACATGCGGTGACGTTTGCAGCGGGCCTGGCCATTGGCGGCTACAAGCCGGTTGTGGCTATCTATTCCACCTTCCTGCAGCGCGCCTACGATCAGGTGATCCACGACGTGGCGATTCAGAAGCTACCGGTGCTGTTTGCTATCGATCGTGCGGGCATCGTCGGCGCCGACGGCCAGACGCACCAGGGCGCGTTTGACCTGTCGTTCCTGCGCTGTATTCCGGATATGGTTATCATGACGCCAAGCGACGAGAACGAATGTCGTCAGATGCTGTTTACCGGCTACCACTATCAGGATGGCCCAAGCGCCGTTCGCTACCCGCGCGGCAATGCGGTAGGCGTTGAGCTCCAGCCGCTGGAAAAACTGCCGATAGGCAAAGGTCTGGTGAAGCGCCGCGGTGAAAAAGTGGCGATCCTGAACTTCGGCACGCTGATGCCAGAGGCGGCGAAAGCGGCAGAAGCGCTGAATGCCACCCTGGTGGACATGCGCTTTGTGAAACCGCTCGACGACTCTCTGATCCTGAGTATGGCTGAGACGCATGACGTTCTGGTCACGCTGGAAGAAAACGCCATCATGGGCGGCGCGGGCAGCGGCGTGAACGAGGTGCTGATGGCAAATCGTAAAGCCGTGCCGGTGCTGAACCTCGGCCTGCCGGATCATTTCATTCCTCAGGGTACCCAGGATGAAGCCCGTGCGGCTATTGGCCTGGACGCCGCCGGTATCGAAGCCAAAATCCGCGCCTGGCTGGACTGACCCCTTCCCCCTTTTCCGCTCCTGCTATGCTTAAACCTGGTGTTTAAACAGCAGGAGCGGAACCGTGCAATACACAACATTAGGAAAAACGGACCTTAAGGTTTCCCGACTTTGTCTGGGATGCATGACCTTTGGCGAGCCCGATCGGGGAAACCACGCCTGGACCCTGCCGGAAGAGAGCAGCCGTCCGATCATCAAACGCGCCATCGAGGGCGGCATTAAATTCTTTGACACCGCCAACAGCTACTCCGACGGCAGCAGCGAGGAGATTGTCGGTCGCGCCCTGCGCGATTTTGCCCGTCGTGATGACATTGTCGTCGCCACCAAGGTCTACTATCCGGTTGGCGACCTCGCTGAGGGCCTTTCTCGCGCGCAGATCCTGCGCTCCATTGATGACAGCCTCAGACGCCTGAACATGGATTACGTCGACCTGCTGCAAATTCACCGCTGGGATTACAACACGCCAGTCGAGGAGACGCTTGAAGCGCTGAACGACGTGGTCAAAGCCGGTAAAGCACGCTACATCGGCGCGTCGTCTATGCACGCGTCGCAGTTTGCCCAGGCGCTGGATCTCCAGGCGCAGCACGGCTGGGCGCGCTTTGTCACCATGCAGGATCACTACAATCTGATCTATCGTGAAGAAGAGCGCGAGATGCTGCCGCTGTGCCATCAGGAGGGCGTGGCGGTGATCCCGTGGAGCCCGCTGGCGCGCGGCCGCCTGACCCGTCCATGGGGGGAAACCACGGCCCGCCTGGTATCGGATGAAGTGGGAAAAAATCTGTACGAAGGAACAGAGGCCAGCGATGCGCTGATTGCCGAACGCTTAGCCGGGATCGCCGACGATACCGGTGCAACCCGCGCCCAGGTAGCGCTGGCGTGGCTGCTGGGCAAGCGTGGGGTCGCGTCGCCGATTATTGGAACGTCGCGGGAAGAACAGCTGGACGAACTGCTGAATGCGGTGGATATCACGCTGACGCCGGAGCAGATTGCCGAGCTGGAGACGCCGTATCAGCAGCATCCGGTGGTGGGGTTTAAGTAAATACTTGCCGGGTGGCGGCTTCGCCTTACCCGGCCTACGATCGCACCCTATTTGTAGGCCGGGTAAGCGCAGCGCCACCCGGCAATACAGAGCGCACACACTTAGGCGAAGTGATCGTACCCCTTCCAGTCCAGCGTAACGGGCGCACCGTCTTTCACAAACTTCAGCCCTTCGCTTTCCGGCATGATCTGACCGATGCAGGTAAACTTCGCGCCGAGATGCGCTAACGCCACGTCCAGCGTCCCACGGTTGAGCTCAGGCACCGTGAAGCACAGTTCGTAGTCTTCACCGCCGGAGAGCGCCCAGCGCAGCGCCTGCTCAGGCTCCACATGGCGAAGCAGCTGCTCAGACAGCGGGAAAAGATCCAGGTCAACGCGCGCGCCGACGCCGCTGGCCTTCAGGATATGGCCAAGATCGGAGATCAGCCCGTCAGAGAGATCGATAGCCGAGCTTGCCCGCTCGCGCAGCGCCTGGCCGTGCAAAATACGCGGTGTCGGCCGCAGATGGCGCTTCACCAGATACGCCGCATCATCAGCATCTTCAACCGTTAAACGGTTCTGAAGGATTGCCAGCCCTGCCGCGCTGTCGCCCGGCGTACCGGTCACGTAGATCCAGTCACCCGGTTTTGCGCCCGAGCGCTTCAGCGCGCGGCCGAGCGGCACGTAGCCGTGGATCGCCAGCGTCATCGACAGCGGTCCGGCAGTGGTATCACCGCCAATCAGCTGCATATCGTAATAATTCAGCTGTTCAAACAGCGCGTCGCTAAAGGCTTCCAGCCAGGCTTCATCCACCTCTGGCAGGGTCAAAGCCAGCGTCAGCCATGCAGGATCGGCGCCCATTGCCGCCAGATCGCTGACGTTCACCGCCAGCGCTTTATACGCCAGATCGGCAGGATCGATATCGGGCAGGAAATGACGTCCGCACACCAGGGTGTCGGTGCTGATTGCCAGCGTCTGTTTTTCGGGAATATTGAGAAGTGCACAGTCATCGCCAATGCCGGTTTCAACATCAAGACGAGAGGTTCTGACACGGTCGAAATAACGGGCAATCAGGGAAAATTCGCCGCATGCCATACGTTATGCCTCAGCAAATAAAAGAAAAAACCGGAGCCGCACTGCCCGTCAGGCAATGCAGAACTCCGGTTTGCGGATCACTTTTTGTGGGGACGGATCGCAGGTGCTGCTTTATCAAGTACGCCGTTTACAAACTTGTGGCTGTCTTCAGCGCCGAAGGTTTTCGCCAGTTCGATCGCTTCGTTGATGGCCACTTTGTACGGCACATCATCACGTTTAGACAGCTCAAACAGCGCAATACGCAACACTGCTTTTTCTACCTGGCCCAGCTCTTCGAGCAGACGGGACAGATAAGGCTTCATCAGACCATCGAGATACGCGCTATTAGTCGCCACTCCCGACAGCAGTTCACGGAAGTACAGAACGTCAACGTCTTTCACGTCCTGTTCTGACAAGAACTGGTATTCAACATCAGCGATGTCGTTCTGGGACAACTGCCAGGAGTAAAGCGCCTGAACGGCACATTCACGGGCGCGGCGACGAGCAGCAGGTTTCACGGAATTCCCCTTACAAAAAAATCAGGCCTTGATGGCTTTCAATACATTGATCATTTCAAGCGCGGTCAGTGCAGCTTCTGCACCTTTGTTACCGGCTTTGGTGCCAGCACGTTCGATGGCTTGTTCAATACTTTCGGTGGTCAGCACGCCGAACGCGACAGGAATTTCAGCATCCTGCGCAACGTGTGCCAGACCGTTGCTTGCACCGCCCGCAACGTATTCGAAGTGCGCAGTGCCGCCACGAATAACGGTACCCAGCGCAATCACCGCGTCGTATTTACCGGTTTTCGCCAGCGCGCCCGCCGCCAGTGGCAGTTCGTAAGCGCCTGGAACCCAAACAACGGTAATGTTGTCATCTTTAACCTGGCCGATGCGTTTCAGGGCGTCAATCGCACCTTCCAGCAGGCTGTCGTTGATGAAGTTGTTGAAACGCGCAATGGTGATGGCGACGCGAGCGTCCGGGGTAGCTACAGCAGCTTCAATAATGTTCATACTCTTCCTTTACGGGTTCATTTAGCCCCGCAGGGGGGCGGATTTTATCATAATACTTTGCGCACTGCTTCCCTATTTCAGGAGCAATTACGCTGTCGTTAAGTGGAGGCAGACATCCGGACCAACCGGACGAATCTCGCTAAATTTGAGTTGCGGTGCGTCGGCCAGTTTTTCAAGGCCGGGCAGCACAAACAGGCCGCGCGCGTCGTGGCCTAACAGTTTAGGCGCAACGTAGACAATCAGTTCATCCACCAGCCCGGCCTGTAAGAGCGCACCGGCGAGCGTTGGCCCCGCTTCCACCCAGATGCTGTTCACCTGCTGCTTGCCGAGCAGCATCATCAGCACCACCAGATCCAGATGACCGTTATGCTCCGGCACCATAATGCTGCGCACGCCTTCCGGCCATTCGCGCGTATCTTCTTTGGTGCGGGCAATCCAGGTTTCACCCGGCTGCTGGACGATGCGGTGCTCCGGCGTCACCCGGTTCTGGCTATCAATGACAATACGCAGCGGCTGACGCAGGTTCTCCTGCGGGTAAAGCGCCTGGGTATCGGCATTCAGCTCGTCCCAGCGCACGGTCATGGCCGGATCGTCAGCCAGAACGGTTTCACTGCTGGTGAGGATAGCATGGCTTTGCGCGCGCAGACGTTGCACATCGCGCCTTGCCTGTGGAGACGTGATCCACTGGCTTTCGCCGTTTGCCATTGCCGTACGGCCGTCCAGCGAGGCGCCCAGCTTGAGCTGAATATACGGGAACCCTGTGCGCATGCGCTTCAGAAAGCCTTTGTTGATCGCTTCCGCGTCCTGCATCATCAGCCCGTGGCTGACGTCAATGCCTTCCTGCTGCAGGCGATACAGACCGCGTCCGGCCACCTGCGGATTCGGGTCCTGCATTGATGCGACCACGCGTGAAACGCCTGCCGCGATCAGCGCTTCGCAGCACGGCGGCGTACGCCCGTGATGGCTGCAGGGCTCCAGCGTGACGTAGGCTGTGGCACCGCGCGCCTTCTCACCGGCCATGCGCAGCGCATGAACCTCGGCATGCGGCTCGCCGGCGCGATAGTGAAAACCCTCCCCCACGATCTCGCCATCTTTAACGATAACGCACCCGACGTTCGGGTTGGGATGGGTAGTAAAACGACCGCGCTGCGCCAGCTTCATGGCTCTCGCCATGTAAATCTCATCCTGCATGAGCTTAATCCTGTAAGCGGGCGATCTCTTCGCCAAACTCTTTGATGTCTTCGAAGCTGCGGTAGACCGAGGCGAAGCGGATATAGGCGACCTTATCGAGCTTTTTCAGCTGCTCCATTACCAGGTTGCCGATCATTTTGCTTGGCACTTCACGCTCACCCAGGCCACGAAGGTAAGATTTTATGTGGTTTAA
The DNA here is from genome assembly GCF_036487345.1 of Enterobacter cloacae complex sp. CARB60. Classification (NCBI taxonomy): domain Bacteria; kingdom Pseudomonadati; phylum Pseudomonadota; class Gammaproteobacteria; order Enterobacterales; family Enterobacteriaceae; genus Enterobacter; species Enterobacter cloacae complex sp. CARB60. Next base: position 3,672,462 of record NZ_JAZKLC010000002.1, read on the forward strand.
CGCCGTCTCAACGTCGTCCGCGCTGACGGGACGTTTTTCGAGGGCTTTCAGCATCCCGCTGCGCAGTTTCTCTTCGTTAAACGGCTCGCGCACGTCGTTACTTTTTACCACGCGCGGCATTACCAGCTCTGCAACCTCAAAGGTCGTGAAACGCTCGTTGCACACCAGACACTGCCGACGACGGCGTACGGATGACCCTTCGCCCACAAGACGAGAGTCGATGACTTTGGTATCCACAGCGGAGCAGAATGGGCAATGCATACGGTATCCCTGTTATCCGGTTAACTGATTTTCATTTTACCCTGATCTGGCCTGACAACAAAGGAAGAGCTTTTTGAGACAAAGGATCTATGTCTGACACGATGATGATGGCTACCATTAGGACGATCCGTTATTTCAAGGAAATAAACGCAATGACAAGACGTTACCTGAAAATTTTGCTGGTGGGGAGCCTCTTCACCCTTAGCGCCTGTGCACAGCAAACCGAAGTCCGTCAGATGAAGCAGAGCGTGAATACGCTCAATACGGCGCTGGACAAGCTGAATAAAGAAACGGTGAAGATCACCCAGCAAAACGCGCTGAATGCTAAATCCAGCAGCGGGGTTTATCTCCTGCCAGGCGCGAATACGCCTGCGCGCCTCAATAGTCAGATTGGCACGCTAAAAATGTCCCTGGTGAATGTGGCGGCGAATGCAGATGGTACTCGCGCAACATTACGCATTCAGGGCGAGTCCAACGATCCGCTGCCCGCTTTCAGCGGCACCGTCGAATGGGGCCAGATCCAGGGCACCACTGAGAGCTACCAGGAAGTGAATGTTAACAGTCAGCTGTTCACCGCACCGGCCAGCGTGCTGGCTCCGAGCGATGTTGACATTCCGCTGCAGCTTAACGGACTCACTCCGGAGCAGTTAGGTTTCATCCGCATTCACGATATCCAGCCCGCCGCGCAGTAACCCCTCTTTTAGCGGAGTGCAATGTCACTCCGCTAACATTTACATTTCGTATGGATTGGCAACATAAATGATTGCCGCTACAATCCCGGCCGTTTAAAGTACGCAAACGTGAACGCAATCGATTACGCATGTGAGAGATATGTGAAACAACACATATTTTTGTGAGCAGGGATTCCTATAATAGGCTCCGCAGAAACACGAAATATTTTGATACGCAAATCGCGCATTTTTCACTCCCGGAAGGGAATTTCAATCAGTGGCATGATTATGAAAAAAACATTACTCGCAGCCGGTGCTGTACTGGCACTTTCCTCCTCTTTCACTGTTAACGCAGCGGAAAACGATAAACCACAATACCTCTCCGACTGGTGGCACCAGAGCGTTAACGTGGTTGGCAGCTACCACACGCGCTTCGGACCACAGATCCGCAACGATACCTACCTGGAGTACGAAGCATTCGCCAAGAAAGACTGGTTCGATTTCTACGGCTATATGGATGCCCCGGTATTCTTCGGTGGTAACACCGACGCGAAAGGTATCTGGAACCACGGTTCCCCACTGTTCATGGAAATTGAACCACGCTTCTCTATTGATAAACTGACCGGTACCAGCCTGGCGTTTGGTCCGTTCAAAGAGTGGTACTTCGCGAACAACTACATCTACGACATGGGCCGCAACAAGTCCGGTCGCCAGAGCACCTGGTACATGGGTCTGGGTACGGACATCGATACCGGCCTGCCAATGAGCCTATCTCTGAACGTGTATGCTAAGTACCAGTGGCAGAACTACGGTGCCGCGAACGAAAACGAGTGGGATGGCTACCGTTTCAAAGTGAAATACTTTGTGCCAATTACCCAGCTGTGGGGCGGCAACCTGAGCTATATCGGCTTCACCAACTTTGACTGGGGTTCAGATCTGGGCGACAACGACTTCCGCGACCTGAACGGTAAGAAAGCGCGCACCAACGACTCTATCGCCTCCAGCCACATCCTGGCGCTGAACTACGATCACTGGCACTACTCTGTTGTTGCGCGTTACTGGCACAACGGTGGTCAGTGGAACGACGACGCGAGCCTGAACTTCGGCAACGGCGACTTCAGCGTCCGCTCTACCGGCTGGGGTGGTTACCTGGTTGTGGGTTATAACTTCTAACCTTGTGGTTGATGCCGGGTGGCGGCTACGCCTTACCCGGCCTACAAAACCTGTTGGCCCGTGCAAGCGCAGCGCCGCCGGGCAAAAAAGCCAGCTCAAGAGCTGGCTTTTTACTGCTTAACCTTCCGCAAAAAATCTGCCAGAGACCTGTCCGCACTCTCACTAAACCGCCTCTCCGTTTGCACAATATTGAGGCATCGGTCGAGCCGGAAACAGCGATAATCATCGCGCCGTTCACACCAGGCAGCCAGCAGCCAGCGCTCCCCCCAGAAGAACAGCCCCAGCGGTTGAACCTCACGTTTAGAAAGCTGCCCGGCTTCATCACGATAATGCAGCGCCAGCACGCGCTGGGCGGAAATAGCCTGATGAATCATGTCAAAATCGCTGCGGGAGTGGCTTTGCATGCAAAAGTCCGGGGCGTAGATCCGCGTCTGCTCCGCCTTGCGACGACTCTCCTCGGGCAGGATAGCCAGCACCTTCTCCTGAGCCGACTCCAGCTCGCGCGACAGCGATTCCCCTCCCCAGGTTTTGAGCAGGCGAATCGCGACGATCAGCGCCTCTGACTCCTTATTTGTCAGCATCAGCGGCGGCAGGTCAAAACCCGACATCAGCCGATATCCGCTCCCCGCCTCACCTTCCACCGGCACGCCGGAAAGCGACAGGTCGCGGATATCGCGGTAGACCGTGCGCTCGGACACGCCAAGCCGGTCCGCCAGATGCGCTGCCGTTGTCAGACGCCTGCCCCGCAGGATCTGCACAATCTGAAACAAACGGTCAGCGCGTCGGGTCATATCTTATTCCGCTCTCAGGCAGGTTGATGGAGGCCGACGCGGTTACCCTCGCTGTCGGTAAACAATGCGATCGTGCCAATGCCATGCGGCAGTTCCAGCGGGCCAAACACGCACTCGCCGCCGGCAGAGGCTATGCGATCGAGCGTGGCCGTCAGATTGTCAGTATGCAGGTAAATAATAGCGCCCTGCAAAGACGGTGTAACGCCGTCAAATTTTGCCAGCGCCCCGCCGGTACCCGGATCCTCATGCGGGAAAACGGCCAGCTCCGCGCAGTCCATTTTCTCGCGACGCAGCGCGAGCTGCATCACCGGCTCATAAAATTTGATGGCGCGATCCATATCCGCGACCGGGATTTCAAACCAGTTGATTACGCTTTTCATACATCCTCCTGACTGTTGTTTGGGTTCGAAAAGAGTCTACGACAGGGCTCCTGACAGCATACTGTCAGGAGTGTTTGTCAGGAGCAGATAAAAAAAATCCCGGTCAACAGACCGGGATTTCGATAACGCGCTAAACGTCGCCTTACGGCAGAATGGACGGCTGATCCGCCCCTTCTTTCTCGACTTTCTGCTGGAGCAGGTGCTCGCGCTTCATGCCGAGTTTCAGTGCCAGTGCGGACGCGACGTAGATAGAAGACGCCGTACCGATGGTGACACCAATCAGCATGGTCAGCGAGAAGCCTTCCAGTACCGGGCCACCGAAGAGATAGAGCATCAGGATAACCATTAAGGTCGTTCCGGATGTGATCAAGGTACGGTGCAGCGTCTGGGTCAACGACACGTTAAAGATTTCGTACGGCGTACCGCGACGGATCTTACGGAAGTTTTCACGAATACGGTCAGATACCACGATACTGTCGTTCAGTGAGTAACCGATAACGGACATCAGGGATGCCACAATCGTCAGGTCAATCTCAATATGGAACAGCGACAGTACGCCCATGGTGATCACCACGTCGTGCGCAAGAGCGATAACCACACCAGCCGCCAGGCGCCACTCGAAGCGGAAACCGACGTACACCAGGATGGAGATCAGCGCCACCATCAGCGCCATCGCACCGGTTTGCGCCAGATCCGCGCCCACACTCGGGCCGACGAACTCAATACGCTTCACCGCCGCATTCTGGCTGGTCGATTCGTTGATGACCTTCAGAACCTTGCTACCCAGCTCCTGGCTGCCGTTGGCATCGTGTACCGGCGGCATACGTACCATGATATCGCGGCTGCTGCCGAAGTTCTGCAGCAGCGGCTCTTCAAAGCCCGCTTTCTGCAGCGATTCGCGCATCTGGTCCATATCGATCGGTTTTTCCAGGGAGATTTCAATTACCGTACCACCGGTAAAATCGAGACCCCAGTTAAAGCCTTTCACGCCCATAATGGCGATGGACAGAATCAGCAGAAAACCTGAAATGCCGAAGGCCCAGTAGTCCCAGCGCATAAAGTCCCAGACTTTACGGCCATGGTTTAATTGTTCAACAGTATATTCCTGTGCCACAACGCACTCCTCAGATAGACAGCTTTTTGACGCGCTTGCCGCCATACAGCAGGTTCACGATAGCACGGGTGCCGACAATAGCGGTAAACATCGACGTTGCAACACCGATACCGGTTGTAATCGCAAAGCCTTTGATAGCGCCAGTACCCACTGCATACAGGATAAGAACCTTAATCAGTGTTGTTACGTTCGCATCGAAGATGGAGCTGAACGCCCCTTTGTAGCCTTCTTCAATCGCCTGTTGCACAGAGCGACCGTTGCTCAACTCTTCTTTGATACGTTCGTTTATCAGTACGTTGGCGTCGACCGCCACCGCAAGGGTCAGAACGATACCCGCAATACCCGGCATGGTCAGCGTCGCGCCCGGCAGCAGGGACATGATGCCGATGATCAGCACCAGGTTAGCCAGCAGCGCGGACGTCGCAATCAGACCAAACTTCTTATAGAAGAAGATCATGAAGAGGATGGAGACAACCAGACCGGCCAGACACGCTTCCAGACCCTGCTGGATATTTTGCATACCCAGAGTAGGACCAATGGTACGTTCTTCAACAATCTGAATTGGCGCAATCAGCGCACCGGCACGCAGCAGCAGAGAGAGCTGACGCGCTTCGTTCGGGTTGTTAATACCGGTAATACGGAAGCTGTTACCCAGACGAGACTGGATATTGGCGATGTTAATCACCTCTTCCTCTTTCACCAGTACCGCACGACCGTTTGCATCTTTCTTACCGCTGTCTTTGTACTCCACGAACAGGGTTGCCATCGGTTTGCCGATGTTGTCCTTCGTGAAGTTGGACATGATGTTACCACCCGCGCTGTCGAGCGAGATGTTAACCTGCGGCTGGTTGTATTCGTCCTGGCTGGAAGTGGAGTCGGTGATATGGTCACCGGTCAGGATCACGCGTTTGTACAGCACAACCGGCTGACCTTCGCGGGTCTGTTTCACTTCGGAGTCACCCGGAATACGGCCTGCGGCAGCAGCGGACTGATCGACGTTGGAGTTAACCAGACGGAATTCCAGAGTCGCGGTCGCACCCAGAATCTCTTTCGCACGCGCAGTGTCCTGGATACCCGGCAGTTCTACCACGATACGGTCAGCACCCTGACGCTGTACCAGCGGCTCAGCCACACCCAGCTGGTTTACACGGTTACGCAGAATATTGATGTTCTGCTGAACGGCGTATTCACGCGCTTCGCTCAGACGTGCATCGGTCATTACCGCACGCAGCTGGTTGCTGCCCTGAGAGGTAATCACCAGATCGCGGTGACGCTGAGACAGGTAAGTTACAGCCTGGTCGCGTGCCGCGCTGTCGCGGAACGTGATGCTCAAGCCGTAGTTATCTTCTTTACGCACGGTGGTATAGGCGATGCCTTTCTCACGCAGATCGCTGCGCAGGCTGTCGATATTCTGTTCCTGCAGCTTGCCGAGCGCGGTATCCATATCCACTTCCATCAGGAAGTGAACGCCGCCACGCAGGTCAAGACCCAGTTTCATTGGCTCTGCATTCAGAGCAGCCAGCCAACGCGGAGTTGCAGGAGCAAGGTTAAGCGCCACGACGTATTTATCACCCAGCACGCCCATCAGCGCTTCGCGAGCGCGGAGCTGCGTGTCGGTGGTGTCGAAGCGAGCAAGAATAGCGCCCTCTTCCAGTGCCACAGACTTAGCGGTAATTTTTTCTTCTTGTAACGTTTTCTGGACCTGGATCAGCGTTTGCTCACTGGCGGCGACACCGCGCGCGCCAGTGATTTGAACGGCCGGATCCTCACCATACAGGTTGGGAAGTGCGTACAGCAGGCCGACGATAATCACGACGACCAGCATGATGTACTTCCACAAAGGATAACGGTTTAACACGGCAGTTCCCTTTGGGAAAAGTTGGGATTACAGCGCCTTCATGGTGCCTTTCGGCAGAACGGCAGCTACGAAGTCACGTTTGATAACCACTTCAGTGGTGTCATTCAGGGCGATAGCAATGTAGCCGCTTTCCGCTACTTTGGTCACGCGACCCACCAGGCCACCGTTGGTCAGCACTTCATCGCCTTTCGCGATAGAGTTCATCAGGTTTTTGTGCTCTTTGGTGCGCTTCTGCTGTGGACGCAGGATCATGAAGTAGAAGATCAGACCGAACACAACCAGCATCAGAATCAGAGACATCGGGCTGCCCTGAGAAGGCGCGCCAGTTGCTGCTACCGCATCAGAAATAAAAAAGCTCATTCAAATTCCCTCATTATTAAAATTAATCAACGTTCAAAGGTGGGACATCCCGGCCCTGACGTTGGTAGAAATCGGTCACGAAGCCCTCTAATTTACCCTCTTCGATAGCCTTACGTAAACCAGCCATTAAGCGCTGATAATAACGAAGATTATGAATGGTATTGAGACGCGCACCTAAAATCTCGTTGCAACGATCGAGATGATGCAGATACGCGCGAGAATAATTGCGACAGGTATAGCAATCGCACTCGGCATCAAGCGGACTGGTGTCACTTTTATGCTTCGCGTTACGGATTTTCACCACGCCATCGGTAACAAACAGATGACCGTTACGCGCGTTGCGGGTTGGCATGACGCAGTCGAACATATCGATGCCGCGGCGTACGCCTTCAACCAGATCTTCTGGTTTACCCACGCCCATCAGGTAACGGGGTTTATCCGCCGGGATTTGCGGGCAGACATGTTCCAGAATGCGGTGCATGTCTTCCTTCGGTTCACCCACAGCCAAACCGCCGACAGCGTAGCCATCAAAACCTATCTCTACCAGACCTTTAACAGAGATATCGCGTAAATCTTCGTAAACGCTGCCCTGGATAATGCCGAACAGCGCATTTTTGTTCTGCAGGGAGTCAAAACGGTCGCGGCTACGCTTCGCCCAGCGCAGAGACATCTCCATGGAGCGTTTCGCGTAGTCCCAGTCCGCCGGGTACGGCGTACATTCGTCGAAGATCATTACGATGTCGGAGCCGAGGTCATACTGGATTTCCATCGATTTTTCGGGATCGAGGAAAATAGGATCGCCGTTGATCGGGTTACGGAAGTGTACGCCCTGCTCGGTGATCTTGCGGATATCGCCCAGGCTGAAGACCTGGAAACCGCCGGAATCGGTGAGGATTGGACCTTTCCACTGCATGAAATCATGGAGATCGCCGTGAAGCTTCATGATCTCCTGACCCGGGCGCAGCCACAGGTGGAAGGTGTTGCCGAGGATAATCTGTGCGCCAGTGGCTTCTACTTCTTCCGGCGTCATCCCTTTTACGGTGCCGTACGTGCCCACAGGCATAAACGCGGGGGTTTCCACCACGCCGCGATCAAACACCAGGCGACCGCGACGCGCGCGGCCATCGGTGGTATCGAGTTCAAATTTCATTTTTTCTCCGACGTCAGAAAAACAGTCCAACGTTGTAAAACGGTGCCGCGGACTTATTCCCCGACACGCTCATTCAAAGCCAGCGGATTGTACGTGATAAACATCGCGTCCCCGTAGCTAAAAAAGCGATATTTTTGTTCTACCGCAGACTTGTAGGCGTTCATCGTATGCTGATAACCGGCAAACGCGGAAACCAGCATAATCAGCGTCGATTCAGGCAGATGGAAGTTGGTCACCAGCGCGTCAATCACCTTGTACTGATAGCCCGGGTAGATAAAGATCTGCGTATCGCCAAAGAACGGCTCGATAAGACCGTTTTTCGCCGCCTGCGCGGCGCTCTCGAGTGAGCGCACGGACGTCGTACCGACCGCCACGACGCGGCTACCGCGCGCTTTCGCCGCCAGCACCGCGTCCACCACATCCTGAGGCACTTCGGCATACTCAGAGTGCATGATGTGATCTTCAATGCTATCCACGCGCACCGGCTGGAAGGTCCCCGCGCCGACGTGCAGCGTCACGAACGCCATCTCCACGCCCTTCGCACGCAGTTTTTCCAGCAGCGGCTCATCAAAATGCAGGCCCGCGGTCGGCGCAGCGACGGCCCCCGGCTTCTGGCTGTAGACGGTCTGGTACAGCTCGCGGTCGGCCTCTTCGTCCGGACGCTCAATATACGGCGGCAGCGGCATGTGGCCGATGGCGTTCAGGATATCGAGCACCGTGCGCTCGTCATCAAACTCCACCTCGAACAGCGCGTCGTGGCGCGCGGTCATGGTCGCTTTGATGCTCTCATCATCGCCCAGCAGCAGTTCAGCGCCCGGCTTCGGTGCCTTAGACGCGCGAATATGTGCCAGAATACGTTTATCATCGAGCATACGTTCGACCAGCACTTCAATCTTACCGCCGCTGGCTTTACGGCCAAACAGGCGCGCCGGGATCACGCGGGTATTGTTAAAGACCAGCAGATCGCCAGGGTTGAGCTTGTCGAGCAAATCGGTGAAAGTACCGTGCGTCAGCTCGCCCGTTGGCCCATCCAGTGACAGTAAGCGACAGCTGCTGCGCTCAGGCATGGGATAGTGAGCAATCAGGGATTCAGGTAGTTCAAAAGAGAAATCGGCGACGCGCATGACGTATACTCGTGACTTAAAAACAGGCGGCATAGTCTAGTGCTCACACCCTTTTGCTGCAACAACTAGCCGCCCCCGGACAAATAAAACGCATGAATTTTCTCGCTCACCTGCATCTCGCTCACCTCGCTGACAGCTCCCTGTCCGGCAATTTGCTGGCCGATTTCGTACGCGGCAACCCCGCTGAGGACTACTCCCCTGAGGTTGTCGACGGCATTTTCATGCATCGCCGCATCGACGTGCTGACGGATAAGCTGCCGGAAGTGACGGAAGCCAAAGCGTGGTTTCGCCCTGAAACGCGCCGCGTTGCGCCGATCACGCTCGACGTGATGTGGGACCACTTTCTGTCGCGCCACTGGGAACAGCTGTCGCCGGAGATGCCCTTGCCGGATTTTGTGCGCTATGCCCGCCAGCAGGTGTCGATCATCCTGCCCAACTCGCCGCCGCGCTTTGTGAATCTGAATAACTACCTGTGGTCGGAACGCTGGCTGGAGCGCTATCGCGAGATGGACTTCATCCAGAACGTGCTGAACGGGATGGCGAGCCGTCGCCCGCGCCTGGATGCGCTGCGGGATTCCTGGTATGACCTGGATGAACATTATGATGCGCTGGAAACGCGTTTCTGGCAGTTTTACCCGCGCATGATGACCCAGGCGAAAAGTAAACAGCTCTGACAGATTTCTCATTGATAGGTAAAAGCTGGCGGAACGATTGTCACCACCTCTTTGTCTTATCCCTGAACACTCTCTATACTGGCTCGCGTTGCGTTCCAAATAACCTTAGTATCTACAGGAGAATCATATGGTTCTGGTAACTCGTCCGGCTCCGGATTTTACAGCTGCAGCAGTTCTGGGCAACGGTGAAATCGTTGAAAACTTCAACTTCAAACAGCACACCAACGGTAAAGCGACCGTTCTGTTCTTCTGGCCAATGGACTTCACTTTCGTTTGCCCATCTGAGCTGATCGCATTCGACAAACGTTATGAAGAATTCCAGAAGCGTGGCGTAGAAGTTGTTGGCGTCTCCTTCGACTCTGAATTTGTACACAACGCATGGCGTAACACCCCTGTCGACAAAGGCGGCATCGGTGCTGTGAAATACGCAATGGTTGCGGACATCAAACGCGAAATCCAGCAGGCTTACGGTATCGAACATCCGGACGCTGGCGTTGCGCTGCGTGGTTCCTTCCTGATCGACGCAAACGGCATCGTTCGTCACCAGGTTGTGAACGATCTGCCGCTGGGTCGTAACATCGACGAAATGCTGCGCATGGTTGACGCGCTGCAGTTCCACGAAGAGCACGGCGAAGTGTGCCCGGCTCAGTGGGAAAAAGGTAAAGAAGGCATGAACGCGTCTCCGGACGGCGTGGCTAAATACCTGTCTGAGAACGTATCCAGCCTGTAATCGGCACGGTTTACGAAAAAGGCCCGCTTATGCGGGCCTTTTTTTATGCCTTACGCTGCGTCTCTCGCCAGATACGCCAGGCCATGCCCGCCAGCAGAACCACGCCCGCAATCAGCACGCCCCACACCAGCAGCGTGTTCATCCTGCTCTCCCGCTCGGCCGCAGAGGTGGCCGTCAGACGCCCCTCGCCGCCTAATGCGACATCATCCAGAATGTTGGCCTGCGGCAGGGTCGCCATATCATAGGTTTTACGCAGGTCGGCCGGGATCAGCATGCCGGGCTCCACGCTGGCAGGCTTTGCGGCACCGTTGCCCCAGGCGAGCACGTACGGCGCTTTCCCCTGCGCGTTGAACACCAGATCGTAGCGGTCGCGATGTCCCGTCACGCTCGGCAGGTATTCTGGCAGACGCGCATTCAGCGTCGTGATTTTCACCGCCTGCACCAGGCCCCCGTTAAGCGAAACCGGCGGCGACGTTTTTCCCTCAAGACGGTAAAGGACCTCTTTTTTCAGGGGGTGCCATGCGTCTTTTTCCGTACTCCGCCACGCTATCTCCACGGGAAGGACGCCATCGCCATTCAGCGAGATGCTGACAGCACTCAGCGGCTGCGGGCGCGCCCAGTGCCACTGCGCTTCGCTTGTCGATAGCTGCTCCCCTTCCCCCTCAAGGTCGACCGCTTCCGGGGCCGCCTGGGCAGGTGCGCTAATTGCGTTTACGCCGGTCAAGGTTATCCCCTGGCTCTGCGCGTTCAGCACCACCATGAGATAGCGATTCGCATCGGGAGATAAAACCGTATCGGTATCGATCCGATCGAGCTTAAGACGATCCTGGCCGCTGACGGCGTCCAGCAATGGCATATCCTCGCGCAGCGTATACCAGCGCTTAAGATCCTCGCTGTAATAGACCGACGCCGTTCCCTGCCACGGCGTCTGAGGGGTATTCCAGAGCAGCTGCAGCTGGGATATGGCGATCTCTCCCGTCGCCTGCTCCGGCAGGGTCAGCAGATAATGTTGCCCGGCTGCGGCGGCTTTTTGCCCCTCCAGCACAATTTCAACGCCGTTTCGGGAACGGAGCAGGATCTTATCGCTATCACCGGCATCTGAGGCAGCCGCAAGCGGCGAGGCGTCCAGCGGGAAGAGGCGCAGCGCGGTGGATTGCACTGGCGCCTGCGGGCGCGCCGCGCTGACCAGGCTGAAGGGAACCGGCTCGCCCGACTGGTTAAAAACGCGGACATCATGCAGATCTGGCGACGTGCTTTGCTCATAGACGGCGAGCGGCAGCATCACCCGATACCACTGGGAAGGAACAGACGTATCGAGTGAAAGACCAAAAGCATAGTCCCGGGGCGATTCCGTTTGTCCCTCGTCGCAGAACGCCGGGCCGGAAAGCGCCAGCAGCGCGGTACACGCTACCGCTTTCATCCATTTCATTTTTCATCTCCTGTTTTGGGCGGTAGCGGTGAGAAATACCCCACGATCAGAACCAGTATCGCCACGCCGATAAACGCCACCGCGCGGGACAAACCGCCTCCGCCCGCGCTGTCCACCAGCATCAGTTTAACCATCACCACGCCCAGCAGCGCGGCACCGCAGAGCCACTCCTGCCGGGAAGCCCGACGGGTGGCATGGATCATGACCACCAGCGCGATCAGCATCCAGAACAGGGCAAAACTGGTCTGGATAAGCCGCGAATCCCACAGCGATGCCACATTCCAGGCCACGTCGCCGTACCAGGCCAGGGCGCGCATCAGCGCACCGTTCAGCCACCAGAAGCCAAACGCCATCATCGCGACGGCAGGCCACGGTCGGGCCTGCGAGAGCCACGCCGGGTAGTAGCGATCCACAGCCCGATAAAAGACGACCAGCCCCAGCAGCGCGAACGCCGCGCCTTCCTCAAGCGGGTTTACCAGCGGCAGCCAGGTCTGACGATAGACCACGCCGTCCTGGAAATTGGTCACCACCAGCAATACCAGCAGCGCCACGACTACGGGGATCGGTGCCAGGCAGGCGTAGAGCGCAGGCCACTCCCGGAACGGCCACCCGCGACGCCGTACGGCTGCAGAGAGCGCCATAATTACCCCGCCGCCTGCAGCCATCGCTAATCCGCTGCCCCAGGCCGCCATGCCCCACGGCAACGACCGGGAAAACCAGTAAAGCTCAGCGGCCAGCGCCAGCAAAATCATCCAGAACAGCGACAAATGCAGCCCCATCGCGATGCGCGGCAGGAGTTTTTCACCGTCGCGCCGCAACAGCATCAGCGCGGCAGGAAGCGCAACGCACCAGGCCAGATTTGACCACCCGGCGGCAACAATCTGCTGGTGCCAGAGCTGATAACCCACCATCAGCAGCATAACCGGCCACAGCAGCCATTTGCTGGCATCCAGCTCCCGCCACGCCAGACGAGCAGCCACCTGCCGCCAGCCCCAGACCGACGCCGCCGTCAGCGCCAGCACGCCCGCCAGAATGGGTAATTCCTTCGTCAGCACCAGCCGCGATGCGCCCAATAGCGCCACGAGCCAGAACAGCAGCCCGCCTGCCAGCAGCGCCCGGCTGACCGGCAGAAAGAGAGTCCGCCACAGCCAGGCCGCAGCCAGCCAGCAAAGGCTGAGAATGGAGAAGATCAGCAGCAGGCTCAGCGACGTAACGCCGTTCGTTTGCGCCCACAACGCGCTGCCGAGCGCCAGCACCAGCAGCGCCGTGCCGCTATAGCTCATGCGACGCTGCTGCTGCTGCACGCCCAGCCAGAGGATACCCAGCCCCTCCAGCGCCCAGGCCATCGCCGTCCAGCGCGCCGACAGCGCCAGCGGAATGGCGAGCGTAGCGAACCCGCCGCCGATGGCCAGCGCCGCCAGGACCAGCGGTCGTCCGAGGGAGGGATAGCGCCGCAGCGCAAGGAACGCGAGGGTAAGATAAAATGCGCCGTATCCCAGCGCGCTCAGGGCCGGGCCATATTCCCAGTGCCGGGTCATGCCGTACTGCATTCCGAAACCGATCAGCGGCGGGGCAAACAGCAGCACGCCGTCAATAATCTGCTTCCCTTTCTCCTGCGCCCGCAGCGACAGCGCCACGCTCAGGACGCCGAATATCAGCGTATTGGCAATCAGGAACAGCTGACAGACCCAATAGTCTTCAGTCTGGTAGTCATTCAGCCCCCACAGGCCGCCCACGCCGAACGTAAACAGCAGCCCGAGCAGATTCAACTCGCGCCAGTGCTGCCAGATGCTGATAGCGAGAATGCCGATGGAAAGCAGGAGATAGAAAGAGAACAGCGCCACAAAGCTGCCGCCCCCGGTGGACAACAGCAGCGGCGCAAGATACCCGCCGAGGCTCGCCAGCATGGCGAGGCTCAGCGCCTTCTGCAGCACCGCCAGCCCGACGCTCGCCGCGCATATCACCACCAGAAGCGCAAAGGCCAGCGTCATCGGCAGCATTTGCCAGAGCCGAAATGCGCCAAATACCGTGAGGTAGAGTACGCCGGTCGCCCCGCCCTGGAGGATCAGCGCATAGACACGCTGCCTGTGCCGCAGCCGCCACCCGACCGCCAGCAGAACGATGGCAAACAGCGCCGTTGCCACGAGGCGCAGCTCAAGCGGGAACAGGGAGTGTTCAACGGTATAACGCAGCAGGAATGAAAGACCGAGGAAGAGCAGCAGGATCCCAAGCTTCGCCAGCGGATTACCCTGCATGAACCAGCGCATCAGCGACGTCAGTATGCCGCCAAAGGCAGAAGGCTGTTTTGCCGCAGGCACCATGGCCGGGGCGGGTTCTGCCACGGCAGCGGGGGTATCGGGGCGCCAGGGGTCGACAGGCGCGGGAGCGTCCTCAACCGCAGGCGCGGTCACAGCCACCGGTGCGGTGGCCTGCACCGGCTCCGGCGCGCTTTCAGGCACGCCGCGCTGCTCAAGCGCCTCAATGCGCTGGCGTAGCCGGGCGATCTCCTGTCGCGCCGCCGTACTTCGATTAAAGCCTATAACCGCAAGCACGGGTGCCACCACCAGCGCAAAAACCAGGAACAAACAGCCAAGGATGTAAAGCTCGTCCATGTTTCCACCTTCACCGTAAACGATCCGTTAAGATTGACACAAATAGTTGCATTTGCGCCATCTTAAAAGGTGGAAACATTAGCAGGTCTTAGCTGCCGGACCAGATCGTCGCGGATACCGCAGGCAGCGCCAGCACGCCGTCCTGTACCGTTGCCTTGCCCTCTTTATTCTTCCACATAGCCACTTTAAGCAGCGGTGAATCATCCAGCACCACTTCGCAGGCTTCACCCCGGTTAATCGCCACCAGCACGCGCTGCTGGTTATAGACGCGAGCAAACACCACCACGTTATCGTGGGCGTACACCACCTGACAGCCGCCGTAGCGCAGGGCGAGACTCTGCTTGCGCAGCTTCGCCAGCCGCTGATACAGGCTGAACAGCACCTTGTCATGTTTCGCAGGCTCCCACGGGAAGGTTTTGCGGCAGAACGGATCGTTGTTGCCGTCCAGCCCCACTTCGTCGCCATAATAGATGCACGGCACGCCCGGCCAGGTGAAGAGCCAGGTCACCGCCAGCGGCAGACGCGCCACATCCTTGCCGAGCAGGGATTTAAAGCGGGCGGTATCGTGGCTATCGAGCTGGTTAAACATCCGCAGCTGCTGCTGATGAGACAGACCGGCGCGATAGTTCTCCATCCACGCCATGCAGGTTTCAGCGTCGATATGATTCGGATCGTAGGAGATATCGGTGTTAGCGAGGAATCCCCACAGCGGGAAGGTAAAGCCGCGATAGTTCATCGCCGCATCTTCCGCATCGTTCTGCAGCCACTGGCGCGCGTCGCCAAAGTGTTCGCCAAAGACGAACGCCTCCGGCTGGGCGACTTTTGCCGAGCGCGCGATCCCGGCGACGTGCTGAAGGTTATTCCGCGCCCCGCCCGCTTCGCCGAGCATATGCACCACGTCCAGGCGCCAGCCGTCCATATTCCACGGCGCCTTCAGCCAGTGGCGCACGATGCTGTCTTCGCCGCCGTAGATTTCATTCACGAGCGTTGGCGACTGGAAATCCAGCTTCGGCAGGCTGGCGTAACCCAGCCAGTCCAGCGCGCGGCCCTCTTCGTTAAAGCTGTACCAGTCGCGCTGCGGCGAGTCCGGGTTATGACATGCCCCGCCCATCGACTGATTATGGCGGTCAAACCAGGCGTGGGAATCCCCGCTGTGGTTGAACACGCCGTCAAGAATCAGGCGCATGCCTTCGTTTTGGGTATTCTTACGCAGGCGCAGCAGCGCCTCGTCACCGCCAAACTGCGCGTCAACGTGGCGATAATCTTCGGTATCGTATTTGTGCACACTCGGGGCTTTAAACACCGGGTTGAGATACAGCGCCGTCACGCCGAGATTTTTCAGGTACGGCAGCTTTTCGCTGATGCCGTCGAGATCGCCGCCGTAAAACGTCGAGCCGCCCGCCTGCGCGGTTAACGGATCGTCCCACGCTTTCAGGATAATGTCATGGCCCGCCGCATGGTGGTGATAGATCTTATCCTGGTCAGCGGTGCGCTTTTCGCTGCGCGCAAAACGGTCCGGGAAAATCTGGTAAAAGACCTGATCGTTAACCCACTGCGGGCCGTTATCCGGGTAATCGACCGCAAACTGCTCCAGCCGTGCGGGTGGGAAACGGCTAAACCCCTGCGGGGTAAACCACAGCTGGCGGTTATTCCACAGCAGTTTGAAGCTATATCGGCGGCGCGGCTGTCCGCTGCTCAGGTCGATATTCGCACGCCACGCCGTGATCCCCGGCTGCGGCTGGCTGCGCAGCTTGTGCATTTTCAGCCCGGTCTCTTCGTTATCTATTTCGGCGCGGAGCGTCACGCGTTCAGGCTGATTTTCCCCCGCCAGCCAGAGCGTAATCACAAGGTTGTCTTTGTTTTGCTTAACAAATGGGGCAACCGGAAGGTGCCAGGCATTTAACATCACGAATCCCCTTTGATGAAATTGACGTCACCTTGCCACAGGGTGGTTAAGGATAGCTCATCACGTTCGGGATTATTGGGGGAGGAGAAAGGAGGAGTAGGCATCAGTGCGGCCTGATGCCCTCACCCCAACCCTCTCCCACAGGGAGAGGGAGAAAAAAGATTACTGTGCTTCCGCCAGCTGACGGTCACGGCGGCATTTAAACACCCAGCCCACCAGCAGCAGGACGATCCACGCGCAGCCCACGTACAGGGAAATGCGGGTATCCGGATGGTAGCCAATCAGGCCAATGATAAACACCAGGAAGATCAGCCCGACGACGGTGGTTGCCACCCCGCCCGGTACTTTGAACTTCAGCGCTTTCGCCTCGTCCGGCGACAGACGGCGGCGGAAGGCAATCTGCGACAGCAGGATCATAATCCACACCCACACCGTCGCGAAGGTCGCCAGCGATGCAATCACCAGGAAGACGTTTTCCGGCATGATGTAGTTCAGGTAAACCGAGAACAGCAGCGCCACGGTCATGACCACGACGGTCACCCACGGCGTGCCGCGGCGTGAGGTTTTGGCGAACACCTTCGGCGCGCTGCCCTGCTCCGCCATGCCGTGGAGCATACGGCCCACGCCAAACACGTCACTGTTAATCGCGGAAAGCGACGCGGTGAGCACCACAAAGTTCAAAATGCTGGCCGCAAACGCAATGCCCATATGCTGGAAGGTCAGCACAAACGGGCTACCGTTGGTGCCCACCTGATTCCACGGGTAGATGGACATAATCACGAACAGCGTACCCACGTAGAACACCAGAATACGCATCGGCACCGAGTTGATGGCGCGCGGAATGGACTTCTCCGGATCTTTCGCTTCCCCGGCGGTGATACCGATAATCTCGATACCGCCGTAGGCGAACATCACCATCTGCAGCGACATGACCATCCCAAGCCAGCCGTTGCTGAAGAAGCCACCATTGCTCCAGAGGTTATGGATGCCGGTCGGCTGACCGCCGTTACCGATACCCCAGATGATGATGCCGAAACCGGCGAGGATCATGATGATGATGGTGGCGACCTTGAAGAAGGAGAACCAGAATTCCAGCTCGCCGAACACCTTCACGCTCATCAGGTTAACGGCGCAGATGATCAGCACCACGCTCAGCACCCATATCCAGTGCGGCACCGCCGGGAACCAGACGCCCATATAGATGCCAAAGGCCGTCACGTCGGCAATCGCCACAATCAGGATTTCAAAGCAGTAGGTCCAGCCGGTGATAAACCCGGCCAGCGGGCCGAGGTTTTCCTGCGCGTAGCGGGAGAATGAGCTGGCGGACGGGTTGTGAACCGACATTTCGCCGAGAGCGCGCATGATGATATACGCCGCCACGCCGCCGATGATGTACGCCAGCAGAACGCTGGGACCGGCCATTTTGATGGCATCTGCCGAGCCATAAAAAAGACCGGTGCCGATAGCAGAGCCCAGCGCCATAAAGCGGATGTGGCGCGTGCTCAATCCACGTTTAAGTTTGTTAGTGCTTTCCATTTAAATCTTGCCATTCAACACGAAAAAAACAAAAAACCACGGGGCCTTAAGCCCCGTGGTTAAACAGTTTGTTGCCGTTGATTAATGAGCGTTCGATGCGACCTGACGCCCTGCAGCACGGTCCCAGATAATGGCCAGAACCAGTGCAACAACGGTAGGCATCAGCCAGGCCAGACCCTGCTCAGACAGCGGCAGACGCTGTGTCCATGCCGGCAGTATGTGCGCGAAAGCTGATGCTTTAATCCCGTCAAGGATACCAAAAATCAGGCTGATAAACATGGCTGGCGCAATAATTCGTGAAGAGTTGTTCCACCACGGGCGAGTAAAGCTCAGCACCACCAGCACGATACACGGCGGATAAATCGCCGTCAGCACCGGAATAGAGACCTGAATCAGGTGGCTCAGACCGAGGTTTGACACCGCCATAGAGAAGATGCCGAGGATAAACACCAGGGTGCGGTAAGAGAGCGGCAGATACTGTGCAAAGAACTCTGCGCAGGCGCAGGTCAGGCCAACCGCGGTGACCAGACAGGCCAGGAAGATGAGTGCCGCCAGCAGCATACTGCCCGCACCGCCGAAGGTGTGCTGAACGTAGGCGTGCAGGATAGCCGCACCGTTAGCGTTCTGATCGACCAGCATGGCGCTGTCGGAGCCCAGACGGAACAGCGCCAGATACAGCAGCGTCAGACCCACGCCGGCCATCAGGCCAGCCCAGATGGTATAGCGGGTCAGCAGACGCGCTTCGGTCACACCGCGGGAACGCGCGGCGTTAACGATAACGATACCAAACACCATCGCGCCCAGCGTATCCATCGTCAGGTAGCCGTTCACAAAGCCGTTAGAGAAGGCGGCGTTTTTATAGGCATCCATCGCGTCGCTAATCGGGCCTGCGGGCCAGACGATGGCCGCTACCGCCAGAACAATCAGCGCCACAATTTTCAGCGGAGCCAGGAAGTTACCCACGGTATCCAGCAGCTTGCCCGGATAGAGGGAAACCAGAATCACGATCGCGAAGTAGATCAGGCTGTAAATAAACAGCGGCATCGCACCGTCACCGGTCAGGGGAGCAATACCCACTTCGAAGGACACGGTTGCCGTACGCGGGGTCGCAAACAGCGGGCCAACGGCCAGATAGCAGACGGTTGCCAGCAGAACGCCCGCCACTTTGCCAATCGGGGTGCTGAGGCTATCCACGCCGCCGCCGACTTTCGCCAGCGCGACGACGGTCAGTACCGGTAGACCCACGGCAGTAATCAGGAAACCAAACGCGGCGGTCCAGACGTGTTCACCCGCCTGTAAGCCAACCATTGGAGGAAAAATGATGTTGCCTGCGCCAACGAACAGCGCAAATGTCATAAAGCCCAGCGCGATGATGTCACGCGATTTTAAGTGATGGGTCATAAAAACTTACTGCCTGTGGATGTGGTGTTGAAAACATTGAGATTTTCGATATCCCTCACGGGACGATACAGCCGAAAATTTACTCAATTTCAGCGGGAAATGCTCCCGTCCTGGCGTGGAGAAGAATAGTTTTTCGATTTACCACGCAAATACAGTCGGTCTGACAGTATCTGGGGGGCAATTTAAACGCTTATAACGTTTAAAGGCAAGGTGGGATCGCAAAACCAGAACAATAT
This sequence comes from Enterobacter cloacae complex sp. CARB60, assembly GCF_036487345.1. Classification (NCBI taxonomy): domain Bacteria; kingdom Pseudomonadati; phylum Pseudomonadota; class Gammaproteobacteria; order Enterobacterales; family Enterobacteriaceae; genus Enterobacter; species Enterobacter cloacae complex sp. CARB60. The sequence goes on from NZ_JAZKLC010000002.1 coordinate 3,691,868, forward strand.
GCCATCATGAAAATACGCACTAGCACAATACGCTATTTATAAGAAAAACCCATGGCTAATCATGCGAACAAAAAACAGCCAGCCGTATAAAATTCATCCGCGTTTCGCTTGACTGCAAAGCAAACGGGCCAGCAGACGCTGACCCGTGGAAAGGTAAAATGACACACCTGCCGTCAGGCGATCTTTTTGGCAATTAATCGTTCCGGGATCACGAAACTGAAGCGGGTTCCTTTACCCAGCGTACTCTGGATATCGAGACGGCTTTCATGGTGATTTACCGCGTGTTTAACAATCGCCAGCCCCAGGCCGCTTCCCCCGGTCTGCCGGGATCGCGCTTTATCCACACGGTAAAAACGCTCGGTCAGACGCGGAATATGCTCAGGCGCGATCCCCGGACCGTTGTCTTCCACGCTAAACTCCGCCCCCGTTGGGGTATGGTGCCAGCGCACCACGATATCCGTCCCCTCCGGCGTATGATTTACCGCGTTATACACCAGGTTGGAAATGGCGCTACGCAGTTGATCTTCGCTGCCCAGCACCTTCAGCGTGTTGTCGACCTCAAAGGTCAGGTGATGCTTTTTGTGGCTTAACGTCTGCGCTTCACGCTCAACGACCCGCAGCATCATCGGGACATCAATGGTCTCATTTAGCGCAAGCGTTGGCGCCGCTTCAATCTTCGATAGCGTCAGCAGCTGCTTCACCAGCCCTTCCATCCTGTGCGTTTGCTCGCGCATGGTGTGCAGCGCTTTTTCACGCGGCGCGCCTTCAAGCGTTTGCTCCTGCATCATCTCCAGGTAGCCCTGAAGCACGGTCAACGGGGTACGCAGTTCGTGACTAACGTTGGCGAAGAAGTTGCGACGCGCCCCTTCCAGCTGGTGCATCTGGGTGACATCGCGCGCCACCATCAGCCACTGCTTATCGCTGTAGGGCATCACGCGAATTTCCAGATGGCGACCATTGTTGAGCTTCAGATTATGCGGGCGGGTAAAATCACGCGTTTTCAGATACTGCGTGAACTCGGGATAGCGCAGAAGGTTGAGGATATTCTGACCATTATCGTCGGGCCAGCGCAGGCCCAGCAGCTGTTGTGCAAGGCCGTTACACCAGAAAATTGTCCCTTCTTCGGTCGTCAGAATAACGGCATCCGGCAGCGACTCTGCACCGCTGCGAAAACGCTTAATCAGGCTTCCCAGCTCGCGGCGACGCTTTTTATTACGCATCTGCATCTGATGCAGACCGTACAGCAGCGGCTCCCAGCTGCCGCTTCCCGGCGGCGGCGTCATGCTTCGGTCAACCCACAGCCACCAGGAGAGGCGCAGCAGGTTCCAGAAGTGCCAGATCAGCAGCCCGGTGACCGACGCCAGCAGAAACCACGGCAGGTGTCCAAGAAAGGCCCCCAGAAGGAAGGCCGGAATACAGCATAAGATCAGTTCAAAGACGAGCCTTTTCCATGACAGACGTTCCAGCACGCGTCACACTCCTGTCATTGTTCAGAAACGGGTAGAAAAACGATAACCCGTGCCGCGGACCGTCTGCACCATGCGATCGTGGCCGCTCAGTTCCAGCGCTTTTCGCAGGCGGCGAATATGTACGTCAACCGTCCGGTCTTCGACATACACGTTAGTTCCCCAGACGTTATTCAGCAACTGCTCGCGGCTGTACACGCGTTCCGGGTGGGTCATAAAGAAGTGCAGGAGTTTAAATTCGGTAGGCCCCATGTCGAGGGGATTTTCACCGGTCATCACGCGGTGTGAGGTGGGGTCAAGGCTCAGCCCCTGCATCTCTATCACCTCTTCCACCGCCATCGGCGAAATACGGCGCATCACGGCTTTAATGCGGGCAACCAGCTCTTTTGGGGAGAACGGTTTAGTAATGTAATCGTCCGCGCCGGTCTCCAGACCGCGAACGCGATCCTCTTCTTCTCCGCGCGCCGTGAGCATCACAACCGGGATGTCGCGGGTCAGCGCCTCGCGCTTCAGGTGTTTGATAAACTGCAGTCCGGAGCCGCCGGGCAACATCCAGTCCAGCAGAATCAGATCGGGCCAGGGTTCATTCAGCTGGTTCACTGCGCTGTCATAATCTTCCGCTTCAACCGGCTGGAAGCCGTTTTGCTCGAGCACGAAGCACACCATTTCACGAATTGGAGCTTCATCTTCTACGACCAGAATACGTCTCGCCATACTTTGCCCTGTCTTATCTTATTTAAGTTACAAGTTTGTAATTCGGCGCCATTATGCGTCAGATTTATGACAGATTTATGAAAAACAGTACCATGATAACGGGCAAACCGTTGTTTTATTACAGCGGTTATTTTCCCGTCTCTGAAGGTTTATAATCCTGCTTTCTCTTTTTTGCCACGGATCAGCTATGCGCATACTTCACACCTCGGACTGGCATCTGGGTCAAAATTTTTACAGCAAAAGCCGTGCGGCTGAACATGAAGCCTTCCTGAACTGGCTGCTGGAAACGGCCCGGACGCACGAGGTGGACGCGATTATTGTGGCGGGTGACATCTTTGATACCGGCTCGCCCCCCAGCTATGCGCGTGAACTGTATAACCGCTTCGTGGTGAATCTGCAGCAAACCGGCTGTCATCTGGTGATTGTCGCCGGTAACCACGATTCCGTCGCGACGCTCAATGAATCCCGCGACATCCTGGCATTTCTCAATACCACCGTCGTCGCCAGCGCCGGGCACGCCCCGCAGATCCTAAAAAAACGCGACGGCACGCCGGGGGCGGTGCTGTGTCCCATTCCGTTTTTGCGTCCGCGCGATATTGTGCAAAGCCAGGCGGGACTTTCCGGCGGCGAAAAGCAACAGCATCTGTTACAGGCCATCACCGACTATTATCACCAGCAGCATGCCGATGCCTGCGCCCTGCGCGGCGACCGGCCGATTCCGGTGATTGCGACCGGGCATCTCACCACCGTCGGGGCCAGTAAAAGTGACGCCGTACGTGACATCTATATCGGTACGCTGGATGCTTTCCCGGCTCCGAACTTCCCGCCAGCCGACTACATTGCGCTCGGACACATTCACCGGGCGCAGATCGTCGGCGGCAGCGAGCACATCCGCTACTGCGGCTCGCCTGTTTCGCTCAGCTTTGACGAGACGGGCAAGGCCAAATCCGTCCATCTGGTGAGCTTCTCCGAGGGAAAACTCTGCGCCGTCGAAACGCTGGAGGTGCCCGTCACCCAGCCGCTGGCGGTGCTAAAGGGCGATCTCGACGCCATTACCGCCCAGCTTGAGCAGTGGCGCGGCGCGGCGCTTAACCCGCCCGTCTGGCTGGATATCGAAATCACCACCGATGACTACCTGCACGATATGCAGCGTAAAATTCAGGCGCTGACGGAAGATTTGCCTGTCGAAGTCTTACTGGTACGCCGCTGTCGCGAGCAGCGCGAGAAAATTCTGTTAAGCGCTCAACGGGAAACGCTCAGTGAGCTGCGGGTTGAAGAGGTGTTTGAACGCAGGCTCTCGCAGGAGGAAATTGACGACGCGAAGCGCGCAAGGCTCAGCGAACTGTTCAGCCATACCCTGCATGCGCTCAATGATGAGGAAGAAAACGCATGAAAATTTTGAGCCTGCGCCTGAAAAATCTCAACTCCCTCAAGGGCGAGTGGAAAATTGACTTTACCTCGGAGCCGTTTGCCAGCAACGGTCTGTTTGCCATCACCGGCGCGACCGGGGCAGGTAAAACCACCCTGCTTGACGCCATCTGTCTGGCGCTTTATCACGAAACGCCGCGACTGCAGAAGGTTTCTCAGGCGCAAAACGACCTGATGACGCGCGACACCGCCGAGTGCCTGGCGGAAGTGGAGTTCGAGGTAAAAGGCACCGCCTATCGCGCCTTCTGGAGCCAGAACCGCGCGCGCAACCAGCCGGACGGGAACCTGCAGGCGCCGCGCGTGGAGCTGGCGCGCTGCGAAGATGGCAAAATCCTCGCCGACAAAGTGACGGATAAACTGGAGCAAACCGCTGCGCTCACCGGGCTGGACTATGGCCGCTTTACCCGCTCCATGCTGCTCTCACAGGGGCAGTTTGCCGCCTTCCTTAATGCCAAACCGAGCGATCGCGCCGAGCTGCTGGAAGAGCTGACCGGCACCGAGATCTACGGCCAGATTTCCGCCATGGTGTTTGAAAAACACAAAGCCGCCCGCAGCGTGCTTGAAAAATGCGAGGCGCAGGCGGCGGGCGTCGTGCTGTTGAGCGAAGAGCAACAGCAGCAGTTGCAGCAAAGTTTGCAGGCACTTACTGACGAAGAGAAAACCCTGCTGGTTCAGCAGCAAAGCCAGCAGAAAGATTTTCAGTGGCTTACGCGCCATGACGAGCTCGTGCTTGAGCAACAGCGCGTCACCACGATGCAGCAGCAGGCGCAGCAGGCGCTGACAAACGCTGCGCCAGAGCTGGCAAAGCTCCAGCTCGCTCTGCCCGCCGCCCAGCTTCGACCGCTTTGGGAGCACCAGCAGGAGCAGACCGCCCGTCTGACGCAAACCCAGCAGCGAATTATCGAAGTAAATACTCGCTTACAAGCCAAAACCGCACTGCGCGCGCGGATCCGTCATACCGCCCAGCGGAATCATGAGCAGCTTCAGACCGAACTGACGGCGCTGGCGCAGTGGCTGGCGGAGCACGAGCGCTATCGCCTGCTGGGGCAGGAGATTGCCGGCTGGCGTGCCCAGCTCTCGCAGCTTAACCGCGATAAAACGCAGTTAGCCTCGCTTGCTGCGAAGATGAGTGAATTACGCAACAGGCTGGCTGAGATGCCGGAAAATGCGCTGACCCTGACGGCGGATGAGGTCAGCGCGGCCATGGAGCAACAGTCCCGGTCACGCACGCTGCGCCAGCGGCTAACGTCGCTGCATGCCCGCTATCAGCCGCTGCAAAAGCGCCTGCACCAGAGCGTTGAAAGCGTGCAGAAGGCCCAGGCCGATCAACATAAACTCAATGAAACGCTGACGCTCCGCCGCCAGCAGTACAAAGAGAAACACCAGCACTTTCTGGACCTGAAGGCCCTGTGCGAACGTGAAGCGACGATTAAAGACCTGGAAAGCTATCGTTCCCGGCTTGAGGCAGGCAAACCCTGTCCGCTGTGCGGCTCCAGCGAGCACCCCGCCGTTGAGCAATACCTGTCGCTTGAGTTGACGGATAACCAGCGCCGCCGCGATGCCCTGGAAAAAGAGGTCGCCGCGCTTAAAGAGGAAGGCCTGCTGGTACTGGGACAGGTTAATGCCCTGACTCAGCAGATCCAGCGCGAGACGGACGAAGCGCAGACTCTCTCTCAGGAAGAGCAAGCACTCACTAAAGAGTGGCAGGAAGCCTGCGCGTCCCTGAACATCGCGTTGAATATTCAGGAAGATATCACGCCATGGATGAACGAGCAGGAACAGTACGAGCGCCAGCTTTATCAGCTCAGCCAGCGTCTGACCCTGCAAAACCAGCTGAACGAGCAGGAAGTGCAGGAGCGGCAGTATCAGCAGCAGTTGACGGCCGCACGCCAGGCGCTGGAACACACCCTGCTCTCGCTATCGCTTAACGTACCTGAAGACGGTAATGAAGCCGCCTGGCTCCACGCCCGCGAAGCGGAATTCGCGCAGTGGCAGGAGAAACAAACCCAGCACGGCGTGCTTCTGGAACGCATAAACGCTCTCAAGCCGCTGCTCGACACGCTTCCGGAAACGCACAGCGAAGAGGCCGAACCGGCCATTCCGGACGGCTGGCGCGACGTGCACGACGAATGCGTGTCGCTACAGAGCCAGCTCACCGCGCAGCAGCAGCAGGAAACGCTGGAGCAAGAGCGCCTGCAGCAGTCGCAGACGCAGTTCACCGCGGCGCTCTCAGCGAGCTGCTTTGCCGATCGGGAGGCGTTCCTTGCCGCGCTGCTGGATGACGACGCTATTCGCCACCTCGAACAGCTGAAACAGTCGCTGGAAAGCCAGATACAGCAGGCCGCGGCCCTTTCCGGACAGGCTAACCAGCAGCTGCAGGCTCATCTGGCGCTGCGGCCGGAAGGGCTCGACGCCGATGCTCCTGCGCTGCAAAGCCAGCTGCAGCAGCTGGCGCAACGGCTTCGCGAGAACACGACGCATCAGGGCGAGATCCGCCAGCAGCTCAAGCAGGACAGCGATAACCGTCAGCACCAGCTGGCGTTGATGCAGCAAATTGAAGAGGCCGCGCGCCAGGCGGACGACTGGGGTTATCTGAACGCGCTGATCGGCTCCAGCACCGGCGACAAGTTCCGTAAGTTCGCGCAGGGGCTGACGCTGGACAATCTTGTCTGGCTTGCTAACCAGCAGCTTAACCGTCTGCACGGGCGCTATTTGTTACAGCGCAAGGCCAGCGACGCGCTGGAGCTGGAAGTGGTCGATACGTGGCAGGCGGACGCGGTTCGCGACACCCGCACGCTCTCGGGCGGTGAGAGCTTCCTGGTCAGCCTGGCGCTGGCGCTGGCGCTTTCCGACCTGGTGAGTCATAAGACGCGGATCGACTCCCTGTTCCTGGATGAAGGGTTCGGCACGCTCGACAGTGAAACGCTGGATACCGCGCTGGATGCGCTCGACGCGCTGAACGCCACCGGGAAAACCATCGGCGTGATCAGCCACGTAGAGGCGATGAAAGAGCGCATTCCGGTGCAGATCAAGGTGAAGAAGATCAACGGGCTGGGGTACAGCAGGCTGGACAAGGTATTTGCGGTGGAATAAATGGGGGTGGGTGCGGTCTGATGCCCTCACCCTAGCCCTCTCCCACAGGGAGAGGGTAAAAACATCAAAAACGGCAACGCAAGTTGCCGTTTTGCGTTTATTCCGGCCACAGCCACGCCGCGCCGCGCACGCCGCTGGAGTCACCGTGGACGGCTTTGCGGATCGGGGTTTCACACTCGCCGCCGAAGACCCACTGTTTCACCAGGTTCGGTACCGTGGCGTACAGCCGGTCAACGTTGCTCATGCCGCCGCCGAGCACAATCACGTCCGGATCGAGAATATTCACCACGTGCGCCAGGGATTTCGCCAGCCGCATTTCGTAGCGGCTAAGGGCCAGTTCGGCGACAGGATCCTGCTCGTCGACCAGACGCATAATCTCGTTGCCCTTGAGCGGCTGGCCGCTCAGACGGTGGTAGTCGGTCGCGAAACCGGTGCCGGAGATAAACGTCTCAATACAGCCTTGCTTTCCGCAGTAGCACGGCACCTCAGCGCGGTATTTAAGCTCATCTTCATCCATCCACGGCAGCGGGTTGTGTCCCCATTCGCCCGCCGTGCCGTTGCCGCCGATATGGGCGCGCCCGCCGAGCGCCACGCCCGCGCCGCAGCCGGTACCGACGATCACGGCAAACACGGTCTGGGCACCGGCCGCCGCGCCGTCGATGGCCTCAGAGACCGCCAGGCAGTTGGCGTCGTTGGCCAGACGCACTTCCCGGTTCAGACGCTGGCTCAAATCTTTATCAAACGGCTGACCGTTGAGCCAGGTGGAGTTCGCATTTTTAACCACCCCGGTATACGGCGAGATCGACCCTGGGATCCCCATCCCGACGCTGCCGGTTTGCCCTGTCGCCTGCTCGGCCATCTCAACCAGTCTGGCAATCGTCTCGATAGTCTGGTGATAATCATCACGCGGCGTCGGCAGACGATGACGAAACAGCTGCTCCCCCTGCTCGCTCAGTGCGATGACTTCTGTTTTGGTGCCGCCCAAATCGATCCCAATACGCACAAGACTCTCCTCATTATTTTGATTATCAACAGAGTAGAAGCACGCTTCCCGATTAGCAATGCAAGCGATGCGACAATTCGTTATCATGCCCGCTGATTTAACGACAAGGCCGTGGAAATTATCATGCTGTGGTTCAAAAATTTGATGGTTTACCGTCTCAGCCGCGACGTTTCGCTGCGTGCAGAAGAGATGGAAAAACAGTTAGCCGCTTATACCTTTTCCCCTTGCGGTAGCCAGGATATGGCGAAAACCGGTTGGGTTCCGCCAATGGGTTCACAAAGCGATGCACTGACCCACGCCAGCAGCACGGGTCAAATCATCGTCTGCGCCCGTAAAGAAGAGAAAATCCTGCCGACGCCGGTGGTTAAGCAGGCGCTCGAAGCGAAAATTTTCAAGCTGGAAGCCGAACAGGGACGCAAGCTGAAAAAGACCGAAAAAGATTCGCTGAAAGACGAAGTGCTGCACTCCCTGCTGCCGCGCGCCTTCAGCCGCTTCAGCCAGACCATGATGTGGATCGACACCGTCAACGGGCTGATCATGGTGGACTGCGCCAGCGCCAAGAAAGCAGAAGATACGCTGGCCCTGCTGCGCAAAAGCATCGGCTCTTTACCGGTCGTTCCGCTGGCGCTTGAAACGCCGATCGAGCTGACGCTGACAGAATGGGTACGCAGCGGCGCAGCGGCGCAGGGTTTCCAGATCCTTGATGAAGCCGAGCTGAAAGCCCTGCTGGAAGATGGCGGCGTGATCCGCGCGAAGAAGCAGGATCTGGTGAGCGACGAGATCGCCGTACACATCGAAGCGGGTAAAGTGGTCACTAAACTGGCGCTCGACTGGCAGCAGCGTATTCAGTTCGTGATGTGCGACGACGGCTCCGTGAAGCGGCTGAAGTTCTGCGACGAGCTGCGCGATCAGAACGAAGATATCGACAGGGAAGATTACGCCCAGCGTTTTGACGCGGACTTCATCCTGATGACCGGCGAGCTGGCCGCGTTGATTCAGAATCTGGTGGAAGGTCTCGGCGGCGAAGCGCAGAGATAACAGGCAAAACGCAGGCCGGGTAAGCGTTAGCGCCACCCGGCTTATTTTTTTATTTCAGGTAGCGGCACAGATATGAGGTGGGTTCAGCCACCTGCAAATGAAATTCGCTGTGGCCAGGGACATTGAAAACTTGCCCGGCAGCGTAAACTTTCCATTCCGTTTCACCCGGCAGTAAGACGTTCAGCGCCCCGCTGACGACCGTCATTTCTTCAGCTTCCGCCGTGCCAAAGGTGTATTCCCCTTCCGCCATTACGCCGACACTGGCGCGACCAGTGCTGCTGCTGGTAAAACCAATGGATTTCACTTTACCGGAAAAGTATTCGTTACTTTGAAGCATGAACTGGCCCTTATATTTATAGATAAAAATTCACTATAGGGGCCATGCTCATCACCTGTCACGCAAAATCATTACATGAGGAGTTCCGAGGCCAGACGAGCCATCAGAACGTTGGATAACAGCACGGGCACATCCAGCGCTTTTTGCAGCAAGTCACGATGATGCTGATGGAAACCCAGGCAGTCCAGGATCAAGACGTCCGCCCCTCTCTCAAGCAGTTCCTTCCCGGCAGCAATGAGCTTGGCCTCACTGTCCCAGAACGGATTTGCCAGCGCATACAAGGGCACTTTTTCCAGCACCTGCCATTTTGCCTCCTGGTTATCCATGAGTTCCTCAATGGGAACAATCACCCCCACCTGATGACCGTCAACAATAGAGGCCACCAGCGGTGGAATGATTCGCATCGGCTCCAGCAAAATCGCATTACGCGCCGTAAGCCCCTTAATGGGTGCGGTACTCATCAGCAAAATAACGTCGTAACCTTGATTATCGAGCACTTCTATCACGCCCTGCAGCGAGCGCTCGATTTTCTGGCGTGAAACGTGCGCCAGTTTACCGTCACTTAATAACGTCGCCAGGGGATCCTCCCCCGCCTCGACAGCGTAGTCTTCCATGACCTCTTCCCGACTCATCTTCCCCAGCAGGCTGAGATGCGTTATCTGTTGTTCAGATACATGCTCGGTTAAGAGCGGTAACACTTCGCTTACAGGGACCACACCAATAGTGAGGATCGCCAACGTTGCCTTCATTTTTATCGCCTTCCATTACTCCACCATCGTGTACACAGGTACAGGCTCACTACGCTGCACAGTTCATTTTTTCAACAAAACAGCACCAAGCGTAGCAGGTGATCCCGACATCGAAATGTAAAGATCGCCTGCCGATACCGGAGTTACTTGTAATAACTAAATATTAACTCCTGCTTAACTTTCTCGATGAGTAAAAAGTGTGATTCAGGCACGATATTGGAGCGTTTAGGAAAACATTCAGGTTATATCGGGATCTTCGTAGCGCCGTTTTGCGTCCAGCGCTTCCTGTTCAGTCTCGTGTTCACTGATCAGCGAGTCCGGTTTGGGGTGATCGGCACGCAGTTGATACCAGGTCACGGTATGGCCCGTATGGCCTTTTTCGACGGTAACAATGCGCGCTTCACGCGGATAGGGGGGTCTGGTTGGCATAGCTCATCCTTTTTTTATGTCTGAGCTATAAGTATAGACGCCGGTTAGCTGGCACAAGCCAAACGCAGGGCGGTAATAATCTGAATCACAACGTCTTCGGGAGAGGCTGACGCATCCACCACGTGGTGAGCCGCTTCGCGGTATAACGCATCGCGTTCGGCCAGCACTTCACTCACCTCTTCGTTGAGCGGCCTGGAGGTCAGCGCAGGACGCTGCCCCTCTTCTGGAAAAGCTTCCAGACGCCCTACCAGAGCCGACACCGGCGCGCTGAGGTAAATCACAATCCCCTTTTCGCGCATAAAGTGACGATTACATTCCGCCAGAACAATGCCACCTCCGGTCGCGATCACGGCAGAAGGGGTAGTGACCGCCTTCAGCGCGGCGGTTTCGCGTGCGCGAAAGCTCTCCCATCCCTCTTGCTCAACGATCTCAGCGATGGTTTTTCCGGCCTCGGTTTGCAGCCAGTGGTCGGTATCAACAAACTGGCGATGACACACGCGTGCCAGCTCCAGGCCAACGGTGGTTTTCCCACAGCCGCGGGGGCCAACTAAAAAGATGGGTTGGGTCATGCCAGGTGTTCCCCTTGATGCCGAATGGCTGAAGAGTGTAAAGAAATAATTGCAGAAGATGTTGCGATTACTTTACTGCAAAGCGGTACGGGATGACAACCCTGTGGAGGCCACACTGTACCACAAATTGACAATAATTATCATTACGCTGTGCGGCGCTTCACTTCCAGCAGCCATTTATCCAGCTCGGCAGCAAACTGCTGGCGATCGCGCTGGGACAGGCTGTCCGGTCCACCGGTCTGCACGCCGCTGGCCCGCATCGTATCCATAAAATCGCGCATGGTGAGCTTCTCGCGAATGGTCGAAGGCGAGTAACGCTCCCCGCGCGGATTGAGCGCCGCCGCCCCTTTCTCCAGCACTTCAGCGGCCAGCGGAATATCCGCCGTGATCACCAGATCCTCTGCGCTACACAGGCGAACAATTTCGTTATCCGCCACGTCGAATCCGGCCGGCACGCGCAAGGAGCGGATGAACCGCGAAGGCGGTACGCGAATATTCTGGTTCGCCACCAGCGTCAGCGGCATCTGAACGCGCTCGGCGGCGCGAAATAAAATCTCTTTAATCACATTCGGACACGCGTCCGCATCTACCCAAATCGCCATATTGTCTCCCCATAATGACTCTGTCGACTATTGTCGCCTGCATTTCGTTGTTAAGCTATCAATCAGAGAAAACAACGCATAATGACGGAGAATCGTGATGGACAAGAAAATCGGGTTTATCGGCTGCGGTAACATGGGCAAAGCCATCCTGGGCGGTCTGATCGCCAGCGGGCAGGTGCTGCCGGGTCAGATCTGGGTCTATACCCCGTCACCGGACAAGGTCGCCGCGTTGCGCGATCAATACGGGATCAACGCTGCCGAAAGCGCGCAGGAAGTGGCCCAGGTCGCCGATATCGTCTTTGGCGCCGTCAAGCCGAACATCATGATCAAAGTGCTGAGCGATATTACCTCCAGCCTGAATAAAGAGACGCTGGTCGTGTCGATTGCCGCGGGCGTTACGCTCGACCAGCTGGCGCGCGCGCTGGGTCACGATCGTAAAATCGTCCGCGCGATGCCGAACACTCCGTCGCTGGTCAACGCCGGCATGACCTCCGTCACGCCTAACGCGCTGGTGACCACGGAAGAAGTGGCCGATGTGCTGAACATTTTCCGCTGCTTCGGTGAAGCTGAAGTGATTGCCGAATCCATGATCCATCCGGTGGTCGGCGTGAGTGGCTCAGCCCCTGCCTATGTTTTCATGTTTTTAGAAGCGATGGCGGATGCCGCCGTGCTTGGCGGAATGCCGCGCGCGCAGGCGTATAAGTTCGCCGCGCAGGCCGTTATGGGCTCCGCCAAAATGGTGCTGGAAACCGGCAAACACCCGGGTGAACTGAAAGACATGGTCTGCTCCCCGGGCGGTACCACCATCGAAGCGGTACGGGTGCTGGAAGAGCGCGGATTCCGCTCGGCGGTCATTGAAGCGATGGCAAAATGCATGGAAAAATCAGAGAAGCTGAGTAAATCCTGATCCTCGCCGTCGGGCGTCAGGCCGCCACTTCGGTGCGGCCGCGCCCGGCATTTTTCGCCTTGTACAGCGCCACGTCAGCCGCCTTCAGCCATTCCCGATAGTGTCCAAACTGCGGTCCCCAGGGGGCAACGCCGACGCTGATGCGCAGCGCTTCTTTTGGCGCGCATGGTAACGTCAGCTTTTCCAGCCGCTCATGCAAACGCGACATCACGGCGATGGCGCTTTCCGCCGCTGTCTGCGACATAATCACCGCAAACTCATCCCCACCAAACCGTCCGATCGCATCGCCTGACCGTACTGACCGCTGGAGCTGACGCGTAATGGCAACGATCGCCTCGTCGCCCACGTCGTGCCCCCAGGTGTCGTTGATGTTTTTAAAGTGGTCGATATCAATCAGCAGTATCGTGGCGGTGCCGTGGTCGCGCCGACAGTGCTCAAATTCATTTCGCAGCAGCATTTCCCAGTGTCGGCGGTTAAAGACCCCGGTCATGCCGTCGCGGGTGCTCATCATTTCCAGCCGCCGCTTGTGCTCCGCAAGCCTGACGGCGGTGCGGTGGCTAAGCCAGGCAAACAGCATGGGATAAAGCATGAGTACGGGCAGCGTTAGGCCCCACTCCACAGGGTCGGGGTTGAAGACGGCCACCTTCCCGACGAGTGGCAGGGTCACCAGCGCAGACAGCAGCGTCAACGCTATCCCCGGAATAAACAGACGACAGCCGCCGGAGCCCATCATATTCATCCCCACCATCATCACCAGCGCTGCCGTGGGTAGCGCATTCATCCCCATCACGCCGATCCAGAGCCCGGCAATAATGGCATCGATTTTAAGATTGAAAATTTCCTGCTGATGAGGTGAAGCGGCACGGCAGGATAGCTGCCAGGCGAAATGGGGCCAGACGAACGACCACCCCACCAGTAAAAGCCACCAGCCGCCGGGTAAAAAATGGGTGACCAGCATCCCTGCAATCGGAAAAAACATCGCCGCCAGCCCGACGGCGCGCGCCAGCCGAACTCGCCGGGAAAACTGAATGCCGGCGCGGTAAGGGTCATCCTGAGAAAGGGTTAAATTCCACTCTTCCCGAATGCGCTTTTTGTTGTAATACGTTTCATCATTCATCATTTTTGGGAATATTCTGAAACAATTTCCCAAATTATAGAGAGGAGGTCTGCGGGGAAAGTATGAAATTTCGGGTGAGCCGCCGAAGCCGCTCACCCGTTAGAACTACACTTTTTTCTTCAGGCAGGCACTCATGAACTTGTTGCGGTCGTCCCCTTTCAGGGACTGCTCGGTCGCTTTCGCATTACACTCGCGCATTTTTTGCTGCTGCGGCGTCAGGCTTTTTTCAGCGGGCTTCGAGGCGCCGTTTTTAAGGCAGTCGCTCATGTAGGTCTTGCGGGCATCTCCCTTCAGACTCTGAGACGTCGCCTGTTGATTACAGGTGGTCATACGCTGTTGTTGCGGCGTTAGCGTCTTCTCTTCCGCGTTCGCCGATGCGACCAGGAACAGGCCGGAGAGCAGAGTAACCAGTAATGTTGTTTTCATTGCACCATCCTTTTGTGAACATTCCCTGTAAGTCTGGTTCGTGACGGGAAAAAAACCACCCGGCAGATGTGATTTCCGCCGGGGTTTTATCATTTAAGACCCAGCGCCGCCTTCATGGTGTAGAACAGATCGGTTTGATCGGTCAGGCCTACCACGTTTGCCGCGTGCGGGCCGTAGGCTGCAATGCGCAGCTGGGTGCCGGTGTGCTCCATGGACTCTTCTTCAGAGTTGCCGTAGCTCAACACCATAACGGCGCCATCTTTGGTATTCAGCGCCTGCGTCAGGCCCGGGGCTTTGGTATCTGCCGGGATGATCTGGCTGGCGTGGGCATGGTCCGCGGTGACGATCACCAGGGTGTTGCCGTCTTTTTTCGCGAACTCAAGCGCCTTCTGCACCGCTTCGTCCAGATCGACGGTTTCGCCAATCTGGCCGCACGGATTCGCCGCATGATCCTGCTTATCGATCGATGCGCCTTCCACCTGCAGGAAGAACCCTTTTTCGCTCTTGCTCAGCAGAGAGATCGCTTTATCGGTCATCGCCGCCAGCGTCGGTACGCTGTCAGTGCGTTTCGGGTTAGGCGTACAGGTTACGGCAGGTTTATCAATATTGCCGTGATATGAGGCTTTTGGTCCTTCCCAGCGCACGGGCATGTTGCCGTCGGAGAACAGCCCCAGCAGCGGTTTGTCCTGGCTCGCCTCGGTTATCGCCGCCAGAGAACTGGCATCACTCACCAGCTGATAGCCGCGAGCCTGCGCCTGCTCGCGCAGCGTTTTGCCCTGCCACTCGCCCGCCGTCGCGGTTTCGGCGAAGGTTTTCGCGCCGCCGCCCAGGGTCACGTCAGGACGCGCGTTCAGCAGCTGTTCCGTAATCGAACCTTTGCCGCCTTTTTCCAGCGCGTTCGTTGGGCATTTTTCGCTGGTCACTGACGGGCCGTAGCATTTACGCGAGGTCACGTGCGCCACCAGTGCCGCAGGCGTTGCGTCCTGAAGCTCAGCGGTAGAGACGTTGCCGGTCGCCAGGCCTGCCGCTTTCGCCATCTCCAGAAGGGTTTGATGATCTTGTTCGTGAATATCCACACCCAGCGCGCCATTATAGGTTTTCACGCCGGTGGACCACGCCGTGGCAGAGGCCGCGGAGTCCGTCACGTAATCGGGTTTGCCGGTTTTTTTATCCAGCGCGTAATGGGTATATTGTCCGGTCAGCGGTAATGCGTCGATACCTTTAAAAAAACCGCCCGCCCCCTCGGCGTAATTTCGCGCCGCCGTGATTTCGGAATCGCCCATTCCATCGCCAATAAGCAGAATAATATTTTTCGCTGGCTTATCATTCAGCGAAGCGCGAATAGCGGCGGTTTGATCTTCTGATAAACGGCGTGCGCCGCCGGGCTGGGTGATATCCCCTTTTGCCGCGCGATTATCCAGCACGCTGGTATGAGCAGTATCGGCATAAATGGCGGGGGTAATTAACAGGGGAAGTAATGCGATGAAAAGTGCGCTCTGTTTCAATTTATTTTCTCCATGTACAAATACATAAAAATAAAAACAGAGCGACTATAGGCATCCTGCATGACAATTCTATGACACGTCGTTACGTCCTGTGACGGTTTAGCTGCGCGGATGCCTTAACAGCTTCTTTACGTACTGGTGGAGCATCTCGGCATCCTCAACCGGGACCTGCGATTCAGGCCTGACGCTCTCCAGCGCGCCTTCCACGCTCTCAATCAACGCCTGTTGATCGGTTTTCGCCATTTGTCGCAGCAGCGCGGTGACCACAATTTCCAGCGCTTCGACCTGGGCAACCAGCTCTTTTGACTCTTCTTCCTTTTGTGCCAGCTTGACCAGCAATTCAGCAATGAGATTTTTCATCGTGCCAGTTCCTTTTTCAGTTTTGTCTGAAGTTAGCATTCTGAATCCATAATGCAAAGAGAAGAAATTTATTACGGTATGCAAAAGTGACGCAGGAATGAAAATAAAGGTCCGTCGCGGTGAGCGAAACGTTTTTCTATAAAAAACGCCGCATTTTGTTATATAAAAATGCGGCTACTATAAGAATATATAATACATCAGCGAAACGATTATCTCGCCGACTTAGCCTCCGCCATTTGTCTGCGGCGGCGCAGCGCAATAGCCAGTTGGATAATATTGATTAAAACGACAATCGCCGTAGCCGCAAATACCCAACGAAAACCGGCCATCGCGGAAACGGATGCGCCAATAAGCGGACCGGCAACATTCCCCAGATACATAAATGACTGGTTATATCCAAAAATACGCCCCGTCACCTGGTCGCTGGAATATTTAACCAGCAGGGTCTGTACCGCAGGCAGCATTGCGCCATCAGCAAACCCGAGCAGAAATCGCAATACGCCAAGCTGAAGCGGAGAGGTGACAAACGACATCGCGAAGAAGAGCACGACCGCAAAGATCAGCGTCGCCATCAGGATGCGCGCCGTACCGATCCTGTCACCCAGTTTTCCCAGACGCGGCGCGGAAATCAGGGCGGATACGCCAGGCACGGCGGCAATCATGCCGCTCAGAAAAGCGATATTTGTGCTCTCCGGCTCCATCGACTTGATAAACAGCGCCAGAATCGGACCGACCGAACCGTTACAGAGCTGGATCACCATGGTGGTCACAAACAGGCTGATCATCAGTCCCGGATAGGGCAGCGAGGCGAAGACGGCCCTGCCGCTCAGGCGTTCAGATTTACCGATCACCGGGCGACCTCCCTCTTTGATAAGAAAGAGCGTGACCAGAAAGCTGACCACCAGCAGGATCGCGGTGATGATAAATACCGCGCGCAGCCCGACGTGGTCCGCCAGAAAGCCGCCCAGCAGCGGACCGCCGATGACGCCGCTGATCTGCGCCGTGGAGAGCGTACTCAGCGCCCAGCCGCTACGCTCGCGCGGCACCTGAGAGGCGACCAGCGCCATGGCATTCGGAATGTACCCGGACGTCAGCCCCATCACCGCGCGCAGGAAAAACAGCTGCCAGACGTTGGTGGCGAAGGCCTGCAGCAGAATGGCGATTGCCATCCCGAGCGAGGCGCGCAGCAGCATCAGTTTTCGGCCTTTTCGATCCGCCAGGCTGCCCCACATTGGTGACACGATGGCAGAGACCAGGAACGTGACGCTGAACGTCAGACCGGACCACATGGAGAGCGCTTCATGCGAAGTCACCCCCAGCTGCGAGACGTACAGCGGCAGAAACGGCAGGATCTGGCTAATGGCCAGCCCGGTGAAGAAGCAGCCGAACCAGACCGAGATGAGATTAACTTTCCAGGATTCCATAAAGAAATAGTCTTCATTTTTAGGCGAATTCGCCTACAGATTAGCAAGTTACGCGTTTTGACGTCGCACCAGAGATGCGGCCTGCCTGACTTTGGTGTTTTATCTTCCCAGTCATCATATCTGTGAAATAAGTCACAATTCATCCATTTTCTGGCGGAATATTATGCTTCAGCGGCAGAGCCCAAAACCGCGCATCCCCAGATGAAAGTGGTTGGCATGCGCCGCGTTATACTCCGGCCCCAAGCCGTTCCCGTAGTAGCCGCAGCTTGCCGCCAGCAGTACCTTCAGCCATGGCTGCGTTGTTGCCGCCTTCCAGCCGTTCAGTACCGTGACGCGTTCCCCGTTCGCCAGCCGAAAAGCGGCGATATCCAGCGCTTCCGCCGTGGCATGTTCACTGCGTCGCGCGTCAGGGCGGTGGTAAATATTGCGGCAGGCATAGCTGCCGAGGTGATCGATGCGCGCCAGGTCGCTGCCCGTATAGCGTTTTGTCAGCGGCCGGGCCTGCTGGCTGATGAACAGCGCAGAGCCGAGCGCCAGCGGGCAGCTGGCAAGAAAGCTGCTGTTGAGGCCGACCGGGCCGAAGTCACGCACGCGCACAACGTTGTTAAGCGGACACGCGCCGCCGCTGTCAGCCACCGGCTGGGTGCGGATGAGATCTCTTTGGTTAGCCTGCGACAGCAGGCTCGCGCACGCCTCGGGGGTTAAGCGCCGAAGCTTATACTGGGTGATTCGGCCCGGCGGGTCGTCAAGGGTAAGCGGCATGAAAGGGTTGTAGTAAGACGGCAACCAGCGGTAACCCGCCGTTGCAACGGCCACAATAATCAAAACGGTCAGCAGCGTTTTTCCTTTCACTCTCCCCCCTCAACATTCCCCAAAACATTATGGCAGAAGGCCGCGAAACCCGCCGGGCATCGTGGTATGTTATTGGCTTTTCGTCAGACTGGAAGAGAGTGAGATGGCTAAGCAGCGCGTAGGTATTGTCTTTGGGGGAAAATCAGCGGAACACGAAGTGTCATTGCAATCGGCCAAAAATATCGTTGATGCGATCGATAAAAGCCGTTTCGACGTGGTGCTGCTGGGCATTGATAAACAGGGTCAGTGGCACGTTAACGATGCCAGCCAGTATCTGCTGAATGCTCACGATCCGGCACACATCGCCCTAAATCCTTCAGAAGTGAGCGTCGCCACCGTACCCGGCGTCGTGAAGGGACAGCTTATCGACGCCGGCAACGCGCAGGCACTCGCCCAGATCGACGTTGTCTTCCCCATCGTTCACGGCACTCTGGGGGAAGATGGTTCCCTGCAGGGAATGCTGCGCATGGCCAACCTGCCGTTCGTCGGCTCGGACGTCCTCGGCTCTGCCGCGTGCATGGACAAAGACGTCACCAAACGCCTGCTGCGCGATGCCGGGCTGAACATTGCGCCATTCGTGACCCTCACCCGCGCCAACCGCGACACACACAGCTTCGCGCAGGTTAGCGGAGAGCTGGGTCTGCCGCTGTTTGTGAAGCCTGCAAACCAGGGCTCCTCCGTGGGCGTCAGCAAGGTCACCAGCGAAGCAGAGTTCACGCAGGCCGTCCGTCTGGCGTTTGAGTTTGACCATAAAGTGGTGGTTGAGCAGGGCATCAAAGGCCGTGAAATTGAGTGCGCCGTGCTGGGCAACGATTTCCCACAGGCGAGCACCTGCGGCGAAGTGGTGTTAAACAGCGACTTCTACTCGTACGACACCAAATACATTGATGACAAAGGCGCGCAGGTTGTCGTTCCTGCGGATATCGATCCGGCGATTAACGATAAGATCCGGGCGATCGCCATTCGCGCTTATCAGACGCTCGGCTGCTGCGGCATGGCGCGCGTGGATGTGTTCCTGACGCCGGAAAACGAGGTGGTGATCAATGAAATCAACACGCTGCCGGGGTTCACTAACATCAGCATGTATCCGAAACTGTGGCAGGCGAGCGGCCTGAGCTACCCGGAATTGATCACCCGCCTGATCGAACTGGCGCTGGAGCGTCACGCCGCCGACAGCGCGCTTAAAAGTTCCGTAAACGGTTAATCGGCGCGCTTCGCCGGTTCCGCCTCATCCGCTGTCGTCTCTTCAGGACGACGGCGGATAATCAACCCCGCCAGCCAGAAGCTTATCACCCAGGTCACCAGCCCGACGGCATACGTTTGCCACCCTTTTGCTTCAAATCCCAGCAGGCCCACGACACCGTTAAGAATAAAGATAAGCCCAATAGCAAAGGCGTAGTAGTGCCAGTCACGGCGTAGTTTGGACGTGAGCTTCATAGCAACTCCGGCAGGAAAAAAAGACATCCTCTCACAGTTTTTCGGCCAGGTCTGTGGCAGATACGGAAATTCTGAAACGCGACGCAATTTCACTTAAGCGATCAAATTGTGACGTGCTGCAGAAATCGACAATCCAGGAGGAATCCGGCGCGTAAATTACCACGATTCTGATATTGACAAATGCGATGACCTGTCAAACTCACCCTGTAAGACGCGTATTAAAACAGAGTGATACCACGGGAGGTCAACATGGCTGACTTTACATTGTCGAAACCGATTTTTGGCGGCAAACCAAAAACCTCCACGGCAGGTAATATTGCTTATGCCCTGTTTGTCCTGTTCTGCTTCTGGGCTGGCTCACAGCTGCTCAATATGCTGGTCCATGCGCCAGGCGTTTATGAACACCTGATGCAGGTACAGGATAACGGACGCCCGCGAGTTGAGATTGGCTTTGGTGTCAGCACCCTGTTCGGCCTGATTCCCTTCCTCGCGGGATGTATGATTCTGGGCGTTGTAGCGTTAGTGCTGCGCTTTCGCCGTCGCCGTTAAAGCCCCATACAGCGAGCCCGGCGATCGTCCACGCGTTTTGCGAACCATGCGGTGGTCAGGTTACGCGTGATCTTCGGGCTTTCCAGCTGGATCCCCGGCAGGATAGCCCTCGGTAACGCTTTCCCACTCTTTTTCTCTGCAAGCGCAAACACCTTCTTGTACAGATCCGTTTTCTCGAATGCCAGGCTGTCGCCTTTCTCAAGCTGACTGCGAATGTCGCTGTTGCTCAAGCCAAGCGTGGTCGATAATTTCCGGACTGCCAGCTCGGTGCTTCCCGCCTCGCTGCTGCCGTAAGCGATGAGATCCCCGTCCAGCGCCAGCTTGACGCCGCTTGCGCGGCTGACCGCACTCTGGAATGCCGCATTACGGCTGGCATACCAGCCCGCGTTAAAGTCGGCAAAACGGTACAGCGGCTCACTGTAGTTCGCCGGATAGTTCAGCAGATGATAGGTGCCGAACCACAGCCCGCCGCGCAGGGAGAAGACCTCCTGGCGCACCGTACCGTCGATTTTCCACGGGTAGCCGTCGGTATGCTTCTCCGCGAACGCAATGCTCACCTGAATCGGGCCACCGGTGTGTACCGGGTTCAGTGAGCCAAACAGCTTCTGCCCCATCGGGACCATACTGATGAAATCATCAAAGATGGCGCTAAGCTGTTTTTCGGTTTTTACCGCATCCAGCCGTTCGCTGTAGCTTTTGCCGTTCGGCGAGGTGATTTTAAGCGCGGTATGCACGAGGAACACCGGGATATGCATGGATTCCGCGCGGCGGTCGATCTCTTTCCAGGCAATTTTGTTCAGACCCGGCACCACCGGGTCTGACTGGTACATCGACTCCTGCTGCGCGACCGCCAGCACCGAGCAGATGTTCTCCTCGGTCGGCGCGATCTTTTGGCTTTCAAAGGTTTTTGCCAGCGCATCTGCCCACGCGTTGCGATCCTTCACGCTGGCGGGCATTTTCTGCCGCACAACGCTTGCCACATCGACGGGCTTCTCCCCCTTTTTGAGCGGAGCGGCCCCTTTTTCGGCACAGCCTGCCAGCACAAGAGCGGCCAGCAAGGACAACGGTAACGCGCGCGGTACGGCAAAAGACATAGCAACTTCCTGTATTAGCTAAATGTGTTGGTGACTTCCTGCAGGTCACGATCGTCCAGCTCACGTTCAAAACTGCGTAAACGTTTATAGATAGACATCAGTTCTACCAGGGTGGTCCAGGAGCTGATCAGGTACTGGAACGACCCACGGACCTGACCGAAAACGTTGGTGATCTGCGTCATCAGACCAAGCGTAATCGTACCCGCAACAATCGACGGGAACAGCAGGAACAAACCGAAAACATTATCCACCTGCAGATACAAAATACGGGCAATGTTGAAATACATATAGTGGAAGTAGAGTCGGAAGTAGTTACGACGCACGGCGCCAAACAGCTCGCGGACGGTCGGCGGCGAGGCGCGGTTGGCATCATCTTCGCCATAAACCAGCTCTTTACGGTAAGCGGCTTCCACGCGTTGATTTTTAAACTCCAGACCCGGCAGCTTGATCCCCACCACCGCCAGCAGGCCCGTCCCCATCAGCGACCAGACGATCGCGGCAATCACCAGACCATACGGAAGATGACCAACAATCGGCAGATCCGGCACGTGCGCAGAGAGCGTCACCAGCACGGGCAGGAAGGCGATCAGCGTCATGATGGCGTTGATAAAGCTTACGCCCATGTCTTCAAGGGTGGAGGCAAAACGCATGGTGTCTTCCTGCACACGCTGCGCGGCGCCTTCGATATGGCGCAGGTGCTGCCAGTGCGCCATATAATGTTCGTTCATTGCGGTACGCCAGCGGAAAACGTAGTGGCTGACGAAGAAGTTGTTCATCACGCCGATAATCACCGCAATCAGGGCGATACCGAGGAAGATCCCGACTTCATGGTAGAACTGGTTGATGGTGACCTTATGCGGCGAGCTCAGCGCGGTCTGGATCAGATCGTAGAACGGCGCATACCAGGCGTTAACCGCCACGCCCACCTCCACGAGGAACCAGGTCACAAAGATAATCAGCGATGTGCCGAGGATAGACCAGTACTGCCAGCGGTGCGGAGAATAAACAAACCAGAACAGCGCAAACAGCCCCACGCATACCATGTAGTAGGCATAAAACAGCAGATAGCTCAGCGACCAGAAGCGCGCGGCGCTAATCGGTACATCGCCCGTTGCCCCCATGATGCGCGTCAGCCATGCGCCGCCGCCCGCCTGCCAGAAAATGACAGCGATGAGTGCCCAAATAAATGCCGACAGGAAAAAAGGCCCCGGCTTTGGGAAAAAAGACTTAAACATAATGCTTCCTTCTTGTTGTTATGGCTGTTGCTGTGCACAACACGTTACCACACGAAAAACCTGCCCGAGCCAGCCTCCCGGCTCGGGCAAAAAGGTCAGACCCGAGGGTTGATTATTAGTTCGCTTTCCAGTTTTCGAGAATTGTTTCGGTGCGTTTCACTGCGAGAGGATTCGCCGGCGCGATGAAGTTACGCCAGACGTCGTTATGGTGGTTAATCACGATCTGCGCATCTGCCGCCGGGCGATTGGCGGTAGTATGGGCATCTTCCGCCACGGTGATGTGATACCCCCGGCTGACGCCGTTCTTAACCGTCGCGTCAACGCAGTAATCGGTGGCGCAGCCGCAGATAACAAACTCGCGAATGCCCCGCTCACGCAGCAGCGCCTCAAGCGCGGTGTTATAGAAGGCATCGCAGGCGGTTTTGGTCACGTAAAGCGCGTCAGCAGGCTGATGGAGTTCAGGCAGTAGCGCAAACCCTTCACTTCCCTCTTCCAGGCCCCCGGCCTCGGTATGCTGAATAAAAATCACCTTGTCGGCTGCCTGCGTAAGCTGGTTGATCAGAGAGACACACTTTTCGCGCTGATGACGAGGGGTTTCAAATACCCCGTTCTGCATATCGACAACCATAACCACACGCTTCTCAGACATACCGTTCTCCGTAAGATTGAGTGACACTGGTGCCTATCATAAGCCCGATGTCACAAAATGGGAGATGGCTCGTAAGTAAATTGTTTATATTTACCCATGGTTACGTTTTTCTCGCTATCGTTATGCAATCGGAGCATTGCGCGGTACCGATTAGTAGTATAAATACCCATTACTTTCCTCATTCACTTCATGGATGCTTTTCGTTGAAACGTTGTCTGCTCTCTTTTGCCGCGCTGTGTGCGGTGAGCTTTTCTACCGCCCAGGCAGCCCAACCGCTGACGGCGCCCGTTTTAGCTTCAGATATTGCCGATCGCTACGCGAACCTTATCTATTACGGCAGCGGCGCGACCGGGATGGCGATGGTCGTCATCGACGGCAACCAGCGTGTGTTCCGCAGCTTTGGCGAAACGCGCCCGGGAAGTAACATTCACCCGCAGCTGGATTCCGTTATCCGCATTGCATCCTTAACCAAGCTAATGACCAGCGAAATGCTGGTGAAACTGCTTGACCAGGGCGTGGTAAAACTCGACGACCCGCTCAGCAAATATGCGCCGCCGGGCGCCCGGGTTCCGACCTACCAGGGAACGCCGATCCGGCTTGTGAACCTTGCTACCCACACCAGCGCCCTGCCGCGCGAGCAGCCAGGCGGGGCGGCGCATCGTGACGTATTTGTCTGGCCAACGCGGGACCAGCGCTGGAGCTATCTGAGCACCGCCACGCTGAAGGCGGCTCCGGGTTCGCAGGCCTCTTATTCAAACCTGGCCTTTGACCTGCTGGCGGACGCCCTTTCAACGGCGTCTGGTAAACCCTACACGCAGCTGTTTGAAGAGCAGATAACCCGTCCGCTTGGTATGAAAGACACCACTTTTACCCCGTCCCCGGATCAGTGCCGTCGCCTGATGGTGGCGGAGAAAGGCGCTAGCCCCTGTAATAACACGCTCGCGGCCGTGGGCAGCGGCGGGGTCTATTCCACGCCTGGCGACATGATGCGCTGGATGCAGCAGTTCCTTTCCTCAGATTTCTACGCTCGCACCAGCCAGGCCGATCGCATGCAGACTCTGATTTATCAGCGTACTCAGCTGCACCGCGTCATCGGCATGGACGTGCCGGGTAAAGCCGATGCGCTCGGCATGGGGTGGGTCTATATGGCGCCGAAAAATGGCCGTCCGGGTATTATTCAGAAAACCGGCGGCGGCGGTGGATTCATCACCTATATAGCCATGATCCCGCAGTCAAACGTGGGCGCGTTTGTGGTGGTCACCCGCTCCCCGCATACGCGTTTCGTCAATATGAGTGATGGGATTAATAACCTGGTGGCAGAACTGAGCGCCAATAAAGCCCAGGTGCTCACCGCGTCTAACTGATCTTAATATTCCGTGGGCAAGCGGTTGATGCTGACCAGCTTGCCCCGGCTCATATTGATGTAGTTACCTTGCCGCAGGGCAGCGAGAACCTCAGCAACCACTGAACGCGAAATACGCGTGCTTTGTTGAATATGATTCATCACACCAATTTTTGAGCGCAGCGTTTCATCCCACTCCGCCATATTCAGCAGCATGGCGCGGATCTGGTGATAGGAATTATTCCCCACCAGCTGCATATCGCGTTTCTCAAGGATGTAGTTTATCCAGGATAACCAACCGAAGGCCTCTTTCCATAGCGCGTTCTGCTGTATAAGTTGACGGGTGGTTTCAGTGGACAAATAAAAGCCCGTACAGGATGTTTTAGCTACCACCCTATATTCCTGACTATGATTAATCATCACGGTGGACAGCCCCAAAATAAAAGGCGCTGTTGCGATACCCACAAGCAGTTCATCTGAACAACGATAGATTTCGATTATACCGGTTTGTAATACGGTCGTGCGGGGATCATGACACTCACCTGATGTAATTAATTGTTGTGGAGCAGATTTAAAAGGGGTACTGGCTGATTTCAAACACTGTTCGAGCCGGCTTAATTCAGAAAGCGGTTTCGCATTAACGTTCATGCAGACCTCAAGGCATCCGTATTTGTCGGTTCAATATTATTTTTACTTACGTATATAAAAAGCGGGGGATATACCCCCCGCTTTATTCATTACCAGGTATATTTCACACCCAGGTTTGCGCCCCAGTTCTGGTCAACGTCGCCGCCGCCCAGATAAGTGGCATCAGTATACGCACTGAAGTTCTTCGTGAAGCTGAACTGGGTGCCCAGCCCTACCCGCACAGCGGAGCCTTTCACACCGTTATCAATGCTGTCACCGTTAATGTCGGCATTGTTATCGGCATCGTCATAAACGTAGGCCAGTTTGAAGTAAGGCGTCAGAGCCTGATCGCCGCCGTAGTTGAAGGTGTAACCCGCATCAACACCGAGTTCATAACGCAGGCTATCGTAAGATTGCCCATCCATGCGCATGTCATTGCTGAGACGATAATCATCGCCAGACTGGAACAGGCCAGACACGGCTGCGTATGGTGTGACATAGCCGGACAGGTTTGGTTTCCAGTCATAGCCCAGCTTCAGCCCAAAACCAACTGCGTCATTGGTGGTGTTGCCGTCAACATACTGACCGTTGCTCATGTTAGCAGAGAGATCGCTGTTGAAGCGGGTGTAGCTCAGGGAGCTGTCGAGGAACAGATCGTTCATGAACTTCGCCGACGCGTAGATCATCGCCGTCTGGCTGTCCTGATCGACCTGACCGGTACGATCGCTGATATCACCCTTCGCGAAACCTGCTGCACCACCGACGAGCCACTTCGCATTATTACCGTCAATCTGCGTATCCAGACCAACCATAATGCCGCTCACGTCCTGATCGTAGCTAATAACGCCATTGTCGCCGTCGAAGTTACCGCCGAAGTAGCTCACCCACGCTCCGCCGTTATCCGCCAGGCCGTGACGGCTGTTGGTCAGACGCGTACCTACGGTATCCTGCTGCAGATTCCAGATGTTGGTGTTGGCAGATGGGATGCTCAGCGCCATATTGGCGTAGTCGGTCAGCGTTTTCTGCTGGAGGACTACGGCGTCACCCTGCTGCTGCGCCTGGTAGGTGTAAGCACCTAAGTCGGCTTTGTTTGCGGCAGTAAAGCTGGCTGTGGTATCCGCGTTATTGTCATAGATGCGGACGATCTCTTTGTTTTTGTAATCGGCGACGGAACCGGCACCGGTCGCATCATCGATGCGCACCTTGTAGTTACCTGCAACGTCACCGTTCACTGACAGATGGCCATCAGAATTAATCGCCACAACGCCGTAGTCGTAATCGGTATTGTACTTATCGTTGGTGATATAGCGTGCGTTGTTCAGATCGCTGTTCAGCACGTAATCACGGCTTGCCACGTTCAGCACGCCGCCGTCGGTCAGCACCATGTTGTGCGTATCAACCTGACCCAGCCCCAGCGCCAGCTCGGCACCGTTGTCTACGGTAATAGTGTTGGCATACAGTCCGGCCGTTTCTTCCGTCAGTGCCGCACGGCTATAGCTGTCCAGATACAGATGGTCGGTCGCCACACCACCGCTGTCACCGATATTCAATGATGAGGCATTGGTCAGGGTGATGGTATCCGCCAGCAGGCCAGAGTTTTCAACATTGACCTGCGACTGATTATTCACCGTCAGCGCGTCGATGTTGGAGACTTTACGGGTATCCCACTCGGAACCGTTATCCAGCGCCACGTTGAACAGACCGCTCTGATAAACCTCTTCGCCCGCAACGTGACCGTTGGTGTCGAAGGTAGAATCAGGCCAGATGCTATTCGGGGACAATGAGCGCCAGTCTACGTTGCTGTAGCCCTGGCCATACATCTGCGCAGTGCTGATAGCTTCAACGCTGGACTGCGCTGCACCGACCCACTTACTTCCATTGGTCAGTGTGACATCCAGTTTATCAGTGCCATCCCAGCCGTTGGTGGTCGGGTTATAGACACCGTCTTCTGTGGTGTCCGTTGCCGGGTCGCCATTCTCGAAGAAGTTGTTATCAAAAGTGCTGGAGAAAAGAATGTCACCCGTTACGGTGGAGTGATCGAAGGTGGCGGTGGTCTGCATGGCGTTATCAGACGCGCTGGCAGCCACGATCAGCGCCGCGTCATCCGCAGCCGTGGCGTTGGTTTCACCGTAGTCGCTCGGCCTGGCTGTTTGACCATAGAAACCGCTGGTGCCCAGATCGCTGTATGCGCCGGAGGTCAGCACGGAGTCTTTCACCACCAGAGTATCGGTAAAGATGTTGCTGTTATTGGCAACGCCTTCAACACCGTCATACGGGGTATTATCCCGCTCCTGGTAACCCTGCGTCAGCGTGATACCGGCAACGTGGGCGTTATTCTGAATCACGATATCAGACTCGACATCCAGCGTAATGGCGTTACCCAGAGCGTAGGTATCCTGATAATGGGTTTCGGTAGTGTCACCATTCACAACGTCATAAGCATAATGCTCGTAGGTGTCATTGATGGTGCTGTTATCTACCGTCAGGCTGAAACGGTCATACTGCGTATGTGCAGTACCATCCGTCTCCGTGCCATCTGCACACGTCGTGGCCATACACTTAGACGTGATCATGCCGTTGATGGTGCTGTTGGAAATACTCAACGCATTCGCCCGACCATTAACGCCATCATCCAGATAGTATGTTGAAATAACACCGTTTACCGTGGATTTGTTAATCACCGGATAAATATCACCATCATGGGTGGCATCCGAGTAATCCCAGTCTGCATAACCATAATACCAGGGGGTAGAGGCGGTATTATCATATCCAAACGTATTATACGTCGTGCCGGAAATATCCTTCGCATTAGCCTGAGAAGCGATAGCCAGGGTGCAGGCTAATGCAAGTTGAGATACAACCAGTTTCTTTTTCCATGTTTGCATTGGGTCATCCCTCCTCAGGGACGTAAGCAAGTTTGTCCATCAAATCATTTTGCAATGTTTAATTGCGGAGGGAATTATGCAGTTTCATTTCGAAAAGGTTCAATGAATGATTCTATTAAGTCCGAATCCAGACAACTCGCGTTCAAAAAACGAAACAATAGCATTCACTGAGAACTAATATTATAAAATCAGCGCATTGCAATATTATTTTCACTGCCCTTCGAAATATAATTAAAAATAATAGATCATTTATAATGATAGATTCCATTCAATTCAAAACCGCCGCCAATATTTCACGCCATCTAAAAAGCCACCATTAATTCTATAATATAGACATTTTATGCGGCTTGTTTTGGCGTAATTCGCAAAATCAAAATGCCCAATTTCGTAAAACACCCCTCTTCACTTTCATGTACACTAGTCCTCTTTGTTCCACAAACATCAGGCATACCATGACCGATTTAATTGCACGTCCCCGCCGCCTGCGCAAGTCACCTGCACTGCGCGCTATGTTTGAAGAGACAACCCTGACCTTAAACGATCTGGTGTTGCCGATTTTTGTCGAAGAAGAGATCGATGACTACAAAGCCATCGAAGCCATGCCGGGCGTCATGCGCATTCCGGAGAAGTATCTGGCGCGTGAAATTGAACGCATCGCCAACGCGGGCATCCGCTCGGTGATGACCTTCGGCATCTCTCACCATACCGACGCCACCGGCAGCGACGCGTGGAAAGAAGATGGCCTCGTCGCACGCATGTCCCGCATCTGCAAAGAAACCGTGCCGGAAATGATCGTCATGTCCGATACCTGCTTCTGCGAATACACCTCACACGGTCACTGCGGCGTGCTGTGCGATCACGGCGTGGATAACGATGCCACCCTGCTGAACCTTGGCAAGCAGGCTGTGGTCGCTGCCGCTGCGGGTGCGGACTTCATCGCGCCTTCTGCCGCGATGGACGGACAGGTTCAGGCGATTCGTCAGGCGCTGGACGCGGCGGGCTTTACCGACACCGCCATCATGTCTTACTCCACCAAATTCGCCTCCTCCTTCTACGGCCCGTTCCGTGAAGCGGCGGGCACGGCGCTGAAAGGCGATCGTAAAACCTATCAGATGAACCCGCTTAACCGTCGGGAAGCGATTCGTGAATCACTGCTTGATGAAGCCCAGGGCGCAGACTGCCTGATGGTAAAACCAGCGGGCGCGTATCTTGATATCCTGCGCGACATCCGCGAGCGCACCGAGCTGCCGCTGGGCGCTTACCAGGTCAGCGGCGAGTACGCGATGATCAAATTTGCCGCGCTGGCCGGTGCTATTGACGAAGAGAAAGTGGTCCTCGAAAGCCTTGGCGCCATCAAACGCGCAGGCGCGGATCTGATCTTCAGCTACTTCGCGCTGGATCTGGCCGAGAAGAAAATTCTGCGTTAATCCGCTTTTGCGCCGGGTGGCGGCTTCGCCTTACCCGGCCTGCTCTCTGCGCTAATCTTCACCAAACTGCAATACAACCGACATCTGCTCCTTCTACTGTCTTCGCAAGACGGCAGGAGGAGTAACCATGTTTAGCCTCGATAGCGTTCTCGACGATCTTTGGCCTCAGGCGAGGCCTGCACCCTGGCAAAAAAGTCTGTTAAAAAGACTGTTTTACGAAGACGAATTTCAGCAATTTGCCGCAGCACACCGCCACCTGAAAGGACTGGATATGGTGGAGCAAGTTCTGGAACACCTTGATATTCTCTGCACCGTTTCCGCCCGCGATCTCGAACAAATCCCCGAACATGGCCCGCTGGTCATTATTGCTAACCACCCGACGGGTACGCTGGACGGGCTGGCGCTGATGTACGCCGTCTCCCGCGTGCGGCGCGACGTTAAAGTCGTCACCAACCGGATGCTGACCCACCTTGAGCCCCTCAGCTCGCTGTTTATTCCGGTGGACAATATGGGCGGCAGGACGGCGAAATCGTCGCTGGTGCAGATGGAACAGCATCTGCAAAACTCGGGCGTGCTGATCTTCTTCCCGGCTGGAGAAGTTTCCCGCCCCACGCGCAAGGGCATTCGCGACAAAAAGTGGCACTCTGGCTTTATCAAACTCGCCAGCAAGCTGCGCGCCCCGCTGCTGCCGGTACATATTCAGGCGCATAACAGCCTGCTCTTCTATGCCAGCACGCTGGTCTCCCCGACGCTGTCGATGCTGTTGCTCATGCAGCAGATGTTCCGCCGCCGCCATAGCCAGCTGCCGATTAAAATCGGCCAGCAGATTGCGTGGCATCACTGGCATAGCGCCACCCTTTCGTCGCGTGAGATGGCCGAGCAGTGTCGTCAGCACGTGATGCGTCTTGGCAAGGGTGTGCCTGGCGTCTTTAAAACCCAGTGCGCCATTGCCCGTCCGGAAGACCGGGCCACCCTGAAACGCGCGCTGGCGCAGGCCGAATGTCTGGGCAATACCAGCGACGGTAAATCCATCTATCTTTGGCAGCGCAACGGTCAGGAAGACGCTCCGCTGCTGCGCGAGCTGGGCCGCCTGCGCGAGATTGCCTTTCGTGCGGTGGAGGAAGGGAGCGGCAAGCGCCGGGACACCGACTGCTACGATGATGATTATCTGCACCTGATCCTGTGGGATGATGAGGATCTGGAGATCGTCGGTGCGTATCGCTTTATGCCGACAGCAAAACAGATTGAACGTCGCGGTCTGGAAGGGCTGTACAGCTATAGCCTGTTCCACTACGACGACAAAATGCAGGACGTGCTGGAACACGGTATTGAACTGGGGCGCAGCTTTATTCAGCCGCGCTACTGGGGACGTCGCGGCCTGGATTATTTATGGTCTGGGATTGGTGCGTATCTCGCCCGCTATCCGCACTACCGCTACCTGTTTGGCCCGGTCTCGATTTCCGGCGGCTTACCGCCTGCCGCGCGGGATCTGCTGGTGGCCTTTTACCGCCTGTGGTTCCCGGCGACGCATCCGCTGGCCGCGTCACGTCAGCCGTATCCCGCATCGCTGCCGGACGTGCTCGCGCAGTTTGGCGGCGTGGATTACGTGGACGATCTGACAAAGCTGAAATCCCTGCTCGGCAATCTGGGCTGCGGCATTCCGCCGCTCTACAAGCAGTATTCCGAGCTTTGCGAGCCCGGCGGCGTACAGTTTATTGATTTTGGCAGCGACCCGGCGTTTAACGACTGCGTCGACGGGCTGGTGCTGGTGGATTTGTGTTACCTGAAGACGAACCGCTATCAGCGGTATATTGAGGCGCACCTTTAACCCCGTTGCCCGGTGGCGCTACGCTTACCGGGCCTACAATGGAACGTAGGCCGGGTAAGGCAACGCCGCCACCCGGCAATCAAGGCGCACGGTAAAACGGTTTATCCCCCAAAATCGTCGCCCGCTGCATAATCCGGCGCTGCGGCAGATAGTCCGCATTGGCATAGTGCTGCGTTACGCGGTTATCCCAAATCGCCAGGTCATTCTCCTGCCAGCACCAGCGCACCTGAAACTCTGGCTTAGTGATATGCGCGAACAGGAATCCCAGCAGCGCCTCACTCTCTTTCTCGGACACGTCCACAATGCGCGTCGTGAACCCTTCGTTTACGAACAGCGCCTGCTTGCCCGTGACCGGATGGGTGCGCACCACCGGGTGCAGCAGCGGAGGATGCTTCGCAACCGCCTCCTGCCAGCGCTGATGCTCCTCTTCACTCTTGCGGTACTTGTACTCCTGGAACGATTTTTTGAAGTCGTGCTCCGCCCGCAGCCCGCTCAGCAGCGTCCGGAACGGCGCGGAGAGCGCTTCATACGCCGCAATCCCGCTGGTCCACAGCGTATCGCCTCCGGTTTCCGGCAGCAGCTTCGCCGCCAGAATCGCCCCGGCGGGCGGCGTCTCGATAAAGGTCACGTCGGTGTGCCAGTTGTCGTTATCCGGCGGGTTATCGTTGTGGGTGTCCAGAACGATGATCTCCTCCACCCCTTCCGCATGCGGATAGACGGGGTGGATATGCAGATCGCCAAAGCGCAGGGCCAGCGCGCGCTGCTGCTGCGGGGTGATCGCCTGTTCGCGCAGGAATACGACCTGATGGCGCAGCACCGCGTGGTACAGCTGCTCGAACTGGTTATCGCTCAGCGGACGGGTCACATCCAGGCCCGACACCTGCGCGCCAATGTACGGCCCCAGCGGGGTAATGGTCAGACGTTCACTCATTGTATTTCTCCATGCCAGGGCGTCAGGCGGCGCTGTAACGCGCGCAGCCCCAGTTCTAATCCAAAGGCGATCGCGGCGATCACCGCGATCCCTGCCAGCACCACGTCAGTCGCCAGGAACTCTCCCGCCGACTGCACCATAAATCCAAGGCCGCGCGTGGCTGCAATCAGCTCTGCCGCCACCAGCGTGGACCAGCCCACGCCGAGGCCGATGCGCAGGCCGGTTAAAATCTCCGGCAGTGCGCCCGGTAAAATCACGAACAGCAGCACCTGCGTGCGGCTGGCTCCCAGCGACTGCGCCGCGCGGATCCGCACCTGCTGGGCGCTCTTCACGCCCGCCAGCGCCGACATGGCAACCGGGGCGAAAATCGCCAGATAAATCAGCAGGATTTTTGACGTTTCGCCGATGCCGAACCAGATCACCATCAGCGGCAGATAGGCCAGCGGCGGCACCGGACGGTAAAGCTCAATCAGCGGGTCGAGGATGCCGCGCACCGTCGGGCTCAGCCCCATCGCAATGCCCACGGGAATGCCGATGATGACGGCAGCCAGAAGCGCCACCAGAATACGCGCCAGACTTGCACCTAAGTGCTGCCAGAGCGTGGCATCCATAAAGCCCTGCGGCCCGGCGATGGTAATGAGTTTGGCCAGCACCTGTCCCGGCGGCGGCAGAAACAGCGGGCTGACCCACTGCTGGGCGGCAACCGCCCACCACACCGCCAGCAGCACCAGCAGCGTGCCGACGCTCAAGGTGATTTGGCGCGAGAAAGGCCAGCGCAGCGCCAGACGCGCGCGGCGCGTTTTTTCACTGAAGACGATGCTCATGAGAAAGCCTCCCGTTGTTCAAACACGCGGCTTAAGACGTATTCACGCTGTTCGATAAACAGCGGATCGGATTTAATGCTGCGCACGGGTTCTCCCGCGACGTAGCGGCGGGCGAAATCCAGCGGCAAACGCTCCAGCACGCGGCCCGGCCCCGGCGAGAGCAGTACCAGCTCCGTCGCCATAAACACCGCCTCTTCGATATCGTGGGTAATCAACAGCACCTGCTTGCCCGTCTCATGCCACAGGCGCAGCAGCAGGGTTTGCATCTGCTCGCGGGTGAAGGCATCCAGCGCCCCGAACGGCTCGTCCAGCAGCAACAGCTGCGGATTCGCTGCCAGCGCGCGGGCAATACCTACGCGCTGCCGCTGGCCGCCGGAGAGCTGCCAGATAAAGCGTTTTTCCGCCCCTTCCAGCCCCACTTTTTTCAGCATCGTTCGCGCCGTTTCCAGCCGCTGTTCGCGATTGATGCCCGCAAGCTGCAGTCCAAACGCCACGTTTTCCTGCACGTTGCGCCAGGGGAGCAATCCTTCGTTCTGGAAGACCACGCCGCGCTCGGCGCCCGGGCCTTCCACCTTTTTGCCTTCCAGTTGAATGGTGCCATGCTGATAAGGGACAAACCCGGCGATCAGATTCAGCAGCGTGGTTTTTCCGCACCCGGACGGGCCCAGCACCACCAGCAGTTCACCGCTGTCCAGCGTCAGGTTGATGTCCTCCAGCGCGGGCTTACCACCGTAATCGGCGTACAGGTTCGTAATATTCAGCATGGCGGACTCCTTATTTCACAAAACGATCGGTCACGTACTGGCTGTAATCCGCTGCCACCGCAGGCACTTTGCCCTGCTCTTTCAGGAAGGTGGCGGTATCCACAATCGCTTTGTTCACCGGGCCGGTCAGCTGCTGCACCTGCTGCGCGGGCGTCAGATAGGTATTGCCTTTCACCAGCCCCGGCACGTCCGCTTCCGGCACGCCGCTCAGGCGGGAGAGTTTTTCCAGGTTGGCGGGCTGCTTCAGCCATTCATCCGGGTTAGAGATGTACGGCTGCTGGGCGTCAATCGCGCTTTTCGCGAAGGCTTTCACCACCTCAGGATGTTTCTCGGCAAAGTCTTTGCGCACGACCCACACGTCGAGGGTTGGCGCGCCCCACTGGCCCACTTTTTCAGAGTCGGTCAGCACGGTGCCGTCTTTTTCCAGCTCGTTCACTGCCGGTGCCCACACATAGGCCCCGTCAATATCCCCGCGCTGCCAGGCGGCGATAATCGCCGGCGGCTGCAGGTTGATAATTTGTACCTGACCCGGCTTGATGCCCCAGTGCTTCAGCGCCGCCAGCAGGCTGTAGTGGGTGGTGGAGATAAACGGTACGGCGATACGTTTGCCGATCAGGTCTTCCGGTTTGGTGATGTTCTTCTTCACCACCAGCGCTTCTGAGTTACCGAGCTGCGAGGCGAGCAGGAAAACCTCGATCGGCACCTGCTGGCTGGCCGCAACCGCCAGCGGGCTGGATCCGATATTGCCGATCTGCACGTCGCCGGAGGCTAACGCCCGCACGACGGACGCCCCGCTGTCGAACTTGCGCCAGTCGACTTTCGCGCCGCTCTCTTTGGCAAAGGTGTTGTCCGCCTGCGCGACTTTCGCCGGTTCCGCAGAGGTTTGATACGCGACGGTGACGTCCACCGCCTGCGCCTGAAATGCCCACAGCGCCAGTGCGCCGAGTAGTGTGATTCGCGATGAAATTGCCATAGTGCCTGCTCCCCTTGTTGTTATGAGGGCAGTATTTCCGGCGCGGGAATTTTGATAAAGGAATAAAAATGAATCGCTCATAACGATTCGTTTTTAGATAAAAAGCGGGAAAGGATAGTTGATTTTGTGCGGTTCATTTTTTCCCTCTCCCCGTGGGAGAGGGTCAGCGATCCGTAGGCCGGGTAAGGCGTAGCCGCCACCCGGCAAAGCACTCAGCGCCGCGCGTTAAGCTCAGCAATGTCTTTCGGCGTGGTCCGACAGCATCCGCCAATCAGCTTAGCCCCGGCAGCCAGCCACTGCGGCAGATACCCTGCCAGCGTCTCGCACGCTTCACCGTGGTGGTGCCAGGTTTTGGTTACCGCGTCATAATGCTCGCCCGAGTTCGGGTAAACCACCAGCGGCAGCGACGTCAGGCTTTGCAGATGCTTCAGCGCCGCCGTGGTGTTTTCCAGAGCGATGCAGTTAACGCCCAGCGCGACAACGTGCGGAGAGTTTGCCAGCTCGCTGACCACGTCACGCAGCGGCGTACCGTCGCTCAGGTGCTCGCTGTCGCGTAGGGTAAACGAGAACCACGCCCGGGCGCGGGGATATTCAGACAGCAGCGCCGCCAGCGCCTTAATCTCGGCAAACGAAGGCAGCGTTTCGCAGGCCAGCAGGTCAGCGCCCGCATCCAGCAGCGCTTCCACGCGCGGGCGGTGGAAGGTAGTGAATTCTTCCGCACCGCGCACGTAGTCGCCGCGATACTCTGAGCCATCCGCCAGATACGCGCCGTACGGCCCAACGGATCCCGCCACCAGCAGCGTGCCCGCATGCGGGTTTTCAGCCAGATATGCTTCGCGCGCCTTACGCGCCAGCTCCACGCTTTTACCGATCAGCGCGCGGGACTGGGCTTCGTCCAGTCCGCGCGCCGCAAACCCCGCAGGCGTGGCCTGATAGCTGGCGGTGATCGCCACCTGCGCGCCCGCGCGATAGTAATCGAGATGCACTTCGCGAATAAGTTCCGGGTTTTCCATCAGTACTTTGGCAGACCAGAGGCTGTCTGCCAGGTTACAGCCGCGCGCTTCCAGCTCCGTCGCCATCGCGCCATCCAGCACCACAAACGGCTGCTTTTCAAGGAGGGCGGTAAGCGGATTATTCTGCGACATGTTCGGGCTCCTGCGATGTCATATTTCGGGTCAGGTAGTACGCACCATAACACAGGGCGACAAACGGAAGCCCGCAATAAAGGGCAATGCGCTGGCTTGGGTCAAACCACAGGCCGACACAGGCCACCACGCAGAGGATAAAACCGAGCACCGGTACCAGCGGATACCACGGCGCACGGTACTGCAGCGCAGAGAGCGGCTGTCCGGACTGCAGATGGCGACGACGGAAAACGAAGTGCGACGCGCAGATGCTGATCCAGACCGCCACCACCGCAAACCCGGAAATCGCCGAGAGCGCGACAAACACCGTGTCCGGCGCCACGACGCTTGAGAACAGCGCCAGCACGCCGCCGAGCATAGAAACCGAAAGCGCCGTCAGCGGCACGCCGTTTTTGTTCACGCGGGCAAAGCAGCGCGGCAGCGTTTTCTCATTCGAAAGCGACCACAGCATGCGCCCGGAGGCATACAGACCCGAATTCGCCGCCGAGAGGATCGCCGTCAGGATCACGAAGTTAACGATATCTGCCGCGTAAGGAATACCGACCTTTTCAAACACCAGCACGAACGGGCTCTTTTCCACGCCCGCCTGCTGCATCGGGATAAGCGCCGCCAGCACAAATACGGTACCAATAAAGAAGATAATGAGGCGCGCAATGGTGGTGCGGATCGCAACCGGAATCACCTTGTGCGGATTTTCGGTTTCCCCCGCCGCGATGCCGATAAGCTCGGTGCCGGAGAAGGCAAAGTTCACCGCCACCATGGTCATCAGGATCGGCAGGCCGCCGTGCGGGAACCAGCCTTCGGCGGTGATATTGCTTAAGCCCGGCGCGGGTGAACCGTCCTGCATCGGGATAAAGCCAAAGACCGCCGCGCCGCCAAGGATAATAAAGGCAATAATGGTGATGACTTTCACCAGGGAGAACCAGAACTCGCCTTCAGCAAAAAAGCGCGTCGAGATGACGTTCAGGCCAAAAATCACCGCGCAGAAGACCACGCACCAGGCCCAGACGGGCACCTGCGGGAACCAGTACTGCATACAAAAGCCCGCGGCGGTGAAGCTCGAGCCGAGCGCCACCGTCCAGGTGAGCCAGTAGAGCCACGCCACGGTGTAGCCCGTCGCCGGGCCAAGATAGCGGGCGGCATAGACGTGGAACGCGCCAGTTTCCGGCATCGCCACGGAAAGCTCGCCCAGACACTGCATCACCAGCCAGACCACCAGCGCGCCTATCAGGTACGCCAGCAGCGTGCCCGCCGCCCCGGTCGTGGAAATGATGTAGCCGGTATTGAAGAATAACCCTGTCCCAATCACGCCACCCAGCGAGAGCATAATCAGGTGGCGCGTTTTCATGGTGCGCTTAAGCTGCCCATTTTCTTGTTGTGTTTGCATATTACCTTCTATACGTATGGACATCTAAACATCCAAAGAAGGTGTGTTATACCGCGATTGTTAATAAAAAGCTAGATGACCAGACGCAGACGGGCGCGCCGCGCGCTGAGTCTGGGGTGGGTTGTGAGGATCACATAGAGAATTGGACGCCAGGCCATAAGCACCTCCGCAAGCAGATACTTACAGCATGGTGCGGGAAGAGGCGATCTTCGGTCAGTCGAAAGTGGTATCCGTGAAGAGCGGATTCATACCGCAACACCGTCCACAGGACGGTTAAGGCGCAGCCGCCACCCGGCGCAAGGGCTGGTAATTCTCACAATCGGTTCTATAGTCGACACAGTTTCTTAGTAACCAGGACTGACTGATGCGCTTTAACGGACTGACCAAAGGTTTCTTTATCTTTATTCTTGCCCTCGTGACCTGGGCCTTCTTCGACGTGCTGTCGCCCTACTTCTCCGCGATACTGTGGGCCGCTATTCTGACCGTCATCTTCAACCCGGTAAAAAACAGGCTGCGCGCCGCGCTGGGGGATCGCAACGGGCTTGCCTCGCTGTTGACCATTGGCATTATCTGCCTGATCGTCTTTATCCCGTTGATGGTGATCCTCTCCTCGCTCGCCATTGAGCTGAACATGGTGTACACGAAGCTCCAGGAGAACAACACCCAGTTTCCGGAAGTGGTGGCGAGCATCTTCAACCATCTGCCTGACTGGGCCAGCGGCTTCCTGGCGGATCACAACCTGACCAACGCGGCGCAGATCCAGAAAAAACTCTCTGATGTCGCGCTGCAGGGCGGACAGTATCTCGCCGGCAGCGCGTTTCTGATTGGCAAAGGAACGTTTGGCTTTGCGATTAGCTTCGGCATCATGCTTTATCTGCTGTTCTTCCTGCTGAAAGACGGCCCGTATCTGGTACGCCAAATCCTCGACTCCCTGCCATTGTCTGATTTCGCCAAGCAGCACCTGTTCGCCAAATTCGTCGGCGTGTCGCGCGCCACGGTAAAAGGTACGGCGGCGGTGGCAGTGGTTCAGGGCATACTCGGCGGGATTGCGTTTGCGATTGCGGGTATTGACGGCAGCGTGCTCTGGGGCGCGCTGATGGCCTTCCTCTCGCTGGTGCCCGCCATCGGCTCGGCGATTGTCTGGGTGCCCGCCGCCATCTTCCTGTTCGCCACCCACCAGCTGTGGCAAGGGCTGTTTATTGTCGGCTTCTTCGTGATTATCGTCGGGCTGGTGGACAATATTCTGCGCCCGCTGCTGGTGGGGAAAGACACCAAAATGCCGGACTACCTGATCCTGATCTCCACCCTCGGCGGCATGGAGCTGTACGGCATTAACGGCTTTGTGATTGGGCCGCTCATTGCCGCGCTGTTTATCGCCTGCTGGAACCTCTTCTCAGGGCGCGATCACGAAGGTAACGCCGAAGAGCTGGACCCCGACTTCATCGAAGAAGGAAAAAATCCTCCAGAATTGTGAGGATGTGACGATATAGACCACACCAGGCGGCGCTGTGCCGCCTTTTTTTTCGCCTTAAATCAAACGTTTTCTATAATTTGAAGAACGCTGTCCTCTTCATGTCGTAAAAGGATCATCAGGTGCGAATCGCGACGATAACAAACTGGGCCTATGGTGCCACGGTCTGCCTGACCATCGCCTCCGGCATCATCATGCTGATGGCGTCCAGTGCTGACACTGCTGAACGTCAGGCCGTTGAACAACGCCAGCGTTTTGATGCGCTTACTGAAGATATCGAAACCGATGCCTGGGCACAGTCCGATTTAGCACGCCTCTACGTCATCAAAAAAGATCCGCAAACGTTAAAGGAATACAGCCAGTCCGAGAATAACCTGAAGAGCGTTGAACTCCGGCTTGAAAAACTGCGGGACAACGGCGCGTCGGATGATGAGCTGTCCCTGCTGCGCGAGGGCATAAAAATTATCGATGAACTGCAGGACGAGCAGCAGACGGCACTAACGAGCGCGGCGCAGGGAGAAGATGCGCAGGCCGTTGCCCTGCTCTACGGTGCGCCCTATGAGCAGGAGCTGGAGCGCGCGCAGAACCAGATCGATCACTTCCGCCAGATACTCGACAAACGCGTCATCGCCTCCGTTCAGGAGGCGACAAAAAAATCGAAAGCGCTACGTACGGCCTCTGAGCTGATGGTCGGTCTGACCGCCCTGCTGTTCCTGTTTGTTCTCGGTTTTATATTAAAGCGCCGCGTGCTGCGTCCCGTGGTGCGCCTGAGCGACGTGGTACACCGCCTGGCGTCCCAGGATTACGCGGTTGAAACGCCTAATTTCAACCAGATTGATGAGATTGGCGATATGGCGCAGGCCATTCGCATCTTCCGTGAAAACGGCCTTGCGCGACAGCGTCTGGAAAGAGAGCGCGATGCCGACTGGGCCATCCGCGAGCTGCTGGCGCGCATGACCCAGCGCCTGCAGGGATGTGAGAACTTTAACGACGTGATTAACGTGGCGGAGCTGTTTGCCCCCAATATCGCGCCGGGGATCGCGGGCCGGCTCTACATTCTTGACCGCGATCCGTGGCAGATGCGCAGCGTCGCGCAATGGCTTTCACCCATCGGTGAAGAGACGACGTTCCATCCGGACGAGTGCTGGGCCGTGCGCCGCGGGCAGAGCCACCCGCCGGTAAACGGTGAGCCGGATATCGCCTGCTACCATCTTCCGGCCTCCCAGGCGGAAAGTTCCCTGTGCGTGCCGCTTATCGCCCAGGGCGAGGCCATTGGCCTGCTCTCTTTCCAGAACATCACGGCGGACAACGCCCCTTCCCGCGCGTATCTGGAACTGATGGCCGAAGCGCTCGGGCTGGCGCTGGCTAACCAACGCCTGCGCGACGCGCTGCTGGAAAAAGCCTTGTTCGACCCGCTCACCGGCCTGCGTAATCGTC
The DNA here is from genome assembly GCF_036487345.1 of Enterobacter cloacae complex sp. CARB60. Classification (NCBI taxonomy): domain Bacteria; kingdom Pseudomonadati; phylum Pseudomonadota; class Gammaproteobacteria; order Enterobacterales; family Enterobacteriaceae; genus Enterobacter; species Enterobacter cloacae complex sp. CARB60. The sequence goes on from NZ_JAZKLC010000002.1 coordinate 3,731,892, forward strand.
ATCATCTGGAAGATACCCTGCAAACCCAAACGGCACAGGCGATGCGCACCGGCGTGCCGTTAAGCTGCATGATGATCGATATTGACCACTTCAAGAGCATTAACGACCGGTTTGGTCATGAAGCGGGCGATCTGGTGATCAAAAGCGTGGCGTCGATTGTTCAGCGGGCCGCCCATGACAACGGGCTGGCATTCCGCTACGGGGGCGAGGAGTTTCTGGTGCTGCTTTCCGGTGCCGATGAAGCCGGAGCGTACGCCTGCGCGCAGAAGATTTACAACGGCGTGCATGAGCTGTCGCTTCGCTACGGGCTGACCGAGATTGGGCCGGTAGACGTGTCGATTGGCATTGCCAGCTACCCGCAACATGCCCAGACTGATAACCTGCTGCGCGCCGCGGATGTGGCCTTGTACCGGGCGAAAGAGCTGGGCCGCGCGCGGATTGTGAGTTTTGGGATGCTGGAGGCGGGTTAGCGGATTATCGCTTTACTCGCGCGTCACCTCAGTAATCAATATCGACAATCCATTCATGTAGTGACTTTTTTTAGCCTGCTCGCGGTATTTGGTTGGGGAGAGTCCATATTGATTCGAGAACGCTCTGCTGAACGTTGACGGCTCCTCGTAGCCTAACATCGTGAATATATCTGAAACAGAGAGCTGCGTATGTCTAAGCATATGCGCGGCTTTTTCAAGTTTCCGGCTTCGAATATAGAGGCCTATACTTATGCCACACTCCTGGCGAAAGTTCCGCTGAATGTAAGCCAATGAATAACCGGATTTCCGTGCCACATCTAAAACGGTAATGGGCCGATATAAATTCGAGTCAATCCAGTGAGTAAGGGACTTAATTACAGCTTCACGATCTTTTAAAAGAGTAAACTTTATACACATAAGTATCCACGAAATTTTATTTACAAGAAGGCCGCTGGCAAAGTCATCCAATGACAATTGAAATAAATATTTCCCAAAAGAAAAATCACCCTAATAATAGGGTGAAGGAACGCTTATTGTATTTTAGAAAGATGTCTTTGCAACATCCTCACTTTTTTCAGGACCATACAGTTTCATAAACGCATTAACGGAGGCCTGCGCTTTCATAACGATTTCACTTTCGTCAGGCTGATCCTTTCTTGCTTTCAAAAGCAAGGGTTCCAGTATGTCTGCCTGGAGAAGAGATCGAAAATACTCGGCCGCCAGCACAGGATCATCTTTTCTTAAGATGTTTTGATTCATTAAATCGGTAAAAAGCGCTGAAACATTTGAACGCAGCTTTTGCATTCGCGCATAATATAATTCTCCGATACCCGACCTTCCGGCCTCGGAAATCATTAATCTTTGCAGATCCACAATATCCGGAGAGCAAATATAACGTAAAAAGGCAACGGCAAATTGCTCGATAACCAGCTGTGGTGATTTTCTGAAAAGGCGCACCTGCCCTGCAGTTTCAATAGTCATGCTTTTTATATACTGTTCAGTTTCTGAAGACATGCATTCTACAAATAGCTCTTCTTTCGAAGAAAAGTGACTGTAAATTGTCGATTTTGAGCCACCAACAATCGCGTTAATCTCCGAGATAGACGTGGCATCAAATCCCTTTTGTCGAAACAGCCCGGATGCGACCTCCAGGATCTGTTGCCGTTTAAGCGCTCTTTTATCCATATGTTTCCTCGTTAGTTTAGGTGTCTGGCCGGAGCCAACACTTTTTGTTCTCTGATTTCGGAATCACGTCTGGTAGTAGGGTTTGTAATCGTACTGACGAGTACATTTTCATTTGACGGCGCTCAGAAGTCAAGATATAAAGTGTACCGTACTGTACGGTACTGTATTTGGACTTCTCTATGAACAGCATGACGAGCGTACTGATGAAAGGTTTTCAGGAGACACTCCCGAGGTGTCGTATTTCCGGTTTAACCCGGTCCAGCATAGTAATGGGCTGTGTTGTCATTTCCGCCATCAGTATGAGCGGATGCGCCATAATCCCCGATCTTGGCACCCCACCGTCTATGAAGACGGTCTCACAACTTAAAAGCGATCAAAGTTTCCCGCATCAGAACGGCCAGTGGCCGAAAGATTACTGGTGGAAGAAATACGGTGACGAGCAGCTCAACGGGCTGATTGATGACGCGCTTAAAAATTCCCCCACGCTTAACATCGCTGAAGCTCGCGTGAGACAAGCGCAGGCGATGACGCAAAGTGCGAGCGGTTCGCTTTTCCCTGAGGTCACCGCAAACGCCAGCTTTATGCGGGACAAAATGAGTTACAACTATGTGACGCCTGAAAGCGCAACGCCTCAAAACTGGAACAGCTACGGGCGTACCACGCTTGATATGAGCTGGGAAATAGATTTTTGGGGTAAAAACCGCGCCGCGCTCGCGGCTGCAACGTCAGGCGAAATGGCGGCGGTAGCGGAAGAAGCACAGACAAGACTGGTGCTCTCTTCTTCTATTGTTACCGTTTACGCGGAGCTGGCGCATTTATACACCGTTCGCGAAACGCTTAACGATACCCTCACGATACGAACCAGTACGCTCGCGTTGTTCCAGCAACGACATGACGCGGGGCTTGAAGATTTATCCAGCCTTCAACAGGTTGAGACGCGTCAACTCAACGCAAAAGCAAATCTGGTGGCAATAGATGAAGCTATTGCGATCAAAAAACATGAGCTCGCTGCACTGGTCGGTGATGGGCCTGACAGATCGCTGGCGATAACCGCGCCTAAGGCAACGCTTTTAGCGCATGAGGAACTTCCTCCCAATATTGCGCTGGATTTGATTGGTCGACGTCCTGATATTGTCGCGGCACGTTTACGCGCAGAGGCTGCAGCAGAGCAAATCAAGCAGAAAAAAGCCGGTTTTTACCCCAGCGTTCATCTGGTTGCCTTTGCCGGATTCCAGTCACTGGGAATTAATAACCTTACCCGGAGTGGCTCAGCAATTGGCAGTTTTGGCCCGGCCATATCGCTGCCAATATTTAATACGCAAAAGCTACAGGGTGATTTGAAATACGCCAGCGGTGAATATGACATAGCGGTGCAAGTTTATAACGACACGTTAACGAATGCACTTCGGGAAGTGAGCGATGCGCTCACCAGCAGAGCCTCTCTGAAAGACGAGATGCTTTATTCTCAGGGTGCAGTCACGTCGGCAGAAAAAGCATATTCGCTCACCAAACAAAGATATGAAGGAAAGGTTGCTGACTATCTCGACGTCTTGTCCTCGGAAGATGAGCTGGTCGCGGCCCGCAGAAAATTAGCCGATGTAAATTCCCGTGCCTTTACGATTGACGTCGCATTAGCGCGTGCATTGGGCGGTGGATATACCTCGAGCAAACAGTGATTTTTTAACACCAGGTTAATAACTAAATAGTGGAAAGAAAGGAAATAAAATGAGTCATTCTGCAGCTATTGAAAATCAAAATATTGAATCATCCGATATCAAAAAGAAAAAAAGAAAACGTTTATTCTCTTATCTTGCATTAAGCATCGCGCTGGCTGGCGCAGGCTCGTTCGTCTATTGGGAATTAGTGGGTTCCCGATATGTTGAAACCGATAACGCCTATACCGATGTTGAGTCTGCTCAGCTCTCTTCCGCAATCACCGGTACGGTAAGTGCCATCCTGGTCACGGATTCTCAGGTGGTAAAAAAAGGCGATGTTCTGATCCAGCTGGATCCTACTGACGCAGAGTTAGCCCTTAATCAGGCGGAAGCAAACCTGAACCTGTCCATTCGGCGGGTAAATGGATATAAGGCCACCGACACAAAACTCGGCGCTGAAGTTGTGGCGAATGAAAAAGAACAAAAACGCCTGCTGGCCCAGGTGGATGCCGCAAACGCTGACTTCCAGCGCGCGACGGTTGACCTCAAGCGACGCGAAGCGTTAATGCAGACGGGCGCGATTTCAGGCGACGAACTGACGCGTATTCAAAACGTTTATGCTTCCGCACTGGCAAACCTGAATGCCGCTAAAGCCGCCGTGGCGCAAGCGGATGCAGCGAGACAGGCGGCGGTGGGTGCAAGACAGGCGAATGCCGTGATGATTGAGGATGCAAATACCGAGACCAACCCTGAAGTTGCTCTCGCCAGAGCGAAGCGCGATCAGGCCAGACTGGATCTGGAAAGAACCGTGATCCGTTCGCCAGTTGATGGCGTGGTTGCTCGTCGCCAGGTCGAGCTTGGACAGCGTGTCCAGCCTTCCACGCCGTTATTGTCCGTGGTGCCGGTACAGCAAATTCACGTCAATGCCAACTTCAAGGAAGTTCAGCTCCAGCATGTGAAAGTGGGACAGAAGGTGGAACTGGTGAGCGATCTGTATGGCGACAACGTTCCTTTCCATGGAACGGTAGAAGGCTTTGATGGCGGCACCGGCGCAGCGTTTTCAATTATTCCTGCGCAGAACGCAACGGGTAACTGGATTAAGGTTGTTCAGCGTTTGCCCGTACGCATCAAACTCAATGCTGATGAGCTTGCAGCACATCCGTTGCGGGTTGGTCTGTCCATGAAAGCGACAGTTAACTTAAAAAGTGAATAACGGAAACCAGGCCATGTCTACATTAGTTATCGATAATGAGCCGCCTTCGCTGAAAGGCGGTATGTTATGGATTGGTGCCCTGGTACTTGCAATGGCTAACTTTTTAGCTGTGCTCAACATGACCATTGCAAACGTCACTCAACCCAACATGGCTGGCGCCCTGGGCGCAGGAACCAGCCAGGGAACGTGGATCATCACGGCCTATGCCGTGGCTGAAGCCATTACGGTACCGCTATCAGGATGGTTAACCACACGTTTCGGCGGCGTGCGCGTTTTCTGCGTTTCCGTGTTCATGTTTGGCATTTTTTCTTTGCTTTGCGGCCTTTCCACCTCGCTGGGAATGCTGCTGCTGATGAGGGTGTTTCAGGGCATGGCGGGAGGCCCCCTGATGGCCTTATCACAAACGTTACTGCTGCGTATTTTCCCGAAAGAAAAATCCATGCAGGCGACGGGATTATGGGCGATGACAACATTGCTCGCGCCCGTAATAGGCCCGGTACTGGGCGGATGGATTTGCGATCATTACAGCTGGTCGTGGGTGTTTATCATCAACGTTCCGATGGCCATCGCTTTCGCATTGGTCGCGTGGTCAGTACTGAAAATCTTCGAAGATACGCTGGTTAATAACTCTATTGATATCGTTGGGTTTATTTTATTGGTTATCTGGGTGGGTGCACTGCAGATCATGCTGGATGAAGGGAAAGACCTTGACTGGTTTGCCTCAGAAGAAATTTGGGTTCTGGCGATTGTGGCCTGTATCGGCTTTTTAAGTTTCTGCATCTGGGAGCTGACCGCCGATCATCCGATTGTCGATATCAGAGTTTTTCGCCATCGCGGTTTTTCGGCCAGCATGTTTGTTCTCGCACTCGCGTTTGGATGTTTTTTTGGTCTGAATGTCCTCACGCCGTTGTGGCTACAATATAACTTAGGGTATACAACAACATGGGCAGGGATTGTGGTTGCCTGGGGCGGACTGCTGCAGGTGGTATTTTCTCCGGTTGCCGCTAACCTCTCCAACAAAATCGATCCGCGCATTCTTATTTTCTTTGGCTGCGCCTGGCTGGGTCTCGACACCTTCTGGCGATCCTATGCGACGACCGATATGGACTACTGGTCCATCTGTGTCCCTTTGTTATTCATGGGCGTTGGCATGCCGTTGTACTACGTCCCGATTACGGGGCTTGCAATGGGCTCTGTAGATGAAACGGAAATGGCTTCAGCAGCGGGCTTAATGAACTTTGTTCGAACGTTATCGGGTGCGTTTGCTACATCGCTCGTGACGACATCATGGCAGGACCAGCGCTATATAGCACATGACAAACTGGCGTCCGTCGTCGACCCAACTGGCGATCTTTCGCATTACATCAGTTCAGCACCTCAGCAAGGTGGGCAATTTGTGCGCGAGCTTTTTGACAAGATGGTTAACAGCCAGAGCATGATGCTTTCGACCAATAATCTGATGATGTCGATCGGCGTGATATTTTTTATCGCTGCATTTGCGATTGCATTAGCACCGAAACCTTCGCGCGTGGTCGATGCCGCTTCAGTAGGACACTAATATTTATTCAGCACAAGGACGTGAGTATCATAAAAACAGAGAAAATCTGATGGACAGTAAATCATACACGCCGGGCAGCCGGGATATTCTGTATAAGAAAATATTCCTTTCAATTTCCGAAATGAAATACCTGGAAAGGGAAATTAAAAAATTCAGCTGGTTAGAACGCACGTTGTTAAGAAAAAAAGAGTTCTCTACAATGCAATATCACAAAAATAAATGTGACAGCAACTTCTTTAGATTTATCAACAGCGGACAGGACAACCAGAATACGTTAGTTCATATCCTTGAACAATTACCTGAGAATCATCCTGACCGAACATGGCTGACGGGCTTCCTGCTTTGACCCCATTAGGACAGTAACGTAATAAACTGCAAGCCGTTTCCCGGCCGATTAACATTCCGGATGTGACATATATAAAAACGCTAAATTCAGGTTAACATCATGAAAATGAGTGACTTTCAATTTCCAATTGAAAAGAATAGCGATTATAAGGATGTTTGTCTCACCATTCTTCTAATACTGCAGGTATTAACCATTTTTATCATTTCACCCGTTACGGAGAGCGAGCATAAAAACTATCACTGGCTAAACAATGCATTGTTCTCAGCGATGGCCTTAATTTCGGTATTCATTGTTTCTAAGGATATAAAAAGGTATCTGGCTATTCTCAGCTTTTCTTTTTGCCTGGTCGGGTTGGTCGTTGGGTCAACAACGACCACGCATAAAACCACAGGGGTATTGGTTCTTCTGTCAGGGATTTTTTTCTGTCTCAATGTTAGCTGGATTGTGGCAAAACAGGTTTTTGATGAGGGTGTTGTGACGCTTCATCGCATCCGCGGCGCCATGGTTATCTATCTAAACATATCCCTTTTGTTTGCGCTGCTGGACTGTTTGCTGGTGGGATTCATACCTGACGCATATACAGGAATACCGGGCGGAAATTCAGTTGAAACGATGCTTTACTTCAGCCTGACCACGTTAACAACCCTTGGCTATGGAGATATTCTGGCAATTCATCCTGTTGCACGTAATCTGGCGATGCTTGAAGCGGTGATGGGTCAATTTTATATGGGAACAATGATCGCTATTTTAGTCGGTTTACATATTGCACAGAGGACTCCTGCGTCGAAAAAGTAAATAAATGCTCTTTTTAACATGCCGGATATATATCATTTTGATGGCAGGAAAAAAGTGGACGCTTCCCAGTGGAAGAAGCGTCCAAAAATCAGGCAATTATTCAGACACAGATTGAAACCGTAAACTGACGATCTCATCGATAATATCTCACAACCCCTTCTGTTCATTATTTACATTTTCTGCCATCGCATAAGAAAAAACTCACCCCGCAGGCGGTCACCTTTTTAGCGCGTTTGATGGCCTGGGCAAAACGGCAGAATAGTATTCGTCCCGTCAGGAACAGCATACCCGATCCCTTCTCGCTCGGGATGAGCAAATTTTGTACAGACTGAGAGTGCCAGCCGCGTCACTTCAACGGGTCAAAACCCACGAAGGGCTGGTACTGAGCGTTTGCACACTCGTCGTTTTCATCATCGGTAAAATCAGTGGTATGAGATAATAACAATCAATAAAAGCGATCGTTTTTTAAACACACGAGAGCTTATGCAAGCAGCTTTAGCTTTTCTCAAAAAGTTAAGCATCCCTGAACTGCCAAACATCCTGCCATCACCACAGCTTAAGCCACTGATTTTATTGCACTTACATCAATAAAAACGCTAAAAGGCCTTGCTACTCAACAAAATATATAAACTAGTGTGATATCTAAATTATAATTCTTATACTTCTGTTAAAAAGTGGAGGCCAAAATGCGATTAACCCTACTGCTGTTATGCTGTCTGGTACAAAGTGTAACCTGGGCTGGCGATCTGCCAAAACCAGTTGGTAAACCCATTTTAACGATTTACGGTAATATAGAAAATACGAATGAAAATGGAAAAGCAGTGTTTGATCTCGCCAGCCTTGAAAAACTGGGCATGGTGAGTTTCGAGACAACATCCCCCTGGTATAATGGACGTACTAAGTTTGAGGGTGTTCCAATGAAAAAACTGATGGATTATGTGGGTGCAAAAGGTACTAACATTAATGTTATTGCGCTTAATGATTACTCTACCGTGATCCCTCTCAGTGACTTCAAAAAATACAACGCCATACTTGCCTTAAAGGTCAATGGCGAATATATGCGCATCCGCGATAAAGGTCCATCATTCATTGTATACCCCTATGACAGTCTTCCTGAGTTGAATAATCAGATTTATTACTCGCGATCAGCATGGCAGGTTAGCAAAATGAAGATTGAGTAGCAGTTCAGGAGAACATAATGAACAGGATACTGGTTGGTATCATTTTTTCTCTTTTTATCACGACAGGATATATTGCATTTCTTGTTTACGATCGTCAGCAGGAATTGCAAAAACTGACTCAATACACTGAGTCCTGGTCCGTGGCACAACTGGTATCAGAGTATTACCGTTTTGAATCATGGCTTGGTCTATACGCAACCGATACCGATGACGTTACGATAGACCAGGTCCGCATGCGCCTCGAAATTATGCTTAGTCAGGGCGATTTAATGAAGGGGGGAGATTTAGGTCGCTATATTGACAGCGATAAAGCGCACCAAGAGCTCGCTTTACGCTTAGAGCAGATACTGAACTATCTGGATAGCCATCTTGAAAATATGAGCCATCCAGAGTTACAGGCATACCTGAAAAATATGCATGTGCTCGATGCGCCGCTTAGCCAGCTCTCTGCAACGGCATTAACGAAAGATATTAACACGGTTAACGAATCCAACCATAAAATACAGATCCTTTACTATATTTATTCGGCACTTTCATTACTTCTGGTGATATTAAGCTTTATTCTTGGTTTCTTAATGATCTACCAGAATAAAAACATTCTCAAAGCGCACATGCAGGTTAAAAGCCTTGCTGACGAGCTTCAGAAATCAAAAGAAACGCTGCAAATTCAAAACTCGAAGCTGGAGTATGATGTTTATCATGACTCCCTCACCGGCATGAAAAACCGCCTTTTCTTCTGGGACGATCTCAACAAAATTAATCTTCAGGCCGATAAAAACCACATCCCCGTCACGGTGATGTTATTTGATTTAGACCGGTTCAAAGAGGTCAACGATACCTATGGCCATGATGCCGGAGATTTGCTGTTGAATCAGGTATCCAGACGACTCACCTCAATGAGCAGCGCCACGGATACATTTTACCGTTTGGGCGGAGACGAGTTTGCCCTTCTGTCCAGTGGCCTCACCGAAACAGCAGCCGTTTCGCGCGCCAAAGAAATTAGCGAACATATCAGCCAGCCCTATACGATTAATAACCAGCTGATAAAAATCGCCACCTGTGTGGGTATCGTTTTATCTGATAATGAGCGGCGCTCTGATTATCTTTATAAATTTGCCGATCTGGCGCTCTACGAAGCCAAAAAAGAGGGTTCACAGCAGATAAAAGTCTTCCGTCAGTGGATGCTGCAAAAGCTGCAGGAAAGCAGAACCCTTGAACATGATATGGCACTGGCGATCGATAACCATGAATTCGTTGTTTATTACCAGCCTATTGTCGATTCATTCAGCAATGAAATTTACGGCTATGAAGCGCTTATTCGCTGGATACACCCGGTGAAGGGGATACTTTCACCTGATTACTTTATTTCTGTCGCTGAAAAAACGGGGATGATCAATCAGATCGGTAAAAATGTGCTTGAGCTTGCCTGCAGGGAAGCAGTTTCCTGGGCCATTCCGGCAAGGATCTCTGTGAACGTCTCACCCGTTCAGCTGGGCACGAAATCATTTACGACGATGGTACAGTCCATCCTGAAGGAGACAGGACTTCCGGCCAGCCGACTTGAGTTAGAAGTTACGGAGTCTTCGCTCTTCAGTGACAGCAATACGCCCCTCACTATTCTCAAAAAGCTCAGAACGCTGGGTGTAAAAATTTCTATCGATGATTTCGGAACGGGTTATTCATCGCTCTCACGACTGAGCGAACTGAATTTTGATAAAATTAAAATCGACAAGTCCTTTGTGAACCCGATATCCACGCAGGATGATGCCCTTAATATCGTTAAATTGATAACTGGCATGGCGAAGAGCCTCAATATGAGGGTCATTGCGGAAGGTGTGGAAACCGAAGCGCAGCTTGAACGTCTTCAGGCGCTTGGCTGCGATCTCGTGCAGGGATACCTGTTCGGAAAACCACAGGCTGAGATTGACAGGAAGATTAGATACGGTTGAAATGGTTGCGCGGCTTTTGCTGGCCCAAAACCCTTTAGGCGATTGATAATCAAAGGTTATAAAATGAAAAAAACAGTCCCAGACTACACGCCTGTTGATTTATCTCGTTGGGCCAGGAAGGAGCATTTTGAGGTATTCCAGTCATTTGCTGAATGTACAATAAACCAAACGGTTCTGATCGACATTACCGCGCTGCGAAAACATATCAAAGAGGTCGGCTGGAAGTTTTATCCGACGATTATTTTCCTCCTTTCTAAAATCATGAACCGGCATTCGGAATTCCGTATGGCCATGAAGGACAATGAGCTTGTCATATGGAATGAAATCCATCCAAGCTATACCATTTTTCATCCTGAAACGGAGACGTTTTCGTCACTGTGGAGCCACTTCGACGGCAATATTCAGCACTTCCAGAATACGTATGCGGAAGATGTTGCACGCTATGGCAATAACATTTCTTACTGGCCGAAGGAAGAGTCCCGAGAAAATGTCTTTTTTGTATCGTCTATTCCCTGGGTAACGTTTACTAACTTTACGATGAACATTGCGCACATGAAGAACTTCTTTTCTCCTATGTTCACGTTTGGAAAATACTACGAGCAGGATGGAAAAGTGTTGTTGCCTATGGCGGTACAGGTACATCACTCGGTGTGCGATGGTTTCCATGTGGCAAGGATGTTTAATGAGTTGCAGGAGATGTGTGATGGTTTGTCGGAGTTGTCGTGGGAATGTAATGGCTGATGTGCAATAAATTTCGTTGACGAAGAATAAAGGTTGTTTATTTGATTGTCAGAAGACTGCGTTAAAAGATGGTGCCGATAATAGGAGTCGAACCTACGACCTTCGCATTACGAATGCGCTGCTCTACCAACTGAGCTATATCGGCCCTGAGAGGCCGGTTACGAGTGTAACCACGGGGCAAAAGGTTAGATCTATCCGGGTGATGCGTCAATGCCCTTTTGAATCAAACGGCTATTTTTGCATCACCCGTGATTATTTACGCACGAATCGTATCGTCACCGAAGCCGATCCACTTGTACGTGGTCAGCGCTTCCAGCCCCATCGGACCGCGCGCGTGCAGTTTCTGCGTGCTGACTGCCACCTCTGCGCCGAGGCCGAACTGGCCGCCGTCGGTGAAGCGCGTTGAGGCATTCACATAGACCGCAGAGGAATCCACCTCGTTCACGAAGCGATCGGCATTGCGCAGGGTGCGCGTCAGGATCGCGTCAGAATGCTGCGTGCCGTGTTCACGGATGTGCGCAATGGCGTCGTCAAGGTCGGTAACGATTTTCACGTTCAGATCCAGTGACAGGAACTCATCGTCGTACTGCTCCGCTTTGACGGGAACAACGTTAGCCGGGCCTTCCTGAAGCAGTGCGAGCGCGTTGGCGTCAGCATGCAGCGTCACGCCGCTCTCTGCCATCTGTTTGCTCAGGGCCGGCAGGAAGGTGTTCGCAATATCCTGATGCACCAGCAGCGTTTCTACGGTGTTACAGGTGCTTGGACGCTGGGTTTTCGCGTTAACGATAATCTTCAGCGCCGGTTCAACCTCAGCGCTGTCGTCGACCACGATATGGCACACGCCGATACCGCCGGTGATCACCGGAATCGTCGACTGCTCGCGGCACAGTTTGTGCAGGCCCGCGCCACCGCGTGGGATCAGCATGTCGATGTATTTGTCCATGCGCAGCATTTCGTTGACCAGCGCGCGGTCTGGGCTCTCGATCGCCTGTACGGCACCCGCCGGTAAGCCACACTCTTCCAGCGCCTGCTGAATGACTTTCACCGTCGCGGCGTTGGTGCGCCATGTCTCTTTGCCACCGCGCAGAATAGCGGCGTTACCGGTTTTCAGGCACAGAGACGCGACATCCACCGTCACGTTTGGACGGGCTTCATAAATAACGCCGATAACGCCGAGCGGCACGCGGCGGCGCTCCAGGCGTAAACCGCTGTCGAGCAGCCCGCCGTCGATCACCTGCCCTACCGGGTCGGCAAGATTGCAGACCTGACGCACATCGTCGGCGATGCCTTTCAGGCGTGCCGGCGTCAGCGCCAGACGGTCGAGCATCGCTTCGCTCAAACCGTTACGACGCGCTTCCAGTAAATCCTGCTCGTTGGCGAGCAAAATCTCCTGGGACTGTGATTCCAGATAATCAGCGATTTTTTCCAGCACGCGGTTTTTCTCGCGGCTGGAAAGGAGCGCCAGTTTGTAAGAGGCAGCCTTCGCGGCTGCGCCCATTTTTTCCAGCATGTTCTGGCTCCTTAACGAATAATCATGTCATCGCGATGTACGGCAACCGGGCCATATTCATAGCCCAGAATGGCGTCGATCTGCTGTGAGTGGTGACCCGCTATGCGGCGCAGGGCATCGCTGTTATAACGGCTTACGCCGTGGGCGATGTCGCGGCCTTCGAGGTTACGGATACGGATCACTTCACCACGGGAGAAGTTGCCTGTCACGCTTTTAATTCCTTTAGGAAGTAATGAACTTCCTCGTTCCAGAATCGCGGCGGTTGCCCCTTCATCGACGACGAGTTCGCCAGCAGGAGGCGCGCCAAATATCCAGCGCTTGCGGTTTTCCAGTGGGGATTCCTGGGCGTGGAAGCGAGTACCGACGGAGATGCCTTCCATCACGTCACCAATCACGCCAGGGCGGCTGCCCGCAGCAATGATGGTGTCGATACCGGCGCGGCACGCCACGTCAGCGGCCTGCAGCTTGGTCCCCATGCCGCCCGTTCCGAGGCCTGAAACGCTGTCACCGGCGATGGCGCGCAGCGCATCGTCGATACCGTGCACGTCGGTAATCAGCTCGGCTTCTGGGTTGGAGCGCGGATCGGCGGTGAACAGACCCTGCTGATCGGTCAGAAGCAGTAATTTATCGGCTCCGGCCAGAATCGCGGCCAGCGCTGAAAGGTTATCGTTATCACCCACTTTGATTTCAGCGGTAGCAACGGCATCGTTCTCGTTAATGACCGGAACAATATTGTTGTCCAGCAGCGCGCGCAGAGTATCGCGGGCGTTCAGGAAGCGCTCTCTGTCTTCCATATCCGCACGCGTCAGCAACATCTGCCCGACGTGGATGCCATAGATGGAGAACAACTGTTCCCAGAGTTGAATGAGTCGGCTTTGCCCCACGGCGGCCAGCAGCTGCTTGGAAGCGATCGTCGCGGGGAGTTCGGGGTAACCCAGGTGTTCACGCCCGGCGGCAATCGCCCCGGAGGTCACAATCACAATACGATGCCCTGCGGCATGTAACTGAGCGCACTGACGTACAAGCTCAACAATGTGGGCGCGATTTAGGCGGCGCGATCCGCCTGTTAAAACACTGGTACCGAGTTTTACCACCAGCGTCTGGCTGTCACTCATGATTCTCTGCCGTTCAACGATAAGGGAAAGTAATGTCGAACGAACGTTTTAACAGGAGTCAGCCCCGTTGCCAACTGCCTTAGCACATCGCGAAACACTTTGTTGCGCGGGATCAGGAAGCCTAGCGGGAAAGTTTGACACTTTTATTACCAAAATAATAAATCACAGTTTTTTAAAATTATTCTTAGTTTGTCATAAAAGTTTCATTCCAAAACGATAAAACCCTTCCTGTTTTTTCACGGGACTTAAGCATGAGCTTATCGTCCAGCGAATTTTTTTAGCGCGTTTATAAGACAGGACCGAAAATGAAAAAGAGCACTCTGGCATTAATGGTTATGGGCGTAGTGGCTTCTGCATCCGTTCACGCAGCTGAAGTTTATAATAAAGATGGTAATAAGCTGGACGTGTACGGCAAAGTGAAAGCCATGCACTATATCAGTGATGATGACACCAAAGATGGCGATCAGACTTACGTTCGTTTTGGTTTTAAAGGCGAAACACAGATTAACGATCAGCTGACGGGCTATGGCCGTTGGGAATCTGAATTTGCAGGTAACAAAGCTGAGAGCGACTCCTCTCAGAAGACACGTCTGGCGTTCGCTGGCCTGAAACTGAAAAACTTTGGTTCACTGGATTACGGTCGTAACCTGGGTGCCCTGTATGACGTCGAAGCATGGACCGATATGTTCCCTGAGTTCGGCGGCGACTCTTCCGCGCAGACCGATAACTTCATGACCAAGCGTGCTACTGGCCTTGCGACCTACCGCAACACCGACTTCTTCGGCGCGGTTGACGGTCTGGACATGACGCTGCAGTATCAGGGGAAAAACGAAAACCGTGACGCCAAGAAACAGAACGGTGACGGTTTTGGTACCTCTCTGACCTATGACTTCGGCGGCAGCGATTTCGCCGTCAGCGGCGCCTACACCAACTCTGACCGCACCAATGCTCAGAACCTGCTGGCGCGTGGCCAGGGCCAGAAAGCAGAAGCCTGGGCAACCGGTCTGAAATATGACGCGAACGATATTTATCTGGCAGCAATGTATTCTGAAACTCGCAATATGACGCCAATTTCCGGCGGGTTTGCAAATAAAGCGCAGAACTTTGAAGTTGTCGCACAATATCAATTCGACTTTGGTCTACGCCCGTCCCTGGGTTATGTCCAGTCTAAAGGCAAAGATATCGAAGGTATTGGTGACGAAGATCTGGTGAAATATATTGACGTTGGCGCGACCTATTACTTCAACAAAAATATGTCCACTTTTGTTGATTATAAAATCAACCAGATTGACGACAAAAATAAACTGGGCGTGAGCAGCGATGACATCGTTGCCGTGGGTATGACCTACCAGTTCTGATGATGCGAAATAAAAAAAACCGGCTTAATGCCGGTTTTTTTGTCGGGAATTAATGCGGTCTGGTGCCCTCACCCCGGCCCTCTCCCACTGTACGGTCCGGGGACATGGTAGACAGGTGTTCGGGGACATGGTGAACACTTTTTAACATCCTTTACCCATGGTGATCGACTTTTTCTTCAGGTCGATCACCCCCACTTTCGTGCTGTACCACCACACCTCATAGCTGCCGTCTTCCTGCATCTCCTTCAGCCCGACCCGTTCTCCCCTGAACGCCTTGCCTGCGCTCAGGCTTACCCCTTTCACGCTCAGCTTTCCGCTGATATCCACTTTCCTTACCATCACGCCCTCGTCATATTCCGGAGGCGTTGTGCTGCCGCTGTACTGCCGCGCTGACGGCTGATACCGCGAGCCCGGTACCGCCATATCCAGCGCCTCGTGCGGGCGTTCAAGGTTGTACACCGTGCGCCAGTGGTCGAAGGCGCGCTGCAGCTCACCGCTGTCTGCGAACCATTTTCCCTGCAGCACCTCTGCCTTCAGGCTGCGGTGAAAACGCTCCAGCTTGTCCTGCGTCTGCGGATGATAAGGCCGGGAGTGCCCCACCCGGATACCGTGGCGCATCAGCCACAGCTCCAGCGCCGTCCAGGTGCCGGTGGTGTCTCCCCACGGTGAGCCGTTGTCCATCGTCATCCGGTCCGGCAGGCCATAACGCTCAAACACGCTGACCAGCTGCTGCTGCACGGTCTCGCGCCGTTCATCGGTACAGTGCGCCAGGCACAGGGAAAAACGGAAGTAGTCGTCCAGCAGGGTGAGCGGATGGCAGCGGCCCCCGCCAAAGGGAAAGTGGCCCTTAAAATCCATCTGCCAGAGGCGGTTCGGCACATCGTGTTCGAACCGTCCCGTGGGGGGAATGCCCGGTGAAGCGCCCGGCAGCAGGCCATGGCGGGCCATCAGGTTATGGACGGTGCTGAAGGCGGGCATGGTGTGCCCCTGGTCTTCTAGCCAGCGCTTAATCTTGCGGGCGCCCCAGCGTTCATGGCGCTCATGGGCCATGCGCAGCAGGGCGGTGATGTCGTCAGATGAGCGGTTCGGGGAATGGTGCGGTATGCGGGGCCGGTCCTGAAGGCCGGATGGGCCTTCCTGAGCCCAGCGCTGAAGCCACTTGTAGGCGGTGGCAGGTGAAATGCCGAAGCGACGGCAGAGGGAACGGATGTTCGCCCCGTCCTGCGAGGCGAGCAAAACAAACTCGGTACGTAATGACATGGTATCTCTCGCATCCCAGGGCATAAGCGACTCCATAAACGGGTTCTTATGCCTTAGTGGTAAGTGTCTACCATGTCCCCGAACAAGTGTTCACTATGTCCCCGGACCGTACACTCCCAAAGGGAGAGGGTGAAAAACGTAGGCCCGGTAAGCGTAGCGCACCGGGCTTTTTTACAATCCTAATACCAGCTGCCGCTCTAACTGCGGATCCAGCAGCGTGACGTGCAATCCCACCAGCCTTACTCCTCGCCCGCCTCGTCTTTCTTCCCATGCCTTTTTCGCCGTCGCGATAAGATCGTCTTTATTCAGACGCGGCCAGACGTGTTCCTGCGTGGTCTGCTGGAAGTCGTTGAATTTTAATTTGATACCCTGACGGGCAATCAGCAGGTCCGGCTTCACCTTGCTTAATCGTCGTTCCAGCTCAGGATAAAGCTGTTCCGTGATAATGATTTCGCATTCGGACCAGTCATGAATATCTTCAATGAGGGTGCGCTCAACGCCGACGGATTTCCGTAGCCGCTCGCTGTTCACATCGCGATCGTCAATCCCCTGGCTGCGCTCCCACAGCACGCGGCCAAACTTCCCGAAGCGCTTGAGCAGCATGGCGAGATCGCTTCGCTGCACGTCTTCGCAGGTCCGTAACCCCATGCTTTCCAGCTTAGCGGCGGAAACTTTCCCCACGCCGGGGATTTTGCCAAGCGGCAGCGTTTTTAAAAATGCAGGCACCTCTTCCGGCGTGATGACGTACTGGCCGTTGGGCTTATTTAAATCAGAGGCAATTTTGGCGAGGAATTTAACGGGCGCGACGCCCGCAGACGCCGTCAGATTCAGCTCGTTGAAAATCGTCTGGCGGATCTCCTGAGCCATCAGCGTGGCGGAGCCGTGGCAGTGCACGCTGTCGGTCACATCCAGATAGGCTTCGTCCAGCGACAGCGGCTCTATCAGAGAGGTATAGCGGGAGAAGATTTCCCGAATATGAAGGGAAGCCTCTTTATAGGCTTCAAACCGGCCCGGCAGAAGCGTGAGATGAGGGCAAAGCTTTAAGGCCATCGCCGTCGGCATCGCGCTGCGCACGCCAAATTTGCGCGCAGGATAGTTGGCGGTGCTGATGACACCACGCTGAACGCGGCTGCCGCCAATGGCGATGGGAATATCCCGCAGCGCCGGGTTGTCACGCATCTCCACTGCGGCAAAAAAGCAGTCCATATCGACATGGATTATTTTGCGCATAGTAAGCCCTCACTCATTACTGGATAAGTATACAGTAAACAAATGAGTATTGAGAAGAGTACGTAGGAATTGTCGGGTGGCGGCTTCGCCTTACCCGACCTACCGGACTAGATAATGCGCTGCTGCTCGCGGGCCATTCTTTTTTTCCGCGCATCGCACGGCTCCGGGCAGTCGCAGACCTTTTCCATCCCAATGGAGGAAATACCGCCGCAACTGCCCTGAATGCTTTTCCGCTTAACGATCCAGCCTAACGACATGCCGAAAATAACAAGCACAAAAACCACAAAGGTTGCCAGAAACGTCAGCATCATTAGCCTCCAAAATCATCGAGCATGATGTTCTCATCTTCAACGCCGAGATCTTTCAGCATCTTAATCACGGCGGCGTTCATCATCGGTGGCCCACACATATAGAACTCGCAGTCCTCGGGCGCCGGGTGCTGCTTGAGGTAGTTTTCATACAGCACGTTGTGGATGAACCCCGTGTAGCCCGTCCAGTTATCTTCCGGCTGCGGATCGGAAAGCGCAACGTGGAAGGAAAAGTTCGGGTTTTCACGCGCCAGCTGTTCAAACTCATCATCATAGAACATCTCGCGCAGCGAGCGCGCCCCGTACCAGAAGCTGATCTTACGCTGGCTCCCCAGCCGCTTCAGCTGGTCAAAGATATGCGAGCGCATCGGGGCCATACCGGCACCGCCGCCGATAAAGACCATTTCCGCGTCGGTATCTTTCGCGAAGAACTCCCCAAACGGACCGGAGATGGTCACCTTATCTCCCGGCTTCAGAGACCAGATGTATGACGACATTACGCCCGGCGGCGCGTCCGGCACATTCGGTGGCGGCGTGGCGATACGCACGTTGAGCATGATAATGCCCTTCTCTTCCGGGTAGTTGGCCATCGAGTAGGCGCGCAGCGTCGGCTCTTTCACCTCCGACACAAAGCGGAAGAGATTGAATTTGTCCCAGTCGGCGCGGTATTCATCCGGCACGTCGAAGTCCGCATAGGCCACGGTATGCTCAGGACACTCAATCTGAATGTATCCCCCGGCGCGGAACGGAACATCTTCCCCTCCCGGCACCCGCAGCTTCAGCTCTTTAATAAAGGTGGCTTTGTTATCATTAGAGATAACCTCGCACTCCCATTTTTTAACGCCGAAGATCTCTTCCGGCAGCTCAATCTTCATGTCCTGACGCACCGCGACCTGACAGGCCAGACGGCAGCCCTCTTTTGCCTCGCGTTTCGTGATGTGCGCCAGCTCGGTGGGAAGGATATCGCCACCGCCCTCTTTTACCGTCACGCGGCACTGCCCGCAGGAGCCGCCGCCGCCGCAGGCTGAGGAGACAAAAATCCCGTTGCCGGAGAGCGTATTCAGCAGCTTGTCCCCCGCAGGCGTGCGGATCTGATTCTGCGGGTCGTCGTTAATATCAATCACCACGTCACCGGAATTCACCAGCTTCGCGCGCGCCGCCAGAATTAATCCTGACAGCACCAGTACAATCAGCGTGAACATCACCACGCCAAGGATAATTTCCATCTGTTAGCCCTTATAGCTGCACACCGGAGAAGGACATAAAGCCCAGCGCCATCAGCCCGGTGGTGATAAAGGTGATCCCTAAGCCGCGCAGCCCTGCGGGCACGTTGGCATATTTCATTTTTTCGCGGATCCCCGCCATGGTGACAATCGCCAGCATCCAGCCGATGCCGGAACCAAACCCGTACACTACGGATTCACTGAAGTTGTAATCACGCTGAACCATAAACGAGACGCCGCCAAAGATGGCGCAGTTCACCGCGATCAGCGGCAGGAAGATCCCCAGCGCGTTGTACAGCGACGGGAAGTACTTATCGAGGATCATCTCGAGTATTTGCACCAGCGCCGCGATCACCCCGATAAAGGTGATGAAGTTCAGGAAGCTGAGATCGACCCCTTCCACCAGCGCGCCGTCCCGCAGCACAAAGTTGTACACCAGATTGTTAATCGGAACCGAAAGCCCCAACACAACGGTGACCGCCACGCCCAGGCCAAATGCCGTGGAGACCTTTTTAGACACGGCAAGGAACGTACACATGCCGAGGAAAAACGCGAGCGCCATGTTTTCAACAAACACCGCGCGCACAAACAAACTCAGGTAATGAGCCATCGTCGGTTACTCCTTTTCCTGCTGTTCTGGTTTCAACGTACGAATCAGCCAGATCAACAAACCGATAATGAAAAATGCGCTAGGGGCCAGCAGGAACAGGCCGTTTGGCAGATACCAGCCGCCGTTTTGCACCGTGTCCAGCACCGTGATGCCAAACAGCTTGCCGCTGCCAATCAGCTCTCGCAGGAACCCCACGGTCAGCAGGATCGCGCCGTAGCCCAGGCCGTTGCCGATACCGTCCATAAAGCTCGCCAGCGGCGGCATTTTCATGGCGTAGGCTTCCGCACGCCCCATCACGATACAGTTGGTGATGATCAGCCCGACAAACACCGAGAGCTGTTTAGAGGTTTCGTAGGCGAAGGCGCGCAGCAGCTGATCGACCACGATCACCAGCGAGGCGATGATCGCCATCTGCACGATGATCCTCACGCTGTTGGGAATGTGGTGGCGGATCATCGAGATAAACATGCTGGAGAACGCCGTAACCAGCGTGACCGCCAGCGTCATTACCACCGCCGTTTCCAGTTTGGTCGTTACCGCCAGGGCCGAACAGACCCCCAGCACCTGCAGCGTGATCGGGTTATTGGCGAGCAGTGGGCCAATGAGTACCTTTTTGACTTCTTTCAGTTCACCGGTATCAGCCATTGTTCAGCGCTCCTTCACGTACGTTTTTCAGGAAAGGACCAAAGCCCAGCTCGCCCATCCAGAAATCAAAGCTGTGCTGCACGCCTTTTGAGGTGAGCGTGGCGCCGGAGAGCCCGTCAACGGCGTAGTCGTCACCGGGACGTGCCGCCCCTTTCATCACCTTCAGCGCAGGCAGACCGTTATCGTCGAGCACTTTCTTACCGACAAACTGTGCCCGCCAGTTAGGGTTCTCAACTTCGCCACCCAGCCCCGGCGTTTCGCCCTGGTCGTAATACGTAATACCTTTGACCGTGCGGCCATCGGTATCCAGTGCCACAAAGGCGTACATCATTGACCACAGCCCGTTACCGTAGATCGGGAGCACCACTTCCTGAATGCGTTTTTGGGGATCGCGAACCAGATAGATTTCGGCCAGGTTACTGCGACGCTTAATCCCGGCGGGATCTTGCGATGCCTCCAGCGTCACGCTCATCTGCGGATCTTTCAGCGCCAGCGCCTGGTTGAATGTTGCCGGGTCTTTATCCAGCAGTTCACCCGTTTTTAAATCCACCAGACGCGCCGAAATACGTTCAGCAAAGACGGCCGAAACGTCGTCTGCGCTCATTCCTTCCTGCATCAGCCCGGCCACGGCCAGGATGTTGCGCTGTTTATCCAGCGCGCGTTGCTCCTGCTGCAGAGGTTTTAACCCCACGGCAGAACCAGCCACGACGATGGAACAGACCAGACAGAGCACCAGCACCACCAGCAGCGTTTTGCTGATGCTATCGTTATTTTTAACTTCAGCCACGCGCCTTCCTCCGTTTGATATTGGCCCGCACCACCAGGTAATCGAAGAGCGGCGCAAACAGGTTGGCAAACAGAATGGCCAGCATCATCCCTTCCGGATACGCCGGGTTGACCACGCGGATCAGAACACACATCGCGCCAATGAGTACGCCATAGCTCCATTTACCTTTGTCAGTAAACGAGGCCGAGACGGGGTCCGTCGCCATGAACATCATGCCGAACGCGAAGCCACCCAGCACCAGATGCCAGTACCAGGGCATGGAGAACATCGGGTTGGTGGTCGAACCGATAACGTTGAACAGGGTCGCGGTCAGCACCATACCGATCATCACGCCCGCAACAATCCGCCAGGAGGCCACACGACCGAAAAGAATGATCGCCCCGCCAAGCAAAATCATCAGCGTTGAGACTTCCCCGATGGAGCCCGGAATGTTGCCAATGAAGGCATCAAACCAGGTGACAGGCTGACCCGTCGCGTTGTTAACCAGCGTTTCGCCACCGTGTGCTGCCCACTGTGAAAGCGGCGTCGCGCCGGAAAAACCGTCTGCCGCCGTCCAGACCAGGTCGCCCGAGATTTGCGCCGGATACGCAAAGAACAGAAACGCACGTCCCGCCAGCGCCGGGTTGAGGAAGTTCCGCCCGGTGCCGCCGAAGATCTCTTTGGCAATCACCACGCCGAAACTGATGCCCAGCGCCGCCTGCCAGAGCGGCAGCGTCGGGGGAACAATCAGGGCAAACAGAATAGAGGTCACGAAGAAGCCTTCGTTGATCTCATGTTTACGGATGATGGCAAACAGCACTTCCCAGAAGCCGCCCACGATAAAGACCGTGATGTAAATCGGCAGGAAGAAAACCGCGCCCAGCGTCATCATGCTCAGCCAGCCCGCGTCTGCAGCGAAACTTACCCCTAGCGACTGCGCCAGACGGTAGTGCCAGTCGGACTGGATGACCTGCGCCAGCTGCGGTGCATCGTACATATGGTGCAGCGCCGGAAGGGTCTGCAGGCCGACGTTGTACATTCCCCAGAACATCGCCGGGAAGACCGCAAACCACACCAGGATCATCATCCGCTTAAGGTCGATGGCGTCACGAACGTGCGCCGCCCCTTTCGTCACCAGACCCGGCGTGTAGAAAATGGTCGCCGTTGCTTCATACAGCGGGTAGTACTTTTTGAGCTTCCCTTCGGTAAAGTGCGGCTCAATTTTTTCAAAGAGGTGTTTTAAGCCCATCGGTTATCCTTCCTGCTCAATGCGGGTTAACACCTCGCGCAATACCGGTCCAAATTCGTATTTGCCCGGGCAGACATAGGTACAGAGCGCCAGATCTTCTTCGTCAAGCTCCAGACAGCCCAGCGCCTGCGCGCTGTCGGTATCACCGGCGAGCAGATCGCGCAGCAGCATGGTCGGCAGAATATCCAGCGGCATGACGCGCTCGTAGTTACCAATCGGGACCATGGCGCGCTCGCCACCGTGCGTGCTGGTCGAAAAGCTAAACAGCTTATTACGCAGGAAGTGGCCCAGCGTGGTTCGGGTGACGGAGTATTTTTCCGCACCGGGCAGAACCCAGCCGAACAGCTCTTTCTCACGCCCCTCCTGCACAATGCTCACCTGCAAATGGAAACGTCCCAGGTACGCGTGCGCATTGGCAGCATGGCGTCCGCTGAGGACCGAACCGGAAATCAGGCGGTTTTCACCCTCTTTCGTTTCGCCCACCAGCAGTTCATTGATGTCTGCGCCCAGCAGCGTCTTCACCAGACGCGGGTTTGCAGCCTGCGGCCCACCGACGGCGACGATCCGTTCAGCGCAGAGTTCACCCGTAGTAAAAAGCTTACCGATGGCGATAACGTCCTGATAATTAAGATGCCAGACCCGCTTAGTCAGGCTCACCGGCTCAAGGAAATGGATGTGCGTCCCGACCAGACCCGCCGGATGTGGGCCAGCAAACTCATTAAACGTGACCTGCCCCTGCGGATGCCCGCCAAGCTTGCCGCCGCTGGCCTGGCAAACGTGGACTTTCCCGGACGTGAGGCGGGTTAAAACGGTCAGTCCGGCATCGAAGGCTTTGCGCTGCGCCAGGATAACCGGCTGTGGGTCCACGCTGAGCGGGTTGGTGTCGATTGCCGTGACGAAAATCGCGGCCGGTTCCGTGCCCGGAACTGGGGATTTGCTGAAGGGACGCGTACGAAGCGCGGTCCATAAACCGGACGCCAGCAGTTGAGCCTGAACGGCGTCGCGGTTCAGCGACGCGAGGTCTGCCGCGTCGTAATGGGCGAATTCACGCTGCTCATCGCCTTCAATGCGGATCACCACCGACTGCAGAACGCGCCGTTCGCCGCGGTTGATCGCCACAACGGTGCCGCTCGCGGGTGCCGTGAACATCACGCCGGGATTTTTTTTGTCCTCGAAGAGCGCCTGTCCTTTGATAACGAGATCGCCCTCCTGTACCAGCATTGAAGGACGCATTCCCAGGTAGTCGTCGCCCAAAATGGCGACATGACGGACGCTTGCGCCTGTCGAAACGTGCTGCACTGGCACGCCTGCAATCGGCAGATTAAGTCCTTTTTTGATTTTAAACATGTGGTTAGCAGGTTTCCATGAACAACAATCCAGTGGGCGCGAAGTGTAGCATTTTCCCCTTCTCGCGGGCAGGGAATCCGCCGTCGCGCGCGCCAAATTGCGAGCTAATGCGCAAAGTTCCTGGAGCCAACGCAATTTTGATGGTTTATAAAGTCAAACTAATTTGTAAACTCACCGCCCGGCTCTTGCGAAAATCTATAGCGGTGCTAATGTGAGCGCTCCTAACAGAATAATCTGATTTCGGGTCTCTTTTGCCGTCCTGGCAAGTTGGTCATGGTTTTATCAAGGAACTAGTAGTATGCGTAAAATCGCATTGTTCATTGCGATGCTTCTGATTCCGTGCATGTCGTTTGCCGGACTGCTCAGCAGTAATAGCTCAACGACGCCGGTCAGCAAGGAATATAAACAGCAGTTAATGGGATCGCCGGTTTATATTCAAATCTTCAAGGAAGAACGCACTCTCGATCTGTTTGTGAAAATGGGCGAGACATATCAGCTGCTTGATAGTTACAAAATTTGTAACTACTCCGGTGGGCTGGGGCCAAAACAGCGTCAGGGCGATTTCAAAAGTCCAGAAGGGTTCTACAACGTTCAGCGCAGCCAGCTCAAGCCTGACAGCCGCTTCTATAAAGCCATTAACATCGGCTTCCCGAATGCCTATGACCGTGCACACGGTTATGAAGGTAAATATCTGATGATCCACGGTGCCTGCGTGTCTATCGGCTGTTATGCGATGACCGACTCCGGCATTGATGAGATTTTCCAGTTCGTGACGGGCGCGCTGGTCTTTGGGCAGCCTAACGTACAGGTCAGCATCTATCCGTTCCGCATGACGGACGCCAACATGACGCGTCACAAGTACTCATACTACGCGGATTTCTGGAAACAGCTGAAGCCGGGTTACGACTACTTTGAACAGACCCACAAGCCACCGGTGGTCTCTATCGTAGATGGCCGTTACGTGGTCAGCAAACCGCTGAGCCACGAAGTCGTCCATCCACAGCTGGCGTCAAATTACACGGTCCCCGAGACAAAATAGCACCCACTCGCCTGGCATAATCTTTTGCCAGGTTTCGTTGCCCGTCAGCGGCTGCGTTGCGATAACAGTGACCACATCGTTCGGTGTGGTCTCCTTCTGAAAGTCTATTTCCACATCCTGATCCAGCAGCGTCGCCACGCCAAACGGCGCGCGGCGGGTGATCCAGAACAGATTCGTCGAGCAGAACGCCATCACATAGCGGCCGTCAGAGAGCAGCATGTTGAACACGCCTTTTTCACGCAGTTCAGACGCCAGCGTCGCGATGTATTTGAATACGGCGGCCATGTTGCCGGGCGTGCGGGGATAGCGCTCCGTCAGCTTGTGCAGCAGCCAGCAGAAGGCTTTTTCGCTGTCCGTTTCGCCTACCGGGCGGAAATTTCCCGTCTCCAGCGACTTATAGCCCGTAAGCTGCCCGTTGTGCGCGTAGGTCCAGTTACGACCCCACAGTTCACGGGTAAACGGATGGGTATTTTCCAGCGCCACTTCGCCACGGTTAGCCTGACGGATGTGGGCGATCACCGAGCGGGACTTGATGGGGTAGTCCTGCACCAGTTTGGCAATCGGCGAGTTAAAGCTGGGCTGTGGATCTTTGAACGTGCGACACCCTTTGCCTTCGTAGAAGGTGATGCCCCAGCCGTCTTTATGCGGCCCGGTCCCTCCACCGCGCTGCACCAGCCCGGTGAAACTAAAGCAGATATCGGTTGGCACATTGGCGCTCATCCCGAGCAGTTCGCACATACGTCACCTCCACAACAGCGGGGGCAAGAGTGCCCCCAGCGAAGTCTTACTTAACCATCTCTTTTTCGATCAGTTGAATCAGGATGTGGATCACTTTGATGTGAATTTCCTGAATACGGTCAGCATAACCGAAGTGCGGAACGCGAATTTCGACATCCGCTGTACCGTCCATCTTACCGCCATCTTTACCGGTCAGGGTGATGACTTTCATCCCTTTTTCACGCGCGGCGGCGATCGCTTTGATCACGTTGCCGGAGTTGCCGGAGGTAGAAATCCCCAGCAGCACGTCGCCTTCGCGGCCTACCGCTTCAACGTAGCGGGAGAAGATGTGGTCGTAACCGAAGTCGTTGCCTACGCAGGAGATGTGGCTCACGTCGGAAATCGCAATCGCCGGGTAGCCCGGGCGGTTTTCGCGATAGCGTCCGGTCAGCTCTTCTGCGAAGTGCATAGCGTCACAGTGGGAACCGCCGTTACCGCAGGAGAGCACTTTGCCACCGGCTTTGAAGCTGTCGGCCAGCAGGACCGCTGCGCGCTGAATAGCGTGAATATTGGCATCATCTTTCAGAAAGTTCGCCAGCGTTTCCGCCGCTTCGTTCAGTTCGTTACGAATAAGATCCTGGTACATGAGGATAATCCTTCAGTATTGATGAAATAACACAGTGGAGTGTACCGGATAGCGGGAAAAGCGAGAAGCTAAAGCCATGCGAATCGTCCGGCGTTTTGATTTTTCGTGCCGGCTAAAACACGAACAATGTGAACCAGGTTGTAATTATTTTGTAAACACATTGCTAAAGGAATTCACATCAACTACAACCATATCATCACAAGTGGTCAGACCTCCTACAAGAAAGGGAGCTTTTCTTTATGATGATTTTGAGCATTCTCGCAACCGTTGTTCTGCTCGGTGTGCTGTTCTATCACCGCGTAAGTTTATTCCTGAGCAGCCTGATTCTTCTGGCCTGGACCGCTGCGCTTGGCGTCGCAGGCCTCTGGAACATCTGGCTTTTAGTCCCTCTTGCCATCATTCTTCTGCCGTTTAACCTGGCACCAATGCGTAAATCAATGATCTCTGCGCCGGTGTTCAAAGGCTTCCGCAAAGTGATGCCGCCAATGTCGCGTACCGAGAAAGAAGCGATTGACGCGGGCACCACCTGGTGGGAAGGCGACCTGTTCCAGGGCAACCCGGACTGGAAAAAGCTGCATAACTATCCGCAGCCGCGCCTGACCGCTGAAGAACAGGCCTTTATTGACGGCCCGGTGGAAGAAGCGTGCCGTATGGCGAACGACTTTGCCATCACCCATGAAATGGCCGACCTGCCGCCAGAGCTGTGGGCGTATCTGAAAGAACATCGCTTCTTCGCGATGATTATCAAGAAAGAGTACGGCGGTCTGGAGTTCTCCGCTTACGCTCAGGCTCGCGTCCTGCAAAAGCTGGCGGGCGTCTCCGGGATCCTGGCGATTACCGTTGGCGTGCCTAACTCCTTAGGCCCGGGCGAACTGCTGCAGCATTACGGTACCGAAGAGCAGAAAGATCACTATCTGCCGCGTCTGGCACGCGGTCAGGAAATCCCTTGCTTCGCGCTGACCAGCCCGGAAGCAGGCTCCGATGCGGGCGCGATCCCGGATACCGGCGTGGTCTGCATGGGCGAATGGCAGGGCGAACAGGTACTGGGCATGCGCCTGACCTGGAACAAGCGTTATATCACCCTGGCGCCAATCGCCACCGTGCTGGGTCTGGCCTTTAAGCTCTCTGACCCTGAAAAACTGCTGGGCGGTGAAGAAGATCTGGGCATTACCTGTGCGCTGATCCCAACCTCTACCCCAGGCGTTGAAATTGGTCGTCGTCACTTCCCGCTGAACGTGCCGTTCCAGAACGGTCCAACCCGCGGGCAGGATATTTTTGTGCCGATTGACTACATCATCGGCGGTCCGAAAATGGCCGGTCAGGGCTGGCGTATGCTGGTGGAATGTCTGTCTGTGGGCCGCGGCATTACCCTGCCGTCGAACTCAACCGGCGGTCTGAAGTCGGTCGCGATGGGGATTGGCGCGTACGCTCACATCCGCCGTCAGTTCAAAATCTCCATCGGCAAGATGGAAGGTATCGAAGAGCCGCTGGCGCGTATCGCGGGCAACGCCTACGTGATGGATGCCGCTGCTTCTCTGATTACCTACGGCATCATGCTGGGCGAAAAACCGGCCGTGCTGTCCGCGATTGTGAAGTACCACTGTACCCACCGCGCGCAGCAGTCGATCATTGACGCAATGGATATCGCAGGCGGTAAAGGCATTATGCTCGGCGAAGGCAACTTCCTGGCGCGCGGCTATCAGGGCGCACCGATTGCCATCACCGTGGAAGGGGCAAACATCCTGACCCGCAGCATGATGATCTTCGGTCAGGGCGCAATTCGCTGCCATCCGTACGTGCTGGAAGAGATGGCCGCCGCGCAGAACAACGACGTGGATGCTTTCGATAAGCTGCTGTTCAAACATATCGGTCACGTGGGCAGCAACAAGGTGCGCAGCTTCTGGCTGGGCCTGACGCGCGGTCTTACCAGCGCGACGCCGACCGGCGATGCCACCAAACGTTATTATCAGCATCTGAATCGACTGAGCGCCAACCTGGCTCTGCTGTCAGATGTTTCCATGGCGGTGCTGGGCGGTAGCCTGAAGCGTCGCGAGCGTATCTCCGCTCGTCTGGGTGATGTGCTGAGCCAGATCTTCCTGGCCTCTGCGGTCCTGAAGCGCTACGACGACGAAGGCCGTCAGGAAGCGGATCTGCCGCTGGTGCACTGGGGCGTTCAGGATGCGATGTATCAGGCTGAACAGGCGATTGACGACCTGCTGGCGAACTTCCCGAACCGCTTCGTGGCGGGCGCTCTGCGCGCGGTGATCTTCCCGACCGGTCGTCACCACCTGGCGCCGTCCGACAAGCTGGACCACAAGGTGGCGAAGATCCTGCAGGTACCGAGCGCAACCCGCTCCCGTATCGGTCGTGGTCAGTATCTGACGCCGACGCCGCATAACCCGGTGGGTCTGCTGGAAGAGGCGCTGCTGGACGTGATGGCTGCCGATCCGATTCACCAGAAGATCTGTAAACAGCTGGGCAAAAACCTGCCGTTTACCCGTCTGGACGAACTGGCAAAACAGGCGCTCGCCGGTGGCATTATCAATAAAGATGAAGCCGCTCTGCTGGTGAAAGCCGAAGAGAGCCGTCTGCGCAGTATTAACGTGGATGATTTCGAGCCGGACGAGCTGGCAACGCAGCCGGTAAAGCTGCCGGAGAAGCACCGCAAGCCTGAAGCCGCGTAACGCGTTTCGCTCTGACAAACCCCGCCCTGAGCGGGGTTTTTTATTGCCACATTTTCTCGTAATGACGTGCTACAGTGTCAAAAAGCGGTCTTTTGAGGAGTCTGTATCGTGCCTGGTTTGAAGATTTCGATTTTGCAGCAACCTTTAGTGTGGATGGATGGCCCCGCCAACCTGCGCCACTTTGATCGTCAACTGGAAGAGATTACCGGGCGTGATGTGATTGTCCTGCCGGAGATGTTCACGACCGGCTTCGCCATGGAAGCGGCACAACAGTCAATGCCGCAGGATGAGGTAGTGGCCTGGATGCATGCCAAAGCGCAGCAGACCAACGCGCTGATTGCGGGCAGCGCTGCGCTGAAAACGGAGCGCGGGCCGGTGAACCGCTTCCTGCTGGTGGAGCCGGAAGGGAAAGTGCATTTTTACGATAAGCGCCACCTGTTCCGCATGGCGGATGAGCATCATCACTATGAAGCGGGTCACGAGCGCGTGGTGTTCGAGTGGCGCGGCTGGCGTATTCTGCCGCTGGTCTGCTACGACCTGCGCTTCCCGGTGTGGTCGCGCAACCGCAACGATTACGACCTGGCGCTGTATGTCGCCAACTGGCCTGCGCCGCGCTCCCTGCACTGGCAGTCGCTGCTGGTAGCGCGCGCGATTGAGAACCAGGCGTACGTGGTGGGCTGTAACCGCGTGGGAACGGACGGCAACGGACATCACTACCGCGGCGACAGCCGGGTGGTGAATCCGCAGGGCGAGATTATTGCCACCGCCGAGCCGCATCAGGCGACGCGCATTGATGCCGAGCTGTCCTTGACGGCTTTGAAGGAGTACCGGGAGAAGTTTCCGGCGTGGCAGGATGCGGATCCGTTTAGCATTGGGTGAAAAAAAGCCGGGTGGCGGCTACGCCTTACCCGGCCTACAAAAGCACAGCGCAGCGCCACCGGGCGTTAATTAACTCACCAGCGCCTGCCCGTCTTTGCGGCTTTCCGTCGCGGCCACGTAGTGCCCTTCCGGCAGACGGTAAATCACCTGCGCCCCACCAAAGTTGTAATCCTGAAGCGGATCTTCCACCACGATCTGATGCCCGCGCTCGCGCAGCGCGGCGATGGTATTGCGATCGAACGTCGATTCAACGATCACCTCCCTGCCCTGCACCACGCGCCAGCGCGGGGCGTCGATTGCCGCCTGAGGGTTTTGCCCGTGCAGCATAATGCGCAGCGCCATCTGCATGTGCCCCTGCGCCTGCATCGGGCCGCCCATCACGCCAAAGGACATCAGCGGCTGGCCGTTGCCGTCCATCGCAAAGCCCGGAATGATGGTGTGGAACGGACGCTTGCTGCCCGCCAGCGCGTTCGGGTGATTGGGATCCAGCACAAACCCGCAGCCCCGGTTTTGCAGGCTGATCCCCGTATCCGGCACCACGATGCCTGAACCGAAACCCATATAGTTGGACTGAATAAACGAGACCATCATCCCGCTGGCGTCGGCGGTGCTGATGTAGACCGTGCCGCTCTGCGTCGGGGAACCGTAGACAAAATCAGAAGCCTTATCGTGATCGATAAGTGCCGCGCGCGACTTCAGATAAGGGTCGCTCAGCAGCTCTTTTGCCGCGAACGCCATGTGTTCTTCATCCGCCACGTAGCGGTCGAGATCCGCCAGCGCCAGCTTCATCGCCTCGATGGACAGGTGCAGGGACTGCACGGAATCCGGGTGATGCTTCTCAATACCGCACTGCTCCAGAATGCCGAGCGCAATCAGCGTGGCGATCCCCTGGCCGTTTGGCGGAAGCTCCTGCACCGAGCCGCCCGCGAAGTCGCGCGACAGCAGCTCTACCCAGTCCACACGATGGTTTGCCAGATCTTCAGCCGTCAGGTGCGCGCCGTGTTCTTTGGCAAAAGCAGCGATTTTCTGCGCCAGCTCGCCGCGGTAAAAAGCGTCGCCATTGGTGCGGGCAATCAGCTCCAGCGAGTTCGCCTGCGCCGGGTTACGGAAGATCTCCCCCACGCGCGGGGCGCGGCCTTCCGGTGCGAAGCAGGCGCTAAAGCCCGGCTGATCTTTCAGCTTGCTATAGCCGCGCTGCCAGAGATGGCCGATCAGCGGGGAGACCGGGAAACCGTTGCGCGCGTAGTCAATGGCAGGCTGCGCCAGCGTGGTCAGCGGCAGCGTGCCGAAGCGTTCCGCCAGCGCCACCCAGCCGGATACCGCACCCGGCACGGTCACCGCGTCCCAGCCAATTTCCGGCACCGCCGTTTTACCGGCAAACAGATCCGCATGCCAGCTGGCCGGCGAGCGACCGGACGCGTTGAGGCCGTGCAGCTTTTCGCCGTCCCAGACGATGGCAAAGGCATCGCTGCCGATCCCATTGCCGGTCGGCTCAACCACCGTCAGCGCCATTGCGGTGGCAATGGCCGCATCCACGGCATTGCCTCCCAGCTGCAGCATCTTCATTCCCGCCTGTGCCGCCAGCGGCTGTGAGGTCGCCACGGCGTTATAGCCCATCATCGGCGGGCGGCGTGAATCATAACCGGACGTAAAATCAAGCGCTTTGGTCATCATGACTCCTTAGTCGTGGCGCGGATCGAGCGCATCGCGCAGCCCGTCGCCGAGTAAATTAAAGCCCTGCACGGCGAGGAAAATCGCCACGCCGGGGAACACGGACATCCACGGCGCCTGCTCAAGAAACCCTTTCGCGGTGTTGAGCATGGAGCCCCAGGACGGATTGGGCGGCTGCTGCCCCAGCCCCAAAAACGACAGGCTGGCTTCGGCGATAATCGCCGAGGCAATCGCCAGCGTGGCCTGGACCAGGATCGGCGACATCACGTTTGGCAGGACGTATTTGATGATGATCCAGCGATCCGGCAGGCCAATAGCCCGCGCGCCGTCGATGTACTCTTCGTTGCGAATGGCGATCACCTGCCCGCGCGTCAGGCGGGCGAAGATCGGCATCGCCGAAAGACCGATGGCGATCATCGCGTTGGTCAGGCTCGGGCCCAAAAACGCTCCCAGCGCGATCGCCATGATCAGGAACGGACAGGCCAGCAGCGCCTCAATAAACCGCGAGATCACCCCGTCCCACATCTTCTGGAAGTAGCCCGCCACCAGCCCCAGCGGCACGCCGATGACCACCGCGATAACGACCGACATACAGCCCGCCATCAGCGAGGTGCGAGCCCCCCAGATAATGCGGGATAAAATGTCGCGCCCCAGCTCGTCGGTGCCGAACCAGTACATCGCCGACGGCGCTTTTCTCACTGCCAGGAAGTTGGCTTTCACCGGGTCGAACGGGGCGATCCACGGCGCCAGCAGCGCCACCAGCACGAAGAACCCCACCACCACCGCGCCAATGACCGCGCTTTTATTGCCGAGGAATTTCTTCAGCACGCGGTTCTGCGCGCGCGGCAGCGCGGGCGTAACGGTTTGCGTCGTCAGTTCCGCCATGGTTAACCTCGCATTTTCGGGTTGATAAGGACGTAGAGCACGTCGGCCAGCAGGTTGAGCATCAGGAAGCCAATCGCCACGATCAGCACCACGCCCTGCACCACCGCGTAGTCACGGTTAAATACCGAGTCGACGATCATCTTGCCAAAGCCCGGAATGGTGAAGACCTGCTCGGTCAGCACCGCCCCGCCCAGCAGCTCGCCGAACAGCAGCGTGGTGAGGGTGATCACCGGCACCAGCGCGTTGCGAAACGCGTGCTTCAGGATCACCGCCTTCGGCAGCAGCCCCTTAGCCCGCGCGGTGCGGATGTAATCCGCTTTCAGGACCGCAATCATCGACGCGCGAGTGTGGCGCATCAGCGTTGCCGCGAGGCCGGTTCCGAGCACGGACGCGGGCAGCAGCAGCGTGCGCAGGTTCTGGATCGGATCTTCACTGAACGGCACGTAGCCGGACGCGGGCAGCCACTGCAGGTTCACCGAGAAGACCAGAATCAGCAGGATCCCCAGCCAGAAGTGCGGGATCGAGATCCCCGAGATCGCCACGAAGTTCGCCCCGTGATCGACCCAGCTGTTTTTGTTCACCGCCGCGAGGATCCCCATGCTGATGCCAAACACCAGCGCGATAATCATCGCCAGCAGCGACAGCTCCAGCGTGACCGGCAGCTTGCTGGCAATCAGCTGCGTCACCGGTTCGTGCGTGCGTAAGGAGACGCCCAGATCGCCCTGCAGCGCGCGCGTCAGCCAGTGGAAATACTGCACGGGGATCGGTGCATCAAGGTTAAGCTCCGCTCGCAGCTGGGCGATGACCGCCGGATCGCGCTCCTCGCCTGCCATGGCGATCAGCGGGTCGCCGGGCAGCAGCTTTTGCAGCCCGAAGACCATCATGCTCACCAGCAATAGCGTCGGGACGGCCAGCAGCAGACGTTTGCAAATCAGTTCCAGCATGGGTTCTCCTCAGGACGTTTATTTCGCCAGCGTCAAACCCGCCAGACGCACGATGCCGTCCGGGTACGGCTTAAAGCCCTGCACGCTTTTGTTCAGGCCGAAAATGCGCGGCTCGAAGTAGAGGTAAGCAATTGGCATGTCGGTTTGCAGCTGCTTCACCACCTTGTCGTACAGCGGCTGGCGTGCGGCCTGATCGGTGCTCTGGCGCGCCTGGGTCAGCCATTCGTCAACCTGCGCGTTGCTGTAGCGGCCGTCGTTAAGGGTGCCTTTGCTGTTGATAAAGCCGTAGATGCTGCCGTCCGGATCCGGGCGACCCGACCAGCCGGAAAAGCTCAGCTGATAGTCACCACTCTGCTGGCGATCGAGCAGCGTGGCGAATTCGGTCATCTGCAGGTTCAGGTTAAATCCGGCCTCAGCGACCATCGCCTGCAGCACCTGCCCCACCTGCTGCGAGGTTGGGTTGTTCGGCACCAGCAGGTTGACGGTCAGCGGCGCGGTGACGCCTGCCGCTTTCAGCAGCGCTTTGGCTTTGTCGACGTCACGCGGCGGGACCGGCAGGTTAACGTGATACGGGCTGACCGGTGAAAACGCCTGGTTGGCTGGGGTGTAGAGCCCTTCAAAGACCACCTGGTTTAACGCATCGCGGTCGATGGCCTGAGAAAACGCCTCGCGCACGCGGGCGTCCTTGAAGGGATCGTTCGCCGGCACCTTGCCGTTGTTGATGTTGAAGGTGATGCCCTGATAGCCCAGGCCGGTTACCTTCGCCAGCGCCAGCTTGCTGTCGGCTTCGACGGTTTTAACGTCGCTGGCGGCGATGCCTTCGGTCAGGTCAAGATCGCCCGCGCGCAGGTTCGCAAGGCGCACGGAGGCATCCGGGATCGGCAGGTAGATGATTTTGTCGAAGTGGTAGGCGTCTTTGTTCCAGTAGTTGTCGAAGCGGGTCAGAACGATGCGGTCCTGGGACACGCGGCTGTCGAATTTGTACGGGCCGGAGCAGACCGGATGGGCGGCAAAGTCAGGCTTTTTCGCCGCCTCGGGTGCCATCATTGCGCCCGCGCGGTCGGTGAGCTGCATCAGCAGCGCGGCATCGGGCGTTTTCAGGTGCAGTGCAATCTGCATCGGGCCGGTGACCTCGACCGATTCAACGGAGGAGATCTCGCTCTTACGCAGAGAGCCTTTCAGGGTCAGGGCGCGGTCGAGGTTGTATTTTGCCGCGGCGGCATCGAATTTCTCACCGTCGTGAAAGGTGACGCCTTCGCGCAGATTGAGCGTCAGGGTTTTACCGTCCTCACTCCACGCCCAGTCTTTAGCCAGCCCGGGGACGACCTTCAGGTTTTCATCCACGTCCACCAGCCTGTCGCACAGGGAGGCAAACACGAAGCGGCCATAGTAGGTGCGCGCCAGATGCGGGTCGAGCATGTCCGGGTCAGCGCCCAGGCCGATTCGCAGCACGCTTTCAGAATGGGCGGGCAGCGCCGCGCCAAGCAACATAACACTTCCCAGTACGGTCAAAAGAGAATTACGCATTGTCATTATCATGAGTTCCTTGAAGGAAGGGACGAGTGAGTGGCCGCGTGTTCAAACAGCGCGCGGCGGCGCAGAAAAGCGGCGGATGGTGGCGCTATCTGGATAACGCCGCGATCGCGGTTGATCTCCTGCCAGCGATGACAGGCAACCTGACGCCCGCCGTCGAGCACCTGATTGATCGGCTCGACCTGGCGGCATTCATCGGTGACGTACGGGCAGCGGGTGTGGAAACGGCAGCCGGACGGCGGGCTGGCCGGGTTGGGCAGATCCCCCTGCAGCAGCGGCGCATCTCGCTCAACGCCTGGCTGCATCTGCGGCGCCGAGGCGATCAGCGCCTGGGTATAGGGGTGCAGCGGCGCGTCAAAAATCTCATCCACGGTGGCAAGCTCGACGATTTGCCCAAGGTACATGACCGCCACGCGGTCGCTCATATGGCGGATCACCGCCAGACCGTGCGCGACAATCACCATCGTCAGACCAAGCTGGTGCTTCAGGCTTTCCAGCAGGTTGACCACCTGCGCCTGGACGGACACGTCCAGCGCGGATACCGGCTCATCCCCCAGCAGCAGCTTCGGCCCTGAAGCCAGCGCGCGCGCAATGCCGATACGCTGGCGCTGTCCGCCGGAAAATTCGTGCGGATAGCGTCCGGCCCAGGCGGCAGGCAGGCCAACGGTTTTAAGCAGCTCGGCAACGCGGTACTGACGGTCCGCTTTTTTCATGTTCTGATGCAGCCACAGCGGCTCCCCGACGATCTGCTCCACCGTCATGCGCGGGTTCAGCGAGGCGAAGGGATCCTGGAAGATAATCTGCAGCTCGCGCCGGAGCTGGTTCAGTCGGGCACCGGAGGCGTCGGTGATCTCCTCCCCCTGGTAAAACACGCGCCCTTCGCTGGCGGCCAGCAGGCGCAGCAGCAGACGACCGAGCGTAGATTTTCCGGAGCCGGACTCGCCGACGATTGCCAGCGTTTCGCCCGGCATCACGGCAAGCGAAACGCGATCGACCGCCATGACAAACCGTGCCGGAGTAAAGAGTTTTTTGGGGCCGGGGAAAAGCTTGCTGAGGTCACGGGCTTCAAGGATGGGCGTGGTCATGCGATTTCTCCCAGGGCAATGTGCTGTTCGAGCGGCACGCGGAAGCAGGCGACCTGATGGCCCGCGCCGAGCGTGGTGAGCTGCGGTTTTTCATCATGGCAGCGCGACTGCGCAAACGGACAGCGGGTGGCAAAACGGCAGCCTTTCGGCATATATTCCGGGAGCGGGACCGCGCCGGGAATGGTGGAGAGCTGGCCCTTGCGTGCGCCAAGAGAAGGAATCGAGCCCATCAGACCGATGGTGTAAGGGTGCTGCGGGTCGGCGAATATCGCCTCCACGCTGCCCTGCTCCACCACCTGCCCGGCATACATCACGGCGACCTGCTGGGCGACTTCTGCCACCACGCCTAAATCGTGGGTAATCATCAGCACCGCCGTGCCGGTTTCCTCTTTTAAGGTGTTGAGCAAGGCGAGGATTTGCGCCTGGATGGTGACGTCGAGCGCAGTGGTCGGCTCGTCGGCAATCAGCAGTTTGGGATGGTTAATCAGCGCCATCGCAATCATCACGCGCTGGCGCATGCCGCCGGAAAGCTGGTGGGGATACGCTTTCAGGCGCATCTCTGCCGCCGGGATCTGTACCTTCTCGAGGATCTGCAGCGCGACCTTCATCGCCTCTGCGCGCGAGACGTTCTGGTGTCGCATAACCGCTTCGCTAAGCTGATCGCCCAGCGTGAACGCCGGATTGAGCGAGGTCATCGGCTCCTGGAAAATCATCGCCAGCTCGCTGCCGCGCAGATCGGCATATTCGCGCGGTGAGAGCTTTCGCAGGTCGTGGCGGCGAAACTGCATCTCACCGCTAACAATCTGCGCGCTGGCGGGCAGTAACCCCATCAGCGCCAGTGAGGTAATACTTTTCCCGCAGCCGGACTCACCCACCAGCGCCAGCGTTTCGCCCGCCCTGACGGTCAGAGAAATACCATCAAGCACGCTAGCCGGCGAGCCAGCAAACGTAACGTTGAGGTTTTGCACTCGCAATACGGGCGTAGCGTCCTTAAAGGGTATTGTCGTCATGGCGTGAAGTCGTCCTCGAGGTGGATCGCCTGAATCAGGGCGGTTTGCAGGCTGAGCAGGTGTTCGCGCATGGCGGCCGCGGCTTCATTAGGCTGGCGATGGATAATCGCAGACATGATCTTATGGTGGTGGTCGTTATAGCTGTCGACACGTTCGGGGGTGCGTGCCAGCTCGCGCAGATGCTGCCAGCCCGGTTCACGCCGCACGGCATCAATGGCATCAAACAGGCCGAGCATCAGACGGTTGCCCGCCGCCTCGGCAATCGCCCGGTGAAAGGCGCTATCCCAGAGTTCATTGAGATCGCGGTCGTCCGGGCTGACCTTGTCGATGCGTTCCAGCATGCGCTGCATGAGCGCGAGATTTTCCCTGGTGGCACGCAGTGCCGCAAGCCGGGCTAAGCCGGGTTCGAGCTGTAGACGAGCTTCCATCACTTCCAGAAGGTTGGTCTGCTGAACCAATCCCTGAAGGGCCAGCGGTTCAACAGGTGCCGCCGGGCCGATAAAGGTCCCTTTGCCCTGCTTACGCCAGATGCGCCCCTCTTCTTCCAGCACGTCCAGCGCACGACGCACTTCACGTCGTCCTACGCCGAGAGTGTCCGACAGCTCACGTTCCGTGGGCAGCGGTATGCCTGGTGTTGACTCATGCTGGTTGATAAGCCCGCGCAGTTGCTCAAGCGCGGTGCTGGAATTTGCCAGAAACCGTGACGGTTTTTCCATATTGGTTCGCTCGCTTTCATCATTGCTTTATTTTTATTAACGATAAGTTATTGATATGGAATGAAGCTTATCGTGCTAATGATTAAGCAATAACCAAACCAATACTTAATTGGTTCGGTGTTTTTTTGGAAAGCGGGAGATAACCAAATGATTCTGCGTGAATTATTTTTACAGAAAGACACATTCTGACTGAGGTCTGAAGAGAGGAGTGGTGGTGAAATGCACAATTTCAGTGCAAATAACGCACTACATTCGTGCAATTGTTAAATAATTGCACCGCAAACATTAACTTTTTGTTAACGATAGATGAGGAGATAGGATTACAGAATCCTGAAACGACGAAGGCCTGAATCATTTCTGATTCAGGCCTTCTGAATAGTGGCGGAACGGACGGGACTCGAACCCGCGACCCCCTGCGTGACAGGCAGGTATTCTAACCGACTGAACTACCGCTCCACTGTTCCCGTTTGGGGAACGAGGCGCATATTACGGCGCGCCTCCGATCTCGTCAACGCTTTTTCTCACGTTTTGAATCGTTTGCTGCAAAAATCGCCCAAACGATGATTTTACAGGCATTCCGGCGTTTTTTCAGGCGCGCCACATACAGCTGCCGCCCTTCTTCTGGACCAGATCAAGCCGGGATTCGTGGTTAAGGAGCTCTTCATCGCTGGCTAAAACAACCCGCAACCGGCTTGCCTGACGGACAACACGCTGAATGCCCGCTTCGCCTTGCGTCTGCTGGGATTCATTTTCCATACTGAACTTCATTGACGTCTGCCCGCCGGTCATCGTCAGATAGACATCCGCCAGGATCTGGGCATCGAGCAACGCCCCGTGGAGCGTTCGCTTGGTGTTGTCTATCTCGTAGCGCGAGCAGAGCGCATCAAGGCTGTTACGCTTGCCGGGAAACATCTTCCTTGCCAGCGCCAGGCTGTCCGTCACCTTACAGAAGGTGTTCGTCTTCGGGATATCGCGATTAAGCTTGCTGAATTCATAATCCATAAAGCCGATATCGAACGATGCGTTATGGATGACAAGTTCGGCACCCTTGATATATTCCAGGAACTCGTCAGCGACATCCGCAAAAGTCGGCTTATCCAGCAAGAACTCATCGGCAATCCCGTGAACGCCGAACGCTTCCGGATCCACCAGCCGATCGGGTTTGAGGTAGACGTGGAAGTTGTTCCCCGTAAGACGACGATTCACCACTTCAACGGCGCCGATCTCGATGATCTTATGCCCTTCGTAGTGCGCGCCGATCTGGTTCATACCGGTGGTTTCGGTATCGAGGACAATCTGGCGAGTAATTGCAGTGCTCATAGCGGTCATTTATGTCAGACTTATCGTTTAACTGAACGTTTCGAATACAGGAAGTCTACCAGAGATGCGTAAACAGGTAGAAATTTTCACCGATGGATCTTGTCTCGGTAACCCAGGACCCGGCGGCTACGGCGCGATTATGCGCTATCGCCAGCACGAAAAAACCTTTAGCGAAGGCTATTTTCTGACCACCAACAACCGAATGGAGTTGATGGCGGCCATCGTGGCGCTGGAGGCGTTAAAAGAACATTGTGACGTGGTGCTAAGCACCGACAGCCAGTACGTGCGCCAGGGGATCACCCAGTGGATCCACAACTGGAAAAAACGCGGCTGGAAAACTGCCGATAAGAAGCCGGTCAAGAACGTCGATCTCTGGAAACGTCTTGATGCTGCGCTGGGCCAACACCAGATTAAGTGGGAGTGGGTTAAAGGCCACGCAGGCCACCCGGAAAACGAACGCTGCGACGAGCTGGCGCGCGCTGCGGCATCCAATCCCGCTCATGAAGATGCGGGCTATCAGCCCGACGCCTAATCGGTTTTTTTGTACTGCCGCGTGGCACCCACGGTCTGGCGGATGGGCGTTTTCGACTTGCTCTGCTTCATAGGATTCAGCGTAAGGGGAATGGTTCGCTTACGCGCGACGATAAACTGCAAACAGCCCAACGCCGGGAGATGAGTGCTCAGTACCACGCCCCCCTGCCGCGCCCAGGGCAGTACCTGAAAACCGCCGTAGCAGAGCACTTCAAAGTTCAGCAGCGAAAGCCAGTCGAGCTGGCGCATCATGGTGAACATCCGGCTGTTGTAAGGTGGAGTCCGGCGTAGCACCGGTACCAGCTTACGCAGGCCCATCAGGCTTAGCGGATTGAATCCGCTCAGTACCAGCCAGCCGTCATCAATCAGCACGCGATCGGCTTCGCGAAGCAGACGATGCGGGTCGCTGCACCAGGGCAGCGTGTGGGCGAGCAAACACGCATCGACGGATTTTTCCGCAAACGGCAGATGCAACGGGTCTGCTTTTACCTGAACCGGCGATCCGCCGAGAGAGACGTTGACCTGATGCGAGATAGCGCAGCTTTCGGTATTGATTTCCGCGCTGAGATTGCCAATCTTAAGCAGGTGAAAGCCATACATTTTCGCAAGCCAGGGCTTCAGCTGTTGTTCTAACGCTTCGCGATAGTATTCACCCCAGGGCAATTCCGCCCAACGTTCCGGTGCTGCGACAGTCAGAGGTATCCTTGCCGGTTTCATCAAAACACCCGCCACGCTATAAGAGGTAATGTATGAATCTTATCAGTATTCCAGCCTTTGAGGACAATTACATCTGGGTTTTGGTTGACGACGATCGTCGATGCGTCATTGTCGATCCCGGAGAATCGGGCCCTGTTCTGCGCGCAATAAAAGAGAACGGCTGGCAGCCAGAAGCCATTCTGTTGACGCATCACCATCACGATCATACTGGCGGCGTGCCTGAACTGCGCGCCCATTTTCCGTATCTGGTGGTTTACGGACCGGCAGAGGCACAAGATAAGGGAATCACGCAAGTAGTCGAAGAAGGCGAAACTATCCTCATACGCGAGTGGGAGTTTTCCGTATTTGCTACACCAGGTCACACTTTGGGACATCTGTGTTTCTACAGTAAGCCTTATATTTTTTGCGGCGATACGCTGTTCTCCGGCGGTTGCGGAAGACTGTTTGAAGGTACGCCAGCTCAAATGCACCAGTCTTTACAGAAGATTAACGCACTGCCCGATGAAACAATCATTTGTTGCGCACATGAGTATACATTAGGAAATATGAAGTTTGCTGTGAGCCTCTTACCCGAGGATCGAGCGATTCAGGATTATTATCACAAAGTGAAGGAGTTACGTGCAAAAAACCAAAAAACACTACCCGTAATTCTGAAAAACGAGCGCCAAATTAATTTATTTTTACGAACAGATGATATTGATTTAATTAATAAAATTAACCAAGAAACAAATTTGCAACAACCAGAACAGCGATTTGCATGGTTAAGGTCAAAGAAAGATAACTTCAGATAATTGCGGGTTGCCTTTTCAAAATTTCGCCGTTATCATCGCTCGTCTTTTAAGCAACTATTGACACACACATGAAGGCAAAAGCGATATTACTCGCCTCTGTCCTGCTTGTAGGTTGCCAGTCTCAGAACGGCAGCAACGTACAACAGCACGCACAGAGCCTTTCTGCGGCTGGTCAAGGGGAAGCAGGGAAGTTTGCAAGTTCGGCGCGCTGGATGGACGATGGAACATCATTCGCGCAGGATCAAGACTTGTGGACCTCTATTGGCGACGAGCTAAAGATGGGAATTCCGGAAAATACCCGGATTCGCGAACAGAAACAGAAGTATTTAAGTAATAAGAGCTATCTCCACGATGTAACTTTGCGGGCAGAGCCGTATATGTACTGGATAGCCGGGCAAGTTAAGAAACGTAACATGCCTATGGAGCTGGTACTCCTACCCATAGTGGAGAGCGCTTTTGACCCACACGCGACGTCTGGCGCCAATGCCGCAGGCATTTGGCAGATCATTCCGAGCACCGGGCGAAACTATGGTCTGAAACAGACCCGCAACTATGATGCGCGTCGCGATGTTGTCGCTTCAACGACAGCCGCTCTCGACATGATGCAACGTCTGAACAAGATGTTTGACGGCGACTGGCTGTTAACGGTCGCAGCGTATAATAGTGGCGAAGGTCGTGTACTGAAGGCAATGAAAGCGAATAAAGCACGGGGTAAATCCACC
This sequence comes from Enterobacter cloacae complex sp. CARB60, assembly GCF_036487345.1. Lineage (NCBI taxonomy): Bacteria > Pseudomonadati > Pseudomonadota > Gammaproteobacteria > Enterobacterales > Enterobacteriaceae > Enterobacter > Enterobacter cloacae complex sp. CARB60. Next base: position 3,773,496 of record NZ_JAZKLC010000002.1, read on the forward strand.
GATTTTTGGTCGCTCTCACTGCCACAGGAAACAAAGATTTACGTACCGAAAATGCTGGCATTGAGCGATATTCTCAAGAACAGCAAGCGTTACGGTGTACAACTGCCAACACCAGACGAAAGTCGTGCACTGGCGCGTGTTCGCCTCAGCAATCCAGTTGATATTCAACAGGTCGCTGATATGACGGGTATGTCGGTAAGTAAATTGAAAACCTTTAATGCTGGCGTTAAGGGCTCAACCCTGGGGGCAAGTGGCCCGCAGTATGTAATGGTTCCGCAGAAACATGCTGATCAGTTACGTGAGTCTTTAGCTTCTGGTGAAATCGCCGCCGTTCAGTCAACGCTGATCGCGGATGCATCATCAGTTAACAGCCGCAGCTATAAGGTTCGTTCAGGTGATACGCTTTCGGGCATTGCGTCACGTCTTGGCGTGAATGCGAAAGATCTGCAGCAGTGGAATAATCTGCGCAGCTCCGGCTTGAAAGTGGGTCAGACTCTGACGGTAGGTGCAGGTAGCAGCGCACAGCGTCTCGCCAGCAACAGCGATAGCATTACCTATCGCGTGCGCAAGGGCGATTCACTGTCCAGTATCGCAAAACGACACGGCGTAAACATCAAGGATGTGATGCGCTGGAACAATGATACTGACAATCTGAAACCTGGCGACCAGCTGACGCTGTTTGTGAAGAACAGCGCTACGCCAGACTCCTGATAGCACGATCGAAAGATAAAAAGGCACCGATTCCCCTCGGTGCCTTTTTTGTTTATCCCGCTTTTTGCGCTTCAGCCATGATGGTATCGCTGGTAAACGAGCCGTCGTCCTGCAGTTCAAAGTATGCCTTTACCTCCGCGGACGCACTCTCCTGATACAGCCTGATCGCCTGGCTTAATGCTTCCGGGGTGCGCATACGCGCGATCCACGAGCTGAACTCCAGCGGTAAGCGGTCGGTACTCAACGCGCGCGCGATCAGCCCCGCTTCAGTGATAAATGACAACCACTCTCCGCTGGCGTAGTTTTGCACGTGCGAGGTATCGCGCAGCGCTTCAACCGTCTGCAGCCAGATATTGCGCACCGGATGTCCAGGGGACATCACATCCATAATAATGAAGATGCCACCCGGCTTAAGAACACGTTTGACTTCGCGTAATGCCTGGCCGACATCATGCCAGTGGTGCGCGGAGTAACGGCTGATAACCACCTCAAACGACGCATCATCAAAAGGTAAGGATTCGGCGTAGCCCTGGCGCGTATCAATGTTGTCCAGCCCCTTCGCTTTCGCCGCCTCGGCAACGACGTCCAGCATCTGGCTGGATAAGTCATACGCGGTAACGTGCGCGACCTGCTGCGCAGCCGTAAAGCTTGCATGCCCTGCCCCGCAGCCTAAATCCAGCACGTGCGCCTGCGGGAACGCCGCCAGACGCTCGCCGAGACGCACCAGATCGCGGCCAGAAGCATGCACGGCGCTGCTCAGATAGGCACTTGCCTGAGAACCAAACTGTTTTTCTACGTTGTCATGATGGGAGCGTGTTGTTGTCATCGTACTGTCCTTTGTGAGTGAAAAATAAAGGGCAGCACCCGCGCAGGCCTGCCCCACGGCAGACCTGACACACCATTATTTATCAGGTTTGCCGGGACTGAATTCGACTAGTAGAGGGTTATGATCCGAGGCGCGCGTCACCAGAACAGAGGCGTCGTGCACGCTCAAACCACGATAGAAGACAAAATCGAGAGGACGACCAAAGGCTTTTTTGCGCTGGTCATCGCTAAAACGAACTTCACGCAGCGACATTTCGCGCGCAAAGCGATACAGCGCATTCATGCGCGGACGACTCCAGGCATTGAAATCGCCTGCCATAATGATGGGGCCGCTGTGATGGGCAATCTGATCGCCAATCGGAAGTAACTGCTTACTGTAGACATCCACGCCCAGGCTGAAATTGACCGCATGGATGTTCACGACCATCAGCATTCGGGTATCCGGCAGCGGATAGACCGTTACCAGCGCCGATTTCGCCAGACGCAGGATAGGCTCACGCTCGCGCAGAGGACAGCAATAGACCGGATGTGCTGCTGAAAGTGTCATCACACCTGAAGGGTGTTGTGGCAGCACAAATGCAGGCACCTGGTCGGCGGCAAGATAGTTCGTGGTGGCAAACCGTACCAGCTCAGGGGTGGTTTGCGCCTCCTGGAGCAGAACCAGGTGGGCATCTTTTCCAAAATTCTTGAGTACCGATAACCACTCGGCACGCTGCTGCTTAAAGATATTCCACACCAGTACACGGATTTTCTCATCGCTGCTTAACGGTGTGCCGGCGGGTAATGCCTGGCTTATGCTCGCAAATGACCCCGGAGGCAAGATCCTCTCCGCGGGCATTCCGGCAACATAACGCATGGCATAGGTATTTTTTCGCACTTTTGGAAACAGCCTCTGTAACATGAACCAGCCCGGAAAAAGGACTGGTTCTAATGTTATAGGGACTTTAGGTCATACTTTCAACGCAATTTCTGAGAAACCGCTTTCCAGTTTTGTAAGCAAGCACTTACTGATGTTAACCCAGCGCGACGCGAGCAGGTTTATCAAGGCGCCCGCTCAGGCCAATCAGCAGGAAGGCCACCAGGACAATCACCGCGCCAATCCACGGGGTCTGGGTTAATCCAACATGCGCTACGGTTTGTCCGCCAATGATGGAGCCCAGCGCGATGCCAATATTAAATGCGGCAATATTCAGACCCGATGCCACATCCACCGCATTTGGCGTATAGAGCTCGGCTTTCTGGACAACGTAAACCTGAAGCCCGGGCACATTACCAAAGGCAAAGATCCCCATAACCAGCACCGTGACCAGCGCGGCGTAGTGTACCGAAGCCGTGAACTGGAAAATCATCAGCAGAACAACCAGGGCGGCGAAGATGAATTTCAGCGCCGGTACGGCACCGTGCTTATCTGCAAGCTTGCCGCCCCAGATATTGCCAAGGGCAACGGAAATACCGTATCCCAGCAAAATCCAGCTCACGGCATTAGGGGAAAAGCCCGCCAGGTCCTGCATCATCGGCGCCAGGAAGGTGAAGGCGGTGAATACGCCACCATAGCCCAGTGCCGTAACCGCGTAGATGATCAGCAAACGCGGATGCGTGAGCACCTTCAGCTGATCGCGCAGGCTCGCGCTCGCCCGGCCCGGAATATTCGACGGTACCAGCAGCAGGCTGGTCACCAGGGCGATGACACCCAGCAAGGAGACGGCCAGGAACGTTTCGCGCCAGCCGAAGTGTTGTCCGATAAACGTTCCCAGCGGTACGCCCGTAACGAGTGCGACGGTCAGCCCACCAAACATGATCGCAATGGCTGAAGCCGCTTTCTCTTTGGGTACCAGGCTGGTTGCAATAGTGGAACCAATTGAGAAGAACACACCGTGTGCAAGGCCGGTCAACAGACGGGCAATCACCAGCGTGGTGTAGTCCGGTGCCTGCCAGGCCAGAATGTTGCCGGCGGTGAACAGCACCATCAGCGCGACTAACAGCTGCTTACGCGGAAAACGCCCGGTCAGGGCCGTCAGCACGGGCGCACCGACGGCGACGCCCAGAGCGTAGATGGAAACCAACAGCCCAGCAGAGGGTAACGAGATCGCAAGCTGGTTAGCAATAGTGGGAACCAGCCCCACGATAACAAATTCGGTCGTGCCAATTGCAAAGGCACTGATCGTCAGGGCAAGTAGCGCCAGTGGCATAAAATACTCCGTATCATCAGGATTAAGATGACAGGCAGTATGCGCCAGTGCTTAAATAACAAAAATGGTCAAAATATCAATAGAATTTTGCAGGTGGTGCAACAATGAAAGCAACATCGGAAGAGCTGACAATATTCGTCGCCGTCGTTGAAAGCGGCAGCTTTAGCCGCGCGGCCGAACAGCTGGGACAGGCTAATTCGGCCATCAGCCGCTCGGTAAAAAAACTGGAGATGAAGCTGGGGGTGAGTCTGCTCAACCGAACGACGCGGCAGCTGAGCCTGACGGAAGAAGGAGAGCGTTATTTCCGCCGCGTGCAGTCGGTACTGCAGGAGATGGCCGCAGCGGAGACGGAGATTATGGAGACCCGCAGCACGCCGCGTGGATTGCTGCGCATTGATGCAGCCACGCCGGTGGTGCTTCACTTTCTGATGCCGCTGATTAAACCTTTCCGAGAGCGCTATCCGGAGATGACTCTCTCGCTGGTCTCCTCAGAGACGTTTATTAACCTCATCGAGCGAAAAGTGGATGTGGCTATACGGGCGGGAACCCTGACAGATTCAAGCTTGCGTGCCCGCCCTCTGTTTGCCAGCTACCGCAAAATTATCGCATCACCAGACTATATTGCTGAGCATGGTAAACCGGAGACGGTAGAAGAATTGAAGCAGCATCTGTGCCTTGGCTTTACGGAGCCTGTTTCGCTGAACACCTGGCCTGTCGCCTGTCATGATGGTCAACTTCATGAAATTACCTGCGGATTATCGTCTAACAGCGGGGAAACGCTGAAGCAGCTGTGCCTTACCGGGAATGGCATCGCCTGTTTGTCGGATTACATGATTGATAAAGAAATTGCGCGCGGTGAGCTCGTGGAATTAATGGCCGATAAGCGTCTGCCGGTAGAGATGCCTTTTAGCGCGGTGTATTACAGTGACAGAGCGGTAAGCACGCGCATCCGGGCCTTTATTGACTTCCTGAGTGAACATATAAAAACAGCTCCCGAAGGAGCTGTGTGAGGGTTTAGAGTACAGAGGGGGGTTAATATCAATCCCAGTCAGGCGCTAAACCTTCCGGGCTTACCAGGCGATCGTTGCACTCGAGTGCTGCGATCGCTTTTTTATCGTCAGCATCCAGACGAAGATCCGTTGCTAACAGGTTGCTGGCCAGGTTTTCACGCTTAGTTGATGATGGGATCACGGCATAACCTTCACCCATTGCCCATGCCAGAATCACCTGCGCAGCAGTGGCGTTATGTTTCTCTGCGATACGCGTAATTACTTCATCTTTCAGTGCTTTACCGTAGGCCAGCGTCATGTATGAAGTGATGTGGATCCCGTGCTGTTTTGCCCAGTCCACGACTTTGCGGTTTTGCAGGTATGGAGACAGCTCAATCTGGTTGGTCGCAATATTTTCTGCGCCAACAGCGACAATGGCTTTTTCCATCAGCGGAATGGTGAAGTTGGAGATCCCAATTTCGCGGGTTAAGCCCTGCTTTTTCGCTTCCAGCAGCGCCTGCATGAATTCTTCTACTGAGACGGCATCATTCGGTGATGGCCAGTGGATCAGAGTCAGATCTACGTAATCAGTACGCAGTTTTTTCAGGCTCTCTTTCAGGCTAGGGATCAGCTTATCTTTGCTGAGATTCTCAATCCAGATTTTCGTAGTGATAAACAGTTCGTTACGCGGCACACCGCTCTCTTCGAGGGCTTGTCCAACGGCAGCTTCGTTTTCATAGATCTGTGCCGTATCAACTGCATGATAGCCCAGTTCGAGTGCGGTTTTAACTGATGCGATAACAACGTCGTCTTTCAGGCGGAAGGTGCCCAGACCAAATGCAGGGAGAGTCATAATATTCCTCAATCGTTATGTTCGTAAACTGAGGAAGATTATCGCTGGCCTTGTTATAGAGAAAAAGAGCGCAAAACGCAGAGGATTTTTGCTAATTTCGCAATAATTAAACGTCAGATAAGAAAAAAGCCCTGAGCGTTAGCTCAGGGCTTTTAATAAGTGGCGGAACGGACGGGACTCGAACCCGCGACCCCCTGCGTGACAGGCAGGTATTCTAACCGACTGAACTACCGCTCCACCGAAGACTGCTGTAACCACCGGATTTATGCACCGGCTTACTACTTAATTTGATGCCTGGCAGTTCCCTACTCTCACATGGGGAGACCCCACACTACCATCGGCGCTACGGCGTTTCACTTCTGAGTTCGGCATGGGGTCAGGTGGGACCACCGCGCTAAAGCCGCCAGGCAAATTCTGTTAAATCTGTATCAGGCTGAAATTGATCGTCTGTCTCTCGTCCGCCGAAACAGCTTCGGCGTTGTAAGGTTAAGCCTCACGGTTCATTAGTATCGGTTAGCTCAACGCATCGCTGCGCTTACACACCCGACCTATCAACGTCGTAGTCTTCAACGTTCCTTCAGGACTCTCAAGGAGTCAGGGAGAACTCATCTCGGGGCAAGTTTCGTGCTTAGATGCTTTCAGCACTTATCTTTTCCGCATTTAGCTACCGGGCAATGCCATTGGCATGACAACCCGAACACCAGTGATGCGTCCACTCCGGTCCTCTCGTACTAGGAGCAGCCCCCCCTCAATTCTCCAGCGCCCACGGCAGATAGGGACCGAACTGTCTCACGACGTTCTAAACCCAGCTCGCGTACCACTTTAAATGGCGAACAGCCATACCCTTGGGACCTACTTCAGCCCCAGGATGTGATGAGCCGACATCGAGGTGCCAAACACCGCCGTCGATATGAACTCTTGGGCGGTATCAGCCTGTTATCCCCGGAGTACCTTTTATCCGTTGAGCGATGGCCCTTCCATTCAGAACCACCGGATCACTATGACCTGCTTTCGCACCTGCTCGAGCCGTCACTCTCGCAGTCAAGCTAGCTTATGCCATTGCACTAACCTCCTGATGTCCGACCAGGATTAGCTAACCTTCGTGCTCCTCCGTTACTCTTTGGGAGGAGACCGCCCCAGTCAAACTACCCACCAGACACTGTCCGCAACCCGGATTACGGGTCTACGTTAGAACACCAGCCATTAAAGGGTGGTATTTCAAGGTCGGCTCCACGCAGACTGGCGTCCACGCTTCAAAGCCTCCCACCTATCCTACACATCAAGGACCAGTGTTCAGTGTCAAGCTATAGTAAAGGTTCACGGGGTCTTTCCGTCTTGCCGCGGGTACACTGCATCTTCACAGCGAGTTCAATTTCACTGAGTCTCGGGTGGAGACAGCCTGGCCATCATTACGCCATTCGTGCAGGTCGGAACTTACCCGACAAGGAATTTCGCTACCTTAGGACCGTTATAGTTACGGCCGCCGTTTACCGGGGCTTCGATCAAGAGCTTCGCGTTGCCGCTAACCCCATCAATTAACCTTCCGGCACCGGGCAGGCGTCACACCGTATACGTCCACTTTCGTGTTTGCACAGTGCTGTGTTTTTAATAAACAGTTGCAGCCAGCTGGTATCTTCGACTGATTTCAGCTCCACCCGCAGGGGCTTCACCTACATATCAGCGTGCCTTCTCCCGAAGTTACGGCACCATTTTGCCTAGTTCCTTCACCCGAGTTCTCTCAAGCGCCTTGGTATTCTCTACCTGACCACCTGTGTCGGTTTGGGGTACGATTTCGTGTTACCTGATGCTTAGAGGCTTTTCCTGGAAGCAGGGCATTTGTTACTTCAGCACCGTAGTGCCTCGTCATCACACCTCAGCGTTAGAAGAGTTCCGGATTTACCTAAAACTCCCGCCTACATGCTTAAACCGGGACAACCGTCGCCCGGCTAACATAGCCTTCTCCGTCCCCCCTTCGCAGTAACACCAAGTACAGGAATATTAACCTGTTTCCCATCGACTACGCCTTTCGGCCTCGCCTTAGGGGTCGACTCACCCTGCCCCGATTAACGTTGGACAGGAACCCTTGGTCTTCCGGCGTGCGGGCTTTTCACCCGCATTATCGTTACTTATGTCAGCATTCGCACTTCTGATACCTCCAGCACCCCTCACAGGACACCTTCAACGGCTTACAGAACGCTCCCCTACCCAACAACGCATAAGCGTCGCTGCCGCAGCTTCGGTGCATGGTTTAGCCCCGTTACATCTTCCGCGCAGGCCGACTCGACCAGTGAGCTATTACGCTTTCTTTAAATGATGGCTGCTTCTAAGCCAACATCCTGGCTGTCTGTGCCTTCCCACATCGTTTCCCACTTAACCATGACTTTGGGACCTTAGCTGGCGGTCTGGGTTGTTTCCCTCTTCACGACGGACGTTAGCACCCGCCGTGTGTCTCCCGTGATAACATTCTTCGGTATTCGTAGTTTGCATCGGGTTGGTAAGCCGGGATGGCCCCCTAGCCGAAACAGTGCTCTACCCCCGAAGATGAGTTCACGAGGCGCTACCTAAATAGCTTTCGGGGAGAACCAGCTATCTCCCGGTTTGATTGGCCTTTCACCCCCAGCCACAAGTCATCCGCTAATTTTTCAACATTAGTCGGTTCGGTCCTCCAGTTAGTGTTACCCAACCTTCAACCTGCCCATGGCTAGATCACCGGGTTTCGGGTCTATACCCTGCAACTTAACGCCCAGTTAAGACTCGGTTTCCCTTCGGCTCCCCTATACGGTTAACCTTGCTACAGAATATAAGTCGCTGACCCATTATACAAAAGGTACGCAGTCACACCACGAAGGTGCTCCCACTGCTTGTACGTACACGGTTTCAGGTTCTTTTTCACTCCCCTCGCCGGGGTTCTTTTCGCCTTTCCCTCACGGTACTGGTTCACTATCGGTCAGTCAGGAGTATTTAGCCTTGGAGGATGGTCCCCCCATATTCAGACAGGATACCACGTGTCCCGCCCTACTCTTCGAGTTCACAGCCTGTGTGCTTTCGTGTACGGGACTGTCACCCTGTACCGTGCGACTTTCCAGACGCTTCCACTAACACACAAGCTGATTCAGACTCTGGGCTGCTCCCCGTTCGCTCGCCGCTACTGGGGGAATCTCGGTTGATTTCTTTTCCTCGGGGTACTTAGATGTTTCAGTTCCCCCGGTTCGCCTCGTTAACCTATGTATTCAGTTAACGATAGTGCAACGAATTGCACTGGGTTTCCCCATTCGGACATCGCCGGGTCAAAGGTTCATATCACCTCGCCGGCGCTTTTCGCAGATTAGCACGTCCTTCATCGCCTCTGACTGCCAGGGCATCCACCGTGTACGCTTAGTCGCTTAACCTCACAACCCGAAGATGTTTCTTTCGATTCATCATCAAATTGCGAAAATTTGAGAGACTCGAACACACATAACATGTGTGTCGTTTCAATTTTCAGCTTGATCCAGATTTTTAAAGAGCAAAACTTCGCAGTGCACCTTTTCAGGTTCACTCTGAAGTTTTCTTGTGTTCGCAGTAAAAGATGGTGGAGCTATGCGGGATCGAACCGCAGACCTCCTGCGTGCAAAGCAGGCGCTCTCCCAGCTGAGCTATAGCCCCATCGTTTTTAATCTCTGTACCGCTCATCCTTTAAAAGGAGTTTGGTAGGCCTGAGTGGACTTGAACCACCGACCTCACCCTTATCAGGGGTGCGCTCTAACCACCTGAGCTACAAGCCTGCAGAGATTTTTACTGCTGTTTTTCATCAGACAATCTGTGTGAGCACTACAAAGGCAGGTTCTTTAAGGTAAGGAGGTGATCCAACCGCAGGTTCCCCTACGGTTACCTTGTTACGACTTCACCCCAGTCATGAATTACAAAGTGGTAAGCGCCCTCCCGAAGGTTAAGCTACCTACTTCTTTTGCAACCCACTCCCATGGTGTGACGGGCGGTGTGTACAAGGCCCGGGAACGTATTCACCGTAGCATTCTGATCTACGATTACTAGCGATTCCGACTTCATGGAGTCGAGTTGCAGACTCCAATCCGGACTACGACGCACTTTATGAGGTCCGCTTGCTCTCGCGAGGTCGCTTCTCTTTGTATGCGCCATTGTAGCACGTGTGTAGCCCTACTCGTAAGGGCCATGATGACTTGACGTCATCCCCACCTTCCTCCAGTTTATCACTGGCAGTCTCCTTTGAGTTCCCGGCCGAACCGCTGGCAACAAAGGATAAGGGTTGCGCTCGTTGCGGGACTTAACCCAACATTTCACAACACGAGCTGACGACAGCCATGCAGCACCTGTCTCAGAGTTCCCGAAGGCACCAATCCATCTCTGGAAAGTTCTCTGGATGTCAAGAGTAGGTAAGGTTCTTCGCGTTGCATCGAATTAAACCACATGCTCCACCGCTTGTGCGGGCCCCCGTCAATTCATTTGAGTTTTAACCTTGCGGCCGTACTCCCCAGGCGGTCGACTTAACGCGTTAGCTCCGGAAGCCACTCCTCAAGGGAACAACCTCCAAGTCGACATCGTTTACGGCGTGGACTACCAGGGTATCTAATCCTGTTTGCTCCCCACGCTTTCGCACCTGAGCGTCAGTCTTTGTCCAGGGGGCCGCCTTCGCCACCGGTATTCCTCCAGATCTCTACGCATTTCACCGCTACACCTGGAATTCTACCCCCCTCTACAAGACTCTAGCCTGCCAGTTTCGAATGCAGTTCCCAGGTTGAGCCCGGGGATTTCACATCCGACTTGACAGACCGCCTGCGTGCGCTTTACGCCCAGTAATTCCGATTAACGCTTGCACCCTCCGTATTACCGCGGCTGCTGGCACGGAGTTAGCCGGTGCTTCTTCTGCGGGTAACGTCAATTGCTGAGGTTATTAACCTCAACACCTTCCTCCCCGCTGAAAGTACTTTACAACCCGAAGGCCTTCTTCATACACGCGGCATGGCTGCATCAGGCTTGCGCCCATTGTGCAATATTCCCCACTGCTGCCTCCCGTAGGAGTCTGGACCGTGTCTCAGTTCCAGTGTGGCTGGTCATCCTCTCAGACCAGCTAGGGATCGTCGCCTAGGTGAGCCGTTACCCCACCTACTAGCTAATCCCATCTGGGCACATCTGATGGCAAGAGGCCCGAAGGTCCCCCTCTTTGGTCTTGCGACATTATGCGGTATTAGCTACCGTTTCCAGTAGTTATCCCCCTCCATCAGGCAGTTTCCCAGACATTACTCACCCGTCCGCCGCTCGTCACCCAGGAGCAAGCTCCCTGTGCTACCGCTCGACTTGCATGTGTTAGGCCTGCCGCCAGCGTTCAATCTGAGCCATGATCAAACTCTTCAATTTAAGTTTGATGCTCGTGAATTAAACTTCGTAATGAATTACGTATGTTCACTCAGAGACTTGGTATTCATTTTTCGTCTTGCGACGTTAAGAATCCATGTCACTTTGAGTGCCCACACAGATTGTCTGATAAATTGTTAAAGAGCAGTGCAACGCGGCTTTCGCTCACCGTTGCGAGGTGGCGTATATTACGCTTTCCTCTTTCAGAGTCAACCCGTTATTTCAGGATTTTTTCTCTTCAACCGACCGGGTTGTTTGTGAAGTGATTCACATGTTCCGTGTCGATGGAGGCGCATTATAGGGGGCCGCAGAGGAATGACAAGCGGAAAAATGCATTTTTATTTCAACCGCTCATCTTTTCACCAAAAAGGCTATTTTTGGTGCTTTTTAATCTCTTTTGGCAGATCGGCCAGGCTATTAATCACCCAATCCGCTGCATTTTCTGCTTCTGGCGTCACTGGCTTACCGGTGCGAACTAATATTTTGGTCCCTACACCCGCGGCAGCGGCTGCCTGCATATCTTCCAGTTTGTCGCCCACCATATAAGAAGCAGCCATATCGATATGCAGGAACTCCTGCGCAGAGATGAACATCCCCGGATGCGGCTTACGGCAGTCACAGGTCTGACGATACTCTTCTACTGTTCCCTGCGGGTGGTGCGGACAATAGTAGATACCGTCGAGATCCACGCCGCGGTCGGCCAGCGACCAGTCCATCCATTCCGTCAGCGTCTCGAACTGCGCTTCGGTGAATTTACCGCGAGCAATACCGGACTGGTTCGTCACCACCACCAGCGCATAGCCCATCTCTTTCAGCTGGCGCATGGCATCTATTACGCCCTCGATAAACTCGAACTCATCAATCTCATGGACATAACCGTGATCCACATTAATAGTGCCGTCACGATCGAGAAAAATTGCGGGTACTGATTTTGCCACCGGTTTGCTCCTGAAAAAGGCATGTTCGACTAGTATCTCATGAATCACAGCGCAATAAAGTGCTCATCGTACAGAGTTGGATTGATTTAGACGTCTGGATGCCTTAACATCCGTTTTGTTTACGGTCATCACCCGTATCTGGCAGAAGAAAATGCCACGGCTAACTTACATACGATAAAAATAATCTAATGATTAAACTTTCCAATATCACCAAAGTGTTCCAGCAGGGGAACCGAACCATTCAGGCGCTGAACAACGTCAGCCTGCATGTTCCTGCTGGTCAAATTTATGGCGTCATTGGCGCATCGGGTGCAGGTAAAAGCACGCTGATTCGTTGTGTTAACCTGCTTGAGCGCCCAACCCAGGGCAGCGTAGAAGTTGGCGGCCAGGAACTTACCGCTCTCTCAGAAAAAGAACTCACCAAAGCGCGTCGTCAGATTGGCATGATCTTCCAGCACTTTAACCTGCTGGCCTCCCGCACCGTGTTCGGCAACGTTGCCTTACCGCTTGAGCTGGATAACACGCCAAAAGAAGAAGTGAAGCGTCGCGTTACCGAGCTGCTCGACCTTGTGGGTCTGGGCGACAAACATGATAGCTACCCGGCAAATCTGTCCGGTGGGCAAAAACAGCGTGTGGCCATTGCACGCGCGCTGGCAAGCAATCCTAAGGTACTGCTGTGTGATGAAGCCACCAGCGCACTGGATCCGGCAACCACGCGTTCGATTCTGGAACTGCTGAAAGACATTAACCGTCGCCTGGGCCTGACGATCCTCCTTATTACGCACGAGATGGACGTGGTGAAACGCATCTGTGACTGCGTGGCGGTCATCAGCAACGGTGAGCTGATCGAGCAGGACACGGTAAGTGAAGTGTTCTCGCATCCGAAGACGCCGCTGGCGCAGCAGTTCATCCAGTCCACGCTGCATCTGGATATCCCGGAAGATTATCTGGAACGCCTGAAAACCGAACCGACGGCAGACAGCGTCCCGATGCTGCGCATGGAGTTCACCGGTCAGTCCGTTGACGCCCCCCTGCTTTCCGAAACCGCGCGTCGCTTTAACGTGAACAACAACATTATCAGCGCGCAGATGGATTACGCCGGTGGCGTGAAGTTCGGCATCATGCTGACAGAAATGCACGGCACGCAAGAAGAAACCCAGGCCGCGATTGCCTGGCTGCAAGAACACCACGTAAAAGTAGAGGTACTGGGTTATGTCTGAGCCGATGATGTGGCTGCTGGTTCGCGGCGTTTGGGAAACGCTGGCAATGACCTTTGTCTCTGGCTTCTTTGGTTTTGTGATTGGCCTGCCGGTCGGCGTATTGCTGTACGTGACGCGTCCTGGTCAAATCATTGAGAACGCGAAACTGTACCGTACGCTCTCTGCGCTGGTGAACATCTTCCGTTCTATTCCCTTCATTATTCTGCTGGTGTGGATGATTCCGTTTACCCGCGTAATCGTCGGTACGTCTATCGGTCTGCAGGCGGCCATCGTTCCGTTGACCGTGGGGGCTGCGCCGTTTATCGCCCGTATGGTGGAAAACGCCCTGCTGGAGATCCCGACAGGTCTGATTGAAGCTTCCCGTGCAATGGGCGCAACGCCGATGCAGATCGTGCGCAAAGTCCTGCTCCCGGAAGCACTGCCGGGCCTGGTGAACGCGGCAACCATCACGCTCATCACGCTGGTCGGTTATTCCGCAATGGGTGGTGCAGTTGGCGCTGGCGGTTTAGGTCAGATTGGTTACCAGTACGGCTATATTGGATATAACGCTACCGTGATGAATACCGTTCTGGTATTGCTGGTTGTTCTGGTTTATTTAATCCAGTTCTCTGGCGATCGCATCGTCCGGACCGTTACTCACAAATAACGTTACACACAACACAAACTCGACGAGTTAAGGATAAAACATGGCGTTTAAATTAAAGACCTTTGCAGCAGTAGGCGCGCTGATCGGCTCTCTGGCACTGGTGGGCTGCGGTCAGGACGAAAAAGATCCAAACCACATTAAAGTGGGCGTTATCGTGGGTGCAGAACAACAGGTTGCTGAAGTTGCTCAGAAAGTGGCAAAAGAGAAGTATGGCCTGGACGTTGAGCTGGTGACCTTCAACGATTACGTTCTGCCGAACGAAGCGCTGAGCAAAGGCGATATCGACGCCAACGCCTTCCAGCACAAACCATACCTGGACCAGCAGATCAAAGACCGTGGCTATAAACTGGTAGGTGTCGGTAACACCTTCGTTTATCCAATTGCTGGTTACTCTAAAAAAATCAAATCGCTCGACGAGCTGCAGCCTGGCTCTCAGGTCGCTATTCCAAACGACCCAACTAACCTTGGCCGTTCCCTGCTGCTGCTGCAGAAAGTGGGCCTGATCAAACTGAAAGACGGTGTTGGCCTGCTGCCAACCGTGCTGGACGTTACCGAAAACCCGAAAAATCTGAAACTGGTTGAGCTGGAGGCACCACAGCTGCCACGCTCTCTGGACGATGCACAGATTGCTCTGGCGGTTATCAACACCACTTATGCGAGCCAGATTGGCCTGACCCCTGCGAAAGACGGTATCTTCGTTGAAGATAAAGACTCCCCGTACGTTAACCTGATCGTGACTCGCGAAGACAACAAAGACGCGGAAAACGTGAAGAAATTCGTTCAGGCTTATCAGTCTGATGAAGTTTACCAGGAAGCCAACAAAGTGTTTAACGGCGGCGCTGTTAAAGGCTGGTAATCTCACCTCAGTGTAATATCATCAGGACGGGCTTATGCCCGTCTTGTCATTTGTGCAGTCAACTGATTCAATATCTGACGTTTTGATTATCCATTGAGGAACTATTATGCGTGCTTTACCGATCTGTCTTTTAGCACTCATGCTGAGCGGCTGTTCTATGCTAAGCAGATCTCCCGTTGAACCTGTTCAAAGCACGGCAACCCCGCCAAAAACCGAGCCTGCGAAACCGAAAGTGGTTCGCCCTGCGCCGGTTCGCATTATCACGAAAGCAGACGAACTCGTCGGTAAACCGTTCCGTGAACTGGGCGAAGTGAGCGGCGAATCCTGCCAGGCGACCAACCAGGACTCACCACCGAATATTCCGACAGCGCGTAAACGTATGCAGATTAATGCTGCAAAAATGAAGGCCAACGCGGTCCTGCTGCACAGCTGTGAAGTCACCAGCGGCACGCCGGGCTGCTACCGTCAGGCGGTTTGCATCGGTTCTGCGCTGAACATCACGGCGAAATGAGTGCATTTCAGTTCGAGCAGATAGGCGTTATCCACTCTCCTTATAAAGAGAAGTTCGCCGTCCCCCGCCAGCCCGGTCTTGTGACCAGCGGAAGCGGTGAGCTTCACCTGATTGCGCCTTACAATCAGGCCGATGCGGTACGCGGGCTCGAGGCTTTCAGCCATTTATGGGTGGTGTTCGTGTTTCACCAGACGATGGAAGGCGGCTGGCGTCCGACCGTGCGCCCTCCTCGTCTTGGCGGAAATGCGAGAATGGGCGTGTTTGCGACTCGCTCGACCTTCCGCCCAAACCCGGTTGGAATGTCGCTGGTTGAACTGAAAGGTATACGTTGCCAGAAAGATCGGGTGATACTGGAGTTAGGTAGCCTGGACCTGGTAGACGGCACGCCGGTAATCGACATCAAACCCTATTTGCCCTTCGCCGAAGCCCTCCCTGACGCGCGTGCAAGCTATGCTCAGGACGCACCGCAGGCGGACATGCCTGTTTATTTTACGCCTGAGATAACCGCGCAGCTCGGTCAACTGGAGAAACGCTATCCTCGCTTACGGGATTTCATCACTGAAGTTCTGGCACAGGACCCTCGTCCGGCCTACCGTAAAGAAGAGGAAGCAGGAAAATCGTACGCCGTCTGGCTGCTCGATTTTAACGTTCGCTGGCGCGTTACCGGGGCAGGTTTTGAAGTGTTTGCCCTTGAACCCAGGTAATTTTGTTCTCCTCTCTTTTGGCATCTTTGCCACACTGGTAAACTAAACCACTTTTTTTGTGTCAGGCTGGTGTTTCAGCCTGTTCCAATCGTCGAAATGGAACCGTAACAACATGCGTACTAGCCAATATCTGCTCTCCACTCTGAAGGAGACGCCTGCCGACGCCGAAGTGATCAGCCATCAGCTGATGCTGCGCGCCGGGATGATCCGCAAGCTGGCCTCCGGGTTATATACCTGGCTGCCGACCGGCGTGCGCGTCCTGAAAAAAGTCGAAAACATCGTGCGTGAAGAGATGAACAACGCCGGTGCTATCGAGGTGTCCATGCCTGTGGTTCAGCCCGCTGACCTGTGGCAGGAGAGTGGCCGTTGGGAACAATATGGTCCTGAACTGCTGCGCTTCGTCGATCGCGGCGAGCGTCCGTTCGTTCTCGGCCCAACGCATGAAGAAGTCATTACCGACCTGATTCGTAATGAGCTGAGCTCTTACAAACAGCTGCCGCTGAACTTCTTCCAGATCCAGACCAAGTTCCGTGACGAAGTTCGCCCACGTTTCGGCGTCATGCGCTCTCGCGAATTCCTGATGAAAGATGCCTACTCTTTCCATACCTCTCAGGAATCACTGCAAGAGACTTACGACGCAATGTATGCGGCATACAGCAAAATCTTCTCCCGCATGGGTCTGGATTTCCGTGCTGTGCAGGCTGATACCGGCTCCATCGGCGGTAGCGCATCCCATGAGTTCCAGGTACTGGCACAGAGCGGAGAAGACGATGTGATCTTCTCTGACTCTTCAGACTACGCGGCGAACATCGAATTTGCAGAAGCGCTGGCACCAAAAGAACCACGCGGCGCGGCAACGCAAGAGATGACGCTGGTTGATACGCCAAACGCGAAAACCATCGCCGAGCTGGTTGAGCAGTTCAATCTGCCAGTCGAAAAAACCGTGAAAACGCTGCTGGTGAAATCCACCGAAGGTAGCGCTTACCCGCTAGTTGCCCTGCTGGTGCGTGGCGATCATGAGCTGAACGAAGTAAAAGCCGAGAAACTGCCGCAGGTAGCCAGCCCGCTGACGTTCGCAACGGAAGCGGAAATCCGCGCCGTGGTGAATGCGGGTCCAGGTTCACTGGGTCCAGTCAATCTGCCGGTGCCGGTTGTTATTGACCGCACGGTTGCTGCAATGAGCGACTTCTCTGCAGGTGCGAACATCGACGGTAAACATTACTTCGGCATCAACTGGGATCGCGACGTGGCGACGCCGGAAGTGGCTGACATCCGTAACGTGGTTGCAGGCGATCCAAGCCCGGACGGTCAGGGTACCCTGATGATTAAGCGCGGCATCGAAGTCGGCCACATCTTCCAGCTGGGCGATAAATACTCTCGCGCGCTGAACGCTGCTGTTCAGGGTGAAGATGGCCGTAACCAGATCCTGACCATGGGTTGCTACGGTATCGGGGTGACGCGCGTGGTGGCTGCGGCGATTGAGCAGAACTATGACGAGCGCGGCATCGTCTGGCCGGACAATATTGCGCCGTTCCAGGTGGCTATTCTGCCAATGAACATGCACAAGTCTTACCGCGTGCAGGAGCTGGCCGAGAAGCTGTATGCCGAGCTGCGCGCTCAGGGAATCGAAGTGCTGATGGATGACCGTAAAGAGCGTCCGGGCGTGATGTTTGCCGATATGGAACTGATCGGTATCCCGCACACCGTCGTCATCGGCGACCGCAACCTCGACAGCGATGAGATTGAATACAAATACCGTCGCAGCGGCGAAAAACAGATGATCAAGACCGGCGACATTCTTGATTACCTGGTGAAAGCCATCAAAGGCTAAACAAAAAACCCCGCTCAGGCGGGGTTTTTTAATGGCTCAACGTCAGCTTATTTACTGTTACAGTCTTTGCCCGCGACAAACTTCGCGTCTTTATCTGCCACCAGCGTTTTCACCATCTCTCCGCTATCCGGGTTTGGCTCCAGCGTAAAGTGACCGTCAACCGTCAGCAATACCGGCTTGCTGTCATTGCCGCGTGCCACAGCGTAATCACGTTCAAGCTGCGCATTGTTTGCCACGCTGACCTTCCTGCCGGTTGCGCAGTCGGTAAAGATCGCCGCATCCGCCATATAGAAGTACATCCCCCGCATTGCCATTGGCGTTGCAGGCAGGGCCGCTTTCACCGGGGCTAGCGTGTAGTTGAACTGGGATTGAATAGGGTTACCTTCGCGGTCGAGCATCTCCATGCTGTCACCTTTAGGACGGAACCAGGTTTTCTCACCGGAGGTATCCGTCAGGACCAGCTTCTCCGCCGTACGCGCCCATGTTCCATAAGTCGCAAAAGAAGAAGGCTCTTTAGCGCCCTGATAGCGCTGATTCATCACCCAGGTGCCATCTTTTTGCAGGAACAGAGACGTTTCAATACCTTCGCAGTCTGCGCAAGGCAATACGCCGCGCCAGCTTTGCTGCATCGGTTTTAATTCTTCCGTTTGCGTGGGTTGTAAAACCTGCGTTTCAGAGCGGTTGTTACACCCGAAAAGCGCAAACAGCGTACTCACTGCCAGCGCTGACCATAATACTTTTTTCACAATGAATTCCTTATGAAAAGTGTGTTCCCTATCGTCACTCTGTCGGGCGACGAACTTTACCGCGTAATGCTTTCACTGTGGATTTTTGGGCCTTCGAGGACAACCGACGCTCTTTCGATGCGCGGGTTGGCCGCGTTGCCCGGCGGCTTTTTTGTACTGCCGTTAACTCTTTGATGACCGCCACCAGCCTGGCTATCGCCGCTTCCCGGTTGAGCTCCTGGCTGCGGTATTCCTGAGCTTTGATCACAATCACGCCATCGCTGGTAATAAGGTGATGACTGGCGGCGAGCAGACTTTCTTTATAATACTCTGGCAGGCTTGAGGCCCGAATGTCAAAACGCAAATGGATAGCCGTCGACGCCTTGTTGACATGTTGCCCACCAGCCCCCTGCGCACGAATGGCGGTGATTTCCAGCTCGTTGTCAGGAATGCTGACGTTTCGGGACAAGACGATCATGACGCGGGTTGCCACGCCGTTAAATGAATTTCCAGATTATTCTGAGAATCAGAGAGCCAGATTACGCCATCCTGAATCGTCGCCTGCAAAACCATGGTCCGGCTGGCAAAGTCGCTCAACTGCGCCAGCTGCTCATCATCCAGATACCAGACCGTGAGATTTTTAAACTGTCCGCACTTGCTCTTGTTTTGCTGCCACCAGATCTCCGCAGCGCGCTGATTATAGGCGAATAAGGCCACTTTAGCGGACTGGGTGCAGGCCTTCTTAATTCTGCGCTCGTCCGGCAGTCCAAGTTCGATCCACAAATCGATACCCAGATGATCGTTGCGCAGCCAGGCTTCAGGCTCGTCTTCTGCGCTTAACCCACGGGTAAACTGCAAACGCTCGTCGGCATACTTAATCCACGCCAGCAGGCGCAGCATCATGCGCTCCTGGGTTTCAGAGGGGTGGCGTGCCAGAGTAAGCGACGCGTCCAGGAACTGGTTGCGATCCAGATCGGCCACATTGACCACTGCTTTATAAATTGTCGCTTTCAGCGCCATGAGAGAACTCCATTCGAATCAGGCGCACATTGTAGCGAAAACCGCGGCAAAAGGCTGTTACTGGGTGTTAAATACACCACTATCAAGGCTCTGATATTGCTTAAATGAGTATGGTATAGTCACCTTGCTAAACCG
The DNA here is from genome assembly GCF_036487345.1 of Enterobacter cloacae complex sp. CARB60. Classification (NCBI taxonomy): domain Bacteria; kingdom Pseudomonadati; phylum Pseudomonadota; class Gammaproteobacteria; order Enterobacterales; family Enterobacteriaceae; genus Enterobacter; species Enterobacter cloacae complex sp. CARB60. The sequence goes on from NZ_JAZKLC010000002.1 coordinate 3,793,019, forward strand.
AGTTTATCTTCGTAGGCTTAATGATATCTCACAGTAAGTCAGTGCGCTGGCGGGAGGGGATGTGAATAATTATTGTGAGTTAATTCGCAAACGGTATGCGGAAATCGCCAGCGGAGATCTGGGGTATGTCCCGGACGCGTTGGGCTGTGTATTGAAGGTGCTTAATGAAGTGGCCTCCGATGAGGGCCTTTCAGAGTCGGTCAGGGAAAAAGCAGCGTATGCTGCGGCGAATTTACTGGTGAGCGATTATGTCGATGAATGAAACTTATCAACCCATCAATTGTGATGACTATGACAACCTCGAACTCGCCTGCCAGCATCACTTAATACTGACGCTGGAGCTAAAAGATGGCGAAGTGTTGAAGGGGAAAGCCAGCGATCTGGTTTCACGTAAGAATGTGGAATATCTGATAGTGGAAGATGCCGGTGCAACGCGTGAGCTGCGTCTGGACAAAATAGCCAGCTTCAGCCACCCGCAAATCGGCACCGTCGTGGTAAGCGAATCCTGATGACACTAACGGGCAGCCTGGCTGCCCGTTACGCTTTCTGCCACTCAAAACGGACACCCTCTTTTGACCACCCCTCTTCCGTAATGAAAATCCCTGCCGCAGCGATAGGCGTTTCACCGTAGAACAGTAGCGGCGTGGTGTCGCGCAGCCACGGCGGCACGTTACACTCTTGCCATATTTTCTTCAGCTTCCGCCCCCCGTTGCGCCCGACGATATGCAGCATACCACCGGCCTTAAAGCGCACGGTGACCGGTTCACCGGGCTTCGGCAGCCGCACGTGACCAGACGGCAGGAGAGAGACGCGTCCTGCCTCACAGGGCAATATCAGCGGTGCGTCAGGAGAAAGCCAGTCGAGCACCACATCGGTCAGTGAGGGCGTGGATTTTATCCACCAGAGTTCCCCTTTATACCGTCTAACCTCAAATCCGTTCAGGTGGACGCATGGGGAAGCATCATCCCGTGCCAGGGCGACTTCGTCCCAGATACGGCTCAGCATCGCCCGCGACGGCATCGCGGCGCGATGAGAGGCCAGCCAGCGTCGTAACAGCGCGGCGCGACGTACCGGGCTCATAGCTATCATCGGTGCGATCGCTAACGCCCCGTCAGCAGAAATGAGTCCAGCTAGCTCGTCGCTCAACAGCTCATCCAGCAGCGATTCCTGTTCGGCACACAGCATGGCGCTTCTTGCCGTCGCGTCGGCGAAATGCGGCCAGCGGTCGCCTAAAAGCGGGAGGACGCGCAGGCGCAGGAAGTTACGGTCATAGCCGTCATCCTGGTTACTCTCATCTTCGATCCAGCTCAGCTGATGTTCTCGCGCCCAGGCTTCCAGTGAGGCACGCGTCTCGCCAAGCAGCGGACGCAGTAACGTTGTGCCGGCAAATTCAGAACGCGCCGGCATGGCAGAAAGCCCCGCCGGCCCGCTGCCCCGCTTAAGCGCCAGCAGAAAGGTTTCACACTGATCGTCCAGATGCTGGGCCGTGACCAGCGCTTCTCCAGTACGTAATGCCCCGGCAAACGCGGCATAGCGGGCTTTACGCGCCTGCGCCTCGATGCCCAGTCCTTCCTCCGCAAGCGTAACGCGCTCAACGCGGAGCGGGATCGCCCACGCCGCACACAAGGCTTCACAGTGCGCCACCCACTCCTCTGCGTGGGGACTTAATCCGTGGTGGATGTGTATAGCCCGAAGCTGGACGTCAGGTTCCCGATCGCGCCAGCACTTAAGGCGATGCAGCAACACGGTGGAATCCAGTCCACCGCTAAACCCCACCAGCAGCTGGCGGTACGGTGAAACGGCTTGTGCGATAGCGGGTAAGGTCATAGGAGATTACACATAAAAAATGCCCGAACTGAGCGGGCATTATCACACAGGACAACCATTACTGCTGATAAAGCTCCAGCGGCAGGCCGTCTGGGTCGTTGAAAAAGGTAAAGCGCTTGTCGGTGAAGGGATCGACGCGAATCGCTTCGCACGTCACGCCGTGCGCTTCCAGATGTTTGACGGCGCTATCCAGGTCATCGACGCTAAAGGCAAGATGACGCAGGCCACAGGCTTCCGGGCGGGACGGACGCGCAGGCGGAAAAGGAAAAGAGAACAGCTCAATCACATATTGCCCGTTTAACGCCAGGTCGCCCTTCCAGGAGTCACGCTCCTCGCGGTAGGCCTCGCTCATGAGCGTAAAGCCCAGGATGTCGCAGTAGAAGGCCTTACTTTTCGCGTAATCGGTCGCAATGATCGCAATATGATGAACAGCTTTTAAACCCAGCATAGCTTCTCCTTTTTATGATGCCTGAACGTTACAACCGAAAACCCGCGCCTGGCAAGCGGTCACCCTTATTTTAGGACTCGCACCCAGTAAACGCCGTTCTCGTCGCGCTTCGCACCGTGGATATCGGTCTCAAAGCCCGGATAATGGCGCCCGACAGAGCAGAGCATCAGCAGGAAATCGAGCACGGCCCGACTCTCTTCGGTAATCATCTCTCCCGGCATCAGGAGCGGTACGCCCGGCGGGTAAGGCAGGATCATGTTAGCCGATACGCGCCCGACCAGGTTTTCCAGCTCGACGGTTTCGACCTCCCCTTTCACCTGGCGCTGCCACGCCTTGTGCGGGGTAAACTTCATCTCCGGTAAGACATCGAACGCCTGAAGCATCAGACGCGGCAGATCGTGCTGACGGATCAGCCTGTGGATCCCCTGGGCCAGATCCTGAATGCGCATATTACGGTAGAAGTCGGGATCCTCCGCGTAGAGATCCGGGAGCATATTCTTCACCCGCAGGTTGAGATCGTAGGCGCGCTTAAACTCCATCAGCCCGCGCAACAACCCCATCGCCCGGGTTTTATCAATGCCAATACTGAACAGGAACAGCAGGTTATAGGGACCGGTTTTCTCCACTACCACGCCACGTTCATCAAGGAATTTCGCCACCAGCGCGGCCGGAATGCCCTCATCGCCCATCCTGCCCTGCTCATCCATGCCCGGCGTCAGGATCGTCACTTTGACCGGGTCGAGGAACATATGGTCGCTATCGGCATCCCGGAAGCCATGCCAGTCTTCGCCGGGCGAGACGGGCCAGCATTCGGCTTCATCAATCTCTTCCGGCTGCCAGATATCAAAGAACCAGCCGTCGGCTTCATCTTTCAGCCGCTGAACCTCTTTGCGGAAATGCAGCGCGCGCTCCACCGAACGATTGATGAGGCGTTTGCCCGGATTGCCGCGCAGCATCGCCGCGGCCGTTTCGATGGAGGCCACCAGCGGATAGCTCGGTGAGGTGGTGGTATGCATCATAAAGGCTTCGTTGAACGTGTCTTCGTCGTACTCGCCTTTGATGTGAATAAGCGAAGCCTGGGAAAACGCCGCCAGCATTTTATGCGTCGACTGCGTTTCGAAGAACACTTTACCCGGCACGCGTTCACCGCTCATGCCGCTTTTACCGGCGTAAATCGGGTGGAAGTTGGTATACGGCACCCATGCGGAGTCGAAGTGGATCGACGGCACGTCCAGCGTCTTTTTGATCCAGTCCGTGTTGTACAGCAGACCGTCATAGGTCGAGTTGGTGATCACCGCATGGACAGGCCAGCTTGCGCCGGGAACTGCCGCGACCTTGCTTTCAATAGCGTCATGGGTGAACTCCCGGCGCGGAATGCCGCCAAGAATACCGAGCGCGTTACGCGTCGGTGACAGCCAGATCGGTACGACGTCGCTCATCATCAGCAAGTGTGCCAGCGATTTATGGCAGTTACGGTCAATCAGCAGGGTGCTGCCAGCGGGCGCAGCGTACATCCCGACGATTTTGTTCGAGGTCGAGGTGCCGTTGGTCACCATATAGCTCTGCTCGGCGCCAAAGGTGCGGGCGATATACTCTTCAGCTTCCAGATGCGGGCCGGTGTGATCCAGCAAAGAGCCTAATTCGGTGACTGAAATCGACACGTCCGCTTTCAGCGTGTTGCCACCAAAGAAATCATAGAACAGGCAGCCCACCGGGCTTTTTTGATAAGCCGTTCCCGCCATATGACCCGGCGTACAGAAGGTATATTTACCCTCCTTCACGTAGGTGAAAAGCGCCCGGGTAAACGGTGGCGTAATGTTATCGAGGTACTCACCGGTATATTGCTGAATTCGGGTCGCAATATCTTCCGCCACGCCGAGGGAATATTCAAAAAACCACAGCGCCATACGCATATCATTGGCGCTGACGTCCATGGTGGAGTGGGTATTAATAAATGCGTACAGCGGGAGGTATTCGTTCAGCTTGTTGATATCGCTGCACAGGTCGAGATCGTATTCGTCCCAGTCGAAGATCACGCCGCAGATACGCGGGTTATGCTCGATGAACTTCAGCAGGTCGGCGCTGTTGTGCGGCCAGATTAGCTGATACCCGCGCGACTGCAGGGCTTGCTCCAGCTCCTTAATTGGCTCATCTTTATAAAAGACGCCGTGTGGCCCCATAATGGCAATGATATTCATGGGCTTCCTCCTTAAAAAACATTAGCTAAGCATAGCCCGGCTAAACCGCAGGTATAAAAAAAGCCGCAACAGTGTGCGGCTTTTCAGATAATTGTGAAGCTTACGCGTAACCGTAGGTCATCAGACGCTGGTAACGGCGGTTGAGCAGATCTTCTTTGCTCAGCACGTCCAGATCCGCCAGGTCAGCCAGCAGCTGCGCTTTCAGAGAAGCCGCCATCACTTCCGGCTTACGATGCGCACCACCCAGCGGTTCCGGGATGATGGAATCGATCAGCTTAAGCTCTTTCAGGCGTGGCGCAATGATGCCCATTGCTTCTGCAGCCAGCGGCGCTTTGTCGGCGCTTTTCCACAGAATGGACGCGCAGCCTTCCGGGGAGATAACGGAATAGGTGCTGTACTGCAGCATATTCACTTTATCGCCCACGCCAATCGCCAGCGCACCGCCGGAACCACCCTCGCCGATAACGGTACAGATGACCGGCACCTTCAGACGAGACATCTCGCGCAGGTTGCGCGCGATAGCTTCAGACTGACCGCGCTCTTCCGCGCCCACGCCAGGGTATGCACCCGGGGTGTCGATGAAGGTGATGATTGGCATATTGAAACGCTCAGCCATCTCCATCAGACGCAGGGCCTTACGGTAGCCTTCTGGTGCTGGCATACCAAAGTTACGACGGATTTTCTCTTTGGTTTCACGACCTTTCTGATGACCAATGATCATCACCGGGCGTCCGTCCAGACGCGCGATGCCGCCAACGATAGCTTTATCGTCCGCGTATGCGCGATCGCCTGCCAGTTCGTCAAATTCGTCAAACGCCAGGCGGACATAATCCAGGGTGTACGGACGCTGTGGATGGCGAGCCAGCTGGGCCACCTGCCATGCGCCGAGATCGGCAAAGATTTTGCGCGTCAGCTCTACGCTTTTCTCGCGCAGACGATGCACTTCTTCGTCGATGTTAATATCCAGTTTTTCATCCTGACGGCTTACCGCTGTCAGAGAATCGATTTTCGCTTCCAGCTCAGCAATCGGCTGTTCGAAATCAAGGAAATTCAGACTCATAGTATTCCTGTATTAGTCAAACTCCAGTTCCACCTGCTCCGAACCAATGAGGCCACGGAGATCGTTCAGTAAACGATCGCTCGGAGAGACACGCCACGTTGCACCAAAGCGCAACCGCGCACGTGCATCCGCCCTCTGATAGTAGAGATGTACTGGAATTGTCCCCGAGCGGTGGGGTTCCAGAGACTGACGGAGTCGGTTTAAAAGCTGGTCATCAATTTGCCTGTCCGTCAGCGAGATAGCAAGCCCGCGAGCATATTTTTCCCGGGCTTCGTCAATGTCCATCACTTCGCGGGCGGTCATTTTAAGCCCCCCGCTGAAGTCATCAAAGCTGACCTGTCCGCTGACGATAAGTATGCGGTCTTTTTCCAGCAATTGCTGGTATTTATCCAGCGCGTCGGTGAACAACATCACCTCCAGACGCCCGGAACGGTCATCCAACGTACAGATGCCGATACGATTGCCGCGCTTGGTGACCATAACCCTTGCGGCAATCACGAGCCCCGCAGCCGTGGTGATTTTACCACGTTCTGTCGGATGCATGTCTTTAAGCCTGTGGCCGCCGACATAGCGCTCAATTTCTTTGATGTATTGGTTGATCGGGTGCCCCGTCAGGTACAAGCCTAACGTCTCACGCTCCCCATCCAGTACCACCTGTTCTGGCCACGGCTGGCAGTTGGAATAAGATTGCTCGATCTGCTCTGGCTCTTCCGCCAGCACCCCGAACATATCCGCCTGACCAATGGCTTCCGCTTTTGCATGCTGATCCGCCGCTTTCAGCGCGTCGCCGAGAGAGTTCATCAGCGCGGCGCGGTGCGGCCCCAGCCTGTCAAACGCGCCGGACATGATCAGTTTTTCCAGTACGCGACGGTTGAGTTTTTTGGTGTCGGTACGGGCGCAGAGATCGAACAGCTCGCGGAAATACCCGCCGTTGTTACGCGCCTCAATGATCGCCTCGATCGGACCTTCACCCACGCCTTTGATCGCGCCGATCCCGTAAACGATCTCTCCGTCGTCGTTAACGTGGAAATGGTAGAGGCCTGAGTTAATATCCGGCGGCAGGATCTTAAGCCCCATGCGCCAGCACTCGTCCACCAGGCCCACCACCTTCTCGGTGTTGTCCATATCGGCCGTCATTACCGCCGCCATAAATTCGGCAGGATAGTGTGCTTTCAGCCACAGCGTTTGATACGACACCAAAGCATAGGCGGCGGAGTGGGATTTGTTAAATCCGTACCCGGCGAATTTCTCCACCAGGTCAAAGATCTTAATCGCCAGTTCACCGTCAATGCCGTTTTTTCTCGCGCCTTCTTCGAAAGTGCCTCGCTGCTTGGCCATCTCTTCCGGCTTTTTCTTACCCATCGCACGACGCAGCATATCCGCGCCGCCGAGGGTATAGCCGGAAAGCACCTGGGCAATCTGCATGACCTGTTCCTGATACAGGATGATGCCGTAGGTTGGCTCCAGTACCGGCTTCAGGCTTTCATGCTGCCACTGAACGTCCGGGTAAGAAATCTCTTCGCGCCCGTGCTTACGGTCGATAAAGTTATCTACCATCCCTGACTGCAGAGGGCCCGGACGGAACAGGGCAACCAGTGCGATCATATCTTCGAAGCAGTCGGGCTGCAGACGTTTAATCAGATCTTTCATGCCGCGCGATTCAAGCTGGAAGACCGCGGTGGTCTCCGAGCGCTGCAGCATGTCGAAACTTTTCTTGTCATCCAGCGGGATGGCGGCAATGTCTATCGGCTCAAGGCCCTGCTTCTCCCGGCGCGGGTTGATCATCTTCAGCGCCCAGTCGATGATCGTCAGCGTACGCAGGCCGAGGAAGTCAAACTTCACCAGCCCGGCGTATTCCACGTCGTTCTTATCAAACTGAGTAACCGGATGTTCACCCGCTTCATCGCAGTAGAGCGGCGCGAAGTCGGTAATTTTGGTCGGCGCGATAACCACGCCTCCCGCATGCTTACCGGCGTTACGCGTGACGCCTTCCAGCTTGCGCGCCATGTCGATCAGTGCTTTAACTTCTTCGTCGGCTTCGTAGATTTCCGGCAGCTGAGGCTCGGCTTCAAACGCTTTTGCCAGCGTCATGCCCGGATCGGGCGGCACCAGCTTAGAAATACGATCGACAAACCCGTACGGGTGGCCCAGCACGCGGCCAACGTCACGGATAACCGCTTTCGCCGCCATCGTACCGAACGTAATAATCTGCGATACCGCATCACGGCCGTACATATCGGCGACGTGCTCGATCACCTGATCGCGTTTCTCCATGCAGAAGTCGACGTCAAAATCGGGCATGGAAACACGTTCCGGGTTGAGGAAACGTTCGAACAGCAGGTCGAATTCCAGCGGATCGAGGTCGGTAATTTTAAGCGCATAGGCCACAAGCGATCCTGCACCGGAGCCACGCCCCGGTCCGACCGGTACGCCGTTATCCTTCGACCACTGGATAAACTCCATGACGATCAGGAAGTAGCCCGGGAAGCCCATCTGGTTGATCACCTGGAGTTCAATATCCAGGCGTTCATCGTACGGCGGACGCTTCTCTTTGCGAACGGCCTCATCCGGGAACAGAAATTCCAGACGCTCTTCCAGACCTTCTTTTGATTTTGCGACCAGGAAATCTTCCGTGGTCATATCACCCGTCGGGAACTGCGGCAGGAAGTATTCGCCGAGGCGGACGGTAACGTTACAGCGCTTGGCGATCTCTACGCTGTTTTCCAGCGCTTCAGGAATATCGGAGAAGAGTTCACACATCTCCTCCTCGCTGCGCATGTACTGTTGAGCGGAGTAATTACGCGGCCGTTTGGGATCGTCCAGCGTGAAGCCATCGTGGATCGCCACGCGAATTTCGTGAGCGTCAAAATCCCCCGGCTCGAGGAAGCGCACATCGTTTGTCGCGACGACGGGCAGCCCGCGTTCTTCCGCAAGTGCGACCGCCGCATGCAGATAGCTCTCTTCGTCCTGCCGACCGGTGCGGATCAGCTCCAGATAATAACGATCCGGGAAGTGCTCTTCATAGAACGAGACGCATTGATCCACCAGCGCGCTATTGCCGCGCAGCAGGCATTTGCCGACATCCCCCATACGGCCGCCCGAGATCAGCAGCAGCCCTTCGTTCAGCTCAGCCAGCCAGTCCCTGTCGATCCACGGGCCCAGCGCACCGTATCCGCGCTGATAGGCTTTTGAGATAAGCAGAGTAAGGTTTTGATAGCCCGCGTTGTTCATCGCCAGCACGGAGATTTGCGTCAATTCATCGCCGACGAGATCGCTTTGCACATGAAAATCTGCGCCGACGATAGGCTTCATCCCCGCGCCGTGTGCCGTTCCGTAGAACTTCACCAGGCCACACAGGTTGGTAAAATCGGTGATCGCCAGCGCGGGCATGCCAAGGGAGGCCGCCTTTTTTACCAGCGGCCCGGTCTTCGCCAGCCCATCGATCATGGAGTAGTCGCTATGCACCCGCAGGTGTACGAAACGTGGTTCAGCCATCTTCAGATTCCGCGTTACTTAATTGCTTGCGTATTGATTCAGGACACCCGTCCCAGAGCGCGTTTCACCGGGGCAAAGCTGCGACGGTGGTGCTCGGTTGCGCCATGTTCAGCCAGCCTTTCCAGATGGAAAGGTGTGGGATACCCCTTATGCTGGGCGAAACCATACTGAGGGTAAGTGAGGTCCAGCGCGGCCATTTCAGCGTCGCGCGTCACTTTGGCAATAATAGAAGCTGCGCTAATTTCTGCGACCCGACTATCGCCTTTGACGACCGCCATTGAAGGCATGGGCAATGCAGGACAGCGGTTGCCGTCAATCAGGACATATTCCGGGGAAATTTTCAAACCCGCTACTGCACGCTGCATCGCCAGCATCGTGGCATGCAAAATATTCAGCTCGTCTATTTCATGCGGTTCAGCGCGCCCCAGGCTCCAGGCCAGCGCCTTCTCCTGAATCTCACCAAACAGCGCCAGCCGGCGCTTTTCAGACAATTTTTTTGAGTCGTTCAGCCCGATAATCGGGCGAGCCGGATCGAGGATCACCGCGGCGGTCACCACGGCCCCGACTAACGGGCCACGACCCACTTCGTCCACGCCCGCCACAAGGCGAGTGTGAGGATAAACAAATTCCATCATTTTGCTAGCTCCAGCACCGCATCCGCCGCTTGCTCATCGGCATTACAGCGGATCAGTTGATGCAGTTCGCGGAAGGTATCGTGCATCTGGTGGCTGGTCTTGCCGTCGGCGAGCAGCGGCAGCAGGGCATCGGCAAGCGCCTGCGGCTGGCACTCATCCTGCAACAGCTCTTTCACCAGCTCGCGCCCGGCAAGCAGGTTTGGCAGGGAGACATAATCCGTTTTCACCAGACGTTTTGCCAGCCAGAAGGTGAACGGCTTCATGCGATAACCGACCACCATCGGGCATTTCGCCAGCATACACTCCAGCGCCGCCGTGCCGGAGGCCAGCAGCGCGGCATCACTCGCATACATCGCCTCCCGCCCTTTGCCGTCCAGAAGACGGACGTGAAGATCCGGGGCAACTTCCGCTTTGATGCGCTCAAACTGCTCGCGGCGTTTGGCATTCACCAGCGGAACAACCACTTCAAGATCGGGATAGGTCTGGCGAAGAATTTGCGCTGTTTTAAGGAAATCGGCGCTCAGCATCTCCACTTCTGCACCACGACTGCCTGGCAGCAGTGCCAGACAGTGCACATCATGCGGGATGCCCAGCGCGTCGCGCGCCGCGTTTTTATCCGGATCCAATGGCATCGCATCCGCCATGGTATGACCGATAAAACGGCACGGAACATTAAATCTGTCGTAAAACGCTTTTTCGAAAGGCAGGAAAGCCAGCACCAGGTTGGTGGACCGTCCGATTTTGAAAACGCGTTTCTGTCGCCACGCCCAAACGGACGGACTGACGTAGTGAATGGTTTTAATGCCCTGCTTTTTCAGATTCCCTTCGAGGGTAATGTTGAAATCAGGTGCATCGATACCGACAAACACATCGGGTTTGAGTTCGGTAAAGCGGCGGGTGAGATCGGCACGGATGTGCAGCAAACGGCGTAGCCGTCCCAGCACCTCAACGATGCCCATCACGGCCAGCTCTTCCATTTCATACCAGGCTTCACAGCCTTCGGCCTGCATCAGCGGGCCAGCAACGCCAACAAAGCGAGCATTGGGTACACGCGCCTTAAGCGCGCGGATGAGACCGGCACCAAGAATATCGCCGGAGGTTTCTCCGGCGACCAGGGCTATCGTAAGCGGACGACTGTCGACCATTAACGAATCAGACCCCTTGTTGAACGGTCAAAGAACTCCATGAACGCGTTCACTTCCGGGTGCTTATTCGCCAGCTCGGCAATTTCCGGCTTCGCCTCTTCCAGCGTTTTACCGCTACGGTACAGCTGTTTGTACGCGTTGCGGATGGCAGTAATCGCTTCGCGACTAAAACCACGACGCTTGAGGCCTTCGATGTTCACGCCAAACGGCGTGGCATGGTTGCCCTGCGCAATCACATACGGTGGAACGTCCTGCGCCACACCGGAGCATCCGCCAACCATCACGTGCGCACCAATGATGCAGAACTGATGGACTGCGGTCATCCCGCCAATAATTGCGAAGTCATCAACCGATACGTGTCCTGCCAGCGTTGCGTTGTTGGCAAGAATACAGCGGTCACCCACGGTACAGTCGTGCGCGATATGCGCATTAACCATAAACAGGTTATCGCTGCCCACCTTCGTCAACCCACCACCTTGTACTGTTCCACGATGAATGGTGACGCTTTCGCGAATACGGTTACGATCGCCAATTTCCAGACGGGTCGACTCACCAGCATATTTCAGATCCTGGTTAACTTCGCCGATGGAGGCGAACTGATAGATCTCGTTATTGCAGCCAATGGTCGTGTGACCATTCACGACAACGTGAGATTTCAGTACTGTACCCTCACCAATTTCGACATGGGGTCCAACAATACAAAACGGGCCAATGTGGACGTTAGCGCCAATGATGGCACCCGTTTCCACAATAGCAGTAGGATGAATAAAGGCGGATTTATCAATCACGTATCAGGACTCCCGGCTACGAGCACACATCATCGTCGCTTCGCAAACAACTTTGCCGTCAACCAGCGCTACGCCTTTGAAGCGAGTCAGGCCACGACGCGTTTTTTCAAAAGTGACTTCCATGATCATCTGATCACCAGGCACGACAGGGCGCTTAAAGCGCGCTTCATCAATACCCGCGAAGTAATACAGCTCACCTGGCTCCAGTTTGCCGACGCTTTTAAACGCCAGAATACCGGTAGCCTGAGCCATCGCTTCCAGAATCAACACACCCGGGAAGATAGGCTTACCAGGGAAGTGGCCCTGGAAGAACGGCTCGTTCACGGAAACATTTTTCACTGCGCGCAGAAAACGACCTTCTTCAAAATCCAGCACACGGTCTACCAGCAGAAACGGGTAACGGTGCGGCAGAAGTTCTAAAATCTCTTCAATATGCAGAGTATGAGTGTCAGTAGTCAAAATACTCTTCCTGTCAAAATATACTGATAACAATAATAACACGGCCTGCCGGTTTATTAGAAAGCCGACAGGCCGGGAAAAATAGCGTTAAACGGATGACGCTTAATCTTGTTGATCGATTTTGCGCTCAAGAGACTTGAGGCGCTTGCTCATATCATCAATGTTCATCACCAGAGCTGCTGTTTTACGCCACACCTTGTTGGGCTGAAGCGGAATGCCTGAGGAATAGACGCCAGGTTCAGTGATAGGACGCATTACCATGCCCATACCCGTCACAGTCACCTTGTCGCATATTTCCATATGGCCATTAATCACGCTCGCGCCGCCAATCATGCAATAACGGCCAATTTTCAGGCTGCCTGCCATGATGACGCCACCCGCAACCGCGGTATTGTCGCCAATCACGACGTTATGCGCAATCTGGCACTGGTTATCGATGATAACACCATTGCCAATGATCGTGTCGTCAAGCGCGCCACGGTCAATGGTGGTACAGGCGCCGATCTCTACGCGATCGCCAATAATAACGCGACCAAGCTGCGGGATCTTAACCCAGTTACCGCGATCGTTAGCGTAACCAAAGCCATCAGAACCAATCACGGTGCTGGACTGGACGAGGCAATTTTCGCCAATTTCAACGTCATGATAAACGGACACGTTGGCCCATAAACGGGTCCCGGCGCCGATTTTCGTATTTTTCCCAACGAAGCAGCCTGGGCCAATGACGACGTTATCGCCCAGCACAACGCCGGATTCGATAACCGCATTCGCGCCAACGGCGACGTTGCTACCCAGCCTGGCCGTCGCATCAATCGCTGCACTGGCAGCAATATTCTGGGCCGGCTGCGGCGTGGTATCGAGAATTTGAGCCATGCGTGCATACGTCAGGTAGGGGTTTTTCACTACCAGCGCGCTTACAGTGGCAAATGGAAGATCGTCCTGCGTCAGTACAACAGCTGACGCCTGGCATTGAGCCAGTTGCTCACGGTACTTAGGGCTTACCATGAAGGTAATCGTGCCAGCTTTAGCAGATTGCATGGACGCAACAGCGGTGATGACGATATCGCCATCACCGTGTAATTCTGCATCCAACTGCTGAGCTAAATCAGCCAGTCGAATTGAAGGCATTACTTATTTAACCTGTTTCAGAACGTCAGCGGTGATGTCTTTAACATCGCTGCCGTTGAAAGCTACAGCGTTCGCATCAACAACCAGATCGATGCTCTGATCGGCAGCCACTGCTTTAACAGCGGACTGAATGCGAGTCACCAGCTTGCCGCGTTCTTCGTTAGAACGACGCTGACGATCCTGCTCGAAAGCCTGCGCTTTCTGGGAGAACGCCTGGCGCTGAGCCATTACGTCTTTTTCCAGCTTGCTGCGGTCGCTTGCTTTCATGGTAGAACCATCACGCTGCAGACGCTGCATTTTGGACTGAAGATCGTTTTCCATACCCTGCAGTTCGCTTGCACGGCCTTTGAATTCGTTTTCCAGAGTCGCAGAAACACCTGTTTTCTGTGCAACCTGCTGGAACAAATTACCCATGTTGACGATTGCAATTTTGTCTGCTGCCTGAGCAGAAGTTGCCATCGCTAAACCGAGACCTGCAGCTAATAACCACTTTTTCACAATTAACTCCTTACCATCCCATTGGCACCAGAAGGTACCGTTCTTTGCGTGGCAAGGCGACCGTGTTACCGATCGCCAGTTGTCAGCGCTACACTGCCAACGCATTCCATTGCAGCGGATTATTACCAGGTTTTACCAATGTTAAACTGGAATTGCTCCGCTTTGTCTCCATCGTATTTCTTAAACGGCTGGGCGTAGGAGAAGACCAACGGCCCCAGCGGTGACATCCATTGTAATGCGATACCGGCAGACATGCGAATATTGCTCGGATCGCTGTAGTCTGGAACGCCAGCTGCACGCATCTGGGCAGTGTTTTCCCAGTTGGTATCCCACACCGTACCGGCATCCCAGAAGAAGGATGTACGCACGGAGTTAGCGTATTTATCACTGATAAACGGCGTTGGCGTGATGAACTCCAGGCTTGCAACGGCCATAGCGTTACCACCGACTGCATCATCAGAGCTACAGACTTCGGATGAGGAAGACTTATTACAGTTATCTTTGTCGTTCCCGCCGTAGTAAACCGCTTTCGGACCAATGTTATTGGACTGGAAGCCACGTACGGTGCTGGAACCACCGGCATAGAAGTTTTCATAGAACGGCATCTCTTTGCCGCCTAAGCCATCGCCATAGCCCCAACGGGTACGACCCAGAACCACCCACTTATGATCGTCATCGATCGGGAAGTAGGACGTGGTATCCAGCGTGAGCTTATAGAACTCGTTATCGGAACCCGGAACGGTCACTTTACCGTTCAGGTTGACGCGAGAACCTTCCGTTGGGAAGTAGCCACGGTCGAGACGGTTATAGGTCCAGCCGTAGTTGAAGGTGAAGTCATCCGCAGCGAAACCGTTGTTATCACTAGTTGTACTCGCTGACTGGCCGATAGAGTCCAGATAACGCCACATCGCCACCTGCGGTTGCATGTTGGACAGGTCGTTATGCACGTAACCTAAGCCCGCGCGCAGGGTGTTGTATTCGTTAACCGGGAAGCCAAGCGTACCGTCTACACCGTAACTCTTGTTGGTGTATGAGGACAGGTCCGCGTCGTCTGCTTTAAAGTCGTTATAGAAGATACGACCGCCCAGGCTCACACCGTCTACGGTGAAGTATGGGTTAGTCACAGAGAACTCAGAGTAGGTCTGGTAGTCGTTTTTGGTGCCGTTAATACCGACAGAGTAACCCGTACCCAGCCAGTTATCCTGCTGCACGCCGACCTGGAAGCTAACGCCGCTTTCAGTACCGTAGCCTACACCGAAGTTGAAGCTACCGGTGTTGCGCTCTTTCACCTTATAAACGACATCAACCTGATCCGGGCTGCCCGGTACGCGCTGGGTATCGGTATCCACCGTTTCAAAATAGCCCAGACGGTTCAGACGCTCTTTACCCTGATCAACGAGATCACTACCCAACCATGCGCCTTCCATCTGACGCATTTCGCGGCGCAGAACGGAATCTTTGGAGGTGTCGTTACCGACGAAGCGGATCTTACGCACGTAGAAACGGTTGCCCGCATCAACATTCACGTGCAGCTTAACGGTTTTATCCGCATCGTTGATTTCCGGCTGAGTCTGTACGCGCGGATAGGCATAACCATAGCGGCCGAGCAGCTTCTTAATGCTGTCTTCCATTTTGGTTACCTTGGAACCGCTATACAGGTCGCCTGGCTGAATTTTGGTCAGCGATTCGATTTCAGCAGAATGCCCCGCCAGGTTACCACTCACCTCAACACCCGAAAGCTTGTACTGCTCGCCTTCAGTGATGTTGACCGTAATGTAGATCCCTTTCTTGTCCGGCGTCAGGCTCACCTGAGTCGAGTCGATGTTGAAACGCGCATAGCCACGATCGAGATAGTAGCTGCGCAGGGTTTCAAGGTCGCCCGCCAGTTTCTGTTTCTGGTATTTGCGATCGCCTACCACGTTCCACCATGGCACTTCGTCGCGCAGCTGGAAGGTGGAGATCAGTTCGTCGGTGCTGAACGCGTGGTTGCCGACAATGTTGATCTGCTGGATCTTCGCAGAAACACCTTCCTGGAAGACCAGCTTCAGGTCAACACGGTTGCGCGGCAGCGGAGTGACAACCGCTTTCACGCTGGCGCTGTATTTACCGACGCTGTAGTAGAAGTCTTCCAGACCTTTTTCAATGTCTGAAAGGGTTGTGCGGTCCAGGGATTCACCCACACGAACACCGGATGCTTCAAGGTTCTGCTTGAGCATGTCATCTTTCACCGACTTGTTACCGGAGAAAGTGATACTGGCAATCGTTGGACGTTCTTTTACCTGTACCAGCAGCGTATCACCATCGCGCAGGACGCGGACATCCTCAAAGTTGCCGGTGGCAAACAGAGCACGGATGGTGTTACTGATATCATCATCATTAACCGTATCGCCGGGGCGTACAGGCATACTGAGGAGGGCCGCACCAACGGCGACACGCTGGAGGCCTTCGAAATGAATGTCTTTCACTACGAACCCGTCAGCACCGTATACGGTGGCGCTGCTAAACAGCAGCGACGCTATGAGCAACTTTTTCATCGCCATCGTTATTATGCGTTCTTCCTAACACTCTCTTACAACCGAGAGAAATCATTGAAAAGTGCAAGCCCCATTAACAGCACCAGCAAAATCGAGCCAATGCGATAACTAAAGTCTTGAACTCGCTCGGATACCGGTCCGCCTTTTAGCTTTTCAATCGCTAAAAACAGCAGATGACCCCCGTCTAAAACGGGAAGCGGGAACAGGTTGATTATCCCAAGGTTCACGCTAATGAGCGCGAGGAACATGAAATAGTAAATCACCCCGAATTCCGCTGACATCCCAGCCCCCTGAGCAATCGAAATTGGCCCACTGAGGTTGTTCAGTTTCACATCACCGGTTATCAATTTCCCCAACATGTTGACCGTCAGCTTCATCAGTTGCCATGTTTTATCCGTGGCTTCAAGGATGGCGCTGAACGGCCCATACTGGCGTATTGTCTTGTACTCATCTGGCAGCGGGATCACTTTTGGCACAACGCCTGCGAACCCTTCTGCCTTTTTGCCGACCGACTTCGTATCCGGGATCAGCGTCAGCGAAAGCGGACTGCCTTGCCTTTCAACTTCCAGCGCGAGAGACGTTCCCGGATTATCGCGCACCAGAGTAACAAAGGTCATCCACTCTGTTAATCGTTGACCATCGACTTTAACGATCCTGTCGCCCGCTTGCAAACCCGCTTTGCTCGCCGCCGAATTTGCCTGTACTTCGGCCAATACCGGCTCGATCTGCGCACCGCGTGGACGAATGCCCAGCGCAGCGACGGGATCTTCTTTGTCTGGCTCGAAACGCCAGTGACGTAAATCGAGTACTTTGTCCTGACGCGTATCTGAACCAAACGGCGATACGCTGATGGTGGTCTGCGGATCGCCGATTTTGGCTACCAGTTGCAGTCGCACGGCATCCCAATCAGGGGTTTCGATGCCATCAATCGCTTTAAGTTCCATCCCGGATGTAATTTGCGCACTCGCCGCGATGGAGTTGGGGGCAATTTCTCCCACCACCGGACGCACGCCAGGGACGCCGATGATAAACACCAGCCAGTAAGCGAAAATCGCAAAGATGAAGTTGGCTACCGGTCCGGCAGCAATGATGGCGGCGCGTTGTCCAACGGTTTTATTGTTGAATGCGCTGTGTCGCAGCTCAGGAGCGACAGGCTCGACGCGTTCGTCGAGCATTTTGACGTAGCCGCCCAGCGGGATAAGGGCGATGACAAATTCTGTGCCGTGACGGTCGGTGCGCGTCCAGAGTGACTTACCAAAACCGATGGAAAACCGCTCTACGCGCACGCCACAGCGGCGAGCAACCCAGAAATGGCCAAATTCATGCACGGTAATCAGTACACCCAGTGCAACAATGAACGCCGCCAGATTCCAGAGAATGCTCAGCATAAAACCTTCCGTTAAATCGTCCCGAATACCAGTAAAAGCAAACACGCAAACACTGGAACAGCCGCTGTCAGGCTATCAATGCGATCCAGTATACCGCCATGCCCTGGAATCAGGTGTCCGCTGTCCTTAATCCCTGCTTCACGCTTAAACATACTTTCGGTTAAATCACCGAGCACGGAGGCAAGCGCAGCAAAAATCGAGCACACCAGCAGTATTGACGGTGCCACTTCAAGATTCGCCCAGACGCCGTAGCCCCAGGAGATGATCGCTGCCGTAAACAGGCCGCCGATGAATCCTTGCCAGGTTTTGCCCGGGGAAACCTTCGGTGCCAGCTTATGTTTGCCAAACAGTTTACCAAACATATAGGCCCCGGAGTCAGCCCCCCAGACCAGAATCATCACATAAAGCAGCCAGATCGCACCGCTGTAGTGGTTTTCGTCGTAGTGCCAGGCGCGCAGCGCAACCATACCCCAGAAAAAAGGAATAATTGTGAGCAAACCAAAAATCAGTCGCAGCACTTTTGAATTACGCCATAACGCCGCGGAACCTGGATAAAAAAGAACCAGCAACAGCGCGGCAACCCACCAGGCCAACGATATCCACAAGGAACCGGCAACCAGGGGTTGATGAATATCATGATGATATTCAGGCAACGTAAACAGCATTATGGCCAGGATAAAGCCACAAAGTACCGCAAGCCATACTCGCTGAGTGCGCGAGGTAAAGCCGCTAAACTGTCCCCACTCCCACGCGGCGAGCATGCACACCACCAGCGTGACAATAGCGAATCCCACCGGGGGCAGTAAAAACAGCGCCGCAATGACAATGGGTATTAATACAAAAGCGGAAAT
The DNA here is from genome assembly GCF_036487345.1 of Enterobacter cloacae complex sp. CARB60. Taxonomy (NCBI): domain Bacteria; kingdom Pseudomonadati; phylum Pseudomonadota; class Gammaproteobacteria; order Enterobacterales; family Enterobacteriaceae; genus Enterobacter; species Enterobacter cloacae complex sp. CARB60. The sequence goes on from NZ_JAZKLC010000002.1 coordinate 3,811,473, forward strand.
CAGGCGATACTTCAGCAAAAGCTACCCCCATCAGGCTTTGTCGCCACCAGGCTCGGTGCCGCCGAAACGACGCTCTCGATTGGCAAAGGCATGCAGCGCACCTTCAAAGTCTTGTTCATCAAAATCGGGCCAAAGAACATCCGTAAAGTAAAGTTCGGCATAGGCAATTTGCCATATCAAAAAGTTACTTATGCGATGTTCCCCCCCTGTCCTAATTACCAAATCCACAGGTGCCTGTTCATTCATGCAGATTTGCTTGCTCAGCGCCTCTTCATCAATTTGGTCGGGTCTCAACAGCCCTTCCTGAACCTGTTCGGCCAGATGCCGAACGCCCTGGATAATATCCCAGCGTCCGCCGTAATTCGCCGCAATATTCAGCGTCAGACCGGTATTATTTTCCGTCAGCGCTTCTGCTTTGCGAATCCGTTCCTGCAAACGTGAGTTAAAACGACTGGTATCGCCAATGATACGCAGGCGGACGTTGTGGCGGTGCAGGCTTTTTACTTCGCTGTCTAGCGCCCACACAAACAATTCCATCAACGCAGTCACTTCCTGCAGAGGTCGATTCCAGTTTTCACTGCTAAAAGCATAGAGCGTTAACGCATCAATGCCGTTGTTGGCGGCAAAAGAAACGGCGCGGCGAACGGATTTCGCCCCCGCTTTATGCCCAAAGGCTCGTATCTTCCCTTGTCTTTTCGCCCAGCGGCCATTGCCATCCATAATGATTGCTACATGACGGCAGCCATGAGCTGGCAAATTTTCGCTTATTGGTTGATTCGCAGACAACATAACGCGTTTTTTGTCCCTGAAAAGGATTTAACGGTACTCAGGAATACTGAAGCCTATACATAAAAAAGCCGTGTCAAACCACGGCTCACCTGACCACATTAAGTCAAATACCTGCGATCAGGTGGCGCAGACTATATCACTGAAGCCCAACGCTAACAAATAGCACGACGACTAGTGCTTGCTTTATCACCAGCTTGCGAGACGTGTCACCTGTTCGCGCGCAATATTACGCGCAGCTGCATCCACCGCCAGCACCTCTTCCACGCTTTGTGGTTCGCGCAAATCCATCATCTCCAGTACCGATAAATTTAACGACGCGATATCGGTAAAACGAATTTGCTGATTCAGAAATGCCTCAACGGTAATTTCATTGGCTGCATTAAGTGCTGTCGTTGCCGCCTGCCCCTGGTCAAAGGCATTCATCGCAAGCTTCAGACAAGGATAGCGGTCGTAGTCTGGTTCACTGAACGTCAGGGAACTTAGCTTGCAGAAATCAAGCGGCTTCACGCCGGATTTCACTCGATTTGGCCACGCCATTGAATGGGCAATCGGCGTACGCATATCCGGTTCGCCCAGCTGTGCCAGCACGCTGCCATCCTGATAACGCACCATCGAGTGAATCACCGATTGCGGGTGAATCAGTACTTCCATCTGTTTCGCTGACGCATTAAACAGCCAGCGCGCTTCAATGTATTCCAGACCTTTGTTCATCATGGTGGCAGAATCAACGGAGATTTTACGCCCCATCGACCAGTTCGGATGACGGCACGCCTGATCCGGCGTCATGGCGCGCAGTTCAGACAGTGGCGTTTCACGGAACGGGCCACCAGACCCGGTAAGCAGAATAGACACTACGCCATTCTGCTCCAGGTCAGCGTACCCCAGGTTCTGTTGAAAAGGTTGCGGTAAACTCTGAAAAATCGCGTTGTGCTCGCTGTCGACCGGCAAAAGACGCGCGCCGCGCTGCTTCACCGCATCCATAAACAGGCGTCCGCATGTGACCAGCGACTCTTTATTGGCCAGCAGAACATCCTTACCGGCATCAATCGCGGCAAGCGTGGGCAATAATCCTGCCGCCCCGACGATAGCCGCCATCACCTGCTCCACCTCATCCAGCGCAGCCATCTCGCAGGCCGCCTGTTGGCCACTCATTACCTGGGTTCGGCTGCCCTGTTCAAGCAGCTGTGCTTTCAGCAGACGCGCGCTCTCTTCGTCATCCATTACCGCATAGCGGGGCGCAAACTCCAGGCACTGCTCGACCATTCGCTGCACATTCTTACCGGCCACCAGCGCTGTCACGGTGTAAAGTTCAGGATTATGGCGAACAACGTCGAGAGTGCTGCAACCGATAGAGCCGGTTGAGCCGAGGAGTGTTAAATGCTTCATGAGATGCCCGAAAAAAGTTAGACCAGATAAAAGCAAAACGCCGCCAGCAAGACCCGAAGTTCCCCTGAACGGCGTTTATCAGTGTACGACAGAAATCAGAACTGCATCAGTTCCGCTTCTTTATCTGCCAGCGCCGCATCAATTTTCTTGATGGCAGCGTCAGTCATTTTCTGAATGTCGTCCTGAGAACGACGATCGTCATCTTCACTGATCTCTTTTTCTTTCAGCAGCGCTTTTACTTTATCGTTCGCGTCGCGACGGACGTTACGCACGGATACACGACCCTGCTCAGCTTCGCCACGAACCACTTTGATCAGATCTTTACGACGCTCTTCCGTCAGTGGAGGCAGTGGAACGCGGATGTCAGCGCCCGCAGAGCTTGGGTTCAGACCGAGGTCAGAGGCCATGATCGCTTTCTCAACGGCCGGGCTCATAGAACGATCGAACACGTTGATTTTCAGCGTACGGGTATCTTCTACCGTTACGCTCGCCAGCTGACGCAGAGGGGTTGGCGTACCGTAGTATTCTACGATGATGCCATCCAGCAGGCTTGGGGAAGCACGGCCAGTACGGATTTTGCTGATTTGTGTTTTGAACGCTTCTACGCATTTTTCCATGCGTACTTCAGCATCTTTTCTGATGTCGTTAATCACGTTACGGATCCTTGAAAACTTGTCTCAGGCAGACTATCCGCCAGCACAGCGCTACAGGTGTGCTAATTATAGTCGCGTTTAATTCATGACAGCGCCAAAGGCGCGTCCGGGTAAGATACCACTACAAAATAAAGCGGAATCTTACCTCTATTTATCGTCAACGGAAATTATTCCGTGATCAAAGTGCCTTCTTTTTCACCCATGACCACGCGACGCAGTGCGCCAGGTTTGTTCATATTGAAGACACGGATCGGCAGTTTGTGGTCGCGAGCCAGCGTGAAGGCGGCAAGATCCATCACTTTCAGCTCTTTATCCAGCACTTCATTATAGGACAGCTGATCGTACATGGTGGCAGAAGGATCTTTTGCCGGGTCGGCAGTAAACACGCCGTCTACTTTGGTCGCTTTCAGTACCACGTCGGCTTCGATCTCGATACCGCGCAGGCAGGCAGCGGAATCGGTCGTAAAGAACGGGTTACCCGTACCGGCGGAGAGGATCACCACGCGGTTGTTACGCAGCAGGCTGATGGCTTCTGCCCAGCTGTAGTTATCGCATACGCCATTCAGTGGAATCGCGGACATCAGACGGGCGTTAACATAAGCGCGATGCAGCGCGTCACGCATTGCCAGGCCATTCATAACGGTTGCCAGCATACCCATGTGGTCACCCACAACGCGGTTCATCCCCGCTTTCGCCAGACCAGCACCACGGAAAAGGTTGCCACCGCCAATGACCACGCCAACCTGGATACCCAGTTCGACCAGTTCTTTGATTTCCTGTGCCATGCGATCAAGGATGCTTGCGTCAATACCGAAGCCTTCCGATCCCTGCAGCGCTTCGCCACTCAGCTTAAGCAGAATGCGTTTGTACACGGGTTTTGCATTGGTAGCCATGTTTCTTTCCTGAGACTGTCAACGATTAAGATGGGGGTTAATTCTGGCGACATGATATGCCGCAAATCAGCACAGCGATACTGGAGCCTGTCTGATTTCCTGTGACGGGTGACAAAAAGAAGCCGCCCTCAGGCGGCTCCTTTTCAATCATTAAGACTGCTTGGACATTGCAGCAACTTCTGCTGCGAAGTCAGTCTCAACTTTCTCGATGCCTTCGCCCACTTCGAAGCGGATGAAGCCAGTTACGTCAGCGTTGTGCTCTTTCAGCAGCTGAGCAACAGACTTGCTTGGGTCCATTACGAATGGCTGGCCAGTCAGAGAAACTTCGCCGGTGAATTTCTTCATGCGGCCTTCAACCATTTTCTCTGCGATTTCTTTTGGCTTACCAGACTGCATCGCGATGTCCAGCTGAACCTGGTACTCTTTCTCTACCACTTCAGCAGACACGTCTTCTGGCTTAACGAATTCTGGTTTGCTTGCAGCGATGTGCATAGCCAGCTGTTTAACCAGCTCTTCGTCAGCGCCTTTAGCCGCAACCAGAACACCGATACGTGCACCGTGCTGGTAAGAGCCCAGAACGTCGCCTTCCAGAGAAGATACGCGACGGATGTTGATGTTCTCACCGATTTTAGCAACCAGCGCAACACGTTCTTCTTCGAACTGTGCTTTCAGAACTTCAACGTCAGTGATTTTACCAGCAACAGCTGCGTCCAGAACTTTGTTAGCAAATGCCTGGAAACCGCCATCTTTAGCAACGAAGTCAGTCTGGCAGTTAACTTCCAGAATGATGCCGTAGTTGCCGTCGATCTTAGTGATGATCACGCCGTCAGCAGCAACGTTGCCTGCTTTTTTAGCTGCTTTGATCGCACCGGATTTACGCATGTTTTCGATTGCCAGCTCGATGTCGCCGTTCGCTTCAGTCAGCGCTTTTTTGCAATCCATCATGCCTGCGCCAGTACGCTCGCGCAGCTCTTTTACCAGGGATGCGGTAATTTCAGCCATTCTTAAATCCTCGGGAGATGTGAACTGCCCGGCCGGGGGCCAAACAGTGTAAATTGAAAAAAGGGGCCGGTAATGGGCCCCTATTCATACACGGTACTAATAAGGGGTAAAACCTTATTATTCAGCTTCTACGAAGCTTTCTTCCGCCTGAGAAGCCAGATCCTGGGAACGGCCTTCACGAACGGTAGCAGCTACAGCGCTCAGGTACAGGCTAACAGCACGGATTGCGTCGTCGTTACCCGGGATAACGAAGTCAACACCGTCCGGATCGGAGTTGGTATCAACGATAGCGAATACCGGGATACCCAGGTTGTTAGCTTCTTTGATTGCGATGTGCTCGTGGTCTGCATCGATTACGAACAGCGCGTCTGGCAGGCCGCCCATATCTTTGATACCGCCCAGGCTGTTTTCCAGCTTGTCCAGTTCACGAGTGCGCATCAGCGCTTCTTTCTTAGTCAGCTTGTCGAAAGTACCGTCCTGAGACTGGGTTTCCAGATCTTTCAGGCGCTTGATGGACTGACGAACAGTTTTCCAGTTGGTCAGCATGCCGCCCAACCAGCGATGGTTCACGAAGAACTGGTCGCAGCTGTTAGCAGCATCTTTCACAGCTTCGCTTGCAGCGCGCTTAGTACCAACGAACAGAATCTTACCTTTACGGGAAGAGATCTTGTTCAGCTCAGCCAGGGCTTCGTTGAACATTGGTACAGTTTTCTCAAGGTTGATGATGTGAACTTTGTTACGCGCGCCGAAGATGAAAGGCTTCATTTTCGGGTTCCAGTAACGGGTCTGGTGACCAAAGTGAACACCAGCCTTGAGCATGTCGCGCATGGAAACAGTTGCCATGTTTAAAACCTCTATATTGAAAGTTGGGGTTATGCCTCCACGTATCCCATATTACCGACCCCGAAGGGCACCCCGGAATATGTGCCGATACGTGTGTGTTGTTACACAAAGTGAGATTTGTCGCTTCCGTCCAGCCTGTGTATCTGAAATGGATCGGAAGTCCGGCGCGCTTTATACCACAAAACACGACCAGAAACCAACAGTTGTTGGCGGAGTGTGCTGTTAATGATTCTCAATTTGGCACGGGGTGTGCCTGACTGATACCATTGACGACACTTAGACTAGTATTGTCGAAAAAATCGACACCGATGGACAGATTACATGGCTATCTCTATTAAGACACCTGAAGAAATTGAAAAGATGCGCGTCGCCGGTCGTCTGGCCGCGGAAGTGCTGGAAATGATCGAGCCGTTCGTGAAGCCGGGCGTCAGCACCGGTGAACTGGACCGTATCTGTAACGACTATATCGTGAACGAGCAGCACGCGGTTTCCGCCTGCCTCGGCTACCACGGTTTCCCGAAATCCGTGTGCATCTCTATTAATGAAGTGGTTTGCCACGGCATCCCTGATGATGAAAAACTGCTGAAAGATGGCGACATCGTCAACATCGACGTGACCGTCATTAAAGATGAGTACCACGGTGACACCTCAAAAATGTTCATCGTTGGCAAGCCGACTATTCTCGGCGAGCGTCTGTGCAAAGTAACGCAAGAGAGCCTCTACCTGGCGCTGAAAATGGTTAAGCCGGGTATTCGCCTGCGTACCATCGGTGCGGCAATCCAGAAGTTTGTGGAAGCAGAAGGTTTCTCCGTGGTGCGCGAGTACTGCGGTCACGGCATTGGTCGCGTCTTCCATGAAGAACCGCAGGTCCTGCACTATGATGCAGATGACGGCGGCGTGGTGCTGCAAAAAGGCATGACCTTTACCATTGAGCCGATGGTCAACGCGGGTGACTACCGCATCCGTACCATGAAAGACGGCTGGACGGTGAAAACCAAAGACAGAAGCTTGTCTGCGCAGTACGAGCATACTATTGTGGTAACAGACAACGGCTGCGAAATTATGACGTTGCGCAAGGATGACACCATCCCGGCGATACTGACGCACGATGAATGATAAAAAAGCCGGCAAATGCCGGCTTTTTTAATGGCTATAGCTTTTTCTTATGGGTGGCGCACGATGAGTAATCTTTTACCCGAACAGTATGCTAACACAGCACTTCCCACCCTTCCCGACCAGCCCGATAACCCGGGCGTCTGGCCGTCGCACGAGCTGACCTGCGCGCATATTAAAGCCCATATGGATGTTTTCCATCGCTGGCTGGGCAGCGCGTTCGACGCAGGCGTGTCGGCCGAGCAGCTCATTGAAGCGCGCACCGAATTTATCGACCAGCTGCTGCAGCGCCTGTGGATCGATTACGGGTTTGGGCAAATCAGTGATGTTGCGCTGGTTGCCGTCGGGGGCTATGGCCGCGGTGAGCTTCATCCGCTTTCCGATATCGATCTTCTGATCTTAAGCCGCAAAAAGCTCCCGGACGAACAGGCGCAAAAAATTGGCGAACTGCTGACGCTGCTCTGGGACGTGAAGCTGGAAGTCGGCCACAGCGTGCGCACCCTGGAAGAGTGTCTGCTGGAAGGGTTATCGGACCTGACCGTCGCCACCAACCTGATTGAAACCCGCCTGCTGATTGGCGACGTCGCGTTGTTTCTGGAGCTGCAAAAACACATCTTCAGCGACGGCTTCTGGCCGTCAGAGAAGTTCTTCGCCGCGAAGGTCGAGGAGCAAAACCAGCGCCACCAGCGCTACCACGGCACCAGCTATAATCTTGAGCCCGATATTAAAAGCAGCCCCGGCGGCCTTCGCGACATCCACACCCTGCAGTGGGTCGCCCGCCGTCATTTTGGCGCCACCTCGATGGACGAGATGGTCGGCTTCGGCTTCTTAACCGAGGCAGAGCGTAACGAGCTTAACGAGTGCCTGCACCTGCTGTGGCGCATCCGATTTGCCCTGCATCTGGAAGTCACCCGCTACGATAACCGTCTGCTGTTTGACCGCCAGCTCAGCGTGGCCCAGCGCCTGAATTATCAGGGCGAAGGCAACGAGCCGGTTGAGCACATGATGAAAGATTTTTTCCGCGTCACCCGCCGGGTGACCGAGCTGAATCAGATGCTGTTGCAGCTGTTCGACGAGGCCATTCTGGCCCTGACGGCGGACGAGAAACCGCGCCCGATTGATGACGAATTCCAGCTGCGCGGCACGCTTATCGATCTGCGCGACGAAACGCTGTTTATCCGCGAGCCGGAAGCGATTCTGCGGATGTTCTATACCATGGTGCGCAACAGCACCATCACCGGGATCTACTCCACCACCCTGCGCCATCTGCGCCATGCGCGCCGTCATCTGACGCAGCCGCTGTGCTATATCCCGGAAGCCCGCTCGCTGTTCCTGAGCATGCTCCGTCACCCGGGCGCCGTCAGCCGCGGGCTGCTGCCGATGCACCGCCACAGCGTGCTGTGGGCCTATATGCCGCAGTGGTCGCACATTGTCGGGCAAATGCAGTTCGATCTGTTCCACGCCTACACGGTGGATGAACACACGATCCGCGTGATGCTCAAGCTTGAAAGCTTTGCGAAAGAAGAGACGCGCTCCCGCCATCCGCTGTGCGTGGAGCTCTGGCCGCGCCTGACCCATCCGGAACTGATCCTGATTGCCGCCCTGTTCCACGATATCGCCAAAGGTCGCGGCGGTGACCATTCGGTGCTGGGCGCGCAGGACGTGCTGAAGTTTGCCGAGCTGCACGGCCTGAACTCGCGTGAAACGCAGCTGGTGGCCTGGCTTGTGCGCCACCATCTGCTGATGTCGGTCACCGCGCAGCGTCGTGACATTCAGGATCCTGAAGTGATCAAGCAGTTCGCGGAAGTGGTTCAGACGGAAAACCGCCTGCGGTATCTGGTCTGCCTGACGGTGGCCGATATCTGCGCCACCAACGAAACGCTGTGGAACAGCTGGAAGCAGAGCCTGCTGCGCGAGCTGTACTTCGCGACCGAAAAACAGCTGCGTCGCGGGATGCAAAACACTCCGGACATGCGCGAGCGCGTGCGTCATCACCAGATCCAGGCGCTGGCGCTGCTGCGGATGGACAACATTGATGAAGAGGCGCTGCATCAGATTTGGGCCCGCTGCCGTGCCAACTATTTTGTCCGCCACAGCCCAAACCAGCTTGCGTGGCACGCGCGGCACCTGCTGAAACACGATCTGTCCCAGCCGATGATCCTCCTGAGCCCGCAGGCCACCCGCGGCGGGACGGAGATTTTCATCTGGAGCCCGGACCGACCTTATCTGTTTGCTGCGGTCTGCGCCGAGCTGGACAGGCGTAACCTGAGCGTTCACGACGCGCAGATTTTCACCACCCGCGACGGCATGGCGATGGACACCTTTATCGTGCTCGAGCCGGACGGCAGCCCGCTCTCGTCGGACAGGCATGAAGGGATACGTTTTGGTCTGGAACAGGCGATTACCCAGCGCAGCTGGCAGCCCCCGCAGCCGCGTCGCCAGCCGGCAAAATTGCGCCACTTTACCGTCGATACCGAGGTCAATTTCCTGCCGACCCACACCGATCGTAAATCGTTCCTGGAGCTGATCGCGCTCGACCAGCCGGGACTGCTCGCCCGCGTCGGCCAGGTTTTTGCCGATCTGGGAATTTCGCTCCACGGGGCCCGAATTACAACGATTGGCGAGCGAGTAGAAGATTTATTTATAATCGCGACAGCGGACCGGCGTGCCCTTAATAATGACCTGCAGCTTGAAGTGCAACAACGGTTGACAGCAGCCCTCAATCCAAACGATAAAGGGTGATATGTTTTTTAGTGAAATGGAAAGAGTAAACAATGCAGCAGTTACAGAACGTTATTGAGTCCGCTTTTGAGCGTCGCGCCGAGATTACCCCGGCAAATGTGGATACCGTGACCCGTGAAGCGGTAAACCAGGTGATTTCCCTTCTGGATTCCGGCGCGCTGCGCGTGGCAGAAAAAATCGACGGTCAGTGGGTCACTCATCAATGGCTGAAGAAAGCCGTGCTGCTCTCTTTCCGTATCAACGATAACCAGGTTATCGACGGAGCTGAAAGCCGCTACTTCGATAAAGTCCCTATGAAATTCGCTGACTACGATGAAGCGCGTTTCCAGAAAGAAGGCTTCCGCGTGGTACCGCCTGCGGCAGTACGTCAGGGCGCATTCATCGCACGCAACACCGTGCTGATGCCATCCTACGTGAACATCGGTGCCTACGTTGACGAAGGCACCATGGTTGACACCTGGGCGACTGTCGGTTCATGCGCGCAGATCGGTAAAAACGTTCACCTGTCCGGCGGCGTGGGCATCGGTGGTGTTCTGGAGCCACTGCAGGCTAACCCGACCATCATCGAAGACAACTGCTTCATCGGCGCGCGCTCTGAAGTGGTTGAAGGCGTGATCGTTGAAGAAGGCTCCGTGATCTCCATGGGCGTTTACATCGGTCAGAGCACCCGTATTTACGACCGTGAAACCGGCGAAGTTCACTATGGTCGCGTTCCGGCGGGCTCCGTGGTGGTTTCCGGCAACCTGCCGTCAAAAGATGGCAAATACAGCCTGTACTGTGCGGTTATCGTGAAGAAAGTGGATGCGAAAACGCGCGGTAAAGTGGGCATCAACGAATTGCTGCGCACCATCGATTAATCGGGTATAACAAAAAGCGGGGGCAACCCCGCTTTTTTTATATCTGAGGGTGGCGAAAATAGATTTTTTCGTTAATTATTCAAAGGTTATGTTGAGATCAAGGGTACCGCTATGTACGATAATCTGAAAAGTCTGGGCATTACCAATCCTGATGAAATTGATCGTTATAGCCTCCGTCAGGAAGCCAATAACGATATTTTGAAAATCTATTTTCACAAGGACAAAGGAGAGTTTTTCGCCAAAAGCGTGAAGTTTAAATATCCACGCCAGCGTAAGACCGTTGTCGCTGACGGTGTAGGACAGGGATACAAAGAAGTACAGGAAATCAGCCCTAACCTGCGCTATGTGATCGATGAACTCGATCAGATCTGCCAGCGCGACCGCACCGAAGTCGATCTCAAGCGTAAGATCCTTGACGATCTGCGTCACCTTGAAAGCGTAGTAACGAATAAGATCAGCGAGATTGAAGCAGATCTTGAGAAATTAACGCGGAAATAAAAGCAAAACGGCAATCCTTGATTGCCGTTTTTAATGTTTGCGCCCTCTCCCCGTGGGAGAGGGATGCGGTGAGGGCACCAGACCGCACTCAGCATGTAGGCCGGGTAAGACGAAGCCGCCACCCGGCAAACAGCATCATCTCTGCTCGTCCAGCTGCAGCGCCACATACAGCAGCAGCCTGTCGTCAAAATTCCCCAGGTCCAGCCCCGTCAGCTCTGAAATCCGGTTTAACCGATACTCCAGGGTATTGCGGTGAATAAACAGCGCCTTCGAGGTCGCCAGCGGCTGCACGTTATGGCGAAACCACGCCTGCAGCGTCCGGCGCAGCAGGCCGTTGTTGTCCATGGCTTTCAGACGCGCTAATGGCCGCGCCAGCTCATTGGCCTGCCAGCCCCCGCGCAGGCTGTCGAGCAGCACCGGAAGCATCAGATCCTGATAGAAATAACTGCGGCTCTCCGGCATCCGCTGCTTGCCCACCATCATGGTGGTGCGCGCGGTCCGCCAGGAGCGGGCGATACTGCCCGGCCCGGTAAAGTAGTTGCCCAGCGCAACGCGAAAACGCAGCTGACCATTCTCCTTCATCCGGGAGATCAGCAGCTCCACGCGACGACGATGATCTTCGGCATCCCAGCGGCCGAACGCATTGAGCGCGGGTTTGAGCACCACCATCTCCGTCAGAGAAACGATCGCCACCAGGTTATCGCGCTCCGGCGTCGCCAGCGCGTTTTGCAGCTGCTGCAGTTCGGCCATCGCGCTGTCTACGCCAAGCTGGCCGCTGTCGACCTCAATGACCGCCACCACGCGCGGCTGGTTCAGATCGATCCCCAGACGCTGCGCCCATTCGCTGAGCGCAGGCGTATGCTCCTCCGCCTGAATAAGGTTCATCACCAGCTCTTCACGCAGGCGGCTGTCCTGGGCAAGCAGGTGCAACAGGCGCGACTGCTCCAGCATCATCTCTGCCGTCATACAGACCAGCTCACCGTATTTACGCAAGGACTCCGGCTCGCCGGTCAGGCCGATTACCCCCACAATCTCGCCTTCAAGGCGCAGCGGTAAATTGATGCCCTGACGGACGCCGTGCAAATGTTTCGCTACCGCATCGTCGATATCCACGACCCGCCCCTGGGAAAGCACCAGCAGCGCACCTTCGTGCAATTCCCCAATACGCTCGCGATCGCCGCTGCCAATAATGCGTCCGCGGGCATCCATCACGTTGATATTGGTATCAATGATGCGCATGGTGCGCGCCACGATGTCCTGCGCCATTTTGGTATCAAGATGCCAGCCAGCCATATAACCCTCCCGTGAGCAGTGCTCAAGCATAGGGAAGTTCAGCGACGGCTGCATTGTGCGAATGCACAAAGAGAGAGGGAGAAGTATGGAGTTGTGGCAAGAATCACAGAAAAGAGAAAGCCCCTGCGAACAGGGGCTTTAGAGGATTACTGCATCAGCAGATAAAGAGAGGTATCACCACGCTGGATATTCAGCGCCAGCACGGAAGGCTTGCTGTCGAGGATCTTGCGCAGTTCAGCGATGTTTTTCACTGGCTGCTGGTTAGCGCCCATGATCACATCACCTTTTTTCAGACCGATACGGGCTGCCGGTGAATTCGCCTTCACGTTGTTCACCACCACGCCTTTGTCTGCGCCTTTATTGCTCATCTCGGCACCTTCAATACCGCTGAAGATGGTGCTGGAATCCACCTGATTCTGACTGCTCTGCTGCAGCTCCAGGCTCACGTTAACCGGCTTACCGTCGCGCAGCAGGCCGAGGGTCACTTTGCTACCAATTGGCATTGAGCCCACTTCGGCACGCAGAGCGGCAAAGCTGCTGATCGGCTTACCGTTCAGAGAGGTGATCACATCCCCCGCTTTAATGCCCGCTTTTGCGGCAGAGGAATTCGGCATCACCTGGCTGACGAACGCCCCGCGCTGGGCGTCAACTTTCATCGCCTTAGCCAGCTCGGAGTTCAGCTCGGTCCCGAGGATACCCAGCTCGCCGCGTTTCACCTGGCCATACTGCACCATCTGTGCGGTCAGGTTTTTCACCATGTTACTTGGGATAGCAAAGCCGATCCCAATGTTGCCGCCGTCCGGTGCCAGGATCGCTGTGTTAATACCGATCAGCTCACCGTTCAGGTTCACCAGCGCACCGCCGGAGTTACCGCGGTTGATCGCCGCATCCGTCTGGATGAAGTTTTCGTAGTTTTCCGCGTTCAGGCCGCTACGACCCAGCGCAGAGACGATACCCGAGGTCACGGTTTCACCCAGACCGAACGGGTTACCGATCGCCACGGTGTAGTCGCCCACGCGCAGCGCGTCGGAGTCGGCAATTTTAATCGCCGTCAGTTTTTTCGGATCCTGGATCTGGATCAGCGCGATGTCGGAGCGCGGGTCTTTACCCACCACTTTGGCGTCGAACTTACGGCCATCGCTCAGCTGAACCTTAATGCTGTTAGCGTTATCAACCACGTGGTTGTTGGTGACGACATAGCCTTTCGCCGCATCAATAATCACACCCGAGCCAAGCGCCATGAATTTCTGCTGCTGGCCGCCGCCCTGGCTGTCATCCCCGGCACCGCCGCCCTGACAGAACGGTGAACTCTGGAATGGCGAACCGTCCTGGCAGAACGGCGAGTTATCACCGAAGAACTGCTGGAAGTTACGCGGCATGCGCGGCGTATTGACGGTCGTGCTGCCCTCAACGTTAATACTCACCACCGATGGCATCACTTTTTCGAGCATCGGTGCCAGGCTTGGCATCTGCTGCGCGGTTGCTGCCGATGACGCGGTCTCGGCTGCAGTAGCAGTCAGAGGAGACAGCGCTAAACCTAAACTCAGAGCCAGTGCACTCATTGCTAATGTGGTTTTTTTCATGTTTCTCAATCTCGATTTACAGGTAACGCAAAATTGCTGTGTAACTCAGATTCGTTTTATACCGCTTAGTTCCGGCGATAAGTTTATGGAAAAGGTAAAAATTTATTGGCCGTCTTTACAAAACTCCGGAATTATTCCACCGCCATCAGCTTGCGGTATTCATCCCAGGCATACAAATCCGTCATGCCGCTGATATAGTCCTGGATAAGACGGCAGCGATAATAATATTCCATCACCGGCCATTGGGAAGAATGGCGATCTAGCTTGCCAATCGCTTCGACATACGCCAGACGATGCCGGGTAGAGAGTTTCTGATAAAGCCGCGATTCGATAGGTATTCTGCGCACGCGCTCGTGTTCCACCAGCTCGCTGAACTCGTCGACCGACAGCTGGAGCAACGGGGAATAAATTTCCAGTAACCCACTGATTACCCGATAGCCCTGCAGTTCCAGCTGCTCGACATCCGGATGGCTAAATACATGCCGCATCGCCACATGTTTATAAAGCTCAAGAAGCTGGCTGAAACTGCTGTCATCTTCCAGCAGCGCATGGTTGAATTCTCCGCTGAAGATGAGCGGTAAATTATCAATAAAGCGCGACGCCGCATACGGCACCAGTTTATTTAATGTATTGACCCGCAAATACATAAAGAACTGGTCTTCCGTACTGCGGCTTAATGTATTTGAGCGCGATTTTTCCCAGGCATTTTCGACAACCTGCGAAAAGAGCGAGCCTTTTTCATGGGTACCCCAGGCCGCATAAAGATGCTGATAAAGCTCCTCGACGCTGAAGATTCTTTTCTCAACGGCATCTTCCAGATCGGCCACGCAATAGGAAATATCATCGGCGGCTTCCATAATCCAGGTCAATGGAAAGCGGCCATTTGGCGTCAATGAAAGTTCTTTACGTAGCCGTTCAATATAGGCCTCTTCGGAAAGGTAATAGCCCGGTTTTTTCATTAAATAACTGTGGGACGCGGGCGTATCCCCCATCCACCACGCGGGGCGGGTATATTTCAGAATGCAGCCGACCTGTGCCCAGGTGAGGTTCATGCGCATCAGGGAATGGACCAGCCGGATCCCCTGCGCGTTGCCCTCGAAGTGACACAAATCCTGGCGCACTTTGCGACGCAGATCGTTCAGCCCCTCTTCACCTTCACGCAGGCGTAAATCGCGTACGATGCAGCGGTCATCGCTGAGGGGCTGGCTTACCGCATCCGAAGGATAAAGCCGCTGCTTAAACCAGTCGTTGATCGCCGCCTCGCCGAAATGCCCAAAAGGCGGGTTGCCGATGTCATGCATCAGGCAGGCCATCTCAACGATGCTCTCGAAGGGCCCCGTCAGTTCGTCCAGACCATAGGTTTCCAGTAAACGCTGCTCTTTGAGACGGCTCAAAATCTCTTTGGCAATGTAGCGTCCGACCTGCTGCACTTCCATGGAGTGGGTTAAGCGGGTGCGCACCGCGGCGTTACGCTCCAGCGGGAACACCTGGGTCTTTTGCTGTAAACGCCGGATAGCGGGCGAGTTAATAATCCTCCCGCGATCGCTCTCGAAGATACGCAGGATCTCATGTTCGCTCTTGTCGCCCTGCGGCGAACGGAAACGTCGGTGCCAGTTAATTTTGGTGCGAAAATCGATTGGTGACATGTGCTCCCCCGCGTGAGAATGCGTTTCCCCTTAACCGCATGATAGACTATGCATCTTAACAAGGCACATCGCGAGTAAATCTATGAAAATCGGCATTATTGGTGCAATGGAAGAAGAAGTTACGCTGCTGCGTGACAAAATTGAGAACCGTCAGACGCTCTCTCTTGGTGGTTGTGAGATCTACACCGGCCAGCTGAACGGCGTTGACGTGGCTCTGCTGAAATCAGGCATCGGTAAAGTGGCTGCTGCGCTGGGTGCAACCCTGCTGCTTGAGCGCTGCAAGCCGGACGTGATCGTGAATACCGGCTCTGCGGGCGGCCTGGCGCCGACGCTGAAAGTGGGGGATATCGTTGTCTCCGACGAAGCGCGTTACCACGATGCCGACGTCACCGCATTCGGTTACGAGTACGGTCAGCTCCCGGGCTGCCCTGCTGGTTTTAAAGCTGACGACAAGCTGATTGCGGCGGCAGAGACCTGCATCGCAGAACTCAACCTCAACGCGGTACGCGGTCTGATTGTCAGCGGCGATGCCTTCATCAACGGCTCCGTTGGGCTGGCGAAAATCCGTCATAACTTCCCTCAGGCGGTTGCCGTTGAGATGGAAGCGACCGCGATCGCTCATGTTTGCCATAACTTCAGCGTACCGTTCGTGGTGGTTCGCGCCATCTCCGACGTGGCTGACCAGCAGTCCCACATCAGCTTCGACGAGTTCCTGACCGTTGCGGCAAAACAGTCCACCGTGATGGTGGAACGCCTGGTGCAGAATCTGGCACGTGGCTAAACATACCGTCAGGGCGCTGGCCGCCCTGCTTCTTCTCACACCGCTGTGGCTCTATGCTGTACCGCGTGTGATTACGCTCTCTCCCGCGAATACGGAACTGGCGTTTGCCGCCGGGATCACGCCAGTTGGCGTGAGTAGCTATTCGGATTACCCACCGCAAGCCGCGGATATTGAACAAGTGGCAACCTGGCAGGGGATGAACCTTGAGCGCATCGTGGCGCTTAAACCGGATCTCGTGCTGGCCTGGCGTGGCGGCAACGCCGAGCGGCAGGTCAACCAGCTCACCTCGCTTGGCATAAAAGTGATGTGGATTGATGCCGTCAGCATTGAGCAGGTCGCTCAGGAGCTACGCGCCCTTGCACCCTATAGCCCTACGCCCAAAAAAGCCGAGGCTGCGGCGAAACAGATGCTGAGCGACTATGCCGCGCTAAAATCCCGATACGATACCCCTGTTAAAAAGCGCATCTTCCTGCAGTTTGGCAGCCAGCCGCTGTTCACCACCGGAAAAGGGTCGATTCAGAACCAGGTGCTTGAAGTCTGCGGCGGTGAAAATATCTTTGCTGCCAGCCGGGTGCCGTGGCCTCAGGTCAGCCGTGAACAGGTCCTGGCGCGCCAGCCGCAGGCCATTGTCGTGGTCGGAAATGCGAGCGAAATTCCTAAAATCGAACAATTCTGGCAAAGGCAGCTAAAAATTCCGGTGATCCCGCTCAACAGCGACTGGTTTGAACGCGCCAGCCCGCGTATTATCCTCGCCGCAAAACAGCTCTGTGCCGCGCTGGCAGAGAGTCACTAACATAAGACCCTTTTCGAGGATTTAACGATGCTCGTTTATTGGCTGGATATTCTTGGCACAGCCGTTTTTGCTATCTCCGGCGTTTTACTCGCCGGAAAACTACGCATGGATCCGTTTGGCGTGCTGGTGCTGGGCGTGGTGACCGCCGTTGGTGGCGGGACTATCCGCGATATGGCGCTGGCGAATGGCCCGGTGTTTTGGGTGAAAGATCCGACCGATCTGGTGGTCGCGATGGTCACCTGCCTGTTAACCATTGTGCTGGTTCGCCAGCCGCGCAGATTACCAAAATGGATATTGCCGGTGCTGGATGCCGTGGGTCTGGCCGTGTTTGTCGGTATTGGCGTCAATAAGGCGTTTAATGCGGGCACCGGTCCGATGGTGGCAATCTGCATGGGCGTATTGACCGGCGTGGGCGGCGGGATCATTCGCGACATTCTGGCGCGTGAAGTGCCGATGATCCTGCGTACTGAAATTTACGCAACGGCCTGCATTGTGGGCGGGATCGTTCACGCGACCGCGTACTACACCTTTGCCCTCCCGCTGGAAAATGCCGCGATGCTGGGGATGGTCGTGACGCTGGTGATACGTTTAGCGGCGATACGCTGGCACCTGAAGCTGCCGACGTTTGCGCTGGATGAGAATGGCAGGTAAATGCAAAACGGTAACCACCAGGTTACCGTTTTTAGCGTTTTGCCGGGGTGAGGGCATCAGCCCGCACCCGCTTAAATACTGAACGAAGAACCACACCCGCAGGTGCTTGTCGCATTCGGGTTGGTCACCACAAAGCGCGAACCTTCCAGACCTTCAGTGTAATCCACCGAACCACCCACCAGATACTGCAGGCTCATCGGGTCAACCACCAGCGCGACGCCCTGTTTCTCGATAGTCATATCGCCATCGTTAACCTGATCGTCAAAGGTAAAACCATACTGGAAGCCGCTGCAGCCGCCACCGGTAATATAGACACGCAGTTTCAGATCCGGATTGTCTTCGTCAGCAATCAGGACTTTCACTTTTTTGGCTGCTGCTTCGGTAAATTCGAGCGGTACAGCTACTACGTCATCACTCATCTTATGCTCCCATGAATACTGCTATTGGGTAAAATTCACCCAATTCTTTATCTCATTATCTAATACCCTGGTAATTCATTCAAGTATTCTGCGTGGCGGCCCGCTCAGCCTCTTGTTTTGCCAGGGTACGCGCAAGGATGGTGGAGTATAGCGGTTTTCCACCCAGGAACTGGGCCAATAGTGTCGCGCCGAGACAGGTAATGATCATTGGCAAAATGAGCTGGTAATTGTCCGTCATCTCCAGCACCAGCACGATCCCGGTCAACGGCGCACGCAGGGATGCGGCCAGCAGCGCCCCCATTCCGGCGATGGCAAAGGTCCCGGCGTCAAGATGATAGGCGGGAAACCCCGCTTCAGCCGCCATGCCAAACGCGGTGCCCAGCAATGTCCCCAGCGCCAGCATCGGGGCGAAAATCCCACCGGGCGCGCCGGAGGAGAAGCACAGCACCGTCGTGATGACTCTTGAAATAAACATAAACAGCAGCAGACCCACGCTGAAATTCCCCGCCGCCGCAATGGGAATCAGCCCGAACCCGCCGCCTGCGGCATTCGGCTCAATAAACCCGAGTACGCCACACATTCCGCCCAGCAGACCGCCCATCAGCACCCATTTCGTGGTGTTCCCGCCGTGAATGCGCTGGAACATATCCTGAGCGCGCAGGATAAAGGTGTTAAACAGCGGCCCCACCACGCCAAAAATCATGCCGAGGATCAGGTAAAGCCACAGGGTATTGACCGGCACGTTGGTCAGTTTACCCACCTCAATGACCGCGCCCTCGCCATTAAAGATGCGAAACACGATGCTCGACATAATAACGCCGGTAAACACCGCTTTAATCGAGATCAGGTTGTAGCGAAACTGCGCGCGCATCTCTTCGATGATAAACAAAATGCCCGCCAGCGGCGCGTTAAACGCGGCTGAAAGCCCCGCCGCCGCGCCGGTTGCCAGCAGCGTATGGCGCGCTTCGGCGCTTCGCATCCGAAAGAGATCGCCCACCATGCGGCCGACGTTCCCCCCCAGCTGTACCGTGGGCCCTTCCCGGCCAAGTACCATGCCCGCGCCCAACGTACCCATGCCGCCGATGAATTTAACCGGAATCACCCGCCACCAGCGCACCGGACGCAGCTCCTCCAGCGCACCTTCAATTTCCGGGATGCCCGATCCACCCGCCTCCGGCGCGAATTTACGCACCAGAAAATACCCCACCATGGCAAACAGCGCAGACAGCCCGAATGCCCACACCCAGACCAGCCATTCGCTATCGGCGAAACCGGCCACGGTGCCCACTCGCCAGTTGAGTACGGCATTAACCGCTTTTTCAAACGCCACGCCAATCAGACCCGCGAGAGTCCCCACCACGGCAGCGGCCAGCAGGATCGCCAGCGGCGTTTTATCGCGATTGAGCAGCCGCCGAATACTGATTCGGTGCTGGGCGCGCGTAAACTGTTGTTCTTCAAAAGACGGAGAATCTGATTTCATGTCCTGTTCTTATTCGTCACACAAAAAGCCGCGAGGATTTTACCAGAGACAGTCGCGCCGTCCCGTGAAAAATCCTTAACAATTGTTTATGCATTAATGGGGCAAAAATTTCATAACCTTCCCCGAATCACTTAGAATAGTGGGCTTAATCATTTTATACGAACCAGGAACGACGCCATGAGCAAGTCTGAAAACCTCTACAGTGCAGCCCGCGAGCTTATTCCGGGTGGCGTGAACTCACCTGTGCGCGCCTTCACCGGCGTGGGCGGTACGCCGCTGTTTATCGAACGTGCTGACGGCGCGTATCTGTATGATGTCGATGGCAAAGCCTATATCGATTATGTGGGTTCCTGGGGCCCGATGGTGCTGGGCCACAACCACCCGGCGATTCGTAACGCGGTAATCGAAGCCGCCCAGCGCGGCCTGAGCTTCGGCGCGCCAACCGAAATGGAAGTGAAAATGGCGGAGCTGGTGACCGAACTGGTGCCCACCATGGACATGGTACGCATGGTGAACTCCGGTACCGAAGCCACCATGAGCGCCATCCGCCTGGCACGCGGCTTCACTGGCCGTGACAAGATCATCAAGTTTGAAGGCTGCTACCACGGCCATGCAGACTGCCTGCTGGTGAAAGCCGGTTCCGGCGCGCTGACGCTTGGCCAGCCAAACTCACCTGGCGTACCGGCAGATTTCGCGAAGCACACCCTGACCTGCACCTACAACGATCTTGCTACCGTTCGCGCGGCGTTCGAGCAGTATCCGCAGGAGATCGCCTGCATCATCGTTGAGCCGGTTGCGGGCAACATGAACTGCATCCCACCGCAGCCCGAGTTCCTGCCGGGCCTGCGCGCCCTGTGCGATGAGTTCGGCGCGCTGCTGATCATCGATGAAGTGATGACCGGCTTCCGCGTAGCGCTGGCGGGTGCCCAGTCTTACTACGGCGTTGAGCCGGACCTGACCTGCCTCGGTAAAATCATCGGCGGCGGTATGCCTGTGGGTGCATTCGGTGGGCGTAAGGACGTGATGGAAGCCCTGGCGCCAACCGGCCCGGTTTACCAGGCGGGCACGCTCTCCGGTAACCCTATCGCCATGGCTGCGGGCTTTGCCTGCCTGACCGAAGTGGCTCAGCCGGGTATTCACGAAACCCTGACCGACCTGACGACGCGGCTGGCAAACGGTCTGCTGGAAGCCGCAGAAGAGGCCGGCATCCCTCTGGTGGTTAACCACGTGGGCGGCATGTTCGGGATTTTCTTCACCGATGCGAAAACCGTGACCTGCTATCAGGACGTGGTGAAGTGCGACGTTGAACGCTTCAAGCGCTTCTTCCACCTGATGCTGGAAGAAGGCGTGTACCTGGCGCCTTCCGCGTTCGAAGCGGGCTTTATGTCCGTGGCGCACAGCGAAGAAGATATCAACAACACCATCGACGCGGCGCGTAAGGTGTTTGCGAAGCTCTAAGGGCATTGCCGGGTGGCGCTAACGCTTACCCGGCCTACGATGTTCTCCCTCTCCCCGTGGGAGAGGGTATCAGGCCGCACCTGACTACCGGCTCTGCTTTCTCAACAGATAAATAAAGTACGGCGCACCGATAAAGGTCGACAGCAGACCCGCCGGGATCTGATACGGGAACAGCACCATTCTTCCGCACCAGTCCGCGAACACCAGCATCACCCCGCCCGTCAGGGCCGACATCACGATATGCGGCATCGTCCGGCGGAATCCCATCATTCTGGCAATGTGCGGCGCCATTAATCCGACAAAACTCAGCGGCCCAATCGTCAGGGTTGCCACAGCCGTCAGGCACGCCGCCAGCAGCAGCAAGGCCACACGGGCTGGCGTCAGCGCCATTCCCACCGCACGTGCGGTTTCACCGCCAAGCGGCAGAATGGTCATCCAGCGGCGGCACAGCGGCACCATCGCCAGCAGCACGAGCATCACCATCCCGGACCAGATTACCTGGCTGCCGGTGGCGTTGTACGTCGAGCCGGAAATCCAGGTCAGGATCTTCGCCATACGCGGATCGCCGCTGGCCTGCAGCATCATCAGCAGCATCGTAAATGCGGTACTGAGCGCCATCCCGGCCAGCAGCATGCGGTGCGGCGAAAACCCGCCGCGACCGGCGGCTATCAGGATAATCATCAGCGTGGCTGCCGCGCCGATACTGCCGGCAGGCATCAGCCAGCCAAACGCATTGCCCGGCACAAAGAACAGCATCAGCACCACGCCAAAGGCGGCGCCAGAGCTGATCCCAAGCACTTCAGGGCTCGCCATCGGGTTGCCGGTCAGACGCTGAATAATGCACCCCGCCACCGCCAGCATTACCCCTGCGATCAGCGCAGCGAAGATACGCGGCCAGCGCCACTGCAGCAGTTCATTGAGTAAATCACCCGTTGCCCAGTGCCAGCCCGAGGCATCGCGTCCGAATGAGAGCGCCGCGAACGAGGCAATCATCAGTACCGCCAGACCGGCAAGGCTAAACCACAGAACCGACTGACGTTCAGCGTAAACTTTATCGCCCGCGTCCATCGCCGGCGCGCTCATGCTGCGCAGGCGCGGGAGCAGCCACAGCAGCAGCGGCGCCCCGATAAGCGCGGTCACAGAGCCGGTGGATACTTCCCTCCAGACCTGCGCCAGCCAGAGAATAAGCTGATCGGAAAGCCAGAGGATCAGCGCCCCAATCAGCGGTGCCAGCATCAGACGCGTCAGTAAACGACGCGCCCCGAGCATTTTCGCCAGCAGTGGCGCAAACAGGCCAATAAACCCGATGATGCCGACCGCGTTCACCAGCAGGGCACTCAATACAATCGCCAGCGTCAGCGCCGCCAGGCGAGCCAGCGACAGCGCCAGCCCCAGGTTACGCGCCACGCCATCATCCAGCCCCATAAGCGTCAGGGGACGCAAGAGCAGCAGCGTCAACACAACACCGCCAGCCAGCTGCGGCCACAGGCGCTGCACAATGCTCCAGTCGGTCTGGGTGAGCGTGCCGGTACTCCACAGGAACATGCTTTGCAGCTGATCGTGGTGGAACAGCACCAGCAGCTGGTTAATCGCGCCACAGTAGAGGCTCACCACCAGCCCGGCCAGGATAAGCGTTACCGGAGAAAGGCGCTTGCCCCAGGCCACGCCAAAGACCAGCGCGCCCACCGCGCACGCCCCCGCGAGTGCCGCAAACTGCGAGGTTAACGCTCCCGGCAGCGCCCACAGCGTGGTGATGGTGATCCCAAGCTGTGCGCCGGTCGCGACGCCGAGCGTGGTTGGCTCTGCCAGCGGGTTACGCAAAACCTGCTGGAACAGCACGCCAACCAGCCCTAAACCGGCGCCGACTAAAAGGGAGATCGCCAGACGCGGCAGCAGGCTGTAGTGGAACAGCATCTGCTGAATATTGTCGATATCCGGCGAGGCCAGAGCGGCCCCCCACTGCGCGCGGGGTAATGCCGTCGAGAGGTTGAACCCGGTTAATACCAGCGCAACCAAAAAAATCAGGGATAACAGCAGCGCCGGGAAGCGGGCGATACGCGTACTCATGCTTTACCTCCCAGGGCGTTATCCAGCACGCGGGCAAAATGCATGGCCGACAGCGTCGCACCGTAGAACCAGACCGCCGGGGCGCGCTGGAAGCGCTGCTCGCGCACAAACGGCATCGCCTGCCAGAGCGGAGTCGCCATCAGGGTTTGCATGTCGCGTTCGTTGCCGTGATCGAAGCACAGCACGTCGACGTCGCGAAACGCCGCCAGACGATCGATACCCACGGCAGTACTTCCCCAGAACGTCATCTCCCCTTCCCAGGCGTTGCGAATGCCGAAGCTGTCGAGCACTTCCTGGAAAAGACAGTTTTTACCGAAGACCAGCATATGGCGGGCATCCAGCAGCGTCACCATCAGCAGCGGACGATCGCCCCGGTTGGCAAAGCGTGGCTTCAGGGAGTCGATCAGGGCATCAAATTCGTCGAGATGCTTTTTGGCCTCGACCTCTCGGTTGAGGAAACGCGCCATCTCGTTAATCGAGTTTTTCGCCATAGCCAGCGGTTTTTTACCGTCACTGAAGGCGAATCCACGTCCTGGCGCAATGCGCGCCATGATCTCCTCTGACGGACCATAGCCCGCTGACCAGAACATGAACGAGGGTTTCATCTGGGTGAGCAGTTCAAGGTTTGGCTCCGTACGCAGGCCGATGTCGATCACCGAGTCCGGCAGCTTCGGCTCGTTCACCCAGAGGTTATAGTTAGGAATGTCCGCTACGCCATAGGGCGTGACGCCAAGCGCCATCATCAGCTCGACCGGCAGCCACTCCAGGGCCACAATACGGTGCGGATCGACGGCGGCGGCACGCGCCGTATTCATTTTTAACAGCAGCGGTGAGAGCGCCATCGCCGTCAGCAGGCGACGGCGGCTAATGCGAGCGTTATCCAGCATCAGTAGACAAAGCTCACCGGTGCAGCCCCGGCCGGGTGAGGCAGAATACCCATCGGAATACCGTAAATATGTTCCAGCGTTTCGCTGCGCATCAGCTCAGACGGTGTGCCCTGGGCAATCATCTCGCCCCCGCGCAGCGCGACGAGGTAGTCACAATAACGCGCGGCCATGTTGATATCGTGCAGGACCGCAATGACCGTCAGACCACGCTGCTGGCTCAGGCGATGCACCAGCGCCAGGACGTCGACCTGATGCGCAATATCCAGCGCTGAGGTCGGTTCATCCAGCAGCAGACAGCGGCTGTCCTGCGCCACCAGCATCGCAATCCACGCGCGCTGACGTTCGCCGCCGGACAGACTATCCACCAGACGGTGCGCCAGCGGCTTTAGCCCGACCAGCGCAATTGCCTCTTCCACTTTCTCTCTGTCGGCGACGCCGAAGCGCCCAAGCGCCCCGTGCCACGGATAACGCCCAATCGCCACCAGCTCACGCACCGTCATCCCTTCCGCCTGCGGCAGCTGCTGCGGCAGATAGGCCACTTTGCGGGCAAAGGCTTTACTGCTCCAGCTCTCCAGCGGTTGGTCATCCAGCAGAATATCGCCTTCTGAAGGCGGCTGATGGCGCCCCAGCATCTTGAGCAGCGTGGATTTACCGGAACCGTTGTGACCAATCAGGCCCGTCACTTTACCGGCAGGGAACGTCAGAGAGAGCGGATGCAGCAGCGTGCGCCCGGGTACGCGAAAGGAGAGATGGTTGAGCGTAAAGGTGGTGTCGGGTTGCGTTTGAATATCCTGCATATCAGCCAACTTAAATAAAAAGGGCACGGCGAACCGTGCCCGAAGAGAGATTAGAAGCGGAAGGTCGCGGTGGCAACAACCTGACGTTCAGCACCCCAGAAGCAGCCGTAGGTATTGAAGCAGCTGGCAACGTACTCGCGATCGAACAGGTTGTTCACATGCAGCGCCACGTTTGAGCCCGCCATGCCAACGCGTGCCAGATCGTATCTGACCAGCGCATCGACAACGGTGTAGCTGCCCACCTTGAAGGAGTTCGCCGGATCGCCATAGCTTGAACCCGTGTAACGCACGCCGGTACCCAGCGTCAGACCAGACAGCGCACCGTCAAACAGGGTGTAATCGCCCCACAGCGATGCCATGTGTTTTGGCACCTGAGCTGGCGTGTTGCCTTTGTAGGTGGTGTCCGTGGTGTATTCCGCATCGGTATAGGTATAAGAACCCACCAGGTTAACGCTCGCAGACAGAGCCGCCTTCGCTTCCACCTCTACGCCACGCGCGCGGATTTCACCGCCCTGAACCGAGAAGAAGGAGCCCGCCGGGTCCGCCATCAGGTTGTTGGTTTTGGTCAGCTGGTACAACGCGCCGGTGACGACGATCGGACGATCGTTCGGCACGTATTTCACGCCCGCTTCGTACTGTTTGCCTTTAGACGGCGCGAACAGCTTGCCCTGGGCATCGCTCTGCGAAGCCGGTTCAAACGATTCGCTGTAGCTAAAGTACGGGGTTACGCCGTTATCAAACAGATAGTTAACGCCACCGCGCCAGGTGAACTGGGTATCATCACGTTTGGAGGTGGTGTTCGTCACGCGGTTGTAGGATTCCTGATCGGCCCAGTCATAACGACCGCCCAGGGTTACCAGGACTTTGTCCCACTCAATCTGATCCTGAGCGTAAACGCCGGTCTGTTTTTGCTTGTTCAACACCTGATAGGCACCTGACGGTCCAGGATGTGAACCGAAATCGAAATCGCTACGATCGAGGTTATAGATATCAGATGGCGCAACGGAACCGGCATAACCGAACCACGAGTCGATGTCATTACGCATGCGCATGAAATCCACACCCGTCAGCAGAGTATGATCGAGTGAACCCGTCGCGAACTTGCTCTGCAACTGCGTATCAACAGTAAAGTTTTCCAGCTTCTCGTTATCGATCACATACTGGCGAGTCAGCGTATGACCCCACTGCGACTGAGGAACGCTCGCGCAAGGGCTGGATGCCGGATTACTCGAATAGAGCGGATCGGAACACATACCGTAGCCGTAAACGCTGTTTTGCGAGGTCTTATTCTGCGCATAGCGCAGGTTCTGACGCACGGTAAAGGTATCGTTGAACTCGTGGTCGACGCTGTATCCCACCATTTTCTGGTTACGGGAATAGGTATTGTTCTTCGCGCCTTCGTTGAAGTTCGTCGGCAGACGATCGCCGTTCGGCAGCGGATCAACCGTCCCCTCTTTTGGCAGCCAGCCGTAATAACCCGTTTCAGGCTCGTTCTGGAAGTAGGAGAGGAACGTGAAGGTGGTTTTGTCATCCGGACGCCAGGAGAAAGATGGCGCGATGGCGTAACGCTGCTCGCCCTTACCTTCCTGCTGGGAATTATTTGAACGTGCCACACCCGTTAAGCGGTAAGAGTAAACGCCGTCATCGTCAATTGCATCGCTAAAGTCGAACCCGGTCTGGAACAGGCTGTCCGTGCCGACTTTGAACTGGATCTCTTTCAGCGGCTCGGTTGTTGGGCGCTTACTGACCATGTTCAGCAAACCGCCTGGGCTGCTTTTACCGTACAGAACGGAAACCGGACCGCGCAAGATCTCGGCGCGCTCCAGCATATAAGGATCAATCACCGCGTCGTTATAGAAGTTCCCCTGCATTTTCATGCCGTCGAGGTAGTTATTCTGCGTCTGACCATCCGCCGCAAAGCCGCGAATAATCAAATAGTCATAGGTATTAGACGCACCGCGCGTGCCTACCGCAACGCCCGGCGTGTAGCTTAGGGCTTCTTTCACCGAGCGCGGCTGATGCAGCGCCATCTCTTCGGCCGTGACCACAGAAATAGACTGAGGAACTTTTTGAATCGGGGTATCCGTTTTGGTCCCGGTCGCGGATTGCCTTGCGGCGATAGTCGCAGCAGGCCCCCAGGCGCTTTCCTGCGCCGCAGGTGCTGCTGTTACCGTAATGGTTTCTTCTTTTTTCGGGGCTTCGGCCGCATGTCCATAAGCAGACATGCCGGCAACCGCTGTGGCGACAACGACCGCGATTTTACGTCGCGACGTGTTAATAGGCTGAGCTGTATTGAAAAGCGCCATGTTGTTCTCTGATGGAAAAGTGAATGATAACGTAAACGAGAATTATTATTATGAGCGCCAGAATAATATGCGAAACGCTGGTTGCATAGCAAGCAGTAAGCGGCCCTACAAGATTTAAGGGTTTAAGAATTAACCAGATGAAAAGAGAGGGTTAATGAGGTTAGCGAAATGTTCGCTAAAGCCCGCCGAAACGGGCTGAGAGGATTAACGGTAAAACACCTCGAACGTGGCGACGGAATCGACTTTGCCCGCTTTAACCTCCCCCGTTTTGACGTAGCGCGCCTTGAGGGGGATTTCGACGGGAACCTTGTCCTGCGTACTGGTTATCGCCGTGTAGTTCTGGTCAAACTGTAGCACCGTATTGTTCTTATCGAGAATTTGGATGCCGACACCTGCGGCGGCGGAATCTCCGGTTGCGATACCTAGAATATTGCCGTTCGTCACTCCGGTAGAACCGGCGCTGGTGAACTGATAATCAACTTTCGTTCCCGCAGCACAATCGGTTATTTCAATCTTAAAACGGCTGTCAGTCAGTATGTCGGAATACTGCCCGTCGAAATCACGGGTATTGACGGTCTTCAGCGGAACATAAATGTTACGGTCTACCAGATTACAGGTGTTGGTGGTGATGCGCACGCTGGTGGGGGGAATACCGCATTTCGCCAATCACCGTGTTGCCCAGAATATCCACCGACGTTAACAGCGAGGTATCCAGGTCACCATCCTGAATATCGCCTGTTACCACCAGTTGCGCAGCTGCGCGAAACGTCGATTTACTCTGCGAAGAACCATGTGTTGATCCCACATAGTGCATAGGACGTGTAAGATTCTCTTCGAGATAGCTGGGAAACTGCTCGGTTGACGAAGCCGAACGGATGCCAATGCCCGGCACGTTGGTTTGATATACCCCAGGTAAAACATCTTCGCGCGCGTCATCATCTGACAGCGCCAGATACCCGCGCCGAATATACTCATCTCCGTTGCAGTCTATTAACACCTCTTTACTTTCAACGCTGGCATCGTAAATCACGGTGCCGACCGGCGTGTCGGGGGCAATAATAATCACCGGAGGAAGTTGAAACGTCACCACGGCATCCACGTCAGCTTTGCCGTTAAAGGTACAGCCTGCCCGGGCCAGATGGAAAAATGCGCCCGTAAGCAAGAGCAGCGCCGATAAAAGAAACGTTTTAACTGAACATCGCTGACTCATGGAATACCTCTGTTAATGGCAGTTAACCGTTGCGTTGACGATCCCCGCAGACCCCTCTGTAGGGACGTCCAGCGTCCCCTCGCATTGTTGGCCGCCCTCTTCTCCCCACTGCACGCTAAACGTCGTTTTGCCGTGTATGCCTGTCAGGTAAACCTCACCGTCATCCCCGACGATGGCAGTGGAGTTATCCAGCGCCACCAACGCGCCAAACGGAACGGGCTTACCCGCGTAGCGCAAGGTCACCAGGGCTCGCCGTCCAACGCGCGCATCAAACGTGGCATGCATCGCTGCGCCTTTCGTGGGGACAAGATCCTTCGTTGCCGCTTCGATATCGATATCTTCCCGCTCTTGCGTATTTACCGTGATGGCGTTGTGCCGGTAGGCCGTCAGGGAGGGAACAATCGCATTGCCAAATGCATCGGTATAAATTCCACGCCCGTTCTGAACTTTAACGTTGTCGCCATCCTTGATATGGACAATCGCGAAAGCATCGCGCACAGGCTGCCCCAGCGTCACACCATGCTCGTGGGCAACGATCGCCCCCTGCGCGCTGTAGTTCCACTGTCGATTATCGCCGCCGTAGCTGTAGCCCATCCCCACCTCACCGGAAGCCCCACGGTAACGCCCGGACAGGCTGCCGCCGTAGCCCGTGTTCTGATTGGCATAGGTCTGCTGAAGGTTGTAGCTCAGCTTATTGTCCTCCAGCGCGGTACCGCCGAGCCCGACCTGATGCGAGACATACCCACCGCTGGCGGTGTTAGCGCTGTAGGTTGCCCAGGCATCAGGCAGCCACTTTGAGAACGGAATGTTGACCGTCAACGCCATTTGCCGGTCGGTATCGGCGTTCGGCGTGCGGGTCAGGTTATAGCTTATCGACCAGGTAATATCGCGCCAGCTGGAGCTCAACCCTGCGCTGACGCTACGCTCATGGCCGTCCATGTCCCAGTAATCCTGCTGATAGCCGTTGAGATACGCCGAGCCCCAGTCTGAAATGCGCTGGGAAAGATTTAGCTGCATACGGCTACGGCGGTTGTTGGTTCTGCGGTAGGTATAAATACCGTCGTCGATCTCGCTGTCTCGCCGATCGATAGCCTCCTGAAAGGTATAAAACCCTGAGGTAGAGTAGCGGTAGCTTGCAAGCGTGACGGTCGTATCCGTGTCAGGGATATCTTTTGAGTACTGTGCCCGCCACGATAATCCGCTGGCATCGTCACGCCCGTCATCAAACGCAGTACGCGCAGCCGTGAGATCGACAGAAGCGGAGCCGAAGTGCCCCAGATCGGCACCAAGCCCCAGCAGCAGCGCACGATACAGCGACGCTCCCAGCGCGCCGGTATAAACCGTCACGCCGTAAGGCAATCCATAGATAGCCGTACCTTGCGCAAAGGTGGGTTCATCTTCACCTTCGTTACCGCGATAGCGGCCTGCTGCCAGCGAATACTTAAAACCGCCTTCTCGCTGCAATACCGGTACCGACGCGCTAGCCTGAATGAAGCTGTGCTCGCTGCCATCCGCCTCTTCGACGGTGACTTCCAGATCGGCTCCGGAAGTCACCTGGCTTAAGTCGCGGATCTCAAAAGGCCCCGGCGAGACGTTTGTTTGATAAATGGTGTAGCCATTTTGCTTGATGGTGACTTTCGCGTCGCTATTCGCAATACCGCGCACAACAGGCGCAAAGCCTTGCTGGCTGGCGGGCAGCATCGCGGTGTCCGTTTCCAGCTTCACGCCGGTCATCTGGACGCTGTCAAAAAGCTCGCCATTGGTATACGTCTGACCCATCTCCAGCTGGCTTTTCAACGTTTTGATATCACGTTGTAAAGTACTGGCGATGGCCTCCCAGCCGGAAGCGTCGCTCCAGGTGCTGTTATTGCGCAGTCGCCACGCGCCAAGATTCACCCCCGACGCCAGACCAAGCCAGGTTGAAGACGTGTTGCCCGAGCTATAGTGCTGCTGAGAACCGCTGAGCTGATAGCTTGTCCAGGCGGCAGGCGCGCCGTCATCCCAGAATTTCGGGTTAATCGCTCCGGCGGCGGCGCGATCGCGGTAGATCTGCGGAATGACCAGCTTCAGGGTCTGGTTATCTTGATCGTAATCGTAGCGTGCATTTTCAATGAAATGAGAGATATCCCGAACGTAAGCCTCGTCGCCCAGTTCTTTCAAATCCGGGATCGTGTCGACTTTCACGCCGTATTCCCGCAGGTCCGCTTTGGTGAGCTCCGGCAGGAGATGCTGTTTGTCGTCAGAAAGCACATAGGTGAGCGTACGTATATCCAGCACGTCCCGATCCCACACGATCGTCGTAGGGTAGCTCCCCGCAAGTAACCCGTTATCACTTATGAAGTTTTTGAGCGTGGCGGTATTTTCGAGAGGAGTATCCAGTTCAAGGATCCGCAGGTTGAATTCGTCATCCGCACTGACAGGCTGGATCGCGGCGAGCAGCGCCAGCGCGATCCCGGACAGTACCTGTTTGTGATGTAAAGATGACGACATAACTTACCAACATGATCGATTTAAAGGGCCTGCTTGCGTTGAGGAGTCTGGGCGCCGAAATCATTGATAGCCGTCCAGGTGACCGCGCCATTTGCCGCTTTTGGTATCGCGAAACTCTGCTTGCTAAACGGTGCAACCATCATTGAAATGGCACCCGGCGTAGTTTTGGTCTCTTTGACCGGTACACTTTTCCCGCCAACGGCCAGTTCG
This sequence comes from Enterobacter cloacae complex sp. CARB60, assembly GCF_036487345.1. Lineage (NCBI taxonomy): Bacteria > Pseudomonadati > Pseudomonadota > Gammaproteobacteria > Enterobacterales > Enterobacteriaceae > Enterobacter > Enterobacter cloacae complex sp. CARB60. Next base: position 3,842,320 of record NZ_JAZKLC010000002.1, read on the forward strand.
CCAAAAGAGACGTAAAAAGGCGTGGGGTTGTTTGCGACGAGCGAGTCACCCTGACGCTGGAACGTGATTTTTTCATAGGCCCCCAGCGCATCGGCTTCCTTCAGCTGAGCGGGACGCCAGAAAAGCTTCAGGCGCGTTTTCATTGCGAACTGCAGCGTGTTTTTCTCTTTCAGCTCGGGCGAGAGTGCAGAGACGGATTTCACGTTCGCCAGAAACAGTGATTCGCGGTCTGCCGGCAGGCTGTTTTTATCACCGGTGAAAATAACGTGTAACAGCGTCTGACGATTTTCCTGCAACTTATAGACAGGCGGCGTAATAATAAAAGGGGCTTTTGCATCATTGGGATAACTGACCCAGCTTTGCACCAGATAACGCGTATGAGGATCTTTATTTTTAAGCGCGATTTGTATTTCAGATTTATTCGATGGATAAATAATTCGCGTCCCACCGAGAACAACGCTTGCCTGCACTGAACAGCAAGAGATAATTAAACAACCACATAACAACTTAAATAACGTCTTCATACAGCGTTCCAGAAGGCAGCCTTTCAGGCTGCCAGTCATTGTTTAGCGATAGACAACCTCAAATGTGGCTGAGGAGGAGTAATGACCCGCGGTTGGCGCGGTATCACCGACCTGAATCACTTTCGCGGTGTAGTTAAAGACAGAAGCCGCTGCGCCGGTCGCATCGTTAGCCACGTCGGTACCGGCATCCGGTACTGAACCGTCGAAGACCACATCGCCTTTGGCACCGTTATCGTTGCTGACAATAATGCCAACGTTAGTGGCGTTGCCTGCGCCGGAGAGATCGTTCTTCAAACGCTTGTACGCAGCGTCTGTTGTTGTGCCGCTGAACTTGAGGTTCAGTTTGGCGACCAGCGGGTCACATTTTTGCACTTCAATCTTAAAAGCGTTAGACGTCCCGACCTGACCGTCGATGCCAAAATCTGAAGGATAAGTATCTGCGAATGTGACGGTGGATGTATTGTTCCCTGTACCATCAACATTGATCTCGCATGTATCCGCCACAATTTTTCCGGCGAAATTTACCGTACCTGAATCATTCGCCGCAAAGGCCGGCAGCGACAAAGCCGCCATAATACTTCCGGCCAATAAAGAAGAAATAATTGTCTTATTCATAACAACATCCTTATATATGGTTATAACGGAATCCATTCCTAGGAAAAATACTTTTCGCCAGAATGCTCTGTAAAATTTGATATCACTTAGGCACGGGATTTCATTAATAAGAACATCCCATGAGGAAAGTGAAATTCATGAGTTCAATTACATCAGATTATTCTTTATCGTGTCCAGCAGGCTGGTGAGTAAAATAGCCTAAAGAGACGCCAACACACTGAATAACATAATAAACTTCGCACATTAATAATTCTTAATTAGAAATTTACTAAAATTAAAATAAGAACAAATGTAAAGATAAAAAAAAAGCCGCTTATCACTAAGCGGCTTTACTATTCAGGAAACTAATCAGTTTCCGCCAAACATGTCCTTAATCCAGCCGGCTACGCCATCGCTGTCTTTCTTCTCATTCTGCTGCTGCGGCTGTTGCTGCTGCGGCTGCTGTGGCTGAGAAGACTGATCGAACGGATTGCCCGTCGGCTGTTCAGGCTGGTTTTGCTGGCACAGCGAGTCCGGGTTGGCCGTCCAGACCGGCAGGGTACGCATCCCGCCGCCGCAGACAAAGTTACCGGAACTGTCCACGCCCATATCCACGATATCTTCCGGCGCAACCAGGTTCAGCGGCACCGGGGACTGATTGGCCAGATAGCGCTGGTAAATCGACATCGCCCCGCTCGCCCCGTACAGTTTGGTCGGCTGGTTGTTGTCGCGCCCTACCCAGGTGATCACCACTTCACGACCGTCGATACCGGCAAACCAGGTATCGACGTTGTTGTTGGTGGTCCCGGTTTTACCCGCCAGATGCAGACCCGGATACTTCGCACCCAGCTGACGCCCGGTACCGCGCTGCACAACCTGCTGCATCGTCCACAGCGTCATATAGGCGGCCTGAGCAGGAACGGCACGCTCCGCCTGCGGGAAGCTCTGATACAGCACGGATCCGTCTTCGGCAATCACCGAACGCAGGGCAGACAGCGGTGCGCGGTTGCCCCCGCTGGCAATGGTCTGGAATGCCTGGGCGACTTCGATCGGCGTCAGGTTAAGCGCGCCGAGGATCATCGCCGGCACCGGGTGCAGCTGATCTTTCGACACGCCCAGCTTTTGCCAGGTATCGACAATCGCTGGCAGTCCCAGCGACATGCCCAGGTTCACCGTCGGCACGTTCATGGAGCGCGTTAACGCATCCACTAACATCACCTGGCCGCTGAACTGTTTATCATCGTTCTGCGGTGACCAGACCTGGCCGTTAGGCTGGCGCAGGGAGATCGGCGCATCCGCAATCCAGGTATTCAGGCGATACTGGTTTGGCTGACTCAGGGCAGTAAGGTAGGTTGCCGGTTTTGCCAGAGAGCCGATTGAGCGACGTGCCTGCATGGCGCGGTTGTAGCCTGCATACTGCGGCTCGGCACCGCCCACCATGGCGCGAACTTCGCCGGAGTTACGGTCAACCACCACCATCGCGGTTTCAAGATCGGAGAGCTTACGCTGCTTCTTCAGCGCCGGAATGCCTTCCACCGCCGCTTTTTCTGCCGCATCCTGCGCAACGGAGTCAAAGGTGGTGAAGATCTTCACGCCGGAGAGATCTTTGACCTTATCGCCAAGCTTGCTTTGCAGCTCCTGACGCACCAGCTGCATAAACGCAGGCTGAGGCGAAATCACGCCGCCGCGCGGCTGAACGCCAAGCGGACGCGCGCTCAGCATGTCGTACAGCTCCTGGTCAATCACCTGCTGTTGCTGCAGCAGACGCAGAACGAGGTTACGACGCTCCAGCGCCAGTTTCGGGTTACGCCACGGGTTATAAATGGACGCACCTTTCACCATGCCCACCAGCAGCGCCTGCTGGTCCAGGCTCAGCTCTTCCACCGGACGACCAAAGTAGTACAGGCTCGCCAGCGGGAAACCGCGGATTTCGTTATCGCCGCTCTGGCCGAGGTACACCTCGTTCATGTACAGCTCAAGGATACGATCCTTGCTGTAGCGCGCATCCATCAGCACGGCCATGTAGGCTTCGTTCGCTTTACGCCAGTAAGAACGTTCGCTGGAGAGGAACAGGTTCTTCACCAGCTGCTGAGTCAGCGTACTCGCCCCCTGCACGGTGCGACCGGCAGTCAGGTTAGCCAGCACCGCACGACCAATCGAGTAGAGGCTGATGCCATCGTGCTCGTAGAAGTGACGGTCTTCGGTTGCCAGCAGGGTATCGACCAGCAGATCCGGGAAGCCGTTACGCGCGACGAACAGGCGCTGCTCGCCGTTTGCCGACGAAAGCATGGTGATCAGGCGCGGATCGAGACGGAAGAAACCGAACTGACGGTTGTTATCCATGTTCTCGATGGTGTCCAGACGATCGCCGTCAAAGGTCAGACGCGCGCGCACCTGCCCCTCTTTGCTGTCCGGGAAATCAAACGGACGGCGGATCATCTCAATGCTGTTTGACTGCACGGTAAATTCGCCAGGCCGCGTCATTTTTGACACCTGACGATACTGGGTGGCTTCCAGCAGTTTAACCATCTCGTTCTTAGTGATGGACATATCTGGCTCAAGGTTCACCATACGGCCATATACTGCCGCAGGTAACTGCCAGACTTTACCGTCGATACGGCTGCGGATCTTCTGATCCAGATACACGCCGTAAATCGCCATCAGCACAACAAAAACAATAAACAGCTTCAGCAGCAGCCAGAACCAGCCGCGCTTGCCCCGAGGCTTACGCCCTTTGCCTTTTCCATTACGCGGCATCGGTTCTTCATCCTCATAATCGTCTTCATAGTCATCGTCATAGTCCTCATCTCTGAGGCGACGACGGCTTACCTTTTCTTTCGCCGGACGCGTGGGTTTTCCCTTACGTCCTATTGGCTCGCGGTCATTCCCCGCCATGCTTTTTCTCCGCAACTTTCAGGCGCAAAGGCCAGATTTTCTTTTCTTTCACAGGCCTGTGAAAGAAGAAATCTCTCAAAATAAACAGCAAGACTTTCCTGTCAGGAAAGTCTTTAGTGTTTTCTCCCTCTCCCCGTGGGAGAGGGCTGGGGTGAGGGCATCAGGCCGCACTCCCCTTTCACGAATATTTCTTCGTTCGCCGCGTCGGCGCCGTATTCGCCGGATCGTCCGGCCAGACATGCTTGGGATATCGCCCCTTCATCTCTTTTTGCACTTCACGGTAGCTTCCCGCCCAGAACGCCCCCAAATCTCGGGTGATTTGTAATGGACGATGCGCAGGGGACAGCAGCTCAAGCACTAACGGCACGCGTCCTTCCGCAATGGACGGCGTGGTGGCCTCACCAAACATCTCCTGCATCCGAACCGCCAGCGCCGGTGGATTATCCTCATGATAACGGATGGCAATCCGGCTTCCGGTCGGCACAGTGTAATGCCCAGGCAGTTCACTATCCAGACGTTGACGTAATGACCAGTCCAGTAAATTCTGTAACGCTGTCTTAACATCAAGCGCCTTAAGGGCTCGCAGGGAGTGCACGCCGCTCATTTGGGGCAGTAACCAGTGCTCAAGCGTAGCAAGCAGCGTCTCATCATCCACCGCAGGCCAACCGTATTCCGGTAGCCACTTCGCGGCGCAGTGCAGACGAATGCGGTACTGCTCGGCTTCCGGCGTCCAGTTCAGGGCGCTCAGCCCCTTTTCCCGAATGCCGTTCAGCATGGCCTGATGGAGCTCTTCTTCCGACGGTTTCGCCAGCGGCTTCGTCCCTAACGTCAACTTTCCAATCTGGCTGCGACGAAACGCCTTCAGCGTACCCTGGGCGTCATCCCATTCCACGGTATCAGATTGCTGAAGCAGCTGCGGACAGGCACGCGTCAGGGCGTCAATCTCTACGGCAATCGCCTGCAGGATACGCGCATCCGGTGAATGACTGCCCTGAAGCAACAGTGGGGCAATCAGCCATTCGTGACGCGTCAGCGCATCATCGCTGTCCAGCATCGCCCCCATGCCGTTTGCCAGCTGGTAGCGACCGTCCAGCCCGCGCCGGCGCGCAATCCTGTCCGGGAAGGCCTGTGCCAGCAGGAAGGCAATCTTATCGCTGTCAGGCGATCCTCCCCGGCTATGCAGGCGTTTGCACAACTGCTGCGCCCGCTGCTGCCAGTTCCCCTGACTGCGCGAAAACGCCTGCCCCAGATCGCTGCTGCCGCCGCGAGGCGGCTCCTCAAGAATAGCCGCCAGTTTTGTCGCCGTGGCAATTTCATCATCCCCTTGCGCGGCCACCAGCATCGCGGCCAGACGCGGATCGTTGCCCAGCGCCGCCATTTTCTGGCCGCGCGCCGTCAAACGCTCGCCTTCCAGCGCGCCAAGCTGGGTCAGCAGGGTGCGCGCAGCGGTGAGGTTCACGACGGGCGGAGGATTAAGCCAGGTGAGCTGTTCAGGGTTCGGGCAGCCCCACTGCAGCAGATCCATCACCAGGCCAGACAAATCACTTTGTAAAATTTCCGGCGTGCTTTGCTGTGCTGCGCGTTCAGCCTGTTCCGCGCTGGTCAAATGCAGGCAGATACCCGGCTCAAGACGCCCCGCACGGCCCGCGCGCTGCACCATCGACGCCTGGCTAATGCGCTGCGTCAGGAGTTTAGTCAGCCCGGTACGCGGGTCAAAGCTTGCCACCCTCTCCTGCGCGCTATCCACCACCAGACGAATGCCTTCGATGGTCAAACTGGTTTCAGCAATGTTGGTTGCCAGCACCACCTTGCGCTGCCCCACCGGGGCTGGAAGGATGGCTTTACGCTGATCCTGTAGCGACAACGCGCCGTAGAGCGGGCAAAGCAGCACATCGCCGCCTACGCGGGTAGAAAGCTGCTCCTGCACGCGCTGGATTTCACCGACGCCCGGCAAAAACAGCAGCAGGGAACCGGGCTCCTGGCGCAGCAGCTCAGCGGTGGCAATGGCGACGGCCTCGTCAAAACGCTGATGGGGGGGAAGCGGTTGATAGCGGCGTTCAACCGGAAACGCCCGCCCCTCTGAGCTGATGACCGGCGCATCGGGTAATGCCTGTTGTAGCCGCTCGTTATCCAGCGTGGCCGACATGATAAGCAGACGGAGATCGTCGCGCAGTCCCTGCTGCACGTCCAGCAACAGGGCGAGGGCCAGATCCGCCTGCAGGCTGCGCTCGTGAAATTCATCCAGGATCACCAGCCCGACGCCGTTCAGCTCCGGATCGTTTTGCAGCATTCGGGTGAGAATGCCCTCGGTGACCACTTCAAGACGCGTGGTCGGGCCAACGCAGGTCTCGGCACGCATCCTGTAACCTACCGTTTCGCCCGGTTTTTCATTCAGCAGTTCCGCCAGGCGCTGCGCCACGTTGCGCGCGGCCAGCCTGCGCGGCTCCAGCAGGATAATTTTCCCGCTGATATTTCCGTCTTTCAGAATCTGCAGCGGCAGCCAGGTGGACTTGCCCGCGCCCGTAGGGGCATTCAGCAAAACCTGCGGGGCATGGTGTAAGGCAGCGAGTAGCTCAGGAAGGACAACGGCGACCGGCAATGAGGACACTAACAGCTCCAGAGGGTTAACATTAGTCGGCGTACATTGTAGCATCGGCGCATATCATTACCGAGTCCTCCGTATGCCTGAGTCGAAACGGCTGTTTTTTGCCATTGAATTGCCCACCGCGATACAGCGTCAAATTGTTCGCTGGCGCGCCGATCGCTTCCCGCCGGAGGCAGGCCGCCCTGTCGCGGCGGCCAACCTGCACCTGACGCTGGCCTTTTTGGGCGACGTGAGTGCCGAAAAGCAGCGGGCATTAGCCGCAATGGCCGGACGTATCGCCCAGCCGGAATTTACGCTGCACCTCGACGACGCGGGTCAGTGGCTGCGTTCGCGCGTGGTCTGGCTGGGCACGCGCCAGCCACCGCGCGGATTATTGCAGCTGGCGAATATGCTGCGCGCGCAGGCGGCGCGCAGCGGCTGTTATCAGAGCCCACAGCCGTTTCATCCACATATCACGCTGCTGCGCGATGCCGGTCAGGCCGTTGCCATCCCGCCGCCGGGTTTTCACTGGGCCTTTCCGGTCAACGGATTTGCGCTTTACGAATCCGTCTTTGCACAGGGACGCACCCGCTATACGCCGTTACAGCGCTGGACGCTGGGCAACACCGAAAGGAATTCTGATGAAGTTTAGTCCTCCCCTGCAGCACGCTACGCTTATCCAACGCTACAAACGCTTCCTCGCCGACGTGATCACCCCCGAAGGGGTACAGCTCACCCTGCACTGCCCCAATACCGGTGCTATGACGGGCTGTGCGACGCCGGGTGACAGGGTCTGGTATTCCACCTCAGAAAATACTAAACGCAAATATGCCCATACCTGGGAAATGACCGAAACCCAAAATGGGGCATTTATTTGCGTTAACACCCTGCGCGCAAATCAACTGGTTAAGGAAGCACTGACCCATGGCACAATTCCTGAACTGGTAGGATATGGCACGCATAAAAGTGAAGTGAAATATGGCGATGAAGGCAGCAGAATTGACTTCATGTTACAGGCGGAAGACAGGCCGGAGTGCTATATTGAAGTGAAATCAGTGACGTTAGCGGAACAGGAAAATGGCTACTTCCCGGATGCGGTAACGCTACGTGGCCAGAAGCATCTGCGAGAGCTAATGAGTGTTGCGGCGGCGGGCAAACGCGCCGTATTGCTGTTTGCGGTGTTGCATTCAGCCATTGAACGTTTCTCCCCTGCCCGCCATATTGATCCTAAATACGCGCAATTGTTGAATGAGGCACAAAAGCAGGGGGTAGAGGTTTTCGCTTATAAAGCGGAACTTTCTGCCGATAATATGACTCTGAGATCCTCTCTTCCCATTGTCTTATAAGGGATTAGACGATTGACGATTAAGTGTTCTGGCCGCGTGCGCAAATACGCTTTTCCTCACAGGCTTGTCAAGTGTTACGTTTAGATAATTGCCATCCGGAAAAGCATCTGCTATTTATAGCGACCTGATTTTTCCCCCAACACGGGGATCGATAGTGCGTGTTAAGGAGAAGCAACATGCAAGAAGGGCAAAACCGTAAAACATCGTCCCTGAGTATTCTCGCCATCGCTGGGGTGGAGCCGTATCAAGAGAAGCCGGGCGAAGAGTATATGAACGAAGCCCAGCTGTCGCACTTCAAGCGTATTCTTGAAGCATGGCGTAATCAACTCAGGGATGAAGTCGATCGCACCGTTACTCATATGCAGGATGAAGCTGCTAACTTCCCGGACCCGGTAGACCGTGCCGCTCAGGAAGAAGAGTTCAGCCTCGAACTGCGTAACCGTGACCGCGAACGCAAACTGATCAAAAAGATCGAGAAAACGCTGAAAAAAGTCGAAGACGAAGATTTTGGCTACTGCGAATCCTGCGGTGTTGAAATCGGCATTCGTCGCCTGGAAGCGCGTCCAACCGCCGATCTGTGCATCGACTGTAAAACGCTGGCCGAAATCCGCGAAAAACAGATGGCCGGTTAATACCAGCGCTGTTTACACACTCCAAAGGCGGGAGTCTCTCCCGCCTTGTTACTGTTGATATGTCTGAATCACACTATATAGGGCGCTTCGCGCCATCTCCTTCCGGTGAATTACACTTCGGCTCATTAATTGCCGCGCTCGGCAGCTACCTGCAGGCTCGCGCCCGCCTGGGAAAATGGCTCGTACGCATTGAAGATATTGACCCTCCACGTGAAGTTCCCGGTGCTGCAGAGACGATTCTGCGTCAGCTGGAACATTACGGTCTTCACTGGGATGACGAGGTGCTCTGGCAGTCAAAACGTCACGAGGCTTATCGGGAACGTCTGGACTGGCTTCGCGATCGGGGGCTGTCCTATAACTGCACCTGCACCCGCGCGCGTATCCAGAGCGTGGGTGGCGTCTATGACGGCCACTGCCGCACGCTCAACCATCCCCCGGAAAATGCCGCCGTGCGTATACGGCAGCGTTCCCCGGTGACGCGCTTTACCGACCTCCTCTCCGGTGAGATTCATGCCGATGAACGCCTGGCGCGCGAGGATTTTATTATTCACCGCCGTGATGGTCTGTTTGCCTATAACCTGGCGGTGGTCGTCGACGATCGTTTTCAGGGCGTGACGGAAATTGTGCGCGGAGCAGACCTGGTCGAACCGACCGTGCGACAAATATCGCTCTATCACCAGTTTGGCTGGACGGCACCGGACTACATTCATCTGCCGCTGGCGGTCAATGCACAGGGCTTTAAACTGTCAAAGCAGAATCACGCCCCGGCCCTGCCAGACGGCGATCCGCGTCCTGTTTTGATCGACGCGCTGCGATTTCTCAACCAGAATGTAACCAACGAATGGCAGGATCTGCGTATTGACGAACTGCTGAAAATGGCCGTTGCCAACTGGACGCTCGCGGCAGTGCCAAAAATCCAGCATTCTCAAATGCGTTGCGCTGAGCTATGATTAGCCGCTTTTTTCATAACAAAACACACTACGAGGTGTACCATTTTTACCCGAGTCGCTAATTTTTGCCGTAAAGTGCTAAGCCGCGAAGAGAGCATGGCGAACGATGCTATTGCACAGCCACACATGTCGGTTATTCCGCGTGAGCAGCACACTATTTCCCGCAAAGATATCAGTGAAAATGCCCTCAAGGTGCTCTATCGTCTGAATAAAGCGGGCTACGAGGCCTACCTCGTGGGCGGTGGAGTGCGTGATTTACTGCTGGGCAAAAAACCAAAAGATTTCGACGTGACGACCAGCGCCACGCCTGAGCAGGTGCGCAAATTATTCCGTAACTGCCGTCTCGTTGGCCGCCGTTTCCGTCTGGCTCACGTGATGTTTGGCCCGGAAATTATCGAAGTGGCGACCTTCCGTGGCCACCACGAAGCGGGCGTATCAGATCGCACGACGTCCCAGCAGGGTCAGAACGGCATGCTGCTGCGTGATAACATCTTCGGTTCCATCGAAGAAGATGCCCAGCGCCGCGATTTCACCATCAACAGCCTTTACTACAGCGTGGCGGATTTCACCGTCCGCGATTACGTCGGCGGCATGCAGGACCTGAAAGAAGGTCTGATCCGTCTGATTGGCACGCCGGAAACGCGCTATCGTGAAGATCCCGTGCGTATGCTGCGCGCCGTGCGTTTCGCCGCCAAGCTTGATATGCGCATCAGCCCGGAAACGGCAGAGCCGATTCCGCGCCTGGCGACGCTGATCAACGACGTGCCGCCTGCCCGTCTGTTTGAAGAGGCGCTGAAGCTGCTTCAGGCCGGCCACGGCTTTGAAACCTATAACCTGCTGCGCGAATACAACCTGTTCCAGCCGCTGTTCCCGACCATTACCCGCTACTTCACCGAAAGCGGTGACAGCCCAATGGAGCGGATGATTGCGCAGGTGCTGAAAAATACCGATACCCGTATTCGCAACGACATGCGCGTCAATCCGGCGTTCCTGTTTGCGGCAATGTTCTGGTATCCGCTGCTGGAAACGGCCCAGCGCATTACCCAGGAAAGCGGGCTCGCCTATTATGATGCCTTCGCGCTGGCCGCAAACGACGTGCTGGACGAAGGGTGCCGTACGCTCGCTATTCCGAAACGTATTACCACGCTGGTGCGCGACATCTGGCAGCTTCAGCTGCGCATGTCCCGTCGTCAGGGCAAACGCGCCTGGAAGCTGATGGAGCATCCAAAATTCCGCGCCGCCTTCGATCTGCTGTCGCTGCGTGCTGAAATTGAACGCAATCAGGAGCTGCAGCGCCTGACGCAGTGGTGGGCCGAATTCCAGGTTTCCGCCCCGCCGGAGCAAAAAGATATGCTTACCGGGCTGGATGAAGAGCCGGAACCGCGTCGCCGCCATCGTCGTCCGCGCAAACGCGCGCCACGTCGTGAAGGGACGGCATGACCCTCGCGTACATCGCCATCGGCAGCAATTTAGCCTCTCCGCTGGAGCAGGTTAACGCTGCCGTACAGGCGCTGGGCGAGATCCCGCAGAGTCGGATCGTGGCGGTTTCCTCCTTCTACCGCACCCCGCCGCTGGGTCCGCAGGATCAGCCTGATTATCTCAATGCCGCCGTGGTGCTTGAAACCGCTCTTCCTGCCGAAACGCTGCTGGATAACACCCAGCGCATCGAACTGCAGCAGGGCCGCGTGCGTAAAGCCGAGCGCTGGGGACCGCGCACGCTGGACCTCGACATTATGCTGTTTGGTCACGAGACCATTAACACTGAACGCCTCACCGTTCCGCATTACGACATGAAAAATCGGGGGTTTATGCTCTGGCCGCTCTTTGAAGTCGCCCCCGATCTCATCTTCCCGGACGGCACCTCGCTTAAGTCCATTCTGGACAGCCTCAACGCGGAAAGACCCGCCCGCTGGTGATCTGGTTTCCCAGCCGATTAGCCTCAAATTAATTGTGGCTAATCGGTTGCCTAAAATCATTGTTCCCTCGAATGTTACTGTTAGAATGCGCAAAGATTCGCTTTTGGGCTATCAGGAAACAGTATGAAACCAACCACCATCTCCTTACTGCAGAAATGCAAACAGGAAAAAAAACGCTTCGCCACCATCACCGCGTATGACTACAGCTTCGCCAAACTCTTTGCCGAAGAGGGTATCAACGTCATGCTGGTCGGAGATTCGTTAGGGATGACGGTACAAGGACATGATTCCACCCTGCCGGTCACGGTTGAGGATATCGCTTACCATACCCGCGCCGTGCGCCGTGGCGCCCCAGCCTGCCTGCTGCTCTCCGATCTGCCGTTTATGGCCTATGCCACGCCAGAGCAGGCATTTGAAAACGCGGCAGCGGTGATGCGCGCCGGGGCCAATATGGTCAAAATTGAAGGCGGCGCCTGGCTGGTAGATACGGTGAAGATGCTCACCGAACGCGCCGTGCCGGTGTGCGGCCATTTGGGTCTGACGCCGCAGTCCGTCAACATCTTTGGTGGCTATAAGGTGCAGGGCCGCGGTGACGCCGCCCAAACGCTGTTTGATGATGCCCTGGCGCTGGAAGCCGCAGGCGCGCAGCTGCTGGTGCTGGAGTGCGTGCCGGTTGAGCTGGCGAAGCGTATTACTGAGGCACTGTCCATTCCGGTGATTGGTATTGGCGCGGGCAACGTGACCGACGGTCAGATTCTGGTGATGCACGACGCCTTTGGTATCACCGGCGGGCATATTCCGAAGTTTGCCAAAAATTTCCTCACCGAAGCGGGCGACATGCGCGCTGCGGTCAGGCAGTATATTGCCGACGTTGAATCCGGTGTTTACCCGGGTGAAGAACACAGTTTCCATTAAGGAGTCTCGTTGTGCTAATCATTGAAACCCTGCCGCTGCTGCGCCAGCATATCCGTCGTGCGCGTCAGGAAGGTAAACGTATCGCACTGGTCCCGACCATGGGCAACCTGCATGACGGCCATATGAAGCTGGTCGATGAAGCAAGAGCCCGTGCAGATATCGTGGTGGTCAGTATCTTCGTTAACCCGATGCAGTTTGACCGCGCCGACGATCTGGCACGCTATCCGCGCACCCTGCAGGAAGATTGCGAGAAGCTCAAAAAACGTCATGCGGATATTGTCTTCTCTCCGGCACCGTCGGACGTGTATCCGCAGGGTACGGAAGAGGCCACTTACGTTGACGTACCGGGCATTTCCACCATGCTGGAAGGCGCAAGCCGTCCGGGTCATTTCCGCGGCGTGTCGACCATCGTTAGCAAGCTGTTCAACCTGGTGCAGCCGGACGTTGCCTGCTTCGGTGAGAAAGATTTCCAGCAGCTGGCGCTGATCCGCAAGATGGTCGCCGACATGGGTTACGACATTGAGATCGTCGGTGTGCCCATTGTGCGTGCTAAAGACGGTCTCGCACTCAGCTCCCGGAATGGCTATTTGACCGCTGAACAGCGTAAAATTGCACCAGGACTCAGCAAAGTCATGAATATAATGGCAGAACAACTTCTGGCAAAAGAGCTGACCGCAGAAGAGATTATCGCCCTTGCCGAGCAGGCTCTGAACGATAAAGGTCTTCGCGCTGACGATGTGCAAATTCGAGACGCCGACACGCTGCTGGAGCTTACAGAGAGCAGCAAACGCGCGGTCATTCTGGTGGCGGCATGGCTGGGCCAGGCGCGTCTAATCGACAATAAAGTGGTTGAGCTGGCGTAGTATTCTTACCCTCCCCTCTTACGAGAGGGGCTAACGCATCATGATTAAAGGTAAACGTAATGATTCGCAAAATGCTGCAAGGTAAACTTCACCGTGTGAAAGTCACCCAGGCCGACCTGCACTATGAAGGCTCCTGCGCCATTGACCAGGATTTTCTCGACGCGGCGGGCATCCTTGAAAACGAAGCGATTGATATCTGGAACGTGAATAACGGCAAGCGCTTCTCTACCTACGCGATTGCCGCCGAGCGCGGGTCTAAAATCATCTCCGTTAACGGCGCGGCAGCACACTGCGCGGACGTGGGTGATATCGTCATCATCGCCAGCTTTGTGATGATGTCCGATGAGGAAGCGCGCCGCTGGCAGCCAAAGGTTGCCTACTTTGAAGGCGACAATGAAATGAAACGCCTGGCGAAAGCTATTCCGGTTCAGGTTGCCTAACCCTTTCTTGCTTATCATTATATTACCCGAGACATAACTTCGGGTAATATAATACATAAGGCCAACAAATTAATAAGCCAAACAAATACAAATTAATTATAACTCCCTCCCCCTGTTAATTCCGCCCCACCAAAATTAAAAAAACCTTCATTATCATTAACCTATAATAAACATCTTTTCTTAAGAACTGTTTAAGTATTTCTAATGGATGTCGCCGTTTCATAAATCTCATGCATCATTTAGAATCCCCTTCCCGAAACATTAGTTCGGAAAGAACATAGAATTACAAATGTTCAATTTTCAGCATTCATAAATATGGATATTAAAATGTCTTTTAATAAATTAGGTTTGGCAACAGTAGTAGCAATGGTTCTGAGTACAGGTTCTGCAATGGCAGCTGATCCAATTCCTTCCGACACGGGCACTATTACTTTCCACGGTATGGTTTCTAACAATACCTGTAAAGTATCTCTGGATCAGAAAATCGGCCAGGATGGTAATGATTTCGACGTTAACCTGGCTACCGTATTTGTAAAAGATTTCAGCTCTCCATTAGGCGCAACCAGCACCCTGGGTGAAAAGAAATTCGCTCTGACACTGACTGGCTGCGATCCTCAGACTGTTAAGAAAGCTTCTGCACAGTTCGATTCCTGGGCGGGCTCTTCTTCCACTTCCGGCGGTCTGCTGGTTCCACCAACAAACATCCAGGGTGCTGCTAAAAACGTCAACCTGGTTCTGTCAAACGATGGCAACTCCGCTACCGATCAGATCAAATTCGATCAGACTAACAACACTCAGAAAGCAACAGTGGATGCAACTGGAGCAGGCGCACTTTACTACCGCGTAGCTTACACCCAAGGCCAGAGCTGGGATGCAACAAATAACCCAGTATCTGCTGGTATTGTTCAGGCGCAAGCTGCTTTCACTATGATCTACGAATAATTAAGAACATAGTTTAAAAGCATGATTCATCCCCTGACATCCGTCGGGGGATTATTGATATCATTCCAACAGGAAGTGGAAAAATGTTCAGCACGTCATTTTATAAGGGATTAAAAGTCGCTTGCCTCACTACTGCAGTATTTGCATCATTCCAGGCAAGCGCAGATATCGTTATTTCTGGCACCCGTATTGTTTATCAGCAATCGCAGAAAGATGTTATTGTATCTTTAGATAACCGCGGTAAAAAACCGTTATTGGTACAATCATGGCTCGATGATGGTCGTGATGACACCAATCCACAAGAATTAAAATTACCGTTTATTATTACTCCCCCCGTATCCAGAATTGATCCACAAAAAGGTCAATCTGTTCGTATTTCTTATTTGGGCGGAGCATTACCACAAGATCGCGAGTCTTTATTCTGGTTCAACGTGCTTGAAATCCCACCAAAATCAAAAGTAAAAGATGGTGAAAGCCCAAACCAGCTCCAACTGGCGTTTCGCACACGTATTAAACTCTTTTTCCGTCCAGACGGCCTGAAAGGCACTCCTGGCGATGCTGCATCTAAAGTAACGTGGTCGCAGCAAAAACAAGGTAATACTTATAACCTTGTTGCTCATAACAACTCACCTTATAACGTATCTATTTCGAACGTAACGTTGAAGTCAGCAGATAAAACTTATCAGGTTAATCATAAATCTATTTTACCATTTAGCACACAAGCCATGCAGGTAAAAGGGTTAAATACCACAGTTGTTGGTTCTGTATCTTACGAAACCATTAATGACAATGGTGGCTCTGATACTTTCGAAGCCAAAGTGAATTAATAACCAAAACGCAACCATATTATAAATATAAAACGTTTGAATGCTGCGAAGCATTCGAACGGCGACTTGTCTGGATGAAGCATGCTATTTCAACGTTCACTCTTATGCCTCGCAATCTGTGCAGCATTCCCTCTGTATGCCAGCGAGAATGGAAAAAAAAATGTAGACACCGCTTCCGAATCAGAATCGGCCATTGAATTTAATGACCAATTTCTTATCGATAATGGTGGCAGTATCAACGTTGAGCGTTACGCTTACGGTAACCCAATTTTGCCAGGTACTTACCGTGTAAAAGTGAATTTGAATGGCAATTCAAAATCCACGGTTGAGATGACATTTAATGATAATAAAACGCCACGTGCTTCTGCGTGTCTGACAAAACTCATCTTGTCTCAATCGGGTATAGATACCAGCAAATTAGGTGATGACATCAAGAACGATGAAGCGTCCTGTGTGGATATTAAGAAATATTACCCAGGTGCTTCTGCGAATTTTGATACTAGTAAGCAGGAAATGGATCTTCACTTCCCGCAGATCTATGTGCTTAAACTTCCGGCAGGATATGTCGACCCCTCTTTATGGGATGAAGGCGTTCCCGCAGGATTGCTCTCATACGATCTCAACACATGGCACAGCGAATCAAACGGAACAAACTCTGATACCGCCTATGCCGGATTGCGCTATGGCCTGAACATGGGAGCCTGGCGTTTACGTTCTCGCGGCAGCATGAACTGGGATAGCGACAACGGTTCACACTATTCAAGTCAGGATATTTACCTACAGCGAGACATTACACCGCTTAACGCACAGATAGTCATGGGTGATTCCTACACGCGTGGCGACACCTTTGACTCGGTGAGCCTGCGTGGTGCGCGTATGTTTAACGATGACCGCATGCTGCCGCAAGGTGCTACTGGCTATGCGCCCGTGATTCGCGGTGTAGCAAACAGCAATGCTAAAGTTAGCGTAATGCAAAGTGGTAACAAGATTTACGAAACCACCGTTCCTCCGGGTGCTTTTGAGATCAATGACCTCAGTACAACAGGCTATGGCAATGATTTGATTGTAACCGTAGAGGAAGCTGATGGAAGTAAACGGACGTTTACCGTTCCGTTCTCCTCGGTAACGCAAATGCTCCGCCCTGGCTCCAGCCGCTGGGATGTGGGTTTGGGTGAGCTGAACGATGATTCGCTGCACGACAAACCAAAGGTTGGTTACGCAACCTATGCGTATGGACTGAATAATACCTTTACCAGTTATGTTGGCGCGCAATATACAGATATGGATTTCTACGCTGGCCTGCTTGGCCTGGCAATGAACACCCGTATTGGTGCGTTTGCATTCGACGTGACTCAGTCTTATGCCGATATAGAGGGGCTGGACACGCTTAAAGGACAGAGTTATCGACTGACCTTTAGCAAAATGCTGGAAGCGACCAACACCTCGCTGAACGTGGCAGCCTATCGATTCTCAACAGAAGATTATCTCAGCCTGAATGATGCCGCCTCTTTGCAGGACAGTATTCATCACCGGGAATACGGCAATCGTTCCTATGACAGCAATGCTCAACTTTATGCTGACTATCAGCGTACCAAAAATCAGGTACAGGTAAGTCTGAGTCAGCCGTTGAATGTAAACGGTGACGAGTACGGTTCTCTCTATATAAGCGGTACCTGGCAGGATTACTGGAACGATAGCAGTTCAACCTCCGACTATAACGTGGGCTACAACAATAGCTTTGCCTACGGAAGCTACAGCGTTTCACTCCAACGTACCTATAGCGAATCGGGTGAACAGGATGACAGTGTTTACGTCAACCTCAGCATTCCGTTCAGCGTTTTTGATAAAGACCGCATGCAGTCTGGTGGGTTTAATAACGTCAACATGAGCCTGCGCTCCGATCTAAAAGGCGGTACCAGCTTCAACTCTACCGCGAGCGGTAACACCAAAAACAGTGACGTGAATTACTCCGTCAGTGCTTCCTCAAGTGGAGGAAACTACGGCAATCTAAACCAGATTAGTGGTTTTAGTTCCTGGAACAGTCCATACGGTCCTCTGGGTGTCTCCGCGTCCTTTAGCGATGACAACAGTAAGCAATATTCTGCGAGTTACAACGGCGGGATGGTTGTTCACTCTGGGGGCGTTGTATTTACGCAAGGCAGTATTGGCGAAACGGACTCACTGGCGTTGGTAAAAGCGAGTGGCGCGACGGGTGCTCGCCTGGGTTATGGTCAGAGCCGGATTAATAGCTCAGGCTACGGAATTATGCCGTATATGTCCGCCTACAGAGAAAACCGGGTATCAATTGATATCAGTACCCTCGAAGCGGATGTCGAAATTAAAAATACAAGCGCAGTTGCGGTGCCCCGCAATGGCTCAGTTGTATTAGTGAATTTTGAAACAGACGAAGGTCGTTCACTTGTACTGGAATTACAGCGTTCTGATAACGGCTTTATTCCGTTGGGTGCAGACGTTCTGAATGAAAAAAACGAACCTATCGGAACAGTAGGCCAGGCTGGGCAAGCATATGTACGCGGCGTAGAAGATAAAGGTGCACTTCGAGTGGTATGGGGAAATGAAAGCAGGAGTTCTTGCACCGTGCATTATCAGATTCCAGCAAATGCCAGGAAAGCGGGCCTCACCACCATTCTGAACAATCAACTGTGCCAAATGTAATCGTTTCGATAACAAGGAAATATATCCATGGGAAATAATATGAAGAAACAACGCGGCGGTTATTCATTAATCGCATTGGCAATGTTAGCGATGTCGGGATCTGCTGCGGCAACCGATCTCAACGTTAACTTCACGGCCAATATTCGCGAAACGACCTGTGATATGAAACTGGTTGGTGCCGTTGGTGATGATACTAAGCAAACATTAACTATTGGTGATGGTAACGGCCAGGTGCGTCTCGACAGCATCAAAGCAGGTACCGCAACGGGTAGTTTTAAACTTGCGATTACTGAATGTCCAGAAAGCCTGAAATCCCTTAAAACCACCATCAAAGGTACACCATCAGGTGATCTTCCTACAGCCATAGTTAACTCTATTACGGCATCATCGGGAGGAGGAGATTTTACAGCTGTAAGTATCTCTCGTGCATCAGCACCTACAACCTGGTTCACGATAAACTCTACAACCGACGCTGAGCGTCTGGTCTGGAGTACGGACGAAATTAAAAATAAAGAAGTTCCTCTTCTCGCCACAATTCGAGAAACCCAGTCTAATAAAGCTACAGCAGGTTCATTCCTGGCCGTTGCAACTTTCGAATTTACCTATGAATAATTTGCGTTGAGCAACGGAGCACAATCATGAACTTTAACTTTGCTTTTATTGCCCTGTCCGTTTCAGCCACCTTATTCGCTGGTATGGCAAATGCAACCATTTCTGGTGTAACGAGTGCTGAACTGACCATCAAAACTCAAATCACCACAGGCACTTGTCAGGCAACCACACAAGACGGAGCGGGTACAACTACCAGCACAGTGGCATTTGGCGATACATTTAAATCCGATCTGGTGAACAAAACCCGTGTTGAACCGCTGACTATTAAGCTCACTAACTGCTCAGGAGTAAGTAAAGCTACCGTTCAGGCAAAACCAGGTTCTGGTGGAGTCTGTAGCGGAGACAGTGCTGATGGTGACTCATATTCCGGCGGGTTGAATACGGGCTTCGAAATCTGGTCAGGTGAAGTAGATAGTGGCGTGTTGATGTCGTGTAAGACACCACCAGCAGCGCAAGAAGTCACCATTACTTCAGGTGCAGGACAATTCCCGATGAAGTCTCGTATCGTTGTTGCTAAAGGAAAAACTATCTCCGATGTAGGTACCGGTGCAGTGACAGCACCAGTCACCTTTGTCGTGACTTACCCATAATTTTCTTCAGTAAAGAGTATACACATGCGCCAATTACCGTTTTTATTACGCCAGCCCGGTCTTGTGTTGCTAGCGGGGCTGGCTATTATGACCCTGCCTGGCGTAAGCCAGGCAAGCTCTGGGCTCGACGTTAATCTTACAGCCAATATTGTTAATAGCACCTGTAAATTAAGCGTTGAAAATGGAGGAGAAATATATCTCCCCAACGTTATGCGCAGTTGGTTTTATAATTCAGATGGAAGCGACCGCTTTACTCCTACCGATGAAGCAGGCGGCACACCTTTTAGCATCCACGTCGATGATTGCTATGGAGATAGCAGCAGCACGGCTAAAAAACTGAATTTTAGCTTTTCTCCACAATCTGGTTTCTGGCCTGGGCAAAACCAGGTATTTAAAAGCGACGAGACGGCCGCCGGGGCGGCAAAAAACGTCGGTGTGGTTGTTTTTTCGAGTGCAAAAAAAACTAACGTTTTAAACAGTGATGGTACGTCAAAAGTCGTATATGACGTGACCGGTCAAGGTACTGCATTTTTAACGGATTATCAGTTCTATGCCCGATATCAGAATATTGGAATAGTTTCTGGTGGTATCGTTACCAGTAAAGTGCGGGTTGACGTCACTTACGAATAATAAACAGAACAGGAAAAGGATGAGAATGTTCAACGCCTTGAGACAGAGTTTCAATTTTAAATTCCCAATGGCATTTGCCATTACGAGTTTATTATTACTCATGAGCCAGACATGCTGGGCTGGTGAGTGCCGAATGAATGATGGATATGGCGGCACAACCACATTGATTAATTCCGAATACTCAGGTGGTACGATACGTCTTCCCCCACCGGGTAATTATATCAGTGAGCTGTTTACCGTTAACCTGACGCCTGGCATTCAGGCCAAATGTGGTGCAGGAAACGATGGTTATGACCTCATGTCACAAACAAACCCGAGCTTGCTAGTGGGAAGCCATTATCACGAGGCTATGTTTGAAACAAATATTCCTGGAATCCATTATTCCGTAAGAGTCCACACTGACGAAAACGATGGCGGCAAGGGAGCCTATTTCGGAATGAATACTACGGGTTGGGTCAACGTTTCTCCGTCTCAGAATTCAGACCCCTGGGATGGGAAATGGATTAACACGTCAGTTCATATTTTTATTGATGATGGTTACATAGGTAATCCGAATAAAGAAACCGTAATAAAACCGAAAGCAGGAACCTTGGGTAAAATGTCGATTGGCGATCCAACTGATAGCAATAACCAGCCATGGACATTTGTTGTTAATGAGAATTCATTCCAGATTCCAATTGTTCTTCCAACCTGCGACACTGCAATACTATCAAATGGCACTAACACTGTTGACCTGGGAGAATATTATGTTTCAGATATCAAGAATAATCGGGTTAAGGATGTTCCTTTTTCCATTAATTTGGATAACTGCACCAGCGTAGCAAAATTTACGACCAAACTCACCACGACAAAATTAACCGGAACTAAGAATGACCTTCTGGGGAACACCCTGTCGTCCGGAGCTGAGGGGGCTGGCGTGAAAATAATGTATAACGGGACGTCCCAACTCATGCCGAATAACCCTAGCTCAACATATGTCATAACGGATTACTCCACGCCTGGTTCACAGCAAATTAATTATGTTGCCCAGCTGGTAGCCAATGGCAGTACAGTGAAGCCGGGCTCGTTTAAAGCCACAGGTGTGTTTACCCTCTCTTACGATTAACCCTCATCCCTGCGGCTGATTACTGATCAGCCGCGACATCGTCTCCAGCGAATCCGTTCTTAAGATATACAGGCGCTTCAGCAAGAACGGATTATCCCCCGGCTTCACCTTCCCTTTCACCGTCGTTACCGCCAGATGAAAACCGGCGTCGTTCGCGGCTTTTATTGCTTTAGTGTCGTAACCGCCGAATGGATAAGAGAGATACAGCACGCGCGGGTTGAACTGCGCCAGCGCCCGGCGCGAGCGTTCAAAATCGAACAGGATCACGTGATAGCTGCGGCTCAGTAAAATCGGGTGCTTATTGCCGTCCACGCGGTGCAGAAAATGCGTGTGGGACTGGATATCAAACACATCCTGTATGCCCTTAATCTCCGACACGCTCATAAACTGCAGCGATTTAGGGTCCCACTTCTGCGGATGCCCCTTGATGCGCGATGAAATGATAAACGCCGTGGCGTTAAAGCCATACTCCTTCAACACGGGATAGGCGTAGCGGCTTACCGATTTCAGGCCATCATCAAACGTGATCACGACTGCTTTCGCGGGCAGGTTCATTTTGTTACGCACGTACCCTTCGAGCTGGTACATCGTCAGGGTGGTATAGCCCTGATCGCGTAACCACGCCATCTGGTTGTTGAACGCGCGTACGCTTGTCGTCGTGGACGTATGTCGAAAACGGGTGTTCTCTTCATCACGCAAAATATGATGGTAGGTCAGAATCGGAAGTCCGTTATCTTCCTGTGCATCCAGGCTGCTGATCCACGCCAGACGGTTGCCGATGCGGATCTGGAACCAGGTCTGATTCAGGCGGTCTTTCAGTTTGTTCAGGATCGGATAGCGCAGATTGGCGCTTAACGTGCCGAACGGTGCGCTACCGCTGGAAGGCGCGTTATACACCGGCGTGTCTTTCCAGGTAATCAGGTTCTGATTGCTCAGGGGCTTATTGAGATCCCCGAGGCTGTCTTCGACGCGCTGTTTCCCCTGAACCGGCTCCAGATGCCCCTTATCGATAAAACCCGTGCCAAAACCGAAGCGAAATTCGTAGTAGTCCGCCGCCGCGGGCACAACGGCCAGGATCTGCCCGGCGCGCACGTTACCCACGTTGATCACGCCGTTCCCCACCTGCGCCCAGATCGCCGCATCTTCGGTGGTTTGCATATACTGGGCTGGCAGCGTTTGCTGGCTGAGTAAACTGGCTGAGCTGACGCCGGGAATGAGCATCAATAGCAAGAAAAGAATACGCGGTAGCATGGTGTCTTAATCGGTGCGGGAAACTGCCGCTATTGTAACAAATGAGACATCAATACCAACGTTTAATTCTTATACAGGTCGTGGAGCAGGACGAAGGGAGGATTTTTTTGCTGCTGATGCCACAAGCTGCTGACGCCAGGCACGCCCTGCGCCACGATGGCATGGCGAAACTCAGCGCTGCTTAATGATTCACGCTGTGGATACATTAACGCCAGCAGGGCGAAGTTGATCCCCGAGATGACTTCACAGCACGCATGTTTATGGCTCAGCAAAGCGGCTACACGGTAAGGCGCCGCGCCCGATTTGTCGGTCAAAAAAATCACGCCATCGCCGGTGTCGGTTTCATGCAGGGCATCACACATCATTCGACTGAGCATATTGGTGCTCAACCCGCGCCAGTAATTTACCGCCCGGCACTGCGCCAGCGGGCCAAATTTGGCTTCAAGCTTATCCAGCATTTCCTGCGCCTGTTCATCGTGGCAGGTGATTACCCATCCCAGCATAACTCTCTCCTTAGCAGGCAAGTAGTTTAGCGGAGTGAAGGTTAGCTTTCGGTGATAACTGTCAAAGAAAATGCCCGGCAAACAGAATGTCGCCGGGCAAAAGATTAGCTGCGCAGACCGCGTCCGCGCTGGATCAGATACCAGCACAGCAGGTAGAAGGCGATGATGAATACCACCAGCACCGCCACCGTGGTAAACAGCGGCACGTCAGTGATGCCGAGGAAACCAAAGCGGAAGCCGCTGATCATATAAACAATCGGGTTCAGGTGCGACAGCGCCTGCCAGAACGGTGGCAGCAGCGTCAGGGAGTAGAACACCCCGCCGAGATAGGTCAGCGGCGTCAGCACGAAGGTCGGGATCAGGCTGATGTCATCAAACGTTTTGGCGAACACGGCGTTCAGCAGACCGGCCAGAGAGAACAGGATCGCCGTCAGGAGCAGCGTCAAAGCGACAAACAGCCACGAGTGGACCTGGAACGGCACGAAGAACAGCGAAATCGCCGTGACCAGGATCCCCACGCACAGCCCGCGCGCCACGCCGCCGCCGACATAACCCGCGATAATGACGTGCGTCGGCACCGGGGCCACCAGCAGCTCTTCAATATTACGCTGGAACTTGGCGCTGAAGAATGACGACGCCACGTTGGCATAGGCGTTGGTGATCACCGCCATCATAATCAGGCCCGGCACGATAAACTGCATATAGGTAAAACCGTGCATCTCACCAATCCGGGAACCAATCAGGTTACCGAAGATAATGAAATAGAGCGTCATCGTGATGACCGGCGGCACCAGGGTTTGCACCCAGATCCGCATAAAGCGGTTAATCTCTTTCGCCCAGATGCTTTTCAGCGCGACCCAGTAAAGATGCGTCATGCCTTGTCTCCTTGTTTGTCATGTACCAGAGAGACAAACAGCTCTTCCAGTCGGTTCGCTTTGTTACGCATACTTAAGACCTGAATCCCCTGCGCGCTCAGCTGCGAGAACACGCTGTTGATCCCCTGCTCGCGCAGCACTTCCACTTCCAGCGTCGAGGTATCCACCAGACGGTAGTTGTACCCTTCAAGTTTTGGCAGCGCGCTTTTTGCCGCCAGATCGAGAATGAAGGTTTCTGATTTCAGCTTGGAGAGCAGATTCTTCATCGAGGTGTTTTCCACCAGCTCGCCGTGCTGAATGATGCCGATGTTGCGGCACAGCATTTCAGCCTCTTCAAGGTAGTGGGTGGTCAGAATAATGGTGGTGCCTTTGTCGTTGAGATCCTTCAGGAAGCCCCACATAGAACGACGAAGTTCGATATCGACACCCGCTGTCGGTTCATCGAGGATCAGCAGCTTTGGCTCGTGCATCAGCGCACGGGCGATCATCAGGCGGCGCTTCATCCCGCCGGACAACATGCGCGCACGTTCGTTACGCTTTTCCCACAGGTCGAGCTGCTTGAGGTATTTTTCGCTACGCTCCAGGGCCTCTTTGCGCTCAACGCCGTAATAACCCGCCTGGTTAACGACAATTTGCTGCACCGTCTCGAACGGGTTGAAGTTGAACTCCTGCGGAACCAGCCCCAGTTGGCGCTTGGCGTTCACCACATCTTTTTGCAGGTCATACCCAAAGACGCTCACCCGGCCGGACGTTTTATTGACCAGCGAGCTGATAATCCCAATGGTGGTCGATTTCCCCGCCCCGTTCGGCCCCAGAAGCGCGTAAAAATCGCCGGCCTCTACTTTAAGATCTATTCCGCGTAGCGCCTGAACGCCACCCGAATAGGTTTTTTTAAGCTGCTCAAGCTCCAGTGCAATTGCCATGAAATTAACTTACCTTCAGTTCTTACACACGTCGTGTGGTTTCATTAAAAGTCGGGTTACCCTATAGTAGCGCAACGCAATAACTCGGTTACAGGTCGCTAACCTCCATGAACAACATAGATACACTCATCAGCAATAATGCACTATGGTCAAAAATGCTGGTGGAGGAAGACCCCGGATTTTTTGGAAAACTCGCGCAGGCTCAGAACCCACGCTTTCTCTGGATTGGATGTTCCGACAGCCGCGTACCGGCGGAGCGCCTGACCGGCCTTGAACCCGGCGAACTGTTTGTTCACCGTAATGTCGCCAATCTCGTGATTCACACCGATCTCAACTGTCTTTCTGTTGTTCAGTATGCCGTGGACGTTCTGCAAGTCGAGCACATCATCATTTGCGGCCATTACGGCTGCGGCGGCGTGCAGGCGGCGGTTGAAAACACGGAGCTGGGGCTCATTGATAACTGGCTACTGCACATCCGCGATATCTGGTTCAAACATAGCTCACTGCTGGGCGAAATGCCGCAGGAGCGTCGCATGGATACCCTTTGCGAACTCAACGTGATGGAGCAGGTGTATAACCTGGGCCACTCAACGATCATGCAATCAGCGTGGAAACGCGGGCAGAAGGTCTCTATCCACGGCTGGGCGTACGGTATTCACGATGGTCTGCTGCGCAATCTGGAAGTGACCGCCACCAACCGCGAAACGCTGGAGCAGCGTTACCGTTCGGGGATTGCCAACCTTCAGCTTAAGCACGTCAATCATAAATAAGTGCCCGTTAAAAAGCCGGGTGGCGGCTACGCCTTACCCGGCCTACATGTGCCCATTCGTAGGCCCGGATCGCTGCGCGCCACCGGGCAACAAACAGCAACTACTCGTCCAGCAATACCACTTTCCCAACATACGGCAGATGACGATAGCGCTGCGCGTAGTCAATGCCGTAACCGACGACGAATTCGTCCGGAATCGAGAAACCCACGAACTCTACCGGCACCTGCACTTCACGACGGTCAGGTTTATCCAGCAGCGTACAAATCGCCAGAGATTTTGGCTCACGCAGGCTCAGGATCTCGCGCACTTTTGACAGCGTGTTGCCGGAGTCAATAATGTCTTCAACGATCAACACATCTTTGCCACGAATATCTTCATCCAGGTCTTTCAGGATTTTCACATCACGGGTGGTGGACATGCCGCTGCCGTAGCTGGAAGCGGTCATAAAATCGACCTCATGGGGCACATGCACTTCACGGCACAGGTCTGCCATGAACATGAAAGAGCCGCGCAACAGACCGACCAGCACCATTTCGCTGCCGCTGTCCTTGTAATGTTCGGTGATTTGACGACCCAGTTCGGCGATACGCGCTTTGATCTCGGCTTCCGGGATCATCACTTCAACAGTATGTTTCATATTACTAACCAAATGATTTTAATGAAAATCTTTCAATGCAGGTGAATTTATTTCCGGCATCGATACGCAAGCCAGCCATTATATCAGCAAATGGATAAGCCTGGCGTATGAGTTATAAAAAGCAAATATTGTGATTCCGATCACACTTGTTAATACCTATAATTAGTTGCTAGCAAATTATTAACAAAAACTGACGAGTACACTTTCTATGGCTGAAACAAACTCTAAACAGCCGCGTCTACTGGTGACATTAACAGCCGCGTTCGCAGCCTTCTGCGCGCTGTATCTGTTAATCGGTGGCGTCTGGCTGGTCGCTTTAGGCGGCTCCTGGTACTACCCAATTGCGGGTCTGGTTATGGTTGCCGTAACCGTCCTGCTGTTGCGTAGAAAACAATCTGCACTGTGGCTGTATGCCGCACTCCTTCTTGCCACCATGATCTGGGGCGTCTGGGAAGTCGGTTTTGACTTCTGGGCACTGACGCCGCGCAGCGACATCCTGGTCTTCTTTGGTATCTGGCTGATCCTGCCGTTCGTGTGGCGTCGCCTGATTGTGCCTTCCAGCGGTGCTGTGGCGGGCCTGGTTGTTGCCCTGCTGATTACCGGCGGCATTTTGACCTGGGCCGGTTTTAATGACCCACAGGAGATCAACGGTACGCTGAACGCGGAATCTACGCCTGCTGCGGCTATCTCGCAGGTGGCGGACGGCGACTGGCCTGCGTATGGTCGTAACCAGGAAGGTCAACGCTACTCTCCGCTGAAGCAGATCAACGCGGACAACGTTAAGAACCTGAAAGAAGCCTGGGTATTCCGTACCGGCGACCTGAAGATGCCGAACGATCCGGGCGAGCTGACCAACGAAGTGACGCCAATTAAGGTCGGCAACATGCTCTACCTATGTACGGCGCACCAGCGTCTGTTCGCGCTCGACGCGGCCACCGGTAAAGAGAAATGGCACTTCGATCCGCAGCTGAACTCTAACCCGTCCTTCCAGCACGTCACCTGCCGTGGCGTCTCTTACCACGAAGCGCGCGCCGAGAATGCCAGCCCGGAAGTCATCGCCGACTGTCCTCGCCGCATCATGCTGCCGGTGAACGATGGCCGTCTGTTCGCCATCAATGCCGAAACGGGCAAGCTGTGCGAAACCTTTGCCAACAAAGGTATCCTGAACCTGCAGACCAACATGCCGGACACCACGCCGGGTCTGTATGAGCCAACCTCACCGCCAATCATCACTGATAAAACCATCGTGATTGCCGGTTCGGTAACGGATAACTTCTCCACGCGTGAAACCTCCGGCGTCATCCGCGGTTTCGACGTAAACACCGGTAAACTGCTGTGGGCCTTTGACCCGGGCGCGAAAGATCCAAACGCGATCCCGTCGGACGAGCACACCTTTACCTTTAACTCGCCGAACTCCTGGGCACCGGCGGCGTATGACGCGAAGCTGGACCTGGTCTACCTGCCGATGGGTGTGACCACGCCGGATATCTGGGGCGGTAACCGCACGCCGGAGCAGGAGCGTTATGCGAGCGCTATCGTGGCGCTGAACGCGACCACCGGTAAGCTGGCGTGGAGCTACCAGACCGTCCATCACGATCTGTGGGATATGGATATGCCGTCCCAGCCGACGCTGGCGGACATTACCGTTGACGGCAAAACCGTGCCGGTGATTTACGCTCCGGCCAAGACGGGCAACATCTTCGTCCTGGATCGCAGCAACGGTAAGCTGGTTGTGCCAGCACCGGAAAAACCGGTTCCGCAGGGCGCGGCGAAAGGCGATTACGTCAGCAAAACCCAGCCGTTCTCTGACCTGAGCTTCCGTCCGAAGAAAGACCTCAGCGGTGCAGACATGTGGGGTGCCACCATGTTTGACCAGCTGGTGTGCCGCGTGATGTTCCACCAGCTGCGCTATGAAGGCATCTTCACGCCGCCGTCTGAGCAGGGCACGCTGGTCTTCCCGGGTAACCTGGGGATGTTCGAGTGGGGCGGGATCTCCGTCGACCCGAACCGTCAGGTGGCGATTGCCAACCCAATGGCGCTGCCGTTCGTTTCCCGTCTGATCCCACGCGGTCCGGGCAACCCAATGGAGCAGCCGAAAGATGCGAAAGGCAGCGGTACCGAAGCCGGCATTCAGCCGCAGTACGGCGTACCGTTTGGCGTGACGCTGAACCCGTTCCTGTCTCCGTTTGGTCTGCCGTGTAAACAGCCTGCCTGGGGTTATATCTCCGGTCTGGATCTGAAAACTAACCAGATCGTATGGAAAAAACGTATTGGTACACCGCAGGACAGCATGCCGTTCCCGATGCCGGTTCCGGTGCCGTTCAATATGGGTATGCCAATGCTGGGTGGCCCAATTTCCACCGCCGGTAACGTGCTGTTCATCGCGGCAACCGCAGATAACTACCTGCGCGCGTACAACATGACCAACGGTGAAAAACTGTGGCAGGGCCGTCTGCCGGCCGGTGGACAGGCCACGCCGATGACCTATGAAGTGAATGGCAAGCAGTACGTTGTCATCTCTGCGGGCGGTCACGGTTCGTTTGGCACGAAGATGGGCGACTACATCGTCGCGTATGCGTTGCCTGACGAAAACAAGTAACTGAAAAAGCCGGGTGGCGGCTACGCCTTACCCGGCCTACGGAAAGATGCAAAACGGCAACCTTGGTTGCCGTTTTTGTGTTTGTTACCTCTCCCCGTGGGAGAGGGCCAGGGTGAGGGCATCAGGCCGCACTGTTTTAAACAGTGAAACCGAGCATCATCCCCGTATCCTCATGCTCCAGCAGGTGGCAGTGCGCCATATAGGCAAACTCCTTCGGCGCGTCGTGGTCAAACTTCACCAGCACCTCGCTGACGCCGCCTTCCACTTTCACCGTATCTTTCCAGCCCGCGCGGTGCGCATCCGGCGCTTTGCCGTTCTCAGAAAGAATGCGGAACTGGGTACCGTGGATGTGGAACGGGTGCAGCATCATGTCCCCTTCGCCTGAAATCACCCAGCGCTCAAACTGCCCTTTCGCGGCAGCAAACATCGGCGTGTTCATGTCGAACGCTTTGCCGTTGATCGTATTGGCGTTGTGGAAATCAAAGCCGTGATCGCCGTGATTCATGTTCCCCATGCCGCCCATTTTGCCGTGGTCCATATTCATGTGGCCCATCATCTGCCCGTGGCGCATCCCCGCCATCGCCTTATCGCCATATTTCGCCATCAGCGCCTGCATGCCCATCATATCGAGCATCGGGTTCATGGAGAGCTGCAGCTTGCGTTGCGTAAGCCCGTCAAGCGACGGGAGTGCTGGCAGCGTGGTTAACGTATCAGGCAGCGTGCCGGAAGCGGCCACCAGCAATGGCTGAATACGCAGCACCGGATGCGGCTTATCAAACGGTGCGACCGCCATCCCCATCTGGCTAACCGGCAGCGTTACGAGGTCAAACGGCTTGCCGTCGCTGATATCCACCAGCACCTCAAAGCGTTCCCCCATGAGCATCGGCAGCTCGCTCACCTTCACCGGCTCCGGCAGCAGGCCGCCGTCGCTCGCTACCACGTACAGCGGCCGTTTATCGCTGGTGGCGAAATTGAGCGAGCGTGCGTTACAGCCGTTGAGCAGGCGCAGGCGCAGCCAGCCTTTCGGCGCCGCGTACTGCGGGTAGATAGCGCCGTTGGTCAGCAGCGTGTCGCCAAACCAGCCTACCGCCGCACTCATCACGTCCAGCTGGTAGTCAATTTGCCCGTCAGCGTTGAATTTCTTGTCCTGCACAATCACCGGAACGTCATCGATGCCCCACTGTTTCGGCAGGCGCAGCAGACGGCTTTCGTCGTCTTCAATCAGCACCAGCCCCGCCAGTCCCATAGCCACCTGATGGCCCGTTTTGCCATGCTGATGCGGGTGGAACCAGCAGGTCGCCGCGCGCTGGTCAGGCGTAAAGGTGACGCTGCGCGTGCCGCCCGCTTTGATTACGCCCTGCGGCCCACCGTCCACCTCGCCCGGCACTTCCAGCCCGTGCCAGTGCAGCGTCGTCTCTTCGGCGAGCGTGTTGTGGATATCCACCGTCACCGCTTTCCCTTTACGTAGCTGAAGCGCCGGACCGAGCAAATTGCCGTTATAGCCCCACGTCGTGGCGTTGTGCGCGCCAAACATCGTTTTACCGGCCTGAACCACAAGCTGGATACGGCTGCGGGCGTCAGCGGTCAGTAAGTCAGGAATGGGTAAGGCAGGCCTGTCAGCCGCGAAAACCGCGCGGCTCCAGAGAGGTAATGCGCTGGCAGCCCCCAGCACAGCGGAATATT
Source organism: Enterobacter cloacae complex sp. CARB60 (assembly GCF_036487345.1). Classification (NCBI taxonomy): domain Bacteria; kingdom Pseudomonadati; phylum Pseudomonadota; class Gammaproteobacteria; order Enterobacterales; family Enterobacteriaceae; genus Enterobacter; species Enterobacter cloacae complex sp. CARB60. The sequence continues at coordinate 3,872,602 of NZ_JAZKLC010000002.1, forward strand.
TTAAAAAATCACGACGTTGCATGTTCATTTCCTTATTTCCAGCAGGCGATCTTTTGAGCATAAACCCTCCCCTTACCGGAAGGTCAAGTCAAGCGGCAATAATAAAGATCGTCGCACCGGCATCAAGTATGCTAACGTTAATTTTCCGTGAAGAAGTGGTAGAAGCAATGAAGACGTTTTTCAGGACAATTTTGTTCGGTAGCCTGATGGCAATGTGTGCGAACAGCTATGCGCTAAGTGAAAATGAAGCGGAAGATATGGCCGATTTAACGGCGGTTTTTGTATTCCTGAAAAATGATTGTGGCTACCAGAATTTACCCAACGGGCAAATTCGCCGCGCGCTGGTCTTTTTTGCCCAGCAAAACCAGTGGGATCTCAGCAACTACGACAGCTTCGACATGAAGGCGCTCGGCGAAGACAGCTACCGTGACTTAAGCGGTATTGGTATTCCCACTGTCAAAAAATGCAAAGCGCTGGCTCGTGATTCACTCAGCCTGCTCGCCTACGTGAAATAACCTTCCCGACGCCCCCTGTTGAACCTCTGACCGTGCAACCACGGTTAGAGTTAGCTATCATGTTTCGCTCATTTTTTGTGAGCGTAATGGATGTTTACACAGGAGGAGTTCGCTATGGCCGACCACACGTTGTGGCATGAAACACTGCATGACCAGTTTGGTCAGTATTTTGCCGTTGATAACGTGCTCTATCATGAGAAAACCGATCACCAGGATCTGATCATCTTCGAGAATGCCGCCTTTGGCCGCGTCATGGCGCTGGACGGCGTCGTGCAAACGACCGAGCGAGATGAGTTTATCTATCATGAGATGATGACCCACGTCCCGCTGCTGGCGCACGGTCACGCGAAGCATGTCCTGATTATCGGCGGTGGCGACGGCGCAATGCTGCGTGAAGTTTCCCGCCATCGTTCCATTGAAACCATCACCATGGTGGAAATCGATGCGGGCGTCGTCTCTTTCTGCCGCCAGTACCTGCCCAACCACAACGCCGGTAGCTATGACGATCCGCGCTTTAGCCTGGTGATTGACGACGGCGTTAACTTTGTTAACCAGACCTCGCAGACCTTTGACGTTATTATCTCCGACTGCACCGACCCTATCGGCCCCGGCGCGTCGCTGTTTACCTCCTCCTTCTACGAAGGCTGCAAGCGCTGCCTGAACCCGGGCGGGATCTTCGTCGCACAAAATGGCGTCTGCTTCCTGCAGCAGGATGAGGCGCTCGACAGCCATCGTAAGCTAAGCACCTATTTCGATGATGTCAGCTTCTATCAGGCGGCTATTCCGACGTACTACGGCGGGATCATGACCTTTGCCTGGGCGACGGATAACGACGTATTACGTCATCTCTCCACCGAAATTATTCAGGCCCGCTTCCATCAGGCCCGCTTCCATCAGGCCGGTCTTCAGTGCCGATACTACAATCCGGCAATTCACACCGCAGCGTTTGCCCTGCCGCAGTACCTGCAGGACGCATTATCCACTAAGGGGGTGAGCTAATTGAAAAAGCTTAAACTGCATGGCTTTAACAACCTGACGAAAAGCCTGAGTTTTTGTATTTACGATATCTGCTATGCCAAAACAGCGGAAGAACGCGATGGTTACATCGCCTATATAGACGAACTCTACAACGCCAACCGTCTGACCGAGATCCTGTCAGAAACCTGTTCCATTATCGGCGCAAACATCCTGAACATCGCCCGGCAGGATTATGAACCCCAGGGCGCCAGCGTGACCATACTGGTCAGCGAAGAGCCGGTCGATCCTAAGCTTATAGACAAAACGGAACATCCGGGCCCGCTGCCGGAAGTGGTTGTTGCCCACCTTGATAAAAGCCATATCTGCGTCCATACCTACCCGGAGAGTCACCCGGAAGGTGGGCTGTGTACGTTCCGCGCCGATATCGAAGTGTCGACCTGCGGCGTGATTTCCCCGCTGAACGCGCTGAACTATTTAATCCACCAGTTGGAATCGGACATCGTCACCATTGACTATCGCGTGCGTGGTTTTACCCGTGATATCAACGGCATGAAGCACTTCATCGACCATGAGATTAACTCTATTCAGAACTTTATGTCCGACGACATGAAATCGCTGTACGACATGATGGACGTGAACGTGTATCAGGAAAACATCTTCCATACCAAGATGTTACTGAAGGAATTCGACCTTAAGCACTATATGTTCCACACGAAGCCGGAAGATTTGAGCGAAGAAGAGCGTAAGGCGATTACTGACCTGCTCTGGAAAGAGATGCGCGAGATCTACTACGGCCGTAATATTCCGGCCGTGTAAACGTAAACCGGAGCAGGGATGCTCCGGTCTGTTATTTCTGTTTCATGAAGTCGCGGTATGCGTTCACTACCTGAAGGAAGTCTTCCACGCCGCACATCGACAGGCTCTCTTCGTCGTAGTAGCTCATTCCCTCTTCCATCTCATCGCCTGAAAACTCGAGCTGGTTGGCGCGCACCATCACCTCTTCACCGTCCATCCACAGCGTGTATTCATGCCCGGCGCGCTGCCAGGAGCGTTCACTGCCTTTCACCGTATTTGCCGCCTGTTCAACCTCATCAAGAAGTGCGAGATTATCTTTCACCTCTTCGTTAAACCAGTGTCCAACGGCTTCGTGGCCCATCGACATACGCACTTTCACCACTCCGGTGATGTCGCGCAGAAATTCGTAATCCATAGTGTTTTCCTCTGCAAAGCCATTAGGGTAATTATCGCAGCAGCGAGGAAGAAAAAAAGCGTGAGAGGTGGGAGGAATGAAAATAAAAAAACCCACCGACGTTGCGATGGGTTTTGTAGGCCCGGTAAGCGAAGCGCCACCGGGCAATGGGTCAGGTGCGGAGCGGCCTGATGCCCTCACCCCGTCCCTCTCCCACGGGAGAGGGTGCAAACACTAAAAACCGTCTCTATGAGACGGTTTTGCTGTTTATACCGCGGTCTGGAAGATAACCCCGTCGGCCTTCTCGGTGTACTGAGAGAGCTGGTCGAAGTTCAGATAGCGATAGGTATCCACCGCAGTCTTATCCACCTGAGCCACAAAGGTCTGGTACTCTTCCGGCGTTGGCAGTTTGCCGATCAGCGCCGCAACCGCCGCCAGCTCCGCAGAGGCCAGGAAGACGTTCGCACCGGTACCTAAACGGTTCGGGAAGTTACGGGTAGAGGTGGAGACCACCGTCGCACCGTCGGCTACGCGCGCCTGGTTGCCCATGCACAGGGAACAGCCAGGGATTTCGATACGCGCACCGCTCTTACCAAACACGCTGTAGTAGCCCTCTTCGGTCAGCTGAGCCGCGTCCATACGGGTTGGCGGCGCCACCCACAGACGGGTTGGCAGCTGGCCTTTGTGGGTATCCAGCAGCTTACCGGCAGCACGGAAGTGACCGATGTTGGTCATGCAGGAGCCGATAAACACTTCGTCGATCTTCTCGCCCTGAACCTCAGACAGCGGACGCGCGTCGTCCGGATCGTTCGGTGCACACAGGATTGGCTCTTTGATATCCGCCAGATCGATGTCGATCACCGCCGCGTAGTCTGCGTCAGCATCGGCTTCCAGCAGCTGCGGATCGGCCAGCCATTTTTCCATGCCCTGGATACGACGCTCGAGCGTACGACGGTCGCCGTAGCCTTCTGCAATCATCCACTTCAGCAGCACGATGTTAGAGCTCAGATACTCAATAATCGGCTCTTTGTTCAGCTTGATGGTACAGCCCGCCGCAGAACGCTCGGCGGAGGCATCGGTCAGCTCGAACGCCTGCTCAACTTTCAGATCCGGCAGACCTTCAATTTCCAGGATGCGGCCAGAGAAGATGTTTTTCTTCCCTTTCTTCTCAACGGTCAGCAGGCCCTGTTTAATCGCATACAGCGGGATCGCGTGAACCAGGTCGCGCAGGGTGATACCCGGCTGCATTTTACCTTTGAAGCGCACCAGCACCGATTCCGGCATATCCAGCGGCATCACGCCGGTCGCAGCAGCAAACGCCACCAGACCAGAGCCCGCCGGGAAGGAGATACCGATTGGGAAACGGGTATGGGAGTCACCGCCGGTACCCACGGTATCCGGCAGCAGCATGCGGTTCAGCCAGGAGTGGATGACGCCGTCACCCGGACGCAGGGACACGCCGCCGCGGTTCATGATGAAGTCTGGCAGCGTGTGGTGCGTGGTCACGTCAACCGGCTTCGGATAGGCCGCCGTGTGGCAGAAGGACTGCATTACCAGGTCAGACGAGAAGCCCAGGCACGCCAAGTCTTTCAGTTCGTCACGGGTCATTGGGCCAGTGGTATCCTGAGAGCCCACGGAGGTCATCTTCGGTTCGCAGTATGCGCCCGGACGCACGCCGGCGACGCCGCATGCGCGACCGACCATTTTCTGCGCCAGAGAGTAGCCGCGGCTGCTTTCCGCCACGTCTTTCGCCTGACGGAAAACGTCGGAGTGCGGCAGACCCAGCGCTTCACGCGCTTTGGTGGTCAGGCCACGACCGATGATCAGCGGAATACGGCCACCGGCGCGCACTTCGTCGATCAGCACGTCGGTTTTCAGCTCGAAGCTTGCCAGCAGTTCGTTGGTCTCGTGGTTACGCACTTCGCCTTTGAACGGATAGACGTCAATCACGTCGCCCATGTTCAGGTTATTCACGTCGACTTCGATTGGCAGTGCGCCCGCATCTTCCATGGTGTTGAAGAAGATCGGTGCAATTTTACCGCCGAGGCACAGGCCGCCGCCGCGCTTGTTCGGCACGTGAGGGATGTCGTCGCCCATGAACCACAGCACGGAGTTGGTTGCGGACTTACGGGAAGAACCGGTACCCACAACGTCGCCCACGTAGGCCAGCGGGTAACCTTTCTCCTGCAGGGCTTCGATCTGTTTGATTGGACCGACGCTGCCCGGCTGATCCGGCTCAATACCTTCACGGGCGTTTTTCAGCATCGCCAGGGCGTGCAGAGGGATATCCGGGCGAGACCACGCGTCCGGTGCCGGAGAGAGGTCATCGGTGTTGGTTTCACCGGTCACTTTAAAGACGGTAACGGTGATTTTTTCAGCCAGAGCAGGACGGTTCAGGAACCATTCGGCATCAGCCCAGGACTGCATCACCTGCTTCGCATAGACGTTGCCTGCTTTGGCTTTTTCTTCTACATCGTAGAAGTTATCGAACATCAGCAGCGTGGAAGAGAGCGCTTTAGCGGCAATCGGTGCCAGCTTGTCGTTGTCCAGCGCGTCAATCAGCGGATGAATGTTGTAACCACCCTGCATGGTGCCGAGCAGTTCAATGGCTTTTTCAGGAGTAACCAGTGGGGAGGTGGCTTCGCCTTTGGCGATAGCAGCAAGGAATCCGGCTTTTACGTAGGCAGCTTCATCTACGCCAGGCGGTACGCGGTTGATCAGCAGATCTAACAGGAATTCTTCTTCGCCCTTGGGCGGGTTCTTCAGCAGCTCGACGAGCGCGGCCATTTGGGTTGCATCTAAAGGTTTGGGTACAATTCCCTCGGCGGCACGTTCTGCTACGTGCTTACGGTATTCTTCTAGCACGACGGTTCTCCTCGCTCTCATTGTCATATGCGGCGGGCGTTCTCTTCACGCTCCTGTGAGACAGCAGTTTGTAGGGTAAATGCCCGATACCGCGTCGGGCAGCATAGCAGGATTTCTACACAGTGTTAATCCGTTTACAAAAAGCAACATTAAAAAATTTGCTGAATCGTTAAGCATGGTGTAGCGACGACTTAGGGCATCGTTATGCGGTTTCTTATGCACCGTGACGCTTCAGTTTTTTCTCCATCAGATATAATTGTGTAATAAATGCACACACTCTTTATCCGGATGTACCGGACGCTTCCCAATAAAAGTCAAAACAGTAAAAGACGGGTGAATAATACTCACGCCAACCGTAACGCCTCACGGCACAGCGCTTGTCTCGTTGGAGTCATTTTATGAAGTTGCCCTTAAAGCCACATCTGCTCGTCCTTCTGTGCAGTGCCGGGCTGTTTGCCGCCTCAGGCGTGATGTTTGTCAAAGGCCGCGCCACGGAGCCCGCTGCGCCGGCTCCCGTCGCACAACAACCGGCTGCACCTGCGCCTGCCGCAGCCCTGCCCGCCCCTGTTGTCGCGCCAACCTACACTGCCGCGCAAATCGATCAATGGGTTGCTCCCATCGCGCTCTACCCGGATGCCCTGCTGTCGCAAATTTTAATGGCGTCGACCTATCCGGCCAACGTGATCCAGGCGGCGCAGTGGTCCAAAGACAACCCTAAAATGGAAGGAGACGCCGCGATTCAGGCCGTTGCCAGCCAGCCCTGGGATCCCAGCGTAAAATCGCTGGTCGCGTTTCCTCAGCTTATGTCCCTGATGGGTGAAAACCCGCCGTGGGTACAAAATCTGGGTGATGCGTTTCTCGCGCAGCCGAAGGACGTGATGGATTCCGTTCAGCGCCTGCGCGCGCTGGCGCAGAAGACCGGCGCTTTACAATCCACGCCTCAGCAGACGGTCACCACCGTGACAAAACCGGCCCCAGCGAAAACCAGCACCACTGAGACAACGACAGCCACGACGTCCGCGCCCGCCCCAACGGTAATCAAAATTGAATCTGCCGATCCGCAGGTGGTTTACGTCCCTACCTATAACCCCAATACGGTTTACGGGACCTGGCCAAACACCGCCTATCCGCCCACCTATCTCCCGCCTACACCCGGGGAGCAGTTTGGCAACAGCTTCGTAAACGGTTTAGGCTTCAGCCTGGGCGTTGCCACAACCTATGCCATCTTCAGCAACATCGACTGGGATGATGACGATGACTGGGATCATCACCATGGCGACGGGGATAATCACGGCGGCTATAACCGCAACGGTGATAACAATATCAATATCAACGTTGAGAACTTCAATAAAATCAGCGGACAGCGTCTGACGGACGCCAACCGCACCTGGCAGCACAACCCGGCCTATCGGGAAGGCGTGCCCTACCCGACTAACCAGCTCAACTCTCGCTTCCACTCCACCAGCACGGCGACAGGGCTCAGCTCAACGCAGCAAAAACCGGTTAACCGCGATAGCCAGCGTCAGGCCGCGCTGAGCCAGATGGAAAAATCCACGGGCAAAACCTTCCCCCAAACGGCGCGCACCGGAACGAAAGATGTGCAGCGTCAGGCCTCAAGCGAACAGCTGAAGCAGATTTCGCAGCGCAACAACTACCGTGGCTACGACACCAAACCGCAGACGGCGAAGCGGAGCACCGCGCAGCAGCGAGAAAACCGCCAGACCACCGCGCAGAGACAAGAGAAGCGGGCTTCGCAGCCCGCGCAGCAACGCTCTCTCCAGCAGCGAAACAGTCAGCCGCGGGCCAATGCGCTGAGCGGTAACGACAGCCGCTCCGCGAACTGGCAGGCGCAGCAGCAGCGCGGTGCGCAAAGCAGACAGCTCGCTGCCCGCCAGCAGCAGCCGCGTCAGGCATCTGGTGGACGTAGTGAACGCCGTGAAATTCGACATCGCTAAGGGAACCGACATGAAAAGTAAACTACTCAGTGGAATGGTGTTGTTCATGCTTTCGGCCTCGGTGATGGCGCAGCAGTCCTTTAGCACACCCGATCGGGCAACCGATGCGCTGACCAAAGCCATTAGTGAGCAAAATGAGAGCGCGATGACCAACCTGCTTGGAGAAAACTGGCGCGATTTTCTGCCCCCTGAAGGCGTTGATCCGGATGCGGTCGACCGCTTCCTGCGCGACTGGAACGTCCGTCACAACACGGTTGTCGAAGGGGATACGGCGCATCTGGTTGTCGGAGACAGCGGCTGGCAGCTTCCCATCCCGGTGATCAAAACCGCTGCCGGCTGGCAGTTCGATATCAAAGAAGGGGCTGAAGAGATCCTGACCCGCGAAATTGGGCGTAACGAGCTCGCCGCCATTGAAGCCTTACATGCCTATGTTGATGCACAGCAAAGCTATTTTGCGATGAACCAGACATACGCGCAGAAGATTGTCAGCTCGAAAGGCAAAAAAGACGGTTTGTACTGGCCAGCCTCGCCCGGCGAAGCGCCCAGCCCCCTCGGCCCGGCGTTTAGCCCGAAAGAGCCAGGTACCGGCTATCACGGCTATCGCTTTCGAATTCTGCCGGATAATCACGGTTTCGCGATGGTTGCCTGGCCGGTCAGCTATGGTCAGACGGGCGTAATGAGCTTTGTGATAAACCAGGATGACAAGGTGTACCAGTCCGATCTCGGCAGCGATTCAGAGCAAAAAGCCCAGGCGCTAGCCGCCTATAGCCCTGATAAAACCTGGCAGCCGGTGGCACCCTAAACGCAGCGCATAAAAAAAGCGGCCTATGGCCGCTTTTTTTTATCTGAAGAAACTTATTTCTTCTTCGCTTTCGCGTTTGGCAGGTCGGTGATGCTGCCTTCAAACACTTCTGCCGCCAGGCCAACAGACTCGTGCAGAGTCGGGTGAGCGTGGATGGTCAGCGCGATGTCTTCAGCGTCGCAGCCCATTTCGATAGCCAGACCGATTTCACCCAGCAGCTCGCCGCCGTTGGTACCGACAATCGCACCACCGATAACGCGGTGAGTCTCTTTGTCGAAGATCAGTTTGGTCATACCGTCAGCGCAGTCGGACGCGATAGCACGGCCAGAAGCAGCCCACGGGAAGGTGGCGGTTTCGTAGCTGATGCCTTTCTCTTTCGCTTCTTTCTCGGTCAGACCCACCCATGCCACTTCTGGCTCGGTATACGCGATAGATGGGATGACTTTCGGATCGAAGTAGTGCTTCATGCCGGCGATAACTTCAGCGGCAACGTGACCTTCGTGAACACCTTTGTGTGCCAGCATTGGCTGACCGACGATATCGCCGATAGCAAAGATGTGCGGCACGTTAGTGCGCAGCTGTTTGTCAACGCGGATAAAGCCACGGTCGTCCACTTCCACGCCAGCTTTGCCCGCGTCGAGGTTTTTACCGTTCGGCACACGGCCGATAGCCACCAGCACGGCGTCGTAACGCTGTGGTTCGGATGGGGCTTTTTTGCCTTCCATGGAAACGTAAATACCGTCTTCTTTCGCTTCAACGGCAGTCACTTTGGTTTCCAGCATCAGGTTGAATTTTTTGCTGATGCGTTTGGTGAAGACTTTAACGATGTCTTTGTCAGCGGCCGGGATAACCTGGTCGAACATTTCAACCACGTCGATCTCTGAACCCAGCGCATGGTACACGGTACCCATTTCCAGACCGATGATACCGCCGCCCATGACCAGCAGACGCTTAGGAACGGTTTTCAGCTCCAGTGCATCGGTGGAATCCCACACGCGTGGATCTTCATGCGGAATGAATGGCAGTTCGATTGGGCGAGAGCCTGCCGCGATGATCGCGTTGTCGAAGTTGATCACGGTTTTGCCGTTTTCACCTTCCACTTCCAGGGTGTTCGCACCGGTGAATTTACCCAGACCGTTTACCACTTTTACCTTACGGCCTTTGGCCATACCCGCCAGACCGCCGGTCAGCTGAGTGATAACTTTCTCTTTCCAGGTACGAATTTTGTCGATATCGGTTTTCGGCTCGCCGAAGACGATACCGTGTTCAGCCAGCGCTTTGGCTTCTTCGATAACTTTCGCTACGTGCAGCAGCGCTTTAGAAGGGATACAGCCGACGTTCAGACAAACACCGCCGAGGGTGCTGTAACGTTCTACGATGACGGTTTCCAGACCTAAATCCGCTGCGCGGAATGCTGCGGAGTAACCTGCTGGGCCTGCCCCAAGTACTACGACCTGAGTTTTGATTTCTGTGCTCATCATGACCTCTTAATTTATACCCGTCGTCCACCGGGTCGTTCTATCCGCCCGCAGTTTACAAAATTGTTAACAATTTTGAAACAACAAACGGCTCACGAATTGTCGCTTTCGCCAATAACCTCACAAACTCCATGAGATTATCAGAAAAAAGCCGGCCGATTGGCCGGCTTTTCGATTACATCACCAGGCGGCGAATGTCGCTCAGGGTGTTGTTGATGATGGTGATGAAGCGCGCACCATCAGCACCGTCGATCACGCGGTGGTCGAAGGACAGAGAGATTGGCATCATCAGACGCGGCACGAACTCTTTGCCATTCCACACTGGCTCCATCGCGGACTTGGACACACCGAGGATAGCCACTTCCGGCGCGTTCACGATCGGCGCGAAGTGGGTGGTACCCAGGCCGCCGATGCTGGAGATAGTGAAGCAGCCGCCCTGCATTTCGCCGGCAGTCAGCTTACCATCACGCGCTTTCTTGGAGATCACGGTCAGTTCACGGGACAGCTCAGTGATGCTCTTCTTGTTCACGTCTTTGAAGACCGGAACAACCAGACCATTTGGCGTATCAACCGCAACACCGATGTTGATGTATTTCTTCAGCGTCAGCTTCTGACCGTCTTCGGACAGGGAGCTGTTGAAGCGCGGCATCTGCTCAAGGGCAGCGGCAACGGCTTTCATGATGAAGACGACTGGGGTGAATTTCACGTCCAGTTTGCGCTTCTCAGCTTCGGCGTTCTGCTGTTTGCGGAACGCTTCCAGATCGGTGATATCGGTTTTGTCGAAGTGCGTAACGTGCGGGATCATCACCCAGTTACGGCTCAGGTTAGCACCAGAGATTTTCTGGATGCGGCCCAGCTCCACTTCTTCGATTTCGCCGAACTTGCTGAAGTCCACTTTCGGCCATGGCAGCATGCCCGGGATACCGCCGCCAGCGGCTGCAGAAGGTGCAGCTTCGGCGCGTTTCACCGCGTCTTTCACGTAGGTCTGAACGTCTTCGCGCAGGATACGACCCTTACGGCCGGTCCCTTTCACTTTCGCCAGGTTTACACCGAATTCGCGCGCCAGGCGACGAATCAGCGGGGTAGCGTGGACGTAAGCGTCGTTTTCAGCGAACTCAGATTTTTCTGCTTTAGCAGCAGGGGCAGCGGCTGGTTTAGCAGCCTGAGCCGGTGCAGCAGCAGGTGCTGGAGCGGCAGCCGGAGCTGCGGCAGGCGCAGCGCCTTCCACTTCGAAGACCATGATCAGAGAGCCGGTAGACACTTTGTCGCCGGTGCTGATTTTGATCTCTTTAACGGTGCCCGCGAACGGCGCAGGCACTTCCATGGAAGCCTTGTCGCCTTCAACGGTGATCAGTGACTGTTCAGCGGCAACTTTGTCGCCCACTTTCACCATCACTTCGGTCACTTCAACTTCGTCACCGCCGATGTCCGGTACGTTAACGTCTTTCGCGCCGCCAGCAGCTGCTGGTGCAGCAGCCGGAGCCGGAGCAGCGGCCTGCGCTGGCGCGGCGGCAGGCGCAGCACCCGCCACTTCGAAGACCATGATCAGGGAGCCGGTAGACACTTTGTCGCCGGTGTTGATCTTGATCTCTTTAACGGTACCGGCGAACGGAGCTGGCACTTCCATAGAGGCTTTGTCGCCTTCTACGGTGATCAGTGACTGCTCGGCCGCAACGGTGTCGCCCACTTTCACCAGGATTTCAGTGACTTCAACTTCGTCACCGCCGATGTCAGGCACGTTGACTTCTTTCGCGCTCGCGGCAGCTGCTGGAGCAGCGGCAGCCGGAGCGGCTTTCTTCTCTTCCTGCGCAGGTGCAGCAGCTGCTGCACCGTCGGCGGAATCGAAAATCATGATCAGTTTGCCGGTCTCGGTTTTATCGCCAACAGAGACTTTGATCTCTTTAACGATGCCAGCCTGAGGAGACGGGACTTCCATAGAGGCTTTGTCGCCTTCTACGGTGATCAGCGACTGTTCAGCTTCAACTTTGTCGCCTACTTTGACCAGGATCTCGGTGATTTCAACTTCATCAGCCCCGATGTCCGGTACATTGATTTCGATAGCCATTATTCTTTTACCTCTTACGCCAGACGCGGGTTAACTTTTTCTGCATCGATGTTGAATTTGGTGATTGCGTCCGCAACCACTTTCTTATCGATTTCGCCACGTTTAGCCAGTTCGCCCAGTGCTGCTACAACCACGTAAGAAGCATCAACTTCGAAGTGGTGACGCAGGTTTTCGCGGCTGTCAGAACGACCGAAGCCGTCAGTACCCAGAACGCGATAATCATCAGCTGGAACGTAAGTACGAACCTGCTCTGCGAACAGTTTCATATAGTCAGTAGACGCCACCGCTGGCGCGTCGTTCATCACCTGAGCGATGTACGGAACGCGTGGGGTTTCCATTGGGTGCAGCATGTTCCAACGCTCACAATCCTGGCCGTCGCGCGCCAGTTCAGTGAAGGAAGTCACAGAGTACACATCGGAACCCACACCGTAGTCTTTCGCCAGGATCTGTGCCGCTTCACGTACGTGACGCAGGATAGAACCGGAGCCCAGCAGCTGAACTTTACCTTTGCGACCTTCGAGGGTTTCGAGTTTGTAGATACCTTTACGGATACCTTCCTCGGCACCTGCTGGCATTGCCGGCATGTGGTAGTTTTCGTTCAGGGTGGTGATGTAGTAGTAAATGTTCTCTTGCGCTTCACCGTACATGCGCTGCAGACCGTCATGCATGATGACTGCCACTTCGTACGCGTAAGACGGGTCGTAAGAGATACAGTTAGGGATAGTCAGAGACTGAATGTGGCTGTGGCCATCTTCGTGCTGCAGACCTTCACCGTTCAGGGTCGTACGACCGGAGGTACCGCCTACCAGGAAGCCGCGAGCCTGCTGGTCGCCTGCCTGCCAGCACAGGTCACCGATACGCTGGAACCCGAACATGGAGTAGTAAATGTAGAACGGGATCATCGGCAGGTTGTTGGTGCTGTAAGAGGTCGCAGCAGCCAGCCAGGATGCGCCTGCGCCCAGCTCGTTGATACCTTCCTGCAGGATCTGACCTTTCTCGTCTTCTTTGTAGTATGCAACCTGCTCACGGTCCTGCGGGGTGTACTGCTGGCCGTTCGGGCTGTAGATACCGATCTGACGGAACAGACCTTCCATACCGAAAGTACGCGCTTCGTCGGCGATGATTGGAACCAGGCGATCTTTGATCGACTTGTTCTTCAGCATCACGTTCAGGGCACGAACGAAAGCGATAGTGGTAGAGATCTCTTTGTTCTGCTCTTCCAGCAGCTGAGAGAAATCTTCCAGCGCTGGCAGTTCCAGCTTCTCGGTGAAGTTTGGCTGACGAGCCGGCAGGTAGCCTTTCAGCGCCTGACGACGTTCGTGCAGGTACTTGTGCTCTTCAGAGCCTTCCGGGAAGGTGATGTAAGACAGGTTTTCTACCTGCTCATCGGTCACTGGAACGTTGAAACGGTCGCGGATATAACGCACGCCGTCCATGTTCATTTTCTTAACCTGGTGAGCGATGTTTTTACCTTCTGCGGTATCACCCATGCCGTAACCTTTGATGGTGTGGGCCAGGATTACAGTCGCTTTACCTTTGGTTTCACGCGCTTTTTTCAGTGCAGCGTAGACTTTCTTCGGATCGTGACCACCGCGGTTCAGAGCCCAGATCTGCTCGTCAGTCCAGTCTGCAACCAGTGCTGCGGTTTCAGGGTATTTGCCGAAGAAGTGCTCGCGAACGTAGGCACCGTCTTTGGATTTGAAGGTCTGGTAGTCGCCGTCAACGGTTTCGTTCATCAGCTGGATCAGCTTACCGCTGGTGTCTTTACGCAGCAGCTCATCCCAACGACCGCCCCACATGACCTTGATCACGTTCCAGCCAGCACCCGCGAAGATGCCTTCCAGTTCGTTGATGATCTTGCCGTTGCCGGTTACCGGACCATCCAGACGCTGCAGGTTACAGTTGATGATGAAGCACAGGTTGTCCAGCTTCTCACGGGTAGCGATGGTGATCGCACCTTTGGATTCTGGCTCATCCATTTCGCCGTCGCCCAGGAAGGCGTAAACGGTCTGCTCAGAGGTGTCTTTCAGACCACGGTGTTCCAGATATTTCAGGAATTTAGCCTGATAGATCGCACCGATTGGACCCAGACCCATAGATACGGTCGGGAACTGCCAGAATTCAGGCATCAGTTTAGGGTGCGGGTAAGAAGACAGACCTTTACCGTGAACTTCCTGACGGAAGTTGTTCATCTGCTCTTCAGTCAGACGACCTTCCAGGAATGCACGTGCATAGATGCCCGGAGAGATGTGGCCCTGGAAGTACACCAGATCGCCGCCGTCTTTCTCGTTCGCTGCACGGAAGAAGTGGTTGAAGCACACTTCGTAAACGGTCGCAGAAGACTGGAAGGACGCCATGTGGCCACCCAGTTCCAGGTCTTTCTTGGATGCGCGCAGAACGGTCATGATGGCGTTCCAGCGGATTGCAGAACGGATACGACGTTCCAGATCCAGATTGCCCGGGTATTCCGGTTCGTCTTCGACGGCAATCGTGTTTACGTAGTTGCTAGCCCCTGCACCTGAAGCAACCTTCACACCGCCTTTGCGGGCTTCAGAAAGCAGCTGATCAATCAGATACTGAGCGCGCTCAACACCTTCTTCACGGATGACCGATTCGATCGCCTGTAGCCAGTCGCGAGTTTCGATCGGATCCACGTCATTTTGGAGACGTTCTGACATGGGGGTATTCCTTATCTATCTAATACGTTGATTTGTCTGGAACCTGTCCCATTGTGCTCTTGGGCAAGAACACAATAAGACAGGTTCTGCGTTTAGTTGCCGCGCTCTAAAAGTACCTGGCGCTTAATCCTTTCGTTGCTGTATGCGGCGTAATGAACGTTCGCGACGCGATTGTTCACGGCTGCGGTCCAGCAAGATTTCCTCAATGAAAGCCAGATGTCGGTGCGACGCTTCGCGCGCCTGCTCCGGTTCCCCGGCCATTATCGCCTCGAATACTCGGGTGCGATGGTTGCTTACCAGTGGGAGCATGTCCCGACGGGCATACAACAATTCAAAATTCTGACGAACGTTCTGGGCCAGCATGGGCTCCATGCAGCGTAGCAGATGGAGGAGCACCACGTTGTGGGCCGCTTCGGTGACGGCGATTTGATACTGGACGACGGCGCTGGACTCGGCGTCTAAATCGCCGGACTGCTGTGCCCGTTCAATGGCCTGATGCAGCTCGCGGATACGCACGCGATCTTCATCAGTGCTGCGAAGGGCGGCGTAATAGGCCGCAATACCTTCAAGCGCGTGACGGGTCTCAAGCAGGTCAAACTGGGATTCTGGGTGGTCAGAGAGAAGTTCTACCAGCGGATCGCTGAAGCTCTGCCACAGGCTGTTTTGCACAAAGGTTCCGCCGCCCTGGCGACGAAGCAGCAAGCCCTTTGCTTCGAGACGTTGAATCGCCTCACGCAGAGAGGGACGTGAAACGTCGAACTGTTTTGCCAGCTCGCGTTCTGGCGGAAGTTTCTCACCCGGGCGCAGAGTCCCTTCGAGGATTAAAAACTCCAGCTGCTGCTCAATCACATCAGATAGTTTTGGTTGGCGAATTTTGCTGTAGGCCATATTCCCTGTCTTACGCCTTTTTGCCCGGAGTCAATTGGTCTTACCAATTTCTATTTCGTATCGCTAAAGTAACAAAGTATTCACCTTCTGTCCATATTGGTTTTGATTGAAATCAGTAAACCCTGCACATTTTAACAACCTTACAGAAATAACGTTTCAGAAATGTAACTTTGCACAAATGAGTTGATTACTCCTTAAGAGGGAGTTTTAACCATAATGAAACGAGGGTTTTTACAATCTGAAGCGATTCAACAACGCAAATAATGAAAATTCGCCCACTTATGGCGCATTTCTATTCTATAGGTTGGGTTAGTACGAATAAGCGGGCCGATTTACAAATGCTTTCTTTTAATTCAAGTCGTCATCACCCTTTCATAAAGCAGGTGCATTCGCAGGCGCTTACCACTATTCTTGCGCTTACGGAAGTCATCTCCGCTTTTTTCGGTCTCGTTAACCGTAAAGAAATAAATACAGAATATGGATTTTCATAATTACACACGCACAGCGTGAACATAACAACCACACACGAGGTTTCAAATGGAAGCTCAACAGCACGGCGATCAGCTAAAGCGCGGGCTTAAAAACCGCCATATACAGCTCATCGCACTGGGCGGTGCGATTGGTACCGGCCTCTTTCTGGGCAGCGCATCCGTTATCCAGTCAGCCGGTCCCGGCATTATTTTGGGTTACGCGATAGCCGGTTTCATTGCCTTTCTGATTATGCGCCAGCTGGGTGAAATGGTCGTTGAAGAGCCGGTCGCAGGCTCCTTCAGCCACTTTGCCTATAAATACTGGGGCAGCTTTGCCGGTTTCGCATCGGGCTGGAACTACTGGGTGCTGTACGTGCTGGTTGCCATGGCCGAGCTTACTGCCGTCGGGAAATACATTCAGTTCTGGTATCCCGAAATCCCAACCTGGGCCTCCGCTGCGGCTTTCTTCGTCATTATTAACGCCATTAACCTGACCAACGTAAAAGTGTTCGGGGAAATGGAGTTCTGGTTTGCCATCATCAAGGTCATTGCCGTAGTGGCGATGATTATCTTTGGCGGCTGGCTGCTGTTCAGCGGCAACGGCGGCCCGCAGGCAACCGTGCGCAACCTCTGGGAACAGGGCGGCTTCCTGCCTCACGGCATGACCGGCCTGGTGATGATGATGGCTATCATTATGTTCTCCTTCGGCGGTCTGGAGCTGGTGGGCATCACCGCCGCGGAAGCCGACAACCCGGAGCAGAGCATTCCAAAAGCCACCAACCAGGTTATCTACCGTATCCTGATCTTCTATGTGGGCTCGCTGGCCGTACTGCTCTCCCTGCTGCCGTGGACGCGCGTGACCGCTGACACCAGCCCGTTTGTGCTGATCTTCCACGAGCTGGGCGATACCTTTGTAGCAAACGCACTCAACGTGGTTGTTCTGACCGCAGCGCTCTCCGTTTACAACAGCTGCGTATACTGCAACAGCCGCATGCTGTTCGGCCTGGCCCAGCAGGGTAACGCGCCAAAAGCGCTGCTCAACGTCGATAAGCGCGGCGTGCCGGTAAACACGATTCTTGTTTCGGCGGTCGTGACCGCGCTGTGCGTGCTCATTAACTACCTGGCACCGGAATCGGCGTTTGGCCTGCTGATGGCGCTGGTGGTCTCTGCTCTGGTGATTAACTGGGCGATGATCAGCCTGGCGCACATCAAGTTCCGCCGCGCCAAGCAGCAGCAGGGCGTCACCACGCGCTTCCCTGCCCTGCTTTACCCGCTGGGTAACTGGGTGTGCCTGGTATTCATGGCGGCCGTGCTGGTGATCATGCTGATCACGCCGGGCATGGCGATTTCCGTCTACCTGATCCCGGTCTGGATTGCGATCCTTGGTGTGGGCTATCTCTTCAGTCAGAAAAGCCGTAATGCCATGAAGGCCCACTAAGCCTCTCTCCGCGGCGCCTGCTT
This sequence comes from Enterobacter cloacae complex sp. CARB60, assembly GCF_036487345.1. NCBI lineage: Bacteria > Pseudomonadati > Pseudomonadota > Gammaproteobacteria > Enterobacterales > Enterobacteriaceae > Enterobacter > Enterobacter cloacae complex sp. CARB60. The sequence goes on from NZ_JAZKLC010000002.1 coordinate 3,889,946, forward strand.
TTGCGGGTGCCGCGCGTTGTTACCTTCCTCACACTTTCACGCTCACAGCGCATTTATCCATATCACCGCCCTGATACTGCAACGCATATATTCCTTTGCCAGCGAATAATTCTCTCCATACCGTAAACCGGAGAGCTGTCGATGAATAACAACACACTGTCAGTAAAAGAAAAGATCGGCTATGGGATGGGCGACGCGGGATGCAACATCATCTTCGGCGCCATCATGCTGTTTGTTAACTATTTTCATACGGATATTTTTGGCCTGGCGCCGGCGCTGGTTGGCGTGCTGCTGCTGTCCGTCCGCGTGATTGACGCCGTAACGGACCCGATCATGGGCGCGATTGCCGACCGTACCCGCAGTAAATATGGCCGGTTTCGTCCATGGCTGCTGTGGATCGCCTTCCCCTACGCGCTGTTCAGCATCCTGATGTTCACCACGCCGGAGTGGAGCTATAACAGCAAAGTTATCTATGCGTTCGTCACCTACTTCCTGCTCTCTTTGACCTATACGGCAATCAACATCCCCTACTGCTCGTTAGGCGGGGTGATCACCAACGATCCAAAAGAACGCGTGGCCTGCCAGTCGTATCGCTTCGTGCTGGTCGGCATCGCCACGCTGCTGCTCTCATTAACGCTGCTGCCGATGGCCGACTGGTTTGGCGGGGATAACAAAGCCAAAGGCTACCAGATGGCGATGACCGTGCTGGCGCTGATTGGAACCTGTATGTTCCTGTTCTGCTTCGCCACCGTGCGCGAGCGCGTACGCCCGGCGGTACAGACCAACGACGAACTGAAAAACGATCTGAAAGACGTGTGGAAGAACGACCAGTGGGTACGCATTCTGCTCCTGACCCTGTGCAACGTCTGCCCGGGCTTTATCCGCATGGCGGCCACCATGTATTACGTCACCTGGGTGATGGGCCAGAGCACCCACTTCGCCACGCTGTTTATCAGCCTGGGCGTAGTCGGCATGATGCTCGGCAGCGTGCTGGCAAAAGTGCTGACTGACCGCTGGTGTAAGCTGAAAGTCTTCTTCTGGACCAATATTGTGCTGGCGATTTTCTCAACCGCCTTTTATTTCTTCGATCCGAAAGCCACCGTCACCATCGTGGTGCTCTACTTCCTGCTGAACATCCTGCACCAGATCCCGTCTCCGCTGCACTGGTCGCTGATGGCCGACGTGGACGACTACGGCGAGTGGAAAACCGGGAAGCGCATTACCGGGATCAGCTTCTCCGGCAATATCTTCTTCCTCAAGCTGGGGCTGGCGATTGCCGGGGCGATGGTCGGCTTCCTGCTCTCCTGGTACGGTTATGACGCGGGCGCAAAAGCGCAAAGCGCGGACGCCATTAACGGGATCGTGCTGCTGTTTACCGTTATTCCCGGCGTTGGATACTTAATTACCGCGGGCGTGGTACGGCTGCTGAAGGTTGATCGTGAAACCATGAAGCAGATCCAGTTCGATCTCGAGAAGCGTCGCGCTAACTACCGCGAGCTGAATGATTTACAGGAACTCAAAGCCGCTGAGACAAAATAAGGAAAGCCGAATGCAAACCTGGCCAAACCCGTTTATCGAACAACGCGCCGATCCGTACATTTTACGCCATGAGGGGCAGTACTATTTTATCGCCTCCGTGCCGCAGTACGACAGGCTGGCGATCCGCCGCGCAGAGTCGCTGGAAGGTTTACGTAATGCTGAAGAAGTGGTGGTCTGGCGCAAACCCGACACCGGCCCGATGAGCCAGCTGATCTGGGCGCCGGAGCTGCATCACATTGACGGCAAGTGGTACATCTATTTTGCCGCGACGCACACCCAGGCGCTCGACGCGCTCGGGATGTTCCAGCACCGTATGTTCGCTATTGAATGTGCTGAAGGCGATCCGCTCACCGGCGCGTGGGTGGAAAAAGGGCAGATCAAAACGCCTTTCGATACCTTCGCCCTGGACGCCACCACCTTTGTTCATCAGGGGAAACGCTGGTATCTGTGGGCGCAAAAAGCGCCGGATATCACCGGCAACTCCAATCTTTATCTGTGCGAAATGGAGAACCCCTGGACGCTGAAAGGCGAGCCGGTGATGCTCAGCAAGCCGGAGTATGACTGGGAGTGTCGCGGTTTTTGGGTCAACGAAGGCCCGGCGGTACTGATTCACGGCGATAAGCTGTTTATCAGCTATTCCGCCAGCGCCACCGACGAGAACTACTGCATGGGGCTACTGTGGATAGACCTGAATGCCGATCCGCAAAACCCGGCAAACTGGCACAAATCCCCGCGCCCGGTCTTCGTCACCAGCTACGAGAACCGCCAGTTCGGCCCGGGACACAACAGCTTTACGCAAACGCCGGAAGGGGAAGATGTGCTGGTGTATCACGCGCGTAATTACACCGAAATTGAGGGCGACCCGCTGTACGACCCGAACCGCCATACCCGCCTGAAGCTTGTCCGCTGGAATGAAAACGGGATGCCTGATTTCGGCATCCCGCCCGCGGATACGCTGTAGTCTTTGCGGCGCGCTGGCTTACACCAGCGTGCCGTAAATAGTCAGCAGTGCCACGATCACCACCACCACAAACGACGTTTTCTTCGCCATGGAGACAGCGGCTTTCGGTGTTACAATTTTGTCGGTATGCGGCTCACGCGCCAGCGAGAACTGCGCCAGACGCGTTAGCACCTGGTACTGCGACGTATGGCGATCGGCAAGAGACGCGAACCAAGCGGGCAGCGCTTTTTCACCGTGACCAATTAACGCGTACACCACGCCCACCAGACGCACCGGAAGCCAGTCGAGCACGTGCAGGATGGCATCAATGCCGGACTGCAGGCGTTCGTGCGGCGTCAGATAACGGGCAAGCCAGGTCTGCCAGGCGCGCAGGAACGCATATCCCATCAGCAGTACCGGCCCCCACGGGCCGCCCACCACGAACCAGAACAGCGGCGCAAGATAGTAGCGGAAGTTAATCCACAGCAGCGCGTTTTGCAGCTCGCGCAGAAACTCGCGCTCGTCGCAGTCCGGCGGCACGCCGTGGATCATGGTCAGTTCGCTCGCCATGGCACCGCGCGCATGGGCATCGTCACGGGAGGCGGCTTTCAGGTACGCGTGATAGTGCAAACGCACCTTGCCCGCACCAATGCACAGCACGCCGAGCAGGATCCACACCACCAGCAGCGGCACGTTGAAAAACAGCCCGTACAGCGAGCGCAGGAGCAGGAACGTAATGACCATCACCCCTGCCATCATCAGCAGCGTACGCAGCATAGAAAAGTGCTTAATCCGGCGGAAAAACACCTCCAGCCGGTGATCCAGATGCCAGTGTTCGCCGAGCTTGAACAGGCGTTCAGCGATGATAACCAGCAGCATGGTAAACAACGTCATGGTATCTCCTTATTCTGACGACGCGGCGAGCATGGTGCGAAACCGGGGCCAGTCAAAGGCCGGACCGGGATCGGTTTTTCTCTCCGGGGCGATATCACTGTGTCCCGTGATATTTTCGGCGATAGCCGGGTAGAGCCCAATAAGCGTGCGGGTCACAGCCGCAAGCTGTTGATACTGTGCATCGGTGTAGGGCGTCGTATCCGTGCCCTCCAGTTCAATCCCGATAGAAAAATCGTTGCACCGTTCGCGCCCTTGATACATCGACACCCCGGCATGCCAGGCGCGCTTATCAAAGGGAACATACTGGACCACTTCACCATCGCGACGAATCAGGCAGTGAGCCGATACGCGCAGATGTGCAATTTCAGCAAAGAAGGGATGAGCATCGGGATCTATCGTTCCCGTGAATAACGCATCGATCCACGGGCCGCCAAATTCACCCGGCGGGAGACTAATATTATGAACCACCAGCAGTGTGGGCTTTTCATCCTCCGGGCGGCAATCGTGGTGCGGCGAGGGCACATGCCGCGCATCCACCAGCCATCCGTTTTCTAACAACATGCTGGAACTCCTTCTGTATGGTGCAATGACTCGGTTCAGAGTAGCATGTTTCAATATTATGATTCGTTACCAATTTGGAGTTTTATCATGCCGCCTCGCCGCTACAACCCCGACCACCGACGTGAAGCGCTTCTGGAACGTATTAGTATGGATATTCCGTCAAGCGTCTCCCATGCTTTGAAAGAAGATCTGGGCGGTGACGTTAACGCTGATAAGGATATTACCGCACAATTATTGCCAAAAGAGACACGCTCGCACGCGGTCATTATCACCCGTGAAGACGGCGTCTTTTGCGGCAAGCGTTGGGTTGAAGAGGTCTTTACCCAGCTGGCGGGCGATGACGTGCAGGTGACATGGCATGTTGAAGACGGCGATGCAGTCACGGCCAACCAGCCGCTGTTCGAACTGGACGGACCTTCCCGCGTCTTGCTGACCGGCGAACGTACCGCGCTCAATTTTGTACAAACGCTCTCAGGAGTGGCCAGTGAAGTGCGTCGCTACGTTGACCTGCTGGCCGGTACCCGAACCCAGCTGCTGGATACCCGCAAAACGCTGCCGGGCCTGCGCACCGCGCTGAAGTATGCCGTACTCTGCGGCGGCGGCGCAAACCATCGCCTGGGCTTATCCGACGCCTTCCTGATTAAAGAGAACCACATTATTGCCTCTGGCTCCGTGCGTCAGGCGGTTGAGAAAGCCTTCTGGCTGCACCCGGATGTGCCTGTTGAGGTGGAAGTCGAAAGCCTGGAAGAGCTGGAGCAGGCGATTAAGGCCGGGGCCGATATCATCATGCTCGATAACTTCGAAACAGAGCAGATGCGCGAGGCGGTAAAACTGACAAACGGCCGGGCTCAGCTTGAAGTGTCCGGGAACGTCACTTTCGAAACGATCCGTGAATTCGCCGAAACCGGCGTAGATTACATCTCCGTCGGCGCGCTGACCAAACACGTTCGCGCCCTCGACCTCTCAATGCGCTTCAAGTAACGCATTCTCCCCTCTCCACCAGAGAGGGGAATTTCAGCCCCGCTCGCAGATCCGCTGTGCTTCCCTGCAACACTGAATAAATTCTCTGAAGACCCCTTCCCGTTCCCTTTTTTGCCCCTCGTTTCTGCTCTTTCCCGCTGACAAAGTAGCGCTACTTTGCATAAGGAGCAGATATGGACAGACAACAAGGATTCACACTCATCGAGCTGATGGTGATTATCAACAGTAAATTACTGTAATAATTAAACGCAGAAACAATATTTAACATGTTGATTATAATGAAATAAAAAAGAGGCTATAAAGCCCCTTCATAAAGTAGTATCAAGATATCGAAAGGATTCAGGAAACAAAGCCCTGTGAACCCTCTTCCTTTGCCCCTTGCCGCTATATCAGTTCTCAATGCTGCCAGTACTGACACTCTCAGCCGATTGTTAGCTACTAACCTTTTGTCAGAGGTGTATTTTTCGCCACTTTCGCAATGGTAGCTCTAGAGCAACCGATTAACGCCTGAATTTTGTTCCAGCTTTTTCCGTCAGACAGTAATTCTTGTACTTTATTGTGTAGACTCTCATCTACCGGGCGGCCTCGATACTTTTTCTCATTTTTGGCCTTTTCAATACCCTGCATTTGCCGTCTGCGGCGATCTTCGTAGTCTTTGCGGCTGATTGCCGCCAACATATCCAGCATCATTGAATTCATTGCTTCAAACATACGGGCGGTGAATTCGTCCTGAACATTTAAAAGCTGGTGGCTTGTGGGTAAATCCAACGACACGACTCTGATCCCCTTAGACTCAATAAGCCCTCGAAGGGTTTTCCAATCCTCACCAGTAAGGCGGCTGATTCGGTCAATTTGCTCACAAAGCAAAATGTCACCACGTTCTGCTATTTCCAAAAGCAGGAATAACTGAGGGCGTTGCAGGCTTGCACCTGATTCATTCTCTTTGAAGTACTTTGATACCTTCAGATCATGTGAATGGGCAAATGCCTCTAACTCATTAAAGGCTCTGCCTGCATCCTGCTCCTTCGTCGAAGCTCGAAGATAACCCCAAACTCTCATGACACACCCCATCGGTCTGTTTTATGTGGTTCATTATATTTGGTTCATTTTAAGTTGTAAAGTTAATTTAATGAACCAGCCTTGCTGGTGGTCTGGATTGGTCTGCTTGATGTATACTTATTCGACACCAAGTTAATGGTGGATAAGCCTTCATTAGCAATTGATTGCCTCCGAAAATCTAGAACCAGAGTATGGTTAGCGAAAAGCGGAAGTGTAGCGTTACCAGCTAAGACAACTAACATAGAAATGGCGACTGAAGTCGCAGCAATTCACATCATGCTCAGGAAAGACTCATGTATGCACTACTAGATTTGCTGGTGAAATCAACAGTACGTTAGATTTGCATTTTCACTCTAGAATTTCAGTCATCTTTTCGGGGTTATGGATAATTGAATGCACACTTCGATTGAAGTACTCAGCCAAGCAAGTTTCAAGTCGGTACTCGGCAGACCAAATGAAGGCCAAATGGCCTTGACGCTTTTATGCCTTGTTGATTGGCCTGACGGAGTGCAAAGGCAATCATATGTAAAAATATTTACTAGGGAAGAAAGCATTGGTGTCTTCAACGAAGTTCTTGGATACCTGCTTACCAAATCAAATGATCTTCCTGTAGCCCCAAAAGCAGGCATATTGATATTGCCCGATGGTGTCATTGATTCAATTGACAAGCCCGTATCGCCAATTGCCTTTGTTAGCTCCAAGGTTACCGGACATTCTCCGGCTAGCTATTACAACATTGGTGATATGATTAAATTTGAGAGTCTTAGAAGGATTCTTGATGGATGGGAAAAGTTACATAAAACGATCGCTTTTGATGAGTGGGTCGCAAACCAAGATAGAAATTTAGGGAACTTGATCATTGATTCGCACAACCAAGTCACCCTTATTGACCACAGTAATATGCCTGTAGATCTCATGTGGTCTCCTGAAGACTTAGCCATAACTATCAACCCAGTCAATAAGTTAGAAATTGCCCTCCGAGCCGTGCCAACCCTTCCTCAAAAAATGGATATAGTAAATGGAGCTAACGGACAAACTGAAGCATTGGATATCGTAATAGCAGAGATTGCTTATTGGTGTGACAGGCTTCTGAATCCGCAAGCAAAAGATTGTTTATTGGAATTTTTGAGTCAACGTGCAGTTTTTTCAAAAGAAAGATTAAGCAGAAGGCTTGGCGTACTGGCGGGGGTCGCGTGATTAACTTTGATTCTATCCTAAATGAGCATTCACATCAGCCAATTGTTAAAGGTGAATGGTTTACAATTCAGTGGTGCCCTGATGTTGCCACAGGAGAAAAACTTAATATAGGTGTATGTTTTAAAGATAGTTTTGGAGGGGTATTTGTACAAACTCTTGAGTATTTTGATAGGATTTCTTGCTTATACTCTCATGGCATGATATTTCACCTTAAGTTGGCTTGTGAAGTAGCTAGGGAGATAGTACTTTCAGGGGAAGTATTTTTATCAAATCAATGCCAGAATTTAACTTTTAAAAACAATGGATATGCTCAAGGTGAATCAGCAGACGACATAGTATCTTCTCTGTTTTCAAATGTTGTTCCTTTATCGGTAAAAGTGACAAAAAAGAGAGAGAAAGTTTATACTCCAATTTCAAGAGATCGCCTTTACAATATAATGGATGGCTACCTCAAACAACACCTTGAATACGAAGAATATTTTGAAATGCGAGACCCATCCCCTTTAAAAAGAATTACACTGGGCCAACAATCGCAAACAATTTATCTTCCTTACAAAGCCAAGACCTCGCTCGGAACAATAGCATCAGCAGCCTATTCTGATGAAAATTTAGCCAAGTGTCATTTGTATGATGCACAAAGAGACATCTCGTTAGCTTTGAATAACTACGATGAGTATAAGTGTGGAGCGATTTTCATATTGTCTCCAAACAATGACCTCAAAGTAGACAAACGCGATCAAGTAGATTTAGAGATTGATAAGTTTTGTTGGTACTTGAAAACACAAGCTATAGAAACCGAAGTTGATAGTGACCCACATAGTTTATCCGACAGAGCAATCCATTGGTATCGTAGGAAGGCTGCGTGATAATATTCTTAGTTCACAAGAAAACCGTCCTTTTGGCGGTTTTTTGTGCCGAGAATATTCAAGATTTCCAATCATTGATTTTTAATCAATGCTTGGTCGGTGAAAAGTTCGTTACTGAGATCTGAGTACACGGCATTTGGTCGGCGAGGTTGAACCTAATCAGACGAACGAGATTTTAAATCGTGCAGAAAAATACTGACTGTACTTTTATCTCAGTAAACGATCCCTTTAACTTTTCCCTGAAAAAAGATAAGAACAACCCTCACTTTTTCTTCCTCTAAACTAGTAGTAATTCTAACGCTAGACTCATAGTGAGCAACAATCGTATCACACTGATACATATGACATTTCACTCCATAACAAGCAACTTACCCACAAAATTCATGATGCATTAGTACTCGATCTATAATAGGATATACAGTTACTTACGAGGAATGCCATTGTTAGGAATAAAGATGAAACTTCCCAGACAAAGCATCATTAACAGATTCCCAGATTTGCATATTCATCAAACCATCGATGAAATTAGAGAACTCTTAACAAATGGATTTGATGATTCCCAAAAAACAATTTTTTTATGTGGGAAAGATAAATCTGACAAAAAAAGCCTTCGATACAAATTCTCAACTTTTCTTTCACAAGAGAAAGGTATTACTCTTACCTATCCAGAAGATTTGTTTGAGGATCTCCTTGAAGGTCAAGGAAAAAATAGCCTGCTATCTCTTGAAACGCAGCTTGCAGACTCTGTTGATCTGATAGTTCTTATACCTGAAAGTCCAGGTTCTTTCGCAGAGTTAGGTGCTTTTTCTATGGATAAGGCCTTAGCAGAAAAAATGCTAGTTATGAGGATGGGAGAATTCAAGTCAGGTAAAAGTTTTATAAATCATGGTCCTGTAAGGCTAGTCAGAACTCATGGTGGGGAAATTTTTGACATCCCAAAAAACTTTGATGAAAAGAATCCTGCACATGTAAAAACAGTACTTGGAAAAATCAAACAAACACTACCAAGTGGACGAAAGAAGAAAGAACTAGATAATATATTATTATATTCAAAACATGTTCTTCTTTTGATCTATCTTTTTGATGATTTGAATTTGCGTTCCGTGTACAAAACCATGGAATTGATAATGAATAGAAAATTCGAAAATCGAGACAACATTGCATGTAAAGCTGCAACACATTCACTCATAAGAGCAGGAATGATTAACCAGCAAGAAGGGTTATTCACCATAACTCAAGTCGGTTATGATGCAATAATTAATAGTTTCCATCTGAAATCATCACTCACTGAGCTAAGAACAAAAATCATGAATAAACAATATGCTAGACACTGATTAAGTTTCATCATAAAATTCTCGGGTGTGCTAGTTTTTAAGCAGGTGGCTTACTAGTCAGCTAGTTAAGTCCACAGTGGATGGAGAGTCTCTCCGTTCCCGCAGTTCATCACAGAGACAGCGTGATGATCGAGTCCCCCAACTCCCGCCCGCCGTGATTTGGGGGACTCGTACATCCGCCTTACGGAAGGATAATGAACATCCATACCTTCACAGGTATGTCTGTTCATCCTCCTTCCCCGCTGTAGTCGTTAAAAACTAGCACACAATTTCAGATAGAAATTACATCTCTGCTATGATGAAATAAAATGAATACTCATCAAGGAAAGTACACCCAGCAACTGTTATCTCTCCCTATTCTTGAGAATGTGGACGACTTATCACAATCCCTCAGACTTCCTAAAGAAGTTATATCCAAGTTTAGCTTCAATAATGATAGATACTATCACCGTATTGAAATGGAAAAAAAATCTGGTGGTATTCGTCACATCGAAAGCCCACTAAAAGAATTAAAAGCAATACAAAGATGGGTGTTACGATATATTTTAGATAAATTATCTCCTTCATCTTACGCGAAAGGCTTTGTTAGGAAAAAATCTATTCTTGACAATGCTAAACCGCATGAAGGAAATCAATATGTATTGAATCTTGATCTGAAAGATTTTTTTACCACTGTACAAGCATCGCATGTATATACATTGTTTAAGAACATAGGATACAACAATAACATAGCCTTTATACTTACCTCTTTTTGTACCAAAAGTGGGTATTTGCCCCAAGGAGCACCAACTTCTCCTGCTTTATCGAATCTTGTTTGCTTAAGACTTGATCACCGTATATCTACTTATTGTAAAAAACGTGCTCTGACATATACACGTTATGCTGATGACCTTTGTATATCAGGTAATAAGATACTAATCTTACAGAAGGCATCTTACTTAATAAAAGATATCATTTGTGACGAAGGGTTTACTATAAACGCCAAAAAAGAAAAGTTCTTAGGTCCAAAGGTACGAAGAGAAGTTACAGGTTTAACTGTCACCCCTAAGATCACGATCAGTAAAAAGAATTATTGTCTCTATAGAAAAAGAATCTATGATCTTGTAAGGACAGGAACTCCAAACAAGCATGAAATAATAAAAGGAATATTATCTTTTGTCAGAAGTATCGATAAAGATAAAGGAAAAAAACTTTCTGTATTCTATCAGAACCAAATTACTCTCATTGCAGATAGTTAAAATCAATGAGGCCAAACTGATGGCCTCATTACTTACGGTCAGTTGAGGCGATTTAGTACCATATACTCTGGCTGGCACATACTCCCCCGTTCCCCTAACCAGTAATAATCCAGATCGGCGACATGCACATTGAGTCTCGAATCTACACGATTAATCTGTAATCGTAGACCTACAGTATCTTTGTAGGGCAAGCCTGATTTAACAACATATTTGTATTTAACCCCGATTTCTTCTTCAAAAGATATGAGATAAGGAGTGATTTGCTTTTGGATTTCTTTCAGACAAATAACTTCATTGCCAACAGTAAAGGGCGTTTCAGTTTTACCGTCAGGAATAGTAGCCGCAATTGTGGCTGATGGGAGTAACATTAACAGTACTGATAATGCTCTTTTCATCTATTCTTTCCCTTGAATAAAATCATTGTTTAGAACAAATTTTTGTAATCGTTGCATTATGGTTAAATTCAACATCAATTACTTTTATAGTGCTATCATTCAGTACTGATACAAAATAGTTACTTGATGAATTCCCGTACTTCCGAGAACCGTCTGATGCGATTTCGTTGAATTCAGCAGTATACACACTATCTTTATCACCTGGAATTGGCATTCGACTGATCAACTTATCATCTGAGATTGTATATTCAACTAAAATACCTTTATCTGAATAGTAACCAGAATCGCGTTTAGTTCCCTGTCGAGTTTGTGTTATTGCATCGAACTTATCACATTTATAAACATTGGTTTTGGCCTTTTCAGTATTGTCAGCCGTTGAAGCCTTTGCATCAGTACTTTTATCTTGTGAAACAACCCCTGCCCCAATCCCAATAGATACCATAAAAGCAATGAAACTCATTGATAAGGATGTAATCAACGCTCTGATCTTTCCATGGCCTCTATTTCTACTACGATTTGAAACTTTCTTATAACAAAGTACCGAAATTGCTGTGCAGATAATGAAAACGATCAATCCAGACATACATTCTCCTCAGATTTCATTTACGTTAAGTTTCTCATAGCGTTCAGGCCAGATCGTTCTAACGGGTACACCGATAAAATCGGCAATAATTCGCTCACCTTTCGGCCAATGTCGCTCAAGTACGTTGTAAAGTGTTCTTTCATGTAAACCGCTATCTCTGGATAGCTGTGCCAACGTTCCTCCTCGCTTCTTGATAGCTGCCAAGATATCGGCCCTATGCCAGTTCTCAGTACTAGCATTTTGCTCCTTTATCTGAGATTCTGACTTGTTGTGAATACTCATAATGACCACTCATTACTAACATTAAGAACATGATTGATCATTAAAAGGAATTCGTCAAATAAAAATGAGGAACAAAGTTCCTTTTAATGTGGTGGGTTGTGCATGGCTGGCAAAAAAGAAAGCGTTGAACAGTTCAGCGAAAGGTTAAAATCGATAGTACCTTCTGGTTCAGGGCGAGATTTCGCCAAAAAAGCAGGCATAGGGTACAGTACTGTCCACAATTATCTACAAGCTGTATCAAGCCCTACGCTTGAGAATCTTGTGCTTCTCGCTAAAGCTGGTGGCGTGTCGGTTGAATGGCTGGCTACTGGAAAAGAGTTTTCAAAATCGGCAAACACAGACCAAGCCGAAGAACTGTTGAAAATTCCTTTTATTGATAGAGATGATTTCCTTTTACTGGATTCAGGTGTTTTCCCTGATTTACAGGAAAAGGCCAAGTCTCTTGCTGCATTACGGGTCAGTACAGATGTAATGGAACCTACATTCTTAGTTGACAGTATTTTACTTATTGATCAACAACATAAGCAGTTAAAAGACGGTAAAGTGGTAGTACTCCACAAAGAAGGAAGCTACCTGTATAAGCGGGTGCAGGTAGTCCCTGATGGATACAATTTAAGCAGTGATAACACCAAATACAGTGCAATGATCGTCAATCAGGATTCACTATCCTCCTTTGATGTGCTGGGGGAAGTACTGATAGTATTGAATCATTTGTAGTCTGTGAGTCTGTGCCTACGAAGCCCTTTATACGTTCTCAATGTAATTCTGAGGCGATTTTCTATCGATGGCATGGGTTGCACTACTTCTTGGTTCAATCGCCGCTAGCAGCTTCCTATGCAATTTTATGAATCGGAATCAGGACGCTGCTTTGCGTGGTTCCCATTAGGCGAGTACTGACAATACTTTTAGTTCGAGGGATATAATTTAACCCTAAGTAATCAGGGGCAAGTGATCTTACCTCGATTCGAACTTATCAAAGAACTTCATGCGTTCTTCGCCTTTGTAGTCAAAACCTTGAGATTTAATCAGTTCTTTAAGTTCAGCACTGATGTTACCTGTTTTTTTGATCTCGTACATTTTCCCATCAACGGTAACATTAATGATTTCTCTTTGATTAGTACTTCTTACAGTACCGGACTTTGCCTTGCCATTTTTAATACCTAAAGAAGCAAGCAGAGCAGCCTTTACTGATTCATCTAAATGCAAAATCTGTTGCTTGATATCATCAACTTTACTTGCATCAAGCTCCTTCTTGTACTCGTGAGCAACAAGAGAAAGATTTCTTGATACACGATTCAACTGATCAATGAATTCATGAGGATTTTCTTTAAAAAGTTTATCAAACTCAGCTTTACAATCAGTTAACTTGAAGTTCTTCCCAGCAGTCCTTTCAATCAACTTCTTGTAGTCAGTATTTGCAAGATCATGCACAACATCAGTGTTTTTGCTCATTACACTCCCCTATCAATTATCAGTCATATACAAACCTATCATGAGATTACTTCATTCATAAAAAAACAACAAGAAGTTCATAGCAGAAACATTGATCATATTTTATTAAAGAATATCAAGTACTAACTTCGTTAGCACTCTCTAAAGTATGTTAAAGTACTTCGCTTGCTATCGCCGCTTGTATTTCAACATACTTATTCGCTTTGCTTCGTTTAACACGATCTATCCTGACGAGATTTGTTGAGAAATTTCATCCCCCCACTCGGGGGATGAAAACAATAAAAAAGTACACGAATTGTGTACTTGATTTATTCTGACGATGATAGTCATCGAAATATTGTATTGCGATTTACTCAAATTTTAGACGGATCAATACCATCTAAAGCTATGAGTACGGAAGCGGGTTGCTCTGTATTCTCCCATATCGCAGTTCATATGCAACGGTCCGTGCTTTAAACATAACACGACTTAGTACTGAGTCTATACAATCAAACCAATACTTGTTTCTTTAAATTTTGGATGGTTCTATACTATATAAAATCCATCGCATTGTTTTAAAGAAACTCCCTTAACAAATTACTCAGGTGCGAACCTATATGTCTATCTAGAAAGTACTTATCTGTTTATTGTACTTTTTTATTGTGCCGCATTGCCGTAACTCCTGCGTTCCTTAGTATTTGGTATCGGATTAACGCTCGGGAAATTGGTACGGGTCTCATTTGCACATCGAACTGCTTGAACTTCTCAACTGCCATCTACATTTTCGATAGGATCAGGTTTTTAATCATTAGTACTTCAGTACTATCAAGCAGAGTTTTACATCTATATTATACCACATTATTTTAATTCGTTTCATTTATTTTATAATACGACAATGTATTTACTACAACATTATACCATATAAGTAAATTTTATTTCACTAATAATAGTTTAATCATTATTAATTAAGTACTCAATTGATTTTAGATCATCATTTTGCACTGCCATAAAAACAACCTCTCCTGTCTTACTATTAATTACCATAGCTTGTTTCTCATTAACGCCGACATAACTCACAACCAGCATGATAGTATTATCATAACGCTTCATTTTTATATTTTTAATAACACGCTTAACCTTTACATTAAAATCAAGCCTTAACTTTGTATTTTTTGGGTCTAGCAAATCATCAGTATATGAATCTTTTAGATCATTAAAAGTTTCGTAGCCAATATTTGATTGTTTCAGTATAGTAATTTCATTTCGGATCTCACTAATACGACGTTGAATGTTTTTCAGTATACGCCTATCATTAGGGTCAGGTATGTCTTCTTTTTCAAGATCAGCTAGAATTTCATTGCTGTATTTTTCATTAGAAACTAACTCCATTGAAAGATAGTTTATTTTAACCTGTATGTCATTATCATCACTTCTCAACATAGAGAAGTCAAAATTCCTGAGATGTTCTAGTAACGCATTCTCTACAATCTTGTACTTAAAACCTCTCTCTTTACATTTATCTATTTTTACAAGGCTTCCGCCACATCGAAAATATGTATCACCTTTTTTATCAACACTGTTAACTTGCACATATCTTCCACAATTCATACATATGCATAAACCTGCAAATAAATTATTTGCCTTTACATTTATCTTCCCTAATGGGTTTCTTTGCTTTCTTAAATCATTAACCGCTTCAAATAATTCTGGTTCAACAACGACAGGGTAGATAGACATACCATCTAAAATTTTACGCCCTGTAGAATTAAACCTACCTATAAGCCTCTGATCTTTAATTATTTTCATTAAGTGATTGATTGTTGGTTCTCTTTCATTTATCTGCATTCCTCTCTTTTTTAGCTCATCACGGATTGCTGCAGGCCCAAACCCGTCAGCATACATTTTAAAAATAAGATTGTACTTTTCTGACTCACCTTTTTTTAATACATATTTGTTGTTTTTTACTTCAATCCAGGATGGCACGCGATGAGTTAAAACAGACGTTCCGTCGATGGTGTTTTTTATTCTTTCATCCCAATTTTTAATACTTAAACGAGCTTTGCGTTTACTTTCATTATGTGCTCGCTGTAAGCCGCCTGAAATAATATTCAGATCACTATATTGGTGATGTATCATTTCTGTTTCCACCTCATGGATATCGCATCCTGCATTAATCAGACTCAAGAACAACCCTGCTGCTCGGTTCGGTGCGGCTCTACTAAAACGGTCAAGGTTTTCAATGACTAATACGGAATTAGTGATCTTCTTCTGTAACACATCATCTATAAAGGTTTTCAGTACAGAACCATCTTCGATATTTTTTCCGCTATACGCAGACACACCTTCAGCATACAACCAACTTATGTCCCCCAACTCATAGCCACGGTTATGTTGAGAATCATCGTATGCAGCAACGTAATCTCGCAGCATTTCTTGCTGTCTCGACATACCATAGCCATCTTTAGCTTGTCCTCTCGAACTGACGCGAGCATAGCAATACACCGCTTTTTTCATTTAATTTTCCTAAGATCACAACAGTAATAAGCAGTATATCATGGTGGTCATTGGCATCATTGCGATTCTCAGCGCCATCGGCGTTCCCGCCTATCAGAACTACCTGCGCAAGGCGGCGCTGACCGATATGCTGCAAACCTTTGTTCCCTACCGTACGGCCATTGAGCTTTGCGCGCTAGATCACGGTGGCGTGGAGAGCTGCGATGCCGGCAGTAACGGTATCCCTTCCCCCACCACGACACGCTACGTTTCAGGAATGAGCGTGGCGAAAGGGATCGTAACCTTAACAGGACAGGAGAGTCTTAACGGGCTGACGGTAACCATGACGCCACGGTGGAGCGACGGCAACGGTATGACGGGCTGGACGCGCGACTGCAGCATCAGTGCTGACAGCGCCCTGAAACAGGCCTGCGAAGACGTTTTCCGCTTCGACAACAACTGAGGAGCGGATAATGAATACCGATCAACTCGTAGCGCTTTGCCTGCGCCATCAGGCTCTGCTGCTCACCAGCGACAGTGACATGGTCAGCATCGCCGTCGTGGGCAGCCCCGCGGCTGAACTGATGGAGGCGCTGCGCTTCGCGACCCAGAAACGGATTGATATTGAGTGCTGGAGCGCTGAGCGCATGGAAAAACACCGGCAGCTAACGTCACAATCGCATCTGCCCGTTGTTTCGCAAACGCACTCAACGGTGGATATTCTCAACCACACGCTGCAGCAGGCAATCAACCAACGCGCCTCCGACATTCATATCGAACCGATGGAGCACGCGTGCCAGATCCGTTTACGCATCGACGGGGTTCTTTGCCCCCAGCCTCCGCTTTCCGCCTCGCTGGCAAGCCTGTTCAGCGCACGTTTAAAAGTGCTGGGTAACCTGGATATTGCAGAACGCCGTTTACCGCAGGACGGCCAGTTTACGATTGAGCTGGCAAACGCGCCGGTCTCGTTTCGGATCGCGACGCTTCCCTGCAGCGGCGGCGAGAAAATTGTGCTGCGTCTGCTGCATCAGGTTCAGCAGGCCCTTGAGCCAAACGCGCTTGGCATGAGTGCTGAACAGCTGGCCAGTTTTAATGAGATCCTCCACCAGCCGCAGGGGCTGATTCTGGTCACCGGCCCTACCGGCAGCGGTAAAACCGTGACGCTGTACAGCGCGCTGCAGGCGCGTAACACCCCTGACGTGAACATCTGTAGCGTGGAGGATCCCATTGAGATCCCCCTTGCGGGATTAAACCAGACGCAGATTAATCCCCGGGCGGGTTTAACATTCCAGAGCGTGCTGCGGGCGCTGCTGCGTCAGGATCCAGACATCATTATGGTCGGCGAAATCCGTGACGGCGAAACGGCAGACATTGCCATTAATGCCGCCCAGACTGGGCATCTGGTGCTGTCAACGCTGCACACTAACTCGACGACGGAAACCCTGGTTCGCCTGGAGCAGATGGGCGTCGCGCGCTGGATGATATCTTCCGCGCTGTCGATGGTGATTGCCCAGCGTCTGGTCCGGCGTCTGTGCCCACATTGTCGTCGGGAAGCCAGCGAGCATGCTGAGCTGCCGCGCGCCGTATGGTCCAGACCGCTTCCACGCTGGCAGCCCATCGGCTGCGACCGTTGCTATCACGGTTATTATGGCCGCGTGGCCATTTTTGAAGTACTCGCGATCGACAATGCCCTGCGGCAGGCCATTGCCAGCGGGGCGGGAACAGAAGTGATAGAGGCGAGCGCCCGGCAGGCGGGAATGATTTCTCTTTTTGAGCACGGCTGCATGGCCGTCGAACAAGGGCTGACCACGCTCGAAGAGCTGGTGCGCGTCCTGGGCATGCCCGATGGCTGCTAATCGGCTCTGGCGCTGGCGAGCGCTCACCCAGGAAGGAGAACCCCGAAGCGGGACGCTCTGGGCCACAGACCGCAATGCCGCCTACACCAGGCTGATGCGCAGCAACCTCCATCCTCTGACGCTAACCCGATGCGCTCAGCGACACCGCTTGCGGCCACATCACTGCTACGAGATGTTTCGCCAGCTCGCAACGCTTCTGCAGGCCGGGCTGACATTGTCCCACAGCCTGCAGATGCTGGCAGAACAGCATCCGTTAAAACCGTGGCAGGCGCTGCTGCAAAGCATTGCCGATGAACTCAGTGAGGGAGCCCCCTTTTCTGAGTCGCTAAAAAAGTGGCCAGCCGTTTTTAGCCCGCTGCATGTCTCGATGGTGAAAACCGGTGAGCTTACAGGGAAGCTGGAGGAGTGCTGTCGCCAGCTCGCGCAGCAGCAAAAAGCGCAGCAGCAGCTCAGTGCGAAGGTGAGAAAGGCGCTGCGCTACCCGGCGATCGTCCTGTCGCTGGCCGTACTCGTGGTGCTGGCGATGGTCACCCTGGTCTTGCCCGAGTTTGCCGCTATCTACAAAACGTTTAACACTCCGCTTCCACTGCTGACGCAAATGGTCATGGGGATGGCCGCATTTATGCAGTCATATGCCCTTGCATTGTTCACCGCGTTATTAGCGCCCTTAGCCGCCGCCTGGGCTCTGCGACAGAACCCTCGCGGGCAGCGCATGCTGATGCACACGCCCGTGTTGGGCGCACTGGCAAAAGGTCAAAAACTGGGACACATCTTTACCGTGCTGTCGCTCACGCAGCAGGCCGGCATCCCGTTTTTACAGGGACTGGAGAGTGCGGAGGAGACCGTTGAAAGTCGCTACTGGCGGGGAATACTGTGCAGCGTTCGGGAGGAGATTGAAAAAGGCCTCCCCGTCTGGTCATCCTTTCAGAAAGCGGCCATCTTCACCCCGCTGTGTATCCAGCTTTTACGCACCGGCGAAATGTCAGGCGCGCTGGACGTCATGCTGGCAAACCTTGCCCGGCATCACACGGAACAGACCTTTCAACGGGCAGATAATCTGGCGGCACTTCTCGAGCCAGTGCTTCTGATTGTGACAGGGATCATTATCGGCACGCTGGTAGTGGCAATGTACCTGCCGATTTTCCATCTGGGGGATGCGATGAGCGCGGGCTAGTGCAGAACAGTGCTGGCGCACGGACATGCGCCAGCCGAAGCCATTACAGGCTATTGAATACGCGGTTTTCCTGTTCCTGAACGCGAATAAACGTTGTACGTTTCGTCAGCTCTTTCAGGCGGGATGCCCCAACGTATGTGCAGGCCGAGCGCAGACCGCCGAGGATATCGCGTGCGGTGTATTCAACCGGGCCGCGCAGAGGCAGCTTCACGGTTTTGCCTTCTGCCGCACGGTATTTTGCCACGCCACCGACGTGACGGGTCATCGCGGATTCAGAGCTCATGCCGTAGAACAGCATAAATTTCTCGCCGTTCTCTTCAACAACGGTACCACCGCTCTCCTCGTGGCCTGCCAGCATACCGCCGAGCATCACGAAGTCCGCGCCGCCGCCGAAGGCTTTCGCAACATCGCCCGGCGTGGTACAACCGCCATCGCTGATGATCTGGCCGCCCAGACCGTGCGCCGCGTCGGCGCATTCAATGACTGCGGAAAGCTGCGGATAACCGACGCCGGTTTTGACGCGTGTCGTGCACACGGAGCCCGGGCCAATACCTACTTTCACGATATCTGCACCGGAGAGGATCAGCTCTTCACACATTTCACCGGTCACCACGTTGCCCGCGATGATGGTTTTCGTCGGCCAGGCCTCACGCGCCTTGCTGACGAACTGCACGAAGTGCTCGGAGTAACCGTTCGCCACGTCAATACAGACGAAGTTGAGTGCCGGGTTAGCATTCAGGATCTGTTTGGTCTTCTCGAAATCCGCATCGGAGGTACCGGTGGAGACCATCACATGTTTCACCACGTCAGCGGACGCGGACGCAACAAACGCGTTCCACTCTTCAGTGCTGTAATGTTTGTGAACGGCGGTGAGAATGTCGAACTGTGCCAGGGCAGTTGCCATCTCAAAGGTTCCCACAGTATCCATGTTGGCAGCGATGATCGGCACGCCAGACCAGGTCTGACCGGAATGCTTAAAGGTGAATTGACGTTCGAGTTCAACGTCTGAGCGACTTTTCAGTGTAGAGCGTTTAGGGCGGATAAGAACGTCTTTGAAACCTAACTTCAGATCTTCTTCGATACGCATGTGCGGATTCCTGGGGTTAGAGGCAAATATGTTAAAAGCACAACTCCAGTGACGTTATCATACGCACTAATACCTGCTCCGCAAGACTGCGAAATTCTCTTTTTTTACGCTACAATCCTATAAATTTACCTGGTAAAAAGCCGGTAAACGGGGCTAAACAGTTGCTGGCGCACCTTAGAATTTTAATCAACTGATTTTAATAATGAATAATTCCCAGGATTTGATTTAATGGGGTATATCGTCGCATTAACCGGCGGCATCGGTAGTGGTAAAAGTACCGTTGCGGACGCTTTTTCTCGTTTGGGTATCACGATTATTGATGCCGATATCATTGCCCGCCAGGTGGTAGAGCCCAATACACCCGCGCTAAAGGCCATCGCAGAACATTTTGGTCAGGCCATCATCAATACCGATGGCACACTGAATCGCCGTCAGCTTCGCGAATGCATTTTTTCCGATTCTGCGGAAAAAGTCTGGCTTAATGCCCTGCTCCACCCCATCATCCACCAGGAAACTCAGCGTCAGATAGCCGCAGCCCGCTCGCCCTATGTCTTGTGGGTGGTTCCGCTACTGGTTGAAAATCAGCTGCATATGAAAGCCGATCGGGTGCTGGTGATTGATGTCTCTCCCGAAACGCAAATCCAGCGAACCATGACGCGCGATCGCGTCTCGCGGGAGCATGCTGAACAAATTCTTGCCGCTCAGGCTACGCGCGCTCAGCGCCTTGCCGTGGCGGATGATGTCATTGATAATAACGGCGCACCAGATGCCATTGCATCGGATGTTGCCCGTCTGCACGCGCAGTATCTGTCGTTCGCCGCGCAGGCCGTTGCACAGGAAAAACCATAATGTCGACACACATCCTTTTTGAGCATCCGCTCAACGAAAAAATGCGCACCTGGCTGCGTATCGAATTCCTTATTCAACAACTTTCACAACATCTGCCTGTTAACGATCATGCCACGGCGCTGCACTTCTTCCGCAACGTAGGCGATCTGCTGGATGTGATTGAACGCGGTGATGTCCGCACAGAATTACTCAAAGAGCTGGAGCGCCAGCAGCGTAAGTTGCAGGCATGGACAGAAGTTCCCGGCGTAGATCAGAGCCGTATCGACGCGCTCCGCCAGCAGTTGAAAAGCAATAGCACCATCCTGATGGCCGCGCCGCGCGTCGGGCAGTTTTTGCGTGAAGACCGCCTGATTGGCCTGGTGCGCCAGCGCCTGAGCATCCCTGGCGGCTGCTGTAGCTTCGACCTGCCGACGCTGCATATGTGGCTACATATGCCACAGGCGCAGCGTGACGCGCAGGTGAACAGCTGGCTGGCAAGCCTGGAGCCAATGCACCAGACGCTGTCGCTGATCCTCGATCTGATCCGTAACTCTGCGCCGTTCCGCAAGCAAACCAGCCTGAATGGTTTCTTCCAGGATAACGGTGATGATGCCGATCTTCTGCGTCTCAATCTGTCTCTTGGCGAACAGCTTTACCCACAGATTTCCGGGCATAAGAGCCGCTTTGCGATTCGCTTTATGCCGCTGGACAGTGAAAATGGCACCGTGCCGGAACGTCTCGATTTTGAACTGGCCTGTTGTTAAGGAGTGCCGATGTCTGATGTCACCACCGTAAGCTGCCCAACCTGTGGCAAAACCGTTGTCTGGGGCGAAGTGAGTCCGTTCCGCCCATTCTGCTGCAAGCGCTGTCAGCTCATTGACCTGGGCGAATGGGCGGCGGAAGAGAAACGCATTCCAAGCGAAGGCGATCTCTCGGACAGCGATGACTGGAGTGAAACCCAGCAGTAACCTGTAAAGCCTGCTGGCGCTTCGCTTAGCAGGCCTACGGTTGTGCGACTAACCGCAGGATCACGGGCTCATTAGCTGGCGGGAATTTTTCGGCATCACTTGCCTGGAGTTCCACCCAGTTACCCGGCTGTCCCTCTTTTCCCCAGGGTTCACCTTCCCAGTTTTCCACCAGCCAGAACCACAGCGTGATGTGCCTGTCCGGAAACTGGTACTCAAGCTTATCAAACAGCGTTGCGCCAAGCGGAGTGATCCCCACCTCTTCCTGAAGCTCCCGAACCAGCGCCTCTTCCGGCGTTTCACCTGACTCGATTTTACCACCCGGAAACTCCCACTTGTTCGCCATATGGGCGTCGGCAGCGCGCTGGGTGATGAAGATTTGGTTTTGCGGGTTGCGAATAATCCCGACGGCAATTTGCAGTATTTTCATATTGTCACTTCCATAAAAAAGGCGCAGATATCTGCGCCTTTTTGGTTTTTTATGTACTTAGCTCAGACGGCCGTGGCACGCCTTGTACTTTTTACCGGAACCACACGGGCACGGATCGTTACGACCCACTTTACGATCGCCGGTCTGCGCGGCGATCGCCGCTGCGGCTTCGCTGTCGTCGGTCTGATGACTCAGCTGTTGCATTTGTGCCAGACGCTCGGCTTCTTCACGACGCTGCTGCTCCATCGCTTCCACTTCTTCTGGCATACGCACCTGAACCTTGCTCAGGGTGCTGATCACTTCGTACTTCAGTGACTCCAGCATAGCGGCAAACATGGAGAAGGATTCACGCTTGTATTCCTGCTTCGGATCTTTCTGCGCATAGCCACGCAGGTGGATACCCTGACGCAGGTAGTCCATCGCCGCCAGGTGCTCTTTCCACAGGGAGTCCAGCGTCTGCAGCATCACGCCTTTTTCGAAGTGACGCATCATCTCAGCACCAACGACTTCTTCCTTACGCTTGTAGACGTCCAGCGCGGTTTCAAAGATACGTTCACGCAGGGTCTCTTCGTGCAGCTCAGGCTCTTTGTCCAGCCACTCTTTGATTGGCAGCTCAAGGTCAAAGTCATTTTTCAGACGTTCCTGCAGGCCTTCGATATCCCACATCTCTTCCAGAGACTGCGGTGGAATATGCGCGTCGATGGTGGCTTTAAACACATCTTCACGAATGCTGTTGATGGTTTCGCTCACGTCGGACACGTCCAGCAGTTCGTTACGCTGGGTGTAGATTGCACGACGCTGATCGTTAGCCACATCATCATATTCCAGCAGCTGCTTACGAATATCAAAGTTGCGGCTTTCCACTTTACGCTGCGCGTTAGCGATCGCTTTAGTCACCCACGGGTGCTCAATGGCTTCGCCAGGCTTCATCCCCAGCTTGCGCATCATGCCGGACACGCGGTCGGAGGCAAAAATACGCATCAGCGCATCTTCCATCGACAGGTAGAAGCGGGATGAACCGGCATCACCCTGACGACCCGCACGGCCACGCAGCTGGTTATCGATACGACGGGATTCATGACGCTCTGTACCGATGATGTGCAGACCGCCGGAAGCCAGAACGGCGTCATGACGAACCTGCCAGTCGGCTTTGATCTGGGCAATCTGTTCTGGCGTTGGGTTTTCCAGCTCCGCCACTTCAGCCTGCCAGCTACCGCCCAGCATAATATCGGTACCACGACCCGCCATGTTGGTGGCGATGGTCACGGCAGCCGGATAACCCGCCTGCGCAACAATGTCCGCTTCTTTGGCGTGGAATTTGGCGTTAAGAACGTTGTGTTTGATGCCCGCTTTCGTCAGCTCGTGCGAAACCACTTCAGATTTCTCGATGGAGATGGTCCCCACCAGAACCGGCTGGCCATTGGCAGTACGGTCGCGAATATCTTCGATGATTGCCTGAATTTTTTCCGCTTCGGTCATGTACACCAGGTCCGGCATATCCTTACGGATCATCGGACGGTTGGTTGGAACAACCACGGTATCCAGCTTGTAGATAGAGCTGAATTCAAACGCTTCGGTATCAGCAGTACCGGTCATGCCCGCCAGCTTCTCGTACAGACGGAAGTAGTTCTGGAAGGTGATAGACGCCAGCGTCTGGTTTTCATTCTGAATATCCACACCTTCTTTGGCTTCCACAGCCTGGTGCAGACCGTCAGACCAGCGACGTCCCTGCATGGTACGGCCGGTGTGTTCATCGACGATGATCACTTCGCCGTCTTTTACGATGTAATCGACGTCGCGAGTGAACAGCGCGTGGGCGCGCAGTGCAGCGGTCACGTGGTGCATCAGCATGATGTTGCTTGGGGAGTACAGGGACTCGCCCTCTTCCATGATGCCTTCAGCGACCAGCAGCTCTTCAATTTTCACCAGACCGCGTTCGGTCAGGTTCACCTGACGCGCTTTTTCATCTACGGAGAAGTGGCCTTCACCCTGGAAGGTATCCGAGTCCTCTTTCTCCTGACGCAGCAGGTGTGGAATGATTTTGTCGACTTTACGGTACATCTCGGAGCTGTCTTCAGCCGGGCCGGAGATGATCAGCGGGGTACGCGCTTCATCGATCAGGATGGAGTCCACCTCATCCACCAGCGCATAGTGCAGTTTACGCTGTACGCGCTCTTCCGGGCTGAACGCCATGTTGTCACGCAGGTAGTCGAAGCCGTATTCGTTGTTGGTGCCGTAGGTGATGTCCGCGTTATACGCTTCGCGCTTTGCTGGCGCAGGCAGGCCGGACATGTTGATGCCGACGGTCATACCGAGGAATTCGAACAGTGGGCGGTTGTTTTCGGCGTCACGCTGCGCCAGATAGTCGTTGACGGTAACGACGTGAACGCCTTTACCGGTTAGCGCGTTCAGGTAAGCAGGCAGCGTTGCGGTCAGGGTTTTACCTTCACCGGTACGCATTTCCGCGATGCAGCGCTCGTTAAGCACCATACCACCCAGCAGCTGAACGTCGAAGTGACGCATGCCGAATACGCGCTTACTTGCTTCACGCACGACAGCAAACGCTTCCGGGATCAGGCTTTCTAAGGTTTCGCCTTTTTCGAGACGCGCACGGAATTCCGCCGTTTTCGCTTTCAGCTCGTCATCAGAGAGCTTCTCCATCGCCGGTTCCATACCGTTGATGACGGTAACAGCTTTGCGCATACGGCGCAGGGTACGATCGTTACGACTACCAAAAACTTTAGTTAACAATTTGATTAGCATAATAAATTCTCAAACGCCCCAGAGTGGGCAGATAAATTAAGGTATTGAAAAAGTTAATTTAGCTGAGGCGTTGCGGCCCGGCGCGAATGCCGTGGGCCTGGCTAATCCAGGTTGAAACAGAGAATGAAACCGGTGAAACCAACGCACGTTGCGTCGTCTGGCGAACCATGACCGGCGGCTGGCTGTCCTGCGTGAGCAGCGCGTTGAGCGTGTCCAGCAGGGCAAGATGCTGAGCCTGCACCGGCAGCGTCTCTTCCGCAACAGGCATGGCCTGCGGCGCCATCGCGAAGGACAGATGGCGGATAACCGTGCGGATAGCGTGCTGGTGCCAGTAATCGACCGAGAAGTTTGGGCGGCGGTTGGCTTCAAGCCACGCGAGGTTAGTAAAGTTAACCCGCGTGTTGAGATCGTGTTTAGTGGTAGAGGTTTTTGCGGGCGTCGCCGCTTCGGCACTGTTGCAGAGCGCAGGCAAGCCGAAACTCGCCGCGACCATCCCTAATAAGAGATGCGGCCAGAAGTAACGTCTGCCAAATTGTCGCCAGCGCGTCAGTATTCCGCTCACCTGCTCCACCCAATAAGCCAGCCTTGCAGAGGCTGAGTTCAGTTATTCTTTTTAGCGCCCAGATAGTATCACTAAAGCCAATATACATCAGCAGGAATGAGGTGTCGCCGCGGGGAAAAACGGTCAAGAATGCAGCTAACGCACACATTTTCTGCGTAAGACAAACGAGAGATGACGCTGGGGCAAACGAAGAAGGGTAAAAATAAAAACGACTGGTCTTCCTGGTCGGAGAGAGTACCAGGTTAACCAGTCGATTTTTTTACGAAACGGTTTGAACCGTTACGCCAGAACCATGCTTGGTGCTTTGAAAGCCAGCGGCAGTTCAGCTTCGTCTTCGAAGGTCACATATTCCCAGGCTTCCTGTTTTGCCAGGACGGCCTGCAACAGTTTGTTGTTCAGCGCATGACCGGATTTGAACGCGGTAAATGCACCAATGATGTTGTGACCACACATGAACAGGTCGCCGATAGCATCCAGCATTTTGTGACGAACGAATTCATCTTCGAAACGCAGGCCGTCTTCGTTCAGTACGCGATAATCGTCAACAACGATGGCACAATCGAAGCTGCCGCCCAGGCACAGGCCGCGGGACTGCAGATATTCGATATCACGCATGAAGCCAAATGTACGGGCTCGGCTGATCTGGCGCATAAACGCATCGGCAGAGAAGTTCATCGCATAGCGTTGGGTGCTGGAGTCAATCGCCGGATGGTTAAAGTCGATGGTAAAGTCCAACGAGAAACCATTGTACGGTTTGAATTCAGCCCATTTGTCGCCATCTTCGACGCGAACGGTCTCTTTGATGCGTACAAATTTCTTCGCGCAGTTCAGTTCTTCGATGCCAGCATCCAGCAACAGATAGACGAACGGTGCAGCACTGCCATCCATAATCGGGATTTCTGGCGCATCGACTTCAACAATAATGTTGTCAATACCCAGACCCGCCAGGGCGGCGTTCAGGTGCTCTACGGTAGAAATCCGCACGTCATGCTCGTTCACCAGACAAGTACAGAGCATAGTATCACGCACAGATTTGGCATCGGCCGGAAAATCTACCGGTGGATTCAAGTCGGTGCGACGATAGATGACCCCGGTATTGGCCGGCGCAGGGCGTAACGTCAGCGTGACTTTCTTGCCGGTATGTAAACCGACACCAGTCGCCTGAACGATACGTTTAAGTGTCCTTTGTTTGATCATCGTATAATCTCGCCAAATTAACTATCCAACCGAGAGTGTATATCACTAACGGTGGGCCAGTTTAGCACAAAGAGCGCAAATCCCCTAATTCCAGCCAATTCTTAGTCAGCTTGCTTACGCAGGAACGCCGGGATATCCAGATAATCTGGCTCTTTCGCCGTTTGCGGCGTTGGGTCGTTCACCACTTTTGCGGCCGGTTTCTGCTCCTGAGTCAGAGGAGACATACCGTGCTGCTGGTAACGATCCATTACCGGTTGCTGAGTCTGCTTGTTGGTCACTAAGGTGATCTCAGGACGTTTGTCCATACCGATACCAGTCGCAACAACCGTCACACGCAGCTCGTCGTTCATTTCTGGGTCAAGGGAAGTACCGATTACCACGGTAGCGTTGTCAGAGGCGAACGCACGGATAGTGTTACCCACGGTTTCGAACTCATCCAGACGCAGGTCAAAGCCAGCGGTAATGTTGACCAGCACGCCGCGCGCACCAGACAGATCGATATCTTCCAGCAGTGGAGAAGAGATAGCCATTTCAGCTGCTTCTTCTGCACGATCTTCACCGCTCGCCACGCCAGAGCCCATCATCGCGTAGCCCATTTCGGACATCACGGTGCGAACGTCTGCAAAGTCAACGTTCATCAGGCCAGGACGGGTAATCAGTTCAGCGATACCCTGAACCGCGCCTTTCAGCACGTCGTTTGCTGCACCGAATGCGTCCAGCAGGGAGATGCCGCGACCCAGAACTTTCAACAGCTTGTCGTTCGGGATGGTGATCAGCGAGTCCACATGCTTGGACAGCTCGGTGATACCCTGCTCCGCGAAGGCCATACGCTTCTTGCCTTCAAAGTTGAAAGGCTTGGTCACGACAGCAACGGTCAGGATACCTAAATCTTTTGCCACTTCTGCCACAACAGGTGCTGCGCCGGTACCGGTACCGCCACCCATACCTGCTGCGATGAAGACCATGTCCGCACCTTCCAGTGCAGCGCGCAGCGCTTCACGATCTTCTTCAGCCGCATTGCGACCGACTTCCGGGTTAGCCCCTGCTCCCAGCCCTTTGGTGATACCACCGCCGATCTGGATAGTCTGGCCTACAGCTGTCTTACGCAGTGCCTGCGCATCGGTGTTAACTGCGAAGAATTCAACACCTTCAATGCGTTCACGCACCATATGCTCTACGGCGTTACCGCCGCCGCCACCGACGCCGATGACTTTAATCACCGCGTCGTTGGTCAGTTCCATAGGTTCAAACATAATTTCTCTCTCCGTTGTGCCTGTCGCCCGAGACCGCTAATTCTCTCCGGTCTCTTAAAAAAATTAAAACTCTTTTCGCAACCAGTTGTTCAGCCGTTTGACCCACGACCCCACTGAGACGCGTTTTTCCACTTCTGCTTCACCACTGAGATGAGATTCCTTCCCGTAGTG
Organism: Enterobacter cloacae complex sp. CARB60; assembly: GCF_036487345.1. NCBI lineage: Bacteria > Pseudomonadati > Pseudomonadota > Gammaproteobacteria > Enterobacterales > Enterobacteriaceae > Enterobacter > Enterobacter cloacae complex sp. CARB60. The sequence goes on from NZ_JAZKLC010000002.1 coordinate 3,918,025, forward strand.
GAGCAGGCCCACAGCCGTTGAATAATACGGCTCCTGAGCATAATCCGTTAAACCGGTGATATTCAGCGGCGCACCGATACGCACCTGCGTATGGAACACGCGCTGAGCACAGGCCGCAAGACCTTCAATTTGCGCTGCACCGCCGGTTAATACAATCCCCGCCGCAAGATGATGTTTAACACCCTGCTGACGAAGCTGTTCCTGTAACTGTAAAATCTCTTCGTTGACCAGGTTGAGCAGCTCGGTATAGCGCGGCTCAATCACCTCTGCCAACGTCTGGCGCTGCAGGCTACGCGGTGGACGACCACCGACGCTCGGCACTTCAACGCTCTCATCTTTGCCAACGATAGACCCCAGCGCACAGCCGTGGCGCACTTTAATCGCTTCTGCATCGCTCGGCGGCGTACCAAAAGCGTAAGCAATATCGCTGGTCACAACGTTCCCGGCATAAGGGATCACTTTGGTGTGGCGCAACGCACCGCCGGTATACACGGCGATATCCATTGTACCACCACCAATATCGACCACACAGACACCCAGTTCACGTTCATCTTCGGTCAGCACGGAATAACTTGCCGCCAGACCCGCGAAAATAAGTTGGTCAACTTTCAGGCCACAACGTTCAACGGCTTTTACAATGTTCTTCGCCATATCGTTGTGACATGTGATCAGGTGCACTTTTGCCTGCATACGTACGCCAGAAAGACCGACCGGGTTCTTGATTCCTTCCTGGTAGTCAATCGCATATTCCTGCGGGATGACATGCAGCACGCGATGTTCGTCGCGGACACGCACGGATTTCGCCGTGTGCACGACGTTTTCAACGTCTTCCTGCGTCACTTCTTCTTCGGAAATCGGCACCATACCAATTTCGTTCTGGCAGCTAATGTGCTTACCAGAAAGGGCCAGATAGACAGAAGAAATCTGGCAATCTGCCATCAATTCAGCCTGATCGATGGCGCGCTGAACGCATTTCACCACCGATTCAAGATCGTTAACCCCACCTTTATCCATACCACGGGACGGGCAACTGCCTACGCCAATGATATTGACCATACCGTCGGGCAGAACTTCCCCTACTAAAGCGGCAACCTTCGCGGTGCCAATCTCCAGTCCAACTACCAGTTTTCTGTCCGTCGCCTTGATCATTGTTGTTCTGCCTGTACCTGTGCCTGATTCTGTTGCTGATTAGGTTCCTCGACCGGAGCCGGTACCCAACCGACTGCTGCGCCTGAGTCATAGCGCAAATCAACGTAGCTTATCCGTTTGCCGTCAGTCTGTGCCTGCTGCTGTAAAACCGGGTAAAGTTCGACAAAACGCGCCAGACGCTTCATTGTGTCGCCGCGTCCCAGGTTGAGCTTAATGCCGTTCGTTAACGTCAGCTGCCAGGAACGGCGCGCCGTCATGGCTGCATCTTTTAACGTAAACCTGTCCTTCGCCAGCACCTGACCCATTTCGCGAAAACCTTGTAACACTTCGTTTTCGCTGCCTTCAGGGCCATACAACATCGGTAAATTTTGCTTGTTGACACGATCGGCCGGGACGCTGAAGGAATTTCCGTCTACGTCAACCATGTGCTGATCATTCCAACGCGCAATGGGCACATATTCAACCAGATGAATCTTCAATTCATCAGGCCATTGCTTTCTTACGCTCGCCTGTTTTATCCATGGCAGACGTTCTATCTGGCTCTGGATAATATTGACGTCCTGCGTCATAAAGGTGCCAGGCGAGCCCAGCGCCAGTATTGACTGACGAATATCGTCGTTACGCGTGTAGTGACGCTCACCGGTAACCACCAGCTTAGAAAGCGGTAACCGCTGCGCATCTTCCATCCAGCCCAGGACCATCCAGCCGCTGATAAACACGGTGCACAGCACCCCGAGCAGGAAAATGATGCCTGCAAGACGCGTTCCATTACTGCGGCGTGAAGAGGTGTATTCGTCCTCGTCATCGCGGTTGCGCGTGTTCAATGCAGCCTGAGACATATCAGCCCGCCTGGTCCAGAATGCGTACGACTAACTGCGAGAAACTCATCCCCGCCTGACGCGCGGCCATCGGCACAAGGCTGTGGCTGGTCATTCCCGGAGAGGTATTGGCTTCCAGCAGATAAAATTGTCCATCACTGTCCTGCATCACGTCGATGCGTCCCCAGCCGCGGCAACCCAGAACATGCCAGGCTTTAAGCACCAGGGACTGTAAATCTGCTTCACGCTCAGCTTCAAGACCACAAGGGCAGAAATATTGCGTCTCATCAGAGAGATACTTCGCCTCATAATCATAGAAGGTTCCGGCCGGTTGGATACGGATTGACGGTAAAATTTCTTCGCCAAGCATCGCGACGGTAAATTCCGGCCCGCTGAGCCATTTTTCAATCAGAACTTCTTCATCATGTTGAAATGCCAGTGCTAAAGCGGACGAAAGATCTTCAGCTTTGTCGACTTTGGACATTCCCACGCTGGAGCCTTCCCGGCTGGGCTTTACAATAACCGGTAAGCCCAGTTCAGCAATGCGTGCATTAACGCTATCCGGCAGGCCCAATTCAAATTCGCGACGCGTCAGCGCAACCCATGGCGCAACGGGTAACCCCGCGCCCTGCCACAGAAGCTTGCTGCGCAGTTTATCCATAGAGATAGCGGAGGCCATCACGCCGCTGCCGGTGTACGGCATGCCGATCAAATCCAGAAGCCCCTGCAGGGTGCCGTCTTCACCGCCACGACCATGCAAAGCGATAAAGACTTTATCGAAGCCCATGGCTTTCAATTGCGTCACGTCGACCTCTTTTGGGTCGACCAGGTGCGCATTGACGCCACCTTCACGCAGGCCCGCCAGCACGGCCGCGCCGGAATTCAGGGAAACCTCGCGCTCGGCGGAGGTGCCGCCAGACAGGACAGCAATCTTATCAGCCATGATGCTCATCCTCCTGGGTTTGCGGCTTCAGTTTGATTTCAGCTAAGGTACGGGCGATTTTGCCGATATTTCCCGCGCCCTGAATCAGAATCAAATCGTTACCTGTCAGGACCGGAGCCAGAATTTCCGCCACCTGTGCAGGGTCAGAAACCAGAATAGGGTCAACTTTACCGCGCCCACGGATGGTGCGGCACAGAGAACGGCTGTCGGCTCCTGGAATCGGCGTCTCGCCTGCGGCATACACATCCAGCATTAACAGGGTGTCTACCTGTGACAGGACGCTGGCGAAATCGTCATACAGATCGCGCGTACGCGTGAAGCGGTGCGGCTGGAAGACCATCACCAGATTTTTGTCAGGCCAGCCTGCACGTGCGGCTTTAATGGTGGCGTCAACTTCGGTCGGATGGTGGCCGTAGTCGTCCACCAGCATCGCTGTGCCGGCTTTACCGTTCACGGCGTCCAGCGGGAATTCACCGAGGAAGTCGAAGCGACGGCCGGTGCCCTGGAAGCTTTCCAGCGCGCGCAGAATCGCATCATCGTCAATGCCTTCTTCCGTCGCAACGGCCACTGCCGCTGCGGCATTGAGGGCGTTATGGCGACCTGGCGCATTCAGCGTGACGTGCAGCAGCTCTTTGTCCTGACGCGCCAGCGTGAAGTGTCCCTGCGCGCCAATCTGTTTGTACTCTTCCACGCGGACGTCAGCGTCTTCGCTGAAGCCGTAAGTGGTGATTTGACGACCCACGCGTGGCAGCAGCTCGCGGATAACCGGATCGTCTACGCACATCACCGCGCGTCCATAGAACGGCAGATTGTGCAGGAAGTTGATGAAGGTCTGCTTTAAGTTCTCGAAGTCGCCCTGGTAGGTATCCATATGGTCAGCTTCGATGTTAGTGACAATCGCCACCATCGGCTGCAGGTGCAGGAACGACGCGTCGCTCTCATCCGCTTCAGCAATCAGATAACGACTGTGGCCCAGACGCGCATGTACGCCTGCGGCTTTGACCAGACCGCCGTTGACGAACGTCGGGTCGAGACCCGCTTCCGCATAAATACTGGAGACCATCGCCGTGGTCGTGGTTTTACCGTGGGTCCCGGCAATGGCGATGCCGTGACGGAAACGCATCAGTTCCGCCAGCATTTCTGCACGACGGATCACCGGAATGCGCGCTTCGTGCGCGGCAACGATTTCCGGGTTGTCAGAGGAGATGGCGCTCGAGACCACCACCACGCTCGCATCGCGCACGTTTTCCGGACGATGGTTGAAATAGATAGTCGCCCCAAGCGACGCCAGCTGCTGCGTAACAGGGTTTGGCGCCAGGTCAGACCCGCTGATCTGATAGCCTTCGTTAGCTAACACTTCGGCAATACCGCCCATGCCAGCACCACCGATGCCAACAAAGTGAATGTGCCGGACGCGACGCATCTCGGGCACGATTGAACGCAGTTTTGCCAGTTGTTGTGTATTCATTCTCTAAACGCCATCGACTACTTAAAATTCGTGCAGCGCAACACGCGCTGCGAGGGTTAAGCCTGGGCTGCCAGGCTCACTTCTTTTGCCACCCGTTCCGTCGCATCAGGGATAGCGGCCGCGCGCGCGCGTTGCGCCATCTCCAGCAGTGCGTCTCTGTTCCAGCCCGCCAGGGTGGTGGCGACCGCGTCGGCGGTAAATTGTGGCTGCTCAAATATCTTCGCGGCACCGGCTTTCTCAAGCGGGAGCGCATTCCAGTACTGCTGTCTGTCTTTGTGCTGGAACGGCACAAACAGGGCCGGCAGACCGGCGGCGGCGATCTCGCTCACCGTCAGCGCACCTGAACGACAGACCACGACATCGGCCCAGGCATACGCTGCCGCCATGTCGTCGATAAACTCTGTGACTTTATGCTGCGGCTGACCTTCGTCTGCGTAAGCCTGCTCAACGGTCTGCTGAGCGCCTTTTCCGCTCTGGTGCCAGATCGTCACGGCGTCCCCCAGCTTTGCGGCTACCTGCGGCATCGTCTGGTTTAAGATACGCGCGCCCTGAGAGCCGCCGACGACCAGTACACGAACCGGCCCTTCACGGCCCGTCAGGCGAGCGTCCGGCAGCGGCAGCGCCAGCACGTCCACACGCACCGGGTTACCCACCACGTCCGCTTTCGGGAACGCGCCGGGAAACGCCTGCATAACTTTGGTGGCGATTTTCGCCAGCCATTTGTTGGTCAGACCGGCAATACCGTTCTGCTCATGCAGCACGACGGGAATACCTAACGACCACGCCGCCAGCCCGCCAGGACCCGAGACATAGCCGCCCATGCCCAGCACCACATCGGGCTTAAAGCGCTTCATGATGGTGCGAGCCTGACGCCAGGCGTTAAAAATACGCACCGGTGCCAGCAGCATTGCCTTGAGGCCTTTGCCCCGAAGGCCGGAAATACGAATAAAGTCGATCTCGATACCGTGCTTCGGTACCAGATCGGCTTCCATGCGGTCTGCGGTTCCCAGCCAGCGTACCTGCCAGCCCTGATCCATTAAATGGTGCGCAACCGCCAGTCCCGGGAACACGTGTCCGCCGGTACCGCCTGCCATCACCATTAACCGCTTCGGTTGATTCATCGTGAACCTCGTGTAAACGCCTGGGCTTTTTCCAGACGCGTTTCATAATCTATGCGCAACAAAAACATGATGGCTGTCGACATGATCAACAGACTCGAACCACCATAACTGATCAACGGCAACGTCAGACCTTTGGTCGGCAGCATACCCGCTGCGGCCCCGACGTTAACCAATGCCTGGAAGCTAAACCAGATACCAATTGAGCAGGCTAAGAATCCTGAGAAGCGGTGATCGATCTCCAGCGCTTTCCGGCCGATAGACATGGCGCGGAAAGCGACGAAGAATACCATTAATAGCGCTAATACCACACCGATATAACCCAGTTCTTCCGCAATAATGGAGAAGATGAAGTCAGTGTGCGCTTCCGGTAAATACTCCAGTTTCTGTACCGAGTTACCCAGACCCTGCCCCCAGACTTCACCGCGACCAAAGGCCATCAGCGACTGCGTCAGCTGGTAACCGCTGCCGAACGGATCTTCCCACGGGTTCCAGAACGAGGTCACACGGCGAATACGGTAAGGCTCGGCGAGGATCAGCAGCACAACCGCCGAAATCCCCATCCCGATGATAGCGATGAACTGCCACAGCTTCGCGCCCGCCAGGAACAGCATGGCCAGGGTGGTAACGAACAGCACGACAACGGTACCGAGGTCAGGCTGCGCCAGCAGTAATACCGCCAGCACCAGAATCACACCCATCGGTTTTAAGAAGCCGCGCAGGTTGTTACGCACTTCATCTACCTTACGCACCAGGTAGTTAGCCAGGTAGCAGAACAGGGAAAGCTTGGTAAATTCCGCAGGCTGAATACGCAGCGGGCCAAAGGCGATCCAGCGCGATGCCCCGTTAACAGAGCTCCCCACCACCAGTACGATCAGCAGCATAATAATCGAGGCGATCAGCATCGCCGTACTGTGCCGCTGCCAGAACTCCATCGGCAGACGCAAGGTCACCAGCGCCAGACAAAACGCCAGGATGATGTAAAGACCATCACGCTTGGCAAACAGGAAAGGATCGTTCGCCAGACGCTGTCCGACAGGCATTGAGGCTGACGTCACCATAATAAAGCCAACCGCCGCCAGCCCCATTGTGAGCCAGAACAGCGTGCGATCGTACATGACAAGGCTGTCGTTATCTTTTTGACGAGAGCCCATCACCCAGCCTTTGAGCGCCGCAAACACCCATGCCAGGATCCCAAATCCTGGCAGGCGCGGCATTTTCAGGCGAGGGAGAGATAAACGCATCAGCCTAACTCCTTCGCCAGTCGGGTAAAGACATCACCACGCTGTTCGAAATTCTTGAATTGATCGAGGCTGGCACAGGCCGGAGAGAGCAGCACCATATCGCCAGGCTTCACGCGAGGAGCAATCAGGCGCATCGCCTGTTCCATGGTTTCGGTTTGCTCGGCAACGTCAGGGCGCAGTTCAGCCAGCTCGCTGCCGTCACGGCCGAAGCAGTAAAGACGGACGTTATCACCGGAGAGATACGGCTTCAGGGAGGAGAAATCAGCGGATTTACCGTCGCCGCCCAGCAGCAAATGCAGCGTGCCGTCGACGTGCAGGCCGTTCAGCGCGGCCTCCGTGCTTCCCACGTTGGTCGCTTTGGAGTCGTTGATCCAGCGCACGCCGTTGTGCTCCAGCGCCAGCTGGAAACGGTGTGCCAGGCCAGAAAACGTGGTTAACGCTTTCAGGCTGGAGGAGCGCGGCAGACCTACTGCATCCGCCAGCGCCAGCGCCGCAAGGGCATTGGTATAGTTGTGCTGACCTGTGAGCTTCATCTCTTTCACGTTCAGCACTTTCTCACCCTTCACGCGCAGCCAGGTTTCGCCCAGCTGGCGGTTCAGGTGGTAATCACCCATCGTGATACCGAAGCTGATACAGCGATCGTCTGCACCGCGTACGGGCATGGTCAGCGCGTCATCGGCGTTAACAACGCAGACTTTGGCATTTTCATAAACGCGCAGCTTGGCGGCACGGTACTGCTGCAGGCCAAATGGATACCGGTCCATATGATCTTCAGTCACGTTGAGGATCGTCGCAGCCGCAGCGTGCAGGCTGGAGGTCGTTTCCAGCTGGAAGCTGGAAAGCTCGAGAACATACAGCTCGCAGCCTTTGTCCAGCAGCATCAGAGCAGGTAAGCCAATGTTACCGCCAACGCCGACGTTCTTGCCCGCCGCTTTCGCCATTTCACCCACCAGGGTGGTGACGGTACTTTTACCGTTAGAACCGGTAATGGCGATAACGGGCGCCTGCGCTTCGCGGCAGAACAGCTCGATATCGCCGACAATCTCAACGCCCGCATCCGCGGCAGCGCTCAGCGAAGGATGCGCTAGCGCCATACCCGGGCTGGCGACAATCAGATCGGCTGCCAGCAGCCAGTCATCATTCAGACCACCAAGGTGGCGTTCAACCTGTTCCGGCAGTTTGTCCAGACCCGGCGGAGAGACACGCGTATCCATCACGCGTGGCGTCACGCCGCGTGCGAGGAAAAAGTCCACGCAGGAGAGCCCAGTGAGGCCCAACCCGATGATAACGACTTTTTTGCCCTGGTAATCTGCCATGATTAACGTACCTTCAGCGTTGCCAGGCCAATCAGCACCAGCATCAGCGAAATAATCCAGAAGCGCACAATCACGCGCGGCTCCGGCCAGCCTTTCAGTTCATAGTGGTGGTGGATCGGCGCCATACGGAAGATGCGCTGACCGCGCAGCTTGAACGAACCGACCTGCAAAATCACCGACAGGGTTTCAACCACAAACACGCCGCCCATGATCACCAGCAGGAACTCCTGACGCAGCAGTACGGCGATAATGCCGAGCGCACCGCCCAATGCCAGAGAGCCGACGTCACCCATAAAGACCTGCGCCGGATAGGTGTTGAACCACAGGAAGCCCAGCCCCGCGCCGACTATCGCCGTACAGACGATCACCAGCTCACCCGCGTGACGCAGATAAGGGATGTGCAGATAGTTCGCAAAGTTCATGTTACCGGTCGCCCACGCCACCAGCGCAAAACCGGCGGCCACAAAGACGGTTGGCATAATGGCCAGGCCATCCAGACCGTCGGTCAGGTTAACGGCGTTGCCGGTACCAACAATCACAAAGTAGGCCAGCAGGATGTAGAACAGCCCCAGCTGTGGCATCACGTCCTTAAAGAACGGCACGACCAGCTCGGTGGCTGGCGTGTCTTTTCCGGCCAGATACAGCGCGAAGGCCACGCCCAGCGCGATCACCGACATCCAGAAATATTTCCAGCGCGCGATCAGGCCCTTAGTATCTTTACGAACGACTTTGCGGTAATCATCAACAAAACCGATGATCCCGTAACCCACCAGTACCGTCAGAACGCACCAGACGTACGGGTTGGAGGGATACGCCCACAGCAGCACGGAAACGACGATGGCGGTCAGGATCATGATCCCGCCCATGGTCGGCGTGCCGCGCTTGCTGAAGTGCGATTCCGGACCGTCGTTACGTACAACCTGGCCGAAAGAGAGTTTTTGCAGACGGGCAATCATGCGCGGGCCCATCCACAACGAGATGAACAGCGCAGTCAGCAGGCTGACGATGGCGCGAAACGTCAGATAGGAAAAGACGTTAAAGCCTGAATAATATTTGACCAAATGTTCGGCCAGCCAAACTAACATGTCCCGTTCTCCTGTAATGCGTGCACAACCTCTTCCATGGCGGCACTACGTGAACCTTTCACTAACACAGTCACAATTTGTTTTTCTGTAATTAACGCCTTAAGGCGCTCTATCAACGCGGTTTTGTCAGCAAAATGCTCGCCAACGCCGCTGGCATGGCTAATCGCCTGGCTCAGTTTTCCTGCGCTCAGCACGCAGTCCAGCCCCGCCGCTTTCGCCGCTTCACCGACCTGGGTATGGCAGGCTTCACTTTCGTCGCCCAGCTCTGCCATATCGCCAACCACCATGATGCGGTAGCCCGGCATTTCAGATAACACCTGCACCGCCGCCGTCATCGAGCCAACGTTCGCGTTGTAGGAGTCATCCAGCAGCAGCTTGTTTTCTGAAAGCTGAATCGAGAACAGGCGTCCCGGTACGGCTTTCAGGTTCGCCAGCCCGGTTTTAATCGCTTCATGCGACGCGCCCACCGCCGTCGACAGCGCCGCCGCCGCAAGCGCATTGGCGATGTTATGGCGACCCGGCAGTGGCAGCAGCACCTCTACGCCACCCGTTGGGGTGGTGAGGGTGAACTCCGTGCCGTGCGACGTCACATGGATATTGGTCGCGGTAAAATCACTGTTGGCCGCATTCGGCGAGAAGCGCCAGGTTTTGCGCGAACCAATGATGCTCTGCCAGTTCAGCCAGTCGTTGTTGTCGGCGTTCAGGATGGCGATACCGTCATCCGGCAGACCGGTGTAAATCTCACCTTTGGCTTTCGCTACGCCTTCCAGCGAGCCAAAGCCTTCCAGATGCGCAGCCGCGAGGTTATTCACCAGCGCGGCTTCCGGGCGAGTCAGGCTCACGGTCCAGGCGATTTCGCCCTGGTGGTTTGCCCCTAACTCGATCACCGCAAATTCATGTTCTTTGGTCAGGCGGAGTAATGTCATCGGCACGCCGATGTCATTATTGAGGTTGCCCGCGGTATAAAGCGTATTGCCGCACTGGCTGAGGATCGCCGCCGTCATCTCTTTCACCGACGTCTTTCCTGATGATCCTGTCAAGGCGACAACGCGAGTAGGAACCTGCTGGCGAACCCAGGCGGCCAACTCACCGAACGCGAGACGCGTATCTTTCACCACAATTTGCGGCAGATCGATATCGAGCTTGCGGCTGACCAGCAGCGCACCGGCGCCGTTCTCTTTGGCCTGTTCAGCAAAATCATGCGCGTCAAAACGCTCGCCTTTCAGCGCCACAAACAGACAGCCTGCGGTGATTTTGCGGGTGTCCGTCGTAACGGCATCAATCGTCAGGTCTTGCCCGTGCAGGTCGCCCTGCAGGATGGCAGCGGCCTGGCTTAAGGTGATGCTAATCATGCCACGACTCCCAGCAGACGTGCTGCCGTTACGCGATCCGAGTAGTCCAGACGGCGGTTGCCAACGATCTGATAATCTTCATGGCCTTTACCCGCCAGCAGGACAACATCATTCTCCCGCGCCTGCATGATGGTGTTCGTCACGGCTTCCGCACGGCCTTCCACCACGCGAGCGCGGCCCACGTCCAGCATGCCCGCCAGAATGTCATTGATGATGGCGCGCGGCTCTTCCGTACGCGGGTTGTCATCGGTGACTACCGGAATATCTGCGAACTGCTCGGCAATAGCCCCCATCAGCGGGCGTTTGCCTTTATCGCGATCGCCGCCGCAGCCAAACACGCACCAGAGCTTCCCTGTGCAGTGCAGGCGCGCCGCTTCCAGCGCTTTTTCCAGCGCATCCGGCGTGTGGGCATAATCAACCACAACGGTCGGCTTGCCCGGCGCGCTGAACACTTCCATACGGCCGCAAACCGGCTGCAAACGCGCTGAGGTTTTCAGCAGGTCAGCCATCGGATAACCCAGCGCCAGCAGCGTTGCCAGCGCCAGCAGCAGGTTGCTGACGTTGAAGGCGCCCATCAGGCGGCTTTCGATTTCGCCTTCACCCCAGGAAGAGGCAAAGCGGATTGTTGCCCCGCTGTCGTGATAATTCACCGCAACCGCCTTCAGCCAGCGGCCGTGGCAGTTCGGATTAATATGGTCTTCCATCGACACCGCAACCGCATCCGGCAGCTTCGCCAGCCAGCGGCGGCCCACTTCGTCGTCGGCATTGATGATGGCTTGTCCGTAATGGTGAGTAGAGAACAGCAGCCATTTCGCGGCTTCGTAATGCTCCATATCACCATGATAATCAAGATGATCGCGGCTCAAATTGGTAAACACTGAAGCGGCAAATTTCAGCGCCGCGACGCGGTGCTGTACCAGACCGTGGGAAGAGACTTCCATTGCAGCAAAGGTTGCCCCCTGCCCTGCCAGACCGGCAAGCACATGCTGTACGTCTACCGCCGAGCCGGTGGTGTTTTCCGTCGGGCTCACTTTGCCGAGCAGTCCGTTACCCACGGTCCCCATCACCGCACCGGTTTCACCCAGCAGCTGGGCCCACTGCGCCATCAGCTGCGTGGTGGTGGTTTTACCGTTGGTACCCGTCACGCCAACCAGGCGCAGCTGGTCGGAAGGTTCGTGATAAAAACGCCCCGCCAGCGCGGAAAGACGCTCGTTTAACTGGCTGAGATAGATAACCGGCACCCCGTGCATTTCACGGATCTCACCGTCGGTTGCCTCATCTTTGGCCTCAGCAATAATGGCAGCCACACCTTGCGCAATCGCCTGCGGGATATAACGACGCCCGTCCGCCTGATGACCAACCACCGCCACAAAAAGATCGCCAGAAGCAGCCACGCGGCTGTCCAGTACCATCTCTCGCAGTGCTCGCTCCGGTGCATTTGGCACCCACGGAGCGAGAAGGTCGCGCAAATTACGATCTGCCACCTGTACCCTCGCCTTGATTAATTACAAATTCACTTTTTTCGCCCGTCGCCAGCGCATCCGGTTCAATGTTCATGGTGCGTAACACGCCGCCCATGATAGCCCCGAACACAGGCGCGGAGACGGCGCCGCCGTAGTATTTACCCGCCTGTGGATCGTTTATGACGACCACCAGCGCAAAACGCGGATTGCTTGCAGGCGCAACGCCTGCGGTATAGGCAATGTATTTGTTGATATAGCGGCCGTCCGGCCCTACTTTTTTCGCCGTACCGGTCTTGATGGCGATGCGATAACCTTTGATTGCCGCCTTCACGCCGCCGCCGCCGGGCAGCGCCACGCTTTCCATCATATGAACAACAGTACGGACGGTCGATTCCGGGAAGATACGCTCACCGGGAACCGGTGGATCAACTTTGGTAATCGACAGCGGACGATAAACGCCATAGCTGCCGATCGTTGCGTAGACTCGCGCTAACTGTAACGGTGTCACCATTAGCCCGTAGCCGAAAGAGAAGGTGGCCCTCTCTATGTCAGACCACCGTTGTTTTTGAGGATATAAGCCACTGCGTTCTCCGACCAACCCCAAATTGGTCGCCTTTCCAAGCCCAAAACGTGAGTAAGTCTCTACTAACGCTGAGGACGGCATCGCTAACGCCAGCTTTGAAACACCGACGTTACTCGACTTCTGTAACACCCCGGTCAGGGTCAATTCGCTGTAGCGCGCCACGTCTTTGATTTCGTGACCGTTAATTCGGTAAGGAATGGTATTCAGTACGGTGTTTTCATTGACGATACCGCGCTGAAGTGCAGTCATGACCACCATCGGCTTAACGGTCGAACCCGGTTCGAACACGTCGGTGATGGTGCGGTTACGCATAACATCCTTCTGCGTACCGGTAAGATTGTTAGGGTTGTAGGACGGGCTATTGGCCATCGCCAGCACTTCACCCGTGCTGACATCAACTAACACAGCGCTGCCCGATTCCGCTTTGTTAAAGGCCACGGCGTTGTTCAGCTCGCGGTAAACCAGCGCCTGTAAGCGCTCATCGATACTCAGCGCAAGGTTGTGTGCGGCCTGGCTGTCCGTTGAGGAAATATCCTCGATCACGCGACCGTAGCGGTCTTTACGCACAATGCGTTCGCCGGGCTGGCCGGTCAGCCATTTATCAAAGCTCTTTTCAACGCCCTCAATCCCCTGGCTATCCACGTTAGTGAAGCCAATGAGGTGAGCGGTTACTTCGCCGGAAGGATAATAACGACGGGATTCTTCCCGCAGATGGATCCCCGGCAGCTTCAATTTTTTGATGTAGTCCGCCATGTCAGGGTTCACCTGACGCGCCAGATAGATAAAACGCCCTCTCGGATTCGTATTCACGCGTGAAGCTAACTGGTCCAGCGGCATCTTCAGCGCGTCCGCAAGGGCCTTCCAGCGGTTATCAAGCGTGATACCGCCAGCATCATGCAGTTCTTTCGGATCGGCCCAGATAGCCTTCACCGGCACGCTCACCGCCAGCGGACGACCCGAGCGGTCGGTAATCATCCCACGGGACGTTGACACTTCCTGGACGCGCAGAGAGCGCATATCGCCCTGGCGTACCAGCATGTCAGGAGCGACGATTTGTAGCCAGGCCACGCGTCCCAGCAGGAAACCCAGCGCCAGTAAAATGCAGCCGCAAAGCAACGCAAAACGCCAACTGATAAAGTTGGCCTGTTCTTCCTGACGTTTTGGTTTTAGCGTTTTTGCCGCTGCTTTCATGCGTCGCGTTTTCCCTTATTTTTGTACTACGATATTTTCCTGCGAAGGATCAACATGCTGCAGCTGCAGCTTTTCCGTTGCGATCCGTTCAACCCGGCTGTGATCGCCGAGCGCGTTTTCTTCAAGGATCAAATTTCGCCATTCAATATCCAGCGCATCGCGTTCCAGTACCATCTGCTCGCGTTGCGCAGTCAATAAACGTGTATGGTGGGCGGTGGTCACCACCGTAACTGCCGTGACAATGATGCAAATGAACAGACAGAGTGGCAGTTTCCCAAACCGCAAAAGATCGTCGCCGATCACGCCAGGCAAGGCATGGCGCTCGTTGCTTCCTAACGAATCCTTAACTTTGCTTAGGGTCTCTGTCACTCTGCCGATCATGCGTTCGTCCTCTCTGCAACACGCAGCACTGAACTACGGGCGCGTGGATTCTCTGCCACTTCTTCTTCGCCCGGCATCAACTTGCCTAATGCTCGCAACTGACGGCCACCCAGCTTCCTGAGTTGTTCTTCCGTCATCGGCAGCCCCGCTGGTACCTGTGGACCGCGGCTTTGTTCACGCATAAAGCGTTTCACAATACGGTCTTCCAGCGAATGGAAGCTGATGATGGATAACCGCCCACCCGGGGCCAGCACGTCGAGCGAGCTTTTTAGCGCCAGCTCTATTTCCTCCAGTTCACTGTTTACCCAGATGCGAACCGCCTGGAAGGTACGGGTCGCGGGATGTTTGTGCTTATCCTTCACCGGCGTCGCCGCCGCGATCACTTCGGCCAACTCTTTGGTGCGGGTCATTGGCTCAATGCGATTGCGCTCAACGATGGCGCGCGCAATACGTTTGCCAAAGCGCTCTTCGCCGAACGTTTTGATGACCCATGCAATATCGGCTTCGTCAGCGGTCTGTAACCACTCAGCGGCAGACTGACCGCGCGTCGGGTCCATCCGCATGTCCAGCGGGCCATCTCGCATAAAGGAGAAACCACGTTCAGCGTCATCAAGTTGAGGTGAAGAGACGCCAAGATCGAGAAGAATCCCGTCGATCTTGCCCGTCAGGCCGCGCTCAGCGACATATTCCGCGAGCGCAGAGAAAGGTCCATGCACGATGGAAAAGCGTGGGTCATTGATGGTCTGTGCAACGGCAATAGCCTGCGGATCGCGATCGATTGCCAGCAGGCGTCCTTCCTCTCCAAGCTGGGAGAGAATCAAACGCGAGTGACCACCGCGACCAAACGTGCCATCAATGTAGATGCCATCCGGACGAATATTCAGGCCGTTAACGGCCTCGTCCAGTAACACCGTTTTGTGTTTATAATTTTCCATCATATTTATAGAGACAAGTCCTGCAGCCGTTCCGATAATGTCGCGGAATCAGACTGCTCAGCGTCGATATCTTCCTTGACCTGTTGATACCAAGTCGTTTCATCCCACAGTTCAAACTTGTTGAACTGCCCGACCAGCATCACTTCTTTGGTCAGACCGGCATGTTGCCGCAACACAGGGGCAATCAGTAATCGCCCTGCGTTATCCATCTGACATTCACTGGCATGTCCCAATAACAGCCGCTGCACGCGGCGTTCCTGCGGGTTCATGCTCGACAGTCGCGACAGCTTTTGCTCAATAATTTCCCATTCAGGCAAGGGGTAAAGCAGCAGGCAGGGGGAGTTAATGTCAATGGTGCAAACCATTTGACCCGCAGCGTTCTCAATCAGCTGGTCGCGGTATCGGGTTGGTACCGATAAACGCCCTTTGCTGTCGAGATTGACTAACGTAGCTCCACGGAACATGCCAGTCTCACCCCTCCTCACCACTTTAACCCACAAATTCCCACCTAAAGGAGTTTACGGAGCGAGGGAAAAGCTTGTCAAGCCAGGACTCTCCCTATAAGGACTCGAAAGCCCTCTATTTACAGAGATAAACAGTCCTGGTTAATAACTGCACAACTGGCGAGGCAAAATTAACGTTATGAATATTTGTAAGAAAAAAACCGAATATGCACACTAGCGTTAAAGCTCACTCAATATCATCGCAGATAAATATAAAGTGTCAGTTTGCGACGCGGGCAGCATTTTATGACAGATTCTCAGGGGATAACAGCGCCAGATTCACCCAGGCACACGGTAAGCGCGGCGGTTGCCACGTAAGCTGGCAAAGGAGGAGGAAAAACGTCTGAATATTCATCGACCGAAGAGGGTTTGTAACAAAATAATACAAAGAGTACTGTTTAAAATCGCCCTGACGTTCTTTAAAAGGACAATTTAAAAGCCAGAATGAATTAAGAAAAATAGGTGATTATGATCCCCCAAGAATTATCCTAATTTCTCTCCGGGAATTATCTGCACGAATTAACACAACAAAATGGGGCAGATTTCGCCGCCCCGGTCATTTCATTTTTGGCGGCTTAAAATTCCGCGATGGTAGAGATTACGTTTGATACGCGTCAGGCCCGGCTTCGGCTTGCGCGGCTCATCCAGGCTTGCCAGCACAATCTCAAGCACGCGTTCAGCGACATCGCGGTGACGCTGTGCTACCGCCAGCACCGGGCACTGGAGGAAGTCGAGCAGCTCGTTATCCCCGAATGTGGCAATCGCCAGGTCGGAAGGCAGTTTACCTTCACGGCGTAAGGTCACATCCATAACGCCCTGCAAGAGGGCAAACGAGGTGGTGAACAGCGCCTGAGGCATCGGATGCGTTTCCAGCCATTTCTCGAACAGCTGCGCCGCGGCTTCACGCTCGTAGCTGTTAGCATAAAGGTAGTGAACCTCGCGCGGATCGTCTTTCCAGGCGGTTCTGAACCCCTGCTCACGCAGGAAGCTCACGGAAAGCTCGGGCAACGCGCCAAGATACAGCACCGTTTCAGCGGGGAATGTTCTCAGCTCTGCGGCCAGCATTTCTGCATCATCCTGATCCGCACCCACGACGCTGGTGAAATGCTCGCGATCGAGCGCGCGATCCAGCGCAACGATTGGGAACGGGTCGTTCGCCCAGCGCTGGTAGAACGGATGCTCTGGCGGCAAGGAGGTCGACACGATGATGGCATCCACCTGGCGCTGGAGAAGATGCTCAATGCAGCGCATCTCGTTGTCGGGCTGGTCTTCCGAGCAGGCAATCAGCAGTTGATAGCCGCGCTGGCGCGCCTGCCGTTCAAGATAGTTGGCGATACGGGTATAGCTGGTGTTTTCCAGGTCAGGGATCACCAGACCTATAGAGCGGGTACGCCCGGCACGCAGACCGGCAGCGACAGCATTCGGATGGTAGTTATGCTCACGAACCACCGCCATAACTTTTTCAACGGTCTTATCGCTGACACGGTACTGCTTTGCTTTACCGTTAATCACATAGCTGGCCGTTGTTCGTGACACGCCGGCTAGCCGGGCGATTTCATCCAGTTTCACAATTGCCCCTTAAAAAAAGAAAAGAGTCCATGGCCCTGTCAAGGTTATGGTTAAATCTTTTAACATCTAAACGCAGAAAAGCCTTCGCGGCAACCGCTTTTATCTGCGTTGTCGGCTGATTACGCAAAAAAAAGCCCGGCTTTGGTGACCGGGCAGAAAGAGGCGAACCTTTTTGACAACTAACGCATGATTTTCTCGCCGCGTGACAGACCCACTACACCCGATCTCGCCACCTCGACAATTTTTGCGACGTCCCGCACGGACGCCAGGAAAGCATCCAGCTTGTCGCTTGTCCCTACCAGCTGAACCGTATAAAGAGAAGGCGTGACGTCGATAATTTGTCCGCGGAAAATATCCGCATTGCGTTTGACTTCCTCACGCCCGTATCCACTGGCCTGGATTTTCACCAGCATGACCTCACGTTCAACGTAGGCACCCTGCCCCAGCTCGCTCACGCGCAGTACGTCGACCAGCTTATGCAGCTGTTTCTCAATCTGCTCAAGCACTTTGGCATCGCCGACGGTTTGGATCGTCATGCGCGACAGCGTGGGGTCTTCCGTCGGGGCAACGGTCAGGCTTTCAATGTTATAGCCGCGCTGCGCAAAAAGGCCAATGACGCGCGACAGTGCGCCAGACTCGTTTTCCAGTAAAACAGATAATATCCGGCGCATATCAGGTTCTCTCCGTTTTGCTTAACCACATTTCATCCATACCACCACCACGAATATGCATCGGATAAACGTGCTCGGTTCCATCAACAATCACGTCCATAAAGACGAGGCGGTTGTTTTTAACGTGCTCAAGCGCTTGTGCGAGCTTCGTTTCCAGCTCGGCCGGATCGGTCACCCGCATGCCTACATGGCCGTAAGCTTCAGCAAGACGAACAAAGTCCGGCAGCGATTTCATGTAGGACTGAGAATGACGGCCAGAGTAAATCATATCCTGCCACTGCTTCACCATACCGAGATACCCGTTATTCAGGTTCAGCACCAGTACCGGCAGTTCATACTGCAGTGCGGTAGACAGCTCCTGAATGTTCATCTGAATACTGCCATCTCCGGTCACGCAGACGACGGTTTCATTCGGCAGCGCCAGCTTCACGCCCAGCGCGGCAGGCAGACCAAAGCCCATCGTTCCTAAACCACCGGAGTTGATCCAGCGTCGCGGTTTATCAAACGGGTAATACAGGGCGGCGAACATCTGGTGCTGCCCCACGTCTGAGGTCACGTAAGCCTCACCTTTCGTCAGTCGCCACACCGCTTCGATGACCGCCTGCGGCTTAATGCTTTCACCTTGCGTGTCATATTTCAGGCACTGGCGCGCGCGCCACTGTTCAATCTGCTGCCACCAGTCGCGGATCTCATCCAGCGGTTGGGTTGCACTCTCCTGGGCCAGCAGGTCCAGCATTTGCTCCAGAACCTGACGGGCATCGCCGACGATCGGCACATCAGCCGACACCGTTTTTGAAATTGACGTCGGATCGATATCAATGTGCAGCACGGTGGCGTTCGGGCAATACTTCGCCAGGTTGTTGGTGGTGCGATCGTCAAAGCGCACGCCGACAGCAAAGATGACATCGGAATGATGCATCGTCATGTTGGCTTCATAGGTACCGTGCATACCCAGCATCCCCAGCGCCTGACGATGGGTGGCAGGAAACGCCCCCAGCCCCATCAGTGACGATGCAACAGGCAGGTTAAGCTTTTCAATCAGTTCACGAAGCTGGACTTCGCAGGCAGAGTTGATCGCCCCGCCACCGACATAGACCACCGGTTTTTTGGCCGCCAGCAGCGTTTGCAACGCTCGCTTGATCTGGCCTTTATGCCCCTGCGTTGTTGGGTTATAAGAGCGCATGCTGACTGATTCGGGCCATACATAGGGCAGCTTGTTTGCCGGGTTCAGGATATCTTTAGGCAGATCGACCACCACCGGTCCGGGACGTCCGCTCGCCGCCAGCCAGAAGGCTTTTTTCAGTACGCCGGGAATGTCTTCTGTTTGCTTGACCAGGAAGCTGTGCTTCACAACGGGACGCGAAATCCCGACCATGTCGCACTCCTGAAACGCATCGTAGCCAATCAGTGAGGTTGCCACCTGCCCGGAGAGGATCACCAGCGGGATAGAGTCCATATAGGCCGTCGCAATGCCGGTAATGGCGTTTGTCGCGCCGGGGCCGGACGTGACTAATACCACGCCCACTTCACCCGTCGCACGCGCCAGGCCGTCAGCCATGTGCACTGCCGCCTGCTCGTGACGTACCAGGACATGGTCAATGCCCCCTACCGTATGCAGCGCATCATAAATATCGAGGACCGCGCCGCCAGGATAGCCGAACACTTGCTTTACGCCCTGATCGATCAGCGACCGAACGACCATTTCCGCGCCAGACAACATCTCCATGCTTTGCCTCCAGGCATTTTGTTATAGACGGACTGCCGAATTCATTTCCGCACCGTCTTACGATTGGGATAAACCAATCTTATATATTGCAGAGTGTTCTTTACCTTAACCGCTCGTTATGAGGCAGGCAATTAGCAAACCCGGGGAGATAAACGGCGCGTAAAGCAGAAAAAGCAGCCGTTAACAGAAGATATGGTTAATTCCTCTGGGAATAGAGGATGGGGTGATGAATCATCGCTGAAAAGCGCGACAATGCAGGAAATCATCTATTTTTGCGTGCTGGAGAGTAGCCCGAAAAAAAGCGCGACAGAACAAAATAGCAATTATCTAAAAGAATTCAGGATAAATCACATAAACCAATGCGATTTACCCTGAGGCGTTTACCGGCGACAGATGCCAACCAGCAACTCTTCCATCCACTGATGTCCTTTATCCCGACCCGCAGCTTCATGCCAGGAAAGATAACAGGTACGGCTATTTAGCTTGAGCGGCAGAGGCAAAATTTGCAGATTTAAAGGGTCAGAAAACTCTTCTGCCAGCCAGCGCGGCGCAATCGCCACCAGTTGCGTCTGGGAGACCACATTTAATACGCTAACCATGGCCATGCCCTGATAAGCCACGCTCGCCTGTTTATCCGCAGTGTCATACCACGGCAGGCTAAAGGACGCATATCTGTCGAGTGCCACAACGGCGTGCTGCTCGTTATAAACATCGCTTTCTCGCAGCGGAGAATTCAGGCGCGGATGTTTTTTACTGGCGACCAGAACCATTTCATCTTTAAACAGCGGCACGCAGGAAAATTCTGGGCGACGGAACTCTTCATATCCCAGAACGAATTCGATCTCCTGATAGCGTAACTGATGTTCCGTGTTTTGATTCAGAGATGATTTAAATACCAGATTGATATTGGGTGCGATCTCTTCAACTTTATTATAAATAATCGACGTTAAATAATTATCTAATGGGCTACAGACGCAAAGATGGAATACGCGCTCGCTGCTTAAGGGTTCAAAGCCCGAGCCGGGCAGCTCGTTTTGTACCAGCTGCAACGCCTGGCGGATGGAGCCAAACAGCTGAAATGCGCGCGCCGTAGGCTGGATCCCTCTCCCGTAGCGAACAAATAACTCGTCGTTAAACATGATTTTAAGTCTGGCGACGGCATTACTCACGGCAGGTTGTGACATCCCCAACGTGTGGGCCGCGCGGGTGATATTCTGTTCCTGCATGACAGCATCAAACACCGTCAGAAGATTAAGATCCACCGTCCGTAACTGCGGTTTAATCCCATCAGTAGCTTGAGGTTGTTTAATATTATTTTCTGGCACTTCTGACTCCACTGTCACGCTACACTCCCTTTGCCATCGTAGGGTAATAATCTTGAGAAATATGATTTATCATGCAAATACGATCAGCGAAAGAGAATTATTTAAAATTCGGAATATATAAAGACTCTATATTAACGAAAATTAATGAGCGCAAATGATATGTTTGACTTTAGGGTTTGAATGAAACCATAAACCAAACAAATACACAATTGCCATCAGGTTAATGATGACTTAAGTATTATTAAACTGTTATTGCTTTCGGCCTACAGTTAGTTAACAACCTGTTATCTGCGCTCGCTTTTCAACGTTTTGGAATAGATTCACTGCATTTATAACTTAATGATATCTAAACCCTTTAAGCACAAAACATTCTCCCCAGGACATTTCACTCATTTTTAAACAATTATATTTATTTGTTTCTGCAACTCTTTTCTTAAGTCCAAAATTAGACAATTAGTCGGGTCGAGGAAGCTAAAACCAGCACAATTAGCTAAAGTGAATATCCTGTTGATTCCGTCTGTCGGGCCCGTTTTCAT
The DNA here is from genome assembly GCF_036487345.1 of Enterobacter cloacae complex sp. CARB60. NCBI lineage: Bacteria > Pseudomonadati > Pseudomonadota > Gammaproteobacteria > Enterobacterales > Enterobacteriaceae > Enterobacter > Enterobacter cloacae complex sp. CARB60. Next base: position 3,939,401 of record NZ_JAZKLC010000002.1, read on the forward strand.
CGTCAGGGGTTGACATGAACGGCCGTATCCAGTACCACTAAAAGCATATTGAATTTAACGGAGCACGATTCATGACTCGCACCATTCGTTTCACCGGTCTACTACTACTAAACGCATTCACTGTGCGCGGTAGACTGGCGGGCGAAATTCAGCGTTGAATCGTCACCAGTAAGACTAAAAACCCGCGCCACTGCGCGGGTTTTTTTATGCTCGTAGCAAGGCGCCCTAAGACTGACAAGGACCTAACCCATGAGCCAGCAAGTCATTATTTTCGATACTACTTTACGTGACGGTGAACAAGCATTACAGGCGAGCCTGAGTGTAAAAGAGAAACTGCAGATCGCGCTGGCTCTCGAACGTATGGGTGTCGACGTGATGGAGGTCGGTTTCCCGGTCTCGTCTCCGGGTGATTTCGAATCCGTCCAGACTATAGCTCGCACCATTAAAAACAGCCGCGTGTGTGCCCTGGCGCGCTGCGTAGAGAAAGACATCGACGTTGCTGCCGAGTCATTGAAAGTCGCCGAAGCGTTCCGTATCCACACCTTTATTGCGACCTCGCCTATGCACATCGCAACCAAGCTGCGCAGCACGCTGGATGAGGTGATTGAGCGCGCGGTCTACATGGTTAAGCGCGCACGCAACTACACCGATGACGTTGAATTCTCCTGTGAAGATGCGGGCCGTACGCCAATCGAAGATCTGGCGCGCGTCGTGGAAGCCGCCATCAACGCGGGCGCGAAAACCATCAACATCCCGGACACCGTCGGCTACACCATGCCGTTTGAGTTCTCCAACATCATCACCGGTCTGTATGACCGCGTACCGAATATTGATAAGGCAATTATCTCCGTCCACACCCACGATGATTTGGGTCTGGCCGTGGGTAACGCCATCGCCGCCGTCCACGCCGGGGCGCGCCAGGTAGAAGGCGCGATGAACGGTATCGGCGAACGCGCGGGCAACTGTTCGCTGGAAGAAGTGATCATGGCGATCAAAGTGCGCAAAGACATTATGAATGTGAATACGCGCATTAATCACAATGAAATCTGGCGCACCAGCCAGACCGTCAGCCAGATTTGCAACATGCCCATTCCGGCTAACAAAGCTATTGTCGGCACCGGTGCCTTCGCGCACTCCTCCGGTATTCACCAGGATGGCGTCCTGAAGAACCGCGAAAACTACGAAATCATGACCCCGGAATCCATCGGCCTGAATCAGGTGCAGTTGAACCTGACCTCCCGTTCCGGCCGCGCGGCGGTTAAGCACCGTATGGAAGAGATGGGCTATAAGGACAGCGATTACAACATGGATCAGCTGTACGACGCGTTCCTGAAACTGGCCGACAAAAAAGGTCAGGTGTTCGACTATGACCTGGAAGCGCTGGCCTTTATTAACAAGCAGCAGGAAGAGCCAGAGCACTTCCGTCTGGATTACTTCAACGTGCAGTCAGGCTCCAGCAACATCGCCACCGCCTCGGTCAAACTGGCCTGCGGTGATGAAATTAAAGCAGAGGCCGCGAACGGTAACGGCCCTGTCGATGCCATCTACCAGGCGATTAACCGCGTCACCGAATACGACGTTGAGCTGGTGAAGTATGACCTGACGGCCAAGGGCCACGGCAAAGATGCACTGGGTCAGGTCGACATTGTTGTTACCTACAACGGCCGCCGCTTCCACGGCGTGGGCCTGGCGACCGATATCGTTGAATCCTCCGCCAAAGCGATGGTGCACGTTCTGAACAACATCTGGCGCGCCGCCGAAGTCGAAAAAGAGTTGCAACGCAAAGCTCAGAATAAAGAGAACAACAAGGAAACCGTGTAATGTCGAAGAATTACCATATTGCTGTGTTACCGGGCGACGGTATTGGTCCGGAAGTGATGGCACAAGCGCTGAAAGTACTGGAAGCCGTTCGCGTGCGTTTTGCGATGAAAATCACCACCAGCCACTACGACGTGGGCGGTATTGCGATTGATAACCACGGTACGCCACTGCCGAAAGCGACCGTGGAAGGCTGTGAAAATGCCGATGCCGTGCTGTTTGGTTCCGTCGGTGGCCCGAAATGGGAACACCTGCCGCCAGCCGAGCAGCCAGAGCGCGGCGCGCTGCTGCCGCTGCGTAAACATTTCAAGCTGTTCAGCAACCTGCGTCCGGCGAAGCTGTATCAGGGTCTGGAAGAGTTCTGCCCGCTGCGCGCGGATATCGCCGCCAACGGTTTCGACATTCTGTGCGTGCGTGAACTGACCGGCGGGATCTATTTCGGTCAGCCAAAAGGGCGCGAAGGCAGCGGACAACACGAGAAAGCGTTCGACACTGAGGTGTATCACCGTTTCGAAATCGAACGTATCGCCCACATCGCGTTCGAGTCGGCGCGTAAACGCCGCCATAAAGTGACCTCTATTGATAAAGCGAACGTGCTGCAGTCTTCCATTTTGTGGCGCGAGATCGTCAGTGAAGTGGCTAAGCAGTACCCTGACGTCGCGCTGTCGCACATGTACATCGACAACGCGACCATGCAGCTGATTAAGGATCCGTCCCAGTTTGACGTGCTGCTGTGCTCCAACCTGTTCGGCGATATCCTCTCTGACGAGTGCGCGATGATCACCGGCTCCATGGGCATGCTGCCCTCCGCAAGCCTGAATGAAGAAGGCTTTGGTCTGTACGAGCCTGCGGGCGGCTCCGCGCCGGATATCGCAGGCAAAAATATTGCTAACCCGATTGCGCAGATCCTCTCCCTGGCCCTGCTGCTGCGCTACAGCTTGGATGCAGGCGATGCGGCAACCGCAATTGAGAACGCCATTAACCGGGCGTTAGAAGAAGGCGTCCGTACCGGTGATTTAGCACGCGGCACGGCGGCAGTCAGTACCGATGAAATGGGCGACATTATTGCCCGCTATGTCGCTGAAGGGGTGTAATCATGGCTAAGACGTTATATGAAAAGTTGTTTGATGCGCACGTTGTTTACGAGGCACCAAACGAAACCCCGCTGCTGTACATTGATCGTCATCTGGTACACGAAGTGACCTCACCTCAGGCATTTGACGGCCTGCGGGCGCACAAGCGCCCGGTACGTCAGCCGGGTAAAACCTTCGCGACGATGGATCACAACGTTTCCACCCAGACCAAGGACATTAATGCCTCGGGTGAGATGGCGCGTATCCAGATGCAGGAGCTGATTAAGAACTGCAACGAGTTTGGCGTTGAGCTGTACGATCTGAACCACCCGTATCAGGGCATCGTCCACGTGATGGGGCCTGAGCAAGGGATCACCCTGCCGGGCATGACCATCGTCTGCGGTGACTCCCATACCGCGACCCACGGCGCGTTTGGCGCGCTGGCGTTCGGGATTGGCACTTCCGAAGTGGAACACGTGCTGGCAACGCAGACCCTGAAACAGGGCCGCGCCAAAACCATGAAGATTGAAGTGAAGGGTAAAGCCGCACCGGGTATTACCGCAAAAGACATCGTGCTGGCCATCATCGGTAAAACCGGCAGCGCGGGCGGCACCGGTCATGTTGTTGAATTCTGCGGTGAAGCCATCCAGGCGCTGAGCATGGAGGGGCGCATGACCCTGTGCAATATGGCCATTGAGATGGGCGCAAAAGCCGGTCTGGTCGCCCCGGACGACACCACCTTTAACTATGTGAAGGGTCGTCTGCACGCGCCGAAAGGTCAGAATTTTGACGACGCGGTCGCGTACTGGAAAACCCTGAAAACCGACGATGGGGCAACGTTTGATACCGTTGTCACGCTGCAGGCTGAAGAGATTGCGCCTCAGGTGACCTGGGGCACCAACCCGGGTCAGGTGATTTCCGTCAACGACGCCATTCCCGATCCGGCCTCCTTCACCGATCCGGTCGAGCGCGCCAGTGCGGAAAAAGCGCTGGCCTATATGGGGCTGAAGCCCGGCGTGCCGTTGACCGATGTCGCCATTGATAAGGTCTTTATCGGTTCCTGCACCAACTCCCGTATCGAAGATTTGCGTGCCGCCGCCGAGATTGCCAAAGGCCGTAAAGTGGCACCGGGCGTTCAGGCGCTGGTGGTTCCAGGCTCAGGTCCGGTTAAGGCCCAGGCTGAAGCAGAAGGTCTGGATAAGATCTTCATTGAAGCAGGCTTCGAATGGCGTCTGCCTGGCTGCTCCATGTGTCTGGCCATGAACAACGATCGCCTGAATCCGGGTGAGCGCTGCGCCTCTACCAGCAACCGTAACTTTGAAGGCCGTCAGGGCCGCGGTGGGCGCACCCATCTGGTCAGCCCGGCAATGGCCGCCGCTGCGGCAGTCACCGGCCATTTCGCCGATATTCGCAGCCTGAAATAAGGAGACAATCATGGCAGAGAAATTTACCCAACATACGGGCCGTGTTGTCCCGCTGGACGCCGCTAACGTCGATACTGACGCTATTATTCCGAAACAGTTTCTGCAGAAGGTGACGCGTACCGGTTTTGGCGCACATCTGTTTAACGACTGGCGATTCCTGGACGATAAGGGCGAAGTGCCTAATCCGGAATTTGTTCTGAACTTCCCGGAATATAAAGGCGCCTCCATTTTGCTGGCGCGGGAAAACTTTGGCTGCGGCTCATCCCGTGAACACGCGCCGTGGGCGCTCACCGACTACGGGTTTAAAGTGGTTATTGCCCCAAGCTTCGCGGATATTTTTTACGGCAACAGCTTCAACAACCAGCTGCTGCCGGTGACGCTGAGCGATGAACAGGTCGATGAATTGTTCGCGCTGGTTAAGGCAAATCCGGGCATTTCGTTTGAAGTGGATCTGGAAGCCGAAGTGGTGAAAGCCGGGGATAAGACCTACAGCTTCAGCATTGATGCCTTCCGCCGTCACTGCATGCTGAACGGTCTGGACAGCATTGGTTTAACTCTCCAGCACGAAGCGGCGATTGCCACTTACGAACAAAAACAACCCGCATTTATGAAATAATCCTCCGGCCTGCAGTGCACTCTGCAGGCCGCGTTTTATCCCGGCACCCAATCTTCCTTCTGTAAATACTTCGCAAACTCAGCCAATAATGACGTTATATTTAATGTCAATTTAATGTTCCCTGCTCAGAATAATCGCTCAATCAGCTGGTAGCGGGAATTATCATGGAAAAGAAAAAGGGCAATGAGTCTCATATCCGTTCTGAGGAAATACAAAAATGCACAATAGTGAGCGTGATAACAAATAGTTTACTCACCGGCTTTCAGATAGTTGCAGGAATATTCTCCGGCTCACAGGGATTAATTGCTGATGGGATTCATTCTCTTTCCGATTTATCCTCTGACTTTGTCGTTTTGATTGCGAATAAAAAGAGTCAGAAAGCCTCTGATATCGATCATCATTACGGTCATCTGCGTTTCGAAAACGGTGCAAAGCTCATTATTGGCGCTATTCTGCTGCTTGTGGGCGTTGGGATGCTCTGGTCCGCAGGGAATAAACTGCTTCACCCCGAGACGCATCAGCTGGTGAAAGGGGCTGCTTTGTGGGTGGCGATACTGGCGCTGGTGGTGAAGGAAAGCCTGTTCAGATACATGTTTGCCACAGGAAAACGTATTCAGTCCTCGCTGCTGATAGCCAATGCCTGGCATGCCCGTTCTGACGCCGCCTCGTCAGTGGTTGTCGCCATCGGTATTGCCGGGAATTTAGTGGGTTTTCACGCGATGGACCTGATTGCGGCCCTGATTGTTGGGATATTTATCGCCCATATGGGCTACAAATTCTCTGCCGATGCCCTGCACGACCTGATGGACCGTTCGCTTGAGCCCGAGCTGGAGCACGACATCAAAACGTGTCTTCTCTCAACCGAGGGCGTCACCGGACTCCATGATTTAAAAACCCGCAAGATGGGCGATTTAGCCCTTGTCGATGTCCATCTGGAAGTGAACGGCGAACTAAGCGTAAAAGAAGGGCATCAGATTGCCGTCAATGCCAGAAACAACGTGATGAAAAAATTCAATGTACTGAACGTGATGACGCATATTGATCCTGCCCACTAATCGGAACGCATAAATACAGTGTGACGCAAGCGATCGTTAAGGTTTCGTCCGTCACGGAATCCGCCTTACATTTGCATAAATTCCTGACGGTCTTTATTGAGACATATTTCTGGGCACACGGTTTCATGGGCCTCGTTCATATGTACCTGACGCTACGCGCGCAGCGTAAATATCAGTATTCAGAGTAAACGGTTAGCAGAGCCCGGCATTTCCGGGCTCCGTTTCATTCATGCAATCACACGTCTTTTACGCGGCAGGTCAGCAGAAGCGTCACGACAGAGATCGCCGCAATCATCCAGTAGACAGACGCATGCCCGTAGCTTTGCGCCAGCGTCCCCTGAATCACGCCTGCCAGAATCACCCCGGTTGAAATACTGTTGGTAAAAAGCGTGGTCGCCGAGCCTGCGCGACCGGGCATGAGATCCTGAAACCAGAGCATGCCGATCCCGGCGACAATCCCAATAAACACGGCGTTAAACAGCTGCAGCGCCAGCAACGCTTCACGCGAATGGAAAAGGATCAGCCCCGCGTAGAACAGCACCCCGGCCGCCACGGCGACGATCATCATCCGACGCTTTCCAAAGCGCTTAACGTAGTAACCCGCCAGAATCATCGCCGGAATTTCCAGCCCGGCGGCGGTCCCCATTAAGATCCCCGCAAGCTTGTCCGGCAGGCCCAGATCGCTGCTGATCCACAGCGGCATATCGATGATGTACATGGTGTTGCAGGTCCACATCAGCGTGGAGGCAATAAACAGCATGCGGACGTTTTTGTCCTGCCAGCCGCTCACCTGGATGACAGGTTTATCCGTCGCCTGTTCGACGCGCGCCACGGACGGCAGCGCGAAGGCAATCAATACCAGACTGATGACAAAAATCCCGGCGGCGATGGAGAACATGGCGGTAAAGCCGTAGTTCAACGCCAGCATGAAAGCCAGCGGTGGGCCAATGACCCACGCCAGCGAGAGCTGGGCACGCATCACCGAGCTGAACATCACCACTTCCCGAGCCGAGTTATCCGCATATTCACGGGCCAGCGCGAACAGCTGCGGCATGGCGGTGTTCGCCAGCGACGCCAGCAGCACGCCGCAGGTAATGAGCGTCAGATAATGACGGTTGAAGGCAAAGAGCAGCGCGTTGCCCACGGCCATGGCGCAGCAAAAGAGGATCAGCCTGCGGCGATCGCCCTGGCTGTCCGATCGTTTCGCCAGCGCGAGGCTGACCAGGATCCCGGCAATGGCGTTGACGGTATAAAACAGGCCAACCCAAAACGGCGGTGCCCCCACCTCGCGGCTGAGAAACAGGCTCAGCGTCGGCGCCTGCAGCGCCCCCGCCACGCCCATCATAAAGGCCACCAGCATAAAAGCGGCATAAACGCCGTTCAGGCGTCGCCCCATCGTCATCAACCAGAGCATGCGCAAGTCCTTGTGAAAGCGAATCGAAATTGGGTGAAAGAATAAACGAAAAAAGCCAGCAAAAACATTTTGCTGGCGGGTGATTAGCACCAATACTCAGTCACACATGATCGAGGCGAGTTAGCGGGAAGAGGTCGGTGTTGTAACGTCCCACTGCATCAATTCTTCTAACGTTTTCAGCCGTTGCTCTGCACACCGGCGGGCCAGCCAGGACGATCCCTTTGTCGCTGAAAAGTACTGCTGATAAAACTGACGTGCGGTAGACCTCTTCATAATTTACCTCCTCACTTCATCGAGGAGAATTATTGGCCTAATATAGGGATAAATAAATTGCTGGTTTTTTGTCAGGAGTTCCCCTTTTATGCCTTCCGGTCGTCTGCAACAACAGTTTATCCGCCTCTGGCAGTGCTGCGAGGGGCAATCGCAGGAGACCACGCTCAACGAGCTGGCTGACCTGCTTAGCTGTTCCCGCCGCCATATGCGCACGCTGCTCAACACCATGCAGCAACAGGGTTGGTTAAGCTGGGAGGCGGAGGCGGGACGCGGCAAGCGCTCGCGACTGACCTTTCTCTATACCGGGCTGGCGTTGCAGCAGCAGCGTGCGGAAGACCTGCTCGAGCAGGACCGCATCGATCAGCTGGTACAGCTGGTGGGCGACAAAGCCGCCGTGCGCCAGATGCTGGTTTCCCATCTCGGGCGAAGCTTTCGTCAGGGCCGACACATCCTGCGGGTGCTCTACTATCGCCCAATGAAAAATCTGTTGCCCGGCACGGCCTTACGCCGCTCTGAAACCCACATGGCCCGGCAAATCTTCAGCGGCCTGACGCGAATAAATGAGGAAAACGGGGAACTGGAAGCGGATATCGCGCACCACTGGCAGCAGGTTTCCCCGCTTCACTGGCGCTTCTTCTTACGCCCCGGCATCCACTTTCACCACGGCCGCGAGCTGGAAATGCACGACGTCATCGCCTCTCTGGAACGCGTCCGCAAGCTCCCGCTCTACTCGCATATCTCCCGCATCCACTCCCCCACGGCCTGGACGCTGGATATCGAGCTGTCGCAGCAGGATAAATGGCTTCCCTGGCTGCTGGGCTATGTGCCGTCGATGATTTTGCCCGGCGAGTGGGAATCGTTGAACAACTTTGCCAGCCAGCCGATTGGCACCGGGCCTTACTCCGTGTCCCGCAATAACAGCAACCAGCTGAAAATCCGCGCGTTCGACGACTACTTTGGCTATCGGGCGCTGATCGACGAAGTGAACGTGTGGGTATTACCGGATCTCAATGAAGAGCTGAGCGCCGGCCTAACGCTTGAAGGCCCCACCACGGGAGAAAAGGCCGTGGAAAGTCGCCTTGAAGAGGGATGTTACTATCTCCTCTTTGACCGCCGCACCCACCGTGGGGCAAACCAGGCCGTCCGCAAGTGGATCAGCCACGTTTTGTCCCCTTCCAATCTGATCTACCATGCGGAAGAGCAGTACCAGACATACTGGTTCCCGGCGTATGGCCTGCTTCCGCGCTGGCACCACGCCCGCCCGGTGCACTGCGACAAACCCGCAGGGCTGGAGTCCATCACCCTGACCTACTACCGCGAGCACGTCGAGCATCGTTTTATCGCCAGAATCATGACCCGACTGCTGGCAGCCGAGGGGGTCACGTTAGACGTCAGGGAAGTGGACTATGACGAATGGCATCAGGGTGAGATCGCCAGTGATATCTGGCTCAACAGCGCCAACTTTACCCTGCCGCTCGATTTTTCCCTTTTCTCGCATCTGTATGAAGTGCCTCTCATTCAGCACTGCATCGACCGTGACTGGCAGCAGGATGCCGCCCAGTGGCGTGCGGGAGAAATGAATCTTGCTGCGTGGTGCCAGCAGCTGCTGGCCGAGCAATCGATCGTACCGTTGATCCACCACTGGCTGATGATCCAGGGCCAGCGCAGCATGCGCGGCCTGCGGATGAATACTCTGGGCTGGTTTGATTTTAAATCCGCCTGGTTTGCGCCGCCGGAGCCATAACGCTTTCGTAATATTCACCAAATCATTACAATAGCGCCGTTCTCAACGGGGTGCTGCATCACAGATGTGCGCTGAGATAATACCCGTCGAACCTGATCCGGATAACGCCGGCGAAGGGATTTGAGGCTGTCGCTCAAAATCCTTTGCCACTCAACTTTGAGGTGCAAAGTGTTAAAAAAAGTTCTCCCCCTGCTGGCGCTGTTTGCGCTGCCTGCTTTTGCGAAGCCCGTCCTGACGGTCTACACCTATGACTCCTTCTCTGCCGACTGGGGCCCTGGCCCGGTAGTCAAAAAAGCCTTTGAAGCTGACTGTAACTGCGAGCTGAAGTTCGTGGCGCTGGAAGATGGCGTGTCGCTGCTTAACCGTCTGCGCATGGAAGGGAAAAACAGCAAGGCCGACGTGGTGCTCGGGCTGGATAACAACCTGCTGGAAGCCGCCTCGCAAACCAAACTGTTTGCCAAAAGCGGCGTAGCGGCAGATGCCGTTAACGTGCCGGGCGGCTGGAAAAACGACACCTTTGTGCCGTTCGACTATGGCTATTTTGCTTTTGTTTACGACAAAAATAAGCTGAAAAACCCGCCAAAGAGCCTGAAAGAGCTGGTCGAAAGTGACCAGAAGTGGCGCGTGATTTATGAAGATCCGCGTACCAGCACGCCGGGTCTGGGCCTGCTGCTGTGGATGCAAAAGGTCTACGGGGATAAAGCACCGGAAGCGTGGCAGAAACTGGCCGCCAAAACCGTCACCGTGACCAAGGGCTGGAGCGAAGCCTATGGCCTGTTCCTGAAAGGCGAAAGCGATCTGGTGCTGAGCTACACCACTTCGCCGGCCTACCACATTATCGCCGAGAAGAAAGATAACTATGCTGCCGCTGGTTTCGCTGAAGGGCACTATCTGCAGGTGGAAGTCGCCGCGCGTACCGCCGCCAGCAAACAGCCGGAGCTGGCCGAGAAGTTCCTGAAGTTCATGGTTTCACCGGCGTTCCAGAATGCGATTCCCGCAGGCAACTGGATGTATCCGGTCACTAACGTTGCGCTGCCCGCCGGTTTCGAGCAGTTGACCAAACCAACAGCCTCGCTGGAGTTTACGCCGCAGCAGGTCGCCGCGCAGCGTGCAGCATGGGTAAGTGAATGGCAACGCGCCGTCAGCCATTGATTCCCGGCTGGTTACTTCCCGGGCTGCTCGCCGCCATAGTGATGGTAGTGGTCAGCCTGGGGGCTTTTCTTGCACTGTGGTTCAACGCGCCAGAGAGTGACCTGCTCGCCCTCTGGCACGACAGCTACCTCTGGCACGTTATCCGGTTCTCCTTCTGGCAGGCATCTCTCTCTGCCCTGCTGTCGACGATCCCGGCCATTTTTCTGGCGCGCGCACTGTATCGGCGGCGTTTTCCCGGCAGGCTGGCACTGCTGCGCCTGTGCGCCATGACGCTGATCCTGCCCGTGCTGGTGGCGGTATTTGGTATTCTGAGCGTTTACGGTCGCCAGGGCTGGCTGGCTTCGCTGTTCGGTCTGCTTGGTCTGGAATGGTCATTCTCGCCTTACGGACTGCAGGGCATTTTGCTGGCGCACGTATTTTTCAATATGCCGATGGCAACGCGCCTCTTCCTGCAGGCGCTGGAAAACATTCCCGGGGAACAGCGTCAGGTTGCCGCCCAGCTCGGCATGCGCGGCGTGTCGTTCTTCCGCTTTGTCGAATGGCCGTGGCTGCGCCGCCAGATCCCGCCCGTCGCGGCGTTAATCTTCATGCTCTGCTTTGCCAGCTTTGCCACCGTGCTGTCGCTCGGCGGCGGGCCGCAGGCCACCACCATTGAGCTGGCGATTTACCAGGCGCTAAGTTACGACTACGATCCCGGTCGTGCCGCGCTGCTGGCGATGGTGCAGATGGCGTGCTGCCTTGCGCTGGTGCTGCTGAGCCAGCGGCTGAGTAAAGCCATTCCCGCTGGCAGCAATCAAATAACCGGCTGGCGCGATCCGCAGGACAGCCTGCACAGCCGCGTCACCGATTTTATCCTGATTGCGCTGGCGCTCCTGCTTCTGCTGCCGCCGCTGATGGCCGTTATCGTTGACGGACTGAACCTCAATCTCATGTCCGTCCTGCAACAGCCGGTCCTCTGGCAGGCCACCTGGACCTCGCTGCGTATCGCCCTGGCGGCTGGGTTACTGTGCGTCATGCTGACCATGATGCTGCTGTGGAGCAGCCGTGAACTCTATGCCCGGCAGGCCCAAAAGGCCGGACAGGCGCTGGAGCTGACGGGGATGCTCATTCTGGCGATGCCGGGCATCGTGCTGGCGACGGGCTTCTTTTTACTGTTCAACAGCACCATCGGCCTGCCGGAAAGGGCCGATGGCATCGTGATTTTCACCAACGCCCTGATGGCCATTCCCTACGCGCTCAAAGTGCTGGAAAACCCGATGCGCGACGTCAACAGCCGCTACGGTTTGCTGTGCCAGTCGCTGGGCATGCAGGGCTGGCAGCGGCTGAAGGTGGTCGAACTCCGCGCGCTAAAACGTCCGCTGGCGCAGGCGCTGGCGTTTGCCTGCGTGCTGTCGATTGGGGATTTTGGCGTGGTGGCTCTCTTTGGCAATGACGATTTCCGCACGCTGCCATACTGGCTCTATCAGCAGATCGGCTCTTATCGCAGTCAGGACGGCGCGGTCACCGCGCTGTTACTGCTGCTGCTGTGCTTTGCCTTATTTACCGCTATCGAAAAACTTCCGGGGCGTGATGTTAAAACTGACTGATGTAACCTGGCTTTACCAGCATCTGCCGATGCGCTTCACGCTCTCCGTGCGTCAGGGGGAGATGATCGCCATACTTGGCCCAAGCGGCGCGGGAAAAAGCACGCTGCTTAATTTAATTGCGGGTTTTCTGCAGCCGGCAAGCGGCGCGATCGTCATTGAAAATCACGATCATACCCACACGCCGCCCGCAAAACGTCCGGTCTCAATGCTGTTTCAGGAAAACAACCTCTTTACCCACCTGACGGTGCGGCAAAACATCGCGCTGGGAATGCATCCGGGACTCAGGCTGAACGATGCCCAGCGCCAGAAGCTGGAGATCATTGCCGCACAGATGGGGATCGCTGAGTTCATCGACAGGCTGCCGGGCGAGCTTTCCGGCGGCCAGCGTCAGCGCGTGGCGCTGGCGCGTTGTCTGGTGCGCGAGCAGCCGATCCTGCTGCTGGATGAGCCGTTCTCGGCGCTCGATCCCGCGCTGCGCCAGGAGATGCTGGCGCTGGTGCAGGACGTCTGTCAGCGCCAGCAGCTGACGATGCTGATGGTGTCGCACAGTATTGAGGATGCCGCGCGGATTGCGCCGCGATCGGTGGTGATTGCCGAAGGGCGTATTTTGTGGGATGGAAGTACAGAAGAACTGCTGAGTGGTAGAGCGGGTGCGTCTTCGCTGTTGGGCATTCGTGCGGTCTGATGCCCTCACCCTGACCCTCTCCCACGGGGAGAGGGTACAAACATCAAAAACGGCAACCCTGGTTGCCGTTTTGCTTTTACCTTGTGCGGTCTGATGCCCTCATCCTGCCCCTCTCCCACGGGGAGAGGAAAATAGTCCTTAACGGCTGACCACTTTTAATAAAATTTCGCCGTACACCGGCATCAGCGGGTGACGAATCAGCGCGACCAGGGCTACCACGGCCACACCCAGCGTCAGCGGGGCCAGCCAGAGCAGACGAGTGCGCGGGAGATAGCGCGTCAGGCGATCGACACTGGCTTTAGCGCTGCGCCACAGCCGCCAGCAGAGCCATGCCGCCAGCCACAGCAGCACCGCCGTGCCCAGCAGCAGCCATTTAAACTCGCCGCTTTGCATACCGTCAGGAATATCAATGGCAGCACCCGCGAGGATCCCCGGCAGGAAGTAGAACGGCGGCCAGAAAACGCAGCCGATAATGTTCGGCACCACGAATTTCGCGACGGGCAGATCCAACATTCCCGCCACCATCGGCACCAGCGGACGCGTTGGCCCGACAAAGCGGCCGACGAGGATGGTAAACATGCTGTGCTGGTGCAGCGCATGCTCGGTTTTATCCAGCAAGGCTTTGTTCTTTTTCATAAACGACCAGCGGTGCAGCGGCTTCTTAAAGCGCCAGCCCAGCCAGAAGGAGATCCAGTCGCCAAGCAGGCAGCCGATAATCCCGGCCAGCCACGCCTGCCAGAAATTAACCTCGCCGCTGCCAATCAGCGCCCCAAGCCCTGCCATCATCACGGTACCGGGCAGGATCAGCCCAACCAGCGCCAGCGACTCCAGAAACGCCACCAGCGCCACGGCGATGAGCGAGTACATAACGGACTGGGTAATAAAGTGTTCCAGCAATGCCTGCATAACTATTCCGGTCAGAAAAAGAATCAGCGATTCTGCTTAGCGCCCCGCACCGCGTCAAGGCATCAATTGTCTGAATAGTTTACAAGATGCTCCTGAAGTTCACCTGAATGTTTACCGTTTATTCACATCCCGCGCGGAATTCACTCGGGCTGGCGCCGGTGCATTTTTTAAATACCCGGGAGAAATAGAGCTGATCTTCAAAGCCTACGTTACGCCCCACGGTGGCGATGGGCATCCGGGTGGTGCTGAGCAATAGTTTCGCCTGGCTGATGCGCTGATCCTCACGCCAGCTCAAAACGCTGACGCCCAGCTGCTGGCGGAACAGATGCGACAGCCGCGACGGCGACAGGCAGACGTGCTGGGCAACGCTGGCGATATCAAACTGGCTATCAGCCAGGTGGTCGCTGATGTACTGGCAGGCGTCGCGCACGCGGTTATCCAGCGGCGGGTTAAGCGACTCGTTGATCGCTTCCATCCGTCGCAGAAGCAGCTGTTCGAGCAGGTTAATCGCCAGCAGTTCAGCGTAACGCCCCCCGGCCTGTCCTGCCTCAATAATCTGCGCAAAAAGCTCGCGAAACTGCGCCAGATGAACCTCATCCGGGCGATAAAAACCGGTGTGCGCAAAAATAGCCGGCCAGGAAAGCCACTCCTGCCAGTAGGCGCGCGGGCGGAAGTAGACCCACTGGTGATACCACTCTTTGGCATCCGGATGACGGCCATAGTGGTGGATCTCCCCCGGCGGGAACAGCAGGATATCGCCGGGGCGGCAGACAAACTGCTGGTCACCGTTCTTGATGATCCCTTCCCCTCGCACGGTCAGGTTGAGGATATACCCTTTCATCCCGAGCGGTCGGTCGACGTAAAAGTCGAGATATCCCTCAGCCTCGATAGGGGTCAGTCCCGCCACAAGGTGCGCGTTAAACGAGTATCCCGGCAGCAGGGGATCGTTTTGCGTTTCGGCCATAGATTCAGTTCTCCCAAGGGTCCTGAAGGAAACCAATTGTCCATATCACTAAAAGCAGCTTAAAAATGGCCCGCGAAAAGATCCAAAAAGCATCACGCCGCTTTTACGTCCGCCATGTTTCAGCCTTCCCCCCTGATTTCTCCGCCAGAGCAGGCAGATAACCAGTAACAAAAGTGTCTATAAGTGCGGCAGAAATGTCCACATTGAATATTTGCACGGCGTCACACTTTCCGTTGTAACAGCAATTTAATCCATAAGATTAGCGGATCCTGCCTGACGACTTTTGTCCCCAGTCTCTAATGTTCTTCCATACCTGTTTTTTCGATGGAGCAACACCATGGCAATTGCGATTGGCCTCGATTTTGGCAGCGATTCAGTTCGCGCGCTGGCAGTGGACTGTACGTCCGGCCAGGAGATAGCAACCAGCGTTGAGTGGTACCCGCGCTGGCAAGAGGGGCGCTACTGTGATGCGCCGAACAACCAGTTCCGCCACCACCCGCGTGACTATATCGAGTCGATGGAAGCGGCGATTAAAACCGTCCTGGCTGAACTGACTGACGCCCAGCGAGCTGAGATTGTCGGCATTGGCGTCGACAGCACCGGCTCCACGCCTGCCCCTGTGGATGCCGAAGGCCGCGTGCTGGCGCTGCGCCCGGAGTTCGCCGACAACCCGAACGCCATGTTCGTGCTGTGGAAAGACCACACCGCCGTGGAAGAGGCCGAAGCCATCACCCGCCTGTGCCATCAGCCGGGCAAAACGGACTACTCGCGCTACATCGGCGGGATTTACTCCAGCGAATGGTTCTGGGCTAAGATCCTCCACGTCACCCGTGCCGACGCCGCCGTCGCACAGGCTGCGGCGTCATGGGTTGAGCTGTGCGACTGGGTGCCTGCCCTGCTCTCCGGCACCACGCGCCCGCAGGATATCCGCCGCGGTCGCTGCAGCGCCGGGCATAAATCCCTGTGGCATGAAGGCTGGGGCGGACTGCCTCCGGCCGCGTTCTTCGATGAGCTCGACCCGATCCTCAACAAGAACCTGACATACCCGCTGTTTACCGACACCTTCACCGCCGATATTCCGGTCGGCACCCTCTGCGAAGAGTGGGCGACGCGTCTCGGCCTGCCGCAGAACGTGGCGATCTCCGGCGGCGCCTTTGACTGCCATATGGGCGCCGTGGGCGCGGGCGCGCAGCCAAACACGCTGGTCAAAGTTATCGGCACCTCCACCTGCGACATCCTGACGGCGGATAAAGCCACCGTCGGCGACCGCGCGGTGAAAGGCATCTGCGGCCAGGTGGACGGCAGCGTGGTGCCGGACTTTATCGGCCTCGAAGCCGGTCAGTCCGCGTTTGGCGATATCTACGCCTGGTTTGGCCGCGTCCTCGGCTGGCCGCTGGATCGGCTAGCGGCAGCGCATCCTGAACTGAAAACCCAGATCGCCGAGAGCAAAAAGCAGCTTCTGCCGCAGCTCACCGAAGCCTGGGCAAAAAATCCGTCTCTCGAACACCTGCCGGTGGTGCTGGACTGGTTTAACGGTCGCCGCACGCCGTTTGCCAACCAGCGTCTGAAAGGGGTGATTACCGACCTCAACCTGGCGACCGACGCGCCTGCGCTGTTCGGCGGTCTGATTGCCGCAACGGCCTTCGGTGCCCGCGCCATTATGGAGTGCTTCACCGAGCAGGGCATCGACGTGAACAACGTGATGGCGCTGGGCGGCATCGCCCGTAAAAACCCGGTGATCATGCAGGCCTGCTGCGACGTGCTGAACCGTCCGCTGCAGATTGTGGCCTCCGATCAGTGCTGCGCGCTGGGCGCGGCGATTTTTGCTGCCGTGGCCGCAGGCGTTCATGCGGATATCCCGACCGCGCAGCAGCATATGGCGAGCGCCGTTGAAAATACGCTCCAGCCGCGCGCCCAGCAAGCACAACGCTTTGAACAGCTTTATCAGCGCTACCAGCAATGGGCAAAAAGCGCCGAACTTCACTATCTCCCTGTCGCCGCCCCGGCCAAAAGCACCGCGGACACTACGGCAACCCTGACCCATTAAGGACACGATGATGACCATTTTTAATAACTATGAAGTGTGGTTTGTGATTGGCAGCCAGCATCTGTACGGACCGGAAGCGCTGCAGCAGGTGACGAAACACGCGGAGCACGTCGTTAACGCGCTGAACGCGGAAGCTAAACTGCCGTGCAAACTGGTGCTGAAACCGCTGGGCACAACGCCGGACGAAATCACTCACATCTGCCGCGACGCCAACTACGACGATAAATGCGCCGGTCTGGTGGTGTGGCTGCACACCTTCTCCCCCGCCAAAATGTGGATCAACGGTCTGTCTATCCTCAACAAACCGCTGCTGCAGTTCCATACCCAGTTCAACGCCTCCCTGCCGTGGGACAGCATCGACATGGACTTTATGAACCTGAACCAGACCGCGCACGGCGGCCGCGAGTTCGGCTTCATCGGCGCGCGTATGCGTCAGCAGCACGCGGTGGTCACCGGCCACTGGCAGGATGGCAAAGCGCAACAACGTATCGGCTCCTGGATGCGTCAGGCCGTCTCTAAGCAGGACACCCGCCACCTGAAAGTGGTGCGTTTCGGTGACAACATGCGTGAAGTGGCGGTCACTGACGGCGACAAAGTGGCCGCACAGATCAAGTTCGGCTTCTCCGTGAATACCTGGGCCGTGGGCGACCTGGTGCAGGTGGTGAATGAAATTAGCGATGGCGACGTGAGCGCGCTGGTGGACGAGTACGAGAGCAGCTACCGCCTGACGCCTGCGGCACAAATTAACGGCGACAAGCGCCAGAACGTGCTGGACGCGGCGCGCATCGAGCTGGGCATGAAGCGCTTCCTGGAACAGGGCGGCTTCCACGCCTTTACCACCACCTTTGAAGACCTCCACGGCCTGAAACAGCTGCCGGGCCTGGCGGTACAGCGTCTGATGCAGCAGGGCTATGGCTTTGCGGGCGAGGGCGACTGGAAAACTGCCGCTCTGCTTCGCATCATGAAGGTGATGTCGACCGGTCTGCAGGGCGGCACCTCCTTTATGGAGGACTACACCTACCACTTCGAAAACGGTAACGACCTGGTGCTCGGCTCCCACATGCTGGAAGTGTGTCCTACGATCGCCGTCGAAGAGAAACCGATCCTCGACGTGCAGTACCTCGGCATCGGCGGTAAAGCCGATCCGGCGCGTCTGATCTTCAACACCCGCACCGGCCCGGCCATCAACGCCAGCCTGATCGACCTCGGCGATCGTTTCCGCCTGCTGGTGAACTGCGTCGATGCCGTTGAAACGCCGCACTCCCTGCCGAAACTGCCGGTCGCCAACGCCCTGTGGAAAGCGCAGCCTGACCTGCCAACCGCCTCAGAGGCCTGGATCCTGGCCGGCGGCGCGCACCACACGGTGTTCAGCCACGCGCTGGATCTCAACGACATGCGTCAGTTCGCCGAGCTGCACGACATCGAACTGACCGTGATTGATAACGACACCCGCCTGCCCGCCTTCAAAGACGCGCTGCGCTGGAACGAAGTCTATTACGGTTCAAAACGCTAAGCCCTGAATGCCCGGTGGCACTGCGTTTACCGGGCCTACGGTTCCGTAGGCCGGATAAGCGAAGCGCCATCCGGCAGGAGACAACTATGTTAGACGATCTCAAACGTCAGGTGCTCGAAGCCAACCTGGCGCTGCCGAAACATAATCTGGTGACCCTGACCTGGGGCAACGTCAGCGCCGTTGACCGGGAAAAAGGCGTGTTCGTGATTAAGCCTTCCGGCGTGGATTACGCGGTGATGACCGCAGACGATATGGTCGTTGTCAGCCTCGAGACCGGCGAAGTGGTGGAAGGTAAGAAAAAACCGTCCTCCGATACGCCGACTCACCGCCTGCTCTACCGGTCATTCCCGACCATCGGCGGCATTGTGCATACCCATTCGCGCCATGCGACCATCTGGGCGCAGGCGGGCCAGTCCATCCCGGCAACCGGCACCACCCACGCGGACTACTTTTACGGCACCATTCCCTGCACGCGTCTGATGACCGATGCGGAGATCGGCGGTGAGTACGAGTGGGAAACGGGTAACGTGATTGTTGAAACCTTCGAAAAACAGGGGATCGACGCGGCGCAAATGCCCGGCGTGCTGGTGCACTCCCACGGCCCGTTCGCCTGGGGGAAAAACGCAGAAGACGCGGTACATAACGCCATCGTGCTCGAAGAGGTCGCCTATATGGGGATCTTCTGTCGCCAGCTGGCGCCGCAGCTGCCGGATATGCAGCAAACCCTGCTGGATAAGCATTACCTGCGCAAGCACGGCGCGAAAGCGTATTACGGGCAGTAGCTCATCGCCCGGTGGCGCTGCGCTTACCGGGCCTACGGAACCTGTAGGCCGGATAAGCGCAGCGCCATCCGGCAAAACCAGCACTGTATAAAACCCCAGCAAACCCACCTTAACCAGGCTATAATCAGGCCTGGTTTTGTTTTATGGGATAACGGCGTGGCGCAGGCGCAAGAAGGTTTTTTACTGACCCGACACTGGCGGGATACCCCTCAGGGCACCGAGGTCGCGTTCTGGCTGGCAACCGATAACGGTCCGCTGCACGTTACGCTGCCCCCACAGGAATCCGTGGCCTTTATTCCTGAAGCCCACGTCGAGAAGGTGAAGCAGCTGCTGCGCGGCGAAAACGGCTGGCGCATCACCCCGCTTGAGCTGAAAGATTTCCACCGCCAGCCGGTTTACGGCCTCTACTGTCGCGCCCATCGCCAGCAGATGCGCTATGAAAAGCTGCTGCGAGAAGCAGGCGTGACGCTTTACGAAGCCGATATCCGACCACCGGAACGCTTCCTGATGGAGCGGTTCATCACCGCCCCCGTCTGGGTCGACGGCACCGCGCAGAGCGGCAGCCTCGTTAACGCGCGCCTGAAGCCTAACCCACACTATCGCCCACCGCTGAAGTGGGTCTCCCTGGATATCGAAACCACCCGTCACGGCGAGCTGTACTGCATTGGCCTGGAAGGTTGCGGCGATCGGGTTGTCTATATGCTCGGGCCGCCGAATGGCGATGCGTCCGCGCTGGATTTCCGGCTTGAGTACGTCAGCAGCCGCCCGCAGCTGCTGGAGAAGCTTAACCAGTGGTTTGCCGACTACGATCCCGATGTTCTGATCGGCTGGAACGTGGTGCAGTTCGACCTGCGCGTTCTGCAAAAACACGCCGAGCGCTACCGCATCCCGCTGATGCTGGGGCGCGGAAACAGCGAGCTGGAATGGCGCGAACACGGTTTTAAGAACGGCGTTTTCTTCGCGCAGGCTAACGGTCGCCTGATTATCGACGGCATCGAGGCGCTAAAATCCGCCTTCTGGAACTTCTCTTCATTCTCCCTGGAAGCCGTCGCGCAGGAGCTACTTGGCGAGGGTAAGTCCATCGACAATCCCTGGGATAGAATGGACGAGATCGACCGGCGCTTTAACGAAGATAAACCCGCGCTCGCCACCTATAACCTGAAAGACTGCGAGCTGGTCACGCAGATATTCCACAAAACCGAGATTATGCCGTTTCTGCTGGAGCGCGCGACGGTGAACGGCCTGGCTGTCGACAGGCACGGCGGTTCGGTAGCCGCGTTCGGCCATCTTTACATTCCCCGCATGCACCGCGTGGGATATGTCGCCCCCAACCTCGGGGACGTACCGCCGCAGGCAAGCCCCGGCGGCTATGTCATGGACTCCCGACCAGGATTGTATGACTCCGTTCTGGTCCTGGATTACAAAAGCCTGTACCCGTCGATCATCCGCACCTTCCTGATCGATCCCGTCGGGCTGGTTGAGGGCATGGCCCAGCCGGATGATGAGCACAGCACCGAAGGCTTCCTCGGCGCACGCTTCTCGCGGGAAAAACACTGTCTGCCTGAAATCGTGGGAAACATCTGGCACGGGCGCGACGAAGCCAAGCGCCACGGCAATAAGCCGTTATCACAGGCGCTGAAAATCATCATGAACGCCTTTTACGGCGTGCTGGGCACCAGCGCCTGCCGCTTCTTTGACCCGCGCCTCGCCTCCTCGATCACCATGCGCGGGCACGAGATTATGCGCCAAACCAAAGCGCTGATTGAGTCCCGGGGCTATGACGTCATCTACGGCGACACGGACTCCACCTTTGTGTGGCTTAAGGGCACGCATTCAGAAGAGGACGCCGCACAAATCGGCAAAGCGCTGGTCGCCTTCGTGAACGACTGGTGGCAGGAACATTTGCAGAAAGAGCGGTTAGCCAGCGCGCTGGAGCTGGAATTTGAAACCCATTTCGCCCGCTTTTTAATGCCCACCATTCGCGGTACCGATCAGGGCAGCAAGAAGCGCTACGCCGGGCTGATTCAGGAAGGCGACGCGCAGCGGATGGTGTTTAAAGGGCTGGAAACGGTGCGCACAGACTGGACGCCGCTGGCGCAGCAGTTCCAGCAGACGCTCTATCTGCGGGTGTTCCGCAATGAGCCGTATCAGGACTACGTGCGCGAGACGATAGCCAGCCTGATGGCGGGCGAACTTGACGCGCAGCTGGTGTACCGCAAGCGCCTGCGCCGTCCGCTGGCGGAGTACCAGCGCAACGTTCCTCCACACGTACGCGCCGCGCGCCTGGCGGATGAAGAAAACGTACGCCGCGGCCGCGCGCCGCAGTATCAAAACCGGGGGACCATCAAATACGTCTGGACCACTAGCGGCCCGGAACCCGTGGATTATCAGCATTCGCCTCTGGATTACGAACACTATCTGACGCGTCAGCTTCAGCCGGTTGCCGACGGAATTTTGCCCTTCATCGACGATGATTTTGCTACACTAGTGACAGGACAACTTGGCCTATTTTGACGCGTGACGAAATGGCTGCCATCCAGTACCATAGCGCCCTTTCCATTCCCGGACCCATTTTTCGATGACCGTCTTTTTTGACGGGGGTCGAACTATTGCCTGCAATTAAAGATTAGAGCCGAACAACTATGCCTTTTACACTTGGTCAACGCTGGATCAGCGATACAGAAAGCGAACTTGGATTAGGAACCGTCGTAGCAATCGATACGCGTATGGTTACCCTCCTCTTCCCGGCCACCGGTGAAAACCGTCTTTACGCTCGCAATGACTCCCCTGTAACCCGCGTGATGTTTAATCCGGGTGACACCGTGACCAGCCATGACGGCTGGCAGCTCAAGATTGAAGACGTAAAAGAAGAGAATGGACTGCTCGCCTACATCGGGACTCGCCTGGACACCGACGAGGCCAATGTCATCCTGCGTGAAGTGCTGCTCGACAGCAAGCTGGTGTTCAGTAAGCCGCAGGACCGCCTGTTTGCCGGGCAAATCGACCGTATGGATCGCTTCTCGCTGCGCTATCGCGCGCGTAAGTTCCAGAGTGAACAGTACCGCATGCCGTGGAGCGGCCTGCGCGGCCAGCGCACCAGCCTGATCCCTCACCAGCTGAACATCGCCCATGACGTGGGCCGTCGTCACGCGCCGCGCGTGCTGCTGGCAGATGAAGTGGGCCTGGGTAAAACCATCGAAGCGGGCATGATCCTGCATCAACAGCTGCTTTCCGGGGCTGCCGAACGCGTGCTGATTGTGGTGCCAGAAACCCTGCAGCACCAGTGGCTGGTTGAGATGCTGCGCCGCTTTAACCTGCGTTTCTCTCTGTTCGATGACGAACGCTATGCCGAAGCGCAGCACGATACCGACAACCCGTTTGAAACCGAACAGCTGGTCATTTGCTCCCTGGACTTCGTGCGCCGCAGCAAGCAGCGTCTTGAGCACCTGTGCGATGCCGAGTGGGACATTATGGTCGTTGACGAAGCGCACCATCTGGTCTGGAGCGAAGACGCGCCGAGCCGCGAATACATGGCTATCGAGCAGCTTGCCGAGCGCGTGCCCGGCGTCCTGCTGCTGACCGCAACGCCGGAGCAGCTGGGTCTGGAAAGCCACTTCGCCCGCTTGCGCCTGCTCGATCCAAACCGTTTCCACGACTTTGAGCAGTTCGTGGAAGAACAGAATAACTACCGTCCGGTCGCGGATGCCGTCGCTATGCTGCTGGCGGGCAAGCGTCTTTCAAACGACGAACTCAACACCCTGAGCGATCTGATTGGCGAGCAGGATATCGAGCCGCTTTTGCAGGCTGCGAACAGCGAGAGCGACAACGCGGAATCCGCGCGTAAAGAGCTGATCGACATGCTGATGGACCGCCACGGCACCAGCCGCGTGCTGTTCCGAAACACCCGTAACGGCGTCAAAGGCTTCCCGAAACGCGAGCTGCACACCATCAAGCTGCCGCTGCCGACGCAGTATCAGACGGCGATTAAAGTCTCCGGCATTATGGGTGCGCGCAAAACCCAGGAAGAGCGCGCCCGCGACATGCTTTATCCGGAACAAATCTACCAGGAATTTGAAGGCGATACCGGCACCTGGTGGAACTTCGATCCGCGCGTGGAGTGGCTGATGGGCTACCTGACCGCGCACCGTTCCCAGAAAGTGCTGGTGATCTGCGCCAAAGCGGCCACCGCGCTGCAGCTGGAGCAGGTCCTGCGCGAGCGCGAAGGTATTCGTGCCGCCGTGTTCCACGAAGGCATGTCCATCGTCGAGCGCGACCGCGCCGCGGCGTGGTTCGGGGAAGAGGACAGCGGCGCACAGGTTCTGCTGTGCTCGGAAATCGGCTCTGAAGGCCGTAACTTCCAGTTCGCCAGCAACCTGGTGATGTTCGATCTGCCGTTTAACCCGGATCTGCTGGAGCAGCGTATCGGCCGTCTGGATCGTATCGGTCAGGCGCATGATATTCAGATCCACGTGCCATATCTGGAAAAAACCGCGCAGTCCGTGCTGGTACGCTGGTTCCACGAAGGTCTGGACGCGTTTGAACACACCTGCCCGACAGGCCGCACCATTTACGATCGGGTGCATGGCGATCTGATCGGCTACCTGGCCGCGCCGGAAAACGCGGAAGGGTTTGATGAGCTGATCAAGTCCTGCCGTGAGCAGCACGACGCGCTGAAAGCGCAGCTGGAGCAGGGCCGCGACCGTCTGCTGGAGATCCACTCCAACGGCGGTGAAAAAGCGCAGGCGCTTGCCGAAAGCATTGAAGAACAAGATGATGACACCAGTCTGATCGGCTTCTCCATGAACCTGTTCGACATCGTCGGCATCAACCAGGACGATCGTGGCGAGAACCTGATTGTCCTGACCCCGTCCGATCACATGCTGGTTCCGGATTTCCCGGGCCTGCCGGAAGATGGCTGTACCATCACCTTCGAACGTGATGTGGCGCTGTCCCGCGAAGACGCCCAGTTTATCACCTGGGAACACCCGCTGATCCGCAACGGTCTGGATCTGATCCTGTCCGGCGATACCGGCAGCAGCACCATCTCCCTGTTGAAAAACAAGGCGCTGCCGGTGGGTACCCTGCTGGTGGAGCTGATCTACGTTGTGGAAGCGCAGGCGCCGAAACAGCTGCAGCTCACCCGCTTCCTGCCGCCAACGCCTGTCCGCCTGCTGCTGGACAAAAACGGCACGAACCTGGCGGGACAGGTTGAATTCGAGAGTTTCAACCGACAGCTGAGCGCGGTAAACCGCCATACGGGCAGCAAGCTGGTCAACGCGGTACAGCAGGACGTGCACGCCATTCTGCAACTGGGCGAAACCCAGATTGAAAAAGCAGCCAGAACGCTGATTGACGCCGCGCGCAGCGAAGCCGATGAGAAACTGTCTGCGGAGCTGTCCCGTCTGGAAGCGTTAAAAGCAGTCAACCCGAACATCCGTGACGACGAGCTGGCGGCGATTGAGAGCAACCGTCAGCAGGTGCTGGAAAGCCTGAATCAGGCGAGCTGGCGTCTGGATGCCCTGCGTCTTATCGTTGTGACGCATCAGTAAACGGAGCGCAAGATGGTGATGGAGCCTTACAATCCGCCGCAGGATCCCTGGCTGGTCATTCTGTATCAGGATGAACACATTATGGTGGTCAACAAGCCCAGCGGCCTGTTGTCCGTGCCGGGGCGTCTGGACGAGCACAAAGACAGCGTGATGACGCGTATCCAGCGCGATTATCCGCAGGCGGAGTCCGTCCATCGCCTGGATATGGCCACTAGCGGCGTGATTGTGGTGGCGCTGAATAAAGCGGCGGAACGCGAGTTAAAGCGCCAGTTCCGCGAGCGCGAGCCGAAAAAGCAGTATGTCGCCCGCGTCTGGGGCCACCCCGCGCAGGCGGAAGGGCTGGTGGATTTACCGCTGATCTGTGACTGGCCGAACCGGCCTAAGCAGAAGGTGTGTTATGAAACCGGCAAGGCCGCGCAGACCGAGTATGAAGTGCTGGAGTACGCGCCGGATAATACCGCGCGCGTCCTGCTTAAGCCGATTACCGGACGTTCACACCAGCTGCGCGTGCATATGCTTGCCCTGGGTCATCCGATTCTGGGCGACCGCTTTTACGCGCCGCCTGAAGCGCTGGCCTTAGCGCCACGCCTGCAGCTGCACGCGCAGACGCTCACCATCACCCATCCGGCCTTTGGTAACGCGATGACGTTTAAAGCCCCGGTGGACTTCTAAAAAAAAAGCCCGACACCGTCGGGCTTTTTCTTATTTGAAACCTTTCTTCTCTTTAATGAGCTCGTACGCCTTCTGGATTTCCTGCGCTTTTTGCTTCGCCATCTCCATCATTTCCGGCGGCAAGCCTTTCGCGACCAGTTTGTCCGGATGATGCTCGCTCATGAGCTTACGATAGGCACGTTTAATCGTGGTCTGATCGTCAGAGGGCTTTACGCCAAGCACGTTGCAGGCATCTTCCAGCGTCGGACCACGCTGCGCCTGCTGCCAGGCTCCGCCGGACGACTGCTGGTGATAGCCGCCGCCAAACTGCGCCCCGCCCTGCATCATGCGCAGAAACTGGTCGAACTGCATACGGGAGATGCCCAGCTCTTCCGCAATGACGTACAGTACATCACGTTCATTAGGGTGAAGCGAACCGTCGGCGAAGGCCGCCTGGATTTGAATTTCCAGAAACATCCGAATTAAATCAAAACGTCCAAAACAGATGCTGCGGAACTGACGCATTTTTTCGCGAAGCGGATAATTATCCGCTTTACCGATGCGAAACGCATTTTGTGCTGCCAGACGGGAGTCGCCGTGCAGGTTCATGCGATCCATAAAAACGCTGGCAATCTGAATATCGGCTTCTGTGACACGCCCTTTGGATTTGGTTAAGTGCCCCATGACCTCAAAGGTGGTGGAGAAAAAGAGTGACTGACGCTCGCGCTGATTGGCAAACCAGGCCATTTTGCGGCTGCGCGCCTTATCAAACATATGGCCGATAATAAGCCCAAGCACAATCCCCCAGAACCCGGCTCCCATGATGATGGCGAACACAACGCCGATTATTTTACCCCAATACTGCATATACTCCCCGGATAGTCATATTCCTGGCCGACGCAACGTCATCATCACTGTGTTCAAGTCACGGTCAATTGAAGGACATCGCCTATAATTTGCTTTATCATACTCGTCATTCGATAGCGAGCCTAACACTCTGGCACGCAAACGGGCAGGATTAACGCTGGTACTGCGCAGATGAGTAAGATAGTCTCTGAGCGTTTATAAGCCGTAGCCACTGATGACGGAACAATAAAATACAACGTATGAAAAAACGTATCCCCACCCTCCTGGCCACAATGATTGGCACCGCCCTGTACAGTCAACAGGGGTTGGCGGCCGATCTCGCCTCGCAATGTATGCTTGGCGTCCCAAGTTATAATCGCCCACTGGTGAGTGGCGATACAAATAGCTTGCCGGTAACCATTACTGCCGACAGTTCGAAAGGGACTTACCCTGACAATGCCACGTTTACGGGCAATGTTGATATTAACCAGGGCAATAGCCGCCTGCAGGCAGATGAAGTGCAGTTACACCAGAAGCAGCCGGAAGGTGCGGCCGAGCCGGTACGAACGGTGGATGCGCTGGGTAATGTGCACTATGACGACAATCAGGTCATCCTGAAAGGTCCGAAAGCCTGGTCAAACCTGAATACCAAAGATACTAACGTCTGGAAAGGTGATTACCAGATGGTGGGTCGCCAGGGGCGCGGTGACGCGGACCTGATGAAACAGCGCGGTGAAAACCGCTATACGATCCTGGAAAACGGTACGTTCACGTCATGTCTGCCGGGTTCAAATACCTGGAGCGTGGTCGGGAGTGAGGTTATCCATGACCGCGAAGAACAGGTCGCAGAGATCTGGAACGCCCGCTTCAAGCTGGGTCCGGTGCCGATATTTTACAGCCCTTATCTGCAGCTTCCCGTGGGTGACAAACGTCGCTCCGGTTTCCTGATCCCGAATGCCAAATACAGCACGTCGAACTACTTTGAGTTCTACCTGCCGTATTACTGGAACATCGCGCCAAACATGGATGCGACGATTACGCCGCACTATATCCACAAGCGCGGCAACATCATGTGGGAGAACGAGTTCCGCTATCTGACCCACGCCGGTGCGGGTCTGATGGAGCTGGACTATCTGCCGTCAGATAAAGTCTTCCAGGACGAGCATCCGACCGAAGGCGATAAACACCGCTGGTTATTCTACTGGCAGCATGCCGGGGTGATGGATCAGGTGTGGCGCTTTAATGTTGACTACACCAAAGTTAGCGATTCGTCTTATTTTAATGACTTCTCGTCCAAATACGGCTCGAGTACCGATGGCTATGCCACGCAGAAATTCAGCGTAGGCTATGCGGTACAGAATTTTGACGCGACCGTCTCGACCAAGCAATTCCAGGTATTTTCTGACCAGTCCACGCCTACGTATGGCGCAGAGCCACAGCTGGACGTTAACTGGTATCAGAATGATGTGGGTCCATTCGACACTCACGTCTACGCTCAGGCGGTGCATTTCGTTAACACGGATTCGGACATGCCTGAAGCCACGCGAGTTCACCTTGAGCCGACGGTCAATCTGCCATGGTCTAACGACTGGGCAAGCCTGAATACCGAAGCCAAGCTGATGGCGACACACTATCAGCAAAAAAATGTTGATAACTACAACGCAACAAACAATACGCATCTGGCAGAGTCGGTCAACCGCACGCTCCCGCAGTTCAAAATGGACGGCAAGCTCATCTTCGAGCGTGATATGGCCCTGTTGGCGGATGGTTATACCCAGACGCTCGAACCGCGTATGCAGTATCTGTACGTGCCGTACCGCGATCAGAGCAAGATTCAGAACTACGACTCTTCTTTACTCCAGTCTGACTACAGCGGCCTGTTCCGTGACCGTACTTACGGCGGTCTTGACCGCATCGCATCCGCTAACCAGTTAACGACCGGCGTCACAACCCGTGTTTATGATGATGCCGCCGTTGAACGTTTTAACGTTTCTGTTGGTCAAATCTACTATTTCACCGAGTCACGCACCGGTGATGACAACATTAACTGGGAGAAAGATAACAAAACGGGATCGCTGGTTTGGGCGGGAGATACTTACTGGCGTATGACTGACCGCTGGGGTCTGCGCGGTGGTGTGCAATATGACACTCGACTCGATAATATTGCGACAAGTAGCGCTGCTATTGAGTACCGCCGTGATGAAGACCGTATGGTGCAGTTGACGTATCGTTACGCCAGCCCGGAATATATTCAGGCAACATTGCCATCTTATGCTGGCTCAGAACGCTATAAAGATGGTATTTCGCAGGTGGGTGGTGCAGCAAGTTGGCCAATCGCCGACCGGTGGTCAATCGTAGGCGCTTACTACTTTGACACTAACGCCAATAAACCTGCTGACCAGATGGTGGGTCTGCAATATAACTCCTGCTGTTACGCGCTGCGTGTCGGCTACGAACGCAAACTTAACGGCTGGGATACTCAAAACAATCAGAGCAAATACGATAACGTGATTGGCTTTAACTTCGAGTTACGCGGCCTGAGTTCCAACTACGGTCTGGGTACGCAGAAAATGCTGCGCTCGAATATTCTGCCGTACCGTAGCGCCTTGTAATGTGCTTGATTTGCAACGTAATCCGCTTTGCGGTTAATTGAAATGGAAAAAGTATGAAGAACTGGAAAACGCTGCTGCTCGGTGTCGCTATGGTTGCGAATACCAGCTTCGCGGCCCCCCAGGTTGTTGATAAAGTCGCTGCTGTGGTTAACAACGGCGTCGTGCTTGAAAGTGACGTTGACGGTCTGATGAAATCGGTGAAGCTCAATTCGGGCGAAGCCGGTCAACAGCTCCCGGATGACGCCACGCTGCGCCACCAGATCCTGGAGCGTCTGATCATGGATCAGATCGTTCTGCAGATGGGGCAGAAAATGGGTGTGAAGGTCACTGACGAGCAGCTCGATCAGGCGATCGCTAACATCGCGAAGCAGAACAATATGTCTTTAGATCAGATGCGCAGCCGTCTGGCCTATGACGGCATCAGCTACGCCACCTACCGTAACCAGATCCGTAAAGAGATGCTGATTTCGGAAGTGCGTAACAACGAAGTACGTCGCCGCGTCACCATCCTGCCTCAGGAAGTGGACGCGCTGGCAAAACAGGTGGGTAACCAGAACGATGCGAGCACAGAGCTGAACCTGAGCCACATCCTGATCCCACTGCCAGAGAACCCAACGTCCGATCAGGCTGCGGAAGCAGAAAGCCAGGCGCGTTCTATTGTTGAACAGGCGCGTAACGGCGGCGACTTTGGCAAGCTGGCAATCACCTACTCCGCTGACCAACAGGCGCTGAAAGGCGGCCAGATGGGCTGGGGACGTATTCAGGAGCTGCCATCCATCTTTGCTCAGGCGCTGAGCACGGCGAAGAAAGGGGATATCGTTGGTCCTATCCGTTCAGGCGTGGGCTTCCACATTCTGAAGGTGAACGATCTCCGCGGCCAGAGCCAAAATATCTCCGTCACCGAAGTTCACGCTCGCCACATTCTTCTGAAACCGTCACCGATCATGACTGACGATCAGGCGCGTGCGAAGCTGGAACAGATCGCTGCAGATATTAAGAGCGGTAAAACCTCGTTTGCGAAGGCCGCAAAAGAGTTCTCTCAGGATCCAGGCTCTGCTAACCAGGGCGGCGATCTGGGCTGGGCAGCTGCGGATATTTACGATCCTGCCTTCCGCGACGCGTTGATGAAGCTGAACAAAGGCCAGATCAGCACGCCGGTCCACTCTTCGTTTGGCTGGCATCTGATCGAGCTGATGGACACCCGTAACGTTGATAAAACGGATGCGGCACAAAAAGACAGAGCCTACCGTATGCTGTTTAACCGTAAGTTCTCAGAAGAAGCAGCAACCTGGATGCAGGAACAACGCGCCAGTGCTTACGTGAAAGTTCTGAGCAACTAATGAAACAGCATCGTGTTGTTATCACGCCCGGCGAACCCGCCGGGATTGGGCCTGACCTCGTCGTCCAGCTCGCCCAGCGCAGCTGGCCGGTAGAACTGGTTGTCTGCGCCGATGCAACACTGTTACAAGACCGGGCAACGCTGCTCGGTCTGCCTTTAACGCTCATCCCTTACGTTGAAGGCCAACAGCCTGCACCGCAGCAAGCCGGTACGCTGACCCTTCTTTCAGTTCCCCTTCGTACGCCGGTCATCCCGGGCCAGCTCAGCACGGAAAACGGCCACTATGTCGTTGAAACCCTGGCGCGCGCCTGCGACGGTTGCCTGAAGGGCGAATTTGCCGCCCTGATTACCGGCCCCGTCCACAAAGGCGTCATCAACGAAGCGGGCATACCGTTTACCGGGCATACGGAGTTCTTCGAAGCGCGCTCGCACAGCCCGAAAGTGGTGATGATGCTGGCGACGGAGGAGATGCGCGTTGCGCTGGTGACAACCCATCTGCCGATCAAAGCCATTCCTGATGCGATCACCCCTGAACTCCTGCGCGAGATCGTCGGGATTTTGCACCACGATCTGCAGACAAAATTTGGGATCGCGCAGCCGCACGTGCTGGTCTGCGGCCTGAATCCGCACGCCGGAGAAGGCGGGCATATGGGCACTGAAGAGATCGACACCATTATTCCGGTGCTCAACGAAATGCGGGCGAAGGGGATGAACCTCAGCGGGCCGCTGCCTGCGGATACCCTTTTCCAGCCGAAATACCTGGATAACGCCGACGCCGTGCTCGCGATGTACCACGATCAGGGCCTGCCCGTGCTAAAATACCAGGGCTTTGGCCGCGGGGTGAATATCACCCTCGGTTTACCCTTTATTCGAACGTCCGTTGACCACGGTACTGCGCTGGATCTGGCAGGCCAGGGGAAAGCGGATGTCGGCAGTTTTATTACGGCGCTTAATCTCGCCATCAAAATGATTGTTAATACTCAATGACTAATAGAGTCCATCAGGGCCACTTAGCCCGCAAACGTTTCGGGCAAAACTTCCTTAACGATCAGTTCGTGATCGAAAGCATTGTCTCGGCTATTAATCCGCAAAAAGGTCAGGCTATGGTCGAAATCGGCCCGGGCCTTGCCGCGCTGACCGAACCGGTAGGCGAACGCCTCGACGAGCTGACCGTCATCGAACTGGACCGCGATCTGGCCGCACGCCTGCAAACGCACCCGTTCCTCGGGCCGAAGCTGACCATCTATCAGCAGGACGCCATGACCATGAACTTTGGCGAACTGTCGGAAAAAATGGGCCAGCCGCTGCGCGTCTTCGGCAACCTGCCGTACAACATCTCCACGCCGCTCATGTTCCACCTCTTTAGCTATACTGATGCCATTGCCGACATGCACTTCATGTTGCAAAAAGAGGTTGTTAACCGTCTGGTTGCAGGCCCGAACAGTAAAGCGTATGGTCGTTTAAGCGTGATGGCACAATATTACTGCAACGTGATCCCGGTACTCGAAGTACCGCCGTCAGCGTTCACACCACCACCGAAAGTGGATTCAGCGGTTGTGCGCCTTGTGCCGCACAAAACGAAACCGTACCCGGTTAAAGATCTGCGCGTACTGAGCCGCATTACCACAGAAGCCTTTAACCAGCGCCGTAAAACGATCCGTAACAGCCTGAGCAATTCGTTTACCGTTGAGGTGTTAGCCGAGCTGGGGATCGACCCGGCAATGCGTGCGGAGAACATTTCCGTAGAGCAGTACTGCAAGCTGGCTAATTACATCAGCGATAATGCGCCGCCGAAGGAGAGTTAAGCCATGATTGATTCGCCCCGCGTATGTGTCCATGTACAAAGCGTCTATGTTGAATCGCAGTCCTCCCCGGACGAAGAACGTTTTGTTTTCGCTTACACCGTGACCATTCGCAATCTGGGGCGGATGCCCGTGCAGCTGCGCGGGCGCTACTGGCTTATCACTAACGGCAATGGCCGCGAAATCGAAGTTCAGGGCGAAGGTGTGGTCGGTGAGCAGCCCCATATCGCCCCTGGCGAAGAGTACCAGTACACCAGCGGCGCGGTGATTGAAACGCCGATGGGTACCATGCAAGGCCATTATGAAATGGTCGACGTCGATGGCAATGATTTCCGCGTTGCCATTCCTGTGTTCCGTCTCGCCGTAACCACACTCATTCATTAATCTAATGTCTACATATCTGATTGGCGACGTTCACGGTTGCTACGATGAACTGATCGCATTGTTAAAACAGGTCGACTTCACGCCAGGACAGGACACGCTCTGGCTGACGGGCGATTTAGTCGCGCGTGGCCCCGGCTCCCTTGAAGTATTACGTTTCGTCAAATCGCTGGGCGACAGCGTGCGCATGGTGTTGGGCAATCACGATCTGCATCTGCTGGCGGTTTTCGCCGGGATCAGCCGCAACAAACCTAAAGATCGCCTCACCCCACTGCTGGATGCGCCGGACGCGGACGATCTGATTAACTGGCTGCGCCGTCAGCCCCTTCTGCAGATCGACGAAGAGAAGAAGCTGGTCATGGCGCATGCCGGGATCACCCCACAATGGGATCTTGAGACGGCGAAAACCTGCGCGCGTGACGTTGAAGCGGTGCTGGCGAGCGACTCCTATCCTTTCTTCCTCGATGCCATGTACGGCGATATGCCGAACCACTGGAGCGAGGAGCTCAGCGGTCTGGCCCGCCTGCGCTTTATCACCAACGCGTTCACCCGCATGCGTTTCTGCTTCCCGAACGGACAGCTGGACATGTATTCGAAAGAGACGCCGGAAAGCGCGCCCGCTCCGCTGAAACCGTGGTTTGCCATTCCGGGGCCGGTGACCAGCGAGTACAGCGTGGTCTTTGGTCACTGGGCTGCACTGGAAGGAAAAGGAACACCGGAAGGGATCTATGGTCTGGATACCGGATGCTGCTGGGGCGGAGACTTAACCTGCTTACGCTGGGAAGATAAAGCTTACTTTGTGCAGCCGTCCAACCGACAGCTGGACTTAGGAGAAAGTGAGGCCGTCGCCTCCTGATACGTTATTCCCTCTCCCGGCCGGGAGAGGGAAAATGACTTAACGACGTTCCAGAATCTCGAAGCAGTAGCTGTGGGAGTTCTGTGCATCCGCGTCGTGGAATTCGCTGAATACCGATTCCCACTCGTCCGGATCGTAGTCCGGGAAATGGGTATCCCCTTCCACTTCTGCATCAATATGGGTCAGATACAGCTTCTGCGCTTTTGGCAGGAACTGCTCGTACACGCGTCCACCGCCAATCACCATGATCTCTTCGGCATTGCCGCACGCAGCAATCGCCTCGTCTACTGATTTTACCCATTCGACGCGATCGTCAGTGCCCGGCTGGCTGCTGATAACGATATTCTTACGGCCCGGCAATGGACGACCAATCGACTCCCAGGTCAGGCGGCCCATCACTACCGGCTTGTTTAACGTAGTACGTTTAAACCATGCGAGATCGGCAGGCAGGTTCCACGGCATGGCATTTTCCATACCGATAACGCGGTCCACCGCCAGCGCTGCAATCAGACTGATCATTGAAAATTTCCCGGATGCAAAAAATTGCCGCCACTATACGGAAAGCTTAATCTTTCGTCGACTGGCGGCAGGGTAAAGATAAAGAAATTTTTTATTATTGCTGGCAACTCCACTTCACGCGGAAGGTTTACTCTCGGGTTCGTCAGCCGGATCGCCGGTATGCTTGCCCTCTTCCGTGCCCTGCCAGCCATGGCGCTGGGTAAGCGACAGGTGGTTACGGTCCTCGTTAATGATTTCCGTCAGCATCGCGCTGGTGCGTTTAAACACCGCCGCGCGCTCGGTGGCCGTACTGCCGGCCATCGCCGCCATCTCTTCAACCATCTCGGTATTAAAGCGGCGGAACAGGTCCGCCCGTTCGCGCGCTTCATACGCGCCGAGTCCCAGATTTTCCAGCGCCATGCGGCCAGACTTCAGCGCACCTTCGAAGGTTTCACGCTCCGGGGCGTCTACGCCCGCCTGCCGCAGCCGGATGTAGTGATCCACATCGCGCGCGCGGGAGATAATAGTCAGCGCCGGGAAATGTTCTTTTACCAGCTCCACCATCTGCATGCTGGTTTCAGGATCGTCAATGGCGTTAATCAATACCTCGGCTTTTGCCGCCCCGGCGGATTCCAGTAGATCGACGCGGGTCGCATCCCCGTAAAACACCTTCATATCAAATTTACGCAGGGTATCGACATGGTCGGGATCGTGATCGAGGATGACCATTTTCACCCCGCTGGAGAGCAATAAACGCCCGACGATCTGCCCATAGCGACCAAATCCGGCGATGATGACGCGCGGCTGCTCCTCGTCAATCTCATCGGCTTCGCGCTCCTGCTCGCTGTCCGATTTTTCCAGGCGCGTCAGCACCACCAGCAATACAGGCGTCGCCGCCATCGACAGTGCGACCGCCAGCGTCAGCGCTTTCGCCCACTCGGGGTCGAGCACGTTTGCCATCTGCGCGGCGCCAAAGACCACGAACGCAAATTCACTCCCCTGCCCCAGCAGCACGGCAAACCAGCGGCGCTGCCTGCCCGGCACGTTCAGTGGACGCGCAATCAACCACAGCATCACCATTTTAATGACCAGGAAGCCGACCAGCAGAATGACGATCCGCAGCGGATGCGTCACCAGCGTGCCGAAGTCGACGGACATCCCGACGCCGATGAAAAACAGCCCCAGCAGCAGCCCTTTGAACGGCTCGATATCGCTTTCCAGCGCGTGACGGTATTCAGAACTCGCCAGCAGAACGCCTGCGAGGAACGCCCCCATCGCCATCGACAGCCCGGCTTCCTCCAGCAGCAGACCGAAGCCAAACACCAGGAACAGCGCCACGGCGCTGAACACTTCGCGCAGGCCAGAACGGGCAACAAACCGCAGCAGCGGGCGGGTCACGTAGCGGCCAAGCAGCACCACCAGCGCCAGTGCGCCCGCCACCTTCAGCGCCGACAGCGCGAAAGCGCCCAGCGTGGTAGAGGAACCGCTGGCCGCCAGCAGCGGGATCATCGCCACCAGCGGGATAGCGGCAATGTCCTGGAACAGCAGCACCGAGAACGCGCTGCGTCCCATCTGGGATACCGTCAGATTTCGCTCGTTCATCGCCTGCATGGCAATGGCCGTTGAAGAGAGCGCCAGCGTCATGCCGATCAGCTCTGCCACTTTCCAGTCCATACCCAACAGGATGCAGAACCCGCCCAGCAGCAGGCCGCAGGCCACCATCTGCAGAGCCCCGCCGCCAAATACCGAGGCGCGAAGCTTCCACAACCGCTGCGGGTCGAGCTCCAGGCCAATCACAAACAGCATCAGCACCACGCCGATTTCAGCGAAATGGAGAATCGCCTCTGCATCCGTGACCAGTCGAAAGCCCCACGGCCCAATGACGCAGCCCGCAATCAGGTAGCCGAGAACAGAGCCCAGCCCCAGGCGTACCGCCACGGGCACAATCAGCGCCGCCGCGCCGAGGTAAATCAGCGCCTGTATCAGCGTATGGCTATCCATGGTGCGCCTCCTGCCACTCAAGTAAGCGTTGTTTATAATGACGAGCCTGCGCCTGCAGCGTTTCATCGTCGCAAACAAACGTGCAGTGCATCGCAAACGGCGGGAGCCAGTTCAGACCGCAATAGAGCGCAGTCGCCTGCAGCGGCTGCGCCAGGACGTCAAAACCCGGGAAGGAACCGATATCAAAATGGCTTTCCCCTCCGCCGGTAGTGACCGCCCACATCAGGCTTTTTCCTTTTAGCGCATTGCCGTTGTGACCATACGCCCAGCCGTGGGAGAAGACTTTATCAATCCACAGTTTCAGGAGAGGGGGCGTGCTGTACCACTGCATGGGATGCTGCCAGATAATCAGATCGGCACGGGAAAGCGCCTCCTGTTCGGCGGCGATATCAATATTAAAATCGGGATAGAGTTGATAGAGGGAACGTATCTCTACGTTATCAAGCGTCCTTACCTGCTCAAGCATCCGCTTATTCGCATGCGAGTGCTGCGGATAAGGATGGGCATAAATTATCAGAATCATTGATTAGCCTGTTGTTACTGCTTTCTTTTAACAAAAGAGTGTAGTCAGTAATTCAACAGGCTAATAGTGAATATTATTGACGGGCTTACGTCAGAATTCTGAATTAGTTATCCAGCTCGCCCATGGATTTCACCTGGTCACGGTTGATCTGCTCGGTTTGACCGGTTTCGGCGTTTTTGTACGACACCAGACCGGTATCGTCATCCACCTGCGGTTTGCCGTCGGTGACAATGGTTTTGCCATCGGTGGTTTTTACGGCCTGATTAGACGAACAGCCCGCAACGGTAAACATTGTGGTGGCAGCCAGAACGGAAGCGATCAGTAATTTATTTTGCATGGTGTTTTCCCCTGCTCTCAGTTGAATTTCGTTATCGACCTAACCATTTTAGGTTAACTGACTGAAAGCGGATGAAAAACCAGAAGGTTCTGAAGATGGGGAGAATGCCCGGCAGCCGAACGGCACCGGGCATTTTTGCTTACTTGCTAATCTGCGCGTGCATTTCCTGCACCGAAATCACCTTCTCGGTGGCATCCGCGTTCAGCGCCATGGCCGTTGCGAAACCGCCGTTCAGGGTGGTGTCGTAGTGCACTTTGTACTGCAGCGCGCTGCGGCGAATCAGCTTGGAGTCTTCGATCGCCTGGCGGCCTGCGGTGGTGTTGATGATGTAGGTGTATTCGCCATTCTTGATACGATCCTGAATGTGCGGACGACCTTCATGCACCTTGTTCACCAGACGCGGGTTGATACCGGCTTCGCCCAGCACAATCGCCGTACCGTGGGTTGCATCCAGCTCGAAGCCCTGTTTCAGCAGCTTGGCGGCCAGGTCAACCACGCGCTCTTTGTCGCCTTCACGAACGGAGAGCAGCGCACGGCCTGATTTTCTCATGGTAGAGCTACTGCCCAGCTGCGCCTTCGCGAACGCTTCTGCGAAGGTGCGACCCACGCCCATCACTTCCCCGGTAGAGCGCATTTCTGGCCCTAACAGCGGGTCAACGCCCGGGAATTTGTTGAACGGCAGCACCACTTCTTTCACCGAGTAGTACGGTGGAATGATCTCTTTGGTCACGCCCTGCTGCGCAAGCGTCTGGCCCGCCATCACGCGCGCCGCCACTTTCGCCAGCGGTACGCCGGTGGCTTTGGAGACGAACGGTACGGTACGTGCCGCGCGCGGGTTAACTTCAATCAGGTAGACTTCGTTGTCTTTCACCGCGAACTGGACGTTCATCAGACCGCGCACCTGCAGCTCGAAGGCCAGCTTCTGCACCTGCTGGCGCATCACGTCCTGAATTTCCTGGCTCAGGGTGTACGCTGGCAGAGAACAGGCTGAGTCACCGGAGTGTACGCCCGCCTGCTCGATGTGCTCCATGATGCCGCCAATCAGCACCATTTCGCCGTCGCAGATGGCGTCAACGTCCACTTCTACCGCGTCGTCGAGGAAGCGGTCGAGCAGCACTGGCGCATCGTTCGACACGCTCACCGCGGTCTGGAAGTAGCGACGCAGGTCGACTTCGTCATACACAATTTCCATCGCGCGGCCGCCCAGCACGTAGGAAGGACGCACCACCAGCGGGTAGCCAATCTCTTTCGCCTTCTCAACGGCCATCTCAATGGCGGTGACGGTGGCGTTCGCCGGCTGTTTCAGCTTCAGACGGTCAACCGCCTGCTGGAAACGCTCGCGGTCTTCCGCACGGTCAATCGCGTCCGGGCTGGTGCCGATAACCGGCACGCCTGCTGCTTCCAGCGCGCGCGCCAGCTTCAGCGGGGTCTGGCCGCCGTACTGCACGATAACGCCTTTTGGCTTCTCGATGCGCACGATTTCCAGCACGTCTTCCAGCGTCACCGGCTCGAAGTAGAGGCGGTCAGAGGTGTCGTAGTCGGTCGATACGGTTTCCGGGTTACAGTTGACCATGATGGTCTCGTAACCGTCTTCACGCAGCGCCAGGGAGGCGTGTACGCAGCAGTAGTCGAACTCGATGCCCTGGCCGATACGGTTTGGACCGCCGCCCAGTACCATAATCTTGTCGCGGTCGACGGACGGGTTCGCTTCGCACTCGTCTTCATAGGTGGAGTACATGTAGGCGGTGTCGGTCGAGAATTCAGCCGCACAGGTGTCCACGCGCTTGTAGACCGGGTGCAGGTCGTACTGGTCGCGCAGCTTGCGGATTTCTGCTTCGCGCACGCCCGCCAGCTTAGCCAGACGCGCATCGGCGAAGCCTTTACGCTTCAGCACGCGCAGGAAGTCAGCGTCCAGGCCGGTGATGCCCAGCTCAGCCACCTGCTCTTCCAGACGCACCAGCTCTTCAATCTGCACCAGGAACCAGCGGTCGATGTTGGTCAGGTTGAACACGCCATCGACGGACAGGCCCGCGCGGAAGGCATCGGCGATGTACCAGATACGCTCTGCGCCCGCGTCTTTCAGCTCGCGGCGAATTTTCGTCAGCGCTTCCGGGTCGTCCAGGCTCACTTTCGGGTCGAAGCCGGTCGCGCCCACTTCGAGGCCGCGCAGCGCTTTCTGCAGGGATTCCTGCTGCGTGCGGCCAATCGCCATCACTTCACCGACAGATTTCATCTGGGTGGTCAGACGGTCGTTCGCGCCCGCGAATTTCTCGAAGTTGAAGCGAGGAATTTTGGTGACAACGTAGTCGATTGACGGCTCGAAGGACGCAGGCGTGCGGCCACCGGTGATGTCGTTCATCAGCTCGTCGAGGGTGTAACCCACCGCCAGCTTCGCCGCCACTTTCGCAATCGGGAAGCCGGTCGCTTTAGAGGCCAGCGCGGAGGAACGGGACACGCGCGGGTTCATTTCGATAACAATCAGACGGCCGGTTTTCGGGTTAACGGAGAACTGCACGTTAGAACCGCCGGTTTCCACGCCGATTTCACGCAGTACCGCCATCGAGGCGTTACGCATGATTTGATACTCTTTGTCGGTCAGGGTCTGGGCTGGCGCAACGGTGATGGAGTCGCCTGTGTGTATACCCATCGCATCGAAGTTTTCGATGGAGCAGACGATGATGCAGTTGTCGTTTTTATCACGCACCACTTCCATCTCGTACTCTTTCCAGCCAATCAGCGATTCATCAATCAGCAGCTCTTTGGTTGGGGAGAGATCCAGACCGCGTTCGCAAATCTCTTCGAACTCTTCGCGGTTGTAGGCGATGCCGCCGCCGGTGCCGCCCATGGTGAACGATGGACGGATGATGCACGGATAGCCCACGTCAGCCGCGACGGCCAGCGCTTCTTCCATATTGTGTGCGATACCGGAACGCGCGGTGTCGAGGCCGATTTTCTTCATCGCTACGTCGAAGCGGCGACGGTCTTCTGCTTTATCAATCGCGTCGGCGGTCGCACCAATCATGGTCACGCCGAACTCGGCCAGCACGCCCTGACGCTCCAGCTCCAGCGCACAGTTTAGCGCCGTCTGGCCGCCCATGGTTGGCAGCACCGCGTCCGGACGCTCTTTCTCGATGATTTTACGCACCACTTCCCAGTGAATCGGCTCGATGTAGGTTGCATCGGCCATTTCCGGGTCGGTCATGATGGTTGCCGGGTTAGAGTTCACCAGGATTACGCGGTAACCCTCTTCACGCAGGGCTTTACATGCCTGCGCGCCGGAGTAGTCAAATTCGCAGGCCTGGCCGATGACGATCGGGCCAGCGCCAAGGATCAGGATGCTTTTTATGTCTGTACGTTTTGGCATTGTCTTCTCGGCTCCTGATTATTTAGCGGTCTTACGGTATTGCTCGATAAGTTCGATGAAGTGATCGAACAGCGGCGCGGCGTCGTGTGGGCCCGGGCTGGCTTCCGGGTGACCCTGGAAGCTGAACGCTGGCTTATCGGTGCGATGAATCCCCTGCAGGGTGCCATCGAACAGCGACTTATGGGTCACGCGCAGGTTAGCCGGCATCGAGGCTTCATCGACGGCAAAGCCGTGGTTCTGCGCGGTGATCATCACCGTGTTGTTATCGATGTCTTTCACCGGGTGGTTACCACCGTGGTGGCCGAACTTCATCTTAACGGTGTTCGCACCGCTCGCCAGCGCCAGCAGCTGATGGCCGAGGCAGATGCCGAATACCGGGATGTCGGTTTCCAGGAAGGACTTGATGGCGGCGATGGCGTAATCGCACGGTGCCGGGTCACCTGGACCGTTGGACAGGAAAATACCGTCCGGATTCATCTTCAGCACGTCTTCTGCAGAGGTCTGTGCCGGCACCACCGTCAGGCGGCAGCCGCGGTCAACCAGCATGCGCAGGATGTTGCGCTTGGCGCCGAAATCGTAGGCCACCACGTGGAACGGCAGCTCGCTCTCTTTTTTCGCTTCCGGCAGGTCGCCTTCCAGCGTCCAGCTACCCTGGGTCCAGCTGTAGGCTTCTGCGGTCGTTACTTCTTTCGCCAGGTCCATGCCGTTCAGGCCCGGGAAGGCTTTCGCTTTTTCCAGCGCCAGCGTCGCATCGAGGTTATCGCCCGCGATGATGCAGCCGTTTTGTGCACCCTTCTCGCGCAGCAGACGCGTTAACTTACGGGTATCGATATCGGCAATCGCCACGATGTTATGGCGTTTCAGGTAAGAAGAGAGGTCTTCGGTATTGCGGAAGTTGCTGGCAATCAGCGGCAGGTCGCGGATGACCAGGCCTTGCGCATGTACCTGAGAAGATTCTTCGTCAGCAGCATTGGTGCCGACATTGCCGATATGAGGATAAGTAAGAGTAACGATTTGGCGAGAATAGGAAGGATCAGTGAGGATTTCTTGATAACCGGTCATTGAAGTATTGAAAACGACTTCCCCAACCGCCGAACCCGTTGCCCCTATGGCCCGACCGATAAACTGGGTTCCGTCTTCCAGAACCAATAGCGCTGACTTAATCAAAACACCCTCCAGAGAATATTCACTCACTTTATTTGCATATTAATTCATAGCATGTCATGGATCAATGCAAATGTGTTGCCAGCGGATTTTTGGCAAACGGCGGCATTCTGGGGATTTGGTGGGTAAAAGTCAACTTAAAACGGATATTTTGTTTAGTCTTTTGCAGTCCTGGAGAGAGGAATGCGGCTTAAGCGACAAAAAGATCAGGTAAATCACTGCGGAAAACGCTTGCGCGCCTGGTTTAATAAAAAATAATGCGATGGAGCTTAATAAAGTGGACCAAATGGTCAAAATTTACATTTCAGCAACGTTAAAACGCAGCAATAGATAGATATTTATGGCTTTAAATCAAAATACACAATGAAACAGACAAAATAAAAGGGCAATAAAATATTGCCCTATGCAATCAAACAATTACGACTGCAATAACCACATCACGATGGGTAATAATGCTTATAAATTGTTGAGATCGAGCACATCTCGCATATCAAAAAGGCCATCTTTCTTGTTTTTCAGCCACAAAGCGGAACGTACGGCGCCGTTGGCGAACGTCATTCGGCTGGAGGCTTTATGCGTAATTTCGACGCGTTCACCAATATCGGCGAACATCGCCGTGTGTTCGCCGACGATGTCACCCGCTCGCACGGTTGCAAAGCCAATGGTGCCCGGCACGCGTTCGCCGGTGTAACCTTCGCGGGTGTAGACCGCGCAGTCTTTTAAATCTTTATCAAGTGCATGGGCAATCGCTTCGCCCATCGCCAGCGCCGTGCCTGATGGCGCATCAACTTTGTAACGGTGGTGAGCTTCGACGATCTCGATATCGGTATAGTTGCCCATCACCTTCGCAGCCTTCTCCAGCAGCTTCAGCATGACGTTCACGCCCACGCTGAAGTTTGCGGCGAAGACAATCGCAATCTCTTTTGATGCATCCTGAATAGCCTGCTTACCCGCATCGTCAAAACCGGTGGTGCCGATCACCATCCCCTTGCCGTGCTGGCGACAAAACGCCAGGTGCGTGAGCGTCCCTTCCGGGCGGGTAAAATCGATGAAGACATCGAAGTCCTCTTGTACCGCTTCCAGGCTGCTTTGCACGGTAACGCCCGTGTGGCCTGCGCCTGCCAGCTCACCGGCATCGGTCCCCAGAAGCGAAGAACCTTCACGCTCCAGGGCCGCGCCAAGCGCGACGCCATCCATCTGAAGTGCCGCCTGAATAAGCTGACGGCCCATACGTCCACCCGCGCCCGCAATGGCGACGCGGATCTGTGCATCATGCATAGTTATTCTCTTACGTTAAAATGATGTAAACCGTTTTCAGATTAACCAGCCTTGAGAAGCACTGCCAACTGAAAACACCGATAATTAGAATTTAACGTGAAACCGACTTAAATATCAGTAAAAGACATGATTTTGTCGTCACGATAAAGTAACGGGTAAAAAAAAGGCCAGCACAGGAGGTGCTGGCCTTTCATCAGAAAAAGGACTATTCGACTTCGCGGGCGTCGATGCGCAGTTCTTTCGGGACTTCGAAAACGATGTTCTCTTCACGTCCTTCCAGCGGCACCGCTTCGCCACCGCCCAGCTCCTGCAGACGGGAAATGACGTTCTGTACCAGAATATCTGGCGCAGACGCCCCGGCCGTCACGCCGACACAGGCCGCGTGCTTAACCCACGCTTCCTGAATATCCGACGCGTCATCAATCAGGAAAGCCATTTTACCCATGCGTTGCGCCAGTTCGGCCAGACGGTTGGAGTTAGAGGAGTTTTTGGAGCCGACCACCAGCACCACGTCCGCCTGTTCAGCCAGCGCGCGCACCGCTTCCTGACGGTTAGTGGTCGCGTAGCAGATATCATCCTTACGTGGACCGACGATTTTCGGGAAGCGCTGACGCAGGGCGTCAATCACGTCTGAGGTATCGTCTACGGAGAGCGTCGTCTGGGTCATAAACGACAGGCGGGCTTCATTTTTCACGTTCAGCGTAAAGACATCTTCAGGCGACTCGACCAGATACATGCCCCCTTCCGGGTTACTGTACTGGCCCATGGTGCCTTCTACCTCCGGATGACCGGCATGGCCAATCAGAATCGACTCTTCACCGCGACGGCTGGCGCGCGCCACTTCCATATGCACTTTTGTCACCAAAGGACAGGTGGCATCGAATACGGTCAGATCGCGGCTTTTCGCCTCGTTGCGTACCGCCTGCGAGACGCCGTGCGCGGAGAAGATAAGGATCGCACCGTCCGGCACTTCGCCGATCTGCTCAATAAAGATAGCGCCGCGCTCGCGCAGGCTGTCGACCACGTAGCGGTTATGCACCACTTCGTGACGCACATAAATCGGCGCGCCGTAAATCTCCAGCGCGTTTTCAACAATGCTGATAGCGCGGTCTACACCGGCGCAAAAGCCGCGCGGGTTAGCCAACAGGATCTGCATTTCAGGCCTCCAGTGCAGGATCGATTTCCAGCACTTCAACATCAAAATGAACGGTACGCCCGGCGAGCGGATGGTTGAAATCAACGGTAATCGAGTCGCCGTTGATTTCGCGGATCACGCCAGGCATTTCGCTGCCGTCCATAGCGGTAAAGAGCATAATCGCCCCGATTTCCGGTTCACCCGCGTCCATAAACTCGCGGCGCGAGAAATACTGGATCAGGTCCGGGCTTGGCACGCCAAACGCGGCATCCGGCTCCAGCGAAAAGGCTTTTTTCTCACCCTCTTTCAGACCGAGAAGCTGCTGCTCAAGACCTTCAGACAGCGAGGTATCCCCGAGGCGAAACAGGGCCGGTTTGCCGTTGTTGCGGGTGGATTCGGCCGTGGAGCCGTCATCCAGCTTCAGCGTGAAGTGAACGAGAACCGCGCTGTTGCTCTGTACGGATTTAGACATGCAAATTGCTCGCTTGTTTTGGGTCACCTGTTGCCCGGTGGCGCTGCGCTTACCGGGCCTACGGGAGGCCACAAATTCTGTAGGCCGGGTAAGCGCAGCGCCACCCGGCATTGACAATTAAGCCTGCTCTTTCGCGGCCGGTTTCGGCAAGAAGCCTTCCAGCACGATTAACGCGGCGCCTACGCAAATTGCGGTGTCTGCCAGGTTAAAGGTCGCGAAGTGCCAGTCGCCGACGTAGAAGTCGATCATATCGACCACAAAGCCGTGCCACAGGCGGTCAAACAGGTTGCCCAGCGCGCCGCCAATGATCAGCGCGTAGGCGATGTTATTCAGCTTTTGCGTGGCCTTCGAGCGGTACATCAGCACCGCCAGGATCACGCAGATACCGAGAGCGATACCCGCAAAGAACCAGCGCTGCCAGCCACCGCTGTCGGCAAGGAAACTAAACGCTGCGCCGTAGTTGCGCGCGTAGTGCAGGTTAAGCGACGGGAACAGCGGGACCGTATCCCCCAGAGCGAAATTCTGGAGGATCAGGAACTTGCTGCCCAGATCGATAATCAGCACCACCACAACCAGCCACAGCCAGCGCAGTCCTGTTGAACAGAGAGTTTTACTCATCAGGCAAACTTACGTTTTTCGCCGTCACCGGCGACGTTGCTTACACAGCGTCCGCAGATGTCTGCGTGTTCCGCCACCTGGCCAACATCGGTGGTGTAATGCCAGCAGCGCGGGCATTTCTCACCGTCGGCTTTGCTCAGCGCGACTTTCAGTCCTTTGAGCAGTTCGCTCTGCTGAGCATCAGCAGAAGCATCGGCATAATCCGCAACTTTCGCACCGGAGGTCAACAGGACAAATCGCAATTCATCGCCCAGCGCCGTCAGCTTCGCC
Organism: Enterobacter cloacae complex sp. CARB60; assembly: GCF_036487345.1. Taxonomy (NCBI): domain Bacteria; kingdom Pseudomonadati; phylum Pseudomonadota; class Gammaproteobacteria; order Enterobacterales; family Enterobacteriaceae; genus Enterobacter; species Enterobacter cloacae complex sp. CARB60. The sequence goes on from NZ_JAZKLC010000002.1 coordinate 3,984,149, forward strand.
GCCAGCTCCGGTTCGGCGTACAGGGTGACTGCCGCTTCCAGAGAGCCGCCGACTTTCTTGTCTGCACGCGCCTGCTCGATAACCTTGTTCACTTCGCCACGCACTTTCAGCAGTTCGTCCCAGAAGGCATCGTTCATCGCTTCGGTGCTGGAGAGATCGAACAGACCTTCGTACCACTCGCCCGTGAAGACATACTTCTCACGGTCGCCCGGCAGGTAGCCCCAGATTTCATCCGCGGTGAAGGACATGATCGGCGCCATCCAGCGCACCAGCGCTTCTGCGATGTGGAACAGCGCGGTCTGGCAGCTACGACGCGCCACGCTGTCCGCTTTCGCGGTGTACTGGCGGTCTTTGATGATGTCGAGGTAGAACGAGCCCATCTCGATGGAGCAGAAGCGCATCAGGCGCTGCACCACTTCGTGGAAGTCGTAAGACTCATAGGCTTTCAGGATATCGTCCTGCGCCGCTTTCGCGCAGCCTACCGCCCAGCGGTCCAGCACCACCATCTCTTCCGGTTTCACCATGTCTTTTGCCGGATCGAACCCGTTCAGGTTCGCCAGCAGGAAGCGCGCGGTGTTACGGATACGACGATAGCTGTCGGCGGCACGCTTCAGGATCTCGTCAGACACCGCCATTTCGCCGGTGTAGTCGGTGGAAGCCACCCACAGACGCAGAATGTCTGCACCCAGCTTGTTCATCACATCCTGCGGAGAAACGGTGTTACCGATAGATTTGGACATCTTACGGCCCTGACCATCCACGGTGAAGCCGTGAGTCAGTACCTGACGGTAAGGCGCTTTACCCTTCATGGCGGTGGAGATCATCAGCGATGACATGAACCAGCCGCGGTGTTGGTCAGACCCTTCCAGATACATATCGGCAGCGTGACCGGCAAACTCCGGACGCACGTCAACCACGGAGGAGTGGGTAGACCCGGAGTCGAACCACACGTCCAGGGTATCCGGCACTTTCTCGTAGCTGTCTGCGTCAGCGCCCAGGATGTCGCGGGAGTCGAGATCCCACCACGCCTGAATGCCGTCAACTTCGACGCGCTTCGCCACTTCTTCCATCAGTTCCAGGGTGTTCGGGTGCAGCTCCTGCGTCTCTTTATGTACGAACAGAGACATCGGCACGCCCCAGGTACGCTGACGGGAGATACACCAGTCAGGACGGTTAGCCACCATGGATTCAATACGCGCCTGGCCCCAGTCAGGGATCCACTGCACGCCTTTGATCTCTTTCAGAGACTGCTCGCGCAGGCCTTTCTGATCCATGCTGATGAACCACTGCGGGGTCGCACGGAAGATGATCGGGGTCTTGTGACGCCAGCAGCACGGATAGCTGTGCTGCATTTTTTCAACGTGCAGTAGCGCGCCGCTGGTGCGCAGCATGTCGACGATGATGTCGTTCGCTTTGAAGACGTTGATACCGTCCAGCGCCGGGTAGGTGCCAGGCAGGTAAGAGCCGTCCGGGCCAACCGGGTTAGCAATTTCCAGACCGTACTTCAGGCTGATGTTGTAGTCGTCAGGGCCGTGGCCACCGGCGGTATGTACCGCACCGGTACCCGCTTCCAGCGTAACGTGGTCGCCCAGGATCGCCGGAACGTCGAAGTCCAGGAACGGGTGTTTGAAGCGCATCAGCTCCAGCGCATCACCTTTCACAGTGCCCAGCACGGTGTAGTCGCTGATATGCGCGCGCTTCAGCACGCTCTCAACCAGATCTTTCGCCAGGATAACCGCCTGACCTTCAACCTGAACCAGCGCGTATTCGAACTCACCGGACAGGGAGATCGCGCGGTTGGCTGGCAGGGTCCACGGGGTGGTGGTCCAGATAACCAGCGAGATTGGGCCGTTAACGGACGACACGCCAAATTTGGCCTTCACCGCATCCTGATCGACGGCATGGAACGCCACGTCAATAGATGGAGAGGTTTTGTCGTAATACTCCACTTCCGCTTCTGCCAGCGCAGAGCGGCAGTCCACGCACCAGTGCACCGGCTTAGCGCCTTTGTGCAGGTGGCCGTTACCGATGATTTTACCCAGCGCACGGATGATGTTGGCTTCAGTTTTGAAGTCCATGGTCAGGTACGGGTGCGACCAGTCGCCCAGCACGCCCAGACGGATGAAGTCAGCGCGCTGACCGTCAACCTGCGTCGCGGCGTATTCGCGGCACTTCGCACGGAACTCGGCGGCGGTGAACTTCTCACCCGGCTTGCCGAACTCCTGCTCTACTTTCAGCTCGATTGGCAGACCGTGGCAGTCCCAGCCCGGAACGTAAGGCGAGTCATATCCCGTGAGGCCTTTGGACTTCACGATAATGTCTTTCAGAATCTTGTTAACCGAGTGACCAATATGAATGCTGCCATTCGCATATGGAGGGCCATCATGCAGAATGAAGGATTTTTTGCCTTTTTTGGCTGCACGAATGATGCCGTACAGGTCATCATCGGTCCAACGCGCCAGCATTCCCGGTTCGCGCTTGGCGAGATCGCCGCGCATCGGGAACCCTGTTTCCGGCAAATTCAGGGTTGATTTATAGTCACTCATCAGATTCTCGGTTCCGTATTTATCACGTAGGCAGTTAAGCCGGGTTCAAAGCCCAAAAAACTCGCGGGCCGTCAATTCATCTCGCGCAATTTGCGCTTTTAGTTCATCCAGCGAACCAAATCGCTGCTCGTTGCGTATTTTTTTACGCAGTATCACATCTATATGGCGACCATACAGGTCCATTACAACGTCCAGCAGGTGCACTTCTAGCTGTTGACGCACACCGGCGACGGTCGGACGCGTGCCAATGTTGGCGACGCCGTAAAACGGCTTATCGCCCAGTCCTGCCACTTCCACCGCATACACCCCTTTAACCGGGGAAACCTGACGACGCAGCGGTATATTCGCCGTCGGGAAGCCTATCGTGCGGCCCAGCGCATCGCCATGGACCACGCGGCCAGAGATAGTGAACGGATGCCCCAGCAGGGTTTCCGCCGTATCCAGTTCGTCATCGGCCAGCGCCCGACGAACCGCCGTGCTGCTGACGCGCACGCCGCCTTCGCAGAAGGTCATCGCGCTGGTGACGTCAAATCCGTACTCCAGACCAGCCTTCTGTAATAGCAAGAAATCGCCCTGACGACCAGCGCCAAAGCGGAAATCATCGCCCACGGCGAGAAACTGCACGCCAAGACGCTTAACCAGAAGGTCGCTGACGAAATTTTGTGCTGTCAGTGCGGCAAAGCGACGGTCGAAACGCACACACAATACATAGTCAACGCCGGACTCCGCCAGATAGCGCAACTTCTCGCGCAGGCGGGTGAGGCGGGCGGGAGATTTATCGCCCGCGAACAGCTCCAGCGGCTGCGGCTCGAAAATCATCACTACAACGGGCAGGCCACGGGCCTCCCCTTCTTTACGCAATCCCTGCAACAGCGCCTGATGACCACGATGCACGCCGTCGAAATTACCAATGGTCAGCACGCACCCGTGTGGCGCGCTGCTGAGATTATGTATGCCGCGTATCAGCTTCATGTCTGGCTCAAAACAGTGAAAATCGCCAAAGTATACCTTGTACAGCGGTTAAGGTTAACCGGCGATTGTTCGCGCAAAACAGAAAGCCGTAATGATTTCATCAGGCTGACCTTTCGCAGCGAAAAAATCTGCTCGTGAACTGCGATTTTTATGCCGAAAGGCTGTATTCAGGGAAGACAAGCTGGTAGAATCCTGCGCCATCACTACGTAACGTAGCGTCGCTAATTAACGGCGCTTATTTGCACAAATCCATTGACAAAAGAAGGCAAAGAGGGCATATTCCTCGGCCTTTGAATTGTCCACATAGAACATATTTGGGAGTTGGACTTGGCTAATATCAAATCAGCTAAGAAACGTGCCGTTCAGTCTGAAAAGGCTCGTAAGCACAACGCAAGCCGTCGCTCTATGATGCGTACTTTCATCAAGAAAGTATACGCAGCAATCGAAGCTGGCGACAAAGCTGCAGCGCAGAACGCATTTAACGAAATGCAACCAATCGTGGATCGTCAGGCTGCTAAAGGTCTGATCCACAAAAACAAAGCAGCGCGTCATAAAGCAAACCTGACCGCGCAGATCAACAAACTGGCTTAATCGCTACTTGTTGTTGCTTGTTTAAAGAACCCGCTTAACGCGGGTTTTTTTATGCCTTCAGATTGCCGGTGGCGTAAACAGCGCCGCGTAGTCACGGTTACAGATTCGCTGTACCGCCGGGTGCTGAATCATCCTTTCGGCAAATATGGCGTGATACTCCTCCATCACGTTATCCACTCTGCCTATCTCCGTAATCTTATCGTCCGAATAGAGATCGTGCGCGTACAGCGTCGGCGCAACGAAGATCGCGTTATGCGCTTCGCCAAAGGCTTTCATCAGCGCCGCATCGTCGAACTCACCGAGGATTTCTACCTTTAGCCCCTGCGAGTTAAACCAGATCAGCAGCTTGCGTCCGAGCATGGAACGCCTTCCGGGCACCAGCAGGCGGCGCTCTTCAAGGCACGCGGGGAACGGTTTTTCCGGCGGCGGGTTAATGCACCAGAAGCTGACGCCGCATTCGCCAATCTTCACCGAGAACAGCCCTTCCTGCTGGGTGGAGTCAATCGGGCAGTCCGAGATAATCATGTCCAGCTTGTGCTGGCTCAGCTGTTCCAGCAGCATCTCGTGGGTGGATTCAAAGCAGCGCAGATGGATTTGCTCATCTTCTACCACCGCCGCATCCAGCACGCCGCTCACCAGCCGTTTCGACAGCGCATCCGCCACGCCCACGTCAAAGAGCAGGTTCGACTCTTTGCGGTAGTTGACGATATCCAGCATCTCCTGGCTCAGGGTGAACATTTTGTCCGCATAGCGAAACACCAGCTCGCCCAGTTCGCTGGGTTCAATACCGCGCCCTTTACGCTTGAACAGCTTGCCCTGCAGGCGCTCTTCCAGGGCCTTGATTTGCCCGGTGATGGTTTGCGGCGTCAGGTAGAGCGCCTCTGCCGCCCCCACCACCGAGCCCTGTTTATAGACGTGCCAGAAGTAGTAAAGATGGTTGTAATTTAAATGAGACATCGCGTCTTCTCTCCCTGAGTGTGTATCGGGAGAAGGATCGCCTCCTCCCGGTGTTCCGTTATGCCTGGACGGCCTGTCCGGACAATTTCACCTTCAACAAGGTATAACCGATTACCGCAGCCAATAATGACCCGATAAGAATGCCGAGTTTAGCCCAGACGATAAGCTCAGGCGCATGCGCACCAAACGCCAGCGTCGAGATAAAGATCGACATCGTAAACCCGATGCCACACAGCACGCCGACGGCCATAATCTGCTTAAACGTGGTGCCGTGCGGCAAAGACGCCAGCTTCAGCTTCGTCGCCAGCCAGCAGAAGAGGCTAATGCCCAGCGGCTTACCGATAAACAGCCCGGCAATAATGCCCAGTGGCAGCACGGACGTCAGCCCGTCCAGCGTCACGCCGCCGAGGGAAACGCCCGCGTTGGCGAACGCAAACAGCGGCAGGATCATAAAGGCGACCCACGGGTGCAGCACATGCTCCAGCTGTTTGGCAGGCGACTTGCCGTCCTGCAGCTTAAGCGGCACGAAGAAGCCGACGATCACACCAGCCAGCGTAGCGTGCACGCCCGATTTCAGCACCGCCGTCCACAGCACCATCCCCACCAGGATATAGATACCGATGCGGCGAACATTGAAGACGTTCAACAGCGCCAGCACCGCAATCGCCCCAGCGGCCACGCTCAGGGACAGGATCGACAGATCGCTGGTGTAGAACAGCGCGATAATCACAATGGCGCCCAGGTCATCGATGATCGCCAGCGCCATCAGGAAGATTTTCAGGGCCACCGGCACGCGGCTTCCCAGCAGTGCCAGCACTCCGAGCGCAAAGGCGATATCCGTCGCAGCCGGGATCGCCCAGCCGTGACGTGCAATCGGATCCTGCCAGGTGAACGCCAGGAAGAGCAGCGCCGGCACCACCATCCCACCGAGGGCGGCAATCACCGGAAACGCCGCGCGCTGGCGGCTGGCAAGCGAGCCCAGTACCAGCTCACGCTTAACCTCAAGCCCGACGAGCAGGAAGAACACCGCCATCAGCGCATCGTTGATCCACAGCAGCATGTTCTTGTTAATTTCGAGCGCGCCGACCTTCAGCTCAACGGGCGTTTCCAGAAATGCATGGTAGAGTTCCTGCGTGATGCCAAGGTTAGCCAGCACCATCGCGGCCGCAGCGGCAATAATCAGGATCACGCCGCCGGACGCCTCACTGCTAAAAAAACGGTGTAGTAATTTCACTTTAATTCTCTCTGTTACAACAATACCTCGATAAAACCATAATACCAAGCCAGATAGCTCGGAAAAAACAGATTAATATTGAGTATAGATTCAGTTTTACCGAGCAATACCCATAAATAGAAAAAGCCCGGAATCGCTTCCGGGCCTTTACGGATGAAAACCTGCGAACAGATTAACGGGTCAAATCATCGAAGAATTTTTTGACGCCATCGAAGAAGCTTTTGGAACGCGGGCTGTTTTTCTCACCCGTCGGGCCGCCAAAGCTCTCCTGCAGCTCTTTCAGCAGCTGTTTCTGCTTGTCGTTCAGGCCAACCGGCGTTTCCACGACGACGCGGCACAGCAGGTCACCCTGCGCACCACCGCGAACGGATTTAACGCCTTTCCCGCGCATGCGGAACAGCTTACCGGTCTGGGTTTCGCCAGGCACTTTCAGGTTCACGCGACCATCCAGCGTCGGTACTTCGATTTCACCGCCCAGTGCCGCCATCGCGAAGTTGATCGGCACTTCGCAGTACAGGTTATTACCTTCACGCTCGAAGATAGCGTGCTGTTTCACCTGCACCTGAACGTACAGATCGCCTGCCGGCGCGCCGTGCTCCCCTGCTTCACCTTCACCCGCCAGACGGATGCGGTCGCCCGTATCGACGCCAGCCGGGATTTTAACGGACAGGGTCTTGGTTTTCTCAACGCGACCGTGGCCGTGGCATTTGGTGCACGGATCTTTAATCAGCGTACCGCGACCGTGACAGTGAGGACAGGCCTGCTGTACCGCGAAGAAGCCCTGACGCATCTGTACCTGACCAGAGCCGTGACAGGTTGGACAGGTCTGAGGCTGCGTACCCGCTTTCGCGCCGCTGCCGTGGCAAACGTCACACTCTTCCAGCGTCGGAATACGGATCTCTTTGGTGACACCGCGAACGGCCTCTTCCAGCGTCAGCTCCATGTTGTAGCGCAGGTCCGCGCCGCGCGCCGCGCGCTGACGACCACGGCCGCCGCCGAAGATGTCGCCAAATACATCGCCAAAGATATCGCTGAAGTCAGCGCCGCCACCAAAGCCGCCGCCACCGAATCCACCGCCGCCCATGCCGCCCTGTTCAAAGGCTGCGTGACCGTACTGGTCATAGGCCGCACGTTTTTGTGCATCGGTCAGGACTTCGTAGGCTTCTTTGATCTCTTTAAATTTGGCTTCAGCCTCTTTGTCACCCTGGTTACGGTCCGGGTGGAATTTCATGGCCAGGCGCTTATACGCCTTTTTGATTTCACGCTCTTCCGCAGTTTTCGGAACGCCTAAAATCTCGTAATAGTCTTGCTTTGCCATTGGTTTTTTTAAGCCCCTTAACATGCGAGCACGGGCGTGGAGAGTTCTCCTACGCCCGTGCCGATTAATTACCCTGCATCAGGGCGATTATTTTTTATCTTTAACTTCTTCGAACTCAGCGTCGACAACGTCGTCGTCTTTCGCGTTGTTCGCTGAAGCGTCAGCGCCCGCCTGCTGTTGAGCGTGCTGCTGCTGAGCGATTTCCATCAGCTTCTGAGAAGCCTGCGCCAGTTCCTGCATCTTCGCTTCGATGGCCGCTTTGTCTTCACCTTTCAGTGAGGATTCCAGCGCACTCAGTGCAGCTTCGATAGCAGTTTTGTCTTCCGCTGGCAGTTTATCGCCCGCTTCTTCAACCTGCTTACGGGTGCTGTGCAGCAGATGGTCACCCTGGTTACGGGTCTGAACCAGCTCTTCGAACTTACGGTCGGATTCCGCGTTAGCTTCGGCATCGCGAACCATTTTTTCGATTTCCGCTTCGTTCAGGCCAGAAGATGCCTTGATGGTGATCTTCTGCTCTTTACCGCTGTTTTTGTCTTTCGCAGACACGTGCAGGATACCGTCAGCATCGATGTCGAAGGTCACTTCGATCTGCGGCATGCCGCGCGGTGCCGGGTTAATACCGTCCAGGTTGAACTGACCCAGAGATTTGTTATCCGCCGCACGCTTACGCTCACCCTGAATCACATGGATGGTTACCGCAGACTGGTTGTCTTCAGCGGTAGAGAACACCTGGCTGTGTTTCGTTGGGATGGTGGTGTTTTTGTTGATGAGCGCAGTCATCACACCGCCCATGGTTTCGATACCCAGAGACAGCGGGGTAACGTCCAGCAGCAGTACGTCTTTCACTTCACCGGTCAGTACGCCACCCTGAACCGCAGCGCCGATTGCGACCGCTTCGTCCGGGTTAACGTCTTTACGTGGCTCTTTACCAAAGAACTCAGCCACTTTCTTCTGAACCATTGGCATACGGGTCTGACCACCGACCAGGATAACGTCCTGGATATCGGATACGGACAGGCCAGCGTCCTGCAGAGCAACTTTCAGCGGCTCGATAGAACGGTTCACCAGGTCTTCTACCAGGCTTTCCAGTTTCGCACGGGTCACTTTAATGTTCATGTGTTTAGGACCGGTCGCGTCTGCAGTGATGTACGGCAGGTTCACGTCGGTCTGCTGAGCGGAAGACAGCTCGATCTTCGCTTTCTCAGCGGCTTCTTTCAGGCGCTGCATAGCCAGCGGGTCGTTACGCAGGTCAATGCCCTGATCTTTCTTGAACTCGTCAACGAGGTAGTTGATCAGACGGGTATCGAAGTCTTCACCACCCAGGTGGGTATCACCGTTGGTTGCCAGAACTTCGAAGGTTTTTTCGCCGTCAACTTCGTCGATTTCGATAATAGAGATATCGAAGGTACCACCACCCAGGTCGTAAACCGCGATAGTACGGTTGCCAACTTCTTTATCCAGACCGTAAGCCAGTGCAGCAGCGGTTGGTTCGTTGATGATACGTTTTACTTCCAGACCTGCGATACGGCCAGCATCTTTGGTTGCCTGACGCTGAGCATCGTTGAAGTAGGCAGGTACGGTGATAACAGCTTCAGTTACCGGCTCACCCAGGTAATCTTCAGCGGTTTTCTTCATTTTTTTCAGCACTTCAGCAGAAATCTGCGGTGGTGCAGTTTTAGCGCCTTTCACATCAAGCCATGCATCGCCGTTATCTGCCGCGATGATTTTGTAAGGCATGATGGAAACGTCACGCTGAACTTCTTCGTCCTGGAAGCGGCGACCGATCAGGCGTTTAATCGCAAACAGGGTGTTTTGCGGGTTTGTCACTGCCTGACGTTTAGCCGGCTGACCAACCAGAGTTTCACCATCCTGGGTATAAGCAATGATAGAAGGCGTGGTGCGATCGCCCTCGGCGTTCTCCAGCACGCGTGCAGTAGTGCCATCCATAATCGCTACACAAGAGTTGGTAGTACCCAGGTCGATACCAATAATTTTACCCATCTAAACGTCTCCACTAAAAATTCAGTCAACATGTGGTTGTGTACCTGTAATAAGGGCAGAACGTGCTTTTTCAACTGCCCAGATTTGATTTTTTTCAGGTCCACACACTGCGGTTGACTACAAGATGGGGTCGCGACGGCATCCATCAAGGGGCAAGCATAAAAAAAATTTTAATTTCACCCTGATGAGATCATAGACGCCATCGATTGCGGCCATTATGATGCCGCGCCCAGTCAGGGAGAACTGACGCGGGTTTAACCATTTCACCATATTAATGATGATTTTTTTGAGGACTTATGGGCAACACTAAGTTGGCTAATCCGGCTCCGCTGGGCCTGATGGGTTTTGGCATGACCACTATCCTGCTGAACCTGCACAATATCGGGATGTTCCCGATGGATGGCATCATCCTGGCGATGGGCATTTTTTACGGCGGTATCGCGCAAATCTTCGCGGGCCTGCTGGAATATAAGAAAGGCAACACCTTCGGCTTAACCGCCTTCACCTCTTACGGTTCTTTCTGGCTGACGCTGGTTGCCATTCTGCTGCTGCCTAAAATGGGCATGGCAGACGCGGCAAACGCTCATTTCCTGGGCGTTTACCTGGGTCTGTGGGGCGTCTTCACCCTGTTCATGTTCTTCGGTACCCTGAAAGGTAACCGCATGCTGCAGTTCGTTTTCCTGAGCCTGACCGTACTGTTCGCCCTGCTGGCGATTGGTCACCTGCTGGATAACGAAGGCATCGTTCATGTTGCAGGCTGGATTGGTCTGGTTTGCGGCGCAAGCGCTATCTACCTCGCAATGGGTGAAGTGCTGAACGAGCAGTTTGACCGCACCATTCTACCGATTGGTGAAAAACACTGATCCCTCTGTCGTGCCCGCCCCGCGGGCCCGACATCCCCCCGCCTGACGCAGCCAAAATCCTAATACCAGCCCCATCAGCGAGAGCGCGAGTACATACCAGGCTGGCGCCATCGGCGACACGCCCATCAGCACGGTGACGGCAATTGGCGTCAGCCCGCCGAAAATGGCATATGAGACGTTGTAAGAGAACGAGATCCCGGTGAAACGAACTTCCGGCGGGAAAGCTCGCACCATGACGTAAGGCACAGCACCCACGACGCCCACGCACAGCCCTACCACGCCGTACAGCAGGAACAGCTGTTCAGGATGGCTGCCCGCCAGGTGATAAAACGCCCAGCTTGATGCGGCCAGTAACACGCTGCCGACGATAAAGGTAATGCTGGCACCGAAACGATCTGCCGCCAGCCCAGCGGCCAGACAGCCAAAGCAGAGCATGATTGTCGCGATACTGTTCGCCTGTAGCGTCACGGCAGGGGCGAAACCGTACTGCTTTTGCAGCCACACCGGGGACATCAGTATTACCACCACAATGCCCGCCGAGAGCAGCCAGGTGAGCAGCATCGACACCACTACCGCTTTTTTATGGCGTACAACGACCGCCTTCACCGGCAGCTCCTGCGCCAGCGCTTTGCGCTGCTGCATCTCGAGGAAAATCGGCGTCTCCTGCAGCCAGCGGCGCAGGTACATCGCGACCAGACCAAACGCCCCGCCCAGCAGGAACGGAATACGCCAGCCCCAGTCGTGCACGGCCTGCTGCGTCATGCTGGTATTCACAATCGTTGCGACCACCGAGCCGAGCAGGATTCCGACGGTCAGCCCCGCCGTTAGGGTTCCGCAGGCGATACCAATGCGGCGCGCCGGAACATGCTCCGCGACAAACACCCACGCGCCCGGCACTTCACCGCCAATCGCCGCCCCCTGAAGGACGCGCATCAGCAGCAGCAGCAGCGGAGCAAGGATGCCCATCGAGGCATAGGTGGGCAGCAGACCAATGGCCAGCGTGGGTACGGCCATCAGCAGGATGCTAAGGGTAAACATCTTCTTGCGCCCGACCAGATCGCCAAAGTGGGCCATGATAATGCCGCCCAGCGGACGCGCCAGATACCCGGCGGCAAAAATGCCGAAGGTTTGCACCTGACGCAGCCATTCCGGGATATCCGCCGGGAAGAAGAGTTCTCCCACCACGGCGGCGAAGAAGACGAAGATGATAAAGTCGTAAAACTCCAGCGCGCCGCCTAGGGCCGCGAGCGTGAGGGTTTTGTAGTCCTGTCGATTCAGAGGTCGGGTGTTATGTGACATAGCGAACCATTATGCGTGTGTTGTGGATTTATTTTTACAGCAATCGTAAAGAAAAAATTACTATACCGTAAAAGCTTTACCACGCTATCGCCGCTTCAGCTAATGTCACATATTGATTAATTTCAGGAGATTGTTTCGCGACGTGCGTTTTTCGGACGAAAAGCTGCTACCACTTTCTCATCGGTTTCCACATAGGGACCGTCAAGCAGCTGTATACAATATGGTACACTTGCAAAGATGCCGTGAACGAGGACGCTGCCATCTTCTGCTTTCAGCCCTTCCAGCGTCTCTTTAATCGATTTCGGCTGCCCCGGCAGATTCAGGATCAACGCCTGCTTGCGGATCACCCCCACCTGGCGGGAAAGAATGGCCGTCGGAACAAAGTGTAGACTGATCTGGCGCATCTGTTCGCCGAAGCCCGGCATTTCACGATCGGCGATAGCCAGCGTTGCGTCAGGCGTCACGTCGCGGCGGGCAGGCCCCGTTCCCCCGGTGGTCAGCACCAGGTGGCAGCTCATCTCATCCACCAGCTCGCAAAGCGTCTGCTCGATGATCGGCTGTTCGTCAGGGATCAGGCGGGTCTGAATGTCAAAGGGGGTGGTCAGCGCGCTGCCAAGCCACTCTTCCAGTGCGGGGATGCCTTTATCCTGGTAAACACCGCTGGAGGCGCGGTCAGAAATCGACACTAAGCCGATGCGTAAGGTATTCATATCCATTCCATTCAAAAAGTACTGATTAAAGGGAATGATACACGCAGAGAGGAAATTCAGACAGAGGCGGGGGTAAGACGCGTGACCGGGAGCCCGGTCACGCAGAATGATTACAGCAGGTCGCCGATCATTTTTTCCAGTTTGCCCTGGTCAACAGCAAACTTACGGATACCGTCCGCCAGTTTGTCTACCGCCATTGGATCCTGGTTGTGCTGCCACAGGAACTCGGATTCAGTGATGCGCTCTGGGCGTGCTTTCACTTCACCGGTGTAAGACAGTTTACGCTCCAGGGTACCTTCGCTTTCAGCCAGCTCTTTCAGCAGTGCAGGCGCGATGGTCAGGCGGTCACAGCCAGCCAGCTCAATGATTTCACCGACGTTACGGAAGCTTGCGCCCATAACCACAGTCTCATAGCCGTGCTGTTTGTAGTATTCGTAGATTTCAGTCACAGAAACCACGCCTGGATCTTCAGCCGGTGCGTACTCTTTCTTATCGGTGTTGGCTTTGTACCAGTCCAGAATACGGCCCACGAACGGAGAAATCAGGTATACGCCTGCTTCTGCACATGCACGCGCCTGCGCGAAGGAGAACAGCAGGGTCAGGTTACAGTTGATACCGTCTTTTTCCAGCTGCTCTGCCGCGCGGATACCCTGCCAGGTAGAAGCCAGTTTGATCAGGATACGGTCGTTGCTGATGCCAGCGTCGTTGTACATTTTGATCAGACGTTTCGCTTTGGCGATAGACGCTTCGGTGTCGTAGGAGAGACGCGCATCCACTTCGGTAGAGATACGGCCAGGAACCAGCTTCAGGATTTCCAGACCGATGTTCACTGCCAGTTTGTCGGTGGCATCCACAACCTGCTGCGCGCGGTCGTTGCTCTGTGCTTTCGCCCAGGTCACTGCGTCGTCAATCAGTTTGCGATACTCAGGGATCTGTGCGGCGTTAAGGATCAGAGAAGGGTTAGTTGTGGCATCCTGCGGCTGGTACAGCTTCATTGCCGCGATATCTCCGGTGTCAGCTACGACAGTGGTGAACTGACGAAGGGAGGTCAATTTATCCGTCATGATAGTGTTTCTCTTTTAACGTGCCCTGGATAATTCACGCTACCGACAGCATGCCTGCAGCGGAAAAATGACAGGTTTACTTGTTAGGGGGATGTAACCGGTCTGCCCTGATGATAACACGACGGAGGGGTAGCGCAACCGCAGACAGTGCGCTTAGGCAGAGTATGGTAAACTCGGAAGATTAACAGGCTGCTAAGCAACAGCATGCCCAATCAGTGGTAGCGCTTACATATTCACGTTGGCATCAACAAGAGGGACGTTAATGCCTGATTTCTTTTTCTTTATTAACGAAGTCCTCTGGGGTTCGATAATGATTTACCTGCTTCTGGGAGCAGGTATTTGGTTCACGCTACGCAGTGGGTTTATCCAGTTTCGTTATATTCGCAAGTTTGGCAGAAGTCTGAAAAACAGCGTTACGCCCCAGCCGGGCGGATTAACGTCGTTCCAGGCACTCTGTACCAGCCTGGCGGCACGGCTCGGCAGCGGCAATCTGGCGGGCGTTGCGCTGGCCATCAGCGCGGGCGGGCCAGGCGCGGTCTTCTGGATGTGGGTGACGGCGCTACTCGGAATGGCCACCTCCTTTGCCGAAAGTTCGCTCGCCCAGCTTTATAAAGAAAAAGATAAAAACGGTCAGTTTCGCGGTGGTCCGGCCTGGTACATGGCGCGTGGCTTAGGGATGCGCTGGATGGGCGTCCTGTTCTCGCTTTTTTTACTGCTCGCGTACGGTCTTATTTTTAATACCGTCCAGGCAAATTCTGTCGCCAATGCCCTGAGCTACGCCTTCTCCTGCCCGGAGTGGGTCGCTGGTATTGCTTTAGCCCTCGTCGTTCTGCTCACCATTTCTGCCGGTCTTAAGGGCATCGCCCGCCTGATGCAGTGGCTGGTTCCCATTATGGCGCTGCTCTGGGTTGCCGCGAGTCTGTTCGTCGCCGCACTACATATCGACCTGGTGCCGGGCGTGATTGCGACCATCGTCAAAAGCGCTTTTGGCTGGCGCGAGGTGGCCTCCGGGGCGCTGGGCTACACCTTCAGCCAGGCGCTGATGGCGGGTTTTCAGCGGGGTATGTTCTCCAATGAAGCCGGTATGGGGTCAACCCCCAACGCGGCAGCCGCCGCCTCTTCCTGGCCCCCGCACCCGGCCGCACAGGGCATTGTGCAGATGATTGGCGTCTTCACCGATACCATTATCATCTGTTCCGCCAGCGCCATGATTTTGCTGCTGGCAGGCCCCGTACCGCATTCGTCGGGAACCGCCGGGATACAGCTTCTCCAGCAGGCGCTGGTGAACCTGACCGGCGGCTGGGGTGCAGGGTTTGTCTCGCTCATCCTGATCCTGTTTGCCTTCAGCTCAATAGTGGTGAATTACCTCTACGCCGAAAATAACCTTATTTTCCTGAAGCTCGACTCCCGCGCTGCAATCGGAACCCTGCGCCTGGGGGTTATACTGATGGTGATAGCAGGCTCCCTGCTCAGTATGCCGCTGGTCTGGCAGCTGGCCGATATCATTATGGCGCTGATGGCGATCACTAACCTCACGGCGATCCTGCTGCTCTCGCCCGTTGTGACCCTGATTGCCAGAGACTATCTGCGTCAGCGCAAACTCGGCGTTCCGCCGGTATTTGATCCCGCCCGCTATCCCGACATTAAGGCGCAGCTTGCCCCCGGCACGTGGGATGATTTGCCGCGGCAATAACAGCTATCGATCAATTCAGGGCGATTTTTTGCTAAAGTCGCTCTA
Organism: Enterobacter cloacae complex sp. CARB60; assembly: GCF_036487345.1. Classification (NCBI taxonomy): domain Bacteria; kingdom Pseudomonadati; phylum Pseudomonadota; class Gammaproteobacteria; order Enterobacterales; family Enterobacteriaceae; genus Enterobacter; species Enterobacter cloacae complex sp. CARB60. The sequence continues at coordinate 3,999,442 of NZ_JAZKLC010000002.1, forward strand.
AATTTCCTGCAAGGACTGGATATGCTGATTCTGATTTCACCTGCAAAAACGCTCGACTACCAGAGCCCGCTCGCCACCGAGCGCTATACCCAGCCTGAACTGCTGGACTACTCGCAACAGCTGATCCGCGAAGCGCGTAAGCTCTCTGCGCCGCAAATCGCCTCGCTGATGAGCATCAGCGACAAGCTGGCCGATCTTAACGCGACCCGCTTTCACGAGTGGCACCCGGATTTCACCCCGGCTAACGCCCGTCAGGCGATTCTGGCGTTTAAAGGCGATGTCTATACCGGCCTGCAGGCGGAAGATTTTAGCGAAGCCGATTTCGATTTTGCCCAGCAGCATCTGCGCATGCTGTCGGGCCTGTACGGCGTACTGCGCCCGCTGGACCTGATGCAGCCGTATCGTCTGGAGATGGGTATTCGCCTGGAAAACGCCCAGGGCAAAGACCTGTATCATTTCTGGGGCGATATCATTACCGACAAGCTGAACGCGGCGCTGCGCGCTCAGGGCGATAACGTGGTGATTAACCTGGCATCCGACGAATACTACAAGTCCGTGAAGCCGAAAAAGCTGGATGCGGAGATTATCAAACCGGTCTTCCTCGACGAGAAGAACGGCAAGTTCAAGGTGATCAGCTTCTACGCCAAGAAAGCGCGCGGCCTGATGAGCCGCTACATCATCCAGAACCGCCTGACGAAGCCGGAGCAGCTGACCGCCTTTAACAGCGAAGGCTATTTCTTTGACGAGGCGTCGTCAGGGAAAGGCGAGCTGGTGTTTAAGCGCCAGCAGTAAAAACAAACCCCGCCAGCAGGCGGGGTTTTGCATTAATGGTGTTTCCAGTCCGGGCCGCGATCGTCGCGGTGGTCATCGTGGTGATGGTCATCATGGCGATTGTCATGTTTACGATGCTCATCATGTGGACGCCAGTGGTTATCACGCCAGTCATAGTGCGCTTTCCACCAGTCGTGGTCGCGCCAGCGGCCGCCGTCCCAGTAATGCCCGTTGTTATCCTGGTCGCCAATCTGCAGTTTTACCGCAGGTACGAGGGTAATTTCAGATGCCTGAACCGCCATGGGGGCGACCAGCATCAGTGATAGCGCGATGAGTACAGGTTTCAGTGTAGACACAGGTGACTCCTTATTCTTCTTGCCCAACGTGGGCCGATGTAAGGAGATTACGCGAGGGGAACGGGGGATGTTATTCTCTGCAATCCTAAACGCTAAGTGACCGCATTTATTGGGAATTTCTGCTTTTTTCCTGCTTTATTTCTCCTTAATTTCTTCACAAAAAAGCCGGGTGGCGGCTACGCCTTACCCGGCCTCGGTTGAGTGCTGCTGTTGCCGGGTGGCGCTTCGCCTTACCGGGCCTACGATGAGTGCGTCGTTGTAGGCCCGGTAAGGCGAAGCCGCCACCGGGCAAAAAATCACGCTCGAGCCATCATCAGCTTACGCAGCGCGGCAAAGTCTGCCGGCAGTTCATGAGACAGCAGCGGCAGGTCGGCACGCTCGGCCAGCTCTTTCGGCAGCGGCAGCGTTTCGCCCAGGATCGCTTCCACGCTCTCTTTGAACTTCGCCGGATGCGCGGTGCCCAGGAACAGGCCGTATTCACCCGGGTTAAGCTGGTCGCGCAGCGCGCGGTAGGCAATCGCCGCGTGCGGTTCAGAGGTATACCCCACCGCCTTCAGCTCGCGCATGGTCGCTTTGGTGGTTTCATCCGTCACCGCGGCGTAGCCCAGGTCACCCAGACGCCAGATTTTACGGCGGAACAGCTCTTCCACGCGCGGCCAGTTGTTCGGCTGCGACACATCCATCGCATTAGAGAGCGTCGCCTGCGTGGCGTTCGGCGCCCACTTCCCGTCTTTCAGGAAGCGCGGCACGGTGTCGTTGGCGTTGGTGGCGGCGATAAAGCGTTTCACCGGCAGACCCAGGGATTTCGCCAGCAGGCCCGCCGTCAGGTCACCGAAGTTACCGCTCGGCACGGAGATCACCAGCTGGTTGCGCGCTTCCTGCGGCAGCTGCGCCACCGCTTCGAAGTAGTAGCAGATCTGCGCCAGCAGACGGCTGATGTTGATGGAGTTGGCGGAGTTCAGACCCAGGGCCACCTTCAGCTCTTCGTCGTCGAAGGCCTGCTTGACCAGCGCCTGGCAGGCATCAAAATCGCCGTCAATTGCCACGGTTTCAATGTTGCCGCCGAGCGTACAGAACAGTTTTTCCTGCAGCGGGCTGATTTTGCCTTTCGGATAGAGGATCACCACGCGGACGTTTTTCAGGCCGTAGAACGCGTGTGCCACCGCCGCCCCGGTATCGCCGGAGGTTGCGGTCAGGATGGTCACCGGTTTGTCGCCGCTGATGTGGGTCAGCATCTGCGCCATAAAGCGGCCGCCGAAGTCTTTAAACGCCAGGGTTGGGCCGTGGAACAGCTCCAGGCAGCCAACGTCAGGCTCAACCTGCTTCACCGGCGCCGGGAAAGCGAAGGCCGCACGCACGCGCTCTTCCAGCAGCTCCTGCGGGATTTCGTCACCGATAAACGCCGACAGAATTTTGGTGCTGCGGGTGACAAAGTCCTGCTTCAGCAGCTCGTCGATGTCGGTCAGCTGAAATTCCGGCAGGTCATGCGGGAAGAACAGCCCCTGGTTTTTGCCCAGCCCCTGAGTTACCGCCTGCGCGAAGCTGACCTGCTCGTTATGATCTTTAAGGTTATAGAGTTTCATTAATTATCCCAGTACTCGTGCGCCAGCCGTGTCCAGACGGCAAATATGAACAAAGCCTTCCTGATTTTGCAGGTAGTGTTTAGAGAGCCAGTCCGCCACGCGCTGCGCGGTGTCAGGCTTGTCGCACAGGGCGAACAGCGTCGGGCCGGAGCCAGAGATGCCGCACGCCTGCGCGCCGATATCCATCGCTGCCTGTCGCGCCTCGTTAAAGCCAGGCAGCAGCTTCGTGCGGTACGGCTCGGCAATGACGTCCTTCATCAGTTTGGCCGCCAGCTGCGGCTGACGGGTATAGCAGGCGTGGATAAAGCCCGCCAGATGACGTCCGTGGGCGATACAGTCCTGACGACGATACTGCGCGGGCAGGATCGCACGCGCTTCCGCGGTAGAGACCTTAATGCCCGGATAGGCCAGCACCCACAGCCACTCATCAAACCCTGGCACCTGCTGGCTGATGATGCCATTTTCTTCGATCATCAGCTGCATGCCGCCGAGGAAGCACGGCGCCACGTTGTCATAGTGAATACTGCCGGAGATGCGCCCTTCCAGCTCGCCCATTAACCCCAGCAGGCGGTTGTTGTTCAGCGGCTTGCCGCAGTGCTCGTTCATCGCCACCAGCGCGGCGACCACCGAGCAGGCGCTGGAACCCAGTCCCGAGCCAATCGGCATGCTTTTTTCCAGCGTCATGGCGACCGGCACGTTTTTACCAATTTCCTGACAGAAGCGTTCCCAGCACTGATAGACGATATTTTCGCGCGGCTCGGACGGCAGTTTGCTGGCGAAGCGGCCCACGTTATTCAGGCTGAAGCTGTCTGCCGCTTCCACTGTGACCGTATCGCCCAGCAGCGAACCATCCACCGGCGTCACCGCCGCACCCAGCACGTCAAATCCGACGCTCATATTCGCGCTGGAAGCCGGGGCATAAACTTTGACCATGTTAAACTCCTAACTTCCATGACAGGGTACGCAGCAGATCGGCAAACACACCCGCCGCAGTAACATCGTTCCCTGCGCCATAGCCGCGAAGCACCAGCGGCAGTGGCTGATAATAGTGGCTGTAAAACGCGAGGGCGTTTTCGCCGTTTTTGACTTTGTACAGCGGGTCGTTGCCATCCACTTCGGCAATCTTCACCCGGCACACGCCATCTTCTTCAATGTTGCCAACATAGCGCAATACCTTACCTTCATCACGGGCTTTCGCAACGCGCGCGGCAAAAGCGTCGTCAAGCTGCGGCAAATTCGCCATAAAGGCGCTGACGTCACCGCCGTCATCAAATTCTGCCGGCAGTACAGGCTCAATCACGATATCCGAAAGCTCAAGCTCACGGCCCGTTTCACGCACGAGGATCAGCAGCTTGCGCGCCACGTCCATACCGGAAAGGTCGTCACGCGGATCTGGCTCGGTATAGCCCAGCTCGCGCGCGGCGCGGGTCGCTTCCGACAGGCTCATCCCTTCATCCAGCTTGCCAAAGATAAATGACAGCGAGCCGGAGAGAATGCCGGAGAAACGCTGCAGTTCATCGCCCGCGTTGAGCAGGTTTTGCAGGTTCTCGATAACCGGCAGCCCCGCGCCCACGTTGGTGTCGTACAGGAACTTGCGGCGCGACTTGCTCGCCGCCAGGCGCAGCTGGTGATAGTAATCCATCGACGAGGTGTTGGCCTTTTTGTTCGGCGTCACCACGTGGAAACCTTCGCGCAGGAAGTCGGCGTACTGGTCGGCCACCGCCTGGTTCGAGGTACAGTCGACAATCACCGGGTTAAGCAGGTGGTACTCTTTCACCAGACGGATCAGACGGCCCAGGTTGAACGGCTCTTTCGCCTCGTTCATCTCGGCCTGCCAGTTCTCCAGGTTCAGACCGTGAACGTTGGTCAGCAGCGCTCTGGAGTTGGCAATCCCGCAGACGCGCAGATCGATATGTTTCTTCTTCAGCCATTCCTGCTGACGCTTTACCTGCTCCAGCAGCGCGCCGCCCACGCCGCCCACGCCAATCAGGAACAGCTCGATGACCTGATCGGTGTTGAACAGCATCTGGTGAACCACGCGCACGCCGGTGGTCGCGTCATCGTTGTCCACGACAACAGAAATTGAACGCTCAGACGAGCCCTGGGCAATCGCCACGATATTGATATTGGCGCGCGCCAGCGCGGCGAAGAACTTGGCCGAGATACCGCGCAGCGTGCGCATGCCGTCGCCGACCACAGAGATGATCGCCAGACGCTCCTGAATGGAGAGCGGCTCCAGCAGCTCTTCTTTCAGCTCCAGATAGAACTCTTCCTCCAGCGCGCGTCGGGCGCGCAGGCAGTCGGCCTGGGGCACGCAGAAGCTGATGCTGTATTCGGAAGAGGACTGGGTGATCAGCACCACCGAGATACCGTTGCGGGACATGGCCGCAAACACGCGCGCCGCCATGCCGACCATCCCTTTCATTCCCGGACCGGATACGCTGAACATCGCCATGTTGTTGAGGTTGGAGATGCCTTTCACCGGCAGACCGTCCTCATCGGTACTCGCGCCAATCAGCGTACCCGGCGCCTGCGGGTTACCGGTGTTTTTAATCAGGCAAGGGATCTGGAACTGGGCAATCGGGGAGATGGTACGCGGGTGAAGCACTTTGGCGCCGAAGTAGGAAAGCTCCATCGCTTCCTGGTACGACATCGACTTCAGCAGCCTGGCATCGGGTACCTGGCGCGGGTCGCAGGTATAAACGCCGTCGACGTCAGTCCAGATCTCACAACAGTCCGCGCGTAAACAGGCGGCCAGCACGGCGGCGGAGTAGTCGGAGCCGTTACGGCCCAGCACCACCAGCTCGCCCTTCTCGTTACCGGCGGTGAAGCCTGCCATCAGGATCATGTGGTCAGCGGGAATTTTGCTTGCGGCGATACGGCGGGTTGATTCGGCAATATCAACGGTGGATTCGAGGTAGTGGCCCACCGCCAGCAGTTTTTCAACCGGGTCAATTACGGTCACGCTATGGCCGCGCGCTTCCAGCACGCCCGCCATGATGGCGATAGAGAGTTTTTCGCCCCGGCAAATCAGCGCCGCGTTGATGCTGTCCGGGCACTGGCCGAGGAGGCTGATGCCGTGCAGGACGTGTTTGATTTGCGCGAATTCCTGCTCAACGAAGGACTTCAGCTGAGCGTGCGGGAAGCCAGGCAGCGCCTCTGCCAGCCCTTGCAGTAAGTCAGCAAAGATACGCTCTGCGTCGCTGATGTTCGGGAGTGCATCCTGACCACCGATGGTTTTTTCAATCATCGCCACCAGATGGTTCGTGATTTTTGCCGGGGCAGAGAGCACGGTCGCAACCTGCCCCTGCCTGGCGTTGCTTTCCAGGATATCGGCAACACGCAGAAAACGTTCTGCATTTGCCACTGATGTACCGCCGAACTTCAACACTCGCATGGTTCTACCTCGTTTCCTTTAGCCGAAAAAAAAGCCCGCACTGTCTAGGTGCGGGCTTTTTTTGGTTTTTCCTGTACGCGTCAGCCCGCATCGTTACCTGTGGTAATGATGATGGTTGTAGTAATGGTGGTGATGCTGATGCGTTTCATGGATGTTGTGTACTCTGTCATTATTATCTGTCTGTGCTGTATTCTTTTAGGGTTAAAGGATCGGGCACCTTAAGTCAACGAATTTTTAATTTGATCACAATTCGGGAGACTCTCACGTCCCGCTGCTTGCAGATTTATTTTCATCCGATTCGCCCAATAGCAACCCTTCTGGACAGACTTATTCGCCATAGTAAAAACTTATGACAGTATTTTACTCGGCCAATTTTTTTTCAATATCGTGCAGCAAACGGTGCAGCATTGCGGTGTCCCGCTGCTCAAGACGCCCCAAACGCTGCTGCAGCCAGTCAGCCATTTTTTGATCGTCCGCCACTCCCAGCTGAGACAACAGCTGCTCGACGCGCGCCCGCAGCGCAGCCAGCTGATTTTCATTTGCCCCTTCTGCCGGAGGCTGGGGGATTTGTATTAGGGGGGCTAATTGATAGCAGTAGACCATGACCGCCTGGCCTAAATTCAGGGAGGGATAATCGGCTACCATCGGCGCACCGGTAAGCACGTCCGCCAGCTCCAGCTCTTCGTTGGTTAATCCGGAATCCTCGCGACCAAACACCAGTGCGGCTTTATCCAGCCACTGGCTTTTCTCGCTCAGCATCGGCACCAGCTCCGCTGGCGTGGCATAGTAATGGAACTTCGCCCGGCTGCGCGCGGTAGTCGCAACGGTAAAAGAGATGTCGTGCAGCGCATCAGCCAGCGTCGCGTAAGTGGTTATATTATCGAGAATATCCCCTGAACCATGTGCCACCCAACGTGCCGCAGGCTCCAGGTGGGCCGTGCTGTCCACGATACGTAAATCGGTAAAACCCATGGTCTTCATGGCACGCGCGGCAGCGCCTATATTTTCGGCTCTGGCTGGGGCGACCAGTACAATCGACAGATGCATTTATGCTCTCTTTTTAATCAGTTAGCGGGTAAAAATGTGATGCGCTTCAACATATTACGCAGCGCGAATTTACAAAATTGCAACACAAATCACCGAAATAGCGTTTCATAACAAATTAAAAACGCTAAACTATTCTGTGCCTGAACAATCAGTTAGAATGTTAACAGAACACTATTATCCCTATGTTTTATAATGATAATAGTGATATGAATACTCTATTCTGATAGGATTCACTTCGTTTATAAATCAATGCCCGCAACTAGTTGGTTTATTGAAAAATTGTGACAAAGGCTAGCATTCGGCTACGATGATTTCATCAAACTGTTAACGTGCTACAATTGAACTTGATATATGTCAACGAAGCGTAGTTTTATTGGGTGTCTGGTGTCACTTAGCCTGTTATGTTGCTGTTAAAATGGTTAGGATGACAGCCGTTTTTGACACTGTCGGGTCCAAAGGGAAAGTACCCAAGACCAAGCTAATGATGTTGTTGACGTTGATGGAAAGTGCATCAAGAACGCAATTACGTACTTTAGTCACGTTAAGCCGATCATGTTAATTTGCGACATGCATCAGGCAGGTCAGGGACTTTTGTACTTCCTGTTTCGATTTAGTTGGCAATTTAGGTAGCAAACATGCAGACCCCGCACATTCTTATCGTTGAAGACGAGTTGGTAACACGCAACACGTTAAAGAGCATTTTCGAAGCAGAAGGCTACGATGTCTTTGAAGCGACCGATGGCGCAGAGATGCATCAGATCCTTTCTGAAAATGATATCAACCTGGTGATCATGGATATTAACCTGCCGGGCAAAAACGGTCTTCTTCTGGCGCGCGAACTGCGCGAGCAGGCGAACGTCGCGTTAATGTTCCTGACGGGCCGTGATAACGAAGTTGATAAAATTCTTGGCCTGGAAATCGGTGCGGATGACTACATCACCAAGCCGTTCAATCCTCGCGAGTTAACCATTCGTGCACGCAACCTGCTGTCCCGCACCATGAACCTGGGTACGGTCAGCGAAGAGCGTCGTAGCGTAGATAGCTACAAATTCAACGGCTGGGAACTTGATATCAATAGCCGTTCGCTGATTAGCCCGAACGGTGAGCAGTATAAACTGCCGCGCAGTGAATTCCGCGCGATGCTGCACTTCTGCGAAAACCCGGGCAAAATTCAGTCCCGTGCAGAGCTGCTGAAGAAAATGACCGGCCGTGAGCTGAAGCCGCACGACCGTACCGTAGACGTGACCATCCGTCGTATTCGTAAGCATTTCGAATCTACGCCAGATACGCCGGAAATTATCGCCACGATCCACGGCGAAGGGTACCGTTTCTGCGGTGACCTGCAGGAGTAATCCCGCAGTTAACGCATTAAAAAACGGCGCATTTGCGCCGTTTTTTTTATTTCCAGATCCGCATCGAATCGTCATCCGGTGCTGCGGGTGGCTCAGGTCGCTTCGGCTGAGAGAGCGAGTACCAGTCGAAATGCCGGGTCAGGTACATCACGGCGAACAGCGCCAGCGCGAGAACCGCTGACCCCAACAGCAGCGCGCTATCCTCCGAGCGCAGCAGGAACCACATCACCACGTCCAGCCCGAGCAGCGCCAGCACAAACAGCCCGCTGCGCTTCCAGCTTTTCAGCACGGCCTGCAGGTACATTCCGTTCATCGCTGCGCCAACCAGGCTTGCAACAACCCAGGCTGGCGTAAACCCGACGTGTTCAGACAGCGCCAGCAGCACCAGATAGAACAGGACCAGCGACAGCCCCACCAGCAGATACTGCATCGGGTGAAGGCGTAATCCGGTTAAGGTTTCGAAGACAAAGAAGGCCATAAACGTCAGCGCAATCAGCAAAATGGCGTACTTGATCGCCCGGTCAGTCAGCTGATACTGGTCGGCTGGCGTGGCTACCGTGACGCTAAAGGCCGGGAGTGCCTCCCACTCCGGCGACTCCTTGGCGTAGAACCAGCTTTCAAGGTTATTTGCAAACCAGCTGCTCTGCCAGTTCGCCTGGAAACCAGACTCGCCAATCTGATGCTTAACAGGGAGATAATCGCCCATAAAGCCCGGGTGCGGCCAGTTGCTGTTGAGGGTCATTTCGCTATTACGCCCTACCGGCACCACCGCAAAACTGCCGGTTCCCGCCAGGCTGAGGGACATCTCAAGCGCAAACGTTTTGGCTTCCAGCGCTTTGTCGGTCAGCGGGATGTGGATCCCTGCAAGCGCCCCGTAGACGCCTGAGCCGGGCTCCACGCTTAGCGTCTCACCGTTGATTTTAGAGATACTGACCGTGCCAATGCCCCGCGCGTCGCCAACGCCCGTCACGATAAACGGCTGCCCTGTCGCGATCGTTTCTCCTTTCAGCTGCTTCAGCTCGTCGGTATTAAACTGCGCTTTTATCTTCAGGTCAGTGTTCCAGATTTGCCCGTCGTAGATGCCAATATTGCGGGACTCCACGCGCTGGTTACCTTCCACAACCAGAGATTCCGGCAGAATGAAATGCATATAGCTTTTCTTGTACTCGACCTTCTTCTCGTCCTCTATCTTGTAAAAGATCTCCGTCATCGGAATCGCAATCATCGGACCGACCAGCTTTTGCGGTCCGCTGGTACTCTGGCGAAGCGTATTTTCGACATCGTTGCGGTAGCTCTCCCGCTCTGATATCAGATTACTGACCATAAAAAGCGGGACTAACAGCAGCAGGATGCACCCCAGCAGGGTGCTTACTTTCCAGAACAGGGGGGATTTCATCATTACGTCTCCTTTGTGATGAGGAGAGCGTAACCAGGCCATGTGGGGTCAGTTTGAAGTTATGTGAAGGGACGGTGAAGTATCAGCGTGGCCATCACGCCGCCTTCATCACGATTACGCAATGTAATCTCTCCCTGATGCAGACGCGCCACCTCCTGGACAAACGCCAGCCCGAGCCCGCTGCTCTTCAATCCGTTCTCGCGCGGCAGGGAATAAAAGCGCTCAAAAATACGCCCCAGCGCGTAATCCGGGATCCCGCTTCCGCTGTCGGTGACGAGAAGCTGTATCTGCCCCTGCTCTTCCCGGGCCGCCAGTTCAATGGCGCCGCCCTGAGGCGTAAAATCGATAGCGTTATCCAGCAAGTTACCAAGCGCCTGCTCGAGCAGGTCGGGATCGCCTTCAACATGAAGCGAAGCGGGCTGGAGGGTCAGCCCAATCTCTTTTGCCGCCAGCACCGCCGAGCGCGCGTCGGCAAGACGCGTAAACAGCAGATCGACGCGGACAGTCTGAGGCGTAATCTCGACCCGATTTTCAAGCCGCGCCTGGGTGAGCAGTTTTTCAACCAGCGACTGCATGCGCGCGTTTTGCACCAGAATATTATCGATAAACCGTGCGGCCACCTGCGGCGGCGGCTGCTCGGCGAGAATTTCCGCCGCGCCGCGTATGGCGGCGATGGGGCTTTTCAGCTCGTGGGTCAGCGCATGGACGTAGTGTTCAATGTAGTTTTTCCCTTCCAGGCGAATGCGCATATTCTCCAGCGCCAGGGCCAGCTTGTGCAGTTCGCTACTGCCAGGATTAGGCAGCGGGAGAGGCGTATCGGTGGTCACCGAGTCGGCATAGCGCGATAACGTACTGATAGAACGATTGATCCACCAGGCGACGAGAAGACCGATAAGCAGGGCAATGCCGAGCAGCGCCCCGCCTGCCCACAGGATCCTTCGCTCGCTGCGATGGATAACCGGTGCCATCGCGCTGTTAGGTTTCCCGACCGACAGCACGCCGATAATCTTGCCATGCTCCACAACCGGCGCGGCAACATACATCACCGTGCTTTCCGGATCGTCGGGATGGCTTTGAGTACTGCGCGCGCCGTATTCGCCGCGAAGCGTCAGCCAGACATCGTTCCAGCGCGAGTAATCTTGCCCCACGGCCAGACCGGCGGAATCAAATACCACTCTGCCCTGCGCATCGGTCATGTAGACGTGATACTCGTTACGCACTTTATGAATCCCGCCGATATTGGCGCGGAAGGGGCGCTGATGAAGCTGAGAAAAGGCCTGCGCCAGTTTGCCCTGCTGCGCATGACCCGAAAGCAAATCATCACGTCCGATTTCAGCCAGCAGGGTCGCGGTGTCGATCAACGTGCCCTCGGTTGCCCTGCGCACGCCGGGCTTTACTTCCTGAACAAAGATCGACAGCACAAACCACGCGGCGATGGCCACGATCAGGAAGTATCCCAGCAATAGCCGCATCCCAATGCGCATCAGTAAAGGCCCAGACTGTAGCCCATACCGCGATGGGTGCTGATGGGTGACAGTTCCTCGTTCACCGCCCGCAGCTTGGCGCGCAGGGTTTTGATGTGGGTGTCCACGGTACGGTCGAAGCTGTCGCCGTCTTCACCCCACACCTTGTCCATGAGCTGCTGACGAGAAAAGACCCGCCCGGGGGCCTGCAACAAGGTTTTGAGCAGCAAGAATTCGTAGCGGGTCAGAGGCAATGCTTCCCCGCACCAGCTGATTCGCGCGGCAGGCTCGTTCAGCTCAAACTGCCCGATACGCAACGTTTCTGATGGCGCGGCGGATTTTTGCATGCGCCGTAAAATCGTCCTTACCCGGGCGCAGACTTCACGAGGTGAGAAAGGTTTCGCAACGTAGTCATCAGCGCCCATTTCCAGGCCAAGCAGCTTGTCTACCTCATCACTGCGCGCCGTCAGAAACAGCACGGGCAGTGAGGGATGCTGCGCCAGCAGCTGGCGGCAAAGCTCAAATCCACTGATGTCCGGCAGCCCGACGTCCAGAATGGCGAGCGCCGGAACCTGCCGCCGCGCCTCCTCCAGCACGGGTAAACCACGTTCAAACGCCTTTACCGCGAATCCTTCCTGCTGAAGCATGTAGATCAGCGTATCGGCGATACTGGTTTCGTCTTCAACCAGCCAGACCACAGGTTGTTGCATGGTTCATCCCTGAATTAATGCCACGGCATAATCGGCACCGCGCTGATGGCGTTTTTCGGCGAGCCTTCCACCACTTTGTCAGAATAGGCAAGGTAAGCCAGGGTGTTGCGTTTGGCATCATAGAAACGCACCACCTGGAGCTTTTTAAACACCAGCGAGGTCCGTTTCTGGAATACCACGTCGCCCTGCGCTTTACCGTTTTTAATTTTATCGCTCAACTCAACCGGCCCCACCTGCTGACAGGAAATCGCCGCATCGGAGGTATCTTCCGCCAGTCCCAGCCCGCCTTTGATACCGCCCGTTTTCGCGCGGCTGACGTAGCAGGTGACGTTTTTCACGTCCGGATCGTCAAACGCCTCCACCACGATTTTGTGGTCTGGGCCAAACATTTTGAACACGGTATCGACGGAGCCAATCTGTTCTGCCTGCGCCGCGCGCCCGACCATCAGCATCAACGCGGTGAAGATCAAAGTCTTGTATTTCATATTGTTACCATTCTTTAAAATTACACTGAGCGATTATTCAACACTTTAGACAAAAATGTAGCAAGATCACAGGATTAGAATATATCTGCCTGTAATGTGCTCTAAAAAGCATGAATGCGCAAAAAAAACACTGAATGCTAAAACATCAAAAAATGCTATTATCCGCTAACCTGTTATCAGGCACCTGCTGTTTTAAGGATGAGGATAGTATATGGATCAGGCTGGAATTATTCGCGACCTGCTCACCTGGCTGGAAGGTCATCTCGACCAGCCTTTGTCACTGGATAATGTGGCGGCTAAAGCAGGCTATTCCAAGTGGCATCTGCAAAGGATGTTCAAGGATGTCACCGGTCATGCTATCGGGGCCTATATTCGCGCACGTCGTTTATCAAAATCTGCGGTGGCATTGCGGCTGACCGCGCGGCCGATTCTGGATATTGCCCTGCAATATCGTTTCGATTCGCAGCAGACCTTCACCCGCGCCTTTAAAAAACAGTTCTCGTTGACGCCAGCGCTATATCGTCGCTCGCCTGACTGGAGCTCGTTTGGCATGCGTCCGCCGCTGCGTCTGGGCGAATTCGCGATGCCGAAATACGACTTTATTACACTGCCGGAAACCCATCTCATCGGTACGACGCAGAGCTACTCCTGTTCACTGGAGCAGATTTCTGAGTTCCGTCATCAGATGCGCGTCCAGTTCTGGCGCGACTTCCTGAGCCACGCACCGGCGATCCCGCCAATCCTGTATGGCCTCAACGAAACGCACCCAAGCCAGGAAAAAGACGACGAGCAGGAGGTGTTCTACACCACCGCGCTGACGCCTGAGATGGCCAATGGGTATATTCAGGGTTCGAAGCCTGTCGTGCTGGAAGGCGGCGAATACGTGATGTTCGCCTATGAAGGGCTGGGAACGGGGGTTCAGGAGTTTATCCTGACCGTTTACGGAACCTGCATGCCGATGCTGAATCTGAATCGCCGTAAAGGTCAGGACATTGAGCGCTACTACCCGGCGCAGGATGCCAAACCGGAAGAAGGCCCCATCAATCTGCGTATGGAATTCTTGATTCCAATACGTCGTTAACGCTGCAGTTCGTCAAGCGCAGGGGCATCAAGATGCGAAATGTCCCCTGCCATCTCCACTACCCAGCCCGACGCCAGCCACGCGCTTTCCTGGTAATCAATTCGGGAAATGGAGCAGTTGCGCAGACGCAAACGGCGCTCAGCGTAAGCCGGCAACCCCAGAATGGTGCTCACCAGGCAACCCAACGCAATCCCGTGACTCACCAGCAGCGGACGGCTTCCCGCCGGGAGCTTCAGGCATTCCGCCAGTGCGGCATGCATGCGCACGCTCAGCTCCTGCATGGATTCCCCTTCAGGAATACGGCCATCTTCGGTGCCGTTCACCAGCGTGCGGCGCCAGCCTTCCTCCGTTTCCGTCAGCGTATCGATATGGCGTTTTTCCAGCACGCCCATATCCAGCTCGCGCAGGCGCGGCTCCAGCGTGACGTCACAGCCGCAGGCATCTGCGATGATGCGCGCCGTCTGCTGTGTGCGACCTAAATCGCTGGTAATCACGTGGGTAATGCCCAGCGTTCTGGCGCGCTCTGCCACCTGCCAAGCTTGCTGCACGCCCTTCTCAGTGAGAGGACTGTCTGACTGGCCTTGAATACGTCGCTCGGCGTTCCACTGCGTTTCACCGTGGCGAACAAGGTATACCTGTAACATGCTTTTTTTCCGTTATACTGCGATGAGTTTTTTTTTGAATCGAGCTTAATTATGCACCATGTTGTCTCTGCTACCACTAATCCTGCCAAAATTCAGGCAATTCTAAGGGCATTTGACGAGATCTTCGGCGCAGGATCCTGCCATATTGAGGCCATCGGCGTCGAGAGCGGCGTACCTGAACAGCCGTTTGGCAGCGAGGAAACGCGCGCTGGCGCACGAAATCGCGTGGCAAACGCTAAAGCCGCGGCACCGAATGCGGACTTTTGGGTAGCGATTGAAGCAGGTATCGACGAAGGCGCAACCTTTAGCTGGGTGGTCATTGAAAGCCGCGAGCAGCGCGGTGAAGCGCGTTCGGCCACCCTGCCGCTGCCGGAGATCATTCTGGAAAAAGTCCGTGCGGGTGAAGCGCTCGGGCCGGTGATGTCGCAGTACACCGGCATCGATGAGATTGGTCGTAAAGAAGGGGCGATTGGCGTCTTTACCGCAGGCGCGCTGACGCGTTCTGGCGTTTATCACCAGGCGGTGATTTTGGCGTTAAGCCCGTTCCATAACGCGATTTATCGGTAAGTTTGTAGGCCGGATAAGGCGTAGCCGTCATCCGGCGTTTTTCAGCAATACCGCTTCCAGCCACTGGCGCAGCTCAACCGGTGCCGACTTCAGGCTGTTCGAGCCGCGGGTGATCGTTGCAATACCCGCGCCAAGCTCATTTTTCAGCTCGCGCTGGCTCATCTCGCCGCGCAGCAACTCTTCAATGATCCGCACGCGCGTGCCCAGCGCCTCGCGCTCGTCCGGCGTGAGCATCAGCTGCATGAGGGGCAAGTGCAAATCCTGCTCGTAAGACTGGCGAAGCAGCTCCACAAAACGAAGCCACTCCTGATGACGTTGTTCGGCCATTGCCGAGGAATACGGGGAATGCTGGGTCATGTTATGCTGCCTCTTGTACTCATTAGCGAGTACAGCATAACACAACCCGCGCCGTTCAGTAACGTCTCTGCCACTCGGCATCGCTCATCAGGGTATCTTTCTGCCCCATGAAGTAGCGATAGTAGGCGTCATAGGCCAGCACGTTCTTCACGTAACCGCGCGTTTCCGAGAACGGGATGCTCTCGACAAACGCCACGGCGTCGATGCGTCCAGCGCTATTGCCGAGCCAGGTACGCACGCGTCCAGGCCCCGCGTTATACGCCGCCGAAGAGAAGATGCGGTTATTGCCGAACTGCTGATACACGTACTGGAGATAGCTGGTACCGATGTTGATATTGGTATCCGGATCTAACAGCTGTGACGGGCTGCTGTACCCCGGAATATTAAACATCTTCACCGTGTGCGTCGCCGTGCCCGGCATGATTTGCATCAGGCCGCTGGCACCCACCGGGGAACGGACTTTCGGGTTCCAGGCGCTCTCCTGACGGGCAATCGCCATCGCGTAGCTTTGCGGGATATCTTTGCCGCTGGTATAGCGATCGAAGAGATCTTTGTACGCCAGCGGGAAACGCTCTTCGAGATGATCCCAGAGCTTGCCGGCGATCGTCGCCTGCACGCTGAGATCCCACCAGCGATTATCGAACGCGTAGCGGGCAAGCTGAGCTTTCTCGTCGGTGGTGCGGCTGGTCACCAGATTCGCCCACTCGCTGCGCGCGGTGTTATCCATATTCCAGTACATCAGCTCGCGAACGCGCGCCATTTCAGGCCCCTGCGTCAGCGTCGGGTTCGCGTTAGCGGGCGCTTTATCAATGCGGAAGGTGTACTCCTCGCCCAGACGCTGCGCGGCGGCCATCGGGTAAAACCCGCGCTGCTGCATCAGCGTATGGAGGATCTCTTTGGCCTCATCATCACGACCGCGCTCCATCAGCAGATCGGCCTGCCAGTAGCGCCATTCGTCTTTCTCTTTGGCCTCCATTGGCAACCGCGCGAGCCAGGTGTTCAGCCCACGGCGATCGCCCGTGCCCAGCGCCATGCGCACGCGGCGTTCCACCAGCGACGTGGAGTTCGAGCGCATAATGGCATCGTCACGCCAGCGCGCCTGTTCATCGGTTACATCCGTGCCCATCAGTCGCCACGCCACGATGTCGCGCAGCTCCTGGGTTTGCTCCTCATTGAGCTGCTGCGCCTGCACCAGCTGCGGGATCATCAGCCGCGCGTTTTCCACATCGTCACGCGCCACGCTGGCAAAGGCCACCGCCGCCATCTGGCGGGTAAAATCGGTCGCGCCCGTACTGCGGGCAAAGGTCAGCACGCTGTTCGGATCGTTAGCCAGCGAGATAACCGCGGTGGAGATCGTCTGGTAATCGGACGGCATCTGCCCCGCCAGCGTGGTCACCAGACGCGTGTTACCGGCTTTCATCGCCAGACGGATGCGCTCAAGGTAGGACAGCGGATCCTGCTTGCCGGAAGCGCGCCATGCGCCGAACAGGGAATCACAGGCGTTCGGCTGGTTTTTCCCGGTCAGCCAGAGCTCTTTCGCCCCGGCCCAGGCCTCTTCCTGCTGGCCGGTTGCCCATTTCGCGTAGTAATAGTTACACTGGGCTTCGGTGGCGTTCGGCTTTTCAGGGCTAAACGCCAGCAGTCCGCGCCAGTCTTCGCGACGCGCCAGCTCATTCACAAAGCGAGACTGGAGATTTCGGGCAGGCGGCAGGGTCGGGTTCGCCTGAATGAAGTTATTCACGGTGACGGTAGGCTGGTTCATCAGATCGTCCGTAATCTGGCGATACTCCAGATACGGATACAGCGGATAATCCTTTAGCGTCGGCATCAGCGCCTGTACGGTATCCATCTGCTTGTTGTCCCACGCCTGTTTAATCTGGGCGTAGCGGTTACGTTGTTCATCCAGTGAATCGGCATGCACCGCCTGGCTTACCGCCATTACGCATACGCTGGCAGCCAGCAGACGCCAGACCACCCGTTTGGCTTTTTCCACAAGCTCTTCCTCATTGTTTTTTCGTCAATTGCAGCGTCTTGCCACGTCAAAGTCTAATTAACTTATGCTAACCAGGCATCCTTCAACGCGCCACGTCATGGACACTTTTTTACCTTTCTTGCGCGTTTTAACACTCCCGACGTTCCTGGCTGGGATTAGGACGTGAAAAAGGCTACACTTCGAGGCTGAAATTCCTTCTCATTACGATAAAAGAGGCGAAGTCCAACGTGGCTCAATTCGTTTATACCATGCATCGTGTCGGCAAAGTTGTCCCGCCGAAACGTCATATTCTTAAAAATATCTCGCTGAGCTTCTTCCCGGGCGCAAAAATCGGTGTTCTGGGTCTCAACGGTGCCGGTAAGTCCACCCTGCTGCGCATCATGGCCGGGATTGATACAGACATCGAAGGTGAAGCCCGTCCGCAGCCTGGCATCAAGATTGGTTACCTGCCGCAGGAACCTCAGCTGAACCCGGAACACACCGTTCGCGAATCCGTTGAAGAAGCGGTTTCCGAAGTGGTTAACGCGCTGAAAGGTCTGGATGAAGTGTATGCCAAATACGCCGAGCCGGATGCGGACTTCGACAAGCTGGCCGCGCAGCAGGGCAAGTATGAAGAGATCATCCAGGCACACGACGGTCACAACCTGAACGTGCAGCTGGAGCGCGCGGCTGATGCCCTGCGTCTGCCGGACTGGGATGCAAAAGTTGAGAAGCTCTCCGGGGGTGAACGCCGCCGCGTGGCGCTGTGCCGCCTGCTGCTGGAAAAACCAGACATGCTGCTGCTCGACGAACCGACCAACCACCTGGATGCGGAATCCGTGGCATGGCTGGAGCGCTTCCTGCACGACTTCGAAGGCACCGTTGTGGCGATCACCCACGACCGTTACTTCCTCGACAACGTCGCTGGCTGGATCCTGGAGCTGGACCGCGGCGAAGGTATTCCGTGGGAAGGCAACTACTCCTCCTGGCTGGAGCAGAAAGATCAGCGTCTGGCGCAGGAAGCTTCTCAGGAAGCGGCCCGTCGCAAGTCTATCGAGAAAGAGCTGGAGTGGGTTCGTCAGGGTGCGAAAGGCCGTCAGTCTAAGGGCAAAGCCCGTCTGGCACGCTTCGAAGAGCTGAACAACACCGAATACCAGAAACGTAACGAAACCAACGAACTGTTTATTCCGCCTGGAGCACGTCTGGGGGATAAAGTGGTTGAAGTTACCAACCTGCGTAAGTCCTACGGCGACCGTCTGCTGATCGACGACCTGACCTTCTCCGTACCGAAAGGCGCTATCGTCGGGATCATCGGTCCGAACGGCGCGGGTAAATCAACCCTGTTCCGCATGATGTCCGGTCAGGAACAGCCTGACAGCGGCTCTATCACCCTGGGTGAAACCGTGAAGCTGGCCTCCGTTGACCAGTTCCGTGACGCGATGGATAACAGCAAAACCGTGTGGGAAGAAGTGTCCGGCGGTCTGGATATCATGCGTATCGGCAACACCGAGATGCCAAGCCGCGCCTATGTTGGCCGCTTCAACTTCAAAGGCACCGACCAGGGCAAACGCGTGGGCGAGCTGTCCGGCGGCGAGCGCGGTCGTCTGCACCTGGCGAAGCTGCTGCAGGTGGGCGGCAACGTTCTGCTGCTTGATGAACCAACAAACGACCTGGACATTGAAACCCTGCGCGCGCTGGAAAACGCCCTGCTGGAGTTCCCGGGCTGCGCGATGGTTATCTCGCACGACCGCTGGTTCCTGGACCGTATCGCGACCCACATCCTGGACTATCAGGACGAAGGTAAAGTGGAGTTCTTCGAAGGTAACTTCACCGAATACGAAGAGTACAAGAAACGCACGCTGGGCGCCGACGCGCTGGAGCCGAAGCGTATTAAGTACAAGCGTATTGCGAAATAAAAGCAAAACGGCAACTTCGGTTGCCGTTTTTTATGTTTGTACCCTCTCCCAGTGGGCTGAGGGTCAGGGTGAGGGCATCAGGCCGCACACTTTGTAGGCCGGGTAAGGCGAAGCCGCCACCCGGCTTTTTTATTTGCCCACGTAATACCGCTTCACCTCATCAAACTGCATCGCAAACTCGATATAGCTCATTAGCGCAGGCGAATTCAGCTTGCGGCTCGGGTAGGCCAGCCAGAGATCGTTGCCTTCAACGTTCCACTCCGGCAGCACCTTCACCAGCGCACCCTTTTCGATCTTATCTTCCAGCAGAAACGCGGGTAATAGCGTGATCCCCGCACCGGCAATCGCACATTCGCGGGCGTAGACCAGATTATCGGTCATGTGCGCGTTATCCGGCAGGTAGCGGTAATCCTCACTCTCGCTTCGCAGAAGCCACTCTGACCACGCCCGGTGCGTAATGCAGCGGTGATCCACCAGCTGACGGGGATGAATTAACGGCTCCCGACGCGCCAGATAGTCCGGCGAGGCCAGCATGTAACGCGGGCAATGCCCGATCATCCGGCCAATC
Organism: Enterobacter cloacae complex sp. CARB60; assembly: GCF_036487345.1. Classification (NCBI taxonomy): domain Bacteria; kingdom Pseudomonadati; phylum Pseudomonadota; class Gammaproteobacteria; order Enterobacterales; family Enterobacteriaceae; genus Enterobacter; species Enterobacter cloacae complex sp. CARB60. The sequence goes on from NZ_JAZKLC010000002.1 coordinate 4,019,107, forward strand.
AGGGAGGAGTCCTGCGGCTTGCCGGTGCGCAGCGCCACGTCAAAACCGGCCTCGATCAGATCCACCACGTCATCAGAGATCGACACATCCAGCGAAACGTCAGGATAGCGAAGCTGGAACTCGGCGTTCATATGCGCCAGCAGCGTCGCCCCAATCCCTGCCGGACAGGTGATCCGCAGCCGCCCGCTGGGGTTTTCGCGCAGCCGCTGAATGGCATACTCCGCCCGCTCGCTGGCCGCCAGCATCTCACGACAGTGCACCAGATAGTGCTCGCCCGCAAATGTCAGGCTGATCCTGCGCGTGGTGCGGTTGAGCAGGCGGATCCCCACCTGCTGCTCAAGCAGGCTAATCCGCTGGCTAACGCTGGATTTCGGCAGTTCGGCCTTCTGAGCGGCAGCGGTAAAGCTGCCCATCTCCGCCACCAGCGCGAACAGCGCCATATCCTGCAGCTGTTTAAACATGATTGTTCATCCTGTACGAACGCTGAGTTCTTGATTGTCCATCTTATCATGCAGCTGGCCACTTAATAGACTAGCCTCAACAAAACGCATTCCATTGAGGAGCACACCATGTCTGTTAAAGCCATCTCCGTTAACCCAGAAAATCCGTCCACCTTCATTGAAATCACCCCGCCGATGCCGCAGCCCGGCGAGTACGATCTGCTGGTAGAGGTGAAGGCCGTCTCCGTTAACCCGGTCGATACCAAAGTCCACGCGGGCATTGCCAGGAACGGGCTGAACGCGCCGCGCATTCTCGGGTGGGATGCAAGCGGGATCGTCAAAGCCGTTGGAGCTGGCGTCACCGGATTCAAACCGGGAGATGAAGTGTGGTACGCGGGCGACATCACCCGCCCGGGCAGCAACACCACGCATCAGCTGATCGACGCGCGCATTGTCGGGCACAAGCCTGCCAGCCTCGGCTGGGCGGCTGCCGCTGCACTGCCTTTGACCGCGCTTACAGCGTGGGAAGGTCTGTTTGAACGGCTGAACATTCAGGATGCCGGGGCGGACAAAACGCTGCTGATCATCGGCGGCGCGGGCGGCGTGGGATCGCTGGCGATCCCGTTTGCGAAGCACAACAGCAAGGTGAAGATCGTCGCAACCGCTTCCCGAGAAGATTCCGCCCGGTGGTGCCGCGATCGCGGGGCTGACGTTGTCGTCAACTACCGCGACCTGAAAGGCGAGCTGGCGAAACACGGGCTTACCTTTGTGGATTACATTTTCATCCTCAACGACACCGACGGGCACTGGGATGCGGTCAGCGAACTGATTGCGCCGCAGGGGCATATCTGCTCTATCGTCGAGAATGAACGTCCGCTGAACCAGGACAAGCTGAAGTCCAAATCCGCCGCCCTGCACTGGGAATTTATGTATACCCGCAGCATGTACCAGACGGCGGATATGGCGCGTCAGGGTGAGATCCTCAATGAGGTGGCGAAGCTGGTGGATAACGGCGTGGTGGAAAGTTCGCTGAGTGAAACGCTGCGCGGGCTGAGCGTGGAAAGCATTACCGAGGCGCACCGTAAGGTGTTGGACGGGCATATGCGGGGGAAAGTGGTGGTTGAGTTCTGAGTGGGTTGATGCCCTCTCCCTGTGGGAGAGGGAGGTTAACGCTTAACCCTGCTCCCCCATCATCTCCTTCACCAGCTCGACGCAGCGCAGGAAACGGGAGTCGTAGTCCGACTCTTCCACATGCACAAACTCAACGTTGTTTTCATTGAGCATCTCCACCAGCATGGTCTGAAACTCTCGCCTGTCCACGGAGCTGCCGAGGCTGCGCATGCCGTCAGCGACCCACGGAGTGTTGTTCTCCAGCAGGATCACCAGGTCAAAGCGGTATTCGTCAATCAGCGCCTGCACGAACGGGTGCTCGCGCCCCTCGTATTTTTTACAGAACGCCTGCGTGGTGACGAAATCGGTATCAATAAACGCCACTTTGTTGGCGTATTTCACCGCAAAATCAATGTACTGGGCGTGTCCGAGCGCAATTTTGTCATAGTCGGAATACTGCAGCGCCATCTCGTCGCCGCCGAGGTGCGAGAAGACATAATCGCGGCCATACTCCCACGCGCTGGTGGTGTTGAAGATGTTCGCCAGCTTGTTGACCAGCGTTGATTTACCGCTCGACTCGCCGCCCAGGATCGCAACGGTGCGCACAAAGAACGGCTTCACTTCGGTCGGAATGTAATCCCAGTAGCGGAACGGGTTTTCGCGGATCTGCGCCCCGCTGATGTTCATAAAGGTGCGTTTCGGATCGATCAGCACCGTCTCGATGCCCAGATGCTCGCGGAACTGCGGCGCGTCGGACTCTTCAGAGGTGTAGATCCAGTTCGGCGCAATGCCCTTCTCTTCCATAAACGCTTTGATGCCGTTGCTCCACACGTCCCAGCCGTGCGGATACGGCTCCATGCCCTCTTCGTTAAAGGCATGAATACGAATGTTTTTCTGATACTTAAAGGTCTGGAGCAGCCAGCGCAGGCGGTCCGGCACGGTCGGCTGCTGCGACATGGCGCTGTCTTCAAACAGCTGACGGTCGCGGGTTTCGTCATAGCCCATGATGATGTGCAGCTCGTCAACCTGGCTACAGGCGCGCTGGATCAGATAGATATGCCCGGTATGCAGCGGGTAAAACTTGCCGAACACCACGCCGATGTTCTTTTGCATACGCGGGAATTCCAGCCCCAGAAAGCGGTGCAACGCTTCCAGCTTCTGCGCGCTGGGGCTTTTGATTTTGGCGTTCAGCAGCTGGCTCAGGTAGCCTTTGGTCATGCCGCTGGCGTCCGCCACCTGCTGCAGCGTGCAGCCCTTCTGGCGGATTGCGGTCTTGATGTAGTCAAATGATGACATAAATTACGGTGCCTCCTGCAAAATCAAATTTACGTAATTATAAGTCGTCAAAGACATTTAACGCATCTGCGAGTTTCTTCACGCCAAATACCTGCATCCCTTCCGGGATTTTTTTCGGCACGTTGGCGGCGGGAACGATCGCCCGGCGGAAGCCGTGTTTTGCTGCCTCGGAGATACGCTCCTGACCGCTGGGCACCGGACGGATCTCCCCGGCGAGGCCCACTTCGCCGAAGACGACCAGATCCTGCGGCAGCGGTCTGTCGCGCAGACTGGAGACCATCGCCAGCAGCAGCGCCAGGTCTGCGCTGGTTTCAGTGACTTTGACGCCGCCGACCACGTTAACGAAGACGTCCTGATCCGCCATCTGCAGCCCGCCGTGACGGTGCAGCACCGCCAGCAGGATCGCCAGACGGTTCTGTTCCAGGCCGACCGCCACGCGCCGCGGGTTGCCCATCATCGACACGTCCACCAGCGCCTGAATTTCGACAAGCAGCGGGCGCGTCCCTTCCCACAGCACCATCACCGAACTGCCGGAGGTGATCTCATCGCCACGGCTCAGGAAGATGGCCGACGGGTTGCTGACTTCGCGCAGCCCCTGTTCGGTCATGGCAAATACGCCCAGTTCGTTCACCGCGCCAAAGCGGTTCTTATGGCTACGCAGGGTACGGAAACGGGAATCCGCGTCGCCGTCGAGCATCACGGAGCAGTCGATACAGTGTTCAAGCACCTTCGGCCCCGCCAGCGAGCCGTCTTTGGTCACGTGGCCGACCATCACAATCGCCACGCCGCGCGTTTTGGCAAAGCGCGTCAGATAAGCCGCGGTTTCACGCACCTGCGCGACGCTGCCCGGCGAGGACTGAATGTCCGCCATGTGCATCACCTGGATGGAGTCGATCACCATCAGCTTCGGCTGCTCTTCTTCGGCGATCATGCAGATCTGCTCGATGCTGGTTTCGGAGAGCATGTTCAGGTTGCCGGTCGGCAGGCCCAGACGGTGCGCGCGCATTGCCACCTGCTGCAGTGATTCTTCGCCCGTGACGTACAGGGTTTTCATCTGTTCGGCGAGCTTGCAGAGCGTTTGCAGCAGCAGGGTCGATTTCCCCGCGCCCGGGTTACCGCCGATCAGAATTGCGCTGCCCGGCACCACGCCGCCGCCGAGCACGCGGTCAAACTCTTTGAACCCGGTGGAGAAGCGCGGCAGCTCTTCGAGGCTGATGTCCGAGAGTTTTTGCACCTTCGCCACGCCCGCGTTACCGGCATAGCCGCTCAGGCGCTCGTTGCGGGCTACGCTCGGCGAAGCCGCCACACCACGCACTTCGGTGATGGTGTTCCAGGCATGGCAGGCGCTGCATTGCCCCTGCCAGCGCGGATAATCCGCACCACATTCATTACAGACAAATGCGCGTTTTGGAGCTTTCGCCACGGTTTACCTCGTTATTTCTGTGCGGCCTGCGTGCCGGGCGGCGCTTACGCTTACCCGGCCTACAAAGCAGACCGTTATTTCTGATTAATGCTGCCGGAGAGAATGCAGAACACCCCCATCAGGTCAGCGTGACGGATAGTGACTTCCGTCTTTTCATTCACTTTTGGCTTGGCGTGGTAGGCAATGCCCAGCCCGGCCGCTTTGATCATCGGCAGGTCATTCGCGCCGTCCCCGATGGCGACGGTCTGGACAACCGGAATTTCATATTTTTCCGCCAGACGCGTCAGCGTATTGGCTTTGTACTGGGCATCTACAATATCGCCGATCACCTGGCCGGTCAGCTTGCCGTCCATGATCTCCAGCTCATTGGCTACCACGGTGGTCAGGTGCAGTTTCTCCCGCAGATAATCCGCGAAGAAGGTGAAGCCACCGGAGGCGATCGCCACTTTCCAGCCGAGGGACTGCAGCTTCAGCACCAGCTGCGTCAGCCCTGGCATCAGCGGCAGCACGTCGCGCACCTGGCGCAGAATATTGGCATCGGCCCCTTTCAGAGTCGCCACGCGCTGTCGCAGGCTGGCGGTAAAGTCCAGCTCGCCGCGCATCGCACGCTCGGTGACTTCCGCTACCAGCTCGCCGCTGCCCGCCAGCTTCGCAATCTCGTCAATACACTCGATCTGAATGGCGGTAGAGTCCATGTCCATGACCAGCAGGCCAGGGGTTTTCAGGTGTGGAATTTTACCCAGCGGCGCGACGTCCAGCCCGGCGTCATGCGCCAGACGCGTTGCGCGCTGCGTCAGGGAACCCGCAAGGCGAATAACCTGGTAGTCTTCCACGCACCATGCGGCGACGATGACCATCGCCGCACCCAGCTTGCTTTGATACTGGGTCAGGCGTTGCTTATCCAGACCGCGTCCGTAGAGGAGCCAGCCGCTACGACCGGCGTGGTAATCCAGAGGCATCACCTCATCGCCACTTAAAGAGAGCGGCAATCCTGGCCATAAAGAGACATCCGTTGGCAGGTCACACCAGGTAATGTTCGGCATTAAAGCTCCTGTAATTTCGTTCGCGCCGGAAGGTTGCAGAGGGAAAATAACGCATGAGGCTACCCTGTAACCATCACTTCTGGCAACATTAAGCCGTAAATTTTCAGCAGGTGGAATATGGCTCGCGCAAAACTGAAATTCCGGCTTCATCGCGCCGTGATTGTCCTTTCCTGTCTCGCACTATTAGTTGTGCTGATGCAAGGGGCATCGTGGTTTAGCCAGAACCATCAACGACAACGCAACCCGCAGTTTGAAGAACTGGCCCGCACGCTGGCGCGCCAGGTGACGCTCAACGTGGCGCCGTCCATGCGTACCGAAACGCCGGACGATAAGCGGATAGGCCAGGTTTTACGCCTGCTCACGGAGAACAGCCGCATTCTTGATGCCGGCGTCTATGATGAGCAAGGCAACCTGATTGCCCGCGCGGGCGAGCACGTCGACGTGCGCGACAGGCTGGCGCTGGACGGTAAAAAAGCCGGGGGCTATTTTAACCAGCAGATCGTCGAACCTATTCAGGGGAAGAATGGCCCGCTGGGCTATCTGCGCCTGACTCTCGATACCCACACCCTGCCCACTGAAGCCAAACAGGTCGATAATACCACCAATATTCTGCGCCTGATGCTGCTGCTTTCACTCGCCATCGGCGTAGTGCTGGCACGCACCCTGCTTAGGGGCAAGCGCTCGCGCTGGCAGCAATCCCCGTTCCTGCTGACCGCCAGCCGGTCGGTCCCCGAAGACGAAGAGAGCGAGAAGAAAGAATAGTGATAAAGTAGGCGAACGATTCGGAAAAGGAACTTTGCCATGACGACGTTACGCCTGCTTATCTCTGACTCTTACGATCCCTGGTTTAATCTCGCGGTAGAAGAGTGCATCTTCCGCCAGATGCCCGCTACCCAGCGCGTACTGTTTCTCTGGCGTAACGCCGATACGGTGGTCATTGGCCGCGCGCAAAACCCGTGGAAAGAGTGCAATACGCGACGCATGGAAGAGGATAACGTCCGTCTCGCGCGCCGCAGCAGCGGCGGCGGCGCGGTGTTTCACGATCTGGGCAACACCTGCTTTACCTTTATGGCGGGCAAACCGGAATACGACAAAACCATCTCTACTTCTATTGTCCTCAATGCGCTGAATTCACTCGGCGTCACGGCTGAAGCCTCCGGACGTAACGATCTGGTGGTGAAAACCCCCGAGGGCGACCGGAAGGTATCCGGCTCCGCCTACCGCGAAACGATGGATCGCGGCTTCCACCACGGCACCCTGCTGCTGAACGCCGATCTGAGCCGTCTGGCTAACTACCTGAATCCTGATAAGAAAAAGCTCCAGGCTAAAGGGATTACCTCCGTGCGCGGACGCGTGGCGAATCTGGTGGAGCTGCTGCCGGGAATTACCCACGAGCAGATTTGCGATGCGATCCGTGACGCGTTTTTTGAACATTACGGCGAGCGCGTGGAAGCGGAAGTGATTTCCCCTGACAAAACCCCGGACCTGCCTAACTTCGCGGAAACCTTTGCCCGCCAGAGCAGCTGGGAGTGGAACTTCGGTCAGGCTCCTGCGTTTTCTCACCTGCTGGACGAGCGTTTTACCTGGGGCGGCGTGGAGCTGCATTTTGACGTGGAGAAAGGCCATATCACCCGCACGCAGGTGTTTACCGATAGCCTGAACCCGGCACCGTTAGAGGCGCTGGCGGCACGTTTGCAGGGCTGTTTGTACCGGGCGGATATGCTGCAGCAGGAATGCGACGCGTTGATTGGGGATTTTCCGGAGCAGGAAAAAGAGCTGCGGGAGCTGTCGGCGTGGATTGCGCAGGCCGTGCGCTAGTAAAAAAGCCCGCTGGCGCTGCGCTTAGCGGGCCTACAAAACCGTAGGCCGGGTCAGGCGAAGCCGCCACCCGGCACAACAGCGCTTACTCTTTATCGCCCAGCAGAACGGATTCCAGCGCGATTTTGATCATGTCGTTGAAGGTAGTCTGACGCTCGGCAGCGGTGGTCTGCTCGTGGGTACGGATGTGGTCAGACACGGTGCAGATGGTCAGCGCTTTCGCACCGAACTCAGCCGCGACGCCGTAGATACCCGCCGCTTCCATTTCCACGCCCAGAATGCCGTATTTTTCCATCACGTCGAACATCTCGCCGCCGTCCGGTGCATAGAACAGGTCAGCAGAGAAGATGTTACCCACGCGCGCTTCAACGCCCAGCGCTTTTGCCGCGTCAACCGCGTCACGCACCATGCCGAAGTCAGCAATCGCCGCGAAGTCATGGTCTTTAAAACGCATGCGGTTAACTTTGGAATCGGTGCAGGCACCCATACCGATAACGATGTCGCGCAGCTTAACGTCCATGCGCACCGCGCCGCAGGAGCCCACGCGGATGATTTTCTTCACGCCGAAGTCGGTAATCAGCTCTTTGGTATAGATGGAGCAGGATGGGATACCCATGCCGTGGCCCATCACGGAGATTTTGCGGCCTTTGTAGGTACCGGTGAAGCCCAGCATGCCGCGAACGTTGTTCACTTCACGCACGTCTTCGAGGAAGGTTTCAGCAATGTGCTTCGCGCGCAGCGGGTCGCCCGGCATCAATACGACGTCAGCGAAATCACCCATTTCTGCATTAATGTGAGGAGTTGCCATCTTCAGTTCCTTTTCATTTGAATTTTTTGCCCGGTGGCGCTTCGCTTACCGGGCCTACGGTTTTGTAGGCCGGGTAAGGCGCAGCCGCCACCCGGCAATGACATCAGAACATGGCCTTGCCATATTCCATGTCAGACGTACCAAAGTATTTCGCGATAGTCTGGCCGATGTCCGCGAAGGTTTCACGGTGACCGAGCGAGCCCGGCTTCACTTTCGGGCCGTACACCAGCACCGGAATGTGCTCACGGGTATGGTCGGTACCGGTCCAGGTTGGGTCACAGCCGTGGTCCGCGGTCAGGATCAGAATGTCATCTTCACCCACCAGTTCCATCAGCTCCGGCAGACGGCGGTCGAACAGTTCCAGACCGGCCGCATAGCCTGCGACGTCGCGACGGTGGCCCCAGGAGGAGTCGAAGTCCACGAAGTTGGTGAAGACAATGGTCTTGTCGCCCGCTTCTTTCATCTCTTTGATGGTGGCATCGAACAGCGCATCCAGACCGGTGGCTTTCACTTTTTTGGTGATGCCGCAGTTGGCGTAGATATCCGCGATTTTACCCACGGAAACCACGTGGCCGTCTTTCTCTTCAACCAGCTTCTGCAGCACGGTTGGCGCCGGTGGCTCAACGGCCAGGTCGTGACGGTTACCGGTACGCTGGAAGCTACCCGCTTTGTCGCCGATAAACGGACGCGCGATCACGCGGCCAATGTTGTAGCCGCCTTCGGTCAGCTCTTCACGGGCGATTTCGCACAGCTCGTAGAGTTTATCCAGGCCGTAAGTCTCTTCGTGGCAGGCAATCTGGAACACGGAGTCAGCAGAGGTGTAGAAAATCGGCTTGCCGGTTTTCATGTGCTCTTCGCCGAGCTCGTCCAGAATCACGGTACCGGAAGAGTGGCAGTTGCCGAGGTAGCCCGGCAGGTTGGCGCGCTTCACCAGCTTATCGAGCAGCTCCTGCGGGAAGCTGTTCTCATGATCGGAGAAATAACCCCAGTCAAACAGTACCGGCACACCGGCGATTTCCCAGTGTCCAGACGGGGTGTCTTTACCGGAAGAGAGCTCGTGTGCCCAGCCGTAGGCACCCACCACTTCCGCGTTGCCGTCCATACCGGCTGCGATTTTACCGGTAGAACCTTCATGCGCTTTCACCAGACCGAGGCGGGTCAGGTTGGGTAGAGTCAGAGGGCCTTTACGACCGTTGTCCGCTTCGCCTTTCGCACAGGCTTCCGCGATGTGACCCATGGTATCGGAACCCACGTCACCAAAACGTTCTGCATCTTCGGTTGCGCCGATGCCGAATGAGTCCAGCACCATAATAAATGCACGTTTCATAATTGTTCTCCGTACGTAGTGCTTAAAAATGATTGATCAGATCAGTATACCGCTATTCGGTGATACGGCGATAGACGGTCGGTGTGGTTTCCGGCGCTTTATCGTCAAGCGCAATGGCCGCCTTCACCGCTTTAGCCGCTTCCTGCCAGCTGGCTTCGTCTTTCGCGTGGATCACCGCCAGCGGACGTTGACCGTCAACGCTGTCGCCCAGACGGGCCATATCGGTAAAGCCGACGCTGTAATCAATGGTGTCCGATGCCTGACGGCGGCCGCCGCCCATCGAGACCACCGCCATGCCGAGGGCACGGGTGTCCATTGCGGAAACGAAGCCTTCGCTATCGGCATATACCGCTTTGCTGAGCGTCGCGGTTGGCAGGTATTTCGCGTAATTCTCGACGAAATCGGTCGGGCCTTTCTGCGCCGCAACCATACGCCCGAAGATTTCCGCCGCTTTGCCGTTGTCCAGCACCGCCTGCAGTTTCGCGCGCGCTTCTGCATCGTCTTTGGCCAGCTTGCCGGAGATCAGCATCTCAACGCACAGCGCCATGGTGACGTCGAACAGGCGCGGATTACGGTATTCGCCGGTGAGGAACTGTACCGCCTCACGCACTTCAACCGCGTTACCGGCGCTGGAGGCCAGTACCTGGTTCATGTCGGTGAGCAGCGCGGTGGTGCGCACGCCTGCGCCGTTGGAGACGCCAACGATCGCTTCGGCAAGCGCCGCAGAAAGTTCATAGGTCGGCATAAACGCGCCGCTGCCCACCTTCACGTCCATCACCAGCGCGTCCAGGCCTTCTGCCAGCTTCTTCGCCAGGATAGAGGCGGTGATCAGCGGGATGGAGTCAACGGTCGCGGTGATATCGCGGGTCGCATAGAAACGCTTGTCTGCCGGAGCAAGAGAGCTGGTCTGGCCGATAATCGCCACACCAACGTCTTTAATAATGTCGCGGAAGCGGTTGTCATCCGGGAAGATATCGAAGCCCGGAATGGCTTCCAGTTTGTCGAGCGTACCGCCGGTGTGGCCCAGGCCGCGTCCGGAGATCATCGGGATGTAACCGCCGCAGGCTGCCACCATGGGGCCAAGCATCAGAGACGTCACGTCGCCCACGCCGCCGGTTGAGTGTTTATCCACAATCGGGCCGTTAAGGTTGAGGCTTTTCCAGTCCAGAACGGTTCCTGAATCTCGCATCGCCATGGTCAGCGACACGCGCTCAGGCATCGACATATCGTGGAAGAAAATGGTCATCGCCAGAGCCGCAATCTGCCCTTCTGAGACGGTGTTATCACGAATGCCGTTGATGAAGAAGCGGATCTCTTCATCGCTTAATGCATGACCATCACGTTTTTTACGAATAATTTCTTGTGCGAGAAACACGGTAACCTCCATGCGGAATCGGGGGAGTTGTGGCGGGTGGCGCTACGCTTACCCGCCCTACGATCCTGTAGGCCGGATAAGCGAAGCGTCATCCGGCATTGTCTGGCAATCAGTAGCTGCTTGCGCTCTTACCGTCGCCGTGACCCAGCGCCTTCAGCAGGCTTGCCAGCAGGCTGGACGCGCCGAAGCGGTAGTGACGGGAATCAGCCCAGTCGGCGCCAAACAGCTCGTCGGCAATCGCCAGGAACTGCTGCGCGTCTTCAGCGGTACGCACCCCGCCCGCAGGTTTGAAACCAACGGTTTTGGATACGCCCATGTCGCGGATCACTTCCATCATGATGCGCGCGCTTTCTGGGGTCGCATTCACCGGCACTTTACCGGTAGAGGTTTTAATGAAATCCGCACCGGCTTTGATGGAGATTTCAGACGCTTTACGAATCAGCGCCTCTTCTTTCAGCTCGCCGGTTTCGATGATCACTTTCAGCAGCACGTTTGCCGCCGCGCAGGCGTCTTTACAGGCTTTCACCAGGTCAAAACCAACCTGCTCGTTGCCGGCGATCAGCGCGCGGTACGGGAACACCACGTCAACTTCGTCTGCGCCGTAAGCAATCGCCGCGCGGGTTTCTGCCAGCGCAATCTCGATATCATCGTTGCCATGCGGGAAGTTAGTTACGGTTGCAATGCGCACGTCCGGCGTACCCTGCTCTTTCAGCGTCTTACGGGCAATCGGGATAAAGCGCGGGTAGATACAGATGGCTGCGGTGTTACCCACCGGCGTTTTCGCCTGATGGCACAGGGCGATGACTTTTTCATTGGTGTCGTCATCGTTCAGGGTGGTCAGGTCCATCAGTTTCAACGCGCGCAGGCTGCTTGCAGTTAAATCGGTCATAACATTCTCCAACGGCAGTGCCGTATAAATTTTACCTTGCGGGTCTGTGAGTATTCTAACATTCACCCGCATCCACACTTCGACATTCATCACAGTTAATGAAAACTGCGTACAAATTTGCATTACTGTAATGAGATCTTCTTCAAACTTTAGCGCGTAAATTGTCGACTAAAGCAGCGATACCCCCTGTCGGATCAAAAGCACCGACAGGCTGGCTTCCTACAATCCGTTCATCATCCGCAGAACACTCAAGGAAGCGAATATGCCTCACTCCAGCCCCGACGCCCTGCAACAACGTTGCCAGCACATTGTGACAAGCCCGGTGTTAACCCCGGAACAAAAACGTCATTTTCTGGCGCTGGAAGCGGAAAACAACCTGCCTTATCCGGCACTTCCTGAGGCCGCGCGAGCCGCGCTGGACGAGGGGGTTATCTGCGACATGTTCGAAGGCCACGCGCCTTACAAACCCCGTTACGTTCTGCCGGATTACGCAAAATTCTTAGCTAACGGTTCAGAATGGCTGGAGCTGGAAGGGGCGAAAGATCTCGACGACGCCCTCTCGCTGTTAACCATCCTCTACCATCATGTTCCGTCCGTCACATCGATGCCGGTCTATCTCGGTCAGCTTGATGCGATATTAACTCCATATGTTAGAATTCTAACACAAGAAGAGATTGATAGCCGAGTAAAACGTTTCTGGCGCTATCTCGACCGTACGCTACCTGATGCGTTTATGCACGCCAACATCGGGCCTGCTGACGGCCCCGTCACCCGCGCCATTCTGCGTGCCGACGCAGAGCTGAAGCAGGTCGCGCCGAACCTGACCTTTATCTACGATCCCGATATCACTCCGGACAACCTGCTGCTTGAGGTGGCAAAAAACATATGTGAATGCAGCAAACCGCATATTTCTAATGGCCCGATGAATGATAAAATTTTCACAAAAGGCCGTTATGGCGTGGTGAGTTGTTACAACTCCCTGCCGCTTGCAGGCGGCGGCAGCACCCTGGTGCGCCTTAACCTCAAAGCCATTGCTGAACGCAGCACATCCATTGAAGACTTCTTCACCCGCACGCTTCCGCACTACTGCCAGCAGCAAATTGCCATCATCGATGCACGCTGCGGTTTCCTTTACGGGCAATCTGGCTTCTTTGAGAATAGCTTCCTGGTAAAAGAGGGGCTGATTGATGCCGATCGGTTTGTGCCAATGTTTGGCATGTACGGCCTGGCGGAAGCGGTAAACGCGCTCTGTGAGAAAGCAGGAATAGCGGGACGCTACGGAAAGGACGAACAGGCCAACGCGCTGGGCTATCGCATCAGCGAACAGCTTGCGGCGTTTGTGGAAAACACGCCGGTGAAACACGGCTGGAAGCAGCGCGCGATGCTTCACGCGCAGTCGGGGATCAGCTCCGATTCGGGCACCACGCCGGGCGCGCGTCTGCCCTACGGCGACGAGCCGGATCCCATCAGCCATCTGCTGGCCGTTGCACCGCACCACAAACATTATCACTCCGGAATCAGCGATATTCTCACCCTGGAGGAGACAGTTAAACGCAACCCGCAGGCGGTGGTTCAGCTGTGCCTGGGCGCGTTCAGGGCGGGTATGCGTGAGTTTACCGCTAACGTAGCGGGTAACGATCTGGTCCGCGTGACCGGTTATATGGTTCGCTTGTCAGATCTGGAAAAATACAGGGAAGCCGGATCGCGCACCAATACCACGTGGCTGGGTGAAGAGGCCGCACGCAATACCCGTATTCTGGAACGTCAGCCGCGCGTGATTAGCCATGAACAGCAGATGCGCTTTAGTTAGTCAGGTCATTCCTTTTTCCTGCGTGGACGGGCCGGGCAGCCGCCTGGCCCTGTTCCTGCAGGGCTGCAACCTGCGCTGTAAAACCTGTCACAACCCGTGGACGATCGGCCGCTGCAACGACTGCGGGGACTGCGTGCCCCACTGCCCGCACGACGCGCTGACCATTCAGGCCGGACGCGTCTGGTGGCAGGAGAGCGACTGCCAGCAGTGCGACACCTGTCTGCACCTGTGCCAGCAGCAGGCAACGCCTATGGCGTACCGCCTGAGCGTGGAGGAGATCCTCGTGCAGGTCCGCAAATCCGCACCGTTTATTGAAGGCATCACCGCGAGCGGCGGCGAAGCCACAACGCAACTGCCGTTTTTAGTGACGCTATTCTCAGCGATCAAAGCCGATCCTGCCCTGTGTCACCTGACCTGTCTTGTTGACAGCAACGGTCTGTTAAGTGAAACCGGCTGGCAAAAGCTGCTGCCGGTACTGGATGGCGCGATGCTGGATCTGAAGGCGTGGGGGAACGAGCATCACCGCTTCCTGACCGGGCGCGAAAACCCGCAGATTAAGCAGAGCATCCGCTGGCTGGCCGATCGTCACCGTTTGACGGAACTCCGCCTGCTGGTTATTCCGGAGCAGTGTGATTACCTGGAAAATCTTAAACCGCTAACGGCCTTTATCCACGGGCTTGGGAATGTGCCGGTGCGCATCAACGCATTTCATGCGCATGGCGTTTACGGTGAGGCGGCCTCATGGCGCAGCGCCACGCCCGAGGACGTTGAACCGCTGGCGCTGGCGCTGGAAAAACAGAAGATAACGGTGATCCGTCCGGCGCTTTACCTATAGCGTGATGCCAAATACCGAACGGGTGTTCTCAAGCAGCGCGTCGGCAATCACCTCTTCAGGCTCCTTTCGCAGTTCACACAGGGTGGTAAACACGCGCGCCGCCTGTTCCGGACGATTCGGCTGGCCCTGAAAACCATTCAGCGGCATATCCGGCGCGTCGGTTTCCAGCAGAAGCGCCGACAGCGGCAGCTGGGCCATCACGTCCCGGGTTTTACTGGCACGCGGATAAGTGATGGTGCCACCGACGCCGATTTTATAGCCCAGCTCGATAAACCGCTGCGCCTGCTGCAGGCTGCCGGAGAAACCGTGCACTACGCCCCTGCGCGGCAGATCGATGCGCTTCAGGTGCATCGCCAGCTTATCGTGCGTGCGTCTTGAATGGAGGATCACCGGCAGATCGTGGCGCTTCGCCAGCCTGAGCTGCGCGTCGAGGATCGTCTGCTGGCGCTCAAACTGCGGATCCTCGCGATAAAGATCGAGGCCGATCTCACCGATGGCGACAAGCTTGTCTCCTGCGGTCCGCACTACCTCATCAAGCCTCTCAATGTGCTCATCAAGATGCCGCTCAATCACAATCGGATGCAGGCCGAGCGCGGCATAGAGCGCGGGGTGCCGCATGGAAAGATCCAGCACCCGGGAAAAATAGGTCGCTTCCACTGACGGCACAATGATGGCCTGAACGCCTGCCTCGGCAGCTCTCGCAATACTTTGCGCTTCATCTCCCGTAAACGGCGGGAAATCAAAGTGGCAGTGGGTATCGACAAAGCGGTGCGTCACGCCAGATCCTCGTTATCCAGTAAAGCGTCATTCGCCTGCGGAATATCCACCAGCGGCATCGTCAGGGCGTCGTTGGCGACAATCGCAGGGGGCATAATAATGCGTTTATGGCGATGAAGCGGCGGTTGCTCCGCCAGCATTTTCCCCACCGTCGCCAGGAAATAGCGCCCGCACAGCCGCCCCGTTTTGTAATCCATGCGCAGCGCAGGAACGCGGCTGCCCAGGGCCATGCTCAGCAGCGGCTTAGGCGGATAGATTTCAAAAATACGCAGCTTACCCGGCGGTTTTTCAATGAAGCGCTGCATCGCGCCGTAGGTGGTTTCATGCTGCTTCGCGATGTTCACCAGCGGCTGCAGGCTGCTGTCGCCCAACCAGCGCTCCATACGTTTAAACCACTGGGGCGTGTAATACATTTGCGACGGTACGGTACGGATCACCACAATGGTTTTCGCCCCGCGCCGGGCGGCTTCCTGCACCGGCACCGCGTCACTGATCCCCCCGTCCAAGTAGCTAATGCCGTCCAGCAGGGCGCCGGTACGATAAAAGCCGGGGATCGCGCTGGAGGCGCGGATGATGTCCAGCCAGTTCTCCTTCTGAGGAGAAAAATAGCCCGGTGAATAATCATCGCCCCGGCTGGCGCACATCCAGAACTCTTTGCCGCTATCAAACAGACGGGAGGCAGTATCCATGGCCAGCGGCATCTGGCTGGAGGTCGCTTCCAGCAGCCAGTCGAGATCGATCAGGTTGCCGCCGCGCACAAAGCGCACCGGGTTAAAAAATTCTTTCGCCGTGGTGTAGCGCATAATGACCTTTCGCGCGTAGCCGGGCTGGTTACAGACATAGGCAGAGAGGTTCTGCGCCCCGGCAGAGGTGCCGAAGTAAAGGTCAAACGGGTTGAACTGCGCGCGCATAAATTCATCCAGCACGCCAGCGGTGAAAATGCCGCGCTGTCCTCCACCTTCGCAGACCAGCGCGAGTTGACCTGCGAGAAACGGTTTTAACGTCAGCGGCGCAATATTGCCGAGCGTAACGGGAATTCGTTGCCCCACCTCTGCTTTCCTGTTTTGATTATTTTATAACACCACAGTAACGCACCCGACCTGTTACGCAAATAAGAAAAAGCCAGTCACAGCGACTGGCTTTTTTTTGTTGAAGGAATATTGCGTTTGCTACGGACGTCTACGACCCGTAAACAGGCTGACCAGGAACAGAATAATACCCACAACGAAGACAATTTTAGCTGCCCATGCCGCTGTACCTGCCAGTCCACCAAAGCCCAATGCGGCGGCAATTAACGCGATAACCAGAAATATAATGCCCCAACGAAACATAAGCTTCTCCTTTACCATAGTTAATGTCGGCCGCTAAACGTGAGCGCTCAGGTCACTCACCGGCGTTCTTCCAGAGTCGTTCTTATTTCGCCCGCTGGTGTTAGCCAGACGGGCGAATGGTCCAGATTTACTTCGTTTTCAGATCGTTTTTAACGCTTTTCACACCGTCAATCGCTTTCGCGATGGACTCGGCACGTTCACTTTGCGCCTGCGAATCTACCGTACCGGAAAGCTGAACCACACCATCGGTGGTTTCTACTTTCACCTTACGGGACGGCACGATGTCATCAGCTAAAAGTTTAGCTTTGATTTCGCTGGTGGTGGCGGCATCACCGGCATAACCTTTCACCGACGCGTTTTTACCGTCACGTACGTGCAGCTTATCGCTGACGGAGGCAACACCTTCGACGCCCTTCGCCACTTTCACCGCCTGTTCGGCCTGAGCCTGGCTTTCCACGAAGCCGCTCAGCGTGACCACTTTCTTGTCGGTCTTAACGGAAATATCGGTGCTTTTGATGGCTTCATCATCCACCAGTGCGGCTTTCACTTTTGCTGTGATTGAGCTGTCATCCATGAAGTTGCCGACTTTATTCATAGAGCTATCGATTTTTTGCCCTGCGTTATCGGCCGTGGACTGTGCTTTATCCATTGTGCTGCTTTCCGCCAGAGCGGAACCGCTCACCAGAACGCTACCCAGGGTTACAGCCAGCAGAGTTTTCGAAATCTTCAGTCTTGTCATATTCATCGATCTATTCCTGTGTTTACCCGTTATTCGGGCTACATACTTCCTTAGTAGTTTTATATATTGCGAATAAACACGCGGGTAAAATGGACAACCTAAAGTCATGCATTGAACAGTTAATTTATCCATGCCCGGTGTTAAACACTGAGTTAAATATAGATCACTCTCACAGAGCCGCTTTCAGAATTGGGTAAAAAACGCGCGAATAGCGTGAAATTGCGTTGAATTAAGAACATTCCGCAAGGGATTAATAAGACAGGAATTAAAGAAGAGCACGGCGGCAGCCGTGCTCTGAGAGGGGATTAGTGCTCGCGGGTTTTACGGAACTGAACGTCAGGATAACGTTCCTGGGTCAGGTTCAGGTTCACCATGGTTGGCGCGATATAGGTCAGGTTATCGCCGCCATCCAGCGCCAGCTGAATTTCGTTCTTACGCTTAAATTCTTCGAATTTCTTCACGTCAGAACACTCAACCCAGCGCGCGGTCGCGACGTTCACAGACTCGTAAATCGCTTCCACGTTGTACTCGCTCTTCAGACGTGCAACAACCACGTCGAACTGCAGCACACCGACTGCGCCCACGATCAGATCGTTGTTCGCGATTGGGCGGAACACCTGGACGGCGCCCTCCTCGGAGAGCTGAACCAGGCCTTTCAGCAGCTGTTTCTGCTTCAGCGGATCGCGCAGACGAATACGACGGAACAGCTCCGGTGCGAAGTTCGGAATACCGGTGAACTTCATCATTTCACCCTGAGTGAAGGTATCACCGATCTGAATAGTGCCGTGGTTGTGCAGACCGATGATGTCGCCCGGATACGCCTCTTCAACGTGCGAACGGTCGCCCGCCATAAAGGTCAGCGCGTCGGAAATCACCACGTCTTTACCGGTACGCACCTGGCGCAGCTTCATGCCCTTTTCATACTTACCGGACACCACGCGCATAAAGGCCACGCGGTCGCGGTGTTTCGGGTCCATGTTGGCCTGAATTTTGAACACGAAGCCGGTAAATTTCTCTTCCTGCGCTTCCACTTCACGGGTGTCGGTTTTACGCGGCATCGGACGCGGCGCCCACTCCACCAGACCGTCCAGCATGTGGTCAACGCCGAAGTTACCCAGCGCGGTACCGAAGAAGACCGGAGTAATTTCGCCAGCCAGGAACAGCTCTTTATCAAACTCGTGAGAGGCGCCTTTAACCAGCTCCAGCTCGTCGCGCAGCTGCGCGGCCAGCTCTTCGCCGACTGCCACGTCCAGCTCAGGGTTATCCAGACCTTTCACCACGCGGACTTCCTGAATGGTGTGGCCTTTACCGGTCTGATACAGGTAGGTTTCGTCTTTATAGAGGTGATATACCCCTTTGAACAGCTTACCGCAGCCAATTGGCCAGGTGATGGGCGCACAGGCGATTTTCAGCTCGCTTTCCACTTCGTCCATCACTTCCATCGGGTCACGGATGTCACGGTCGAGTTTGTTCATAAAGGTGAGGATCGGCGTATCGCGCAGACGGGTAACTTCCATCAGCTTACGGGTCCTGTCTTCTACACCTTTCGCGGCGTCGATCACCATCAGACAGCAGTCCACCGCCGTCAGGGTACGGTAGGTATCTTCGGAGAAGTCTTCGTGGCCCGGGGTGTCCAGCAGGTTCACCAGGCAGTCGTGATACGGGAACTGCATCACGGAGGTGGTAATCGAAATACCACGCTGCTTTTCCATCTCCATCCAGTCAGATTTTGCATGCTGGCTGGAGCCACGGCCTTTAACGGTACCCGCAGTCTGGATCGCCTGTCCGAACAGCAACACCTTCTCGGTGATGGTCGTTTTACCGGCATCCGGGTGCGAGATAATGGCAAAAGTGCGGCGCTTGGCCACCTCTTGCAGATAAGGAGACAACGTCATAATTAAATCTTCTTTTATAAGCGCGGCAGCACGCCACGCATCATGGAATACAAAATTGCGGCTATTTTACCCATCAACGGGGGGCAGGCAATCATTGTTTACACAGGAGTTGCTCCAGTTCGTTCAACGACGTTACGGTCCAGGTCGGCTCAATGCCTTCAGGCTTCACGCGGCCATGCGCATTGAGCCAGACGGTCGACAGACCGGCATTCATGCCGCCCAGAATATCTGACTCTGCCGTATCACCCACCATCAGTACGCGATCGCGGTCAGGATCGCCGGCCTGCGCCAGCGCATAATCGAAAATACGCGGATCCGGTTTAGGCACACCCACCTCTTCCGAGATCACCAGCGCGTCAAAATGATCGCGCAGGCCGGTGCGCTCGAGGCGGATCTGCTGCAGGGCGGTAAAACCGTTGGTGATGATCCCCAGTTTCGCCTTGCCTTTCAACGCATTCAGCAGGGAAACCGCACCCGGCAGTGGCGCACAGATATCGGCCATCGCGTTCAGGAACGCCTCGTTTAGCGTACCCGGACTGACCTTTAAGCGTTCCGCCCAAACGTCAAAGCGCTGGTGCTGAAGTTGTAACGCGGTGATGGCACCGTTCTGGTAATCCACCCACAGCGGCTTGTTTACCGCCTGATAGTCCTGAAAATCTTCAGCGGTGAAGGTCACGCTATAGTCGAGAAACATCCGCTGCAGACCGCCGAACGAATCGAACGTAAACAGCGTTTCGTCGGCATCAAAGAAAATCCAGTCCCATTTCATCGTTACAACCTTATTTTTTATTATCCAATCGGCAGAGCCATTATGATGGCGTCTTCACGTCCCTCTGCGGTGGGGTAGTAGTTACGGCGGATTGTCGCCTCGTTAAAGCCTAAGCTTTCATAGAGCGCGATGGCGGCGACATTCGACGCGCGCACCTCCAGCCACAGGGTGAAAACGTCACGGGTTTCGAGCTCACGGATGAGGTGCTCGAGCAGTTCTCTTCCCAGCCCACGGCGCTGGAACGCGGGATCAACCGCGATATTAAACAGCGTCGCTTCATCAAGAACAACCTGCGTAATCGCGAAGGCGGCCATGGTGCCGTCAACGTCCAGGCGGTAGTTCAGGTACCGTTCACCCTGATTGCTGGCGAAGGTTTTTTCGCTCCACGGAAACGCGTGGGCGCGTGTTTCAATCGCAAACGCGGTGGTCAGGTCAGGCGTCGTGAGGGAAGAAATCGTGTTCATATTCGCAGATTTGTTGCCATAGCGCGCTGCGCGCTTTTGAGTTGGCTTTCAGTTCGTCCAGCGCTGGCGTGGAGATCTGGCTCCCCTGGAGGGGGATCTCGTTTGTCTCTCCGATACGCCAGCTGTTACAGCGGCTATCAGGAGGAAGCATCGCGACACGCTCTGGCGTCAGCTGTAAAACCTGGTCGGCCGTCATCTTCAGGCTGCGAAGGACATCATCGATCAGGGGTTCATTCAGGGCAGGCAGTTCTTCCGCCACCATCACCAGGCGTACGTGCGCAGGGATGGAAATGGCGATTTCGCCCTGCAACGCCGTCGGGCGACGCAAAGCCCACTGGGTAATGCCCAGCTGCTGCAACTGCCAGTCTCGTCGGGATGTCATAGGGAAAACTCCTGTCTCTCAGGCGCGCAAATATAGCAAATGTGTCGAAAGTGCGCCATCTACCTACTATAATCCCCGCCTGAGTTTATTGAGGAACAATTCATGTCTGCATTTACCCCGGCAAGTGAAGTCTTGCTGCGTCACAGTGATGATTTCGAAGAAAGCCGTATTCTGTTTGCCGGAGATATGCAGGATGACCTGCCTGCGCGTTTCGACTGTGCTGAAAGCCGTGCCCACACCCAATACTACCACCACTGGCAGGTGCTGAGCCGCCAGATGGGCGAGCGCGCGCGCTTTAGCCTGGTGGCGGAGCAGAGCGACATCGCCGACTGCGATACGCTGATTTACTACTGGCCGAAGAACAAACCGGAAGCCCAGTTCCAGCTGATGAACCTGCTCTCCCTGCTGCCGGTCGGCTGCGATATTTTCGTGGTAGGTGAGAACCGCAGCGGCGTGCGCAGCGCTGAACAGATGCTGGAAGGCTACGCGCCGCTGAATAAAGTCGACAGCGCTCGCCGCTGTGGTCTGTACCATGGCCGTCTGGAAAAACAGACCACGTTCGATCCACAGGCTTACTGGGACGAGTACCAGCTTGACGGCCTGACCATCAAAACCCTGCCGGGCGTGTTCAGCCGTGACGCGCTGGATACGGGCAGCAAGCTGCTGCTCTCCACCCTGACGCCGCACACCAAAGGCAAAGTGCTGGACGTCGGCTGCGGCGCGGGCGTGCTCTCTACCGTGCTCGCCAGCCATTCACCAAAAGTGCGCTTAACCCTGTGTGACGTAAGTGCCCCGGCGGTAGAAGCCAGCCGCGCAACGCTTGCCGCAAACGGCATTGAAGGCGAGGTGATTGCCAGCAACGTCTTCTCTGACGTCACCGGTCGCTTCGACATGATTATCTCCAACCCGCCGTTCCACGACGGTATGGAAACCAGCCTTGAAGCGGCACAAACGCTGATCCGTGGCGCAACCCGTCACCTTAACAGCGGCGGCGAGCTGCGTATTGTCGCAAACGCCTTCCTGGCGTACCCGAAAGTGCTCGACGAAACCTTCGGCTTCCACGAAGTGATCGCCCAGACCGGCCGCTTTAAGGTCTATCGTACCGTGATGACGCGTCAGGCCAAAAAGTAATCTCCACTCCTGCAGGCCGGATAAGCGCAATCACCATCCGGCAAGCAGGCGTCTCCGTTCCGGCCATTTTTGCAGCAATCAATAAAAGGTGAGCACTTTTCAGTTGACGTAAAGCTGAAAACATCTAGAATGCGCCTCCGTGGTTACGATACTTTTACAGTGTCGATGGTATGCGAAGGTGGCGGAATTGGTAGACGCGCTAGCTTCAGGTGTTAGTGTCCTTACGGATGTGGGGGTTCGAGTCCCCCCCCTCGCACCATAAATCACAATGATATTGCTCGCACTGGGCGAAGGTGGCGGAATTGGTAGACGCGCTAGCTTCAGGTGTTAGTGTCCTTACGGATGTGGGGGTTCGAGTCCCCCCCCTCGCACCAACGAGGCGATATCAACAATAGTAAGATGACTGTGCGAAGGTGGCGGAATTGGTAGACGCGCTAGCTTCAGGTGTTAGTGTCCTTAGGATGTGGGGGTTCGAGTCCCCCCCCTCGCACCAATTATCTTACATCCCTTCTGAAGTTCCTCTTGTTTTCCCTGTTATTTCAAACTCATCAGTATCACCAGAATTCCACTGACCAGTGCTACGCAGGATGGCAGTAAAACAAAGTGGCGTAGCTGCTTATGCCAGATCATGCCTGACGTCACTAACAGTCCTGACACAATGATCGCTTTCCAGGTATCAAGGGAGAGATCGGCAAACATCAAACCGCCGAGAATGGCTCCCGGTAGCAATACCCCCCAACCACTTCCCAGCGCCCTGTTCAACATGATCTGCCCTCTCACAACGATAATGATAACCAATATCATATGACAGAGATTATCATTTGTCAGCTGAATGAATCAAAATCCATCGACCTTTACCTTTCCCGTAATGACAGGAATTGCCTAAGGTGATAAATTGCACACCTGTTAACAACATCTAAAGATTTTCTGATAATTACTCTTTGAGTTTTTTGCATATTTTATTGCGAAACAACACCTACTTATTTGTTTTAATTAAATTTTAATAAAAACGCACGACTATGACATCACAATCCTGGCGGTCTTTGGTTCACAGAAAATATCAATTGTCGTTACGTTTGTTTTTATTTCTGAACGCAACCTCGGCAGTGTTCTCGGTAACAAACCCGCTCAATTCCGTACGCCTGTTATCTGCCCCACTTATTGCTATTTTCTCCATCAGCACAGGGCTGTTCGTCTGGCACTGGAGAAAGCGCGCGCGGAAGATAAATATTCCTGTTGTTTCAGGGATCTTCGGTATTTTATGGGCCTGGCAAATTGTGTCGAAATTCGCCTTAATTTCCCACGACCATGCGACGTATTTGTTAATTGCCCTGTTAACGGTGCTTTTTATCGGAACGCTGGCATTCGCCAGTAATATCAAAGCATTTACGCTGCACTCATTGCCCACCTTTATTGTCTGCCTGTGGCTAAGCGATCACGATATATGGCTGAGAATGACCTATTCTTTCGCACTTCCTGTGGTGGCAATTGCTATTCATAACATTTTGCAAAGACGTAACGATCGTTTCGCTCAGGAATTGCTCTCTCGCCTGTTGGAAGAACGAGAAACCCTTACCGATCTCAGCATGATGGACCCGCTTACCGGGCTCTATAATCGTCGCGGCCTGCAAAGCCGTCTGGAGAACCTGCCGACGGTAGAAAATGGCGAGCACTTTGTCCTGCTGATGGATATCGACCACTTCAAAGCCTATAACGACCATTATGGCCATATGATGGGCGACCAGGCGCTGAAGCGCGTCTCTGCGGCAATCCGCGACGCCGTGCGTTCTCGCGATATTGTGGCGCGTTTTGGCGGGGAAGAGTTTATGGTGCTGCTGACCAATATTTCACTCGAACATGCTCGCCTGACGGCCGAGCGGATCCGCCAGAAAGTCTACGATTTGAAAATCCCACATCTCTTTAACGAGAGCGTCGCGACAAACGTCACCATCAGTATTGGTATTGCCATTTTCGAGGATGAAGACGTGGAAGGCGCGCTGGAAAAAGCGGACAAAGCCCTCTACGAAGCAAAGCATATGGGGCGCAATAACATTCTGTTGAGTGAAGAGCTGCAGACGGCGTAAACATCACGGCGTGTCACCAGGACAAAAGTCTTGCCATTGGTATGAGCAATAGTTAGGATTGGCAATCATTATCATTTAGATTTCTATCTATACTATGGCCACGCATACCGCACACATCGTCGAACCCCTCCTCTGGCGAGCGCCCCTCACCAGCGGGAATGCTTCGCTTGCGGATGCCATACGGGACAAGATTGCAGAGACGCGCGCCCACCTGCTGGACTTTATCCGACTTGATGAAGCGCACCCGAACCACGCCATGACGCTCTCAGAGTGGCGCCAACCGGCAAAACTGCAATCGCTGCTGGCCACCTATTCCGACCATATCTATCGCAATCAGCCCACCCTTATGCGGGAAAATAAACCTCTGCTCTCACTCTGGGCGCAGTGGTATATCGGGCTGATGGTGCCTCCCCTCATGCTGGCGCTGTTAACGCAGAAGAGCATGCTGGAACTCTCGCCGGATAACTTCCACGTCGAGTTTCACGAAACCGGGCGCGCAGCCTGCTTCTGGATCGATCTTCACGAAGACCAGAACGCGGAACGCCTGACGGCTCAGGAACGAATGGAGCGGCTTATCACGCAGGCCCTGATCCCGGTGGTGGAAGCGCTTGAAGCGACGGGAGAGATTAATGGGAAGCTTATCTGGAGCAATACGGGCTATTTAATCCACTGGTATTTAACGGAAATGAAGCCTCTGCTTGGTGATGAGAACGTTGACGCCCTGCGTCAGTCCTGTTTCTTTGCAAAACAGCTTTCCGATGGCCGTGACAACCCGTTATTCCGTACCGTCGTGCTCCGCGATGGGCTTCTGGTTCGCCGCACATGCTGCCAGCGCTACCGCCTGCCGGATGTTAAGCAGTGCGGTGATTGCACGCTCAAGTAGTGCAGTGAATTGCCCGGTGGCGCTTCGCTTACCGGGCCTACAAACACTGGCCCGGCCTGATGCCCTCACCCTGACCCTCTCCCACAGGGAGAGGGAACAAACACTAAAAACGGCAACTCATGTTGCCGTTTTGCTTTTACCTAGGCCACCTGCTGATTTTCCTCTTCCGCGTTACGCTGCGCTTCTTCCGCTTCCTGCTCCAGCAGCTGCTTCTCGTACACTTTGAAGAACGGGTAGTAGATGATTGCCGATACGCAGGCCAGAACCACAACCAGAATAGCCGCGCGGAAATCCCAGCCCAGAGCCCACGCTGCGCCTATCGGCGCCGGTGCCGTCCAGGGGACCACAGAGATGACGCGGCCAATCAGGTCAAACGTCATCGCCGCCCAGGCCAGCACGGCATTTACCATCGGTGCCAGCAGGAACGGAATAAAGAACACCGGGTTCATCACAATCGGCGTACCGAAAATGACGGGTTCGTTGATGTTAAAGAAGCTGGGTACCACGCTCAAACGCCCGATAGAGCGTAAATGCGCTGAACGGCTACGCAGATAGCAAATCACCAGCCCCATCGTGGCGCCCGACCCGCCAATCACGATAAAGAACGTCCAGAACGCCTCCATAAAAATATGCGGCAGAGGCTGGCTGGCGGCCAGCGCGGTCTGGTTAGCGCCAAGGTTAGTCAGCCAGAACATCTGCAGCATCCCGGAGACGATGGCGGCTCCGTGGATCCCGGCGAACCACAGCAGATGGCCAATCAATACGGCCAGCAGGATCGCAGGCAGAGAATCCGCTGCGGAAACCAGAGGTTTAAAGACCGACATAATGGCCTGCGGGATCAGCATGCCAAACTGAGACTGAATGACCAGGCTCAGGGGATAGAGCGTTAACACCACCACCAACACCGGGATCAGCAGATCAAAAGAGTTTTTGATCATCGGAGGAACCTGGTCCGGCAGGCGAATACCGATGTTATGCGCCTTGAGGAAACGCATCATCTCAACGCAGTAGATCGCCACCAGAATCGCGGTAAAAATACCCGTCCCACCCAGGCTGTCGACAGGAAGCGTGCCTTTGGTTTTCGGAGCCGCGACCAGCAGAAACGCCATCAGCGATAGCATGGCGCACATAAACGGGTCTAACTGGTGCGATTTGACATAGTGTTTGCCAAGGTTATAGGCAATGGCCGCACAGATATAAATGGACATAATGCCCATCGTCATATCAAACGGCGTCAGGATCTGGCCTTCAAACTGCTTCGCCATATCCAGCCAGGCGCGGGCAAAACCCCAGGTGGTATCAGGCGAAAAAGGTGGGTAAGCGAACACTAACAAAAATGAACCCACAATCATAAATGGCATCGCGGAGATGAACCCATCACGAATAGCCATGACATGACGCTGGGAAGAGATCCGCCCGGCAATTGGGCTCACGTAATTTTCAACGAAACGGAATATCAGGTTAAACGCAGCATGGTTGGCAGACATGGCAGATCTCCTGTCAGACGTTTGTTACGGGCACTTTCGCGCCGCACGTTGTTCCATAAATCAGCTTCACAACCTTGCTGGCTTGTGTACCAGTGGTACTGCTCAGACGAAATGGTTTCATAATTTGCTCTTATTATTGGATACAGGGAACGTTACGTACTCAGTATTAATCGACGCATCACGCTCTGCAACCGGTTACTGTAACCGGTTTCTGTGAATGTGAAGAGGATCCAGAAATCAGCCGTTCGGGATATTTGTTACGTAAGAGATATTTACAGAGCATAAATTCTTATGACAGATTACGCAGGATATTTGTCAGGAGGAAACAATGAGTTTGCAGTCTGTACAGCAGTTTTTTGCCGACAACGCGCCAGATATAGACGTAATTGAACTTAGCCAGAGTACCGCTACCGTTGCGTTGGCTGCTGCCGCCCATCGTGTTGAACCGGGACAAATCGCCAAGACCTTGTCATTAAAGGTGAAAAATGAGGTGATACTGGTGGTGGCTAAAGGCGATGCGCGCCTGGATAACAAAAAGCTGAAAGACACTTTTGGTGCGAAAGCGCGCATGCTCAGCAGTGATGAAGTGGTGACCATCACCGGTCATCCCGTTGGCGGCGTGTGCCCGTTCGGGCTGGAAAACCCGCTCGCGGTTTACTGCGATATCTCATTAAAGCAGTACGCCGAAGTCCTGCCCGCCGCAGGCGCAATTCATAGTGCCGTGCGTATTTCACCTGACAGAATGGCAGAGCTGACTTCCGCAAAGTGGGTTGATGTTTGCATCTGATTGATGCGCCAGAGCCTGTCTGGCGCATAACTGGCAGGTTATAAAAAGGTCGGCTTGCTGAGTGCCGAACTTCGCGGTTCTCTTGCCGGAAGGTGAGTAATAATATCCGCCGCATCGAGCAACCCGACGTCAGAATTCCCCCCCAGCTTCACCATCGCATTAAACTTATGCGCCCGAATGGTCTTAATATTGCGTTCAAGCTGCGCCGCGATTTGAGGAATAGAATAGCCGCAGGACATATAACGCAATATTGCCCGTTCCGTTGGGCTTAACATCCTGTTTTGACTCCGGTACCAGTGATTCATCATATTGTCATTGATGCGCACCGTTTCACTCAACAACACCATGAGTTCCTGCTGCAGGTGCTCAAGCATCAGCGATTTACTGACCACACCGTGAAGGCGTGACGGCGAAAGATGGCTAATTAACCGTGCTTCCGTCTCATCAGCGACCAGGATAATGCGCTGGATATGACCATGCGTAAATGCGAGATCCCGCAGGTGCGCCAGACAGTTACGACGTTCCTCTCGCGCATCGGAAAGTGAATAGATCAGCGAGAAAAAATTGACGTGCTGAAGTGCTTTCTTAAAACTGTCAAACTCGCTAAACAGATGCAGCTGATAATGATTCAGGCCGGGCATAGCAAAAAGATGCTGTAGCCCAACAGCACTCATCGTGCAATTTTCGACGATGGCGATATGTCTTGTTGAATCGGTTTTTTCCATTCCTCGAACTCTCCATAGGCTGACATCAAATTCAGCTCTCTCATTCCCTGCGTACTGTTGATCCAGGCGTACATATCGGCATTACTGCGTAATGACAGCCGTCGCATCGCACTGTTTTTCTGCGCACTGATGGTTTTATTGCTCTTCTTGAGCAATGTGGCGATTTGGTTAATCCCCCATCCTTTACCTAACAGACGCAGTACCTTACGTTCAGAGTGCGTGAGCGCGATAACGTGTTCGTCTTCATCCTCCGTACTTTGAGGTTCCGGGGTTAATAACGTCTGGCTTATTCGCTCTGCCCGCTCGCTACCTGCCCGAATAGCATTAACCACGCCTTCAATAGGCTCCATATCAGACAGCAACGTACTTTCCGGGCGCATAAGCAACTCAACCGCAATAGGGTAAAGCGGCCGCGAGACTAAAAAGATCCAGTGAATGTCCCGGTATTGATTCAGTAAACCGTAATACTCTTCGAGGGTACCCCGAGGATTCCTGTATTCACCTGAAATATCGGCAATGATGACATCCGCACGGCGTAACTGGAGCAGCGTTAGCTCCTGCAGTGAGCGGCAATAGGTCAATTCAAAATCCGGAAAATGGCGAGCCATCAAGCCCCCTAACCCGTTTTGCATCACGGGTATCCGGCTAATGACAACGCCGTGCTTACCATGCAATGACAACATAGACCCTCCGTGTCCATTCTTCATTTGATGAGTAACGTTAAAACGCATCAATGTATGAGTATTTTCGTCCCTGAGTGTAAAACTGATTAATACAAGCAGAAGATGAGATATGTTCTTAGTTTAAGAAATGCCTAAAACAGCGGTAATATCTCATAAAGCGCAAATAAATTTAATTGCGGAGCCATTAAAATAACGACAATATAAAATTAGAATAACTAAATACAAAAATTCTATATTTCCATATTAATAATTCACCGCACTGATAAATTAATCCAATATCCTTTCGCGATACGGGCTGAAACTGTTTGCATAAACCTTGATCTGGCCCACAGCAAGAGGCACTGCACTTTGTGCTAAAAATAATCACTATGGGCCAACCGGCAACTTTCCATCTTCTTCAGGACAATACATGCAGGCAGATCGGTCAACGCAGCGTGCTATCACGCGGCTATGTATTCAGTGCGGTCTTTTTCTGCTCCAGCACGGCGCGGAAAGCGCGCTGGTTGAGGAGCTTTCCACCCGGCTGGGTGTGGCGCTGGGTATGGATAGCGTTGAAAGCGCGATCTCATCCAACGCCATTGTGCTGACCACGATCAAAGACGGTCAGTGCCTGACCTCCACCCGCAAAAACCATGACCGCGGCATTAACATGCATGTCGTGACCGAAGTGCAGCACATCGTGATCCTCGCTGAACACAAGCTTCTCGATCTCCATGAAATTGAAAAGCGGTTCAACCAAATTAAGCCATTACGTTATCCGCGCTGGCTTGTCGTGTTGATGGTAGGCCTGTCATGCGCCTGCTTTTGCAAGCTCAATAAAGGCGGCTGGGACGGTGCGATCGTCACCTTTTTTGCCAGCAGTATCGCCATGTATGTTCGCCAGATGCTGACGCACCGGCAGCTGCATCCGCAGATTAACTTCTGCATTACCGCGTTTGTCGCCACTACGGTTTCCGGCCTGCTTCTGCGCCTGCCGCAGTTTGCTAACACCCCGACGATTGCTATGGCAGCCAGCGTGCTTCTGCTGGTCCCGGGCTTTCCGTTGATCAATGCCGTCGCCGACATGTTTAAAGGGCACATCAATACCGGCCTGGCACGCTGGGCTATTGCAAGCCTGCTGACGCTGGCGACCTGCATCGGCGTGGTTATGGCTATGACACTCTGGGGGTTACGCGGATGGGCGTGATAGATTTTCTGCTGGCGCTGGCACAGGACATGCTTCTGGCCGCCATTCCTGCCGTCGGCTTTGCGATGGTATTTAACGTTCCGCAACGCGCCCTACCGTGGTGTGCGCTGCTGGGCGCGATTGGCCATGGCTCGCGAATGGCGATGATGACCGCGGGTTTTAACATCGAATGGTCAACGTTCATGGCTTCTATGCTTGTCGGCAGTATCGGCATCCAGTGGTCGCGCTGGTATCTGGCGCATCCCAAAGTATTCACCGTCGCCGCCGTGATCCCGATGTTCCCGGGCATATCTGCGTATACGGCGATGATTTCCGCGGTGAAAATCAGCCATTTTGGCTACACCGAGCCTCAGATGATCCTCCTCCTGAGCAACTTTCTTAAGGCGTCATCCATCGTCGGCGCGCTCTCTATCGGGCTATCGATCCCCGGACTGTGGCTGTACCGCAAACGCCCACGCGTTTGATATTTGTGTTATTTCGCTGCCATGGAGATAATCCTTCTGGTCCGTTTGGTGAAAAATAAGGAAAGGATGTGGCTAACCCTGGCAGCGAACACCCCGAGCACGGCGAAGAATCCAGCCTGAAAGAGAAAATTTTTCAGAGCGCCATCGCGCTTTTTGCCGAGTATGGATTGAACGGTGCCCGCATGGAGCAGATCGCGGAGAAAGCGGGTACCACCAAACGCATGGTGGTTTACCATTTTAAGAATAAAGAGAATCTCTATCTCCTGGTACTGGAACACGTTTACACCCAGATTCGCGCCAGTGAAAAAGCGCTAAGCCTGGCGGGAATGCCCCCCGTCGAAGCGCTAGTCGACCTGGTTGAAGCCACCTTTGACTATCATGCCGACCATCCAGACTACATCCGGATTATCTGCATGGAAAACATGCAGCGTGGCCGCTTTATGCAGCAGTCGAGCTATCTTCGCCAGGTCAACCGCAGCGCGCTCGACCTGCTGGAGGAGATCCTGCGCCGGGGCAAAGAAAAACAGCTCTTCAGCCAGACGGTCGACGCCCGCGATCTTCACCGCCTGATAAGCAGCTTCAGCTTTCACTACGTTGCCAACAGCTACACCTTCACGCTCCTGTTCGAAGACGGTGCGGACGAACAGGCCCAGCGCCAGCACTACCGCAAAATGGCCGTTCAGGTAGCGCTCCGCTACACCTGCCCATAAAATTGCTTGCAATTAAATCGCGCACTATCTATATTCATTTCATGAACGCGAAAACGAACGATGCAACCGCTGCGCTCAAGCTGGATAACCAGCTCTGCTTTGCCCTCTATTCGGCAAATCTGGCGCTTAATAAGCTGTACCGGCAACTGCTGGCACCGCTGAACCTGACTTACCCGCAATATCTGGTGATGCTGGTGCTGTGGGAGCAGGATGACATGACGGTGTCGGACATCGGCGAGCGGCTGTTTCTGGACTCTGCGACCCTGACGCCGCTGTTGAAGCGGCTGGAAAGTGCCGGGTTAATCAACCGTCACCGTTCCCGCAAAGACGAACGACAGGTCGCCGTCACCCTGAGCGAAGCGGGACGTGAACTGCAGCAGCAGGCATTGGGTATCCCCCATGCGGTGGGTTGCGCAGCGCAGTGTGATACCGACACCCTGCTGGCGCTCAAACAGCAGCTTGAATTTTTGCGACAACAGCTACACCGCGCGTAAGGCTATACTTTACGAGTGATTATTACCCATATATATCGCACGCTATTTAATAGCACACATTAAAACAAAATGAGGAACCTGCCATGTCTTTAGAAAAAGTTGTTTATACCGCCAAAGCCAAAGCAACCGGTGGCCGTGACGGTCGTGCCACCTCTTCCGATGGCGTACTGGACGTAAAACTGGGCGTACCAAAAGAGATGGGCGGCATGGGGGGAGAAGTGACGAACCCTGAGCAGCTGTTTGCCGCGGGCTACTCTGCCTGCTTCCTGGGCGCGATGAAGTTTGTGGCGGCGCGCGACAAATTTGCCCTGCCAAAAGAGGCCTTTATTGAAGGCGAAGTGGGTATTGGCCCGCTGCCAACCGGTTTTGGTATCGAAGCGAAACTGAACATCCACGTTGAGGGTATGGATCCCGCAGAAGCCAAAAAGCTGGTCGATGCGGCGCACATTGTTTGCCCGTACTCTAACGCGACCCGCGGCAATATCGACGTGACCCTGAATATCATCGCGTGATAAATGCCTGATGGCGCTGCGCTTATCAGGCCTACGACTGTAGCCCCGGTAAGCACAGCGCCACCGGGGAAATCCCCTCCTTCCCTTTCTCCTCTCTGTGCTACCATAAGCCCATATCACGCCCGTAGTAATCAGTAGAGTAAGCGTTATGTCCTCCAGAATTCTGACCACCAGCATTGCTGGCATTGATGCCTTTATGCGCGACCCACGCGGTGTGTTGACCCACGCCGAAGGCGGCACGGTTGCGGTTTTTGCCGACAACGCGCCGGCGTTTTACGCAATCACGCCGGAACGTCTGGCACAGCTTCTGGAGATCGAAGCGCAATTGTCACGCCCGGCGAGCGATGTCGCGCTGGACAACCAGTTCTTTGATGAGCCGGTCAACGTTCCCGTCACCGTTCCGATGGGAAAATTTGCCCTGTACGCGGGCTGGCAGCCGGATGCGGATTTTCAGCGGCAGGCGGCGCTGTGGGGCATTGCGTTAACCCAACCGGCCACCGCGGAAGAGCTTGCCGCGTTTACCGCCTGGTGGCAGGCGGAAGGTAAAGTCTTTACCCACATTCAGTGGCAGCAAAAGCTTGCGCGTCATCTTCAAATTACCCGCGCCGGCAACAACGGCCAGCCCAAACGCGATATCAACGCGTTTTCAGAACCGGATAAACAGATCCCCAGCGGATTCCGAGGTGCGAAATGAAGAATGTCGGCGACCTGATGAAACGTCTGCAAAAAATGATGCCTGCCAACGTGAAGCCCGCTTTCACCACGGGTGAAGAGCTGCTGGCGTGGCAAAAAGAGCAAGGTGAAATCCGCGCTGCCGCGCTCGCCAGGGAAAACCGGGCGATGAAAATGCAGCGCACCTTTAACCGCTCCGGTATCCGTCCCCTGCACCAGAACTGCTCGTTCGATAACTATAAAGTCGAAACCAACGGACAGATGAACGCCCTGGCCGCCGCCCGTCAGTACGTGGATGAATTCGACGGCAATATCGCCAGCTTTATCTTTAGCGGCAAGCCGGGCACCGGAAAAAACCACCTTGCAGCCGCTATCTGCAACGAGCTGCTTCTGCGGGGTAAATCAGTTCTTATCATCACCGTGGCCGATATCATGTCTGCGATGAAAGACACCTTCAGCAACCGCGAAACCAGCGAAGAACAGCTGCTTAACGATCTGAGCAATGTGGATTTGCTGGTCATCGACGAGATTGGCGTTCAGACGGAATCCCGCTACGAAAAAGTGATCATCAACCAGATTGTCGATCGCCGCTCCTCGTCCAAACGCCCCACCGGCATGCTGACGAACCACAATATCGACGAGATGACCCGCCTGCTGGGGGAACGCGTCATGGACCGCATGAAGCTGGGTAACAGTCTTTACGTCATTTTTGACTGGGAAAGTTACCGCAGCCGCGTCACCGGCAAAGAGTATTAAGACAGTTCCAGGAATCGCTGGCCGGGCACAGGTATATACTGGAACCCTTTCCGGCCCAAAACGGACCTTTTTGAGAGAGCCATGATGAAAAAACAGATTCTAATCAGCACCTTTTTAGGCGCGCTGCTGGTGACCGGCGCGGCGCAAGCGGCGTCCTGGCAGGAGTCCCTGTCAAGCGCAGCAAATGAGCTGACCAAAGAGAGCAGCAGCTCTCAGGGCGGACTCTCCGCCTCCTCCCTCACCAGCCTGCTGGGCAACAGCTCCCAGAGCCTCAGCGCGGGCACGATGAACAATGCGGCGGGTATTCTGGAATATTGCGCGAAGCAAAAGCTGGCCTCCGTGACCGACGCGCAAAACGTGAAAAACCAGGTGCTGGGTAAACTGGGTCTGGATACCCAGGAGCAGAAAGCGGACACCAACTATATGGACGGCATTCAGGGCCTGCTTAACGCGCAAAACGGCCAGCAGCTTAACCTGAGCACCCTCGGCAACTCTTCTCTGGCAAAACAGGTGAAAACCAAAGCCTGCGATCTGGTGCTGAAACAAGGCGTTAATTTCCTCTCCTGATCCATCCCATTTTCTGCCACAACACGCCGCGTTTAATGCGATAGTCTTGCAGCGCGGCGCTAAACGAGCGTTTTTCCCACCTGCCACCGTCTCAGCGTCCGTTTGTCAGGATGTGTCCATCTTCATAAAAACGATTTTCTAAACCAAATCCTAACAACAGCACACTTTCGTGACACTAAAATTGCAGCTTAACGACATCGCAATTACATTGTATGACCCAAAAAATAAACAGTTAGCCAGCGAATCATCTGGCGTCATGAGGATATGCTGTTGTCTGAATTTATGTCTCTTATCCTTTTTCTGGCTTCTGTCGGCGTTTACGCCTGGAAAGCCGGCCGTCACACCTGGTGGTTTATCGCCACGCTGGTGGTGCTCGGCATTTTTATTATTTTAAACATTACCTTATACGCCAGCGATTACTTTACCGGTGACGGCATTAACGATGCGGTGCTCTACACGCTGACGAACAGCCTGACGGGCGCGGGTGTGGGCAAGTACATTCTTCCGGGGCTCGGCCTTATCGTCGCGCTGGTGACGATTTTTGGCGCGCTGGCCTGGGTGCTGCGTCGACGTCGCCATCATCCTCATCATCATGGCTACAGCCTGCTGGCGTTATTCCTGGCGCTGGCCTCCGTCGACGCCAGCCCGGCGTTCCATCAGATCACCGAGCTGGTGAAATCCCAGTCGCGCGACGGCGATCCTGATTTCGTGGCTTACTATAAAGAACCGTCGAAAACGATCGCTAACCCGAAGCTCAACCTGGTCTACATCTACGGTGAAAGCCTGGAACGCACGTACTTTGATAACGATGCCTTCCCGAACCTGACGCCAGATCTGGGTGCGCTGAAAAATGAAGGTCTTGATTTCAGCCACACCATGCAGCTGCCCGGTACGGATTACACGATTGCCGGGATGGTTGCCTCCCAGTGCGGTATCCCGCTGTTCGCGCCTTTTGAAGGTAACGCCTCAGCCTCGATGTCGACGTTCTTCCCGCAGAATATTTGCCTCGGCGATATCCTGAAAAACTCCGGCTACGAAAACTATTTTATGCAGGGGGCAAACCTGCGCTTTGCCGGAAAAGACGTGTTCCTGAAATCCCACGGTTTTGACCACCTGTATGGCTCAGAAGAGTTAAAAACGACGGTTGCCGATCCGAGCTACCGTAACGACTGGGGCTTCTATGACGATACGGTACTCGACGAAACCTGGAAGAAATTCGAGGAGCTTTCCCGCGCGGGCAAGCGCTTCTCCCTCTTTGCGCTGACGGTGGATACCCACCACCCGGACGGGTTCGTCTCACGCAGCTGCAAGCGCAAAAGCTATGATGTGGACGGCAAAAACAACAAGTCTTTCAGCGCCGTTACCTGCAGCCAGGAGCACATTGCCGCGCTGGTCGAAAAAATCAAAGCCTCGCCCTGGTTTAAAAACACCGTCATCGTCGTCTCGTCTGACCATCTGGCGATGAAAAACAGCGCCTGGGATCAGCTCAACAAGCAGGATCGCAGCAATCTGTTCTTCGTCCTGCGCGGCGACCAGCCGCAGCAGGAGGTAATTGCCACCAAACGCAACTCCATGGATAACGGCGCAACCGTGCTGGACATTCTGGGCGGCGACAACTTTATTGGCCTGGGCCGAAGCACGCTGTCGGGGCAATCCCTGTCGGAAGTGTTCCTCAACATGAAGGAAAAAATCCTCGCCTGGAAGCCAGACATCATCCGCCTGTGGAACTTCCCGAAAGAGATGAAGGACTTCACCGTCGATCGGGATAAAAACACGATTGCCTTCTCGGGCAGCAACTTCCGTCTGCCGCTGCTGGTGCGCGTGTCGGAGGGTCGCGTTGAGCCGCTGCCGGAAAGCGAGTATTCCGCGCCGCTGCGCTATCAGCTGGCTGATTTTTCGCCACGCGATAATTTCGTCTGGGTCGACCGGTGCTACAAAATGGGCCAGCTCTGGTCGCAGACGCTGGCGCTCTCTACCGACTGGTGCGTCTCTCAGGGCCAGCTTGGCGGGGAGCAAACCGTTCAGCACGTGGATAAAGCCCAGTGGAAAGGCAAAACCGCGTTTAAAGATACGGTGATTGATACCGCGCGCTATCAGCACAACATCGACATGCTGAAAATCAGCGATAACGATATTCGCTACAAAGCGGACAGCTTTATCTTTAACGTGGCTGGCGCGCCGGAAGAGGTGAAGCAGTTTAGCGGCATCTCGCGTCCGGAGTCCTGGGGACGCTGGTCAAACGCGCAGCTGGGCAACGAGGTGAAAATTGAGTACACCCACCCGCTGCCGGAACAATTCGACTTGGTGATCACCGCCAGAGCGTATGGCCCTAATGCTAACAGGCCCGTACCGGTGCGCGTGGGCGATCGCGAGCAGACGCTGACGCTCGGGAACGACATGTCCACGCACACGCTGCATTTTGAGAACCCATCGCGCAGCAATACGCTGGTGATTGTGCCGCCAGACCCGCAGTCGACGAATGAAGGGAATATCCTTGGACACTCACCGCGCGAGATCGGGATTGGCATGGTAGAAATCAAAATTGTCAGTACAGAAGGCTAACGCGCGCTTGCCCGGCATTCTGCCGGGCACTTATGAAAATAAATAATTCTATATAAACATTATAAATTAGATGAAAACACTTTATATAAGCCATTTTAATTTATAAATATCCCGCCAAAAGACAAATTCATAACATGTGCAGCTCCATGAATCACCACGGAGCATTACGCACTTTTATCATGCTAACCGGCTATAAGTTCGAATCCATCCGGGCACTGCGCAGCGAAAATGTGATTGCCTGGGAGGTATTGTCCACGGCAAAGCCCCACGTCGATCTTGAAGACTACTTTGGCTCGATGCCCTCGACGCAGCGTAAGGCGCACTTCTTTGCGCAGCTTCGTCATGCCATGTTTTGCGAGGAGGGCGACAAGTATTATCTCAACGCAACGTCGGATTTGCTGCTGGAAACGGACTTCCTCGACAGGCTAAAAGCAGAGACCCCCTGCCCGGAGAGGCTTGCTATCGAGGTCACCGACCTCCATACGCTGGTACAGCTCGACGACACGCAAAGCCGGGCTCTGCGGAGATGCATCTCAACGCTCCATCAGTGGGGGATCGAAGTGTGGGCTGACGATGTCTGCGAAGACATTCTTCCCGATCTTATGACCAGCCAGATCCGCTTCTGCGGCGTCAAAATTGATAAACATACCTTCTGGAGCGGACGCACCGAGCAGGCGAAGTTCCTGCATCTCACCCGCCAGTGCAAGCGCGTCGCCAGCAAGGTGCTGATAGAAGGCATCGAAACCGCAGGGGATTTCGCGCTGGCCCGCGCCAGCGTGGCCGACTACGGCCAGGGCTATCTGTGGGGCAAAAAATGACGCCCTTCATTCCTAATGCTGGCTATCAGGTCATCGTTCTGAGCGACAATGCTTTTTTATGGCTTGGCCTCCATTCGATGATTTCGGCGGCCGTGACACCCTGTCCTGAGATGTATTGGATCAACAGCGTTGATCCGCACGGGCTTACCCGCCTGCGGGAACGGCTGCTCGGCACGCCCGCCGCACAGAACTGGCTGATTTTTACCGATGCGGCCTGGGTCAGCGACATAAACGCCTGGCTGCACAGCGAGCGGGTCAGAGTGGTCGCGGACAACCTGTCTCTTGCGCAGCTGAGCCACTGTTTTAGCGACACGACATTTTCCTTTGAAAACGCCGCCACGCTCTCGTATCAGGAGATGCGGGTTTGCATGCTGTTACATAAAGGATTCAGCCCGGTTCGCATCGCAAAAATTCTCAATAAGTCACCTAAAACGATCTACACCCACAAGCGTAACGCGATGAACAAATTTTGCTGTCACAGCCTGGCGGAATTCCATCGAAAACTCTGCCTGCTGGACGCTCAGTCATTCTCTTTGTAATTGCACTGTTACTCACGTCAGGAAATAAGATCATGAAAATTATCACCACTGCTGTATGTTGTTCCGCTCTCCTGCTTCCTGCCGCCGCGATCGCCGCAGACAGTACCGCAAGCGCGACGATGCACGTCTCACTTGAGGTCGTGAAGTCATGCACCCTCAAAGCCAACGACCTCAATTTCGCGCGCCACGGCTCGGATGAATCGAGTGAAATCCAGGCCAGCACGCAGGTCGATATCGTCTGTACCAACGGGACCCCGTTCACTCTCTCCGCCACCAGCAGCGACAGCAGCGAGAACGGCACCTTCTGGCTGAAGCCGGAAAACGGCGAAACGGGCGCACAGAAGATTGCCTGGAAACTCTTTGCTGACGAAGGCAAACAGACCCAAATCACCAGCACCGATGGGCTAACCGACACCGGCAACGGTCAGGAGCAGAAAGAGACGCTCTTTGGCGTGATTGACGCAGGCGCCCTGACGACCGCACAGGCAGGAGCCTACAGCGACGACATCACCTTAAACCTGGTGTACTGATCGTGCGTCGTTATCTTCCCTGCCTCATTCTGTGGCTCATGATGCTAACGCTGCTGTCCCGCTACGCGCTGGCCGCCACGCTGCAGGTGGCGCCCGTCACGCTCGATCTGCAAAGCGGTCAAAGAGCGACGGCGGTCACCCTCACCAACAGTGGAAAAGCGGCCATTCATGCGCAAATTCGGGTGTACGAATGGACCCAGAAAAACGGTCAGGATGTCTTAGTCGCCACCAATGAGGTCGTCAGCAGCCCGGCGATGACCGCGCTGGCGCCGGGCCAGCAGCAGCTGGTGCGCATTATCGTCATGCAGCCTGGCATCCGTGCACAGGAGCAAAGTTACCGGCTGGTCATCGACGAACTGCCGGACGCCACGTCCCGTACCGCCAATCCCACGGCGGTGCACTTCCTGCTGCGCTATTCGATTCCGGTATTCATTGCCGGAACCCAGAATACCCCCGTCGACCACGATGCCCTGAGCTGTGAACAGGCGGACAGCCCGGCGACAATCCGCTGCTATAACGCCGGAAAAAGTCATATTCGCCTCAGCCATCTTGAGGCCCTGACGGCCAGTGGGCAGGTTGCGGGCTCGATTAAAGGACTGGCGGGCTATGTACTGCCGGGACAGACCGCTCTTGTGAAACTTAAGCAAGCGTCACGCCATACGCTCAGCGCGTTACGCGTCTACCTCAACGATGACCACCATGCCAGCCAGATACCCCTGCGCCCGCTCGCTTCTCGCGCTCCTGCTTTGGCTACCGCTGATGCTGTCAGCCCGCACTGAAGGTACCGCCGACACCGTACAATGGCTTGCCATCACCGTGAATCACGCCCCGCGAGGGGATCTGTGGGCCTGTCGGGTGGTGGACGATGCGCTGTGGATTAGCGACAGCGACATCAAAAAACTGGGGCTCCGCGCCCCGGACGATCGCGGCGGATGGGTAAACCTGACGGCCCTGCCGGGCCTGAAGGTTGATATCGACCTGCTTGCCCAGCAGGTGTCGATTATGGCCGAGGCAGAGGCGCTCGAGGGCCAGCAGCATCTGACGTTCGAAAAATCGTCCCCGCAGTACGCCTATCCTGAGGCCCAGCCCATCAGCGCGTTTACGCTCGGCTACGCCCTCTACGCCAGCGATGCACAGGGTAAACGCCAGCTGAATGCCCAGACCCAGCTGACCGCATCTGGGGTGCTGCCCGGAACGTTCAGCAGCAGTTTTTCAAGCCATGCCGGAGAGGAAAACAGCGCCGGTCGACCTGCCCACACGCGTCTCGAAACCCGCTGGCAGAGGGACAACACCGATTCGCTGACCACTCTGGCGCTGGGCGACAGCATCACCACCGGCACCCGCTGGAGCCGGCAGGTGCGCTTTGGCGGGCTGCACTGGGCGCGTAATTTTGAGCTCGATCCGCAGCTCAATACTGAACCGCGCAGCCGCTACAGCGACACGGCCGTGCTGCCTTCCACGGTCGATTTGTATATCGACGGCCTTAAGCAGAGCAGCCAGCGCGTGACGCCGGGGGCGTTTACGCTGGATACTCTGCCGGCCTTCACCGGGAGCGGGCAGGCGCAGGTTGTCATTACCGACATCAACGGCCAGCGTCGCACCGTACAGCTCGACGTGTACGGCGCACCGGGAATGCTGGCCGAAGGGCTCAGCAGCGGCTCGCTGGATATCGGCTGGATGCGGCAAAACTACGCCCAGCGTTCCGACGACTATGCCGCGTCGCCGATGCTCGACGCCGGCTGGCGCTATGGGGTCAATAACCACCTGACGCTGGCGCTGCATACGGAGCAGCAGCGCAAACTGCGTAATCTCGGGACAGGCGTTGACTGGTTGATATCCCCCGACGCAGGCATTATCAGCCAGCACGTCGCGGCGAGCGACAGCCCCTACGGTCAGGGAATGCAGTGGGGCCTTGGCTGGCAGTGGAACGGCGGCGGGACGGGCATTTCTGCCAGCACTGTCCGTACCGATGCCGCTTTCGCCGATAATGCCCGCATGAGCGGTGCCGTGCCCGTCAGGCGCAGCGATAGCGTGTGGCTAAGCCATTCATTCTCCCGCGTCGGTACGCCAGGCGTGGGCTGGGTACAACAAGAAATTCAGGGTAACAAACAACGCTATCTCAATGCCTCCTGGTCCGTTTTTTTACCGGCGCATCTCTCCGCCACGCTGAGCTATACCCGCTCGTTTACGGACGCGTCGAGCAACGTTCAGCTTATGCTCTCTCTGCCGCTGGGCCGCCAGGACACCCTCTCACTCCAGGCCAGCCAGGACTCCCCGCGCATGGACTATCGCCATCAGCCCGACGACCAGACCGGCGGCTGGTCATGGCAGCTGGGGCAAAGCGTTGGCGAACGCCGGGAAAAGTATGCTGACGTGGGCTATCTGGGTCACGCCGGAGAGTGGCATGTGGGGCTGGAGCAAGGCGCTAACGTGGGCAATCAGTATGCCTCAGCCGAAGGCAGCCTGACGCTGCTGGATAATAGCCTGCACGCCCTGCGCTACAGCGAGCAGGGCCTGGCACTGGTCTCAACGCGCGGTATCGGGCACGTACCGGTGATGCTGGAAAACCGCCCGGCCGGTGAAACGGATGAGGACGGGTATCTCCTGCTGACCGACCTGCCGCGTTACCACAACAGCAAAGTCAGCATTGACCCGCTCGATCTGCCTGCCGATGTGATTGCTCCCGTCACCGACATGCATGCCAGACCGGGCAACAGCAGCGCGGTCAAAGTCGATTTTAACGTCCATCACGCCGTCACGGTTCAGGCCAGACTGGTCGACAGCCACCGCAGGCCGCTCCCGCTGGGCAGCGTCGTGTCAACGCCGCAGGGTGCCACCATCGTGGGACGCGACGGTTTTATCTGGCTTGAAGATCCGCCCCTGCCGGGTGAACTGGTGGTGAAGGCCGGTGAGGGAGAGTGCCGGGTCACGCTTCCGGCGCCGCGTACCGCGTCATCTATACAGAATATCGGAGAACAACTGTGTCATTAAGAACGCCGTTATTATTGCTGCTCGTCCTGTCCGTGAAGGCGATGGCGGCAGCCTGTTGGATAACCTCCACGCCCGCCATTAACTTTGGCAACGTCGTGGCGGGCAATACCACCTCCGTCAACACCGAGGTAAAATTTAGCTGCCAGGCCGACAACGAGGGCAGGACGGAATATATCAACGTCTGCCTGAGCAGCGTAGACGCCCCGCCCTTTGAGATGATCTCGCCGGGGGACCAGGAGGGGAAACAGTACACCCTCCTCTTCCGCCTGCTTAACGGCGCTGCGCGCGCTCAGGAGCTGGGGCCTGCCAGCAGCGGGAACCTGATTCAGCAGACCCTGGCCGCGGAAAGCAATGCCAACGTCAGCGGTACCTTTCCGCTTATCGCTACCATTCCGGCAGGGCAAAGCCAGCTTCCGGCATACCACTATTACAACTACAACATGAATCTGCGCATCGCCTGGCACAGCGCCATGCGTCAGGATGCGCTGCAAAACTGCTCGGACGGTTCCGCAGAGGGGGAGCAGGTGCAGGGCGGCACCAACGCGCAGGCCGAAATCAGCCAGGGATGCTACATCGAGCGCGTGACACCGCTCAACTTCGGCACCCTGACCAGCACCGCGACCCTGCGCCCGACGCGATCCTCCGCCACCCTCACCACGCGCTGTCCGTCCGGAACCGCGTTCACCCTTGCCATGGGCAAAGGCAACCATGCCAGCGGTAATCAGCGACAGCTCTGCAACAACGAGGGCCAGTGCCTGCGCTACGGGCTCTGGCAGGATGAGGCGGCCACGCAACGCTGGGGGGATCAAAGCAGCGGCGATGCGCTGCAGGTCACCAATCCCGCTGGCGGCACCCAGAACTTCACGGTTTACGGCGAGGTCCCGGCGCAGCCGCTAACCGGTACCGGGGAATTTATTGATGACGTGATTATCACGCTGACTTATTAAACCACCCGAAATCCTGTCTGGATCAATGTTATCGGTAACAGTGGCGTTAAAATAGCCAGCAGTGCTGCCCGGAAGGCGTAAACCTTCTCTTTTTATTTGTTATCTCTGTCTGTATTACAACAACTTATGAAATACCTGCTTGCTGACGCCATCGTCTATAACGACGAGGACGGTTCTGTTTCTCTTATTAATGCGCCGGATGAGGATGCGCAGATCCTCACCTGTACGGCCAATACCATCCTGAGGCTGCTGGTTCAGCATCATGGGAACGTGATCGAACGGGAAACCTTTCTCCAGGAAGTCTGGGATCGGCGAGGGCTCCAGGGGTCTAACAACTCCTTAAACCAGTACATCAGCATTCTGCGCAAGATGCTGGCGACCCTGCTTCCCGACGAGCTGTTTATCGTTACCGTACCGAAAACAGGCTTTATGCTCAGCGCAGACGTCACGGTCACCCCGCTTGAGGAGGCCCCAGCGACCGCCGAAACGGCGAAACCTGCATGGCGCGTTCGCCCGGAATGGCTGTTCTGCGGCGCACTCACGCTGGTCGTCGTTGCGCTATGCATCTGGATCGCGCTCATCAAGCCAGAAAACGCGCAGAGGGAGATCCACCTGCTGACGCATATCGGCACCTGTCCGGTCTACACCTTTACGCCGCTGGCGGACGTGTTCCATGAGAAGGCGATTGGGCTGGCGCAGACGCTTCAGCAGGACGGCCATCTTCCGTGCCTGAAAAATTCCATCTTCTACATGCACATTCAGAGAACGCTTTTCTACGGCCACGAAGGGCGGCTGGTACTCTCCCAATGTTCTCTCACGCGGGGTAAAGCCAGCGCCTGTCGTACGCTTTACTATTACGAGTGGTGATATGAGACACAAAAAAGTTTGGCTAATTCTGATCCTGAACCTGCTGCTGCTGGGCGCCGCGCTGGCCTGGTACTTCCACACGCCCCCGCTCTCGGTGGCCTGCGATGGAAACCTGACCTTCTCCGACAGGCGCGACAGCCACGATTTCACCTTTGACGGCGAGATCATTATGCGTTTTCATCCCGACAAAACGGGATACATCACGCTAAACGGCAGCGTGGTGAATGCGCCGCGCAGCTGGGAGGTTTCCCGCCAGGAGATGTTTAAATGGCGTCACGTGGAGGGCGAACTGTATGAAATTGTCATTCAAAAAGTGGAGCGTTTTAGCCACGATGCCATGCCGCCCGGGGTCTTTGAGAAGTACGTCGCGGGCCTGACGCTGGGCAATAAAAGGCTGCTGACGATTGAGCGCACGCCGGAAGACGCGCTGGTGATCAGCAATTTTTACTCGCCGGTGCTGGTCTGCTCGGAATAATGTCGACGGGTCAGGCTATACTTGCCGCCATGCACATTCATATTCGCCCCACTACCCCTAACGACGTTACTGCCCTGCCCGCCATTGAACGCGCGGCGGGTCAGCGAT
Organism: Enterobacter cloacae complex sp. CARB60; assembly: GCF_036487345.1. Lineage (NCBI taxonomy): Bacteria > Pseudomonadati > Pseudomonadota > Gammaproteobacteria > Enterobacterales > Enterobacteriaceae > Enterobacter > Enterobacter cloacae complex sp. CARB60. Next base: position 4,062,616 of record NZ_JAZKLC010000002.1, read on the forward strand.
TTCGTGAAGACCCCGAATTCGCCTGGCTTGCCGACGGTGAGGTCATTTCCGCTGAGCAGCATCTTGAGTATGCCGAACGTGGGCTAAGCTGGCTGGCGCTGGTGAACGACCGCCCCGCAGGGTTTATCCTCACCGAAGCACATTCTTCGTCGCTGTTTATCGTGGAGCTTTCGGTCGATCTGGACTGGCAGGGAAACGGAATGGGTCGGCAGCTCATCGCCCGTGCGGCTGACCATGCCCGCGGGCTGGGGCTGGCGTCGCTAACGTTGACGACGTTTCGGGACGTCGTGTGGAATGCGCCTTTCTATGCAAAGCTGGGGTTTGAATACGTTACTGAACTCACGCCTGAACTGCGTGAAAAACGTGAAGAAGAAGCAGCGCACGGCTTAGCGTATAACTCCCGCTGCGCCATGCGTCTGCCGCTTTGATATCGCCCGGTGGCGCTTCGCTTACCGGGCCTACAAAACCCTGAACCGTAGGCCGGGTAAGGCGCAGCCGCCACCCGGCAAAAACCACGAACCGTAGGCCGGGTAAGGCGCACCCGCCACCCGGCAAAAACAACGAACCGTAGGCCGGGTAAGGCGAAGCCGCCACCCGGCAAAAACCACGAACCGTAGGCCGGGTAAGGCGCAGCCGCCACCCGGCACAACGCGCAGAGTTAGAACGTTTCCCAGTTATCGCCTGAATCGGCCGTCGCGGTTTTACGCGCCATCACCGGCGTGGAAACCGCTTTAGCCGCAGCGAGTTCGCGCGCTTTCATCTGCTCCTGCTGAATGCGGAACACCGCCACGGCCTGCGTCAGACGGCTCGCCTGCTCTTCCAGCGCGGCCGCCGCTGCGGCAGATTCCTCAACCAGCGAGGCGTTCTGCTGGGTCACGCGATCCATCTCCGCTACCGCCAGACCCACCTGGTCGATACCGCGGCTCTGCTCGTCAGACGCAGAGGCGATTTCACCCATGATGTCCGTTACGCGGGTCACCGCGCTCACGATCTCACCCATGGTTTCACCGGCGCTTTCTACCAGCGTCGAGCCCACTTCTACGCGGCCCACGGAGTCTTCAATCAGGCTCTTGATCTCACGAGCCGCCTGGGCGCTGCGCTGGGCCAGGTTACGCACTTCACCTGCCACCACCGCAAACCCACGGCCCTGCTCGCCCGCACGCGCCGCTTCTACCGCCGCGTTCAGTGCCAGAATGTTGGTCTGGAAAGCAATGCCGTCGATCACGCTGATAATGTCGGCAATTTTCTGCGAACTGCCCGCGATATCGCGCATGGTCTGCACCACGTTATCCACCACTTTGCCGCCTTTCTGCGCGGTTTCAGAGGCGCTCAGCGCAAGATGGCTCGCCTGACGGGCGTTTTCGGCGTTCTGCTTAACGGTCGCCGTCAGCTGCTCCATGCTGGCCGCGGTCTCTTCCAGGGAAGCGGCCTGCTGTTCAGTACGGGAGGAGAGGTCGTTATTGCCCATCGCAATTTCGCTCGCGCCGCTGTAGATCGCGTTGGCGCCGTTACGCACGTCGCCAACGGTACGCACCAGCTCACCCTGCATATGACGCAGCGAGTCGGCCAGTTCACCCATCTCGTTGGTGCCCTGAACCTCAATGCGCTTCACCAGGTCGCCGCTGGCGATATGACGAATGTTGTCGATCAGACGATTCAGCGGAGAGATCAGCGTCTGCTTGATGTTGAGCCAGACGGCCACGATCACCACCAGCACGGCAATCAGGACGCTGATCAGCACCCAGATAGCCTGACTGTAAGAGCTGTTACTGTCTTTGACCGCCGTTTCGTACAGCTTGTCGTTCTGCTGCAGGTAGCTCACGTACTGCTTCTCAAAACCGTCCTGATAGCTCTGGGTCGGCTGGTCGAAGAAGGCGTTGATTTTGCCTGCCCCCAGCAGCTGAATCAGCTCCGCCAGCGCGCCGTGGTAAATATCATAGTTACGCTTGATCTCCATGGCATCCGCATCGCTTTGACGCGGATCGCGCGGCAGGGCTTCGTAGGCAGCCCAGTTCTTTTCCGCCTGTTTCAGAGACGTAGACGCGATTTGCATCAAATCGTTAACGGTCGCGCCGCTGCCGATATTGCTCTGATCCATCATGTAGCGGATACCCGCACGGTTCAGGGTGTTACGGGTTTGCAGCAACGCGACCCAGCTGGCGTTCAGCGTGGATTGTTGCTGGCGAATAGTTTGCAGGACGGTGAAATTCTCTTTGTCATTCTTAAGGGCATTAAAGAAAAGACCACCGGATGTGAGTTGTAAAAGGCCAAATATCGCTAAAACCAGCATTAAGCTGGTGACAATCTTGATACGGTTTAACATGTTTTCTCTTTCCTCAGACAGATACAGAATTTTCGGCCTGGAAAGGGAAAACTTTACGAAAATCATCCTGGAATTTGTGGTTTTTACTCTTCTTCCCGCGCTGCGTTATGCCGGTTTCCGAGTTCAATAAACTCTTCCAGCAGCGCCGTCAGCTGTTTCATCTTCTCCGGCGTGTATTCCGCCTCAATTTGCTGATACGCCTCTTCGACCTGCGCCTGGGCGTGTTCATACAGCGCATTCCCCTCTTTAGTCAGCGACACGTACAGCTTGCGCTGGTCGTTCACCGGCTTTAAGCGCAGCACCAGGCCGTCGCGCTCCATGCGCGTCAGGATGCCGGTCAGGCTCGGGCGCAAAATGCAGGTGCGAAACGCCAGATCGTGAAAATCCATCGACGGATGTTCAGCCAGCACCCGCACAATGCGCCACTGCTGCTCGGTCAGATTATGGCGCTTCACAATCGGACGGAAGTACGACATCGCCGCTTCCCGCGCCTGCAGCAGCGCGATGGTTAATGAATCATGCATAGCCTCTCCCCTTCACATCATTAACAAGTAAACAATCACAAAAAGATGCTTTTATAAACAACATGTTTTCCGTCAAAAAGTCTAACAGAAATCAGTCAATTTCATTAACACGATGATTTACCTATAAATAAAACCAATAATGTAAATTTATTGTTATTCATATCACAAATTTTTCACTTCTGATTGCGAAATAAACAGCAAAAGCATAAAACCATATCATTAACATATTAATGAAATCGCAACCCGGACCGCCGGGGTGAGGAGTATGTGAATGAAAGGTACCGTTTTTGCCGTCGCCCTCAACCATCAAAGCCAGCGTGAAGCCTGGCGTGAGGCGTTTGAAAAAGCCCCCTACAGCACGCCGCCGAAAACAGCGGTGTGGTTTATCAAGCCGCATAACACGGTGATTCGAGCGGGCGAGCCGATCCCCTTCCCGCAGGGGGAAACGGTGCTGAGCGGTGCGACGGTGGCGCTGGTCGTCGGCAAAAAAGCCAGCAAAGTCAGCGCAGAAAACGCGGCGGACTACATCGCCGGATACGCGCTGGCCAACGAAGTGAGCCTGCCGGAAGAGAGCTTCTACCGCCCGGCCATCAAGGCCAAATGCCGGGACGGATTTTGCCCGCTCGGCGAACTGGTCGCCGTTGATAGCGTGGATAACCTGACCATCATCACCGAGATCAACGGCCGCGAAGCGGACCACTGGAACACGGCCGATCTTCAGCGCAGCGCTGCCGAACTGCTGAGCGCCCTGAGCGAGTTCGCCACCCTCAATCCCGGCGATGCGATATTGCTCGGTACCCCGCAAAGCCGCGTTGAGATCCGCCCGGGCGATCGCGTGCGTATTCTGGCGGCAGGTTTTCCGCCGCTGGAAAACCCGGTGGTGGATGAGCGCAACGTCACTCTCGCGCACCACACGCCGCCGCACGCCACGCTGTTTGCCCTCGGCCTGAACTATGCCGATCACGCCAGCGAGCTGGACTTCAAGCCGCCCACCGAGCCGCTGGTATTTATCAAAGCGCCGAATACCTTCAACGGCGACAGCCAGACGTCGGTGCGCCCGAACAATATCGAATACATGCATTACGAAGCGGAGCTGGTGGTGGTCATCGGTAAAACCGCGCGTAAGGTCAGCGAAGCCGAGGCGATGGACTATGTTGCGGGCTATACGGTCTGCAACGACTACGCCATCCGCGACTACCTGGAAAACTACTATCGCCCGAATCTGCGGGTAAAAAGCCGCGACGGGCTGACGCCCATTTCCCCCCACATCGTGCCGAAATCGGCGATTCCCGACCCGCACAACCTCGCCCTGCGCACCTTCGTCAACGGCGAGCTGCGCCAGGAAGGCACCACGGCAGATCTGATCTTCAGCATTCCTTTCCTGATTGCGTACCTGAGCGATTTTATGACCCTGCAGCCGGGCGACATGATTGCCACCGGCACGCCGAAAGGGCTGTCCGACGTGGTGCCGGGCGATGAGGTGGTGGTGGAAGTGGAGGGCGTGGGACGTCTGGTGAACCGAATTGTCAGCGAGGAGACTGCAAAATGAAAAAGATTAACCACTGGATCAACGGTAAAAACGTCGCGGGAAGCGAGTACTTCCACACCACCAACCCGGCCTCCGGCGAGGTATTAGCGGAAGTCGCCTCCGGCGGTGAAGCTGAAATTCACCAGGCCGTCGCCGCCGCCAAAGAGGCGTTCCCGAAGTGGGCTAACCTGCCGATGAAGGAGCGCGCGCGCCTGATGCGTCGTCTGGGCGATCTCATCGACCAGAACGTGCCCGAGATCGCCGCCATGGAAACCGCCGACACCGGCCTGCCGATCCACCAGACCAAAAACGTGCTCATTCCGCGCGCCTCGCACAACTTCGAGTTCTTCGCCGAGGTGTGCCAGCAGATGAACGGCAAAACCTACCCGGTCGACGACAAGATGCTCAACTACACCCTGGTGCAGCCGGTGGGCGTCTGCGCGCTGGTGTCGCCGTGGAACGTGCCGTTCATGACCGCTACCTGGAAGGTCGCGCCGTGCCTGGCACTCGGGAACACCGCGGTGCTGAAGATGTCTGAACTCTCCCCGCTGACCGCTGACCGTCTGGGCGAGCTGGCGCTGGAGGCGGGCATTCCGGCCGGCGTGCTGAACGTGGTGCAGGGCTACGGCGCGACGGCGGGCGACGCGCTGGTGCGCCATCACGACGTGCGCGCCGTCTCCTTCACCGGCGGCACCGCCACCGGGCGCAACATCATGAAAAACGCCGGGCTGAAGAAATACTCCATGGAGCTGGGCGGCAAATCCCCGGTGCTGATTTTTGAAGATGCCGACATCGAGCGCGCGCTGGACGCCGCCCTGTTCACCATCTTCTCCATCAACGGCGAGCGCTGCACCGCGGGCTCGCGCATCTTTATCCAGCAGAGCATCTACCCGGAATTCGTGAAGCGCTTTGCCGAGCGCGCCAACCGCCTGCGCGTGGGCGACCCGACCGATCCGAACACCCAGATTGGCGCGCTCATCAGCCAACAGCACTGGGAGAAGGTTTCCGGCTACATCCGTCTCGGCATTGAAGAAGGCGCAACCCTGCTGGCGGGCGGCCCGGACAAACCAACCGATCTGCCTGCGCACCTGAAGGGCGGCAACTTCCTGCGACCAACCGTGCTGGCGGACGTCGATAACCGCATGCGCGTGGCGCAGGAGGAGATCTTCGGGCCGGTGGCCTGCCTGCTGCCGTTTAAGGACGAAGCGGAAGGTCTGCGCCTGGCGAATGACGTGGAGTACGGGCTGGCGTCGTACATCTGGACACAGGACGTCAGCAAAGTGCTGCGCCTGGCGCGCAGCATCGAAGCCGGGATGGTGTTCGTGAACACCCAGAACGTGCGCGACCTGCGCCAGCCGTTTGGCGGCGTGAAGGCCTCAGGCACCGGCCGCGAGGGCGGTGAGTACAGCTTCGAGGTGTTCGCGGAGATGAAGAACGTCTGCATCTCCATGGGCGACCATCCGATTCCAAAGTGGGGGATCTGATCATGGGTAAATTAGCGCTAGCGGCAAAAATCACTCACGTTCCGTCGATGTACCTCTCCGAGCTGCCGGGGAAAAACCACGGCTGCCGCCAGTCGGCCATCGACGGGCATAAAGAGATCAGCAAGCGCTGCCGCGAGCTGGGCGTGGACACCATCATCGTGTTCGACACCCACTGGCTGGTGAACAGCGCGTACCACATCAACTGTGCGGACCATTTTGCGGGCGTCTACACCAGCAACGAGCTGCCGCACTTTATCCGCGACATGACCTACGACTACGACGGCAACCCGGCGCTCGGCCAGCTGATCGCCGACGAGGCGGTGAAGCTCGGCGTGCGCGCCAAAGCGCACAACATCCAGAGCCTCAAGCTGGAGTACGGCACGCTGGTGCCGATGCGCTACATGAACGCGGATAAACACTTCAAGGTGATCTCCATCTCGGCGTTCTGCACGGTTCACGACTTCGCCGACAGCCGCAGGCTGGGCGAGGCCATCGTCAGCGCCATTGAAAAATACGACGGCACCGTGGCGGTGCTCGCCAGCGGCTCGCTGTCGCACCGCTTTATCGACGACCAGCGCGCGGAAGAAGGGATGAACAGCTATACCCGCGAGTTTGACCGTCAGATGGACGAGCGCGTGGTGAAGCTGTGGCGCGAAGGCCAGTTCAAAGAGTTTTGCAGCATGCTGCCGGAATACGCCGACTACTGCTACGGCGAGGGCAACATGCACGACACGGTGATGCTGCTGGGGATGCTCGGCTGGGACCAGTACGACGGCAAGGTGGAGTTCCTCACCGAGCTGTTCGCCAGCTCCGGTACCGGCCAGGTTAACGCCGTTTTCCCGCTGCCCGCGTAAGGAGCCATCATGCCGCACTTTATTGCTGAATGCACCGACAACATCCGCGAGCAGGCCGACCTGCCTGGGCTGTTCGCCAAAGTGAACGAGGCGCTCGCCGCCACGGGCATCTTCCCCATCGGCGGTATCCGCAGCCGCGCCCACTGGCTGGACACCTGGCAGATGGCCGACGGCAGGCACGATTACGCCTTTGTGCATATGACGCTGAAGATTGGTTCCGGGCGCAGCCTGGAGAGCCGGGAAGCCGTGGGGGAGATGCTGTTTGCGCTGATCAAAACGCACTTCGCAGAGCTGATGGCCGCCCGCTATCTGGCGCTGTCGTTCGAGCTCGACGAGCTGCATCCGACGCTCAATTACAAACAGAACAACGTGCACGCGTTGTTTACGTAGCCGTCTGCTCGCCCGGTGGCGCTTCGCTTACCGGGCCTACAACGGCCCCGAACGTAGGCCGGGTAAGCGAAGCGCCACCCGGCAACAGCAGCGCCAAACCGTAGGCCGGGTAAGCGCAGCGCCACCCGGCAACAGCAGCGCCAAACCGTAGGCCGGGTAAGCGCAGCGCCACCCGGCAACAGCAGCACCAAACCGTAGGCCGGGTAAGCGCAGCGCCACCCGGCAACAGCAGCACCAAACCGTAGGCCGGGTAAGCGAAGCGCCACCCGGCAAGAACAGGATATCGCCATGCTCGACAAACATACCCATACCCTGATCGCCCATCGTCTGCATCAGGCGGAACAATCCCGGGAGCAGATCCGCGCGATCTCGCTGGACTACCCGACGATCACCATCGACGACGCCTACGCCGTCCAGCGCGAATGGGTCAGCCTGAAAATCGCCGAAGGCCGCGTGCTGAAGGGCCACAAGATCGGCCTCACCTCCAAAGCGATGCAGGCCAGCTCGCAGATTAGCGAACCGGACTACGGCGCGCTGCTGGACGACATGTTCTTCCACGACGGCAGCGATATTCCCGTCGACCGCTTCATCGTTCCGCGCATCGAAGTGGAGCTGGCGTTCGTGCTGGCAAAGCCGCTGCGCGGCCCGAACTGCACGATCTTCGACGTCTACAACGCGACGGACTACGTCATCCCCGCGCTGGAGCTGATCGACGCCCGCTGCCACAACGTTGACCCGGAAACCCAGCGCCCGCGCAAGGTGTTCGACACCATCTCCGATAACGCCGCCAACGCGGGGGTGATCCTCGGCGGCCGTCCGATTAAGCCCGACGCGCTGGATCTGCGCTGGATCTCCGCCCTGCTCTACCGCAACGGCGTGATCGAAGAGACCGGCGTTGCCGCAGGCGTGCTTAACCACCCGGCGAACGGCGTGGCGTGGCTGGCGAACAAGCTCGCCCCGTACGACGTACAGCTTGAGCCCGGCCAGATCGTTCTCGGCGGCTCGTTTACCCGCCCGGTGCCCGCCAGCAGAGGCGACACCTTCCACGTGGACTACGGCAGCATGGGCTCCATCAGCTGCCGCTTTGTTTAGGAGAGGACCATGCAAAACGCATTCAAAGCGGCGCTGCAGGCGGGCCGCCCGCAAATCGGCTTATGGCTGGGGCTGACCAGCAGCTACAGCGCCGAGCTGCTGGCGGGGGCAGGCTTCGACTGGCTGCTGATCGACGGCGAGCACGCGCCGAACAGCGTGCAAACCGTCTTAACCCAATTACAGGCCATCGCGCCGTACGCCAGCCAGCCGGTGGTGCGTCCGTCGTGGAACGACCCGGTGCAGATCAAACAGCTGCTGGACGTGGGCGCGCAAACCCTGCTGGTGCCGATGGTGCAAAACGCCGACGAAGCGCGGCTGGCGGTACGTTCCACCCGCTACCCGCCTGCGGGCATTCGCGGCGTCGGCAGCGCCCTGGCGCGCGCGTCGCGCTGGAACCGCATCCCGGATTACCTGCAGCAGGCTAACGACGCCATGTGCGTGCTGGTGCAGATCGAAACCCGCGAGGCGCTGAAAAACCTGCCGCAGATCCTGGACGTGGAAGGCGTCGACGGCGTGTTTATCGGCCCGGCGGATCTGAGCGCCGACATGGGCTTGGCCGGCAATCCGCAGCACCCGGAGGTGCAGGCAGCCATCGAGCAGGCGATCGCGCAGATCCGCGCCGCCGGTAAAGCCCCCGGCATCCTGATGGCGAACGAGCCGCTGGCGAAACGCTACCTTGAACTCGGCGCGCTGTTTGTCGCCGTCGGCGTCGACACCACCCTGCTCGCCCGCGGCGCGGAAGCGCTGGCAGCGCGTTTTATCGAACAACCGGTTACGTCAGTTAATAACAATAAATCCGTCTACTAAACGTAAGATCTGGAGCGCACCATGACGACCTCTACCCTGCAAACCCATGATAATAAAGCTGTTGAACATCGCGCCATTAACAAGCTGTTCCGACGCCTGATTGTCTTTCTCTTTATCCTGTTTGTCTTTTCGTTTCTCGATCGCATCAACATCGGCTTTGCCGGGCTGACGATGGGCAAAGATCTGGGTCTTACGTCGACCATGTTTGGCCTGGCCGCGACGCTGTTTTACGTCACCTACGTGCTGTGCGGGATCCCGAGCAACATCATGCTGGCGAAAATCGGCGCGCGGCGCTGGATCGCCGGGATCATGGTGGTGTGGGGCATCGCCTCCACCTGTACCATGTTCGCCACCAGCCCGCACACGCTCTATGTTTTACGCATGCTGGTGGGCATTGCGGAAGCGGGCTTCCTGCCGGGGATCCTGGTCTATCTCACCTGGTGGTTCCCGGCCTATCACCGCGCCCGCGCCAACGCGCTGTTTATGATCGCCATGCCGGTGACCATGATGCTCGGCTCGATCCTCTCCGGCTACATTCTGGCGATGGACGGGCTGTGGAACCTGAAGGGCTGGCAGTGGCTGTTCCTGCTGGAGGGGCTGCCGTCGGTGGTGCTCGGCGTGGTGACCTGGTTCTACCTCAACGACACGCCGGATCAGGCCACCTGGCTGGACGATGACGAAAAGCAGGCGCTGAAAACGATGATCGCCCGCGAGCAGGAGGTCGCTATTGCCCAATCCGTCACGCCGCGATCGACGCTGCGCGAAGTGCTGACCCCGGCGGTGCTGCTCTACACGCTGGCCTACTTCTGCCTGACCAACACGCTCAGCGCCATCAACATCTGGACGCCGCAGATCCTGCAAAGCTTTAACACGGGGAGCAGCAATATCGTCATCGGCCTGCTGGCGGCGATCCCGCAGTTTTGCACCATTCTCGGGATGATCTGGTGGAGCCGACGCTCCGACAGGCTGAAAGAGCGAAAAAAGCACACCATCCTGCCGTACCTGTTCGCCGCGGCGGGATGGATGCTGGCCTCGGCCACCGATCACAGCCTGATCCAGCTGCTTGGCATCATCATGGCCTCAACCGGATCGTTTACCGCCATGGCGATATTCTGGACCACGCCGGATCGGGTGATTAGCCTGCAGTCCCGCGCGGTGGCGCTGGCGGTGATCAACGCCATCGGCAACGTCGGATCCGCTGTCAGCCCATTGCTGATTGGGATCCTGCGCGACGCGACCGGCAGCTTCAGCTCCGGCCTATGGTTTGTGGCCGGTCTGCTGGTGGTCGGCGCGCTGGTGCTGACGCGCATTCCGATGACGCAGCGGGATCAACAGAGGAACGAGCATGTGCCAGAGCCCTATCGCCAACATTGATATCAGCAAGGAGTACGACGAAAGTCTGGGCACCGACGACGTGCACTACCAGTCGTTCGCCCGCATGGCGGCCTTTTTTGGCCGCGACATGCAGGCGCATCGTCACGACCAGTATTTTCAGATGCACTTTCTCGATACCGGGCAGATTGAACTCCAGCTCGACGATCACCGCTACTCGGTGCAGGCCCCGCTGTTCGTCCTTACTCCGCCGTCGGTGCCGCACGCGTTTATCACCGAATCCGACAGCGACGGGCACGTGCTGACGGTGCGCGAGGATCTGATCTGGCCGCTGCTGGAGGTGCTCTACCCCGGCACGCGGGAAGCGTTTGGCCTGCAGGGGATCTGCCTCTCGCTGGCCGACAGGCCGGACGAGCTGGCGGCGCTGAAGCACTACTGGCAGCTGATTGCCCGGGAATCGACGGAACAGCTGCCGGGGCGCGAGCATACCCTGGCCCTGCTGGCCCAGGCGGTCTTTACCCTGCTGCTGCGCAACGCGAAGCTCGACGACCACGCTTCGGGCGGTATGCGCGGCGAGCTGAAGCTGTTCCAGCGCTTTACCCAGCTGATAGATGCCCACTACCACCAGCACTGGACGGTGCCCGAATACGCCAGCGAGCTGCACCTGACCGAATCCCGCCTGACCGATATCTGCCGCCGCTTCGCCAACCGCCCGCCGAAGCGGCTGATCTTCGACCGGCAGCTGCGCGAGGCCAGACGGCTGCTGCTGTTTTCCGACAGCGCGGTCAGCGAGATTGCCTGGCAGCTGGGGTTTAAGGATCCGGCCTATTTTGCCCGATTTTTTAACCGCTTAGTGGGGTGCTCGCCGAGCGCGTACCGGGCGCAGAAAGTACCGGTTTCCTGAACGCATCACGTTTCGTAGGGCGGGTAAGCGCAGCGCCACCCGCCGAAAAGCCGCACAGATCACAAATCCCAATCCCGCCCGAAAAGTACCCGTCGTTGTCCCAAACGTCCCTTCACGTTCCGCCCCTCTCAGGCTTCAATTAAACAACAAAAACAAAACATAAATTTAACAACACAATTCCGATACGAGGTCCCTATGAAGCCTGAAGATTTCCGCGCTGATGCCAAACGTCCGTTAACCGGCGAAGAGTATTTAAAGAGCCTGCAGGACGGTCGTGAGATTTATATCTACGGCGAGCGCGTCAAAGACGTCACCACCCATCCGGCGTTTCGCAACGCGGCGGCCTCCATCGCGCAGATGTACGACGCGCTGCACAAGCCAGACATGCAGGACACGCTGTGCTGGGGCACCGACACCGGCAGCGGCGGCTATACCCACAAGTTCTTCCGCGTGGCGAAAAGCGCCGACGACCTGCGCCAGCAGCGCGACGCCATCGCCGAGTGGTCGCGCCTGAGCTACGGCTGGATGGGCCGCACGCCGGACTACAAAGCCGCGTTCGGCTGCGCGCTCGGCGCCAACCCGGCCTTCTACGGCCAGTTCGAGCAGAACGCCCGCAACTGGTACACCCGCATTCAGGAAACCGGCCTGTACTTCAACCACGCCATCGTTAACCCGCCGATCGACCGCCACAAGCCGGCGGACGAGGTGAAAGACGTCTACATCAAGCTGGAGAAAGAGACCGACGCCGGGATCATCGTCAGCGGCGCGAAAGTGGTGGCAACCAACTCGGCGCTGACTCACTACAACATGATCGGCTTCGGCTCCGCGCAGGTGATGGGCGAAAACCCGGACTTCGCGCTGATGTTCGTCGCGCCGATGGACGCCGAGGGCGTGAAGCTGATCTCCCGCGCCTCTTACGAGATGGTGGCAGGCGCAACCGGATCCCCGTACGACTACCCGCTCTCCAGCCGCTTCGACGAGAACGACGCGATCCTGGTGATGGATCACGTGCTGATCCCGTGGGAAAACGTGCTGATCTACCGCGATTTCGACCGCTGCCGTCGCTGGACGATGGAAGGCGGATTTGCCCGCATGTACCCGCTGCAGGCCTGCGTGCGCCTGGCGGTGAAGCTCGACTTCATCACCGCCCTGCTGAAGAAATCCCTGGAGTGCACCGGCACCCTGGAGTTCCGCGGCGTGCAGGCGGATCTCGGTGAAGTGGTGGCCTGGCGCAACATGTTCTGGGCGCTGAGCGACTCTATGTGTTCCGAAGCCACCCCGTGGGTCAACGGCGCGTATCTTCCGGATCACGCCGCGCTGCAAACCTACCGCGTGATGGCGCCGATGGCCTACGCGAAGATCAAGAACATCATCGAGCGTAACGTGACGTCCGGACTGATTTACCTGCCGTCCAGCGCCCGGGATCTGAACAACCCGCAGATCGACCAGTATCTGGCGAAATACGTGCGCGGCTCCAACGGCATGGATCACGTTGAACGCATCAAGATTTTGAAGCTGATGTGGGATGCCATCGGCAGCGAGTTTGGCGGTCGCCATGAACTGTATGAGATCAACTACTCCGGCAGCCAGGATGAGATCCGCCTGCAGTGTCTGCGTCAGGCGCAGAGCTCCGGCAACATGGACAAGATGATGGCGATGGTCGACCGCTGCATGTCCGAATACGACCAACACGGCTGGACGGTGCCGCACCTGCACAACAACAGCGATATCAACATGCTGGATAAGCTGCTGAAATAGCGCAGCGGGAGGTTGCAATGCATTTAGATGAACAATGCCTGCGTTTTCGCGACGCAATGAGTAGCCTGTCGGCGGCGGTCAATGTGATCACCACCGAGGGCGAGGCGGGCCGCTGCGGCATTACCGCCACCGCCGTCTGTTCGGTGACTGACACCCCGCCGTCGGTCATGGTGTGCATCAACGCCAACAGCGCCATGAACCCGGTATTTCAGGGCAACGGCAGGCTGTGCGTTAACGTGCTGAACCACGAGCAGGAGATCATGGCTCGCCATTTCGCCGGGATGACCGGTATGACGATGGAGGAGCGCTTTACCCTCTCCTGCTGGCAGAAAGGTCCGCTGGCGCAGCCGGTGCTGAAAGGCGCGCTGGCCAGCCTGGAAGGGGAGATAAGCCAGGTGCAAACCATCGGCACGCATCTTGTTTATCTCGTTGAAATTAAAAACATCATCCTCAGTGAAGAGGGCCACGGCCTGATCTACTTTAAGCGCCGTTTCCACCCGGTCATGCTGGAGGCGGAAGCCGCCGTGTGATGCCCCCCGCGCTGGCCTTTTTCTTCGGCCAGCGCCGCTTTCTACAAAAATTCCTAAGGTTTCCGCTAAATCACGCCGTTATATAACCATAAGAGAAATTTTCTGTGACTGAATACTGACACCGCCTGTCAGTGCACCCGCATCATTCAGCGCATACCTAAATATACAGGATGACCTTATGGCTAAAACGACGCGGAGCCGCTCGGCTGAACGTCTGGTCGATATTCTGGTTGAGCTACATTTAAACGGTGTGGTAAACCGCAGTGCGCTAATGGAAAAATTTAAAATTACCGAGCGTACCGTCTACCGGGATTTAAATGCCCTCTCTCCCATTGTTGAACATACCGGTAACGGGCTATATCGACTGATCCATTCTGCACAATCGCCCGGTGGACAAGGCTTACATCACAACACCCTTGCTAACTTCCTGAATGCCGACAGCTTTTTCCCTGAAAGAAATACGGAATTCTGGCAGAAGCTTGAAACGCGCGTAGACGAAAACCATATTCTTATTCTTGCGAATGAAGCCGAACACACGGTACAGCGTGATATTCGCCGTCATTTAACGAAAATCGAGAGTTCGATTAAAAACCATAATGTTTGTCAGATTGTTTATAAGGGAAAAACCCGGCTGATTAATCCCTATAAACTCATTAACAAAAAAAATATATGGTATTTACAAGCCACCGAAAATAGCCGTCTGAAATCCTTCTCATTGAGCCAGATTAGCTGGTTTGATATTCAGAAAACGACCTTCACCCCGGAAGAAAATGTCCTTGAGCTGCTGGAAAAAAGTCTCGACCCTTGGGTATCTGAAAATACTTTCGCGGTGAAAATATTCATCAAGGATAATATTTCGCATTACTTCCTTCGCCGCGATCTTCTGCCGGAACAAGAGCTGCTGGAGGAGCAACAGGGTGGCGTCACGCTGCGCTGCCAGGCGGCGCACGAGAACCAGATCCTGCCGCTGCTGTTCTACTGGCTGCCCCATATTCAGATTCTGGAGCCGAGCTGGCTTAAGGAAAAACTGATCGGAACGCTGGAGAACTATCTGGCGGTGGAACGCAACCCGAATAACCAAGTGATCTCAATCACATAATTTCGTCCCTTTGCGGCGAGCCGGAACCGCTCGTCGCCCCCTTTGACCGCTCACCCGGTACTTTCAACCACTCACTCATTTACCGTCCTTTACACGCGCGAGGATCTGGCACGATCGCTCCAGCATTAATCAATACCTCCTCACAACGAACCCTGACCCTTTTTTCTTTACATAAAAAACCAGGTCTTACTATGGATACTAAAAAACTACTGAAGCACGTGCCCTGGGCCTTACTCGGGATCCTCGGCGCTTTTTGTCTGGCGGTTGTCGCATTACGCCGGGGCGAACACGTAAGCGCCCTGTGGATCGTGGTCGCGTCCGTTTCCGTCTATCTTGTTGCTTATCGCTACTACAGCTTGTACATCGCGCAGAAGGTCATGAAGCTCGACCCGACGCGTGCCACCCCGGCGGTCATTAACAATGACGGCCTGAACTACGTGCCAACCAACCGCTACGTGCTGTTTGGTCACCACTTTGCCGCTATCGCCGGTGCAGGCCCGCTGGTCGGCCCGGTGCTGGCCGCGCAGATGGGCTACCTGCCGGGTACCCTGTGGCTGCTCGCGGGCGTAGTGCTGGCGGGTGCGGTGCAGGACTTTATGGTGCTGTTTATCTCTTCTCGCCGTAACGGCGCCTCTCTGGGTGAGATGGTCAAAGAAGAGATGGGCCGCGTGCCGGGGACTATCGCCCTGTTCGGCTGCTTCCTGATCATGATCATCATCCTCGCGGTGCTGGCCCTGATCGTGGTGAAAGCGCTGGCCGAAAGCCCGTGGGGCGTCTTCACCGTCTGCTCTACCGTGCCGATTGCGCTGTTCATGGGGATCTACATGCGATTCCTGCGTCCGGGCCGCGTGGGTGAAGTGTCGGTGATTGGTATCGTGCTGCTGGTAGCCTCTATCTACTTCGGCGGCGTGATTGCGCACGACCCGTACTGGGGCCCGGCGCTGACCTTCAAGGACACCACCATCACCTTCGCGCTGATTGGCTATGCGTTTATTTCCGCGCTGCTGCCGGTCTGGCTGATTCTGGCCCCGCGCGACTACCTGGCGACCTTCCTTAAAATCGGCGTTATCGTCGGTCTGGCGATCGGCATCCTGGTGATTAACCCGGATCTGAAAATGCCTGCGGTAACGCAGTACATCGACGGCACCGGCCCGCTGTGGAAAGGCGCCCTGTTCCCGTTCCTGTTCATCACCATCGCCTGCGGTGCGGTCTCCGGCTTCCACGCCCTGATTGCGTCCGGTACTACGCCTAAGCTGCTGGCGAACGAGAAAGACGCGCGTCTGATCGGTTACGGTGCGATGCTGATGGAGTCCTTCGTAGCGATCATGGCGCTGGTTGCAGCCTCCATCATCGAACCGGGTCTGTACTTCGCGATGAACACCCCGCCGGCGGGCCTCGGCATTACCATGCCAAACCTGCACGAGATGGGCGGTGACAACGCGGCGCTGATTATGGCGCAGCTGAAGGACGCGAGCGCACACGCGGCGGCGACCGTCAGCTCCTGGGGCTTCGTGATTTCGCCTGAGCAGATCATGCAGACCGCGAAGGACATCGGCGAACCGTCCGTGCTGAACCGCGCAGGTGGTGCACCGACGCTGGCCGTAGGTATCGCACACGTGTTCCACAAAGTGCTGCCGTGGGCGGACATGGGCTTCTGGTACCACTTCGGTATTCTGTTCGAAGCGCTGTTCATCCTGACCGCGCTGGACGCCGGTACCCGTGCGGGCCGCTTCATGCTGCAGGACCTGCTCGGTAACTTCGTGCCGTTCCTGAAGAAAACCGACTCTCTGGTCGCCGGTATTCTCGGTACCGCGGGCTGCGTCGGCCTGTGGGGCTACCTGCTGTATCAGGGCGTTGTCGACCCGCTCGGCGGCGTGAAGAGCCTGTGGCCGCTGTTCGGTATCTCTAACCAGATGCTCGCAGCCGTTGCTCTGGTGCTCGGTACCGTGGTCCTCGTGAAGATGAAACGCACCAAATACATCTGGGTAACGGTTGTTCCTGCGCTGTGGCTGCTGCTCTGCACCACCTGGGCGCTTGGCCTGAAGCTGTTCAGCGCCAACCCGCAGCTGGAAGGCTTCTTCTTCATGGCTAACCAGTATAAAGAGAAGATTGCCGCAGGCGGCGCGGATCTGACCGCGCAGCAGATTGCCAACATGAACCATATCGTGGTGAACAACTACACCAACGCGGGTCTGAGCATTCTGTTCCTGGTGGTGGTGTACAGCATCATCTTCTACGGCATCAAAACCTGGATGAACGTGCGCAACGCCGACGGCCGTACGGATAAAGAAACCCCGTACGTACCGGTGCCGGAAGGCGGCGTGAAGACCTCTTCACACCATTAAAAAAATGGCGGGTGGCGCTACGCTGACCCGCCCTACACAGAAACTGTAGGCCCGGTAAGCGTAGTGCCACCGGGCTTTTTCTGTCTGGAACCCACAATGTTTGGTAACTTAGGCGAAGCAAAAAAATACCTCGGTCAGGCGGCGAAAATGCTGATTGGCATTCCGGACTATGACAACTACGTTGAGCATATGAAGACCAACCATCCGGATAAGCCGTACATGACCTACACCGAATTCTTCCGCGAGCGTCAGGAAGCGCGCTACGGCGGAAGTGGAGAAGGCGGCGTCCGCTGCTGCTAAAGGAGAGACCATGACCCCGATTGCCGTTACCCTGCTGACCGGTTTCCTCGGCGCCGGTAAAACCACCCTGCTGCGCCACATCCTGAATGAACAGCACGGCTTCAAAATCGCCGTTATCGAAAACGAATTCGGTGAGGTCTCGGTAGACGATCAGCTGATTGGCGATCGCGCGACCCAGATCAAAACCCTCACCAACGGCTGCATCTGCTGCACCCGCTCTAACGAGCTGGAAGACGCCCTGCTGGACCTGCTCGACAGCCGCGACCGCGGCGAGATCGACTTTGACCGTCTGGTGATCGAGTGCACCGGCATGGCCGACCCCGGCCCGATTATTCAGACCTTTTTCTCGCACGAGATCCTCTGCCAGCGCTACCTGCTCGACGGCGTGATTGCACTGGTGGATGCGGTCCACGCCGACGATCAGATGAACCAGTTCACCATCGCCCAGTCTCAGGTGGGCTATGCCGACCGCATCCTGCTGACCAAAACCGACGTGGCGGGCGAAAGCGTTAAGCTGCGCGAACGCCTGACCCGCATTAACTCCCGTGCGCCGATATTCACGGTGACGCACGGCGACATCGATCTGTCTCAGCTGTTCAACACCAACGGCTTTATGCTGGAAGAAAACGTCACCGCAAAACCGCGCTTCCACTTTATGGGAGATAAGCAAAACGACGTGGCGTCGATTGTGGTCGAACTGGACTACCCGGTGGACATCGGCGAGGTTTCGCGCGTGATGGAAAACCTGCTGCTGTCGTTTGCCGACAAGCTGCTGCGCTACAAAGGGATGCTGTGGATTGACGGCGAGCCGAACCGCCTGCTGTTCCAGGGCGTGCAGCGCCTGTACAGCGCCGACTGGGACAGACCCTGGGGCGATGAAGCGCCGCGCAGCGTGATGGTGTTTATAGGTATCCAACTCCCGGAAGAAGAAATTCGAGCAGCGTTTGCGGGGTTGAAGAAATAACCGCCATGCATCCCCTCTCCCCTATGGGGAGAGGGTTAGGGTGAGGGGTAAACCTATTTCACCGCGTCCGGCAGCGTCACAATCCACAGCTCGCTGTCTGACTCCGGCTTCTTCAGCGGCTTCACGCTGAGCGTGGTCTCAACCGGTTTATCATCAAGCGTCAACTTGCCTTCCGCGTTCACCCGATAATCCTTGAGCTTCTTGCCCTCGACCGGGTTTTGCATCGCCACCTTCACGCCAAAGTCGTTATCGTTCGCCACCGCAAGCCGTTTGCTGTCGATTAGCGCCAGCCCTTCGGCCTTCTCCTGCTGCCAGCCCAGCGCGCGCAGGTCGACGACCTGCGTTTTAGCAGCAAGCGTTATGCCGCGCTGCGCCAGGGTTTTCTCATCATCAAACTCCGGGTATTCGCCCGGCTTGTCGAAGGCGGAAAGGTCGCTCGCCTTGCTGAGATCTACCTTGTAAATCAGGTTGCGCATGCCGTCGTTTTTATCGCTTCCCTGCTCAATCAGCAGGATGTGCTGGTCATCGAGCGCCACGATGTCGCCGATTTTGGCGTCGCTGTTTTTGCCGTAGGCCGCGCTGTCGATTGGGTAACCGTACATCGCGGTTTTGCCGGTCGCCGGGTCGAAGCTCACCAGACGCGTAAACAGCGCCTGCTTTTTGCTCTTACCGTCGATATCCAGCGTGCTTTGCACGGCGGCGATAATCCGCCCGTCCGGCATCCGGGTCAGGCCTTCAAAGCCCCGATTCGCCTGGCGCCATTTGATAATGTTTGGCAGACCGCCCGCGATGGATTTCTCCCCTTCCGCCGCCTGCGGCCCGTGGATCGCCAGGATCTTCCCTTTACCGTCGACGTTAATCAGGAACGGGCCATACTCGTCGCACAGCCAGTAGCCGCCTTTGCCGTCCGGCGTGATGCCTTCCGTGTCCAGCCCGCGGTTGTCGCCCTTCAGAATTTTTAGCGTGTCGCTGAACGCCACTTCATTGGTGGAGCCAATCACGCCGCTTTGCAGCGGCAGGCCGTTAATCTCGCCTTTATCGTCATGCAGCGGGCGGGCATCCGTTGCCTCTGCTTTGCCGTTCTGAACGCGGATGGTCATCAGCAGCGGCGCAAAATCTGGCGTGACAAATATTTTGGCTTCGTTTTTACCCATTTTTGGCGCATCGGCGTTTGGACCGCGATCGGTCACGGTCGCAAAGGTCAGGGCGTCGCCCTGCTTGCCCGTAAACAGCAGGCCAGAACCGATTCCCACGGGCAGTCCATTCGGAAACGCGCTGGCATACGCGCCGCTGTTGCTCACGTGGGAGCCTTCAGGGAAGCTGACGACGTAGCGCTCAGCAGTAGGCTGCGCCGCCAGGCCAGAGAAAGAGAGCGCACAACCGATTAGCACAGGAATAATTTTTCTTTTCATATTGTTAGCATCCAGTTAGTGAAGCCAACAACGTAAAGAATAAACGTGTCAGAAAAATGACATGAAAAGGAAACCGACCTGCACGATTGAACGTATATTCATCACTCGAAATGTAAGGCTTTGTTGTTTTGTGTGACAGGTGAAACATTTTTGGAAATTATTAGAAACCCAATTAATTCATCTCAAATCACTTTCCCCGCCTCGTTCAGTTTATGTTTAGTCAAAAAACTAAACCGTTCCTAAACGCCAAAACATCACCCGTTGACACCCCGACAATCAAACACCACCGCAACAACCTCAATAAAAAATTTAACAATATCAGTATAAAAACGCGATTTACATCACATTTGCAGTCATAAACCTCGCTTGTTAAGGTGTCCTCAGATTAATTTGATGACGAGGAAATACTCATGAAAAAACTTAACATTCTTATCCTTTCTGCTTTGACCGCGGTATCTGGCTCCGCTCTGGCCATGGGCGGCAGCATCGAGCAGGGTAAAAACTTCACCAACCTGAATGTGGAAATGGGTAAATCCTCATCTGGCCTGTATACCGAAGGTAACTGGCTCAAAAATACCGATGACGGCACCCAGACCGGTGGCGTGGGCGCCGGTTACAACCTGGAAGTTGGCCCGGTGATGCTGAATGCGGGCGCGAAAGCCATCTACATCGGCCCGAAAAAAGGCGATAACGGCGTAGCGTTCCCAATCGGTGGCGGCGTGAATGTTGCCCTGACCGACAGCATTAACGTATTCGGCGAAGGATACGTTGCACCAGACGGCCTGAACAACAGCGTGAAAAACTACGTTGAAGCCAACGGCGGCGTCAGCTGGACCCCAATCAAACCTGTGACCCTGAAAGTGGGTTACCGCCACGTGAGCGTTGATGGCAAAGACGGTCGTCCAAACCACACGCTGATTGACGGTGCGTACGTGGGCGGCGGCGTGAGCTTCTAAGGTTCCAATACTGACCAAAAAAAACCTGCCAGATGGCAGGTTTTTTTATGACGGCAATTACTTACGCACCACCACCAGCTTCTGGTTCACAAACTCTTTGATCCCCAGATCCGACAGCTCGCGTCCGTAGCCGGAGCGCTTCACGCCGCCGAACGGCAGTTCTGCCGCGGTATCCGTCAGCCAGTTGATGTAGACCATCCCGGTCTCAATCCGCGAGGCCATTTTCTTCGCGCGCTCGATATTCTGACTGAACACCGCGCCGCCCAAGCCGTAGTGGGAGTCGTTCGCCAGCGCGACCGCCTCGTCATCGTTTTTCACCACATACATCTGCGCCACCGGGCCGAAGAACTCCTCGAAGTACGCCGGGTTATCCCGCGAGATATTCGTCAGGATCGTCGGTTCGAAGAAACTCCCGTCGCGCTGTACAGGCTTGCCGCCATAGTGCAGCGTCGCACCGTTTTTCACCGCCTCGTTAACCTGTTTGGTCAGCGTTTCGAGCGCATCTTTGGACGACAGCGGCCCCAGCGTGGTGCTTTCGTCCAGCGGATCGCCAATCTTCACCTGCTTAAATGCCTCGGTGAATTTACTCAGGAAGGCATCCGCAATCTTTTCATGCAGAATAAAGCGCTTCGCCGCGGTGCAGACCTGTCCGGCGTTGTTGAGTCGCGCATTCACGCCGATCTTCACGGCTTTGTCCAGGTCCGCATCGTCCAGCACCACGAACACGTCGTTACCGCCCAGCTCCAGCGTAGATTTCTTGATGTGCTTCGCCGCCTGCGCGGCCACCACGCTGCCCGCTTTTTCGGAGCCGGTCAGCGCCGCCCCCTGCACGCGATCGTCGGCAATAATGTTCGCCACCTGATCCGAAGAGATAAACAGGTTGGTCCATGCCCCTTCCGGCGCGCCCGCCTCGCGTACCAGATGGGCAAAGGTTTCCGCGCAGTGCGGCACGATGCTGGCATGCTTGGCGATCACCGGGTTACCCGCCGCCAGGTTCGGCGCCAGGACGCGCATCAACTGGTAATACGGGAAGTTCCACGGCTCGACGGCCATCAGCACGCCGATGGGGTGATGCTCCACCCACGCTTCCCCGAGCTCAGAGTCGTACTTCACCGGGGCCAGGAACCGCTTCGCGTTGTCGGCGTAGTAGCGGGCGATTTGCGCGCAAAGCTTCACCTCGCCGCGGCTCTGTTCGATGAGCTTTCCCATCTCCTGGCTGGCGATTTTAGCCAGATCCTCCACGCGCTCGTCGATCAGGTCGGCGAGCTTATGCAGCACCGGCAGACGCTGGCTGATGTCGCCTTTTGCCCAGTCTGAATGATAAAGCGCATCGGCTGCCTTGAGCGCCGCTTCGATATCCGCGTCGGTATGTGAGGGGTATTCTTTGATGAGCTGGTTAGTGGCAGGATTTACTGTCTGATAAGCCATGTCGAATCTCCTTGTTTTACCGCTTAGGGTATTAAGGGTAGTCAACATGACTGGCTCTGGGCGTAAAGTTGGGTATATCCGGAAGGTTCTTAATGAAGCGCTGCCGGACGGTTCGCTGACGTGGTATAAAAAACCTTCAGAAGGAGCGCCCATGACCGATACCCGACACGTCCGGCAGACATTTCACCGCGCCTCAGGCCTTGAGCTGCGCAGCACCTGGAAGAGCACGCAGGCGTACAAACGCCATAGTCACCCTCAGCTCTCCATCGGCGCGATTGTGGAGGGCCAGACCTGCTGCGTGTGTCACGACAGAGAGTACATCCTTAACCCCGGGGACCTCATCGTGATCCCGGCCTGTGCGCCGCACAGCTGCAACCCCGTCGCCGGGCAACCGCGCAGCTACCATATGCTCTATATCGACACCGAGCTTCCGCTGGCGCTACAGGTGATTCGTAGCCCTGATCTGTTTGCCCACTACCTGGAGGTTGTCGAGACAATGTCTCCGGCGTCTGTGGACACACTGCTTTCTGTCCTTCCCCGCGGTGCGGATAGCGCAGACGCGCTTCGCTCAACCAGCCAGCAGGTTCAGGAGGCGTTTCTTTCCGATCTCACCTGCCCGCCTTCCCTCGACGAGCTTGCCCAACGCTTCTCGCTGCGCAAGGAGACGCTGATCCGCACATTCAGGCAGGACACCGGCCTGACGCCGGGCAGCTTCCTCAATATCTCCCGCGTGGAATACGCCAAAGCGCGGCTGCGCGCCGGGGATAATATTGCAGACGTCGGCTACCAGAGCGGCTTTGCAGACCAGAGCCATTTTCATAAGACCTTCGTGAGCTATACCGCCGCCACGCCGCGCCAGTACGCCACGGGCCGATCAATATCAGACAATAAATAGGTTCTGCAGCGCCGTACTCTGACCTCGGATTGTTAACCGAGGTCGCTATGGAACTGTTCTTTCCTTCCGCTTTTCTCGCCCTGGCGCTGGCGCATTTTGTTGCCCTGTTAAGCCCGGGCCCGGATTTCTTCCTGCTGGTGGGCTACGCCGCGCGCTATCGGCTGCGCGGCAGCGCCGGGCTGTGCCTCGGCATCGCCGCGGGTAACGCACTCTATATTGTTCTGGTCATTATCGGCTGGAGCGCTCTGCGCCAGTTTTCGTGGCTGTTTACGCTTATAGAGCTTTGCGGGGCCCTATATCTGCTGTGGATCGGCTCGCATCT
This sequence comes from Enterobacter cloacae complex sp. CARB60, assembly GCF_036487345.1. Classification (NCBI taxonomy): domain Bacteria; kingdom Pseudomonadati; phylum Pseudomonadota; class Gammaproteobacteria; order Enterobacterales; family Enterobacteriaceae; genus Enterobacter; species Enterobacter cloacae complex sp. CARB60. Next base: position 4,085,863 of record NZ_JAZKLC010000002.1, read on the forward strand.
GGTGCGCAGCCGACCTCAGGCTTTGGCGCTGAATGAAACTCACCAGCGCTTCCCTTCGCTGCGCAAGCAGATCCTGCTGGGGATCGGTTCGGCGCTGTTAAACCCGAAGAACGCGCTGTTCTATCTGGCGCTGATGACGGCATTGCTGGGGCCGGACGTGACGCTGCTTCAACAGGCGACCTGCGGCGTCTGGATGGTGATGATGGTGCTGGCGTGGGATCTGGCGCTGGTGTCGCTGATGGGGTTACGAGCGGTTCAACAGAAGCTTAGCCGTTCGCTGTGGTGGATTGAGCGCACGGCGGGAGTGGTGCTGATGGGGTTTGGGGGATGGGTGCTGTGGCGGCTACTGGAAATTATACGCTGAGATAGCGGGCAGCCTGACGCCGCCCGTTGCTTATTTTTTATTTTGATCGCGCAGCATTGCTTCACGCAAAATGGCATTGAGCCTCGTCTGGTAACCTTTTCCAGGCCGTTTAAGCCACTCCATCACGTCAGCGTCGATACGTACAGATGCCTGAGTTTTGAGTGGCCGATAGAACTTCCCTCGCACCGCCCCTGACCACTGTTCATCCCCCGTAGCAGGAATATCGCTGTAATCAATCTCTGCTTCCGATTTTTCGGCAAGTGCTTTGAGCTCAGCCTCACGACGAGCACTAACCTCAGGCGCACTACCGCGTTTATGTTTAACCATGCTCATAACGGCTCCTCTCTTTACGGTCCGCCTTTCGTGCGCTAATGATTCGAATGACTTCGTCACCACTTTCAAAACGTACCGTGTGTGCGACCATAATGACAATTAGACCATGTACAAGGCCAATGGTCTGCCAACGAAACTCTCCATTTTCATGACGATCCTGCAGAGATAAATGGTAAGGATCGTCAAACACCAGAACAGCCTCTTCAAAGCGGATCCCATGCTTAATGAGATTACTTTTCGCTTTGTTGGTATCCCATTCAAACTCCGTTGGCATAGTGTACCCTTCCCTTATTGTATATACAAAAAAGCATATACAAAACGTTCGTAAATTGAACCGGTCGACATCGTTCAATTTCATTTTCTGAAGGCGCATTCCAGAATGCTGAAACGCGAAGGTCCTTCTCCTTCTTTGCACTTTTCCCCCGCTTCCCTCTATCCTTAACCCATGGAAAAACATACCGAACTCAAACGCGCCAAGCTGCTGGCGCTGTCGCTGCTGCTGGTTGCCGCCGCGGCGTTTATCACCACCCTGTTCCTGCCGCAGACCTTCTGGGTGCGCGGCGTGAAGGCCATTGCCGAGGCGGCGATGGTCGGCGCGCTGGCGGACTGGTTCGCCGTGGTTGCGCTGTTCCGCCGGGTGCCCATTCCGTTTATCTCGCGCCATACCGCGATTATTCCGCGCAATAAAGATCGGATCGGCGACAATCTCGGCCAGTTTGTGCAGGAGAAGTTTCTTGATACTCAGTCGCTGGTGGCGCTAATCCGCCGCTACGAGCCCGCGCAGATGATTGGCACCTGGTTCAGCCAGCCCGACAACGCCCAGCGCGTCGGGCAGCATTTGATTCAGGTGATGAGCGGTTTTCTCGAACTCACGGACGACGGGCGCATTCAGCGGCTGCTCAAACGGGCGGTGCACAAGGCGATTGATAAGGTCGATTTCACCGAAACCAGCGCCGTGATGCTGGAGAGCATGACCAAAAACAACCGCCACCAGGTGCTGCTGGACGCCATCATCAACCGCCTGATTACCCTGATTCAGCGGGAAAGTACGCGGGAGTTTATCTCCGATCAGATTGTCCACTGGCTGAAGACCGAACACCCGCGCAAAGCGATGGTGCTGCCCACCGAGTGGCTGGGCGATCAAAGCGCGGAGATGGTGTCGAACGCGGTGAACACGCTGCTGGACGACATCAGCCACGACCGCACGCACCAGATCCGCCAGGCGTTCGACCGCGCCACGCTGAAGCTTATCGACAACCTGAAAAACGATCCGGAAATGGCGGCGAAAGCCGACAACATCAAGCACTACCTGAAAAACGATGAGGCATTTAACCGCTATCTGGGAGAGATGTGGGCCGATCTGCGCCAGTGGCTGAAGGCGGATATGCAAAGCGAGGATTCACGCGTGAAGCAACGCATCGCCAACGCCGGGCTGTGGTTTGGCGAAACGCTGTCTAACGACGCCAGCCTGCGGGCGTCGCTGAACGAGCATCTTGAGCAGGCCGCGCACCGCCTCGCACCGGATTTTGCCGCGTTCCTGACCCGCCACATCAGCGACACGGTCAAAAGCTGGGACGCCAAAGACATGTCCCGCCAGATTGAGCTTAACATCGGTAAAGATCTGCAGTTCATCCGCGTCAACGGCACGCTGGTCGGTGGGACGATTGGCCTGATCCTGTTTTTACTCTCGCAACTGCCTGCCGTGCTGGGGCATTAATCTACTTTAGGCGGCGCGATGACGTAGCGCGTCGCCTCGAAGCGGTTCAGGATCAGGTGCACCAGGAAGACCATCGTCAGCGTTGCGACCAGCGAAAAGGTGACGGAGGTGATGCGATAGAGATCGCTGAACACCAGGTCAGTGTCCGGGTGCATGTTCTGCCCGAACATAATGCCGATGGTGGTAATACTGGAAAACCCCACTCCCGCACCCACCTTTTCCATCACGTGCAGGCGCGCGCCAAACGCCAGCCCAAGGCCGATCAGCGGCATCATCAATAGCATATGGCTGCTGTGATCGTAGAGGATCAGCTGCACCACCAGAATATAGAGACAGCCCAGCACCACGCCGACCACGCGCCAGATAGAGCTCATCACCGAACCGCGATAGTGCATCGGGAACAGGATCAAAATCCCCGCCATCAGCGCCGAAAGCGAATCGCTTAAGTCGCTAATCTGGAACACCACGAAAATCAGCGTCGCGACGGTACCGGAGAGCAGCGACTCGTGGCGCACCCGGGCGTCGTCTTTCTCAATCAGCGGCGGCGGCTTGCGGGGCTCTACGTCCGGCAGGAGATAGTTCATCAGCGCGCTCAGGCACACCGCCATCACGCTCGCTTCGATGTTGGAAAACAGCAGCGTGTGCCAGCTGGTAGTGGGGTAGCTCATAAAGTTGAGCATCACGCTCTGGCACACCACGCCCATTGAGCCAAACAGGAACAGCGGCCCCTTGCTCATAAAGCGAAAGCGCATCACGTACAGGGCAAACACCACCAGCGTCATGATGACCGGCCATTGCGACAGATAGCCGATGATGAAGATCATTTCAACGCAGTTTAGCGCGGCACTAAAGATAAACTGCTTCGCCACGTGGCGATTAAATACCGGCACTAGCGACAGCAGCATGATCGGGTAGACCACGAAAAACACGCCGTAGCTGGTGTTGTAAAAGCTGGAGATGCTCAGCGCAATCATCCCGGCAAAGACGATGCGCAGGGTCTGGCGAAAGTCATTTGCCGTGTAAACGATGTTGCCGTGGGGGGTAAAGACCCTCGCCAGGGTGCTAATAGACATCGAACTAATAAACATAGTGAAGCAGGCTCACCAGGTGGATCTGCATCCCGGAGAAGAAGCGCGCAAACGGCCCTTCGCTGTTGTAGAGCTGCACGGTCGCGCGCGCGCCGGTAGGCAGATGCTTCGGCAATTCTTCGTCCAGCGCCACGTGGATGCGCATGCGTTGGGCATCACGCACCCAGCGGTTGGAGGTTTCCGGCTCGGACAGCTGGCCGTTAACGGCCTCCTGACCCGCCAGTATCCCCGCATCGCTGCTGGTCACGTGGGCGCGGAAAACGTGCCCCGGGAAGGCGTCAAACACCACGGCGGCGTCGGTGCCCTGATGGGTGTGGCGCAGGCTCTTCTCACGGAAATCGGCGACGATATCGGTCTGGTTGTTCACCAGCGCCAGCGCGGCTGAACCTGAGGAGGCGTAAAAGCCGGGGCTTAACTGCAGGTTACTGACCGTGCCGTCCGCCTGGGCGTAGACCTTCGTCCAGCCGAGGTTGAGTTCCGCTTCATCCAGCGCGTTACGGTATTTTTGCAGCGTCACGTTGCGGTGCTCGTCCCGCTCGCCGCGCTGAATGCGCAGGTTATGGATATTGGCCTGGATGGAGCTGACGGACTGCTCGCTGCTCTGCCAGGTGGTGCGAACCTTATCCAGATCCGACTGCGAAACGTTCTGCAACGTGCTCAGCTTCTGGTAGCGGTCGAAGGTCACTTTGTCGTTGCGCGCGGTCAGCACGGCGGTTTTCAGGCTGGCCTGCGCGGCGGCGATCTGCGCATCCAGCTGTTCGTTGGAAAGGCGTGCCTGCTCAAGCGCAATTTGCGCCGCTTCCACTTTATTGCGAAACGGCGTGTCGTCGAGCTCAAACAGCAGATCGCCTTTCTTCACCTGGCTGTTGTTGTGGACGTGTACCGCCGCCACATAGCCGGAGACGCGCGGAGAAACCGGCGTCACCACGCGCATCACGGTGGAGTCCGGCGTCAGCGGGATCCAGATATCCGCGACAATAAAGTAGACAAACATCAGCAGGAAAGAGGCAATACTCACCCTTACCCAGCGGGCAAACTTTTGTTCAGGAGTCATTATTTTTCGGTCTTGTTATCTTCTTCGCGGATTGTCCGCAAATTGCAGGCGATTTGATTCAGGGTGGCGCTGAAAATGTCGATATGTTCCGGCGCGATGTTTTGCGATACGCGCGCCTGATAGGTCTCAATCACCTGAGTGAGCCGTTTTAATATGGCTTTTCCCTCAGGCGTCAGCGTCAGAAGCCGGATGCGCTTGTCATAAGGCGATACGGCGCGCAGCAGGTAACCCTGCTTTTCCAGCTGTGTGAGGGTGCGCATCAGCGGCGGCAGTTCAATGCCCTGCACCTCCGCCAGCTCACTCATCGAGACGTTATCCCCGAGCTGATGCAGCTGCATCATCACCGTCCAGCTCGACTGGGTTAACCCGGTATCGAGAATGGCATCGTCAATGACGGCACGCCACTGGCGCACGATCATCGCCATCCGCATACCCATCGGCCTGCGGCAGAACAGTTCTTCTTCACTCATGGGGGAAACCTCTCGTCACACGCGGCCAAGATAATAGTTATCAGGATAAGTATCAAGAAACGAGAGGTAAAAGCGCAGGAATTGCGAAAGGGGTTACGGGAGGCGATTTACACGTAGGCCCGGTAAGCGCAGCGCCACCGGGCTTTTTTTAGCGGCTAAAAAGTCTCTGAACGGCACTTTTCCCGGAAGCCGTCACCACCACCTCCCTGTACCCCGCCACCCGCTGGATCCAGCCTTTACTTTCCAGATAAATCAACAGCGCCGCGCCGGCCTCGCCGCCAAGATGAAACCGCCGCTCGCTCCAGTCCAGACAGGCGCAGCAGGCCTTACGACGGGGGTGAGGCGTTAGCGGAATACCGAGCTTCAGGAACTGCTCGCGGCCATACGGCGTGAGCGCTGAACCGTCTACCTCCAGCCACGCTTCCGCCTGCATGAAATCATAGATTTGTACCGCGACCGTTCCGGCAAGATGGTCGTAGCAGGTTCGCGCTTCGCGCATGGCTTTCGGCGCGGTGGTTTCCGGCGGGGTGATGCGGCTCCAGGAGAGCCCCATCATCTGCTCGACCAGCGCCGCCACGTCATGCCCGGCAAGGCGATAGTAACGATGCCGTCCCTGAGACAGGCAGGTAATCAGTTGCCCTTCCACCAGCCGGGCGAGATGCCCGCTGGCGGTCGACGGCGCAACGTCTGCCGCCGCGCTCAGCTCGGTAGCGGTCCACGCCCGCCCGTCCATCAGCGCGCACAGCATCTTCACGCGCGACGGATCGGCCATTGCCGCCGCCACCGCCGCAACGGCCTGCTCCAGCGCCGCGCTGTTATCAGGGGGTAAGCTCGTCTTTAGCATTCGTCGCCCAGGGTCTGGTTATCTCTGCGGCCAGCTTATCATTATCTGTCGGCAGAATAAGGTGAACGTCATACATCCGCGTGCCTTTCGGTTTCGGAGCTGTACTCCCGCACCAGCTGCGCCACCCGAATACGGTAGAAAGAAAAAATCGACTCCCGCCCTTCGGCCTGCGCGGCCTGATGGAAGACGTTCTGCTTCCAGCGGCGGACGGCCTCTTCATCCCGCCACCAGGAAAGGGAAAGGATTTTGCCGTCGGTGGTCAGGCTCTGAAAACGTTCGATATCAATAAAGCCGTCGATGTCCGCCAGTAGAGGCTTGAGTTCGGCGGCGAGCTGCAGATAGCGCGCCTGATGCGCGGGCTCCGCCTGGGCTTCGAAAATGACTGCAATCATGGGTGTCTCTCCGTTGTGAGGTTGAGGAGAGAATGCAGGAGGAAAAAGCACAATGCTTCGGTAAGGAGCGAAGTGTTGTGCCGGATGGCGCTACGCTCAACTTCTCGTTGCATTCCGGTGATGACGCACCTATGATTAATGTACGGATAAATGCCGTACATTAGTTTTACAGGTAAAACGAGGCGTTAAGCCAGGATAAAGATTGAGAATGAAACCATGTCAGCACTGAAGAAACAGCGCATCGATCTCCGGTTAACCGAAGATGACAAAAACATGATCGAAGAAGCGGCGGCAATGACAAACCAGTCGATTTCACAATTCATGGTCAGCACAGCCTCTGAACGCGCAGCAGAGGTAATTGACCAGCACCGCCGCCTGGTCCTTAGCGAGGCATCCTGGAATACGGTGATGGATGCCATCAGCAATCCGCCTGCGCCAAATGACCGCCTGAAGCGAGCGGCTAAGCGTCTCCTGGATATGGAGTAAAACGTGAACGACGTGAAGATAGGGATTTTTTCAGAAGACGTTGAGTACGACCTAAGCCAGTTCGACTGTGGAGAAGAGAGCCTTAACACTTTCCTGACGGAACACCTGAAACGCCAGCATCGTGGAAAGTTTTTGCGGGGTTATGTCCTCACCACACGAGAGCCAAAACCGCGTATTCTGGGCTATTACACGCTCTCCGGAAGCTGTTTTGAAAAGGCTTACCTGCCCTCTAAAACTCAGCAAAAACGTATTCCTTATAAAAATGTGCCGAGCGTCACCCTTGGCCGTCTGGCGATTGATAAACATATTCAGGGGCAAGGCTACGGAGAATTACTCGTTATTCATGCCATGAGGACCGTTTATTTGGCCTCCTTTGCCGTCGGCATTCACGGCTTGTTTGTCGAAGCACTCAACCATAAAGCCAAAGATTTTTACCTCAAAATGGGGTTCATACCGCTCCTGGCCGAGAATGAATTCACCCTGTTCTTGCCGACGAAAACCTTTGAGAGCGTGTTTGAAGAGTAATCCAGCACGTAACGCCCCGGCTAGCGGGGCGTACTTTACCTTCAGCGGTCTTAACCCAGAATCGACCTCGGCTCCATAAATGCCCGAATCCCCCACTCGCCCATCTCGCGCCCCACGCCGGAGTGCTTAAACCCGCCGAACGGCGCTTTCGGTTCATGGGCAAGCGTGTTCACCAGCACGCGACCGGAAACAATCTGCTGCGCCACGCGTCGCGCGCGGTTCGCATCGCCGCCCAGCACCATCGCGCTCAGTCCGAATTCTGTGTCATTGGCAATGGCGATAGCCTCCGCCTCGTCACGATAGGGGATCGCGCACAGCACCGGGCCGAAAATCTCGTCACGGGCAACCGCCATCTGGTTGTTCGCGTCGGCAAACAGCGTCGGGCGCACAAACCAGCCGTCTCGCGTCCCGTCCGGTCTCCCTTCTCCACCCGCCAGCAGACGCGCCCCCTCTTCGATGCCTTTACGGATATAGCCCTGCACCCGCTGCCACTGCTTTTCGCTGACCATCGGGCCGACGTCCGTCGCGCTATCGCGCGGGTCGCCGGATTTCACCGCCGACACGGCCTGCGCCAGCGCGGTTTCGATCTCCGCCTTACGCGCCTGCGGCACCAGAATGCGCGTTCCGGCCACGCATGCCTGCCCGCTGTTCATAAACCCGGCCTGAATCACCAATGGGATCGCCTGCGCCAGATCCACATCATCCAGCAGGATCGTCGGCGATTTGCCGCCTAACTCCAGGGTCACGCGCTTAAAGCTCTCCGCCGCGTTGCGCAGGATCGCCTTACCGGTATTCGTGGAGCCGGTAAACGAGATTTTTGCCACGTCCGGATGGCGGCTGATGGTCTCACCTACCGTCTCGCCGCGCCCGGTGACGATGTTAAACACGCCCGGCGGCAGCGCGGCATCGCGCAGCGCTTCGGTGACAATCCGGGTTTGCAGGGCGCTCATTTCGCTCGGCTTGATGACTGCCGTACAGCCCGCAGCCAGCGCGGCCGCCAGCTTGCCGCAGATAAACCCCGCGTCGCTGTTCCACGGCGTAATCAGCCCCGCTACGCCAAGCGGCGTCATCTGCACCGTTGCCGCGCCTGCGGGGGTGACGAACTCAAACGCCTCCAGCGCCTCAATGGCCTGAGCAATCACCTCCGCCGGATAGCTGGCCATCCACGCCGAGCGCGAGGCGGGAGCGCCGTACTCTTCAACGATCGCGTCCAGCAGATCGTCGTGGCGAGCGGCCACGGCGGCGTGCATTCGTTTTAGCGCGGCGATGCGTTCCTGCTTTGTGGTCTGCGACCACGCCGGAAACGCCGCTTTTGCCGCCGCAATGGCGCGCTCTGCGTCAATTTCATCCGCCAGACGAACCTGGCCGATGACCTGCGCCGTCGCCGGGTTGTACAAATCAAACCACTCGGTGCCGTGTGGAGTAACAAATTCGCCGTTAATAAAGATCTGTTCGATGGTGTGCATATAAACCTCCTCAGGCTGTGTGAGCACAGTCTGGCACGGCTTCTCCGTTGCGATAATCCACGCTATGCTGCAAGGGTTGTTTCGATTTTCAGGATAATCTATGCATCGTTCAGGTCTGACAGAGCTGGAAGTGGTGATGGCGGTAGTGCGGCGCGGCAGCTTTCGCGCCGCAGCGCAGGAGCTGGGCATGTCCGCCACGGCGGTAAGCAACGCCATCGCCGGGCTGGAGAGCCGCCTTGATACCCGCCTCTTTAACCGCACCACCCGCAGCGTGGCGCTCACCGACGCCGGACAGCGCTACGTGGCGCGTATCGGCCCGGCCCTGCAGGAGATCCGTCTCGCCAGCGAGGAGATCCACAGCGACACCGGAGAACTTACCGGCACGCTGCGTCTGAACGTGCCGAACCATATCGGCACCCTGTTTCTGGACCAGCTGCTGATCGACTTTATGATCCGCTACCCGAAAATGCGCGTAGAGACCGTCAGCGAAGCGCGAATGATCGACATCGTCGCGGAAGGCTTTGACGCGGGGATCCGCCTTGAGGAGTCCGTGCCGCAGGACATGATTGCCGTGCCGCTGACCGGGGATATCCGCCAGCTGGTCACCGCCACGCCGGAGTATTTTGCACGTCACGGCATTCCGCAGACGCCGGACGATCTGCTTTCACATCAGGGGATCGGCATGCGCATGGCCCACGGCGGGATCTACCGCTGGGAGCTGGCGCGTCGGGGGGAAACGTACGCCCTTGCCGTGCCGCCGCGCTTTGCAACGTCCGATCTTTTTGCCTCGATCCGCGCCGTGAAGGCGGGATTAGGGGTGGGATTTTTGCCGGAACTGTATATCCGGGAAGAGCTTGAGCGGGGAGAACTGGTGAGCGTCTTAGACGACTGGGCGCAGCCTTTTGCCGGGCTGCGCCTGTATTACCCCGGCCATCGCCACGTTCCGCCAGGGCTACGGGCGCTGGTGGCGACGATCCGCGAGCGCGGGATTATTCCAGGTTAGCCTTATTCAGCCCGTAAGCCGCGTCCAGCGAGCCGGGTTCCATGCGGGAGGTGATCCCCAGGCGGTTCCAGGCGTTGATCGCCACGATGGCGAAGTTCAGCTCCGAAATTTCCACGTCGGAGAAGTGCTCCGCCACGCTGCGGTAGAGCGCGTCGCTCACGCCGTGAACGCCAATCTGGGTCAGCGCTTCGGTGAAGGCCAGCGCGGCTTTCTCACGGGCGCTGAACAGCGGGGACTCGCGCCAGGCCGCCAGATGGTACAGGCGCAGCTCGCGCTCGCCGGCGATTTTGGCCTCTTTCGAGTGCATATCCAGGCAGAAGGTACAGCCGTTCAGCTGCGATACGCGAATGTCGATCAGGTGCTTCAGCGCCGGGTCGATGGAGGTTTTTGCCACTTCCATACTCAGGGCGGACAGGGCGTTGGCGAGGGCAGGTGTAACTTTATGGTGGTTAACGCGGGTGCTCATTGTCTTTCCTCTAATTTACACGGTATGTGTCATGCGATGAGGCAAATCTACGCCGTTCATGACATAGTAAAAAGATACAAAAAGCGTGAAACGAGGTAGGACATGAAGCCGGGCTATCACGAGATTTATTCCCGCTATCGCGACAACATCACGCGCGGCGTGCTGAAGCCGGGCGATAAGGTGCCTGCCATCCGCGTGCTGGCGGAAGAGCTGAAGGTGGCGCGTAAAACCGTCGAAACGGCGTATGCCATTCTGACGGGCGAAGGGTATCTGGTGAGCCAGGGCGCGCGCGGCACCCGGGTCAACCCGGATTTACTGCTGCCGGATAAGACTGCCCCTGCGGAACAGCCCACCGGCGCGCTCCCGGCATCGCTCATCAGCCAGCGCGAGCGGGCGGGGTTTCTGCGCCCCGGCATCCCCGCCCTCGACAGCTTCCCGTACAAAAAATGGCTGCTGCTGGCAGGCCAGGCGACGCGCGCCATGCGTCAGGAGGAGATGCTCAATCCGCCCGTCCCGGGCTGGTATCCGCTGCGCCAGGCCATCGCCCGCTATCTCAATATCTCACGCGGGCTGTCCTGCAGCGCCGAACAGGTGCTGATCACCAGCGGCTACAGCGGCAGCCTGCGGCTGATCCTCGACACGCTTGCCAGCCGCAGCGACAAGGTGGTGTTTGAAGATCCGGGCTATTTTATGGGCCAGCAGCTGCTCAAGCGGATCGTGCCGCGCCTGCACACGGTGCCGGTCGACCGTTCAGGTATCGACACGGACTACCTGCTTCGTCACCATCGCGACGCGCGTTTTGCCATCGTCACTCCGTCGCACCAGAGCCCGCTGGCGGTCACCCTCTCCCTGCCGCGCAAGCAGCAGCTGCTCGACTGGGCCAGCCAGAACGAGGCGTGGATCATTGAAGACGATTACGACGGGGAGTTTCACTACACCCGCAAGGTGCTGCCGTCGCTGAAAAGCCTCGACCAACACGACCGGGTGATTTTTATGGGCACCTTCAGTAAAACCATCATGCCGTCGCTGCGCATGGGCTACGTGGTGATGCCCGCCAGCACCGTCGGGGCCTTTACCGACTGCGCGGACATTACCACCAGCGGCCAGCCGGTGCTGACGCAAAAGATCCTCACCGCGTTTCTCAACGAAGGGCATTTTTTCCGTCACCTGAAAAAGATGCGCACGCTGTATCAGACCCGCCGCGACTGGATGATTGCCGCCCTGCGAGAGGTGTATGGCGATCTGTTTTTCACCGAGCAAAACGACGGCGGGATGCATGTTGTGGCGTTTCTGACCAGAGGAAGCTGTGACCGGGAAGTGGCGCGCTGCTGGCAGGAACAGCAGCTGCAGGTGAATGCGCTTTCGGAGTGGTATCGCGGGTCGGGCAAACGCTACGGGCTGGTGATGGGCTATAACAACGTGCGGTCGTATCAGGAGGCGGTGGATTTGCTGGAAAGGCCGAAGCGGCAGACGCTTGGGCTGTTGAGCTGAAAATAGCCGGGTGGCGGCTACGCCTTACCCGGCCTACGGTTTAAATATCATTGCGGGATAAACCAACGTCCTTGAGCTGCTCGTCGCTCATCTGGCTCAGAATGCGGCGGGTACGGTTGATGCGATACCAGTTGCAGATCGTTTTGCCGATCCAGACAAACACGACGAACGGACGTTTTGAACGATTCTCATAGAATTCCATGATGCTCTCCTCACTGTACCAGTGGGGTTATCATCCTGGAAATCGGTCTGTGCAATACAGACTCAAAAACAACTTTTGTTTAACATACAGATCCGCTAAAACAGTATCTGCATGCCAATTTTTACGGCAATCTGTACTGGTTTTACAATCTGTATGGTGAAAACAAAGGATACAGCATGACGCGCTATCAACATCTCGCCAACCTTCTGGCAGAACGCATTGAACAAGGGCTGTATCGCAGCGGCGAACGTTTGCCGTCGGTACGCGCGCTGAGCCAGGAGCACGGCGTGAGTATCAGCACCATACAGCAGGCCTATCAGATCCTCGAAAACCTCCAGCTGATCACCCCTCAGCCGCGCTCCGGCTATTTTGTTTCGCAGCGCAAAGCCCAGCCGCCCGTCCCGGCCATGACGCGCCCGGTGCAGCGCCCCGTCGATGTGACCCAGTGGGATGAGGTGATGATGCTGCTGGACGCCCGCGCCGACAAAGAGATGATCTCCTTTGGCGGCGGCTCGCCGGATATTAACCAGCCGAGCCTGAAGCCCCTGTGGCGCGAGATGAGCCGCATCGCGCAGCATAATCCTGCCGAGATGCTGAGCTACGACGTGCTCGACGGCCGCCTGGAGCTGCGCGAGCAGATCGCCCGCCTGATGCTGGACGGCGGCTCGACGGTGGCAGCGAACGAGATTGTCATCACCAACGGCTGCCACGGCGCGCTGTCGATCGCCCTGCTCTCGGTGTGCAAGCCGGGGGATATCGTGGCGGTGGAGTCGCCGTCGTTTCACGGCACCATGCAGATGCTGCGCGGGTTTGACATCAAGGCGATTGAAATTCCCACCGATCCCGAGACCGGGATCAGCATCGAGGCGTTAGAGCTGGCGCTGGAGCAGTGGCCGATCAAGGCGGTGATCCTGGTGCCCAACTGCAATAACCCGCTCGGGTTTATCATGCCGGAGGCGCGGAAAAAGCAGGTTTTAGCCCTCGCCCAGCGGCACGATATCGTGATCGTGGAGGATGACATTTACGGCGAGCTGGCGGCGGAGTACCCGCGCCCGCGCACCATTCATTCGATGGATATCGACGGCCGCGTGATCCTATGCAGCTCGTTTACCAAAACCGTGGCGCCGGGCCTGCGCGTCGGCTGGATTGTGCCGGGGCGCTATTACGACCGGGTGATGCACATGAAATACGCCGCGGGCGGGTTTAACGTTCCGGGCACGCAGATGGCGGTGGCGGCGTTTATTCGCGACGGCCATTATCATCGTCACGTGCGCCGTATGCGCCAGATTTATCAGCAGAATATGGAAACCTACACCTGCTGGGTGCGGCAGTATTTTCCGGCAGAGATTTGCGTCACGCGCCCGCAGGGCAGCTTCCTGCTGTGGATTGAGCTGCCGGAGAAGGTCGACATGGTGTGCGTCAGCAAGCAGCTGTGTCGGCTGAAGATCCAGGCCGCGGCCGGGTCGCTGTTCTCCGCCTCCGGGAAGTACCGCAACTGTCTGCGGATCAACGTGGCGCTGCCGCCGACGGATAAAAATCGCGAGGCGTTGAAGAAGATTGGCGAGGCAATTGTGATTGCGATGGAGGGGTAGTGTTTTGCCGGGTGGCGGCTTCGCCTTACCCGGCCTACGTTCTTGCCGTTGTAGGCCCGGTAAGCGCAGCGCCACCGGGCAACAGGCCGCACTACTCGTCGAAGTACCAGTACCCCTGGTTAATCAGCCCGGTGAGCTCTTCAACAAACGCCGGGTTATTCAGCGCATCGCCCAGCTCGGCCTGGCCGAGTTCGGTGTAGCGGCACAGCGCATCCGCCGCCTTCGCGTCTACCGTCTCCAGCTGTTCGCTGTTGATGAAGAAGCTGCCGTTAACGTTCAGCACGCGCAGGCCGCTCAGGCGGGACAGCGTTTCGCCGCCCTGCAGCGCGTCCAGCACCTCTTCCGGCGCGTACGGCGGCTCGGCGGTGGCGATATCCAGCTCGTGGCGCGGCGTGGAAACAAAGCTGCCGAACCATTTTGTGAAATCTTCCGGCTTGCCGATCATGTCGATCATCATCTGACGAATGCGATCGAGCTCGTACTGCTCCACGCGGCCCGGGTGTTCGCGACAGGTCAGATCCGGATCGCTGTAGTGCTCGCCGCCCAGATCGTTTTCCAGCGCGTAATCGGCGAAGCTGCTGATCAGATCGCGACCGTTCGGCCCGCGGAAGCCGACGGAGTAGTTGAGCGCCGTCTCATGGGTAAAGCCGTCGTGCGGGAATCCAGGCGGGATGTAGAGGATATCGCCCGGGGCCAGATCTTCGTCGATGATCGGCTCAAACGGATCCACATGCAGCAGCGCCGGATGCGGGCAGAACTGACGCATCGGCAGCTTGTCGCCCACGCGCCAGCGGCGGCTGCCCATTCCCTGAATGATAAACACGTCATACTGATCGATATGCGGACCCACGCCGCCGCCCGGCACGGAGAAGGAGATCATCAGGTCATCCAGACGCCAGTCCGGCAGGACGCGGAACGGACGCACCAGCTCCGCGGCGGGCATATGCCAGTGATTCACCGCCTGCGCCAGCAGCGACCAGCCGGTTTCGCCCAGATCGTCAAAGTGCTCAAACGGACCATTGCTGGCCTGCCATTTGCCGTTGAAATGGCTCACCAGACGGCTATCGACTTCCGGCTCCATCGCCAGCCCTGCCAGCTCGTCCGGGGTAATCGGGTCGACAAAATTCGGGAAGGCATTTTTCAGCACTACGGGTTGTTTTTGCCAGTATTTCTCAAGAAATTCCGGCCAGTTCAGGTTCAGTTGATACGCCATGGGTAGCACCAGTGAGAGGGGAAACAGGCGCGATTATAGAAGAGACGGTACGAGGGGAACTTGTCATGGGTCAAACGAGGGCGTGTAGGTCGGGTAAGGCGAAGCCGCCACCCGACACGTACACGACGTAAATCTTAATCCAGCTTCAGCTCGTCATAATGGGTAATCAGTTTACCCACGATGCCGTAGTCCAGCGCTTCTGCCGGGGACATCCAGAAGTTGCGATCGGTGTCTTTTTTCACTTTTTCCAGCGGCTGGCCGGTGGCGTCGGCGATCAGCTTGTTCACGCGATCCAGCATGCGGATGATCTCGCGCGCTTCGATCTCAATATCCGTTGCCTGACCGCGCACGCCGCCCAGCGGCTGGTGGATCATAAAGCGGGTATTTGGCAGCGAGTAGCGGTGCTCTTTCTTCGCTGCCAGGAAGATGGTGATCCCGGCGCTCGCCACCCAGCCGGTGCCGATAACGTGCACTTCCGGACGGATGAACTTGATGAAGTCGTGGATGGTATCGCCCGCTTCCACGTGGCCGCCCTGGCTGTTGATGTACAGCTTGATCGGATCGTTGCTGACGCTTTGCAGCAGGATCATCTGGGTGATGACCTTCTGCGCCAGCTCCTGGTTGATCTCACCGGAGATCACAATCGAACGGGACTCCAGCAGTTTTTGCTGCAGAGCGCCCGCGCCGTTTGACCCTTCCGCTTTATCCTTGTCGCTTTCTTTCAGTGTGTAGTGCATTGTTATTTCCTCAGCTTGTAGCGCTCAAAACCAGAGTGTAGCCTGTTTTACCGATCAAAGTCCTCACAGACAAATAACGAGGGAGCATATGAATATTGCCCATGTCGCACTCTGGACCCGCAGCCTGAACGCACAGGTTCAGTTCTGGGAAACGGTTTTTAATGGCCGCAGCAACGAACGCTACGTCAGTAAAAATCGTCCCGGTTTCGAATCACACTTTATTACGCTGGATAACGGGCCGACCATCGAGCTGATGACGCTGCCGGATCTGCCCGACGCCCCTGCGCACCCGGAGTTTATCGGCTGGGCGCATATCGCCATCAACGTTGGCAGCAGGGCGCAGGTCGACAGCATGGCCGAGCGGGCGCAGGCAAACGGCACGCTGCTCAGCGCCCCACGCATGACCGGGGACGGCTTCTATGAAGCGGTCATAGCGGATCCGGACGGCAACCGCATCGAGCTTGTGGGTGCATAAAATCAGCGTTTCGCTGCTTAACCGCCCCGGCCACGTATCGCTATACTTCATCTTCATACGGTTATCATATTGTGAAATGATAATGATAGTTAATGTGTTAAGATGAAAGTCAGCATAAACAGTCCCTTACGTAACGGTCGGGATTGTTTGCATCCTCGACATGTAAATCAGCACCGGGGCGGTGAATGGAACACATTGTGTATGTGGTTGATGACGATGACGCCGTCAGGCAGTCCGTGATCGGACTGCTGGACTCGGCAGACCTGAACGCCGTCGGCTTTTCATCGGCAGAAGCGTTTCTTCAACACCGCTTTGAGGAGCTACCGTCGTGCGTGGTCCTCGATATGCAAATGCCCGCCATCTCGGGCTTTGAGGTGGCTGACGCGCTCAAGGACAGCGGGCGCGAGATCCCGATTATTTTTCTTACCGGCCACGGCACTATCCCGATGTCGGTGCGCGCCATTAAAGGCGGTGCGTACGAATTTCTCACCAAGCCCGTCGAATCCACCGCGCTTATCGACGCCATCGAGTCCGCGCTTCAGCTGGCGGAACACAACGCCGCGCGCAATAAAGAGCACTACGCCCTGAAGCAGCGCCATCTGTCCCTCACCCCGCGCGAACACGAGGTGCTGACGCTGGCGATAACCGGCATGCTGAACAAGCAGATTGCCGCCGAACTGGGCGTCAGCGAAATCACGGTTAAGGTGCACCGCCGCCGCGTGATGGAGAAAATGCAGGTGCGCTCCGTGGCGGAGCTGGTCAGGGCCGTTGAGCGTCTGACCAATAGCCTGCCCGCAGAGTAACCTTTACCCTTCCTGCGCCGCCAGCGGCAGCGCAAACGCAAACACCGTGCCGTACGGCTCCCGGCGGCGCGCGCTCAGCTTCCCGCAGTGGCGCTCGATGATGCTGGCGCTGATGGTCAGCCCCATCCCCATCCCCTGCGCCTTGGTGGAGTAGAACGAGTCAAAAATCTGCTCCAGCCGCTCGGGCTCAATGCCGCTCCCGGTATCGGCGATCTCGACGATCACTTTCCCGTCCGCGTTGGCGGTGCTGAGGGTAATGGTGCTGGCGCGATCCTTCACCTCGGCCATCGCCTCTACCGCATTCATCACCAGATTGAGCAGCACCTGCTGGATCTGCACGCTATCGCCGGTGATAAAGCTGTCCTGCGCCCTTAACAGGTAATCAACGCTAATGTGTCTCTGCTCCAGCTCGCTGCGCGAAAGCGTGATGATATGGTGGATCAGGTAGTGCATGTCGATGCGCGAGAAGGTGGGATCCTGCTTGCGCGTCAGGGACTGGATGCTGCGAATGATCTCCCCCGCCCGCGCGCCTTCCGCGGCGATCTCCTCCAGCCCTTCGCGCACTTTATCCAGCCGGGCGGGCTCGCGGCTGAGCCAGCGCAGGCTCGCCCCGGCGTTCGAGACGATCGACATCAGCGGCTGGTTGATCTCGTGGGCGATGGAGGAGGTCAGCTGCCCGACGGTGGTGGCCCGGGACACCCGCGCCAGATCCGCCTGCGCGACCCGCATGGCATCCTCCGCGGCGCGCTGGCTGGTGATGTCGGTAATGATGCCGTAATACTCGTTCACCTCGCTGCCCACGCCCACCGGATCGCCAATCCCGAGGAGGTAGCGCGTTGAGCCGTCGGTACGCTTAACCCGAAACTCCGCGCGCATGGAGAGCCCGTCGCGCACGCTCCGGGTGACGATGGCGCTGATGCGAGCGTAATCATCCTCATGGACGAAGGTTAAAAACTCCGCCATGGAGATCATCTTTTGCTGCTCGGGCAGGCCGAGAATGCGGGCATACTCTTCCGAGACAAACATCAGATCCTGCTCCAGCTCCCAGCGCCAGCTGCCGGTGTGGCTGATCTGCTCGCCGAGCATCAGCGAGGTCTGGCTGGATCGCAGCTCTTTCTCCACCCGTCGGCGCTGGATGTTCTCCGCCAGCAGCTCGGCGTACAGGCGCGCCGTCTCCAGGGATACCGCGGCCTGCGCGCCCAGCAGGCTCACCACGCGCGAGTGCTCGGCGGTGAAGACCTCCGGCATCAGGCGGTTTTCCAGGTAGAGCACGCCCACCAGCCGCGCCTGTTTGAACATCGGAACGCACATGACCGCCGCCCCCGAGGTCACCAGATAGGGGTCCTGGCTGAAGGGATGGAACTCCTCCGGCCTGCCGGTGCGGATCTCCTGTCCGGTACGGATCACCGCCGCCAGCACCGACAGCGGCAGGTCGGTCGCCGTCGGCACGTCTTTCAGGATCCGCACCCGCACGCCCTCGGTGCTGGTCCAGGCGCTGGCCTCAATTTCCGGGATGAGGTTATCGCTCACGCGCAGCAGCAGGCCGCGCTGCGCCCCGGCGCGTTCGAGCAGGATCGTCATCAGGTTTTCGATTAAGCGCTCAAGGTTAATCTCTTCCGACAGCGCGCGGGAGGCTTTGATCACGCTTTGCAGATCGCGGATGGTCTCGTTCTGGGCGAACGCCACCGTGTCGTAGGCGCTGGCCTGCCCGGAGGCCAGCAGATGCGGGAAATCCTGCTCCAGCTGGCGCACCTTGGCCTGCGCCCCCGCGCGTCCCCAGGCGGCAATCGAGCCGCGGAAGTGGGCGTCAGAGGCGGTCGGGTAGCCGCAGGCCAGCGCGAAGCGCCCCGCCAGCTCGTGGGCCAGAGCGTTAATCGGGTTAAACCCGCCCTCGCGGGAGAGCCGGACCGCCTTCTCATACTGCTCGAGCGCAATGCTGTTCATCCCGTCCAGACGCACGATTTCGGCGTAGATCAGCGCCTCTTTATCCGCGAACGTGCCCGGATTAATGCGCGCCCAGAGGGCAATTTTGTCGTAGTGGGCGTGAATGCTGCGACGGTGGTTCGCCGAGAAGGTCTCCGGCGTCAGCTGACGGGACAGCGCCAGGGCGCTGTAGAGATGGTAATCCAGCAGATGGATATGCCCCGGCGCGGACCACGCGTACCAGCCCGCCATCTCAAGATCAGCCTGCGCGTCGGCATATTCGCCGCAGGTAAAGTGCGCCATGCCGCGATACAGCCAGTACCAGAACAGCATGGTGGCGTTCTTCTCCGGCGCCTGCTCCGGCGACGCGGGAAGCAGCGCCTCCGGCAACACCTGCGATGCCGTCCAGGTGCCGATGACCGGCGTGCGCAGGAACTCGACGTAGCCGCGCTGGACCATCAGAATGGTTTCCACGTCCTGGAAGTGGGTTTTACGCACGAACGCCAGGCCGCGATCGATGCTGGTCAGCACCCCGTCCAGGTGATCGCCCCGCGAGAGGAAGTTAATCACCTGATGGCAGGCCGCAAAGCAGGCCATCGTCATATCCCCGTGGGTCACCGCCGAGGTGAAGCAGGCCTTCGCGCACTCGATGGTAAACGATAAAGGCTGGGTCCAGACGCTGAGCTGGTCGAGCGGCAGCAGGGTTTTGGCTTCAAACGCGTCGTAGCCGTGGCGATTGACCAGCTCGCGGGCCAGGGTGCCGTACTGGAACCCGAGGCGGTACTCGGCGTAGCGGTGGCCAATCAGCACGCCAAACCAGGCCATCGCGGTGGTGGACGCGCCGGTAATGCCGTGGTCGAGGGTCAGGTGCATCATGCGGCAAAGCAGCAAAAAGTGCAGGCGCGGGCAGATGAAGCTGGCGCAGATGCTGGCGCTGTAGAGCAGGTTCATCACCGCTTCGGTTTCCGGGTTATCCATCCGCGACGGCTGGGCAAACAGGTTTTGCGGCGCGTCGGCCGTGCGGTTGCAAAACAGCGCCCAGGCCTCGTCGCAGTCGGCATCTTCCGGATAGCGGCTAATCTGGATCCCGAAAATCCCCAGCCAGCAGAGCGCCGCCTCCAGCGCCAGGCGGCTGTCCGACTGGCGAATGTACACCTCCACCAGCAGGTTGGCCGCCAGCGCCTTTTCGGTCAGCCCGCCGGGGCAGCCGAGAATGGCGTCACACAGCTCGCGGGTGCGCTCCAGATGGCCCAGCGCAAACTCGCAGCCCGCCTCTTCGATGTCGAGCATAAAGTCCGATACCGTCCCGGCGTTGCCCAGCGCTCTGGCGGTCTGGATATAGCCGAGCGCCGAAAGATAATCTCCCGAACGCTTCGCGCGTCGCGCGGCCAGCAGGCTCAGCTCGCGGAACATCTGCCGCTGCGGCGCGGGCTGGATGCTGTCCAGCGCGGCCGTGACGTGGTGAACGGCGCGGAACAGCAGCTCGTTCCCTGCCGCCTGACGCGCGGCGTCGGCCAGCAGGCTGGCGGTGGTCAGGTGAATATGGCTTTTCTCATGCCGTTCGAGCAGCGCAAAGGCCGCCTCCTGCACCCGGTCGTGGGTGAAGGCGTACTTTTTTTCCGTCAGCACGATGAGCTGGGCCATCACCGCCGGGTGCAGCGCATAGCGCATTTCCGCCATCGATATGCCGACCACGCGGCAGATCATCTCCATCTCGCCCGTCCCGCCGAGGCAGGCGATGCTGCCCAGCAGCCGGCGCGTCTCGTCGGGCAGCTCTTCAAGCTGCTCCAGCACCAGGGTGACGACGTTTTCGGTGTAATGCCTGGCGCGGATCGCCTGCAGATCGTAGTGCCACTTGTCCTGATATTTGTTGTGCACCACCAGGCCGTCATCAACGATGCGGCGGAAAAACTCATGCACAAAGAGCGGGTTGCCGCCCGTCTTCTCGTGGATCAGCGTGGCGAGGTCGGTCGTCGCCGCGCTGCGGGTGCGAAATACCGTCGCCAGCCAGCGCGCCACCGCTTTCACGGAAAGCGCCTGCGGGACAATCTCGCTCGCGTTTTGCGCCGCTTCCGGCAGGCTCGCCAGCAGCGCCTGCAGGGCGGCGTCGGATACGGTGCTGATATCCCGGTGGGCCGCGACGACCAGCAGCGGAACAGCGGCGCAGTTCATCAGCAGATATTTAAGCGTTTGCAGGCTGGCGGCGTCGCTCCACTGGAGATCGTCGAGCACCAGCACCAGCGGGCAGCCCTGCGAGGCAAAGGTTTTTACCAGCGCCAGCACCATATGGCTGAAGCGCGCCCGGGCATCAATGGAAAACGTATCCGCCGAGAAGCGCGGCTTGCTCTCCAGCAGCAGGCCCAGCTCGGGCACCAGGCTGACGGCCAGCGCCTCGTGCCCCTCCAGGGCGCGTGAGAGGCGGATTTTCCACTTCGCCACGTCCTCTGCGGGCAGCCCCAGCAGGTGCAGCGTCAGGGTGCGGAACGCGGAGCTTAATACGCCGTAGGGCAGCGACGGTGAAAACTGATCGACTTTGCCCACCGCCAGCAGCACCGTACGCTGCTGCAGCGTTTTGAGCGCCGTCGCGATAATTGAGGATTTGCCGATCCCCGACGGCCCACCGATCGTCACCAGCTCCGGCACCAGGTTCTGCCCCACCCGCTCAAACGCGGCAATGACGTCGTTCGCCTGCGGATGCGTCGCGAACAGGGAGTCCGCCAGATGGATCGCCGGGGTGCGGTCCTGCTGGCCGGGCGTAAAGGCGGCAATCTCGCCCTCGCAGGTCAGCGTCGCCTGACAGCGGCGGAGGTCGGCAATCAGCCCGTCGACCGTCTGGTAGCGGTTATCGGGGTGCTTTTCCAGCAGCTTCAGGATGATCGTCGACAGCATTCCCGGCACGTCCGGGCGGATCGCGTCCGGGGCCAGCGGCGCCGAGGCAATATGGTAGTGCGCCCAGTTGGCCCGATCGTCCTCCCCCAGCTCAAACGGCAGGCGTCCGGTCAGGAGTTCATACAGCACCATGCCGAGGCTGTAGAGATCGCTGCGGCCGTCAACGGGGCGCTGGGTGCGGGTGGTGTGCTCCGGCGACATATACGCGGGCGTACCGCCTGAAACGGGAAGCCGGGTCTGGGAGACGGCTTCGGAGAGACTGCTGGAAAGGCCAAAGCTGCCCAGACGGCAGGTGACATCGTGATGAACAAAAATACTGCCGGGCTTGATATCGCCGTGGATCAGGTTTTGCAGATGCATCTGGCGCAGGGGAACGCAGATCTGGATCGCCATCTCGATAAAGCGCGCGATCCCCGAGATCGCCCTGCCCGCGCGCCGCGCCAGCAGCTCAAACGCAAACGGGGCATACACCAGCGCGAAGCGCCCCCGATACTGGGTAGAGGCAACGGCGCGAATGGCCCAGCTGTCCAGCAGCACGTCGCGCAGCGCAAACTCGTTTTTAAGCAGCCGGGTGGCCCGCTCTTCCTCTTCGTCGCTCACCGCGGTGGCGATAATGAACGAGCCTCCGGAATGGGGATGTCGCGCGTGCATCCAGGCGATACCGCCCTCCTGTGCCAGCACGGTAAAAATCACATCCTCTTTAAGGACAAAAACCCGCCCCTGGTGAAGATTCCCCGGGGCGGGCCAGAATGCAGGCTGCTCGTGTTCGTTCATCCGCGATCCTTATTGTCGGCGGGCCAGCTCCCGCTGAATATGCTCCAGCAGAATATCGATGTTAATGGGCTTACGCAAAAATGCAGCGGCGCCCAGACTGAGAGCGTACCGCTGCATATTTTCATCAGCATGACCGGAGATAAAGAGCACGGGCGGCGGCGGTACGGCCAGCAGCCGCAGCTTGTCAAACAGCTCCAGGCCGCTCATGCCCCGCAGCTTGATATCGGTGATCACCAGCGCCGCGCCGGACAGGGCGAAAGGATGGCTCAGAAATACCTCTGCCGAATCAAACGTATCGGTCGAATAGCCTTCCGACTCCAGGAGATTACTCAGCCCGCTGCGGACGGAACGTTCGTCATCAATGATGGCAATGCGCCACGGCAGCGTCATGCTGTCTTTCCTCTAACAAATCATTAAACGTCGCGATCGTCCTTCGCGGGCGCAGGGGGCGCCGTGCCGCTGATTTTCGGCACGCATTCGTGACGAAACCAGGCGAGGGTAAGCGGTTCGCGACTCAGTAAACGCCGACCCACCGGGATGAGCTGTTCGCCCACCAGCATGCCAAACAGGCCAAGCAGGGCGACAACCGGCGGCGCCGGGGAATGGACGTCGAGCAGAGCGTAAATTACCCCAGCAGCCACGCCGCACACCAGCGAAATTATCCATGCTTTCATGACGACGCTCCCGTCTGCGAGTTGGCCTGCGGAACGGTCACATGAGGAGGGGGCGCGGCGTCGCGGGATAACAGATGGCGCGTCGCCTGTTCACCCGCCAGCATCCCGAGCAGGCCAATCAGCGCCAGCGCGGGCGGCGCGGGGGAGCGCACCTTCAGCACGGCATACATCAGGCCAATCAACACGGCTGCGGCAAGGGATATCAGCCCAGTACTCATTGTGAACTCCAGAGAAAGAGGCGGCGGCGAGCCGGATGAGGGACCAGCCCGCCAGCGGAACTTAGCGAGCCGGGACCGGCGCTAGGGTGCGGTGCTCGCTCTTCTGGCGAGACGGCGCTTTGTGCACCATGGTGTAGGCGTAATCCACGCCCATGCCGTACGCGCCGGAGTGCTCGCGCACGATATCCATCACCGCGGTGTAGGTATCTTTACGCGCCCAGTCGCGCTGCCACTCCAGCATCACCTGCTGCCAGGTCACCGGGATCACGCCCGCCTGGATCATGCGCTGCATCGCGTAGTCGTGGGCTTCTTTGGAGGTGCCGCCGGACGCGTCCGCCACCATATAAATTTCGTAGTCGCCTTCCAGCATCGCGCACAGGGCAAAGCTGTTGTTGCACACTTCGGTCCACAGGCCGGCAACCACCACCTTCTTCTTGCCGTTGGCCTTCAGCGCGTCGCGCACCTTCTGGTCGTCCCAGGAGTTCATGGAGGTACGCTCCAGGATGTCCTGGCCCGGGAACACGTCCAGCAGCTCCGGATAGGTGTTACCGGAGAAGCTTTCGGTCTCAACGGTGGTGATGATGGTCGGGATGTTGAACACTTTGGCCGCTTTCGCCAGCGCCACGGTGTTGTTTTTCAGCACCTGGCGGTCAATAGACTGCACGCCAAACGCCATCTGAGGCTGGTGATCGATAAAGATTACCTGACAGTTCGCAGGGGTTAACACTTCGAGCTTTGAAGAGGTCATAGCATTTTCCAGTGGTTAAGGGTGAAATCGCCGCGAGCGCCGCGACGATAAAATCACTCTCATCCTGCGGTTTTCCGTCCCTGGGCGTAATTATCTCTTCGTATAGTTAACCTTAGGTATAGTTATACTTTGGTATACCTATCCTATTGTATAACTGGATCTTTGCCGAAACCGGTTCCCATAATCCTGACCATTCCCCTCTCAGTCAGGAGCAGTTTATGGTTACCCTCGGTAAAGCCGATCTCATTCTGGTTAACGGCCAGTTTCACACCGTCGATCGCGAAAACCCCGTCGCGGAAGCCGTTGCCGTGCGCGACGGAAAATTTCTGGAAGTGGGTACCGTCGCCGAGGTGATGCAACACCACTGCGACGGCACCAAAGTGGTGGATTTGAAAGGCCACACCGCCATCCCCGGCCTGAACGACTCGCACCTGCACCTGATCCGCGGCGGGCTGAACTACAACCTCGAGCTGCGCTGGGAGGGCGTGCCGTCCCTGGCCGACGCCCTGCGGATGCTGAAAGAGCAGGCCCTGCGCACGCCATCGCCCCAGTGGGTGCGCGTGGTGGGCGGCTGGACCGAGTTCCAGTTCGCCGAGCGCCGCATGCCGACCCTGGACGAAATCAACGACGCCGCGCCGGACACCCCGGTCTTCATCCTGCACCTGTACGACCGCGCCCTGCTCAACCGCGCCGCGCTGAAGGTGGTCGGCTACACCAAAGACACGCCGAACCCGCCGGGCGGGGAGATCCAGCGCGACGCCAACGGCAACCCGACCGGGATGCTGATTGCCCGTCCGAACGCCATGATCCTCTACGCCACGCTGGCGAAAGGGCCGAAGCTGCCGCTGGAGCAGCAGGTCAACTCCACGCGCCAGTTCATGCGCGAGCTGAACCGCCTGGGGCTGACCAGCGCCATCGACGCGGGCGGCGGCTTCCAGAACTACCCGGAAGATTACAAGGTGATTGCCGAACTGCACGAGAAAAAGCAGATGACCATCCGCATCGCCTACAACCTGTTTACCCAGCGTCCGGGTCACGAGCTGGAAGACTTTGAAAAATGGACCGACATGCTCACGCCGGGCCAGGGCAGCGACTTCTTCCGCCACAACGGCGCGGGCGAGATGCTGGTCTTCTCCGCCGCCGATTTTGAAGACTTCCTCGAGCCGCGCCCGGACCTCGCGCCGGGCATGGAGGACGAGCTGGAGCGCGTGGTGCGCCATCTGGTGGAGCACCGCTGGCCGTTCCGCCTGCACGCCACCTATAACGAATCCATCAGCCGCATGCTGGACGTGTTCGAGAAGGTGAACCGCGACATTCCGTTCAACGGCCTGCACTGGTTCTTCGACCATGCGGAAACCGTCACCCAGGCCAACATCGACCGCATCAAAGAACTGGGCGGCGGCATTGCCGTCCAGCACCGCATGGCCTTCCAGGGGGAATACTTTGCCGAGCGCTACGGCATCGAAGCCACCCGCCACACGCCGCCGGTGGCGAAAATGCTCGAGACCGGCGTGCCGGTGGGCTTAGGGACGGACGCCACCCGCGTGGCGAGCTACAACCCGTGGACCGCGCTCTACTGGCTGGTCTCCGGCCGCACCGTCGGCGGGATGCAGATGTACGACCACAGCGCCCGTCTGGACCGCGATACCGCCCTGATGCTCTGGACCCAGGGCAGCGCGTGGTTCTCCAGCGAGCAGAACCAGAAGGGGCAGATCAAGATCGGCCAGCTTGCCGATCTGGCGGTGCTGAGCAAAGACTACTTCCGCGTGCCGGAAGAGGAGATCAAGGGCATCGAGTCCGTCCTAACGGTGGTCAACGGCGACATCGTTTACGCCGCAGGCAGCTTTGGCCCGCTCGCGCCGCCTTCCATTCCGGTTCTGCCCGAGTGGTCGCCGGTGGTCAAGGTGCCGGGCCACTACCGCAGCGCGCCGCCGCAGGCCGCACGCGTCGGCATGAGCGCCGTCCACCACTGCAGCGGCCCGTGCGGGGTTCACAGCCACCAGCATGATTTCGCCCGCACGTCAGAGATGCCGGTGTCCGACGATAACGCTTTCTGGGGGGCGCTGGGCTGCAGCTGCTTTGCATTCTGATGAAAAACACTTTTACCCCGCCCCGGGTCGACCTGGGGCTGTTCTTCCTGCGCCTGACCGGCAGCCTGCTGCTGCTGTACGTGCACGGCCTGCCGAAGGTGCTGCACTTCAGCGAAGAGCTGACGCGCATTGAGGATCCGTTCGGCTTCGGGCCTTACGCCAGCCTGATCCCGGCGATTGTCGCCGAAGTGGTTTGCCCGCTGTTTATCATTGCGGGCGTGTACACCCGCCTGGCGTGCCTGCCGATTATCGCCGTGCTGCTGGTGGCGATGCTGGCGGTCCACCCCAACTGGTCGATTGCCGAAGGGCAGTTTGGCTGGCTGCTGCTGATTATCTTCACCACCCTTGCCCTCACCGGGCCGGGCCAGTGGCGGCTGCAGCGTAAGGCAGCGGAGAGGTTCGCATGACCCAGGTTAACGACGTTCGCGACGCACACGTCGAGACGACGCCCGCATCGACGGTTTCGCCCTGGCAGCCGCTGAGCCAGCCGGTGTTCCGCATGCTGTGGATCGCCACGGTGGTCTCTAACGTCGGCTCATGGATGAGCGACGTCGGCATCAACTGGAGCATGCTGACCCTGAGCGCCGACCCTTTAGATATCGCGCTGGTGCAGGCGGCCAGCAGCCTGCCGATGTTCCTCTTCGCCCTGCCGTCCGGGGTGATGGCGGACATCGTCGACCGACGTAAATACCTGCTCTTCTCCCAGCTGTGGGTGTTCATCGCCGCCGCCGGGCTGACGGTGCTCTCCTTCACCGGACACGTTACCCCCGCCGTTCTGCTGGTGGCGACGTTCCTGCTGAGCGTGGGCGCGGCGATGAGCTCGCCGCCGTTCCAGGCCGTGGTGCCCGATCTGGTGAGCAAGCCGGAGCTGGGCGCCGCCGTGGCGCTGAACTCGCTGGGGGTAAACATCAGCCGGGCGATTGGCCCCGCGCTGGGCGGTTTCCTGCTGTCGCTCGCCGGACCGTGGATGGTGTTTGCCCTCAACGCGCTGTCCGTGGTCGGCGTGGCGTGGGTGCTGTGGCGCTGGCGTCCGGCGCCGTCCGTGCAGCGTCTGCCGCCGGAGCACTTCTTCTCCGCGGTGCGCTCCGGGATTCGCTACGTGCACGCCGCGCCGGTGCTGCGCAACGTGCTGGTGCGCACCGTGGCCTTCTTCGTTTTCGGCAGCGCGGGCTGGGCGCTTCTGCCGCTGGTGGCGCGCCGCGAGCTGGGCCTGGGCCCGGCGGGCTACGGCGTGATGCTGGCGTGCATTGGCCTGGGGGCGATTGCCGGGGCTATCCTGCTGCCGCGCCTGCGCCAGCGGCTGAACGCCGACCGCCTGATGGTGGCCGCCAGCCTGACGTTTGCCCTCACCATGCTGGCGCTGGCGTTCGTGCGCCACGTCTGGCTGCTCAACCTGTTTGAGTTTTTCACCGGCTTCGCGTGGATTGCGGTGCTCTCCACCCTTAATCTCGGCGCGCAGCGCAGCGCCGCCCGCTGGGTGAAGGCCCGCGCGCTGGCGGTCTACCTGACGGTGTTCTTCGGCTCGATGACCGCAGCAGCGCCATCTGGGGGCAGATCGCTTCCCGGTTCGGCACCCCGACCTCGCTGGTGGTCGCCACCCTGGGGATGGTGCTGGCGAGCGCGACGGTGTTCCGCTGGAAGCTGGGAAAAGATCCGGACCTGAACCTCGACCTCAGCGGCCAGCCGCTGGACGGCGTGGAGATTGACCTGCCGAACGAGCGCGGCCCGGTGCTGGTGTCGCACGAGTACATCATCGACCCGCAGAACACCAAGGCCTTCCTGGAGGCGGTTCACGAGCTGCGCCGGGTACGCCGCCGCGCCGGGGCGATGAGCTGGGCGGTGTACGAGGATATTGAGCGTCCCGGCCTGTTTATCGAGACCTTCCTGATGGGCTCGTGGATTGAGCATCTGCGCCAGCAGGAGCGCCACACCATGAATGACCTCCTGCTGCAGAGCCGCGTTCTGGCTTTTCATCAGGGCACAACATCACCGGCTATTCGCTACCTGGTCGCGCCGGTATAACCCTAACCATCACCTGCACAGGAACACACTATGGCAACGTTTAAGGCAAAAGACGGCACGCAGATTTACTACAAGGACGGCGGCGCGGGCAAACCGGTTCTCTTCAGCCACGGCTGGCCGCTGGACGGCGACATGTGGGACAGCCAGCTGAACTACCTGGCGGAGCGCGGCTTCCGCGCCATCGCCTTTGACCGTCGCGGGTTTGGCCGCTCGGATCAGCCGTGGAACGGCTACGACTACGACACCTTTGCGTCCGACATCAACGACCTGATTACCACCCTGGACCTGCAGGACGTGACGCTGGTGGGCTTCTCCATGGGCGGCGGCGACGTGACGCGCTACATCAACAACTACGGCAGCGCGCGCGTGGCCGGTCTGGCGCTGCTGGGCGCGGTGACGCCGATCTTCGGTAAATCCGATACCTTCCCGCAGGGCGTGGATCAGAGCGTGTTCGACGGCATTCGCGACGGGCTGCGTAAAGATCGCGCCCAGTTCATCAGCGACTTCGCGACGCCGTTCTACGGCATCAACGCCGGGCAGACCGTCTCTGCCGGTGCGCTGACCCAGACGCTGAACATCGCCCTGCTGGCGTCGCTGAAGGGCACCATCGACTGCGTGACCGCGTTCGGCGAAACCGACTTCCGCCCGGATATGGCGAAAATCGACGTGCCGACGCTGGTGATCCACGGCAGCAACGACCAGATCGTGCCGTTTGAAACCACCGGCAAGCTGGCGGCAGAGATGATCAAAAACGCCACGCTGAAGGTGTACGACAACGCGCCGCACGGCTTCGCGCTGACCCACCAGGACCAGCTCAACGAAGACCTGCTGGCGTTTGTGAAGTCGCTGTAAGTTCCCTGGGCTGACGCCAGAAGGCGTCAGCCTGAATATGCACTTCCGGACATACCAAATTTGAGCGTAGAACTCCCTCTCCCTTGTGACTAGTATTCCTTCATTTCAAAGGGAGACTACATAAGATGAATATCCAGTTTCATAAGCGGCTAACTCGAAAGTTTATCATCGCTATTTTAACATCCTCTTCATTTGTCACAGCCTGTACATTTAGCGTTATATGGTTCTATCTTGCGAATATTGACCGGCTTGATATTTTATATGATGCATTGAGCGTGAGTAGTGCAGTAGGAATAATATTTGGGTTTACCCTTGTCTCACTACTTGGCTTCAGCCTTGTCATTTTTATCTCATCTTTCCTTGCTTACTTAATTTACACCGCACATGAGAAAGAGTTTGTTAAATACGAAGGTTTGACACATAGCTTTACCTCAGTCTGTTTTGGTAATAGCGTTGTGATGTGCGTTGTGCTTATCGGAGCGTTCTGCTTACAATTTTTTCTGCATGTAAATGGTTTTATCGTTCTTGCCTTAGCGATAGCAATAATACTGGCCGCATCGTATGGCTTATGCTACAAGCTTATGTTCAACGTTCAGTCATATAAGGATGTTGATGATACGCGTGATGTAAAATATTTGCAGAAAAACGCCGTCAGGAACTGGCTGCCTCTATTATTGATTGCCCCTGCTTTTACACAAATCTTCCCACTCATTTTTATCGCGGGTCAGCTAGATTTTAACGAAGAAAGTAATACGTTCTTACAGGTTATCATTTTCCTTGCACTCTCGGTCGCGATGATTATTGTGGGTATCTTCCCAGGAATGATCCTGATAAACGAAAAGAAAAATAAAAATTTATTGCAAATAATCATTTATACACTAATCATTATTCCTGTCAGCATGCTTGTCCTGACAATGATTTTCCGCCCCACCCCCAATATGATCATTAACATGACCATGAACCTTTCCGGCATTAGCGACTGGCGCACACATCAATATTACATAGATACTCACACTCACCCGCCAGCGATGTTTGATGGTTTAACATGGAACACACGTTACTATAAAGATATCCCTTCGAGATTCTTTATCACCGGCGTAAACATTTTCTCGCTTGGAAACATTCAGCTTATTTGCCCTACGCAAATCAATCATGCCAGATCGCTGAGCCTGAAAACTACGCCAGACAACTTTGACGAATATGACCTTCGCATAAAACGGTTAAAAAACACCGCTATGAAATGTATCCCGTTTAAGAAGGATGAGATACACCAATGGGATTCGCCTATAGCTGAACCTGTTTATTTTCAGAAAATTAAATCTACCGGTGATAGCCTTTTATTAAAGTTGCTTCATGATATCAAGTAGCTTTTTAAGAAACGCCCGCAGCGCGGGCGCTACTTAATCAATTCACCGTAAGCGGAGGATCATGCTTCTGCCCGGGCTCAACGCGTTATGGCCAAATTCGACGTGACGACGCTGGTGATTCACGGCAGCAACGACCAGATCGTGCCGTTTGAAACCACCGGCAAGCTGGCGGCAGAGACGATCAAAAACGCCACGCTGAAGGTGTACGATAACGCGCCGCACTGCTTCGCGCTGACCCACCAGGACCAGCTCAACGAAGATCTGCTGGCGTTTGTGAAGTCGCTGTAAGTCATTACGCGAAGCCTGATGGCGCTTCGCTTATCAGGCCTACAAGGGCTGATTTTGTAGGCCGGGTAAGGCGCAGCCGCCACCCGGCGCTTTCGCAGACGCGTTCCGCTCCGCCAGCAGCCGACAAATCTCCGCATGCTTCTCCTCGGTAAAGGTAAAGCGCGACATAAACACGATGCGGATCAGCGACCCAATCGCCGGCAGCAGGCAAATCCCGAAGAACAGCCCCGACAGCACGCCTTCGCTCTGGATTTGCGCCTGCGGCACGTAGCCAATCATCGTCAGAAACACCCCGATTAACCCGCCGCCCACCGCCACCGACATCTTGCCGGTAAAGGTCTGCCCGGAGAAGGTGATCGCCGCGCAGCGCTTGTTCGTGTGGTACTCCGCGTACTCGATGGTGTCGGCAATCATCGACGAGGTGAGGATGTTGGTCATCATCACGAACAGCGTGCTCAGGCCGAGCAGAATAAACAGCATCGTCACCTGCTGATACCCGACAAACCACATCACCACGCGCACCGCCACGTCCAGCCCGCAGAGGATCATAAACAGCTTCCGCTTCTGCATCCGCCGCGTCAGCATCGGCGCGACCAGGCACAGCACCGCCGCCACGATCCCCATCACGCCAATCGCCATCTGCATGCTGCCGTCGCCCAGGTTGTTGATAAAGAAGTAGATATACAGTCCGCCCGCCACGTTATGGAACACGCAGAAAAAGAACGACAGCAGGACGATAAACAGCGGCTTGTTCTGACGTAGGTTGTGGAAGGTATCGCGGATGGTCACCTTTTCCGGGCTCGGCGGCACGCGCTCTTTGATCTGCATAAAGCCGTTGAGCATCAGCGGCAGGCCCACCAGCATCATCACCAGCGCCGCCATAAAGTAGCCTTTATCGTTGCTGTACTGGGCGAAGAACGCCGCCAGCTTCGGGAAGAAGATGTTGGCGCAGGCGATCCCCGCGTTGACCCCGAGCATCGCCGCCGTCACCGCGCGGGTGCGCTGGGCGGAGTCGTTGGTCATCACCGACGACATCGACCAGAACGGGATATCGGAGATGGCGTACAGCGTCCCCCACAGGATGTAAGTCACCCCGGCGTAGAGGATTTTGGTGGTCATGTCCGCTTCGATTTTATAGAACGACAGCAGCGTGACGCCGGTGATCAGCAGCGGCGCGATCAGCAAAAAGTGGCGAAACTTGCCGAACCGGCTGTTAATGGTGTCCATAATGCTGGCAAACAGCGGATCGTGAACCGCGTCCCACGCGCGGGCAATCAGGAAGATGGTGCTCGCCGCTAGCGCAGAGATCCCCAGCACGTCGGTATAAAAATAGTTAATAAACGAACCCACTAAACCAAAGCTAAAACACTGACCTAAACCATAGCCAAAATAAGACCACAACTCGCGAGACGGTATTTTCATTGTCGTTGCCATTGTTATATGCCTGCCTGGTTGCCCGGCGGTGGTCCGCCGGGTCGATATTATTAGCCCTTAACTTTCGGGGCGATCTTGCGCAGCTGCTGCATTAATGCGATTTCACGGCGCGAGAACGGAATGCCGTTCTCCTCGAACACGTCGTGGAACCACAGGCGGCAGTAGTCCGTGGACTCCTTCATCACCACCGGCCACGGCAGCCACGTCTGGGTTTTCCCGCGCACCAGCCCCCACTGGTACGGCGCGACCTTCGCCGCGTACATCAGCGGGAGCTGCTCTTCGATGGTGCTGCCCACGTGGCGCGCCAGCCATTCGGTGCAGAACAGCGGACGACCGAGCTTTTGCAGCTGCTGGATAATCGCCGTCATGCGCCCCGTGTGGGTGTAGGCGTGGAAGCTCACCACGTCCGAGAGCGCCAGCGCGGTCTGGTCCAGCGGGTGCTGGAAGAACGTCTCGCCCTCCTCTTCCGGCGGCAGACGCCACGCGCAGACGGTGAGCGGCTGGGTCGGGTCTTCTTCGCGCACCCACCGGAACGCCAGCTTCATCAGCGCGTGCGCGCAGGTCTCCAGCTTCGCGTCGTACTGCACCTCCTGCGTGCCGGTTGCGAAAATGCCGCGGTTGCCCGGCTCGTTATAAAGATCCCACAGCAGCACGCGCTTATCGCCGCGGAACTGGCGGACAACGTCGCGGATATAGCGCTCAATGTCTCCCCAGCAGTCGGGATCGCACACCTTGTTGCGCCCCGGGCTCGCCGCCGCCTGGCTATTGTGCTTGCCCGGCACCGGCGACTTCTGCGGGCCGAGGTACGGCTCGTCGCCGGAGAAGCCGCAGTCGTCCATCAGGGTCAGCATGGTGCTGAACCCGCGGCCGTCGGCAATCGTCAGAAACCGGTCGATGCGCGCCATCAGCCCGTCGCGGTCGTGCTCCCAGACGATAAACGGCAGGTTGATGCGCAGGGTGTTGTAGCCCGCCTCCGCCGCCCAGCCCAGCTCGCGCTCGATGGTTGCAGCATCGAAGGTCTCTGCCTGCCAGATATCGGTCCAGTTCACCGCCGTCGACGGCAGATAGTTAAACCCGCACAGCCAGCCTTTTTGCTCATACCACGCCTGTACTTGCTCCCTGCTCCACTGCTCTTTCATTACGCGTCCTCTTACTGATAATATTTAGCTAATAAATATTAGTTGCGGGATAAATGCGCAAATCACGGCGTTTAGAAAAGCGATGCCCCTCACAAAGTTCACGCTTCGATGAATGAGAAACGTGATCGACGGCGCTAAAGCGCGCGGTTAGGGTATGATGCGAAGTCGCGAAAGGGAGAGGACGGATGAAGCGAAAAACGAAAGTGACGATGAACGATATTGCGCGGGCGGCGGGCGTGTCGCAGGCGACGGTATCGCTGGTGCTTAACCAGTCCCGCAACATCAAGCTCAGCGACGATACCCGCCAGCGGGTGATTGGCGTTGCCACCGAGCTCGGCTACGACCGCCTCCCCGCCGTTCACGCCCCGCGCAACCAGGAAGAGATCGCCCTGCTGGTCAGCTCCATGCAGAGCTTCGACCCCTTTATCGACGCCATCAGCCAGGCGCGGGAAGCGGCGTGGCGCAACGAGACCCTGCTCACCGTCTACGACTACGGCGACGACATCGAGCTGGCGCTGAACATCATCCGCCAGCTGGAGAAGCGCAACTGCATCGGGATTATTCTCGCCTCTCCGGTCACCACGCTGGTGGACATGACGGCATTCCAGGACTGCACCCGCATTCCGCTGGTGCTGCTCAACCAGCGCGACCCCGGCTCGCCGCTGCTGCCGTCGTTTATCCCAGACGA
Source organism: Enterobacter cloacae complex sp. CARB60 (assembly GCF_036487345.1). Taxonomy (NCBI): domain Bacteria; kingdom Pseudomonadati; phylum Pseudomonadota; class Gammaproteobacteria; order Enterobacterales; family Enterobacteriaceae; genus Enterobacter; species Enterobacter cloacae complex sp. CARB60. The sequence goes on from NZ_JAZKLC010000002.1 coordinate 4,119,690, forward strand.
CTACGCCAACGCCTTCCAGGTCACTAAACACCTCATCGCCTGCGGGGCCACGCGCATCGCCCACATCACCGGGGAGAGCTGGATGGAGGCCTCGCGCCAGCGTCTGGCGGGCTACCAGGCGGCATTACAACAGGCCGGACTCGCGTGCGACGACGGCCTGGTGCGCCAGACCAACTGGCAGTTCAGCGAGTCCTTTACCGCGACGGCTTCCCTGCTGGAACTGGCCGAGCGCCCGGACGCCATCTTCTGCGCCAGCGACTGGCTGGCGATTGGCTGCTATCAGGCGCTGGCGGTGAACGGCGTGCGCATCCCGCAGGACATGCTGCTGGCGGGCTACGACGACCAGAAGATCTCCGAGCAGCTCACCCCGCCGCTGACCAGTATCCAGCTGCCCTACAGCGAGCTGGGACGGCTGGCGGTGGAGTACCTGTGCAATCAGGAAGATGCCGCCACGCACGTGACGCTGGCGGGCAGGCTGAAGGTGCGCGCCTCAAGCCTCGTCTGAGGTAAACACCATGCCCGCGTAGGGCTTCTCGCGACACGCCGCCAGCCGCGCGGCGAGGCTGCCCACGTGCAGCTCCAGCTTGTGCCCGTCCGGGTCGAGAAAATAGAACGACGCCCCCTCGCTTTTGTTCTGCTTCCAGACGGTGACGCCCGCCTGCTCGAGCCTTTGCGAGAACGGTTCAAAATCCGCTTCCGCCACGGTAAACGCGTAGTGGGTGTAGTCGCTCTCCTGCGGCGGCACGTGCTGGCGCGCCTCGTCGTACGACAGGCAGACCCACAGATCGCCGCAGGTGAGATAGGCCCCGGTATTCCAGCGGGCGTGCAGCGTCAGGCCCAGCAGCTCGTGCCAGAAGGTGACGCTTTTTTGCAGGTCGCTGACCGCGAGGGTCAGGTGGTTGAGTGATTGCAGCATGACGTGCCCTTTTGTTTTTCGCGCCGGACGTGATACGGTAAAGAGATGAACATAAACCACGCCGTGCTCACCGTAAACCGCTGGTGGCTGCCTTCTTAAAGGCGGCACGGAGTAGTTTTCCCCATTTTCAGATAGCCGCCGAAAGGCGGCTTTCACATTTTTAAGACCCCTTTCGGCAACTGCACATTAAGGAGTCTTTATGAACGCACCCACCATCCTCACCGGCGACCGCCCAACCGGCCCGCTGCACCTTGGCCACTTCGTCGGATCGCTGCGTCAGCGCGTGGCGCTCCAGCAAACGCACAACCAGTTTGTGCTGATTGCCGACCTGCAGGGGCTGACCGACAACGGCAGCAACCCGCAGAAGATCCGCGACAACATCCCCGAAGTACTGGCCGACTACCTCGCCGCCGGCATCGACCCGAACCTGACCACGATCTGCCTGCAGTCCGCCCTGCCCGCCCTCGCCGAGCTGACGATGCTGTATATGAACATCGTCACCGTCGCCCGCGTGGAGCGTAACCCGACGGTGAAAAACGAGATTGCGCAGAAGGGCTTTGCCCGCTCGCTGCCGGTCGGATTTATGGCCTACCCCATCAGCCAGGCGGCGGACATCACCGCGTTCAAGGCCGAGTGCGTGCCCGTCGGCGACGACCAGCTGCCGATGATTGAGCAGACCAACGAGATTGTGCACAAGATGAACAGCCTGCTGCCCGCCCCGGTGCTGCGCCACTGCAAGGCGATGCTGAGCGACACCAGCCGCCTGCTCGGCATCGACGGCAGCGCCAAGATGTCGAAATCGCTCGGCAACACGCTGCACCTTTCGGCCAGCGAAGAGACGATTCACCGTGCGGTCAGCGCCATGTACACCGACCCGAACCACCTGAAGGTGAGCGACCCGGGGCAGATTGAGGGGAACGTGGTGTTTACCTACCTCGACGCGTTTCATCCGGACAAGGAGAAAGTGGCGGCGATGAAGGCGCACTATCAGGCGGGCGGGCTGGGTGACCGGGTTTGCAAGAACGAGCTGGAGGGGTGTTTGCAGGAACTGATTGCGCCGATGCGGGAGCGGAGGGCGATGTATATGCAGGATAAGGGAGAGTTGATGGCGATGCTGAAGCGCGGGACCGAGCGGGCGCAGGGGGTGACGCAGGAGACGTTGAGGGAGGTGAAGGTTGGGCTGGGGGTGCCGGTGTTTTGAACGCAGATTAAATAATAATCCCGGCGCAGGGCCGGGATATTTATCAGGCGTTGCGCTTAATCACCGGAATATCGCCGGTGTCATTTAACGCGCCCGGAAACGTTTTTAACCACTGTGCGACTTTCTGTTTATTTATATTCACCACGCTCATCCCTTCCAGGCATCCCCATAATTCTCTTGTATGCTGCGGCGTAATCACGATGCAGTCTTTCATGGCGCGGATTTTTACCGGCATACCGTTGATAAAGCCTGCACGGGTTAACCAGTCGCCGCCCAGCAGAAGGTATTTCATGTCTATGCGTGCATACAGTTCGCAGCAGGCGGCGCTGTCCTGCGGCGTTTCCGCGCGGGGATGGACGGGGGCCACATTGGTCTGGTTGCCGTGAAGACGGCGGGCGCTGTTTTTGCGTACCAGCTCGCGGTTTTCAATCATGCCGGTGAAAGCGTCTGATTCTGTTTTGCAAACAGTAAACTCTGGCTTAAAATTCGTCGCAGCCATTTTCAACTCCCTATAAGTTGTTGGTGGTTAGCGGTATGGGGGTGTTGCAGCACCTTCATATCGCGAATTCCTCGTTAAATTTTCTCTGATACTTCCTTTCGCCGGTTGGCGTAATTTCTGGTGACCATTATACAGGGCTGAATATAAATACAGCGGTTTGGTGTGGGGTAAATTTGGAATTTGCGAGGGGGATTCAGGAAATAGAGTTCTTTGCGGTAAGGTCATGTTTTTGTTGATTGCGGGTTGATTGGTCTGGGTTTTGCGAGCATCATCGCAATTATTTACTTTCTTCCGTAACGCGATGGCTTCCAGCAAAACTCTCGAACTGGCGATTGCCGACATCACCATCTGGCGCAAAGGCGAACAGCGTGCGCCGCATAAGCCTTTATTGCTTCTGTACGTGCTGGCTAACTATCAGCAGGGGCATGCGCGATTGTTTGATTACGGTACTGAGGTCCACGAACAGTTGCTTAGCCTGCTAGAACGCTTTGGCCCACAGAGGAAGGCGCATTACCCAAATATGCCCTTCTGGCGGCTCAAAGGGGACGGATTTTGGGATCTGAAGAATACAGAGTTTTGTTCGACCACTGGCAGTAAGCAGCCGCCCGTTAAAGAACTTGTGGAACATAACGTCGCAGGCGGGTTTGATGAAGAACACTTTGCGCTGCTGAATAAGAACAAAAATCTGATCGGTTCGCTGGCGCAGCAGATCCTTGAAGCGCATTTTCCTGATATTATTCAGGAAGATATCGCTGATGAGATGGGTTTTGATATCCAGCAGATCCGTAAGGTTCGCGATCCGCTGTTCCGTCAGCAGGTGCTGCGTGCTTATAACTACGAGTGCGCAATCTGCGGATTCAATATGCGGCATGATAATGCCACCGTTGGACTTGAAGCCGCGCATATTAAATGGAAGCAGTTTGGTGGACCGTGTGAGATCCCGAACGGACTGGCGCTATGTGCAATTCATCATAAGGCGTTTGATAAGGGGTCAATTGGGCTGGATGAGAGTATGCGGGTGCTGGTGTCCGAGGCGGTGAATGGGGGCGGGATTGTTGGGCAGCTGTTCTGGGATTTTGCCGGGAAGCAGATTGCGTTGCCGATGGTGGAAGGGAACTATCCAAGGGAGGGGTTTGTGGAGTGGCATCGGACGGAGGTTTTTAGGGGGTGAGTGCGAAGGCCGGACTCGAACCGGCACGTATTTCTACGGTCGTTCGCTTGCCTGGCAAGCTCCTGTAATGCTTTGAATCAACTGCAAAAACAGGGAAAGACTTCGACATTTCACACTATTCAAAATCAAGTGCAAAAGCCCTGACAAAATAGCTGGGGTTTGCATGATTTACAAGAGAGATCGTTACTTAGTTTTAGATCCATGCGGAAACTATCTGGTGAGGATCGCCATACCAAAGTACATGCGTCACCTGTTCGGAGGACGACATAACTACGTGAAGAGCACAGGGACACGCGATGTGCGCGAAGCCCGTCTTTTTCGTGATGCGGTTGCTCTGGAGTGGTTTAAGATTCGTAACCTGATAAAGCCGCAGCGTGATCGAGGCTCGAAGGTAGAGCAAATCCTCAATGAACTACGTCAAGTTGGTACGTATGCACATGAAGCGCCGGAGCCATTAAGCGCCCCTGTAATGAGTTGCCCTTCCCTCTTGAGGATGCGGGATCAGTACATTCTCCAGTTCAGCGAGAAGCGCAAGCTCACCACCCTATCGAAGACAAACAAAGCCGTAGAAGTGCTCTTAGAACATCTGAAAAAGCGCGATGTTCAGCTTCGTGACATTAACAGAACCACCGTTACAGGCTGGCTTGATAAGCTCAAGACGGAGAAAGCACCACAGACCATACAAAACTACGTCAGTGCATTGGCTCAGATCTGGGATTTGGCTCGTAACAGATATCACGATGCACCACAGGAAAACATCTGGCGTGGTCATGCACTGGAAGCCAAAAGTAGCAAGGTGAGCTATGAGGTGTTTGAACCTGGAGAATTGGCGAAGGTATTCGCTGTAATGGCAGATGATGAAGAGATGCTGAATGTAACACTGATCGGCATGTATAGCGGTATGCGTCTTAATGAAATCTGTTCACTACGAGCAGCCAACATTAAGGAGATCGAGGGGGTGCTCTGCTTCGAAGTTACCGAAGGTAAAACCAAATCAGCAGCCCGTATTATTCCGGTGCATAGCCTGATCACTCCGTTGGTATTGTCGCTACGTGAGAAGCCTCACGACGGCTTTTTATTCTATCGTGCGTCAATCACTGACCGTGCAGACGGAAAGCGCTCTACGTGGCATTCACAGCGTTTTACGAGGGCTAAACGAAAGGCTTTAGGCGAAGCGGGATCAGAGTTGAAAGTTTTCCACAGTTTACGCCACCAAGTGGCGCAAACACTCGATAGAAATCAAGTTGTTGAGGATAGAATTGCGCTGCTACTCGGTCATGAGCGTGGAAGTACAGAAAGTTTCAAGACGTACAGCAAGAATGCTGCCTCTCCTGTTGAGCTACAGGAGTACATCGAATTGCTACGCTATCCAGAGATTGAGAACCAATGAAAAAAGGGGGCGCAAGCCCCTTATTTTTTCTTAAACTCCGTAGTAACCGTATCACCCTCGGTTTTCTTAGGTGCATTGTTCACTACTTTCTGTTTCACCGTACCGCCTACAGATTTATTTCCCTGCGTTTTAGTTGCAATCACATTAACCGTAGCTTTACTGACAAGCCTGATCTGTTCAAATTCAAGATCGAATTGCATTGCGTATTCAGATTTATAATCGTAGGAGATGCCGGAGAGAATAACATTCTCGTACACTTTATGTTCTGTCACTAATGTGATGGGCTGACGACTGTCAAATATTTGATCGAGATAGGTGATAGCTTGTGATATTCGCGTACCATTAACACCAGCACTGTATAATAAATCCCTCTCAAGTCTGATCGGAGTTTCCGTGATTACTCCAGACATTTTGAATGTATTATTCTTAATCTGAACGTGGTCGCTCACCTCAGCCCCGCTCTCAACGGGATAACTGGTAATATCAGCCTGTCTACGAACTCCCGTATCTGTCACAGCATCAAAAACTATCGCCTGATAGTTACGAATATAGTTATCAGAGGCTGGGTTATATACCGATGCAAGAATGGTGAATCCGTTTTCACCTTTGGTACGGGTAGCGCTGCTGTTATTACTGTTCTGAGTTGAATTGATTCGGGAGGAATCGCCCCCGATTGTTAAACTTCCTGGTGTTGCCATTTTATTTTATTCCTTACGAAGAGGGGCATTAGCCCCCCGCCCCTTGTCCAGATGAAACAGCCAGCACCATACGCTGATTGTTATCATTGATACGCTGATCAACGGTAGCATTAAGCATGTTTCCAAACGTTGGATCAGGAGAAATAGTTAGATGGATAAGCCCTTCCGGTAGCTGATTCTGCAACACTACAGGCTGCATGATCGGCGTACTGGCTGGCTTAGCTGGCGCTGCTGCACTCTGTTTCAACATTGAGACAGGAGAATAATCACCGTTGGCGCTCTGTGCGTAGCTGCTCACGTCTTTAGCGTCGCTTGTGCCGTTCCACCAATCATGGAATGTATCGAATATGTTCGGCTCATGTGTGCCGTCTGATTTAGGCTGGCTGGCTCCGTAAGCGTTAGCCACAGGATTACTTCCAGGCAGTGCAGGTGCTGAGGTAGTGCCGTAATGCTGACTAACGGCCTCTTTAGAGGTGTTATCCCCATTGAGTAGGTTTAGCTTGCCTGTGATCCAGTTGGTTAGCTTCATCAAGCCGGATACAAGGTCACCGGCTGCTGCCCCTGCTCCCTTGAAGAAGGGTAACGCCTCCTGCATAGCTTCCTTAAACTCTCGCATGGTTTCAGGGTCAATCTCTGACATAAACCCTTCGAAGAATGCCAGCTTTTGGCTATCGGAGAGAATGCTAAGTTCCTGGTTAAACTTACGGTAGGCCACAAGCTGATCCTGCTGTGCTTCATCCAGCCACTGCCCGTTACGCTTGAGCACGTCCACCTGATCAGTGATCGCTTTTCCTTGATTAGAAAATGCCTTGTGATACAAGCCTAAATCGTCTGCAAGGTCTTCCAGGTTATGAAGGATTTGCTCTTGTGAATACCCTTTCCCCTGCATGGTGTTGGTGTAAGCAGAAACGAAGCCAAACGGGTTTGATTGAAAGCCTTTCAGGGCTTCTTTAGTGAATCCCATGTTCAGGGCTGTATCCACAGCAGCGTTACCGCCTTTCCATTTTCCAGACTTCTTATCAAAGGTGCTGTTGGTGTAACTGTCTGCCAGCTTTTCTGAAATGTCCTTTCCGTTATCCAATAGCTTACGCTGTCCTTGCAGCCCCATCCCGCTATCGATCCCGTTAGCCGTGGCATACTGAGAAAGCGCCTGTAACACGTTATAATCCACCCCGCCCAATCTGGCACGCTGCACAATCTCGCTACGCTCTTCCTGTGCTGTAACAGCCTCTTTGCCCCATGAATAAGCGCCATAAGCCGCCGCCCCGATACCAGCGCCAGCAAGCGCACCAGTGCCTAAGCCCATCAGAGAGCCAGAGATAGCCCCTGTAGCCTTACCACCGCCACCAAGAGCGTTAGCCCCTCCCGCCTTTGCTGCTGCCCTACGCTCTGCGTTAATGCGTCTGTAGCTCTGCTGCAAGCGCTTAATCTCGCTGTTCTGGCGTTGTAGAGAGATAGTTCCTGCTGCATAAGCCTTAGTGATCCGTGACGCTGCCTATTAGACGTCAACTAGTTTTGCCGACTGGCGCCAACTACTCTGGCCGCATCCATTGAGCGAGGTTTTAAGCCACGCTGGTTACTGCCTTCGATGTCTTCTTCCGGTAACTTTCTCCTTTTAGCTCGAACATATATCCGTGATGGATCAGCCTGTCCGCTGCCGCCACCGCCATCGTTTCATCCACGAAGATGCTGCCCCACGTGCTGAACGGATGATTGCTGGTTATGACCAGACTGCCGCGCTCATAACGATGGGCGATCAGCTCGAACAGCACACCCGTTTCCGCGTTGTCGCGTTTGACATACCCGAGGTCGTCTATCACTATCACCCGGTAGCGATCCAGTTTCAGCAGAAGCTCGTTCAGTTTCAGTTGTGTCCGCGCTTTTCGCAGCTCCTGCAGCAGCTCTCCGGCACTGTAGAACCGGGCCCGGTAGCCCAGTCCTACAACGCCATCCACGATCGCTGCCGCCAGATGGCTTTTCCCCAGGCCGCTGGCACCGAACAACAGGACATTTTCTCCGGCATCAACCCAGTCTGTCGTTTCGCAGAGCTGCCGGAACTGAGCGTTATTCAGTTCCGGCACCTGGCTGAAGTCATACTCACCCAGCGTTTTCGCCACCGGCAACCGGGCTTCCTTTTTATAGCGGCGCAGTTTTTCGCTCTCGCGCCACAGGAGTTCTTCATTGCACAGCGTCAGCAGATAGCGTGACGGGGTCCAGCCCTCTGCCAGAGCCCGTTTCTCCAGCGCATGCCATTCAGCGCTGACGCGGGTCAGACGCAGTTTGCGCAGACTACGCTCAAGGTGGTGGATATTGCTCACTGCAGACCTCCTTTGCCGCGCAACAGCTGTTCATAACTACTCAGGTTGTGCTGAACCACACTGACTGTCGGCAGCTCCTTTTCCTTTATCCCCAGGAACCGCATCAGGCGGTGCAGATCCAGCTCACCCGGGGTATTCAGCATCTGTTCCATCCCCCGTGCCACGATCGAGATATCGTCATAGCCCGCCGCCAGTTTCAGGGCGTGTACCATCAGGCGACCAGCCATCTCTGGCTCCAGATGATTGCACAGGCGACGCCACAGTTTTCGCCATTCATCGTCCGGCAGGATGTCATTTCTCAGCGTGGCATGGCAGAACGCACCAGGCTTTTTCGCCAGACTGTCGATCACATGCCGGAAGTCGATGCACCTGGCCCGGGTTTTCCCTTTTTCTGGCCTGACGCGGGCGCAGCTCATCACTTCACTGCTACCCACGTAACAGCTCAGGCGATCATCCCACAAGCGGACGCGTAACAGCTGACCGACAAGTCTGGAAGGGACGCTGTAGACGACGTGCCTGACGTTGATGGTACTGCTGCTACTGACCCTCACCGTCAGTTCGTCATAGTCGGCGCTGCGACGCAGCGGCAGTGGTTTCAGATGGGGGCGCTCTTCTTTCACCAGATCCTGGTTGTTGCGGTTGTGGCGCATGACCTGCTGAGTGATGAAGGCCTGGTATTCTTCCACGGTGCTGAAGTCGTTACTGCCCCTAAGCATCAGCGCCTGGCGGATCCGTCTTTTCAGATGCCCGTGGGCGCTTTCAACTGAACCATTTTCGTGGCCACGACCGGCGTTATTGTGCACGCCCTGCATACCGTAGTGCTGGCAGAGGGCAGCATAGCGCTCAGTCAGCTCGCGGCGACCGTCTTCACCCTGGTGTTTCCATGCTGCCCGCAGGCTGTCCGTTTTATGCTCTGTTGGTACGCCACCCAGTTGCCCGAGGGCTTCCTGCAGGCCTTCAGCCAGGGCAGAGAAGCTCTCACCACCCAGTACAACCCGCATCCAGCTCCAGTGGCTCCACTCCAGGCGGAAGTGATACAGCTTATGCGTCAATAACTTGCCACCGATGGTGACAACTACACCTTTCAGCTCGGTAAAGTCCGACAGGCCGCGCAGGCCAGGCTGATGAAGTTGCCGGAACATCACTTCCTGCTCGGCACCATACTGCAGCTTCCACTCGCGCACCCGCCGTTGCATCGTCCTGCGAAGGCTGCTGGGGTACTGACCGGGATATTTATCCTGCAGCATTTCCAGCAGGGTCGTGGGCATCAGAGCAGGTCTTTCCTTCAACAGGGGAACAAGCTCGCTGTCCCAGACGGCCTCAAGCGGATCTTTACGTGTCCGCCAGTGACGATTACCGGTTTTAGACCACTGATCTTTTTCGATCCTGCGACCTGAGCGAACAGAGATACCGGCCTTCATGGCCGAGATATGCTGGGTTACACCTTTTTTACGCTGAGTCATGTAATAACTGACCTGATGAGTATTGAGCGTCACGCCATTTCCTGTGGGATCATGAACATGGTGCTCAGATTACAAAATCGGCCAGAATAATCAGCGCTAACCGGACTGAGTTATTGTCGCCTAATACGCTGCCAGTGCTGCCTGTGTAAGCTCAACATTGGTAAGGTGCTGCATTGATTTAAAGCTGCTGGCTGTATCTAAGAGCTTCAACTCAGCCCGTTCACGACGAGCCGCCGAACGTGCGGCCTCTTTCGCTGCCTGAGCCTCTACACGGGCTTGCGCCTTAGCTGCCCTTGCCTTTTCTCGTTCATCGCTATTACGTGGCTTAGAGGCTTTCTTATTCAGCTTGTCTAATTCTCTCTCAGCAGATTTAAGCCCCTGGCTGAATCTCTTCATGTTCAACGTAGGGTCTTTAATGCCTTTGGCTTTCTTCTGAATTTGATCGAAAGCGTCCATAGCTTCCTTCATTGAATTACGATCAACGCTGAATGTCACCGTGTTATTAATTTTACTGGTCTGAATTTCAAGCATGATTATTCACCGCCTTTCTTTTCGTTCACAAGATAATTAAGTGCATCTGATACACTCATTCCTTTGAAAATAAGTTGTCTTAAATGTGAATAGCTCACATCAAGCGCTCTCGATACGGCTGCTAAATTCAGTAGTTGCTCGGCATTTGTATCATTTAGTTGTAAATGCAAGCCTCGACTCTTTAGGATAAGTTCCAATTTCATCTTTCCTCATTCTGGAAATAAAAAAAGGGCGGGAACACTGGGGAGATTTGCGCTCTCTTAGTTCCCAACGTTCACACGCCCTATTCAAAAGTTCTTCTTTATTTCAGACGTGAAGAGCTAACGTCTATCGCTCGTTATTCGGAAACGCTACCGAAGATGATCGCTTGTGGAATATTCACAATTGGCAGATAACTGCATTCAGTTGCGATCTCTGGGAATCCCCAACGCTGATCAACAATTACATACTGATGATATAGCTCTGCGCCTTTGCCTTGTGTCGCATGGCGAACACCAACACCAGAGTGAAGAACGTAGGCATTAGACTGTTCAGACATAACAGGAAGACTCACAAAGCCATCAACCCCGATTTTGTCAGTGATCAGTGAGTAGCCCGTCACATCAATCACCGTTACGCCGTTTAGCGTCCAGGTTTCGAAAGCAGGGTTTGCACCTTTAGTGCGGGTGTAGAAGTTGTCTCCCTGCTCCAGAGGGAGCGTATACACCATGAAGTCTCTCACTGATGGGTGATAGCGTAGCGCTACGGCTGCTTTACCGGAGGCCAGGATCACTACGCCCTGTTTAGCCTGTGCCAGTCCTGAGCCAAGTTTCACATTCTGAATTCGCCCAATCTCGCTTAGTTGCTGGAACACGTTAGCACCTGCGCTGATATCCATCGTGTATGTGGTTTTGCTACCACCTGCAAGGAAATCTAAATTACCCTGTCCGGCGTATTGTGACTGCACACGAAGCCCTAACAGCGCCTCTACAAGGTCAACCTCTACGGTGTTGCTCACCTGTGCGTACTGTGCATCGCTGAAATCAGAAATAGCCAGGGTGATTTGATCAGCAGTGTCTACTGTTCCACGCGCTTTATACTGCTCAAGGTCGCGAGAGGTGACGGAGTTAAGGGAGTTAGTATATTTAAGCTGATACAGCACATTGCTGAATTCTGGACGTTCTGCACTGTTCCAATCGCTTTGAGCGTAGGGCATCTTTTCAGGTGCAACGAGATTTTTCACATCGGTGATTTTCTCAAGAGCGATTGTATTGACGTCGTGGTTCTCAATTTTAAATAACCCAAGATTAGTTACAATCTGGTTTAGTTGAGTAGAGAATGTAAACGGGCTGGCAAAATCGTACATGTTGCCAGAAAATAGATCTGAATAAGCCATTCTTATTATTATCCTTAATTAGGTTGTGCGTAGGGCTACTGTGTCGTAGTCAGTGAAAGTAAAGCCAAGAGTTGCTAATTGCGCTTGAGCCAGAGATTTATCCAGACTTCCAAATTCAATGCCAACCAGGGCTAAAATAGTATGCTCTGGAGAAGCTACAATAAACGCCTTATCGCCAGCGCGTGCAGGTTCTACGACAACATACGCAATATTGCCAGGAGCAGTAGCTTTCTTGCCTGTAGCGTCTACAAGATCACCTACGATAAGGGAATCTGGGATTCCTGTAGCTGTCTTGATCAGCTTATCCTGCATAATTGCATTAGATACGTAAGCCACCACTTTATAACGGGCGTGACTGTTATTCCCGTTCAGAGTTTGAAATGTTCCAAATTGCATTGGTTATTTTCCTTTTGCTATTGCTTTTAGTTTTAATCGTTCCTCAAGCCCTGATGATGGGTGAGAACCTTCTTTTGATTTGGTGATAATGGCGGTAGGCCAGAATTTCTCTGTAGCCTCTCGAATCTCTTCGAAACTTACGCCTAATACATAAGCCGCTTGTTTCATCATCTTTTCAGAGAGAATAAGAGAAGCACCTTTGTGTGTTATTACACGATCATAATTCATAAGGAACATGAGATTTCCTTCGTATTGTTACTGCGTTCATTAATAACGGAAGTGTTACATGCAGATTGTTAAAAAGGGGCAATTAAGCCCCTGGAGAGTATGCCCCTTGTTAGAAAGCATTGTTTAACGTCATCGTTTGGGAGGATTATGAAGTTAAAGAATGGATTCTTGAAAAAATGAAGGGCGCAACTGTTACGAATAACAGCAGTAGGATCGCCCGTCATTGCTCCCACTTCAAAACAGAAGCCCTTCTGTCATGGCGAGAAGTGGGAATGGAATCTCAATATCACCACTGGAATAGTAATAAGAGATTGCCAGCCTGAACGTAACTACCGCTGACGGCGTTTATTCAGTCTGACTACATTCATCCTAACGGAATGAATGAGCAAAGAGCGAATGCTCTTTCTGAAAAAGTCGGAGATGCGCGGTGATTGCGATGCAATACCAACACAACGAGATATTACATCCCGCGCATTCCTTCGGAACTAAACAAGACAAAAAGGAAGACGAAAAAACCAACACTTTTCAGAAATAGCATTCAGAGGGAGAGAATGCCGCTATGGGAACGGCATTCTCAAGGAGTGCGTATTGACATACGAGGGTGATTCGAATACTTACCCTATACTTTCATAGTAACATAAAAGTTATGCACATGTCAAGCATTTTATGCACTATTAGTGAATATTTATTCACTCTAAATCATGCCATAAACCTTGGCAAGGTCGAGGCTAAGCTCTCCGAGTTCAGCGGTGATGTATTGCAAAGAGCAAGCAAGCTCCTCAAGGTCATTAGCTACACGCCACGCCTCTTCTGGTGTGATCGTACTGCCGTCACGCTGCACCAAACGAGCTACAGACGTTTGCAGATGTTCAAGGGCAGTAATTGCCTGTTCAGCTCCTCCCAACGCTTCCAGAAGCGCGGAGCGCGTTCTCTCACGCCACGCTGCATTAACAAGCTGTAAGGTTGGTAAATGCCAGTTGTCGTGGAAGGAGTTAATTAGGGTGTTCACGGTGTCCATAGTTTTATTATTCATTGTTTTCCTTGTCGTCAAAGAGAATATCAAAGTCTTGTGTGTGCTGGGATAGTCCCCAGGTTTGACAATACCCAACATAATCAGCGTAATGTTCAAATCCTGCTATTTGCCATTTCTTGAGATGGCTACTATCTATAATATATTCGCGTCTGCATCGTGGTTTGTAATAAACGTTATCCGTTGACGATAGAACATCCTGCAATAGATCAAACTCTAATCCAGTTGGTACTACTGCGGGATATTCTTTAATAGTTGTCACCATCTCACCAGGAATAGACTCTCGTGCGAGGTCTTGTAGAGAAGAGGTGTATTTACGTTTGCTGATGCGTGTTGCTTGTTCTATCCGTTTAATTGGATTTCGTTCTTTTCGTCCCATTCATTCCTCGTAGAGGGGAAACTCCTTGTCTGGTTAAGACGTAAACGCCATAGAATATGGTGAACCACCATAAAGCAGTAATCATAAAGTTTCCCGATTGTGTGTTTTAGAAATTAGTGTAGATAAATTCTACATTGTCTCGTTCGATGTGTTTCAGCGTGAAGGATAGATAATGGCTTTCATCGTCTATCTCAATCACACCAATGTTGCGCAGCGCACGAAGCCAGAATCTGATCCCGTTATCACTTACACCGGATTTATCAGATAGCTCTCCGTAAGAAATTTTAATTTTTCTGCCTTTCCAGAACCAGACAAGTGCATAATAAACACCCTTCCCACTATCGTTGATCTGTATCTGGTTTGTGTTGTTCAGTTTTATATATTGTATCAATTAGGTCTCCTGATTAGTTCCAGTTTCGTTTGATTGTTGCTATTCCAACATTCATAACTTCTTGAGTTTGTTTCTGAGTAAGCCCACTGGCTTTATGTTTCTGCACTTCGGCGCGGGTGTTGTCGCCTTTCCTTGTATCGCGTCTCTTTCTCACTTTCCCAAATTTCAGACATTCAATCTTTGCACCAGGGAAATAATGCTCTTTGATGTATTCAGCAGTTGCCAGATCCGGCACTACGAACGCCAGAGGGTGATCAGTGTCAGCATTACGGATAGATGTACGGCTAATAAACTGGTAGCACCGTTCATAGTTCATCGCGGCGCGTTGCTTCTGTTCAAATTCTTCAACATCCCATCCGTTAATCTCCGCATACTGCCGCCATTTACCCTGGAAATCTCGATCAAGATTACTACATCCGAGAAATACAGCATTGTGTATGTGCTGGTAATGGTTCAGTCCATAGGAAGCCATTGAAACACGGATACCACGGGAAGCATCGGTAAGAATTTCATCCCCTATCGTAGTAAACTGACACAGGGATTTATCTCTGTTAGTGGCAAAGATGAATTCACCAGGCACGCGCTGGATGATTTCCTGGAGATGTTCATGAAAAACTTTCTGTAATGCTGTCAAGGTGCATCTGTTTTCACATACGGCGACCAGGGAGATCGGTACATGTTTATGTTTACATCTTTCAAGTGGCGGCTGTAAATCTTCACCAGCTTCCTCAACTTCGTATTTCGCCAGATGTTCAGCAGCCCAGACAAACAAACTTCGAGAAGAGCCAGCACCTAAGAGTGTAAGTTGTTCAGCCCATTCTACCGATCTGATAATTGGTGAAGCAGTGAAAGCAAACAGGTGTTTATTCTCTTCGTAGAGAAGTCCAGCACCTTGCATTATCGCCCAGAGCAGGCGCTTTAACTCAGCACCATTCGCCTCTGTTTCGTGCCAGTATGCGTAGAAATCTTCACGCTTATCCTCTCGAAGGAATAACAATCCGTCCCGCTCTTCCAGCATATCCAAGAATGGGAAATTTTGTTCCGTCCGATTTGTATGCTGCACTTTGATGTAAGCGCCAAACATTGCATCAGGGATTTCATCAACAAAGATAGTGAAACCACGGAGAAGGTTTTGAAGTTCCGTTTCAAGCGCTGCGCGATAGCAGTAATGAATGAAACATTGATGTGTGCAGATAATCACCGAATGCTGGAAATCGTATTCCAGGGTGGAAATTAGGTGTCTTACCGCTTCTGTTTCGGTGTCTACGTGATAACTCTTCACCCTTCGGTTTTCAAGTTCTTCCTTCACTTGATTACATAAATCATGTGTTGGCATCACGAGAAGATAACGAGGGGGAATTGCTTCGGAATTTGCTAATAAACTTGACTTGATGTAGTGCTGTAACGTGGTGGACTTTCCAGATCCGCAAATTGCATCAACGAAGGTTATTACTTTTCTTCTTTGGTTCATTGGTTTCCTCTTGTTGTAGGATAGTGTGTTTGACAATGGAGTTAACCAGGGCCGGAATACTTACGCCTTTAATTGTGGCGGCTTCACGGAGTGCCTCGTAAACTTCTGGACTAAAACGAATGTTCATCATTGGTTAATTTCCTTACGGTGTTGGTCATAACGGGCGAGAGCGTCAGCGAACATTTTCATTCGGTCTGTATACTCCCTCGATTTTGCTGCTTGCATGGATGCGTAAATAACGTGGCGTTTCACCTTACCACTCACCAGATCATTAAAAACCTGGTCACTGCTGAAATACTTCAATAACGGCCTCCTTCGGATTTTGGATGCAAAAAGCCCCAGGCAGTTACCCCGCCCAGGGCCAAAAGTTTCAGAAGGTTTTCTCCCCTTCATACTTACCATAATACACTATTTTAATAACGTTTGTCAACCCCTACCACGAAATTAATCTGCTGTCAACAATTTTTTATAATAGGATAAGACGGCTTCTCAAGGGAGGGTATCATTTCCGGCTCTTCATGCGAGTGAGCCGATCTTATGGCTACGCCATTTGCACAATCAAGCTGATTACGAGGGTATCACGTAAGAGGGGGTATCATTTTAAATGATAAGCCCTTTTACATTTATTTTGATACCTTCGGAAAGTGTAGGCTCACAATGAACCAGCAATCAGCGGGTGAATGTCGCATGAAAAAGTATCTGCTCATGATCATCTTGCACAATGATGTATGTTCGAGGAATACGAGAACATAAGAGAGATAATTAATAACCTTAATTTAATTAAGGGTATTTAGTAGTTGGTTTCTGTCAGTGAGTGAAGCGAACATGACAAGTTATCTCTAACAGGAGAAACACTTCTCATCAATAACTCTATGCAAAGGTAACTCTCCTGTGTAGCTATCTTCCATGCGCTGATCACGCGCATATCAAATTGTACATTCCACTTTATGGAGAATTAACCCTACATCCCTCGTTTCACTCATGATTGCGTGTTAATCGCGAATACTCGCCTCCATAGCGCCGGAAATTTCCCCGTTATATCCACGGTAAATCCCTGCTTAATCTACCTTAAATGACAGGTAAAGATTGCCGTTGTTACAGGGGTAAAGTTACCGTAGTGAGCAAATAGTAACTATCACTCACTTTGCGTAAAGCCTTGCGCCATGCGGCTCACAGCGATCATTGTCCACAATGAGCACTTTCATGACAGGTGCCATGTGCCGAACGAGTTTTTCATTTTATTGTTATAATATAACAATTCGATTTTTTCCATGCAAAACCCGCCAATTGGTTAGCATTCTAATCATTTCTTGGTGCAATCAATTCATATGAGAATCATTATCATCTACGGTACAATATCTCTACCTCAAGGTTCTGTAGAAATGTGAGGTAGAATACCTAACCTATTGTTTTAATTATCACTCTACGCTTTATCTTCGCCCTTCGCCTCTCTGGTATTCAATGAATCTGCATAAACCGTGCATAACGTCGCCAGTATTTGGCAACATTCAAACATCTATTTAGACTTGCCAACATCATGATTTTGTTAATGATATTCCGTATTTGTGCGAGTTTTGAACAGGGAGCCGTGCTTATTCGCGTTCAGTAGTGCTGGAAATGGCGCAACCTTCCACCACCCCTTCAAAAAATGTGAGATTGAATAGTTGTAACTTACTGAAAATGATCATAATCTTATTTCACAGTTTCAAGATTGACGGAGATCAGCAGATGGCGACCACGAAGATAATCACACAGGCAGAAGCATTTAAGCTGGTTAGCTGGCTTGAGTGTCATAACAAACAGCTATTCGCAGACGTAGCGATCACTATGGCCTCTTTATGCTTACGTGTCGGGGATACGGTGAATTTGAAGTTCAACCAGTTCAAGGAGGGAAACACGCTGGAAGTGTTGGAGAGTAAGACAGGTAAGAAGAAGGAGATCATCGTCCCTACAAAGGTGTGGGAGATCGTAGAACGCCGCCGTCAGGCATTCCCGAAAGACGAATACGTTTTCACGTCACACAGCAACCGTGCATCAGGAAAAACCCCTGTGAGTCGTGAGCAAGTGAACCGTGAGATCAAACAGGCTGCGGAGAATGTCGGGATTAAAGGAACGGTAGGCTGTCACAGCTTTAGGAAATTTTCTGCAACGGCGGTCTATGAGAAGTCTAACGGAAATCTGGCGTTAGCCATGAAGACGCTGAACCATTCAGATCCTAAAGTCACCATGAACTATTTGAAGATTGACGTTAAGAGCGTGGGCGCTGCCCTTGCAAACATTTGGGAGTGATCAACTTGAAACGCTTGCTTTTGCTGTCGCTGGTAATGCTGCCAGCCCTGGCGACTCACGCCGGACAAATTACCCTGATCCTTAGTGATGAACAGGAGACAGACAACACGAGGATTTGCATCTATTCCAATGCCAATTACACGGAGACAGCGACGATTAGAAAGGCGCAGCAATGCCGCTACACAATGACCTTTGAAGAAGAATAATGATTTAGTACTTCTCTTCGTTCATCAAACTTCTCAGATAACGCAGCTCATTTGCAAAACTTCCGGCCTCTCTAACGTCTGACTCTAACGCCTCAATTTCTTTTTCGCTTTCAGCATCATCAAATACAGCAGACGCATGAATAGCTGTTTTGTACAAAGTACATGCTGAAATAATGGCTAAATCAAGGAGAGGTTCTCCTACATAAGCATCACCTGGTTTTTTATTTCTTACTTCGCCGTTCCAGCTTGGGTTTCTTAAGAAACAAGGGTTTGTTTCAAATGGCATAAGATAACCGTGCATAAGGCTATTTCTGTAGTTGGACAAATCAATGGCAGTTAATGAAGCGGCTTGTAATACCGAGTTGCATTTTTCGCTTAACTTCGCATTCCCAGCACCAAAGGCATTGAACATACCCTCAGCATTCAATTTCTCTGTAAAAGGTCTTACACCCTGCACATCAGTTTCAGTTAATGTCCAAACTGCTCGCTCAAGTGTCGTTTCAAACAACCCATACTGAACCACAAATGCTCCAATTTTCATCAAACGGTCTGGAGTAAGATGTAAAGCGAAAAGTCGCCCCATAACTAAAGCGGATCTCTCTTCATAATTGTTAGGCATTTAAGGTACTCGTAACTCATTGCTATCGGTGGAAATAGCATAATAGATAATGATCATAACGGATAGCGCCGTATCGGTTTGCACTCAGAAGAAATAACTGAAAAGGGGCTTACGCCCCTGAATTCAAAATTTTAGCCACTCGCTTCAGGCGTCATGTTTTAAAGATTAGTAGTATCGCTCACTACCCTACTGTTTGGAATGTAACGAACAACTGTTTGGGCCATGATCCCAGAAATGACCATCTTACTTAACTCAACCGTAGTGTCAGGAAGTTTCCAGGTTGCTTTATCTGAATCTGAAAACTCAGGTTTCCCATACTTCTGAGTTAACAATTGACTCAATGTGTCAAATTGACTCGCAGCGATACCTTCATTTTTTTTCTCATTACTGGCTACATTCGTTTGTACAAGACGATCTGCGCTATTAAAAAGGAATGTGACAGTATAAAGACCGCTACCGATCGATACATTATCAATCCGCACTTTCCCAAAATTATCCTTATACTTCTCTGGTGAGATCAGATGTGCGCCATTGCCCTGAGCCGCAACAACTTCTGACGGATTCATGTCCCATTTAGTATTTCCATAACCAATACCCTTAGCGAATGAGAGCAGAGGTAAAGTTAGAATCACGAAAGCCATTAGTAATTTTTTCATTCCATCCCCACGAATTGAGTTTATTAATTGTGAACCAGTTTACAATTATCCCATTGCTCGGTGCTTCTTGCGATGCGGTCACTAATTGCAAAGTTTCCCAGCGACGGATCATAGGCGTACACCTTGCTTTTATCATCTGCCATCATCAACTTACCGTTAGTTTTCAGCTTTGGTGAGATCAGGTATGTACCGTTTAAACGGTTAGCTTTGAAGCTATCGACATACAACGTTACCTCTGCACTACCCAGCACACGTAAAGCACCTATTCTACCATTCTGTACTGCTGCAATAGCGTACTGACAGAGATAGGTTTTCGCAGTTGAAGCTGTGTTTTTTCCCTCAACCTTCGCTGATGGGGAAGGGGGAGAGGATTTAGGGATTGAACTATGAAGAGAAGATGACGGGTAAGAGTAAGAATAATTTTTATAAGCCGATGAGGTACTTGATCCAATCCGACACGTTTTTCCAACCGCAATGCACGAATTACCGCATGGTATACCTTTCTTGCAGTTCTTCGCGTATGCAGAGAACGACAACCCAGCTAATAGAAATGTACCAATGGTTATCCTAACCAACGAAGACCAGCCCATAAACCACCCTTCTTTTAAGATTTTCCCTACATGATACCATACTTAAATTAAGGGAATAGCAGCCAATAAGCCCGTTGGTGGTAAGACAACACGCGGAGCCGTTAGGCGACAACATCAGGGTATGTCAAACAGTGAAGTTTATCAGGATGACCATGTACCCGAAGGAGCGAGGCCGAACCGCTGGCAGAGCCGGATCTGTAGCTACCGGAGCATCACCACCATAAACCTGTTTATTCCCTGCAACGTCATCTCGACGTGTGGCATGTGGGAGCATCGGCAAAAAATGCGCTTCACTGTAAGCGTTTGGTATGGAGTTTAGAGACGGCGGCACGTCTTCCAGCTTCAAAGGGAAAAGCGATACGAGGTTGAGCCTGGGAACTACTCGCCACTATGTGCTAACATACCAAAGCCATTAACATTCACAGTGGCTTTTGTACTTGATGAGTAACTGACATTTCTTACATGCAAATGAGGCGGGTTATTGACACTAACTCATTGATTTATAAGAAAATAAAGTGATTGGTGCCGAAGGCCGGACTCGAACCGGCACGTATTTCTACGGTTGATTTTGAATCAACTGCGTCTACCGATTTCGCCACTTCGGCACTGAAGGGGATGCGGAAACGTTGTGGATTATACCTGTCGCGCGCCGCCATGCAAGCGACGACGCGCTAAACCCGCGCTAAGTGCCCAAAAAACCAGCGCCCTTCGTCACTCCAGCTCGGACACCGCCAGACGAATCACCCCCGCCGCCTTCTGCTCCGGCAGCGCCAGCACCTTCGCCCACATCTCCTGCACCATATCGCAGGAAAGCTTCTCTTTGCCCGCCGCCTTCTCCGGCATCTGCAGCAGCTGGATGTCCTCGCCGTACTTATCGGCAAGCGCCTTCATAATCGGCCGCACGTCCTCGACAGCCGCCTCGCGTTCGGCCGGGGTCACGGTGTGGCGGTTTTTGCCGTAGGCCGCGCGCATCATGTCGGCGTCGGCCTGCATGCGCCGCGCCATCAGGTCTTTATCCAGCATGCGCATCGGGTTCACGCCGCCCTTCACCGTCGGGTAGAGGAAGCGGAAGCAGGCGTCGTCGCTCACCTTCTGAATGGCGGCGGTCTGCTCCATGTTGATGGTCATGTAGTTCACCACGTTGGCGTCCGGGGCGTTCTGCAGGCGCGACGTCTGCAGATGCAGGATCTGCGGCTGGATGGTGTCGATAATTTGCTGCTCCGGCTCGCCCGCTTTTTGCAGGGCAGCCATCTGGTCGAGGATGCGCTGATGCAGCGCGGGCTCCTGCTCCTTAATCACCTGCCAGGCGGGCATCGCGTTAAGGGCGGAATCCATCTGCCGTTCCGGAGCGCGCTGCCTGTCGAAGAACACCCAGAACGCCACGGCGGCGGCCACCACAACAACCATCACGGTACGGGTCCACGTTTTATTCATCTCGCATCCTTATCCTTGAGTTGTGCCGGTTTACACCGGCACGCCGCTGTGGAAGCGAAACTCGTGGTCCGGTGTCGAGATAAGTGTGGCTTCAATTTCGCCAAAAAGCTGTATGCGCGGTGAGATATCGTCGTCGCTCACCTGCTGGGCCAGCGTCAGGTAGTCCTGATAATGGCGCGCTTCCGAGCGCAGCAGCGAGAGATAGAACTTCTGCAGGTCGTCGTCGAGGAACGGGGCCAGCGCGGCGAAGCGTTCGCAGGAGCGGGCTTCGATGTAGGCACCGCAGATGAGCTTGTCGATCAGCGTCAGCGGCTCGTGGGTGCGCACTTCCTTCAGCATCCCTTTGGCGTAGCGGCTGGCGGTGATTTTGACGTACGGAATGTCGCGGGACTGCATCGCCTCGCGCACCTGCCAGAAGTGGTGCAGCTCCTCTTTGATCAGCAGGACCATGCTGTCGATGAGCGCCTGTCCCCACGGGTCGTCGGTTTTGGGCATCACGCTTTTGCCAATCTGCTTATGCAGGGCGATGAAGTCCGGCTCCGGGCCGTCGCGGAAGGTGAACTGTTCGTAGGGTTTGAGCCAGTCGAGCAGCGCGTCGGCACCGCTTTCGTCGGCGACGTATTTACGCACCAGCAGCAGCGCGGTCTGGGCGGCCTTGAGCTCGCACACCATGTGGTCGGTGAGCAGCAGCGGCAGGTTCGCCGGGTCGCGGGCTTTATCAATCCATGCTTGCGGGGTCGGGCACTTAAGGAAGTTGAGTACGGGGGCGAGTATCTGCGGGTAATCCATGGTTCTGCCTTGAAAAAGCGGTGGCGCGCGCCACCGCCTGAAACGCTTAGTGACGCACGCCGTCGTCGTCTTCGTCGACGTAATCTTCGTCGTCGCCTTCTTCGCCGTCTTCACCGTTCGGATCTTCGAAGTAGGTTCCCCAGCCGTCGTATTCCACTTCAAACTTCTCGGCCAGGTTCATCAGCTGTTCTACCTGCGCGTCGATCAGCTCCGCCTTCAGCGCGCCTTCGCTCAGGATGTCGCAGCAGATGACGGTGTCGCCCTCTTCCACTTCCAGCTCTTCCGGCTCGGTCACTTCGTAACCCAGCTTGAAGGCTTCCACGGCCAGTTTTTCCAGCGCCTCGAAATCGTCAGCAGAGAAATGGTGCTCGATGGTGTACAGCGCGTCCGGATCGCTACCGTCTTCCAGCAGTTCTTCAATAATAAGACGCGTCTCTTCGCGTTGCTCTTCCAGGTGTTCCGGGTTTGCCATGGCTCAATCCTCTTTAAAGTGCGGCAGATACTTCTATTTTCACACACGGACGGGTTTGCCTCCACCTTTGTAAGAAAGAATTGTGAAACGGGGTTGCAAATGAATAATTACACATATAAAGTGAATTTTAATTCAATAAGTGGCGTTCGCCATGCGAGGATAAAATGTCCGATTTATACAAGAAACACTTTCTGAAATTGCTCGACTTTACCCCTGCACAGTTCACTTCTCTGCTGACCCTTGCCGCACAGCTCAAAGCCGATAAAAAAAATGGCAAGGAAGTACAGAAACTTACCGGTAAAAACATCGCGCTCATCTTCGAAAAAGACTCGACCCGTACACGTTGCTCTTTCGAAGTTGCCGCATTTGACCAAGGCGCGCGCGTCACCTATTTAGGGCCGAGCGGCAGCCAGATTGGGCATAAAGAGTCAATTAAGGACACCGCGCGGGTTCTCGGGCGGATGTATGACGGCATTCAGTACCGCGGCCACGGCCAGGAAGTGGTCGAGACACTGGCGCAGTATGCGGGCGTGCCGGTGTGGAACGGGCTGACCAACGAGTTCCACCCGACCCAGCTGCTGGCGGACCTGCTGACCATGCAGGAGCACCTGCCGGGCAAGGCGTTTAACGAGATGACGCTGGTGTACGCGGGCGACGCGCGCAACAACATGGGCAACTCGATGCTGGAAGCGGCGGCGCTGACCGGGCTGGATCTGCGCCTGGTGGCTCCAAAAGCCTGCTGGCCGGAAGAGAGCCTGGTCGCGGAGTGCAGCGCGCTGGCGGAGAAGCACGGCGGGAAGATCACGCTGACGGAAGACGTGGCGGCAGGCGTGAAGGGCGCGGACTTTATCTATACCGACGTCTGGGTGTCGATGGGCGAAGCCAAAGAGAAGTGGGCGGAGCGGATTGCGCTGCTGCGCGGGTATCAGGTGAATGCCCGGATGATGGCGCTCACCGGCAACCCGGACGTGAAGTTCCTGCACTGTCTGCCGGCGTTCCATGACGACCAGACCACGCTCGGCAAGCAGATGGCGAAGGAGTTCGATCTGCACGGCGGGATGGAAGTGACGGACGAGGTGTTTGAGTCGGCGGCGAGCATCGTGTTCGACCAGGCGGAAAACCGGATGCATACGATTAAGGCGGTGATGGTGGCGACGCTTGGGGAGTGATGGACTCCTCTGCGGGCTGGTGCCCTCACCCTAACCCTCTCCCACGGGGAGAGGGGACTTTTACACCCTCTCCCTTTAATGAGGGGAAATTACTCAACCAGCATTTTAACAACCACTTTCCTGACCTGCGCCGGTGCCCCCACCGCGCACAGCGGCTTGTGCACTTCACCCGGCCAGAACACCACAAAATCCCCTTCGCTCAGCATCACGGTTTTCTCCTGCTCGCCTTCCGGCAGGAACGCGATGTCTTTGTCCGCCAGCCAGTCGGTGTCCGGCACGCCGTGCGGCAGGGTGCTGAAGGTCATCCCTTCCTGGCCCTTCATCACGATCTGAATATCCAGATAGCGCGCGTGGTACTCGGCGCGGCGCTCGGCAAACGGCTGGGTCACGTCTTCAGAGACCAGATAAAACAGGCTGTTGCCGTTGATGTCGTGTTTCCCGAGCGGCGAGGCGTCGGTGACGTGGGCTTTAACGTGCTCAATGGCCTGGCGCAGATCGTCAGGCAGCCAGGACTGCAGATGGTGGATATTGCCGATAATCATGTTTCAATCCTCAATATAAAACGATGTTTCATTTTTCATCTTTTATACGAGAATCCCGGCTGCCATACCAGCCCTTTTTCGAAGAGGTTTGCGCGAGCGCATGTTTATCGGGAAAGGTGTTAATTCTCTGTTAATCCTGCCCAGGCATTTATGCAGGGGTTATGCATAACCTCGATCCGCGCTTATCGCACGGCTGTTCTAACCTCTTGATCATGCTCTCTAATTAACAAAAACCGTTGCCGTCTCACACTTTGCTGTTTTGATAATTTGCTCTAAAAAACCATAATTATTTATTGATTGTTCTTAAGTCAAAAATAGTTAATTACGTTAATTGCATAGCCATTCTTTCTCATTATTTTTATCATTTAAAATCAATCACATAACAAGATATTTCAAAAGATTAAAATCTACAAAATAATAACAACCTCAAATAATGCCACCGGATCCTGCTTAGCTATTCATCCCTCAATAATATGAAATTAATCATTATCTGATGCGAATCATGCAAATGAAAACAAACCCCTGAATATCCGGTTTCGCGTGAGCAACATCACAATACGGGTTATTTAACTGCCTAGTATGAATCACGAAATCAATTGAGCTTAGCCGCCATGCAATTAAATACATCACATGGCGCATGCCCTTTTTATTCTGAAAAACAGTTAAAGGAATAATTATGGAAAAGCATTACGTCGGTTCTGAAATTGGTCAATTACGTAGCGTTATGCTGCACCGCCCAAATTTAAGTCTGAAACGCTTAACGCCATCAAACTGTCAGGAGCTGCTTTTCGATGACGTGCTCTCGGTTGAGCGGGCGGGTGAGGAGCATGACATCTTCGCCAACACGCTGCGCGAGCAGGGTGTGGAAGTCCTGCTGTTGACCGACCTTCTTACACAAACCCTTGATATTGCAGAAGCGAAAGCCTGGCTGCTGGATACGCAAATCTCCGACTATCGCCTCGGCCCGACCTTTGCCGGCGACGTGCGCGGCTGGCTTGCGGATATGCCGCATCGCGAACTGGCGCGCAGATTAAGCGGCGGATTAACCTACGGTGAAATTCCGGCGGCCATTAAAAATATGGTGGTGGATACCCACACGGCGAATGATTTTATTATGAAGCCGCTGCCGAACCATTTATTTACCCGCGATACCTCGTGCTGGATTTATAACGGCGTCTCTATTAACCCGATGGCGAAAGCTGCGCGCCAGCGTGAAACCAATAACCTGCGGGCAATATATCGCTGGCACCCGGCGTTTGCCGACGGCGATTTTATTAAGTATTTCGGCGACGAGAATATTAATTACGACCACGCCACCTTAGAAGGCGGCGACGTATTGGTGATTGGACGCGGAGCGGTACTGATCGGCATGTCCGAGCGCACGACGCCGCAGGGCGTGGAGTTTCTCGCCAACAGCCTGTTCAAACACCGTCAGGCCGAGCGCGTGATCGCCGTTGAGCTGCCAAAACACCGCTCCTGCATGCACCTCGACACCGTCATGACCCACATCGACGTGGACACCTTCTCCGTTTATCCGGAAGTGGTGCGCAAGGACGCCCAGTGCTGGACGCTCACCCCGGACGGACGCGGCGGCCTGCTGCGCACCCAGGAAACCGACCTGCTGCACGCCATTGAGAAAGCCCTCGGCATTAACCAGGTGCGCCTGATCACCACCGGCGGCGACGCCTTTGAAGCGGAACGCGAGCAGTGGAACGACGCCAACAACGTGCTGACCATTCGCCCGGGCGTGGTGATCGGGTACGAGCGCAACGTCTGGACCAACGAGAAGTACGACAAAGCGGGCATCACCGTGCTGCCCATCCCTGGCGACGAACTCGGACGCGGCCGCGGCGGCGCGCGCTGCATGAGCTGCCCGCTGGAACGTGACGGAATTTAAAGGAGCCATCATGGAACGAAAACCCACTCTGGTTGTGGCCCTTGGCGGCAACGCGCTGCTCAAGCGCGGCGAGCCGCTGGAAGCGGAGATCCAGCGCCAGAACATCGAGCAGGCAGCCCGCACCATCGCCGGGCTGACGGCGCAGTGGCGCGTGGTGCTGGTGCACGGCAACGGGCCGCAGGTCGGGCTGCTGGCGCTGCAGAACAGCGCCTACGACAAAGTGACGCCCTACCCGCTGGACGTTCTCGGCGCCGAAAGCCAGGGAATGATCGGCTACATGCTCCAGCAGGCGCTGAAAAACAACCTGCCGCAGCGCGAGGTGAGCGTCCTGCTCACGCAGGTGGAAGTGGACGCCGCCGACCCGGCATTCAGCAACCCGACCAAGTACATCGGCCCGGTGTACAGCGAAGCCCAGGCGAAAAGCCTGGCCGCGGAAAAAGGCTGGGTGTTTAAGGCCGACGGGAGCTACGTCCGCCGCGTGGTGCCGTCGCCGCAGCCGAAGCGCATCGTCGAGAGCGACGCCATCACCGCGCTGATTCAGCGTGACCACCTGGTGATCTGCAACGGCGGCGGCGGCGTGCCGGTAGTGGAAAACGCCAACGGCTATCGCGGGATTGAGGCGGTGATCGACAAAGACCTCTCCGCCGCCCTGCTGGCGAGGCAGATCGAGGCCGACGCCCTGCTGATTTTGACCGACGCCGACGCGGTGTACCTCGACTGGGGCAAGCCGACCCAGCGCCCGCTGGCGCAGGTCACGCCGGAGCTGCTCAGAGGCATGCAGTTCGACGCCGGATCGATGGGGCCGAAAGTGGCCGCCTGCCGCGAGTTTGTTGAAGCCTGCAACGGCATTGCCGGGATCGGCGCGCTGGCCGACGGCGCGGAGATCCTGGCAGGCGAGAAAGGCACGTTGATTCGCAATTGAGCACACTCTCCCCTCACCCTAACCCTCTCCCCAAAGGGGAGAGGGGACTTGAAACACCCTCTCCCCTTTGGGGAGAGGGCTGGGGTGAGGGGTAAGGTTTTAGACACTAATTTTAAAAAGGATTTCCCACATGACCATCAACCTGAAAAACCGCAACTTCCTGAAACTGCTGGACTACACCCCGGAGGAGATCCAGTACCTGATCGACCTCGCCATCGAGCTGAAGGCCGCCAAAAAAGCCGGGCGTGAGAAGCAAACCCTGGTCGGGAAAAACATCGCCCTGATCTTTGAAAAAACCTCCACCCGCACCCGCTGCGCCTTCGAAGTGGGCGCGTTCGACCAGGGCGCGCAGGTCACCTACCTCGGCCCAAGCGGATCGCAGATTGGCCATAAAGAGTCGATGAAAGACACCGCCCGCGTGCTGGGCCGCATGTATGACGGCATCGAATACCGCGGCTACGGCCAGGCTATCGTCGAAGAGCTGGGCGAATACGCGGGCGTGCCGGTCTGGAATGGCCTGACCGACGAGTTCCACCCGACGCAAATCCTCGCCGACCTGATGACCATGCTGGAGCACGCGCCGGGCAAAACCCTGCCGGAGCTGAGCTTTGCCTACCTGGGCGATGCGCGCAACAACATGGGCAACTCGCTGATGGTCGGCGCGGCCAAGATGGGGATGGATATCCGCCTCGTCGCGCCGAAATCCTTCTGGCCGGAAGCCGGGCTGGTTGAGCAGTGCCGCGCCATCGCGAAAGAGACGGGCGCGCGCATTACCCTCACCGACGACGTGGAAGAAGGCGTGCGGGGCACCGATTTCCTCTACACCGACGTGTGGGTCTCCATGGGCGAGCCGAAGGAAGCCTGGGCCGAGCGCGTCAGCCTGATGAAGCCGTATCAAATCAACGCGGACGTGATGAAGGCCACCGGCAACCCGAACGTCAAGTTCATGCACTGCCTGCCGGCGTTCCACAACGAGCACACCAAAGTGGGCCGCGAGATCGAGATGGCGTACGGCCTGAAGGGGCTGGAGGTGACGGAAGAGGTCTTCGAATCACCGAACTCCATCGTCTTTGACGAAGCAGAGAACCGCATGCACACCATCAAAGCGGTCATGGTGGCGACACTCGGCGACTAATCACCGCCCGGCGCGCCACGGGTGCGCCGGGTTAAGGAGCACATCATGGGCAAGTTTAAGTTTCCCTCCGCTTACACCATTCTCTTTTTTCTGATTGCCGTTGTGGCGGCGCTGAGCTGGGTCGTCCCTGCCGGTCAGTACCAGATGGCGATGAACGAAACCCTCGGTAAAGAGGTCCCGATTGCCGGAACGTACGCCCACGTGGCGGCGCATCCGCAGGGGCTGGTTTCCGTCCTGATGGCGCCCATCGCCGGGCTGTACGATCCGGTCTCCGGCCAGGCCGGGGCGATCGACGTGGCGCTGTTTATCCTGATCATCGGGGGATTTCTCGGGATCGTCACCAAAACCGGGGCGATTGACGCCGGGATCGAGCGCGTCACCACCCGGCTGCGCGGGCGCGAGGAGTGGATGATCCCGATCCTGATGGCGCTGTTTGCCGCAGGCGGCACGATTTACGGCATGGCCGAAGAGTCGCTGCCGTTCTACACCCTGCTGGTACCGGTGATGCTGGCCGCGCGCTTCGATCCGGTTGTCGCCGCCTCCACCGTGCTGCTCGGGGCGGGGATCGGCACGCTCGGCTCTACCATCAACCCGTTCGCCACGGTGATCGCCGCCAACGCCGCCGGGATCCCCTTCACCAACGGTATCGCCCTGCGCGTGGCGCTGCTGGTCATCGGCTGGATCATCTGCGTGGCGTGGGTGATGCGCTACGCCCGCAAGGTGCGCCAGGATCCGTCGCTGTCGATCGTGGCGGATAAGCAGGAAGAGAACCGCGCCCACTTCCTCGGCAACAAGGGCGAACAGTCGCTGGAATTTACCCCGGTGCGCAAAATCATCCTGGTGATTTTCGCCCTCGCCTTCGCGGTGATGATCTACGGCGTGGCGGTGCTGGGCTGGTGGATGGCGGAGATCTCGGCGGTGTTTCTCGCCAGCGCGATTATCGTCGGCCTGATTGCCCGCATGAGCGAAGAGGAGCTGACGTCGACGTTTATCAACGGCGCGCGAGATTTGCTGGGCGTCGCGCTGATTATCGGCATCGCGCGCGGTATCGTAGTGATCATGGATAAGGGCATGATTACCCACACCATTTTGCACAGCGCGGAAGGACTGGTCAGCGGGTTGTCCACGGTGGCGTTCATCAACGTGATGTACTGGCTGGAGGTCGTGCTGTCGTTTCTTGTGCCTTCTTCGTCCGGCCTGGCCGTTCTGACGATGCCGATCATGGCGCCGCTTGCCGATTTCGCTAACGTCAACCGCGACCTGGTGGTTACGGCTTACCAGTCGGCCTCCGGCATCGTTAACCTGGTCACTCCCACCTCTGCCGTCGTGATGGGCGGTCTGGCTATCGCCCGCGTGCCCTACGTGCGTTATCTGAAATGGGTGGCGCCGCTGCTGGGGATATTAACGGTGGTGATTATGGCGGCGTTAAGCCTGGGGGCGTTGTTGTGATGTTTTGAAGTTGTAGGCCCGGTAAGCGTAGCGCCACCGGGCGTTTTGTTTCAGCCACTTACATGGGAAATAGTTATGACGGAATATGGTGATTACTCTCCAAAAGAACAGCTTCAGCTGACGGTCTGCCAGCGTCTGATCGCAGAAAAGAGTTATCTCTCTCAGGAGGAGATCCGCCGGGATTTGCAGGAGCGTGGTTTTGAGACCATCAGCCAGTCCACCGTTTCACGTCTGCTTAAATTGCTCGGTGTCATAAAAATTCGAAATGCCAAAGGGCTAAAGATTTATTCGCTGAATCCCCAGTTGCGCCCTGCCCCCGACGCCGCGCGTACCGTGTCCGAAATGGTGGTCAGCGTCGAGCACAATAGCGAGTTTATCCTTGTTCATACCGTCGCCGGATATGGCCGCGCGGTGGCGCGTATTCTGGATTATCACCAGCTACCGGAAATTTTAGGCGTGGTGGCTGGCAGCAGTATCGTCTGGGTCGCGCCCCGGGTCGTGAAGCGCACCGCGCTGGTGCATAAGCAAATTAATTATTTACTCAGAACGCATTAATATTCATAAAGAACCGTTTGCATTGAGTAAAGCGTGCATTAAATCGCTTGATCCGAAAAGCGAGCTGCGTATAATGCCCGACAATTTGCCGGGAGGAAGCATGGTCAAGCGTGTACGACATAACGTCTTACCGCGTCTGAAATCAGACGCTGGCCTGCCGTTTTTCTTCCCGTTGCTAAACCTATTCCCAGAGCCCCTCATTTGAGGGGCTTTTTTTTGCCCGGCGTCAGGAGATAAACATGAATCCGCTTTATCAAAAACACATCATTTCCATAAACGACCTCAGCCGCGAAGAGCTGGAACTGGTTCTGGAAACCGCGGCAAAACTGAAGGCCAATCCGCAACCGGAGCTGCTGAAGCACAAGGTGATTGCGAGCTGCTTCTTCGAAGCCTCGACCCGCACCCGCCTCTCCTTTGAGACCTCCATGCACCGCCTGGGCGCGAGCGTGGTGGGCTTCTCGGACAGCAGCAACACGTCGCTGGGTAAAAAAGGCGAGACCCTGGCGGATACCATTTCAGTGATCAGCACCTACGTCGACGCGATTGTGATGCGTCACCCGCAGGAGGGCGCGGCGCGTCTGGCGACCGAGTTTTCCGGCGGCATTCCGGTACTGAACGCCGGTGACGGTGCCAACCAGCATCCGACGCAGACCCTGCTGGATCTGTTCACCATTCAGGAGACGCAGGGCAAGCTTGAGAACCTGAATATCGCCATGGTCGGCGACCTGAAATATGGCCGCACCGTCCACTCCCTGACCCAGGCGCTGGCGAAATTTAACGGCAACCGCTTCTTCTTCATCGCGCCTGACGCGCTGGCGATGCCGCAGTACATTCTCGACATGCTGGACGAAAAAGGCATTCAGTGGAGCCTGCACGCCAGCATCGAAGAGGTGGTGGGCAACGTGGATATTCTCTACATGACCCGCGTGCAGAAAGAGCGTCTGGACCCGTCCGAATACGCCAACGTGAAGGCGCAGTTCGTGCTGCGCGCCAGCGACCTTGAGGGCGCGCGCGACAACATGAAGGTGCTGCATCCGCTGCCGCGCATTGATGAGATCGCCACAGACGTGGATAAAACGCCGCACGCCTGGTACTTCCAGCAGGCCGGAAACGGCATCTTCGCCCGCCAGGCGTTACTGGCACTGGTTCTGAATCGCGAATTGGCACTGTAAGGGGAAACGACCATGACACACGATAACAAACTCCAGGTTGAAGCCATCAAGCGTGGCACCGTGATTGACCACATCCCTGCGCAGGTGGGCTTTAAGCTGCTGACGCTGTTCAAACTGACCGAAACCGACCAGCGCATCACCATCGGCCTGAACCTGCCGTCAGGCGAAATGGGCCGCAAGGACCTGATTAAAATCGAGAACACCTTCCTGACCGACGAGCAGGTTAACCAGCTGTCGCTGTACGCGCCGGACGCCACCGTCAACCGCATCGACGAGTATGAAGTGGTTGGCAAATCCCGCCCGAGCCTGCCGGATCGCATCGAAAGCGTGCTGGTCTGCCCGAACAGCAACTGCATCAGCCATGCTGAGCCGGTTTCCTCCAGCTTTGCAGTGAAAAAACGCGCCGATGACATCGCGCTCAAATGCAAATACTGCGAAAAAGAGTTTTCTCATTATGTGGTGCTGGCCAACTAATTGAGGTTGGTAAAGGATCCCGGCCTCCCTATAATGGCCGGGACTCTTAAATCAGCTGTTATTCTGGAGAAATCATGACCAAAGTACTCGCGACGGAAAATGCACCAGCGGCTATCGGCCCATACGTTCAGGGCGTTGATCTGGGCAGCATGATCATCACCTCTGGCCAGATCCCGGTGAACCCAAAAACCGGTGAAGTACCGGCCGACGTGGCGGCACAGGCGCGTCAGTCGCTGGAAAACGTGCAGGCGATCGTGGAATCCGCGGGCCTGAAAGTGGGCGACATCGTGAAAACCACCGTTTTCGTGAAGGATCTGAACGATTTCGCGACCGTGAACGCCACCTACGAAGCGTTCTTCACCGAGCATAATGCCACCTTCCCGGCGCGCTCCTGCGTGGAAGTAGCCCGTCTGCCAAAAGACGTGAAAATTGAAATCGAAGCGATTGCCGTACGTCGTTAATCTGTTTCAGTAAATACAGGGCAGCTCAGGCTGCCTTTTATTTCGCCTATTTTTATCCTCGCGATAAAATGACCTTCCCCCCGTCCATAAATACACTCACGCGGTATATTGATTATTATGGACAGAGAATGAAACTTTCAAAAATTGCGCTGGCGATAGCGGCATTGACCGTTACCTCTTCCGCACTGGCCCATGGCTATATTGAATCTCCAGCCAGCCGCGCCTATATGTGCAAGCTCGGCCAAAATATCGATTGTGGTTTAGTACAGTACGAACCGCAGAGTGTAGAAAAAAGTTCCGGTTTCCCGGCTGGCGCTATGCCGCCGGATGGACAACTCGCCAGTGCCGGCATTGCCCAGTATTCTCAACTGGATAAACAGAGCCTGAATGCCTGGACAAAAACGCCGATGACGGCAGGGCCGCATCAATTTGTCTGGCACCATACCGCCCCACACAAAACCGCCAACTGGCGTTATTACATCACAAAGCAAAACTGGGATCCGAATAAACCCCTGACCCGCGCTCAGTTTGAATCTACCCCATTCTGTACTGTAAACGGGAATGGCCTTGCCCCCGCGATGACGCAGTCCATGAATTGTAATGTTCCTGAACGCACCGGATATCAGGTCATTTATGGCGTGTGGGAAATTGCCGATACGGCAAACAGTTTCTATCAGGCTATTGATGTTGATTTTGGTAATAGCGCAAGCACCTCGACTGACGAGGCAACAGCGGGCGTATCGGAATGGAGCAAAATGATCTCCGGCCAAATCGCGGGCAATAACCTCCATACGGGCGACAAAATCATTGCACGCTTCTTCGACGCTAACGGGGAAGTTGCCGCCCTGCGTACCGAGTTGACCATCGGCTCGGCTACCCAAGGGGATGCAAACCAGTGGTCATACGATCTGGCGCAGAAGATCAACGCCGAGCACAGCGACGTTCGCGTCGGGGTGAAGGATGAAGCGGGTGAAATCAACCCGGTTCACGGCGCGAACAGCGTATTCGTGAAGGACGGCAGCACGCTGCAGTCCGTCGCGATATCGTATGAAGAGCAGAAAGCGGAAGTGAATGAAACGATTGCCGTTTCTAACCTGCAGTACAGCAAAATCGAACATGACAGCGCGACCGTGACGTTCCACGTGAGCACCAAAGGCGACGTGAATATGGAAGCACACGTGATGAACCACAGCGGTGCGGAAAAAGGCTATCTGAAACAGGATATGAACAACGCCAGCCAGGACGTGACCATAACCCTGAATGACGTGACGCCGGGCCACCACATGCTGAAATACTACGCCACCAACAAAGACGGCACCCTGTTTGCCCAGGACGTGCTGAACCTGATGCTGGAAGGCGAAGCGGCGGCGGACAACGCCGGTCAGCATGACTATATCTTCCCGGACAATGTCGCGTCTTACAAAGCAGGTACCGTAGTGTTACAGCCTAAAGACGGTAAGACCTACGAGTGTAAACCTTTCCCGTACAGCGGCTACTGCATGCAGTACAGCAGAACGTCTACCCAGTTTGAGCCTGGGGTTGGCGCACACTGGAAAGAGGCGTGGGTGTTCAAGAACTGAGTTGCCTTTACGCCTGGCGGCACTTCGTTTGCCGGGCCTACACGTCACGTAGGCCCGGTAAGCGTAGTGTATGACCGGATACATAGGTGACAGATCAGACCGGGAACATAGGTAACACTTTTTAGTCTATCCGGAGCACACTCTGGGTTTTTCGGTCATAGTACGCAAGCGTTATTCCGTTAAAGATGATGGCCTCAAGGCCATCATCTTGTTCTTCCAGCATGATGTACTCATCAGTCAGCGCTTCACTCAGGAACACCGTCCCCTTTTTCCCCATATAGAGTGTCCCCCTCGATTTCACCCTGTAGACCGTCCCTCCTTCCGGATAAACATATTCAGGAACCCTGCCATCCCAGTGACGGCCTGAGGGTTTCCATACCGTTCCAGGCGTTGCACCCGCCAGGGCTTCATGCGGCCTTTCGTGGTTAAACTCTTCCCGGTAGTCACTGAACCACCGCTGTTGTTCTTCCATCGTCATGAAGGTGTTGCCCTGTTTCACTGCACTTTTCAGCGAGCGGTGCATTCGCTCATGACGGCCGTTTTCTTCCGGATGCCCCTTTCTGATACGTTCCGGTCTGATGCCCAGCTTTATCAGCCAGACGGCAAGGCGACTTAACCCGGCGATACCTGTTCCCGCGAACGGCTGACCGTTATCCGTTCTCAGGACTTCCGGCAGACCGTACTCCAGGAATGCATCCGTCAGGCACTGCCTGACGAAGGGCTCGCTCTCCCGGTCCGTTCCCCGGCAGCTCAGAAGATACCGGCTGTGATTGTCGGTCAGGGTGAAGGGATGGCAGTACTCTCTGCTCAGCAGCCTGAACTTGCCTTTAAAATCAGCGCTCCAGACCTGATTGTTCTCACTGATGGTGGTCAGGGGCTGGCGATTACCCGGGGTTCTGCGTTTTCGCTTTTTATCCGGAACCAGGCCTTCACGCTTGAGGATATCGCCGATAGTGCTGGCAGCAGGGACGGTAAAATCGACGTGATGATTGAGCAGCCACATCCGCAGTTTTTTGGGGCCCCAGTCAGGGTGTTTTTGACGCAGGGCAGTCAGGTGTCCGGCGATATCATCAGTAACCGTCCGGGAGTGGGAGTGTGGCGCGCGCGACCGGTCAGAGAGAGATGACAGGTCAGAGGGGTCAAAACGCTGAAGCCATTTATAGCCGGTTTTACGGCTGATACCAAAAAGACGGCAAAGAGCGGAGAAGGAGTCCGTACCTGCATGGCAGGCACGGATAAAATCAAGGCGTTGCATAGGTCGGGTCTCAGTCCAGGGCATAGCGAGTCTCCTCTTCTATGCCAGTTATAACTGTTACCCATGTATCCGGTCTAAAGTGTTACCCATGTTTCCGGTTCATACCGTAGCGCCACCGGGCGCTTTTGTTACTGATTCCGCGTCGCGCGCAGCAGCGTCTCCAGCGGATAGACTGCCGCAATCACCACCTCGTCCTGAACCTTCGCCGCGTTATCCAGCTCGCTCTGAATCGAGGCGATCTCTTTGTCATCCAGCGTGCCCTGGCGCGCCACCAGATCCGTCAGCCGCAGGCCAATCGAGGCCAGCTTATCGACCTCCTGAATCACCGGCTTCATCGCCTTCAGCTGATAGCTGTTTTCGCTTAGCGCCAGCGCGTCGCTGGTGTTGCTCTGCCAGCGGTTAAAGACGTGGCGCAGCGCGTCGGCGCTTTCCGTGTCTTCCGCATCGCTCACCAGGCGGTCCGCCCATTTGTGCATCTGGCGCACGGTGGCGCTTTCGGCGTTCAGCGCATCCGCGAAGCGGTTGAGCGGCTCGAACTGATGATAATTTCCGGCCTGGAACTTCAGGTGCTGACGGGTGTAATACTGCGCAGGCTCCACCGCCTGAGCGAGGATTTGCAGCGGCAGCGTGTCGGCATTCCCGGCGAGGCGCGTGAACTGTACCTGCTGCTGGGTATGCTGCTGCAGCCCGACCGACACCGTTGACCAGCTGTCCATCGCCTGCAGGCGGGTGTACATGTTGTCGACGTCGTTGACGTCCTTCGCGGACCATAAGCGTTCCGCCACCGCAAAGGCGCGCGGCCACAGGCGGATATCCAGCACCGGCGCGACCACGTTCTCCGCCCACAGCGCGGCCTCACCGCCGAGCAGGTTGGCCTGATTCGCCACGTCCGGCACGACCGGCGGAATGCCTTTCGGCACCTCGTCCAGACGCGTGCCGCTAATCGGGTAGCGGGTGTTCCCCACCAGGAAATAGCCGGTGAGCTTATCGTTATCGACGGAAACCACCGGGCGCGTCTCGCCCATCCAGGTGTCGACGCTAAACGTGACCTGATTGTCGTCACGCCATTCAATATCCTGCACCGCGCGGCGGGATTTCCCGGCAAAATCAATAAATCCGCGCCAGCCGGCATCCCCTTTCACCAGCGTGAAGCTCCCCTCCACCGGCTTGCCCTTCAGGCGCGGCATAGTGAAGGCCCAGCTCTGGGCGCTGTCGGTGTCTGCAATCACATCCACGCCGTTCAGCCCCTGCGGGACGATTTCGTTGCGGTAGTGATAGGCGGTGGACTGGGGCTGGTCGAGATAGAAGCCCGTCGAGAGAATCCCTTTGTAGCCGTTCTGCGCCACCTGTCCCAGCGCGTCCTGCCCCTGCCAGGACTGGATCAGAATGCTTTTCGGCAGGTCAGGATGGTAGATCTCATCCCAGCCGACCATCTGCCGGCGGTGTTTCTCGAGGATCGTCTCCAGCTTGCGGTTGAAATAGGCCTGCAGCGCGTGGCTGTCCGCCAGCCTGTTATCGCGCATGAAATTCTGGATCGCGGCGTTCGCTTTCCACTGGCTGTCGTCCACCTCGTCACCGCCGATATGCAAGTACGGATCGGGGAAGATCGCCGCCAGTTCGCTGACCATCGCGTCGGCGAAGGCGTAGGTTGCGTCTTTGGTCGGATCCAGCACCGGCTTCAGCACGCCCCAGTGGCGCTCCATTGCGTACGGCCCCGGGGCGCTCATCAGCTCCGGATAGGCCACGGCAATCGCCGAGGCGTGACCCGGCATGTCGATCTCCGGCACCACGCGAATGCCGCGCTCGGCGGCGTAACGCACCACCTCACGCATCTGTTCAGGGGTGTAGAACAGCCCGTCGCTGGCAAGCTGCGTCAGCTTAGGGTAGCGCTTCGAGCTGAAGCGCCAGCCCTGATCGTCGGTCAGGTGCCAGTGCAGGACGTTGAGCTTTGCCGCGGCCATGCCGTCGATTTGACGTTTGATATCCGGCAGCGGGATAAAGTGGCGCGCCGAATCGAGCAGAAGCCCGCGCCACGGGAAGCGCGGCGAATCTTCAATGGTGACCCACGGCAGCGAGGTATTTTCCGCTCCGTTCTGCATCAGCTGGAGCAGCGTTTCCATGGCGCGCAGCGCGCCGAAGCGGGTGTTGGCGGAGATATCGACGCCGTTGGCGTCCACCGTGAGCCTATAGCTTTCATCGCTGTCCGGCAGCGGCTGCGGTTTTACCTTTTTGGCAATCGCGATGCGGATGGTCGGTTTGTCTGGCTTTTCAGCCTGAGGCTGCAGCGTCCAGCCGGTTTGCAGGGCAATGCGCTGGCGCAGGCGGTTGACCGCGTCGCCGAGATCGTCCCCGCTGACGCTGACAGAGATTTTATCGTTAAGCACCAGCGCGCCCTGGGTCGTCGGGCGCTCGACCTTGGCAGGCCAGGGCATTAAGGGGAGATCGCCTGCCGGGGCGGCGAAGGCAGAGGCGCCGAGCATTAGCCCGGCGGTTAAGAGACTGTACCGTAACATGAATGTTCCTTATCTGACGGGCCAAATAAAGGCAAAACATTCTGTTAACATGCGCTCAATTTGTCGTCAAGCGAATGCGCCGACGGAGATCACAGGTTGTTGAATTTGGGAGGAAAGCTAGTGCCGGGTGGCGGCTTCGCCTTACCCGGCCTACATTCTGATCGTAGGCCCGGTAAGCGCAGCGCCACCGGGCTTGCCGTTACTGCCACCCGTACCGGCGCGCATAGAATCCTTTCACCATCTGCGTCAGCACCATATAGCCCGCGAGGATCGCCACCAGCCACGGGAAGTAGCTCAGCGGCAGCGCCTGCAGCTGCAGGTAGCCTGCCAGCGGGGAGAACGGCAGCGCGATGCCGAGCGCCATCACAATCCCCGTCATCACAATCAGCGGCCACGCGGCGCGGCTCTGGATGAACGGAATGCGGCGGGTGCGGATCATGTGCACAATCAGCGTCTGCGACAGCAGACCTACCACGAACCAGCCGGACTGGAACAGCGTCTGGTGTTCCGGGGTATTAGCGTGGAACACAAACCACATCAGGCAGAAGGTCAGGATGTCGAAGATGGAGCTGATCGGACCAAAGAACAGCATAAAGCGCCCCAGATCCGCCGGGTTCCAGTGCTGCGGCTTCTGGATCTGCTCGTCGTCCACGTTATCAAACGGGATCGCCACCTGAGACACGTCGTACATCAGGTTCTGGATCAGCAGGTGCAGCGGCAGCATCGGCAGGAACGGCAGAAACGCGCTCGCCACCAGCACGCTGAAGACGTTACCGAAGTTGGAGCTGGCGGTCATTTTGATGTACTTAAGCATGTTGGCAAAGGTACGGCGACCTTCGATCACGCCCTCCTCCAGCACCATCAGGCTCTTTTCCAGCAGGATGATATCTGCCGCTTCACGGGCGATATCCACCGCGCCGTCCACCGAGATACCGATATCCGCCGCACGCAGCGCGGGCGCGTCGTTGATGCCGTCGCCCATAAAGCCGACAACGTGCCCTTCGCGCCGCAGCAGCGTGACAATGCGCTCTTTGTGCATTGGCGTCAGGCGGGCAAACAGCGTGGTGTGCAGTGCAAGTTTCGCCAGCTCGTCGTCGGAGAGGTGCTCGATGTCGCTCCCCACCACGACCTCCCCCGCGTCCAGCCCCACTTCATGGCACACTTTAGCCGCCACCAGCTCGCTGTCGCCGGTGAGAATTTTGACGGTAATACCGCTCGCCTTCAGCGCCTTCAGCGCCGGCGCGGTGGTCTCTTTCGGCGGATCGAGGAATGCGATGTAACCCTCGAGGATCAGATCGGATTCGTCGATACGCTGATAGTCACCCTCGCGCGCGGGCAGGAACTTGCTCGCAACCGCCACGACGCGCAGCCCCTGACGGTTCAGGTTGTCGGTGACGCGCTTGATGCGGCGCAGCATGGTGTCGTCCAGCGGCACGATGTCGCCGTTATAGCGAACCTGCGTCGACACGTTGAGGATCTCCTGCAGCGCGCCTTTGCAGATCAGCTGATGCACGTCCGTCTGCTCGCTCACCACCACCGACATACGGCGGCGCTCGAAGTCGAACGGGATCTCATCCACTTTCTGCCAGCGGCCGGAGAGCGTGCGGGCTGACTCTTCATCCACCCCTTCCAGCACGGCGACATCGAGCAGGTTTTTCAGCCCGGTCTGGTAATGGCTGTTCAGCCACGCGCTGTGCAGGACGCGCTCGCTGGTTTTGCCGGAGATATCGGTGTGGTTCTCCAGCACGATTTTATCCTGCGTCAGGGTGCCGGTTTTATCGGTGCAGAGGATGTCCATCGCGCCAAAGTTTTGAATGGCGTCTAGGTGTTTAACGATCACCTTCTGTTTAGAGAGCTTGACCGCCCCGCGCGCCAGCGTGGAGGTGACGATCATCGGCAGCATTTCCGGCGTCAGGCCAACGGCCACGGAGAGCGCGAACAGCGCCGCTTCCCACCAGTCGCCTTTAGTGTAGCCGTTGATCAGCAGCACGATCGGCGTCATCACCATCATAAAGCGGATCAGCAGCATGCTGACGCGGCCAATGCCTTTCTGGAAGGCGTTCGGCTCGCTCTCCTGCTCGCTGACGCGCCCGGCAAGCTGACCAAACCAGGTGTTGCCTCCGGTGGCGGTAACAATCGCCTGCGCGGTGCCGCTGACGACCGTGGTGCCCATAAAGCACAGGGTATCGCACTCGAGCGGGTTCATCTGCTGCGGGTCGCGGCTGCGCGCCACCTTTTCAACGGGCAGGGATTCCCCGGTCAGGGAGGCCTGCGCGACGAACAGATCGCGCGCCTGGATGATGCGTAAATCCGCCGGGATCATGTCCCCCGCCGCCAGCTTCACCAGATCGCCCGGCACCAGCTGGTCGATAGGCAGCTCCACCCAGGCGTTTTCGCCGAGATCGTTAATCACGCGCGAGACGGTCGCGGTGTTGCTGACCATCGCCTTCAGGGCGTCGGCCGCTTTGGTGGAGCGGGCCTCCTGAATAAAGTTCAGCAGCGTGGAAATGCCCACCATCAGGGCAATCACCCCTGCGGCAAACAGATCTTCCGTCGCGTAAGAGATGAGGCCGAGCACGGTCAGCAGCAGGTTGAACGGGTTGCGGTAGCAGAGCCACAGGTGTACCCACCACGGAGAGGGCTTCTGCGCCGGGATCTGGTTATCGCCGTGCACGGCGCGGATTTTTTCCACTTCGGACGCGTTTAGCCCTTCCGGGTGCCCGCCGAACGCGCGCCAGACTTCGTTTTCATCCATTGCCGCCACGTTCAGGCAGCGTTCGGTCAGGGACGCGGGGATCGCCGCCCCCGCCATATTTTTGGCGTTTGGCAGCGGGTCGCGCTGAACAAGACGGTGTGGCAGGTGGCGGCTCAGCAGGGCCTGCAGCTGCCGGGTGATATTTTTAAACATAGTCATTCCTCCGCATCCGCGAATGCGAACGCAGCATTTCCTTCAGGCGTGGCAAGGCCGTACCTGAGAGGCACTCAATTTTTCAAGCAGGAACGTTTAGGACGTTGCTGCCTCACATCACCGGTGAGTCAGCAACAGGCTGGCTTACCGGATAGAACGCATTCTCCCGTTCAGGAGAGGTGTGGGATCGGGATCCATGAAGCCTCCGGTAAGTAAAAAGTAGGGTGTCGCCGCGCAGTATAAGGATTTAAGCGTACCCTTTGTGACGATTCGGGCGGTATTATACCCCCCTGCAAATAAACCGAACGTAAACCAGACTTTGCCCATAGCGAAATCACGCTATGGCATTAGGCTCAATTCACTACATCGTCGTTGTTACAGGGAATACAGCATGCAGAACCGCCTAACAATTAAAGACATCGCACGTTTAAGCGGCGTGGGGAAATCGACCGTCTCACGCGTGCTGAACAACGAAAGCGGCGTCAGCGAACGCACCCGCGAGCGCGTTGAGGCGGTCATGAATCAGCACGGCTTTTCCCCTTCCCGCTCCGCGCGCGCCATGCGCGGGCAAAGTGACAAAGTCGTCGCCATTATTGTCTCGCGTCTGGATTCTCTGTCTGAAAACCTCGCCGTGCAGACCATGCTGCCCGCCTTCTACGAGCAGGGGTATGATCCAATCATGATGGAGAGTCAGTTTTCTCCGCAGCTGGTTGAAGAGCATCTGGGTATGCTCCAGCGCCGCAACATTGATGGCGTGGTGCTGTTCGGTTTTACCGGCATTAAAGACGAGATGCTGAAACCCTGGCAGCCTTCGCTGGTGCTGCTGGCGCGCGATGCCCACGGCTTTGCCTCCGTCTGCTATGACGACGAGGGCGCGATCATCACCCTGATGCAGCGCCTGTTTGACGAAGGCCATCGCCACATCAGCTTCCTCGGCGTTCCGCACGCGGACGTCACCACCGGCAAGCGTCGCCATGAGGCCTACCTGACCTTTTGCAAAAAGCACAACCTCTCCGCCGTGGCCTCTCTGCCGGGGCTGGGCATGAAGCAGGGCTACGAGCAGGTCGCCAGCGTCCTGACGCCGCAGACCACCGCGCTGGTGTGCGCCACGGATACCCTTGCGCTGGGTGCCAGCAAATATCTGCAGGAGCAGCGCATTGATAACCTGCAGGTGGCGAGCGTCGGCAGCACGCCGCTGATGAAGTTCCTGCACCCGGAGATCATCACCGTCGATCCGGGCTACGCCGAGTCCGGCAGACAGGCCGCTACGCAGCTTATCGAGCAGATCAACGGGCGCGCTGAGCCGCGTCAGATCGTCATTCCCGCTCACCTTTCGTAACCCCCTTAAAACAGATTATTGTGATCTTCGCCTGATTTCGGGAACGTTCCCATTTTCGCCGTCACGCTGAAGGAGTAGGCTTGCGCTCAGGTCATTACACCCCCTCACCATCTGTCATGAGGTTTCATGATGAGTAAAGTTAAACAAGCAGATATTGATCAGTTGATTGTCTTGGTCGGCGGCCGCGAGAACATCGCCACCGTCAGCCATTGCATCACCCGCCTGCGCTTCGTGCTGAACGATCCGGCCAAAGCCAACCCGAAGGCCATTGAAGAACTTTCCATGGTCAAAGGCTGCTTTACCAACGCCGGTCAGTTCCAGGTCGTTATTGGTACCGAAGTGGGCGATTACTATCAGGCTCTGCTGGCGACAACCGGGCACTCCTCCGCCGATAAAGAGCAGGCGAAGAAGGCCGCGCGCCAGAATATGAAGTGGCACGAGCAGCTGATTTCGCACTTCGCGGAGATCTTCTTCCCGCTGCTGCCGGCGCTGATCAGCGGGGGCTTAATCTTAGGCTTCCGTAACGTCATCGGCGATGTGCCGATGAGCGACGGCAAAACGCTGGCGCAGATGTACCCGGCGCTGCAAAGCATCTACGACTTCCTGTGGCTGATTGGCGAAGCGATCTTCTTCTATCTGCCGGTCGGGATTTGCTGGTCCGCGGTGCGCAAAATGGGCGGTACGCCGATTCTCGGTATCGTACTGGGCGTCACGCTGGTCTCTCCGCAGTTAATGAACGCTTACTTACTTGGTCAGCAGGTGCCTGAGGTGTGGAACTTCGGCCTGTTTACCATCGCCAAAGT
The DNA here is from genome assembly GCF_036487345.1 of Enterobacter cloacae complex sp. CARB60. NCBI lineage: Bacteria > Pseudomonadati > Pseudomonadota > Gammaproteobacteria > Enterobacterales > Enterobacteriaceae > Enterobacter > Enterobacter cloacae complex sp. CARB60. The sequence goes on from NZ_JAZKLC010000002.1 coordinate 4,162,376, forward strand.
GGGCTATCAGGCGCAGGTTATTCCGGCACTTCTGGCCGGTCTGGCGCTGGGCTTTATTGAAACGCGCCTGAAGCGCATCGTGCCGGATTACCTCTATCTGGTGGTGGTGCCGGTCTGCTCGCTGATTATTGCCGTGTTCCTGGCACACGCCTTTATCGGTCCGTTTGGCCGCATGATTGGCGACGGCGTGGCCTTCGCGGTGCGTCACCTGATGACAGGCAGCTTCGCGCCAATCGGTGCCGCGCTGTTCGGCTTCCTGTATGCCCCGCTGGTGATCACCGGCGTACACCAGACCACGCTGGCCATTGATATGCAGATGATCCAGAGCCTCGGCGGCACGCCGGTCTGGCCGATTATCGCCCTGTCTAACATTGCACAGGCCTCTGCGGTGACCGGCATCATCATCGTCAGCCGTAAGCACAACGAGCGTGAGATCTCCGTTCCGGCGGCCATCTCCGCCTACCTCGGTGTCACCGAACCGGCGATGTACGGTATCAACCTGAAATACCGCTTCCCGATGCTCTGCGCGATGATCGGTTCCGGTCTGGCGGGCCTGGTGTGCGGTCTGAACGGTGTGATGGCGAACGGGATTGGCGTCGGCGGCCTGCCGGGCATTCTCTCCATCCAGCCCGCTTACTGGCAGGTGTTTGCCCTGGCGATGGCCATCGCGATTATCGTCCCAATGGCGCTCACCACCGTGGTTTACCAGCGCAAGTTCCGTCAGGGCTCGCTGCAGATTGTTTAATTCTCTCTTTCGGGGCGCAGTTGCGCCCCTTCGCATTTGCAGGAACGCATTATGAATACTCTCCCTCACTGGTGGCAGAACGGCGTCATCTATCAGATTTACCCAAAGAGTTTCCAGGACACCACCGGCAGCGGCACCGGCGATCTGCGCGGCGTGACGCAGCGCCTGGACTACCTGAAAACCCTCGGCATTGACGCCATCTGGCTGACGCCGTTTTATATCTCCCCGCAGGTGGATAACGGCTACGACGTGGCAAATTACACCGCCATCGACCCGTCCTGCGGCACGCTGGATGATTTCGACGAGCTGATTGCCCGGGCGCACGAGCGCGGCATCCGCATCGTGCTGGACATGGTGTTTAACCACACCTCTACGCAGCACGCCTGGTTCCGCGAGTCGCTGAACAAAGCGAGCCCGTACCGCCAGTTCTACATCTGGCGCGACGGCACGCCGGAGCAGCTTCCCAACAACTGGCGCTCCAAGTTTGGCGGCAACGCCTGGCGCTGGCACGCCGAGAGCGAGCAGTATTACCTGCACCTGTTTGCGCCGGAGCAGGCGGACCTCAACTGGGAAAACCCTGAAGTGCGCGCCGAGCTGAAAAAGGTGTGCGAGTTCTGGGCCGATCGCGGCGTGGACGGCCTGCGTCTGGACGTGATTAACCTGATTTCAAAAGACCAGGATTTCCCGGACGACAACATCGGAGACGGCCGCCGCTTCTACACGGACGGGCCGCGCGTTCACGAATATCTGCAGGAGATGAGCCGCGACGTTTTCACCCCGCGCAACCTGATGACGGTGGGCGAGATGTCCTCGACCTCGCTGGAGAACTGCCAGCAGTACGCGTCGCTCGACGGAAGCGAGCTGTCGATGACCTTTAACTTCCATCATCTGAAGGTGGACTACCCCGGCGGCGAAAAGTGGACGAAGGCCAAGCCGGACTTCGTGGCGCTGAAAACCCTCTTCCGCCACTGGCAGCAGGGGATGCACAACAAAGCGTGGAACGCGCTGTTCTGGTGTAACCACGATCAGCCGCGCATCGTGTCGCGCTTTGGTGACGAAGGCGAATACCGCGTTCATGCCGCGAAGATGCTCGGCATGGTGCTGCACGGCATGCAGGGCACGCCGTATATCTATCAGGGCGAAGAGCTGGGGATGACTAACCCGCACTTCAGCCGCATCACCGACTATCGCGACGTGGAGAGCCTGAACATGTTCGCCGAACTGCGCGCCAGCGGCCGCGAGCCGGATGAACTGCTGGCGATTCTGGCGAGTAAGTCACGCGATAACGGGCGAACCCCAATGCAGTGGGACGCATCGCACAATGCGGGCTTTACCGAGGGCGAGCCGTGGATTGGCGTCTGCGACAACTACGAAACGGTGAACGCCCGCGCGGCGCTGGACGACCCGGATTCGGTGTTCTACACCTACCAGTCGCTGATTAGCCTGCGCAAAACCCTGCCGGTGCTGACGTGGGGGGATTATGAAGACCTCCTGCCGGAACATCCTTCCCTGTGGTGCTACCGTCGTCAGTGGCAGGGGCAGACGCTGATAGTGGTGGCAAACCTAAGCCATACGCCTCAGGAATGGCAGACAGACGCTCTCAGCGATAAGCCGCAGGTGCTGATGAGTAACTACCCGGCACCGCAAACGACGTCGCTCCGTCCGTTTGAAGCCGTCTGGTGGTTGCAGCAGTAACGCTCCCTGCCGGGTGCCGCCCAGCACCCGGCTTATTTTACTGTTTTTGTTGAATAATTAATCAGATTTTTCTCGTACGCCTTTACAATCGCTGAAGCGCCCGCCGTTTGTACTCTCGTCTTTTTACTTTGTTCTGCATCAAATAAATCGCAAACATGTTTGATGCAAATCACTATATGTAGCACTTAAAATGCACGCCGACCCAACATCTTGTATTTATCGTCTACTATTCCAACAACAAGACGGCGCTTACGCTGGCCGGAATTGTGGATAACACGAGCTGGGAACGCGGGAAGTCTTTGGCCCGGCGGGGAATACGCCCGGTGAATACTTCTCCACCTCTGTGGATAACCTGTTTTCAAAAAATGGAGTGATCATGACACCGCATGTGATGAAACGTGATGGCTGTAAAGTGCCGTTTAAATCAGAGCGCATCCAGGAAGCCATTCTGCGTGCAGCTAAAGCAGCGGGAGTCGATGACGCAGATTACTGCGCCACCGTCGCAGAAGTCGTTAGCAGTCAGATGAACGAACGCAGCCAGGTCGATATCAATGAGATCCAGACCGCGGTTGAGAACCAGCTGATGGCGGGGCCTTACAAGCAGCTGGCGCGCGCCTACATTGAGTACCGTCACGATCGTGACGTGCAGCGTGAGAAGCGCGGTCGTCTGAACCAGGAGATCCGTGGCCTGGTGGAGCAGACCAACTCCGCCCTGCTCAATGAAAACGCCAACAAAGACAGTAAAGTGATCCCGACCCAGCGCGACCTGCTGGCCGGTATCGTCGCCAAACACTATGCCCGTCAGCACCTGCTGCCGCGCGACGTGGTATCGGCGCACGAGCGCGGTGAAATTCACTACCACGATCTCGACTATTCGCCGTTCTTCCCGATGTTCAACTGCATGCTGATCGACCTGAAAGGCATGCTGACCCACGGTTTTAAAATGGGTAACGCCGAGATTGAACGGCCTAAGTCGATCTCCACGGCCACCGCCGTCACCGCGCAGATTATCGCTCAGGTCGCCAGCCACATTTATGGCGGTACCACGATTAACCGCATTGATGAAGTGCTGGCCCCGTTCGTGACGGCCAGCTTCAACAAGCATCGTAAAACGGCCGAAGAGTGGCAGATCCCGGACGCTGACGGCTACGCGCACTCCCGCACCGAAAAAGAGTGCTACGACGCCTTCCAGTCGCTGGAATATGAAGTGAACACGCTGCACACCGCCAACGGCCAGACGCCGTTTGTGACCTTCGGTTTTGGCCTGGGCACCAGCTGGGAATCACGCCTGATCCAGCAGTCCATCCTGCGCAACCGTATTTCCGGCCTCGGCAAGAACCGCAAAACGGCGGTGTTCCCGAAACTGGTGTTCGCCATCCGCGACGGTCTGAACCACAAGTTTGGCGATCCGAACTACGACATCAAACAGCTGGCGCTGGAGTGCGCGAGCAAGCGTATGTACCCGGACATCCTGAACTACGATCAGGTCGTCAAAGTGACCGGTTCGTTTAAAACGCCTATGGGCTGCCGCAGCTTCCTCGGCGTGTACGAAGATGAAAACGGCGAGCAGATCCACGACGGGCGTAACAACCTGGGCGTCATCAGCCTGAACCTGCCGCGCATCGCGCTGGAGGCGAAAGGTAATGAGGCTGAATTCTGGACGCTGCTGGACGAGCGTCTGCAGCTGGCGCGCAAAGCGCTGATGACCCGTATTGCGCGCCTTGAAGGGGTCAAGGCCCGCGTCGCGCCGATCCTCTATATGGAAGGGGCCTGCGGCGTGCGCCTGAAGGCGGACGATGACGTGTCGGAGATCTTCAAAAACGGTCGCGCGTCCATTTCGCTGGGCTATATCGGCATTCACGAGACCATCAACGCATTGGCGGGCGATACGCATATGTACGACAGCGAGGCCCTGCGCGAAAAAGGCATCGCCATCGTTCAGCGCCTGCGCGACGCGGTTGACCAGTGGAAAGAGGAAACCGGCTACGGGTTTAGCCTCTACAGTACGCCGAGCGAGAACCTGTGCGACCGCTTCTGCCGTCTGGACACCGCCGAGTTCGGGATTGTGGAAGGCGTGACCGACAAAGGGTATTACACCAACAGCTTCCACCTCGACGTGGAGAAAAAGGTGAACCCGTACGACAAGATCGACTTCGAAGCGGCCTATCCGCCGATCGCCAGCGGCGGCTTTATCTGCTACGGCGAGTACCCGAACATTCAGCACAACCTGAAGGCGCTGGAAGACGTGTGGGATTACAGCTATCAGCACGTGCCGTATTACGGAACCAACACGCCAATCGACGAGTGCTACGAGTGCGGCTTTACCGGTGAGTTCGAGTGTACGAGCAAAGGCTTTACCTGCCCGAAATGCGGTAACCACGACGCGGCCCGCGTCTCCGTGACCCGTCGCGTATGCGGCTATCTCGGCAGCCCGGACGCGCGTCCGTTTAACGCCGGCAAGCAGGAAGAGGTGAAGCGCCGCGTGAAGCATTTGGGGAATGGGCAGATCGGGTAAGTTCTGCGCAGGGTTCTCCCCCTCACCCTACCCCTCTCCCTCAAGGGAGAGGGAACTCCTCCCCCTCTCCCTGTGGGAGAGGGCCGGGGTGAGGGCATCAGCGCGCACACATTCTCTGGACATTTTCTATGCGATACCATCAATACTACCCCGTCGACATCGTCAACGGTCCCGGCACCCGCTGCACCCTGTTCGTCTCAGGCTGCGTTCATGAGTGCCCCGGCTGCTACAACAAAAGCACCTGGCGTCTGAACTCCGGCATGCCGTTTACCGCTGAGATGGAAGACAGGATCATTAACGACCTGAACGACACGCGCATCAAACGCCAGGGGATTTCCCTCTCCGGCGGCGATCCGCTGCACCCGCAAAACGTGCCGGATATCCTGAAGCTGGTGAAGCGCATTCGGGCAGAGTGTGCGGGAAAAGATATCTGGGTCTGGACGGGCTACAGGCTGGAAGAGCTGAACGCGCAGCAAATGGAAGTGGTGGATCTGATTAACGTCCTGGTCGACGGCAAGTTCGTGCAGGATTTAAAAGACCCTGCGCTGATTTGGCGCGGCAGCAGTAACCAGGTTGTGCATCATCTGCGTTGATCGTTAGAGCCGTTTGTTTGCATCATGATAAACGGCTGCTTTCTCTCTCTTACCGATAGCGATAACAAATACCGTTACAACGTTATCCTGAACCTGATAGACCAAACGATAACCCTGGGATCTGAGTTTTATTTTGTAGCAATCCGGTAGACCATGCAGGCGGGCCGATTCAACCCTGGGGTTCACCAATACGCCCGCAAGTTTCTTCTTAAACTGGTCTTTTACAGTTTCCCCTAGCTTGCTCCACTCCTTTAACGCCCTCGGATCAAATGCCAGTTCATAAGTCATCCAGACTAACCTTGATTCCCTTTTGCGGATTAGCCAGCCGATCCCGGACTGCCTGTATCAGTTCATCTTCACTGTCGCTAATGGTGACCGTTTTCACGGGCATGCGTCCCGTCTCCGCGACGTACTGAAACAGTAATCGCACGGCTTCCGTTGGGGTGATATTAAGTTTTTCCAGCACGGCATAAGCCTCGTTTTTGAGTTTGTCATCCAGTCGGACGTTCAGCGTGGCCATTATGCCTCCGGTAAAATCGAATGTGTAATGCAGCTTAGCATTACATTCGCATTACATCGAATTATGGATAACGCTTCTCAAAAACGGCTCAAACTCTCCATTGCCACCGCCTTAAACTCGGCAAAATCTCCGCAGCTACACAGCCGCGACATCGCCCGTTCGCGCAGGAAGGTGACGAAGATATCGTAAATCGCCATCGCCTCTTCGTATTCGCTTTTGCTGATGGCGAGCAGGAAGATGACGTGCGCGGTTTCGTCGCCCCACTGGACGCCGTGCGGAGCGAGTACGGTATAGACTACCGTTTTCTGCGCCAGCAGGCCGAGGGAGTGCGGGAGCGCAATACCGTCGCCGAGCATGGTGCTGACGATGGCTTCACGCTCGACGACCGAATCCAGGAACTCCGCGCCGACAAACCCCTCGCCTTCAAGCTGCGCGCACAGTTCCCGGAACAGCGTTTGCTGATCAACGGGCTTGTCGATGATGCGGAAATGGGCCGCGTCGAAGTATTTATCCAGCATCCACGGGCGGGTGCGGTCCACCAGCACCAGCTTGCCGATCTGCTCTAACTGATAGTCGGTCGGGAATGGGGCGATCGTCACCACCGGTTTCGACTTTTCGCTGACGCGGGCGGTGGCGATCACAAAGTCTTCGCCAATCGTTTCCGCCAGCTCGTACTCGCGCAGGGTGAGCGTGCGCGTGACCTCAATTTGCGGGTATTTACGCTGCAGTACCGCCTCAATCATGCGGACCATGGCATTACCGGCGTCGCACACCAGCAGCACGCGCGGCTGGCGCTGGTAGCCGATGTTGTAGTGGCGCTCCAGCCCGACGCCGATATGCAGCACCAGGAAGCCAATCTCGTTTTCGCTGATCACATACGGCGTGTATTTTCCCCAGCTCGACACCGCCGCGAGGGTCATATCCCACGCCATCGGGTAGTGCTGCTTGATGTTATCCAGCAGCGGATTGGGGATCATGATTTGATACCGCACGCGGGTGATCATGGTTTTGATGTGCGTAAGCAGGTCCGCGTGCAGCTGCGCGTCGCTAAGCAGGTTGTAGTTATAGTGGGTGTTGATGTAGCGCAGGATGTAGTTGACCAGCGCTTCGTCGTCATCGGCGTTAATGGCGCTCGGGGCAATCTCCTGGATCTGCCGCGCCGCAATGTGCACGCACAGCCAGCTCTCCTCCGAAGGCGAAAGCGCTTTGCCCGCCAGCTGCTGGATGGTAACGGCGATATCTTTTGCCGCCTCGCGCACGTTCTCTTCCACGTCTTCGGCGTGGAATTCCGGCAGCGGATAGCCCTCGCTGATGCGCCGCACCGACACCGCGCAGTACAGGCGCAGGAACAGCTCGCCTTCATCGGTCAGACGGATGTGATGACGCGTCAGCGCCTCGTGCAGCACGGGCACCATCTGCTCCGCCACGCCCGCATTCAGCGCCACGTCGGTCACCAGCGGGTTCAGGCTGTCCTGCTGAGCCAGCTCCCAGAGCAGATCGGTCAGGCACGCGCGGGTCGACATCTCGCTGCCAAACAGCTTCATGCCGTGGCGCGGACGCGTTTCCAGCGTCAGGTTATAGCGGTGGAACCACTCGCGGACTTCCGCCATGTCGCTTTGCAGCGTGGCGCGGCTGACGAACCACTCGTCCGCCAGATCATCGAGCTTAAGAGAAAATGCCGAGGTGAGAAAACGCACCACCAGATAATGCACGCGCTCCGGCCCGGTCCGGGGAATACGCAGCGCGCGCGGGTGGGAGGCCTGTAGCTGCTGGTAGCGCTGGGCATCATCAATTTTAAGCTGATAGCCGTTGCCCCGGCTCAATATAAACTGCGCGCCGTGGCTGGCCAGCAGCGCGTTCAGGGCGGTGATATCAGCACGGACGGTTCGCGTGGAGACCGACAGCCGCTGCGCCAGCTCGTCCTGCGGCAGCGTCTCGTTTTGCAACAGATCGAACAGTTGCGCTAAACGTTGGTTCGGAAATCGCACGGGTTTGTCCTCTTACGGCTTAAGGTGAAATGACCATCTGGGATGGGCTGCCGACCGGGGTGTAGTCCGGTTCGAAGCTGAGCTTGCCGTCCTGACCGACGCGGAAACAGGTAATGTTGTCGCTGCGCTGGTTCATGACGTACAGCCAGCGACCCTGCTTATCAAGCGTCAGGGTGCGCGGATAGTCGCCGCGCGTCCAGATATCGTCCTGATGGGTCAGCGTTCCTTCCGCTGTTACGGTAAAGTGCCCGATGCTGTTATGCAAACGGTTAGCCACATACAGCTGTTTACCGTCGGCGCTTAATGCAAGCCCGGCAGCAAAGCTGGTGCCTTTGTAACCTTCCGGCAGGGCGGAAAGCGTTTTGCCCTCTTTTAAGGTGCCGTTGGCGCTCACGGTATAACGGGTGAGCGTAGACGCCTCTTCGTTAATCAGCCACAGGGCATCGCCTTTTGGCGTAAAGACAAAGTGGCGCGGCCCGGCGCCTTTTGAGGAGGCGCTGATAAACGGCGGATCGTTCGGCGCCAGCTTCCCTGTTCGATCGTCAAAACGGTACTGGTAGAGGCGATCCAGCCCAAGATCGGTGGAAAAGACGTATTTCCCGCTCGGATCGGCGGCGATCATGTGCGCGTGGGGGCCGTTATGATCGCTGATGGCAAAGCTGCCCTCCGCTGCCGCTTCCGGCTTCGCCGCGCCCGGTTCACCTTGATCCTGATGTGTGTCCGTGGCGTCCCCCAGGCTGCCGTCTGCGTTAACGGGCAGCACTGCGATCGATCCGCTGACGTAGTTTGCCACCAGAAGATGGCGACCGTTCGGCGTCAGGGAAAGATAAACCGGCCCCGCGCCGCCGGAGGCCACCTGATTCAGCTCGCTCAGCGCGCCGTTATCCCCCACCCGCAGCGCCTGCACCACGCCCTGCTCGACTTCGCTTGCCAGATAGAGCGTTTTGCCGTCGTGCGAGACGGCCAGCTGCGCGGCGTTCGGCAGCTTGCTCACCAGCGTTTTATTCCCCAGCGCGCCGCTTTGCGGGTCAACGGTAAAGCGGTACAGCCCTTCGCCGTTGGGGTTGTAGGTGCCCACCCAGGCGTACTGCGTCTGGGCGATGGCGGTGGTGGCGAACATTGAGAGTGAAGCAACAAGCAGGGTACGGGTGTGCATGGTGGCTCCTTCAGGTGTGTGCGGTGTGTTTCCCCTCACCCCGGCCCTCTCCCAAAGGGAGAGGGGGGTAAAGGTTCCCTCTCCCTTTGGGAGAGGGTTAGGGTGAGGGGCAGGTTTTACTTCACCAGCTTCTTCGTCATCGCCAGCAGCGTACGCACGTCTTCCGGGCGCGTATCGCCGCTGGCTTTGTCGATAATCGAGCTATAGATATGCGGGATGATTTTGCTCACGCCCGCATCGAGGGCGATCTGCAGGATCTCCTCATAGTTTTCCAGATCGATACCTCCGGTCGGCTCCAGCCAGAAGTCGTGACGGGCGCAGGCTTCCGCTACCGCTTTGTACTCGTCACGGCACTTCAGGCCGCCCATCGGGAAGTATTTGATGGAGCTGCCGCCGAAATCCTTCAGCAGGGCAATCGCGGTTTCTACCGGTACGATGCCGTCAGGCGCGGCGCTGCTCAGCGGTCCGGTAGAGATCTTGACCATCCCGACGGTGCCGGTCGGAGAGACCAGACCGTTCACCACGGAGTCGTTCTGCCCCAGCAGCGCGCGGCTGGTGGCCACGCCGGTGAAGACCTGGTTAACGTGCTGCGGCTGCACCTGACGGGAGATTTCGCTCACCATCGCTGACTGGTTCGGATCCCCCGCGCCGAGGCCTACGGAGAGCGCGTTATCAATCAGCGCGGCGTATTCGCGCATATCGGCGACGGCGCTCGCCACGTCCGGGTAATTTTTGGAGAGCACGCCCACCAGCACGTGACCTTCCGCCGCCTCGTAAATGGCGCTGGCGTTGGCTTTCGATCCTGCCAGCACGTTCAGGCAGACGCGGTCACGGTAAAAGTTGGGGGTCAGTTTCATGCTTTTTTCTCCTGTCCTAATACTTCGCTAATGCGGCGGTACACAATGTTCAGCTGGTCTGCGTTCACGCTGCGCACGTCCGCCTCGATAATCCCTTCGTTGGCCTTGTAGCCACGGAAGTAAATGGCGTATTCGCCCTGTTTCAGCTTCGCCACCAGATCGCCCGTGCCGATGCCCGTTGCGGCTTCGTCGAACTTAATCTCGGTGCGGGCGATATCGCGACCGGCGCTGTCCCAGACCACGCGCGCGGTCACGCCGTTCAGGGTGTTGAGCGCCTCGATAAACGGCGTCATCTTCGCCACCATCTCGGCCCCGCTCTCTTTGGTCGCCGTCAGGTAGTGTTCGATGGCGCAGGTCAGGCCAAGAATGCCCTCTTTGCCCACCTTCATCGCGCGGCCAATGCCCGCCGTCTGGCGCTTCACCCACTCGACGTACTGGGTTTTGCCGATCACCAGCCCGCTGGTTGGCCCTTCAATGGCTTTTGCGCCGCTGTAGATCACCAGATCGGCACCGGAACGGTAATAGGTATGCAGATCTTCTTCCGCCGCCGCATCGACGATCAGCGGGAGATCGTGCTTGCGCGCCACGACCGCCGCCTGCTCGACGCTGAGCATGCTTTTCTGCACGCAGTGGTGCGATTTGATGTAAAGGATCGCCGCGGTGCGCGGGCCGATCGCCGCCGCCAGCTGATCGGCGGAGCATTCGTTGGCGTAGCCCGCCTCCACCAGCTTGCCGCCGCCCAGCGCCACCATGGTGCCCACCGGCGCGCCAAAGTTCACGTTGTGGCCTTTCGGCAGGACGATTTCGTTGTTCTCAATCGGGGTCACGTGCAGGTTTTCCAGCAGCCAGTCGCTGTCTTTCACCAGCACCGCAGCCACGGACTGGGCAATGCCCGCCGACGCGCAGGAAACTACCGTCGCGCCTTCCACATCCAGCAGCTTCGCGATGTATTCCCCGGTTTTGTTGACCAGATCCTTCATCTCGAAATAGTGATTCATGCCGTCCATCGCCGCCTGCACCACTTCCGGGCGCGGCGTGGAGACCCCCAGCGCCGTCATGCGGCCAGAGGTATTGATCACCTGCTTTAAGTTGTACTTCTCATAAATCGAAGGCATGTTCCGTGCTCCCTTGTTCGGTCATGTAGCCCTTGCCCACGCGGATCGCGGCAAGCGGCACCAGAATGTGTTCAGCCTGCAGGCTGTCGTTTTCGGCATCCGTCAGCACCGTCGGCTGGCGCTTAAGCGTAAATAGCGTCAGGTCGGCGTCGAGACCCGGCTGAATGCGGCCCTTGCGCGCCAGGCGCAGGCCGTCGGCGGCGTTCGCGGTCACGCAGTCAATCACCTGCGGCAGCGACATGCCGATGGCGAGGAATTTCGACATCACGCTTGCCAGCGAGCCGACCGGGCCGTTGATGCGGTTGCGGCAGTAGATATCCGAGCTGATGGTGTGCGGCAGAATGCCCATCGCGATGGCGCGTTTCGCCACCTCAAAGCTGAAGCTCGCCGTACCGTGGCCGACGTCCAGACGCACGCCGCGCTTCAGGGCGGAGGTAATGGAGGCGCGCAGCTCGCCGGAGGGCGTCAGAATGCGGTTGGGTTTGCCGTTGTAGCAGTGGGTGATGATGTCGCCGGAGCTCAGCAGCTCGGCAATTTCGTCGAGGTTCGGCGGGTTGTTGCCAATGTGCACCATCAGCGGCAGGTCGCCGTTCTCTTTCTGAATGGCCTTGGCGCGCTCCAGCGGCGTAATGCCGTTTTCACCGACCACGCTGCTGCTCATGCGCGCCTTCAGGCCGACGATAAAATCAGGGTGGCGCTTCACCGCCTGCTTCACCGCGTCGGCGTCAATATTCGCCATGTTGGCCAGCTCGTTCTGGGCGATCAGCCCCACGCGGGAGATATTCAGCAGGGCAAAGACGTCCGTTGTCGCTTTACGGGTGATTTCATAGAAATCGTCCACGTCGTCGGCGCCGGTGCTGCCCGCGTCCACCACGGAGGTCACGCCGGTGGCAATGCCCACGCTGTCCGGCTCGTCGTGGTAAATCGGGGAATTCGGGTAGCAGTGAACGTGGGAGTCAATCCAGCCTGCGCTGACGAACACGTCGCCGTTCAGCTCAACCGTTTTATGCGCGGGGGCGTCAATGTCGCCCAGCGCCGCGATCTTCCCGTCCTGAATGGCGATATCGGTCAGGGTATCGTCGGCAAGGCGCGCACGGCGCAGGAGTAAATCAAACATGAGGATCTCCTGATAAGGCGGGCGCCTGAGCGCCCGCGGGTATTAAAGGGCGACCGGGAACAGCCAGCCCAACAGCATTGCGCCGAGAATGGCGCCACCGGTAATCGGCTTTTGCCAGATGTAGAACACCAGCGCCCCCAGCAGGGAACCGACGCCGATAGGAATGGAGGCGGTCATGGCGCTGAGGATAATCAACGGCCCGAGGAAGCGGCCGGAGGCGTTACCCGCGCCCATCATCACGTCTGCACCGTAGGTAGAGTTGCTCTGGTTGATGGTGAACTTACGCGCCAGGATGATGACGTAGCCAATAGCCAGACCAATCACCAGGCCGGTAATCAGCGCGGCAATGAAGTTGGTCACCGGGAACATGATGCCCGCGCCCAGCAGCAGCGCCGGAACGCCGAGGCCCACGCCGGTCTGGATCGCACCGCCGATATCAAGAATACCGACCAGCGACCCTTCGATAATACGGGCGAACAGGAAGCTCGCGCCGAACGCCGCCACCGCGCCGTAGACGCCGGTATCCATCCCCGCTTTCAGCATCGCCACGAAGGCCACTTCGTTAAACGCGCCGATGCCGTAGAGGTAGTACATGTGCGTCCCGGCAAAGACGCCGGAGGAGAGCAGGCCAACGAAGATCGGGAACGACCAGTCGGCATACCAAAAACCTTTATTCTGTTCCATTTAGAGGCTCCTGTTATTTACCGCTGAGCGAGTTGTGGATCATGTCGAGCCAGTTCGGCACGGTCAGATGGAAGGATTCGATCATCTTCATGTCGAAGCCGCGGAAGAAGCCGCTCAGCACGAAAAGCAGAACGATCGCCGCCATCATCACTTTGGTGACGTGGTTCCAGCCGCTCTCTTCCACGCCTTTACCGATCAGGATCCCCAGCACCAGGCCCGGTACGGCGTTGCCCATGATCAGCTGCGCCGCGCCGCCAAAGATGGTGGCCCAGAAGCCCGATTTTTTACCCGCGTCAATGGCCGCCAGCCAGAAGATCACCGGCATCACGGTGTTGACCAGCAGGTTTGCCGCCGGCACCAGCACCTTCACGGCGGTGACCTGAAGCGCAGCCGGCACGGAGGAGGCGGTCAGGTTCAGGAAGGTCACGACAACCATGCCGATCAGGCCGCAGGCAATCGCCATTTTGCGCGGGTCGTGCAGCGTTTCGCCGACGTTACGGTTCTTGATCATCAGTGCAGCAGCACCCCAGTTCGGGATGATGCGGTGGTCAACGTCCTGTGTGAAAGCCCCTGCGGCCACGGAAGAGGCCCAGGCGTTAAAGAAGAAACCTAACCCAAAGGAGAAGTGGGATGCCGGATCCCCTTCACAGGAGTTCAGTTCCCCCAACGTACGAAACGCGCCCATACCCTGTGTGGTAGGCGCATGAAACATGCGTGCAGCCCCGGCTCCGACACCGACGCCAACCAGGCCGCCAATGATGAGCGATTTTATTAATATAATTAAGAACATCAGTCTGCCCTTTTATGAATAATCAGCGTTGCGTGACGAAATCCACCTGGTCAAGATTGATAGCGGTCACGTTGACGGTCACATCCAGCTCCACGCTGTAGGTGCGTCTTTCCCGGCGCAGAAAGAAGAACAGAAAGGCTTCTTTACGCACCGCTTCTTGCGCCTGAACGACCTGCACATCCTGTGGCTCAATACGCAGTAAGATATGCGGTGAGGCTTTCATCACCGCGGCCTGAACGTGGTTGAGCGCGTCGGCAAAGGCGCGCGCTTTGGCGTCGCCTTTGCCCTTCACTCTCACCGTGGTTGTGAACTGTTCTTTCATGCTTATGCGCCGTATTTCTTCTGCCACGCCTGTACCAGACGCTCGCCCAGCTCTTCTTTATCCATAAAGCCAAAGCCCAGCACGTTGCAGCCTTCGTTGATGGCGGTCACGCCCTCTTCCACGGAACGCATGCCGTATTTGGCCTTGTAGCCATATTTAGTTTGGGCAGTGATGGCACCCGCGCCGCCGCTGCCGCAGAAGGAGATGCCGAAGGTGGCGTTCTCCGCCTTCATCATGTCGCCCAGCTTCATATCCGCCGCCATGCCCGGCACAACCACCGCGCGTCCACCTGCTTTTTCCACACCGGCAGCCACTTTCTGACCTTTACCCAGGCGATCGCCAATCACGACTGTAATCTGTTCCATGTGTTGCTCCTTAAAGGTTGTCTTTCGCGACTTCAAAGTGAACGGAGAGCAGCCAGGCTTCTTCATCAGGAAGATTGCCAAACTGCGCGACCACTTCACGGGCGAGCCGCATTGAATCCGGTGAAATTTCGTCAAACAGCTCTGCTTCAACCTCCGGCAGCGGCTCGCCGGTCACGGACCGGTGCGCCATTGCGCGCACGTGGGAAGTGAGCATCTGCTCCTGTACCGCATTGGGGATGATGTTGTTCCGGGCCAGCAGGGCATAAACCTGCTGCAGCATGGTGTTCGCGAGCTGTTCTGTTTGCTCCGCCTGTTCCCCAACGTCGTTCATTACCGCTCCGTTAATCACTGGTCTTACCCCGTTAATGGCTCTGGAATAAAACTAACGTTGGGGGGGAATTGTTTGTAGCGAGTTGTTTTCCACTTCGAAGTGGAAAGGCGAGCCGCGGCAGTGATCTGTGCCACATAAATGCGGTGAATCTGGATTAATCGCGGTATTTACGTGATGAATATCACGTATTCCAGCGGCAAAACGCGCGCCGGGGAAACGAAAACATTCAGGCGTGGTGACGCAAAAATGTGATGGCGATAGGGTTTACTTATTACCGCGTAAAAAAAACGGGGGCCACTGGCCCCCGCTGATTGTTTGTCAGATGCGCGATCGGTTAACGGTATTTCTGGTGATACGTGTTGCGGGTCGTCGCAAACTGCTCGGCCGCCGCCTGGGCTTCCTTCACTTTGCCTTCGTTAGCCAGCTTCAGCGCGCCGTCGATCTGGCCGACCAGCACGTCAAAGCCGTGACGATAGTCTTTCATCTCTGCGCTGTCTGCCGCTTTGCTTTCCAGCTTCGGAGGCGTCGCTTTTTGCGCGTCCAGCGCCGCTTCACGCATTTTGGTCAGCGCGTCTTTCATTTCAGCCGCATTGTCCGTCTTCTGCACCACCTTCAGGTTTTGACCGAGGATGCCCATGTCGTCTTCAAGATCGGCAGCAAACGCAGAAGATCCAAGAACCAGCGTTGAAGCCGCGACGATCGCTAACAGGTGTTTACGCATTGCTCACTTCCTTTTTTATTATTAAAACGCCTTTACGGGTATTACTGGCCGGCGATTTTCATTTCCGGCAGAAGTACAGAACCACACTGTATATTGCTACGTGTTTCAATATCGTTACCGACCGTAACGATATTGCGCCACATGTCCTTCAGGTTACCCGCAATCGTAATTTCGCTTACCGGATACTGGATTTCGCCGTTTTCTACCCAGAAGCCCGCCGCGCCGCGAGAGTAGTCGCCGGTGATGCCGCTTACGCCCTGGCCCATCAGTTCCGTTACGACCAGGCCGGTGCCCATCTCTTTCAGCATCTGCTCAAAGTTCAGGCCCTGTCCGGCAATGCGCCAGTTGTGGATGCCGCCCGCGTGTCCGGTACTTTTCAGCCCCAGCTTGCGCGCGGAGTAGTTGGTCAGCAGCCACTGGGTCAGAATACCGTCTTTGATGATATCGCGACGTTCGGTGCGTACGCCTTCGCTGTCGAACGGCGTGGAGGCCAGCCCTTTCAGCAGGTGCGGATGCTCTTCGATGGTCAGCCATTCAGGCAGGATTTGCTTGCCCAGCGAGTCGAGCAGGAAGGTCGATTTACGGTAAACCGAGCCGCCTGCAATCGCGCCGACCAGATGGCCAAACAGGCCGGTCGCCACTTCGTTGGCAAAAATGACCGGAGCCTTCATGGTGGAGAGTTTGCGCGGCGACAGGCGAGACAGCGTGCGCTCGGCACACTCTTTCCCCACCCACTCAGGAGACTGCAAGTCCCCCAGCGCGCGGCCAATGGTGTAGGCGTAGTCGCGCTCCATGTCACCGTTTTCTTCGGCGATGACGCAGCTGGAGAGCGAATGGCGGGTGGAGCAGTAGCCCTGCAGCATCCCGTGGCTGTTGCCGAAGACTTTGATGCCGTAGTGGCTGTTGAAGCTGCCGCCTTCGGTATTGGTGATGCGCTTATCAGCCTGCAGGGAAGCCTGCTCGGCGCGCGCGGCCAGTTCGATCGCTTCGTCCGGGGTCACTTCCGCCGGGTGGAAAAGATCGAGATCCGGCGCATCAAACGCCAGCAGGTCTTTATCCGCCACGCCTGCGTAAGGATCCGGGGAGGTATAGCGGGCGATATCCAGCGCCGCCTGCACCGTACGGGCAATGGCATCCGGGCTGAGATCGGTGGATGACGCGCTGCCTTTGCGATTCTGGTGATACACCGTGACCCCAAGCGCGCCATCGCTGTTGAATTCGACGTTCTCCACTTCACCATAGCGGGTGCTCACGCTGATGCCGGTGGTTTTGCTGACCGCCACTTCGGCGCCATCTGATTTTTCTGAAGCAAGCATCAGCGCGGTGGAGACGGCTTCTTCAAGAATCTTACGCTGCGCTTCAACTTGTGAGGTTACTTTCATCGCAAATGCCATACTGTAAGAGAGAGTTATCTGAAGTCTAACAGAGAACCGTTTTTCAGTGCGCGTCTTAACTGGTAACATTAGCCTCTTTTTTTAAGGAGCCTGACATGACTAAGCAGCCCGAAGACTGGCTCGACGACGTTCCCGGTGATGACATCGAAGACGAAGATGATGAGATCATCTGGGTCAGTAAAAGTGAAATTAAACGTGACGCCGAAGAGTTAAAACAGCTTGGCGCAGAAATGGTAGAACTGGGTAAAAACGCGCTGGACAAGATCCCGCTCGACCAGGATCTGCGTGATGCCATTGAACTGGCACAGAAAATCAAAAAAGAAGGCCGTCGTCGCCAGCTTCAGCTTATCGGGAAAATGCTGCGTCAGCGCGACGTTGAACCGATCCGCCAGGCGCTGGACAAGCTGAAAAACCGCCACAACCAGCAGGTTGCGTTTTTCCACAAGCTTGAGCAGATCCGCGATCGCCTGATTGAACAGGGTGATGATGCGGTACCGGAAGTGCTGAACCTGTGGCCGGATGCCGACCGCCAGCAGCTGCGTTCCTTGATCCGCAACGCGAAGAAAGAGAAAGAAGGGAATAAGCCGCCGAAGTCTGCGCGCCTGATTTTCCAGTATCTGCGCGAGCTGTCTGAGAACGAAGAGTAATCCGTGCGGTTTTGCGCCGGATGGCGGCGTAAACGCCTTATCCGGCCTACAAGGTCGTGCAAAATGTAGGCCCGGTAAGCGCTAGCGCCACCGGGCTTTTTTTTACTCTGCGGCTGCCGCTTCCGCTTTCTTCGCCAGACCGTCCAGCAGCTTCTGATGGATCCCACCAAAACCGCCGTTGCTCATCACCAGAATGTGGTCACCGGGCTGAGCGGCTTTCACCACCATATCCGCGAGCGCATCCACATCCGCACTCCAGTGCGCAGGCTGAATGCAGGCATCGGCCACTTCGGCCACCTGCCACGGAATATGCTGCGGCTGCAGCAGGAAGACCTCGTCGGCGCGTCCTAACGACGGCGCGAGATCGTCTTTGCAGATACCCATCTTCATGGTGTTCGAGCGCGGTTCCAGCACTGCCAGAATGCGGGCAGTGCCGCCGACCTTGCCACGCAGGGCGGCAAGCGTTGCCAGAATAGCCGTTGGGTGGTGCGCGAAATCGTCATATACGGTAACGCCGTGGGCTTCACCGCGCAGTTCCAGACGGCGGCGGGCATTGATAAACGAGCCCAGCGCATTGGCCGCATCCGCAGGCAGTACGCCCACGTGACGCGCCGCAGCAATGGCCATCAGGCCGTTGTGCATGTTGTGCTCGCCCACCAGGCCCCACTTCACCTCACCCACCTTTTCACCGTCGAGCAGCACTTCCCACTCGGAGGCATCGGCGTTGAGTTTCTTCGCCTGCCAGTGGCCCTGCTCGCCCACCAGCTCCTGCTCGCTCCAGCAGCCCATCGCCAGAGTCTGCTTCAGGTTGATGTCGTTCTCCGGCAGGATGATGCGCCCCTGGCCCGGCACGATGCGCACCAGGTGGTGGAACTGTTTCTGAATCGCTTTCAGGTCGTCAAAAATATCCGCGTGGTCGAACTCAAGGTTGTTGAGGATCAGCGTGCGCGGGCAGTAATGCACGAACTTGGAGCGCTTGTCGAAGAACGCGCAGTCGTATTCATCGGCTTCGATCACAAAGAACGGGCTGTCACCCAGACGCGCAGAAACGTCGAAATTACCCGGTACGCCGCCAATCACGAAGCCCGGCTTGTAGCCGCAGGCTTCGAGGATCCAGGTTGCCATGCCCGCGGTCGTGGTTTTGCCATGGGTACCGGCAACGGCAACCACCCAGCGGTCACGCAGGACGAAGTCATGCAGCCACTGCGGGCCGGACATGAACGGAATATTGCGTTCCAGTGCCGCCTCGACGCACGGATTGCCGCGGGTCATGGCGTTGCCGATGATCACCAGGTCCGGCTCGGGATCCAGCTGGCTGGCATCGTAGCCCTGAATTAACGAGATGCCCTGTTTCTCCAGAAGCGTGCTCATTGGCGGATACACATTGGCGTCCGAACCTGTCACTTCGTGGCCCAGCGAGCGCGCCAGCATTGCCAGTCCGCCCATGAAAGTGCCACAAATCCCCAATATATGAATGCGCATACGTCACTATCCTTCTTCAATGTGGCGCACATTTTACTCACATGTCAGCGGGTGTGAAACGCATTTCAGGAAAATCCGTATCCTGCTGGCGCGATTCACCTCTGCGCTACTATTTGAATATTTGTTAAGATTGTTGGGCTTTAGTCGTTTTAGTGAACATACAATCGCTCTACTCACAAAGATGCAGGGAAAGTGTTATGAAAACGTTAGGTGAATTTATTGTCGAAAAGCAGCACGAGTTCTCTCATGCTACCGGTGAACTCACTGCTTTGCTGTCGGCAATAAAGCTGGGCGCTAAGATCATCCACCGTGATATCAACAAGGCCGGTCTGGTCGATATCCTGGGTGCCAGCGGTGCCGAGAACGTTCAGGGCGAGGTTCAACAGAAACTCGATCTGTTCGCAAATGAAAAATTGAAAGCTGCACTGCGCGCGCGCGACATCGTTGCGGGTATCGCCTCCGAAGAAGAAGATGAGATTGTTGTTTTCGAAGGGTGTGAACACGCGAAATACGTTGTTCTGATGGATCCGCTCGACGGTTCCTCAAACATCGACGTTAACGTTTCTGTCGGTACCATTTTCTCCATCTACCGCCGCGTCACGCCTGTTGGCACGCCGGTAACCGAAGAAGATTTCCTGCAGCCGGGCATTAATCAGGTTGCTGCCGGTTACGTCGTTTATGGCTCCTCCACCATGCTGGTGTATACCACCGGGTGCGGGGTTCACGCCTTTACGTACGATCCTTCACTGGGCGTTTTCTGCCTGAGCCAGGAACGCATGCGCTTCCCGGAGAAGGGCAACACCTACTCCATCAACGAAGGCAACTACATCCGATTCCCGAACGGCGTGAAGAAGTACATTAAATTCTGCCAGGAAGAAGATAAAGCGACTCAGCGCCCTTACACGTCCCGCTATATTGGCTCTCTGGTCGCGGATTTCCACCGTAACCTGCTGAAAGGCGGTATCTACCTCTACCCAAGCACCGCCAGCCACCCGGACGGGAAACTGCGTCTGCTGTACGAGTGCAACCCGATGGCGTTCCTCGCCGAACAGGCGGGCGGCAAGGCAAGCGACGGTAAAGAGCGTATTCTGGATATCGTGCCGGAAAGCCTTCACCAGCGCCGTTCATTCTTCGTCGGTAACAACCACATGGTTGAAGACGTTGAACGTTTTATCCGTGAGTATCCGGACGCGTAATACCTCTCTTCAGGGGAGCCGTTCTGGCTCCCCTGGTCATTTATATATTTTACCGTATAAGTGTTTATAAAAAACATGCTTTAATATTCACCACTGCTCCTGCATTATTTCCATAACAGTTTGACAGATATTTCGTGGAGCAGAATCGCAATGAAAAATTATTCCCGTGCTAATACCGGCATTGATTTAAATCTTATCCCTGTATTTATTGAAATCGTCCGCTGCGGCAGCATGGCAAAGGCCTCTTTGCGTCTGGAGATGTCCCGCCCCGCGGTGAGTCTGGCATTAAAGCGTTTTAATCAACTCTTTGATGAGCCGTTATTTTTCCGTAAAGGTTTATATCTTGAACCGACGGAAAAAGCGTTAGCTTTAACCAGTTCGCTGGAAATATTAATGGGTGAAATTCACGATAATATTGGGGCAGTTAATTCCGAGAGAAATAAAACCCCGACACAGAACGTACCGGGGCTGGGTAATATTATGCAGCGGTCTGAGTCGTCACTTTGAATGATGACATGGCTTCCATCAGCTGACGCGACTGCTCCTCAAGGGATCGGGTCGCGGCGGAGGATTGCTGCACCAGCGCCGCATTCTGCTGCGCGGTTTCGTCCATCTGGTTTACCGCAATATTCACCTGCTCAATGCCGCGGCTCTGCTCCTGGGACGCGGTCGCAATCTCGCGCATCAGTTTGGTCATGCGCAGCACTTCTGTTGCGATCTCGTCCATCGTTTCGCCAGCCTGCTGGGCCAGATCGCTGCCCTCGTTAACGTGGGTCTGCGAATCGCTGATAAGCGTTCGGATCTCTTTCGCCGCGTCGGCGCTGCGGCTGGCAAGGTTTCGCACTTCGCCCGCGACGACGGCAAACCCGCGCCCCTGCTCGCCCGCGCGCGCCGCTTCCACGGAGGCGTTAAGCGCCAGGATATTGGTCTGGAAAGCAATACCGTCGATCACGCTCAGGATGTCGGCGATGCGCGCCGAGCTGCCGGAGATATCGCGCATTTTTTCAATCACGTAGCAGACCATCTCGCTGCCGTGATCGGCCGTGTCGGACACCGACTTCGCCAGCTGGTGCGCCTGCTCGGCGTTATCGGCGTTGAGCTTCACCGTGGCGGTGATCTGTTCCATGCTGGCCGCCGTCTGCTCAAGCGACGTGGCGGTGGATTCCGTACGCTCGGCAAGATCGCGGTTTCCCAGCGTCAGCTCGCGGCTACCGGTGTCAATTTGCGCGCTGGCATCGCGTACCCGCATAACCGAGTTCATCAGCGACTGTCGCATCTCCTCTATCACCGCGTTGAGGCGGTTAAACTCCTGGCTCGCGGGGGCATTCAGCGTATGGGTTAAATCCCCCGCCGCCACGTTCTCCAGTTGTGCAATAGAGGCCGAGAGCGGCTTGAGCAGCATATGGCGCAGCACCAGCCAGGCGAGTACGATAATGCCCGCCGTCAGCAGCGCTGCGACGATAATCAGGATCAGTACGCGGGTTTTACTCGCCTGCACGGCACTCACTTCCGCCTGACCACGCGCTTCGCTCCATTTCTGAAATGCCTGCATATCGTTATCAAACTGCTTCGCCACCGGAATCAGCGTCTTCTCCAGCAGATCGTAATATCCGTCCGCGCTCTGGTCATTCAGGGTTTTCAGCATCGGGTTGATCCCCTGCTGGCTGTAAGTCGCCAGGCTGGCCGCCACTTTATCGAGCAGCTGTTGCCCCTGCTCGTCAGCCACGCCGCCGTCGATCACGCCTTTCAGCGTTTTCTGGGCCAGGGCAACTTCCTGATTGATGTTTTTTACCGCTTTGGCCGCATCGTCCAGCATGCCGATTTCCATCATGCGGACGGCCTGGCCCGCCTCATTGCGCGCGCGCAGGATCAGCGTATAGCCTGAATTAAGCTGCACCATCTGCTCACCCTGAAGGTGATTAATACGCTGCAGTGAAGAAGAACTCTGTGTGAGGGCATAAATGCCAATGCCGCTGACAATCAGCAGCAGAAGGGTCATAACGGCCAGTAAAGAGAGCAAGCCGGTACGAATCGATAGCGTTTTAAGCATGATATTATTTCCGGTAGCGAGATATTTCTGGGCATAAAAAAAGAGTATCGGCCGCTACCGGAAAATGTTTAGACTTTAAGCAAATTCAGCGTGTTATCGCTCTGTTACCGATGTGTTTACACGGGTAACAGGCGAGCTTTGACGGTTCTCCCAGAGCACCGTCAGACCGCGCTGCAGGGCAATAAAAATAAACAGCAGAATGCCGATGGCGATTTTCGTCCACCAGGAGCTGAGCGTGCCGTCGAAGTTAATGTAGGTCTGGATCAGCCCCTGGATCGCCACGCCGAACAGCGTCCCCAGCACCGTCCCAACGCCGCCGCTGAGCAGCGTGCCGCCAATCACCACTGAAGCAATGGCATCCAGCTCGACCCCTACCCCTGCCAGCGCGTAGCCCGCCTGGGTATACACCGAGAAGACGATACCCGCCAGCGTCGCCAGGCCGGTCGAGAGCATATAGATGCGGATGGTGGTGCTGCGGGTTGAGATCCCCATCAGGTTTGCCGACGTGGCGTTACCGCCGATGGCGTAAACCTGATTGCCAAACCGGGTACGATGGGCGAGGAAGATGCCAATCACGACCACGCCCAGCATCAGCAGCCCCATCGCGCTCAGGCGGCCGCCGCCGGGAATTTTCCACGCCAGGCTGGAGAGCGTGTCGTAAATGGGGTGGTTAATCGGAATCGACTCTTCCGACACCAGATAGCTCACCCCGCGCAGGAAGAACATTCCCGCGAGGGTAATGATAAACGCCGGGATTTTCAGCGCGTCGATCAGCAGCCCCATAAAGGCACCAAACGCGCAGCCCATCGCCAGCACCAGCGGAAACGCCACCAGCGGAGAGATCCCCCAGAAGCCGATCGCCTTCGCGAGGAACACGCCCGTAAACGCGATCACCGACCCGACGGAGAGATCGATCCCGCCGGAGAGGATCACAAAGGTCATCCCGACGGCGATGATGCCTAAAAAGGCGTTATCGGTCAGGATATTGCAAATCACGCGCGTCGAGGCAAAACCGGGGAACTGCGTCAGACAGTAGAGATAGCCCAGCACAAACACGCCCAGCGTGATCATTAGCGGTAAATTACGTTTTATCATGGCCACGGATCCCCTTAATGATGCTGACAAAGCGCGGCGACTGGACGATCAGCACGCAGAGCACGACCACCGCTTTCACCACCTGGTTGAGCTCTGGCTGGAATCCCGAAAGCAGGATCCCGGTGTTCATGCCCTGAATGATCAGCGCGCCAATCACCGAGAGCAGCAGGTTAAAGCGCCCGCCCATCAGCGATCCGCCGCCGATCACTACCGCGAGGATCGCGTCCAGCTCAAGCCAGAGTCCCGCGTTGTTGGCATCGGCCCCGCGAATATCCGCCGCGACGATGACCCCGGCGATGGCGGCGCACACGCCGCTCAGCACGTAGGTCAGCATCACCATCAAGCGGGTGTTGACCCCGGCGTTGCGCGCGGCGCGGATGTTGATCCCGACGGCCTCAATGAACATCCCCAGCGCCGTTTTGCGGGTGAAGAGCCAGAAGACAACGAGCGTGGCCAGGGCAATAATCACCGGCGTCGGGAAGAACAGAAGGTTGCCGCTACCGAGCCACGCCAGGCTCGGAGAGTTAAAGGTGACGATCTGTCCGGAGGTAATCAGCTGCGCCACGCCGCGCCCGGCCACCATTAAAATCAGGGTGGCGACAAAGGGCTGAATTTTCAGCACCGCCACCAGAATACCGTTCCATAATCCGGCCAGCACGCCGGTGCCTAAGGCCGCCAGCAGGACCACCGGCAGGCTGTGTCCGGCCACGGTCATGGAGGCGGCCGTAGCCCCGGCGATAGCCATCACCGCGCCGACGGAGAGGTCAATCCCGCCGGTGGCGATGACCAGCGTCATCCCGATGGCCAGCAACGCCACGGGTGCGGCACGGTTTAAAATATCAATAGGGCTGCCAAACAGGCGGCCATCCTGCACGATAATCTGGAAGAAATGCGGCGCGACGAGGCTATCCACCAGCAGTACCACCAGCAGCGCCGCGATTTGCGGCGTGCCGGTCGGCCAGCTGAAGCGGCGCTTTGACTCACCGGTTTGCGAAAGTGAACGGGGCATCACGATTCACTCCTTATGCCGCGATGGCATTCATGATTGCCGGAACGGACAGCTTATCCAGCGGGATCTCTGCCACCTGCTTGCGATCGCGCATGATGATGACGCGATCGGCATAGCCCACCAGCTCTTCCAGCTCGGACGAAATGACCAGCAGCGCCAGACCGTCCGCGCACAGCGTTTCGATAAGCCGAATAATTTCAGCGTGCGCCCCCACGTCAATGCCGCGGGTTGGTTCGTCGAGGATCAGGAACTGCGGTTTGGTCAGCAGCCAGCGCGAGAGGAGAACCTTCTGCTGGTTGCCGCCGGAAAGAAACTCGATAGGCTGTTCCGCGCTCGGGGTGCGGATGCCGAGCTGGCGGATGAAGCGTTCGGCTATGGCGTTCTGCTCTTTTCGTGGGATAGGCCTTAACCAGCCGCGCTGCGCCTGCAGCGCCAGAATGATATTTTCCCGCACCGAGGCGGCGGCAATAATACCGTCCGTTTTTCGGTCTTCCGGGCAGAAGCCGACGCCAAGACACGAGGCCTGATGCGGCGATCGCAGGGTTTGCGGTTTGCCCTTGATCAGCGCGCTGCCGCTGTCCGCAGGCTTGATCCCAAAGATCACCTCGGCGGTTTCGGTCCGGCCGGAGCCCAGCAGGCCCGCCAGCCCGACAATTTCGCCCGGGCGAACCTCAAGGTTAAACGGCGAGATCACCCCTTTCCTGCCGTAATCGCTGAAGGCGGCGACCGGTTTCTCGCTCAGCAGCGTGCGCCCTGCGCGCTGAAGGGCGTTAGTTTCCAGCTCACGGCCCAGCATCATTTTGACCAGCTCGATCTGCCGCAGCTCGCGGGTTTCGCGGCAGCCGACAAAGCTGCCGTTGCGCAGCACCGTAATGCGATCGCTCACCTCGTAGACCTGATCGAGGAAGTGCGTAACGAAGATAAGGCTCACGCCCTGATCGCGCAGCTGGCGCATCAGGGTAAAGAGCATTTCTACTTCCTGGGTATCGAGGCTGGCGGTGGGTTCGTCGAGGATGAGTACCTTCGCGGAGAGATCGATCGCGCGACAAATGGCGACGATCTGCTGCATCGCCACGGAAAAGCGGTTCAGCGGCTCGCGGACGTCGAGGGAGAAGCCGTACGATTCCATCAGCTTTGTCGCCCGCGCCTCCATCTCTTTGCGGCGCAGCAGGCCAAAGCGTCGTGGCTCGCGGCCAATAAAAAGGTTATCCGCCACCGACATATTCGGCAGCAGGTTCACTTCCTGGTACACCGTCCCGATCCCCAGCTGTTGGGCATGGGCGGTATTTTTTGGCGAAATGGCACTGCCTTCCAGCCAGATGGTACCGCGATCGGCGTGATAAACGCCGGTCAGGGCTTTAATCAGCGTCGATTTTCCCGCGCCGTTCTCGCCCAGCAGCGCCATAATCTCACCGCGCCGGAGGCTGAAATCAACGCTATCCAGCGCCTTTACGCCGGGGAAGAATTTACTCAAGCCCTCTGTGCGGAGGATTTCCTGGTGTTGTTCAGTTTTCATATTTACGTCCCCGGCACGTTCCCGTAGGCCGGGTAAGCGCAGCGCCACCCGGCAATTTCACTGGATCAGTAGCCCATATTTTTCTTCTTCTCTAACTCTTCTTTCGCCGTGTCAGGCAGGTAGAGCGTGGACTTGGTGACCGTCACCTTCTCAGGCATCGTGCCGTCTTTCTTGAATTTCTCCAGCGCGTCGAAAGCCGGGCCCGCCATGTTCGGCGTCAGCTCCACGCTGGCGTTGGCTTCGCCGTCGATCATCGCTTTGTAGATGTCCGGCACGCCGTCGATAGAGCCGGTGAGGATATCTTTGCCCGGCTTCAGGCCCGCTTCTTTAATCGCCTGAATCGCACCGATCGCCATGTCATCGTTGTGGGCGTAAACCATGCAGATGTTCTTGCCGTTGTTTTCAGCCTTAATGAAGCTCTCCATAACCTCTTTACCTTTACTACGCGTAAAGTCGCCGGACTGAGAGCGGATAATCTTGATGTTTGGCGCTTTCGCGATGGCTTCAGCGAAGCCTTTTTTACGGTCGATAGCCACGCTCGCACCGACGGTCCCCTGCAGCTCAACGACGTTACACGGCTTGCCGTCGACCTGCTTCACCAGCCAGTCGCCAATCAATTGCCCTTCAAGCACGTTGTTGGCGGTGACGGTGGTCATATAGAGGGATTTGTCTTTGACGTCGATGGAACGGTCGAGCAGGAAGACCGGGATCTCAGCGTCTTTCGCTTCCTTCAGGACGGGTTCCCAGCCGGTCGCCACGACGGGTGCAATAAAGATGGCATCCACGCCCTGGGCGATAAAGGAGCGCACGGCTTTGATCTGATTCTCTTGTTTTTGCTGACCATCGGCGATTTTCAGGGTAATGCCGCGTTTCTGAGCCTCGCTTTTCGCCACGTTGGTTTCTGCCGCTCGCCAGCCAGATTCAGAGCCGACTTGCGAAAAACCTACGGTTAAGGGAGCGGCCATCGCCATAGACGACATGGCTGCCGAAACTGCTGTGACCAGGAGTAAGCGCTTCCACATATGAACGTCCTCGTAGGGTGAGTTATTATTGGTTAAAAGATGTTCTGCGGAATGACTATAGCCCATGAAATATGTAACGAATTGCGTTACATCACACTTCAGAAAAGTGAATAAAACGTTAATCACAAGTTTGTAATCGCTTTCATTTCGCCATGAAAAATGCGGCTGCGTTTATGGATTTTCCTGTCATGGAATCGGTCTGAAAAGTGGTGAAAGCGGGGAGAGAAAGCGAAAACAGGCGGAGACATTCAGCGCGAGTTGGCTATAATACCTGCCACTTGTTTACCATCCATTTTAAAGGACACCGACATGAGCTTACTCAACGTCCCAGCGGGTAAAGAACTGCCAGAAGACATCTACGTAGTTATCGAAATCCCGGCTAACGCAGATCCGATCAAATACGAAGTGGACAAAGAGAGCGGCGCCCTGTTCGTAGACCGTTTCATGTCTACCGCGATGTTCTATCCGTGTAACTACGGCTACATCAACCACACCCTGTCTCTGGACGGTGACCCGGTTGACGTGCTGGTCCCAACGCCATACCCACTGGAGCCAGGCTCCGTCATTCGCTGCCGTCCAGTTGGCGTGCTGAAAATGACCGACGAATCCGGTGAAGATGCGAAGCTGGTTGCGGTTCCGCACACCAAGCTGAGCAAAGAATACGATCACATCAAAGATGTGAACGACCTGCCAGAGCTGCTGAAAGCGCAGATCACTCACTTCTTCGAGCACTACAAAGACCTCGAAAAAGGCAAGTGGGTTAAAGTTGACGGCTGGGACAACGCAGAAGCGGCGAAAGCAGAAATCATCGCCTCTTTCGAACGCGCTGCTAAGAAGTAATTCTTACTGCCGATCAAAAAAAGCCCCGCGAGTCGGGGCTTTTTTGTGGCTGGACGGCGCTACGCTTGCACGGCCTGCGATGAACATGTAGGCCGGGTAAGCGCAGCGCCACCCGGCAAGAGGCGCAAAAAAACAACGCCACCTTACGGTGGCGTTGTTTTTTATCAGTACTGGTCTCTGTCTAACCAGTTACCGCTTACAATCCGCGTTAACCCTTCGACCGGACGCTGGTAGACATACATCCACGCACTTCCGTACGGCGTCTGGATCAACTGGCGCGCGTATTCACCGCCCCTGGTGCGCAAGGCATCAAGTTCGGCAAGCGTCGCGTTATCAATACGATACACTTCACCCTGTACTGTTCCTTCGCCCGGAACCGCGCCTGGATAGTGGCCCAGGCTGTACAACTGGTAGTTCTCGATATTGTAATTCCCCAGCAGCAGGGCATTGGTCATCCAGTGACTGTTGCCTTGCTTGGTTCGTAAACTGCCGTAGACAAATATTCGCATTGCTAAAACTCAAACTGATAGAGCAGATCAAGTGCCTGGTCTACGCCGGACACTGCTTCCAGATATAGCTTAGGCATCAGGCGATAGCGTAACGTGAGTGTTGCCAGTGAGTCAAAGATCCCCACACCATATTTTACCTGCAGACCCGGCAGTACATATCCGCTGACCACCACCTGCGAAGAGTCACCCACGCCCTCGGTGTCCAGCGCCAGATTGCTTACGCCGAACGTCTCGCCGATTTTACCCACAACCTGCCCACTTTGTGCAACCCCCAGACCCACTAACATCGAGGTCATCGCCGCGCTGTCGCTTTGTCCGCTGTTCAGACCTTGTCCACGCAGCAGATAAGAGAGAGCTTCCTGCTGCGACATCGCCGGGTCAGAGAAGATCTCCGCCTTCGGTTCGTCAGCAGAACCGGTGACGCGAACGCCAGCAATGACGTCGTCTTCCGTCGCTTCCGGGTTACGAATCGCTTCGATGTTCAACAGGGGCTGATCCGGTGGACCGGAGAACAGCAGCTCGCCTTTGCGGACAATCAGATCCTGACCATAGGCGTGGAAACGCCCTTCAGGGATATTGATCTGCCCGTTCAGGCCAAGCCCTTGTTTATCCTGTGCCACCTTCAGGTCGCCCGTGAGCCTCGCCTTCAGCCCAAACGCATCCAACCGCACGTTATTCCCCACGTGCACGATAAGGTTACTATTAATCGGTATGCCAGCGCTCTTCTGTTCGACAGGTTTCAGATTTTCATTGAGCATAACTTCATCACTTGAGACGCCGACCGCACTTTCCGGCACGTCGTGAACCACGATGCGCGCCCACGGCACGTCAACGCGTCCGTCAAGCGTGAAGAGGCTTGGCGTGGCTTCAAAGACCACATCAGGCGAGACGTCCAGGCGCACCATTGGCGGTACGGTGATGCGTACCCGGCT
The DNA here is from genome assembly GCF_036487345.1 of Enterobacter cloacae complex sp. CARB60. NCBI lineage: Bacteria > Pseudomonadati > Pseudomonadota > Gammaproteobacteria > Enterobacterales > Enterobacteriaceae > Enterobacter > Enterobacter cloacae complex sp. CARB60. The sequence continues at coordinate 4,191,582 of NZ_JAZKLC010000002.1, forward strand.
CCCCTTCGCCGCGATGCGGGCGCGCCAGTTGTCGAGCTGGCTCCAGTCCGCGTCGCCGCTCAGGTTGATTTGCCCCTGCTGGGTGAGCACCGAGCCGCTCAGCGTTGAACTCATACCGTTGAAGTTCATCGCAATCTGGCTGGGCTGCATGTCGAACGGCATGAAGTTACCGTCGATATCCACACCGCTGAGGCGCAGCTGGCCGAACAGCTGCGGACTTTGCGCGTTGCCGGCCAGGCGCAGGTTAGCGTTCAGCATGCCCTCGGCTTTTTCCCCGCGTGCGAAAATCGGGTTCACCATCGCCAGGTTGAAGTTACGAATATTGACGTTGCCGCCCAGATTACGCCGTCCCTGCGGATCGGTAATCTGGAGCTGCCCGTCCAGCTGACCGTTGTTGGTCAGGCGGATTGTCCACCCCAGCTGTGCGCGATTGTCATGCAGATCGGCACTCAGGTTCAGGGTGTCGAATGCCACCGGAAGCGGGGCGTCGTTGACCTCCTGCGTCACCTTCACGTTACGCCCGGACAGCGTGACGCTGCCCTGCGGCAGCCCCTCTTTGGTGGTATCCCAGGCCACATCGGCCTTCCCGCTGAAGACGCCGCTGGCCTGGGTCGTGTCCGGCATAAACGGCTTCAGCATCGCCAGATCGAAGCGGTTGAGGTTAATCTGCGCGCGCCCTTCCGCGCCCGCATCAATGGTCTGCGGCACGCACAGCTCCGCATTCGGGTTGGTCCAGCAGTGTGGCCCAATGCTGATCTTCTGCTCGGCGTTGCGGTAGTCCAGCGCAATGGAGCGCGACAGCGCCAGCGGCCCGACCGGGGTATTGAAGCGGGTGTTGTCCAGCGTTCCTTTCCAGCGTTCTTCCTTGCGGTCGAAGCTGCCGGTCAGGTGAAGCTGGCCGGAGACCGGCTCGCCCTGCACGCGCAGCTGGAGATCGTGCTGCTTCTCGTTCCCTTTGGCGTCGAGGGTGACCAGGTTAATGTTCACGTCCGGCTGAGAAATACGCTCCACGCGCAGGTTCAGGTTACCGCCGATCTGATCGGTGGATTTCACATCCCCCTCCACGCGGACGCGGGCAACGCTCAGCTCCTGCCAGCGCAGGTTATTGGCGGTAATGTCCGCCAGCAGCTGCGGCGCGTCGACCGTGCCGCGCACTTTCACGAGACCTTTCGCCGTGCCGCCCAGGCCCGGCAGAGCGTTATCCAGATTCGGCGCGTCGATGGTGGCGTCCAGATTGAGATCTTTCACCCCCAGCTCGCCTTTGATATCCGCCGTGTTGCGGCCCAGCGCCACGTGCAGTCCCGGGATAATCCACTGCAGATAGCTGTTGCCTTTCACCGAGCCTTCAACGTTAACCTTGTTCTGCTTCACGTTCCCGGTGAGCTTAATTTCCGGCACGTCCATCTGCCATGTACCGCCGTACAGGCTGCCGCGGTTTTTGATCAGGCCATCCAGTTTTGACGGCCAGTCCGGCACCTCTTTGGCGGTGTTAATGCCCGTCAGCTTCAGCTCGCCGCGCCAGCTGATCGCCTGCTGCCAGTCGAGCAGCGCGGTCAGCTCGGTTTTGCCCTCCAGCGCCGCGACGGTCAGCTTGTCGAGGTTGACCTGCTGTTCGTTGCCCTTCGCATCCAGCGTAATGTTTGCAGGCGGCACGCCCTGCCCCTTCACCGCGGTGCGGAACGAGAGCGTGTAGTCGGTCATCTTGCCGCTCAGCTTCAGCTTCAGGTCATCGGCCTGGAACTGCTTTTCGCCGGTGAACGGCCAGGCAAGCTGCTTGCTGACAACCTCCAGATTGAGCGGCAGCCCGGCTTCCGCCAGCTGCGCTTGCGCGCGCAGGACCATGTCCACCGGGCCGGAGAGATTGACCCCGACGTCCAGCTTCTCGCGCAGCGCCCCGCCCACTTTGACCTTCACCTTTTCGCCTTTCAGCGGATCGATGTTGAGGGCACTGTTAAGCGTGATGTCCACCGGCCAGCTGTCGCGCAGCAGGGCATTCCCTGACGCGTTCACCGAGCCCTGGTTGGTGTCAATGTCCAGCGCGTCGAGCTTCATGTTGCCGTCAATGCTGCTGACCTTCAGCAGCATGGTGTAGACCGTCAGATCGGTATCGCCGGTCAGGCGCAGCTGCTCGCCTTTGAACTCCTCGATGTTGAGGTTCAGCGGCAAGTGAACGTCGGTCATCTCCGGCAGGACAGGCTTCGAGAAGAGATCTTTCAGCGTTTCGCCCAGCGGCTTCTCTTCCGGCTGCGGGTTCTGGATCTTCGGCTCGACGATCTCCTCCTGCGCCACGTCCGCCACTTTCGGCAGCGCGATCAGCAGGCCCTGCAGGGACGTCGGCGTCAGGGTCAGGTTTTTCTCCTGCCAGCGCAGGCCGGAGGTGAAATCCATCACCGAAACGGTGGTGTCGTCGATTTTGATACTGACGTTATCCAGCGCCACCCGATAGAGCGCGATCGGGTACGGCGTGGAGAGATTCAGCGGGCCGCTGTCCTCCTCCTCGACCGGCGCAGACTTCGGCATTTTTTTCGAATCTATCGCCACGTTAACGTCTTTAAGGGACAGATCGTTGACGCAGAGCTTGCTGTCACGCAGACAGCCCAGCTTCACCGCGAGATGGAACTCCCCGGCGTTCACCGCCACGCCCGGCTGCTCGTAGCGGATGTTCTTCAGACGCAGATCGCGCCAGCCGCCCGTTACCTGACCAATCTCCAGCCCCGGCACCCAGCGGTTCGCAGCGTTAAACAGCAGATGCAGCCCGGTCGTCGTTCCCACCAGAAACGCCACCGTACCGAGCAGCAGCACGATAAAAATCAGCACCCCGAGGCTTATCTTCTTCCATAAACTCATAATTCAGGCCCCAGACCGATGTAAAACTGTAATCCGTGTTCTTCTTTGTCGCCGACAGGCACGGCGAAATCGAGCTTGATGGGCCCGACGGGTGACTGCCAGCGGACGCCCACGCCCGCGCCGGTTTTAAAGTCGCTGCGGCGGATATCGTTCACCGCTTCACCGCCGTCAACAAACATGGCGCCCCACCACTTTCCGCTGACGTTGTACTGATACTCCAGCGACCCCGTCGCCAGTTTTGACGCACCGGTTAGCTGGCCCTTTTCGTTCTCAGGCGAGATCGATTTGTACTTATACCCACGAATGCTGCGGTCGCCCCCGGCGAAGAAGCGCAGATCCGGCGGAACGCGCTCGAAGTCTCCCGTTTCAATCCAGCCGAGATTGCCGCGCATCACAAAGCGGTGTTTGTCATACAGCGTGCGGATCCAGACGTTTTGCGCCTGCAGGACGGAGAAGTCCACGTCGGAGCCCCAGGCGGAGTTGGAATAGTCGATGGAGTAGCGCTGCGAGTCGCCCCAGGTCGGCATCAGGCCCCCACGCGAGCGGGTACGGCTGATCATCACGCCCGGATAAAGCAACATGGTGGTGTTGGTGACGTTGGCCTGGGTAAAGTGGTCCAGGCTCCAGCGCAGGTTAATGGCGCGCTGCCAGCCGCTGGAGAGATCCCAGAAGCGGGAGACCGCAAGCGTCGTGGAGTCCTGCTTGGTGTCGTTCAAGTCGGTGCGCTTAAAACCGCCCTGCAGAAGGTAATATTGCTCAAGCGGATTTTTCAGCAGCGGCATTTTGTAGCTGAAATCCAGCTGCTGCTCGGGCGCAGAGAGGCTCAGGCTGGTGGTCAGGCTGTGACCGTACGAGTTCATCCACGGCTTTTTCCACGAGGTTTTCACGCGTGGTCCGACATCCGTCGAGTAGCCAACACCGGTCTCAATGGTGTTCTCGGTGCGCGGCGAGACAACGCCATGCAGCGGCAACACCTTGGTTTTGCGAGACTTCTCAAATTCCGGTGCGACAACCACGGAGTTAAACCAGCCGGTAGCGGAAAGACGACGGTTCAGTTCAGCCAGGTCCCTCGACTGGTAGTAATCTCCTTTTTTGAACGGCACGAGGTTTTGCAGGTACTCTTCACGAATTTGCGAACCTTCGAACGTCACATCGCCAAAGCGGTAGCGTTCCCCGCTGTCGTAGTCGATATCCCAGAAGGCCTGACGTCGCTCCAGCGCAATGCCAAGCTGGCTTTTATTGAACTGGCTGTCGAAGTAGCCCTTACGCAGGGAAACGCTCGTCAGCTCTTTTTTGAAATGGTCGTAGTCGCCGTGGTTAAGCACGGTACCGACTTTTGGCCGCGTGCTGAGCAGGTCCAGATAATCCCGGTCGGTACGCGCCCCGCCGCGCAGGATGACGTTCGTACCGCCAATCAATACCGGCTCACCCGGCGAAACGCGGGCAATAAGGACCTGGCGCCCCTTCTTTGGCGGCGGACGGAGATCGAAATCAATGGTGGGTTCGTAATACCCCAGCGCTTTTAGCCCTTCACGGATGGCGTCATCGACGCGCGCGCGAAAACGCCGGTCCGGCGTCACCTCATCACTCTGGATGGTCGACAGCTGCGCACGCACGTTTTTTTCAAGCGCCCCGGATAACCCCTCAACCTGCAAACGGACATTCGCCGCGCTGGCAATCCCGCTTGTCAGCAACAAACTGACCAAACATAACTGGCGGATTTTTGTCACGTTTTCTCCTGAATATCCCTGTTTCCACCCTGGAAGCAAATGAAGTGCCGCTCCGCGGCAAAATACGGCCTGCTGGCCAAAAACCCGAATCGCGGGTTGAAAATGGGTATAACACCCAAATATTTCTTATGATTAAATCTAGACTCATTCAGCGCATTTATTGTGTTCAATTAAACGCTTCGTGACAACCTTAACTGAAACATCGCACCCCGGGAGGCCCCATCGTGAGTTTATTCGACAAAAAGCATCTGGTTTCACAAACTGATGCATTACCGGGACGCAACACCCCTATGCCTGTGGCGACCTTACACGCCGTGAATAACCATTCCATGACTAACGTGCCGGAGGGAATGGAAATCGCCCTGTTCGCCATGGGCTGTTTCTGGGGCGTTGAGCGCCTCTTCTGGCAGCTGCCCGGCGTTTACAGCACGGCGGCTGGCTACACGGGCGGTTACACGCCGAATCCTACCTATCGCGAAGTCTGCTCCGGCGAAACCGGGCATGCGGAAGCGGTACGCGTGGTCTATGACCCTGCGGTGATTAGCTACGAGCAGCTCCTGCAGGTCTTCTGGGAAAACCACGACCCGGCGCAGGGCATGCGTCAGGGCAACGACCACGGCACCCAGTACCGCTCGGCTATTTATCCGCTCACGCCTGAGCAGGATGCCGCCGCGCGCGCCAGCCTTGAGCGTTTCCAGCAGGCCATGCGTGAAGCGGGCGATACGCGCGAAGTGACCACGGAAATCACCACCGCGAAAGCGTTCTACTATGCCGAAGACGATCACCAGCAGTATCTGCATAAAAACCCGTACGGCTACTGCGGTATCGGGGGCATCGGCGTCTGCCTGCCGCCACAGCTGGCCTGATTGCCGCTCCAGCGCCACGCGAGCCGCGTGGCGCTCAAGGAGGCGACCGCGTTGTCTCATAACTTTACAACCACTCGCCGGCCGCCCTCTCCGGGCACTTTCGCCAAAAATGTGACCTCTGGCAGATTTACATCTCTTTACGCTATACTACCCGCTGAAATAATCGGCTCAACGCTACGAGCTGACGTTCAATGTGTTTTCACACAAATGGTATCAACTCCCCTTCTGAGGATCTGGCGAGAAGCCGGATAAACTATGTTAAACAGTATTTTAGTAATACTTTGCCTTATTGCCGTCAGTGCATTTTTCTCGATATCCGAGATCTCGCTGGCCGCGTCCCGTAAAATCAAACTGAAGCTGCTTGCTGATGAAGGCAACATCAATGCCACCCGCATCCTCAAAATGCAGGAAAACCCCGGCATGTTCTTCACCGTGGTGCAGATCGGCCTCAACGCGGTCGCCATTCTCGGCGGTATCGTGGGTGATGCGGCTTTTTCCCCGGCGTTTTATAGCCTCTTTGTTAAGTACATGTCCGTTGAGCTGGCCGAACAGCTGAGCTTTATTCTCTCGTTCTCGCTGGTGACTGGCCTGTTCATCCTCTTTGCAGACCTGACCCCGAAACGCATCGGTATGATTGCGCCAGAAGCTGTGGCTTTGCGTATCATCAACCCGATGCGCTTCTGTCTGTACGTGTTTCGTCCGCTGGTGTGGTTCTTCAACGGCCTGGCAAACGTGATTTTCCGCATCTTCAAGCTGCCAATGGTGCGTAAAGACGACATCACGTCTGACGACATTTATGCCGTCGTGGAAGCCGGCGCGCTGGCCGGGGTGCTGCGCAAGCAGGAGCACGAGCTGATTGAGAACGTATTCGAACTGGAATCCCGTACCGTGCCGTCTTCCATGACCGGCCGCGAGAACATTATCTGGTTCGATTTACATGAAGATGAGCAGAGTCTGAAGAACAAGGTGGCGCAGCATCCGCACTCCAAGTTCCTGGTCTGTAATGAAGATATCGACCACATCATCGGTTACGTCGATTCCAAAGACCTGCTGAACCGCGTGCTGGCGAACCAGAGCCTGGCGCTCAACAGCGGCGTGCAGATCCGCAATACCCTGATTGTGCCGGATACCCTGACGCTCTCAGAAGCGCTGGAAAGTTTCAAAACCGCCGGGGAAGACTTCGCGGTTATCATGAACGAATACGCGCTGGTAGTCGGTATTATCACTCTCAACGACGTGATGACCACGCTGATGGGCGACCTGGTTGGCCAGGGGCTGGAAGAGCAGATTGTTCAGCGTGACGAAAATTCATGGCTGATTGATGGCGGTACACCAATTGAAGACGTGATGCGCGTGCTGGATATCGACGAGTTCCCGCAGTCCGGCAACTACGAGACCATCGGCGGCTTTATGATGTTTATGCTGCGTAAAATCCCGAAACGTACCGACTCGGTGAAGTTCTCCGGCTACAAGTTTGAGGTGGTGGATATTGATAACTACCGCATCGACCAGCTGCTGGTGACGCGCATCGACAACAAACCGACCGTACTGGTGCCGAGGCTGCCGGACGCGGAAGAGAAGGTGTCGGCGTAAAGTACCCGCCCCACAAACATCAACGGCTCCCATCGGGAGCCGTCTTTTTATCTACTAACTACTGCATAGCACGTTGGTTAAGCCATCTCAGTTTGCAGACGCATAACCTGACGGTTGACTTCGGACATCACAGACAGGTGCTGTTTGTCCTTCACTTTTGGGACAAGGATTTTGCCCTTATCAAACTCAAAAGCGCCAACATCCTTGATATACAACCGTCCACGGAACAGGATCTTCACGTACTTCGCCACCTGAAGCGGGTTGTAGCGTTGGAAAATTTTCATTCTTGTATCTCCTGCGAATCATACGCCCTTGCGGTGCCACAATCGGCCCGACTGTCCTGAGCGCAAATTTTAATGCCCAATGACTATAGACCAGAACTACGGTGTAACCCAGTGTGCATAAGTTTATTTACCGTTTGATTACAATTATTCAGAATAATCTTTGCAAAGCGTGACTGAGAGCAGTATAAGCCGTCGTTTTTTCATGGATATGTGCGTTCACCCGCAAACTGGCATCGGGATTGCGGGAAAACCCCATTGATCGCACTTATGATTAAAAGCGCAAGACCAAGTGGTCGGATCACCTGCAAACAATAAGGAAACGCCATGACCCTACGTAATATCCTTGCAGCAGCCTGCCTGCTGCTGCCCCTGTGGGCTTCCGCTCACAGCATTGAAAAAGGACAACGTGTACCGCCAGTCGGCATTGCTGACCGGGGAGAATTGATTCTCGACAATGATAAGTTTAGCTACAAACCCTGGAATAGCGCGCAGCTCGCGGGCAAAGTGAGAGTTGTACAACATATTGCCGGTCGTACATCCGCAAAAGAGAAAAATGCCAACCTGGTGGAAGCGATCAAGGCCGCAAAATTCCCTCACGACCGCTACCAAACCACCACGATCGTGAATACCGACGACGCTATTCCGGGCTCCGGAATGTTTGTGCGCTCAAGCCTTGAGAGCAATAAAAAGCTCTATCCGTGGTCGCAGTTTATCGTCGACAGCAACGGCGTAACCCGTAAGGCCTGGCAGCTGGAAGAAGAGAGCTCCGCGATTATCGTGCTCGATAAAGAGGGCCGCGTACAGTGGGCGAAAGACGGCGCGTTGACCCAGGAAGAGGTGCAGCAGGTTGTCGACCTGCTGCATAAGCTGCTGGCTCAATAAATAGAGACGCGGAAGCCGGGGTTGAGGAAGGATTCGCGCGGGGTATAGTCCAGCGGCTTGCCCTGCCAGTCATGAACGTGCGCCCCGGCGGCCGCGGCAACGGCATGACCTGCAGCGGTATCCCAGACGTTGGTTGGCCCAAAGCGAGGGTACAGCTGCGCATGGCCTTCCGCCACCAGGCAGAATTTCAGCGATGAGCCAATCGACGTGGTCTGGTGTTCACCCAGCTGCTGCAGGTACTCCTGCAGCTCGCTGTCGCTGTGCGAGCGGCTAATCACCACCAGCGGTGGACGCGCATCGCGCACCTGGATCTGCTTGCGCACGCCGCACTCTTCCTTCCACGCCTTCCCTTCTGCGGCGCTGTACATCACCTTCATTACCGGCGCGTAAACTACGCCCAGCACCGCTTTGCCCTTCTCAATCAGAGCAATATTGACGGTGAATTCACCGTTGCGTTTGATGAACTCTTTTGTCCCGTCGAGCGGATCGACCAGCCAGTAGCGCTGCCAGTGCTGGCGTTCGTCCCAGCTTTGCGGCGCTTCTTCTGACAGAACGGGGATGTCCGGCGTTAAGGCCTGTAACCCTTTCAGGATCACCTTATGCGCAGCAATATCCGCCGCCGTGACCGGAGAGTCGTCGGCTTTGCTGACCACCTCCATAGGTTTACTACCGTCATACACCTGCATGATGGCATCTCCCGCATCCCGTGCGAGCTGACAAATTTTATCTAGCATTTTCCACCTCTTTGTTAACGCAGTGAGGTTAACTCTTTGTTTTAGTTATATCGTAATGTGAACAATTCCGCTATCTGTGAAGCAATTCCGGTTTCAGGTGACTTTTTTCTGTCAGGATTCACATTTCTGTAAGCAACACGCTATAGATACATACTCTTTTGTGGTCTGCATCGAAAAAAGGACTCCTCTGATGATTAAGTTTAGTGCAACGCTTCTGGCGACGCTGGTTGCAGCAAGCGTACAGGCGGCGACGGTAGATCTGCGTATTCTGGAAACGACCGATCTGCACAGCAACATGATGGACTTCGATTACTACAAAGATACCCCAACGGAAAAATTCGGACTGGTACGCACGGCAAGTTTGATCGATGCGGCGCGTGGCGAAGTGAAAAACAGCGTGCTGGTCGACAATGGCGATCTCATTCAGGGCAGTCCGCTCGGGGATTACATGGCGACCAGGGGACTGAAAAAAGGCGAGATCCATCCGGTGTATAAGGCGATGAACACCCTGGACTATACCGTCGGCAACCTCGGCAACCACGAATTCAACTACGGTCTGAAATACCTGCATGACGCGCTGGCCGGTGCGAAATTCCCGTACGTTAACGCCAATATCATCGACGTTAAGACCAAAAAGCCGCTCTTTACCCCTTATCTGATTAAAGAGACAAACGTCGTCGACAAGGACGGAAAAAAACAGACGCTGAAAATCGGCTATATCGGTTTTGTCCCGCCGCAGATCATGACGTGGGATAAAGCCAACCTCGACGGTAAAGTGACCGTTAACGACATCACCGAAACCGCGCGCAAATACGTGCCGGAAATGCGCGAAAAAGGCGCCGATCTGGTGGTCGTTGTCGCCCACTCGGGCCTCTCCGCCGATCCGTACCAGGCCATGGCAGAAAACTCCGTTTACTATCTGAGTGAAGTCCCGGGCGTCGACGCGATCCTGTTCGGCCACGCCCACGCGGTCTTCCCGGGCAAAGATTTCGCCAGCATCAAAGGGGCGGACATTGAGAAAGGGACGCTCAACGGCGTGCCGTCGGTGATGCCGGGCATGTGGGGCGACCATCTTGGCGTGGTGGATCTGGTGCTGAATAACGACAGCGGCAGCTGGAAGGTGACGCAGTCAAAAGCAGAGGCACGCCCGATTTACGACGCTGCGGCAAAAAAATCGCTGGCGGCTGAAGATAAAAAACTGGTCGACGTGCTGAAGCACGATCACGACGCCACGCGCGAATTCGTCAGCAAGCCGATCGGCAAATCCGCCGACAACATGTACAGCTTCCTGGCGCTGGTGCAGGACGACCCGACCGTTCAGGTCGTCAACATGGCGCAGAAAGCCTATGCCGAACACTTTGTGCAGGGCGATCCGGATCTGGCAAAACTGCCGGTCCTGACAGCCGCTGCGCCATTCAAGGTGGGCGGGCGTAAGAATGACCCGGCGAGCTATGTTGAAGTCGAAAAGGGCCAGTTGACCTTCCGTAACGCTGCCGATCTCTACCTCTACCCGAACACGCTGGTGGTGGTAAAAGCGACGGGCCAGGAGGTGAAAGAGTGGCTGGAGTGCTCTGCCGGACAGTTTAACCAGATTGACCCGCACAGCAGCAAGCCGCAGTCGCTGATTAACTGGGACGGCTTCCGCACCTATAACTTCGACGTGATCGACGGCGTGAACTACCAGATTGACGTCACCCAGCCGGCAAAATATGACGGCGAGTGTCAGGCGATTAACCCGCAGGCGGAGCGCATCAAAAACCTGACCTTCAACGGCAAGGCGATTGACCCGAATGCCACCTTCCTGGTGGTGACCAATAACTACCGCGCCTACGGCGGTAAGTTTGCCGGAACGGGAGATAGCCACATCGCCTTTGCCTCGCCGGACGAGAACCGCTCGGTGCTGGCGGCGTGGATCAGCGCGGAATCGAAGAAGGCGGGCGAAATCCATCCGGCAGTGGATAACAACTGGCGTCTCGCGCCGATCCACAGCGATACGAAACTGGATATCCGCTTCGAAACGTCGCCGTCCGATAAAGCTGCCGCGTTTATTAAGGACAAGGCGCAGTATCCGATGAAACAGGTCGCGACGGATGATATCGGGTTCGCGATTTATCAGGTGGATTTGAGCAGGTAGCGGTGATTGTGCCGGGCGGCGCTTCCGCTTACCCGGCCTACGGGATGGAAGATTACGGGTAGGCCGGGTAAGGCGAAGCCGCCACCCGGCTTTTACGCCGCACGATCGTCCCGATTCGCCATCACCTTCGGCGTATTTACCTCAATCCAGTCCGCCAGCGCGGCGACCTTCTCGCTGACCTCAATCCCCATCGGCGTCAGACTATACTCTACGTGCGGCGGCACCACCGGATACGACACGCGATCGACAAACCCGTCCAGCTCCAGCGCCTGGAGCGACTGGGACAGCATCTTTTCGCTCACCCCGCCCATTTTACGGCGCAGATCGCTAAAGCGATGCGTTCCCTGGCGCAGGGCCAGCAGAATCAGGACACCCCAGCGGCTGGTCACGTGTTTGAGTACCTCGCGTGAAGGGCACTGCTCCGCGAAAAGATTGCCATCGCGCATTTGTTCGCTGAGCGTGGGTATCGTTGTTTTCATACTTACCTTTTTGTACGTACTTACTAAAAGTTAGCTATGGTGCTAGTGTGCCACAACACCAGACAAACACGAAGGAGATTCATCATGATCGCGATTACCGGCGCTACCGGCCAGCTTGGCCATCTCGTTATTGAACAGCTGTTGAAAACCGTACCGGCCAACCAGATTGTGGCCATCGTACGTAACCCGGCGAAAGCGCAGGCCTTAAGCCAGCAGGGAATTGTGGTTCGTCAGGCGGACTACTCGGATGAAGCCGCATTCACCGCCGCGCTGAGCGGCGTGGATAAGCTGCTGCTGATCTCTTCCAGCGAAGTCGGCCAGCGCGCGACCCAGCACCAGAACGTGATTAACGCCGCCAAAACGGCAGAGGTGAAATTTATCGCCTACACCAGTCTGCTGCATGCGGACAAATCACCGCTGGGTCTGCACGTTGAACACGTTGCCACTGAAAAAGCGCTCGCGGCGTCCGGCATTCCGTATGCCCTGCTGCGCAATGGCTGGTATACCGAAAACTATCTGGCGAGCGCGCCGCCTGCGCTGGAACACGGCGTATTTATTGGTGCGGCAGGCGAAGGCAAAATTGCCGCTGCGACCCGTGCCGACTATGCCGCGGCGGCAGCCAAAGTGATCGCTGAAGAGGGCCATGCGGGCAAGGTCTACGAACTGGCGGGCGACCACGGCTGGACGCTGAGCGAACTGGCGGCTGAACTCAGCAAGCAGAGCGGGAAGCAGGTTACCTATCAGAATCTCAGTGAAGCGGATTTTGCCGCCGCGCTGAAAAGCGTCGGCTTGCCTGCCGGACTGGCAGATATGCTGGCGGACTCCGATGTGGGCGCGTCCAAAGGGGGACTCTTTGACGATAGCCATACGCTGAGCAAACTGATCGGTCGCCCGACCACAACGCTGGCGGAGAGCGTCAAATCCATCCTGTAATTGTTAAGGATTGGTTATTTTTTGTGGCATCCCCTCGGGTCATCTCTGATAATGAAAAGATGACCGCGAGGAGGCTCACCGTGCAAGGCGTACCGGAACAGTTTATTGATGAAAGAGACAGCGCGCGCTTTCGCCATCTGGCGCAGCTGCCGGGCCTGGAGCTTTATCACGCGCATATTTCTGACTACGCCTTTGAGCCTCACACCCATGAAGCCTTCGGGATCGGCACGATTGAAACCGGTGCCGAACGCTTTCGCTATCGCGGTACCCAGCATCTCGCGGCGGAAAAATCCGTCGTCACCATGAACCCGGACGAGATCCATACCGGTGAATCCGCCACCGAAGGCGGCTGGCGCTACCGGATGGTCTATATCGAACCCGACCTGCTGGAAGAGGTGACCGGCCTCCGGCACTGGTGGTTTAGCGATGTCACGCGTCATGACCCGCTGCGCTCGCAGCAAATCGGCAGGCTCATTTACGGTCTGTGGCACACGGACGATCCGCTTGCGCAAAAAGGATTGCTGCTGGATTTGATTGAGACCTTCCGGCCGTTTGCCCATCACGCGCCGGTGGTTCTGGAAGGTGCGCACCGGTTCGAACGCGTGCGCGAGTATCTGCACGACAACTATATGCGCGCTCTGACGCTGGACGAGCTGGCCAGCGTCGTATCGCTCAGCCCGTACCACTTCCAGCGCCAGTTCAAAGCCCATTTTCACGTGACGCCGCACCAGATGCTGATGGCCATTCGCCTCTGGCGCGCCAAAGCGTTCCTCACCCACGGCATGCCCGCGGCAGAGGTCGCCGCCGCAACCGGACTGACCGACCAGTCGCATTTAACCCGCGCGTTTACCCACCGCTACGGCATTACCCCCGTGCGCTACCAGAAGCAGGTCACCCGGCGCTAATGCGCAACCTCATACAATACGCGCGCATTTTCCCCTCCTACACTGCATACAGCGTAAATACCTGTGGGTGGAAAAATGATTAGTGGTGTGTTGTATGCCCTGCTGGCCGGGATGATGTGGGGGCTGATTTTTGTCGGCCCATTAATTGTGCCCGAGTATCCGGCAATACTGCAGTCGACCGGACGTTATCTGGCGCTGGGGCTGATTGCCCTGCCCCTGGCGTGGCTGGGACGCGCTCGCCTGCGTCAGCTCAGCCGCAAGGACTGGGGTACCGCGCTGGCGCTGACCATGATGGGCAATCTTATCTACTACGTTTGCCTCGCGAGTGCCATCCAGCGTACCGGCGCGCCGGTATCTACCATGATTATCGGCACGCTGCCGGTCGTTATCCCCGTCTTTGCTAACCTGCTCTACAGCCATCGCGACGGTAAACTGGCGTGGTCAAAAATGGCACCGGCGCTGGTCTGCACCGCAGCGGGGCTGGTATGCGTGAATATTGCCGAGCTGCGTCATGGGCAGGCGGAAGTTGACCTGTGGCGTTACGGTTCTGGCATTGTGCTGGCGTTCATTTCCGTGGCGTGCTGGGCATGGTATGCCCTGCGCAATGCGCGCTGGCTGCGGGAAAACCCGGACAAGCATCCGATGATGTGGGCGACGGCGCAGGCGCTGGTCACTCTGCCCGTCTCACTGGTGGGATATGCTGGCGCGTGCATCTGGTTGGGCCATCAACAGCCAGACTTCGCCCAGCCCTTCGGGCCAAGACCGTGGCTGTTTGTCGGCCTGATGGTTGCGATTGCGGTGCTGTGCTCATGGGTGGGCGCGCTGTGCTGGAACATTGCCAGCCAGAAGCTGCCGACGGTGATTTTAGGGCCGCTGATTGTCTTCGAAACCCTGGCCGGACTGCTTTATACCTTCCTGATGCGCCAGAGCGTACCACCGTTATTCACGGCCTGCGGGATCGCGCTGCTGGTGGTGGGGGTGGTGATGGCGGTAAGAGCGAAGCCGGAAAAACCGAGGGTCGTTCCGGCGTCGGAGATGTGATTTTTGCCGGGTGGCGGCTCCGCCTTACCCGGCCAACGAGGAGCCGTTTTGTAGGCCGGGTAAGCGCCAGCGCCACCCGGCATGATGTTAAAACGTTTCCCAGTTCCCTTCAGACGCCGCCGCTACGGGCTGCGCTTTTGGTACATAGGTTTTCACCGGTGCCGCTTTAACCGCCTGGTTGCGGGTGATTTTGAACACCGCCACCGCTTCGTTCAGGCGTGCAGCCTGATCTTCCAGCGCTGCTGCAGCGGCCGCGGACTCCTCTACCAGCGAGGCGTTCTGCTGGGTCACGCGGTCCATCTCGGCTACCGCCTGGCCTACCTGATCGATACCGCGGCTCTGCTCGTCAGAGGCCGAGGCAATTTCGCCCATGATGTCGGTGACGCGGGTGACCGCATTGACGATCTCCGCCATCGTCTCCCCGGCTTCGTTAACCAGCTGGGAGCCCGCGTTCACGCGCTCGCCGGAATCATCGATCAGCGCTTTAATCTCTTTCGCCGCCTGGGCGCTGCGCTGTGCGAGAGTACGGACTTCCCCTGCCACCACCGCAAAACCACGGCCCTGCTCGCCCGCGCGCGCCGCTTCCACCGCCGCATTCAGCGCCAGAATGTTAGTCTGGAAGGCAATACCGTCGATCACGTTAGTAATTTGCGCGATTTTACTGGAGCTGGTAGCGATTTCGTCCATTGTACGCACCACGCCTTCCACCACGTTACCGCCCTTCTTCGCCGTTGAGGAGGCGTCCAGCGCCAGGCGGGACGCCTGACGCGCGTTATCGGCGTTCTGCTTCACGGTTGCCGTCAGCTGTTCCATGCTGGCTGCCGTTTCTTCCAGAGAAGCGGCCTGCTGTTCGGTACGGGAGGAGAGATCGTTGCTGCCCGCAGAGATTTCGCCTGCACCGGTGTAAATGGTATCTGCGCCTTCACGCACCACGCCCACCGTGTTCGCCAGAGAGGTCTGCATCTCCTGAACGTTGCGCGCCAGGATGGCCATCTCATTTTTACCGTCAGCCTGAATCGGCTGGGTTAAATCCCCTGCCGCGATGGCGCGAATATGGTTAATCACCTCTTCCAGAGGCAACAACAGCACGCGGCGCATGGCTACCCAGCTGGAAATAATCACCACAATCACCAGCAGCATGACCGCAGAGAGGATCCACAGGATGTGCTTGTAATCACTTTCATTATCCTGAATGCCTTTATCGGTGAGCGCGGCCTGCGCTTCACGCCATTCACGATAAACCGTTTGCATCGCATTTTGCTTTTGTTCGGCATTCTGCTTGAACATATCTTCCAGATTGCCCTGGCTCAGCAGAACGTTCATTTGGGTCAGCGTTGCAGAGTAAATGCGGTACTGCTCTTCGAGCCGGTTAGCCAGGTTCTCGTCCAGCCCTGGCGTATTCGGCAAGGCATAGTATTTATCGTAATGGACCTGGGCTTCAGTCAGCAGATTTTTCGCCGTCGTCACCAGCTCATTCAGCTGACCGCCGTTAATTTGCGAGGCCATGCTGCTTTGCAGGCGCAACATCCCGCGGTTTAGGGTGACGCGAGCCTGGTTCAGACTGATCCACGCATCGGTAAACTCCGCCACGTTCTGGCTGGAGAGCTGCGACACGGTGAAGTTGTCTTTATCGTTGTTCAGCGCATTGATAAAGATACCGGCGGAAATCACTTGCATGATGCCGAGCACAAGCAGCACCGAAATCAGAAGGGTAATGACTTTTATACGTTTAAACATGCGTTGCCTTTGTTATATGCAGGTTTGTCTGACGTGGATATATCGGCAGTCGCGGCGGGTTGTTTACTGTTTCTACACCTTTAAAAAGTTTCTAAACCACTTTCCTAAGTCCATTCAGAGAGTTAAAAGGGGTATTTTTTTGTGATCTGCATCTCATTTTCCCCGTTCCCTCTAAAGGGTTATAGCGCCGCCTTAAAGATGCATTTAATATGCATCTTATATTATTGATGACGAGGTAACTGCTATGGCCTTTCGCGACCAACCCCTTGGCGAGCTGGCGCTCTCCATTCCTCGCGCTTCTGCGCTGTTCCGTAAATACGATATGGATTACTGCTGCGGCGGTAAGCAAACCCTGGCGCGTGCGGCCTCACGCAAAGAGCTGGACGTTGAGGTGATTGAAGCAGAGCTGGCGCTGCTGGCCGAGCAGCCCGTCGAAAAAGACTGGCGAACCGCCCCGCTCGCTGAAATCATCGACCATATCATCGTGCGATACCATGACCGTCACCGCGAACAGCTGCCGGAACTGATCCTGCAGGCGACCAAAGTCGAGCGCGTACATGCCGACAAACCTTCCGTACCGCGCGGTCTGGCGAAGTACCTGACGATGCTGCACGAAGAGCTTTCCAGTCATATGATGAAAGAAGAGCAGATCCTCTTCCCGATGATTAAACAGGGAATGGGAAGCCAGGCGATGGGGCCTATCAGCGTGATGGAAAGCGAGCACGATGACGCGGGTGAACTGCTGGAGGTAATCAAACACACCACCCACAACGTCACGCCGCCGCCAGAAGCGTGCACAACGTGGAAAGCGATGTACAACGGCATTAACGAAACGATCGACGACCTGATGGAACACATCAGTCTTGAGAACAACGTTCTGTTCCCGCGGGCATTGGCTGATAAATAAAAAAGCCCGGTGGCGCTAGCGCTTACCGGGCCTACAACGTCCTCGAACGTAGGCCGGGTAAGCGTCAGCGCCACCCGGCAACATGCTTAACGCATGCCTGCCATACGTTTCTTACCGATAAATACCCAGCCCAGCCCCAGCGCGATAAACCACAGCGGCGTGACGATGAGTGCCTGACGAGTATCATCTTCCAGCGTCAGCAGAACCAGCACGAAGACGAAGAACGCCATGCACACCCAGCACATCAGCTTGCCCAGCGGCATCTTGTAGATCGATTTTTCATGCAGGTGTGGACGCTGCTTGCGGTACACCAGGTATGAACAGAGGATGATGGTCCAGACGAACATAAACAGGATCGCAGAGACCGTGGTAATCATGGTGAACGCGCCAATCACGCTTGGGTTGACGTAGAGCATCACCACACCGCCCAGCAGGCACATGCAGGAGAAGGTCAACCCTTTTGCCGGTACCGCACGCTTAGACAGCTTCGCGAACGCGCTCGGCGCCACGCCCTCCTGCGCCAGACCAAACAGCATACGGCTGGTGGAGAATACGCCGCTGTTGGCAGACGAAGCAGCAGAAGTCAGCACCACGAAGTTAATCAGGCTCGCGGCAGCAGGCAGGCCTACCAGCACGAACAGCTCAACGAACGGGCTCTTGGTTGGCACCACGGAGCTCCACGGCGTCACGGACATAATGATGACCAGCGCGAAGACGTAGAACATGATGATACGAACCGGAATAGAGTTAATGGCGCGCGGGAGAGACTTCTCGGGATCTTTGGTCTCCGCCGCCGTGGTGCCCACCAGTTCAATGCCCACGAAAGCAAATACCGCGATCTGGAAGCCGGCAAAGAAGCCGCTGATGCCTTTCGGGAACCAGCCGCCGTCATTCCACAGATGGGTAAACGACGCCTGAACGCCCGTTGGCGACTGGAAGTGGGTGAGAACCATCACAAGACCCACAACGATGAGCCCGACAATCGCCACGATCTTGATCATCGCGAACCAGAACTCCATCTCACCGAACATTTTGACGGTGGCGAGGTTAAGGCTCAGCAGCAGGACAATAACCGCCAGCGAGGCTACCCAGTCCGACAGCCCCGGGAACCAGAACTGCGCGTAGGCGGTAATCGCCACGACGTCCGCCATACCGGTGACGACCCAGCAGAACCAGTAGGTCCAGCCGGTGAAATAGCCCGCCCACGGCCCGAGCAGGTCAGAAGCGAAGTCGCTGAAGGATTTATATTCGAGGTTCGAGAGCAGCAGTTCACCCATTGCACGCATCACGAAGAACAGCATAAAACCGATAATCATATAGACAAATATGATTGACGGTCCGGCGAGACTGATGGTTTTGCCTGAGCCCATAAACAGCCCGGTACCGATGGCACCCCCAATCGCAATGAGCTGAATATGACGGTTTGTGAGATTTCGCCGTAGCGACTGTTCGGACGACGCCTCTTCGTCGGCGACGACTTTGACCTGATCTACCATGTGATTTTTTCCTGTTTATGCCTGTCTGTGTTGTTAAGGCTCTTCTGGCCTTTAAATACGTCAAAAGATGACGTTCCCTTGTAAGGGCTAATCGATATTAGGTAAGAATCGGCGGGATGAATACTATGATTTAGATATTATGTTAATAATATGTTGAAAGTGAGTGTCATATCACTCATACAGCGCGAAACAGCTCACAAAAATACACGCAACAGTTTCGTTTGCAAGATAAAATGTTGATAGGGTCGTAACTATAGGTTTTTACACTATTTTCCTCTCCCCAACCGGGGAGAGGAAATAAGAAAAGTCGATTACAGAATTTCCAGCAGCTCGACTTCAAAGACCAGGGTGCTGAATGGCGGGATGGACGCGCCAGCGCCGCGCTCGCCGTAGGCCAGGTTATGCGGGATAGTCAGTTCCCATTTGGAACCGACCGGCATCAGGGTCAGGGCTTCAATCCAGCCTGCGATAACGCCATTCACCGGGAATTCTGCCGGTTCGCCGCGCGCTACGGAGCTGTCGAAGACGGTACCGTCGATCAGCTTACCGGTGTAGTGTACGCGAACGTGGTCGGTACGTGCCGGAATTGCGCCGTCACCCTGATTGATCACGCGGAACTGCAGACCAGACTCGGTGCTGTTCACGCCTTCACGCTCGCGGTTCTCTTCCAGATATTTCACACCTTCGGCGGCCATCTCTTCAAAGCGCGCACGACGCACGGCGTCAGCACGTTCGTGGATTTCACGCAGCGCACGGTGCACAACGTCAACCGGAACGGCAGGCTGTTTGCCTTCCAGCGCGTCAGCGATACCCGCCACCAGCGCTTCTGGTAACAGACCTTCCAGGCCGGATTCGCTCAGCTGCTGTCCTACCTGCAAGCCGATACCGTAACTTGCCTGCGCTTCGATAGTGTCAAAAGTCGGGGTGGTCATGGGTTTTCCTTCCATCACATTTAAAGTAGCGGGCAGCATATCAGCCATGCCCTTATGGGTAAAACTTTGTCTGAAGTTAAGGTGACAAACCGCGACGAAACAGAAACAATAGAGATAACCAGGATTAATCCCGAACTGATGTCACGGATGTCGGGTTTACTACGCCGTTCAGGCAGTTAGCAAACTATACTTCGGGACACAGGATAAAAAATACGCGGAGCAGGAGGAGTGCCATGCCCGGGCGATTTGAACTGAAACCTACCCTGGCGAAAATCTGGCAGGCGCCGGACAATTTTCGCATCATGGACCCGCTGCCTCCTCTGCATCGCAGAGGGATCATCATTGGCGCGCTGATGGTGATCGTGGGCTTCCTGCTGCCTTCCGGGGGCGATGATGTTGATACCGCACCCGTTTCCCGCAATGCCCAACTGGACATTCAGTCGCAGACGCGGCCGCAGCCTGACGCACAGCCGATGCAGACGCAGCTCGTCACCCCGTCTAACGATCCGGGTCAGGTCGCGCCGGTTGAGCCTGAGCCCATTCAGGATGAACAGCCGCAGGATCAAGCCGTCGCCCCGTCTCAGCCTCAGGCGCAACAGCCCACCGGCATTGAACAACAGTGGCGTTCCTATCGCGTAGAGCCGGGCAAAACCCTTGCACAGCTGTTCCGGGATCACAACCTGCCGCCAACGGACGTCTATGCCATGGCGAAGGTGGAAGGTGCAGGTAAACCGCTCAGTAACCTGCAGAATGGTCAGATGGTACAGATTCGCCAGAATGCCAGCGGGGTGGTGACAGGGTTAACGATCGATACCGGAAATGGTCAGCAGGTGCTGTTTACCCGTCAGACCGACGGCAGTTTTATTCGCGCACGCTAGTTCTGTAGGCCGGGTAAGGCGTAGCCGCCACCCGGCACACTGTTCTCAGGCACTCCGCTTGTTCACCCACCAAATCCCCGAGCAGACCAGCACCAGCGCAACCGCATATTTGATATCCAGAATATTTTCCCCGAGGAAAATGGCGGATAATACTGTGCCTGCCACCGGCACAACGAAGTTAAACGGCGCAATCATACTGACTCGGTTGACTTTCAGCAGCATGCTCCACAGCGCAAAGGCTACGGATGAGAGCAGCGTCAGATATCCCAGCACGGCGATGGCCTTCATACTGTGCACTTCCAGCGTTCCGCCAGTCGCATATCCGCCCCCCACCAACACCAGCCCGCCGATAGCCAGCTGCCAGCCGGTCATCACCATGGGGTCGACGGTCTGGGAGATGCGTTTTCCGTACAGCGTGGCAGCGGAGAGAATAAAAGCAGCCAGCACCACAAACCCGTCACCATTCCAGACAAACTGGAAATCGCTTAACCCGCTGTGGAAGTTCACCAGCATTACCCCGGCAAACCCGAGAATACAGCCCAGCGTTTTGTTATAGCTGAGTTTGTCGTTGTGGTAGATAAAGTGCGCCAACAGAACGCTGAAGAAGGTTCCAGTGGCGTTCATGATTGAACCATTCACCCCCGTCGTGTAGGCCAGGCCTATATAGAAGAACGTGTACTGAATGGTCGTCTGGGTCAGCCCGAGGATGGTGAGCTGGCCAAACTGCTTGGGCGTAAGCCTGCCAATCGGTTTTCGCTGGGCCAATGCAAACAGCAGCAGCAACACACCGGCAAACAGGAAACGGTATCCGGCAAACACCACTTTCGATGAAATATCATCGGTTGCGATCTGGAAAAGCTCATAACCACTTTTAATGGCCGGGTAGGAGCTACCCCAGAGTAGACAGCAGAGCGTGGCGCAGGCATAGGCCACATTTCGGCGAGCAAAGACAGGCGTGGGCAGAGCGGTATCCATGACAAATCTCATAAATAAAATTGCGTTTCAATTTATTGTCAGAGAATGCGACAGGAAAAGCTACCATACAAGAAGAAATGATGAATTCTGGTCTCCCAGAAAAGCAAAACGCCGGCACAAGGCCGGCGTTTCAACGTGAGCAGAGTAAAAAATTACTCAGCTACAACGTTAACAACCAGTTTAGCGAACACTTCGCTGTGAACCTGGAAGTCAACTTCGTGCTCACCAGTGGTACGCAGAACGCCGTTCGGCAGACGAACTTCGCTCTTAGCCACTTTAACGCCTGCTGCAGAAACTGCATCAGCGATATCGCGGGTACCGATGGAACCGAACAGTTTACCTTCGTCGCCAGATTTAGACGCGATGGTAACGGTGCCCAGTGCGTTGATTGCTTCAGCGCGAGCATTAGCAGCCGCCAGAACGTCAGCCAGTTTGGCTTCAAGTTCAGCGCGACGTGCTTCGAAAAACTCTACGTTTTTCTTAGTAGCTGGAACAGCTTTACCCTGTGGAACCAGGAAGTTACGTGCGTAACCCGCTTTAACGTTAACCTGATCACCCAGGCTGCCCAGGTTTGCTACTTTATCAAGCAGAATAACTTGCATTACCTTATCCTCTTAAAGTCGTATTAATGGACCGTGCCCGATTACTGATGACGATCAGTGTACGGCAGCAGAGACAGGTAGCGAGCGCGTTTAATAGCGCGAGCCAGCTGACGCTGGTATTTTGCACGAGTACCGGTGATACGGCTTGGGACAATCTTACCGCTTTCGGTGATGTAGTTTTTCAGCGTTGCGATATCTTTATAGTCGATCTCTTGAACGCCTTCCGCGGTGAAACGGCAGAACTTGCGACGACGGAAATAACGTGCCATATGGCTAGTCTCCAGAATCTATCAAATCAATCTGCTCGGCATGCAGAACCATTTTGCTCAGGCCGTTCTTTGCCTTGTGGCAAGAGATGAACCCCTGAACGATTACTGCGCTACCGACCGTTAAACTGTGAGTAATGGCCTGGTTTTCGTGTCCGCTAATAATAACGGGCATTTGGCACCACGCCTGCCGGTGAAACCCGGCTTCCTCTTGCACAGAACGATGCTCAAGCACGAACTGGCAATGCGGAATTCCTGATGGACTGACCTTTCGAAGGGGAGCCCTGCATACGATGCCGGACAACGCCAGACGGTTGGTCATCAGAAATTACTCTTCAGAATCCCCAGCATCAGAATCATCTGCGGTTTCGTTTGCGAAATCATCGCGACGCTCACGGCGCTCGTCTTTCGCTTTAACCATCGGAGATGCTTCGGTAACTGCGTTTTTGGTACGCATAACCATGCTGCGGATAACGGCATCGTTGAAGCGGAAGGTAGTTTCCAGCTCATCGATCACTTCCTGCGGCGCTTCAACGTTCATCAGAACGTAGTGTGCTTTGTGCAGTTTGTTGATCGGGTAAGCCAGCTGACGGCGGCCCCAGTCTTCCAGACGGTGGATCGTACCTTCTGCACCAGTGATGGCAGCAGAGTAACGCTCGATCATACCCGGAACCTGTTCGCTCTGGTCAGGATGGACCATAAAAACGATTTCGTAATGACGCATCGAATTGCTCCTTACGGATTATTCAGCCTCCTGTCTGGGTCAGCCGAGGCCCGGGGAGGCAAGGAACGTGTTAAAGGTCGGCTGAAAAATTGACGCGTCATAATACTTGCGCGCCCCTGGAAACTCAAGCTGATTGCACAAATAATTCGCACAAAGCGCGAAGCGGGTCTAAGTGGGTGATTTAAAATTGGTCACACCCGCAAGCGCTGTTTTTTTGAACAACTGCATCAGAAATGGTCACGCATCCCCGCCGGATGAGTGATTACACTTTAATCAGAGATAACCTGAACTCAAGAAGGAGCATCCCCCTCTCGCAGCACATAGTCGTGGAGCGCATATCATGAAAAAAATCGCATTAGCCATAATGGCGGCGCTTTTGCTCAGTGCAAACGCGATGGCAGCCATCAAGATAGACAGCCGACAGGCCAGAAACATGGATGATGTGCAAAGCTTGGGCGTAATTTACATCAATCATAATTTCGCCACGGAAAGTGAAGCAGATCAGGCATTAAACGAAGAAACCGATGCGCAGGGCGCAACCTATTACCACGTGATGTTAACCCGTGAGCCCGGCAGCAACGGCAATATGCACGCCAGTGCAGATATTTACCGATAACGCTTTAACGCTAGCACCAGGAAAGCCAACAACGAGAACATAGCCATAGTTGACGTTGCCCCCTGCCCGGGGGCTTTTTTTGTGAATGGCTCCGGAATACCACCGGTTACAACTGTTTTTCGGTATTCCGGAGCACTTATTCACTTCTGCCCGTAGTAGGCATTCGGGCCGTGCTTGCGCATGAAATGCTTGTTCATCAGGTAGTCATCAATGCCCTGAAGCTGTGGGTTGATGCCGCGGGCAATCCACGCCATGCGCGCCACTTCCTCCATGACGACCGCATTATGGACGGCGTCGTGGGCATCTTTTCCCCAGGAGAACGGACCGTGCTGATAGACCACAATACCCGGCGTATGCAGCGGTTCGCTTTCACCCAACGTTTCGATGATGACCTTACCGGTGTTGAGCTCGTATTCGCCTTCCACTTCAGCCTGCGTTAATGCGCGCGTGCAGGGAATGTCGCCAAAGAAGTAGTCCGCGTGGGTCGTGCCCAGCGCCGGGATGGGCAGCCCCGCCTGTGCCCAGGCCGTCGCGTGCGTGGAGTGGGTATGCACCACGCCGCCAAGCGACGGATAACGCCGGTACAGCGCCAGATGGGTTGCGGTATCTGAAGAGGGACGCCATTTTCCCTCCACGACGTTTCCGTCGAGATCCACCACCACCATATCCTCTGCTTTCATGGTGTCATACGCCACGCCGCTCGGCTTAATCACGATCAGCCCCTGCTCGCGGTCGATCGCGCTCACGTTGCCCCAGGTGAACGTGACCAGACCATAGCGCGGCAGATCCATGTTGGCTTCAAAGACCTGCTGTTTAAGCTTAAGCATATTCAGCCTCCAGCAACCCTGCCCGCGCCATACGTTCGCGCACCCAGTCCCGCGCCTTCGCCACTTCCGCAGCCGGATCGTCCGACGTCTCGCTCCACATCTCAATCAGGTAAGGCCCGCAATAACCTGTCTGTTTGAGCGTTTCGAAGCACCGTTCGAAATCCACCACCCCGGTGCCGAACGGAACATTTTTGAATACGCCTGGACGGGTATCTTTGACGTGCACCGCCACGATATGACCGACGCCCGCCTGCAGCTCCATCTGTACGTCGTTATCCCATGCCGACAGGTTGCCGATATCGGGATAAAGCTGGAACCACGGGTTATTGAGATAGTGCGCGTAGCCCAGCGCCTTACTGATGGAGTTCATCAACGGATAGTCCATGATCTCCATCGCCAGCGTGACCTGCGCGCGGCTTGCCATCTCAACGCTCTCTTTCAGGCCGTCACGGAAACGACGGCGCGTTTCATCGTTGGCTTCCTGATAGTAAACGTCATAACCTGCCAGCTGGATCACGCGGATACCGACATCCTGCGCAAAGCGGATGGCTTTACGCATGATCTCCAGCCCCTGCGCGCGTACGGCATCATCTTCGCTGCCGAGCGGAAAACGACGGTGGGCGCTCAGACACATGGACGGCACGCGCACGCCCGTTTCAGCAATGGCGCTCACCAGTGCGAGCCGCTGTTCACGGCTCCAGTCGAGGCGAGAGAGACGCTCGTCCGTCTCATCCACGGACATTTCGACAAAATCGAAACCCAGCTGTTTTGCCAGCTGTAACCGCTCCAGCCAGCACTCCCCCGCAGGGAGTGCCTTTTCATAGATGCCAAGCGGAACCTGTTTTGACAACATACCCGCTCCTTAGCCCCAAAGCTGAGCGATTGAGCGTTTGAACTGACGCGCCGCTTCCACCGGAGACGCCGCATCACGGATGCTACGACCGGCAATAAAGACGTGAATCGGGATACCCTGGAACAGCGGCAGATCTTCCAGCGCCAGCCCGCCGGTGACGGTCACTTTGAAGCCCATATCCGCCAGACGTTTAATCGCGCTGATATCCGCGTCGCCCCACGCCACGCCTGCGGCCTGCGCATCACGGCTACGGTGGTAAACCACCTGCTGAATGCCTGCATCGCGCCATTCTTGCGCCTGTTCCCAGGTCCAGAAGCCGGTCAGCTCAATCTGTACGTCGCCGTTAAACTCTTTTGCCACGTCCAGCGCGCCTTTGGCGGTGTTGATATCCGCACAGCAGATCACGGTGACCCAGTCAGCATTCGCTTCGAAGCACATGCGGGAGAGGATTTTGCCTGCGTCGGCGATCTTGGCGTCCGCCAGCACGATTTTATGCGGATAGAGCGCCTTCAGGTCGCGAACGGCGCGAACGCCCTCACCCACGCACAGAATGGTACCCACTTCGATGATGTCCACTTCTTCCGCGATCAGGCGGGTGGTTTCGTAAGCGTGGGACAGAGTTTGGTTATCCAGCGCAACCTGCAACATTGGTAATGACATGTTCAATTCCTCTTAGACTGCCGCCGCATTGGCGTTATCAATTAAATCCAGCACTTCCTGCTCGGTACGGCAGGCGCGTAAACGGTCGAAATTGGCTTCGTCATCAAACAGATTGACGATCTGCATGATGCCCACCTCCTGGTGGGTATTGGCATCCACGGCAGCCATGGTGATCAGGATGTCGACCGGGTCGTTATCTTCGTGGTTGAACACCAGCGGCGTTTTTAGCGTCACCAGCGCGAAGCCGGTTTTCTTCACGCCCTCTTCAGGGCGCCCGTGCGGCATTGCCAGCCCTGGCGCTATCACAAAGTACGGGCCGTGCTGCGCCACGCCATCAAGAATGGCCTGGTAGTAACGCGGCTCGACAACGTCAGCCTTAACCAGCAGATCCACGCTCAGCTTCACCGCTTCCTGCCAGGTGCTGGCCTCAGCCTGTAAAAGGATGGAGTTATTCTCTGCCAGCGAATCACGTAGTTTCATGTGGCGTCCTTACTTCACGTCTTGTGGGAAGTGCTCTTTGATCACTTCCAGCAGTTTTGGTCCGAAATCCGCAGGCGACAGCATGTTGCGCACGCCTACCACATATTTATTGCCTGACACGCTAATTTCGCCGGCGATATGGGTAGAGGCGATGATGATGTCCGCGCCGTTCAGTTCACTTTTGTATTCACCCACCGCGCAGCTGTTCACCGTGTGGTCGATGTTTGACTGGGTTAAAAACTGGTCCACTTTCATCTTCATGATCATGGAGCTGCCTTGCCCATTGCCACACACAGCCAGGATACGTACGGTCATAATCGAAACTCCTTAATGAGCAGACACTTCTGCTGTTTGTTTTTCCGCATCTTCTTCAGCTCGCAGCGAACGGCCAGCGAAGAACATATAAGCCAGAGCAATCAGGATGATGACGGCCATAAAGACCAGCCCGACGGAGGCAAAGCCCTGCATCATCGGCGGTGCCAGAATTGACCAGTCCGCCATGCCCATCCAGGCACTCATACCGGTGAGCTTGACCGCCCACACGCAACCGAAGATTTCAACCATGCCCATCACCAGGCAGATCTTGAGCGCTGCGCGCCAGCCGCCGAAGTGGTTAGCAAACACGCCGATGGTGGCGTTGGAGAAGAACATCGGGATAAAGCCAGGAATAATCAGGATTGAGGAGCCGCAGCCGACCAGGATGCCCACCGCAATCAGCTGACCGATGGTGCCCCACATAAAGCCCCAGACCACCGCGTTTGGCGCGAAGCTGTAGATAGCGGCACAGTCAATTGCCAGCACCGCACCAGGGATCAGGCGCTGTGAGATACCGTTGAAGGCTTCCGACAGTTCGGCGACGAACATGCGCACGCCCTGAGTAATGATGAAAATAGCCACTGCGAAGGAGAAGCCGGTTTGCAGGATATAGACCGTCCAGTGGGTTTTACCCGCCATCGCCTGTACAACGTCAATGCCGAAGGAGAGCAAAATGGCGCCGAAGAAGATGGTCATGACAATCGCCGTTGAAACGATGTTGTCGTGGAAGATATTCAGCCAGCCCGGCAGCTTGAGGTCTTCAACGCTCTCTTCTTTTTTGCCCAGGTACGGCGCAACTTTATAGGCAATCCAGGAGGCGAACTGCTGCTGGTGACCGATGGAGAAGCCGCAGCCGTCAGTCACTTCCTGGGTTGGCTTGTACATCATGTTGGAAGTGATACCCCAGTAGAGCGAAACCAGCACCGCGGTGCAGATAATCGTGGTCCACATTGGGTAACCGAAGATATAGAGAGAAACCGCGATCAGCCCCGCCTGCTGGAACATGATATGTCCCGTCAGCATGATGGTGCGAATGCCGGTAATACGGCGCAAAAGAACGTAAATGATGTTCAGCGCCAGGGCGAGCAGAACCGCATAACCCACCCAGCTATAGGCATCACCCATGCGGTCGATGGTGGCCATCATTGATGCGTAGGTGTCAGAGATCGCGCCGTTGATGCCATACACCTCAGACATTTTGGCGACGACTGGCTTGAAGGTGCTGGTCAGAATGCCTGACCCCGCCTGCAACAGCATGAAACCGATAATGGTTTTGATGGTGCCTTTAATAATCACACTGACGCTTTTGCGCAGCAGGATATAGCCCAGGCACGTCACGATACCCAGCAGCAGCGGGGCGTTGGTCATTACCTGATTAAAGAACACGGTAAAGACGTTGTAGAGGATCTCCATAACTCTCTCCAGAAATGAGAACACGAGGGGTAATCCCTGTGTGGTTGGTGCCACCACTCTATTAATCACAAATAATCACCACAAGATTGCATTTGATTATTTGTGACGTATCACGCAAATTATTTCCATGGTGTTAGTAATGATTTTCACTACCGTCAATAAAAAATGAATTAATCTTTATAATTCATGCAATTAATGATTAATACGAGATAGTTTAACAAGGTGCTCGATGATAGTCCGTGATGTCGAACAGATAAAATTACTCATTTTTGCCATTGCAAAGCACATCAAATGGTGTCAGCATTAATCACAACAAATCACCATGTGATTACTTTTGATTAAAACCAGGAGTCAAAACGATGAGTAAAGTGAACACCATCACCCGTGAGTCATGGATTCTGAGCACCTTCCCAGAGTGGGGCAGCTGGCTGAATGAAGAGATCGAGCAGGAACAGGTTGCTCCTGGCACGTTTGCAATGTGGTGGCTGGGCTGTACCGGTATCTGGCTGAAATCAGAGGGTGGCGCCAATATCTGCGTCGATTTCTGGTGCGGCACCGGCAAGCAGAGCCACGGCAACCCGCTGATGAAAAAAGGCCATCAGATGCAGCGCATGGCGGGCGTAGAAAAACTGCAGCCAAACCTGCGTACCACACCGTTTGTGCTTGATCCGTTTGCCATTCGCCAGATCGACGCCGTCCTTTCTACTCACGATCACAACGATCATATCGACGTGAACGTGGCGGCAGCGGTAATGCAAAACTGCGCGGACGACGTGCCGTTTATCGGGCCACAGACCTGCGTGGATCTCTGGATTGGCTGGGGCGTGCCGAAAGAGCGCTGCATCGTGATGAAGCCTGGCGACGTCGTGAAAATCAAAGATATTGAAATCCATGCGCTGGATGCCTTTGACCGTACCGCATTGATTACCCTGCCAGCCGACCAGAAAGCCGCAGGCGTACTGCCGGACGGTATGGATGAGCGTGCGGTCAACTATCTGTTTAAAACCCCTGGCGGCTCCCTGTACCACAGCGGCGACTCTCACTACTCCAACTATTACGCGAAGCACGGCAACGAGCACCAGATTGACGTGGCGCTGGGCTCCTACGGCGAGAACCCGCGCGGCATTACCGACAAAATGACCAGCGCCGATATGCTGCGTATGGCGGAAGCGCTGAACACCAAAGTAGTCATTCCGTTCCACCACGATATCTGGTCAAACTTCCAGGCCGATCCGCAGGAAATCCGCGTGCTGTGGGAAATGAAAAAAGACCGCCTGAAGTACGGCTTCAAGCCGTTCATCTGGCAGGTCGGCGGCAAATTCACCTGGCCACTGGACAAAGATAATCTGGAATATCACTACCCACGTGGTTTCGATGATTGCTTCACCATTGAGCCAGACCTGCCGTTCAAATCCTTCCTCTGATTGTGCAGCCAAATCGCCAGACGTGATGTCTGGCGATGCCATATTTCTTTTAGTAATTTCACGCTATTTCAAATATCATCTTTTCAAATCAATTCTTATCGGAATAGCTCATGACGGAAGCGCAACGGCATCAAATTCTCCTGGAACTCCTGGCGCAAACCGGGTTTATCACCGTCGAGAAAGTGATCGAACGTTTAGGGATCTCCCCGGCAACGGCACGGCGAGACATTAACAAGCTGGATGAAAGCGGCAAGCTGAAAAAGGTCCGCAACGGCGCGGAAGCCATCAGCCAGCAGCGCCCCCGCTGGACGCCGATGAATATTCATCAGGCGCAAAATCATGATGAAAAAGTACGGATCGCCAGAGCCGCGTCGCAGCTGGTGAATCCCGGCGAGAGCGTGGTCATCAACTGCGGCTCCACGGCGTTTTTGCTGGGTCGTGAAATGTGCGGTAAGCCGGTGCAAATCATCACCAACTACTTACCGCTCGCCAACTATCTCATCGATCAGGAGCATGAGAGCGTGGTGATCATGGGCGGGCAGTACAACAAAAGCCAGTCCATCACCCTTAGCCCTCAGGACAGCGAGAACAGTCTCTATGCCGGACACTGGATGTTCACCAGCGGCAAAGGCCTGACGGCGGATGGCCTGTATAAAACCGATATGCTGACCGCGATGGCGGAGCAAAACATGCTTAACGTTGTGGGCAAGCTCGTTGTGCTGGTCGACAGTAGCAAAGTGGGCGAGCGCGCAGGGATGTTATTCAGCCGTGCCGAACAGATCGACATGGTGATCACCGGTAAAAATGCCAACCCTGAGATCCTCCAGAAGCTGGAAGATCTGGGGGTGAAAGTCCTGCGCGTCTAAAGATGCTGGCGGAAAAACGCCACCGTGGCGTCCAGCGCCGTTGGCGTGATGCGGTGGCGGACGCCCGGTTCCCACAGGCAGGTCAGATTACCGTCCAGACCTTCATTCATTAACGCCTGCTGCAGACGGAAGGTTCCCTCGGGCGGGACCACATCATCCGCGTCACCGTGCCACAGCAGCAGCGGGCGTTCGGCCACGCGCGGCAATGCCCGGGTCACTTCCCACTCTTCCAGCGCCGCGGTCATTTCCGTTAAATCCTGAGGGGGAAAAAGCGTCCTCGCCAGCGAAGTAAAGTAGCCCGAGCCCATAAGACAGGCGACAGACTTCACTTCAGGATGATGCGTCATAATCCCCAGCGCCGTCATACCGCCCATCGATGCCCCGGCGACAGCCAGACGATTGTCGGCCACCAGCCCTGCCTTATACAGTGCATCGCGCAGCCCGGCAAACTCGGTCAGACTCCCGTGCAGAATCTGCCAGAACTGCCCCAGCCGCGCCTGTTCATTGCCCTTAAAGCGTGCGCCGTGGTCTGGTGCATCTGGCATCACCACGCGAAACCCCGCCTGCGCCAGCGCTACCGCAAAATAACTGTAAACCAGCTTCGATGAGGTAAACCCGTGATAAAAAACCACAACAGGCAGCGGTTTATCACGTTTACCCGCTGGCATCGCGTGTAAAATTTCATGGTCGCCGAGGTGGCGTATTTCAATTTCAATCATTGTCGACCCTGTGCGAATGTATGATTCATAATGTTGAGAACTGGGTTACGCTTTCACGTCATTTTCATTCGAAATATACGTCCCAGATAACACTTCGGGAACATTCCCCCAAAACTAAATTCACAGACAACTACACTATGGCTATCAGGAAACGAGATATGGTTATGCGCAGGTTTGCTGCTTTATTGCTGGTGTTTCTGCTGGGTGGCTGTAGCGCGCTGCAGGGAACGCCGCAACCCGCTCCACCGGTCGCCGATCATCCACAGGAGATTCGTCGTAATCAGACGGAAGGATTACAACGAATGGGCACCATCTCCGCGCTGGTTCGCGGCTCTCCGGATGACGCAGAATCGGCAATAAAAGCACAAGCCGTCGCCGCCAAAGCAGATTATTACGTCATCATTATGATCGACGAAACCATCATAACGGGACAGTGGTATTCACAGGCCATTTTGTACCGGAAATAATGGTTTTCCTTTGAACGAGATTTACACTGCTTTGCGTCCATAGACATTTTCCTGTCCACAATAAACTCCATGCCCGCGTCAATGGAAGGGAGTTTATTCGCGAAGGATTGCCCGGCGGATACCGGATATATGTGAAATGGAGCTGACGATGAAACGAACACTTGCTTTGACCTCACTGTTGCTCTCAGCAGGCCTGGTGAGCACCACCGCGCAGTCAGCAGAATTCGCCAGTGCTGATTGTGTGACTGGCCTGAATGAAATTGGCCAGATCTCCGTGAACAATATCTCGGGGAGTCCGCAGGACGTTGAACGTGTCGTGGCATTAAAGGCCGATGAGCAGGGTGCTTCATGGTATCGCATCATCCAGATGCAGGAAGATAACCATATCGACCACTGGCGGGTACAGGCCATTCTTTACGCGTAATCTCCCTCCTGATAAAAGCCACTTATTTTTAGTGGCTTTTCGTTTTTGCAAATTTTTTATCTTATATAAAACCAATAAATAACAACAAAATAACATTTTGTTACATTAATTCAGTAAACGTAATCCCCGCTCTGCCGTTGAAGAACCATACCTTTTCAATGATGAGCAATTTATGATCAACGTTTTTCGCCGCGCAGGCCTGGGTGCGAAGCTGTCACTGCTTACGGGCGTCAGTGTCGCCACGCTGTTTCTGCTTTTCACTTTTCTGCTCAGCCAAAAAGCCAGCCAGCAGCTTGAAGCCCTTGCGGTAGAAGATCTGCATAATCAGTCCACCGGCATGGTCGACATGGTGCAGATGTTTAACACCAGCCTGAGTGAAGAGGTTGAGAGCTATACCCGTCTGTTCACCACCTTTTTACCGCAGCCCCTGAACATTGATACTTCCCAACCCCAGACGATTAACGGGCTCAGCGTTCCGCTTCTGAAAGGTGGCGAAACCGGGCTGCATGAAAATAACCCCCTGTCAGACGAGTTCCTGAACCGTACGGGAGCCATTTCGACGCTGTTTGTACGCAGCGGTAACGACTTTGTTCGCGTAGCCACTTCCCTGCGCAAAGAGAACGGCGAGCGCGCGATGGGTACCGTTCTGGATAACGCCAGCCCCGCCTTTGCCGCCGTCAACAAAGGTGAAGTCTACCGCGGCCTGGCGCTGCTGTTTGGCAAACGCTACATCACCCAGTACCAGCCCGTGAAAAACGCCGAAGGACAGGTCATAGCGATCGTCTTTGTCGGGGTGGACATCACCCACTCCTGGAACGTGATGCGCGAGAAAATCCTCAACCGCCGCCTGGGCGAAAGCGGTCACTTCTTTGTGCTGGATCGCAGCAACGGCAAAACGCGCGGGCAATACCTGTTCCACGCCAGCGAAGAGGGAAAACTGCCGAAATGGGACGGCGCGACGCAACAACAGCTTCTGAGTGATAAACCCGGCACGCTGGAGCGCGTAAGCGACGACGGTCGCACGCTGAAAATGGCCTATACCCCGCTGCCGGGCTGGAACTGGACTATCGTGGGCGAAGTGGATAAATCGGTGCTGCTCTCAAGCGTCACCGCCATGCGCGATCGTTTCCTGCTGGCCGGCGTGGTCTTATCCATCCTTTTTGCTGGCCTGTTCGTGATCCTGATTCGCCGCGTGCTGACCCGACCGCTGCGCAATGTGATCCACCTTGCCCGGCAATACGCCGCAGGGGATCTCCGTTCCAGCCTGCCCGTGACGCGCCAGGATGAAGTCGGCCAGCTGATCGATGCTATCAACGGCATCGGCGGCGGCCTGCAAAAAATTGTGCTGCAGGTCCGTGAAGCCGCAGGCGAGATCCATTCAGGCACCAACGCGCTGGCCTCAGACACCGGCGAGATTTCAGAGCAGATCAACAAGCAGGCCAGCAGCGTGGAAGAGACGTCCGCCAGCATGGAGCAGCTGGCCGCCACCGTGCAGCAAAATGCCGCCAACATGGAGCAAACGCAGCAGCTGGTGGGTGAAACCTCGCTCGCGGTTCATCAGGGCGGTGAGACGGTCACCCACGCGGTGTCGACCATGGACGACATTCGCGAAGCGTCAAAACGCATCGAAGACATCACGCGCGTGATCGAGTCCATTGCTTTCCAGACCAATATTCTGGCGCTGAATGCGGCAGTGGAAGCGGCTCGCGCAGGCGAGCACGGAAAAGGATTTGCGGTAGTCGCGCAGGAAGTTCGCGCGCTGGCGGGACGCAGCGCTAACGCGGTGAAGGAGATTGAACAGCTGATTGGCGATACGCTCAGAAAAGTGAGTGAGGGCCATGCGCTCTCCGAACAGACGCGCCTGGCGATGGATGACATCATCATTCATATCGATAACATCAGCCAGCTGGTCACCGAGATTAACCATGCCTCACGCGAGCAGTCCGCCGGGATCGGCCAGGTGAACCTCGCCATGACCCATATTGGCGAAGCGTCGCATATTAATGCCGATCGCATCTCACGCAGCGAGCAAACGGCTCAAACGCTGCGCGAGAAGGGTTCACACCTGACTCAGCTGGTGAGTCTGTTCCAGCTAAAAGGCTAGCCGACTCTGCCCGTGGCGCGCAGCAGCAGGTCACTTTGCACCTGCTCGCTCATCAGCGTACCGCCACGGGTGTCCAGCATCATGCGGCACCACGCCTGCGCCACCGGGGGCGACGCGTGCCGCAGCATCTGGCTCCCGGTACCGAGCAAGAAAAGCTGCTGCGCGATCTCCCGTCCCTGCGCCTCCTGCGGTTTACGCAGTTTTTGCTGAAGCTGTCGCCAGCTGCGGTCGAAGTGTCTATCCTGCCCTTTTACCTGCGCAAACTCGTCGGCAAGCAGATCGTGAATACCGGGCTGCTTCGCCAGCACGCGCAGAACGTCCAGGCACATGATATTCCCCGATCCTTCCCAGATGCTGTTGACCGGCATCTCGCGATACAGGCGGGGGAGTTCGCTCTCTTCGCAATATCCGATCCCACCCAGCACCTCCATCGCCTCCGCGACAAACGGGATGCCCGTTTTGCACACGCTAAATTTCGCCGCCGGGGTAAACAGCCGCGCCCAGGCGGCCTCTTGCGGATCGGCACGCTTGTCCCACGCCCGGGCCAGACGGAACAGCAGCGCCGTGTGCCCCTCCAGAACCAGCGCCATCCGGCTTAGCACTTCGCGCATTAGCGGCTGATCGATGAGATTTTTGCCGAAGGTTTGACGCTGATGCGCATGATAAAGCGCCACGGACAGCGCCCGACGCATGAGTCCGTGGCTGCCCAGCGCGCAGTCGAAGCGCGTCAGACCGCCCATTTTAAGGATTTGTCGAACGCCTTCACCTTCTTCTCCCAGCAGCCAGCCGGAGGCATCAAGAAACTCAGCCTCGCTGCTGGCGTTGGAGCGGTTCCCGAGCTTGTCCTTGAGGCGCTCGAGCCTGACGGCGTTGCGCTGTCCGTCAGGCAAAAAGCGCGGCACAAAAAAGCAGGATAGCCCGCCTTTCGCCTGGGCCAGCACCAGATGCGCATCGCTTTGTGGGACGGAGAAAAACCATTTGTGCCCCACCAGGCGGTAGCTGCCGTCGCTGCATTTTCCGCTTTGGTGGTGTTGCTGAGCACGTCCGAGCCGCCCTGCTTTTCCGTCATCCCCATGCCGATCAGCAGGCCGCGCTTTTGCGCGCCGGGGGCCAGATGCGGATCGTAGCGATCGCTGAGCAGCGGCGTTAGCCAGTCGTGAAATATTTTGGGGAGCGCCTGTTGTAGCAGCGGTGTAGCTGCAAACGTCATGGTGACAGGGCAAAGCGTGCCCGCCTCTACCTGAGCATGAAGCACAAAGCGTGCCGCCCGAGCGACAAACGACCCTTTACGCGCCTCCTCTTCCCACGCCAGGTTATGCACGCGGTTGGCACAAAGCCCCTGCATCAGCAGGTGCCACGCAGGGTGAAAGCGGACGTCGTCCAGCCGCTCCCCGGAGGCGTCATAGCGGAGTAGCTCCGGTGGATTAACGTTTGCCAGCCTGCCCAGCTCCAGCGACTCCGCCGTACCCAGCTGCTGACCGATGCTGGCGAGGAGTTCGATATCCCACTCAGCCCCTTCACGCGCGACCGCATCGCGCAGGGCGCAGTCCGAGAGGAAAAGGTTGCTGTTGGAAAGCGGTGCAGGTTGATTGAAAACGGTATGGGTCTGCCAGTGCATGCTGTCTCCCTCCTTCAGTGGCAATGACGATAAGTATGGACAGACCGCGCACGCGCTGCATGGGAGGGGGGTCACACGTTCACGATCCCGCTGATATCATTCGTGAAATAGCTCACAGAACATAAGAATAAACTATTTCATCACTTCGCTTTTGTTGAATAATTTATTCTTACCCTTTTCAATGAGGATCGTTATGCAACCGGATGCGCACAAGCGAGCATTAATTGCAGGCTCCATTGGTAACTTTATCGAGTGGTATGAGTTTGCGGTCTACGGTTTTCTGGCGACCGTCATTGCGAAAAACTTCTTCCAGCTTGAAGGTGAAGCGGGGCTTACCAGCCTGATCCTCACCTACGCCTCGTTTGCCATCGCCTTCTTCTTCCGCCCGCTGGGTGCGGTGGTGTTTGGCCGCATCGGCGACCGGATTGGCCGTAAGCCGACGCTAATCATTGTGCTGGTGCTGATGACGCTCGCGACCGCCGCCATCGGCGTTGTGCCGGTCTATGCCAGCATCGGGATTGCCGCGCCGCTCATTATTACGCTGCTGCGCATCCTGCAGGGGCTGTTCGCGGGCGGCGAGTACGGCGGTGCGGTCTCGCTGATGACGGAGTTCGCCCCGCGCGGCAAGCGCGGGCTCTATGGCGCGTGGCAGTCCTTTACCGTGGCGCTGGGGCTATTAGCGGGCGCAGGCATCGTGGCGCTGCTCTCCTTCCTCCTTACGCCTGAAGCCCTGCACGACTGGGGCTGGCGCATTCCTTTCTTCCTGGCGCTGCCCATGGGCGTTGTGGCGCTGTGGCTTCGTGTCAGCATGGAGGAGACACCCAGCTTCGTGCAGCAGCAGGATAAACCGGCTGTCGCTCAGGCGGATACCGCCGCCACGCTCAGGGCCATCGTGATGGGGATTGGGCGCGTAATGGTCTGGTCTGCGGCGGGGTACACTTACCTGGTGATTATGCCGACCTATCTGCAGTCGGCGCTGCACACCGGGTTTAACCAGGCGCTGCTGATAGCGGTGATTTCGAATATTGGTTTTGCACTCACCATCATTCCGTCGGGGATGCTGAGCGACAGGATCGGGCGCCGCTCGGTGATGATTATTGCCACCGCGCTGCTGCTGATCCTCGCCCTTCCGCTGCTGAAAATCCTCCAGGCGGAGTCGAGCACCCTGGCGGTGAAGGCTGGTGTGGTACTGATTGCGGGCGGTCTGGTAGGCATGCTGGCGGGCCCGGGCCCGGCGATGCTATCTGAGATGTTCCCGACGCGCGTGCGCTATACGGGACTGGGGCTGGCCTACTCTTTGTCGAACGCGATTTTCTCGGGATGTGCAGGGTTAATCATTACCGGGCTGATTAAGCAGACGGGCAACCTGGATATTCCGGCGTATTACGTGATGGCGACGGCGGTAGTGAGTATTTTCGCGCTGATGACGCTGAGAAAGGATGACCATTTGCGGTCGCTGGAGGAGTGAGGTTGTTTTGCCGGGTGGCGGCTTCGCCTTACCCGGCCTACAAAACCGTAGGCCCGGTAAGCGAAGCGCCACCGGGCGAAAATCAGCTACGCTGACGCACCGCTTCAAACAGGCAGATACCCGTCGCAACGGAAACGTTCAGGGACGACACGCTGCCCGCCATCGGGATGCTAATTAGCTCGTCGCAGTGCTCGCGGGTCAGACGACGCATGCCTTCGCCTTCCGCACCCATCACCAGCGCCAGACGGCCGGTCATTTTGCTCTGGTACAGAGTATGATCCGCTTCACCGGCGGTACCGACGATCCAGATGTTCTCTTCCTGCAGCAGGCGCATGGTGCGCGCCAGGTTAGTCACGCGGATCAGCGGAACGTTTTCCGCCGCGCCGCAGGCCACTTTCTTCGCCGTCGCGTTCAGCTGTGCAGAGCGATCTTTCGGCACGATCACCGCATGCACGCCCGCCGCATCGGCGCTACGCAGGCACGCGCCGAGGTTATGCGGATCGGTAACGCCATCGAGGATCAGGAAGAACGGGTTATCCAGCTCGGCAATCAGATCCGGCAGATCGTTTTCCTGATACTGACGGCCCGGCTTCACGCGGGCGATAATCCCCTGGTGAACCGCGCCTTCACTTTTCTCATCCAGGAACTGGCGGTTTGCCAGCTGGATCACCACGCCCTGCGCTTCCAGCGCGTGGATCAGCGGCATCAGACGCTTATCTTCACGCCCTTTCAGAATAAAGACTTCCTGAAAACGCTCCGGTGCGCGCTCGAGAAGGGCCTGCACCGCGTGGATGCCGTAAATCATTTCACTCATTGAACTTACTCGTTTTAGGCGGTGTGCGCCGGGTTAAATTGGGTCGTGATAGAGATCGCTTGCGCCTATTATAACCGACCCGGCGTTCAAATCGACCCTGACAGTTTTTACCCGTTGGCAACCACGCGCGTTTCCTCCTCCTTTACGGGATGGGCGGGCAAAATGGCATCCATCAGATAGCGCGTATACTCATGCTGAGGCGCACTAAAGAGTTGCGCCGTCTCGCCCTGTTCAACCAGCGATCCCCGGTACATCACCCCGACCCTGTCCGCTATGTGCCTGACAACGTTAAGATCGTGGGAAATAAAGAGATAGGCCAGCCCATGCTCCTTCTGTAACCGCATAAGCAGATTCAGGATCTGCGACTGAATGGAGACATCAAGCGCGGAAACCGGCTCATCGCAAACAATCAGTTTCGGCTTCAGTATCAGCGCCCGGGCAATACCGATCCGTTGACGCTGGCCGCCAGAAAACTCATGCGGATAACGGGCGGCATCCTGGGGACGCAGGCCAACCTGCTCGAGTATATGAGTCACCTGCGCTTTTCGATTGCCTATGCCGTGAATCGTCAGCGGCTCTTCAAGGCTATAACCCACGGTGCGTTTAGGGTCGAGCGACGAGAGGGGATCCTGAAAAATCATCTGCATGTCACGGCGCACGCTGCGCCATCCTGCGGTATTCAGTCCCGTCAGCGATCGGCCTTCAAACGCGACGTCGCCTGCATTGGCTGCGGTTAGACCCAGCACAAGACGGCCGATGGTGCTCTTACCGCTGCCAGACTCACCGACCAGCGCCCAGGTTTCACCCGCGTTCAGGGTAAAGCTGACGTTATCCACCGCATGCACCGATTGCCCACGGCGATGGAATATTTTCGACAAATTGTTCACGCTTAATAAGGGTATCGTCATCCAGCCGCTCCTGTCTCCTCGGCCCGCCAGCAGCGAACCAGCTGTGCCTTGTATCCCACCGTCTGCAGCTCGGGGGCCTGCGCGCGGCAGCGGGGTTGCGCCAGCGGGCAGCGATCGGCGTAGGTACATCCTGCAGGAAATGCATGCAATGAAGGTACCTGACCACTGATTTCGGCCAGCGGTGTTTTGGAAGGATGATCCGCCGAAGGACGAGCGGCCAGCAGCGCACGGGTATAAGGATGGCGCGGTTGTTCAAAGAGCGTATGAACATCCGTCTCTTCCACAACCTGTCCGGCATACAGTACGACCACGCGCTGGCAAAGCCGCGCCACGACGCTTAAATCGTGGGTGATAATGACAATCCCCATGCCCGTCTGCTGCTTAAGTTCGTCGAGTAAATCGAGGATCTGCGCCTGAATGGTGGCATCCAGCGCCGTAGTCGGTTCGTCAGCAATCAGCAGCGAAGGAGAGGTCGCAATGGCCATGGCGATCATTACGCGCTGACGCATTCCGCCTGAAAGCTCATGCGGCCAGGCATTGGCGCAGCGGGCAGGATCGGCAATACCAACCTGGGTCAACAGGCCGATCGTTTTCTGCTGACGCAGGGCGCGGTTCAGAGAGGTATGCAGCCGCAGGCTTTCATCAATTTGAGCACCGATGGTCATCACCGGATTAAGGCTGGCGAGCGGATCCTGAAAAATCATCGCCATCTCTCGCCCACTCCGCTGACGACGTACTTTTGCCGACAGCGAGTGGAGCGCTCTCCCCCCAAGAATGACCTCACCCTCGACCCGGCTGGTGCGGGATGAAAGCAGTCCCATTAACGCCTGAGCAGTCACACTCTTGCCGCAGCCTGATTCCCCGATGATGCCGAGAGTTTCATGGGTATTTACCCGAAAAGAAACGCCGCGCACCGGAGAGACAACGCCCATTCTCGTCGCGAAGGTAACCTCAAGGTTATTGACCTCAAGTAAGGCTTCAGCCATGGCGTCCTCCTTGTTTAAGCAGACGCAACACGCGGCGAGGCAAAGGTTTAAGGCCCGGGTCAGCACTGTCTCGCAGGTCATCGCCAATAATATTTAAACCGAGGATCAGCAACACAATGGCAATCCCCGGAAAGAAGGTCATCCACCAGGCGGTGAAGATCACGGCCTTTCCTTCGAGCAATAAATTGCCCAGGCTTGGCATCGGGGCTGGCACGCCAGAACCGAGAAAGCTCAAGGCTGCTTCGGTAAGAATGGCCACCGAAAACACCCAGCTTACCTGCACGATAAACGGCGAGATAACGTTAGGCAAAAGGTGCAGCCAAATAATGCGCGAGGCACCTGCGCCCTGCGCGCGCAGGGCTTCAATAAAGTTCTTCTCTTTGATCACCATGGCCGCCCCCCGGATCACCCGCGCAACCGACGGCACGTAGACCAACGATAGCGCCAGCACCACGTTGGCGATATTCGGTCCGAGCACGCCGACAATGGCGATCGCCAGTAGCAAAGACGGAAAGGCAAAAAGACCATCACAGACGCGCATCAGGATCCTGTCTACCGGACGATACCAGGCGCACAGTAGCCCGACGATCATCCCCGTCACGCCTGCTATTACCGCTACCGCTGCGCCCACCGAGAGCGACACGCGCACCGCCAGCGCCACACGGACAAAAAGATCCCGCCCGAAGTTATCGGTGCCGAACCAGTGTTCCGTAGAGGGAGGGGTCAACCGGCTTAACGGATCGAGGCTGTAGGGATCGTAAGGGCTTACCAGGCTTGCAAAAAATGACAGCAGCACAATGGCGGCCAGCACGGCGGGCCAAATTAAAAGCGCCGGATTTCTGAAGGTCATCATTTTTCCCCTCCGTCGACGGACAGACGCGGATCGGCAATATAGTTCAGAAGATCCACTGCCAGGTTGATCAACACGTAGCAAATGGTGATCAGCAGCACCACGCCCTGGATCACCGTCACGTCACGCCGCTCGATCGAATCGACAATGAGCGATCCCACGCCGGGAATACCGAACACGCTTTCGATCACGATCGTGCCGGCTATCAGCGACGCGAAGGATTCACCGCAGATGGTCAGTATGGGGATCAGGCTGTTTTTGAGCGTGTGCCGTAAAAGCACAAGCCACTCCGGGACCCCTTTTGCCCGTGCAGTGTTGATAAAAGGCTCTTGCAATACATCCAGCATCACGGCACGGGTCATGCGGGCAATCAGTGCGGCGATGCGCAGCCCCAGCGCGATAGCAGGTAAGGTCAGGTACCAGACGTTAAGCCAGAAATCATCGTTGGTAGAGCGATACCCCACCACCGGAAACCAGCGCAGCTGAACGGCAAAGAAGAAGATGAGGACGAGGCCAAGCAAAAAACCCGGAACCGACATGCCAAGAGTCGCCAGCATACGAATGATGCGATCCGTGATGCCGCCATGTTGCCAGGCGCTTATCACGCCCCCCGCCAGCCCCAGAATGAGCGCAATGAGTTGAGCATAGAATGCCAGCGCCAGCGTCGGCGTCAGGTGCTGTAAAAAAAGCGACATAACGCTGGTATTTAAAAACAGGGAATGTCCCAAATCCCCGGTCAGGATCTCGCCAAACCAGCTGAAGAACTGCACCAGCAGGGGCCGATCCAGTCCCATCTGCTGGCGCAGCGCAGCAATATCCTGAGGACTGGCATCATTCCCCAGGATCACCAGCGCCGGATCGCCCGGCGCGAGATGAATCAAGCAAAACACCACTACCGACACCACCAGCAGCACCGGCAGAAGTGCCAGCAGGCGGTGAAAAAGGTATTTTCTCATCGCCTTCTCCCGTCAGGGTTTCGTCACGCTCACGTTCCATAAAATAGGGCCAATCAGGTCCTGATAGCCTTTCACATTGCCTTTTAGCGCCACCGCATCCGGCGTAGTGCGGCCAAGCACAATGACCGGCAGATATTGCCAGCTCAGCCTGTTCAGTTCATCCACCAGCGGTTTCGCCTCTTTCAATGAAGGCGCCTGCTTGATTTCATCCAGCACGTTATCGATCTCCGGGTTGTTGCTCAGCCCGGGAAACTTCGCGCGCGAATCGAGGAAGGGATATTGATGCAGCACCTGACGCATGGAGAACTCCAGCGCACAGAGGTCAAAGTTTTTCGGATCCTGGCGGCGCTGCAGAACGGTCGGCCAGTCGTAGACGTCGAGGCGTGACTTCACGCCAATCTGCTTCAGCACCTGCTGAGCCACTATCGCCAGGTTATACAACTCGGCATATTCTTTCGTGGCGATGATCACCACTTCTTCGCCATTGTAGCCCGAGTCTTTCACCAGCGCGCGCGCCTCGTCGAGCCGATGTTGGTTCCAGAAAGGCTTACCGGCCTCACTGTACCAGTCCACCTGTTCCGGGAAGCCCAGTGACGGATCTTCCTTAAAGAAACGCGGATCGCTGTAGCCCGCCAGCAGCGTTTGATGGACATTAAGCGCGAGGTTGAATGCCTGGCGCAGCTTCACATTGGCAAACGGCCCCTGGTTTTTATTGAACAGGTAGGTAATGAGCGAGCCGCCGCTTTTGGGCTGGAAGAGCGACAGATTCGGCACGCTGCTGAGCGTGTCGATATTGTCCTTCGGCAGCTGGAATACCAGATCGTATTCTCCGGTCATCGCCCCGGCCAGGCGAGTGGATTCATCGGTAATGTAGCGGAACCAGATGTCCTTCACATCCGCTTTCTTCTCGCCTGATAGACCGCTTGCAGGCTCCTTGCGGGACTGATACTGGTCATAACGGGTTAAGTGCAGAAAATCACCGGGTTTGAACTCGGCCAGTTTGTAAGGTCCGGTGCCAATGAGCTCGGTCACGGGCTTCTTGCTGCTGTTGGCCTCATCAATAATGCGTTTCGGCATAATAGCGGCGATGTTCTTCACGTCTGCCAGTACGTTGAGCGTAATCAGTGACGGGGAAGGAAGCGTAAAGGTGACGGTTTTATCATCCACCTTACTGAACTGCACGCCGGGCAAATTCGCTTTCCCCTGCGTGGACACTGCCAGCCAGCGATTCATTGAAGCCACAACGTCATCCGCAGTCAGCGGTTGTCCGTCATGAAAATGGATCCCGTCACGCAACACAAAGGTGTAGGTCTTGCGATCGTCACTCAGGGTGTAACTTTCCACCAGCTCTGGTACAGGCTCAAATTTGGCGTTGATGGTGAACAACGTTTCGAAAATATGCCTGTCCACGTCTGAGGTGGCGTTATTGGTCGTCAGATAAGGATCCAGCGTTCCAGGCCGGTTCCCGTAGGCAATATTCAGCACGGCATTACGATCGATACTCTCGGCCTGTGCACTTCCCAGGGGTAAAGCCACCGCCAGCATGAGTGCGGCGGCAGAAAACAGCATTTTCATTGTTATGGTGCTCCGGTTGAGGTCATGCAGCTTGC
Organism: Enterobacter cloacae complex sp. CARB60; assembly: GCF_036487345.1. Classification (NCBI taxonomy): domain Bacteria; kingdom Pseudomonadati; phylum Pseudomonadota; class Gammaproteobacteria; order Enterobacterales; family Enterobacteriaceae; genus Enterobacter; species Enterobacter cloacae complex sp. CARB60. The sequence continues at coordinate 4,234,905 of NZ_JAZKLC010000002.1, forward strand.
GTGGCGGCAGTTTGCCCGGCAAATTCGTCTTTCACTTCCTGCAGCAGCGCAGCATCGGTTAACAGTCGCAGCCCGGTTCGGGCCAGCACCTGCGCGCCTGTCACCAGCGCGTCATAGCCCTGTACTGAGTTAGCGGCCTCGCGGAACGCCACGGTGTGACCAATCAGTTCATCGGGGCCAATCTTGATGTAGGGATGTGCTGTCGGTACCGCATGGCTGATATCGCCAGCATCGGTTGAGCCCAACCCCTCTTTTTCCTTCAGCTCGACCGTCTCCCCTGCGGCGGTGAATTCTTCCAGCAGTACACCGTTCAGCGTGTGGTTGATGTTGAAATCACGCGGCCCAACCTGATGCTCAATCTTGACCGTGGTACCGGTTGCCAGCGCGACGCCTTCCGCAATGGCGCGAATACGTGGCTCCAGCGCGACCACCTCTTCACGGGTATGGGCACGAATGTAATAGTGCGCCGACGCATACTCCGGGATCACATTCGGCGCCTGACCGCCGTTAGTGATAATGCCGTGAACGCGGATGCCATCCGGCAGCTGCTGGCGCAGAACGCTGATACCGTTATAGAGCAACACCAGCGCATCCAGCGCGTTCACCCCTTTATGCGGTGAGCTGCCCGCGTGGGAAGGTTTGCCATAGAAATGGAAGTAGAGATGGTTATTCGCCAGTGACGGGCCGGACAATCGCGTTTTCCCGGCGGGGTGGACCATCAATGCCACATCGACATCGTTAAGGAAGCCATGCTCCACGAAGCGGGCTTTCACATTACCGTTTGGACCGCCTTTACCACGCAGCCCGCCCTCTTCTGCAGGCGTACCGAGTACCACGACCTTGCCCCCTGTCGCGTCCAGCGTTTCACTAAGCGCAATCGCTGCTGCAATACTGGTAACCCCAATGATGTTGTGACCACAGGCGTGCCCGATATCAATAAGCGCATCGTATTCCGCCAGGAACGCGATAGTAGGGCCGGGCCTGCCGCTCTCCTTCACCGCATAAAAAGCCGTTTCATGACCGGCGACGTTAAGCGTGACGGCAAAACCCTGTTTTTCCAGCAGCTGTGTCAGCTGACCGCTGGCGTAATACTCGTTATTGCCGGTTTCAGGATGGGCGTGAATATTTTTGGCTATCGCCACATACTCATCCCGGTGCTGTTGAATACTTGTTTCAAGACGGTCTCGTAATTCGCTATTGCTCATTGCTTCCACCTCAGTCATGACGGTTGATTCATTCCCGACACCGGGAACTGTAGTTAACGTAAGTGCCGCTTCGCCTCCTGGCGTACCCGATGCAGGACGTGATGCTTGATCTCGCTATAGGAAGGGTGTTCCGCCAGCGTTTCGATATCTCGCTCCCGCCCAAAGGGCAGAACGATCTCATCAACGATTTTTCCCGGTTTTGCCGACATGATCAGAATGCGGTCAGCCAAAAAAAGCGCCTCTTCCACATCGTGCGTGACGAAGAGCAGCGTGGTGCCGGTGGAGAGCCATGCCTCGCGCAGCAACTCCTGCATCATCAGTCGGGTTTGCGCATCCAGCGCACCGAACGGTTCATCCAGCAGCAGCACTTCCGGGCCGGGGAGCCAGGCGCGAGCGAGCGCCACGCGCTGCTTCATACCGCCAGAAAGCTGCCAGGGCGCATGATGTTCAAAGCCTTTCAGACCCACGCGCTCTAGCCACGTCTGCGCCAGGGCATTGGTTTCGTCCTTACGGTATTTGCCCAGACGTGGGCCAAACGTGACGTTTTCCAGCACCGAGAGCCACGGGAAAAGGTTGGGTTGCTGGAATATCATTCCGCGATCGGGACCAGGCTTGCTGATATCTTTCCCGCCAGCAGCTACCCGCCCCCGGTCTGGCTTATTAAACCCGGCGACAAGGTTCAGAATGGTGGATTTGCCACAGCCAGACGGCCCAAGCAGGACCACAAACTCACCGCTGTTCAGGCTCAGATTGATATCTTCCAGCACCGTAAACGGCTGGGGTTTCGCCGCGAAAGAGAGCGTTACGTTTTCAAGGGTGATAGCACTCATTATTCTTTCCCCGCCCAGGGCACCGTCAGGCGCTGTAGCCCCAGCAGTAATAAATCCAGGAGATAACCAATGCCGCCCAGCAGCAAAATGCCGAGCATGACGATATCAGTACGCAAATAAGAGCTGGCGTTGATGACCATCCAGCCCAGGCCGGAACTGGCGGCGACCATCTCCGCTGCAATCAACGACGTCCAGCCAATGCCAATGGAAAGCCTGACGGTGGTGAAAAGGTCCGGCAGCGCGTCCGGGAGGACGACACGCATGAAGATTTGTCTGCGGGAAGCGCCCAGCGTCTGCGCCACGCGAATACGTGAACGACCAATGCGTTCAACGGCTGCCGATGCCCCCACGACCACGCTTAAAAACGTGGCAATGAAGATCAGGAAGAATTTGGAGGCCTCGCCAATCCCAAGCCACACGACGGCCAGGGGGATGAGTGCAATTTTGGGTAAAGGACGCAGAAACTGAACGAAGGGATTAAGTACCGCCGCCAGGCCGTCAGACAGGCCCATCAGTAACCCCAGCGGAATACCAATGATAATCGCCACGGTAAATGCGCTCAGCGCTCGCGCGAGGCTCACCGCAATGTGTTCCCAGAGCGGTACCTGACGATAGCCATCGGCAAGAAGTTCTTCGGTCGTCAAACCAATGTCCGTTAGCGACGGTAACAGCAGCGGATCGACCCACTGCTGCGTTGCCGCCACCTGCCAGACGATAAAGAAAACCGCCACCGACACTACGCTGATGGCGATATGCTGACTCAATCTCATTGCGCCGCCACCGCCGCATCACGGATATAGCGAGAATCAATGGCGGTATCCCAGTTTGCAGGGATATCGCGCTTGCGGATTTCGCCAATACCGGCGAGGAAGCTGGAGGTTTTGGTTAAGGCCTTGCCGATACCGCTGTCGGTGGTCTGCGTGCCATTACCCAGCCAGTCCGCAGTACCCTGCTGGGCAAGCGTTGGATACTCCAGCCCACCCAGCGTATTTGCCGCCGTGGTAACCGGTGCCCCAACTTCTTTAGCAACGATGCCTGCCGCACGCTCCGGGTCTTTCTTAAACTCATCCACCTTCTGCTGATGCACGCGAAGAAACGCAGTGACCGCTTCTGGGTACTTCTCAGCAAAGGCTTTCCGCACCACATAGTTGTTGTAGATAAGATAGCCGTCTTTCTGCAGGTCCTTGGTGGCAAAGACCTGGTGCCCACCCGACGCCTCCAGCTCCTGTGCAAACGGTGCCCAGACATAGCCAGCATCAATATCACCACGCTTCCATGCCGCGACCATTTCTGCAGGACGCAGCGGCAGTAACGTGATTTTGCTGCGGTCCAGTTTGTTCACGCTGATCGCGGCTTCGAGAGCATACTGAGCCGTTGAGTTGGGTGGGTAGGCGACACGCTTCCCTTCGATATCATTAATTTTCACAATGCCATCTTTACCGATCAGGCGTTCATAGCTGGCTATCACGCCCGATACGCCAATAATTTCGACCGGCAATTTGCGGACAATGCCTGCCGTCGCTGGACTGGATCCAAAATTGGCAATATCAATCGCATTGCTGGCAAAATAATTAAGCGCATCGGCACCCGATGCAAATTGCACCCACTTCACTTTAGTGTTTAACGCTTTATCAAGAGAGCCATCGGCTTTTGCCAGCATTAATACCTGAGAACCGCCGCTATATGCCACACGAACCTCAGCAGGTGAATCGGCAAAACTCATATTTGCCCATAGCCCGCCCGCTGCAATTAATAAGCAGAGACTTTTTTTCATTTTATTTATCCTGTGATTTATCTGAATATAATGTCCGCGATCGTAACGGACGTTGCGCTAATTAAATGATCTGCTGGTTTGCCATAACTGCGAACATCGTTCTGCCAGCGCCTGAGCCGGATCCCAGGTGAGATGACGAAACGGAGCCCTGGCAGCCTCCAGCGCAACAGGCACTTCGGTACAGGCCAGCACCAGTTTTTGCGCGCCACGGGCAAACAGTGCGTTGGCCTGCAACGCCAGCAGCTCACCGCCCTCAACCAGCGCGCCACGCTTTACCGCGTAGCAGCCCGGTACAAACCATTGGGCTAGCTCCTCGGGGGTCGGCACGACGACCTCAATAGCCTGCGCGGCCAGTCGTTCCTGATACCAGCCCGCGTCCAGCGTGCCTTTAGTGGCAATGACGCCAACCCGCTGAGGTTTTTCATCAGCCTGCGACAGCGCGTCCAGCGTCGCATCAACGATATGCAGAATAGGAGCGCTGCTGGCTTCACTCAGCGCGTCGTACCAGTGGTGAGCCGTATTACAGGGGATTGCGATATGGCTTGCCCCCGCCTGGTTAAGTTTCTCGACAGCGTGAAGAAGCTGCGGCAAGGGCGACGGGCCCGTACCCGCCAGCGCGTTCTGGCGATCGGCAATTTGCGGTACATTCCAGACGACCGTTGGGATCTGCTGTTGATCGCTCTGCGCAGGCGTAGCCTCCAGCAGGCGACGCAGAAAATCCAGCGTCGCAAGGGGGCCCATACCTCCCAGCACGCCAAGCAGGAAAGGCTTAGCCATGCTCCAGCACCTGACGATAGCCAAATAGTCCTGCTGACCCACCCGTGTGGATAAAGACAATATTTTCATCCTGACGGAAATGCCCTTTGCGGATCAGATCGATAAGCCCGGCCATCCCTTTTGCGGAGTAAACCGGATCGAGCAGGATACCTTCATGGCGGGCCAGCAGCCTCAGTGCTTCAAGCGTGCCCTCCGTCGGCAAACCGTATCCGTCACCGACATAATCGCTGTTAGCGACTACCGCATGCCGCGACAGTTCCCCCGGCACGCCCAACAGATCCAGCGTTCTGGATGCCAGATTCCAGACGTTCTCTTCCTGTTTATCTTTGGGAGCCCGCACGCTGATGCCGAGCACCGGGATATGGCTGTTAGTGGCGGTGAACCCTGCGACCAGCCCCGCCTGCGTGCCGGTACTGCCCGTCGCATGGACAACGTGATCGATGCGCAAACGACGCTCTGATGATTGGTAAAGCAACTCCTCCGCGCACGCAACGTAGCCCAGCGCCCCGATGGGGTTCGAACCTCCGCCAGGGATAACGTACGGACGGTGGCCTTGTTCGCGAAGCGTTGCGGCGTACTCTTCCATCGCCTTTTGCATATCGGTACCGCCTGGCAGATGTGCGACAATCTCGCCGCCCAGAAGGGTATCCAGCAGCACGTTACCCGAGCGCTGATAATCCTCACCAAAATCAGTCACGCGTTTTTCCAGCAGCGCTTTTGCCTGCAGGCCAAGGCGTGCGGCACCGGCGATTGTTTGACGTACGTGGTTAGACTGGGTCGCGCCCTGCGTCACGATGACATCTGCCTTTTGCTGCAGAGCATCCGCCAACAGAAATTCCAGCTTGCGGGTTTTATTCCCGCCGCTTGCAAGGCCCGTTGCATCGTCGCGTTTTATCCATATTTTAGGCCCGCCTAATAATTGGGTTAAATTATTTAACGGTTCCAGTGGCGTAGGAAAATGACCGAGTGAAATTCGGGGAAAACGGGCCAGATGCATAAACGCTCCTTGCTAAAAAGGGGGCTTTATAAAAGTGAAATTCACTATACACATCTGACTAACACGGCTAATCAAAAATAATAAATAACGATTACTGGAAAATGAATAAGCAGGGAAAACGGGTTGATAAGGCCGCTATCTATTCTGTTCTGGAATGACTTACGGCAAAAAAGAATAACCCCTTTCGTCGGAAAGGGGTTAGTGGGACAAAATTACTGCGCGGTATTTTTTTTCGCTGCGCGCTTCGCTTTAGTCGCGGCGGCTATTTTCTGCGTTTTCGCGGAAGGTTTTTTCGCCGAGCGGGCTTCTTTCTTCGCCGCCTTCGGCTTCTGTTTCTTCTCGCCGCGGAAGGCGCTGTCCGGCTCGAAGTTTACCTTCTTGCCCGCCTGACGACGTTTACCGCCGCCCGGTTTACCGTTACCGCCTTTTTTCGCTTTCTCACGCTCGGTTTTGCCGACGTTACGCGGCGCGCGCTCGCTGGAGATCAGGCTGAAGTCGATTTTACGGTCGTCCATATTCACGGCTTCGACCTTCACTTCCACACGGTCGCCCAGACGATAGGTCTGGCCGCCAGATTCGCCAATCAGGCGCTGACCGACCTGGTCGAAGCGGTAGTAGTCGTTATCCAGGCTGGAGACGTGCACCAGACCGTCGATGAACAGCTCGTCCAGACGAACGAAGAAACCAAAGCCGGTCACGCTGGCAATCACGCCTTTAAAGACGTTACCCACCTGATCGAGCATAAAGTCACACTTCAGCCAGTCCGCCACGTCACGGGTTGCTTCATCGGCACGACGTTCGGCCATGGAGCAGTGCTGGCCCAGCTGCAGCATCTCTTCCATCGAATAGTGGTAGCCACCGGTTTCGGTGGTGTTCCCTTTATGGCCCTGCTCCTGCGCCAGCAGATACTTGATCGCACGGTGCAGAGAGAGGTCAGGATAACGACGGATCGGCGAGGTAAAGTGGGCGTAAGACTGCAGCGCCAGGCCGAAGTGTCCCCGGTTTTCCGGATCGTAAATTGCCTGCTTCATAGAGCGCAGCAGCATCGTCTGCAGCATTTCAGCGTCAGGACGGTCGCCAATGGACTCCAGCAGCTCGGCGTAATCGCGCGGCTCTGGCTTGTTACCGCCAGGCAGCTCCAGACCGAGTTCGGCCAGCACGGAGCGGAACGACGTAATGGCTTCCGTGGTCGGCTTATCGTGAATACGGAACAGCGCCGGTTCTTTGGCTTTTTCGACGAAGCGTGCCGCCGAGATGTTCGCCAGAATCATACACTCTTCGATAAGCTTATGCGCATCGTTACGCTGGGTCTGCTCGATACGTTCAATGCGGCGTTCTGCGTTGAAAATGAATTTCGCTTCTTCACTCTCAAACGAGATCCCGCCGCGCTCTTCGCGCGCCTGATCCAGCGTTTTGTAGAGGTTATGCAGCTCTTCGATGTGTTTGACCAGCGGCGCGTACTGTTCGCGCAGATCCTGGTCGCCCTGCAGCATATGCCAGACCTTGGTATAGGTCAGACGCGCGTGCGAGCTCATCACCGCTTCGTAGAACTTGTAGCCGGTTAAGCGCCCTTTGGTGGAGATGGTCATCTCGCAAACCATACAGAGGCGGTCAACCTGCGGGTTCAGGGAGCACAGGCCGTTAGACAGCACTTCCGGCAGCATCGGCACGACCTGCGACGGGAAGTAGACCGAGGTGCCGCGGCTGCGCGCTTCGTTATCCAGCGGGGTGTGCGGACGAACATAGTAGCTTACGTCTGCAATAGCGACCCACAGACGCCAGCCGCCGCCGCGTTTTTTCTCGCAGTAGACGGCGTCATCGAAGTCGCGGGCGTCTTCACCGTCGATAGTGACCAGCGGTAGATCGCGCAGATCCACGCGGCCCACTTTGGACTCTTCCGGAACTTCTTCGCGCAGGCTTTCGATCTGCTCTTCAACCGCTTTCGGCCAGATGTACGGAATTTCATGGGTACGCAGCGCCATATCAACGGCCATGGTAGTGCCCATATTGTCGCCAAGCACTTCGACGATTTTACCTACCGCTTTGGTGCGACGGGTTGGGCGCTGGGTGAGTTCCACCACCACCACAAAGCCCATGCGGGCACCCATTACCTCTTCAGGTGGGATCAAAATGTCGAAGCTCAGACGGCTGTCGTCCGGCACCACGAAGCCCACGCCCGCGTCGGTAAAGTAGCGGCCAACGATCTGGCTGGTTTTTGGCACCAGAACGCGTACCACGCGCGCTTCGCGACGACCTTTACGGTCAGCGCCCAGCGGCTGTGCCAGGATCTGGTCGCCGTGGATGCACATCTTCATCTGTTCAGATGAGAGGTACAGATCGTCTTTACGGCCTTCCACGCGCAGGAAGCCAAAGCCATCACGGTGACCAATGACGGTCCCTTTCAGGAGATCGAGGCGTTCTGGCAGCGCGTAGCACTGGCGGCGGGTAAAGACCAACTGCCCATCACGCTCCATCGCGCGCAGGCGGCGGCGAAGGGCTTCAATTTGCTCTTCACCTTCAATGTTTAATTCAACGGCAAGTTCTTCACGATTGGCGGGTTTTTCGCGTTTTGTTAAGTGTTCAATGATGAACTCGCGGCTGGGAATAGGATTCGCGTATTTTTCGGCTTCGCGTTCCTGGAAAGGATCATGTGACATGTCGGTTCCTCCGTTGTCAGCTCCGGTGGAAATTTTCTTCATTCCACCAGCAATAATTTATAAAGCGGTTGATTCTCTTCAACCAAATCGGCCAGCGTGTAGTTATCCAGTTCCATGAGAAAACTTTGCACAGCCTTAGAAAGCGCCTGTTTCAGGCGGCAAGCGGGCGTGATGTGGCAGAACTCGCTGCTGCAGTTCACCAGAGACAGCGGCTCCAGTTCACGTACCACATCGCCAACACGAATACTCTGTGCCGGTTTACCGAGACGGATCCCACCATTCTTCCCGCGGACGGCAGCAACGTATCCGGCACGACTAAGTTGATTGATTATTTTGACCATATGATTACGGGACACGCCGTAGACCTCTGTCACTTCAGAGATACTGGTCATCTTCCCCTCGGGTAACGACGCCATGTAAATCAGCGCACGTAAGCCGTAATCGGTGAAACTTGTTAACTGCACATCAACCTCAGGAAAAAAGGGAAAACGCGGTCAAACCGCAGAGATATTCATTAATGATGATAAACCAGCCAGATAGTTAGCGGCTAATTTATTTGACAGACGGGGCGAAAAAGCGGAGATACAGGAGCGTTCGCCGGATGGCGCGACGCTTATCCGGCCTACGGGTCACCCCGCAGGCCAGCATTCACGAAGATTATGCGTCGAACGGGTCGCGCAGGATCATCGTTTCAGTACGATCCGGGCCGGTAGAAATAATATCGATCGGCACTTCGGTCAGTTCTTCAATACGCTTGATGTAATCCAGCGCCGCCTGCGGCAGGCCGCTACGCTCTTTCACACCGAAAGTGGTCTCAGACCAGCCCGGCATGGTTTCGTAGATTGGCTCAATGCCTTCCCAATCGTCAGCAGCCAGCGGAGTGGTGGTCACTTCGCGGCCATCTGGCATACGGTAGCCTACGCAGATTTTCACTTCTTTCAGGCCGTCCAGTACGTCCAGCTTGGTCAGGCAGAAGCCAGACAGGGAGTTGATCTGCACTGCACGACGCACTGCAACCGCATCCAGCCAGCCGGTACGACGACGACGACCGGTGGTCGCGCCAAACTCGTTACCCTGCTTGCACAGGAACTCGCCGGTTTCATCAAACAGTTCGGTCGGGAATGGACCCGCACCCACGCGAGTGGAGTACGCTTTGATGATGCCCAGAACGTAATCCACATAACGTGGACCCAGGCCAGAGCCGGTCGCCACGCCACCTGCAGTGGTGTTAGAGGAGGTAACGTACGGATAGGTACCGTGGTCGATGTCCAGCAGCGTACCCTGCGCACCTTCGAACATGACGAAATCGCCACGCTTGCGCGCCTGGTCCAGCAGATCGGACACATCAACAACCATACCGGTCAGAATGTCAGCGATCGCCATGACGTCATCCAGCACTTTCTGGTAGTCAACAGCGTCAGCTTTGTAAAAGTTCACCAGCTGGAAATTGTGATATTCCATCACTTCTTTCAGTTTTTCAGCGAAGGTTTCTTTGTCGAAGAGGTCGCCCACGCGCAGGCCGCGACGCGCAACTTTATCTTCGTAGGCCGGGCCGATACCACGACCGGTGGTACCGATCGCTTTCGCACCGCGCGCTTTCTCACGCGCTACGTCCAGCGCCACGTGATAGTCCAGAATCAGCGGGCAGGCCTCGGAGAGCAGCAGACGCTCACGAACAGGGATACCACGGTCTTCCAGACCTTTCATCTCTTTCATCAGCGCAGCAGGAGACAGCACAACGCCGTTACCGATGATGCTGGTGACGTTATCACGAAGAATGCCTGATGGAATAAGATGGAGGACGGTTTTTTCACCGTTGATTACGAGAGTATGGCCTGCGTTGTGACCGCCCTGGTAGCGTACAACATATTTAGCCCGTTCAGTCAGAAGATCAACAATCTTCCCTTTACCTTCGTCACCCCATTGGGTGCCCAGTACGACGACGTTGTTACCCATTTTTTTCAAAATCACCGTTTGCTTAAAAATGGATTCTACCATCGCTTTTTCAGATATACAGCACTTTTTGACCTCAAAATACGCCGATTGCGCCTACTTTTTGATCAGCCAATCGTTTTCCTCAACATGTAGTAGATCACGATGCCCGCAACCACAAGACCTCCGCCGAAACGACGCAAAATATTATCCGGCAGTTGGCTCATCGTGGCGATCATTCGACGCCAGGCGCGCGGATAAAGCATCGGTCCAAGACCTTCCAGCACCAGAACCAAAGCCAGTGCGAGCCAGATCGTTGAATTCATTTTTATTCCTTATAAAAGAAAACCACCGCTCCGTTGAGAGCGGTGGTTTGAATACTCAAACGAGCCTGAGTTTATCGCGTTGCGTTAGTCGGCGTCTTCATATAACGGAAGAAATCGCTGTCCGGGCTGAGCACCATCACATCCTGGTTGCTCTGGAAGCTATTCTCGTAAGCACGCAGGCTACGGATAAAGGCGTAGAAGTCAGGATCCTGGCTGAAGGCATCAGCGAACAGCTTCGCCGCTTCGGCATCGCCTTCACCGCGCAGGATACGGCCCTGGCGCTCAGATTCCGCCAGCGTCTTGGTGACTTCATAGTCCGCTGCTGCACGCAGCTTCTCAGCCTCTTCCTGGCCCTGTGAACGGTGGCGACGGGCTACCGCTTCACGCTCGGCGCGCATACGGTTGTAAATCGCCTCGGACACTTCTACTGGCAGGTTGATCTGTTTGATACGCACGTCAACCACTTCGATACCCAGCGCAGCCATGCTGTTCGGGTTGATCACCGGCACTTTACCGTTGGTCTCCGCCTGAACGCGTTCAGCCGCTTTGGCAATCGCATCATCTGCTGCCGGCGTTGAAACTTCATCTTCCGTGCCCGCTGTACCGGAGTTCAGCGCATCGCGAACTTCCAGGGTCAGACGACCACGGGAGTCGGTCACGATGTCTTTCACATCCAGACGACCAATCTCGGAACGCAGACGGTCAGAGAACTTACGTTTCAGCAGCACTTCTGCCTGAGAAACGTCACCACCGCCCGTTGCCAGGAAGTAACGGCTGAAATCGCTGATGCGCCATTTAATATAGGAATCAACGATCAGGTCTTTCTTCTCTTTGGTCACGAAACGGTCGGCCTGGTTATCCATGGTCTGGATACGCGCATCAAGCGTTTTCACTGACTGAATGAACGGCACCTTGAAGTGCAGGCCCGGCTCGTAAATCACCGGACGTTTGTCACCATCACGCACGACGCTGCTGAACTGGAACTTAATCCCACGCTCGCCTTCTTTCACCACAAAGATCGAGGTATAAAGCGCGACCAGTACGATGACGATAATCGCAATAACTGACTTACGCATCCTTATTCCCCCTGACGCTGGTAGTCGTTACGCTGCGCGTTAGCACGGCGTTGGTCCATAATGTCACCATCGTTCGAAGAAGGCGTTGTGTTCGTGCTGGCGCTGCCTGTTGAGGCTGGCGGCAGACGCAGCAGGTTGTTCGCGCCGCTGGTGTCGCCTTTCGCTGCTGGTGCAGAACCGCCTTTCAGCATCTGATCCAGCGGCAGAACCATCAGGTTTCCGCCTTTACTGTCGTTAACCAACACTTTGCGGGTGTGGCTCAGCACTTTTTCCATGGTCTCGATATAGAGACGCTCACGGGTAATTTCCGGCGCCGCTTTATATTCCGGCAGGATCTTCGCAAAGCGAGCCACTTCACCCTGAGCTTCCAGGATGGTCTGCGTCTTATACGCGCGCGCTTCTTCCAGAATACGCTGCGCCTGACCGTTAGCGCGTGGCTGAACTTCGTTGGTGTACGCTTCTGCTTCACGGATGTACTGCTGTTCGTTTTCACGGGCAGCAATCGCATCGTCAAATGCGGCTTTCACCTCTTCCGGCGGACGCGCGGCCTGGAAGTTGACGTCCAGCAGGGTGATACCCATGTTGTACGGACGAATGGTCTCTTCCAGCTCGCGCTGGGTATCGCTACGAATAACGGTACGACCTTCGGTCAGGATACGGTCCATGGTGTATTTACCGATCACACCGCGCAGGGCGCTGTCAGTCGCCTGACGCAGGCTGTCATCGGCGCTGGTGACGCTAAACAGATAACGCTCAGGATCGGTCACGCGGTACTGCACGTTCATCTCAACGCGCACCACGTTTTCGTCAGAGGTCAACATAACGCCAGAGGCGGCCAGTTCACGGACGGATTCCACGTTTACCGCGGTCACGTCGTCAATGAAGGTCGGCTTCCAGTTCAGACCCGGCTCAACCAGATGGCTGAACTTACCGAAACGTGTGACCACGCCGCGTTCTGCTTCTTTAATGGTGTAGAACCCGCTGGCTGCCCAGATGATGACTACCGCAGCGGCCACGATGCCCACTACGCGGCCACCCATTGGCGGGCGCGAACTCTGAGTGGAATTGCCACCCGAGCCAGAACCTTTTCCTCCGCCAAGGCCACCAAGCTTCTTGCTCAGTTTGCGGAAGATATCATCCAGATCCGGCGGCCCCTGCTCGCGACCACCTTTGTTGCCATTTCCCTCAGAGTTGCCGCCAGGTTTGCTGCTTCCCCACGGGTCGCGGTCTTGTCCGTTATTACCGGGCTGATTCCACGCCATGTATATGCTCCATATTTGTTATGCAAGGGCGAATTATTCAGGCATCCCCTTTCTGATCAGACGATATAGTCGACCAGCGCAGGTTCTTGTTTACAGAGGCGACGCCAGTCAACGATCGGCATACGCACCTGCATCCCCACGCTGCCGTCATCCTCCATCCACTCTTTTTCTATCGCCTGAAGCTGATAAAACCGGCTGCGCAGCCTGCCTTCCTGTGGCGGCAGTCGCAGCGTGTGCTGAGCTACCTCACCGGAAAGACGTTCTGTCAAAGCCTGGAAAAGCAGTGGCACACCAATACCGGTCTGGGCAGAAAGCCAGACCCGAATCGGTTTGTTTTCTTCATCTCTGTCGATACGCGGTTCGAAATCGTCCAGCATATCGATCTTGTTCATGACCAACAGCGTAGGGATCTCATGGGCGTCGATCTCTTCGAGCACCACGTTCACCGCGTCGATGTTCTCCTGCACGCGCACGTCTGCCGCATCAATCACGTGCAGCAGCAGAGTCGCCTGTCGCGTCTCCTGCAGGGTGGCTTTAAACGCCGCCACCAGGTCATGCGGCAGGTGGCGGATAAACCCTACGGTATCCGCCAGCACCGTTTCACCAACGTCTGCAACGTCAATACGGCGCAGCGTAGGGTCCAGGGTCGCAAACAGCTGGTCTGCGGCATACACCTGGGCCTCGGTTATCTGGTTAAACAGGGTGGATTTACCGGCGTTGGTATAGCCCACCAGCGACACCGTCGGGATGTCGGCTTTCGTTCGCGCCCGACGTCCCTGTTCACGCTGTTTCTCTACCCGTTCCAGACGTGAGAGGATCTGGGTAATTCGGCCACGCAGCAAACGACGGTCGGTTTCGAGCTGGGTTTCACCCGGGCCGCGCAAACCAATCCCGCCTTTTTGTCTTTCAAGGTGTGTCCAGCCACGCACCAGACGCGTAGCCAGATGGCGCAGCTGCGCCAGCTCAACCTGCAGTTTCCCTTCGTGGGTACGTGCACGCTGAGCAAAAATATCTAAAATCAAACCCGTGCGATCGATAACACGGCATTCGCAAAGGGCTTCCAGGTTGCGCTCCTGGGCTGGAGACAGCGCATGATCAAACAACACGACTGACGCGCCGGTTGCTTTAACGGCATCCGCAATTTCGACTGCTTTACCTTCACCAACAAAATACTTTGGGTGCGGCGCTTTACGGCTACCGGTAATCACCTGCATTGCTTCGACACCGGCGGAAGAGACCAGAGATTCAAACTCCTGGAGGTCTTCCATATCTTTGTCTTGCGAAAAATAGATGTGTACCAGCACCGCCTGCTCACCGGCATCATAACGGTCAAACAAGCGTAAACCTCTCTAAAAAGATCAGCGGGGAACGCAGGATCCCTGGCTCCCCGTGTGGATAACAGTGCGAAACCTTATTCGGTTTCGTCGCTGTCCTGCGCCGGCGTTGAAGAGCCCTGCGCGCTGCCATGATGGTAGTTACTACCAGTGCCGCCGCCAGTGTTATTGCTGTGATGAGATACCGGACGGGACGGAACAACAGTAGAAATAGCGTGCTTGTAGACCATCTGACTGACCGTGTTTTTCAACAGAATCACAAACTGATCGAAAGACTCAATCTGACCTTGCAGCTTAATACCATTCACCAAATAAATAGAAACTGGAACACGTTCCCGACGCAATGCGTTCAGGAACGGATCTTGTAAAGATTGCCCCTTAGCCATTCTATCTTTTCCTTATATGCTTGTTTTGTACTTAGAACCTTGCGATTCTGAAAAATTGCGCACGATACGTCTCAATTGTACACATTCAGTGAGCGATATCACCAACAACCTCAATCACTTCGTTTAACGCCTGTTGCGGTTTTTCACTGTCTAACCAGTGAACGCCGTCCCAACCGCGCAACCAGGTGATCTGGCGCTTCGCTAACTGTCTCGTGGCGCAAACACCTCTATAAACCATTTCATCGTATGAAATCTCACCTTCAAGATACGACCACATCTGGCGGTATCCCACACAACGAATGGAAGGCATGTCCGTATGCAAATCTCCACGGGCAAATAGCGCCCGCACTTCTGCTTCAAAATCTGAAGCTAACATCTGATGAAAACGCTGCTCAATTCGCTGATGGAGCAGTTCACGGCTCGCCGGGGCGATGGCGAACTGATGCACCTGATACGGCAGAGCGTCTCCTGACGTTTGCGTCAGTTCCGTTAAAGTTTTACCCGAAATGAAAAAAACTTCCAGTGCCCGGGAAAGCCTTTGCGGATCATTTGGATGGATCCGTGCTGCCGCAACCGGGTCAATCTCCGCCAGTTGCTGATGCAAAACGTCCCAACCCTGCTCTGCCGCCTGCTGCTCAATTTTCGCTCTTACTTCCGGATCCGCGGATGGCAGAGGTGACAACCCCTCCAGCAACGCCTTGAAATAGAGCATGGTTCCGCCAACCAACAGCGGTATACGTCCCGCCGCCGTTATCTCGGCCATCTCGGCTAAGGCATCCCGGCGGAAATCCGCTGCGGAGTACGCCTGAGCCGGGTCGAGAATATCCAGCAAACGGTGCGGTGCCGCACGCAACTCTTCTGCGTCAGGCTTCGCCGTGCCGATGTCCATCCCTCGGTAGATGAGGGCGGAGTCGACGCTAATCAACTCTACAGGCAAAACTTTACGCAACTCAATGGCTAGCGCCGTTTTGCCGGAGGCCGTAGGGCCCATTAAAAAAATTGCCTTAGGCAGGCTCGCCTTACTTGCGTCAATCATGTTTCAGGGCGTTCATCGCCGTTTGTAAATCAACAGGTTGTAATAACCCACCCGGCGGCGTTTTCACCAGATGCGGACAGAGGCGTTCCACCTCCGCCAGCACGCTAATGGCCTGCGCCATACTCCACGGCGCGTGTTCGCTTGCCAGATGGCGGGCGATCCACTGCGCGGTGTTGGCAGCATCAAACGATGTTTGCTGCGCCAGGTAGCCTATCAGTTCAGGAATCAAGTTTTGTAAATTTTGTTGGCGTAAGGGTAAAGGCACTGCACGAATTGTCACATGTTGTGGTTCGAGCACAGTTTCAATACCCATTTGCGCCAGCTGCGGCTCGGCGCGCTGCAATACCCTTGTTTCCTCAGGGGATATTTTCAGGCGAACCGGAATTAACAACGGCTGCGCACAGGCTGCATTTTCGCCTGGCGTGAGCTGCACTTGCTTGAGCCAGCGTTCGGCGACCGGCAGTGCCAGCAGCATCAATTTGCCGTCACGCTCAAGCAGTGCCATATCCGGCGCGATAATCGTCAGCACCCGACCAAAACTCTGGCTATGGCCGTCCAGAGAAGGCTGAGCGGCCTGAATGTGCTCTTTATGCTCCACGGCTGGCGTTTCCAGCAGCTTGCGGTACAGCGCTCCCTGCTGCTTCTGATAGCCAGGCTGAGCATTCGGGTAGTTCGCGCCCGTTGGACGCGGTGCGCTCCCTGCCGGGGAGAAACGCGGGGCTTCCGGTTCACGCGCGACGGCAGGCTCCGCAAAATGGTTGCGCCCTGCCGCCACACGGTTTTCCGGCAGCGGACGCGGTGCAGGGGCGTCGTTCTCCAGCGGCAGCGTTGGCTCTGCCTGCTGCTGCAATACGGCGGCCACGCCCTGATAAATGAAGTCGTGAACCAGACGCGACTGGTGGAACCGCACCTCATGCTTGGCGGGATGGACGTTCACATCCACCTGATGGGGGTCGATTTCCAGATAAAGGACGAAAGCAGGCTGCTGATCGGCCCCGAGTTTGTCTTCGCAGGCCTGGCGAATCGCGTGATTGATGAGACGGTCGCGCATCATGCGGCCGTTTACGTAGCAATACTGGATCTCGGCAAACGCAGCACTGCTCGCGTTTGGATCGGCAACCCAGCCGCGTAAAGCCAGATCGCCGTGCTGCCACTCAATGGCCAGCGCCTGTTCCAGAAACGGCGTACCGCAGATCGCCCCCAAGCGACGCTCTTTCTGTCCACCTTCCGCCACCGCGCGGTACTGGCGCATCACCTTGCCGTTGTGGCTGAGGTTGATGGTGACATCGAAGCGGGCCAGCGCGATACGGCGAATGATCTCGTCGATATGGCCGAACTCGGTCTTCTCGGTACGCATAAACTTGCGTCGGGCGGGAGTGTTGTAGAACAGATCCAGGACTTCCAGCGTCGTGCCGACAGGGTGCGCTGCGGGTTTCACCGTCACATCCATATCGCGCCCTTCGGCGTAAGCCTGCCAGGCTTCCTGCTGTTCAGCGGTACGGGAGGTCAGCGTCAAGCGCGAAACCGAGCTGATACTGGCCAGCGCTTCACCGCGAAAACCGAGGCTAATAATCGCTTCCAGGTCATCCAGAGAGGCAATTTTACTGGTGGCGTGACGGGCCAGCGCCAGCGCCAGCTCGTCTTTTTTAATGCCACAGCCGTTGTCGCGAATGCGGATAAGCTTCGCGCCACCGCGTTCGATATCGATATCAATGCGGGTTGCGCCCGCATCGAGGCTGTTTTCCACCAGCTCCTTCACCACCGACGCAGGGCGTTCCACCACCTCACCGGCGGCGATTTGGTTCGCGAGCTGCGGCGGTAGAACCTGAATCGGCATGAATTCTCCTTAGTTGGTCGCGGTCATCTCACCCGGTAGCGCTGCACTGGCCGTCTGGGCAGCGCCGCTCTGCGGCGCGGACTGCAGCGGATGGGCATCAAAGTATTTACGCAGACCGTTATAAATCGCTTCGGCAATTTGCTGCTGATAGCTGTCGCTTCCCAACAGACGCTCTTCACCGTTGTTACTAATAAAGCCCGTCTCTACAAGGATGGACGGGATATCCGGCGATCGCAGAACGCCGAGGCTGGCATGTTCCGGACGACGCTTATGCAGCACGCCAATGCTTTGCAGCTGGTTCAATACGTTAGTGGCGACATCATACCCGACGCGCTGAGAATGACCGAACTGTAAATCCAGCACCGCCTGGCTGAGGTACGGATCGGACTGGCTGTTTGCCAGCACGTCGCCCGCGCCGCCTAACAGTTCAGACTGCTTCTCATGCTCTTCCAGCCAGTTGGCCATTTCGCTGTTGGCGCGACGGTTCGACAGCACCCAAACCGAGGCGCCGGTGGCGCTACGATTCGGTGCGGCGTCCGCATGAATGGAGACCAGGAAGTTCGCGTTTTGCTTACGCGCCACATCCGAGCGTCCCATTACGGAGATAAAGTAATCCCCGTCGCGGGTCAACACGCCTTTAAACATAGGGTCGTCATTGAGTAGCGAACGCAGCTTACGCGCGATAGCGATAGTCACGTTTTTTTCTCGCGTGCCGCCAGGGCCAATCGCCCCCGGATCTTCCCCACCGTGGCCCGCATCAATGGCGATAATCACTTTGTCACCGCTGACCGTCGCGCGTCGCGCGCTGGCCGCCGGACGCGTCACCGTATTGCTGCTGGTTGCCGCAGTAATGCGATCGTTCTGCGATTTAAACGGATTACGCGCAGGTTCAGCAGGACGCGGCGTATACACCGGTTCTTCCACGCGCTTCGCCACGACCGGCGGCGGTGGAGGCGGTGGCGGTGCGTCGGCATTGATGGTAAAGACCACCGTATAGTTCGCCCCATTTTGCTGCTTCACCGCCTTCGTTTTGCCCTTTTCGGTCAGATCGACCACCAGGCGTAACGACTGGCTATCCTGCGGCGTTCCCGAACGGATACTTTTCACCAGGTTGTTACCGCTGAACCGCAGCGGTAGCCCCTGGATCACGCCAGTTTGTTTGATATCCAGCGCCACGCTGTGGCTGTCTGGCTGTGAAAATGCATATTCAGGATCGCCCATGAAGCTGAACGTGATCCGGGCCTGGCTTTCGCCGTTTGATACCTGAATATCTGAGAGGTTTGCCGCCCCGGCCTGCGCGCACAGCAGCACGGTGGCAGCCAACAACCAACCTTTAACGCGATTTATCATCCCGTCATCCCTACGCTTAACCGGCCAGTCGCGCCAGTAAGGAACTGCCTGATGAGGAAACAGCACTGATGCGTGCCTCACGCCCTTGTGCCTGGTAATCTAAGTGAATTTCGACATCCGGGTCAGGCAGCACACCCGCACCTTGTTGCGGCCACTCCACCAGGCAAATGGCGTCGTTGGCAAAATAATCACGGATCCCCATAAATTCCAGCTCCTCAGGATCCGCAAGGCGGTATAAATCGAAGTGGTACACCATGAGATTTTCAAGGGTGTACGGTTCGACCAGCGTGTAGGTTGGGCTTTTCACATTCCCGTTATGCCCTAACGCCTGCAAAAAACCCCGGCTGAAGGTGGTTTTACCCGCACCTAAATCACCATACAGATAAATGACGGTTGCCCCCTGACAGGCCTGCGCCACGCGCTTGCCGAGTTCTAAAGTGGCTTGTTCATCAGGTAAAGGAATCGCTCGATTAGTCATTTTCTACGTCAATCACATCCGGGTTAACAACACGCCGCAGCGTGCAAAAAAGATCGGTGGCCAGCATACCGCGTGTACCGTAACGCGCGGCCAGTTTATCCGCCGCGACACCGTGGGCCACGCAGCCCGCGCAGGCTGCATCATAAAGGGGAAGTTTCTGTCCAAGCAATGCGCCAATGATGCCGGAAAGCACATCGCCCATGCCGCCGCTTGCCATGCCCGCATTTCCGGCATCAATAATGCCCTGCGTCTCGTCACTGGCGACAACGGTTCCTGCCCCTTTCAAAACAGCAACACCTCCGTAACGTTTTACCAGACGCTGAGCAGAAAGTAAGCGATCGCTTTCAATTTCTGCCACGCTGCAGTTAAGCAGGCGCGCGGCTTCGCCGGGGTGTGGCGTCAGAATGCGATTGTGACGCTTATCCGGATTTATTGCCAGAAGGTTAAGCGCGTCGGCATCCCACAGCATCGGTTTACGAAAATTCTCGACCTTTTGCAGGGCCTGTTTACCCCATGCCTGCTGCCCAAGCCCCGGGCCAATCACCACCACATCCGCCCATTCAAGGCTCTCTTCAAGCGCCTGGGGCGTAAGCTCGTGCACCATCAGCTCCGGTCGGGCTGTTACGATCGGCGCAATATTCTCAATGCGAGTGAGTACTCGCACTAATCCGGCACCGCTGCGCAGAGCCGCTTCGCCGGTCATGCGAATCGCACCTGCCGTACCATGGTCGCCGCCAATAATCACCAGCCTGCCGTGATCGCCCTTATGGGACGTCGGACGGCGCGGCGGAAGCCACGCAGCAAGCTGCGACGCATCAAAACGCGCGATGCGCATTTCCTGCCCGGCAAGCCAGCTCTCCAGCCCCAGCGCATTGTGGTGCAGCCCGCCAACGACGTCTCGCGCTTTACCGGTCAGTAACCCCGGCTTGAGGGCGATGAAGGTCACCGTATGGGCAGCCTGAATGACCGCCCCGGGCGTCGCGCCGGTTTGTGCAATCAGGCCAGAGGGAATATCCAGGGCGACTACCGGCGCGAAATGTCTGTTCGCGTGTTCAATAAGCGCGGCAATGTTCTCACGAGGCGCACTGCGTAGCCCGGTACCCAGCAGACCATCAACAATCAGATCCACCTCTTCTGGCCAGACGATATCAGGCGCATGAATCACACCGCCTGCGTTAAGCCACGCCTCCCGGGCTGCGCCAGCCTCTTCCGGCAGCGGTTTATCGCTCTCCAGGGCCAGCAACGTCACGCGGATACCTGCCGCAACCGCGAGACGGGCGACGACGTAGCCGTCGCCGCCGTTATTGCCGTGACCGCACAGAATCAGCCAGTGGGCGGCCTGCGGGTAGGCGCTCTGGGCAACGTTAAACGCCGCCTCACCCGCGCGCAGCATCAGTTCATAAAGGGTAATTCCGAGGCTGTCTGCGGCCTCTTTTTCGGCGCGCCGGAGGTCATCCGCATGCCAGATGGAATGTGGTATACTTGCGGGGTTTTTCTTCACCGTATGGTCCGTCATGTCACAGCCCCTCGATCTCAATGAATTAGCGCAAAAAATAAAACAGTGGGGTGCTGAGCTTGGCTTCCAGAAGGTGGGCATTACCGATACCGACCTCTCCGCCAGCGAGCCAAAACTGCAGGCCTGGCTGGACAAACAATACCACGGCGAAATGGAATGGATGGCGCGTCATGGCATGACGCGCGCCCGTCCTCACGAGCTTTTGCCGGGCACATTACGCGTCATCAGCGTGCGCATGAACTATCTACCCGCCAACGCGGCCTTTGCGCGCACGCTAAAAAATCCCTCTTTGGGTTACGTCAGCCGGTACGCCCTGGGACGTGATTACCATAAGCTCTTGCGTAACCGTTTAAAAAAACTCGGGGAAACTATTCAGCAGCACTGTGTTTCGCTGAATTTTAGACCCTTTGTCGATTCTGCGCCTATTCTTGAGCGCCCGATCGCCGAAAAAGCCGGGCTTGGCTGGACAGGTAAGCACTCACTTATCCTTAGCCGCGACGCCGGATCGTTCTTCTTCCTGGGTGAACTGCTGATTGATTTACCGCTGCCGGTAGACGGCCCGGTAGAGGAAGGCTGTGGTCGCTGTGTGGCCTGCATGACCATCTGCCCGACGGGTGCCATCGTCGAGCCTTACACCGTTGATGCGCGCCGCTGCATCTCCTACCTCACTATCGAACTGGAAGGAGCCATTCCCGAAGAGTTTCGACCGCTTATCGGCAACCGCATCTACGGCTGTGACGACTGCCAGCTGATCTGCCCGTGGAACCGCTATTCGCAGCTCACGGACGAAGAGGATTTCAGCCCGCGTAAGGCGCTGCACGCGCCCCAGCTGATTGAGCTGTTCGCCTGGACCGAGGCCTGGTTCCTGAAGGTGACGGAAGGTTCGGCCATTCGCCGTATCGGTCATCTGCGCTGGCTGCGTAATGTTGCCGTCGCGCTGGGGAATGCCCCGTGGGATGAAGCGAACGTGCGGGCGCTTGAAAGCCGTAGAGGTGAGCACCCACTTCTTGATGAACACATAGAATGGGCGATTGCGCAGCAAATTGAGAAGCGTAATGCCTGTACGATCGAGGTGCAGCTACCGAAGAAACAGCGTCTGGTGAGGGTGATAGAAAAAGGGCTTACGCGGGATGCCTGAACTATTCACAGCCTGTGAATAAAATTACAAACTCAAGCGCCATCTGGGCTGGAGAAGAGGTCAAGTGATCTCACTAACATTTTGAAATGAAAATTTATCCATTAAATACAGTGATTTAAAGGATTACTATTCACCCTGCTAAGTTTTAACCCTGTTAAGGTTAAGCGCGGTTTCTGTGGATAACTCTGTTCACAAGAGTATTTCAGAGACAATAGAAAACGTCCCCAACGAGTTTCTTCGCTGTGGATACTTTAGAGATTAAGAAGAATTTGGAGCGGGAAACGAGACTCGAACTCGCGACCCCGACCTTGGCAAGGTCGTGCTCTACCAACTGAGCTATTCCCGCTTGGGTGGTCCGTGCTTTAGAAGCACTTTCAAATTTTGGAGCGGGAAACGAGACTCGAACTCGCGACCCCGACCTTGGCAAGGTCGTGCTCTACCAACTGAGCTATTCCCGCTTGGGTGTTCTGGTGCTGGGCGTATCCGGAGATACTTTCAAATTTTGGAGCGGGAAACGAGACTCGAACTCGCGACCCCGACCTTGGCAAGGTCGTGCTCTACCAACTGAGCTATTCCCGCAAATCTGCACTGCTTTTGTTGCTGTCGTAACGTGTAATTCTCTGTCGTTACGGGAGGCGCATTATACGAGAAATCCTTTTAGCTGCAACCCCCCTTAAAGCGATTTTTTCGAAATTAAGTTCAAATGCTTATTTAATCGGCAAGCTGAACAATTTAACGACAAAAACCCGGCCACGCAAGGCGCCGGATCTCAAAATCACAGCTTTATAAAGTTTTCGCGGTAGTAGGAAAGCTCCGCCACGGACTCACGGATATCGTCCATCGCCTGGTGGGTCCCCTGCTTTTTAAAGCCGTCGAGGATTTCAGGCTTCCAGCGACGCGCCAGCTCTTTGAGGGTGCTGACATCCAGATAGCGGTAGTGGAAGTAAGACTCCAGCTCCGGCATGTACTTAAACAGAAAACGTCGATCCTGGCCGATGCTATTCCCACAGATAGGCGATTTGCCTGCCGGAACCCACTGTTTCAGGAACTCAAGCGTCGCCAGCTCCGCCTCACGGTCGCCGAACGTGCTCGCCTTCACGCGCTCCACCAGGCCACTGCCGGTGTGGGTGCGCACGTTCCATTCATCCATCAAAGCCAGCTGATCGTCGGACTGATGCACCGCAATCGTTGGCCCTTCAGCCAGGATATTCAGGTTGGCGTCCGTCACCAGAGTTGCAATTTCAATGATGCGATCGCGCTCGGGATCCAGCCCGGTCATTTCGAGATCGATCCAAATCAGGTTATTTTCATCCGCGCTCATGTTATTTTCCACCCTTCTCGCATAACCGGCAGTAGCAGGTTAACTAGTATTAATTAGAGTGTATCATAGAGGTTTTGCCCCTTACGGGCGACCAGGAGCCAGCGCGATTGAGTAAAAATAAACTCTCCAAAGGGCAGCAGCGCCGCGTAAACGCCAACCACCAGCGCCGTCTTAAAACCACTTCGGAGAAGCCAGATTATGACGACAACCTGTTTGGTGAAGCGACAGAAGGCGTAGTCATCAGCCGTTTCGGTATGCATGCCGATGTCGAATCCGCCGACGGGGATATTCACCGTTGCAATATCCGTCGTACCATCCGTTCACTGGTTACCGGCGATCGCGTGGTCTGGCGTCCGGGTAAAGAGGCCGCTGAAGGTGTCACGGTTAAGGGCATCGTTGAAGCCGTGCATGAACGCACGTCGGTGCTCACCCGCCCGGATTTCTACGATGGCGTAAAACCGATTGCCGCCAACATTAACCAGATCGTCATTGTTTCGGCGATTTTACCCGAGCTTTCGCTCAATATTATCGACCGATACCTTGTCGCCTGCGAAACGCTGCAGGTTGAACCGATCATCGTATTGAACAAAATCGATCTGCTGGATGACGACGGCATGGCCTTCGTGAATGAGCAGATGGATATCTACCGCAAGATCGGTTATCGCGTGCTGATGGTCTCCAGCCACACCAAAGATGGCCTTAAGCCGTTAGAAGAGGCGCTGACCGACCGTATCAGCATTTTTGCGGGCCAGTCCGGCGTGGGTAAATCGAGCCTGCTGAACAACCTGCTTGGCCTCCAGCAAGAGATCCTGACTAACGATGTGTCCAACGTCTCGGGTCTGGGCCAGCACACCACCACCGCCTCGCGTCTGTATCATTTCCCGCACGGCGGCGACGTGATTGACTCCCCAGGGGTGCGTGAGTTCGGTTTGTGGCATCTTGAGCCGGAACAAATCTTTAACGGATTTGTCGAATTCCATGATTATTTAGGCGCTTGTAAATACCGCGACTGTAAACACGATAACGACCCAGGCTGCGCTATCCGTGAAGCGGTTGAGAAAGGCGAAATCGCGGAAACCCGCTTCGAGAATTACCACCGTATTCTTGAGAGCATGGAAGACGTAAAAACGCGTAAAAACTTTTCTGATTCTGATAACTGACAACTAAGCTAAGCATCGCTAAAATCGTCCCCTTTTTTCAGGTTCCGGCGGCTTAACGCCGGATCAGGAACGACAAAACAATGGCCTGGAGGCTACCTTGTTAAACGCATTTAAACTTTCGCTTCAATACATTCTGCCAAAACTGTGGCTCACTCGCCTGGCGGGCTGGGGCGCAAGCAAACGCGCGGGCTGGCTGACCAAACTGGTCATCGACCTTTTCGTAAAATATTACAAGGTCGACATGAAAGAGGCGCAGAAGCCGGACACCGCCAGCTACCGCACCTTCAACGAATTCTTCGTGCGCCCGCTGCGTGACGAAGTGCGCCCGCTGAACACCGATCCTAACGTCCTGGTGATGCCAGCAGACGGCGTGATCAGCCAGTTGGGTAACATCGAAGACGACAAAATCCTGCAGGCGAAGGGCCACAACTACAGTCTGGAAGCGCTGCTGGCGGGTAACTACCTGATGGCGGATCTGTTCCGCAACGGTACGTTTGCCACTACCTATCTGTCACCGCGCGACTATCACCGCGTGCATATGCCGTGTAATGGTATCCTGCGTGAAATGATTTACGTCCCGGGCGACCTGTTCTCCGTAAACCACCTGACCGCGCAGAACGTGCCGAACCTGTTTGCCCGTAACGAGCGCGTCATCTGTCTGTTCGATACTGAATTTGGCCCTATGGCACAGATTCTGGTGGGTGCAACCATCGTAGGCAGCATTGAAACCGTCTGGGCGGGCACTATCACCCCACCGCGCGAAGGCGTGATCAAACGCTGGACCTGGCCTGCTGGTGAAGCGGAAGGCTCTGTGGCCCTGCTGAAAGGTCAGGAGATGGGGCGCTTCAAGCTGGGATCCACCGTGATCAACCTGTTTGCACCGGGCAAAGTGAAGCTGGCTGAACAGCTCCAAAGCCTGTCGGTCACCAAACTGGGCCAGCCGCTGGCGGTCTCTACCGAAACCTTCGTGACGCCAGATGCAGAGCCTGCGCCGTTGCCGGAAGAAGAGATCAAGGCCGAGCACGACGCCAGCCCGCTGGTTGACGACAAAAAAGACGAAGGCTAACAACAGAAGGATCGCTGACGTGCGCCCGATTATCGTTCTACTGATGGCCTGGTGCCTCAGCATGGGGGCGTACGCAGCGACAGCCCCCGACGCCAAACAGATAACCCAGGAACTGGAGCAGGCAAAAGCGGCCAAACCCGCTCAGCCAGAGACCGTCGAGTCGCTCCAGGCTGCCCTGAACGCGCTTGAGGAGCGGAAAGGCTCTCTTGAGCGCGCTCAGCAGTATCAGCAGGTTATCGACAACTTCCCCAAACTCTCGCAGACGCTGCGCGCGCAGCTCAATAACCTGCGTGACGAACCGCGCGATGTTCCTGCGGGCTTAACCTCCGATGCGCTAAACCAGGAGATCCTCCAGGTCAGCAGCCAGCTTCTGGAAAAGAGCCGCCTGGCGCAGCAGGAACAGGAGCGCGCGCGCGAAATCGCCGACTCGCTCAGCCAGCTTCCGCAGCAGCAAACCGACGCCCGCCGCCAGCTAAACGAGGTGGAGCGCCGCGTTGGCACGCAGTCTGGCAATTCAGCACAAAGCCAGGCACAAAATCTTGGGATTCAGGCTGAATCCGCCCGACTTAAAGCGCTGGTTGATGAACTCGAGCTGGCGCAGCTTTCTGCCAACAACCGTCAGGAGCTGTCGCGCATGCGCGCCGAGCTGGCGCAAAAGCAGAGCGAGCAGCTTGATGCCTACCTTCAGGCCCTGCGTAATCAGTTGAACAGCCAGCGCCAGCGTGAAGCCGAACGGGCGCTGGAAAGTACAGAACTGCTCGCTGAAAACAGCGAAAACCTGCCTGCCGGTATCAACGAACAATTCAGGGTCAACCGCGAGCTTTCTGCCGCGCTGAACCAGCAGGCGCAGCGCATGGATCTGGTTGCATCCCAGCAGCGTCAGGCCACCAATCAAACCCTCCAGGTTCGCCAGGCGCTCAACACCCTGCGCGAACAGTCACAGTGGCTGGGATCGTCGAACCTTCTCGGCGAAGCGTTGCGCGCCCAGGTTGCCCGTCTGCCGGAGATGCCGAAGCCGCAGCAGCTGGATACCGAAATGGCCCAGCTGCGCGTTCAGCGCCTGCATTTTGAAGATCTTCTCAACAAGCAGCCGCAAATCCGCCAGATCCGTCAGGCTGACGGACAGCCCCTGACCAGCGAGCAAAACCGTATTCTGGAAGCCCAGATGCGTACCCAGCGTGAACTGCTGAACTCTCTGCTCCAGGGCGGTGATACGTTGATTCTGGAGCTGACCAAGCTAAAAGTATCCAACAGCCAGCTGGAAGATGCGCTGAAAGAGGTGAACGAGGCTACGCACCGTTATCTCTTCTGGACGTCCGACGTGCGTCCGATGACCTTCTCGTGGCCGATTGAGATTGTCCAGGACCTGCGCCGCCTGATTTCACTGGATACCTTCAGCCAGCTGGGACAGGCCAGCGTGATGATGTTCACCAGCAAAGAGACCATTTTCCCGCTGCTGGGAGCGTTGATTCTGGTGGGCTTCAGCATTTACTCGCGCAGACATTTCACCCGTTTCCTGGAGCGTTCCAGCTCCAGGGTCGGGAAAGTCACCCAGGATCACTTCTGGCTGACGCTGCGCACCGTATTCTGGTCGATTCTTGTCGCCTCTCCGCTGCCGGTGCTGTGGATGACGCTGGGGTATGGCCTGCGGGAAGCCTGGCCCTATCCGCTCGCGGTAGCGATTGGCGATGGCGTCACCGCCACGGTGCCGCTGCTGTGGGTGGTCATGATTTGCGCCACCTTCGCGCGCCCTAATGGCCTGTTTATCACCCACTTTGGCTGGCCGCGTAATCGCGTTGCACGCGCCATGCGTTACTACCTGATGAGCATCGGGTTGATTGTGCCGCTGATAATGGCGCTGATCATGTTCGATAATCTCAACGACCGGGAATTCTCAGGCTCGCTGGGCCGCCTCTGCTTTATGCTGATATGCGGGGCGCTGGCTATCGTCACGCTCAGCCTGAAACGCGCGGGTATTCCGCTCTATCTGGATAAATCCGGCAGCGGTGAAAACATGTTTAACCGGCTGCTCTGGAACCTGCTGCTTAGCGCGCCGCTGTTTGCGATGCTGGCAGCCGCGGTGGGCTATCTTGCAACCGCGCAGGCGCTGCTGGCGCGGCTGGAAACCTCGGTGGCCATCTGGTTCCTGCTTCTGGTGGTGTACCACGTGATCCGCCGCTGGATGCTGATCCAGCGCCGCCGTCTGGCCTTCGACCGAGCCAAGCATCGCCGGGCTGAGATCCTCGCCCAGCGTGCGCGGGGTGAGGAAGAGCCAAACCACGTCAACAGTACGGAAGGCACGACGGAAGCGGACGAGGTCGAACTGGATCTGGATGCCATCAGCACCCAGTCTCTGCGCCTGGTTCGTTCCATCCTGATGCTGATTGCCCTCCTGTCGGTGATCTTCCTGTGGTCAGAGATCCACTCCGCGTTTGGCTTCCTTGAGAACATCTCTCTCTGGGACGTGACGTCCACGGTGCAGGGTGTTGAAAGCCTGGAGCCGATTACCTTAGGGGCGGTACTGATTGCCATTCTGGTGCTGATCATCACCACTCAGCTGGTGCGCAATTTCCCGGCGCTGCTGGAGCTGGCGCTGCTGCAGCATCTGGATTTAACCCCGGGAACGGGATATGCGATTACGACCATTACCAAATATCTGATCATGCTGTTTGGCGGGCTGGTTGGCTTCTCAATGATCGGCATTGAGTGGTCGAAGCTGCAGTGGCTGGTTGCGGCCCTTGGTGTAGGGTTAGGTTTTGGCTTACAGGAGATCTTCGCCAACTTCATCTCTGGCCTGATCATTCTGTTCGAAAAACCGATCCGCATTGGCGATACCGTAACCATCCGCGATCTGACCGGCAGCATCACGAAGATCAACACCCGTGCGACGACGATCAGCGACTGGGATCGGAAAGAGATCATCGTGCCAAACAAGGCGTTTATCACCGAGCAGTTCATCAACTGGTCGCTGTCAGACTCCGTGACTCGCGTGGTGCTGACGGTACCAGCACCGTCTGACGCCAACAGCGAAGAGGTCACCCAGATCCTCTACACCGCCGCAGAGCGCTGCTCGCTGGTAATCGACAACCCGGCGCCGGAAGTCTTCCTTGTGGATTTACAGCAGGGGATCCAGATTTTCGAGCTGCGTATCTACGCCGCCGAGATGGGACACCGTATGCCGCTGCGCCATGAGATCCACCAGCTGATTCTGGCGGGCTTCCGCGAGCACGGTATTGATATGCCGTTCCCACCGTTCCAGATGCGTCTGGAAAGCCTGGACGGGCGTAAAACGGGAAGAACGCTGACGTCAGCGACGCGTAAGCGCCCGGCGGGAAGTTTGTAACGCTGCTCCCCTCCCTTTCGGGAGGGGGATATTACTGCTACGCCACTTCTGCGACGTACGCCATCGCGCGTCGACGGTAATTCTCATAAATCCCCATCGCCAGCAGCGAGAAGAAGATAGGCCCGCCTACCATCCACAGCGCGCTGTTCCAGTCGTTGGCCTCAATTACCGGCTGAATAATGGTGAAGATGTTGGCAAACGCCACCACCAGCACCACCACCGTGGTGGCCAGCAGCGTTGCCGCGCGGGTTTTAAAAATCACAAACGGACGTTCAAGATCCTGCTTCGCCTTAAAGAACGGGAACGCCAGGGTCAGGAACAGGTACGGCAGCGTCATCGACACGTTTGCCATCAGGGTCAGCTTGTTGTAGAACGCAGACGCCGTATCGCCGCCAAATGACACCAGCAAAATGAACACGCACACCAGCAGACACTGCATCCACATGGCGTTGGCAGGCATGCCTGCTGTATTGAGCTGAGTCATACGTGCGGGCCACAGCGCTTTTGGCGTACCCTGAATAATCGCTTTCAGCGGCGAGTAGATCAGCGTGAAGAACGCACCGGTATACGCAAGGAACATCGACAGGCCGGTAATACGCGCGAACCAGACACCCATTACCGATGCCGCCTCGGGACTCAGGTTCATCGCCTGTCCCAGCGTCATCCCCAGGCTTTTCATCAGCACATAGGTGATGTTGCCAAGGTTAGTGGTGTTGTTGCTCAGCACCTGCTGCCAGTTGGTGCTGACGCCCCAGAGGAAAATCGCCAGCGAATAGCCGATGGAAATGACGATGGCGGCAAAAATAATGCCTTTCGCAAAGTTCTTTTCCGGATTCTCCGTCTTATCGACCAGGCCACCTACGGCTTCAATGCCGCCGTAAGCGAAGATGGCAAACACCACGAAGGAGAGCATGGCGAGCCCGGACTGGTAGCTCGGGTTCGGCGAGGAGGCAAAGTTCACCTCCTGCGCGAAGTGACCACCGTTCAGGCACAGGATAGCGATGCTCACCAGCAGCAGTACCAGATTCAACCCCATAACCGAGATCCCGCCCATGGCGGTAATCCGGGCAATTTTGTTGATGCCTTTAGACGCCACCAGGGTGACCACCACCATCCAGCATACCGCCAGAATCCCGACGACCTGCGTCGAGCTCAGGCCGGCTAAAGACCAGACCTGCGTTTTATCGGCACCGAAAAGAAACGTTGAGAACGGCACCCAGACTTTGGCCGCCGTACTGACCATCCAGACGACGTAGGATGAAAACCACATAAACGTGCCGATAAACGCATAGCGCGGCCCGACGCTGTTATTCATCCATGAGTAGATCCCGCCCTCTTCTTTCCGGTAAGCCGAGCCCATCTCCGCCATCATCAGCGCAAACGGGATAAAGAAGAACAGAGCAGAAATGATATAAAACGGCGTCGCGCTGTAGCCCATCAGATAGAACGCTGACGGGCTGTTGGCAAAGCCAAAGACTGAGGTAAATATCATCAGGATGAGCCCGGTGAGGGTCATCTTTTTGAGTGACTGGGACATAGAACCATCCAAATAGGAATTAAACTGCGCGGATGGTAGCAGAAGACCAGATGAATATTGTGGCTATGCGGGGCAAATTAAGAAAAAGACCCGTGTATAGAGAATGTGGCAGTTTTTAATGTTGTCGTGCTGAAATGGAAAGGTTAATTGACAGGAATGGTAGGCCGGGTAAGCGCAGCGCCACCCGGCATTTTATTAGGCGCGATCGACCGTAAAGGCAATCACATCGCCTAGCTGCTCTGCGCCAAGCGCCAGCATCACCAGACGGTCAACACCCAGCGCCACGCCGGAGCAATCCGGCAGCCCTGCTTTTAATGCTTCAAGCAGATTAACATCAATAGGCTGCTGCGGCAGACCGCGTGCGGTGCGCTTGCGGTTATCCTGCTCGAACCGCTGCTGCTGCTCGCGGGCATCAGTCAGTTCGTGGAAGCCGTTCGCCAGCTCGATGCCTTTGTAATAGACCTCAAAACGCTCTGCCACACGATGATCTTCGGTACTGATCTGCGCCAGTGACGCCTGGCTTGCCGGGAAGTGATAGACAAACGTCGGACGATCTTTGCCAATCTGCGGTTCAACGCCAAAAGTAAACAGCAGCTGCAGCAGCGTGTCGCGATCCTCTTCGGTATCCGCCACGTTGCTCAGATCCAATTTTGCCGCCACTTCGCGCAGCTGGGCTTTGTCCGCCGACAGCGGATCGATTTCCAGATGGCGCTGGAAAGCCTGCTGATAGGAGAGCGTTTCGGCTTCTGAACAGTCCAGGACCTGCTGCAGCAGATCGTCCACCTCATTCATCAGGCGGTACATATCATAATGCGGGCGGTACCACTCCAGCATGGTGAATTCCGGGTTGTGGTGACGACCCATCTCTTCATTACGGAAACTGCGGCACAGCTGATACACCGGACCACATCCCGCCGCCAGCAGGCGTTTCATGTGGTATTCCGGGCTGGTCATCAGATACAAATTCATGCCCTGAGAGTGGCCGGGGCCAACAAAACGGGTTTCAAACGGGACCAGATGAATATCCGTTACCGTTGCCTGACTCATGCACGGCGTTTCCACCTCCAGGACTCCGCGGTCGGCAAAGAAACGGCGGATCTCCGCCATAATTGCTGCGCGTTTTAACAGATTAGGGATGGATGCGCTCGGCTGCCAGGTGGCCGTTTCGCTCATGAGTTGTTCTCCGATTTCAGACAAGGGCACGAAGTCTACTCGTTAGCAGGGGCAGAGACAAATTTTGCGCAGTAAAAAAGCGCATTTCATTTAGGTGAGTAATTACGTGACGTAATTCATCAATCTTCATGATAAATCGCCTGACAGAACAGCAAAAAAATCGAACACGTCAAATTTCCCTGACATCTACACGGTTATACTGCTTTACCCATAAAGGAGCAGTGGAAACGCTTTCGCAATCGTCCTTTTGGACGGGTGAACTACCTTTAGTTTGTCGCGTTGCGAAATAACAAAAATCTGGAGGAATGTCGTGCAAACTTTTCAAGCCGATCTTGCCGTAATAGGCGCTGGCGGGGCTGGATTACGTGCTGCGATTGCTGCAGCACAAGCTAATCCCAACGCTAAAATCGCATTGATTTCAAAAGTCTATCCAATGCGTAGTCACACAGTGGCAGCAGAAGGAGGGTCCGCCGCCGTTGCGCAGGATCATGACAGCTTTGAATACCATTTCCACGACACGGTTGCAGGGGG
The DNA here is from genome assembly GCF_036487345.1 of Enterobacter cloacae complex sp. CARB60. Taxonomy (NCBI): domain Bacteria; kingdom Pseudomonadati; phylum Pseudomonadota; class Gammaproteobacteria; order Enterobacterales; family Enterobacteriaceae; genus Enterobacter; species Enterobacter cloacae complex sp. CARB60. Next base: position 4,266,947 of record NZ_JAZKLC010000002.1, read on the forward strand.
CGACTGGCTTTGCGAACAGGATGTCGTTGACTACTTTGTGCATCATTGTCCAACGGAAATGACCCAGCTTGAACAGTGGGGATGTCCGTGGAGCCGCCGTCCGGACGGCAGCGTCAACGTTCGACGCTTTGGCGGAATGAAGATTGAACGCACCTGGTTCGCCGCCGATAAAACCGGCTTCCACATGCTGCACACCCTGTTCCAGACCTCCCTTCAGTTCCCACAAATTCAGCGCTTCGATGAACATTTCGTCCTCGACATTCTGGTCGATGACGGTGAGGCGCGTGGCCTGGTGGCGATGAACATGATGGAAGGCACGCTTGTCCAGATCCGCGCGAAAGCCGTGGTGATGGCAACAGGCGGCGCGGGCCGCGTTTATCGCTACAACACCAACGGCGGCATCGTCACCGGCGACGGCATGGGCATGGCGCTCAGCCACGGCGTACCGCTGCGCGATATGGAGTTCGTGCAGTATCACCCAACCGGCCTGCCGGGCTCCGGCATTCTGATGACGGAAGGCTGCCGCGGTGAAGGCGGTATTCTGGTCAATAAAAACGGCTACCGCTATCTGCAGGATTACGGCATGGGCCCGGAAACCCCGCTCGGCGAGCCGAAGAACAAATACATGGAACTCGGCCCGCGCGACAAAGTCTCTCAGGCCTTCTGGCACGAGTGGCGCAAAGGCAACACCATCTCCACGCCGCGCGGCGATGTGGTCTATCTCGACCTGCGTCATCTGGGCGAGAAGAAACTGCTGGAACGTCTGCCGTTCATCTGCGAGCTGGCGAAAGCTTACGTCGGCGTCGACCCGGTGAAAGAGCCGATTCCGGTGCGTCCAACCGCGCACTACACCATGGGCGGGATCGAAACCGACCAGCAGTGCGAAACCCGGATTAAAGGCCTGTTCGCCGTCGGCGAGTGTTCCTCTGTCGGTCTGCACGGTGCTAACCGTCTCGGGTCTAACTCGCTGGCAGAGCTGGTCGTCTTTGGCCGCATGGCGGGCGAGCGCGCGATGGAGCGAGCGGCTACCGCAGGCGAAGCCAACGGTGCCGCGCTGGATGCGCAGGTCGCAGACGTTGAAAAACGCCTGAAAGATCTGGTGAACCAGGAAGGCAATGAGAACTGGTCGAAGATCCGCGACGAGATGGGCCTGTCGATGGAAGAAGGCTGCGGTATCTACCGTACCCCTGAGCTGATGCAAAAAACCGTCGACAAGCTGGCGGAACTGCAGGAGCGCTTCAAGCGCGTGCGCATCACCGACACCTCCAGCGTATTCAACACCGACCTGCTCTACACCATCGAGCTGGGCCACGGTCTGAACGTCGCGGAATGTATGGCGCACTCTGCGCTGGCGCGTAAAGAGTCCCGTGGGGCCCACCAGCGTCTGGACGAAGGCTGTACCGAACGTGACGACGTCAATTTCCTGAAACACACTCTCGCCTGGCGCGATGCGGATGGCACCACACGTCTGGACTACAGCGATGTGAAAATCACCACGCTGCCGCCGGCAAAACGCGTGTACGGTGCAGAAGCAGAAGCCGCCGAGAAGAAGGAGAAGGCGAATGGCTGAGATGCAAAAAATGAAAGTTGAAGTGGTGCGCTACAATCCGGAAGTGGACGCCGCACCGCACAGCGCTTTCTATGAAGTGCCTTATGACGAGCAAACCTCCCTGCTGGATGCGCTCGGCTATATCAAAGATAACCTGGCGCCAGACCTGAGCTACCGCTGGTCCTGCCGCATGGCGATTTGCGGATCCTGCGGCATGATGGTCAACAAGGTGCCAAAGCTGGCCTGTAAGACCTTCCTGCGCGAATACACCAAAGGCATTAAGGTCGAAGCGCTGGGCAACTTCCCGATTGAACGCGATCTGGTGGTCGATATGACCCACTTTATCGAAAGCCTGGAAGCCATTAAGCCGTACATCATCGGCAATCCGCGCACGCCGGATCAGGGTCCCAATACCCAGACCCCGGCGCAGATGGCGAAATACCATCAGTTCTCCGGCTGCATCAACTGCGGTCTTTGCTACGCCGCCTGTCCACAGTTTGGCCTGAACAAGGAGTTCATCGGCCCGGCCGCCATTACCCTGGCGCACCGCTATAACGAGGACAGCCGCGACCACGGCAAAAAAGAACGTATGGCGCAGCTTAACAGCCAGAACGGCGTCTGGAGCTGTACCTTTGTGGGTTACTGCTCCGAAGTTTGTCCGAAGCACGTCGACCCGGCCGCCGCAATTCAGCAGGGTAAAGTAGAAAGCTCGAAAGACTTTCTTATCGCTACCCTGAAACCACGCTAAGGAGTGCATGATGACGACTAAACGCAAAGCCTATGTGCGGCCTGTGCCGTCCACCTGGTGGAAAAACCTGCCGTTTTATCGCTTCTACATGCTGCGTGAAGGCACGGCGGTACCGGCGGTCTGGTTCAGCCTTGAGCTGATGTACGGCGTTTTTGCCCTCAAACACGGTCCGGAAGCCTGGGCCAGCTTTGTCGGTTTCCTGCAAAACCCGATCATTGTGGTTCTGAACCTGATCGTGCTCGCGGCCGCGCTGCTTCATACCAAAACCTGGTTTGAGCTGGCGCCAAAAGCGGCGAACATCATCGTAAAAGGCGAGAAAATGGGGCCAGAGCCGGTGATTAAAGGGCTCTGGGCAGTGACGATTCTGGTCACTGTGGTCATTCTGTTTGTCGCACTGTTCTGGTAAGGAGACACCTGTGATCAATCCAAATCCAAAACGTTCTGACGAGCCGGTCTTCTGGGGCCTGTTTGGCGCAGGCGGCATGTGGAGTGCCATCATCGCCCCCGTCATCATCCTGCTGGTCGGCATTATGCTGCCGCTGGGGCTGTTCCCGGGCGATGCGCTGAGCTACGAGCGCGTGCTGGCGTTCGCGAGCAGCTTTATCGGCCGCGTGTTCATCTTCCTGATGATCGTCCTGCCGCTGTGGTGTGGTCTGCACCGTATTCACCATGCGATGCATGACCTGAAAATCCATGTCCCGAGCGGTAAATGGGTGTTCTACGGTCTGGCGACCATCCTGACCGTGGTGACGCTGATTGCCGTGGTCACCATCTGACGCTTCTGGCCCGCCATCCGGCGGGCCTTTTATTTCTGCATCTTCCCCACCAGCCACTGGGCAAACTCGCGCATCGCGGGCGTTTCTGTCCGTGACTGTAGCCTTGTCAGCCAGTAGCTGCCGAGGTCAATCTGCGTTGCAAACGGCTGCACGATGCGCTCGCTGCTGAGTAAATGGGTAAACATGTCGACAGGCGCAATGGCAATCCCTACGCCTGCCTGCGCGGCTTCCAGCATGGTCACGGACGAATCAAACACCATCACCCGGTGCGTCGGCGAGGGAGGATGTTCACCCGCTGCCTGCATCCACGCAGCCCACTCGTCGCGTCGGTAGGAGCGCAGCAGGGTAAACTTCAGGATATCTGCCGGGCTTTTGAGAACTGAGGCAATCTCGGGTGTACAGAGCGGAGACAGTGGCGCAGGGCAAAGGAATTCCGCATCGGTTCCATGCCACGCGCCGCCACCGTAGCGAATGGTGTAATCCAGCCCTTCAGCCGCCGGATCGACGCGATTGTTATGGGTAGAAAGCTGAAGATCAATATGCGGATAGGAGCGGCGAAAGTCCGCGAGCTGAGAGAATAAAATACCCGTAGCAAAGGTCCCTACCACACCTATTTTGAGCTTCTCCTGAGCGCGCTGGCTGGCAAAGCGATCCAGCATTCCGGCGATACGATCGAACGAGTCATTCAGCACCGGCAGCAAATTCTCGCCTTCGGTGGTCAACATCAGCCCACGCGAAACGCGGACAAACAGCTGGCAGTTAAGGTGCTGCTCCAGCGCCTTAACGTGCTGGCTAATCGCGGAATGGGTGACGTTCAGCTCGATAGCGGCATGCGTAAAGCTGAGGTGCCTGGCAGCAGCTTCAAACGCCCGCAGGGAATTAAGAGGAAGATAGCTGCGCGTCATGACCTCGTCCGTTAGAAAAATTAACAGCTAATGCTAAATTTAACCGTTTGTCAGCCATAGTCAAATCCAACAGACTACAGCGGTCTGACGGGCCCGGACACTCCCTTGAACTGCTATTACGGAAGATAAATGATGATGACAAAATCCCTTTGCTGCGCCCTGCTGCTCAGCACCTCCTGCTCGTTATTGGCTGCCCCGATGTCAGAAAAACAGCTGGCTGAGGTGGTGGAACGGACCGTTACGCCGCTGATGAAAGCGCAGGCCATTCCGGGTATGGCGGTGGCGGTGATTTATCAGGGTCAGCCGCACTACTTTACCTTCGGTAAAGCCGATGTTGCGGCAAACAAACCTGTCACCCCACAAACCTTGTTCGAACTGGGTTCTATAAGTAAAACCTTCACCGGCGTACTGGGTGGCGATGCCATTGCTCGCGGTGAAATATCGCTGGGCGATCCGGTGACCAAATACTGGCCTGAGCTGACAGGCAAGCAGTGGCAGGGGATTCGCATGCTGGATCTGGCAACCTATACCGCAGGTGGTCTGCCGTTACAGGTACCGGATGAGGTCACGAATAACGCCTCTCTGCTGCGCTTTTATCAAAACTGGCAGCCGCAGTGGAAGCCAGGTACCACGCGTCTTTACGCCAATGCCAGCATCGGTCTTTTTGGCGCGCTGGCGGTCAAACCTTCCGGCATGAGCTATGAGCAGGCCATAACGACGCGGGTCTTTAAGCCACTCAGGCTGGACCATACCTGGATTAACGTTCCGAAAGCGGAAGAGGCGCATTACGCCTGGGGATACCGTGATGATAAAGCGGTACACGTTTCGCCAGGCATGCTCGACGCTGAAGCCTATGGCGTAAAAACCGACGTGCAGGATATGGCAAGCTGGGTGATGGTCAACATGAAGCCGGACTCCCTTCAGGATGCGTCACTCAGGCAAGGCATTGATCTGGCGCAGTCTCGCTACTGGCGCTTGGGGGCCATGTATCAGGGGTTAGGCTGGGAAATGCTTAACTGGCCGGTCGATGCTAAAACCGTGGTAGAAGGTAGCGACAATAAGGTGGCGCTGGCGCCGTTGCCCGCGAGAGAAGTGAATCCTCCGGCGCCTCCGGTAAAAGCCTCATGGGTGCACAAAACCGGCTCAACCGGCGGGTTTGGCAGCTACGTGGCCTTTATTCCTGAAAAGCAGCTCGGCATTGTGATGCTGGCGAATAAAAGCTATCCGAACCCGGCACGCGTTGAGGCGGCATACCGTATCCTCGACGCGCTCCAGTAAAACATTGCCGGGTGGCGCTAACGCTTACCCGGCCTACAAAATCCACGGGGTGGCCACCCGGCGAAATACACCGCGCAAAAACCACATTTTCCTTGCCGTCATCTACACTTAACAAAAAACAGTAAGGAAACTCCTATGCGCATTCTGCCTGTTATCGCCGCGGTGACAGCCGCGTTTTTAGTGGTTGCCTGCAGTTCCCCTACCCCACCGCCTGGCGTTACCGTCGTCACGCCTTTTGATGCACAACGCTTCCTTGGAACATGGTATGAAATCGCGCGCCTCGACCATCGGTTTGAGCAGGGCTTAGAGAAGGTCACGGCGAATTACAGTCCGATGGATGATGGCGGTATTCAGGTGATCAACAGGGGCTATAATCCCGACCGGGAGATGTGGCAACAGTCTATTGGGAAAGCGTACTTCACGGGCGACCCGCGACGGGCCGCGCTCAAAGTCTCTTTCTTTGGCCCGTTTTATGGCGGCTATAACGTGATCGCGCTCGACAGAGAGTACCGGCACGCGCTGGTCTGCGGGCCGGATCGCGACTATCTGTGGATACTTTCCCGCACGCCAACGATTTCGTCAGAAATGAAACAGCAGATGCTGGACGTCGCGACCCGGCAAGGGTTTGATGTGTCAAAACTTATCTGGGTAAAACAACCCCATTAGTGGGTGCTGAGCTTCAGCCCAACGATTCCGGCTACAATCAAGGCGAGGCTGGCGATACGCGCCAGACTCGCTGACTCTCCCAGCAGCAGAATGCCGGTGATGGCGGCCCCTACCGCACCAATACCCGTCCAGACGGCATAAGCCGTTCCCACAGGCAGCGAGCGCATCGCCCAGGATAACAGGACAATACTCACGATCATCGCGGTGACGGTAATAACGCTGGGCGTCAGACGGGTAAATCCGTGGGTGTACTTGAGACCAATTGCCCATACCACTTCGAGCAGGCCAGCAATAAAAAGAATGATCCAGGACATTTCAGGCTCCTTAACTTAATTCAAGTTGGGGCCGTCCCCGGTGAAAGAAACGCTTACGGGTCGTCCCGTAAGGCAGAGATTACGCCCCATATTGTGGTTAGCGTGCTATTTTTTTTCAATCATTTTTTGCTGAACACGTTAAGGCAAGAAATAGCCGCAGTATGGCGCGTAGTTCCGGCATTTAGCACTCATCCGACTTCTCTATGATGATGTGCTTTCTGATGGCAGGAAGCCAAACCACTAGCCGACTGCGAATAATATATGTTCAAAATTCTTTTGATTGACCGTTGTCACTTCACCCGTACGGGGTTTGAAGCATGGCTCAATCATTCCGGTTTGTTCCCGGGACACTACGTTGTGACCGGGCTGAATAATCTGTTCCTTGCCAGAGAGCACATTCTGCAATGGAAACCCACGCTGGTTATCGCTGACCTGTACGGCTTCAGGCAGGATATTCACCATTTTCAGCAGCTCTCGTCCTTGCTCAACGCCAGTGAACGCTTACCGTTTATTTTGCTGCAATCGGGAGAGGACCATGGCATGACAGACTGGCTCGGCCAGTTCCCGGTGTGGTCGTCGTTATTGAAAAACGCCAGTCTCGGACAAGTGGCAACGGTTATCAATGAGGCATTGATCTCGCGCTCATACGCTGAAAGGCCAACAGCGGCCGCCCCCCTGCTCACCCGGCAGGAAGAGAAGGTACTGACATTGTGGATGGACGGCGCGAGCAATCAGAAGATTGCCGCTCACCTGAGTATCAACGGAAAAACGGTTTATACCTACAAGCGCAATATCCGCATGAAACTGCATATGGATACGCGTTTCTCTCCGTTTTTATCCCTGCAGGAAGTCGAGAATTGACGGTACGGTGAGAGTGCCGTGCCGTACCGTCCATACTTTTAGTTCTGGGCTTTCGTTGCTGCACCGGAAATAGCACTACCACCGTCGGAGATATCTTCCCCTACGCCGCGGGTGGTATTACATGCAGTCAACACTGTGGAAAGCACAAGGACAGAAAAGATCGCTGCAATTGTTTTCTTAACCATAATATCTTCCTTTTATAGCCAAAGTTGTTTTGTGTATAGCAACTTAAGAATAGACAAGATCCCGTCGTTTGACGGAAAAGGAAGCATTTTTAGGAAAATTAGACGGTTTTAGCTGGCAGCGTGAGAAATGATATGGCCGAGATCCTGGATATCTTCACCCACGCCGCGCGCGGTGTTACACCCGGAAAGCATTGCGCTGGAGAGCGCTAACAGAAGCAGAATTTTAACGGTACGTTTCATCATCCCTGCCTGCAAAAATCAGGCGCAGCGGGCGCTGCGCCTTCAATCATAACGTAAATTACTTCACGCGGGATACGTATTCGCCGGAGCGGGTATCCACTTTGATCACTTCGCCAGTCTGTACGAACAGCGGCACTTTAACCACTGCACCGGTAGACAGTTTGGCTGGTTTACCGCCGGTACCTGCGGTATCACCTTTCAGGCCTGGATCGGTTTCAACGATTTCCAGTTCTACGAAGTTTGGTGGGGTCACAGCGATAGGCTGGCCGTTCCACAGGGTCACGATGCACTCAGCCTGATCCAGCAGCCATTTAGCGCTGTCACCTACCGCTTTCTCATCAGCAGACAGCTGTTCGAAAGTGGAGTTGTTCATGAAATGATAGAACTCACCGTCGTTGTACAGATAGGTCAGGTTCATATCAACAACATCAGCGCCTTCAGCAGAGTCAGTAGACTTGAAGGTTTTCTCAACACGGGTACCGGTCAGCAGACGGCGCAGCTTAACGCGTGCGAATGCCTGGCCTTTACCTGGTTTAACGAATTCGCTGGCTTCAACCGCGTACGGTTCGCCGTCCATCATGATTTTAAGACCAGCACGAAAATCGTTGCTATAGTACGTTGCCATAAGGCCCTCTAAATTTGTTAACTGGTAGCTAAGCCACAAAATGGCGCATATTGTAACCCTAAACACCCCGTCCAGAGAAGATTGGTTATCGCAACTTGCCGATGTAATCACCAGTCCTGATGAATTGCTGCGTCTTTTAGACCTCGATCAGCACCCAGAGTTGCTTGCAGGCCGCGAGGCAAAGCGCCTTTTCGCCCTGCGCGTTCCCCGTGCGTTTGTGGCGCGAATGGAGAAAGGCAACCCCAACGATCCGCTATTAAAACAAACGCTTACTTCGCAGGATGAGTTTGTCACCGCACCGGGTTATAGCACCGATCCGCTGGAAGAGCAGAACAGCGTGGTGCCGGGTTTACTGCACAAGTATCTCAACCGTGCCCTGCTGCTGGTAAAAGGCGGCTGCGCGGTAAATTGTCGTTATTGCTTCCGTCGGCACTTCCCTTACGCCGAAAATCAGGGCAATAAACGCAACTGGCAGGTCGCACTGGACTATATCGCCGCCCATCCGGAGCTGGATGAGATTATTTTTTCCGGCGGCGACCCGCTGATGGCGAAAGATCATGAGCTGGACTGGCTGCTGACCGAGCTTGAAGCCATTCCGCATATTAAGCGCCTGCGCATTCACAGCCGTTTACCGATTGTCATTCCGGCGCGGATCACGGACGGCCTGGTGTCGCGCCTGGAGCAGTCCCGCTTGCAGGTGCTGCTGGTGAACCATATCAACCACGCAAACGAAATTGACGATGCGTTTCGCGCGGCGATGGCGCGGCTGCGTAAAGCGGGCCTGACGCTGCTGAACCAGAGCGTGCTGCTGCGCGGCGTGAATGACAGCGCTCGCGTGCTGGCAGATTTGAGCAATGCGTTGTTTGATGCGGGCGTGATGCCCTATTACCTGCACGTGCTGGATCGCGTTCAGGGCGCGGCCCATTTCATGGTGACGGATGAAGAAGCCCGGAAGATTATGCGTGAACTGTTAACGCTGGTTTCAGGCTATATGGTGCCGAAGCTGGCACGCGAGATTGGCGGAGAGCCGAGCAAGACGCCGCTGGATTTGCAGCTGCGGCAGCAGTAAAAAGGCAGGTGGCGCTACGCTTACCTGCCCTACGGGGTCCGGGCGCAGCGCCATCAGCACGTTAACTCAGTTTGGGCACTTGTAGACCTGGCCGTTCATCTGGCTGGCGGTCGGCACGAAGCTGGACAGCATACTCTGCGTTGGGCTGCTCACGCCGTAAATCACGTTGCCGCCCATTGCCGCCGCCTGGTTACGCAGGGCATTCGCCGCACCGCGCATAGAACCACCTTCTTCGCCATGCTGACCTGACATCCAGTTACTTTGCTCACCGGTTGCCGTGCCTAACAGCTGGCATTCACTGCCAGGCTTATCTTCCACAAAGCGAACGCCCTGGCCCGCTGCCGACAGCTCATTGCTGGAGCTACAACCCGCCAGCAGCAATGCTGCCCCTACGATCCCTGCACAGACTTTTACGCGCATGTTATTCCTCGTTTTCAATAAGCTGGACAGTAGTTGTCCGTGTGTAAATCTTATACCTAAAAGATGACCAAAAGAAAAACCCCCGAGCATTTCTGCCCGGGGGTTTTTCACATTCTACGACGTAGAACGCACGATTACATCATGCCGCCCATACCGCCCATGCCGCCCATGCCAGCAGCACCTAAGTCAGGTGCATCGCCTTTAGGCAGGTCGGTTACCATGCACTCGGTAGTGATCATCAGACCCGCTACAGATGCCGCGTACTGCAGAGCAGAACGGGTCACTTTCGTTGGGTCCAGGATACCGAAGTCGATCATGTTGCCGTATTCTTCAGTTGCCGCGTTGTAACCGTAGTTACCTTCGCCCGCTTTCACGTTGTTGGTCACAACAGATGGCTCTTCACCGGCGTTGGACACGATCTGACGCAGAGGCGCTTCCATTGCGCGCAGCGCAACTTTGATACCCACGTTCTGATCTTCGTTCTGTGCGGTCAGGCCTGCCAGCTTAGCGGCAACACGCACCAGCGCAACACCACCACCAGCCACCACGCCTTCTTCTACCGCAGCACGGGTCGCGTGCAGGGCATCGTCAACGCGTGCTTTTTTCTCTTTCATTTCAACTTCGGTCGCCGCACCAACTTTGATTACCGCAACGCCGCCAGCCAGTTTCGCTACGCGCTCCTGCAGTTTTTCACGGTCGTAATCGGAAGTTGCTTCTTCGATCTGCTTACGGATCTGACCAACGCGGCCCTGAATAGCGGCTTCTTCACCCACGCCATCGATGATGGTGGTGGTGTCTTTGTTGATCACAACGCGTTTCGCCTGACCCAGGTCTTCCAGGGTCGCTTTTTCCAGCTCCATACCGATCTCTTCAGAGATTACGGTACCGCCGGTCAGGGTAGCGATATCCTGCAGCATCGCTTTACGGCGATCGCCGAAGCCAGGTGCTTTAACCGCAGCCACTTTCACGATGCCGCGCATGGTGTTAACCACCAGGGTCGCCAGCGCTTCGCCTTCAACGTCTTCAGCGATAATAACCAGCGGCTTGCCTGCTTTCGCAACGGCTTCCAGCACTGGCAGCATTTCGCGGATGTTGGAGATTTTCTTGTCAGCCAGCAGGATGAACGGGCTTTCCAGCTCAACAGCGCCAGTCTCTGGCTTGTTGATGAAGTATGGGGACAGGTAACCGCGGTCGAACTGCATACCTTCAACCACGTCCAGTTCGTCTTCCAGGCCGGTACCGTCTTCAACGGTGATCACGCCTTCTTTACCGACTTTGTCCATCGCTTCAGCGATCAGTTTACCTACGGTTTCGTCGGAGTTAGCGGAGATGGTACCAACCTGAGCAATGGCTTTAGAGTCAGAGCACGGTACGGACAGCGCTTTCAGTTCTTCAACAGCGGCAGTGACGGCTTTGTCGATACCACGTTTCAGATCCATTGGGTTCATGCCCGCAGCCACGGCTTTCAGACCTTCGGTGATGATCGCCTGCGCCAGTACGGTCGCGGTGGTGGTACCGTCGCCTGCAGCGTCGTTCGCTTTAGAGGCAACTTCTTTCACCATCTGCGCGCCCATGTTTTCGAACTTGTCTTCTAGCTCAATTTCACGTGCTACAGAAACACCATCTTTGGTGATGGTTGGCGCGCCGAAGGATTTATCCAGCACTACGTTACGGCCTTTCGGGCCCAGGGTCACTTTAACTGCATCTGCCAGTACGTTTACGCCGCGGAGCATTTTTACACGAGCGTCGTTACCGAATTTTACGTCTTTAGCTGCCATGTTCTTATTTCCTCAAATTCTCGTGCGTAAATTACGCTTCAACAATTGCCAGAATGTCGCTCTCGGACATGATCAACACTTCTTCATTGTCGATCTTCTCGGATTTCACGCCGTAGCCATCGTTGAAAATTACGATGTCACCAACTTTAACGTCCAGTGGCTGCACAGTTCCGTTTTCCAGGATGCGGCCCTTACCGACAGCGATGATTTCGCCACGCGTTGATTTGGCTGCTGCAGAACCGGTCAGAACGATGCCGCCAGCAGACTTGGTTTCAACTTCTTTACGTTTGACGATCACACGATCATGTAACGGACGAATACTCATTGATAGCTCTCCTTTGAGAAAGTCATTATCAGTTATGGATGACGCCGGCCCGCATGCGGTTTTCCGACTAGTGCCCTGAGAGATGGGGATAGCTTTTTCCCCCTTCAAGGGGGAGTCGAAAAAAAAATTTGCGAAAGTGTTACCATCGCCTCTCTTTTGGTACGGGCAGGGCGATGTCAATGAGTGGACTCAAGCAGGAGTTGGGGCTGGCGCAGGGCGTTGGACTGCTCTCAACCTCCTTGTTAGGTACGGGCGTGTTTGCCGTACCCGCACTGGCGGCGCTGGTGGCTGGAAATAACAGCCTGTGGGCGTGGCCTGCGCTGATTGTACTGGTTTTCCCGATAGCCATTGTGTTTGCCATCCTGGGGCGGCATTTCCCCAGCGCGGGCGGCGTGGCGCACTTTGTCGGCCTGGCCTTTGGCTCGCGGCTGCAGCGCGTCACCGGCTGGCTGTTTCTCTCCGTCATTCCGGTTGGCCTTCCTGCGGCGCTGCACATTGCGACCGGCTTTGGTCAGGCGCTGTTTGGCTGGCATAACGAGCAGTTATTGCTGGCCGAACTGGGTACGCTGGCTATCGTCTGGTGGGTAGGCTCTCGCGGAGCCCGCTCCAGCGCCAACCTGCAGACGCTGGTTGCGGTGCTGATTGTTGCACTCGTTGCCGCTATCTGGTGGGCGGGCGATATCACAATCAAGGAAATTCCCTTCCCGGCGGTGACAGACGTCGACCATTCACAGCTTTTCGCCGCGCTTTCCGTCATGTTCTGGTGTTTTGTAGGCCTGGAGGCCTTTGCTCATCTGGCGTCGGAGTTTAAGCAGCCTGAGCGAGATTTCCCCCGCGCGCTGATGATAGGCCTGCTGCTGGCAGGTACGGTCTATTGGGCGTGTACCGTGCTCGTATTACACTTCAACGCGTTCGGTGCGGATCTCGCTGCTGCTGCATCGCTGCCGGGTATCGTGGTTAAACTGTTCGGCGTGAAGGCGCTGTGGATCGCCTGCGTCATTGGCTATCTGGCCTGTTTTGCCAGCCTGAATATTTATATCCAGAGCTTTGCCCGGCTGGTGTGGTCGCAGGCGCTCGACAAACCCGAGAATCGCCTCGCGCGCCTGTCTAAACGCCAGCTTCCGCTGAATGCCCTGAATGCCGTACTGGGCTGCTGCGTGCTGAGCACGCTGTGTATTTACGCACTGAAAATCAATCTGGACGCGCTGATCGTCTACGCCAACGGCATTTTCATCATGATCTACCTGCTGTGCATGCTGGCGGGATGTCGCTTGCTGAAAGGTCGCTATAAAGCACTGGCGGTCGTCGGGGGCGTGCTTTGCCTGCTGTTGCTGGCGATGGTGGGATGGAAGAGTGTGTACGCGATAGTCATGCTGGCAGGGCTGTGGCTGTTTTTGCCAAAGCGCGGTGCGCTCCCGAAAGCCCGGTAAGCGAAGCGCCACCGGGCAACAAAATCACCGATCGTCTTTATGGTCTAAACGGTCGTGCTGTTCATCCTTACGCTGATACTCCCCTTCAAATGTATCGCCAGGCCCGGTGCTGAACCCGCCCCCCGGCATACGGCTAAAGCGCAGATGCGGCAGCAGCTTCATGGTCAGGTGTTTTTGCACCGGCGGCAGAAGCAGCAGAAGGCCAAGGAAGTCGGTGAAGAACCCCGGCAGGATCAGCAGCAGCCCCGCAATAATCAGCGATACGCTTTTGATCATCTCCGCTGCCGGGCTTTCGCCTGCGGCCATCTTCTCCTGCATTAACAGGAAATTTTTGAAACCCTGATTACGCACCAGCGACATGCCGATGACGGAGGTGAAAATTACCAGAATCAGCGTCAGCAGGACGCCCAGCACATGGGCAACCTGGATGAAAATGGAAATCTCAATGTAAACATAGAGAAAGAAAGCAATAAACGGTATCCAGCGCACTGGCATCTCCTGTGTGGCAAGGGCCGTCGGGCCCCTGTCTGAATGTGTTCGCGACGCGCGTTTGTATGAAATGGTGACGGTTAGCGAAAATTCAATCAGTTTGCACGGATATTTTTTTTGGAAATATTAAAGCGGTGACCCATTTCACAGATTAATAATTATCATGTAATCGGCTCGATAATAAGTGATCCAGCTTACGGCAATTCGCTATCATCAGCATATGATCTCGAGCATCTGGCTGATTGAGGGAATAATCGTCGGCCAGAAAATATTCAAAACCACATAAATACTGTGTGTTTAGTACAATCCATCGGCAGCTTGAAAAGAAGGTTCACATGTTAAACAACATTCGTATCGAAGAAGACTTGTTGGGTACCAGGGAAGTTCCAGCGGATGCCTACTACGGTGTTCACACTCTGAGAGCGATTGAAAACTTCTACATCAGCAACAGCAAAATCAGCGACATCCCTGAGTTTGTCCGTGGCATGGTGATGGTGAAGAAAGCCGCAGCGCTGGCCAACAAAGAGCTGCAAACCATTCCTAAAAGCGCGGCAAATGCGATTATCGCGGCCTGCGATGAAGTGCTGAACAACGGCAAATGCATGGATCAGTTCCCGGTTGACGTCTATCAGGGCGGCGCGGGTACCTCCGTCAACATGAATACTAACGAAGTACTGGCAAACATCGGCCTGGAGCTGATGGGTCACCAGAAAGGTGAATACCAGTACCTGAACCCGAACGACCACGTTAACAAATGCCAGTCCACCAACGACGCCTACCCTACCGGCTTCCGTATCGCGGTGTATGCCTCTGTGGTGAAGCTGGTGGATGCGATCAACCAGCTGGGCGATGGCTTCCAGCGTAAAGCGGTTGAGTTCCAGGACATCCTGAAAATGGGTCGTACCCAGCTGCAGGACGCGGTGCCGATGACGCTCGGCCAGGAATTCCACGCGTTTAACGTGCTGCTGAACGAAGAGACTAAAAACCTGCTGCGCACCTCCGAGCTGCTGCTGGAAGTGAACCTGGGCGCAACCGCCATCGGTACGCGTCTGAACACCCCGGACGGCTATCAGCAGCTGGCGGTACAGAAACTGGCTGAAGTCTCTAACCTGCCGGTTGTGCCTGCAGAAGACCTGATTGAAGCGACGTCCGACTGCGGCGCCTACGTCATGGTACACAGCGCCCTGAAACGTCTGGCAGTGAAACTGTCCAAAATCTGTAACGACCTGCGCCTGCTCTCTTCCGGTCCGCGCGCTGGCCTGAACGAAATCAACCTGCCAGAACTGCAGGCGGGTTCGTCCATCATGCCAGCCAAGGTGAATCCGGTTGTGCCGGAAGTGGTGAACCAGGTTTGCTTCAAGGTCATCGGCAACGATACAACCGTGACCATGGCCTCTGAAGCGGGTCAGCTGCAGCTGAACGTGATGGAGCCAGTGATTGGCCAGGCGATGTTTGAATCTATCCACATCCTGACGAACGCCTGCTACAACCTGCTGGAAAAATGCATTAACGGCATCACAGCGAATAAAGAAGTCTGTGAGGGTTATGTCTATAACTCCATCGGGATCGTCACCTACCTCAACCCGTTCATCGGTCACCACAACGGTGACATCGTCGGTAAGATTTGCGCCGAAACCGGTAAGAGCGTACGTGAAGTAGTGCTGGAGCGCGGGCTGTTGACCGAAGCTGAGCTGGACGATATCTTCTCGGCCCAGAACCTGATGCACCCGGCATATAAAGCAAAACGATATACCGATGAAAGCGAACAGTAACCGTTCAGGCTAGGCTTCTTAAGGCACGTCACTTGTGACGTGCCTTTTTTCTTTTTAGGCGTTACCAAAATACAACAATTCAATATCAACTTGTTAATAAGCAAGGAAGGTCCTTATGTTTGGAGCAGAACTCGTCATCGTCTTGTTGGCGATTTATTTGGGAGCAAGACTCGGGGGTATCGGCATCGGTTTTGCCGGCGGTCTCGGGGTGCTCGTTCTTACCCTTATCTTTCAGATTAAACCCGGCGCAATCCCGTTTGACGTTATCGAAATCATCATGGCCGTTATTGCCGCTATCGCCGCCATGCAGGTGGCAGGCGGTATGGACTACCTGGTGAGCCTGGCGGAGCGTATGCTGCGCCGCCATCCAAAATACATTACCTTCCTTGCCCCGCTGGTGACCTGGTTTATGACCATTCTCGCCGGTACGGGCCACACCGCTTTCTCTACGCTGCCGGTGATTACCGAAGTGGCGAAAGAGCAGGGTATCCGTCCGTCTCGTCCGCTCTCTATTGCCGTCGTTGCGTCCCAGATTGCGATTACCGCCTCGCCGATTTCCGCTGCGGTGGTTTTCTTCGCCGGTATCCTTGAGCCGATGGGCGTGAGCTACCTGACGCTGCTGGCGATCTGTATCCCGGTGACGCTGATTGCGGTGATGATCACCGCCGTGCTGTGTAACTTCCTCGGCGCCGAACTGAAAGACGATCCGGTTTATCAGGAACGCCTTGCCAAGGGTGAAGTGAGACTGCGCGGCAGCCAGGTCTTCGAACTGAAGCCGCACGCGAAACGCTCCGTGCTGCTGTTCCTGATCGGTATTGTCGCCGTCATGTTCTACGCGACCGCCATCAGCGATACCGTGGGCCTGATCCAGAACCCGGTTCTGCCGCGTAACGAAGCGATTGTGGTGTTTATGCTGACCATCGCGACGCTGATTAGCATCACCTGTAAAATTGATACCAGCGAAGTGCTGAACGCCAGCACCTTCAAATCCGGTATGAGCGCCTGCGTGTGCGTACTGGGCGTGGCGTGGCTCGGTGATACCTTCGTGAAAGCGCACATCAGCGATATTCAGACCGTAGCAGGCGACCTGCTGCACAACTACCCGTGGCTGCTGGCTGTGGTGTTGTTCTTTGCCGCTACCCTGCTTTACTCCCAGGCGGCGACCACCAAAGCGCTGATGCCTGCGGCACTGATGCTGGGCGTTACGCCACTGACCGCGATTGCCTCTTTCGCGGCGGTTTCTGCCCTGTTCGTTCTGCCAACCTACCCAACCCTGCTGGCGGCGGTGGAGATGGACGACACCGGCTCAACCCGTATCGGTAAATATGTGTTTAACCACGCGTTCCTTATCCCGGGCGTGGTCGCCATTTCACTTTGCGTGATCCTCGGCTTTATCATTGGCGGCGTGGTGCTGTAAACGGTGAGTGGTTGTAAAAATAGTTAAAATCGGGCCGCTCTGCGGCCCGTTTCATTAATGACCAACCGCCTTGCGTGATATAGTGACCCTTTCGTGATGAGGAGGTCGACTTGTGAACACGCCTGATGCTGTTGTCGTACTGTGTACCGCCCCTGATGAAGCCTCTGCCCAGGATCTCGCCGCCAAAGTGCTGGCCGAAAAACTGGCAGCCTGCGTGACGCTCCTCCCCGGCGCCACCTCCCTTTATTACTGGGAAGGCAAGCTGGAGCAGGAGTACGAAGTCCAGATGCTGCTGAAAACCAATCGGGCGAACCAGCAGGCGCTGCTTGACTGCCTCAAATCTCATCATCCTTACCAAACCCCGGAACTGCTGGTCTTGCCAGTGGTTCATGGCGATAACGACTATCTCTCATGGCTCAACGCTTCCTTACGCTGATCCTGCTGCTGTGCAGCACGTCAGCTTTTGCCGGGTTGTTTGACGCGCCCGGCCGTTCGAACTTCATCCCTGCCGACCAGGCGTTTGTTTTCGATTTTCAGCAAAACCAGCACGATCTCAATCTTACCTGGCAGGTGAAAGAGGGTTATTACCTCTACCGCAAGCAGGTGAGCATTACCCCTGCCCAGGCAAACGTGGGCGCATTACAGTTGCCCGCTGGCGAGTGGCACGAGGACGAGTTCTACGGCAAGAGTGAAATCTACCGCCAGCGCTTAAGCGTCCCCGTCACGGTGAATCAGGCGGATAAAGGCGCTACGCTGACCGTCACCTATCAAGGGTGCGCGGATGCCGGATTCTGCTATCCGCCGGAGACGAAGGTTGTTCCGCTCAGCGAAGTGAAAGCGGCTGCTGCCGTTTCCACTCCCCCCCTGGACGAGAAGAGCGAAGACCGCGCAGACCTTCCGTTCTCAGCGCTCTGGGCCTTATTGATTGGCATTGGCATTGCCTTTACCCCCTGCGTACTGCCGATGTATCCGCTCATCTCTGGCATCGTGCTGGGCGGTAAGCAACGGCTTTCCACCGCACGCGCCCTGCTGTTAGCCTTTATTTACGTGCAGGGTATGGCGTTGACCTACACTGCCCTTGGCCTTGTGGTTGCCGCTGCCGGGTTACAGTTCCAGGCTGCGCTTCAGCATCCTTACGTCCTTATTGGCTTGTCGATTGTCTTCATACTGCTGGCACTGTCGATGTTTGGCCTGTTTACCCTGCAGCTACCGTCTGCGCTGCAAACTCGCTTAACGCTAATGAGTAACCGCCAGCAGGGTGGCTCGCCGGGTGGGGTATTCGCGATGGGAGCCATCGCCGGTTTGATTTGTTCCCCTTGCACCACCGCACCGCTGAGCGCCATCCTGCTCTATATCGCCCAGAGCGGCAATATGTTGCTCGGCGGCGGAACGTTGTATCTGTATGCCCTGGGCATGGGACTGCCGCTGATTCTGGTCACGGTTTTCGGCAATCGACTGCTGCCGAAGAGCGGCCCGTGGATGGAAACGGTGAAAACCGCATTTGGCTTTGTGATTCTGGCGCTGCCGGTGTTCCTCCTTGAGCGTATCCTCGGCGACGCCTGGGGCCTGCGCCTGTGGGCGATGCTCGGCGTAGCATTCTTTGCCTGGGCGTTTATCGTCAGCCTGGGGGCGAAACGGCCATGGATGCGGCTGGTGCAAATCCTGCTGCTGGCTGCCGCGCTGGTGAGCGTACGCCCTCTGCAGGATTGGGCGTTCGGCACACCGGTGAGTCAGACGCAAGCGCATCTGAACTTCACCCAGATTACAAACGTGGATGAACTCAACAGCGCCCTGGCAGAGGCAAGAGGCAAACCGGTGATGCTCGATCTCTATGCAGACTGGTGTGTCGCCTGTAAAGAGTTTGAAAAATACACCTTTAGCGATCCGCAGGTGCAAAGCGCCCTGAAAGAGACCGTTTTGCTCCAGGCGAACGTGACAGCCAATAATGCGCAGGATAAGGCTCTGCTGAAGCAGCTTAACGTGCTCGGGCTGCCAACCATTCTGTTCTTCAATCAACAGGGCCAGGAGCAGCCAGAACAGCGTGTAACCGGGTTTATGGATGCAGCGGCATTTAGCGCGCATTTGCGCAATCGCCAACCGTAAACAACACTTTAAACGGGACAAACCGTTGGGAATAGCGGAGGAGATAACCGTGCAACGTGAAGACGTACTGGGACAAGCCCTGCAACTACTTGAGATTCAAGGGATCGCCAGCACCACGCTTGAGATGGTAGCCGACCGTATCGATTATCCTCTGGATGAACTTAAGCGCTTCTGGCCGGATAAAGAGGCGCTACTCTATGATGCCCTGCGCTATCTCAGCCAGCAGGTTGATATCTGGCGCAGGCAGCTGATGCTGAATGAAGAACTGACTGCAGAGCAAAAGCTGCTGGCGCGCTATACCGCCCTGACGGAATGCGTCAGCAACAACCGCTATCCGGGCTGCCTGTTTATTGCGGCCTGTACGTTCTATCCCGATCCCGACCATCCTGTCCACCAGTTGGCGGAGCAGCAAAAACGGGCAGCGCATGACTTTACCCACGAGCTGCTGACCACGCTGGAGGTCGATGATCCGGCGATGGTGGCGAAACAGATGGAGCTGGTGCTGGAAGGTTGCCTCAGCCGCATGCTGGTGAACCGTAGCCAGGCCGATGTGGATACCGCGCACCGACTGGCGGAAGATATTCTGCGCTTTGCTCAGTGCCGTATGGGCGGGGCGTTGACGTAAGCGAATCTGTTAAATTTGCCGTATTCGACGCGTAAACCATCAGATTGCCGCAAAGTTAAGCAACTGAACAGCTTTTCCCGAAATAATGTTGACGATAAGGCGCGATTGCGGTTTAATGCGCTCCGTTGCCCGGATAGCTCAGTCGGTAGAGCAGGGGATTGAAAATCCCCGTGTCCTTGGTTCGATTCCGAGTCCGGGCACCACTATTTAAAGAACCCAGCCTATGGCTGGGTTTTTGCTTTTCTGCGTTTATAAATCCCTTCTTTGTATTCTTGTTTCTCTTTATCGTGGGATCCGCTTGTCTAGCCTGTGGATTTTGTAGGCCGGATAAGGCGAAGCCGCCATCCGGCATGATTTCTGACGCACAAAGCAAAAAACCCCGCACCTTACGGTACGGGGTTCTTCTAATTGATGCCTGGCAGTTCCCTACTCTCACATGGGGAGACCCCACACTACCATCGGCGCTACGGCGTTTCACTTCTGAGTTCGGCATGGGGTCAGGTGGGACCACCGCGCTAAAGCCGCCAGGCAAATTCTGTTAAATCTGTATCAGGCTGAAATTGATTGTCTGTCTCTCGTCGCCGAAACAGCTTCGGCGTTGTAAGGTTAAGCCTCACGGTTCATTAGTATCGGTTAGCTCAACGCATCGCTGCGCTTACACACCCGACCTATCAACGTCGTAGTCTTCAACGTTCCTTCAGGACTCTCAAGGAGTCAGGGAGAACTCATCTCGGGGCAAGTTTCGTGCTTAGATGCTTTCAGCACTTATCTTTTCCGCATTTAGCTACCGGGCAATGCCATTGGCATGACAACCCGAACACCAGTGATGCGTCCACTCCGGTCCTCTCGTACTAGGAGCAGCCCCCCTCAATTCTCCAGCGCCCACGGCAGATAGGGACCGAACTGTCTCACGACGTTCTAAACCCAGCTCGCGTACCACTTTAAATGGCGAACAGCCATACCCTTGGGACCTACTTCAGCCCCAGGATGTGATGAGCCGACATCGAGGTGCCAAACACCGCCGTCGATATGAACTCTTGGGCGGTATCAGCCTGTTATCCCCGGAGTACCTTTTATCCGTTGAGCGATGGCCCTTCCATTCAGAACCACCGGATCACTATGACCTGCTTTCGCACCTGCTCGAGCCGTCACTCTCGCAGTCAAGCTAGCTTATGCCATTGCACTAACCTCCTGATGTCCGACCAGGATTAGCTAACCTTCGTGCTCCTCCGTTACTCTTTGGGAGGAGACCGCCCCAGTCAAACTACCCACCAGACACTGTCCGCAACCCGGATTACGGGTCTACGTTAGAACACCAGCCATTAAAGGGTGGTATTTCAAGGTCGGCTCCACGCAGACTGGCGTCCACGCTTCAAAGCCTCCCACCTATCCTACACATCAAGGACCAGTGTTCAGTGTCAAGCTATAGTAAAGGTTCACGGGGTCTTTCCGTCTTGCCGCGGGTACACTGCATCTTCACAGCGAGTTCAATTTCACTGAGTCTCGGGTGGAGACAGCCTGGCCATCATTACGCCATTCGTGCAGGTCGGAACTTACCCGACAAGGAATTTCGCTACCTTAGGACCGTTATAGTTACGGCCGCCGTTTACCGGGGCTTCGATCAAGAGCTTCGCGTTGCCGCTAACCCCATCAATTAACCTTCCGGCACCGGGCAGGCGTCACACCGTATACGTCCACTTTCGTGTTTGCACAGTGCTGTGTTTTTAATAAACAGTTGCAGCCAGCTGGTATCTTCGACTGATTTCAGCTCTACCCGCAGGGGCTTCACCTACATATCAGCGTGCCTTCTCCCGAAGTTACGGCACCATTTTGCCTAGTTCCTTCACCCGAGTTCTCTCAAGCGCCTTGGTATTCTCTACCTGACCACCTGTGTCGGTTTGGGGTACGATTTCGTGTTACCTGATGCTTAGAGGCTTTTCCTGGAAGCAGGGCATTTGTTACTTCAGCACCGTAGTGCCTCGTCATCACACCTCAGCGTTAAAAGAGTTCCGGATTTACCTAAAACTCCCGCCTACATGCTTAAACCGGGACAACCGTCGCCCGGCTAACATAGCCTTCTCCGTCCCCCCTTCGCAGTAACACCAAGTACAGGAATATTAACCTGTTTCCCATCGACTACGCCTTTCGGCCTCGCCTTAGGGGTCGACTCACCCTGCCCCGATTAACGTTGGACAGGAACCCTTGGTCTTCCGGCGTGCGGGCTTTTCACCCGCATTATCGTTACTTATGTCAGCATTCGCACTTCTGATACCTCCAGCACCCCTCACAGGACACCTTCAACGGCTTACAGAACGCTCCCCTACCCAACAACGCATAAGCGTCGCTGCCGCAGCTTCGGTGCATGGTTTAGCCCCGTTACATCTTCCGCGCAGGCCGACTCGACCAGTGAGCTATTACGCTTTCTTTAAATGATGGCTGCTTCTAAGCCAACATCCTGGCTGTCTGTGCCTTCCCACATCGTTTCCCACTTAACCATGACTTTGGGACCTTAGCTGGCGGTCTGGGTTGTTTCCCTCTTCACGACGGACGTTAGCACCCGCCGTGTGTCTCCCGTGATAACATTCTTCGGTATTCGTAGTTTGCATCGGGTTGGTAAGCCGGGATGGCCCCCTAGCCGAAACAGTGCTCTACCCCCGAAGATGAGTTCACGAGGCGCTACCTAAATAGCTTTCGGGGAGAACCAGCTATCTCCCGGTTTGATTGGCCTTTCACCCCCAGCCACAAGTCATCCGCTAATTTTTCAACATTAGTCGGTTCGGTCCTCCAGTTAGTGTTACCCAACCTTCAACCTGCCCATGGCTAGATCACCGGGTTTCGGGTCTATACCCTGCAACTTAACGCCCAGTTAAGACTCGGTTTCCCTTCGGCTCCCCTATACGGTTAACCTTGCTACAGAATATAAGTCGCTGACCCATTATACAAAAGGTACGCAGTCACACCACGAAGGTGCTCCCACTGCTTGTACGTACACGGTTTCAGGTTCTTTTTCACTCCCCTCGCCGGGGTTCTTTTCGCCTTTCCCTCACGGTACTGGTTCACTATCGGTCAGTCAGGAGTATTTAGCCTTGGAGGATGGTCCCCCCATATTCAGACAGGATACCACGTGTCCCGCCCTACTCTTCGAGTTCACAGCCTGTGTGCTTTCGTGTACGGGACTATCACCCTGTACTGTGCGACTTTCCAGACGCTTCCACTAACACACAAGCTGATTCAGACTCTGGGCTGCTCCCCGTTCGCTCGCCGCTACTGGGGGAATCTCGGTTGATTTCTTTTCCTCGGGGTACTTAGATGTTTCAGTTCCCCCGGTTCGCCTCGTTAACCTATGTATTCAGTTAACGATAGTGTGACGAATCACACTGGGTTTCCCCATTCGGACATCGCCGGGTCAAAGGTTCATATCACCTCGCCGGCGCTTTTCGCAGATTAGCACGTCCTTCATCGCCTCTGACTGCCAGGGCATCCACCGTGTACGCTTAGTCGCTTAACCTCACAACCCGAAGATGTTTCTTTCGATTCATCATCAAATTGCGAAAATTTGAGAGACTCGAACACACATAACATGTGTGTCGTTTCAATTTTCAGCTTGATCCAGATTTTTAAAGAGCAAATATCTCAAACGTCACCCGAAGATGAGTTTTGAGATATTAAGGCAGGTGACTTTCACTCACGAACCAGCAAGTGGCGTCCCCTAGGGGATTCGAACCCCTGTTACCGCCGTGAAAGGGCGGTGTCCTGGGCCTCTAGACGAAGGGGACACTGAAGTCTCAATCGCAAGACGCCTTGCTATTTACTTTTCATCAGACAATCTGTGTGAGCACTACAAAGGCAGGTTCTTTAAGGTAAGGAGGTGATCCAACCGCAGGTTCCCCTACGGTTACCTTGTTACGACTTCACCCCAGTCATGAATCACAAAGTGGTAAGCGCCCTCCCGAAGGTTAAGCTACCTACTTCTTTTGCAACCCACTCCCATGGTGTGACGGGCGGTGTGTACAAGGCCCGGGAACGTATTCACCGTAGCATTCTGATCTACGATTACTAGCGATTCCGACTTCATGGAGTCGAGTTGCAGACTCCAATCCGGACTACGACGCACTTTATGAGGTCCGCTTGCTCTCGCGAGGTCGCTTCTCTTTGTATGCGCCATTGTAGCACGTGTGTAGCCCTACTCGTAAGGGCCATGATGACTTGACGTCATCCCCACCTTCCTCCAGTTTATCACTGGCAGTCTCCTTTGAGTTCCCGGCCGAACCGCTGGCAACAAAGGATAAGGGTTGCGCTCGTTGCGGGACTTAACCCAACATTTCACAACACGAGCTGACGACAGCCATGCAGCACCTGTCTCAGAGTTCCCGAAGGCACCAATCCATCTCTGGAAAGTTCTCTGGATGTCAAGAGTAGGTAAGGTTCTTCGCGTTGCATCGAATTAAACCACATGCTCCACCGCTTGTGCGGGCCCCCGTCAATTCATTTGAGTTTTAACCTTGCGGCCGTACTCCCCAGGCGGTCGACTTAACGCGTTAGCTCCGGAAGCCACTCCTCAAGGGAACAACCTCCAAGTCGACATCGTTTACGGCGTGGACTACCAGGGTATCTAATCCTGTTTGCTCCCCACGCTTTCGCACCTGAGCGTCAGTCTTTGTCCAGGGGGCCGCCTTCGCCACCGGTATTCCTCCAGATCTCTACGCATTTCACCGCTACACCTGGAATTCTACCCCCCTCTACAAGACTCTAGCCTGCCAGTTTCGAATGCAGTTCCCAGGTTGAGCCCGGGGATTTCACATCCGACTTGACAGACCGCCTGCGTGCGCTTTACGCCCAGTAATTCCGATTAACGCTTGCACCCTCCGTATTACCGCGGCTGCTGGCACGGAGTTAGCCGGTGCTTCTTCTGCGGGTAACGTCAATTGCTGAGGTTATTAACCTCAACACCTTCCTCCCCGCTGAAAGTACTTTACAACCCGAAGGCCTTCTTCATACACGCGGCATGGCTGCATCAGGCTTGCGCCCATTGTGCAATATTCCCCACTGCTGCCTCCCGTAGGAGTCTGGACCGTGTCTCAGTTCCAGTGTGGCTGGTCATCCTCTCAGACCAGCTAGGGATCGTCGCCTAGGTGAGCCGTTACCCCACCTACTAGCTAATCCCATCTGGGCACATCTGATGGCAAGAGGCCCGAAGGTCCCCCTCTTTGGTCTTGCGACGTTATGCGGTATTAGCTACCGTTTCCAGTAGTTATCCCCCTCCATCAGGCAGTTTCCCAGACATTACTCACCCGTCCGCCGCTCGTCACCCGAGAGCAAGCTCCCTGTGCTACCGCTCGACTTGCATGTGTTAGGCCTGCCGCCAGCGTTCAATCTGAGCCATGATCAAACTCTTCAATTTAAGTTTGATGCTCGTGAATTAAACTTCGTAATGAATTACGTATGTTCACTCAGAGACTTGGTATTCATTTATTGTCCGAAGACATTAAGAATCCATGTCACTTTGAGTGCCCACACAGATTGTCTGATAAATTGTTAAAGAGCAGTGCAACGCGGCTTTCGCTCACCGTTGCGAGGTGGCGTATATTACGCTTTCCTCTTTCAGAGTCAACCCGTTATTTCAGGATTTTTTCTCTTCAACCGAACCGCTTGTTGTGTGAAGTGATTCACATCCGCCGTGTCGATGGAGGCGCATTATAGGGAGTTCTCAGCGGGCCGCAACCGCTAAATGACAGAAAAATGACTGACTGCTGCATTCCACAGCAAAACCCCGCCTTATACCCATTTATGCACAAAGTTATCCACAATCATGAGCGGATCGCGATGCGATCCTACGAATTGAGCGGGAAGATCAACTATACTAGCGGCAAATACTCTCCTCAGTGCAGGCCCACCCTCATGACCACACAACGCCTCGCCCGTGACTGGCGTCTCCCTACCGCAGGAGTGATGCTGCTGGCAATCCTTTTTGCCGGTTTTACCCTGCATGCGCACTGGAACGCTTTTATCCAGTGGTGTCTCGCCACACAAATTACGCTGCACCGCTATCTGGTGATGTATTTGCTGCAGCTTAATAACCACCAGTACAGCGGCGGATTATGGCTGTTAACGGGCGCTTTCCTTTATGGCGTTCTTCACGCCATCGGACCCGGGCACGGAAAATTCATTGTGACGACCTATCTGACCACCAATAAGGAAAGCGAGCTGGCCGCCCGGGTCGTCCCTTTTCTGGGTAGCCTGATGCAGGGCGTCAGCGCCATTCTGTTTGTCTTTATTCTGGCGGTGGGGTTTAACCTCGCCTCAGGGGATATCAGTACCAGCCGCTGGTACGTGGAGAAGATTAGCGCAGTGCTTATCGGCGCATTTGGTGCATTCGTCATTTACCAGGCGCTGAAAAGCCTGCGCCCGCGCAGGATGACTATCTCCGCCATCAAGCCGCTTCATCAGCATGACGAACATTGTGGCTGCGGCCACCACGGCGTGGGGGCAAACCTGACGCAAGGTGACTGGAAAACGCGCCTGGGTGTCATTCTGGCGATCGGCGCACGCCCGTGCAGCGGGGCGATCATGATTCTGATGTTTTCGAACGCGCTGGGCATTGTCACCTGGGGGGTGGCCGCAGTCATGACTATGTCTTTGGGAACCGCGCTCTCTATTGTGGGGCTTTCACTTGCAGTACGTTACGCCCGCGAGCGCACGGTGAGCTGGTTCGGAGAAAGCGCCTCATTAAGATGGCTCGTACCGGCAGTCAAAATAGCCGGAGGGATAGTCCTGATCCTGTTCGCGACGGTGCTGTTCCTGACGGTGATCCCCGTCAGCGCCAATGGCGACTACATCGCTGCTGGATGCTAATAAAAGAAAACCCGCCGTTGGCGGGTTTTCTTTTATTACTCGTTGATGCGTGGATGCTGGTCCACCAGTCGGGAGCGTTTTTTCTGCAGCTCTTCAATCTCTGCGTCAATATCCTCAATCTTCTGCTCTACGTTATCGTAGTGCTCACGCAGGATCTCTTTCGCTTCCTGGATATCAGACGCCGCAGGCGTTGCACCTTTCAGAGGACGATTCGCCGTCTCCTTCATGGTAATACCGGTAATCAAACCAATCACCGCGATCACCATCAGGTAATAAGCCGGCATCATAAGGTTCTGCGTACTCTCTACCAGCGAGGCGGCAAGCGTCGGGGTCAGACCGGCAATCAGCACCGAGATGTTAAAGGCCGCGGCCAGCGCGCTGTAGCGAATGTGGGTCGGGAACATCGCAGGCAAGGTGGAGGCCATCACCCCGATAAAGCAGTTAAGGATCACCGCCAGCATCAGCAGACCTGCAAAAATCAGCCCCAGCACATCACTGTTAATCAGTATGAATGCCGGAATGGCCAGAGCGAACAGCGCAACGCTTCCCAGAATAATGAAAGGTCGACGGCCAAAACGGTCACTCAACAGGCCCATAATTGGCTGCACAAACAGCATACCCACCATGATGGCGATAATAATCAGCACACCGTGATCTTCCGAGTAGTGCAGGTTATGCGACAGATAGCTCGGCATGTAGGTCAACAGCATGTAGTAGGTCACGTTGGTCGAAATCACCAGACCAATACAGGTCAGCAGGCTGCGCCAGTGCTTAGTGGCAATCTCTTTGAACGACACCTTCGGACCATCCTGCAGCCCTTCGCGGTCACCCTGTTCCAGTTTTTCGACGTGCTGCTGGAACGCGGGCGTCTCCTCAAGCGCATGACGCAGGTAGAGACCAATAATCCCCAGCGGCAATGCCAGGAAGAACGGAATACGCCAGCCCCAGTCGAGGAAGTTATCTTCACCCACCACGGTTGAAATCAGCACCACCACGCCCGCGCCCAGGACAAACCCGGCAATAGAGCCAAAGTCCAGCCAGCTTCCCATAAAACCGCGCTTACGGTCCGGGGAATATTCGGCGACGAAGATCGAGGCACCTGTGTATTCACCACCCACGGAGAAGCCCTGAGCCATCTTACAAATCAGCAGCAGAATCGGTGCCCAAATGCCGATGGTGGCGTAAGACGGTATAAGGCCGATACAGAATGTACTGATCGACATAATGACGATGGTGATGGCAAGGATTTTCTGGCGACCATATTTATCGCCGAGCATACCGAAGAACAGACCGCCCAGCGGGCGAATCAGGAAGGGAACGGAGAACGTACCCAGTGCGGCAATCATCTGCAGGCTGGGATCGGCCCCGGGGAAAAACACTTTACCTAACGCATAGGCCACAAAGCCGTAGACACCAAAATCGAACCATTCCATCGCATTACCGAGCGAGGCTGCGGTAATGGCTTTACGCAGCTTTGCGTCATCAATAATGGTGACGTCGCGAAGCGTGATGGGTTTAATCTTTTTCCTTCTTAGCATAGCTATCCTCGTTGACTCGGCCCTGTCTGTTTCACAGTCCAGTTTGCGTTCTGTGAACCATGGGATCCGCTCCATGCGAATCGCCTTATTCAAGCGTAGCAGGTTTACTTACATTGACGTTTTACGTCGATACAACCGAACCTGTTGACGCCTGCCTGGGCAGTTAATGACCTTTTTACCCTACCAGCGTTTATATGTGTGATCAACTTCACACATATTTTAGCGTCCGGTCAACTCAGTCAAATTTTTGTCAAGGAGTGCCAATAAGTACTTCCTTAACCCACCTAAAGAACATCCTCACGCACGTCATTATTTCTTTCTTAACAGAAAAACAAACCACGTTAATTCACATCGGCTTTACATAAATTTCCATCAACAGGAACCGGCCTCAAGTTTTACATTGAATATGTGACAAAGATAACTAAAACGATGTTTTATTTTCATTGAATCGCTATTCCAATGATCGCATGATAAATCCGAATACCGTGTTTTATGTGTTTCTGAATGAGGTTAATCGAGAGCACGCATTTAATTATGTTGCTGGTTTATCGAAAAAAAACCGCATGCGATAAGAGCAATACATTGAATTTATTGACTAATTTTTAACACCTATCCCCCGTCCTGCGGGATCCGATGTGAGGTTTGTCCATGAAGATTAAAGCCACGATAGAACGCATACCTGGCGGTATGATGCTGGTTCCGCTGGTGCTGGGCGCGATCCTGAATACCCTTGCTCCCGATACCGGAGCTTATTTTGGCGGTTTCACAAAAGGCATGATAACAGGCACGGTCCCCATTCTTGCCGTCTGGTTTTTTTGTATCGGCGCATCCATTAATTTGCGGGCAACGGGTACCGTATTACGGAAATCCGGCACGCTGGTGATAACCAAAATAGCCGTAGCCTGGGCGGTAGCAATGATATGCGCGATGTTCATTCCGGAGGATGGAATTCAGACCGGCTTCTTCGCGGGTTTATCGATCCTGGCGATTGTCTCGGCGATGGATATGACTAACGGCGGATTGTACGCCAGCCTGATGAACCAGTACGGGACGAAAGAAGAGTCCGGCGCATTTGTGCTGATGTCTCTGGAGTCCGGCCCGCTGATGACGATGCTGATCCTGGGGTCTGCTGGCCTGGCCTCGTTTGAACCCCACCACTTCGTCGGCGCGATCCTGCCCTTCCTGATCGGCTTCGCGCTTGGCAATCTCGATCGCGATCTGCGTGATTTCTTCAGCAAAGCCACGCCGGTGCTGATCCCGTTCTTCGGTTTCGCACTGGGGAACACCATTAATTTGAAGGTCATTCTCGATACTGGCCTGCTGGGTATTGTGCTGGGTGTCGCCGTGATCGTCATCACCGGTATTCCGCTGATTATTGCCGACCGCGTAATCGGAGGAGGAAACGGCACAGCGGGCGTCGCCGCCTCTTCAGCCGCAGGTGCTGCCGTCGCAAACCCGGTGATTATTGCCCAAATTAACCCGGCCTTCGAACCGGTGGCCGCTTCAGCGACGGCGCTGGTTGCCGCCAGCGTGATTGTCACCGCGATTCTGGTGCCCATCATTACCGCGCTGTACGCGAAACGCTACGGGAATATGCAAGAGATCCAGCCTGAACCGAAACCAATAGAAATGAATCATTAACACACCGCACCAAACCATCCCCTCTCCTCTGCGGGGAGAGGGTTAGTGAGGGGTAAGGGATTTACCCAAAAATCTCTTCCACCATTGCGTCCACCAGCCGTTTTGCCGAACAGAGCCTCGGCATACCCAGCGCGACGGTCTGCCAGTTTTGCGTCACTGACCAGCTCACCGGATGTTGATCCGCCTGACACCAGTCCCCAAGCCATCCCAGCATGTCTTTGTGATCGATCAACCCCGGAGAGGCCGGGGTTGTCAGCCACTGGTGATAGAAATGGCGGGTCGTGGGGGAGGCATTTATGCCCTGCGCCAGATAGTTAGCCGCCATGCTGCGCAGGTTATCCTTAAGCATTGCCGCCACATCCTCATTCGCGAGGCGGCATGCATCACCAAATGCCCCCCAGCGCAGCTCTTCCAGCACGATAAAACAGCGCCCGGCCAGCGACCAGCCATCATAATGCCCGGCCCGCCAGCGGGTAAAAATCTGCTCACTGTGCTCGCCCGCCTGCACCGTAAGCCCGCGCTGGGTCAGCGCCTTTTCTTTATATGCTGCACGTTGGGTAAAATGAGAGGCGAGTTCAGCGTATTGCTGCATCAGCCCAGGGGATTGCGGAGCGCGCGGGTGCGTCTGCTGGCGCAAAGCAATCAGCTTCTCTGCCATCAGCGTCAGCGCGAGATGACCTGGGTCAAGCATGCCGGCCAGCTTTTCCGCCAGCCCCAGGCGCAGCGCCGTATTTTCATTGAGCATCCCCGCCATCGCCCAGGGGCGCAACCGGGTATGAGTCATGATTTCCTGAGTCAAACGCTCACGAAACTGCAGCTGTTGTGGTCCCAGGTGGGAATGACGCGCCGCGTCTCCCCCCTGCACCAGATCGACCATAAATTTTGGATTAATACACTCCAGCGTTCTCCCGGGGCCATCCAGTAGTGGTGTTGTCATGGTTGCTCTGCCGCGAATAGTGTTTGAATATCATCGCGTAACAGTCGGGTATCTTCCTGTATCCACGTCGCAGTAGTGATACTTTGCTTCAACAACTGGCAGAGCGCTCGGGTCGAATGCTCATTCTGTTGACGCACTGCGAGGCTATCACGCAAGCTTTCCTGTAAGCCGGTCAGGCACAGCGAAAATTCTGCAAAGAACGTTGCCATCCCTGCCGTAACAGAGACATCGACCTGCGCGGACAAAGCTTTACGTATTTGTTCACAAAACTGTTCAATATGTTGCTTAAATTTGTCATGGAGCTGCGCAATGTCGATAACATAGCGCGTGCGCGTTTCCACATAATCATCCCAGCCCCAGCCCGGATTATTGAGCCAGCGAGAGACCGTTTCACGCATGCTTCCCCCGCCAGAGGCCTGGCCAGCCTGGCTGTCATCTTCCGCAATCGCATCGTTAAACAGCGCCCGCGTATTGAAGTTAAGCTGGCTCGCCTGAAACGCCGGGAAACTGATTCGCGCCCGAAAACCCGAATGGCTCAGATGCTCTTTAATACGCGTTTCGATGGGGCGCATGGCTTCGTTCAGGGAACGCGCCAGCGTAGACTCAAGCTGGTCGAAGCGTAGCGCCAGCTCACGGGCGATCTTCGTCTGCGCATCCAGCATGATAAGCTCGCAGGAGGCGCGGATTTTACTCAGCGCGATTTGCGCCTGCCCTTCATCGTCCAGCACCAGCTGCTTCAGCGATTGCAGCTCGTCATCGCGCCGGTTCCGTCGATCGATGCCTGCCAAATCAAGAATATGGTGCGCGCTAAACACATCCCCAATCGCCTGGTGAAGGGCCGTTTTCTGGGCCCCCATAAAGTCCACGGTGGCGTTCAGCGCCTCCTCAACCTCATGTTTCACCTCATCGCTCACCACGCTCTGGCGCGTCTGCAGAAGCGCCATGTCCTCTTCCAGACGTGCGATGTTCAGTTCAAGCGCCTCAAACGCCACCGTCAGCCCCTGATAACGGAAGTCGAGATACTCCCGGGCATTTTGTGCGTAGTTGAGCAACTTATGCGAGGCCGAACGTAAAGCGTATAGCGAGGCATTGGCATAGGCGGCGTAAATCAGCTTGCGGATCGGTTGTTCAAAGAGCGAATCTTCCCAAAGCAGATCGGCAGAATGACGAACATGCTCGATATCGTCCAGGTCCGCCGTACGCCAGCGACGCCCAAGCGCAGCTTCGGCAAAATCCTGCACCCAGGGTTGCTCCTGATGATCCGGCAGCTGTCCGTGGGTATTCATCTCGTAGCGAGCGCGGTTCGCCAGATATGCCCACATGGATGAAACGGGGTAGATCTGGCCAGGCGAAATATTGCCTTTCATTAAGGTGCCGGAGATCATCGCCCGGATCTGCTCTTCATCGTCGCTATTGCGATCTTTCTGATCGAATTTATTGACCAGCGCATACAGCGGCACGGATTTTCCCGCCGCGGAAATGGCCTGGCGGACTTCTTCATCAGAGATGGATTTAAGCTGGGTATAATCCATCACGGCCAGCACCGCCGACGCGCGGGACAACTGCTCGCTGAGCATTTTTTGCAGATGCGGCTGTCCGGCCTCATTCGGCCCGGGCGTATCGAGCAGGGTCAGCTGTCCAAGGTGAGCATCCAGACCCGCAAGATGCACGAACTCCACTTCAATCACCGGAATATGTTCGATGGCGGCATATTCAGAGAAGGGAAACTCCACGCCTAACGCCTGGGAAAGTCTCACCAGGTC
Source organism: Enterobacter cloacae complex sp. CARB60 (assembly GCF_036487345.1). Taxonomy (NCBI): domain Bacteria; kingdom Pseudomonadati; phylum Pseudomonadota; class Gammaproteobacteria; order Enterobacterales; family Enterobacteriaceae; genus Enterobacter; species Enterobacter cloacae complex sp. CARB60. Next base: position 4,299,253 of record NZ_JAZKLC010000002.1, read on the forward strand.
GTTAAGGCTTTTCAGACAATGAAATATCGGCTGCGCGCCCAGGTGATGCTTCTCAAACGCTTCTCCTTTTTCAATGCGCTCCAGCAGCGTATTCATGTCTTTATCAATTTCCAGACGCTGGGCCAGTTTCCCGCGATCGTAATCGCATAGCTTTTTCTGGAGCAGTTGAATCAATTCATCAATCGGCGAGGCATGTGAGAAATGCAGCACCGGATCCTTCTGGCCAGGCGTATGGCGAATAAGGGTAGGTAGCGCCGTCATCGGACGATTGCGGTTCGGCAACACTTCGGTACCCACAATCGCATTAATGGTGGTCGATTTCCCCGCTTTCATGGTGCCAACAATAGCCAGGACCATTTCCAGCCGGGTTATTTTCCGTAATTCATTATTCAGCATCGCCTGCTGCGCTTCGACACCGCGCGCACTAAAATGCAAAGGTAAAACGTTGTTCTTTTCACCCGTAATGGCAGCCGCTGTGCTCTCCAGCATTGCAGTCGGCATTGATTTCAACGTATCAAGGTTTTGCAGGGCGAGCTGTAACAAACGCTCAGCTTCCTGGCTTAATTCAAAAATGGTCTGTGTGTGCATGATAAAAGCCTTTCCTTAACGCAAATTTATTACTTTTATTAAGCCACTGGTATTAATTATGTTGTTCAGGCTTATATGATCACGTGTGGAAAACATGTTCGCCGAAATATAACTGATTGATGATAATCAGAAATAATTCGCTATCCTTGCATGGCGTGTATAGCTTCCCTCCTGGCCTGATGGCCAAAAGAAAAAAGCGTAGCCCAATTTTAAGAAACTTCAGGATATATCATCATTATTTACCCACCTAAAAAGAGAGGTAATACGCCCCTGCCATAAGATATGTATGGCAGCGAAGTCAGGAGATAAATAACAATGTGTCGCTTCACCTTATCCGAAATGGAGGAGCGTAGCAATTTGCCGCAATAAAATATTCGATATATTTAGCACCCATTCTTTCCACCGTGTTAATGACGTAAGCATCGCTTAACTGACTGACAGGAAGTGTCACTCCCAATACGCTTTTTGCATTTTTTTAATTCACAATATCACCGACAATCGTGTGGATTTGCGCTATACTTGCCGCCTTTTTCGGCACGCTGCCGTCATTTAGCTGGCACTTTCCAGCGCGTTTACACTTTTTTGAGGATACCGATATGTCACTCCCACACTGCCCAAAATGCAATTCTGAATACACCTATGAAGATAATGGCATGTTCATCTGCCCGGAATGCGCTCACGAATGGAATGATGCCGAACCATCACACGATGCTGATGCACTTGTCGTAAAAGATGCGAACGGCAATCTGCTGGCGGACGGCGACAGCGTAACCGTGGTTAAAGACCTGAAAGTGAAAGGCAGTTCTTCCATGCTGAAGATTGGCACCAAAGTGAAGAATATCCGTCTGGTTGAAGGCGATCACAATATCGACTGCAAAATTGACGGCTTCGGTCCGATGAAGCTGAAATCAGAGTTCGTGAAAAAGAACTGATTTCTCTTTTTTGTAGGCCGGATAAGCGCAGCGCATCCGGCAAAATCGCCCGGTGGCGCTTCGCTTACCGGGCCTACAACAGCTAAACTTAATGGGCTTCTCTTACGTGAGGTAAAGATTATGCCGTTAAGTCCCTACATCTCTTTCGCCGGTAACTGTGCAGAGGCCACCGCCTTCTACCAGCAGGCCGTCGGCGCAGAACTCCTCTATAAAATCACCTTCGGCGAAATGCCAAAAAGCGATAACAGCGATGAAGGCTGTCCGTCCGGCATGCAATTTCCGGATTCGGCTATCGCTCACTCCAACGTTCGCATTGCGGGCAGCGATATCATGATGAGCGACGGGATGCCGCCGGGCAGCAACGCGCAGTACGCGGGTTTCACGCTGGTTCTCGATACCCAGGACGTTAATGAAGGCAAGCGCTGGTTCGACAACCTCGCCGCGGGCGGGAATATCGAAATGGCCTGGCAGGAAACCTTCTGGGCACACGGTTTCGGTAAAGTCACCGATAAATACGGCGTGCCGTGGATGATCAACGTCGTTAAGCAACACCAAACGTCGTAGGCCGGATAAGCGCAGCGCAGCCGGCAACAGCGCCCGGTGGCGCTGCGCTGACCGGGCCTACGGTAATTGTCATCAAACCCCCCTCAACTCTTCAAACTCTCGCAACCCAGACTTAACCCAAATGTCACATTGATGCGCCAGCATGAGGCCACATTTATCGTGAGGCCCAGCACATGCAAACCGTCATCCGCGTCGAGAAACTGAGCAAGACCTTCAATCACAATAAGGCTCTGCATGCCGTTGATCTGACCGTCCAGCAGGGCGAAATGGTGGCGCTGCTGGGGCCATCCGGTTCAGGCAAATCCACCCTTCTGCGTCATTTAAGCGGCCTTATCACCTGCGATAAAACGCCGGAAAGCCACGTCGAGCTGCTGGGCAATACCGTGCAGCGCGCGGGGCGTCTCGCCAGCGATATCCGCAAGAGCCGCGCCCAGACGGGCTACATCTTCCAGCAGTTCAACCTGGTGAACCGCCTGACGGTGCTGGAGAACGTGCTGATTGGCGCGCTCGGCAGCACTCCGTTCTGGCGCACCTGTCTGCGCTGGTTCTCCCCTTCCCAGAAGCAGGAAGCCTTACAGGCGCTGACCCGCGTCGGCATGGCGCATTTCGCCCACCAGCGCGTCTCCACCCTGTCCGGTGGACAACAGCAGCGCGTCGCCATTGCCCGCGCCCTGATGCAAAAAGCGCAAATCATTCTCGCTGACGAACCCATTGCCTCGCTGGACCCGGAGTCCGCCCGCATCGTGATGGAGACCCTGCGCGACATTAACCAGAACGACGGCATCACCGTGGTGGTCACGCTGCATCAGGTGGATTACGCCCTGCGCTACTGCGAACGCATTGTCGCCCTGCGTCAGGGTCATGTGTTCTTTGATGGCGCGAGCCATCAGTTTGATAACGAACGTTTTGACCATCTCTACCGCAGCATTAACCGCGTCGAAGAGAACGCGCAGGCTGCTTAATTAAACCCGATCCGAGGAAAGTACATGAGCTACAAAGCCGTTGCCGCGCTGGCCTTTACCAGCATGTTCAGCCTCAGCACCCTGTTAAGCCCGGCGTACGCGGAAGAGCAGGAAAAAGCGCTGAACTTCGGCATTATTTCGACGGAATCACAGCAGAACCTGAAGCCTCAGTGGGAACCGTTCCTGAAAGATATGGAAACCAAGCTGGGGATCAAAGTGAACGCCTTCTTCGCCCCGGACTACGCGGGCATCATCCAGGGGATGCGCTTTAACAAAGTGGACATCGCCTGGTACGGCAACCTCTCCGCCATGGAAGCGGTAGACCGCGCGAACGGCCAGGTCTTTGCCCAGACCGTCGCGGCAGATGGTTCCCCGGGCTACTGGAGCGTGCTGATCGTGAATAAAGACAGCCCGATCAACAACCTCAACGACATGCTCGCCAAACGCAAAGAGCTGACCTTCGGCAACGGCGACCCGAACTCCACCTCCGGTTACCTTGTCCCTGGCTACTACGTCTTCGCCAAAAACAACGCCTCCGCCAGCGACTTCAAACGCACGGTGAACGCCAGCCACGAAACCAACGCCCTGGCCGTGGCCAACAAGCAGGTGGACGTTGCCACCAACAACACCGAGAACCTCGACAAGCTGAAAACCTCAGCGCCGGACAAGCTGAAAGAGATCAAGGTTATCTGGAAATCGCCGCTGATCCCGGGCGACCCGATTGTCTGGCGTAAAAACCTCTCTGAAAGCACCAAGGACAAGGTGTACGACTTCTTTATGACCTATGGCAAAACGCCGGAAGAGAAGGCCGTCCTGGCGCGTCTGGGCTGGGCACCGTTCCGCCCGTCAAGCGACCTGCAGCTGGTCCCGATTCGTCAGCTGGCGCTGTTTAAAGAGATGCAGGGCGTGAAGGACAACAAAGGGCTGAAGGACGAGGAGAAGACCAGCAAAGTGGCCACCATTCAGGCCCAGCTGGAAGACCTCGACCGCCTGACCGCCGCGCTCGGTGCAATGACCAGCGTGAATAAAGCGGTGCAGTAGTGCCTTTCTCCCTCTCCCTGTGGGAGAGGGCCGGGGTGAGGGCATCAGCGCGCACATGTCCCCCTCACCCTAACCCTCTCCCTCAAGGGAGAGGGGACTAAACCCAAAGGAGCCAACATGCAAACCATCACCCTCCCACCGCCGAAGCGCAGCTGGTTCTCGCTCATAAGCTGGGCCATCCTGCTGACGGTGCTGATTATCTCCTGGAAGGGCGCGGAGATGGATCCGCTGCTGCTCTTCAAAGACGCGGGCAACATGGCGACCTTCGCCGCCGACTTCTTCCCGCCGGACTTCAGCCAGTGGCAGGACTATCTCAGCGAAATGGCAGTCACCCTGCAAATCGCCGTCTGGGGCACAGCCCTTGCCGTCGTTCTCTCTATTCCATTTGGCCTGATGAGCGCCGAAAACATCGTGCCGTGGTGGGTGTATCAGCCGATGCGTCGCCTGATGGACGCCTGCCGCGCCATCAACGAAATGGTCTTTGCGATGCTGTTCGTGGTCGCCGTCGGCCTGGGTCCGTTCGCCGGCGTGATGGCACTGTTCATCCACACCACCGGCGTGCTCTCCAAGCTGCTTTCCGAAGCGGTCGAAGCCATCGAACCCGGCCCGGTGGAAGGCATACGCGCAACGGGCGCCAACAAAATCGAAGAGATCCTTTACGGCGTTCTGCCGCAGGTGATGCCGCTGCTGATCTCCTACTCCCTGTACCGCTTTGAGTCCAACGTCCGCTCCGCGACCGTGGTCGGCATGGTGGGCGCAGGCGGGATTGGCGTCACCCTGTGGGAAGCGATTCGCGGTTTCCAGTTCCAGCAAACCTGCGCCCTGATGGTGCTCATCATCGTTACCGTCAGCCTGCTGGATTTCCTCTCTCAACGTTTGCGTAAGCACTTCATCTGAGAAGCGAGGCTTTGTTTTCTATGCACTTATCCAGACATCCGACCAGTTACCCGACCCGCTGGCAGGAGATTGCGGCAAAACTCGAAGTGGAGCTGCGCACGCACTACCGCTGCGGGGACTACCTGCCCGCCGAGCAGCAGCTTGCCGACCGCTACGAGGTGAACCGCCACACCCTGCGCCGCGCCATTGACCAGCTGGTCGAGCGCGGCTGGGTCCAGCGACGTCAGGGCGTGGGCGTGCTGGTGCTGATGCGCCCGTTCGACTACCCGCTAAACGCCCAGGCGCGCTTTAGCCAGAACCTGCTGGACCAGGGCAGCCACCCGACCAGCGAAAAGCTGCTCTCGGTATTGCGCCCGGCCTCCAGCCACGTGGCGGACGCGCTGGGCATTCAGGAGGGCGATAACGTGATTCACCTGCGCACCCTGCGCCGCGTTAACGGCGTGGCGGTGTGCCAGATAGATCACTACTTCGCGGACCTCGCCCTCTGGCCCGTGCTCCAGCATTTCTCCAGCGGCTCGCTGCATGATTTTCTTCAGGATGCGGCAGGCGTTGCGCTCAAGCGCACCCAGACGCGCATCAGCGCCCGTCGCGCGCAGGCGAAAGAGAGCAAGGTGCTCGAAATCCCCAACATGGCCCCGCTGCTCTGCGTACGCACCCTCAACCACCGTGACGGCGAGATCAACGCGACGGAGTACTCCGTCAGCCTGACCCGCGCCGACATGATCGAATTCACCATGGAGCACTAAATGCACTTCGACACCGCCACCCGTCAGCGCTGGATGCGCGTGCTGACCCACAGCCAGCCTGCCGCGCTCTCTGCCCGCATGAGCGCCCTTAGTCTGTCACCCGATTACGTCACCCTCCGCGCCCCGGAGATCGGCCTCGTTCAGATCCAGGCGCGCATGGGCGGCACCGGCGAGCGCTTCTTCGCCGGAGACGCCACCCTCACCCGCGCCGCGATCCGCCTGAACAGCGGCACGCTGGGCTACAGCTACGTGCTGGGGCGCGACAAAGCGCACGCCGAGCGCTGCGCGGTGATCGACGCGCTTTTACAGGAACAACCCTATTTCCAGACGTTAATGGAAACCCTTATTGCCCCGCTGGAATCCGACCGCGCCGCGCGCATTGCCGCACGTCAGGCCGAAGTGAACGCAGCCGGGTCGACTTCTTTACGCTCGTTCGCGGAGACAACGCATGACGCTTCAACCTGCTTTTACCCTGGCCGTCCAGGATGCCCAACACAGTTTTCGTCGCCTGCTGAAGGCCATGAGCGAGCCGGGCGTGATCGTCTCGCTGCACCAGCTCTCCCAGGGCTGGCTGCCGCTGAACCTGGCGACCACCAGCGTGCTGCTGACGCTTGCCGATAACGACACCCCGGTGTGGCTCTCGGGCGCGCTGTCGAACGATATCGCCAGCCAGAACCTGCGTTTTCACACCGGTGCGCCGCTGGTCGATCAGCCCCAGCAGGCGGTTTTTGCCGTGGCCGACGAGCAAATCAGCCATGAGCAGCTTAACGCCCTGAGCGAAGGCAGCGCCGTCGCCCCGGAAACCAGCGCCACGCTGATCCTGCAGGTCTCCAGCCTGAGCGGCGGCCGCATGCTGCGCCTGACCGGCGCAGGCATCGCCGACGAGCGCATGGTCGCGCCGCAGCTGCCGGAGTGCATCATTCACGAGCTGACCGAACGCCCGCACCCGTTCCCGCTGGGCATTGACCTGATCCTCACCTGCGGCGAGCGCCTGCTGGCGATCCCGCGGACCACCCACGTGGAGGTGTGCTGATGTACGTTGCCGTCAAAGGGGGCGAGAAGGCCATCGCCGCCGCCCATGCGCTACAGGCGCACAGACGACGGGGCGATGAACGGCTTCCCGAGCTGAGCGTGGCCCAGATTGAGCAGCAGTTAACCCTCGCCGTCGACCGCGTGATGACCGAAGGCGGCATTGCTGACCGCGAGCTGGCGGCGCTGGCCCTGAAGCAGGCCAGCGGCGATAGCGTGGAAGCCATCTTCCTGCTGCGCGCCTACCGCACCACGCTTGCCAAACTGGCGGTGAGCGAGCCGGTCAATACGGCGGAGATGCGCCTGGAGCGCCGCATTTCTGCCGTTTATAAAGACATTCCCGGCGGCCAGCTGCTTGGCCCGACCTACGACTACACCCATCGCCTGCTGGATTTTACCCTGCTGGCGAACGGCGAAGCGCCGCAGCTGAGCACCTCCGACGCCGAACAAGAACCGTCTCCGCACGTCTTCAGCCTGCTGGCAAAGCAGGGCCTGGCGAAGGCGGAAGAAGATTCTGGCGCGCAGCCGGATGACATCACCCGCACGCCGCCGGTTTACCCGTGCTCGCGCTCGTCCCGCCTGCAGCAGCTGATGCGCGGCGACGAAGGCTATCTGCTGGCGCTGGCCTATTCCACCCAGCGCGGCTACGGGCGCAACCATCCGTTTGCGGCCGAAATTCGCAGCGGCTACATCGACGTTGAAATCGTGCCGGAAGAGCTGGGATTTGCCGTAAACGTCGGCGAACTGCTGATGACCGAATGCGAAATGGTCAACGGCTTCGTCGCGCCCGAAAATGAAGACCCTCACTTTACCCGCGGCTACGGGCTGGTGTTCGGCCTCGGCGAGCGCAAGGCCATGGCGATGGCACTGGTCGACCGCGCCCTGCAGGCGCCGGACTACGGCGAGCACGTTGCGGGCCCGGCGCAGGACGAAGAGTTCGTGCTGGCCCACGCGGATAACGTTGAGGCCGCCGGCTTTGTCTCGCACCTCAAGCTGCCGCACTACGTCGATTTCCAGGCCGAACTGGAACTGCTGAAACGCCTGCAACGGGAGCGCGCCAATGGCTAACTTAAGCGGCTACAACTTTGCCTATCTTGATGAGCAAACCAAACGCATGATCCGCCGCGCGATACTTAAAGCGGTGGCCATTCCGGGCTATCAGGTGCCGTTCGGCGGCCGCGAAATGCCGATGCCCTACGGCTGGGGCACGGGCGGTATTCAGATCACCGCCAGCGTGATCGGCGAGGCGGACGTGCTGAAGGTTATCGACCAGGGCGCGGACGACACCACCAACGCCGTGTCGATCCGCAGCTTCTTCCAGCGCGTCACCGGCGTCACCACCACCGAAAAAACGGAAGACGCGACGCTGATCCAAACCCGTCACCGCATCCCCGAAACCCCGCTGGCTGAAGATCAGATTTTGATTTTCCAGGTGCCGATCCCGGAGCCGCTGCGCTTTATCGAGCCGCGCGAAACGGAAACCCGCACCATGCACGCGCTGGAGGAGTACGGCGTGATGCAGGTGAAGCTGTATGAGGATATCGCCCGCTTCGGCCATATCGCCACCACCTACGCCTACCCGGTGAAGGTCAACGGGCGCTACGTCATGGACCCGTCACCGATCCCGAAATTCGATAACCCGAAGATGGACATGATGCCTGCCCTGCAGCTGTTCGGCGCCGGGCGCGAAAAACGCATCTACGCCGTCCCGCCTTACACCCGCGTGGAAAGTCTCGATTTCGACGATCACCCGTTTACGGTGCAGGAGTGGGACGAGCCGTGCGCCATCTGCGGATCCCAACATAGCTATCTGGACGAAGTGGTGCTGGACGACACGGGCAAACGGATGTTTGTCTGCTCCGACACCGATTACTGCCGCCAACAGAGCGAGGCGAACGGCCAATGAAACCGCTGCTTTCGGTTAACCACCTGACCCACCTGTATGCGCCGGGCAAAGGCTTTAGCGACGTGTCGTTCGAGCTGTGGCCGGGCGAGGTGCTGGGGATCGTCGGCGAGTCCGGCTCCGGCAAAACCACCCTGCTGAAGTCCATCTCTGCGCGCCTGACGCCGCAGAACGGCGACATTCTGTATGAGGGCCAATCCCTTTACGGCATGAGTGAAGCCGAGCGCCGCCGCCTGCTGCGCACCGAGTGGGGCGTGGTGCATCAGCACCCGATGGACGGCCTGCGCCGTCAGGTCTCCGCCGGGGGTAACATCGGCGAACGCCTGATGGCCACCGGCGCGCGCCACTACGGCAACATCCGCGCCACCGCCCAGCAGTGGCTGGAGGAAGTTGAAATCCCCGCCTCGCGCATCGACGACCTGCCGACAACCTTCTCCGGTGGGATGCAGCAGCGCCTGCAGATTGCGCGCAACCTGGTCACCCACCCGAAGCTGGTGTTTATGGATGAACCCACCGGCGGGCTGGACGTCTCCGTGCAGGCGCGCCTGCTCGACCTGCTGCGCGGTCTGGTGGTGGAGCTGAACCTTGCGGTGGTGATTGTCACCCACGATTTAGGCGTTGCGCGCCTGCTGGCGGACCGTCTGCTGGTGATGAAGCAGGGTCAGGTGGTGGAAAGTGGGTTAACCGACCGGGTGCTCGACGATCCACACCATCCGTACACCCAGCTGCTGGTGTCGTCCGTATTGCAGAACTGAGGTTGCTGTTGCCGGGTGGCGCTTCGCTTACCCGGCCTACGAACACCGCACCCGGCAAAATGAACACCGCACCTGTAGGCCGGGTAAGGCGAAGCCGCCACCCGGCAAAACGAACACCGCACCTTGTAGGCCGGGTAAGCGAAGCGCCACCCGGCAAGAAAACGCCACGAGGCCAACATGATCCACGTACAAAACGTAAGTAAGACCTTTGTGCTCCACCAGCAAAACGGCGTGCGCCTGTCGGTGCTGCAAAATGCCTCGTTAGAGGTCAGCAGCGGCGAATGCGTGGTGCTGCACGGCCATTCCGGCAGCGGAAAATCCACCCTGCTGCGCTCCCTGTACGCTAACTACCTCCCGGACGAAGGCCATATTCACATTCGCCACAATGATGAGTGGGTCGATCTGGTGCAGGCGCCCGCGCGTAAAGTGCTGGAAGTGCGCCGCACGACGATCGGCTGGGTGAGCCAGTTTCTGCGGGTGATCCCGCGGATCTCCGCCCTGGACGTGGTGATGCAGCCCCTGCTGGATCTCGGCGTGCCGCGCGAAGCCTGCGCCGCCAAAGCCGCCAGCCTGCTGACGCGCCTCAACGTGCCAGAACGCCTGTGGCACCTTGCCCCGTCGACCTTTTCCGGCGGCGAGCAGCAGCGCGTCAATATCGCCCGCGGGTTTATCGTCGACTACCCGATTTTACTTCTGGATGAACCCACCGCCTCGCTCGACGGTAAAAACAGCGCGGCCGTGGTGGAGCTGATCGAACAGGCCAAAGCGCGCGGCGCGGCGATCGTCGGGATCTTCCACGACGACACCATACGCAGCCGCGTGGCGGACAGATTGCACCCGATGGGGACAAACGCATGATTATCAACAACGTCAAGCTGGTGCTGGAAAACGAAGTCGTTGATGGCTCGGTTGAAGTCCATGAAGGCGTTATTCGCGCCTTTGCCGAAACTCAGAGCCGTGCCCCTGAAGCGATGGACGGTGAAGGCGGCTGGCTGCTGCCGGGGCTGATTGAGCTGCATACCGACAATCTGGACAAATTTTTCACCCCGCGCCCGAAGGTGGACTGGCCCGCCCATTCGGCGATGAGCAGCCACGACGCGCTGATGGTCGCCAGCGGCATCACTACGGTGCTGGACGCGGTGGCGATTGGCGACGTGCGCGACGGCGGCGACCGCCTGGAGAATCTGGAGAAGATGATCAACGCCGTGGAGGAGACGCAAAAACGCGGCCTCAACCGCGCCGAACACCGTCTGCACCTGCGCTGCGAGCTGCCGCACCACACCACCCTGCCGCTGTTTGAAAAGCTGGTCGGGCGCGAGCCGGTCTCGCTGGTCTCCCTGATGGACCACTCGCCGGGGCAGCGTCAGTTCGCCAACATCGAAAAGTATCGCGAATACTATCAGGGCAAATATTCTCTCAGCGATGCGGAGATGGCCCGTTACGAAGAAGAGCAGCTGGCGCTTGCGGCGCGGTGGTCGCAGCCGAACCGTCTCAGGATTGCCGCGATGTGTCGTGACCGCAATATCGCGCTGGCCAGCCATGACGACGCCACGCAGGATCACGTGCTCGAATCCCACCAGCTTGGCGTCGCGATCGCCGAATTTCCCACCACGTTCGAGGCGGCTGAAGCCTCCCGCAGGCACGGCATGAACGTGCTGATGGGCGCGCCGAACATCGTGCGCGGCGGCTCGCACTCCGGCAACGTCGCGGCAAGCAGGCTCGCCTCCCTTGGCCTGCTGGATATTCTCTCGTCCGACTACTACCCCGCCAGCCTGCTGGATGCGACGTTCCGGGTGGCGGACGACGAAGGCAACAGCTTTACGCTGCCGCAGGCGATTCGCCTGGTGACGAAAAATCCGGCCAGCGCGCTTAACCTTCACGATCGCGGGGAAATCGCCGAGGGTAAACGTGCGGACCTGGTGCTGGCCCACCGCAAGGGCGAGCACGTTCATATCGACCACGTCTGGCGTCAGGGAAAAAGGGTGTTCTGATGGGAAGGCTCATCTGGTTAATGGGGCCCTCCGGCTCCGGTAAGGACAGCCTGCTGTCCGCCTTACGGCAGCGGGAACATCCGCAGCTGCTGGTCGCGCACCGCTATATTACCCGCGCGGCCAATGCAGGGAGTGAAAACCATATCGCCCTGAGCGAGCAGGAGTTTTTCATCCGTGCCGGGCAAAACCTGCTGGCGCTGAGCTGGCATGCAAACGGCTATTACTATGGGATCGGCATTGAGACCGATCTGTGGCTGCATGCGGGCTTCGACGTGCTGGTTAACGGCTCACGTGCGCATCTGCCACAAGCGCGCGCCCGCTACGAGGCGGCCCTGCTGCCGGTCTGTCTGCAGGTTTCGCCGGACGTCCTGCGCAGCCGGTTGCAGAGTCGGGGGCGTGAATCAGCCCGTGAGATCGACCAGCGGCTTGATCGCGCGGCCCGCTATGCCCCGTCCGACTGTCACATCCTCAATAACGACGGAAGTTTGCTACAGTCAGTCGATACCTTTTTATCGCTTATCCGTCAGAAGGAGAAACAGCATGCCTGACTGCCAGCTTCGCCCCGCTACCGCCGACGATGCGCAGAGCGTTTACGCTCTGATCTGCGAGCTTAAGCAGGCAGAGTTCGATCGCCAGGCGTTTCACGCGGGCTATCTTGCCAATCTGCAGGATCGCAACATGCGCTACCAGCTTGCGGAGAGTGAGGGACAGGCCATCGGCATGATCGGTCTGCACATGCAGTTTCACCTCCATCACGCGCGCTGGATCGGCGAGATCCAGGAGCTGGTGGTGATGCCGCAGGCGCGCGGGTTAAAGGTGGGAAGCAAGCTGCTGGCCTGGGCGGAAGAGGCGGCACGGCAGGCCGGCGCGGAGCTAACCGAACTTTCCACCAGCGTGAAGCGCACCGACGCGCACCGTTTTTACGTGCGTGAAGGATACTCGCAGAGCCATTTCCGATTCACCAAACCGCTGTAGAGGTGCGTTATGAGTTTGACCATCACGTTGACGGGAACCGGTGGCGCCCAGCTGGTGCCGGTCTTTGGCTGCGACTGCGCGGCGTGCCGCCGGGCGCGCCTGCAGGACAACTATCGCCGTCGCCCCTGTAGCGCGGTAGTTAAATTCAACGATGCGGTGACGCTGCTGGACGCGGGCATTCCGCACCTGATGGACGACTGGCCCGCAGGCAGCTTTCAGCAGTTTTTGCTGACCCATTACCATATGGATCACGTTCAGGGGCTCTTCCCCCTGCGCTGGGGCGTTGGCGCGACGATTCCGGTTTACGGTCCGCCGGACGAAGCGGGCTGCGACGACCTGTTTAAACATCCGGGGATTCTGGATTTCAGCCACACGGTCGAACCGTTTGTGATGTTTGAACTTCAGGGGCTGCGGGTCACGCCGCTGCCGCTCAACCATTCAAAACTGACCTTCGGGTATTTGCTGGAATCGGCCCACAGCCGCGTGGCCTGGCTTTCCGACACCGCCGGGCTGCCGGAAAAAACGGTGAAGTTCCTGCTCAACAATCAGCCGCAGGCGATGATTATCGACTGCAGCCATGAACCGCGCGACGAGACGCCGCGAAACCATTGCGACTTAAATACCGTGATGGCGTTAAACGAGGTCATTGGCTGCCAACAGGTGATCCTGACGCACGTCAGCCATCAGTTTGACGTGTGGATGATGAATAACCCGCTGCCGCAGGGCATTGAAGCGGGCTATGACGGGATGGTTTTGGTACTCGACTAGTTTTGCCGGGTGGCGGCTGCGCCTTACCCGGCCTACGGTCCAGGGTTTTGTAGGCCTGCGTAAGCGAAGCGCCACCAGGCTTTAGCCTCGATCGTAATCGTCTTCTAACCTGCGCTCATCTTCTTCTAACCGACGGCGATCGTCATCCAGCTGACGCTGACGTTCATCTAAACGGCGACGTCTGTCTTCAAGCTGCCGACGACGATCGTCGTACTGTCGGCTGTCGATTTGGCGGCTGCGGTCATAACGATCGTCATTATCATCGCTGCTGCGGCTGCTGCTGGGATTATAGGCATCGTTGATCGCCTGCTGAATGTTGCCAATAGCATCATCAACAATATCGGCATGAGCCAGTTGGCTGGTAAGTGACAGCAGACCGAATAACAGAGCAGTTGAGTAACGTTTCATAAGGCCAGACTCGCAGGTGAACTGGCTTTACGATAATGAACGGCGGGAGGGCGGGGTAGCGGAGGAATCTCAAATTCAGTTGTGCCCAGGGTCTTCCATCAGCTGATTCGCACGCTGTTTATTTTCTGCAACCAGTACAATGCCATAACATTTTTGATCCGGTGAATGGCTCCAGATACGATCTTCGGGTATACACCCTCCGTCATAGATAACCTTGCTACCATCATAAGGCCAAAATGCTCCCTGCTCGGTATCGAGAACAAATACAGCGATTTGGTCAGACTCGCGGGCAATTTTCTGCCAGAGCATCTTCCCACCCTCATATTGTTCAAAGTCGCTGACAAGCGTCACGCCGCACTGTAATACCAGGGCTTCATACAGACGCGTTGCCAGTCCCTTGTCGCGCTCGGCGGGATCAACGCATATACCTTCTACCTGAATAACATTGGCATCTTCCCAACAGCGCTCGACTGCGATGATATCTTTACCCAAATGCGTTTTACGTTGTAAATCCAGGGCAGCAACAACCCGATGCCGAGGTACACCATCGAAGGTTTCGACATCCGCTTCAATAATCGCAGCCCTTGGCGTCTGGCTATCAAAAATGACATGTAACACTCGCCCGGAGAGTTCGAATTCATCAACGAACTTGAACGACCTTGCTACGGTCTTTGGGCTGTAAGTTGTAGGCATCACAATCATTTGTGAGTCCCCTCTTGTAAGTACCGGCATAGTTCCCTTTATATCCCAATCTGCCAAATTTTGCGCAGGTTAGCATCCCCCGGTTTACTCACGCTCTTGATGAATTCCTAAATATCACTACTTATAAACAGACCTTCCGCAGCGCCTGCGCCAGCTGCGCCCGCGTAAACGGCTTACGCAGTAACTGGACGTCCGGCAGCTGCGGGTTGTGCGCGGGCCGTAAATCCTGGCCGCTGATCAGCAGCACCGGAAGCTGCGGATAATGACTGCGCACATGGTTAATCACCTCGGCTCCGCTGAGGCTGCCGGGCAGCATCAGGTCGCTGATAAACATGCCAATATCCGGCGACGCCGCCAGCATGCTCAGCGCCTGCTCGCCGTTGTCCGCTTCCAGCGTCAGGTAACCAAGCTGATGAAGCTGCTCGCACAGGGTCTGACGGACATCCGCCTCATCTTCCAGCACCAGGACCAGCCGCTCGCTATCGACGGAGGCGGTGGCTGACAGCGCTTCATCAGCAGCAGCGGCAGGCAGCACCGAGCGCGGGAGGTGAAGCCGGACGGTCGTTCCCTGCCCCGGCGCGCTTTCAATCTCCACGCGACCGCCGGACTGACGCACAAAGCCGTAGACCATCGAGAGCCCTAACCCGCTCCCGCTTCCGGTCTGCTTGGTGGTGAAGAACGGTTCAAAGACCCGGGATTTCACCTCCTGCGACATACCGCTGCCGCGGTCAATCACTTCCAGCGCCACCATATCCTGCCTGCGCCCGTCGCTGCGGGTAACACGCTGATTCCAGGTCCGAATTTTTATCACCCCGCTTTGCCCTTCCATCGCATCGCGGGCGTTCATCACCAGGTTGATGATGGCGTTTTCCAGCTGGCTGACGTCTATCCAGGCAGGCCAGGCCGGGGTTTGCGCTTCAATCTCCAGGGTCAGGGTGGCAGGCAGGGAGTGGCGCATCAGTTCCCGGAGGTTCTCCAGAAGCGGCAGCATCTCTACCGCATGCGGCGTCAGGGATTGCTTGCGGGAAAACGCCAGCAGGCGCTGGGTCAGTAAGGCACCACGCTCGGCCGCCTTCAGCGCCCGGGTAATGCGCGGCGCGTCTTTTGATTCGGGGTCGGTAAGCTCAAGGCTGCCGATGATCACCGCCAGCAGGTTGTTAAAATCATGCGCCAGACCGCCGGTCAGCTGTCCGACCGCCTTCATTTTCTGGCTGTGCAGCAGCGCCTCTTCCAGCCCCTGACGCTCAACGCGGTCGATCTCCATCTGCGTGGTTTTCTCTTTTAGCAGGCGCGTGGTGTGCTCAAGCGAGGCGGTATTGCGGGCAAAAACGTTAAACGCGCGCGCCAGCTCGCCCAGCTCATCGCGCCGCTGGAGGGCGGGAACGGAAACATCCTGTTCGCCGTGAGCAAGACGCGACATCGCCCGGGAAATGGCCGTCAGGTTAGAGGCCAGATTGCGGTAGATATACCAGCAGGCGCACCCGGTAATAATCAGCGCCAGGACGGCGAAGATGCTGATAAACACGCTGATGGATTGCAGCTCGTGATGGCTCTGGGCAGTGCGAAGGCGGGAGGCCTGCGCCACCTGCCCGACGTACTGATTAATGTCACCGTTGAGGATCGCCACCAGCGCCTTGATGTGGAACATATACCAGCTTATCGCCAGATCGCTCTCTTCCAGCTGCTTCGACAGCGGGGCGAGCTTGCCTAGCTCGGCATTAAAATCAGGCAGAACCCCCTTCACAACCGGCTGTAGGGCATTTCGGGGCAGCGTTGCGGCCACTGCGTCCAACTGATGAACGGTCGCGCGCGGCGAAGGGGTGTCGATGGCAGCGGCAATCAGCCGGTCCATCTCCATCAGCTGCTGCGCATCCGGTACGTTGCTGCCATAGCGGCGGTTGATGTCCTGCAGATGACGCAGGTAGCTCTGGCTTTGATACAGCGAACTCAGCAGCGCGTTACGCTCCAGATGGCGTCGCTGTCCGCGCTCAAGCATCTCCGTCACGCTCTGCTGTAGCTCATTGCTTCGTTGAATAATGCGCGCCACCAGCGCCGGCTCCTGCTGCGCCAGCGGCGCATCCGCAAGCTGTTCCAGCGAGCGGTGCAGCGCCATTTGCGTCTGTTTCAGGCGCTCGGCTTCGCCTTTGTACTCCAGCGCCCCCACAACCTGCGAGAGCCGCACCGCCGCCGTCGCCACGTTGGCGGTATCGCGGGCCAGGTTCATGCTGCCGGTCATGTCATCCAGCGTTTGCTGCTGAACCTGCTCCTGGATTTGACTGGCGTGACGAAAGCCGAGCACCGCCACGCCGCTCACCATCAGCGTAACGGCGACCACCAGCAGATTGAAAATCAGCAGGCGGCCTCGGGCGCTGGCGAAGAAGGGGGGACGGCGTGATGGCATGGGTTTGGGCTCCTGTGCGGTTTGGTGCCCTCACCCTGCCCCTCTCCCACCGGGAGAGGGAAAAGGAAAATGTGATGGCGATTAGCTATTCATAACTATGACAAATATGAACAGCTTCTGACATTTTGCATTTACGCACCTGTGATGAAGTGCAGATATCGGCATTCGCAGGAGATCCGCCATGAGCAGAACCCCGGTATTAGAGATGCGCAGCATTGCCAAAACGTTTGGCAGTTTCCACGCGCTCAAGGGTGTAGATTTGACGGTCTTTCCCGGAGAGATCCACGCGCTGATGGGGGAAAACGGCGCGGGAAAAAGCACGCTGATGAAAATCCTCGCGGGGGCCTATACCGCTACCAGCGGCGAGATCCTGATCGACGGTCAGCCGTTTCACATCAAAGGGCCGAAAGATGCGCTGGCCGCAGGCATTACCCTGATTTATCAGGAGATGCAGCTCGCGCCCAACCTGACCGTTGCCGAAAATATCTTTCTCGGCAGCGAGCTGTCGCGCGGCGGGATGGTCCAGCGCAAAGAGATGGCCGCCCAGGCGCAGGCGGTGATTGAGCGCCTCGGCGCACAGTTCAGCGCCACCGACCTCGTGATGAAGCTGACCATCGCCGAGCAGCAGCAGGTGGAAATTGCCCGCGCGCTGCACCGCAACAGCCGCATTCTGGTGATGGATGAACCCACCGCCGCCCTCTCCTCGCGGGAAACGCACCGCCTGTTTGAACTGATTTTGCGCCTGCGCGATGAAGGGATGGCGATCATCTATATCAGCCACCGCATGGCGGAAGTGTATGAACTCTCTGACCGCGTCAGCGTGCTGCGCGACGGGCAGTACGTCGGCAGCCTGACGCGCGACAAGCTGAATGCCTCCGAGCTGGTGCGCATGATGGTGGGCCGCCCGTTAAGCGACCTGTTCAATAAAGAGCGTGATATTCCCCTCGGCAGCCCGCGCCTCAACGTCCACCACCTCACCGACGGTAAAAAAGTACAGCCGTGCAGCCTGCAGGTACGTTCCGGCGAAATCGTCGGGCTGGCGGGCCTGGTCGGGGCCGGACGCTCCGAGCTGGCGCAGCTCATCTTCGGCGTGCGTAAAGCCACCGGCGGCATGATTGAGGTCGACGGCGAGCCGGTGGTGATCCACTCCCCGCGCGCGGCCATCGAAAACGGCATCGGTTTTCTCACCGAAAACCGCAAGGAGCAGGGGCTGTTTCTGGAGCTGGCGGCGCAGGAGAACATCACCATGGCGACGCTGGAGCGCGACGCCACATTCGGCATGCTAAACCGCAAAAAAGCCCAGTCGATTTCCGATGACGCAATCGCCCTGCTCAACATCCGCGTGCCGCATTCGCAGGTGCGCGCGGGGGGGCTGTCCGGCGGCAATCAGCAAAAGCTGCTGATCTCCCGCTGGGTGGCCATCGGCCCGCGCATTCTGATTCTGGACGAACCCACGCGCGGCGTGGACGTCGGCGCGAAAAGCGAGATCTACCGCATCATGAACCAGATGGCGCGCAAGGGAGTGGCGATTTTAATGATCTCCAGCGAGCTGCCGGAAGTGGTGGGCATGAGCGATCGGGTGTACGTGATGCGGGAAGGCAGTATTGCGGGTGAACTTCACGGGCGCGACATCTCTCAGGAAAACATCATGACGCTGGCAACCGGCGTGAACGACACTCATCATCAGGCGGTGCAATCATGACACATTCAACCAGTCCGCAGCAGGTGGCGAAATCCGCCTCCGCAAAAAAAATGCTGATGAGCGATCTGATGCAAACGGTCGGTATCCTGCCGATTCTTATCCTGATTGTGGCGGTATTTGGTTTTATCGCGCCTAACTTCTTCACCGAGAGCAACCTGCTCAACATTACCCGCCAAGCGTCGATCAACATCGTGCTGGCGGCGGGAATGACCTTCATCATTTTAACCGGCGGGATTGACCTCTCCGTGGGCTCGATTCTGGGCACTACGGCGGTAGCGGCGATGGTGGTGTCGCTTATCCCTGAATTTGCCATGCTCTCGATTCCTGCCGCGCTGATGCTCGGCATGGTGCTGGGGCTGTTCAACGGCGCGCTGGTGGCCTTTGCCGGGCTGCCACCGTTTATCGTGACGCTCGGCACCTATACGGCGCTGCGCGGTGCGGCTTATCTGCTGGCGGACGGCACGACGGTCATTAACTCCAACATCAGCTTCGAGTGGATCGGCAATAACTACCTTGGCCCGATTCCGTGGCTGGTGGTGATCGCGCTGGCGGTCATTGCTATCTGCTGGTTCATCCTGCGCCGCACTACGCTCGGCGTACACATCTACGCGGTGGGCGGCAACATGCAGGCGGCGCGCTTAACGGGCATTAAGGTCTGGCTGGTGCTGCTGTTTGTCTACGGCATGAGCGGCCTGCTCTCGGGCCTCGGCGGCGTGATGAGCGCCTCGCGCCTCTACAGCGCCAACGGTAACCTCGGCATGGGTTACGAGCTGGATGCGATTGCGGCGGTGATCCTCGGCGGTACCAGCTTCGTCGGCGGGATCGGCACGATCACCGGCACGCTGGTCGGCGCGCTGATCATCGCCACCCTCAATAACGGCATGACGCTGATGGGCGTCTCCTACTTCTGGCAGCTGGTGATCAAAGGGGCGGTGATCATCATAGCGGTGCTGATCGACAAATACCGTACCCGACACCATCAAAGTGCATAACAACAAAACCCTACAGCTTCGAGGAAAACCATATGCGTTTGAAACCGTTAGTGACCGCGCTCTGTGCTGGCGCGCTGCTGGCCGCAACACCGTTTGCGCAGGCAAAAGATCTGAAGTCCATCGGCGTAACGGTGGGCGACCTGGCTAACCCGTTCTTCGTGCAGATCACCAAAGGTGCCGAGCTGGAAGCGCGCAAGCTGGCTGGCGATAACGTCAAAGTGACGCTGGTCTCCAGCGGCTACGATCTGGGCCAGCAGGTGGCGCAGATCGATAACTTCATCGCCGCGAAGGTGGACATGATCATCCTCAACGCCGCGGATTCCAAAGGGATCGGTCCGGCGGTGAAGCGCGCGAAGGACGCCGGGATCGTGGTCGTTGCGGTTGACGTGGCGGCGGAAGGGGCTGATGCCACCATCACCTCCGATAACACCCAGGCGGGCGAAATGGCCTGTAAGTACATTACCGACCGCCTGAAAGGCAAAGGCAACGTGGTGATCATCAACGGACCACCGGTCTCTGCGGTGCAAAACCGCGTGGAAGGCTGCCAGACGGAATTCAAAAAACATCCGGATATCAAGGTGCTCTCGGATAACCAAAACGCCAAGGGCAGCCGTGAAGGCGGTCTGGAAGTCATGACCTCCCTGCTGGCGGCCAATCCGAAGATCGACGGCGTGTTTGCGATTAACGATCCGACCGCGATCGGCGCCGATCTGGCCGCGAAGCAGGCTCAGCGCAACGAGTTCTTTATCGTCGGCGTGGATGGATCGCCTGACGGTGAGGAAGCGCTGAAGCGCGAAAACTCCCTGTTTGTCGCAACCCCGGCGCAGGATCCGCAGGTGATGGCGGCAAAAGCGGTGGAGATCGGCTATGACATTCTACAGGGCAAACCTGCGCCGAAAGCGCCGGTGCTGATCCCGGTGACGATGATCGATAAAAAGAACGTCGGCACGTATAAGGGTTGGACGGTTAAGTAACGATTGTGCGGCCCGATGCCCCCTCACCCCGTCCCTCTCCCCAACGGGGCGAGGGTGTTCACGTTCCCTCTCCCCTTTGGGGAGAGGGTTAGGGTGAGGGGTAAGGTTTTGCAAAAATTCCAGGAGTCCCCATGAAACGCTCCGACATCAATGAAATTCTCGGCCACACGCGACAGTTCTTCTCCATGCACGACGTGCATCTCCCGCCGTTTGCCAGCTTTCCGCCAACAAAATGGCAGCAGCTTGACCAGGCCGCATGGCAGGAGGTGTTCGACCTCAAGCTCGGCTGGGACGTGACGGCGTTCGGCGGCAACAGCTTTGCCGCCGAGGGTCTGACGCTGTTTACCCTGCGCAACGGCTCGCCAAACGGCGTGCCCTATGAAAAAGGCTATGCCGAAAAAATTATGCACGTGCGCGACGGCCAGGTGACGCCGATGCATTTTCACTGGCGTAAGCGAGAAGACATCATCAACCGGGGCGGCGGGAACCTGATTGTAGAATTGTGGAATGCCGGTGCACATGAAGAGACGGAAAACACCGACGTGACGGTCACCGTCGACGGCTGCCGTCAGACCCACGCGCCCGGCAGCCAGCTGCGCCTCACGCCAGGGGAAAGCATCTGCCTGACGCCCGGTCTGTACCACAGCTTCTGGGGCGAACGCGGCTTCGGCGACGTTCTGGTTGGGGAGGTGTCATCGGTAAACGACGACGAGCACGATAACCACTTTTTGCAGCCCGTTGCCCGCTATAACAACATCGAAGAAGACGAACCGGCGCTGCTGGTGCTGTGCAACGAGTACAACCTGTTTCGGATATAAGGGGTGAATGATGCCATTGATTTCTCTTGCCGACGGTCTGGAGCACGCCAGGGCGCATCGCTACGCGCTGGGCGCGTTCAACGTTCTCGACTCCCACTTCCTGCGCGCGCTGTTCGCCGCCGCGAAGCAGGAACGCTCGCCGTTTATTATCAATATCGCCGAAGTGCATTTTAAGTACGTGTCGCTGGATTCGCTTGTCGAAGCGGTTAAGTTCGAGGCCGCCCGTCACGATATTCCCGTGGTGCTCAACCTCGACCACGGCCTGCATTTCGAGGCGGTCGTGCGCGCCCTGCGCCTGGGGTTCAGCTCGGTGATGTTCGACGGCTCTACGCTGAGCTACGAGGAAAACATTCGCCAGACGCGGGAGGTGGTGAAGATGTGCCACGCGGTGGGCGTGTCGGTGGAGGCGGAGCTGGGCGCGGTCGGTGGAGATGAAGGCGGCGCGCTGTACGGCCATGCGGATGAAGCGTGCTTTACCGACCCGCAGCGGGCGCGTGAATTTGTCGATTCAACCGGCATTGACGCGCTGGCGGTTGCCATCGGCAACGCGCACGGCAAATACAGGGGCGAGCCGAAGCTTGATTTCCCGCGCCTGGACGCCATTCGCCAGCAGACGGGGCTGCCGCTGGTTTTACACGGCGGCTCCGGGATTAGCGATGCCGACTTCCACCGCGCCATCGCGCTGGGCATTCACAAAATCAACTTCTATACCGGCATGTCGCAGGCCGCGCTTGCCGCCGTTGAGCAGCGCATGACAAACCGCCAGCCGCTGTACGATGAGTTTGCTGAGCTGCTGCTGGGGATAGAAGAGGCGATAACGGATACGGTCGCCGAACAGATGCGCATCTTCGGCAGCGCGGGGCAGGCATGATGGAACGCAAAGGCATCATCGCCGCAGGCAACATGCTGGTGGATCACGTCCACCAGATCGTGCAGTGGCCGGAGCGCGGCTGGCTGGCGGAAATTACCCACAGCGAACGCTCAACTGGCGGCGCACCGCTCAACGTGCTGCTGACGCTGGCGAAAATGCACGTTGGCCTGCCGCTGCAGGCGGTGGGGCTGATTGGCGAAGACGGCGACGGAGATTACATTCTGGCGATGCTCGACCAGTACCACGTCAACCGCCAGCGCGTACAGCGCACCACCTTTGCGCCGACCTCCATGTCGCAGGTGATGACCGATCCCAGCGGACAGCGCACCTTTTTCCACTCGCCGGGCGCCAACCGCCTGCTGGATCTTCCCGCCTTCGATCGCTTAGACGGATCGATGAAGATCTTCCATCTCGGCTACCTGCTGCTGCTCGACAGCCTGGATATGCCCGATGACGAATTTGGCACCCGCAGCGCGCGGCTGCTGGCGCAGATGCGCGACCAGGGGTATGAAACGTCGCTCGATCTGGTGTCCCGCAAGGGCGACTCACGCTACCAGCCGCTGGTGCTCCCTGCCCTGCGCCATCTGGATTATCTGGTGATTAACGAGCTGGAAGCCGGTGAGTTTAGCGGGCTTGAGATGCGCGACGACAGCGATGCGCTGAACATGGCCCATATCGCCGACGCCGCCGCGCAGCTGCTGGCGGCAGGCGTTCGCCAGCGGGTGGTGATCCACTGCCCGGAAGGCGCATGGGGTGAAGCACACGGCGAAGAAGGTGGCTGGATCCCATCCCGGTCGCTGCGGCAGGAAGAAATTGTTGGCAGTGTGGGTGCAGGTGATGCTTTCTGTGCTGGGTTCCTTTTCGGTTGTCATGAACATTGGCCCCTTAAGCGCAGCGTTTCCCTGGCGCATGCCTGTGCACGAGCAAGCTTACTTTGCGCAAATGCCATTGATGGCGCGAAGACGCTGGAGGAGCTGAAAACGTACCTTGAGGATAATTCAGCCCCTACCTGAATTAAGGGTAAAGGGAAATATAACTTTATCGTAAATCACCCTGCAAGCGGCGCTATATCTCTGCTGCAATATACATGTCTAAAATTTAAGCAGATCAATTGTCGAACATTCATCTTAATCATATTTAAAGTTTAAGACTCATCTGCCGTTTTTCCTTGCGTTATCCATCTGTCATCTTCACTTACCCTTAAGATGTATATACACCTGGATAACAACATTAATTTACCATAAGGAAAAACCATGAAGCATAAAATTATGCTACTAACGGCATTGTTATTCTCCGGCATAACACATGCCGCAGTAACTGAATTAAGTGACACGCAACTATCGCAAATTAATGGTAAAGGAAACGGCCTTGTTACTAACCCTGTGTTCCCAATACCTAAACCAACAACCCCAACCAACCCTTGGACTGGGATAAAGTTTCCGAAATACTCCAGTCTGACGTTGACCGACTCCGGCAGCATAAAAAAACCTCTTGAAGGGTTTGATACCATCACCGGAACAAATTTTGTTGGCATGCACTATATGAATATGATTCATAACTTCGGCGTCGATGAAGATAGTCGAAATTACGTATTGCACAGCCAGGACTTCGTCAACGGCCCGACCACGATTACCGATACCGGCAACGGTAAAAAATATTCGGTCGTTGGTGATGTGTGGCGCTACGCGCGCAGTACTGAAGGCCGTTTCGAAGCAGCGAAATCATCGGTTGTTGAAGAGTATTATCGTGTTGTGAACACCGATGGGACCTTATCGAACCAGGCACTGCGCTGGACAAAATGGAACCGCGACATCAACATGACAAAGTGGTGATTTAAATGATGTCGAGAGTGGCTGGCGTCGTTGCGCCATTTATATTTGTTACGATTGCGCATGCTGACATTCTCAGACTGAACAACGGAGACAATATCACTGGAGATATTGTCTCCTTTAAAGATGGCGTGTGTGTTTTTAGCACACCCTATGGTTCAAGTCTGCGGATCAGCGCTGATCAAATAAAAACGATAGACACCGATAAGCAGTATGCAGTGACGTTTAAAAATGGTGACAGAATCACGGGACTCCTTAAGTCAGATAGCAATCATTCAGCATCCATTGTGCGAAAAGATAACGTATATCCCATTTCCTTTCCGGATGTGACCCATTTCGACGTCGTCAGAAAAGACAATAGTCGAATAGCCAACATAGAGAAAAAGCAGGAGGAGTATAGCGCGCCCATTAGTTATCTTTCCGACTATACGGTTCTGCTTAATCACGGGGAAACTGACGTTGATTTCGGTTTCAAATACCGCACATGGAAATCCACGTCCTCATTGCCGCAGCAGGGGCCTTATCAGGTTTCCAGTTATTCGATTAAAAAACTTTATTTTTATGTTTCGCCAAAATTCGGTATTACCGACAGGCTTAGCGTCTGGTTGAACGTACCCTGGACCTACACAAAAATCGAAGATGTTTCGAGTAATGCCTGGACCCGGGATGCCTCTCAGGGCCATATCGGCGACATATCGGCCGGTATCCAGTATCTGCTATTGAAAGAGAACAATGATCATCCATCCTTGACGGGCTCACTTGCCGTCAATACGCCGACCGGGCGCAAAAAATACGTCTCAGACCTGGACGCCTGGAAGCAACCGCTGAATAACAGCGAAGGCTACTGGAGCCTGACGCCCTCCCTGACGTTTGTGCGGATTACGGATCCCGTAACCTTTTTTGGCGGTATCTCATACGAAAAAACGTTTGAGACCAGTAAAGGTGGGGAGCGAATTAAAGCAGGCGATACCGCCACGGCATTCCTGGGTACCGGCTTCGCACTCAATAATGTTAGTTCGCTGGGTAGCAGATTTACCTATAGCTGGTCAGATAATATGAAGTACGAGGGGCGCACCATGAAAGGCACCAGCCAGGAATCTGAATCGCTGGCATTTTACTTCTCTTATCTGCTATCACCGCGTTTCAGCATTACGCCTGAAGTCTCCTTCCCACTGGAGACAACGGGTTCAACGTTCGGCGTCAGCATGACAAGGAACTTCTGATGAAAAGGTCAGCAGCATGCTTATTGTTACTGGCCTTTCATGCGCAGGCCTATAACACAACCATGAAAGGCTGGATGCACTTGCGTACAGACGGAATTGTTCGCCAGACGACGGATTTTTCATGCGGGCCAGCAGCTCTGTCGCTCCTGCTAAATATCCGTTTTTCACTGGAGATTAAAGAGATAGATATCATTTCAGATATTATCTATCGCGCTGAGCCAGGGACAGAAGCGGAGAAACTGCAATCAGGTTTTTCCCTTCTCGATCTGAAAAATGCGGCTCAGCGTATAGGTTTCCAGGCAAAAGGCCTCCGATATGACGTTAATGAACCCCTGACGATTGACCAACCCATGATCATCCCCCTGGAAGGGGAAAAGTATTCGCATTTTGTGGTGATCACCGCCATTTATAATGACACTGCAGAAATTCTCGACCCCGAAACAGGACGAAAATCGATGCCATTGTGGCGTCTTAAATCAGAGTGGAAAGGTTACGCATTAAAAACGGTGGGATTGATAAAACCATAGTATTACGCCGCTTTCTCACTATGGGAAACGTCGGTGGCAAACACATAGCCCAACCCACGGATGGTTTTGATGAGCGCGGGCTGATGCGGGTTAGCCTCGATCTTCCGGCGCAGGCGCATGATCAGCACGTCAATCGTGCGGTCGAACACGTCGGCGCTTTCGCTGTGGGTCAGCTCAAGCAGACGATCGCGGCTCAGCACCCGGCGGGCATTTTGCGTGAGCGCCAGCAGCAGGCCGTACTCGCCCTGGGTTAAGGGCACGGTATTCCGCTGCGGATCGCTCAGCTCGCAGCGGGTGGTATCAAGCGTCCATCCGTTAAAAGCAATGCCCGCGACGGGCGCTGCGGGGGCTTCTGCGGCAAGCACGCCGGTACGGCGCAATACCGCTTTAACGCGGGCGACCACCACGCGCGGGTTGAACGGTTTGCCAATATAATCGTCGGCCCCCATCTCCAGCCCTACCACCACGTCTGACTCACTGCCCAGCCCGGTTAACATCACAACCGGTAGCGCCGGTCGCTGCTTTTGCAGCTGCAGCAGAACCTGCAGGCCGTTGATATCCGGCAGCATCATGTCCAGCAGCACAAGCGCGATATTCGGCTCCTGTTGTACCTGCCGCAGTGCATCCTGGCCGTTATGGCAGACAAGCACGCTAAAGACGTGCTCGCTCAGCACGTCCTGAAGCAGTTCGCAGACTGCCGTATCGTCATCAACCACCAGAATCGCCGGTTTCATCGTATGCTTCCGTCAGGGGATTATGTTAAGTCTGAACCATTCTGCCGTCGGCTCCAGTCAAATGGTTTTTTCAGTGACGGAAATTCAACCCATGTCACATCCGCTGCCCTGTCGACACGTCAATTTTGACGATTGGCTGTTTTTTGTCAGGGTTTTCACCGCGAATGGGCCGTAAAGTCAGGGTATACCCATACGAAAAACATGGCATAGAAGCTGCATAGTGGGTGCGAATGATTCGATTAACTGGAGCAGACTGATGAAAAAAGTCGTCACGGTTTGCCCTTATTGTGCCTCAGGTTGCAAGATCCACCTGGTGGTCGATAACGGCAAAATCGTCCGGGCAGAGGCCGCACAGGGGAAAACCAACCAGGGCACGCTATGCCTGAAAGGTTACTACGGCTGGGATTTTATTAACGATACCCAAATCCTCACCCCGCGCCTGAAAACCCCAATGATCCGCCGCGAGCGCGGCGGCAAGCTGGAAGCCGTCAGCTGGAGCGAGGCGCTGGATTACGTCGCTACGCGCCTTAGCGCCATCAAGGCCAAATATGGCCCGGATGCGATTCAGACCACCGGCTCTTCACGCGGGACGGGGAATGAAACCAACTATGTGATGCAAAAATTCGCGCGCGCCGTTATTGGAACCAATAACGTCGACTGCTGCGCTCGCGTCTGACACGGCCCATCGGTTGCAGGTCTGCACCAGTCGGTCGGTAACGGCGCAATGAGTAATGCCATCAACGAGATAGATAATACCGATCTCGTCTTCATCTTTGGTTATAACCCGGCGGATTCTCACCCTATCGTCGCGAACCACGTTATTCGCGCCAAACAGAATGGGGCGAAAATTATCGTCTGCGATCCGCGTAAAATTGAAACCGCGCGCATTGCGGATATGCACATCGCGTTGAAAAACGGCTCGAACATCGCGCTGTTGAACGCCATGGGGCACGTAATTATCGAGGAGAATCTGTACGACCAGGCGTTTGTCGCCACCCGTACGGAAGGCTTTGAAGAGTATCGGAAAATTGTCGAAGGCTATACGCCAGAGTCGGTGGAAACGATCACCGGCGTCAGCGCGCAGGAGATCCGCCAGGCGGCACGGATGTACGCAGCAGCGAAAACCGCCGCTATCCTGTGGGGCATGGGCGTGACCCAGTTCTACCAGGGTGTGGAAACCGTGCGTTCCCTGACCAGCCTCGCCATGCTGACCGGCAATCTGGGTAAAGCGCACGTCGGCGTCAACCCGGTACGCGGTCAGAATAACGTCCAGGGCGCGTGCGATATGGGCGCGCTGCCGGACACCTATCCTGGCTACCAGTACGTGAAGTTCCCGGAAAACCGCGCCAAGTTCGCGAAAGCCTGGGGCGTGGAAAGCCTGCCGGAACACACCGGATATCGCATCAGCGAGCTGCCGCACCGCGCGGCGCACGGCGAAGTGCGTGCGGCCTACATCATGGGTGAAGATCCGCTCCAGACCGACGCCGAGCTGTCTGCGGTGCGCAAAGGATTTGAGGATCTCGAGCTGGTGATTGTCCAGGATATCTTCATGACCAAAACCGCGGCGGCGGCGGATGTGATTCTACCGTCGACCTCCTGGGGCGAGCATGAAGGCGTCTATACGGCGGCGGACCGCGGCTTCCAGCGCTTCTTTAAAGCGGTCGAGCCGAAGTGGGATTTGAAAACGGACTGGCAGATCATCAGCGAAATCGCCACCCGCATGGGCTACCCGATGCACTACAACAACACTCAGGAGATCTGGGACGAGTTGCGCAGCCTGTGTCCGGACTTCTACGGCGCCACCTATGAAAAAATGGGTGAGCTGGGGTACATCCAGTGGCCGTGCCGCGATGAGTCCGAAGCCGACCAGGGGACGTCGTATCTTTTTGAAGAGAAGTTCGACACCCCGAACGGGCTGGCGCAGTTCTTCACCTGCGACTGGGTCGCGCCAATCGATAAGCTCACCGATGAGTATCCGATGGTGCTCTCCACCGTGCGTGAAGTGGGCCACTACTCCTGCCGTTCAATGACGGGTAACTGCGCCGCGCTGGCGGCGCTGGCGGACGAACCGGGCTACGCGCAAATCAACACCGCCGACGCGCAGCGCCTGGGTATTGAGGACGAAGCGCTGGTGTGGGTGAACTCGCGCAAAGGGCGGATCATCACCCGTGCGCAGGTCAGCGATCGTCCGAACAAAGGGGCGGTCTATATGACCTACCAGTGGTGGATTGGCGCCTGCAACGAGCTGGTAACGGAGAACTTAAGCCCGATAACCAAAACGCCGGAGTATAAATACTGCGCCGTGCGCGTGGAGCCGATTGCGGATCAGCACGCAGCGGAACAGTATGTGATCGACGAATATAACAAGCTGAAAGCCCGACTGCGCGAAAGCGCTATGGGGTGAAGCCGTTAATTCATCGTTGAATAAAGGGAGTGAGATATTCACTCCCTTTTTATTTATGCTTAATATATTAATAATATCAATTATTATTCTGGAAACCGGCTCGCAGAAATAATGTAATTTTCGCGAAAAAGAATTACATCTTTGCATTTTAATTCAGAGGGATAAGATGTGCGGCGGGTGCTTAAGACTTTCTGTCTTGAGCATTGTTGAGGGACAGAAAGTAGGAAGCCCCGGGAAATTTTCATTTACCCGAGGCTACTCCCTCAACAACCAACAGGTTGAGAGTAGCCTCTTATTCTTTTTTTGACAAGGAGTAAAAGGCATGACGCCATTAAAAACTGCGTTAGGCATCGTCTTTATTATTTGCCTGACGATAGTGATATTTACCTTTATTACTCGCGGCAGGCTCTGCGAGTTTTCAATAAAGAGTGAGCATCAGGAGGTGGCGGCTAAATTAGCCTGCAACGCAGGCTAACCTCTACGGGCGGAACATGGGTTCCGCCCGGCTTGTAGGATGCTGAGGTCTTAATGCACCCATTTTTTTCTTCCGCCACCGCGATTATACTGCGCGGCGTGTACCCAGATGATAAGAATCCATGAAACCCATTTTTCTGTTGTTATTCTTTTTAACCTCGTGCGTCTACGCGGATGAGATAGGCAGCCAGTATCAGAAGCAGGCGGAAGCCGGCGATGCCCGCGCCCAGTATTATCTTGCTGATACGTACTTCAGTTCCGGTGACAGCAAGCAGGCAGCGCTGTGGGCAGAGAAAGCCGCAAAAGGCGGCGATGTTGACGCCATGGCGCTGCTATCACAAATCCACTTTACGCAGGGCGATTACGCACAGGCCAAAGCCCTGGCGCAACAGGCAAACATTGCTGGCAGCAAGCGCGGCGCGATCATGCTGGCACGCGTGCTGGTGAACACCCAGGCGGGGAAAACCGACTATCCGCAGGCCATTAAACTGCTGCAAACGGCGACCGAGGATATCGACAGCGACTCCGCGGTTGATGCGCAACTGCTGCTGGGGCTGATTTATGCCAACGGCGTTGAAGTGGCGCAGGATGACGCTCAGGCGGCTGCGTGGTTTAAGCGCAGTTCGTCTCTGTCGCGTACGGGATATGCAGAATACTGGGCTGGGATGCTGTTCCAGCAGGGCGAGAAAGGCTTTATCACACCTAATAAACAGAAAGCGCTGTACTGGTTGAACCTGAGCTGTACGGAAGGGTTTGATACGGGATGCGAAGAGTTTGATGCGTTGAGCGGAGAATAAAGTGCCGGGTGGCGGCTTCGCCTTACCCGGCCTACAAAACCCGTAGGCCCGGTAAGCGCAGCGCCACCGGACTTAGGATGTTACTGGTCAGCCGTCTTATCAAAGCGACCCAGCACCTCGCGTTCATACGCCAGCGCTTTTTTACGGTCGAATTTGTGTTCCCACTTGGCGATAACCAGCACCGCCAGGGCATTCCCCACCACGTTCAGCGCCGTACGCGCCATGTCGAGGATACGGTCCACACCGGCGATAAATGCCAGACCTTCCAGCGGAATACCGACGCTGCCGAGCGTCGCCAGCAGCACCACGAAGGAGACGCCCGGAACGCCTGCAATACCTTTGGACGTCACCATCAGCGTCAGCACCAGCACGATCTCCTGCCACAGAGACAGGTCAATGCCGTACAGCTGCGCAATAAAGATAGCGGCGATACTCTGGTACAGCGTCGAACCATCCAGGTTAAAGGAGTAGCCGGTCGGTACCACGAAGCTGGTAATAGAGGCAGGCGCGCCGTAGGCTTCCATCTTTTCAATGATACGCGGCAGCACGCTCTCAGAGCTTGCCGTGGAGTACGCCAGAATCAGTTCATCTTTCAGGATACGAATCAGGATCCAGATGCTCAGCCCGCACAGGCGCGCCACGATCCCCAGCACCACCAGCGCGAAGAACAGAATGGCGAAATGCACCAGGAGCACCAGCTTCGCCAGCGGCCACAGGGAAGCAAAACCGAAGTTCGCCACGGTGACGGCGATAAGCGCAAACACCCCTACCGGCGCGTAGCGCATCACCATGTGGGTCACTTTAAACATGGTTTCGGAGATAGAGCGGAACACGGTCACCAGCGGTTCGCGATGCGTCGCTGGCAGAGAAGAGAGTCCCAGACCAAACAGCACCGAGAAGAAGATGATAGGCAGCATCTCGCCCTTCGCCATCGACGCCACGATGTTGGTCGGCACCAGCGACAGGATAGTGCCCATCAGGCCATGCGCGTGGCTCTGCACGTCAGCGGTCGTACTTTGGTATTTCGAAATATCCACCGTTGCCAGCTGCGACATATCAATCCCGGAACCCGGCTGGAACACGTTCGCCAGCGTGATACCGAGGATAATCGCAACCGTAGTGATCACTTCGAAATAGATAATGGTTTTCGCACCAATACGGCCTAACTGCTTCGCATCGCCGACGCCCGCAATACCGACAACCAGCGTCGAGATCACAATCGGCACCACAATCATCTTGATCAGATGAATAAAGATATCCCCTGCCGGTGAGAGCAGGTTCGCAATCAGCCATTCGCGGCTGTCGCTGTGATAGTGGAGGTAACTGCCCAGCAAGATGCCCAGCACAAGGGCGATTAAGATCTGCCAGGCAAGGCTGACTTTAACGTTTTTCATAGAAACTGACTTCCTCAATGAAGCGCCTTATTCACTCAAACTGCATGAATATGGAGACATACTGAAAGGGTATGAATTGTGTTGCGTTGGTTTATGGGATTTTTTAACGCGGCGTATGAGTATCATTTGCGCGACCTGTTGCGCAAGCCTTAAAGAACGACGCGTTTCACTCACAAAAGCGACGATGACGGGAGTTTGTTCTAATTCTGATAAATAACCTTTTGTTATAAAAAAGCTTTTTTAAACATAAATGTGAATAATCGTCAGCATAAATTATTTTCCTTCAAAGTTTCATTCGCTCATTTTTCATACTCTTCAAACAATGCGTGATCTGTAGCCCAAATACTAAACAAAGCTTGTAAAGCCCCTACAATTAACGTTTTTGCGACATATTATTAACATCTTACAAGGAGAAAAAAAGCCATGAGCCAAATCCACAAACATGACATTCCCGCAAATATTGCGGACCGTTGCCTGATCACCCCGGAGCAGTACCACGAGAAATATCAGCAATCTATCACCGCCCCGGACACCTTCTGGGGCGAACAGGGCCATATCCTTGACTGGATCAAACCTTATCAGAAGGTGAAGAACACCTCCTTTGCGCCCGGCAATGTCTCCATTAAATGGTATGAAGATGGCACGCTGAACCTGGCGGCGAACTGCCTTGACCGTCACCTTGCCGAGCGCGGGAACGAGACGGCCATTATCTGGGAAGGCGATGATGCCTCCCAGAGCAAACACATTACCTATAAAGAGTTGCACCGCGACGTGTGCCGCTTCGCCAACGTCCTGCTGGAAAAAGGCATTAAAAAAGGCGATGTGGTCGCTATCTATATGCCGATGGTGCCGGAAGCGGCGGTGGCCATGCTGGCCTGCGCGCGTATCGGCGCGATTCACTCGGTGATTTTCGGCGGGTTCTCGCCAGAAGCGGTTGCGGGTCGTATTGTCGATTCAAGTTCAAAACTGGTGATCACCGCCGATGAAGGCGTGCGCGCCGGACGCGGTATCCCGCTGAAGAAAAACGTCGACGAAGCGCTGAAAAACCCGAACGTCAAAACGGTCAGTAACGTCATCGTCCTGAAGCGTACCGGCGGAAAAATCGACTGGAACGAAGGGCGCGACCTGTGGTGGAGCGACCTGATTGAAAAAGCGAGCGACCAGCATCAGCCGGAAGAGATGAACGCAGAAGATCCGCTCTTCATTCTTTATACCTCCGGCTCAACCGGTAAGCCGAAAGGCGTGCTGCACACCACCGGCGGCTATCTGGTCTATGCGGCCACCACCTTCAAATACGTTTTCGACTACCATCCGGGCGACATCTACTGGTGTACCGCCGACGTGGGCTGGGTCACCGGACACAGCTACCTGCTGTACGGCCCGCTGGCCTGTGGCGCAACAACGCTGATGTTTGAGGGCGTACCAAACTGGCCGACCCCGGCGCGCATGTGTCAGGTGGTCGACAAACACCAGGTCAACATTCTCTACACCGCGCCAACGGCGATCCGCGCATTAATGGCGGAAGGCGATAAAGCCATCGAAGGCACGGACCGTTCTTCATTGCGCATCCTCGGTTCCGTGGGTGAGCCAATCAACCCGGAAGCCTGGGAGTGGTACTGGAAGAAAATCGGCAACGAGAAATGCCCGGTGATGGACACCTGGTGGCAGACCGAAACCGGCGGCTTCATGATCACCCCGATGCCGGGCGCCACGCAGCTGAAGGCCGGTTCCGCAACCCGTCCGTTCTTCGGCGTGCAGCCTGCGCTGGTGGATAACGAAGGCAACCCGCTGGAAGGCGCCACCGAAGGCAACCTGGTGATCACAGACTCCTGGCCGGGTCAGGCGCGTACCCTGTTCGGCGATCACGATCGCTTCGAGCAGACCTATTTCTCGACCTTTAAAAACATGTACTTCAGCGGCGACGGCGCGCGTCGTGACGAAGACGGCTATTACTGGATAACCGGGCGCGTGGACGACGTGCTGAACGTCTCCGGCCACCGTCTGGGCACCGCTGAGATTGAATCGGCGCTGGTGTCGCATCCGAAGATTGCCGAAGCCGCCGTTGTCGGTATTCCGCACAACATCAAAGGCCAGGCGATTTACGCCTACGTCACCCTGAACCACGGCGAAGAGCCGTCGCCAGAGCTGTATACCGAAGTGCGCAACTGGGTCCGTAAAGAGATTGGCCCGCTGGCGACGCCGGACGTGCTGCACTGGACCGACTCGCTGCCGAAAACCCGCTCCGGCAAAATTATGCGTCGTATCTTGCGCAAAATCGCGGCAGGAGACACCAGCAACCTCGGCGATACCTCAACGCTCGCGGATCCTGGCGTGGTGGAAAAACTGCTCGAAGAGAAGCAGGCCATCGCGATGCCTTCCTAGCGTTTTCTCCCTCTCCCCGTGGGAGAGGGCCGGGGTGAGGGCATCAGACCGCACCTTCCTCCCCTCACCCTAACCCTCTCCCCAAAGGGAGAGGGGACTAAAAACAAACCTACCTTACCTTTGGAGACTCTGTGATGAATAACGATATTTGTCAGCAGATAGAGAATAGTGCGCACTACAGGGAGCTCGTCGATAAGCGGCAACGGTTTGCCTTCATCCTTTCCATCATCATGCTGGTTATCTACGTCGGCTTTATTCTGCTGATCGCCTTTGCCCCGCACTGGCTGGGCACCCCGCTGCACGAGGGGACCAGCGTGACGCGCGGCATTCCGATTGGTATTGGCGTGATTGTGATTTCATTCCTGCTGACCGGCGTCTACGTCTGGCGCGCGAACGGTGAATTCGATCGTCTTAACAGAGAAGTCCTGCGTGAGGTAAAAGCATCATGAAGCGAGTTCTGACGGCGCTCGCCGCCACACTTCCCTTTGCCGCCCACGCGGCGGATGCCATTACCGGCGAGGTCCAGCGCCAGCCAACCAACTGGCAGGCGATTATTATGTTCCTGATTTTCGTCCTGCTGACGCTCTATATCACCTACTGGGCGTCGAAACGCGTGCGCTCCCGTAATGATTACTACACCGCAGGCGGCAACATTACCGGCTTCCAGAACGGGCTGGCGATTGCGGGTGACTTTATGTCCGCCGCCTCGTTCCTCGGGATCTCCGCGCTGGTGTACACCTCCGGCTATGACGGCCTGATCTACTCCCTCGGCTTCCTCGTCGGCTGGCCGATCATCCTGTTCCTGATTGCCGAGCGCCTGCGTAACCTGGGCCGCTATACCTTCGCAGACGTGGCCTCGTACCGTCTGAAGCAGGGGCCGATTCGCACCCTCTCCGCCTGCGGCTCGCTGGTGGTGGTGGCGCTGTATCTGATTGCGCAGATGGTGGGCGCGGGTAAATTGATCGAACTGCTTTTCGGCCTGAACTACCACATCGCGGTGGTGCTGGTTGGCGTACTGATGGTGATGTACGTGCTGTTCGGCGGCATGCTGGCGACCACCTGGGTGCAGATCATCAAAGCGGTTCTGCTGCTGTTCGGCGCCAGCTTTATGGCCTTTATGGTGATGAAGCACGTCGGCTTCAGCTTCAATAACCTGTTCACCGAAGCGATGGCGGTCCACCCGAAAGGAGAAGCGATCATGAGCCCGGGCGGGCTGGTGAAAGACCCAATATCGGCGCTCTCACTGGGTCTAGGACTGATGTTCGGTACCGCGGGTCTGCCGCATATCCTGATGCGCTTCTTTACCGTGAGCGATGCGCGAGAAGCGCGCAAAAGCGTCTTCTACGCCACCGGTTTCATGGGTTACTTCTATATCCTGACCTTTATCATCGGCTTTGGCGCGATCATGCTGGTGGGGGCGAACCCAGCCTTTAAAGACGCGGCGGGCGCGCTGATTGGCGGTAACAACATGGCGGCGGTGCACCTGGCCGACGCGGTGGGCGGTAACCTGTTCCTCGGCTTTATCTCCGCCGTGGCCTTCGCCACCATTCTGGCGGTGGTTGCAGGGCTGACGCTGGCCGGCGCGTCTGCGGTGTCGCATGACCTCTACGCCAACGTCATCCGCAAAGGCGCGAGCGAGCGCGACGAGCTGAAGGTCTCGAAAATCACCGTGCTGGTGCTGGGCGTAGTGGCGATTCTGTTAGGCATTCTGTTCGAGAAGCAGAACATCGCCTTTATGGTGGGGCTGGCCTTCTCGATTGCGGCAAGCTGTAACTTCCCGATCATCCTGCTCTCCATGTACTGGTCGAAACTGACCACCCGTGGCGCAATGATTGGCGGCTGGCTGGGGCTGCTGACGGCGGTGATCCTGATGATTCTGGGCCCAACCATCTGGGTGCAGATCCTCGGTCACGCCAGCGCTATCTTCCCGTATGAATACCCGGCGCTGTTCTCTATCGCCGTGGCGTTTATCGGCATCTGGTTCTTCTCGGCCACCGACAACTCGCCGGAGGGTAACCTGGAGCGTGAGAAATTCCGCGCCCAGTTTATCCGCTCTCAAACGGGATTAGGTATCGATCAGGGTCGTGCACATTAATCGACTGACCTCCCCGGCCGCACTGGCCGGGGAAATTAAAACATCACCCACGCCACCAGCGGCGCAATCAGCACCATCACCACGCCTGAGAGCATCATCACCAGGCTCGCGACAACGCCCTCCTGCTGACCCAGCTCATACGAACGTGCCGTGCCCGCCCCGTGCGACGCCGCGCCAAACCCTGCCCCTTTTGCCATCCCTTCACGGATCGACAAGCGCAGGAATAGCATATCGCCGACCGCCATACCGAACACGCCCGTCACGACAACAAACAGCGCTACCAGATCCGGCTGCCCGCCGAGCGGTTTAGCCGCCGCCAGCGCAAACGGCGTGGTTACCGAACGCACGGCCAGGCTGCGCTGAATTTCATCGGGCAGCGTAAACAGCCGCGCCAGCCAGACCGAGCTACAGACCGCCACCACCGTTGCGGTGAGCACGCCCGCGCTGAGCGACATCCAGTGGCGTTTGATAATCGCCAGGTTGTCGTAAACGGGGACGGCAAAGGCGATGGTCGCCGGGCCGAGCAGCCACAGCAGCCAGTGGGATTCACCAATGTAGTTTTGCCAGGAGATATGGCCGAAGACCAGCATCATCACCAGCAGGATCGGCGTGAAGACCAGCGGCATCAGCGGCAGGGCGTGAAAGCGGCGATACAACCGCTTGTTGGCAAAGTAGATAATTAGCGTGGCAAGCAGGCACAGCACGCTAACCTGAAAGTTAGTCATGTTTGTGCCTGCTGATTTCAAAGCGATACACTTTATCCACCACCCAGGCGGTCGCCCCCAGCACCATCAGCGTACTCAGCGCGATAACGGCAAAGATTCGCCAGCCGTCCACCATCAGCAGCTGCGCGTAGTTCACCACCGCCACCACGGCAGGGACAAAGAACAGCAGCATCTCCGCCAGCAGCCAGCGCGCCCCGGCGCGCACCCAGTTAAGGGGGATCACGCGACACAGAATAAGCGTCAGCATCAGCAGCATCCCGACAAGGTTGGCAGGCAGCGGCAGATGCAGCCAGCCGACAAGATATTCCGCGAAAACAAACAGTCCCGCATAGAGCAGTACCTGAACCGGGACCTGGAGTCGTTGCACAACGGCAGGCGTAACACGGCTTAACGCCACGGCCATGAAGGGTTTCCTCAAAAATGAGACGAGGCGCCAGTATAGAGACCGCACGGTGTGGACTGAAATGAATTAAAATCATCAAAGGTATAGTTTCGAGGAATAATCATGGACATAAGAACGCTGCGCTATTTTGTCGAAGTGGTTCGTCAGCAAAGTTTTACCCGCGCAGCGGAGAAGTTGTTTGTTACCCAGCCAACCATCAGCAAGATGCTGAAAAACCTCGAAGATGAACTGAACTGTACCCTGCTGATCCGCGACGGGCGCAGGCTGCTGCTGACCGACACCGGACGCGTGGTGTTCGAACGCGGGCTGGCGATTCTGGCGGAGTTCCGCCAGCTGGAAGCGGAGCTGGACGATATCAACCATCTGACCAAAGGGGTGCTTCGCCTCGGCATTCCGCCAATGGTGGGGATGATGATGGCCGGGCCGATTAGCCTGTTTCGCCAGCGCTATCCCGGCGTTGAGCTGAAGATTTCGGAGTTTGGTGGGTTAACCGTCCAGCAGGCCGTCACCAACGGCGAGCTTGACGTGGCAATGACCGCCCTTCCCGTTGAGGAAGAGAGCGGTCTGGCAACGCTTCCGCTCTTTAGCCACCCGCTGTGCGTGCTGGTTCCCCGCTCCGGCGACTGGCTGAAGAGAGACTCGGTGAGGCCTGAACTGCTCGGCGAGCACCCTCTGCTGATCTACAACGAAGATTTCGCCCTCAGCCGCCAGCTGATGACGCTGTTTAGCCAACATGACGTCAAGCCGCGCATTGCGGTGCGTAGCGGACAGTGGGATTTCCTGGCGGCGATGGTGCAGGCAGGCGTGGGGATTGCCATTCTGCCGCAGCCGATTTGCGAGCGTCTGGATAAAAACACGCTGCGCTGGATCCCGCTGGAGAGCGACCTGCACTGGCAGCTGGGGATGATCTGGCGTGAAGGGGTGTATTTATCGCACAGCGCGCAGGCGTGGCTGCAGTGTTGTGAGGGGTTTTGGGTGCCCTCACCCTAACCCTCTCCCACAGGTAGAGGGAACCGATCGAGCACGTAGGCCCGGTAAGCGCAGCGCCACCGGGCAAAACAGCGCTACTGATTCTCTATCAACAACGCTTCCAGCAGGTCCAGATCGTGCAGCAGCTTTTGCAGCGTTTCGTTGCTGATCTGCCGCGTGGCGCGCAGGTGATACAGCTCGGCACGCTCGGAGCGCAGCGCCGCCAGGCGGAACCGGCGCTCCAGGTTCTCTTCCTGCAGCGAGCTTTCCACGTCGTTACGCCCGTCCGCGCGGCGGCGCAGGTTACCAATCACGCGGGAACTCACTTCCGTAAGCAGCTGGTTATCGATGTTCTCTTCCGCATCCGCAGCCAGACGCTCTTCCATTTTCTGAATCGCGACAATTGCCACCTCGGCGGTAGCCGCCCTGGCAATACGCTCCTCTTTATGCTGCTGGGTCGAATCACCGGCATCAATATGCTGGAGTAAAATCGGCAGCATAATCACGCCGACAAACAGGGAGAACAGAATCACGCCC
Organism: Enterobacter cloacae complex sp. CARB60; assembly: GCF_036487345.1. NCBI lineage: Bacteria > Pseudomonadati > Pseudomonadota > Gammaproteobacteria > Enterobacterales > Enterobacteriaceae > Enterobacter > Enterobacter cloacae complex sp. CARB60. The sequence goes on from NZ_JAZKLC010000002.1 coordinate 4,337,765, forward strand.
GCCGCCAGGAAGACCAGCTCGTAGCGCGCCGGGAAGACGTCGCCCGTAGGCAGCAGCAGCGGAATGGAGAGCACACCGGCAAGGGTGATCGCCCCGCGGACGCCCGCAAAAGAGGCGATCAGCAGTTCACGCGTTGTCCACGAGCCGAACTCCATCGGCTTTTTCTTCAGGAAACGTGCGCTGAAGTTTTTCATCGTCCACAGCCAGCCGAAACGCACCAGCATCAGCGCCAGGTAGATCAGCACGATATCGGTAAACAGCATCCAGACCTCAACGTTCGGGTCGGCTTCGGCCGCCACCAGCGAGGATTCCAGAATGCCCGGGAGCTGCAGGCCCAACAGCAGGAACACCATGCCGTTAAAGACAAATTCCAGCATGGCCCAGGTGCTGTTGGCACGCAGACGCATGGCCAGCGGCGCGCGGCGCATTACGCCGGAACGGGTGATGGTCATCCCTGCCGCCACCGCTGCCAGAATGCCCGACACGCCGATATGTTCGGCAATCAGATAAGAGGCAAACGGCAGCAGGAACAGCAGTACGATCTGCGTAGCGGGTTCATCGCCGCCCCAGCGGCTGAGGAAGCGCAATGAGCGGCCGTACAGCCAGCTCACCACGAAGCCGGCGAGAATACCGCCAATCGCCACCTTGAAGAACTCCAGCGTCGCGCCGCCGACGGTAAAGACCATCGTGCCCATCGCAACGGCCACGGCAAACTTCAGGGCGACCAGGCCGGAGGCGTCATTCATCAGCGCCTCACCCTGTAAAATCCCCATGATTTTCTTCGGAATACGGCCTTCACCCACGATGCCGGACAGCGCCACGGCATCGGTTGGCGACAGCACGGCGGCCAGCGCAAAAGCCGGTATTAATGGAATACCCGGTACCGCCCAGTAGATCAGAAAACCAATCCCGACCACGGTGACCACCACCAGCGCCAGCGCCAGGCCGAAGATCTCGCGCCCGTGCTCAAGGAATTCCCGCGTGGGCGTTTTCCAGCCATCGGCAAACAGCAGCGGCGGGATAAACAGCACGAGGAACAGTTCGGGGTCAAATTCCACGTGCAGGCCAAACGTCGGCCACGCCAGCAGCGCGCCGATGGCAATTTGCATTAATGGCAGGGGGACCTGAAAGGGCAGTACGCGTGTAACCACCCCGGATAGTGAGACCACAAGGGTCATGATGAGTATTGTGAAGAAGATTTCCATGCGTTCCCTGTTTGCTGTGTTGCTTATGTACTCCGGAAGGCGTCGTGCCTTTTATTCTATCTTCACCAGAGTAACGCAAAAGGCAACAGGATGAGTCCTGAAAATAAAAACGGGCGGCCAGAGCCACCCGTTTTCGCATCAAAGGACAACTTAGATTGCCCAGCCGCCCGCGTAGAACGCCACCAGCGCAACGGCGATAATCACGGTGCCGATATTCAGCTTGCGCCATTCACCGGAAACCAGACGACCAATCACCAGCGACGCGAAGCCGATCATAATGCCGGTCACGATGTTACAGGTCAGCACGATGAAGACCGCGGTAATCAGGCCAGACATGGCGTCCACGAAGTCCGCAAAGTCGATTTTCGCCACGTTGCTCAGCATCAGCAGGCCAACGTACATCAGCGCCGGTGCGGTCGCATACGCCGGAACCAGATAGGAGAGCGGAGAGAGGAACAGGATCAGCATGAACAGCACGCCGACGGTGATCGCCGTCAGGCCGGTTTTACCGCCTGCCGCCGTACCCGCTGCGGATTCGATGTACACCGCCGCAGGCGCCGCGCCCACCAGGCCAGAGAAGACGCTGCTCAGGGAGTCAGTGGTCAGCGCTTTGCCGCCATCAATAATCTGACCGTCTTTATCCAGCAGGTTCGCCTGACCGGCCACCGCACGAATGGTGCCGGTCGCGTCAAACACGGCGGTCATCACCAGCGCCAGCACGCTTGGCAGGATCACCGGGTTCAGCGCGCCAACGATATCCAGGCTGCCAATCAGGGAGTTGCCTTTGTCATCGCTCAGCGACGGCATGGCGAAGATACCGGAGAAGTGTACGGTTGGATCGAAAAGCAGGCCGACAACGGAAACACCGATAATGGTCAGCAGAATGCCGCCCGGGACCTTCAGTTTTTCCAGACCGATAATCACCGCCAGGCCGATCAGCGACATAATCACCGGGAAGCTGGCGAAGTGGCCCAGCGCCACCGGCAGACCGTCCAGCGGGTTCTTGATGACCAGACCGACGCCGTTGGCGGCGATCAGCAACAGGAACAGGCCGATGCCGATACCGGTGCCGTGCGCCACGCCCTGCGGCAGGTTGCGCAAAATCCAGCTACGGATGCCGGTCGCTGAAATCACGGTAAACAGCACGCCCATCAGGAACACGGCACCCAGCGCAACCGGTACGCTGATGTGCTGACCCAGCACCAGGCTGAATGCGGTAAACGCGGTCAGAGAGATAGCGCAACCAATCGCCAGCGGCAGGTTCGCCCACAGGCCCATCACGATGGAGCCCACACCGGCCACAAGGCAGGTCGCCACAAAGACAGCCGCTGGCGGGAAGCCTGCTTTACCCAGCATGCCCGGCACAACGATGACGGAATACACCATCGCCAGAAACGTTGTCAAACCGGCAACGATCTCCTGGCGCACGGTGCTGCCGCGAGCCGAAATTTTAAACATGGCGTCAAGTGAACCGCCAGTACGCGCAGATGGCGTAGACATAGAAAACATCCCCTGAGAGTTTTTTAGGAAGTCCGTAAGCGAGGTGGAGACGCCACTGCCAGCTAGACGTCAAATCCTTGTGTTGCGTTTGTGACGAAAGGGCGCCACAAAAAAAGCAAACGTTTAGCTCCGCGCTTACAAACGGGTGGTCAAATTAAGGCAAACGATTATCTAGCGTAATCCCCGCCCTTTTCAACTGAACTTTCTCGTTTTTCGCTAAAATTCACTTATGACGCTGAAGAAATAAACAGAGTATGCGCAAACGTTATCGTCTATGCGCAATTTGTTTACATTTCAATCCTCACCCGGGATAGATAACGGCCCACCCTGTTGCAGCGTTTTTTGCCAGCCAGGGCTGTTCTCAACCTTTGTCTTCCATGCCTGAATATGCGGCAGATTAGCGATACCGCCGCGCGCCAGCAGCGCAAAGATCGGAAAGCTCATCTGAATATCGGCCATGCTGAGCGAATCCCCGGCAAACCAGCTGTTTTCAGCAAGATGTGACTCAATAAAGCGCGCATGGGTTTCCAGCTGACGGTTGAGATACGCTTTCTGCACCCCCTGCCCCAGCGCTTTACCCAGAGTTCTGATACCAAACGGCACCGGCGGCTTGCCGAGGCTGTTGAAGACCAGCTTCATTAACAGCAGCGGCATCAGCGATCCTTCGGCGTAATGCAGCCAGAAGCGGTACTGCACCTTATGCGCCGGATCTAAAGGCTTAAGGCGTGACTCGGGATCGTACGTTTCCTGGAGATACTCCAGAATGGCGCCGGACTCGGCCAGAATCAGCCCATTGTCTTCGATGACCGGTGATTTACCCAACGGATGCACCTTTTTGAGCGCCTCCGGTGCCAGCATGTTCTTTTCACGCTGGTAGTGAACGATCTCATAAGGCAGGTCGAGTTCTTCCAGCGCCCAAATCACGCGGTGCGAGCGTGACTGGTTAAGGTGGTGTACCGTGAGCATGGTTTTCTCCTGTTATTCATACTTTTTAACTATAGAAAATTGAACAACACCGCGAAAAAAATTCGTCTAAAAAACGGTCAGACAGGCTGGCGAAAAAACGGGTCTTGCATAGAATTAAAGTGTCAGCACAATCCGGAACCTCACCAACCAGCTCGACACGAGGGGTACTGACGTCGGGGGAAACCCTCCCGTGAACCAGCGGGATAGAGTGAAAGACAAAGACCGGGAAAAACTAAAGCGCCCTTATGTGGCGCTTTAGTTCTTTATGTACTCGAGGGGTTTTGCCGGGTGGCGGCTGCGCCTTACCCGGCCTACATTTTACGGTCTGGTAGGCCGGGTAAGCGAAGCGCCACCCGGCGAATGGGCTACACGCACGCTCAATCCTCTTCCAGCAGCCGCGCCCCCGTCCCCTGCTCGCCCAGCCTGTCGCCGGGGTTACGCAACGGACAATCGCTACGCGACAGGCAGCCGCAGCCGATACAGCCATCCAGCTCGTCACGCAGGGCGACCAGCGTATGAATACGCCTGTCCAGCTCTTCACGCCACTGGGACGACAGCTCTTTCCACTCTTTCGGGCTCAGCGTGTGACCTTCCGGCAGCACGCCAAACGCCTCGCCGATCGTGGCCAGGGGAATTCCGATTCGTTGCGCAATTTTGATAATCGCCACGTAGCGGAGCACGTCGCGGGTATAGCGACGCTGGTTGCCGCCGTTACGGATACTCTTGATTAACCCTTTGCTTTCATAGAAGTGGAGCGCCGATACCGCAACGCCGCTTCGCTTTGCCACTTCACCGGGGGTTAACAGCGCTTTAATTCGCGGCAATCTCTTTTCCATAAAACCTCTTTACCTCAAGTTAACTTGAGGAATTATACTCCCCCGCAGAGAAAACGACGAATTAACCGAGATAGTTGTATCTACAGAGGGGCAACCTTATGTCGCATCAGCAGATTATTCAGACACTTATTGAATGGATTGATGAACATATCGACCAACCGTTGAACATTGATGTGGTCGCTAAAAAGTCGGGCTATTCAAAATGGTATTTACAGAGAATGTTCCGCACGGTCATGCATCAGACGCTGGGGGAGTACATTCGCCAGCGCAGGCTGCTGCTGGCGGCTCAGGCGCTACGCTCAACGCAGCGGCCCATTTTTGATATCGCGATGGATCTTGGCTATGTATCGCAACAAACCTTTTCCCGCGTGTTTCGCCGCGAGTTTGACCGCACGCCGAGCGACTATCGCCACCAGTTGAATTGATCACCCTCAGTGCAAAGGCTGCTGCTGCCAGGTCATAAATTCCTGGGGCGGCATCGCTTTCGCGAAGTGCCATCCCTGACAAAACTGGACGCCGCGCTTCAACAGCCAGCTTACCTGCTCTGCCGTCTCTACCCCTTCCGCAATGGTTTTCAGCCGCAGGCTTTGCGCCATCTCGATAATATGCTCGGCGATCAGGTGGCTGGTGCTGTTGGTCGTTAGGGTATCGATAAACGATTTATCGATTTTCAGAATATCCACGTTCAGCGAGTAGAGGTTGTGCAGGTTCGAATAACCGGTTCCGAAATCATCGATCGCGACTTCATATCCCGCCTGACGGAAAGCCTGAATCACCGGCGTGGTTTTTGGCACATCAATAAAACCGCGTTCCGTCACTTCTATTTTGATTTGCTGCGCACGGACGGCGTAGTGGTGAGCCTTATCCGAAATCATGGCGATCAGCCGCGAGGAGTGGAAATCCGTGGCCGACAGGTTAATCGAAATATAGAGATGCGGATGCTCGGCGAGGAAATGGCCCAGATCGTTGAACACTTCCTCAACGACATAGTCCGTAATCCGCTCGCTCATTCCCTCATTTTCCGCCAGCGGAATAAACTCAGCCGGGCTCATCACCTGCCCGTTAAAACCAGGCCAGCGTAACAACGCCTCCGCGCCCACGCACTGGTTATTCTTGATATCAATAATCGGCTGATAGTGCACGCAAAGCTGTCTTTTGTTCAGCGCCCGGTGCAGTAAGCGCCCCGGTGAATTGAGCTCACGATGGGTACGGGACCATACCAGCAAAATAATAATGCTGCAGATCATGCCCAGCGGCAGCGTCAACGTCGCCTGGTGATAAAGCGTTTCATAAAAGCGTTTATTCGATGTCGACACAATGGCCGCAATAGGTCTTTTGGGGGATGTTACGATCGTATAAAAGCGGTTATCTTTTTGAAATACTGATTCCTTATCCCGAATCATCGAATTTAATAAAGAAACATTGGCTTTCTGGCTGACGGAAAAGAAAGCATTGGTTACCGTGTCGTACACGCCCCAGGAGAGAGAATGATCCGCGGACATGACTTCGCTGTATGAAAGCGGGTTGACGACCACCACATAATTTCCGCGCTGCATATATGTCATTTTATAGCCAGTATAAAATGGGGTATCGCGATAATAATAGATAGCGACGTCAGGTTTACGCGTGTAATTAGCGACAGGGATGGCGTAAGGGTGATCCGGTGTAAAAACGGTCGAACAAAGAAAATTCTGACCTTCAGCGTAAATTAAATCGGCGACAAACAGGCGGCCACGAACAACGTTCAGCATATATTGACGATGTCCCGGCGTGCAAAGCTCACCTCGATATTTTTCAGCCTCGTCCCGGGCCAGATCAACCTGTTGAATAACCAGTTCTGTTTTGTCTAAAGCCAGTTCAGCAAATGTGCGTAGCTGGGCGCTTGTTTCAGACACGGCTCGTAGCTGGGCAAACCATAGCGCAAGCATCACCGGTAGCATAACTACCATGATGATCCCTACCACCCTGAGCATTTTGCGCCGCGCGCTACGATTCATTTCCCGCCCTATATCCCTGCATGTTGTACGCCTGTAGTAATGAAGGCCGGATGCTTTGTTAAACAGGTGATTACGTTGCATGAATCATGCGAAGTTAGCAACTGACTTTTAGTATTAAAAATCTTAAATTTCGTTATGACGATAATATTTTTCCGTAAGCTAAACTATAAGTATTCGTTCCGTTTCAATTAAGGAAAATAATTATCCAGCCCGCAATGGCGGTGGGAAGATAACACAACAGGCGATTGTTGATTAAGCCAAACGTCTGACAGCATGAAAAAAGTACAGCTTCATCATGACGTTTTATGCTATTTGCTCTGGGGCATTGTGTTCGTTGATTTATAAATAATCAGTCTGTGCCTCAATATTTTCAGGATCGCCTGAGAATAACCCTCTCTTATAAAAACCGAATTTGCGGTCTCCCCACCTGCCCGAAGGGCGTTTCCGCCGCGCTGTGGGTCCGTCCCCTCATGCGCCGAAGGCAGAACCAGCCTGCACTCTCGCCTTTCCGAAGGAATAAAATTCTCTTTTTTGCTGGCACAGATGCTGGCGAATAAATCAACAAATGTGATATAGTTCACACATATTTTGTAACGAGAAACACTGTTTCAGTCAGTTCGTCTGTTTTGTAGAGGATGGGTTCTATGGCAACCATTACTACCAGCATGGTTCTCCTGCGCTGGCCTTTGTTGAGTGCGGTACTGATGTTTTTAGCCAGCACGCTGAACATTCAGTTTCGTAAATCTGACTATGCGGGTCTTGCTGTCATCAGCACCCTGCTGGGGCTGGGAGCTGCCTGCTGGTTTGCAACGGGTCTGCTTGGCATCACCCTGCTGGATATCGCCGCCGTCTGGGAAAATATTAAAGTGGTGATGGTTGAGGCGATGAGCCACACGCCGCCAGACTGGCCGATGGTGATTACCTGATCCCTTACGGAATAAAAAAACCCAGACGATGGTCTGGGTTTTTTGTTTTAAGTACCTGGAAATCAGAACGGAATGTCGTCGTCGAAATCCATTGGCGGTTCGTTAGACGGCGCCGGAGCAGACTGCTGCTGCGGACGAGACTGTGCGCCACCGCTGAACTGGTTGCCGCCCTGCGGCTGCTGAGGCTGACCCCAACCGCCCTGCTGCTGGCTCTGACCGCCACCTGCTGGTGCACCACCGCCCTGACGGCCACCCAGCATCTGCATGGTACCGCCCACGTTAACCACGACTTCAGTGGTGTACTTCTCAGCACCGGACTGATCGGTCCATTTGCGGGTACGCAGCTGGCCTTCGATATAGACCTGAGAACCTTTACGCAGATACTCACCGGCCACTTCTGCCAGTTTGCCAAACAGCACTACGCGGTGCCATTCGGTCTGCTCTTTCATCTCACCGGTCGCTTTATCACGCCAGGATTCGGAAGTAGCCAGCGTAATGTTGGCAACTGCGCCACCACTCGGCATGTAGCGTACTTCCGGGTCCTGGCCCAGATTACCGACGAGAATCACCTTGTTTACGCCTCTGCTGGCCATGTTCGTGTCTCCTGAATACGTTTCTTAATAGTGTAAACGCGCGAGTGTACCATTTCCAGACGCCACTTTGATAGTTGCGTAGCATCTTCCAGAGTTCGCGCGCGAACGGAACATTGTTACACAGCCAATCAGAAAATGCATTCCAATACTGTATATTCAAACAGGTCAAATTGTGTCATAATTAGCCGTTTCTGACAGCCGTTTGTCCTTCAAACAAATCAGGCAATCCGTGTTCCAACCGGGAAAGGTGAATGGATAAGATCGAAGTTCGGGGCGCCCGCACCCACAATCTCAAGAATATCAACCTCATAATCCCTCGCGACAAACTCATTGTCGTGACCGGGCTTTCGGGGTCTGGCAAATCCTCACTGGCTTTCGACACTTTGTATGCCGAAGGACAGCGTCGTTACGTTGAATCACTCTCTGCGTACGCGCGTCAGTTCCTGTCGCTGATGGAAAAACCGGATGTCGACCATATTGAAGGGTTGTCCCCTGCTATCTCTATTGAGCAGAAGTCCACCTCGCATAACCCGCGTTCAACGGTCGGTACCATTACCGAAATTCACGACTACCTGCGTCTGCTGTATGCCCGCGTGGGCGAGCCGCGCTGCCCGGACCATGACGTCCCGCTGGCGGCCCAGACCGTAAGCCAGATGGTGGATAACGTGCTGTCGCAGCCGGAAGGCAAACGCCTGATGCTGCTGGCGCCGATCATTAAAGAGCGAAAAGGCGAACACACCAAAACGCTGGAAAACCTGGCAAGCCAGGGCTATATCCGCGCCCGTATTGACGGCGAAGTGTGTGACCTGTCCGATCCCCCCAAGCTGGAGCTGCAGAAGAAGCACACCATCGAAGTGGTGATTGACCGCTTTAAGGTGCGTGACGATCTCGCCACGCGTCTGGCGGAATCCTTTGAAACCGCGCTGGAGCTCTCCGGCGGCACGGCCGTGGTCTCCGACATGGATGACCCAAAAGCGGAAGAGCTGCTCTTCTCCGCCAACTTTGCCTGCCCGATTTGCGGCTACAGTATGCGCGAGCTTGAACCGCGCCTGTTCTCCTTTAACAACCCAGCGGGTGCCTGCCCGACGTGTGACGGCCTGGGCGTTCAACAATATTTCGACCCGGACCGCGTCATTCAGAACCCGGAGCTGTCGCTGGCGGGCGGTGCCATTCGCGGCTGGGACAAGCGTAACTTCTACTACTTCCAGATGCTGAAATCGCTGGCAGAGCACTACAAGTTCGACGTTGAAGCCCCGTGGGCCAGCCTGAGCGCGAACGTGCACAAAGTGATCCTGTTCGGTTCCGGCAAAGAGAACATCGAGTTCAAGTACATGAACGATCGCGGCGATACCTCCGTGCGTCGCCACCCGTTCGAAGGGGTGCTGCACAACATGGAGCGCCGCTACAAAGAGACCGAATCCAGCGCGGTGCGCGAGGAGCTGGCGAAGTTCATCAGCAACCGCTCCTGCGCCACCTGTGAGGGCACGCGTCTGCGCCGCGAAGCGCGCCACGTGTTTGTTGAAAACACCGCGCTGCCGACCATCTCAGACATGAGCATCGGCCACGCGATGGACTTTTTCAACAACCTGAAGCTCTCCGGCCAGCGCGCGAAAATCGCCGAAAAAGTGCTGAAAGAGATTGGCGATCGCCTGAAGTTCCTGGTGAACGTCGGCCTGAACTACCTGACGCTTTCACGCTCGGCGGAAACGCTCTCCGGCGGTGAGGCCCAGCGTATCCGTCTGGCGAGCCAGATTGGCGCGGGCTTAGTCGGCGTAATGTACGTGCTGGATGAGCCGTCTATCGGCCTGCACCAGCGCGACAACGAGCGTCTGCTCGGGACGCTGGTCCACCTGCGCAACCTCGGCAACACGGTGATCGTGGTCGAGCACGACGAAGATGCGATCCGCGCGGCTGACCACGTCATCGACATTGGCCCAGGCGCTGGCGTACACGGCGGCCAGGTGGTCGCGGAAGGCACGCTGAAGGACATCATGGCGGTGCCCGAGTCGCTGACCGGCCAGTTCATGAGCGGCAAGCGCAAGATTGAAGTGCCGAAACAGCGCGTCGCGGCAGATCCTGAAAAAGTGCTGAAGCTGACCGGCGCGCGCGGCAACAACCTGAAAGACGTCACCCTGACGCTGCCGGTTGGCCTGTTTACCTGTATCACCGGCGTGTCCGGTTCCGGTAAATCGACGCTGATCAACGATACGCTGTTCCCGATTGCGCAGACGGCGCTGAACGGCGCGACGCTGGCCGAGCCTGCACCGTACCGCGACATTCAGGGGCTGGAGCATTTCGATAAGGTTATCGACATTGACCAGAGCCCGATTGGCCGTACCCCGCGCTCTAACCCGGCGACCTATACCGGCGTCTTCACGCCAGTACGTGAACTCTTCGCGGGCGTGCCGGAATCACGCTCGCGCGGGTATACGCCGGGACGTTTCAGCTTTAACGTGCGCGGCGGTCGCTGCGAAGCGTGCCAGGGCGATGGCGTGATCAAGGTTGAGATGCACTTCCTGCCGGATATCTACGTGCCGTGCGACCAGTGCAAAGGCAAGCGCTATAACCGCGAAACGCTGGAGATTAAGTACAAAGGCAAGACCATCCACGAAGTGCTGGATATGACCATCGAAGAGGCGCGCGAGTTCTTTGACGCCGTCCCTGCGCTGGCGCGTAAGCTGCAGACGCTAATGGACGTCGGCCTGACCTACATTCGTCTGGGACAGTCTGCCACCACGCTGTCCGGCGGCGAAGCGCAGCGCGTGAAGCTGGCGCGTGAGCTGTCAAAACGCGGCACCGGTCAAACGCTCTACATTCTGGACGAGCCGACCACCGGCCTGCACTTTGCCGACATCCAGCAGCTGCTCGAGGTGCTGCATCAGCTGCGCGATCAGGGCAACACTATCGTGGTCATCGAACATAACCTGGACGTGATTAAAACCGCGGACTGGATTGTCGATCTCGGCCCGGAAGGCGGCAGCGGCGGCGGTGAAATTCTCGTCTCCGGTACGCCAGAGACCGTTGCAGAGTGCGAAGCCTCGCACACCGCGCGCTTCCTTAAACCGTTGCTGTAATTGTCACACGGAGAGTTGCTGTCGGGTGGTTTCCGGCAGCAGCTCAACCGCCTGCTGATAGGACGCGTCCACCAGGTAGTAAATCTGCGAGCCTGGAATCGATCCGTCCAGATAAACGGTGCTCCAGTGCGCCTTATTGAGGTGCTTGCTCGGCCTCACGTCATCATGCTGCTGGCGTAGCAAATCCGCCAGTTCAGGGCTGGTTTTCAGCGACGCCGCCGGACGGCCCTCCACCTCTTTCACCATCGCAAACAGCACATCACCCACCTTAATCTGCGTGGCTTTCCAGTCGCTGTGGACGCTCTGCTCCGCGCCGGGCTTGCTCATGCAGTACTGAAGTATCTCCGAAATTGTCATCTTTATTCCCCTTGTAGCGTGGCGATAATTTTACGCGAACCACCGTGAATGCGATGCTCTCCCAGCCAGATCCCCTGCCACGTTCCCAACATCAGCCGCCCGTTGTGAACCGGCAGCATCAGCGATACGCCCAGCAGAGAGGATTTAATATGCGAAGGCATGTCGTCTGCCCCCTCATAGTCATGCTCATAAGGCGCGTTGTCCGGGACGCTCTTCAGAAAATGGTGCTCCATGTCGGACCGGACGGTGGGATCGCAATTTTCATTAAGCGTGAGAGAGGCGGACGTGTGCTGAAGCAGCAGATGCAGCAAACCCGTTCTGACGCGCGACAGGTCGCGGAGTTGCCCGATGACTTCATCCGTCACCAGGTGAAATCCGCGTGGTTTTGCGCTTAAGGTCAGAGTCTGTTGGTACCACATGTGCTGCTCCGTGATGAAAGATGAATCTTTCTAAGTGTGCAGCAAGAAGACGAAAGGTAAAACCCGCAGCAGCGAGATTTGATTAAAAAAGAGTCAAACCCGCTGCCGAGTACTTAATATTCCGAATTGACGATCACCTCTTCGCCAAACTTTCCGGCCATCGGCAGCGGTCGATACGTGGAGTTAGAGGCCCGTAATACCCTGATCCCTCTGGCACCCACGTCATGCGCGGCGGTAATGTCGTTATCTGAATCGCCGTAGAATACTTTGATATTTTTCTTTTCCAGCCACTGGGTTTTGGTGTTTTGCCCTTCTTTGTCACCGGCAAAAATTACCGGATTCATGCTGGTCGCCGGGATCTGGAAATCATCCTGCAGCGTTTTAGAGACGGTTTCCGTTTTGGTCTGACTGCGGCCGGTCACGAAATAAATGCTGTCACCGCGCTTCACGTGCATGGCAATAAGCGCACGGGCAACCTCTTTCGGGATGCTAAATTCGTCCCAGCCGTTATTCATTTTTTCCCAGAATTCCGGGTTCTTCAGATACGCTTCGCTGTCTGGTGAATACGTTTTCTTCCCGCGCCAGAAGCCGGGGCTTGAGAACAGCACGGTATCGTCAATGTCGAAGCCCACGGCCATTGGCGCACGGCCCATCAGGCTGTTTTCGATTTGGGCTACGGAAACCCAGTGAATGGGCGCCTGCTCGGCGAGAATGGCGGCGGTGGTGCCGGTATAAAGCGGCGTCGGGGCAGAAGCTCGCGCGACGACGGCGCTATTAAGCGAGAACAATAAGCAGGCGGCGCTGAGCGCCAGTGTGATCTTGCGCATATTTTCCCCTGAATATTCAGTTTGTTATCGTTTTAATTTGAGCGGATGGTCAAAAAACTATCCGACCATAACGCCAGCGGGGGGTGAAGGGAAGGAGTTTTTGCTTATGAAGCTGAATAAAAAGAAGACGATCACAAAGCGCAGAAGAAACGTGTAGGCCCGGTAAGCGAAGCGCCACCGGGCAATGATTGGCACCGGCGCAAACAAAAAAGCCGGGTGGCGGCTGCGCCTTACCCGGCCTACATATAGCATGCAAGTAAGTGAATACTTACATCACAGCTGCAAACGCCTGCGCCACGCGATGAACGTTGCTGGCATTTAGACCCGCCACGCACATACGGCCGCTGGCGATCAGGTAGACGCCGAACTCTTCGCGCAGGCGATCGACCTGTGCCGCACTCAGTCCGGTATAGCTGAACATCCCGCGCTGCTTGAGCAGATAGTCGAAGTTATGTCCCGGCACGGCCTCTTTCAGGACGTTAACCAGCTCCTGACGCATCGACAGTATGCGCTTACGCATGGATTCCACTTCGGCAAGCCAGTTGGCTTTCAGCTGTGCATCACCCAGAACCGTGGCCACCACCTGCGCGCCAAAATTTGGCGGGCTGGAGTAGATGCGGCGCACCGTCGCCTTCAGCTGGCCCAGCACGCGGCCGGCAGCTTCGGCGTCTTCACACACCACGGACAGACCGCCAACGCGTTCACCGTACAGGGAGAAGATTTTAGAGAAGGAGTTGCTGACCAAAACAGGCAGCCCGGCGCTGGCCACGGCGCGAATGGCGTATGCATCTTCTTCCATGCCCGCGCCAAAGCCCTGGTAGGCAATGTCGAGGAACGGGATCAGATTACGCGCCTTCAGTACCTCAATCACCGCATCCCACTGGGCATTGGTGAGATCCGCCCCGGTCGGGTTATGGCAGCACGGATGCAGCAGGACAATGCTGCGCTCCGGCAGGGTGTTCAGTTTTTCCAGCAGCGCTTCAACGCGCACGCCGTTAGTTTCGCTGTCGAACCACGGATAGGTCGCCACCTTAAAGCCAGCGCCCTCAAAGATCGCAACGTGGTTTTCCCACGTTGGGTCACTCACCCACACGCCTGAATCCGGGAAGTATTTTTTCAGGAAGTCTGCACCTACTTTCAGCGCACCCGAGCCGCCCAGCGTCTGGATGGTCGCCACACGTTTTTGCGCGAGCACCGCGTGATCGGCGCCAAACAGCAGAGGCGCAATAGTGCTGCGGTAGCTATTTAACCCTTCCATCGGCAGATAGAGCGATGCGCCGTGTGGAGCAGCGTTCAGACGCGCTTCGGCTTCGGCAACGGCTTTCAACTGAGGAATAATGCCATCCTCGTTGTAATACAAACCGATGCTCAGGTTCACTTTGTCGCTGCGAGGATCTTCTTTAAAACGCTCCATTAAGGAGAGGATAGGGTCGCCGGCATAGGCGTCAACTTTCTGAAACACGCGATGAGTCTCCGGAATTCGATGAGGCAGGGATTTCAACAATAAACCGGAAGTGGAAGAAGGTCGAGAGCGATATCAGCCCGACCACGGGATATGTTGGCAAATTTGATCGATGCGCTCAGACAGAGAACCCCGCACGCGCAAAAAGGGGATCTTTCGCTGTGTTAGCTCAGCTTCATACCATACCTGCTGTCGACGGCGAAACGCCTCGCCTTGCCGGGTGCCATCCTGCACAAAAGGAAATTCATCGCCGCAGAGTACGACCAGAGCGTAGTCTCGTTCGGCTAACGCCATGAGTTCCTGCGGCGCGCTGCCAAACCGATCGAGCGTATAGAACAGGGTGGTTAAAGGTGAGGTATCACATACCAGGTAAGGAGCGGTGCAGGCTAATTCCTCTCTGCGCACCTGCTCCCGGGCAATATGCAGCAGATCGTCCTTCTCCAGTACGCCGTTCTTCGCCTCCCAGTGTTCACGGCCAAACTCTGCAACGTACGGAACGTTCAAGGTCTGCGAGAGGGTCTGGGAAAGCGTGCTTTTTCCCGTCGATTCGCCGCCTAATAAGCAGATACGAAAAACAAAGCTGCGATAAACCTCAGGAGACATCATCTGACGGTAACGGTAAACATCAGAGCGTATGCGTGTTCCTGACGGGGCTTCCGGCCCCTGTGGACGCTGAAGACGTATGTGTGTAACCGGCTGCCTGAAACGCTGGCTCAACACCGCGGCAAAGCCGTCACCGTAGTCTTCGGCGGTAAATACCGCCCGTGGCTGACAATGCAGAACATCTTCACATAGCGTGGCAACGTAATGACGATGCAGATCGGCGTCAGCGTCGTTCGGTGGGGGCGGAGCAATATCGTACGACGCCATCACCTGCGGAGAAAGCACAAGATGGCGGCATTGCGGGAAGCGCATCTTTAGCCAGTTAAGCCGTTTTTCAGGTTCATAACCGCGTATTTCCGGCACCGAATAGCTAATGACAAAGACCGTCTCGCACTGCTCAAGAGCCGCATTGATAAGCGCTTCATGACCTGAATGCAAAGGTGCGAATTTGCCCACAACCAGGCCGCTGGCATAACGCTTCATTGCGCGCGGATCTCCTTACGCCACTGATACAGTCCATGCCATGCATTAAACCAAAACAGCAGATATAACCCGGCGGTCAGATGCAGGTCCCTCATCGCATACAGCGGTACCGCCAGCGTGTTAACGGCGATCCAGACGTACCAGTTTTCCAGACGTCGCCCCATCAACATAAACTGAGCAAGAACGCTGAATGTCAAAATGATGGAGTCCAGCCAGGGAGCCCAGGCATTGGTGTAGAGATGCAATATCAGTCCGTACACCGCCGCCACGCTCATGGCACAGGCCAGGAGAATAAAAAAATGCCCCGGTCTGGTACGCCGAACGGGCAATACGTCCCCGCTATTGCCTTTAAGCCAGTGCAGCCAACCGGTTATACTCGTGATAATGAAGAAGAATTGAAGCGTAACGTCAGCGTAAAGCTGCACTGAATAAAAGACCCATGCGTAAAGCCCGCAGCCTATGATGCCAATCCACCACGTATGGATGTTGTTTCTGGCGGCCAGCCAGACGGAGAGCGCATAGGCAATACAAGCAGCGATTTCTGAAGGGGACATTATCCTTCCCTGGAATGAAATGTTAGTCGATGTATTTCATCGCTACCCTTGACGTCAGGCGCGTGATAAGTTCGTAAGCGCTCACTTTCGTGATTTCAGCAATGCGCTCAACGGGCAGCCCCTCACCCCACATCACCACATCGTCGCCCGCTTTATCCTGCGCGTCAGGCCCGAGGTCAACGCAAATCATGTCCATCGCCACGCGGCCAACAATCTTCACCTCGCGACCGTTGACCAGAACCGGCGTACCCGACGGTGCGGCGCGCGGATATCCGTCACCATAGCCCATCGCCACCACGCCGAGACGGGTATCACGCTCGCTGATCCATGTGCCGCCGTAGCCCACCGGCTCACCCGCTTTATGGTCACGTACGGCAATCAGGTTAGAGACCAGCGACATGACCGGCTGGAAGCCAAAGTCCGGCCCCCAGGGTTTGTTCTCCAGCGGCGACACGCCGTAGAGAATGATGCCAGGACGCGCCCAGTCGAAATGGGACTGTGGCCACAGCAGAATACCGCCGGATGCCGCAATCGAGCGCATCCCCGGCTTGCCTTCGCAGAAGGTATTAAAGATATCCAGCTGCCGCTCGGTCGCACCGCACTCGGGCTCATCGGCACGGGCGAAGTGGCTAACAATATTCACCGGCTGGCGCACGTTTTTGCACCGGCATAAACGCTGATAAAACGCTTCCGCGCTCTCCGGACGCACGCCCAGACGGTGCATGCCCGTATCGAGCTTCATCCATACGGTCACCGGCTCGCTCAGCTCGGCGGTTTCAAGTGCGGCGAGCTGTTCTTCGTTGTGTACTGCCGTGTGAAGATGCTGGTCAGCGATGGTCGGCAAATCTGTGGCTTCGAAAAAGCCTTCGAGAAGCAGAATGGGTTGAGTAATGCCGCCCGCGCGCAGGCGGAGGGCTTCTTCAAGACGGGCGACGCCAAAGGCGTCGGCATCGGGGAGCGTTCGCGCGGTCTCCAGAAGACCGTGTCCGTAAGCGTTCGCTTTCACGACTGCAACGAGCTTGCTGGCAGGCGCCAGTTCACGCAGACGTTGCAGGTTGTGTCGCAGAGCGCGGCGGTTAATAACAACAGTTGCCGCTTGCATTTGAATTCCTTAGAAATTACTCATCATCATATTGAGGACCGGCATAGTTGTCGAAACGCGACCACTGTCCGTTAAAGGTCAGACGCACCGTCCCGATCGGGCCGTTACGTTGTTTACCAATAATAATTTCGGCGATCCCTTTCAGGTCGCTGTTCTCGTGATAAACCTCATCACGGTAGATAAACATGATTAAGTCGGCATCCTGCTCGATGGAGCCGGATTCACGCAGGTCGGAGTTGACCGGACGCTTGTCGGCACGTTGTTCCAGGGAGCGGTTAAGCTGCGACAGCGCAACGACCGGTACGTGCAGCTCTTTGGCTAACGCCTTGAGCGAGCGGGAAATCTCTGCAATTTCCAGCGTACGGTTGTCGGAGAGCGACGGGACGCGCATCAGCTGAAGGTAGTCGATCATGATAAGACCGATACCGCCGTGTTCACGGGCGATACGGCGCGCGCGGGAACGAACCTCCGTCGGCGTCAGGCCGGAGGAGTCATCAATATAGATGTTACGTTTTTCCAGCAAAATGCCCATGGTGCCGGAGATGCGCGCCCAGTCTTCATCATCGAGCTGGCCGGTACGAATGCGGGTCTGATCCACACGCGACAGCGACGCCAGAGAACGCATCATAATCTGCTCGGAGGGCATCTCAAGACTGAAGATAAGCACCGGCTTATCCTGCAACATCGCCGCGTTTTCGACGAGGTTCATCGCAAATGTGGTTTTACCCATCGACGGACGCGCGGCGACGATGATCAAATCCGACGGCTGCAGGCCGGCGGTTTTCTTGTTCAAATCGTCATAGCCGGTGTTCACGCCGGTGACGCCATCGTGCGGCTGCTGGAACAGCTGTTCGATACGGGCAACGGTGGCGTCGAGGACATCGGCGATGTTTTTTGGGCCTTCGTCTTTATTGGCGCGGCTTTCGGCGATTTTAAAGACGCGGGACTCAGCAAGGTCGAGCAGGTCTTCGCTGGTGCGGCCCTGCGGATCAAAACCGGCTTCGGCGATCTCGTTCGCCACCGAGATCATCTCGCGAACGACTGCACGTTCGCGCACGATATCAGCGTAAGCGCTGATGTTCGCCGCACTAGGCGTGTTTTTTGACAGCTCCGCCAGATAGGCAAACCCACCGCAGCTGTCGAGTTGACCAAGACGCTCCAGCGATTCCGCGAGCGTGATCAGGTCGATCGGGCTGCCCGACTCCTGCAGACGCGCCATTTCGGTAAAGATGTGGCGGTGCGGGCGGGTGTAGAAATCTTCCGCCACGACGCGCTCGGCGACGTCGTCCCAGCGTTCGTTATCCAG
Source organism: Enterobacter cloacae complex sp. CARB60 (assembly GCF_036487345.1). Taxonomy (NCBI): domain Bacteria; kingdom Pseudomonadati; phylum Pseudomonadota; class Gammaproteobacteria; order Enterobacterales; family Enterobacteriaceae; genus Enterobacter; species Enterobacter cloacae complex sp. CARB60. The sequence continues at coordinate 4,355,975 of NZ_JAZKLC010000002.1, forward strand.
CATTAAACCGCCCAACACCGACTGTTCCGCTTCAATCGAGTGCGGCGGGACTTTTAACCCTGCGACCTGGAAATCACGCTCGCGAGGTTCAGTCTGTTTGTTGAAGGGTTTGTTTCCTGCCATAGTGAATGGAGTTACCGAGATAAAGAGTGGGTCGAAAGATTACCATATTTTTCTTACGGAGGGAGCATGGCAACGCGCATTGAATTCCAGAAACACGGTGGGCCAGACGTACTGAAAGCGGTGGAGTTCACCCCTGCCGCACCTGGCGAAAACGAAGTGCAGGTTGAAAACAAAGCCATCGGCATAAACTACATCGACACCTATATTCGCGGCGGTCTTTACCCGCCTCCGTCAATGCCGAGCGGCCTGGGCACCGAGGCAGCCGGTGTCGTCGTCAAAGTGGGCTGCGCAGTTAAGCATATTAAAGAGGGCGACCGCGTGGTGTATGCGCAGTCCGCGCTGGGCGCTTACAGCTCCGTTCACAACGTTCCGGCGGATAAAGCCGCCCTGCTGCCTAACGCCATCTCCTTTGAGCAGGCGGCAGCCTCGTTCCTGAAAGGTTTGACCGTTTACTATCTGCTGCGCAAAACCTATGAAATTAAACCCGACGAGCAGTTCCTGTTTCATGCTGCGGCGGGTGGCGTCGGGCTTATCGCCTGTCAGTGGGCAAAAGCGCTGGGCGCGAAGCTGATCGGCACCGTCGGAAATGCACAAAAAGCGCAGCGCGCGCTGCAGGCGGGCGCCTGGCAGGTGATTAACTACCGTGAAGAGAGCATTGTTGAACGGCTGAAAGAGATCACTAACGGCAAAAAAGTGCGCGTGGTGTATGACTCGGTAGGGAAAGACACCTGGGAAGCGTCGCTGGACTGCCTGCAGCGTCGCGGTCTGATGGTAAGCTTCGGGAATGCGTCAGGCGCGGTAACCGGCGTTAACCTGGGCATTCTGAACCAGAAAGGTTCTCTGTACGTGACTCGCCCTTCCCTGCAAGGATACATCACCAACCGGGAAGAACTTGAGGAAGCCAGCAACGAGCTGTTCTCGCTGATCGCCAGCGGCGTCATCAAAGTGGATGTGGCAGAGGCGCAGAAATTCGCGCTGACCGATGCGCAGCGCGCGCATGAGGTGCTGGAGAGTCGGGCGACGCAGGGGTCGAGTTTGTTGATTCCCTGAGCCCTAAAAAGAAATTGGGCTTCCCGTGGGAAGCCCTTTCTTTTTTTAGTTCGGCTGTATGTAGGGTACAGCTCGATGAATTCTTTAACGGCAGTCATAGTGACAGATTCGATAAGTAAATCCTATTCTGTTCTAAGCCCTGCCGCCGGAAAAGTTACAAGTATGTGACGAACCCCTCAATACCTTAGTAACGGAAGCGGTTATTGCGCTGATAACTGGGCACTTTTGGCGCTTTAATCGCCCGAATCACCCACACGACCGCAATGGCCAGCAGTAGCCACGGCAGCAGTTTTATCGTCAGGGCAAACAGTCCACCGATAAACATGACCACCGTCGCCACCACGATAGCCGCCAGAATGCCGAGCAGCGAAACGCCTGTCGCTAACAGCATGACAAAAAATCCAATCACAAAAAGTAGTTCCAGCATGGTGCTCTCCCACGAGTTCCCGAGTAATGCAGTAAGCATTACAAGAATCATGCCAGTATTAACCTGTTGTTATTAAAGCAAAACGCCCCGCGAGCGTTCGCAGGGCGTGGTGAATTTGACGAACTTTTAGCGAAAGTTATCGCTTGTCTGCCACCAGTCGCAGCGCATGTTCCAGCACCTCGATATCTGCACCGGCTTTATGCGCATTCTCGCTCAGGTAGCGACGCCACTGACGCGCGCCCGGAATACCCTGAAACAGGCCAAGCATATGGCGGGTGATATGGCCGAGATAGGTGCCATTGCTCAACTCGCGCTCAATGTAAGGGTACATCGCACGCACGACGGCAACCGGATCGGTGTCTGCGCCTTCGATGCCAAAAATTTCGCGATCGACCGTCGCCAGAATGCCCGGGTTCTGATACGCCTCGCGCCCGACCATTACGCCATCCATATGCGCCAGATGCGCTTTGGCCTCTTCCAGCGACTTGATGCCGCCGTTGATGGACATCGTCAGGTGCGGGAAGTCACGCTTCAGCTGATACACGCGCGGATAGTCCAGCGGCGGGATCTCACGGTTCTCTTTCGGGCTGAGGCCGGAGAGCCAGGCTTTTCGCGCGTGGATGATGAACATCTCGCACTCGCCTTTCCCGGATACCGTATTGATGAAGTCGCACAGGAATTCGTAGCTGTCCTGGTCGTCAATGCCGATACGGGTTTTGACCGTGACCGGAATGGAGACCACATCGCGCATCGCCTTGATGCAGTCCGCCACAAGCTGCGCGTTCCCCATCAAACATGCGCCAAACATGCCGTTTTGCACGCGGTCGGACGGGCAGCCAACGTTAAGGTTGATCTCGTCGTAGCCGCGCGCTTCTGCCAGCTTCGCGCACTGCGCCAGCGCGGCCGGATCGCTGCCGCCCAGCTGCAGGGCAACCGGATGCTCTTCTTCGCTATAGGCCAGATAGTCGCCCTTACCGTGAATAATTGCCCCGGTGGTCACCATTTCGGTGTACAGCAGCGTATGGCGGGAGAGCTGGCGCAGGAAATAGCGGCAGTGTCTGTCCGTCCAGTCGAGCATCGGCGCAATGGAGAAACGGTGTGCAGGGAAAGCGGTCTGTAATTCTGACGACATGGCGAAGTTTTAAGCATCTGGTGGAAAAGGGGCGCTACTATAGCACAGGCTCAAAAAGGATACGATCCGGCTTGATGTGATATCAAAAAGTGATATCATTTACTCCAACTTTGGCGGGGAAGAAAATTAAAATGGAATCTATCAACTATGAAAACATTGAACGCCCGCCACCAAAAAACATTGCAGTTGATTTTCTCTGTGCCAACGCCCAGTTCTCTGGAATGGCGCAGAATTGAAGCGCTTTTTATCGCATTGGGTGCGAAAGCCTCAGAAGGCAACGGCTCAAGGGTAAGATTCGAAATCAATGGAGTTGTGGCTTCGTTTCATCGTCCTCATCCGGATAAAGAAGCGAAGGTTTATCAGGTTCGCGACGCAATGGCTTTTCTCATCGCAACAGGGGTGTCTCCATGATTAACACTATGACTTATAAAGGCTATGCCGCAAAAATAGATTACAGCGACGAAGATCTGTGCTTCGTTGGGCATGTTGCTGGCATAAGAGATGTTATCGGTTTTCATGCTGATAACGTCGCTGCCCTGCGTAAAGCGTTTGAAGAAGCAGTTGATGATTATCTGGCTTATTGTGCTGAGCAGGGCCGAGAGCCTCTGCGACCAGCTAGCGGAAAAATCAGTTTGCGCATCTCGCCAGAAGTCCATTCAGCGATCAACATTGCCGCTGAAGTTTCAGGTAAAAGCGTGAATCAATGGATCAACGATACGCTGGCTAAAGCAGCACGCGGATAAGTGTAAAGGGCACCAGCAAGGGTGCCCTTTGTATTTAGAACGTCATACTCAGTTGCGCCCCTGCACCCCAGGTTTCTTCTTCACCGTACAGACCCATCAGGTCAACATGAACGGTACTGAACGGCGCGAAGCCAACACCGCCGGTAAAGACATTGCTGTCGTTACCCTTCACGTCCGCGCGATAACCCGCACGCACGGCCAGCCAGCTGAGCGGCGTAACCTCGGCACCGACGCCAACGTACTGCGACGTATCTTCGCTCTTGAAGCCTTTGGTTTCCGTCAAATCGCCATCGGCGGTCAACGTCACCAGATCGTTGTGCCAGGCGGCACCGGCGGTCACTACAGGACTGATTTGATAAGTATCACGCACGCCATCCACTTTCTTCGTGTCGATATCCCGGGAAAAGAGATTTTGTCCGGTTAGACCAACGGTCCAGTTATCACCAAAGTCAGCAGCAAGACCGGCGTCAACGTTAAAGCCGGTATCATCATTACGATAGCGACTACTATTGATATCGCCGCTGTCGAAGTTGTAGATGGAGACCGTATAGTTATAGAGCCAGGTTTTCTGCAGCTTAGGCGTGATACCGACAGAAACCGGTACGCCGCTAATGTCAAACTGACGCGCCACCGCCACACCATAGTCCGACACGATCGCCGCGCGACCAAAACCTTTTGACTTCAAATCATTCGGATTTACCGCTAACGCGGTGGCTGGAACGGCTTCAATACCGCGCAATGTGTCAATATCGCCCTGATCGATATAAGAACTCACGCGTGCGCGCGCATTCGCTTTTGCGACGAATGCTACGGATAACACGTCATTAGGAATGCTGACGGCAATCCCGGCACCCGCTTTACCGCTGGCGGTTTTTCCTTTCAGAGAATCCAGTTGATTAGCAAGATCGCCAGCGGCGGCTGAGACGTTCCGGGAGGCCGGACTCGCGGGATTGAGGAGATCGAAAAGATTAATATTATCCAGCGTGCTGCGATATTTGCTGACATCGTCGCTGATATCATCAATCTTATCGCGCAGATTGTCCTTATCCGAAATTTGAGCGCCAATTGACGGCAGAATAACCGTGACATCATCATCCGGCTTTGCCTTTGCCAGCAGCGCCGGGTTTATCAATACTGCACTGCCATAGCTCCCAGCCGCAACGCCGGTTCCACCCATTGCGTCACTGCGCGCTTCTGTCCAGGTATTGGCTGCTCCCGCCTGATTTGCCATAAACAAGGAAACAGCGATGCTAACCACCGAAAATTTAAAAATTTTTTTCACAGTATGCCCGTTATAGTCTGTTATGAAATAACCCCTGTCTGTTATCACCCAAACAGGAACGAACTATTGCTGTGAATAAGTAGTAAAAGACCCGCTATTTCTATCCCTAAGTAAAACTCCCTTACGGCCTGTTATATTTTGTGACGGCCCTCAATATTTATAGAAGAGGAAATTATTTTTTCCCAGGTTTTCCATCATGCGGTCCAAAAAACTGGGGTGGGTGGTCTACCCAGCGATCCTCACGGGTAGCGGCATACACCGGATTGAGGGGATAGTAGATGCGATTGTGCTTCTTGTTGGCCTCGCCTACGACCAGCAACCGCACCTCTTCCTCCGTGTTGTTGATAAAGGTGTGGCAGATACCGGTTCCGGCAGGGAACCCCACGCTGTCGCCCGGTTCAAGTTTCCATAAATAGCCATTAATCCACGCCTCTGGATAACCTTCGAGCACGTAAATGAACTCTTCTTCATCGCTTTCCGCGTGCGGATAGGACGTCCTGCGCCCGGGCGGTAAACGCTCATGATGGATACCAATGCGCCCGAGCCCAAGCCTGCGAGCCAACGGGGCGCCGATAGAAAAAAGCTCATCGCTATCTGGATAGGTCGAATCATCCGCACCTTCAACGTCGCGCCAGTGCCGAATACAGTCAGGTCTTTTCATTGTTTATTTCCCGGTTTGTAATGGGTCAGGTATAGCACAGACTGGTGGATCTCGGTGTTTTTACCAGAACATGATAAAGTGGGGGTTTTCCGTCCTATAACATCCGGGGTGCTAAATGGATAAGTCCACAAAAGAGCTGTTAGCGCAGGCCGAAAAGCTGTGCGCCCAACGCAATGTGCGCCTGACTCCGCAGCGCCTTGAAGTCTTACGTCTGATGAGCCTGCAGCAGGGTGCTATCAGCGCCTACGATCTGCTCGACCTGCTCCGTGAAAGCGAGCCGCAGGCGAAGCCACCGACGGTGTATCGCGCCCTGGATTTCCTGCTTGAACAAGGGTTCGTGCATAAGGTTGAGTCCACCAACAGCTATGTGCTGTGCCATCTGTTTGATCAGCCCACCCACACATCGGCGATGTTTATCTGTGACCGCTGCGGCGTGGTGAAAGAAGAGGGTGCGGAAGGCGTGGAAGATATTATGCATACGCTGGCGGCGAAAATGGGTTTTGCCCTGCGCCATAACGTGATTGAAGCGCACGGGCTGTGCTCTGCCTGCGTGGAAGTGGAAGCCTGTCGTCATCAGGACGCGTGCCAGCACGACCACTCAATTCTTGTGAAGAAAAAGCCGCGTTAACGGCAAAAAAGGCGGCTTAGAGCCGCCCTGTGGGTTATTCAGCGTTACCAGCGGTAGTCGTTACGGGTTTCCCAGTCTTTGACTTCGTTTTCCGCCTGATCTTTCGCGTAACCGTAACGTTCCTGAATTTTACCGACAAGCTGATCGCGTTTACCTTCAATGACGGTCATATCGTCATCAGTCAGCTTACCCCACTTTTCTTTCGCTTTACCTTTGAACTGCTTCCAGTTGCCGCCGATTTCGTCTTTATTCATCATCGTGTCCTCTTAGTTAAGCGTCGGGTCGTAACGTCCGTTACGTTCTTTTCTGCTGGACGTGATAATTATTGTAGTTAAGGATTCGGCAGTTGATTTCATATTCGGAATCTTTAACCGTCACGATATATCGTGGCGCGAGGGAAACCAGGTATTGTTTTGCCAGTGGCGGTGCCAGATAAAAGCCAGCGATATCCCTCGCAGCGAGAGGAAAACGGCCAGGGCCAGCCACAAACCGTGATTACCCAGCCAGGGAAGCGTCAGCAGCGTCAGGCCAAACCCTGCCGCCGCGACCGCCATGCTGTTACGCATTTCCACTCCGCGCGTCGCACCAATAAACATGCCGTCCAGCAGATAACACCAGACGCCGACCACCGGTAAGATGACTTGCCAGATGAGATAGTGACTCGCCAGCTCGCGCAGCGCAGGGATAGACGTCAGCAACGCAACGATCTGCTCACCAAAGCAGGCGTAAACCAGGCCGAACGCCAGCGCCACCAGTCCCGACTGACGGCAGGCTGCCCGCCAGACGTCCCGAAGCTGCCCGCTTTCGCGCGCACCGTACGCCTGCCCGGAATGCGCTTCTACCGCATAGGCAAAACCGTCCAGCGCGTAGGCGGTAAAGGTCAGCAGCGTCATCAATACCGCATTGACCGCAACGATTTCTGGCCCCAGTCGAGCCCCGAAAACCGTTAGAGCACCGAAGCAGAGCTGAAGCAGCAGCGAGCGCAGCATGATGTCACGATTGAGCGCCAGCAGCTTACGGATATTGCCGCGCCATGCGGTTTTGAGCAGCGCCAGGGAGATGCCGCGCATCGCCAGCACGCGCCAGACCATCCACAGGCCAATAATAAAGGTTCCGTACTCGGCAATCGCCGTCGCCAGCGCCGCGCCCTGCACGTTCATGTGCAGGCCCATTACCAGCCAGACATCCAGCACAATGTTGAGAAGGTTGCCCACTACCAGCAAAATGACTGGCGCACGGGCGTACTGAACGCCCAGTAGCCACCCCAGCAGAACCAGGTTAGCCAGCGAGGCGGGCGCGCTGAGCCAGCGGATTTCAAGGAAACGTCGCGCCTGCGCCAGTACCGCCTCGCTGCCGCCAACAACGTGGAGCGCAAGGTCGATCAGGGGCGCACGTAATAAAACGATTAACGCCCCCGCGCCAAGCGCAAGGATCAGCGGCTGAACCAGCGCGCGCGCCAGACGCAGCGGATCTTTTGCACCATAAGCCTGTGCCGTGAGCCCGGTGGTGCTCATACGCAAAAAGAGCAGCAGCATAAACAGGAAGCTGGTTGCCATCGCGCCAATCGCCACGCCGCCAAGATAAACAGGCGAATCAAGGTGACCAATAACGGCAGTATCGACCAGACCGAGCAAGGGAACGGTAATATTGGAGAAAATCATCGGCAGAGCAAGACGCCACAATGCCTTATCGGATGCCGTCAGCAGTGACATGAAAAATACCGGGAGTCGAGAATGAAGCAGGCTACAGCGGCGCCATAGCCTGTCAGGAAGTGGTTACAGCCATTCGCCGTTGCGAATGACCCCAACCGCCAGTCCTTCGATAGAGAAGTTGTGTTCGCGGAGATCGACCACAATCGGGGAGAACTCGTTGTTTTCAGGCAGTAGCTGAACGGTGTTCCCCTGTTTTTTCAAACGCTTGACGGTGACTTCATCATCAATGCGTGCGACAACCACCTGGCCGTTACGCACATCCTGCGTTTTGTGCACCGCAAGCAGATCGCCGTCAAGAATGCCGATGTCTTTCATCGACATACCGCTGACGCGCAGCAGGAAATCAGCGCTCGGTTTGAACATGGCCGGATCGACCTGGTAGTGGCCTTCAATATGCTGCTGTGCCAGTAAAGGCTCACCGGCAGCAACACGCCCCACCAGCGGAATGCCCGTCTCTTCTTCCACCAGCAGGCGGATACCACGTGACGCGCCTGAAACAATCTCAATCACGCCCTTACGCGCCAGCGCTTTCAGGTGTTCTTCGGCAGCATTCGGAGAACGGAAGCCCAGACGCTGCGCGATTTCCGCACGCGTGGGTGGCATACCCGTCTGGCCGATATGATCCCGGATGAGATCAAACACCTCTTGCTGCCTGGTCGTTAACGCTTTCATTCCGCCCCCTGGGTGTATATACAGTTATGCTGTGAGTATATACAGTCAAAGGCGATTTTGGAACCAAAAACTGCACAAAAAACCAGGGACTTAATTATTCCTCGAGGCTCATCGGAAATGTGACCAAAGCAGCGTGACCCAGGTGATAACGGCAGTGATAATCGCCAGCAACACGGCAGCAGAGCCCATGTCTTTTGCACGACCAGAAAGCTCGTGGAAATCTGAACCAATGCGATCAACAACGGCCTCAATAGCGCTATTAAGAATTTCCACTATCATCACCAGAAGCACGGAACCGATAAGAAGTACGCGGGTAATTGCATCAACATCAAGGAAACAGGCGATGATCACCGCGATGATAGCGGCGACGCCCTCCTGGCGAAAGGCGGCTTCGTTGATCCACGCAGCACGGAACCCTTTCCATGAATAGCCGGCGGCTTTGATGATACGCGTTAACCCAGTGGTATTATTGGCCATTAAAAGAACCTTTTATGAAAAAAAGCGTCAGTAACAGGAGCTGTAGCGCGTTTCGCTACAGCCTGAAGTATGACGGGTAACAACAGAAATTTTGCGCGCTTTCTGTTATCCTTGCGCAGCAATTGCATTATTAACCAGAGGCTTTACATCGTTTATGTCCGGCTGGCCACGAATTTACTACAAATTACTTAATTTACCATTAAGCGTCCTGGTAAAAAGCAAGTCTATCCCAGCAGAACCCGCGCTGGAATTGGGGCTCGATACGTCGCGTCCTATTATGTACGTTTTGCCTTATAACTCGAAGGCAGACTTACTGACGCTTCGCGCCCAGTGTCTGGCGCATGACTTACCTGACCCGCTTGAACCGCTTGAAGTTGACGGCACTTTGCTGCCGCGCTACGTGTTCATTCACGGCGGGCCGCGCGTGTTCACCTACTACACGCCAAAAGAAGAGTCCATCAAGCTGTTCCATGACTATCTCGACCTGCATCGCAGCAATCCCGATCTGGATGTGCAAATGGTGCCGGTATCGGTGATGTTTGGTCGTCGTCCGGGTCGTGAAAAAGGTGAAGAGAACCCACCGCTGCGTATGCTTAACGGCATCCAGAAGTTCTTCGCGGTCTCCTGGCTGGGACGCGACAGCTTTGTGCGTTTCTCCCCTTCCGTTTCGCTGCGTCGAATGGCGGACGAACACGGCACCGACAAGATCATCGCGCAAAAACTGGCGCGCGTGGCGCGTATGCACTTCGCGCGTCAGCGCCTGGCTGCCGTAGGGCCGCGTCTCCCGGCGCGTCAGGATCTGTTCAACAAGCTGTTGGCCTCCAAAGCGATTGCCCGCGCCGTTGAAGACGAAGCGCGCAGCAAGAAAATATCGCATGAGAAAGCCCAGCAGAACGCGATTGCGCTGATGGAAGAGATTGCAGCGAACTTCTCTTACGAGATGATTCGCCTGTCCGATCGTATTCTCGGCTTTACCTGGAACCGTCTCTATCAGGGCATCAACGTTCATAACGCCGAACGTGTACGTCAGCTGGCGCATGATGGTCATGAGATTGTCTATGTTCCCTGCCACCGCAGCCACATGGACTACCTGCTTCTTTCCTACGTGCTCTATCACCAGGGGCTGGTACCACCGCACATTGCTGCCGGTATCAACCTGAATTTCTGGCCAGCAGGTCCGATCTTCCGCCGCCTGGGTGCCTTCTTTATCCGTCGTACCTTTAAGGGCAACAAGCTCTACTCCACCGTGTTCCGCGAGTATCTGGGCGAGCTGTTCAGCCGCGGCTATTCCGTGGAGTACTTCGTCGAGGGCGGTCGCTCCCGTACCGGACGTCTGCTCGATCCGAAGACCGGCACGCTGTCGATGACCATTCAGGCGATGCTGCGCGGAGGAACCCGTCCCATCACGCTGGTGCCTATCTACATTGGCTATGAGCACGTGATGGAAGTGGGCACGTACGCCAAAGAGCTGCGCGGTGCGACCAAGGAAAAAGAGAGCCTGCCGCAGATGTTGCGCGGCTTGAGCAAGCTACGCAATCTCGGTCAGGGCTACGTGAACTTCGGCGAACCGATGCCGCTGATGACGTACCTGAACCATCAAGTTCCCGAGTGGCGCGAATCCATCGATCCTATCGAAGCAATTCGTCCGGCCTGGCTGACGCCAACGGTCAACGGCATCGCGTCCGAGCTGATGGTGCGTATTAACAACGCCGGTGCGGCTAACGCCATGAACCTGTGCTGTACGGCGCTTCTGGCTTCGCGTCAGCGCTCGCTGACCCGTGAACAGCTCACGGAGCAGCTGGATTGCTATCTGGACATGATGCGCAACGTGCCATATTCCGTTGATTCAACCGTACCGTCTGCTACCGCCAGTGAGCTTATCGATCACGCGTTGCAGATGAACAAGTTTGAAGTTGAAAAGGATACGATCGGCGACATCATCATTCTGCCGCGCGAGCAGGCAGTGCTGATGACCTACTACCGCAACAACATCACCCATATGCTGATGCTGCCGTCGCTCATGGCGGCCATCATCACCCAGCATCGCCGCATCTCGCGTCAGGAGCTATTGCGTCACGTTGATACGCTCTACCCGATGCTGAAAGCGGAACTGTTCCTGCGCTGGAGCAAAGATGAGCTGGCGGGCGAACTGGATAAACTGACGGAAGAGCTGCGTCGTCAGGGGCTGATTACCGTCTCAAACGACGAGCTGCACATCAATCCGTCGCGCTCCCGTACCCTGCAGCTGCTGGCGGCCGGTGCGCGCGAAACGCTGCAGCGCTACGCCATTACGTTCTGGCTGCTGAGTGCGAACCCGTCTATCAACCGCGGTACGCTGGAGAAAGAGAGCCGGACGCTGGCACAGCGCCTGTCCGTTCTGCACGGCATTAACGCCCCTGAATTCTTCGACAAAGCGGTCTTCAGCTCCCTGGTGCTGACGCTGCGTGACGAAGGCTTCATCAGCGATACGGGTGATGCCGAGCCGGAAGAGACGCTGAAGGTGTACCAGATGCTGGCAGAGCTGATCACCTCGGATGTGCGTTTGACGATTGAGAGCGCCACGCAGGGCGAGTGATGTGAAAAAGCCGGGTGGTGGTTTCACCTGACCCGGCCTGGCGTTCTGCATAATAGAAAGGCCCGGTAAGCGCTAACGCTACCGGGCCTTATTTTTAAGCCTTGTTACATCACCGCATTCAGCTCAGCAGCGTAAAGGCTATCATCCCGACAATCGCACCCGTCGTGCCGAGGATGGTTTCCATCAGCGTCCAGGTTTTCAGGGTTTGCGCTTCGGTGGCGCCGGTAAATTTACCGAACAGCCAGAAGCCCGCGTCGTTGACGTGAGAGACCACAATCGAACCGCCCGCGATACAGATAGACAGCGCGGCCATCTGCGCACCGGAGTAGTTCAGCTGTTCAATTACCGGCATCACCAGCCCCACGGCGGTTAAACACGCCACGGTTGCGGAACCCTGGATGATACGCACCGCCGCGGCCAGCACAAAGCAGGTTACCGCAATCGGCAGGCCCATCCCGGTCAGCGCTTCGCCCAGAGCCGGACCCACGCCGGAATCCACCAGGACCTGCTTGAACACGCCACCCGCACCAATCACCAGCAGGATAATACCTGCGGGCTGCAGCGCGGCACCGCAGATCTCCATCACGCGGTCTTTCGGCATCCCCTGACGCATCGCCAGGCCGTAAATCGCCACCAGACAAGCAACCAGGATCGCCGTGAACGGGTGGCCGATAAACTCAAACCACTCGTAGGCGCTGGAACCGACCGGCACAAAGCGCGCGGCGATGGTTTTCAGACCCACGAGAACCAGCGGCAGCAGGATCAGCGACAGGCTGAAGCCGAAGGACGGCATTTTGCCTTCGCCCAGGTGCGGCTCGGTAATGTCGTCCGGAATGTGCAGCTCAACGTAACGGCTGATAAAGTTACCCCACAGCGGACCGGCAATAATCATCCCCGGGATCGCCGCGCACAGGCCAATCAGGATCATCCAGCCAAAGTCAGCGTGCATCTGGGAGGCCAGCAGCATCGGCGCAGGCCCCGGCAGCAGAAACGCTGCGGCTGCCGCCACGCCCGCAAACAGCGGAATAACCAGCTTCACGAGGTTAGTGCCGGTATGGCGCGCCATGGAGAACGCGACGCTTATCAGCAGCACAACGGCGACTTCGAAGAACAGCGGCAGCGCGCAAATCAGGCCAGCCAGGCCAATCGCGTAGTGCGCCCGGCTGTGGCCGAAGGATTTCAGCATCTTGACGGCAATCTGGTCGACCGCGCCCGTCTCGTGCAAAATCTTGCCAAACATCGCGCCAAGGGCGACCACAATCGCCAGGAAGCCCAGCGTACCGCCCATCCCTTTTTCCATCGTCGCGGCGATCTTGTCGAGCGGCATACCGGAAAAGAGACCTGCACCTATAGAAACCACCATCAAAGCAACAAAAGCGTGCATGCGCGCCTTCATCACCAAAAACAGCAGCAGCAATACGGAACCCACTGCTGTCAAAACTAGCGTTAATGTACTCAAAACTTACTGCCTTTTATTAATGACCTCGATGGTGCTGGCAACAACACCTTCCAGTGACTGATCGATATCAACCACTAAGACGTCTTTCTCATCTTCACCCGGCTCCTGCAGCGCTTCGAACTGCGTCACCAGCATCTGGGTTTTGAAGAAGTGACCTTTACGCGCCTTCAGACGGCTTTCAATCACCTCGAAATCCCCTTTCAGGTAGATGAAGGAGAGGTTCGGGTTGCCGTCGCGCAGCAGGTCGCGATAGGTTTTTTTCAGCGCAGAGCAGACGATAAGAGAAACTTTGTTGGTACGCTGCATAGCGAACGCGGCGTCATTCAGCGCCTGCAACCACGGTTTGCGGTCGTCGTCGTTCAGCGGCTCGCCGGAGGCCATTTTCATGATGTTGCTGCGCGGATGGAGGAAGTCGCCATCAAGGAACGCAGCCTGGAGTTGATGCGCCACTTCGCTGGCTACGGCTGATTTCCCGCTACCGGAAACGCCCATCAGGACGTAGACGTGGTGATCGTGATTAGTCGTGCTCAAAGGGTGTCCCTCAGTCAATTGTTACGGGTAACAGTTATCGGTAACATTGTCCTGCCGGGGCAAAAGAGAAGCAATATCCAAACGTGCGCGAAGTGAATAAGTGTGAGCTACTTCAAATTTGTCAGTTCAAATAGATCCACCCGGTGACAAGGTGAAACCTAAATCTAACATTTTCGGAGTAACCGTCTCACCGCGAATGCGCGCCAGCAGGCGTTCTGCGCCAATGCGGCCCATACGTTCACGCGGGGTCAGGACGCTCGCCAGACGCGGCTCCATCACCTGGCCGATGTCGTGGCCGTGGAAACCGGCAATCGCCATATCGTCGGGGATCTTAAGCCCCAGACGCTGACACTCAAACGCCGCGCCGACCGCAAGGTCATCGTTGGTGCAGAAAATACCGTCCAGTTGCGGATACTCGCGTCGTGCCTGACGCATCAGCTCAATACCCGACGTATAGGAAGAGGACTGCTCCACCATCACGCTGTACGGGGTTAAGTTCGCGTCGAGCATTGCCTGCTCGTATCCCTTCTGTTTGATGATAGTACGTTCATCAAGACGCGCACCCAGATAGGCGATATGACGATGCCCACGGGCGATGATGGCCGCCGTCATCTGGCGCGCCGCTTCGAAGTTATCGAACCCAACGGCGATGTCGAGGCACGGCGACTGGCTGTCCATCAGCTCCACCACCGGAATACCGGCCACTTCGATCATTTTGAGCGTGCGGGCAGTGTGGGTACGTTCCGTTAAAATCAGGCCGTCGATGTTCCAGGAAAGCATCGATTCAAGACGTTCCTCTTCCAGTTCCGGCTTGTACCCGTAGTGGGCGAGCATGGTCTGATAGCCAAAAGCATCGGTGACGCTTTCGATACCGCGCAGAACTTCGGCGAAAACCTGGTTGGTCAGGGAAGGAAGCAGGACACCTACCGCACGGCTGGTCGCATTGGAGAGAATATCGGGTGCGCGGTTGGGGATATAACCCAGTTCATCAAGAGCCGCGGCAATCTTGCCACGCAACGCCACGGAAACCTGTTCCGGGTTACGTAAAAAACGGCTGACCGTCATTTTGGTCACACCGACGCGATCGGCGACATCCTGAAGTATGGGGCGTTTCTTTTTCATCGTCCTGAGAAATCTTGAAGTGAGAGATTTGCTCAGTTTATCACGGACAAAGCTCAACCTTCCCCGTTTAAAGGGAAGGTTGAGTAATTATTTATACCGGCGGCAGGTCAAACAGCAGGATTTCACTTTCGCTGTCGGCGTGCACGGAGAGCGCCTGCTCATCCCAGATGGCCAGACCATCGGCGGTGGTTGCTTTGGTGCCGTTGATGGACACTTCACCTTTCACGACCTGGATCCAGACGCGGCGGTTGGCGGCAATCTGATGAACAGACTGTTCGTCTTTCGCCAGCGCCCAGCGGTACAGCTCCATATCCTGATGCACCTTCAGGGAACCTTCACGCGCATCCGGTGACAGCACCAGCTGTTTGCCCTGTTTCGCGTCGAAGCGGCGCTGCTCGTAGCGCGGCGTGATGCCGGTCTCTTCTGGAATGATCCAGATTTGATACAGGTGCAGTTTTTCCGTTTTGCTCGGGTTGTACTCGGAGTGACGCACCCCGGTACCCGCGCTCATAATCTGGAACTCGCCCGCCGGAACCTGCTCTTTGTTGCCCATGCTGTCCTGGTGCTCAACCGCCCCTTCCAGCACGTAGGTCAGGATTTCCATGTCTTTGTGCGGGTGGGTACCGAAGCCCTGGCCTGCATCAATCACGTCGTCGTTAATCACGCGCAGTGCGGAGAAGCCCATGAAGTTCGGGTCGTAGTAGTCGGCAAACGAGAATGAATGCCATGAGTCCAGCCAGCCATGATTCGCGTGACCACGTTCGTTTGCTTTGCGTAAGTAGATCATTGTTTCACCCTCAGTTCGTTTCGATGGAGTAAGTGTGGACGCAAACCGCCTGGGATCATAGAGGGTGAAAATTGACTCCTCTGTTCAAAAATTATGAACAAGCGAAGAGGAGCCGTTTTTGCTTATTTCGCGAGGGTTATCGTGGCAGGAGAAGCCTGCTCGAAGGCCCGCTCAAGGATTTCCAGGTTGGTAAGAACGTCAGATTCCTTGACGTAATTCGGCGCGCCGGTTGTGAGGGTTTCATACAGCGCATCGTACACGCGGCCATAGTCGCCCACTTCCGGTTTGAGTTCTTCTTTTGCGGTTGTGCCATCGGCCTTCACATACTCCAGCACGCCCACGGAATCATCCGCCGCAAAGCCCGGCTCGCCCGGCATGATGTTAGCCTTCAGGCTGGTCTCCTGCTGGTCGATGCCGTACTTAATGAACGAGCCTCGGGTGCCGTGAACGATAAATTTTGGATAGTCGATTTTCACCAGATGGCTGGTTTTGACGATGGCTTTCAGGTCGCCGTAGAACAGCTGCGCTTCAAAGGTGTCGTCCGGGTTGGCTTTATTACGCAGGCTGCGGATGTCATACGCCACGTGGTCCGGTCGGCCAAACAGGGAGATGATCTGGTCCATGGTGTGCACGCCCAAACCATAGAACGAGCCGTCCTGCGGCAGGCCGGGCTGGGTCTCCGCCACCGGACGGTAGTAGTCGAAGTGGCTTTCGATTTCTACGATGTCGCCCAGCTTGCCGCTTTCAATCGCCTTTTTCGCCGTCAGGAAACAGCTGTCAAAGCGACGGTTCTGATACGGCGTAACGGTCAGGCCTTTGCTTTTCGCCAGCGCGAACAGCGTTTTCGCTTCGGCGATGGTCGGGGTGAACGGCTTTTCCACCAGCACGTTTTTGCCCGCTTCCAGCGCGCGTTTGGCGTAATCGAAATGGCTGTCGGCATGGGTGCAGACGACTACCAGTTTGACCTGCGGGTCGTTAAGCACTTCATCGAGATCGCTGGTGAAATGGATGTGGGAATACTGCGGGGATTGCTCTTCCGGCTTCGCGCGGCGACGGTAGATATGGGCCACGTGCCAGCTGTCTTTACGGTTGAGAACATACGGCAGGTGGTAGCGGGTCGTACTTTTACCAAATCCAATAAATGCGCAATGTAGTGTCATAGCTCAGTCCTTTTGGAAGGTTACTGAGTCTAACCATAACAAAAAAAAAGCCAGCTAGAAGCTGGCTAAAGTAATACTGGAAGCAATGTGAGCAATGTCGTGCTTTCAGGTTCCCGTAGGGGTCTTCCTGAATGCATAGCAATAATAATCATTCTCATTCGCACTTGTCTACTTTTTTTTGCAAAAAATAGCGGTTGACTCAAATTTTAAAGTCATTGATGTTGAAAGGGACATTTAACTGACTGAGGAACAAGGAATGAGTGAGATAGTGATACGCCATGCAGAACCGAAAGATGCCGAAGCCTTACGCCAGAACTACATGCATCCCGGGGTGTATCACGACACGCTACAGCTACCTCATCCTTCCCTTGAGTACTGGCAAGAACGTCTTATTACAAAACCCGGACAAAAACGGCTGGTCGCCTGCATTGATGAGCAAATCGTTGGCGATCTGATGCTTCAGGTGGAAGCCAGCCCGCGACGCAGCCATGTGGCAACGTTCGGTATCAGCGTTGCGGCGCACGCTCAAGGACGCGGCGTCGGGAGCGCGCTCATGCGCGAGATGATCAACCTGTGCGACAACTGGCTGCGCATCGAACGTATCGAGTTAACGGTTTTTGCCGATAACCCTGCTGCACTGGCGCTGTACCGGAAGTTTGGCTTTGAAATCGAAGGCACCGGCAGGAAATTTGCCCTGCGCAACGGCGAGTATGTGGATGCGTATTATATGGCGCGGATGAAGTAGTTTGTTGCCCTCTCCCACAGGGAGAGGGCATGAAACACGTAGGCCGGGTAAGGCGAAGCCGCCACCCGGCAATACATCAATACCCCGCCGACAAATCATCCACCGACCGCGGGTCCGACGCGCCAAACAGCGCCCCGTCCGGCCCCACCATAATGCTCTGGGTGCTGCCCATCGCCTCTTTCACCGCCACCTTTTGACCGCGCTGTTCAAGCAGCTTGATGGTATCCGGGCTAAAGCCCTTCTCCACGCGCAGTTCGTCCGGCAGCCACTGGTGATGGAAACGCGGGGCGTTGGTCGCTTCGGCGACGTTCATCCCAAAGTCGATGCTGTTCACCACCATTTGTAGCACCGTGGTGATAATACGGCTGCCGCCAGGGCTGCCGGTTACCAGCCAGGTTTTCCCGTCTTTCACGACAATCGTAGGCGACATGGACGACAGCGGACGTTTCTTCGGCCCTACCGCGTTCGCATCGCCGCCAACCAGCCCGTAGACGTTCGGCACGCCCGGCTTGGCAGAGAAGTCATCCATCTCGTTGTTCAGCAGAATGCCGCTGCTGCCCGCCACAATTCCGGTGCCAAAGGTAGTATTGAGCGTATAGGTCACCGCCACCGCGTTACCGTCTTTATCCACCACCGAGAAGTGGGTGGTCTGGTTGCTTTCGTACGGCGCCAGCTTGCCGGGGCGGATCTCGCTCGACGGTTTTGCCTTGTTGATGTCGATCTGTTCCGCAATGGATTTGGCATACGCCTTGTTGGTCAGCGCCTGCCACGGCACCTTCACGAAGTCCGGATCGCCGAGATATTCCGAACGGTCGGCGTAGGCGCGTTTTTCCGCTTCCGCCATCACCTGCATGGCATCCGCGCTGCCGAAGCCGAACTTGTGCATATCGAAGTTTTCAAGAATATTGAGGATCTGCACGATGTGGATCCCACCGGAGGACGGCGGCGGCATGGAGAAGACCTCGTAGCCGCGATAGGTGCCGCTAATTGGCTCGCGCTCCACCGCCTTGTATTCCGCCAGATCCGCTTTGGTGATGAGCCCGCCGTTCTTTTGCATCTCTTCCGCAATTTGGTCAGCAATCGCCCCTTTGTAGAAGGCGTCCGGACCGTGCTCCGCAATCAGCTCCAGGCTTTTGGCGAGGTTCTTCTGCACCAGCTTGTCGCCCTTCTTCAGCGGCTCACCGTCCTTCCAGAAGATGGCCTTGCTGTTTTCATGATTCGGAATAACTTCGCTGCCGTAGGTCTTGAGATCGTCCGCCAGGGCATCATTCACCACAAAGCCGTCGCGCGCCAGCTTGATGGCAGGCTGTACCACCTTGTTC
Organism: Enterobacter cloacae complex sp. CARB60; assembly: GCF_036487345.1. Lineage (NCBI taxonomy): Bacteria > Pseudomonadati > Pseudomonadota > Gammaproteobacteria > Enterobacterales > Enterobacteriaceae > Enterobacter > Enterobacter cloacae complex sp. CARB60. The sequence goes on from NZ_JAZKLC010000002.1 coordinate 4,374,583, forward strand.
AGCGGCAGGGTGCCGTATTTTTCCAGCGCCAGCGAGAAGCCCGCGACGGTACCCGGCGTGCCGGTGGCGAGATGCGAGGTCAGGGATTTTTTGCCGTCAGGGTTACCCTGGTCGTCGAGGAACATATCCCGGGACGCCTGGGAAGGCGCCATCTCGCGGAAGTCGATGGCGGTGGTTTTGCCGTCTTTGGTGCGCAGCATCATAAAGCCGCCGCCGCCGAGGTTACCCGCCTGCGGATGCGTTACCGCCAGCGCATAGCCGACGGCGACCGCTGCATCCACCGCGTTACCGCCCTGCTTGAGAATATCGACGCCCACTTTTGTTGCCAGCGCATCCACTGACGCCACCATGCCATGGGTTGCCCGCACGGGATGAAAAACATCTTCCTCCACGCCGTAAGAGACCGGAGGCGCCGCTGGCGGGTTGGCCGCCACGCTAAATGTGCCGCCGGCCATCAGCGCGGCGATGGCGACCCAGCGCAAAAACGTTGGTTTAATCATTATTGTTCTCCAGGTGAAGGGATCCATATTCCCCGCTTAAGCCTGGTTCACAACTCCTAAAAAATCATCGTCATGGTGAAATCAGGGTAAACTTAAGAGAGACCTCAAAAGGAGGAAATGACAATGAAACGCTTGATGATTCTTGCGGCGCTGATCCCGTTTGCCGCGCTCGCACAGCCACTCAACACCCTGAACAACCCAAACCAGCAGGGTTACGTTATCCCGAGCCAGCAGCGCATGCAGACCGAGATGATGAGCCAGCAACAGCAGCAGAAAGGGATGCTTAACCAGCAGCTTAAAACGCAGACCCAGATGCAGCAGCAAAGCCTGCAAAATCAGATGAACGCCAACACCCAGCGCGTGCAGCAGGGGCAGATGCGCGAGCAGCCGCTGCCGAATAAAAACGGCGGGATGTTAGGGGGGATGACGTCGTCAGGCAGCGGACAGCAGCATATGCTGCCGCCGCAGTCGAATGGCAGTATGCTTAATCCGCAGAACTAAAGTCCGGGCCTATCAGGTCAATTGCATCGGTACAGATGCTGTCCACGCCCCAGCGCAGCAGTTCGGCTGCACGCTGGGGTTTGTTAACCGTGTAGACCAGAATATGCAGACCCGCGTCTTTCAGCATCTTCACCCGCGCCTCATCCAGCAGCCTGTGATTGAGATGGATAGAGACGCACGCTAAGCGCGTCGTCAGCTCGCGCCAGTCCTCGCGCCACTCGTCAAGCAGCAGCCCGCGCGGCAGCGCCGGCACGGCCGCCTGTGCCGCTTCCAGTGCGTCAATTTCAAACGAGGAGAGCAGCGGCGGCGTCATGCCTTCCCACAGCTCGCGCGCGGCCAGAGCAATCACCTTGCCCGTCAGCGGCCCGGTGCCGGTGGTCGGTTTGATTTCGATATTGGCCATCATGCCGTGCAGGCGACAGCGATCCGCCACGTCCGCCAGCAGCGGCAGCGGTTCGCCTTTGAAATCGCCGCTGTACCAGCTTCCGGCGTCCACCTTCAGCAGATCGTGCCACGGCAGCTCCCCCGCCACGCCCCAGCCGTTGCTGGTGCGTTCGAGGTTATCGTCATGCAGCAGGAAAATTTCGCCGTCTTTCGACAGCTTGGCGTCGAACTCGATCATCGCGTGACCGTAGCGCGCGCCCATGTCGATGGCCGCCAGGGTGTTCTCCGGCGCCAGCTTACCGCCGCCCCGGTGGGCGACGACGTGGGGATAAGGCCAGTTGCTCATACTCGTTGTCCTGTTTCACCGTCAAATAAGTGCAGGTGATTTTCCGGCAGGTGCAGCCACAGCGTGCTGCCGGCTTTCGGGCGCTCCTGATGCGGCAGGCGCACCACCATTTTTTGCTCGCCCCAGCGCCCGTGCGCCAGGTTATCTGCACCCAACATCTCCAGCGTGTCCATCACCAGCGGCACGCCGCCGTCCGCCTGAGAGGTTAAACCGATATGCTCCGGGCGGATACCGAGCGTCATCTTACGCCCGGCGTAGCCACGATAGTACCAGTTGATCGGCAATGCCATCCCGCTTTCCAGTTCAAAATGCGTGCCCGCGCTGCTGATACGCCCTTCCAGCAGGTTCATTGCCGGACTGCCGATAAAACTCGCCACAAAGCGGGTGGCCGGTTTTTCGTACACTTCCACCGGAGTGCCGATCTGCTCGGCGATGCCTTTGTTCATCACCATCACGCGCTGGGCGAGGGTCATGGCTTCGACCTGATCGTGGGTCACGTACAGGGAGGTGGTTTTCAGACGACGGTGCAGCTGCTGCAGCTCAAGACGCATCTGCACGCGCAGCTTGGCGTCGAGGTTAGAGAGCGGCTCGTCGAACAGAAATACCGCCGGGTCGCGCACGATGGCGCGCCCCATCGCCACGCGCTGGCGCTGGCCGCCGGAGAGCTCGCGCGGGCGGCGCTTCAGCAGGCCGTCCAGCTCGAGAATGCGCGCCGCCTCTTTCACCCGCTCGTCGATGTGGCCTTTGCCCATGCCGCGGATTTTCAGCCCCCAGGCCATGTTCTCCTCCACGCTCATGTGCGGATAGAGGGCGTAGTTCTGGAACACCATCGCGATGCCTCTGTCTTTCGGCTCCATCTCGGTGACGCGCTGGCGGTCAATCCAGATATCCCCGGACGTCACGCGCTCCAGCCCCGCCACCATGCGCAGCAGCGTGGATTTGCCACAGCCGGACGGGCCAACCATCACGATGAATTCCCCGTCCGCCACGTCAAGCGTCAGCGGCTGAATAACCTGGGTTTTACCGTCCCAGCTTTTGGTTACTGCCTGAAGTTTTAAACCTGCCATCTTATTTCTCGCTATCGACCAGGCCACGGACAAACGCACGCTGCATGGCTAAAACAATGACTACGGGTGGGATAAGGGTGAGCAGCATTGCCGCCATCACCTGGTTCCAGAGGGTGGTGCCTTCGCCGGTGGCGATCATGCCTTTGATGCCCGCCACGGCGGTGCCGAGGTTGACGTCCTGAATAATCAGCAGCGGCCACAGGTACTGGTTCCAGCCGTAGATAAAGGTGATCACAAACAGCGCCGCAAGGTTGGTTTTCGACAGCGGCAGCACGATGTCGCGGAAGAAGCGCATCGGCGACGCGCCGTCGATGCGCGCGGCTTCAATCAGCTCGTCCGGCAGGGTCATAAAGAACTGGCGGAACAGGAAGGTGGCGGTCGCCGAGGCCATCAGCGGCAGGGTTAAGCCCGCATAGCTGTCGAGCATCTTGAGGTTGGCGATCACCTCCACCGTCGGGAAGATACGCACTTCCACCGGCAGCATCAGGGTAATGAAGATCATCCAGAAGAAGAGGTTACGCAGCGGAAAGCGGAACCAGACGATGGCGAAGGCCGAAAGCATCGACACCGTAATTTTGCCGACCGTAATGCCAAACGCCATGATGAAGCTGTTGAGCATCATCAGCCAGAACGGCGCGCTGTTAGCGCCCACGCCCTGGGTCCAGATGGTCTTCATGTTCTCGAAAAGATGCCCGCCGGGGATCAGCGTCATCGGCGTGTCGAACACCGCTTTGGTGTCCAGCGTGGCGGCGACAAACGCCACGTACAGCGGGAAGAGGATGACGATGATCCCTAAAATCAGCATGGTATGGCTGAAAATCGTCAGCCCGCGACGGTTCTCAATCATTGGTAGCGCACCTTACTTTCGACATAGCGGAACTGCACCACCGTGAGGATGATGACGAGGAACATCAGCACGACGGACTGCGCGGCAGAGGCAGAGAGATCCAGACCGGCGAAGCCTTCGCGGTAGATCTTATAAATAAGCGTCGTTGTCGCCTGCACCGGGCCGCCTGCGGTCGCCGCGTCGATCACCGGGAAGGTGTCGAAGAAGGCGTACACGAGGTTAACCACCAGCAGGAAGAAACTCACCGGGGCGATCAGCGGCAGCGACAGCCTGAAGAAGCGACGAATGGGCCCTGCGCCGTCAATTGCCGCGGCTTCCACCAGCGAGCGCGGAATGGACTGCAGCGCGGCAAAGAAGAACAGGAAGTTGTAGCTGATCTGCTTCCACACCGAGGCGAACACCACCAGGAACATCGCCTGGCCGCTGTTCTGGGCATGGTTCCAGTCGTAGCCCAGCTCGGCCAGGAAATGGGTAATCAACCCGCGCCCCGGGTTAAACAGGAAGATCCACAGCACGGCGGCGACGGCGGGAGCCACGGCGTAAGGCAGCAGCATCAGGGTCTGATAAATACGGCTGCCGCGCACCACGTAGTCCACCAGCGCGGCGAAAAACAGCGAGGCAACCAGACCGCTGACGGTCACCAGCGCGCTGAACTTCATCGTCGTCCAGAAAGAGTCCAGGTAGTAGCTGTCATGGAACAGCGCGGTGAAGTTGTCCAGGCCAACAAACTGGCTGGAGAGCCCAAAGGGATCGACGCTTTGTACCGAGTACCATAGCGCTTCGCCCGCAGGCCAGATAAAGAAAATAACGGTGATGACCAGCTGCGGCGCGACCAGCAGATACGGCAGCCAGCGGGAACGGAACACCGGACGGGATGATGACATTGAGATTTGGTTCCTGAACAATGCCGGGTGGCGGCTACGCCTTACCCGGCCTACATGGGGCACGTCGTAGGCCCGGATCGCTACGCGTCACCGGGCATTTTTTTACGATTTGGTCGACTGCTCAAAGCGGCGCAGCAGCTGATTCCCGCGCTCTACCGCAGAGTCCAGCGCCTGCTGTGGCGTTTTCTTCCCGGTCCACACGCTTTCCAGCTCTTCATCCACGATGGTGCGGATCTGCGGCATATTGCCCAGACGCAGGCCCTTGGTGAACGGCAACGGCGGCTTGTTCAGCATCTGGCGCGTCGCAATGTCCGCGCCTGGGTTCTTGCTGTAGAAGCCCTGCTCGCGGGTCAGGTCGTACGCGGCTTTGGTGATCGGCAGGTAGCCGGTCTTCTGGTGCCACTCGGCGGCGTTTTCAGGCTTGGCCAGGAAGTCGAGGAACTCGGCTACGCCTTTGTAGGTGCCCTTGTCTTTTCCCTGCATGACCCACAGGCTCGCCCCGCCGATAATGGCGTTCTGCGGCGCGCCCTTCACGTCAGCGTCGTACGGCATCATGCCCACGCCGTAGTTGAATTTGGCGTAGTGACGGATATCCGCCAGCGAGCCGGACGAGGCGGTGGTAATGGCGCAGTCGCCGTTGTAGAACTTCTCGGTGGATTCGTCTTTACGCCCGAAGTAGCTGAAGTCGCCCTTCTTGTTCAGATCGGCAAGCAGCGCGATGTGCTTCACCTGCTCCGGCTTGTTGAACTCCAGTACCGCATCGGTGCCGTCGAAGCCGTTGTTTTTGGTCGCCACCGGCAGGCCGTGCCAGGCGCTGAAGTTTTCAATCTGGATCCAGCCCTGCCAGCCGCTGGCGTAGCCGCACTTCATCCCCGCCGCCTTCAGCTTCGCGGTGTACTCGGCCAGGTCCTGCCAGGTTTTTGGCGGCTGCTCCGGGTCTAAACCGGCTTTCTTGAAGGCGTCTTTGTTGTAGTACAGCACCGGCGTAGAGCTGTTAAACGGCTGGGACAGCAGATGGCCGGTTTTGGAATCCGTGTAGTAACCCGCGACGGTCGGTACGAACTGCGATTCGTCGAAGTTGATGCCCGCCTCTTTGAACACTTCATACACCGGCTTGATGGCTTTGGAGGCCATCATGGTGGCGGTGCCCACTTCATAAACCTGTAACAAGGCTGGCGCGTTGCCGGTACGGAAGGCGGCGATACCCGCGCTCAGGCTCTGCTCGTAGTTGCCTTTGTACACCGGCACAATTTTGTAATCCGGGTGGGTGTCGTTGAAACGCTGCGCCAGGGAGTCAACTTCTTTACCCAACTCCCCTTCCATTGAATGCCAGAACGGAATGGTGGTGACAGCCATTGCGTTCGTCGCAAAAGCCAGACCCAGTGCCAGACCCAAAGCTGTGTGTCGTAACGATGTCATTGTCATCTCTCTTATTGTGCCGGATGCGCGATATCACGCGTTTTATGCTCGCGAGGTAACATGACATGCTCGAATTACAGAAAAATAACTGTTTGTTTACAGATAAGTGACAGCCAGGCGTCAGGGGGATGATGGTTGTGTGAAAGGGCGTAGTGGTTAAAAAAGCCGGGTGGCGGCTACGCCTTACCCGGCCTACTCGATCCCGTAGGCCCGGTAAGCGTAGGGTATGAACCGGAAACATGGGTAACACTTTAGACCGGATACATGGGTAACAGTTATAACTGGCATAGAAGAGGAGACTCGCTATGCCCTGGACTGAGACCCGACCTATGCAACGCCTTGATTTTATCCGTGCCTGCCATGCAGGTACGGACTCCTTCTCCGCTCTTTGCCGTCTTTTTGGTATCAGCCGTAAAACCGGCTATAAATGGCTTCAGCGTTTTGACCCCTCTGACCTGTCATCTCTCTCTGACCGGTCGCGCGCGCCACACTCCCACTCCCGGACGGTTACTGATGATATCGCCGGACACCTGACTGCCCTGCGTCAAAAACACCCTGACTGGGGCCCCAAAAAACTGCGGATGTGGCTGCTCAATCATCACGTCGATTTTACCGTCCCTGCTGCCAGCACTATCGGCGATATCCTCAAGCGTGAAGGCCTGGTTCCGGATAAAAAGCGAAAACGCAGAACCCCGGGTAATCGCCAGCCCCTGACCACCATCAGTGAGAACAATCAGGTCTGGAGCGCTGATTTTAAAGGCAAGTTCAGGCTGCTGAGCAGAGAGTACTGCCATCCCTTCACCCTGACCGACAATCACAGCCGGTATCTTCTGAGCTGCCGGGGAACGGACCGGGAGAGCGAGCCCTTCGTCAGGCAGTGCCTGACGGATGCATTCCTGGAGTACGGTCTGCCGGAAGTCCTGAGAACGGATAACGGTCAGCCGTTCGCGGGAACAGGTATCGCCGGGTTAAGTCGCCTTGCCGTCTGGCTGATAAAGCTGGGCATCAGACCGGAACGTATCAGAAAGGGGCATCCGGAAGAAAACGGCCGTCATGAGCGAATGCACCGCTCGCTGAAAAGTGCAGTGAAACAGGGCAACACCTTCATGACGATGGAAGAACAACAGCGGTGGTTCAGTGACTACCGGGAAGAGTTTAACCACGAAAGGCCGCATGAAGCCCTGGCGGGTGCAACGCCTGGAACGGTATGGAAACCCTCAGGCCGTCACTGGGATGGCAGGGTTCCTGAATATGTTTATCCGGAAGGAGGGACGGTCTACAGGGTGAAATCGAGGGGGACACTCTATATGGGGAAAAAGGGGACGGTGTTCCTGAGTGAAGCGCTGACTGATGAGTACATCATGCTGGAAGAACAAGATGATGGCCTTGAGGCCATCATCTTTAACGGAATAACGCTTGCGTACTATGACCGAAAAACCCAGAGTGTGCTCCGGATAGACTAAAAAGTGTTACCTATGTTCCCGGTCTGATCTGTCACCTATGTATCCGGTCATACAGTAGCGCCACCGGGCGATACAGACGGCTCAGCCGCCCAAATACGCGCTCCGCACCGCTTCGTTCGCCAGCAGCGCGTCGCCGGTATCCTCCAGCACCACGCGGCCGTTCTCCAGCACGTAGCCGCGGTCAGCGAGCTTCAGCGCCTGGTTGGCGTTCTGCTCGACGAGGAAGATGGTCATCCCCTCTTTACGCAGCTGCTCAATGGTGTCGAAGATCTGCTGAATGATGATCGGCGCCAGACCGAGCGACGGTTCGTCCAGCAGCAGCAGGCGCGGCTGGCTCATCAGCGCGCGGCCAATCGCCAGCATCTGCTGCTCGCCGCCGGACATGGTGCCCGCACGCTGGATGCGGCGCTCCCACAGGCGCGGGAAGAGTTCATATACCCACTTGATGCGGGTCTGGTATTCATCGCGGTGAGCGAAGAACCCGCCCATCGCCAGGTTCTCTTCCACCGTCATTCGGGAGAAGACGCGGCGCCCTTCCGGAACAATCGCCACCGCCTCGCGCATGATTCTGGCGGTCTGCCAGTCGGTAATGTCTTTGCCATCGAACACAATCCGCCCGCTGGTAGCGCGCGGGTCGCCGCACAGGGTACCGAGCAGCGTGGTTTTGCCCGCGCCGTTGGCGCCAATCAGGGTGACGATTTCACCCTGATTGATATGCAGGCTGACGTCGTGCAGCGCCTGGATCTTGCCGTAGTGCGCATTGACCTTGTCGAACGTTAACATCGCTTTTTCCATCTTATGCCTCACCAAGGTATGCGCGGATCACGTCCGGGTTGTTGCGGATCTCTTCCGGCGTGCCGTTTGCCAGCGGCGTGCCCTGGTTTACCACGTAGATACGGTCCGAAATGCCCATCACCAGCTTCATGTCGTGCTCAATTAGCAGAATGGTGGTGTCGTGACTATCGCGCAGCTCGGCAATCAGCTCGTCCAGCTCTTTGGTCTCTTTCGGGTTGAGCCCTGCCGCCGGTTCGTCGAGCATCAGGATTTCCGGCTGCGTCACCATGCAGCGCACAATCTCCAGGCGACGCTGGTCGCCGTAGGCCAGGTTGCTCGCCTGACGGTTGGCATGCTGCAGCAGGCCAATTCGGTCGAGCCAGGTGGCGGCGCGGTCAAGCGCTTCATCCTGCGCGCGGCGGAAGGCCGGGGTTTTCAGCAGGCCGGAGAACAGCCCGGATTTCAGCTGCTGATGTTGTGCCACCAGCAGGTTCTCAATCACCGTCATCTCGCGGAACAGACGCACGTGCTGGAAGGTACGCACCACGCCCATGCGGGCGATCTGCTGGCCCGGCAGCCCTTCCAGGTGCTGGTCGCGCAGCATGATGGTGCCACCCGTCGGCTTGTAGAAGCCGGTCAGACAGTTAAAGACCGTGGTCTTTCCCGCGCCGTTCGGGCCAATCAGGGAGACAATCTCTTTCTTGTGCAGATCCAGATTCACGTTGTTGACCGCCAGCAGGCCGCCAAAACGCATCATCAGACCGTTAACGGATAATAATGGCTGACTCATGCCTGCTCTCCTTTCGCTTGCCCGTTCTTCAGCTTCAGCTGTGGACGGGTCATCGGCAGCAGACCCTGCGGACGCCAGATCATCATCAGCACCATCAAACCACCCAGCATCAGCATGCTGTACTCGTTAAAGTCGCGCATCAGCTCGCGCGAGACCACCAGCAGGATGGCCGCGAGGATAACGGCAAACTGTGAGCCCATCCCGCCGAGCACCACAATCGCCAGCACGAAGGCGGATTCGGCAAAGGTGAATGATTCCGGGCTAACGAAGCCCTGACGCGCGGCAAACAGCGTTCCGGCGAAACCGGCAAACGCGGCGCTGATGGTGAACGCGGTCAGCTTGATGCGGGTCGGGTTCAGGCCAAGAGAGCGGCAGGCGATCTCATCTTCACGCAGCGCTTCCCACGCGCGGCCCAGCGGCATGCGCAGCAGACGGTTGATCACGAACAGGGTAATCACCACCAGCAGCAGCGCCACCAGATAGAGCCAGATCACGCGGTCGGACGGGTCGTACTTGATGCCAAAGAAGTTGCTGAAGGTATCCCAGCCGCCTTCGCGGGCGGTACGGCTGAACTCCAGGCCGAAGAAGGTCGGTTTCGGGATCTGGCTGATGCCGTTCGGGCCGCCGGTCACTTCGGTGTTGTTGAGCAGCAGGATACGGACGATTTCGCCGAAGCCTAAGGTCACAATCGCCAGGTAGTCACCGCGCAGGCGCAGCACCGGGAAGCCGAGCAGGAAGCCGGCAGCGGCAGAGACCAGCCCCGCCAGCGGCAGGCAGGTCCAGAAGCCGAGACCGTAATAGTGGTTCAGCAACGCAAAGGTGTAGGCGCCGATGGCGTAGAAGCCGCCGTAGCCCAGCACCAGCAGGCCAGACAGCCCTACAACCACGTTCAGACCGAGACCGAGAATCACGTAGATCATGGTCAGAGTGGCGATATCCACGGTGCCGCGAGACACCACAAACGGCCACGCCACGGCGGCCACCAGCAGCGCCACGAGGAACAGCTTCTGCTTAACGGTAGAGCCGTCGATTGCCGGCAGGACGAATTTCGGCCCGGAGACGTTTTTCAGCGTCTTCTGGAACAGCGGACGCAGCAGCTGGAACAGGAACACCACGGCAGTGCCGATAAACACCCACTGCCAGCGGATGTCGGGGGCGGTATCCACCACCAGCTTCGTGCCGTCCAGACCTAACTGGACGCCCATAAAGACGCCCGCCAGCACGAAGAACATGGCGGCAGAGAGCAGCGCCATTGCAAAATGCATCGGTTTCATACTTTCTCTACCTCCGGACGGCCCAGAATACCGGTAGGCATCACCAGCAGAACCAGAATCAGCAGGGCAAACGACACCACGTCTTTATATTCCGTGCTCAGGTACGCCGAGGAGAGCGCTTCCGCCACGCCCAGGATCAGGCCACCGATCATCGCGCCCGGAATACTGCCGATACCGCCCAGAACCGCCGCGGTGAAGGCTTTCATCCCGGCCATAAAGCCGATGTACGGGTTAATTACGCCGTAGAACTGGCCGAGCAGGACGCCTGCGACGGCCGCCATCGCTGCGCCAATCACGAAGGTTAGGGCAATCACGCGGTCGGTGTTGATGCCGAGGAGACTCGCCATCTTCAGGTCTTCTGCGCACGCGCGGCAGGCGCGTCCCATACGCGAGTAGCGGATGAACAGCGTCAGGGCAAGCATCGCAATAAAGGTCACGACCCAGATAACCAGCTGCATGGTGGTGATAGAGGCGGAGAAGTTTTCGCTGGCCCCCACAATCCACTGGCCGTTAAACAGGCTTGGCAGCGCCACGTCGCGCGAGCCTTCGGTCAGGCTGACGTAGTTTTGCAGGAAGATCGACATCCCGATGGCGGAAATCAGCGCAATCAGACGCTTGGAGCTGCGCACCGGCCGGTAGGCCACGCGCTCGATGCTCCAGCCGTAGGCGCTGGCTATCACAATCGCGCCGACAAACCCGGCGGCGACCAGCAGCCAGCTGCTGTCGATGCCCATCATCATCAGGGCGGCAATGATCATAAAGGAGACGTAACTACCGATCATGTACACCTCGCCGTGGGCGAAGTTGATCATGCCGATAATGCCGTAAACCATCGTGTAGCCGATGGCGATCAGCGCGTAGGTGCTTCCCAGCGTAACGCCGTTAAACATCTGCTGCAGGAAATAGAGAAACTGCTCGGACATATGCAAACCTTTTTATACCCGCCCGTCATGCCGGGCGGTGGGATAATTATTTGGCGGCCGAGGACGAACCGTCGGCGTGCCACTTAAAGACACCAAACTCAAATCCCTTCAGATCGCCTTTCTCATCCCAGTTCAGCGGCCCAATCACGGTGTTCGCCCCGTGTGCTTTTAAATCTTTCACCAGATCCAGCTGCTCTTTGCTGCCGGTACGCTCCAGCGCGGTGGCCAGAGACTGTACGGCCGCATAGGTGATCCAGACGTACGGACCACTCGGATCTTTCTTCTGCGCCTTGAGCGAATCCACGATAGCCTTGTTGGCCGGATCCTGGTCATAGCGTTTTGGCATCGTCACCAGCATGCCTTCAGCAGAACCCCCCGCGATGTTAGACAGAGAGGCATTACCCACGCCCTCTGGCCCCATAAACTGGGTTTTCAGGCCGGTGGCGCGCGCCTGACGCAGCATCTGGCCCATTTCCGGGTAGTAGCCGCCGTAGTAAACGAAGTCGATGTTCTCTTTTTGCAGACGGGCGATCAGCGCGGAGAAGTCTTTCTCACCGGCGGTAATACCGTCGAAGAAGACGATGTTCGCGCCGCCTTTTTTCAGGCCGTCCTGCACGGATCGCGCCAGGCCTTCGCCGTACTGCTGTTTGTCATGAATAATGGCAATGCGCTGTGGCTTAACGGTCTCGAGGATGTACTTGGCGGCGGTGGGACCCTGCGAGGAGTCCAGACCGGCGGTACGCATGATGTGCTGATAGCCGCGCTGGGTCAGCTCAGGGTTCGTTGCGCCTGGGGTGATCATCAGGATGCCTTCGTCTTCGTAGATATCAGACGCAGGCTGGGTGGAGGATGAACACAGGTGGCCGATCACATACTGAATACCGTCGTTGACGATTTTGTTGGCGACCGCGACGGCCTGTTTCGGATCGCAGGCGTCGTCATATTCCACGCCCACCAGCTTGTCGCCCTTGATGCCGCCCTTGGCGTTGATGTCTTTAATGGCCTGGCGCGCGCCGTTGAACTCCATGTCACCCCACTGGGCAACAGGGCCGGACATCGCACCCACTACCGCAACTTTAATGTCGTCGGCCATAGCGGCATGCGAGATCGACAGTGCGACCATCCCCGCGATTAACGTCTTCGCGTTCCTTTTCATCTGTGAATCCCCATTCGTGATGTCGTGTTTATATTTTGTTTTATTATGGTTAAAAGCATTCTGTACTTTTAATGAACAACGCTATTTTTACCAGTGCCTTTAATGGTTTAGCGCAGGTTTTTGTCAAAAACCAGACTAAAATCTCTATTTTTCAGGCGATTAAGCAAAGATAATATTCTGAAATAAGGCAGAGATAAACAAATAAAAGTGCAGTTTGCAGCATAAAATAACGGTACAAAGCGCCGAATAAATCACTACCCTTCAGGTTAAAATTCTGCTTATTTTTCGATCCATGTGTTTTCAAGCTGCCCATCGCGTTGCCAAAAAACTAATCACCTGGTTAATGAGAATAAAAAGAGGAAGCCGCTGAGTGAATAAATTGAGTACACTGCCCCTACTCAATCTGATTTGGACAAGTAGCTAATGAAACTGACTATCGTGCGTCTGGTGACCTTTAGCGACCAGGATCATATCGACCTGGGCAAAATCTGGCCGGAATATTCCCCTTCGTCGCTGCGCGTTGATGAGACCCACCGTATTTATGCCGCGCGTTTTAACGAGCGCCTGCTGGCTGCGGTTCGCGTCACCCTGAGCGGTACAGAAGGGGCGCTGGACTCGCTGCGCGTACGTGACGTCACCCGTCGTCGCGGTGTGGGACAGTATTTAATTGAAGAAGTGATCCGTGAAAACCCCAGCGTGACCTCATGGTGGATGGCTGACGTAGGCGTGGAAGACCGCGGCGTGATGGCGGCGTTTATGCAGGCGTTAGGGTTTACGGCGCAGGAGAGCGGGTGGGAGAAGCGCCAGAGTTGATTTATGCGGCCTGATGCCCTCACCCCGGCCCTCTCCCACGGGGAGAGGGAGAACACCGAGCGGTCCCCTCTCCCTGTGGGAGAGGGTTAGGGTGAGGGCATCAACCCGCACCAGTTTTATTTTGCGTCTGTCGCCGTCCCGTTCGCATGCCAGTCAAACACGCCGAACTCGAAGCCCTTCAGGTCGCCCTTCGCGTCCCAGGAGAGTGGCCCCATGACGGTCTGGACCGTGTTCGCTTTCAGCCAGGTGGCAATCTCAGCCGGGTCGGCTGACTGGTTCAGGCCCGCCTGCAGAGACTGCAGCGCCGCGTAGGTGGTCCAGACGAACGCGCCGCTTGGATCCTGTTTCTTCGCCTTGATGGCATCCACGATAGGTTTGTTCGCAGGGACCTGGTCGTAGTTCTTCGGTTTGGTCACCAGCAGGCCTTCGGCTGATTCACCCGCAATGTTAGACAGGGACACGTTCGCCACGCCTTCCGGGCCCATAAACTGGGTTTTCAGGCCCGCAGCGCGCGCCTGGCGCAGGATCTGGCCCATTTCCGGGTGGTAGCCACCGTAGTAAACGAAATCAATATTCTCTTTCTTCAGACGCGCCACCAGGGTGGAGAAGTCTTTCTCACCGGCAGTGATCCCATCGAAGAACACCACGTCAGCATTGGCTTTCTTGAGGTTGTCCTGCACGGAACGCGCCAGACCTTCACCGTACTGCTGCTTGTCATGAACGATGGCAATGCGCTTCGGCTTCACTTTTTCAACGATGTATTTCGCCGCGGTTGGGCCCTGGTCAGAGTCCAGACCGGTGGTGCGCAGGGTCAGCTTGTAGCCACGCGCGGTCAGCTCTGGTGCGGTCGCCGCCGGGGTGATCATCAGAATACCTTCGTCTTCGTAGATATCAGACGCTGGCTGAGTAGAGGAAGAGCACAGGTGACCGATAACGTATTTAATCCCGTCGTTCACCACTTTGTTCGCAACCGCGACCGCTTGTTTCGGGTCACAGGCATCATCATATTTTACGATTTGCAGTTTTTCGCCTTTGATACCACCCTTAGCATTAATGTCTGCAACCGCCTGCTCAGCGCCGGTAAATTCCTGGTCGCCGTACTGTGCTACCGGACCGGACATTGCGCCAACCACGGCCACCTTGATGTCTGCCTGTGCCATGGTGCTGAATGCCAACGCGATACATCCTGCCAGTAACGCTTTACCCTTCATGTTCATCCTGAGATTCCCCATTATTATGGTTATTACGATTGTTGTGATGTTGTTGTGCAGCGCTTTATGTCAGTTATAGGTGTGCTGTCCGCGCTTTTTCAGCATACTCTGCTAAAACATACCCGATTTTTATGATTTTGGAATAGCTAATTTGAAATGAATATATGCCAGGCCCGGCAGGGATTTTCGCCGGGCATGTGGCTTTAACGTGTCAGCGACGCGGAGATAATGTCCAGCGCTTTACGGAACTGCGCTTCAGGGATAGTCAGCGGATAGAGGAAGCGAATGACGTTGCCGTAGACGCCGCAGCTCAGAAGAAGCAGCCCTTCCTGCAACGCGCGCTCCTGCACCTGGCGGGTAAATTCCGGCGAAGGCTGACCCGTTTGCGGGTCGTTAAACTCCACCGCCACCATCGAGCCCTGCGCGCGAATGTCAGCGATATACGGGCAGTGTTCCTTCGCCTTGTTCAGCACTTCCACCAGATGATGGCCAAGATGCGCCGAGCGCGTGCAGAGATCCTCTTCATCAATCACATCGAGTACGGCATGCGCCGCCGCAATCGCCAGCGGGTTTCCGGCGTAGGTACCGCCCAGCCCGCCCGGCGCGGGTGCGTCCATCACCTCAGCACGGCCCGACACCGCTGAGAGCGGCATTCCGCCCGCCAGGCTTTTCGCCATGGTGATCAGATCGGGCTTCACGCAGTGGTGTTCCATCGAGAACAGCTTGCCGGTACGGGCAAAGCCGCTTTGCACCTCGTCGGCAATCAGCAAAATACCGTGGGTGTCGCACAGGGCGCGCAGCGCCTGCATAAAATCAGCTGGCGCAATGTTGAAACCGCCCTCGCCCTGAACCGGTTCGAGAATAATGGCCGCGACCTGGTCGGGGGCGATGTCCGCCTTAAAGATGCGTTCCAGGCTTTTCAACGCTTCCGCCGTGCTGACGCCGTGCAGGTCATTCGGATACTGCGCGTGATAGACCGACCCGGGGAACGGGCCAAAGCCGAGCTTGTACGGCGCAACTTTGCCGGTCAGCGCCATGGTCATAAAGGTGCGGCCGTGGAACGCGCCGCCGAAGGTGATAAGGCCAGGACGTTTGGTGTACGCCCGGGCAATTTTGACCGCGTTTTCGACCGCCTCAGCTCCCGTGGAGAAAAACGCCGTTTTAGCCGGACCGTCAACGGGCACGCGCTGGTTGATGCGCTCGGCAAGGGCGACATAGCCCTCATACGGCACAATCTGGTACGCCGTATGGGTAAACGCGTGGAGTTGTTTTTCAATGGCGGAAATGACTTTTGGATGGCGATGCCCGGTATTCAGCACCGCGATCCCGGCGGCGAAGTCGATGTACTCGTTGCCTTCCACGTCCCACACCGTGGCGTTTTCAGCTTTATCGGCATAGAAGTTACACATCACGCCGATACCGCGCGGCGTCGCCTGTAAACGCCGGTCGTTCAGTTCGTTATTTTTCACCCTGTCCCCCTGAGAAAGTCGCCTGCTTAGCGCATCAGTAAGTGTTTGCCAGGGGGAGGGAATTCGCCAGAGCGGGCGCTAAAAAAACAAAACCCCCGAATTTGCATTCGAGGGTTCTCGGTGTACTTCGCGGAAATTACGCTTCGATAGCGGCGCGAAGTTTTTTCATGGCGTTCTTTTCAAGCTGGCGGACACGTTCCGCAGAAACGCCGTAGCGGTCGGCCAGCTCCTGCAGCGTGGACTTGTTGTCTTCGTCCAGCCAGCGGGCGCGGATAATATCCTGGCTACGTTCGTCGAGGCCTTCCATCGCATGGGTCAGCTTGTTCGCGGCCTGATCTTCCCAGTTATCCTCTTCGATGCCATCGGCAAAGTTAGAGGTTTTATCCTGCAGATACAGAACCGGCGCCATCGGCTGGCTGTCAGATGCGTCGTCGTCGGAGGACATATCAAAGGTCATGTCCTGCGCGGCCATACGGGATTCCATCTCACGCACGTCTTTGCTGGTTACGCCCAGCTCGCGCGCCACCATTTCCACTTCATCCTGGTTGAACCAGCCCAGACGCTGCTTGGTTTTACGCAGGTTGAAGAACAGTTTGCGCTGCGCTTTTGTCGTGGCGACTTTCACGATACGCCAGTTGCGCAGCACGTATTCGTGAATTTCTGCTTTGATCCAGTGCACGGCGAAGGAGACCAGTCGCACACCCACTTCCGGGTTGAAGCGACGTACAGCCTTCATGAGACCGATGTTACCTTCCTGAATCAAGTCCGCCTGCGGCAGGCCGTAGCCCGCATAATTACGAGCAACGTGAACAACAAAGCGCAGGTGAGACAGGATCAGCGTCTTAGCTGCTTCCAGATCGCCCTGGTAATGCAGCTTTTCAGCAAGCTCCTTTTCTTCCTCGGCCGTTAACATCGGCCAGGTGTTCGCAGCCCGGATGTAAGATTCCAGGTTACCAACAGGGGCTAAAGCTAAAGTTTGCATTTCTTTGGTCATTCATTCCTCTCAATGTTTCTTCTGGTCCAGGTCGTCCCCGTCAGGCAACAACCATGCCAAAGCGTTTGAGCAACGAGATTAGCATTCACTCTTTTATCAGACAGTGATTTTATCCACAAGTTCCAGGTGCAACGGTGAATAAATTACGCACAAAATGTGACATGGAAATGATAACAGGGGGAGCGACGACAGGGACGCTTTCCCTGCAGAGCGAACATCTCGGTGCAGGGAAAGATTATATCACGCTTTTATTAGTCGGGAGTAAAGTGACGTAAATGTTGAACGGTTGCCAGCCAGGCTGCCACCCACCCAATCATTGAGCAAACCAGCAGCAGTAACAGGCACTCATCGAACCCTAAGCCACTGATATCAAACTTCGTTCCGAAAACCTGCGCCACTTCAGTCACGGCAGACGAAAGCCGCATCACCAAAATTTCTGACAATATCAGTGAAAGAAATGCGCCGGAAAAACCGAGTAATGCACCGCCGTAAAGGAACGGTCGGAGGATGAAGCCATCCGTCGCACCAATCAGTTTCTGCACGTTGATGGTATCGCGACGGGCAAAGATGCTCAGGCGTACGCTGTTACCAATGACGAGGAAGACCGCCGCCACCATCAGCACGCCAATCATCGCCGCGACGCGTCCTACCAGTCCGGTCAGGGCAGCAAGGCGCGCAAACCAGCTGTCGTCCATGCGCACTTCATCAATGCCCTTAATGCGCGTGATGCGATCGCGCAGGGTGTTAAGCGAATCGGTCCCCTGGAAATCCAGCTTCGGGATCACCACCGCCACGGCGGGCAGCGGGTTCTCTTCGAGCATATCCAGCGCGCCGCCAAAGCCAGACCAGTTACGGAACTCGCCCAGCGCGTCTTCACGTGAGAGATAGTTGACCTTCTCCACGCCCTGCTCGGCCTGGATTTGCCCAACCACCTGCGCCGCGGCGTTATCGTCGAGCGCTTTATCCATATAGACCGTGATCTGCGGGGACGGATAATACTGTGAAGCCGCCTGGTTGACGTTTTTATAGACCATATAGCAGACGCTTGGCAGCGTCAGGGAGATGGCAATTACCATCACCGTCAGAAACGTCGCCAGCGGTTTGCTTTTCAGGTCCTGCAGCGCGCCGTGGAAGGCGTAGCGCACCTGCTCGTTAAACACGTTGGTTTTACGGGAGGCCGGTTTTGGCGCGGCCTTCTGGCGCTTCGGCGCATTACGATTGCCGTCACCACCGCCCTGCGGCTTACGGAAACGGTCAAACCGGTTCCCGAACTGCCGAATCTGGTTCATTGCATCACGCTTGTTCACCGTGGCCTCCGTGCAAATGCCCGTCGCTCAGGGTCAGCATGCGGTACGAACGACGGGAAATGAGCCCAATGTCGTGCGTCGCCATCAATACGGTGACCCCTACGCGGTTAAATTCCTCAAACAGACGCAAAATCCCTTCGGACAGGGCATCGTCCAGGTTACCGGTTGGTTCATCCGCCAGCAGCACCGCAGGCTTGTTCACCACCGCGCGGGCGATGCCCACGCGCTGCTGCTCACCGCCGGACAGCTGGATCGGGAAGTTCTTCGCTTTGTCCAGCAGCCCGACCTTATCCAGCGCCGCAGAGACGCGACGGCGGATATCGTCATAGCTGGCGCCGGCAATAATCAGCGGAATGGCCACGTTATCGAAAACGGTGCGATCCATCAGCAGGTGGTGATCCTGGAAAATCATGCCGATCTGACGACGCAGGAACGGCACTTCGCGGTTTTTCAGGCGGCTGATCTCATGGCCGCCGAAAAAGATTTTCCCGGCGCTTGGCCGCTCGATCCCACAGATAAGCTTGAGCAGGGTACTTTTCCCCGCGCCGGAATGGCCGGTCAGGAATGCCATCTCGCCCGGCTGCAGGTGGAATGTCACCCCCTGCAGCGCTTGTCTCCCACCGAGATAGGCCTTGCTGACGTGTTCAAAGCGAATCATTGTTAGTCCTCTCGGGCAAATAATGCCTCAATAAAGTCGTCCGCTTTAAACGGACGCAAATCCTCAATACGCTCGCCCACACCGATGTAACGGATAGGAATGCCGAACTGATCGGCCACGGAGAAGATCACCCCGCCTTTCGCGGTGCCGTCCAGCTTGGTCAGCGCGATCCCCGTCAGTCCTACCGCTTCATTGAACAGCTTCGCCTGACTGATGGCGTTCTGTCCGGTGCTGGCATCAATGGTCAGCATAATTTCATGCGGTGCGTCTTCGTCCAGCTTCTTCATGACGCGAACGATTTTCTTCAACTCTTCCATCAGGTGCGATTTGTTCTGCAAACGCCCTGCGGTATCGGCAATCAGCACGTCCACGTTGCGCGCCTTCGCCGCCTGGATGGCGTCGAAGATCACGGACGCGGAATCCGCGCCGGTATGCTGGGCAATCACCGGAATGTTGTTGCGCTGGCCCCAAACCTGCAGCTGCTCAACCGCTGCCGCACGGAAGGTATCGCCCGCCGCCAGCATCACCGATTTGCCCTGCTGCTCGAACTGACGCGCCAGCTTGCCGATGGTGGTAGTTTTACCCACGCCGTTCACGCCAACCATCAGAATAACAAATGGCGTTTTGCCTTCAATATTAAGCGGTTCGTCAACTTTTGCGAGAATTTCGCCCATCTCGTCTTTCAGCAGACCGTACAGCGCCTCGGCGTCGCGCAGCTGTTTGCGGCTCGCCCCTTCGGTCAGGTTGGCGATGATCTTACGGGTGGTTTCCACGCCAACGTCCGCAATCAGCAGCTGTTCTTCCAGCTCTTCAAAGAGATCGTCGTCGATCTTCTTGCCGCGGAACAGACTGATAAATCCGGAACCTAAGTTTTCTTTGGTTTTGAGCAGGCTGCGCTTCAGGCGTGCGAAGAAACCTTCTTTAGTCGGTTTTTCCTGCTCCTGAACGATCTCTTCTTCCGGTTCTTCTTCCACCGGCACGACGATGACCGCTTCTTCAGCCGCTTCCGCAGCCAGCGCCTGGGCTTCCAGCTCTTCGTCGGTCAGTTCTGGCTCGAGTGCCGCCTCTTCTTCAACCGCCTCAACGATTTCAACGGTTTCCGCTTCGGCCTGCCACTCTTCGGCAGACACCTCTTCGGCTTTCACCTCTTCCGGCAGCGGCAGCTCTTCGCGCTCGATTACGGCCTGCGGCGCTTCGGCAACGGCCTCAACGACAACCGGTTCTGGCTTCTCGCTCTCCTGAACCTGTTCAGTGACCTCAACCACCTCTTCAGCAAAGGATTCAATCTCTTCTTTGCTGTGCGCCGTTTCTTCCGCTTCGACAACCGCGGCGGTTTCTACAGGCGTTTCAGGCTGTGACTGCTCTTCAACGGCTTGTTGCTCTTCGGTTTTCTGTTCTGTTTCTTGCTCTTTTTCACCGAAGCCCAGCCAGGAAAAGAAGCCACGTTTTTTTTGTTTTGCCATCTGCGACTACACTCCTCGCGGCGCTATATACATGGAAGCTAAAAAAATGATGAAATAGTCTAACACTTTACTTAATTGACATCACCGCCCGCAATCGCAGGCCAATTGTTAACAGAGCTTTCCTGAGATGAAGAAACCCAACCGCGCCCCGGCCGGTCAAATTCGTATTATCGGCGGTCAGTGGCGAGGCCGGAAATTACCGGTGCCGGATAGCCCCGGTTTACGCCCTACTACCGACCGCGTGCGCGAGACGCTGTTTAACTGGCTGGCCCCGTCAATGGTAGACGCCCACTGCCTGGACTGCTTCGCCGGAAGCGGTGCGCTCGGGCTGGAAGCGCTGTCGCGCTATGCCGCCAGCGCCACGCTGCTGGAGATGGAGCGCGGCGTTGCGCAGACGCTGCAGCAAAATCTGGCGACGCTGAAGGCGGGCAACGCCAAAGTCGTGAACACCAACACGCTGAGTTTTCTAGCGCAGAAAGGCACGCCGCATAACGTGGTGTTTGTCGACCCGCCGTTCCGCAAGGGGCTGCTGGAGGAGACGTTATCCCTGCTGGAGCAAAACGGCTGGCTGGCGGATGACGCGCTAATTTACGTTGAAAGCGAAGTGGAAAACGGTTTGCCGCCGGTTCCCACTCACTGGGATCTGCACCGTGAAAAAGTCGCGGGTCAGGTTGCTTATCGTCTGTATCACCGTCAGGCACAAGGAGGATCCGATGCCGGTACTGATTAACCTGGGACGTTTGCTGATGCTGGGCGTCTGGGCGTTCTTGATTCTGAATCTGGTGCACCCGTTCCCGCGCCCGATGAACATTTTCGTTAACGTGGCGCTGATTTTCACGTCGTTCATGCACGCCCTGCAGATGGTGATGCTGAAAAACGGCCTGCCGAAAGACGGCCCGCAGATGACGGGCTGGCAGCAGCTGCGCGTGTTTATTTTCGGCGTGTTTGAGCTGCTGGTGTGGATGAAAAAGTTTAAGGCGCAGGTGAAGAAGTAAGGTGCGGCCTGATGCCCTCACCCTAACCCTCTCCCACAGGGAGAGGGGACTGTTCGTGCATTATTCCGTCCTGAACCCCTCAAACCGCGACCCTTTGTAGCTCAACGTCCCTTTCTCCCCCACCGTCAGCTGATGATACTGCTGCGCCTCCAGGCGGAAGGTCATCTCCAGGCCGCCCGTTTCCGGCTTAAAGCTCGCTTCATAGCGCATGCTGGTTCCCGCAGGCGTCACCTGCTGCTGGCGCGAGCGGCGGTCGTTGAGCGGCTTCTCACGCTTGTTCGTCACCACCACGCGCTTTTGCATCAGCGGCGCGGCATCGTTATCCGCCTTCTCGCGGCGCTGCTGCACGAAACGGAACGAGGCGGCAATAACGATAATCGCCACCACGATAATGAAAAAAAGCGGCATCTTGCTCATTGAAAAATCCCATCAGATTATGCGGAATTCAGGATACCTTGCCTGTACCGGCATTGCCAAACGCCCGCTCGCGTCACTACACTGGATCAGAAACTGATTATTCAGACTTAACAGATACAGGGAGTTAATATGCTTTGGTCATTTATCGCTGTCTGTTTTTCCGCATGGCTTTATGTCGATGCGTCGTACCGCGGTCCCACCTGGCAGCGCTGGTTGTTTAAACCGGTCACGCTGTTGCTCCTGCTGCTGCTGGCCTGGCAAGCGCCGATGTTTAACGCCGTCAGCTATCTGGTGCTCGCCGGGCTGTGTGCGTCCCTGATAGGCGATGCGCTGACTCTACTCCCCCGCCAGCGTCTGCTCTATGCCGTGGGCGCGTTCTTCCTGTCGCATCTGCTCTATACCATCTACTTTGCCAGCCAGATGACGCTCTCGTTCTTCTGGCCGCTGCCGCTGGTGCTGCTGGTGATTGGCGCACTGCTGATTGCGGTGATTTGGTCACGTCTGGAAGAGATGCGTTTGCCGGTCTGCACGTTTATCGCCATGACGCTGGTGATGGTGTGGCTGGCGGGCGAGCTGTGGTTCTTCCGTCCGACCGCTCCGGCAATGTCCGCATTCTTCGGTGCCGCGCTGCTGCTGATCGGGAATGTCGTCTGGCTGGGCAGCCACTATCGCCGCCGCTTCCGGGCGGATAACGCGATTGCCTCCGCCTGCTACTTTGCCGGGCATTTCCTGATTGTGCGTTCGCTTTATATCTAAAATAGCGCTTGACTCTGGAGTCGACTCCAGAGTGTATGCTGCGGTTAATGAGAAAATTATCATTGCCGGAGACTGCCATGTCGACTCCAGAAATACCTAAAAAAGTTCCTCAATTCTCGGCACTTAAGCTCAGGCCGGCTCCGTCGAAAGACGACTGCTGCTGCGAAGGCGCGTGCGAAACGCCAACTCAACCCCTTCCTGAAAGCGGCAACCGCTTCAGCTGGGTCGTCAACGGCATGGACTGCGCGGCCTGCGCCCGCAAAGTGGAAAACGCCGTCAAACAAGTGCCGGGCGTGAGCCACGTTCAGGTGCTGTTCGCCACCGAAAAGCTGCTGGTTAGCGCCGATAACGACGTCAGCAAGCAGGTTGAAGCCGCCGTTAGCAAGGCGGGATATACCCTGCGCAGCGAAACGGCGCCCGTTGAAAAAACCTCCTCCCTGAAAGAAAACCTGCCGCTCATTACCCTCATCATCATGATGGCCCTGAGCTGGGCGCTGGAACAGATTAACCATCCGTTCGGCAATCTGGCGTTTATCGCCACCACCCTGGTCGGGCTGTTCCCGATTGCCCGCCAGGCGCTGCGCCTGATGAAAAGCGGCAGCTGGTTTGCCATCGAAACGCTGATGAGCGTGGCGGCAATCGGCGCGCTGTTCATTGGCGCGACGGCAGAAGCGGCGATGGTGCTGCTGCTGTTCTTAATCGGCGAACGTCTTGAAGGCTGGGCGGCAAGCCGTGCGCGTAAAGGGGTCAGCGCGCTGATGGCGCTGAAGCCGGAAACCGCCACTCGCGTGATAAACGGCACGCGTGAAACGGTCGCCATCAATACGCTGCGCCCGGGCGACGTGATTGAAGTGGCCGCCGGGGGGCGTCTGCCCGCCGACGGCGCGCTGCTTACCGCCACCGCGAGCTTTGATGAAAGCGCCCTGACCGGGGAATCCATTCCGGTAGAGCGTGCCGCAGGTGAAAAAGTGCCTGCTGGTGCCACCAGCGTCGACCGCCTGGTGCAGCTCATCGTGCTTTCCGAGCCGGGCGACAGCGCTATCGACCGTATCCTGAAGCTGATTGAAGAGGCCGAAGAGCGCCGCGCGCCGGTCGAACGCTTTATCGATCGCTTCAGCCGGATTTATACCCCTGCCATCATGCTGGTTGCCCTGCTGGTCACTATCGTTCCGCCGCTGTTCTTCGGCGCGCCGTGGGAGGGCTGGATCTATAAAGGCCTGACGCTGCTGCTGATTGGCTGCCCGTGCGCGCTGGTGATTTCCACCCCGGCGGCGATTACCTCCGGGCTGGCGGCGGCGGCACGTCGCGGGGCGCTGATTAAGGGCGGCGCGGCGCTGGAACAGCTGAGCCAGGTCCAGCATATCGCCTTCGATAAAACCGGCACGCTGACCGTCGGCAAGCCGCAGGTGACCGGCGTGTATCCGCAGGACATCAGTGAAGACGAACTGCTAATGCTGGCCGCCGCCGTGGAGCAGGGCTCCACTCACCCGCTGGCGCTGGCGATTGTGCGTGAAGCCCAGGCGCGCGGGCTGAACATCCCTCCGGCAACCGCCCAGCGAGCGCTGGTCGGGTCAGGGATTGAGGCCTCCGTTGACGGTAAAAAGGTACTGATTGTCGCGGCTGGCAAGTCTTCTCATCCAGAGGTTGAGGCGCTAGAGCAGACCGGACAAACCGTCGTGACCGTGATGCAGGACGGCGTCGCGAAAGGGATGCTGGCGCTGCGCGATACCCTGCGCGATGACGCAAAAGAAGCCGTAGCGGCGCTGCATCAGCTAGGCGTGCAGGGCGTTATTCTTACCGGTGATAACCCTCGCGCGGCGGCAGCGATTGCCGGTGAGCTGGGGCTGGAGTTTAAAGCCGGATTGTTGCCTGCGGATAAGGTCAGCGCGGTAACGGAGCTGAACGCTCGCGCGCCGCTGGCGATGGTCGGTGACGGGATTAACGATGCCCCCGCGATGAAAGCCTCCACCATTGGTATAGCGATGGGCAGCGGTACCGACGTGGCGCTGGAAACGGCCGACGCGGCATTGACGCACAACCGCCTGACCGGGCTGGCGCAGATGATTAGCCTGGCGCGGGCGACGCGGGCCAATATCCGTCAAAACATCGGCATTGCGCTCGGTCTGAAAGGGATTTTCCTGGTGACGACCCTGCTCGGCATGACCGGGTTGTGGCTGGCGGTGCTGGCGGATACCGGGGCAACGGTGCTGGTGACGGCGAACGCGCTTCGGCTGCTGCGCCGCCGGTAAAAAAGCCGGGTGGCGGCTACGCCTTACCCGGCCTACAATTCGTCACGACACGTAGGCCCGGTAAGCGTCAGCGCCACCGGGCTATTTTTCAGGAGAAGTAGCTCATCGCCAGGCCTAAAAACAGTACCAATCCGACGTAGTTGTTGTTCATAAACGCTTTAAAACAGGCGTCGCGCTCGCGCTTCGCAATCAGCTTTTGCTGGTACGCAAACAGCAGTCCCGCCACCAGCACGGACCAGTAAAACTCCCAGTTCAGACCGTTCAGGCGACCGATCGCGACCATCAGCGCCAGTACCGCGACCTGCAGGATACCGATAATCAGCTTGTCCTGACGACCAAAGAGGATGGCGGTTGATTTGATGCCAATTTTCAGGTCATCGTCGCGGTCTACCATCGCGTATTGCGTGTCATACGCCACGGCCCAGAGAATGTTCGCCAGGAACATCAGCCAGCAGCTGAGCGGTAAGGACTCACTAACCGCCGCAAACGCCATCGGAATCGACCAGCCAAACGCCGCGCCCAGCACCACCTGAGGCAGGTGGGTATAGCGCTTCATAAACGGATAAACCCAGGCCAACGCCAGCGCCGCAACGGAAAGCAGAATGGTCATGGTGTTGAGGGTTAACACCAGCAGGAAAGAGAGCAGCACCAGAACAATGAACAGCACGCGGGCTTCTTTCCCGGTGACCTGCCCGCTGGGTAACGGACGACCGGCAGTACGCTTAACATGGCCGTCGAATTTACGATCGGCATAGTCATTCACCACGCAGCCCGCCGCGCGCATCAGCCAGACGCCGGCAACGAATACGCCCAGGATCCACAGCGGCGGCACGCCCGGCGTTGCGAGCCACAGCGCCCATAGGGTCGGCCACAGCAGCAGTAACGCGCCAATGGGTTTATCGGTACGCATTAAGCGGTGATACGCCAGCAGCTTATTCTGCGTCAGGCTCCACTCCATTTTTTCTTCCTCTTAGTACAACGGTGATGCCGGTAAAAAAAGCTCCGTCAGAATTAACGGTTTACCGCTCAGGCGAAGGCGGGAACGACGCCCCCAGAGTTCGGCATCACGACCAATCTCAATAAAATCCCGGGTAAGCTCAGACGAGGTGAAAAGGTAACGCCCCAGCGGCGTTTTCCCCAGACGCTGCAGCGCCAGTTCTGGCCCGGAAAGGGTGGACTCGGGCACCACCGTCCGCCCGGCAAGCCATGGCTCACCGTCAGCACAGAGTAAAATTTCGCGCAGCCAGTAACGTGGCTCTTTCGGCAGCAGCGGCAGCTCGCTGGCGATCTCATCGCCAGAAACAAACCCTTCCTGAATCAGGGTCACCGTGACCGTTTTACCCTGTTGTTCAAAACGTTTCGTCATGGAATCTTCCAGCAACAGCCAGTCCAGCTGCTGCGGATCAAGCGCAGGTATTTGGTCGAAATAGCGCAGCGCACGCAGTTGCGTTAGCGCAGGGTGTGACATGCCAGACTCTCCGATACATAACGTAATGGCATTGTATCGCAGAAACACGGATTGAGGGGGGCCAAACGTTATTTAACGATCACGATCGCAACATGGGCGCAACAGCCTGGCGGATACGAAAAAAAGTGCGCCCACTCAGGCGCACCAAACTACTAACAAATCAGCACTGTGGGGAAACGGTTACCCCTTGCCTTTTACACTGCTGATAAAGGTGGAACGGGCAGTGGTTGAACCTAAGCGTTCGGCTTCATCAAGCAGTTTCAGCGCTTTATCGACATCGCCGCGCTTCACCGCCTGCTTAATGGCGTTGTTGAAGTACTCTTCGGTGTCGTTCAGAACCGGCTCAGCTTTCTTCGCCGGGGCAGGCGCTGCGGTCGCCACCGGTGCGGCTGCCGTAGCAGCTGGCGCGGTATAGGCAGGAGCAGCAGTGTTACCTACAGTGACAGGGCCGGTACCGGAGGAGCCAAACAGCGGGCCGACCAGCACGCTGGACGCATTGTTCGTTGAGACTTTCAGCTTGAGCAGGCCGTCGGTGACGTGGCGCGCTAAAGGATCCGGGATATCCGGAACAGAGTTACCCGTTCCTTTGGCGTAGGCTTTTGCCGGATCGATAAGCTTAGTGGTCTGCTGTAGATCTTTTTCAGTCGTGAAAACCAGAACATAAATCTTCTGCTGTCCCAAAGCTGGCGTCAGGCGCATTTTGCCTTCCAGGCGGTCGGCGCTCATGACGCCAGGCTCCTGATAGCTAAAGTACTCGCTTGGGAAGAAAGCAGATGGCGTCAGATTCTGATCCAGAATCAACACGTTCGGCGCAAAGACGCTGGTTTGCTTGTTCACTTCGCTGGTCAGCGTCAGGGTCAGCTCACCAATGTTGGCCGGCACGCTGTAGGCGGCAACAGGCCCGGCGATCCCCGGCACGTTCAGCTGCTGGCCGCCCGTAGAAAGCTGTGTCGACTGTGTTTTGGATTGATCAACAGGCGTCCATGTCAGCTGCTGGAGCGCCGCCGCCGGGATCGCCGGCGCAGCGCTGGTATTTTGTGGTACGAAATTCACGTCTGCAAAGGAGACCGCCGGAACACAGGCCATCAGCCCCGCAGAGAGGCACAGCGCGACGAGACTTTTCTTCATTTTCATTGTTATTACCTCTGATAGCGTGAGCACTGCGGTGGCCAGGCAATAGCGCGCAGCACCCTAAGGATAGAGGGGCTTTCGCCCCTCTTTTAGGTCATTACGTCAGGTCTAACGAATTACCACCAGATTTCCATCTGGGCACCGAAGGTCCACTCATCAGAGTCGCCACGGCTGAAGGTTTTTGCGGACGTGTCGCTGTACGCAATACCAGAGTCATAGCCTGCACCGGAGTCGCCGTTCGCGTAGCCCCATTTCTCATCCCATTTCGCGTAGGTTGCGAAGACACGGATAGCCGGACGGGACCAGATGCTGTCGCCAGCCTGCCATTGCTGTGCCAGGGTAATTTTGTACTGGCTGTTAGTGTCGTCAGTTTTCTGAGACTTGACGTTGTCGTAGCCCACTTCCAGCAGGGTGCTCATGATTGGCGTCCATTTGTACATAGGACGAACGCCGACGGTCCACCATTTGGTGCCGTTGTTGTTATCCAGGTTGATGTCCTGGTACATACCCACGTACATCAGATCCCAGGAATCGCCCAGAGAGATCGCACCGTGGTCCAGAACACGCCACATGTCGCCGTTGTTGTTGATGCTACCACCTTCCGGACGGCCCTTGCCGTTGGAGGTCATAGAGTCAGTTGCGTACTGCAGCACAAACTTGTTAAAGCCCTTCAGCATGCTCTGGGTATGTTCAGCGGTGAACATCCAGCCGTCTTTAGACGCGCCAGGCTGCAGGTAGTAGTCATCTGGAATATTGGTGTGGCCATAATCAACACCGAACTCCAGCGTACCGCCTTCGTTGACCTGCATCTGTGCTAAACGGACGTCGAAGACATCGTTCGGTACCAGGTTGTCATAAATACGGTTACCCAGCGCGTCACGATCGGCAAAGGTCGCTGAGCCGCCCGCTTCAGAAGAACGGGTTGCTGCCAGAGAGAGCTTACCGAAGCCCAGGTCGATGTTTTCGATACCCGCACCAGGACCTGAAATATCCCAGTAGTAGAAGTCGATCATGTGAACGTCATGACGCTGATAGAAGCGCTTACCGGCCCAGATGGTAGAACCTGGCAGTGCTTCAATGAGGTTTTTACCCTGCACGTTAGCTTCACGGAAGGCTGGGCTGGTGGATTCCCAGTCGTTCTGCTGAGAGACGGAATACGCGACGTTGGTGTCGAAGTAGAAGCTCTTATCGCCCTCTTTCCACACTTCCTGGCCCAGTTTCAGTTCAGCGTAGGTTTCACATTCGTTACCGAGACGGTATTTACTTTGAGCACCTGTTGCCTGGAAGCATTGCTGTTCACCGCCACTCCCGGTCCAGCCAATGCCGGAACGAGCATAACCTTTAAAGTCCACGGCGCCTGCCTGGGCAGACAGGATGCCTGCCGCAACGGCGATTGCCAGAGGGACTTGTTTGCGCAGAGTAATCATCATTCTATCTCCTGAGATCATTGCTTTTCTTTGAACACTTCACCTGTCGGTTTCGTGTCTTCTTTTGGGATTGCTTAAACGCCTGGCTCTTTGTGCAACCGACGACATGCAGTGCCATCCTCACGGAACAGATGGCAACGCTCTGGCGGCAAGCCGATAGCGAATTTGGCACCCTCTTCTACCAACACCACGTCATTCTGGCGGTAGACCAGGTTCTGACGGATGGCGGGGATCTGGATATGAATCTGTGTTTCGTGACCAAGCTGTTCGACGACCTGAACGTCACCTTCCAGGGTCACATCGGCGATGTGGCTCGGGAGTAAATGTTCAGGACGAATACCCAGGGACATGTTTGCCCCGACCTGTACGTTGGCGCTGTCGACCGGCAGCCAGACCTGCTGGCGGTTTGGCAGCTCCACCTGTACCTGTTCAATGGCTGTCGCGGTCACTTTGACGGGCAGGAAGTTCATCTTTGGCGAGCCAATAAAGCCCGCAACAAAGCGGTCTGCCGGATAGTGGTACAGCTCCAGCGGTTTACCCACCTGCGCCACGCGGCCGGCATCCAGCACCACGATTTTGTCGGCGAGGGTCATCGCTTCCACCTGATCGTGGGTGACGTAAATCATCGTGCGGCCAAGACGCTTGTGCAGACGGGAGATTTCAATACGCATCTGGACGCGCAGGGCGGCATCCAGGTTTGAGAGAGGTTCATCGAGCAGGAACACGCGCGGTTCGGCCACCAGCGTACGGCCAATCGCCACACGCTGACGCTGACCACCGGAAAGCGCTTTCGGTTTACGCTCCAGCAGATGAGCCAGCTGTAACACTTCCGCCACCTGCGTCACGCGCTGGTTAATGACCTCTTTCTTCGCGCCGGCCAGCTTCAGGCCAAAGGACATGTTTTCGGCAACGGAAAGGTGGGGATAGAGTGCATAAGACTGGAACACCATGCCTACGCCACGTTCGGCGGGCGGGATGTCGTTCATTCGGGTATCACCAATCAGCAGGTCACCGCTGGTGATCGTTTCAAGACCGGCAATCATACGCAGCAGAGTAGATTTACCACAGCCTGATGGGCCAACAAACACCACGAATTCGCCTTCGTTGATGTCCAGATTGATGTCTTTCGACACCACAACGTCACCCCAGGCTTTCGTTACATTACGCAGCTGTACGCTCGCCATGCCCTTCTCCCTTCGTTACAACCTGTCACCGACAGAAACATTCAAGATAAGTTCACTATGGGGTATCCATTACTTTCCCGAATCCTCCACCCCCCGCCTTTTTGATGGGGGAGGAGGCGGGAGGATGAGAGAGCAGGCTCTGCGACCGCTGTGGGAGGGCTGAGGCAAAATTCGTGAAGCCGCCTGCAAAATTCAGTGGGTTTTTATGTGCGCCAGCACTCATAACTTAAATTTATGCAACAGAGATCACACAAACGGGGGGTGGGGCGTAGGGGTTGGGAGGATGGAAAGAGGATGTCAAATAAGGAGACTGAGACACGTTGAACCACTGAAGTCATACCATGAGACATCACCAAAAAGGATGGCAGCTATGAATATCAAGACTGGCGCACGCGTTTTCGCATTGTCCGCCCTCGCAGCAATGACGATTTCCGCACCGGCGCTCGCCAAAATTGAAGAAGGCAAACTGGTTATCTGGATTAACGGCGACAAGGGCTATAACGGCCTGGCCGAAGTGGGCAAAAAATTCGAGAAAGACACCGGTATCAAAGTTACCGTAGAACACCCGGACAAACTGGAAGAGAAATTCCCGCAGGTTGCAGCAACCGGCGACGGCCCGGACATCATCTTCTGGGCGCATGACCGTTTCGGGGGCTACGCGCAGTCTGGCCTGCTGGCAGAAGTGACGCCAGATAAAGCCTTCCAGGACAAGCTGTTCCCGTTCACCTGGGACGCCGTTCGCTATAACGGCAAGCTGATCGCTTACCCTATCGCGGTTGAAGCCCTGTCTCTGATTTACAACAAGGACCTGGTACCAAACCCACCGAAAACCTGGGAAGAGATCCCGAAACTGGATAAAGAGCTGAAGGCGAAAGGTAAATCCGCCCTGATG
The DNA here is from genome assembly GCF_036487345.1 of Enterobacter cloacae complex sp. CARB60. Taxonomy (NCBI): domain Bacteria; kingdom Pseudomonadati; phylum Pseudomonadota; class Gammaproteobacteria; order Enterobacterales; family Enterobacteriaceae; genus Enterobacter; species Enterobacter cloacae complex sp. CARB60. The sequence goes on from NZ_JAZKLC010000002.1 coordinate 4,405,345, forward strand.
TTCAACCTGCAAGAGCCGTACTTCACCTGGCCGCTGATTGCTGCCGACGGCGGTTACGCGTTCAAGTTTGAAAACGGCAAATATGACGTGAAAGACGTGGGCGTGGACAACGCGGGCGCGAAAGCGGGTCTGACCTTCCTGGTTGACCTCATCAAGAACAAACACATGAACGCGGATACCGACTACTCCATCGCGGAAGCGGCGTTCAACAAAGGCGAAACCGCGATGACCATCAACGGTCCGTGGGCCTGGACCAACATCGACAAGAGCAAAATCAACTATGGCGTGACGCTGCTGCCAACCTTCAAAGGCAAGCCGTCTAAACCGTTCGTTGGCGTGCTGAGCGCGGGCATCAACGCTGCCAGCCCGAACAAAGAGCTGGCGAAAGAGTTCCTGGAAAACTACCTGCTGACCGATCAGGGTCTGGATGAAGTGAACAAGGACAAACCGCTGGGCGCCGTTGCGCTGAAATCCTTCCAGGATCATCTGGCGAAGGACCCACGTATCGCGGCCACCATGGATAACGCCCAGAAAGGCGAAATCATGCCGAACATCCCACAGATGGCCGCGTTCTGGTACGCCACGCGTACCGCGGTCATCAACGCTGCAAGCGGTCGTCAGACTGTCGATGCCGCGCTGAAGGATGCTCAGGGTCGTATTACTAAGTAAGTCTGAAAAACGGCGGGTGGCGCATGCGCTTACCCGCCCTACGACTACGGCACGATCCGTAGGTCAGGTAAGCGCAGCGCCACCTGACGATAAGTTTCCACCGTTGTAGAGGAAGAACCCCATGGATGTCATTAAAAAGAAACGCTGGTGGCAAAGCGACGCGCTGAAGTGGTCAGTGATAGGTCTGCTGTGTCTGCTGGTGGGTTACCTTGTTGTTTTAATGTACGTGCAAGGGGAATATCTGTTCGCCATCATGACGCTGATTTTAAGCTCTGCTGGCCTGTATATTTTCGCTAATCGTAAAGCCTATGCCTGGCGCTATGTCTACCCGGGCGTGGCCGGGATGGGGCTGTTTGTCCTGTTCCCGCTGATTTGTACCATCGCCATTGCGTTCACCAACTACAGCAGCACCAACCAACTTGCGCAGGAACGCGCGCAGCAGGTCCTGCTGGATCGCTCATATCAGGCAGGCAAGACCTTTAACTTCGGCCTGTACCCTGCCGGTAACGAGTGGAAGTTAGCGCTTACTGACGAATCAAGCAGCAAATACTATGTCTCCGACGCGTTCAAATTTGGCGGCGAGCAGAAGCTGGCCTTAAAAGAGGCGCAGGCCCTGCCGGAAGGTGAACGTGCCAACCTGCGCGTTATTACCCAGAACCGTCAGGCGCTGACCCAGCTCACCGCCGTGCTGCCAGATGAAAGCAAAGTGACCATGAGCTCGCTGCGCCAGTTCTCCGGCACGCAGCCGCTGTACACTCTGGCGGACGACGGCACGCTGACCAACAACCAGAGCGGCGTGAAATATCGTCCGAATAACGACATTGGTTTCTATCAGTCCATTACTGCCGACGGCAAATGGGGTGATGACAAGCTCAGCCCGGGCTATACCGTCACCATTGGCTGGGACAACTTTACCCGCGTGTTTACCGACGAAGGCATTCAGAAACCGTTCTTCGCCATCTTCGTCTGGACGGTGGTCTTCTCGGTGCTGACCGTGATCCTGACCGTTGCCGTGGGCATGGTGCTGGCCTGTCTCGTCCAGTGGGAATCTCTGAAAGGCAAAGCGATTTACCGCGTGCTGCTGATTCTGCCGTACGCCGTACCGTCGTTTATCTCGATTCTGATTTTCAAAGGGCTGTTTAACCAGAGCTTCGGTGAAATCAACATGATGCTGAGCGCCCTGTTCGGCATCAAACCGGCCTGGTTCAGCGACCCGACCACCGCTCGCTCGATGATTATCATCGTGAACACCTGGCTCGGTTATCCGTACATGATGATCCTGTGCATGGGCCTGCTGAAGGCTATCCCGGACGATCTGTATGAAGCCTCGGCGATGGACGGCGCGGGCCCGTTCCAGAACTTCTTCAAGATTACGCTTCCGCTGCTTATTAAGCCGCTGACGCCGCTGATGATTGCCAGCTTCGCCTTTAACTTTAACAACTTCGTGCTGATTCAGCTGTTGACCAACGGCGGCCCGGACCGCCTTGGCACCACGACGCCAGCAGGCTATACCGACCTGCTCGTGAGTTACACCTACCGTATCGCCTTCGAAGGCGGCGGCGGCCAGGACTTCGGTCTGGCGGCAGCGATTGCCACCCTGATCTTCCTGCTGGTAGGCGCCCTGGCGATTGTGAACCTGAAAGCCACACGTATGAAATTCGACTAAGGAGGGCACTGATTATGTCTATGGTCCAACCCAAATCACAAAAGCTGCGCCTCTTCGCAACGCACTTAGGCCTGCTGATTTTCATCGCGGCGATCATGTTCCCGCTGCTGATGGTTATCGCCATCTCCCTGCGTTCGGGTAACTTCGCGACCGGGAGCCTGATCCCGGACGAAATCTCCTGGGAGCACTGGAAGCTCGCGCTGGGCTTCAGCGTGGAACACGCGGATGGCCGCGTCACGCCGCCGCCGTTCCCGGTGCTGCTGTGGCTGTGGAACTCGGTGAAAATCGCAGGCATTACCGCCATTGGTATCGTGGCGCTTTCCACCACCTGCGCCTACGCCTTCGCCCGCATGCGCTTCCCGGGTAAAGCGACGCTGCTGAAAGGGATGCTGATTTTCCAGATGTTCCCGGCCGTGCTGTCACTGGTGGCGTTGTATGCCTTGTTTGATCGTCTGGGCCAGTACGTACCGTTTATCGGTCTGAACACCCACGGCGGCGTGATCTTCGCCTATCTTGGCGGTATCGCACTGCATGTATGGACCATTAAGGGCTATTTCGAAACCATCGACGGCTCGCTGGAAGAAGCGGCCGCGCTGGATGGTGCGACTCCGTGGCAGGCGTTCCGCCTGGTGCTGCTGCCGCTGTCGGTGCCTATCCTGGCGGTGGTGTTTATTCTGTCGTTTATCGCTGCGATCACTGAAGTACCGGTTGCCTCACTGTTACTGCGTGATGTGAACAGCTACACCCTGGCCGTCGGTATGCAGCAATACCTCAACCCGCAAAACTACCTGTGGGGCGACTTTGCCGCGGCGGCGGTTCTTTCCGCCATCCCGATTACCGTGGTGTTCCTGCTGGCGCAGCGCTGGCTGGTCAACGGCCTGACGGCGGGCGGTGTGAAAGGTTAAGTTTCATTTGTTATGCCACTGCAACCCTCAACTTTAGACGTATTGTATTGACCCAACTTGTGACTGTTGTTAGGCGGCCTCCGGGCCGCCATTTTTTTATTCGCGTTTCAGCCGCTTCGAATTGCACAGCCAGAGGGTGATCACCAGCAGCAGGATCGCCGCCGAGTAGATCAGCACGTCGAGCGGAGATTTATGATCGACGATGATCAGACGCACTATCGCGGTGATCCCGATGTAGACAAAATAACGCAGCGGGAAGTGAAAGCCGGACTGAAAGTACTTCACAATCAGGGCGATAAATTCAAAGTAGAGAAAGTAGACTACCAGGCCTTCCACCAGCGCATATTTGCTGGTTTGTTCAGGGGCGAACAGTACATCCGCGAGATGCACCGTCTCTTTACCCAAAAAGACGACCAGTATCAGGCCAAGGCTCAACAGACCGAGGTTCAGCACGGTCTGGAGGATAGTTGAGATAAACTCAACGCGCGGGCGAGTCAGGGATGTCATACAGCACCTCATTCTCCAGGGCGAGGTTCCTGTATAACGCAAAAATGTGACGGGGATCTATATTTTTTAATTATGTTTTATGTAGGAAGAAAACCGATGGAGCGTAAACAAACCGGGGTTCGTAACGTGACCTGTGGCGACAATGTGATCGTATATGAACCTGCTAACCTTTACGACTGTGTGCTGGGCAACGGCGTATTCGTCGGCCCGTTTGTTGAAATCCAGGGCAATACGCGCATCGGTGACGACTGCAAAATCCAGTCGCACACCTTCATCTGCGAGTATGTCACTATTGGCAAGCGTTGCTTTGTTGGCCATGGCGTGATGTTTGCCAACGATATGTTTCGGGAGGGGAAACCGAACGCCGACCGAGAGAGCTGGGGCCATATTACCGTGGGGGATGATGTTTCGATAGGCAGTGGAGCGACCATTCTGGCGGTATCCATCTGCGACGGTGCGGTGATTGGTGCAGGGAGCGTGGTAACAAAATCGATCGTCGAGAAAGGTGTCTATGCCGGGAACCCGGCGAGGCTACTGCGCCGCTTGTGATTCGCCCGGTGGCGCTGCGCTTACCGGGCCTACAAAAACCGTTGGCCGGGCAAACGCAGTGCCGCCCGGCGTGAAGCATCAGCGGAAGTTAATGTTCTTATCGCTCGTCATGTCATACAGCTGGAACTTACGACCCAGCTGCTGACCGCCGTCACGCGTCAGCGGCGTCCAGCCAATCGCCGCGCGGCTGCGGGTTGGGCCTGACGAGAACAGATCCAGCGGAATGGACACGTAAACCCCTTTGGTGAAGTCCCCTTCCCCATATTCGTCCGGCGAGACGTTGGTGATGGTGGCGTACCCGCCCACCACGACGCCGCTGTCGAAGTGTTTGGAGATGTCCAGCGTACCGCCCTTATCGCCCGCCAGGTACTGGCCGACGCTGGCTTTCACCAGCACGTCAGGGGCGAACGACGGCGTCCAGTAGGCGGTCAGATGTCCCGTTTTGACGCTGTAGTCGGTGAACTTCATCATGTCCTGCGCGCTGCGCCAGTCACGCTGCTTGACGTAGTTGGCATCAACCCCGAACGCCCAGTTGCTGTCGACCGGACGATAAAGCACTTCTGCACCCGCGCCGCCGTACATGGTTTCCAGATACCCGCCGTACACCTGGCCGTAGAAGCCGTTGCCGAAGTACTGGAAGTAGTTGGCCTGCAGGTTATTCACGTAGGCATCGTTCTGCACGTATTCACGCACGCGGGTACGCACGCGCGGCAGCGTCGAGTCTTTTGGCGGGTTGGTGTAGTTGAACTTGTCGTAGTTGTTGGCGATGTTGCCGAACAGGCTGCCGGTGGTCAGCAGATGGTCGGTGAGCCACAGATCCGCCGTCGCCATGACGCCCAGCTGATACATGTAGAAGTTTTCAGGCCCGCCGACGGACTGGTTCAGCACCGGATCGATATGGAAATCAAAGCGCGATTTGTCGATATACCAGCCCTGCTCGGTGGTGTCTGGCACCACGGGCTCGATGCGTTTTTGCACCAGCTCGGTTTCATGCCCGAGCGGCTCGCCTTCCAGATGGCGCTTAAGGCTGGCAACGTCCGTTTCGGTTGTGACCTGCGGCAGGTTGAGGCGGTTTTCCGTCACGCGGATCGTGCGGATCCCCTCCGGCAGATCGTTCATAACGATCCGGTTGGCGCGTTCGATCCCTTCGCGCGAGTCGCGGTATTTCACCTGCTCGCCGGTGACGTAAAGCGTGTCGCCCTTGGTCTGAATCTTCGGATCCGCCAGGCCTGCATTGTATTTCAACAGCGTCAGCTGGTTTGCCACCACGGAGTGCTGCAGAATCGCATCCTGCGGCTCCGGCTGGTACGCAGGGCGGGCGTTATCATTGTAGTGCGGCCGCATGTCGTTAAAGTTGGTGCGCAACGTGAAGCCAAACATCACCGTATTGCCGCGCTCGTAGCTGAGGTTAACGTCGGCCCAGTCGGTGACGCGATAAATGGCGCCGACGTTAAACTTGCTCTTCTGCTCAATTTTCCCGGCGAAGTCCTGCGAGTAGTCATTCCCTTCATACTCCAGCTTCAGGCGTAATGGCTGCCAGGGCGTTTGATACTCGACCCCGCCAAACAGCGAGGCGGGGCCGTGGAACATCTGGTCACCGTTGATGGAACCGGCTTTTTTGTAGCTGTTATCGCGATAGCAGTATTTGTCGCTGTAGGAGCAGAACGGGTTTTTCACGTTGCCGCTGGTGCCCAGATAGCCCCACCCCAGGCCGAGCGAGAAGTCGAACGGCCCCCAGGCTTTGCTGGCCACGATGTATTCCGCATCAAACAGACCGGTACCACCGATATCTTTGGCACCCACGGACACCTGCGGCATCCAGTAACTCTCTTCCCACAGGCGCAGCTTGACGTCGAAGGCTTTATCTTTGTAGGTCTGATCGCCGGAGAACGCCTCAACGCTGCTGTATTGTTTCGTACGTACGTCGGTATAGCGCAGCGTGGTTTCAAGCCACGGGAACAGCTGCACCGACGCCGAGTAGTAGCGATACTGGTCGTTATCACGGTAGTTAAGGCTAATTTCCCCTTCACGCGCCATACGCGCGGTGGGCGTTTGCAGTAAACCGACGCCGCCGAAGTCTGACTGAGACGGGCCAATGGGTGCCGGATACGTTTCTGCATGGCAGGCGGCACTCACGCAGAGCGCCAGCATGCTGTAGAGATAAGTTCTTTTCATTATTCCGGTATCCGCTGAATCAGGGAGTGAAGGATATCGGCGTTAAGCCCGTCATACGCCTTCGTCCAGAAATGGTCGGCAAAACCGACAAAAATGATGCTGCCCGGCATAGGTTCGATATGCCGTTTATTCCAGTAAGCCACGGGGGCTTTTTGTGTGTGTCCGTCAGGGTAAACCACCCAGGCGTAGCTGTTATCGGCACCGCTCAGCAGGCTCTGCTCGTCGAGGTAGCTCGCCACGTCACGACCTGGCGTAAAGGGCTTGTTACCCGGGCTGCTGATAAGCCCCATCACGGTCACCGTCGTCGGCTTCGCCGGAAGCCAGAGCGTATACTCCCCTTCAAGCGTCGGGTTGCCCTTTTCCGTGACGCGCACTTCATCTGGATCAAGATTCACTTTCTGACGGCCCGTCACCTTCAGCGCCTGCAGCTGCTGGCGAACGCTGTTGATGGCCGCCGCGTCGTCGCCATCTTCCTGCTCCGCTAACCCCGTCAGCCTGGCAAGGAGCGCCTTGTGCTGTTGTTCCGCTTCAGCGGTCTTCTGCCGTTCAGCGATCACTGCCCCCGGCCACCAGCTGTTGGCGAGCCTTGGCTGTCCGACGAGATCGAGCAGATGCTCGGCGTGGGTTAAGGTTTTGGGTTTTTCACTGTCCGGCGTGTAGACCTTTACCGTCCCTGCGGACCATGCCAGCGGCGCGGCAAGGCTGGCGAGAAGCGCAACGTGGATGAGCGTTTTCATGATTTCGCCGCCTTGATCAGGGTGGTTTTAACCGGGAAGAATCCGGCACCGAGATACTGCAGGGACTGGCGGATCTGCCCTTCCTCGTCGATCCAGAAGCGGTTGTGCCAGGTGGCCTGTTCGGTGGTGACTTCTTCATCCAGCACGCGAACATGGGTTTCGTCGCTGCCGACTGTCACGCTGTCCGTGCCGTCCCAGCGGAAGGTCGAGCGTGCCGTGGCGTAACGCACCTGCTTATGTTCGGTCCAGCCCATCGTGCGCGTCCAGCTTGCGCCGTCGGCGATCTGGTTCGGCTCGATCAGCGGATCGGCAGCGATATTATTCACTTCCAGCAGGTTGTCGCCGCCCAACAGGGTTTTCACGATACGGCCATGCTGCGTCACGATGGTGGCCTGATCCTGCGTCACCCATTTCTGCTGCCCGTTTTCATCGAAAGCGAGCACCACAAACAGCTGCGGGCCATCGTTAAGCTGCATGTACTGACTGGCATAGGGCATGTTTTGAAGTTCGTCATCGGTCAGATGTACGCCCGGCGTGCCAAACACGCTTTCCCACAGTGAATTTCCCAGCCCTTTAGTGGTGGCCGAGCACGCCTGCAGCAGCAGGCAAATCAGAATGATTGCAGGTCGCTTCACGACTCTTCTCCGAAGGGGCGAAATAACCACACCGAAGTGTGGTTATGATTAAAACACCCGCTATTACTGGGTGCTGGTTGTCGTGGTGGTCGTGGTTCCGGTATTGGAGCCATCACCGCCACCGGTTGCCGCCAGCGCGACACCCACGGCTGAACTTACGGTGCTGGCGCTGGCTGCGGTAGAACTTCCCGCAGACGCAGACGTCGCAGCCGAACCTGCCGCTTCCCCGACCTGAACCGGAGCTGCATAAACAGATGTCGCCGCAAGCGCAGATATGGCAAAAATGCCATACAGTACTTTCTTCATAACAATTTCCCTTCAATGAATGAATGGAGATTTGCCCGAAAAGAATTTCAGGCGGAATCGAGTATACACAACTACTGCCGTGGGTTTGCCGTAAGGGGAAATAGGGAGCGGGTTTTCGGACTAATGGATAAAATCGAAATTAAAGGCAAATTACATAAATATATAACCAATATAAATCAATAAGTTATAATATAAAGACATTAATTAGCTTCTACGTATTTTCTTAAAATAAACCGCAGCAATTAACGGGTTAAGCGTCTTTTTCGGATTAAACTCAGATCCAGAATTTGAGTTAACTAACAGACATCAGGAATTATCCGATAAAAAAATGCCGGCATTAAGCCGGCACGTTTTCATGACGTTTTAATTACGCACGCCATGCTTTATAACGGTTGATCAAACCATTTGTCGAGCTGTCATGGCTGGCAATCGCTTTATCGTCACCCAGCTCTGGCAGAATACGGTTTGCCAGCTGTTTGCCCAGCTCAACGCCCCACTGGTCAAAGGTGAAGATGTTCAGGATGGCGCCCTGCGTGAAGATCTTATGCTCGTACAGGGCAATCAGCGCGCCCAGGCTGAACGGCGTGATTTCGCGCAGCAGGATGGAGTTGGTTGGACGGTTGCCTTCAAACACTTTGAACGGCACAACGTGGTCCAGGGTTGCCGGATCTTTACCCTGGTCACGGTATTCCTGCTCAACCACCTCGCGGGATTTACCGAACGCCAGCGCTTCGGTCTGCGCAAAGAAGTTCGACAGCAGTTTCGGATGGTGGTCGGACAGCGGGTTATGGGTGATAGCCGGGGCGATGAAATCGCACGGTACCATTTTGGTGCCCTGGTGAATCAGCTGGTAGAAGGCATGCTGACCGTTAGTGCCCGGCTCGCCCCAGATGATTGGGCCAGTCTGGTAATCCACCGCGTTGCCGTTACGGTCAACGTATTTACCGTTGGATTCCATGTTGCCCTGCTGGAAGTAGGCCGCAAAGCGGTGCATATACTGGTCGTACGGCAGGATCGCTTCGGTTTCAGCGCCGAAGAAGTTGTTGTACCAGATACCGATCAGCGCCAGCAGCACCGGCAGGTTTTTCTCTGGTGCGGTCGTGGAGAAGTGTTTATCCATCGCGTGCGCGCCAGAGAGCAGCTCAACGAAGTTGTCGAAGCCCACGGACAGGATGATGGACAGACCGATCGCAGACCACAGGGAGTAGCGGCCGCCAACCCAGTCCCAGAACTCGAACATGTTCGCGGTATCAATGCCGAACTCGCTGACGGCTTTACCGTTGGTAGACAGCGCCGCGAAGTGTTTCGCCACGTGCTTGTTGTCGCCTGCGGTTTTCAGGAACCAGTCGCGCGCGCTGTGGGCGTTGGTCATGGTTTCCTGAGTGGTAAAGGTTTTGGAGGCCACCAGGAACAGGGTGGTTTCCGGGTTCACGTTCTTCAGCACTTCGGCGATGTGGGTACCATCGACGTTAGACACAAAGTGCATATTGAGGTGGTTTTTATACGGGCGCAGCGCTTCGGTCACCATGAACGGACCGAGGTCAGACCCGCCGATACCGATGTTCACCACGTCGGTGATCGCTTTGCCGGTGTAGCCTTTCCAGCTTCCGGAGATGATCGCTTCAGAGAAGGTTTTCATCTTTTCCAGCACCGCGTTCACTTCCGGCATGACGTCTTTGCCGTCAACGATGATTGGCGTATTGCTACGGTTACGCAGGGCCACGTGCAGCACGGCGCGGTCTTCGGTGCGGTTGATCTTCTCACCGGAGAACATGGACTTGATGGCGTCGGCAAGCTCAGTCTCTTTCGCCAGATCCTGCAGTTTTGCCAGCGTCTCTTCGGTAATGCGGTTTTTGGAGAAATCCACCAGCATCAGGTCGTCGAAGGTCGCGGAGAACTTAGCGAAACGACCGGCATCTTTCGCGAACAGATCCGCGATGGTGACGTCTTTCATTTCATCAAAATGTTTCTGGAGTGCCTGCCAGGCAGCGGTCTGCGTTGGGTTGATGTTTTTCATTAGCAATACTCTTCTGATTTGAGAATTGTGACTGCGGTCGATTGTAGCGCCTGCAAATAAAAATTGTGATGGTTTTTATGCCATTGCCCTGGCCTGCATCAAACGCAGGTGAAAAGACCCGAAAAGTATAGCTGCTGAAGTGGCCTCCTGCGGCGGCGAAATGTCGCCCAAAACAGGCTAAAACGGAGCATAAAATATGGCCCTGTTATAAGTCCTGTTTCTCAGGGGTACCCCCCCATGAAAAATCCGCATAATCCCAGCATTGACAGGACCTCCCCCGCATTTTATTTATAGGGCCGTATTTTGCGCCTGCACCTGTTTTCATTTCATTCTTGTGCCATGGTCGCTTATTCATTCCCTGACACGAGGTTGTTATGACGAGTTTTGTGGTCGCCAAGTTTGGCGGCACCAGTGTGGCAGATTACGCTGCCATGAACCGCAGCGCTGATGTGGTGCTGGCCGATCCGAATACCCGCCTGGTGGTGCTTTCTGCATCCGCTGGCGTGACGAACCTGCTGGTTTCTCTGTCTGAAGGACTTGAAGCGACAGAACGTTTCGTGAAGCTGGACGCGCTGCGCAAAATTCAGTTCGACATCCTTGAGTGTCTTCAGAATCCGAATGTGATCCGCGAGGAAATCGAACGCCTGCTGGAAAATATCACCACCCTGGCAGAAGCGGCGTCTCTGGCAAACTCCTCGGCCCTGACGGATGAACTGGTCAGCCACGGCGAGCTGATGTCTACCCTGCTGTTTGTTGAGATTATGCGCGAGCGTAATATTCAGGCGCAGTGGTTTGACGTGCGTAAAGTGATGCGCACCAGCGATCGCTTTGGCCGTGCCGAACCGGACGTTGAGGCTCTGGCCGAGTTGACCAGCCAGCAGCTGGCACCGCGCCTGGAAGAAGGTATCGTGATCACCCAGGGCTTTATCGGTAGCGAAGCAAAAGGACGCACGACGACGCTGGGCCGCGGCGGCAGCGACTACACCGCCGCCCTGCTGGGCGAAGCGCTGCACGCCACGCGCGTAGATATCTGGACGGACGTGCCGGGCATTTACACCACCGACCCGCGCGTGGTCTCTACGGCAAAACGTATTGATGTGATCGCGTTTGAAGAAGCGGCGGAGATGGCTACCTTTGGCGCGAAAGTGCTGCATCCTGCAACCCTGCTTCCCGCCGTGCGCAGCGATATTCCTGTCTTCGTTGGCTCCAGTAAAGAGCCGAAAGCAGGCGGCACAATGGTGTGTAAGAGAACCGAAAGCCCGCCGCTGTTCCGCGCCCTGGCCCTGCGTCGCAAGCAGACGCTGGTCACGCTGCACAGCCATAACATGCTGCACTCCCGCGGATTCCTGGCAGAAGTGTTTGGTATTCTGGCGCGCCACAATATCTCCGTAGATCTGATCACCACGTCAGAAGTGAGTATTGCGCTGACCCTGGATACGACCGGCTCAACGTCCAAGGGCGATACCCTGCTGACCCAGTCGCTGCTGATTGAGCTGTCCGAGCTGTGCCGCGTGGAAGTAGAAGAAGACCTGGCGCTGGTTGCCATCATTGGCAACAAGCTGTCGCGCGCCTGCGGCGTGGGCAAAGAGGTGTTCGGCGTGCTCGACCCGTTCAGCATCCGCATGATTTGCTACGGCGCGTCCAGCTACAACCTCTGCTTCCTGGTGCCTGCCGATCAGGCCGAGCAGGTGGTGCAGAAACTTCATCAGAATTTGTTTGAATAAAATTCGTTAGCACGATAAACAATACCTATAAGCCGGGCACAGACCCGGCTTTTTCATAACTAAACAACACGACAATACTGCAAGGAATTCACTATGTTATCCGTCATTACACGGCTGTTCCCGCTATGGGCGCTGCTGCTCTCCGTACTCGCGTATTACACCCCCGCCACGTTCACGGGCATTGGTCCGTGGGTCGCCACGCTGCTGATGCTGATCATGTTCGGTATGGGCGTGCATCTGAAAATCGACGACTTCAAACGCGTACTGTCTCGCCCTGCGCCCGTCGCAGCGGGGATCTTCCTGCACTACCTGGTGATGCCGCTTGCGGCGTGGCTGCTGGCGATGGCCTTTAAGATGCCGCCCGATCTCTCCGCCGGGATGGTGCTGGTGGGCAGCGTGGCCAGCGGAACGGCGTCCAACGTCATGATCTACCTGGCGAAAGGGGATGTGGCGCTTTCCGTCACCATCTCCTCCGTTTCCACGCTGGTGGGCGTGATTGCCACGCCGCTGTTAACCCGCCTGTACGTGGACGCGCATATTCAGGTCGATGTGATGGGCATGCTGCTGAGCATTCTGCAGATTGTGGTGATCCCGATTGCGCTGGGGCTGGCCATTCACCATCTTTTCCCGCGCGTGGTGAAGGCCGTTGAGCCGTACCTGCCTGCGTTTTCGATGGTCTGCATTCTGGCGATCATCAGCGCCGTGGTGGCGGGTTCCGCATCGCACATTGCCTCCGTGGGCTTTGTGGTGATCATCGCAGTGGTGCTGCATAACACTATTGGCCTGCTGGGCGGCTACTGGGGCGGGAAGCTGTTTGGTTTTGACGAATCGACATGCCGCACGCTGGCAATCGAGGTAGGCATGCAGAACTCCGGCCTGGCGGCGGCGCTCGGTAAAATTTACTTCTCCCCGCTGGCGGCCTTGCCTGGCGCGCTGTTCTCCGTCTGGCATAACCTCTCCGGCTCGCTGCTGGCGGGTTACTGGTCCGGCAAACCGATTGATGAGCAAACGAAAAAAGATGCGGTGAAGCAGGGTTAATTTACGCGGCTTGCTTTACACTGAAGCCTCCCCAACAGGAGGCTTCAGCAATGGCTACACCACGTTTGACCCAGAAAGACATGACGGAAGCCGAGCAGCGCGAACTGAAAACGCTTCTCGACCGCGCCCGTATCGCACATGGCCGCACGCTGACGAACGCCGAAACCAATCAGGTGAAAAAAGAGTACATCGATAAGCTGATGGCGCAGCGTGACGCCGCGGCGAAAAAAGCCCGCAAGCTGAAAAAAGAGCAGGCTTATAAACCCGATGCAGAGGCGACCTTTTCCTGGTCGGCCACAACGTCTACCCGTGGAAGGCGCTAATCAGCGCCCTTTCTTTTTACGCCCCGGCTGAGTAAAGCGCTTTCCGTTGCCCGGCTTGCCTCGCCCTTTCTCTTCCGCCTGCGGCGCCTTCACCACCGGGCGCTTAATCGCCTGGGTTTTCGGTTTGGCTTTAGCTTTCGGCTTCGCTTCAGAAGACGAGTTCTCGATAAGCTTGAACAGCTCAATCAGCTCATCGCCAGTTAAGTCGCGCCACTCGCCCAGCGGAATACCGGACAGGCTGACGTTCATGATGCGCGTGCGTTCCAGCTTCGTCACTTCATAACCGAAGTGTTCGCACATGCGGCGGATTTGGCGGTTCAGGCCCTGCACCAGGGTAATGCGGAACGCGAACGGTGCTTCTTTCTTCACCTTACACTTCTTCGTGACGGTGCCGAGGATCGGCACACCGGCACCCATGCCGCGAATAAATTCGTCCGTGACCGGCTTATTCACCGTCACAATGTACTCTTTCTCGTGGTCGTTACCGGCACGCAGAATTTTGTTGACCAGATCGCCGTGGTTGGTGAGGAAAATCAGCCCCTGAGAGTCTTTATCCAGACGGCCAATCGGGAAGATACGGCTGCTGTGGTTCACGAAATCAACGATGTTGTCCCGTTCACCGTCTTCCGTGGTGCTGACAATCCCAACCGGTTTGTTCAACGCGATAAACACCAGGTCTTCAGCATCGCGCGGCTCGATGACCTGACCATTCACTTTAACCACATCGCCAGGGGCCACCTGATCGCCGATGGTGGCGCGTTTGCCGTTAAGAAACACGTTACCTTGTTCAATGTAACGGTCAGCCTCGCGACGTGAGCAGATCCCGCTCTCGCTAATGTATTTGTTTAATCGGGTTGATTGAGTTGGCAGCATAGTTTCTCCTGTGAAGGGCGAAATATACCTTAGGTTTGGGCCGAAAAAAAAGATTAGCCGACGGTAACTGAGACGGGTTTTCCAAGTTTACACAGCATCATGATCAGCGTATCAAGCGTGAACTTACTGGTTTTGAGGTTCACGACATCAGACACTCGGGGACGAGAGACGTTTAGCCTGGCGGCAGCGTCAGCCTGACGCAGTTTATTCTCCGCAATCCACGAGGAAATTTCCTGCATCAGTTGCCGCTTGATGGCAAGCAACTGCTCAACCTCTTTCTCGGCGCATTCGTGTAGTTGTTTAGCTTCACTTTCTTCGAAACCCAGTTCAGCAAAGATGTTCGTTTCTGAAGCCGTCACATGCCGAATTTTTGTATCAACGCGTCTTCCCATTTTCATCCTCTCCGAGCATCAAGCACCGACTGAAAACGTGCCTTTGCTATGTATTTATCATGGCCTGATGTCCGCTGCGTTTTCTTCTTAAAGCAATGCAGTACGTAAACAGCATCCTCGTAACGAGCCAAATAGATAATTCGGTATGCGCCCGTGTCACCGCGCAACCGTATCTCTGCAACGCCTTTGCCGATCTCTGAGATGGGCTTCCAGTCCGCCGCCTCTAATCCAGCCTGTAATCGGTGTAGCTGATATCCCGCATCCCGTCGGATTTCCTCCGGGAAGCCGCGCAAATCATCGAAGGCACTCCCCATCCATGCAATGGGCCTCATTGCTGGTCTTTCAGAAAGCATACCACATCCCTGTATAAAATTTTATACATTAAAAATCACATTGTCTTACTCCACAGGTCTGCATATGACCTGTGGGTGTGACGTTACGTTTTCAGTGGAGTTTGGTCACGTCTCATGGAGAGGATCTGCGAGGCGCTTTCAGAGATTAATATTCGTCCCGCTCGTCGTCTTCATCCGGCTGTTCCATCACGCTGTACGCCACCGCGCAGAACAACGAGTTGAGACGCTTCATATCCCCCAGCAGCCCCAGGTGCAGCGAACTGGTTTCGATACTCTGCACGTTCTGCTGGTGCAGACGCTCGACGTGGGCGTGCGAGTAGCGGCGGTTCAGAATACGGAAACGATGCTTGTTGCGGCGCAGGCGGCGCGCGCTCGGCACGTCGCTGGAGAAGAAGACCGACATCGCCAGCTTGAGGTTGCTGACCAGCTGTTCGTGCAGCGCTTCCAGCTCCTTCAGGCCTTCACCTGAAAACGCACGGCGCGCGGCAAGGGATTTGTCGGCGATCTCGCTGCCCATGCGCTCAACGATATCCGAGGCCTGCTCAAGGTTAAGCGACATCTCAATGATTTCCGCCCAGCGGCGCGACTCCTCTTCCGCCAGCTCGTCCTGCGGCATACGCGCCAGATAAAGCTTGATGGCGGTATAGAGCACGTTGATGTCGTCCGCTAACCTGCGCAGCTCTTTCTCTTCGCGCGGCTCGCCGTGCATCACCTTTTGCAGGCCTTCGAGCATGGTTTCCATTGCGTCGCCCATGCGCAGCGTCTCACGCGCGGCATTCGCCAGCGCCAGCGCCGGGGTATCCAGCGCGGACGTATCCAGGTGCTTCGGTTTCAGGCGCGCATCCAGCTCAGGTTCGTCCTGAATGAGTCGTTCGCAGAAGCGAGCCATCGGCCCAGCGAACGGCACCATCGCCAGGCAGCGCACCAGGTTGTAGAACACGTGGAAATAGATCACCAGCTCCGCCTTCGGCAGCGGAAGGTTGTCCATCAGGTTCGCCAGCGGGTGGATAAAGGGCAGGATAATCAGGCTGCCCACCAGCTTAAACAGCAGGCTGCCGAGGGCCACGCGGCGGGCGGCAGCATTCGCCGCGCTGTTATTGAGCATCGCCAGCAGGCCCGAGCCGAGGTTAGCCCCGATCACCAGACACAGCGCCACCGGGAAGGAGATCGCCCCTGCGGCGGTAAGCGTGGCCGTCAGCAGAACCGCCGCCAGGCTGGAGTAGCTGACGATGGCAAACACCGCGCCAATGAGCGCGTCCAGCATGATGTCCCCGGTCAGGGAGGCGAAGATGACCTGAACACCGTTGGCCTCGGTGATAGGCGTGACCGCCTGCACAATCAGCTCCAGCGCCAGCAGGATCAGCCCCAGGCCAATCCCTACGCGCCCGAGCTGTCCGGCGCGCGTCTGTTTGCGGCCGAGGAAGAAGATGACGCCGAGAAAAATCAGCAGCGGCGACAGCCAGGAGAGATCGAAGGTCAGAACACGCGCCATCAGTGCGGTACCTACATCCGCTCCCAGCACAATCACCAACGCCGGGGCCAGCGCGACCAGATCCTGCGCCACAAAAGAGGTGACAAGCAGGGTTGTGGCGTTACTGCTTTGCACCAGTGCAGTAACGCCAATGCCCGCACAGAAGGCGAGCGGCTTCTTCTCAACGCTGCTGCTGAGAACGGTACGTAAGCGCGCGCCAAATACGCGCATCACGCCGGTACGGACGATATGGGTGCCCCATACGAGCAGTGCGACTGCAGAGAGCAGGTGTAACAACGTCAACACGGAAGGTGTTCCTCCTTATCGTTATCTGTTTTCCTGAGGTTTAGCGCGTTGGCCCGGCAAGCGCAGCGCCACCGGGCAAAAGATAAGAACCTTCTTCCAGTATAAGGGTTTAAACGTAAGAAAGAGACAGGGCGCCCAATGAGCGCCCTGTTTGTTGTAAGGAAAAGTGATTTTAGTCGGCGTCGTAGCCGAGATTAGGGGCCAGCCAGCGCTCCACTTCAGACACGCTCATCCCCTTGCGCAGGGCGTAATCTTCGATCTGATCCCGCTGCAGCTGCGCCACCGCAAAGTACTTGCTGTCCGGATGGCTGAAGTACCAGCCTGAGACGGACGCGCCCGGCCACATGGCGAACGACTCGGTGAGCTTCATGCCGGTATGGGTTTCCACGTCCAGCAGTTTCCAGATGGTGCCTTTTTCGGTGTGTTCCGGACAGGCCGGATAGCCCGGCGCCGGGCGAATGCCCTGGTAGTTTTCGCGGATCAGATCCTCATTGCTGAGGTTTTCGTTCGCCGCGTAGCCCCAGTGCACCTTACGCACGCGCTCGTGGAGGTACTCAGCGAAGGCTTCTGCCAGGCGGTCGGCAATCGCTTTCACCATGATTTTATTGTAATCATCGTGCTGCGCTTCGAACGCGTCCGCCAGCGCATCTTCTTCCAGACCGCCGGTTACCGCAAAGGCGCCGATATAGTCGGCTTTACCACTCAGCTTCGGCGCGACGAAATCGGCCAGGCAGTAGTTGGCAAAGCCCACTTTCTCCGTCTGCTGGCGCAGATGGCGGCTGACCGCCAGCACGTGGGTGCGGGTTTCATCACGATAAATTTCGATGTCGTCGCCCACGCGGTTCGCTGGGAACAGGCCCACCACGCCGCGCGGGTTGAGGGTTTTCTCTGCGCTCAGCGCGTCGAGCATGTCGTTGGCATCTTTAAACAGGCGCTTCGCCTCCTCGCCTACCACCTCATCCTCCAGGATGCGCGGATATTTTCCCGCCAGCGACCAGGTCATAAAGAACGGCGTCCAGTCGATGTAGTTGCGCAGCGTTTCGATGCTGGCCGTTACGTCCTGCACGCCCAGACGGTGTGCGACCGGCGGCGTGTAGGTGGACCAGTCAAAGGCCAGATCGTTGTCGCGCGCCGCCTGAAGCGAAACAGGCGGGGTGCGCGGCTTCTTACGGCCGTGCTGGATGCGAACGGTTTCGTACTCTTTACGGGTGCGCGCCACAAAATCGTCGCGCTGGGTGTCGGAGAGCAGCGCGGAGACCACGCCCACCGTGCGCGAGGCGTTCTGCACGTAGACCGTCGGGCCGCTGTAGTTCTGCTCGATTTTCACCGCCGTGTGCGCTTTCGAGGTGGTCGCCCCGCCAATCAATAACGGGATGGTGAAGCCCTGTCGCTCCATCTCTTTTGCCACGTTGACCATTTCGTCGAGCGACGGCGTAATCAGCCCCGAGAGGCCAATCAGGTCGGCGTTCACCTCGCGCGCGGTCTTGAGGATTTTGTCCGCCGGGACCATCACGCCGAGGTCGATAATTTCGTAGTTATTGCACTGCAGCACCACGCCAACGATGTTCTTGCCGATGTCGTGCACGTCGCCCTTCACGGTGGCGATAACCATCTTGCCGTTGCTGGAGCCTTTCTCTTTGCTGGCTTCGATGTAGGGCTCAAGATACGCCACCGCCTGCTTCATCACGCGGGCGGATTTCACCACCTGCGGCAGGAACATCTTGCCTTCGCCGAACAGATCGCCGACCACGTTCATGCCGTCCATCAGCGGGCCTTCAATCACCTCAATCGGGCGGGCTGCCTGCTGGCGCGCTTCTTCGGTATCGAGCTCGATAAATTCGGTAATGCCTTTGACCAGCGAGTATTCCAGACGCTTTTTCACGTCCCAGGAACGCCACTCGGCCTGCTGAACGTTTGCCGCCTCATCCGATTTGCTGCCGCGGTATTTTTCCGCCATGTCCAGCATGCGCTCGGTGGCGTCGTCGCGGCGGTTAAGGATCACGTCCTCGACGGCATCGCGCAGCTCGGCAGGGAGGTCGTCATAAATCGCCAGCTGACCGGCGTTAACGATCCCCATGTCCATGCCGTTGCGGATGGCGTAGTAGAGGAACACGGCGTGGATCGCTTCACGCACCGGGTCGTTACCGCGGAACGAGAACGACACGTTCGACACGCCGCCGGAGATCAGCGCATGCGGCAGCTCGCGCTTGATGTCTTCACACGCCCCGATAAAGTCCTGGGCGTAGTTGTTGTGCTCTTCAATCCCGGTCGCGACGGCGAAGATATTCGGATCGAAGATGATGTCTTCCGGCGGGAAGCCCACCTCTTCGGTTAAAATTTTGTACGCGCGGCGGCATATCTCAATTTTGCGCTCGCGGGTATCCGCCTGGCCCACTTCGTCAAAAGCCATTACCACCACGGCAGCACCGTAGCGGCGGACCATCTTCGCGTGGTGGATAAAGATATCGACCCCCTCCTTCATCGAGATGGAGTTGACGATGCCTTTACCCTGAATGCACTTCAGCCCTTTTTCGATAACTTCCCACTTGGAGGAGTCGATCATGATCGGCACGCGGGCGATGTCCGGCTCCCCGGCGATCAGGTTGAGGAAACGCACCATTGCCGCTTCGGCGTCGAGCATCCCCTCGTCCATGTTGATATCAATAATCTGCGCGCCGCTTTCCACCTGCTGGCGGGCGACGTCCAGCGCTTCGTTGTATTTCTCTTCTTTGATCAGACGCTTGAACTTTGCCGAACCGGTGACGTTGGTACGCTCACCCACGTTCACAAACAGGCTGTCGTCGCCGATGGTCAACGGCTCGAGGCCGGAAAGGCGACAGGCAACCGGCAGCTCGGGCAGCTTGCGCGGCGGCAGCCCGGCCACGGCGTTGCTCATGGCCGCGATGTGCTCCGGCGTGGTGCCGCAGCAGCCGCCGACGATGTTCAGGAAGCCGGACTCGGCCCACTCGCGGATTTGCGCCGCCATGGTGTCGGCATCGAGATCGTATTCGCCAAACGCGTTCGGCAGACCGGCGTTCGGGTGGGCGGTGACGTAGCATTCCGCGATACGGGAAAGCTCCTGCACGTACTGGCGCAGTTCGTCCGGCCCCAGCGCGCAGTTGAGGCCAAAGGAGAGCGCTTCGGCGTGGCGCAGGGAGTTATAAAACGCTTCGGTTGTCTGGCCGGACAGGGTGCGGCCAGAGGCGTCGGTGATGGTGCCGGAAATCATGATCGGCAGGTCAACGCCGAGCGCCTCAAACTCCTCTTTCACCGCGTAAATCGCGGCTTTGGCGTTGAGGGTGTCGAACACCGTCTCAATCAGAATCAGATCGGAACCGCCTTCCACCAGCGCTTTGGTCGACTCGCGGTAGGCGGCCACCAGCTGGTCAAAGGTGATATTACGAAACGCCGGGTCGTTGACGTCCGGTGAAATCGACGCGGTGCGGTTCGTCGGGCCAAGCACCCCGGCAACGTAGCGAGGTTTGTCCGGCGTGCGGGCCGTCCACTCGTCGGCACAGGCGCGCGCCAGCTTCGCGGCTTCAAAGTTGATTTCCGCCGAAAGGGATTCCATCTGGTAATCCGCCATGGCGATGGTTGTCGAGTTGAAGGTGTTGGTTTCAACGATATCCGCACCCGCTTCGAAGTAGGCGTTGTGGATATCCTTAATAACGGACGGCTTGCTGAGCACCAGCAGGTCGTTGTTCCCTTTCAGGTCGCAGGGCCAGTCGGCAAAGCGCTCGCCGCGGAAATCCTCTTCACTCAGACGATAGCCCTGGATCATGGTGCCCATGCCGCCGTCCAGCACCAGAATTCGTTCATTTAACTGCGCACGCAGTTGCTCTACTTTGCTGCTCACACTTGCTCCCGACAACGCTCAACAAGGCCAAAAGGCTGGGTTCCATACTGGCACAATCTCGCAGGGTGGAAAAGGCGCACAGCGGTAACATGAGACATGTTCACCATCACTCCTCCGATCAGTCATGAAAGCGGTTGCAAAATCACCAAATAAAACGAAAATGATTTCCACGATACAGAAAAAGGAGTTCGTCATGGTCACGACCGTTCCCGCCAAACGCGGCAGAAAGCCTGCTGCCACCACCGCCGCACAACCCGGCGGACAGGTTCAATCGCTCACGCGCGGTTTGAAGCTGCTGGAGTGGATAGCCGAGTCGCACGGCAGCGTGGCCCTGACCGAGCTGGCCCAGCAGGCTGGTCTGCCGAACTCCACCACCCACCGCCTGCTGACCACCATGCAACAGCTGGGCTTTGTTCGCCAGGTCGGCGAGCTGGGGCACTGGGCGGTGGGCGCGCATGCGTTTATCGTTGGCAGCAGCTTCCTGCAGAGCCGCAACCTGCTGGCAATTGTGCACCCGATTCTGCGCAAGCTGATGGAAGATTCCGGCGAGACGGTAAACCTGGCGGTGCTGGACCAGAGCGACCATCAGGCGATTATCATCGACCAGGTGCAGTGTACGCAGCTGATGCGCATGTCCGCACCGATTGGCGGCAAGCTGCCGATGCACGCGTCCGGGGCGGGGAAAGCGTTTCTCTCGCAGCTGAGCGAGGAGCAGGTGACGGGGCTGTTACACCGTAAAGGGTTGCACGCCTATACCCACGCCACGCTGGTGTCGCCGGTGCATCTGAAAGAAGATCTGGCCCTGACCCGCAAGCGCGGCTATTCGTTTGATGATGAAGAACATGCCCTGGGCCTGCGCTGCCTCGCGGCCTGCATTTTTGACGAGCACCGCGAGCCGTTTGCCGCCATCTCCATCTCCGGTCCGATTTCGCGCATGACCGACGACCGCGTGACCGAACTGGGTGCACTGGTGATTAAGGCGGCGAAAGAGGTGACGCTGGCGTACGGTGGGATTCGTTAAGATCGCTTTGCCGGGTGGCGGCTTCGCCTTACCCGGCCTACATGATGTCCTCTGAAAACCTGATGCTAAACCTCTGCCTGCGGCGGTAGGCGTACACATCTTCGACATGCCCATTTTTGATCCGCGTTTGCAGTCCGCGCCAGTAGCTGGCACGGAACAGATCTTCATGCATCTCTTCGAATAGCGGCCCGATGCGCGGGTCGGCGCACAGCCAGTGGCGAAACTCCTCAGGAAACACATCGCCCGGCGAGACGCTGTACCACGGCTCACCGGAGAGCTCATCTTCCGGGTAGCGGGGCTGTGGTATATCGCGGAAGTTCACCTCGGTCATGTAGCAAATTTCGTCGTAATCGTAGAACACCACCCGCCCGTGACGGGTGACGCCGAAGTTTTTAAACAGCATATCGCCCGGGAAAATATTGGCGGCGGCCAGCTGGCGAATCGCGTTGCCGTATTCTTCAATGGCATCCCGCAGCGCCTGACCTTCGGACTGCTCAAGCCAGATATTCAGCGGCACCATGCGGCGCTCAATGTAGAGATGGCTAATCACGATTTTGTCACCCAGATCGGTGATTTTCGCGGGCGCTTCCTGCATCAACAGCACCAAGAGCGCCGGGTCGATCTGCTGTTTATCCAGCACAAAGTTTTCGAATTCCTGAGTATCCGCCATGCGCCCGACGCGATCGTGCTCTTTGACCAGCTGATAGCAGGCGCGAACGTGCGCGGCGGTCATCTCTTTCTGCGGCGCGAATCTGTCTTTAATCACCTTAAAGACCCGGTCAAAGCCCGGAAGCGTAAAGACCAGCATCACCATGCCGCGAATGCCAGGCGCTTCGATGAACTGTTCATCAGCGGTGGTGACATAGCGCAGGTACTCCCGGTAGCTTTCCGTTTTGGCGTGCTTCTGGCAGCCAATCGCCATATACAGCTCGGCGGTGGTTTTGCCCGGCAGGATCTCGCGCAGCCACTCCACCAGCGCGGCAGGCAGCGGGGCGTACACCATGAAATAAGAGCGGGCGAAGCCAAACACGATGCTGGCCTCGGCGCCGGTGGTCAGGCAGGTATCGACAAACAGTTCCCCGTCGTCGGTACGGTGAATGGGCAGCAGAAACGGCACAATGGCGGTTGGCGTAACCAGTTTGCCCACCAGCCAGGCGGCTTTATTGCGGTAGAAAAGCTCGTTGGCAACCTGCAAATGACTGTGGCTGAGCACCTCCGCGCCGAAGGTTTCGTTGAGATGCGCGTGGATATAGCCGATATCCCGGGTTTTATTCTCCCAGGGCAGGCGCAGCGGTAAATCCGTTAGCACGCGGTGCAGGAGCTTTTCCCATCCGCGATCGGGAAAGAAATCTTTCGCCAGCGGACGTGGAATGGTGCGAAAGCGTCGCTCGGGCTGGGAGCTGAAGATAAATAACCGCTCAGGAGATAATGAGCGGTGGTCAAATAACCGGCAATAGACGGAGTTGAAAAAGCTCTCCGCAATTTCGAAGCGCGGGTAGTCGGGTAACAAATGGGTGTAGTGCTCTTTCACGCGCAGTAAAAATTCCGCATCCGGGCTTTTACCGTCGGTAATACAGCGCAGCTGCTCCACCACCAGACCCACGTGGTGATCATAGAGATGGATACGCTGCTTCATGGCCTGCTGAACCGCATGCCAGTCTGCATGTTCAAAGCGCTGCTGCGCGCCGGATGTCACTTCAAGAAAACGACCATACTGGGCATCGAAGCCCTGCAAAATAGTTTGGGCAATCAGTAATTCCAGGCCACGCGACATATATTCCCCTTACCCAGCCCCCTCCCCAGAGGGGAGAGGGGGAAAAGATTAGAACTGTGCTTCTTCCGTTGAACCCGTTAAGGCGGTGACGGAGGAGGCGCCGCCCTGAATAATGGTCGTCACGTTATCGAAATAGCCGGTTCCCACCTCCTGCTGGTGAGACACGAAGGTGTAGCCGTCTTTGCCCGCCGCAAATTCTGGCTGCTGCACCTTCTCAACATAGTGCTTCATGCCCTCACCCTGCGCGTAGGCGTGCGCCAGGTCGAACATGTTGAACCACATGCTGTGGATGCCTGCCAGGGTAATGAACTGGTATTTGTAGCCCATGTCGGACAGCTGCTGCTGGAAGCTGGCGATGGTTTTGTCATCCAGCTTTTTCTGCCAGTTAAAGGACGGCGAGCAGTTGTAGGCCAGCAGCTTGCCCGGGTATTTCGCGTGGATGGCGTCGGCAAAGCGTTTTGCCAGCGCCAGATCCGGCGTGGAGGTTTCACACCAGACCAGGTCCGCGTAAGGCGCGTACGCCAGGCCGCGGCTGATCGCCTGTTCAATGCCGGCATGGGTGCGGTAGAAGCCTTCGCTGGTACGCTCGCCGGTGATGAATTCGCTGTCGTACGGGTCGCAGTCAGAGGTGATCAGGTCAGCCGCGTCCGCATCGGTACGGGCAATCACCAGCGTCGGCACGCCGAGCACGTCAGCAGCCAGACGCGCGGCAACCAGCTTCTGAATCGCTTCCTGGGTTGGGACAAGGACTTTGCCGCCCATGTGTCCGCATTTCTTCACTGACGCCAGCTGGTCTTCGAAGTGAACGGCCGCTGCACCGGCCTCAATCATCGATTTCATCAGCTCAAAGGCGTTCAGCACGCCGCCGAAGCCCGCTTCCGCATCCGCGACGATCGGCAGGAAGTAGTCAGTAAAGCGCGGATCGTTAGGTTCGATACCGGCGGCCCACTGGATCTGATCCGCACGGCGGAAGGTGTTGTTGATCCGATCCACCACCGACGGCACGGAGTTAGCCGGATAAAGCGACTGATCCGGATACATGCTGGAGGCCAGGTTGGCGTCCGCAGCGACCTGCCAGCCGGAGAGGTAGATCGCCTCAATACCGGCCTTCGCCTGCTGCAGCGCCTGACCGCCGGTCAGCGCGCCGAGGCTGTTGATGTAGCCCTTTTTAGAGCCACCGTGCAGCAGCTTCCACATTTTCGCCGCGCCATTTTGCGCCAGCGTGCATTCCGGATTGACCGAGCCGCGTAATTTCACCACTTCCTCCGCGCTGTAAGGACGGCGGATGCCTTCCCAGCGAGGTTGTGTCCACTCTTTCTTTAACTCTTCGATTTGTTGGGTACGGGTTTTCATGTGCAGATGCTCCATATTGTTATGTGGTGAGTTACGCCAGGAAGCGGTAGCCCGGCAGGGTCAGGAAGTCGATTAAGTCATCTGATGTGGTGATTTGTTCCATCAGGCGCGCAGCGTCGTCAAAACGCCCGCTGCTGAAGCGGTGTTCGCCCAGCTCGTCCTGGATCACCCGCATCTCTTCGGCCAGCATCTGGCGGAACAGAGATTTGGTCACGGGCTTGCCGTTGCTGAGCGTTTTTTGATGGTGGATCCACTGCCAGATGGAGGTACGTGAGATCTCCGCCGTCGCGGCATCTTCCATCAGGCCGTAGATCGGCACGCAGCCGTTACCGGAGATCCACGCTTCGATGTACTGGACCGCGACGCGGATATTGGCACGCATGCCCTCTTCCGTCCGCTCGCCCGCACACGGAGCCAGCAGCTGTTCTTCAGCCGTTGGAGCATCGTCTTCGCGCGTGACAAACAGCTGGTTTTTATTGTCACCGAGTACACGGTTGAAGACCTCCATCGCCGTATCGGCCAGGCCGGGGTGGGCAATCCACGTGCCGTCGTGACCGTTACGGGCTTCAAGCTCTTTGTCGGCCTTCACCTTGTTGAGCACCTGATTGTTGCGCTCTGCGTCTTTGCTCGGGATAAATGCCGCCATGCCGCCCATCGCAAAGGCGCCGCGCTTGTGGCAGGTTTTGATCAGCAGACGCGAGTAGGCGCTCAGGAACGGTTTATCCATGGTCACGACCTGGCGATCCGGCAGCACGCGATCGGGATAGTTTTTCAGGGTTTTGATGTAGCTGAAAATATAGTCCCAGCGTCCGCAGTTCAGGCCGACAATGTGGTCGCGCAGGGCGTGCAGAATTTCATTCATCTGGAACACGGCAGGCAGCGTTTCAATCAGCAGCGTGGCCTTGATGGTGCCGCGCGGCAGGTTGAAACGATCTTCCGCATAGCTGAACACCTCGCTCCACCAGGCCGCTTCCTGCCAGGCCTGCGTTTTTGGCAGATAGAAATAGGGACCGCTGCCTTTTGCCAGCAGGTTCTTGTAGTTGTGGAAGAAATAGAGTGCGAAATCAAACAGGCTGCCCGGAATGGCTTCCCCACGCCAGGTGACATGTTTTTCAGGCAGGTGCAGGCCGCGTACGCGACAGATCAGCACCGCCGGGTTCGGTTTAAGCTGGTAAATTTTACCGGCTTCGTTGGTATAGCTGATGGTGCCGTTCACGGCGTCGCGCAGGTTGATCTGCCCGTCGATAACTTTGTTCCAGTCTGGTGCCAGTGAGTCTTCAAAATCGGCCATAAAGACTTTAACGTTGGCGTTCATGGCGTTGATCACCATTTTGCGCTCTACCGGACCGGTGATCTCAACGCGACGATCCTGTAAATCTTCAGGGATGCCGCGGATTTTCCACTCGCCACGTCGAATGGAAGCAGTTTCCGAAATGAAGCCAGGCAACTTGCCATCGTCAATTTCCTGCTGCTGATGCATGCGTGCCGCCAGCAGCTTATTACGCTGCGGCGTAAAGCGGGTCACCAGTTCAGTCAGAAACTCTACCGCTTCCGCCGTCAAAACTTGCTGTTCTTGCTCGCCGTACGGCTTGGTAAAGGCCAGTTCATCGACCGTCGTTGCCTGTTGAGTCATTACTCTGCTCCTCATCAAAGATCCAAAATCACGCCCCCGATGCGAACGAAAGATCGTTGGGTAGTTTTCGCTCAGCAGAATTAAGACTATCTATATTTTTTCCAAAATCAAAAACAATTTCCATTTTAATTATTAATTGCAGTTAATTAATTGATTTTACTGAGATTAAAGTTTTATCGAACGGTGAATGACATTTCGGAAATGAAAAAGGCACCCGAAGGTGCCTGATTTGAATAGCTGAAACGCTTTAGGATCGTTTAGTGCAGAAGATTACTCCAGCGTCGGATTCATGTGACGCAGATCGTATGGCGTTATCTGATAGACGTAATAGTTGAGCCAGTTGGTAAAAAGCAAATTCCCGTGACTGCGCCAGGTTGCTCTCGGTTTGTTTTGCGGGTCGTCTTTCGGGAAATAGTTGTACGGTACATCCGGATTAAGACCCGCTTCGACATCACGGAAATACTCTGACGCAAGGGTATGCGGATCGTATTCAGGATGCCCGGTCACGAATGCAATGCGTTTATCCTTGCTGGCAAACAGATAAGCATCTCCATCTTCCGTTTCGGCCAGGATCTCCAGATCGGTGTAATCACGAATCAGCTGGGCCGGGAAATCGGCGTAGCGAGAATGCGGGGCCAGAAAAGAGTCATCGAAACCACGCGTCAGCAACGCATGTGGATGAAGAATGTGGTGTTCGTATACGCCGGAGAGCTTTTCAGTGCGGGTTTGCTTGGGGATGCCATAAAGAATATTCAGTGCGGCTTGTACAGCCCAACAGACAAACAATGTCGACGTGACGTGATCTTTTGCCCACTCCAGCACCTGTTTGATCTGCGGCCAGTAGGCGACATCGTTAAATTCAACCAGACCGAGCGGCGCGCCGGTCACAATCAGTCCGTCGAAGTTTTCACCCTGAATGTCCTCGAAGTTACAGTAGAAGTTGTTCAGGTGCTCAGAAGGCGTATTACGTGACTCACGGGCATCGATTCGCAGCAGCTGAATATCGACCTGCAGCGGGGAGTTCGACAGAAGACGCAGGAACTGGTTTTCTGTTTCGATCTTTTTTGGCATCAGATTGAGAATAAGCACCTTCAGCGGGCGAATTTCCTGACCTGTCGCACGCGAAGCCGTCATGACGAAGACGTTTTCTTCACGCAAGAAATTGACGGCTGGTAGCTCGTCCTGCACCCGAATCGGCATAGCTTATTATCCTCACAGCATACGTATAAACGTTTAGACATCCAGATAGCTAACGATACCCAGAAATGGTTTGAATGTCGAGCCTGCAAGAGGAAGGTGAGAAAGTTTCAAGGAGGGGGAAAAACAAAAGCAAAAAACCCCGCACCTTACGGTACGGGGTTCTTCTAATTGATGCCTGGCAGTTCCCTACTCTCACATGGGGAGACCCCACACTACCATCGGCGCTACGGCGTTTCACTTCTGAGTTCGGCATGGGGTCAGGTGGGACCACCGCGCTAAAGCCGCCAGGCAAATTCTGTTAAATCTGTATCAGGCTGAAATTGATTGTCTGTCTCTCGTCGCCGAAACAGCTTCGGCGTTGTAAGGTTAAGCCTCACGGTTCATTAGTATCGGTTAGCTCAACGCATCGCTGCGCTTACACACCCGACCTATCAACGTCGTAGTCTTCAACGTTCCTTCAGGACTCTCAAGGAGTCAGGGAGAACTCATCTCGGGGCAAGTTTCGTGCTTAGATGCTTTCAGCACTTATCTTTTCCGCATTTAGCTACCGGGCAATGCCATTGGCATGACAACCCGAACACCAGTGATGCGTCCACTCCGGTCCTCTCGTACTAGGAGCAGCCCCCCTCAATTCTCCAGCGCCCACGGCAGATAGGGACCGAACTGTCTCACGACGTTCTAAACCCAGCTCGCGTACCACTTTAAATGGCGAACAGCCATACCCTTGGGACCTACTTCAGCCCCAGGATGTGATGAGCCGACATCGAGGTGCCAAACACCGCCGTCGATATGAACTCTTGGGCGGTATCAGCCTGTTATCCCCGGAGTACCTTTTATCCGTTGAGCGATGGCCCTTCCATTCAGAACCACCGGATCACTATGACCTGCTTTCGCACCTGCTCGAGCCGTCACTCTCGCAGTCAAGCTAGCTTATGCCATTGCACTAACCTCCTGATGTCCGACCAGGATTAGCTAACCTTCGTGCTCCTCCGTTACTCTTTGGGAGGAGACCGCCCCAGTCAAACTACCCACCAGACACTGTCCGCAACCCGGATTACGGGTCTACGTTAGAACACCAGCCATTAAAGGGTGGTATTTCAAGGTCGGCTCCACGCAGACTGGCGTCCACGCTTCAAAGCCTCCCACCTATCCTACACATCAAGGACCAGTGTTCAGTGTCAAGCTATAGTAAAGGTTCACGGGGTCTTTCCGTCTTGCCGCGGGTACACTGCATCTTCACAGCGAGTTCAATTTCACTGAGTCTCGGGTGGAGACAGCCTGGCCATCATTACGCCATTCGTGCAGGTCGGAACTTACCCGACAAGGAATTTCGCTACCTTAGGACCGTTATAGTTACGGCCGCCGTTTACCGGGGCTTCGATCAAGAGCTTCGCGTTGCCGCTAACCCCATCAATTAACCTTCCGGCACCGGGCAGGCGTCACACCGTATACGTCCACTTTCGTGTTTGCACAGTGCTGTGTTTTTAATAAACAGTTGCAGCCAGCTGGTATCTTCGACTGATTTCAGCTCCACCCGCAGGGGCTTCACCTACATATCAGCGTGCCTTCTCCCGAAGTTACGGCACCATTTTGCCTAGTTCCTTCACCCGAGTTCTCTCAAGCGCCTTGGTATTCTCTACCTGACCACCTGTGTCGGTTTGGGGTACGATTTCGTGTTACCTGATGCTTAGAGGCTTTTCCTGGAAGCAGGGCATTTGTTACTTCAGCACCGTAGTGCCTCGTCATCACACCTCAGCGTTAAAAGAGTTCCGGATTTACCTAAAACTCCCGCCTACATGCTTAAACCGGGACAACCGTCGCCCGGCTAACATAGCCTTCTCCGTCCCCCCTTCGCAGTAACACCAAGTACAGGAATATTAACCTGTTTCCCATCGACTACGCCTTTCGGCCTCGCCTTAGGGGTCGACTCACCCTGCCCCGATTAACGTTGGACAGGAACCCTTGGTCTTCCGGCGTGCGGGCTTTTCACCCGCATTATCGTTACTTATGTCAGCATTCGCACTTCTGATACCTCCAGCACCCCTCACAGGACACCTTCAACGGCTTACAGAACGCTCCCCTACCCAACAACGCATAAGCGTCGCTGCCGCAGCTTCGGTGCATGGTTTAGCCCCGTTACATCTTCCGCGCAGGCCGACTCGACCAGTGAGCTATTACGCTTTCTTTAAATGATGGCTGCTTCTAAGCCAACATCCTGGCTGTCTGTGCCTTCCCACATCGTTTCCCACTTAACCATGACTTTGGGACCTTAGCTGGCGGTCTGGGTTGTTTCCCTCTTCACGACGGACGTTAGCACCCGCCGTGTGTCTCCCGTGATAACATTCTTCGGTATTCGTAGTTTGCATCGGGTTGGTAAGCCGGGATGGCCCCCTAGCCGAAACAGTGCTCTACCCCCGAAGATGAGTTCACGAGGCGCTACCTAAATAGCTTTCGGGGAGAACCAGCTATCTCCCGGTTTGATTGGCCTTTCACCCCCAGCCACAAGTCATCCGCTAATTTTTCAACATTAGTCGGTTCGGTCCTCCAGTTAGTGTTACCCAACCTTCAACCTGCCCATGGCTAGATCACCGGGTTTCGGGTCTATACCCTGCAACTTAACGCCCAGTTAAGACTCGGTTTCCCTTCGGCTCCCCTATACGGTTAACCTTGCTACAGAATATAAGTCGCTGACCCATTATACAAAAGGTACGCAGTCACACCACGAAGGTGCTCCCACTGCTTGTACGTACACGGTTTCAGGTTCTTTTTCACTCCCCTCGCCGGGGTTCTTTTCGCCTTTCCCTCACGGTACTGGTTCACTATCGGTCAGTCAGGAGTATTTAGCCTTGGAGGATGGTCCCCCCATATTCAGACAGGATACCACGTGTCCCGCCCTACTCTTCGAGTTCACAGCCTGTGTGCTTTCGTGTACGGGACTATCACCCTGTACTGTGCGACTTTCCAGACGCTTCCACTAACACACAAGCTGATTCAGACTCTGGGCTGCTCCCCGTTCGCTCGCCGCTACTGGGGGAATCTCGGTTGATTTCTTTTCCTCGGGGTACTTAGATGTTTCAGTTCCCCCGGTTCGCCTCGTTAACCTATGTATTCAGTTAACGATAGTGTGACGAATCACACTGGGTTTCCCCATTCGGACATCGCCGGGTCAAAGGTTCATATCACCTCGCCGGCGCTTTTCGCAGATTAGCACGTCCTTCATCGCCTCTGACTGCCAGGGCATCCACCGTGTACGCTTAGTCGCTTAACCTCACAACCCGAAGATGTTTCTTTCGATTCATCATCAAATTGCGAAAATTTGAGAGACTCGAACACACATAACATGTGTGTCGTTTCAATTTTCAGCTTGATCCAGATTTTTAAAGAGCAAAACTTCTTAATGCACTCAAAAGTACATTCAGAAGTTCATCATTCATCAGACAATCTGTGTGAGCACTACAAAGGCAGGTTCTTTAAGGTAAGGAGGTGATCCAACCGCAGGTTCCCCTACGGTTACCTTGTTACGACTTCACCCCAGTCATGAATCACAAAGTGGTAAGCGCCCTCCCGAAGGTTAAGCTACCTACTTCTTTTGCAACCCACTCCCATGGTGTGACGGGCGGTGTGTACAAGGCCCGGGAACGTATTCACCGTAGCATTCTGATCTACGATTACTAGCGATTCCGACTTCATGGAGTCGAGTTGCAGACTCCAATCCGGACTACGACGCACTTTATGAGGTCCGCTTGCTCTCGCGAGGTCGCTTCTCTTTGTATGCGCCATTGTAGCACGTGTGTAGCCCTACTCGTAAGGGCCATGATGACTTGACGTCATCCCCACCTTCCTCCAGTTTATCACTGGCAGTCTCCTTTGAGTTCCCGGCCGGACCGCTGGCAACAAAGGATAAGGGTTGCGCTCGTTGCGGGACTTAACCCAACATTTCACAACACGAGCTGACGACAGCCATGCAGCACCTGTCTCAGAGTTCCCGAAGGCACCAATCCATCTCTGGAAAGTTCTCTGGATGTCAAGAGTAGGTAAGGTTCTTCGCGTTGCATCGAATTAAACCACATGCTCCACCGCTTGTGCGGGCCCCCGTCAATTCATTTGAGTTTTAACCTTGCGGCCGTACTCCCCAGGCGGTCGACTTAACGCGTTAGCTCCGGAAGCCACTCCTCAAGGGAACAACCTCCAAGTCGACATCGTTTACGGCGTGGACTACCAGGGTATCTAATCCTGTTTGCTCCCCACGCTTTCGCACCTGAGCGTCAGTCTTTGTCCAGGGGGCCGCCTTCGCCACCGGTATTCCTCCAGATCTCTACGCATTTCACCGCTACACCTGGAATTCTACCCCCCTCTACAAGACTCTAGCCTGCCAGTTTCGAATGCAGTTCCCAGGTTGAGCCCGGGGATTTCACATCCGACTTGACAGACCGCCTGCGTGCGCTTTACGCCCAGTAATTCCGATTAACGCTTGCACCCTCCGTATTACCGCGGCTGCTGGCACGGAGTTAGCCGGTGCTTCTTCTGCGGGTAACGTCAATCGACAAGGTTATTAACCTTATCGCCTTCCTCCCCGCTGAAAGTACTTTACAACCCGAAGGCCTTCTTCATACACGCGGCATGGCTGCATCAGGCTTGCGCCCATTGTGCAATATTCCCCACTGCTGCCTCCCGTAGGAGTCTGGACCGTGTCTCAGTTCCAGTGTGGCTGGTCATCCTCTCAGACCAGCTAGGGATCGTCGCCTAGGTGAGCCGTTACCCCACCTACTAGCTAATCCCATCTGGGCACATCTGATGGCAAGAGGCCCGAAGGTCCCCCTCTTTGGTCTTGCGACGTTATGCGGTATTAGCTACCGTTTCCAGTAGTTATCCCCCTCCATCAGGCAGTTTCCCAGACATTACTCACCCGTCCGCCGCTCGTCACCCAGGAGCAAGCTCCCTGTGCTACCGCTCGACTTGCATGTGTTAGGCCTGCCGCCAGCGTTCAATCTGAGCCATGATCAAACTCTTCAATTTAAGTTTGATGCTCGTGAATTAAACTTCGTAATGAATTACGTATGTTCACTCAGAGACTTGGTATTCATTTTTCGTCTTGCGACGTTAAGAATCCATGTCACTTTGAGTGCCCACACAGATTGTCTGATAAATTGTTAAAGAGCAGTTGCAACGCGGCTTTCGCTCACCGTTGCGAGGTGGCGTATATTACGCTTTCCTCTTTCAGAGTCAACCCGTTATTTCAGGATTTTTTCTCTTCAACCGACCGGGTTGTTTGTGAAGTGATTCACATGTTCCGTGTCGATGGAGGCGCATTATAGGGAGTTCTCAGCGGGCCGCAACCGCTAAATGACAGAAAAATGACTGACTGCTGCATTCCACAGCAAAACCCCGCCTTATACCTTTTTACACACAGACTTATCCACAATGATACGAAAAAGTGAAAATGTGCGAGCGTTGCGCAAACGTTTTCGTTAAAATGCTCGCGCTTAACAAGGATGCCCCGTCAGGTGTGTTAGATGAGTTTTTCGCAGGAAAATTCATCTAACGCTCTCTGTAATCGTGAAATCCAGGGGATTTACCATGCAACAACGTCGTCCAGTCCGCCGCGCTCTGCTCAGTGTTTCTGATAAAGCCGGTATCGTCGAATTCGCTCAGGCACTTTCCGCACGCGGTGTGGAGCTGCTTTCTACAGGCGGTACCGCTCGCCTGTTAGCAGATAAAGGTCTGCCGGTAACCGAAGTGTCCGATTACACCGGTTTCCCGGAAATGATGGATGGACGCGTCAAAACCCTGCACCCGAAAGTGCACGGCGGTATCCTTGGCCGTCGCGGTCAGGACGATGGCATTATGGAACAGCATGACATCGCGCCAATCGACATGGTGGTTGTTAACCTTTACCCGTTTGCCCAGACCGTTGCCCGCGAAGGCTGCTCTCTGGAAGATGCCGTAGAGAATATTGATATCGGCGGCCCGACCATGGTGCGCTCCGCGGCCAAGAACCATAAAGATGTGGCCATCGTCGTAAAGAGCAGCGATTACGAAACCATTATTAATGAGATGGATGCCAACGAAGGGTCACTGACGCTTGCAACGCGTTTCGACCTCGCCATCAAAGCGTTCGAACACACCGCCGCGTACGACAGCATGATCGCTAACTACTTCGGTAGCCTGGTACCGGCTTACCACGGTGAAAGCAAAGATCCTTCTGGCCGCTTCCCGCGCACCCTGAACCTGAACTTCATTAAGAAGCAGGATATGCGTTACGGCGAGAACAGCCACCAGCAGGCTGCCTTCTATATAGAAGAAGAGGTAAAAGAAGCCTCTGTTGCGACAGCCCAGCAGGTTCAGGGCAAAGCACTCTCCTATAACAACATTGCTGACACCGACGCCGCGCTGGAATGCGTGAAAGAGTTCAGCGAGCCGGCCTGCGTTATCGTCAAGCATGCGAACCCATGCGGCGTTGCCGTGAGCACCTCTATTCTGGATGCCTACGATCGCGCCTACAAAACCGACCCGACCTCTGCATTCGGCGGCATTATCGCCTTCAACCGCGAGCTGGATGCTGAAACGGCTCAGGCAATCATCTCCCGCCAGTTTGTTGAAGTGATCATCGCGCCATCCGCATCCGAAGAGGCGCTAAAAATCACCGCTGCAAAACAGAACGTGCGCGTGCTGGTATGCGGCCAGTGGGCAGAACGCGTGCCGGCCCTGGACTTCAAGCGCGTGAACGGCGGTCTGCTGGTTCAGGACCGCGATCTGGGTATGGTGACAGAAGCCGACCTGCGCGTGGTGACCAAACGTCAGCCGAGCGAACAGGAACTGCGTGACGCACTGTTCTGCTGGAAGGTTGCGAAGTTCGTCAAATCCAACGCCATCGTCTATGCGAAAGAGAACATGACCATCGGGATAGGTGCGGGCCAGATGAGCCGCGTCTACTCCGCAAAAATCGCGGGTATTAAAGCAGGCGATGAAGGTCTGGAAGTCAAAGGCTCCGCCATGGCTTCTGACGCCTTCTTCCCGTTCCGTGACGGTATCGACGCGGCAGCCGCTGTAGGGATCACCTGCGTGATCCAGCCTGGCGGCTCAATCCGCGACGACGAAGTGATTGCCGCCGCCGACGAACACGGCATTGCGATGATCTTCACCGACATGCGCCACTTCCGCCATTAATTCCCGGAGCTGAAAATGAAAGTATTAGTAATTGGTAACGGCGGACGCGAGCACGCTCTGGCGTGGAAAGCGGCGCAGTCTCCGCTGGTGAAAACGGTCTTCGTGGCGCCGGGCAACGCCGGTACCGCACTGGAGCCGACTCTACAGAACGTCGCCATTGGCGTAACCGATATCCCGGCGCTGCTGAGCTTTGCCCAGAGCGAGAAAATCGACCTGACCATCGTCGGCCCGGAAGCGCCGCTGGTGATTGGCGTCGTCGATGCCTTCCGCGCGGCGGGCCTGACAATCTTCGGCCCAACACAAGGTGCCGCGCAGCTGGAAGGCTCCAAAGCCTTCACCAAAGATTTCCTCGCGCGTCATAACATCCCGACGGCGGAATATCAGAACTTCACCGAAGTAGAGCCAGCCCTGGCCTATTTACGTGAAAAAGGTGCGCCGATTGTTATCAAGGCCGACGGTCTGGCAGCAGGTAAAGGCGTGATCGTGGCGATGACTCTCGAAGAAGCCGAAGCCGCAGTTCAGGATATGCTGGCGGGCAACGCCTTTGGCGATGCGGGCCACCGCATCGTGATCGAAGAGTTCCTCGACGGCGAAGAGGCCAGCTTTATCGTGATGGTCGACGGCGAGCATGTTCTGCCGATGGCCACCAGCCAGGACCACAAGCGCGTGGGTAATGGTGATTCCGGCCCGAATACCGGCGGGATGGGCGCCTACTCCCCTGCTCCGGTAGTGACTGACGAAGTACACCAGCGCACCATGGATCGCGTCATCTGGCCTACCGTGAAAGGGATGGCGGCGGAAGGTAACACCTACACCGGTTTCCTTTACGCAGGTCTGATGATCGACAAGCAGGGTAACCCTAAGGTTATCGAATTCAACTGCCGCTTTGGCGATCCGGAAACGCAGCCCATCATGCTGCGCATGAAATCCGACCTGGTGGATCTGTGCCTGGCGGCCTGCGAAGGCAAGCTCGACGAGAAAACCTCGGAGTGGGACGAGCGCGCGTCTCTGGGCGTGGTGATTGCTGCGGGTGGTTACCCGGGCAACTACAACACCGGGGATGAGATCCACGGTCTGCCGCTGGAACAGATTGACGGTGCGAAGGTATTCCACGCCGGTACGAAGCTGGCTGAAGACGATCGCGTTCTCACCAACGGCGGACGCGTGCTGTGTGCGACCGCACTGGGTCATACCGTGGCAGAAGCGCAGAAACGCGCCTATGCGCTGATGGCGGATATTCACTGGAACGGTAGCTTTAGCCGTCAGGATATCGGCTATCGCGCGATTGCGCGTGAGCAGGACGAGTAATTTCACACCCTCACCCTAACCCTCTCACAAAAGGAGAGGGGATCGTTCGTAGGCCGGATAAGCGTTAGCGCCATCCGGCTTAATCCACAGAATTCAGAAACTCTTTTCCGTCGGCTGCCAGGTGCAGAAGTCTTCATTCGCCACCAGCAGCAGCTGAGAGCCTTCCGGCGCTTCCAGCCACGCCACACTCACCTCCATTGATGAATGACGCTGACGGCGTTGAATGTGTTCGGTTGCCCAGGATTCAAGCTCAGGCTTGACCGTCTGCCCTTCGCAGGTGGTCACCGTCCCATCGGCATGCCAGCGCCCCTGGCGCAGCACGACGCGGCCCAGACGAAGCGCATCGCTGGTCTGGCGGATTTGTTCGGCACGATAACGGTAGAGGGCGATTTGATCGCTGGAAAGCTGCTGTTTTTGACCGCTGACTTCGCGCTGCATAAAGCTCAGCTCGCCATGGTCGTCAAAACGCACTTTCACGTGTTCGGGGGTCTTGCTGTAGACGTTCAGCTCAATCAGCGACAGGTCATCTCCCTGCCAGCGATATTCCGCAGTCGACGTATTGCCGTTATGCCACGGGCTGAAGGCAGAAAGCAGATGCACTTCGCCGCCGGAATCCTTGCGCCAGATCCTGACCGCGCCCTGGTTGTCCGCGTAACCGCTGGCGGTAAACGGCGGCAGGGAAGTGTCGTGGCTGCAGGATGACAGCAGCAGCATGCCTGCCAGCACGAGCGTTCCACGCCAGAAAGACAAAAGGGGCGTTACCGCCCCTTCGCTAAAACTGTTCACTGCCACGCGTCTTACTTAACAGCGTCTTTCAGTGCTTTACCAGAAACAAATGCCGGCACGTTAGCTGCGGCGATTTTGATTTCTTTACCGGTCTGCGGGTTGCGGCCAGTACGCTCAGCGCGGTGGTTCACTTTGAAGGTACCGAAACCAACCAGTTGTACAGCATCGCCTTCTTTCAGAGACTCAGTAATAGCAGCCAGGGTAGATTCCAGAGCAGCTTTAGCCTGCACTTTAGACAGATCAGCCTTGTCCGCAATTACATCAATCAGTTGAGTCTTGTTCATAAGTTATCCTTTCAATGTGTTTATCGCTTGCTAAGCATCGAGTGCGACGAAAATGCCAAAAAAGCACTCTCCTGCATACACGCACCGATAGCCACTTTTTTTCGCCCCCCAAATGTAGACCAGACAAGGGGCGAAAGGGAAGAGTCGAGGAGCGACAAAACGGGCGTTATCTCAAGTTTTCTTGTCTCATTGGTTAAAAATTATACCAATATTGCTCTCAGCAGCCTCTCGCAAGTCCGCGCGCAGCCCTTTTATCAGCTCGATATCGCGTTCTTCACACTCTGCCAGCAGGCGGAAAATTTCCCACTGAATGTCCCATTCCTGCTCAACCGCCGGGTTCGCACGCAGCTCTTCGTCGGTCATCTCGCGACCTTCCTGGGTCATTTCCAGCATCGCGACGGTCGTAATAGATGCCTTACTGACTTCAATAGCGTGCTCCAGCGTTTCACCGCTCAGACGGGAGTGAAGCAGCTCGCTTAACGCCACGCAGGCATCAATAGCCGGGTAAACACCGTACAGGTCAAAATCATCCGCAGCCGGAATCGCCTCTTCCAGCTTTTCCAGCTGGGAGTCGAAGTTCACCTTCGCGTCTTTCACCGTCAGCGTTTCCCAGATCAGATCCAGAATGCGGCGGTAGATATGGCCATCACCAAAGCCCGTCTCCTTACAGAACGCGGCATAGTTGGGATACATGCGCTCGCACAGGCAAGCCATAAACGTCACGTGCTGCCAGCTTTCAACTTTCTCAAGGCGCAGGTGAATCGGGTTTTGTAGCATGATGATCTCTCGAATCGAAAATTAGGCGCAGTTTACCTGAATCACCGCTGAATTTCCTGCCAACGAACAAAAGCCGGACGCGAAGACGCCACGGCGTCTGCCCAGCGCGTCGGCTCCGGCAAGCGGTAGCCCTTCATGCAGCGCTGCACCCACGCCAGGGCGCTGTCCATGCTCACCCGGTGCCCGGTGGCGATAAAGAGCGGGTTACAGCGCGCCTTGCTGCGCCAGACCCACGCTAACTGCTCGCCTTTATGGATAAGCGGTGCCAGCGCGCCCGGCTCGGCAGAAAGAGGTTCAAACGCGCCGCACAGGCGTTTCTTGGCGACGCCAATGGTCGGCACATCCACCAGCAGCCCAAAATGGCTGGCAACGCCTAAACGGCGCGGGTGTGAAATACCGTGTCCATCGACAAACAGCAGGTCAGGTTTTTGCGAGAGTTGCTCCCACGCTGCCAGCAGCGCGGGATATTCGCGGAAGGAGAGAAAGCCCGGAATGTACGGCATGGTGGTCGCGATACGCGCGACCTTGTACTCCACCAGCTCAAGCGACGGGTATTTCAGTACCACCATCGCCGCTCGCGTCACTTCCCCGCCCTGCTCGAATCCGACGTCTGCTCCGCCAATGTACTGCGGAGGATCCTTATCCAGACGATCCTCGCGGATCACCGATGAGGCCAGTTCGATTTGCTGAGCGCGTAGCGACGCGAGATCCATAACCACTCCTTACTTGTGATACTGGGCAGAAAGCCGATGCACCGCCTCCACAAATACGCCTGCGTGTTCTGGCGGCACATCCTGATGAATACCGTGGCCGAGGTTAAAGACGTGGCCTTCCCCCTGGCCGAAACCAGACAGTATAGTCGACACTTCTTCTTCAATGCGGGCTGGCGGCGCATAGAGCATGGACGGATCCATATTGCCCTGCAGCGCCACTTTGTCGCCCACGCGACGACGCGCATCAGCAATATCGGTGGTCCAGTCGAGGCCCAGCGCGTCGCAGCCGGTTGCCGCCATAGCTTCCAGCCACTGACCGCCACCTTTGGTGAACAGCGTCACGGGCACGCGGCGACCTTCGTTTTCACGCAGCAGGCCATCAACGATTTTGTGCATGTAGTACAGGGAGAACTGCTGATAATCGCGCCCGGTCAGCACGCCGCCCCAGGTATCGAAAATCATCACCGACTGCGCACCGGCTTTAATCTGCGCGTTCAGATAGAGGGTGACGCTCTTCGCCAGCTTGTCGAGCAGCGCATGCAGGGCCAGCGGCTCGGCGTACATCATCTTTTTAATCATGGTGAAGGCTTTGCTGCTGCCCCCTTCCACCATATAGGTCGCCAGCGTCCACGGGCTGCCGGAGAAGCCAATCAGCGGCACTTCACCTTTCAGCTCGCGGCGAATGGTGCGTACGGCGTTCATCACGTAGCCCAGCTCGCCTTCCGGATCGGGGATCGGCAGCTTATCCACGTCGGCTTTGCTTTTGATTGGGGAGCTGAAACGCGGACCTTCACCGGTTTCGAAGTACAGGCCAAGGCCCATTGCATCCGGAATGGTCAGAATATCCGAGAAGAGGATCGCAGCATCCAGCGGGAAGCGGCGCAGCGGCTGGAGCGTCACCTCACAGGCCAGCTCGGCGTTTTTGCACAGCGACATAAAATCGCCCGCCTGCGCGCGCGTGGCTTTGTACTCTGGCAGATAGCGTCCCGCCTGGCGCATCATCCACACCGGGGTGACATCAACGGGCTGGCGCAGCAGCGCACGCAGATAACGATCGTTCTTCAGTTCGGTCATTTTTGCAGTTCCTTAAGCGTCATGGCCTCAGTGTAACACTACTCATACTCGGCCCGACACATCGCCACGGTATCTTCTATCAGCCGACGCGCCACGGTGCCCGGCGGAGGTAACAGCGGTAAATCGTCGTAGCGATACCAGTTCGCTTCAAGCAGCTCTTTCTGGTCGATAACGATCTCGCCGCTGTCGTATTCGGCCATAAATGCCGTCATCAGCGACTGCGGGAACGGCCACGGCTGGGAGGTGACGTAGCGCAGGTTCTTCACTTTGATCCCGCTCTCCTCCATTACCTCGCGCGCTACCGCCTGCTCCAGCGTTTCGCCCACTTCGACGAAGCCGGCCAGCACGGTGTGAACGCCGTTGCGATGGCGGGTATGCTGCGCCAGCAGGATGGAATCCTCCCGGCGGATGGCGACAATGATGCACGGCGCAATCTGCGGATAATAACGTTCGCGACAGTGGTTACAGAGCAACGCCCACTCGGTTTTGCTCGGGCGCATGGTATGTCCGCAGTAGCCGCAGTATTTATGCGAGCGGTAAAACTCTGCCAGCTGCACGCCGCGCCCCGCCAGCTGGAACAGCCCGACATCCAGATCCAGCACCTGGCGAACGGATCCCATATCCTGGCGGCGAGCCTGTTGGATCAACCACACAGGATCGCCTTGCCACTCGCCGATCTTCAGCGCGTGCTGGCCTACAAGATCGAACATTTCCGCTGCACCGTAGGGCAACTCTCCGGCAGGCAGCCATAATTTTTGTTCGTGACTGACGATCCACCAACCAAGATCTGATTTTTCAATAATACGATCCATATCTATTGCACTACCTTCGCTTCACTGACATGTTGTTAGCATTGTGGTTACATTCTGGATAAGCAGATTCAATCCTACATTTTGCGGAGTCGACCATGTTAAACCAGCTGGAAAGCCTGACTGAGCGCGTTAGAGGAAGTAACAAACTGGTGGATCGCTGGCTACATGTGCGCAAGCATCTACTCGTGGCTTATTACAATCTGGTCGGTATTAAGCCTGGCAAAGAATCGTTTATGCGACTGAATGAAAAAGCGCTGGATGATTTTTGTCAGGGCCTGGTCGACTATCTATCCGACGGCCATTTCAATATTTATGAACGCATTATCCGCGAAATGGAAGGGACAACACCGTATTTAGCGGCCAGCAAGCTCTATCCGCTGCTGGAAGCCAACACCCAGCAGATCATGGATTACTATGATTCCGCGCTCGAGAACGCCATCGATCACGATAACTATCTTGAGTTCCAGCGGGCGCTATCCGATCTCGGTGAAGCGCTGGAAGAGCGATTCACGCTTGAAGATAAGCTGATCGCTCTCGTGCTGGACAATGATTTGAACATCAGTAACGAAGAGAACGTCGCGCGCCCTGCTTGAGTTCTTCATCGTTAACGAGTAATTTACAACCATTCGCCCCTCTCACGAGGGGGATTTTTCTTGTCGGAGTGCCCAGCGCCTGAAAGCGCGGGCTGAGACCGTTAATTCGGGATCCGCGGAACCTGATCAGGCTAATACCTGCGAAGGGAACAAGAGTCAAACAGCTGTTGTATCGCCTAAGGGCGATCCTCTCTTGCTTCATCCGTCGTCTGACAAGCCATGTCCTTCACTTTTGGAATGAGCTATGTCTACTGCAAAACTGACCCGCCGCGAACAGCGCGCACAGGCCCAACACTTCATCGACACGCTGGAAGGCACCGCTTTCCCGAACTCGAAACGCATCTACATTTCCGGCTCGCAGGCCGATATCCGCGTCCCAATGCGCGAAATTCAGCTCAGCCCGACGCTTATCGGCGGCAGCAAAGATAACCCCCAGTTTGAAGACAACGAAGCCGTGCCGGTATACGACACCTCCGGCCCGTACGGTGACCCTGATGTTGCCATCAACGTCCAGCAGGGTCTGGCTAAGCTGCGCCAGCCGTGGATTAATGCGCGCAACGACTGCGAAGAACTGAGCGTGCGCAGCTCTGCGTACACCAAAGAGCGCCTGGCCGACGACGGTCTGGACGAGCTGCGCTTTACCGGCCTGCTGACGCCAAAACGCGCCAAAGCGGGCAAATGCGTGACCCAGCTGCACTACGCGCGCCAGGGCATCGTCACGCCGGAGATGGAGTTCATCGCCATCCGCGAAAACATGGGCCGCGAGCGCATCCGTAGCGAAGTGCTGCGCTACCAGCATCCGGGCGAAGGCTTTGGCGCTCGCCTGCCGGAGAACATCACGCCGGAGTTTGTGCGCGACGAAGTGGCCGCAGGCCGCGCGATTATCCCCGCCAACATCAACCACCCGGAATCCGAGCCGATGATTATTGGCCGCAACTTCCTGGTGAAGGTCAACGCGAACATCGGTAACTCGGCCGTGACCTCCTCCATCGAAGAAGAGGTGGAAAAGCTGGTCTGGTCCACGCGCTGGGGGGCGGACACGGTAATGGATCTCTCCACTGGCCGCTATATTCACGAAACCCGCGAATGGATCCTGCGTAACAGCCCGGTACCGATTGGCACCGTCCCGATTTATCAGGCGCTGGAGAAGGTCAACGGTATTGCCGAAGACCTCACCTGGGAAGCGTTCCGCGACACGCTGCTGGAGCAGGCTGAACAGGGCGTGGACTACTTCACTATTCACGCGGGCGTGCTGCTGCGCTACGTGCCGATGACGGCGAAGCGCCTGACCGGCATCGTCTCGCGCGGCGGCTCCATCATGGCGAAGTGGTGCCTCTCCCACCATCAGGAAAACTTCCTCTACGAACACTTCCGCGAAATTTGCGAAATCTGCGCCGCGTACGATGTCTCTCTGTCGCTGGGCGACGGCCTGCGTCCTGGCTCTATTCGCGACGCGAATGACGAAGCGCAGTTTGCCGAGCTGCACACGCTGGGCGAACTGACCAAAATCGCCTGGGAGTACGACGTGCAGGTGATGATTGAAGGCCCAGGCCACGTGCCGATGCAGATGATCCGCCGCAACATGACCGAGGAGCTGGAGCACTGCCACGAAGCGCCGTTCTACACCCTCGGGCCGTTGACCACCGATATTGCGCCGGGCTATGACCACTTCACGTCAGGCATTGGGGCGGCGATGATCGGCTGGTTCGGCTGCGCCATGCTCTGCTACGT
Organism: Enterobacter cloacae complex sp. CARB60; assembly: GCF_036487345.1. NCBI lineage: Bacteria > Pseudomonadati > Pseudomonadota > Gammaproteobacteria > Enterobacterales > Enterobacteriaceae > Enterobacter > Enterobacter cloacae complex sp. CARB60. Next base: position 4,448,073 of record NZ_JAZKLC010000002.1, read on the forward strand.
GACGCCGAAAGAACACCTCGGCCTGCCAAACAAAGAGGACGTGAAGCAGGGGCTGATCACCTACAAAATTGCCGCCCACGCGGCGGATCTGGCCAAAGGCCACCCGGGCGCACAAATTCGCGATAACGCCATGTCGAAGGCGCGCTTCGAATTCCGCTGGGAAGACCAGTTCAACCTGGCGCTGGACCCGTTCACCGCCCGCGCCTATCACGACGAAACCCTCCCGCAGGAATCAGGCAAAGTCGCGCACTTCTGCTCTATGTGCGGGCCGAAGTTCTGCTCGATGAAAATTAGCCAGGAGGTGCGCGACTACGCCGCCGCGCAGACCATTGAAGTGGGCATGGCGGACATGTCAGAAACCTTCCGCGCCAAAGGCGGCGAAATCTACCTCAAAAAAGAGGAGGCGTAATGTACCAGCCCGATTTCCCGCCCGTCCCCTACCGTTTAGGGCTCTATCCGGTGGTGGACAGCATGGAGTGGATAGAGCGCCTGCTGAAGGCTGGCGTTCGCACCCTCCAGCTGCGCATCAAGGATAAACGCGATGACGAGGTGGAAGCCGATGTGGTTACCGCCATTGCGCTTGGGCGTCAGTATAACGCCCGCCTGTTTATCAACGACTACTGGCGGCTGGCCGTTAAGCACCAGGCTTACGGCGTGCATCTGGGCCAGGAAGACCTGGAAACAACGGATCTGAGCGCTATCCGTGAAGCCGGGTTGCGTCTTGGCGTTTCAACACACGACGACATGGAGATCGACGTGGCCCTGGCGGCCCGTCCCTCTTACATCGCGCTGGGTCACGTCTTCCCGACGCAAACCAAGCAGATGCCCTCCGCACCGCAGGGTCTGACGCAGCTGGCGAGTCACGTGAAACGCCTTGCCGATTACCCTACCGTCGCTATTGGCGGAATCAGCCTTGAGCGCGCCCCGGCGGTGCTGGAGACCGGCGTCGGCAGTATCGCCGTCGTCAGCGCCATCACCCAGGCCGCAGACTGGCGGCTCGCCACCGAACAGCTGTTACAGCTGGCAGGAGCGGGTGATGAACGATCGTGATTTTATGCGCTACAGCCGTCAGATCCTGCTGGAAGATATCGCCATCGACGGGCAGCAAAAACTGCTCGCAAGCCGGGTGCTGATTGTTGGTCTGGGCGGGTTAGGCGCGCCCGCCGCGCTTTATCTGGCTGGTGCAGGTATCGGTACGCTGGTGCTGGCCGACGACGACGAGGTTCACCTCAGCAACCTGCAGCGACAAATCCTCTTTACCACCGAGGATATCAACCAGCCGAAAGCGCAAGTCACCCGGCAGCGCCTGAGCCAGCTCAACCCGGATATCGCGTTGATTGCCCTGCAGGATCGGCTCAGCGGTGAAAGCCTGCGCCGTGAGGTCGCCCTTGCCGACGTGGTGCTGGACTGCACGGACAACATGGCGACGCGCCAGGCGATTAACGCCGCCTGCGTGGCAAGTAATACGCCGCTTATCACCGCCAGCGCGGTGGGGTTCGGCGGACAGATGATGGTCCTGACCCCGCCATGGTCGCAGGGCTGCTATCGCTGCCTGTGGCCGGACGATGCAGAGCCAGCGCGCAACTGCCGTACGGCAGGCATTCTTGGTCCGGTGGTCGGCGTAATGGGCACGATGCAGGCGCTGGAAGCCATCAAGCTGCTTAGCGGCATGGAAACGGAACGCAATACGCTGCGGCTGTTTGATGCCCGCTCCAGCGGCTGGCGCCATCTGGCGTTACACCGCGCCAGCCGCTGCCCGGTATGCGGAGGCCGCGATGCGCATTCTGTTTAACGATGAGCCGATGAGATGCGACGACGGGCTCACCGTTGCGGTACTGCTCGACAAGCTGCGTCAGCTCAAGCCGGGAACGGCGCTGGCGCTCAATCAACAGATCCTGCCGCGCGAGCGGTGGGAACATCAGCAGGTCAATGACGGCGACCAGATCCTGCTGTTTCAGGTTATCGCTGGGGGCTGAGATGTTACATATTGCCGACAAAGTCTTTGATTCACATCTGTTTACCGGAACCGGAAAATTCGCCTCGCCGCAGCTGATGGTGGATGCCATTCGCGAAAGCGGCAGCCAGCTGGTGACGCTGGCGCTCAAGCGGGTGGATCTGCGTCATCACAGCGATGCCATTCTGGCGCCTTTACTGGCGGCTGGCGTCACGCTGCTGCCTAACACCTCCGGTGCCAAAACGGCCGAAGAGGCGATTTTTGCCGCGCAGCTGGCCCGCGAGGCGCTCGGCACCCGCTGGCTGAAGCTGGAAATTCATCCTGACGCCCGCTGGCTGCTGCCCGACCCTATCGAAACGCTGAAAGCGGCTGAAAAGCTTGTACAGCAAGGGTTTACCGTCATGCCTTACTGCGGCGCCGACCCTGTCCTGTGCAAACGGCTGGAAGAGGTCGGCTGCGCCGCCGTCATGCCGCTGGGCGCCCCTATTGGCTCAAACCAGGGGCTGGAAACCCGCGCGATGCTGGAAATCATTATTGAGCAGGCTACCGTACCGGTGGTGGTGGATGCGGGAATTGGCGTGCCCAGCCATGCCGCGCAGGCGCTGGAAATGGGCGCCGACGCGGTGCTGGTCAACACGGCCATCGCGGTTGCCGACGATCCGGTCATGATGGCGCGTGCGTTCCGCATGGCCGTAGAGGCTGGCCTGCTGGCAAGGGAGTCCGGCCCCGGCTCGCGCAGTTTCCAGGCGCAGGCCACCAGCCCGCTGACCGGTTTTCTGGAGGCGATCTCATGAGCACGTTTACCGAGCGCTGGCGGCAGCTTAGCTGGGACGACATTGCCCTGCGCATCAACAGCAAAACGGCGGCTGACGTGGAGCGCGCGCTGAATGCCCGCCATCTGACCCGCGAGGATCTGATGGCTCTGCTCTCCCCGGCGGCCAGCCCGTACCTCGAACCGATGGCCCAGCGAGCGCAGCGGCTCACCCGGCAGCGTTTTGGCAACACGGTGAGTTTCTACGTGCCGCTCTATCTCTCAAACCTGTGCGCCAATGACTGCACCTACTGCGGTTTTTCCATGAGCAACCGCATCAAGCGTAAAACGCTCGATGACGATGAGATTGCCCGCGAGTGTGCGGCCATTCGTGAAATGGGCTTTGAACACCTTCTGCTGGTCACGGGCGAACATCAGGGAAAAGTAGGAATGGACTATTTCCGCCACCACCTTCCCGCCATTCGTCGTCAGTTTGCGTCGTTGCAGATGGAAGTGCAGCCCCTGGCGCAGGAGGAGTACGCGGAGCTCAAAACCCTCGGGCTGGACGGGGTCATGGTCTACCAGGAAACCTACCACGAGGCGACGTACGCCCGGCACCACCTGAAGGGCAAGAAACAGGATTTCTTTTTCCGGCTTGAAACGCCGGACAGGCTGGGCCGCGCGGGCATCGACAAAATCGGTCTGGGCGCGCTGATCGGGCTCTCTGACAGCTGGCGGGTGGATTGCTACATGGTGGCGGAACATTTGCTGTGGCTCCAGCAGCACTACTGGCAGAGCCGTTATTCCATCTCCTTCCCGCGCCTGAGACCTTGCGCAGGCGGGATTGAACCGGCTTCGCTAATGGATGAACGCCAGCTGGTGCAGACCATCTGCGCGTTTCGCCTGCTCGCCCCGGAAGTGGAATTATCGCTCTCAACGCGTGAGTCCCCGGCGTTTCGCGATCGCGTTATCCCGCTTGCGATTAACAACGTCAGCGCGTTTTCCAAAACGCAGCCCGGCGGCTACGCCGACGATCGTCCGGAGCTGGAGCAATTTGTGCCGCATGACGGACGACGTCCGGAAGCAGTCGCCGCAGCGCTGACGGCGCAGGGTCTTCAGCCCGTCTGGAAAGACTGGGACAGCTGGCTGGGAAGAGTCTCGCAATGACGTTGAAACGCACTGCAACATCATAAAAAATTGTCGAGGCGCTACGAAAAGGCAAAACCGGATGATTGTCAGCGATCGTCCGGTTTTTTATTGTCACACGGTCAGCAACGGATGCTGACCAGGGCGAAAAGCTTCTTCCTCGTTTCGCCCTGCCTCTGGTTCATTGCACAAACGGCCCCCGGCCATTTGAATAAGTATTTTCTTAATGGTTCTTAAGATAAATCATCCCGTCAGAAACCGTGTGCCGTATAATTCACCGCTAACCGCAGGACAGCGACTATGCTGAGAGGATATCGGCAGACGAAAAGTATTCACCATCAGGAACGATGTACAGCTCATGGCACTTCACAGCAAAAAGCTCTCTTTTACCCGGCCAATCATGCTCAGCTTCGCGGGGATCATCTGCAGTTTTGTGGTGATCGCGGTCGCGGTGACGCTTTCGCAACGAAAGGATTTTCTTGAGGATTATCACAAGATTAACAGCAATTTCACGCACAACCTGGCGGTGAACTACACCGAGTCGATCCTGCGTGAAAACGACTATATCCTGGGCCGCTCCGCGATGTACTTTTCGCGTAACGACAGGCTAAACGAGACGCTCAACGTCAACCCGACGCAGGGGCTGCAGATGGTGATGCATCTGCAGAACCTGATGCCGACCGTGTCCTCCATCTCGCTGGCGGACACGCAGGGGCATTATCTTCGCGCACCGGAAGTGCTCCCCACGGAGAAGAGTAAAACCTTCGATCCCCGGACGCGGCCGTGGTTTGTCGCTCAGGCCGAAGCCAGTATCTTCAGCCACTATACTCGCCCCTACATGGACTACTTCACCGGCCATCCGACGGTCACGCTCTATAAGCCATTGATTTCACCGGAAGGCAGACTGAAGGGAACGATCGCGTTTCATCTTGATTTGACGTCAATGGGCTACACCCTGCGTCAAATGGTGGCGCCCGTTCAGGGGGAATTCTTCGTCGTCGAACGCGACGGCGCCGTTGTGCTTCACCCGGATACGGGCGCGCTCTTCAAACAGTACGTGAGCGAAGCGCTGATGGACAAAATGACCAGCGGCGAAGGCCACCTTTACGACAAGAAAAGCAACGCCTGGTACTACTACTACTCGTTTACCAATCCGGACTGGTTTGTCATTTACCGGGTATCGGGTGCGACGCTCACCGATATCACCCGCCACGAAACGACGATCGTTGGCTGGGGGTTTGCGCTGGCAGCCATCATCATCATTCTCTTCGGCTTATACCTCCGCCACGCCTCGCGTAGCGTGTTGATGCACATTATCAATGCCATCAAAACCGGCGACGTCAGCGAGGCGCCGCGGCTGGAAGCGATGCTGAGCCATACTATCCAGTCCAATAAAGAGCGTGAGATGGCCTACGTGCGCCAGGCCACTCACGATGCGCTGACGGGCTGTAAAAACCGCCGCGCATTTGATAGCGATATCGCGGAGCTGCTGAATGCCCAGCAGCCTTTCGCGATGGCGCTGGTGGACATTGATAACTTCAAGTCGATTAACGACACGCTGGGCCACCTGACCGGTGATATCGTTCTGCGCAACGTGGCCCGCGAAGGGATCCAGATCATGCAGCCACATCACGTCTCGCTTTACCGGTACGGTGGAGAAGAGTTTGCGGTAATTTTCCAGGCTGAGCAGATGACGTCTGCGCTCTCATTACTGGAAGCGTGGCGTACCGCTGTTGAAAAACGCGTCTGGCGCGAAGAAAACCTGCGGGTTACGTTCAGCGGCGGTCTTGGGGAGTGGCATTTTGAACCGCTGGATCAATTTGTCGGAAGCGTTGATAACGCCCTCTACAGCGCCAAACAGCAGGGTAAAAACCGCATTAACCGAACGTCCATCAGCTAATCCTCCCTCTTTCACCCCTGCCCGTTTCGACGGGCCGGGTACACGACAACGCAAAATTGTAACCGGTTTCAGAAAATCGCCGGTTTCTTTGTGATGCCTGACACACAATCGCGGTAAACCGGTTGTTGAAGCGGTCTGCACGGGATAATTATCAATAAACACATGTAGATCGAGGCTGATTATGAAGAACATCGTTTTATGCTGTGCAGCGGGAATGTCAACCAGCATGCTGGTTCAACGTATGAAAGACGCCGCGCAGAAAAAAGGGGGTGAAGTCACCATTAAAGCCGTTCCGGTTGCGGAGTTTAAAGACAACATCGCGACGGCCGACATCGTATTGCTGGGGCCACAGGTTAAATACGAGCAAGCTAAACTTCAGGCGCAGGCCGAGCCGCTGGGTAAAAAGGTCGCGGTGATCGACATGATGGATTACGGCATGATGAAAGGTGATGCCGTACTGGAAAAAGCGCTCAAACTTCTGGAGTCATAATGGAAGACTTAGAAACCACGATTATGGAACTGCTGGTCAATGCAGGCGCGGCGCGCAGTGCGGCCCTGACGGCGCTACAGATGGCGCGTAAAGGTGAGTTTGACGAAGCAGAAAAAGCGATGGAAGAGTCGCTCGAATATGTGAAGCATGCGCACACGATCCAGACGCAGCTTATCGGTCTTGACGAAGGAACCGGGAAGCTTCCGGTTAACCTGATCACCGTCCACTCTCAGGATCACCTGATGAACGCGATGGTCATTCAGGATCTGGCGGGCGATATGATTGAGCTTTATCGTCGGATCCCATTGGTAAACTGATAACACACAGATGTAAAAAAACCCGCCGAGGCGGGTTTTTTATTGTCGGGTGGCGCTGCGCTTACCCGACCTACGAGGCACATGCCCGGTAATGTTCACCACCGGGCATCAACGATTACTCGTTGTCGGAACCGCCCAGACCTGCGTTCAGCAGTTCTGCCAGGCTCGCGGATGCATCTTCAGCAGTCACCTGCGGTGCAGCTGGCAGTTCGCCCGCAGCACGACGACGCATACGATCCTGATGGTACGCATAACCGGTACCAGCCGGGATCAGACGACCCACGATAACGTTCTCTTTCAGACCGCGCAGTTCATCACGCTTACCAGCAACAGCGGCTTCGGTCAGGACACGAGTCGTTTCCTGGAACGATGCAGCAGAGATGAAGGACTCGGTTGCCAGAGACGCTTTGGTGATACCCAGCAGATCGCGCGCGAAGGTCGCACCGATTTTGCCGTTCGCTTCCAGATCGCGGTTAGCAATCTTGACGCGTGAGTATTCAACCTGCTCGCCTTCCAGGAACTCGGAGCTGCCTGCGTTTTCGATGGTTGCTTTACGCAGCATCTGACGAACGATAACTTCGATGTGCTTATCGTTAATCTTAACGCCTTGCAGACGGTAAACGTCCTGCACTTCGTTGGTGATGTAACGCGTTACCGCGTGTACGCCACGAAGACGCAGAATATCGTGCGGCGCTTCTGGACCATCGGAAACCACGTCACCACGTTCTACACGTTCACCTTCGAACACGTTGAGCTGACGCCACTTAGGAATCATCTCTTCGTACGGTTCGCTACCATCTACTGGGGTGATAACCAGACGGCGCTTACCTTTGGTTTCTTTACCGAAGGAAATGATACCGCTGATTTCAGCCAGGATAGCAGGTTCTTTCGGACGACGTGCTTCGAACAGGTCCGCAACGCGTGGCAGACCACCGGTGATATCTTTAGTACCACTGGATTCCTGTGGAATACGCGCCAGCGCATCACCCGCACCGATCTGAATGCCATCTTCCAGCTGAACGATCGCTTTACCCGGCAGGAAGTACTGCGCAGGCATGTCGGTACCAGGGATCAGAACGTCGTTACCCTGAGCATCAACGATTTTCAGTGCAGGACGCAGATCTTTACCACCGGCAGTACGTTCAGCAGAATCCAGAACCACCAGAGAAGACAGACCGGTCAGCTCGTCGGTCTGACGAGTAATGGTCTGGCCGTCGATCATGTCAGTGAAGCGGATGAAACCACTTACTTCGGTGATAACCGGCATGGTGTGTGGATCCCAGTTTGCAACGGTTTCACCGCCGGCAACCTGCTCGCCATCACCTTTCGCCATAACCGCACCGTAAGGCACTTTATAGCTCTCTTTGGTACGACCGAATTCGTCGATCAGCTTCAGCTCGGTGTTACGAGAGGTCACAACCAGCTTGCCTGCGGAGTTAACAACAGACTTCGCGTTGCTGAGCTTGATGCTACCTTTGTTTTTCACCTGGATGCTGGATTCAGCAGCCGCACGAGATGCCGCACCACCGATGTGGAACGTACGCATCGTCAGCTGTGTACCCGGCTCACCGATGGACTGTGCCGCGATAACGCCGATTGCTTCACCTTTGTTGATGATGTGGCCACGCGCCAGGTCACGACCATAGCAGTGCGCACATACACCAAAGTCGGTGTCACAAGATACAACGGAACGTACTTTCACGGAGTCAACAGAGTTCGCTTCCAGCAGGTCACACCAGTGCTCGTGCAGCAGCGTGTTGCGTGGAACCAGAATGTCTGCAGTGCCCGGCTTCAGAATGTCTTCCGCAGTCACACGACCCAGAACGCGATCGCGCAGTGGCTCTTTAACATCACCACCCTCGATAACCGGGGTCATGGTGATACCTTCGAGGGTGCCACAATCGTCTTCGGTCACAACCAGATCCTGCGCAACGTCAACCAGACGACGCGTCAGATAACCGGAGTTCGCTGTTTTCAGTGCGGTATCCGCCAGACCTTTACGAGCACCGTGCGTGGAGATGAAGTACTGGAGTACGTTCAGACCTTCACGGAAGTTCGCGGTGATTGGCGTTTCGATGATGGAGCCATCTGGCTTCGCCATCAGACCACGCATACCTGCCAGCTGACGAATCTGTGCTGCGGAACCACGCGCACCGGAGTCGGCCATCATGTAGATGCTGTTGAAGGAAACCTGCTGCTCTTCTACGCCGTCACGGTTGATCACGGTTTCGGTCTGCAGGTTATCCATCATCGCTTTGGATACACGATCGTTCGCCGCTGCCCAGATATCGATAACTTTGTTATAGCGTTCGCCCGCGGTAACCAGACCAGACTGGAACTGCTCCTGGATCTCAGCAACTTCGGCTTCCGCTTCAGAGATGATCTCGTGTTTCTTCTCTGGGATGACCATGTCATCGATACCAACAGATGCACCTGAACGCGCTGCATAAGCAAAGCCGGTATACATTGTCTGGTCAGCGAAGATAACGGTCGGCTTCAGACCCAGAATGCGGTAACAGGTGTTCAGCATTTTGGAGATCGCTTTCTTGCCCAGCGCCTGGTTGACGATGGAGAAAGGCAGACCTTTCGGTACGATCATCCACAGAATAGCACGGCCAACGGTCGTGTCTTTCAGGCTGGTTTTCGCAACGAATTCGCCGTTTTCATCTTTTTCGTATTCGGTGATACGCACTTTAACGCGCGCATGCAGAGAGGCCAGGCCAGCGCGATAAATACGCTCAGCTTCTTTCGGGCCAGTCAGCACCATGCCTTCGCCTTTGGCGTTAACACAGTCACGGGTCATGTAGTACAGACCCAATACAACGTCCTGAGAAGGAACGATAATTGGTTCACCGTTCGCTGGGGACAGGATGTTGTTGGTAGACATCATCAGCGCACGCGCTTCGAGCTGGGCTTCCAGCGTCAGCGGTACGTGAACAGCCATCTGGTCACCATCGAAGTCGGCGTTATATGCCGCACAAACCAGCGGGTGCAGCTGGATAGCTTTACCTTCGATCAGCACTGGCTCAAATGCCTGGATACCCAAACGGTGCAGGGTTGGTGCACGGTTCAGCAGTACCGGGTGTTCGCGGATAACTTCGTCCAGGATGTCCCAAACGACAGCTTCTTCACGCTCAACCATTTTCTTAGCGGCTTTGATGGTGGTGGCGAGGCCACGCAGTTCCAGCTTGCCGTAGATGAACGGTTTGAACAGCTCCAGTGCCATTTTCTTCGGCAGACCGCACTGATGCAGACGCAGGTATGGACCTACGGTGATTACAGAACGACCGGAGTAGTCAACACGCTTACCGAGCAGGTTCTGACGGAAACGACCCTGTTTACCTTTGATCATGTCGGCCAAAGATTTCAGAGGACGCTTGTTAGAACCGGTGATCGCACGACCGCGACGACCGTTATCCAGCAGGGCATCAACCGCTTCCTGCAGCATACGTTTTTCGTTACGTACGATGATGTCCGGCGCAGCCAGATCCAGCAGACGTTTCAGACGGTTGTTACGGTTGATAACGCGACGATACAGATCGTTCAGATCGGACGTTGCGAAACGACCACCATCCAGCGGAACCAGTGGACGCAGATCTGGCGGCAGAACCGGCAGAACGGTCAGGATCATCCACTCTGGTTTGTTACCAGACTGAACGAACGCTTCCAGCAGTTTGATACGCTTGGTCAGCTTTTTACGTTTGGTTTCGGAGTTGGTTTCGTTCAGCTCTTCACGCAGCTGCTCGCACTCTTGCTCCAGATCCATGCTCTTCAGCAGGGCCTGAATAGCTTCCGCACCCATCTTCGCGTCGAATTCGTCACCGAACTCTTCCAGCGCGTCCAGATACTGCTCTTCAGTCAGGATCTGATGACGTTCCAGGTTCGTCATCCCGCCTTCGATAACCACATAAGATTCGAAGTACAGAACACGTTCGATATCGCGCAGCGGCATATCCAGCAGCAGACCGATACGGGACGGCAGAGATTTCAGGAACCAGATGTGAGCGGTCGGAGACGCCAGCTCGATGTGGCCCATGCGCTCACGACGCACTTTGGTCTGGGTCACTTCAACGCCGCACTTCTCACAGATCACACCACGGTGTTTCAGGCGCTTGTACTTACCGCACAGGCACTCGTAATCTTTTACTGGCCCGAAAATACGCGCACAGAAAAGGCCGTCACGCTCAGGTTTGAACGTACGGTAGTTGATGGTTTCCGGCTTTTTGACTTCACCGAAAGACCATGAACGGATCATGTCTGGCGAAGCCAGAGCAATTTTGATCGCATCAAACTCTTCGGTTTTAGTCTGCGCTTTCAGAAACTTTAATAAATCTTTCACGGATTTGCTCCCGTCGGAGTTAGCACAATCTGGTGCCGGGGGTTAACCCGGCACCAGTGACCTGTTTGAGCGAGAATTACTCGTCTTCCAGTTCGATGTTGATACCCAGCGAACGAATCTCTTTCAACAGTACGTTGAAGGATTCTGGCATGCCCGGTTCCATCTGATGGTTGCCGTCCACGATGTTTTTATACATCTTGGTACGACCGTTCACGTCATCAGACTTAACGGTGAGCATTTCCTGCAGGGTGTATGCCGCGCCGTATGCTTCCAGCGCCCACACTTCCATCTCCCCGAAGCGCTGACCACCGAACTGTGCCTTACCACCCAGCGGCTGCTGAGTAACCAGGCTGTAAGAACCGGTAGAACGAGCGTGCATCTTGTCGTCGACCAGGTGGTTCAGTTTCAGCATGTACATGTAACCTACGGTTACCGGACGCTCGAACTGTTCACCGGTACGGCCGTCAAACAGCGTAATCTGACCAGACGTTGGCAGACCACCCAGTTGCAGCAGCTCTTTAATTTCAGCTTCTTTCGCACCATCGAAGACCGGCGTTGCGATTGGCATACCTTTTTTCAGGTTCTCAGCCAGGCGCAGCACTTCTTCATCGCTGAAGGTATTCAGGTCGACTTTCTGACGCACGTCGGTACCCAGATCGTAGGCACGCTGGATGAATTCGCGCAGTTTCGCGACTTCTTCCTGCTGCTTCAGCATGGCGTTAATCTTGTCGCCGATACCTTTCGCAGCCATACCCAGGTGAGTTTCCAGGATCTGACCGATGTTCATACGAGACGGTACGCCCAGCGGGTTCAGTACGATATCTACCGGCGTACCGTTAGCATCGTGCGGCATATCTTCGATCGGGTTGATCTTAGAGATAACACCCTTGTTACCGTGACGACCTGCCATCTTATCACCAGGCTGGATCTGACGTTTAACGGCCAGATACACCTTAACAATCTTCAGCACGCCTGGTGCCAGATCGTCGCCCTGAGTGATTTTGCGGCGTTTCGCTTCGAGTTTTTTCTCGAACTCGTGTTTCAGTTCGTCATACTGCTCAGCCAGCTGTTCCAGCTGATTTTGTTTCTCTTCGTCGGTCAGGCCCAGTTCCAGCCAGCGATCGCGTGGCAGTTTGTCGAGCTTCTCAGCTTCAACGCCACCGGCAACCAGCACCGCATAAATACGGCTGAACAGACCCGCTTCGAGGATCTGCAGTTCTTCAGACAGGTCTTTCTTAGCCTGTTTGAGCTGCATCTCTTCGATTTCCAGCGCACGCTTATCTTTCTCAACGCCGTCACGGGTGAAGACCTGAACGTCGATAACCGTACCGGAAACACCGTTTGGTACGCGCAGAGAAGAGTCTTTAACGTCAGACGCTTTCTCACCGAAGATTGCACGCAGCAGTTTCTCTTCTGGCGTCAGCTGGGTTTCACCTTTAGGCGTAACCTTACCAACCAGAATGTCGCCGCCGGTCACTTCCGCACCGATGTAAACGATACCGGATTCATCCAGTTTGGAGAGCGCAGCTTCACCCACGTTAGGGATGTCAGCGGTGATCTCTTCTGGCCCCAGCTTGGTGTCACGGGACACACATGCCAGTTCCTGAATGTGGATGGTGGTGAAACGATCTTCCTGAACCACACGCTCGGAGACGAGGATGGAGTCTTCGAAGTTGTAACCGTTCCACGGCATGAACGCTACGCGCATGTTCTGACCGAGCGCCAGTTCACCGAGGTCGGTAGACGGACCGTCTGCCAGCACGTCGCCGCGCTCAACTGGCTCACCCAGAGATACGCAAGGCATCTGGTTGATACAGGTGTTCTGGTTAGAACGGGTGTATTTGGTCAGGTTATAAATGTCGATACCTGCTTCGCCCGGATACATCTCGTCTTCGTTAACTTTGATAACGATACGGGATGCGTCGACGTACTGAACAGTACCGCCACGTTTAGCAACCGCAGTAACACCGGAGTCAACGGCAACAGCACGTTCCATACCGGTACCAACCAGCGGCTTATCAGCGCGAAGAGTTGGAACGGCCTGACGTTGCATGTTCGCACCCATCAATGCACGGTTGGCGTCATCGTGTTCCAGGAACGGGATCAGGGACGCACCGACGGATACCACCTGCTGGGTGGATACGTCCATGTAGTCAACCTGGTCGCGGCTGAACAAGCTGGATTCGCCTTTGCTACGGCAGGTAACCAGATCTTCTACAAAGTGGCCTTCGTCATCCAGGTTGGAGTTCGCCTGAGCGATAACGTAGTTGCCTTCTTCAATAGCAGACAGGTAATGAATTTCGTCGGTTACAACACCGTCAGTCACTTTACGGTACGGGGTCTCGAGGAAACCGTATTCGTTAGTCTGTGCGTAAACGGACAGGGAGTTGATCAGACCGATGTTTGGACCTTCAGGCGTTTCGATTGGACATACGCGACCGTAGTGCGTCGGGTGTACGTCTCGAACTTCAAAGCCTGCGCGTTCACGGGTCAGACCGCCTGGGCCGAGTGCAGAGATACGACGTTTGTGCGTAATCTCAGACAGCGGGTTGTTCTGGTCCATGAACTGAGACAGCTGGCTTGAACCGAAGAACTCTTTCACTGCTGCAGAAATCGGCTTGGCGTTGATCATATCCTGAGGCATCAGGGTATCCAGATCGCCCAGAGACAGACGCTCTTTCACCGCACGCTCTACACGTACCAGGCCAACGCGGAATTGGTTTTCCGCCATTTCGCCTACGGAACGGATACGACGGTTGCCGAGGTGGTCGATATCGTCCACTTCGCCTTTGCCGTTACGGATATCGATGAGCTTCTTCATCACTTCGATGATGTCGTCTTTGCTCAGGATACCGGAACCTTCGATTTCGTCGCGCAGCAGAGAACGGTTGAACTTCATACGACCAACCGCGGACAGATCGTAGCGGTCTTCGGAGAAGAACAGGTTCTCGAACAGGCTTTCCGCCGCTTCGCGAGTTGGTGGCTCACCAGGACGCATCATGCGGTAGATTTCTACCAGCGCGCTCAGACGATCGGTGGTTGGGTCGACGCGAATAGTCTCAGAGATATACGCGCCGTGGTCCAGATCGTTGGTGAACAGCGTTTCGATACGTTTGTGGCCAGACTGGCTCAGCTTAGCCAGCAGATCCAGGCTCAGCTCCATGTTCGCTGGGCAGATCAGCTCACCCGTTGACTCGTCAACGTAATCTTTCGCGGCTACTTTTCCTGCAATGTACTCAACCGGAACTTCGATGAGTTTGATATCATCTTTTTCCAGCTGGCGGATGTGGCGCGCGGTGATACGGCGACCTTTTTCCACATACACTTTGCCGTCGGCTTCGATGTCGAACGACGCGGTCTCACCACGCAGACGTTCCGGCACCAACTCCATCTGCAGCTTGTTGTCGCGGATTTCAAAGATCACTTTCTCAAAGAACAGGTCCAGGATCTGTTCAGTGGTGTATTGCAGCGCACGCAGAATGATGGTTGCAGGCAGCTTACGACGACGGTCGATACGGACAAACAGGTTGTCTTTCGGATCGAACTCGAAGTCCAGCCATGAACCACGGTAAGGAATGATGCGTGCGTTATACAGTACTTTACCGGAAGAGTGTGTTTTACCTTTATCGCTGTCGAAGAAGACGCCCGGGCTACGATGCAGCTGGGAAACGATAACACGCTCAGTACCGTTGATAACGAAAGTACCGTTGTCCGTCATGAGTGGAATTTCACCCATGTAGACTTCTTGTTCTTTAATGTCTTTTACGGTGCCTTCCGGCGCTTCGCGCTCGTAGATCACCAGACGCAGTTTTACGCGCAGCGGTGCGGAATAGGTCACGCCACGGATCTGACATTCCTGAACGTCAAACACCGGTTCGCCAAGGCGGTAGCTGACGTACTGCAGCTCGGAGTTACCGCTGTAGCTCTGAATCGGGAACACGGAGCGGAAGGCTGCTTCCAGACCGTACTGCCCTTCAGGATCTTGCTCGATAAACTTCTGGAACGAGTCAAGCTGGATAGAAAGGAGATATGGAATGTCCAGAACTTGTGGACGTTTACCAAAATCCTTACGAATACGTTTTTTCTCGGTATAGGAGTAAACCATAGGGTTCCTCAGCTCGCTGACAAGTCGACCCATCTGTCCGACGAAGGGACAGTTTGTGCAACACCATTTTGTGGACCGGAAAATTGAATACTTTCCGCAATACCTGTTGCTATCACGCTTAAATCATTTCGTCGCGATTTACACAGAGCGAGCACCCTGTCGCAATATATTAAGTCGTCGATAGAAACATGCATTGTCAGGACAATCAGCAGTCAAACAGTGTGAAATGCTACTGATGCCTTACAGCGCAAAAAGGCTGGTGACTAAAAAGTCACCAGCCATCAGCCTAATTACTTAGGCTGCAACCAGAAAAGTTGGCTTATTTAACTTCAACTTCAGCGCCAGCTTCTTCCAGAGATTTTTTCAGTGCTTCTGCGTCGTCTTTGCTCACGCCTTCTTTCAGCGCAGCTGGAGCAGATTCTACCAGGTCTTTAGCTTCTTTCAGACCCAGGCCAGTTGCGCCACGTACTGCTTTGATAACAGCAACTTTGTTAGCGCCAGCAGCTTTCAGAATTACGTCGAATTCAGTTTTTTCTTCAGCAGCTTCAGCCGGGCCCGCAGCTACAGCTACAGCAGCAGCAGCAGAAACACCGAATTTTTCTTCCATTGCAGAAATCAGTTCTACAACGTCCATTACGGACATAGCTGCAACTGCTTCAATGATTTGATCTTTAGTGATAGACATTTAAATTGTTCCTGAAAATCAGAATAAGTTTATACGTAAGCAAATGCTTTATAAAGATAACTGCGATTAAGCAGCTTCTTTCGCATCGCGAACAGCAGCCAGAGTGCGAACCAGTTTGCCAGCCGAAGCTTCTTTCATGGTTGCCATCAGGCGTGCAATTGCTTCTTCGTAGGTCGGCAGGGTTGCCAGGCGATCGATGTTCGATGCCGTGATCAACTCACCTTCAAAGGCTGCAGCTTTGACCTCAAATTTTGCATTCGCTTTCGCGAACTCTTTGAACAGACGAGCAGCAGCGCCCGGGTGTTCCATAGAGTATGCAATCAGGGTCGGACCAACAAACGTGTCTTTCAGGCACTCGAACTGAGTACCTTCAACTACGCGACGCAGCAGGGTGTTACGAACAACACGCATGTATACGCCAGCTTCACGACCTGCTTTACGCAGTTCAGTCATTTTGTCTACAGTAACGCCACGGGAATCCGCAACTACTGCAGACAGCGCGCCTTTGGCTACTTCGCTGACTTCAGCAACAATCGCTTGTTTGTCTTGAAGATTTAAAGCCATTAGCTTTGCTCCTGGATGTTTGCCGGAACTCATGTTCCGGAACTCACTTCACTCTCCCCAACGGAAAGAGCGTCTTAATACGGTGAGCAGAAACAAGCCAGAGTATCCAAAAATAATCTTAGCGTTCTGTCACCGTCTACGCAGGGGATTAAGTCTCTTGCGAAACACCTGCGGTCTTCGACGGAGGCCTGGATTAGGCCAGGCTCCAACGAACAAATCTTTTAGCCGCTAACTTTCGTTAGCAAACGTGGGGGTAAGATTGTAGACAAAATCACCGCCCACGTAAAGGCATTAGTTTGCAGCAGCGCTCAGGCCAGCCTGGTCAACTGCAACACCTGCACCCATGGTGGTGGAGATGCTAACTTTCTTGATGTACACGCCTTTCGCCTGAGTTGGTTTTGCTTTTTTCAGCGCAACCAGCAGAGATTCCAGGTTTTCTTTCAGTTTGTCAGCGTCAAAGTCCACTTTACCGATGGTGGTGTGGATGATGCCGTTTTTGTCGTTACGATAACGAACCTGACCTGCTTTAGCGTTCTTAACCGCTTCAGCAACGTTAGGGGTTACAGTACCAACTTTCGGGTTTGGCATCAGGCAGCGTGGACCCAGAACCTGGCCCAGCTGGCCAACAACGCGCATTGCATCTGGAGAAGCAATAACAACGTCAAAGTTCATTTCGCCTTTCTTGATCTGATCAGCCAGATCTTCCATACCTACCAGTTCAGCGCCGGCAGCTTTAGCAGCTTCAGCGTTTGCACCCTGAGCAAATACAGCTACGCGAACGGAACGGCCAGTACCGTGTGGCAGTACAGTTGCGCCACGAACGTTCTGATCGGATTTACGAGCGTCGATGCCGAGGTTAACGGCAACGTCAACGCTTTCAACGAACTTAGCAGTTGCCAGTTCTTTCAGCAGAGCGATAGCTTCGTTGATGTCGTACTGTTTGGTCGCATCAACTTTGTCACGGATCACGGACATGCGCTTGGTCAGTTTAGCCATTTCTTAGTCCTCCACTACCAGGCCCATGGAACGTGCAGTACCTTCGATTGAGCGAGTCATCGCTTCAATGTCGGCACCAGTCATGTCGGCAGCTTTGGTCTGCGCGATTTCCTGCAGCTGAGAGCGGGAAATTTTACCCACTTTGTCTTTGTTCGGTTTACCGGAACCAGACTTGATACCAGCCGCTTTCTTCAGCAGAACTGCTGCTGGAGGGGTTTTGGTAACGAAAGTGAAAGAACGGTCAGCGTAAACAGTGATTACGACTGGGATTGGCAGACCTTTTTCCAGGGATTCGGTTTTGGCGTTGAACGCTTTACAGAATTCCATGATGTTCACACCCTGCTGACCCAGAGCTGGACCAACTGGTGGACTTGGGTTCGCCATACCAGCTGCAACCTGCAGCTTGACGTAGGCTTGTACTTTCTTAGCCATTCTAAAATCCTCTGATTGGGTAATAGCGCCTCAGGAAGGCTCCCCGTGAATAAAATTCGTTTTACGGGCCGGGGCCCATAAAAACAAAAGGCGCGAAATTGTATTCCAATCTCGCGCCCTGTGCAACGATTAAATCGCCGCTTTTTTGATCGCTGCTTAGGCTTTTTCGACCTGCGCAAAGTCCAGTTCTACCGGGGTCGCACGACCGAAGATAGAAACAGAAACTTTCAGGCGGGACTTCTCGTAGTCCACTTCTTCAACGACGCCGTTAAAGTCAGCAAACGGACCGTCGCTAACACGAACCATTTCACCCGGTTCAAACAGCGTTTTAGGACGCGGCTTATCACCCACCTGCTGCAGGCGGTTCATAATCGCATCAACTTCTTTGTCGCTGATTGGCGCCGGACGGTCAGACGTGCCGCCGATAAAGCCCATCACGCGCGGTACGCTGCGCACCAGGTGCCAGCTCGCGTCGTTCATCACCATCTGAACCAGCACGTAACCCGGGAAGAATTTACGCTCGCTTTTGCGACGTTGGCCGCCACGGATCTCAACCACTTCTTCGGTCGGAACCATAACTTCGCCAAATAACTCTTCCATGTTGTGTAATTTGATATGCTCACGCAGCGACGTTGCTACGCGGCCTTCAAAACCGGAAAACGCCTGAACGACGTACCAACGCTTTTTAGGGGCTTCAGACATCTTAGAACCTCAGGCCAGTAATAAAGGAAACCAGGCGAACCAGAATACCATCCAGTCCCCACAGGATCAGTGACATTACAGCGGTAACCGCCGCTACGATCAGCGTGGTGTGCAATGTTTCCTGGCGAGTCGGCCAAATGACCTTACGAACTTCGGTACGCGCTTCACGTGCAAAAGCAACGGTTGCTTTACCTTTAGTCGTCAACAGCGCGACACCGCCCGCTGCAGCAATCAGAATCACCACTGCCAGCGCGCGGAGCGGCAGCATCATGTCACGATAAAGATAGTTGCCAACGATTGCCACAATCAGCAGCACGGCAACAGCGACCCACTTCATCGCTTCCAGGCCGCGCCCGCTCCCTTGAGCTTCGGTATTCGCACTCATAAACCAACCTGTCAGAAGAATTCTACAAATAATTTCACCCCGCGATTGCGAGGCGAGCCAAATCGAAACGCTAATCCCTTTATGGATTATACGCTCTCTGCAGAGCCTGTCTCAGCAATGATTATGACAAAAATAATCACTGATGAGCCAGGTTCTGATGTGAAAGCGTGCAAAAAGGGCATCAAATGATGCCCTTTTCATGCGCATTGCGTCAAATGTTATCAGCGATTAGCCGAGAACTTTAGCAACCACGCCCGCGCCAACGGTACGGCCGCCTTCACGGATTGCGAAACGCAGACCGTCGTCCATCGCGATTGGGTGGATCAGAGTCACAACCATCTTGATGTTGTCGCCTGGCATTACCATCTCAACGCCTTCTGGCAGTTCGATGGTACCGGTCACGTCAGTTGTACGGAAGTAGAACTGTGGACGGTAGCCTTTGAAGAACGGAGTATGACGGCCGCCTTCGTCTTTGGACAGAATGTACACTTCAGATTCGAACTTAGTGTGTGGCTTGATTGAGCCTGGCTTCGCCAGTACCTGACCACGTTCGATTTCTTCACGTTTGATACCACGCAGCAGAACACCAACGTTCTCACCAGCACGGCCTTCGTCCAGCAGTTTGCGGAACATTTCAACGCCAGTACAGGTAGACTTCGCAGTCTCTTTGATACCAACGATTTCAACTTCTTCGCCAACTTTGATGATACCGCGCTCTACACGACCGGTAACAACGGTACCACGACCGGAGATGGAGAATACGTCTTCGATTGGCAGCAGGAATGGCTTGTCAATCGCACGCTCTGGTTCTGGGATGTAAGAATCCAGGAAGCCAGCCAGTTCGATGATTTTCGCTTCCCACTCTGCTTCGCCTTCCAGCGCTTTCAGCGCTGAACCACGAACGATTGGGGTATCGTCGCCTGGGAAATCGTACTGAGACAGCAGTTCACGAACTTCCATCTCTACCAGTTCCAGCAGCTCTTCGTCATCTACCATGTCGCATTTGTTCAGGAACACGATGATGAAAGGAACGCCTACCTGACGACCCAGCAGGATGTGCTCACGAGTCTGAGGCATTGGGCCGTCAGTCGCAGCAACAACCAGGATCGCGCCGTCCATCTGCGCAGCACCGGTGATCATGTTTTTAACATAGTCGGCGTGGCCTGGGCAGTCTACGTGCGCGTAGTGGCGAGTCGGGGTGTCATATTCAACATGAGAGGTGTTGATGGTGATACCACGAGCTTTTTCTTCTGGTGCGTTATCGATCTGATCGAATGCGCGAGCAGAACCACCGTAGGTTTTTGCCAGAACGGTAGTGATTGCAGCGGTCAGCGTTGTTTTACCATGGTCAACGTGGCCGATAGTACCGACGTTAACGTGCGGTTTTGTACGTTCAAACTTTTCTTTAGACATCGATTGTCCCTCTAAGACACGGATAAATCGGTGATATCACCACATCAACCAGGCGAAATGCCTGAATTGTTGAATACAGTAAAATTGAAACAGAGAGAAACGGGAAGGAGAAGTGAAGTGGTGCTGATACCCAGAGTCGAACTGGGGACCTCACCCTTACCAAGGGTGCGCTCTACCAACTGAGCCATATCAGCACGTATTGGAGCGGGCAGCGGGAATCGAACCCGCATCATCAGCTTGGAAGGCTGAGGTAATAGCCATTATACGATGCCCGCATCCTGAAACTCGGCTACCCAGTTCTTTCTGTAACAAAAAAAGAGATTTCTCTCTTTTTCAGTTTGAGCTGGCTAATTTTCCCAACCAGCTCCGGCGGCATTTACGCTGCCAGAAAGTGGTGGTGGGGGAAGGATTCGAACCTTCGAAGTCTGTGACGGCAGATTTACAGTCTGCTCCCTTTGGCCGCTCGGGAACCCCACCGGACTTGATGGTGCCGACTACCGGAATCGAACTGGTGACCTACTGATTACAAGTCAGTTGCTCTACCTACTGAGCTAAGTCGGCATCAAGTAGCGCGCATTCTATGGATACCTGCGCGGTCATGCAACTAAAAATTTGCATAAAACGTTCTTTCGCTCACATTTTATGCGAACGGCGTATCGGACGCTGTAAAAGTAGTCATTTGAGGTCAAATATTCAACATATCAGCGTGATTTGCACCGTATTCACCGTAGCGTGACGGCTTCCGCGTTACGCAGCGCTTTCCATCTTTTTTCTTATTATTCCTGTCATCTGGTGTTAACCTCCTGCCCATTGTCCAAAATTAACTGTGTGATGAGCCATGATCCGGCAGTGTGATGCTGGCTCACTGAAGCATGCTTATGAGCAAAAAAGAGCAAACGTTAATGACGCCTTATCTTCACTTTAACCGCAGCCAGTGGGCTGCCCTGCGTGATTCCGTCCCTATGACGCTGACGGAAGGTGAAATCGCACGGTTAAAAGGGATAAACGAAGATCTGTCCCTGGAAGAGGTGGCAGAAATTTATCTCCCCCTCTCTCGCTTGCTTAACTTCTATATCAGCTCGAACCTGCGCCGTCAGGCTGTGCTGGAGCAGTTTCTCGGGACGAACGGTCAACGCATTCCTTATATCATTAGTATCGCAGGCAGCGTGGCCGTGGGTAAAAGTACCACCGCGCGTGTTCTGCAGGCGCTGCTGAGCCGCTGGCCGGAACACCGCAGCGTGGAGCTGATCACCACCGACGGCTTCCTGCACCCGAACGAGGTATTAAAAGAACGCGGGCTGATGAAGAAGAAGGGCTTCCCGCTTTCTTATGATATGCACCGTCTGGTGAAATTCGTTTCCGACCTTAAATCTGGTGCCCCAAACGTCACCGCGCCAGTCTATTCGCACCTGATCTACGATCGCATCCCGGGTGGGGATAAAACGGTGGTCCAGCCGGACATCCTGATTCTGGAAGGTCTGAACGTGCTGCAAAGCGGGATGGACTATCCTCACGATCCGCATCACGTATTCGTCTCGGATTTCGTCGATTTCTCTATTTATGTCGATGCGCCGGAAGACCTGCTGCAAAACTGGTACATCAACCGCTTCCTGAAGTTCCGCGAAGGGGCGTTCACTGACCCGGATTCCTATTTCCACCACTATGCCCAGCTTTCTGAAGAAGAAGCGATCAACGTGGCCACGGGGCTGTGGAATGAGATCAACTACGTGAACCTCAAAGAGAACATCCTGCCGACGCGCGAGCGCGCGAGCCTGATCCTCACCAAGAGCGAGAAGCACGCCGTCGACCAGATTCGCCTGCGCAAATAATCAAGCAGACATAAAAAAACCGGCTTAGCGCCGGTTTTTTTCGTTATGCCTGTGGCTTCTCGCCATTTTCATCCTGATCGACCGCGAAGCAGGCAACCAGCTGGCCGCCATAATCCTTCAGCTGCGGCTGGAGCTGGGTGCACGGGCCAAAGCGGCGACTGCAGCGGGCGTTGAATGCACATCCCGGAGGCGGATTCATCGGACTTGGCAGTTCACCCGTCAGCTTAATACGCTCACGACGATCGTCCGGGTTCAGACGCGGCGTCGCGGACAGCAGCGCCTGGGTATACGGGTGACGAGGGTTATTAAAGATCTGGTCTTTGGTCCCCTTCTCCACGCAGCGCCCCAGGTACATCACCATCACTTCATCGGCAATATGCTCCACCACCGACAGGTCGTGGGAGATGAACACGTAAGACAGCCCCAGCTCCTGCTGGAGATCCATCATCAGGTTCAGCACCTGCGCACGCACGGATACGTCGAGTGCAGAGACCGGCTCATCGGCAATCACCACGTCCGGATCGAGCATCAGCCCACGGGCGATCGCAATACGCTGACGCTGGCCGCCGGAGAACATGTGCGGATAGCGATCGTAATGCTCGGTTTTGAGGCCGACCTTCGCCATCATCGCCAGCGCTTTTTCACGGCGCTGCTCTTTGCTCAGATTACTGTTGATCAGCAGCGGCTCTTCCAGAATCTGCCCGACTTTTTTACGCGGGTTCAAAGAACCATACGGGTTCTGGAACACAATCTGGATTTTCTGGCGACGCAGCTTCTGCGCCTGCGGATCGTGCTTAAGCAGATCCTGCCCCTGATAATAGAGCTCACCGCCGGTCGGCACTTCAATCATCGTCAGCAGACGGCCCAGCGTGGATTTACCGCAGCCTGACTCCCCTACCACCGCCAGCGTTTTACCGCGCTCGAGGTTAAAAGAGACGCCGTCCAGCGCTTTCACCAGGCGTTCAGGGGCAAACAGCCCCTTCTTCACCGGGTAGTATTTTTTCAGGTCGATGGCCTGCAACAGCGGCTGTTGCTTGGTGGCCTGTTGCGTACTCATAGTGTTGGCCTCCCGGCATCATCGAGTGGGTAGTGGCATTTCGACTGACGACCGTCAGCAAGCTGGTTCAGCTCTGGCTCTTCTGCCCGGCATTTGTCCGTCGCATATGGGCAGCGCGGATTGAGCAGACAGCCCTGAGGACGGTCATATTTACCCGGTACCACACCCGGCAGCGACGCCAGACGCGCTTTGTCCTGGGCAAACTCCGGCAGCGCGCGTAAAAGCGCCTGGGTATACGGGTGACGCGGCGCGCGGAAAATATCGTGTGAATTTCCGGTCTCGACCACCTGACCGGCATACATCACGATAATTTTGTGCGCGGCTTCGGCCACCAGCGCCAGATCGTGCGTAATCAGCACCAGCGCCATATTCTCTTTCTGCTGCAGCTCCAGCAGCAGTTCGATGATTTGCGCCTGAATAGTCACATCCAGCGCCGTCGTCGGTTCATCCGCAATCAGCAGTTTTGGTCGACAGGCAATCGCCATCGCGATCATCACGCGCTGGCTCATCCCGCCGGAGAGCTGGTGCGGGTAAACGTCCAGACGCGATGCCGGGTCAGGAATACCCACCTGGTTCAGCAGATCGATCGCGCGCTGACGACGGGTTTTCTTATTCCCGCCCTGATGCACCTTAATCGCTTCCATAATCTGGAAACCCACGGTGTAGCAGGGGTTCAGGCTGGTCATGGGATCCTGGAAAATCATCGCCACTTCGGCGCCCACCAGCTGGCGGCGCTGTTTCTCAGAAATGCGCTTCAGGTCCTGACCGTTGAACTGCAGGTTTTCCGCCATCACGCGGCCCGGGTAATCAATCAGCCCCATGATCGCCAGTGAGCTCACTGACTTACCGGAACCGGACTCCCCGACAATGCCAACCACTTCGCCCTGATTTACGCTGTAGCTGATGCGGTCCACGGCGCGAAACGGGGTGCCTTCGTCGCCAAAGTGCACCGATAATTTATCTACATTTAATAACGCCATCTCGTGCCTCTTACTGCTTCAGTTTGGGATCAAGCGCATCACGCAGGCCATCACCCATCAGGTTAAATGCCAGCACCGTCAGCAGGATTGCCAGACCCGGGAAGGTGACAACCCACCAGGCGCTTTGTGCGAACTGCAACACGTCGGAGAGCATAGTGCCCCACTCAGGTGTTGGCGGCTGCGCACCCATGCCCAGGAAGCCAAGAGCGGCCATATCAAGAATGGCGTTAGAGAAACCGAGCGACGCCTGAACAATCAGCGGCGCAAGGCAGTTAGGGAAGATATTAACGAACATCTGGCGCATCGCACCGGCACCCGCCACGCGAGACGCCGTGACGTAATCGCGGTTCACTTCCACCAGCACCGCCGCACGGGTTAAACGCACGTAGTGAGGAAGCGCCACGAAGGTCAACGCCAGCGCGGCGTTACCAATCGACGGGCCGAAGATCGCCACCAGCACCAGCGCCAGCAGCAGGCTTGGCAGGGCCAGCATAATATCGACGACACGCATGATGATATTATCAACGATGCCGCCGAAGTAACCGGCAACCAGGCCGAGTACGACGCCCATGATCAGCGACAGCACAACAACGAGACAGCCGACCAGCAGCGACAGACGCGCGCCGTACATCAGACGCGACAGCACGTCGCGGCCCACGTCATCGGTACCGAGCAGGTGCGTCAGGCTACCGCCGTCCTGCCACGCAGGCGGGGCGAGCAGCGCATCGCGGAACTGGTCCGCCGGGTTATACGGTGCGAGGAAGTTCGCAAACACCGCAATCAGGATCATGATTGCGACATACACCAGCCCTACCACCGCGCCTTTATTGCGCTTGAAGTAGTGCCAGAATTCCTGCAGCGGCGTCATAGGAACCGGTGCAGCGACCACTTTATTTTGAGTGACTTGTGACATGATGGTCCCTTACTTCTTATGACGAATACGCGGGTTCACCACGCCGTACAGCAAATCGACCAGCAGGTTGACGAGGATAATCATCGTCGCGACCAGCAGTACACCGCCCTGCACAACCGGATAGTCACGGCGTTGCAGCGCGTCAATCAGCCAGCGTCCAAGGCCCGGCCAGGAGAAGATGGTTTCGGTCAGGATCGCCCCCGCCAGCAACGTCCCCACCTGGAGGCCGATAACGGTCACCACCGGCAGCATGGCATTACGCAGCGCATGAACGATGATGACGCGCATACGCGTCAGGCCCTTGGCACGCGCGGTGCGGATATAATCCTCACCCAGCACTTCCAGCATTGATGAACGGGTCATACGCACGATCACCGCCAGAGGAATGGTGCCCAGCACCATGGCAGGCAGGATCATGTGCGCCACGGCATCAATGAAGTTGCCCTCTTCGCCCCAGATAGCCGTATCAATCAGCATAAAGCCGGTGAGCGGGTTGGTATCATCCAGGAAGACCATATCACTGACGCGCCCGGAGACAGGGGTTAGGTTCCATTGCACGGAGACCAGCATGATCAGCATCATGCCCCACCAGAAGATAGGCATGGAGTAGCCGGTCAGCGCCAGGCCCACGGCGGTATGGTCAAAAATAGAGCCACGCTTGACGGCAGCCAGTACCCCGACAGGAATACCCACCGCAGTGGCGAAAATCATGGCGCAGACGCCAAGCTCCAGTGTCGCTTTAAAACGCGGCACGAACTCGTCCCACACCGGAAGACGGCTTTTCAGCGAAATCCCTAAATCACCGTGCAACACGCCCCAGATATAGTGGAGGTACTGCTGCCACATCGGCTTATCGAGACCGAGTTCCGCCAGCAGCTGTGCATGGCGCTCAGGGGAAATACCACGCTCGCCCGCCATAATCATTACCGGGTCGCCGGGGATCATATGGACGAAGGCAAAAGTGAGAAGGGTGATACCGATAAACGTGGGGATAACAAGTCCCAGACGTCGGAGGATGAACTGCAACATAACCCGGATTCTCTCTGATGACGCACGACCAATGGCGTGACGTCTGTATTGCTCACAAATGTAAATTCCCTCTCCCTGTGGGAGAGGGTTAGGGTGAGGGGATACATGCACGACCCTCACCCCTGCCCTCTCCCAAAGGGAGAGGGAGAACACCCTACTTATTATTCAACAGATACGTTTTCGAAGTGGTGTTTGCCCAGTGGATCAACCACGTAGCCTTTCACCTCTTTACGCACTGGCTCGTACACGGTGGAGTGAGCAACAATCAGCGCCGGAGCCTGATCGTGCATAACAACCTGAGCCTGCTTGTACAGTTCAATACGTTTGTTGTGATCGTCGGTCGCACGCGCCGGCTGGATCAGGTCTTCAAACGGCTTGTAGCACCAGCGAGAGTAGTTAGAACCGTCTTTCGCCGCTGCGCAGCTGAACAGGGTGGCGAAGAAGTTGTCCGGATCCCCGTTGTCACCGGTCCAGCCCATCATTACCGCCTGGTGCTCACCCGCTTTGGCGCGCTTCAGGTACTCGCCCCACTCGTAGGTCACAATCTTGGCCTGAACGCCAACCTTAGCCCAGTCAGCCTGAACCATTTCCGCCATACGGCGTGCGTTCGGGTTGTATGGACGCTGTACCGGCATCGCCCACAGCTCAACGGTAAAGCCTTTATCCTGGCCCGCTTCTTTCAGCAGCGCTTTCGCTTTCTCAGGATCGTAGGTGTAGTCTTTAACGTCATCGTTATAGCCCCACATGGTTGGTGGGATCAGGTTTTTGGCAGCAACGCCTGCGCCCTGGTAAACCGCTTTGATGATCGCTTCTTTGTTCACCGCGTAGGTCAGCGCCTGACGCACTTTCACGTCATCAAACGGTTTCTTCTCGGTGTTGAAGGAGAGATAGCCCACGTTCAGGCCAGCCTGCTCCAGCAGGTTGATGTTCTTGTCCTGCTTCATGCGGGCGATGTCTGCCGGGTTCGGGTACGGCATCACCTGACATTCGTTTTTCTGCAGTTTTGCATAACGCACTGAGGCATCAGGCGTGATGGAGAAGACCAGACGGTCAATCTTCGGCTTGGTGCCCCAGAAGCCTTCGAATGCTTTGTACAGAATGCGGGAGTCTTTCTGGTACTGCAGCAGTTGGAATGGACCGGTACCGATTGGGTTCAGGTCGACTTTTTCCGGCGTACCGGCTTTCAGCATGTTGTCCGCGTACTCTTTGGACAGAATTGAGGCGAAGTCCATGGCCAGGTCAGCCAGGAATGGCGCTTCCGGGCGAGTCAGCACGAACTGAACCGTTTTATCGTCCACTTTTTTCACTTCAGCGATCAGGTCAGGCAGACCCATCCCTTCGAAGTATTCATAGCTGCCGCCAGACACTTTGTGGTACGGGTTCTGAGCGTTTTTCTGACGGTCGAAGGAGAACACAACGTCGTCGGCGTTGAAGTCGCGCGTTGGTTTGAATTCTTTGCTGTCCTGCCACTTCACGCCCTGGCGCAGGTGGAAGGTATAGGTTTTGCCGTCTTCGCTGACGTCCCACTTCTCGGCCAGACCCGGAATCACTTCCGTGGTACCGGTTTTGAATTCAACCAGACGGTTATAGATCGGTACAGAGCTTGCGTCGTAAGTCGTACCAGAGGTAAAGAGCTGTGGGTTAAAGCCTTCCGGCGAGCCTTCAGAACAGTAAACCAGGGTTTTTGCCTGTACGCTTGCTGCCACGGTCATAGCCACCAGGCTCAGACCAAGCTTCAGCATCCCTGACTTCTTCAAGGAAATACTCATTATTCTGCTCCAATGTGATGTTTTGCTTTGTTGTGTTACGCCGCCAGACCTTTATTTATTTTTTACCCGGTCCGGTCGGTGATGCCCGAAGGCTTTAAAGGGATGGAGAATCCTTTCAGAAGAGCGTTTGAGTTGCAGCGCAGATCGTCCCTGAAATGCCCCTCATGCCCTACAATCTGTCAATAGAATGTGAAAACGTCAATACAGGTGACGGGGATTTACGCTGAGTGTGAGAAACCGCAAACAAAGATTAAAAAAACTATGTGTGCCAGTTTTCAGCAGGGAAATTTATGCTACTCGCCCTCTTGCAGCACAACTCTCTTCATATTTCGCAACAATCAGTGATTAACTTTTATTCAGAATGGGTAAATTTTCTTGCAGAACGGTGATTATCTGAGCACTAAATACCGCGAACGTTAAAACGCACAGCGGAAAATGCTGAGGTTATCCATAAGCAACGCGAAAAAAGATCAATCTATATATAAAAAAATACAATGGATTATGTCACAAAATCGTTAACAGATAGGCAGAAGCGGGTGTAAGGGGCGTTTTGGTGACTCTGAAGGGCTAAGATCATAATGCAAAAAGGGCTAACCTTGCGGTTAGCCCTTTTCAGAATGTGGTCGGCGAGAGAGGATTCGAACCTCCGACCCACTGGTCCCAAACCAGTTGCGCTACCAAGCTGCGCTACTCGCCGAATGCGGAGCGCATCTTACTGCTGAGGTGCGCCCCCGTCAATCCCTTATTTTCAAAAAAACAATCAACTGGCGATATTCTCGCCAGAGCAGCTACTGCGCGGCTTTTGCGGTGTTATCAGGGAGTTTACACCAGTTGTTGTTTTCGTTAATCCCACCATTCGGTGAGGTATAGCCGAGACACCCCATAATGGTGTCGTACAGCTCAACGTGACGACGCGGCACCTTCATCTCCGCCTCTTTTTTCAGCTGAGCAAACATCTTCGCCTTCTCCGGATTTTCAAGATACTTATCCGACATCCACATGATCATCGGCACGCGGAACTGTTCTGGCGGTGCCAGCTTGCGCGGCGTACCGTGCAGGTGCTCTTTCTCGTTGATAGATTCACCGTGGTCTGCCGCGTAAATCACAATCGCTTTCTTATCGCGCAGCTGGTCAATCACCCGGCTCAGGAAGGTATCCACATACAGAACCGAGTTATCGTAGGCGTTGATCAGCTCCTGCTTGCTGCAGTCTTTATTAATGCCCACGCACTCAGGCTGCCACTTCGCGAAATCACGCGTGTAGCGCTGGTAATAGCTGTAGTGTGACCCTTTGGTATGCAGAATAACCAGATGCTTGCCCTGTGGATGATTCTTGAGTGACTCCGACATCTCTTCCAGAAGCAGCATGTCATCGACGTTTTTACCGCGGTTGCGCGGCTCGGCGCCAATCTGCTCGCGGTACGCGATGTTATCTGCCAGCGTGTTGGTGTAGAACCACATCTCACTTTGCATGGCGAACAGGTCAGAGCTAAATCCAAGCTGCTTCAGCACGGCAAACACGTTTTGCTCTTTCAGCGTGCGTTGCGGGTTATCGCTTGCACCGCCTTCACGCACAAACATACAGCGCAGCGAGAGCTTGGTTGCGGTATCGCAGGAGTAGCCACGGTAGGCCACCAGGTTCTTTTCCTGCGCCAGCTTTGGCGTGGTATCCCGGTCATAGCCGAGAATGCCCATATGATCCCAGCGCGTCGTTTCGCCAATGACAAAGACGACGTACGTATCATCAATCCCGTCGGCTGGCGGCTGGTAGGTGAATTTTTTCAGTGGATTGATCAGAGACTTCACATCACTGGATTCATCCGCCTGCGCCCAGGCATACAGACCTAACGCTGACAGCCAGTTAGACGGCAAATAGGAGTTTGCCACCACGCCGCCATAGCTTGGCATATCAACGCCCGTCGCTTTTTCGACGCGTTTTTGCTGCGTTTCCATCAGGCGGATAGGCGCCCATACCAGCAGACCGGCCAGCAGGACGACGACGATATTGCGGATCCGCTGTCCACGCGTACGCAGCTGGCGTAACAGCGTATAGCGGCAGGTATTGCTCCAGATAAAGAACAGCGGGATCAGACAGGTTAAAATCGTCCAGACGATAAAGCCGTTCCCAACCACCTCTTTCGAGAGATCGATATCCGTGGTCATCACCGAGGCAACGATACCGTAGCCAATGACCACGTTCATAAAGGTCATGTAATAGCTTGCGGCAGCAGAAATAATCACCACCAGCGAGGCTAAAATTTGCCAGGTTCGGCGGCCAAAGAGAGAGAGCAGGCGTAACAGGAAAAAGGTAGCCAGAACAGAGCCAAACACTTCAATCGCGGCGAATATCCCATTGCTTACGGTGAGGTGTTCAAAATAACCTTCCACTCTTCTGAACAGCACCGCGCCATTCAGAAACAAACCGATATAGACAGCCAGCATCAGACACAAACGTTGCTGGGTAAGAGACCTAATGTATTTCATGCAAACAACCCTGGGGGAAGGGGTATAAAGACCCGCCGAATCTCAAAGAGAAAGCGGACACAGTAAGTAAATGCGTAAGGAAGCGTTATAAGAAACGTCTACAAGCGCGGTAAGTAGACCACAGCGGGAGAGAAAAGTGGCAGCAGAGAGTGTGATCGGGGTAAATTTTTACAAAATATCGAGACGGGAAGCCTCTCGGATAAAGAAAAAAGAGGCCGCAATGGCCTCTTTCATACCGCTTATGCATGCACTTCTTTAAATACTTCGCGCTGCGGCTGGCGAATCGTGGTGGACAGCGCCAGGGAGATAATCAGCAAGGCGAAGATGACGCAGAAGGTCACGTAGAACCCGCCGAACAGGGAAGCAATCAGCGAGCCGCAGATACTGCCGATCCCGAAGCCCAGATAGATAACGCCGTAGTTTTTCGCCAGATTGTTCAGGCCAAAGAACTCGCTCACCAGTGACGGGAAGACGGTAATGGTGCCGCCGAAGTTAAAGGCCACGCAGGCAATCGCCGCGAAGAAGGTGGCTTCATTCAGCGGAGCGAACAGCAGCGCCGCCATGCCGACCAGCGAAACCACCTGCCCAATCGTAATCACACGGATGCGGGCAATTTTGTCAGACAGAATACCGAGGATCAGGCGACCGGAGAGGTTAGCAATGGAGATCACGGTTACCGCATTGGCCGCCGTGGCCGCATCCAGCTTCACCATCCCCTGCGCGATATCCTTCGCCACGCCGATAACATACAGACCGCTCATGCAGGCCGTCAGGAACATCACCGCCAGCATCCAGTACTGCGGCTTACGCATGGACTGCGCGAGAGTGAAGTCGTTCTCCACCACGCCGTTAACGGATTTGACCTCCTGCTGCGGCGCATCGGTCATCAGCGTGGCGCCGAACAGAATCATCACCAGCACGATTGCGCCCCAGATCATAAAGGTGTTTTCGAGGCCAACGGACGCCAGCAGGTGGGAGTCGATAAATTTGAACCCGAGGCTGCCCAGGCCATAGGAGCCGATGGCGAACGCGGAGATTAAGCCTTTACGCTCCGGGAACCACTTCACGCAGTTTGACAGCGTCAGCAGGTAACCTGCGCCGTCCGCCAGCCCCACCAGCACGCCGGCGCTCAGCCACAGCATCATCAGGTTGCTGGAATGCGCCGTCAGGAAAAAGCCCAGCCCCAGCAGTATGCCGGACGCCATCGTCACACGCTTCACGCCAAAACGCTCCTGCAGCTTGCCCGCGACGGAAGACGAAATCGCCAGCCCCAGGCTCAGCAGACCAAAGGAGAACGCAACCTGGCTGACCGGTGCGCCGAGTTTGTCGGAAAGCGCGCTGTTAAACAGGCTCCAGGTATAAACCGACCCCAGAGCAAACTGGGTGACGATGGTGCCAAAGAGCGTGAGCCAGCGCGTGCGGTTATAAGTTGATGTGTTCATGGCAGTTGTCCTGCAAGAGAAATTAAGGAAGTTCGCTGAGGACAACGATAAACAAAACCTTAATACCCTTGGGGGAAAACGGCATGAAATGCAGGCGGAACGGAATGAAATGCCTGGAATCGGGAATGAATGGCCTGGCCCGGGAATAAAGCGACAGCGTGTTAGTATCTGCTATCGCTGTAAAGCCCGTGGTTATTGTATTCGAGATGTTATCGTAACGTTTAAAAAAGTAACAACTCTAGAAATTGGCGCTGACGCCGAGGGTGTACAAAACTCCTCACCGGTGGTGGTGTGCTCCCCCTGAGCCAGCGACGCGTAGGCCGCCACGTGCGTATTAAATGGAATATCCGTTCCCACGGTGACGTCCATCCAGCTACCGCTTTGGGCAGGGGCTGGCGTTTGCGGCATGCCAAACTGCGATTTCCACTGGTTTTCACCAAACTGCTGGTTATAGCTTATCTGCGCCCACGGACGGAGATCGCCGTACTGGGTATTCACGCGCCAGCCCAGCGTGCTAACGCTGGCATGCCAGAGCGGATCGGTGAGAGCCTGCGTCGACGCGCTATCACCAAACTCGTTGACCATCATGGGGGCCGTGCCGTCGTACCGCCACGCCACCACCGGGCCGGTGGTGACACGTGCTGAAACCGGAAAATTCCAGCCCACGCTCATCGCTCCCTCTGTCGTGCTGCCAGATGGTATATTCAGGGCAAGGCCTGGCGCATTTTGTGAAGACTGAATACGCTCGGCCAGAATATCCTCATAACGCGGTTGGTGATCCGCGTCCCATGTATAGCGTTCCGCCATATTATTTTGGGCGTCTGAAACGATATATTCCTGTTGCCAGGCAGACGCTGTATTACAAAAAAACAGGCAGGCTGAAATCCCCACCAGGCCAGAAGCAGCATGGCGACCACTGATTTTTTTTATCATCATCAACGCGACCCCAGAGAGAGCCGAATTCGGCGATATTTGTCGTTATTCAGGAAGAGCTTATAGCCCTGTATTAACTATTGTCTTTATAGTAAACACGTCAAGCCGGTCAGAAAGAAAATTTTGCGAAATCAGTATCAATAAGGGAGATGAGGGATGGAACGTTGCGGTTGGGTAAGCCAGGATCAGCTTTATATCGACTATCACGATCGGGAATGGGGCGTGCCGGAAACGGAGGGTAAAAAACTCTTTGAGATGATCTGCCTGGAGGGCCAGCAGGCGGGGTTATCGTGGATTACGGTACTGAAGAAACGCGAAAACTACCGCAACGCCTTCCACCAGTTCGATCCTGTCGCCGTCGCCGCGATGACCGATGAGGACGTGGAACGCCTGGTGCAGGATGCCGGCATCATCCGCCATCGCGGTAAAATCCAGGCCATCATCGGTAACGCACGCGCTTACCTGGCGATGGAACAAAACGGCGAATCGTTCTCAGATTTTGTCTGGTCGTTTGTGAACAACGATCCGCAGGTCACCCAGGCCGCCACGCTCGCGGAAATCCCGGCCTCTACCCCGGCCTCGGATGCCCTCTCGAAGGCCCTGAAAAAACGCGGCTTTAAGTTTGTCGGCTCCACCATCTGCTACGCCTTTATGCAGGCCTGTGGCCTGGTCAACGACCACGTTACCGGCTGCTTCTGTCATCCGGGAGGCCATCATGATCCGCAAATGGCAAAGTGAGAATACCGCGCCGCTTCTGAG
Source organism: Enterobacter cloacae complex sp. CARB60 (assembly GCF_036487345.1). Lineage (NCBI taxonomy): Bacteria > Pseudomonadati > Pseudomonadota > Gammaproteobacteria > Enterobacterales > Enterobacteriaceae > Enterobacter > Enterobacter cloacae complex sp. CARB60. The sequence goes on from NZ_JAZKLC010000002.1 coordinate 4,481,446, forward strand.
CCTGTGGCTTGAAAGCACTACAGAAGCGCATCCGTTTATTGAGCCGGCTTACTGGAAAGAGAATGAGGCCATGGTGCGGGACGTTTACCTGCCGTCGGCGGAAACCTGGGTCTGGGAACAGGACGGCGAACCTTACGGATTTATCAGCGTGATGCAGTCTCAGTTTGTCGGCGCGCTGTTTGTCGCGCCTAAGTGCATCGGGAAAGGCATCGGGCGCGCGCTGCTGAACCATGTTCAACAGCGCTTCCCGCACTTAACGCTGGAGGTGTACCAGAAAAATGTCCGGGCGGTGAATTTCTACCATGCTCAGGGCTTTCGCATTGAAGATAGCGCCTGGCAGGATGACACTCAGCACCCGACGTGGATCATGAGCTGGCAGGCGGATCAAACGCCGTTAAGGTAAGCTCGGGTCCCTGATATTTCTCGACCCAGGCCAGGGCCGTGTTCCCTGCGCAACCGTTCCCCAGCTTCGAGCTGGGGAGATCTTTGGTCAGCACGTTAACCGCCCCGTTTTTACAGATACCGCCTTCGGCGGGCTCAAGGTCGGGCCATGCGCCCTGATGAATGCAGATCACGCCCGGTTTAATCCCGTCGCTCAACACCGCCCCTGCCAGCACCTGCCCGCGCGAGTTCCAGACGCGCACCACGTCGCCGTCCGCGATCCCGCGGGCTTTCGCATCGAGGGTATTCAGCGTGACCGGCTCTCGCCCCGCGACCGCATACTGCTCGCGCAGGGACGTATAGTTAAGCTGGCTGTGCAGACGGTGCGCGGGATGCGCTGACAACACCTGCAGCTGCTCCGGCTGGGCGTTGCCGTGCCACTCGTCCGGCTCGAGCCACATAGGGTGTGGCGGGCAGTCGGCATAGCCAAAGCTGGCGATGCGCTCGCTGTGGATCACGATCTTTCCGCTTTCGGTTTTCAGCGGGTGGTTCTCCGGATCGCGGCGGAAATCGGCAAAACGGACAAACTTCGCGTTCTGTTCGCTCTCCGGCATCTCGACGATCTGGTTCGCCTCCCAGAACTCAGCAAAGGGAGGAAGCGTCACGCCCTGCGCCGCGCCGCGCTGTACGGCAATCTGGTAGAAGGTCTCCAGCCATTCGAGGTCAGTTTTCCCTTCGGTAAAACGCTCGCGACCGCCCGCTTCCCATAGCTCGCTCAGTTCAGCAAACACGTCAAAATCATCACGCGCCTCATCGCGCGGGGCGACAACGCGCTTCATCGGGACCATATGCTGGTTGCTGTAGTCACCGGTCATGGTGAGATCGTTACGCTCAAACGAGGTGGTCGCCGGCAGCACAATATCTGCATGCTTAGCCGAGCCGGTCCAGAAGCACTCGGAAATGACCACCAGCTCCGGCTTTTGCCAGGCGCGGATCAGGCGGTTGGTATCCTGATGGTGCGTGAAGTTCGACCCGCCCGCCCACCAGACAAATTTAATGTCCGGGAAGTGGCGGTCCAGACCGTTGTGCTGATAAAAACCGCCGGGGTTTTCCAGAGCTTCAACGATCCGCGCCACCGGGATTTTATCCACGGCATCCACGCCGCCCTGCACCGAGCCTTGCAGAGACGCCAGCACCGCCGCTTTACGCGTTGGGTTACCGCCGTTCGCAAAGTGATAGGAGAGACCAAAACCCCCGCCCGGCGTGCCGATCTGCCCAAGCATTGCGGCAAGCGTCACCAGCATCCAGTGTTTTTGCTCGCCAAACTGCTGACGCTGCATTCCCCAGCCGGACATTAACATCGTGGTGTTTTTATGGAACAACGCCGCCAGTTCGCGGATTTTCTGCGCAGGAACACCGCAAATATCTGCCGCCCACTCTGCCGTTTTCGCGACCCCATCGGATTGGCCCGTCAGGTAGTCGGCGAATTTATCGAAGCCGGTGGTACAGCGCGTCAGGAATTCGACGTCGTGCCAGCCGTTTTCGACCAGCGTATGGGCGATACCCAGCATCATCGCCACGTCGGTGCCCATATGGGGGGCAACCCACTCGGCGCTGTCGCCGAAGAAATCCATGGTTTCAGAGCGCATTGGGTCAATGCAGATGATGCGCTTGCCGCTTTTGCGCAGCGCGTCGAAATAACCAATGCCCTGCTCGTCGCTGGCATTCCAGGCAATTTTCAATGTGTTAAGCGGGTTAGCGCTCCAGAGCACCACCACGTCGGTGTGCGCCAGCACCAGCGGCCAGCTGGTCTGCTGCTGGTACACTTCGTTGCCCCCCACGACATACGGCATGATCGCCTGCGCCGCGCCGGTGGAGTAATCACCCAGATGACCGGTGTAGCCTCCCGCCAGGCTCATATAGCGCTGCAGCAGCGTCGAGGCCTTATGCAGCACGCCGTTAGAACGCCAGCCGTACGACCCGGCGAAAATGGACGACGGCCCGTAACTGTCGCGAATGCGCCTGTGCTGGGCGTGGATCAGCGCCAGCGCGTCATCCCAGCTCACGCGAACAAACTCATCCTGACCGCGAATACCCTGAGGCTTGTCCGGCGAGGCCAGAAAACCTTTACGCACCATCGGCCAGCGCACGCGCGTTTTGCTATGCACCTGATCGCGAACGACGGTCTGTAACGAGTTGGGATGTTGTGTTGGCAGTGCCCCGCGGGACGACAGAACATTTTCGCCATCGGTTTCGACCAGCATCGGCCCCCAGTGGGCGGCGGTCAGAATGGTTTTCGTTGAGGTGCTCAAGCGTGCGCTCCTGGTTGCGTGCAGGTTTTACGGCCTTCTTGCTGAGGCAGTTTATGGTTTGTCACAAATTTCAGACTTATACCCGGAATTTTCTCCGTATCTGGACGTCATAATCAACTGCCACGCTCGCCGTGGCAAAGAATAAAAAGGATTAAGGAAAGAAGATGAAAAAACGCGTACTCGTTATTGCCGCTCTGGTGAGCGGTGCACTGGCTGTTTCTGGCTGCACAACCAACCCTTACACCGGTGAGCGCGAAGCGGGTAAATCCGGCATTGGCGCGGGTATCGGCTCGCTGGTCGGCGCAGGCGTTGGGGCGCTCTCCTCCTCTAAGAAAGATCGCGGCAAAGGCGCGCTGATTGGCGCTGCGGCGGGCGCAGCACTGGGCGGCGGCGTCGGGTATTACATGGACGTGCAGGAAGCGAAGCTGCGCGACAAAATGAAGGGTACCGGCGTGAGCGTAACGCGCAGCGGCGATAACATCATCCTGAACATGCCGAACAACGTGACCTTCGACAGCAGCAGCGCAACGCTGAAACCTGCGGGGGCGAACACCCTGACCGGCGTGGCGATGGTGCTGAAAGAGTACAACAAGACCGCCGTGAACGTGATGGGCTACACCGACAGCACCGGCAGCCAGGATCTGAACATGCGTCTGTCCCAGCAGCGCGCCGACGCCGTGGCCAGCTCGCTGATTACCCAGGGCGTTGAAGCGAACCGCATCCGCACCAGCGGCATGGGCCCTGCCAACCCTATCGCCAGCAATAGCACGGCGGAAGGCAAAGCGCAGAACCGCCGCGTTGAGATTACGTTAAGTCCAATTCAGTAGGTAAAAGCAAAACGGCAACCCCGTTGCCGTTTTTAGTGTTTGCGCCCTCTCCCGTGGGAGAGGGTTGGGGTGAGGGCACCAAACCGCAACCTCCGGTAAGCGCAGCGCCACCGGGCAAATTACTTGATTCGCCAGATTTTCCCGTTAAGGTATTCTCACTAAATTCAGGGAAATCAGCGATGAGCAAACCAGCCCGGGCCACCATCAGCGACGTGGCGAAAGCCGCCAAAACCGGTAAAACCAGCATTTCGCGCTACCTTAACGGCGAGAAACACCTGTTGTCCGACGCATTGCTGGCGCGTATTGAACAAGCCATTGCCGATCTCGACTACCGTCCCAGCCTCATGGCGCGCGGGCTCAAGCGCGGTCGCACCCGCCTTATCGGGCTTATCATCGCTGATATCACCAACCCCTATTCCGTTAACGTGCTCAGCGGTATCGAAGCCGCCTGTCGCGAGAAGGGCTTCACGCCGCTGGTCTGTAATACCAACAACGAAGTCGACCAGGAGCTGCATTACCTCGATCTGCTGCGCAGCTACCAGGTCGAAGGGATTGTGGTTAACGCGGTGGGCATGCGTGAAGAGGGTTTAAACCGCCTGCAGCAGTCCTCCCTGCCCATGGTCCTCATCGACCGTAAAATTCCGGAATTTGCCTGCGATGTGGTCGGGCTGGATAACACCCAGGCCGCTACTACCGCCACCGAGCACCTGATCGAACAGGGCTTCGAGGCGATTCTGTTTCTGAGCGAGCCGTTAGGGATGGTCAACACCCGTCGCGAGCGCCTGAGCGCATTTCGCGCCACGCTGGAGCGATATCCCGGCGTGATCGCCGAAAATGCCGAAACCCCGCTTCACGAAGCCGACCAGCTCGACAACACCCTGCGTCAATTCCACACGCGCCATCGCGGGATGCGCAAAGCCGTTATCTCCGCCAACGGGGCGCTGACGCTTCAGGTCGCCCGCTCGCTCAAGCGCATTGGCCTACACTGGGGCAGCGACATCGGTCTGCTGGGGTTTGATGAACTCGAGTGGGCGGAGCTGGCTGGCGTCGGCATTACGACACTCAAACAACCCACCTGGCAGATTGGCTATGCTGCTGTTGAACAAGTGGTTCGCCGTATTGAAGGCACCAGCGATGCCGTTCGCGAGCAGGTCTTCTCCGGCGAGCTGATCGTTCGCGGCTCCACCGCGCGTTAATTTTCCCTTGTGATACCGATCATAAATTCGACATCCTGACCTTTTCTTTGGAACCGGTTCCATCTAGCGTAATAGTATTGATATGTTGCGATGGAGTCCGAAGATGGGCAGGAAAATTATGGTGGTCACCGCCGCGTACGGTGCGGAACAGGTGCGACAGGCGGGCGGTCAACGGGCAATGCTGCCCGTTATTGCAGGCGCGGGGGCAGACGGCGTGGAGATCCGCCGGGAACTGTTCAGCAGTGAAGAGCTGCTGGCGCTGCCTGCGCTGGGAGAATCCATTGAGCTGCTGGGCCTGCTGGCGTGCTACTCCGCCCCCGCCGCCCTGTTTATGCCCGACGGCACCCTCAACCCGGACCTGACCCGCTATCTCTCTGAAGCTAACACCCTGAACGCCCTGTGGCTGAAGGTTTCCCTGGGCCATTTCCGCGACGCGCAGCCTCTCGACGCCCTGCGTAGCCTGCTGAACGCAAGCGGCATGGCGCTGGTCGTGGAGAACGATCAGACCGACTGTGGACAGCTCGCACCCATGCAGCGCTTCCAGGCCGCCTGCCGGGAAATGGCGCTCCCCGTCACGCTGACCTTCGACATGGGCAACTGGCTGTGGGTTGGCGATTCGCCTGAAGAGGCCGCACGTCATCTGGCCCCTGCGGTAAGCTATATCCACGTTAAAGCCGCCGTGCCGCATAAAGATAACTTCCGCGCCGTGGCACCGGACCACGCCGATGCGCGCTGGCTGGATCTGCTCGGCCAGCTGCCTGCCGATGCCCCGCGCGGTATCGAGTTCCCGCTGGAAGGGACGGATTTAACCGCCGTTACCCGCCATTACGTCAACCTGCTGCGCGAGGAGTAAATCATGCACAAGACGCTGGATGTCATCACGATCGGCGAAGCCATGGCGATGTTTGTCGCCACTGAAACGGGCGAACTGAGCGCGGTAGAGCACTTTATCAAACGCGTGGCAGGCGCAGAGCTAAACGTCGCGACCGGCCTGGCGCGTCTCGGCCTGAACGTCGGCTGGGTCAGCCGCGTGGGGGACGACAGCTTTGGCCATTTCGTCCTCGACTCGCTGAAAAAAGAGGGTATTGATGCCGCAGGCGTCACCCTCGATGGACGCTTCCCTACCGGCTTTCAGCTTAAATCTAAGGTTGAAAATGGAACCGATCCCATCGTGGAGTATTTCCGTAAAGGATCGGCCGCAAGCCACCTCTCTGTAGCGGATTACCACACCGACTATTTCGCCTCCGCGCGCCACCTGCACCTGAGCGGCGTGGCGGCTGCGCTGTCTGCCAGCTCGTATGAGCTGCTGGATCATGCGGCAGCCACTCTCAAAGCCCAGGGAAAAACGATCTCTTTCGATCCGAACCTGCGCCCGGTGCTGTGGAAAAGCGAAGCGGAAATGGTCGAGAAGCTGAACCGTCTGGCGTTCAGGGCGGACTGGGTCCTGCCGGGCCTGAAAGAAGGGATGATCCTGACGGGTGAAAATACGCCGGAAGGCATTGCCGATTTCTACCTGAATAAAGGCGTAAAAGCGGTGGTGCTGAAGACCGGCGCCGATGGCGCATGGTTTAAGACGGCCAACGGCGAACAGGGCGCGGTCGCGGCGGTGAAGGTTGAGAACGTTGTCGACACCGTCGGCGCGGGCGACGGTTTTGCCGTGGGCGTAATTAGCGCCCTGCTGGAAGGCAAAACGCTGCAGCAGGCCGTCGCGCGGGGCAACAAGATTGGCTCGCTGGCCATTCAGGTGCAGGGCGACAGCGAAGGATTACCAACGCGAGCAGAGCTTAACGAATAAACATCCCCCTCACCCTAGCCCTCTCCCCAGAGGGGCGAGGGAATGACTTGCTCCCTCTCCCCTCTGGGGAGAGGGCCGGGGTGAGGGGCATAAATCGCACTCAACAAAACAAACCACCGTGTACCCTACAGACAACGGCGGTAACAACCTCAACAACAGAGGCAAGCCTATGAACAGTTCGACCAATGCAGTAAAACGCTGGTGGTACATCATGCCAATCGTGTTTATCACGTACAGCCTGGCGTACCTTGACCGTGCCAACTTCAGCTTCGCGTCCGCGGCGGGGATCACAGAGGACCTTGGCATCACCAAAGGTATCTCCTCCCTGCTGGGTGCCCTTTTCTTCCTGGGCTACTTCTTCTTCCAGATCCCCGGCGCGATTTACGCAGAACGCCGCAGCGTGCGTAAGCTGATCTTCGTCTGTCTGATCCTGTGGGGTGCCTGCGCGTCACTGACCGGCGTGGTGAACAATATTCCTGCCCTGGCCGCCATTCGCTTTATCCTCGGCGTCGTTGAGGCGGCGGTTATGCCGGCGATGCTGATCTACATCAGCAACTGGTTTACCAAATCTGAACGCTCGCGCGCGAATACCTTCCTGATCCTCGGTAACCCGGTGACGGTGCTGTGGATGTCGGTAGTGTCTGGTTACCTGATCCAGTCCTTCGGCTGGCGCGAAATGTTTATCATCGAAGGGGTCCCGGCTGTGATCTGGGCATTCTGCTGGTGGGTGCTGGTGAAGGATAAACCTGCCCAGGCGAAATGGCTTTCCGAAGACGAGAAAGCGGCGCTGCAGGCACAGCTGGATAAAGAACAGCAAGGCCTGAAGGCGGTACGCAACTACGGTGAAGCCTTCCGCTCCCGCAATGTGATCCTGCTCTGCGCGCAGTACTTTACCTGGAGCATTGGCGTGTACGGCTTTGTGCTGTGGCTGCCGTCTATTATCCGCAGCGGCGGCGAGAACCTTGGCATGGTAGAAGTGGGCTGGCTCTCTTCCGTACCGTATCTGGCCGCAACCATCGCCATGATCGTCGCATCATGGGCATCGGATAAGCTGCAAAACCGTAAGCTGTTTGTCTGGCCGCTTCTGCTGATCGCTGCCTTTGCGTTCATTGGCTCCTGGGCCGTCGGCGCGAATCACTTCTGGGCCTCTTACGCCCTGCTGGTTATTGCCGGTGCAGCCATGTACGCCCCGTACGGCCCGTTCTTTGCCATCATCCCGGAAATGCTGCCGCGTAACGTGGCGGGCGGCGCGATGGCGCTGATTAACAGTATGGGTGCGCTGGGTTCGTTCTGCGGCTCCTGGTTCGTTGGCTACCTGAACGGTGCCACCGGCAGTCCGTCCGCATCGTACATTTTTATGGGGGTGGCGCTTTTCGCCTCCGTGTGGCTTACTTTGATTGTTAAGCCTGCTAATAATCAACAACACCCTGTCGGCGCTCGCCACGCCTGAATCCTTAAAAATCAACGGAGATTAGCATGAAGCCGTCCGTCATTTTGTATAAAGCACTGCCGGAAGATCTGCAGAAACGCCTTGAAGAACACTTCACCGTCACGCAGGTGAAGAACCTGAGCCCGGAAACCGTGGCACAGCACGCCGAAGCGTTCGCCAGCGCCGAAGGCCTGCTGGGTTCAAGCGAGAAAGTGGATGTCGCCCTGCTGGAGAAAATGCCGAAGCTCCGTGCTACCTCTACCGTTTCCGTGGGTTACGACAACTTCGATGTGGACGCCCTCAATGCCCGCAAGATCCTGCTGATGCATACGCCACATGCCCTGACGGAAACCGTGGCCGACACGCTGATGGCGCTGGTACTCACCACGGCGCGTCGCGTGGTGGAAGTCGCGGAGCGCGTGAAAGCGGGCGAATGGACAAAAAGCATTGGGCCGGACTGGTTCGGCGTGGACGTTCACGGCAAAACGCTGGGCATTGTTGGCATGGGGCGTATCGGGCTGGCACTGGCGCAGCGCGCGCATTTTGGCTTTAACATGCCGATTCTGTATAACGCGCGTCGCCATCACGGTGAAGCCGAAGAACGCTTCAATGCCCGCTACTGCGAGCTGGATACCCTGCTACAGGAGGCCGATTTTGTCTGTCTGGTTCTGCCGCTGACGGACGAAACGCGTCATCTGATTGGCAAAGAGGCGTTTAAGAAAATGAAGCAGTCAGCCATTTTCATCAACGCGGGTCGTGGCCCGGTGGTGGATGAGAAGGCGCTGATTGAGGCCCTGCAAAACGGTGAGATCCATGCAGCAGGTCTGGACGTCTTTGAGCAGGAGCCGCTGCCGGTGGATTCCCCTCTGCTTTCGCTGCCTAACGTGGTTGCCCTGCCGCACATCGGCTCAGCCACCCATGAGACGCGCTACAGCATGGCGGCCACCGCGGTCGATAATCTCATCGCCGCCCTTAGCGGAAAGGTGGAGATAAACTGCGTGAACCCGCAGGTGCAACGATAGAAACGAAAAAACCCGCCAGAAGGCGGGTTTTTGAATTTTGTGCTACTGGGTTGGAAGCTTACAGGCTTACAACGTTACCAGCTGCTGGGCCTTTAGCGCCGCTTTCGATGGTGAAGGAAACTTTCTGACCTTCATCCAGAGATTTGTAGCCATCGTTCTGGATAGCAGAGAAGTGTACGAACACGTCTTTTGAGCCATCGTCAGGAGTGATGAAGCCGAAACCTTTATCAGCGTTGAACCATTTTACCAGACCAGTCATTTTAGCAGACATAGAAATTACCTTATTAACAAATATATTGTGCCTTCCGGCTTGATGGATTGCGTTACAGATTTTTAAGCGATGAAGGAAGGGTCACAACGAAGGGTATCTATGGATAACAATCTGGACTGCTTTACTAAACTGCTTTAGGTCTGTGTAACAAACCGACGGGGATAGTTATACCGATGTGGTAGAAGAATGACAAGCGTTATTTTCGATATGCATAAAAAAAACCCCGCCGGAAGCGGGGTTTTTTCGGTTTATTCTGTGGCCGTAACTGCGGCACTCCAGGCCTGGCTAAAGGCCTGATGCTGGGAGGCCAGCGGCCCAATCAGCGTATTGTACTGGCTTGCCTGCTGCGAGGTCGGGAACTGAATGCCGTTGGCAACAAAGCTCACCTGAGCCTCCTGCTGAGCGATAAAGTCACCCACCTGAACCAGCTGCTGCGTGAAGATTTGCGCGGCCGGAATCAGCGGTTGCAGTGCTTCAGACGGTTTTGTCACCACTTTCTCATACACTTTGTCGAAGACCGGTTTGAGATCGTCGCCCTGCTTCAGCGCAGAACGTGACGCGTCGGCCTGCATTTTCGCATTCTGCAACTGCTGGCTCAGCACGCCAAGCGCACCGTTGGACTGGCGAAGCGGTTCGCGCTGCGTCATATAATCCTGCGGAACGCGAATGGCGTTCACGCTATCCACCACGGGACGGATTCCGGAATCCATCGCCTGGCTCACCTGCTGTGAATAACCATAAAGAATGGCGTAATCGGACACGAAGGGGCCAAACTGTTTTTTCTGATCCGCAGTCAGCGTCGGCAACCGCTCACCGCTGCGCATCACTGTATTCTGTAGAAAATCGATAAACGCTTTGCGCTGATCGCCTTCTTTATCAAAACACCCACTCAGGCTAACAACCATCAACAACGCCGCAATAGGCGCAAACCAGCGAGAGCAGGACTTTCCTGTCGCCATTTTATTACTCCTTTCACCCAAAAAAGCGCACACCGGCACACGCGTGCCCGACGCTGACAAGGATAGTCCAGGTCAGCCTTGCAAGATACTCTTTTCATGCAAAACGGCTATTGCCGATTTATTTCTTACCATTTACAAAAAAATACCTGGCGAAGCCGACATATGACTAATCAGGGAATTAGCATAACTATCCATATTGCTGAATCGTGTAAAGCGATCGTTACCGCACGATTAATCACACCCGTGACGATCCTGGGTTGGTATTAGGGACTATTCTTAACTGGCTCTCTGATGTTCTTGATCACGATGTGAGATTTAAGAGGAGTCCTCAATGGAATATAAAGATCCTGAGTTTGAGCTGCTGAGCAGCCTGGAACAGATCATTTTTAAAGATGTACCGCAGACAATTACCCTGCAACAAAAATCCAATCCCTTTACAGAATATGAGCAATTGCGCAAAGGGACAGGACTGAAAACGGAAGAATTCGCCAGAGCGATGGGTGTCAGCGTGGCGATGGTGCAGGAGTGGGAGTCAAAACGTGAGAAACCCACCCCAACCGAGCTAAGGCTGATGCGCCTGATTCAGGCCAACCCTGCACTCAGCAAACATATAGCGTAGTGAAGTTTGAATGCCCCCGCCTTTGCGGGGGCTTGTGTTTTAAAGGCTATCACAACGCCAGCCCGCCTCTTCCCATACCCATTCATGCGTTAACGTTAAGCCTCTTAAAAAAGCCTCATCGTGTGATACCACCAGCAGAGCCCCGGGGAAACCGGCCAGTGCCGCTTCAATGGCCTGGACCGAGGCCAGATCCAGATGGTTTGTCGGACGTAACCTGGCTCTCTTTATATGGAGTTTTTTCCTGTTCGATATCCTGGTCCTGGCATTGGTGGCTAATCTGGTTTCGGGTTCCCTAACGTGCAGCCCCTACCCTGCTGCTAGTGGCGCTGAGCTTCCTATCTATCGACATGAGAGAATCAAGTTCCTTTTTGCTGGTGCGTTAGATGGTGTTGACTATGTCGAGCGTTGCTTGCGGATCGTCTGCGACTATGTTCTTTTCTTTTTTAACCATAGTAAAAACTTGGTCATGAGCATGCGTATAGCTGAAGTATGCACCGTGAGGCGGGTTGGCACTCTTAATTGTAATGGTGGATTTTTGCACGAAATATACACAGGGGTTTGAGGCGGCAGATCGTGCACGGTTTGTGCACCAGTCGCGCCAGTATGAACTTTGGTTTTCGGTTGAACATCCTATTCTTTTGCCGCTCAAACACCGAACCTCTCGCCTTTTAATTTACTCGAAGTTCTCAAGAGGGCGTTATTCTCAATTGCTATCAGCGCGGTAGCTCGAATAATAGTGCCCCGCTATAATGCGTTGACTTTTTAACCACATAAAGCAAAGGGATTTATTATGCCGAGTAAAGGTGTTTTTCTCTACCACCTAGATAAAACCACCTGTGGCGGGCGAATTATTGCCGGCGCACCGGATGAAACCTACGAAATAGGCGGCATAGTGCGACAACAGGTTCGGGCCGGAGACCCTGTAACCTGTGGTGTTCATGAAGGCCGGTTTCGGGTCTGTGGCGGTATGGGAGACACCTATGACGTTAATGGTGTTCTAAAGGAATGGGCTGGGTCGCTGGACAGTTTCAGCTCCTGTCCATGTAGGGCCCGGTTTGTTCCCACCGTTTTTTCGCATACCTACGACAGTAACTGTAATGCCGGTCGGATGGCTGAGCGGGAGAATACTATCCGCAAGAAAAAACTGGCTGAAGAGAAAGAGAAAGATCTTGAGCCTATGCCTGTTCCGGTTCTGATCTATGCTACGCAGCACAGAATGGACGACTATGACGCGAAGGATATGCATCACGGCGATCTGAATGAGGAGACTCTGAAGGGCCGTTTCGACCTTACTGACGTATCAGCGAAAGTAAACCCTTATAAGTTGACTCTTGCACCGTCTGCTACTGCCAGTCCTTATAGCGGATTTTATCCGGGTAGTCTAAAGGAGAATGAGTCGATGGTGGTCAGCCGAGAAGAAAGCGCCCGGATAATGTTTGATGAGTTCCGTGAGCTGGCGAAGCTGTTTTCATTCCAAGGGGAATATAAGGACATCATCACCGAAATGATTGACCACATGCAAGATAACAGTGGCACTCCTTACAGCAACCCGATGTTGGATAAGGCGCTGAAAGAGCAGATCCTTAATGACCATACTGAGCAAAGCTCCTTGCTGGTAATTCGAGATATTCTGACGTCTGCTATTAACTACGAGTATGGGTTTATTCCGCTTGATAAAAAGAACAAATTATTTGATGAGAGGGGTAACTTTAAGGACTTAAGCATGGCAGTCCTTCCAAAATTTGATCGTCTTATCGACCAGACTAACGGGTTGGTAATCACCGTCCATGATACATGGTCCACGCATATTACACTGGAGTCACTGGAGGTGACGGGCGAGAGTTACCGGGCAAAAGTTCGCTACCGGATTCAGGATCACTTCGGGCTAGATGAGGCGGATATCCTGAATTCTGTTTTCCATCAGGGGCGAATTTTTCGTATCTGGTTTGTGCTCCAGCGCTGGCAGGAGTACGACTATAAACCGTTTATCACCGAGATGAATACTACCGTTGAAATCAGCGGAGGCCGTGGATGAATAAGCGTTTGACAGGTGGCGTTGTGGCAGTTGCGGTTTGTAGCTATTTGCTCTGGCAGTTTTTCACTCCGGTTGAAATTGTCGCTGTTCACGACGGTAATACGATACTGGTAAGGCATTTCCCTTACCTGAAAAGCCGTCAGATAACCTGGTGGGAAACCAATAAGGATCAAATTCAGGCAAAATACGGCATACCGTGTAGAGGAGAGGATGATTATTACAGCGTGGTAATTATGGACTATGGTGAGGGGTATCGTATCGATAGAGGAACGGATGAAGATTCGGATCTACTGTGTTTTGATGATATTTCCGTAAATAAACGTTGCATCAAAAAAAAACCTCGTCTATGGATTCGATTCAGTGAAAATACAGGTCTGTTCTATCGTTAGTCCTCATTATTTCAGAATGGGTCTCCTAGAGATCTTTTTTTCCGCGTGCATTATTTTTCTCTGAAAAAGTGTTTAGGTCCAATCATACGAACACGAACGGCTGGACCTAAGCGAAAATCTGCTGCAACTCGATGCAATTAAGTACCCGATCTGATCACCCCAGCTCCCCGGCGTGCTGGATGCACCTCTGCCAACAGCATGTTCCTCATTGCGATAATTTTGCGAGTCCATTTCCATAAACATTTTTATTATCAGAGGCATAATTATTAATTTCGCCATAAAAAAACCCGCCGAAGCGGGTTTTTAGCATTTGTCACAACGGGCACATTACTGCAGCAGCGAAATATCCGCTACGCGCAGGAACAGCTCGCGCAGTTTCTCGAGCATGGAGAGACGGTTAACACGCAGCTCTTTATCTTCTACGTTCACCATCACTTTCTCGAAGAAGGCGTCGATAACGTCACGCAGCTCGGCCAGCTCCACCAGCGCTTCCTGGTAGCGGCCTTCCGCAAAGTACGGCTCGAGCTTGTCGCGCAGCACCACAACCTGCATCGCCAGAGCGATCTCTTCCGGCTCTTTCAGGGTTGCGGCGTTCACGCGCTCGTTCAGCGTCTCGTCGGATTTCGCCAGAATGTTAGATACACGCTTGTTGGCTGCGGCCAGGGCAGATGCCGCTTCCAGGGTACGGAAGTGGGAAACCGCCTTCATACGCGCATCGAAATCAGCCGGACGGGTCGGACGTCGCGCCAGCACCGCCTGAATGGTGTCAACGGTGTAACCTTCGTCCTGATACCACGCGCGGAAACGACCGAGCATAAAGTCGATCACATCATCCACAACGTTCGCGTTGGTCAGCTTGTCGCCGTACAGACGCACCGCTTCTTCGGTCAGCGTCTGCAGATCCAGGTTCAGGTTCTTCTCAACGATGATACGCAGCACGCCCAGCGCAGCACGACGCAGCGCAAACGGGTCTTTGTCGCCTTTCGGATGCTGACCGATACCAAAGATACCCGCCAGGGTGTCCATCTTATCGGCAATCGCCACGGCACAGGCAACCGGGTTGGACGGCAGTTCGTCACCCGCAAAGCGCGGCTGATACTGCTCGTTCAGGGCCACGGCCACGTCTTCCGCTTCGCCATCGTGACGCGCGTAGTGCATGCCCATCACGCCCTGGGTGTCGGTAAATTCGAACACCATGTTGGTCATCAGGTCGCACTTGGACAGCAGGCCCGCACGCGTCGCGTGGTTCACATCTGCACCGATTTCGCGGGCAATCCAGCCGGACAGCTCAGCGATACGGTCGGTCTTGTCGCGCAGCGTGCCCAGCTGCTGCTGGAACAGCACGGTCTGCAGGCGCGGCAGGTTATCTTCCAGACGCTTTTTACGGTCGGTATTGAAGAAGAACTCCGCATCCGCCAGACGTGGGCGCACCACTTTCTCGTTACCGGAGATAATCTGGATCGGATCTTTCGATTCGATGTTTGCCACGAAGATAAAGTTTGGCAACAGCTTGCCGTCGTTGGCGTAAACCGGGAAGTACTTCTGGTCACCCTTCATGGTGTACACCAGCGCTTCAGCCGGCACGGCCAGGAATTTCTCTTCAAACTTCGCGGTCAGCACAACCGGCCATTCAACCAGAGAGGTCACTTCTTCCAGCAGGCTTTCGCTCAGGTCAGCGTTACCGCCAATCTGGCGTGCCGCTTCTTCGGCGTCCGCTTTGATTTTGGCTTTACGCTGCTCGTAGTCGGCAATAACTTTACCGCGCTCCAGCAGGATCTGCGGATACTGGTCAGCATTGTCGATGGTGAACTCAGGCTCGCCCATGAAGCGGTGACCGCGGATCACGCGATCGGACGCCACGCCCAGAATGGTCGCCGGGATAACGGCATCGCCCAGCAGCAGGGTCACGGTATGCACCGGACGCACGAAGTGCACGTCGGACGCGCCCCAGCGCATCAGCTTAGGAATCGGCAGCTTCGCCAGCGAGGTCGCAATCATGTCAGGCAGCAGCGCTTCCGCGCTTTCGCCTTTCACGTGCGCACGGTACAGCAGCCACTCGCCTTTATCCGTAGTCAGACGCTCGGCCTGATCGACGGTGATGCCGCAGCCGCGCGCCCAGCCTTCAGCCGCTTTGCTCGGCTTGCCTTCCGCGTCAAACGCCTGGGCAATCGCCGGGCCACGTTTTTCGACTTCGCGATCCGGCTGAGACGCCGCCAGATTTGCCACTTTCAGCGCCAGACGGCGCGGGGCGGCAAACCACTCAATTTTACCGTGTGCCAGGCCAGCGTTATCCAGCTCGGCAGTCACGTTCGCAGCGAAAGATTCAGCCAGGCTGCGCAGGGCTTTTGGTGGCAGCTCTTCGGTGCCGATTTCCACCAGGAAAGTTTTCTCAGACATGGCCGCCTCTTATTTGTTTCGGTTGCACATCGGGAAGCCAAGGGCTTCACGGGACGCATAGTAAGCTTCTGCAACGGCTTTGGTCAGGGTACGAATACGCAGAATGTAGCGCTGACGTTCAGTCACGGAGATCGCTTTGCGGGCGTCCAGCAGGTTGAAGCTGTGGGCGGCCTTCAGAATACGCTCGTAAGCAGGCAGCGGCAGCGGAGTCTCCAGCGCCAGCAGCTGCTGCGCTTCTTTCTCGTACTGCTCGAAGCAGGTGAACAGGAAGTCCACGTCCGCGTATTCGAAGTTATAGGTGGATTGCTCCACTTCGTTCTGATGGAACACGTCGCCGTAGGTGGTTTTACCCAGCGGGCCGTCGCTCCAGACCAGGTCGTAAACGCTGTCTACGCCCTGAATGTACATCGCCAGACGTTCCAGACCGTAGGTGATTTCACCGGTGATCGGCTTACATTCCAGACCACCCACCTGCTGGAAGTAGGTGAACTGGGTCACTTCCATGCCGTTCAGCCACACTTCCCAACCCAGACCCCAGGCACCCAGCGTTGGGTTTTCCCAGTTATCTTCCACGAAACGGATGTCGTGGATGGTGGGATCCATACCCAGCTCTTTCAGCGACCCGAGGTACAGTTCCTGAATGTTGTCTGGTGATGGCTTAATCACCACCTGGAACTGATAGTAATGCTGCAGACGGTTCGGGTTTTCACCGTAACGACCATCGGTCGGACGACGAGAAGGCTGCACATACGCGGTCGCCATTGGCTCAGGCCCCAACGCGCGCAGGCTGGTCATCGGGTGTGAAGTGCCGGCGCCGACTTCCATGTCCAAAGGTTGAACAATGGTACAGCCCTGACGAGCCCAGTAATCCTGTAAGGTCAGGATCAGGCCCTGGAAGGTCTTGGTATCAAACTTTTGCATAGTATTTCGTGCTGGATACGTGTGGTTTTAAATGGAAGGGACCAGTATACCCGCTGGCTGCAAGATATACAGTACGAAACGGGGTTGTTTAGGGAAAATTGGGAAATAAGCCTTGCGGCCAGAACGCTGACGGCGTCTGGCTGTTGATTATACCAGCAGGCTAGCGCATGGAGAGGTGTAAAAACTGGCCGTCCGCATCAAACGAGCAGACAAAGCCCTCTTTGCGCGACGTATGGCCCCGCAGCTCATAGCTTCCCTGAAAACGCTCAAACCCGGTGACATCAATATTCTGAACGTCAGCGTTATAGCGGCGAGCGGCCCGATCCTTACAGAGCGCTTCCATATCCAGTGAACGTTCCGGGCTCATTTTACCCTGCTGCGCTTTTTGCACAGGTGCTTCTTGCGGCGCACCGCATCCCGCCAGGCTCGCCAGCAGAAAGAGTGACGCCACACGCTTCATCATCATTTTTATTACCGCCCTGGTCAGTGGCTGTTATTTTTAGTATCAAAGCTTTTATAGATTACGGTCCGGCATTCTGCGAATCTCGCGGCCTCCCTACAAGCCTGCTGAATAAAACTCAGAATTTTCCAAACGAAGACTTTTGGACAACGGCAGTCACACTCAATTTACAGGGAATACGAGGAACTGATGCAGTCAAAAATTAACTGGATTGATAACCTGCGAGGAATAGCGTGTCTGATGGTGGTCATGATCCACACGACGACCTGGTACGTCACGAATGCCCACAGCATCAGCCCCGTTAACTGGGATATCGCCAATATTCTCAACTCTGCGTCACGCGTCAGCGTGCCGCTGTTCTTTATGATTTCCGGCTTTCTCTTTTTTGGCGAGCGCAGCGCGCAGCCGAGGCATTTCATTCGCATCGCGGCCTGTCTGGGGTTCTACAGCGCCGTTGCCCTGCTCTATATCACCCTGTTCACCTCGATTAACGCCGGGCTTTCGCTGAAATACGTGCTGCAAAAACCGGTGTTCTATCACCTGTGGTTCTTCTTCGCCATTATCGTTATCTATCTGGTCTCCCCGCTCATCCAGGTAAAGAACGTCAGCGGTAAAATGCTGCTGGCCCTGATGGCGGTGGCTGGCATTATCGCCAACCCGAATACGCTCTCACAGAAAATCGACGGATTTGAGTGGCTGCCGGTCAATCTCTATATCAACGGCGATACTTTTTACTACGTGCTTTACGGCATGCTGGGGCGCGCCATCGGGATGATGGACACGCAAAAACGCGGTCTGAACTGGCTCTGCGGAGCGCTGTTTATCGCTGGCGTGGCGGTGATTTCACGCGGGACGCTGCACGAGCTGCAGTGGCGCGGCAATTTTGCCGATACCTGGTATCTGTATTGCGGGCCGATGGTCTTTATCTGTGCCGTTTCGCTGCTCACGCTCGCCAAAAACACCCTGAACGCGCGTCCCCTGCCCGTGCTGAGTCTGATCTCCCGGCACTCTCTCGGGATTTACGGTTTTCACGCGCTGGTGATCCACGCGCTGCGCACGAGAGGCGTTGAGCTAAAAAGCTGGCCGGTGCTGGATATCGTCTGGATTTTTGCCGCCACGCTGGCGATCAGCCTGCTGCTGTCGATGCTGCTGCAAAAAATAGACGCTCGCCGCTTCGTCAGCTAATGCTTCGCTGCCGGGCGCGATGGTACTGGCGCGGGGAGGAAAACCCTGCCGCCAGTGAAGCCTGCTCCACGCCGCGCCCCTGCAATAGCCACTGCTCCGCCACCGCCAGACGCAGTTGCTCCAGATAATCGCGAACGCTAATGCCTAAATGTGACTGGAAAAGCCGGGTGAGATGACGCGGGCTGACGTGCGCCAGTGCGGCAATGTCAGGCAAGCTCCACGTTTTTTGCGGCTCGGCGGTGAGCGCATCCTGCGCCCGATGAATCGCCGGATGAAGATGATTGCGGTAGCGTAGCCACGGAGATAGCTGGGGATCGTCACCCGAACGGCGGAACCAGACCACCATCTCACGCGCCACGGTCAGCGCTTTTTCGGGGCCGCACAGGCGGTTAATCATGTGCAGCGCCAGATCGATGCCCGACGTGATCCCCGCGCTGGTCCAGATATTCTCATCCTGCACAAATATGCGGTTTTCTTTAAACGCCGCCGTGGGGGCAGCGGTGCGTAAACGGCTAATAACATCATGATGGGTTGTGCACTGTCGGTTGTTCAGCAGGCCCGATTTCGCCGCCAGTAAGGCCCCTGAACAGACGCACATCACGGCGATCTCCTGGCGCTGGATCTGCGGCTGCAGGCGCATCAGCCAGTGCTGGATCTGCTGCGCCTGTGGCGTTGAGAACTGAACGCGGGAGTCGCTCACCCCCGGCAAGACCAGCAAGCTGCCCGATGGCAGGCTCTCCAGCAGCGGCTGGATGCCGCTCATCGTCAGGCCTATCGACGTCGGAACCTCCGGCTGCGGGCCAATGTAATGCAGACGAAACGCGTCGCCTGCCAGCACAAAGGTTTCAGCCGGGCCGGTCATGTCTAATGACAGCACCCCGGGCAACATCACGAACCAGACGTCGATGCTCATTACAGGGACTCCAGCGTCTCCGCTACCGTTTTAATCTCGGCAAAACGCCCGGACAGTACCGTCTCGGTACGATGGCGAATTTCCGCTGCGCTAAGGGTAATGCCCTTGTACGTCATGGGAAACGTCAGCGTTGCCTCACTGACAAAGGTCACAGCATAACCCAGATCGGATGCCACCCGGGCGGTGGTTTCGCAGCACTGTTCAGTGCGAATGCCGCAGATAATTACACTGTTGATATCACGCTCGCGCAGCCAGCGGTCAAGCCCGGTATCCGTAAACGCATTATGGACGTGTTTCTGGAAAACAACATCCGGCTGATGACGCAAAAAGGCCATCGGTTTGACATAGCCGCTTTCCAGGGTGAAAGGACCGTCTTCATCTACGTGAAAAATATCAACGACCGGAATATTGCGCGCCTGGCAGCCTTCAATCAGCCCCAGCATCGCCTGCTGAAAGGCAGGGATCTCGCTTTCCTGCCAGTAATTGCGGTGGTGAAATGACTGCTGAGTATCGATGTTGATTAATGCAGTGCGTGACATGATGGATCTCCTCGCCAGTGGGTGTGACACCATACTGGCAAGGAAATGAAGGCACGCACAGACCAAAAAAGGACATCCTCGTGCCTCTCCCGGACAAGCGTATTTACGACATCAGCGGCAGCAGCTGCTGGTAGATTTTGCGGAACACGTCGCGCCTTTCCGCGTACCGCGCATGGCGCGCCGCGTCAGGCACATGCGCCTGTTCAAGCGTAAGCTGCGGCAACAGTTGCGAAAGCGGCTGTTCCGGGTTCATAGCTATCTGCGCCAGACGCGCGGCGCCGAGCGCGGGTCCGACATCCCCGCCGGTGCGGAAATCCAGCTGCAAACCGCTGATATCCGCCAGCATCTGTCGCCAGTAAGCGCTTCGCGCACCGCCGCCAATCAGGGTGACGCTCGTCGGTTTCAGACCGCAGTCGTGCACCACGTCCATCCCGTCGGCCAGGGCATAGCCTACGCCTTCCAGAACCGCGCGCGCCAGTTCTGCCGGGCCATGCTGATGGGTTAAGCCAAAGAACACCCCTTTTGCTTCCGGATTGTTGTGCGGCGTACGCTCGCCGGAAAGATACGGTAAAAACCAGACGGTACCCGCAGCGTCATCCGCCTGCTGCGCCGCAGAAATAAGCGCCGGAACGTCGGCCATGCCGGTGAGTTTTGCCGCCCAGTCCAGGCAGGACGCCGCGCTGAGCATCACCGACATCAAATGCCATTTCCCGGGAAGAGCATGACAGAAGCTGTGCACAGCGCTTTCTGGATTACTGCGATACCCGTCGCTGACGGCAAAATAGACGCCAGACGTCCCCAGCGACAGCATCGCCTGGCCCGCCTCAACCATGCCAACACCGACAGCGCCCGCCGCGTTATCGCCGCCCCCGGCCACCACCGGTACGGCAGGCATATTCCAGCGCTCAGCAACGGCTGGCAGCAGCGCGCCCGTCACCTCACAGCCTTCGTACAGCGCGGGCATATGTTCACGGGTCAGATGGCAGGCGTCCAGCATCGCCTCGCTCCAGTCGCGCTTCGCCACGTCGAGCCACATCGTGCCGGCGGCATCAGACATGTCGGAAGCAAAATCGCCCGTCATGCGAAAGCGCAGATAGTCTTTCGGCAGCAGGACTTTCGCCACCTGACGGAAAATCTCCGGCTCGTGGCGCTGCACCCACAGAAGCTTAGGCGCAGTAAAGCCGGGCATCATCAGGTTGCCGGTAATCTCGCGGGAGGCAGGTACGCGCGCCTCGAGAAGCGCACACTCTTCCGCGCAGCGGCCATCGTTCCAGAGGATCGCAGGACGCAGCACGCGATGCTGGCTATCGAGCAGCGTAGCGCCGTGCATTTGTCCGGCAATCCCCAGCGCTTTCACGTCGCGCAGGCTGTGCTGCTCACCTAAGGCTTTGATTGCGCGATCCGTCGCCTGCCACCACTGCTCCGGATCCTGTTCCGACCACAGCGGATGCGGACGTGAAACCTGCAGCGTTTCCGTCTGCGTTGCTAGCACGTCGCCCTGCTCGCTCAACAGGATGGCTTTCACACCCGATGTGCCAAGATCGATCCCGATATACATTGTGGTGACTCCTTTGACAGAAATGCCCGGTGGCGCTGCGCTTACCGGGCCTGGATGCTGTTATTTATCGAACAGGTAATGATTGACCAGGTTTTCCAGCAGTTCCTGGTGCCCGCTCTGGTGCTGCGGTGCCAGCTGATGTTGTTCAGCGTACTTTGCGATTTCCGCAAGCGATAACTGCCCTTTCAAAATTTGCTGGCCCAGCTCACTGTTCCAGCCGCTGTAACGCTTCGCTACGCGTTTATCCAGCTCGCCGTCTTCAATCATTCGAGCCGCCACTTTCAGCGCCAGCGCCATGGTGTCCATCGCGCCAATATGGCCGTAGAACAGATCGTATTTGTCGGTGCTCTGGCGACGCACCTTGGCGTCAAAGTTCAGGCCGCCGGTGGTGAAACCGCCCGCTTTGACGATCTCGTACATCACCAGCGCATTCTCTTCCACGCTGTTCGGGAACTGGTCGGTGTCCCAGCCCAGCTGTGCATCGCCGCGGTTCGCATCGACAGAGCCGAAGATACCCAGCGCGATCGCAGACGCGATCTCGTGATGGAAAGAGTGCCCCGCCAGCGTAGCGTGGTTGGCTTCAATGTTCACTTTGATCTCTTTTTCCAGACCGAACTGCTTCAGGAAGCCATACACCGTTGCCACGTCGTAGTCATACTGGTGCTTGGTCGGCTCCTGCGGTTTCGGCTCGATCAGCAGCGTGCCGCGGAAGCCGATTTTGTGCTTATGGTCGACAACCATCTGCATAAAGCGGCCAATTTGTTCGCGCTCCTGACGCAGGTCGGTGTTCAGCAGGGTTTCATAGCCTTCACGGCCCCCCCACAGGACATAGTTTTCACCGCCCAGCTGATGCGTGGCGTTCATTGCCGTCACCACCTGCGTGGCCGCCCAGCTAAACACGTCCGGATCCGGGTTGGTTGCCGCGCCCGCGCCGTAGCGAGGGTTGGTAAAGCAGTTTGCCGTGCCCCAGAGTAGCTTCACGCCGCTTTGCTGCTGTTTCGCCGCCAGTACATCCACCATCTGCGCGAAGTTGTTCAGATACTCTTTCAGCGACGCGCCTTCCGGCGACACGTCCACGTCATGGAAGCAGTAGTACGGCACGTTCAGCTTGTGGAAGAACTCAAACGCCACATCGGCTTTGCGTTTCGCCAGCTCGATGGCCTCACCCGGCTGCTGCCACGGGCGGTCAAAGGAACCCACGCCGAACATATCGGCGCCGTTCCAGCAGAAGGTATGCCAGTAACAGGCGGCAAAGCGCAGATGATCTTCCATGCGCTTACCCAGCACCAGCTCATCCGGGTTGTAGTGACGAAATGCTAAAGGATTGGTCGTTTTTGGGCCTTCGTAACGAACACGATCGAGTTGGTCGAAATAAGCTTGCATATTGAGCTCCATAATCAGGGTATGCGGCGAGTCGTTGATACAGGAGTAATAGTGAATAGACATTTTGGGTTGCTCAATTACGTTATTTCACACTGCTATTGAGAGAATGCACAACTGTGCGCTGGCTCGCAAAATAATGCGCAGGCAAACTATTTTTCGGCGCATATTCCAGAATCAAATGTAATTAAGACGTTACGTATTTTAAAATCCGATCGCGGTCATAAATTCAGAAATAAACCAAATATCATAATGAGAAGATAAAAATCTGTAATTGCCAGCCCGCCTTTCCGCGTTAAAAATTTGCTGCGTCTCAGCAGTGAATGTTTCTTTTATCTCAGCAACACATACCCCTACAAAAAGGCCTAATAATTATGAAGATAAAGAACCTGACTCTAACGCTTTGCACTACGCTCCTCCTTGCAAGCTTTGCAGGACATGCCAAAGAGGTCAAAATTGGCATGGCGATTGACGACCTGCGTCTGGAGCGCTGGCAAAAAGATCGCGATATTTTTGTTAAAAAAGCAGAATCCCTCGGCGCCAGCGTGTTTGTTCAGTCGGCTAACGGCAACGAAGAAACACAAATGTCGCAGATCGAGAATATGATCAACCGTGGCGTCGATGTTCTGGTCATTATCCCCTATAACGGCCAGGTATTAAGTAACGTGGTGAAAGAAGCCAAACAGGAAGGCATAAAAGTCCTGGCCTATGACCGCATGATTAATAATGCGGACATTGATTATTATATTTCGTTCGACAATGAAAAAGTCGGGGAATTACAGGCGCAAAGCCTGATCGACAAAGTGCCTCAGGGCAATTATTTCCTGATGGGCGGCTCTCCGGTGGATAACAACGCCAAACTGTTCCGCGAAGGGCAAATGAAAGTCCTTAAGCCGTACATCGACAACGGGAAAATTAAAGTAGTTGGCGATCAGTGGGCCGACGGCTGGCTGCCAGAAAACGCGCTGAAGATCATGGAAAACGCGCTGACGGCCAACAATAACAAAATTGACGCGGTTGTGGCCTCCAACGATGCCACCGCAGGCGGCGCTATCCAGGCCCTGAGCGCCCAGGGGCTGGCCGGTAAAGTCGCCATTTCAGGACAGGATGCCGATCTGGCTGGCGTAAAACGCATTATCGCAGGCACTCAAACCATGACGGTCTACAAACCGATTACCCAGCTGGCCAATACGGCGGCGGAAATCGCCGTAGAGCTGGGCAATGGCAAACAACCTAAAGCAGACGCGACCCTGAATAACGGGCTGAAAGACGTTCCGGCTCGCCTGCTCACACCGATTGAAGTCAACAAAGAGAACATTGACGCCACCGTGGTTAAAGACGGTTTCCACAAGAAGAGCGAACTGTAATCCGGCGCGGCCCCTGCTCTGCGGGGGCGCATCACGTTGTACTGTTCTTCCCTCGGGTTATGTGGAGCGGTTATGCCTTATTTACTTGAAATGAAAAGCATCACCAAACGCTTCGGCACGGTGAAAGCCGTCGACAACGTCAGCCTCCGGTTAAACCCCGGCGAAGTGGTTTCGCTGTGCGGTGAGAACGGTTCGGGCAAGTCGACGCTGATGAAAGTGCTGTGCGGGATCTACCCACACGGCAGCTACGAAGGTGAAATCGTCTTTGCTGGTGAAGTTATCCAGGCGACACACATCCGCGATACCGAACGCAAAGGCATCGCCATCATCCACCAGGAGCTGGCGCTGGTGAAGCATCTCACCGTGCTGGAGAACATTTTCCTCGGGGCCGAAATTTCCCGCCACGGCGTGCTGGATTACGACACCATGACGCTCCGCTGCGAAAAGCTGCTGGCGCAGGTGAGCCTCAACATTTCCCCGGATACCCGCGTGGGGGATCTGGGCCTCGGGCAACAGCAGCTGGTCGAAATAGCGAAAGCGCTAAATAAACAGGTCAGGCTGCTGATCCTTGATGAGCCGACGGCCTCGCTCACCGAACAGGAAACCGCGGTTCTGCTCAATATCATCCGCGATCTGCAAAACCACGGTATCGCCTGTATCTACATTTCGCACAAGCTGAACGAGGTCAAAGCTATTTCGGACACCATCTGCGTGATCCGCGACGGGCAGCACATCGGCACGCGTGAAGCCGCCGGGATGAGCGAAGATGACATCATCACCATGATGGTGGGCCGCGAGCTGACGGCACTTTATCCGAATGAACCCCACGCAACGGGCGATGAAGTGCTGCGCGTGGAAAACCTGACCGCGTGGCACCCCGTTAACCGCCACATCAAGCGCGTCAATAACGTCTCGTTTTCCCTTCACAGCGGAGAAATTCTTGGGATTGCGGGCCTCGTCGGTGCCGGGCGCACGGAGGCCGTACAGTGTCTGTTTGGCGTGTGGCCGGGGCGCTGGGAGGGCACGATTTATATCGACGGCCAGCCGGTGAAAATCGACAGCTGCCAGCAGGCGATTGCCCGCGGCATTGCCATGGTCCCGGAAGATCGCAAAAAAGACGGCATCGTGCCGGTCATGGCGGTGGGTAAAAACATTACGCTTGCGGCACTCGATCGGTTCTCCGGGGCGCTGAGCAGCCTGGACGACGCCGCCGAGCAGCAGTGCATTCTCCAGTCGCTTGCCCGGCTGAAGGTCAAAACCTCCTCACCGGAGCTGGCGATTGGCCGCCTGAGCGGGGGAAACCAGCAGAAGGCGATTCTGGCGCGCTGCCTGCTTCTCAATCCACGCATATTAATCCTTGATGAGCCCACGCGCGGGATTGATATCGGTGCCAAATATGAAATCTACAAACTGATTAATCAGCTTGTACAGCAAGGGATTGCCGTCATTGTCATTTCGTCTGAGTTACCCGAAGTGCTCGGCCTGAGCGACCGCGTGCTGGTCATGCACGAGGGAAAACTGAAAGCCAACCTGATTAACCAGAACCTGACGCAGGAGCAGGTGATGGAAGCCGCTTTAAGGAGCGAACGTCATGTCGAAAAGCAATCCGTCTGATATCAAAGTCGCTGTTCCGACGCCCGGTGCGTTTGCGGGGTTAAAAGCGCTTAACCTGCAGGTTTTCGTGATGATCGCGGCAATTATCGTCATCATGCTGTTCTTTACCTGGATGACCGATGGCTCGTACTTAAGCGCGCGTAACGTCTCCAACCTGCTCCGCCAGACCGCCATCACCGGCATTCTGGCCGTGGGCATGGTGTTCGTGATTATCTCCGCGGAAATCGACCTGTCGGTCGGTTCGATGATGGGGCTCCTCGGGGGTGTGGCGGCGATTTTTGACGTCTGGCTCGGCTGGCCGCTGCCGCTGACCGTGGCGGTCACGCTGGTGCTGGGTCTGGTTCTGGGAGCCTGGAACGGCTGGTGGGTTGCCTACCGTAAGGTGCCATCGTTCATTGTCACCCTGGCGGGGATGTTGGCCTTCCGCGGGATCTTAATCGGCATCACTAACGGTACCACCGTCTCCCCGACCAGCGCGGCCATGTCGCAGATTGGCCAAAGCTACCTCTCAGATAGCGTGGGCTTTACCCTCGGAGTGATTGGGTTGCTGGCGTTTGTCGCGTGGCAGTGGCGTGGTCGTATGCGTCGTCAGGCGCTGGGGCTGGCTTCTCCGGCGTCAACCTCGGTGGTGGGGCGTCAGGCGCTCACGGCGGTCATTGTGCTGGGCGCCATCTGGCTTTTAAACGACTATCGCGGCGTTCCGACCCCCGTCCTGCTGCTGGCGCTTTTACTGCTGGGCGGCATGTTTATGGCCACGCGCACCGCGTTTGGCCGCCGTATTTATGCCATTGGCGGCAATCTTGAAGCTGCCCGCCTCTCGGGTATCAATGTCGAGCGCACCAAGCTGGCGGTCTTCGCCATAAACGGCCTGATGGTCGCTATCGCCGGGCTGATCCTCAGCTCGCGTCTGGGCGCTGGCTCTCCCTCCGCCGGTAACATCGCCGAGCTGGATGCTATCGCCGCCTGCGTCATTGGCGGCACCAGCCTCGCAGGGGGTATCGGTAGCGTGGCGGGCGCGGTCATGGGGGCATTTATCATGGCATCGTTGGATAACGGGATGAGTATGATGGACGTCCCGACGTTTTGGCAGTATATCGTCAAGGGGGCCATTCTTTTACTGGCAGTCTGGATGGACTCAGCCACCAAGCGACGGGCCTGATAACCGTATTGTGACTTAATTGGGAAGTGAGCCATGTTTGAAAAGCGTCACCGCATTACGTTGTTATTCAATGCCAATAAAGCCTACGACCGTCAGGTGGTGGAAGGTGTTGGTGAATATTTGCAGGCGTCGCAATCCGAATGGGATATTTTTATTGAAGAAGATTTTCGCACCCGTCTGGAGAACATCAAAGAGTGGCTGGGCGATGGCGTCATCGCGGACTATGACGATCCCGTCATCGAACAGCTGCTGACCGACGTCGACGTCCCGATTGTGGGCGTCGGCGGCTCCTACCATTCGCCCGAACACTATCCGCCGGTTCACTATATTGCCACCGATAACCATGCCCTGGTCGAGGCCGCCTTTCTTCATTTAAAAGAGAAAGGCGTCCATCGCTTCGCGTTTTATGGGTTACCGTCCACCAGCGGCAAGCGCTGGGCCGTTGAGCGCGAACACGCGTTTTGCCAGCTGGTCGCGAAGGAAAAGTATCGCGGCGTGGTGTACCAGGGGCTGGAGACCGCGCCGGAAAACTGGCAACACGCGCAAAACCGCCTGGCGGACTGGCTGCAAACGCTGCCGCCGCAAACCGGTATTATTGCCGTGACGGACGCCCGCGCGCGGCACGTGCTGCAGGTCTGCGAACATTTGCACATCCCGGTGCCCGAAAAGCTGTGCGTGATTGGCATTGATAACGAAGAATTGACACGCTATCTGTCTCGCGTGGCGCTCTCCTCCGTTGCACAGGGCACGCGTCAAATGGGTTATCAGGCGGCGAAGCTGCTGCATCGTCTGCTGGATAAAGAATCTCTGCCGCTTCAGCGCCTGCTCGTGCCTCCTGTCCGCGTCGTAGAACGTCGCTCAACCGATTATCGCTCCTTAAGCGACCCGGCCGTCATTCAGGCCATGCACTATATTCGCAACCACGCCTGCAAAGGGATAAAGGTCGATCAGGTGCTGGATTCGGTAGGCATTTCGCGTTCGAATCTGGAGAAGCGTTTTAAAGAAGAGGTGGGCGAAACCATTCATGCCGTCATCCATGCTGAAAAGCTGGAGAAAGCACGCAGCCTGCTCATTTCCACATCGCTGTCGATCAACGAAATCTCGCAGATGTGCGGTTACCCGTCCCTGCAATATTTCTATTCGGTGTTCCGCAAAGAGTATGACACCACACCGAAGGAGTATCGGGATCGCCACAGCGAGGTGCTGATCTAGAAAAGAAAACGCCTTCCGGTGGAAGGCGTTTTTTTGAGATTACATATGGGCGGCGATTAAGCGCTGGTTATCCTGGTACATGGCGAACAGATAGTTGTTATAGCTTTGTCCCTTTGTCGAATAACCTTTAAGCTTGTGGATCATCGTACTGGCCGTCACTTCCTGGTCCGCCTTACGCAGCTGAGCGCGTGATTTACGGAACGATGAGTAGGCCGGGTGCGTGTTCAGATTCACCACGTAGGCGCTGACGGAATCTTTCACAGATTCAAACTGCGAATAGCCTTTCACTTTGCCAGGGGCATTATTACAACGACCTTTCACACATTTCATGCCGAAAAGGTTGTTGTTGCTACGCGCAAGCTTAGACGTCCCCCAGCCGCTTTCGGCAGCAGCCATGGTCGCAACCATGCTGCCCGGGATGATATCCACACGCTCAAGGAGAGCATTCCACGGCACACGGCGGGTGTTACCGTTCCAGCTCAGCTTGTAGCGCTTCGTGATATCTTTCAGACGCGCGCGCTCTGACGGCGACCAGCGGCTATCGTACTGCTTGGAAATCAGCCAGTTACGATCCGCAGTAATCGCGGCATTTTGACTCGTGATGTAAGGCATTACCGTCCGGAGAAACGCTTTTTTCCTTGGTGTTCCGGAAGGGTATTTTCGCAAATCAGGAAGTGAACTACTCTTTGCACTATTGCGAGAATACTCTTGTTTACTGCTAACCTTACTACTTGTCGTCTGTATTACGTGGGCTTTCTTACTCGTTGTATCCGTGTGCGTCTTCGCAAGCACCTCACCCGAAAATGCCGTGGTGAGTAACATGAGTATCGCAGCCCCATATCGTCGAATGGGAGTCGATATCATTAGGTCTCCTGGTCGGATGTAATCATCCCAACACCTTATTTTTTTCACAAATTTGAGAGCGGAATCTCAAATCATATCAAAAATAGACTTCAAGAGCACGTATAGAAATAGTCCAATTCCGAAACTATGTCACCTGAAACTTGCTCATAAAAACATCATTCCACGAAAACTGTGTGCGCTATCGCAGATAACTGCCTAATTTTGCGCGAGATCACTCATCCTCACGCATCCTCCTGGCAGAAAGCGACGGGGGATGAGTTTTTGCCCACCGCCTGATGGCACACTGGTCAAAAATGCCGCGACAGGAAAAAGGAATGAAACGTACCGCATTAGCCTTTCTGATGTTACCCGCACTGGCGCATGCCAACTGGTCATCGCCGGGGTTTAGCGCCTTTAGCGCTGAAGGCACAGGGGTCTTTACCAGCCAGGCAAAGCTTGCGAAGGGTACGCGTCCTCTGACGCTGAGTTTTGACAAGACGTGCTGGCAGCCTGCGGACGCGATAAAACTCAACGAGATGCTGTCGCTCAAGCCCTGTGACGGCACGCCGCCGCAGTGGCGCCTTTTCCGCGACGGTGACTACCAGATGCGGATTGATACCCGCTCCGGCACGCCCACCCTGCTGCTGACGATTCAGAGTGCCGCAGAACAGCCGGTTGCAAACGTCATCCGCCAGTGTCCGAAGTGGGACGGCAAACCGCTGACGCTGGACGTCAGCAATACCTTCCCGGAAGGCTCCGTCGTGCGCGACTACTACAGTAAACAAACGGCGACGGTGCAGAATGGAAAAATAACCCTGCAGCCAGCCGCCAACAGTAACGGCCTGCTGCTGCTTGAGCGTGCGGAAACCGACAAGCCTGCGCCGTTTAGCTGGCAAAACGCCACCGTCTATTTTGTGCTGACCGACCGTTATGTGAATGGTGACCCGGGCAACGACAACAGCTACGGTCGCCATAAAGACGGCATGCAGGAGATTGGCACCTTCCACGGCGGTGACCTCAAGGGACTCGCCGGCAAGCTCGATTATTTACAGCAGCTGGGGGTGAACGCGCTCTGGATAAGCTCTCCGCTTGAGCAGATCCACGGCTGGGTAGGCGGTGGCACAAAAGGAGATTTCCCTCACTACGCCTATCACGGCTACTACACCCAGGACTGGACAAAGCTCGACGCCAATATGGGCACTGAGGATGACCTGCGCCAGCTTGTCGACGAAGCGCACAAGCGCGGGATCCGCGTTCTGTTCGATATCGTCATGAACCACGTTGGTTATGCCACCCTGGCAGACATGCAGGAGTATCAGTTTGGTGCCCTGTACCTGCAGGGTGATGAGCTGAAAAAGACGCTGGGAGAACGCTGGACGGACTGGAAGCCGGGCGCGGGCCAAAGCTGGCACAGCTTTAACGACTACATCAACTTTAGCGACAAAGCCGCATGGGAAAAATGGTGGGGTAAAAAGTGGATCCGCACCGATATCGGCGATTACGACAACCCTGGCTTTGATGATTTGACCATGTCGCTGGCATTTCTGCCGGATCTGAAAACGGAATCCACGACGCCTTCCGGATTGCCAAACTTTTACCAACACAAGCCCGACACCCATGCGAAGGCCATCACGGGATATACCCCGCGCGATTATCTGACCCACTGGCTCAGCCAGTGGGTCCGTGACTACGGCATCGACGGTTTCCGGGTGGATACGGCAAAACACGTTGAGCT
Source organism: Enterobacter cloacae complex sp. CARB60 (assembly GCF_036487345.1). Lineage (NCBI taxonomy): Bacteria > Pseudomonadati > Pseudomonadota > Gammaproteobacteria > Enterobacterales > Enterobacteriaceae > Enterobacter > Enterobacter cloacae complex sp. CARB60. The sequence continues at coordinate 4,511,964 of NZ_JAZKLC010000002.1, forward strand.
TGCGGCCTGGCAACAGCTGAAAGACCAGGCAAGCCAGGCGCTGGCCGCCTGGAAAGGAGCGAACCCGGACAAAAAGCTCGACAACGCACCGTTCTGGATGACCGGGGAATCCTGGGGCCACGGGGTGATGCAAAGCGATTATTACCGCCACGGTTTTGATGCGATGATCAACTTTGATTATCAGGAGCAGGCGGCAAAAGCGGTGGATTGCCTGGCCGATATGGATCTCACCTGGCAGCAGATGGCGGAGAAGCTGCAAAGCTTCAACGTGCTGAGCTATCTCTCATCACACGATACGCGCCTGTTCCGTGAAGGGGGCCAACGCGCGGCAGAGCTGCTTCTGCTGGCGCCGGGCAGCGTGCAAATCTATTACGGGGATGAATCCGAGCGTCCGTTCGGCCCCACAGGCTCCGACCCGCTGCAGGGCACCCGTTCGGATATGAACTGGCAGGACGTCACGGGCAAGCAGGCCCTAACCGTCGCCCACTGGCAAACGCTGGGCCAGTTCCGCGCCCGCCATCCGGCGATTGGTGAAGGCAAGCAAACCACGCTGTCGCTGAAAGAGGGGTACGGCTTCGTGCGCGAGCACAAGGGCGATAAGGTGATGGTGGTATGGGCAGGTAATCAATAACGGCACACGCCAGTTCCCTCTCCCTGTGGGAGAGGGTTAGGGTGAGGGGAATCCCACCAGAACTATTCACTACACAAATCAAAATCCACCATACAAAACAACAAATCCGACCACATCACCCGATTTGCACCAGCACGGTGCTAGCGTTATGGTTACCCACTTTCAAAATAAGCTCGACAGATCACCTGCTATGACGTTTTCACTTTTCGGCGACAAATTTACCCGCCATTCAGGCATTACTCGCCTGATGGAGGACCTCAACGACGGGCTGCGCACACCGGGCGCAATCATGCTCGGCGGCGGAAACCCGGCTCAAATCCCGGAGATGACGACCTATTTCCAGACGCTGCTCGCTCAGATGCTGGAAAGCGGCAAAGCAACCGATGCGCTTTGCAATTACGACGGCCCGCAGGGTAAAACCGAGCTGCTGGCACTCCTCGCCGAAATGCTGCGTGACGAGCTGGGTTGGGATATCGAACCACAGAATATTGCACTGACAAACGGCAGCCAGAGCGCGTTTTTCTACTTGTTTAACCTGTTCGCAGGGCGTCGCGCCGACGGCACCACCAAAAAAGTGCTGTTCCCGCTGGCACCGGAGTATATCGGCTACGCTGATTCCGGCCTGGAAGAGGATCTGTTCGTCTCCGCGCGCCCGAATATTGAGCTGCTGCCGGAAGGCCAGTTCAAATATCACGTCGATTTTGAACATCTGCATATTGGTGAAGAGACGGGCATGATCTGCGTATCGCGTCCGACTAACCCAACGGGCAACGTGATCACCGACGACGAACTGATGAAGCTGGATGCGCTCGCGAATCAGCACGGCATTCCGCTGGTGATCGATAACGCCTACGGCGTGCCGTTCCCGGGCATTATCTTCAGCGAAGCACGTCCGCTGTGGAACCCGAACATCGTCCTGTGCATGAGCCTCTCTAAGCTCGGTCTGCCCGGCAGCCGCTGCGGCATCATCATCGCTAATGAGAAAATCATCACCGCCATTACCAATATGAACGGCATTATCAGCCTTTCACCGGGCGGCATTGGCCCGGCAATGATGTGCGAAATGATTAAACGCAACGACCTGCTGCGTCTGTCCAATGACGTGATCAAACCGTTCTATTACCAGCGCGTTCAGGAGACGATTGCGACAATTCGCCGCTATTTGCCGGAAGAACGCTGCCTGATCCACAAGCCTGAAGGGGCGATTTTCCTGTGGCTGTGGTTTAAAGATTTGCCTATCACCACCGAACTGCTCTACCAGCGCCTGAAAAAGCGCGGCGTGCTGATGGTACCGGGCGATTATTTCTTCCCGGGGCTCGATAAGCCGTGGCCGCATACGCACCAGTGCATGCGTATGAACTATGTGCCCGATCCGGAAAAAATCGAAGCGGGGGTTAAGATCCTCGCCGAAGAAATCGAAAAAGCCTGGCGCGAAGGCAATTGTTAAATAATAAGGCTCTTCAAATGAAGAGCCTTAATTTTTCCGTGATCTATATCTTATATAAAGGATATATCCTTCAGTATTTATTCCCTATTATTTAAAGGGATTATTTAGGATAATTCCTGTTGTTTTAATGGCGCTATAGTAATTAGAAAATAATTAAGTGCACGTTAAATAATAATTCAATTAACCCCTTGTTATATAAAATTTAAAACCAACAGCACTGGCAGAAAAATATCCTCGAAGCGAGTCTGTGTGCATTTTTAAAATACTGCATATACTCACTAATACGCCGCTCGGCGTTCTATTGCGTGGAGTATTTTTATGCTACCTAATAATGCTAGTCGCATCAGCGTAATTGCTGCTGCGGTACTGCTCGCGTTCTCTCTTTCTGCCTGCAGTGGAAGCGGTGGCGGATCTCACTCAACAGCCAAAAATAACCCTGCAACCGGAAGTAATACCGGCTCGGGTGACGGAAGTGGCACAACGGCTAACAATGGTGGTTCAGGTAGTAACGGATCTGGCTCAGGATCAGGGACAGGCTCCGGTTCCGGTTCCGGTTCAGGCTCAGGCACGGGCACGGGCTCAGGCTCCGGAACAGGCTCAGGAACGGGGACCGGGGGTAACGGCAGCGGAGGAACCGGAACAGGCAACACGGGCGGTGGCGGCACAACCACTGCAGGTGTGAATACTGTGCTGGGTGATGCCGGTAAAACGGTGACCAGCGTCGGCTCTACGGTGGACAGCCTGGGAAGCCAGATTCCGACAAATAATCCTGTAACATCAACCGTTTCAACAACCGTCAGCGGCGTTGGTAGCGCCGTCTCTACCGTGGGGACTGGCGTCACAACCGGCGTTGGCAATCCGGGTAACGCGAACGGTGTGGGGACAACGGTTAAAGGCGTGACTACGTCGGTCACTTCATTGGGCAATACCGTTTCAACGGTAGGCACGGGCCTGGCGAGTTCTACTTCAGGAACACCGGTCAGTGGCGTAACCGGCCTGACGGGCAGCGTGGTAAACAGTACAGGGCAACTGGTCAGTAACACCGGCACAGGTTTAACCAACACGGTAAGTAGCCCTGCTATAACGCAGGTAACAACCGATACCACAACCGTTGCCAACAAGACGCTGGGCGGAGTACAGGGCGTGACGCAAAGCGTGGGCACCACGACGGGTCTCGGCACACCGGTCAACGGTCTGCTGACGCAGGTTGGAAACACCGTGAGCGGCGTGGGGACCAACGTCAGCAACAGTAATAGCGGGCTTAACGGCGTGGGTCAGGTCGTACAGAACGTCGGCCAGACGGTGACGGATAGCGGCACGCTGGTGAAACCCGCCTCTTCGACAACCGGAGGAGGATCGGGCTCTCTCACGGCCAATGCAAATGTGGCGGCCACGAACAACAGCCTGGGTGCAACGGTCAATACGACCCTCAATACCCTGACTGCTGGCGTTACGGCCAACGCAGCAACAACATCAAGTCAAAACACGTCGACAACTAACCCGGTCAACGGTCTCAACACGTTAACCTCCGGTCTGCTGACGCCAAAACAGTAAAACGGTTATTGCCTTTCTGCGCCCCTGCTTCAGGGGCGCGTTGTACAGCGACACTCCCCCTAACCGGGAATGACGAACAGGGATAGCGCGATGAAAAACCATTTCCTTTTTTCGCTGACGGGGCTGGTTGTGCTGAGCATGGCCCGCGCCGATACACTGCCCTCTATTATTAACCCAGATAACCCGGCGCAAGTTTCTCGTAACGTTGCCCCGGAACAGCCTGAGACCGTCCCACAGCCGAAAGTCAAAATAGAAAAACCGCAGTCAACGCTAACGCCTGAAACGCCCATTACCATTCATCACATTCAGTTTATTGGCGGCACGCGTTATCCCTTGCAGGAATTACTTAAACCCTTCAGGCCTTATGCCGGAAAAACCGTGCCGCTAAAAACGCTCACGGGGCTGGTAAATGATATTACGGCGCGCTATAAGGCCGACGGTTTTCCGCTCTCCTATGCCTGGCTGCCGGATGATAATTTCCAGCAGGGAAATATTAAAATTGTCCTGGTCGAAGGGTACGTCGCTCACAGCGACATAACCAGTAATAACCCCAATATCGCCGCGCGCCTTAAACGTTTGTCAGAAAAGATCATGGGGGAAAAACCCCTGACTCAGAATACGTTCGATCGCTATAGCCAGCTGATGACCCGCACCCCGAACGTTCCGGTCACGGCTAACGCGCAGCTGCCAACCAATATCTATGGCGCGGCGGCGATGCAGATAACCGGTAATCAGGAGCGGAGCTGGAATATCGCTTCCACGATCGATACCCGTAAAGGGCAAGATTTAATGATGCTGAACGGCACGCTCAGCAACCTGACAAGTTACGGCGATCAGCTGGGCGTGGCCACGCTTATACCCTTAGATAGCAACACGCGAAAAAACTATGTCGGTCTGAACTGGCAGCAGTTTTTAAACGATGAAGGGCTGACGATGCAGCTCAAAGGCAGCTATTACCGTGAAGATCCGCGAGATTTTTCACCCCTGCTCTCTTTGCCCAATAATATTCAGGTCGATTCGAAGCAAAAAACAACGCAGTACAACGGCGGCGTGACGTTTGGCTATCCATTGCTGCTGACGCAAAAATCACAAATTAATCTCACCGGCGGTTTTGATTATACCGACCGCCAGGATGATTATGCCCTGCAGGCCAGACTGCAGGGCAAAACCTATAAACTGGATTCCCTCAACCAACACGCGCGGTATCCTGCGCTGGAAGTGGGAATTAATGGTGCGCATCAATTCACAACCGCCAGCATCAGCGGCCGGCTCAACGTCCGTCAGGGTATTGATGCGATGGGGGCCGATATCGTCTCAGCCCCTAAACCCGATATGAATTTTACGCTCACAAAAAGCTATCTGGACGCTGCCTGGCTGTTTGCCGATAAGTGGCGGCTATCAACCTCCTGGGAGGGAGACTGGTCAAATAACACGTTGCCAGAGCCCGAACGCGTTAGCTTCGGTGCCCAGCGCTTTGGCCGTGGATACCAGGACAGTGAAGCAAGCGGTGATTACGGCTATGGCGGGCAGGTAGAACTGCGCTATATCAAGATGCGGAAAGAGAGCACCTGGCTTGCCACTATCCAACCCTATATCCTGGCCGATACCGCGCAAACCTGGTTTAACACGTCCGGCTTACCTCATCAGCGGCTCGGGTCAGTGGCTACCGGGGTGATGATAGGCGATACGCGCCACTATAGCGTCACGGTGGAGGCGGCAAGACCCGTCGGTGATGTTCCGACAGACAGTCGCAACAGGGACTGGCGCTACAGTCTGACGTTCACGTGGAATTTCAATAAAATGCAGTAAGCTTTTCAGCCCGAATACTGACAGGGTCAACACAGCGCAGCGCGTGGGTTGGACAGGCCTCCACGCAGGCCGGTCCGCCTTCGCGATGCACACATAAATCACATTTCAGCGCCTGCGGCTTATTTCCCTCCAGACGAACCTGCATCGCGCCAAACGGACACGCCACCACACAGCTTTTGCACCCGATGCAGCGCGTCTGCTCAACGAGCCAGGCTCCCGCCGTACGGCTGATGGCATGGGTTGGACAGACGTTAGCACAGGGCGCATCCTCGCACTGATGGCAACCCACTGCCGTAGTGTAAGCGCCCCCTTTAACCACCCGAAGGCGGGGCGTAAAGGCATTAGCGGAGACAGCGCCCTGATGCGACACCGCGCAGGCCACTTCGCAGGTGCGACACCCAATGCATTTTTCCGCATCCGCCATGATAAATCGGTTCATCTGTTACGCCTCGCGCACGTTAAAACCCAGCTCTTTTGAAATAGCCTCTGCCGTTTCGCGCAGCGGCTTGAGTAAGTTCTTCTCACCCACCTGCTTCATGCGCGACGTTGAAAGCGAAATGGAGATCGCATACGGGACGCGGCCGTGGATATCAAATACCGGCACGGCAATGCAGGAAACCCCCAGCTCGTTCTCTTCTTTGTCCATCGCCATGCTGCGATCGCGAATTTCCGCCAGCTCATCATACATGGCGCTCAGCTCAGTGATGGTGTTGCGCGTCAAAGGTTGGATCTGTTCCTGATGGCTTTCCCAGTAGCTCGCCACGTAATCCTGATGACCAAACGCCATGTAGATCTTGCCCATTGCGGAGCAGTAGAGCGGCATATGCTGACCGATATAGGCGCGCGTGCGCAGCATACCGGTTGTCGGTTCGAGCTTGTAAATCAGGATCGCGTGGTCGTCTTCCCGGCTGGAGAAGTTCACCGTCTCGCCGGTCGCGATGTTCAGCGCTTCGAGGTGCGGAGCGGCCACGTGAATGATATTCAGCGACGACAGCGCCTTTTGCCCGACGGCGATAAATTTGGTGGTCAGGCGATAGCTGCCCGCCGCGGGTGCCGGGGTCACGTACCCGCACGACTGTAGCCCCTGCAGCAAGCGGTGCACCGTGCTCTTATTCAGCCCCGCCAGTTCCGATAAATGCGCAAGCGGACATCCGTTCGGATAGTTGCTGAGGATCTCAATCAGCATCAGGCCGCGAAACAAGCTCTGGCTGCCTGCTGGCCTCTCTTTTTCTTGCGTCATTTCGCTCTCTTTCATGCTCATTAAATGGCTCCTTTTTGTCGCGCCCTGATGGTAGCGCAAAGTGTGGTTCAGTTCACGATCTCAACAGAAAAAACACAACCATTTGATTTTAATCGATTTTGAAAAACATGAATGTCGTTGATCTGACAAAATTTGATCGCTATATTTGAAATCAGATTTCGCATAGTGAAATTTAGCGATAAAAAAGCACTCGCACTTGCCCCTTAAAAGAACAGGAGAACAGGGATGAAAGTGACCTTTGAAGAGTTGAAAGCGGCGTTCAATCGGGTCCTGCTCGATCGCGGCGTGAAAGCGGAAACCGCAGACGCCTGCGCCGAGATGTTTGCCCGCACCACGGAATCCGGCGTTTATTCGCACGGCGTTAACCGTTTTCCACGCTTTATTCAGCAGCTTGATGCAGGCGATATCATTCCCGACGCCCAGCCAAAACGGGTGATGACATTAGGGGCTATCGAACAGTGGGATGCCCAGCGCTCCATCGGCAACCTGACGGCGAAAAAGATGATGGATCGCGCCACCGAGCTGGCGTCCGACCACGGTATTGGTCTGGTGGCGCTGCGTAACGCCAACCACTGGATGCGCGGCGGCAGCTACGGCTGGCAGGCGGCGGAGAAGGGCTATATTGGCATTTGCTGGACTAACTCCATTGCCGTGATGCCCGCATGGGGATCAAAAGAGTGCTGCATCGGCACCAACCCGCTGATCGTGGCTATTCCCTCTAACCCGATCACTATGGTCGACATGTCGATGTCGATGTTCTCCTACGGCATGCTGGAAGTGAATCGCCTGGCCGGGCGCGAGCTGCCGGTCGATGGCGGCTTCGACGACGAGGGCAATCTCACCCGAGAGCCGGGCGTGATTGAGAAAAACCGCCGTATTCTGCCGATGGGCTACTGGAAAGGTTCAGGCTTATCCATCGTGCTCGACATGATCGCCACCCTGCTCTCCAACGGTTCCTCCGTCGCGGAAGTGACCCAGGACAACAGCGACGAGTATGGCGTCTCGCAGATCTTTATCGCCATCGAGGTTGATCGCCTGATCGACGGCCCAACCCGAGATGCCAAACTTCAGCGCATCATGGACTTCGTCATCACCGCCGAACGCGCTGATGAAAACGTCGCCGTCCGTCTGCCGGGGCATGAATTCACGCGCCTGCTGGAAGAGAACCGCCGCGACGGCATCACGGTTGACGACAGCGTGTGGGCGAAAATCCAGTCTCTGTAAGGAGTGGACCATGATATTCGGACATATTTCACAGCCAAATCCGTGTCGCCTGCCGCAGGCGATTGAAAAAGCACTTAATTTTCTACGCACCACGGATTTCACCGCCCTGGCGCCAGGCGTGGTGGAAATTGAAGGCCGCACTATTTTTGCCCAGGTTCTCGACCTGACGACAAAGGAACCGCACGAGAACCGTCCGGAAGTGCACCGCCGCTATCTGGATATTCAGTTTTTGGCCTGGGGTAAAGAGAAAATCGGTATCGCTATTGATACCGGCAATAACGAAATAAGCGAATCATTACTGGAACAGCGAGATATTATTTTTTATCGCGACAGTGAAAATGAATCGTTTATCGAAATGATACCCGGCAGCTATGCCATATTTTTCCCGCAGGATGTACACCGTCCTGCCTGTATTAAAAACAAGGAAGCCACAATTCGTAAAATTGTGGTGAAAGTGGCAATCAGCGAATTAGATTAATTTTCTGATAAATACAGGAACGCGAAATGACCAACACCGGTTTTATTATTGGTGCGTACCCCTGCGCACCCTCGTTTCACCAGAAAGGGGAAGAAGAAGAACAAACCTTCTGGCGGGAACTTTCCGACACCCCGAATATTCGCGGGCTGGAACAGCCTTGCCTTGAAAATCTGCATCCTCTCGGCGACGAATGGCTGTTCCGCCATACGCCGGGTGAATGGCAAATTGTGGTCACGGCAGTGATGGAAACCATGCGTCGTCGCGGTAACAACGGCGCGTTTGGCCTGGCCTCAGCCGACGAAGCGCAGCGTAAAGCGTGTGTAGACTTTTACCGGCATCTGCACCAGAAAGTTAACGCCGTGAACTCCCGTTATCCGGGCAAAGTGATTGCCCTGGAAATGCAGGCAGCCCCGCAGGCGGGCAATGCTTCCGTCGAACAGGCTACCGAAGCGTTTTCCCGCTCGATTCGGGAAATCGCGGGCTGGGACTGGGACTGCGATCTGGTGCTGGAACACTGCGATGCCATGAACGGCCCGGCACCGCGCAAGGGCTTCCTGCCCTTAGAGCAGGTGCTGGAGGTGGTGAAAGAGACGGATATCAGCGTCTGCATCAACTGGGCGCGTTCGGCCATCGAAGGCCGCAGCACGACCCTTCCGCTTGACCATGTTCAGGCCGCGCTCAACGCCGGGAAACTGGGTGCACTGATGTTTTCGGGCACGACCAGCCACGGGGAGTACGGAGAATGGCAGGATCTGCACGCGCCGTTTTCTTCATTCTGCGCCGACAGTTTGATGTCCACTGAACATGCAAAATCACTCTTTACTGCGGCGAGCGCCGCAACGTTGAAATTCTCCGGTATTAAATTACTGGAAATAAATGCTAATGCTGACGTCAGCCATCGCATCGCCATTTTGCGCGACGGTATTAGCGAAATGAATAAAGCAACGCAATAACAATAATAAAAGTTTATTCCGGTTACATTACTGAGAGATTAACTATGAATATTTCTACTCATGCTCTACATGCGGACATTCCGCGCCAGCGCTGGCTAAGAATCATTCCTCCCATTCTTATCGCCTGCATTATTTCATATATGGACCGCGTGAATATCGCGTTTGCGATGCCGGGTGGTATGGATGAAGAATTAGGTATTACCGCAACGATGGCGGGCCTGGCGGGCGGGATCTTCTTTATCGGCTATCTGTTCCTGCAGGTTCCCGGCGGCAAGATTGCCGTGCACGGCAGCGGCAAGAAGTTTATCGGCTGGTCGCTGGTTGCCTGGGCGGTGATCTCGGTGCTCACGGGCCTCGTAACGAATCAGTATCAGCTTCTGGTGCTGCGCTTCTTACTCGGCGTGGCGGAAGGCGGGATGCTGCCCGTTGTGCTCACCATGATCAGCAACTGGTTCCCGGACGCCGAGCGCGGTCGCGCCAACGCGATTGTGATCATGTTCGTGCCCATCGCCGGGATTATCACCGCCCCGCTGTCGGGCTGGATTATTACCGCACTCGACTGGCGCTGGCTGTTCATCATTGAAGGTCTGATGTCCGTCGTTGTGCTGGTGCTGTGGGCGTTCACCGTGTACGACCGTCCGCAGGAAGCCCGCTGGATCTCAGAGGCGGAGAAAAACTATCTGGTGCAAACGCTGGCGGCGGAGCAGCAGGCCATCGCTGGCAAAGAGGTAAAAAATGCCTCGCTCAGCGCGGTGCTGTCCGACAAAACCATGTGGCAGCTGATCGCCCTGAACTTCTTCTACCAGACCGGGATTTACGGTTACACGCTCTGGCTGCCGACCATCCTGAAAGAGCTGACGCACACCAGCATTGGTCAGGTGGGTATGCTCGCCATCCTGCCCTACATCGGGGCCATTGCGGGCATGTTCCTGTTCTCTACGCTTTCTGACCGCACCGGCAAGCGCAAGCTGTTTGTCTCCCTGCCGTTGATTGGCTTTGCGCTCTGCATGTTCCTCTCCGTGGCGCTGAAAGCAAACACCTGGCTGGCGTATTCCGCCCTGGTAGGCTGCGGGTTCTTCCTGCAATCCGCCGCGGGCGTGTTCTGGACCATTCCGGCGCGACTGTTCAGCGCCGAGATGGCGGGCGGCGCGCGCGGCGTGATCAACGCCCTGGGCAACCTCGGCGGCTTCTGTGGCCCGTATGCGGTTGGCGTGCTGATCACCCTGTACAGCAAAGATGCGGGCGTTTACTGCCTGGCGGTGTCTCTGGCGCTGGCGTCGCTGCTGGCCCTGCTGTTACCGGCGAAATGCGATGCTGGCGCAGAGCCTAATCCCACGGTGACGCCACACAAGCGTGCGGCCTGATGCCCTCACCCCACCCCTCTCCCACGGGAGAGGGAGAAAACCGAACCGTAGGCCGGGTAAGCGAAGCGCCACCCGGCGAATAAGTGAGATGAAGATGAGTGAAAAAGAGCCCTTCTGGCTGGGTATCGATTGTGGCGGTACTTATCTGAAAGCCGGTTTATACAACAGCCAGGGTAAGGAAGTCTGTATCGAACGTCGCTCGGTTGCCACGCTCAGCCCGCGCGCAGGCTATGCGGAGCGGGATATGCCCCAGCTCTGGCAGCACTGCCACGCAACCATCGCCGCGTTGCTTAAGAATTCAGGCGTAAACGGCAACCAGATTAAAGGGGTCGGCATTTCTGCACAGGGCAAGGGACTGTTTCTGCTCGATAAACAGGACCAACCGCTGGGCAACGCCATACTCTCCTCTGACCGCCGGGCGCTGGACATTGTGCAGCGCTGGCAGCAGGACGGCATTCCCGCAAAGCTTTATCCGCATACGCGCCAGACGCTGTGGACCGGGCACCCGGCCTCGCTCCTGCGCTGGGTGAAAGAGAACGAGCCGCAGCGGTACCAGCAGATTGGCAGCGTGATGATGGCGCACGACTATCTGCGCTGGTGTCTGACCGGCGTGAAGGGCTGCGAGGAGAGCAATATCTCCGAGTCCAATCTCTACAACATGAATACCGGGAAATACGACCCACAGCTTACGCGCTGGCTCGGTATCAGCGAAATTGACGGCGCCCTGCCGCCGATTGTCGGTTCAGCAGAAATTTGCGGGGAAATCACCGCTCAGGCAGCCGCCCTTACCGGTCTCGCGGCGGGTACGCCCGTCGTGGGTGGACTGTTTGATGTGGTTTCCACCGCAGTCTGCGCCGGGCTGCAAGACCAACACACGCTAAATGCCGTGATGGGCACCTGGGCCGTCACCAGCGGGATCGCCAGTGCGCTTCGCGACAACGAACCTTTCCCGTACGTCTATGGCCGTTACGTGCACCCGCAGCAGTACATCGTTCACGAAGCCAGCCCCACCTCGTCCGGCAATCTTGAGTGGCTCACCGCACAGTGGGGCGATATGTCATTCGATGAGATCAACCAGGCTGTTTCCAGCCTGCCGAAAGCGGAAAGCGATCTGTTCTTCCTGCCGTTCCTCTATGGCAGCAACGCCGGGCTGGAGATGACCAGCGGTTTCTACGGCATGCAGGCGCTACACACCCGCGCGCACCTGCTGCAGGCGGTTTACGAAGGCGTGGTGTTCAGCCACATGACCCACCTCAACCGCATGCTCGAACGCTTTACCCAGGTGCAGGCACTGCGCGTGACGGGTGGTCCAACCCATTCGGACGAGTGGATGCAAATGCTCGCCGACGTCAGCGGGCTGGCCATTGAACTGCCGCAGGTGGAAGAGACCGGCTGTTCCGGCGCGGCGCTGGCGGCGATGGTGGGCACCGGTGTGTTCACCGACTTCCACTCAGCGCAGCGCGCGCTCAAACATGACATCCGGGTGATTGAACCGGACATGCGCGCCCATGCGGCCTACCAGCGCAAATATCACCGTTACCAGCTACTGATTTCAGCACTACAGGGCTATCACGCCCGTGTTAAGGAGTACGACCTATGAGCCGACCATTACTGCAGCTGGCGCTCGACCACACTTCACTGCAGGCCGCGCAGCGCGACGTCGCGACGCTTGCAGATCACGTCGATATCGTCGAAGCGGGCACCATTTTGTGCCTGACCGAAGGGCTGAACGCCGTGCGCGCCCTGCGCGAGCAGTGCCCGGATAAAATTATCGTTGCGGACTGGAAAGTGGCCGACGCCGGAGAAACGCTGGCAGAACAGGCGTTTGGCGCGGGCGCGAACTGGATGACCATCATCTGCGCTGCACCGCTGGCCACCGTTGAACGAGGCCACGAGGTGGCACTGCGCTGCGGGGGAGAAATCCAGATAGAACTCTTTGGTAACTGGACGCTGGACGACGCGCGCGCGTGGCATCGCGTCGGCGTGAAGCAGGCAATCTACCATCGCGGGCGCGACGCACAGGCGAGCGGCCAGCAGTGGGGCGAAGCGGATCTCGCGAAAATGAAAGCGCTCTCCGACATCGGTTTACAGCTTTCAATTACCGGCGGCATCACCCCCGCCGATCTGACGCTGTTTAAGCAGATCAACGTTAAAGCCTTTATTGCCGGGCGCGCGCTGGCAGGTGCCGCTAATCCGCCGCAGGTGGCGCAGGCATTCCATTCGCAAATTCGCGACATCTGGGGAGCGTAACCATGCGTCAGCATCCGTTAGGGATTTACGAAAAAGCGCTGCCGAAAGATCTCTCCTGGCCGGAACGCCTGGTACTGGCGAAAAGCTGCGGGTTCGATTTTGTAGAGATGTCGGTTGATGAAACCGACGAGCGATTATCACGCCTCGACTGGAGCACCACGCAGCGCGCTTCGCTGGTTGAAGCGATGCTGGAAACCGGTGTGGCAATCCCCTCCATGTGCTTGTCTGCCCACCGTCGCTTCCCGTTTGGCAGCCGCGATGAAACCGTGCGCGAACGCGCCCGCGAGATCATGACCAAAGCCATCAGGCTGGCGCGTGACTTGGGCATTCGCACCATCCAGCTTGCCGGGTATGACGTCTATTACGAAGAGCACGATGAAGGGACGCAGCAGCGTTTTGCCGACGGGCTGGCGTGGGCGGTAGAGCGGGCCGCCGCCGCGCAGGTGATGCTGGCGGTAGAGATCATGGATACCGCGTTTATGAACTCCATCAGCAAATGGAAAAAGTGGGACGATATGCTCGCCTCGCCGTGGTTCAGCGTTTACCCAGACGTTGGCAACCTGAGCGCGTGGGGCAACGACGTCACCGCCGAGCTGACGCTGGGCATTGACCGCATTGCGGCTATTCACCTGAAAGATACTCAACCCGTCACCGCGCAAAGTCCCGGGCAGTTCCGCGACGTGCCGTTTGGCGAAGGCTGCGTCGATTTTGTCGGCGTATTTAACACGCTGAATAAGCTGAACTATCGCGGCGCGTTTCTGATTGAAATGTGGACTGAAAAAGCAAAAGAGCCGGTGCTGGAAATCATCCAGGCGCGCCGCTGGATTGAAGCCCGTATGCAGGAAGGAGGCATGACATGTTAGAACAACTCAAAGCCGAGGTGCTGGCAGCAAACCTGGCGCTGCCCGCCCACCAGCTGGTGACCTTTACCTGGGGCAACGTCAGCGCGGTTGACCGCAAAAGCGGCATGATGGTGATCAAGCCCTCCGGCGTGGAGTACGACGTGATGACAGTGGAAGATATGGTGGTGGTGAATATCGCCACGGGCCAGGTTGTCGAGGGTAATAAAAAACCCTCATCAGACACGCCCACCCATCTTGCGCTGTACCGTCGCTACCCGGAGATTGGCGGCATCGTGCATACCCATTCTCGCCACGCCACCATCTGGTCGCAGGCGGGGCAGGATTTACCCGCCTGGGGCACAACGCACGCGGACTATTTCTACGGAACCATTCCCTGCACGCGCCTGATGACCACGGCAGAGATTGCCGGAGAATATGAATACCAGACGGGTGAAGTGATCATCAAAACCTTCGAGGAGCGCGATCTCAGCCCGATGCAGATCCCGGCAGTGCTGGTCCACTCCCACGGCCCGTTCGCCTGGGGTAAAGACGCTGCCGATGCGGTCCACAATGCCGTCGTGCTGGAAGAGTGCGCGTACATGGGCCTGTTCTCACGCCAGCTCGCACCGCAGTTACCGGTTATGCAGCAGGAGCTGCTCGACAAGCATTATCTGCGCAAGCACGGGGCGAATGCCTATTACGGCCAGTGATGCTCTTTACAGATCGTAGGCCGGGTAAGGCGAAGCCGCCACCCGGCTTTACCGCATCAGAAACGCCAGGTCAGGCCGGTCATCAGCGCGAAGCTGTCGTCGCGGTCGATCATCGGGCTGTTCTTCACGTCGTCAGGCAACACGGTGTAGACCGCGCTGGCGTTGAGGTACAGCTTCTGGGTTAACTGATATTTAGCCGCCAGGCCGACGTATGGCGACCAGCTGTCACCGGCGGTGTATTGCTCCAGTCCTGAACGGCGAGACTCGCTGCCGGATACGCCGTAGTAGTAGTCGTTATAGCTTTCGTCGCTGTAGAACACACCAACAGAAGGCGTCAGGGTCAGGCGCTCCATTCTGATCGGACGGAAGTACGATACCTCGCCCACCACGCCACCGCTTTCATCCGTGGCATCACCCGAGACCGCCACTTTCAGCGAACCCCAGCTTTCATGGCGGTAGTACGCGCCGCCGAGGAAGGCTGACGCTTTACGCTCATCAAGCTGCTTCATCTGATGGTCATCGTTGTCATCAGGATCGAAATGCAGCGGCATCCACGACGCGGTCAGGCTGAATTCATTTTTTGCGTCTTTCCACAGGATCCACCCGCCGGTGGTCTGGCGAACGTAAAAGCGATCGCCTTCGTAGCTAATTAACGGTACTGCGGTCGTATTTTCGTTATAGCCTTTGTAAGGAGACTCATTAAATACAGCCCCCGCTCCAAGTGAAAAGTCTCCGGCCATTGCTGAGGATGTTGCAAATAACGCGGCAGCGATGAGTAAATTGTATTTAATAGTCATTACATGTAATCCATTAAAATGCCAAACAAGCGAGGCGCATAATAATGGTTACAAATTTGCCAATGCAACGCTGCGGTTTATATAATATTATATATAAAATCATATAGATGGGTGCGCATGATGAATAAATTACAGCTAAAGCCTCGCGAATTAAAAATTATATCCGTCATCGCAGCCACCCACAGCATTGGTGATGCCGCCGCCCTGCTGGGCATGGCGCAGGCCAACGTCAGTAAATATCTGTCTGATTTTGAAACGCGGGTTGGACTAAAGGTTTTTGAACGCACCACGCGGCAACTGGCCCTTACCCAGTTTGGTGAAGCGTTACTCCCTTACGTTAATGCCACGCTGGATAAGAACAGTCAACTCGTTAATTTCATTGCTGATTATAAGCATGAAAAGCGCGGAAGGGTCACAATCTATGCCCCTACAGGTATCGTGACTTATCTCGCGCGCCACGTGATCCATCAGATAGAAGATATCGGTGACATTCGCATCTCCCTGAAAACCTACAACCTGGACCGGAATGAGTTTTCAGAAGGCGTTTCCTTTCCCGATGACTGCGACATTTTAATTACCTATGCGCAACCGAAAGACGAAAGCCTGGTCGCCAGCGTGTTGACAAAATATTCCGTAACGGCGTTCGCAACCGTTGAGTATTTAAATAAACATCCCTTAACGGGACCTGAAGATTTAATTAACCACTCCTGCATTCTCATTGACTCCATGCTGGTCGATGATGCAAACATCTGGCGTTTCCGCGTGCACGGCAGTGATGATGTGCATGACTACCGTGTGACCGGTAATTATATTTGCGACAATACGCAGACGGCCCTGGAGCTGGCAAGAAATAATCTTGGGATTGTTTTTGCACCCAAAGAGAGTCTAAAGAAAGAATTAACAAACGGGATGCTGGTCCCCTGTTTCCCGCATCAGGAAGAGTGGTGGCTCGATCTGACGGCTATCTTCCGCAAACGCGAATACCAGCCCTGGCGGGTGCAATATATTCTGGATGGCGTTCTGAACTGCCTGCGCCAGCAAATTGCTCAGGCCGTCCATGGACGGCCTGAGATGGGTGATTAGAACAGCCCCAGCGGTTTATCGGAGTAGCTGACCAGCAGACATTTGGTCTGCTGGTAATGCTCCAGCATCATCTTATGGGTTTCACGCCCGATGCCCGACTGCTTATAACCGCCAAAGGCCGCGTGCGCCGGATAGGCGTGGTAGCAGTTGGTCCAGACACGCCCGGCCTGAATGCCTCTGCCCATTTTATAGGCCAGATTAC
This sequence comes from Enterobacter cloacae complex sp. CARB60, assembly GCF_036487345.1. Taxonomy (NCBI): domain Bacteria; kingdom Pseudomonadati; phylum Pseudomonadota; class Gammaproteobacteria; order Enterobacterales; family Enterobacteriaceae; genus Enterobacter; species Enterobacter cloacae complex sp. CARB60. Next base: position 4,528,569 of record NZ_JAZKLC010000002.1, read on the forward strand.
CGTTGCGGCTCCAGACGCCTGCTCCCAGGCCATACGGCGTGTCGTTGGCAATCTCCAGCGCCTCCTCCATGGTTTTGAAGGTGGTCACGGCCAGCACCGGTCCGAAAATTTCCTCCTGGAAGACGCGCATGTTGTTCTGACCGAACAGGATCGTCGGCTCAAGGTAATACCCTTCCTGCAGATCCCCTCCCAGCACTTTACGACGACCGCCGGTCAGAATATCCGCCCCTTCTTTCTTGCCGATATCAATGTAGTTGAGGATGGTTTCCAGCTGTCCGTGCGAGACCTGCGCGCCCATCTGCGTGACGTTATCGAGCGGGTTACCGCTGCGGATAGACTCAACGCGGCGAATGGCCCGCTCCATAAAGCGCTCATAGATGGACTCCTGCACCAGCGCGCGGCTTGGGCAGGTGCAAACTTCCCCCTGGTTAAACGCAAACAGCGCAAACCCTTCCAGGGCTTTATCGAAGAAGGCATCCTCTTCCTCCATCACGTCCGCGAAGAAGATGTTCGGGGATTTCCCGCCCAGCTCCAGGGTCACCGGAATAATGTTCTGCGTGGCGTACTGCATGATCTGCTGGCCCACTTCCGTCGACCCGGTAAACGCCACTTTGGCGATCCGTTTCGAGGTAGCAAGATATTCTCCTATCTCACCGCCCGCACCGTTGACCACGTTAATCACGCCCGGCGGCAGAAGATCGCCAACGATTTCCATCAGCAGCAGCACCGAGAGCGGGGTCAGACGCGCCGGTTTCAGCACAATGCAGTTCCCGGCCGCCAGCGCGGGCGCCATTTTCCAGCTCGCCATCAGCAGCGGGAAGTTCCACGGAATGATTTGCCCGACGACGCCCAGCGGTTCGTGGAAGTGATACGCCACGGTGTCGCTGTCTACCTCGCTTATTCCGCCCTCCTGGGCGCGAATACAGGAGGCAAAATAGCGGAAATGGTCGATGGCCAGCGGCACGTCTGCCGCCATCGTTTCCCGGATCGGCTTGCCGTTATCCCAGGTTTCCGCCGTCGCCAGCAGCTCCAGATTCTGCTCCATCCGGTCGGCGATTTTGAACAAAATGGCCGCGCGGTCCTGAACGGAGGTATGGCCCCATTTATCTTTCGCTTTGTGCGCCGCATCCAGCGCCAGATCGATATCGCGCTTGCCGGAGCTGGCTATCTCGCACAGCGGCTGGCCGGTAACGGGGGTCAGGTTGGAATAGTATTCGCCGTCGACGGGAGCAACCCAGTCGCCGCCAATGAAGTTGTCATAACGAGGCTTCAGCTTGAGGGGAAAACCATACTCGCCGGGCTGGATACGCGATGAGGGAGGATTGTTTGTCATGACCGTCTCCTTGCTGTTGGTGTACAACAAGGGTAGTTCCGGCTGGCGATTTTCTCGCCAACCGGTAACGGCGTTTACGACGGGGGTCACATCGCGGCGCGATAAATCGCCACTATCTCATCATGGGTAGCCTGAACGGGATTGGTGAACCCGCAAGCATCCTTCAAAGCATTGGTCGCAAGAACCGGAATATCTTTCTCTTTGACGTTCAGTTCACGGAGGCCGGACGGGATATTCACTTTACGAGCCAGGGCGCGAATTTCCACGATGCACGCCTGTGCACCCTGCTCATCAGTCATCTTGCTAACATCTACGCCCATGGCTTCCGCACAGTCGCGCAAACGGGCTGCCGCCACTTTACTGTTAAACACCTGAACGTGCGGCAGCAGTACCGCATTACATACGCCGTGTGGAAGGTCGTAAAAACCACCCAGCTGATGCGCCATCGCGTGTACGTAGCCTAAGGAAGCGTTGTTAAACGCCATGCCAGCGAGGAATTGTGCATAGGCCATCGCCTCGCGAGCCCGCGCATTACTGCCTTCTTCAACAGCATGCACCAGATTTTCGCTGATCATCGTCACTGCTTTAAGGGCACAGGCATCCGTAATAGGCGTGGCTGCCACGGAAACATAGGCTTCAATCGCGTGGGTCAGGGCATCCATGCCGGTTGCCGCCGTTAGCGATGCAGGCATCCCTGCCATTAGAGAAGAATCGTTGACGGACAGAACCGGTGTGACATGTTTATCTACAATAGCCATTTTAATATGGCGCGCCTCATCGGTAATAATACAGAAGCGTGTCATTTCAGAGGCTGTACCGGCGGTGGTATTAATGGCAATCATTGGCAATTGCGGTTTTGCCGAGCGATCAACACCCTCATAGTCACGGATATCGCCGCCATTAGCGGCCACCAGTGCAATACCTTTTGCACAGTCATGTGGCGACCCGCCGCCCAGTGATATAACGCAGTCACAGTGGTTGCTCTTTAATATTTCCAGACCAGCAGCAACGTTTGCCGTTGTTGGATTCGGATGTGTGCCATCGTAGACCACACTGGAAATATCGCGCTCCTTAAGCGCGTTTTGGATATCAGTAACCATACCCAGTTTGCTCAGCATCGCGTCGGTGACAATCAGCGCGCGGCGCCATCCGTAGTCGCGCATGGTATCCATCGCGGAGGATAATGAATCAGAACCAATAATATTCACGGAAGGAATATAAAATACGGATGCAGCCATAATAAATCCTCAAAGAGATATAAACTATCGGCAGCATACGGAAAATATTATTTTAAAAATATGATCAAAAACCTGTTTTTGCGTACACTCTCGCAGGTTTAAAAAATTAAATCTGCGAAAGTGTTAATTAATATATAAATCTATTCCAATCGATTCTTATTCTGTATCAATCCCGGTTTTCGTTTCAGGAAATAATAATGAATCGCGCAATAAATGATCGTTACCGCGACGGCGGGTAAATCCAATCCGATTAAAATATTCCAGAATTTGAATCGCCAGCTTGCGGCCCACGTTCAGCCGGTCGCGGAAATCGGCTGCGCAGGTTGAGCCTCTTTCCTGATCCAGCTCGCGGATCAGGTTGGCAAACGCCACAATGCGATCGTTACGGTAATAACGATCTTTCACGATCGCGACTATTAGCCCCTGCTGCGCCGCATGGCGCAATACCTGACGCATTACCTGCTCGTCGGTGCTCGTTTCGCGGGCCAGATCGCGAACCCACCACGGCTCATCGCCAAACAGCGAGGCCACTTTTTGCCATACTGCTTCTTGCTCTGCGGTGAACCCGGCCTTGTGATCCGGCAGATGCAGCCAGCCGTGGTGGCTTTTGATCGCCCCGCTTTCGCGCATGTTTTCAATCAGCAGCAGCACCAGCGCATCGTCTTCCATCGGCAGCGCCATGCGTCGCAGGCGCTCGCGGCCCGGGCCTGGCTCATCCTGATGCTGCTCATGGTACGTCGCCAGCGTGTTCAGTATCTTACGCTGCCAGCGTGCAGCAACCGGAGCATTAAGCAGGCTATTTCCAGCCTGAATAAAGCCCGGCTGATGGGTCAGCTGGCGTAAGCCTTCCTCGCTCAGCTGGCGTGCCCATGCAAAATCACTCAGGCTCACCGCACCGCGATCGAGATGCACCCGCAGCGCGGCGCTATCATCGCTAGCCTGCGCCAGCGCTGCCAGCCACTGCAGATATTCAGGTTTACGCTTGCCGCGTCGCGGTGGATTCAGCGCGACGACCCGAGCCCCGGCCAGCGTTTCCCGCGCGGAAATATCACGCAGTACCAGACGATCGTTGTCTGCAAGCCAGAGCGGTGAATCGAATACCAGTTCAGCAAGGTCGTTTTCCAGCAGCGACACGCGCCCGGTGATATGGCTGGCCGCGTGGTGAATATGCAGCGGCTGCCATTGGGTCAGAGGCACGTTTGTCCGCAGAGAGACAATGACGCGTTCAGACGGTTCTGGTGGGGCATCGGCCAGCAGCCAGTCGCCGCGGTTAAGCTGCTCTTTTTCCGCATCCCCGGCAATGTTCAGCGCAATCCGCTGCCCGGCATGAGCGCACTCTGCGGGCTGGTTTTGTGCATGTAAGCCGCGCACGCGCATCGGCTTGTTAACGCCCGTCAGCCACAGGCTATCCCCCACTTTTACTTCACCGCTCAGCGCCGTACCGGTAACCACCAGGCCCGCGCCTTTGACGGTAAACGCCCGGTCAATGGCCAGACGGAAGCGGTGATGGCTGGCGTGGTCACGCGACGAAAGTTGCCGTAAGTGGTGGCGAAGTTCATCGATACCGCGCCCTTCTGTCGCCACGGTGACAAAAAGCGGAGCATCATCAAAACCATATTCCCGCAGGGTCGCCTGTACCGTTTCGCGCACCTCGCTGACGCGTGCGTCATCCACGCGATCGGCTTTGGTCAGCGCCACGGTCAGCTGCGGGTTGCCAGTCAGCTGCAGGATCGCCAGGTGCTCACGGGTTTGTGCCATAACGCCATCATCGCAGGCCACCACCAGCAGGGCATGATCGATGCCCCCCACGCCCGCCAGCATATTAGACAGAAACTTTTCATGCCCCGGAACATCTATAAAACCCAGTACGCGGCCATCAGGCTGGGGCCAGTAGGCATAGCCCAGATCGATGGTCATGCCGCGCTTTTTCTCTTCCGGCAGGCGGTCGGCGTTTATACCGGTAATCGCCTGCAGTAACGTGGTTTTTCCGTGGTCGACATGACCGGCGGTGGCAATAATCATTTCAACAACATCTCCAGAAATCGCTCTTCATCTTCAAGGCAGCGCAGATCCAGCCACATTCGGCCATCGTAAATCCGCCCGATAACCGGCGCAGGCAGGCCACGCCAGCGCGAAGACAGGGCTTCAAGGTGGCTGCCGCGCCCGTCGCGCGGGGTGAACGTGAGCGCTTCACTCGGCAGCCTGTCCACCGGCAGCGAACCGCTGCCAATCTGCGACTGGCAGGGTTCAATGCGAACGTCAAAATCGGGGTAGTGTGGGGCAATGCGCGGCAGCAGTAATTCGGCCTGGGCGCGAATCGAGGCGGCATCGCGGCTTAACAAACGCAGCGTGGGCAGGCGATCGGCCAGTTTCTCCGGGTGGAGATAGAGCCGCAGCGTCGCGTCCAGCGCGGCAAGCGTCATTTTATCGGCTCGAAGGGCGCGCTTGAGCGGATGCTGCTGCAGCTTCGCAATCAGCTCGCGCTTGCCGACGATAATCCCGGCCTGCGGCCCGCCCAGCAGCTTGTCGCCGGAAAAGCTGACCAGGCTAACGCCCGCGGCAATCATCTCTTGCGGCATCGGCTCTTTCGGCAGCCCGTACAGGCTCAGATCCACCAGCGAGCCGCTGCCGAGATCGGCAATCACCGGTATATTCAGTTCGCGCCCCATCGCGGCCAGCTCCGCCTCTTCAACCGTTTTGGTGAAGCCTTCAATGTGGTAATTGCTGGTGTGAACCTTCATCATCAGGCCGGTATTTTCATTCACCGCCGCGCGATAATCTTTCGCATGGGTGCGGTTGGTGGTGCCCACTTCATGTAGCATGCAGCCCGCCTGGCGCATCACGTCCGGAATGCGAAACGCCCCGCCAATCTCCACCAGCTCGCCGCGGGACACCACCACCTCTTTGCCGCTGGCGGTGGCCGCCAGCATCAACAGTACCGCTGCGGCGTTGTTATTCACAATGCAGGCATCTTCCGCGCCGGTCAGCTGGCACAGCAGGTCCGCCAGCGCCCGGTCACGATGCCCGCGTCCGGCGCCGTCCAGATCGTACTCCAGCGTCACGGGGGCTCGCATGGCCTGTGCGACCGCCGCAATAGCCTCTTCCGCCTGCTGCGCGCGGCCCAGGTTGGTATGCAGCACGGTACCGGTCAGGTTAATCACCGGGCGTAATGCGCTTTGCGCTTTCTCGTCCAGCCGGTATTCAACTTCCTGCTCCCACGCCGTGCACCAGTCGGGCAAGGCGTTTTCTGCCTGAATAGCGCATCGGGCTTCGTCCTGAAGCAGGCGTAACATCTCCACCGTCGCGGTATGGCCGAAGCGCTCAACAACAGCATGCATGCGGGGCTCGCGAAGGAGACGGTCGGTAGCGGGGATCTGGCTGTACAGCGAATGATGAGTAGTCATGAAAGCGCCTGGCGAGTAAATATCTTCCCCCCTCCCGACGGGAGAGGGAGTTAACATGTGGAGGGATTGTACCGCCTCCGACGCCGAAGTGTTATAACCCGCGTCAAGCCTTTGGCGGTTCGGTCCGGGCAAAGCTCTCGCGGCTAAAAAGCGTGTCTGCCAGTTTCACCAGCAGCGGACGGTCGACGCACCAGCCAGGTGAAACGCGGCGGAAGTTGAGATAGCCGATGGCGCAGGCGATGGCGATGGTTGCCAGGTTCAGGCTGTCGGCTTGAATCTTTCCCTCCTGGATTAGCTGTTCGCACCTGTCCAGGCTGCGGCTGATTTTTTCCCGCTGGCGTAACAGCTCCGTTTCCGACTGCTGGGCGGCGGGCCTTGCCTGTTCACGCACGGAGGTTAACGCCGCATCCATAATGCCATCGGCCAGGGCTTCGATTTGCTTCACTGCCAATGCCGCTTTTGGGTCAGCCGGCAGCATTGCCGGGGCAACGCCCAGCTGCTCGATATACTCCGCAATAATCGGGGAATCGAACCAGTATTCGCCCTCGTCCGTCACCAGCGCCGGAACTTTCCCCAGCGGGTTGTACTGCGCGACGCCGTTTTCAGCGTTGTAGGGCTGTTCATTGATGAATTCAAACTCAATCCCTTTCTCCAGCAGGAGAATCGAGATCTTTCGCACGAAGGGACTGGTGTAGCTACCGATGAGTTTCATTGCCTGATCCTTGATGCCGGAAAAAGGTCAGTATGGATCAAGCGATGAAAAAAGGGCAGGTATGCGTGTCGCATTCCTGCCCTGGAAGGATTAGTGATCGAGGTAGAGGTAGTGCATCCAGCTGGTCATACGGAGCAGCACTTTACGCATCACCGAGACGTGGGCGAAATGGTCCGAGTAGACCGCCACCTGGGCATAGATACCGTCTGGCAGCGCTTCGACTTCCGCATTCGGATCCAGTTCGATAGTGCCCAACACGCCATCCGTTCCGGGCACGACCGTCAGCGACTGCAGCGCACCCTGCGCCTGATAGGTTCCCCCCGGCACCACCGGCAGGATCGCGGTGAGCTTCCCGGAGAACACCTGGCCCGGCAGCGCGTTAAACACCACTTCCGCTTCATCACCCGGCTTCAGACGCAGCAGCGAGTTCTGACGGAACTGGGCCACGATCAGACGCTTCTGTTCAGGAATAAAGACCATCACCGGGCGCAGAGGCAGCGCGGCGGCATACGTTCCCGGACGGATCAGCACCTGGGTGATGTAGCCATCGCTTGGCGCACGTACCACGGTCTGATCCAGGTTGTATTTGGCTTCGGCAAGCTGAGCGCGTAAGGAGGCAATCTGCGACTGCTCGCCATTCACCATGCTGTCCAACTGGCTTTGAATCTGCGTCTGTTCAGCAACGGAGCCTTTTACCAGCGCATCCTGCGCGAGATAGTTCTGCCGCGCGTTGTCGATATCGCTTTCAGAGAACGGATTCACCTTCGCCTGGCTGCCTTTCAGGTAGCGCTGATAATCTTTATACAGGCGGTCACGCTCTGCGGAGACGCGCGTCGTATTGGCGACGGCCTCCACCAGCTGCGCTTTCAGATTGTCGATATTGTGCGTCGCGGTCACCAGGTCTGCCTGGAGTCTGTCGACGCGCGCCTGGTAGCGGCCTGGATCAAGTTTAAATAACACTTCGCCTTTTTTAATGAGCTGGTTATTTTTATCGGTCACTTCACTGACCACCCCGGTAACCTGCGGCGTAATCGGAATAGAAATAACCGCTTTTTGCGCAGTAAAAGTATACGGGTGGTTATAATTCATTAACAGAATAAGACCGGCAACAATAAACACCCCGCCTAATGTCGCGGTGGCAAGCGTCCACTGGTTTACCGGAATACGGAATATTTTAAAAATCACCCAGGCAAATGCCACATAGGTCAAAATAATTAACAGATCCATGATTAGCGCTCCAGCGTGTTCTTATCAGCAGCAGGCTTTACCGCGGCCAGCTTTTGTTCGAGTTCCGCCACGCGTTTGGCGAGCGCATCCATGCCCGGCACCTCATCAGGCTTTGTGATGTGGTTCTGCATACCCCAGCCGCGATCTTCACGGTACAGCGTGGCCCAAATCCACAGGAACGGCCAGATGGCATGGAGCGTAAACAGGCTAATCCAGCCTGCCGTGTGAATCGCATCGGCATGGGGATGGTTACGCTTTTTGGCCATATTATAAGGGATATCATGAATGGCGATGATTCCGTAAAAGAGAACCAGAAATACAAAAATCAATACGCCCAGCGCAAAATAGTTGAGAAACATATTCTCCTCACTTAAACAACGTCAACTCATTAAATTAATATAACGGTATGCAACCTAATTAATTTTTATAAGCACGGGGTTGTGCTTACTATTTACGAGCCGGGGAGTATGGGTTTTTATAATATCTCCATGCAAGTTTATAAGCGTGTCAAAATATATCCTGAATAATAATAGACTTAACCTTACAATATAAGCGTAATCCACCTTTTAACTTTTCGCCATACCACACATCAAAAGTGGTTTTTTAGCTTAACGTGTCGTGCTAGGTCATCCTGACGCCGAATTACCAGGCAGAGTTTGCCGCCGATCGCAGCAGGAGAAATCTGCATAAAAATATTTTGTGAAATCAGTCACAATCCGGAAACAAACACACAAAACCAAAACGTGAACACCATCACAGAAAAGGGTGGTTTTTGCTTTATTTCTCGCCATCGTATTTTTTTTGTCCATCCGTTTTGTGATTCAGATCACCTCATTGATATCCACACCCCCTACATTTACGTGATGCACATCACACAAATTTCCACTGTCTGGACAGTTGAACGATTCAGTGCCAGATTTCACAGCATCAGAACAGGGTCCGGCTACCTCTGCCGCCTCATTAACAATAAACCTCGGGCCGCAAGCCTAAGCGCAAACAGAAGAAGGGGTGTTTTATGTCATCCGATTTCAAGATCAAAGTTCAAAGCTTTGGTCGTTTCCTCAGCAACATGGTGATGCCAAATATCGGCGCGTTTATCGCGTGGGGTATCATCACTGCATTGTTCATTCCGACAGGGTGGTTGCCTAACGAAACGCTGGCGAAACTTGTTGGCCCAATGATTACCTATCTGCTGCCGCTGCTCATCGGTTTCACCGGTGGTCGTCTGGTGGGCGGTGACCGTGGTGGCGTAGTGGGTGCCATCACGACCATGGGTGTTATCGTCGGCGCGGATATGCCGATGTTCCTCGGTGCAATGATTGCCGGTCCTCTGGGCGGCTGGGCGATTAAGAAATTCGACGTCTGGGTTGATGGTAAGATCAAATCCGGCTTCGAAATGCTGGTGAACAACTTCTCTGCGGGCATCATCGGGATGATCCTCGCGATTCTGGCGTTCATGGGCATTGGCCCTGCGGTTGAAGTGCTGTCCAAAATTCTGGCGGCAGGCGTTAACTTCATGGTGGCGCACGACATGCTGCCGCTGGCGTCTATCTTCGTAGAACCGGCGAAAATCCTGTTCCTGAACAACGCCATCAACCACGGTATCTTCTCGCCGCTGGGTATTCAGCAGTCTCACGATCTCGGCAAGTCCATCTTCTTCCTGATTGAAGCGAACCCGGGTCCGGGTATGGGCGTTCTGCTGGCGTACATGTTCTTTGGTCGCGGCAGCGCTAAGCAGTCTGCTGGCGGTGCGGCAATCATTCACTTCCTGGGCGGTATTCACGAAATTTACTTCCCGTACGTGCTGATGAACCCGCGTCTGATCCTGGCCGTTATCCTCGGCGGTATGACCGGCGTGTTCACTCTGAGCGTGCTGGGCGGCGGTCTGGTTTCTCCTGCTTCTCCGGGTTCTATCCTGGCGGTACTGGCAATGACGCCAAAAGGGGCGTACTTCGCGAACATCGCGGCGATCTGTGCGGCGATGGCGGTCTCCTTCGTGGTCTCTTCTATCCTGCTGAAAACCAGCAAAGTGAAAGAAGACGACGATATTGAAGCGGCGACCCGTCGTATGCACGACATGAAAGCCGAATCCAAAGGCGCAACCCCACTGACCGCGGGCGATGTCTCTAACGACCTGAGCCACGTGCGTAAAATCATCGTTGCCTGCGACGCCGGTATGGGTTCCAGCGCAATGGGTGCAGGCGTGCTGCGTAAGAAAGTGCAGGATGCGGGCCTGACCAACATCTCCGTGACCAACAGCGCCATTAACAGCCTGCCGCCGGACGTTGACCTGGTCATCACGCACCGCGACCTGACCGAACGCGCCATGCGCCAGGTACCGCAGGCACAGCACATCTCGCTGACCAACTTCCTCGACAGCGGCCTGTACACCAGCCTGACCGAACGTCTAGTTGCGGCGCAGCGTCACGAAGACAACGAAGTGAAAGTGCGCTCCAGCCTGCAGGACAGCTTTGACGAGAGCAACGCCCACCTGTTCAAACTGGGTGCGGAAAACATCTTCCTCGGTCGTACAGCGGCAACCAAAGAAGAAGCGATTCGCTTTGCCGGTGAGCAGTTGGTGAAAGGCGGCTACGTTCAGCCTGAATACGTTGACGCGATGCTGGAACGCGAAAAACTGACGCCAACCTACCTGGGCGAATCCATCGCGGTGCCGCACGGTACGGTTGAAGCGAAGGATCGCGTCCTGAAAACCGGCGTCGTATTCTGTCAGTATCCGCAGGGCGTGCGCTTCGGTGAAGAAGAAGACGACATCGCCCGACTGGTGATTGGTATCGCCGCTCGCAACAACGAGCACATTCAGGTGATTACCAGCCTGACCAACGCGCTGGACGATGAGTCTGTTATCGAGCGTCTGGCACAGACTGAAAGCGTTGAAGAAGTTCTGGCACTGCTCAACAAATAACGGTACTCCTCCCTCTCCCCCATGGGGAGAGGGCTAGGGTGAGGGGAAACGTTCCTCACCCCAGCCCTCTCGGGTAAAAACATTGATGAAGGTTAACACTATGAAAGCATTACATTTTGGCGCAGGTAATATCGGTCGTGGTTTTATCGGTAAACTGCTGGCAGACGCGGGCATTACGCTGACATTCGCCGATGTGAATCAGGTTGTCCTGGATGCCCTGAATGCGCGTCATAGCTATCAGGTACACGTGGTCGGTGAAAACGAGCAGGTTGAGACGGTATCCGGCGTCAACGCGGTCAGCAGCATCGGTGAAGACGTTATCGACCTGATCGCCAGCGTCGATCTGGTTACCACGGCGGTAGGCCCGGTTGTCCTTGAGCGCATTGCTCCTGCGGTCGCGAAAGGCCTGGCAAAACGCAAAGCGCAGGGCATCGACACCCCGCTGAACATCATCGCCTGTGAAAACATGGTGCGCGGCACCACGCAGCTGAAAGGCCACGTTCTTAACGCTGTAGCAGATGAAGACAAAGCCTGGGTTGAAGCGCACGTCGGGTTTGTGGATTCCGCCGTTGACCGTATCGTTCCGCCATCAGAATCTGCCACCAACGACCCGCTGGAAGTGACCGTGGAAACCTTCAGCGAGTGGATCGTGGATAAAACCCAGTTTAAAGGCGCCCTGCCGACCATTCCGGGAATGGAATTAACCGATAACCTGATGGCATTTGTCGAACGCAAACTCTTCACGCTGAACACCGGGCATGCTATAACCGCGTACCTCGGAAAATTGGCCGGTCATCAGACCATTCGTGACGCTATCCTCGATGAGAAGATCCGCGCGGTGGTAAAAGGGGCAATGGAAGAGAGCGGCGCGGTGCTGATCAAACGCTACGGTTTTGATGCTGATAAACACGCAGCATACATCCAGAAAATCCTCGGTCGCTTTGAAAACCCGTATCTGAAAGATGACGTTGAGCGCGTGGGCCGTCAGCCTCTGCGCAAACTGAGCGCGGGCGATCGCCTGATTAAGCCGCTGCTGGGCACGCTGGAATACGGCCTGCCGCACGCCAACCTGGTGAAAGGGATTGCCGCTGCGATGCATTACCGCAGCGAGCAGGACCCGCAGGCGCAGGAACTGGCTCAGCTGATTGATAACAAAGGCGCACAGGCTGCGCTGGCGCAGATTTCCGGTCTGGACGCCAACAGCGACGTGGTTGTGGAGGCGGTTAACGCATACAACGCAACCAAATGATGCACAGTGAGGCGCAGGTTAACCTGCGCCCAGATAATAGATTGTCAGATATGCAGGCAATAATGGAACAAACCCAGGCCTTTGAAAATCGTGTGCTTGAGCGTCTGAATGCTGGCAAAACCGTACGAAGTTTCCTGATTGCCGCCGTCGAGCTGTTAACCGAGGCGGTAAATATCCTGGTGCTTCAGGTGTTTCGCAAAGACGACTACGCGGTAAAATATGCTGTAGAACCGTTACTGGACGGAGACGGACCGCTGGGCGATTTATCCGTGCGTCTGAAGCTGATTTATGGTCTTGGCGTGCTGAACCGGCAAGAGTATGAAGATGCGGAGCTGTTAATGGCGCTGCGCGAAGAACTCAATCATGACGGTAATGAGTACACCTTTACCGATGATGAGATCCTGGGGCCCTTCGGCGAGCTGCACTGCGTCACCGCGCTGCCCCCAGCCCCCCATTTTGATAACAGCGACCCTGAGCTCTACGCGATGCAAAAGCTGCGTTATCAACAGGTTGTCCGTTCCACGATGGTTCTCTCCCTGACTGAGCTGATTTCCCGAATCAGCTTAAAAAAAGCGTTTCAGAAGTAAGCCTGCTCACATTGGTGTATCCTTCCCTGTAAATTCCCCGTATTCAGAGTTATTTGTCATGAAAGAAGTCGAAAAGAACGAAATTAAACGCCTGAGCGACCGCCTGGACCTGATCCGCCACCAGATGGCTGGCCTGTCCCTGGTCGATTCCGCCGAGAAGTACGCCGAGCTGGAAAAAGAAGCCGCCACGCTGGAAACAGAAATCGAGCGCCTGCGCGAAGTGAAAGGTCAGAAGCTGAGCAAAGAAGCGCAGAAGCTGATGGACATGCCGCACCGCCGTGCGATCACCAAAAAAGAACAGGCCGATATGGGCAAGCTGAAGAAAAGCGTCCGTGGTCTGGTGGTCGTGCACCCGATGACCGAACTTGGCCGCGAAATGGGCCTGAAAGAGATGACGGGCTTTTGTAAGACGGCGTTCTGATTTCATGCCGGGTGGCGCTGCGCTTACCCGGCCTACTCTTTTCCCCTTCGCGTGAATTGGTCCAACCAATAGCGCAATCAATCCTCCCCCGGTTCACAATTCCATTATTTCCGCTCACAAAACCATTGCTAGCTCATAACATCTGGTTAACCATTCATTGTCATTAACCCTACAACACAACATTGGCAGGACCACTTTTACACAACCTGTGACGCAGAGTTGAGCGGAGACTCACCCGCAGCGCAGGCTGTCTGGTCCCCAGGAGACCTGCATGAGCCTCTGGCAACAAAACTACGACCCGGCCGGAAATATCTGGCTGTCGAGCCTGATCGCATCGCTTCCGATCCTGTTCTTCTTCTTTGCGCTGATTAAGCTCAAGCTGAAGGGCTACCTCGCCGCGACGTATACCGTTGCTATCGCCCTGATGGTGGCGCTGTTCTTCTATAAAATGCCGGTCGATCGCGCGCTGGCATCCGTCGTCTACGGTTTCTTCTACGGCCTGTGGCCGATTGCGTGGATCATCATCGCGGCGGTCTTTGTCTATAAAATCTCGGTGAAAACCGGGCAGTTCGACATTATCCGCTCGTCAATTCTCTCCATCACGCCGGACCAGCGCCTGCAGATGCTGATTGTCGGCTTCTCCTTCGGGGCGTTTCTGGAAGGTGCGGCCGGCTTTGGCGCACCGGTGGCGATCACCGCCGCGCTGCTGGTGGGTCTGGGCTTTAACCCGCTCTATGCCGCAGGCCTGTGCCTGATTGTGAACACCGCGCCGGTGGCGTTTGGCGCGATGGGCATTCCGATTCTGGTGGCCGGACAGGTCACCGGGCTGGACAGCTTTGAGATCGGCCAGATGGTTGGCCGCCAGCTGCCCTTCCTGACCATTATCGTCCTGTTCTGGATCATGGCGATTATGGACGGCTGGCGCGGCGTGAAGGAGACCTGGCCTGCGGTGATGGTGGCGGGCGGTTCGTTCGCCATTGCCCAGTACCTCAGCTCCAACTTCCTCGGCCCGGAGCTGCCGGACATCATCTCTTCGCTGGTGTCGCTGGTCTGTCTGACGCTGTTCCTGAAGCGCTGGCAGCCGGTACGTATTTTCCGCTTTGCCGACATGGGCGCCTCGCAGGTTGATCAAACCCTGGCCCGTACAGGCTATACCGCGGGACAGGTGATCCGCGCCTGGTCGCCGTTCCTGTTCCTGACCGCAACGGTCACCCTGTGGAGCATCCCGCCGTTTAAAGCCCTGTTCGCGCCGGGCGGGGCGCTGTACGACATGGTGATTAATATTTCCGTACCGTTCCTCGACAAGATGGTCGCCCGTATGCCGCCGGTGGTGCACGCCGCCACGCCGTATGCCGCGGTCTATAAATTCGACTGGTTCTCCGCTACCGGTACCGCCATCCTGTTTGCCGCTATCCTTTCCGTGGTGTGGCTGCGCATGAAGCCTGCGGCCGCGGTGCAGACCTTTGCGGCGACCATTAAAGAGCTGATGCTGCCGATTTACTCCATCGGCATGGTGCTGGCGTTCGCGTTTATCTCGAACTACTCCGGCCTGTCATCGACGCTGGCACTGGCGCTGGCCCATACCAGCCACGCCTTCACCTTCTTCTCGCCGTTCCTCGGCTGGCTGGGGGTGTTCCTGACCGGTTCCGATACCTCGTCTAACGCCCTGTTTGCCGCGCTGCAGGCAACGGCAGCCCAGCAGATTGGCGTGTCGGACGTCCTGCTTGTGGCCGCGAATACCACCGGCGGCGTGACCGGGAAAATGATCTCTCCACAATCCATCGCCATTGCCTGTGCGGCGGTGGGACTGGTCGGTAAAGAGTCGGATCTGTTCCGCTTTACCGTGAAACACAGCCTGATATTCACCTGCATGGTGGGGGTGATCACTACCCTGCAGGCCTATGTCTTAACCTGGATGATCCCATGATAGTGATGCCCAGACGCCTGTCCGACGAGATTGCCTCTCGCGTGCGGGCGCTGATTGAAGAACAACAGCTGGAAGCGGGCATGAAGCTGCCCGCCGAACGCCAGCTCGCCGCCCAGCTTGGCGTGTCGCGCAATTCACTGCGCGAGGCGCTGGCGACGCTGGTCAGCGAAGGGGTGCTGCTGAGCCGTCGCGGCGGCGGCACCTTTGTGCGCTGGCAGCATGACGACTGGTCCGAGCAAAACATCGTTCAGCCGCTGAAGACGCTGATGGAGAACGACCCGGACTACAGCTTCGACATCCTTGAAGCGCGTCACGCCATCGAAACCAGTACCGCCTGGCACGCGGCCATGCGGGCAACCGACGCCGACAAAGAGAAACTCATCGCCTGCTTTGAGGCCACGCAGAGCAGCGACCCGGATATTGCCTCTCAGGCGGACGTGCGTTTTCACCTGGCGATTGCCGAGGCGTCGCACAATGTGGTGCTGCTCCAGACCATGCGCGGGTTCTTCGACCTGCTGCAATCCTCCGTTAAACAGAGCCGCCAGCGCATGTATCTGGTTCCGCCGGTGTTTGCCCAACTGACCGAACAGCACGAGGCGGTGCTCAAGGCCATTCTGGCCGGTGATGCCGAGGCCGCACGCAAAGCGATGATGGCGCATCTCGGCTTCGTGCACACCACCATTAAACGATTCGATGAAGACCAGGCCCGACAGGCGCGTATTACCCGTCTGCCTGGCGACAGTGATATTTCCAGGGAGAACAAAGCATGATTATTTCAGCAGCCAGTGACTATCGCGCCGCGGCGCAGCGCATTTTGCCCCCGTTCCTGTTCCACTATATCGACGGCGGGGCGTATGCCGAATACACCCTGCGCCGCAACGTGGAAGATCTGTCGGAGGTGGCTCTGCGCCAGCGCGTGCTGAAGAATATGTCTGACCTGAGCCTTGAGACAAAGCTGTTCAACGAAACGCTCTCCATGCCCGTGGCGCTCGCGCCTGTAGGCTTATGCGGGATGTATGCCCGCCGTGGCGAAGTGCAGGCCGCCGCTGCGGCGGATGCCAAAGGCATTCCGTTTACTCTGTCCACCGTGTCCGTCTGCCCGATTGAAGAGGTCGCCCCGACCATCAAGCGCCCAATGTGGTTCCAGCTGTACGTCCTGCGGGATCGCGGCTTTATGCGTAACGCGCTCGAGCGCGCGAAAGCGGCGGGCTGCTCCACGCTGGTCTTTACCGTCGATATGCCGACCCCCGGCGCGCGCTATCGTGATGCCCACTCCGGCATGAGCGGCCCGAACGCTGCGCTCCGTCGCTACTGGCAGGCCGTGACCCACCCGCAGTGGGCGTGGGATGTCGGCCTGAACGGTCGGCCTCACGATCTGGGTAATATCTCGGCTTACCTCGGTAAACCGACCGGGCTGGAGGATTACATCGGCTGGCTGGCGAACAACTTCGATCCGTCGATCTCGTGGAAAGACCTGGAGTGGATCCGCGAGTTCTGGGATGGCCCGATGGTGATCAAGGGGATCCTCGATCCGGAAGATGCCCGCGACGCGGTGCGCTTTGGGGCAGACGGGATTGTGGTTTCTAACCACGGCGGACGCCAGCTTGACGGGGTGCTCTCTTCCGCACGCGCCCTGCCGGCCATCGCCGATGCGGTGAAAGGCGATATTGCCATCCTGGCCGACAGCGGCATCCGCAACGGGCTGGACGTGGTGCGTATGATTGCGCTGGGCGCCGACAGCGTACTGCTGGGGCGTGCGTATCTGTATGCGCTGGCGACGGCGGGCCAGGCAGGCGTGGCGAATCTGCTCGACCTGATCGAAAAAGAGATGAAGGTGGCGATGACGCTGACCGGTGCGAAAACGATCGGTGAAATCAGCAAAGACTCCCTGGTGCAGGAGTTAAGCAAATTACCGGCGGCGCTGGCTCCCCTTGCTCAGGGAAACGCGGCCTGACCTTCTCCGGTTAACCCCCCTTTCTCATGCGCCCGATTTCCCCCTCGGGCGCTTTTTTATGCCAAAAATAACATCCAGATAACATATTGGATAAGAAAATTTGACATCCACCAGCCGCCCGCAATTGTATAGACAAGCAAATACAAGAACACAAAAACAACATCAGATCGGAGTGGAGCGTATGGCGTATTCAGGTAAGGTGGATATTCAGCAGGTGATCGATGACAGTCCCTTTTCGCGGTTTCACTGGCTGCTCATCGTGCTGGGCTTTCTGGTTCTGGCAATCGATGGTTTTGATACTGCAGCGATGGGCTACATCGCGCCTACGCTGTCTGCAGAATGGGGGATACACAAACAGGATCTGGGGCCGGTGCTGAGCGCGGCGCTGCTGGGGCTGTCGCTGGGCGCGCTGATCGCCGGTCCGGTATCGGATCGGGTGGGGCGCAAGCGCGTGCTGGTCTTCTCCTGCCTGTTCTTCGGCCTCGCGAGCCTGGGAACGGCCTGGGCGCAAAGTCTGAATACCCTGACGCTGTGGCGCTTTCTGACGGGCCTGGGGCTCGGTGCCGCAATGCCTAACGCCATTACGCTGATCTCCGAGTTTGCCCCCCAGCGCTGTCGCGCCATGGCGATTAATACCATGTACTGCGGCTTCCCTCTGGGTGCGGCGGGCGGCGGCGCGATCTCATCCTGGCTTATCCCCCACCACGGCTGGCGAAGCGTGCTGCTGACCGGGGCGATTGCTCCGCTGATTTTAACGCTGCTGCTGGCGCTGTTTTTACCGGAGTCCGTGAAGTTTCTGGTGCAGCGCGGGAAAGACGTCATGCAGGTCCGCCGCATCGCCAGCCGGTTCGCCCGCAGCACGCTGGATAGCGTCACGGGCTTTTTCCTCGCGGAGGAGAAAGTCGCGTCTAAAAAAGGGAGCGTGTCGCAGCTGTTTTCCATGCCCTGGCTGCCCGGCACCCTGATGCTGTGGGTGACCTATTTTATGGGGCTGGTCATTTACTACGTCCTGCTGAGCTGGATGCCAACGCTGATGCAGGGGATGGGTTATGCCCTGGCGGAATCCGCCTGGCTCACCTCGCTGTTCACCTTCGGCGGCACCGCAGGCATTCTGCTCGCGGGCTGGATGATGGACCGCTGGGAGGCGCACAGGGTGGTTGCGTGCGGTTTTGTGCTGACAATGGGCCTCATTCTTTTGCTTGGCATAGAGCATAACCATATCGCCCTGTTTGGTGGGTTGATTTTCCTGATGGGGATCGCGATGAACGGTGCGCAATCGGGCATGCAAACCCTGGCCGCCACCTTTTACCCTACCGAGTGCCGCGCGACGGGCATCGCCTGGATGCAGGGGATCGGCCGCTTTGGCGGCGTGGCGGGAACCATGACCAGCGCCCAGCTTCTTTCCATGCAGTGGCAGGCAGACAGTATTTTAATGATTCTCAGCGTACCCGCCCTGGTGGCCGCTGCGGCAACCGTCTACAAAATGCTGTACAGCCGCTCGCAGGAACCCGGCGTCGCGTAGTTCCTCTCTTTTCTGCTATTCTGCCCCCGCAATTAAGGGGGCAGCATGCTTAACATCGTTTTATTCGAACCAGAAATTCCGCCGAATACCGGCAATATCATCCGCCTGTGTGCAAACACCGGTTTTCGTCTGCATATCATTGAGCCGATGGGCTTTACGTGGGACGACAAACGTCTGCGTCGCGCAGGGCTGGATTATCATGAATTTACCGCCGTCGTTCGCCATCACGATTACGCCGCGTTTCTGGAAGCAGAGAAGCCGCAGCGCATGTTCGCCCTGACGACCAAAGGCACGCCAGCGCATAGCGCCGTAAGCTATCAGGCAGGTGACTATCTGATGTTTGGCCCGGAGACGCGCGGCCTGCCGGCCACGATTCTGGATGCCCTGCCCGCCGAGCAGAAAATCCGTATTCCGATGATGCCGGACAGCCGCAGCATGAACCTGTCGAACGCGGTGTCGGTGGTGGTGTATGAAGCCTGGCGCCAGCTGGGTTACCAGGGCGCCATATTAAGGTAGGCCCGGTAAGCGCAGCGCCACCGGGCAAAATCTCAGATGCCGTCACCATACTCGAAGGTATGGTGAATGCCGTTGAAGTGCTGATCCATGTCCATGGACGGCTTATCGCTGTCTGGTTTACCGACGATGCGCGCCGGTACGCCAGCGGCAGTAGTATGCGGTGGTACAGGCTGGAGCACCACGGAGCCTGCGCCGATCTTCGCGCCGCGCCCGACTTCGATGTTGCCGAGGATCTTGGCACCCGCGCCAATCATCACCCCTTCACGAATTTTCGGATGGCGATCGCCGCTGGTTTTACCGGTGCCGCCCAGGGTGACCGACTGCAGGATCGAGACGTCATCTTCAATGACCGCCGTTTCCCCGACGACAATCCCGGTGGCGTGGTCGAGCATGATCCCGCGGCCAATTTTCGCTGCCGGGTGAATATCGACCTGGAACGTCACGGAAACCTGGTTTTGCAGGAAGATCGCCAGCGCGCGGCGGCCTTCATTCCACAGCCAGTGGCCGATGCGGTAAGCCTGCAGGGCGTGGAAGCCTTTCAGGTACAGCAGCGGCGTAGAATATTTATCGACCGCCGGGTCACGCGTGCGCACGGCCTGGATATCGCAGGCGGCAGAGGCGATCATTTCCGGGTCTGCGGCGTAAGCCTCTTCCACCACTTCACGGATGGCGATAGCAGGCATGATCGAGGAAGCCAGCTTGTTGGCGAGCATATAGCTCAGCGCGCTGCCAAGATTTTCGTGCTTGAGTAGCGTCGCGTGGTAGAAACTGGCCAGCATAGGCTCGCAGTCGGCCAGCGCCCGGGCTTCGGCTTTAATATTGTTCCAGACGATATCCAGTTCTTCACACGGCATTGCTTACTCCAGACGATAGTTAATGACCAGCCAGTTCTGCGCTGGCTGGGTCATTCAGGTGACAACGGTTCCGACTAGTTACTGCTGCGCTCGTCCTTGCGCGCACGACCTAATAAGGTCAATGCTGCCTCGCGCGCATTTTTTCCGCAATACAATACCTGATAAATTTCCTCGGTTATTGGCATTTCGACACCGAAACGGTGTGCCAACTCGCGGACTTCTTTGGTATTGCGATAGCCTTCAACCACCTGACCAATCTTCTCCTGCGCGCCTTTTACATCGCTGCCCTGTCCGAGCATCATGCCAAAACGGCGGTTACGAGACTGGTTGTCGGTACAGGTCAGCACCAGGTCGCCCAGGCCAGCCATCCCCATAAAGGTGGCCGGATCGGCACCCAGCGCTTCGCCCAAGCGGGACATTTCGGTCAGCCCTCGGGTGATCAGCGCCGTACGCGCATTGGCACCAAAACCAATGCCGTCTGACATCCCGGCACCAATCGCAATCACGTTCTTCACCGCACCGCCCAGCTGCACGCCGATAAAATCGGGGTTGCTGTAGACGCGGAAGCTCTTGCCGCAGTGCAGCAGCTGTTGAAGATCGTCGGAGAAAGCCTGATCGGTGGAGGCCAGCGAAATCGCCGTCGGCAGGCCAGCGGCCAGCTCTTTGGCAAAGGTCGGGCCGGAGATGACCGCCAGCGGGATCGCATCACCCAGCGCTTCGCGGGCAACGTCCTGCAGCAGGCGTCCGGTTTCGGCTTCCAGTCCTTTTGTCGCCCAGACAATGCGCGCATCCGGGCGCATCAGCGGCTTAATCTGACGGAGCACGTCGCCAAATACATGGCTCGGGACCACAATCAGAATGTTGCGGCTGGCCGCCAGCGCGGTCGCAAGGTCGCTTTCAAGGTGCAGGGAGTCAGGGAACGGAACGTCCGGAAGAAACGCGACGTTACAACGATCGCGTTGCAGCGTGGCGATATGTTTTGGGTCGTGGCCCCAGAGAACCACTTCGTGACCATTTCTTGCCAGCGTGATGGCAAGAGCGGTGCCGTATGAGCCGGCACCGATCACAGTCATTGACGCATTAACAGTGCTCATCAGGCATCCTGATGTTGTTCAGCACCTTCGCCAGCTTGCTGCTGCAGATAGTTCATGAACAGCGCATCAAAGTTAACTGGCGCAAGGTTCAGTTGCGGGAATGTACCGCGGGAAACCAGGCTGGTGATGCATTCACGCGCATACGGGAACAGAATGTTCGGGCAGTACGCACCCAGGCAATGCGCCATCTGGTTGCCTTCGATACCGCCGATAGAGAAGATGCCGCCCTGCTGTACTTCACACAGGAATGCGGTTTCTTCGCCCAGAGATGCGGTAACGGTCACACGCAGCACGACTTCATACACGTCATCTGCCAGTTGGGTAGATGCGGTATCCAGATCAAGTTTAACCTCTGGCTGCCAATCTTTCTGGAAAACATGTGGCGCATTTGGCGCTTCGAAAGAGACGTCCTTGGTGTAGATACGCTGGATCTGGAAAGTCATTTCGGTGTTGTTTTGTTCTGACATGGAAATACCCTTTTTAATTGTCCTAAAGTCTCTTAGCTCAGCAGCGGATCGAGTCCACCACGGGCGTCGAGCGCATACAAGTCATCACAGCCGCCAATGTGCTGCGCATCAATAAAAATCTGCGGAACCGTCGTACGACCACTACGTTTGATCATCTCTTCGCGTTTAATCGCGTCACCGTCAATTGGCAGTTCCTGGAACGTGACGCCTTTGCTGTTCAGCAGCGCTTTCGCACGATGACAGAACGGGCACGTCGCTTTGGTATAGATCTCAATATTGGCCATGACTGAACTCCTTATTTACCGCGAACCAAAGGAAGATTTTCCCCGCTCCAGCCGGAAATACCTTCTTTCAGCACCGTTACGTTTTCGAAGCCTGCTTTATGAAGCGCGCTGGCAGATTCCTGTGCCTGCATGCCGGTCGCATCGACAACGATAATCGGCTGGGCTTTGTGTTTCTCAAGCTCACCGACGTTGTTCGCTTTGATTTCAGCTGGCAACAGGTTGATTGCGCCTGCAATGTGACCTTTACGGAAATCGTCACGCTGACGCAGATCGACCACGACGGCATCTTCTTTGTTAATCAGACGCGTCGCTTCACCACGGGTGATAACCTTAATTTTAGACGTCAGGCTCTTAAATGTGGTGAACAGCACAGCAGCCAGCAGGCCAATCCACGCGATGCTCAGAACCGGATGGCGGCTAACGAATTGCATAATTTCTTGCATGGAGGGTAACTACTCCCGACTAAGTGATAAAAAAAACCAGGACAGGAGTATACCTGTGCGTTCTGGCAAATACAGCCAGCGACCATAACCTAATCCATTTTCTGCGGCATGCCACCTAAAAAAATGCCTCAAAATGGTCTGGTCAGCACCTTGCCCCTGCGCTTTCTTTGATCTTCTGCGGCTATTTGATCGATTCAGCTGTAGTAAAATTACGCAAATTTTGACTCTTGAGCATGAGGTTGTCGCAATGTCGGTTTCTAAAAAACCTATGGTACTGGTGATTCTGGATGGCTATGGCTACCGTGAAGACAGCCAGGATAACGCTATTTTCAACGCCAAAACCCCGGTCATGGATGCGCTGTGGGCAAAACGTCCGCATACGCTGATTGACGCGTCTGGCCTGGAAGTGGGCCTGCCGGACCGCCAGATGGGCAACTCCGAAGTCGGTCACGTAAACCTGGGCGCGGGTCGTATCGTGTATCAGGACCTGACGCGTCTGGACGTTGAAATCAAAGAACGCACCTTCTTCTCCAACCCAACGCTGTCTGGCGCGGTCGATAAAGCCGTTGCCGCTGGCAAGGCCGTACACATCATGGGCCTGCTCTCTGCAGGCGGCGTGCACAGCCACGAAGATCACATCATGGCGATGGTTGAACTGGCCGCCGAGCGCGGTGCGGAAAAAATCTATCTGCACGCCTTCCTGGACGGTCGCGATACGCCACCACGCAGCGCAAAAGGCTCTCTGCAAGCCTTCGAAGAGAAATTCGCCGCGCTGGGTAAAGGCCGCGTAGCGTCCATCATTGGTCGTTACTATGCCATGGACCGCGACAACCGCTGGGATCGCGTTGAACAGGCCTATGACCTGATGACCCTGGCAAAAGGTGAGTTCCAGTTCGCGACCGCCGTTGAAGCCCTGGAAGCGGCTTATGCACGTGATGAAAACGACGAATTCGTGAAAGCGTCCGTGATCCGTGCTGAAGGTCAGGCTGATGCCGCCATGGAAGATGGCGACGCGCTGATCTTCATGAACTTCCGCGCCGACCGTGCGCGTGAAATCACCCGTGCGTTCGTCAACAGCGACTTCGACGGTTTTGCCCGCAAGAAAGTGGTAAACCTCGATTTCATCCAGCTGACTGAATACGCCGCAGACATCAAAGCGCCTTGCGCGTATCCACCAGCATCGCTGGCAAACACCTTCGGCGAGTGGATGGCGAAGAACGATAAAACGCAGCTGCGTATCTCTGAAACCGAGAAGTACGCGCACGTCACCTTCTTCTTTAACGGCGGCGTTGAAGAGCCGTTCAAAGGCGAAGACCGCATTCTGATCAACTCCCCGAAAGTGGCCACCTACGATCTGCAGCCAGAAATGAGCTCTGCCGAACTGACGGAAAAACTGGTTGCGGCCATCGAGAGCGGTAAGTACGACACCATCATCTGTAACTACCCGAACGGCGACATGGTGGGGCATACCGGGGTGATGGAAGCGGCAGTGAAAGCGGTTGAAGCGCTGGACAACTGCGTTGAGCAGGTAGCAAAAGCGGTTGAATCCGTTGGCGGCCAGTTGCTGATCACCGCTGACCACGGTAACGCTGAACAGATGCGCGACCCGGCGACCGGCCAGGCGCACACGGCTCATACCAACCTGCCTGTTCCGCTGATTTATGTAGGTGATAAATCACTGAAAGCAGTGGAAGGCGGCAAGCTTTCTGACATCGCGCCAACCATGTTGACGCTGATGGGTATGCCGATCCCTGAAGAGATGACTGGTAAGCCGCTGTTCATCGTGGAATAATCGCTCCCCATGAGGGGAAAGGCGATTTTTTCAATCACATGGGTCGTGAAGCCGCTTAGGTTATCAGTCAGACCTCTGTTTTACGCCAGCGCGCTCAGCGCTGGCGTATTGCTGTGCGCCGCATCCGCCCACGCGGATGACCGCGACCAGCTGAAATCCATTCAGGCCGATATCGCCGCCAAAGAGCGTGCGGTACGCCAGCAGCAGCAGCAGCGCTCCGCCCTCCTCGCCCAGCTTAAGCAGCAGGAAGAAGCGATCTCCGCCGCCACGCGTAAACTCCGTGAAACGCAAAACACCCTCGCCCAGCTGAATAAACAGATCGACGAGATGAACGCGTCGATTGCCAAACTCGAGCGCCAGCGTGATGCGCAGGAGCGCAATCTTGCCGCACAGCTTGATGCCGCATTCCGCCAGGGTGAACATACCGGACTCCAGCTGATCCTCAGCGGCGAAGAGAGCCAGCGCGGCCAGCGCCTGCAGGCCTACTTTGGCTATCTCAACCAGGCGCGTCAGGAGACGATCGCGCAGCTGAAGCAGACGCGCGAAGAGGTCTCCACGCAAAAAGCCGAGCTGGAAGAGAAGCAGAGCCAGCAGCAGACGCTGCTCTACGAGCAGCAAGCCCAGCAGGCGAAGCTTGAGCAGGCTCGCAACGAGCGTAAGAAAACCCTCTCCGGGCTTGAATCCTCCATTCAGGAAGGTCAGAGCCAGCTGAGCGAAATGCGCGCCAACGAATCAAAACTGCGTAACAGCATCGCCCGTGCGGAAGCGGCGGCGAAAGCGCGCGCCGAAAAAGAGGCTCGCGAGGCGCAGGCCGTTCGCGACAAGCAGCAGGAAGCGTCCCGCAAAGGGACTACCTACAAGCCAAGCGAGAGCGAACGTTCCCTGATGTCGCGTACCGGCGGTTTGGGCTCTCCTCGCGGTCAGGCTTTCTGGCCCGTTCGCGGTTCAATTCTGCATCGCTATGGCGAACAGCTGCAGGGTGAGCTACGTTGGAAAGGGATCGTTATCGGTGCGTCTGAAGGTAGCGAAGTGAAAGCCATTGCCGATGGCCGCGTGATTCTGGCCGACTGGCTGCAGGGTTACGGACTGGTGGTGGTGGTCGAACACGGTAAAGGTGATATGAGCCTTTACGGCTACAACCAGAGCGCGCTGGTCAGCGTCGGCACGCAGGTGCGCGCAGGCCAACCCATCGCCCTTGTGGGCAGCAGTGGCGGTCAGGGCCGCCCGTCACTCTATTTCGAAATTCGTCGCCAGGGTCAGGCGGTCAATCCACAGCCGTGGTTGGGAAGATAAGTTTTGCTTCAATTTCGTCGATTGGTTTTCTCCGTCGTCAGCGCGCTGGCGCTGGCTGCACCGGTATATGCAGGTAAACTCGCTATCGTGATTGATGACTTCGGTTATCGTCCACACTATGAAAATCAGGTGCTGGCGATGCCGTCGGCCATCTCTGTCGCCGTCCTTCCGAATGCCCCCCACGCGCGCGAGATGGCGACCAAAGCCCACAGCAGCGGTCATCAGGTGCTGATCCACCTGCCAATGGCCCCCCTCAGCAAGCAGCCGCTGGAAAAAGATACCCTGCGCCCGGATATGAGCAGCGAGGAGATCGAGCGCATCATCCGCGACGCCTACAACAAAGTGCCGTATGCCGTAGGGCTGAACAACCATATGGGCAGCGCGATGACGTCAAGCCTGTACGGGATGCTCAAAGTGATGCAGGCGCTGGAGCGTTACAACCTCTACTTCCTCGACAGCATGACCATCGGCAACAGCCAGGCGATGCGTGCCGCTCAGGGAACGGGCGTAAAGGTGATTAAGCGTAAGGTGTTCCTGGATGATACCCAGAACGAAGCCGATATCCGCATGCAGTTTAATCGCGCGGTTCAGCTGGCCCGCCGCAATGGCTCAGCCATTGCCATCGGTCACCCGCACCCGTCTACCGTTCGCGTCCTGCAGCAAATGCTGCCGACCTTGCCTGCCGATATCACGCTGGTGCGTCCGAGCGATCTGCTGAACGAGCCGCAGGTGGATACCTCTACGCCGAATTCTGCGCAGCCCGTCCCGACGGCGCCGCGTAATCCGTTCCGCGGCGTGAAGCGCTGTGCACCGAAGCAACCGCTTGAACCGGTCTATGCGACCCGCTTCTTCTCCGTCATCGGAGACAGCATCAGCAACAGTACGCTGGTGAAATACGTCCAGCAGCAGTGGCAGGGATGGGGTAAGAAAGCCTGACGCTTATTTCGCAATCTGAGAGTCCGTCTGCTCGTTAGCAACGGACTCTTTTTTTTCCTGATATTGATACCAGGATTTGAAATACTTCAAAAAGCTATAGGCTGTGGCATACAGTCCTGTCGCCACCCCCACTTTGCCCTGACGCCAGGCACCGCTAAACAGATACCATTTGAAAAAAGCGCCGATGGCGCTGATTACGCCGCGCCCGATAGAGGGCCGTATTTTTTGATGTTGAACCAGGCGGGTTGAATAACAGTTTAATTTGTTAAAAAGCTCATGCAGCGTGGGAAACGTATCATGTTTTACATAGCCCGGAATACGCGCACAACGGAGAAAACCTTCGACCTGATCGTCTACCGGTCGGTTATTAAACCGGGACTGTTTACGGTTAAAAAGACGCACAGGGTAATCAGGGGATGAAACAGGATAGATCGTGCGGACTTCTTCCCCCAGAACAAACCAGTGCCGGCATATTCGCCATGCCATTCCGGGGTCTGGCTCATCGCCTGCTTTTAACGTTAAAACGGCATTAACCGTTTCCTGGTCAAGAATTTCGTCGCTGTCGATGCACAGGACCCAGTCATTGCTGGCTAACGATACGGCATGGTTCATCTGCTCGCCATGCCAGCCAAATTTTTTATATACGGGTAGCAGCCCAAAGCTTTCACAAATATATCGTGTTTTGTCCGTACTGCCTGAATCGACCACGACAACTTCATCCGCTATTTTTAAAAGAGGCGGGATAACATCGTGCAATAATCTTTCAGAATTAAATGTTAATAAGCAGACCGTTATTTTAAACATTTTTCCACTCTCAATAGCAGCCTAAATTAATATTATTAATACTATATAAATGAGTAGAGATGATTAAAGTCCTGAATCACACTTTTCAAATAAGCGCGTTTGAAATTTTGTCTAATCCTGAAGCGCAATAAAATAGAAAAATCTATTTTATTTCAACAGATTCTTTATAATGCAGTCAGATGAAGGGTAGCACACGGATTCAGACATGCCGCACAAAAGTAAAATTCTCCTCCTGGACACGGGTAAAGAATGGGGGGGAGGCACCAACAGTATGCTTGAGCTCCTGAAGCGAATCAATCGCGATAAATTCGATATTACCTGTTGTTTTTACAGTGATTATAGTCGTGCTGGAGGTGAGACAATTGGCCAGGTGCTCAACGGCATCGGCATCCAGCTCATCGTGATCCCTCAACGTCAGCAGCCGCTCTGGGCCAAATTGCTGAAGGAAGCGGGACGTAGCCTGCTGTTTTTCTCACGCAGCGCCCGCAAGGCATTAACACGTCATGTGGATACTATGTGGCGCATCAGGCCTAACGTCAGCAAGATCGAAACCCTTTTCACCCAGGGCGGTTTCGATACGCTCTATATGAATAATCAACCGGGCTCGAATGAGGAAGGCTATCTCGCGGCGGCAAAACTGCAGGCGCGGTTGATTCAGCACTGCCGTATTGAACCTGTTTTGACCCCACCGCTGGTGAAGCTGGTTAATGCCCATGCCACAAAAATCATCGCCGTCTCGCACGGCGTTGAACGCGTGTTGCTTCAGCATGGCGTCCGTCCCGAACTGTGTACGACGGTCAATAATGCCATCGACATCCACCAGCCTTTACCTGACCGACGCGCGATGCGCCAGCGCCTGAACATCGATGACGACACGTTTGTGTTCGGCAGTATTGGGTCGTTAATCCCTCGCAAAGCCAATCACCACACGCTGGAGGCGCTGGCGCAGTTCAGCCAGAAGCATCCCCAGGCGAAATGGAAAATGGTGCTGGTCGGCGAAGGTGCCGAACGCCGCGCTTTAGCGGAACAGGCCCGGGCGCTGGGAATTGAATCCCGCGTCATTTTCACCGGCTTTCAGAATACCCCGTTTGATTACCTCGCTACGTTTGACGCCTTTATTCTCGCCTCAAAAAGCGAAGGGCTGCCGCGCGTGGTGCTGGAAGCGATGCTGCTCAATATCCCTGTGATTGGGTCTCAGGTGACCGGCACGGCGGAATTAATTGACCATGATTCGACAGGGCTGCTCTTCCCCTGGAGCGATGTTTCACAGCTTGCACAGCATCTGGACAATATCTGGGCAGACGCGGATCTGCGGGCTCGACTGGCTGCGGCCGCATACCAGAACGTCTGTCATACCTATGCCATCGAAAACTATGTCAGCGGTGTCGAAGCCGTGCTTGGCGCGCGCTAACCAAACGAGATAACTATGTTTAAATTTCTTAATGCTCGCTATCGTCATATCACCGGGCGACACAACATTCCTTACAGCTCTCTGCCCGCGACGGGCGCACTTGCTGCGGTGGATTCTATTGTGATTCCGTGTACCGGCGCAGATTTCGTCGAAGAGGCATTACTCTCTGCCACCTTCGCGGAACGTTATGCCACCGGGGTGAGCGAAATCGTCATCGTCAGCGATCAGCCTGAATCCGCTTTTGGGGTGCTGCCGCCGAAAACACGCGTAGTGACGCTTAACCTTCCGGTTCGCGAGGAAGGTTACCGCTATAAGCAAATCTACCTCAGCCGTCTGGTGAAGCTTAACGCCCCGCTGCAGGCGCGTGGTGAAGGCGTATTGATGATCGATTCCGATCTCAACCTGCTGAAAATGCCCGAGATCGGCATGGCCGATATGCACATCTACTCCAGCTTCCGTCAGGGCAAAATGATTGCCAAACTTGACGGTGCGCCAGCGGAGAAAGTGCCGGCGTATTACAAAGAGACGGTGCGCCCGTATCTGGTCGATCACGTTAACGGCGCGTTTCTTGCGGCAACCAAAAAAACCTGGCGCCGTATCTGCCCGCTGTGGCTGACGCTGTTCCAGGATACCTGGGAACTGATGGATGATACGCAGCCGCCGACCGATCAATTACCCCTCGCCGCGCTGCTGGACATGCTGGATTTAAAAACGGTTAACCTGGGCGACTGGATGAACTGGCCGGTCTCCAAGAAGATCGGTGGTCAGGAAGCCGTTGTACCGAAAGAGGTGATTGGCGCACACGGCGGTTTCCCTCTCTCCGAATGGCAGAAGTATCTTGAATCGCCGGATAACAAACTGTTGTTCAAAGGTCAGGACTACACCCGCAAGGTGCGTTACCTGACGGACGAAGAGAAAAAGAATCAATGAAAAAAGGGGCCTGAGGCCCCTTTTTGATTATTTATCCCAGCTCAGGATCACTTTCCCTGACTGGCCGGAACGCATCGCGTCGAAGCCCTGCTGGAACTCATCGATGGAGAAACGGTGAGTAATAATCGGGGACAGATCCAGACCGGACTGGATCAGCGCCGCCATCTTATACCAGGTCTCGAACATCTCGCGGCCATAAATGCCCTTGATGAACAGCCCTTTGAAGATAACTTTGTTCCAGTCGATAGACATATCTGACGGCGGGATACCCAGCATCGCGATACGGCCGCCGTGGTTCATGGTGTCGAGCATGGTGCGGAACGCCGGTGGCGCACCGGACATCTCCAGGCCCACGTCAAAGCCTTCGGTCATGCCCAGCTCTTCCATCACGTCGGTCAGGCTCTCTTTCGAGACATCAACCGCGCGGGTGACGCCCATTTTGCGCGCCAGCGACAGACGGTATTCGTTCACGTCGGTGATCACAACGTTGCGCGCGCCCACGTGCTTCGCCACGGCAGCGGCCATAATGCCGATTGGGCCCGCGCCGGAGACCAGCACGTCTTCACCCACCAGGTCGAAGGAGAGCGCCGTGTGCACCGCGTTGCCGAACGGGTCAAAGATGGAGGCCAGATCGTCAGAGATGTTGTCCGGAATTTTGAACGCGTTAAACGCCGGGATCACCAGGTATTCCGCGAAGCAGCCCGGACGGTTTACGCCCACGCCAATGGTATTACGGCACAGGTGCGTACGTCCGCCGCGGCAGTTACGGCAGTGACCGCAGGTAATATGGCCTTCTCCGGAGACGCGGTCGCCAATTTTGAAGCCTTTTACTTCCTGGCCGATACCCACCACTTCGCCGACATATTCGTGACCGACAACCATCGGTACAGGAATGGTTTTCTGCGACCACTGGTCCCAGTTGTAGATGTGAACGTCAGTACCGCAGATAGCCGTTTTACGAATTTTGATCAGCAGATCGTTATGACCGACTTCCGGTTCCGGCACGTCGGTCATCCAAATCCCTTCTTCCGCTTTCAGTTTGGATAACGCTTTCATCACACGTCCTCAGGCAATGACGCCCAGCTGTTTACCGATGCGGGTAAAGGCTTCCACCGCACGTTCAATTTGTTCAGGCGTATGCGCCGCAGACATCTGGGTGCGGATACGCGCCTGACCTTTTGGCACCACCGGGAAGAAGAACCCGGTGACGTAAATCCCTTCTTTCTGCAGCTCGCGGGCAAATTGTTGCGCGACAACCGCATCACCCAGCATCACCGGAATGATCGCATGGTCAGCACCGGCCAGGGTGAAGCCTGCGGCGCTCATTTTTTCACGGAACAGGCGGGCGTTGGACCACAGGCGGTCGCGCAGCTCAGCGCCGGACTCCACCATCTCCAGCACCTTGATAGACGCAGAGACAATGGCGGGCGCCAGGGAGTTGGAGAACAGATACGGACGGGAGCGCTGGCGCAGCCACTCAACCACCTCTTTACGCGCGGCGGTATAGCCGCCGGACGCGCCGCCGAGCGCTTTGCCCAGCGTACCGGTGATGATGTCCACGCGGCCCATCACGTCACAGTATTCGTGGGAACCACGGCCGTTTTCGCCGACAAAACCGACCGCGTGAGAGTCATCGACCATCACCAGCGCGTCGTATTTATCCGCCAGGTCGCACACGCCCTTCAGGTTGGCGATCACGCCGTCCATGGAGAATACGCCGTCGGTGGCGATCAGCACGTGGCGAGCACCTGCTTCACGAGCCTCTTTCAGGCGCGCTTCCAGCTCAACCATGTCGTTGTTGGCGTAGCGGAAACGCTTCGCTTTGCACAGGCGTACACCGTCGATGATAGAGGCGTGGTTCAGGGCGTCGGAGATAATCGCATCTTCTGCGCCGAGCAGGGTCTCAAACAGACCGCCGTTGGCGTCGAAGCAGGAGGAGTACAGAATCGCATCTTCCATTCCGAGGAAGCTCGCCAGCTTTTGCTCAAGCTGCTTGTGGCTGTCCTGCGTACCGCAGATAAAGCGTACGGAGGCCATGCCGAAACCGTGGGTATCCATGCCGTTTTTTGCAGCGGCAATCAGCTCAGGGTGATTCGCAAGACCTAAGTAGTTGTTCGCACAAAAGTTGATCACATGGCTGCCGTCGGCAACGGTGATGTCCGCCTGCTGGGCAGACGTGATAATACGCTCTTCCTTGAACAACCCTTCCGCACGTGCGGTGTCGAGGTCGCTGTTTAACTGTTTGTAAAAATCACCACGCATTGCAATTCTCCAGACTCGGCAAATTTCGGGACATATTACCCAAACCTATAGTTCATGACGAGATGACACGTCATCTCTTGTCGTTTTTGCAGCATAAATCACGCGTACCCCTGCGCTGTGAAGGTGAATGGCT
Source organism: Enterobacter cloacae complex sp. CARB60 (assembly GCF_036487345.1). Lineage (NCBI taxonomy): Bacteria > Pseudomonadati > Pseudomonadota > Gammaproteobacteria > Enterobacterales > Enterobacteriaceae > Enterobacter > Enterobacter cloacae complex sp. CARB60. The sequence continues at coordinate 4,560,285 of NZ_JAZKLC010000002.1, forward strand.
GAAGGGCAGCCATACTAATGATATGATAGAGACATTAGCGTCCGGGATTGTCCCCGGGCTTCACACTTCAAAGGTTACAGTTATGATCATCGTTACCGGCGGCGCAGGCTTTATCGGCAGCAATATTGTTAAGGCTCTCAATGACAAAGGCATCACCGACATCCTGGTGGTTGACAACCTGAAAGACGGCACCAAGTTCGTCAACCTGGTGGATCTGAACATCGCTGACTACATGGATAAAGAAGACTTCCTTATCCAGATTATGGCAGGCGAAGAGTTCGGCGAGATCGAAGCCATCTTCCACGAAGGTGCGTGTTCTTCCACCACCGAGTGGGACGGTAAGTACATGATGGACAACAACTATCAGTACTCAAAAGAGATCCTCCACTATTGCCTGGAGCGTGAAATTCCGTTCCTGTACGCCTCCTCCGCGGCAACCTACGGCGGCCGCACCTCGGACTTCATCGAGTCCCGCGAATATGAGCAGCCGCTGAACGTCTACGGCTATTCTAAATTCCTGTTCGACGAGTACGTGCGTCAGGTTCTGCCGGAAGCGAACTCGCAGATTGTCGGCTTCCGCTACTTCAACGTCTACGGACCGCGTGAAGATCACAAAGGCAGCATGGCAAGCGTAGCGTTCCACCTGAACACCCAGCTGAATAACGGCGAAAGCCCGAAACTATTCGAAGGCAGCGACGGCTTTAAGCGCGACTTCGTTTACGTGGGCGACGTTGCCGCAGTGAACCTGTGGTTCTGGGAAAACGGCGTATCCGGCATCTTCAACCTGGGTACGGGCCGTGCGGAATCCTTCCAGGCGGTGGCTGACGCAGCGCTGGCGTACCACAAGAAAGGCAGCCTTGAGTACATTCCGTTCCCGGAAAAACTGAAAGGCCGTTATCAGGCGTTCACGCAGGCCGATCTGACCAACCTGCGCGCCGCAGGCTACGACAAGCCGTTCAAGACCGTTGCCGAAGGCGTAACGGAATATATGGCCTGGCTGAACCGCGACGCATAAGTATGAAGATTCTGGTGATCGGCCCGTCATGGGTGGGCGACATGATGATGTCGCAAAGTCTCTACCGCACGCTCAAGGCGCGTTATCCCCAGGCGATAATCGACGTGATGGCACCCGCATGGTGCCGTCCGCTGTTGTCGCGTATGCCGGAAGTGAATGAAGCCATCCCGATGCCGCTTGGCCACGGGGCGCTGGAAATCGGCGAACGCCGCAAGCTCGGCCATAGCCTGCGCGAGAAGCGCTACGATCGGGCGTATGTCCTGCCAAACTCCTTTAAATCCGCCCTGGTGCCCTTTTTTGCGGGCATCCCACATCGCACCGGCTGGCGCGGCGAAATGCGCTACGGCCTGCTGAACGATGCGCGGGTGCTGGATAAAGAGGCCTGGCCGCTGATGGTGGAGCGCTATGTGGCGCTGGCCTATGACAAAGGCGTGATGCGCAGTGCGCAAGACCTGCCGCAGCCGCTGCTCTGGCCACAGCTTCAGGTTAACGACGGTGAAAAATCTCAGACCTGCAGCGCGTTTGGTCTTTCGTCTGAACGCCCGATGATTGGCTTCTGCCCTGGCGCCGAGTTCGGCCCGGCAAAACGCTGGCCGCACTATCACTATGCGGAGCTGGCGAAACAGCTGATTGACGAAGGCTACCAGATTGTCCTGTTCGGTTCGGCAAAAGACCACGAGGCTGGCAACGAAATTCTCGCGACGCTCAGTAATGAACAGCAGGCCTGGTGCCGCAACCTGGCAGGCGAAACGCAGCTTGAACAGGCGGTTATTTTAATTGCCGCCTGTAAGGCCGTGGTCAGCAACGACTCTGGCCTGATGCACGTCGCTGCCGCGCTCAACCGCCCGCTGGTGGCGCTGTATGGCCCAAGTAGCCCGGACTTCACGCCCCCGCTTTCTCATAAAGCGCGCGTCATCCGCCTGATCACCGGCTACCACAAAGTGCGCAAAGGCGATGCCGCAGAAGGCTACCATCAGAGCCTGATCGACATTACGCCAGAGCGCGTTCTCGAGGAGCTTAACGAACTGCTGTTGAGCGAAGAAGGATAACGAATGCGGGTACTGATCGTTAAAACCTCTTCGATGGGCGATGTTCTGCATACGCTGCCGTCACTGACGGACGCCATGCGGGCCGTTCCAGGCATTCGTTTTGACTGGGTGGTGGAAGAAGGCTTCGCGCAGATCCCCACCTGGCATGAAGCGGTTGACCGCGCGATCCCGGTGGCGATACGCCGCTGGCGCAAAGCGTGGTTCTCCGCGCCGATTAAAGCCGAACGCAAAGCCTTCCGTGAGGCGGTGCAGGCACAGCACTACGACGCTATCATCGACGCCCAGGGGCTGGTGAAAAGCGCCGCGCTGGTGACGCGTCTGGCGCACGGCGTAAAGCACGGCATGGACTGGCACACCGCCCGTGAACCGCTGGCGAGCCTGTTCTATAACCGCCGCCACCACATCGCAAAGCAGCAGCACGCCGTCGAACGTACCCGCGAGCTGTTTGCAAAAAGCCTGGGCTATGCGAAACCGGAAACCCAGGGTGACTACGCCATTGCGCAGCACTTTTTGCGCAATACAGATCCCTCTGCTCAGCCTTATCTTGTCTTCCTGCATGCCACAACGCGCGACGATAAACACTGGCCGGAAACGCACTGGCGAAGCCTGATTGAATTAATGCAACCCACCGGCATCCATATTAAACTCCCGTGGGGCGCCGAACATGAGCGGCAGCGCGCAGAGCGTCTGGCAGCAGGCTTTTCGCACGTCGAGGTATTGCCGAAACTCACGCTGGCGCAGGTTGCAGCGCAGCTGGCGGGGGCGAATGCTGTTGTTTCCGTTGATACTGGCTTAAGCCATTTAACCGCGGCGCTGGATCGTCCGAATATTACGATTTTTGGTCCGACCGATCCTGGACTGATCGGGGGTTACGGTAAAAACCAGCATCAGATGGTCAGCCCGACCCAGCAAACGAAGGATATCAGCGCAGATGCTATTTTTTCATTTTTACAGGGCAGCCGTTGGCTTTCCAACAGGGATATCTAACGCATGAGTTACGTATTTCTGCTGATTTTACTCTTTCCGGTGAAGCTTATCCGGAAGCTGTTCCGCAAAGAGACAGGTAAAAACCTGGTCATTCAGACGGCAAAAATCGGCGATTTTGTTAATGCAACGCCCCTTCTGGCATACCTGCAAAAAAGCGACGTGCTCGTCAGTCGTAGCGTCGGTGCATTGGCGAAGCATGATGAGACGATCGACGAGATTTTTTTTATCGAGCAGCATAAGCGCAGCCTGTGGCGAAAGCTGGTCTTTGCCTGTCGGATCATGAACCGCTATGACAATGTCTATCTTCTGCAGCCTAACAGCGTGAACCTCTTTTTTGCCTCCGTGTGTAATGCTAAAAACAAACAGTTTTTAAGCATTTACACGCGCAGATGGTATCACGGGATTTTCTATGCAACGGCAGACGGTACTGTTGAACACGGTAGAAAGACGCTGTCGGTCACGAACTATCTGAAACTGGCCGATCGCGCTCTGAGCTGGCAAGACTCTCCCAAGCACGCCACAAAACCCCTTTTCAAACCCGCGACCTATCCGGCAATCCTCGATAAACCGGGCGTGATCCGCATTGGCATCAGTATCGCCGCCGGGAATAAAGCGAAAACCGTTCCGCCGGTCATCTGGAAGCAAATTGCCGATCGTCTCGCCGACCTGCCCTGCGAATTTTATGTGTTTGGCGCCCCAAATGAACAATCGTGGATGGATGATATCACCCGCGATTATGGTGAACTGCCCAACTTTATTAATATGATTGGCAAAATCTCCCTTGAAGAGTTGCCGTGGGCCATTTCTAAAATGGATTGCTATATCGCGTCTGATTCGGGGAATGTCTACATTGCCGATGCTGTCGGGGTGCCGGTAATCTTATTGTTCGGGCCTTGCTGCCACTATGAACAGCGTCCGCTCGGCAACGTATTGCTGATTGGTAATGATGACAACATCTGCTCATATGTTTTTGAAACACGATATTACTTCTCACAGAGCCGGGAAGAACTCTTCGCTGTAACAGACGAATCGCTACGTGACCTCAAACATTTCATTTGCGAGCTACCAACAATTAACGCAAACGCAAACACCTTTGATGCTCTGGGAAACTAATTATTATGGCTTTTCTAAGCATCATTATTGCCGCGCATAACGCCAAAGATACGCTTAACGCCACCCTGGAAAGCCTGCAAAACGCGATTAATGGTGCGGGCGATGATGTAGAGATCATTATCTTTAATGACAGTTCCGATGACTCAACACAGGATATTATTGAGGCATGGCTGCCAACGTTTCCGAATGCGCAAGCCCGATACGTTGAGTACCGTAACGTTGGTCATGTTCGAAACAGTGCCGTCTCGCTGGCCTCAGGTGAATACATCACCATGCTGGATAGCGATGACCGATTGAAACCGGGCAGCATCCGGGACGCCGTGGCATACCTCAAAACAGAGCGCCCTGATATGCTACTGACGCGCCTGCTGGAAATTCGTGACACCAAAAAAATCACCGCCGACTGGCAGGGGTTCTCTCCTGTTGCTTTGTCACAACATGAGGCAATAAAGCGGTTCCTGCAGCACAAAGATTTTCAGGCACATCTCATCGGGCAGTTCATTCATCGGAAATTGTACGCAAGCAACCCGATTCCTTCGATGGTCTGCTATGAAGATTTCGCCGTATTTCCCGGCATGTTGATGCAATCGAGTAAAATAATCTATCAGCGTCAGGGACACTATTATTACATCAAACGTGGCGACAGTTTGTCGAGCCGACTTGATGCCAGTAAAATCGCGACGTTGATTGATTGCACATTGCAAATGGAAAAAACATTCCCGCATTCTTTTAAGCAACTTGTTCATTGTCACTGGTTTGATATCTACAGTAACCACCGGCAACATCTGACCGAGATGCAACTCAAACTGGTTAAACAGCGGGTAAACGCACTTTATTCTTTCTCTTTCTTCTTCTCGAGAGATGTACGTTTCAGCTACAAAAAAAGGGTCATCGAGGCATTATGGAAAAAGTAAAACTGCGGCTTTATCAGCTTACGCTGATTTTGAGCCTTATTTCGCTTGCGCTGGCGCTGCTGAGTTCAGGTAAGCAACGAGAGTTTTTCTATATTGCAATTTATGCCAGTATTATCGGTTTAGCTTGCGAATATAAAAAAATCACACTGCGTCCCTTTTCTATCGCATTACCCATTTTGTTGGTAGGGTTACTCAACCTTATCTGGTATATGGTGTATGAATATCATGGCGAAGGTTTAAACGCTTATAGCGATTATCTTGGTGCCAGTAAGAAACTGATTTTAGCGAGCATTCTCGTTTTCTACCTTGACCGGTTTAAAAGCTACATCGATAAAACCTCTTTCCAGAAATATTTCCTGTTTGCGGTAAGTGCGGGATTTGTCCTCGCCACAGGTTATGGCTTGTGGCAGGCGACGCAGGGTGTGGATCGTGTCGAGATGGCCATAAATCGTCCTACCGTATCGGCCTATGTTTACTCTGTCCTGTCACTGGCGCTGGTATACAGTCTTTATCTTCAAAAAAACAGAAAACTGTATGTTGTTGCGGGTCTCACCATCTTAATTTCCTGGTTTGTTATCCTTTTTACAGGAACACGCGCCGCAATGGGGCTATATTTGCTTCTGGCGATTGTGCTCACACTTTACCACTTCAGAAGAATTCATCTTAAAACCATGCTAATTTTCTTATGTATAGTGGCAGGTATTGTTATTGTTAGTTACAAACCCTTGATCTCGCCAAAGATAGATCAAACGCAGATGGAACTGGAAAGATACCAAAAAGGCAACGACGCCACGTCACTCGGTGCGCGTTTTTCCATGTGGATAGTCGGTATTCAGAACGGACTTTCTCACCCACTAGGACAGTCAATTGAAGATCGCGAGGTTTGGTCACAGCATTATGTTAAAGAGGGCCATCCCCACCTGGTTTCCGCACTCGGATTTCTTAGGATACATCTGCACAATGAGCTTATCGAAAAATACTCTCTGCAGGGGATCCCCGGCCTGGCGATATTATTATTCTTCTATATATCGATGATCGCTTACGCGCTTAAAAACAGAAATGGCCTGCTGCTGACGGCCATGCTTCTTTTATTACTCTATGGCCTGACGGACGTTATACTATTGAGCTCAGAAGCCTTAATTTTCTTTGTCACCGTGTTTGCGCTGAGTACACCTTTTTCGCAAACCAGGCAACGTTAATGATTATGCCCGCTGATGCGGGCATTATTTTTTCTTGTATTGATAAAACTCCGCCAGCGTCATCCCCACCGTCTTATCGGATAACCAGCTAAAGAGCGTTTCTAAATCCTGATACAGCCCTTCGATCGCCGCCTCATCTTTAAACGTAGGGCTTCCGTCAGGCATAAATTCCGACGAATGAAGCATAAACTCCACGTACTCACTTCCCTGAGACAGGCATTGCTGTGCAACCTGAATCATCTGCACCGCATTCCCACCGGACGGTCTTAGCCAGTTCACAGAGGGTGAGCGGTATTTACCGCGAATCCTGTCGTAACCCTGTTTGATCGTGTTCAACCAGGCCGGGTGTTTATACTGAATGCTCATCGGCACTTCGAGTAATGGGCTATTGCCCGCCCGGGAAATATTATCTAAATCCATAAAATAGGCGTGGTCGGGAAAATGCTGATAATTCGTTCCGCCATTTCCCTGCGGTGCCCCCTTCGCATTGCGCCAGTTCACCCGCGGCGTCACGGAACAATCCACCTGATAACCCAGTTCAACGAGCAATTTTGCATAGCGACTGTCAAATGCCCAACGCCCGGCACGGTGGCTTAACATTTTGGTCTGGAAGGTCTCTTCCAGCAGGCGGGTCATGAACAGCACTTTCTCGCGCATAACCTCATCCGAAAACTCAATCAAATAAGGCTGCCAGCGCCAGTCATCTCCTGTGAGATCGTGCTCCGGTGGGCTATTCCATGCGTGAAGGTGCATCCCCACTTCCCCCTGACCACGGGCGATCGCGTCCCTGGCGAATTCAATGAAAACAGGTTCGATCGCCATCTCGTAATTGGTCAGCCACACGGGCTTAAAGCCGAAACGCTCACAAAGCGTCTGGAATCGCGCCAGATAGCGCGCGTTTTCGGTTTTAATGACGCGGTGATTTTGCCAGAGATTATCGCCCTCAGTATCAATTGTGATGATAAACGCTGGTTTGTTCATAATGAGTCCGCAAGACAGGAAAGTTAGCGCTATGTTACGCACTCTCCAAAGCATGAGTAAACCCTTCCAGGGAAATTCCTGAGATTATGGAGAAAGAGTGCAAGTCGCTATCAGGTCTATTAGAATTGCCATCAGTACAACGCCGATAAGATGATGATGAATAACTTACCTGACACACCTGATTTGCGCATTTTACTTATCAAACTCCGCCATCATGGCGACATGTTGCTGACCACTCCCGTCATTGATTCGTTACGTCAAAAATGGCCGCAGGCGCAGATTGATGTCCTGCTGTATGAAGAAACGCGCGATATGCTCGCCGCGCATCCGGCGATCGGTACAATTTATGGAATCGATCGTAAATGGAAGCAGCTGGGCACGCTGAAGCATCTTCAAAAAGAGTGGCAGTTGCTGTGCGCGTTAAGAAATCAGCATTATCATCTGGTCATAAACCTTGCCGATCAGTGGCGTAGCGCTATCGTCACCCGTTTTACCGGCGCACCCGTTCGGCTCGGATTCGCGTTTAACAAACGCAACAGTGCATTCTGGCGTTTTTGTCATACCGATCTGGTCTCTGTCGACGGCCACACATCCCTGCATACGGTCGAACAGAATCTCTCCATTTTGACGCCATTATCGGTCGCGCCGCAGCCTGCCGTCACCATGGCCTACGCCGCAGAGGACTGGGATCATGCCCGTCAAAGACTGACGCAGTCGGGTGTGGGCGAGCGCTATGTCGTGATCCAGCCGACGTCCCGCTGGTTCTTTAAATGCTGGAGCGAAGACAAAATGGCGCAAACCATTACTGCACTGCAGCAGGATGGCCATACGGTTGTGCTCACCGCGGGGCCGGATAAAAAAGAGCTGGCGATGATCGATCGCATACTCGCTGCCGCACCGAAAACCGGTGTCGTTTCGCTGGCGGGCCAGTTGACGCTGCGTCAACTGGCGTCGCTTATCGATCACGCCTCTCTGTTTATTGGTGTCGACTCCGTGCCGATGCATATGGCCGCCGCGCTGCAAACGCCCTGCGTGGCGCTGTTTGGCCCTTCTAAACTGACGTTTTGGTCTCCATGGCAGGTTAAAGGGGAAGTGATCTGGGCCGGCGATTACGGCCCGCTCCCCGATCCGGATGCCATTGATACCAAAACGAAAGAACGCTATCTCGACGCCATTCCCGTTGATGCTGTCGTCTCCGCCGCAAGGAGATATCTGCCATGAAAGACCATCGTCTGGCCATTGTTCGCCAAAAGTATCGCCCTGATGGCGGAGCGGAACGCTTCGTTTCGCGCGCCCTTACCGCGCTGAGCAATCAGAACCTTGAACTCAACGTCATCACGCGTGAGTGGCAGGGAGAGAAGCAAGACGACTGGCATATTCACATTTGCAACCCTCAAAAGTGGGGTCGCATCAGTCGTGAGCGCGGATTTGCACAGGCCGCGCGCGCACTGTGGCAGCAACAGCAGTTTGATATTGTTCAAAGCCATGAGCGCATCCCGGGTTGTGATATCTACCGCGCGGGTGATGGGGTCCATCGCCGCTGGCTGCTGCAGCGCGCGCGTATTTTACCGGCCTGGCGTGCGCAAATGCTGATGTTTGACCGCTATCACCGCTACGTGATGCGTGCGGAACGGGAAATGTATCAGGCACCTGAGTTAAAAGCCGTAATCTGTAATGCGGAGATGATCAAACGCGAAATCGTTGAAGACTTTGATATTGACGCAAATAAAATCCATGTGATTTATAATTCTATTGATTCCAGCCGCTTCATTCCGGCCCAGGAGTCACAGCGTGCGATTTTGCGCCAACAGTTTGGTTTGCCAGCCGATGCGGTTGTGTTCTGTTTTGTAGGCTCAGGGTTTGAACGAAAAGGATTGGCCAGCGCCATACGCGCTATCGCGGGAACATCAGCCTGGCTGATTGTGGTTGGACAAGATAAGGCAGAAAGTCGTTATCGCGACCTCGCCCGTTCGTTAGGCTGCGAGGGGCAAATCCGTTTCCTGGGGGTGCAAAAAGAAACTCTGCCTTTTTATCAGCTATCCGATGGTTTACTGTTGCCAACGCTGTATGATCCCTTTCCTAACGTCATTCTTGAAGCGATGGCCTGCGGCTTGCCCGTCATTACTTCAGAGAGTTGCGGTGGTGCAGAATTTATTCAACAAGGCCAGAACGGGTTTTATTGTGACGCACTTGATATCAGTACATTGAAGGAAGCGGTAACAGCCGTCCCTTCTCTGGAAAAAAATAACAATATGGGACGAGCAGCACGTGAACGTGTAAAAGACGCCACTCCCGAAAAACTATCAAGTCAGCTTATTACGCTTTATCAAAAATTACTGGATTAAAAATGCGCATCCTAATGATTATTGATGGTTTACCCGGTGGAGGAGCTGAAAAAACGGTTCTTACACTCTCCCGTGGGTTAATAGAAATGGGGCATCAGGTCTCTCTATTCTCTCTGCGGAAAGTGTGCGACTACGCCATCCCGGAAGGCATCGATTATCAGGTTGTTCAGGACACATGTAAAAAACCGTGGCGAAAGCTGACGGAGATCCCACGTCGCGCCCACCTGCTGGATCAGGCGATTGAACGGGCTGAACGCAGCGGCAAATTTGATGTGGTTTTCTCTCATTTGCACAAAACTGACCGCATTGTGGCGCACTGCCGCGCGCTGGAACGTGACAAAGTCTGGTTCTGCGTGCACGGCATGTTCTCGTTCTCCTATCTTCGCCATCGCAGCGGACTTTCACGCTGGTTTAAACACCTTAAAATTCGTCATACCTACGAAAACCGTAACGTTGTCGCCGTCTCAGACGCCGTGTTGAAAGATCTTTCCGAAACGCTGGCACTCAATCTTCGACGCAAAGCGGTTATCCATAATCCTTTCGATATTCCTGAAATTCAGCGTCTGGCGGATGCTCCCTTCGAGATGCAGGGAAAGGATTACATCATTCATGTTGGCCGCTTCCATGAGCACAAACGCCACGACCGTCTCTTACGTGCGTTCGCCCTGAGTAAAATTGACACAACGCTGGTCATGATGGGCAATGGATCCGAAGCGCAAATTCAAAAACTCAAGCAGCTTGCTGCCGAGCTGGGTATTGAAAACAAAGCGGTTTTCCGCCCTTTCGATTCCAACCCCTATCCCTGGATTAAAGGGGCGCGCCTTTTAGTGTTAAGTTCTGACTGCGAAGGTTTTGGTAATGTGCTGGTCGAAGCCATTATCTGCCAGACGCCACCGGTCAGTACAAATTGCCCCGGCGGCCCCGCCGAAATCCTTACCGGCCCCTTAGCGCGCGGGCTGGCAGAGTTAAATGACGCGTCACTGGCAAAAACGCTGGCGCAGATTTATACCGCCCCGCCGGTCGTTGGCGATGCAACCATCGCGTCGTTCGGTATTAGTGCTATTTGCCAGCAATATATTGCTCTGGTCGACAATCAAAAATAATCAGGTTTCTTATGCAAAATTCAGCCCCATTGTTGAGCGTGGTGGTTGCCGTTTATAACGGTGAAGCTTTCCTGGATCAGTTCTTTACCTGCCTTGTGAATCAACGCATCGACAGCATGGAAGTCATTATTGTCAATGATGGCTCTACTGACCGCTCGATGGAGATCGTCGAAAACTGGCGAGAAAAACTGCCGCAGCTGCAGGTCATAGAACAGCAAAACCAGGGCGTATCCATCGCGCGTAACACCGGTCTGGCCGTTGCGACGGGTCAATATCTCTCTTTCCCGGATATTGATGATGTCTTTAAACCCGGCATGTACCAGCGCCTGCTGGAGATGGCCGTTACGCAGGATCTGGATGTCGCTACCTGTAACGGGAACTACGTCTGGGAGAACAACAAGAAACCCTCACGCCCGATCTTCCCTGAAGACAAACTGGCTTCGACAGGGGTCATGGCTGGCCCGGCGTGGTTAAAAATGGCGCTGGATTCGCGTAAGTTCCTTCACGTCACCTGGTTGAACATCTATCGCCACGACTTTATCCGTAAACACAGTTTCCATTTCGAACCCGGCCTGCGCCATCAGGATATCCCGTGGACCACCGAAGTGCTGCTCGCGGCAGAGCGGGTTCAGTACACCAGTGAGCGTTATTACGACTACTACATTCACTCCGCATCGGTGTCCCATATGCCTGACAATGACGACACGCTGATTCGCTCCGCGCGCCACTACATGAAAATCCTGCAGTTGCTTGATGCCATCAATCAGCGTTACCCGGATAAAGTGAAAGGGATCCCTGCCTGTCACTGGCAAATTGCCAAAGAGGGGCTGGGAATTATTCACACCTTCGACAACATGAAGGATGAGAAGAAGAAATCAATGATTATCAAAGAGTTCTTCGAAACAGGTATCTGGAAACTCATCTGGAAAAGTGCAAAAAGTCCGCGTCTGCGCTGGCGGCTGGGTCGACGTTATTTCCGTTTGAAACGGTATCTGGCATAAGAGATAGCTTTACCTGGCCTAAATGCTTAGAATTTGCCCGCCGAAACTAAAAAACGGATAATCGCTTGGAATTGTTGTATACCGCTCTGCTCTACATCATTCAGCCACTGGTGTGGCTGAGACTGTTGCTTCGTAGCCGGAAAGCGCCTGCGTATCGTAAACGCTGGGCTGAACGCTATGGCTTCTGCCGCAATAAAGTCACACCGGACGGTATTTTGCTGCATTCCGTTTCTGTCGGTGAAACGCTGGCGGCGATCCCGCTGGTTCGCGCCCTGCGTCACCGCTATCCGTCGCTGCCAATCACCGTCACGACGATGACGCCGACCGGCTCCGAGCGCGCGTTATCCGCTTTCGGCAAAGACGTGCAGCACGTCTATCTGCCTTACGATCTGCCCTGCGCCATGAATCGTTTCCTCAACACCGTGCGCCCGAAGCTGGTGATCGTGATGGAAACCGAACTGTGGCCGAACATGATTTCCGCCCTGCATGCCCGTAAAATTCCGCTGGTCATTGCCAACGCGCGCCTGTCAGAGCGCTCGGCGAAGGGTTACGGCAAGCTGGGTAAATTTATGCGCCGCCTGCTCAGCAGGATCACGCTGATCGCCGCGCAGAACGAAGAGGACGCGGCGCGCTTCATCGCGCTGGGCCTGAAACGCAACCAGCTTGCGGTAACGGGCAGCCTGAAATTTGATATTTCTGTTACCCCTGAGCTCGCCGCCCGTGCGATCACACTGCGTCGCCAGTGGGCCCCACGCCGTCAGGTCTGGATTGCAACCAGTACTCATGATGGCGAAGAAGAGATCATCCTGCAGGCTCACCGCAAGCTGCTGGAAAAATTCCCTGATTTACTGCTGATCCTCGTGCCTCGCCATCCGGAGCGTTTTAAAGATGCCCGTGAAATGGTCCAGAAAGGCGGCTTCAGCTTCACGCTGCGCAGCAGCGGTGAAATCCCTTCCGGCAGCACCCAGGTGGTGATTGGCGATACGATGGGCGAGCTGATGCTGCTGTACGGCATTGCTGACCTCGCGTTTGTCGGTGGCAGCCTGGTCGAGCGCGGCGGTCACAACCCGCTGGAGCCGGCAGCCCACGCCATTCCGGTGCTGATGGGGCCGCACACGTTTAACTTCAAAGATATCTGCGCGAAATTACAGCAGGCCGATGGTTTAATTACCGTGACCGATGCGGATTCGGTGGTCAAAGAGGTATCGACCCTTCTGACTGACGAAGATTATCGCCTGTGGTACGGGCGACATGCCGTCGAAGTGCTGCACCAGAACCAGGGCGCACTGACCCGACTGCTGCAGCTACTGCAACCTTATCTGCCCCAGCGGAGCCACTAATGTCAACGCGTCTGTCGGTCGTAATGATCGCCAAAAACGCCGCCGACCTGCTTCCGGATTGCCTGGCCTCCGTCGCCTGGGCTGACGAGATAGTCATTCTTGACTCCGGAAGTACGGACAACACGGTGGACGTTGCCCGGGCGGCGGGTGCAAAAGTCTTTGTCGACGCTGACTGGCAGGGCTATGGCATCCAGCGCCAGCGGGCGCAGGGGTATGCCACAGGTGATTATGTCCTGATGCTCGACACCGACGAGCGCATTACGCCGGAGCTTCAGCAGGCCATTCAGGCGGTGCTTTCCTCGCCCCAGCCTGGCGCCGTATACAGCATTGCCCGCCGCAACTACTTCCTTGGCCGTTTTATGCGCCACAGCGGCTGGTATCCCGACCGCGTCATGCGCCTCTACGAGCGCGAGCGGTATCAGTACAACGATAATCTGGTGCATGAATCCCTGAGCTGCGATAGCGCCCAGGTCATCCCCCTGACGGGCGATTTGCTGCACCTGACCTGCCGTGATTTCGCGAGCTTCCAGCGTAAACAGCTCAACTATGCCACCGCATGGGCGCAGGAGCGTCACCAGCGCGGCAAGAAGGCCTCGCTGACGGGAATCTTCACCCACACGCTGGGCGCGTTCCTGAAAACGCTGCTGCTGCGTGGTGGCGTACTGGACGGTAAGCAGGGCTGGTTACTCGCGGTAGTGAATGCCCAGTATACTTTCAACAAATACACCGAGCTGTGGGCGCTCTGCCGCGGCTACTCAGAGAAAACGTGAGCCATGAGCACAAAAGCGATTTATCCGGGTACCTTCGATCCGATCACCAACGGTCATGTTGATATCATCACCCGTGCGGCGTGCATGTTCGACAAGGTGATCCTGGCCATTGCCGCCAGCCCCAGCAAAAAGCCGATGTTTGACCTCAACGAGCGCGTAAAGCTCGCCACCGATGCCATTTCGCACCTGCCGAACGTTGAGGTGGTCGGGTTTAGCGACCTGATGGCAAACTTCGCCCGCGCCCAGCAGGCAAATATTCTGATCCGTGGTTTACGCGCGGTGGCGGACTTCGAGTATGAGATGCAGCTGGCGCACATGAACCGCCACCTGATGCCGGAGCTGGAGAGCGTGTTCCTGATGCCCTCCAAAGAGTGGTCGTTTATCTCTTCCACGCTGGTGAAAGAGGTGGCGCGTCATCACGGCGACGTCACCCATTTCCTGCCGACGAACGTCCACCAGGCATTGATGGAAAAGCTAAAGTAACCCTATTTCTGGCACTGACGGCAGTAGAACGTGGCGCGCTGAGCGTGCTTCGTGGCAATAACGGGCGTGCCGCAGACTCTGCACGGTTCGCCTTTACGGCCATACACCTGAAGCTCCTGGGCAAAATAGCCCGGCTTGCCGTCACTCTGCAGGAAGTCCTTCAACGTTGTCCCGCCCTGCTCAATAGAGCGCAGCAGTACCGCCTTAATGACCCGGACCAGCAGCTCACACTCCTGCGCAGACAGCGTAGAGGCCAGCCGATCGGGATGGATCCCGGCCGCGAACAGCGATTCGCTGGCATAGATATTCCCCACGCCGACCACCAGCTTGTTATCCATCAGCCAGGGCTTAATCGGGCTTTTCTTCTTCGCACACTTCGCCTTGAGGTATTCCGCGTTAAACGCGTCTGAAAGCGGCTCCGGGCCCAGATGCGCGAGCACGTTATGCCCTTCCAGCTCCTTCGTCCACAGCCACGCGCCAAAGCGCCGTGGGTCGGTGTAACGGAGCACTTTGCCGTTGCTCATCACCAGATCGACGTGGTCGTGCTTTTCCGCAGGCAGTTCTTCGGTAAGAATGCGCAGGCTCCCGGACATCCCCAGGTGGATAATAATCCAGCCGTCGGGCAGCTCCAGCAGCAGGTATTTAGCGCGGCGCTGTACGCTAAGGACGGGTTTATCGCTCAGGGCATGGATCTCATCGGACACCGGCCAGCGCAGACGTCCATTGCGGACCACCGCGTGAAGAATCGTCGCGCCGACCAGATGTGGCTCAATGCCGCGACGGCTGGTTTCTACCTCAGGTAATTCAGGCATGGTTCCTCCGTTGAGATGCAGAATGCAAAAAACCCCGCAGTTGCGGGGTTTTTCGATACAAGGAGACTAAAATTATTTGATTTTAGCTTCTTTGTACAGTACGTGCTGGCGTACAACTGGATCGAATTTTTTCAGTTCCAGTTTTTCCGGCTTAGTACGTTTGTTCTTCGTGGTGGTGTAGAAGTGACCTGTACCAGCAGAAGAAACCAGCTTGATTTTCTCGCGAATACCTTTAGCCATGATTTATTTCCTCTTTAAGTACTTAGTACTTTTCGCCACGGGCACGCAGTTCGGACAGAACTGTATCGATGCCTTTCTTATCGATTACACGCATACCTTTAGCAGATACGCGCAGGGTGACAAAACGCTTCTCGCTCTCAACCCAGAAACGGTGAGAGTGCAGGTTCGGCAGGAAACGGCGTTTAGTCGCGTTCAGTGCGTGGGAACGGTTGTTACCGGTCACCGGACGCTTGCCAGTAACTTGGCAGACTCGGGACATGTCTATTCTCCAAAAATCAAATTAGCTCGAGCTTCGTATGGGGTATCGGCGCCTCGTCAGGCTTTACAGCCCGGTCATCGCATAGTTCTAAGTGAACTCTCGATTGCCAGGCCCAAATGCCAAACCCGAGATTCTCAAAGGTGGCGTAGTATACGCTGACTCGGCGGTGTGCTCAAGTCCCGAACAGACAAAGATCCCGATGGATCGCGAGAAATAGCCTAAATCCAGCCATGTTCTGCGAAAGAAATGTACTCACCGCGGCCAATTATCAGATGGTCCAACACACGAATGTCCATGAATTGACAGCATTTGATAATGCGTTCGGTGATTTCTTTGTCCGCTCTGCTCGGTTCTGCACAGCCAGAGGGGTGATTATGCGCGAGGATCACGCCCGCTGCATTCACTTTTATCGCTTCCCGCACAATTTCACGCGGATGCACCTCAACGTGGCTCAACGTGCCCGCAAAGAGACAGCTATGTTTCAGCACCCGATTTTTGTTATCGACAAAGATCACCATAAAGATCTCGCGTTCAATATCGGTTAACTGGCTTTGCAGGAATTCACGCGTCATCGCGGGCGTCAGGATCGGATCTTCCTTCTCCATACGAACATTGTAA
The DNA here is from genome assembly GCF_036487345.1 of Enterobacter cloacae complex sp. CARB60. Lineage (NCBI taxonomy): Bacteria > Pseudomonadati > Pseudomonadota > Gammaproteobacteria > Enterobacterales > Enterobacteriaceae > Enterobacter > Enterobacter cloacae complex sp. CARB60. Next base: position 4,576,514 of record NZ_JAZKLC010000002.1, read on the forward strand.
AAACGGCGGGCAAGTTCAGCAATGCCCCTCAACTGGGCATATTTCGCCACGCCGATCCCCTCAACGTGCTTAAACTGCGCCAGATCGGCGGTCAGTAAACCGTACAGCGAACCGAAATGTGCTATCAGCTCTTTTGCCAGCGTAAATACCGTTTTTCCGGGCGTGCCGGTACGTAAAAAGAGCGCCAGCAGTTCATCATCTTTTAACAGGGTGACGCCATAGCGCAGCAGTTTTTCGCGCGGCAGCAGCTGCTCATCCTCTTCTTCCATGCTCTTTCTCCCCTTTTTTAACCTCATGCTGCCACAGGCCAATTCGTCGCTCGACGGCCACATTGCGTTCTTGCGTAGCGCCTCGCAAAGTGGTCGAAGGACAAAATCACCCCGCTTTGGGGATTGTGATAAAATGCCCGCTCTCTGGTGAAACCCAACAGGAAAGAATCATGATGAGCCTGGCCGGTAAAAAAATCGTTCTTGGCGTGAGCGGCGGCATTGCTGCCTACAAAGCGCCGGAGCTGGTGCGTCGTCTGCGCGAGCGCGGGGCGGATGTGCGGGTCGCGATAACCGAAGGCGGTAAAGCCTTTATCACTCCCCTGAGCCTGCAGGCCGTTTCAGGATACCCGGTATCTGACAGCCTGCTCGATCCGGCTGCCGAAGCCGCGATGGGCCATATTGAGCTGGGTAAATGGGCTGACCTGGTCATCCTCGCCCCCGCCACGGCTGATTTAATCGCTCGGGTGGCAGCCGGTATGGCAAACGACCTGGTCTCTACCATTTGTCTGGCCACGCCTGCGCCTGTTGCCGTCGTTCCTGCCATGAACCAGCAGATGTACCGTAACGCGGCCACCCAGCACAATCTGGAGACGCTGGCCTCACGCGGCCTGCTTATCTGGGGCCCAGACAGCGGCAGCCAGGCCTGCGGCGATGTTGGCCCGGGTCGCATGCTTGACCCGCTGACGATTGTTGATATGGCCGCAGCCCATTTTTCGCCTGTCAACGATCTGCAACATCTCAACATCATGATTACCGCGGGCCCGACGCGCGAGCCGCTGGATCCGGTGCGCTACATCACCAACCACAGCTCCGGCAAAATGGGTTTTGCGATTGCCGCCGCCGCCGCAAGGCGTGGCGCGAACGTCACGCTGGTGAGCGGCCCGGTATCGCTGCCTACCCCTGCGTTTGTGAAGCGAATTGACGTTACCACCGCGCTGGAAATGGAAGCCGCCGTGCAGGCACATGCGCAAAGCCAGCAGATTTTTATCGGCTGTGCGGCCGTCGCAGACTATCGTGCCGAGACGATCGCCGAGGCTAAAATTAAAAAGCAAGGCGATGAATTAACACTAAAAATGGTGAAAAACCCGGACATTGTTGCCGGTGTCGCCGCACTAAAAAGCCATCGTCCATACGTTGTTGGGTTTGCCGCAGAAACGAATAATGTGGAAGAATATGCCCGGCAAAAACGTACCCGCAAAAACCTCGATTTGATTTGCGCGAACGACGTATCGCTGGCCACACAAGGATTTAACAGCGACAGCAACGCACTGCACCTTTTCTGGCAGGATGGAGATAAAGTCTTACCGCTTGAGCGCAAGGAACTCCTGGGCCAACAATTACTCGACGAGATCGTTACCCGTTATGATGAAAAAAATCGACGTTAAGATTCTGGACCCGCGTGTTGGCGAGCAATTCCCGCTGCCAACCTATGCCACCTCCGGCTCTGCCGGTCTTGACCTGCGCGCCTGTCTCGATGACGCCGTAGAACTGGCTCCGGGTGCCACTACCCTGGTTCCAACGGGCCTGGCAATTCACATTGCTGACCCGTCGCTGGCAGCGGTGATCCTGCCGCGTTCTGGCCTGGGCCATAAGCACGGCGTTGTGCTGGGTAACCTGGTCGGCCTGATCGACTCCGACTACCAGGGTCAGCTGATGGTCTCCGTCTGGAACCGTGGTCAGGACAGCTTCACCATTGAGCCGGGCGAGCGTATCGCACAGATGGTCTTTGTACCGGTGGTACAGGCAGAATTTAACCTGGTGGCAGACTTTGACGCCACCGACCGTGGCGAAGGCGGCTTCGGCCATTCCGGGCGCAAATAACGGCCCGAAAGACACGTATCTCACAGCGTCATAATGCAATAACAAACCGCAAACGCCAGTTTGCGGTCGCTGTGTGGATGCCAGCCTGGCAAGTGCTTATTTTCAGGGGTATTTTGTAACATGGCAGAAAAACAAACCGCGAAAAGGAATCGTCGCGAAGAAATACTTCAATCTCTGGCTCTGATGCTTGAATCCAGCGATGGCAGTCAACGCATCACCACCGCTAAACTGGCCGCCTCTGTGGGCGTGTCTGAGGCGGCGCTGTACCGTCATTTTCCGAGCAAGACCCGGATGTTCGACAGCCTGATCGAGTTTATTGAAGACAGCCTGATCACGCGCATTAACCTGATTCTGAAAGACGAAAAAGACACCACCGCGCGTCTGCGTCTGATTGTGCTGTTAATTCTGGGCTTCGGTGAACGCAATCCGGGCTTAACCCGTATCCTCACCGGCCACGCGCTGATGTTTGAGCAGGACAGACTGCAGGGCCGCATTAACCAGCTTTTCGAACGTATTGAAGCGCAGCTGCGCCAGGTACTGCGCGAAAAGAAAATGCGTGAAGGCGAAGGTTACAGCATTGATGAAACGCTGCTGGCGAGCCAGATTCTGGCGTTTTGTGAAGGGATGCTCTCCCGCTTTGTGCGCAGCGAGTTCAAATATTGTCCAACGGACGATTTTGACGCCCGCTGGCCGTTAGTGGCTGCTCAGTTGCAGTAACACCGTTGCCGGATGGCGGCTTCGCCTTATCCGGCCTACGAAATGCGTAGGCCCGGTAAGCGTAGCGCCATTGGCGCAATTTAATTACACCCCGAACTCTTCCCGGTACGCGCGTACCGCCGCCAGATGGTCCGCCATCTCAGGCTTCTCTTCCAGATACGCAATCAGGTCTTTCAGGGTGATAATCGACGTCACTTTACAGCCGTAATCGCGCTCGACTTCCTGAATAGCGGAAATTTCACCGCGACCACGCTCCTGACGATCCAGAGAAATCAGCACGCCAGCAAGCGTCGCACCGTTGGCCTGAATAATCTCCATCGATTCGCGGATCGCCGTTCCCGCGGTGATCACATCGTCAACCAGCATGACGCGGCCCTGCAGCGCGCTGCCGACCAGATTCCCGCCTTCACCGTGGATTTTGGCCTCTTTGCGGTTAAAGCAGTACGGCACGTCGCGGTCATGGTGTTCCGCCAGCGCCACCGCGGTGGTGGTCGCAATCGGAATGCCTTTATAGGCCGGGCCAAACAGCAGGTCAAAATCAATCCCGGAATCTACCAGCGCTTCGGCATAGAAACGGCCTAACAATGCCAGATCGCGCCCGGTATTAAACAGCCCGGCGTTGAAGAAATAGGGGCTCTTACGCCCGGATTTCAGCGTAAATTCGCCAAACTTAAGTACCTGCTTGTTAAGCGCAAACTCAATAAACTGGCGCTGATACGATTTCATGGATTTGCTCCTTTGGTTTTTCTGTCTTACAGGCAAAAAAAAGGCGACTCATTGGTCGCCTTTAAAATCAATTTTCTAACGCCGCTTTCTGCGTCGTTACAATGGATTCGATTCCCCCTCGGGCCAACGCCAGCAGGGAGAGAAGCTCTTCGTGAGTGAACGGCTCGCCTTCCGCCGTACCCTGTACCTCAATGATGCGACCATCTTCGGTCATCACCACGTTCATGTCGGTTTCGGCTGCGGAATCTTCAACGTATTCCAGATCGCAAAGCGCTTCGCCGTTAACGATACCGACAGAAACCGCCGCAACCATACCTTTCATTGGGTTGGTTTTCAGCTTACCGGCCGCAACCAGCTTGTTCAGGGCATCGGCCAGCGCTACGCAGGCACCGGTAATGGATGCGGTACGCGTACCGCCGTCAGCCTGAATGACGTCGCAGTCCAGCGTGATGGTGAATTCGCCGAGGATTTTCAGGTCAACGGCGGCGCGCAGCGCACGCGCGATCAGACGCTGAATCTCCATGGTACGACCGCCCTGCTTACCCTTTGCCGCTTCACGGGCATTACGGGTATGGGTCGCACGCGGCAGCATTCCGTACTCAGCGGTGATCCAGCCCTGGCCCTGACCTTTCAGGAAGCGCGGAACGCCTTCTTCGATGGAGGCGGTGCACAGAACTTTAGTGTCACCAAACTCAACCAGCACGGAGCCTTCAGCGTGTTTTGTATAGTTACGGGTCAGGGTGACGGGACGCACCTGATTGGCGCTACGGCCTGATGGACGCATGATGGATTCTCCGGCTTGAAACGAATGTGGCTGCGCATTATACGGATAAAGGACGCTTATTCCTATCCTGAGAAGCCCCCGAAAGCTATAATCCCCCCATCTCTCCTTTAAAAACGGGAATGTCTATGATCCGCAGTATGACCGCCTACGCCCGGCGTGAAATCAAGGGTAGCTGGGGCAGCGCCACATGGGAAATGCGCTCGGTAAACCAGCGTTACCTGGAAACGTATTTCCGTATGCCGGAGCAGTTCCGCAGCCTTGAGCCTGTCGTACGTGAGCGTATCCGTAATCGTCTGACGCGCGGGAAAGTGGAATGTAACCTGCGCTTTGAACCTGATGCCAGCGCACAGGGCGAACTCATCCTCAACGAAAAACTGGCGAAACAGCTCGTGAATGCGGCGAACTGGGTCAAAATGCAGAGCGATGAAGGCGAAATCAACCCGGTTGATATTCTGCGCTGGCCTGGCGTCATGGCCGCCGGTGAGCAGGATCTGGATGCTATTGCCGCTGAAATCCTGGCAGCCCTCGACGGCACGCTGGACGACTTTATCGTTGCTCGCGAAACCGAAGGCCAGGCGCTGAAAGCGATGATTGAGCAGCGCCTTGAAGGCGTGAGCACCGAAGTTGCCAAAGTCCGCACCCATATGCCAGAAGTGCTGCAATGGCAGCGCGAGCGTCTTGTCGCCAAACTGGAAGAAGCGGAAGTTCAGCTGGAAAACACCCGTCTGGAACAAGAGCTAGTGCTGATGGCACAGCGTATTGATGTCGCTGAAGAGCTGGACCGTCTGGAAGCGCACGTTAAAGAAACCTACAATATTCTGAAGAAGAAAGAAGCTGTGGGCCGCCGTCTGGACTTTATGATGCAGGAGTTCAACCGCGAGTCGAACACCCTGGCGTCTAAGTCGATCAATGCAGAAGTGACGAATTCAGCGATTGAGCTGAAAGTGCTGATTGAGCAGATGCGCGAGCAGATCCAGAATATCGAGTAGTGCCTTTCGGGTGGTGTCGACCGCACCACCCATTACTATTTCTAATCCATCTCAACGCCAATTTTTTCAAATCACCGCCTTTCATCAAGCCTACCCAATACAAATTGATAAAAATTTATAGGGAAAACTGACTCGCCTTAGAAAATCTCAATCGTGATCTTGCGCACAAATCGCTAACCTCCCCCGCGTTCACACCGGAGGGTATATGCTGCTTCACATCCTTTATCTCATTGGCATCACCGCAGAAGCCATGACCGGCGCACTTGCCGCCGGGCGTCGCCGTATGGATACCTTCGGCGTAATCATTATTGCTACCGCGACCGCACTGGGCGGCGGTTCCGTACGCGATATTCTGCTTGGCCATTACCCGCTCGGCTGGGTTAAACACCCTGAGTACGTAATTATCGTGGCGACGGCTGCCGTGTTAACCACCATCGTGGCGCCCGTTATGCCCCATCTTCGCCGCCTGTTCCTGGTGCTTGATGCGCTGGGGCTGATCGTCTTTTCGATCATCGGTGCGCAAATCGCGCTCGATATGGGGGAAGGGCCGGTCATCGCCACCATTGCTGCCGTGGTCACGGGCGTATTCGGTGGTGTGCTGCGCGATATGTTCTGCAAGCGCATCCCCCTGGTCTTTCAAAAAGAGCTGTATGCCGGCATCTCCTTTGCGGCAGCGGTACTTTATATCGCCCTGCAGCATTACGTTTCGAACCATGACGTGGTGGTCATCTCGACGCTGCTGTTTGGCTTTACGGCCCGCATGCTGGCGCTGCGTCTGAAGCTCGGGCTGCCCGTTTTTCATTACAAACACAGCGCGCACTAGCTTCAGAATCCGCTGATGTGCTGTTCAGCGAGCCATTTCGCCAGCACATCAATCTGAGGCGCGTGCATCCAGTTAACGATTTGTCGCGCTTTCTCCTCTCCCGTTCCCGGCAGGGTTTGCCAGACCTTTGCGTTGCGCCCGCTCATCTCCTGCCACGATATGTCTCCCATCGCCTTCAGCGAAGCCTGCGTCATTGGCACACCTAATGCCATGAGCCAGCGGATAAACGGCTTCTCGCGCACCAGATTGAATCGGTGCCAGAGCGCCAGCCCGCGTGCTGAGGAAAACCCCGGTGTAGACTCCAGCTGCGCCTGAGTTAATAACAGCCATGAAAAGAGATGTTCAAAATGATGCGCCTGCCAGAGGGTCCGCCAGCCTGACTCGCCTAATCCTTCAATATCGAATACCTGCTTTGAGCTGAGCCACGTCAGCCGGGCAAAGAACTGCTCCATACACTCCGGCGAAGCATAGAAACAGCTAAGCGCATGATAGCGCGGGGCCGGAGGCTCTGGTTTATGCCTGTCCGTCCCGCGCCAGAGCACCTTATCAAACCGGGGAATACCCTGCCCGGCCAGGCTGACCTGTATCTGATCACCCGGGGCAATATCCAGCCTCTGCCAGCGCCCAACCGAACCCAGACTCACCCGCTGCACCTGTTTATCATCCAGTTGCACGGGTTCCAGCGCTGCTACAACGGAAATTTTGCCCGTTCGCCCCACGGAAAAATGAATATCACTCACCTCAGCGGCCTGGGCTGCAGGAGGATATTTCCATGCGACAACCCAGTTGCCTTCACCCGGCAGCCAGCCTTCGCCCGCGGGTTCATCCTCCGAACGCACCACAATGCCATCCGTGGCAAAGGGTAATGCGGTCACGTGCCAGGCCGCGCGCTGTTTCTCGACGGCATCAACAGATTTAGCGGGAAGCGTATACCGTGCCGACAGCGTAAAACCGGCCTGAGACAGTTCAGCTAAAGAGGTCTGCATATCTTTCGGTCCGTCCGGCCAGGCCCAGATTAATATGCCTATCCTGCTCAATAGCGAGTTATCCTTTTGCCGCATCATCGCCCCCGCCACCTTTGCGCGAGCGTTCATTCCGCCCATCTGGTTCTGAATGTGGTTGTCACGTAACCAGAAAAGCTCGCCCTGTAAGACGCTATTCGCCAGCGCGCCGGTGAGCTTTTGCGGAACCGACGGGATTAAACGTACCTTATCGGTCCAGTCTTCCCCTTTCAGGCCATCACCGCGACTGATGGCCTGGGTTAACTTTCCGTCACGATAGACCAGCGTCACCGCCACACCGTCAACTTTCGGCTGCAGCCACAGATGCTGTCGGGCACGCATCCACTGCCTCAGCTCCTCTTTGCTGGCCACTTTATGCACGCCCGTGTGGGCAACAGGATGTTTTACGCTTCCCCTCAGCGCGGGGAGTTTCTCTTCTGAAGTCTCGCTGCCAAAACAACGCTGCCACTGCGTTAACCGCCCGTGAAGCTGGTCGTAAACCTCGTCGTTGATCTCGCTCACGCCCTGCTTCCAGTAGGCCTCATCCCAGCGTTTGATTTGCGCGCTTAACGACGCCATCTCTTTCTCTGCTTTTGCCTGCGACCACACCGGACATACCGCCGCGCCATAGCCACACCACAACAGCATTAACCCGCTTATCCATCGCCACATCGCTACCCCTCCTTTGCAATGCAGGAGGTATACCCGGATGCCCGAAACAACGCTAACGGCAACGTTTCACAATGCGAGACGCCATCCGGTATTTCTTTTGGTTGCTGAAAACCCCGGATAAAACCTGAAAACGGCACGCAAAATTCAATAATCCAGGGGAAAAAGTGTGACAAAGGCTACGTCACGGTGCGCCGACGTGTATAATAAGCCCGTATGTAGGACTTCTTCGTTAACACATACAAAAGACTCTCATGGCTCAAGGCACGCTTTATATTGTTTCTGCCCCTAGTGGCGCGGGTAAATCCAGCCTTATTCAGGCACTGTTAAAAACCCAACCGTTGTACGACACACAGGTTTCTGTTTCTCACACCACGCGCCAGCCGCGTCCGGGTGAAGTACACGGTGAACACTATTTCTTTGTGGATCACGACGAATTCAGAGCGATGATCGGCAGAGACGCGTTTCTTGAACACGCTGAAGTATTCGGTAATTACTACGGTACCTCGCGTGAAACCATTGAGCAGGTTCTGGCCACGGGCGTGAATGTGTTCCTGGATATCGACTGGCAGGGCGCACAGCAAATTCGCAAGAAAATGCCTGACTCGCGCAGTATCTTTATTTTACCGCCATCGAAAGATGAGCTTGATCGCCGCCTGCGTGGCCGCGGCCAGGACAGCGAAGAAGTGATCGCAAAGCGTATGGAACAGGCTGTTGCAGAAATGAGCCATTACGCGGAATATGATTACCTTATTGTGAATGATGATTTTGATGCCGCATTGAGCGATCTCAAAACCATTCTTCGTGCAGAACGTCTGCGTATGAGCCGCCAGAAGCAGCGACATGACGCATTAATCACCAAACTGTTGGCAGACTGAACCCACTTTCAGTATCATGCCCAGTCATTTCTTCACCTGTGGAGCATTTTAAGTATGGCACGCGTAACTGTTCAGGACGCTGTAGAGAAAATTGGTAACCGTTTTGACCTGGTGCTGGTCGCCGCGCGTCGCGCTCGTCAGATGCAGGTAGGCGGTAAAGATCCGCTGGTACCGGAAGAAAACGATAAAACCACCGTTATTGCACTTCGCGAAATCGAAGAAGGTCTGATCAACAACCAGATCCTCGACGTGCGTGAGCGCCAGGAGCAGCAAGAGCAGGAAGCCGCAGAACTGCAGGCCGTAACCGCTATTGCTGAAGGTCGTCGTTAATTAAACCTGCGGGTCGCCCTTGTATCTGTTTGAAAGCCTGAATCAACTGATTCAAACCTACCTGCCTGAAGACCAGATTAAGCGTCTTCAGCAGGCGTATCTCGTTGCACGTGACGCTCACGAGGGCCAGACACGTTCAAGCGGTGAACCCTATATCACGCACCCGGTAGCGGTGGCCTGTATTCTGGCCGAGATGAAACTCGACTACGAAACGCTAATGGCCGCTCTGCTGCACGACGTGATCGAAGATACCCCTGCCACCTATCAGGACATGGAACAGCTGTTTGGCAAAAGCGTTGCCGAACTGGTGGAAGGGGTCTCTAAGCTTGATAAGCTGAATTTCCGCGACAAGAAAGAGGCGCAAGCCGAAAACTTCCGCAAGATGATTATGGCGATGGTGCAGGATATCCGCGTCATTCTCATCAAACTCGCTGACCGTACCCACAACATGCGCACGCTGGGCTCACTTCGTCCGGATAAACGTCGCCGCATTGCCCGTGAAACCCTCGAAATCTACAGCCCGCTGGCGCACCGTTTAGGTATTCATCACATTAAAACCGAGCTGGAAGAGCTGGGTTTTGAAGCGTTGTACCCAAATCGCTATCGCGTGATTAAAGAGGTGGTGAAAGCCGCACGCGGTAACCGTAAAGAGATGATTCAAAAAATCCTCTCTGAAATCGAAGGGCGCTTACAGGAAGCGGGAATCCCGTGCCGCGTCAGCGGTCGCGAGAAACATTTGTACTCCATCTACTGCAAAATGGTGCTCAAGGAGCAGCGTTTTCACTCGATCATGGACATCTACGCCTTCCGCGTCATTGTCCACGACTCGGACACCTGCTATCGCGTGCTGGGGCAGATGCACAGCCTCTACAAACCGCGTCCGGGTCGCATGAAAGATTACATCGCCATTCCAAAAGCGAACGGCTATCAATCTTTGCACACCTCGATGATCGGGCCACACGGCGTGCCTGTTGAGGTGCAAATTCGCACCGAAGACATGGACCAGATGGCAGAGATGGGTGTCGCCGCACACTGGGCTTACAAAGAGCACGGTGGCGAAAGCAGCACGACCGCACAAATCCGCGCCCAGCGCTGGATGCAGAGCCTGCTGGAGCTTCAGCAGAGTGCGGGTAGCTCGTTTGAATTTATCGAGAGCGTTAAATCCGATCTCTTCCCGGATGAGATTTACGTTTTCACCCCAGAAGGTCGCATTGTCGAACTGCCTGCGGGCGCAACGCCGGTCGACTTCGCTTACGCCGTGCATACCGATATCGGGCATGCCTGCGTCGGCGCGCGCGTCGACAGACAGCCTTACCCGCTGTCTCAGCCGCTCTCCAGCGGCCAGACGGTAGAAATTATTACCGCGCCGGGCGCACGTCCGAACGCGGCCTGGCTGAACTTTGTCGTGAGCTCCAAGGCGCGCGCCAAAATTCGCCAGCTGCTGAAAAACCTCAAGCGCGATGATTCCGTCAGCCTGGGGCGTCGTCTGCTCAACCACGCGTTGGGCGGCAGCCGTAAGCTGGCTGAAATTCCGCAGGAGAACGTCCAGCGTGAGCTGGAACGTATGAAGCTCGCGTCGCTTGATGACCTGCTGGCAGAGATTGGCCTCGGCAACGCCATGAGCGTGGTGGTGGCGAAGAACCTGCAGCAAGGCGACACGACAGCGGTGCCGGCAACCACGCAAAGCCACGGACACCTGCCGATTAAAGGCGCAGACGGGGTGCTGATCACCTTCGCAAAATGCTGTCGTCCAATTCCTGGCGACCCGATTATTGCGCACGTCAGCCCGGGTAAAGGGCTGGTTATCCACCACGAGTCCTGTCGTAACATTCGCGGCTACCAGAAAGAAGCCGAGAAATTTATGGCGGTCGAGTGGGATAAAGAGACCGCGCAGGAATTTATCACCGAAATTAAGGTGGATATGTTCAACCACCAGGGTGCCCTGGCGAACCTGACGGCAGCGATCAACACGGCCTCTTCCAATATTCAGAGCCTGAATACGGAAGAAAAAGATGGCCGCGTGTACAGCGCCTTTATTCGTCTGACCGCCCGCGACCGCGTGCATCTGGCGAATATTATGCGCAAGATCCGCGTCATGCCGGACGTGATTAAAGTCACCCGAAACCGAAACTAGGTTTATGAATTCACAACGTTATGCACGTATCTGCGAAATGCTCGCCAGGCGTCAGCCTGACCTGACGGTCTGCATGGAGCAGGTGCATAAGCCTCATAACGTCTCTGCTATCGTTCGTACCGCAGATGCCGTCGGTGTGCATGAAGTGCACGCCGTCTGGCCGGACGGCCGTATGCGCAATACGGTCTCGGCGGCGGCAGGCAGCAACAGCTGGGTGTCTGTCAAAAATCATCACACCATTGGCGAAGCCGTATCGCACCTGAAAGGGCGCGGGATGCAGATCCTGGCCACTAACCTGTCCGCTAAAGCCGTGGATTTCCGCGAGATCGACTACACCCGCCCGACCTGCATTTTGATGGGTCAGGAGAAAACCGGGATCACCCAGGAAGCGCTGGATCTGGCGGATCGGGACATCATCATTCCGATGATCGGCATGGTCCAGTCTCTCAACGTCTCCGTGGCGTCCGCGCTCATTCTGTATGAAGCGCAGCGCCAGCGTCAGAACGCCGGGATGTACGAGCGCAGCAACAGCATGCTGCCGGAAGAGGAACAGCAGCGCCTGCTGTTTGAAGGTGGTTATCCGGTGCTGGCTCGCGTTGCGAAGCAGAAAAAATTGCCTTACCCCCACGTCAACGCGCAGGGCGAAATTGAAGCCGATGCCGAGTGGTGGGCCACCATGCAGTACGCCGGGTAAGCGATGAAAGGCCGCCTGTTGGATGCCATCCCGCTTAACAGCCTGACGGGCGTGGGTGCGGCGCAAAGCAATAAGCTGGCAAAAATTGGCCTGCACACCGTGCAGGATCTCCTGCTTCACCTCCCCCTGCGTTACGAAGACCGCACCCAGCTCTATAAGATTGGCGATCTCCTTCCCGCCATTTACGCCACCGTTGAAGGCGAAGTCCTGAACTGCAACATCACCTTCGGCGGACGCCGGATGATGACCTGCCAGATCAGCGACGGCACCGGTATTCTCACCATGCGGTTTTTCAACTTCAGCGCGGCAATGAAAAACAGCCTGGCGACGGGCCGCAGGGTGCTGGCCTATGGCGAAGCCAAACGCGGGAAATACGGCGCAGAGATGATCCACCCGGAGTACCGCGTACAGGGCGATCTCAGCACGCCGGAGATGCAGGAGACGCTCACCCCGGTTTACCCGACAACCGAAGGCATCAAGCAGGCGACGCTGCGTAAGCTCACCGATCAGGCGCTGGAGCTGCTGGATACCTGCGCCATTACCGAGCTGCTGCCGCCCGAGCTGGCGCAGGGCATGATGAGCCTGCCCGAGGCGCTGCGCACCCTGCACCGCCCGCCGCCAACGCTGCAGCTCAGCGATTTAGAAAGCGGCAAACACCCCGCCCAACAGCGTCTTATCCTTGAGGAATTACTGGCACATAACCTGAGCATGCTGGCGCTTCGCGCGGGCGCGCAGCGTTTCCACGCCCAGCCCTTAAGCCCGCTTGATGAGCTCAAAGATAAGCTGCTGGCCTCGCTGCCGTTTAAACCCACCGGCGCGCAGGCGCGCGTCACCGCCGAAATCGAACGCGATATGGCGCTCGACGTGCCGATGATGCGCCTGGTGCAGGGCGACGTCGGGTCCGGTAAAACGCTGGTTGCCGCGCTGGCGGCCCTGCGCGCGATTGCCCACGGTAAACAGGTGGCGCTGATGGCGCCGACCGAGCTGCTGGCAGAACAGCACGCCAACAATTTCCGCGCCTGGTTCGCGCCGCTGGGGATTGAAGTGGGCTGGCTTGCCGGGAAGCAAAAAGGCAAAGCGCGCCTTGCGCAACAGGAGGCAATTGCCAGCGGGCAGGTGCAGATGATTGTCGGCACGCACGCCATCTTCCAGGAGCAGGTGCAGTTTAACGGTCTTGCGCTGGTGATTATCGACGAGCAGCACCGCTTCGGTGTGCATCAGCGTCTGGCATTATGGGAGAAAGGCCTGCAGCAGGGCTTCCACCCGCACCAGCTGATCATGACCGCCACGCCGATTCCGCGCACCCTGGCGATGACCGCCTACGCCGATCTGGATACCTCCACCATCGACGAACTGCCGCCGGGCCGTACGCCGGTCACAACGGTCGCCATTCCAGACACGCGCCGCAGCGATATCATCGACCGCGTGCGCAACGCCTGCACCCACGAAGGGCGTCAGGCCTACTGGGTCTGTACGCTGATTGAAGAGTCTGAACTGCTGGAAGCGCAGGCCGCCGAAGCAACGTGGGAAGAGCTTAAGCTGGCGCTGCCGGAGCTAAACGTGGGTCTGGTTCACGGACGCATGAAGCCCGCCGAAAAACAGGCGGTGATGCAGTCGTTCAAACAGGGTGATTTGCATCTGCTGATCGCCACCACGGTGATCGAAGTCGGCGTGGACGTTCCGAATTCCAGCCTGATGATCATCGAAAACCCGGAACGTCTCGGCCTTGCCCAGCTCCACCAGCTGCGCGGGCGCGTTGGCCGTGGCGCGGTAGCGTCCCACTGCGTACTGCTCTACAAAGCTCCGCTCTCAAAAACCGCCCAGATGCGGTTGCAGGTGCTGCGCGACAGCAACGACGGCTTTGTGATTGCGCAAAAAGACCTGGAGATCCGCGGCCCGGGCGAACTGCTGGGCACGCGTCAGACGGGGAACGCGGAATTCAAAGTGGCGGATTTGCTGCGCGATCAGGCTATGATCCCCGAAGTTCAGCGCCTGGCTCGCCATATTCATGAACGCTACCCCGAACAGGCGGCAGCGTTAATTGAGCGCTGGATGCCGGAAACCGAGCGCTATTCCAACGCCTGATTTCAGGCAAACATCGGCAGCATCAGGTACAGCTTAATCACCAGCGCGTTGACGATATCAATAAAGAACGCCCCGACCATCGGGACCACCAGAAACGCCATGTGCGATGGCCCGAACCGTTCGGTGATCGCCTGCATGTTGGCGATAGCCGTTGGGGTAGCTCCCAGGCCAAACCCGCAGTGACCCGCCGCCAGCACCGCCGCATCATAGTTTTTACCCATCATGCGCCAGGTGACAAATATGGCGTATAGAGCCATAAACAGCGCCTGCACCGCCAGTATCGCCACCATCGGCAGCGCCAGCGAGGCCAGCTCCCACAGCTTGAGGCTCATCAGCGCCATCGCCAGGAACAGCGACAGGCAGACGTTGCCAAGCACCGATACCGCCCGTTCAAACACGCGATAGAAGCCCATCAGCGCCAGACCGTTGCTCAGGATCACCCCGATAAACAGCACGCAGACAAACGTCGGCAGTTCAAACGCTGAGCCCGCCAGCCATTGCGCAACCACTTTGCCCACGGTCAGGCAGATGGCGATCGTCGCGATGGTTTCAATCAGCACCAGCGAGGTAATGCTGCGCCCGACGTCCGGCTTTTCGAACGCGGTCGGCACCAGCTCATCGTCAGGCCTGCCGTTCGGCGTGGTGGAGTGTTTAACCAGATACCGCGCCACCGGGCCGCCAATCAGGCCACCCAGCACCAGACCAAAGGTCGCACAGGCCATCGCCACTTCCGTCGCGTTTTCAAACCCGTAGCGTTCGATGAACAGCTTGCTCCACGCCGCCCCGGTACCGTGACCGCCCGAAAGGGTAATCGACCCCGCCAGCAGCCCCATCAGCGGATCCAGCCCCAGCAGCGTCGCCATCCCGATGCCGATAGCGTTTTGCATCAGCAGCAGCCCCACCACCACAATCAGGAATACGCCGAGCACTTTACCGCCCGCCCGCAGGCTCGCCAGGTTGGCGTTCAGGCCGATGGTGGCAAAGAAGGCCAGCATCAGCGGGTCCTTCAGGGACATATCAAAATCGATTTCCCAGCCCATGCTTTTTTTCAGTATCAGCAGAGCCAGCGCCACCAGCAGGCCACCGGCGACAGGCTCAGGAATGGTGTATTTCTTCAGAAGGGAAACGCTATGTACCAGCTTACGGCCAAGCAGTAGGACCAGCGTTGCGGCAACAAGTGTCGACAACGTATCGAGATGAATCATAGAAGGCTCCTGTTTTGCGCGTGTTCCATACACACGCGGCGTTATCCTGGGCCGGTTTGCGCTCTTCATGAGCTCCCGGCGCGAAAAAGTGTAATTTTTTTTCCCGATGCGTTGTAGAAAACCTGCTCACAGCGGCAGATTTTCTTCCCTTTTTTTGCTGGCAATCGTTTGCTTTTACCAGGTGGTCAGATAAAATGCCCGCTTTTCCACCGTGGGATTGCCGCCGATGTCCGTTAACACCATAGAGTCGCCTGATGCGCAACCGATTGCGCAGAAGCAAAATAGCGAACTGATTTACCGCCTTGAAGACCGCCCGCCGCTGCCGCAAACGCTTTTCGCCGCCTGCCAGCATCTTCTGGCGATGTTTGTTGCGGTGATCACCCCGGCGCTGCTGATTTGCCAGGCGCTCGGTTTACCGGCGCAGGACACGCAGCACATTATCAGCATGTCTCTCTTCGCCTCCGGCGTGGCCTCGATTATTCAAATTAAAGCGTGGGGTCCGGTAGGGTCGGGATTATTGTCGATTCAGGGCACCAGCTTTAACTTCGTGGCACCGCTGATCATGGGCGGTACGGCGCTGAAAACCGGCGGTGCGGATGTTCCGACCATGATGGCGGCGCTGTTCGGCACGCTGATGCTGGCCAGCTGTACGGAGATGGTGATCTCCCGCGTTCTGCATCTGGCTCGCCGCGTCATCACCCCACTGGTTTCCGGCGTCGTCGTGATGATTATCGGCCTGTCGCTGATCCAGGTGGGCCTGACCTCCATCGGCGGCGGCTATGCCGCAATGAGCGACCACACCTTCGGCGCGCCGAAAAACCTGCTGCTGGCGGGTGTCGTGCTGGCGATCATCATTCTGCTTAACCGTCAGCGTAACCCCTACCTGCGCGTGGCCTCGCTGGTGATCGCCATGGCGGCCGGTTACCTGATGGCCTGGGCGCTGGATATGCTGCCGCAAAATACCGCACCGACAAATGCCGCGCTAATCACTATCCCAACGCCGCTTTATTACGGCCTGGGCATTGACTGGGGCCTGCTCCTGCCGCTGATGCTGGTCTTTATGATCACCTCTCTGGAGACCATCGGTGATATCACCGCTACCTCGGACGTCTCCGAGCAGCCGGTATCCGGCCCGTTGTATATGAAGCGTCTGAAAGGCGGCGTGCTGGCGAACGGCCTGAACTCGTTTGTCTCTGCAGTATTCAACACCTTCCCGAACTCCTGCTTCGGTCAGAACAACGGCGTGATCCAGTTGACCGGCGTGGCCAGCCGCTACGTCGGTTTTGTGGTGGCGCTGATGCTGATCGTCCTCGGTCTGTTCCCGGCGGTAAGCGGCTTTGTGCAGCACATCCCTGAGCCGGTGCTGGGCGGCGCAACGCTTGTGATGTTCGGGACTATCGCGGCCTCCGGCGTGCGTATCGTCTCCCGCGAGCCGCTGAACCGCCGCGCGATCATGATTATCGCGCTGTCGCTGGCCGTCGGTCTGGGCGTATCCCAGCAGCCGCTGATCCTGCAGTTTGCGCCAGACTGGGTGAAAAACCTGCTCTCTTCCGGCATTGCCGCGGGCGGTATCACCGCTATCGTTCTGAACCTCGTTTTCCCGCCTGAGAAAAATTGATTTCTCCCACGGCAGGCAGTCAATGCCTGCCGTGACATCTAATTACACCATTCCCGCCTTGAGGATTGCGCATAAATCGTGCATAACTCCCTTATGTGCGTTTTTGCGGGATGGAAGACCATGAAATTTATTGGAAAGCTACTCGTCTATCTTTTGGTAGCTCTGCTCATTGTGTTACTGGCGCTCTACATTCTGCTCCAGACCCGCTGGGGCGCGTCTCAGGTCAGCAGCTGGGTGACGGTGAATACCGACTACGAACTCAGTTTCGACAAGATGAATCACCGCTTTTCGTCGCCTTCCCACATCATTCTGGAAAACGTCACCTTCGGTCGGGACGGTAAACCCGCCACGCTGGTAGCCAAAAAAGTCGATATTGGCCTGAGCAGCCGCCAGATAACCGATCCGCTGCATATGGACACCATCACCCTGTTCGACGGCACGCTGAACCTCTCTCCGCAAACCGCGCCGCTGCCTTTCCAGGCGGATCGCCTGCAGCTGAACAACATGGCCTTTAACAGCCCGAATACCGAATGGGACCTGAGCGCGCAGAAGGTCACGGGCGGCGTCAGCCCGTGGCAGCCGGAAGCGGGCAACGTGCTGGGGAACAACGCGCAGATTCAGATGAGCGCAGGTTCGCTGACCCTGAACGGCGTACCGGCCACCAACGTGCTGATCGAGGGCCAGCTTAACGGCAAGGAGGTGGTGCTGAAAACGATTGGCGCGGACATGGCCCGTGGCTCACTCACCGGCTCCGCCCTGCGCAACGCCGACGGGAGCTGGATTATCGACACCATGCGCCTGAACGAGATCCGCCTGCAGAGCGATAAAACGCTGACGGCGTTCTTCGCGCCGCTGGCCACCATCCCCTCTTTGCAGATTGGTCGTCTGGACGTGACCGACGCCCGGCTTCAGGGCCCGGACTGGGCGGTGACCGATCTCGATTTAAGCCTGCGCAACCTGACGCTCAGCAAAGGCGACTGGCAGAGCCAGGAAGGTCGCCTGTCCATGAACGCCAGCGAGTTTATCTACGGCTCTCTGCATCTTTTCGACCCGATCCTGAATGCGGAGTTTTCCCCGCAGGGCATGGCGCTGCGTCAGTTCACCTCCCGCTGGGAAGGCGGCATGGTGCGCACCTCCGGCAACTGGCTGCGTGACGGTAAAGCGCTGGTGCTGGACGATGTCGCCATCGCCGGGCTGGAGTACACCCTGCCTGAAAACTGGAAAACGCTGTGGATGGATCCCCTGCCGGAATGGCTGAACAGCGTGACGCTAAAAAAATTCGGTCTGAGCCGCAACCTGGTGATCGACATCGATCCCGCCTTCCCGTGGCAGCTCACATCCCTGGACGGCTATGGCGCATATTTACAGCTGGTGAAAGACCGTCAGTGGGGCGTGTGGGGCGGTAGCGCAACCCTGAACGGCGCGGCGGCAACCTTTAACCGCGTGGACGTGCGCCGTCCGTCGCTGGCGCTGAACGCCAACGCCGCCACGGTGAACATTACCGACCTGAGCGCGTTTACCGAGAAAGGTATTCTGGAAGCGACCGCAACGGTTTCACAGCTTCCGCAGCGTCAGACAACGGTGAGCCTGAACGGGCGCGGCGTGCCGCTCAACGTGCTGCAGCAGTGGGGCTGGCCTGCGCTGCCGATTACGGGCGACGGCAATATTCAGCTCACCGCCAGCGGCAGCGTGCAGGCGAATGTCCCGCTTAAGCCGACGGTGAGCGGCAAGCTGAACGCGGTGAATATGGATAAACAGCAGGTGCAGCAGACGATGACCAACGGGATGGTGTCGGCGGTGGCTCCGGCACAGTAAATAGCCGGGTGGCGGCTTCGCCTTACCGGGCCTACGATCCCATGTAGGCCCGGTAAGCGAAGCGCCACCGGGCATTTTTACGGCTCAGAAGTGAACCACCACCTCATTCCCATCCGCTTTCACCACCACACCCCACTCGCTGCCCGCGTGTGAACCGCCCTTCACGCCGCTCACCTTCTGCACGTTGCGCAAGCACACCGACCAGTTTTGCGCGTCTCCCGCGCCGGTAAAGGTCACGATGTCGCCCCGACGTGACGCCTTCAGCGTGAACGCCACGGAGCCGTCCGCCGCAGGCACTTTGCTCACCGCCGTTGCGCCGTCGTCCAGGTTAAACAGCTGGAAGGCCGTCCCCTCGTTCCACGCGTAGTCCGGCTTCTGGTTATTGTTACCCAGCGCCAGCAGCGTGTTATCGCGCACGTAGACCGGCAGGCTCATGAAATCGTGCTGCTGCTTATGCCAGCGGCTGCCCTGAATTTCGTCGTTATGCCACAGGTGCGTCCAGCGTCCTTCCGGCAAGTAAAACTGCACGTCCCCCGCCTCGGAGAACACCGGCGCAACCATCAATGAATCCCCCAGCATGTACTGGCGGTCGAGGTAATCGCACGCCGGATCGTCCGGGAACTCCAGCATCATCGCCCGCAGCATCGGCGTGCCGAACTCGCGGGCCAGCGCCGCCTGACGATACAGATACGGCATCAGCTGACACTTCAGCTGCGTGAAGTGGCGCACCACGTCGCAGGACTCGTCATCGTACGCCCACGGCACGCGGTAGGATTTGCTGCCGTGCAGGCGGCTGTGGCTGGAGAACAGCCCGAACGCGCACCAGCGCTTGTAGACGTGCGCCGGGGCGGTGTTTTCGAACCCGCCGATATCGTGGCTCCAGAACCCGAAGCCGGACAGGCCAATCGACAGCCCGCCGCGCAGGCTTTCGGCCATGGATTCATAATTGGCGTAGCAGTCGCCGCCCCAGTGCACCGGGAACTGCTGCGCACCGACGGACGCCGAACGGGCAAACAGCACCGCCTCTTCTTCCCCCACCGTTTCTTTCAGCACGTTCCACACCAGCTCGTTATAGATGTAGGCGTAGTGGTTGTGCATCTTCTGCGGATCGGACCCGTCGAACCACTGCACGTCCGTCGGGATACGTTCGCCGAAGTCGGTTTTGAAGCAGTCGACGCCAATGTCTACCAGGCCTTTCAGCCTGTCGGCATACCACCGGCACGCCTCCGGGTTGGTGAAGTCATAAATCGCCAGCCCCGGCTGCCATTTGTCCCACTGCCACAGGGAGCCGTCCGGGCGCTTGAGCAGGTAGCCCTTCTCTTTCAGCTCCCGGAAGATCGGGGATTTCTGGCCGATGTACGGGTTAATCCACACGCAGACCTTCAGCCCTTTCTCTTTCAGGCGGCGGATCATCCCTTCCGGATCCGGGAAGGTCACCGGGTCCCACTCGAAGTCGCACCACTGGAAGGCCTTCATCCAGAAGCAGTCGAAGTGGAACACGTGCAGCGGGAGGTCGCGCTCGGCCATGCCGTCGATAAAGCTGTTTACCGTCGCTTCGT
The DNA here is from genome assembly GCF_036487345.1 of Enterobacter cloacae complex sp. CARB60. Classification (NCBI taxonomy): domain Bacteria; kingdom Pseudomonadati; phylum Pseudomonadota; class Gammaproteobacteria; order Enterobacterales; family Enterobacteriaceae; genus Enterobacter; species Enterobacter cloacae complex sp. CARB60. Next base: position 4,596,631 of record NZ_JAZKLC010000002.1, read on the forward strand.
CGTAGTTGGTGGTGAACGAGGTGGTGAGCCACAGGCCGAACGACCAGGCAGGCGGCAGCGCCGGACGCCCGGTGAACTGCGTATAGCGGTTCAGCACCTCTTTCGGCGTCGGGCCGTCGATCACGAAGTACTCCAGATATTCCCCTTCCACGCTGAACTGCACTTTGGAGACCTTCTCGGAGCCAATTTCGAAGGAGACGTTTTCCGGATGATTGACCAGCACGCCGTAGCCGCGGTTGGTCAGGTAGAACGGGATATTTTTGTAGGACTGTTCGGTGCTAGTGCCGCCGTCGCGGTTCCAGGTTTCGACCGTCTGGCCGTTGCGCACCAGCGCGGTAAAGCGCTCGCCGAGGCCGTAGACCGTTTCCCCCACGCCCAAATCCAGACGTTCAAACACGTAATTGCGGTCGGTATTGCTGTCCTGCACGTAGCCGTTGTTTTTCAGCTGGCTGCCGGTGATGCGCTGCCCGTTACGCAGGAAATCCAGCGACCAGAACTCGCCTTTGGTGACGCGCACGCTGACGCTGCCGCTTTTTAGCTCGGCAAAATCGGCGTTGTTTTCAATCTCTACCTTCACGTCTTTCAGAACGTTCAGCGGATAGTGCGGGCCGTTATTCAGCGCGCCCTGGAAGTGCTCGATGCGCACCCCGACAATCCCTTCCTGCGGGGCAAACAGGCGCACCGTGAACATCAACGTGTCGAGCTGCCAGGTGCGTTCGCGCACGTCGCGCGGCGCCACGTACACCACCAGGTCATTGCCCTGCTGCTCCACGTCGAACACCTGAACCGGATACGTCACGTTCAGGCCCGGTTGAATGAGCCAGTTCCCATCACTGATTTTCATACTCTCGTCCTCTTAGTTCTGTAATTCTTTGCTGACCGGCAGGTTTTCAAACTCCTGCTGATTGCGGCGCGCGCCCTGCGCCAGCTCGCCCATGATTTTGGTCAGGAAGGGGGTTTTCAGCGTGTAGTAGCGTTTGGCGATGATGGCGCTCAGCACGTAGCAGACCGCCGGGGCCAGGGTAAACAGGCCGATAATAATGCTGATGGTCGCGCTGTTCTGGGTTTTGGCTGCCGCGTCGTAGCCGCCGCCTGCCAGCATCCAGCCGATCATCGCCCCGCCCAGCGCCAGGCCGAGCTTCAGCACGAACAGCGTGCCCGCAAAGCTGATGCCGGTCAGGCGCTTGCCGTTGGTCCATTCGCCGTAGTCGACGGTATCGGACATCATCACCCACTGGATTGGCGTCACCAGCTGGTGCAGCACGCCGATGACGAAGATAAAGGCGAACATCAGCACGGTGGCGTGCATCGGGACGAAGAACATCGCCACGCTGACCACCGCCAGCGCGGCGTTGGTCCACCAGAAGATGCTGACCTTGCACTTCCAGTCGGTGAGCGGTTTCGCCAGCGCGGAGCCGATCAGGTTGCCAACGCAGTAGGTGGTGAGGAACGCGACGAACACCTCCGGCGAGCCCATGATCCAGGTGCAGTAATACATCATCGCGCCTCCGCGCACGCAGACGGCGAGGATGTTGAGGATGGTGAGCACGCCGACGATGCGCCACTGGTCGTTGTGCCAGATGTCGCGCAGGTCTTCCCGCATGGAGGTGGTGCTCGGCGGCACCTGGATGCGCTCTTTGGTGGTGAAGAAGCAGAACGCCAGCATCAGGAACGCGACCACCGACAGCACGGCGATCCCGCCCTGGAAGCCGAACGCCTTATCGTCGCCGCCAATCAGGTTCACCAGCGGCATCATCAGCACCGTGGAGAGCATGCCGCCCGCGGTCGCCAGCACAAAGCGCCAGGACTGAAGGGAGATACGCTGCGTCGGGTCGTTGGTGATCACGCCGCCGAGCGCGCAGTACGGGATGTTGACCACGGTATAGAGCAGGGTCAGCAGGGTGTAGGTAACGGCGGCGTAAATCATTTTGCCGTTGAGGCTGAGGTCCGGCGTGGTGTAGGCCAGCACGCAGACGATACCGAACGGGATGGCACCAAACAAAATCCACGGACGGAACTTGCCCCAGCGGCTGCGGGTGCGGTCGGCAATCAGCCCCATGCACGGGTCGGAGATCGCATCCAGCGCGCGCGCCAGCAGGAACATAGTGCCGACAAACCCGGCGGGAATGCCGAAAATATCGGTGTAGAAAAACATCATGTAAAGCATGACGTTATCAAAAATGATGTGGCTGGCAGCGTCTCCCATGCCGTAGCCAATCTTCTCTTTTACTGACAATACTTCGCTCATCTTTTTTATCCTTCACGCTGTAGGGGGCGCTGAGACCGGTTACAAAGTTTTAAACCATTGTTTCAGGAGCGGGTATTGCGTTTTCTGGTTAGCAGATTACGTTTCTTGTTTTTTGTGATCGCGGTAAATGTTGAGAGCACGAGGGGCTAACATGAGGATTTTCTTAGGAATTAACTGAAACAGGGGTGTACAGGTCAAAAGAGAGGTGAAAAAAGTGGTGTGGGGTATGTGGTAAATGCCTGAAAGTAGCTATAATGCGCCCCGCCTCCATGTAGCAATCGAGGCGCGGAAGATCGTCATCTCCGGTGAGGTGGCTGGACTTCAAATCCAGTTGGGGACGCCAGCGTTCCCGGGCAGGTTCGACTCCTGTGATCTTCCGCCAGATTTTCTCTCTATTAACTAATTAAAAATTAGTTTTCAATCAAATATTCAAAGTAATCAACTCTCTGTCGTCACTTTGGTTTTGCTGCTCATCAGGGCTGATGGACTTTAGATATTGCATTACGGAATCATTTTCCAGAAGTGAACGATAAAGTACAAACTCCCAATTACTTCGTGCCTCATGTAAATCATGCTCCGAATATCGTGCATGAAGAACTTGCTCAATATTGAAGTTTGTGTTTTTTAACTTCCTAATCCATTTTTTTATTTCTTTATCGCAATAAACGAGGATTCTTTCTTTAACTTTAAGAGATATTATATGCAATATGATCGCTCTTTGTTCTTGCACATTATCCGTTCTAGTTGAAAATTTCACCTGAAAATTAACCTTACCCTCATCCAGTGAAGAAATTATTTCTATAATAACATTATCAAGAAGTGTTGAATAAAATGGATGGGCAAACATAACTAAATCATTTTCTTGGGAAAAGTATTTATTACTTTTTATCGGTGCACATGACCGACATTGTGGAACTAAATTATTTGGATATATAGAATATTCAGCAAGCTTATCTTTTGGTATAAAATGGTCTAATGTATCCGGAATAGTTGGATTTCCACAGTATGGGCAAGATGTCAATGCATGCTCACGTCTTTTAGAAATCAAAAGCTCTTTGAGCCTTGAAGTGGGATAGTTGTATAAATCAATAAAATGTTTTTTTAGGTCGCTATTTGCTTCAGATGAAAATATACTTTCGGGTAGATTGTTATCCAATCCATTGACAATATAAACATAATCATTATATTTTTCGCATATTTCTTTTTTTAATGTAGGTAATGAGACCTTTCTAGCCTTCTTACAAGCAAGGCCTAAATTCAACCATATTTTCTCGTCCTGCGTCAGTAATGCTTTAATAATTTTCATTTGCACCACCTTAATTAGAACTGTTTATCTTAGAAGCTAAGTATACCAACCCTTCGTCACCAATTTTATGCGATAACTTATCCAAATTTTCATTAAGACTTAACTTTTCATCCATAATATCATCAATCTCATGTTGATATGGTTTCTTTATGGAATAATCATCAAAAATCTCTCCAATTATTTCTTCTAAGGATTCTCCGTATGTTTCTATATTAGGACGATCAATCATCGTGCCAAAGGTAGCTTCTTTTAAAACATGAACACAATTTCTCTGAACTTCTCTTGCTATCAATGAAGAATGAGTAGCTATAATTGCATATGATTTTCTGTTTTTAAGTATAGTTTTCAACATTTCAATTAACCCAATCTCTAATGCTGGATGTAAATAAAGTTCAGGCTCATCTATTATAATTAATGTTTCATCTTGAATTTCTGACACTATTGATGGAATCATAAAAGAATAAATTTGTTGACCAGAGCTTAGTTTTATTTCTTCCCCATTATTTAGAAAACTGGCTCCTGCTTGGTAATTAATTTCTTCATCTTCATTGTTAAAATTAATTTTGTCACCGCTCATAGTTACATCTATATTTTTATTTTTTATAGTTTTAAATCTTATGGTGTCAAATTTCATTGATAATGAGAGTGTTGAAAAAATCGTTTTAAGTTTTCCTTGCCCACCTTCCGCCCACCACGCTACATCTCTGTCATATTCAATAGAGTTTAAAATAGATTTGGCTGAAAACGAAGTCGGCCATTCTCTATCAAATTGCCCTTCAACATTCCTAAAGCCTATGTAAGTATAATCATTTATTGATAATGGATTGTCATGGATATTTATCGGGTTTTGTAAACCATATTTGACAGATAAAAGTTCAGATAACTCTCTATTCGTATTGAAACTCTCAAAAGGAGAATAAGAGACTACGATTAATTTATTAAACAATGGCTTAGATCTTGCTGATTTTAGACCAGTAATGACATCACAAACCTCTTTAAGTATGTGTGTTTTTCCTAACCCATTTTTACCTATAATAAGATTAATTTCTCTAGGTATATCATTCAATTTATTAAATGAAAGAGTAAATGGCTCAAAAGAATCGCCTAAATCATTTAATGCGATTTCAATAACCCCATTAATCTCATAACTACCCATGGCAATTTTTGTGCCGTTTTTAAGTATAGACTTACTGCTTGAATTATCCCTATAAAAACGGCTAGTAAACCCATACCAATTTTTATAGAGATTCAAATTATCCTTGTAGTAGCTAACATCACACAATCTTTTTAAAATATTTATTGCTTGTTGTTCTTCAAAAAGACTGGCTATAGCCTTGTAATATTCAATGTTATTCGGCATTGATACTATCATTTTGGGTCGAAAAAGTTTTGTCACATCGTAAATTTTATTTCCTTCAATATGGTTACCTTCCTGTTCGAAAAACTCCCTCATATTTCGACTGTCTGGAGATAATACCATTACATTTCCAATCTTTTTTGCTAAATTCTTAGATTTCACATAATATAATTGGAAGTTTATAGCCAAACCACCTTCTTTATTTCCTTTTTTCTCAGGATATCCTAAATTATCAGGAAGAAAGTGCAGACCTATATAATATTCAAACCCATACCAATTGGAAAAATAAATTTTCATTCATTATCCTTAACATTTTATAAAAAGCATTAATATCTAATTATAATTTTGGAACAATACCTTTCCTAATCAACTCATTTTTAGCAATAGTTTTTATCCAATTCCCCAAACTCATCCCTGCATCCTTTGCTGCAGCCTCAAATTGCGCCTTCAACTCAGGCGTAATACGAATCTGAAAAGTAGGTGCTTTGCCGGATTTAGATTTGTTAGGGTCACGTTTAGCTGTTGACATGTACGTACCTACAAGAGCAAGATATCTTCACTGAGGTACGTACCTTAACATACGAAAACCTCAAATTGAAACGCTCTCGCCAGGTACTCGCAATACCGGACGAGAGCTAACCTCACCAACTATCAAGGAGTTGATTATGGCTGATTCGCATTCTACCCCAGACACCGACCAATCCGGAACCGAGCGTTCGTTAATTGTGGGATATCGCCCGAATGTTTTCGACAAGTCCACGCCGAAAATCATCCTTTCCGGCAAGTGGCTGCGCGCAGCGGGTTTTGATACCGGACAGCAGGTTACGGTAAAGATCATGAAAGGATGCATCGTTCTGGTGGCCTATAACGAGCAGGAACAAAGGATTCTGGACGATTACAAACGCACTAAAGCAAAGTTATGCCAGATAGAGAGCACGCTGGCGAGCCTGCAATTATCATAACCGTTCCCGTTGTTATCAAGTTGGCTGCTGCATGCAGCCAACATAAAAAACAATATGGAATGCCAGATTTCTTCCATAACATCCAAAACGCAATCGAACCCAACATGTAATGCTAACTTACAAGTTCAATATTTGATGACATTCATCATTTCAATACCTGATGCTATGTTAACTAACGATGGCAAAGAGATCATAATTCAACGTTATAATTTCAAAAAATCTATCTAAGAAACTAATACATCGCAAAGAGCAATGTTAAGTCCCACTCCAATATTTTATTTGCTTTTCTATTTTGAAATGAAAGTCACAATTTAAATCCATAATGAAGAGTAGTTTCCCTCAGTCTATAAAAGGAGATTGAGATGGCTATACCTGTTTACTTATGGCTCGAGGATAATTCAGGCCGGAGGATTAATGGATCTGTCGATATTAAAGATCGCGAGGGTTCAATAGAAGTGATTGAATTTATGCATTCTATAGAACAGCCTATAGATAAATTCTCCGGAAAAATTACTGCAAAACGTATTTATAGTACCTATTCATTCATGAAAGAGATTGATTCATCATCCTCTTATCTATACAAAGCCTTGTGCACTGGGCAAACACTAAAAAAGGCAGAATTCATATTTTACAGGATAAACCATAACGGTCTTGAAGAGGCTTACTTTAAGACAACTTTAGAAAACGCAAGAGTTGTTCAAATTGAACCTATCATGTTTGATATTAAACATCCGCAAAACGAACACTATACACACCATGAATATGTAGATATGACATATGAAAAAATCACATGGCACTACATTGATGGAAACATCATTCACTCTGATACCTGGAAAGAACGCGCTTAAGGAGAAAGTATGTCCTAGGAATATGATGTAAAAGAGCATAAATTTTATCTGGATGGTGTCTACCAATTTGATGCAGATTACGCAGGTGCAAGTGGTTACAAAAACGATCCGTCACAAGAATGTGTAAAAAACAGCGGACCGCTGCCACGAGGTACCTACACTATTGGGTCCCCTCATAATTCAGCCCACACTGGGAAATATACTCTCAGCCTCACACCCTATTCGACAAATGATATGTGTGGTAGGGACTCATTTAAAATACATGGTAAAAGCAGTTTGCACCCTGACGACTCTTCAGAGGGCTGCATCATTGCTCCTCTGAGTGCCAGAAGGAGTATCTGGAAAAGCAACGATACGGTATTGATTGTCAAATGAAGCGTGTATTTTGTTTATTGCCATTACTCGTTGCAGTCAGTTCGCACGTCTCAGCAACTGAAATGACCGGCTTCGCGACCCAGTATTACGATGAAGACGGATCGCTGACGGAAATTTCAACAACAATGCCCCTTACCCCAATCATCACCATCGGTAAGAAAACCGTGCAAATGGAGGTTACTCATCTGGCAGACATCTCCAGCACACCAGTTAACAAAGACAGTTCCGCACGCTGGGTCTGCCTTCATGACGACGATGATACGAATTACTGGTTCATTTCTGATAACGAAATGGGTGCAGGATTGTTAACTGCGCTAGTTATAGCCAAAGATGGCATCCATGAAGAGTGTGCTAAAACAACGGAACCTGTCAGAGTATCAGTCGCTAATGTTCCATTATTAAATGCGACGCATGGCAATTTAGTCGCATTGTTCGGCGAGAAAGAGACCGCCAAAAAGAAAGCGATGCTTTTTTATCAGGAGACGCCAGCACAGAATGGATTCATCCAGAGCAATACGGTCTCTTATTACTTCGATGGCGAAAAAGTGCGTGGCGTAATCATCGGGCAAATTACCAGTAACTAGCTTGCAGACTCCCTCTCCAGAGGGAGAGGGCGTTAAACCTGCCCACCCAACCGCATATGCAACAACGGAAACGGATTCCCCTGCCCGTCCAGTTCCGAGCGTCCGACCTGCTCAAACCCCATATGGCGATAAAACGCGACGCCCTGCGGGTTCTGCTCGTTCACGTCCACCTCGTTCGCGCCAAACTCTGCGATGGCGTGTTGCAGCAGCAATTTCCCGACGCCCTTCCCCCGGCTCGCGTCGTCAACGAACAGCATTTCAATGCGGTTTTCATCCACGCCTAAAAAGCCGTGAATAACACCTGCGTCATCGCGAGCGATCACGACCTTGAGGTTAGGCAGGTAGGCGTTTAGCAATAACGGGCGCAGCGCCGCAATATCGCTTTCCTGCAAAAAGTGATGGGTGGCGCGGACGGAGGATTCCCAGATCGCGACCAGACGTTCGAAGTGTGAGGGGAGTGCGGTTTCTATTTTCATGGGGGGATCATGTTTGGAAAATCCTACTAATGCAAGTCACTCTGTGCGGCCTGTTCCCCCTCACCCTAACCCTCTCCCACGGGGAGAGGGAACCGATTGTGCGGTTTATCACCCCACACCGTTCGCGCTAAACCCTAATCTCCATCACCGCGTACACCCCGTCCTTCGGCACTATCACGGTGACGTTTTCCGCCGGCACGCCCGCCGCGAGGTGAATATCCTGCAGCTGCTGTAACGACCTCGGGTGAATATCCTCCCAGCCGATACCGCGCAGCACAAAGTCAATTTGCGGGCTGCTGGTGAGCATGTTCGACACAATCACCGCGCCGCCGGGCTTGATCAGCCGCAGCGCGCGCTGGAGAAAAATCACCGCATCGGTATCGTTGAAGTATTCGAAAATCCCCAGCGCGTCGACCAGTTCGGCCTGATGCTCGCCCAGCTCCAGCAGCAGGTCCTCGTTACGCACCAGCGTATGGAGCAGGTTGCGCCTGAGAAGTGTCAGCTGTTCGCCCACCACAATGCCTTCCTGCGCCGCCATGGTTTCGGCCCAGCTGAGCGCCACGGGGTCTTTGTCTACCAGCGTGAGATACACCTGCTGGCCGTCGAGCTTTGCTTCGCGCAGCGCCTCCAGCACCGGGATAGCGGCACCGCCCGCGAGGCTGACCCAGTTGTTCTCGCTCTCATTATGAATGTACTTATCCACCAGCGCGGCCAGCACCCTGGCGCGGGAGCGCACGCCAACCGCATCGTTAGCGTGGATAAACCACTGGCGGCTTTCGCTGTCCATTTTGGTGCCGTCGGGCAGGCGATCTTCCAGCGGGTTTTGCACCACAAACAGCGCCAGCGCGGAAGGGACAAGCCGGGTTCGCCACGCGGCAAGCGCCGGGCGGTTGCGGAAGGCCTGTTCGGAAAAGCGGTTCTGGGGAACCAGCACGGCCTGCCCCCCTTCGTCGTATTCCACCCTCGGAGGCCGGAGCGCTGGCTCGGCTTTCAGGGCGCGGTCAAGGGAGGCGATCTCGCGGGCAGCGTCGTCTTTCATCGGCCACTGGTCGCTGACGTCGGGAAATGACGCGCTGAAAATCGTCATATTTTCCGGTGCATCGCCGCGAAAAGGCTGCCAGTTCATGTCGTCTTCCCTCCGTTAGGCTTTTAACGGAAGTCTATCCAGGCGGGCCAGTAATACCCTACGAAGAAAGCACGAAATCGGCACATCAGTTCTGCGACGCGCGCCATACTCCCGGCGTACAGCCGTACTCGATCTGAAAATGACGAATAAAGTGGGCGCAGTCGCTAAACCGCATCCGTCGCGCAATATCCGTCACGCTTTGCTGAGAGTTTTTCAGCAGCCAGCAGGCATAGCGCAGCCTGGCGCTGCGAATAAATTCCCGCGCCGTTTTGCCAAACTCGGCGTGAAACAGGCGGTTGAGCTGACGTTCGCTCAGCTTGACGTCCTGAGCGAGCCTGGCGGCGTTCAGCGGGTGAGTCAGATATTGTTCGACGATCGTCACCGCCCTGCGCAGCCGTGAATCGGGGATCATGGCGATATTCGCGGGCCGTGGCGTGGCGTCATCATGCGGAGAAAGAGACAGCCGCCGCGAGGTGATGGCCGCAACGTCGTCTCCCCCGTGGGTGCGGATCAGCGACGTCACCAGGGTAAGCGTTGAGATCCCACCCGGGCAGGTCAGCACATCACCTTCGTCGATAAAATCGAGGCCTTGCTCAGCATAAACCTGCGGGAACCGCTGCGTGAAAACGCCATGATGATGAGGATGAATCGAGGCGCGACGCTCGTTCAGTAAGCCTTCCTTCGCCAGAATAAAGCTGCCGGTACCAATACCTATCAGGGGAACGTTGTTGTGATGAGCTTCCGAGAGAAACGCTCTGTCGCCACGGTGTCCCTGGTGAAGATACTCCAGACCTCCACCGATCACCGCAATGTAGTCGAAGTCGCCGGGCGGTGAATGGGCGGCTTCGGGCCGCACGCTGATCCCCGAGCTGCTAACTATCGGTAAATCGGGATAAATACTTATCAGGCTGAGTTTAAAGCGTATTTTCTGGCTACGCTTCTTGACGCTGGATGCAATGCGTAACGCCTCTAATAATCCTGAAAATGCGAAAAGCGAGAACTGGGGCCACAGGAGTAACCCCATATGCAGGGATTTATTCCGTGCAGGCGTCATTCTGACGCTATCATCAATTAAAGTTTTCATTAACTTGCCGAAGAATAATAATTACATTATCGCAACATTATTGTTGCTGTTATATTTCCCTAAGATAGGTCCTGGCTGTTAAATCAAGCATAAATGATGTCCGCAAAAATTAAAAACATTTATCCCTGTCGCTATCCGTTTTTTGACGTGTGGCACACATAGGTCGGTAATGTGCCCAGAATAAATAAATAATTCTCATTCTGCTGTTTCTTAATACGCATATAAATGTTTTTATTCGGATAGATAAAAAATAAGGGCTCGTACTTCTCCAGCCAGCTGTCGCTGATGTTGTCGTCCGGAAATTTCATATTGCGTATGGACGTTAGATTATAGACGCTGTCTTTGCGTTCAATCTGAAAGAAAATTTTGCGATTCAGGGTCTTCGTTGGGTCGCTTTTCACCTGGCCGTTCATACTGAGTATTCCGCTATTACCCTCCACGGTGTAATTCAGCCACAGAGAGAGCGTCTCATCACGGTGATGTTGAATAAAGTTCACCTGACAGGCAAAGGGCTGGATGTAATGGCGATGCCAGAGGTAATACGCCGCCACGACAGCCCCCAGCAGCAGGCACAGACAGAGCGCAACGAGCGTTTGACGGTAGCGAACCATACTAGCGATCCTCTATAAAATAATCGGACATACAGCGGTTGGGTTCCGTCATCGGCCTGTCACAGCGAATGACCGACGCGCGAGGCAGCAGCGTGTAGCCGCTGACATATACCCAGGGGTAGTTCGCGCACTGGTCCTTAAACGGGGTGGCATAGGCCAGGGCTTTATCCCGATCGCGTTGCGTTTCAATATCGCGAGCAAAATAGAGCTGACACTCGCCCATCTTCATCGCGAAGCGGTATCCGTCCACAAAATAGCTGTCATGCAGCAGGTTATGGCTGATAACGCTCACGCCAGCCAGTACCAGCAATACCACCAGCGCGCCCGGCAGCCAGAAGCGGCGTGTCGAAACCATCGGAGCGACAGTCTCTTCGCAGACATCCGGAACAGCGCATTCTTCCTCTGCAGCCTGCGGCTGCATCTCTTTAATAGTGATTTGCGTATCGCTTGCGAGCGTCAGTCCAATGCGCGGGATAGTCACAATCGGATCGGTTTCGAAACCCACCTTCTTCAGCCCTTTACGCAGAATAGAAATGTTCTGGTAATAGGTATTAGGCGAAACCAGCATCCCCCGGCGCTGCCAGACAATATCCATGCACTCCTGTTGAGTCACAATACTTCCGACTCGTTCTATTAATAACAACAAACAGCGGCCCGCCGGGGAATTTAATACCACCACCCGGTCAGGATTGTTGAGATCGCGTAATGTGCTGGCGGCTGGGTGAAACTCTACCAGGCCATTAATAATGTAATGCTTATGCATAGAATGGGCTAAATACCTCCGGTCAACACCTGTTACTACAGTAGAATCCCTTCACGGTTAACCTGCGTATCCCTCGCCTGTGTAAGGATTAATGTGACGGATAAATGCGCAACTGTATATCCTGGCACCTGGCGAAAAATCTTATTTTTCCTTTCTCTTTATCTGACTGACCTGAAGTTTTCTTAACCGCCATTTAAAGCCGTCTTGACACTGACAAAACTCGACAAAGGTGCCCGTTGAACGCTTTAGCCATCATTGTCTGAATTATTCAGCATGCTTAATTTGTTTTTTTAACAAAAAGCAGAGAGGAAGCGCTCTGCCAGCGTGTTTCGAAATTACGAGTAATTCGAAAGCTGTCGTCTTAATTAACAATTTCGGCACGAAACTGTTAGCCACCGTCAGTAACAACCCGCCTCGCATGACGTCACCAGACTATTTCCTTACAAAACATTTATTAAAGCTAACTTTTCAATAAAAACTACCGGTATGATTATTTACAGGCAGATAAGCAAAAGCCGGTTTAGCGAGGAGAAATTGACGCTACACCTAAACTGCACTTAAAACAAATTAAGATTAATTCAGGTTACCTCTTTTACGCCCTGAGTATAGTGGGCTCACACCGTGCAATGCTTAATTGCTTCGAAAATACAGGCATCGTTCTGCCAGACAGACGAGTCTCATTACAATTATAAATCGAGGGAATGACATGGCGAATAAGCTCAACAACACACGTCATTTAAATATCGCGCTATTGGGTGGAGATCACTTTGCGCGTCTGGGGATTGCTGCGTTATTAAAAAATATTGCCCCGACTATGCAGATTACAGCATCAATCGATGATTACGCGGCGATCGAAACGATACTAACGGCTGCACCGGTAGATGTGATTTTTTTATCCGGCACGGAGAAATATCACGCGGGATATGATTGCCTGAAATATATCAGGAAGATGAAAGTCCTCTATCCCGGCGTACTTATTTGCATGTATTCCGCACCGGCGAATTCCTGGCTGTGGATACGCGGTGAAATAGACGCCTATATATCGCTGCAGGAGCCGCTTTATCACTGGCGAACCAGCGTATTAAAGCTGGTCGATAGCCGTTATCGACCCAAAAAGAAACCCACGGCGTTATCGCTGACGCCGGGCGAATGGCGAGTATTGAAGGAACTACGAAAAGGTCTGGATATGCGTTACATCGCCGAAACAGAGCAGCTTTCTTACCGTCGTGTCAGCGCGTTAAAAAGCTCAGCGATAAGAAAACTCGGGCTCAGGAACAAGACAGATTTGCTGGTCTTTTTAACCAGTTAGACCTGCTGCTTTCAGAGCAAATCTCGACATAACACCATAATGGAATCAGGACAATGAAAGCTCAATTCAATAATAAAACGCTGCTTGCGATCGCGATTGCTGCATTACTGCCAGCAGGCACGGCGCTGGCTGCCGGCACCAGCGGCGGCACGGTGAACTTTAGCGGCAAAGTGGTGACCTCCGCCTGCGCCATCAGCGCAGGAAGCGCAAACATTGACGTGGATATGGGCGAAGTGCGTACCGCAACGCTGGCGAGTGCAGGCAGTGAAGCCAGCACGGCAAAAGCGTTTGCCATCACCCTGGAAGATTGTGAAATCGCCGACACCTCAGCCTCAACGGAAGAGAACCCGATTGCCGCGACAACCGTGGCGGTCACCTTTACCGGTACGCCGGACGGTTCCGATGTTAACAGCTTGTCCGTCGGGGCAAACGGCAGCACCAACTCTGCGCAAAACGTGGCTATTCGCCTTTATGACGAGCAGGGCAACGTAGTGAGGCTGGGTGAACCGGCTTCGGCCATCCCTCTGCGTAAGGGAGCCAACACCCTGAACTTCAGCGCGAAATATTACTCGCCGAAGGGCGGCGCCACCGCGGGTGATGCCAGCGCTGTCGCGACCTACACCGTGACCTATTCGTAATCTTCAGGCCCGGTCTGCGGTCCGGGCCTGGCTCAGCTTTCAGGAGAAACACTATGCGCGTAAACACATGGATTTGCCTGGCGGGTACGTTATGTTCCTCCGCCGTCTATGCCGGCGGCGTGGGGTTGGGCGCAACGCGAATGGTCTACTCCAGCGCCACCACCCAGTCGATGATGCAGGTGAGAAACACCCATCCCGATGCCACGTTCCTGATCCAATCATGGATGGAGAATGAGAAAGGCGAACGCACCAACGACTTCGTGATCACGCCACCGCTGTACGTCATGAAACCGGCCAGCGAAAGCGCGGTGAAAATCATGTTTAACGGGAAAGCCCTGCCAGCGGATCGGGAGACGCTCTACTGGATGACGGTCAAAGCCATCCCCCAGCAGGCGAAAAGCGGCTCCGGGAATACGCTGCAGTTTGCGTCGGCTAACCGCATCAAGGTCTTTTATCGCCCGGAAGGACTCGGAGAAAGCGCGGGAGAAGCGTGGAAACGCCTGACCGGCGCCTACCGCACCGGAAGAGTGACGCTCAGCAACCCCACGCCGTACTACCTCACCACCATCAACGTGAAAATTGACGGTATCCCGGTGCAGCCGGTGATGGTGCCTCCAAAAAGCAGCGTGACGCTGGCCGAAACCTTTAGCCATGCGGGCAGCATGAGCTATCAGACCATTAACGATTATGGGGCATGGACCCCGGCCACGCGCGCGTCGTTATCCCAATAATAAAAACAGTAAGGCGTGACCACGTGAAAATAAAAATCCTGTGCGCCACGGTGATCTCCCTGGTGATTCGGCAAGCCGTGGCTGCTGAAAGCGAGCTGCAATTTAATCCCGCGTTCCTCAACGGCGAGAGCGCAAACAGCGCCGATCTCGCCTGGGTCAACGCCGGGAGCGCGTTGCCGTCGGGTGATTACAACCTCAACGTGTATATCAATACGAATTATGCGTTCACAGGTAACGTCACGTTCCGCCTTGCTGAAGGCAGCACGGGTGAAGCGCTGCCCTGCCTCACGCCCGAGCAATTTGCCGCGCTGGGCATCGATAGCCATCAGGCGAAGGGCGGCGACCTGCCGCTGACGCAACGCTGCATCTTCTTAACGAAGGCGTTTGCGGATACGCAGTTTGATCTGGACCAGAAGACGCTCACCCTGAGCTTCACCGTGCCGCAAAGTGCGATGCGCAATGTGCCGCGCGGGTACGTTAGCCCGGAAAGCTGGGAGGCAGGCATTCCTGCCGCGTGGCTGAATTATGTGGTCAACGGCTCGAACAATGAGTATCGCGGCGAGACGCGCACGCGGGAACAACAGCTGTTTGCGAGCCTCAACAGCGGCGTCAACCTGGGCGCGTGGCGGCTGCGTGATTTCACCACGTGGACCAAAGACAGCAATGAGCTCACCCACGTGCAGACCTGGCTGCAGCGCGATATTCGCGCCCTGCGTGCGCAGGTGTATGCCGGGGAAACGTACACCTCTGCGCAGGTCTTCGATTCCGTGGGCCTGCGCGGCATCGCCCTGAAAACCGATGACAATATGCTGCCCACCAGCCTCAGCGGCTACGCGCCAGAGGTTCGCGGCATCGCGCGAAGCAACGCCACCGTGACGGTTCGCCAGAACGGCAACGTCATCTATCAAACCTCCGTTCCACCAGGGGCGTTTGTGCTGAAAGATCTCTACCCGACCTCCTCGGGCGGCGATCTGGCGGTCACCATTCAGGAAAACGACGGCAGCAAAACGCAGTACACGCTTCCCTTTGCCAGCGTGCCAAACCTGGTGCGTAACGGACAGGTGAAATATGCCCTCGGTGCCGGGAAATACCGTCCGACGGGCAATCAGGATGCGCTCTCTTTCGCGCAGGGCGAACTGTTCTATGGCTGGCAATATGGCCTGACGTTTTACGGCGGGGCACAGTTTGCCGATCGCTATAACGGCCTGGCCTTCGGGTTTGGGCAAAACCTCGGCCGCTTTGGCGCCTACTCTCTTGACCTGACCCACGCCCGCAGCCAGCTGGCGGACGATCGGCACTACAGCGGTGATTCGTTACGCCTGCGCTACAGCAAGCTGCTGAATGATATTGGCACGCGGGTTAACTTCTTCTCCCTGCGCTACTCCACGAAAGGGTTTTATACCCTCAGCGACACGACGTACAAAGGGATGTCGGGCGGATCGCCAAAGCAGACTGTGGAAGACGATGGCACCGTCACCACCCATTACGACAACGTGTACAACCTGCGCATGTCGCGCAAGGCAAAAAACCAGCTGCTGCTGTCGCAGCCGATGGGACAATACGGCTCGCTGTCACTGTCGTGGGATCAGCAGACCTACTGGAACACGTCAGACACCACGCAAAGCCTGCAGTTTGCGTGGAACGCCACGTTTCGTAATGTGTCAGTTGGCGTCAGCGTCCAGCGAAGCTCAAGCCTGTATGACGACAAGAAAGATAACATCCTGTCGATGTCGATTTCGGTCCCGCTGGGCAACCCGGCGCTGTCGACCCGCGCGCGCTTTACCACGACCCATGCGGACTCCACCGGTACAACCGCCAGCACGGGCGTGAGCGGCTACCTGCCGGGCCAGGAAAATCTGTTCTATAGCGTCAACCAGCGCTACAGCGCCCAGCAGCACTACGGCGGCGATGCCACCCTGCAATACGAAGGCGCGTGGGGAGACTACAGCCTGGGCTACAGCTACGCCAGCAACTCCCGCAACCTCAGCTACGGCATCAGCGGCGGTGCGGTAGTGCATGAAGATGGCCTGACGCTGAGCCAGCCGCTCGGGAACACCAACATTCTGGTGAAAGCCCCGGGGGCCAGCAACGTCGCCGTGCTTAACCATAAGGGCATCAAAACGGACAGCCGTGGCTATGCGGTGATCCCGTACGCCACGCCGTACCGCGTTAACCAGGTCGCGCTGGACGTGACGACCGCCGGCAACGACGTGGAGCTGGAAAACGCCATCGCCAACAAAACGCCTACCGACGGTGCCCTGGTTCGCGCCACCTTCACCACGCATCAGGGAGCAAAAGCGATGTTTATCGTGCGTCACGGCAACGACGTGCTCCCCTTCGGCACGCTGGTCTCGCTCGATAATGACAAAACCAGCGGCATCGTTGGCGATGGCGGCAGCCTGTATCTCTCCGGTTTGTCAGAGAAGGGCACGCTGAAGGCCGTGTGGGGTCGCGGCAACGGCCAGCGCTGCGCCATGACCTATGCGTTAAACAAGCAGAACTATAACGCCCGCACCGGTCTCTATTCGCAGGAGGTGGTATGTCAGTAACGTTCCGGATCGGCTGCATCGCACTGCTGGTTTTCGCTTTCCCCGTTCGCGGGTATGACGTGCTGGTTTCCGTCACCGGCAATTTGATCGGCAATACCTGCGTAGTGGCGCAGGACTCCGAGGAGCAGAACGTGCCGCTGGGCACCATTGGCATCAAACAATTTACGCGTACCGGGGCCGTCAGCAATATCAAAACGCCCTTCACGCTCAGGCTTGAAGCGTGCGGGCCCACCTTTGCCGGCGTAAAAATCCGCTTCAGCGGTACGCCGGATGACGCCAACCCGCAGCTGTTGAAGATTGCCGACGGTGGCGCTACCGGCGTGGCGGTGCAGATCCTCGATAAAGAGAGCGTACTCATTCCCCTGAACACGCAAACCACCGCGTACGGAACGGCGGGGGATGACAGCGTACAGATGACCTTTTACGCACAGCTGATAGCCACCGCTACGCCAGTGGGCGCCGGCGATGTGTCAGCCTTCGCCACCTGGACAACGGAGTATCTATGATGCGTTTAGCGTTTCTTCTCGGCGGATTACTTTTCTGCGTCAGCGTGCAGGCTCTGGACTGGAAATCGGACATTACCCTCTCCCCTCAGCCGATGACCTACAGCGGGCCAGCGGATTCCGTGGTGCCGGGCAGTATTATCGGATCGACCTGGAGCGCGACAGCCAGCGTGCAGCAGGTGTTCTGGTGCGGGCTTATTTTTACCTGCAACAAAGGCACGCTGCAGCCCAGCAGCAGCGCGATTTCGAGCGGTGCGACGGTCACCATCGACGGCGCAAACTACACCATTTTTGAGACCGGCGTACCGGGCGTGGGGTACATCATCGGGCTGAAGGATTTTAAGGGTACACAATATATCCCCCTGCAAAACGGTATCACGCAAAGCTACCCGGCAGAGGGCACCAGTGGGTATGCCCAGGATCTGGGCTGGTCAGCAAAAGTCACCTTTATTAAAACCGGTACGGCGCTGAAATCCGGCGTCTATAACATCCCGACCATCAACGCCGCGGTATTAACCGCCTATAACAACGAGACGAAAACGGCGCAGGTCATCATCAGCCCGACCACCATCACGGTAACCGCCAGCGGGTGCACGGTCGGCAGCAAAAACGCCAGCGTGGCGCTCGGCACCATTGATATTCGCACCCTGCCCACGGTGGGAAGCACGTCGCCATCGGGGACGTTTACCGTCGGCCTGACCTGCGACGCGAACGTGGAGGTTCACGCGGTGATGACCGATCAGACCACGCCGTCGAACACCTCGTCGGTGGTAACGCTGACCGGAGACTCCACTGCGTCCGGCGTTGGGGTGCAGTTTTTCTACAACGGCACCGGACCGCTGACGATGGGGCCGGACAGCTCGGCCGCGGGCACGACCGGCCAGTTCTTCATCCAGAGCACCACGGCGGCGCAAACCCTGTCGTTACCGTTCCAGGCGCAGTACATCCGAACCGGCGAACTGGTCCCCGGCTCGGCCAACGCGCTGGCCAGCATTACGTTTTCCTACCAGTAAGGGCTACTGCTTGACCCACACCAGCTGGTCAACCCGGAAGCCCAGGCTGCGCGCGGTGTTCAGGTAATCCTGCTTTACCGCATCCGGGATGGTCGGCGTGCGCGACAGGATCCACAGGTAGTCGCGGTTCGGGCCGCTGACCAGCGCGTACTGGTACTTATCGTCGAGCCTGATCACGTTATAGCCGCCGTAGAACGGACCGAAGAAGGACACCTTCAGCGCGGCGGTGGTCGGCTCGCCGGTAAAGTACGCTTTCCCTTCGCTCTCGTTCCACTTGTTCTTCACCGGATCGTAACCCCGGTTGAGCACGCTGATGCCGCCGTCGCTGCGCTTGCCGTAGGTGGCGGTAACCTGCTCCAGCCCGCGTTCAAAGCGGTTTTCCAGACGGGCGACCTCATACCATTTGCCGAGATAGCGGCTGGCGTCAAAACCGGAAATTGGCTGCACGCCCTTCGGCGGCGTGGGAGATTTACAGGCGACCAGCGTCAGCGCAATGGCAACACCGGTCACAACAGGCCATAGCTTCATGAGAATTCCTTTCATTTGCACGGTTGGACGTTAAGTGTAGTGCACCGTTTCGGCGCTTCATCCCGTTCGGGAAAATTCGTAGTATATTGAGAGTATTCCTCCACTCTGGACACGGACATGGCTTACTCCATCGGCGAATTCGCCCGACTCAGCGGCATCACCGCCACCACCCTGCGGGCGTGGCAGCGTCGCTATGGTTTACTCAAGCCACAGCGCACGGAAGGCGGCCACCGCCAGTACAGCGATGCGGACGTCCAGCAGGCGCTAAAAATCCTCGACTGGGTAAAAAAAGGCGTCCCGATCGGCCAGGTCAAACCGCTGCTGGAACGCCCGACGCCGGGACGGACCAACAACTGGCAAACCCTGCAGCAGAACATGCTGCAACGCCTGCAGGACGGCAAAGTCGAGTCCCTGCGCCAGATGATTTACGACGCCGGACGCGAGTACCCAAGGCCGGAGCTGGTCGCCAACGTGCTGCGCCCGCTGCGCAGCCAGGTCTCGGCCAACGTCGCCGCCGCCATGACCCTGCGCGCGATCCTCGACGGCATCATCATCGCCTACACCTCGTTTTGTCTCGAAGGTGACAAAAAAGCGCCGGGCGATAACATTCTGCTCAGCGGCTGGCACCTGAATGACCCGTGCGAGATCTGGCTCGAAGCCTTAACGCGCACCGGGCAGGGCCACCGAATCGACATCCTGCCGGTTCCGCCTGACGCGCTGGCACCGGAAATTTTCCCGGAGCGTAAATGGCTTCTGGTCACCAGCGGCAAACTCACCGCCGGGCGGAAAAAACAGGTGGAGCAGTGGCAGCAGCAGGTATCGCTTGAAGTGATTATCCTCTGATAATTTTCTCCTGCGGGAATCTTCACGAAAAGTTGAATATTTTCCCGCGCCGCAGATGCTAACGTTTTCCTGTGACGAATAACTCCACAGGAAAACACCATGAAAAAAACTGCCCCTCTGCTGATCCTGGCCTCGATGGCCTTTGCCCCTGCCGCCTTTAGCGCCCCTGCCGGCACCCTGAGCGTCCACATTCTCGACCAGCAAACCGGGATGCCGCCATCAGACGTGACCGTGACGCTGGAGAAGCAGCAGCAGGACAAATGGACCCAGGTTGCCAGCGGCAAAACTGACCACGACGGCCGTATTAAATCGCTCTATCCGCAGGATCAGGACATGCAGCCTGGCGTGTATAAAGTGACCTTCAAAACCGCAGATTACTTCCACGGCAAAAAGCTGGACTCCTTCTTCCCGGAGATCCCGGTGCTGTTTACCGTGACCCGCACCAATGAAAAGCTGCACATCCCGCTTCTGCTGAGTCAGTACGGTTACTCGACCTACAAGGGCAGTTAATACGCATTGATTCTAAAGGAATAAAAAAAATAGTTCCGCGAATACTTGGACAAATTAGTCATGTTGTGTAAGTTTTAATTATATGAACGGGAGGACCACACCATGACAACGAAACCTGTACTCGGTATTAGCGGATGTTTAACCGGCTCCGCCGTTCGCTTTGACGGCGGACACAAGCGTATGGGCTTCGTCATGGATGAGCTGGCCCAGTGGGTGAATTTCAGGCCCGTTTGCCCGGAAATGGCCATCGGTCTGCCGACGCCTCGCCCGGCCATACGCCTGACGCTGATGGACAGCGGTGAAACGCAGCTCCGTTTCAGTAAACCGCCTCATGATGATATTACGCAGAAAATGGCCGATTTTACGGCGGACTATCTGCCAAAAATCGGCGATCTGTCAGGATTTATCGTCTGCGCAAAATCCCCAAGCTGCGGCCTGGAACGCGTGCGGCTGTACGATGAAAACGGCAACCGGGGCCGCAAGGAGGGCGTCGGGCTGTTCACCGCCGCCCTTCTTGAAACCTACCCGTGGCTGCCCGTCGAGGAAGACGGTCGCCTGCACGACCCGGTGCTGCGGGAAAACTTTATCGAGCGAGTATTTGCCCTGCACGAACTGAACACGCTGCGTAAAAATGGCCTCACGCGCCGCGCGCTGCTGGACTTCCACAGCCGCTATAAGCTTCAGCTGCTGGCGCACCATCAGGCAGGCTACCGTGAAATCGGCCCTTTCGTTGCCTCGCTGCACGAGTGGGAAGACCTGGACGCCTTCTTCGTGGCGTACCGGGAAAAGCTAATGACCATCCTGAAAAAACCCGCCTCGCGGAAGAATCACACCAACGTGCTGATGCATATTCAGGGGTATTTTCGTCGCCAGCTGAACACCCGCCAGCGAGGCGAGCTGCGCGACGTGATCCTGCACTATCGCAACGGACAGTTGCCTATTCTCGCCCCGATCACGCTGCTGAAGCACTACCTGGCCGAATACCCCGACCGGTATCTGATGACGCAAAACTACTTTGATCCCTATCCTGATGATTTGGGTCTGCGTCTGGCAGTCAAGTGATCAAAAAAATGCGAAGGCCCCATTAACCCGTAGAGGCCCAAAGCAGTACCCCGTTTAGACGACATCCTCACTGTCGTCTCTTTTTTGCATTTCATCTCAAAGACTGTGATTATATACAGGCTTATTCTGCAAAAAGGGGCCTGCCTGTGATCAACACCCTGCACATTCAAAACTACCGCTCCATCCGCGATATGTCGCTGGAGCTGGAGCAGCTCAACATCGTCTTTGGGCCGAACGGCACCGGTAAATCCAATATCTACAAGGCGATACATCTTATGCACAGCGCCGCCCAGGGGCAGTTTTCCCAGGCACTGGCGAACGAGGGCGGCATTCTGAAGGTGTTCTGGGCAGGTAAAACCCGCAGCGACCAGCTGCGGCGGATGAATCTGGCCGTGGAAACCGAGACCTACGAATACGAGCTGCAGGTCGGGTTTGTGGAGAAGCTGCCCTATCCCTCGCAGTTTCAGCTCGATCCGGTGATCAAAGAGGAGTCCATCTGGCTGAGCGGCCAGCACCGTCGGCCTTCTTCACAGCTGATGAAGCGTAAAAATCAGGCGGTGTTTCTGAACAACGTGCATCACGAGAAAGTGACCCACAGCGGCACGCTGTATGAGAACGAATCGGTGTTCGGGCAGCTCGGCGAGCCGCATCTTTACCCGGAAGTGTCGCAGATGCGCGAATCCCTGCGTAACTGGCGCTTTTATCATGAGTTTTCCGTCGCGTCCGGCTCGGCGATGCGCGCCCCGCAGGTCGGTTTCCGCTCCCCGGTGCTGGCCAGCGACGGCGCCAACCTGGCGGCGGCGTTCCAGACCATAGTGGAGATTGGCGACGAGCTGCTGCTGATGCGCATCCTCGACCAGGCCTTCCCCGGCTGCGTGTTCTACAGCGACAACAGCGGCGGACGTTTTCGCATGATGATGCAGCGCGAGGGGCTGAGCAGACCGCTTGAACCGGCGGAGTTCTCCGACGGCACCCTGCGCTTTCTGTGCCTGGCTGTAGCGCTGTTAAGCCCGCGCCCACCGGCGTTTATCGCGTTGAACGAACCGGAAAACAGCCTGCACCCGCAGATGCTGCCCGCCCTGGCGAGCTTAATCGCCGAGGCCAGCCGCTACTCGCAGATCTGGCTCACCAGCCACTCGCCGGAGCTGGCGAAGTTGATTGAGAAACAGCGAGCGTTTTCGCTGTATCAGCTGTCGATGGTGGAGGGAGAGACGAGGGTGGAGCGGTTGGGGTAGTCTCCAGAGGCACGGAGACTATTTTTCCGTATCTCGCTTCAGTGAAGCATGCCAATAAAGAACCCCAGATACCCGGCCCTGCTTAACCATATAAAGGGGCTGGTGAGGCCGGACCGCCGGATATTAACCAACTCTCTCATGGGCGCAAGCCCATCATTTTTGATAACGACATTTTTTGCGCAATAGCGACAGTGCATAATTAGAAACAAAATCCCGGCGATCACGAGACCAAAAAAGCTTTCTCGACTCCCCCAAAAATGTGCGCTTAATTTTAAATAAGTTAATCCCCATACGCTTAGTAAAAAGACGATAAATGAACATGCTGCGATATTCATGTCTCGCTTACTGCCCATCCCAAAAAAGAGGGCATCAAAGAAAGACATAGAGGTAAAAGGTGACTGGACGCTTCTTCCCGTCACTTTACTAAAGCGAAAAAAAACGGCCGTTCCAACTACAAAAGCGAAAAGTGCAATTCCTAATAATACGTAAATCATTTCAAGAATCCTTTTTGCCGCCTCATTCAGTACACCTATCTGTTCTTCGACAGGTAAGAAAGTATATTATCGGCATCAGGTTTGTTTGGTTGAGACTTAGTACGCCACACATTTTCTTCTTCCGCTATGTGCTCTCCTGTATCAGCATTAGAACAGCAGGTACGCCCGAAGGTGCATTAGCTCACGCTATCGTCTGGTTGGCATCATTCATCGCATCACCGGTATTGTTGCCTGCAACCGAGAGTGGAGAGGCTGGGGTAACTCAATCTCTTCATACCCAACTTACCGGGGTGGGTCTTCGGATCGGTTCTTTTCCTTTGCCATAACGCACTGTATTCCTCCAATGAGGATCCCACCACTAATAGCAAGGGTAGTAGCTTCAACAAGATCGCTGACTGGAAAATCAAATTGTCCGATGAAAAAAAAGCTGACCAGGGCAATCAACAAACGTCCAAATAAAAGCGTGGAAAATATTCCTGCTATCCAAACAGTGGCCAGTAACAAGAATAATTTTACCCTTGCAGTAATCATTATTTTTCCTCTATATGAATGCGGCAAACTGGTGAAGGACTGTAATCACTAGCTTCTGTAGGTTCCTGAATGCTCACATTTCTTAACCTGTCATTATTACAGAACTTTCACGCTAGTTCTGCAGACGGAACGTCCTACGCCACTCCGCCGGGCTGACCCCAAAACGCGTCTTAAACTGCTGTCGCCAGGTGACGGCGGAATTAAACCCCACCAGCTCGGCCACGCTTTCAACGGGCATATTTCCGGCTTCAAGCAGGATCTGGCTGCGCCGCAGGCGTTCGGCGGTAAGCCAGTGGGCGACGCTCATCCCCGTGGCTTTAATAAAATGACGGGTCAGCGTGCGGCGGCTCATCGAAACCACCTCCGCCAGTGAGTCCAGGCTATGCGGTTCGGTGATGTGCTGCTGTAGGTAGTCGATCAGGCAGTTAATGCGTCCGTCGCGGGTATCTTTCGGCACCGGCTGGGCAATGAACTGCGCCTGCCCGCCCTCACGGTGGGGCGGAACAATCATCCGACGGGCAATCTGGTTCGCGACCACGCTCCCAAAGCGCTGGCGAATGATATACAGACAGCAGTCCAGCGCGGCGGCAGTGCCTGCGGAAGTGATGATATTGCCGTCATCCACGTAAAGGGCATTAATATCCAGCCGGACGTTCGGGAAGAGCGACTGAAACTGGCGTTCGAACTCCCAGTGGGTGGCCGCGCGTTTGCCGTCCAGGATCCCCGCATAGGCGAGCACAAACGATCCCAGACACAGCCCGACGATTTCCGCGCCGTTGTCTCTCGCCTGCACCAGGCTGTCGAGCAGCGCCTGAGGCGGGCGTTCAAGGACGTGCTGCCAGTAGGGAACGACGACAATATCGGCCTGACCAATGGCGGTGTAATCCTGCGTGGCGTTGAGGGCAAATCCGTCTTTTGAGGTGAGAAACCCTGGCGTTTCGGCGCAGATCGTAACGTTAAAGCGCTTTTCGCCAGAGACCGAATCACCAAACAGAATGCAGGGAACGGAGTAGTGGAACGGGCTGAACCCGTCTACCGCGACAATCGCGACGTTGATTAGCGACATCTGTCTCTCCTTTCCCTTTAACGCACTCAGAATATAACGGTTTCGCCATCCTGGGGAATGCTCACTGCGTCACCCACCTGATTGGCTTCAACGTACTCACGCAGCGCGCTGCGGGTCAACAGGCAGTGGTTAATCGCCTCCATATGGATCGCCACAATGTTGGCCTGCGGCAGCAGGAAGTGAACGTTGAGCACGTCCTCCTGCCCCATAATAATGGGCCCAAAACCAATGACGTGGGCATAGCCCGCGTTCAGCACCACCACGTCCGGCTGGTGCTTTTGCAGATCGGCCGCCACCTCGTCACGCCAGACGGTATCTCCTGCAAGATAAAGCGTCTTCTCATCGGGATGACGCAGCACCACGCCACAGGCCTCGCCCAGCCGCTCCGCCAGCTCCGGCACGGCGTAAGCGCGATCGGTACCGTGCTGCCCGCCGTGGGTTTTCGTAATCTGAATATCGTCGAAGAAGGTCGCTTCGGTCATGACCGTCAGGTTGCTAAACCCCTGGCTGCGCAGCAGCGCGGCGTCACGGTCGTTTTGCACGTAGATCGGTTTATCTTTGGCGATCAGCTCCGCCGCGGCGCGATCCCAGTGATCGTCATGGGTATGGGTGACGATCACCGCGTCGGCGTCCAGCAGCGTGTTCACGTCAACGGGGAGTTCGACCGTCGGGTTACGGCGTTCGGCATGCGCCGTGCCGGGAAAGCCCGGATAAGCGCCCTTCGGGGCCAGCATCGGGTCGATTAAAAGACGTTTTCCGGCGTAGGAAATAAGCTGGGTGGCGTTGCGAATGTGGGTAATGTTCATGGGCTATCCTCCGGTTGGTGTGATAAGGAGGATAGCCAGCCGTCACTATTGGCGCTGTGGGCTAAAGGGCGATTACCGATGGAATCGGGCCAATTTAAGCAACCCGTCTTCCGTCAGAACGTTTACCAGCCCGGCACTGCCCCGCCGTTAAAGATCGTCTCCGCCGCTTTTGCCACCTCAGGCGACTGATACGACTGGATAAACGCCTTCACGTTCTCCGCGTCCTTGTTATCTTCGCGCGTCACCACGATGTTCACGTACGGCGAGTTTTTGTCTTCAATAAAGACGCTGTCATGCACCGGCGACAGCCCGGTTTGCTGAATATAGGTAGTGCTGATGATGGCGACATCCACTTTCGGGTCGTCCAGCACGCGCGGCAGCTGCGCCCCTTCCAGCTCCATGATTTTCAGGTGTTTAGGGTTGGCGGTAATATCCAGCGCCGTTGGCAGCAGCCCGGTGTCCGGCTTCAGGGTAATCAGCTTCTCTTTTTGCAGCAGCAACAGCGCGCGGCCGAGGTTGGTCGGATCGTTTGGAATGGCAATGGTTGCCCCGTCCTTCAGGTCAGACACGGATTTGATTTTGCGGGAATAGCCGGCCATCGGGAAGACGAAGGTGTTCGCCACGGCCACCAGCTTGTACCCATGCGCCTTGTTATCTTCTGCGAGGAACGGGCGATGCTGGAAGACGTTGGCATCCAGTTCTCCCTGGTTGGTGGCATCGTTGGGCAATAGCGAGCCGCTGAAGCCGACCAGCTCCACGTCCAGACCATATTTCTCTTTTGCCACCTTTTTGGCGACTTCCGCCACGTCCTGTTCAGCGCCGTTGATGACGCCCACTTTAATGTGTTTGGCATCATTGCCACTTTGATCGCATCCTGCCAGCAGCAGGCCAGCAAGTACCAGAGCACCCAATCGACGTTTCACAAGACAGTTCCTTTTGATAAATGGTGTAGTGACTATATCGACAACGAGACGCTGAAATAAAAACCGAAAAAGAATCAATAAGAAGGATACGTTATATGCGGCCTATTGTCGGGTGGCGCTACGCTTACCCGACCTACGCGCGGAGGTGTTGTAGGCCCGGTAAGCAAAGCGCCACCGGGCTATGGAGTCACGCCTGCCGACGCAGCGGCGCCTCACGTAAAAACCACGACAGCGCAAACGCCAGCACCATAATCCCCGCCGCCAGCAAGAACACCGCGTGAATGGCCGAGCCAAACGCATCGAGATAGTCCAGCCTCAGGGCGTCTGGCAAATGATGAATGGCGGTCGGGTTCAGCTCGCGCGGCAGTTCCGCCCCTTCAGGCAGCCTGTCGACCAGCCCTGACTGCAGAACGTTCGTGAACACCGCGCCAAACAGCGCGACGCCAATGGCCCCGCCAATGGAACGGAACAGCGTGACGCCAGAGGTGGCTACGCCGTATTGATCCGCCGACACGCTGTTCTGCACCGCCAGCACCAGCACCTGCATCACCAGGCCCAGCCCCATGCCCAGCACGCTGGTAAACAGGTACAGCTGCCAGGTCGGAGACGCGATAGAAATGCGGGTCAGTAAAAACATTCCCACCACGCCGAGCAGCGTGCCGAGGATCGGGAACAGACGGTATTTCCCGGTACGGCTGATGATCCGCCCGCTGATAATGGAGGTCAGCAACAGCCCGCCCATGAGCGGGATCAGCTGCAAACCGGCCTGCGTCGGGGTCGCATCTTTGACGACCTGCAAATAGAGCGGCAGGAAGGTCACCGAGCCAAACAGCGACATGCCGATGATAAAGCCAATCAGGCTGCAGAGCAGGAAGCTGCGGTCGCGGAAGAGCGACAGCGGGATGATCGGCTCCCACGCCAGCCGCTCCTCATAGATAAACCCGGCAATGCCCGTCAGGCCAAAGGCCAGAATGCACCACAGCTGCGGGTCGCTCCACTGGCGAACGGTGCCGCCTTCGGTGGTAAACAGGATGATGCACAGCAGCGCCATGCTGAGGTAAATCGCCCCCAGATAGTCAATCTCGTGCTTGCTGCGCCGCGCGCTGCCGTGGAACACCGCACCAATCACCAGCAGGGCAAACAGCCCCAGCGGCAGGTTGATGTAGAAAATCCAGCGCCAGGAGACGTGCTGGACGATAAACCCGCCGATCAGCGGCCCAATGACCGTCGCCAGCCCGAATACGCCGCCAAACAGCCCCTGATAGCGCCCGCGATCGGCAGGCGGGATCACGTCCGCCACGGCGGCCATGCTGATGACCATCAGGCCGCCGCCGCCCAGCCCCTGCAGGGCGCGCATCAGCACCAGCTGGGTCATGTTCTGTGCCAGCCCGCACAGCGCGGAGCCCACGAGGAACAACACAATCGCGATTTGCAGGACGATTTTACGCCCAAACAGATCGCCGAACTTGCCGTACAGCGGCACCACGATGGTGGAGCTGAGGATATAGGCCGTCACCACCCAGGAGAGCTTATCCAGCCCCCCAAGCTCGCCGACGATGGTCGGCAGCGCGGTAGAGACAATGGTCTGATCCAGCGCCGAAAGCAGCATCACCAGCAGCAGCGCGCTGAACAGCAGCTTAATCGACGGCGCTTTTTGCGCGGTTGGGGTCATGACGTCGGATTCCATAAGAGATCGCTTGAAATTAATTAATCGCATAATTAATATTTGTGGAAGTGATGAATAAGATCAAGAGGCACCGTGGTCATGCCAGCATTAAAAGACAATTCTGAACCGCGCCGCCCCGGCCGCCCTCGCGGGGGTAAACGCGTCACCGCCAGCCGCGAACAGCTGCTGGATATCGCCCTGAACCTCTTTTCCCGTCAGGGGATCGCCAACACCTCACTCAACGCCATCGCCAAAGAGGCGGGCGTCACGCCCGCGATGCTGCACTATTACTTCAACTCCCGAGAGCAGCTGCTGGATGCGATGATTGAGGAGCGTTTTCTGCCGTTACGCGAGAGGATCGGATCGATTTTCGCCGATAACCGGGATTCGCCGGTGAACGCCCTGACGGAAATGGTCAAGGTGCTGGCCGAACTGGCGGAACAGCATCACTGGTTTGCACCGCTGTGGATGCAGGAAGTGATCGGTGAGATGCCCGTTTTGCGCACCCATCTCCAGGCGCGGTTTGGCGATGAAAAATATCAGGCGACGCTCGCCACCATCAAAGGCTGGCAGCAGGAAGGGAAGCTGAATAATGAACTGGCACCGGAACTGCTGTTCACCACGCTGCTGAGCCTGGTGCTAGTGCCGTTCTCACGCATGCGCAATGACGAGAGGCTAAAATCCCTCTCGCCGGAAATCATTGTCCGTCATGCGCTTGCCGTAATCGGTACCGGGATAGGCGGTTAAAGCGCTTTTGCCAGATAGTGGCGCTGCATGCCCGCAAAGGGGTAATCCTGCAAAGACATTTGCAGCTGGTACCCCTGTTTTTCATAGAACGGGCGCGCCTGGAAGCTGGCCGTATCCACTAGCGCGTGCCTGCAGCCTTTGCGTCGGGCTTCGTCTTCTGCCGTTCTGATGAGCTGGCTGCCAACGCCGGATCCGCGCACGGTCTCGCTGACCCACAGAAAATCAATATTCAGCCAGTCGCCTTTACGCACCCCAATTAGCCCGCCGAGCATGATGCCTTTTTCGTCCCGCACGTAAACGCCAATATCCCCGCTGAAGGTCGCCAGATCTAAAAACTGCCCGTTATACGATCTCAGCCCCGTTAATAACTCTTCTTTTTCTTCCGGCGTAACTTTTTCAGTGATGCTCAACTGCATTTTGTTCTCCTTATTTTGAGCGCAATCTGAATATCTCACAGCTTCACCTTCATAAAAACTCCTTATTTCCTCCATTGTTTAACCCTGGAAATATTCATTCAATATGTAAATAAAAAAAGCCTTTCCAATACGCACCTAAAACGTATACTGAGAACGATCATTCTCACTTTTACACGGTAGCCGACGATGAGTACGAAACTGGAAGAACGACAAAAACTGCGCCAGGACGAGATTGTCACCGCCGCGCGCCGCTGCTTTCGCGCCAGCGGATTTCATGCCGCCAGCATGTCGCAGATCGCCAGCGAGGCGAAGCTTAGCGTCGGGCAAATTTACCGTTATTTCAGTAACAAAGACGCGATTATCGAAGAGATGATCCGCCGAATCATCGACTCGCGCATCGAGGAAATGCAGGGTAAAACCCTGGTAGAAGGGATGCCGCAGGCGCTCGCCTGGCGACAGACCCTCAACGAAGATGACGATGCGCTGATGCTGGAAATGTCCGCTGAGGCCACGCGCAATCCGCAGGTGGCAACGATGCTGATAGAAGCCGAATCGCGCATGTTCGCCAACGCCTGCGCGCATCTGAAAAAACAGTTTCCCCACCTGAGCGACGAGCATATTCGCTGCTGCGTGGAGATTACCGCCGTGATGATTGAGGGGACGATTTATCGTCGACTCACGCCATTAAAAGTACCGTCAGAACAATTAGAGCCTCTTTATCAGGATATTTTAAATATGCTTTTCTCTGCGAAGTAATCGCATATGAATAATTAGCGGGAATAAGTAATTCCCCATTTTTACATTTCTGGCTCAGCCAGAGATGCGGTATCGCTGTGCCTTTAAATAGCCCTCCTCCCTGTTAAGCGATTAACGGGGCAGGCATCGTTCACCCTGGAAAAAGATTATGAAAACCATAACAACCTCCATCGCGGCATTACTCCTCCTGACAGGGTGCGATAATGCGCAAACATCTGCTCCCCAGCGTCCTCTTCCGGACGTGGGGATTGTCACCCTCATGAGCCAGCCGGTGTCCGTCGTCAGCGAGCTGACGGGCCGCACCACCGCCGCCATGAGCGCCGAAGTGCGCCCGCAGGTGGGCGGCATTATTCAGAAGCGGCTGTTCACCGAAGGCGATACCGTTAAAGCCGGACAGGCGCTGTATCAAATTGACCCTTCCAGCTACCGCGCCGCCTACGATGAAGCCGCCGCGGCGCTGAAGCAGGCCCAGGCGCTGGTAGCGGCCGATTGCCAGAAGGCCCAGCGCTACGCGCAGCTGGTGAAAGACGACGGCGTGTCGCGTCAGGACGCAGAGGACGCGAAGTCCACCTGCGCGCAGGATAAGGCCAGCGTTGAGTCAAAGAAGGCCGCGCAGGAGAGCGCGCGCATTAACCTCAACTGGACCACCGTCACCGCGCCGATTGCCGGACGCATCGGCATCTCCTCCGTCACGCCCGGCGCGCTGGTGACCGCCCAGCAGGATACCGCGCTCGCCACCGTTCGCGGACTGGACAGCATGTACGTCGATCTCACGCGTTCCAGCGCCGATCTGCTGCGTTTACGCAAGCAAACCCTTGCCACTAACAGCGATACGCTAAGCGTGTCGTTAATCCTTGAAGACGGCAGCACCTACAGCGAGAAAGGCCGTCTGGCGTTAACCGAAGTGGCGGTGGATGAATCGACCGGCTCGGTCACGCTGCGCGCCGTCTTCCCGAACCCGCAGCATCAGCTCCTGCCGGGCATGTTCGTTCGCGCCAGGGTGGATGAGGGCGTCATGAGCGACGCGATCCTCGCCCCACAGCAGGGCATCACCCGCGATGCCAAAGGCGCCGCCACCGCGCTGGTGGTCAATGCCAGCAACAAGGTCGAGCAGCGTCAGCTGGAGACGGGCGACACCTACGGCGACAAATGGCTGGTGCTGAGCGGCCTGAAGGCGGGCGATAAGCTGATTGTGGAAGGCACCGACAAAGTGACTGCCGGGCAGGAAGTGAAAGCCGAAGAGATGAAAGCCAGTGGAGGAAACGCCTGATGTTTTCCCGCTTCTTCGTGCGTCGCCCGGTCTTTGCCTGGGTCATCGCCATTCTTATCATGCTCGCCGGGATGCTGGCGATCCGCACGCTGCCGGTGGCGCAGTACCCGGACGTCGCCCCGCCGTCGATCAAGATCTCGGCCACCTACACCGGTGCCTCCGCGCAGACGCTGGAAAACAGCGTGACGCAGGTGATCGAGCAGCAGCTCACCGGGCTGGATAACCTGCTCTACTTCACCTCCACCAGCAGCTCGGACGGGTCGGTGAGTATTAACGTCACCTTCGAGCAGGGAACCGATCCGGATACCGCCCAGGTGCAGGTGCAGAACAAGGTCCAGCAGGCGGAATCGCGCCTGCCGACCGAGGTGCAGCAGTCCGGCATTACCGTCGAGAAATCGCAGAGCAACTTCCTGCTGATCATGGGCGTGTACGACAAAACCGACGCCGCCAGCAGCTCGGATATCGCCGACTGGCTGGTGAGCAATATGCAGGACCCGCTGGCGCGCGTGGAGGGCGTCGGCAGCCTGCAGGTATTCGGTGCGGAATATGCCATGCGCATCTGGCTCGACCCGGCGAAGCTGGCGTCCTACTCGCTGATGCCGTCCGACGTGCAGAGCGCGATTGAAGCGCAGAACGTGCAGGTCTCCGCCGGTAAAATCGGCGCGCTGCCCTCGTCGAACGCCCAGCAGCTGACCGCCACCGTGCGCGCCCAGTCGCGCCTGCAGACGGTGGATCAGTTTAAAAACATCATCGTGAAGAGCCAGTCCAGCGGCGCGGTCGTGCACATCAGCGACGTCGCCCGCGTGGAGATGGGCAGCGAAGATTATACCGCCACCGCGAAGCTCAACGGCCACCCGGCGGCGGGTATGGCAGTCATGCTTTCACCGGGCGCGAACGCGCTCAACACCGCCACGGCGGTGAAAGATAAAATCGCCGAGTTTAAAAAGTCGATGCCGGAAGGCTACGACGTGGCCTACCCGAAAGACAGCACCGAGTTCATCAAGATCTCCGTTGAGGACGTGATTCAGACCCTGTTCGAAGCCATTATCCTCGTGGTGGTGGTGATGTACCTGTTCCTGCAAAACATCCGCGCGACGCTGATCCCGGCGCTGGCGGTGCCGGTGGTGCTGCTGGGCACCTTCGGCGTGCTGGCGCTGTTCGGCTACTCCATTAACACCCTGACGCTGTTTGCGATGGTGCTGGCGATTGGGCTTTTGGTGGATGACGCCATCGTGGTGGTGGAAAACGTCGAGCGTATTATGCGCGACGAGGGGCTGCCCGCGCGGGAAGCCACCGAGAAATCAATGGGAGAAATCTCCGGCGCGCTGGTCGCCATTGCGCTGGTGCTCTCTGCGGTATTCCTGCCGATGGCCTTCTTCGGCGGCTCCACCGGGGTGATTTACCGCCAGTTCTCGGTCACCATTATCTCGGCGATGCTCCTCTCCGTAGTGGTAGCGTTGACCCTGACGCCCGCGCTGTGCGGTTCGATTCTGAGCCACACGGCGCCGCATAAAAAGGGCTTCTTCGGCGCGTTTAACCGCTTCTACAGCAGGACCGAGCGCGGCTATCAGAACAAGGTCCTGCGCGCTCTGCGCCGTTCCGGCGGCATGCTGGTCATCTACGCCCTGCTCTGCGGCGCGATGGGCTTCGCCATGCTTAAGCTGCCGGGCAGCTTCCTGCCGACGGAAGACCAGGGCGAAATCATGGTGCAGTACACCCTGCCGGCCGGCGCGACGACGGTGCGTACCGCCGAAGTCAGCCGCCAGGTGCGCGAGTGGTTCCTCACCAACGAGAAAGCCAACACCAACGTTATCTTCACCATTGAAGGCTTCAGCTTCAGCGGCAGCGGCCAGAACGCCGGAATGGCGTTTGTCTCCCTGAAAAACTGGTCCGAACGTAAAGGCGATGAGAATACCGCTCAGGCCATTGCCCTGCGCGCCACGCAGGAGCTGAGCACTATCCGCGATGCGACCATCTTTGCCATGACGCCGCCTGCGGTGGACGGTCTGGGCCAGAGCAACGGCTTTACCTTTGAGCTGATGGCCAGCGGCGGCACCGACCGCGACGCGCTGCTGAAGCTGCGTAACCAGCTGATTGGTCAAGCCAACCAGGACAGCTCGCTGCACGCCGTGCGCGCTAACGATCTGCCGCAGATGCCGCAGCTTCAGGTAGATATCGACAACAACAAGGCCGTGTCGCTGGGGCTGTCCCTGAGCGACGTGACCGACACCCTCTCCAGCGCCTGGGGCGGGACCTACGTGAACGATTTTATCGACCGCGGCCGCGTGAAAAAGGTCTACATCCAGGGCGACAGCGACTATCGCGCCGTACCGTCCGATCTCAACAAATGGTATGTGCGCGGCAGCGACAGCACCATGACACCGTTCTCCGCCTTCGCCACCACCCGCTGGGAGTATGGCCCGGAAAGCCTGGTGCGCTACAACGGCTCGGCGGCGTATGAGATTCAGGGCGAAAACGCCAGCGGCGCGAGCTCCGGCACGGCGATGAGCACAATGGAGCAGCTGGCGAATAATCTGCCGTCCGGCAGCACCTGGGCGTGGAGCGGTTTGTCGCTGCAGGAAAAACTGGCGAGCGGTCAGGCGATGAGCCTGTATGCCCTCTCCATCCTGGTCGTGTTCCTGTGCCTGGCGGCGCTGTATGAGAGCTGGTCGGTGCCGATTTCGGTCATCCTGGTGATCCCGCTTGGCGTGCTGGGCGCGGCCGTCGCCGCCTCCCTGCGTGGCCTGAACAACGACGTCTACTTCCAGGTGGCGCTGTTGACCACTATCGGCCTGTCGTCAAAGAACGCCATCCTGATTGTCGAGTTTGCCGAAGCCAAAGTCGCTGAAGGGTACTCCCTGACCCGCGCCGCGCTGCGAGCCGCCCAGACGCGCCTGCGGCCGATCGTCATGACCTCGCTGGCGTTTATCGCAGGGGTGACGCCGCTGGCCGTGGCAACCGGTGCAGGTGCCAACAGCCGCGTGGCAATTGGTACCGGCATTATCGGCGGGACGCTGGCCGCGACGCTGCTGGCGATCTTCTTCGTCCCCTTATTCTTTGTACTGGTGAAACGTCTGTTCTCCGGTAAGCACGCGAACCGGAGGTCATAATGTTTCGTGTCTCTGTTTTAGTCTTAGCCCTGCTGAGCGCAGGCTGTGTGTCGTTAGACCCAACGTATCAACGCCCGGACGCCCCCGTCCCGGCAACCTTACCCGGCGCGCACGGCGAAGCCACTGCCGTGGTGAGCCAGTGGCAGCAGGTGATGAACGACGCGCGGCTGAAAAGCATGGTGACGATGGCGCTGAACAGCAACCGCGACGTGCAAAAAGCGATTGCGGATATCGACGCCGCCCGCGCCCAGTACGGAGAAACGCGCTCGTCCCTGTTCCCGACGGTGGACGCGGAGCTGAGCCACACCCGCAGCCGCACGCTGGCGAGCGGCGTGACCACCAGCGACGAAGCCAACGGCGCGGTCTCCAGCTTCGAGCTGGATCTGTTTGGCCGCAACCAGAGCCTCTCCCGCGCCGCGCGTGAAACCTGGCTTGCCAGCGAGTTCACCGCGCAGAACACGCGCCTGACGATGGTTAGCGAGCTGACCACGGCCTGGGTGACGCTGGCGGCGGATAACAGCAACCTGGCGCTGGCGAAATCCACGATGGAGAGCGCGGCGAATTCGCTGAAGATTGTGAAGCGCCAGCAGGAAGTGGGCGTCGCGGCGGCGACGGACGTCAGTGAAGCGATGGCGGTTTACCAGCAGGCGCGCGCCAGCGTGGCGAGCTACCGGACGCTGGTGATGCAGGACAAAAATGCCCTTAATCTGCTGGCGGGCGATACGGTGCCGGAGAACCTGCTGCCCGGCATGCTGGAGAGCCTGAGCGATAACGCCATCACGCTGATCCCGGCGGGCGTCAGCTCCAGCGCGCTGCTGCGTCGCCCGGATATTCAGGAGGCCGAGCATAACCTGCTGAGCGCTAACGCCAACATCGGCGCGGCGCGCGCCAACTTCTTCCCGACCATCTCGCTCACCGCCAGCGCGGGCGTCGGCAGCGATTCCCTCTCCTCCCTGTTCAGCCACGGGATGAAGGTCTGGTCGTTTGCACCGTCCATCACCCTGCCGCTGTTTAGCGGCGGGAACAACCTGGCACAGCTGCGCTACGCGGAAGCGGAGAAGAAGGGACTGATCGCCACCTACGAGAAAGCCATCCAGAGCGCGTTTAAGGACGTGGCCGACGCCCTTGCGCGACGTGAAACGCTGAGCGAGCAGCTCGACGCCCAGCGCGAATACGTCGCGGCGGAGCAAAAAACGCTGGACGTGGCAACGCGCAGCTATAAGGCGGGCGCGGGGGATTATCTGACGGTGCTGACCGCGCAGCGGTCGCTGTGGTCGGCGCAGGAATCGCTGATCGCGCTGCAGCAAACCGACCTGGAAAACCGCATCACGCTGTGGCAGTCGCTGGGCGGGGGGATCCAGTAACCTTATCGGTGGGCGATTCTCATGCGCAGAAAAGAGAAAATCATACTTTCGGCTGGAATCGCTACACTGAATGTAACGATATATTTCATGGGAAGCATGTGACTTCTAAAGGGGGTTGTTGATGAAAGCTGCGCACCTGGTCTGCCTGCTGGTTTGTCTGCTCTTCGCCGCGTTTGTCCATGCTCAGGAAAAGGAGGATCCGGCGAAAGAGGCGCAAATAAAGCAGCAGGTCCTGAAAGATATTAAGAAAACCTGTACGCCACAGAAAAAGCAGAGCGATAAGGCCTGGCAGGAGATGATTTTGTCCTCCGAGGCCAATCAGCTGCTGATCAAAAACGCCATCACCGCCGTCAAGCGCGACAACCTGGA
This sequence comes from Enterobacter cloacae complex sp. CARB60, assembly GCF_036487345.1. Classification (NCBI taxonomy): domain Bacteria; kingdom Pseudomonadati; phylum Pseudomonadota; class Gammaproteobacteria; order Enterobacterales; family Enterobacteriaceae; genus Enterobacter; species Enterobacter cloacae complex sp. CARB60. The sequence goes on from NZ_JAZKLC010000002.1 coordinate 4,632,810, forward strand.
CGCCTACTGGGCCGCAATTGGCCAGGTTGATTGTATGGAAGATTATTGAGGGCTGGAAACGTGCTTCTCGCCGGGTGGCGGCTGCGCCTTACCCGGCCTACACAATATTTTTAACGCTTACGCATGTCCGGAATGATCAAATCCCCACGCAGAACGTAGGACCCGAGCATCTGCGTTTTCTCCGTCAGCCAGCTGACAATGCGCGCCGCCATGGCGTCCATGGAATATTCAATCGCCGGGATCACCGGAATACCCGGCAGATGCAGCGATCCGCCAAGGCTGAAGACCATGATGTCGTCCGGCACCGATTTATTAAACGCCTGCAGCTGCGGGATCACCCGCTGGGCTTCCTGCTCGTCCGCCACCAGCAGCGCGTTGAAATTCAGGGTGCTGGCGTTGTTCAGCAGCTCCTGCAGCGCAACGGATGAGGAGGTGGCGTCCATAAAGACCAGGTTGCGATTAAAGGGCAGGAAATTTTTCTCCAGCGCGTGCTTGTAGCCGAGCAGCACCTGGTCGGCAAAACCGCTGCCGTGCGGGTGGATCAGCGCAATCTGGCGACGCCCCTGGCTGGTGAGGTAGTTACAGGCGGTTTCGGCGGCAAACGCGTGATCGAACTGGATGCTGTTGGCGTTATCAGACTCCATACAGTCGACCAGAATGACGTTTTCCATATCCACGTCCAGCGGGAAACGGGCGCCAATCACCAGGATGTCGTCACACAGGCCGCAGGAGAGTTCTTCAAGGGCGTGCATCACTTCCGCTTTGCTGTGCGCGAAGCGCAGCAGGAGGTGTTTTTGATGCTGGCTGAGCTGTTTTTCCAGCGCGTAGAGATAACCGGTGGTCTGGTTAATGTTTTCCTGCGCGCAAATGACCCCGATACAGCCCGTCGACTGGCTCAGCAGCGACTGGGCGATCACGTTAGGCCGGTAGTTCAGCTCATCCACCGCTTTCAGTACGGCCTGACGGCTGGCTTCCTTTACGCCACGCGACCCGCTCAACACTCGCGATACCGTGGCTTTAGACACCCCGGCAAGACGTGATACATCATTGATTGTCGACATCTCTTTCCCCTGGCAGGCTTACCTCGCGCCTGCAAATTCCATGACCGCTTCGGCTCACATTATAGCCAGAACGGAGTATATCCGTTTCCGTTTTCCATGGAAACCGATTTTCCGTTTCCACTCAAAATGATGTCAAAACAGCCAAATTATGTGATGCGCATCCGGTTAATTAGCCTCATAAGCAAGGGATCTTGATGGGTATCACACTTCTGTCTTTTATGAATGGAAACCGGTTTCCGTATAATGTCCAATCATCCTCGCAATAACTTTTTACATTTAGAGGATGGTTGTCGATGTTCAAGATTATGCTGTGCTGCTCTGCCGGGATGTCCACCAGCCTGCTGGTCAGCAAAATGGTCGATGTCGCGAAAGAACGCGGTTTGCCGGTGAAGATTGATGCGTACGGTGTTTCCGAATTTGATACGCAGTTTCCGCAATACCAGGTTGTCCTTCTCGGACCGCAAGTGAAATACATGTTAAAGACGCTCTCAGACAAGGCGGCGACGCAAGGCATTCCGGTACAGCCCATCGACATGATGGACTACGGCATGCAGCGTGGCGATAAAGTACTGGACTATGCTCTGTCGCTCATCGAAGCGGCACACTAAAAGGTGTTCACATGAGTTCGTTATATCAATCCATGGTCGCGGTGATTGAGCAGTCAATTACCCCACTGGCCGCCAAGCTCGGCCAGCAAAAGTATGTGATTGCCATCCGCGACGGCTTTACCGCCGCGCTGCCGTTTATGATCATCGGCTCGTTTATGCTGGTGTTCATCTTCCCGCCGTTCTCGGCGGATACCACCAACAGCTTCGCCCGCGGCTGGCTGGATTTCTCCCAGACCTACCGCGAGCAGCTGATGCTGCCGTTTAACCTCAGCATGGGCGTGATGACCTTCTTCATCTCGGTGGGGATTGGGGCGAGCCTGGGGCGTCAGTTTAACCTCGACCCGGTGATGTCCGGCCTGCTGGCCTTTATGGCCTTCCTGCTGGTCGCCGCGCCGTATGCCGATGGCAAAATCTCGACCCAGTATCTCTCCGGCCAGGGGATTTTTACCGCGCTTATCACCGCCATCTACTCCACCCGCGTCTATGCGTGGCTGAAGCAGAACAACGTGACCATTCGCCTGCCGAAAGAAGTGCCCACCGGCGTGGCGCGTTCGTTCGAGATCCTGATCCCGGTGATGGTGGTGATCGGTACGCTGCACCCGCTGAACCTGTTCATTGAAGCGCAGACCGGGATGATCATCCCGCAGGCGATCATGCACCTGCTGGAGCCGCTGGTGTCCGCCTCTGACTCCCTGCCCGCCATTCTGCTCTCCGTGCTGCTGTGCCAGATCTTCTGGTTCGCCGGTATTCACGGCTCGCTGATTGTCACCGGCATCATGAACCCGTTCTGGATGGCGAACCTCTCCGCAAACCAGGCGGCGCTGGCTGCAGGCGCGGCGCTGCCGCACGTTTACCTGCAGGGCTTCTGGGATCACTACCTGCTGATTGGCGGCGTAGGCTCCACGCTGCCGCTGGCGTTCCTGCTGCTGCGCAGCCGCGTTACCCACCTGCGCACCATCGGCAAAATGGGCGTAGTGCCAAGCTTCTTTAACATCAACGAGCCGATTCTGTTCGGCGCGCCGATCATCATGAACCCGATGCTGTTTATCCCGTTCGTGTTCGTTCCGCTGGTCAACGCCTGCCTGGCGTACGGCGCAACCAAACTCGGCTGGCTGGCACAGGTTGTGTCGTTGACCCCGTGGACCACCCCTGCGCCGATTGGCGCCTCGTGGGCGGCGAACTGGGCGCTGAGCCCGGTGGTGATGTGCCTGGTCTGTATGGTGATGTCCGCGCTGATGTACCTGCCGTTCCTGCGCGCCTATGAGCGTACGCTCATCAAAAACGAAGAGCAGAAAGCCCAGGCAACCGTTGGCGCCGCTGAGACCGCCAGCAATTAAGTCAAAGAGGAAGAGTCATGAAATACGCATTTCCCGATAATTTCTGGTGGGGCAGCGCAAGCTCCGCTCTCCAGACGGAAGGGGCAAGAGAGGGGGAAACCACGTGGGATTACTGGTTTGCCCGCGAGCCGAACCGTTTTCACAACGGCGTGGGGCCGCAGCAGACCTCCACGTTCTATCAGCACTGGAAAACGGACATTCAGCTGTTAAAGCAGCTGAACCACAACAGCTTTCGCACCTCGATTAGCTGGGCGCGCCTGATCCCCGACGGCATCGGTGAAGTGAACCCGGAATCGGTCGATTTTTACAATCAGGTCATTGATGAGCTGAATGAACAGGGCATCACTCCGTTTATCACCCTGTTCCACTTCGACATGCCGATGGCGATGCAGGACATCGGCGGCTGGGAAAACCGCGACGTGGTGGACGCCTACGCCCGCTATGCGCAGATCTGCTTCGAGCTGTTTGGCGACCGCGTGCTGCACTGGTTTACCTTCAACGAGCCGATCGTGCCGGTGGAAGGCGGTTATCTGTACGACTTCCACTATCCGAACGTGGTGGATTTCCAGCGGGCAGCCACCGTGGCGTATCACACCGTGCTGGCCCACGCGAAGACGGTTCAGGCTTACCGCGCCGGGCATTACGCGGGGGAGATTGGCATCGTGCTGAACCTGACGCCGTCGTATCCGCGCTCGCAGAACCCGGCAGACGTGAAGGCGGCGCACATTGCGGACCTGATGTTTAACCGCAGCTTCCTTGACCCGGTCCTGCGAGGGGAATACCCGGCAGACCTGGTCGCGCTGCTGAAATCCTACGATCAATTACCCGCCTGTAAACCGGAAGACGGCTTCCTGATTGCGGAAGGGAAAATCGACCTGCTCGGCGTGAACTACTATCAGCCGCGTCGCGTGAAGTGTCGCGACAGCGCGGTGAACCCGCAGGCGCCGTTTATGCCGGAGTGGTTCTTTGATAGCTACGAGATGCCGGGCCGCAAGATGAACCCGTACCGCGGCTGGGAAATCTACGAGCCGGGTATTTACGATATTCTGGTTAACCTGCGCGACAATTACGGCAACCCTCGCTGCTTTATTTCTGAAAACGGCATGGGCGTCGAAAATGAGCAGCGCTTTATTGAAAACGGCCAGATAAAAGATCAATACCGCATTGATTTTATTTCCGAACATTTAGCCTGGCTGCATAAGGGTATTAGCGAAGGGTGTAATTGTCTTGGCTATCATATGTGGACGTTTATTGATAACTGGTCATGGTGCAACGCGTATAAAAATCGCTACGGATTTATTCAGCTCGATTTAAAGACGCAGCAGCGTACCATCAAGAAAAGCGGAGAGTGGTTTGCCGCCACCGCCTTAAAAAATAGTTTTGAAAAAGAGTAATGATGATGATCGCACTAGAAGAAGCCGTAATGGAAATTATCGTCAATGCCGGACAGTCCCGCAGCCTGTGCTTTGAGGCACTGCACGCGGCGCGTCAGGGCAACATAGACGAAGCTAAAAGCCTGCTGCGCGAAGCCGACGGCTACGCGCGCCAGGCGCACAAGATGCAGACCAAACTGATCGAGCAGGACGCGGGCGAAGGCCGCCAGCCGATGACCTTAATTATGGTGCACGCGCAGGATCATTTAATGAATTCTTTATTAGCGCGTGAATTATCCGAAGAAATTATTCATTTATATCAGAGATAGTCTATGGCGAAATAATTACTGTAATACCTCTGTACCCTAAATAGAGATCCACTTGTTCTGATGATAGCGACATACTCTGTCAGATCGGAGCGGGATGGTTATTGTCTGAATAAAATTAAACTATATTGAGATAACCATGAATACGATTAAAAAACTTCCATTAACCATGGCGGTTATCGCCGCGCTTTGCCCAATTTCCGTGCTCGCGCAGGAATTCACGCAGGAGCAAATCGACGCCATTGTGGCGAAAGCGGTGGATAAAGCCCTGGCCGAGCGTCAGGCCAAAATGGATGCGGCGGTCGCCAAAAAAGCGGACGTGGTGACCGAGCCGCAAAGCGCGGCGCAGTCCCCGGATATGGCGATCCCGTTCGGCATTAAATTTACCGGCTACGCCCGCTACGGCGCGCACTTCCAGGCCGCCGATCAGAAATACGTGGCGGTGGACGGCTCCTACAACGGCGCGTCCGCGATCGGTCGTCTGGGCAACGAAGGCAACGCCGGGGAATTCCAGCTCTCCAAGGCCTTCAAGGGTGAAAACGGCGCCATCTGGGACATCAACGTGATGATCGACCACTGGGGCGACGAAGTTAACCTGAAAAAAGCCTACGCGGGGGTGACCAACATTATGGCCTCTAACCCGAACGCCTATTTCTGGGCCGGTCGTGACTTCCACCAGCGTCCGCAGCAGGGCATCAACGACTACTTCTGGATGAACCACGACGGCCAGGGCGCCGGGGTGAAAAACTTCGACATCGGCGGCGTGCAGTTCGACGTGGCCGCCGTCGCGGCGGTGGAATCCTGTAGCCCGGAAGTGATGGAAGACGAAGCGAACCCGTCGCGCATCACCTGTACCGGCGGTTCCGGCACGGGCGACAAAGGCAACTACGCCGCGACCTCAAAAATCCACGGCATGAAGCTCGGCCCGATCGACATGGAGCTGTACGCCAACTACGGCTTTGACTCCAAGGCCGTGGAGAGCGATGAACGTCTGAACGCCTGGCAGGGCGGCGTGGTGCTGAGCCACACCAACGACAGCGGCGTGAACAAGGTGATTGCCCGCTACTCCGATAACGCGGACAACAGCGTGTTCAACAAAACCGAGGATCTGACCACGGTCTACGCCAGCTTCGAAGGGTTGTACAAATTCACCCAGGCGACGCAGGTGGAGTACATCCTCGCCTTCCACGACTACGACAACAGCCGCGATAAGACCGACAACCGTAAGAACTACAACGCCATCGTGCGCCCAATGCACTGGTGGAACGACGTTCACTCCACCTGGCTGGAAGCGGGCTGGCAGCACGTTGATTACGACAACGGCGGCGACAACAAGGGCTGGAAGCTGACCCTGTCGCAGAACATGTCTATCGCCATGGGGCCGGAGTTCCGCCCGATGCTGCGCTTCTACGTGACCGGCGGCAAAGTAGATAACGAACGCACCGCGCGCGTGAACGGCACCAAAGACGAAACCCTCGACGACTTCAACGTCGGCGCAATGTGGGAGGCGTGGTTCTAGTACAGCGACGTTTTTTTCGCCCGGCGGCGCTGCGCTTGCACGGGCCTACAAAACCTTGTAGGCCGGGTAAGCGCAGCGCCACCCGGCAAGATCCCATGTTATGCTACAAAAAAACCAACATAGCAGGGGAGAACATGGGTTCCACACGTAAAGGGATGCTGAACGTCCTGATTGCCGCCGTTTTATGGGGCAGTTCCGGCGTTTGCGCGCAGTACATCATGGAGAAAAGCCACATTTCTTCGCCTTACCTGACCATGGTTCGTCTGCTGTTTACCGGCGTGATCCTGCTGACCTTATCCTTCGTTCACGGCGACAAGATTTTCTCGGTCATCAAGCATCGCAAAGACGCCCTCAGCCTGCTGATTTTCTCACTCGTCGGCGCGCTCACCGTACAGCTCACCTTCCTGCTGACGATTGAAAAATCCAATGCCGCCACAGCCACCGTGCTGCAGTTTCTGTCGCCGACCCTCATTGTGGCGTGGTTCGCCCTGGCGCGGAAAAAGCGTCCCGGCGTGTTTGTGCTGTCGGCCATTTTGACGTCGCTTGTCGGTACGTTTCTGCTGGTGACCCACGGCGACCCAACCTCGCTCTCCATCTCGCCTGCCGCGCTGTTCTTCGGCATCGCCTCGGCGTTTGCCGCCGCGTTTTACACCACCTATCCGTCAACGCTTATCGCCCGCTACGGCACGCTGCCGATTGTTGGCTGGAGCATGTTGATTGCCGGATTGATGCTGACGCCGTTCTACGCCGGACGCGGCACCACCTTTGTGATTGACGGCAGCCTGCTGCTAGCGTTTTTCTACCTGGTGGTGATTGGCACGGCGCTGACGTTCAGCCTGTATCTGAAAGGCGCACAGATGATCGGCGGGCCGAAGGCGAGCATTCTGAGCTGCGCCGAGCCGCTGAGCAGTGCGCTGTTGTCGGTGATTTTGCTGGGCGTGGCGTTCACCCTGCCGGACTGGCTGGGAACGCTGCTGATTGTGTCGTCGGTAGTGTTGATTTCGATGGATTCGAGAAGACGGGTTCAGACATCGGCGTAGCCTGATGCCCCCACCCAAACCCTCTCCCACGGGAGAGGGAGAAAGCACTACTTCGCCTTAACCTTCCCCGCCACCAGCAGCGCCGTCAGCAGCATCAGCGTGCCGGAAATCACCAGCGGTGACGTCAGCCCCAGATGGTCGAGCGCCACGCCGCCAATGGCCGCACCGCAGGTATTCGCCAGCTGGATCACCGCCACCTGAATCGACCCGGCTTTCTCCGCCTGATCGGCCAGCGTGCGGGTGATCCACGTCGACCAGCCGACCGGGATCAGCGCAAAGGCAAAGCCCCAGATAATCGCAATCGCCGACGCCACCCACTTATCGCTACCCCACAGCACCAGCACCGCTGCACTGACAGCCAGTACCAGCGGCGCACCCGCCAGCGCCACCTTCAGGGAGCGCTTCAGGAACGGAGACGACAGCGAGGTGCCGACAAAGCTGGCGATGCCGAAGCTCAGCAGCACCAGCGTCAGGCCATCGACATCAAAGCCCGCCATGGTCATAAACACCGGGCGGATGTAGGTGAAGAAGGCAAACTGCCCGGCAAAGGCCATAAAGATGGCGGTCATCCCCGCCAGCACGCCGGGGCGCTTCAGCAGCACAAACATGTTCTGCTTGTGGTGCGCCGCTTCGCCCGGAAGCGACGGCAGCGCCTTCCACACCCAGATAATGCACAGCAGGCCCATCACCGCAGCGGCGTTAAAGACGTTACGCCAGCCGATAATCCCGCCGAGGAAACTGCCTAACGGCGCGGCGATCACCAGCGCGATAGAGACCGCACCGAAGATAACGGACAGGGCTTTTGGCACCGTGCGCGCCGGCACCAGTCGCATGGTGAGCGAGGCCGACATCGCCCAGAAGCCGCCGAGCCCCAGCCCCAGACAGGCGCGACCGAGCAGCAGCAGGGTGAAGCTTTCCGCGAAAGAGACCAGCAGGCAGGAGAGCGTCAGCAGCACGCTGAACAGGATGACCACCTTGCGGCGGTCGATGGTGCCAATCACCTGGGTGATAAACAGGCTGGCGAACATCGCCACGAAGGCGGTGACGGTAACGGACTGCCCCGCCACGCCTTCGGAAATACCCAGATCCTGCGCCATCGGCGTCAGGAGGCTCACCGGCAGAAACTCAACGGTAATCAGGCAGGCGACGCAGAACGCCACGGCGAAAACGGCCGACCAGTTGGGGCGAGAAACCTCTTTGGTCTGCGGTCTGGTCGTGGGCTGGATATGTTCTGTCATGGCGTCACCTGAAGATAAAAACGTGCGGAAAAGTCGCGCAGTTTATCATCAAAAGTGTGACGAATTTAACGATTTGACAACTTTTGTCGTTTTTAATGGGCCAGGAGGGAGATCGTCACCGACTGATACCTTTTCAGCATAACGAAAATGAAAATTCAGTATCCACATTTGAGGTGAAACAATCATAGCGTCTGAAAAGGAGAAACTATGAAAACACGTACTTTATCTCAAAATCTTACCGTCAGTGCTGTCGGCTATGGTGCCATGGGTCTGAGTGAATTTTATGGGCAGACTAATGACAAAGCCTCACTGCAGGTATTGCATAGCCTCATCGATCTGAACGTGACGTTTATTGATACCGCAAATTTATATGGCCGTGGTCATAATGAAAGACTAATCGGTCATTTTCTTGCCGGGCTGGATAAAAGCACTCGCGAGCAGTTCAAAATAGCCACGAAGTGCGGCATCGATCGCTCGCCTGACGAGTCTTACGCCCGCACCATCAACAATACGCCTGACTATATCATCCGCTGCTGTAATGAGTCCCTCAAGCGGCTTGGCGTTGAACGCATCGATCTCTTTTACCTTCACAGATTGAGCAACGAAACACCGGTCGAAGAGAGTATGGATTGCCTGAGTGCGCTCGTTAAAGAAGGTAAAATTAACCATATTGGTCTTTGTGAAGTTTCAGCGTCAACGCTGCGACGGGCCCATGAAGTCCATCCGGTCACCGCGCTGCAAACGGAATATTCTCTGTGGACACGCGATATCGAGGAAAGCATTCTGCCGGTCGTTAAAGAGTTAGGTATTGGTCTGGTGCCCTACTCGCCTCTTGGCAGAGGCTTCCTGACGGGAAAATACCTCAACAATAGCGAGTTTGCAGAAGGTGATTTCCGTAGAAATAACGAACGTTTTGTTCAGTCCAGTCTCGATCATAATCGCCAGCTGCTTGATATCATCCACCCGCTGGCGGCGAAGTACGGCTGTACCGCAGGTCAGATTGCCCTTGCCTGGCTGTTAGCGCAATACGATAAGCTGGTTCCCATTCCTGGCACTAAGCACCTCAACTATCTGACCGAGAATGCGCAAGCAGCCGACATTGTGCTTGATATGAACGACATTGAATCATTGAACAACCTTCATCGTCGGATAGCGATCAAAGGCGATCGCTATTCCGCCGAGGGTATGAAGGGCGTGAACGCCTGATACCTCATCATGAAATAAAAAAACCGGGTAAACCCGGTTTTTTTATGTCTACAGATACGCCGTGCCGTTAGCGATAAACGCTCAACGCGACGCCTTCCCCACCGCCTACGCACAGTGCGGCGACGCCACGCTTGCCGTCGTTACGGACCAGGGAATGAACCAGCGTCACCAAAATCCGGCAGCCAGATGCGCCTATCGCATGCCCAAGCGCGATGGCCCCGCCGTAAGGATTGATACGATCCGGGGAAATCCCAGCCTGCTGAATCACCGCCAGCGCCTGGGCGGCAAACGCTTCGTTGGATTCAAGGTGATCGACATCCTCAGACTTCCATCCCGAGCGGGAAAGACAGTCGGCAATGGCTTGAATCGGAGCTGCGCCCATTAATGCCGGCTGGATACCGGAATTGGTAAACACGCCCAGCGAAGCCAGAACCGGCAAGCCACGCGCTTCGGCGGTATCACGCGTACAAAGCAGCACCGCAGCGGCACCGTCATTCAGCGATGACGCATTTCCCGCCGTCACCGTTCCCTCTTTTCGGAAGACAGGCCTCAGCTTCGTCAATTTTTCAATACTGGTTGCACGCGGCCCTTCATCCCTCTCCACGCAAATCGTTTCGCCTTTTCGCGTCAGCCACTCAACCGGCACAATTTCGCGCTCAAAAATGCCGCGCGCCTGCGCTTCAAGCGCATTGTGGTGAGAGATAAGGGCATACTCATCCTGCATTTCGCGGCTGATACCAAACTCCGTCGCAACATTCTCAGCGGTGATACCCATATGATAATCGTTGAAGGCATCCCAGAGCCCGTCAGAAACCAGGCTATCTTTGAGAGTGATATCACCCAGCCGCGTTCCGCTACGTGACGTCATGGCGATATGCGGCGCGTTGGACATACTCTCCTGACCGCCGGCGATAACAAACTCAGCCTCACCCGTCTGAAGCGCCTGCATGCCTAGATGGACCGCCTTTAGCCCGGAACCACAAACCTTATTGATTGTCAGACATTGCGTTTCTACCGGTAATCCGGCATTCAGGGCCGACTGCCGGGCCGGATTCTGCCCGCAACCCGCAGTAAGTACCTGCCCCATAATGACCTGAGAGATATCACCGGCCTCTATGCCAGATTCTTTCAGGAGCGCCTGAATGACCCGACTTCCCAGGTCAGAGGCGGAATGCTCCGCAAGCGCGCCCTGAAATGCGCCAGTCGCCGTACGGCGGGCTGCAATAATGACAACCTCGCTCATGCGCCTTCCCCTTTCAGTCCTGGCAAGGTATGACCCGTCGCGGCCATTGCCGCCCGGTATGCAGTAAGACCATTCATACAGGCGGGAACGCCAGCATACACCGCCATCTGTATCACGATTTCAAGCAGCTCTTCCGGCGTCACGCCTGTGTTGAGCGCGCCTCTCATATGCAGTTCCAGCTGCGGCATGGCATTACCCAGCGTCACAAGCGAGGCGACGGTCAGCATTTCGCGCGTTTTGAGATCCAGTCCCGGACGCCCCACCACATCCCCGAACGCATAGTCGGTAATCAGGGCGGGCAGCCCCGGGTCCAGCTCGCTCAGGCGGCGGGTAACTTTATCCGCGAGTCCCGCTTCAAGACGGTCCATAATCTCTCTGCCATAGCGCGTGCGGTCATTAATTTGACTCATAAGATTTCTCCAGAGGGGACTGTTTTGCGGTCAACGTTGCAGGAATAACCGCGACAAGCAGAACGGACAGGCCGATGGCCGTGCCGGCGACGATATACAGGAGCGGCATTGAAAATGCTGAAACCATCCAGGCACCGACCGACGCGCCGATACCAATGGCGGTATTGAAAAACGAAACGTAGATTGCGGAGGCCGGGAAGGCTTTATCCTCGGCCATACGTAAAACCCACGTCTGGAAGCCGACAAATATTCCTGACACGGCAACGCCCCAGAGAATCATGCTGATGAATATCAACGCAGCAGAGAGCGAAGAACCTGATAGACCCAGGAACAGCAGCACCGCACAGATCAGCAGTACAGACAAAGAGACCGTCAGCTTGAGATACTTATCAATCAACACGCCGGTCAGGAAATTACCGGCCAGACCTGCAATGCCGTAAACAAAAAGCACAGCGGGAATAAACGCGGTGGACAGTAAACTCTGCGTGTGCAGCCAAGGTTCAATGTACGTAAAGGCGGCAAAGTGGGCCGTAACGGCCAGCAGGGTAGCGGAGTAAATTTTCCACAAGGTAGACGATTTCAGCACGCCTTTAAGTGCATCCAGGCCAAGCGCACTTTTGCTGGTGATCTGGGGAACAAGCACGCTAATACCCACAAAGGCAATTACGCTCAGCGCGGCCATCAGCCAAAATGCCTGCCGCCAGCCGAAGTGAATACCAATGTAGTTGGATACCGGCACGCCAAAAACGCTTGCTGCGGAGACGCCACCAAATACGATTGACGTTGCCGCCCCAATATATCTGGCAGGAACGATAGCAACCGCCGTTGCACCGATCATCGCCCAGAATGCACCGTGAGCAAGCGCACCCAGCACTCGGGCGCTAAGCAGCGTGCTGTAGGTGTTTACCGTCGCGGCCATGATGTTGGAGATCAGAAGCACCACGGTGAGCACGAGTAAAAGGCGTTTCTTGGCCACATTGCCTAAAAAGACTGAGGCAAACAGCGCACTCAACGCCCCTACCCAGGCATAAAGCGACACGGTCATGCCCACGGCGGATTCCGAAGACTGTAGCCCCTCTGCGATTGGCGTTAATAATCCGACCGGCGCCAGTTCGGTAGTGACAATAGTAAACGTTGAAATAGCCAGAATGAATAAAGCAAGCCATGACCTTAACGTCATATTTTGCAAAGAGAGTTCTGAAGTCATACTACTTACCTCAATGATGGTTTAAATAATGTGCCAATTTTTTTCTGTTGCATATCTGGTAAGCGCGGAATGCTCTCCCACACACACGGGATGCCCGATGGCTTCGAGCATTGGAATATCCGAAACATCGTCACCGTAGGCATAACAATCCGCCGGGTTAATCTCCTTATCCCGGCAAAACGTCATAAGCGCGTCTTTTTTACCCGATCCAATTGTTTGCGGCAGGCCGATTTCACCTGTTAACTCACCTGCTTCATTTATTATGACCGGCGCACAGAGTACATCCGTTACCCCAAGGTATTTCGCAATGGGTGAAAGAATCGGAAGCATAGAGCCCGATATAAATACGGTGTACATGTTCTGGCTCTGATGTTTTTTAAGTGCTGCAACGGCGCTATCAATAAAAAACTCATTTTCCAGCTTACGCCTGAACCATTCCTCGCCCATTTCGTCCAGATAACGACAAGATACACCTTTAAACTGGCGATAATACTCTCGGTTCAGCGTCTCCCTTGGCACACCGTTTTTTACGTCGGCACGAAAGCGAGACATAAAGCGTTGAAGACGATCGTGTTGATTATTTTCCCTGCACCAGAAATCATAGAAATCAAACATACTTTTAATATTTATAAGCGTCTCATCAACGTCAAAAAATGCGGCGTGTTTACGCAAGGCCTATTCCTCGTAGTTTTTTCTTCGACTCTTAACCGGGAAATCTTTATCCGTACCAGGCACGCCTGCATCCGCCCAGCGGGAAGGCGGAATTTCAGAAACTACCACGGAAATTTTATCCAGCGGTGCACCTGTATTTTTGTGAACGGCAAACGTAATATCTTCCTGAAGCCTGATGATTTGATTTTCATCTTTCGTCGGCCAGGTCATCACATGAACAAACGGCATACTTTTCTCACTCTATAGTTGTAAATTCATCGAAGGAACGGCCTTTGAGTTTTAAATGGGCATGGATATCGCCTCCAAGACCGTAAAAACCAATTGCACCGCCGTAGCTCTGACGCGAGCTCATATAAAGTACGACTACGTTAATAATTCTGTTTCCTTTCCTCTCCGGTGCCGGAAAAGGATCGGTTAACTCAGCCCAATATTCGGCATTACCTTCACTATCGGTTATAAATACGTTGGGTATGCCCAGCGGGCCAGGCCTGCTCGGCGCCTCAGAGGCTAAATCGTTTTCCCTGAGACTCATCACGGTATAAACGCTATCCGGAACAAGACTCCGGAACGAAAACGTGAACCGTGCTCGTTTTTTATCTTCGGACAACGTGACGTCAAAAGTTCCCTCTGCCTCAAGCCAGGCAGCGAGGGTGACAGGCTGGATGTCTCGCTTTCCATCGCTGCTGCGATAATCTGCGATATAGCCGTCATGAAGCGGCACGCTCGGCCTCTTTTCTTTGTTGGCGTGCGGCCGCTGTTCCGGTGCGAAAATCATCCGATAGTTGTTCATCGGAATGGGTAAAGGAAGAGTATGAAGAATGATGTCCTTCAGCGCGTCCTGAGGCATTTTCTCTATATCACACAGAATGTTATAGGGTGCGATTTCCCCAAATGCCGGGAGCACGCTGTCCGGTGAGACAATGACGCTTCGCCACTGCAGACCGTTATCCACGGGCACCATGCCAACCACGACAAAATTACCCTTCCCGTCCATGACCTCCGCAGGGGGGTAAAGCGGCCCCTGCGTGGTCGCAGCCAGACGGTATTTCTGGCTACGTAATTCAGGCATGCGTTACCCCCTGAACCACCCCTTGCTGCTGAACGATGGCCGCCTGCATGGCAACCTCAGCCAAAGATTTTTCTTTCTCTGTAATCAGGGCGGAAGGATAGACGGTGAACGACACATCCATTGTTGCGCAAAGCGTTTGGTGCTGAGTGACGCGTACCTGTGCCTTGAAACGCCCCCGGCGGTCGTTAATATCTTTTTCCAGAAATTCAAAATGGACCAGCGCCGGTAAAGGGAACAGAAAACTGGCAAAATTGATTGCCATGCTATTAATGACGTAATAGCGCCCGCTTTCCTGCTGGTAAATAAACTCTTCGGTGACGCCGATAAAGGCCTGTCGGCTGGCTTCAACCAGCAGCATTCCCTGAATATGCTGGCCCGTCTGGTGATCCGCCATCAATTCGCAACGCTCGTCGATCAACAAAGGCATAGCATACAGATCGGGATTATGCTCAGCCTGTTCCGCAGGCCCTATAAGTACGTTCTGTTCCAGCTTTTTATGGCAATGTGCATTTTTTTGGTCGCTAACCAGTTTTTCCAGAGAGCACATTTTAAGTTTATTACCATGAACTGCGTTTCTTGCCTGGTTTGAAATTACTTTTCCGGCAAAATCCTTGCGCACGCCCTGACCAACAATAATTTCGTGTTCTTTATCAATGATATTCGCAGGGATCTGAGTCAATAATTCAAGCTGAGATATAGTCAATACATCTTTACCGTTGGCAAATTCATTAAATTTATCGCCAACCACAACCAACTTTTTACAGTTCATTCAGTGTTCCTCAACAACAGCAAGCACGGTAGATACGCGTATAAAGGCCATCATTGCCGCCAGTGATAAAGTTGTCGCCGGCCTGCTGGATGATTTCCTGGTAACGCGCATTAGTAAATGCTTCTTTATATGCTGCTTTATCACCGTTGAATGAGGAGATAAACATTACGCCCGGAACGCCACTGATCAGAGAATGAAACGCTTCGAAACTTTCAATCTTATCTTTGTTATCTCTTACCACATTAAAAATGGTTTCATCGCGCCACTGACGGTACTGCTGATAGTTATGCGCAGGCACTTCAACGTGACGAAGCTGGATATAATTTGATTCTGGTAAGTTCTTTTTATTATCGATCGGGGATTCAACAAACTTAAGTAATTCGCGACGAATATCGGCAGAAAGAACATCAGAGAAACGATGGAACATGGAGTCCATTTCACTCTCAACCCACGCAATCTCTTTAATATCGTTGAACGCGCGCAGTTCCAGCAATTCATTAACACCGTTTTCTTCACAGGAATAGTAGCGAACGTTTTCATTGCTTTTTAATGAAGTGAATTCTTTTTCAGAAAAAGCATTTTTTAATGGGAAGCGTGATACCAGTACATATTTAGACGACATAATTACTCCGAATATTGATTGAGTGAGGATTCGGATAGAAATTTATCAATACAGGAAACAATTGGAATTGTTAAATTTGTAATATATTTTTGGTATTACTGTTAAAACGGGTTTTGCTGCCCGCATTTAGCGTGTAATATCGAAATCGAAAAAAGACTAAATACCTTTTCGCATTCAGGACTCACGTATGGCCACAGCAGAACATTTAATCAGCAATAACCTGCCCAGTATCAAACAATTACAATGCTTTCTCGCTGTTGCACATGAACTGAATTTCCGTAAGGCTGCCGAACGTCTACGCATGACTCAACCACCGTTGACGCGTCAGATAAAGTGCCTTGAAGCGGTTCTGAAACGTCAGTTGTTCAGCCGCAGCACGCATGACGTTAGCCTCACTGAAGCAGGTCGTGCGCTGGTTGTTCAGGCAGAAAAAATACTTAAAGACATCAGCAATCTAAAAGAAGATCCTCTCTCTTCTGAATCGAGCCTGCGTATCGGACTCACGCGGACGCTTAACTTTGAATATATTGAACCCGTGAATACCCAGCTTCAAAAAATGAACGCGGGAGATGATGTCGAAACGCCGGACCTGACGTCAGCCCAACTGCTGCAAAGCTTGTCTAAAAATATGCTGGATCTGGTGCTGACCGGTGAAAAAGGAACGGGTCATGAAGACATTGTTCAATACCGCTGGGTCTGCCAGGAACCGTTGCTCATCGCAATGCCCTCTTTACATCCTGCCAGCCTGAAAGAGAAAGTCGCGCTGGAGGATATTAGCGATCTCCCGATTTTTTGGTTTTCGCGAAGCGCTAACCCGTCATTCTATGACAAATGCGAAAGCTACTTTGATACGCTGAAAACGCCGCTGAGGCGGATAAAAGAGCCGGATGATACCCTCGTGATGCTAAGCCGTATCGCAAGAGGGAAAGGATTTGCGCTGCTGCCTCAGTCGAAATGCACCTTTAATCAGGAAGGACTTTGCTACCGTGAACTCACGGACGCGGAGGCAAAAAGGTTAAACATAGATATCTATGCCGCCACCCGCCTCAATGAAAACAGAGAAGAGATTCTTAACGCTCAAAATATCCTGTGCGGAAAAACGGCTTAATGCAGGTAAAACACACCCTCTTCCGGCAGGAAGAGCTGGTTATAGCGTAGCTGGAAGGCGTTCAGCTCCTGCGGATCGGGCTCCATTTCGCGCATAAAGCCAAGCGCCAGACGAATTTGCGCATCGGTAATGGGTGCCGCAAGGCGGGCTTTACGCAGCATACGGTGCCATGTATGCAGATTCTCTTCACTGCCATCGACAATGCAGACCTGCCAGATCAACAGCACCTGCGCGGCGTTTTGCAGATGCGCCTCGTCGGGGCGTTCAAGATAACGGATAAACTCATTGCCCGACGTTTTGCCAAACTGGTCAATCATCGACTCGACCGGCATTGGGGTGATCCCCAGCCGTTCGCTTAATCGTTTGATGGCGCGGCGGGAATCCGAAGTCAGGACGCGAAATCCCACCACAAACACCACGGCAAGCGTTGCCAGCATTATCCAGACCATGCGTTCTCCTTAGAATAGCCGCTCATCATAGCGGGAAACGCAGGGCGTCAACAGCGGGCAGAACCATAATAGTGAACTGAAAAGATGTTGAAGAATGGGATATGAGGAATTAACGCCTTCGGCGTAAATGTAAAAAAGCCCGGCATCACACACCGGGCAAAGAAGTTACCTGCACACTCAGGCTGCTTTTAATTTCTGCGCACGATTCTCACGGCGAATCTTACGTTCTTCCAGCACCGCCACCATCGCCATCAGGACGATACAGCCGATGGCTGCGGCATCCAGCGCCGCGAAGGTGCCCGCCCAGCCGGTGAGGCCGAAAATTGGCGTGCCGTCGGCGATCATCCCCAGGCCCAGCTTGGCGAAGCTGTCGCCGATAAGATAAGCGAAGGTGCCCTTAATCCCATCGGCGGCGCCGATCGCTTTTTTCGGGACGAAGCCCACTGCCGCCACGCCGATCAGCAGCTGCGGGCCAAACACCAGGAAGCCGAGCGCGAACAGGGAGGCCAGGTAAACGTACTGGTTGCTGGCGTGCTGGTAGACGCCGAGCGTGGCGATAATCAGCGCCAGCGCGACGCAGGCCACCAGCGCACGACGGCCGTTGGCGAGGTCGGAGAGCCAGCCCCACAGCAGCGTGCCGACCAGCGCGCCCACTTCGAACAGGGTGAAGCCCTGAATCGCCACTTCTTTAGACAGCTTCAGCTCCTGGAAGGCATACACGGTCGACCACTGGTCGATACCGATGCGCACCACGTAGAGGAAGATGTTTGAGAAGCACAGCAGCCAGATCACCTTGTTTTTCAGCACGTACTCAACAAAGATCTGCCATTTGGTCATCTCGTTTTCTTCGGTCTCTTTGTCCTCTTCGCTGATCTCCTCGCCGAACAGCTCTTCAGCTTTGCCGAGGCCGTAAGATTCCGGGGAGTCGCTGCCGAAGCGCAGGCCGATAAAGCCGACGATCAGGGCGATAATCGACGGGAAGATAAACATGCCGATCACGTGGCCGTCGAACAGGACGTTTGCGCCAAACAGCGCCACGCCTGCCGCACCCGCCCCGCCGAGGTTGTGGGAGATGTTCCACATGCCGAGGTAGGAACCGCGCTTGCGGCGCGGGGTCCATTTGGTGATGGTGGAGTAGCTGCACGACCCGCCGGTACTCTGGAAGAAACCGCTCAGGGCGTAGAAGGCGATCATCAGGAACAGGCTAACGGAGCCGGTGCCCATGCTGGCGCTGAAGCCAAGCATACAGATAGCGGAGAGGATCAGCATAAACGGCAGGAACTGCTTGGTGTTTTTGCCGTCCGCGTAGTAGGAAACGACGGTTTTACCCACGCCGTAGGTGATGGAGAAGCCCAGGCCAATCATCCCCAGCTGCGTCATGCTCAGCCCGTAGGTTGAGATCATGTCGTTCTGCGCGATGTTAAAGTTTTTGCGGATCAGGTACATGGTCAGGTAGCCGATGAAGACCACCAGATAGGACTGCATGAACGGTTTGAACCACATTTTGCGCCGCACGTCGAGCGGCAGGTCCAGGGTCGGCTTGCGCACCTGGTTTAAGAAGGCCAGCATGACTGAGTTACTCCTGAGCTGATTTTTGCAGCATTGTAAAAATCAGCCGGGAGAGATGCCTGAGACAGCGTCCAGGTAAAACCGGGAAAATTTCCTAGTTTTGCGCTATTCGGGGTGAAAAGGTGAGACGCATCACGCTTCGCTCACCTCGCGCGGCGCCTGCGCGTTCAAAAACGGCAGCAGCAGCAGGGCGGAGATCCCCGCCGCGATGGCGATCACCGCGAAGAACCCGCTCCAGTGCCAGACGTCGATCACCCGCGCCAGCGGCCAGCCGGAGAGCGATGCGCCAAGGTAGGCGAACAGCCCGACAAAGCCCGTCGCCGCGCCTGCCGCCTCTTTGTGGGAACACTCCGCCGCCGCCATGCCGATCAGCATCTGCGGGCCAAAGACGAAGAAGCCGGTGGTGAAGAAGCACGCCGCCTGCATCACGTAGCTGGCGAACGGCATCAGCCACAGCGAGCCGACGGAGAGCAAAATCCCGGCGGCGAAAATCAGGTTCATCGGGCCACGGTTGCCGTTGAACAGCTTATCCGACCCCCAGCCCGCCACCAGCGCGCCGATAAACCCGCCCAGCTCGAACATCGTCACCGCCGAGTTAGCGGTCACCAGGTCCACGCCGAGCGTCTCGGACATGTACAGATTGCCCCAGTCGTTGATCGCCGCGCGCACCACGTAGACCAGCACGTAGCAGAGCGACAGCAGCCAGATGTACGGGTTTTTCAGCACGTATTTGGTGAGGATCTCCCTGCGGGTCAGCCCAGCTCCTTCCTGCTGCTGGGCAATCTCCATCTCGTCGTGCCGCCAGTCTCCCACCGGCGGCAGGCCGACGGTTTGCGGCCTGTCGCGCAGGCGCCAGCAGAGGAACAGCCCGGCGACAATCGCGAGGCCTCCGGCAATCATCATCCCCGCGCGCCAGCCGTAGTGCAGCGCTGCGGCACCCACCACCATCGGGATCAGCGCCCCGCCGACGTTATGCGCGGTATTCCAGATTGCCCACCAGCCGCCGCGCTCGTTGCGCGAATACCAGGCGGTGAGCAGGCGGGCGCAGACCGGCGCGCCCCAGCCCTGAAAGAAGGCGTTCAGCGCCCACAGCAGGGCAAAGGCCCAGAGCGAGGTGGAGAAGCCAAACAGGATGTTCACCACCCCGGTGGCGATCAGCCCAACGCCCATAAAATAGCGCGCGTTGGAGCGGTCGCTGACGATGCCGGAGAAGAACTTCGACAGGCCGTAGGTGATGTAAAACAGCGTCGCCAGCAGGCCGATATCGGTACGCGTCATCACGCCGCTGGCGAGGATTTCCGGCGCGGCGGCGTTGAAGCTTTTGCGGGTGAAGTAGAACAGCGCGTAGCCGAGCCAGATGGTCATCAGGATATGGCGACGCCAGTAGCGGTAGCGGGAGTCGATTTCCGCTTTGTCGCCTATCGGCGCGGCGCTGGCAGGGGTTTTAAACATGGTGCGTCCTTAACGGCAAACTGACGCTGACGCGCGTCCCGTGGGTGCAGGAAATGTTCAGCGTGCCGCCGAGCGCCTTCACGCGCTCGCGCATGCCCGCCAGGCCAAAGCCCTGCTGGCCGGAACCCGGCGGCAGGCCGCAGCCGTCGTCTTCAATCACCAGCTTGAGGCTATCGTCCTGCTGCCAGCCCTGGATGGTGACCGCGCTGGCGCTGGCGTGCTTGACGATATTGTTCAGCCCTTCCTGACAAACGCGGAACAGCGTCACGCGCTGGCCTTCGCTGAGCGCAGGCTCGTTAATGCGCCAGTCGAGATGGCTGACAATGCCGCGGCTTTCCAGCTCCATCTCGCGCATCAGGGAACGCACCGCCTGCTCAAGCGTAAGGTCGTCGAGCTGGCGCGGGCGCAGCCGTCCTAACAGGCGACGAACGGAGTCATAGACGCCCAGCGAAAGCTGTTCGATATGCGCCCCGCCCTGCTTAACGCCCGCGTTTTCCGCCGCCAGGCGCTGGACAATGCCCGCCTGGGTGCGAATGGCGGTGATGGTCTGGCCGATATCGTCGTGCAGCTCGCGGGCCACCTCCTGCCGCACGCTCTCTTCCGTCTCCAGCAGACGCTCAGCCAGACGGCGGTTGCGCGCCAGCTCGGTCTGCAGGGACTGGTTCAGCTCGCGCAGGCGCTGAATGCCCGCGCCGAGCAGCAGCCCGGTCAGGCTCTGGGCCAGCAGGGAAAGCAGCAGGTCCACCGGATGATCGTGCCAGGTCTGGCTGGCAATCAGCGCGATGGCGTTCATCAGCGTCGCTATTAGCGCCCCCTGCCAGCCGTAGTGCCAGGCCAGGGCGATGATTGGCAGCGCCAGGCAAAACGGCGTGAAGCGTGAAAGCTCGGCGGGCAGGCCAAGCTGGAGCCACAGGCTCACCACAAACAGCAGCAGATACCAGATGAGGTGCCGGGCGCGCCAGTTCACCGGTTGAGAAACCAGCGCCGGGCCGAGCGGCTGCCAGACGGTGCTGGTGAGGTAGTGCCAGATCACGAGGCAGGTTGGGGCCAGCGTCAGGCCGCCGGTGAGGGTCAGCAGCAGGGCGTTGAGCATCTCCTTCTCGCCGACCCACGGAAGCGACTGCAGCAGCGCGGCGGCAATCAGCGCCGCCCCCTGACGCAGCAGCGTGCGCCAGTCGCGCTGGTGGCGGTAGCGGGAAATGAGCGCAACCGGGAGAAGCGTGAGCAGGCTTCCGGTCATCAATAAGGGCAAGTGCGCGAGGGCAACTTCCTGCGCCAGCCAGACCAGCATCAGCCACTCTGCGCCGAGCAAAACCGGCCAGTAGGCGCGCGGACACTGGAGCATTAACCCCAGACGCAGGCCGAAGGGAAACAGCAGCACCGCCAGCTCGGGGCGTTCCACCAGGTGCAGGCTGATGCTCCACAGGCAGAACCAGGCGGCGGAGAAGATAAAAAAGCTGGCGACAACGGCGATCAGCCGCGAAAAGACGGGACTCATTGCCAGCTGTCGAACATGCGGCGCGCCAGCTCCACGTCGTTGCTGACGTCGAGTTTTTCCATCAGGTTGGCGCGATGAACGTGCACGGTTTTCGGGGACAGATCCAGCTCGGCGGCAATCTCTTTCACCGACATCCCCTGCGCGAGTTTTTCCGCAACCTGGCGCTCGCGCTTGGTGAGCGGGTCCTGCCTTCCGGCCGCCAGCTTGATGGCGATATCCGGCGTTAAATAGCAGCCGCCGGTGGAGACGGTGCGCACCGCGGCGATCAGTTCGTCGGGGCTACAGCGTTTAGAGAGGAAGCCGCGCGCGCCCGCGTTGAGCGCCTGCTCGACCAGCGCCGGGCTGTCGTGGACCGACAGCATAATCGTCGCCATCCCTTTTGGCAGCTGGCTTAACAGCTCCAGCCCGGAGAGATCGGGCATCGATATATCGCAGATACAGACCTGCACCCCGCGCCCCGGCAGGCCCGCCAGCGCCTCGCGGCCGGAACCAAACTCGGCCACGACCTGAAAATCCGGTTCGAGGTTCAGAAGCTGGGCAAAGCCGGAGCGGACGATAAGGTGGTCGTCGATGAGAGCGATGGTGGTCATGGTTTGATCCTGATGCGTGAATACGCCGGATGGCGGCGTAAACGCCTTATCCGGCCTACGTGTAAAGTCCTTGTAGGCCGGATAAGCGCAGCGCCATCCGGCAAAAGCCTGTAACCTTAAGGGATTTACTCGAAAAACACCGCAATTTTGTTAAACATGGTGGGGTCGGACTGGTTGCGCGCCACTTTGGTCACGTCTTCCAGCTTGTCGATCTGCGCCATCATCTGCTCCAGCCGCTGATCGTCGTTGACCAGTAGCCAGATGCGGCTGTGCTCGCTGCCCTGAATCGGCAGGCAGAGAATGCCTTCCACGTTGAACGCCCGGCGGGCAAAGAGCCCGCAGACGTGGGTCATGACGCCAGGGTGGTTGCGGACGGTGAGTTCCAGAATGACGTTATCATGTTGTTTCTGCATGGCTTATTCTCCCACCATCTCAGTATTTGCCGCACCCGGCGGCACCATCGGATACACTTTTTGTTCAGGGTCGATACGCACGTGGATCAGCGCCGGGCCTGGGCGAGAAATCGCCGCCTGCAGCGCCGCGTGGGCATCCTCTTCCGCGTTCAGATCGCAGGTATGCAGGCCAAAACCGGCGGCAATCTGCATAAAGTTAATCATCCCCGGATAGGTCGCCGCAAACACCCCCTGCTTGTAGAACAGGCTCTGCTGCTGGTGCACCAGCCCCAGCGCCTCGTTGTTCATCAGGATGATTTTCACGTCTAACTGGTTTTCGGCCGCGGTCGCCATTTCCTGAATGTTCATCATCAGGCTGCCGTCGCCGGAGAAGCAGATGACCTTGCGGTCCGGATTCGCCAGCGCCGCACCCACGGCTGCGGGCAGGCCAAAGCCCATGGTGCCGAGACCGCCGGATGTCAGCCACTGGCGCGGACGGTTCAGCGGGTAGGCCTGGGCGGTCCACATCTGGTGCTGGCCCACGTCGGTGGTGATAATGGCGCTGTCGTCCACGCAGCCGGCCACGGCGTTGATCAGCCCGTAGTGGCTCAGCGGGTCGCCTTCGGTTGGGATGGCGCCCGGGAACTCGCGCTGCAGATCGGCCACCAGCTGACGCCAGTCGGCGCGGTCGGCTGCGTCCGTCTGCGGGATCAGCTGCGCCAGCACTTCCGCCACGTCCCCCTGAATCGCCACGTGCGGCTGCTTGATTTTACCCAGCTCCGCGCGGTCGATATCCACGTGAATGATCTTCGCATTCGGGCAGAACTGCTCGGTTTTGCCAATCGCCCGGTCATCAAAACGTGCACCCATAACAATCAGCAAATCCGCTTCTTGCAGGATGTAGTTGGTGCTGCGCGCGCCGTGCATGCCCAGCATGCCGAGAGAGAGCGGGTGCGCTTTGGGCAGCATGCCCAGCGCCATCAGGGTCATGGTGGTCGGCAGGTTGGCTTTTTCCGCAAACTGACGGATTTCATCCGCAGCGTTAATCGCCCCGCCGCCCAGATAGAGCACCGGGCGTTTGGCGGCGTTAATCATGGCGGCGGCGTCGCGCACGTTCTCAGCGCTGAATTCCGGCGCGGGGGCACGCTCGCCCGGCTCCGGCAGAACGTCGATCTCAATCTCTGCGGTCTGGACATCCTTAGGAATGTCTATCCACACCGGGCCCGGACGGCCAGACTGCGCAATGCGGAACGCATCGCTGATAACCTGAGGAAGCTCGCTGATATCGCGAACTAAATAGTTATGTTTGGTGATGGGGATAGAGATGCCGTAGGTATCCACTTCCTGGAACGCATCGGTACCGATCATCGAAGACGGCACCTGGCCGGTAATGCAAATCAGCGGAATGGAGTCGAGGCGCGCGTCGGCGATAGCGGTGACCAGGTTGGTCGCCCCCGGGCCGCTGCAGGCCATACAGACCGCCGGTTTACCCTGCGTACGCGCCATGCCCTGAGCGATAAAGCCGGCCCCCTGCTCGTGACGCGCCAGCACGTGGCGGATCTGCGTGCTTTGGCTTAACGCATCGTACAGCGGCAGCACCGTGCCGCCAGGGATGCCCGCAACGGTGGTGATGCCCTGTCGTTCCAGCAGATGAACGATCAGCTGCGCGCCAGTAAAACGCGTCTTGGTGGATGTTGTGCCCGAACTTGCCATGCTCCAGTCCTTTTCTTCTGAGCCGACGTTACGCGTCGTATTTCAGGTTGCAGATGCGTTGGCTGCGTTCACTCACCCCAGTCACGTACCTGTGTACGCTCCCGGGGATTCGCTCACTTGCCGCCTTCCTGCAACCCGAACTACTTAGCGTATCCGGGAGGGGTCCTAAACGAAAAACCCCGCCCGGTTTGCGCCGGCGGGGTTTTGGATTCGTGTGTTGATCCAGTCCCTACGGCGCATTGCCGACGACCACCACCACACGCACGACGACCACTGCGGCAGGTTGCGCAGTTTTTAGTAGGGTCGAAGTGAAGATGGATGAAGTCATTGGGGACCTGTGTTTGGAATCATTGATTGAATTTATACAAACACAGGTTTTCAGGCGTGACAATGGAAATATTTTCATCTGCGCAAAAATGCGTCAGGGATCACGTTTCGTTTGTTGAGTAATGACACTCAAAAATTCAGTTTTTACTCACTCAATAAACAGAGCAGGTGATACCCCAAATCTGGCCGCCAGCTTTTTAATATGGTTCAGAGTAAGCTGTCTCTGGCCATTCAGAACCCGTGAAACCATTGATTTACTGCCAATTTCATCCTGAAAATCCGATATCGTCAGGTTGTACTGATCCATCAAGGTTCTTAAAACCGCAATACCGACGGGAACGGACTCCATCTCCTTGCGTAATGCGACTATCTCTGGCCGACTGGCTTCGTAACGGCTAATCCTGGCGCACACAATATCCAGCAAGGGGCTATCGGGCTCGTTCATAAGGAGATACTCAACCAGCTCAAGCGCATCCTTATAATCTTTCTCGCTCGGCTGTTCACCCAGTAAAGGAACGGCCGCAACAAGGGCATGCGTAGCTTTCATTGCATCAGCGACGATCATCATTTCTTCCCCTTAGTGCGATGTTTCTCCGTAAAACGGTCATATTCCTTATGCTGGGGAAACTGGGTTACCGCATCCCAAATAGCTTTCATAGAGATTAAATGCATACTGCATGCCTGCCGCGTCCGTTGCCATTATGGCAATGATGACACGCATTGCCAATAAGTCAACAGGCATCTTTTTATGGGCAGACCAGAAAACAAAAAACCCCGCCTAAGCGAGGTTTTTATCAGGGTTTTGCGGTTGGTCGCCGCAGAACACACTGTGTTACGTCAACGCAAAAAGTATACGCGATCGAAGACGAACGCGCAATTCCGGCACGGATTTTGACGTTTTTGAGTATGGATCGCCTTCCTGATTTTGTCCAAAAAATACTGTTCATGCATACAGTATTTATCTATACTGAGGGTGTTCGCAGTGAGCGAGGGGGCCGCAGTTCTACCGGCGCAACGAAGTCCTGGCTGAAACGGGTGGTGCCGTCAGTGCCTTAACCCCCTGAAGTGAGCACACTGTGTTACGTCAATCCAGGTGCTGGCAACAGGCGGCGGAAAGGTACGCCAGCATCGTGCTCCTTTTAACCAAAAGGAGACGCGTATGAGCGTAGTGGATATGGTGATACTTATCCTCAAACTCATTGTTGCTGTACTGCAACTGCTTGATGCTGTCCTGAAATTCATTCGCTGATTCAGGTTCAAGTCGCACCTGAGAGGGGCGGGCAACCGCCCCTCTTTAATAACGAGGGAATGCTATGTCGCGTCTGTTAATTGAGCCTGTCACACCGGATGAGCCGGGGTATATCGCCCTGAAGGCGGAAAGTATCGCATTGAATTTCAACATGCTGCGCAGGCTGGAAGAGAACTGGCAGCGTGGTGAGAACCGCTTTAACGCGCCGGGTGAAAAGCTGCTGGGTGCGTTTCTCAACGGCAAGCTGGTGGGCGTGTGTGGTCTGAATCGCGATCCGTTCAGCCTGCAGCCGCGTGCCGGGCGCATTCGCCATCTCTACGTCAGCGAGAAGTGCCGCGGGCTGGGCATCGGCAAACAGCTTTTGACCGTGGTCATGGCCGATGCCAGCATCTGGTTTGATTTCCTGAATACCCATGCGCCGGGCAGCGCCTACGGGTTTTATCATCAAGCGGGTTTTACGCTGGTCTCAGACGAACCGCGGGTGACGCACCGCCTTTTTTGTGCGGTGTAACCGGCTGGCAGCCTCAGGATGTGAATGTTACAGTTGAGTGACAATTCATCACCCGATACGCCATGACCATCACCGTATTCTGCATTTTGCTTTTCGCCGCGCTGCTGCATGCCAGCTGGAACGCCATCGTTAAAGCCGGAACGGACAAGCTCTATTCCGCAATAAGCGTCAGCGGCTCCGCCACGGTTATCGCTCTGGTCTTACTGCCGTTTTCCCCACAGCCATCTGCTGCAAGCTGGCCGTTTTTGATTGTTTCCTGCGCATTGCAGGTGGTCTATACGGTGCTGGTTGCCAAAACCTATCAGGTCTCGGATATGAGCCAGACCTATCCCCTGATGCGCGGTACCGCCCCGCTGCTGGTGGCGCTGATCAGCGTTCTGGCGCTCGGGGATAGCCTCTCCTGGCTCGCCTGGTCCGGCATTGGCGCGATCTGCCTGTCGATTCTCATTATGGCGATGAATGGCCGTATGCAGTCACGCAAAGGGGTCTGGCTGGCGCTGCTGAACGCCTGTTTCATCGCAGGCTACACGCTGGTGGACGGCACCGGCGTGCGGCTGTCGGACACCGCGCTGGGCTATACGCTGTGGACCTTCTTTATGAACGGCTTCTGCCTGCTGAGCTGGGCGATGGTGGCGCGTCGGCGCGAGGCGTCCGGCTACCTGCGCCTGCACTGGAAAAAGGGGTTACTCGGCGGCGTTGGCACCATGGGCTCTTACGGTCTGGCGCTCTGGGCCATGACGCAGGCACCGCTGGCGGTGGTCGCGGCGCTGCGTGAAACCTCCATACTCTTTGGTGCGCTGATCGCGTTTGTCCTTTTAAAAGAGAAGGTTGCAGGCCTGCGCATCGCGGCGGCGCTGGGGATTGCCGGCGGCGCTATTCTGCTGCGCCTGGCGTAAATCACTGGCAACATTAGTTGCCGTTCTTGTTTACAAATCCTGCCTTTCCCGGTTTTTTCATTCACCACGACAATGCTTAAATTGTCATCTCTCTGTGGTAGATTCCTCGCGCATTTATGGGAATGCGTAGTCACTTATTCTTCATTTTTCTCTTTTGGCAAAAGTATTCAGCGACATGAAAAAACAAAGGAACGTTAACTTATTGTTGATGCTGGTGTTACTGGTGGCCGTCGGTCAGATGGCGCAAACCATCTACATTCCGGCGATCGCCGACATGGCAAAGGAATTGAACGTCCGCGAGGGCGCGGTGCAGAGCGTGATGGCAGCCTACCTGCTGACCTATGGCGTTTCGCAGCTCTTCTACGGTCCGCTGTCCGACCGCGTCGGGCGTCGCCCGGTGATCCTGGTGGGCATGAGCATTTTCATGGTGGCGACCGTCATTGCGATAACCACCCATAGCCTGACCGTACTGATTGCCGCCAGCGCCCTGCAGGGCGTCGGGACAGGCGTCGGCGGGGTGATGGCGCGTACCTTACCGCGCGATATGTATCAGGGCACCCAGCTCCGTCATGCCAACAGCCTGTTGAATATGGGTATTCTGGTCAGCCCGCTGCTGGCCCCGCTGATTGGCGGCCTGCTGGACACGATGTGGTCCTGGCGCGCCTGCTACGCCTTCCTGCTGGTGCTGTGCATCATTGTCACCTTCAGCATGGCGCGCTGGATGCCGGAAACGCGCCCGCAGGACGCGCCGCGCACGAAGCTCATCACCAGCTATAAAACGCTGTTCGGTAACGGATCGTTTACCTGCTACCTGCTGATGCTGATCGGCGGCCTGGCGGGCATTGCGGTGTTCGAAGCCTGTTCCGGCGTGCTGCTGGGCGCGGGGCTGGGTCTGAGCAGCATGGTCGTGAGTATTCTGTTTATTCTGCCGATCCCGGCGGCGTTCTTCGGCGCGTGGTTTGCCGGACGCCCGAACAAACGCTTTTCCACCCTGATGTGGCAGTCGGTGATCAGCTGTCTGCTGGCGGGTCTGATGATGTGGATCCCGGGGCTGTTTGACGTGATGTCGGTCTGGACGCTGCTCATCCCGGCGGCGCTGTTCTTCTTCGGCGCGGGAATGCTGTTCCCGCTGGCGACCAGCGGCGCGATGGAGCCGTTCCCGTTCCTCGCAGGCACGGCGGGCGCGCTGGTGGGCGGTTTGCAGAATATCGGCTCCGGCGCGCTGGCCTGGCTCTCGGCCATGATGCCGCAGACCGGGCAGGCTAGTTTGGGCCTGCTGATGACGCTGATGGGGCTGCTGATTTTACTGTGCTGGCTGCCGCTGGCGTCGCGTGTCCCGCATCACGAGCAGCCGGTTTAACCGCATGATGGCCCGGCTTCTCGCCGGGCTTTTCACAGACGGGCGCAATCATCGCCTGCAATAACGGCTCTGGCGCGGGCCGCCAGGCTCCCTCTTCTCCGTCGTAAAACTGGAAATCCGCGTTAAGCGCATACGGGATTTTCGCCTTTTGCAGCTCGCAGGCCATAAAGGTGGTGAAGGCCAGCTGCGAAGCGGTTGGCGTGAGGTGGTTTGACTCCCCCACGCCCCAGCCCCCGACCCAGCTAACGTGCCCGGTTTTTTGCTGCCAGCGCAGCGCGGTAGTGATGCGATTATGGATAGCCGCTTTCTCCGCCGCCGTGCCGGACGTCCACGGGTATTTACCGCTATTTTTCAGCGGCCCCCACGGGAAAATATGCCACTCCGCCAGCAGGAAATTTTGACTGTGCGCAGGCAGCTTCAGGCTGGATAAATCCTCCGGCGCGGCACGCAGGCGCGGCGCAATAAAGATCATGCGCTGCGGGTCAATGTCGTGGATTGCTTTAATGGTTTTTTCATACACGCGGTTTAGCGATGCGAGGTTATGGTTAAGCTTGTCGGCGGGTTCGTAGATGAGATCAAAGCCCAGCAGCGGGTAGCTCTGTCCGAAATAGTGCGCCACGGCAATCCACCAGTTGATCGTCTCTTTCTCGTTATCGGCTTTAGGGTCGTTTTTATATTCATCGGCCTGATAAGCGACTATCGGGATCACGCCATACTGCTCGCAGGCCTCCACCAGCTTGCGCAGGTGGATCAGCCGCGCTTCCGTCGGCTCATCGGCCACGCGGATGCGCACGTGGGTAATGCCTTTTGCACGAAAATCGCGAACCACCAGCGGGTCGAATTCGCGTATGCCGCGTTCGGTGCGCGCCCAGTCCACGTCCATCCCGACGCCCAGCTGCTGCGCATAATGGGCAGCCGTCAGCGGCGGCTCAGCGGCAATCGCCCAGCCGGAAGAGATCAGTAACGCAGAGGCAATAAAAGGCTTTAACACGGTTTACCCTGGATAAATCGAAAGCATTACCTGTATTTAGCACGCTTTTTCACATTTGGTGTAGAGCGAAAGCGTAATAATTCTTCAACCTGCCAGTTCTCTCAGCCAGCCGATAAAGGCGTCTATTTTCGGCCACTGACGGCCAGAAAGCGTCGAGATATAGTAGTGCTGATGACACTTCAGGGTCTTTTCACCAAACGGGGCGATCAGCTCGCCCCGCTCGAGCCGCTTCTGCACCAGCCGCTTTCTCCCCATCGCGACGCCGACGTGGTTAATGGCCGCAATAATCGCTAAGTCGGAACGATCGAAACCAATGCCCGACGATGGCGGCATATTCACCGCAAAGTGTTGCGCCCAGCTCAGCCACTCATCCGTACCGGAATCATTGCTCCAGGCCTGACGATCGTGCAACAGCGTGCAGTGGCTGAGGTTATCGGGGTTTTTCAGCAGTTCATGCTCGCGGGCGTACTGCGGTGAGCAGACGGGCAAAATCTCCTCGTCCATCAGGAAGTGATGAGAGAGGTGGTTTGGCGGCGTATCGTCGAAATAGATCGCCAGATCGACACCCGTTCGCTGCATATTGACGTAATCATTACCGGTCAGAATGGTGAGTGAAATCGACGGATAGCGGCGGGTAAAGTCCCCCAGCATGGGCACCAGCCAGCACTGGGCAATCGACGGGCGGGAGTACAACGTCAGCGTGCCGGAGAGCGCCTGGTTTTTGATGTCCAGGATCTCCTGATTCAGGGTGTCGAGGGACGATTTCAGCGTCCAGTAAACGCGCTTTCCCTCCTGCGTCAGCTCGACTTTACGGTGCGAGCGAACAAACAGCTGAATACCCAGCTCCTCTTCCAGCAGGTTGATGCGGTGGCTCACCGCGCTGGGGCTGAGCGACAGCTCCTCCGCCGCCAGGGCGAAGGACTCATGCCGGGCGGCGACTTCAAAGGTATACATTTTCGACAGCTGCCAGCCGTTTAGCAGCCGGTTTCTGGCTTCATTTGTATCGGTCATCACAATTCTCGCGCGTAGTTTCTGCGCTCAGCATACCGTTTAAGGGTGAATTTATGTGAACCTAATACGGATTAAGTGCGCTTTTTAGAGCGCAGTCACTCAGTTGATCCAATCTGGCTCATCTGAACGCCAATTTATATCGTTTGTCAGCCCACGCCGTTTTTTCGTCCAATACCCCCAGATGACATAAGGGTGAGGTGAGATATGGGATCTCAGGTCTGGGTTGTGGCAACGCTGCTGGTCAGCATTGTGTTGATTGTTTTAACCATCGTAAAACTGAAGTTTCACCCGTTCCTCGCGCTGCTGCTGGCGAGCTTTTTCGTCGGCGCGATGATGGGGATGAGCCCGCTGGATATGGTGAACGCCATTGAGAGCGGAATTGGCGGTACGCTGGGCTTCCTGGCGGCGGTGATTGGTCTGGGCACCATTCTCGGCAAAATGATGGAAGTCTCCGGCGCGGCCGAGCGCATCGGGATCGCATTGCAGCGCTGCCGCTGGCTGTCGGCGGACGCGATTATGGTGCTGGTGGGCCTTATCTGCGGCATTACGCTGTTCGTGGAGGTGGGTGTGGTACTGCTGATCCCGCTGGCGTTTTCCATCGCCAAAAAGACCAACACGTCGCTGCTCAAGCTGGCCATTCCGCTCTGTACCGCGCTGATGGCGGTGCACTGCGTGGTGCCGCCGCATCCTGCGGCACTGTTTGTGACCAATAAATTAGGGGCGGACGTCGGAACGGTCATTGTCTACGGTTTGATGGTAGGCCTGATGGCCTCTCTGGTCGGCGGCCCGCTGTTCCTGAAACTGCTCGGCAATCGTCTGCCGTTTAAACCGGTTCCGGCGGAATTTTCAGACCTGAAGGTGCGGGAAGAGCACACCCTGCCGTCGCTGGGCGCCACGCTGTTCACGGTGCTGCTGCCGATTGCCCTGATGCTGGTGAAAACCATCGCCGAGCTGAATATGGCAAAAGAAGGCACGCTGTATACGCTGCTGGAGTTTATCGGCAACCCGATCACCGCCATGTTTATCGCCGTGTTTGTCGCCTACTACCTGCTGGGGATCCGCCAGCATATGGGCATGGGCACGATGCTGACGCACACCGAGCACGGCTTCGGCTCTATCGCCAACATTTTGCTGATTATCGGCGCGGGCGGCGCGTTTAACGCCATCCTGAAAACCAGCGGACTGGCGGACTCGCTGGCGCATATTCTCTCGAACCTGCACATGCACCCTATCCTGCTCGCCTGGCTGGTGGCGCTGGTGCTGCATGCCGCCGTTGGCTCCGCGACGGTGGCGATGATGGGCGCCACGGCGATAGTCGCGCCGATGCTGCCCCTCTACCCGAACGTGAGCCCGGAGATCATCACCATTGCCATCGGTTCCGGCGCCATTGGCTGCACGATCGTGACAGATTCTCTCTTCTGGCTGGTGAAGCAGTACTGCGGCGCGACCCTGAATGAGACCTTCAAATACTATACGACGGCGACGTTTATCGCCTCGGTGCTTGCACTTGGCGGCACATTCCTGCTTTCTTTCATTATCTGAGCGCGAAGAGACGTATTATGGAAAACGCAACTATCACTACTTTAACCGCACAGTTTCCTCTGGTTGAGGATCTGATTGCCCTGAAAGAAACCACCTGGCTTAACCCGCGCACCACAACGCTGGCAGAAGGGTTGCCCTATGTCGGGCTGACCAAAGCCGACGTGGACGACGCGCACGCTCGCCTCAACCGCTTCGCGCCGTACCTGGCGAAAGCCTTCCCGGAAACCGCGGCAACGGGCGGGATTATCGAATCCGAACTGGTCGCCATTCCGGCGATGCAAAAGCGGCTGGAGAAAGAGTCCGGCAAGGCCATTCCCGGCACCCTGCTGCTGAAAAAAGACAGCCATCTGCCGATTTCCGGCTCGATTAAAGCGCGCGGCGGCATCTATGAGGTGCTGACCCACGCGGAGAAACTGGCGCTGGAAGCCGGGTTGCTGAGCCTCGAAGACGACTACAGTATTCTGCTGGAGCCGCGCTTTAAGGCGTTCTTTAGCCAGTACAGCATTGCGGTAGGCTCAACCGGCAACCTCGGGATGTCTATCGGCATCATGAGCGCACGCATCGGCTTTAAGGTCACCGTGCATATGTCTGCCGACGCACGCGAGTGGAAGAAAGCCAAACTGCGCAGCCACGGCGTCATCGTCGTGGAATATGAGCAGGATTACGGCGTAGCGGTGGAGCAGGGACGAAAAGCGGCGGAAAGCGATCCGAACTGTTTCTTCATCGACGATGAAAACTCCCGCACCCTGTTCCTGGGCTATGCGGTGGCGGGCGAGCGCCTGAAGGCGCAGTTTGCCGAACAGGGCCGCGTGGTGGATGCGGAACATCCGCTGTACGTCTACCTGCCGTGCGGCGTCGGCGGCGGCCCCGGCGGCGTGGCGTTTGGCCTGAAGCTGGCCTTTGGCGATAACGTCCACTGCTTCTTCGCGGAGCCAACGCACTCCCCGTGCATGCTGCTGGGCGTGTACACCGGCCTGCACGATGAAATCTCGGTACAAGATCTGGGCATTGATAACGTGACGGCGGCGGACGGTCTGGCGGTAGGGCGTGCCTCCGGCTTCGTGGGCCGCGCGATGGAACGCCTGCTCGACGGGTTCTATACGCTTTCCGATCAGAGCATGTACGACATGCTCGGCTGGCTGGCGCAGGAGGAAGGCATTCGTCTGGAACCGTCCGCGCTGGCGGGCATGGCCGGGCCGGTGCGCGTTCATTCGCATACCAACGTTACCCATCTGGTGTGGGCGACCGGCGGCGGGATGGTGCCGGAAGACGAGATGGCGAAGTATCTGGCGAAAGGGAAGTAATTATGCCGGGTGGCGGCTGCGCCTTACCCGGCCTACGGTTCGCGGCAGTTGTAGGCCCGGTAAGGCGTAGCCGCCACCGGGCTTACAGATTCACTATTTGCTGAATATGGGTAACTGCAAAGAGTAAAGACAGAGACAGCACGGCCAGCGCGATGAGGAACTTATCCCGCACCGCCTTCGGCTGGACAAAATCGTTCTGCGCCACGTCCATCAGGTTACGGCTGCGGGTATAGCGCCATAAAATAATCGCCACCAGCGCCAGCACAACCAGTGAGATCCAGAATGGCATACCCGTGCGGTGCCAGTTGTGCTTAATCGCCAGGGCGATCAGCGCGCCATACCCCAGCAGCGTGCGCAGCCAGGCGAGTGACGTCCGCTCCGGCTGCAGGCCGGGGTCCGCTTCGCGCCGCGCTTTGCGGCTATCCGCCATAGAACACCAGCACCATTACCACGCCCGCCACCGTCAGCAGAATCGTGCTGATGATGATTAACCCACGCGTATAGGGCAGATCCTGCTTCAGACGCATCGCCTTCTCATTGCGCAACCAGCGCAGATAGCCGTAAATCGCCAGCACGCCCGCGAACAGGCACAGCAGCAGCGCCAGCACTTCACGGATCGGCGGCGTAGCGAAATCCGGCGCGAGCTGATCGAGACCGACCCCAGCGGCAAGAAAGCCCAGCGCGGTGCGGATCCACGCTAAAAAAGTGCGTTCATTAGCCAGAGAGAAGCGGTAATCCGGCGCTTCGCCGAGGCGGGAAATTTTCATGGAGGTTCCTTGTCGTGCTGCGGGCAGGCTTCAGCATAGCGTAAATCGACAAGGACAAGGAGACCGGCATCGGGCGATGCCGGTCAGGACGATTAATGCAGCTCTGGCCAGTACTCTTTGTTGGCCTCGATCAGGTCATCCAGAATCGCTTTCGCGACGGACGCGCTCGGCACGGTTTTCGACAGGGTGATCGCCTGCCAGAGTTTCTGGTACGAACGCTGCTCCCAGGCATCCACCACCAGTTTTTCCACCGCCACCTGCTGGCTCATCAGCCCTTTCTGGAAGTGTGGTATATCGCCCACCGTGAGCGGTTCCGGCCCGTTATGGCCCACCAGGCACGGGATCTCCACCATCGCGTCGGCATCAAAGTTATGGATGGCCCCGTTGTTTGGCACAATCAGCAGCATCCGCTCCTGGGTGTTAAAGGCAATTGCCGTCGCCAGATCGACGATGTACGACGCATGTTCGTCAATTTCCAGCTCACCGGCAGCGGAGTTACCGGCTTCGATAATCGCCCGGCAGGAACTGAACACGTGCTTCTCACGGTGATCCATGACCTCATTGGCGCGGGTACGTTCCGGGTTGGAGTGCGCGACCACGTAGTCCGGGAACAGGTAATACTTCAGGTAGGTGTTCGGCATGGTGTCAGGATCCAGCGCCTGCACGTCTTTTGCTTTAGCAAAGGTATCGTTCCAGCTCGCTTCGGTATGCGCATCTTCCGAAGGCGGAACATAGCCGTTTTTCGCCACGTATTCGCGCAGTTTCGGCATCAGATCGTTTCCGTTCAGGTCTTCAATCGACGTCCACCAGCCGAAGTGGTTCAGGCCGTAGTAGCGCACGCGCATCTCTTTGCGGTCCTTCAGGCCGACAATCTGCGCCATGCGCCCTTCAATGCCGATCGGCATATCGCAGATGTTGAGGATTTTGGCGTTCGGACGCAGGCGACGCGTGGCTTCCGCGACAATCGCCGCCGGGTTGGAGTAGTTCAGCATCCACGCGTTTGGGGAGTATTGCTCCATATAATCCACCAGTTCCAGCACGCCGCCGATAGAGCGCATGCCGTAGGAAATCCCGCCCGGTCCGCAGGTTTCCTGGCCCAGCACGCCGTGGCGCAGCGGGATTTTTTCATCTTTTTCACGCATCGGGTATTTGCCCACGCGGATATGCGCCATCACGAAATCCACATCGGTAAACGCCGCTTTAGGATCGGTGGTGTAGCTGAACTCAATCTCCGGGGCTTGTTCCTTAAGGATGATTTTGCACGCTTCGGCGATGGTCTCCTGACGCGCGCCGTCGTTGTCATAGAACTTCAGGGCGCGCAGCGGGAAACGGTCGCGGTTGGCTAACAGCATCAGGACGATACCAGGCGTAAAGGTGCTGCCGCCGCCTGCAATGACAACTGAGAATTTTTTCATGATATAGCCTCTGTCAGGGTGGTTTGTTCATTCGATAAAGGGGTTTTCATCAGCGATTCAAGCTGGTCGCGCACCTGAGGAACGTGCAGGCCGACAATCACCTGAATGCCGTTGCCGCGTCGCACCACGCCGTGGGCGCCGAGGGCTTTGAAGACGTCATCGCTTTGCGTTTTCGCCATATCGACCAGGGCGATACGCAAGCGGGTGGCGCAGTTGTTGATGCTTTCGACGTTGGCCGCGCCGCCGAGCGCCTGTAAGAACCCGGCGGCCTGCCCGACCTGCTGGCTGGCCGCCGCCGGGGCGGTGGTTTGCCCGCGCGCCGCCTTATAGTCGGCCTTGCTGTAGAGCTTGATTTCGCTCTCTTCCCGGCCCGGGGTTTTCAGGTTCAGACGCGCAATCAGCGTTTTGAAGACCACGAAGTAGATCCCGGTGAAGCAGACGCCGATGCCAATCTGGGTGAATACCGTCGAGGCGTGGTTATGGAACATCGGGATCCAGTTTTGCGGCAGGAACTGGTCCAGCAGGCCGCCTCCCATGTTCCCCACGACGCCGAAGGCGTACATCACCGTTGCCATGGTGGCCGCCAGCACGGCGTGCACGGCAAACAGCAGCGGCGAGATAAACAGGAAGGTGAATTCGAGGGGTTCGGTAATGCCCACCAGCACGGCGGTGAGCGTGGCCGGGATAAGCAGGCCCGCCACCTTGACGCGGTTTTCCGGCGACGCGGTATACCAAATCGCTAGCGCAATCCCGACCGAGCCAAACACTTTAGAGTTGCCGTGCAGGGCGAATCCGCCTTCCGGGAAAAGGGTTTTCAGCGGCAGGGTACTCTGGCTGAATTCCTGCAGATGCTGCGCCCAGTAGACCTGAATCCCGCCTTCCACCGCCGCCGGGCCGAAGATAAACGGACCGTAGACGAAGTGGTGCAATCCGGTTGGGATCAGAATGCGTTCCAGGAAGGTATACACCCACACGCCCAGCGCACCGGCAGAGCGCAGGAACGCCTGAAGGGATTCGATGCCCATCTGCACTTTCGGCCAGCCCAGCAGCGTCAGCCAAGCGCAGGGGATCATGACGAAGAACGCGAGGATAACGACAAACGAACTGCCCTGAAAAATGCCCAGAAAGACCGGCAGCGGCTTGTCGAAGTAGCGGTTGTGGATGGCGGTGACGATGCCCGAAATCACGATCGCGCCGATGATGCTGGTATCAAGCGTTTTGATCCCGGCAATCATCGCCAGCCCGCTTCCTGCCGTCGGTTCGGCAGAGAAGTCGACGCCAAAGAAATGGCCCCAGGTCATCCCGATCGCGTTAATGAAGTAGTTCCAGGTCAGAAAGCTAATCAGCACCGCCAGACAGGCGCGGCCCTGCGCCTGCTTCGCCAGGCCAATCGGCAGGCCAACGGCAAAAATCAGCGGCATATTGCGGAACACCGCCCAGCCGCCTTCTTCAATGATGTGAACAATTTGCGCGAACAGATTATCAGGGGCAGTTAAGGCTTCGCCGACAAACAGCGGGTTGCGAAGCATGATGGCGATTCCCACCACGATCCCGGCGAATGGAAACAGCAACACCGGGGTAAACATGGCACCGCCAAAACGTTGTATTTGACTGAGCATTTTTAAATCCTCATGAAACAACCTGTAGGGGTAGAGGCCTTTATGGTTTTTTGCTGGCCTGAGGTGAGCATAAGAACTTACTGATGCGCGAACATGGCGTGCCGCTGCGATTCGTGATCGCATTCATGGTTTTATTTTGACCAATCAGGTCTACTTTTTGAGGTAAA
Source organism: Enterobacter cloacae complex sp. CARB60 (assembly GCF_036487345.1). Lineage (NCBI taxonomy): Bacteria > Pseudomonadati > Pseudomonadota > Gammaproteobacteria > Enterobacterales > Enterobacteriaceae > Enterobacter > Enterobacter cloacae complex sp. CARB60. The sequence goes on from NZ_JAZKLC010000002.1 coordinate 4,670,440, forward strand.
CATGGACATGTCAGGACGCAATCCACGCCCTGATAAGGGCATAGAGGTCTACTGGTGATCTACAAATCTATTGCCGACAGGTTGCGGCTGCGGCTGAATTCGTCGGACTACAACATCGGCAGCCCGCTGCCCGGCGAAAAAGCGCTGGCGCAGGAGTTCGGCGTGGCGCGAATGACCATCCGCAATGCGCTGGATCTGCTGGTGAGCTGGGGGCTGGTTGAGCGGCGGCACGGCAGCGGGACCTTTGTCTCACGCAAAGACGTTCACCACGAAACCACCAACCTGACCGGGCTGGTGGAGGTGCTGCGTCAGCAGGGAAAAGAGGTGCAGAGCAAGGTCTTGCAGTTCGAAGTGATGCCCGCCCCACCCGCCATCGCCAGCCAGCTGCGGATTCAGGTGGATGAGCGGATCTACTTTTCCCGGCGTGTGCGCTACGTGGACGGAAAACCGCTGATGCTGGAAGACAGCTTTATGCCGGTGAAGCTGTTCCGCAATCTGTCGCTGGCGCATCTTGAGGGGTCTAAGTTTGATTACATCGAGAAGGAGTGCGGGATCACCATTAGCGGCAACTACGAGAGCCTGACGCCGGTGCTGGCAGATAAAACGCTGGCCGGTTATATGAACCTGCCGGAACAAACGCCGCTGCTGCGCATTACCTCTCTCTCCTACAGCGACAGCGGCGAGTTCCTCAACTATTCCGTGATGTTCCGAAATACCAGCGATTACCAGGTGGACTACCATCTGCGGCGCATCCACCCGGACGACCTGCTAGCTCATCCCCCAGAACAGCACCGCCAGTAGCTGGGGTGTGATGATGCGCAGGAACATCACCAGCGGATAGACGGTGGCATAGGAGAGCGCGGCCGCGCCGCTGGTGGCGTGCAGGTTGTTGGCAAAGGCCAGCGCGGGCGGATCGGTCATGGAGCCCGCCAGCATGCCGCACAGGGTCAGGTAGTTCATTTTGGCGAACATCCGCGCCAGTATTCCCACCGTCAGCAGCGGGATCGCCGTGATAAAGATGCCGTAACCGACCCAGCTCATCCCTTCGCCCTTGACCAGGGTATCGACAAAATCCCCGCCGGATTTTAGCCCGACCACCGCCAGGAACAGGACGATGCCCAGCTCGCGCAGCGCCAGGTTGGCGCTCGGCGGCATAAACCAGTAGAGCTTGCCGATACAGCCGATACGCCCGAGGATCAGCGCCATAATCAGCGGCCCGCCCGCCAGGCCCAGCTTGAGCGCCACCGGGAAGCCCGGCACGTACACCGGAATAGAGCCGAGCAACACGCCAAGTCCGATACCGATAAACACCGGCAGCATCTGCACCTGCTGCAGTTTTTGCTGGGCGTTACCCACCATATCCGCCACGGCGTCGATGGACGACGGGCGCCCGACCAGGTTGAGGATATCCCCGAACTGCAGGCTGGCCTCCGGGCTGGCGACCAGTTCAACACCCGCACGGTTGAGGCGGGAGATCACCACGTCGTAGCGCTCTTTTACCTGTAGATCGCGTATTTTCTTGCCCAAAACCTGCTCGTTAGTCACCACAACGCGTTCCACGCGCATATCGGTGCCGCGGGTCGAGAGCGAAGTATCCACCTCCTGACCAATCACCAGCCGCGCGTTGTTTAAATCGCCGGGCTGGCCGACCAGGTGCAGCAGATCGCCCTGCTGGATAACGGTGCCGGGCGCGGGCACCATCAGCATATCGTCACGCTTAAGGCGGGAGCAGATGATGTTGGCGCTGTTCAGGATCGGCACGTCCTGAATCGCCATATTATTCAGGTTGGGGTTATCGACCCGAATGTTGATGGTTTTGATCGGCATATGGCCGTTGGTGAGCGTGGTTTCGTGGTCCTTCGCCTCTTTGTCGACGTTAATGCGAAACAGGACGCGTACCAGCCACATGGAGAGCAGAATGCCGCAAATCCCAAACGGATAGGCCATGGCGTAGCTCATCCCCATCTGGTCGACAATGCCGGGTTCAATGCCCAAATCGCGAAGGATTTGCTGCCCGGCACCGAGCGCAGGCGTGTTGGTGACCGCCCCGGAGAAAATGCCCAACACCACGGGCAGCGGGATATCGAAGATTTTGTGCAGAATTGCGGTGACCAGCCCGCCCATCACCACAATGCCGAGGGCAAACAGGTTGAGCCGTAATCCAGAGACCCGAAGTGAGGCGAAAAAGCCCGGCCCCACCTGAATACCGATGGTATAAACGAAGAGGATCAGGCCGAACTCCTGGGTAAAGTGGAGCATTTCAGCGCTGAGAACCAGCCCGAGCTTGTCGGCGAAGTGTCCGACAAAAATGCCGCCAAACAGCACCCCACCAATCCCAAACCCGACGCCGCGGATTTTGATATTCCCTATCCACAGGCCAACAACAGCGACCAGGGCCAACACGCTTACGGTTAACGCGATATCACTCATGATCCACTTCCTTGGCATAACCTTAGTTATGATAAGGATTCTCTCAGAGCTGGATACGGTTGTATGGGCGATGGCGCACAAAAAAGCCCTGCCGGAGCAGGGCTTAGTGCAGTCTGTGAGTATTGTCGGGTGGCGGCTGCGCCTTACCCGACCTACAGGTTCGGCGGGCTTGTTAACTGTTTAACGCCGGCCGCTCGCTAATGGCGATACGCTGCGGCGCGATGGCTTCCGGCACGTTGCGGAGCAGGTCGATATGCAGCAGCCCGTTGGTAAACGTTGCGCCGGACACTTCCATATGGTCTGCCAGGGTAAAGCTCAGGCTAAACGGCTGATTAACCAGCCCCTGATGCAGCCATTTGGTCTCGGTCTCTTGTTTTTCCGGCGACCCCTTCACGGTCAGGCGCGTGCCTTCAAGCTGGATGTCCAGATCGTCCTGGCGGAAACCGGCCAGCGCAAGGGTAATGCGATAGTGGTTATCGTCGCTTTTTTCGATGTTGTACGGCGGAAACGTCTGTTGCTCGGTGGTGCTTTGCAGGGCGTTAGCCAGTTTGTCAAAACCAATCCACTGACGCAGCAGGGGGGATAAATCATAGTTACGCATACTAAATCTCCTTCTGAGAAGCGAGTTCGGCACAGTTCAATTTTGTGCGCAGTTGTTCCTGCAAATCCCGATGGATTCGCATATGCTCCCGTTACGGCAAGCAAGTCCGGGTGGGCCGCTCACGCGACCCGCGTAATTAGTTAATTTCGATACGACGCGGTTTTTTCTCTTCCGGAATCACACGTTCCAGTTCGATAAACAGCAGGCCGTTGACCAGGTTCGCGCCTTTAACGTGAATGTTCTCGGCTAACTGGAACTTGCGTTCAAAGTTGCGCTCGGCGATGCCCTGATAAAGGTAGGTACGTTCTTTCTGCTCGGCCGTATGGGAACCTTTCACCACCAGCAGGTTGTCCTGCGCGGTGATCTCCAGTTCGTTTTCTGCAAAACCGGCGACGGCAATGGCGATGCGGTAGTGGTTTTCGTCAACCAGCTCAACATTGTATGGAGGGTAGCCGTTGCTCTGGCTTTGGTTATTTTCTAAATGGTTAAACAGGCGGTCAAAACCAATTGCAGAACGGTATAGCGGAGAAAGATCGAAGTTACGCATAAATAAAACTCCTGAAATCAGCGAGAAATTGTAGCCTTCCACCATGGACAGGCCTTTGCGCCCCCGAACACCCATCAGGCGAGTTCGTTATCGGGTCACATTCTTAAAATGGGTCTGCAATCGGGCTTTTCAAGCACACCAACTGCACTTTTTTTTGCACTTTCCTGCATCTCGCTTAGACTGGGACAACAGCACAAAGGGTTAAATTGCGATGGCTGCCACAGTGCGGGGTTATCGGGCTATCCATTTTGGATAAGGCTCGCTATAACCCTGAGTTGCAGGTCTATGCAGTGCCATTAACGATGACTGAGTGATGATGAAAAATGTTCTGATAAAGCTGACGACGTTCAGCGGGGTTGTTTTACTTTGCGGGTGTTCGAGCGTGATGTCTCACACCGGCGGTAAAGAAGGAACATATCCGGGGACGCGCGCCAGCGCGGCGATGATCTCCGATGACGATACAAACTGGGGCACCAAATCCCTGGTTATCCTGGATATGCCGTTTACGGCCGTGGCGGATACGCTTCTGCTGCCGTGGGATATGTTTCGTAAGGACAGCTCCGTGCGCTCACGGGTAGAAAAAAGCGAGCAGGAGAATCTGGCGACAAACGCCGTCATCCCGCCCGCAGAGATGCCTCCACGCTAGTGCTGCGCGGTTTCCGTTGCCCAAAGCTGACGGAAACCGCCCGTCTCTTCCATCCACGCAATAACGCGCCCGTCCGGGGAAAACACGACCGCATCAGCAGACGGCGGGTTACCGTGATCGGACGTTAAAAACGTCACCTCTCCGGTCTGCGCGTCGCAGCAGGCAATCCGATTTTCGAGCACAAACCCCAGACGGTCGCCGGAAGGATTCCAGTTAAATGCAGACTGGATGCCGCTCTCAGTATGGGTTAACTGGTGTGGCTCACCGCCCTCAGGAGAGATTAGCCACAGCTGCACAATGCCGTTATCATCCCGCATCAGAAACGCGATCTGCGTCCCCTGCGGGTTGCTGCGTACCCAGTGACGCGGCACGTTCACCAGCCCTGGATAACGGTTCTGGTGAGTGAAGGTCAATCGACGCTGCATCACGCTGGCAGGCGGCGCTGGCAGGGTCTCTGCGGTGCCCTGTAGCGGCGCATCGCCCGCACGCTTCCAGCCCTGCTCGTCTTTCGGCAGGTCGACGATAAACAGTTCGGGTACTTTTTCGCCCTGCGCAGAGAGGGTGTCGCCGATAAACGCCAGCCTGTCGTTGCCCACCCAGCCCTCTTCGTAAGCGCGGTTGATTTCATCGCTGCCCGGCTGTGGGTTAGGCGTCGTGCGGCTAACCAGCACGCTCCAGAAGGTTCCCGAATATTCACGGGGATGGTTTCCCTGCGGGTTCACCGGGCCGTAAGGCGCAGCCACGCCGACGTTGCGTAAATCAAGTTTAGGATCGCGCGCGTGCAGGACATGGTCGTTATAGGTAAAGCTGACGAGCTGCCCGTTCGGGCTGAAGACATGGACGTGGCTGCCGCCGCGCAGCGCGCCTGCGGTGTAAGGCGCGGTGATGTCCATCGCGTCCAGGTTGCTCACCTGACCGTTTTGCGCAATCACCCCCTGGCGATGATGAAAATCGTAGTGCCAGTCTGCGTCCGGGTTTTTCGGGCCGTGGATAAAGACATATTTCTCTTGTGCAGGATGAACGGTCACCACGCCGATATGCGCGCCGTCAGTGGCGCGATAAACCACCTCTACCTCACCCGTAACGACGTTGACCCGCTCGATGGTTTCACCGGTGAACGACGCACCGGACGGGCGCACGTCGTACACCAGCCACTGGCTGTCCGGCGTCCAGGTATTGATGTTAGTGAGCTGATGATGGTGGGAGGCGAAGGTGATTTGTTTCATGAGGATACCCTGATGCACGCTGAGTGCATCAGGGTAAAACATCCGCAGGGATTAGCCTACTCGTTTCACATCGCCCACCAGCAGGATGTAGGAGAGTGCCCCGATCAGCGCCACGGCAGAGATATAGACCAGCGCCGGGCCGAAGCCGTAGTCCTGCGCCAGGTAGCCGATAACCAGCGGTACGGTGATCCCGCCCAGCCCGCCGACGAAGTTGAACACGCCGCCGGTCAGGCCAATCAGCCGCATCGGCGCAAGAGACGACACCAGCGACCAGGTGATAGAGGCGAAACCGTTACCGAAGAACGCCACCGCCATCAGGGTCATAATCCACACCGGATCGTTGGTGTAGTTGGCACCCATGATGCAGGTTGAGATCAGCAAGCCGCAGATAATCGGCGTTTTACGCGCCACGCCCAGCGAGTAGCCTTTTTTCACCAGCTTATCGGCCAGCCAGCCGGAGAGCAGTACGCCGAAAAACGCCGCGAGGAACGGCACGGTGGTCATAAAGCCCGCCTTCAGCGCCGTGATACCCTTTTCCTGGGTCAGATAGTTCGGGAACCAGGTCAGGAAGAACCACAGCGTGGAGGTCACCGCGAACTGGCCCAGATAAACGCCCACCAGCTTACGGTGGAAGACCAGCTTCCAGTCCGCTTTGGTCAGCGGCTGGCGCGCCTCTTTTTTCACCGGCGCATCGCCATCCACCAGGCCACCGCCGTCGCGGATGTAGTCCAGTTCGGCTTTGGTGATGCTTTTGGTCAGACGCGGCGGCTGGTAAACCTTGAACCAGATCAGCGACCAGATAATGCCAATCCCGCCGGTGACGATGAACACCCAGTGCCAGCTCAGCAGCTCCTGGATCCAGATCAGCAGCGGCGTCAGGAACGCCAGGCCAACGAACTGCCCGGAGGTGTAAAAGCCGACGGCAGACGCACGCTCGTGCTCCGGGAACCAGCTGGTCACCATGCGGTTGTTGGTGGGAAACGCGGGCGCTTCGAAAATTCCGGTGATGGCGCGCAGGCCAATCAGCGACATCAGCCCGGTCGCGAAGCCCTGGAACAGGGTCGCCACGGACCAGCCGAAAATGGCGATAAAGTAGGTCATACGTGAACCGACGCGGTCAAGGAACCAGCCGCCGGGGATCTGGCAGAGCGTATACAGCCAGGCAAACGCCGAGAAGACGTAGCCCATTTCCGCTTTGGTGATGCCAAACTCTTCCTGAATATGGGCCGATGCCACGGCAAGGTTGGCGCGGTCGACATAGCAAATGACCACGGTAATAAAGATCATAATCAGCGTCAGGTAGCGGCGACGCCCGGTTTTTGTAGCGGTAACAGGAATATCCATCGCAATCTGTCTCCAGATTTTGGGCATAGCGAAGCCGCTCACCATGCCCTGTAATTTACAGAGGGTTATATTTTTGTATGTACGTTTTTTTGCCCGGTGGCGCTGCGCTTACCGGGCCTACGGGATGGCGATTACCATTCCGCTACGCTGCCGTCCTCATGACGCCACAGTGGGTTACGCCAGTCCGGCGCATTTTTACTCAGCTCAATGACTTTGGCTTCGTCAATCTCTACGCCAAGGCCCGGCTTCGTTAACGGTTTAAAGAAACCGCCTTCCATGCTGAAGTCTTCTTTATTTTTCACAAAATCGAGCAGTTCCGCGCCCTTGTTATAGTGAATGCCCATGCTCTGTTCCTGGAACACCGCGTTGCGGGAGACAAAGTCGACGTGCAGGCAGGCAGCCAGCGCGATTGGTCCGAGCGGGCAGTGCGGCGCCAGCGCCACATCGTAGGCTTCGGCCATCCCGGCAATTTTGTAGCATTCGGTGATGCCGCCCGCGTGAGAGAGATCCGGCTGCAGAATCGCAATGCCGCCCGCTTCGAGCACGCGTTTAAACTCGAAGCGCGAGAACATGCGTTCACCCGCCGCGATAGGAATGTGGGTCTGTTCTGCCAGCTTCGGATAGTACTCCGCCTGCTCGGCCAGCACCGGCTCTTCGATAAACAGCGGACGATACGGCTCCAGCTCTTTGATCAGCACTTTGGCCATCGGCGCGCTGACGCGGCCGTGGAAATCCAGACCAAACTCGATCTCGTTGCCGAAGGCTTCACGGATTTGCGCCACGGTATTCACCGCGCGATCCACCGCGCGCGAGTTGTCGATAATGCCCATCTCTTCGCAACCATTGAGCTTGAAGGTGTCGAAGCCGATGTTGCGCAGCTGCGTGATGCCGTCGATCACTTCCGCAGGACGGTCGCCGCCGACCCAGCTGTAGGCTTTTATTTTGTCGCGCACCAGGCCGCCTATCAGCTGCCAGACCGGCGCGTTCAGCACTTTGCCTTTGATATCCCACAGCGCCTGGTCGATACCGGCGATGGCGCTCATCAGGATCGGCCCCCCTCGGTAGAAGCCCGCGCGGTACATCACCTGCCACAGGTCGTTAATGCGTGCCGGATCCTGACCAATCAGGTATTCCCCCAGCTCGTGCACCGCGGCTTCAACGGTGCGTGCGCGCCCTTCAATCACCGGTTCGCCCCAGCCCACAACCCCTTCGTCGGTTTCGATTTTCAGGAACATCCAGCGCGGGGGTAAACGGTACGTGGTGAGTTTGGTTATTTTCATTTCACTGCCTCTCGATACGCTTTCACAAATGCTGCCGCCTGCTGCGCGGTACGTTCCACGGACTGCCCGGCGCGATACAGATCGCTGCCGAGCCCCGCGCCCACACAGCCCGCGCTCATCCACTGGCCCAGGTTTTCTGGCGTTACGCCGCCCACGGCAAAGACCGGCACGCTGGCGGGTAAGACCGCTTTCAGCGCTTTGATGTAGTCCGGACCAAAGGCCGATGACGGGAAAATTTTGAGCGACTGCGCGCCCGCATCCAGAGCAGCAAAGGCTTCCGTGGCGGTGGCGCATCCCGGGCAGACGGTCATGCCGTAACCCACGGCGCGGCGGATCACCTCAGGCTGAATGTTGGGCGTGACGATAAGCCTGCAGCCCATTTTCGCCAGTTCATCCACCTGCTCCGGGTGCAGCACGGTGCCTGCGCCAATCAGCGCCTTCTCACCGAACGCCTCCACCACGGCCGGAATGCTTTTTTCCCATTCCGGCGAGTTGAGCGGGATTTCTACCGCGTCGAATCCGGCGTCGATAACCGCACCGACGTGGGCTAACGCCTCATCGGGCGTGATGCCGCGCAAAATCGCGATAAGGGGAAGATCAGTTTGCCACTGCATGAGCGATGCTCCTTATTCCTGCCTGAAATGCCGTGTCGCCGGATACCGTTGAAACGTTACGCCCAACGGCGCGAAACGCCTGCTCGTAGCGCGACGTTAGCGATGCGCCGGCGACAAGGGTGATGGCCTGCTCGTGCGCGACGAAATCACGCATGCTGGCGACTTCTGCGCCAATCAGCAGGCCGGAGAGAAATTCGCTGACCTGTTCGCGCGGGAGATTTCCCAGCACGTGCGAGGCGCGAACCTCAAAAAGCTGCGGCAAAACATCAGGGGAAGCGATCCCACGTTCAAGCCCGGCAGCAAACGCCTCTGACGAGGCTTCCTGCTCCGGCAAACCGGCTCCCACCAGTGAATGGTTGAGCAGCAAATGGTGCAGTTCGCCGGTCATTACGGTGCGAAAATCGTGGATTTGCTCAGCGTCGGCCTGGACCCACTTGCAGTGCGTCCCGGGCATGACGTAGACAGAAGAAGGAGAAAGCGTGCGCGCGCCAAGCAGCTGCGTCTCTTCGCCGCGCATCACGTTATGGTTATCGTCGCGAGAGACGCACAAACCGGGAATGATCCAGATATTGTCGCCAACGGACGTTAACTGCTCGCCAATAGCGGAAAAATGGGCGGGAACAGGCAGATATGGCGCAACTTTCCAGCCTACGTTACTGCCGACCATGCCCGCCATTACCACCGGCGTGGCGCTGTCGCGCCAGTGTTGTGTGACCTCTGCTAACACCGCCTCAGGGGATTTACCGTTCAGGCGCGTCACGCCTGCTTCTGATTGCCTGCTCTCCAGGCACTGTTCGCCGTGGTACAGCCAGGCGCGCAGATTGGTCGATCCCCAGTCAATTGCGATGTAGCGAGATGTCATGTGATTTCCTTTAGCCTTCGTGTCGAGCTGGCAATCATAGTTAGTGCCGCCTGCTCTGCCGCATCGCCGTCCTGATGCCGTATCGCATCGAACAGCGCTTTATGTTCCTGGAGCGTTTTCGGCATGTTAGCCTCATCGCCCATCCAGGTACGTTCAAATACCGCTCGCTGTAGCGAGCTGATCGCCACGCTAAGCTGCTGTAATACTGGGTTATGCACCGACTCCAGCACCGCTTCGTGATAGCGAATGTCCGCCTCGTTAAACGCCTCCCGGTTCTGGTTATTGGCGATCATGTCGTTTAAAGCCGACTCAATCTGGGCCAAATCGCCGGAGGTTGCGCGCTCCGCCGCCCAGCGGGCGATGGCCGGTTCCACCAGGTTTCGGACTTCGCTCATCGCGCCGATAAGCCGCGGGTCGTAGTCGTTTTCCAGCACCCACTGCAGTACGTCGGTATCGAGGTAGTTCCACTGGTTGCGCGGGGCAACAAACGCGCCGCGGTACCGTTTCATTTCAATCAGCCGCTTCGCCATCAGCGAGCGGAACACTTCCCGGATGATGTTGCGCGAGGTTTCAAACTCCTCACACAGTTCAGCCTCTGCTGGCAGCGGCGAACCGGGAACGTATTTGCCCCCCACAATCTGGGTGCCCAGCGTGATGACGATGCGATCGGTTTTATTGAGAGTCATGGAGAGTCCTTGTGCTCTGTATGTCCATCACTACTTTACCGCGACCGCTGAATTTCACCTCACTTTTGCAGTACAAACGTGAGAGAGTTCGTCTTCGCCGCGGTGACAATGTAGTACAATCAATTAATGTTGTACTACAATCAAGATCACAAAAAGAACAATCCAATAAATTCAGCGCAAAAAAAAGCCCCGGTTAATAACCGAGGCTTATTATTCAGAGCGACTGTTACTGCAGCACAAATTTCTCGATCGCGTAGGCAACGCCGTCTTCGAGGTTGGATTTGGTTACAAAATTAGCCACTTCTTTCACCGACGGGATCGCGTTATCCATCGCCACGCCCATACCCGCGAACTCGATCATCGCGATGTCATTTTCCTGGTCACCCAGAGCCATGATCTCTTCCGGCTTGATACCCAGCGCATCAGCGAGCGATTTCACGCCGGTGCCTTTAGTGACGCGTTTATCGAGAATTTCGAGGAAGTACGGCGCGCTTTTCAGCACGGTGTACTTCTCTTTTACCTCGGCCGGAATGCGCGCAATCGCTTTATCCAGAATCTCCGGCTCGTCGATCATCATCACTTTCAGGAACTGCGTCGCCGGGTCCATTTTCTCCGCTTCACAGAACACGAGCGGAATGGTCGCAACGTAGGATTCATGTACCGTGTAGTAGCTGATATCGCGGTTGGCGGTATAGAGCGTATTGCGATCGAGCGCGTGGAAGTGGGACCCCACGTCGCGGGACAGTTTTTCCAGGAACAGGTAGTCATCGTAGCTCAGCGCGGTTTGCGCAACCGTACTGCCATCTGCGGCTTTCTGCACCAGCGCGCCGTTATAGGTGATGCAGTAGTCGCCAGGCTGATTCATGTGCAGCTCTTTCAGGTAGCTGTGTACGCCCGCATACGGACGGCCCGTGGTCAGGACCACATTCACGCCCTTTGCGCGCGCCGCGGCGATCGCGTTTTTAACGGCTGGAGAGATGGTGTGGTCTGGCAGCAGCAGCGTGCCGTCCATATCGATTGCAATGAGTTTGATAGCCATGAGTTCCCCGGGATAAATGATTGCTGCCTCATGCTAACGCGATTAAGCCCACAAAAATAGAGCTACATTGCGCAACAGAAACACCCCTTTTACGCTTATCCCGGGGAACAAAGGCTTACTCGCGGGTGAGAACGATTTTACCGAACGCGCCGCGGTCGAGGTGTTCAAACGCCTGTTCAAGCTCGTTAAAACGGTAGCGATGTTCGATCACCGGCTTCAGTCCGGTCACATCCACGGCGCGGACAAAATCTTCCAGCGCCCGGCGGTGGCCAACGCCAATCCCCTGAATGACGGGGGATTTCAGCAACAGTTCGCCAGCAGAGAGCGTAATCTCCGTCCCGGCCAGCACGCCGATAACAGAGATACGTCCGTGAACGGCAACGGCGCGCAGGGAATGCTTCAGGTTCTCGCCACCTACGGTTTCAATAATATGGTCGATGCCGCGATCCTGCGTGAGCGCCAGCGTATTTTCAGCCCAGTCGCCTTTCAGCCGGTTGATGCCCTGGCTGGCCCCCAGCGTTTTGGCCAGCGCCAGTTTTTCATCACTCCCCGAGGTGACAAACACCTCCGCACCGTGGGCTTTTGCAATTTGCAGGGCGAATATCGCCACGCCGCCCGTGCCCTGCACCAGTACCGATTGCCCGGCGCGGAGCTGACCGCGCTCCACCAGCGCAAACCAGGCGGTAAGCCCTGCGCAGGGTAAGGTGCTGGCCTCGGCGTCATCCAGCGTCTCCGGGGAGGCCGCCAGCGCGTCTTCATTCACAATCACATACTCGGACAGCATGCCCTGGAAGTATCCGCCGGACGTTTTGTAGGGCAGATTGCGCGCGTCCGCCTGCGGCTTACCGTCGAGCCACTCGGGAAAGAAGGTTGAGATGACGCGCGCGCCGGGTTTGAAGCGCGTAACGCCTTCACCAATGCTGTCCACCACGCCCGCCATGTCAGACGCCGGGGTAAACGGGAAGGAAAGCGGGATCGGCATGGTGCCTTCAACAACCATTTTATCGCGATAGTTAAGCGCAACGGCATTCACCCGTACGCGTACTTCACCCGGGCCTGGCTGTGGAACGGGCGCCTGAGTCAGCTTGAGGTTCTCGCGCCCGAGGGCGTCCATGGACCAGCGTTGCATTGTCTCTGTCATTTTATTTCTCCTGCCATCAGATGAGCTTTAGTCATGACAGTCTACCGTTGACTAAAGGTCGCCAGTGGCGATAAGTTTTCCCTTTATTGACGCCAGAATCGATACAATCCATGACCGATACGCTGAAGGATATTCCTGTTTTTGTGGCTGCCGTTGAGGCGGGAAGTTTTGCTCAGGCCGCAGTTCGCCTGCATTTGTCACGCTCGGCGGTAGGAAAAAGCATCGCTCGCCTCGAGGAGCGGCTGGGGGTACGCCTGTTTCAGCGCACCACCCGCAGCCAGAGTCTGACCGATAACGGCGCCCTTTTTTATGAACGCTGCCTGCGCGCGCTGGAGGAGATTCGAGGCGCGGAATCGCTGCTTGAAACAGGGAAACAGCAGGTCAGCGGCCGCCTGCGCGTTGCCATGCCGGTGCTGTTTGGCCGCCAGTGTGTCGCTCCGCTGCTGATAGCGCTGGCGCAGGAACACCCAGGGCTTGAACTGGAAATGTCGTTCAGCGACCGCGTGGTGGATCTCGTCGAGGAAGGGTTTGATATGGCGGTGCGTAACGGCACGCTTCAGGACAGCAGCGTTCTGGTCGCCAGAAAACTGGGGGAACACCGCATGGTGCTGTGCGCCGCGCCGGATTATCTGCAGAAGAAAGGTCAGCCACAAAGCGTTGATGATTTACCCCAGCATACGGCGATTAACTATCTGCGCGCAGGCAGAGTGTTGTCCTGGCAGCTGATGGATAACGAAGGAACGTCGCACACCTTTACACCCCGATCGTCGCTCAATATGGATGATTTGCAGGCGATTTGCGACGCTGTACTGGCCGGACACGGCATTGCATGGCTACCCTGCTGGATGGTCGTCAAAGATATTCACCAGGGTAAACTCGTCCCGCTCCTGAAGCAGGCACCGGATGTGCATTTCGACGTTCATGCGGTCTGGCAGCAGACGCCGCACCTGCCGCTGAGGGTAAGAATGGCGATAGATACGCTGGCGAGCCGTTTACCGTCCGTGATGTCGCTGGATATGCCTGCGCCCACAAAAAAGCCGCGCTAAAAGCGCGGCCAGTTATCGTGCGGTATAACGACGATTAAATATCGATATTTGCCGCTTTCAGGGCGTTCTCTTCGATGAAGGCACGACGTGGTTCAACCGCGTCGCCCATCAGGGTAGTGAACAGCTGGTCAGCAGCAATCGCGTCTTTAACGGTTACGCGCAGCATGCGGCGACTTTCCGGATCCATGGTGGTTTCCCACAGCTGATCCGGGTTCATTTCGCCCAGACCTTTATAACGCTGGATCGCGAGGCCACGACGGGACTCTTTCACCAGCCATTCCAGCGCCTGCTCGAAGCTGGCTACCGGCTGGCGACGTTCGCCACGTTCGATGAACGCATCGTCTTCGATCAGCCCGCGCAGCTTCTCGCCGAGCGTGCAGATACGACGGTATTCCGGACCGGTCACAAACTCGTGTTCCAGCGGGTAGTCGGTATCAACGCCGTGGGTACGCACGCGAATAATAGGCTCGAACTGCTTATCGGCGTTCTGCTGGATATCGCATTTCCACATGCTGCCGTGCTGCTCTTTCTCGTTCAGATCGGTCACCAGAGCGTTCACCCAGCGGGTCACGGTCTGCTCGTCGCTCAGATCGGCTTCGGTCAGGGTTGGCTGATAAACCAGCTCCTTCAGCAGCGTTTTCGGATAACGGCGTTCCATACGCGTGATCATTTTCTGCGTGGCGTTGAACTCGGACACCAGACGCTCCAGCGGCTCACCGGCCAGTGCAGGGGCGTGAGAGTTCGCATGCAGGGTCGCGCCATCAAGGGCGATCGCGATTTGGTACTGATCCATCGCTTCGTCGTCTTTAATGTACTGTTCCTGCTTGCCTTTCTTCACTTTGTACAGCGGCGGCTGTGCAATATAGACGTGGCCACGTTCAACGATTTCAGGCATCTGACGATAGAAGAAGGTCAACAGCAGCGTACGAATGTGCGAGCCATCGACGTCCGCATCGGTCATGATGATGATGCTGTGGTAGCGCAGTTTGTCCGGGTTGTACTCATCACGGCCGATGCCGCAGCCCAGCGCGGTGATGAGCGTCGCCACTTCCTGAGAAGAGAGCATCTTGTCGAAACGGGCTTTCTCAACGTTGAGGATTTTACCCTTCAGCGGCAGGATAGCCTGGTTCTTACGGTTACGGCCCTGCTTCGCAGAACCGCCCGCGGAGTCCCCTTCCACGAGGTACAGTTCAGACAGCGCCGGGTCGCGTTCCTGGCAGTCAGCCAGTTTGCCCGGCAGGCCTGCTAAGTCCAGCGCGCCTTTACGACGGGTCATTTCACGGGCTTTACGCGCCGCTTCACGGGCACGCGCCGCATCAATAATTTTGCCCACCACGATTTTCGCGTCGGACGGGTTTTCCAGCAGGTATTCGCTCAGCAGTTCGTTCATCTGCTGTTCAACCGCCGATTTCACCTCGGAAGAGACCAGCTTGTCTTTGGTCTGTGAGGAGAACTTCGGATCCGGCACCTTCACGGAGACAACGGCAATCAGGCCTTCACGGGCGTCGTCACCGGTGGCGCTGACTTTCGCTTTCTTGCTGTAGCCTTCTTTGTCCATGTAGGCGTTCAGGGTACGGGTCATCGCCGCACGGAAGCCTGCAAGGTGAGTACCGCCGTCACGCTGTGGAATGTTGTTGGTGAAGCAGTAGATGTTTTCCTGGAAACCGTCGTTCCACTGCAGCGCCACTTCCACGCCAATACCGTCTTTTTCGGTGGAGAAGTAGAAGATATTCGGGTGAATTGGCGTTTTGTTCTTGTTCAGATACTCAACGAACGCTTTGATACCACCTTCGTAATGGAAGTGGTCTTCTTTGCCGTCACGCTTGTCTTTCAGGCGAATAGAGACGCCGGAGTTCAGGAACGACAGTTCACGCAGGCGTTTCGCCAGGATGTCGTACTCGAATTCGGTGACGTTGGTGAAGGTTTCATGGCTCGGCCAGAAGCGCACCAGGGTACCGGTTTTGTCGGTGTCGCCGGTAACGGCCAGCGGCGCCTGCGGCACGCCGTGCGTATAGAGCTGACGGTGAATTTTGCCTTCGCGCTGGATAACCAGCTCCAGCTTCTGCGACAGGGCGTTAACCACGGAGACGCCTACGCCGTGCAGGCCGCCGGAAACTTTATAGGAGTTATCGTCGAACTTACCGCCTGCGTGCAGCACGGTCATGATCACTTCTGCAGCAGAGACGCCCTCTTCCGGGTGAATACCCGTTGGGATGCCGCGACCATCATCGGTGACGGAGACGGAGTTGTCCGCATGGATGGTGACCACGATGTCTTTACAGTGACCCGCGAGCGCTTCGTCGATAGCGTTATCTACCACCTCGAATACCATGTGGTGCAGACCGGTGCCGTCATCCGTGTCGCCGATATACATACCCGGGCGCTTACGCACCGCATCCAGCCCTTTCAGGACTTTGATACTGGAGGAGTCATAAGAATTCGACATCAACGTTTCTCGCTCATTTCAACTTGGGTTAATCCGTTATTTTACCCTTTTCCACGGTAAACATCTTCGAATTTTCGTCCGACATGTCTATAACGTGTTCAGCGCTAATGGCGCTGACGAAAACCTGCGACTGCGTGGCTTTTAAGCGGCTGGCAAGCAGCCCGCGCCGCGCGTCGTCGAGTTCCGAGGCAAAATCATCTATCAGGTACAGGCAGCGTCTTCCGCTCTCGCGGGTGAGAAACTCTCCCTGTGCCAGGCGCAGCGCACACATCAGGAGCTTGAGCTGCCCGCGCGACAGCGTGTCTTCCACCGGCGCACCGTCGGCACGAATGCGGAAATCCGCCTTGTGCGGGCCGTGCGCGGTGTAGGTCAACATGCGGTCGCGCTCGAAGTTTCTCTCTAACACCTCGGCATAATCCGTCTCTTTCTCCCAGCCGCGCTGGAAGGAGAAGGTGAGAGAGAATTCGGGTAAAAACTGTTTGCAGGTGTCGGCCATGTCTTCGGCGATACCTGCGCTGTATTCGGCACGCCAGCGGCTGATTTGTTCCGCGAGAGGGATTAACTCCATGTCCCACGGACGCAGCTGGGCGTAACGAGTAACCTGGCGCAACGCGGCGTTACGCTGCTTGAGCAGACGCTTCAGGTTGCTCCAGGCGTTAAAGAAACCGGCTTCGTTGTGAAAGCATCCCCAGTCGAGGAATGCTCTTCTGTATTTGGGGCCGCCGTTGAGTAAAGTAAACCCCTCCGGCGTAATCAGCTGCATTGGCATCAGCAGCGCCAGCTCGGCCACTTTGTGACCGTCGGTGCCGTCGATGCGCACCTTGCTGTCGCCCTGCTTGTCTTTGGTCAGGCCGATGGCGGTTTCGCGCTCCGCCCCCTGCAAACGTCCGTGCAGAACAAAGGCTTCCTGCTCGTGGCGAATGACGCGACCAATCTGCAAACTGCGAAACGCCCGACCGTGACCGAGCGTATAGATGGCCTCAAGCACGCTGGTTTTGCCGCTGCCGTTTGCGCCAACCAGGAAGTTAAAGCCAGGGGATAAAGCGAGATCCGCGCTTTCGATATTGCGAAAGTCGCGGATCAACAGACGGGTGAGCGACATTACAGTCTCATTGGCATGACAACATAGGCAGCCGACTGTGATGCGGCATCTTCAATCTGTACGCTTGAAACGGAGTCGGTCAGCAGAATGCGAACGTTCTCGCATTTCAGCGCATTCAGCACATCCAGCACGTAGCTGACGTTAAAGCCGATTTCCATCTCGGTTCCGGCGTAGGTGACGTCCAGAATTTCTTCTGCCTCTTCCTGCTCCGGGTTGTTAGCGGTGATTTTGATCTGGTTTTCACTCACGTACAGGCGCACGCCGCGGAATTTCTCGTTAGAGAGGATCGCGGCACGGGCAAAGGCCTGCTTGAGGCTGTCGCAGCCTGCTTCCAGCGTTTTGTCCGGATTCTTCGGCAATACGCGGCGATAATCCGGGAAACGACCGTCAACCAGCTTAGACGTGAAGACAAAATCGCCCACGTGTGCGCGGATGTTGTTGCTGCCGATCTGCACGCGCAGCGGCGTGTCGCCACCGTCGAGCATACGCATCAGCTCAATCACCCCTTTACGCGGCACGATCACCGAATGGTTTGGCAGTGAATCGCCAATCGGCATAGAACAGACCGCCAGACGGTGGCCGTCGGTCGCCACAGTACGCAGCTCTTCACCTTCGGTTTCGAACAGCATGCCGTTTAAGTAGTAACGAACGTCCTGATGCGCCATGGAGAACTGCGTGGCTTCAATCAGACGCTTCATCGTCGCCTGTGGCAGAGTAAATTCAACTTCACTCTGCCAGTCGTCCAGGTTCGGGAAGTCCGCAGCAGGCAGCGTGGAGAGCGAGAAACGGCTGCGGCCGGAACGCACCAGCATACGGTCGCCTTCCAGCTGCACGGCGATTTCAGCGCCTTCCGGTAGCCCGCGGCAGATGTCAAAGAATTTACGTGCCGGAACCGTGGTCGCGCCCGCATCGTGCGGCTGCGTCAGCGTAACGCGCGCGATCATTTCCATTTCCAGATCTGTACCGGTCAGCGACAGCGTACCGTCCGCGACCTGAAGCAGCAGGTTTCCGAGAATACGCAGCGTTGGGCGGCCACCTAATGGGCCACTCACCTGTTGCAGCGGTTTTAATAAATGTTCACGTTCAACGGTAAATTTCATAGCGTCACGATGATAATGTTCTGATTAGATTGGAAAAATCTTCTTTTATGTCGTGGCTTTCTTCGCGTAACTGCTCAATCTTGCGACAGGCGTGCAGCACGGTCGTATGGTCACGGCCACCAAACGCATCCCCGATTTCCGGCAGACTGTGGTTGGTTAACTCCTTAGCCAGCGCCATCGCCATCTGACGCGGACGCGCCACCGAGCGGGAACGACGTTTAGACAGTAAATCTGCCACTTTGATCTTGTAGTACTCAGCCACCGTCTTTTGAATATTGTCGATAGTGACCAGTTTTTCCTGCAATGCCAGCAAATCTCGCAGCGCTTCACGCACAAAATCGATGGTGATCGCACGACCGGTGAAGTTGGCATTGGCGATAACGCGGTTCAGTGCCCCTTCCAGCTCACGCACGTTGGAGCGCAGACGCTTGGCAATGAAAAACGCCACTTCGCCCGGCAGGCGAATGTCGTTTTCATCGGCTTTCTTCATCAGGATCGCGACGCGGGTTTCCAGCTCCGGTGGCTCGATCGCCACGGTCAGGCCCCAGCCGAAGCGGGATTTCAGACGATCTTCAACGCCGTTGATCTCTTTTGGATAACGATCCGAGGTCAAAATGATCTGCTGATTGCCTTCCAGCAGGGCATTGAAGGTGTGGAAAAACTCTTCCTGCGATCGTTCTTTATTGGCAAAGAACTGAATGTCATCAATGAGCAGCGCGTCAACAGAACGATAGTAGCGTTTAAACTCTTCGATCGCATTGTTTTGCAGGGCTTTTACCATGTCCTGAACGAAGCGTTCGGAGTGCATATACACCACTTTGGCATTGGGCTTGCGCGCCATAATGCCGTTGCCCACCGCATGCAGCAGGTGCGTTTTACCCAGGCCCGTGCCGCCATAAAGGAACAGCGGGTTGTAGGCCCCACCGGGATTATCAGCAACCTGACGAGCCGCCGCGCGCGCCAGCTGGTTCGACTTACCTTCAACGAAGTTATCGAACGTGTGTTTCACGTTGACGTTAGAGCGGTAGGTTGGCTCAGCCGGTGCAGGGACATTATCCCAGCCCTGACGAGCGGGTGCGACGCGAGGGGCCGGAGCAGGAGCAGCCTGAGCAGGCGCTGCTACGTTCACGGTTTCACGAACGGTTTGGGTGACCGGCTTTGTGCCCACTTCAAAGCGCAGCTGCGGGGCATCTGACCCGCAGAAATCGTTTAGCAGTCCATTGATGTTATTAAGGTACTTGTCCCTTACCCAATCGAGCACAAAACGGTTTGGCGCATACAAAGCCAGCGTGTTATCGCTCAGTTCCGCCTGCAACGGGCGGATCCACATACTGAATTCTGTGGCTGGTAACTCATCCTGCAATCGGGCAAGACACTGCTGCCAAAGCGAAAGTGACACGGCGGACTCCACTCGAACAATAAAAGAAAACTTATTGAATATTCATGATTGTTGGCGCACATCGACATGACCCTGTGTAAAGGGGGACGTGCGAATTGCTATCTGCAATTTATCCTGACCAGGATCCTGGGATCCCGATCGGGACCGCGGATCATAGCCTAAACTGAGCCAGAGATCTTCTGTTTCTCACAGATTCTTCCCGATTTATCCACAGGAAGATCCGAAACCGGGTAAGTGTAAACGATCCTGCCGCGAGTGCCCCGCGATTTAGTCCGCATATTGGAAAAATTAATGAGCAAAGACAATTTATTGCTTAAATGATCTAACGAAGATCCGGGACGATCCTTGCGCTTTATCGTCGAGCCCGTATAATCCTCGACCCGGCGCGTGATGCTCATCTTCCTGCGTCGTCCGTTGCTCATTTTCCACGCGAAAACGTGCGGAAATACGCGGGAAATAAGGAAAGAGAATTGACTCCGGAGTGTACAATTATTACAATCCGGCCTCTTTAATCACCCACGCTGAGGCGTTAGTCGTTCGAAACTCGTTCGGGTATACGCAAAAGTCAGTGAATTTATTCAAGTTTAGGTAGAAATCGCCATGAAACGCACTTTTCAACCGTCTGTACTGAAGCGCAACCGTTCTCACGGCTTCCGTGCTCGTATGGCTACTAAAAATGGTCGTCAGGTTCTGGCACGTCGTCGTGCTAAAGGCCGCGCTCGTCTGACCGTTTCCAAGTAATAAAGCTAACCCCTGAGTGGTTAAGCTAGCATTTCCCAGGGAGTTACGTTTGTTAACTCCCGCTCATTTCACTTTCGTCTTCCAGCAGCCACTACGGGCTGGCACGCCGCAAATCACCATCCTCGGCCGCCAAAATTCGCTGGGGCATCCCCGCATCGGTCTCACAGTCGCCAAGAAAAATGTTAAACGTGCGCATGAACGCAATCGGATTAAACGTCTGACGCGTGAAAGCTTCCGTTTACGTCAGCACGAACTGCCTTCAATGGATTTCGTGGTGGTGGCGAAGAAAGGGGTTGCCGACCTCGATAACCGTGCTCTCTCGGAAGCGTTGGAAAAATTATGGCGCCGCCACTGTCGCCTGGCTCACGGGTCCTGATAGCCCTCATTCGGGTCTATCAACGCCTGATTAGTCCGCTACTCGGGCCGCACTGCCGTTTCACACCAACATGCTCAAGCTACGGAATTGAGGCATTGCGCAGGTTTGGAGTGATAAAAGGCAGTTGGTTGACGGTGAAACGCGTATTAAAATGCCACCCTTTACACCCCGGTGGAGACGACCCCGTCCCCCCAGGACCCTTTGATACCAGAGAACACTAACGATGGATTCGCAACGCAATCTTCTTATCATCGCTTTGTTGTTCGTGTCTTTCATGATCTGGCAGGCATGGGAGCAGGATAAAAATCCTCAACCCCAGCAGCAGACCACGCAGACTACGACCACCGCAGCGGGTAGCGCCGCCGACCAGGGCGTACCGGCCAGTGGCCAGGGGAAACAGATTACGGTTAAGACCGATGTGCTTGAGCTGACAATCAACACCCGTGGTGGTGATGTTGAGCAGGCGCTGCTGTTGACCTACCCGAAAGAGCTGAAGTCTAACGAACCGTTCCAGTTACTGGAAACCACGCCTGAGTTTATCTACCAGGCGCAGAGCGGCCTGACCGGTCGTGATGGCCCGGATAACCCGGCTAACGGTGCGCGTCCACTGTATACCGTCGAGAGCGACACCTTTGTGCTGGCTGATGGTCAGAACGAACTCGCAATCCCGATGACCTACACCGACGCCGCAGGCAACACCTTCACCAAAACCTTCACCCTGAAACGCGGTGAATATGCGGTGAATGTGGGCTACAGCGTACAGAACGCCAGTGCGAAACCGCTGGAACTGTCGACCTTTGGCCAGCTGAAGCAGTCCATCAATCTGCCGTCTCACCGTGACACCGGAAGCAGCAACTTTGCGCTGCATACCTTCCGTGGCGCGGCGTACTCCACGCCAGACGCGAAGTATGAGAAATACAAATTCGACACCATTGCCGATAACGAAAACCTGAACGTCAGCGCTAAAGGCGGTTGGGTGGCAATGCTGCAGCAGTATTTCGCTACTGCGTGGGTGCCAAATAACGACGGTACCAACAACTTCTATACCGCGAACCTGGGTAACGGTCTTGCAGCCATCGGCTACAAATCTCAGCCGGTTCTGGTTCAGCCGGGTCAAACCGGTAAGATGGCAAGCACCCTGTGGGTCGGTCCGGAAATTCAGGACAAAATGGCCGCTGTTGCGCCGCACCTGGATCTGACCGTCGATTACGGTTGGTTGTGGTTCATCTCTCAGCCGCTGTTTAAGCTGCTGAAGTTCATCCACAGCTTCCTGGGTAACTGGGGCTTCTCCATCATCGTTATCACCTTCATCGTTCGTGGCATCATGTACCCGCTGACTAAAGCGCAGTACACCTCCATGGCGAAGATGCGTATGCTGCAGCCGAAGATTGCGGCGATGCGTGAGCGTCTGGGCGATGACAAACAGCGCCAGAGCCAGGAAATGATGGCCCTGTATAAAGCAGAGAAAGTAAACCCACTGGGTGGTTGCTTCCCGCTGCTGATTCAGATGCCAATCTTCCTTGCGCTGTACTACATGCTGATGGGTTCCGTTGAGCTGCGCCACGCGCCGTTCGCACTGTGGATCCATGACCTGTCCGCACAGGACCCGTACTACATCCTGCCGATCCTGATGGGCGTGACGATGTTCTTCATCCAGAAGATGTCGCCGACCACCGTGACCGACCCGATGCAGCAGAAGATCATGACCTTTATGCCGGTCATCTTCACCGTGTTCTTCCTGTGGTTCCCGTCAGGTCTGGTGCTGTACTATATCGTCAGCAACCTGGTGACCATCATCCAGCAGCAGCTGATTTACCGTGGTCTGGAAAAACGTGGCCTGCATAGCCGCGAAAAGAAAAAGTCCTGATTCGGTAAGTTAACGCTAAAATAAGGGCGGTCGATTGACCGCCTTTTTTATTTGTATTGAACGAGACCAACCATGAGCCATAACGACACTATCGTCGCCCAGGCAACCCCACCGGGACGCGGTGGTGTAGGCATTCTGCGTATCTCCGGCCTGAAGGCGCGCGAGGTGGCCGAAGCGGTGCTGGGTAAACTGCCAAAGCCGCGCTACGCTGATTACCTGCCGTTTAAAGACACCGACGGCACGCCGCTGGACCAGGGCATTGCGCTGTGGTTCCCCGGCCCGAACTCCTTCACCGGCGAAGACGTGCTGGAGCTGCAGGGCCACGGCGGCCCGGTTATCCTCGACCTGCTGTTAAAACGTATTCTGACCCTGCCAGGCCTGCGCATTGCGAAGCCGGGCGAGTTCTCCGAGCGTGCTTTCCTCAACGACAAGCTCGACCTGGCGCAGGCAGAAGCGATTGCAGACCTGATCGACGCCAGTTCCGAACAGGCGGCCCGCTCCGCGCTTAACTCGCTGCAGGGTGCATTCTCAGCCCGCGTAAATCACCTTGTGGAAGCACTTACTCACCTTAGGATCTACGTGGAAGCGGCTATCGACTTCCCGGATGAGGAGATCGACTTCCTCTCAGACGGTAAAATCGAAGCGCAGCTCAACCAGGTGATGAACGATCTCGACGCCGTGCGTGCCGAAGCACGCCAGGGCAGCCTCCTGCGTGAAGGGATGAAAGTGGTGATTGCCGGACGTCCTAACGCCGGGAAATCGAGCCTGCTGAACGCCCTGGCGGGCCGTGAAGCGGCGATCGTGACCGACATTGCCGGCACCACCCGCGACGTGCTGCGCGAGCATATCCACATCGACGGGATGCCGCTGCATATTATCGACACAGCGGGCCTGCGCGATGCCAGCGACGAGGTTGAACGCATTGGTATCGAACGCGCCTGGCAGGAGATCGAGCAGGCCGACCGCGTGCTGTTTATGGTGGACGGTACAACGACCGACGCCGTGGACCCGGCTGAGATCTGGCCAGACTTTATCGCCCGTCTGCCAGCTAAGCTGCCGATCACCGTGGTGCGTAACAAAGCAGACGTGACGGGCGAAACGCTGGGCATCAGCGATGTGAATGGTCACTCACTTATTCGCCTGTCGGCGCGTACCGGTGAGGGCGTGGACGACCTGCGCAACCACCTCAAGCAGAGCATGGGTTTTGACACCAGCATGGAAGGCGGCTTCCTGGCGCGTCGTCGTCACCTGCAGGCGCTGGAAGAGGCGGCGAACCACCTTGTTCAGGGTAAAGCGCAGCTGATCGGCGCGTGGGCGGGCGAGCTGCTGGCGGAAGAGCTGCGCCTGGCGCAGCAGAATCTGAGCGAGATCACCGGAGAGTTTACGTCGGACGATCTGCTGGGAAGGATCTTCTCAAGCTTCTGTATTGGTAAATAACTACCGCTGATTAATGGTGATTTCCTCCCAGGAAATCACCATTGTCCAAATGGCAACTCGCCTAATCCCTTTTCACCCCCTATCCTGCATGCCTGCATCTATGGGGGGTTTATGGCGCGTTTTCTGTTTTGTAGTTTCGCATTAGTTCTGCTTTATCCGTCTGGTATTGATATGTATCTGGTGGGATTACCGCATATCGCCCGCGATCTGGGCGCCAGCGAGGCTCAGCTGCACATCGCGTTTTCGGCCTACCTCGCGGGGATGGCGTCGTCGATGGTGTTTGCCGGGAAGATCGCGGATAAAGCAGGCCGTCAGCCTGTCGCCATAACGGGTGCCATCATTTTTGCCCTGGCCTCTCTTCTCTGCTCACAGGCGCAGAACAGCACCGTGTTCCTGACCGGACGGTTTATCCAGGGCATTGGAGCCGGTGGCTGTTACGTCGTCGCTTTTGCCATTTTGCGCGACACCCTAAGCGCTCAGCGTCGCGCTAAAGTGCTTTCGATGCTGAACGGTATTACCTGCATCATCCCGGTGCTGGCCCCGGTCGTGGGATACCTGATCATGCTGAAATTCCCGTGGCAGAGCCTGTTCTGGACCATGGCGGCGATGGGCACGCTGGTGTTTATCCTGTCCATCACCGTGCTGAAAGAGACCCACCCGGGCTCGCAGAATACCGGTCATACCCCAACGATTCACCCAGCCGAGAAGCTGCTTAACCGCTTTTTCCTCAGTCGTCTGGCCGTGACCACGTTAAGCGTGGCGGTGATCCTGACCTATGTAAACGTTTCCCCGGTTTTACTGATGGAAACCATGGGCTTCGATCGGGGTGAGTATTCAACGGTGATGGCATTAACCGCCATGGTCAGTATGGCGGTCTCGTTCTCCACTCCGTTTGCGCTAAATGTCTTCAGCCAGCGCGTGTTAATGCTGACCTCACAGGTTTTATTCCTCACGGCGGGCGTGCTCCTGGCGACCGCCAGCTCACATGCGGTGATGCTGGTGGGTATTACCCTCATTTGTGCCGGGTTCTCGGTTGGCTTTGGCGTGGCGATGAGTCAGGCGCTTGGCCCCTTCTCGCTGCGGGCAGGCGTGGCAAGCTCGGTGCTGGGGATTGCGCAGGTCTGCGGCTCATCTCTGTGGATTTGGCTGGCGGCGGTCATCGGGCTTAACGCGCTGAATATGCTGATCGGGGTTCTGATTGGCTGTAGCATACTGTGCATTACCTTACTTATGGTCATCCGGCCCGCGGCGAATTATGAAGAAGCCCATCAGCAGTCTCGATCTTAACCTGTTGCTGTGCCTGCAGCTTTTGCTGCAGGAGCGCAGCGTCACCAAAGCCGCGAAGCGGATGAACGTGACGCCGTCGGCGGTGAGTAAATCACTGGCCAAGCTGCGCGACTGGTTTGACGACCCGCTGTTTGTCAAAACGCCGTTAGGGCTGCTGCCAACCCCGCTGACGGTAAGCCTGGAGCAGGATCTGGCCGAGTGGATGCAAATCGGCAACCAGATCCTCGATAAATTCCACCATGATTCGCCAGGCGGGCTGACGTTCGTGCTGGCAGCCGAAACGCCGTTGATGCTGATCCGCTTTAACGCCCTGCTGGAGCAGGTGAACCAGCGCTATCCGCAGGCTACGGTGAAGATGCGTCACTGGGATTACGATTCGCTGGATGCCATTACGCGTGGAGAGGTGGATCTTGGCTTTACCGGCCGAGAAACGCATCCGCGCTCCCGTGAGCTGCTGAAGCTGTTGCCGTGGTTTATCGACTACGAGATCCTGTTTAGTGACCGCCCCTGCGTGTATCTGCGTGAGGATCACCCCGCGCTTCAGGATGAATGGAACCTCGAAACCTTCCTGCGCTATCCGCATATCAGTATCTTCTGGGAACGCAGCGACACCTGGGCGCTGGACGAAGTGCTAAAGGAGATGGGTCGAGAGAGAAATATCGCCATGTGCCTGCCGGGCTTTGAGCAGTCGATGTTTATGGCAGCCCAGCCCGGGCATAACTATATCGCCACGGCTCCGCACTACTGCCACCACTACAATCAACTCCACCAGCGGAAGCTGATCGCGCTGCCTATTCCCATTGATGAAGCGCAGGCTGAAAAGCTTACCGTTCCCTTCACGCTGATCTGGCATAAACGGAACAGCCATAATCCGAAAATCCTCTGGCTGCGGGAGACCATCAAGGCGCTGTACGGTGCCAGCGATCCAATTTTTGCCTAAGAAAATGTAAAGTTCGGTCCTAAGGCTTCTCTTACTCCCATTTACTGATTAAAACAGGAGTCAAGTTAAGCGATAATCATGTAACCGTTTAACCGATTACGACCATTATCAAGGAGCGAAAAATGGCTACGCACTTTGCAAGAGGGATACTTACGGAAGGACGTCTCGTATCGGCAAGAATTTCTTCAGCCTGTCACAGTGAAGCACTCACTCTCCCGGAGCACCGCAGAACGCGGTTTTTAGCGTCCAGAGCGCTTCTCGCAGAACTGCTGTTTATGCTGTACGGCACCAGCGAGCTGCCGGACATCATTACCCAACCCGAAGGCCGCCCGGTCTTTGCCGACCCGGATCTCCCTCGTTTTTCGATTGCCTACGCGGGCAATATCATTGGCGTCGCGCTGACCACCGAAGGGGATTGTGGGCTCGACATGGAGCTTCAGCGCGCGACGCGCAGCTTCCATGGCGGTAATGCGCATGAAGACTATCCGCTCTCCAGCAATGAGAAGCTGTGGGTACGCAACCAGAACGATCCTGTCGAAGCCAGAGCCCAGCTCATTACCTTGCGCCAGAGCATTCGCAAACTCTGTGGATGCGCCTCAGACGACGCCAGCCTGCTGCAGCTGCTGCCAGGCTCCGGACGTCTGCGTGCCACCCAGGCCACGCTGGTAGAGGCGCTCAGTGACGCAGAGGATGTGCTCATTTGGTCCATTGCGGTTACCCCCGCCATCGAACGCATGAAAATATGGGAATTTGACAGTCAACAGGGATGGCGTAGCCTTCCTGATGTGCCCGAGCGCGCCAACGAGCCCGCCGCACGCCTGATGCGTTTAACCAGTTTACCGGCAGAAAAAGCATTCACCCTTAGCTGATCCAATCAGGGTCATCATGATGAAACAGGAGTAATCATGTCTGATACGTTGAAAGTAGTTACGTTACTGGGAAGCCTGCGCAAAGGTTCATTTAACGGGATGGTTGCCCGCACGCTGCCACAGCTGGCACCGGCAGGAATGGAAATTAGCGCCCTGCCGTCTATTGGCGATATTCCGCTGTATGATGCAGATGTCCAGCAGGAAGAGGGTTTCCCGCAAAGCGTTGAGGCACTGGCAGAGCAGATCCGCCAGGCCGACGGCGTGGTCATCGTCACGCCGGAGTATAACTACTCGGTTCCGGGTGGCCTGAAGAATGCCATCGACTGGCTGTCCCGTTTACCCGAGCAGCCGCTGTCCGGCAAACCGGTTCTGATCCAGACCAGCTCAATGGGCGCGATTGGCGGCGCGCGCTGCCAGTATCATCTGCGCCAGATCCTGGTATTCCTGGATGCGATGGTGATGAACAAGCCGGAATTTATGGGCGGTGTGATTCAGAACAAAGTCGACCCGCAAACGGGTGAAGTGGTGGATCAGAGCACGCGCGATCATCTGTCTGGCCAGCTGACGGCGTTTGGGGATTATATTAAGCGGGTTAAAGCCTGATAAAAAAGCCCGGTGGCGCTAGCGCTTACCGGGCCTACACTCGTCAGTAGGTCAGGTAAGCGAAGCGCCACCTGACACCACAAACCGCACCTTAGTGCGCGTCAATAAACACAATCTTCAGCACAAACAGCAACGCCACAATGATGACGCACGGGCTGAGGTCGCGGAAGCGGCCGGTACCGATCTTCATTACGCAGTAAGAGATAAAGCCCAGCGCGATACCTTCGGTAATCGAAAAGCTGAACGGCATCATCACGGCGGTAATAAACGCCGGCACCGCTTCGGTTAAATCATCCCACTTCACGCGTGACAGGCTGGAGGTCATCAGCACACCCACATAGATCAGCGCGCCGGCTGCCGCATACGGAGGAACCATACCCGCCAGCGGAGAGAGGAAGATCACCAGCAGGAACAGAATACCCACGACCACCGCCGTCAGGCCGGTACGTCCGCCCACGGACACGCCGGAAGAAGATTCAATGTACGCGGTAACGGACGAGGTTCCGATAAAAGCACCGGTCACAGAGGAGACGCTGTCCACAAACAGCGCCTGCTTCATGCGCGGGAATTTCCCTTTTTCATCCGCCAGACCCGCTTTGTCGGTCACGCCAATCAGCGTACCGGACGAGTCAAACAGGTTGACCAGCATGAAGGAGAAAATCACGCCCGCCAGGCCCAGGTTCAGGGAACCTGCCAGATCGACGTGACCAATCACGGTAGAGACGCTCGGCGGCGCGGAGACGATACCGTTATAGTGAACGTCGCCCAGCATCCAGCCCAGCAGGGTGGTGACCACGATGGACACCAGCACCGCCGCGTGAATATTGCGGGAAGCCAGGATCGCGATAATAAAGAAGCCCAGCACGCCCAGCAGCACGTTATGTGAGGTCAGGTGACCGATGCTGACCAGCGTGTCCGGGTTCGCCACGATAACGCCGGCGTTTTTCAGCCCCATCATACCGATGAACAAACCAATACCGCTGGTGATGCCCACGCGCAGGCTCACAGGAATGTTCGCAATCATCCAGTAACGCACGCGGAAAATGGTCAGCAGCAGCAGGCCAACCGCGCCCCAGAAGATAGCGCCCATGCCAACCTGCCACGGCAGACCCATCGCCTGAACGACCACGAACGCGAAGAACGCATTCAGGCCCATCGCCGGTGCCAGCGCAACCGGCAGGTTAGCGAACACACCCATCAGAATGCTGCCAAGGGCCGCAATCAGGCAGGTGGTTACAAAGACGGCGCTGGTATCCATGCCAGCAACGCCCAGAATTTGAGGGTTCACAAAAACGATATAGACCATCGTCAGGAAGGTGGTGAAACCAGCGATCACTTCGGTGCGTGCCGTTGTGCCGTGCTCGCGCAGTTTGAAAACGCGCTCAAGCAGACCCTGACCAGACGTCTGGGTAGTGTGTTGTTGACTCATCATCAATTTCCGAACAAGGAGGGAAAATTCGTCGCTATCCTATACCAAAATGCGACAATAGTGGCGGTTACGTGATACTTTTTTCATTGATTTTGCTTATACGGCAACGATTGCGTCCCGGTGAACTACCGTACGTAAACGTTAAACTTGTTAAAAGGGAAAGGCATGTCCGGAATTGAAGCGGTATTTTTCGACTGCGACGGTACGCTGGTCGACAGTGAGGTCATTTGTTCCCGCGCGTATGTCACTATGTTCCAGGAATTTGGCATTACGCTGGAACTCGAAGAGGTGTTTAAACGCTTTAAGGGCGTGAAGCTCTACGAGATCATCGACATTATTAACGAAGAACACGGTGTGAATCTGGCTAAAGCCGATCTGGAACCGGTGTACCGCGCCGAGGTCGCACGCCTGTTCGACTCCGAGCTGGAGGTTATCTCCGGGGCTAACGCATTGCTGGATGCGATGACGGTGCCAATCTGCGTCGTCTCTAACGGCCCGGTCAGCAAAATGCAGCACTCGCTCGGCAAGCTTGAGATGTTGCACCATTTCCCGGAAAAACTGTTCAGCGGCTACGATATCCAGCGCTGGAAGCCAGACCCGGCGCTGATGTTCCATGCGGCAGAAGCGATGAACGTTAACGTAGAGAACTGCATCCTGGTGGATGACTCGTCTGCGGGTGCGCAATCGGGGATTGATGCGGGGATGGAGGTGTTTTACTTCTGCGCCGATCCGCACAACAAGCCGATCGATCATCCAAACGTGACGACCTTTACCGATCTGGCGCAGTTGCCTGAATTGTGGAAAGCACGCGGGTGGAATATAACTCGCTGAAAAAACAAAGCCGGATGGCGCTAGCGCTTATCCGGCCTACAAGACTCGTAGGGCGGGTAAGCGTTAGCGTCACCCGCCACAAACATCACTCTTTCGGATCTTTACCCGCCAGCAGCTTGTCCAGCTCGTCGCCGCCCACGTGACGGAAGTCCTGACCTTTCACGAAGTAGAAAATGTATTCGCAAATGTTCTGGCAGCGGTCGCCGATACGCTCGATGGAGCGCGCGCAGAACAGGGCAGTCAGTACGCTTGGGATGGTACGGGAATCTTCCATCATGTAGGTCATCAGCTGACGCACGATGCCTTCATACTCCTGGTCGACCTTCTTGTCTTCACGGTAGATACGCACCGCTTCGTCCAGATCCATACGCGCAAAGGCATCCAGCACGTCGTGCAGCATCTGCACGGTGTGGCGGCCCAGCGACTCCAGGCTCACCAGCAGCGGCTGGTGCTGCTGAGAGAACTTCTCCAGCGCGGTGCGGCAGATTTTATCCGCAACGTCACCAATACGCTCCAGCTCGGCGATAGTTTTGATGATCGCCATCACCAGACGCAGGTCGCTCGCCGTCGGCTGACGTTTCGCAATAATGCGCACGCAGGCCTCGTCGATAGCGACTTCCATCATGTTGACGTTTTTGTCGCCTTCAATGACGCGCTTCGCCAGTTCGCTGTCCTGGTTGTGCATTGCCGTAATCGCATCAGAAAGCTGCTGCTCAACCATGCCGCCCATGGTCATCACCTGCGTGCGAATGCTTTCCAGCTCTGCGTTGAACTGGCCTGAAATGTGTTTATTAAGATTGAGGTTGTCCATGGTTTCTCCACATGCACTAAGGCAAATCAACCGTAGCGGCCAGTAATATAATCTTCGGTTTGTTTCTTCGCGGGCCTGGTGAACAGCGCGTCCGTATCGCTGAACTCAATCAACTCGCCCAGGTACATAAACGCCGTGTGATCGGAACAACGTGCAGCCTGCTGCATGTTGTGGGTCACGATAACCACGGTGTAATCCTGCTTCAGCTCGGTGATCAGCTCTTCAATACGGCCGGTTGAGATCGGGTCCAGCGCTGAACACGGCTCATCCAGCAGCAACACTTCCGGGCGAATAGCAATACCGCGCGCAATGCACAGACGCTGCTGCTGGCCACCGGAGAGAGAGTAACCGCTCTGGTGCAACTTATCTTTGGTTTCGTTCCATAATGCGGCCTTGGTCAAAGCCCACTGTACGCGCTCGTCCATATCGGCACGGGAGAGCTTTTCGAACAGGCGAACGCCAAAGGCGATGTTGTCATAAATGGACATCGGGAACGGCGTTGGTTTCTGGAACACCATCCCCACTTTGGCGCGCAGCAGGGCGATATCCTGAGCCTGGGTCAGAATGTTTTCGCCGTCCAGGATGATTTCACCTTCAGCGCGCTGCTCCGGATAGAGCGAATACATTTTGTTAAAGGTACGCAGCAGCGTGGATTTTCCACAGCCGGACGGACCGATAAATGCCGTGACCTGGTTCTTGGCGATATCCAGGTTGATGTTCTTCAGGGCATGGAATTTGCCGTAGTAGAAGTTCAAATCACGAACCTGAATCTTACCCGGGGCAGTATCAACCATACTCATTGACTCATTTCCTCATTCGGCGCCGCGAGCTGCCGCGCCGTAAAAAATTAACCGTGTTTCTTCTTCGCGAAAATGACGCGCGCCAGAATGTTCAGCAACAGTACGCAAAGGGTAATGATCAGCACCCCGGCCCAGGCCAGCTGCTGCCATTCCGCGAATGGGCTCATCGCAAATTTAAAGATCGTCACCGGCAGGTTGGCGATCGGCTGCATCATGTCCGTGCTCCAGAACTGATTGGAGAGAGACGTAAACAGCAGCGGCGCCGTTTCACCCGCAATACGCGCAACCGCCAGCAGGATACCGGTCATGATCCCGGAGATGGATGCTTTGAGCGTAATCGCAGAGATCATCTTCCATTTCGGCGTACCCAGCGCATAAGCCGCTTCACGCAGGCTGTCCGGCACCAGTTTCAGCATGTTCTCGGTGGTACGAATAACAATCGGCACCTGCAGCAGCGCCAGTGCAATCACACCCGCCCAGCCGGAGAAGTGTTCCATCTGCGCCACCACCACGGTGTAAACAAACAGACCTACCACGATAGACGGGGCAGACAGCAGAATGTCGTTGATGAAGCGAATGACTTCCGCCAGCCAGGATTTACGACCGTATTCTGCCAGGTAGATGCCCGCCATGATGCCCAGCGGCGTGCCGAAGACCGTCGCCCAGAGGATCAGCAGGCCGCTGCCCGCCAGGGCATTCGCCAGGCCACCACCCGCCGTGTTCGGCGGCGGCGTCATTTCGGTGAACAGCGACAGTGACATCCCGTCAATCCCGCGAACGACCGTCGAGAAGAGGATCCAGACCAGCCAGAACAGGCCGAATGCCATCGTCGCCATAGAGAGCGACAGGGCAATACGGTTTTTTATGCGGCGTCTGGCCTGCATTTTGCGGCGGGATTCCGCCAGTTCAGCGGTAGCTTGCATTTCGAGAGTGGCCATTAGCGTGCTCCCTCATTTTTAGCGAGGCGCATAATCATCAGCTTGGAAATCGCCAGAACAATGAAGGTGATAACGAACAGAATCAGACCCAGCTCCATCAGCGCCGCCACGTGCAGCCCCGATTCCGCTTCGGCAAATTCATTCGCCAGCGCCGAGGTAATACTGTTACCCGGCATGTAGAGCGACACGCTGTCGAGCTGGTAGGTGTTACCGATGATAAAGGTGACCGCCATGGTTTCACCCAGCGCACGACCTAAGCCCAGCATCACGCCCCCGATCACCCCATTTTTGGTGAACGGAAGGACAATGCGCCAGATTACTTCCCAGGTAGTACAGCCGATGCCGTAGGCCGACTCTTTCATCATCACCGGCGTTTGTTCGAAGACATCGCGCATAACCGCCGCAATGTACGGAATTATCATGATGGCGAGGATCACACCTGCCGCCAGAATGCCGATACCGAAAGCCGGGCCAGAGAACAGGGCCCCCACAAACGGAATGGCTGAAAGAACGTTACCGACCGGTTCCTGGAAGTATGTGGCGAACAGCGGAGCAAAGATGAACAGGCCCCACATGCCGTAAACGATACTCGGAATAGCGGCCAGCAGTTCGATGGCAATACCCAGCGGGCGTCGCAGCCAGCCCGGCGCCAGCTCCGTCAGGAACAGGGCAATACCAAAGCTCACCGGAACGGCAATCAGAAGGGCGATGAACGAGGTCACCAGCGTGCCGTAAATCGGCACCAGGGCACCGTAGATGTCGTTCGGCGCGTCCCACTCTTTGGTCCACAGGAAGGAGAAACCGAATTTCTGGATGCTCGGCCATGAGGAGAAAATCAGAGACACGATAATGCCGCCCAGCAGCAATAGCACAATCAGCGCAGCCAGTTTTACCAGCGCGCTGAAAATCATGTCACCTTTTTTACCCGGAGGGTTAAATGCAGGCTTGGTTGCAGCCATAAATTACTCTTCTGTTTGAGACGTTTTTACGAATATGCCCGGTGGCGCTGACGCTTACCGGGCCTACAGCTTAAACCGTAGGGCGGGTAAGCGCAGCGCCACCCGCCATCTTCGTTAAATATATCCTGTTAGTACAGCGCTTTACCGCTGCTGTCTTTCACGTTGGTTTTCCATGCAGCACGAATCTGCTCAACCACGCTGTCCGGCAGGGTGGCGTAATCCAGGGCGTTAGCCTGTTTGCCGCCGTTTTTGTACGCCCAGTCGAAGAACTTCAGCACTTCGGTACCCTGCTCAGGTTTCTTCTGCTCTTTGTGAACCAGGATGAAGGTAGTAGAGGTGATTGGCCATGCACCTTCGCCTTTCTGGTTAGTCAGATCCTGCGCGAACGATTTGCTCCAGTCAGCGCCTTTCGCTGCGTTAGCAAAGTTCTCTTCGGTCGGGCTAACCGGTTTGCCGTCGGCTGAAACCAGTTTGGTGTAGGACAGGTTGTTCTGCTTAGCGTACGCATACTCTACGTAACCAATTGAGCCAGGCAGACGCTGTACGAACGCGGCGATACCGTCGTTACCTTTACCGCCCAGACCGGTTGGCCAGTTAACGGTAGAGCCGGAGCCGACTTTAGATTTCCACTCTTCGTTCACTTTTGCCAGGTAGCTGGTGAACACGAAAGAGGTACCGGAACCATCCGCGCGGCGAACCACGGCGATGTTCTGAGAAGGCAGCTTCAGGCCTGGGTTGAGTTTAGCGATCGCTTCGTCATCCCATTTTTTGATTTTGCCCAGGTAGATGTCACCCAGGGTTTTGCCGTCCAGCACCAGCTCACCCGACTTCACGCCCGGCAGGTTGATGGCCAGGACTACGCCACCGATCACGGTCGGGAACTGGAACAGGCCTTCCTGAGCCAGTTTGTCATCAGACAGCGGAGCGTCTGATGCGCCGAAATCAACCGTGTTCGCGGTAATTTGTTTAACGCCACCGGAGGAGCCGATACCCTGATAGTTAACCTTGTTACCGGTTTCTTTCTGGTAGGTATCCGCCCATTTGGCATACACCGGCGCAGGGAAGGTTGCACCAGCGCCAGTCAGGCTTGCTTCTGCAAATACAGAGAACGCGCTCAGAGATAAGGTCGCGGCGACAACAGTTGCGACAGTGGTACGCATAACTTTCATAATGTCTCCTGCAAGATTTTCGTAAATCGTTGTTTAGTGGCTACGATGAGCAAAATAGGACAAACAGGTGACAGATAAATGTACGAATTATGACAGTTTTATGACAACGGAAATTTCACTTAAAAATCAGCAAAAGAAAGCTTAATTTTCATCGCGTTAGCCACTTTTATGACAAGACGTTTTCAGAAATATTTTCTTTATATGACACTGAAAAAAGTAGCTGAAGATGACAAATTGTCATTATTAAAAACGAGAAAGGATTGATTAAAAACAAACCGGGCGGGATAAAAAAGCTCCACCCGAAGGTGGAGCCTGAAGGGATTATTCTACGGTAACCGATTTCGCCAGGTTACGCGGCTGGTCAACGTCGGTGCCTTTGATCAGCGCAACGTGATAGGCCAGCAGCTGCAGCGGAACGGTGTAGAAGATTGGCGCAATCACCTCTTCCACATGCGGCATCTCGATGATGTGCATGTTGTCATTGCTGACAAAACCGGCATCTTTGTCGGCGAAGACGTACAGTACGCCGCCGCGGGCGCGGACTTCTTCGATGTTAGACTTCAGTTTTTCCAGCAGTTCGTTGTTTGGTGCCACAACGATGACCGGCATATCCGCGTCAATCAGCGCCAGCGGGCCGTGTTTCAGCTCGCCTGCCGCATAGGCTTCAGCATGAATGTAGGAAATCTCTTTCAGCTTCAGCGCGCCTTCCAGCGCAATCGGATACTGATCGCCACGACCCAGGAACAGGGCGTGATGTTTGTCAGAGAAATCTTCCGCCAGCGCTTCAATGCGTTTGTCCTGAGACAGCATCTGCTCAATACGGCTCGGCAGCGCCTGCAGGCCGTGAACGATGTCGTGCTCAACGGAAGCATCTTCGCCTTTCAGACGCGCCAGCTTCGCCACCAGCATCAGCAGAACGGTCAGCTGAGTGGTAAACGCTTTGGTGGAGGCCACGCCGATTTCGGTACCCGCATTGGTCATCAGCGCCAGATCGGATTCACGCACCAGCGATGAGCCAGGAACGTTACAGATGGCCAGCGAGCCCAGGTAACCCAGCTCTTTAGAGAGACGCAGCGCGGCCAGCGTATCCGCCGTTTCGCCAGACTGGGAAAGGGTGATCATCAGGCTGTTACGACGCACCGCGGATTTGCGATAGCGGAATTCAGACGCGATTTCCACATCGCACGGCACGCCCGCCAGGGATTCAAACCAGTAGCGAGAAACCATACCGGAGTTGTAGGAGGTGCCGCAGGCCACGATCTGAATATGCTCAACTTTACCGAGCAGTTCGTTCGCGTTTGCGCCCAGCTCGCTCAGATCCACTTCACCGTGGCTGATGCGCCCGGTCAGGGTGTTTTTGATGGCGTTTGGCTGTTCGTAAATCTCTTTCTGCATGTAGTGACGGTAAGCGCCTTTGTCGCCCGCGTCGTACTGCAGATTCGATTCGATCTCCTGACGTTTCACCTGCTCGCCTTTGGTATCGAATACGGTCACGCTGCGGCGAGTCACTTCCGCGATATCACCCTCTTCGAGGAAGATAAAGCGACGGGTAACCGGCAGGAGCGCCAGCTGGTCAGAGGCGATGAAGTTTTCGCCCATGCCCAGACCGATAACCATCGGGCTACCGGAACGCGCGGCCAGCAGCGTGGACGGGTCGCGGGAATCCATGATCACCGTACCGTACGCACCGCGCAGCTGAGGGATAGCGCGCAGCACCGCATCACGCAGCGTGCCGCCCTGCTCCAGCTCCCAGTGCACCAGGTGAGCAATCACTTCGGTGTCAGTTTCAGAGACGAAGGTGTAGCCGCGCGCTTTCAGTTCTTCGCGCAGCGGTTCGTGGTTTTCGATAATGCCGTTGTGTACGACCACGATGTGTTCAGACACATGCGGGTGCGCGTTACCTTCAGACGGTTCGCCGTGCGTCGCCCAGCGGGTGTGTGCAATACCGGTACCACCGTGCAGCGGATGTTCTTCCGCGGCCTGGGCCAGCATCTGCACTTTACCGAGACGACGCAGACGGGTCATATGACCTTCTGCATCAACGACAGCCAGACCGGCTGAGTCGTAACCACGGTATTCCAGACGACGTAAACCTTCGAGAAGGATTTCAGCAATATCACGCTGCGCAACTGCGCCAACAATTCCACACATAATTTTAGATTCCGAATTTAGGCATTATGCCTGCGTTGTCGCTGACCTGTATTTGCCCTTTCCGGGCGCCCCGAGCCTTGTAGAGAGTGGGGTTATTTTTATGGGTACTGCTTGTGGGGGGAGATATATATTTATCTCCTCACCCGGGTTTGCCTGATGACGGCTATGCCTTATCAGGCCTACTCAATCGTAGGGCGGGTAAGCGTA
Source organism: Enterobacter cloacae complex sp. CARB60 (assembly GCF_036487345.1). NCBI lineage: Bacteria > Pseudomonadati > Pseudomonadota > Gammaproteobacteria > Enterobacterales > Enterobacteriaceae > Enterobacter > Enterobacter cloacae complex sp. CARB60. The sequence goes on from NZ_JAZKLC010000002.1 coordinate 4,707,364, forward strand.
GCGCCACCCGCCTTGTTGTTACTTTTTCTTCACCGGGCGCTTCCAGCCCAGCTTGCTGACCTGCGGAACGCGGCTTAACACCAGCTCGTTCTCGGCCACATCGCGCGTCACGGTTGTTCCGGCGGCAATGGTCACCCCGTTACCCACGGTAACAGGCGCCACCAGCTGCGTATCGGAGCCAACGAACACGTCGTCACCGATGATGGTTTTAAACTTATTCGCGCCGTCATAGTTACAGGTAATAGTCCCTGCACCAATATTCACGTTATTGCCAATTTCCGCGTCGCCAAGATAGGTCAGATGACCGGCTTTCGAGCCTTTACCCAGACGCGCTTTTTTCATTTCCACGAAGTTACCCACGTGAGCGCCTTCCAGCAGCTCAGCGCCCGGGCGCAGACGCGCAAACGGGCCGATGGTACAGGCTGCATCCAGACGGGCATCTTCCACCACGCTGTACGGGCTGATTTCGCAGTCATCACCGATGACACTATTTTTAATCACGCAGCCGGCGCCAATTTTGACGCGATTGCCCAGCGTGACGTGACCTTCGAGAATAACGTTAGTATCAATTTCAACGTCACGCCCGTGAGATAACGAACCACGCAGATCGAAACGCGCCGGATCGCGCAGCATCACGCCCGCCAGCAGCAGTTTTTCGGCCTGCTCGGACTGATAAATACGCTCAAGACGGGAAAGCTGAAGGCGGTTGTTTACGCCGTCCGTTTCGCTGATGCGCGCCGGATGAACGGCGGCAATTTCACGCCCTTCGTGGTACGCCATCGCAATGATGTCGGTGATGTAGTATTCACCCTGCGCGTTGTTGTTGTTGAGTTTGGACAGCCAGCGCTTCATATCCGCGCCATTGGCAATCAGGATACCGGTGTTGATCTCCTGAATCTGGCGCTGTTCGTCGCTGGCATCTTTATGCTCAACAATACCCGTGACGTTGCCGTTTTCACGGGTGATGCGGCCATAACCGCTTGGATCGTCCAGCACGACGGTCAATAAACCGATACCACCCTGCGGTTTGGCTTCACGCAGGCGAGTCAGGGTTTCAACGGAGATCAGCGGGACATCGCCGTAGAGCATCAAAATGTCTTCGTCATCCGCAAAGAAAGGCGCTGCCTGCTGCATCGCATGGCCTGTACCCAGCTGTTCGGCCTGAAGCACCCAGTTGAGCTTGTCATCGCTCAGCGTCTTTTTAAGCAGATCGCCGCCGTGGCCGTAGACCAGGTGGACCTGACTGGCACCCAGTTCATTCGCTGCATCAATGACATGCTGCACCATTGGCTTTCCTGCAAGCGTGTGGAGCACCTTAGGCAGATCGGAATACATGCGGGTCCCTTTGCCAGCGGCAAGGATCACCACGCTCATCGCACTGTTTGACATACGCATCCTGACGGTAGTTTGAGTGTGAAGTAAAAACGTTTGATGCTTAAAATTCTACATCTTTTTAATCATGAATTAAGGCCCAAAAAAAAAGCCAGCCTGGTATCCAGACTGGCTTTTGTGCTTTTCAAGCCGGTGTTACATCGCTTTTTTGGTCAACTCGATAACGCGCAGTTTCGCGATCGCTTTGGCCAGCTCCGCAGACGCCTGAGCGTAATCCACGTCACCATGAGAGCTACTAATGTGCTCTTCAGCCTTACGCTTCGATTCCAGGGCTCGCGCTTCGTCGAGATCCTGGCCACGGATAGCGGTATCGGCCAGAACGGTCACACTGCCAGGCTGCACTTCAAGAATGCCGCCGGACAGATAGATAAACTCTTCGTGACCGAACTGTTTAACGATGCGGATCATACCAGGCTTAATGGCGGTGAGCAGCGGTGCGTGGCCCGGGAAAATACCCAGTTCACCTTCACTACCCGTTACCTGGATTTTCTCGACCAGACCAGAGAACATTTGTTGCTCTGCGCTGACGACGTCCAGGTGGTAAGTCATTGCCATATCACCCTCCGATTAAGGCGTTAAAGTTTTTTGGCTTTTTCCACGGCTTCGTCGATGGAACCAACCATGTAGAACGCCTGCTCCGGCAGGTGATCGTATTCGCCTTCCATGATGCCTTTAAAGCCACGGATGGTGTCTTTCAGGGAAACGTATTTACCCGGAGAACCGGTGAATACTTCCGCAACGAAGAATGGCTGGGACAGGAAGCGCTGGATCTTACGCGCACGTGCTACCACCAGTTTGTCTTCTTCAGACAGTTCATCCATACCCAGGATGGCGATGATGTCTTTCAGTTCCTGGTAACGCTGCAGCAGGGACTGTACGCCACGCGCGGTGTCGTAGTGTTCCTGACCAACAACCAGTGGATCCAGCTGACGGCTGGTGGAGTCCAGCGGGTCAACGGCTGGGTAGATACCCAGAGACGCGATCTGACGGCTCAGTACCACGGTTGCATCTAAGTGCGCAAAGGTGGTTGCTGGAGATGGGTCAGTCAAGTCATCCGCAGGTACGTATACCGCCTGAACGGAGGTGATAGAACCGGTTTTGGTAGAGGTGATACGTTCCTGAAGAACACCCATCTCTTCCGCCAGCGTAGGCTGATAACCTACCGCTGAAGGCATACGACCCAGCAGTGCAGATACTTCCGTACCGGCCAGGGTGTAACGATAGATGTTATCAACGAACAGCAGAACGTCACGGCCTTCGTCACGGAACTTCTCAGCCATAGTCAGACCGGTCAGCGCAACGCGCAGACGGTTTCCTGGTGGCTCGTTCATCTGGCCGTAAACCAGGGAAACTTTGTCCAGAACGTTGGAGTCAGTCATTTCGTGGTAGAAGTCGTTACCCTCACGAGTACGCTCACCTACGCCCGCAAACACAGAGTAACCGGAGTGCTCGATCGCGATGTTACGGATCAGCTCCATCATGTTTACAGTTTTACCAACACCCGCACCACCGAACAGACCGACTTTACCGCCCTTCGCGAACGGACACATCAGGTCGATAACTTTGATACCGGTTTCCAGCAGTTCCTGAGAGCTGGACAGCTCTTCGTAGGAAGGTGCCGCGCGGTGGATAGCCCAACGCTCTTCTTCACCGATGTCGCCTTTCATGTCGATTGGTTGACCCAATACGTTCATGATACGACCCAGTGTTGCTTTACCTACCGGGACTTCGATCGGGTGCTCAAGGTCTTTAACTTCCAGACCACGACGCAGACCGTCGGAAGAACCCATCGCGATGGTACGCACGATACCGCCGCCGAGCTGCTGCTGAACTTCCAGCACCAGGCTCTCGTTACCATTCTGTACCTCAAGCGCGTCGTACACGCGTGGTACGGCGTCCTGAGGGAACTCGACGTCCACCACGGCGCCGATTACCTGGACAATCTTTCCAGTAGCCATCTTGAATCCTCTACGTAATTCGTAAACCTGGTTAAACCGCGGCGGCCCCCGAGACGATCTCGGTGAGTTCCTGAGTAATGCTGGCCTGACGAGCTTTGTTGTAAACCAACTGCAGCTCTTTAATCAGGCTGCCGCCATTATCGGTCGCGGCTTTCATCGCCACCATTCGTGCGGCCTGCTCGCTGGCCAGGTTTTCTACAACGCCCTGATAAACCTGAGATTCAACGTAACGACGCAGCAGGGTATCCAGCAGCGGTTTCGGATCGGGTTCATACAGGTAATCCCAGGCTTTTTGCTTCAGCTCGTCATCTTCTGATGCCGGTAACGGCAGCATCTGAGTGAGCGTTGGAACCTGAGACATGGTGTTAATGAATTTGTTGCTGACAACGTACAGTCTGTCCAGACGGCCTTCATCATAGGCCTGCAACATCACTTTAACCGGGCCGATCAGTTCGGACAGGGACGGGTTATCACCCATACCGGTCACCTGAGCGACAATGTTGCCACCAACGGAGTTAAAGAAAGAGACGCCTTTAGAGCCGATCATTGCGATATCGCACTGAACGCCTTTTTCAGACCATGCTTTCATATCCGCCAGCAGTTTTTTGAACAGGTTAATGTTCAAGCCGCCACACAGACCACGGTCGGTCGACACCACCAGGTAGCCCACGCGCTTAACGTCGCGTTCTTCCAGATAAGGGTGCTTATATTCCAGATTACCGTTTGCAAGGTGACCAATCACTTTGCGCATGGTTTCTGCATAAGGACGGCTGGCCGCCATGCGATCCTGCGATTTACGCATTTTGGAAGCGGCGACCATCTCCATCGCTTTAGTGATCTTTTGCGTGTTCTGGACGCTTGCGATCTTACTACGTATCTCTTTTGCGCCGGCCATGAGCTTCTCCTCAATGCCAGGCGGCTTGTCCTGAGACAAGCCGCCGGACGATTACCAGGATTGGGTTGCTTTGAAGGAATCGAGGATAGCTTTCAGCTTGCCTTCGATTTCGTCGTTATAGCCACCGGTCTGGTTGATCTCTTGCATCAGCGGAGCGTGATCACGGTCGACGTAAGCCAGCAGAGCGGCTTCGAAGCTACCGATTTTCGCCAGTTCCACATCTTCGAGGTAACCGCGTTCAGCCGCGAACAGTACCAGGCCCTGCTGAGCAACAGACATTGGTGCGTACTGTTTCTGCTTCAGCAGCTCGGTCACTTTCTGACCGTGGCTCAGCTGTTTACGGGTTGCTTCGTCCAGATCGGATGCGAACTGAGAGAACGCAGCCAGTTCACGATACTGTGCCAACGCGGTACGGATACCACCGGACAGTTTCTTGATGATCTTGGTCTGAGCAGCACCACCAACACGGGATACGGAGATACCCGGGTTAACCGCCGGACGAATACCGGAGTTAAACAGGTTGGTTTCCAGGAAGATCTGACCGTCGGTAATGGAGATTACGTTGGTCGGAACGAACGCAGAAACGTCACCCGCCTGGGTTTCAATGATCGGCAGAGCGGTCAGAGAGCCCGTTTTACCCTTCACTTCACCTTTGGTGAAGTTCTCGACGTATTCCGCGTTAACGCGGGAAGCACGCTCCAGCAGACGAGAGTGGAGGTAGAATACGTCGCCAGGGAACGCTTCACGTCCTGGTGGACGACGGAGCAGCAGGGAAACCTGACGATAAGCAACAGCCTGTTTAGACAGGTCATCGTATACGATCAGCGCATCTTCACCGCGGTCACGGAAGTATTCGCCCATTGCGCAACCGGCGTATGGCGCCAGGTATTGCAGTGCAGCGGATTCAGACGCAGTTGCTACCACAACGATGGTGTTAGACAGTGCGCCGTGCTCTTCCAGTTTACGAACCACGTTGGAAATGGTGGACGCTTTCTGGCCGATGGCCACGTACACGCATTTGATGCCGGAGTCACGCTGGTTGATGATGGCGTCGATTGCCATCGCGGTTTTACCGGTCTGACGGTCACCGATGATCAGTTCACGCTGACCACGACCGATTGGGATCATGGCATCAACGGACTTATAACCTGTCTGAACAGGCTGATCTACGGACTGACGGTCGATAACGCCTGGTGCGATAACTTCGATTGGGGAGAAGCCATCGTGCTCAACCGGACCTTTACCGTCGATTGGCGCACCCAGGGTGTTAACAACGCGACCCAGCAGGCCACGGCCAACCGGCACTTCCAGAATACGGCCAGTACACTTAACCTTCATGCCTTCGGCAAGGTCAGCGTATGGACCCATCACAACTGCACCTACGGAGTCGCGCTCCAGGTTCAGTGCGATAGCGTAACGGTTACCCGGCAGGGAAATCATCTCACCCTGCATACAATCGGCCAGGCCGTGGATGCGGATAACACCGTCACTTACAGAAACAATAGTACCTTCGTTGTGAGCTTCACTCACAACACTGAACTGAGCAATGCGCTGCTTGATCAGTTCGCTGATTTCGGTGGAATTCAGTTGCATGCTCCAGTCCCCTTAAGACTGCAAGACGTCTGCAAGGCGTTCAAGACGGCCGCGTACGCTGCCATCAATGACCATATCACCCGAACGGATGATTACGCCTGCCATTACAGACTTATCGATTTTGCAATTCAGCTTAACTTTGCGTGACAGACGTTTTTCCATCGCGGCGGTGATTTTCGCAAGCTGTTCGTTACTCAGTTCAGTCGCAGAAGTCACTTCAACTTCAGCGGTTGCTTCACTAAGGGCACGTAAGTGCTCAAACTGCTCGAGAACATCCGGGAGCACACGGAGACGACCATTTTCTGCCATGACCTTAATCAGGTTCTGGCCGTTGGCATCCAGTTGCTCTCCGCACACGGCGATAAACGACGCGGCGAGAGTTTCAGGTGCTAACGCACCGGAAAGCAACTCAGCCATTTGTTCGTTTTTCGTCACCTCAGCGGCAAACGCCAGCATATCCTGCCAGCGATCGACATTTTGGTGTTCGACAGCAAAGTCAAAAGCTGCTTTGGCGTAGGGGCGAGCTACCGTAACAAATTCAGACATCAGCCCCTCCCTCCTTACAGTTCAGCGACAAGTTTGTCCACGATGTCGCTGTTAGCAGCTTCATCCACGGAACGTTCGATGATCTTCTCGGCGCCAGCAACAGCCAGAATCGCAACCTGCTTACGCAGTTCTTCACGAGCACGTTTACGCTCAGCATCAATTTCTGCCTGAGCCTGTGTCACGATCTTAGTACGTTCCTGTTCTGCTTCAGCTTTGGCTTCGTCCAGGATCTGCGAACGGCGTTTGTTAGCCTGTTCGATGATTACCTGAGCTTCCGCTTTCGCTTTTTTCAGCTGGTCTGTCGCGTTGGCCTGTGCAAGGTCCAAATCTTTCTTAGCGCGTTCTGCAGAAGCCAGACCGTCAGCAATTTCTTTCTGACGTTTTTCGATGGCAGCCATTAAAGGCGGCCATACATACTTCATGCAGAACCAGACAAAGAGAATAAACGCGATGGCCTGGCCGAGGATTGTTGCGTTCATGTTCACAGCACAATACCTCTTTAATTTCTGTGGCTTAGGGTTTTAAAACTACTACTACGCGACAGCAAACATCACGTACAGACCCAGACCTACAGCGATCATTGGGATAGCATCCACCAGACCCATAACGATAAAGAACTGAGTACGCAGCAGAGGAATCAGATCAGGTTGACGCGCTGCGCCTTCCAGGAATTTGCCCCCGAGGATGCCGATACCGATCGCAGCACCGATAGCCGCCAGACCCATCATCACAGCGGCAGCCATGTACAGCAGATCCATATTCAGGTTTTCCATGACAGTCTCCAGTTTGTTTCAATTAAAACGTAGTAGTGTTGGTAAAAAATCAGTGCTCTTCAGACGCCATCGACAGATAGACGATCGTCAGAACCATGAAGATAAAGGCTTGCAGCGTAATGATCAGGATGTGGAAAATGGCCCAAGGCACATTAAGAATCCACTGTGACCACCACGGCAGAAGACCCGCGATCAGAATGAAAATCAGCTCACCCGCATACATGTTGCCGAACAGTCGCAGACCCAGTGAAACAGGTTTGGACAGCAGGCTAACGCCTTCCAGGATCAGGTTGACCGGAATAAACGCCCAGTGGTTGAACGGCTGCAAGGTAAGCTCTTTCACAAAGCCGCTTACGCCTTTCATTTTGATGCTGTAGAAAAGAATCAGGATAAACACGCCCAGCGCCATCGACAGGGTGATGTTCACGTCCGCAGACGGTACAACACGCAGCGCAGGCAGGCCGAAGATGTGCTCGCCGATAAACGGCAGCAGATCGATTGGCAGCAGGTCCATCAGGTTCATCAGGAAGACCCAAACGAACACGGTCAGGGCCAGCGGAGCAATCAGCTTGCTCTTGCCATGGTACATGTCTTTGACGCTGCCATGGACGAAGCCGATGATCATTTCGATGAAAGTCTGGAATTTCCCTGGTACACCGCTGGTCGCTCGTTTAGCAACACCGCGGAACATGGCCAGGAACAGAAGACCCAAAACCACCGAGAAGAACATGGAGTCGATGTTGATCGTCCAGAAGGTGGCCGGGGGGTTATGTGGATCCACCAGCGAGAATGTACGCAGGTCCAGCTGAAGGTTATTCAGATGGTGACCTATGTAATCCTGCGGCGTCATATTTTCTGAAGCCATGATGCCTTTTACCCTTTGTTATTGATTACAGCTGGAGCCAGAACTTGTACCACCAGCACCAAAACCCACGTTGCTATCAGCGGCATGAAGACCACTTTCAAAACCGCCAGCGCCATCACCAGTAGAGCAAAGGTCAGCAACACCTTACACACTTCGCCGAGGGCGAAGGACCAGGCCACGCGGCCTTTGGCGGGTGTATGCGCCTGATGACGCCAGGCAAAAATCATAAACAACACGTTTGGCAGCACAACCGCCAAACCCCCGCACACGGCGGAGATGCCCCAGAAGGGGTCTTTGAGGCTAAACAGCAGTCCACTTGCTATCACAGCCAGAAACTGAATGAACAGAAGCTTACGAGCAACGTTTCTACTCAAGAGCGACACAGACATCACGTTTTTACTCCTGCTCCCTTCGAGGTATGCCGCGTGTCGTATAAAACGTCCTTTAAGGCTCAGAGTCAAGCATCAAAAAGCGGTCAAATTATACGGTGCGCACCCGTGATTTCAAACATTAAGTAGCGAAAAGGTGAATAAATGTTTAAATATTTTCCCCCACCGCTATTTTTTAACTTTCGCTGAAAGCGTCAACCTTCGACCAAAACTGCAAACAGCGCGAAAACGTTGACGATAAAGCGTGCACGAGATCACAAAACACACATTTGCGATAAGGTTGTATTTATCAAAGGCGCAAATCGCGTAAATTTATCTTTATGAAATTAAACGCAAAACGTCGTAACTATTTTCAAAACAGCCCAGTACACAATAAAAACCTTTTATTGACATTCTTAATAAATAATTAACATTGCGTTCTGGTGACTGCCTTCCACTTTTAGCAGACTTATATTTTCACAGATGACTATCTTCACGGTGAATAATAGACGCTACGTTAACCGGAAGAAAAACCTTAGTGAAAAAGAGGTTAAACGCTCACCGGTAAATCCCCGGTAGTTGTGCTGTTTTTTAACATGCCAGGAACAGCACAAATTCCACATTTTTTATTAATTTTTTAAAAATTGTTTGGCTTAATTATCACCAGATGACGTTCCCCATCGAGCTGAGGAATGTTTAATTTCTCGATGGATTCAACAGCAAATCCATCCGGAAGCTGTTCAATCTCATCGCCTGGCAACTGCCCTTTCAGCGCATAGAAGCGGCCGTTCTCTGCGGGTAAGTGCTTGCACCAGCTCACCATATCGTTGAGCGACGCAAAAGCGCGGCTGATAACCCCATCAAACGGCGGCTCTGCCGGGAATTCTTCTACCCTGCTCTGCACGGGCGTGATGTTCTCAAGCTTCAGCTCATGCTGAACCTGACGTAAAAAGCGCACGCGCTTGCCAAGGCTGTCCAGCAGCGTGAAATGGCTTTCCGGGCGAACAATCGACAGCGGAACGCCCGGTAAACCAGGCCCCGTTCCCACGTCGATGAAACGCGCACCTTTCAGCCAGGGGGCAACCACAATGCTATCGAGAATATGGCGTACCAGCATCTCGTTGGGGTCACGTACTGAGGTCAGGTTGTACGCTTTGTTCCATTTGTTCAGCATATCGACATAGGCCACCAGCTGATTTTTCTGGTGATCGGTGAGCGAAATACCTGCCTGATCCAGCAGACGAGAGAGTTTGTTGAGCACGGTGAATACCTGTTGGAAAACTTAGGTGGCGGGTGGCGCTTCGCTTACCCGCCCTACGGGTTCAGTAGGCCCGGTAAGCGCAGCGCCACCGGGCAATGTTCTGGGCATTACGCGCTGCGGCGCAGCATACCCTGTTTTTTCAACCACACCAGCAGAATGGAAATCGCTGCTGGCGTGACGCCGGAGATACGTGAGGCCTGGCCGATCGACACCGGTTTGTGATCGTTCAGCTTGGCGATCACTTCGTTGGAAAGACCCGTCACCTGGCGGTAGTCCAGCATTTCCGGCAGCAGCGTGTTTTCGTTACGCTGCTGTTTTTCGATCTCATCCTGCTGACGCGCGATGTAACCTTCGTACTTCACCTGGATCTCAACCTGCTCTGCCGCTTCAGCATCTTCCAGTCCCGGCGCGAACGCGGTCAGTTTGACCAGGTTCTCGTAGGTGACTTCAGGACGGCGCAGCAGATCTTCCCCGCTGGCTTCACGCGACAGCGGCGCTGTTAAGTGAGCGTTTACTTCGGCAGCGGTTTCCGCCTGCGGATTCACCCAGGTGGTTTTCAGGCGCTGACGTTCCTGTTCAATGCGCTCCAGCTTCTCGTTAAAGCGCGCCCAGCGTTCGTCATCCACCAGACCCAGCTCGCGGCCCATTTCGGTCAGACGCAGGTCGGCGTTATCTTCACGCAGCATCAGGCGATATTCCGCGCGAGAGGTAAACATACGGTACGGTTCTTTGGTACCCAGCGTGCAGAGATCGTCAACCAGCACGCCCAGATACGCCTGAGAACGGCCTGGCGCCCAGCCCTCTTTCTCAGCAGAGAAGCGCGCGGCGTTCAGACCGGCAAGCAGACCCTGCGCAGCCGCTTCTTCGTAACCGGTGGTGCCGTTAATCTGCCCCGCGAAGAACAGACCGTGGATGAATTTGCTTTCCAGGGTTGGCTTCAGGTCACGCGGATCGAAGAAATCGTACTCAATAGCGTAGCCGGGGCGAACGATTTTCGCATTCTCCATCCCCTGCATTGAGCGAACAATTTGCATCTGCACGTCGAACGGCAGGCTGGTGGAGATGCCGTTCGGGTAAATTTCGTTTGAAGTCAGTCCTTCCGGCTCCAGGAAGATCTGGTGCTGGTTACGATCGGCAAAGCGCATCACTTTGTCTTCGATCGACGGACAGTAGCGTGGGCCGATCCCTTCGATCACGCCTGCATACATGGGGCTGCGATCGAGGTTGTTGCGGATCACGTCATGCGTTTTCTCGTTGGTGTGCGTGATGTAGCACGGTACCTGCTGCGGATGTTGCGCCGCATTGCCCATGAACGAGAAGACCGGCATTGGGTTATCGCCGTGCTGTTGCGCCAGCACGCTGAAATCAATGGTGCGCGCATCAATACGCGGCGGCGTACCGGTTTTCAGGCGGCTGACGCGCAGCGGCAGTTCACGCAGACGACGAGACAGTGGAATAGACGGCGGATCGCCAGCACGGCCACCGCTGTAGTTATCCAGACCGATATGAATTTTACCGTCCAGGAATGTACCCACGGTCAGCACCACGGCTTTCGCGCGGAATTTGAGGCCCATCTGGGTCACGGCACCTACGACGCGATCGTTCTCAACGATAAGATCTTCAACTGCCTGTTGGAAGATCATCAGGTTCGGCTGGTTCTCCAGCGCGGTGCGCACAGCCTGACGGTAGAGCACGCGGTCTGCCTGGGCACGAGTCGCCCGAACAGCAGGTCCTTTGCTCGCGTTTAGTATCCTAAACTGGATGCCTGCATGATCGATCGCTTTCGCCATCAGGCCGCCAAGTGCATCCACTTCTTTTACCAGGTGTCCTTTCCCAATGCCGCCAATCGCCGGATTACAGGACATTTGTCCCAGCGTGTCGATATTGTGTGTCAAAAGCAGGGTCTGCTGACCCATACGCGCTGCGGCCATTGCGGCCTCAGTGCCTGCATGACCCCCGCCAATGATGATGACGTCAAAAGGATCCTGATAAAACATGGTGGTCTGCCTCGCGTAAAGCGGTATGAAAATGGATTGAAGCCCGGGCCGTGGATTCTACTCAACTTTAGTCTTTCGAGAAAGCATTGGGATCCTGGGCTATTAAAAAGAAGATCTTTTTATTTAGAGATCTGTTCTATTGTGATCTCTTATTAGGATCGCCAACATGTGTGGATAAGTCCGATCTCATAAAGAAGATCATGCGGTTAGAAAGGATCGTTTGCTGTGAATGATCGGTGATCCTGGACAGTATAAGCTGGGATCAGATCGCGACTTTATACACAGGTCAAAAACCACACTACAGTTATTCTTTGGATAACTACGGGTTAATACGAGCTTTTAACCAGAGTTATCCACATCTGTTCGCGCGATCTTTAATCGTTTTTGAGTAAATTTTTCCATTCCGCGAGCCAGATCTCGGCTGGATCCTCCGGAATGTCATGATCGAGGATGTTGATCTTGAGTGTTTCACCCAGCTGTTTTGCTCCGCAGGAGGTGACAGCGGCTTCAACTTTCTCTATTGCCCCGCAAAAGGTGTCATATTCACGACTGCCGATCCCCACCGCGCCAAAACGGACGTTTGACAGGTCGGGCTGCTGTTCCAGCAGTTCGTCATATAAAGGTTGCAGGTTATCCGGCAGATCGCCCGCGCCGTGCGTGGAGGTGATCAGCAGCCAGACCCCGTCAGCCGGGAGATCTTCAAGCAACGGGCCGTGCAGGGTTTCCGTGGAAAAGCCCGCATCTTCCAGCTTTTCAGCCAGGTGTTCCGCTACGTATTCCGCACCACCAAGGGTGCTGCCGCTGATAAGGGTAATGTCCGCCATTGATCGCTCGCCCAGATAAAGAGACGGCCATTGTACGCTGTGAACGAGCTGGGATCTACCTGTGGAAAATGTGGGAATGAATTTGCCCGATCATGGGCGGATGGTACGCATGATCGGGTTTTGCAGGGAGATCAGAGTCTCGGTGGACTGAATTTCATCGATTGTTTGGATCTTGTTGATAAGTACCTGCTGGAGGGCGTCGATGGATCGACACATGACCTTAATAAAGATGCTGTAGTGCCCGGTGGTGTAATACGCCTCGGTGACCTCATCCAGCGCGTTCAGCTTCGCCAGGGCGGAAGGGTAGTCTTTGGCGCTTTTAAGAATGATGCCGATGAAGCAGCAGACGTCGTAACCCAGATGTTTAGGGCTGACGTCTATGCGTGCGCCGGTAATGATCCCCGCCTGCTTCATCTTCTCTACGCGAACGTGAATGGTTCCCGGGCTGACGCCAAACTGTTTCGCCAGCTCGGCGTAGGCGGTACGGGCATTGGCCATTAACGCCTCCAGGATGCCGCGGTCGAGATTGTCGATCTGATAATTTTCCATAGCTTTTTCTTATGAGGATTAATGAATCACTCTATTCTAGCGTTTAATTTTATCGAATTAAAAGTGAAGCTGGCTTTTTGTTGATGAGTTATTGAATGTGATGCCATTTCTGTTGCTTAATCAATATCAACAGGACGCAGGAGTATAAATAATGAAAACCGCTTACATCGCTAAACAACGCCAGATCAGTTTCGTTAAATCCCATTTTTCACGCCAGCTGGAAGATAAACTTGGGCTAATTGAAGTCCAGGCGCCGATTCTGAGCCGCGTGGGCGACGGGACCCAGGATAACCTGTCTGGATGCGAAAAAGCGGTACAGGTGAAAGTGAAAACACTGCCAGACGCTCAGTTCGAAGTGGTTCATTCCCTGGCGAAGTGGAAGCGTCAAACCCTGGGACAACACGACTTCAGCGCGGGCGAAGGGCTCTACACGCACATGAAAGCCCTTCGCCCCGATGAAGACCGTCTCACCCCAATTCACTCTGTCTATGTTGACCAGTGGGACTGGGAGCGCGTAATGGGTGACGGCGAGCGTCACGTTGGCACGCTGAAATCTACCGTTGAGGCGATCTACGCCGGGATCAAAGCGACCGAAGCAGCCGTAAGCAAAGAGTTTGGTCTGGCACCGTTCCTGCCGGATACGATCCACTTTGTACACAGCCAGGAATTGCTGAGCCGCTACCCGGATCTGGACGCTAAAGGCCGTGAGCGTGCGATCGCCAAAGAGCTGGGCGCGGTATTTCTGATTGGGATCGGCGGAAAACTGTCTGATGGCAAACGCCACGACGTTCGCGCGCCGGATTATGATGACTGGAGCACTGTGGGTGAGGGCGAATTTGCCGGGCTGAACGGCGATATTCTGGTGTGGAACCCGGTACTGGAAGACGCATTCGAGCTTTCTTCTATGGGGATCCGCGTGGATGCTGACGCGCTTAAGCGCCAGCTGGCGGTCACCGGTGATGAAGATCGTCTCAAACTCGAGTGGCACCAGGCGCTGCTGCGCGGTGAAATGCCTCAGACGATCGGCGGCGGTATCGGCCAGTCCCGTCTGACCATGCTGCTGCTGCAATTACCCCATATCGGTCAGGTCCAGTGTGGCGTCTGGCCGCAGCAGGTACGTGAAAGCGTTGGCTCTCTTCTGTAATTAACGCCGCCAGCGTCTGAGCAGGCGGCTACGCAGCCCGGTATCGAAGCGCCAGATATGATCGAAGATGCGCATGATGCCGGGTTTTCCATGGGCGGACATCGCCACCGCGTGAAAACGGTGCTGATGCACTCGCTGTAATTCCTTCACCTTATTCACCACGTCATCCGGCAGTCGCTGGGCAATAAAATCGGAAATCACCACTGCGTCAGCGTCGTACCAGTCGCCGCCCTGCATACGCTCCACAATGCTACGAAAGCAGCTGGCCAGATCCGTGCCGCCGCGAAAACGCTGGCTCAGGAAGCGGATTGCCTGCTCGATACCCTGCTGGTTCGTCAGCTCATAGCCCACAACCTCGCTGGAGAACAACATGATGAAGCAGCGACGACGATCGGCGAGCGCCACGCGCATCAGCGCCAGACAGAATGCCTTTGCACACTGCTCGTTAAACCCGCCCATCGATCCGGACGTATCCACGCAAACAATGAATGGCCCGCGCGGCTGCTCATCAAAGTCCTGATGGACCACCGGCCGTTGGCTGACTTTCTCGCGCCAGGCTTCGCCGTGCAGTCGGTAGGTGAGAAGCTGTTTTTCCACCAGCCGACGATAGAACTCATACTCCAGCTCGGTCATCCCCAGCGTGCTCAGCTCGGTCGGCAGCAGACGTAAGATGTCGTCGCTTTGCTGCAATCCATCCACCTGTTCCGGTACAGTGGCCGGTTCGCGCACCAGGGTGCGGAAGGTTTCCATCGGGGCATCTTTCTTTGGGACCGACTTTGCCTCCCTTGAGCGGCCCAGCTGTTCTGCAAGCTTCATCAGCTCCGGCTGCTGCGTTAGAAAGTCGCCGTACTTGACGATCAGCTGGTAGTCACCGCGCTTCAACTGCCCGGCGCTCATGTCCCACAGACGTCCGGCGGCGTTTTCATTTTCTACCAGCACCTCTTCAAGCTGGCCGCTCAGCGTCATACGCTCCTGAACTTCGCTAAGCAGCTGTTCACGCTCTTCATCCAGCAGCTGCTGGTTAAGGGTTGTGGCCTGAACGACCAGGCTCAGCCGCCAGCGCTGTAAAAACAGGGTATGCAGCGCCGGAGTAAAGGTGGCGTTATCCGTCACCAGCGCCCGCGCCTGGCCGGCAAACGGAGAGTGGACTTTATCAAGCAGCGTAAGGGTTTGCGGTAGATGGACGATAAACTGCGGTGTCGACAGCCGTTGGCACTGCTGATAGCTGGCGACCTCCTCCGTCAATTCAGGCGGGACTTCCGTCTCCTTAAACCGCTGGTGAAGGTTATCGCGCCAGCGTGGGAGATCGTCGGTCATCGCTTTTTTGAGCTTCGGGAATTTTTCAAAAAACGCCGCCAGCTGCGGCGATGCCAGAAGGGTAATGACCACTTCTTCGATCAACCCCTCCTCGCTGACGGCCAGCATGACGTTAAGCGTATCCAGCGTTAGCATTGACGCGCCTGTTTGATCTGCGCGCTGACGTCCTGCAGGCTGGCTTCGATACGACCTAACCAGTCGCTATGAATAAAGAGGCATTTTTGCTGATCGCTGAAGCGGGTGTGCTGCTGGTGCCATTCCGTATCCAGCGCTTCCAGCTGCTGCTTAATCTCTTCGGGGACGCTGTCAGAAGCGGTTCCCGGCAGCGCCAGACGCGATCCCTGCAGGCTGACGTCGCGGATCACCAGATGCTGGCTGCTGTCCACTTCCATCGTCAGCGGCTGCGCGAAACCAATGCCGTTGAGCTTGCCGCGGATCTCACCGCCCTTATCCAGCCACTGCGCCAGCGCCTCGCGCTCAATCGTAATGTGTACCACCTGCATATCATGCAGTTTGAGCGGCTGCTGGAGCAGCAGCGTGAGCGTTGTGCCGGTCAGATCGGCAGGAAGCTCGTAGTGCGGTTTGCGGGCGAACATGCCCCCGAGGCGATTCACTTTCAGCGCGGTTTTATCACTTTGCTGCTGTTGAAGCTGGATGCGCCGCTGGGCAATCGCCCCCAGCTGGTTGAGCATCGCCTGCTGTCCCCAGGCGTGCCCGGTCATCAAAACGTCAAGCTGCTGCTGCATCAGGTTCATGCCTTCTGCATCATGCCAGAGGCAGTCTTTGAGCAGGATCAGGTCGATTGGCGCAACGGCGTCACGCCCGCTGAACAAGGCGCTGGCCTGCAGCAGACGGATCGCTTTTTTCCAGCGGCGATCGGAAACATAGGGCGCAGAAGGGAGGAGATCGAGCTGCTGGCGCAGCAGATAGATCAGCTCGAATACGGCGTCAGGCAGTTTAATTTTGCTGATATCCTGCTGCCACTGGTGATACTCCTCATCGGTGACCTGTAGCGAAGCAGGCACCGGATTTTCGTTCTCATCCTGCTGGCTTATCAGCAGGGAGCGGAAATTGGATTTATCCTGCACTTTGTCCAGCCACAGGCGGATCAGCATACGGTCATACAGCGCTTCCAGACTGCTGTCGGCTTCAGGCAGTTCGTTAGAGGCGGCCACCAGCAGGCGCATCGGGATTTTCTCTTCACTGGCGCCGTTACGGAACCGACGTTCATTTATCGCCGTGAGCAAGGTGTTCAGAATAGCCGGTCCCGCTTTCCAGATCTCATCAAGAAAAACAATCTCAGCCTCCGGAAGATACCCTTCTGTCAGACGCTGATAGCGCCCCTCATCTTTCAATGCCTGAATAGAAAGCGGGCCAAAAACTTCTTCTGGGGTGGAAAACCGGGTCATGAGATATTCGAAGGCGCGGGCGTTCTGAAAAGCAAATTTTAGCCGGCGGGCGATCAGGCTTTTGGCAATGCCCGGTGGTCCCAGTAAAAACACGCTTTCACCGCTCAGCGCCGCCAGTAAACAGAGGCGAATGGCGTGGCTACGCTCGAAAAGGCCTTTCTCCAGCGCGCTGCTGAGGCGGGAAATTCTTTCTGCTAATAAATGTGAGTGAGCCATAATAGTTTTGCATCCTTTCGCCGTCGTGGCGGCCAATTGAAGCGAGTATAGACGTTTCAGTCAGGGCTGGTAATAGACTGAAGTGCGGCGCAATTTTCTTTGCGCTACATTAATGCGGTTGCATTTAGGGGTACGATTTTGCAATGAATCGTGCATACTGTGCGCTTTTTGTGGGCCAAGGGACCGGGAACACATTTGTTATTTAAACGAAAAGACTAGTCTATGAGCACTGATAATAAGCAATCATTACCCGCAATAACGCTTGCGGCGATCGGGGTTGTCTACGGTGATATCGGCACCAGCCCGCTTTATACGCTTCGTGAATGTCTGTCCGGCCAGTTTGGCTTTGGTGTTGAACGCGATGCCGTGTTTGGCTTCCTGTCCCTCATTTTCTGGCTGCTGATCCTGGTGGTTTCCGTTAAATATCTCTCCTTCGTTATGCGTGCTGATAACGCAGGTGAAGGTGGGATCCTGACCCTGATGTCCCTTGCCGGGCGCAATACCTCGGCCAGAATGACCTCAGTGCTGGTCATTATCGGCCTGATTGGCGGCAGTTTCTTCTACGGGGAAGTGGTGATAACGCCGGCTATCTCGGTGCTGTCGGCGATAGAGGGGCTGGAGATTATCGCGCCACAGCTCGATACGTGGGTGGTTCCGCTGGCCATTATTGTCCTGACGCTGCTGTTCATGATCCAGAAGCACGGTACTGGGCTGGTGGGCAAACTGTTTGCACCGATTATGCTGGCCTGGTTCCTGATCCTGGCGGCGCTTGGCTTGCGCAGCATTATCGCGAACCCGGAAGTGCTGCATGCGCTGAACCCTTACTGGGCCGTGCATTTCTTCCTCGAATACAAAGTGGTTTCCTTCGTGGCGCTGGGGGCCGTCGTGCTCTCCATCACCGGTGTGGAAGCGCTGTATGCTGACATGGGCCACTTCGGGAAACTGCCTATCCGCGTGGCATGGTTTATTGTGGTGCTCCCGTCGCTGGTGCTGAACTACTTCGGTCAGGGTGCGCTGTTGCTTAAAAACCCGGAAGCGATCAAGAACCCGTTCTTCCTGCTGGCGCCTGACTGGGCGCTGGTGCCGATGCTGATTCTGGCGACGCTGGCGACCGTCATTGCCTCCCAGGCGGTGATTTCCGGCGTGTTTTCTCTGACGCGCCAGGCCGTGCGTCTGGGCTATCTCTCACCGATGCGCATCATCCATACCTCAGAGATGGAGTCGGGTCAGATTTACATCCCGTTCATTAACTGGCTGCTCTATTTTGCTGTTGTCATTGTTATCGTCAGCTTCGAGCACTCCAGTAACCTGGCGGCGGCGTACGGTATTGCCGTAACCGGTACGATGGTGCTGACATCGCTTCTCTCCACCACGGTGGCGTACCGAAACTGGCACTGGAATAAATTCCTCGTGGCGATGATTCTGGTGGGCTTCCTGTGCATCGACGTGCCGCTGTTCTCTGCGAACCTCGACAAAATTGTCTCCGGTGGCTGGCTGCCGCTGACGCTGGGTCTGGTGATGTTCATTGTCATGACCACCTGGAAAAGCGAGCGTTTCCGCCTGCTGCGCCGCATGCATGAGCACGGGAACTCTCTGGAGGCGATGATCGCTTCTCTGGAGAAATCCCCGCCGGTTCGCGTGCCGGGGACCGCGGTATATATGTCGCGCGCGCTGAATGTCATTCCGTTCGCGCTGATGCATAACCTCAAGCACAATAAAGTCCTGCACGAGCGCGTGATCCTGCTGACGCTGCGCACCGAAGATGCGCCGTATGTTCATAACGTCCGTCGCGTGCAGATTGAGCAGCTGTCGCCGACCTTCTGGCGCGTGGTGGCAAGCTACGGCTGGCGTGAAACGCCAAACGTGGAAGAGGTGTTCCACCGCTGCGGCCTGGAAGGGCTGAGCTGCCGGATGATGGAGACGTCGTTCTTTATGTCGCACGAGTCGCTGATCATCGGCAAGCGCCCGTGGTATCTGCGCCTGCGCGGCAAGCTTTACCTCATCCTGCAGCGTAACGCCCTGCGTGCGCCAGACCAGTTTGAGATCCCGCCTAACCGCGTGATTGAGCTGGGAACGCAGGTCGAGATCTAAGTCTTTGTGCGGCCTGATGCCCTCACCCCGACCCTCTCCCACAGGGAGAGGGCGCAAACATAAAAAACGGTAACCTTGGGGTTACCGTTTTGCATTTACCTCCACTCCATTTCACTTAGCGAAACGTTTCGACGTCGATCACAAATCTGTTACGTCATGATGGTTTTCTGAACATTTCTGGCGCTACACTACTTTTAGCGAAACGTTTCGCTAGTGGAGCAAGAAAATGAAGAAAGGCACTGTACTCAACTCAGAAATCTCATCGGTTATTTCCCGTCTTGGGCATACCGATACGCTGGTGGTTTGCGATGCAGGCTTACCGGTTCCGCGCAGCACAACCCGTATTGATATGGCGTTAACGCAGGGTGTTCCTTCGTTTATGCAGGTACTGGAAGTCGTGACCGCGGAGATGCAGGTTGAGGCGGCCATTCTCGCGGCGGAAATCAAACAACATAATCCGCAACTCCACGAAACGTTGCTCAGCCACATTGAGCAACTGCAACAACACCAGGGAAACACCATAGAAATTCGTTACACAACGCACGAGCAGTTCAAACAACAAACCGCAGACAGTCAGGCGGTGATTCGCAGCGGGGAGTGTTCCCCGTATGCGAATATCATTCTCTGTGCTGGCGTCACCTTCTGAGGCCACCATGGACGCATTACTGCAGCTTAAAGGGATCGATAAGTCGTTCCCGGGCGTAAAAGCCCTCTCCGGTGCGGCACTGAACGTTTACGCCGGGCGCGTGATGGCGCTGGTGGGCGAAAACGGTGCCGGCAAATCCACCATGATGAAAGTGCTGACCGGTATCTATCAACGCGATGCCGGTTCACTCGTCTGGCTGGGTAAAGAGACCACCTTCAATGGCCCAAAATCCTCTCAGGAAGCGGGCATCGGTATTATTCACCAGGAGCTGAACCTCATCCCGCAGCTCACCATTGCGGAAAACATCTTCCTCGGCCGCGAGTTTGTTAACCGGTTCGGCAAAATCGACTGGAAAACCATGTATGCCGAAGCGGACAAGCTGCTGGCGAAGCTGAACCTGCGCTTTAAGAGCGACCGTCTGGTAGGCGATCTCTCCATTGGCGATCAGCAGATGGTGGAAATTGCGAAGGTGCTGAGCTTTGAGTCGAAGGTCATCATTATGGATGAACCGACCGACGCCCTGACCGATACCGAAACCGAATCCCTGTTCCGTGTGATCCGCGAGCTGAAGTCGCAGGGGCGCGGGATTGTCTATATCTCTCACCGAATGAAAGAGATCTTCGAAATCTGCGATGACGTCACCGTCTTCCGCGACGGGCAGTTTATTGCCGAGCGCGAAGTGGCCACGCTGACCGAAGATACGCTCATCGAAATGATGGTGGGACGTAAGCTCGAAGATCAGTATCCGCATCTGGAGAAAGCGCCGGGTGAGATCCGCCTGAAGGTGGACAACCTCTGTGGTCCGGGTGTGAACGACGTGACCTTTACCCTACGCCAGGGCGAGATCCTGGGCGTGGCGGGCCTGATGGGTGCGGGCCGTACCGAGCTGATGAAAGTGTTGTACGGCGCACTGCCGCGCACCAGCGGTTATGTCACCCTCGACGGTCATGAAGTGGTCACCCGCTCTCCGCAGGATGGTCTGGCGAACGGCATCGTCTATATCTCTGAAGACCGCAAACGCGACGGCCTGGTGCTGGGGATGTCGGTAAAAGAGAACATGTCCCTGACCGCGCTGCGCTATTTCAGCCGTAGCGGTGGCAGCCTGAAGCATAAAGATGAGCAGCAGGCGGTCAGCGATTTTATTCGCCTCTTTAACGTCAAAACCCCGTCGATGGAGCAGGCGATTGGCCTGTTGTCCGGTGGTAATCAGCAGAAAGTAGCCATTGCGCGCGGGCTGATGACGCGCCCGAAAGTGCTGATCCTCGACGAGCCAACCCGCGGCGTGGACGTGGGCGCGAAGAAAGAGATCTATCAGCTGATTAACCAGTTCAAGGCCGACGGCCTGAGCATCATTCTGGTCTCTTCCGAGATGCCAGAAGTATTAGGCATGAGCGATCGCATTATCGTCATGCATGAAGGGCATCTCGGCGGTGAATTCACTCGCGAGCAGGCCACCCAGGAAGTTCTGATGGCTGCCGCTGTGGGCAAGCTTAATCGCGTGAATCAGGAGTAAGAAGATGACTACCCAGGCTGTTTCTGGTCGCCGCTATTTCACAAAAGCATGGCTGATGGAACAAAAATCGCTGATTGCCCTGCTGGTGCTGATCGCGATTGTGTCCACCATGAGCCCGAACTTTTTCACCGTTAATAACCTGTTCAATATTCTGCAGCAGACGTCGGTGAACGCCATTATGGCGGTCGGCATGACCCTGGTGATTTTAACCTCGGGTATCGATCTGTCCGTCGGTTCCCTGCTGGCGCTGACCGGTGCTATCGCCGCTTCGATTGTCGGCATTGAAGTCAACGCGCTGGTGGCCGTGGCCGCTGCCCTGGCGGCAGGCGCGGCGATTGGTGCCGTAACCGGCGTGATTGTGGCAAAAGGCCGCGTTCAGGCGTTCATCGCCACGCTGGTGATGATGCTGCTGCTGCGCGGTGTGACCATGGTTTACACCAACGGCAGCCCGGTCAATACCGGCTTTACCGATAACGCGGATCTGTTTGGCTGGTTCGGTATTGGTCGTCCTCTGGGTGTTCCGACCCCGGTCTGGATCATGGCTATCGTCTTCCTGGCGGCGTGGTACATGCTGCACCACACCCGTCTGGGGCGTTATATCTACGCGCTGGGCGGTAACGAAGCGGCAACGCGCCTGTCCGGTATCAGCGTTAATAAAGTCAAAATTTTCGTTTACTCCCTGTGCGGTCTGCTGGCGTCACTGGCAGGTATCATCGAAGTGGCGCGCCTCTCCTCCGCGCAGCCGACGGCGGGTACGGGATATGAGCTGGATGCTATCGCGGCAGTGGTTCTGGGCGGTACGAGTCTTGCGGGCGGTAAAGGTCGCATTGTTGGGACATTGATCGGCGCACTGATTCTTGGTTTCCTGAATAATGGTTTGAATTTGTTAGGTGTTTCCTCCTATTACCAGATGATCGTTAAGGCAGTGGTGATTTTGCTGGCGGTACTGGTAGACAACAAAAAACAGTAACTGACGACACTACAGGACATCTTAGATATGAACATGAAAAAACTGGCTACCCTGGTTTCTGCTGTCGCGCTGAGCGCAACCGTAAGTGCTAACGCGATGGCGAAAGATACCATCGCGCTGGTTGTCTCTACCCTGAACAACCCGTTCTTCGTCTCCCTGAAGGACGGTGCGCAGAAA
The DNA here is from genome assembly GCF_036487345.1 of Enterobacter cloacae complex sp. CARB60. Taxonomy (NCBI): domain Bacteria; kingdom Pseudomonadati; phylum Pseudomonadota; class Gammaproteobacteria; order Enterobacterales; family Enterobacteriaceae; genus Enterobacter; species Enterobacter cloacae complex sp. CARB60. The sequence continues at coordinate 4,729,868 of NZ_JAZKLC010000002.1, forward strand.
GAAGCGGACAAGCTGGGCTACAACCTGGTCGTTCTGGATTCACAGAACAACCCGGCGAAAGAGTTGGCTAACGTTCAGGACTTAACCGTTCGTGGCACCAAAATTCTGCTGATCAACCCAACCGATTCCGATGCCGTAGGCAACGCCGTGAAGATGGCAAACCAGGCGAAGATCCCGGTAATCACCCTGGACCGTCAGGCGTCTAAAGGTGAAGTGGTCAGTCACATTGCCTCTGATAACGTGCTGGGCGGCAAAATCGCGGGTGATTACATCGCGAAGAAAGCCGGTGAAGGCGCGAAAGTTATTGAACTGCAGGGGATTGCCGGGACTTCCGCAGCCCGCGAGCGTGGTGAAGGCTTCCAGCAGGCTGTAGCTGCACACAAATTCAACGTGCTGGCCAGCCAGCCGGCAGACTTCGACCGTACTAAAGGTCTGAACGTTATGCAGAACCTGCTGACCGCGCACCCTGACGTGCAGGCCGTGTTCGCACAGAACGACGAAATGGCGCTCGGCGCGCTGCGTGCTCTTCAGACCGCAGGTAAATCTGATGTGATGGTTGTCGGATTTGACGGCACGCCGGATGGTGAAAAAGCAGTAAACGATGGCAAACTGGCTGCGACCATCGCTCAGCTGCCTGAGCAGATTGGCGCCACTGGCGTTGAAACTGCCGACAAAGTGCTGAAGGGCGAAAAAGTTCAGGCCAAATACCCGGTTGACCTGAAGCTGGTCATCAAGCAGTAAAAGGCGAATCAGGCAGTCGCTGGCTGCCTGAGGGACACCAATAAAGAAAAGTGTGGCATACGCCACCGGGTAATACCGGTGGCGCTCTCAGATGGACAACCCAACAATGAAAACCGCAGGCAACCTCGTCGTCCTTGGCAGTATCAATGCCGATCACATTCTTAACCTTGAATCATTCCCTACACCGGGCGAAACCGTCACGGGTAACCAGTATCAGGTGGCCTTCGGCGGTAAAGGTGCAAACCAGGCCGTCGCCGCCGGTCGCAGCGGGGCAAACATTGCATTTATCGCCTGCACGGGTGATGACGATACCGGTGAGCGCGTACGCAAGCAGCTAGCGAGCGACAATATTGATATCGCACCGGTTAGCGTTGTTGCAGGGGAATCTACCGGCGTGGCGCTGATTTTCGTCAATGCGGAAGGTGAGAATGTTATCGGTATTCATGCTGGTGCTAACGCTGCGCTGACGACGGATCGCGTTGAAGCGCAACGTGCAATCATCGGCGGAGCCGAAGCCCTGCTGATGCAGCTGGAATCGCCGGTCGAAAGCGTGCTGGTCGCTGCCAAAATTGCGCATGAAAATCATACCACTGTCGTACTTAACCCGGCCCCAGCCCGTGTATTATCAGACGAGCTGCTGGCGCTGGTGGACATCATTACGCCGAACGAAACCGAAGCCGAAAAGCTGACGGGTATTCGCGTTGAAAATGATGAAGATGCCGCGCGAGCCGCGCGTGCGCTGCACGATAAGGGCATCGGCACCGTGATTATCACCCTGGGTAGTCGTGGGGTGTGGGCAAGCGTCAATGGCGAAGGTCGTCGCGTGCCGGGCTTTAAGGTCAAAGCGATTGATACCATCGCAGCGGGAGATACCTTCAATGGTGCACTGGTGACCGCGCTGCTGGAAGGCAAGAGAATGGATGATGCTATTCGCTTCGCACACGCTGCCGCCGCGATTGCGGTGACGCGCAAGGGCGCCCAGCCTTCCGTTCCGTGGCGTAAAGAGATCGATGAATTCTTAAGTCAGCAGGGGTAACGCTTGGCCACAATGAAAGATGTCGCCCGCATGGCGGGCGTTTCTACCTCGACGGTCTCTCACGTTATAAACAACGATCGCTTCGTCAGCGAGGCGATTCGGGAGAAAGTTGAAGCTGCGGTAAAAGATCTCAACTATGCGCCGTCTGCGCTGGCGCGCAGCCTTAAGCTCAACCAGACGCGCACCATCGGTATGCTGATCACCGCCAGTACCAACCCCTTTTATTCAGAACTGGTTCGCGGCGTGGAGCGCAGCTGCTTCGAGCGCGGCTACAGCCTGGTGCTGTGCAATACCGAGGGTGACGAACAGCGCATGAATCGTAACCTGGAAACGCTGATGCAAAAGCGCGTCGACGGGCTACTGCTGCTCTGTACCGAAACGCACCAGCCCTCGAAAGAGATTATCCAGCGCTATCCTTCTATCCCAACGGTGATGATGGACTGGGCGCCGTTCGACGGGACCAGCGATCTGATTCAGGATAACTCCCTGCTGGGCGGCGATATGGCGACTCAGCATCTGATTGATAAAGGACACACTCGCATTGCCTGTATTACGGGGCCGCTGGATAAAACTCCGGCGCGTTTGCGTCTGGAAGGGTATCTCTCTGCCATGGAACGGGCGGGGCTTGCCATTCCTGATGGCTACCGGATCACCGGCGACTTTGAATTTAACGGCGGTTTCGAGGCGATGCAGAAACTGCTGGCGCAAAAGCCGCGTCCGCAGGCGGTGTTTATTGGTAACGACGCGATGGCGTTTGGTGCCTACCAGGCGTTGTATCAGGCGGGGCTACGCGTGCCTGATGATATGGCGGTGATTGGCTATGACGATATCGAACTGGCCAGCTACATGACGCCGCCGCTGACCACGATCCATCAGCCAAAAGATGAACTGGGCGAGCTGGCCATCGATGTGTTGATCCACCGTATGGCGCAGCCCACGCTGCAACAGCAACGCCTGCAGCTTACTCCTGTTCTGATGGAACGCGGTTCGGTTTAGCTTTCTCTTTGTGACGCTCTTTAATCAGGTTTCGGCCGTCTTTCGGTTTTAACAGCATAAAGACCAGCGCCGATACCACGGTAAGTGCGCCCATGGTGATAAAGGTATAGTGGAACTGCTCAACGGTATTTGCGCTGTCAAAACCTTCATAAAACCTCAGCACCGCTGCACTCACGGCAACTCCTAAACTGATCGACAGCTGCTGCGTTACCGCCAGCACGCTGTTGCCGCTGCTGGCGTTCTCGTCAGTCAGATCGGCGAGGGTGATGGTGTTCATCGACGTGAACTGCGTCGACATCGCCATGCCCAACACAAACAGCGGCAGGATCAGCATCCAGACGGGTAACGCGGCGGATTGCAGCGAGAACTGCGCAATCATCAGACCGATAAAGACCGTCACGCCGACCAGCGTCTTACGATAGCCAAACCAGCGCAACACCTGCGTCACGGTAGATTTTGCCAGAATCGAGCCCATTGCCGTGGGCGCCATCATGCAGCCGGCAATCAGAGCCGGGTAGCCGAAACCGACCTGCAACATCAATGGCATCAGGAACGGTACGCAGCCCGTCCCCAGACGAGACGCTATATTACCTGCAATCCCTACGGAAAACGTTCGCGTGTTAAAGAGCCCCAGGGAGATTAACGGCGTCGGATGACGGCGCGCGTGACGTATATAAAGAAGGAATAGCAAAATACCGCCGAGGATAACGGAGAGCGCCATCCACGTCGCGACGATCTTCTCGCCAAACAGCTCCATCCCGCTGGAGAATAACACCAGGCTCAGGCCAAACAGGAAAAAGCCGCCCATGTCGAAGCTGCGTCTTGGCGTGGTGAAGTTCGGCATATATTTGCGGGCATACAGCAGCCCAGCAACGCCAATCGGAATATTAATCAGGAAGATCCAGTGCCAGCTTGCCCAGGTGACAAACACGCCACCGAGTACCGGGCCAAGTATCGGGCCGACCAGTCCCGGCATGGTGACGAAGTTGAGCACGGGAAGCAGTTCGCTCCTGGGGTAGGCTCGCAGCAAGGCAAGGCGCGCCACGGGCATCATCATCGCGCCGCCAATGCCCTGTAATACGCGGAAGATAACCAGCTCCGTTAAGGATGAGGAGAGCGCACAGGCCAGCGAACCGAGCGTAAAGAGCGTTACGGCCAGCATGAAAATTTTGCGGGTGCCAAAGCGGTCGGCCAGCCAACCGCTGACCGGAATTAACATTGCGACCGTCAGGGTGTAGCTGATGATGGCGGACTGCATCGCCAGCGGGGAGCGGTTAAGGCTTTGCGCAATAGCGGGAAGCGCTGTGTTGAGGATGGTGGCATCCAGTGCCTGCATAAAAAACGCCATGGCTGCAATCCACGGCAATCCGGCCATGCTGCGCGCTTTTTTCTTTGTCATTTATTTACCTGCTGGTGGGTTGGCGCGGCCAGCAATGCCTGGCACGCACTCAGGGCTCGATGCCCGTCGCTTTCCTGAATGGCATCCACTATCGCCTGATGCAAATCCAGTTTTACCACTTCATTTTGTGTAATAGAGGTAAAGTAGGTGTGATACACCGAATGAAATAAAGAGGCAAAAGAGGTGAGGAACGGATTGGCGCTCATCATATAGATGTGTTCATGCCAGGCCATATCGACCTCAACCCAGCGTTCGCGATTGAAGTGCTTTTTCAGGAACACCATCTCTTCCATCAGCGCGTTAAGCTGCGCTTTCTGCTCTGCTGTTCCTAGCGTGGCGGCAAGCAGACATGCCTGAGGTTCAAGGCTGCTGCGCATCACCAGAAAGTGATCGACGACCTGATGAAAGTTATCTTCCGTCATCCACCAGGAGAGCAGCTCCTGATCGAGAAAATTCCAGTTGCTCTGTGGCATCACGCGTGTGCCAATACGAGGACGTGGAAGCACCATACCTTTTGCCGTCAGGGTTTTCACCGCTTCGCGCACGGCGGTTCGGCTCACCCCAAACTGCTCACCCAGCTCCATTTCACCCGGCAGGATGCTACCCGGGGCATATTTACCCGCTAAAATCCGCTGAGCCAGCTTTTCTGCCAGCACGTACGATAGGTTTTTTTGGGCGGCCAGCTGTTGTGCGCTTAATGGCATCGCTTTTATTCCTTAAAGATTCATGCTGATAATTATGCCACCTCGAATGTGATTGTGGTTGCAGATACATCAAATAGAACAATTTGTAGCTTGATTTCACCTCTATTGGTGAAAAAAAACGCGGATGGAAACTTTTTTTAAATTTCCTCTTGTCACGTCGGAATAACTCCCTATAATGCGCCTCCACTGACACGGAACAACGGCTTACAGGCCGCCGGGTTAGCGGGGTTCAGAGATGAACGCCAGCAGAAGAAAGCGAAAATAAACGCTTGACTCTGAAGCGGGAAAGCGTAATATGCACACCCCGCGCCGCTGCGAAAAGCGAAGCGGCACTGCTCTTTAACAATTTATCAGACAATCTGTGTGGGCACTCAAAGTGACATGGATTCTTAACGTCGCAAGACGAAAAATGAATACCAAGTCTCTGAGTGAACATACGTAATTCATTACGAAGTTTAATTCACGAGCATCAAACTTAAATTGAAGAGTTTGATCATGGCTCAGATTGAACGCTGGCGGCAGGCCTAACACATGCAAGTCGAGCGGTAGCACAGGGAGCTTGCTCCTGGGTGACGAGCGGCGGACGGGTGAGTAATGTCTGGGAAACTGCCTGATGGAGGGGGATAACTACTGGAAACGGTAGCTAATACCGCATAACGTCGCAAGACCAAAGAGGGGGACCTTCGGGCCTCTTGCCATCAGATGTGCCCAGATGGGATTAGCTAGTAGGTGGGGTAACGGCTCACCTAGGCGACGATCCCTAGCTGGTCTGAGAGGATGACCAGCCACACTGGAACTGAGACACGGTCCAGACTCCTACGGGAGGCAGCAGTGGGGAATATTGCACAATGGGCGCAAGCCTGATGCAGCCATGCCGCGTGTATGAAGAAGGCCTTCGGGTTGTAAAGTACTTTCAGCGGGGAGGAAGGTGTTGAGGTTAATAACCTCAGCAATTGACGTTACCCGCAGAAGAAGCACCGGCTAACTCCGTGCCAGCAGCCGCGGTAATACGGAGGGTGCAAGCGTTAATCGGAATTACTGGGCGTAAAGCGCACGCAGGCGGTCTGTCAAGTCGGATGTGAAATCCCCGGGCTCAACCTGGGAACTGCATTCGAAACTGGCAGGCTAGAGTCTTGTAGAGGGGGGTAGAATTCCAGGTGTAGCGGTGAAATGCGTAGAGATCTGGAGGAATACCGGTGGCGAAGGCGGCCCCCTGGACAAAGACTGACGCTCAGGTGCGAAAGCGTGGGGAGCAAACAGGATTAGATACCCTGGTAGTCCACGCCGTAAACGATGTCGACTTGGAGGTTGTGCCCTTGAGGCGTGGCTTCCGGAGCTAACGCGTTAAGTCGACCGCCTGGGGAGTACGGCCGCAAGGTTAAAACTCAAATGAATTGACGGGGGCCCGCACAAGCGGTGGAGCATGTGGTTTAATTCGATGCAACGCGAAGAACCTTACCTACTCTTGACATCCAGAGAACTTTCCAGAGATGGATTGGTGCCTTCGGGAACTCTGAGACAGGTGCTGCATGGCTGTCGTCAGCTCGTGTTGTGAAATGTTGGGTTAAGTCCCGCAACGAGCGCAACCCTTATCCTTTGTTGCCAGCGGTCCGGCCGGGAACTCAAAGGAGACTGCCAGTGATAAACTGGAGGAAGGTGGGGATGACGTCAAGTCATCATGGCCCTTACGAGTAGGGCTACACACGTGCTACAATGGCGCATACAAAGAGAAGCGACCTCGCGAGAGCAAGCGGACCTCATAAAGTGCGTCGTAGTCCGGATTGGAGTCTGCAACTCGACTCCATGAAGTCGGAATCGCTAGTAATCGTAGATCAGAATGCTACGGTGAATACGTTCCCGGGCCTTGTACACACCGCCCGTCACACCATGGGAGTGGGTTGCAAAAGAAGTAGGTAGCTTAACCTTCGGGAGGGCGCTTACCACTTTGTGATTCATGACTGGGGTGAAGTCGTAACAAGGTAACCGTAGGGGAACCTGCGGTTGGATCACCTCCTTACCTTAAAGAACCTGCCTTTGTAGTGCTCACACAGATTGTCTGATGAAAAGTAAATAGCAAGGCGTCTTGCGATTGAGACTTCAGTGTCCCCTTCGTCTAGAGGCCCAGGACACCGCCCTTTCACGGCGGTAACAGGGGTTCGAATCCCCTAGGGGACGCCACTTGCTGGTTCGTGAGTGAAAGTCACCTGCCTTAATATCTCAAAACTCATCTTCGGGTGACGTTTGAGATATTTGCTCTTTAAAAATCTGGATCAAGCTGAAAATTGAAACGACACACATGTTATGTGTGTTCGAGTCTCTCAAATTTTCGCAAGTCGATGATGAATCGAAAGAAACATCTTCGGGTTGTGAGGTTAAGCGACTAAGCGTACACGGTGGATGCCCTGGCAGTCAGAGGCGATGAAGGACGTGCTAATCTGCGAAAAGCGCCGGCGAGGTGATATGAACCTTTGACCCGGCGATGTCCGAATGGGGAAACCCAGTGTGATTCGTCACACTATCGTTAACTGAATACATAGGTTAACGAGGCGAACCGGGGGAACTGAAACATCTAAGTACCCCGAGGAAAAGAAATCAACCGAGATTCCCCCAGTAGCGGCGAGCGAACGGGGAGCAGCCCAGAGTCTGAATCAGCTTGTGTGTTAGTGGAACGGTCTGGAAAGTCCGGCGATACAGGGTGATAGCCCCGTACACGAAAGCACACAGGTTGTGAACTCGAAGAGTAGGGCGGGACACGTGGTATCCTGTCTGAATATGGGGGGACCATCCTCCAAGGCTAAATACTCCTGACTGACCGATAGTGAACCAGTACCGTGAGGGAAAGGCGAAAAGAACCCCGGCGAGGGGAGTGAAAAAGAACCTGAAACCGTGTACGTACAAGCAGTGGGAGCACCTTCGTGGTGTGACTGCGTACCTTTTGTATAATGGGTCAGCGACTTATATTCTGTAGCAAGGTTAACCGTATAGGGGAGCCGAAGGGAAACCGAGTCTTAACTGGGCGTTAAGTTGCAGGGTATAGACCCGAAACCCGGTGATCTAGCCATGGGCAGGTTGAAGGTTGGGTAACACTAACTGGAGGACCGAACCGACTAATGTTGAAAAATTAGCGGATGACTTGTGGCTGGGGGTGAAAGGCCAATCAAACCGGGAGATAGCTGGTTCTCCCCGAAAGCTATTTAGGTAGCGCCTCGTGAACTCATCTTCGGGGGTAGAGCACTGTTTCGGCTAGGGGGCCATCCCGGCTTACCAACCCGATGCAAACTACGAATACCGAAGAATGTTATCACGGGAGACACACGGCGGGTGCTAACGTCCGTCGTGAAGAGGGAAACAACCCAGACCGCCAGCTAAGGTCCCAAAGTCATGGTTAAGTGGGAAACGATGTGGGAAGGCACAGACAGCCAGGATGTTGGCTTAGAAGCAGCCATCATTTAAAGAAAGCGTAATAGCTCACTGGTCGAGTCGGCCTGCGCGGAAGATGTAACGGGGCTAAACCATGCACCGAAGCTGCGGCAGCGACGCTTATGCGTTGTTGGGTAGGGGAGCGTTCTGTAAGCCGTTGAAGGTGTCCTGTGAGGGGTGCTGGAGGTATCAGAAGTGCGAATGCTGACATAAGTAACGATAATGCGGGTGAAAAGCCCGCACGCCGGAAGACCAAGGGTTCCTGTCCAACGTTAATCGGGGCAGGGTGAGTCGACCCCTAAGGCGAGGCCGAAAGGCGTAGTCGATGGGAAACAGGTTAATATTCCTGTACTTGGTGTTACTGCGAAGGGGGGACGGAGAAGGCTATGTTAGCCGGGCGACGGTTGTCCCGGTTTAAGCATGTAGGCGGGAGTTTTAGGTAAATCCGGAACTCTTCTAACGCTGAGGTGTGATGACGAGGCACTACGGTGCTGAAGTAACAAATGCCCTGCTTCCAGGAAAAGCCTCTAAGCATCAGGTAACACGAAATCGTACCCCAAACCGACACAGGTGGTCAGGTAGAGAATACCAAGGCGCTTGAGAGAACTCGGGTGAAGGAACTAGGCAAAATGGTGCCGTAACTTCGGGAGAAGGCACGCTGATATGTAGGTGAAGCCCCTGCGGGTGGAGCTGAAATCAGTCGAAGATACCAGCTGGCTGCAACTGTTTATTAAAAACACAGCACTGTGCAAACACGAAAGTGGACGTATACGGTGTGACGCCTGCCCGGTGCCGGAAGGTTAATTGATGGGGTTAGCGGCAACGCGAAGCTCTTGATCGAAGCCCCGGTAAACGGCGGCCGTAACTATAACGGTCCTAAGGTAGCGAAATTCCTTGTCGGGTAAGTTCCGACCTGCACGAATGGCGTAATGATGGCCAGGCTGTCTCCACCCGAGACTCAGTGAAATTGAACTCGCTGTGAAGATGCAGTGTACCCGCGGCAAGACGGAAAGACCCCGTGAACCTTTACTATAGCTTGACACTGAACACTGGTCCTTGATGTGTAGGATAGGTGGGAGGCTTTGAAGCGTGGACGCCAGTCTGCGTGGAGCCGACCTTGAAATACCACCCTTTAATGGCTGGTGTTCTAACGTAGACCCGTAATCCGGGTTGCGGACAGTGTCTGGTGGGTAGTTTGACTGGGGCGGTCTCCTCCCAAAGAGTAACGGAGGAGCACGAAGGTTAGCTAATCCTGGTCGGACATCAGGAGGTTAGTGCAATGGCATAAGCTAGCTTGACTGCGAGAGTGACGGCTCGAGCAGGTGCGAAAGCAGGTCATAGTGATCCGGTGGTTCTGAATGGAAGGGCCATCGCTCAACGGATAAAAGGTACTCCGGGGATAACAGGCTGATACCGCCCAAGAGTTCATATCGACGGCGGTGTTTGGCACCTCGATGTCGGCTCATCACATCCTGGGGCTGAAGTAGGTCCCAAGGGTATGGCTGTTCGCCATTTAAAGTGGTACGCGAGCTGGGTTTAGAACGTCGTGAGACAGTTCGGTCCCTATCTGCCGTGGGCGCTGGAGAATTGAGGGGGGGCTGCTCCTAGTACGAGAGGACCGGAGTGGACGCATCACTGGTGTTCGGGTTGTCATGCCAATGGCATTGCCCGGTAGCTAAATGCGGAAAAGATAAGTGCTGAAAGCATCTAAGCACGAAACTTGCCCCGAGATGAGTTCTCCCTGACTCCTTGAGAGTCCTGAAGGAACGTTGAAGACTACGACGTTGATAGGTCGGGTGTGTAAGCGCAGCGATGCGTTGAGCTAACCGATACTAATGAACCGTGAGGCTTAACCTTACAACGCCGAAGCTGTTTCGGCGACGAGAGACAGACAATCAATTTCAGCCTGATACTGATTTAACAGAATTTGCCTGGCGGCTTTAGCGCGGTGGTCCCACCTGACCCCATGCCGAACTCAGAAGTGAAACGCCGTAGCGCCGATGGTAGTGTGGGGTCTCCCCATGTGAGAGTAGGGAACTGCCAGGCATCAAATAAGTAGAGAGGCCATCCGGAAGGATGGCCTTTTTGCGTTTATACGCCAAAAAACGGTAGGCCGGATAAGGCAAAGCCGCCACCCGGCAAGTCAGACCGCACTCCACGCCACAATAAACTCCGCAATCCCATCCACATCATTTAAGTCCAGCACCGGAACCTCAAGCGGCAATACAACATCACTGGCCACCGCAATCACATGCTCATCCAGCGTTAACTCTCTGACATCATGCCCGGCATCGCTTCTGAACAGCAGGATCTTAGGCACAGCCTCATGCTTAAATCCCTCAACCAGCACCAGATCCAGCGTGGCATGATCCATCCGGCTGACAAGATAAGCGAGATCCAGCGGCGCCTCATCCGGCGTTTCTGTCATCAACGCCCAGCGTTGAGTACTTGCTACCATCGTCTGTGCTGCACCCGCTTTACGCAACGCATAGCTATCTTTGCCCGGTTTATCGACATCCATATTATGGTGGGTATGCTTAATCAATCCTGGACGGATACCTCTGGCACAAAGCGCAGGAATGAGCTTTTTCAGCAGCGTGGTTTTCCCGGTCCCACTCCAGGCGGAAATGGCTACAACAGGTATCATCTTTTCTCCTGCATCATCTGCAGATCTTCACGCGTATTCACGTTCACAAATGCTGATTTCAAATCGCTAAAATCAACGGGATGGCCGCCAGACTCGCGCATAAAAACCATTACCCTGCGTTCTCCTGCAGCCAGATAGGCCTGCAGGGCGGGTACTAGCGATCGGTGCATCAATGCGATAGCGGGATGGTCACGCTCACCGTCATGTACCCAAACCACAGGAGCAGTACCGCGAAGCAATAACAAACGCTCGACAAGACAGGACGGAATAAATGGGGTATCGCAGGGACAGAAGATAAACCACTCTCCTTGAGACTGTTGCAAGACCGAAAGCATACCGGCCAGCGGTCCCGGGTAATCCTCAAGGATATCCTGGTAAACGGCGTACCCGCTGAGCCGGTAAGTGTCGATATGCCGGTTAGCGCTGATGGCCATTGTCGACACCTGGCCTGCAAGCGTATCAGCGACACATTGCCATAAGGGTTTGCCGTTCAGGCGTTGAAGCCCTTTATCTTTTCCGCCCATTCGCGTCGCTCTGCCACCTGCCAGAACGACCCCAATGATTTCCTGGCTAAGATTCACGAATATCGCCTCTTTTATTGTGGGATTGACCCTGCTAACGTGTCACTCTAAATGAAAGGAGCACCACCATGAAATGTAAACGTCTGAATGAAGTTATTGAACTCCTCCAGCCCGCCTGGCAAAAAGAGCCAGAGCTAAATCTGATGCAATTTTTACAGAAACTGGCGAAAGAGTCAGGTTTTGACGGCGATCTGGCAGACCTTTCTGACGACATCCTGATCTACCACCTTAAAATGCGTGACTCAGCCAAAGATGCTGTTATTCCTGGTATTCAGAAGGATTATGAGGAAGATTTTAAGACTGCATTATTGCGCGCCCGAGGCGTAATTAAAGAGTAAAAGCTTGTAAGCGGCGGCACCGAAATCGCCACAAGATGATATCCTGAATCATTCGTATAATTTCCGGATGATCGGATGAACGACCAGGCTTTTACTTTCCAGACATTACACCCGGACACCATTATGGATGCCCTGTTTGAACAGGGTATTCGGGTGGATTCCGGGCTAACACCGTTAAACAGCTACGAAAACCGCGTCTATCAATTTCAGGACGAGGATCGTCAGCGCTTCGTCGTAAAGTTCTATCGTCCTGAACGCTGGTCCGCAGAACAAATTCAGGAAGAGCATCAGTTTGCTCACGATCTGCTGGATGACGATGTTCCCGTTGCCGCGCCGCTAAAATTCAATAACCAAACGCTCCTCACGCACGAAGGGTTTTACTACGCTGTATTCCCGAGCCTGGGTGGTCGCCAGTTTGAAGCGGATAATATAGACCAGATGGAGTGGGTTGCCCGCTATCTTGGGCGTATACACCAGACGGGACGCAAAAAAGCCTTTATTGCCCGCCCGACTATCGGGATTCAGGAATACCTTCTTGAACCGCGGGGAATATTCGAAACGTCTGCCATGATCCCCACTGCGTTAAAGGGTGATTTCCTCAACGCCACCGATAAGCTCATTGCTGCAGTTAAAACCTGCTGGCGCGACGATATTTCCGTCCTGCGCCTGCATGGCGATTGTCATGCTGGAAATATCCTCTGGCGCGATGGCCCGCTGTTTGTCGATCTCGATGATGCGCGTATGGGGCCAGCGGTTCAGGACCTGTGGATGCTGCTCAATGGCGATAAAGCCGAGCAACGCATGCAGCTTGAAACCATTATTGAAGCTTATGAAGAATTTAGTCCGTTTAATTCAGACGAAATTGCCCTGATTGAGCCTTTACGTGCGATGCGTTTTGTTTATTATCTCGCATGGTTAATCAGGCGTTGGGACGATCCCGCATTTCCCCGGAATTTCCCGTGGCTTACCGGAGAGGATTACTGGCGTAGCCAGATATCTACATTTACTGAGCAGGTCAAGGTTCTTCAGGAACCCCCTCTGCAATTAACGCCGATGTATTAATTGGACACACCCAGGAGAGAGTTAATCATGAAAAAAATTTGGCTGGCGCTGGCAGGTATGATTCTGGCATTTAGCGCTTCTGCTGCGCAGTTTACCGACGGTAAACAGTTTACCACGCTGGAAAAGCCGGTTGCTGGTGAGCCGCAGGTTCTGGAGTTCTTCTCGTTCTATTGTCCGCACTGCTATCAGTTCGAGCAGGTTCTGCATGTGTCTGACAACGTGAAGAAAAAGCTGCCAGAAGGCACCAAAATGACCAAGTACCACGTCGAGTTCCTGGGCCCATTGGGTAAAGACCTGACTCAGGCGTGGGCTGTTGCTATGGCACTGGGTGTGGAAGATAAAATCACTGCGCCAATGTTTGAAGCCGTACAAAAAACCCAGACCGTTCAGACCACTGCGGATATCCGTAAAGTGTTCGTTGATGCCGGCGTGAAAGGTGAAGAGTACGACGCAGCCTGGAACAGCTTTGTGGTGAAATCCCTGGTGGCCCAGCAGGAAAAAGCGGCTGCTGACCTCCAGCTTCAGGGCGTTCCGGCGATGTTTGTTAACGGCAAATACCAGCTGAACATGCAGGGCATGGACACCAGCAGCATGGATATCTTCGTACAGCAGTATGCAGATACCGTGAAATACCTGGTTGAGAAGAAGTAATTTCGTTGATGTAAAAACGCCGGTCACTGACCGGCGTTTTTGTATGAAGATTTAATATTGTCTATCTGTTCGTCTTTCTCTTTCCAGAGCGTATTAAGCCACTGCTGGAAACGACGTTTGAAATTCTTATCGTTAACGTAATCACCGTGCAGCCCGGCATCAATCGGGACCAAATCGACACGCACAACAATGCGCATCAGGTTGCCGCTGAGCATATCGAAGAACGGCGTCTTATCATTTTCCGGATAGCAGAGCGTGACGTTCAGGAGTTTATCGAACTGTGCTCCCAGCACGTTAAGCGCCATCGCAATACCCGCCGCCTTCGGCGGCAGCAGATGCTGATAAGGAGAGCGGGTTTGTTGATGCTTCTCTTCCGTAAACCGGGAGCCTTCAACAAAGTTCACGATGGTCGTTGGATGCGCGCGAAACTTTTCGCAGGAACGGCGCGTGGTCTCCACATCTTTGCCGCGACGCTCGGGATGACGAATCAAATAGCTGCGCGAATAGCGTTTCATAAACGGCATATCGAGCGCCCAGCAGGCCAGCCCGATAAAAGGCACCCAGGCGAGCTGCTGTTTCAGAAAGTATTTGTTCATCGGGATGTGTTTGCGAAAAAGCACGCATAACACCACGATGTCCGCCCAGCTGTGGTGATTGCAGATCAGCAGATACCAGTTCTTCTTGTTAAGGCTCTCCAGCCCTTTGATATCCCACTTCAGATGCGGGTTCAGGCACAGCAAGATCGCCAGTCCTTCGCACCAGCAGTACATCATGAAGTTACAAAATGCGGACACGGCTCGCCACACCACAGGGACAGGCAGCAGCAGTTTAACGATCCCGGCGACAATGATCGGCACAGAGCAGGCGACAGTCACCAGAATAGTTAAAATGATGCTTAAGAGTAATGTTATTGCAGCGAGTAATCTCGACATGATGAGCTTTTTCAGGTAGTTAGCTGTAAGTGAGCGGCCGGCTATGCAACGCCGGGCGCTGATTTTATCAGAAAACAGACAAATTAATGGTGCTTTCACGTGATGATTTGGCCGCTTTTACCCTGTCGTAGACGATTTCACTGTCATTCGGCGCTTATCAAGGCTTATATCCACATAGACTAAATTGCCATCAGTTGGCCATATAGATAGGATCTAATGCTATAACAGCATGATAATTAAGATCTAAAAATTATCTAATATGTGTTTTTTGTGTCTGTTATTCATATGAAGTGAAAATATGCACAAACTTATCCACAGTTTGATTTTTGCGAGCGATCCTCACGATCGCAAAATCTTTTCCTGTATCAGGCGCTAATAACTGATGTTTTCATCCTTCTGTGGCATCCTTTACCCATAAATTGATTAAAGGCACGGACATTATGGTTCAGATCCCAGAAAACCCTCTTATTCTCGTCGATGGCTCTTCTTACCTGTATCGGGCATACCATGCGTTTCCTCCTCTGACCAATAGCGCAGGGGAACCCACCGGCGCGATGTACGGCGTGCTGAACATGCTGCGCAGCCTGATCCTTCAGTATCAGCCAACCCATGCGGCTGTGGTCTTTGATGCGAAAGGTAAAACCTTCCGCGATGAGCTGTTTGAGCATTACAAATCTCACCGTCCGCCAATGCCTGACGATCTGCGTGCGCAGATTGAGCCGCTGCACACCATGGTAAAAGCGATGGGGCTGCCGCTGCTGGCCGTCTCCGGCGTTGAAGCCGATGACGTCATCGGTACGCTGGCGCGTGAAGCAGAAAAGATGGGGCGTCCTGTACTGATCAGCACCGGTGATAAAGATATGGCGCAGCTGGTGACGCCAGGTATCACCCTGATTAACACCATGACCAACACCATTCTGGGGCCTGAAGAGGTGGTCACAAAGTATGGCGTGCCGCCCGAGCTGATTATCGACTTCCTCGCGTTGATGGGCGACTCCTCGGATAACATCCCGGGCGTCCCTGGCGTCGGTGAAAAAACCGCGCAGGCGCTGCTTCAGGGGCTGGGCGGTCTGGACACGCTGTACGCGGAATCGGATAAAATCGCCGGGCTCTCCTTCCGTGGCGCAAAAACCATGGCCGGAAAGCTGGAAGAGAACAAAGAGGTGGCTTATCTCTCCTATAAGCTGGCTACAATCAAAACCGATGTCGAGCTGGAGCTGGGCTGTGAGCAGCTTGAAGTGCAACAGCCTTCCGCTGACGATCTGCTGAGTCTGTTTAAGAAATACGAATTCAAGCGCTGGATCACTGACGTGGAAGCCGGTAAATGGCTACAGGCAAAAGGGGCCAAACCTGCTGCAAAGCCGAAGGAGACGATCGTCGTTGACGCAGAAGAGCAGGCGGAAGAAGAAGCCGTGGCGCTTTCCTTCGACAACTACGAAACCATTCTTGAAGAGTCGCAGCTGATCGCCTGGATCGAGAAACTGAAAAAGGCCCCGGTCTTTGCCTTTGATACCGAAACTGACAGTCTCGATAACATCTCAGCCAATATGGTTGGCCTGTCATTTGCGACAGAGCCGGGTATTGCCGCCTACGTTCCTGTGGCGCACGATTACCTGGATGCGCCGGAGCAAATTTCCCGTGAACGCGTGCTTGAGCTGCTGAAGCCGATTCTGGAAGACGAAAAGGCGCTTAAGGTTGGGCAAAACCTCAAGTACGACCGCGGCATTCTGCAAAACTACGGCATTGAACTGCGCGGGATTGCCTTTGACACCATGCTTGAATCCTACATTCTGGACAGCGTCGCAGGCCGTCATGACATGGATTCCTTATCTGACCGCTGGCTCAAGCACAAAACCATCACCTTTGAAGAGATTGCCGGTAAAGGGAAAAATCAGCTCACCTTTAACCAGATTGCTCTTGAAGAAGCGGGGCGCTACGCGGCGGAAGACGCTGATGTCACGCTGCAATTGCATCTGAAGATGTGGCCAAAACTGCAGAAGCATGAAGGTCCGCTGAACGTGTTCCAGCATATCGAGATGCCGCTGGTGCCCGTGCTGTCACGCATTGAACGTAACGGCGTGAAAATCGATCCAACGGTGCTGCATAACCACTCCGGGGAGCTGGCGCAGCGCTTGACCGAGCTCGAGCAAAAAGCGCATGAGCTTGCAGGCGAGGCGTTTAACCTTTCATCACCGAAGCAGCTGCAAACCATTCTGTTTGAAAAGCAGGGCATCAAGCCGCTGAAGAAAACCCCTGGCGGCGCACCGTCAACCTCTGAAGAGGTGCTGGAAGAGCTGGCGCTGGATTACCCGCTGCCAAAAGTGATTCTGCAGTACCGTGGTCTCGCGAAGCTGAAGTCTACCTACACCGACAAGCTCCCGCTGATGATTAATCCGAAAACGGGTCGCGTGCACACGTCGTATCATCAGGCTGTCGCGGCGACCGGTCGTCTCTCATCAACCGATCCCAACCTGCAGAACATTCCGGTACGTAACGAAGAAGGCCGCCGTATTCGCCAGGCTTTCATCGCACCAGAGGATTATCTGATCGTCTCTGCTGACTACTCGCAAATTGAGCTGCGCATTATGGCGCATCTGTCCCGCGACAAAGGCCTGCTGACCGCGTTTGCCGAAGGGAAGGATATCCACCGGGCAACCGCGGCGGAAGTCTTCGGCTTGCCGCTGGACAGCGTGACCAACGAGCAGCGCCGCAGTGCTAAGGCGATCAACTTCGGTCTGATTTACGGCATGAGTGCATTTGGTCTTTCGCGCCAGCTCAACATTCCGCGCAAAGAGTCGCAGAAGTATATGGATCTCTACTTCGAGCGATATCCGGGCGTGCTGGAATATATGGAACGCACCCGCGCGCAGGCGAAGGAAAAAGGTTACGTCGAAACTCTGGATGGCCGCCGTCTCTACTTACCGGACATCAAATCCAGCAACGCGGCGCGTCGCGCTGGCGCTGAACGTGCGGCAATCAACGCCCCGATGCAGGGTACCGCGGCGGACATTATTAAGCGTGCAATGATCGCCGTTGATGCCTGGCTGGAAGAAGAGAAGCCTCGCGTGAAAATGATCATGCAGGTACACGATGAACTGGTATTTGAAGTGCACAAAGACGACCTCGACGCCGTGTCGAAGAAGGTCCACGAACTGATGGAAAGCAGCATGGTGCTTGACGTGCCGTTGCTGGTGGAAGTGGGAAGTGGAGAAAATTGGGATCAGGCTCACTAACGGTTCTTCGCATAACGCGCCTTTTATGTAAGTTTGCAACATAACAACGCGCGTTTTGTGACGATCATTAGAATTCCCTATGTAAAGAATGAAAAAAAACTACAAAAAGTGCTTTTTCTGCAGCACAAAAAGGGGTAGAGTTATCGGCGTAGGGTACAGAGGTAAGATGTTCTATCTTTCAGACCTTTTACTTCACGTAATCGGATTTGGCTGAATATTTTAGCCGCCCCAGTCAGTAATGACTGGGGCGTTTTTTATTGCGGCAAAGAAAAATCCAGGCAAAAAAAACGCGGCCATCGCCGCGCTCGGTATTACTCTTCTTCCGCTTCCGTCGCGGGTTCCAGCTCGCTAAACCAGGTGTCGAGCTTCTGACGCAGCTTGTCCACACCCTGCTTTTTCAGCGAGGAGAACGGCTCAACCTGCACATCACCGTTGAATGCCAGCACCGCTTCGCGAACCATATTCACCTGCGCTTTGCGCGCGCCGCTTGCCAGCTTATCGGCTTTCGTCAGCAGCACCAGCACGGCGATATCGCTTGCTACAGCCCAGTCGATCATCTGCTGATCCAGATCTTTCAGGGGATGGCGAATATCCATCAGCACCACCAGACCTTTCAGGCACAGGCGTTTTTCCAGGTATTCACCCAGCGCACGCTGCCATTTGATTTTCATCTCTTCCGGGACCTGCGCGTAACCGTAGCCCGGTAAGTCGACCAGGCGTTTGCCCTCAGCGACTTCAAACAGGTTGATCAGCTGAGTACGGCCAGGTGTTTTTGAGGTACGCGCCAGGCTCTTCTGATTGGTCAGCGTATTCAGGGCGCTGGATTTCCCCGCATTTGAGCGGCCAGCAAATGCCACTTCAATACCGGTATCAGAAGGAAGGTGGCGAATATCGGGCGCACTGGTGACAAAATGCGTCTGTTGGTAGTTCCAGGTAGTCACGTGGTCGTCTCCAAAATCGTAATCTGAAGGGGATTATACCCGAATGCAGGCAAAAGGCTTTTCCGATTGCTATGACCTGTAGGCGAATGCCCCAACCGGTGTGAGAGATCGGCCAGTGATGCTATGGGAGATTTCAGAGAATTCGCAGGCGTTAAAAAAGCCAAACTGTTTTAAATCATAAGTTTATTTCCGGGTAATTGTCTGAAAATCCCTTTTTGTACCGTTTCGTTGCTTGTTAGTTTAACGGAACAAGGTAAAGTGTGCGTCAAGGCGAGGAAGCCAACAGGATATCGACTTAAGGATTAGGGTCAGGAGCGCCAGGAGGCGAAGACGCAGGATTGTCAGGAT
Source organism: Enterobacter cloacae complex sp. CARB60 (assembly GCF_036487345.1). NCBI lineage: Bacteria > Pseudomonadati > Pseudomonadota > Gammaproteobacteria > Enterobacterales > Enterobacteriaceae > Enterobacter > Enterobacter cloacae complex sp. CARB60. The sequence goes on from NZ_JAZKLC010000002.1 coordinate 4,748,897, forward strand.
GACCAGCGCCTGGAGGCGTTTTAACAGGAAATGGAACCGTATCACGGACGGTATTAGCCAAGGGATAAACAGGGTTTGTTGTTGGCAAACATGGAATGTCTGACCCGCTAAGGGTTGTGAGTCAGGAAAAAAGGCGACAGATTGCTCTGTCGCCTTTTTTCTTTGCTTGCTTTCTGCTAGATTTCGCCGCAATTCTATACTGAATAAAACGGCTTAAAGATAAAACATCATGAAAAAACCGACCACCGCAGCGGGCGCGAAACGCCCTGCAAAAGCACGCCGCAAAACGCGCGAAGAACTCAACCAGGAAGCGCGCGATCGTAAACGCGACAAAAAACATCGCGGTCACACTGCGGGTAGCCGTGCCAACGGTGGTGGTGCTGCGGGTACTTCTGCAAAAGGCAAACAGCAGAAAGACCCTCGTATCGGCAGTAAAACTCCCATTCCACTGGGCGTGACAGACACCCCGGTCACTAAGCAGCACAAACCAAAGAGCGAGAAACCTATGCTTTCACCGCAGGCTGAGCTGGATTTGCTGGAGAACGATGAGCGCCTGGACGCGCTGCTGGAACGTCTTGAAGAGGGTGAAACCCTGACCGCTGAAGAGCAGTCATGGGTGGATGCCAAGCTGGATCGTATCGATGAACTGATGCAGAAGCTGGGCCTGTCATACGATGATGACGAAGATGAAGAAGAAGACGAAAAGCAGGAAGATATGATGCGTCTTCTGAAGGGTGGAAACTAACATTTGCACCCGGCAGGCACGATAGTCCTGCTTATAACCCTTCCGGTTATATGTTATCTGGTGTGGTTATTCGTTAAACTACGGCGGTTGTCGCGGCGACAGAAGTGGCTGCGCACCCGAGTGATGGCCCGCAATGGGGCCAGAACGGGCCGCCGTATACGAACGCGACACCAACGGAAGGAGTGAGCATGTCAACACCAACTATCGACTGGGATTTGGCCCTAATCCAGAAATATAACTATTCCGGGCCGCGTTATACGTCATACCCCACCGCGCTGGAGTTCTCCGATGCCTTCGGAGAGCGTGATTTCCAGCAGGCTGTCGCGCGCTATCCTGAGCGTCCGCTGTCGCTCTACGTCCATATTCCGTTCTGCCATAAGCTGTGTTACTTCTGCGGCTGCAATAAAATCGTTACCCGTCAGCAGCACAAAGCCGACCAGTATCTTGATGCGCTCGAACAAGAAATTGTCCATCGCGCACCGCTTTTTGCTGGCCGTCACGTCAGCCAGCTTCACTGGGGCGGCGGCACGCCAACCTATCTGAATAAAGCGCAAATAAGCCGCCTGATGACCCTGCTGCGCGGCAATTTCAGTTTTAACGCCGACGCGGAAATCTCGATCGAGGTCGATCCGCGTGAAATTGAGCTGGATGTACTGGATCACTTACGCGCCGAAGGCTTCAATCGTCTGAGCATGGGCGTGCAGGATTTCAATAAAGAGGTTCAGCGTCTGGTGAACCGCGAGCAGGACGAAGAGTTTATCTTCGCCTTGCTCAACCACGCGCGTGATATCGGCTTTACATCGACCAATATCGACCTGATTTACGGCCTGCCAAAGCAGACGCCGGAAAGCTTCGCCTTCACCCTGAAGCGCGTGGCCGAACTTAACCCGGACCGCCTGAGCGTCTTTAACTATGCGCACCTGCCGACCCTCTTTGCCGCCCAGCGCAAAATCAAAGATGCCGATCTTCCTTCTGCCCAGCAGAAGCTGGATATCCTGCAGGAAACCATCTCCTCGCTGACCGAAACCGGCTATCAGTTTATCGGGATGGATCACTTTGCCCGTCCGGATGACGAGCTGGCGATTGCTCAGCGTGAAGGCGTACTGCACCGCAACTTCCAGGGCTACACGACCCAGGGCGATACCGATTTGCTGGGGATGGGCGTCTCCGCCATCAGTATGATTGGCGACTGTTACGCGCAGAACCAGAAAGAGCTGAAGCGCTACTACCAACAGGTTGATGAAACGGGCAACGCGCTGTGGCGCGGCATTGCGTTAACGCGCGACGACTGCATCCGTCGCGATGTCATTAAGGCGCTAATCTGCAACTTCCGTCTCGATTTCAGCGACGTTGAGTCGCAGTGGGATCTGCATTTCAGCGATTATTTTGCGGAAGACCTGAAGCTAATTGCACCGCTGGCGAAAGATGGGCTGGTGGATGTGTCGGAGAGCGCGATTGAGGTCACGCCGAAAGGGCGTCTGTTGATTCGTAATATCTGCATGTGCTTTGATGCCTATCTGCGCCAGAAAGCGCGCCTGCAGCAGTTCTCGCGGGTGATTTAAGGCGTATTGCCAAAAGCGCGAAACGTAGGCCGGGTAAGGCGAAGCCGCCACCCGGCTTTTACGTTCAACTCGCTAGCTAAACAGCCCCACCAGCGCCGCGCACAACATAGCCGCAACGGCTGTTTGTGGCGTGTGGCTTTCAGCGGCTCCGCTAGAGAGCATATTCACGATTGTTTCCAGCATGATGTTCACCCCCAATTTCCGGGCACGATCATACAAAACTCATCGGAACAGTAAAGCGCAAAATAACGGCAATTTGCGCTCAATTAATAACCTTTACACAGCGGCGTACGATCACTCCATTCCCAGCTCTTTAAGCTTGCGCGTCAGGGTATTACGTCCCCATCCCAACAGGCGAGCGGCTTCCTGCTTATGACCCTGCGTATGGCGAAGCGCGGTGGTTAACAGCGTACGCTCCATCTCTGGCTGAGCTTCAGACAGCAGGTTTTGATGACCGGAACGCAGCGCGCGGTCGGCCCACTGTGCCAGCAGCGTCGCCCAGCTGTCCGGCAGCGCGTGCCCGGTACTGCTTTCAGGCGCGGTCGCTTCAAACAGCTCGGCCGGTAAATCCTGAATCAGCACTTCCTGCCCGGCGGCCATCACGGTTAACCAGCGGCAGGTGTTTTCCAGCTGACGCACGTTGCCCGGCCACGCCAGACGCGTCAGAGCGGCATCGGTTTCCGGGTGAAGCTGCTTGGCTTCCACACCCAGCTCGCGGGCGGCCACCTGCAGGAAATGGCGTGCCAGGCGGGGAATATCTTCCCGACGCTCACGCAGCGGCGGCAAATGAACGCGGATGACGTTCAGACGATGGAATAAATCCTCGCGGAATTTTCCTTCCTGCACGCGTTGCTCCAGGTTCTGGTGGGTCGCGGCGATAATACGCACGTCCACCTTCACCGGCGCATAGCCGCCCACGCGATAAAATTGCCCGTCGGCCAGCACGCGCAGCAGGCGGGTCTGGACATCCAGCGGCATATCGCCGATTTCATCCAGGAACAGCGTGCCGCCGTCAGCCTGTTCGAAGCGCCCCTGACGAATGGTATTTGCGCCGGTAAATGCCCCTTTTTCATGGCCGAACAGTTCGGACTCAATCAAATCCTTCGGGATCGCCGCCATATTCAGGGCGATGAACGGCGCTTTTGCCCGTGGGCTATGGCGATGCAACGCATGCGCCACAAGCTCTTTACCGGTTCCCGATTCACCGTTAATCAATACGCTAATGGACGAGCGGGACAAACGACCAATAATGCGAAACACGTCCTGCATCGCCGGCGCTTCGCCGATGATGTCTGTCGTTGGCCCAAAATCGGGCGCGTGACGCGGCTGTTGCTGCTCCTGATAATGGCTAATCGCGCGCTCAACCAGCGCCACCGCTTCGTCGATATCAAACGGTTTGGGCAGGTAATCGAACGCCCCTTGCTGATAGGCGCTCACTGCGGCATCCAGATCGGAGTGCGCGGTCATTATGATGACCGGAAGCATAGGGTGGCGTTGTTTGATCTGCTTTAACAGCGCCAGCCCGTCCATGCCCGGCATACGAATATCCGAAAGCAGAACATCTGGCGTTTTGGTGGTGAGTGCGTCGAGCACTTCGCTGCCGCTCTCAAACGTCGTGCAGCTTAATCCCGCCCCTGTGAGCGCGCGTTCAAGCACCCAACGGATGGAGCTATCGTCATCGACTACCCAGACTATCCCTCGTTGCATAAACGTCACCTTTATTTTTTAATCGGCAGGAAAACCGAAAACTCGGTATGTCCCGGCCAACTGGTAAATTCAATTTTCCCGGAGTGCTGATCGATCAAACTGCGGGCAATGGATAAGCCCAGGCCGGTCCCGCCTTCGCGACCGCTTACCATCGGGTAGAACAGGGTATCCTGCAGATGCGATGGAATGCCGGGCCCGTTATCCTCAACGTCGATTCGGGCCGCCAGCCGGTAGCGCACGCCGTGTAACGTGAGCTGGAAGGCGGTGCGGGTGCGTAAAATAATCTCGCCCCCTTCAGACCCCAGCGCCTGCAGGGCATTACGCACAATATTCAACAGGACCTGCTCAATCTGATCCGGGTCATGGGCCAGTTCCGGCAGGCTTGGGTCGTAATCACGTACCAGCGTGACGTTCTCCGGCAGCTCCATTGAGACGAGCTTCACCACCCGCTCAGCCACTTTATGGATGCTTTCAGTGACGTGCATTCCCGGCTGCTGTGGCCCAAGAAGACGGTCTACCAGATTCCGCAGACGGTCCGCCTGCTCAATGATGACGTTGGTATACTCCGCCAGCGCGGGGTCGGGCAGCGCCTTGGTCAGAAGCTGCGCCGCGCCGCGTAATCCACCCAGCGGGTTTTTGATTTCATGCGCCAGACCGCGCACCAGGTCACGGGCGGCAATTTGCTGCGCATGCTGAAGCTGCTCCTGGCTCAGTCGACGCTGATTATCCATCGGCGCCATTTCCAGCAGGATCATCCCATCGGGAAGACGCTGCGCGGTCAGCGACAGAATGTGCGAGCGTCCGTCGATCACCAGCGTCACTTCGTTATCGGTAAACCCCTGGCCAGCCTGCAAACTTTCCTGCATCAGGCCAATATTCAGCGAAAAATAGCTCAGGAGTTCAGGAAGCGGGGTGCCGAACAGTTTACGTGCGCTTTGGGCGAGCAGCTGCTGCGCCGCCGGGTTGGCGTAATGAACGGCCAGCTCGTCATCGACCAGCAAAATGCTGTTAATCAAAGAATTGAGGATCTGCCCAGCATCGGGCAGCGTGCCAGTTGCCATTCAGCAGTCTCCTGGAGTTGTTGCACTGTTTTAGTGCAGTATAGCGTTTTCGGCGTAAAAAGCGCGTGAGATCAGGTTGTTGGTGGAGAAAAAAGCCCATCCGGAGATGGGCTAAAAGTTTCCACGGCAACTACCCCCGGCGCTTATCACGCCGGGTAAAACAACTTTATTAAACGCTGTAGTACAGCTCGAACTCAACCGGGTGCGGCGTCATACGCACACGGTCGTTCTCTTCAATACGCAGGGCGATGTAAGCGTCGATCGCTTCATCAGTAAACACACCGCCCGCAGTCAGGAACTCACGGTCTGCGTCCAGCGCCTGCAGGGCTTCTTCCAGAGAACCAGCAACCTGTGGGATCTCTTTCGCTTCTTCTGGCGGCAGGTCGTACAGGTTTTTGTCCATCGCTTCGCCCGGGTGGATCTTGTTCTTGATACCGTCCAGACCGGCCATCAGCAGTGCTGCGAAGCACAGGTATGGGTTAGCCGCTGGATCCGGGAAGCGCACTTCGATACGACGTGCTTTCGGAGAAGCAACAACCGGGATACGGATAGAAGCAGAACGGTTACGTGCAGAGTAGGCCAGCATCACTGGCGCTTCGTAGCCCGGGACCAGACGCTTGTAGGAGTTAGTGGTTGGGTTCGCCAGGGCGTTGATCGCTTTAGCGTGTTTGATAACACCACCGATGTAGTGCAGCGCCTGCTCGGACAGACCCGCATATTTGTCGCCAGAGAACAGGTTGGTACCGTTCTTGGACAGAGACATGTGGCAGTGCATACCGGAACCGTTGTCGCCAAACATTGGTTTTGGCATGAAGGTCGCGGTTTTACCGAAACGGTGCGCAACGTTGTGCACAACGTATTTGTAGATCTGAATCTCATCCGCTTTTTTAGTCATGGTGTTGAAGCGGGTAGCGATTTCGTTCTGGCCAGCGGTCGCCACTTCGTGGTGGTGAGCTTCAACAACCAGGCCCATCTCTTCCATGATCAGACACATGGTAGAACGGATGTCCTGTGAAGAATCGACCGGAGGAACCGGGAAGTAACCGCCTTTCACGCCAGGACGGTGACCTTTGTTACCACCTTCGTATTTGGTGGAAGAGTTCCATGCGCCTTCGATGTCATCGATAGCCACGTGGGAACCAGAAATTGAAGCGCCGAAACGGATGTCGTCAAACAGGAAGAACTCTGGCTCTGGTCCGAACAGAACGGTATCCGCGATGCCGGTAGAACGCAGGTACTCTTCAGCACGTTTTGCGATAGAACGTGGGTCACGGTCGTAGCCCTGCAGCGTGCCTGGCTCGAGGATGTCGCAACGGATGATCAGGGTTGGTTCTTCGAAGAACGGGTCAATGAGCGCAGTGGTCGCGTCCGGCATCAGAACCATGTCGGATTCGTTAATGCCTTTCCAGCCACCAATGGAGGAGCCGTCAAACATTTTGCCTTCTTCAAAGAATTCGGCGTTCACCTGATGAGCAGGGATTGTGACGTGCTGTTCTTTACCTTTGGTATCGGTGAAGCGCAGATCAACAAACTTCACTTCATGTTCGTTCAGCATCGTCAAAACGTGTTCAGCGGACATACTTAACTCTCCAGATTGGTCATTGTCGTCGTGGTAACGAGGTCTTCAATTTCTGTTTGTACTGGCTGTTGCCATGTATTTTTTATAAAGCGAAATCTGTGCCAACTTTTAAAACACCCCAAAAAGGCGTTATCATGCGCACCATAGTGCAAAAGGGCTGCACCACGATGGATTTGTTGCACCAGTATAGTGCTTCAATGTGAACATTGAGCACCATATTGGTGCAATTTACGTTAAAGTGCCCTTTTACCGCTCCGTGAAAGCGATCACAAAGCATCTCTGCAATACTTGTTTGCGGGGGATGTTTGTGATCCTGTTTTGTAGTGCGATTAATCCGTGTACAATAACGCGCTATTTCTAAATGCCTGAGGCAAAGTTGTGATCGAAAATTTGCGTAACATCGCCATCATCGCGCACGTAGACCATGGTAAAACTACCCTGGTTGACAAGCTGCTGCAGCAATCCGGTACGTTTGATGCGCGTGCCGAAACCCAAGAACGCGTGATGGACTCCAACGATTTGGAGAAAGAGCGTGGGATTACTATCCTCGCGAAAAACACCGCGATTAAATGGAATGACTACCGTATCAACATCGTTGATACCCCAGGGCACGCCGACTTCGGTGGTGAAGTTGAACGTGTAATGTCCATGGTAGACTCCGTTCTGCTGGTCGTTGACGCAATGGATGGCCCAATGCCACAGACGCGCTTCGTGACCAAAAAAGCTTTTGCCCATGGTCTGAAGCCAATCGTTGTTATCAACAAAGTTGACCGCCCTGGCGCGCGTCCTGACTGGGTTGTTGACCAGGTCTTCGACCTGTTCGTTAACCTCGACGCGACCGACGAGCAGCTGGACTTCCCTATCGTTTACGCCTCTGCGCTGAACGGTATCGCAGGTCTGGACCACGAAGACATGGCTGAAGACATGACCCCGCTGTATCAGGCGATTGTTGACCGTGTTCCTGCGCCAAACGTCGATCTCGACGGCACCCTGCAGATGCAGATCTCTCAGCTCGACTACAACAACTACGTTGGCGTAATCGGCATTGGTCGTATCAAGCGCGGTAAAGTGAAGCCTAACCAGCAGGTTACTATCATCGATAGCGAAGGCAAAACCCGTAACGGTAAAGTTGGTAAAGTACTGACTCACCTGGGTCTTGAGCGTATCGAGAGCGACATCGCTGAAGCGGGCGACATCATCGCTATCACCGGTCTGGGTGAACTGAACATCTCCGACACCATCTGCGATCCGCAGAACGTCGAAGCGCTGCCAGCCCTGTCCGTTGATGAACCAACTGTAACCATGTTCTTCAACGTCAACACCTCTCCGTTCTGTGGTAAAGAAGGTAAGTTCGTTACCTCTCGTCAGATCCTTGACCGCCTGAACAAAGAGCTGGTGCACAACGTTGCGCTGCGCGTTGAAGAAACCCCGGATGCAGACGCATTCCGCGTTTCTGGTCGTGGTGAGCTGCACCTGTCTGTTCTGATCGAAAACATGCGTCGTGAAGGTTTCGAAATGGCGGTTTCCCGTCCGAAAGTCATCTTCCGCGAGATCGATGGCCGTAAACAAGAGCCATTCGAAAACGTAACGCTGGACGTTGAAGAGCAGCACCAGGGTTCTGTGATGCAGGCACTGGGTGAGCGTAAAGGCGACCTGAAAAACATGAATCCAGATGGCAAAGGCCGCGTACGTCTCGACTACGTGATCCCAAGCCGTGGTCTGATCGGCTTCCGTTCAGAGTTCATGACCATGACCTCCGGTACCGGTCTGCTGTACTCCACCTTCAGCCACTACGACGACGTTCGTCCGGGCGAAGTGGGCCAGCGTAACAACGGCGTGCTGATCTCCAACGGTCAGGGTAAAGCGGTTGCGTTTGCGCTGTTCGGTCTGCAGGATCGCGGTAAGCTGTTCCTGGGTCACGGTGCTGAAGTTTATGAAGGCCAGATCATCGGTATTCACAGTCGTTCTAACGACCTGACCGTAAACTGCCTGACCGGTAAGAAACTGACCAACATGCGTGCGTCCGGTACTGACGAAGCAACGGTTCTGGTTCCACCGATCAAGATGACTCTGGAGCAGGCTCTGGAATTCATCGATGATGACGAACTGGTCGAAGTGACTCCACAGTCAATTCGTATCCGTAAACGTCACCTGACCGAGAACGATCGTAAACGTGCGATGCGCGGTCCGAAAGAAGACTAATACGGTATTCCGTAGGCCGGGTAAGCGCGAGCGCCACCCGGCAACTAAAAAGCCGCTGAGAGATCAGCGGCTTTTTTTATTAGAATGAATACCGTAACCCTAATCGAATACGGTACTGCTCGCGGTTGTAATCATTCCATCGGTCCAGCCACTGTAGCTCAAGATACGGCAGCCAGTTCCTGTCGATTTTATAGCTGAACTTATTGGTAATCTCCCAGTGATGGTCTTTGCCGTTTTTGCTGTGGTAATCATTCACCCGCTGGAAAAAGTGCGGTTCAAAGGTGTAGAAAAACGCATCCGTCACTTTGAAATTCCAGTAATTGGCAAACTCGTGCGTGTCGTTTTTATCCATCTGCCCGTTATAGTCCGGCGTATCGTAATTGTTATGGTTATAGCGATAGCGGAACGTCAGGTTGAACCCGTCCGTAAATTTGTAGTTGGTATCTAAATAAACCGCACCACCGGACCCTGCGCTGCTGTCGTTAATCAACCCGCCGGGCTGGAAGGTGAGTTTGTCGGTCGGTTTAAAGAGCGGATACCACCCCTCTATTTCGTTATAACTGTGCTTGAGTTCATCCCATTTCCCCACGTTATAGGCGTTGGTGAACATCAGCCCCGCGCCCATATCGAAGTTATATCCCGCGCGCAGGATCACCTCGTGTAGCTCAGAAGCCGTATTATATGCTTCACGCGTTTCGACATACGCTCCGGCAAATACCGGGCAGGACACAGACGACACGATCAGTACAGTAATGATTCTTTTCATAATTTGTCCATGTATCAGGTACAGAAAGGCCTCCCTCCTGATTAACAGGAAGGAAAGAATGGCCGGATTTATTGTTATAAAGTGACTGCTGACGCTTTATTGTTGGTGGTTATCTCAGGGGTATTCGCTGATTGTTTTTTCCGTTTTCCAATCTCCTCGATAATAAAGGCGAAGCGCGCTTCGTTGAGTTTATAAAACAACCCCATGGTCACGGCGGCCACGATCGCCAGGCCGCACGGCCAGAGGAAAATAAGCTGACGTAAGCCCAGAAGCGTGCCCGCGCTCTGGACGGCATGGGGAACGTATCCAATCTGGGTTAGCATGATGCCGGGCAGGAAACCGGCGAGCGCCGCAGAGATTTTGCGCGAGAAGGTGTAGCCGGTATAAACCGACCCTTCGGCACGGATACCGGTTTTCCACTCGCCATAATCAACCGTATCCGGCACCAGCGCCCAGTTGAGGCTGTTCACAAACGCCGTGCCGAAAAAGGCCATGCAGGAAAACAGTACGAACAGCAGGGAGCTGGTTCCCCAGAAGAAGTTCAGCACGTCTCCCACTGCCCATAGCGTCAGCCCACCCAAATAGACCGGTTTCTTGCCAAAACGCTTCACCGCGCCCGGCACCAGAAACACGCCAATCAGAATGCAGCCCATGCTGAAAAAGCCCATCCACGACAGCAGATGCAGATCGTTCAGCACGTACTGGGTGTAATAGACCTGAATCGCCAGCTTGATGTTAAACGCGGCGAGGGTACACAGGTTAGCGATGCACAACACCAGTAGCGGCGGATTGCGGAAAATCGCGCAGAACGATTTCAGCATGCCGGGCTTATGATGATCGGGCGTGAGCTCCACGTAGCGTTCTTTCACACCGCTATAGCACCACCACATGCAGAACAGGCCGCCGGTGACGAACACTAGCGCGGCCACCAGATAGCCCAGGGAGGGTTGACTGACGAACAGTGCCTGAATGGGCATAAAGCCGACGGTGCAAAGCAACAGTCCCACCGTTGCGCCACCCTGACGCCACGCTGCAAGCTGCGCGCGCTCGTTCGGGTTTTTGGTGATAGCCGGAACCATTGCGCCGTAGGCGCAGTTCATCAGGCTATAGCAGAGGCCAAACATCATGAAGAGCGCGGTGGCGAGGGCCGTTTTCACCGTCAGGCTAAAGTCATTGGCCATAAACTGCGCCGTCGCGACCAGCGCCACCGGGAGGGAGGCGTAAAGAATGAATGGCCGGAACTTCCCCCTCGGTCCGATGTTGCGCCGGGAGTCGAGCAGCACGCCGGTCAGCATGTCGGTCAACGCGGTAAAAAACTTCGCCACCAGGAAAATGATGCCGCCATAGAACGCAGGCATGCCCAGTTCGTCCGTGTAAAACTTCAGCAAATACAACGTCCCGATACAGAGCATCAGGTTCGAGCCAAAATCGCCCATCCCGTACGCGCACTTCTCGCGCAGGCTCAACTTCAGGGTTAACGGATCAGTGTTATGTGTCATGGTCGATCCTCAGAGCGCCCCGCTGGGCGCTCTATCACGTCATTTATGCCGTACGTTTGCGCAGTTCAATCTCTTCCACGATGCGCACATACATCTTCTCGTTAAGGTTGTAGAAGCAGCCCATCGCCACGATGGTGATGACCGCCAGCAGGCTCGGGTAGATAAATATCAGCTGCCGCAGCCCTTCAACCGTTCCGGCGGATTGCACCACGTTGGGCACATAGCCGATCTGCGTGAGCATGATCCCCGGGAAAAAGCCCGCCAGCGCCTGCGATACCTTCCGGAAGAAGGTAAAGCCGGTATAGACCGTCCCCTCGGAGCGCACGCCGGTGCGCCACTCGCCGTATTCCACGGTATCGGACACCAGCGCCCAGTTCAGGCTGTTCACAAACGCGGAGCCAAAGAACGCCAGGCAGGAGAACGCCACAAAGCTCACCGATCCTCCGCCGAAGAAGTAGTTGAGCAGATCGCCCGCCACCCAAATCATCAGCCCGCTGATGTAGACCTTTTTCTTCCCAAAACGACGCACCGCGCCGGGCATCATAAAGACGCCGATAAAAATACAGCCCATGCTGAAGAAGCCCATGTATGACAGCAGGATCGGGTCGTTCAGCACGTACTGCGTGTAGTACACCTGAATGGCGAGTTTGACGTTAAAGGCACCCAGCGTGCACAGGTTAGCGATGCACAGGATAAACAGCGGTCGGTTCCCGGCGATGGCGCGGAACGACTGCAGCAGGCCCGGTTTTTGCGCCGGGTTTGCAGGCTGTGTCTCGACGTAACGCTCGGTCACGCCCTTATAGCACCACCACATGAAGAACAGCCCGAACAGCGAGAAGAGGGTCGCAGCGAAGATATACCCAAGCTGGTCGTTACCTTCAATCAGGTTCATCACTGGCACAAAGCCCACGGTACAGAGCAGCAGGCCCAGCGTGGCGCCGCCCTGACGCCAGGCGGCCAGCGATGCGCGCTCGTCCGGGTTTTTGGTAATGGCGGGCACCATCGCGCCGTAGGAGCAGTTCATCATGCTGAAGAACAGGCCGTACAGCATGAACAGCACCGTCGCCATCACCGTTTTACCGGTGATTTCAAACGGCGTGCCGACGAAGTTGGCAATCGCCAGTAAGGTCACCGGGAACGCCGCGTACAGCACGAACGGGCGGAACTTCCCTTTCGGGCCAATCTTGCGCCGGGAGTCGAGCATGATCCCGGTACCCATATCGGTGAAGGCGGTAAAGAACTTCGCAATCAGGAAGATAATCCCGCCGTAGGTGCCCGGCAGCCCCAGCACGTCGGTGTAAAACTTCAGCAGATACAGCGTGCCGATATCCAGCAGGATGTTAGAGCCGAGATCGCCCATCCCGTATGCGAGTTTTTCTTTAAACGGCAGGCGTAGGGTTGCCGGGTCGGAAGTATGTTGACTCATTATTGTTCTCCGTCTGCCCGCAGGTTTCCCTGCGGGCGAGCCTTATCAGATATGACGTAAGGTGCTAAACAGATCTGCCCATTCGCTGTACTGGCGATAGAACACCGGCGGCTTGCCGAGCGGGGCATCAACGGTCACGTCACCGCCCTGGCAGGTTTCCCCGGTCCACGCATTGACCCAGCTGTCCTGCGGCAGATAGAGCGTCCAGTCGAGACGTCCCTCTTCATGAACCGGTGCCACCAGCAGGTCACGGCCAAACAGATACTGGTATTTCAGCGTGTAGGCGCGCGCGTCGTCTTCGTAGTGCAGGAACAGCGGACGCATCACCGGCAGGCCGCTTTTCGCGTTCTGCGCGACGGCGGCTTTGATGTACGGCTTCAGGGTGGTGAAGACGGTGGTCATGCGCGCGAAGTGCGCGATGGTTTCCGCGTCAGCGTCGAACTGCCAGTTGTCGCCCGGACGGTTGCCCTCGTGGGTACGCATCATCGGCGTAAAGGCGCTGAAGTCGCACCAGCGCAGCAGCAGCTCTTTGCTGCGCTTCATCTCGAACAGCGTCGTATAGCCGCCGATGTCGCTGTGGTGCAGGCCGTGCCCGGTCATCGCCAGCGAAAGGGCCGCAGGTACGACGGACGCCAGACCGTCGTCCAGGCTCCAGTCGACGTTCTGATCCCCCGCCCACATCATCACCGAGTGCTTCTGGCTGCCGGTGTAGCCCGCGCGCATGAAGAACAGGATCTCGCCGAGCTTGCCCGTCTCCTCCAGCGCCTCGTAGTTACACTTCGCCCACAGGGCCGGCCAGGCGTTGTGCATGATCTCCGCGCTGACGCCGTTGTGCAGGAAGGTATCAGTCGGCAGATATTCTCCGAAATCGGCCATCCAGCCGCCGCATCCCAGCGCGATCAGGTTCTTTTTAATGACCTCTTTGTACCAGCCGTAGGCCTCAGGATTCGTCAGGTCGATAACGCCCGCGTAGAACTCCCCGAACTCGACGTGGTAGTCCTTGCCGTCGGCGTCTTTGGTCAGATAGCCGCGCGTTGCCGCCTCTTCGCATAAATCACGATCGCTGGCGGCGTACGGGTTGATATAGGAGAGGAACTGCACGCCCTCCTGTTTCCACTGCGCAATACGCTCGTCAAGCTGCGGATAAAGTTCGCTGTTCCACTTCCAGTTCCACATCACGCGTTTGCCAAAGGAGGTCATGCGGATGCCGGACCAATCCTGCGCCCAGATGCCGTTCACCTTCACACCGCCCTGGCGCATAACGTCGAGCTTCTGCTGACACACCTCGGTGCCGCCCTGGATGCCAAGCGTCACGCCGTCGTAAACCCAGTCCGGCAGTTCAGGCTGACGCCCCAGCTGGCCGGTGAGTTTTTCCAGCAGATCGACGTAGGTTTCCGCACATTCGAAGCGCAGCGTGGCGTTATCTTCCCAGAACGCCAGCTCGTGGAAGTCAGGCGCGCTGAAATCGAAGTTCATATAGCAGCTGTTGTCCACGTGGCAGTAGTACTTCTGGGTGCTCACGAAGGTGGGCTGCGGGAAGAACGTCCAGTAGTAATCGCCGCCCGCGTTCTCTTTGCAGTCGGCCTGCCAGGTTACGTAGGTTTGCTTATTGCGGCCCACGCCCTGCTCGCTGGTCCACAGTGGGAACGGCTTGCCGCGCAGATCGAAGTACGAGAACTGCTCGCCGCAGCCGTAAATGTGATCTTCAGGTTTGGCCGCCAGACGCAGCCAGATGCGGTTATGGCTTGTGGCATCGTTTTTGAGCTTTAGCTCAAGACGGCCTTCCGCATCGACGCCTACCAGCAGCGTCGCGCTCACCGTATCGCCACGGGTAAAGCGGATCGCCCAGCCAGCGCTTTGCTGCGTGACGGTCGCATCCGTCAGGGCAATCTTTTCGTTGAGCTTGTCTTTGATGCTGAAGTTGCCGCGAAACATCTCGATATCGGCCTCACCTGCGCCGATCCACAGGCAAGGCTCATTAGTGGAATGGGATAAAATCAGACGGTCCTGCCAGCGCAGGGTGAAACCACTTTCGTTATTTTTCAGGTCAATATTGTGTAGGGTACGCATAAAAACTCCGTCTTTATTATTTGGCCAGGCTATCCAGTAATCCGGCGGCTACGGCAGGCGCTAAGCCCGGCGCCAGCGGCAGGCGGGGGATCGCCAGGCAATGCAGCAGATGGTAAATATCCTGCTTGCCGTCCCAGACTTTGGTGGTCACTTCGTTGTTGGTGTCCAGCTCCTGCCACCATGAGCCGTTTTCGTAATCCATCAGATACTTAATGCAGTAATCCCACCACTTCTGGTACCAGGCTTCGTACTGCGCCTCGCCGGTCACCGTGTAGAGGGCATAAGCCGTACCCATCGCCTCGACGATCGGCCAGCGCACGCGTTCGCGCACGATAGGCTTGCCGTCCCAGCCCACGGAGTAGACAAACCCGTCGGCCCCGTCGGGTGCCCAGGCGTCGCGGATGGTGGCGTGGAACAGCCCTTTCGCATCTTCCAGCAGCCATTCCGGCGGCGTTTCAAAGCGGGCTTCCAGCGCGGCGCGCAGGTGCAGCATCAGGCGCCCCCACTCGATCCAGTGTCCCGGCGTGCCGCCGTAGGCGCGGAAGCGGTGGGCGGGATTATTAATGTTGTAATCTCGGATTGGGTTCCAGTTCGTATCAAAATGCTCGTTAACGCGATACTCCCCTTTGCGTGCCACGTCGTGAATAATCACCGAGGCGATGCGCAGGGCGCGGTCGAGCCATTTTCGGTCGTGGGTTACGTCGTAGACGATCAGGAAGGCTTCCACGGCGTGCATGTTGGCGTTACCGCCGCGGTAATCTTCCGTTTCGCTAAAGGCCTCATCCCAGGACTCCAGGCACATTTGCTCCTGTTCGCTCCAGAAGTAGCGCTCAATCACCTCAATGGCATCGTCCAGCAGCCTGCGCGCCTGCGGATGGCCGGTGGTGACGGCGCTCGCCGCGCCCAGCAGTACGAAGAAATGCTGATAACCTTGCTTGGAGGCATCTATCACGCCCTCATCGTTAACGCAGGCGTACCAGCCGCCGTGCTGTTTATCGCGCAGCGGGCCGTTGAGGGCGTTAATGCCGTGCTCAACTAGCGCATAGGCACCGGGACGGCCCATGTTCGCTGCCACCGCGTACACGTGCAGCATGCGAGCGGTGATCCACAGATGGGTGCCCATATCGCTGCGGATTTGACCGTTATTGCCCAGCCAGCCAAAGCCGGTCGGTACGGCGGCGTTTTTGCCGAAATCGAGAATGCGGTCAGTCTCTTGTTCGAGCCAGCGGTTATGGCTCAGGGTGTTAAACCATTTCATGTTCGGGTCCTTTCTCAGCGGCGAGCCATCATTTCGTCGACGATCTCGCCCAGACGCTGCAGTTTTGGTACGGAAATATCGCGGAGCATCAGCTCGGTGTCCGGCAGGCCAATCACCGATGACCAGACGGCGCGACCGGCTAAAAAGCCCGATGCCCCCGCCTGCATCGCCACGCTCACGGCGCGCGGGAATAACTTATCGTCCACGCCGGAGGAGAGGATTACCCACGGCATGGCGATGTTCTCGTTCAGCTTCTGCGAGGCCGCCAGTAGCGCCTGCTGCGTGCCTTTGCCAAACAGCGGCATCTCCACTTTGTAAAGGTCGGCACCGCTGTCGCCCAGCTCTTTGGCCGCGTCGATAATCGCCTGTTCACGGTCAAACGCGGCACCGCGACGCGGCGGACGCACAACCGGCTCGATAATACTCAGTAGCCCGTTGTCGTGGCATAGCGTGTTGAACGCCTTCACCATCTCAAGACGCTGCTGCGGATCTTCATCGCTGCGCCACAGCACCAGCAGCTTCAGCGCCTTGCCGCCATCGCGTTTGACCGCCTGCGCGTCAATATTCTTGTCGATTACCACGCTGTCGACCGGGATCCCGTTCCCCGGAATAAACTCGTCAGCCGCCACAATCATCGCGCAGCTTTTGGCAACGGCCTGCTGCGCCACAATCTGGTGATAGCAGAACTGCTGGTCGACGAGAATGGCAGAGGCGTACGGCGAAAGAATCTTCGCCGCGTTGACCTTAAAATCCGTGAGGTGCTGGTCGGTTACCGGCAATGGCGCGCCTGCCGCAGCAAACATCAGGCGCATTGCTTCGCGCTGGTCCACGGCCAGCATCGCAAAACCGCCGGAAGGTCGGGTGATATCTTTCAGGGTGTACATCGTCATTCGTCAGTCCTTTTCGTATCAGTGTGTTTTTTTCAGCCCGGCAGATGCGCGAACCTGTTCCAGAATGGCCGTCCAGTCTTCGCGCCCGCGCCCGGCGGCGCGGGCCTGGTTGTAAACTTCGCGGGAAGCCGCGCCCAGCGGCATAGGAACGTGGAGCTGGTTGGCCACGTCCAGGGCGATCCCCAGATCTTTATGCGCAAGGTCGATCATGAAGGCGGGTGAAAGATCCCCTTTCAGCACCTTGTTCGGCCATGAGGTCGTAAAGTGGCCTTTACCTGCAGGCGTGCCGCTCATCACCTTGAGCGCTACGTCAAAGGAGAGGCCGAGAGCTTCGCACAGTACGGCCGCCTCTGCCGACAGGGCATTCAGGGCGATGCTCATGTAGTTATTGATAAGCTTCACGCGAATGCCCATACCCGGCCCGCCGGCGTTGATCAGCTCATTGCCCATTGCCATTAATACGGGGGTTGCGCGCTCAACCTGCTGCGCCGTGCCGCCAGCCAGCAGGAGCAGCGTGCCGGCGATGGCATGGTCAGAGGTTCGTCCGACAGGCACGTCCATAAGGCTGAAGCCGCGTTCAGCCATATCGCGGATCAGCGCGTCGGTTTGCAGCGGGTGGATGGTGGACATATCAATCACCAGCGCGTCGCGGGATAATCCTTCGCATACGCCGTGCTCGCCGAACAGCACGCTGCGCACCAGGTCGCCGTTTGGCAGCATGGTAATCACGAATTCAGCATCCGTTGCGGCCTGCTCGGGTGTTGCCGCCGCTCGTGCGCCGTTCTCCACGAGCGCCTGAGCCGCCTGCGGGTTGACGTCAAAAACGTTAAGCTGGTGGCCTTGCTTCAACAGATTCTTCGCCATTGGCGCGCCCATCTGCCCTAAACCGATAAATGCGATTGCTGACATGCCTTTCTCCTGTCACATCGTGTCAATTTCTGCGCGTTTGTGTTGTCTGTTTTTGATCGTATTTGTAATTTATAGTCAAAAAATTGACACGGGTCACTTTTTAAACATTTGATGAAATTAAAATGAAAGCATCAGAAATTGCAGAAGGAATCACCATGACTCGCATCGTTTGTGTCGGCATAACCGTGCTGGATCGCATCTGGTATCTCGATGATTTACCGAAAGAAGGTGGAAAATATGTCGCAAAAGACTATACGGAAGTGGGCGGCGGTCCGGCGGCAACTGCGGCCGTGGCGGCGGCAAAACTGGGCGCGGAAGTGGATTTTATTGGTCGGGTGGGGGACGACGATACCGGTAGACGGCTGCTGGCGGAGCTGGAGTCCCTGGGGGTGAATACCCGCTATACGCGCGTGTTTAAAGATGCTCGTTCGTCACAGTCGGCGGTGCTGGTTGACGGCAGCGGGGAGCGCGTGATTACGAACTATCCCAGCCCCGATCTCCCCGCCGCGGCAGACTGGCTGCGTGAAATCGACTTCTCGCAATGGGGTATCGTGTTAGCAGACGTGCGCTGGCATGACGGCGCAAAGCAGGCGTTTACCCTCGCCCGTCAGCAGGGTGTGACAACCCTTCTTGATGCAGATGTCACCCCGCAGGACATCGCGGAGCTGGTTGCCTTAAGCGATCACGCGGCCTTCTCCGCACCGGGACTCCGGCGCTTAACGCAGCGGGAGGAAACCGAAGACGCGCTGAAAAAAGCACAAACGCTCACAAACGGACATGTTTACGTCACGCAGGGGCGAGACGGCTGCTTCTGGCTGGAAAATGACTCGCTGTGCCATCAGCCTGGCTTTGAGGTCAACGTCATTGATACCACCGGGGCGGGCGACGTTTTCCACGGCGCGCTGGCGTTCAGCCTGGGACAGCAAACGTCCTCAGCCGACGCCGTGCGTTTTGCCAGCGCCGTCGCAGCCCTTAAATGCACAAAGCCCGGCGGGCGTGCGGGTATACCCGACTGTGATCAAACCCGCTCTTTTTTGTCACTTTTTGTATAAAATGCGGGGCGTGATGGTATTCAGAGGACAGCCCATGAGCCCTACCGAACTAACCGGCAACCCGCGTCACGATCGGCTGCTAACGCTGATTGCCGATCGCGGCTATATGAACATTGATGAACTGGCACAGCTGCTGGATGTCTCCACACAAACGGTGCGCCGGGATATCCGCAAGCTCAGCGAGCAGGGGCTGATCACGCGTCATCACGGCGGCGCGGGCAGAGCATCCAGCGTGGTGAACACGGCATTCGAGCAGCGCGAAGTCTCGCTTACCGAAGAGAAGCGTGCAATTGCTGAGGCGATTGCGGACTATATTCCCGATGGCTCAACTATCTTTATCACCATCGGGACGACCGTGGAGCATGTTGCCCGGGCGTTGCTTAACCATAATCATCTGCGCATCATCACCAACAGCCTGCGGGTGGCGCATATTCTGTATAAGAATCCTCGCTTTGAAGTCATGGTGCCGGGCGGCACGCTGCGTCCGCATAACGGCGGCATTATTGGGCCTGCGGCGACGGCGTTCGTATCGGGATTCCGTGCGGATTACCTGGTCACCAGCGTCGGGGCGATTGAGCACGACGGTGCGATGATGGAATTTGACGTCAATGAAGCCAGCGTGGTGAAAACCATGATGGCCCACTCTCGTCACATTCTGCTCGCGGCCGATCACACGAAATATCAGGCGTCTGCGGCGGTGGAAATTGGCAACGTGGCGCAGGCGACGGCGCTCTTCACCGATGAGATGCCAGGCTC
This sequence comes from Enterobacter cloacae complex sp. CARB60, assembly GCF_036487345.1. Taxonomy (NCBI): domain Bacteria; kingdom Pseudomonadati; phylum Pseudomonadota; class Gammaproteobacteria; order Enterobacterales; family Enterobacteriaceae; genus Enterobacter; species Enterobacter cloacae complex sp. CARB60. The sequence goes on from NZ_JAZKLC010000002.1 coordinate 4,768,379, forward strand.
GGCGCTGCAAAATCATCTGAAATCCAGTAAGGTTGAAATGGTGCTGGCCTCTACCAGCGATGATATCGCCTGAAGCAAAAAAGCCGCTGATTTCTCAGCGGCTTTTTTGTTGTTATTTGAAGCTGTATTTCACTCCCAGCATCCCCTGGGTATCGCTGTAGCCTTTGTCGCCTATTTGCTGAGCCACATTGCCCCATACGCTAAGCTGCGGCGTAATCTGTCCCTCTACGCCTGTCTTAAGTTCACCGATATTGCGAGTGCCGCGCATTTCATTGCTGACGTCATCCATGCGGATGCGCGTGGTCTGGGTATTGTGGATCCAGTTTGCCTCGATAAACGGCTGGAAGGTCCGTGATTTACCGTCGTCAATCGCATTATGGCCGCTGATGTAGGCCTTCACGCCGAGACGTGTCATCAGGTTCCCCTGGGTTTCGTCTTTCACCCGCGTACCGTTGCGTTCGCGATGATCGTCAGCCTGCACGTCCATCCAAACGGCCTGCGCCTTCGGCTGGATCCAGTAGCTGTTGCGACCGCTTTCGCCTACCTTAACGCTATAGCCAGCTTCTACAGAAGCGGTCACGCCGCTGGAGCGATAACGCTCTGTGGCCTGGTCCTGCCCCATAACCTTATTGTCGAACCAGTTATACAGCATCCAGCTATCCACGTAGGTACCACTTTTATCCGCGTCGTTTGCGTACCAGGTACCGTACAGCCCTACGCTATAGCCATTCACTTCACCGCGTGAGCGGTATCCGGTCAGGCTGGAAGCACTCCGGCTCTGGCTGTTGCCGTAGCCCGCCATCAGGCCAAGATGCCACCGATCCAGGCCGTCGGTGCTCCACTGGGCGACATCACCACCCAGCTGCAGTACGTAGCGATTGGCGGTGGTTTTTAGCTGACCGCTGCCGTCCCTGAAACGCGTATGGCCGCCGACGTTACGCATCCACAGACTCGTTACTTTTTGCTCGCCGGTGAGCATGTCGGTGTACTGCGTTTCACCCAGACGATCGTGCAGGCGGGTCATAAACAGCGTATTTGCCGCATAGCTGTTCGCCTGATAGCTACCAAATTCCGGGCGATATTGATGCTCGCTTTTTGGTGGTGCAGGCGGTGGAACCGGCTCTTGAGGCGGAATCACCGGGTCAACAGGCGGATCGATCGGGTCGACAGGTGGGGCTACGGGGTCGACAGGCGGGTCCACAGGGTCGACAGGTGGGTCTACCGGGTCAACCGGTGGATCAACGGGCTCAGCCAGGCTGGTCAGAAACCAGTTTTTACCTTTTTGCACAACGTTATAGTCATAACCCCCCGCTACGATACGGCTGGCCTTCTCAAACGTTCCGTCAGAGTTGCCGCCCACGCTGACAATTTCAATCCCTTCTACGGTTTGTGCGCCAGTACCGCCAATGTTATTCACTTCCACTCCGGTATGACCGGAGGTGTTCCCTTCAACGATCAGTTTGTCCGTTTCAGAGGTGTCGTCAAACAGCACGGTATTGAAAACCAGCTTGCCGCCGTTGCCGATAAAATCGTCACTGATGGTCAGAGTTTGCCACGCCGCATCCTCAGCATGCTGGAAATTAATCGTGCCGCCCTCATTCAGCGTCAGGCTGGTCAGCGTTGAGCTGTCACGCATATTCCACACGGCATCATTCATCGTAAGCGCGATAGTCCCGCTACCGTTGGCGTTGCTCTCAATATAAGACGCCCCGTTCCAGAGTGAGTTATCCTGCATGGTTAGCGCGATCGCGCTGTTTTGCGCTGCCGCAGTGCTGGTGGCCGCGACGCCGCCTGCGGAGAGGATATCGCCGTTGAGGATGAATTTTCCGCCCGCTGAGGCATCAATCACGCCACCGTTGCTGGCGTTCAGAGCATAGCTACCGTTGTCGCGCTGGCCAGCAGTGGTAATGGTTGCGCCACCCTCGAGCGTTATCACACCGCGCGACCAGGCATACATCCCGTGCGGCGCTTGCGCGGAGCTGCTGGTTTTCTCGCTGCTGTTGACCGCAATGGTGACGTTATCACCAAGATTCACCGCGCCTGTGTACGCATAGACGCCATGTGCGCTGGCACCGTTGGTGGTGATGGTCGCGCCTTCATCAAGGGTGATGGTTGACGAGCCGGTAGAGTACACCCCAGAGGCGCTGGCCGCGTCGGTGGTTATCGTCGCGTTTTTTCCCAGCTCAATTTTAGATGCGGAACCTGCATACAGGCCGTAGGCCGATGTGCCGTACGTTTCGATGGCGGCTTCATTACCCAGACGGACGTATGAGCCGCTCTGGTTGGTACGGATCCCCTCGGCGTAGGTACCACGCGTAACAATATGCGCACGATCGCCGACGATAACGTTATTTTTGGCCTTTGACGCATCATTCAGTGCATAGGCGCTGATGCCTCGACCGGTACTACCGGTGGTTTCGATATAGAGATCGTCACCTACATAAATATTGGCGGAGCCGAGAGAGCCCTGGCTGAAGGAGCTATATCCGGCATTAATGCCGTCACCGCTTTGGCCATTAACGTAAATGTGGGTGCGGTCGCCGGTAATGATAAACACCGGGTTGTCCGGCGTGTTCATCCCATGGGTACGAATGCCGTCGACGTCTTTACCATTGTTGGCGGCCACTTTTGACTGGGTGCGAATAGTCAGATCGTCACCAAATATCACTCCCGGGCTGCCGGACGTGGAGTTCTGAATCACGGTTACCGAATGCTCAAAGGCTTCTGCCCCCGGTCCCTCCAGGGTGATCCCATCTCCGTAGATCGGGATATTACCCGCGCTGTACTGGTAAACATAGTTAGGGTCGCTGGTATTTTTGCTAAAGTTCGCGTTTGCCGTTGCTGGAATCAGCGCCTGTATTTCTGCAGGCAAATCCGTTACTGCTCCGGAGGCAGGTAAATTAGCAAAATCTATTACCGCTGCATGTGCGGCAAATAGCGCTGACGATAACGCCAGAGAAATCGCAGCGGCGATTGGTGAATGTTTCATTAAATATGGCATAACTGCCCCCTTTCTTTCAGGCGTAGAACACCCTCCACACCATTAAATGTGGGTATATTAAGTGGTTGAAATTACAAAATAGAAACGAGAATTTTATGAATACTGTTGCCTAACTTCCTCTCAAGTCGTACTTTATGAACATAAATTTTTTTAACATCAATGCTGTCTGTTTTTATAATCTCCTGGAGACACGCTCCTGATAAAAATCGGTTAAGTAAAGTGAATTCGACGGTATTCAACGTACTTCCTCGTCTACTATTCACCCGTCTGCCGGAGAAAAGATGGCTAATTTTTTCCTGTAATATAACGTCATTATCATCCGAATAAATAACTCCCTTTATTTCACTGTGGTGATTGAATAAGTAATTAGCTAGCGCCTCCAGTTTGCGGTCCGTGATAATGACGATGTTCATGTTGGTTATCGTCAAACGTTCAATCCATTGCGGATCGGCAAGCACACGCAGGTTGTGCATCGAAAAATCTACAAAAATAAATCCACGTGATAAGTGATTCTTGTTCCCACGCAATATTTTATTTTCTACTGCAATCTGCAGGAAATGATTGCCAACAGGCCAAACCGCGAACGAGGCGTTGCCACAGTATTGTGATCGTACTGCGTTATCTGGATATAACTGACAGGACAATTCACAGCTTATACAGCGGACAACCTTTTGCGACGATGTTATCATCCAGTCCACTCCTGTCTTATTTTCATAGTCAATATTTCACTGCCGCTCAAATGTGTCAATCTTGAAACATATTTGGTGATCCTGCCTTATTTACGAAAAACAATGGCAGAGAATATAAATTCCTGGTGGTCTCTATTCTGTCAGGCCGTCGTCATAGCGAAAGAACATCCGCTGGCAGAAGTAAACCAGGAATATTCATCAATCCTTTAAGATTATTCGACAAAAAAAAGTCGAAAAGGAGATTCACGAAATAGCACTAATAGCTAAAGATTCGTTTCTTCTTTCTGCCGTTACGTCAGTCTTTTCTCTGGTTGCGGCTCAATATAGTTATTTAGCCTGGCGAAGTGTAATGAAATCTCATTATGTCGTTTTAGATGAGGAAAACCTAAGAAAAATGGCTTGTAACAGATTGAAAAATAATATGTTGTTTTTAATCTTAGGTGGGATGGTATCGCGTCCTAATCCATCTGACCTATAATGTTGTTAAATATACGTATATGTTTTTAGCGTATAAAGTTAGGCATTGTTATTGCAGAGGAAGTGAAAATTGTATCTCATTAACAAGTTGGTCGAGTATGACCCAGAAAACAAAACGCTGGTAAATCATATTACCGGGCGCACGATACAATTGCAGCTTCCTGCCAATCTCTGTTTTCTTTATCTCGCCACCCATCCTGGGGAAATTATTTCGCAAAACCAGTTAATGGTGGTGGGGTGGGGGGAGCGCAATGACGTCACCACACCGAATACCTTTTACCAGGCCATTTTGACATTACGCAATGCTCTGGCTGAGGTGGGGTTACCGCGCGATACGGTAAAAACGATTTCTCGCCGCGGGCTGATGCTTTCCGAAGCCACTCAGGTTGAAGTATTTACCCCAACCGCCGAGCTGACCATCGTCAATAAAGACGTGGCAATAGCCGATGGCACCGCGAGGCAGAAGACGGCCTGGTGGATAATTATCACCGCGACGCTTTTGCTGATCGCGCTTATCAACGGGGGGATATTATATAAACACCGCCAGAACATGCCGTTTAGCCACTTCATTCCACTTTCGACGGGCAGCACGACCAACGCCTGCCAGCTTTTTTATGCACCTAATGAACATATTCAGGATCATTACTTGCGCCTGTTAAAAAACTATCCCGGTCTGTGCGCCGAAAAACGATACGTTTTCCTCATCGGCTATAGTAAAACGGAGCGAATCGCGGCGTTTGTCTGTAATAACGATGCGCGACGGGACGCGGCAGCTTTATGTACCACGCATTATTTTTGGGCGCATGAGCAATGAAGACACTCCGGAACCGTATTATTTTGCTGGCGGCGTTTCTGATGGCCGCTATCACCAGCGGGTGGTTAGCGTATTCGCATTTTACGAGTACGCCGATACGCTGTACGGGAGATGTGGAATGGACGATTGGTAAAAACCGATTTGTGGGTACTGTTTCCTGGCGGATGCAGCATCGGGAGGGGGCTACCGTCATTAACGGTAAATTATTTGGTCAGACGGTTTCTGAAGTTAACCGGACCATCTATTTTCACTACAGCTATCATCAGAACGCGCGCGTACTAAATAACGATCGGATTGTTAAAACCTTCGCCGATAATGCGGATGAGGCTGATATCAACGCAACGCTGCCGGGTTTTTATCGCACGCCGGGAAGAGAGTTGAGCCTGATGATCGATGAGTATCGCGGGGCCTGGCTTTTCGCCGCGTCAAACGTCCCTTCACTTTACTGTCGTAAAAACGCGCCGTAGAAATCGATCGCACACCTTAGACGGCACGCATAGTCAAATCTCTCTATTCCCGCTACAGTTACTTCTCCACGGCGAGCAGGAGATAACCATGCTTTATATCTTTGATTTAGGAAACGTAATCGTCGATATCGATTTTAATCGCGTGCTGGGTGCATGGAGCGACTTTAGCCGCGTTCCGCTGGCGACATTGAAGCAGAATTTCGCGATGGGCGAGACCTTCCATCAGCATGAACGCGGCGAGATCGACGATGAAGAATTCGCTGAACGTTTCTGTCAGGAGATGGATTTACCCTTAAGCTACGAGCAGTTTTCACACGGCTGGCAGGCAGTGTTTGTCGCCATCCGGCCTGAAGTGATCGATATCATGCATAAGCTTCGCGAGCAGGGCCATCGGGTCGTTGTGTTGTCAAATACCAACCGTCTGCACACCACGTTCTGGCCTGAGGAATACCCTGAAGTTAAGGCGGCGGCCGATAAGATCTATCTCTCGCAGGAGATGGGGATGCGTAAGCCTGAAGCGCGCATTTATCAGGCTGTTCTGCAGTCAGAGGGATTCACCGCGGCCGATGCGGTCTTTTTCGACGACAACGCCGATAATATAGAGGGAGCTAACCAGTTGGGTATAACGTCAATTCTGGTGACCGGAAAAGAGACGATACCAAACTACTTCGCGAAGCAGCTATGCTAAAAACCGTTCATCAAAAAGCCACGCATCATACTCGCCCGCTGAGGGCCTGGCTGAAACTGCTCTGGCACCGTATTGATGAGGACAACATGACCACGCTGGCGGGTAACCTCGCCTACGTGTCGTTGCTCTCATTAGTGCCGCTGGTGGCGGTCATCTTTGCCCTGTTTTCCGCCTTTCCGATGTTTGCGGACGTCAGCCTGCAGCTTCGTCATTTTGTCTTCGCGAATTTCATTCCGGCAACCGGGGATGTCATCCAGAACTACATTGAGCAGTTTGTCGCCAATTCCAGCAAGATGACGGCAGTGGGGGCATGCGGTCTTATCGTCACGGCGCTGCTGTTGATGTATGCCATTGATAACGCGCTGAACACGATCTGGCGGAGTAAAAAAGCGCGGCCAAAAGTGTATTCCTTTGCCGTGTACTGGATGATCCTCACGCTGGGGCCGCTGCTGGCCGGGGCGAGCCTGGCGATCAGTTCATATCTCCTTTCCTTGCGCTGGGCGAGTGATTTAAACGGCGCTATTGATAATGCGCTTCGCATCTTTCCGTTGATCCTGTCGTGGCTCTCGTTCTGGCTGCTCTATAGCGTCGTGCCGACCACGCGCGTGCCTAACCGCGATGCGGTTGTGGGGGCGCTGGTAGCGGCGCTGCTTTTTGAGCTCGGTAAAAAAGGGTTTGCCCTCTACATCACCATGTTCCCGTCTTATCAGCTGATTTACGGCGTGCTGGCGGTGATCCCCATTTTGTTTGTATGGGTCTACTGGACCTGGTGTATCGTCTTGCTTGGTGCCGAAATAACTGTCACTCTCGGTGTATACCGCGAACTGAAAAAAGCAGCAGAAGCTGAAAAACAACAAGAAGCAGACCAACCATGATTGCATTGATACAGCGCGTAACCCGTGCCAGCGTCACCGTGGAGGGAGAGGTGACGGGCGAAATTGGCCCAGGACTTTTGGTGTTGTTAGGTGTCGAAAAGGATGACGACGAACAAAAAGCCAACCGCTTGTGTGAGCGCGTGCTGGGCTACCGTATTTTCAGCGATGCGGAAGGCAAGATGAACCTGAACGTCCAGCAGGCTGGCGGCAGCGTGCTGGTGGTTTCCCAGTTTACGCTGGCAGCGGATACCGAGCGCGGCATGCGCCCGAGTTTCTCTAAAGGTGCCGCGCCGGATCGTGCAGAAGCACTTTACGAGTACTTTGTTGAGCGTTGTCGCCAGCAGGAAATGAATACGCAAACCGGACGATTCGCTGCAGATATGCAGGTTTCGCTGGTGAACGATGGCCCCGTCACATTCTGGCTCCAGGTATGAGCCAACTGGCGGCGTGGCCGCGGGTAACAAGAGAGAGTACAGCTATGTATCACCTTCGAGTACCGCAAACGGAAGAAGAGTTAGACGCTTATTACCAGTTCCGCTGGGAAATGCTGCGCAAGCCACTGCATCAGCCAAAAGGCTCCGAACGCGATGGCTGGGACGCGATGGCCCACCATCAGATGGTGATGGACGAGGAGGGTAACCTCGTCGCCGTCGGGCGCTTGTATATCAACGCTGATAACGAAGCGTCTATTCGCTTTATGGCGGTTCATCCCTCCGTGCAGGACAAAGGTCTGGGAACGCTAATGGCGATGACCCTTGAGTCCGTCGCCCGTCAGGAAGGCGTTAAGCGCGTCACCTGTAGCGCCCGCGAAGATGCCGTAGAATTCTTCGCCAAACTTGGTTTTGTGAATCAGGGGGAGATCACGACCCCGCAAACCACGCCGATTCGTCATTTTTTGATGATTAAACCCATCGCCACGCTGGATGATATTCTTCATCGTGCCGACTGGTGTGGTCAGCTGCAGCAGGCCTGGTATCAGCACATTCCGCTCAGTGAAAAAATGGGCGTGCGCATTCAGCAGTACACCGGACAAAAATTTATTACCACCATGCCGGAAACCGGCAATCAGAACCCGCACCACACCCTGTTTGCCGGAAGTCTTTTCTCACTGGCCACGCTCACCGGCTGGGGACTTATCTGGCTGATGCTGCGCGAGCGCCATCTGGGCGGCACCATCATTCTGGCCGATGCCCACATTCGCTATAGCGCACCAATAAGCGGCAAGCCGACCGCCGTGGCCGATCTGGGGTCACTGGGCGGCGATCTTGACCGCCTGGCGCGCGGCCGTAAGGCTCGCGTACAGATGCAGGTCGAACTGTTTGGCGATAAAACACCGGGTGCGGTGTTTGAAGGGACCTACATTGTTCTTCCGGCGAAGCCTTTTGGTGCATATGAAGAGGGTGGGAACGAGGAGGAGTAATCTCTTGTTCATTCATCTCGGGCGTGCTTAATCCGCCCGGCGATATCCCGCATAACGTCTCGCGCTGACTGGCTGACGCCGCCAAGCTGAAAGAAGCCATGGATGACGCCCAGCCAGCGCTGAGCGGTACACTTCACACCCTGCTCAGTCAGATGCTGATACAACATTTCTCCCTCATCGCACAGCGGATCGTACTCTGCGGTAATGATATGCACTGGCGGGAGCCCGTAAAAATCATCGCGCCACAGAGGGCTAGCTTCCGGATGCTGGCGGTCAGTCTCTGCGAGATACATTTCATACCCGCTGAGCAGGGTATCGCGGGTGATAATATAATCCGTGCCATTAAGGGCATAGCTTTCAAAACTGGCCGTGGCGTCGAGCATGGGATAGATAAGAATAAGCTGCACAGGTTGCCACAGCTTTTTAACCTTAAGCCTCAGCGCCGTTACCAGCGCCAGATGCCCTCCTGCGCTGTCTCCACAGAGGGTGAGCCGGTTCTTATCTACGCCTAATTTGTCTGCATATTGCCAGACCAGATCCGCACCTCTTTCAGCATCGTCATGCGCGGCGGGAAAGGTATGCTCCGGTGCCAACCTGTACTGAATTGCAACGATCCGGCAGTTTCCTTTAAACGCCAACTGGCGAAGCTGATTATCATGGGTATCAAAACCACCGCTGACAAAACAGCCGCCGTGATAGTAGATGGCTGCAGGTAGTGTTTCTGGTGCATTGAGGGGCGAAAATACCCGAAAGGTCATACCTTCAAGAACATGCGTTTCAACCTGGACGCGAGCTTCTGTCTCTCCGGCCAGTTCTGTGCTGGCGACATACCCAGCCCTTCGGTCATCAATATCTTGCTTTCGCGAGGAAGGTCTTCCTGCAGCAATAAAATCTTGAACAAGCTTATCAATACCCTTTTCAAGAGCCATGGCGGCGTCCTTTTGCTGTATGAATACACAGTCTTATAACCTGGTTTAATGCAGAAGAAAACATCAAATTGTGTGAAACCAATGATCTGGAAAACGGCTCGCAGAAACCAACATCACTTGATGAAACAGATGGATAAGTAACCAAAATCGCAATAACGTAACTCATATTAGGGGTACGTCATTGACGTACGTTAGATGTTTGCTACTATAAGCCAATGGCGTATAATTTATGCTATTCATTGAAACGGATATTTTCACAGAAGACGTCAAAACGTTACTGGATGAAGACGAATACCATAGGTTCCAGATATTCCTGGCTACGCAACCGGAGTACGGCGATCTTATCCAGAATACGGGAGGCTTGCGAAAGATTCGCTGGCTTGCTGGCGGTAAGGGAAAGCGTGGCGGAGTCAGAGTTATCTATTTTCATCGCACGCGTGAGCTTGAAATCAGGCTGCTGCTCATCTATCGCAAAGGGATTAAAGATGACCTGTCTGCGAGTGAAAAAGCCGTACTGAGAAAGATGATTGAGAGGTGGTAAATGGACAAGGCACTCTTTGAGCGGTTAACCCAAAGCCTGGCGCAAATGAACGAAATCGCTGAGGGCAAACGTGAACCGTCACGTACTTTTCAAATCGATGCGATGAAAATCAAAGAAATCCGTCAGGCGTCCGGGCTATCGCAGAGTAAATTCGCGAATTTAATTTCTGTTAGTGTCGATACACTGCGTAACTGGGAACAAGGCAGGCGCTCACCGACAGGCCCGGCTAAAGCGCTGCTGCGGGCTATTGCCAACGATCCGCAACATGTTATCCCTGCACTTTCGCAGTAATTAGCCCGGCAGCAAAGAGCCTGACCGGGCTAAATGGAAATTACTCCCCTTCACCCGGGAACAGGAACGGGTTGATCGAGCTGCGGGCAAAGCCCTCCTGCTCCATCTTCGCGTCCAGAATCAGCGAGGCGAGATCGTCGGCCACGGCTTCGACTTTCGGGTCTTTTTCCTGATACAAAATCTTCAGGTAAGTGCCGCAGTCGCCGCAGCTTTCGGCTTTCACCGCCGCTTCTTCGTTTTCCAGCGACCAGTAGTTCAGATCGCGGGTCTGCTCGCAGTTGCTGCACTTGATGCGAACCACGTGCCACTCGGTTTCACACAGGTTGCAGTGCAGGTAGCGCAGCCCCTGAGTGGTGCCGATTTGCACCATGCTCGATACCGGCATGGAGCCGCAGACCGGGCAGAACTGGCGCGCTTCGCCGTATTCGGCGCGGGCCTTGCCCGGGATCAGGCTGGCCATTTGCGCCCAGTAGAGCGACAGCGCAGCCCAGATAAACGGCGCTTTATCGCTGCTCACCAGAGAGAAGTCGGAGGCAAACAGCGCGCTCGCCATCTCTTCCAGCTCCAGGTCAGAGGCTTTTTCCAGATTCTCAATGACCGCCAGCGCGGTGCCGCTCATCTCCGGCTTCAGCTCGGCAATGAGCGAATGCAGCAGCTTTTGCCAGTGCTTGTCGCGCGGCAGGACGTGAATGTCCAGCGGCGGCTTGCCCTGCTCGCTGGCTTCTTTGATGCGCGCGGTTAGGTCAATTTGCAGCGGGTGGTCGTACAGCACCACTTCCTGCGCGTGGGCAACCAGCGCGGCAAAGCGCAGAAAATCGCCCAGCGGGTTGTTCTCTGCCAGCTCGCGCAGACGCTCTGCGCGGCGGTTGTAGAGGTTCTTGAGTCTGGGGAATAACAACGGCGGAATGTAATCCGCCGTGCGTTTCTCGCTCGACCCCAGCTCATCTTGCGGGATTATGCGAATACTCATTCAGATGACTTTTCCTGTTTCTGGCGGACCTCTCGGTACCAGCGCGGGTGATGTTTCTTCGCCCACGTACTGGTTACCCATCCTTCCACCATCGCGGTAATGGTGCCTTTCACCCAAAGGGCGGCGTAGATATGCACCATGATAACCACAATTAACGCCACTGCGGCAAATGAATGCAGCATCAGCGCGAATCGGATCACCGGGATTGAGAAAGCAGGCGCAAAGTACGGACGCCAGATGATCACGCCGCTCACCAGCAACAGGACCAGGAAGATAATCGCCGCCCAGAATACGCATTTCTGGCCGAAGTTATAACGCCCGGTATCACCCACTTCCTCGTTGACGACGATCTTACGAATATTCTTCGCCCAAAAGATATCATCCCGATTGATTAGGTTATGGTGCCAGTAGCGGAAAAACATGATGATAAACGACGCGAACATGATGACGCCCACAAACGGGTGCAGAATACGCGCCAGCTGTGGTGTCCCCATGATCTGCATCAGCCAGTTGAAGGACGGGAAGAAGAACCCCAGCCCGCTTATCGCCGCCAGCATGAAGCAGAAGGCGGTGACCCAGTGGTTGATGCGTTCCGGCGCGGTGTAGCGCACGATGGTGTCACGTTTTCTCATTTGCGCACCTCGTCTTTCTCTTCATGCAGGTTGTCGTCTTCCTCTTCCGCGCGGTTCGGACCAACGCCGACGTAGTGGAAGATGCTCGCTGCGAAGGTGGCAGCAAAACCCACCGCTGCCAGCGGTTTCCAGATGCCTTTCCAGAACTTCACGGTGGCGCTGATTTCCGGGTTCTCCGGCAGGCCGTGATACAGGTTCGGCTTGTCGGCGTGGTGCAGCACGTACATCACGTGCGTACCGCCAACCCCGGCCGGATCGTACAGGCCTGCGTTATCGTAACCGCGGGTTTTCAGCTCGCCCACGCGCTCTGCCGCCAGCGTTTTCATATCCTCTTTGGAGCCAAAGTGGATAGCGCCGGTTGGGCAGGTCTTCACGCACGCCGGCTCCTGGCCGACGGTGACGCGGTCAACGCACAGCGTGCATTTGTAGACGCGGTTGTCTTCCGGGTTCAGGCGCGGTACGTCGAACGGGCAGCCCGCGATGCAGTAGCCGCAGCCAATGCACTGTTCGGACTGGAAGTCGACGATACCGTTGGCATACTGAATGATAGCCCCTTCTGACGGGCACGCCTTCAGGCAGCCTGGATCCGCACAGTGCATACAGCCGTCTTTGCGGATAAGCCATTCCAGTTTGTCGTTCTGCTCAACTTCCGAGAAACGCATCACCGTCCAGGACTTGGCGGTCAGGTCCGCCGGGTTGTCGTACACCCCGACGTTGTGACCCACTTCGTCACGGAGGTCGTTCCACTCTGAACACGCCACCTGACAGGCTTTACAGCCGATACAGGTGGTCACGTCGATAAGCTTCGCCACTTCCTGCTGGTGGTCCCGCGCCTGAGGCGCGGGCGTGAAACCGTTAGTCGCGGAACGACGGATAATGTCTTGAGATTGATAAGCCATAAGTCGTCTCCGTTACACCTTTTCCACGTTCACGAGGAAGGCCTTAAACTCCGGCGTCTGCGTGTTCGCATCGCCGACGAACGGCGTCAGGGTGTTCGCAATGAACCCTTTCTTCGCCACGCCCTCATAGCCCCAGTGGATCGGGATACCGATGGTATCCACCTCCTGACCGTGAACGTTCAGCGTGCGAATACGCTTGGTCACCACCGCCTTGGCTTTAATATAGCCGCGGTTAGAGGAGACCTTCACGGTATCGCCATGGGCGATGCCGAGCTTGCCCGCCAGCTTCTCGCCGATCTCCACAAACTGTTCCGGCTGCGCGATGGCGTTAAGCAGCGCGTGCTTGGTCCAGTAGTGGAAGTGCTCGGTCAGACGGTAGGTGGTGCCCACGTACGGGAACTTGTCCTTTTTACCCAGCGCTTCGAAATCGCCCTTAAAGATACGGGCTGCCGGGTTAGAGACCACGTTCGGGTGCAGCGGGTTGGTGCCCAGCGGCGTCTCAAACGGCTCGTAGTGTTCCGGGAACGGACCTTCCGCCATCTTATCGATAGCAAACAGGCGTCCCATCCCTTCAGGCTGCATGATAAACGGCCCAACGTCGCTGCCCGGTGCGGCAGTGCTGTAGTCCGGAATATCCACGCCGCCCCATTTCGCGCCGTCCCACTTCAGAAGCTGACGCTTCGGATCCCACGGGTTGCCCTGCGGGTCAGCGGATGCGCGGTTATAGAGGATGCGGCGGTTGAGCGGCCATGCCCATGCCCAGCCCAGCGTATTGCCGAGGCCCGACGGGTCGGCGTTATCGCGGTTGGCCATCTGGTTGCCCTTCGGCGTCCAGCTACCGGCAAAGATCCAGCAGCCGCTCGACGTCGTGCCGTCATCGCGCAGGTGTGCGAAGGTGCTGAGCTGATCGCCTTTCTTCGCCAGCACGGTACCGGTGGCCGGGTCGATAACGTCCGCCAGCGCCTTACCGTTGCTCTCCATCGCCACTTCTTCCGGCGCAGGGTTTTCCGGCGTCGAGTAGTTCCAGGTCATGTTCAGCACCGGTTCCGGGTTCGCACCGCCTTCTGCCGCATACATCTTACGCAGGCGTAAGAAGATGCCGGCCAGGATCTCGCCGTCGTTCATGGCGATGCCCGGGGCGTCCGCGCCTTTCCAGTGCCACTGCAGCCAGCGTCCGGAGTTGACGATAGAACCGTTCTCTTCCGCGAAGCAGGTCGATGGCAGACGGAACACTTCGGTCTGAATTTTCGACGGATCGACGTCGTTCGATTCACCGTGGTTCTGCCAGAAGGTCGAGGTTTCGGTATTGAGCGGGTCAATTGTCACCAGGAACTTCAGCTTCGACAGAGACTCAACAACCTTGTTTTTGTTCGGGAACGAGGCAACCGGGTTAAAGCCCTGGCACAGATAGCCGTTCACTTTGCCCTGGTGCATCATCTCGAAATACTGCAGAACGTCGTAGCCTTTGTCCCACTTCGGCAGCCAGTCAAAGCCCCAGCTGTTTTCAGCCGTCGCTTTATCGCCGAAGAAGGCTTTCATCATCGAGACGAAGAACTTCGGATAGTTGCCCCAGTAGTTCACCTGGCCTTCAAGCAGCGGTTTAGGCGTGCTGGCCGTCAGGTAGGTTTGCAGGTCGGTCTGTTTCTCGCTTGGCAGGTTCATGTAACCCGGCAGGCTTTGAGACAGCAGGCCGAGGTCGGTCAGACCCTGAATGTTGGAGTGACCGCGCAGGGCGTTCACTCCGCCGCCTGCCATCCCCATGTTGCCGAGCAGGAGCTGAACCATCGCCATGGTACGGATGTTCTGCGCACCGATGGAGTGCTGCGTCCAGCCGAGGGCGTACAGGAACGACGCGGTTTTATCTTTCGCGCTGGTTTCGGCGATCAGCTCGCACACCTTCAGGAAGTCAGCCTTCGGCGTACCGCAGATGTTTTCAACAACCTCCGGCGTGTAGCGGGATACGTGCTCTTTCAGCAGGTTCCACACGCAGCGCGGGTGTTGCAGGGTGGTATCGCGCTTCGCAAAGCCTTTTTCATCCAGCTCGTAGTTCCAGCTGGTTTTGTCGTATTTGCGTTTTTCGGCGTCGTAACCGCTGAACAGGCCATCTTCGAAGTGGTAATCCTCACGCACGATCAGGCTGGCGTTGGTATAGGCTTCGGTGTATTCGCGGTTATATTTTTCGTTGGTCATCAGGTACAGCAATACGCCTGACAGGAAAGTGATGTCAGTACCTGAACGAATAGGGGTGTAGAAATCCGCCACTGACGCAGTACGCGTAAAGCGGGGATCGATCACAATCAGTTTCGCACCGTTGTGGATTTTGGCTTCCATCGCCCAGCGGAACCCGACAGGGTGCGCTTCAGCGGCGTTACCGCCCATCACCACAATGAGGTTGGCGTTCTTGATGTCGACCCAGTGGTTGGTCATCGCACCGCGACCAAATGTTGGAGCAAGACTTGCTACCGTTGGTCCGTGTCAGACACGCGCCTGGTTGTCGACCGCGAGCATACCGAGTGCGCGCGTAAATTTCTGGGTTAAATAACCGGTTTCGTTGCTGGAAGCAGAGGCACACAGCATCCCGGTGGAGAGCCAGCGGTTGACCGTAACGCCGTCGGCGTTCTTCTCAACAAAGTTGGCATCGCGGTCTTCTTTAATGTGTTTTGCGATGCGGTCGAACGCCTCTTCCCAGCTGATTTGCTGCCATTTGTCGGAGCCAGGCGCGCGATATTCAGGGAATTTGAGGCGGCTTTCGGAGTGGATAAAGTCCACCAGACCGGCCCCTTTCGGGCACAATGCGCCGCGGTTGACCGGATGATCCGGGTCGCCTTCGATATGGAAAATAGACGCTTTGGCGTTTTTAGCACCGTCGCCGAGGCTATACATCAACAGCCCGCAACCGACAGAGCAGTACGTACAGGTATTACGGGTTTCACGGGTGCGCAGCAGTTTATACTGCCGCGTTTCCGCCAGCGCTACGCCGGGCGCAAAGCCCAGTGCCGCTGCCGTGGTGCCTGCCATACCGCCAGCGCAGATCTTAAAGAACTGCCTTCTGCTGACCTGCATGGGTCACTCCTTGTTTCGACATTGCTTACATATGTAGTTTTGACTTCGCGGCTTAAGAATGACCGCAAAGGAAAAAAATTTGCGTTAATCCCTCAATTCCACGAGGGATATCATCAGAATACCACAATGTCGGTACTGCTGTTCTAATGGCGTTAATACAAAGTGAACGTATTATCACCATGTTGATTATAAAGTGTGATATTGATCACATTAACAGCTCAGCTTGTTAAAGGTGTGTAGCGGGTGTCGGGTTGCACCCCTTCTAAATGAGTAGGAGAATGATTGTTGAAAAGTTGATCCATACTATGCGTAACGCCTGTGGATTATGCTGCAATAGCAGGCTCACCTCCGTGGTTGTTCAGGAATACCGCTGTGTCTAAACAAAACCGTGCTCCCCACTCGTCACCACTGCCTGCGGGCATTGTGGAACTGTCGGTACACAGACCGCCCTACATCACCCATGCCACGCCGGATTTTCTGGCGGAAGAGGTGCCCGTAGCGCTCGTTTACAACGGCATCTCGCATGTGGTGATGATGGCTTCGCCGAAAGATCTTGAGCTGTTCGCCATCGGTTTTTCTCTCTCGGAAGGCATCATTGACCATCCGCAGGAGATCTACGGCATGGACGTTGTGCAGGCTTGCAACGGCCTTGAAGTGCAAATCGAACTCTCCAGCCGCCGCTTTATGGGGCTGAAAGAGCGCCGCCGCGCGCTGGCCGGGCGTACCGGCTGCGGCGTCTGTGGCGTGGAGCAGCTCAATGATATTGGTAAACCCGTTGCGCCACTGCCGTTTACGCAGACCTTTAATCTGGCTCGCCTCGACCACGCGCTCGAGCACCTGAACGACGTACAGCCCATCGGCCAGCTGAGCGGCTGCACGCACGCGGCGGCATGGGTGTTGCCGTCGGGGGATATTGCCGGGGGACATGAGGACGTTGGCCGCCACGTGGCCCTGGATAAGCTGCTTGGTCGCCGGGCGCGTGAAAGTGACGTGTGGAAGCAGGGGGCGGCACTCGTTTCCAGCCGCGCCAGCTATGAGATGGTGCAAAAATCCGCGATGTGCGGTGTGGAAATTCTGTTTGCGGTCTCAGCCGCAACGACGCTGGCGGTGGAGGTGGCGGAGCGCTGCAACCTGACGCTGGTGGGCTTCTGCAAGCCGGGAAGGGCGACCGTTTATACCCATCCACAGCGATTAATTGTTAATCAATAATTTTGAATGATAATAGCAAATCCTTCCGCTTTTAGTTGTTCGTGATGAGGTCTAGTATTTATCTCATCAAGGCACGGTGCCTTACCTAAACAACTTAATGAAAGGGTTAAAACACATGAATAGCATCAAAACTTTTGTCGCTGTAATCGCTCTGGCTACTTCTTTCGGTTCTTTCGCTGCACAGACCGTGACCGCAACCGCGTCAACCATTGATGGCGCAGAAGCTAAAATCGCGGCTCAGGCTCAGGAAGCCGGCGCGTCATCTTACAAAATTACCCAGGCGTTCTCAGGTAACCGCGTACACATGACCGCTGAACTGACTAAATAAGCTGTCACACCGTCGAAAGAGCGCCCCCGGGGCGCTTTTTTAGTTTATGCCCGCCACGCGCAGCAGCGCGGTTACCACTGCCGCCGCTACGATCACCACAATTAACGGCATCTTCCGCCAGGCCAGAAACACCGCAAACGCCACGCCCAGCACGCGCGCCATTCCTGCGAAATGTTCGCCTTCATAAAACGTGGTCGCCAGCGCCACGGAAAACAGCAACACTGTCGCCGCATCTGACAGCAGCGCCTGTGAACGCTCTGACAATGCCAGCCTGTTCCCCAGTTTCGCCCCGCCAAGACGCATCAGATACGTTCCCGCAGACAAAATGGCGATGCCGAGAATAAAAAACGTCATGTTTCCCATTATTTTTCCTCGCAGCGAGACCCAGTAAAGAGAGCAGCACCGGTAATCCCACCGGGGCAAACGGCACGGCGGCCAGCGACACAACGGCACCGCTGCAGGCGCGGATAAGCGTGGTGCGGTTTTTAAATGCGGGAACCACCAGCGCCAGCAATATGGCCGGGAATACCGCATCCAGGCCAATGGTTTCCGGATCCGGCAGCAGTTTGCCGACCATAGCGCCCAGCAGGGCCCCCAGCGGCCAGACAATCGCCACGCCTAAACCGCATAACCAGTACGCCGCTTTACGCTGTTCGGGCGTTTTTTGCGACAGGCCAAAAACCACGCTTTCGTCGTTCATGATGTGGCAGCCCAAAAGGCTCAGGCCACGTTTGCCCACCAGTTCACGTACCGTGACGCCAAACGGCACGTGCCGCGCGTTGACCAGCAACCCCGCGGCTGCCGCCGCCAGTGGGTTACCGCCGCTTGCCACAATGCCGATAAACATGAACTCAGACGCGCCCGCGAGTACGGTGATGGAGAGTACAAACGGTACCCAGACCGGGAAACCGTAGGCCATCGCCAGGGAGCCGTATGACATCCCGACCACGCCGACCGCGAGGCAGACCAGGATAATTGCTTTTATGGTGTCGCCTTTCAGGCAAGAGAGATGATGCTTCATACATTTTTAGCCATATCGAACGTGTATCCATTATAATGAACGCAACAGAAGTGTTTTTCAAGATGAACGATTCGTTCGATTTATAGAACAAAGGGGCCGTTATATGACGCAGCCAATCAGCCTGATCGCTAAAAGTCTGGTGCGGGAGCGCCTGCGAACCGGCCTTTCACTGGCGGAAATTGCCCGCCGTGCCGGGATCGCTAAATCCACCCTTTCCCAACTGGAGTCCGGCAACGGTAACCCTAGCCTGGAAACGCTGTGGTCGCTTTGCGTGGCGCTGGATATCCCTTTTGCCCGCCTGCTTGAGCCGCAGTTGCCGACCACGCAGGTGATCCGCCGTGGTGAAGGGACGAAAGTGGTTGCCGGACAGGCGAATTACGAGGCCATTTTGCTGGCGGCATGCCCCCCGGGCGCGCGTCGCGATGTCTATCTTTTGATGACCCAGCCGGGCGCAGACCGTATTTCTCAGCCACATTCACCGGGCTCAGTAGAGCATATTATTGTGACGCAGGGACGGGCGCTGGTTGGTCTGCTTGACGCTGCGGAAGAGCTCGCCGCAGGAGATTATATTTGTTATCCCGCCGACCAGCCGCATATCTTTAAGGCGCTGGAGCCGGATACGCACGCGCTGCTGGTTGCAGAACAAAATTAACAGGGAGCCGGCATCCTCGCTGCAGGAGGATGTCGGCTACGTCTTCACGCCAGGTAAAACACCTCGTTCAGCTCGGCACTCACCGGGCTATTATCCAAATTTGACGGCATGACATCCCGCATGTGTTTCCACCAGCGCTGGCAAACGTCGGTGTTCGCCACCGCGTTCCAGCGTTCTTCCGATTCTATTTCTACGGTCGCAAACAGCAGGTTGCGTTCGTTGTCGAGATAGATGGCGTAATGGTGCGCGCCGTGGGCTTTCAGCACGCCTTCCAGCTCGGGCCAGATAGGATTGTGGCGGCGCGCGTACTCCTCGTGCGCGTCCGGGTTCACCTGCATCACAAACGCTTTGCGGATCATAAAGCCTCCAGGTACAGCTCGCGAACTTCCTCACGGCTGGCGGTGCGCGGGTTGCATGGCGCACACGGATCGGCGAGGGCTTTATCCAGCCAGCCTTCAATATCGGCTTTGGTCACGCCGAGCTGGCTGAAGCCGGACGGAATGCCGACGCGAGCGCTCAGGTCGCGAATAGCCTGAATCGCCGACATGCTGGCGGCTTCGTCGCTCATGCTACGCGTATCGACGCCCATCGCCTGCGCCACGCGGGCGAAGCGGACGACCGCGTTAGGGCGGTTAAAGTTTTCGATGACCGGCAGCAGGATGGCGTTGCACACGCCGTGCGGCAGGTTGTGGGTCGCGCCCGGCTGGTGCGCCAGAGCATGTACAAGGCCGAGACCCGCACTGTTAAACGCCATGCCCGCCAGATACTGACCAAACGCCATCTGCTCGCGCGCCTCAAGGTTATGACCGTTGTCGACCGCTTCCGGCAGCCACAGGTTGATCAGGCGAATCGCTTCCAGCGCGTTGGCGTCGGTCAGCGGGTGCGCGCCAACGGACACATAGGCTTCAATGGCGTGGGTTAACGCATCCATGCCGGTTGCGGCGGTCACGGAGGCGGGAATATCCAGCATGACGCTGGCATCGTCCACGGCGATGTCCGGGATGATGTTCGGGTCGATAATCACCTCTTTCACCTGACGCGCGGAGTCGATGATCACCGCGTTGCTGGTCATCTCCGCCGCCGTGCCTGCGGTGGTGTTGATCGCCACCAGCGGCACGCCCGCGTTTTTCACCTTGCCGACGCCGGAATAATCGGTTGACGGGCCGGGGTTGGCGGTGAGGATTTTAATCGCCTTGGCGGTATCAATCGGGCTGCCGCCGCCAAAGGCAATCACGTAATCACACTCCGCGTCCCGGTAAACAGAAATTCCTTTTTGCACCAGCGCTTCCGTCGGGTTCGGGAACACTTCATCGAACAGGTGATACGACATCTGATGGGCGTCCAGCGCGGTAAACAGGCTGTCGAGCAGGCCCAGCTTTACCAGCTGGCCGTCGGTGACAATCAGCGCTTTTCCCCACTGCTTGTTTGCCACCAGGTTGACCATATCGCCGATTGCGCCCGCGCCGTGAAGGCTGATTTTTGGAAGTGCCAACATAAAGCTCATGATATTTATCCTTAACGATCAACGTTCGTCCTGCGAAGGCGTTATGCGTATAAATCCAGCGCGGATTGCAACGGGCTCACGCCAAAGCGCTTGCCCAGTGCGATCAGTTCTTCCCGGGTGATGGTTTGCTTCATGCCGCCCATGGAGTACACCTTCACCAGCACTTCCGCTGATTTCTCGGCGGTGTCGATCAGGCCAAAGGTTTCATCCAGCGTTGGGCCGCTGCCGAAGACGCCGTGGAACGGCCACAGCACCAGCGAATGTTTTTGCATATCGACGGCGGTTGCCTGGCCGATTTCGTCGGTCCCCGGCACCATCCACGGCAGAATGCCCACGCCGTCCGGGAACACCACCAGACACTCGGTACTGCCTTCCCACAGTTTGCGGGTGATGAAATCGGCGCTGTTTTCAAGCACGTAGGTCAGGGCGATCAGGTTGGTGGCGTGGCAGTGCATGATCACGCGGTCTTTACCGTTAGTCGCCTTGATGCGCTCGCAGTGGGAGAGGAAGTGCGCAGGCAGTTCGGAGGTGGGCACCGCCTCGTCGGTCAGGCCCCACAGAATGTGGTAGCCCGCGCCGTCGCTGTCCACTTTCACCACGCCGAGGTTGGCCTCCGGGTCGAGCTGGACGTTGCGGAAGAACTTGCCGGAACCGGTGACGATAAACGGCGTGTTGGCGAGCAGCGGCATCGGCTGGCTCAGCGCAATATAGCGCGGCTTCTGGTGGAAATCGGCCGCGAACGGTTCGATATCCGCGTCGTCCAGGCGCAGCGTCAGGTTGCCGCCGTTGCGCTCGTCCCAGCCCTTCAGCCAGGCGTCGGAGGTGGCTTTGATCATGCCCTGGACGAACCAGGAAGTGGTGATGGTCTGCATACTGTGGTTCCTTTGAAAGTGCCGGGTGGCGCTACGCTTACCCGGCCTACTCTTACCTGTAGGCCCGGCAGGCAACGCGCCGCCGGGCGATGTTTTTACTGACGAGCGGCGAGAACGTCTTTCTCATACGCCCGCACGTTGTCCAGCCACTGGCTGCCCGCCGGGGCGTCGTTACGCTGGCAGTACATCTCCCACACCGCCTGCCACGGCAGGGATTTCTGCTCTTCCAGCAGCGCCAGACGCGCGGTGTAGTCGCCGTTCGCCTCCAGTTGTTTCAGCGCGGCGACAGGCTCCAGCAGCGCGCGGAGCAGGGCTTTCTTCATGTTGCGGGTGCCGATAACCCACGCCGCGATGCGGTTGATGGAGGCATCGAAGAAGTCGAGGCCGATGTGCACGCGGTCAAAGAGGTCGTGGCGGATGATTTCGCTGGCAATCGCCTGAGTTTCGTCATCCAGCAGCACCACGTGGTCGCTGTCCCAGCGCACCGGACGGCTGACGTGCAGCAGCAGGCGCGGCACGTAGAGCATGGCGGCGGAGATTTTGTCGGAGATCACCTCGGTCGGGTGGAAGTGGCCGGCATCCAGACACAGCGCGGTCTGGCGGCTGGTGGCGTAACCCATATAGAACTCGTTCGAGCCAACGGTATAGCTCTCGGCGCCAATGCCGAACAGCTTGCTCTCTACGGCGTCGATGTGGTGCGCCGGGTCCAGCTTCTCGCTGAGAGCCTCATCCAGCGCGGCCAGCAGGCGCTGGCGCGGAGCCAGACGATCGACGGTGATGTCCTTCATGCCGTCCGGGATCCAGATGTTCATCACCGACGGCGTGCCGAGCTGCTCGCCGAAATACGCCGAAACGCGGCGGCTGGCCTTCACGTGGTCGATCCAGAACTGGCGGATGTCGTCGTCCGCGTGGGCGAGGGTAAAACCGTCTGCGCTCAGCGGATGCGAGAAGCAGGACGGATTAAAGTCCAGGCCCAGCCGGTTGGCTTTCGCCCACTCTACCCAGTTCTTAAAGTGCTCCGGTTTGATTTCATTACGCGCCACCGGCTCGTCGGATTCGAGATAAATCGCGTGCAGGTTCAGGCGTTTTGGCCCCGGGATCAGGCTCAGCGCCAGCTCCAGGTCGGCGCGCAGTTCGGTCGCGTTACGCGCTTTGCCCGGGTAGTTACCCGTGGCCTGAATACCACCCGTCAGGGAACCGCCTGGGTTCTCGAAACCGGCGACGTCATCGCCCTGCCAGCAGTGCATGGAGACGGGCAGACGGTCGAGCTGGCGCAGCGCCTCTTCGACATCCACGCCGACGGCGGCGAAACGCTGTTTAGCCAGGCCCCAGGCTTGTTCTAATTGAGTTGTCATGCACAAAGCTCCTTAGTCACTCGGTTTTGCTGAAACTGCGCCCGAAAGCGAGCAATTTCACGGCAGGGATTGGGGGTAAAGGTGGTCAGGCTGGCGTTAGCCGCCACCACCGAACGGAAGTCGTCAACGTTGGAAAGTTCGTCCAGGGTCATCAGCTGAACGCCGATATTCCCGAGCGTGGAGGCCTCCACGGGACCTGCCACCACGGTGATGCCGCAGGCATCGGCGCAGAGCTGGTTCAGCAGCTGGTTCTGGCAGCCGCCGCCCACGATATGCAGCTGGCTGAACGGTTTTCCGCGAAGGCTCGCCAGCTCGCTGAGGGTGTCGGCATACAGCAGGGCGAGGCTGTCAAAAATGCAGCGCGCCAGTTCGGAAGGGCTGGACGGCACCGGCTGCCCGCCCTCAACGCAGGCGGCCTGAATTTCCGCGCTCATGTGCGCCGGGTTGATAAAGCGGTCATCGTTCGGGTTGATCAGGAACGTGCAGGCCTTCAGCTTCTCGGTTTCGGCGATAAGCGCGGGCAGGTCGTTAACGTTCTGCTCTTTCAGCACCCGCTGGAGCAGCCACAGCCCCATGATGTTTTTCAGTACGCGGTAGCGGCCTTCGGCGCCGCCTTCGTTGGTAATGTTTGCGGCCATCGCGGCATCGCTGGCGTACGGGGTTTTGCTCTCAAAGCCCATCAGCGACCAGGTGCCGGACGAGAGATAAGCCGCGTCTTTGCTGGCGAGTGGCGAGGCGATAACCGCGCTGGCGGTATCGTGGCTGGCGACGGCAACCACGGGGATTGCGTTCCCCTGCGGGCAAATCCAGTGGCCGATCACATTACCCGGGTGGGTTGGCGTGCCAAACCAGGAAGGCGATGCCCCCGTCCAGGCCAGCAGATGTTCATCCCAGCTATCCGAGTTGATGTTGACCAGCTGCGTGGTGGTGGCGTTGGTATATTCCCAGTTCATGTTCCCGGTCAGGCGGTAGCTCAGGTAGTCCGGGATCAGCAGCGCATGGGCCACGTCCGCGACCAGCTCCGGCTGTTGCTCGATCAGGGCACGCAGCTGATAAAGCGTGTTAAACGGCAGAAACTGAATGCCGCTGCGCCTGTAGATGTTGTCCTTGCCAAGCTGGGCGATAGCGTGCGCCATCAGGCCGTCGGTGCGGCTGTCGCGATAAGAAACCGGCAAGCCGACGCGCTCGCCATGGCTATCAAGCAGAACGTAGTCCACGCCCCAGGTATCAATGCCGATGCTGTCGATGCGAATGCCATCGTCGCAGACGTTGTTCAGTCCGATCCGGATCTCCGCCTCCAGGGCATCGATATCCCAGGCCTCAAAACCGTCCTGCTTCTGCAGGCAGTTGGCGAAACGGTGCATTTCGCGAAGCGAAAGCGTGTGCTGCTCACGGTCCCAGCTCGCGAGCATTACGCGGCCGCTGGATGCGCCTAAATCGACAGCCACACAATGGCGAAAAGTCATGGTCGGGTCCTTTCTTAAGTCATTAGCGGTGAGTGTAAAAAAGGGAAGAAAAAGTCACCTTCTCACCACTGACAGGCCAAATCTCGCGCTGGCAAGAAAGCAAAGGTGAATGTGAGGGAGTTCACAGTTTCCGGCAGTGGCGGGATTCTCAGGCAGTGTGACGCTGACCGCATTTCCCGATCTTTCCCCCTGTTTCTTGAAAAATGGACAGCTTTTGCGAGGTTTACTGCCAAAAATTGAAGGTGAGTGTGGGAGGCCTTAATTACTATTTTGAGAACATTTTTCATTGATGGGGGCCGTTATGACCGTACTGCACAGCGTGGATTTTTTTCCTTCAGGAGGTTCGCCTGTCGCGATTGAACCGCGGCTTCCTCAGGCTGCGTTCCCGGAGCATCATCATGATTTTCATGAAATTGTGATTGTTGAGCGCGGGACGGGGATTCATGTCTTCAATGGCCAGCCTTATACCATCAGCGGCGGTACGGTGTGCTTCGTGCGCGACCACGATCGGCACCTGTATGAACATACCGACAACCTGTATCTGACTAATGTGCTCTACCGTTCCCCGGACGCGTTCCAGTTTCTTTCGGGGCTGAATCAGCTGTTGCCCCGGGAGCAGGACGGACACTATCCGTCGCACTGGCGGGTGAATCAGTCCATCCTGCAGCAGGTGCGTCAGCTGGTGGGCCAGATGGAGAAGAGCGAGGACGGGCAGGAGACGCACGCCATTGCCACGCGCGAACTGCTGTTTATGCAGCTTCTGGTGCTGCTGCGCCGCAGCAGCCTGGTGGAAGGGCTGGAAGATAACAACGCGCGCCTGAACCATCTGATGGCCTGGCTGGAAGATCATTTCGCCGAGGACGTCTGCTGGGAAACGCTTGCGGATGATTTTTCACTGTCGCTGCGCACCCTGCATCGCCAGCTTAAGCAGCACACCGGGCTGACGCCGCAGCGCTACCTTAACCGTCTGCGCCTGATCAAAGCGCGTCATCTTCTACGTCATACCGACGAAAGCGTCACAGATATTGCCTACTGCTGCGGTTTTGGCGACAGCAATCACTTTTCAACGCTGTTTCGCCGGGAATTTAGCTGGTCGCCGCGCGATATTCGTCAGGGGAAAGACGCGATGCTTCAGTAACGCGAGGGCAGTCACCGTTTTATTTCCGCAAAAAAGCTAATAGTGTCAGGTTATTCGGCGTAGAGGTCGTGGTGTGGCTGCTCAGTTAATCCTTCGCAAAGATGATTTTTATGCCTCCGCGAGTCAGGCCGTCACGGTGGCCGATCGCTACCCGCAAGACGTGTTTGCCGAACATACCCACGAGTTTTGCGAGCTGGTGCTGGTGTGGCGCGGTAACGGCCTGCACATCCTCAACGACCGTCCCTACCGCATCACGCGCGGCGATCTGTTCTACATTCGCGCGGAGGATAAACACTCCTACGCCTCGGTTAACGACCTGGTGCTGCAAAACGTTATTTACTGTCCGGACAGGCTCAAGCTTAACGTGGACTGGGCCGCGAGCATTCCAGGCTTTCTTAATGCTAAGGGTTCTCCGCACTGGCGCTTAAGCAGTAACGGCATGGCTCAGGTCCGGCAGGTTATTTCTCAACTGGAGCAGGAGAGCCAGAAGAACGACCCCGTTGCTAACCAGCTGGCGGAGTTGCTTTTCGCCCAGCTGGTGATGACGTTGAAGCGCCATCGTTACGCCACTGATAACCCCCCCGCCACGACGCAGGAAGCGCTGCTGGATAAGCTCATCACCCGGCTTGCGGGTAGCCTGAATAAAAACTTTGTACTGGAGAAATTCTGCGAGCAGGAACAGTGCAGCGAGCGCGCGCTGCGCCAGCAGTTCCGCACCCTGACCGGGATGACGGTGAACCACTATCTGCGCCAGCTGCGCATCTGCCATGCACAATATCTCCTCCAGCATACGGAGTGGATGGTCAGCGATGTGGCGATGTGCTGCGGCTTTGAGGACAGTAACTACTTTTCAGTGGTGTTTAACCGCGAGGTGGGGATGACGCCGGTACAGTGGCGTCATCGCAGTCGAAAAGGGTCGTAATCAGTTTGCCATGCCGAGGCCGACGATATTGGCAGCGACAATAATCACCACGCAGCCGAGGCTCAGTACGCCAACCGGACGACGTCCGGCGTTCTTCCACTCTTTCAGCACCAGCCCTACCAGCCCGCCGCAAAGTACGTAGAAACTCATGTGCAGCATCCAGCTTATGTAGTCGTATTGCGCCGGAATGCTGGCGTGGCCCCAGGCGTAGAAGAAGAACTGCAAATACCACATCAGGCCGCCGAGAGCGGAGAGCAGCACGTTGGTGATGATGAGCGATTTTGCCAGCGAGAAATCGGTTTTTACCGACAGGTTTTTGACTTTTGCCAGACGAATGAAGCAGAAGCCCAGGTTAACCATCGCGCCGCCACCCATAATCACGACATAGCTTGGCAGCGCAACGTACAGCGGATCGACGCCCAGCGCGGCGGCGGCTTCGTGCATCGGTTTGGCGGCGTTCATGGCGAACGACATACCGGCCGAGAAAATGCCGCACATCACCGCCAGCAGAAGGCCTTTCTTCAGGTTAAAATCCTCGGCTTTAATGCCCATCTTGCGCTCTTTCAACTGCCCCGCGCGAGTCACAATTCCTACGCCAATGACCGCTACTAGCACGCCCAGAAGCGTCATCCGCCCACCCTGAGTATTAATAAGGACGTCGAAGTTGCCGTTGAGAATTGGCGTCATCAGGGTACCGACGATCAGCGTGATGCCAATCGCGATACCAATGCCCATCGACATGCCGAGATAGCGCATGGTGAGGCCATAGTTGATGTTGCCGACGCCCCACATCGCGCCGAACAGGAACACCGGCAGCAGGGTAGAGGCGCTGAAGGAGGAGAAGTAGCCCCAGAAATCGGGCAGCAGCATGGCGCTAATGGTCCAGGGCAGAATCAGCCAGGATACGATCCCGCCAACGGACCACATGGTTTCCCATGACCAGCCCCTCACTTTTTTAAACGGAGCATAGAAACAGGCTGCACTGGCAGCGCCTATCAAATGCCAGAAGATACCCATCGTAATCGCATGATTCATTTTTACACCCTCATCGTTTTTATCGTCAGTGGCTTCCCACCGACCTGAGGAGTGTAAAAATTAAGCGGTTTGGGGACCTTCAGAAGGTTGCCGCACATGTGTTCTGGATGGCAATCAGCACGTTAACCGCGTGAGCAGACTCACATTTCCGCTATTAATCGAAAAACGAATAACCATATAAAAACTACGGCATTGATAATCATTTTCAATATCATTTAATTAACTATAATGAACCAACTGCTTACGCGGCATTAACAGCTGTGCCGCCCGACAATAATGGAGAGGATTATGAGTTATACACTGCCATCCCTGCCGTATGCCTACGACGCACTGGAACCGCATTTCGACAAGCAGACGATGGAAATCCATCACACTAAACACCACCAGACCTATGTGAACAACGCGAACGCCGCGCTGGAAAGCCTGCCAGAGTTCGCTAGCCTGTCTGCTGAAGAGCTGATCACCAAGCTGGACCAGCTGCCAGCGGACAAGAAAACCGTTCTGCGTAACAACGCTGGCGGCCACGCTAACCACAGCCTGTTCTGGAAAGGCCTGAAAACCGGTACCACCCTGCAGGGCGACCTGAAAGCGGCTATCGAGCGCGACTTCGGTTCTGTTGACAACTTCAAAGCGGAATTCGAAAAAGCCGCTGCAACCCGTTTCGGCTCTGGCTGGGCGTGGCTGGTTCTGAAAGGCGACAAGCTGGCGGTAGTGTCTACTGCTAACCAGGACTCCCCGCTGATGGGTGAAGCAATTTCTGGCGCATCCGGCTTCCCAATCGTGGGCCTGGACGTGTGGGAACACGCTTACTACCTGAAATTCCAGAACCGTCGCCCGGACTACATCAAAGCCTTCTGGGACGTGGTGAACTGGGACGAAGCAGCAGCACGTTTCGCCGCTAAAAAATAAGGTTGCATTGACGCCTGTGAGAAGCGAGTCTTATGACTCGCTTTTTTTGTATCTGCGTAATGGAGGCAGCAATGCATTACCCGGTGAACGTGTTTACAGGCAAGGTCAGGGAGTACGACGGCAGCCGCCCGAGCGCCATCGCTAAAATTCAGGTCGACGGCGAGCTGACGTTAACCGACCTCGGGCTTGCGGGTGACGAGCAGGCCGAAAAGAAAATCCACGGCGGGCCCGAGCGCGCGTTGTGCCACTATCCGCGCGAGCACTATCAGCACTGGAAAACCGAGTTCCCCCAGCAGGCGGACCTCTTCGTCGCCCCCGCGTTTGGCGAGAATATCTCCACCGAAGGGCTCACCGAAAAGAACGTGTTTATCGGTGATATCTACCGCTGGGGCGATGCCCTGATTCAGGTGACGCAGCCACGCTCGCCGTGCTTCAAGCTTAACTACCATTTCGGCATTCATGACATGTCGGCTCAGATGCAAAGCGCGGGTAAAACCGGTTGGCTGTACCGCGTGGTGCTGGCTGGGCAGGTTTCAGCGGACGCGCCGCTTGAGCTGGCGTCGCGCCTGAGCGATGTGTCTGTTTATGACGCCTGCGCCATTGCCTGGCATATGCCGTTTGACGACGAGCAGTATCACCGCCTCCTGTCGGCTGCGGGGTTATCCACCAGCTGGACGAGAACGATGCAGAAGCGGCGTTTAAGCAGCAGGATCGAGGATAATTCGCGGAGATTGTGGGGGAAATAGTCCTCCGCAGAAAGTAGGCCGGGTAAGGCGAAGCCGCCACCCGGCACTAACAGCTACGAACGCTTATACAACGGTAGCCACAGCGTTAACCGTAGTCCACCCAGCGGGCTGTCGTCGGCTTTCACCCAGCCACGGTGCTGCTGCATGGCGGTTTCAACAATCGCCAGACCCAGTCCCGTACCACCCGATTCCCGGTCGCGCGCTTCGTCGGTACGGTAGAACGGACGGAAAATCTGCTCGCGGTCTTCCGGGCTCACGCCAGGACCGTCGTCATCGACAATGACCGTAATCCCGTCTTTATCCACCGAGAACGCCACCTCAATCTTCGTATGCGAGTAGCGCAGGGCGTTACGCACGATATTCTCCAGCGCGCTTTCCAGCGTGTTGGGGTTACCGTACAGCGGCCACGGGCCCGGCGGGAAGTTGACGGTGAAGGATTTACCCATCTGTTCCGCTTCGAACGCCGCGTTGTCCAGCACCTCGTGCCACAGGTGATTGGCTTTCACCGTTTCGCTCACCAGCGCGTTTTTCTGCTGATTGCGCGACATCACCAGCAGGTCGTTGATCATGCTGTCCAGGCGGTGAGCTTCCGTTTCAATACGCTCCAGCTCTTTGCTCTCACCGCTGCGGCGGCGCAGGAGCGCGGTGCCAAGCTGCAAGCGCGTAAGCGGGGTACGCAGCTCGTGCGAGATATCCGACAGCAGACGTTGCTGTGCGGTCATCATGCGATCGAGAGCGCTCACCATCTGGTTAAAACTGGTCCCGGCGGCAAGGAACTCCTGCGGTCCGGCTTCCAGTTCAGGGTGTTGTCGCAGGTTACCCTGCGCCACTTCATCGGCGGCATTCTTCAGCTTACGCGCCGGTTTTGCCAGGCTCCACGCCAGCCATAACAGCAGCGGCGAGCTGACCAGCATAGTGACAATCAGCAGCAGGAGAGGGCGGTCAAACAGCAGGTTGATAAAATCAGACTGGGAGTTGCTCGCAGGACGGATCAGGTAGAGCTGATAGTTATCCTCTCCGTCTCTGACGGAGAAAGGCCCGACCATCTCTACGCGGCCATATTTCTTCTTCTGGGGATGATCGGCGTTATCCGCCTGGCCAATGAAGTTGCGGATAATCTGCATTTCATTGCGATCGGCCCCTATGACGCGGCCTTCGCTGGTCACCAGCAGCAGGCGTTGTCCGGGCGGCGCCCACTTGTCGATAGCGCGAAACAGCCTGCGCCACCACATTAAATCGTTCGGCGGATCGTTTGCCAGCTCGGCTTCCACGTGCTGCTCGATCATCACGCCCTGACGTTGCTCGCTGTCGAGAAGCTCCGTCATCTGGCGTGAGTCGAGTTTTGGCAACATCAGTACGAGCATTAAAACCAGTGCCAGCGTCAGCCAGAAGATGGCGAAGATGCGGGCGGTTAAGCTTCCTATCATGAAGCGGAAACCATCAGATAACCGCGACCACGCAGGGTTTTAAACCATGGATGACCGTCTTTACGCTCCGGCAGCTTGCGGCGCAGGTTAGAGATGTGCATGTCGATGGCGCGGTCAAACGGGGTCAGACGTTTGCCCAGCACTTCCTGACTTAAGTGTTCACGCGATACCACCTGGCCGAGGTGCTGTGCCAGCAGATACAGCAGGGTGAACTCCGTGCCGGTCAGTTCCAGCGTCTGGCCATCAAAGCTCGCTTCCTGACGGCCCGGGTTCAGGCTCAGGGAGTCGACTTCAAGAGTCGGTGAGCTGTTGTCGGTATTTTGCTGCTGCTCGCTCCAGTGGGAACGACGCAGGATAGCGCGAATACGGGCAACCAGTTCACGGTCGTTAAACGGTTTCGGTAAATAGTCATCCGCGCCCAGCTCAAGGCCGAGTACGCGGTCAAGTTCGCTGCCGCGTGCGGTCAGCATAATAACGGGGGTCTGGTGTGTCTGGCGAAGCTCTTTCAACGTATCGATGCCGTTTTTCTTCGGCATCATCACGTCGAGCAAAAGTAAATCGATGCTGTCGTCAAGGAGACTCAGCGCCTGCTCGCCATCATGGGCAACCAGGACGTTGAAACCTTCCATGTCGAGCAACTCCTTTAAAAGGGATGTGAGCTCTCGGTCATCATCAACTAACAGGATTTTATTCATTGTTTAAATACCTCCGAGGCAGAAATTACGACATCAAGGCTGTCTAATCCATGACTTTACGTTGTTTTACACCCCCTGACGCATGTTTGCAGCCTGAATCGTAGACTGTCTCTCGTTGAATCGCGACACGAAAGATTTTGGGAGCAAGTGATGCGCAAAGTTACCGCTGCCGTCATGGCCTCAACGCTGGCGTTCAGTGCGTTTAGCCAGGCTGCTGTAGCTATCATCAGCGATAACAGTCCCTTACAAGAGGGTGCAACGCAGAACAGCAGCCAAAGCCATATGTTTGACGGCATAAGTTTAACCGAACATCAGCGTCAACAGATGCGAGATCTGATGCAGAGGGCACGACACGACCAGCCCCCTGTTAATGTTAGCGAAATGGAGACAATGCATCGCCTTGTCACCGCAGAAAATTTTGACGAAAACGCTGTACGCGCTCAGGCCGAAAAAATGGCACAGGAACAGATTGCCCGCCAGGTAGAGATGGCGAAGGTCCGCAACCAGATGTTCCACCTGCTAACGCCCGAGCAGCAAGCGGTTTTGAACACCAGACATCAGCAGCGAATGGACCAGCTGCGTGAGGTTGCACGGATGCAGCGAAGCTCAGAAACGACGTTTTTCAGTAGCAATAGCAGTACCCGTAGTAACCAGTAAACCCTGTTTTCCTTGCCATAGACACCATCCCTGTCTTCCCCCACATGATGTGGGGGTTTTTTTTATTCCTTCTTCTGCCCACCCTAAATCAAGGGCTCATTATTTTCATTGCGACGATATATTCTTTTTTAAAATAGTATTTTTCTTAATTGTTTGTAAAATATGCAAGCTACTGATAAGAAACAAAAGGGGATATCATGTCAGGAATGGTTTTTTGCCGAGGATGTGGCAAGGAGTTGCACAGTACCGCTAAGGCCTGTCCGCATTGTGGCGCCAGCCAGGTTGCAGCAGGAAGTAAAAATAAACTTACCGCAGCATTGCTCGCTTTCTTCTTAGGAGGCCTGGGCGCACATAAATTTTACTTAGGTAAGATTGGCCAGGGATTCCTTTACCTCATTTTTTGCTGGACCTTCATACCGTCAGTCATTGCCTTCATTGAGTTTATTATCTATCTGTGCACCTCTGAAGACGACTTTGCCAGAAAATATGGTTAAGTGCTGACTTAGCATTTTCAGGTTTCAAACCAGGAAAGCCCCTTTTAAACGGGGCTTTCTTATTGATGAACGCCACGGGCGAATATCACGTTATAAAAACCATTTATATCAATAGTATGATTGTAATCCTGCATCATCTGCCTCTCTTCATCTGCGACAGGTCTTTTGCTCGTCATTCTCTTTTGTTAACCGTTTATTCATCCTTCGACTCCCCATGCTTCCGTTATAATAGCGGCATGACATGACAGGAGCGTTTATGAATCAATCCTATGGAAGACTGGTAAGCCGGGCCGCAATGGCCGCGACGGTAATGGCGTCGTGTTTGCTGGTCATCAAGGTTTTCGCGTGGTGGTATACCGGTTCGGTCAGTATTCTGGCGGCGCTGGTGGACTCGCTGGTGGATATTGCCGCCTCGCTGACCAACCTGCTGGTGGTGCGTTACTCGCTGCAGCCAGCGGATGAAGAGCACACGTTTGGTCATGGCAAAGCGGAGTCGCTGGCCGCGCTGGCGCAAAGTATGTTCATTTCAGGTTCTGCGCTTTTCCTGTTTCTTACCGGCATTCAGCATCTCGTCTCACCGACACCGATGAACGATCCCGGCGTGGGCGTGATTGTGACGATCGTTGCGCTTATATGCACACTTGTTCTGGTAACGTTCCAGCGCTGGGTTGTTCGCAAAACGCAAAGTCAGGCAGTACGGGCGGATATGCTTCATTATCAATCTGATGTTATGATGAATGGGGCTATTCTTATTGCGCTCGGTCTGGCCTGGTATGGCTGGCATCGCGCCGATGCGTTGTTTGCGTTAGGGATTGGTATCTATATTTTATATAGTGCCCTGCGGATGGGGTATGAAGCGGTGCAATCACTGCTTGACCGCGCCCTCCCGGACTCAGAACGCAATGAAATTTTTTCTATTGTGACCTCCTGGCCTGGCGTCAGCGGTGCACACGATCTTCGAACGCGGCAGTCAGGGCCGACCCGCTTTATTCAGATTCATATTGAAATGGAAGACAACCTGCCACTGGTACAGGCTCACGTTATTGCTGAGCAGGTCGAGCAGGCGATTTTGCAGCGTTTTCCTGGTTCAGACGTCATCATTCACCAGGATCCCTGCTCGGTTGTACCCGGTCATGTTGGGCTTTCGTAATTCGTTGTAAAAAAGTGAGCCAGGCCAGCATTTTGTGTATAAATTACCGCCATTTGGTCTGACCTGAATCAATTCAGCTGGAAGGGATTGATATACTATTTGCAGTATTCGTTGGTCGATAAGTTTCTTCCGGCAACAGATTTCAATTTTGCATTCCTAAGTTCAGAGGTAGTCATGATTAAGAAAATCGGTGTGTTGACAAGCGGCGGTGATGCGCCGGGCATGAACGCGGCAATTCGTGGTGTTGTCCGTGCAGCGCTGACGGAAGGCCTGGAAGTTTTTGGCGTTTATGACGGTTATCTGGGCCTGTATGAAGATCGTATGGTTCAGCTCGACCGTTACAGCGTGTCTGACATGATCAACCGTGGCGGTACTTTCCTCGGTTCTGCGCGCTTCCCGGAATTCCGTGATGAACACGTTCGTGAAGTGGCTATCGAAAACATGAAGAAACGCGGCCTGGACGCCCTGGTGGTTATCGGTGGTGACGGCTCCTACATGGGTGCAAAACGTCTGACCGAAATGGGCTTCCCGTGCATCGGTCTGCCGGGCACCATCGACAACGACATCAAAGGTACTGACTACACTATCGGCTTCTTTACTGCACTGGGTACCGTTGTTGAAGCGATTGACCGTCTGCGTGACACCTCGTCCTCTCACCAGCGTATCTCTATCGTTGAAGTGATGGGCCGTTACTGCGGCGACCTGACGCTGGCGGCAGCCATTGCGGGCGGTTGTGAATTTATCGTCGTGCCAGAAGTCGAATTTAGCCGTGAAGACCTGGTGGCTGAAATCAAAGCGGGTATCGCGAAGGGTAAAAAACACGCGATCGTGGCTATCACCGAGCACATCTGTGACGTTGACGAGCTGGCGAAGTACATCGAAGCCGAAACCAAACGCGAAACCCGCGCGACCGTACTGGGTCACATCCAGCGTGGCGGTTCCCCTGGCCCTTATGACCGTATTCTGGCGTCCCGTATGGGCGCGTACGCTATCGATCTGCTGCTGCAGGGTCACGGCGGCCGCTGCGTCGGTATTCAGAACGAAAAACTGGTTCACCATGACATCATCGACGCGATTGAAAACATGAAGCGTCCGTTTAAAGGTGACTGGCTGGACTGCGCGAAAAAACTGTACTGATCGGCTCTGTTGCCCGGTGGCGGCAAGGTAAATGCAAAACGGTAACCCTTGGGTTACCGTTTTTTATGGTTGCTCCCTCTCCCGTGGGAGAGGGTTGGGGTGAGGGCATCAGGCCGCTCATTCTCTTCTTTTATTCCACTACGTTATAGCCAATCTTTTTTTATTCTTTAATCCTCGATTCGCTTTCTGGCACGCTGCATTCATCAAAACACTACATAAGAGAGCTGGGCGATGAATAAATGGGGCGTGGGTTTTACATTATTGCTGGCATCGACCAGCGTTCTGGCTAAGGACATCCAGTTACTGAACGTGTCATACGACCCGACGCGTGAACTGTACGAGCAATACAACAAAGCGTTTGCAGCGCACTGGAAGCAGGAAACCGGTGACAATGTCGTGGTTCGCCAGTCTCACGGTGGTTCTGGCAAGCAGGCGACCTCGGTTATCAACGGGATTGAAGCCGACGTGGTGACCCTGGCGCTGGCCTACGATGTTGACGCGATCGCCGAGCGTGGCCGCATCGACAAAAACTGGATCAAACGCCTGCCGGATAACTCCGCGCCATACACGTCGACCATCGTTTTCCTGGTACGTAAAGGCAACCCGAAACAGATCCATGACTGGAACGACCTGATCAAACCGGGCGTTTCTGTGATTACCCCGAACCCGAAAAGCTCTGGCGGCGCTCGCTGGAACTACCTGGGCGCGTGGGGCTACGCGCTGCACCACAACAACGGCGACCAGGCCAAAGCGCAGGAATTCGTGAAAGCGCTGTATAAAAACGTTGAGGTGCTGGACTCCGGCGCGCGTGGCGCCACCAACACCTTCGTCGAGCGCGGGATTGGCGACGTGCTGATCGCATGGGAAAACGAAGCCCTGCTGGCGACCCACGAGCTGGGTAAAGACAAATTCGAGATCGTGACGCCAAGCGAATCCATTCTGGCTGAACCGACCGTCTCCGTGGTCGATAAAGTGGTCGAGAAGAAAGACACCAAAGCGGTGGCGGAAGCGTACCTGAAGTATCTCTACTCACCGGAAGGCCAGGAAATTGCGGCGAAAAACTTCTATCGCCCACGCGATCCGGCCGTTGCGAAGAAATACGACAGCGTATTCCCTAAACTGAAGCTCTTCACCATTGATGACGAGTTCGGCGGCTGGACCAAAGCGCAGAAAGAACACTTCTCTAACGGTGGCACTTTCGACCAAATCAGCCAGCGCTAACCCTTAGCTAATGACACGGTGACCCGGCGTGAGAAATCCGCCGGGTTTTTTATTTGGTCATCATTTTGCGTTACTCTTTTGCCTCTATTGAAAACAGGGAACGCGTTGTGAAAAAAATTATCTTATTGATCCTCATTGTCATCGCCCTTGCCGCAGGCGGCTGGTACTGGATGAAGGCGGGTAATCCGAATGCGTTGCGACATATCGTTCTCGACCAGTGTGTGCCGAATCAGATCCAGAACCGTAACCCGGCACCGTGTGCGCAGGTGAAAACGGATGCAGGCTATGTGGTATTTAAAGATCGCAACGGGCCGCTGCAGTATCTGCTGATGCCGACATATCGCATCAACGGTACCGAGAGCCCGCTGTTGACCGAAGCGCATACGCCGAACTTTTTCTGGCTGGCGTGGCAGTCGCGCAGCTTTATGACCCTGAAGCGTGGTTCCGAGGTGCCTGACAGCGCCATTTCGCTGACGATTAACTCGCCGACAGGGCGCACGCAGAACCATTTCCATATTCATATCTCCTGCCTGCGCCCGGACGTGCGCGAGAAGCTCAACGCGGCACAGGGAGAAATCAGCACTCAGTGGCTGCCTCTTCCTGGGGGGCTGGAAGGACATGAGTATCTTGCTCGCCGGGTGACGGAGAATGAACTGGTTCAGCGCAGCCCGTTTATGATGCTGGCAGAAGAGCTGCCGGAAGCGCGCGACCATATGGGGCGCTTTGCCCTGGCGATGGCGCAGCAGTCGGACGGTTCGTTTGTTTTGCTGGCGACCGAGCGCAATCTGCTGATGCTCAACCGCGCGTCGGCAGAGGAATTGCAGGATCATCAATGCGCTATCCTGAATTAACCCCACCATAAATCGCGTTTACTCGGGCTGCCTGTCACCGTAGACTTGCTGAAAAATTCTACAGGAGACAGGTATGTCGCTCTGGTTAACGCATCCTCTGCTGCTGCCCTCACTGATCGTTAGCGTCACCATCGTGCTGTGGGCGACGTCGCTATTGCCGGAATTTATCACCGCGCTGCTGTTCTTCACGGCGGCGATGACCGCCAGAATCGCCCCGCCGGAGGTCATCTTCGGCGGTTTTGCCTCGTCGGCTTTCTGGCTGGTATTCAGCGGTTTTGTGCTCGGCGTGGCGATCCGTAAAACCGGACTGGCGGACAGGGCCGCCCGGGCGCTGTCGTCAAAGCTCACCGACTCCTGGGTGTTGATGGTGGCGAGCGTGGTGCTGCTGAGCTATGCGCTGGCGTTTGTGATGCCGTCGAACATGGGGCGTATTGCGCTGCTGATGCCGATTGTTGCGGCGATGGCAAAACGCGCCGGTATCGCCGACGGATCCCGGGCCTGGTATGGGCTGGCGCTGGCCGTGGGGTTCGGGACTTTCCAGCTTTCGGCGACTATCCTGCCTGCTAACGTCCCTAATCTGGTGATGAGCGGTGCGGCGGAAGGCTCGTACGGCATCCATCTGAACTATGTCCCGTATCTGCTGCTGCACACGCCGGTGCTGGGCATTCTCAAAGGCCTGATCCTGATTGGCCTCATCTGCTGGCTATTTCCCGGTAGCCCGAAACCGCAGAAGGAACAGGTGCCGTCTGAGCCGATGGGGCGGGATGAAAAGCGTCTCGCCTGGCTGCTGGCGGTGGTGCTGGGGATGTGGGTGACGGAGAGCTGGCACGGCGTGGGGCCCGCGTGGACGGGGCTGGCGGCGTCGATCATCGTCATGCTGCCGCGCGTTGGTTTTATCACCGGAGAGGAGTTTTCTGCGGGGGTGAATATGCGGACCTGTATTTACGTCGCCGGAATTCTTGGGCTGGCGATTGTCGTGACGCAAACGGGTATTGGAGCGGCAGTGGGCGAGGCGATGCTGCGTATTATGCCGCTGGATGCCGACAGACCGTTCACCAGTTTCCTGGCGCTGACCGGTATTACCACAGCGCTCAACTTCATTATGACCGCCAACGGCGTGCCGGCGCTGTACACCACCCTGGCGCAGAGCTTCTCGGACGCGACCGGTTTCCCGCTGCTGTCGGTGATCATGATTCAGGTGCTGGGCTATTCCACGCCGCTGCTGCCGTATCAGGCGTCGCCGATTGTGGTGGCAATGGGGCTCGGGAAGGTGCCTGCAAGGGCGGGGATGGTGCTGTGTCTCGCGCTGGCGGTGGCAACCTGGCTGGTGCTGCTGCCGCTGGATTATCTGTGGTTTAGCGTGTTAGGGAAGTTGTAGGGTTTTTGTAGGGCGGGTAAGCGCAAGCGCCACCCGCCACAAAGGCAATTACGCCTGTTTAGCCGCTTCTGCCGCTTTAACGATCACCGCGAAAGCGTCAGCTTTCAGGGATGCACCGCCAACCAGCGCGCCATCGATGTCTGGCTGGGTGAACAGCTCAGCAGCGTTGGAAGCGTTTACGGAACCGCCGTACTGAATAATCACTTGCTCAGCGACCTTCGCGTCGGCTTTAGCAATGTGGTCACGAATGAATTTGTGAACCGCCTGAGCCTGCGCAGGGGTTGCAGATTTGCCGGTACCGATCGCCCAGACTGGCTCGTATGCGATAACCGCGCCTTCGAACGCTGCCGCGCCCTGGGTTTTCAGCACGGCGTCGATCTGACGTGCGCACACTTCTTCGGTTTTACCCGCTTCGTTTTCCGCTTCGGTTTCACCGATGCACAGAACCGGGATCAGACCCTGCTCTTTCAGCACGGCGAATTTCTTCGCGATGAACTCATCGGATTCTTTGTGATAGGTGCGACGCTCGGAGTGGCCGATGATGATGTATTTCGCGCCGATATCTTTCAGCATTTCAGCGGAGGTTTCACCGGTGAACGCGCCAGACAGGTTAACGTCAACGTTCTGCGCGCCCAGAATGATGTGGCTGCCGTCAGCGGCGTGTTTAGCCAGATCCAGGTACATATCCGGCGGAGCGATAGCAACCGCGCAGCCCGTCACGCCAGCCAGCTCTTTACGCAGGTTCGCAACCAGCTCGTTTACCATGTGGCGGCTGCCGTTCAGTTTCCAGTTACCCATCACTAAAGGATGTCGCATTTCAATTCTCCACGCTAAATAAGCGAATTAAGGAATATGGCCACCCTGTCGGGCAGCATGGTCTGTGAATCAGTATAGAGATTTTCCCTCGAAAGGCTTTGCTTTTTGTCATTAATTCGCCCCGCCGAGAGTGTCAGATAGTGCCAGCTTAATCGGTTCAACAGCGAAGGTCAGTCCTTTTTCGCCGTTGTCCGCCACAACATAGCGGATCGCGCCTTCGGTATCGGCGTAGTAACGCTTATTTTTACCGGCGGTAAGGAGTTTTTGCAGCTTTTGCTGGCTTTGCTTTTTCGTCAGCGCAGGGGTAAAGGCCTGCAGTACCGCGCTCATGTACTCCAGTGCTTTCGCCTTAGCGGCTTTCTGCTCTGGCCCCTGTATCGGTAGCCAGGTGATTTGCATACTTTTGATTTTTAACGTACCGCGCTCCAGCGCCGTGGAGGCATACAAATTCTCGTTAATCTTGCTTGCCGCGCGGGTCAGGGTAGGCGTGTCGCGGGAGCCATCAATGGCGCGAAACTCATCCAGCGGCAGCGTGGGGTTGGTCTGATTGAAGGTTTCACGGAACTGGCTGATGGACTGATCGAACGACGGCGCGCCCGCCAGCAGATACGGTGCTGTGGTCGGGGCAGTGGTTTCGGCGGCGTGCAGGGGATAACCCACGCTGAGCAGCGCTAAACACAGGAAGAGAGAACGTGCCGAACTTTTCATCAACATTGCCCCTGGCCGTAAGTGCTCATGATTAAAACGATATCTGGTCGGCTTGTCAAAAGGTCACAACTCCAGGGTAAAATGCACGCTATACGATAATAAGGAACCTTACATGACCATACAGCAGTGGCTGTTTTCGTTCAAAGGGCGTATTGGACGCCGTGATTTCTGGATCTGGATGGTGACGTGGATTGTCGCCATGCTGCTTCTGTTTTTCGTTGCTTACAATGCATGGCTGAGCACGCAAACGGCGGCCTTTGCGCTGGTCTGCCTGCTATGGCCAACGGCGGCGGTTGTCGTAAAGCGCCTGCACGATCGCGGACGTTCCGGCGCGTGGGCATTTCTGATTATTCTGGCGTGGATGCTGGTGGCGGGAAACTGGGCGATGCTTCCGTCCATCCTGCCGTGGGTCGTGGGCAGGCTGCTGCCGTCGGTCATCTTCGTGATGATGATTGTCGATCTGGGCGCGTTTATTGGCACCCAGAGCGAAAACAAATACGGTAAAGACACCGTTGAGGTGAAATACCGCTGATCACCAGTAGTGTTCGGCGGTCATATGGCCCGGTCGGCGGCGAAGATGTTTCGTCATCTGCCGGGTATCCTTCAGAAGCTGCTGCGTGTCACGTACCATCTGCGGGTTGCCACACAGCATGACGTGGCTGGTTTCAGCGTTCAGCGGCAAACCCACCGCGTCTTCCAGGGCTCCACTCTCAATTAACGCCGGCACGCGACCGGTAAGCGCTCCTGCTACTGTTTCGCGGCTGACCACCGTCTGAATCTTTAACTTCCCGCCGTACTGCTGTTCAAGCGCCTGCATCTGCGGCAAATAGCTCAGGTCTGCGGCGTAGCGCGCAGCGTGCACCAGCACGATGTTTTTAAAGCGCTCCAGATCTTTGCCGTATTGCAAAATAGAGAGATAAGGGCCGATGGCCGTACCGGTTGCCAGCATCCAGAGCGTGTCACAGTCAGGGATCTCTTCGAGCACAAAGAAGCCTGCCGCTTCACTCACAATTTGCACCTCGTCGCCGGGCTTTAGGGCGGCAAGGCGCGGGCTGAGCTTACCGTCAGGAACGGTGACCAGATAGAACTCGAGATCCGGGTTATCAGGCGCGTTAACGTAAGAGTAGGCGCGCTGCACGCGCTCGCCGTCGACATCTAGCCCCAGCTTCGCAAATTGCCCGGCTTTAAACGGGTGAACGGGAGCATGTACGGTGAGACTAAATAGCGCATCGGTCCAGAACTGTACCTTTGTGACTTTACCTGTTACCCAGTCCGCCATGATCTTCTCCTGTGCTGTTTCTCTGTTCTATCTTCCGTACTTGTGGTGACAATTTCCAGCCCGTTAGGGCCGGAAAGCTCTATCGATCAAACGGTTTTACAGAATATGCGTCTGTACGTCCGGGTCTTTGCGGTCGAGATAGTGGATAGACTGGATGCGGCGAATGGTGCGTGATTTACCGCGGATCAGCAGCGTTTCAGTGGTCGCCATGTTGCCCTTGCGGGTAATGCCGTCCAGCAGATCGCCTTTGGTGATGCCGGTGGCGGAGAATATAACGTTGTCGCTGCGCGCCATCTCGTCCAGAGCCAGCACTTTATTGGCCTCGATGCCCATCGCTTCGCAGCGTGCCAGCTCGTCTTCGCCTATACGGCGGTTCTCTTCGCTGTCGCCTTTCACCTCATGGCGGGGCAGCAGACGGGCCTGCATATCGCCATCCAGCGCGCGGATCACTGCCGCTGAGACCACACCTTCCGGCGCGCCGCCGATGCCGTACAGTACGTCTACTTCGCTGTCCGGCATACAGGTCAGGATCGAGGCGGCAACGTCACCGTCCGGAATAGCAAACACGCGCACGCCGAGCTTTTGCATCTGTGCGATGGTGGCGTCGTGGCGCGGTTTTGCCAGAATAGTCACGGTAAGTTCGCTAAGGGGTTTGCCCAGGGCTTTGGCGATGTTGTGCAGGTTCTCTTCCAGCGGCAGGCTAAGGTCGATTGCGCCTTTCGCGCCAGGGCCGACAATCAGCTTTTCCATGTACATATCCGGCGCATTGAGGAAGCAGCCTTTATCGCCCACCGCCAGCACTGCCAGGGCGTTCGCCTGGCCCATCGCCGTCATGCGGGTGCCTTCGATCGGATCAACCGCGATATCCACGGCATCGCCTTTGCCGGTACCGACTTTTTCACCGATGTAGAGCATCGGCGCTTCGTCGATCTCGCCTTCGCCGATCACGATGGTGCCGTCGATGTTGACCTGGTTAAGCACAATGCGCATGGCATGGACGGCTGCGCCGTCTGCGGTATTTTTGTCGCCACGACCCAGCCATTTATAGCCTGCGAGGGCGGCTGCTTCGGTGACGCGGGAAAACTCGATAGCAAGTTCACGTTTCATGAGGTACTCGTGCAATCAAAAGGAATTGCACGAAGTTTATCACAGAGTGGGTAAGGTGCGGTCTGTACTCCCCTCACCCTAACCCTCTCCCCAAAGGGGCGAGGGGACTTAAAACACCCTCTCCCCAGGGGAGAGGGGATTCAGGACCATTACTCTTCGTGCTCTTCCCACGCCAGGGCGCGTTTCACCGCTTTTTTCCAGCCGCTGTAGCGGAAGTTACGCTCGGTGGTTTCGATGCCTGGGCGGAATTCGCGTTCGATAACCGCTTTTTCCTGCAGCTCGTCCAGGTTCTGCCAGAAGCCGACCGCCAGACCGGCAAGGTACGCCGCGCCCAGCGCCGTCACTTCACGCACTTCAGGGCGCTCAACGCGGGTGCCCAGAATGTCGGACTGGAACTGCATCAGGAAGTTATTCGCTACCGCGCCGCCGTCCACGCGCAGGGCGTGCAGGCGAATGCCGGAGTCAGCCTGCATCGCTTCCAGCACGTCGCGCGTCTGGTAGGCGATGGATTCCAGGGTGGCGCGAATGATGTGGTTAGAGTTCACACCGCGCGTCAGGCCGAAAATCGCGCCGCGTGCATACGGATCCCAGTACGGCGCGCCCAGACCGGTGAACGCAGGCACCACGTACACGCCGTTGGTGTCTTTCACTTTGGTCGCGAAGTACTCGGAATCGAACGCATCGCTGATCAGCTTCATCTCGTCGCGCAGCCACTGAATGGATGCGCCCGCCATGAACACCGCACCTTCCAGCGCATAGTTCACTTCGCCGCGTGGTCCACACGCGATGGTGGTCAGCAGGCCGTTTTCTGATTTCACCGCTTTCTCGCCGGTGTTCATCAGCATAAAGCAGCCGGTGCCGTAGGTGTTCTTCGCCATCCCTTCCTTGACGCACAGCTGGCCGAACAGCGCCGCCTGCTGGTCACCGGCGATACCGGCGATAGGAATACGGGTGCCGCCTTTACCGCCGATGTTGGTCTGACCGTACACTTCAGAAGACTTACGCACTTCAGGCAGCATCGCGCGCGGAATGTCCAGCGCGTCCAGCATCTTGTCATCCCACTCCAGGGTGTTGATGTTGAACAGCATGGTACGCGAGGCGTTGGTGTAGTCGGTGACGTGAACGCGTCCCTGGGTCATTTTCCAGATAAGCCAGGTATCGACGGTGCCGAACAGCAGCTCGCCGCGTTTAGCACGCTCGCGTGAACCTTCCACGTGGTCGAGGATCCATTTCACTTTGGTACCGGAGAAATACGGGTCAATCACCAGGCCTGTTGCGCTACGGATGTAATCTTCCATGCCCTCGCGCTTCAGCTTTTCGCAAATCTCTGCGGTGCGGCGGCACTGCCAGACGATGGCGTTGTAAATAGGCTTACCGGTTTCGCGCTCCCAGACAACGGTGGTTTCACGCTGGTTGGTAATACCAATCGCGGCAATCTCGTCGGAACTGATATCGGCTTTCGCCAGCACTTCGACCAGCGTGGAGCTTTGCGATGCCCAAATCTCCATCGGGTCGTGTTCTACCCAGCCTGGACGAGGATAAATTTGCTCAAATTCGCGCTGTGACACGCTGACGATGTTCGCGTCATGATCCATTACGACAGCGCGGGAGCTGGTAGTGCCCTGGTCGAGCGCAACGATATATTTTTTTTCGGTCATGGTATGTGTCCCGTAGTCAGATTACAGCGAAGCTTTTTGTTGTGCGGTAGAAGTCGTTTCCTTCTCCTCTTCCACACAGGTGTCGCACGGTAAGTGGCGACCAATTAATTTTCGATAGCTAAACGCACCCAGCGCAGCCCCGACAACCGGCGCAAACAGCGGTACCAGGAAGTAAGGAATGTCTTTGCCGCCGGTGAAGGCGACGTCGCCCCAGCCTGCGATAAAGGCGAACGCTTTTGGTCCGATATCACGTGCCGGGTTCATCGCGAATCCGGTCAGCGGACCCATGGATGCGCCAATCACCGCAATCAGCAAACCAATCAGCAGAGGTGCCAGCGGGCCGCGCGGAATGCCGTTTCCGTCGTCGGTCAGCGCCAGGATAACGCCCATCAGAATAGCGGTAATCACCATTTCAACTGCGAACGCCTGCACAAAATTGATATGCGGGTTAGGGTAGGTTGAGAAGATGCCCGCCAGATCCAGACTTTCGACGCTGCCGCGTACCATATGATGCGTCTGTTCGAAGTCGATGAAAAGATTGTAATAAAGCCCGTAAACTAACGCCGCTGCGCAAAACGCGCCGGCAAACTGAGAAAAAATGAAAGGTACAACTTTGCGTCCGTCGAAGCACGCGAACAGCCACAGTGCGATTGTCACCGCCGGGTTAAGATGTGCACCAGAAACCCCTGCGGTCAGGTAGATGGCCATCGCCACGCCCAGACCCCAGATGATACTGATTTCCCACTGACCAAAACTGGCACCCGCCACTTTCAGTGCAGCGACACAGCCCACTCCGAAGAATATCAACAACCCGGTACCAAGGAACTCGGCAATGCACTGGCCTTTTAAGGTTGATGTCTGACTCATAATCGGAATCCTGAAGAAATTGATGTTTATTGTTAGCATGACCGCCCGTGACAGCCACGATGTCCTGTAGACATAGTGTTAATTTATCGTTAACGAGCAAAAACGAGAAATATCGAAATCAAAATGTGTGGTCTGTGTCAATAAAATGAGCGTTTTCGCGCCATAAAGCACATTTTTGCATCAGTACAGGAATGTGAGCTGAATCATTTCATTAACGAATCAGTTAACAATTTAGGGGTATATGACGCGAACGCACCAGGACCAGACCTAAAAGTGTTGCAAACCGCGATCTGCGCGGTGTGTCGCTGGACACAGAGCGCCGCGCTCCATACAATCGACGGTATATGTCGTGCGCGTTTATGTTAAAGCGTCGCCTTGCAATTCAGGAGAGGTAGCATCATGTCTTTAGAAGTGTTTGAGAAACTGGAATCGAAAGTACAGCAGGCGATTGACACCATCACCCTGCTGCAGATGGAAATTGAAGAGCTGAAAGAGAAGAACAACAGCC
Source organism: Enterobacter cloacae complex sp. CARB60 (assembly GCF_036487345.1). Classification (NCBI taxonomy): domain Bacteria; kingdom Pseudomonadati; phylum Pseudomonadota; class Gammaproteobacteria; order Enterobacterales; family Enterobacteriaceae; genus Enterobacter; species Enterobacter cloacae complex sp. CARB60. Next base: position 4,813,245 of record NZ_JAZKLC010000002.1, read on the forward strand.
TGGCGCAGGAAGTTCAGAACGCTCAGCACGGCCGCGAAGAACTGGAGCGCGAAAACAACCAGCTGCGCGAACAGCAGAACGGCTGGCAGGATCGCCTGCAGGCGCTGCTGGGACGTATGGAAGAGGTCTAATTCCGATTGGGATTACTGAGTAGGCCGGGTAAGGCGAAGCCGCCACCCGGCTTTTTTTATGGTTTGATGTCAGTCGGCGATAACCATAAAAAAGGCCGCCAGAGGCGGCCTTAACGCTACTTGTCCTGCGCTGTCATAGTAAGAGCAATCAACACATTCGGTTCATCACTCTTTACAACGAGTACGCTGGCGACAATGAACGCGATACATAAATAGCGTTTCATTATGCGGTCCCTGCAGCTAACCGCTCCACCGTTCACCACCGGTGATAAGTCGGTGGACACAAGCCCTGGTGTTAGCCTGCTTTACGGTAGTGAATAGACCTTTCCCTGGACCGATGCCCATTTGCGAGATGGCGGAAAGGGACGCTGCATCATAATGAGCATCAACCGTGGAGTTAAGGTATTCATAGACAATTAGGATTTTATAAAGGTTCTGAGGGGTTGCCCAAGGTTTGGACGAGAGTATGATCAAGCTCCTTGGTGTTAGTCTGCAAAACTTCCCAACGGACCGCGAATCCTGAGGGACAAAAAAACCGCCACATTGCTGTTGGCGGTTTTTTTTATGGTTCACGCTTACGGTTTTACTACTCGATATCCAGCGCATCCTCGGAAAGGATAATACCGGTGTTATCAGCGTAAAGATGGTCCCCGGAGAAGAAGGTCACGCCGCCGAAATTGACGCGCACGTCGCTTTCGCCGATGCCGTCACCTGCCGCCCCTACCGGTATGGCCGCGATGGCCTGAATCCCGATATCCAGGTCTTCCAGATCGTCCACCTGACGCACGGAACCGTACACCACAAGGCCTTCCCACTCATTCTGGACGGCAATGCCGGCCAGTTCAGCATCAATTAATGCACGGCGCACGGAACCGCCGCCGTCGACCACAAGTACGCGACCGCGGCCATTCTGTTCGAGCAGATCGTACAGCAACCCGTTGTCCTCGAAACATTTCACCGTGACGATTTGACCGCCAAACGACGACCTCCCACCAAAGTTGGAGAACAGCGGTTCAACGACGTTGACATCTTCCTGGTAGATGTCACAAAGCTCGGAGGTATCGTATTTCATAGGTTTAACGCTCAGTTGCTGCGAATGTGTTCAGTATATCGTGCGAAATGCGTTGTTGGCAAAATCATCAATTGTTAATTGATATTTGTCAGCTAACGCAGCGTCTGGCTTAAAACAATCCCGATGACGAACAACAGGTTAGTCAGCAGCGCGCCTTTTACCGTGCGCTCCAGCATTGGCGGCATGGCGGACGGGCTGAGTTCACGCATCACAAAGCGGGCCTGCTTAATCAGCAGCGGCGCGGCAAGCACAAACAGCCAGCCCCACAGGCTCTGCAAGGAAATCAGGTTAAACAGCGCCAGACAAACCAGCGCGCCAATGAGCAGGCAGGCATGATAGCGGCGGGCATTGACCGGCCCCAGACGAACCGCCAGGGTATTTTTGCCGTTCTCGCGATCGCTGTCGATGTCGCGCAGGTTGTTGATGTTGAGCACCGCCGTCGCCAGCAGGCCGCAGGCGGTTGCGGGCAGGAACAGGGCAGGGATGACCGTATGCGCCTGTAAGTACCAACTGCCCATCACGCTCAGCCAGCCGAAAAATACCAGTACGGAGATATCACCGAGCCCAATATAACCGTAAGGACGCGTGCCGACGGTGTAGGTGATGGCCGCGATAATGGCCAATAAACCCAGCACCAGGAAGCCAATAAAATCGCTGGTGGTCTTAGACGCCACCGTCACCAGCGCCAGGCCGGATACGCAGATCAGCACTACGGTGATAATCAGCGCGCGTTTCATCTGCGCCTGGGTAATCACCCCTTTCTGCATTCCGCGCAGTGGCCCTATGCGGTCCGGCTTGTCGCTGCCTTTTACCGCGTCGCCGTAGTCGTTAGCGAGATTGGAGAGAATTTGCAGCAGGCCAGCGGTAATCAATGCCAGCGCGGCGACCAGCGGATCAAAATAACCCTGCCACCAGGCAAGGGCGGTGCCGACGATAATCGCGGCAAAGGCCAGAGGAAGTGTTTTAGGGCGCAGACTTTCGAGCCACGCCTGCGTACGGCTGATGTCAGTCATAAGTATTTAGCCAATAAAAATGGGGGCATTAGCCCCCATTAAACGTGATGAGAATCCAGTAACCGCGATTATAGGATAAAACGGCTCAGATCTTCATCTGCCACTAACGCATCCAGATGTTTACTCACATATTCTGCGTCAATGATAACGGTTTGACCGTTAAGGTCGCTCGCGTCGTAAGAGATATCTTCTACCAGGCGTTCCAGCACGGTATGCAGGCGACGCGCACCGATGTTCTCGGTGGTTTCGTTGACCTGCCATGCGGCCTGGGCAATACGTTTGATACCGTCTTCGGTGAACTCGAGGTTCACGCCTTCGGTCGCCATCAGCGCTTTGTACTGTACGGTAGCAGAGGCGTTAGGCTCGGTCAGGATACGTTCGAAATCTTCGGTGGTCAGCGCCTGCAGCTCAACGCGGATAGGCAGACGGCCCTGCAGCTCAGGGATCAGATCCGACGGGCTGGCAACCTGGAACGCACCGGAAGCGATAAACAGGATGTGGTCCGTTTTCACCATGCCGTGCTTGGTGGAGACGGTGCAGCCTTCAACCAGCGGCAGCAGGTCGCGCTGAACGCCTTCGCGGGACACGTCCGGGCCGGAGCTGTTGCCGCCGCGCTTACAAATTTTGTCGATTTCGTCGATAAACACGATGCCGTGCTGCTCAACCGCGTCGATAGCATCCTGCTTCAGCTCTTCCGGGTTTACCAGCTTCGCCGCTTCTTCTTCAATCAGCAGCTTCATCGCGTCTTTAATTTTCAGCTTACGCGCTTTCTGCTTCTGGCCGCCCAGGTTCTGGAACATGGACTGCAGCTGGCTGGTCATCTCTTCCATGCCCGGAGGTGCCATGATTTCCACACCCATTGGCGCGGCAGCGAGATCGATCTCAATCTCTTTGTCGTCCAGCTGGCCTTCACGCAGCTTCTTGCGGAATGCCTGGCGCGCGGCGGACGGTTCCGCCTGCTGTTCTGCCTGGCCCCAGTTGTTTTTTGCCGGTGGGATCAGCACGTCGAGAATGCGCTCTTCCGCCATCTCTTCCGCACGGTAGCGGTTTTTCTCGATTGCCTGGACGCGCACCATCTTGATCGCCGAGTCGGTCAGATCGCGGATGATGGAGTCCACTTCTTTACCCACATAGCCCACTTCGGTGAACTTGGTGGCTTCAACTTTGATGAACGGTGCGTTAGCCAGCTTCGCCAGACGACGGGCGATTTCGGTTTTACCGACGCCGGTCGGGCCGATCATCAGAATGTTTTTCGGCGTCACTTCGTGGCGCAGCTCTTCGTCAAGCTGCATACGACGCCAGCGATTACGCAGAGCGATAGCCACGGAGCGCTTGGCGTTATCCTGGCCGATAATGTGTTTGTTCAGTTCGCTGACAATTTCGCGTGGGGTCATTTCAGACATGGGAGATCCTTACGCTTTGGAGGTCAATTCTTCGATGGTGTGGTTGTGGTTGGTATAAATGCAGATATCGCCTGCAATATCCAACGCCTTCACCGCGATATCACGCGCGTTCATGTCGGTATTTTCCAACAGCGCGCGGGCTGCAGCCTGGGCATAAGGGCCGCCAGAGCCGATGGCAATCAGGTCATTTTCCGGCTGAATCACGTCACCGTTACCGGTGATGATCAGCGAGGCGGTTTCATCGGCTACCGCCAGCAGCGCTTCGAGCTTGCGCAGCATGCGGTCGGTACGCCAGTCTTTCGCCAGCTCAACGGCAGCTTTCACCAGATGACCCTGGTGCATTTCCAGTTTGCGTTCAAACAGTTCGAACAGCGTAAAGGCATCCGCCGTGCCGCCTGCAAAACCGGCGATCACTTTGTCGTTGTAGAGGCGGCGCACTTTCTTCACGTTGCCTTTCATGACGGTATTACCCAGCGTGGCCTGGCCATCACCGGCGATTACCACATGGCCGTTACGGCGTACACTTACTATTGTTGTCACGAGCAGACCCCCTGGTTACAGAATCGGGAAACAGAAGCCCTGAGCCTGTGCTCAGGGCTGAATTAAATGATAGATGGGGGGGATTTTGGGGGTTTCAACCCCCGGAGGCGAGTCGAATGCAGTTTGTGTGGCCGGCCACTTTCAAACGTGAAATGGTGCCATCGGCATTTTCTTTGCCTTTGACCGGACCAATCACCACGCGATTCCAGCCGTTATTGGTGGTAATACGCGAATCAAACCCTTCAAAGGCCAGCTGAGCACGTACCGTTTCCGCCTGCTCGGCACCTTTGAACGAACCGCACTGTACCATCCAGCGGCGTTCATCTTTTTTCTCCGCCGTCTGCTTCGGCGCTTCGGTCTCTTTGGTGACCGGCGCGGCCTGCTGCGTTTTCGGCTGCTGCGCGGTGGTATGCGCTGGCGTCTGGAGCAGATCCTGATACGGCTGAGCCGCCTGTTTCTGTGGCTGCGTTTTCGGCGGCTGTTGCACAGGCTGAGACTGCACCGTACGCGTCTGCTGCTGGTATGGCTGTTCCGTTACCCGCGGCTGTGCTTTCGGCTGCTGCACCGGCTGGGTTTGCGCCCATTGCTGCTGCTGTTGTTGCTGTTGCTGAATCTGCTGTTGCGCCTGACGTCGCTGCAGCGTTTGCTGGCGCTGCGCCGGGGTCTGCTCATTCCACGGCACTTCGTTCAGCTGCGTAGGCTGCTGGCGCATATCGGCCTGCATTTGTGCCAGCAGCTGACGCTGTTCATCCGTCAGCTGATTCGCATTCTGCACTTCACCACCCGCAGAAGGTTCGGTTGGCGCACGCACCCCAGGCTGACGGCTTTCCAGCTCTTTGATATAGCGCCAGCGCTCTTCAGGCTTAGGAGGAAGGCCATTTCCGGCAACTTTACTGGCCTGAAGCGCCTCAGACTCTTCTTTTTTATGGTGCGTGATAAAGTACAGGCCACCAATAAAGGCGACGACTACAGCCGCAGCAATAGCGACCATTGCTGGCGATACAGCAGGCAGGTTACGTTGCTTTTTCCTTGAGCTACTCTTTTTGCGTCGCGAAGGTGCCGGCTGGCCGCGACGTACATAATCTCGTTGTGCCACTATCGTTTCGCTGTATTTATTCGTTCGTCAGTCCGCCATGTTACTTAAGCGGCGGGGCTTTGACCAGATAAGGGTATCCGAAAGACGTTTACTTTAAGTCAATGCCTGGGTCGTGCCGCGAACAATCAGTTCGCAGTCCAGCAACCGCGAGCCGCTGCTAACTGTTTGACCGTGAAGCTGATCCAGCAGAAGCAGCATCGCTTCGCGGCCGATTTGATAGCGCGGCTGAGCGACCGTTGAGAGCGGCGGATCGCAAAATTCTGAAAGCGAAATATTATCGAATCCGACGATCGATAAATCTTTCGGTATCCGCAGGCCGCGGCGTTTAGCGTACGATAATGCGCCCAGCGCCATTACGTCGCTGTGACAAAATACGGCGGTTGGCGGTTCAGGCAGGTCCAGAAGTTTCTCCAGCGCTTGTCCACCCGCGGCGAAGGTAAAATCACCGCGCGCAATGTAGTGCGGATCGACGGTGACGCCGGTACGGCGCAGCGCCTGAACGTAGCCCTGCAAGCGATAGTGACACAGCGGCATCTCTTCCGGCCCGGCAATACAGCCAATGCGCTTATGCCCCAGCTCCTGGAGATAGTTTACGGCGTTGAACGCGGCGGTGAGGTTATCAATGTGGACCGTCGGCAGCTCCAGCTCTGGCGCAAACTCGTTGGCCATCACCATCGGCGGTAAATTACGCTGCTCTTCAATGCTGGCATCAAACGGCAGGCGCGAGCCAAGCAGCAGCATCCCGTCGATCTGCTTGGTGATAATGAGATCGATGAAGGTTTTTTCCTGCTGATTCTGGTGAGCACAGTCGCCAATCAGCACCAGGTAACCCTGTTCCGCTGCGGTGACTTCAATGCCGCGGATAATCTCGCTGAAGAAGGGGTCACAGATGTCCGGCACAATCACCAGAATGGTGCGCGACTCATTGCGTTTAACGTTACGCCCCATCGCCTGTGGGAAATAGCCCACTTCAAGCGCAGCCTGCTCCACCCGGTTACGGGTCGCCTGGGAGACTTTATCCGGGTTCATTAATGCGCGGGATACCGTTGCCGTAGAGACTTGTGCTTTCTGGGCAACGTCTTTCATGGTCGCCGGTGCAACCTCTTTCCTGGACTTCAACGTCTTCTCCTCGCCTGAACACCGAACTTCTGACATCACCATTTTTACAGATAGTTAATGGAATCGGTTACAGAATTTTCATAAAAAGTGTGAGGAGCGTTAAATTTTTCGATCCGTCTTCAGCCTTCGATGGGATCGACGTCCAGTACCCACTTCACTTTTCGCGCTTCCGGCAGGGTATTAATCAGTACCAGCGCGCCGCTGACGATGTGCTGAAGACGAATACGCGAGGGGTGCTGGAGTAAAATTTGCCAGCGGAAACGTCCGCCGCGTTTTGGGGCGAGTGCCGGCACCGGGCCCAAAATCCACAGCTGATTATCCACCAGCGGGCTGGCCTGCAGGAGGTTTCTCAGCTGCTGCAGGAAAAGCGGCGCCTGCTGGTTGTTGTGATCTTCCGCGCGGATGATGACGTGGCTGGTCCACGGCGGCAGCTGCATGGTCTGGCGTTCGGCCAGCGCCTGCTCGGCAAAGGCGTCATAGCCTTTATGCAGGAGGGTTTGCAGCAGCGGGTGCTCCGGATGGTGCGTTTGCAACACCACTTCACCCTGTTTACCGGCGCGACCGGCACGCCCTGCCACCTGGGTATAAAGCTGGGCGAAGCGCTCGGCTGAGCGGAAATCTGCCGAGAACAGCGCGCCGTCCACGTCCAGCAGGGCGACCAGCGTCACGTCCGGGAAGTGGTGACCTTTGGCCAGCATCTGGGTGCCAATCAGGATACGCGCGCCGCCGCGATGCACTTCCGCCAGCTGCTGTTCCAGTGCGCCTTTGCGGCTGGTGGTGTCCCGGTCGATACGCGAAATAGGCACGTCCGGGAAGAAAGGGCCAAGCGCCTGTTCCAGCTGTTCCGTTCCCAGACCCACCGGCACGATATGCGTGGAACCACATGACGGGCACTGGCGCGGCACCGGGCGCTGGCTGTCGCAGTGGTGGCAGCGCAAATGCCGCTGGGCCTGGTGGAAGGTGTAGTAGTGGTCGCAGCGCGGGCACTCGGCAATCCAGCCGCAGTCGTGGCACAGCAGCGCGGGCGCGAAACCGCGTCGGTTAAGGAACAGGATCACCTGATTGCCCGCCTGCAAATGCTGGCGCATTCGGGTAATTAAGGCAGGCGCAAGCCCTGCCTGAACCTGCTGACCTTTGAGATCCAGCACGTGCTGAATGGCCGGACGGGCATTCCCCGCGCGACGCGTCAGGCGCAGCATGTGGTATTTCCGCTGGCGCACGTTGTGCAGCGTTTCGAGTGCGGGCGTGGCGGAGCCGAGAATTATAGGTATTTGCTCGCTGTGCGCGCGATAGACCGCTAAGTCCCGGGCGTGGTAGCGCCAGCCTTCCTGCTGCTTATAGGAGCTGTCGTGCTCTTCGTCGATGACGATGACGCCGAGATTTTTAAACGGCGTAAACAGCGACGAGCGGGTGCCGATCACAATCGCCGCTTCGCCATTTTTGGCTTTCAGCCAGGCGCTGAGGCGTTCGCTATCGTTCAGGCCGGAGTGCAGCACCTCAACCGGCGCGTTAAAGCGTTCGCGGAATCGGGCGATGGTTTGCGGCGTCAGGCCAATTTCCGGCACCATCACCAGCGCCTGTTTGCCCTGAGCGAGCACGTTTTCCAGCACGCTCAGATAGACCTCCGTTTTGCCGGAACCCGTCACCCCTGCCAGCAGCCAGGCAGAGAAATGATCGGAAGCGCTATGAATCGCGCCCACGGCGGTGGCCTGCTCGGTATTCAGACGCAGGCGATCCCCTGAAACGGAGAAACTCTCGCGCCAGTCGTAAAGGGCAGGGGCTTCGCTTGCCAGTTCGCTCAGCCCTTTCTTTCTTAATGCCTGTAGCGCCGTTTCGCTGACCTCAAGCTCGTCGACCTGATGCCGCCAGATTTTCCCCTGACGCAGCGCCGCCAGGGCCTGCTGCTGTTTCTGCGAGCGTTTTAGGCTGTTAATATCGACCGCCTGACCCTGCTCGGTGGCAAACCAGTACCACATCGGCGCGTGGCTGGCGCTCTTGCCCTGACGCAGCATAATTGGCAGGGCGTGGAACAGGACGTCGCCAATCGGGTGATGATAATAATCTGCCGCCCACAGCAGCAGTCGCCAGGTGCTGGTGGAGTAAACGGGCTCGCTGTCCAGCACCTCAACGACCGACTTCAGTTCATTGAGCGGCAGTTCGCTTTGATCGCTGACGGAGACAACAATCCCCACGCGCTGCTGTTTGCCAAACGGCACGGTCACGCGACAGCCCGCTTTGGCGCTCATGCTGTCGGGCAGCAGGTAGTCAAAGGTGCGGGGAAGCGGAACGGGCAGGGCAACGTGAGCGACGGGCATCGAATCTTCCTGACTTGAAAAGTGGCGCGTTAGTATACACATTAGTGAAAGCGGCGTGCGGATCAGTTTGCATACGTTGGTCAAATTCTGTATGATTCGCCGCCTTTGGTGTATATTACGCCAGAGAAATTACATTCAACATCGCGTGGTGTCTGGCGTTAGGGCTGGAAGAGCGACGCGGCCTTAACTGAGGTTCTCCCATGAAAAAAGATATTCACCCGAAATACGAAATGATTACTGCAAACTGTTCTTGCGGTAACTCTATCCAGATCCGCTCCACCGTGGGCCACGATCTGAACCTGGACGTGTGCGGCAAATGCCACCCGTTCTACACTGGTAAGCAGCGTGATGTTGCAACCGGTGGCCGTGTTGACCGCTTCAACAAGCGTTTCAGCATCCCGGGCGCTAAATAAGCATCCAGGAAAAACCGCCTTCGGGCGGTTTTTTTGTGCCTGTTATTTCCCTTCTGAATAAATCACATCGTAATATCGCTATCAGAAAGAATTAGTTACGCATCATTGTAATAAATATATTTGTCTGGTGTATTCTTTAACGGATAGTGAACTGTATCTCTCATTTCTTTAATTCTTTGCCACCTTTTAATGAATGTGTCAAAAAATAAAAGGTTTCTCTCGTTTCGTAAACTTACACTGCGCCCGTCATACATTCTTATTTGCCATGACGACACAGTGGCTTTCAGGGCGCGTTTACTTCGAGGGGAATATTATGAAATTGAAGCAACTCTTATTTGTGCTTCCGTTAATATCGTGCGCGGCGCAGGCGGGATATGTGGATTACCGACACGAGTATTACGACGATGGGCGTAACTACGACCGTGTGTACATGTCCCACCGCTTTGGCACCGGCTTTGGCGTAGCGGTTGAGGCGGTATCGCGCTCCGATAACAAGCAGTCTAACGACGCGCTTAATAATATGGAAAGTAACAGCAACGAATATACCGCAAGCTATCAATTTACCTGGCAAGGTTTTATCTGGCAGCCGGGCGTCGCCGTTGAAATGGGTGATGACATGGCCATCTATAAGCCTTATCTGCGCGTGCAGTATAATATTAATGACAGCTGGTGGACGGCGTTTCGTTATCGTACGGAATACACTCGCCGCAATGCGGACGGAAAAGATGACCGTATGGTTTATCGTCCGGAAATGTGGCTGGGTTATAATATTGATGGCTGGATGTTCGAGTTAAACGGCATTTATAAAATCGCCGACAACGAAGACCTGTATAACAATAAAAAAGAAGATTACGAATATAACTTCCGCGTGGCGTATAACATCGACTCGTGGATCCCCTTTGTGGAAGTGGGCAACGTCTCTTCCGGCTATAACACCGCCACCAGCGACGACCGCCAGACGCGTCTGCGCGTGGGTTTAGGCTACAACTTCTAAGAAACCATCCCGCTGAGTAACCTCAGCGGGATCGCACCGCAGTTAGTATTCCCACGTCTCCGGGTCAATGCCCAGTTCACGCATGATGACTTTCGCCTCTTCCGGAATTTCATCACTACGCTCTTTGCGCAGATCTTCATCGTTCGGCAACGGTTGACCGGTAAACGCATGCAGGAACGCTTCGCACAGCAGTTCGCTGTTGGTCGCGTGGCGCAGGTTGTTCACCTGACGACGCGTACGTTCATCGGTGAGGATCTTCAACACCTTCAGAGGAATAGAAACCGTAATTTTCTTTACTTGTTCACTCTTCTTACCGTGCTCAGCGTATGGGCTGATATATTCGCCGCTCCATTCAGCCATGAGATACCTTTAATCCTCTCAGTCATTTATCTAAAGGTGCAAAACCTGTAACCACCCGTTTTGAACCGCAATCTTGCCTAGTTTACCGTAGAGACGATACCGTGGCACGGATATTGCCGCTGCAGCGTGCACTAAAGCATATAATTTTAACGGCTATTTGCGCATTGCTCAATCTATACGCAAAGAAGTTTAGATGTCCAGATGTATTGACGTCCATACTTTCAATGTTTACTCTGGTGCCTGACTTTTCACCTCATTCGCCAGGAAGCCCTCACCATGACGCGTAAACAGGCCACTATTGCAGTGCGTAGCGGATTAAATGATGACGAGCAGTACGGCTGCGTTGTCCCGCCGATTCATCTTTCCAGTACCTACAATTTCACCGGATTTAATGAACCCCGCGCGCATGATTATTCGCGTCGTGGCAACCCTACGCGTGACGTGACCCAGCGTACGCTGGCCGAGCTGGAAGGTGGCGCAGGTGCAGTATTAACCAATACGGGGATGTCCGCCATTCACCTGGTGACCACGGTGTTCCTGAAGCCAGGTGACCTGCTGGTAGCGCCGCACGATTGCTACGGCGGCAGCTATCGTCTGTTTGATAGCCTGGCGAAACGCGGCTGCTATCGCGTGCTGTTTGTCGATCAAAACGACGAACAGGCGCTGAAACAGGCGCTGGCAGAGAAACCAAAGCTGGTTCTGGTGGAAAGTCCAAGCAATCCATTGTTGCGCGTTGTCGATATTGCGAAAATTTGTCAGCTCGCAAGGGATGCGGGAGCGATAAGTGTAGTGGATAATACGTTCCTCAGTCCGGCCCTTCAGAACCCACTCGCACTGGGTGCCGATCTGGTATTGCATTCATGCACTAAATATCTGAACGGCCATTCTGATGTGGTAGCGGGCGTGGTGATTGCCAAAGATCCCGACGTTGTCACCGAACTGGCATGGTGGGCCAATAATATTGGCGTCACCGCGGGTGCCTTCGACAGCTATCTGCTGTTGCGCGGCATCCGCACGCTGTCGCCGCGCATGGAAGTGGCGCAGCGCAATGCCCAGGCGATTGTTGATTTCCTGAAAACCCAGCCGCTGGTGAAGAAGCTCTATCACCCGTCGCTGCCGGAAAACCAGGGGCACGAGATTGCCGCGCGCCAGCAGAAGGGATTTGGCGCGATGTTAAGTTTTGAACTGGACGGTGACGAGCAAACGCTGCGTCGCTTCCTGAGCGGGCTGTCATTGTTTACGCTGGCGGAATCATTAGGTGGGGTTGAAAGCTTGATCTCCCACGCCGCGACCATGACGCACGCAGGTATGGCACCCGAAGCACGTGCCGCCGCCGGGATTTCTGAGACGCTGCTGCGGATCTCAACCGGTATTGAAGATTCTGAAGATTTAATTGCCGATCTGGAAAATGCCTTCCGGATCGCAGCCAAGGGGTAATCATGAGTGTGATAGCGCAGGCAGGGGCGAAGGGTCGTCAACTGCACAAGTTTGGTGGTAGTAGTCTTGCTGATGTGAAATGTTACCTGCGTGTCGCAGGGATCATGACGGAATATTCACAGCCGGGTGACATGATGGTTGTCTCGGCGGCGGGCAGCACCACCAATCAGTTGATTAGCTGGCTGAAACTGAGCCAGACCGATCGCCTTTCTGCGCATCAGGTGCAACAGTCCTTACGCCGTTACCAGAGTGAGCTGATTGCCGGCCTGCTGCCTGCGGACGTGGCGGACGGGCTGATCGGCGCCTTCACGCATGACCTTGAGCGTCTGGCTGCCCTGCTGGACAGCGGGATTACCGATGCGGTGTATGCCGAAGTGGTAGGCCACGGTGAAGTGTGGTCCGCGCGCCTGATGGCCGCCGTGCTGCAGCACCTGGGTGTGGAAGCGGCCTGGCTCGACGCGCGTGATTTCCTGCGCGCCGAACGTGCCGCGCAGCCGCAGGTGGATGAAGGGTTGTCCTACCCTCTGCTGCAACAGCTGCTGGTGCAGCATCCGGGCAAACGTATTGTCGTCACCGGCTTTATCAGCCGCAGCAACGCGGGCGAAACCGTGCTGCTGGGCCGTAACGGCTCGGACTACTCGGCAACGCAGATTGGTGCCCTGGCGGGTGTTTCCCGCGTCACCATCTGGAGCGACGTGGCTGGTGTTTACAGCGCGGACCCGCGTAAAGTGAAAGATGCCTGTCTGCTGCCGCTGCTGCGTCTCGACGAAGCCAGCGAGCTGGCGCGTCTGGCCGCGCCGGTACTGCACGCGCGCACGCTGCAGCCGGTTTCCGGCAGCGATATCGACCTCCAGCTGCGCTGCAGCTATACCCCGGATCAAGGCTCTACCCGTATTGAACGCGTACTGGCCTCCGGTACGGGCGCGCGTATTGTCACCAGCCACGACGACATCTGCCTGATTGAGTTCCAGGTGCCTGCGGGCCAGGACTTCAAACTGGCGCATAAAGATATCGACCTGGTATTAAAGCGTGCTCAGGTACGCCCGCTGGCCGTTGGCGTTCACAATGACCGCCAGCTGCTGCAGTTCTGCTATACCGCTGAAGTGGCTGACAGCGCGCTGAAAATTCTGGATGAAGCGGGCCTGCCGGGCGAGCTTCGCCTGCGTCAGGGGCTAGCGCTGGTGGCGATGGTGGGCGCGGGCGTCACCCGTAACCCGCTGCACTGCCACCGCTTCTGGCAGCAGCTAAAAGGCCAGCCGGTGGAGTTCACCTGGCAGTCGGAAGAGGGCATCAGCCTGGTCGCCGTGCTGCGTAAAGGGCCAACCGAGAGCCTGATTCAGGGCCTGCACACCTCCCTGTTCCGCGCGGAAAAGCGCATCGGTCTGGTGCTGTTCGGTAAAGGCAACATCGGTTCCCGCTGGCTGGAGCTGTTCGCCCGCGAACAGGTCACGCTCTCGGCGCGTACCGGATTCGAATTCATTCTCGCGGGCGTTGTGGACAGCCGCCGCAGCCTGCTGAACTACGACGGGCTGGACGCCAGCCGCGCGCTTGCCTTCTTTAATGATGAAGCCGTAGAGCAGGATGAAGAGTCGCTGTTCCTGTGGATGCGCGCGCACCCGTATGACGATCTGGTGGTGCTGGACGTTACCGCCAGCGAACAGCTTGCCGATCAGTACCTTGATTTCGCCAGCCACGGCTTCCACGTCATCAGTGCGAACAAGCTGGCGGGGGCGAGCAGTACCGATAAATACCGCCAGATCCACGACGCGTTTGAAAAAACCGGTCGTCACTGGCTCTACAACGCCACCGTTGGCGCGGGGCTGCCGGTTAACCACACCGTGCGCGACCTGATTGAAAGCGGCGACAGCATTCTGGCGCTGAGCGGGATCTTCTCCGGCACGCTCTCCTGGTTGTTCCTGCAGTTCGACGGCACCGTACCGTTTACCGATCTGGTGGATCAGGCATGGCAGCAGGGCTTAACCGAGCCCGATCCGCGCGTGGACCTTGCCGGGAAAGACGTGATGCGTAAGCTGGTGATCCTGGCGCGTGAAGCCGGTTACGACATTGAACCGGATGCCGTACGCGTCGAATCGCTGGTGCCTACCGGCTGTGAAGAAGGCTCTGTGGACCATTTCTTTGAGAATGGTGAAGAGCTTAACGAGCAGATGGTGCAGCGTCTGGAAGCGGCGAACGAGATGGGGCTGGTGCTGCGCTACGTGGCGCGTTTCGAGGCCAACGGAAAAGCGCGAGTCGGCGTCGAGGCGGTGCGTCCTGAACATCCGCTGGCGGCGCTGCTGCCGTGCGATAACGTCTTCGCCATCGAAAGCCGCTGGTACCGCGATAACCCGCTGGTGATCCGCGGTCCGGGCGCGGGGCGCGATGTCACGGCTGGGGCGATTCAGTCCGACATCAACCGTCTGGCTAAGCTGCTGTAAAAACTGAATTTCCCTCTCCCACAGGGAGAGGGTCAGGGTGAGGGCGTCAGACCGCACTCACCCTCATCCTGAATTTCTCTCACATTCCCTGAGCAAACCTCACCGTTATTGTTGATTATTTATGTTGACGTCCCTCCGCTTTTCCGTCATTTTTACATCTGGACGTCTAAACGTATAGAAGTTCACAACACAACAGACAACGACATGCGATTGATAGAGGTAAGGTATGAGCTTTTTTCACGCCAACCAGCGGGAAGCACTGAATCAGAGCCTGGCTGAAGTAAACGGCCAGATTAACGTCTCTTTTGAATTTTTCCCGCCGCGCACCAGTGAAATGGAGCAAACCCTGTGGAGCTCTATCGATCGTCTCAGCAGCCTGAAACCGAAGTTTGTCTCCGTGACTTACGGTGCTAACTCCGGCGAGCGTGACCGTACGCACAGCATCATTAAAGGCATTAAAGATCGTACCGGTCTGGAAGCGGCTCCGCACCTTACCTGTATCGACGCTACCCGCGATGAGCTGCGGGCCATCGCCCAGGATTACTGGAATAACGGCATTCGTCATATTGTCGCGCTGCGCGGTGACCTGCCGCCGGGTAGCGGTAAGCCGGACATGTATGCCGCCGATCTGGTCGCGCTGCTGAAAGACGTTGCCGACTTTGATATCTCGGTTGCCGCTTATCCTGAAGTGCATCCGGAAGCGAAAAGCGCTCAGGCCGATCTGCTTAACCTGAAGCGTAAAGTGGACGCCGGCGCGAACCGTGCCATTACTCAGTTCTTCTTTGATGTGGAAAGCTACCTGCGCTTTCGCGACCGCTGCGTCTCGGCGGGCATCGACGTTGAAATTATCCCGGGTATTCTGCCGGTCTCTAACTTCAAACAGGCGAAGAAATTTGCCGATATGACCAATGTGCGCATTCCGCTGTGGATGTCTAAAATGTACGAGGGGCTGGACGATGACCCGGAAACACGCAAGCTGGTGGGCGCAAATATCGCGATGGACATGGTGAAGATCTTAAGTCGTGAAGGGGTGAAGGATTTCCACTTCTACACGCTGAACCGTGCAGAGATGAGTTACGCCATATGCCATACGCTCGGCGTTAGACCAGGCGTGTAACAAAAAAAGAGCCCTCTTCGGAGGGTTTTTTGATTTATAAGGGTTTTATTTTCCTGCCATATCAGCAATGCTGCCTTTGACGTACAAAACTCATGTATTTTCCATGGGAAATTAAACGGATTTAACTATCGAATCTGTGGGTTATCTCAACTATACCTTATCAACAAGGGCGTATATCGTAACGGTAACACTGTAAAAGGGAGCATAGCGATGAGCACGTCAGACGAGACCAATAAAGCGGCATCAGTCGGCAAATGCCCGTTCCATCAGGGCGGCGTCGATCACAGCGCGGGCGCAGGTACAGGCAGCCGCGACTGGTGGCCAAAACAACTCCGCATCGATCTTCTTAACCAACATTCCAATCGTTCGAACCCTCTGGGTGAAGACTTTGACTACCGCAAAGAATTTAGCAAGCTGGATTACTCCGCGCTTAAAGGCGACCTCAAAGCACTTTTAACCGACTCCCAACCGTGGTGGCCTGCCGACTGGGGCAGCTATGCGGGCCTGTTTATCCGTATGGCCTGGCACGGCGCGGGTACCTATCGCTCCGTTGACGGACGCGGTGGAGCAGGACGCGGTCAACAGCGCTTTGCGCCGCTGAACTCCTGGCCGGATAACGTGAGCCTGGATAAGGCGCGCCGCCTGCTGTGGCCAATCAAGCAAAAATACGGACAAAAAATTTCCTGGGCTGACCTGTTTATCCTCGCGGGTAACGTGGCGCTGGAGAACTCCGGCTTCCGCACCTTTGGTTTTGGCGCCGGGCGTGAAGACGTCTGGGAACCGGATCTGGACGTGAACTGGGGCGATGAAAAAGCCTGGCTGACCCACCGCGACCCGGAAGCGCTGGCGAAGCGCCCTCTTGCCGCCACCGAAATGGGCCTGATCTACGTTAACCCGGAAGGGCCAAACGCCAGCGGTGAACCCCTGTCTGCTGCGGCGGCCATTCGCGCGACCTTCGGCAACATGGGGATGAACGACGAAGAGACCGTTGCGCTGATCGCGGGCGGCCACACTCTCGGCAAAACCCACGGCGCGGGTGAAGCCACGCACGTGGGCACCGACCCGGAAGCCTCGCCGATTGAAGCGCAGGGCCTGGGCTGGGCCAGCACGCACGGCACGGGCGTTGGCGCAGATGCCATTACCTCCGGTCTGGAAGTTATCTGGTCGCAAACCCCGACCCAGTGGAGCAACTACTTCTTCGAGAACCTGTTCAAATACGAATGGGTGCAGACCCGCAGCCCGGCGGGTGCGATTCAGTTTGAAGCCGTGGATGCGCCGGAAATCATGCCCGATCCGTTCGACCCGTCGAAAAAACGCAAACCTACCATGCTGGTCACCGACCTGACGCTGCGTTTTGACCCGGAATTCGAGAAAATTTCCCGCCGCTTCCTGAACGATCCGCAGGCTTTCAACGAGGCCTTCGCCCGTGCCTGGTTCAAGCTGACCCACCGTGATATGGGGCCAAAAGCGCGTTACATTGGCCCTGAAGTGCCGAAAGAAGATCTGATTTGGCAGGACCCGCTGCCGCAGGCGGTGTTCAATCCGTCGAAAGAAGACATTGAAAGCCTGAAGGCGGAGATTGTGGCATCCGGTCTGTCCGTGAGCGAACTGGTTTCGGTTGCCTGGGCGTCAGCGTCAACCTTCCGCGGTGGCGATAAGCGCGGCGGTGCCAACGGCGCGCGTCTGGCGCTGGCTCCTCAGCGCGACTGGGATGTTAACGCTGCGGCGGTTCGCGCGTTGCCGGCTCTGGAAGCTATCCAGCGCACCACCAACAAAGCCTCACTGGCCGATATCATCGTGCTGGCGGGCGTCGTGGGTGTTGAGCAGGCCGCAAAAGCCGCAGGCGTTTACGTCAACGTGCCGTTCACCCCAGGCCGCGTGGATGCGCGTCAGGATCAGACGGATATCGAGATGTTTAACCTGCTCGAACCGATTGCCGACGGCTTCCGCAACTACCGTGCGCAGGTGGATGTGTCCACCACTGAGTCACTGCTGATCGACAAAGCCCAGCAGCTGACGCTGACCGCGCCTGAGCTGACGGTGCTGATCGGTGGCCTGCGCGTGCTGGGTGCAAACTTTGACGGTAGCAAAAATGGCGTGTTCACCGACCGCGAGGGCGTGTTGAGCAACGATTTCTTCGTGAACCTGCTGGACATGAACACCCAGTGGAAGGCGACCGACGAATCTAATGAACTGTTTGCCGGAAGCGATCGCGCCAGCGGTGAAGTGAAATACACCGCCACCCGCGCCGATCTGGTCTTTGGTTCGAACGCCGTCCTGCGCGCGCTGGCAGAGGTTTATGCCAGTGATGATGCGCATGAGAAGTTTGTCCGCGACTTCGTTGCCGCATGGGCGAAGGTGATGGATCTGGACAGGTTTGACCTGCAGTAACCCTTGTGCCGGGTGGCGCTAACGCTTACCCGGCCTACGGCCAAAAAAATCCCCGCTGATGCGGGGATTTTTATTCACGCTATTTACTCCCACTCCTGCAGGAACCGCTGCCCATACTGGTCGGCCACCAGCAGTGCCGCATATACCTGATCCGGCGTTACGCCGCCGGGCATGTTGTGGATCGTTTCCCCTTCGGCACAGGAGGCTTCCGCGATCAGACGCATTTTGGCCGGAATATCCTCTTTAATGTTCAGCTGCGCCAGCGTGATCGGCAGCCCCACGCTGTGGCAAAGCGCGGCGACGGTCTCTATTTCTTCTACCGGCGCGTTTTCCAGTACCAGCTGCGTCAGCGTACCAAACGCCACTTTCTCGCCGTGATAGAAGTGGTGCGCGTCCGGTACCGCCGTCATACCATTATGAATAGCGTGTGCCGCCGCCAGACCACCGCTTTCAAAGCCTACGCCGCTGAGATAGGTGTTGGCTTCGATAATGCGTTCCAGCGCCGGTGTAACCACATGCTGTTCCGCGGCCAGCATGGCTTTTTCACCCTCTTCAACCAGCGTGTTGTAGCACAGCTCGGCCAGCGCGAGTGCTGCTTGCGTACATTTGCCTCCCGCCATGGTGGTCGCGCCGCTGCGCGAGCAGGCGCGTGCTTCAAACCACGTCGCCAGCGCATCGCCAATCCCGGCGGCAAGCAGACGTGCCGGCGCACCCGCTACCACTTTGGTATCGACGATAACCATGTTCGGGTTGTGCGGCAGCATCAGGTAGCGATCGAACTCACCGCTGTCGGTGTAAATAACGGAAAGGGCGCTGCACGGCGCATCGGTGGAGGCAATCGTTGGGGCAATAGCCACGGGTACGTCCATAAAATGGGCCAGCGCCTTGGCGGTATCCAGCGTTTTACCGCCGCCAATGCCCAGCACCGCCATGCAGTCGGCGCTGTCGGCCAGCTTTTTCAGACGATCGATTTCATTTTGTGAACATTCGCCGCCAAACGACGCGATTTCGGCATGCAGTTCAGCTTTTTTAAAACTCTGACGCAGGGTCTCTTCGGCAAAACCCAGCACAAATTTATCGCCGACAACCAGCCAGCGCTGTGCCAGCGGTTTCAGATAGTCGCCGAGACGGGTAAGCACATCAGCACCCTGGATGTATTTCCCAGGTGATTGAATAATACGGTCCATAACAGTTCTCCCTTAGAGGTTGAGGTTACCAAACGCGTTTTTCCAGTCCTGCTCGAACTTCTCTATGGCTGACTCTACCGCTGGCGTGCCGAGCATTTGTTGCGCTACGTCTAAGGGAAGCGTGATTGCCTCGCATCCCGCCAACAGGCAGTCCAACGCCTGACGCGGCGTTTTGAAACTGGCGGCCAGCACTCTGCTTTCCGGCGCGTGCAGTTCCAGCAGGGTTTGCAGCTCCTGAACCATGCGAATGCCGTCACCACCCTGAGCGTCAACGCGGTTGACATATGGCGCGACATATTTCGCGCCTGCCAGCGCGGCAAGCAAACCCTGTGCCGCGCTGTAAACGGCGGTGCCCAGCGTGGTTATCCCCTCTTTTTTCAACGCCTTAATCGCAATAAGCCCCTGAGCCGTCACCGGGATTTTCACCACGATGTCCGGCAGGGCGTTA
Source organism: Enterobacter cloacae complex sp. CARB60 (assembly GCF_036487345.1). Lineage (NCBI taxonomy): Bacteria > Pseudomonadati > Pseudomonadota > Gammaproteobacteria > Enterobacterales > Enterobacteriaceae > Enterobacter > Enterobacter cloacae complex sp. CARB60. The sequence goes on from NZ_JAZKLC010000002.1 coordinate 4,832,716, forward strand.
CTCAGGCGTTTTGCCTCTGCCACCATGCCTTCGGCATCGCGGCTCATGGTTTGAGCAAACAGCGTGCCTTCCGGTCCAATGGCTTTTTGGAGACGCGGCAGCACGTCCCAGATGGATTCACGGCTGGCGGCAATGATGCTCGGGTTGGTGGTGACGCCCACAATGGGAAAGATGCGCGCCAGGCGTTCAACTTCCGCCACGTTGGCGGTATCCAGATACAGTTCCATTATTTTTCCTTAAGTCAGAAAGGCTAAATAAAGGATAAGGCCCTGCCAGGCGCGGCCGATACAGGTCAATTTTGCCAAATACTGGACAAATGTATTCTGCTTAACGAAGTGCGATGCCGATCACAGTGCTAGTTTTTGGCGATCAGCTGGCTGTGATATTGGCGGCGATATTCAGAAGGTGAACGTTCGGTGTGTTTGCGAAAGAGACGGCAGAAATAGTTGCTGTCCATAAACCCACAGCGTGCCGAAATATCCTTAATTTTTAAATCGTACCCCTTGAGCAGCTGGCGCGCGTGTTCCAGACGCGTCTGTGTCAGGTATTCATTGAACCCAACATTTCCGGTCTTCTGAAAAAGGTGAGAGAGATAGTTAGGGGAAATGTAAAACGCCTCGGCAACGGAATCCCGGGTCAGCGCTGAGGCATGATGTTCGTCAATAAAGCGACGAATGGCTTCGAAGAGCGCGCGACTGCGGCTATCAGTGTGGATCTCGCTGCCAAGCAGATCGCGGCAGTGGCTGAGCAGACTTAAGACTACCAGCCTGGCCGTGTCCTGCTCGGTCGGCTGCATGTGCAGTTCGTTGAGCGTTTGCAGGAGAAACGCGCCCGTCCGGGGGCCTCGCCTGGCGACCTGCTGCTGTTGTAAAAGGACGTTATTCCGATGGAGCTGAAGCGTCAGCTGCTGTTTGCCGAAGCTTATTCTGAGAGAGTGCGAAGAATGAAGCGGGACGTGCCCGGATGTGGAAAAGAATGCCTCGCAGCAGGTTTCCAGGATAACCGAGAGACAAGGTGACGTTCGGGTATTCTTCCCGGCAGATGCGACAAAATGCACCTGACGCAGCGGCGTTGTACCGTTGATCAGGTCAGTCAGGATGTGGGTAATGTCGTGGTGCATGGTGTGGATACCAGGGTATTGCCCGGCGACGCTGGCGCTTGCCGGGCCTACGAAAAGCATATTGTAGGCCGGGTAAGCGTAAGCGCCACCCGGCAAAACCGATTAGCCGGTGTTACGCATACCCGCCGCAACGCCTGCAATCGTCACCATCAACGCCTGTTCAACGCGCGGATCCGGCTCTTTACCTTCCTCTTCCGCCTGACGCGAACGGTGCAGCAGCTCTGCCTGCAGGACGTTAAGCGGATCGGTGTAGATATTACGCAGCTGGATAGATTCGGCAATCCACGGCAGGTCTTCCATCAGGTGCGAGTCGTTGGCGATATCCAGCACCACTTTGATGTCGCCTTCCAGCAGTTCGCGCAGCTCTTTACCCAGCGTCCACAGCTCGGGTTTCACCAGACGCTGGTCGTAATATTCTGCCAGCCACAGGTCAGCTTTCGAGAAGACCATCTCCAGCATGCCAAGACGCGTGGAGAAGAACGGCCAGTCGCGGCACATGGTTTCCAGTTCGCTTTGTTTGCCATCTTCCACCACTTTTTGCAGTGCGGCACCGGCACCCAGCCAGGCGGGCAGCATCAGGCGGTTCTGCGTCCAGGCGAAGATCCACGGAATCGCACGCAAAGACTCCACGCCACCGGTCGGGCGACGTTTGGCCGGACGTGAACCCAGCGGCAGTTTACCCAGCTCTTGCTCAGGCGTGGCCGAGCGGAAGTAAGGCACGAAATCTTTGTTCTCGCGCACATAGCCACGGTACAGATCGCAGGAGATATCGGACAGCTCGTCCATGATGTGGCACCAGGACTCTTTCGGCTCCGGCGGTGGCAGCAGGTTCGCTTCCAGAATCGCGCTGGTATAAAGCGACAGGCTGCTGATGGTCACTTCCGGCAGGCCGTATTTGAAGCGGATCATCTCGCCCTGCTCGGTGACGCGCAGGCCGCCTTTCAGGCTTCCCGGCGGCTGCGACAGCAGCGCTGCGTGCGCCGGTGCGCCGCCACGGCCAATTGAACCGCCGCGTCCGTGGAACAGGGTCAGTTCAATACCGGCTTTCTCGCAGGTTTTGATCAGTGCGTCCTGCGCCTGATACTGCGCCCAGGATGCCGCCATCACGCCCGCATCTTTAGCGGAGTCGGAATAGCCAATCATCACCATCTGTTTGCCCTGAATAAAGCCGCGGTACCAGTCGATATTCAACAGCTGGCTCATGACGTCGTTGGCATTGTTCAGGTCGTCGAGGGTCTCAAACAGCGGGGCGACCGGCAGAGCGTAGTCGATACCCGCTTCTTTCAGCAGAAGGTGTACGCCCAGCACGTCGGACGGGGTCTTCGCCATGGAGATCACATAGGCGGCCACCGATCCTTTCGGCGCATCAACGATCGCTTTACAGGTGTTGAGCACTTCGCGGGTTTCGTTGCTTGGCTCCCAGTTGCGCGGCAGCAGAGGGCGCTTCGAGTTCAGCTCGCGGATCAGGAAGGCCTGTTTGTCGGCTTCGGACCAGCTTTCATAATCGCCGATGCCGAGATAGCGGGTCAGCTCGCCCAGCGCTTCGGTATGACGGGTACTTTCCTGGCGAACGTCGATACGCACCAGCGGCACGCCGAAACACTTCACGCGGCGCAGGGTGTCGAGCAGTTCGCCATTGGCGATGATGCCCATCCCGCAGGCCTGCAGTGATTTATAGCAGGCGTAGAGCGGCTCCCAGAGCTGTTCGTTCTGGCTGAGCAGGCCTTCCGGTTTTGGCAGGCGCTGACCTTTCAGACGCGCTTCGAGCCAGGCCTGAGTGGCCATCAGCTGACCACGCAGTTTTTTCATCAGGAAACGGTACGGCTCGCTGGCACCTTCTTCCCCGGCCAGCGCGCGCAGTTCAGGCGTCGCCTCAACCATCGACAGCTCGGAGATCAGCACCTGAATGTCTTTCAGGAAAAGGTCGGTCGCTTTCCAGCGGCTCAGCAGCAGGACGTGACGGGTGATTTCCGCGGTCACGTTCGGGTTACCGTCGCGGTCGCCGCCCATCCAGGAGGTGAAGCGCACCGGAACAAAGTCGACCGGCAGGCGGTAACCGAGGTTCTCTTCCAGCTGTTCGTTCAGCTCGCGCAGGTAGTTAGGCACCCCTTCCCACAGGCTGTTTTCCACCACCGCAAAGCCCCATTTGGCTTCGTCGACCGGGCTTGGGCGATGCTTACGAATTTCATCGGTGTGCCAGGACTGGGCAATCAGCTGGCGCAGACGGCGCATCAGCTGGTTGCGTTCGTAGTCGGCAATATCTTTGTTATCCAACTGCTTCAGACAGTTGTTCACTTCCACCATTTTGTGGATCAGGGTGCGACGGGTGATCTCGGTTGGGTGAGCGGTCAGCACCAGCTCCAGCGAAAGTGACTCCACCGCCTTTTTGATGGTGGCTTCGTTGAGGTCTGGCTGGTCTTTCAGTTTACGAAGGGTGCGGGCAATGACTTCCGGGTTGCTGGCCGCTTCGCCGTTTGGCGAAATGCTGTGGTATTGCTCAGCGGTGTTGGCCAGGTTCAGGAACTGGCTGAATGCGCGCGCAACGGGCAGCAGCTCATCGTTAGAGAGGTTCTGCAACGTCGTAAGCAGCTCCTGGCGACTGGCCTCGTTACCTGAACGGGAAGATTTAGACAGCTTGCGGATGGTTTCAACGCGGTCGAGGATGTTCTCCCCCAACGCATCTTTGATGGTATCTCCAAGCACTTTGCCGAGCATACTGACATTACTACGCAACGCGGAATATTGTTCGTTCATAAAAACCCAGTCACCCCATCATTTTTGTTTATGCCCAGGCGAGAATCTTCTGGACATTATTTTGTCATCTCCCTTTATAAAGCCACGTAAAACCCCCGTCGTCAATTGCTGCGAAAACGGTTCAGCAAACGAATAAATGCGGGCAATTTACGAAATTTAATTCGCATTGCGTCAGATAAGAGATGCTTATGGGAATGTGACGAAGATCATGCGATTTGTTGCCCTCACCTTAACCCTCTCCCACAGGGAGAGGGGACTCTTCGGTGCGGTTTTAATGCCAGCAGAAGTGATGCACAACCTGGGTAATCAGTTCGCGGGTGGGCTTGATGAAGCGGGTTTCCAGATATTCATCCGGCTGATGGGCCTGGTTGATGGAGCCAGGGCCAAGGACCAGCGTCGGACACAGGGTCTGAATAAACGGCGCTTCGGTGCAGTAGTTCACCACGTCGGTTTTCTCACCGAGCAGTTTTTCCACCACTTCGACCAGCTGGTGATCCGGCGGGCATTCGTAACCCGGGATCGGCGGATGCAGTTCGGAGACCGTCAGGCGGCCCGGCCAGCGCTCGCTTACCGGGGCTAGCGCCTCATTCAGCAGGCCGTCGAGATCGCTCAGGGTCATGCCCGGCAGCGGGCGGATGTCCATATGCAGTTCGCAGCAGGCGCAGATACGGTTGGAGGCATCGCCGCCGTGCAGGCTGCCGAGGTTCAGCGTCGGATACGGTACAGTGAACGCCTCGTAGTGATAACGTTCTTTCAAATCGTCGCGCAGGGTCATGATGCGGCCGATGGCGTCATGCATCAGCTCGATGGCGTTCACGCCACGCGCCGGATCGCTGGAGTGGCCGGACTGGCCCAGCACGCGCACGGCGGTAGAAATATGGCCTTTGTGCGCGCGGATCGGCTGCAGAGAAGTCGGCTCACCGATGATCGCGCAGTCCGGGCGAATGGAGGTGTTTTCAGAGAAGTAGCGCGCGCCCGCCATGCTGGTCTCTTCATCGGCGGTCGCCAGAATGTAGAGCGGTTTTTTCAGCTTCGTCACGTCCACGTCACGCAGCGCGTCGAGGATAAAGGCGAAGAAGCCTTTCATGTCGGCGGTGCCCAGACCGTAGAGCTTGTTGTCATGCTCGGTCAGGGTGAACGGATCGCGCGTCCAGCGGCCGTCGTCAAACGGCACGGTGTCGGTATGACCGGCCAACAGCAGGCCGCCCGCACCGGTTCCGGTACTGGCGAGCAGGTTAAATTTGTGGCGTGTTCCGGGGACGGGCTGAACCTCAACGTTAAACCCAAGATCGCTAAACCAACCCGCCAGCAGATTGATTAAAGACTCATTGCTCTGATCCAGCGCTTCTTCCGTTGCGCTGATGGACGGTGTGGCAATCAGGGCGCGGTAGATCTCGATAAATGGCGGTAAGTTCATTTTCATTGTTGACACACCTTAGGTCGTGATAGTATCAATATTCATGCAATAAATGTGAATAAAAATACATTAACGTTGAGCATAAAGGAACCCGATGTTGAATACGCTGATTGTAGGCGCTAGCGGTTATGCGGGCGCAGAGCTTGTAAGCTACGTGAATCGCCATCCACATATGACCATAACCGCTTTGACCGTGTCAGCGCAAAGCAATGATGCAGGAAAGTTAATTTCCGATTTGCATCCGCAGCTTAAAGGCATTGTCGATCTGCCGCTGCAGCCAATGTCTGACATCAGCGAGTTTACCGACGGCGTCGACGTGGTGTTTTTAGCCACCGCTCACGAGGTCAGCCACGACCTGGCGCCGCAGTTCCTGGCGGCGGGCTGCGTGGTCTTCGACCTCTCCGGCGCATTCCGCGTTAACGACGGCGCGTTTTACGAAAAATATTACGGTTTCACCCACCAGCATCCGGATCTGCTTGAAAAAGCGGTGTACGGCCTGGCGGAGTGGAGCGTAGACAAGCTGAAAGAAGCGGACCTGATTGCCGTTCCGGGCTGCTACCCGACGGCGGCGCAGCTTTCCCTGAAGCCGCTGATCGACGCGGGTCTGCTGGATCTCAACCAGTGGCCGGTGATCAACGCCACCAGCGGCGTGAGCGGAGCAGGGCGTAAGGCCGCTATCTCCAACAGCTTCTGCGAAGTGAGCCTTCAGCCGTATGGCGTGTTCAATCACCGTCATCACCCTGAAATCACGACCCATCTGGGCGCCGAGGTGATTTTCACCCCGCACCTGGGCAGCTTCCCGCGTGGGATCCTCGAAACCATTACCTGCCGCCTGAAGCCCGGCGTGACCAAAGAGCAGGTGAACGAGGTCTTCACGCAGGCCTATGCGGATAAACCGCTGGTGCGCCTGTACGACAAAGGCGTGCCGGCGCTGAAAAACGTGGTTGGCCTGCCGTTCTGCGACATCGGCTTTGCCGTACAGGGCGAGCATCTGATTGTGGTTGCCGCGGAAGATAACTTACTCAAAGGCGCTGCCGCGCAGGCAATGCAGTGTGCAAATATTCGTTTCGGTTTTCCGGAAACGCAGGCTCTTATTTAAGGTGTGATGATGAACCCATTAATTATCAAACTCGGTGGTGTACTGCTCGACAGCGAAGAAGCACTGGAGCGTCTGTTTACCGCGCTGGTGAACTATCGCGAATCACATCAACGTCCGCTGGTGATTGTGCACGGCGGCGGCTGCGTGGTGGACGAGCTGATGAAAGGGCTCAACCTGCCGGTGAAAAAGAAGAACGGCCTGCGAGTGACGCCTGCTGACCAGATTGACATCATTACCGGCGCGCTGGCGGGTACGGCGAACAAAACGCTGCTGGCGTGGGCGAAGAAACACCACATTGCCTCCGTGGGCCTCTATCTGGGCGATGGCGACAGCGTAAAAGTGACCCAGCTCGACGAAGAGCTCGGCCACGTTGGACTGGCACAGCCAGGTTCGCCTAAGCTGATTAACACGCTGCTGGAAGGGGGGTTCCTGCCGGTGGTGAGCTCTATCGGCGTGACCGAAGAGGGTGAGCTGATGAACGTCAACGCTGACCAGGCGGCGACGGCACTGGCGGCAACGCTGGGCGCGGATCTGATCCTGCTCTCCGACGTGAGCGGCATTCTGGACGGTAAAGGCCAGCGCATTGCGGAAATGACGGCAGAGAAAGCCGAGCAGCTGATTGCACAGGGCATTATTACCGACGGCATGATCGTCAAAGTGAACGCCGCGCTGGATGCCGCGCGCACGCTGGGCCGCCCGGTGGATATCGCCTCCTGGCGTCATGCGGAGCAGCTCCCGGCGCTGTTTAACGGCACGCCGATTGGCACGCGTATTTTAGCCTAAGTTTTATTGAATGACCGTAGGCCGGGTAAGCGTAGCGCCACCCGGCGGAACTAACGAATAAAGGAAGCATGTTATGGCACTTTGGGGTGGGCGTTTTACACAGGCAGCGGATCAGCGGTTCAAACAGTTCAACGACTCTTTGCGCTTCGACTACCGCCTGGCCGAACAGGATATTGTCGGCTCTGTGGCCTGGTCCAAAGCGCTGGTGACGGTGGGCGTACTGACCGCAGACGAACAATTACAGCTGGAAGAAGCGCTGAACAATCTGCTGGAAGAGGTGCGTCTTAATCCACAGCAGATCCTCGAAAGCGATGCCGAAGATATTCACAGCTGGGTGGAAGGCAAGCTTATCGACAAAGTCGGCCAGCTCGGTAAAAAGCTGCACACCGGGCGCAGCCGTAACGACCAGGTCGCCACCGACCTGAAGCTGTGGTGTAAAGATACCATTGGCGAACTGCTGGCGGCCAACCGTCAGCTGCAGAGCGCGCTGGTGGAAACCGCGCAGAACAACCAGGACGCGGTGATGCCGGGTTATACCCATCTGCAGCGCGCGCAGCCGGTGACTTTTGCGCACTGGTGTCTGGCCTACGTTGAGATGCTGGCGCGTGATGAAAGCCGTCTGCAGGATACCCTGAAGCGTCTGGACGTCAGCCCGCTGGGCAGCGGCGCGCTGGCCGGTACGGCGTATGAAATTGACCGCGAACAGCTGGCAGGCTGGCTGGGCTTTGCCTCCGCCACCCGTAACAGCCTGGACAGCGTGTCCGACCGCGACCACGTGCTGGAGCTGCTCTCGAATGCCTCTATCGGGATGGTGCACCTGTCGCGCTTTGCCGAAGACCTGATCTTCTTTAACTCTGGCGAAGCGGGCTTCGTCGAGCTATCCGACCGCGTGACCTCAGGCTCATCCCTGATGCCGCAGAAGAAAAACCCGGACGCGCTGGAACTGATCCGCGGCAAATGTGGCCGCGTGCAGGGCGCGCTGACCGGTATGATGATGACCCTGAAAGGGCTGCCGCTGGCGTATAACAAAGATATGCAGGAAGACAAGGAAGGGCTGTTCGACGCGCTCGACACCTGGCTGGACTGTCTGCATATGGGCGCGTTGGTGCTGGACGGCATTCAGGTGAAACGTCCGCGCTGTCAGGAAGCGGCGCAGCAGGGCTATGCGAACTCTACCGAACTGGCGGATTATCTGGTGGCGAAAGGCGTACCGTTCCGTGAAGCGCACCATATTGTGGGTGAAGCGGTAGTGGAAGCCATTCGTCAGGGTAAACCGCTGGAAGATCTGTCGCTGGCCGACCTGCAGAAGTTCAGCGCGGTTATCGGGGATGATGTGTATCCGATTCTGGCGCTGCAGTCTTGCCTGGATAAGCGTGCGGCGAAAGGCGGCGTGTCGCCGAAGCAGGTGGCGCAGGCGATTGCGGATGCGAAAAACCGGTTGGTTTGATTTGGTTTGAATAGTGCGGGCTGGTGCCCTCACCCCGGCCCTCTCCCACTGTACGGTCCGGGGACATGGTAGACAGGTGTTCGGGGACATGGTGAACACTTTTTAACATCCTTTACCCATGGTGATCGACTTTTTCTTCAGGTCGATCACCCCCACTTTCGTGCTGTACCACCACACCTCGTAGCTGCCGTCTTCCTGCATCTCCTTCAGCCCGACCCGTTCTCCCCTGAACGCCTTGCCTGCGCTCAGGCTTACCCCTTTCACGCTCAGCTTTCCGCTGATATCCACTTTCCTGACCATCACGCCCTCGTCGTATTCCGGGGGCGTTGTGCTGCCGCTGTACTGCCGCGCTGACGGCTGATACCGCGAGCCCGGTACCGCCATATCCAGCGCCTCGTGCGGGCGTTCAAGGTTGTACACCGTGCGCCAGTGGTCGAAGGCGCGCTGCAGCTCACCGCTGTCTGCGAACCATTTTCCCTGCAGCACTTCCGCCTTCAGGCTGCGGTGAAAACGCTCCAGCTTGCCCTGCGTCTGCGGATGATACGGCCGGGAGTGCCCCACCCGGATACCCAGGCGCATCAGCCACAGCTCAGGTGCCGTCCAGGTGCCGGTGGTGTCTCCCCACGGTGAGCCGTTGTCCATCGTCATCCGGTCCGGCAGGCCGTAGCGTTCAAACACGCTGACCAGCTGCTGCTGCACGGTCTCGCGCCGTTCATCGGTACAGTGCGCCAGGCACAGGGAAAAACGGGAGTGGTCGTCCAGCAGGGTCAGCGGATGGCAGCGGCCGCCGCCAAAGGGAAAGTGGCCCTTAAAATCCATCTGCCAGAGGCGGTTCGGCACATCGTGTTCGAACCGTCCCGTGGGGGGAATGCCCGGTGAAGCGCCCGGCAGCAGGCCATGGCGGGCCATCAGGTTATGGACGGTGCTGAAGGCGGGCATGGTGTGCCCCTGGTCTTCTAGCCAGCGCTTAATCTTGCGTGCGCCCCAGCTTTCATGGCGCTCATGTGCCATGCGCAGCAGGGCTGTGATGTCGTCAGATGAGCGGTTCGGGGAATGGTGCGGTATGCGGGGCCGGTCCTGAAGGCCGGATGGGCCTTCCTGAGCCCAGCGCTGAAGCCACTTATAGCCGGTAGCAGGTGAAATGCCGAAGCGACGGCAGAGGGAACGGATGTTCGCCCCGTCCTGCGAGGCGAACAAAACAAACTCGGTACGTAATGACATGGTATCTCTCGCATCCCAGGGCATAAGCGACTCCATAAACGGGTTCTTATGCCTTAGTTGTAAGTGTCTACCATGTCCCCGAACAAGTGTTCACTATGTCCCCGGACCGTACACCCACGGGGAGAGGGAGCAAACACTAAAAATGACAACTTCGGTTGCCATTTTGCTTTTATCCCCGGGCTTTTTTATGCAAAAAAAAGCGGACCACGGGGTCCGCAAAAGTTCACGTTGGCTTTAGTTGTTCGAGTTTTGAGAGAAACTCGCTGACGGTGCGGGGTCGTTTTGGGTCAAACACGTGCCGCCTCGTCTATGTGGTGTATTATTCAACAGAATGCTTGATAGGGATAATCGTTCGTTGCTATGCTATCTATCGCCATGAACTATCGTGGCGACGGAGGATGAATAATGAATATTCGTGATCTTGAATACCTGGTAGCGTTAGCCGAGCATCGTCACTTTCGCCGCGCGGCAGATTCCTGCCACGTCAGCCAGCCCACGCTGAGCGGTCAGATCCGCAAGCTGGAAGACGAGCTGGGCGTGATGCTGCTGGAGCGCACCAGTCGTAAGGTTCTGTTCACACAGGCAGGTCTTCTGCTGGTGGATCAGGCGCGCACCGTGCTGCGCGAGGTCAAAGTGCTCAAGGAAATGGCAAGCCAGCAGGGGGAGGCGATGTCCGGCCCGCTGCATATTGGCCTGATCCCTACCGTTGGCCCGTACCTGTTGCCGCAGATCATTCCGATGCTGCACCAGACGTTCCCGAAACTCGAAATGTACCTGCATGAAGCGCAAACCCATCAGCTGCTGGCACAGCTGGACAGCGGTAAGCTCGACTGCGCCATTCTTGCGCTGGTGAAAGAGAGCGAAGCCTTTATAGAAGTGCCGCTGTTCGATGAGCCGATGATGCTCGCGATCTATGAAGATCACCCGTGGGCGAACCGCGATCGCGTGCCGATGGCCGATCTGGCCGGTGAAAAGCTGCTGATGCTGGAAGACGGCCACTGCCTGCGCGATCAGGCGATGGGCTTCTGCTTCGAAGCGGGTGCGGATGAGGATACCCACTTCCGCGCAACCAGCCTGGAAACGCTGCGTAATATGGTCGCGGCGGGAAGCGGCATCACGCTGCTGCCTGCGCTGGCCGTGCCGCGCGAGCGTAAACGAGATGGCGTGGTTTATCTGCCGTGCATTAAGCCGGAGCCGCGTCGCACTATCGGCCTGGTGTATCGTCCGGGTTCACCGCTGCGCAGCCGCTATGAGCAGCTGGCAGAGGCCATCCGTGGTTCGATGGATGGCCATTTCGACAGCGCGTTAAAACAGGCGGTTCAGGCCGTTTAGTGCCGCTACCCGGTAGGCTTCCGCCATGGTCGGGTAGTTAAAGGTGGTGTTAACGAAGTACTCAATGGTGTTACCACCACCTTTCTGCTCCATGATTGCCTGGCCGATATGAATGATTTCCGCCGCGCGTTCACCGAAGCAGTGAATCCCGAGGATCTCTTTCGTCTCGCGATGGAACAGGATCTTCAGCGTACCCACGCTCATCCCCACGATTTGCGCCCGCGCCAGATGTTTAAACTGCGCACGCCCCACCTCGTAAGGTACCTTCATGGCCGTCAGCTGCTGCTCGGTTTTCCCGACAGAACTGATTTCCGGAATGGTATAGATGCCCGTCGGAATATCTTCGATCAGGTGCGCCGTCGCTTCGCCTTTTACCAGCGCCTGTGCGGCAATGCGTCCCTGGTCGTAAGCGGCTGAGGCCAGGCTTGGGTAACCAATCACGTCGCCGACCGCGTAAACGTGCGGCAGGGCGGTCTGGTACATGCTGTTGACCTTCAACTGACCGCGGCTGTCGGTTTCAAGACCGATGTTCTGCAATTGCAGTGAATCGGTGTTGCCGGTACGGCCGTTGGCGTACAGCAGGCAGTCTGCTTTCAGCTTCTTACCGGACTTCAGGTGCATGATCACCCCGTCGTCACAGCCTTCGATTTTCTCGTACTCTTCGTTGTGGCGAATCACCACGCCGCTGTTCCAGAAGTGGTAGGAGAGAGAGTCCGACATCTCCTGATCGAGGAACGCCAGCAGGCGGTCGCGGGTGTTGATCAGGTCAACTTTGACCTCCATTCCGCGGAAGATCGACGCATATTCGCAGCCAATAACCCCTGCACCATAGATAATGACGTGGCGGGGTTCATGGTGCAGGCTCAGAATCGAGTCGCTGTCGTAGACGCGCGGGTGCGAGAAGTCCACGTCGGCCGGATGGTAAGGGCGTGAACCGCAGGCAATCACAAATTTTTCAGCCGTGATGGTTTCAACCGAACCGTCGTGGCATTCGAGTGCCAGGGTGTGTTCATCCACAAAATGCGCGTTGCCCTGCAAAATTTCACAGTGGTTACGCTCATAAAACCCCTGACGCATACGTGTCTGCTGGTTAATGACGGTATCCGCGTGATTCAGGATGTCAGCAAAAGAGGAACGAAGAAGTCGGGAGTGGTCGCTGTAAAGAGGGTTCTGGTTAAATTCGATAATGCGGCTAACGGCGTGGCGGAGGGCTTTCGAAGGGATGGTGCCCCAGTGGGTGCAACCGCCGCCGACATTATGGTAGCGCTCGATGACCGCTACTCTGGCTCCCTGTTTCACCAGACCCATAGCAGCACCTTCGCCGCCGGGGCCGGAACCAATAACTATTGCGTCGTAATCGTAGGAATGTGGCATGGCAAGGCTTACCTGTTCTTATACATAAAAGCAACAGAATCATAACATCATTGACAGAGTAACCCAATTATCGTTGTGCTTTTTTCCGGCAGTGGAGCACAAACCGCACGTAAACAATCATTCACAAAGCCAGGCAAACAGATTAATTTTATTCTCTGGTATAGTGCCATCAGGCCTTTGGAAGGATTCAACTATCGTGATGGGCGTAAGAGCACAACAAAAAGAGAAAACCCGGCGTTCGCTGGTGGAAGCCGCATTCAGTCAACTGAGTGCTGAGCGGAGTTTTGCCAGTTTGAGCCTGCGCGAAGTCGCACGCGAGGCCGGGATTGCGCCAACGTCCTTCTATCGTCATTTCCGTGATGTGGATGAACTGGGCCTGACCATGGTCGACGAGAGCGGTTTAATGCTGCGCCAGCTGATGCGCCAGGCGCGTCAGCGTATCGCCAAAGGGGGCAGCGTGATCCGCACCTCCGTATCAACCTTTATGGAATTTATCGGCAATAACCCCAACGCGTTTCGTCTTCTTCTGCGCGAGCGTTCGGGCACGTCGGCGGCGTTTCGTGCCGCCGTCGCGCGTGAAATTCAGCACTTCATCGCGGAACTTGCCGACTATCTTGAACTCGAAAACCATATGCCGCGTGCGTTTACTGAAGCACAGGCCGAGGCGATGGTGACGATTGTTTTCAGCGCGGGTGCTGAAGCGCTGGATGTCAGCATTGAACAACGCAAGCAGCTCGAAGAGCGACTGGTATTGCAGCTGAGGATGATCTCCAAAGGCGCGTACTACTGGTATCGCCGAGAACAAGAGAAACTGGCACATCAAACCGAAGAGTGAAGGTGAGTAATGAAACAGTCAGGTCAGGATAAAGGGACGCTGTTGCTGGCATTGATCGCTGGCTTATCCATTAATGGTACGTTTGCCGCTATTTTTAGCTCAATCGTTCCATTTTCGATTTTCCCGCTTATTGCGCTGGTGCTGACGGTTTACTGCCTGCATCAACGTTACCTGAACCGCACCATGCCGGTGGGGTTACCGGGGCTGGCCGCTGCCTGCTTTATTCTGGGCGTATTGCTGTATAGCACCGTGGTTCGCGCGGAATATCCGGATATCGGCTCTAACTTCTTCCCTGCGGTACTGTCTGTGGCGCTGGTGTTCTGGATTGGCTCGCGCATGCGTAGCCGTAAGAGCCAGTTACCAGAGTAAAGGGTTTCTTCATTGTAGGCCGGATAAGCGAAGCGCCATCCGGCTTTTTTGGCAGGTGGCGCTTCGCTTACCTGCCCTGCAAGTCCCACATTACTTCGCCGTGAGCAGTACGCCGCACTCCATATGGTGCGTATACGGGAACTGATCGAACAGCGCCAGACGTTCAATATTGTGCGTCTGGCCTAATGTTTCGAGATTCTTGCACAGCGTCTCCGGGTTACAGGAGATGTACAAAATACGCGGGTACGCCTGCACCATCTTCTCGGTTTCGCTGTCCAGGCCGCTGCGCGGCGGGTCGACAAAAATTGTCTCACACTGGTAGCTCTTTAGATCGATCCCTTCCAGGCGGTTAAACTGGCGCACGCCGTTCATGGCCTGCGTGAACTCTTCTGCGGCCATACGAACGATCTGCACGTTGTCGATATGGTTGGCAGCAATGTTGTACTGCGCGGCGGCCACCGACGGCTTGGCGATTTCCGTTGCCAGGACGCGATCGAAGTTACGCGCCAGCGCCAGCGAGAAGTTGCCGTTACCGCAGTAGAGCTCAAGCAAATCGCCCGTTGACCCTTCCGTCGCCTTCAGCGCCCACTCCAGCATCTGCACGTTCATCGCGGCGTTCGGCTGGGTGAAGCTGTTCTCGACCTGACGATACACCATCTCTTTACCTGCCACCGGCAGGCGCTCGTCGATGTAATCCTGATCCAGCATGATTTTGGTTTTGGTCGCGCGGCCAATCAGGTGGACGTTGATATTCTGCGCACGCAGGGCATCGCGCAGCGCTTCCGCCTGCTCGCGCCACTCGTCATTCAGCGCTTTGTGGTACAGCAGAGAGACAATCGCCTGATTGCTTTGCGTGGTCAGGTAGTCAATCTGGAACAGCTTGTTACGCAGTACCGGATTGTTGCGCACGCCGTCCATTATCAGCGTCATTAATTGGTTAATGAGCTCGCTCGCCGCCGGAAAGCTGTCCACGCGAATACGGGACTTCGTCTGCTGATCGAAAATGATGTGGTACAGGTCGTCACCGTCGTGCCAGATGCGGAATTCTGCGCGCATGCGGTAGTGGCTGACGGGAGAGCGGAACACCTCGGGAACGGGCGCGTTGAAAGGCGTCATCATACTTTGCAGGCGGACAACTTTCTCAGCCAGCTGCGCGTCGTACTGTTCTGTCGGGAGGTGTTCTGGGGTCATGATGCGTCCTGAGTGATAAAGAATTACGCGGGGATTGTAGGCATTGTTCAGGGGATGTCCAGATTTAATGGCCAATAGCTGTCTGGACATCTATACGTGTCTAATTGTAGCATTCTGTTTCCGGTCTCCTGAGAGTGAAAAGGGAATCCAGTGTAAATCTGGAGCTGACGCGCAGCGGTAAAGTCTGGCGGGATGAGCGTTGTAGACACTGTGAAAATGGGAAGTCTTCATCCTTATATAGCCACCTAGCCCGAAGACCTGCCGGGATCACGTCGCATTTGGTTTCATCATCGCGTGCTATCGATGAGGCCTGCGGCATCCTTCTTATATTGTGGATGCTTTAACAATGATTAAAAAAGTATCGCTGTTGACGGCGTTGTCCGTTACGGCATTTTCGGGCTGGGCGCAGGATAACGCCGACTCGTTGGTGGTGACGGCAAATCGTTTTGAACAACCGGCAAAAACTGTTCTGGCGCCGACGTCCGTCGTAACGCGTGAAGATATTGAACGCTGGCAGGCAAAGAGCGTGGTGGAAATCATGTCACGTCTGCCTGGCGTGGATATCGCGCAAAGCGGTGGACTGGGCTCGACCTCTTCGACTTTTATTCGCGGCACGGAATCTCGCCATGTGCTGGTGCTGATTGACGGTATTCCTTTGAATAACGCCGGGATCAGCAACGTTCCCGATTTGAGCCAAATCCCGACCTCGCTGATTCAGCGTATTGAGTACATCCGTGGTCCGCGTTCGGCCCTGTATGGTTCCGACGCGATTGGTGGCGTGATTAACATCATCACCGGACGTGATAAGCCGGGTGCAGAAATCTCAGCGGGCGTCGGCTCTAAGGGTTATCAGACCTATGATGGCGCTTTCCAGCAGGTGCTGGATAAAACCAAAATCACCATGGCGGGCAACTACACCTATACCCGTGGTTTTGACATCGCCGCAAAAGATGCGCCGCGCCAGCCTGACCGCGATGGCTTTATGAGTAAATCGCTGTACGGCTCCGTGGAACAGCAGATTACCGACAGCGTGAGCGGGTTCTTCCGTGGATTTGGTTACGACAACCGTAACGGTTATGATGGCTATGACAGTTACGACGATAACTTTAATAAAACGGGCACGCCGGATACGCGTCAGCTTTATAGCCAAAACTGGGATACGGGGCTGCGCTATAGTCAGGGAATTTACCAGTCTCAGCTGGTGGCGGGTTATGGCCGTAGCAAAGACCTGAACTATGATCCGAGCAAAGGACGCTATGCGGCATCCTCCACTATGGATGATGTGAAGCAATATACCGCTCAGTGGATGAATAACGTGACGGTCGGTCACGGTAACATCGGTGCAGGTCTGGACTGGCAAAAGCAAAAAACGCAGGCGGGTACAGGTCTTCTTAACCAGGGCTATGAGCAGCACAATACGGGCGTCTTCCTCTCCGGTATGCAGCAGTTTAATAGCGTAACGCTGGAAGCCGCAGCCCGTAATGACGATAACTCTAACTTCGGAAACCACAGCACCTGGCAAACCAGCGCTGCGTGGGAATTTGTAGAAGGGTATCGCATCATTGCCTCTTACGGTACGGCGTATAAAGCGCCAACGATGAGTCAAATCCACAGCGAGAAATACGGTAACCCGAATCTTAAGCCTGAAGAGAGCAAACAGTGGGAAGGTGGCTTTGAAGGTCTGACGGGCCCAGTAAACTGGCGCGTCAGTGCTTATCGTAATGATATCGATAATCTGATTGGTTACGATCAGATGAACCGTCCTTATAACGTTGACAAAGCGCGCATTGAAGGAATTGAAGCGACGGCTCAGTTTGATACCGGCCCTGTGGGGCATCAGGTTTCTTATGACTATGTCGACCCGCGTAATGCGAAAACCAACGAAGTTCTGAAGCGTCGTTCAAAGCAGCAGGTGAAGTATCAGCTTGACTGGCAGACGTGGGACGTTGACTGGAATCTCGCGTACCGCTATCTCGGAACGCGCTACGATGATGACTTCAGCGGTTATCCATCTCGTGAAGTGAAAATGGGCGGTGTCAGTCTTTGGGATGTCGCAGTTTCGTATCCTGTCACCTCACATCTCACAGTTCGTGGTAAAATAGCCAACCTGTTCGATAAAGATTACGAGACAGTTTATGGCTACCAAACTGCAGGACGGGAATACACCTTGTCTGGCAGCTACACCTTCTAATCCGCGTCCCACCGTGCTGGTGTTTGATTCCGGCGTCGGTGGGCTTTCGGTCTATGATGAGATTCGGCATCTTCTGCCGGATCTTCATTACATCTACGCTTTCGATAACGTCGCTTTCCCGTATGGGGAAAAGAGCGAAGATTTTATTGTTGAGCGTGTGGTTGAAATCGTCACCGCGGTACAACAGCGCTACCCCCTTGCGCTGGCCGTCATCGCCTGTAATACGGCGAGCACCGTTTCTCTTCCCGCCCTGCGTGAAAAATTCCCATTCCCGGTTGTGGGCGTCGTTCCTGCAATAAAGCCTGCCGCGCGTCTGACGGCGAACGGCATTGTGGGTTTGCTGGCAACGCGAGGTACGGTAAAGCGTCCTTATACCCGCGAGCTGATCGACCGTTTTGCCAACGAATGCCAGATTGCGATGCTGGGTTCGGCTGAGCTGGTGGAGATGGCTGAAGCGAAGCTGCATGGAAAGGCGGTATCACTCGACGAGCTACGTCGTATTCTTCGTCCGTGGCTGCGGATGCCCGAACCCCCGGATACCGTTGTGCTGGGCTGCACTCACTTCCCTCTATTACAGGAAGAGCTATTAGAGGTGCTGCCGGAGGGGACGCGCCTGGTGGATTCCGGTGCGGCTATCGCCCGTCGTACGGCCTGGCTGCTGGAGCATGAAGCGCCGGATGCGAAATCTACCGATGCGAATATCGCGTTTTGTATGGCCATCACGAAAGAGACTGAGCAACTTTTACCCGTTTTACGCCGTTATGGCTTTGAAACGCTCGAAAAACTGGCGCTTTAGCACGGTTTTGAGCAAAAAAGAGACGGTTGAAAGTTTTTTTTAAAAGAGGGGTTGTCAACGTCTGAGAACTCACTATAATGCGCCTCCACTGACACGGAACAACGGCTTACAGGCCGCCCGGTTAGCGGGGTTCAGAGATGAACGCCAGCAGAGAAAAGCGAAAATAATCACTTGACTCTGAATGAGGAAAACGTAATA